>OZ220712.1:1717500-4998810 GCA_965116735.1 Thermodesulfobacteriota bacterium | reverse complement strand
ACTTCGTCTACTCCAAGCTCATGTGCTGGGTAGCGTTGGACCGGGGCGTGCGGCTGGCGGAGAAACGCTCCTTCCCGGCCAACCGCGAGCGCTGGCTCCAGAACCGGGACGCCATCTACCAGAAGATCATGGCCGAGGGGTTCAACCGGCAACGGAACGCCTTCGTGCAGGCCTTCGGCAGCGACACGCTGGACGCCAGCAATCTACTCATGCCGCTGGTCTTCTTCGTCTCCCCCACCGACCCCAAGATGCTCTCCACCCTGGAGGCCATCAACTGCCCGCCGCACGAGCACGGGCTGGTGTCGGACAGCCTGGTCTACCGCTACGACGTGGCCCGGACGGCCGACGGCGTCGCCGGCGACGAAGGCACCTTCAGCATGTGCACCTTTTGGCTGGTGGAGGCGCTGACCCGGGCCGGCCGGCTCGGCAACGCCCGCTTCATCTTCGAGAAGATGCTGAGCTACGCCAACCACCTGGGGCTCTATTCCGAGGAGACCGGCCCCCGCGGCGAGGCCCTGGGCAACTTCCCCCAGGCGTTCACCCACCTGGGCCTCATCAGCGCCGCCTTCAACCTGGACCGCAAGCTGGGCTCGAAGGATTGAGTCCCGGCACCCCTCTCGCCCTGGATTCCGGTTCAAGCCCGGAATGACGATTCAAGCATTCGACGGCATATTGCGCGGACGCCCGAAGCCCGTTCACTACCGCAAGAAAAGAAGGAGACCCATGGCCTTGATCATCAGCGCGAAGCAGACCCGCGAACTCATCGACATGGCGACGTGCATCCGTCTGCTGGACAGGATGTTCCGCGACCGGGCCACGGGCAAGGTGCGGACCGTACCGCGCCGGCGGCTCAAGGGGAGCAGCAAGCAACTCAACGTGATGGCCGCGTGGCACGAGAGCACCGACCTCATCGCGCTGCGAAGCTACGTCGGCAAGGCCAATACCATCAGCCTGTACGACGGCGGCGCCGGCGGGCTCAAATGCGTCATGAGCGCGGCCTATCTCAGCAGCCTCCGCACGGGGGCCGCCACCGGGGTAGCGGCGAAATACCTGGCCCCTCCGAAACCGTCGGTGCTGGGGCTCATCGGCCCCGGCTGGCAGGGCACGTTCCAGGTGGAGGCGGTGGTCAAGGCCTGCCGGCCGAAGCAGGTGCTGGTGTTCGGCCGCAACGCCAGGCGGCGCCAGGGCTTCATCGAGACCATGAGCAAGGTGGTGAAAACGCCCTTCCGGGTTGCCGGCTCCGTGGACGAGGTGGAGAGCGAGTCGGACATACTGGTGATATCCACCGACTCCACGACACCCATCGCCGACGGCCGGCGGCTCAAGGACGACGTCCTCGTGGCCACCATCGGCGCCAACCAGCCGGTCAAGCACGAGGTGTCCGGACGGCTCATCCGCTCCATGGACCTTGTGGTGACCGACGACCTCGCCACCGCGCGGAACGACAGCGGCGACCTGATCGATGCCTGCGCCCGGAGGCAGCTACGCTGGCGGGACGTGGTGCCGCTGGAGGCCATCGTGGCCGACGGCGTTCGGGGAAAGCCCCGCAAGGTGCTGTTCCAGTCCAACGGGATCCCGGACGAGGACCTGGCGGTGGGTACGTACGTGCTGCGGCAGGCGTTGAAGAAAAAGATGCGGCTGCGGGAGATCCCCGAGTTCTAGGAAAACGGCCGCCGGCCACGAAGGTGCCGACGGCCGTGGTTCCCCGCCCTGCCCTCCTGGATTCCCGCCCCCGATCGGGTCGAGGGCATGCTTTCGCGGGAATGACGGAGGGCAGGCGCAGGCGATCGGGTTAGCTCGTCACGCCGTATAACCGCTTTGCCGAATCCGCCAGCAGCCACTTCTTGTCCTCCGGGGACAGATCCTCGCGGCGGCCGAGGTGGTCGATGTTCTCCGGGAACTCCATGTCCCAATGGGGGTAGTCGGACGCGTAGTAGAGCACGTCCGGGCTCAGCCACTTGCCGGTTTCGCCGATGAAGGGCTCGTAGTCCTCGGCGTGGAAGTAGATGTTGCCGCTACGCACGTACTCGCTGGGCCTCTTCTTGCACAGAGGCGCTTCGGCCGCGCCGCGCTTCTCCCACTCCTCGTCCATTCGGCCGGCCCAATAGGGCGCCCACGAGCAGCCCGCCTCCATGAACGCCACCCGCAGGTTGGGGAACCGGTCCATCACGCCCCGGAAGATCATGCTGGTCATCTGCATCATCTGCGCGAAGGCGTGGGACAGCGTGTGGACCTCGATGAACTGGTCGAACTGATCCGCCCCGAAGTACTGCGGCCCGCGCACGGTGGCGTGCACGCCCACCATGCAGTTGAGCTTCTCGGCCTCCTCGTAGATGGGCCAGTAGTCCTCATGGCCCAGCGGCAGCCGCAGCCCCACGGCCGGCAGCATGAGCCCGGTGAGTTCCAGCTCCGTGACCGCCCGGCGCAACTCTTTCACGGCCTCGGGCACGTCCTGGAACGACACCAGCGCCACCCCCTTGAGCCTCGGGCTCACCTTTTGGAACTCCTCCGAGACGAAATCGTTCCAGGCCTTGCAAAGGGCCACCGACAGATCCGGCTCCCGGATCCAGCCGATGCCGAGGCCGCCCGTCGGATAGAGGTACGCGGTGGTGAGCCCGCCCTCGTCCATGGCGTTCAGCCACGTCTTGGCGTCACACGCCGTCGTCCCCAGGGTCCCGCCGATGGAACGGTCCCAGTTGTCGATGGGATACAGGGTCGCCGTCCGGTCCACCCACGGCGCCTCCATGTACTTCTTGAGCTGCTCGTCGGTCTCGGTGATGTGCCCGTCCGCATCGATGACTTCGATGTCTCTGGCCATGGTTTCCTCCTCGATTGGATTATTCGCTGAAAAATTGCCGGCGGCGCGGTGGAGTTGACTGGATGCGCATTCGGTCACGCTCTGGAGTGCATCCGGCCGCAGGTGAGTGAACACCTCGACTCTAGGGCCATCGCCCGTGCGTTGTCAAGACAGGCGGCCATCCGCTAGAGTGGCTGCCCACATCGGGGCCGGAGGGCAGTGGGAGCCACGATCATGGAATTCGGGATGCAGTTCTTTCCGTGTGTCGGGCCGGAGCAACGCTCCGCAACCGAGTACTTCGATGACTGCCTGAAGCTGTGCGAGCTGTGCGACGAGTACGGCTATACGCATATCCGCACGGTAGAACACTATTTCCATTTCTATGGCGGCTACAGCCCGAACCCGATCGTGTTGCTCACCGCGGCCTCGCAGCGCAGCAAGACCGCGCGCCTGATCACCGGCGCGGTGCTGCCGGTGTTCAACAACCCGCTCAAGCTGGCGGGCGAGATCGGCATGCTCGACGCCATCTCGGGCGGGCGGCTGGAGGTGGGCTTCGCGCGCGCCTTCCTGCCCCACGAGTTCCGGCGCTTCGGCATCTCGCCGGACGAATCGGTGGCGCGTTTCGACGAGGGCATGACACAGGTGGGCCGTCTGCTCGAAGAGGAGAACGTCACCGAGAAGGGGCGGTTTCACGGCTTCGAGAACATCACCTCGCTGCCCCGCCCGACCCAGAAGCCCCGCCCGCGGTTCTGGACGGCGGCCCTCGGCACGCCCCAATCGTTCGAGAAGGCGGGCCGGCAGGGAAACTGGATCATGGCGATCCCCATCGCCCGCTCCGCCATGCGCGAACTCTGCGGCATCTACCGCGAAGCCTGGGACAAGGCCGGCCATCCGGGCAACGGCCGGGTGATGCTCGCCTTCCACATGTACTGTCACGAAGACGCGGATGAAGCGGTGCGCATCGCGCGCGGCCCCTTGAACCGCTATCTCGCCGCGCTGGTCGACGCTGCCTCGGGCTGGATCACAGGCACCTCCTCCGCCGACTACAAGAACTACGACAAGATCCTCGCCGCCCTGAAGCGCGAGACCTTCGAGTCCCAGGTGGAGGCGGGCGCGGCCTGGGTCGGCACGCCGGGTCAACTGGTGGACCGCATCGCCGCCTACGACGAGGCGGTGGGCGGCATCGACGACGCCTCGCTGCAGGTCAATTTCAATGACATGAGCCTCGCGGACGCCGAGCATTCGGTGCGGCTGTTCGGAGAAAAGGTCATGCCGAGTTTCCGCGCCACGGGAGCGACGGAGGAGTAGACCTCCTGCCCGACCGGACCGTTGGGACGCCATCCGCATGCGCGTTGTCTCCCGGCTTGACATGCGCCCTCTGCCTGAATAAACATGGCGATTTTCAAATGGCGCGGGAATCGCTGCCCGCGCCGGCAACCCGGCGGCTACCGCCTGCACGGAGGTATTACCATGGCTCGTATCCTTAGCGCCGTTGTCATTGGCTTCGCGGTACTGCTGCTGTTCGGCACCGCGGCCCAGGCGGAGTTCCCGAAAAAGAACATCAACAGCATCGTCACCTTCTCGCCCGGCGGGGGCTTCGACACCATTTCCCGGGCCATTTCCCGCTTCGGCGAGAAGTACCTGCCCAAGGGCGTCAAGATGATCGTCAAGAACGTCACCGGCGCCGGCGGCATCACCGGCACCGTCTACCTGTACCGCTCCAAGCCCGACGGCTACACCATCGGACAGCTCCATGGCGGCATGATGGCCGTGCCGTTCCTCAGGGGCGTCAAGAAGACGGGCTACGACTACGAGAAGTTCACCTGGGTGGCACGGGTGGGCGGCGAGCCCTATGCCCTGCTCTTGCGCGGGGACTCCAAGTACAAGTCGCTGGAGGAGTTGCAGAAGTCCAAGCGCGTGACCTGGGGTCTCGAAGCCATCGGCGTCGGACGCTGGGTGGACGCCTTCATCGCGGCCGGCGAGCTGGGCATCGACTTCAATGTCGTGTCCGGCTACCGCGGCACGGGCGAGAACCTGCCCGGCCTGCTGCGGGGTGACTACGACGTCTTCTTCCAGCCCATCGACCATCCCTCCGTCGTGCCGTACCTCGAGACCGGCGAGATCCGGCCCGTCCTGACCATGGGAGCCAAGCGAGCCATCAACGCCCCCGATGTCCGCACCGCCATCGAGGCGGGGTACAACGTCACGGTGTCCTCGGCCCGCCATATAGCGGCCCCGCCGGGAACCCCCGCCAAGGTGGTGAAGGCCCTGGAGACGTTGCTGATGAAGGCCATGAACGACAAGGACTACGACGCGTTCATCAAGAAGTCGGGCCTCGTGCTGGATCCGGGCGGCACCGAACGGGCCAACAAGGACATCGCGGACCTCGCGGCGCTCTACCGGAAGTACACGCCCGCGATGAAGAAGACGCTGAAGATGAAGTAGATTCGTTTCGCCTCGAGCGAGCGGGGGCGGCGGCGAACGGGTTTCCCGGTTCGCGGCCGCCTCCGCATGGCTTTCCCGGGCATCCAGCGCCTAACTACCTTTGAACTCGGGCTTTTCGGCGTAGGCCTTCAGCGCCTCGCGATAGTCCTCGGTGGCCATGCAGACGGCGTAGAGCTTGCGCTCGTAGTCGATGCCGGTGAGGAGATCCGTCTCGGTGGAACGGAGGACGGCGTCGCGGCCCGCAACGAACGCCATCGGAGCCTGGGAGCCCATGGCCCGCGCCAACTCCCTGGCGCGTGGCAGCAGGTCGGGCTGCGGCGTGACCTCCGTCACCAGGCCGATGGCGGCGGCCGTACGGGCATCGATGCGTTGGCCCGTAAGCACCATCTGCATGGCCCAACCCAAACCGACGAACCGGTAGAGCCGCTGGGTGCCGCCGCTGCCGGGGATCTGGCCCAGGTTGATCTCCGGCTGCCCGAGCAGCGCATTGTCGCTGGCGATGCGGACGGTGCAGCCCATGGCCAGCTCCAGGCCGGCGCCGAAGCAGTAGCCGTTGATGGCGGCGACGCTGGGCTTGCCGAGGCGCTCGATGGCGGTCGGGAGGTCCTTCCGCAACGTCGCCGACGGACCCATCTCCGACACCAGCGTGCGCTCCGCCAGTTCCGGGATGTTGGCCCCGGCGCAGAAGGACTTGTCGCCGTGCCCGGTGAGCACGATGGCCTTCACCGCGTCGTCGGCCTCGGCCCGGCGGACGCAGTCCAGCAGGTCCACGCGCATCTGGTGGTTCATGGCGTTGCGCCGCTCCGGCCAGTGCAGCGTGACCATGAGCAGGTCGCCGTCCATCTCGGTGAGCACGTTCTCGTAACCCATATCGGATCAATCCTCGGGCGATACGGACACGACCCCTCCGCCACCCCTGGATTCCCGCTTTCGCGGGAATGACTTCTTGCGGGGGCGCCGGCGGAGGGCGCCCGCGCCACGGGGCCGGCCTTACAACCCGTTCCGCAATACCTTCCCGGAGCGTTCCCCGGTGGGCTCGCCGTCCTCCAGCACCGCCTGGCCGTTTACCAGGACCGTGCGGATGCCGTCGGCCTGCTGGATCAGCCGGGCGGCGCCGCCGGGGAAGTCGTGCATCAGCTCGGGCTCACGGGGAGCCACGGTGGCGGCGTCGAACACCACCACGTCGGCTGCCATTCCCTCCTCGAGCCGGCCGCGGTCGGCGATGCCGCAGATCTCGGCCTGCATGGAGGTGAGCTTGCGGACACCCTCTTCCAGAGTGAGGTCGCCGCGCTCCCGTACGTACTTGGCCAGCAGCAGCGTGCAGTAGCCGAAGCCCGCGTCGATGGCCACGTGAGCGCCGGCGTCCGACTGCCCCAGCACGGTGTAGGGACTCGACACGATGGCGCCCACGGCATCGGCATCGCCGTTGGTGTGGGCGGTCTGAAAACCGGTCGCCAGGTCTTCCTCCAGGCACAGGTCCATGAACGCGTCGAAGACGTCCTTTCCCTGGGAGCGGGCGTAGTCGGCCACGTTGGCGCCCTTGAGATGGGCGTTCTTCTCGGTGGCGGGCTTGACGATGTAGACGATATCCCAGCGCCGGTGAAAGGCCGAAGTGCTGGTGTCCTCCACCACCTCCCAGCGCAGCTTCTTGCGCACCTCCGGGTCCTGGAAGGCGGCCCGGCGTTCCTCGATGGGGCTGAACATGAGGCCGCGCCAGGTGGGGAACTCGTCGAACTCCTGCCCGTCGATGAGGTTGAAGCGGTTGTTGAAGGGCCGGACGTTGGTGTTGGCCCACGCCTGGGCGCCGCGCTCGAAGCCCTTTACCGTGGCATCCAACAGCTCGCGCCACTCGTCGGGCCTGGCCCAGCGGTGCAGGATGGAGTTCCACACCACCGGGCGGCCGGTGCGGAGCGAGAAGTCGGCCAGGGACGCCACCCGATCGGCGTTCTGGCCCGCGGAACTCATCTGAATGAGGCCGCGGTTCATGTCCGTGAGCACCTGCCCCAGCGCTTCGAGCTCCTCCCACTCCGCCAGCCGGCTGGGCAGCGGCTCGCCGTCCTCGCGGAAGTGGCGCTCGTTGCGGTTGGTGGAGAAGCCCAGCAGCCCGGCGTTGAGCGCCTCGCGCAGGAGCGCCTGCATGGCCGCGATCTCGTCCGCGGTGGCGGCGCGCCTGATGGCGTCGTCGCCCATGACGTACTGGCGCAGCGGGCAGTGCCCCACCAGCATGCCGACGTTCAGTGCCGGCCGCATGGCCTCCACCGCGTTGATGTAGCCGGCCATGTCGGTCCAGCTCCACTCCACCGCGCGCCGCAGGAGCCCGATGTCCATGCCCTCCACGTGGGAGAAGGTCTGCAGCAGGATGTCCCGGTCCTCCGGCTTGCATGGCGCAAGGCTCAGGCCGCAGTTGCCGGTGACGATGCTGGTGACGCCGTGGTAGCAGGAACTGGTCACCTGGGGATCCCACAGGAGCTGGGCGTCCATGTGGGTGTGGCCGTCGATGAAGCCGGGCGCCGCCACCAGGCCGTCGCCGTCCACCTCGCGCCGGGCCGCCCCGGCCTTGCCGCCCACCTGCCGGAGCGTTCCTCCCTCGACGGCCACGTCCCCGGTGTAGCCGGGCTTGCCCGAGCCATCACAAATGGTCGCGCCGCGAATCACGATATCGTGTGCCATGACGAATCCTCCTGACTAGATGGCGTCCTTCGACTAAAGTACCTCAGATAGACTGTATGATCACATCCACCAGCGCCGGCTTGCGCTCTTCCTTGACAACGGCCAGCGCGCGCCTGACCGCGGGCTGGATGTCCGCGGGATCCTCCACGGGACCCTCACTGTAGACGCCGAAGGACTTGGCCAGGGTGGCGAAGTCCACCGGCGGCGTTTCCATGCGCATGCCGATGCCCTTGTTCTCCACCGGGCGGCTGCGCTCCACCGCCACCCGCTCCTGATGCTCCTCGTCGTTGTAGTAGGTGCGGTTGTTGGTCATGAGCATGAGGAGCGGCACGCTGTAGCTGGCGGCGGTCCACAGGGCGCTGTTGGTGTAGAGCAGGTCGCCGTCGCGCTGCAGGTCGATGCACACGGTGCCCGTGTCCTTGAGTCCCAAGGCCGCGCCCACCGACGCTCCCGGCGCGTAGCCCAAGCCGCCGCCGCCGTAGCCGCCCAGGAACACGTTGGGCTTCTCCCAGTCCCAAAGCCGCCGCGGCCAGCCGCGGAAGGAGCCAGCCACCAAGGTCCAGTCCTCGTCCTTGATGACCTCCCAGATCTCCTGGGACATGCGCGGCGGCGAGATGGGGCGCTCGTCCCAGCGCTTGCGCAGCATGGCCTGGCTTTCCTCGCGGATCTCCCGGTGTCGCTGCTCAAGCGCGCGGCAGCGGTCATCCTTAACGGATTGCTCGGGGCCGCCGCGCCGCTTGACCGCCTCGGTCAGCGCGGGCACGAACACCGACGTGTCGGCCAGGATGGGAAGGTCCACGGGCGACAGCTCCATGTACTCGGTGGACCAGCTCTTGATGGCGAAGTCCGCCAGGGTCACGTTGATGATCTTGCAGCCAGGCTGGAACGCGGGCTCGGACGTCTGGGTCCTGGCGTCGTGCCGGTGCAGGGCACCGTAGAGGTCCATGACGTCCAGCCCCAGGATGACGTCGGCCTCGGCCACCAGCTCCTTCTCCTTGCCGCTCAGGTCCAGCGGATGGGTGTTGGGGAAGTTGTGGCGCGCACCCCGGTCCACCACCGCCGCACCCAGCGCCTCCGCCAACTCCACCAACGAGAGCATGGAATTGGGATTGCGGCCCAGGTAGTCGGCGATGATGAGCGGGTTTTGCGCTTCGCACAGCCACGCCGCCGCCTCCTCGATGGCCCCCTGCTCGGCCTGTAGCGGCACCGGCGGGCGGAAGCGGTCCGGCGCGGGCACGCCCGCCATCATGGCCTCCGGCAGCCGCGACTCCTGCAGGTCGAGATCGAAGCACAGGTAGACCGGGCCCTTGGGCTCGGTCATGGCCACCCGGTAGCCGCGCAGGATGGAGTTTGGCAGCGCCCCCAGGCTCATGGGCTGGTCGTCCAGCTTGACGATGTCGCGCACGAAGTTGCCCTGCACGAGGGCGGTGTGGATCCAGTCGATCCAGGGCCGGCGCTTGGTGGTGTCCATGGGCCCGGTGCCTCCCAGCACGAGCACGGGCGCCTTGTCGCACCAGGCGTTGTAGATGGCCATGGAGGCGTGCTGGAGCCCCACCACGTCGTGCACGATGGCGGCCATGGGTTCGCCGGTGGCCTTGGCGTAGCCGTGGGCCACCGCCACGGCGATCTCCTCGTGGCAGCAGACGATCATCTCCGGGTGCTTGTTGTGGTTGTAGTTGACCAGCGAATCGTGGATGCCGCGAAAGCTCGCCCCGGGGTTCAGCGCCGCGTACTTGATCCCCAGGCTCTTGAGCATGTCCACGATCAGATCGGAGCCGTATTCCGCCATGTCATCTCCTGTGTATTGGGCCGGGTCGGATTACGGCGCGCGAATCCGACGTGTATCTCCTGCCCGGCGAGGGGCTTGCGCCGGCCACCCTCACCCCAGCCCTCTCCCAGAGGGAGAGGAGGCGTTTCCGCGGGGCGCCTACTCGCCGCGCCACTGCGGCGCGCGCTTCTCCACGAAGGCGCGGGCGCCCTCCTTGACGTCCGCCGTGGTCCGGAGCAAGGCCGACAGGTCGGTCTCCAGGCGCAGGCCGTCGTCCAGCGACATCTCGTAGCCCTCGCGCACCGCCTCCTTGGCGAAGATCACCGCCAGCGGCGCCTTGGTGACGATGGCCTGGGCGTATTCCTCGGCCGCCGCCATGAGCTGGTCGCGCGGCACCACCTTGTTGACGAGGCCGATGCGAAGGGCTTCCTGCGCATCGATGACGCTGCCGGTGAGGATCAATTCCAGCGCCTTGCCGAGGCCCACCACCCGCGACAGGCGTTGCGTACCGCCGCTGCCCGGGATCATGCCGCGGGAAACCTCGGGCAACCCCAGCTTTGCGTCTTCCACCGCCACCCGGATGTCACAGGCCAGCGCCAGCTCACAGCCGCCGCCCAGGGCGAAGCCGTTGATGGCGGCGATCACCGGCTTGTTGAGACGCGCGATCAGCTCGGTGTCGCCGACCTCCAGCTTCGCCTGCCGCGCCGCCACCACTCCCACCTTCTCCTGGGCCGCCTCCTTGAGGTCCCGTCCAGCCGAAAAGGACCGCTCCCCGGCGCCCGTGAGGATCACCACCCGGACCTCGGGGTCCGCGCGAATGGCGGTGACCGCGCTGATGAGCTCCTCGCGCATCTGCCGGTTTCGCGCGTTCAGCACCTCCGGGCGGTTCAGTGTCACGTACGCGATGCCGTTCTTTCGCTCGAAAATGATTGCCTCGTAGTCCATGTTGCTCCTTGTCTTCAGACTTCCTTCATCCCCGGCTCCTCCCGGGAACTTTCGGTTCCTCCGTCATTCCCGCACAAGCGGAAATGACGGGGTTGGGCCTCTTCAAAACGCCCCGGCGGCCTCCAGGCTGTGAATCTCCTCGTCGGTCAGTCCGAGCAAACCGCTCAGCACCGTGTGTGTGTCCTGGCCGAGCAACGGGGCGTGGCGGCGAATCTCCCCCGGCGTCTCGGAAAGCTTCATCACGATACCTGGCAGCGTGAGCCGCCCCTGGCGCGGATGCTCGTGGGCGACCACGGAGCCACGCCCGCGGAGGTGCGGGTCGTTGACGAGCGTCGTGCCGTCCGACACCATCCCCGCGGTCACGCCGTGCGCCTGGAGCGATTCCATGACCTCGCGTGGGCTCCGCCGGCGGGTCCACTTGGACACCAGGGCGTCCAGGTCCTCGGCATTGGCCCGGCGCCCCGCCGGGGTGGCGAAGCGCTCGTCACGTACAGTCCCGCCGTTTCCCATGACCGCGCACAAACGTTGCCACTCCGCATCGTCCCCCACCGAGATCACGCACCACTGGTCTTCACCCGCGCAGGGATAGCAGCCGTGGGGGGCGCCGGCGTGGCCGCGGTTTCCCACCGGCTCCGCGGCGCGCCCGTTGACCAGTCCGTCCAGCAGTGCCGGCCCGATGAGCGACGCCGTCACCTCGCCCTGGGCAATGTCGATGAACTGCCCCTCCCCCGTATTGGCGCGGTGGTGCAGCGCGGCCATCAGCGCGAAGGCCATGTGGATGGAGACGATGTAGTCGGGGTAGGACGTCTGGGAACCCACCGGCGCACCGCCGTCCGGGTGGTTCCAGAGCCAGGTCATGCCGGAGAACGGCATCAGGCTCGGGCCCCAGGTCACGTAGTTCTTTCGGGGGCCGGTGGTGCCGAGCCCCTGGAGCCGGATCATGATGATGTCCGGCTTCAGCGCCTGAAGCTCCTCGTAACCCAGCCCCAGACGGTCCATGACCCCGACGCTGAAGTTCTCCACCACCACGTCGCTCTCGGCGATGATGCGCCGCGCCAGCTCCCTGCCCTCGGCGTTCTTGAGATTGGCGGTCACCGACAGCTTGTTGCGGTTGTGGTCGGCGAACGGCAGCGACGCCTCCACGTCCTTGTTGCCCTCGCGGATGCGCCAGGTGTCCGGCCGCGCCCGGGACTCGATCTTGATCACCTCGGCGCCGAAGTAGGCAAGCTGCATGGTGCCGTAGGGGCCGGCGACCATGTGGGTGAAGTCGGCGACGCGAATCCCCGTCAAGGGCAGCCCGTCCGGCGCCGTCCCGTTTCCTGCTCCCGTATTCGTATCCGGGCCCCGGTCCGGCACAGGCTTCGGAGCCACCGTGCGCGTCTGCGCTGTATCCCGCGCGGCCTTGAAGCCGTTCAGCACAACCTCGTCGTGCTCCCCCACCGCCGGCGCGTGATGCCGAAACCGCCAACTCCCGGTCTTGTAGGCCCGGCCCGGGAACTCCATGGGGCCCAGCCGTGGGTGCACGGTGTCGACAACGAAGCCGCGAGACTCGATGTGGCGGTCGCGCACGAACTCCAGCGGCGTGTTCACCGGGGCGCACGGGATGTGGCGGTCCTGGAGCTCCTCGTAGACCTTCTCCCTGGGGAGCCCCGCCAGGATTGCCGACACGACCCGATCCACCTCGGCGACGTGGGCGCGGCGGTAGACTGGGTCGTTGAACTCGTCGCCGGTCAGCGCCTCAGGCAAGCCGAGCCAGTCCACGAACCGGTCCCAGGCTCCCGGCTGGGAGTTGGTCACGAAGATGTGCACGTAGCCGTCACGGCAGCGGTAGATCGTGCCGGGTGCGGCGAACCGGTGCTGGGTGCCGTCCCGGCGGGGGTGTACTCCGGTGGAAGCGGAACGCGACACCATGTTCTCCATGGCCGCCAGACAGTCCATCATGGAGACGTCGACATGCTGTCCGGCGCCGCCCCGCCGCACATGCCACAGCGCCATGAGAATCGCCAGCGCGGCGTGGGCCGAAGCCACCAGAAACGCCTGCGCGCCCGGCGCGTTCACCGGCGGCGCCGACGGTTTGCCGCTTACGTACATGAGCCCGCCCATGGCGAACGCCACCAGCCTCGACCAGCGGTAGCCGCTGTAGGGTCCGGTCTGGCCGAACGCGGTGACCGACGCGTACAGGAGACGCGGGTTTGCCGCGCGTAGGTCCTCATACCCCAGCCCCATGGCCGCCAGGGCTCCGGGAGCCCCGCTCTCCAGTACCACGTCCGCGGTCCGCGCAAGGTCCCGAACGCGTTCCCGGCCTGCCTCGGTGTCGAGGTCGGCCGTAACGCTCTTCTTGTTGGCGTTGAAGTAAAGGAAAGGGAGGCTTCGATCGGGGCCCGGCCGGTCGTCCACGAACGGGGGCTCGCCGCGGGAAGGGCTGCCTCCGGGCGGCTCGACCTTGATCACCTCGGCGCCGAAGTCCGCCAGCAGCTTGCCGCAGTACTCGCCCTCGGCGTCCGCGAGCTCCACGACCCTCACGCCGTCCAGCGCTTGCGGTGCGGTTAGCGGCTCCGCCATCGTTCGGATCGTTCCCGTGCCCCCGGCTCAGCCACGCCGGTCCAGCGGCTCGAACTCCAGACCCGTGGCGCCCACGTACCGCGAGTTGGGACGGAACAGGCGGTTGTTGTCCATCTGTTCGATGATGTGCGCCGACCACCCCACCACCCGACTCATGGCGAATATCGGCGTGTTCAGCGCGATCGGGATCCTCATCATGTGGTAGATCGGCGCGGCGTAGAAGTCCACGTTGGGACACAGGTTCTTCTCCCGCCGCATCACCTCCTCCACCGTGACGCAGATGTCGCTCAGCCGGGTGTCGTCGAGCTGCTTGCCCAACAGCGCCCCCCACTTCTTCGCCACCTCCACCCGCGAGTCCGCCGTCTTGTAGATGCGGTGGCCGAACCCCATCACCCGCTTCTTCTCCCGCAGGCTCTCCTCCACCCACGCCTCCGCCCGCTCCGGCTCCCCTATCTCCAGGATCACGTCCATGGCCTTCTCGTTGGCGCCGCCGTGAAGCGGTCCCTTGAGGGCCGCGATGGCCCCCACCACCGCGCCGTACAAGTCCGCCAGCGTCGACGCGATCACCCGGGCGGTGAACGTGGAGGCGTTGAACTCGTGCTCCATGTACAGGATCAGCGTCACCTCCAGCACCCTGGCCTCGAACTCGTCCGGCCGCTCGCCCCGCAGCATGTGGAGAAAGTTGGCCGCGTGGTTCAGATCGGAATCCGGCGCCACCGGCTCCAGTCCCTGCGAGAGCCGGTGCACCGCCGCCACCACGGTGGCCAGGCGCGCCAGCAGCCGGGTGGCCTTCCTCAGGTTGGCATCGCGGGAGTCGTCTCCGGCGTCGGGATCGTAAAGCGCCAGTGACGATACCGCGGTGCGTAGCGCATCCATGGGCACCGCGTCCGACGGGAGCAGATCGAGGCTCTCTACCACGCCCGGCGGCAGCGCCCGCTGGGAGCGCAGCTCCGCCTCGAACGCCTCCAGCTCGGCACGGGTGGGGAGCCTGCCGAACAGCACCAGGTAGGCGACCTCCTCGAAAGCCGCCTGCTCGGCCAAGTCGTGCACGTCGTAGCCCCGGTAGACCAGCTCGCCTTCCGGGCGCACCGAACAGATGGCCGTCTCGCCGGCCACCACGCCTTCGAGCCCGGGCTTTACGTCCGACATGGTCTGCCTCCTCCATCGGCGCCGTCTTTCGACGCCAAAATGCGCCCGAGAACGCTACCGGAGAATTACTCCAATCATGGACGGTGTTCAACCGGGAATCCCGCATGAACCCGTGGGAGTGCAAACCTCGACAACGACGTAGGTCGGATTAGCGAAGCGTAATCCGACGTGGCCCGCCGCCTCCGTCGGGTTACGCCTTCGGCTAACCCGACCTACAAGACTACAGGGCGGGGTTTAGCCCATCAGATGGCCTTGGCCTTGCGGAGATCCCGAATCTCGGGCGCGCTGTAGCCCAGGCTTTTGAGCACGGCGACCGTGTGCTGGCCGACGCGGCAGATCCTGCCCGCGGGCCTCCGCGCGCCGGCGAACCAGAACGGCGGCGTGAACTCGACCGCGCCGGCGCTCTCCCTTGGGGCGAGCGTCTTACGGAAACGGACGTGAGGATCCTCCAGCACCTCCTCGGGCTCGTATACCGGCGCCACTGAAAGGCGGTAGTCGTTGCGGAGAAGCTTCACCCAGTGGTCGCGGGGCCGTGTCTTGAAGACACGGCGCATGGCCGCCTTGATCCTGGGCGTCTTGACCGGGTCCAGGGCCGAGTCGACGTACCGTTCCAGTCCCAGAGCCTTGCACAGGAGAGCCCACTCCTTGGGCCCGAGGGCCGCCAGCGACACGAATCCGCCGTCCGCGGCCTCGTAGGTACCGTAACCGGCGGCGGTGCCGGCCAGGGTGGCGTGCTCGCGCTTGACCACGGGCCGGGAACGCCGGGGCGGCGGCTCCAGCATCAGGTAGCGCGCCACCATGAGCAGGGTCCAGTCGAAGATGGAGATGTCGATGTAGCGACCCTCCCCGTCCCGAAGCACCGCGATATAGGCCGCGAGGATGGCGGCGAAGGCCGGATACCCGCCGCCCGCCACGTCGGCCACCTGGGCCGCAGGCGGCACCGGCCGCCGGCCGGCCTCCCGGCCGATGCCTAGCATGCCGCTCAGGGCAAGAAAGTTGATGTCGTGGGCAGAGTAAGCCACCGACGGGCCGGTCTGGCCGAAGCTCGAGATGGAGCAGTAGACCAGCTTCGGGTTCAACCGCCGCAGCGTTGGGTAGTCCACCCGGAGCCGGCGCGCCACGCCGGGCCGGAAACCCTCCAGCACGATGTCGGAGGCTTTCGCCAGCTTGTAGAGGGCCTCCAGCCCCGCGTCGGTCTTGAGGTTCAGAGCGATGCTCTTCTTGCCCTGGTTGAGGAAGGGCGCCCCCGTACGCACCGCCCCGGGCGCCTCCACCTTGAGAATCTCCGCCCCCAGCGCCGCCAGCAGCCAACTGCATAGCGTGCCCGGGTACATGTGGCTCAGGTCCAGGACCTTGACGTCGTGCAGGATCGGTTTCGACATGCGATCTCCCTATGGTTCCAAGGGCTTTGATAGAAACACGGGTAGCCGCATTCGACAAACGGGCGGGGCGCTCGGAACTCGCCATTCCGGCGAAAGCCGGAATCCAGCCCAGGAGGGGGCGGAAGGCCGGCAGTTCCATCCCTCCCGGATGCCGGTTTCGCCGGAATGACGGGTTCGCGTACGGGATTCTCCGGTGGAGACGCTGTTGAAATGACCCGCCCGCTGGTCTATCGTACCCTCCGTAAATCGGGTGAGAACTGTCTGTCCAACAAGGAGAACTATCATGTTTCGACGAATGGCATGGATCGGGCTCATCATGGCTGTGCTGCTGGCGTGCGGAAGCGCCGCCGCGGCCAAGTCGTTCTACGAAGGCAAGACGGTCAAGATCGTGTCGGTGCATTCGCCCGGGGGCGGCTACGACACCTACTCCCGTCTGTTCGCGCGTCACCTGGGCAATCAGATACCCGGAAAGCCCAAGGTCATCGTCATCAACATACCGGGCGGCAGCGGCCTCATCGGGACGAACTACGTCTACAACGTGACCAAGCCGGACGGCCTTACCCTGGTCCAGCCGAGCTGGAACCTGGCGCAGGCTCAGTTCCTGAACTTCCCCGGCATCAAGTACGATGTCAACAAGTTCATCTGGCTGGGTCTGGCCAACGCCGGTCCCGTCACCGCGGTGGTGCGCAAGGGGTCGCCGATCCAGAGCATGGACGACTGGCTGAATCCCGATACCAAGACGCTGATCTTCGGCTGCACGTCCCGCAACAGCCCCACCTGCAGCATCCCGCTGGCCATGAACGACATCTTCGGGCCGAAGACCTCCAAGATCGTGTCCGGTTACAAGGGCACCGCGCCCATCCGGGCCGCGCTCCTGCAGAAGGAAGTGGACGCCCTTACGGGGTGGAGCTGGGACTCGGTGAAATCCACCGGCATGTCCATGATAGATGACGGCGAAGCCAAGATCATCGCGTACATCGGCGAGGAGCGCCATCCGGAACTGGAGGAACGCAAGGTGCCGTACCTGAACCCCAGGGTCACCAAGGCGGCCGACATCGCGTTCATGAAGGTGCTGATGCTGCCGGCGGCCATGCTGCGGCCCTGGGCGCTGCCGCCGGGGACCCCGAAAGACAAGGTCCAGGTCATGCAGACCGCGTTCAACAACACGCTCAAGGACCCCGGCTTCCTGAAGGACGCCAAGCGCACACGGCTGGACATCAACCCCAAGAGCGGCGAGTACCTCGTGAACCTCATGAACGACATGAAGAAGCGCATGACGCCGGAGATCATCAGCCGGGCGCGGAAGATCATCGGGCTGGACAAATAGCCGAACGGTAACGGTATTCGGTTGGTCACGATTTTCGGACCGGAGAAACAGGAGGCGAACAACATGTTCCTGCGACGAATGCTCATGGGCCTCGTCGTGGCCGTCATGGCGGCCGGTGGCGGGACTGCCGGAGCCGCGTCCTTCTACGAGGGCAAGACGGTCAAGATCATTTCGGTGAGCTCCCCCGGGGGCGGTTACGATACCTACTCCCGGCTGTTCGCGCGCCACCTCGGGAAGCATATCCCCGGCAAGCCCAACGTCATCGTGATCAACATCCCCGGCGGCAGCGGGCTCATCGGCACCAACTACGTGTACAACATCACCAAGCGGGACGGCCTCGCCCTTGTGCACCCCACCTGGACCGTGGCGCAGGCGCAGTTCCTGAACTTTCCGGGGATCCGGTACGACGTCAACCAGTTCGTCTGGCTGGGGCTGGCCAACACCAGCCCCATCACCGTGGCGGTGCGCAAGGACTCGCCCATCCAGAGCATGGAACAGTGGCTCGACACCAAGACGACGCCGTTGATCTTCGGCTGCACCGCGCGCAACAGCCTGACCTGCAGCATTCCCTTGGCCATGAACGACATCTTCGGCAACACCTCCAAGATCGTCCCCGGCTACAAGGGGACCGCGCCGGTGCGCGCCGGGCTGCTGCAGAAGGAGGTGGACGCCCTTACCGGATGGACCTGGGACTCGGTCAAGTCCACCGGCATGTCCATGCTCCAGGAGGGCTCCATCAAGCTCATCACCTACATCAGTGAGGAACGTCACCCCGAGCTCGAAGCGCTAAACGTGCCGCCCCTGAACGACAGGATCACCAAACCCGCGGACGTGGCCTTCATGAAGGTCCTGCTCCTCCCGGCCGCCATGGTGCGGCCCTGGGCGTTGCCCCCGAAGACCCCGAAGGACAGGGTGGCGGTCCTGCGCAAGGCCTTCGACGACATCCTGAAGGACCCCGCTTTCCTGAAGGACGCCAAGCGGGCGCGGCTGGACATCAACCCCAGGAGCGGCGAGTACCTTACGGGCCTCATCGCCGACATGAAGAAACAGATGACGCCGGAAGTGATAAGCCGGACGCGCAGGATCGTCGGGCTGGACAAGTAGGACCCATCAAGACGTTATGACCGATCCCGGCGGGTCCCCGGCACATGGCCGGCACCCGCCGGGGACAAGGAGGCAGCCATGTCAAACCTTTCTGGCAAGTACGCCGTCGTCGGCGTCGGCGAGACCAGGGTGGGCAAACGGCCCGAAGCCACCACCAACTCGCTGCACGTGGAGGCCATCGGCCTCTGCCTGCAGGACGCCGGAATCGACGCGTCCCAGGTGGACGGGTTGCTCACCAACCAGCCGCTCACCGACGCCCACCGGAGCTACGCCGTGCGTCTGGCGCACATGGCGGGCATCGATCCCAATTACGCCACCGACCTGGCGTTGGGCGGCGCGACGCCCATCGCCATGATCCAGAATGCGGCCATGGCCATCGAGGCCGGCATGGCCAACTACGTGGTGTGCGTCCACGCGCGCAAGCGGGCCACGCCGGATCCCACGCCGGGCTATCCCATCCGTAGCGGCGATGAGCATTGGGAGCAGCCGTGGGGTCATTTCTCCGCGGTGGCCAACCACGCGTTCGCGGCTACACGCCACATGCACGAGTTCGGCACCACCAGCGAAGACCTGGGCCAGATCGCCGTCTCCACTCGCAAGCACGCGTGCATGAACAAGAACGCCACCATGCAGAAGCCCATGACCATCGAGGACCATCAGGCTTCGCGCTTCATCGTCGAGCCGCTGCACTTGTTCGACTGCTCGCTGGAGTCGGACGGCGGCGCCGCCCTGCTGGTGACCAGCATGGAGCGGGCCAAGGACATGCCGAAGAAGCCCGTGCAGGTGCTTGGCATGGGGCAACACCACCCGCACTCCAGCGTCATGGACGCGCCCACTCTCACCACGCTGGGGAGCCGGAAGTCGTCGGAGGCGGCCTACCGCATGGCCGGGCTCACACCCAAGGACATGGACTTCGCCGAGTTCTACGACTGCTTCACCATCACGACGCTGATCACCATCGAGGACTACGGCTTCTGCGGCAAGGGCGAGGGCAAGGACTTCATCAAGGACGGCCGCATCGAGGTGGGCGGCGAGATCCCCGTGAACACCCACGGCGGGCTTTTGTCCCAGGCCCATCTCGAGGGCATCATGCACGTCACCGAGGGCGTCAAGCAGTTGCGCGGCAACGAGGTGGAGCCCGAGCGGCAGGTGCAGGGGGCCAAGGCGGGCGTTATCAGCGGGCACGGCGGTAGCCTGTGCATGCACGCATCACTCGTACTGGGGGTACAATGAGCAAATCACAAAAGGCACACGACGAGCGCGGGCGCGCGGCGCCGCGCGCGGAACCTTTTCTCGCGGAGATGGAGGCCAAGCCCTTCTGGGACAACCTCAGGGAGCACAAGCTCACGGTGCAGCGGTGCAAACCGTGCGAGTTTGTCTTCAACTTTCCGCCTCAGGCGCTGTGCGCCAAATGCCTATCGCCGGACTACGAGTGGGTTTCGGCGAGCGGCAAGGGCACGGTCTACTCCTTCGTCACCTACCACCGGGCGTGGCATCCGTCCTATCAGGACAAGATCCCCTACAACGTGTCGCTCATCGACCTCGACGAAGGGCCGCGGCTCGTGAGCAACGTCGTCGACATCCCGCCGGAGGACGTGAAGGTGGGGATGGCGGTGGAGGTGGTGTACGACGATCACGAGGATTACACGCTGCCGAAGTTCAAGCCGAGCGCGTAGGCTCGGCCGCAACCCCTGGCGCCCGTCCGGCCGCCGGCCCGCGCCGGACGCGCGTCCAGCGAGGAGTCAGTGATGGCCTACACGGCACAAGGGCGCACCAAGAACTTCCCGGTCTTCGACTGCGACAGCCACATCCACGAGCCCCGGGAGGTCTGGGACGAGTACATACCGGAGAAGCAGCGGGCTTTCGCCAAGCAGCACTTCTACCGGGACATGGACCGGCTCGTCATGGTCGTGAACGGCCAGGTGAGCTACGGCAATCCCAAGACCTACGCCTACCCCGGGCAGGGCTGGCACCCGGGCATGAACAAGAAGATCCTGGGCTCCATCGCCCCCGACGACCCCAGGTGGGACGAGGAGATCGGCCGCAACGCCAGCCAGCGGGACCCGCGGGTCCGCCTCAAGGACATGGATGCATCGGGTATCGACCAGGTGATGGTGTTCCCGTCCACCTTCGTGCGTATGCCGCTGGTCAAGAACCCGGACGCGGCCCGGATCTGCGCCGCCGCCTACAACGACTGGGTCAACGACTACTGCGCGGCCGACCGCAAGCGCCTCTACCCCTGCGCCGTGCTGCCGGTCCAGGACGTAGACTACGCCGTGCAGGAGCTGCGGCGGGTGGCCAAGCTGGGCTTCAAGTCCGCGGTGGTGCGGCCGGTGCTGGTCAACGACCGCTACCCCACCTTTCCCGAGTTCGACCCCTTGTGGAAGGAGTTCGAGGAACTGGGGCTGGCCTTGGGCATGCACACCTTTCCCTCGGGCGGCGAGGCCGTCACCGAGGCCATGGCGGAGCGCATGTCAACCGGCACCCGGGGCAAGAGCAGCGCCCAGCGCTCGCCCTTCACCGCCCACGAGGTCTACGTGTACTCGCCGGGACAGTTCGTGGAGAACATCATGCGCGGCATGGGGTCGGTGCAGCCCGGCGCTGAGTCCCTGAGCTTCATCAGCGAGGCCCAGACCTGGACCATGATCGTGATGCTCACGGGCTGGCTGGAGAAGTTTCCCAAGCTCAGGGTGGCGATCCTGGAGTCCAATTCGAGCTGGCTGCCGCTGATCCTGGAGAAGGCCGAGACCTACCTGGACCTCTACCGCTTCGTCCGCGAGCAGGCCAGTCCGCCGCAGAAGGTCGGCGACCCGCGGGAAACCTTCGACCGGCAGTGCTTCATCGCCTTCGAGAGCGACGAGGACGTAACCCTCAGGCTGTGGGACATCTTCGAGAACATCGGCCTTTGGTCCTCCGACATGCCGCACCACGACGCTTCCGACACCTGGGAGGCGGTGGACAACATGACCAGGCACGGCGTGCCCCAGGACGTGCAGGAGAAGCTCCTGGGCGGCAACGCCCGGCGCCTCTACGGCATCGAGCCCGAGCTGTTCGTGACCGAGGCGCCGGCGGAGTACAAGCCGACCAACATCGTGCCGCGCTACGCGGGGTAGCTTAGCCGGGCGGCCGGGAGCCGGGACCATGATCGAACTGGACAGCGTCACGTCGTCGAGCGAGACCGAATACCTCGAGTGGCACCTGCGCAACTACGAGGACATGCCCCGGGAGGTGATCCTCAAGATGGACCTCCTGCGGGTGGGCCACTGGTTCACGGACGCCGCCCTGGAGCTGGCCTCCGAGGCCCTGGTCAAGTCCTACCGGCTGTTCTCCTACGACCTCATGTCCATGAAGGACATGAAGCGGAAGGAGCACCGCCGGACGCCCGAGTGGTTCGCCATCCGCGGCGGCCACCTGGGACTGCGGCCCGTCATCGTCCAGACCACCCTGAACGCCGATTCGCCCTACGTCATCGACGTGGTGGACGGAGAGGTCCGGCTCCTGCTGGACGGGCGCGAGCTGTGTGACGTGAGCTTCCCCAAGCCTCTCAAGTACTACACGCGGTCCTTCGAGGACGGCACCAAGTACCACGAGATCATCGCCTTCGGCTATTTCGCCACGGTGTTCCGCAACTGCCAGTACTGGGGGCCGGACGAGGAGTGCCGCTTCTGCGACATCAACGTCAATGTGCGCCAGATGAAGGAGTCCCGCGACTTCACCTTCAACACCCCGGTAAAGCCGGTTTCCTACGTGGCCGAAGTGGCCCGCTCCATCGAGCAGGACGCCATCGACGAGGTCGGCTACGCACCCCCCATCGACTTCCTGATCTCCGGCGGCACCATCCTGAAAACCCTGCACCGCAAGTCGGAGGACGACTTCTACCTGGAGTACGCCTCGGCTCTCAAGTGGGGCGGCCACCGCCGCTACATCAACATCCAGACCAACGCCAAGGACAAGGAGACCATGAAGCGCTACCGCGCCGAAGGCGTGGACTGCCACCACGCCAACATGGAGGTCTGGGACAAGCGGCTGTTCGAGTGGATCAACCCCGGCAAGAACCGCCGCATCGGCTGGGACAACTGGGTCAAGTGGATGATCGAGTCGGTGGAGGTGCTGGGCGAGGGCAACGCCCGCCCCAACTTCGTCTGCGGCGTGGAGCTAGCCCGCCCCTACGGCTTCGACAACATCGCCGACGCGGTCAAGTCCACCGGCGACGGCGTCGACTTCATGATGCGCCACGGCGTCTTCCCGCGCTTCAACCAGTGGCGCCGGGAGCCCGGCTCCGACCTCGTCTCGCAACACGAACAGCCCGCCATCCCCCTGGAGTTCTACATCCGGATCATGGCGCGCTACTACGAGAGCTGGAAAAAGTACCGCCTCCCCTTCCCCCACCACGACTCCGTGCACCCCGAGCGCCGCTGGGGCTCCGGCCACGCCACCTACGACGACATGCTCTTCCTGAACGACTGGCCCAACTACGAAGAGGAATGGGACCGGGGGTCGCGGGAGGGGTTGAAGGCGTGCGTGACCAGCGGGTAGGGCCAGCATCCGAAGCAGGCTCCCTTCCTCCACCGGCTTTCAACCAGTCGGCGCTTCACCTTCAATCGGTCGGACTCTGACCTTCAATCGGTCGCATGTAACTCCTTGTTTTGCCAACAAACCGGCCCTTGAAATGCAGACGGCCGGCTGTCCTTCCGTTGCCGCACGCCCGTTGTTCTTCAACTGGACTTGGTTTATACTCCGTATATACGTAGGAGGCACGCCATGTTGGCCAAGGTAAAAAAATGGGGGAACAGCCAAGGGCTTCGGTTCACGAAGGCCCTATTGGCCGAAGCCGGAATTCACGTCGGCGACGAAGTGGATGTATCCGTCAAGGAGGGCAGGATTGTCGTCGAACCCGTATCGAGGGTCCGCGGCAAGTACGACTTGAAGGATCTGCTGTCCAGAATGCCCGAAGACTACCAACCGGAAGAGGTCGATTGGGGACCGCCAGCCGGCAAGGAAGTCTGGTAGATGCCGCGATACGTCCCCCGCAAAGGCGATTTCATAGTCCTGAGCTTCGATCCCCAGGCCGGGCGGGAACAGCGAGGACGCCGTCCTGCTCTGGTGGTCAGCAACACGCCGTTCAACCGCCGTACCGGACTTGCCATGGTGTGCCCGATCACCAACACGTTCAGAGACATTCCTTTCCACGTCCCGGTGCCCGACGAGTCGTCCCTGACCGGTTATGTCATGGTGGAGCAGATCAAGTCCGTGGACTGCGCCAGCCGAAGCGTGAAGTTCGTCGAAAGAGCGACTGCGTCCGTTCTCGACGAGGTCCTCGCGATTCTTGACGCGTGCCTCTATGCTTAACCAGACGGCCCCGCCATGACCAGGCTCAGACTGCCCATCGGCATTCAGACTTTCCGCAAGCTTCGGGAAGAGAATTGCTACTACGTCGACAAGACGCCGTGGATTCGGACGCTGCTTGACGAAGGCTCTCTTTTCTTTCTCTCCCGCCCCCGGCGCTTCGGCAAGAGCCTGTTCCTGGACACGCTGAAGGAACTCTTCGAGGGCACGGAGGCGCTCTTTCGCGGGCTCTACATCCATGAAGGATGGGACTGGTCCGTGCGTCATCCGGTGCTGCGACTCAGCTTCGGAAGCGGCAATTTCAAGGACCCCGCCCAGGCTCATGCGAGCCTCATGGCGCAACTCGACGCCGTCGAACGCCGAACAGGCGTCGCGTCGCCCTACCCCACCGCACCCGAGCGTCTCGGCCATTTGCTCGAACAGTTGCACCATCAGGCAGGGAGGCCCGTCGTGGTGCTGATCGACGAGTACGACAAACCGATCCTTGACGCGCTGGAGGCGCCGGAGATCGCTCGGTCGAACCGCGACTTCCTTCGTGGCGTCTATGGGGTCATCAAGGACTACGACGCACATATACGGTTCGCATTCCTCACCGGCGTGAGCAAATTTTCCAAGGTAAGCCTGTTCTCGGGTCTCAACAACCTCAAGGACCTGACCCTGGACCCACGCTACTCGGCGGTCTGCGGCTACACCGATGCCGACCTTGACAGCGTGTTCGCCCCGGAACTGCCGGGGCTGGATCGGGATGAAATCCGTCGCTGGTACAACGGCTATGCATGGCTGGGCGAGCAGAAAGTCTACAATCCTTTCGACATCCTGTTGTTGTTCGACCGGCGCAAGTTCGACGCCTACTGGTTCGAGACCGGCACGCCGTCGTTTCTGGTGGAGACCCTGTTCAAGCGGCGCGTGAGCACCCTGGCCCTTGAAGATATGCTCGGCACCAACGACCTGCTGTCGAGATTCGATGTCGACGATATCGCCACCGAGGCGCTGCTGTTCCAGACAGGCTATCTCACGGTCACGGATGAAGAGGATCTGGGCGGCGAACCGGTCTATCGACTCACTTATCCCAATCGGGAGGTCCGGGAGAGCCTGAATCGGAGTCTCCTGCGTTACCTGGTGCAGGATTCGTCGCGCCAGACGGCCAACGGCGTTCGACTTTACCGCCTGCTGGAAATGAACGACTTCGATGGTCTCAGGGCCCTGTTTCAGGCCTTCTACAGCAGCATTCCCCACCAGTGGTACACCAACAACGACATCGCCGACTATGAAGGATTCTACGCCAGCGTGTTCTATTCCTATTTCGCCGCCCTGGGGCTCGACGTCACGGTTGAGGACAGCAGCAGCCACGGGCGGCTCGACATGGCCGTGCGCTTCAACGGCAACGTCTACCTGTTCGAGTTCAAGGTGGTCGAGATGACCCCGCCCGGCGCGGCGATGGCCCAGTTGAAGAGCCGGCGTTACGCGGACAAGTACCGCAGCCCGGACCAACCCATCTGGCTCATCGGCGTGGAGTTCAGCAAGGACACGCGCAACGTGGCCGCGTTCGAGGTGGAGCGTGGGTGAGGGGTGACGATGCATGCCTACATGCTTCGCCGTAATGCCGACCCACGTTCATGGCAATCTTATTCCGGCGCGTCGAACACCGCAGCTACGTCGGCGGTGAATCCTTCGAGCAGCAGTGAGGTCGCCGTGGAACCGCGGGAGAAAACACCGTGCTCCATGTATGTGTCGCCCTGGAGTGTAAGCACGGTAATGGTATCGTCGCGGGGGTCCACGATCCAGTACTCCGGGATGCCACCCTCGGCGTAGTCCGCGCGCTTCTCCACCCAGTCCCGTGCCGGGTCGTCGGGGCTCACGACCTCGGCGACCAAGTCCGCGCCCAGCCAGTAGCGGTCCTGGTAGCGCGGATCCGAACGGTGGCGCAGGAGCAGGATGTCGGGCTCGCGGAACTTGCCTTCGCGGATCCGCATGCGTAGCGCGGAGACCATCGCGACGCCGCCGAGCGGCCTGAGGTAGTCGCGGAACAGTTCATAGAGGAACAAGAGGATGGCCTGGTGCGTGGACGTGGGCATGGGCAGTTCCTCGATGTAACCGTCGGTGAATTCGATCAACCGGCGGCTGTAGTCCGTGAGCCACAGGTAGCCCTCTTCATTCCAGGCACCCTGACGCGGCAAAGTATCGCTTAGCAGGGCATTCAGGGCTTCCTGTGAGGTGGTTGCGGGTCCGCTCATCCGGGTCATGCGCTCGTCCTCCCAGATCCTCCTGTCTTGTTCAATTGTACTCCAGCAACCCTTCCTCTTTCCACCTCTCGATGGTGGCGCGAAGCTGAAGAAAGGCAACAGAGGTCCGACGTAGTGGCCGGGCTTCAGCACTGCGCCGTCCGAGGAAAGACAAGGCACGACGAAACTTCGACGATGGTCCCATTCCGCGCATCAGACCATTGCAACCGGTGGCGAAAGGAGGAATGGTGTTAACGACGACAAGCACTGCGCCGAGAAATACGGCGCCGACAACTGGGGCGGAGTACCAGGGACGGGTGAAGTACCGGCTCGTCCCTGGCCTTTATTGACAGATCGGGTGGACATGTTCGAGCGACCCACGTTGCAGGACGTCATCGGGGCGAGCCGCCGCACCGCCCCGCATGTGACTAGGACCCCGCTTCACCGTTACCTGTCCCTGGACCGCCTCCTGGACGCGGAGGTATACGTCAAACACGAGAACCACCAGCGCCTGGGGGCCTTCAAGGTGCGGGGCGGCGTCAACCTGATTTCCCAGCTCTCGGACGACGAGAAGCGTCGCGGCGTGACCGCCGCGTCCACGGGCAATCACGGACAGTCCATCGCCTACGCCGCCGGTGTCTTCGGAGTCGAGGCCGCCATCGTCGCACCCGAAGGCGCCAACCCGGGCAAGGTCGAGTCGATGCGGAACCTCGGCGCCAACGTCATCTTCCACGGCGCGGTCTTCGACGATTGCCTCGCCCATGCCGAGCGGCTGGCGCGCGAGCGGGGGTACCGCTTCATCCACTCCGCCAACGAGCCCCACCTGATCGCCGGCGTCGGCACGGTCGCACTGGAGATCCTCGAAGACCTGCCGGATGTGCAGGTCATCGTGACCCCCATTGGCGGCGGCAGCGGTGCGTGCGGCGCCTGCATCGTCGCCAAGACGGTCAATCCGGACATCCAGGTGTTGGGCGTCCAGTCCGTGCAGGCCCAGGCCGCCTGGCTGTCGTGGAAGGAAGGCCGGATCGTCGAGTCGCCCATGCGGACCATTGCCGAGGGCCTTGCAACCGGTTCCGGTTACGAGATGACCAACGGCATCCTGAGGGACCTGCTGGACGACTTCGTCCTCGTAACCGACACGGAGCTGGAACAGGCGATCGTGCTGTGCCTCGAAAAGACCCACAATCTGACGGAGCAGGCGGGCGCCGCCTCTCTGGCCGGAGCGTTGAAGGTCCGGGAGCGGATGCGCGGGAAGAGGATCGCTCTCGTGATGAGCGGCGGAAACATCTCGATCCCGCAGTTGCGGGCCGCCCTGGACAACGCCCCCCGGGAGTCGGGTTGACGACAGCACTCTTCTTCGAATTGTTCAGCGGTTTGCCGCAACAGGGACCCGGCGATGCTGACAGCACGATCCGGGCGCTCTCCCTGGTTCCCGACGTCGGACCCGAGACCCGTATTCTCGACATCGGCTGCGGTACCGGCCGGCAGACGCGGGTGCTGGCGCAGAACTCCCCTGCCCGCATCGTCGCCATCGACAACCATCCGCCGTTCTTGGACCAGCTGAACCGCGAAGCCCGCCGCCTTGGCCTCGCCGAGCGCGTAGAGGCGCATGTCGCCGACATGCAAAGCCTCGACTTCGAGGACGCCTCGTTCGACGTGATCTGGTGCGAGGGCGCCATCTACAACACGGGTGTCGAGGCCGCCCTGCGTGACTGGCGCCGCCTGCTCGTGCGCGGTGGGCATGTGGCGTTTACCGAGGTCTGCTGGACGAAACCCGACCCGCCGGCGGAGTGCGTCTCCTTCTGGGAACAGGAATACCCCGCGATACGCGATGCAGCAGCCCTCCGGACCGCCATCGACGCGTGCGGGTACGAGACGGTGGGGCACTTCATGCTGCCGCGGTCGGCATGGTGGGATGACTACTACCGTCCGCTCGAGCGGAACGTGACAGCGTTTCGGGCGCGCCACCGCGGCCGCTCCGAGGCGCAGGATCTGGCCGATCAGTGCCAGCGTGAGATCGACATCTGGAAAGCGTACTCGGACTGCTATGGCTACGCGTTCTTCGTGGCCCGTGCGATCAAAACCCTATCTTCAACTCATCCATGACTTCCCGGGAGAAGCCGATTTTCCGCACGATCTCCGGATAGCGCAGCCGGCCCGATGGGTCCTGCTCATCAGGGTCCATGGAGATACCCTCATCCTTCATGACGGTTTCGGCCATCGCCCCATCCACGAGCGTTCCGGCCATGCCCCCCTCGCGGTTCGACTGGATCATGACCAACACCGTGCTGGCCTCGCCGCTGTCAAGCTCCGGCGGCTCCTTGTCGAATACGGCCCTGATGGTCTCCTTCGCCTCCTCCGTGTCTTGTTCAGACCACGCCACCCACGGGTAGAGCACAACCTGCTCGTCCACCTTCTTATTCTTGCGTCGCCAAAACACGATACTCGTTCACTCCTTCCTTCTGATATACCGCGACGCCACTCCGTGTTCCCTCTCAAGACCCGGAGAGTCCGGTAGCTTCGTTGGTGTTGCCCGGTCACTTTCCGGGACGGTGAACCCGTCCCGACGAGGCCCCTACGCCAGCACCCCCTCCTCTCTCCACTTCGCTATCGCGGCATCGTCGTAGCCGAGCACGTCGCGCATGACCTGGTCGGTGTGCGCGCCCAGCGGGGGGGTGATGGGGATGTCCTCCTCCGGCATGTCCTTGAAGATGATGCCGCCGCGGGGCACCTCGAAGGGGCCGATGGGGGAGTCGTCGTACTTCTGGAAGTAGTCGCGGTGGCGGAGTTGCGGGTCATTGTTGAGGTCGATGCCGTTCTGCGCCACGCCGGCGGCGACCCCGGCCGCCTGCAGCCGGTGAGTCACGTCCTCCACGGTCTGGGTCGCCAGCCATTCCGACATGATGGCGTCCAGCTCGTCGGCATGCCGGCGGCGCTCGACGCAGGTGGCGAAGCGACTGTCCTCCGCCAGCGCCTCGTTGCCCATGATGCCGCAAAGGCTGCGCCACTCGTCGTCGCTGTTGACCGACAACACGCACCAGCGCTCTTCGCCTTGGCAGCGGTAGCAGCCGTGGGGGGCCGCGGTGAGGCTGCTGTTGCCACGGGGCTCGGGATCGACGCCGTTGATGCTGTTCTCCAGGTAGCTCACTCCGAGGGTATAGCCGGTCACCTCGCCCTGGGAGACATCGATGGAGCAGCCCTTGCCGGTGAGCCGCTGGCGCAGCAGCGCCGCCATCATGATGGTGGGCCCGGAGATGAAGCCCAGGTGGTCGGGATAGACGCCCTGGTTGCCGATGGGGCGGTCCTGGCCGGGATGGTTCCACAGGTACGTCATGCCGCTGAAGGCGTTCAGGTTGAACCCCCAGGTGCCGTACCAGTTCTTGGGTCCGGTCTCGCCGAGACCCGGCAGCTTGAGGATGATGATGGAGGGGTTGGCCTTCCTGAGCTCGTCGTCGCCGAGCCCTAGGCGCACGAGCACCTGCGGCCGGAAGTTGACCAGCACCGCGTTGGACTTGGCGGCCAACTCCTTGATGATCCGCTTGCCGTCGTCGTGCTTGACGTTGACGGTCATGGACCGTATCGCCAGGTTGCACTCGATGAAGCGCGGCGAGGCATCGACGTCGCCGCCCTGGCCGTAGTGTCTGAACGTGTCCAGCCCGCCCGGGCTGGACTCCACCTTGATGACCTCGGCGCCGTACTGCGCCAGCAGCCGCCCTGCATAGGGGCCGGCGTATCCGGTGGTGAACGCGATGATGCGGACGCCTTCGAGAATCCTGTTGGGACTGGGCATCAGATGACTCCCTCCGCCGACAACACCCCGAGGTCCTGGTCGCTCAACCCCAGCTCGCCGAGGACCTCGGCGTTGTGCTGGCCCAGCATGGGTGCGGGCCGGGGGCCGCGGCGCTCGCCGTCCAGCAGGAAAGGCACGCCCGGCTGGGAGAAGGAGCCGAGCACCGGGTGCGACACCGTGTCGAAGAAGCCCCGCTCGACGATGTGCGGGTCTTCCATGAAGTCCCGCGGAGAATTCACCGGCAGCGCCGGCAGGCCGTGCTTCTGAAGCAGCACGGAAAGCTCCTCCTTCTCGTACCGGGAAGTGAACGACGCCACCATGGGATTGAGCCAGTCCGCGGCCGCGCGCCGTTGCAGGTTGCCCCGAAGCTCCGGGTCGTCCAGCTCCGTCGGATGCCCTTCCCACATGTCGAGGAAGACCGGCCAGTGCCGCTGGGTGGCGAAGAACGAGATCCAGCCGTCCTTGCACGGGAACAGGTTGGCCGGGGCCACGTGCTGGTGCTGGCTGCCGGCGCGCTTCATGAGCCGTCCCTCCACCGACCAGGTGAAGGCCACGTGCTCGTGGAGAGCCATGCTGGCCTGCACCGAGGCGTCGATGTGGACTCCCAGACCCTTGGTCTCGCGCTGCCACAGGGCCAGCAGCGCGCCGAAGGCGGAGTAGAGGCAGGTGTAGACATAGGTCTGGCCGCCGGGGGGTATGCACGGGGTCATGCTGGGGTCGCCGCTGATGAACAGCAGCCCGCCCATGGCGTTGGCCACCAGGTCCGGCGCCTGGTAGTCGCGGTAGGGGCCGTCCAGCCCGAAGGCGGAGATGGACACCAGCACCAGTTTGGGGCGGCGCGCCACCATCTCGCCGTAGCCGATCCCAAGGTCGTCGAGGTAGCCGGGGTCATGGCTGTCGATGACCACGTCCGCCTGCTCCACCAGGTCCAGCAGGATGTTGCGACCCGTCTCACGCCCGAGGTCCAGGGTGATGCCGCGCTTGCCGGAGTTGAAGTAGGCGAACCGGAGACTCCCCTCGCGGTTGCTCCGGCCCTTGGCGAAGGGCGGCTCGGTGCGGAGGTCGTCCCCCGCCGGCGGCTCCACCTTGACCACGTCCATGCCGAGGTCCGCCAGCACCTTGCCGCAGAAGGCCCCCATGGCGGTGCCGAGATCCAGCACCCGGAAGCCCGCGGGAAGCAGGGACTCTCCGCTCATTGGCCCTTGGCGCGGGCGCGCAGCAGGTTCTGGGCCATGCGCCAGCGCAGCACCTCGGTGGCGCCCTCGGTGATGCGGATGCTGCGCAACTGCCGGTACCACCATTCCAGGGGCAGCTCCTTGGTCAGGCCGATGCCGCCGTGGACCTGGATGGAGCGGTCCACCACCCGGCTGGCCATCTCCGTGCACACGCACTTGACCATGTAGCCCATGTTGCGGATGTCCTCGCCGCGGTCGTGGCGCCAGGCGCATTCGTAGACCAGGTTGCGCGCCATGTGCAGTTCCATCACCGAGTCGGCGATCATGAACTGGACGGCCTGCCGTTCCGACAGCGGCTGCCCGAAGGTGGTGCGGATCTGCGAGTAGTCCATCATCATGTCCAGGGCGCGCTCGGCGATGCCGACGCAGCGCGCCCCGTGGCCCTTGATGCGCCCCTCCTGGAGCCACCCCTGGGCAAGCCGGAAGCCCCCTCCCACCTCGCCGGCGACGTTGCCCGCGGGTATGCGGGCGTCCTCGAAGAGGATCTGGAACGGCGCGTCTCCCATCATGGTGGGCCAGCGGCGTTCGATGGTCACGCCCGGCGTATCCATGTCAACCAGGAAACAGGTGATGCCGCCCCGCGCGCGCTTCTCGGGATCGGTCACCGCCATGACCTGGGCGAAGTCGGAGAAGCCCGCGTTGCTGATGAAGCGCTTGGTGCCGTTCAGCACCCAGTGGTCGCCGTCCAGCACCGCACGGGTCTGCATGCCCGCGGGGTCGCCGCCGGCGTCGGGCTCGGTCTGGGCGAAGCAGGCGGTCTTCTCGCCGCGGATCACGGGGTAGAGGTAGCGCTCCTTCTGTTCGTCGTTGAGCTCGAAGAGGATGCCGCGCGCCTCCGGGCCGAAGACCGGGTTGTTGCGAAAAGGGATGGAGATGGTGCGGGAGACCTCCTCCTGGATCACGCAACGCGTCAACAGGTCGAGCCCCGCGCCGCCGTACTCCTCGGGGATGTCGAGCATCCAGAACCCCAGGGCCCGGGCCTTCTCCTGGAGCGGCTTGTACAACTCCTCGGGCATCTCCTCGCCCTCCGGGCGAAACTCCCGCTCCAGCGGGATCAGCTCCCGGTCCACGAAATCGCGCATGGTGTTCTTGATGATCTTGACCTCTTCGGGAAGCTCGAAATCCATACCTTTCCTCCTTCTCTGGCGTCGGTCGGGCTGACAGATGGCTCGTAACATAAGCCCGCGCCCGGTTGCAGGTCAAGTCAACCCCGGAAAGCCGGGTCTCAAGGCCCCGGACGACACCGCCGGCAGCCCTTCGGCGGTCGGAAGGGCGTATTTGACAACCGAGGGACCAGTGTTTATGTTTCCGATAACCTACCCGCGCGAGGCCGTCCTATGCCCATCTACGAGTACCAGTGTTCGAAATGCGGCGTTTTCGAGGTGACCCAGAGGATCACCGCAGACCCGCTCAAGAAGTGCCCGAGTTGCCGTTCCAAGGTTCAGAAGCTGATCTCGAACACCTCCTTTCAGCTCAAGGGCACCGGCTGGTACGTGACCGACTACGGCCGCGGAAAGGGCGCCAACGGAGAAAAGCAGGACACCAACGGCGGAAAGGATTCGACGGACTCCGGGAAGTCCAAGGAGAGCAAGTCTTCCGAGAAGTCATCCTCCGGTGACAGCGCCGCCAGCACCGCCTAGCCTGTTCCGGGCTCAACCCGTGCCCGGCCTGTCCGCCGCGTCCCGCGCGACTCGCGGACGCGACTTACCGACCGACCAACGGACCCTCCCGGTCCCCATGACGAGCAGCCGATGAAGACAAAACCACTCGGCGGCACCGGGCTACAGGTGCCCGAGATCGGCTTGGGCGTCTGGCAATACCGAGGCGGCGTCGAGCCCCTCCGGCACGGCATCGAGTTGGGCGCGAACCTCATCGACACCGCCGAGATGTACCGCACCGAGGATATCGTCGGCGAGGCCGTGCGCGGCATCCGCGAACGGGTGTTCATCGCCAGCAAGGTGTCCGGAGACCACCTGGGTTACGACCAGGTGCTGCGGGCCGCGGACGCCAGCCTGCGGCGGCTGGACATCGACACCATCGACCTCTACCAGGTCCACTGGCCGAGCCGGAGCACTCCCATCGAGGAAACCATGCGGGCGATGGGAACCCTGGTGGATACCGGCCGGATCCGCTACATCGGCGTCAGCAACTTCTCCACCAAGGAGCTGGTCGAGGCCCAGGCCGCCCTCAGCCACCACCCCGTCGTGTCGAACCAGGTGCTGTACAACCTCCGGCGGCGCGACATCGAGCGGACGCTGTTGCCCTACTGCCAGCGGCACGACGTCACCGTCATCGCCTACACGCCGCTGGACAGCGGCAGGCTGGCCGGCAGGCCGGGCCTGTTTCCTACACGCGAGACAAGGGTGCTTCACGAGATCGCCGAAGCGAACGGGAAGACGGCGGCTCAGGTGGCGCTCAACTGGTGTACTGCGCACGAAGGCGTCATCACCATCCCCAAGTCCGACAAGGTTTCCCGCACAACGGAAAACTGCGGCGCCTCGGACTGGCGCCTGTCCGACGAGGACATGGCCCGCCTGGACGACGCTTTCGCGTAGGCGGAACCGGCACAGCCCATAGGGACAAATCGAGCACCGAGGCAACCAATGGACTTTCCCGCACTAACCCGCACCGGCGCCATGGCGTTCTTCTCCGACTACGGGAAAACCATCTTCAACCCGCAGGGGATCCTTTACTGGACCGGCAAGGCCAAGGCCAAGGCCCGGATCAACGCCACCATCGGCTCCGCCCGCGGACCGGAGAGCGCCGTGTACCCCGAGGGCGGGGAGCGCGAGATCACGCTTTGCACGCCCCTGATCCACTCCTTCTTCAACGGGCTGAACACCGAGGAGATTTTTCCCTACACGCCGGAAACGGGCACCCCGGCGTTCCGCTCGGCATGGAAGAAATGGGTCCTGTCGCGGGCGGGCGATGAGTACGAGCGGCTCGAACGGCAACTGCACCCGCCGATCCTCACCCCCGGCATCACCGCCGCCATCAGCATCGCCGCGCGCATGTTCGTGGACCCGGGCCGCTCCCTCATCACGGCCGACCGGCGCTGGGAGAACTACGACCACGTCCTGGGAAGGAACCTCGGCATCCGCATCGCCGACTTCCCGCTGTGCGACGGCGGCGACCTGAACGTCGCCGGGCTGGTCTCGGCCATCCAACGGCTGTGGCTCGAGCAGGACAACGCGGTGGTGCTGCTCAACTTCCCCAACAACCCCACCGGCTTCTGCCCGTCCGCGGCCGCGGGACGCCGGCTGGTTGAAGCGCTGGACCGGCTCGCGGAGGGCGCCGCGAAGCGGCTGGTGGTGCTGTTCGACGACGCCTACGAGAGCTACGTCTACGATCCCGCCGCCATGCAGTCGTCGCTGTTCTACCTGTGCCGGCCACGGGCCAACCTCCTGCCGGTGAAGCTGGACGGCGTCACCAAGGAGCTTCTCTGGTACGGCGCGCGCGCCGGCACCATCACCCTGGCGTGTCCCGACGAGTGGCTGTCCGGGGACGACGCCGACACTCTGGCCTCGGAGATCGACAACAAGTTCGCCGGAGTCAACCGCGGGCTCTTCTCCAACAACTCGACGGTGACCCAATCGGTGGCCACCAAGGCCATGGAGCAGATGGAGCGGCTGGTGGTGGAACGGCAGCGGACCTTCGAGCTGCTGAAGCAACGTTACCGGACCCTGAAGGAAGAGCTCGGCAAGATGGAGACCGACCTCCTGACCGTGGAGCCGTTTCAGGGCGGCTTCTTCTGCTTCGTCACCCTGCGCCCCGAGTCGGGGCTGCGCGCGACGGACGTCGCCAACCACCTGCTCGACGAGCACGGCATCGGCACCGTGCCCTTCGACGGCGACAGCATGAACGGACTCCGGATCGCCTTCTGCGGCGTCGACAGCGCCGACCTGCCGGAGTTGTGCGCAAGGCTGGCGGAGACGGTGAACGAACTGGCCGAGAAAGGGAGTGAGGCCCATGGGTAAGCTTGAAGGTCGCGTCGCCATCATCACCGGCGCCAGCCGCGGCATCGGCCGGGCGGTGGCGCTCGCCTTCGCCCGGGAGGGGGCGGTTCTGGCCATCACCGGCGTACGCGACCAGGCGGCTCTCGATGCGGTCCGGGACGAGATCTCGGCCCTGGGCGCCGAATGCATCGCGCGGCTGGTGGACGTCGGCCGGCGGGCGGAGGTGGAGGGTTTGGCGCGGGAAGTCGAGGAACGCTGGGGCCGCATCGACGTTCTCGTGAACAACGCGGGAGTGCTCACGCTCAAGCGGTTCGAGGACATCACCGAGGAACAGTGGGACGACACCATCCGGGTCCATCTCAAGGGCACCTTCAACGGCATGCAGGCCGTGCTCCCCATCATGAAGCGGCAACGATCGGGCAAGATCATCAACCTCACCGGCCCGGCGGCGTTGCGGCCTTCCAACGGCGTGTCGGACTACGCCGCCGCCAAGGGCGCCATCATCACCCTGACCTTCAACGTCGCCAACGAGATGAAGCCCCACAACATCCAGGTCAACTGCATCTCGCCGATCGCGGACACGCGCATGACCGATGCCATCGCCGAGTTCCGTGAGCACGAGGGCATTCCCGATCCCCGGCCCGCTCCGGCCCCCGCGGAGACGGTGGCGCCGGCGTTCGTCTTCTTCGCGTGCAGCGACAGCGACTACATCACCGGAGAGGTCCTCGGTTTCCACCGCAAGTGAGCGCCCCTGTGGCTTCCGGGGCGGTAATCGGGAATAATGGAGGCAGACGACCGGTTATCGTCGAGGGACGACACGACAGGAAACGAGGTGAACCCATGCTCCGAAAATCATTGACGGCCTTGCTGGCCGCGGCCGCGCTGGCGGCGGTCGCGGCGGCGACAGCGGCGGCGCCTCCCTTCGGCTTCCAGGCGGTGCCGCGGGACGCCTTCCCGGTCTTCGACGACCCCAAGATGCTGAGCGCCGCCGAAGCGGAGAAGCAGCAGTTCATCTTCGACCGGGACGTGGTCATCGGCGTGGCCCACAACGGCGAGGCCAAGGCGTATCCCATCACGATCATGGGCGTCCACGAGCTGGGCAACGACACCATCGGAGGGGTGCCCATCGCCGTCTCCTGGTGACCGCTGTGCCAAACGTCTATCGTGTATAGACGCAAACTCGACGACAAGGTGTTGAGCTTCGGGCACGCGGGAATTCTCTTCGAGCAGTCCTTCGTCATGTACGACCGACAGACGGAATCGCTCTGGGTCCACGTGACCGGCGAGGCGGCCCACGGCCCGCTCAAGGGAAAGCGGCTGGAATTCATGCCGTCGACCGTGACGAGTTGGGCCAACTGGAAGAAGAGCTACCCGTTTACCCAGGTCCTGCCGGGTTACCGCCGCGGCGGTTTCATGGGGACCTACGTGGGCCCCTACGACAGCGACCCGCTGGGACTGGCCGTGGTGGTCAAGTTCAAGGGCAAGCTCTACCCCTATAAGGCGCTGGAGCGGCAGAACGTGGTCAACGACGAGTTCAACGGGGCCAAGATCGTGGTGTACTACTCGCCCGGCGACTCCACGGGCACGGCCTGGCGCCGGGAGCTCGACGACCGCGTCCTTACCTTCGCGAAGTCGGAGCGCAAGGATGCGCAGGGTAATGTGCTGCTGCGCGACAACGAGACCGGAAGCCTGTGGTCGTGGCTGCGGGGAGAAGCGGTGGAGGGTCCCCTCAAGGGACGCAAGCTCCGGCAGCTCCTGTACAACCCGATTCTGAACGACCGCTTCGCCGCCTTCTACCCGGGCGGGCCGATATTCGAGGCCGTGAACTAGAGTGAGTGGCACTGCCGACTATATTCGAGAAGCGCGGGAGCAAAAGGGCCTGACCCTCACGCAGGTGGCGGAGGCGACCGGCATTCCACGCTACTACCTCGAGATCCTCGAAGGCGGCGGCGACGGCCGTCTTGTTTCGGACCGTCTGTACATGGTCCATTTCCTCCGCACCTATGCCTCGTTCCTGGAGGTCGAGGTGGAGACGCTCGCGGCCCAGTTCGTTCGCGAGAACCGGCAGCCGGAGCCCGCGGCCCTGATTCCCGCGAAAGAGCCCCGGTCGTGGAAAGCCACCGCCATGGTCACGCTGACCGTGTTGCTGGCCGCGGTGATCGGCGTTTATCTCTACGACCCGCCGTTCGTCGGCGTCATCCGCGCACCGGTGGAGCGGCTCCTGGTGAAATCCGCTTCCGCGCCACCGGAAACGGCTGCACCGAAGACGTCACCGATCCCGGCCACACCGCCCCGGAGCGACGATGCCCAAAGCTCCGTCTTGCAACCGGAAGCCACCGAAACGGATCCATCGAAACCCCGGCTGGTGGCAAACCCGCCGGCCTCTTCGCCCGAGCCCGCTCCGGCTCCGGCGCGTGAACCCGCAGCCGCGTTACAGCAGCAGCCGCCAGCCCAGCCGGACGCTGCCGCATCACCTGCCGGGCAGGACGTCACCGTGGCGTCGACCGCCGGCGAAGAGCCCGCGCGGCCGACCGCGGAGGACACTCCCGCGCCACCGACCGGCCAGGCCGCTTCCGTGTCGCCACCCGCGCCCGACGCGCCGGCGTCACCGCCGGCCCAGGAGGTTACGGCATCGCAAGTCGGGGATACCACGGGCCAGACCACGAGCACCGCGGAGCCGCCACGGCAACAGGGACCGGACAGCGGCACACCGACCATCCAAGGCCCGGACCCGACGGCGTCACCCGAGGTGGCCGCGTTATCGACGCCCGCGGATACCGCGGCTGCCGGAACCCCGGCGAACCATACCCTTACGATCCTCGCCCAACAACGGTCCTGGATGAGGGTCTGGGTCGACGGCGAGCCGTTCCAGGACATCTTGCTGCGTCCCGGTGAATCCAGGACGCTGTCCGCGCAAACCCATTTCGTCATCACTTTCGGCAACGCCGGGGGAGTGCGTCTCACGCTGAACGGAGAAGAGCTTCCCCCGGTCGGCAGATCCGGAGAGGTGGTACGCGGCCGCAAGTTTCCCCCGGACGAATAGACGGCAAACATGATCGACCTGCGTTCCGACACTGTGACCACGCCCACGCCGGAGATGCTTCGCGCGATGACGGCGGCCGAGGTGGGCGACGACGTTTACGGCGAAGACCCCAGTCTCAACCGGCTCGAGGAAGAAGTGGCGGCGCTGCTGGGCAAGGAGGCCGCCGTGTTCACTCCTTCCGGCTCCATGGCGAACCAGATCGCGATTCTGCTCCACACCAGGCCCGGAGACTCGGTGCTGTGCGAGGAGAGTTCGCACACCTTCGCCTATGAGGCGGGCGCCGGGGCCGCGCTTTCGGGCGTACAGTTCGACCTCATCCCGTTCAGCGAGAACCTTTCCGATGAAGCCATCAAGGGCAGGTTCCGGCCCGACGGGCTGCACGAATCGACGTCCACTCTCATCCTGGTGGAGAACACCCACAACCGCGGCCGGGGCCGGGCGCTGCCGCGACAGGAGACGCAACGGATCGTGAACACGGCCCACGGCCTCGGCCTCAAGGCGCACTGCGACGGCGCCAGGCTGTGGAATGCGGCGGTGGCCACCGGCCACTCGGAGCGCGACCTCGCCGCCGGGTTCGACACGGTGTCGGTTTGCTTTTCCAAGGGCCTGGGGGCGCCCGTGGGCTCCGCCCTGGCCGGCAGCCGGGAGGACGTCGGGCGGGCGCGCAAGATCCGCAAGCGGCTCGGCGGCGGCATGCGCCAGGCGGGATTCCTGGCCGCGGCGGCGCTCTACGGCGTACGCCAGCATCGCGGACGCCTGGTGGAGGACCACCGGCGCGCCGTGGCGCTCGCCGAAGGACTGAAAGAGATCGTCCACGACGGGCGTCCTCTCGAGGTCGACATCCCCGACCCGCCCACCAACATGGTCTACTGGCGGGTCGCCGACGGGGGAGACGTGGTGGCGCGACTACGCGACAAGGGCGTGCTCGTAAACCACGTGGGCGGCGGCTGGATCCGCTCGGTCACCCATCTCCAGATCTCGGATTCGGACGTCCACAAGGCAATCCGGCGTATCCGCGAGGTGCTGCTGGCATCCGGGGACCGAGGCTAGTGTCCTGTCCGAGTAATCAAATACAAACCCTCTCTCTCTGGGAGAGGGTGGCCGAAGGCCGGGTGAGGGCCTAGCATGCAACCCGAAGAGGCGCGATACGTCATCATCGGCGCCGGGTTCGCCGGCGCGGCCACCGCCTGCCACCTGGCCCTCCAGGGCGCGCGCCGAATGGTGATAGTCGAGCAGGAAGCGGTGGCCGGGTTCCACTCCTCGGGACGGAACGCGGGTTTCATACGGCAGGTGCTGAGCGAACCCTCGGTGGCGGATCTGGCCGCCGAATCGGCCGAGTTTTTCCGCAATCCCCCGCCCGGCTGGCCCGTACCGGTTTCGTACGACGCCATCGGCTGCATGATCCTCGGCCGCGGCGAACAGTGGGACGCCCTGCGCAAGGACGCGGAGCTGGCGCGCGGGCGGGGCCTCGAGGTGGAGTGCTGGTCGCCGGAGAAGACCCGGGCCGCCATGCCGCTCATCGAGGACGCCGACGTGGACGGGGCCGTGTGGTGCGCGTCGGACGGCGTCATCGACATCAACGCGCTGCTCTCGGGCTACCTCAAGACCGCCCAGAGCGCCGGCGCGGTGATCCGGTACGACGCGACGGTGGAGGAAGTGCCGGTACGCGACGGATGCGTTCAGGGCGTCGCCACCACCCAGGGGTTTTTCGACGCCGACGTGGTCGTCAACGCCGCGGGACCCTGGGCCGGACCGGTGGGCGCCCTGGCGGGCGCCGTGCCCATCGCCTTCCATCCGCGCCGGCGCCACCTGTTCGTGACGCCGCCGCTCGACTGGGTCAAGCCCGACTGGCCCTTCGTCCTCAACGTCTCCGACGAGGTGTACTTCCAGCCCAGCTCGGGCGGGTTGATGTTGTGCGCGATGGACGAGGACGAGTTGCCGCCTTGCGACCCGCCGACGCGACCCGAGGCGCTCGAGCTGTTGGCGGAGAGGCTGGCCGCGGCCTACCCCAACTTCCCCGATGTTCCCATCGGCCGCTCCTGGGCCGGGCTGCGGACATTCACCGATGACAACCGTTTCGTGATCGGGTGGGATCCCAGGGTCGAAGGCTTCTTCTGGGTCGCCGGACTCGGCGGCCACGGCGTCACCACCAGCGCGGCGGTCGGTTCGCTGGCCGCCCGGTTGCTCTTCGGAGCCGACGCGGACCCGAACTTCTCGCCCGCGCGCTTCGGCTGAGAACTCCAGCCCTCACCCGGCCTTCGGCCACCCTCTCCCAGAGGGAGAGGGGCTAGCCACCCCTTCTCTCCCGCAGGGAGAACGAACGACCCCCTCTCCCTCTGGGAGAGGGTTGGGGTGAGGGCGCCGCGCCGGCTAATCCCCTTCCCGCTTCTCCAGGATCTTGTCGATGATGCGATAGTCGAGCGCCATGGACGCGGTCATGTAGCGGTCGCGCTCGGTGTCCCGTTCGATGGTCTCCAGGTCCTGCCCGGTGTGCTTGACCAGAATGCCGTTGACCTCCTCGCGTACCCGGAGGATCTCCCGGGCGTGGATGTCGATGTCCGCCGCCGAGCCCTGGTAGCCCCCCAGGGGCTGGTGGATCATGACCCGGGCGTGGGGCAAGGCGAACCGCTTGCCCGGCTGGCCGGCGGCCAGCAGCATGGCTCCCATGCTCGCCGCCTCGCCGATGCACACCGTGGACACGGCCGCCCGGATGTACTGCATAGTGTCGTAGATGGCGAGGCCCGCGGTGACCAACCCGCCGGGCGAGTTGATGTACAGGTAGATGTCCTGTTCGGGATCCTCGGATTCCAGGTAAAGGAGTTGGGCCGCGATAGTATTGGCCACCGGATCGTCGATCTCTCCCACCAGGAACACGATGCGGTCCCGGAGCATGCGGGAGTAGAGGTCGTAGGCGCGCTCGCCCCGTCCGCTCTCCTCCACCACCGTAGGTATCTCAAGCTGATTTCGCATCGCCATTCGACTCGGTTTTCAGGGGGCGACCTCCGGTCGCCCTGGCGGGACCGGCGCTTCCCCGAGAAATATGCAGCCTGGAACTCACGAACTCAAGAGGCCGTGCCGATCCAGGAAATCACGCATGATCGCGACGCAGCTTTCGGGCTCTTCGAGCTGCAGGAAGTGCGTCGTCTCGGGGACGAAGTCGTAGTCGACGGTCAGGATATAGCGCAAGTCCAGGGTCGGCAGGTAGGAATACGGCAGGGTGGGATCGGCGCCGATGACCTTGGTCGGGCTGCGCAGCTTCTCCAGCTCCACCATGACCGCGAACGGGGCGGCGTATTGGATGATCTGGGCTTCGTAGTCACGCGGACACCGGAGCTCATAGCCGTCGCCGTTGGTGGATTCGCGCAACGTGGTCCGCGCCACCAGCTCGAACACGCCGGGAACGGCCCGTTGATAGATCGGCAGGTAGGGCAAGAGGTCGGCGAACTGTTGGATACTCTCGAAACGGGGGGCGCGGCGGCGGGCCATGGCCGCCACCCGATCCGCCGCGGCATCGAACTCCTCGTAGCTCAGCCCACGCTTGCACACGGGGGGATCGAACAGGACCCGCGCCGCGAACTCGCTCCCCAGATTCAATGACAGCAGCGAGGTCAGGGCCGAGACGGAATGGAAGACGCCGATCTTGGGTTTGTTGCCGTAGTGGTGGTCTATGGCCTTGAGGACCCGGTCGTGGTCGCTGACGAATCTCGCCACATTGTGACTTTCCGGTCTGCCGACCGGATTCCAGCCATGGTTTCGCAGGTCGTAGACGATCAGGTCGAAGTCGTCGGCCAGCAGCGACCAGAAAGGGTAGTAGAGATCGATGGCGAGACCGTTGCCGTGGCTCAGGACGAGCCGCGGACCGGCCGGGTTCCCGTGACGCCGCAGGACGATGACCGTGTCATCGTCCACGCGGACGTCACGGGTGGAAAGCGGCTCAGGTACTTGCCACACGATTTCCCAAACAGCCTCAACCGGAGTGGGAATCCACGTACGCGATCAGATCCCCGATGGTGTTGAACTTGGCTACCTCTTCAGGAGGAATCGTGATGTTGAACTCCTCGCCGACCACCTTGATGAATGCCACGGCATCCACGGACGAGACGCCGGAATCGGCCACGCTGGCAGCAGGGTTCGCCGCCCGGCCCAGATTTTCCTGGAACAGTTGCTTGATACGATCCTCACTTGACGCCATGGTGTTCCTCCCTTCAATCGACGACCTGTGTTCCACACAGGACAAGTTTAAGTGGAACGATGTTCCACTACCCGAAAAACGCTCGTGTCACTATAAATCTTCAAGCAGGCATGTCAAACGGACCCCCGCCGCGCTTCCCTGCTCCCACGGACGGCCGGCACACGGTGCTTCACTTGGGAGCACGGCCGGACGCCTTGATCCAGTGGCGACGGCGCTGGAACGGGTAGCTCGGAAGCGAGATCCGACGCCGGGTCTCCCCCGCGAAGAGCCCGGTGAACGAGACATCGATCCCCGACTCGTAGGCCTTGGCTACCGCCGCGACGAATCCGCTGTCCGCCGTAGACGCCGGCGCTCCTTGTTGGAGACTCGACAGCACGACCGGTGCCGGGCGGGCGTCCGGCCACGCTCCGGCCACCGCCGGGCCCAGCACCGCGTGCGGGCCGACTTCCACGACCACCGCCACGTCCAGGGCCGCCAACGTCCTGACGCATTCCGCGAACGCCGTGGGCTCGTGCGCCTGCCGGCGCCAATACGGCCCGTCCGGCATGTCCCCCGATACCACCGCCCTTCCGGTCAGGCCGCTCACCAGGACAAGCGACGGCGGCGCAAACGCGACCTCGGCGAGGGCCGCCTCCAGATCGTCCGAGGGCGACTCCGGCGCTCCGTCTTCGCGCGGCGGCGCCGGCAGCGCGCGTGCGCAGGCCAGACGCAACCCATCCTCCAGGCCGAACACTCCGGCCGCCTGCGCCGCCGCAAGCTCGCCCAGGTCATGCCCCGCCACCACGCTCGGGCGAACTCCCAGACTCGACCACAGCGCCGTCAGCGCGCACTCCAGCGCATAGACCGCCGGCCGTGCCCACGCCGGATCGTCCAGGCTTGCCCCCGACGTTGATCGGGGATCCCCCGCCGCGTCCCCGCGGCCGAACATCACGTCCAGCAGCGACGCCCCTCGATTTTCCCGAACCATTGCGTCGCAGCGATCCAGAACGGCCCGGACGACGGGCTCGTTCTCGTACAACGCACGCCCCATGCCGGCCCACTGGCTGCCCTCCCCGGTGTAGACGAACGCCACCTTCCCGGCCCCCACGGGCTCCGGCTCCTCGCTCCCCTCCGCGAGGGCTTTCAACCCCTCCCGCAGGGATACGGCATCGCGGAACACGAGGCCCCTCCTGTAGTCGAAATGGCTCCGCCCCACGCCGGCCGTCCATGCCATGTCCGAAAGCAGGGGTTCCGAGGCAACGCCCGCCGATGAGAGCACGCCGCCGCGTTCTTCCAGCCACGAAAGATACCGTCCCGCCGACTGCCGAAGCGCGCCGCTCGTTCTTCCCGAAAGCGGCAGCAACCGATCAGCACGCACGGGCGTTCCTTCTTCCACCGCCGGCGGAACCGCATCCGGCAACGAAACCGGGACGGACAACGCGGAACCCGAGGGGCCTTGCCCTTGGTCCATCCCCGCGGACCCTTCGCCCGAAGCGTCGTATGCTTCCACGACGACGTGAGCGTTGGTTCCCGAGATGCCGAACGCGCTGACCGCCGCGCGCCGCGGCCTGTCGGGATGGACCGGCCACGCCATCGCCTCGGAAGTCACGCGCACCGGCAGCCGGTCCCAGTCCAGTCGAGGATTCGGATTCTCGAAGTGCAGTTGCTTCGGGATCACTCCCTGCTTCATCGCCAGCATGGTCTTGATCAGGCCCGCGACCCCGGCGGCCGGCTCCAGGTGGCCGATGTTGGTCTTGACCGAACCGACCAGGAGCGGATGCTCCGCTCCCCGTCCCTTGCCATACACCGCCGCCGCCGCCTGCACCTCGATGGTGTCGCCCAACCCCGACCCGGCCCCGTGGGCCTCCAGGTAGTCGACTTCCGATGGCGACACTCCCGCCCGCGAGAGCGCCTCTTCGATCACCCGCTCCTGCGCCGGACCGTTGGGCACCGTCGGTCCCGCGCTCGCACCGTTCTGGTTGACCGCCGAACCGCGGATCACTCCCCAGATGCAATCGCCGTCGGCCACCGCATCGCCGAGCCGCTTCAGCACCACCATTCCACAGCCTTCGCCGCGCACGAAGCCGTCCGCCGAGGCGTCGAAGGCCCTGCACCGACCGCTCCGCGACAGCATCCCGAGGTCGGCCATCTCCCGGGTGATTCCCGGCGACAGGATCGCGGCCACGCCGCCCACCAGGGCCATGTCCACTTCGCCCTGGCGCAAGCCCGCCACCGCGTGATGCACCGCCACCAGCGACGACGCGCAGTTCAGCTCCACCGGCATCGTCGGCCCCTCCACCCCCAGGTGGAAGGCCACCCGCCCCACCGCCATGCTCGCCGCCGTGCCCAGGTAGCTCACGCCGTGAGCGCCGGCCGTCATCAAGTCCCGGTACTCGCTGGTGCCGATCCCGGCGTAGATGCCGGTGCGGCTGCCCCTCAACCCGCCGGGATCCATCCCGGCGTCCTCGATCGCCTGCCAGGTGGTCTCCAGCATCATGCGCTGCCGGGGATCCATCATGCGCGCCTCGATGGGCGTGATCCGGAAAAATTCCGCGTCGAACCTGTCGATCTCGTCCACGAACCCGCCCCGGGCGTACGCTTCATACCCGGGTGGAAGGCCCTCGGCGAGATCGTCCGACGAGCCGGCATCCCGGCGCCGGTCCGTCACCGAATCCTCGCCCGCTTCAAGCCGGCGCCAGAAGGCCGCGAGATCCGGGGCGCCGGGCAGGCGGCAGGCCATGCCGACGATGGCGATGCCGTCGTCCTCGCGGCGCGCCGCCGGCCGTGCCTCTTCCGGTGTCTCCGGCTGTGCCTCCGCCCGTGCCCGCGGCTGTGCCTGGGGGACGGGCGCGCCGCCGACGTCGCCCAGCTCCCCGACCAGATGCCGCGCCAGGGCGGCGATGTCCGGGTAGTCGAACACCGCGGTGTTGGGCACCGTGTACACGTCCGCAAACGCCCGGTTCAGCCGGTTCCGCAGCTCCACCGCCATCAGTGAATCCATCCCCAGGTCGAAGAACCCCACCGTGGGCGCCGGAGTGGCCGGCAGCCTCAACACCGCCCGGACCTCCTGCTGCAGGAAGGACACGAGCAGCTCCTCGCGCGATCCCGCGGGGGTCCCCCGCAGTTGGGAAAGCAGGTCGCCCGACGGGGCCTCGGCGCCGGCATCGTCCTCGGCGGTCCTGGACAGCAGGTCCTCCAGAAAAGTCGGGCGGTCGTCCACCGCCTCTTCGAACATCGCCCAGTCCATCGCCATCACCACCGAGGTCGTGGCATCCTGGCGCACCAACTGGTCGAAGGCCCGGAGACCCTGCTGCGGGGTAAACCAGCGCCCGCCCAGGGCCGTCCGTTGCCGGTCGATACGTTCCCGCTGTTCCGCGGCCTCGCCGATCTCGGACCATGCCCCCCAGGCGATGCTCTGTCCCGGCAGCCCCAGCGCCCGGCGGTGACCGGCGAGCTGGTCGAGAAAGGCATTGGCCGAGGCGTGGTTGGCCTGCCCCGGATTGCCCATGACCCCGACCCGGCTCGAGAAGAGGATGAAGAACTCCAGTTCGCGGTCCAGGGTCGCTCGGTGCAGATGCCAGCCGCCAAGCACTTTCGGCCACAGCACCGTCTCGAAACGCTCCCAGCTCTGGTTGGTGAGGGCGCCGTCCGACAACACGCCGACGCTGTGGATCACGCCGCCGAGGGGCGGTAGTTCCCGATCGATCCGCTCCAGCATCCCGTCCACCGCGGCCGCGTCGGTGACGTCCGCCAGCTCTACCTGAACCGTCACCCCACGCTCCCTCAGGGCGCCGATAGCCGCTTCGGCCGCGTCGTCGGGAGCGCGGCGCCCGTTGAGGACAATGGTCCCGGCGCCGCGGTCCGCCAGCCAACCGGCCACGGCGCAGCCGATGCCGCCCAGGCCGCCGGTCACCAGGTAGGTCCGGTCCTGACGCAACCGGCCCCTCGCCAGCGGCGACGCGGTGACGACGATCTTCCCCAAGTGCCGCGCCGAGCGCATGAAGCTCAACGCGGCCCCCGCTTCGGCCAGCGGCCACCTGCTGTGGATGATGGGTTCCAGCTCTCTCGCCACCAGGCGCTCCATCACCCCCCGCAGGATCCTTCCCACCCACGCCGGGTCGGTCTTCTTGAGAACGTCCAGCTCCAGGATCAGGTAGGCCACGTCCGGGCGCGCCGCCGCCATCTCGTCCACGCTCAGGATGTCGCGCCTGGCCATTTCCACGAACCGGCCGCCTTGCTTCAGACACGACAGGCTGGCGTCGATGAAGCCTTCTCCCGTCAGGCTGTTCAGCACCACGTCCACGCCCGCGCCGTCCGTGTCCTCGAGTATCTCTCTCCCGAACGCCGTCCGGCGGCTGTCGTAGATGTGCTCCACTCCCAGCGACCGGAGATACGCCTGTTTCGGCGCGCTGGCGGTGGCGAAGACCTCGGCTCCGGCCGCTTGCGCCAACTGGATCGCCGCCAGTCCCACGCCGCCGGCGCCGGCGTGGATCAGCACGCGGTCGCCGGCTTCCAGCCCGGTGAACTCGTACGACAGCCCCGCCGACACGAACGCGCTCGGCACGGTGGCGAGTCCCGTCACCGGAATTCCCGGCGGCGCCGGCGCCACCAGCTCCTCGTGGGTGATCATTTCCGCCGCGAACGCGCCGAACCCCAGTCCGACCACGGGGTCGCCGACGGAGACGGTCGAGACTTTCGAACCCGCCTCGACCACCTGGCCGCACAGCTCCCGGCCCAGATTCCCCTCCTCGATGAAGCCGAGGGAGCGGAACACGTCCCAGAAGTTGAGGCCGGCGGCATCCACCGCCACGCGGACCTCCCGGGGCTCCAGGGAACGCGCCGGCAGCGGCATGACGTACGGTTTCTCGAACACGCCGGCCGGGTCCGGGGCCAGCGCCCACTCCGGCCCCTCCGGCAGGGCCAGCCGCTCCACGCCCGCTCCCGCCCGCACCAGGCGCGCCACGCGCCGGCGTCCCGAGCGGTATGCGATGTGATTTTCCGGGTCGGGATACAGCACCTCATTGAGGACGTCGGGTACGGGAGCCGTCCCGCCGGGGTCCAGATCGATCATCCTCGGCTGGAGGTGCGCCGCTTCCCGCGCCACCGCCTTGCCGAAACCCCAGAGCGTGGCGCCGGCAAGCTCGCCCCCACGCTCCCGTTCCAGGACCTGCGCGCCGCGCGTCACGAACCATACGCCCTTGGCCGGCGTGACGTCGGAGTCGGCCACCGCTTGCGTCAGCGCGAGCGCGCTCGCCCCCGCGCGCCGCACGTCTTCGGCGATCTCCGTGGTGGCGGCCCCGGCCCCGTGACCGTCCAGCGCCAGCAGGTGCACCACCCCGTTGAACGGAATTTCTTGAGGCAGACTCTCCACCAGCGATCGCCACGCCTCGCGGTCCTCCGCTTCCACGGCCGTCCTGAACACGCCGGGCCCGTGGATCTTCGCGTTCTCCGACGCTTCGCCGTCCGCCAGCAACACCGTCTGGTTCCGCGCCGCCAACTCGGCTGCCAGGCCGGCCGCCACCTCCCCGTGGTCCGCCGCCAGGACCCACGCGCCCGGAGGCTCCGTCACCTGCGCCGGACCCTGGGCCACGATGACTCCCTTGTCCGGCATCCTGTCGGTTTCGGAATCGTCCGGCCCCAGGACTTCCGCTCCGGTGAAACCGGCGTCGCCGAGCGCCCGGCGCCACACCGCCGGGTTCGCCAGGGCGTGATGCGGGCGGTAGTCGTCGGCGAACCGCCACCACCCGTCCAACTGCCCGAAGGTCAGGTCCATCCAGCCCAGGCCGCTGAGATTCTCCAGCGCGATCAGGTGTCCCGACGGCGCCAGCAGGTCCAGGCAATGTCCCAGCGTCTCCGGCAGGTACCGGGTCGCGTGCAGCACGTTGGACGCGATCAGCAGGTCGTAGCCGTGGGACTCGAAGCCCTGGGCGATGGGGTCCTTCTCGACATCCAGCGGACGGTAGTCGATGCCGTCGTTGCCGAAGCGCGCCTCGGCTTCCGCGAAGAAGCCCGCGGAGATATCCGTGTAGGTGTAGTCAAAGCGCCCTTCCGCAAGCTCCGGCAGCACCGAGGCGGTGGCCGACCCGGTGCCCGCTCCGATCTCCAGCACCCGCAACCGCCGCCCCTCGGGCAACCGGGCCACCAGCGCCTGGACCGCGTCCGCCAGCATCCGGTTCGCCGCCCGCGCCACCGGCGCCTTGAGATACAGGTCGGCGGCGGTGGGCTCTCCGCTGCTGAACAGGAGCGTCAGGGGATCGGCGCCGCCGCGGAGCACGTCGGCCAGGGCGTCGGCCGACCGCTTGAACAGCCCGATCTCGACCAGGCCGTCGGGATACAGCTCGGCCATCCGCGTGGCGAACCCCTCGGGATCCCCGGGCATACCCTCCGGCCAGGGATCTCCTGAACCCACCACTACCGCAAAGCCATCGCCGGTCTCGTCCAGGACGCCCGACTTGGCCACCATTTCGAGCATCCGGCGGAAAAGGCGCCGGTGTTCCTCGTTGACGTTCAACCGTTGCCGCAGGTCGTCGGGGTCCACCACCTCGCCGGCCCTGCGCTCCCACCCCAGCTTGTCCAGGTTCGCGAGCGCGTAGGACCGGGACCACCGCTCCAGGTCCGCCAGCAGGGCGCACCTGTCCTCCGGATCCACGTCGGCGCCCGTCAGGTAGCCGGAGAACGACTGCGACGACTCGGCAACGGTCGCCGGACTCGGGAAGAAATCCGCGGGCAAGAGGCCCGGCGCGATGGCGGAGTCGCGCCACACGACCTCGTACAGCAGCTCCTTCACGCCTTCCACCGCCGACAGCAAGGCTTCGCGCGTGGCCCGCTTCACCGTGTATCCGCTCAACACCCCGAGCAGCACCCCGTCGGTATCGTAGATGGTCAGCTCCCCGCTCAGGACCTCCGGCGGTTCGCCGGCTTCCACCTCCGGTTCCGGGGACGGCATGTTCATGCGCACGTGGCAGACGACCCGCTCCGGCAACCGTCCCCCAAGCCACAACCGCTCCCATCCGAACGGCAGGTACGTGGTCGCACCCTGGGTTCCGGCAAGGCCGCGCGCGGCCCCCACCACCTGAAAGCAACCGTCCAGTACGAGCGGGTGGACGTCCAGTCCGTTGCGGCCGAGAGCTTCCGGGAAAGAAACCTCGCCCAATGCCTCGCCCGGCCGCGCCCAGACCCGTCCAAGGGTGCGGAAGGACGGGCCGAGATCGATGCCCGTATCGGCCCTGGCCTTGTAGTAGTCCGCCACCTCCACCGGGGACATGCCGGCCTTGAGACTGTCCAGATCCACACGGGTCACGGGTTGCGGCGCGGTCATGCCCGACGGCACGCGTCCCTCCACGTGCAGCGTCCACTCCCCTTCACTCCCCTTGCTGAAGATCTGGACGCCCCGCGACGCCGCCTGTCCGGGAGCGTCGAGCACGAGCTGCACCTTCCGGCCGTCCTCGCCCGCTCCGTCTTCGGAGTCCTGCTCCGGAAACACCAGCGCGTTGTGGAGCTGCACGTCCTCCACCACCGCCGATCCGCTGCCCTCGGCAAGGGCCGCCGTCGCCGCCATGGCGCCGTAGAGCGCACCCGGGGCGATCACCCGCCCGAATACCCGGTGGTCGCTCAGCCACGCCGGGTCCGAAGGGAAGACTTCGGTCTCGAAGGAGATCTCGCCGCGAGCGGACTCGTGCCGGACGCCCAGCAGGGGGTGGCCGGCGCCCCGGCGCCGTTGCTTCGGCGCCTCGAGCCAGTGGCGCTCGCGTTGGAACGGATACCCCGGCAACGAGATGCGCCGCCGCGTCTCTCCCGCGAAAAGCCCCTCGAAACGAACCGGCAGCCCCGCCCGGTACGCCCCGGCCACCGCCTCGACGAAGCCGTCACCCGCCGGACCCGTCTCGTCGCCGGACGGCCGGCACAGACTCGACAGCACCCTCGGCGCCGGTGTCCGCGACGACTCGGGCCAGGCCGACACCGCCATCGGCGCCAGCACCGAGTGCGGACCGATCTCCACCACCAGGTCCACGCCGAGTTCCGCCAACGTCCCGACGCCGGACGCGAACGCCACCGGCTCCCGTGCATGACGCCGCCAGTAGACGCCGTCCAGCCTCTGGCCGGGCTCCACCACCCGGCCGGTCAGGTTGCTCACCACCGCCAGCGAAGGGGCTTCCACGGTCACGCTGCCCAGGAATGCCTCCAGCGCGTCCAGCGCCGGCTCCACCAGGGCGCTGTGGAACGCCTTGGCCGTGTTGAGCCGCCTGACCCGGATGCCCTCCGATTCGAAGCGTTCCGAGACGGCTTCGATGCCAGCCGCCGGTCCGCTGACCACCTGGTGGGTTCCGTTGTCCGCGGAGATGTTGACGCCGACTCCGCCTGATGCCTCGTTCGACGCCTCGACCACGGCCGCCACGCGCGCCGGCGGGGCAAAGACCGCGGCCATGGCGCCCGGCTCGATGCCCGACAGCAGGGTGCCCCGGGTCGCGGCGAGCCTCATCCCGTCCTCCAGGCTGAACACCCCCGCCGCCTGGGCCGCCGCCAGCTCGCCGACGCTGTGCCCCAGGACCGCCGCGGGCCGGATGCCCACGCTCGCCCAGAGGGCGGTCAGCGCACACTCCAACGCATAGAGCGCCGGCTGTTCCCACGCGGTATCGCCCAGTTCCCCGTCCCCTCCCGGCCGGCCGAACATGACGTCCAGCAGGGAGGCCCCGCGCTCCTCCCGGAACACGGATTCGCAACGGTCGAGAACCGCCCGCGCGACCGGCTCGGTGTCGTAGAGCGTCCGGCCCATGCCGGCCCACTGGCTTCCCTGTCCGGTATAGGCGAACGCCACCGTGCTCGCCGCCGGGCGGGCGTCCTCGCCCGATTCGGCCAGCGCCTTCAGACCCTCGCGCAATGAGCCGGCATCGTGGAAGACGACGCCGGCGCGGCGATCGAAGTGGCTTCGCCCCACGCCTGCGGTCCACGCCAGGTCCGACAACGCCGGCCCCGAAGCGGCGCCTTCGACGGAGAGGTTCCCCGGGGGTTCGTCGAGCCACGACAGGTGCCGCGCCGCGAGTTCCCGCAGCGCGCCCGGCGACTTGCCCGAGAGCGGCAGGAACCGGGTCGGTCGGGGACCGAGGCCCTGCTCCGGCCACGGCAGGTCCGCCGCGGCGGCCGGCAGCGAAACCGGCACGACCCTGGAAGGACCCGCCACCGCGCGTTCCTCTCCGGACGTCCCCTCCGGGGCGCGGTGCTCCTCCACCACGATGTGGGCGTTGGTCCCGGAGATCCCGAACGAGTTCACGCCCGCGAGCCGTGGCCGGTCGGGACGGCTCGGCCAGTCCATCATGGCCGAGGTGATGCGCAAGGGCAGACGGTCCCAGTCGAGACGGGGGTTGGGGTCCTGGAAATGCAGGTGCTTGGGAAGGACGCCCCGGTTGACCGCAAGCGCCGTCTTGATCAGTCCGGCGATCCCGGCCGCCGACTCCAGGTGCCCGATGTTGGTCTTGACCGAAGCCACCAGAAGCGGCCGGTCGGCGTCGCGTCCCCTGCCGTAGACGTCGGCCACGGCGTCGATCTCGATGGGGTCGCCCACCGCGGTTCCGGTGCCGTGCGCCTCCAGGTAGTCCACCTCCGACGGGGGTATTCCCGCCTGCGACAGCGCCGTTTCGATGACCTGCACCAACGCGGGCGTGTGCGGCACGGTCAGGCCGGAGCTGGCGCCGCCGTGGTTCACCGCCGCCCCCCGGATCACCGCCCAGATCCGATCGCCGTCCGCCTCGGCCTCGCTCAACCGCTTCAGCACCACCACCCCGCAGCCCTCGCCCCGCACGTAGCCGTTGGCGGAGGCATCGAACGCCTTGCTCTGGCCGTCGGGGGACAACATCATGGCGTCCGCCCGCAGTTCGTAGATGCGGCTGTTCAGGATGGCCTGGACCCCTCCGGCAATGGCCAGGTCCGCCTTCCCCTGCTGGAGGTCCGCCACCGCGTCGTGCACCGATACCAGGGACGACGCGCAGGCGGCGTCCACCGCCTTGGCCGGTCCCATGAGACCCAGCACGAAAGAGACCCGCCCGCTGGTGCCGTTCAGGTTGGTGCCGCTCAGGGCGTAGAGGCACTCGGCGGCTCCGGACGGCTTGGTCGAATCCACCACCAGCATGCGGTACTCGTCGTTGCTGATCCCGGTGTACACGCCGGTGAGGCTCTCCTTGAGCCGGTCCGGATCGATCCCCGCGTCCTCCAGAGCCTGCCAGCTCGTCTCGAGCATCATGCGCTGCTGCGGGTCCAGCAGTTGGGCTTCCACCGGAGAGATGCGGAAGAAACCCGCGTCGAACAGCTCGATGTCGTCGACGAAGGCGCCGAAACGGCACGCTTCGCTGGGAACCGTGCCATCGGCGAAGATCTCGCCCACCCGCCCGACCCCGGAACCCGGGGTGTTTTCGGTGATGGAGTTTCCGCCGGCCTCGAGCAGGCGCCAGAAGGAGGAGAGGTCCGGCGCGCCGGGGAAGCGGCACGCCATGCCCACGATGGCGACGGGCTCCGCTGTCCCGGCCAGTTCCCGGGCGCTGCGCTCCGTAGGGGCGCCTCTCCCGCGGGGAGGTACGAAGGACTCATTGCTCATCTTGCTCTCCACACGGGGCGACCGCCGGTCGCCCCTACAAAGTCATCGCGCCTTGCCGGCGACAAAATTCCTGCGCAACTTATGCCAGGAAATCATGGGACGCGACACTAGCGCGCCGGCGCCTCCACCCGCACCGTCAGGATATCCGTGTCATGGTATTGCTGGTGACGGACCTGGGCGGCCAAGTGCCGCAACAGCCGCAACGAAATCTCCGATTCGTTCGGCTCCTCGCCGGCCTGTTCGGCCAGCAGCGCCATCCTGTCCTGCAGGTTCTCCTCGCCGGCCGCGGCGACGAACTCGAGAACCGCCCCGCCGTCCTGCTTGTAGGCCATCAGGCGCATACGCTGCCGGGGGCTTTCCGCGCCCGCTTCATCCTCGCGCAGGAGCGTCGACAACGCCTCCTCGGCGACGGCGTCGAGCCGGTCCGCCATGGCCCTGTCCCAGCCGCTCCGGGAGGCGAAGTCGCCGATGAACTTCCTGATACCCGGCAGCGCCGCGACCCCGATCTCGCCCTCGAAGCGACTTCCCCGAGGTTTCGTCAACTCCACGAACGCCGTCATCAGTATGGCCGCCAGACCGCCGGCGGTCATGCCGTTGCTGAAAAGGCCGCCCGCGAACCCGGCAACGTGCTCGGGAAACACCGCGCCGCTCTGGAACCCCACCCCAAGCCAGAAGGCGACGCCCACCACCAATCCTTTGCGGTAGTCCAAGCCGTCCTGGAGGACCATTTTCATGCCGATGACGAAGAGCATGGCGACGATGACCGTCAGGAAGGCCGCGACCACGGGGTTGGGAATCGCCAGGAGCAGGGCGAGAGCCTTGGGAAGGAAAGCCAGGGACGTCAGGATGACCCCGGCGGCGACGCCGAGAGCGCGCCCCGCGACCCCGGTCAGCTCAGCCAACGATACGCCCGTGGTGTAGGCCGTGTTCGGCACCGTGCCGGCGAGGCCCGATATCAGGTTGCCGAGCCCGTCCACCGCCGCGGCGCCCTGCACCGCGCGGTAGTCCACCGCCCGGGGGCGGCGCCAGGACGTGCGCTGGGCCGCGATGGAGCTGCTGATGGTGCGGATGGAGCCGATCAGCGCCACCAGCAGGAAGGCCGGAAGCAGCGCCCAGAACGCCGGCCCGAAGTCGACGGCGAAGCCCGGCCACGGGCCCGCGGGCAATCCCACCCACGACGCCTCCGCGACTCGCTCCAGGTCGTAGATGCCGAAGAGCGCGGCCACCGCCGATCCCGCCACCACGCCCAGGACCGGCGCCCACAGGCGCAGCGCGCCGGCCGACTTCAGCGCGAAGCCCACCACCACCAGGACCGTTGCGAGGGCGCTCAGCGGAGCCGCGGCCGCCGGACTCCCGTCCGGCACCTCGCTCAGCATGTCGAAGACCACCGGCATCACCGTCACCGCTATCAGCAGGAGCACCGTGCCGGAGACGGTGGGCGTCAGGACCCGCCGGAACATCGCGAGGCGGGCCGACAGCACGAGCTGGAAGAGCGCCGCCGCCGCCACCAGGGTGGCGAGAAGCGCGGGACCGCCCTGGGCCAGCGCCGTGATGGCGACCGCGATGAACGCCCCGGAGGTGCCCATCATGAGCACGTGGCCCATGCCGAGACGCCCGAAACGGACCGTTTGCAACACCGTGGCGACACCGCAGATGACGGTGGCGCCGAACACCGCCCATCCGAGGTGGGTTTCGGTGGCGCCGCCCGCGCGCATCACCACCGTGGGGATCAGAACGGTTACGGTCACGCTGATGACCGCGAGCTGGAGGCCGAGTCCCAGGGAGACCGCCGTCGGGGGATGTTCGTCGGGTTGGTAGCGGATACCGGTAGTGGCCAACTGCGTCCTTTCTAGTGTGGTGTCCGGTTAATTCGCAGCATAAGTTGCGGAGGATTTTTCGTTGTCGGCAAGGCGCGATGACTTGTAGGGGCGGGTTTCAAACCCGCCCGTGGGGCGGGTACCACGCGAGGAAGAGCAACGCAGCCGACGGCGAAAAAGACCCGCAGATTATGCTGCGAATTAACCAGACACCACACTAGGTGCAGAATATCCCGGCAAACGGTCCGATTCAATGTCGGCGCCGCCTGTCACGACCGGAATTTGTCCGGTAAAGTGAACCAACGTGCGCCGAAAGTGAACATTGGTCAACGGAGGCGAGAGGTTATGGCGGAGGAACACCACCTGGAAGGCATACCGGAAGCCATGCGAGCGCCCGTCGGGCGCTACGCCGACACGCTCAGGGAGCTTGCCGGCGACAACGCCCGGTCCCTGACGCTGTTCGGCGCCATCGCCGCCGGCGTTTTCAACCCCCGTTCCCACACGGCGCGCAGCGTCTTCGTGGTGGGAGCGGTGGACCTCGACATGCTGCGGCGGTTGGCGCGCCAGGGCCCGCGCCTCGGAAAGGCGCGTATCGCCGCGCCCCTGATCATGACGCCGGAATACATCGCGGCGTCCCTGGATACCTTTCCGCTGGAACTGCTGGAGATCGCCCAGCGCCATGTCTGCGTGTTCGGCGAGGACTACTTCCAGGACCTGTCGCTTCAGGACGTAGACGTGAGACACCAGTGCGAGCGCGAGCTCAAGACCATCCAACTCGGCATGAGGCAAGCGTTGCTGGCCGCGGCGGGACGGGACAAAGCGCTGACCACCGTGGAGGTGGACGTGGGAGAGCGCCTGCTGCGATCGCTGCGCGGGCTGCTGTGGCTTCACGGCGACGCCGAGCCCAAGGCGGCCATGGACGCGGTGGCGGCCGTCGAGGAGGGCATTGACCGCACGCTGCCCGGGGTGCGGGGCGCCGTCGACGAACGAAGCGATCACGGCTGGGAGGAGTTCAAGACCCTTTACGCGGACGTCGACGCCCTGAGGACCCTCATCGATGCGTGGTAGGAGCACGCGTTTCCTGGCCGGGCTTGTGCTGCTGTGTCTCGCGGCCGGGCTCGCGCCAGCGGCCGGCGCGGCCGTGACGGTCAGGGATCCCGGGACCTACGTGGTGGACACCGCCAACCTCATCGACGCCGCCACCGAGCGCCGGATGGAGGGCTGGCTGCGCGAGCTGGAGCAGAAGACCACGGCCCAGGTCAAGGTCCTGACCGTGCCCACCACCGATGGGGAGGATTTCTTCGGCTTCGTCCAGCGCCACGCGGAAGCCTGGAAGCTCGGCCGCAAGGGCAAGGATAACGGCGCCCTCATCGCCTTGACCGTCAAGGAGCGGCGGGTTCGGATTCACACCGGCTACGGCCTGGAGGGAGTCCTGCCCGACTCCTGGGCGGGCACGGCCTCTCGGCGCGTGGCCGCGGATTTCTTCAGGGCGGGAAAATTCGCCCAGGGGTTGATGGCCCTCACCGTCGCCACGGCCAATCGGGTGGCGGACGCGTCGCGCGTGAAGCTCACCGGCGCTCCCGACTACCGGATCCACGGCGGACGCCGGCGCGTGGCCCGCAACACCGGCATCGGCGCCTCGCTGATGCCGATCCTGGTGCTGCTGTTCGTCCTGAGCTCCGTGCGGCGGCGGCGCCACCGGACCGCCTGGGGCGGCCGGGGCGCTGCGTCGGGCTTTCTGATGGGGGCCCTCCTCGGCAGCCTTCTCGGTGGAGGCGGGCGCTCCTGGGGAGGCCCGGTGGGCGGAGGATTCGGCGGCGGGTTCGGTGGCGGATTCGGCGGTTCCTTCGGGGGCGGAGGCGGATTCGGAGGAGGAGGCGGCGGAGCCGGGTGGTGAGGCCGGCCTCGCCGGGCCTGCTGCCGGGTTCCGGAGGACAGGAAACCCGTCTCTACTTGACTGTCCCCATGATCGTGGATAGCTCATACAGGTAAGGGAGACACGGCGTGAGCGCATCGAGAATTCTTTTGATAATTCTGGCGGCCATCGCCGGTATGGTGTTGCTGGCAGGCGGCTGTGTCCTCAACGGCTACAACCGGGCCATCACACTGGACGAGGGGGTCAAGAACCAGTGGGCGCAGGTGGAGAACCAGCTCCAACGGCGCTTCGAGCTGATTCCGAACCTGCTTGAGACGGTCAAGGGGGTAGCCAAACAGGAAGAGAAGATCTTCCTGGGAGTGGCCAACGCCCGCAAGGCCTATTTCCAGGCCAACACCGTCAATCAGAAGGCGCAGGCGGCCGTCGGCTTCGAGCGGGCATTGTCCCGGCTGCTGGTCCTGCGCGAGCGATACCCGCAGCTCAAGTCCAACCAGTCCTTCCTCAAGCTCCAGGACCAGCTCGAAGGCACCGAGAACCGTCTGGCGGTGGAGCGAAAGCGGTTCAACGACCGCGTCACCGCGGTCAACACTTTCGTGCGCAGGCTGCCGGGACGTTTCTACGCCGATCTCGCCGGGGTGGAGAAGGCCGAGTACTTCCAGGTCGAGGAAGCGGCTAGGGAAACACCCAGGGTGAGCTTCTAGGCTGACCGGCCATGGGTGCCTTCAGGGCTGGTGGGTCGGTTGCCGACCCGCTGCCATTTCGAGCTGAAATTTGATTTACCTAACTTTTCCTGTTAGACTTTCTGGTGAAAGGAGGTTTCACTTGGAAGTCTGGCTCGTCATAGCTCTATCCGTCGCCGTCAGCCTCACCATCGCCGCACTGCTGCGTTACTGATCCCGCGTCCGCTACAGCGGCTCCACCCTCGCCGCGCAGAACTTGTACTCGGGTATCTTGCCGTAGGGATCCAGCGCCGGGTTGGTCAACAGGTTGACCGCCGCCTCGGCGAAACAGAACGGAATGAAGACGCATCCGTCGGGGACCGCGCTGTCGGCCCGCGACTTGATCTCGATGACGCCACGCCGGGTGGATACGCGGACGAACGCTCCGGGCGACACGCCCAGGCGGCGCAGTTCGCCGGGTGACAGGTTGGCCACCGCCTCGGGCTCGAGCTCGTCCAGCACGCTGGCGCGCCGGGTGATGGCGCCCGTGTGCCAGTGCTCCAGTTGCCGGCCGGTGCTGAGGATCATCGGGAACGCCTCGTCGGGCTGTTCGTCGGGCGGGATGATGTCCACCGGCACGAGCCTGCCGCGTCCGCTGGCGGTGGGGAAGCCCTCGCCGAACACCACCTCCACTCCCGGCTGGTCCGGCGCCGCGCACGGATAGGTCACGGAGCTTTCCCGCTCCACCCGATCCCAGCTGATGTGGTCCAGGGAAGGCATGACGCGCTTCATCTCCGCGAAGACGTCGGCCGGCCCGGTGTAGTTCCAGTCGAGGCCCATGCGCCGCGCGATCTCCTGGACGATCCACCAGTCCTGCCGCACGCCGGCCGGCGGCGTGAGTGCCGCCCGGCCCATCTGCACCTGCCGGTTGCTGTTGGTGACCGTGCCGTCCTTCTCCGGCCAGGCCGAGGCCGGCAGCACCACGTCGGCGTGAAACGCCGTCTCGGTGAGGAAGATCTCCTGCACCACCAGGTGCTCGAGCCTGGCCAGGGCCTCGCGCGCGTGCTGGACGTCGGGATCCGACATGGCCGGGTTCTCGCCCATGATGTACATGCCCTTGATCTGCCCGGCGTGCACCGCGTCGACGATCTCCATCACCGTGAGGCCGCGGCGCGGGTCCAGCGCCATGTCCCAGACGTCCTCGAAACGCCGGCGCGTACCCGCCTCTTCCACCGAGCGGTAGTCGGGATAGAACATCGGGATGAGGCCGGCGTCCGAAGCCCCCTGCACGTTGTTCTGCCCGCGCAGCGGATGCAGCCCGGTGCCGGGCCGTCCCACTTGGCCGGTGACCAGCGCCAGGGCGATGAGGCAGCGCGCGTTGTCGGTGCCGTGAATGTGCTGCGAAATCCCCATGCCCCAGAAGATCATGGCGGCGCGGGCGCCGGCGTAGAGCCGCGCCACCGAGCGGAGGGTCTCGGGTTCGACGCCGCAGATCTCCGACATGGCCTCGGGCGTGAACTCGGCCACGTGCCGTTTCAGCTCCTCGAAGCCGTCAGTGTGGGCCGTCACGTAGTCCCGGTCATAGAGCCCTTCCTCGACGATGACGTTGAGCAGCGCGTTGAGCAGCGCCACGTCGGCGCCGGGCTTGAACTGAAGCATCCAGGTCGCCTGCCGCCGCAGGGCCTGGCCGCGCGGGTCCATCACGATGAGCTGGGCGCCGCGTTTGGCGGCCTGCTTGAAGTAGGTGGCGGCGACAGGGTGGTTCTCCGTGGGGTTGGCGCCGATGACGATGATGACGTCCGAGTCCTCGCACGCGGTGAAGGGCGCGGTCACGGCGGCGGAGCCGATGCCCTCCATCAGCGCCGCCACCGAGGAGGCGTGGCAAAGGCGCGTGCAGTGGTCCACGTTGTTGGTGCCGAAGCCCGTGCGTACGAGCTTCTGCACCAGGTACGCTTCCTCGTTGGAACCCTTGGCGGAGCCGTAGCCCGCCAGCGCGTCGCCGCCGTCCCGGTCCCGTATCTCCCGCAGGCCCGCGGCCGCCAGGTCCAGCGCCTCCTCCCACGTGGCCTCGCGGAAATGGCTGTAGGGATTCGCCGGGTCCACGTCCGCCGACGCGTCCTTGGGCGCGTCGTCGCGGCGGATCAGCGGCACGGTGAGGCGGTGCGGATGGCTGACGTAATCGAACCCGAAGCGGCCCTTGACGCACAGGCGGCCGCGATTGGACGGGCCGTTGCGGCCCTCCACCGCGACGATGGCGTTGTCCTTGACCCGGTAGTCGATCTGGCACCCGACGCCGCAATAAGGACAGACGCTGGGCACCTCGGCCAGGGCCTCGCGCTTGTCCACCCCGGCCGCGTCCACCAGGGTCGCGGGCATCAGGGCGCCGGTGGGACACGCCTGCACGCATTCGCCGCAGGCCACGCAGGTGCTGTCGCCCATGGGGTCGTCGAAGTCGAAGACCACCTTGGCGCCGGCGCCCCGATGGGCCATGCCGATGACGTCGTTCACCTGCACCTCGCGGCAGGCGCGCACGCACAGGGTGCAGTGGATGCACGCGTCCAGGGCCACCCGCATGGCCGGATGGCTGGAGTCGGGAGCGGGGGCCTGGCGGACCGGGAACCGGCTGTCCGTGACCTCCAGCCGCTCGGCCCACTGCCACAGACGCGACCGCGAGTCGTGGGCGACGTCGCGCCCGGGCTGGTCGGCCACCAGCATCTCCAGCACCATCCAGCGCGCGTTCCGGGCGCGCCCGCTGTCGGTGCTCACCTTCATGCCCGCGGCCGGCCGCCGGATGCAGGAGGCCGTCAGCACCCTCTCCCCCTCCACTTCCACCATGCACGCGCGACAGTTGCCGTCGGGCCGGTAGCCGGGCTGGGGGTCGTAGCACAGGTGCGGCAGCGTCGTGCCGTGGCGCTCGGCCACCTGCCAGATGGTCTCGCCGGCCGCCGCCTCCACCTCATGGCCGTCGAGGGTGAACCGCACGAACTCGCTCACGACAGCTCCTCCCGGAAATACCGGTACGCGCAGCGCACGGAGTTGGGGGCCGCCTGGCCGAGGCCGCAGATGGAGGCGTCCGCCATGGCGTCGCCGAGGGCCTCCAACAACGGCTCGTCCCACGAGGGCCGCCCCAGCAGCACCGTCGCCTTCTCCGTTCCCACCCGGCACGGGGTGCACTGGCCGCAGCTCTCGTGCTTGAAGAAGCGCATCAGGTTCCGGACCACGGCCTTGACGTCGTCCTGGTCGCTCAACACCACCACGCCATGGGAGCCGACGAAACAGCCGTGCTGCTCCAACGATCCGAACTGAAGCGGCAGGTCCGCCATGGAGGCCGGCAGCATGCCGCCGGAGGCGCCGCCGGGGAGGTATCCCTTGAACCGGTGGCCAGGCTGCATGCCGCCGCAGTGCTGGTCGATCAGCTCTCGCACGGTGATGCCGGTGGGCGCGATCTTCACACCCGGTTGCACCACCCGCCCCGATACCGAGTAGGCATGCAAGCCGGCGCCGCCGTTGCGTCCCTGGGCCGTAAACCACTCCGGCCCCTTCTCCAGGATGTCCCGGACCCAGTAGAGGGTCTCGACGTTCTGCACCAGCGTGGGCCGCCCGAACAGGCCGGTCTCCGCCACGTAGGGCGGCCGGTGCCGCGGCAGCCCGCGCTTGCCCTCGATGCTCTCGATCATCGCCGACTCTTCGCCGCAGATGTAGGCGCCGGCGCCGCGGCGCAGATACACCTCGGCGTGCGCGTCCAGGCCGGCTTCCCCGAGCTTGGGCAGCTCCCGCGACAGGATTTCCCGCACCTCGGCGTACTCGTCGCGCAGATAGATGTACACGGCCTCCGCTTCCACCGCCCACGCCGCCACCAGCACGCCCTCCAGGAACCGGTGCGGATCGCTCTCCATGAAGTAGCGGTCCTTGAAGGTGCCGGGCTCGCCCTCGTCGGCGTTCACTGTCATCAGCCGCGGACCGGGGTAACCGCGAACGATCTCCCACTTGCGGCCGGTGGGGAACCCGGCGCCGCCCAGGCCCCGGAGGCCCGACGCCGATACCTTCTCTACAACCTCCTCGCGATCCAGAGCGCCGTCGAGGCATTCCTTGAGCAGCGTATAGCCGCCCTCCGCCACGTATTCCCCGTAGTCCCTGTAGGCCGGCACCTCCGCCTCCACATCCCTGCGCCGGACCCGGGCCGCCACGTCGTCCACGGTTGCCCGCACCACGGTGCGGCGGTCCACCCTTACCACCGGGGCGCGGTCGCAGCCGCCCATGCACGGTCCCGGCACGACCCGGACACCGCTGCCGACGGCGTCCCGCAGGCCCTCCAACAGTCCCTGCGCACCCATCATCTCGCACACCAGGCCGTCGCACACCCTCACGGTGACATCCGGGGCCGGAGGTGCGTCTTCCCGCGCCACGTCGAAGTGGGCATAAAAAGTCGCCACCTCGTAGACCTCCGCCAGGGCCAGGCGCATCTCGTCCGCCAGCGCCGCCAGATGGGCGGCCGACAGTACGCGGTAGCGGTCCTGAATGCGGTGAAGGTGCTCGATGAGAAGGTCCCGGCGGCGCGGCTGGTCCTCCAGCAACGCCCGCACCTGCTCCAGCGCCTCCAGATCGACCTGCCGCCCCCTGGGACGGTTCCGGCCCCGCCGGCGGCCGGAGCCGGGGTGCGCGCGACGCGGCGCCGGCGGTTCCTTACCGGCCATGTGCGCAGGCTCCGTCGGGGCTCGCCGGCAAACCGAGCTCCTTCAGCCGGGCTTCGGGGATGCGGCCGCTCTCGTCCCACCGCCGGGCGTCGTAGTAGTCGCGGATCATGGCCTGAAGTTCCGCAGCCGTGAGGCGCGTGCCCCGGGCCACGCCCGTGGCAAGGGATTCCGTGAGTACTCGAGGCGGCAAGCCGTCGTCCTCCGGGCGCCAGCCCTCGCGCTGGTTGAACCAGCGCTTGAGGGTATGGATCCGCTCCGCGGCGCGGCGCAACTCGGCGGCGGTGTAGTCCCAGCCCGTGACCTTCGCCAGGAGGTCCGCCGCCTCGGCGTAGAAATCGTCGAAGCAACGCCGCAGGAACTTGCACACGATGAGCGAATCCTGCGCCGCGGCGAAATCCTCCGAGGCGGCCACCAGCGCGCCGCGGCCCGGCCCGGAACTCAAGCGGTCCACCGCGCCGGAGAAATCCGCCTCGTAGGCGCCGGAGCGGTTGTGGCAGGCGCCCCGGGGACTCACGGCCAGGCCCAAGGCCATGGTCTTGAGGCTCCGGGGCTCGTATCCCGGCAGCTCCAACCCCTTCACCTGCATGGCCCAGTCGAGGGAGCCGTGGCCCAACGCCAAGGCCGCGCGGCGGGAGCCCTCGGCAAGAAGGTCGCCGACGCCCCGGCGCTCCGCGATGGCCGGGATGGCCGCCAGCACCGCCTCGGCGGCGCCGAACCGCAGGTCGCCGGCCTCCGGCAAGAGCCCCTGCTCGACACACTCCATGGCCCAGGCCAGCGTGCCGCCCGTGCTGATGCTGTCGAGCCCGTACTCGTCGCAGAGCCGCGCGGCCTCCAGCACCGTTTCCGGATCCTCGAGGCCGCACAACGGCCCCAGCGCGAACAGGGTCTCGTACTCCATGCGCTGCTCGTTGCCGGACAGCGACTTGAAGAGCCGCTCGCAACGGATGGTGCAGGAAGCGCAGCCGTGGCGGCGGCTGAAGCTGTTCTCGGTGAGGCTCTCGCCGCTGAGGGCGTCGGCTCCCGCAAAGGTTGGCTGCTGGAAGTTGCGCGTCGGGAGGGCGCCCAGGCGGTCGAAGGCCGCGAGGTTTGCCACCGTGCCGATCTCCCGGTACTTGGCGGTGTGCTCGCCCAGGCTGCGCCGCCTCAGGGCGTCGGCCGTGACGGCCACCCCCTCGGGGTCCGCCACCGAAACTCGCGCGCCGCCGGACAAGGCCACGGCCTTGAGGTTCTTGGAACCCATGACCGCGCCCACTCCGCCGCGGCCGGCGTGCCGGCCTTCGTTGCTGATGGTGGCGAAACGCACGCCGTTCTCGCCGGCCGCGCCCACGGCGGCCACCCGCGCATCGTCGCCCAACTCCGCGCGGATCGCGTCTTCGGCGCCGGCGGCGCTCCGTCCCCAAAGATGGCGCGCGTCCCGCAGTTCCACGGTGTCATTGTCCACGAACAGATAGGACGGGGCCGCGGCCCGGCCGGTGATCACCACCGCGTCAACCCCCGCCGCCTTGAGCGCCAGCGCGAAGTGGCTCGACGACAGGGAGTCCGCGATGAAACCGGTGAGGGGAGATTTCGTCACCACCGCGTACTTGGCGGTGGTGGTGAGCCCGGTGCCAGCCAGCGGCGCGCTGGCGAGGATCAAAGGGTTGTCCGGCCCCAGCGGTTCCACCCCCGGCGGCGCGAAGTCGTAGAGCAGGCTCGTGCCGAGGCCGATGCCGCCAAGAAAGGCTCGAAGGCGGCCCTCACCGGTCTCCTGCCAGTGGTGCCGGCCCGTGCCCAGATCCACGTGCAGCAACCTGTCGTGAAACCCGTGCACGGTCATCCTCCGGCATCGCTGGACATGATGACGAGCCGGTCCCCGGGCGCAACCGGCCGGCCGGTGTCCCGAACGAAGTCCCGCCCGTTCAGGTTGCACACGTGGCCGGCGGTGAGGCCGTCCCTGGTCTCGGTGATGACCGGGCCCACCAGTGCCGGAAGCTCGAGGGCCAGCGCGGACAGCACCTGCGCCAATGTGGCCGGCCGCGGCAAGTCGAGCGAGACACGGCCCGTCCGCGCCCGCAGCCGCGCCACGCCCAGCAGCTCCACCTCGCAGCGGCCCGGCGGCGCGTCCATGGCCGTCCGCTCCCAGCGCGCCAGGGCGGCGGCGTAGTCTTCCGGGGTGTTCATGTTGAAGAAGCTCAACCCGTCGGGATCGACGGTACGGATCTCGTCCTCCGCCACCCTGAGGGTGCGGACCTTGTCGTAGAGGAAAACCGGACGCAGCTCGCCGCGCTCCAGTTGTCCCTCCAGCAACGGCAGCACCGAGCGCCGGTACACCGCGTGCAGCGGTTGCGGGCGCCCTTCCCAGTTCGGCACCACGACGTCGTGGCCCGGGAGCCGCGAGGCCAGGTGGGACACCAGGGCAAGACTCAGAAAAGGCACGTCGCACGAGGTCACGTAGGCGGCGGCGCTGCCGCATTCCCTGAGCCCGTAGACAATGCCGCCCACCGGACCCTGGTACGCCACGTCGTCGCGCACCAGAGTAACCGGCAGTTCGGGCAGCTCCTGGCCGGGAGCCGCCACTACCACGACGTCCGGAAAGAGAAGCCCGAGCCGTCGCACCACGTGCACGACCAGGGGCTCTCCGCCGAACGGAAGCATGGCCTTGGGCCGACCCATGCGGCTGCTCTTTCCGCCGGCCAGCACGACAGCCGAACCGACCTTGTCCGATTCACCGGTCATGCGTCATCCCTCTCGAAAGCCCGGCGGGGGCTCCGTGTCCCGCGGCCTTCGCCTGAATGATTCCATAGCGGTTGCACAAGCACAAGAAAAAGAGTTTTCGACGACACATGAGCCGGAAGGAGGTGGTGGAAGCCAATGAAGCTCAGCCTGCCCGAACCTGGTTGAGGCCGGCTCCGGCAAGGTAGCCAAGCCAGACGGCGATCAGGCAAACCGCGGCCGAAAGGACGACGTTGCCGAGCGCGTGCAACAACTGACCATCGCGCAGGAGTTGGAGTGTCTGCAGGCTGAACGCCGAGAAGGTCGTGTAGCCGCCACAGAAACCGGCCATGATGAACGCGCGGGCCTCGGGTCCGGGCGCCCATGGATGGCCGACAGATCCGCTCAACGGTGCAACCACGCCGATGATGAACGAGCCCACCACGTTGACGAGGAACGTACCCCAAGGGAACGCGTCGCCAAACTGCTCTGAAACCAGGCCGGTGCACCAGTAACGTCCAACGCCACCGATGGCGCTCCCAAGCGCGATCCACAAATAGGTCATTTCCAGGTCATTTCCGAGTTGGCTCCGATGGATGGGATCCGGTGATGCGATCGGTGGCGCGTGCGTGGGAGACTGGAACGGGCGATGGATGTCACCGCGCACGAGCGACGCCGGGCGCTCGTGCGTCGATTGCTGAGCCTTTGCGCCGGACCGCGATCGTCCGTCAGTGTCCGATCGCCCAAGGGCGGCGCGCGTGCCGGCGGGCATGACCGTGGCCGTGACCCGGCGGCTTTCCGGAAACTACCTTGGGCTCATGCGCGCTTTTTTCGTTCCGCTGGTGCGCAATCCTGTTCTTTGGGTCCATGTCGGCGATGAACGGCGCCGTGAGGGTTCGCGGAGCCGCATTCCCGCAGGCCGGGCAAGGCATCGGCTCCGACGATCGGCTCATACTGCGGAGTTCGGTGAATGGGCCGCACTCCTCGCACTCATAGTCATATAACGGCATGGCGTTGTCCTTTTCCGCTGCTACCGCAGCGCGGCGGGATGCCGTCCGCCCGTTAGAGGACGAACGGCATCCGTCATCAGTGCCAAAATGTTACGCCAGAATGCCTTCCAGCAGCAGGTAACCCGGCAGCCAGCCGGTCAGGATGCCCTGTATCGAGGTTACGGCTCCGGTCACCTTGGCGATCGGTTTCTGCATCGCAAGCAGCAGGAAGAACATGAACCACAATACGGCCCACGCCGCCCAGCATAGCCCGAACCAATACCCCCACAGCGTGGTGGCATTGATCAGGGTATCCAACGCTACCGGAACCACCGTGATGGCAACGAAGAGGCTGTACCAGCCCAGCCCGCGGCCATCGACATCGTGGAATCTATTGTAGGCCACCCACAGGTAAGTGAAGGTGAAGAGAAGCGTCAGCGCCGCGGCCTTGATCGACGTCGCATCCGCATTCGGCCCGAAGGCCAGAAACGCCGAAACCAGCGCCGTGAGACCGCCGACAAAGATATTGATGATTGCGATCTCCCGATCACCGATGCGGCCCATCAGCCAGATACCGTTCAGGAAAAGAACGGATCCGACGTACAACAGTGCAAGTCCCAAGAGCATTGTTCAAGCCCTCCGAGTGTCACGTGTTCACAGTTCGGCTATCTTGGGAAGCGCCCGCTCGATGTTGTAAACACCGAGCGGGTGCTCGCCGTTTCATCCAGGCAAGGAGATGACGAGGCGGAGACGAGGCGAATGTCACCCCCTCTCCGCCGTCTCTGCCATCAACTGCAGGATGTAACGTCGACGCCGCTGACCTGGACCGTCGGCCCGGAAGCACTCGGCCGGATATCGAAATCGAAGATCTCCGTTGGAACGGCAAGCGTGCAACAGGCGTTGGGAATATCGACGATTCCGCTGACCCGACCCTCCACCGGAGCCGTGCCCAGTATCATGTAGGCCTGCTCGCCCGAATAGCCGAACTTCTTGAGGTATTCGATGGCGTTCAGACAGGCGCGCCGGTACGCGACCGTCGCGTCCAGGTACTTCTGGGACCCGTCATGCTCGTCAACGCAGACACCTTCGAAGATCAGGTAGTCGGAGTAGTGCGGCTCGACCGGGCTCGGCTTGAAGATCGGGTTGGTGATACCGTACTTCTCGATACCGCCCTTGATGACATCGACGCCGATGTCGATCCACCCGGCCATTTCGATGGCGCCGCAGAAGGTGATCTCGCCGTCCCCCTGCGACCAGTGGATGTCACCCATCGACAGCCCGCCGCCCGGCATGAAGACCGGGAAGTAGCAGCGCGAGCCACGCGACAGGTTCTTGATGTCGCAGTTGCCCCCGTGCTCCCGCCCCGGGACCGTCCGGGCGCCCTCCTGCCCCGCGGCCTGGGCCGCCGCACCGGTCATTTGCCCCATCAGTGCCGTCGTGGTCCCGGCGAGCCCGTCCGGCAACGTGCACAAGGGCGGCACGCGATCCGGATCGGTTCTGAACAGGGCCGATTCCCGGTCGTTCCAGCGCTTCAACAAATCGGCCGAAGGCAGGGTGCCGATGAGTCCGGGATGAATGAGCCCGGGGAAGCGTACACCGGGTATGTGGCGGGTGGTGGTGTAGATGCCGGAAAAGTCCCAGCAGGCCTTGCGTGCCTCGGGATAATGCTTGTCGAGAAAACCGCCGCCGTTCTCCAGCGCGAAGATGCCGGTGAAGCCCCACTGCGAGTCTTCGAGCCAGCCGATGTCATTTATGTCCACGACGAGAAGGTCGCCGGGCTCGGCCCCTTCGACACCGAACGGGCCGCTCAGGTAATGCACCTTCGAAAGGTCGACATCGCGGATGTCGTTGGCTGACTCGTCGTTATGGATTTGCCCCCCGGTCCAATCATAGCATTCGACGCGAAACTCGTCGCCGGGTTTGAACTGTTCCACGATCGGAACATCGGGATGCCACCGATTGTGGGTCTTCACGGCTTGATCCTCGGGCCACTTGTCCATTTCCGCCCGAAATACCGTCTTGGCCATCGTTCGTTCCCTCCTGGCACGGTCTTTGGTCGAAGCTGCTGTACGCGTTAGATTCGCCGGTGACAGATCCAACAGTCTGTGTAACGGCTGTTTGTCCCCCCTTTCAAACTAGAGCACAAATCCGACTCCTTCTGAGAAAGTGCGTAAAAAACGCCGCCACGCTAGCACGGTCAGGAAGTGAAAAACAACGAAAAAATGAAAGCGAATTCTCAATGTGGCTCCCGGATTTTCCTTGAATCAGGAGCGCAGCCCATCGCAGCTCCCGGAGGGGCGGGTCAAAAATGAGAACGAATTCTCAATCAGGTTCCCGGGATTCTCCTTGGCAACCAGGACTAGGAACAATAGCCTGTGGTAGCTCTTGGAGGGCGAACCGAAATGATAATAAATTATCAATACGGCTCCCGGATTTTTCTTGTCAGGCAGGAATCAGGAGCACAGCCTATCGCGCAGCTCCCGGAGGGCGAGTTGAAAAAGCTCGGGGTCCTTCGACAGGGCGGTCTTATAAAGGGCGTAGCGTTCGTGCCCCGCCCAGCGACCCCACTCGGCGAGGGTCACGGGGACGGCTGCCCCTTCGCTTCGCGCGGCCACCGAATCGGACACCGAAGCGGCGCCCCACGCATCCGGGTCCAGTGCCGGGCAACGCCCGGCCTCGACACCGGCCCGGGCCTCCGCCAGCGCGGCCAGGAACGCGGCGAACACCTCCTTCTCCTCGTCGGTATCCGCCGGCAGATGACACAGCGCCCGGCGCTCCTCCAGGCTGAAGGCGCGCCAGGTGCTCAGCGATACACGGACTCCGGCGAGGTCGAGCTTCATCCTGACGTGGAACGGCACCCGTTCCAGGGTGGGATAGAACGCCGCCTCGAATTCGAACCGGTAGAACATACGTGATCACCGCCGGAACACGGGGCCCTCCGCTTCACGCCCGACTCATTTGAACGCCTGCGCCCTGGTGCCCTTCAGGAAACGAATGCCCCACACCATCAGTATGGAAACCATGAAATTGGCGAAAGCGACCATGAAGGGCACCGTATAGTTGCCGAACACGTCGTGCAGGAAGCCGCCGAGCCATATTCCCACGGCGCCGCCGATGCCGATGCTCATGGTAAAGTACCCGTAGATCGCCCCGAAGTCACGGCCCAGAAAAACGTCGGCGGAGATGGCGGAAAGCACCAGCGCCCTCGACCCTTGGCCGAGCCCGTAGCAGGCCGCGTACGTATACAACAGCACGGGGTAAGCGGTGCTGTCGGCCGCCACCAGAGCCAGGATCCCCACCGACGAGACGGCCTGTACCAGCGTGTAAACCATCTGGTGGCTCAACACGTCGGTCAGATAACCGAAGAGGACCCGGCCGAAAATGCTGAACACCCCCATGAGGCCCAGGACGGAAGCGGCGAAGAACGGCGTGTAACCGATATCCACGGCGTGAGCCACCTGGTGGTTGGTGATGATCTGGTTGCCCATGCTGGCCACCACCCGAGACACGAAGAGCAGCCAGAACATGGTGCTGGTCAACGCCTCCCAGACCGTCCACTCCCCCTCCACCGGAACGCGCCGCTCCGCCCGTTTCCGCGGCGCGGGCTTGTCACGGGGCATGAGAACCCCCGAAGGCAACACCACGAAGACAAGGCACAGCGCCCCCATGCCTGCGTAGGCCAGCCGCCAACCCCAGATGTCGACGAGGAGTTGCGCCACGGGCAGCAGGGCGGCGATCCCGAGCCCGCCGCCGGACCAGGCGAGCCCCATGGCCAGGCCCCGGCGCCGGCTGAACTGCCGCGCGATGATGGCGACATGCGGCACCATGCCCATGAGGCCGAGCCCCAGCGCCGTGACCACGCCGACCCACAGGTAAAGCTGCCAAAGCGACGAGACCGTGCCGCTGAACGCCAGCCCCGCGGCCAGCAGCAACCCGCCCAACACCAGGGTCTTGCGGGACCCCCAGCGGTCCACCAGGGAACCCGCCAGCGGCATGGAAAACCCTTCCGCCAGGACCGAGATGGACAGGGCCGTGGCGGTGACCCCGCGGGACCACCCGAAGGCCTGGAGGAAGGCGACGTAGAACACCGCGTAGGTGCCCCGGATGCCTCGGTTGAAGCCCATGTGGAGGAAACCGAGGGCGACCTGGCCGATACGCCGCGCGTTGGTGGCGGTGGAGTCTTGAATCTTGTCTACTCCCCTGGGGTGCGGGATTACAGGAACTCGTCGGTCCAGGCGTCGTAGCGGTCCTGACCCAGCACGCGCTTCATCAAATCCGGCGCCGCAGCGCTTTCCTTGAGGTCCGCGGGCGGGCGGCCGGCGCGCAGGTGCTCGTAGGACACATGCAGGGCCTGCACCACCACCTGGAACGGCATGTGGCCCTGGAGGGCGATGCGGACGCCGTTGGAGGCGAGAAACTCGCGGTCATGGAGATCCGGCGGCGTGGTGCCCAACACCACCGGCAGCGAGGTCATGGCACGGATGGCGGCGACCTGCTCACGGGTTCGGACCCCGGTGAAGAAGACGCCGTCCGCTCCCGCCTCCTCGCAGGCCTTCACGCGCTCCGCCAGCGCCTCTTCTCCCTGGGCCGGCAGCACGCCGGTCCGGCCCAGGATCACCAGCTCCCGGTCCGACCGCGCCGCCGCCGCCGCGCGCATCTTCCCGCCGAATTCCTCCAGGGCGATGAACTCGTCCCCTTGCGTGCCGAACCTCCTGGGGAGACGCGTGTCCTCGATGGTCAGGGCCGCCACGCCGGCCGCCTCCAGCTCCTCCACCGTCCTCATGACGCTCAGAGCGTTGCCGTAGCCGTGGTCCGCGTCCACCATCAACGGCAGCCGTCCGGCCCGGACGATGCGGCGCGCCTGCTCCGCCAACTCCGTCAGCGTCAGCACGACGATGTCCGGCGCCGCCAGCACCGTGGCCGAGGCCATGGAACCCGCCAGCATGGCGATCTCGAAGCCCGCGGCCTCGGCGAGCCGGGCCGATACGGGATCGAAGACGGAAGCCGGGTGATAACAACCGGAGTCCTGGAGCAGGCTGCGGTACTGCCGGCGGCGTTCGGTGGCGGTCACGGCGTTCTCCTGGTGTCGCATTCCGTAAGTACGTTAACGAATATGCGCAGGAATTCTCGCCGTCGGCAAGGCGCGTCAACTTGTAGGGGGGGTTTCGTTTCAAACCCGCCCGTGTAGCCGACGCCACGCGAGGATGAGCAACGCGGCCGCGGTTCAATGGTCAGCGGGACATGACGGTGGGTTTCAATCGCAGATAGTCGTAGCGGTCACCCGACACGACCTGCACCTCTTCGACCTGGACCCCCTTGAGGACGTTGAGCGGGATGCTGACTCCGGGCGCGCCCAGGGCCCACACCTTGCGGTAGAGGTCCGCGAGCCCCGCCACCGGTGTGCCGGCCACCCCGGCTATGAGTTGCCCCGCCTCGAGGCCCGAACGCGCCGCCGGCCCTCCCCTGGATATACGACGAACCACCACGTGTCTCCCCACCTCCTCCATCTGGGCGCCCAGCCACGGCCTGCGCCTGGCGCCGGAGCTGCCCTTCTGCGCGAGGTCCGACAGGATCGGCTTCAGCAGGTCGATGGGGACGAACATGTTGCCCGGCACCGGTTGGCCGGGAATCGCTTCCGGCACCTGGAGGGAGCCGATACCCAGCAGGTTGCCGCCCTTGTCGATCAAGGCCGCGCCGCCGAAGTTGGCGTGGTGGGGCGCGGTGAAGATGGCGCGCTCGAGCAGGTATTCCCAGTAGCCGGCGAACTCCCGGCGCGAAACCACGTAGGCCCCCTGCCCCGAAGGACCGTTGCCGGAGTAGCTCAGGACCAACACCTCCGCGCCCCGGCCCAGGTTCTCCGACAACCCCAGCGGCAGGGGCCGGAGCCCCCCCGAGGGAGACCGGGCCCGGAGCAGGCCGAACCCCGTGGCATGATCGTAACCCAGGATCCGGGCCGGCACGGTCTTGCCGCGGGAGTCGGTGACGTCCACGTGCGACGCCTCGAGAACCAGGTAGCCGATGGTAAGGACGAGGCCGTTGGAGTCGATGAGGACGCCGCTGCCTTCCCGCAACGGACCGAGGGAAGCGGCCGTGCGCGCCTCCGGCGGCACCTCCGCGCGGATCTTCACCACGGCGTCGAGGGTCTCGGCGGTGAACTCCTGGCCGGAGACATGCGCCGGAACCGCCAGAGCAAGAACGACGATGACGAGGAGACCTCTCCTGATCATGGGACACCTCCAGGCCGGCCCGAACTGGGCGCCACGGCCCCGCGCCAAGCCGGGGAACTCCATCTCCGAGGGCGCCAACCCTATTGTCATCTTACCGCTTAACCTGCCGGCTGCGAAGCGCTCGGCCGCGGGCCGGCACCGGATGGGCGCTGCTTCTTGGTTCAGGAACGCCCGCGCACGTTCGCCCCGCTCCTGTGGTAGGATACACGGGTGTGGAGCCTACCCACGAACGTCACAAGATATTCGATCCATCATGCTGGCTAAACCCCGCGTCGGCGTCAGTAGTTGCCTCCTGGGCCATCGGGTCCGCTACGACGGCGGCCACAAACGCCACCGGACCGTGACCGATACGTTGTCGCAGTTCTTTGACATGGTCGCCGTGTGCCCGGAGATGGAGGTGGGGATGGGAGTGCCGCGCGAGCCCGTGGACCTGGTCGGAGACCCCGGGGCGCCCCGCATGGTGGGAAAGCGCTCGGGCCGGGACTGGACCGGGATCATGCGGCGGTACGGACGCCGGCGGGCCGCCGAGATCGAGCGGCTCGGGGTGTCCGGTTTCGTTCTCAAGGAGGGTTCCCCGAGTTGCGGGCCGGACCGGGTTCCGGTTTACTCGCGGTCCGGCGGAGATCACAGCGAGGGCGACGGGCTGTTCGCCCGGGCGCTCGCCGATGCCGCCCCGTTGCTGCCCGTGGAAGCCGAAGACCGCCTCGACGATGCACCGCGGTGCGAGAACTTCGTCGAGCGCGTCCACGCGTACCGGGAATGGCTCGCCTGCACCCGAAGCGGGCCGTCGTTGTCGAGCCTCATGGACTTCCATGCCTCCCACAAGCTCGCCCTGATGGCGCACAGCGAGCGGCACCTGCGGCTTCTGGGGCGGCTCCTGGCCGAGGCCGGGAAGAGCTCGCCGGAGACCTTGGCGGTGCGTTACGGCAGCGCGTTCATGGAAGCGCTGAAGCAGCCGGCGACGAGAAAGACCAACACCAACGCGCTCCAGCATCTCACGGGCTTCCTGTCCAGACACCTGGACCGACACAGCCGGCAACGGCTTGCGGCGATGGTGGACGACTATCACTTGGGCCGGGTCCGCCTGTCCGCCCCCCTGGAGCTCATTCGGCGCCATGCGGTCGAACACCGCGCCCAGTACGTCCTGCGCCAGAGCTTTCTCGGCGCACACCGGATGCCCGAACCATAGCGGCCGGCCGGGCACCCTCACCCAACCCTCTCCCAGAGGGAGAGGGCTCGGAGTCGCCGGCTCCTTCCCCCGCTGAGAGAGCGACCGATCTGACTCCCTCCCCGCTGCGTGAGCGGCCAATCCGACCCCCTCTCCCTCTGGGAGAGGGTTGGGGTGAGGGCCAGCTAGCTCCCGATCAGTTCCTCGATACGTCGCTTTCGGTACTCGAAGATCCTGCGGAGGTCCGGGGCCACCAGGAACTTGTGGACGAGCATGCCGAAACGGACCGCGTAGCTCACCGTGTCTCCCACCAGGGTGCCGCCGGTCAGCGCCGTGAACGTGTGCTCGTGCACCCAGAGCCGATACGGACCGCGCCTTTGCTCGTCCACGAAACGGTGCGGCGGATCCCAGACGGTGATCTCCGACCGCCACCGGATGGGGAATCCCCGAATACGCAGGCGGTAATCGATGAGCGTGCCCACCCGCATTTTGACGGGATCCCGCGTGAGCATCTCGAAGTGCAGCCAGGGCGGGGTGATCCGTTGAAGGTTGGCGGCGTCGGCGAAGAACGGGAACACCTCGGAGGGCTCTCGCGGCAGCCACAGCTCCGAGTGCAGGCGGTGGATCCTCATGCCTTCAGCGTACCATGCGACGTACGCCGTCAAAGAAGCACAGTCGCGATGCCCGCTAGCGGACGAGCAGGACGGGACAGGCGACGGATTCGAGGACTTCCTGCCGGTGGGGTTCGTCGAGGGCGGGACAATCGGCCGCCATGACCAGCACGCCGGTGCCGGATTCGCTGGCCAACTGGCAGACCTCGGAAGCGCGTTGACGGGCGCCGTAGAGGAACCTCGGGGCGACGCCCAGCGCCGCCAGCCGGGCCTCCACCTGCCGGCGCAACCTTTCGGCATCGGCCGTATCGTCGCCGAGCAAAAGGACGGCAAGACGCCCCTCGTGAGTGCCGAAGACCCGGAGCCCGGCCTCGAGGGCGCGCCGGGAGCCTACGGTGCCGTCATAGCACACCAGCGGGACGCCGCCGGCCCGCGTTCCCGGCTTCGGGATCAGCACCGACCGCGGAGCGCGCTGGGCCGCCGCGTGCGCAGCAGGGTCGAGCCGCGTGCCGCCCCACGGCGTCCGGTCCCCGGTGCCGAGAACCAGCAGGTCGCCGCTGTCCGCCGCGTTGAGGACTTCCGCGTCCACCTGGCCGCGCGCAATGCGAAACGCGTAGGCCACGTGGGCCCGGGCCGCGGCCGCCGCCACGGCCCGCCGGGCGACGAACTCCTGCGTCCGGGTCTCGGCCTCCAGGGCGGCGGCCGTGAAGTCCCGAGACTTCCCGGTCAGCAACTGAATCTCCCGGCCCAGGGGGAGGCGGGCCAAATGCACGAGGTTGATGTCCTGGACGTACACGCCTTCCAGCTCGGCGTGCAGCCGCGCCGCCAAGCCGGCCGCCTCCTCCAGGGCGGCGGCGGCGGCCGACGAGCTTTCGAAGGCCACCACGATCCGGCGGACGTCGAAGCCCGGCGCGGGAGTGCTCATGAGGAGGCCTCCGTGTCCGATCCGCCGCCGGCCGTGAAGTTCCGGGCGTTCCGCGCGAACTCCAGCAGCGTGGCCTGCGCCCGGCCGTTGACAGAGCCGGCGGAAAAGTTTCCCTCGGCGTCGGCGTCGCCCGCCGCCACGCCGGTCAGAAGCTCGATGCCCTGGTCGATGGTCTCCACCGGGTAGACGTGGAACTCTCCCTGGGCGGCGGCGTCCACCACGTCCCGGCGCAGCATCAGGTGCTTGACGTTGGACGCGGGGATCAGCACACCCTGCCGCCCGGTGAGTCCCCGCGCCGCGCAGATGTCGTAGAACCCCTCGATCTTCTCGTTGACGCCGCCGATGGCCTGGACCTGGCCGAGTTGGTTGACCGATCCGGTGACCGCCAGGGACTGCCGGATGGGGAGCCCGGACAGTGCCGACAGGAGCGCGTAGAGCTCGGTGGACGACGCGCTGTCGCCGTCCACTCCGCCGTAGGACTGCTCGAATACCAGGCTGGCCGACAGCGCCAGGGGATGGCGGCGGGCGAAGCGCGCGCCGAGAAAGCCCGAGAGGATGAGGACACCCTTGGAATGGAGCGGCCCGCCCATCTCGACCTCGCGCTCGATGTCGAGCACCTCGCCCCGCCCCAACCGCACCCGGGCGGTAATGCGGCTGGGCTTGCCGAAGGCGAATTCGCCGAGCTGCAGCACGGAGAGGCCGTTGACCTGGCCCACCGCCTCGCCGTCGGTGTCGATGAGCAGGGTGTCGCGCAGGATCTGCTCCTGGCTGCGCTCGCGGATGCGGTCGGCCCGGCGGGTCTGCGCCTCGATGGCGCGCTCCACGTCCCGCACGGCGATTTCACCGTTGCCCTCCTGGTCGGCCCAGTAGTCGGCCTCGTAGAGCAGATCGTCGATGGCGCGGAGGCGCAGGGTCAGCCGCTCCGAGTCGGCGGCCAGCCGTGCCGCCTGCTCGATGACCCGCGCGGTGGCGTCCCTGGAAAGCGGTCGCAACCCCTCGCGGCGGGCGGTGGCGGCGATCATCCCGGCGTAGCGCGCGGTGTTGCCGTGATTCCGCGGCACCTGGTCGTCGAAGTCCGCGGCCACCTTGAACAACTCCGGAAAGTCGGGGTCCGCCTGGCTCAGCAGGTAGTAGGTCGTGGGGTCGCCCAGGAGCACCACCTTGACGTCCAGGGGAATGGGCTCCGGCTGCAAGGTGACGGTGTTGGCGAAGCCCATGGCCTCGGTCAGCCCCTGGATGCGGATCTCGCTCGACTGGAGCGCGCGCTTGATCTCCTCCCAGATGATGGGCTGCATGAACAGCTTGCGTGCGTCCACCATCAAATAGCCGCCGTTGGCGGCATGGAGCGCGCCGGGCTTGATGAGGGTGAAGTCGGTGGTCAGGGCGCCGAACTGGGCCATCTGCTCGATGCGCCCGATAACGTTGCCGTGGGTGGGAAGGTCCTCGTACACCACGGGCGCGCCCTCGCGCGCGCCGTTGTCGACGATGACGTTCACCTGGTAGCGGCGGAACGACGGCTCCCGCGGACCGCCCCGTACGGCCGGCACACCCTGTTGCGGCTCCTGGGGCTCGGGCGCGCGAAACTCCTCGGCATTCTCCAGCAGGTCCGCGCGCACCTGCTCGATGTAGTCGATGACCTCCGGAAGATCCTCGTAGTCCTTGCTCAGCTCCTCGATGAACTGGCCCACCGCGTGGCTCACCACTTCCTGGTTGAGGCTCCGCAACTGCTCGCGCCGCTCGCGGTCCCACTGCGGCACCTTCTTGAGGATTTCCTGAAGCTCCTTCTCCAGCTCGGCGATGTCGGCGCGCACCGACGTCTGCGTCTCCTCGGGCCACTGGCGGAAGGCTTCCGGGTTCACCACCTCGCCCTTGGCGACAGGCGCCAGCGCAAGCCCCGCGGGGGTCCGGATGAGCCCGACGTTGCGGGCCTTGGCGCGCTCCTGCAGCTCGTTGAACGCGGCTTCCTGACGCTGGCTCAACTGCGCCTGAAGGGCCTGGGCCCGGGCCTGGTAGTCCTCGCTCTCGAACGCCGCGGGAATGGCGGCGCGGAGCTCGCGGATGAGCTGCTCCATGTCGCGCCGCAGCCGGCAACCCCTGCCGGCCGGAAGCCGCAGCGCCCTGGGCTTGTGGGTCTCCTGGAAGTTGTGGACGTAGCACCAGTCGGGGGGCGCCGCCATGGCGGCGGCCGCCTCCTCGATCCGGCGCCGGGTGAGCGGGTACTTGCCGGTGCCCGGGGCGCCGTAGACGAAGATGTTGTAGCCGTGGCGCCGGATGTCGACGCCGAAGCGCACCGCGTCGAGGGCGCGCTCCTGGCCGAGGTCGTCCGACCCGTCCGCGGTTTCGCCGGCGGGCGGCAGTTCCCCGGGATCACACTTCGTGTAGAGCTGATCCGGCGGGAGGGGTTCCGGTAGTCGCATCACCGCTCCATGGTGGGTCGCGGAGACGGCCGCAACCGCTCAGTCCGCCCCGTGACTCATGATTCCGTACAGGTACAGCTCCAACTGCGGGATGTCCGTCGGATAGTCGGGCGCCACCCGTTTGCCGAAGTCCAACAGGCTGCCGGACTCGACCGTCTTCAAGCCGGTACGCTCCTCGACACCGGAAAGGCCGTCGAAACCCGTCACCCATTTCACGTTCAAGGTGTTCTCGAACGCGTCGGTCGTGGCGGTAATGGTCTCGTCGCCGGTGGTGCGGTCGATGACGCTCCTGGCGAAGAAATCGAAGGCGATCCTGAACGACCGTACCCCCTCGCGCAGGCGGTTGAGGAAGCCGTAGATCAGGTCCTCCGGCAGGTACATGGTGTTGCCTTCCCAGATGATCAGGACGGGGGCGTCGAGGTCGAATCCTGCCTTCGCCAATTCCGCGGGCAGATCGGCCTGCAGGTAGTTGCACGGGATACCCGCGCAGGGGGTCACGCCGTGGCCTTCCAGCACCTTCCCCTTGAACGCCAGCACCGCGGGCTGGTCCACGTCGCAGAAACGCACCCCCTCGTCCTCGAACACGTGCGGCCGCATGTCGAACCCGGAGCCGAGGATGACGATCTGCCGCATGCCCTTCTCTATCTCGCGGCGGATGATATCGTCGAACAGAGCGGAGCGATAACGGACCAGCTCCATCCCTTCCGGGAGCAGCGCAAAGACCTGACCGACCTTCTGCCGAATCTCGTCGTTGACGAACCACTCCGCGTAAGGGTCCTTGAACAGCGGGTGTTCCCGATCCTTTTCCTGCTCCCGGATGCCCGCGATAAAGAATGCCGTTGCGCCGACTTCGTTGATGTCCGACATCTCGTCCTCCCGTTGGTCTGCCCTGAGAAATGGTGGAACAATCCGATGACTACGAAATTCTAGACCGTTCCACGTTGCCGCACAAACGCGCGGAAACCCTGCTCACAGGCACTCGATGAAGAACAGCGCCCAAGGTCCGAGGCCGATCTCCTTTGCCTTGGCCGGGCGACTGCCCGGCGGGTCGAAGACCAGCCACAGGGGACCGCGGTCCCCGATGCCGAGGGGCCGGCCGTCGGCCCGTGTCGCCACGATCCAATCGCGTGCCTTGATTTCCGCCTCCGACAACCGGAAGCGGAACCCGTCGAGCGCCAGCCCATCGAGCGCGCTTCCACGGCAACCCGCGGCGTCGAGGACATCGGCCAGGCGTGGGCCGCTTGCGCTCCTGGGGCCGCCCCAGCTCGTGTCGCCGACGCGCACCTCGGCGACGCCGAGACCTTCGAGCATGGGACGGTCGAACACGAACGCCTTGCCGAAAGGGCGCTTGTGATACTTGAAAAACATGTCGCGCTGGTCATCGTAGGCAGGCCGGTTGAACTTGACGATGTTGCCAGTGACGGTCAGCACAACCGGGCCGGCGGGCATCTCCGCGGCGACGGCGGCATGGACGGCAAGGCACGCGAAGACCACGACGAAAGCGACAGGCGTCTTCATGAAGTCCTCCTCGTCCCGCCGGAATCATTCATATCCCGGCGGCGGCGAAAACCTTCGATAGTGCCGCTCCAACAGCCGCGCGAAGTGAATGCAGGTCAGGTCGCCGTACTGCGGGCCGATGATCTGAATGCCCAGCGGAAGCCCGTCGCCGTCGAGTCCGATGGGCGCTACGGACGACGGCAGGTAGGCGAGGTTGGAGTACCCCGGCAGGGAGACCTGGTTCATGAACGGCCGCGGGACGCCGTCCACCGGCACCGAGCGTTGGTAGGGCGGCTTGTGGTCGTGGCCCATGGCCGCCGATACGGTGATGGGGGCCAGCAGCAGGTCGTGGCGCTGGAAGAACTCGTGCCACTTCCACCGGATCCGGTGCCGCATCTCGTCGAGCCGGAGCCAGTCCCGGTGGGACAGCGTGACGCCGCGAAGCATGCGCGCCCGTTTGCCGTCGTCTCCCGGAGCGAGCCTTTGCCGCGCTTTCCGGTTGGCGGCGAACACCTCGTCCGTCTGTCGTCCGGAGGTGGCGGCCCGCAGCAACACGTCGAAGACGCGGTGGGAGTCCGCCGCGTCGAAGTCGGGACGGGCGCCGATGGCGACCTTGACCTTGTTGCGGCGAAGAAAGCGGGCCAGCGCCCGGTGGAGCGCACCGATGTCGCTCGCCGTCGGCACGGTGTCGTCCTCGAGGAGAAGCGCCACCCGGTATTCTTCCAGCTTCTTCTTCCGCGGCGCGGGCAGGGTAAGCCGGAGGCCGGCCGCGTCGATCTCGTCCGGAACCGCGATCACCGACAGAAGCAGGGAAAGGTCCGCGGCGCTCCGCGCCAGCGGACCGATGACCAGCATATCCAAAGGCGCCCGGTTGCCGTCGAGCGCGTGCCCGTGGGCGGGACAGATGCCCATGGTCGGCTTGTGCGCGAACAGGCCGCACCAGGCGGCCGGGTTCCGCACCGAGCCGGCGATGTCGCTGCCCATCTCCAGGGCGGTCAACCCGGCCGACAGGGCCGCGGCCGAGCCGCCCGAGGAGCCCCCCGGCGACCGCTCCGGATTCCAGGGGTTGCGTGTGGTGCCGTAGATGTCGTTGAAGCTCTGGGCGTCGGCGAGCCAGATGGGCACGTTGGTCTTGCCGAAGATGATCGCGCCGGCGTCACGCACACGCTCGACCGGGAGCGCGTCGGCGCGGGCGACGTTGTTCCGTTGCGCCGGCACACCCCACGTGGTCGGCAACCCGGCCACGTCAAAGGAATCCTTGACGGTCATGGGCACGCCGTGCAGCGGCCCCCAACGCTCGCCTCGGTCCAGCGCCCGGTCCGCCTCCCGCGCGCGCCGCCGCGCCCGCGGCACGTCGGTGGCGATGATCGCGTTCAGGGCCGGGTTGAAACGTTCGACCCGATCCAGATAGTGGTCCAGCAATTCGAGGCAGCCGAGCTTGCGCCGGCGGATGAGACTCGCCAAACGGGTTGCTGGAAGCCACGCGGGGTCTGTCATGGGCTACCTCCGACTCCATCCGCGTTTCCGCCGATCATTGTCCGCCCCCGAACCGATACCACGACCGAAGTCGGGCTTGAAACCCCGCCCGTGCGCCGTGAGCATGCCGTATTGAAAACGTTGCGCCATCTGCCACACTGAAAGCAGGAGGCAGTATGGCCAATTCAAACGACGTTCGCGTCGAAAACCACCGGCCCTGACACCCGCCGCCTGGCCGTTTCGGGACTCCTGGCAGCACGCCTGCTGGCAGCACGCCTGCTGGCAGCACTCTTCCTGACGCTGCCGTTGGCCACGGGCTTCGCCGCCCCTTCGGCCGACCGTGACGCTCAACCCCAAACCGCCGTCGCCGAGATGGCGCTCACGCTGGACGAGACCATCCGGCTGGCGCTCCGCAACAACCGCAACCTGACAGGCGCCCGGCTGCGGCGCACAACGCAGAAGTTCGCGCTGGCGGTGGCGGAAGACCGCTACCGGCCGCGCGCGAGCGTCGAGGCCTCCGCGCGCGCCGAAAGGAACGGCCAAGACGCGGTGGAAGCTTCCTTCGGTCCCAGCATTCGCATACCCACCGGCGGAATGTTCGCGCTCCGTTGGTCGGAGCCCGTCGCGGGCGAGGACGAGGGGTCGGGCTCGTGGGAGCTGGAGTTGACGCAGCCCCTGCTGAAGGGTTTCGGGCCGGACATCGATACCGCGCCGCTGCGGCGCGCGCGGATCGAAGAGAAGATCCACATCCTTTCCCTCCGTGACACCATCGCCGGCGTCGTGACCTCGGTGATCCGAGGCTACCGGGCGGTAATCCGAGCCAACCGGCAGATCGAGATCAACCGCGAGTCCCTCAGCCGGGCCCGAAAACAACTCGCGACCAACCGTTCATTGATACGGGCGGGCCGCATGGCCGCTCGCGACATCGTCCAGACCGAAGCAGAGGTGGCCAACCGGGAACTGGCGCTGATCGAGAGTGAGAACAGCCTGCAGGCGGCCAACGCCGCGCTCATCGACATTCTCGACATTGACGGGGTTTCCCGGATCCGCCCGTCCTTCAAGTCTGCCGTGAGGCCGGCGCGGCCGAACCTGGAGCAAGGCCTTCGAACCGCGCTTGCACACCGGCCGGACCACCTGAAGGCGCTACTGGGCGTCGAGACGGCCGAGATCGATCTGCGCAAGGCGAAGAACGATCTGCTTTGGGACCTGTCGTTGAACGCCGCCGTGAAGCGCTCCGATGGGCGGCCCGATCACAGCGTGGGCATCACGCTGAACATCCCGCTCGGGGAACGGACGCCGAAGCTCGCGGTGCTGAGAGCAGCCAACGCGGTCCGGCAGGCGAAGATGGATCTCGCGGAGTCCCGCCAGACCGTCCACATCGCGGTGCGCCAGGCCGTGCATGAGGTCGCGCTCGGGTTGCGCCGGACGGAACTCGCGCGGCAGGCCCGTGAGTTGGCGGAGCAGAAGCTGGACGTGGAACAGAGGAAGCTGGACCAGGGGCTGACCTCGACCTACCGGCTCACAGCCGTGGAAGACGACTTGGTGCAGGCACAGAACCGGGAGTTGAACGCGACGCTGGGATACCAGGACGCGCTGACGGCGTTGGATCGGGCGCTGGGTATTACGCTCGACCGATGGGGCATCGAAGTCGAAAGGGCCGGCGAGGCGCCCGCCGGCGTTCGCCCGTAGGAACCGACATGGCGAAACCGTTGGAAGAACAGTACGCGGATCTCCAGCGGGCCTACCGGAGACTGGAACAGGTCGGCAACGAGCAAGCCGTTGCGCTGAGGAGGGGGCAGAGAGCGAGGGCGGCGTTGGCGCTCGTGCTCGGGATGTTCCTGGGGGCGGGCATGTGGAGTTGGTGGGGGTCCGCCTGGCCGCACCTCCCCGGCCTGCCCGGATCGACGCCCGCGTCGGCCGGCATCGGAGGCTCCCCGGAACCGCGTACCGCGGTGGTGGAACCGCGTGAGCTCGAATCGACCGTTTCGCTGATGGGGCGCCTCACTCCCTGGCGCACGGTACGGGTATCCAGCCCGGCGGACGGCCACGTGAAGGCGATCGCTTTCGACTACGGCCGGCACGTCGCGGAGGGGCAACGGCTGCTGGAGCTCGATCTCGACGACATCCGGCTCAAGCATCAGGAGAGCCGCCTCGAATACGAAAAGGCCCGGAAGGCGTTGCGCGAGGTCCGTAATTGGGAGCGCGGTCCCGAGGTCGCCAGCGCCCTCAGAACATTCGCCAAGGCGAAGATGGCGCTGGAGGACCAGCAGGCGGAGCTCGAGACCTCCTCCTTCCTGCTGGAGCAAGGACTCATCCCTGCTTCGGACCACGAACATCAGAAGCGGCAGTACATGAACCAGTTGCTCGACTTCGACGCGGCGGCGCAAGACCTGGTGGCCGTGCGGGCGAAGGGCGGCCCGGAAGCCATCCGGGTGGCGGAGATCGAGTTCAAGAAGGCGCGGAACCAGCTTCGGGTGGACGAGGAAAGGCTCGGTATGGACTCCATTTCAGCGCCCATCGCCGGCACGATTCTGGCGCCCACGGACCGCGAGCCGGCCGTGATTCCGGGCCGCGCGGTCAAGGAGGGCGAGGTTCTGCTGACCATCGCCGACCACCAACGGCTGTCGGTGGTGGCGCCGGTGGACGAGATGGAGGTCACAAAGATCGATGCCGGCCAGCGGGTCGCGGTAACGGGCGACGCCTTCCGCGGCCTCGAACTACAGGGGACGGTATCCGGCGTGTCCGCCCACCCGGTGCGTGACCGGCTGTCGCGGACGCCCAGGTTCGAGGTTACCGTGACGCTGGACGCTCTCGATGAAACCGCCGGAAAGCGTCTACGGGCCGGAATGTCGAGCAGGCTCGACGTCACGGTCTATCACAACCCGGCCGCGTTGATGGTCCCCATCGACGCCCTGGAAAAGAGAGACGGCCGGGGCTGGGTCCGGGTCCTGGACCGGGCCACCGGCGAGGTACGCGACCGAGAGGTGGAAGTGGGGCTCACCACGCTCCGCTCGGCAGAGGTGACGCGGGGCCTGGAGGCGGGCGAGATGATTGTGCTTCCCGGCACGTGAACGGGTGGTTCCTTCCCATGTTGACGCTCATCGACATAGAGAAATCCTACACGCTGGGGGCGGCTCGTATCGAGGTGCTGCGGCGGGTCAGTCTCCAGGTCCGGGACGGCGACCTGCTTTCCATCACCGGGCCTTCGGGGAGCGGCAAATCGACCCTGATGAACGTGCTGGGTCTGCTCAGCCGGCCGACGGCAGGCACCTACCTGCTGGGCGGCCGGGACGTATCCGGAATGACCGACGACGAGCTGTCGGCGCTGCGTAACGCGCACATCGGTTTCATATTCCAGTCCTTCAACCTGATGCCGCACCTGACGGCGCTGGAGAACGTCGGCCTGCCGCTGGCCTACCGGGGCCTGGGGCGCGGCGAGATTGCCCGGCGGTCGCGCGCCATGCTGGAGAAAGTCGGGATGACGGCAAGAAGCTACCATCTGCCCGGCCAGTTGTCGGGCGGACAAAGGCAGCGGATCGCCATCGCTCGGGCGCTGGCGGGCGATCCGGCGGTGATTTTGGCGGACGAGCCCACGGGCACCCTCGACTCCGGCAACGCGCGGGAAGTCATGGACCTGCTGGTGGAGCTGAACCGGCGGGACCGGACCGCCATCGTCGTCATCACGCACGATCCGTCCATCGCCCGGCGCTGCGCGCGCCGCGCCAGCCTGAGCGACGGAATGCTACGTGAATGGCCCGGAAATGGAAATGGAAGCGGGTCCGCAACGCCATGGGAAGAGCCTTCGCACTCCTGAGAACCGATGCGCGCGAGGCGGCGCAAAGCCTCTCCAGGACGAGGATGCGCACCGTGCTGGCGCTCGTTGGCGTCGCCGTGGGCATCGCGTCGGTGATCACCATGATCTCGTTGGGCGATATCGCCAAGGCCAAGTCGCGGGCCGAGTTGGAGTCCCTGGGCACCGACATCCTCGCCATTGCACCATCCGGCGACGACGGGCGCGGCATCGCGCTCTCGGACGCCATGCAGCTCGCGGAGGAGGTTCCCTCCATCGTAGCCGCCGCGCCCAGAATCACCTCCGGCCGGGCCGTCAGGTACGCCGGGAGGCGCGTGGGCCACGTCACTCTCCAGGGGGTTACGGCGGCGTTCGCGGACGTCAACGACCTCCGGCTCGACCGTGGCCGGTTCATTTCCGACTTCGACGACCACCGGTATTTCGCCGTAGTGGGCGCGGAGGTGGCCCGCGCCATGCGCCGCGCGGGCGCCCGGCGAGTCGTGGGCGAGCCCATCGTGGCCGCCGGCCTTCCCTTCACCGTGGCCGGCGTGCTGCGGGACGCCGTGGACCACTACGCGCTGTCGTTCCATCTCGATGCGAACCGCTCCGTGTTCATTCCCATCACCACCGCGCGACGCCTCGGCGACAGGCCGGAGGTCCGTCTGGTCATCGCCCGCACCCGCGCCGGCGTCCACCATGCGGCGGCAACCCGCGCCGTGCGGTCGTGGTTCCGCACGAGAGCGCCGCGTCTGAAGCTCGACGTCGCAAGCGCCAAGGAGCTCATCGAGCAGGTCGAATCGCAGATGCGGCTCATGACGCTGCTGCTCGCCGCCATCGGCGGCATCTCCCTTGTAGTGGGCGGCATCGGCGTGATGAACACCATGCTGGTGTCGGTGGCCGAGCGGCGCCGGGAAATCGGCATCCGGCGCGCCATGGGAGCCCGCCGGAGCGACATCCGCAATCAGTTCCTGGTGGAGTCCGTGCTGCTCTGCGTGACCGGCGGCCTCCTCGGCGTCGCGGCCGGTTCCGCGTTCACCTGGGCCATCTGCGCGCTCACGGAATGGGATTTCTCGCTCTCCGCCGCCGCCGCGGCCAGCGGCATCGCCGTCTCGTCCCTCGCCGGCATCTTCTTCGGCCTCCAGCCGGCCCGGCACGCGGCCCGCGTGGATCCCATCGTGGCGTTGCAGGCGGAGTAGAGGCCCGCGGTATAGCCCTTCAAGAACGAAACCGGCGGCCGCAAGACCGCCGGTTTCCCCTACGCACAACGTTGGTCCGCTCGACTACGACAGGTGCTTCTTGAAGAAGGCCACCGTCCGCTCCCATGCCAGCTTGGCGGCGGCTTCGTCGTAGCGCGGCGTCGAATTGTTGTGAAAGCCGTGACGCGTTCCCGGATAGGTATGCGCCTCGTATGCCACGCCGTTGGCCTCCAGCGCGGCGTGATAGGCCGGAGCCCGCTTGTTGATGCGCGGATCGTTCTCCGCGTACTGGATAAGCAGCGCGGCCTTGATCTTGGCGACATCGTCGGCCGACTTCGGGGCGGAGCCGTAGAACGGCACGCCGGCACTCAGATCGCTTCCCATCTGCACCGCGAGGTAATTGACCACGCCGCCGCCGAAGCAGAAGCCGGTGGCGCCCAGCTTCCCGTTGGATAGCTCGTGGGCCTTGAGATACCGGGCGCTGTTGAGGAGGTCCGTGCGCAGCTTGCCGCGGTCGAGGCTCCTCTGCATCTTCTTGCCGTCATCGTCATTGCCGGGATAGCCGCCGATGGGCGAGAGACCGTCCGGGGCCAGGGCGAGAAACCCGGCCACCGCCGCGCGCCGGGCGACATCTTCGATATGCGGGTTCAGCCCCCGGTTCTCGTGAATGACGAGAACGGCGGGAAAAGGGCCCGCCCCGGCCGGCTGCACCAGGTAGCCGCGCATCTTTCCGGAGTTGCCGCCGGGCGAATCGTGCGTGACATAGCGCGCCTTGATGCGCTTGTCGGTAAAGGAAATCGTCTGCGCCCTTACGTAGCGCGGCAGCATCGCCTCCGCCATCGCCAGCGCCGACCCGCCGACAACGACGAGGGCGGCCGCGCGTCGGAGGAACTCTCGGCGCTCCATGTTGCTGTGGCAGTACTCGTCATACAGGTCGTAGACCTGCGGATCGATCACATGCTTGTCCATGACATGCCCTCCCTCCTTCTTTCAGCACGAAGTCGTGCATCAACTCGATCAGCCGGTCCTTGCGGCACATCTTGAGCAGGTACTTGCCGAGCTTGAGCCGGCTGTTGTCGTCCTCGTCCTCCTTCCACTTGAGGAAGAACTTTTCCGGCGTCCCGATGGCGCCGTACCGCAACCCCTCGGAATCGTTGCCTGCGAAAATGAACTGAACCGCGGAACAGGGCGATCACTCGGTTCTGGGTCACGCGCTCGGGTTGGCCCACGCTGCTCACTGCAACACCTCCCAGTGGCCGCCTCTGGCGGGCCCGATACGCTCGAGGAGTCGCAGTTCCTTCAGTCTGGCGATGTTCTGCTCTGTCTTTCGGCTGGAAATCCCAATCTGCTGTGCCAGCTCGATTGCCGACATGTGAGGATGCTGCCTCAGCAGGTCCAGAATCTGCTGCTGGTTGGGTGTCAGTTTATCTCCGACCTTTTCTCCGACCTTTTCTCCGACCTTTTCTCCGACCTTTTCTCCGACCTTTTCTCCGACCTTTTCTCCGACCCCGCCTTCCAAGATCCGGTTTGCCCCAGCCTCACCGAGCGCTGCAACCAAGTGCTGAGGGTTGGCACGGAAGGTCACCATCAAACCGGACATGCCGCTGTCATAAAGGGGCGGATCAATGCCATGCTCGCGGCACTCGCGATTGATCTTCTCGATGCCGCGACCCCAGGCTTCAATGTAGCCGGCGCGAAAGAAGGCACCGGCGATGAGCGGGTTGTAGGGAGCTGAAGGATGTTTGCCCAGGAGTCGTTCAAGTGTCCAATCCTGCGGTAACTGCCCGGAATTCCACAGCACTATCTTGTCATCGTACACACTGACCTGGATCGGTATACCGCTGCTGTAGTCTTTATGGACCACGGCATTGAGCAGCGCTTCACGCACGGCCGGATAAGGGAAGAGGAACTTCTCCAGCCGCTGGAGACCTTCATAGCTGATGTACGCCTTCAGGTACTTGGAGAACATGAGATCGAGCGTTTTCTCAGCCTGCATGAAAAGGTTGCCGTGGATCTCGTCCTGATACCGCAAATCGTCATCAGTGATGAAGAAACCGATCTTGATGTAGGCGCCGCTGACATGGCGTTCCGGGTTCTCGGAGAAGAGCAGGGTCGCCGCCCGTTTGAAGTACTGCCCGTCTCTGAGTTGCAGGCTTTCCAGCAAGGACTCATTCTCGTCCCTTAGCGCCTCTTCACTGACGCGCCTGCTTTCCATGGCCCTGGTCCTGAACAATCGGAATGCGTCCTGGCTGCAATCCGCGGCGTCGAACCCAGGCACAGGCGCGTCATCCCAATGCCGCCCTTGCCTGCGCATCAGGAAACGCTGGAGCGCTGCTCCCTTCAGTACCTGCTTGGTGCTGCCGCTGCGATAGTGGTATTCGCCTTTGTAACTGATCGGACTCGGATAGGGCTCGACGCGGATTTCAACCAACTCCTTGCCCGCTTCCATCACCAAGTTGACAGCGACCACGATGCCGAGGAGATCGCGTACCTTGTTGGGCAGTTCCTCCAGTAGCCTCCTGGCATTATTCACGCCGACCGCAACTCCCCTATCATTGCGCCCGATGATCAGCACACCTCCCTCGGCATTGGCAAAGCCGCAGATCCAACGCAGATACTCGTCGCGCCAACTCTGTTTCCATTCGGTGTGCTGGGCTTCTTTCATACAAGCCGAGTCCTTCCGGCGAGCAGTTCCTGCATCATGCCCTGCTTGATCTGGCGGGCCTTGGAGAGCCTAGCTTCCAGTGCAGTGATTTCGGCGTCCATGTCGTCCAAGACACCAACGATCACTTGCTGCTCAACCACCGGCGGCCTTGAGCCCGGACCGCGGACGGCCGTACAGTGCCACCGGTGAGGGTTCTCGTTGCACCTCGCGTGCCACCGTTACGACGCGATGCACAAGCTCCTTCTTTTCCGGTTTCGAAGGCACGTATTTCAAATCGGCGGTCGGCTATCCTCGCCATACCCCGTCAACTCCACGTAGCCCTGTCCGATTTTCTCCCCTTCCCTGGACTCCACTTGGACGGAACCTTCCCAGTAGAACAGGTTCGGGATCAGCACGCTACGGTTCTCCTGATCCGCGACCTTGCGGGTGATGACCGTGCGGATGCTGGCGGACGGGATATCGAGAGTCCAGCGGGCGGGATAAGGTGCGCCCGTGGCAGGGCTGTTCCATCGACCGGTCGTGTTCAACTCCCACTCGCCCGGACGGAGATAGCGCACGCCGCCCTCAGGGTCCACCAGCGTAGCGCCGGCGTAGCGCGTGCCGCCGTCGCGGTTTCGGAGGACGTAGAGCATGACCTCGCGGCCGTCGTCGAGCTGGAGGCTGAACCAGTCCCACCCTTCGGTCTCCTCGCCGAGCTGGTTGGAGCCGAACTCCTTGTCCATCCAGCTCGTGCCGCTGACCTCCCACTCCTTTCCTTCCAGGCGGACCGTGCCGGTGGTGGCCATGCGGGTGAAGCTGTAGTAGTGGCTGGCCTCGGTGGCGCCCTCCCCTTTGCGGCTCAGGCCGCCGGGACCCTGGAACACCACGGGCTTGAGCGGGCGGGTGGAAAGCTGGAAGCCGAAGGACTTCCCGGCGTCCGACATGATGAAGTCGAAACCGTCGCCGTTCCAGCGGAGCTGCCATTCGTCGGGCGTGCCCGGAGGACCGACGCTCCAGGCGATGCGCGGGTCCGGATGGCGGCCGAAGCCGGCCAGCAGGGGCGCGGCCCGCGCCACCAGCTCGCTGAAGCGGTGCCGGCCGGTTTCCAGGTCGGTAAGGGCGGCGTGACCCATGATGATGTCGTTGGCGGCCCAGGCGGAACCGCCACTACGGGCGTCTTCCGACACGCCGATCCTGAAGAAAGTGAACTGGTAGCCCAAGAGACGGGCGGATTCTCCCGCGGTGCGGAGATGTCCCGTGAAGTACCACCACTCGGTCTTGTAGCCGCCGCGCGCCCAGTGATCCCGGGGAAACGACCACTCGTAGCCGGGTTGAGCCGGGGTCCAGGCGTGGGGAGCGATCCCGGGCCAAAGCACCGCCGCGGCCAGCGCCAGGACACATGCCATCTTCTCACGCATCCGCATGGCACAGCTCGTTGGCCGGTGTTCGGCTGGCCTTGAACGCCGGGTAGAGGCTCGCCAGCACCGCGGCGCATACGATGGCGAGGGCCTCTCCGGCCAGCGGCCACCACGGCCAGGCCCACTCGATGCTCCAGCCGAAGTAGCTCTTCTGGATGACGAAGATCAGGATCGCACCGAGGCCGATGCCGCCGGCGAAGCCCAGCACCAGACCCAGGAATGCCATGGCGGTCCCCTTGCTGACGAACAGCAAGAACACCTGCCTGCGAAAGGCGCCCAGCGTGCGGTACAGGGCGATCTCGCTCGCCTTCTCCTGCGCCACCACCAGGAGCGTCAGGGTGATGGCGCAGGCCGCGATGATCAGGCTCATGACCTGGAGGATCCGGGTCACCGCGAAGGTCTGGTCGAAGACGCGGAGAATGTCCTCCTTCAGGTGGCGGTTGCTACGCACTCGCAGGGAGCCGCCCGGATGCCGGCTTTCGATGCCCGCCGCCACCGCTTCCGGGTCCGCGCCCAGCCTCAGTTGAAGCGCGATGCTGGTGAGGTCACCGGGACCCAACGTTTCCGCCATGAGGCCGAGATCCATGGTGACCGAGCCGCCCTGCGTGTAGTCCCGGTAGATCCCCGACACCGGCAGGCGCACCGGTCCCTGCGCCCCTGCGATCTCTATCGTATCCCCCACCGTGACCGACGCGCTCGAGGACAGCGGCTCGCCGATGAGGATGCCGCGCTCCCGCATCGCGCGCTCCGCGCCATCCCCGCCCGACAGAAGCGCCAGGCGCTGCCGCGCCGCCGGACGGTTGAGGTCTACGCCCACCACCGCCACGCGCCGGCCCTCCACGTCCAGGAACAGGCGGCGCAGCGGACCGACTCCCTCCACGTCGGGCCTGCTCGCCAGCCGCTCCACGAGTTGCGCGCTCAGGGTCGCGTCCGGCCCGGGCCGCGCTCCGACGGTCGCGGTCACGAAGACGTCGGCGGTGAGTGAACGGTCCACCCAGCGCACCAGGGTCTCGCGGAAACTCTCCACCAGCAGGGTGATGCCCACCAGCAGGCACACGGCCATGGCCAGGGACGATACCGAGAACGAGGTGTTGGCCAGGGTCGCCCCGAGGCTCCGGACCCCATACCGGAAGCCGAAGTCCGGGACCCGGATCCACGCGGTAAGACGCTGCACCAGCCAAGGGGTCAACAGCGGCAGACACAGCATCACGGCGGTGGAAAGGACGAAGCCCGTGAGCCGCCAGCGCCAGCCGATCAGCCAGTACCACGCCAGCGCCCCGGCGACGAGCACGAGGCCGAGACGGAAGAGCACGCGAGTGCCGGCCGTTCCCGCCGACTGGGCCGGCAAGGTATCGAGCAGCGTCCGCGTGTCCCTTCGCCACACGTCCAGGGCAGGCAGCAAGGTGCCGCTCAGAGCGCCCCCCAGGCCCGCGAACACGGCCAGCGCCAGGGTGCCGCCCGAGAGCTCCAACGACTCGATCTCCCGGAGCATGTAGACGTTGGTCAGGGTGGAACTCACCGCCTCCAGGTTCCAGACCGCGGTCCAGTAGCCCGCAAGAATGCCGATGCCCACTCCCATGACCCCGAGCAACGCGGCCTCTCCCAGGATCAGCGCCAGGACCTGGCCCGGGGTTGAACCCAAGGACCGCAGCACCCCGAACTCCCTGCGCTGCCACACCAGACAGGCGCGCATGCTGCTGAACACAAGGAACGTCCCCACCAGGAGGCTCACCAGGCTCATGGCGGTAAGGTTCAACCGGAACGCCCCGAGGAGCTCCCGCGCCTGGCCGGTGCGCTCCGACGGTGTCACCGCGTCCGCCCGGCCGTCGAGCCTGTCCTCGATTCGGGCCGCCAGCGCCGGAAGATCGGCGCCCTCGGCCGCCGCCACGCCGATGCGGTGGAGGGTCCCGGCGCCGCCGAACAGGGACTGGGCGTCCGCGATGTCCATCACCAGCGCCTGGCGCTCTCCGGACGCGCCCCACCGCTCGAAGTCGATCAACGCCCCGAACCGGAGCTGTCGCGAGCCGGCGCCGTCACGGACCTTGAAGCGGTCGCCCGGCACCCATCCCATGACCCTTGCCAGCTCCGGGGTGGCCGCCGCCCAGCCGCGGCCGGCGGCGGCCGGCGCGCCCGGCGCGAATCCCGAAAACGCCCCCCAAAGGTCCGGGGCGGGCGCCAGCAGGTCCACACCCAGAAGCCGCGCGAACGTGCCGGGCCGTCCATCCACCGCTACCGTGGTCTCGAAGACCGGCCAGGCCGCGGTTACCCCAGGCGTGCCCCGGACAAGCGGGTACGCCGCGTCGGGAAGAGTGCCGCCCTTGCCGGTGACGACGATATCCGCCGCGCCGCCGATGGTGCGGACCCCGGCGGCAAATGAAGCCACTGCGCTCTGGTTGAGGATGCGGATGCTGATGACCGAGGCCACCCCCAGGGCCACGCCGAGGACGGTAAGAGCGTAGAGCACGGGATTGGTGCGCCAGTGGGCGGACACGGTCCTGTAGAAGTAGCGTACCATCGTTCCGGCGTTCACCCGGGGGCGTCGGCCTCCTCCAGAAGGCCGCTGTGGAGCCGCAGGGTGCGGTCCGCCATGGACGCCAGCTCGCGGCTGTGGGTGGCGTAGACCAGGGTGGCGCCCTCCTCCGCCACCATTTTCAGCATGAGGTCCATCACCACCCCGCCGCTGGCGTCGTCCAGGCTGCCGGTGGGCTCGTCCGCCAGCAACAGGCGAGGCCGGCGCAGCAGCGCCCGGCAGATGGCGACCCGCTGCATCTCGCCGCCGCTCAGCCCGGCCACCGGGTCATCGGCCCGGTCGGGAAGGTCCACCCGCTCCAGCAGCGCCGCCACCCGCTCGCGGTAGTCCCGTTCCCGCACCCCCGCGATGAGGTCCGGCAGGGCGACGTTGTCCCGCACCGTCAGGTGTGGAAGGAGGTGGAACAACTGAAAGACGAACCCGATGTCGCGCCGGCGGAGCCGGGTGCGGGCGGTCTCGTTGAGACCCTCCAGGGGCGTGCCGCGCACCGCCACCGACCCGCGGGTGGGCACGTCGATGCCGGCGGCGAGGTGCAGCAGCGTGGACTTGCCGCTGCCGCTGCGGCCGACGATGGCCGCGGTCTGGCCCGAGGCGATCTCGAAGGAGACGTCGCGCAGCGCGTAGCGCTCCGCGGAGCCCGCCCCGTCGTACACCTTCGAGACGCCGGCGAAACTGAGCGCGGACGGATCCATCACCGCGCGCCGAGGACGTGGCGCAAACCTTCTTCCAGGGAGCCGTGACGGAACGCGTACCCGGAGTCCAGCAGGCCGGCGGGCTTGACGCGAGTGCTGGCCAGCAGCAACGCGTCGGCCATCTCGCCGAAGGCGAGCCGCGCCGCGAACCCGGGCATCGGGAACAGGGTGGGACGCCGCAGCACGCGGCCGAGAGTCTTGGTAAACTCGTGGTTGGTCACGGGCACGGGCGCCACCACGTTCACGGGCCCCGCCGCCGATTCGGTGGACAGCAGGTGACCGATGGCGGCCACGGTGTCGTCCAGGGTGATCCAGCTCATATACTGCCGGCCGTTGCCGATGATGCCTCCGGCGCCGAGCCTGAAGGGGGTCAACATCTTGGCCAGGGCGCCCCCGTTCTTGCTGAGCACGACGCCCAACCGGGCATGGGCCACCCGGATGCCCTTCCCTTCCGCGGCTCCGGTGGCCGCCTCCCACTCGCGGCACACCTCGGAAAGGAATCCGGAGCCCGCCGCGCTCCCCTCGGTGAGATCCTCTTCGCCGCGGTCGCCATAGAAGCCGATGGCCGAGGCGGAGACCAGCACCCGCGGCGGCCGTTCGAGACCCGCCAGCGTGGCGGCCAGCAACGACGTGCCCCTCACGCGGCTCTCCTTGATGCGGCGCTTCTTCTCCGCGGTCCAGCGCCCGGTGGCGATGTTTTCGCCGGCCAGGTGGACGACCCCGTCGAATCCCTCCAGTGCGCCCGTCTCGATCACCCCGGCGTCCGGGTCCCAGCGGATGTCGCTGGCTTCCGGCGCGGTCCGGCCCAAGCGCACCACTTCATGGCCGCCGCCGGCAAGAAACGGGACCAACGCACTGCCCACCAGTCCAGTCGCTCCGGTCACCAGTATCTTCATCAACGGGCCTCCCTTCGTTCGCGCCACCCTCCACCACCCCGCCCCCTGGATTCCCGCTTTCGCGGGAGTATCTGTGATGGGAGTCAAGGGCTAAGTGGCTGTGGGTTGGGGGTCGGCAACCACGGGGTGCCACGGCGTGCGATGGCATGGAGTTGCAACAAGAGCTTTCGCATCACCGCCACCAGGGCCACCTTTGCGGGCTTGCCGCGGCGCCGCAACCGACGATAGAAACCACCCAGTTCGGGGTTGCACCGTGTCGCTGACAGCGCGGCCATGTACAAGGCCCGACGGACGGTGCCACGGCCACCGCGGATGGCGCGGTAGCCTTGACGCCGGCCGCTGTCGTGGGACCAAGGCGCCAAGCCCGCCAAGGAGGTCAAGCCTCTGCCGCACCCTCGGCCCAGTTCGGGCAAGTACCCGAGCAAGGTGGCCGCGGTGAGCTCTCCCACGCCCTTCACGCTCTGATACAGGGCCGCCCGTTCCCGCAACTCCGGGTGACGCCGCCACAGCGCCTGGAGGGCCTTGTCCAGCCGCGCGATCTCCTTGTCCAGCCATGCCACATGGCGCTCACAGGACTTCTTGTTCGCCCCCCGAAGCCCCTTCTCCAGCCGATTGAGTTCCTGCACTCGCTGCTGCACCAACTGCTGCCTACGTCCCAACACCTCCCGTAACTCCTCACTGGCACCGTCCCCCTCCTCCTCCCCCTCCACCTTCATCATCGCGCCGTAATGCGCCAGCACCTCCGCGTCCATAGGATCGGTCTTGGCCCCACGCCCCAGCGCCTGCGCAAACCCCCGTACCCGCGTCGGATGCGCCACGTGCACCGCCACCCCACTCCCCTTCAGTCCCGCTACCACCCCCCGCTCGTAGCCCCCCGTCGCCTCACACACCACCTGCTTCACCCCCTCCGCTCTCAGCCACTCCCGCATCTCCCGGATGCCCCCTGCCTCATTCCTGAACCGCCGCAACCCCTCGCCCATCACCCACACCACCAACTCCCGCTTGCCTACATCTAGCCCTGCATATACCTTCATGCCCGCCTCCTCTTCTGCTAGGATGACGCTGTCCTCCACACTTGCTTATGCGGGGCCACTACCCCCCGGTATCTGTTCGGAGCGACAACTGGCATGCGGGGTGTCCTACTCCCGCCCGGTGCAGAGCCCCTAAAGACTCTCACCCTATGACGTGCGGCTCCCCCCGCATGCCTACCCCTCAAATTGGCCGATCTGAGAGGCTTTCTCAACATACAAATGACGGAGGGTCGCGGAATGACGGAGGGAAGAACGGGCCTCCTCGTGCACGTGCTCTTTGTTCCAATGATAGCATTTCCGACCGGCCTTCATGGAACCCGCGCTGTTTGACTTACTCGCCAAGTCTCCTTAAACCGTTCCGTGAGCGGTACTTCCGAAAGACAACCTCTCCTTTGCGTGTCCGTCCTCAGACCATGCTCGACAGTTTGCTGAAAAACGTGGAAGCACGCACCGGTTACTTCGGCGCCTACGGCGGCGCGTTCACGCCGGAGATCCTGCGCACGACCCTGGACGAGCTGATCGCCGCCTTCGAGGACGCGCGCAGGGACCCGTCGTTCTGGGAGGAGTTCCGGACGGTCATGCAGACCTACTCGTGCCGGCCGACGCCCCTCACCCCTCTCAGGAACCTGAGCGAAGCCTTGGGCGGTCCCGCCATCTACATGAAGCGGGAGGACCTCAACCAGACCGGCTCGCACAAGATCAACAACGTCATGGGCCAGGGGCTGCTGGTGGCGCGCATGGGCAAGAAGCGCGTCATCGCCGAGACCGGCGCCGGGCAGCACGGCGTCGCCACCGCCACCATGGCGGCGCGGCTGGGGCTCAAGTGCACCATCTACATGGGCGCGGTGGACGTGGAGCGGCAGCGGCCCAACGTCTTCTGGATGGAGCGGCTGGGCGCCGAGGTGGTATCGGTGGAGGACGGCTCGGCCACCCTGAAGGACGCCATCAACCAGTGCCTGCGGGACTGGGCGTTCTCCATGGACGACACCCACTACGTGCTGGGGACCGCCTGCGGGCCGCACCCGTTCCCGCAGATGGTGGCCTGGTTCCAGCAGATCATCGGGCAGGAGTGCCGCGAGCAGATGCTGGCCGCCACCGGGCGCCTGCCGGACCGGGTGTACTGCTGCGTCGGCGGCGGCTCCAACGCCACCGGCACCTTTCTGGGCTTCCTGGACGACGGGGAGGTGGAACTCGTCGGGATCGAGGCCGGCGGCGAAGGACTGGAAACCGGGCGCCACGCCGCCCGGCTCGCGGGCACGGACGGCAGTCCCGGCGTGGCCCAGGGCTACAAGACCTACTTCCTCCAGGACGAGGAAGGCCAGATGCGCCACACCCACTCCGTGGCCGCGGGGCTGGACTACATCGGCGTGAGCCCGATCCTCGCTTGCCTGCGGGAGAGTGGACGGGTCCGCTACGAGGCGGCCACCGACGGCGAGGTGCTGGAGGCGTTCCAGACGCTCCTGCGCCGGGAAGGCATCATCGCGGCCCTGGAAAGCGCCCACGCCGTCGCCGGCGCCATCCGCGAGGCCCCGGGCATGAGCAGGGACAAGACCGTGCTGCTGACCCTTTCCGGCCGCGGCGACAAGGACATCTTCACCATCGCCGAGGCGCTCAAGGACCCCGGCTGGCAACGGTTCCTGCAGAGGAAAGCCGGCCGTTGAGCCTCCGGACCTACATACAAAGCCGGTTGGGCTCGCGTAAGATCCTGCTGATGACCCACGTCATCGTGGGCTATCCGTCGCTCGACGTGAACTGGCGGATGCTGGAGCGGATGGAGCGGGCGGACGTGGATCTGGTGGAGTTGCAGATGCCCTTCAGCGAGCCCATCGCCGACGGGCCGGTGTTCGCCCGGGCCAACCAGGAAGCGCTCAGAAGGGGCCTTTCCACCGACCAGTACTTCGAGTTCATGGCGCGGGCCACCGAGCGCTTCGGGTTCCCTCACGTGATGATGGGCTACTACAACACCGTGTTCCGGCTCACCCACCGCGCCTTCTGCGAGCGGCTGAGGGCGGCTGGGGGGGCGGGCTTCATCGTCCCCGACCTGCCCATCGAGGAGTACCACGACCTCTTCCCGCTGAGCGAGACCCACGGGTTGACGCCGGTGGCGCTGTTCACGCCCACCAACACCGACGCGCGGCTGGCCGAGATCGGGCGCCACGGCCGCGGTTTCGTCTACGGCGTGGCGCGGCGCGGGGTGACGGGCAAGCGCACCGACCTGAAGGCGGGCATCGACGCCCTCGCGGCCCGCTACCGCGCCGCCACCGACGTGCCCCTCGCCCTGGGCTTCGGCATCGCTGGCGGCGACGACGTGCGGCAGCTTCACGGCAGTTGCGAGATCGCCATCGTGGGCTCGGCGCTGCTCGAGCATTGGGAGAGCGGCGGCGAGGAAGAGTATGGGAACTTTCTGGAGGAGCTGCAGAAGGCGCGCTTCTGAGGCGCATCCCTGTTTACCGCAAGGACACCCGAACCATGAAGGCGGTCTTCATCCCTGAAACCGGCGGCCCCGAGGTCCTGACCTACGGCGACGTTGCCGAACCCGTAATCGGCGCCGGCGACCTGCTGGTCCAGGTCAAGGCGGCAGCGCTCAACCGCCGGGACCTGTTCGCCCGAGCGGGCACCCACGGTGTCAAGCCGACCCTGCCCCACGTCCCGGGTCTGGAGGTCGCCGGCGAGGTGGTGAGGACCGGGCCGGAGGTAACCACCTTCAAGATCGGCGACCGGGCGCTCGGGCGGTGCAGAGGCGGCGGCTACGCGGAACTCGCGCGGATGGAAGCCGCCGACGCCTACCCCTTCCCCGAGTGGATGTCGTTCGAGGAAGCGGCGTGCATCGCGGTGCCCTTCGGCACCGCCTGGCGCATGCTGGTGCGCCGGGCCATGCTGAAGTCGGGAGAGGACCTGCTGGTGATCGCCGCGGGCAGCGGCATCGGCAGCGGCGCCATCCAGCTCGGCAAGCTGTTGGGAGCGCGGGTCATCACCACCGCCAGCGCTCAATGGAAGCTCGACAAGGCCGCCGAGCTGGGCGCGGACGCGGGCATCAACTACAAGGTGTTCCCCGAGTTCAGCAAGAAGGTCCTGGAGCTGACCGGCGGCGAGGGCGTGCACGTCCTCTTCGAGCACGTGGGCGCGGCGGTCTGGGGGGAGTGCTTCGCCAGCCTCCGGCGGGGCGGCCGCTTCATCAACTCCGGGGTCACCGCCGGCCACCGGGTGGAGCTGCACCTGGGGCAGCTCTGGACCCGCGAGCTGACCCTCATGGGCACCACCATGCGGCCGCGGGACGACATGCCCGCGGTCATGACCCTGGTGCGCGGCGGAAAGCTCCGCGGCGTCGTGTCCGAGGTACTGCCGCTCCGCGAGGCCGCCCGCGCCCACGACCTCATGGAGCGCAGCGAGTTCTTCGGCAAGATCGTGCTCGTCCCCTAGAACGGATACGGAAGATCATGCGGTTCGGGATCATGGGGACCGGCGGCGTGGGGGGTTACTTCGGCGGGCTGCTGGCCCGGGCGGGGCTGCCGGTGTGCTTCATCGCCAGGGGCGGCCATCTCCAGGCGCTGAGGGAACACGGGCTCGCCGTGGAGTCGGTGGAGCCGGGCGCGTTCAACGTCCGGGATACGCTGTTCACCGACGATGCGGCAGAGGCCGGGCGGTGCGACGTAATCCTTTACTGCGTCAAGACGACCGCCAACGACACGGTGATCCCCTTCATGAGGCCGATGATCGGACCGGAAACCGTCGTCATCTCCCTCCAGAACGGCGTCGACAACGGCGAGTTGCTGGCGCGGGAGTTCGGCGAGAACCGGGTCATGGAGGGGGCCGCCTACGTCTTCAGCACCATCGCGGCGCCGGGCAGGATCCACCAGACCGCCGGGCCTCGCAAGATCGTGTTCGGCCGCCTGGGCGGTGGCGGCAGTCCCAGGGGCCAGGAGATCGTCGGCGTCATGCGCGAAGCCCAGGTCGACGCCCGCCTCTCCGGGGACATCCGCATCGAGCTATGGAACAAATTCATCCTGATCTGCGCGGTGAGCGGCATGACCGCGCTGACCCGGCGGCCCTTGGGCGAGATCCTCGGCTACGACGGCACCGCGCGCATGGCGCGGGAGGTGATGCGGGAGGTCTACCAACTGGCGCTGGCCATGGGGATCCCGCTGGAGCCGGAATCCGACGCCGCCAACTACCGCTTCATGGCGCAACAGGACCCCTCCGGCAAGGGGAGCATGTGCCATGACCTGGAGGCGGGGAGGCGCCTCGAGATCGACTCGCTGTGCGGCTACGTGTCGCGCATGGGCCGTGTCCACGGCGTCGCCACCCCGCTCAACAACTACCTCTACGATACCCTCAAGCTGGAGGACCTTCAGGCGGCGAGACGGTCCACTGAAGGAACGACATGACCGCTCTCCGTCAACACACCGAGACGATCCCCGTGGACCGCGGCATGCAGGTGTCCGCGGTGGTAGCCGAGCCGGCCGCGTACCGCGCCGGCCAGACCGACGTCATCGTCCTCGCCCACGGCGCGGGCACGGACATGCACCACCCGTTCATGACCTTCTTTCACGAGTCGTTGGCGCGGTCGGGCTGGCTCTCGGTGAAGTTCAACTTCCCGTACAAGGAGCTGGGCCGGAAGGCCCCCGACCCCGGCCCCCGGCTGGAGGACGCCTTCGAGCGGGTGCTGGCCCACGTGCGGGAGACTCTCCGCCCGGCGCCGGGGCGGCTCTTCATCGGCGGCAAATCCATGGGCGGCCGCATCGCCGCCAACATCGCCGCCAAGGAGGCGGACGCCGGGGAGCAAGGCTTGGCGGGGCTCGTCTTCCTCGGCTACCCGCTGCACGCGCCCAAGCGCCACGACCGGCTCCGGGCCGACAACCTCGTGAAGATCGCCGCGCCCATGCTGTTCGTGGAAGGCACCAACGACCCCTTCTGTCGCCTCGACCTGTTGGACGAGGTGCTGAAGCGGGTCCAGGCGCCGGCCCGGACCCACGTCATCGAAGGCGGCAACCACGACTTCCGCGTCCCCAAACGCCTGGGCCGGGAGGCCGAGGACATCTGGCGGGAAGTGGTGGAAGCGATCTGTGAGTGGCGGACCGCCTAGGCTGCCTACTTCGCGGACTCCTTGCGCCGGGCGGTGTTGGTGACGATGGGCTCCATCGGCACGTCGCTGTGATGGCCGCGGTCGCCGGTCTTCACGCCGGCGATCTGGTCCACCACGTCCATGCCCTCCACCACCTTGCCGAACACCGCGTAGCCGAAGTCCCGGGTGCCGTGGTCCAGGAACTCGTTGTCCTTCAGGTTAATGAAGAACTGGGAGGTGGCGCTGTTGATGTCCGACGTCCGCGCCATGGACAGCGTGCCGCGGGCGTTCTTGACGCCGTTGTCGGCCTCGTTCTTGATGGGCGCCCGGGTCTCCTTCTGGTTCATGTCGGCGGTAAAGCCGCCGCCCTGGATCACGAAACCGGGAATGACCCGATGAAAGATGGTGCCGTCAAAGAAACCGGCGTCGACGTAGTCGAGAAAGTTCTTCGCCGTGATCGGGGCTTCCTCGGTAAGTAACTCGATCGTGATGTCGCCCATCGACGTTGAAAAAATCACCACAGGTCTGTCTCCTCCCTCTGCTGTTGGGCCGAACGCCGCGGCGCCCAGAAATAAAACGATGGCCGCTACAAGGCACTTGAGTGCCGTCCCAAAGTGTCTCAAGGAATACCTCCTGGCGTGTGTTAACATCTATGGCTCGGCTTGGCCCGCGATGCGGTCGAGGACCCACTCCACGACTCGCGGCTTGCCCAGAACGACGTCGAAACGGCGGTCGCGAAGGTCCTTCCCCGCCCTCTGGAAGCTCACGTAACGGCCGCCGGCCTCCTCCATCAACACCTTGCTGGCCATGGTGTCCCAGAGACGCAGGTCGAAGTCCACCATGGCTCCCACCGAACCCTCGAGGGCCAGCGCGTGGCCGAAGCAGTCGGTGTAGGTCCGCACCGCGGGGTGGCCCTCCATCAACGCGTCGAACACGTCCACGCGGCCGGCGCTGACGAACTGCTGCCGGTCCCCGATGCTGATGATTTCCTTTTCCAGAAGCTCGTCGGCGCGCAGATCTCGCAGCTTGAGATCCTCATCGTTGCAGCGGGTCCCGAGGCCCCTTGCCGCGCTGTAGGTCCTGTCCAGGCCCGGCAGGTCGATGATGCCGAGGACCGGGTCTTCGCCGTGGAGCAGGGCCAGCAGCGTGCCGTACAGCGGCACGCCGTGCCGGAAGCTCTTGGTGCCGTCGATGGGATCGATGACCCAGGTAAGGGCCTGGCCGCCTTCGGTGTCTGACAGCTCCTCGCCGATGATGCGGTGGGCGGGAAAGCGCGACGCCAGCAGGGTCCGGGCCTTCTCCTCCACGGCGATATCCACGTCCGTCACGAAGCTGCCGTCGGCCTTGGAGCGGTGGGTGAAGCCCTTCTCCAGCGCGGCGTCGATCAGCGCCCGCGTCTGCCGGACGATGCCGCGGGCCTCGGACAGCATCTCCCGCAACTCCGCCGCCCCGGGTGCGCCGCTCACCGCGAAAACCTCCCCGCGCAACGCGCCCTGGCCTCCTCCGAACCCATGGGCGGAGTATACACGTTGCCCCGGACGCAGGGAAACGAGGACCGGAGCCGCACGGGCTCCCACGGGTGACGGTGGACGGGCGGCGGTGCCGCTGTTAGGGTTACCAACGGCGGTTCGGGCCGCCGGCCCGCCACAGGGAGGCCTTCATGGACCACAAGATCTTTGCCATGACCGTCGGCATCGCCGAGAACTGGCGCCCCTCGGGCATCATGCCGTGCATCCGAAGCGACGCGGAGCGGGACGAGCCGGTACCCTATATCGTCTGGTGCATCGAGACCCCGGACGGCCCGGTGGTGGTGGATACGGCGTACCATCCCGACTACGTCCCCGCGGAGTGGGCCCAGGGCAAGGAGTTTCGGGAGCCGGCGGAGTTGCTCGGTGAACTCGGGATACGACCCGAAGACGTGGCCACCGTCATCGTCACCCATTTCCACATCGACCACTTCACCGGTTTCGACTTCTTTCCCAAGGCGAACTTCGTCATCCAGAAAGACGAGTACGAGTTCTGGACCGGGCCGATGATGCGCTTCGACTACCTGAACAAGCTGATCCGGCCCAAGGTGCGTCCGGCGCTGCAACGGCTCGTGGACGACGCCCGCGTCACGCTGGTGGACGGCGACCACCTACTGGTCCCCGGGGTGGAGCTCCTGAGGGCTGGCGGCCACACCCCCGGCTCCCAGATGGTCGCCGTGGAGACGGCGCGGGGCAAGGCCGTGCTGTGCGGCGACATCGCCTACACCTACCGCAACCTGCGCGAGCGCATCCCGGTGGGCTGGTACTTCAACCTGCCGGACTCGGTGGTGGCGCTGGACCGGGCGCTCCAGGTGGCGTCGAGTCCGGAGCTGTCGTTCCCCAACCACGACCCCGAGATCATGCAAGGCAAGCGGGTGATACGGGTCGCGTGAAGTCCGGTTGGCGTTACGACGCGGCGGTACGCGAAAGAGCGCAAGCAACGCATGACAAGCCAGGATACGGGGGCGTGCCGCATCGGTGTCATCTCGGACACTCACGGTCTGGTGCGCCCCCAGGCGCTGGGGGCCTTGCGCGGCTCGGACCTGATCATCCACGCCGGGGACGTGGGCGCGCCCGAGGTGTTGGAGCGCCTTCGCGCCCTGGCCCCGGTGGCCGCGGTGCGGGGCAACGTCGACCGGGGCGCCTGGGCCGACGAGCTGCCCGAGGAACGCACCGTGGAGGTGGGCGGCGCGCGCATCCACGTGATCCACAATCTCAAGGCATTGACGGCGGCGCCGGAAGGCTGCCGCCTGGTGATCAGCGGCCATTCGCACAAGCCGTCCATCCAGCGACGCGACGGGGTGATCTACCTGAATCCGGGCAGCGCCGGGCCACGGCGCTTCACCCTGCCGGTGGCCGTGGCCACCGTCCGTTTGGACAGCCGTAGCCTGCGGCCCAGGCTGGTGGAGCTGGCGGTGTGACGCGCCGCGCCGCGTCGATACGCGGCTCGGCCACCGGATAGCCGCCGGCCCCCGCACCCTCAACACAGGAGAACACGCATGGACCTCGAACACGCGCTGACCACGGCGCGGGAGGCGGCACGACAGGCCGGCGAGAAGCTTCTCTCCTACTACACGTCGGAATACGACATCCGTCACAAGAGCGGCGGCAACCCCGTCACCACCGCGGACATCGAGGCCAACCAGGTGCTGCACGAAACGCTGCTGGGGACGTTTCCCGAGACCGGCTGGTTGTCGGAGGAGTCGACCGACGGCGCCGAGCGGCTGACCAACGAATGGGTATGGATCGTGGACCCGCTGGACGGGACCATGGAGTTCATCCGGGGGATCGACGAGTTCGCCGTTTCCGTGGCGCTGGTGCGGGGCACGACCCCGGTGGTGGCGGTGGCCTACAACCCGGCCACCGGCCGCATGACGTATTGCCGCCGCGGCTCCGGGACCTTCGCCGACGGACAGCCCGTGCGGGCGTCCGATCGCGCCGAACTGGAGGGCGCCACTTTGGTGGCGAGCCGGAGCGAAACCCGTCGGGGCCTCTTCGCGGAGTTCGAGGGGATCCTGAAGATCAAGCCCACCGGCAGCATCGCCCACAAGCTCGCCGAGTTCGCCGGCGGCCGCGCCGACCTCATCGTGAGCCTCGCGCCGAAGAACGAATGGGACGTGTGCGCCGGGGTGCTGCTGGCCGAGGAAGCCGGCGCCGTGGTAACGGACCTGGACGGCCGGCCGTTCTGGTTCAATCAGGCGGACACCCTGCGTAACGGGGTTGTCGCCGCCAACCCCTCGCTCCATCCCGAGGTGTTCCGCCTGGTCGCCGAGCGCAGGCGTTAATCGTCGCCTTCCGGGTCGGTTTCTTCCGGTTCGGTGACTTCTTGCAGCAACTCCAGGGCCTCTTCGGCCTCGTCTTCCGGCACCTGGATCACCGCGGCCACGCCGGCCGAGCCGAAGCCGCCCCACAAGGGGCCCACCGGCAGCAGAGTCAACGCCGACTCGCCTTGCACGACGTAGGTGATGCCGGCGCTGTCCAGGACGGACTTGACGACGGCCAGGGTGGACACGTCCACCGTCCGAAAAACGTCGACATAGTTCACGGCAAGAGTCCTTCTTCCGAGGGGTTCACTGCCTCCCCGGCGATGTCCAGCACCAGCTTCGTCACCGCCACGCGCCCGCCCAGGCACACGTCCACGTCCCGGCCCGGCTGCCGCGGGCGTTCCTGGTACACCGCATCGTAGACGAACGCCCCTTCTTCCTTCCGGTAGGCCACGCCGAGGGGCTTGGTGTCCAGGGCGCAGAACGCCAGGTCCACGGCCCCGTCGGTGGGCGGGTGCGGCAGGTTCACGTTCCAGAACTCGCCCTTGGCCAACTCGCCGGCGAGCATCCTTCTCAGCACCGGCGCTGCCCGGCGGTGCGTGACTTCCCAGTCCACCGGCCGTCCCTTGGCCACGTACTGTGAGATGGCGAGGGAGCGGCAGCCCAGCAGCGCGGCCTCGCGGGCCGCCGCCACGGTGCCCGAGGTGTAGATGTCGGCGCCCAGGTTCGCTCCGCGGTTGACGCCCGACAGCACCCAGGAGGCATCCGGCGCGATCTCCGTGAGGCCGATCCGGACGCAGTCCGCGGGGCTGGCCCGGACGCTGTACCATCCGTCATCGGTGCGCTCCACGGCGATGGGCCGGTCCGTGGTGACTTTGTGGCCCACGCCGGACTGAACCTCCGCCGGCGCCACCACAACGACCTCGCCCCATTCGCGCACGGCCCGCTCCAGCACCTCGAGGCCGGGCGCGTCGATGCCGTCGTCGTTGGTCAGCAGGAACTTCACGGGCTACATGCGCTCCAGGGGCTGGATGCCGAGGATCGTGAGGCCGCTGTGGAGCACCTGCTTCACCGCGGTAAAGAGCAGCAGCCGGGCCTGTGCCTTGCCGGCCTCCTCTCCCTTGACCCGAAGGACCGCGTAGCTCGAGTGCAGGCCGCGGGCCAGCTCCAGCAGGTAGTTGGCGAGCACGGAGGGCTCGTAGAGGCGGCCCGCTTCACGCAGCACGTCGGGGTAGCGGGCCACCAGGCTCACCAGCCGATGGGCCTCGGGTTCCGCCAGCGGAGCGGCGTCGGCATCCGGGTCCGGATCGAGGCCGCAGTTCCGCAGGATGCCGGCGATGCGGGCATGGGCGCTCATCAGGTAGGGGCCGGTGTCGCCGTCGAAGGAGATGGCCAGGTCCCAGTCGAAACGGTAGTCCTTGATCCGCTGCTTGGACAAGTCCGCGAAGAAAATGGCGGCGATGCCGACGGCCTCGGCCACGGTCTCCTCGTCGTCGAGGTCGAGCCGCTTTTCGATCTGGCCGCGCATGTACGCCAGCGCCCGGTCCCGTGCCTCGTCCAGCAGCTCCTCCAGGTAGATGACGTTGCCCTTGCGGGTTGACATGCCCTGGACCAGCCCGAAGTTCACGTGCACGCAGTCCTCGGCCCAGGGGTGGCCGAGCAGCTTCAACACGGCGAAGAGCTGCCGGAAGTGCAGCGACTGGCCGCTCGCCACCACGTACACGATGCGGTCGCAGCCGTAGGTGTCGTGCCGGTACCGGGCGGCGGCCACGTCCCGGGTGAGGTAGAGGGTGGTGCCGTCGGCCTTCTCCAGCAGGGCCGGTGTGTCGATGCCCTCCGCCGACAGGTCGATGATGAGCGCCCCTTCCGACACCGTGGCCAGGCCCTTGGCGCGGGCTTCCTCGATGACCGCGTCCATCTTGTCGTTGAAGAACGACTCGCCCGTGTAGGAATCGAAACGCACGCCGAGCCGTTCGTATATCTGCTTGAAGTAGTCGAGGCTGGTGTCGCGGATCCTGCGCCACAGCGCCAGCGCCACCTCGTCCCCGGCCTCCTGGCGGCGGAACCATTCCCGTGCCTCCTCCACCAGCTCCGGGGCGCCGTCCGCCTCCTCGTGGAACTTGACGTACAGGCGGTTGAGGCTCATGAGGTCGTCGGCGTCCTCGGGCCTTCCGAACCGCTTGAGGCCCACGATCTGCCTGCCGAACTGGGTCCCCCAGTCGCCCACGTGGTTGATGCCCACGACCTTGTGGCCGAGGGCCTCGAAGATGCGCACCAGGGCGCCGCCGATGATGGTGGAGCGCAGGTGGCCCACGTGGAAGGGCTTGGCGATGTTGGGGGAGGAGTAGTCGATGGCGACGGTGTGGCCGGCGCCGTCCCGGCTGCAGCCGTACGCCTCGCCCGCCGTGACCGCCTCGCGCAGCACCGCCTCGGCGTAGCGCGTCCGGTCCACCGACAAGTTCACGTAGCCGCCCAGGGCCTGGGCGCCGCGCAGCAGCTCCAGCTCTCCGGCCGCCTTCTCGGCGATCTCTTTCGCGATGACCGGCGGGGCCTTGCGCAGCTTCTTGGCGAGGGTGAAGCACGGGAACGCGAAATCGCCCATGTCCGGCTTCGGCGGCACCGTCAGCATGCGCTCCACCGCGTCGCTCTCGAGCTCCGCGTGCCGGGCGATGACCCGGGCCGCCTCCCCGCGGAAGTCCTCGACCCTCATGACGCAACCCGTCCCATGCTTCCCGTCGAGATCATCCCGCCGAGTCTAACACAAAGCCCCGCGCCTGAGCAGGGAGGCATGGACAATCAGGTGTAGGGGCGGGTTTCCAACCGGCCCGTGCCTCGAACCAGCACGGCAGACCCGTCCGAGCAGACCTTGCTGTCCTGGACAAGCAACCTGCTTTTCGAGTATTTCTGGCTTCGCGAGTCGCCCGCGCGATGCATTCATGTGCGTTCAAAGGAGCAGACATGGCCAAGACGAACAAGCATGAGAAGAAGACGAAGGACTCGGTCGGTGACGGCGCCGGCGCGGCCGCGCCTCGGCCGAAGAAAATCGACAACAGACGTTACGAGAAGGACCTTCTCAGGCTCCAGATCGAGCTCGTGACCATGCTCGAATGGATCAAGCAAAACGGGCTCAAGGTGGTGGTGCTGTTCGAGGGTCGCGACGCGGCGGGCAAGGGCGGCGTCATCAAGCGCATCACCCAGCACCTGAGCCCCCGGATCTGCCGCGTGGTGGCGTTGCCGGCGCCCACCGAGCGCGAGCAGACCCAGTGGTACTTTCAGCGTTACGTTCCCCATCTGCCGGCCGCTGGAGAGATGGTGCTGTTCGACCGCAGTTGGTACAACCGCGCTGGGGTCGAGCGGGTCATGGGCTTTTGCACCAACGAGGAATACCAGGAGTTCCTGCGTAGCTGCCCGGAGTTCGAGCGCATGCTGGTGCGCTCCGGAATCATACTGATCAAGTACTGGTTCTCGATCGCCGACGAGGAACAGGAGCGGCGCTTCCAGAGCCGGCTCAAAGCCAAGCACAAACGCTGGAAGCTGAGCCCGATGGACCTGGAATCACGGCGGCGCTGGGTCGACTATTCGAGAGCGAAGGACGAGATGTTCGCCCACACCGACATCAAGCAGGCGCCGTGGTACGTGGTCGAGGCGGACGTGAAGAAGCACGCGCGGCTGAACTGCATCAGCCACCTGCTGAGCCTGATCCCCCATCAGGACTTGACGCCCGAACCGATCAAGCTGCCGAAACGGACGGATGCCGGCGCCTACGTCCGCCCGCCCATCACGGACCAGACCTTCGTCCCGGCGAAGTATCCCTGAAAGCACAGACTACCTTCACGGGGTTGCCTCCCCGGGATGGCGGTGCGCGCGGGCTAGACCTCGAACGCCGGCGCCACGTGGCGGCTGAAGCGCTCCATGGAGGCGAGGACCTTGTCCTGCTTGAGGCCGCCGAAGTGGAAGCACAGTCCGATGTGTTTGGGGCCGACGACATCGATGATGACCTTGAGGTGCTGGATGCAGGTGTCGGGGCCGCCGAAGACGCCGCGGTTGTCCTGCACCATCATGTCGTAGGCCAGGCGCCCGTAGATCCTGTCCACCATGGGCGCGCGGGCGGGGTCGAGGCGGACCTCGTCGAGGGCGAACTCGCGCCAACGGTGCCAGGCGTCCTCCACCTCGGCGCGAGCCCGGTCGTCGTCCTCGCCCACGTAGATCGGGTACATGACGAAGACGTCGTGGTCTTCCTCGGAGTAGCCCGCTTCCCGCAGGCTTTCCAGGTAGACCTCGATGCGCGGACGCTGCTCCTGGTTGCTGCCGATCCACGGCAGGGTCATGAGGTGGTAGCCGTGGCTTCCGATCATGCGGAAGTTGTCGAGGTCCCGGTTGGCGGGCACGTAGATGGGCGGATGGGGCTGCTGGTGCGGCCTGGGCCGGACGGTCATGCCGTGGTAGCTGAAGAACTCCCCGTCCCACTCCACGGTCTCCTCGGTCCAGGCCATGCGGATGACGTCCAGTGCCTCCACCAGCCGCGGCTGCGCGGTAGGCCAGTCGTGTCCATACACCTCGTACTCGTGGGGGCTCATGCCCCGGCCGGCGCCGAAGAGCAGACGCCCGCCGGACAGGAGGTCCAGCATGGCGTAGTCCTCAGCGATCTGCAGCGGGTGGTGCATGGGCACCAGCGAGACCGCCGAGCCGAGTTGGAGCCGCCGGGTGCGTTGCGACGCCGCCGACAGAAGCATCTGCGGACTGGGCATCATGCCGCCGAACAGCCGGAAGTGGTGCTCGGTAACCCAGAGGCTGTCGAAGCCCATTTCCTCGGCGGCGTCGATCTGCTCCAGCCAGCGGGCATAGAGTTCGCGCGAATCTCCGTCCAGCTCGGGAACGTAGGTGTTGAGCAGGTAGTATCCGAACTTCATGGCTGTCCTTCGCTTTCCGACATTCCTGATCCCGCATGAGGTGAGCTGGAAACGGCGCTCTTCGACTTCGCTTCGCTACGCCTGTCCTGAGCCTCGTCGAAGGGCTCAGGGCGAACGGAAATGTCTTGTCCAAGGCGCCAAGTCATTTCCGAACCGTGTCCTCGTTCACCCGAGCCGCGCCTTCAAGGCGTCCAGGCTCGGCTCAACCGGTTGCAGTTGCTCCGGTGGAATAGTGACGCTGGCGACCTGCTTGAGGCCGTGGCCGGTGATGTTGCACACGACCATGTCGTCGGCGCGGATAACGCCCTCGCGGCGCAGCCGCGCCGCCGCGGCCAGCGACACCGCGGCCGAGGGCTCGGCGAACACTCCGGCCAAACGCCCCAGCAGGTCCCGGGCCTCGAGGGTCTCACCGTCCGTCAGCGCCACGCCGGTGCCGTTGCTGGCCCGCACCGCGCGCAGGGCGCGCAGCCCCAGCGCATGCGGGTTGCCCACCCGGATACTCTCCGCCACCGTGGCGCCCGCTGCCACCGGCTCCACCGTGGCGCTGTTGGTGTTCAACGCCGCCGTGATGGGGGCCGCGGCCTCGCTCTGGGCCGCCACCAGCCTGGGAAACCGGTGCACCCAGCCGAGGCCTTGCAACTCCTGGTAGCCCTTCCACATGGCCACGAGGCCGGCCCCGCCGGCGGTAGGGTGGATGATCCAATTGGGCACGTGCTCTTCCAGTTGATCGAACAACTCGAAGGCGTAGGACTTCTTGCCCTCGTTGCGGTACGGGTTGGTGGACAGACAATCGTACCAGCCGAACTCCTTGACCGCCTCCCGGTAGAACGGCCCGATCTCGTCGAGACTTCCCTCCACCGTCACCACCTCGGCGCCGCAGGCATAGGCCTGGGTCACCTTGGCCGCATCGGTGCCGGCCGGCACCATGACGACGCTGCGTAAACCCGCGGCCGCGGCGTAGGCGGCCACCGACGCGGCGGCGTTGCCGGTGGACGGCACCGCCACGGTGTCGAAGCCCAGCTCCACCGCGCGGGAGATGCCCACGCTGTTACTGCGGTCCTTGAGGGAGCCCGTGGGCAGGAGCGTGTCGTTCTTGACGTAGAGCCGTTCCATCCCCAGGTGCTCGCCCAGGCGCCGGCAACGCATGAGCGGCGTATAGCCCTCGCCCAGGGACACCACCGAGCCGCGGCTCTTGACTGGAAAGAAGTCGAACCAGCGCCACAGGGTTTTGTCGGCGCTGGAGCGGATGATGCGTACGTCAGAGCGGGTGAGATGTCCGAGGTCCATGCGGACCTCCAGCACGGCCCCGCAGGAGCCGCACGCGAAGGTGTCGTCGGTTACCGCCTCCCAGCCGCACTGCGGACAGCGTAACGCCGCGATCCTGCCCATGACCGCCTCAGCCCTCGGCTTCCCGGACGTCTTCCCACAGCACCTCCACCGGATGGAGCGCCCGGCGCCCGGTGAGGTGCTCGATCTGCTGCCGGCAGGAGATTCCCGACGCCACCACGCGCGCGTCCTCGGGCGCGGCCTCCACCGCCGGCACCAGGCGGCGGTTGGCGATGGCCACGGACACGTCGTAGTGCTCCTTCTCGAAGCCGAAGGAGCCGGCCATGCCGCAGCAGCCGGAATCCACCTCGCGCACGTCGTGGCCCGCTTCCCGCAGCACCGAGACCGTGGGCGCCATGCCCACCAGCGCCTTCTGGTGGCAGTGGCCGTGCAGCACCACCGGCGGCCTGGCGGCGTCGCCGTTCTTCAACGCGCCCGCCGCCTCGTCCCGCATCAACAACTCCTCGATGAGCAGCGTGTGGCCCGCCACCATGCGCGACGGCTCGTTGCGCAGAAGGTCGGGGTACTCGTCCCGGAGCGTCAGGATGCAGGAGGGCTCCAGGCCCACCACCCGCACTCCCTGCTCCACGTGGGGCAGCAGCCGGGCGACATTCCAGGCGGCGTGGTCCTTGGCGTCCTGAAGCATGCCCTTGGAGATCATCGGGCGGCCGCAGCAGCGCCGCGGCACGGTCATCACCCGGTAGCCGAGATACTCCAGCAGGCGGGTGGCCGCCACCGCCACGTCGGGCGTGTTGTAGGTGTTGAAGGTGTCGTGGAACAGGATCACCGAGCCGCGGGCGCCGCTTCCCGCGGCATCGCGCTTGTTCCACCATGTCTCGAAGTTGTTGCGCGCGAAGCTCGGCAGCGGGCGCCTGCGGTCAATACCCAGGAAGCGGTCCAGAAGCCAGCGGTTGGCGAAGCTGCCGTTGATCCGGTTCGCGACCGGCGCCAGCAGCGAGCCCCAGCGGCTCAGGGCGCCGATGCGGCCGAACAGGCGGCTCCGAAGCGAGACGCCGTGGACCTGCTGGTAGTGGTGCAGGAACTCGTACTTGAGCTTGGCCATGTCCACGTTGGACGGGCACTCGGCCTTGCAGCCCTTGCACTCGAGGCAGAGGTCCAGCACCTCGTGGAGCCGCTCGCCGGTGAACTCCGAACGGGGCACCTTGCCGGAGAGCACGGCCCGGAACGCGGTGGCGCGCCCGCGGGTGGAGTGCTCCTCCTCCATCGTGGCCATGTACGACGGGCACATGGTGCCGCCCAGGGTCTTGCGGCAGGCGCCGGTGCCGTTGCACATCTCCACCGCGGCCACGAAGCCGCCCTGGTCGCTGAAGTCCAGCATGGTGTCGGGCTGCCAGGTCTTGTAGGAAGTGCCGTAGCGGAGCGAATCGGTCATGGCCGGCGCGTCCACGATCTTGCCGGGGTTGAGCAGGTTGTCCGGGTCGAACAGCCGCTTGACCTTGCGGAACTCCTGGTACAGCTCGGGGCCGAAGAGCTTCTCGTTCAGGTGGCTCCGGGCCAGTCCGTCGCCGTGCTCGCCGGACATGGCGCCGCCGAACTCCATCACCAGGTCCGAGATCTCGCATGAGATCTGCGTCATCTTCTCCACCTCGCCGGCTTCCTTGAGGTTGATGAAGGGGCGGATGTGCATGCAGCCCACGGAGCAGTGGCCGTAGTAGCCGGCGCGGACGCCGTGGCTGCTGAGGATGCCGCGGAAACGCTTGATGAACTCGGGTAGCTTGACCGGGTCCACCGCGGTGTCCTCGACGAAAGCGATGGGCTTCTTCTCTCCCTTGACGCCCAGCAGGAGCCCCAGGCCGGCCTTGCGCACGCCCCAGATCGCCTGCACCTCCCGCGGCTCGTAGGCGAGGGAGGCGGCATAGCCCATGTGCTCGCGCCGGCGGATCACCTCCAGCTTGTCGACCTTGTCGCGGACCTCCTCGAGGGTGTCGCCGTCGTACTCCACCATCAGGATGGCGTCGGGGTCGCCCTGCACGAAGCCCAGCCGCTTGGACTGCTCGATGTTGTTGCGCGCCAGGTCCAGGATGGGCTTGTCGGTCAGCTCCATGGCGTAGGGGTCGGTGGCGAGGATGGTTTCCGACACCCCCAGCGCGTCCTGGAGGTCGTGGAAGTGGATGACGTCCAGCGCGGTGAACTTCGGCTTGGGCACCAGCCGCATCTTGGCTTCCACCACGCACGCCAGGGTGCCCTCGGAGCCCACGATCAAGCGCGAGAGGTTGAACGGCTGGTCCTTGGTGAACTCGTCGAGGTTGTAGCCCGACACCCTCCGCATGAGCTTGGGGTAGCGCTCCGCGATGAGCCTGCCGGCGGATTCCACCAGCGGCGGGAGCTGCTGGTAGATGCGGTTTTCCAGCCCCTTCCCTCCCTGCCTGGCTGCGAGCCCGTCCGCCGAGAGGTCCGTCAGCACCGCCTCGCTGCCGTCCGCCAGGAGCACCGTCAACTCCAGCACGTGGTCCAGGGTCTTGCCGTAGACGACGGAATGGGCGCCGGCGGAGTTGTTGCCGATCATGCCGCCGATGGTGGCGCGGTTGGAGGTGGAGGTGTCCGGACCGAAGAGCATCCCCATGGGCGCGGCATGGGCGTTCAGCGCGTCCTGCACGAGCCCGGGCTGGACCCGGCACCAGAGCTCCTCCCGGTTCGTCTCCAGCACCTGGTTCATGTACTTGGAGAAGTCCATGACGATGGCGTGGCCCACGGTCTGGCCCGCCAGCGAAGTGCCGCCGCCTCGGGCCAGCACCGGCACCCGGTGCCGGTTGGCCACCTCCATGACCGCCTGGACATCGCCCTTGTGCCGCGGAATGACCACGCCCACGGGCTCCATCTGGTAGATGGACGCGTCGGTGGCGTAGAGCAGCCGCGAGTAGTGGTCGAACCGGACCTCGCCCTCCACCCGCTTGCGGAGCTCGGCCTCGGTCTCCCGGTAATCCTGCACTTCACGCGCCATGGGAAATGCTCCTCGCCGCCACCCCGTCACGAACCAGGTAGCGATGACTCAGTATCCCTGCCTCCGAGAAAGACTCAGTCGATGGGATCGTACCGCTTGACCACGGCCCGCGCGCCCTGAAGCGCGCGCGCATGTGTCTGGATCGCCTTGTGGTCCTCGCTGTCGCGATAGCGGTCGATGTCTTCCTGACTCTCCCACTCGGCGTAGGAGATGTATTCCCCCGGGGAATCGATGCACTTCAGCAATTGCTCGGACTTGCAGCCCTGCTGAGCGAGCATCCGCGGGCCGCAATCCTCCTTCCAGATGCGCTCCGCCTCCGCGGCTTGGCCGGGGTCGACGTTGACGTGGATCAATCTGACGATGGACATATCAAGTCCTCCTCTTTGGATTCGTCTGTTACGGTTTATTGCAACTCTATTGTGCATACCGCAAGCGTTTCGGTCGTTGACGAGAAACCGACTCACCCTCATGTTGAAAACCGCAACTTGACGCCGTACGCGGCGGAGACCTTCGCGAGCGTGTCGAGCCGCGGATTTCTCTGGCCCGAGAGCGCACGGGACAGCGCCACTCGGTCCAGCTTGGCTTCACGCGCGAGCGCGGAGACGCCGCCCTGCGCCTCGGCCACGTTACGAAACGCCCTCATCAGCAGACGCGGATCATCGCCCATCTCTTCGATCACGGCGTTCAGATAGGCAACGATATCCTCGGGCGTCTTGAGGTAGTCGCTCGCCTTGTGTTCTTTTGCGGACATTTCGTCTCTCCAGTACGGATGAAGCCTAATGCGTAGTCGATTGGCTACAGCAAGTCAACCCCGCCGCCTTGGAACCGGCTCGACGCGATGAAAGCGTTTTGCTATATAACCCGCTAAATGAAGTATAGCACTCGCGATTTCGATGATTGAATGCTACACGCGCCCAGGGAGAACCCCGTGAGCAAGCCCCAAGTCATTGTCGACAAGAACGGGAAGCCGGCATACGCAGTGATCCCGTGGGGAGAGTACAAACGACTAGCTTCCATGGACGACGAAGGCGCAATGACGGACGAAGAACTCTACGACCTCGCGAAGTCTGCCGGAAGCGAGTCGTTTCCCGCCACGGTGGTGGATCGTCTGTTGGCGGGGGAAAATCCCATCAGGGTATACCGGGACTATCGTCGCCTGACCCAGAAGCAGCTCGCTGAGGCCGCAGGCATCAATCACGTGTACCTTTCGCAAATTGAGACGGGCAAACGAACCGGGTCGGCGAAAACACTCTCCTCTATCGCCACAGCGTTAGATGTTGAGCTTGATGATCTGATCTGAGCCGCGCGCGGTTCATGGCACGATCTTGAGGCAGTCACTGACATGACAGATATGACGATATGAAGCGCGACCTTGACTACATGAGGACAATCCTCCTTGAATACGAGGCGGAACCGTCCTTCCTCGTGGTGGAACGACTCACCCTTGGGATGGACGCCGTCGCCCAGAAACGCTGGCAGCATGTTCAACTTCTGTGTGATGCGGGCCTTCTACACGCCGTCAAAGAAACCGCATTCCGGATTACGAACGAAGGCCACGACTTCCTTGATTCGGTTCGCGATGATCGGCTGTGGACAAGGGTGAAGGATCGAATCGCGCAGCACGGAGGGAATTGGACCATGGATGTCCTAAAGGCAGTAGCTCTCGAAATTTTCAAGGGCACCCTCTAAGAAGCAATGAGAGGAGAGCCGATGCCAAAGCCCGAGAAGAAGCAGAAGCCCGCCCATCGTCCCATGGCGAAGGATCCGCGCGACTTCGCCCGGCCGGTGGGTGCCTCAACTTCGTCGCGTGGCTCTGCTCCTTAGTTGTTCTACTGCGTAAATCACGGAGTGGTCCTCGGCAACCAGTCTTTCCACAATGTCCGCTACAAATTGGGTGTCTAGAGTCTTTGTGCCGACCAAGCCCCGTTGCACGAGTTCGACGAATGCCGTCGTCGTCAGGTACCGGCCTTCGAGATTGAAATGCCCGAGACGACGCCCCCCGTGGGGCCTTTGATTTTCGGCGAAATCACCAGTTTCTGCCACTGGTCCAGCGGAACATAGGCCCCGCTGATGATCCCTCCTTCGTCCGGCTCAAGGACAATTCGCCTACAGAGTTTGAAAAAGATCGGACAAAGACCAAGACGATAGTCCTGCTCCGAGTCCCCGACGTTGGACTTCCTGACGCCGTGCCATAGGCGACGCATTCTCTGGAGCTCTTTGTAGTCCTGGCGTGACCTTGGGTTGTGATAAGGTTCACCATCTTTGGTTTTTCGGTCCATCATCTTGTACTGAACAAACGTGAATGCCTCAAATCCACGATGAAAATATATCAGGTCGACACCGAGTGCCTTTTCGAGGTCATTTCGATTAGCATTGATAATGGTCAGTCTCCTATTTTGGTCATCGCTGAATTCGGCGATGCCGGTGACTTCGTGCTGGATAAGCTCCCATCCCGGAAAGGCATGCTGATCGCGTGCAATAGCGCTGTCCTCATAGGTCCGGTACTGCGGCAATCCACGAAGAAAGGAATCGCCAATCCTGCCGGCTTGAGGTGCCCAACTCCTAAGGATATTGCTTCTCTTGAATCCGGCGATTTCTAGACTAAGGCCAGTGGCATCCTTCTCGGCGGCCAACGTTTCTGCCCGCTCCGTGGCTGGATTGAGATTGATTCGGCGGGTGTGAACTTCGAGTTCCTCCAATTCAGCCCTCTTTCCGCTGAGGTCTTTGAGAGCACGCCATACCTGTTGACCCGTTTTCGCTGGAAGGGTTCGGAAATCAACCCCGAAGTCGCGAAGAAGGTGTTCAGCAGAGCTCTCCGGGATATTTTCCATCAACTGCTTGTAGGAAACGTCCGAGACCCGGACGAAGTTGGTCAGCGTGAGATGACGTTGGGCCGTTGTAACTCTGCGCCCAGAATCGGCGATACAAGCGTAAAGTGAGCCCCACACCCGGCGCTCGATGTATTCGTACCCGATCACCTGAATCAGGCAGAGTTGCTTCTTGATCGTTTGGCCGGCAACGTAGGGAATCGCATATGAGAAATGACGTCCCGCAGAAACAGCCTCTTCAAGGTAATCCAACGTGTCTTCGGGGTAGACGTCCAAGACGCAGGAAACGCCTGCATCACTGTCCGCTGATTGAACGCTAGATGACATCCTTGTGATTCCAGAGAACTGAGGCCGTTCGACCGAGCCCCAGTCCCTCAAGCGCAGCCAGATGTTCTATCGATGACCGCGGAGGGTTCCTCAATGCGGCACGATGGCCGCGGACGGCAGCAAGAACCGCTTCGGGCTGAGATTCGAGAAGACGGCCAATGAAGTCATCGGGATGTTGTGCGTCTAGCCCATGTGGCGCCAGTCGGCCTGCGGGAAAATCCCGCAGGTTGAAGGTCACGATTACGCTGGCGCAACCGTGGATCGCCGCCGCCAGAACATGACGGTCGCGGACGTCAGGGAGGTCGAGTTCCGCGATGAGAGTTTCGTAACCGGAAACGACCGCCTCGGGAAAGTGCTCGTCCATGATTGTACGGGTACGCTCCAGCCTGTCGACTGTGAGATCGGGCCGGTCGGCGAGAAGGTTGGCGATCCATTCTTCATGAATCGCGACGCTCCAAAGCGGTTGGTACAAGTATTGATCCGCCAGCCGCAGGAGAAAGTCTCGAAGGCCAGCGGGATACAGGACGTTGGCGTCGAGAAACGCCGTCAATCGGTTCATCGGCTATTGTAAGCCGAGTCTCTGATCCTGGGCAGTCAACTCGTCCAGCGCATCACGACGACGAGATTCCGTATCCCGACGATAGGCGAGAATGTCTTCGGTCCGCACACGCCGATGTGAGCCGACCTTACGGCATGGGATTCGTCCCTCGTCGAGCAGCCGTACCAGGAACGTCCTCGAAACCTGCAGGAGATCGGCCGCCTGCCGTGTGGTCAACTCGGTCTGAACCGGTGTCAACGCAACTGTATTGCCACGCGCCATCTGGTCCAGAATCTCCCGCAGAAGCCGTAGCGCTTGGGCAGGAATCTCGACCGTTTCCTCGCCGGCCGCACCAAATCGAACCGGAACCGGCTCAGTCCCATCCGGCAACTCTGCCAGTTTCCTGCCGATCTGGTCGGCAAGAACTGCATCCCGGCCGCTCGCGAACCTAGTCTCTCCGTCCTTCATGACTCGATTTCCCATTGGCAACGACAATGCTTACTCATCTAACATAAATGCCATATTCGCCGCAAACGACACCTTCGGCCTCCCTTTTTGCTCTCCTGCATCCTCCGGTCGAGCCCGACATCGTACCCTAGCCGTCCAGAAGTTCCCGGGCCGTGCGAAAGATGTCGTGGAACATGGGCACAGTGAGCTTGCCGGTGAAGGTGTTCTGCTGGCTGGGGTGGTAGGAGCCCAGAAGGGTCAAGCCGTTGTCGAGGTCGTGGCGGATGCCGTGGCCGAATTGCGGGCGGGGCCGGGGGATCGGTTGCCCTGCCTCGGCCGCAGCCTTGAGGTAGGAGTCGAAGGCGATCTTGCCCAGCGCGAGAACCACCCGTAGACGCGGGAGCAGCCGGAGGTCGCGGACCAGGTAGCCGCGACAGTTGTCGAACTCGTCGCGGGCGGGCTTGTTGGCGGGGGGCGCGCAGCGGACCGCGGCGGAGATGTAGCAGTCGGTGAGTTCCAGGCCGTCGTCGCGGTCCACGGACTCGGCCTGGTTGGCGAAGCCGTGCTCGTAGAGCGCGCGGTAGAGCCAGTCGCCGCTGCGGTCTCCGGTGAACATCCGGCCGGTGCGGTTGCCGCCGTGAGCGGCGGGCGCCAGACCCACGATCAGGAGCCTCGCGTCGCCGTCGCCGAAGCCGGGAAGCGGCCGGCCCCAGTACTTGTAGCCATGATAGCGGCGCGGCGGATTGGCGGCGGTTTCGGCCCGCCAAGCCACCAGCCGGGGGCACTTTCGGCAGCGGATTGCCGCCCGGTTGACGCGCGCCAGGGAGTCCCGTTCCATGGCCTTCCGGCATAGCGCATCGGCCGCCTGCACGCCACCGGCCCGGAAGCCGCGAAGGCCGCGACAGCGGTGCGTGGACGCGACGCGGGCGGGTTTGAAACCCGCCCCTACATCGCCGGATCGGACTCCGTCACACCCTGGTTGTCACCCGTCGGAGAGGCGTGCATCACGCTTGAAAAACCCACCTTGACGCGTCCGAGCGGGTTTTGCTATACCCCGTGAAAACGCAAGGAATTTGCGTTCCTCTCGCCAAAGAAAAGGGGATCCCCAGTGCCGCAATTTGACGTTCTCGTTATCGGTGGAGGCGCATCCGGTCTGCGCGCGGCCATTGCCGCCAAGCGCGCCGGGGCGTCGGTGGCGGTGCTGAGCAAGGTCCATCCGCTGCGAACCAACTCGGCGCTGTCGCCGGGCGGCCTGAATGCGCCCCTGGGCAGCGACGACTCCGCGGAAAAATTCGCCCAGGATATCAGAAGCGCCGGCGACGGCCTGTGCGACACCGAAGCCGTGAACATCCTGGCCTCGGACGCGGCCCGGGAGGTGATCTGGCTCGAGCGCGTCGGCGTGCCCTTCAACCGCGATGCCGACGGCCGTATCGACCGACGCGCGCTGGGCTCCAGCAGCGTCAGCCGCGCGGCCTACGCCGACGACCGCACCGGACACATGGTGCTCCATGTGCTGCACGAGCAATTCCAGAGAGAGGACATCCCCTGTTTCAGCGAATGGTTCGTCACGTCTCTGATCCAGGACGGCGGGGCGTGCACCGGAGCGGTGGCCCTGGGGCACCGGAGCGGCCAGCTCGAAACCTTCGCGGCCGGGGCGGTGGTCCTCGCCACCGGCGGCGCCACCCAGTTGTACCGTCCGTGCACCTCGGCCGTGGGCACCACCGGCGACGGCCTCATGCTGGCCTACGACCTGGGCGTCGGGCTGGTGGACCTGGAGATGGTGCAGTTCCATCCCACGGTGTACAGCGCGGACCGGACGGCGCTCGTCAGCGAGGCGGCCCTGAGCGAAGGCGCGCAACTCGTCAACGAGTCGGGCGACACGGTGGTGGATGTCGCGGGACTCTCCAGGGCGCAGCTCGCGGCGGCGGTCCACAAGGCAGGCCACAACGGCGGCGGGCCGGTGTCACTCGACCTCCGCCCGGTAGCGGATCTGGCGTCGCGCTTTCCCGGGGCGCTGGAGGTGGTCAAATCCATGGCCGGCATCGACGCGTCCCAGAACCCGGTTCCGGTTCAGCCGGTGGCGCACCGGCCCATGGGCGGCATCGAGACCAACGCGGCCGGCGAGACCTCGGTGGCCGGGCTCTACGCGGTCGGCGAGTGCGCCCACAACGGGCTCAACGGCGCCGGACGGCTTCCGGGCAACACCCTCACCGAAGCGGTGGTGTTCGGCAAGCGGGTGGGCGAAGCCGCGGCCGGTCACGCCAAGGCGGCGGGCGCCAGGGAGGCGGCCGGCTCCGCCGCGCGGGACAACGAACGGCTGGCGGAGATCACCTCCGGAGGCTCCTCCGGCGACACCATGGGCACCATCCATCGCGAACTGGGCGAGCTGATGAGCGCCAACCTCGGAGTGACCCGCACGGACGCGGGGCTGGCCGAGGCCCAGGACAAGATCCGCGCGCTGCAACAGCGCCACGCCGCGCTTCGCGTCAACAACAAGTCGCGGATCTACAACTATGCGCTGGCCGGCCATGTCGAGCTGGGGAACCTCCTCAAGCTGGCGGAGGCCACGGCGCTGGCGGCCCGGGGCCGCGCCGAGAGCCGCGGCGCCCATCTCAGAAGCGACCATCCGGAGAAGGACGATTCGAACTGGAAGGCGCACACCGTGGTGCGCTCGCAGGACGGCTCGCCGAAGCTCGATACCCGGCCGGTATCGGCGTAACGGCGGGCACCACGCCCGCACGTCCGCGCGCGGACAAGGGCGGGAGGCGCCGGCCAAGGAGGACTCATGGAAGTCACCTACAAGATCAATCGCAAGGACCCGGAGAACGGCGGCGAGTCGGGCTACGCCACCTACCAAGTCGACTTGCCCGAGGACGCCACGGTCCTGGACGGGCTCCAGAAGATCCGGGACGAGCAGGACGACTCCCTGGCCTTCCGCGCCTCCTGCTGCCAGGGCACCTGCGGCGAGTGCGCGGTGCGCATCAACTACAAGGCCCAGTTCACCTGCACCACCCGGATCGGCGACGTCACCAAGAAGGCCCCGGAGGTCCAGTTGGACCCGGTGCGCAACATCGCGGTGATCAAGGACCTGGTGTTCGACATGGACGCCTTCACCTGGGACAAGATGGCCGCCGTAAAGCCCTGGATGGAGCCCGACGAGGAGTTCGCGCCCACCGAGAACATCGTGTCCGAGAAGGACATGGCGGACGTGCGCAAGACCATGAGCTGCTACCAGTGCGGCCTGTGCGACGAAGGGTGCGCGGTGCTGCCGGTGAACTTCGACTTCCTGGGGCCCGGCGCCATGGTCAAGAGCTACCGCTTCGTGATGGACCCGCGGGAGAGCGGCGCCCAGATGGACGCCCGCATGAAGGTGGTGGAGCAGCCCCAGGGGCTTTGGGATTGCGTCCACTGCTACGAGGCCGACGGCAAGTGCCCGCGCAGGCTGACTCCCTCCACCAAGATCATGGAAATGCGCGACGTGTCCTTCAAGGAAGGCATCAAGAACGAGAAGGTCGGCCGGCACCACGCGAGCTTCATCAACTCGGTGAAGCAGACCGGCTGGCTCGACGAGCGCAAGCTGGTCATGGAGACCGAAGGGTTGACCAACGTGGGGGGACTGATGAAGCTTCTGCCCACCGCGGTGCGCGCGCTGCGGCGCGGGAAGATGCCCGGCCGTCACGAGAAACGCCCGGGGGCCGACCAGATCAAGCGCATTATCGAGAAAGCGGAGGAGTCCAAGTGAAATACGCGTTCTATCCCGGATGTGTGGCCAAGGGCGGCTGTCCCGAGCTCTACTCCGCGGCCGTCAAGGTGGCCGAGAAGCTCGACATCGAGCTCGAGGAGATGACCGACGTGTCGTGCACCGGAGCCGGCTGCATGCCGACGCAACTGTCGGACCCCATCAACGCGCGGACCTTCGCCAAGGCGGAGCAGATGGGGCTTCCCATCATGACCATCTGCAGCACCTGCCAGGGCGTCTTCAGCCAGGCCAACCACCGGCTGCAAGACCCCGAGTACCGGGAAGAGATCAACCGCGAGTACCTGGCCGAGGAAGGACTTTCGTACCAGGGCACCACCGAGGTCACGCACATGCTGTGGGTCCTGTTCGAGGACTACGGCATCGAGAAGCTCCAGGCACTGATCGAGCGTCCCCTGAACGGCCTCAAGGTCTCGCCGTTCTACGGCTGCTTCATACGCCGGCCCGGCAACATCATGGTGCCCACCAAGGAGGTGGGCGGCCGCCGGACCTACCTGGAGGACCTCACCCGCATCCTGGGGGCGGAGAACGTCGACATCAGCGGCAAGACCAAGTGCTGCGGCTTCCCGATCCTCACCGCCAACGAGGAGGCGTCGCTGGGCATGGTGTCCAAGCACGCCGGCGAGTCAAAGGGCAACGGCGCCGACTGCATGGTGACCCCCTGTCCGCTGTGCCATCTGAACCTCGACGGCAACCAGCCGAGAGCCGAGAGCCAGAAGGGTGAGAAGATCGACTTGCCGATCATCCATCTGCCGCAGCTCGTGGGGCTGGCGCTGGGGTTCGACCCCGACGAGATGCAGCTCAGCCGGCACATCGTGTCCACCAAGGCGGTCAACGACAAGATCGACATGCTCACTTAGAGGATGGGCAAGGACGAGCACAAGCCCAATCCCGTCAACCTGGCCCGGGAACTGTTCAAGTTCCGCAAGGCGCAGCGTCCCTTCGGCTACTACTACGCCGTGAAGGTCCGGCTCGGCCACGCGTGGGTGGAGGACGAGACGGCCCTGGCGGAGATCCTGTCCGGCATCGACGAGCTGGGCTACGAGGTGGTCCGGAAGAAGCAGTGAGGCCACACGCGAAAAGGAGCGCGGACACCGTCAAATCATGAGTACCGTAGCAATCGACAACAAGAGAACCCTGCGGCAGGACACCTGGTGGGTGGAGCCCATGTTGGTGGTGTTGGGTCTGGGCGCGTTTGCGGTCTATTCGACCTGGGCCGCGCTCCAGAACGGCAACTACTACGCGGCGCCGTACCTTTCGCCGTTCTACTCGCCCTGCCTCGCCATCAACTGCGAGCACGTGAGCGTGCCGCTGTTCGGGTCGTGGTACAACTGGTCGCCGGCGATCCTGATCTTGTGGATCCCGGGCGGCTTCCGCCTGACCTGCTACTACTACCGCAAGGCCTACTACCGGTCGTTCTTCTGGTCGCCGCCAGCGTGCGCGGTGAAGGATGCGGCCAGCAGCTACTCCGGCGAGACACGTTTTCCGTTCATCCTGCAGAACGTCCACCGCTACTTCTTCTGGGCATCGATACCGATCCTGGTGTTCCTGTGGTGGGACGCCATCATCGCGTTCAACTTCGGCGGCAGCTTCGGCATCGGCCTGGGAACGCTGGTGCTGATCGCCAACGCCGCCCTGCTGTCCCTCTACAGTTTCTCCTGCCACTCCTGCCGGCACCTGTGCGGAGGCGGGCTCAACAGCTTCAAGGCCGCACCCGGTCGCTTCAAGGTCTGGGGCATCGTCACCAAGCTGAACGAGAAGCACATGCAGATCGCCTGGGTGAGCCTCGTGTGGGTGGGCCTGACCGACGTCTACGTCCGGCTGCTGGCCCACGGCATGATCCAGGATCTGAGGATCATCTGATGGCCGGGGAGAGCTACGAGACGCACGACTACGACGTGGTGGTGGTGGGGGCCGGCGGCGCCGGGTTGCGGGCCGGCATCGAGGCCCACGACAAGGGCTGCAGGACCGCCATCATCTGCAAGTCGCTGCTGGGCAAGGCCCACACGGTCATGGCCGAGGGCGGCATCGCCGCGGCCATGGGGAACGTCTGGCCGGAGGACAACTGGAAGGTCCACTTCCGCGACACCATGCGCGGCGGCAAGCTCCTGAACAACTGGCGCATGGCGCAGATCCACGCCCAGCAGGCCCCCGACCGGGTGCTGGAGTTGGAGGAATGGGGCGCGCTGTTCGACCGCACCGACGAGGGGCTGATCCTGCAACGCGACTTCGGCGGCCATCGCTACGCGCGGCTGGCGCACGTGGGCGACCGCACCGGCCTGGAAATGATCCGCACGCTCCAGCAGCGCGCCGTGGCGCTGGGCATCGACGTCTACATGGAGTGCAACATCCAGCACCTGCTGATGAACGACGGCCGGGTGAGCGGGGCGGTGGGCTATTGGCGCGAGAGCGGCGAGCTGATCGTGTTCAACTGCAAGGCCGTGGTGCTGGCCACCGGCGGCTCCGGCAAGTGCTGGCAGGTGACCTCCAATTCCTGGGAATACAGCGGCGACGGCATGGGCATGGCGATGGAGGTGGGCGCCGACCTCATCGACATGGAGAAGGTGCAGTTCCACCCCACCGGCATGGTCTGGCCCCCCAGCGTGCGCGGCATCCTGGTGACCGAGGGCGTGCGCGGCGACGGCGGCACGTTGCTCAACTCCGAGGGCGAACGCTTCATGTTCAACTACATCCCGGAGTTCTTCAAGGCGGAGACCGCCGACAACGAGGCCGAGGCGGACGCGTGGTACCAGGACAAGAAGAACAACCGCCGCACCCCGGACCTGCTGCCCCGGGATGAAGTGGCCAGGGCCATCAACTCCGAGGTCAAGGCCGGCCGCGGGACGGAGCACGGCGGCGTCTACCTGGACATCGCCAACCGCCGCGACTCGGAGTACATCATGCGGCGGCTGCCGTCCATGTACCACCAGTTCAAGGAGCTGGCGGACGTGGACATCACCAAGGAAGCCATGGAGGTGGGGCCAACCTGCCACTACATCATGGGCGGCGTCCGGGTGGACGCGGACACCTCCGCCACCGCGGTGCCGGGCCTGTACGCCGCGGGTGAGGTGGCCGGCGGGCTGCACGGCGCCAACCGGCTCGGCGGCAACTCCCTGTCCGACCTGCTGGTGTTCGGACGTATCGCCGGTGAATCGGCCGCGGACTACGCCCTGGGCGCGGAGGCGGCGGCAAAGGCCGATCCGGCCGAAGTGGACCGGATCACGACGCTGATGCTGGAGCCCTTCACCGACCGCGGCGACGAGAACCCCTACGCCATCCACATGGACCTCCAGCGCACCATGCACAACCTCGTCGGCATCATCCGCACCGAGAGCGAGATGCTGAAGGCGATGGAGGAGGTCGCGGCGTACAAGGACCGGGCGGAGCGGGTGAAGGTCGAGGGCGGCCGGCGCTTCAACCCCGGCTGGCACCTGGCGCTGGACCTGCGCAACCTGTTGGCCGTGGCCGAGGCCGCCACCCTGTCGGCCCTTGAGTGCAAGGAAAGCCGCGGCGGCCACACCCGGGACGACTACCCCGACCCCGACCCCAAGTACGGCAGCGTCAACGTGGTTACGCGCAAGCAGAACGGAACCATCTCGGTCTCCTCGAGACCCTGCCGGAGATGCCCGAGGAGCTCAGGAAGATCGTCGAGGAGCAAGTTTGATGTCTGAAGCAGCGGTCGCAGGAAACGGTGGCGAAGCGAAAATGCGAGTCTGGCGCGGCGACGCCGGCGGCGGGGAGTTCAGGGACTACACCGTGCCGCTCCAGGAGGGCATGGTGGTGCTGGACGTGATCCACGCCATCCAGGCCATGCACGCCGGCGACCTTGCCGTGCGCTGGAACTGCAAGGCCGGAAAGTGCGGCTCGTGCAGCGCCGAGGTCAACGGCAAGCCGCGGCTCATGTGCATGACGCGCATGAACACGTTCGAGCCCGGCGAGACCATCACCGTGGCCCCCATCAAGACCTTCCCGCTGATCCGCGACCTCGTGACCGACGTATCGTACAACTACGAGAAAGCCAAGACCGTCCCGCCGTTCAAGCCCAAGCCCAAGGAGGCCGACGGCACCCGGCGCATGTACCAGGAGGACATCGACCGGGTGCAGGAATTCCACAAGTGCATCGAGTGCTTCCTGTGCCAGAACGTCTGCCACGTCATCCGCGACCACGACGACAACAAGCCGAGCTTTGCGGGGCCGCGTCTCTTCGTGCGGGTGGCGAGCCTGGAGATGCACCCGCTGGACACCGACGACCGGCTGGAGTTCCTGCGCAAGGAGGCCGGGCTGGGCTTCTGCAACATCACCAAGTGCTGCACCGAGGTCTGTCCGGAGCACATCAAGATCACCGACAACTCCATCATCCCCCTGAAGGAACGCGTGGTGACGCGGTTCTACGACCCCATCGCGCGGCTGCTCGGGGCGCTGAGCGGCAAGGGGTCCTGACCAGTCAAATTTCCCCTCTCCCTCCGGGAGAGGGTGGCCGAAGGCCGGGTGAGGGCCTGCCCGCGTCGCGTTGTCGGTCGATTCTGATTCCGAGGGGACGGTTGGAGCCATGGAATTGTCGGAGAGAGTAGCGCTGGTCACGGGCGGCGGCACCGGCATCGGCAAGGCGGTGGCGCGGGCCATGGCCCAGGAGGGCGCCCGGGTCGTCATCGCGGCGCGCGATGGAGCGAGGCTCGAGGCGGTGGCCGAGGAGTTCCGGGCCGAAGGCCATTCGGTGCTGCCGGTTCCGGTCGACGTCAGGGACAGGACCGGCATCCGCGATTGCGTGAACACGATCCGGGACCGCTGGGGCCGGGTTCATATCCTGGTGAACAATGCCGGGACCTCGGGTATGACGCCCATGGATGACCCCGACGACGGTCTGTGGCATACCATCGTCGATACGAATCTGACCGGCGTCTACCTGTTGACCAAGGAAGTGCTGGGCATCATGAGCGGGGACGGTGACGGCCGCATCATCAACATGTCCTCGGTGCTCGGCAAGTTCGGCGTCCCCGGCTATGCCGCCTACTGTGCCAGCAAGCACGGCCTCATCGGCTTCACCCGGGCGCTGGCGCTGGAGCTGGTCTCCCGCGGCATCACCGTCAACGCCCTTTGCCCCGGCTGGGTGGACACGGAGATGTCCCGCGCCGGCATCGAGCAGATCGCCGCGCAACAGGGAACGGATCCCGAGTCGTTCAAGCAACAGGCGCTCGCGGGCGTGCCGATCCGGCGCTTCCTGGACCCGGAGGAGATCGCCCGCTTCGCGGTGTACCTGGCATCGGACAAGGCGTCCGGCATTACCGGACAGGCTCTCAACATCTGCGGCGGGCAGACCATGGTGTAACCTATGACGATCCCGGAACTCGAGGCCATAGCCAAGGAAATCAGGGTCGACGTGATCCGCATGCTGGTGGAGGCGGGCTCCGGCCATCCCGGCGGCTCGCTGTCCTGCACGGACATCGTGACCGCGCTCTACTTCCACCAGATGCGCCACCGCCCGGACCAGCCCGACTGGCCGGACCGGGACCGCTTCGTGCTCTCCAAGGGGCACTGCGTGCCCGCGGTCTACGCCGCCCTGGCGCGGGCCGGCTACCTCGAGCGGGAGGAGACGCTGAGCCTGCGCAAGCTCAACAGCCGGATGCAGGGACACCCGGACCGGCACCGCTTCCCCTATGTCGAGGCCTCCACCGGCTCCCTCGGACAGGGTCTGTCGGTGGCCGTGGGAATGGCGCTGGCCGGCAAGACCGGCGGCAAGGACTACCGCACCTACTGCGTCATCAGCGACGGCGAATGCCAGGCCGGACAGATCTGGGAGGCGGCCATGTCCGCGCCCCGCTTCAAGCTCGATAACCTTTGCGTGCTCATGGACTACAACCACATCCAGTTGAGCGGCGTGACGGACGACATCATGAGCTTGGAGCCGCTGCTGGACAAGTGGCGCGCCTTCAATTGGAACACCCTGGAAATCGACGGCCACAGCTTCCCCGCCATCCTCGACGCGCTGAAGACCGCGGAAGAGCACCACAACGGCCCTACCATGATCGTCTGCCAGACCGTCAAGGGCAAGGGCGTCAGCTTCATGGAGAACCGCTGGGAGTGGCACGGCAAGGCCCCCAGCCGAGAAGAAGGCGACCGCGCCATCGAAGAGATCGTCAACGGCGCGCCGGCGGCGCCTTGATAGGCGTGTAGGAGACGGCCGTGACGTTGTAGGGGCGGGTTTCAAACCCGCCCGTGCCCGCACCCGTCGTGGGCGGATACAGGCTTCCCCAGGCAGCAAGGAAGAGCACATGAGCGCAACCGCAACACGCGTAACCTTCGGCGAAACCGTCAGCCGGCTGGCCGACGACAACCCGGACATCGTCGTCCTCGACGCCGACCTCCGGAAGTCCACCATGACCGACGAATTCTCGCGCAAGCATCCCGACCGCTTCTTCGACGTCGGCATCGCCGAGGGAAACATGGTGGGCGTCGGGGCCGGCATGGCCCTGGCCGGCAAGATCCCCTTCATCTGCAGCTTCGCCTGCTTCGTGGTGGGCCGCTTCGAGCAGATCCGCATGGCCGTGGCCTACAACCGCGCCAACGTCAAGATCGTCGGCACCCACGCCGGCATCGGCATCGGCGAGGACGGCTACAGCCAGATGGCCACCGAGGACGTGGGGCTCATGCGCACGCTGCCCAACATGGCGGTGGTGCAACCCGCGGACGCCATCGAGACCCGCGGCGCGGTGGAGTACATCACGCAGCACGAAGGCCCGGTGTTCCTCAGGCTCACCCGCCAGAAGGTCGCCGACGTCAACGGCGAGGGCTACGAGTTCCGTTTCGGCAAGGCCGTGGTGTTGCGCGAAGGCGCGGACGTGTCACTCGTGGGAACCGGCGCGGTCATTGAGAACGTCCTCAAGGCCGCCGACCTGCTGGCCGAACAAGGCATCAACGCCCAGGTGGTCAACATCCACACCATCAAGCCCATCGACACCGAGTTCATCGAATCCGTGGCGTCAAGCCACGGCAGGATCGTCACCGTGGAGGACCACGGCATCGCCGGCGGCCTCGGCAGCGCCGTGGCCGAAGCCGTGGCAGAGCTCGGCCGCGGCCGCGTCCGGCGCGTCGGCGTCACCGAGTTCGCCGAATCCGGCGACACCGAGGGACTCTACGGGAAGTACGGACTCTCCGCCGAGCACATCAGCGCGGCGGCGGTGGAGTTGATGGACTAGCGGTTGTGAGAGGCGGCTCCGGCACTTCAACTTCATGCAACTCGAAACCGTCGCGGGCGCCCTTCAGGTATGCACGGGCATCATCGAGCCCGGCCATCACTTTGTCGAAGGCCGGGGACATCTATTCGGACGCGGTTGAAGGTTCGCTGCGGTCTCCCTCAGTGGACCCCTCTTCACCTTCGCTCGACGGCGCATCACCATCGACAGCTTCGGCAGAAGCGGTTTCAGCCTCACTAACCGCGGCCTCGGCCTGAGCTTCCCCGCCCTCCGGCTGATCCTCCGACATCACCTTCACTTTGATGCTGGGCATCACTTCGGGCCGCAGGCGGATGGGGACCTCGTAATCGCCCACGTTCTTGATGGGGGCGTCGAGGACGATTCTGCGGCGCTCGACCTCGAAGCCCTGCTCCTTGAGGGCCTTCTCGATGTCCATGGTGGTCACCGAGCCGAAGAGCCTGCCTTCCTCGCCCACCTTGGCGGTGAACTCAAGGGACACTCCCGCGAGGTTGTCGCTGATGCCTTGCGCCTCCTTGGTGAGGCGCTCGCGGCGTTGGGCGATCATGCGTTGCTCGTGCTCCAGGGCCTTGAGGTTCTTCTGGTTGGCCAGCACCACGAGGCCGCGGGGCAGCAGGTAGTTGCGGGCGTAACCGTCCTTGACCTTCACCACGTCGCCCATGTGGCCCAGGTTTTCAATGTCTTCCTTCAGAACGACTTCCATCGAATCTCCTTCAGGTCAGGCCCGCGGTGCGCCGCTTGAGGCGACGGAAATCGCCCCACAGATCGAAGAACCCCAGGCCGATGACCAGCACCGTGAGAACCTGCTCGAAGACGATGAGCAGGTATCCCAGCACCCGAAAAAACATCGGCACCTTCTTGTGATGAAAATAGTACGAGACGATGGCAAGGCCGTGGAAGAAGTAGAACACGGTGCATACGAAGACTACGTTCACCGCCAGCGCGCGCAGCACCTCTCCCAGGGGCAGAAAAAGCGCCAGGCTGGGAACCAGCAACAGCCATACCATGTGATCCGGCGACTTCCACTCCTTGAGGTCTCCGGCCTCGAAGAAAAACGCGCGATACTGCGGGAACTGCCACGACAGCAGCCCCAGGTTCACCAGCACCGCGACCCCGATGGCGAAAAAGATCATCGCGGGCAGCATCTGGACGAACAGCGCCGCCATCTGTTCCGCCTGCTCCCGCAGGAACTCGATGGTTTCGCCGGCCAAGCCCATGCGCTGGTAGACTTCCAGGGTCGCGAGGACCTGGGCGTGGGCGCCGGCCTTCAGCGTCGTCCACAGGGTCGAGAGCGAGCCCGCGAACGCCGTCGCCACCACCAGCATGACCGCCACCGTGCAGATGGCGTTGCCGCTCACCATGGTGGCAATGGACCACCCTCGCCCGAAGGAGAAGAACAGCAAGAACGTCACCAGCGCGAAGATCAGGTAGACTGCCGCGGCTTCCAGGCCGGCCATGGCGAAAACGAACAACACCGCCGCCGCCGGCAGCAGGAGCCCCGCCTGCTTCCCTACCCTGACGCCCACGTACAGGGCCGGGAAGATCACCAGCGGAAGCACGACCAGACCGGCGACCGGCACCCTCAGCCCCGCGAAGAAGAGCAGCAGGGTTGCGGCCAAGCCCAGGCCGAACCACTTCAGCGTGTCAAGCCCTTTCATAAGCCGACCCGTCGCGGCCCGCCCACGGCGGGGAGGTCCCGCGATTTGCCGCGCGTTCGCATGTCACAGGCCGCCAGGCGGGGGACGCCGGATCAGAGCTTTACGGTGGTATAGGGGAGTAACGCTACCAGACGGGCCCGCTTGATTGCCTTGGACAAGCGTCGTTGACACCAGCAACAGGTCCCGGTGATGCGGCTCGGCGTGATCTTGCCGCGCTCGGTCATGAACCCGCTCAGGAGCTTGGTGTCCTTGTAGTCGAAACGAAGATCCTTGTTGGCGCAGAAGCGGCACACCTTGCGGCGCGACATGCCGCGCCGGCGAGGCGGCGAATCGTGATCTTCCGAACCTCTTCTCCCGCGATATTCTGCCATCTTTTCCTAGCCGTCCCGCTGTTCTATCGGTCCGTTCCGCGTCCCTGAAGCCGCTAGGCTTCCGAGCCTTCCTGGACTTCCTTGGGTTCCTTGGGTTCTTCCGCCGGCTCCGGGGCCGGTTCCGGCTCCGATTCCGGCGCTGATGCCGAGGCCGGTTCCGGTGATGCGGTTGATTCCGGCGCAGGTGCCGTTTCCGCAGGTGCCGATTCTGTTTCCGGTGCCGCCGTCGGCTCCGGTGCCGCTTCCGGTTCCGAAACAGGCGCAGGGGCATCCGTCCGCGCCAGGGATTGCACGTCCTCGTCCAGGACTACGGTCATGCAGCGCATGACCTCGTCGCTCAGCCGCATCAGCCGTTCGAGCTCCTCGCTGGTCCCGGCCGAAGCCTGGTACTGCACCAGGTTGTAGAAGCCTCTGCCCTGCTTCTCGATGGCGTAGGCAAGGTCGCGCATGCCCCATTCCTCGAAATGCGTAACCGTTGCTCCTCGCCCTTCCAGAACTCCCAGGTACCTGTCACAGAGCTCCTTGTTCTTGCCGCTGTGGACCGGGTGGACGATGAAAAGCGTCTCGTAATGGGTTGTTTCTTCAGCCATAATCGTCGGATTTTCTTAACACAGGGGTGGTCCCTTTACAACCTGGCGTCCTGTGTCACACCAGCAGCGGCGCGATGACCAGCGAAACCACCGACATGAGCTTGATCAGGATGTTCATGGACGGGCCGGAGGTGTCCTTGAGCGGATCGCCGACGGTGTCGCCGACCACGGCCGCCTTGTGCGCCTCGCCGCCCTTCTCCTCGTTCGCGAGGTCGCCCCGCTCGATGTACTTCTTGGCGTTGTCCCAGGCGCCGCCGGCATTGGACATGAGCAGCGCCAGCAGCACGCCCGAGACCAGGGCGCCCGCCAACGTCCCGCCCAACGCCACCGGGCCCAGCGCGAAGCCCACCGCCACCGGCACGATGACCGCCACCAGCCCCGGCACCACCATCTCCTTGATGGCCGCCCGGGTGGAGATGTCCACGCAACTGGCCGCGTCGGGCTTGACCCCCTCGCGGCCCTCCAGCAGGCCGGGGATCTCGCGGAACTGCCTGCGGATCTCGTCGATCATCCGTCCGGCGGCCCTGCCCACCGCGGTCATGGTCATGGCGCCGATGAGGTACGGGATCAGGCCACCGATGAACAGGCCCACCACCACTTCCGGCGAGGTGACCAGGATCTGCAACGGCTCCCGTCCCGCGGCTGCCAGTTCGGTGTCCACGGTCCTCGTGTAGGCCGAGAACAATGCCAACGCGGTCAGCGCCGCCGAGCCAATGGCGAAGCCCTTGCCGATGGCCGCCGTGGTGTTGCCCAGCGAATCGAGCCCGTCGGTGATCTTGCGCACCTCGGGACCGAGGCCGCACATCTCGGAGATGCCGCCGGCGTTGTCGGCGATGGGGCCGTAGGCGTCCACGCTCATGGTAATGCCCACCGTGGCCAGCATGGCCACCGCGGCGATGCCGATGCCGTAGAGTTGGGCCGCGCCGTAGGAAACCCAGATGGCGATGGCGATGACCACCACCGGAGCCGCGACGCTCTCCAGGCCCACGGCCAGGCCGTGGATGATGTTGGTGGCGTGGCCGGTGCGGCTCGCCTCGGCGATGCGCTCCACCGGCTTGGCGGAGGTGTAGTACTCGGTGATGAGGCCGATGAGGATGCCGCCCAGCGAGCCGGCGAGCACCGCCCAGAAAACGCCGATGGTGACGCCGTAGGCGAGGATGAGCACCAGGGCTGCCACCAGGAACAGCACGGTGGTGAGGATCGTGGCGCCCCGCAGCGCCGACTGCGGATCGATCTTCTTGAAGATGTGCATGGAATAGATGCCGATCACCGAGGCGATGAGCCCCAGCACCGCCAGGATCAGCGGCAGCGCCATCAGGGTGGCCCGGGAAGCATCGGCCCCGGACGAGAACAGTCCGGCGAGCCCCGCCGTCGTGATGGTGCTGGCAATGGCGATGGACGCGATCACCGAGCCGACGTAGGACTCGAACAGGTCGGCGCCCATGCCGGCGACATCGCCGACGTTGTCGCCGACGTTGTCCGCGATGACGCCGGGATTGCGCGGGTCGTCCTCGGGAATGCCCGCCTCGACCTTGCCCACCAGGTCGGAGCCCACGTCCGCGGCCTTGGTGTAGATGCCGCCGCCGACACGGGAAAACAGCGCGATGGAGCTGGCGCCCATGGCGAACCCGCTGATGTACTTGGCGTTCTCCGTGTCACCGTAGAGCAGGAACAGGAAGCCCACGCCCAAAAGGCCGAGACTGGCCACCGACAGGCCCATCACCGAGCCGCCGTTGAAGGCCATCAGCAGCGCTTCCGACTGGCCGCCCTCGGCGGCCGCCTGGGTCGTGCGCACGTTGGCGCGGGTGGCCGCCTTCATGCCGAGGAATCCCGCGATGACCGAACAGATCGCGCCCGCGAAGAACGCCAGCGCGGTGTCGACTCCGAGCTGCCATGCCAGCAGCAGCGCCACCACCACCACGAATATCGAAAGAACGATGTACTCGCGCTTCAGGAAGGCCATGGCTCCTTCGTAGATGGAGTCGCTGACCGACTGCATGCCCGCATCCTTGACTCCGACCTTGACGATGCCCCGATACGCCGCGTACGCGATGATGAGCCCCACCGCGCCCAGTATCGGCGCCCAAACCGTTAAACCTTCCATAACCCCTCTCCTCTATTGAGAAGCCTGCCCGGGCAGCTCGGAATCTACCGCGGGGCAGGCTCTTGTCGATTGAAATCTTCCATGGCCCGTACCGGGCCCTTCAGTACGATTGCTTCCAGCGCTTCCTCGGCCCTGGACAGGACCTCCTCCAACGATTGCCGCTCCTCGGCCGAGAACGGGCGCAGCACGTATTCCACCGGGTCCACGCCCGCGGGCGGACGGCCGATGCCGATGCGGAGCCGGACGAAGTCACGGTCGGCCACATGCTGCAGGATCGACGCCAGGCCCCGGTGTCCGCCGGCGGACCCGCCGCAGCGGATGCGCAGGCGGCCGAAGGGCAGGTCCAGGTCGTCGTAGGCCACCACCAGGTCCGCGCCCCGGACCTGAAAGCGCTTCAAGAGCGCGGCGACGGCCAAACCGCTGTTGTTCATGTAGGTCTGCGGCTTGGCCAGCACCAGCGGCGGCCACCACTCGGCGGAGACCGTATCCCACTCCCTCTCGCCTCGTCCCACCAGGGACTCGCAACGGGCGTCACCGACCCGGATGCCCCTGGCTTCCGCGATGCGATCCAGCAACAAGAACCCGAGATTGTGCCGCGTGTTCGCGTATCGCCGGCCCGGGTTGCCCAGGCCCACCACCAGCTTCACCTCAAGCCCCTGTACCCAAACAACCGGTAGCGGGACGCGCGGGACACTTGGTTGTCGGCGAGGCCCGACGACGACCGGCCTCTACGTCGCAAGGAGGAGCAACGGTTATCCGCAACACGCGTGGAGATCACTCGCCGGTCTGTTCCGCGGACTCCGCGGCCTGTTCCTCGGCTGCCTCCGCGGTCTCCGCCGCCTCTTCACCCTCCTCCTCCGCCAGGGTGGAGACCGTGGGCGCAAGCACCGACACCAGGGTCAGATCCGGAGTGTGATTGACCACGTCGGGCGGCAGGGTGATGTCGCCGGCCTTGAGCGCGTGACCGATCTCCAGGGGAGAAACGTCGACGTCGATCTGCGCCGGGATATCCATGGGCAGGCACTCGACCTCCAGCTCCCGCGCGATGGGCTGCAACACCCCTCCGTGAACGACGCCCTCGGCCCGCCCCACGAAGTGAAGGCCGACCATGACGGTGATCTTTCGCGTCACGTCGACCTCGTAGAAGTCGATGTGGGCGACGGCGTGGGTCACCGGGTGATACTGCACGTTCTTGATGAGGACGAGCCTGCCGTCGAGACTGTCGGCGCCGGACTTGAACCGGAGCACGTGAGAGCCCTCCAGGCTGCCGACACGGCTCCGGAGCTCCCGGCCGTTCACCTGCATGGCGACGCCGTCGGTCCCGCGACCGTAAACGACTCCCGGAAGGATCCCGTCGCGCCGCAGGCGCCCCGCGTCGCGCTTGTTGCCGACCTGCCTCGTCTCTACCGGAACTTCTACCGTTTCCAAAACCTGAACCTCCTGCGGAAATGCCGCGAATACCGTGGACGCGGTGAATCAGAAAAGGGAGCTGATGGACCGCTCCAGGTGGGTCCTGCGAATCGCCTCCCCGATGAGCGGCGCCACCGACAAGGGCTTGATCTTGTCGCATCGGGCCATCTTGTCGTCCACTGGAATGGTGTCGGTCACCACCATCTCCTCCATCGGCGAGTCATTGATCCTGTCCAGGGCCTTGCCCGAGAAAATGGCGTGGGTGCAGCAGCCGATGACCTTGTTGGCGCCGGCGCGGATCAACGCTTCGGCCGCCATGGCGATGGTCCCGGCGGTGTCCACCATGTCGTCGATGAGGATGGCGCTCTTCCCTTCCACCTCGCCGATGATGTTCATCTCCTCCACCACGTTGGCGTCGGCGCGGCGCTTGTCGATGACCGCCATCGCCACGTTCAGCTTGGTGGCGAACGCCCGCGCCCGCTGGGCGCCGCCCGCGTCCGGCGACACGACGACGGACCTCTCCCCGGCGAAACGGCCTTCCAGGTAGTGCAGCAGCACCGGCGACGCGTAGAGGTTGTCCACCGGGATGTTGAAGAAGCCCTGGATCTGGCCCGAATGAAGATCCATCGTGAGCATGCGCGAAGCGCCGGCGGTGGTGATGAGATCCGCCACCAGCTTGGCGCTGATGGGCACCCTGGGAGCCACCTTGCGGTCCTGCCGGGCGTAACCGTAGTACGGGATTACCGCGGTGACGCGCTTGGCCGAGGCGCGCCTGAACGCGTCCAGCATGATCAGCAGCTCCATCAGGTTGTCGTTGCCCGGCGCGCAGGTCGACTGGATCACGAAGACGTCGCAGCCGCGCACGTTCTCCTTGATCTCCACCCGGATCTCGCCGTCGCTGAACGTCTCCACCAACGCCTCCCCCAACGGAATCTCGAGACCGTGGCAGATGTCGCGCGCCAGCGGGGGATTGGAATTACCCGCGAAGATTCTCATTTCATCGTGCAACGATCCCATGTCATCTACCCGTGCTGTTTGTGAGAGAAACGCCGGTGCTTTCGCGCCATCACGGCCACGGGCGGGTTTGAAACCCGCCCCTACACCGGCCTATCGAAGGAGAGAGCTTGGCTGGGCGGGAAGGATTCGAACCTTCGAATACCGGATCCAAAATCCGGGGCCTTACCACTTGGCGACCGCCCATCCCGTCCCGTCGGCGTCCCCGTGTGCTGTCCCGGAACGGTCAGTGTCCTCTATCCGCCATCCCGGTCCTGGTCCGCATCGCCCGTTGTAACTTCCCTGTATGCCGCGATAATCCTTTCTTCGATCATCCTGCGCGTCTCGCTGTTGAGCGGATGCGCCACATCCTTGTAGGTGCCATCCCGGCGCTTCTTGCTGGGCATGGAAACGAACAGACCCGAGGTGCCGCGTATGACTTTGAGGTCCCGGACCACGAAGCAGTCGTCCAGGGTGATGGTCACATAAGCCTTGAGCTTATCCTCCTCGACGGGAAAGACCTTGACTTCCGTGACCTCCACAGGGACCTCCTTTCCGTCCGGGGACGGATGGCTTGCCCTTATGTCAGCGAAAAAGCCAGATACGCGCGAACGTCTTTTTCGCCATCGAAGCCCGCGAATGCCTTGCTGGCGTCCGCCTCGCCGGCAAACAGCCCGAAAACCGCAGAGCCGCTCCCTGACATGAGACTGCCGATCGCCCCGCTCGCGTTCAAACGATCCTTGAGCCGGGCAATACTTGGATAGCGGCCGATGGTTACCGTTTCGAGGTCATTGACCATCACCTGAGCCACTTCTTCAGGTGTGTCCAGTTTTTCGAACAAGTTATTATTGTTGGTGGGTTTTGTCAACTTGAACCGGAAGTTACGGTAGACCCAGGCGGTGGAAACCGGCAGGTTCGGAAACAGCACCACCATCGCGAGCCTGGGCAGCGGTCCCGCCGGGCTCAGCTCCTCTCCGATCCCCCGCGCCCGCGCCGCCTCGCCGCGGATGAAGAACGGCACGTCGGCGCCCACCGAAAGCGCCGCCGCCATGAGGGCTTCGGTGGACAGACCCGCGCCGAGCAGGTCGTTCAACCCGCGCAACACGGCCGCGGCATCGGTGCTGCCGCCGCCGAGCCCGGCGCCGATTGGGATGCGTTTCCGGATGGTTATGGCGACGGGGTCGTCGCGGCCGGTGCGTTCCTGGAAGGCCCGCGCCGCCCGAAAGGCGGTGTTCTCCTCGCCCAGGGGGACATCGGGGGCATCGGCGTGGATCGTAACCGACCTCGGCGGTCCGTCGACGCGAGTGATGTCGACGTCGTCGCCCAGGCTGATGGGCACCATCAGGGTGTCCAGCAGGTGATAGCCGTCGTCACGCCGGCCCGTGATCCGGAGGTAGAGATTCACCTTGGCGGGCGCGAATAGCTTCATGCCCTCAAGGCTTTATCAGCGCCTTGGTCGGAAACATCTCGGGCACCTCACCGCCGACCGCGCGGATGCACTGCTCGGTCTCGTCCAGCGAGAAGACGTGACTGACCATCTGCTCCACGGGGAAGCCGGTGGTCTCCATGAGCCGGAGGGTGGCGTCGATGGCGTCGTTGTCGCCGGTGTAGGCCCCCTGCACGCAGATCTCTCCCCACACGAGACGGTCCATGAGCATGGGGGTGAGGGTCTTGTCGCCGGTCAGCCCGCCCAACACGAGCTTGCCCTGTCGCCTGAGACACTCCACCGAGGTGACGATGGCGGCCGGGCTGCCGGAGACGTCGACGACGACGTCGCACATGGCGCCGCCGGTCTCCTCGCGGATCACGTCCGCGACGTTCTCCTCTTCCACGTTGATGGTGCGGTGCGCCCCGAACTGTTCGGCCACCTCCAACCGGCTCTTGTCGCGCCCGATGCCGGCCACGAAGATGCGCGCGGCGCCCGCGTGGCTCGACGCGAAGGTGCAGGCCAGCCCCTGCTGGCCGGGGCCCTGGATCAGCACGTAGTCGCCCATCTTGACGCCGCCGTGCCGTAGCGCCCACTGGAAGCCGTTGGCCATCACCGCTCCGACCAGGGCCGCGGCTTCCGGCGGCAGGTCGTCGCTGATGCGGGTCAGCAGCGCGGTTGGGGTGATGTACAGGTATTCGGCGAAGCCGCCGAATAGGTGCGGCGGATCGACGGAGGACATCCGCGAGCCGTATGCGGCGCGCTGCTTGCAGAAGCGGTCGCCGCCGCGGCGGCAGTCCGCGCACCGCCCGCATCCGATGGAACCCTTGATGATCACCCGGTCGCCTTCCTTGACGCCGTGGATCTGCGCCGCCCGGGCGCCGAGCTTCTCCACCCGGCCGAGGATCTCGTGGCCGAGGATCATGGGCAGGGGTAGGTTGAGCTTGCCGGTGTAGTACTTGTAGTCCGTGCCGCACACCCCGCCCATCTCCACCTTCAGGAGGCCGCCGTCCGGCGGAATGTCCGGCACCGGGTACTCCCGGACCTTGATCTCGCCGTACTCCACCAGGGTCGCCGCTCTACAGGTTTCACTCATAAAGCCTCTCTACCAAGCTATCCCCTCTCCCTCTGGGAGAGGGTGGCCGAAGGCCGGGTGAGGGCGGCCGCATGGCGCCGGCCTTCCGGTGCCTTGCTCCCGGACCCTCACCCCAGCCCTCTCCCAGAGGGAGAGGGGGTCAATGGCTGTCGACGTCGTGGATGGCTGTCGACGTTACGGCTTGATCAGCGCCTTGGTCGGGAACATCTCAGGGATCTCGCCGCCCACGGCCTGGATGCACTTCTCGGTGTCCTCCAGCGGGAACACGTGGCTGACCATGTCCTGCACCGGGAACTGGGTGGCCTCCATGAGGCGCAGGGTCGCGTCCACGGCGTCGTTGTCGCCGGTGAAGCAGCCCTGGAGCTTGATCTCGCCCCACACGAGCTTGTCCATGTGCATCTCGGTGATCGTCTTGTCGCCAGTGAGGCCGGCCAGCACCATGGTCCCCTGGCGGCGCAGGCAATCGATGGAGGCGAGGATCGCCTTGGGGCTTCCCGAAACGTCCACCACCACGTCGCACAAGGCGCCGTCGGTCTCTTCCCGGACGACATCCACCACGTTCTCTTCCTCGACGTTGATGATACGGTCGGCGCCCCACTTTTTCGCAAGTTCCATGCGGGGCATGTCCCGGCCGATGCCGGACACGAAGATCTTGGCCGCGCCCGCGTGCTTCGAGGCCCAGGTGCACGCCAGCCCCTGCTGTCCGGGTCCCTGGATCAGCACGAAGTCGCCCATCTTGACGCCGCCGCGCCTGAGCGCCCACTGGAAGCCGTTAGCCATGACCGAGCCGATGAGGGCCGCGGCCTCCGGCGACAGGTCCTCGCTGATCTTGGTCATCAGCACGTCCGGCGCCAGGTAGAGGTAGTCGGCGAAGCCGCCGAACAGGTGCGGCGGGTTGGCCGAAGTGGTGCGTCCGCCGTAATTGGTGCGGTTCCGGCAGAAGCGCTGCGCGTTGCGCCGGCAGTCGGAGCAGCGGCCGCAACCGATGGCGCCCTTCATGATCACGCGGTCGCCTTCCTTGACACCATGGATCTTCTCGGCCTTGGAGCCGAGCTTGTGCACCCGTCCCAGGATCTCGTGGCCCAGGATGATGGGAAGCGGCAGGTTGATGCGGCCGTGATAGTACTTGACGTCCGAGCCGCACACGCCGCCCATCTCCACCTTGAGAAGTCCGCCGTCATCGGGAATGTCGGGAATGGGATATTCCCGGATCTCGATCTTGTCCGGGGCAAGCAGTGTTGCCGCTCTACTGGTCTCTGCCATCATGCACCTCCTTGATCAGCCCGTTTTGTTTCCTGCCGTTCCGCACGACAGCCCCGTCCCGGACCCGTCATTCCCGCGGAAGCGGGAATCCAGGAGGGGTGGGGCGGGAGGCACGCGCCACCCGCCGCCCCTGGATTCCCGCTTTCGCGGGAATGACGAATTGGAGCGGCACTGCCGCTTCGTTCAGTCGATGTAGTCCTCCACACGGATCCGTTCGCGGACCGCGTCGGGCACGGCCAGCCGCTTGGGGAAGTCCTTCCTCTTCTTGGTGGCGTCGATGACCATCTTCGCCGTCGTGCCGCCCTGGCCGCTCGACGGGTCGGTCTCCGAGCCCTGACAACGGGGAATGATGAACGTGTCGGTGTCCGCCTGCACGCGGTTGGCCACCGCCCACATGACGTCGCGCTCGTTGTAGACGTTCACGTCGCCGTCCACCACGATTACCAGCTTGAGGTAGAGGTCGGTGGCCATGGCCGCCATCACCGCGTTGCGTACCTCGCCGTCGGAGCGCTTGTCCAGGGAGATGTAGCAGTGGAACCGGCAGTTGCCCGAGGGCGGCATGTGCACGGCGCGGGTGCCGGCGGCCACCGCCTTCACCGCCCGGAAGATCGCCGCCTCCCGCGGAATGGAGCCCATGAGCCGCTGCTCCGAGTGGCCGGTGAAAATGTCCTGGTAGAGCGGATTTTCCCGAAGCGTCACGCCGGTGATCTCCGACACGTGGTTCCTGCGCACGCCCACGGCATGGCCGGTGAACTCGCCGAACGGCCCCTCCTCCTCGCGCACGCCGGGAAGGATACGCCCCTCGAACACCATCTCCGCGTGGGCCGGGACCTCCAGGGGAACGGTCTCGCACCGCACCAGCGGCACCGGCTGCTCCATCATGCCGCCGATGACATCGTACTCGTCCACGTCGAAGGGGGCCAGCGACAGCGCGCCGATGGCGAAGGCCGGGTGGACCCCCACGATGAAGGCGATGTCCAGCGGTTCGCCCCGCTCCTCGGCGTTGCGCGCGCAGCGCATGAGGTGCATGCCGGGGGCGAGGTGCATGCGCAGGCGGTTCCGCTCCACCATCATGGCGCGGTTGAAGCTCAGGTTGCGCACCCCGCTCACGGGGTCCCGGGCGACGACGATGCCCGCGGTCACGTAAGGGGCGGTGCTGATATCGAAGTGGGTCAGCAGCGGGACCTCGCCCAGGTCCACGTCCGCCCCCGTGCGCACCACCGCCTTGACCGGACCGTCGTTCACCAGCTCCGGCGCCACGGGGTTGCTCTCCCGCCGCCGGTACTCCTCCACCAGGTCGTTGGCGTCCACGCCCAGCGCCATGGCCAGGCGATGCCGGGTGGCGTGGAGGTTGGTGATGACGGGCATGGAGAAGCCCTGCACCTCGTGCACGAACAGGGTGGGGTACCGGCCGGACGACTCCAGCTCCATGAGCAGGCCGGTGACGTCGTGTTCGGGCCGCACCCGCTTGCGGATGTGCAGCAGTTCCTCGGGGCCCTCGCCTTCCAGACGGTCCATGAACGACCGCAGGTCCATCATTCGGTTTCTCCGTGCGCTCCCGGTCAGCCCGTGCCGAACAGCCGTTCCGCGTTGCCGCCCACGATCTTGTCCTTGTCCGCCTGGTCCAGGCGGATCCTGTCGATGATCTCCAGCGGCCTCGGGTCGCCGATGCCGAAGGGGCAGTCGCTGCCCAGCAGCACGTGGTCGGCGCCCACTTCCGCGATCAGGAACTCCAGCACGTCCGTCTCGAACACGATGGTGTCGTAGTAGAACCAGCGCAGGACGTCCCGGCCCATGAGCGCGGTGGTCTTCTGGATGTCCGGCTGGATCTCCCGGCCGCGGGTCATGCGGCCGAACTGGTACGGCAGAAAGCCGCCGCCGTGGCACAGGATGATCTTCAGGTCCGGGAAGCGGTCCAGCACGCCGCTGAAGTACATGCTGGCTACCCCCACCGTGGTGTCGGCCAGGAGGCCCACGATGTGGGTAAGGAAGTACTTGCCCAGCCGCTCGATCCCCAGAGGGTTCAGCGGGTGGATGATCAGGGGCACCTGCATACGCTCGGCGGCCTTCCAGAAGGGGTCCAACCCCGGGTCGTCGAGGTTGGCGCTGCCGATGCTGGGGCCGATCATGGCGCCCATGAGGCCGCACTCGCCGACAGCGTACTCCAGCTCCTCGGCGGCTCGCTCGCCGTCCTGCAACGGCACCGTGGCGGTGCCCCGGAAAAGCCCGTCCCTGTCGCCGTCGGCCAGGGCCTCGCGCATGGAGTCGTTCAGCATGCGGCTCCAGTTCACCGCCTGCTCCACCGGCAGCGTGTAGCCCACGATGTCCATCCACGCGGACAGGATCTGCCGGTCGAGGCGGGTCTCCCTCACCGTGTCGATGCGCTTCGGCAGGTCCGTGGCCGGCGCCAGGATGGGCCGGGCCAGCGGCCTCTCCGGCCCGCCCAGCCGCAGGCGCGGCCCCGCGGGGGTCTCCTCCCCCACCTCCACCCCGAAGGACGAGCCGTCCTTGCGGAGCCGTTCGATCACGGCGGGCGGTACATAGTGCGCGTGACAGTCGATGTTCATGTCGTTGCCTCGGTGATGCGTAACAGGGTCACGGACGCTCGGCTTCAATCCTTCAGAAAGCTGACCGGCATGGGCATGCTGAGGATGTTCATACCCTCGGTCTTCTCCACGTGGCGGATGAACCGGTACTTATTCTCCACCTCGTCCATGGGATACGGCGGCACCTCGCTGCGGGAGGTCTCCACCTTGAGCCCGATGAAGGCGGCGTCGCCGCCCGCGAGCGCCTCGGAGAAGACCGTGCGCAGCTCGTCCGGGCTCCCGGCCCAGGACGCCCGACGTATGCCCGCCGCCCGCGCCATGTCGACAAGGTCCGTCCCGGCGCCGGTGGCGGTGTCGATCTCCCCCGAGGCCTCGTAGACTTCGTTGTCGAGGACCACGTGGGTGAGGTTGGGAGGATTCTTGCGGGCGATGGTGGGCAGGCTGCAGAGGTTCATCAACAGCGAGCCGTCCCCGTCGATGGCGACGACCTGCCGGTGGGGCAGCCCCAAGGCGATTCCCAGGGCGATGGACGAAACCAGCCCCATGGTGCGGACCCGGAAGTTCCCGTCCCCCGGCCGGCACGTATACCACTCGACGGTGTTGCCGCCGGCGCCGGTCACCACCAGGGCATCCCCGGCCAGGTCGGCCATGACCTTGAAACATTCGATGCGCTTCATCGATCCGTCCGCGTTGGCGCGTCCGTCATTCACCCGGACGGCGCCGCCCCAGCGCGTCCTTGGTCAGCAGCACGGCCACCGGCCGCTTGTAGTCCTGGGTCAGCACCTGCGTCCGCTTGATGAGTGTCCTGGCCTCGTCCGGGTCCCGCAGGATGAAATGGCGGATGCCGAGAGCGTCGAGGACCGGCTGGGTCATGGCGCCGTTGGTGCTGAAGGAACGGTCGCCCACGTCCCCGGCGAAGTAAACGAGGAGCAGCAGCGGCAGGTTGTATTGCAGCAGCGTGGAGACGATGCCGTTGACGCTGTTGAAGAGCCCGCCGTTCTGCATGATCAGCGCGCACTTCTTGCCCACGAGGTACCCGCCCGTGCAGATGCCGATGCCTTCCTCTTCCCGGCACAGGGGCACGTGGGTGATGTCCGGATCGGCCGCCACCCGCTCCAGCAGCCCGTGCAGGTTGATGTCGGGCAGGGTCGCGACAAGGTCGACGCCGGCCTCCTTGAGCCCTTCGACGATCATTTCCGGTCCGGGATGGCCGGTCACGTGCTTTTCCCTTTCCCTTCGAAGCTCATTTCACTTCGAAGCTCATTTCACTTCGAAGCTCATCCCATTTCGAAGTCTGAATATCACTTTTTGCACTAGTTGCGTCAACCGTTCCCAGCCTCACTGCCCGGTTTCCGGTCCCTCTTCCCGGGCCGAGTTGCGGGGACCCCGGCTATTGGCTACGTTTTAAATTGAGGCGCGTGTTGGCAACGTGCCGAACGGCATGAAGGGAGACCCGCGGACACCGTGAAGATCGGCATCGGACTGCCGTTCAAGACTTCCAGGGACAGCTGGCCCGCCATCGAGGCGCTCGCCCGCACGGCGGACCAGGGCCCCTACTCCAGCTTCGCGGTCATCGACCGGCTCGCCTACGACAACTACGAGCCGCTGGTCATGCTGGCCGCGCTGGCTTCCGTCACCACGCGCATCCGGCTCATGACCGCCGTCCTGGTGGGTCCCCTCAGAAACGCCGGCGTACTGGCCAAGCAGGCCGCCACCATTGACGCGGTTTCCGGCGGCCGCCTGAGTCTCGGCATCGCCGTAGGCAGCCGGGAGGACGACGCCCTGGTGGCCCCCTCCGGCTTCCACGACCGTGGCCGCCGCTTCGACCGCCAGCTCGATCTCATACGCAGGATCTGGCGCGGGGAGATCGTCAACGACGCCCAGCGGCCGGTGGGGCCGGAAGCCGTGCAGCCGGGCGGCCCGGAGCTTCTCATCGGCGGCACCGCGCCGCGGGCCCTGGACCGGGTCGGGAAGTACGCCAACGGCTACGTCATGGGAGGCCGCGCGCTGGACCGGGAGTGGGCCGCGGGCATCCTCCGAAGCATCGATGAATCGTGGCAGGCCCACGGCCGTGCCGGGCGGCCACGCATCGTGGCGTCCATGCTTGCGGCGCTGGGGCCGGAGGCGGAAGAGTCGGTGCGCGGAGCGTTCGCCGACTACTACGGCGGCGATCCCGCGCGCCTCGAAGCCCGCGTGGCCCGCGCCAACCTCACCACCCCGGAGGCCATCCACGAGGCCATCGCGTTCCACCGGGAGCTCGGCACCGACGAGTTGATCCTCAAGCCCGCGACCCTCGCGCCCGACCAAGTCGACCAGTTGACCGAAGCGGTCGCCAAGGAGCTTTGATGCCGTCAAGCAGTCTCGTCCCCACGGACCACGAGGTTTACCTGGACCACGTGGGGTTGTTCGTTCCTGACTTCGACGCCTCGCCGCGCAGGCTCCAGGAGCTGGGCTTCTCGCTGACGCCGTTCGTAGCGCATATGGCCAGCACCGAGCCCGGCGTCGCGGCCACGCCCAGCGGCACCGGCAACCAGTGCGCCATCTTCGGCCAGGGCTATCTCGAGATGCTGGGGCCCACGGTGGACACGCCGCTGTCGCGCCAGCTCCGGGCCCAGCTCGACCGCTACCCGGGGTGGCACCTGATCGCGTTCGCGGCCAACCATCCCGAGGAGAACCACGAGCGCATCGGCCGGGACGGCTTCAAGCCGCTGCCGCTAGTGCGCCTGGCCCGGCCGGTGCCCACGGACACCGGAGAGGAGACCTGTCGCTTTTCGGTCATCCGGGTGCCACCGGAGGTCATGCCCGAGGGGCGCATCCAAATCGTCACGCACCACACGCCGGAGCTGGTGTGGCAGCCCCGCTACCAGCACCAGCCCAACGGCGTCGCCGCCCTCACCGGAGTGCTGGTGTGCGTGGACGACCCGCGGGAGACGGCCGAGCGTTTCTGCCGCTTCGTCGGGGTGGAACCGGTGGAGAAGGCCGACACCTGGGAGATGGGGCTCCATGAAGGGCGTGTGGTCTTCATCGAAGCCCGGCGCTTTCGCGAGATCTACCCCGACCGGGAGCTGCCTTGCACCCCTTACATCGCCGAGGTGTCCATGCGCTCCGGCGATCTGGCCGCCACCCGCCGCTACCTTGACGGGGCCGGCATCCGTTACGAAACCCCGGGCAGCGACGCCGTGCGCGTGCCGGGCGCCGAGGCCCTGGGGGCCGCCTTTCTTTTCCATCAATCACCGGAAGGAGGCATCCGTTGAGCACCGATAAACGCTACGACTACGATCTGTTCACCATCGGCGCGGGCTCGGGCGGCGTGCGCGCCAGCCGCATGTCGGCCGCCTACGGCGCCCGCGTGGCGGTGGCGGAGGAACGCTACCTGGGCGGCACCTGCGTCAACGTCGGCTGCATTCCCAAGAAGCTGCTGGTCTACGGCTCCCACTTCGGCGGCGACTTCGACGACGCCGCCGGATTCGGCTGGACCGTAGGCCAGCGCGCCTTCGACTGGCCCTCGCTGATCCGCAACAAGGACCAGGAGATCGCCCGCCTCAGCTCGATCTACCGCGGCCTGCTGGAAAGCCACGGGGTCGAGTTGTTCGAGTCCCGCGCCCGGGTGCTGGACCCGCATACCGTGGAGGTCGACGGCCGGAAGGTGACCGCCGCCAACATCCTCGTGGCCACCGGGGGCTGGCCCACGGTGCCCAACGTCCCCGGCAGGGAGCACGCCATCACCTCCAACGAGGCCTTCCACCTCGCGGAGATGCCCCGGCGCGTGGTCATCGTCGGCGGCGGCTACATCGCGGTGGAGTTCGCCGGCATCTTCAACGGACTCGGCGCCGAGGTCACCCAACTGTATCGCGGCCCGCTGTTCATGCGCGGCTTCGACATCGACGTCCGGAACACCCTCGCCGACGAGATGCGCAAGACCGGGATCGACCTGCGCTTCGACGCCGACATCGCCGGCATCGAGCGGAACGGCGGGAACCTGAAGGCTACGCTGAAGGACGGGCAAATCCTGGAGACAGACGCGGTGATGTTCGCCACCGGCCGGCTGCCCAACACCCGCGGCCTGGGCATCGAGGAGATCGGCGTCGAGCTGGCCCGGAACGGCGCGGTGGTGGTCGACGAACGTTACCGAACCAGCGTCCCGTCCATCTGGGCCCTCGGCGACGTCACCGACCGGGTCAAGCTCACCCCCGTTGCCCTCGCCGAGGCCATGGTCTTCGCCCGGAACCTGTTCAAAGGCGACGTCGAACCCATGCACTACCGCAACATTCCGTCCGCGGTCTTCAGCCAGCCGCCGGTGGGCACCGTCGGCTACACCGAGGAAGCCGCCCGGGAGGCCTGCGGGGAAGTGGACATCTACCGGGCCGACTTCAGGCCGCTCAAGCACACGCTGTCAGGGCGGGACGAGAAGACCATGATGAAGCTCATCGTCGAGCGCGCTAACCAGCGCGTGGTGGGCTGCCACATGGTGGGGGCCGACGCCGGCGAGATCGTGCAGGGACTTGCGGTGGCCCTCAACTGCAACGCCACCAAGGCCGACTTCGACCGGACCGTCGGGATACATCCCACCGCCGCCGAAGAGTTCGTCACCATGCGCGAGCCCGTGGCCGCGGGCTAGGCTAGCCCCAGTCCGGGGACGTACGGATACGACATTCCCGCGCAACAGCCTGTGCCAAACCACTCCCTCTCCCTCCGGGAGAGGGTCGGGGTGAGGGAGTTCGGAGGAGCAGGGTTGCCGGGGAGCCCTCACCCGGCCTTCGGCCACCCTCTCCCAAAGGGAGAGGGGCTGGATTTGGGACGGATCGCAGGCATCTCCCTCCGGTAGAGGGTCTTGGCACAGCCTGGAAAGCCGGAATGACAGCAACAGTTCGGGAATGACAAGGAATTCGACGCAGATGCGCAGATTTGGATGGATCGCGGCGGTTTGCCTTGTATTGGCGCTGCTGAGCGCCTGCGGCGAGAAGGCTGAAGAGGTGACCGGGCCGGACCCGGCCCGAGGGAGACGGCTTTACCTCGCGACCTGTATCGTGTGTCACAACACGGATCCGAGCAAGCCGGGCTCCCAGGGTCCGCCCGTCAAGGGATCGTCATTGGAGTTGCTGGAGGCCAAGGTCCTGCACAAGCGTTATCCGCCCGACTACAAGCCACAGCGGACGACCAAGGCCATGCCCAACTACCCGCAACTGAGGAAAAGAATTCCCGATATCGCTGCCTATCTGGCGCAGCCGTAGCCTCCTATGCCATCTCCAGGAGAATCCAGAAGATCGCGGTGAGGATAAAGCCGCTCCACAGTACGTTCGGAATGGACGTCAGGAGCTTCTTGGTGCCTCCCCCGGCATCGCCCACCAATGCGTTCAGCTCGACGATGGCGATGATCACGAGGGTGACGATCCAGTAAACCGCCACGCCGCCGCCGTACTCGCCGTGCGGATAGTGGCTCGCCGCACCCATCAAGAACAGCATGGGTATGGAGAACAGGGTGTTGGTACGGGAGGCGAAACCGGCCCACTGGCCCTTGCTCGCCGCGTCGGGAAGGGCTTCTCCGCCCTCGGCCACCTTGTTGGCGGAGGCGATGACCACCTGCTGATTGGGCCAGATGACCAGCCACACGTTGAGGAACATGATCGTGCCCATGGTGCCGCCGATGGTGATAGCCATGCCGTAGCCGATCACGAAGAAGTCGGCGCCGAACTGCCCCAGCTTGATGAGCCACATGAGAATACCCGCCAGGAAAGTGAACATGGCGCCCCAACGGAACCACCAAAGGGCGCGCGGCACGAGCTTCTGTATGGCGCCGGTGCGGGTCCCCGCCTCGGTCTCGGCGAAAAACGGCGTCTGCACGAAGTTGAAATAGTAGAGCAGGCCGATCCAGGTGACACCGGCCAGCAAATGTACCCAACGCAATAGGAATTCAACGAGCTCCATCAAGCACCTCCTGTAAGCTGTTTCCCGTAGATGTTTCCCGTAGAGCGGAATTGTCGCATTATATGCCGTAACGGGCCGCGCGGTCAACGAAAACTCCCGTGACCGCGCCGTTCACTCCTCACTCCTCCGCGATGAGCGCGCTGAACTTCTCGTACAGCTCCCGGAGCCTGGCCTTGTAGTAGTCCACGTTCTCATCGGGACGGGACGGGTCCCATTCCGAGACGCGCCGGCAGTTCTCGTTCACCATCACGTTGGCTCCGTCGCCCCCGACGTAGTAGGAGATCTGGTCCCCGGACAGGTACCGCCGCTCCGACCGCAGGGCCACCTCGTAGGCGCCGCGGGGATGCTGCTTTCCGCCCTTCACCCGCATCTGGTAGTCGTCCAGGGACTCCCGCAGGGTCTCGGTCCGCTTCAGCCGGGACAGCTCCAGTTGATGGCCGGCGATGTCCTCGCGGTAGCGCTCGTAGAGCGCCGGGATCTCGCCCTTGCGGCCGTTCAACAGGAGGCCGAGCGCCTCCTGAAGCCACTCGCGCCGATAGCGCTCGAGTCCGCGCGAACTCAGGTCGGCGCCGGCGACGGTGATGTCGCCCTGCTCGTCCAGCAGCGCGTAACCGCCGGGCCCGTGGCAAAACATCGCCCGGTACCGCGCCAGCGGCAGCTCGACCTCCCCGGGCAGCGACGACGACGCCTCGGCCAACGCCTCCTCCGCGCCGGGAGGGGCGTCCCGGGGAACGAAGTAGACGCCGCCGGCATCCACCGCGACGACCCGATGACCCAGCTCGTCGAACCGCGCCGCCACCCGGCGGACCAGCTCTCCGGCGGCTTCCGTTGCCCGGTCGGCTACGCGGGCATCGTTGAAGTGGCCCCCGGCGAAGGTCAGGTAGTCGTGGAAACCCTCCAGCAGCACCTTGAAGCCCGACCGGACCGTGGCGGCGAAACGGCCGTCGTCCCCCGCGGGAGCCGCGTCACGAGTCTGCCCGTCGGGTCCGCACAGGTCTCGCAACCCGCGCAGCAGCTCCGGGAAGACTCCCAGGTCGTCGGCGCCCGGGCGGCCGGCACCCGTCAGCATGACGGCCGGGTAGAGCGCCGTGACGTCGCAGCGCGCCACCGGCCGCGACACGCCCCGGACCTTGACCTCCGCGTATTTCGGCGCCGCCGCCTCCGCCGGTGCGGGCGCGGGAATGGAACGGCCCCGCGCAAGGTACTCCCGGAGCATGAGGCCGTCGATCTTCGCCGGGTCGTCGACCAGGGCGGTGTCCTGGTAACGGCACGGAAAGATCCGCGCCTGGACGTAGTGGGCCGGCGAGAGCGCCTCGGATATGGCCCGGGTCTCGCGCACGTCGTCGAGAGCGTAGCGGAAAAGGGTGTCCGGGTCGTTGTCGAAGTACCAGCTCGCCTCGGCGCCCGGGATGTAGGTGCGTTGCGGGGCCGCCACGCCGAAATGGCGCGCCACGTCCTTGAGGCCGTTGCGCTTGAGTTCCGGATTCGCCTGGCTGTAGCGCTGCGCGAGGAACCACGTGTCGATGACGTGGCGCCCGTGGATCTCGTAGTTCCGATAGGGGATGACACGCTCTCCGATACGAAACCGCGCCTGGCGGTGCCGGGGCGCGCCGCCGTCCCTGCCCATGGCCAGCTCCACCCGGTGCCGCCGGGCGCGCGCGTCGAGATACGGAAGGTCGAAGCGGAAAATGTTGTGGCCCTCGATCACGTCCGGGTCGCGGGAACGGATCTCACCGACCATTTCCGCCAGCATCTCCGCCTCCGCGTATTCCCTGCCGGATATGAGCCGCTCCCAGCCGCTGCTGTCCGACATGGCGATGGCGGTGATGCGGTCGCCCTCGCGAAGCGGATTGGGAAACTCGAACCCGGACGTGCGGTAGACCTCCAGGTCGATCTGCATGCGCAGAAGGCGCTGGAAGCCCATGCCGAGGAAATGCGTCGTCCCCGACCAAAGCAAGTACTGCTGCACGACGTCGCGCACGTACAGGTACGGAACCCCCGGAGCGCCCAGGCTCCTGCCGCTCCGGCGCTGCAGCCAGGACGCCGCCGACTCGAGGCTCGGAACGTCGGGAAAGCGGGCCAACCGGCGGAACCGGCCGGTTCCGGAGAGCGGCTCCATCCGGCACTGGCCCCGCCATCCCGCGAGCCTGTCCTCGGAGGTCAGCCACAGGAACGGCTCGAACGGCACGGTCTTCGACGTCAACGACGACGGCGTCCGCGAAAAGAGCCGGACATGGCGAGCCCCCTCCAGCTCCACGCCCACCACCTCCGCCGTCTTGTCGCGGCCGTACAGCACCGGTTCGTATTGGCGGGTCGAGTCGCCCATGATGGATCGGGTCGTGGCGTCCCGTGCCCGTGAGGGGGCAAGATGACGAAGGGTGGACCCAACGGACTTTCTAACAGATCCGGTCCGCGACGGTAACGCGGAGTGGCCGCTGGCGCCCACCGCGCGCGTCCCGTGTGCCCGACACGGGCGGGTGTCAAACCCGGCCCTGCTGGTGCTGTCATCGACAGATGTGCTAGAGAAGAACCATGGCCACCGACGCCGTCTCCCATATCCGTCGTCCCCGTTTGCGCCAACCCTTCCTGATCCTGTCCTTCTCGGGTTGGAGCGACGCGGGGTCCTCGGCCACCTCCGCGGTCCGTTACCTCATCGAGCAGCTCCTGGCCTCGGAGCTGGCCAAGATCGACCCGGAAGAGTACTACGACTTTTCGGTCCAGCGGCCCCACGTGCGGCTGGTGGACGGCCAGCGGGAGATCGAGTGGCCTTCCTACGACTTCCACTACTACAAGACCGGAAGCGAGCTGGAACAAGATTTCATCTTCGCCACGGGAGCCGAGCCGCACCTCCACTGGAAGTCTTTCGCCAGCACGGTCCTGGATCTGGCGCAACAGTGGAAGGTCGCCCGCATCATCACCCTGGGAGCGCTTCTCGACGAGGTGCTCTACACCAAGCCGGTGCCGTTGAACGGGTTCTCGTCGGACCCGGAGTTGATGAAACAACTGGACTTCACGCCGTCGCGGTACCAGGGACCCACCGGCATCGTCGGGATCCTGAGCGACACCTTCCGCAAGGAGGGCGTGCCGCACGTGAGCCTGTGGGCGGCGCTGCCGCACTACCTGGCGCCTTCGCCGAATCCCCGTGGAACCCTGGCGCTGGTCTTGCGCCTGACCCAGTGGCTCGGGATCCGGATCGACACGGGCCCCCTTGAGCGCGCCGCGGGCGAATTCCAGAACAAGGTAAACGACGTCGTCAACAGTGACCCGAACCTGTCGGCTCTGGTCCGGGAGCTGCAGAAGCACGAGTTCGAGCAGTAGCGGAGGGAAGATCCATGCGGAAATCACCGTGGTTGTTCAGCCTGATGGCGGGTGTGTTCCTCGTAGCCGGTTCGAGTGTCGTCTCGGCCGCGCAGTTCGACAAGGTCATCGAGGCGCGGCAGGATCTGATGAAGAGCATCGGCGCGGCCAGCAAGGCCATGCGCTCCGCCGCGGACGCGGCGGCGGTGGCCGCGAGCGCCGACAAGCTGGCGGAGCTGTTCGCCAAGATCAACGCCGAGTCCTTCCCCAAGGGAAGCGCCGAAGGCTCGCGCTCCAAGCCGGAAATCTGGGAGCAGTGGGACAAGTTCACGGCAGCGGCCAAGAACGCCGTGACCGTGGCGCAGTCCATCGCGGCCAAGGCCCGTGCGGGCGAGAACACCGCCGATTTGGTGAAGGGCTTCGGCAGGAACGCCTGCGGACCCTGTCACCGACCCTTCCGGAAACCCAAAGAGAAATAGCGAACCCCGCCTCCGCATGATCACACAGCACGTCGGGGAAGCGGCCCTCCCGGATCTCGAGGCGTGGGCCAACGCCATCATCCGTTCGGAGGACGACACCGTGAAGGCGGTGGAATCCTATCATGACGCGGACTCCAATACCTACGTCATCCGCCTGACCCGTGGCGCCCGGGTGCTTCTCTTCCGGCTCTCCGAGGCGCAGGTGCACACCCCCGAACGCGAGCCCGAGTGCGAGAAGACCCTCCGTAACCGGGTGAAAGAGGTACGCCGCCTGCTGGGACGGACCGGATGAACCGGCCCGGCGGAAATCAATGATCTTCGCCCGCCAAGTCGAGAACCTGCCGGTAAGTCGCTGCCGAGAGTCGAAACCGCAGCCCCTGGAGGCGGTCCAACGTAGGACGAACAGAGTCAAGGAAACCGCGTTCTTTCGCCAACAACAGTATTCCCATCGTCCCCGTGACCTCCAGTCCCACCGCCAGAGCGTATCGTCGGGCAGCCCGGTCGTCCAGCACGAGCAAGTGGTCCGGGGTCTCCAACCCCAAACCAAGCACCTCCTTCTCCCCGGCGCCCAAGCTGGTGACCGGAGGCAAGAGCGTGCGGTCACGCACCAATCGCGCCGTCACCCATGGAAGCGCCGCCAGATCCGGAAGGTTAACCCCCAACCTCCTACCCTCCTCAAGTTCAGCGGTGACAGCCGACGGCACCTGCACTGATCCGAACAACTCTGGCAGGAGGTGCAGCAGTTCCGCCTGATGCAGATACTGCAACGGCGACGTGTTACAGATGACGTCGGGCACCGGCCAGATCGCGTCGAAGCTCTTCCGCCGACAGGTCGAAAGTATCTGCGCCGTAGTCCGCGAGCCTCATAAGGAACAGCGGCTTAGGCAGGCCCGCTAGTTCGGCCGCGGCACCAGTGGACAGCCGCCCCATCTCGCAGAGTTTGACGGCGATCAGCAGCTTGGCCTCCTCACGGAACTCTTCGGGGCTCAGCCCCAACGCCAGCAGGATTTCATCGCCGTAGTCGATGGTCATTGATCTCGCCATTGCGTACTCCCACCAAAACCCACAGTTAACGCCGCATCGGGCGGCTTGCCCTCCAGACGAATGATCTTCCAGCCTGTCCACTCCACTGCATCAAAGTCGATGTCTCGCGTCAGCGTGACAGCGACAGTTTGAAATCGGCATGTCGGACTTGCGAGGATTTCCGCACAATGCCTCAACCGGTCCGTATCAAGAAGACAAAAACCAGCATCGAGAATCAGAAGAGTCGGACCCAAAACGGACAGCTTATTCGCGGCCATCATCCCAAGTTGCATCAACAATCTCGTGCGCTCTGAACTGGACAACAAGGGGAGGTACCTGCGACCTGTCCCGTCCTCCGACTGCACTTGAACATACATGTGCCGCCCGTCGTCATCCTCTTCAAACCACGCCTTCAGGAATTCATCACCGTTTAGGCTCAGTTCGTTGCAAAGAGCCTTTACCTCGTATCCGTGCAAATTCAATGCCTTGGCAACCAGCTCGAGATGATCCGGTGTTTCCTGTTCACGGAAGTCTAATTCCGTCGGGAAGACCACCTTCACCGGACCAGTCGCCACAGCCGTCGGCTTCCCATCCAATTTATACGTCGGATAGTCCGGAGACAAAAAATCTACGCCAATGCAATGCGGTTCCGGATTGTTGTAGTGCATTTCGGTCGACACCCGCTTCCAATCCACACGGGTTTTTTCCCATCGTACCAAGTAGGTCGGGTCGGAATGGGCTGCAATCCATTCACATAGTGCCGTCTTTCCTACGGCATTGCCGCCAATGACAAGATTCAATTTCGCAAACCTGAGTTCAAACCTATCGGAGAACAAGGGGCATGAATCTACTACTACCCGGTCCACCCATCCGAAGGGTGTCTGTATCCCCGCCAACTCGTGCGCCATTCGCGTCTCGTGCAGAGTCTTGTAACTGTGAAGCACATCGGCCGGGTAGTCTTCTCCTTGATTTTTGTCGACAAGGTTGGCGTGATGGGCACACAACCATATGGCGTTTTCCGGTGACTTCAGGTCACTTTCCGTAAGACCGCCTGTTCCGCGTGGCCCCTTTCCGGACGTTGCGGCGCTGTAAATGTGCGCAGCGTGCCCAACATTTACAGAGATACATGGCTTGTTGGCGGGGCCCACCGTAAGCTGCCCGCACCCTGGAAAACTGCATCGGAAGCCCGCACGTCGCGCAACCAGCTCGCGTGTCTCCGTGGAAAAATCCGCTCTTCTACCGCTGTCGCTTCCCATGATGATCCTCGCTGCCGAACTGCATCGGAGACGTCAACTAAGGCACCCGAAATACGCTTCTCTCGTACGGCACCGGTATCATAGCCCGGCCGCCATCTCTTTCGCGAAGTAGGTGAGGATCAGGTCGGCGCCGGCCCGCTTGATGGACAGCAGGACCTCCGGCACCACCGTGCTCTCGTCGATCCAGCCGTTCTGGGCGGCGGCCTTGATCATGGCGTATTCGCCGCTGACGTTGTACGCGGCGGTGGGATGGCCGAAACGGCGCTTGACACGCGAGATGACGTCCAGATACGAAAGCGCCGGCTTCACCATGACGATGTCGGCGCCCTCGGCGATGTCCGCCTCCACCTCCCTGAGCGCCTCGTCGCTGTTGCCCGGGTCCATCTGATACGAGCGCCGGTCGCCGAACTGCGGCGTGGATTCCGCGGCCTCGCGGAAAGGACCGTAGAAGCCCGACGCGTACTTGGCCGCATAGGCCATGATGACCACGTTTTCGAACCCGTCCCGATCAAGCGCGGTCCGGATCGCGCCCACGCGGCCGTCCATCATGTCGGACGGGGCCACCACGTCGGCGCCGGCCCGGGCGTGGGAAAGAGCCTCCTTGACGAGCAGTTCGAGGGTTTCGTCGTTGTCCACTTCGCCGTCCTCGACCACGCCGCAGTGGCCGTGGTCGGTGTACTCGCACAGGCAGACGTCGGTGATCACCAACAGGTCCGGTGTCTTGTCCTTTATGGCGCGTATCGCTTCCTGCACCACGCCGTGCTCGCGGTAGGCCTCGGAGCCCACCGCGTCCTTGGTCTCGGGGATGCCGAAAAGGATTACGCCGGGGATGCCCAGGTGCCACACGTTCTCGGCCTCACGGGCGGCGCGGTCCACGGAGAGCTGGGAGACGCCGGGCATGGAGGTGACCGGCTGCTCCCGGTCGCGCCCCGGACACACGAACAGCGGATAGATGAAGTCACGCGGACTCAGCACGGTCTCGCGCACGAGGTCGCGCAGCAGGCCGGTGCGCCGGAGTCTTCGCGGTCGGGTGACAGGAAATGCCATGCTTGCCTCCACCAAAGTCGGGCCGAAGGATGCCGCCATCTTACCGCGTCCGACGGCCGGTTGCACCGGTCTGCCCTCACCCCGACCCTCTCCCGGGGGGAGAGGGAGTCCGAGAAGCATCCTCGAGGGCCTGGATCAAGCCCGCCACCGTGTATTCGCGGGCCGTCACGTTCACTTTCAGGCCGCGGTCACGGGCCGCATCGGCGGTGACGGGGCCGATGCACGCCACCCGGAAGCCTGCCGTGGGTACCGTACCCGCCCCATCGAGCAGATCCATGAAGGCGTTCACGGTGCTGGGACTCGTGAACGTGACCCAGTCCACCTGTGCCAGGATCTCCGCCAACCGCCGGACGCCGTGCCGCACGGGCTCGTTGCGGTAGGCTCCCACCACGGTCACCGAAGCGCCCCACCGCCGCAGCGTTTCCGGGAGCACATCGCGCGCTCCGGCGACCCGCGCGAGCAGGAAGCGCTTTCCCCTCACCCGTTCCGGCTCCAGCGCCGCCAGGATGCCTTCGGCGCGATACTCCTCGGGGACCAGGCTGACGGCGACGCCGCGGTCTTCCAGCACGCGGGCGGTCTGCGGTCCGATGGCCGCGATGTCGAGCCGTCCAAGGTCTTCCAGGCGCCCCAGCGCCTCGCAACGCGACAGGAAGTGCCCGACGCCGTTGACGCTGGTGAACACCAGCCAATCCTGCTCCGGCAGCCCGCGGATGGCCGCGTCCAGCGCCTCGCTGTTCTCCAGCGGCAGGATCTCCACCGTAGGGAACAGCACCGGCCGCGCGCCGAGGGCTTCCAGGCCGCGCGCGAAGGCGGCGGCCTGCTCGCGCGGGCGGGTGACGAGGATCCGCTGTCCCGCCAGCGGCGCGCCGCCGGATTTCGCCGGCGCCGGGATTGGCGAATCGCTCACGCCCGGACCTCTCCCAGCACCGCGCCCGCCCCCTCGTCCAGCAGCCTTTCGGCCAGCTCGACCCCGAGGGAGGCCGCAGCCGCGCACGCGCCCGAGATCTCGCCCCTGAAGAGCCTCGCGCCGGTGGCCTCCGCCACCATCCCCGCGAGCGTGACGCCTGCCGGCCCCGCCACCGCCCGCGCTCCCACCGGCACCTGGCATCCCCCTTCCAGGCGCCGCAGAAACGCCCGCTCGGCCTCCACCTCCAGCGCCGACGGCTCATGGTTGAGGAACCGCAACCGCTCCACCTCGTCACGCCGGGTTTCGAGGCCCAGCGCCCCTTGCGCAACGGCGCTCAACCATGTCTCGGCGGGCAGGGCCTGCGTGGCCTCCCGTTCCCGGCCCAGCCGCTTCAACCCCGCCAGCGCCAGCAGCAACGCGTCCACCTCGCCGCGTTCGAGCTTGGCGAGCCGTGAATCCACGTTGCCCCGTATCGGCACCACCACCAGGTCCGGGCGCTGGTTCAGCACCTGCGCCTGCCGGCGGATGCTGCCGGTGCCCACCCTGGCGCCGGCCGGCAACGCAGCGAGGCTCTCGGCGACGCGGCTGATCAAGGCATCCCTGGCGTCCTCGCGTTCCGGCACCGCGGCGATGGCCAAGCCTTCGGGGAGCTCTGTTGGCAGGTCCTTCATGGAGTGCACCGCGACATCGACGGCGCCTTCCAGGAGCGCCTCCTCGATCTCCTTGATGAAGACCCCTTTGGCGCCGATCTTCTCGATGGGCAGGTGCCGGAAGCGGTCGCCGCTGGTGCGGATGGGGACGATCTCCACCGCGGCGCCGGGATCGTGCTCGCGGATGCGGTCACGGACCCATTCCGCCTGGACGAGCGCCAGCGGGCTGCGCCGGGTACCGATGCGAATCCTCTCCATGCCGTTAACGTTTACGGGTCGTCCCGGTCCGGCCCCGGCTCCTTGTCCAGGTCGAACAACGCCCTCACGGTATCGTGGTAGGCGGCGTGCTCCTTGAGGCGGGTGAGGGGGCCGTGGAGGATCTTGTTGATCATGGCCGAAGTCAGGTCCTCGACGGCCTTGCGCTCGCGCTCGGAAACGTCCTTGAGGCTGGACTCCATGGACTTCTGGAGCTCTCCCTGCCGGATCTCCTCGAACTTCCGCTTCAGGGCGACGATGGTCGGGACCTGGTCCAGGGAGGTGAACCACTGATAGAAGGTCTCGACCTCCCGGTCGACGATGATCTCTCCCTTGTCCGCCTCGCTTTCCCGGCCGCGCAGGTTCTCCCGCGCCACGTCGGTGAGATCGTCGATGTGGTACAGGTACACGTTGTCCAGGTCGTTGATGTGCGGGTCGAAGTTCCTGGGGACGCCGAGGTCGATGAGGAACATGTTCTCCTGCTTTCTCTCGCGCAGCACCTCGGCCGCGGTCTCGCGAGTGATCAGCGTCTCCTCGGACTCCACCGACCCGATGACCACGTCGGCCAGCTTGAGGTAGCGCGCATAGTCCTCGAAACGGATGGGGCTCGCCTCGAAGCGGTCCGCCAGCTCCACCGCCTTCTCGAAGGTCCGGTTGGTGATCATCAGGCCGTGCACGCCGGTCTCCACCAGGTGCCGCACCAGCGACTCGCCCATGGCGCCGGAGCCGATGACCATCACGGTCTTTTGCTCCAGCCTGTCGAAGATGCGCCGGGCAAGGTCCACCGCCACCGAGCCCACCGATACGGGCCGGTTGGCGATGCCGGTTCCCTCCCGCACGCGTTTCGCCACGGAGAAGGAGCGGTGGAAGAGACGGTGCAGGATGCTGCCGACGGTACCGGCCTCCTGCGCGATGGAATAGTACTCCTTCAGTTGCCCGAGAATCTGGGGCTCTCCCACCACCATGGAATCCAGGCTCGACGCCACCCGGAAGACGTGCCGCACCGCGCTCTTGCGGACGTGATGGTAGAGCTGGTCTTCGGCGGGGTCGATGCGGACGCCGGGCTGTTTCCTGAGGAAGTCCTCGATCTCGGCGGAGCCGGCGCCGACGTCCTGGGCCACGGCCACCACCTCCACCCGGTTGCAGGTGGACAGGATCACGCCCTCGTCCACCGAGGGCAGCGCCACGAGATCGTGGAGCGAGCCGTTGAGGCGGGTGGCGGGGAACGCGAGCTGCTCGCGCACCTCCACGGGAGCGGTCCGGTGGTTCAGGCCGACCACCAGTATCTGTCGTCCCGCCTCACTCAAAGCGGCCTCCGTGGCGGCTCAGGAACAGCGCGTCTCCCCAGAGGAAGTAGCCCAGGACGATCAGGAAGCCCGCGATGGTCCACACCGCCGCCTTCCTGCCGCGCCAGCCGGCGGTCAGACGGCCGTGGAGGAGGATGCCGTACAGGAGCCAGGTCAGGCCGGAGGTGATCTGCCGCGGGTCCCAGGACCAGTAGGTGCCCCACTGCGCGTGCGCCCACACGCTGCCGGTGAGGATGCCCAGGGTCATGAACGGAAAGCCCCACACCAGGAAGATCTTGTTGAGGCGGTCCAGCGTCTCCAGGGCGGGCATGGCGCGGCTCAGGCCGGTCATGCGCTTGTTCTTGAGCTGGCGCCGAAGCAGCAGGTAAACGACGCTCACGGCGAACGCCAGGGCGAGGACCGCGTTGCCCAGCAACGCCAGGGTCACGTGCAACGGCAGCCAGTAGGTCAGCAAAGCCGGCGGAGTCTCCAGCCCGGGATCCCCCAAGGTGATGGAGCGCAGCGACATCAGGAAAGCCAGCGGCGCGACGAAGCCGCCCAGGATGGGAAGCCGGTACCGCAGTTGCACCGTCAGGTACACGCCCACCATGAGCCAGCCGTAGAAGGACAGCGTGGCATGGGTCTGGGCCAGCGCGGGGAAGCCGGCCTCATGGAAGAGGAGCGTGAACTTGGCCGCGTGGCCTATGAAGCCGGCCAGCAGCAGGCCCTGCCCCGCGCGGGAGAAGGACTCACGTGGAGAGAACAGGTACAGGATGAAGGCGCCCGTCGCCAGAAGGTAGAATCCAGCCGTGGCCTGGAGAAGGCTCTGGTACATATGCTGCGGCCATTATATCGCATCGGCCGCGCAAGCCCTAGGCCCTCACCCGGCCTTCGGCCACCCTCTCCCAGAGGGAGAGGGGTTGTATCAGGATTGTGTCGCGGGGATTCGGAGGCGCTGGCCGGCGCGGATCCGGTTTCTGTTGCGGATGTGGTTGGCGCGCTGAATGGCGGCAGGCGACACCCGGTAGCGGTCGGCGATGGCGGAAAGCGTCTCGCCCCGCCGGACGAGATGGTAGAGCCGCCGCTTCTTCACCACCCGTTTCTTCACCTGACTCGCGAACGACTTGTCCGGGATCTCGAGCCGCTGGCCCACCTGCAGGCTCCGGACGCTCACCAGGCCGTTTACGGATTGAAGGACGCGCGCCGATATGCCGTAGACCTGAGCGATTTCCCAAAGCGTGTCGCCGCGACTGACCACGTGGTACGAACCGTCCCCCTGACGCGGCCGCTCCACCACCCTGGCCGGCGGCGCGGCAGCCTTCTTGACAGACGGCTTGCCCGGGATCTCGAGCCGCTGGCCTACGCGCAATAGATGGGCGCTTCTCAAGCCGTTGATGGACTGGATGGCGTGCGTCGAGGTGCCGTAGATCTTGGCAAGCTCGGAGAGCGTATCACCGCGGCTCACCACGTGGTAAGGGAACGTCGGCGTCGGACCCATGTTCGACAATGCGGTACGGAACCGATGACTCTCCTTCTTGGGCGCCTTGAGCCGATAGCCCTTGGGCAACCAGGACGCGCGGCGGCTCAGAGCCGGATTCCAGGTGAGCAACTGGGCTCGGGAGACGCGACTGTGACGAAGCAGCGCGGACACCGCAACCCGCCGGTGGAGACTGATCTCGTCGAAGTGCACCAGTTGATCGAAGCGGACGTGGGGCAGGTGCCGCTCAACCTCGCGCATGACATGCACCGCCGCCAGAAACTCCGCGTAGAAGTTCTTGGACGCGAACTTGAAAGTCCGACTGCGATAACGCCGGATGATGGTGACGATGTCCCGGGTGCCCACTCTGCGCACCGCCCTCTTCATGCCGGCGCGCCCGTGGTTGTATGCCGTGACCGCCAACGGCCAGGTCTTGAGTTCCCGGTAGTTTTCCTGCAGCAGACGGGCGGCCGCCCGGGTTGCCTCCAGGGGATCCCTGCGCTCGTCCACGAGCCGCGTCACGCGCATGTATCGGCGTCCGGTGCGAGGCATGAACTGCCACATGCCCACGGCGCCCCGGAACGAGCGCGCGTCGTTCCTGAAAGAGGATTCCACCAGCGGCAGGTAGACAAGCTCCAAGGGGAGTTGGCGGGCGGCGAAGATCTTGCGCATGTGTTCCATGTAACGCCCGGACCGCCGCACCCCGGCCGTGAAACGCTCGCTGATCCCCCGCTGTACCTTGATCCGGTGCGACGGGATGCCGCGCCGCACGAGCTGCGCCCGCACGGAACGGATCACCCGCCGTACACGTGCCCGCGAGCCCTCCTTGACCTTCACCACCCGGTGTATCTTCGACATGTCCTTGGGGTCGAAGAACACCAGTTCGTCGGAGTCGTAGTCGAGAAAGATCGCCTTCCAGAATTCGACGGCGGGCTCGAGCCCCTTGGGGATGGCGAACGGGTCCTTTGCCGCCGAAACGGCACCGCGCGCCAACGCCGGCGGGGTGTACGACAGACCGCTGCAAAGGAGAAAAAGAAGACTCGCGAGGACGACAAAACGGCGTGTCACGCAGAACTCCTTTAAAAGCATCGGCTTAGGTTACCCGGCGTAAACCTGTTTGTCAACTTTGCCGTGTACCTTGCGAAAAAGAGGTCCTGCTGGCGTCACTCCCCTTAAAGTCCATCGGTGAGAAGGACACGCGTTCGGGGCCGGAGACGGACTCCGGCCCCCGAAGAGACTATTCGAACTCGAAGGGTATCTGCGTCGGCCCGTAGCCCTGCCAGTACTTGCAGGTCTCCGGTTCGTAGCGGCCTTGAAGGAAGGTGCCCGGCTTCTCCGCGCGCACGATGATGGCGACGGTGCGGTCCTCGCCGCTCTCCTCGGCGTGGATCTGCCACGGGCGCACGAGGTCGATCTTGCCCGGTCCCACCTCGGCGTTCTCGGTCTTGCGGACTTCCGCGTAGTCCGGCTTGGAGCCGTCGTCAAGCCGCTCGTAGCGCTCGATGGTCTCGCGACCGTCCAGGACCCCGTACAGCGTCCAGTTGTGCGCGTGGTCGTGGATGCTGGTGCGGGTTCCCGGCGCCTTGACGAGCCCGTTGATGACGAATCCGTGGTCCGGGTCCTCGTAGAGGAGAAGGTTCTGCGCCCGCTGGGCGCCCTCGGGCGGGGTCAGCCCGCCCTGATCGCAATCGGGCCACTTCTCGGACTGCGCCTTGACGCTGGGCTCCGCCAGCAGCTCGCTGAGAAGGGACCCCATCCTCTCCCACCGCCTGTCGACGTCAGGCTCGTCGGTATGGAGCTGCCGGATGGCCGCGATGAACCGCTTGGCGGCCGAGGTTTCCGTTTCCTGCGTCGGCATGGGACGTGCGCTCATGGTATCTCCTCCCTTTGGTGCGGCGCCCGGCTAATTGACGCCACACTAGCTGTGACCGGTGGCCCAATCGATCGAAAGTATCCGAGGAACGGACGCGGTGTCAACCGGATACGACGCCCTTGACCAGTCGCACCCGGCTGGTGTCGCGCAGCTTGTCGAACCGCTCCCTCTCCACTTCAAAGTAGTGGGGTTGCGCGGAGCTCTTGAGGATATAGTGGTCGCCCTCCTTCGGGGATACGACCGTGTGCGTGACGCCGGATCCCGCCTTCGTCTCGATAACGTACTCGAGGATGGGCCGTCCGGCGTCGAAACGCGCCTTGCCGTCCTTCGAGAGCACATCCCTGAAACCGACCCCGGCCACGCGCTCCACGAGTTCCTTCACCGGCCCGGCGTCGGTTTCCTCGTTCTCCCGCAGCCCTTCGACCTGGAACCCGCCGTCGCCGGCCTTCAACGCGTAGGCCCCCAGATCGATGCGGGCGATGTCCTCCACCGCCGTCTTCAGGACCTCCGTGTCGTACCACGAGCCCGCGTCCGGTGGAGCGTCGAAGGCGTTGAACTCGATGGCATGGGTGTGCTCGTCGCCGTCGAGACGCGCGTGCACCTTGCGGAATCCCGGCGACGAGCCGAGGAAGACGTCGCCCAGGACTTCCGTCCCCTTGAGGAACCGCACCCGCCGCTCGAAGTCCTCCTCGGTCACCCTCAACTGCCTGGCCGCCACCAGGGTCCTTCCCACCGGCCAGGACCGCCTGGCCTTGAGCAGCTTTTCGGTGAACTCCTCGAACTTCGCCGACGCGACCGGAAAGTCGCCCTTCCCGGAAAGGACCCAGCCGGCGTCCTTGCGCGCCAGACGCAACGGCGCGTCCCCTTTTCGCTCGATGGTCACGGCGTCGGCGCTCTCCAGGTCCAGGGCCAGCAACGGCGCGTCCGCCTCGACGGCGCCCGGTTCATCTCCCTGGAAGTTGACCCAGGCCACCAGACCCGCCTGCAACACCAACAACAGCAACAAGAGCTTGACCGATCGGCTCACGCAAACAACCCTTCCATTTCAGGACCCTCACCCCAACCCTCTCCCAGGGGGAGAGGGCTAGTTCGACCCTCTCTCTCTCTGGGAGAGGGCCAATCCGACCCCCTCTCCCTCTGGGAGAGGGCCAATCCGACCCCCTCTCTCTCTGGGAGAGGGCCAATCCGACCCCCTCTCCCTCTGGGAGAGGGTCGGGGTGAGGGTTCACGCCGCCAGCATCGCGTGGTAGCGGTCTCGCAGGCGACGCAGATGATAACGGTGGACGCCGTAGATCAGCGCCAGGCCCACCAGGACGATGCCGTAGTTCAGGTACTCCCAGAAAGCCTTCTGCTCGCGCGTCATGGGCACCAGCGTCCGGGCGAAGTGGGCGCGGCTCCGGATGGACAGCAGCGCGCGGTCCTCCAGGGCCCAGTCCACCACGTTCTCCAGGAACTGCAGCGAGTTGACGAACCGGTCGTTGTTGGCGGCACGGGACAACTGAAGCGTCTGGTCGGTGAACGCTTCGTTGGAGCCGACCAGAATGATCCGGGCCGACTCCGGCGACTTCTCGATCATTCCGGCCACCACCGGCTCCTCTTCCTCTCCCGTCTTCTCCGCCGCCTCGCCGCCCTGCGGCGGCGCCGGTTTCTCTTCGCCGCTGTCCTTGGCCAGCAACGGCGAATCCTTGCCCGCGTAGTAGGAACGGAAGGTCCCCTCCACCACCGCCCCCAGCACGTGCCCCTCGGCCTGGCCCTCCTTCTCGAACCCCAGCTTGGGGTGGACCTTGAAGTTCGGATGAACCTTGAGGGAGCTCGATAGCCACGACGCTTCGGAGCTCGTGAGCAACGGCGTGGCGCGGGTGCCGGCGGCTTCGTCGTCCGGAAGCGTCAGAGGCGAAGCCCAGCTCAGGGTCAACTGCGGCAGCCTGGAGGTCATGGGATTGTCCTGATTGAGGCCCTCGCCCCTGATGTCGACGAAGTAGGGGTAGGGCACGAGCTGCAGCTCGCGGACGGTGAGAGCGCCGGCCTTCCGGTTCACGAACACCGGGAAAGGCTCGTTGCGGGGATCGAGCACCAGCGTCTTCCCGACCGTGACCCCATAGTGGTCCAGCAACGGCTCCAGACCGGACGTATACCGGGCGGCGGCCAGGCCGTCGCGGGTGCGCGACACGGTGTAGGGCGACGTCAGCAAGGCCACCGAACCGCCCTTCATGAGGAACTGGTCCACGGCGAAACGCTGCTTCGGCGTCAGTTCCTTCGGAGCCGCCAGCAACAGCAGATCGACGTTTTCCGGCACCAGTCCGGACTTGAGGTCGACCTCGGCGATGCGATAGTTCTCCCTCAGCTTCTGCAGCACGAACCGGAACAGCCGGGGCGGCGGCTGAAAACGCGCTCCCTGCTGCCGCGGGGGAGGCGGCGGGGTGTGGAAGCCGACGGTCTTGATGAACCCCGGGGCGAACCGGCGCAGCGCCGACTCCACGCTCCGCCTGGCGGACTCCTGGTTGAGCTTCCCGGGCAGGGGCACCTGCACCGTGCTGCCGTTGTTCTTCATGACCATGTAGAAATAGAACCGTTTTGGATCGAAGGGGCCCGCCGCCATGGGGCGGAAACCGTACTGGTCGGCGAGCTGCTTGGCCACCGCCGCGCCCTTGGCCTCGGGATCGATGATCTCGTACCGGAACTTTCCCTCCGACTCCTTGCGCAGTTCCCCCAGCGAGGCCACCAACTGCCGCCTGAAGGGCGCGATGGACTTCGGCAGCTTCTCTTCAGGCGAGATGTACCCGCGGAACTCCACGGGTTGATCGATGCCGGCGAACAGCGCGCCGATGTCCTGAAACCCGTACAGCACCTTCTTGATGCCCCGGGCGAGGTCGTACTCGAGGTTCCGCAGGCGGATGTCGGTTCCCGTGCGGCCGCGCTTGATCTCGATCAGGTCCGTGAACCGCAGCACCTCGTGCTTGTCGCCGTACTGGAGCAGCAGGTCGAAGTACGAGTTGACCAGCGAGGTCTGGTAGCGGTCTTCCGTCCGGAACGGGATCGGCCGGATGCCGTAGCGCTGGTTGGCTTCCTCCTCGAGATCGGGCTCCTCCCGGGGATCCACGAACTCGGCGCGCACCCGGCCGCCGCTGATGGACTCGATCTCGCGAATGGTGTCGCGGATCCGGGGCACCAGCGGCGCCAGCACCGGGTGGGTGCGGGCGCTGAAGTAACCGCGGATGAGCAGCGGCTCCCGCAACTGGGCGACGAGGTCCCGGGTCGCCTGGGAAATGGTGTAGTCCCTTCCCTCGGTGAGGTCCGCGCGCACGTCGAGGCCGCGGTGGAGCCAGAAGTTGGCCAGGACGAAATTGAGCACCACCAGCGCGGTCACGGCCCGCCACGCCCGGTGGCCCGTCTTTTGCCCCTCCCGCGACCAGCGCAGCCGTTCGAGGGAGTAGACGTTCAGGGCGAGAAAGACGCCGACGACGCTGACGTAGTAGTAGATGTCCCGGAGGTCCAGGACGCCCCGGGTAATGGACTCGAAGCGTACGCCGGTGGCCGCCAGCCCCAGGTATTCGGCCCACTGGACGCCCACCAGGAAGCCGAACGTCAGGGACCCCAGCAGGTAGAACACGAAGCCGATGACGGTGGTGAGGATGAGGCTCGCGATCTGGCTCTCGTTGCGCGAGCTGATGTAGAGGCCGATGGAGCAGTAGGCCGCCGCCAGCAGCAGCGACGCCGTGTACGCCCCCACGACCGGGCCCCAGTCGAGGCCGCCCATGAAGGAGACCGTTACCGGGACTCCCAGCGTCAGCAGCAGCGCCACCGCCACCAGGCCCATGCACGCCAGGAACTTGCCCAACACGAGATGGAGCGTCTTGACCGGCATGGTGAAAAGGAACTCGAGGGTCTCCATGCGCCGCTCTTCGCTCCACATCTTCATGGTCAGGGCCGCGCTCAGAAAGATGAGCAGGATCGGCATCCACTCGAACAACGGCCTCACGTCGACGATGTTGCGCCCGAAGAACTGCTCGACCCAGAAGAAGATGAACAGGCAGACGGCCGAGAACGTCCCCAGGAAGATGAACGCCACCGGCGACGAGAAGTAGGTGGAGAACTCCTTCTTCGCGATGCTGCAGATGTTAGTGCCCTGTCCCACGTAATCCTTTACCAATCTGCTTGTCTTTCTCGTCGTCGGCTGCGTTGCTCTTCCTCGCGTGGTGCCCGCCACTGCTCGTCATCGCGCCTTGCCGACGACAAGAAATCCTGCGCATCTTGGCAAAGGATTACGTGGGACAGGGCACTACCCGTCATGGCCGCCCCCCTCCCCCACCTCGCGGAACACGCTCTCGAGGGTGCGCGCCTCCTCGCTCATGCGATAGAGATCCCAGCCGCGCTCCACGGCCACCCGTGCGACGCTGGGCGCCACTTCGTCCATGGGAGCATCGATCTCGAGGCCGTAGCTCTCCCCGCGCGGCCCTTCCGCCGGGACGATCCCGGCCACCCCCGGGATCTCCCGGAGCCGTTCGGGCGCGTCGTCGGACGGGTTGCCGAGCCCCACCACCAGACGGTGGGACTGCCGCAGCTCGCTCAGCCGGGCGTCCACCGCGATGCTTCCCTGCACCATGATGATCACCCGCTCGCAGACCGCCTCCACCTCCTGCAGGATGTGCGTGGACACGATGATGGTGGCGTTTTCGCTCAGGCCTCTCACCAGCGACCGCATCTGAAAGATCTGCGTGGGGTCCAGGCCGTTGGTGGGCTCGTCGAGGATCAGGATCTCCGGCTCGTGCACGATGGCCTGGGCCACTCCCAGCCGCTGCTTGTAGCCCTTGGAGAGCGTCCCGACCGGGTCCAGCGCCCGGTCCAGCAGCCACGTCCGCTCCAGCGCCCGCCTGAGCACGGCCGCCCGGCCGGCGCGCGGGACTCCCCGCAGGTCGGCCACGTACTCGAGGTAGCCCGCCACCGACATGTCGGGATAAAGCGGCGCGTTCTCGGACAGGTAGCCCAGCTTGCGCTGGATGCCCAGGCGCGCCTCCGAGAGCGGCATGCCGTCGATGACCACCGATCCCTCGGTGGGCTCGATGTAGCCGGTGAGCATCCGCATGATGGTGGTCTTGCCGGCGCCATTGTGCCCCAGAAGACCGACCACCTCCCCCTTCCCGATGGAAAAGGAGACGTCGTCCACCGCCACCAGATCACCATACTTTCGGGTGAGACCCTCGACCTCGATCAAGCTGCATCCTCCCGGCGGGTACTGTTCGCGGGTTTCGGAGATGGGCTCTCGCAACCGATGGACAAATTTTTAACAGATCGGGTTGCCGGGCGCGAATCGGGACCCGACGGATGCCGATCCGACGGCTGTTTCAATGGCAGAAACGCCTTGCATACCAGACAAAAGTCTGGTATGCGCATCCTCATGACACCCTTCAGTCCACCGGGAGAGACCCGGGAAAAGGTTTACCGGTTCGTGCGCAGGCGGATCCTGGAGGAGCTGCCGCCGACGGTGCGGGAGGTCCAGGAGGCGTTCCGGTTCAAGGCGGTGCAGACCGCGCGGCAGCACCTGGAGCGGCTGGTGGCCGAGGGGCGTCTGGCCAAGGCGCCGGGGAAATCCAGGGGTTACCGCCTGCCCCAGGAGCCCGGGACGCTGTTCGTGCCGCTGCTGGGACGGGTGCAGGCGGGCGGGCTGCGAGCGGCCATCGAGGAGTGCGAGGGCTATCTCCCGGTGCAGTCGCGGGGGTCGGAAGAGATGTTCGGGCTCCGGGTCCAGGGAGAGAGCATGACCGGGGCGGGCATCCTGCCGGGGGACATCGTCGTCGTGAGGCAGCAAGGGGAAGCGGCCTCGGGGGACATCGTCGTCGCCCTGGTGGGCGACGAGGCCACCATCAAGAGGCTCCGGCTGCGCCGGAACCGGATCGAGCTGCATCCGGAGAACCCGGTTTTCGCGCCGATCGTTCCGAGAGCGGATGAATGCGCCATCCTGGGCAAGGTGGTGGAGGTGAGACGTTATCTCGAAGGGTGAGGAAGCTTTCATGGACCTTTCCGCTGAAAAAACCCCCGAGCGGATGCCCGTTCCCACCCGCGAACGGATGGCGGCCGCGGGCGCCGTCCCGGCCCCCGCCGCGCCGCGGCGCCGGCCTGCCCGCGAGGCTCCGAGGGCCTGGAACCTTTCCTTGCTCGCGGGACGTCTTACGGAGGTCTCGGACTCGGGCGCGACCCCTGCCCTCACGGCCGCCGCCTCCCTGATCCTCCAGGCCCAGCAGCGGGGAGAGCCCGCGGCGTGGGTCGGCTTCGGCAACTCGATCTTCTTCCCGCCGGACCTGGCGGAGTGGGGCATCGACCTCGACGCCTTGCCGGTGGTCCGGGTTCCCGACGCCCTCGCCGCGTCCCGCGCCGCCGACCAACTGCTGCGCTCCGGGGCCTTCGGGCTCGTGGTGCTGGACCTGAAGGCCGAGGCGCGGATGCACATGGCGGTCCAGAGCCGGCTGGCGGCGCTGGCCCGCAAGCACCACGCGGCGCTCCTCTGCCTCACCCGCAAGAAGCAGGGCGCGCCGTCGCTGGGGCCGCTGGTGTCGCTGCACGGCGAGGGCCGCATCACCAGGACCGCCTTCAGCCGCTTCGACTGGGAGATCCGCGTCGTCAAGGACAAGCGCGGCGCACCGGGATGGAGCCACACGGAGTCGTGCCGTGGAACGGATGGCCTGTGTTGACGTTGCGGCCTTTCCCCTGCAACTGCTGCTCCGGGACCATCCCGACTGGAAGGACCTTCCCGCCGCGGTGGTGGACCAGGACAAGGCGCAGGGGACCATCCTCTGGGTGAACTCCCGGGCGCGCGCCACGGGCATCCTTCCGGGCATGCGCTACGGCGCCGGGCTCGCGCTCTCGCGCCATCTCCGGGCGGGCGTCATTCCCCGCGCGGCCGTCGACAAGGCCGTGGCCGAGCTGGTTCCGCGGCTGCGGCGCTTTGCCGCGGAGGTGGAGCCCTCCCGGGACGAGCCCGGGGTGTTCTGGCTCGGGGCCTCGGGCCTTTCCCTGCTCCACCCCCGCCTGGAGGAATGGGCCGGGCTCATCCACGGCGACCTGGCCGGCGCCGCCCTCCACAGCACCGTGGCCGTGGGTTTCTCCCGTTTCGGCAGCTATGCCGCGGCCAAGACCTGCGACCGGACCGTGGTCTTCCACACGCCCGAGCAAGAGCGCCATCATGTCCGCGGCGTCCGGCTGGACAGGCTCGATTTCGCTCCCAAGGTCCGCGACCTGCTGGCCCGGCTCGGCATCCACACCCTGGGGGGCTTCCTGGACCTGCCCGCGTCCCAGGTGCGCTCTCGCCTCGGCCGGGAAGCCCACCGGCTCCACCGGCTGGCCGCGGGCGACCTGTGGAGCCCGCTCCACCCGGAGATCCCGTCCGAGCCCACCACCGCGGGAGTGTTCCTCGACTACCCGGAGAGCGACCACCAGCGGCTGGCGGTCCTCATGGAGGACTTGCTGGAGCCGCTGCTCGCTTCACTGGAGCAGCGCCACGAGGTGATGACCGCGCTCCTGCTCCACCTCCGCCTGGACGACAGGTCGGAGAGGGCCGAAACCCTGCGGCCGGCCCGGCCTACCCTGGACCGGACGCAGATCCTGGATCTCTTGCGGCTCCGCCTGGAGGCCACGGCGCTGACGGCCGGGGTGACGGAAATCGTCATGGAGATCCTGGGAACCTCGCCCGACGTCCGGCAGGGGGAGCTTTTCCGCGGCGGCTCCACGCGCGACCACGACGCCGCCAACCGCGCCCTGGCGCGGCTGCGGGCCCGGTTCGGCGACGGCGCGCTGCTGCGGGCGCGCCCGCGCGCCGGGCACCTTCCCGAGGCGCGCTTCACCTGGGAGCCCATGGAAACCGTGCCGCCACCGAGCCCGCGCCGGGTTCGGCTGCGCCCGCTGGTGCGGCGTTTCTTCCCCAGGCCCGTACGGCTCAGGGACCCCGCACCGCCGACCGCCGGCGACCGCTTCCTCATCGAGGAAAGCGCCGGCCCCTATATCATCTCCGGGGGATGGTGGGGCTCCGGGGCCGACGTGCACCGCGAGTATCACTTCGTCCGCGACGGCGAGGGTCCCTGGCTGTGGGTCTACTACGACTCCAGGCGGCACGGCTGGTTCCTGCAAGGGAAAGTGGAGTAGATGGCTGTCCGCCCCTACGCCCCCCTCTACTGCAAGAGCCACTATTCCTTCCTGGAGGGGGCGAGCCATCCCGAGGAGCTGCTGGAGCGGGCGGCGGAGTTGGGGATCGGGTCGCTCTGCCTGACCGACCGGGACGGCGTCTACGGCATCGTGCGCGCTCACGTGAAGGCCCGGGAGCTGGGCCTGCACCTGGTCGTCGGCGTGCGGATGAGCATCGCCGACGGCTCCTCCATCCTGCTGCTCGCCGCCGACGGCACCGGCTACGCCCATCTCTGCCGGCTGATCTCCGCCGGACGCCTGCGCTCGCCCAAGGGGAAGAGCGTCGTCGAATGGCGCGAGGTCTGCGAGCACGCCGGCGGGCTCGTGGCGCTGTGGGGCGGCGAGGAGAGCCTGCTGGTGCGGGAGCCGGAACCGGCGTTCGCTGCCCGGGACCTGCGGGACGCCTTCGGCGACCGGCTCTACGCGCTGGTGACCCGCCACCGGCGCGCGGAAGAGGCGCCACGGGAACGGCGTCTGCGGGAGCGGGCGCGCCGCTACGGCATCCCCACGGCGGCCGCCACCGAGGTGCTCTATCACCACCCCTCGCGACGCCGGCTCCAGGACGTCCTCACCTGCATCCGCCACCGGGTCCCGCTGACCGCGGCCGGACGTCTGATCAAGCCCAACGCGGAGCACGACCTCAAGTCCCCGGCCGCGTTCGCGGCCCTGTTCGGGGACGACCCGGAGTCGGTCGCCCGCACCCTGGAGGTGGCCGCCCGCTGCGGGTTCTCCCTGGACGAGATCTCCTACCGCTACCCGTCCGAGGAGCTTCCGGACGGCAAGACCTCCGGGGAATGGCTCCGGGAGCTCACCTTCCGGGGAGCCCGAGAGCGCTACGGCGGCACCGTCCCGGAAGACATCCGGGCGCAGCTCGAGCGCGAGCTGGAGGTCATCGGCGAGCTGGCCTACGAGGGCTATTTCCTCACCATGTGGGACCTGGTCCGGTTCTGCCGGAAGAACGGGATCCTGTGCCAGGGGCGCGGCTCCGCGGCCAACTCCGCGGTGTGCTACTGCCTCGGCATCACCGCCATCGACCCGGTGCGCATGGACCTCCTGTTCGAGCGCTTCATCTCACGGGAGCGCGCCGAGCCGCCGGACATCGACCTCGACATCGAGCACAACCGCCGCGAAGAGGTCATCCAGTACCTCTACCGCAAGCACGGCCGCACCCACGCCGCCATGGTGGCCAACTTCATCCGCTACCGTGGCCGCTCCGCGGTGCGGGACGTGGGCAAGGCGCTGGGGCTGACGGAGACCGCCGTCCACCGCGTCACCCGGCTGCTGGGCCATTACGAGCAGGTGGACCCGCAAGTGCTCCGGAGCGCCGGCCTCGATCCCGGCGCGCACGAGGAGTTGTTGCGCCTTGTGGCGGAGATCCAGGACTTTCCCCGCCACCTGTCCATCCACCCCGGCGGCTTCCTGCTGGGCCACAAGCCGGTGCGCGACCTGGTCCCCATCGAGAACGGCGCCATGCGCGACCGCACGGTGATCCAGTGGGACAAGGAGGACCTGGAAAGCCTCAAGCTCTTCAAGGTGGACCTGCTGGGACTCGGCATGCTGACCGTGGTGGACCGGTCCTTCCGGCTCATCCGGGAACACTGGGGCCGGACCTTCTCCCTGGCCACCATCCCCAAGGACGATCCCGAGACCTACGCCATGATCCGCAAGGCCGACACCGTGGGGATGTTCCAGATCGAGAGCCGCGCCCAGATGTCCATGCTGCCCCGGCTCAAGCCACGGAAGTACTACGATCTCGTCATCGAGGTCAGCATCGTCCGGCCGGGTCCCATCGTGGGCGGCATGGTGCATCCCTACCTGCGGCGGCGGAACGGCGAGGAGGCGGTCACCTACCCCCACCCTTCCCTGGAGCCCATCCTCAAGAAGACCCTGGGAGTGCCGCTCTTCCAGGAGCAGGTCATGCGGCTGGCGGTGGTGGCGGCGGACTACACCCCCGGCGAGGCCGACCAGCTCCGGCGCGACATGGCCGCCTGGCGGAGATCGGGAAGGATCGAGCGGCACCGGGACCGATTCATCATGCGCATGCAGGCCAAGGGCATCGCCAGGGAGTTCGCCACCCAGGTGTTCGAGCAGATCCGCGGCTTCGGCGACTACGGCTTCCCCGAAAGCCACGCCGCGAGCTTCGCCCATATCGCCTACGCCTCGGCGTGGCTCAAGCGCCACTACCCCACGGCCTTCGCCTGCGCGCTCCTCAACGCCCAGCCCATGGGCTTCTACGCCCCCGCCACCATCGTCGACGACGCCAAGCGCCACGGCGTCCGGGTGCTGCCGGTGGACGTCCGGTACAGCGACTGGGACTGCACCCTGGAAAGGCAGGCGGGGGGTCAGGCCCGGTCCGGCGGACGAGCCCAGGCCAATGGACGAGCCGGCAGCCCTCCAGCCCACGCCTTGCGCATGGGCCTGCGCTACGTGAAAGGGCTCGGTGAAGCGGACTGGCAACGCATCGAGAGTGCCCGGCGCGCCGGCCCGTTCCGCTCCCTGGCCGATCTCGCCTCCCGCACGGGGCTGCGGCAGGACATCCTCGACCGCCTGGCCGAAGCCGGCGCGCTGACCCCGCGCACCGCCCGGCGGCGGCAGTCCCTCTGGCGGGTCCAGGGACTCCAGGCGGCCGGAGGCGACACCCTGTCCATCGAGACTCCCGAGGCGCCGGTCCCGTTCGAGCCCTTGAGCGACCTCGAGTCCATCGTCTGGGACTACCGCGCCACCGACCACAGCCCACGGGGCCATCCGCTGGCCCACCTGCGCCGGCGGATCGCCGCACAGGGCCTCCCCGACGCCGCCACCGTGCAGCGCATGCCCCACGGGAGCCGCGTGGACTACGCCGGCATCGTCATCTGCCGCCAGCGCCCCAAGACCGCCCGGGGCGTCATCTTCATGACCCTCGAGGACGAGACCGGCTTCGTCAACGTCATCCTGTGGCGCGACATCTACGAACGCTTCCGCGTCCCCGTCAAGACCCTCTCGTTCATGGGCGTCAGCGGCCCCCTCCAGAACGAGTCCAACGTCGTCCACATCGTCGCGGAGTCGGTGTGGGAGCCGAGGATAGGCGTGGAGCCGGTGAGGAGGAAGAGCCGGGATTTTCAGTAGGGCGCGGCACCCTTCGACCGACGGATCAGAACCGCCACACGGCCCGCAATGTGATTCCGTGCTCGGGTGCCTTCCCCGCGAACTCGCTCCGTTCGCCGTCCAGGCTCAGCCGGAGCCACCGCGACACCGCCAACCGAAGCCCGGCCCTCACGCGCCGCCCGCCGTCGCCGGCCAGAGTCACACCGACATGGGGCGTCAACACTCCCCGGCCGCCGAACACCTCCACGCCGTAGCCCATCTCCGCATCGAGGCGTCCTCTCGCCTCGTCGGCGGCTCCCCGCGCGCGCTCCCACAACCGATCGAAACCCCTCCCGTTCTCGCCCCAGGCGGGCCGCAAGCTCAACGACAACCCCCGGCCCGAGGCGCCCGGGTCGAGCTGCACCGTTCCGCTCAGCCCCCACTCCTCGACCTCGCTGCCGTGGACCACCAACGCCCATCCTCGCGCTTCCACCGTCAACCCGGTGGCCGCGTCGGCAAAGCGCACGCCGCCGCCGACCTCGGCGCCGGTGCCGGTGTTCTCTCCGTCGCCGGCGTCGTGGCGTCCGCTGATCGCCAGGGATGCGGTCAACGTCCCCCCGGCGGCGAGTTTGCGGGAATGGCTTCCCTCGAGCGCCAACCGCACCCGTCCGGCGTCCGCGCTCAACGCGTCGATCTCGTCGGTGCCATCGACCTCGGCGCGCGTGAACCAGCCCGAGCCCTCGAGCGTCAACGCCGTCACCCCACCCCCGATCGCCGTCCCGCTGGAGAACACCGTACCGCCGGCCCCCAACGCGCCCCAATGTTGCTTCACGTCGCTGGTGTGCCGGCCCGTCTCGAAGTCGTCGTTGTCGTCGATCCCGATCTCGCCCAAACCTGAGCCCGCGGCCGCCCACACCCGGACGCCGTCGGAGTTTTTCCAAGCGACGTAAGGGCTGAGGCTCGCCAAGTGGGTTTCGTAGTCGCCCCGCATCGGCACGCCGTCGGTGCTGTCCGCATAGTCGAACGTGCCCTGCGACCAGGACACCGAGAGTCCGGCCAGCAGGTTCTCGCCGACGCTCACGTCGGCGCCGAGATGGGCGCCCGTCACCGCTCCGTCCCACTCCACCACGCTTCCGCCGGAAAGGCCGCGGTAGTCCCCGGTGCCCCAGAACGTCCATCCGCCCCAAGGGCGGCTGCCGTCGCCCACGGCGCCCAGCGGCAGGATGAACGACGAGTTCCCGAGCACCCGAGCCGCGTCGACCGTGCCCTCCTCCAGCGCCTGCCTGTTGGACCACAGGATGTCGTGGAGGGTCGACGAACCCGCCACGCGGAAGCTCATCGGCCGCGGGACACTCGTGGACCCCGTCGACGCGGCCTCGATGCGGCTGCGCACCGCGTCCACCGCCCCGGCGGTGACGGCGCCGGCCGCCTCGGACAGCACCGTCCGGTTCACGCGATTGATGCGGTCCATGACGCTGGACTCGCGCGGCGCGGCGCTCGCCTCGTTCGAAGGCGGACTCCCGCCTGTCGCGTTCACCGCCCGCACCTGGAAGGAGTACCGCACATCGTTCGTGAGGTTCACGACGGTATAGCGACCGTGGTAGGCGCCGCCGGAAGCACTGTCGGGAATGTCGATCCAACCGCGGTAGGCTCCCGCTGCCAGCTTCTGCCGGTACTGGTGCTTCGTCACGGCGGTGCCGCCGTCATCGGCCGGAGGGCGCCAGGTCAGCCTCACCCGGCCGTTGCCCGGCCTCGCCCGCAGGTTGCCGGGCGCACCGGGAAGGGCCGGCACCGACCCGAAATTCGTCACCGAACGGCCACGGAAGGCCGCGGCCGGGTTGCCCGCAAGATCCCGAACCGGCGTCGCGTCCGCCCCCACCGGCGGCATGTAGTCCAGGGTTACGGCAACGCCGCCGGATACCGGCCCCGACAGCGTCAGCGTCACCGCGGCGCCGGACACCACGACGGCGTCCACGGTGTGCCGAGACTCGCCCGCGGTCACCGGAAAGGCGTCCGGCGGCGGCGTCGAGGTCTCGTCCAACGCCTCGTTGTAGTCCAGGGTCAGCGTCGCCCCTTCCACCGCCGCACTCAACAACTCCGGCGCGGTCGTGTCACGGGCTGACGGCGTGGCGCCAGCCTCGTTCGAGGCCGGGCCCGCCCCCGCCGCGTTCGCCGCCCGAACCGCGAAGAAGTACTCCGTCCCGTTGGCCAGTCCCCCCACGGTATGGCCACGCTCGTTGGCACCACCCGGAGCGCTGTGCGGAATGCTCGTCCACTCGTCTTCGTCGCTCTCCTCGACACCGCCTTCGCGCTGCCGGTACTGATAGCCGGTGATAGCGCTGCCGCCATCGCCGCCCGGAGGATTCCAATTCAGCGTCACCTCGCCGTCCCCCGACCTTGCCGTCAGGTTCTCCGGCGCTTCCGGCGCCGAGAACCGATCGTTGGTCACCTGCTGGCCACTCAAGGCCACGGCCGCATTACCCGCCGCGTCCCGAATCGGCGTCGCCTCGGGACCGGTCGGGACCGCGTAGCTCAGCGTCACCGCCGCGCCACTCACCACTGGCTCCGACAGCGTCAGCGTCACCGCGGCGCCGGACACCACGACCGCGTCCACGGTGAGCCGAGACTCGCCCGCGGTCACCGAAAAGGCGTCCGCCGGCGGCGTCGAGGTCTCGTCCAACGCCTCGTTGTAGTCCAGGGTCAGCGTCGCCCCTTCCACCGCCGCACTCAAGAGCTCCGGCGCGGTCGTGTCCTGGGCCGACGGCGTGGCGCTCGCCTCGTTCGAGGCCGGGCCCGCCCCCACCGCGTTCGCCGCCCGAACCTCGAAGAAGTACTCCGTCCCGTTGACCAGGCCCCCCACGGTATAGCTACGCTCGTTGGCACCACCCGGAGCGCTGTCCGGAACCACGTCCCAGGCCTCCCCGTAGGTCCCGCCGTCCTGCCGCTGCCGGTACCGGTATCCGGTGACGGGGCTGCCGCCGTCGCTGCCTGGATTCCAATTCAGGGTCACTTGACCGTTCCCCGGCGACGGCGCCCGGTTCTCGGGCGCCCCGGGCAGATTCGGCACCGGACGGTTGGAGAACGACCCGGCGACGTTGCCGGCTTCGTCGCGGATGAGCGCCGGGCCGCCCAGCGTCGGTGCGTAGGTGAGCGACACCACGTCTCCAGGCGTCACCGCCGGGGCCAGCGTCAGCGTCACCGCGGCGCCGTCCACGGTAGCCCGGCTCACGGTGGGCGTCCCGCTGCCCGCGGTCACCGTGAACAGACCGGCGGCCGGCGGCGTCGCGCTGAGCGGCTCATTGTAGGCCAGGGTCAACGCGTCGCCGTTTACCTGCGCCGATACCAACTCCGGCGCAACGATGTCGGAGGCGGTGGGGGTCGCATCCGCATCATTCGATTCGCCGCTTTCGCCCACCCGGTTCACCGCCTGCACCCGGAAGAAATACTGCGTCTCGTTGGTCAGGCCGGTGACGGCAAAGCTCTCGGCGTTGGCGCCGTCGGGCGCGCTGTCGCCAATGTTCATCCAGCCGCCGTAGGGACCCGAACCGCCTTCCTTTTGCTGGTACTGGTGCATGGTCACCGGACTGCCGCCGTCGCTCGCCGACGGGGTCCAGCTCAGGATCACCCGGGCGTTGCCGCGCTCGGCGACGAGGTCCGTCGGCGGGTCGGGCGGCGCGGGCGTGTTGTTGGTGACCGGTTGGAGTCTCAGGCCGTCCGCGTCGTTGCCCGCGATATCCTGGACCGGCATGGCATTCGTCCCGGTGGGAACCGTGTAGCTCACCGTGAGCGTCTCGCCCGCCGCGGCCGGAGGGGCGACGGTAAGCGTCACCGCGGCAGCGCGCACCGAAACCGCGTTCACCGTGAACGTGGACGTACCCTTGGCCACGGTGAAGGCGTTTGTGGAAGGCGTGGAGCCCGAGTCTAGCCTTTCGTCATAGGTCAGCGTCAACGTGCCCTGGTCAATGACCGCGTTGACAAGCCTCGGCGCGGTGACGTCGTCCCCCGTCGGCGTAGCGCTCGCCTCGTCGGAAGGCGTGCCCGGGCCGGCCCCGTTCACGGCCTGCACCTGGAAGAAGTACGTCACGGCGTTGGTCAGGCCGGTGACCGTGTAGCTCGTAGCGTTGGTCTCCGTGGGGGCGCTGTTGGGGATGTCTTTCCACTCGCCGAAGGCGAGGCCACCCGTCCGCTGCCGGTAGCGATGCCGGACGATGTCGCTGTTGCCCCGGCTTCCGGCCGTCCAGGTCAATGTCACGCTGCCGCCGCCGGACGATGCCGCCAGACTCCCCGGCGCTCCGGGCAGATCGTCCAGCGCGCTGACGGCCCGGGCCGATGCGTGCTTCGGGTCGCCGATCTTGTAGCTGTCCACCTCGTCAGGCGTAAACTGAAACACCTCCACGTCCACCCGATCCGCGTTGCCAAACGGCAGGACGTCGACTTCCACCTTGGAAGCGTTGGCCGGAAAACCGGACACTTCGTTGCTCTCCTGCACGCGGGTGCCTGACGCGTACAAGTACACTTGGTAGCTGAAGCCGAGGCGCCCCGTCGGAGGCCCTGTACGGTGGAACGTGAAAAATGCCACATCCGTCTCAAGAACTTTGTGCGGTCTGAACGTGCCGTGCTTCGCTTCCACCGTCACTCTGGCGTACTTGAGCTGCGGCGTCTGGTCCACCTCCGCCGAAGAGCCCGCCCCGACCTCGTTCACCGCGCGCACCTGCAGCGTGTACGAGGTGCCGTTGGTCAGGCCGGTGGCCATGACGCTGGTGGCGAGAGCGGCGGTGGTCCACGATGCGGCGCTACCGCAGCTCCGGTGGCAGTACTCGTAGCGGAGGATCGGATCGCTGCCGGCGTCCGCGGCATCCCAGCTCAGCAGCACTTCCCCCGACCACGGGTCGGCGGTCAGGCTCTGCGGCGCTCCCGGCAGGACGTCCTCGTCCTCGATGGTCACCGTGACGGTGCCGGTGGTGGCGCCCAGGGTGATGCGGGAATCCAGCCCGGCGGTGGCCGCCAGCGACACCGTGAAGTCCCGGTCGCCGTCGTCATCCGTATTGTCGATGACGGTCACCGGCAGGCATGCGCGGCCGGTCTCCACCGGGAAATCCAGCGCGGCGTCGCTGGCCAGCGCGTCAAAGTCGCGTCCGGCCTGGGCCGTGCCGTTTGCGGTCGCGACCCTGACCGAGATCGGCTTTCCCGCCAGCGGCGCAAGTGTCGCGCACACCTCCAGAGCCGAGTCGGTGTCCTCGGCCACGCTCAGGGTCGCGTCGGTCAGGTCGACAGCGGCGGCGGTCTCGTTGTCGGCGATGGTCACCGTCGCCGTCCCGTCGGTCGTCGACAGCGTCGCGTTGAGCACGGTGCCAAGGGCGGCGGTCAGCGTTTCCGGGTCTTCCAGCAGCGGGTCGTCGGTCACCGCCAGACCGGCGCATGCCTGGGTGTTGGGCGCGTCGGCGGCGTTGCCCGGGGCGATGGTGAGGGTGGTGTCGACCGCGGTGTAGTCCTTGTCCGCGGCCGAGACCGCGGTGCCATCGGTCGTCGACAACCGCACCTGCACGGTCTTGTGGCTCGGCGGCGTCATCGACACGCACACCTGGGCCGTGCCGTCGCCTTCGTTCACGGTCTGATCGGCAAGCGACAGCACCGGCGTGTCGTCGTTGTCCCGGACCGTGACGCTGGCGCTTGTGGACGCCACCGGCCGGTAGCCCGTTCCGGACGTGACCGTGGCCCGGAAGGTGCCGTTGTCCTCGTCCCAACTGTCGGCGTGGGTCGCCAGCGTCAGCGTCGCCGTGCCGGCGTTCGCGGCGAAAGTCACCGTTTCGGTGGACGGGTTCGTCGCCGTATGACTCTCCAGGAAGGTCGCGGTTCGAGTAACCGAGACCGTCACCGGCAGCGAGACGGTGCCGCTGGAACGGGTGAGCGTGAACTCCACGGCCGTGCCCTCGTCCACCGTAGTCGAGCCCGCGGCGATGCTGACCCCGGCCAGGGGCGCTCCGGTGGCGCCGCTCGAAGGCGCGCCGTCGGGCGTGTCCGCGTGGGTGCCGATGACCTGCACCGTATAGGTCACCGCCGCGGCCAGGCTCGGGATCGTGTCGCTGGTGCTGGTGTTTCCCGCCGTGGTTCGCTGGCGGCCGGAGCCAAACGTCTCCGATCCGGACTTCCACTGCACCTTGTAGCCGGTGGCCCCCCGGGCCGACGTCCACGACACCCGGAGAGCGTCCACCTCGGCGGCGACGTTGACTCCCGTCACCTGTGCCGGTGCCGTGCGCGCCGAGCCCGCGGACGACCAGCCGCCGGTGCCCTCGTCGTTCTTCGCACGCACGCGGACGTCGTAGAGGTTGCCCGCGGTCAAGGCCGTCAGCGACTCGGTCAGGTCGGTGCCGACGTCCGACTTCACGGTGGTGCTCCCGCCGCGCACGCCGTACTGGAGGTCGTAGTTGGTGATGGCCGGCTTGCCGTCGTTGGCCGGCGCCGTCCAGGTCACCTTCAACTCGGAACCGGATATGCTCGCGACCGTCGGCGCCGCCGGCGCCGACGGCGGCTCGTTCACGTCGCTCACCGCAATGGTCACGGTCGCGGAGGCGGTGCCGCCGTTGCCGTCGTCCGCGGTCACGGTGACCTCGTAGCTGTTCTTTGTCTCGTGGTCGAGCGCGGCCCTGGTCCTGAGCTGCCCCCTGCCGGCGACAATGTCGAACGCTGACGCATTCGTGCCGCCCAACGTGTACATCAGCGAGTCGTTCTCGGGGTCGCTCGCCGCAACCACCGCGCCGAAGGCGGTGCTCGCCGCCGTGTTCTCCGCGACCGTGCGCGTCATGCTTGTGGCGCTGAACGTCGGCGCCTGGTTGGCGGTGGTGGAGCCGGTCCCCTCGGTGGACCAGTCCCCGGCGCCCTCGGAGCTGACCGCGCGCACCTGCACCCCGTACTCCGTGCCCATTTCCAGGCCCGTGATCGTCGCCGAGGTGGTAGTGCCGGAGTGGGACGCGTCCTTCCACGTACCGGTCTCCTTGGGCGTGCGGTATTGCACGTCGTAGTCCGTGATCGGCGGCTTGCCCGTATTGGTGGGCGCGGTCCAGCTCGCTGTCAGGCTGGTCCGCGAAGCCGCCGCAACGCTCGGCTGCGACGGAGCGGCCGGCGGTTCGACGTCGGTCACCGTGATCGTGATCGTCTGCGTCGCCGTCAACTCCCGCATGCCGGTGCCGCTCGTCGCGGTCACCTCCACCACGTACGCGTTGTCCTCATCCGAGTCCGCCGCGGCCTCGAAGTCCGGCACTGCCGCGAACTTCAACTCCCCGTTCGAGGTCCCGAGGGTGAAATCGCCCGCGTCCGTCCCGCCCAGCGCATAGCTTTCCACCGAGTCCTCGGTGTCGCCGTCCGTCGCCGTCACCGTCAGCACCGTGGTCGCCGTGGCGGTGTTCTCCGGCACCGACGCCGTGGCGCTGCTCGTAAACGCGGGAGCAGCGTTCTGCGCCCACGCCTTTACCGTGGGAAACAGCGCGGCGCCGGCAAAGAACGCCAGGACGACCGCGAGGCGTACCCGCTGCAAACGACCCGAAGTCCGCCACCGCCGTGGCCTGCCCGTGGTGATCGCGGAAGCGACGTGGAGAGTTGAAACATCCATGGTACACCGCCAAGTCGTATTTTTGTGAATTGAATTACACTAGTATATAAAGAAATTTATCTAAAATACGACTCCTTTTTACAATATATGGAACGTACCATCAACAAGAAAACAACCGAGAGGCCGGATGGCCCACATCGCTCCGTCCACACACTTGGCAAGGGAGAAGTTGAGCCAGGATGGCTGGTGGAACCGACGCGGAGGAAGAGCCGGGATTTTCAGTAGAATCTAACGGACGCGTTCCGTCCCGGTTGGACTCCGAGCCAGCGCGTTTCCAGGCGAGGAGATTGCGCGACGTCGCGAACTGAAAAGGTTCGCACGTGGTACGTCCTGGTGCTGCTGAAGACGGCGGACCTCGCCGCGCTCGAAGCCCCTGCCGGAGCGTGAGGGGAAACGATAACGTCCGTCCCGATAGCTAACTCTTGGGAAAGTCGAACAGTACCTCGTCGCCCCGGGCATAGCCCACGGTGGACCAGGTGTCGGTATCGAAACCGAGATGGAGCACGCCGCAGGTGGGCAGGTTGGGGATCGGGCGCGGCCCCAGGTGATTGGCAAGCTCGGTCAACCCGGGGTTGTGGCCGAACAGCATCAGCGTCGCCACCGAATCATCAGCGTCGCGAATCACCTCGAGCAACTCGACGATACCGGCACCATAGAGGCGGTCTTTCACGACGATATCCTTGCGCGAGTAGCCAAGCTTCTTGGCGATGATCCGCGCCGTCTCCAACGCCCGCACCGCCGGGCTCGACACAATCAGGTCGGGCTTCCACTTGCGTCGCGCGAGCCTTGCGCCCATCTCGGGCGCGTCCCGCTCGCCCCGTTTGTTGAGAGGTCTCTCATGGTCGTCAAGGCCGGTGTCCTTCCAGCTCGACTTGGCGTGCCGCACGATGATCAGCTCTTTCACGGCGAAATACCCTGTCGGACGAACGGCTAGTCTGACCGGAGTTTCATGCCACCGACCGCCGGCCCGGTTCCGGCTGGGCCGGCTGGCTGAACGGGCGGTCGTGGCGGAGGCTCGGGACGCGTTTTCGGACGCCGGCGACGCTCTCCATGTCCACGGTGGCGACAATCGTGCCATCCTCGTCGCCGCCCTCGGCGAGGATCTCGCCCCAGGGGGATACGATGAGCGAGTGGCCGTAGACGGCGCCGCCGCCGGGCACGGGGCCGACCGAGCACGGGGCCGCCACCACGGCGCCGTTCTCGATGGCGCGGGCGCGGTTCAGCACGTGCCAGTGGGCCTGCCCTGTCTTCTTCGTGAAGGCCGCGGGCACGGCCAGGATCTCGGCGCCGGCCTGGGCCAGGGAGCGGTACAGGTGCGGGAAGCGCAGGTCGTAGCAGGTGGTCATGCCGAGGCGACCCCATGGCGTGTCCGCCACCACCGCCTGGTCGCCGGGGCTGACCACCGCGGACTCGCGGTAGCGCTCGGTTTCGGAGAGATCGACGTCGAACAGGTGGATCTTGTCGTAGCGGGCGCGGATCTCGCCCTCGTCGTCCACCAGGAAGCCGCGGTTGATGAGCCGGTCTTCGGGGCCTTCCACGGCCACGGAACCGATGAGCATCCACACGCCGGCATCGCGTGTAAAGGTCCGCAACGCCTCCAGCACCGGGTGGCTCGCCTCGGGCGCGGCCGGGGGCTTGACCACGCCGTTCTCCGTTGCGAGGCCGCCGCAGTACTCGGGCAGGCACACCAATTCGGCGCCCGCCGCCACCGCGTCACCGGCCAGCCGGCGGGCGGCCTCGATGGCCTCCTCGAAGGTCGGCCGGGCCGGCACCTGGACGCAGCCGATGCGAACTTCGCGTGTGGTCGTCATGGTCTTCTCCCCACGGTTCGGTTTGTCTGGCGCTTCTCTTGTGGATTCTAGCGCGTTGTCGGGAAATTACGAAGGCATTCGAACCTGACACGCGTCCGCCGGTTCAAAGGATCTTCCTCTATGAGCGCGTCAGCCGCACTATGATTTCCCGGTGCCGCGGATAGCGCTCGAGCAGCTCCGCCCTTGCCGGCATCTCGAAATCGGCGAAGTCGAAGCCGGGGATACAGGTGCAACCGACCAGGGCGTAGCCTTGTCCCCCGTCCACGGAGGCGCCGAACAGCGAACCGCCGGGCACCAGCGCCTGCAGGCGCTGGCCCGCCTCCGGTTCGGCGCCCATGCGGATCGGGGCATAGCAACCGGTGGGGTCGATGACGTGCACCGTGAGAGCCGAGCCCGCGTAGAAGTGCCACAGCTCGTCCTGCTTGATGCGGTGCAACGCGGAGACCTCGTCGTCCCGCAGGAGGAAGTAGATGGAGGTGCCGAGGTTGCGGGGGCCATCGTACCCGGCCAACGCCGTGCCAGGGATCGTGACGGGGGAGCGGTAGATCTCCTTGAAGTGACCGCCTTCGGGATGAGGTTGGAGACCGAGGTGGCCTATCCAGTAGACGGCATCATGCACGGTGTCAGCCTACGTCGCGCAGCGGCCGGCGCCACAGCGCGAGGTCTCCGCCGCCGTCGTGGCGGTAGCGACGGACGGCTTCGCGGTCGAGGGTGACGCCGAGGCCGGGACCGTCGGGCGGGCGCATGAACCCGTTCTTGGGCTCCAGCGGCTCCAGGAGCAGGCCGCCGCGGAGCGGGTTCTCGTTGTAGTCGAACTCCATCACCGCGCCGTTGTCCAGCGTGGCGGCCAGATGCAGACTGGCCGCCAGGGCGACGCCGTCGCCGTAGGTGTGGAGTGAGACGGGAAGGCCGCGTTCCGCGGCGGCGGCGGCGATGGTGCGCACCTCGCTGATGCCGCCGGCCCGGGCCACGTCGGGTTGCAGGATGTCGACCGCGTCCCGAGCCATGAACGACTCGAAGGCGAAACGGGTGTGGAGATTCTCGCCGACGGCGACGGGAACGCCGGTTCCCGCCTTAAGCCGGGCGTGGCCGGCCACGTCCTCCATGAACAGGGGCTCCTCCAGCCATCCGATCCCGAGCTTTTCGAACGCCGCCGCGGCGGCCAGCGCCACGTCCAGCCCGTAACCCATGTTGGCGTCGGTCATGAGCGGGAAATCGGGTCCCAGGGCCGACCGGACCGCGGTGACGAACTCGATGTCCCGTGCGAGGTCGAAACCCACCTTGATCTTGATCCCGTGGAAGCCCCGTTCCGCCAGCATCTCGGCCTTCTCCACCGCGGCCCCGGTCTCCTCGGGATAGAGGGCGGTGGCGTAGACCTCCACCGGATCCCGGCGCTTGCCGCCCAGGAGCTCGTAAACCGGCACTCCCTTCACCTTGCCGGCGATGTCCCACAGGGCGATGTCCACGCCACTCAAGGCCACCACGCCCACGCCCCTGGAGCCAAAGGCGCGGACGCCGGCGCGGAAGTACGCGGTGTCCCAGATCTCCTCGATGTCCAACGGGTCCATGCCCGTGAGGAGAGGCTTGAGCACATGGGCGACGATGGCTTCCAGCACCAGTCCGTTACCCGAGCAGGATCCGATACCGGTGATTCCCTCGTCGGTGTGGACCTCCACCAGAAGCCCGTAACGATGCGTTCTCATGCCCGTGCGGCTCTCCACCCGGCCCTGCACGCCCATGGGCGCGCGCAGCCGCAGCGCCGTGATGTCCTTGATCTTCATGGGAATCCCAAGCCTGTTCGCAATGGCGCCCTTCGACTTCGCTTCGCTCAGGGCGAACGGTTGGCCTCCGAAACTCTGGGTTCAGGGCCCTCGATACAAGACGTCGTTCGCCCTGAGCCCTTCGACAACTCAGGACAGGCGTAGCGAAGCGAAGTCGAAGGGCGCCGGCCAACTTGACACCCCGGTGCTGGGTCTCATAAACGTACTGCAGAGACACCACACGAGGTCCGGCTGATGCAGCCCGTCCCGCCGGACGCCGCCCCGACGGAGCCCCATTGAGCAGGCCAACCGTAGTCGATGACGGCGGGCACGTGCAAGAGAAGTACAATTCGGCGCCGGCCGTCAACCCTTTGGAGTAGACATGCAAGGCAACAAGGTCTGTATCCCGGCGCCGCACAAGCTGTCGGTGGGACGGGACGTGTTGGAGGAGGCGGGGTGCGAGCTGGTGCTGGGGAAGGACCAGGACGAGTTTCCCAAGCACCGCTACACGGAGGACGAGTTGGTGGAGCTGGTGGGCGACAGCGAGGCCGTTTGGGCAGCCCAGCGGGACTTCATCAGCGGAGCGGTCATGGCCCGGTGCCCGAAGCTCCGGGCGGTGATCAAGTCCGCCATCGGCTACGAGACCATCGACGTGGACGCCGCCACCGAGTTGGGCATCCTGGTGTGCAACAGCCCGGCACGGGAGAACTTCACTGGAGTGGCCGAGGCCGCCGTCGGGCTCATGTCCATGCTCTTCAAGCGACTGGTGCACAACCAGACACTGTTGCGCGAGGGCGGCTGGAAGCGCAACGAGCACCGCGGCAACCTGATGGTGGGCCGCACTGTCGGCATCATCGGCGTCGGCCGGGTAGGCAAGGAGGTCGCCAAGCGGCTCGGACCCTGGGAGATGAGGCTCATTGGCTGCGACCCCTACATCTCCCAGGAGTCGGTGCAGCACCTCGACGTGGAACTCGTCTCTCTGGACACGGTGCTGCGGGAGTCCGACCTGGTGACTCTACACACGCCGCTCACCGAGGAGACGCGCCGGCTCATCACCATGACCGAGATCAAGAAGATGAAGCCCACCGCCTACCTGGTGAACACGTGCCGCGGGGGCGTGGTCGAGCAGGATGACTTGGTCGAGGCGCTGAACGAAGGCTTCATCGCCGGCGCCGCCGTGGACGTGTTCGAGGAGGAGCCGCTGCCGCTGTCGGACCCCATCCGGCAGGTGGACCCCGAGCGGCTGATCATGACCCCGCACATCATCGGCACCAACCCCCAGTCCCAAGTCTCCGGCGAGCGTATGGCCGCCCAGAGCATCCTCACGGTGCTGGCGGGCGAGGTGCCGGAGACCGTGGTGAACCCGGCGTGTGTGGATTCCTGGCGCGAACGGTTCGGCGCCCGTTGACGGAGGACCGACACCTTCGGCGCACCGCTCCCGGGAGAACATGGTAGGGGCGACCGGCGGTCGCCCTGACGCCTGTTGAACAGATCGGAGGAACCCCGTGGCTGAAAGGGAAACCATCATCGAGGAGATAGACGAGGAAACAGGCGTCGCCTGGATCACCCTCAACCGCCCCGAGCGGAAGAACGCGCTCAGCCGCAAGCTCCTGGCCGAGCTGGTGGACAGCCTCAAGGCCCTGTCCGTGAACGACAACATCCGTTGCATCGTCACCACCGGCGCCGGCAACGCCTACAGCTCGGGGCTGGACCTCTACGACCTGCGGGCATCGTGGCAGGGCAAGCGGCGGCTCTACGAGGGCGGCTCGGCGCGAGAGATCGTGACGCTGCTGCGCCAAGCCCCGCAGGTCACCGTGGCCGCGGTCAACGGCTGGGCCCTGGGCGGGGGCTTGGTGCTGGTGAACGGCCATGACCTTGCCATCTCCGCGGACACGGCGCAGTTCGGCATGCCGGAGATCATCCGCGGCAGCTACGGCGCCACCGCCACGCCCACACTCTTCCGTAGCGGCATCCCCTTCAAGAAGGCCTTCTACATCCAACTCACCGGCGAGAACCTGGACGGGGCCGAGGCCGAGCGCCTGGGGCTCGTGTCCAAGACGGTGCCGGAGAAGGAGCTGATCCCGTTCGTACGGGAGTTCGCCGCCACCATCGCCACGCGCCATCCAGCGACCCTGGAGCACGCCAAGATCGCCGCCTACACGGCCATGGACCTGGACAACAGCCGCGGGCTCCTGGTGGACGAGATCATCTCCCACCGCATGCGCGTCTACACCAACCCGCTGAACGACGTCGAGGGCTACCTTCAGTCCCAGAAGGGCGGCGGCAACGTGGGCTACGAGAAGCCCGACGCGAAGAAGTCGTAGGGCGGGTTTCAAACTTGGCCGTGTAGGGTTTGTCCTACAGCCAGCCGCCCATAACTAGCTGAAAACACGGGAGTAAAACTCTCCCCTTGAAAGACCGGATGATTCGCTCACGAAAAATCAACACATGGTCAACACCGCGTGTCCACCGCCGCGGTTTTGTTCGGTCACCGGGTGATGGACGGGACGATGGAACTGGAGCGAGGGCCGGTGCGGCCCGGCAGAACGTGGAGTTGCCATCGTCTTCCTCACTCATCAGCGTCACGCTTGACCGAACGCTTTCCCGCTGCTGCCGCTCCCGGCGAAACAGGCCGTCGGCCCGACGGTGGTCGACCTCGCAAGCCGCCATCTTGCAGACCATGTCCCGGTGCGCTGCAAGCCGACACGCAACGGGCGACGCGCAGCATGGTCAACCGCCACATCGTGCCGGCGCTAGAAAGGCTGCCGCTCACCGCCGTGGACCACTGTTACGTCATCGCGCCGCACGAGCGCCTCTGCGAGACCCCAGCGACGGCCAATGGTTGTCGACGTCCTGTCGCACAGGTACACGTTCGCGAAAGACCGGGAGATAGTCTCCGCGGACCTTGGACGATCCCGGTCAGTCCATCCCCAACATTCTGGAGCGCAGGCGCAAACCGTTCCTCACCTACGCGGCGTTCCCGCGGCTTTGTACCCATGAGGTTTACTCATATTCCAAGACCAAACCCCAATATATTAACCGACCCGGGTCTACCTGTGCCCGTACACTGATTGACAGCGTCCAAACTCCCTGTATTGGCACCCCCACCACACCCGCCAATGCATCCAATGCGTCGCTGTCCCACACTGCATCTATGTCCTCTCCGTCCCTACCTTGTCCCCTATGGAGCACCACCTCCACTCCACCCGGAGACTTCAACACCACATCAAGCATTGTAACCGCACTGTGGACCACAAATAGCTCTACGCCGACCCTTCTCGAGTGTCCCTTTTCACCAATACTGATGTCATTGACTGCTGTCTCAGTCGGAACCTTTGGAAGCAATAGATTAGGCCAAACTCGCCTTTGCAGACAGCCTTTCCCCGGTCCTTCGCCAACAGAAAAGGTCACTCCCCCAACATCTGTTGCTACATCCGACACAATTAGTCCTGAATCTCGGCCTTCCCAATCCCGACTGGACGGATTCGTGTCGTGCGAAATCAGCACCCCACGACCGTCAGAAAACAAATCTCCTGAATCACCCGCGTTCCTGTTGTTCTCCAGATCCAGATGACCATCCGCCTGAAGCAACGCGCATTGATAATGACGATTCCGTGTTCCGTCCTCCCATTCGTTCGACCCGAGCGTGTCGCAGTGATATACGGCTAGACCACCTGATGGTAGACGAGAATCAAGGCCCTTCTGAAGCCGACTCTCCACCAGGAAGTATTCGTTGGCCTTATCCGTATGATACTTGTATGTTGTGCTGAAATCTCCATGACGAACAGCGTGTCGATCCGGATCATTGAGACCGACAGTAGTCTTGGTCCAACCAACCAGGTCACGAAGATACGCACAAACGGCCGCCGGAGTCCGTCTATCATTTAGGTGGTTCCCCGACCCCATGAGACAATAGCGCCCGATTCCTTGACTTTTCTCATAGTCACCGTCTCTTTTCCCGTAGTCATACAAGTCGGGAAACCGGCACAAGAGATGGCCATTCTCATGACAAATTGTACCGATGCGTAAATCAATCTTCTCAACGCCGAGGCCTGCCAGTTGATAGTAGTGCGTCCGAATATTTCCGTAGGAAAACGAAACGAAACTGTTGTGCGGCCATAGATCACCTGCGTACTGGGAATCACCCGCATACAGGATATTTATAGCGTCAACGATCCCCTCCTTTCTGGAGTCGAACTGTGAAAGATCAACTTTCAAGCTGTGAACTACGATGTCCATTACCTCCTTGACCATAAGCTGTTTAATGTAGTAACTTCGTCGCTTGGGAAGGGAAATCGGACCCACGACACAGTTTGTGTAGGTCAGCTTTCCGTCGGATACAGTCTCGAAATAGGTCTTCACTGAGCAATAATTTCCGTTGCCCTTGTACTTATCAGCATTTAGCATTTCGTCGACATCCTTGGCCGTGATGTTGGTTATTACGTCATCGAAATTCACAATCACAGTCAGGCCGCGGATAGTGCCCTCGGCAAGCCTTCGACCGGTAAGGAGTCCGTTGTCGGGCCCCAACGTACGATTCGTGGTAATGCCATGATCGTCTTCGCGTGGACGAAGATACTGATAACGTTTGCCAAAACTCTCGTTTCGAACTTCCGGCGCTTCCTTCAAGTGGCGGGAGATTTCCGCGGGTGGGGAGGCAACTGCGGCGTGCCCGGTGGACACAAAGCGACCAGATGCCAACGTAGCGTAACAATAACACCCTTGATCTGAATCATAGACTACTGTAAAACCGTCGACACTCTCGTAACGCGCATAGAACTCATCGCCATACACTCGAAGTGAAACTTGAGGCCCAGTATGTTGGTCGCATACAATGACTTCCCCATTTAAAGAGCTCATGGTTCCTCCTTTTTGGTGACCATTTCCGTTTCCACCGTGCCGCAACGCGACGCAGTGCAAACCAACCGGTTCTCATCCTAATGGCGTAAGTGATATCGCGGCGAGGTGCCGTAAGGCGTTGACACCGGTTAGAAAGTCGTTTTCGTCCACCAAATGATCGCGCCACCCCTGCGATGACCGAAGATCCCGTTCTCCCTTTTGATCTTCCGGCCGTTCAAAGCATCTCGTCGAACCTCGATGTGGTGCCGCAACGCCCGGTCGAGCGCCGGCTCGGGGTTGTTCGGGGCGCTGAACGCGCACACGCAATATCCAGCCTTGAACGTCACTCCAGCGATCCTTCAACCCGTGACTACAAATCCCCACCTCAAAGGTGAGGTGATCCCACTTTAACATGTCCTGTTGTTCCGGTAGAGCCGGCAGAGAGGCAGGCGAGGTGCGGCGCTCGGCCAGCGTCTGAGTCAGCATTCCCTCTTCGTAGGCATCGACTGGGGTGGCGTCACCCAAGGCACACTACACGTGATTGGGCCGCTCGATGGCCAATCCCTTGAGCCGATAGGGGTAGACCCGGTGCTCGCGGTGCGGCCGGGTGGTCCGCGGCGCTTGGTAGATGGCCGTTAGGCCCATCAAGCGCATCAGACGGCGCACCCGGTGACGACCCGCACAGACGCCTTACCGCCACAGATGTCGGACCATCTGGCGGCTGCCGTAAAAGGGGTAGTCCAATAGCAACTTGTCGATCCGGTGCATCAACGCCAGATTCTCCGCGCTCTCGCCTTTGGGCCTGTGGTACATAGAGGATCGACTCACTCGAAGCAGCCGGCATTGACGGCTCAGGCTGTGCTTGGGATCGTCGGGCGCGATCATCGCCCGGCGCTTCTCCCGGTTCACCACTTGAGCCCTCGCGCGAAAAAATCCCGCTCCGCCGTCAACTCCCCGATCTTCGCGCAGGTCCCGGACCTTCCCTAGTGGTGTCCTCGCGCCCGTTCGGCCCCCGTCGACAACACCTCCTTCATCCTTTCCACCGCCCGCTGCTTCCACGTGCTCACTTGGTTCGGGTAGGATCTTGTGCCGTGCCGCGATCTCCTGGATCGTCTTGTCCCCCGTAGCGCCACCAGCGTCACCTTCGCCTTGAAGTTCCCGCTGAACCGGCGCCTCATGCTCTTCGCGTATCCCTCCTTCAGTCGGTGAAATACACCTTAGCAACCGGTCGCCCGGTTCTCCGGGACCACCTCAAGGTCCGACTTTCAAAGAGAAACAGGAACTACCTCGAATAAACATAGGTTTCGAACAATTGCTGCAACGAACCACCGTAGTAATCTTCTACCAACGCTTGAAACTCCCCAGCCGTGACGCTTTGATGTCGCTTTTTGTCGGCATACGTCGCAAGAAACGGCTTGAGTCCCCCCCTATCCCGAAGTATATAGTCAAGATGAGCGACAAACTCCAGGCCAACTGTGTACGCTCCTCCGTCGGTTATGCGACTGTATGGAGACCTTTTGCCTAAATTGGCTCGATTGGCCGGCGGATAGTGATAACGAGGATAGCCTCGGTCTCCCCACTTAGCGAGCGCTTCGTCAATCCAACCCGCATCCCCATTAGCTGGAACAATACTTCGTGCAAAATAGCTGTGATCTAATTCATGCCGAAGAGCATCAATAGTAGTGGCGGCTGCCCCGGCATATTCCATAGGGTTTGGATAACTGTCCCTTGCATAAATGGTGACCGAACCATGTGGAAAAGGCCCAAAATCGGCTTCAAGATCACGCATAATCGCTTTGGTTTTCTGAAGAAAATTAACTAGTAACTCAGTAACATTGTCGACGACCTTTGTATATATGAAAATAGGAATCTCTCTTCCGTCCGATGATAGGAATTCATCTTGTATGGACCGAAAATAGTCAGACACCCCGACGTGAAACCAGGGGCACGAACTAGTGTAGAAGCTGGGGAACTCGATGTTCCACTGTCCGTGCGGGGACCGGGATATGGAGCCATTCGAGAAAACAGAATGGCTCAATTGCGCATCGGCAATGGATACTGCGATCGACATTCGGAAGTGGTCAAAATTGAAGTTTGATGGAAGAAAAGCTTCAAGGTAACCCCCTTCGGGGAAGCGTATATCTGACATGTCAAATACACATTCCAAAGATTGCCTGTCGGGAAACCATGTGATGGGTGGACCGTATGGACCGTCCTTAGTAAGACAACTTTCTATGGCGAGCTGGTGTAATCCCGGAGAGACCGGCAGGGATAGCACCTTGAAGGGCACCTCCCCGTCTGGCGATGGCTGATCTATGATTTCGACCGATTCGCCGTCAAGCAATACCGTTTTGATCGGCTGATTCATGCTGACGACCGGAAGTCCAGGGGTATCAGCTCGAAATTGGATTTCCGACAAGACTAAAGCCGACTGCTTCAAAGCATTGAACGCAATTCGGTATCTAGCGTATTCGAAGTCGACAAATACAATTTGGTCCCCTTTGTCGTTCACGAAGGGAGGGGGAGCGTACACAAGGTCTTTCATGATGTGGTCCCTTGAACTGGGCTAACTTGTCATCTAGAAGGGTTGGCCGCGCCGATGATGTTTTCGGCTTCTAGTGTTGTCTGCGAGGATTCGGGAACTGGCCAAGGGGTGGAAAAGAGGGTGATGACACTTGACCGGGCCGTGCTTGCGAGTGTGTCCGCGATGAACGACGCGACGACGCTCGGTGCCGGAGAGCGGCTTGCGGGTGACAGTGCGGCCACCGAGCTTCGAGCAGTTCACGGCTTTTCTCCGTCGGTATCCACGATTTTGGACGATGCGGGCAGCGTTGACGAGAATTCTTTTAGCACTTAAGTAGCGCCCTCGGCAAATGAACCGCCGCAGTTTACTGGAGACGGGTTAGTTTCAGTCAAGCCGCTACGGCTGATTCTAGGTATTGCCGATAGCAGGCCCGTTCGGGTTCAGCCGGCGGCACATAACCGATTGCTGCCAGGAGTCGGCGGTGCGCGTCGATGATTCCTTCCGTTGCTTTGCGGCCACTGCAGCGGCGATGCGCGGATGCGCACCGTCGAAGAAGTCAGTGCGAACGGGCGAGTTGAGACGCAGTTCCGCCGGCCCCGTCCGGTTTCTTCGGAATCAGGTCTTCTCGTACCTGGCCCGGCCGGTGCGCCTTATCCGGCCTTCCTTCGACCACCGCGCGACCACCTGCCTGTGGTACGCTCGCGGCTTCTCGCCCGCTGTCTTGTGGTCGAGCAGGGAATCCAGCGTGAACTGGTCGGGCAGGGTTGCGAAGACCGCCGTCCAGTCGATCATCGCGCCGCGCGGCCCCCGTTTCAGCGCTCTAGCCGTAGAACGACTCTGCCGGGACCTCTTGTCGGTCTTTCGTCCGTCGAGCATGTCGTAGATCAGTTCGTGCCTCTTGATCTCGTCCCGCAACTCGGCAATTCGCCCCGTGGCCAACGCTAGGTCCTTCCTCAACCGATCGATCTCTCCTCTTACACGCACTTTCAGGTCCGTAGCCATTTCTTCTCCCCTTTTTCTATTCCCACGCCGTAACGTTGGCGCGGCAGAGAGCGCGTCCGGTGTCTGGCGCGATCATTCGTCCTGTCCGCAGATTCTCCGAGACAACTCCAACGTATCCGATTCAGCGAGGAGCAGGCAATCGGGATGCCGAAAGAGCGCCGCCCCCTACTTCGCCGCACAACCCCCCAGCGATCCGCCTGGGCGCTTCAACGGCCTGAGGAGCCCGAGGGAAGCTCCGGCGGAGACGCGACCGGACGGTCCTGGAGAGCGTCCGCACCGCGATATCCCACCACACGGAGGTTGCCCGATGACCGTTCCCGTCAACATTTCCGCAGACTACAGGCTACGCCCGAGCGAGTTGGCCTCGGTGCTCGCACTCCTGGTCGAGACCCGCCAACCGACCATCGTCTGGGGGCCGCCAGGGGCCGCCAAGAGCCAGATCGCCCAACAGGTCGCTGCGGCCACCAACCGCCAATACGTGGATGTCCGGGCGCTGCTTCTCGACCCCGTGGACCTCCGCGGCATCCCCTGGCGCGACACCCATGACCGCACACGCTGGGCCCCGCCCGCCTTCCTGCCCCCGTCCGACGATACCGGCCGCTGGCTCATCAACCTCGAAGAGTTGTCGTCCGCGGTCCCCATGGTCCAGGCGGCGCTCTACCAGCTCGTGCTCGACCGCAAGGTGGGCGAGTACCAGCTCCCCGAGGGCGCCTCTCTCATTGCCTGCGGCAACCGGGAGACGGACCGCGGCGTCGTCCACCGCATGCCGACCCCCCTGGCCTCACGCTTCGTCCACCTCGAGATCCGCGTGGACGCCGAGGACTGGCTTGGCTGGGGCGCGGCCAACGGCATCGTCCCCGAGGTACTGTTCTTCGTCACCTACGAGCCGGACCTACTGCACCGGTTCGACCCGCAGTCCAGGGAGAAGGCCTTCCCGTGCCCGCGGACCTGGGAGTTCGTGAGCAACATCGTCAAGCACCGGAACGGCCTCGATCCTGCGGCCGAGCGTGCCATCTTCCGGGGCGCCGTGGGCGAGGCCGCGGCAGTGGAGTTTTCGGCGTTCCTGAACGTGTGGCGCGAGCTGCCCCACCCCAGGGCGGTCCTGAACGACCCTGGGAACGCTGACATCCCGGAGAACGCGAGCGCACTGATGGCGCTCTGCGGCTCCCTCTACCGGCTTGCGACGGACGTCACCATGGACGCCATCGTCACTTTCGCCCAGCGGCTCAGGCGAGAAGTGGGAGAGTCGCTGGTGGGCGCGTGCGTGCGCCGCGACCCGGCGCTCCAGCGCTCGCCCGCCTTTATCCGCTGGGCCGCCGCCAAGACGCAGTGAGGGAGAAGGCATGCACTGGAGAAACACTCATTACACTGCGGGCGATGCTCCCGCACGCCGGTACACAGTGCAGCCCCCAACCGCGAGGCGGCCCGGCGGAAACTCGTCGCTGCAATCCCAGGTCCCATTGTGGACCCTCAGGTAGCCCGAAAGGAGTGATCCATGGATCTCACTCGTGACGCCATGCTGGTGTGCCTGCGCATCACCGCCTGGTCCGGCCGGCTCTACGACCGCGAGGCCAGCGACCACGTCGCCGCCCACCACGACGCCAGCACGAACGTCGGCCGGTACAACAAGCGACTCCTACCCAAGGCAGCCCTGGCCGCGCTCAACGCCACCATGAACGAAACGCGCACGCGTCACTACGCCAATTCTCTGCCTTGGGACGACAAGGGATCGCGGCTTCTCACGGTCGCCAACTACGAACACTACACCGGAATCATGGACGGGCTCCGGGAGCGCCTGATGCGCCAGCGCGCCCGCTTCATCGAGGATTTCGATCACTACGTCGGGCAGGCCCGGCTCGACCTCGGCAAACTCTTCCGCATCGAGGACTATCCCTCGAAGGACCAGCTCCGGGACAGGTTCTCCATCCGCTACCGGATCACGCCGGTGCCGGACTCCGATCACTTCATCGCCAGGCTCGCCTCGGACGACACCGAGCGGGTGAAGCGCGACATCGAGCGCCACATCGAGGAACAGCTCCACGACGCCGTGGGCGATCTCTACCGGCGCTTGGCCGAGGCGGTGGAGCGAGTCTCGGAGCGCTTGAACGAGGACGGGGACGGCAAGCCCCTGGTGTTCCGGGACACCATGATCTCCAACATACGGGACCTCGTCGACGTGGTTCCCCGGCTCAACATCTTCGGCGACCAGAGGTTCGCCCGGCTCTGCGAGCAGGTGAAGGACAGGATCGCGGGTGTTGAGCCGGATTCGCTCCGTCCGTCCAGGACCTTCGACCCCGTGGTCCGGGACCAGGTGAAGCGCGACGCGGCCGCGCTGATGGAACAGTTCACCGGCTACTTCCCAGCGCAACGGGTCGAACCCGCGCGCGAGGTGGCGTGATGGCCGCGAACGTCCTCAGCGAGTCGGCGCTCCGCATGAGCGACTGCGTGACGGAACTCCTGCGGAAGCAGCCCTTCTTCGGGAGCCTCGTCCTGAGGCTCCCGCTCCGCGCCGATCCCACACGAAAGACGCTCGCGAGCGACGGACGGGAGATCCGCTACTCGCCCGACTGGGTGGCGGATACCGACACACATCTGATCGAGACCGCAATGGCGCGGGTAGTGATGGCGTGCGCCTTGAAGCACCACACCCGCAGGGGCGGGAGGGACCCCGAACGATGGCAGACCGCCTCGCAGCTCGTCACCCACGCACTCTTGCGCGACGCCGGATTCACGCTCCCGCCCGAAGCCGAGGCCTGGGAAGACCTGAGCGTGGAGCAGGCATACGACCGCCTGCCGGAGCCCGGGGACGGCGACTCCAGTGAAGAAGGGAACGGGTCCCAGGATGCCGGCGGCGCGGGCGCCGGGGCGGGCGGGCAGCCGTCTCCCGGCGGTGATGAATCCGACGACCCGTCGGATCCCGCCGGTGACGGCGAAGGCGAGGAGGAGAGCCCCCAGCAGCAGGACGGCGCATCCAATGGGCCGCCGAGCCACGATCCTTCCGGCACGGGGGAGGTCATGGACGCCGACTCCCGCGCCGGCCAGGGGTCCGGTTCCTCCGAGACGCCCTTGGACACGGCCGCCGAGGAGCAGGCGTGGGACGAGGCCATGCACCAGGCCCTCAGCATCGCCAGAGCCGAGGGCAAGGCGCCGGGCGGAGTCGAGGAGACGGTCCGGAACGCCCACGCAAGCACTCTCGACTGGCGGACGCTCCTGCGCCGCTACATGACCGACGCCGCCAGCCGCGACTACAGTTGGAGCGCCCCCAACCGCCGCTTCATCGACTCGGGCCTCTACCTGCACTCGATCCGCTCCGAGGGCATCGACACGATCGCGGTCATCATCGACACCTCGGGTTCCGTTCCGGCCCAGACCCTGGCCGAGTTCTGGGCGGAGTTGCGCGAGGTGGTAGACGAGATCCGGCCCGAGAGAGTCTTCGTACTCCAGGTCGACGCCGCATTGCGGGACGCGGCCGAGTACGGCCCGGACGACCTTCCTGACGAGATCGCGCTCAAGGGCCGCGGAGGCACCGACTTCCGCCCGGGCTTCGCATGGCTCGACGAGCAGGGGATACAGCCGAGCGTGTGCTTGTACTTCACCGACCTGGAGTGTTCGAGCTACCCCGAGGCCGAGCCGCCTTACCCGGTCGTATGGGTCAGCTACGGGTCTCCCCCGTCAGACTGGAATCGCGAGCTCTGGGGGGACCGCGTCGACATCGGCGCCTGACACATCCGGCAATGGGACGCCTTCATAGGCACGCCGAAGAAAACCCTTTGCCCTCCTCCCTCAACTCTTCAATCAGCGCCGCGCCGGCGGGAACCCGGGATCCGCGCCGTTCCCGCCGGCATGGTGGAGCCATGAACATGACACGAACAGTCACAGCTCGGGACAACGGACCGGACCGCCCCTTGCGCCGGATCACCTGGCGCGTCCGCGCCCTGGTGCTCGGCGGGCTCGCCCTCGCAACAGTCTACACGGCCGCGGCGCTCGTTCTCGGCGCCGGCACAGAACACATCGGGCCGCTCTGGATGGCGGCGATTGCCTGGACCGTCGCCGCAAGCCTCGCGGGCGCCTTGTGGCAGGGGTTCCGCTGCCACGACTGGTCCGCCTTCTCCGCCTACGAGTTGCCAGAAAGCGCCTGCGACATGGATGAATGGACACGCACGGACCCCTACTCCTGGCCTGGCGACATCGAGTATCGCCTGCTCCACGACCACGATCACCTTCGCTGATCCCGTTGACGGCGATTGTCCGCCGGCCGGGCGGGGAGGCTTCGTTCTCCACCGGCCCGCTGCCCGCCGCCGGAAGGTGGCGGGTGGCCCGGGCCGGGCGAGCCCCGGAGCCCGAGGGCGGGTTCCCCCACGCCACCCCCACGGAGGTCGCCGCCATGCCCGACACCAACATTACAGAGGATCACCGCCGCGCGTTCGAGGCCCTGACCAGTGGCCGGTTCGACAACTTCTGCCTCGTCTCGTGCTTCGTGGACGGCGAAGCAACCGCGGCCATCGCCGCGGTCACCGTGAGTCCCCCCGCTCAGGACGGCGGCGACCCGGAATATCTCATCAGCCCGCTCTTCGTCTGCCCGACCCCGACGGGAGGGAGGCATGAGCGGGACCACGTCACGCGACCGCCCACCCGCCGCCGACCTCTACATTCCGCCCCAGTGCCGCGACATGATCCGCCGCGGAGCGCTCGTTGCGGTGAACCACTCGGGGGGCAAGGACAGCCAATCCATGACGATCCTGCTCGCCCGGGCCGTGCCCCGCGACCAGTTGGTCGTGGTCCATGCGCCCCTCGGCCAAGTCGAGTGGCCGGGTACGGTCGAGCACATCGAGAACACGATGCCGGCGGGCATTCCGCTGATAATGGCGTGCGTGGCGTCCGGCAAGTCGCTTCTCGAAATGATCGAGGAAAGGGGAAGATTCCCCGGGCCTCGGACCCGGTTCTGTACACGATCCGTCAAGATCTCACCCATCGAGCGCGAACTCCGCCACTACCTGAAGGCCCACCCGCGCTTCGGCGGGCGCATCGTCAGCGCCGTCGGAATCCGCCGCGACGAGAGCAATGCCCGGTCCAAGCGCATCCCCTGGGCGCGCAGCGACCGCAACTCCCGCGCCGGCCGGGAGTGGTTTGACTGGCTGCCGATCTTCGATCTGACCACCGACGACGTGTTCCGGGTCATCCGGGACGCCGGCCAGTCTCCGCACTGGGTGTATGCCGAGGGGATGTCGAGGTGCTCTTGCTCGCTATGTCTTTTTTCTTCCAAATCGGACATTCGCCGCGCAGCCGAGCTTCGTCCGGACCTCTATCAGCGCTATGCGGCGCTGGAAGAACGCATCGGCCACACGCTGTCGCCGTCGGGCGTCGCGCTTCCGCAGTTGACCGGCATTCCCATCGATCCGGCCGCCGGAACGCCCGGCCCCTCCGACCGGCTCTTTGCCGACGAGAGCGCCGGGCCATGAGCCACGCCTACCGCGCGCCGTCCTCACACGAGCACCGCCCGGAGGCGGAGCGTGACCCGGGCCAGGCGGCGAGGCACGGCCAGAGAGAGTCGCCGCCGCGCCCACCAACCCCCACGCAAGGAGGAACAATGAACCATTCCGCTCCCGTCCACGAAACGGCGATCCGGCCGATCGCGCTCGACGTGCTGGTGATCGCGCCCGAGAATGTGCGCAAGACCCCTCCCGATGCGGCCGCCGAGGCCGAGTTGAAGGCCTCCATCGCGGCCCACGGGCTGCTCAAGAACCTCGTCGTCCGAAGCGACGGCCCCGGCGGCGGCTACGCCGTGGTCGCGGGCGGACGGCGCCTCGCGGCCCTGAAGGCCCTTGCCGCGGACGGCGTACTGGACGACACCCATCCGGTGCCGTGCCTGGTCGTGGACGGCGATGCCCCATCCGCCGAGCTGTCCCTCGCCGAGAACGTCGTCCGCATCGCCATGCATCCGGCCGACCAGGTGGCGGCGTTCAGGGACCTGGCCGAGTCCGGCTCGACGGTGTCCTCCATCGCCGCCCGCTTCGGCATCTCCGAGCGCCTGGTCGAACAGCGTCTTCGGCTCGGCAACGCCGCGCCCGAACTCCTCGACGCCTACCGGGCCGGCACGATCGACCTGGAGACGCTCAAGGGCTTCGCCGTCACCGCCGACCACCGCCGCCAGATGTCGGTCTTCGAGCAGGTCGCGAGCCAGGGCTACCGCCCCACCGCCTGGCAGGTGAAGCGGCTCCTCACCCAGGACCGGGTTCCGGCCAACTCCGCCCTGGCGCACTTCGTGGGGGTCGGCGCCTACGAGGCCGCGGGCGGAGCGGTGTTGCGGGACCTCTTCTCCGAGGAGGACGAGAGCGGCGTCTGGCTGGAGGACCCGGTGCTGCTGAACAATCTCGCCATGCAGAAGCTGGACGAAACCGCGAAGGACCTGGCCACCCGCTGGCGCTGGGCAACCGCCGTTCCGGAGGCCGACTGGACCGAGCTTGCGCGCTACGGGCGCATCCAGCCCGAGCCCGCCACGCCCACGGACGAGGAGGCCGCGGAACTGGAGCGTCTGCGCTCCCGCGAGGACGAACTCTGCGAACTCGACGAGGACGAATGGACCGAGCAACTCGGCGAGGAGGCCTGCGCCATCGAGACCCGCACCGACGAGATCCACGCGGTGATCGAGGCCCGGGCGGCCTACCAGGCGGAGGACTACGCCATCGCGGGCTGCATCGCCACCATCGGCCGGGACGGCAAGCTCCAGGTCATCAAGGGACTGGTCCGTCCCGGGGACATGCCGAAGCCGGCGGATGCTGGCAACAGCAACGTCGGTGACCCCGGTGACGGTGACAACGGCGACGCCACGGGGTCCGACCGGCTCCGGGGACCGTCCATCTCCGGCCCCATGGCCCCGGTCCCGGATCCCGAGGCCGAGGCTCGCAAGGAGGCAGGGGTGGGGATCGGGCTCTCGGACGATCTCCGATCGATCCGCACGGCCCTGGTCAAGGCGCATCTGGGCAAGGACTTCGAGGCGGCCTTCGACCTGATGCTGTTCCAGCTCGGCCGCGCCGTGTTCACCCATGGCTCCCAGGCCCATGCGCTCGACATCGCCATCAGGGAGACTCCCGACCGTCCGACGATGCGCATGAACGACAAGGACTTCGGAGCCTGGAGTCCGGGCGAGGCGATGCTCGCCGACCGCTCCGGCCTGCCGCTGGACTGGCTGACCATCGAGGACGATGGCGAATCGTTCGCGGCGCTCCGGGCATTGCCGCAGGCTGACAAGGAAGCATTGTTCGCGGCCTCGGTGGCGCGCACGGTGAATGGGCAGTTGGCCTTCGAGCCTCAGGCGCGGCCCGAGCTGGAAGCCACCATCGCGCGTCTCGACATCGACTTCGCGGGCTCGGTGCGCCCGACCGCGGCTATGCTGTGGTCGCGCATCAACAAGGGCCGCATCCTGGACATCGCCAGGGAGACCCTGGGAGCCGCATGGGCCTCGGCAAGGGCCAAGAGCAAGAAGGCGGCGATCGCCAAGGCGATGGAAGGGGCATTCGCGGCCGGCAGCCCTCCGCTTGGAATCACGGCCGACGCTCACACGGCCGCGCTCGCCTGGACGCCGCCCGGCTTCGCGGCGTTCGACGCGGGCCGCCCGGGCGTCGAGGATGCCGGCACGGCCGCGGACGCCTTGGCGCCGGGGGCTGGGGCCGAACCGGAAGCATCGGTGGAACCGGACGACACCGGCTCCGTGGAGAAGGTTGAACCGCGGAGCGCCGACGCACCTGCCAATGCGCCGGAGCCGGTCTCCGTGGCCGAGAGTATCGAGGTCCCGGAGTCGGCCGAACCCGGCGCCGCCGCCATTGCCGTCAACGGCGATGCCGTGGTCCGTGCCGCCAATGGCCATGACAACGGTCAAGGGCTCGATATCCCCGAGTTCCTGCGCCGCGTCTGAACCGTCCTCCGCCCGCAAGCGCCCCGCCCCGCACACCGCAGGGCGGGGCGTTTTGTTTTCTCATCCAAAATGGAGACTCCGCATGACCAACAACGCCAATCGGCCGGCTGCGGCCATTCGCGCCCGGGTCCACAAGAGCGCGCTCAAACGCGTTACGAAGTTCTGGGCTTCCCGCCCGATCGAGGTATTCCTCGAAATCCTGCAGAACTCGCGCCGCGCCGGGGCCACCCGAGTCCGCGTCACCGTGGAGACACTGAGCAAGCCCTCCGGCCACGCGCCCGAGCCGTCCGAACCGCGCTTTGCGGTGACCGTCACCGACGACGGCGCCGGCATCGAGGACCCCGCGGTCCTGCTGAGCTTCGGCGAGAACGGCTGGTCCGACGACCTTGTGGCCCGCGAAGACGCCGCGGGCATGGGGATCCTGAGCCTCGCACACCGAGGCTGCCGGATATCCTCGCGCCCACGTACGCACGACGGCCATGCCGGGCAGGGCTGGTCCGTGGACCTCGCGCCGGAGCACTTCACGGGCCAAAGCGAAGCCCTGGTCCGACGCGACGACGGCGCGCCCTATCCGTCCGGCACAGCTGTACGGTTCGAGGCCACGGAGTCTGCCGACATGATCCGCGCCGCGCTCGCCAGTGCCGCGCGCCACTATCCGCTGCCGGTCACGTTCGAAGGCGAGACGCTGGAACGCCGGGCCTTCCTCGACGGCGCCGTCCATGCCGAGGCATGGAACGGACTCGCCTTCGGCGTCTACCGGGACCGCAGGCAGAACTACCTTGAGCCCGACCTCAACTTCTTCGGGCTGACGGTGCCCGTGCGCCTGCCCACGGTCGAGACCGTTCACGGCGCCGTCTGGTCCGTCCGCGCCGACGTCGTGGACTGCCCCGGACTCGAACTCGTGCTGCCCGCCCGCCGCGAAGCGGTGGAGAATGCGTTTCTGGGGGAGGTGCGCCAAGCCGCCCGCCTGGCGATCTACCGCGCCATGGCCGCCGACACCGAGCCGCGTCCCGCGTTCGCCGACTGGACGCGGGCGCGCGACGCCGGCATCGGCCTCGCGCCGCCCCCGGAGATGCTCCGTCCCTGGCGTCCCGCCATCGCCGACATCGACGACTGGCGGGAGCCTCCGAAGCCCGCGCCGGCCGGCTCCGATGCGCTCGTCATGGACTGCGATCCCGAGCCCCCCGAGGCGCAGGCGCTGTGGCGCGCGGCCGAGCGAGCCGGCCTGGCGGAGAGGATCTTCGAGGCCGACAGGCGCCTCGAAGGCTACGAGTGGTATGACCGCCTCGACCGCGTCACCGGCATCGACACCCGGGTCACCGACGACGGCAAGACATGGCCTCTCGCGGACTTTCCCGCGTCCGAACAGAAGGACGCGGCCGCACCCCCCTTGCCGCAGCGTCCCGCGGCGATCCGCATGACGCTTACGGTCAGGACAGCCGGCGGCTCCGGCCGCACGCTCCATCTCCCTGCCGATCTCGCCTTCGCAGGCGAAGCCTGGAGCTGGGTCGGCGATGCGCTGCCGCTCGTGACACGAGACAGCACCCTGGAGCCACACCAACTCGCGGAGATCTTGCGCCGGGGCTACTTCGCCGCGTCCGACGACGCGGACGCCGACAGTTGGTCCACGCAGGCCCAAAGGTTCGACGAGGACGCGCTCCACATCGCCACCAGGCTCCTTTGCAGCGAGGACTCGGCGCTGGAACTCTCCATCGCCGAGACCGTCCGCCGGGAGATCCTCCACCTCGTTCCCAACGGCCGCAAGGTCGATATCTCCATCCTCCGGCCCGACGTCCGGATCGTTCTGGGCGATCCCGCCAACGCCACCTGAGCACGTTGGCCGAACGGCTCGCTTGGGCCGGCCGGCATTTCATCCATCCTCCCACGAGCATTCCCCACGCCCCCCGGAGCCGAGCCGAGCCGGGCCGGTTCCCGGTCGCGGAGCGGCCGGGGCGCGGGAGCGGCCGTTGCCCGCCGGCAACATTCACCCCGCCACAAGGAGAAGCGCTTCATGGACACCCCGAACCCGATGGAAGCATTGATCGGCGCGAACGGCGCGAGCCGACTCAACGGCCTCTCCCTGCTCGACCTCGACTCCATGACCGTCCGGGAACTGCGGCAACACGGACTCACCCAGGCGCAGGCCAGCAGGGTCAAGTCGGCGTTCGACCTGGGCCGCCGGCTCCTCGAAGCCGAAGCCTCCCTCCACGAAGACGCCCCCATCCTCAGCTCTCCCGAGGAGGCCTACCGCTACATGCGCCCCCGGTACGTGAACGAGTACCGGGAGCACTTCGACGTGCTGATGATGGACAACCGCAACAGGCTCATCCGCCACCACCGGGTGTCCACGGGAAGCCTGTCCACGTCCGTGGTGCATCCACGCGAGGTCTACCGCCCTGTCATCCGGGAGAGCGCCGCCGGGGTCATTTTTTGCCATGCGCATCCGTCGGGAGATCCCAGCCCTTCTCGCGAGGACGTGGAGATCACCCATCGGCTCCGGCAGGTGGGCGAGGTGATGGGAGTCCGGATCCATGACCACGTGGTCTGCGGGCACGACCGGTTCTTCAGCTTCAAGCAGGAAGGATTGCTGTGAGCTGCCGGTGACCCGCCACCGGCCATCCACCCGACAGACCCGCGGCGAGACGGGGCAGCCGGCTCCATGCAGGCCGCCGGCCTATTCACGCACTTCCAGGAGGGATCATGCTCGACATCCATACGGCGCCGGACGCATCCGCGCGCCTGCCTGTTCCCCATGCGCTTCCGGCCTCTCCAACCCCTGTCACCCCGCGCTCCCGGGCTTCCACCCATGACGCGCTCTACGCCGCCGCCGCAACCCTCCTGCCGGTCCTGGAGGCGGGCCGGCCGCTCGACACCAAAACCCTGCGCGACGCCATGACCCACGCCTTCGGCGCGGACGACGCCCGGGGCGCCTGGCTCTGGAAGGACGCCTACGAGGCGGCCGAGGCCGCGGTCGTGCTGTTCATCCGCCGTCACGGCCGCGCCATGCGCCGCCACGCCGGGGCCGGTCCGGAAGGACCCTCCGCCATGCTCAGGATGCTCGAAGCCGTGGCCGCGCTGGAGCCGTCCCACACCAAGCGCTCCGAAGAGCAGGTCCGCCTCCAGCAGTTCTCGACGCCCCTTCCGCTCGCCTACGCGGCCTTGCAGGCAGCCTCGGTCCGCCCGGGGGACGTCGTGCTGGAGCCGTCCGCAGGCACCGGCATGCTGGCGGTGATGGCGGAATGCGCGCTCGGGAGCCGGGCGGCCGGAAGTCTCCATATGAACGAGATCGCGGACGTGCGCCGGGCATTGCTGTGCCGGCTTTTCCCCGGCGCCCTGGTGACCGGCGTGAACGCCGAGAACGTTGCCGACCGCCTGAGCGCTGTCTGTCCTACCGCCGTCATCATGAACCCGCCGTTCTCGGCCACGCCGGGAGTCCACCGTATCCGCCATGACGCGGACCTCCGGCACCTGCGCTCGGCCTTCTCCATGCTGCCGCCGGGCGGCAGGCTCGTGGCCGTCACCTCGGCCAACTGCCTTCCGGGCGATTCCGACTGGAACGACGCCTTCGCCCGCCTCGATCCACCCGCCCGGGTGGTGTTCACCATGGCCGTGGACGGCCGCGTCTACGCCCGCCGGGGCACGGGCTTCGACACGAGACTCACCGTGCTCGACCGCGCGGACCGGCCCGGCATCGAGGTCGATCCCCACGCCCGCGCCGCCACTGCCGGAGAGCTGCTCGACGCCGTCATCGTCCGGGTGCCGCCCCGCCTGCCGGTGGAGGTCCGTACAGCCGGCGCCGCGCCCGCACGGGATCTTTTCGGCCACGCGGCCGCGCCCCGCCAGTCGAAGCCGAAATCCATATCGGGGTCCAAGTCCGCAACTCCCGCCCATGAGTGGGGGCCGGTGTCCGAGTTGACCGTCGAGACCGGCACGGCGGATTCCGCCACCGACGCCCGTGCCGCCGGCTCGGGACCCTACGAGCCCTGGCGGCCCGGCGCCGTCCGGGTTCCGGGCGCCGTCGTCCATCCCACACCCCTGGTGCAGTCCGCGGCAATGGCCGCCGTCCCGCATCCGACGCCTTCCTACCGCCCCATGCTGCCGGACCGCGTCGTCACGGACGGCCTCCTGTCCGACGCCCAACTCGAGAGCGTCGTCCTGGCGGGCCAGACCCACGAGGGGCATCTCGCGGCGCGCTACCGCATCGGTTCCGGCTGGGAGACCGTCCAGCGCTGCGGGGACGAGGACGTTGACAATGCCGCCCTCACCGACGACGGCGAGACCTTGTCCGCGCCGGTGCGCTTCCGCCGAGGCTGGATGCTCGGAGACGGCACGGGCTGCGGCAAGGGACGCCAGGTGGCGGCCATCATCCTCGACGGATGGCTCCGCGGACGGAAGCGCGCCCTGTGGCTCAGTCAGTCGGACAAGCTCCTCGAAGACGCCCGCCGGGACTGGACCGCCCTCGGTGGACGCGAGGACGATCTCATCCCGCTCGGCGACTTCCGCCAGGGCGCCGAGATCCCGCGTTCTGACGGTATCCTCTTCACCACCTACGCCACGCTGCGCTCGCCGTCCCGCCAGGGCCGTCCGTCGCGGCTCGACCAGATCGTGGGCTGGCTCGCCGGGGGAACGGACGAGGAGCGCCGCCATGCCTTCGACGGCGCCGTCGTGTTCGACGAGGCCCACGCCATGGCCAACGCGGCCGGCGGCAAGAGCGAGCGCGGCGAGGTCAAACCCTCGGCCCAGGGGCGCGCCGGGCTGAGGCTCCAGAACGCGCTCCCCGGCGCGCGCATCACCTATGTCTCCGCCACAGGGGCCACCACCGTGCCGGGACTGGCCTATGCCGGGCGCCTGGGGCTGTGGGCAGCCGGCGAGACTCCGTTCGAGAGCCGCAGCGACTTCGTCTCCGCCATGGAAGCGGGCGGGGTCGCGGCCATGGAAGTGGTCGCCAGGGACCTCAAGGCCCTGGGCCTCTACCAGGCCCGCGCGCTGGCCTACGACGGCGTCGAGGTGGACATCCTCGTGCACGAACTCTCGGAGGAGCAGCGGCGCATCTACGACTCCTATGCCGGAGCGTTCAAGGTCATCCACGCCAACATCGAAGCAGCCCTCGAGGCCACGGGCATCGTGCAGGATGGTTCCACCCTGAACAGGAACGCCAAGTCGGCGGCGCTCAGCGCCTTCGAGGGCGCCAAGCAGCGCTTCTTCGGCCATCTCCTGACCGCCATGAAGTGCCCGTCGCTGATCCGCGCGATCGAGGCCGATCTCTCGGCCGGCCGCTCGGCCGTCATCCAGCTCGTGTCCACCGGCGAGGCCCTGATGGAGCGGCGCATCGCCGAGATACCGGCCTCGGAGTGGGACGACCTGGGCATCGACCTCACCCCCCGCGAGGCCGTCCTCGACTTCCTCGCCCACGCCTTCCCCGTCCAGCTCCAGGAGCCCTTCACCGACAGTGACGGGAACCTGATGAGCCGTCCGGCCACGGACGCCGAGGGCCGTCCCGTCCTGTGCCAGGAAGCCCTCGCGCAACGCGACGCGCTGATCGAGAAGCTCGCGTCCCTGCCGCCCGTGCACTCGGCCCTGGACCAGGTCGTGCATCACTTCGGCCATGAGGCCGTAGCGGAGGTGACGGGGCGCTCGCGCCGGGTGCTCAGGATCTCGGACGGGAACGGCGAGCGCCTGGCGCTCCGCGGCCGGCCTGCCTCCGCCAACCTCGCCGAGACCTCTGCCTTCATGGAGGGAACCAAGCGCATTCTCGTCTTCTCCATGGCCGGGGGCACCGGGCGGAGCTACCACTCGGACCTCTCCTCCGCCAACACCGGGCGCCGGGTTCACTACCTCCTGGAGCCGGGCTGGCGCGCGGACCAGGCCATCCAGGGACTGGGCCGCACCCACCGGACGCACCAGGCCTCGGCGCCACTGTTCCGGCCCGTCACCACCGACGTCAAGGGCGAGCGCAGGTTCATTGCCACCATCGCACGGAGGCTCGACAGCCTGGGCGCCATCACCCGCGGGCAGCGCGATTCCCAGACCGCCATGGGCGGCTCGGACGCAACGCTCTTCCGCGAGAGCGACAACCTGGAGAGCATGTACGCGAAGGCGGCGCTCAGGCGGTTCTACACAGCGCTCTGGCGCGGCGACATCGCCGACTGGTCTCTCGAACGCTTCGAGGACGCCACCGGGCTCAAGCTCACCTGGGAGGGTTCCCTCAAGGAGGAACTGCCGCCCATGCCGCGGTTCCTGAACAGGCTCCTGGCGCTCCCCATCGCAGAGCAGAACCAGCTCTTCTCGGAACTGGAGGACCGCATCGCCTCGGGCATCGAGCAGGCCATGGAGGCCGGCACCTACGAGGTCGGCGTCGAGACCGTGCGGGCCGACTCCCTGTCCGTCGCCGGACGGGAGACGCTCTACAGGCATCCGGGCAGCGGAGCCGCCACCGAGCTTGTCGAGATCGTGCGCCGCGACAGGCTGGAGCCCACCTCCGCCGGCGCGGCACTCGAGATCGGCGCCCAGACCGACCCTGGCCCGGTGCTGATGGTCAACGACAGGTCGGACCGCGCTGCCGTCGTCCTTCCGGCGCCGTCACGCATGTTCGACGACGACGGCGGCGTGCAGGAGCGCGTGCGGCTGCTGCGTCCCGCGGCGCGAGATTCCATGGCCCAGGCCGAACTCGACGCGTCGAACTGGCGGAGGGCAACCGAAGCCGAGTGGCGCAGGCTCTGGGAAGAGGAGACCGCCGGCCTGCCGTCTCACAGGGAGTCGCGGTTCTGGCTCGCCACGGGCCTCCTGCTGCCCGTCTGGGACCGCCTCCCCTCCGAGAACATGCGCGTAAGGCGGCTTGCGACCGACTCGGGTGAAGCGCTCATCGGGCGCGTGCTCGATGCCGGGCAGGTCCGAGCCGTCCGCTCCGTCTTCGGTCTCGCGGGCGGTCCCGCCATGACCGGCGCCGAAGCCTTCGAGGAGGTCCTGGGACGCGGCACGGCGCTCGCCCTCGTCAACGGCTGGAGGCTTGCCCGCCGCCGCATCATGGGCGCCGACCGGGTCGAGATCGAGGGACCCACCGATTCCGACACACAGGTGCTGAAGCGCATGGGCTGCGCCGTCGAGATCATCTCCTGGCGCACGCGCGTCTTCGCCCCGAGCGCCGGTCTTCTCGAACGCGTCATACAGCGCTGGCCTCTGGTCGCCTGAACCCTGGCCGGCCAACCTGCGTTCACGCTCGTTCCGCGCCACGGGGTCCGTACAGCCGGCCCCGCGGCGTACCGGCCGCCGGCCCGTCGCCGGCGGATCTCACTCAACTGAAGGGAGCATTGCCATGACCGCACAGACCGCACACACCCTGCCCGACGACCCCAACTACGCGTTCTGCCCGAGCTACGAGCTGGGCGAGGAGCCCCAACAGATCCGCATCGTCTTCGAGGGCATGCAAGGCTACGTGCCTACGGCGCTTGTGGCCGTGTCGGTCGAGAGTGCCGAGGGGCTGTGCGACCGCCTGAACGCCAGGCTCGGGCACTCGCGGGAAGACTGGACCGCCCTCGCCGCAAGCTCCATGCGCGCCGGGGGACCCCAAAGCGACGGCCACTCCCGGCACTGAACCGGAAGGGGCCGCGCGCCAGGCAACCGGCGCGCCATCCACCACACAGCCTGGCGCCCGGAGCAACCGACGCCATTGTCAGCGATCCTCCATTCCGGCCGTCATGGCCGGCAGGCCGGCGCGGCAGGGACCGCGAGCCCTTCCCGGCATTCCGCCGGGCCGGACCCTCTCCGTGGAGCCGGAGAAGAGCGAGCTCCGGGCGAACGCCCGGGAGGGGGAGGGAGAGGGTCTCCTTCACGCAGTCCGGGCACGGCAAGCAGCAAAGGAGGACACGGCCATGTCCGGCATCGACTTCGACCTCGAACAGGCTCTCACCGGCAGCGACCTGCTGACCGAGATCGGGCTCCACCCGGGCGCCATCCAGGACGTCATCGACGACAACAACGACAGGCGCTGTCCCGACACGTGGAGTGAGCATCCGTGTTGTTTGTCAAGCCCGAATACTGATGTGGGTGCGTCTTGACCTACATCTTTACCGGTTCTTAACCGACCGCCTCACGAGCCATCGCCGGGGCCGACGAACACCACATGCGATCTTCTCGTAGAAGTACGTTGGCCAGGATGATCACCTTGCGCATGACGGCGACAACGGCCACCTTGTGCTTCTTCCCCTTGTGCACCTTGAGGTGGTCATAGAACTTTTTCATGTCCGGGTTGTATTTGACCGCTACCATCGCCGCCATGTACAGGACGTTGCGTACCGCGGTCCGCCCTCCCTTTATGCGCCGGAGTCCCGTCCACTTCCCACTGTCGTCGGGGAATGGCGCGACCCCCACCAAGGCTGCTGCCTCCCGTCGGTGAAGGCTGCCGAGCTCCGGCATCTCTGCACAGAGCAGGGTGGCCGTCACCTTTCCGATACCAGGAATAGAACGCAGGATCTTCTCGCGGCGCGCAAGCTCGGCGTCGACTTCAATCGTGTTGGAAATCTTCGCGTCCAGCCCGTCGATCTCGGTGTCAAGCGAATCGACTGCGCCCTGGAGAGCGGCAGCAGCAGCCGTGTCGAACTGATCATGGGCCAGGGCCAGCGCAACACGCGCCTTCACCAGGAGGGCCCGCGCTCGAGCCAGGTCGGTCAGTTTTTGCCGGCTTTCTGGCGGCGGCGCTACACTCTTCGGGGCCAATGCTTGACCGAGTTCGGCAAGCATGCCGGCATCGACCTTGTCGGTCTTCCCCAACTGTCCAGTCGCCTGCGCAAACCGGCGCGCGCGTAGCGGATTGACAATCGCTACCTCCAACCCCGCTTCGTACAGAAGCCGATGCGCCTCGCGATGATAGCGACCGGTCGCCTCCATCACGACGTTAACCACCTGTGCCTCAGTGAGCCACGCGCAAAGGTCTTGTCGGCCCCCCGCATCGTTCGAGAACTGGCGGTGGTCACGTGAGGGCACAATGCTCACATCCAGGTGGTGCTTGCTGACATCGATGCCAGCTACGACGGTCCCTTGGTTCATGCCCCTTCCCTCCTCGTCTTGCACTATTCGGGTCTCACACCCTGGCATCCGTTCAGAACGCAGGGGCATGGCTGGAGAGGCCGACCTCGCTCACTCCCGGGTCTGCACCCGCTAGGGGGAAGACGGTCCGACCTCTCCGACGCGGAGACAACTCTCCGCGCCACCGCCGGTCCCGTTGTCGAAGCCTAGCGATTCCGCACGCCCCCGACATCCAGACACGCCGGCAACCGCCTGAAGCGGATCCAACAACAAACGTGGATACGTCACGTCCTGACCGCTTCGCGGAGAGAGATACAAGAGGGGAACCTGAGAGAAGTGAGCGGAAGGGGGCCGGGGAGGGAGGACTCCGGTCCCTGGACGCTCACAGACCATCGTCACTAACCAGACACGGAAGGAGAACGTCATGAGCTTCGGACTGAATCGCGTAGAACTGATCGGCCGCCTCGGCGCCGACGTCACCGTCAATCACCTCTCCAGCGGAGGCCGCGTCGCCAACATGAGCATCGCCACCGACGAGGGGTACATCGATCGCAACTCGGGCAACCGGGTGGACAAGACCGAATGGCACCGCGTGGTGACCTTCCAGGACGGTCTCGTCGACATGCTCCAGAAGCACGCCCGCAAGGGCCGGCTGATCTACGTCGACGGCAAGCTGCAGACCCGGCGCTGGTCCAAGCCCGGCGAGGACAGCGACCGGTACTCGACCGAGATCCTGCTGGTTCCCGGCTGCCTGGTGAGGTTCCTGGACAAGCCCAACGGCAACGGCGTCCCGGCCGCGACGGACCCGTCGATGCCGGCGGACGACGCCGCGATGCAGGGCGCCGGGACCTCGTCCCCGGTCGCGGACCAGGACGACAGCGACATCCCTTTCTAGAACTCCTCCGCCTCGTTTCCTCCCAACCGAGGGCCGGCACCTTGTGTGTCGGCCCTCTTCTCATGCAGTTCGTCCCGAGCAAGCACCCTCCGGGCTTCGGGCCATCGCTTCGCTCGGCCCGATCGCCCTCCGCCGCCCACCGGCTCGCATCCGGCGTTCCGCGCAAACGAAGGAGAATGCCATGCACGACCATCCGTCTCCCGCGGCCTCCGTCGCCGCGGCTCTTGCCGAGCGCGCCGAAGAGGTCTGCCAGCGCTACCTCCCCCACGGCCGCCGCCAGGGGCGCTACTGGGTCGCGGGCGACCTCGACGGCGCCCGAGGCAGGTCCCTCTTCGTCCGCCTCCACGGACCGGGTACGCCCGGGAAGTGGACCGATGCCGCCGACGGCAGCCACGGCGACCTGCTCGACCTCATCCGCCACCGCACGGGCGCGCCGACGCTCCGCGCGGCGCTTGACCACGCCCGCGCCTTCCTCGCCCTGCCGGCTTCGCCGGCCGCGGGCGATTCGGGCGCCTACGACGCCACCCAGGCGGCGCGCCGCCTGTGGCGGCTTTGCCGCGCCCTGGACGGCACCCACGCCGAAGCCTACCTCCGCACCCGAGGCCTCGCGCGCTGCCGGTTCCCGGCGCTGCGCTTCCACCCCGAGCTTCGCTACCGCGAAGGCTCCTCCGTCATCCGCCTGCCGGCGCTGGTCGCCGCCGTGACCGGCGACGACGGCGCTGTCTCAGGCGTGCACCGCACCTGGCTCGATCCCCGCCGACCCGCCAAGGCCAACGTCGCCTCCCCCAGGAAGGCCCTCGGCCGCGTCTACGGCCTCGCCGTGCGCTTCGGCACGCCCGCTGGCTTCGTCGCTCCGCTCCTCGTCGGCGAAGGCATCGAGACCGTGCTGTCCCTTGTTACCGCCGTGCCCGAAATCACCGCGGCCGCCGCGCTCTCCGCCGGAAGCCTCGGCTCCTTCTCACCCCCGCCCAGCTGCACCCGCCTCGTCATCGCCAGCGACAACGATCCGGAAGGGGAACGGGCCGCCGAACGCCTCGCCCGGCGCTGCGCGCGGGCGGGCGTCGCGGCCACGGTGATCGTTCCCGAAGGCAGCGATTTCAACGACGACCTCGCTGCGCTCGGCGCCGACGTTCTCGCCGCAAGGCTCGGGCCGCTCTTCCGCTTCGCGGGAGTCGGAGAAGAGGGAGCGTGAGCGGGCAAAGCCTTGATGGAAGGAGAGGGAGTTATGGATGCCGTCATCAACCTCAGGCGCGAACCCGCGCTGCGGGAGGAACTCGCGCATGCGCCCGTGCACAACAACACCGTCCTCATCGATCGCCGCACGAAATGGGGCAACAGGTTCCGCATCGGGCGCGACGGAACGCGCGGGGAAGTGATCGCGCGCTACCGCGCCGATCTCTGGAGGCGCATCCGCGCCGGCGAGGTCATCCTGGAAGAACTGGCCGAAATGGACGGCATGTGGCTGGCCTGCTGGTGCGATCCTCAGCCTTGCCACGGACACGTGCTCGCCCGGGCCGCGGCCTGGGCCGCCTCCGCCCTCGCCGAAAGGAGGGGTGAGTGATGAGCCCGGTGACGTTCAGGCGGGTCTCCGCGCACGAGTTCCGCATCCACTCCGACGGCGACCATGTCGGCGACGTCTACCGCCAGGACGACATCCTCTCGCCCGGCCAGGTGTTCTGGATCGTACATCTCTTTGACGATCCCAGGGGGCCCAGGCGCGTCCACGACCGCGGCCGCATCCGCCACCTCGCCCAATCCCTCCTCGATTCCCACCCGTTGTTCTGAGCCCGCCACAGCGGCGCGATGCCCTTGCGTCCGGGAAGGGAAGTTTGAGCGTCCATGGGGTCGGTGCCGGTTCCGTACATACCTCCCCTACGTGATCTCCCATCTTGTCACACGTGCTCCCTGCGCCAACCCCTGAAGGGGTCCTCCACTTCGTTCCGGCCGGGGCTAAAGCCCCGGTGGCTCCGTTGCGCGCGCGTGAAAAGACGGGACATCACTTCGGGGCGGTTCGCGCCCCAGTCACGGGCCTTGGTGGGTCCATAACTGGAGAAGGAGGAAGTCATGAACAGCATAGAGAACATCGCGGACCAAGGTCAGTCCATCATGGAGGCCTTCTGCGAAAACGCACAGCTCTTCGGCGCTACTCCGGAGCCCGATGAGTTCGATTCCAGGGACGTATGGGACGAGAACGACGCCATCGACGCCGTACACGCCGCCTTCGAGCTCCTCGCGGACGGCATCGGTCCCGTTGGCACTCAGCTCGCAGACGAACGCGAAAGCCTCCTCTGGGGCTTCGTCAACATGCTCGACGCTTTTATTTGTCAATCTGCGCGGAGTTACGCTTGAATGGACAGAATTACTATAAATAAAGGCTTTAGGTCGCTTTCTCCGAGGCTACGGAAGGTCATGCGCACCCCTGTCCGCGTCCCGGTTTCTTCTGTGGTGTTGAACCTGGGGTTGAACTTTACACACGCCGTGCCATAATGGCTCCATGGATACCGCCTCCGCAAAACGCACCGCCAGGATCAAGACCACACTCACCAAGCGCACCGTCGAGGCCCTTGCGCCCGCCGACCGCCCCTTCATCGCATGGGACGACAGGCTTACGGGTTTTGGTGTAAGGGTCCAGCCCTCGGGCGCCAAGACCTTCGTCGTCAACTACCGCACGGGCTCCGGCGGACGCAAGGCCCCCAACAAGCGTGTCACCCTCGGACGCTTCGGACGCATCACTCCGGACCAGGCACGGCGCATGGCACAGGAGACCCTGGGCAAGGCCGCCGGAGGCGGAGACCCGGCAGGGGAGCGCGCCGAGGCCCGGAGCATGCCCACCCTTGCACAAGCCTTCGAGGACTACATGGACGCCAACCCCAGGCGGAAGCCGAGGACCGTCGGGATCTACCGCCAGAACCTGCGCGTGTGCTTCGGCGACTGGCTTGCCCGGCCCCTCGACGCGATCGACCGCCGCGATGTCGAGGCCCGTTTCCACCGCGTCACCGAGCAGAACAGCTGGGCCACTGCCAACCAGGCCGTCTCCATGCTGCGCTCCATCTACCGCCGCTCCAGCATCGACCACGAGGGACTGCGAAACCCGGTGGAGCTCTGGATCGCGGGCGGCGGGCGTCTCAACAGAAAACGCCGCCGGCGCATCTCGTCCCCGGCGGAGGTGCTGCCCCGCTGGCGCGCCGGGGCGGACGCTGTGGGACTTTCCGCCGACCACCGCGATATCTTCACTGTCGGAGCCTATACCGGCATGCGCCTGGGTGAAGTGGTCTCGCTCCGCTGGGAGCGCATCGACCTGGAACGTGGCATCCTGCGGGTGGAGGAGACCAAGACCGGCGAGCCGCTGGAGCTTCCGCTCACCCGCCAGCTCGCCGCCGTGTTCGAGCGCCGCCGCACCGAGGCCGGCGGCGAAGAGGTGGAAGGCTGGGTGTTCCCCTCTCTCACGAGTGCAACCGGCCACCTCAGGGGTCTTCAGCAGTACCATGTGGACATCAGCAAGGCCGCCGGCACACGCTTCTGGTTCCACGGGCTACGCAACGCGTTCATCACCGTGGCTGAGCGCGACCTCATGCTGCCACGCCCACTGACCAAGCGCCTTGTGAACCACGCCCGCGACGACGATATCACCGAGGGCTACGCCGCAGATTGGACCGTCGAGCAGCTCCGCGAGCCCGCTCAGCGCGTGGCCGACCGCATCGAGGTGCTGATGGGCACAACCGATGGAATCCTCACCTGAATGCTCTGCCTCCGAAGTAACAGGACAACTACCCCGACCTTTGCCTATCCCGAAGGCACGCCGAAGCTCCCGCCGCTCGGCCAGCCGCATAGCCCCGTGAATAGTGTTTGTTGCCCCATGCGCCCTCGACAAAAGTGGACCGGATTTGACAAGTGGTGTTGTTACCCTCAGCGTATCCGTCCTTATATCCTGCATCATACCGAGAGTCTGCGCTTTCACATGCCACCAACCCGATGCAGAATCCACAAATCACAAGAAACTTCTTCATATCTGTCCTAGTGTGGTGTCTGGTTAATTCGCGGTATAATCTACGGCGTTTTTTCGCCGTCGGCGGCGTTGCTCTTCCTCGTGTGGTACCCGCCTCACTAAACGAGCAAGGGCACCTTAGTAACGGAGCCGGCTGGCGGACCGGCTCTCCCCGCAATCCGGGGTTGGGTAACGGCAACGGGGCGTGTCGACCAAAGCAACCCCCAAAGTGAAAAAGGGTATAGGTTCGCCGGAGCGTGTCACGGAAATCGCTCGCTAGGTGATAGATACGTTGTAGAATGGCATTATCGAGATTCAAAAAAGGAGGGTGTGAAATGATGAAACAGTGGACATACGCAGAGCGCGTGGCGACCGAGAAGGTAGTCGGTGTTGCTCTTGCTGAGGGAGGAGGAAGCTTTACGCAGAGGGTGTTGCGAGAGGAACTGGAGAAGGTTTGGGTTGCGATTCATGACGCCGTACGCGCGGAGATCGGCGAGGCCACCGAGGTTGCAGACGAGGAAAAGGACGCCCGCTTGCGAGCAGAGGCGGACAATGTATGGAGGGGGCTACGTCTAGCGAACCAACAGGGGGCCACGAGGGCATGGAAACCGGGCGAGTATGACGCCACGGTGATTCAGTCGAACGATACGGACCGTTACGTGGACATCCGCGTTGATACGCGACGATCCCATGTGCCGATGAAGCACGGTGATCAGCTCACCATTCAAGTGGAGTGGCCGGAGGACGAGGGCTACGGAGGGGACCCCTGCCCTCCGTGGGAACTTCAGCGCATACGGACGCGGATCGGCATGGCCGGCAACTCTCCCTGTTCGCCGCCTAACATGGCATTTGATGTCGAGGTTGAAAATCCCAACTCTTCCAACCCTGTCTGATGAAAGGGTTGGAAGATGTCCATTGACGTGGCAGGTTTGGAACGGCAAGGCGGCCGGCCGATGACGGGCCGCAACGGACCACCGGAGGCATGTGAATGGGCATGGTTGAACGGCAACAGTTGGTATGTGCAATTGCATTGTTCGCCGATGGGTGGAGCTACGAACAAATCGCAAAGGCGCTTGACGTTGAAACGGACGATGCGACACGGCTGGTTGGAGCAGGTGCCGAAGAGCAGGGCAATGGCACTATGGGACATATGAAGAACTGTCCAGCTCCTGATAATTGGGTTGTGGCTGCTCGCAACGATGATGGCAGCGTGAAGGAGACCGTACTACGAGTTTGATGCTGCCCGTTGATGGCACCGTCGCGTCCCCGTCGGAGGGAGGTTTGGCGGGTAGTGAGGTGGTCCCGGAAAATCGAACAGGTTGCTAGAGTGTATTCCACCGACTGAAGGAGGGATACGCGATGAGCACGAGGCGACGGTTCAGCGGGGACTTCAAGGCGAAGGTCGCCCTGGAGGCACTGCGGGGGGACAAGACGATCCAGGAGATCGCCGCACGGCACAAAGATCCACACGAAACAGGTGAGCGGATTGAAGCAGCGTGCGGTGGAGGAAATGAAGGTCAACTCCGAGCTACGTTCCCCAGTGTCGCAGCCGACATTCGCCGCCAGTCCTGCGAAACCCGATCAATTCCTCCTCGATTGCGGTTGTTGCGTCCGCGGCTACCCGGATGTGATTGCGCCCAGTATTCACTTTTTCCGAACCGGAACGGCGATGACTCGATAGCTTTAGTGAGGTTTCCTGGCCAGACGCCAAGCACCGTGAGGATTGCGTACGATACGGCGATGCCGCAACACACGACCAGCTTGGGCTCAACCAGTCCGATCTCCCGCATGGTGTAGGTCTTTGCCGCTTCGACTAGCAGTTGACTGTCACCAATCTTCGTGTCCATCTTACCTGGCTTTATAAAGGGGAATAGGTTTGTCGTATAAGTTTGCGCCAATCCAATATCGAAATGGACGCGGAGCAAGGTTTTGATATTCTTGTTGGTGTCCAAACCTGGGTCGTGTTCGGGCGGCAGATGCCGATCGGCAACGCCTACGCTTACAACTGGCAGCATCCAACCTCTGCGGTTCCGTGTCAAGCCACTCCACCGAGATGCGGCGTGCGCACTACGGATTTCACGTGAAGTAGTGCTTGTTCAGGAATGCAGTCGCGTTCTCCATGGGGTCGGCCGAAGTCGTGGGGGGCGACTCTTCCAGCGTCTACGGCACACCGATGGCGCCGCGACCCGTTCGCCTGTCGCTCTCTCCGAGTTTCCTTGACTTTTCGTCTTACTTAGGGGAATTATATACCAATTTACACAAGATGATGTACCCTCAGCCAGATTTGAACTGGCTACCTGTCGCTTAGCGGGCGACTGCTCTGTCCTGAATGAGCTATGAGGGTTTAAATATATATGGTGGACACGACGGGATTTGAACCCGCAATTCAGAGCTCCTAACCCTCTGCGGTTTCCCAATTACTCCTACGTGCCCATTGGGGAGAGCTATCCGAAATGATAGCTCTCCTTTATAGATATAAGCATTTTAGGTTGATATGATTATAATTTTAATTAAAAAGTAGTATTTCCCATATCTAAATCGAATAATAGATATGGGACAAAAAGCACCTGGAAAGAATTATCGGACGGGCTTGACGTTGCTACAAGCGGTTCAGAAATTCTCCGATGAACGAGAAGCTGAGCAATGGTTTGTTGACAACCGGTGGCCCGATGGGGTGATTTGCCCGTTCTGTGATTCTGGAGAGAGTGTCACAGAGAGGAAGAACCGAAAGCCGCAACCGTATCATTGTAAGGGTTGTAGAAAGTATTTTTCGGTGAAGACTGGCACGTTGATGCATGGCTCCAAGTTGAGCCTGGGAACATGGGCTGTCGCCTATTTCTTGTTCACCACGAATCTCAAGGGAGTGTCCAGCATGAAGCTTCACCGGGATTTGGGAGTGACGCAAAAGACAGCATGGCATCTGGCTCACAGAATCCGGGAAGTCTGGCAGAGAGAACAAGAGAAGTTCGAGGGTCCGGTAGAGGTGGACGAGACATTCATGGGCGGCAAGGAAAGGAACAAACATGCCAGCAAGAAGATGAAGGCTGGTCGCGGGCCAGTTGGCAAGGTGGCCGTGATTGGAGCCAAGGACCGGAAGTCAAACAAGGTGAGCGCGGATGTGATTGAGGAAACAGACGGAGAGACTTTGAAGGGATTTGTTGCGGAGAATGTTGAGGCTGGCGCTACCGTCTACACGGATGACCATGCCGGATATCGCGGAATGGTCGGATTCGATCATGAGAGTGTCAAGCACAGTGTTCGAGAGTACGTGAGGGAGCAAGCCCACACCAACGGGATCGAGTCCTTTTGGGCCATGTTGAAGCGTGGATATGAAGGAACCTATCACAAGATGAGCGTGAAGCACCTGGACCGATATGTCTTGGAGTTTTCGGGCAGACACAACCAGCGAGAGGAAGACACCATTGATCAGATGAGGAATATGGCTCGGGGTGTCGGCGGAAAGCGTCTTCGGTATCAGGATCTCATTGGAGAGTCGGAGACTGGATTTCAGGGAAGCGACGTGTTTTAGAGATATGGCGGCCCACAGTGGGATTTGAACCCATTTTGACGGCGATTTAAGACAAAAAGGAGGGAGAGAAATGAAGGAGGTGTGTCTTGGATTGATTCTCCTTTTGGGGTGTGGCTCGGCATATGGCGGGGAGTGTGAAGATTTGATATCGGAAGTTACTCCTCAATTGAGGCAGAAATATGATGCATTGAAAGTGTATAAGAAGGTGGAAGATAGGACGGGAAAGTTTCAAGAAATGAAGGGTAGAGTGAATAATCGTGAGGATGCGGTGGCTTTGGCGAAAGAAATATCTTTGGCTATGCAGGCTATACAAGTGAGTTCGGCTTTGGGAAAAAGAAGTTCTTCGTTGAGTGGGGAGGAGTCTATATCACTTTTGGCTATGCCAGGGTTGGTGATAAAAGATTTTGAGGATAAGTTTAGTGAAATCGTGTTGTTTTGTGTTGGGAAGATGAGGATTCGGAAAGGGGTTCGGGGTTTTATCTTGTATGTGACTAAAGATGAAGAAGGTGATCGTTTTTGGGACGTAAAGGCAGGTCCTATAGAGTAGTGTGATTTTTGTTTGAACGAGGTTATATGGGCACGGGTATGGAAACCTGCGGAACGCTAGTGACTCCGAGTCAACCCGGCAGTGGCTCGACGGCGATCCCAGCTACACCTTCACTGTGTCGGCAACACCTTCCGCGAAACCGGCGGCGACTATGGCAGGTTGACCGGAATCCTAGTGGGGCTAGGGCATGAAGCCGCAGCAGGAACGCGTGAGCGATCCGGCCTCACAGCCGCGTTCGGCGCGTTGCGCGAGTAGCTGTCAGACTTCAAGATCATAGTCCATAGTCACCCCCCTAGTCCGCATCTGGTACACCCCATGATACGAGTCGCTTTGCAAAGCTACGTGTGTGGTGTCCGCATGAAACAATGGCTGTCCACAGCCGAGTCCTTTTCCTTTTAGGACTTCGACGGCTGGTAGGGTCTCTTGTTCTTTCATCATGCTCCTTGCGGTATTTCCAGGTCACACGCCGAGCTATCGCCGAATGGGGTTTCGGGTCGGACCCGGGTCGCGTGATAAAGAAGTCAGTCTGGTGAAAGGCGTCCGCGTCGTAGTCTTGACGCCCGCGTTCAGCAATCCCGAGTGCGCGAGCAGTCGTAGGCGAAGAGCGGGCGATCTCCCTGCCGTTCGAGTACCGAACCACGAAGAAGAACGGCTCGTCCCGGTCCTCCCCTCCGCAACTGACCCCGAACCCTCCAAGGTGGAACCGGCCACGGGCATTCTCCCTGACTGTAAACTCACGCATGGTTACCCTCATTCTTTTGGCCGCTCATTAGCGGTGATTTCGTCAATCGGTTTACTCGAGACAACGCCGAGCCTGCCACTATCGCGGTTGTTTGGGAAGTGCGTTCACCGGAGTTGGACAGCCAGTTCCATAGTCGTTCACGACAATTGACGCCAACCGTGGACACGGCTGTGACGCGACCTTTCCGCCCCTTGTACCCGGTCCGCAAAGCGCGTATCCGGGCGCTATGGACGCACAAAACCAGTGTATGGACGCGCCCGGCGGGAGGCCCGGGTGGTAGCCTCGATAGGTGTGATCGCCTCGCCGTCTCAGGGCGTGAGCTATTTCGAGCGGGATGGCTACTACACGAGGGACGACCCGGCGCACAAGGAAGCGAGCGCCTGGGCGGGCAAGGGAGCGGAAGCGCTGCGACTCTCGGGCCCGGTGGAATCGGCCGCCTTCGAGGCGATCCTGGAAGGCAAGGTGCCTAGCGGCCCTCAACTCGGTAAGCGGGACAAGAACGGAGAGATTCGCCATCGGCCCGGTCGTGACGTCACCCTTTCCGCGCCGAAGTCGCTCTCCCTCATGGCGCTGGTGGGAGGAGACGAACGGATCGTCTCCGCTCACGACCGGGCCGTGACACGGACCCTTGGCTGGATCGAACGCAACGCCGTCGAGACCCGAATGCAGGACAGGGCAAGCGGCGCGATGGTCCACGTGAGCGGCCAGAAGATGGTGGCCGCAACCTTCCGCCACGACACCTCCCGCAACCTCGACCCGCAGCTTCATACCCATGCGGTGGTGGCGAACATGGTCCAGGGCGAGGACGGGAAGTGGAGGACCATGGTCAACGACGGTCTCTACCGGAATAAGATGGCGATCGGCGCCGTGTACCGGGCCGAGCTTGCCCGGGATCTCAAGGACCTTGGATACGGGATCGAGAAGACCCACCCGGACGGCAGGTTCGAAATCTCGGGGGTGTCACGGGAGGTCGTGGAGGAGTTTTCCACGCGGCGGGCGGAGATAGAGGCGGCGATGTCGGCGCGGAAGGAGGGCGCGCCGCTGGAGAACCCGAAGCTGGCGGACCGCGCGGCGTTGATGACGCGTGCGAGGAAACGGGACGTGGACAAGGGGAAGCTTCGGCGGAGTTGGGAGCGGCAGGCGGCGGAGCTCGGGTTTTCAGCCGAAGCCGTGCGCGCAAGGGCAAGGCAGGCTGAGCGGGAACGCCCGGTCCCGGATCTGTTCACGGACCGGGGACAGCCAGCGGTGGAGGCGGCGGTCTGGGCGGTGGAGCACTTGTCCGAGCGCCAGGCGGTGTTCCGCCACGGGGATCTTCTGGCGACAACGCTGGCCCGGGAGCCGGGCGCGGTGACTGCCGAGGCGGCGGAGCGGGCCATTGCCGGCCTCGAAGACGGGGGCGGCCTCCACGCCGCGAAGGGGCTCGAATCGGGAAAGCACTGGACCACGGACGCGGCCATGGCGCGGGAGTCGGAGGCCATTGCGCTGATGAAGGCGGGCCAGGGCGCCGAAAAGACGATCATGCGGGGCTGGATCGCGGAGACGAAGCTCCACGGAGGACGGCTCAACGAGGGGCAGAAGGAAGCGGTCAAGGTGATTCTCTCATCGAAGGACCGGGTGTTGGGGGTGCAGGGATACGCCGGAACGGGCAAGACGACGATGCTGAATCGGCTTCGGACGCTCGCGGAGAGCCGGAGCTACAACACTACGGGTCTCGCTCCGTCGGCTTCCGCGGCCCGCACTCTGGAGCGGGAATCGGGGATCGAGTCGGAAACGCTGCAACGATTCCTTGCGCGCCATGCGGGAATCGTGGAGGGCCGGGGCACGGCAAGGGGGCTTCGTAACCTGCGGGCCTCGTTTTCGAAGACCATGCTCGTGGTGGACGAGTCCTCGCTCGCGTCGAGCGAGCAGATGCGGGGACTCCTGCGGGTCGCGACCTCGCTTCGGGTCCCGCGCGTGGTGCTTGTGGGAGACGAAAAGCAACTCGGCGCGGTGGAGGCGGGCAAGCCCTTCGAGCAACTCAGGCAGGCCGGGATGCAGACCGCGGTGATGGACGAGATCGTTCGGCAGCGCGACATGGAGCTCAAGGAGGCGGTCCGGGCGGGCCTCGTGGGCGAGGTCAGGACCGCATTCGAGAAGCTCGGGGACCGGATCGCGCAAGTTGAGAGGGAGGATATCGGCAAGGAAGCGGCGAAACGCTGGCTCTCCCTCTCTCCCGAAATGCGCTCTGTAACAGGAGTGATCGCGCCGACAAGGGCGCTTCGGGACGAGATCAACGAGACGATCCGGGCGCAGTTGATCGCGGAGGGCGCAGTCTCCGGTCCCGCGAGGAGGGGCAAGAAGCTGGTCTCGCGAGGGTTGACGCGCGCCGAGATGGCGCGTGCGTCGAACTATTCGACGGGCGGCACGGTGATCTTCAACCGCCGGTACAAGACTCTGGGAGTTGAAAAAGGCGACGAGCGCGAGGTGGAGCGGGTCGACTACGAGCACAACACGGTTTGGCTCCGGGACGGAAAAGGCAACCTGGTGGACTGGCGGCCCTACATGCTGGCGGGCGCCAAGGGCGGCGTGGAGGTCTACCGGAGCGAGGAGATGGAGCTTTGCCGCGGAGACCGCGTGCGATGGACGCGCAACGATCCGGGCTCGGGGCTAGCAAACGGGGAGACCGCAGCGGTGGAATCGGTCGCGAAGGACGGCGTCCGCTTCCGTCTCGAGGACGGATCGGCAACGAAACTTGCCGAACATGATCCCCAGTTACGCCACCTCGACCGGGCCTTTGCCTCTACGGTGCACGCTTTCCAAGGCAGGACGGTGGACCAGATCGTTGCGGCCATGCCCACGGGGAACCCGGACCTGACGAACCAAAAGGCGTTCTACGTGGCGATCAGCCGGGCCCGGGACGGGGCCGAACTGGTCACGGACGATGCCTGGAAGCTCTCGGATCAACTGGAGAGAGCCACGGGCGAGCGGGTTGCGGCGCTCGATGGGGCGGCGATGGAGGCCGCGCACGAGGCGGCGTTCGGCCTCGAATCGAGCCTCGAACGGGACGGCGGTCAGCCAGCGCGGGCAATTGACGGGGCGGATCGTGTCCTCGAAGAGGAGCGCGTGATCGATCCGGAGCGCGAGATCGAGTCTGGTCCGCGCCTCGAAACTGACCGCGAACTCGACCGTCCGGAGGAGTCGGAACATGATCGCGTGCAGGAAGAGGTTCTCGAACAGCCGCAGATGACCCACGATTTCGATCTCGAGATGTAGAAACCCGGCCTCTTTCCGGCCGATCCCGCGGCCCTCGCCGGCAACTATCCCATCGCGAAACGAGCTCCGAAAAACCCGCGCCGACAGGGGAGCGGGCCGGGCATTCCAGCCGCTCTCTCCTGCCGCCGGCCCTCCCGGCCCTCCGGTGTCATCGCGCTGCCCAGCCTGTCACTCGTGGCCTCGTGCAACAGGGCGCAATATGCTTGGTGGTAACGGATCTCCCGCGTGTACTGGTTCGGATGCTCCAGACTGCCGCGCATGAGGGCGCTGACGCGGCCGTGTTCAGTGCCGGGCGCAGGCATGGCCGCGACAGGGTATCGTCTGCGCGGACTCGGCTCGCCGGGGCTATCGTGGAAAGGCGCCACTGATCAGGTTGGTATGCCCGACCCTCGGGCTGGCCGGAGAAACCGCGCGGTGGGATTCTTGCCAGGGGATGGGCTAGCTTTAGGGCTGGTCGCCCTGCAAGCTGTTGAAATCGCTCCATGTCGTTTTCCGTCACACGCGCCGTGTACCGAAGTGGTATCGCCTTTTCCAAGGTACTTCCGGGGGGTGAGGGGCTCGACCTGCGCAAGGGAGTGCATCAGGACGCAGACAGGGCACGACATACAGCAAGCTGTGTCGGGTGTGAAGGAATACCGGCTCCGCCGTAAAGATGGAGCCGCAAGGTAAGATATAGGCGATGGGGGACGAGAAGGCGCGTAATATCAACGGGTTAGCCCGAGCGGCGCTTGAGCGGGAGAGTGAGGTCAGAGCATACAGGGCCGAAGCCGTGGATCACGGGCGGTTTCCGGGCATCTGTAGCCGTGGCGTCGCGAGTGCAGGTCTGGCAGCGAAGATTCTCTGCAGAACCCGGGCGATTCCCTAGGGAACCGCGTGCGACGCTCGGGAGAACCGGGGGTGTTTCTCTGAAGAATCGCAGCACCATACATCCTTGTTTATCGCCAAATTTTCCGTGTGACGCCGTGTTACGGAAGCACTTACAATCCGGTTACAGCCGTCTTACAACCGACTTACAGCAGCCCGGACGGGCCATTGGCCGGCGGCTCCGCGGGCGGTGAAGCCGACCAAGGCATTCGGCGCTATTTGGCCGCCGGGTATCATGAGCGCACGGGGATTGGCGCCGGCGGTTGGCGCCGAGACCGCACTGCCCACAACAACCCCAACAAGCTCGCTGCTGCGGTTTAAGGCTGGCAGAGCCGTGTCCTGCTTCTTCCGGTGAGGACCACGGCCACCGAGGAACTCGACAAACACCAGGTGGCGCTTGAGTGTCGGGTTGGCCGCGCACTTGCAGGAACACTTCACGGACCCGTCGTGCGACTCCTGCCCAGCGTCAGAGAAACGGGAGGGACCCAAGCGCTGCCCACCGGGGCGACACGCGCCAGACACCCGCTCGACCGTTACTGCCGGCGGCGGTGCACATGTATCGGACATTACAGAAGTCGTCAGTGCATGGAGTGGTGCGGCCATGCCGCGACAGCATGCTCAGCACGCTCTTGCCGGAGTCTGGGCGCAGGATGTCCTTGAGGGCGACACGGGCGTCGCCGAAACGCAGCGATGCTTGGTCGGCGGAAACGACGGCGGTCACGGGCGCGGCGGCGTTCAGGTGTTGGGACATGACGCCGGCTGTTTGCGGCGCATGGCGCGCGACGCTACGCTTGCCGGGATGAGTCCGGCACGGGGAGTGAAACCCGGGAGGAGAAGACAATGAAGAGGTCCGACATGGCGGTCTACGTTGCCCGTGAGGCCTCGCTGTCGAAGGCGGTGGCGGAGGCCGCGGTCAACGCGGTCTTCGAGGCCGTCGGGGACGCTCTTACCAGGGGGGACAAGGTCACCGTGTCAGGATTCGGCACGTTCGCGACAAGGAGCCGGCCGGCGCGGACGGGACGAAACCCCCGGACCGGGGAGAGCGTTGCCATCGCGGCGTCGAGGACGCCGGCGTTCAAGGCGGGGAAGGCGCTCCGGGCTAGGTTGCGCAAGGGAGTGCCCGGGTGATGGTACGGGGTCCGGTGCTTGCCGCCGCGTCAGGACACGGAATGTGAGGCGGCAAGGGACGGTTCGAAGGCGGAGGAACCCCGGCATGGACCGGGAGAGCATTTCCGAAGTCGTGCGCCAATGCCTCGACGAGGCCTTCGCCAACCTGCGCGGCAAGAGGGCCGGCGCGGGGGAGTGGGATCACGGAGATCAAGACGCATTGTGTCTTGCCGGATCGGCGCAACAGCCGCCGTTGCACGTTCGCGCTTCAGGGGTCGGAGAGGCCGACGACGGGGAGTGGATGCACGACGTCTGCTGGCTCAGGTATGGCGAAGACCCCGACTGCCTGAACGAGGTGGTTCTGATACTGGAGTGCGAATGGGGAGGTGCGGGCGCCGATTCGGGACGGATCCGGGACGACTTCCACAAGCTCGTGGCCGGACAGGCGCGAGTCCGCTGCATGATCTGGAAAGACGGCAACGGGCGGGACGATCCGGCGGTGGTGGAGTGGCTGGCGGGAATGATGGGCGAGTGCGTGGAGACGGCCCCCGACGATCTCTACCTGCTTGCCCGCCATACGGCCTACGGTTTCCAGTACCGGCATCCGTGCGGGAACGGGACGGTTTACCCGATGTAGACAGCAGCGGCTGACCGAAGAGGAGCGACCGCCACCGGTGGAATGCCTGCAGTGTCCTTGTCCATGCCGGTTGGATTGCTATCGCCGCTGTCACCTTAGCGTGACCGAGCGGCGCGCTGATCATCGAAAGCCCCGCCTAACGCCAGCGCCCGCATGATCTGTTGTATTCTCTTGTGGCTTGGCGCTATCTACTCGCAACCTCCTCGGCCCCTGCTGGTTGAGGGAAGTCGCAGAACGAGTGGATAGCTTGTCCTCGGCGAGGTCTATCGGATGTCCTGGAATCCCTCGAGGTGTGTCTTGCTTGCTCTGAGACATCGCCCGTGCGCTTGGAAGTGGGTGCTCATAGCGCTCCACAACGCACTATGCGGAGCCATGGTGTACCATTTGACGGAAACGGACGGGTCTGGTGCGTTCCATACAGGGACTGAACGCAGTTATCGGAAAGCCTTTGAGAAGACGAGAGGAACGGTCGACGAGGAATCCGGATTCCCCAGCAGGCTCGCCGAGAAGGACGAAGCGGCATTGTTCCATCCGAAATTGGGTGATCCCAAGTTCCTGTTCGAGAAACTAAAGAAGAGTCAACATTTGAAGTCGGCCGGCCAATGCCATTGGGGAACGACAAGCGAAGGCTTTTGAATGGCTGCATCAAGAACGAAACGAGCTCATCCACTTTCGGCCTCAGCAATAGTGTCCGGTCGGGTTCGCGGGTCGGCCTTCCGTGCGGTCCGCGACTGTGATACACGATAACCACGCGGATTTTGGCACGGACGTGTATTCGAGGGGTGGCGGGTCGCCCCATTTCCGTCGGACCGACGACGGGACATGCGACATCGAAAACGTAAACCAGTACGTTACAAGTATTCGAGGAGAGCAGTTTTCATTCGCGTCAATTTGGAGTAGGCTAACCATGAGCGATCTCGACTATGCCCCGCCTTCGTTCACCACCTCTGACTGTATTATTGAGTATTGCATAATATAGTGACATCAGAACAGGCTTGCCTGTTTCCAGAAAGCAGTAACGAGACGTGGCCTGCGGCGCATTCGTTGAAGGGCGCGGCGAGCATGGTGGCTGAGTTGAGCGAAGTCCCTGGCGCAGAAGTTGGGTAGTTCGTGATGCTTCCAGTATCCCCAGAGGTACTCGACGGGATTCAGCTCCGGCGCATAGGCCGGCAGTCGTTCCAGCACCAACACGCCCTCGGTGGCGGCAACGAAGTCTCGCACCGCGCGGCTCCGGTGGCTGGGCAGCCCGTCCCACACCACCAGCAACGGCCCCGGGACATGCCGCATCAAGTGCTTCAGGAATTCGATGACCTGCGGACTCTTGATGGCTCCCGGATACAGTCGGAAGTAGAAGCGCCACCAGGTGACCCCGGCAATGGCCGAGAGGCTCTTCCAGTTGAAGTGATATTGCAGCACCGGCGTCTGTCCCCGCGGCGACCACGTGCGATACCGGTTCGGCCGCTCGCTCAGCCCGCTCTCGTCCACGAACACTATGGTGCGACCCTCGTTGCGGGCTTTTTTTTAAGCTCCGGCCATCGCTTCTTCTTCCACTGCCGGATCGCCTCTTCATCCCGTTCCAACGCACGCCCCGTCGGTCGCTGGCAACTCCACCCCAACTGTCGCAAGAGCCGCCAGACATGGCCAGGGTGGTACCGGACGTCGCAGACCTCCTCGATCAAGTGCGCCACTCGCCTCGCGGTCCACAGGCTGGTGTCGTACCCCAGGGCTTCGGGTCCCCGTTTCAAGCCTCCCTCGACCTTCTTCACGTCCGCCGCACTCAGCCGCGGCTTGCGTCCCGCTCGCCCCGCCTGCTTGAGCCCCGCCCGGCCTCCCTCCGCCAACTGCCGCGCCCATCGATTCACCGACTGGCGGTGCACTCCCACCCGACGCGACACCTCCGCCTCCGACAGCCCTCGCTTCAAAAGCCTCCCCGCCTCCATCCGCCGCTGCTCCAAGGCTTCAAAGTCCCGTCTCACTCCAACTGGATTTCCCATCAAGCCACTATACCATCGTTCTTATTTGTTGTCACTATATTTTACGAGTCTCAATAAGGTGATCTTTGTTGACTTTATCAATGCAAAGTATCATCTCAATTTCGATGTCGCAGCTCAGGCGGCCACCGTTTTCTCAGAAATTGAATTCGTCGCTGCCGATCACGGTTTGCCCGTCATTGTCCTTAACCAACCCGTCCGTTCCGCCCATCTTGACGGGGAGAGCGTCAGGCTAGCTCGTCGAGAATCCCTGGACGGGGCTGCCTGTTTCAGAGTTCTGTCTAAGCCGGCCTCGCCAGGCAAGCACGTTCTGACTGTAGAAAGCCGAATTTCCAAGAAGGGGCCCTACGGTTGGCCGGTCACCTGGATAGAATCCGACAAAGTGGAGTGCATCTTCAATATGTCAGACCTTGATGTCTCAAATTTTGGCCGCAAAGGTGAGTTTCTTGGAGCGTTCTTGCCAGCAAACTATAACTACGACCATTTCCGTATGTCATTCTCGGTAGCGGTCAGGAATACAAAAGTACCTCACCGGATTTTCGCCAATGGGACGGTTTCGCCCAAGTCGAAAGACTGGCAGGTCGAGTTCCCCGAATTCTTTACCAGCTCCTGTCCCTGGTTCCATCTCGGCCCCGAGGACGACTACAGTTGGATTTCCAACGAGACGTTCCCGTCCTTAAATGGCCGTCGAATTCCCATACACGCGTATACGAAAAGGAAGTGGCTTGAGGATAAAGAATTGTGCTTGGAAGAATTCGTCAAGTCGACAAAGGAGGTTCTTAATCAGCTCGAAAAAAGTTTTGGGGTTTTTCCACATGACTCCGTGACCATATTTGCTGAACCCGGGTACAAGGGCGGGATGGAATACGCCGGTGCGACAAAAACCAAATTAGGCTCTCTTCGGCACGAGCTCGATCACAGCTATTTTGCGAGGAGCGTCATCCCTGTGAATGGGAATGCGGCGTGGATTGACGAGGCCATAGCGATGTGGGGAGACGAGGGCTATCGGTCTTGTGAGAAGGTGCCAACAGGAACCAATATGGGTCGTCGCTCACCATATATTCGGACAACCCACTCCGACGCATACTCGGTTGGTCGCCAGTTTCTGGCGCACCTGGACTATGTCTTCAAGAAAAAGAATGGGAAACGAGGCCTCAAGGTGTTTCTCGCCCAGTATGCAAAGCAAAAAAGATTTCAATCAGTGTTGGTCTCCGAGTTTCAAACGCTACTGGAGGGGTTCCACGGCGAGTCGCTCCAGGACCTGTTCGAAAGATGCGTTTATTCCAGCACCGCGAACAGCGGTTTCTAAAACTCAGGAGCAACGCCTTTCGACTCTCCGCAGACTTCCGTCACCCTAGGGGTGACCCTGCGGGAAGGTTGGAAGGTCTTGACAGAGTCATCGAAACAGCGGAACATTGCGACGATGGAAGTGTCCATGAGAGGCGCTGTTGAGGGTGTGTAACCTACACGGATACTGAATCGGGCCGTGCCCGATTTGAGAATTTCCCTCAGCCCTGCTTGAACAGTCGGGGATAATCGTCTTTGGAGGGGATCTTGTCTCGAAAATCAGATATCCGCCGTCGTTTGGAACAGATGGAAAGCCTCAGTGGCATTCTGCCCACCCGGCCCGAGCAGTCCGAGCGGATGGTGACAGTTGCCACCAGCCTTCAGGACAGCAAAATTGAATCGGCTGTTGCCGCTTCCTCGAAGCAGATCGAGTCGCTCCCAATGGGCTCGTCGACAAGGGGCGCAACACCCGAACTCTACGAAGATGCGGCCATGCGGGAACAGATGATCGGGTTCGCGGGCGCTGGGATCAACTTCTTCCACAGCGATGAGGAATTCTGGCATTTGTCCCAAGCCGAGCGCGGCGCACGTGGCGGCAATCCCATGGTGACACGGGTCCTCGTGCAAAACCAAAGGGTATTGCTGGAGACATCGCGTATTTTGGTCCGCTTCGAAGAGCGTGTCTCTGACGACGATCGCAAGGCGGTTATGAAGCGCTACCCCGTCACAATGATCGATACGAGCAGCCTGCCGCCCCGGACGTTTCGCGCCGACGTGCAGACTGGCACGGCGCTCGACGCCTGTATCGGGCTCATGGATGAGGACGCAGTTGAATATGCTGAACCTGACTTCATTGAGCATATCGGATCGCGTTTCACGCCGACGGACCCCGATTTCAACTTGCAGTGGCACCACACCAAAATTTGCGCCGAAGCCGCGTGGGATCAGACCCGCGGCGATGGGGTGCGGATAGCCGTCATCGACAACGGCTTTGACAAGCATCATCCAGATCTTTCCTTCGGCAGCGCGTCAGGGTTTTTCCGTTCCACGTCCGATTTTGTGGATGCAGATTTCGTCCCTGGATTGACGAATATGCCCAACGCCAATCACGGAACGGCGTGCGCGGGAATGATAGCCGCCATCGCGAACAATGAGAACGGCGGCTGCGGCGTGGCCCACGGTGCCGATCTCAGCATGGTGGCATGCCTTATGGATCAGGTCGGTACGCAGACGACTCTCGCCCGAGCGATTGGCTACGCAACCGATCCGTCGCTGGAAAACGCTACCGAGCAAGGTGCCGATATCATTGCATGTTCTCTCGGACCCTCCAATGGGGCCGTCTGGACGATGACCGCCGTTCTGAACGACGCAATCGACTTCGCAGCGCAACAGGGCCGCGGGGGCGATGGCTGCCCTATCTTCTGGGCTTGCACGAACGGCAATCACCCGATTGGGTCCGACGAGGTGTGCTCGCACCCGGAAGTTATGGCCATTGGCCGATCCACGAAGGCGGATGCAGATGACAGTTCCGGATTCGGACCGCAGCTTGAATTCCTTGCCACTGGAGTGGACGTCTGGATTCCCGCGAAGGGAGGAGGTTACCGCAATGGGACAGGCACGAGTTTTGCGGCGCCGTGCGCAGCGGGCATCGGTGCCCTCGCTCTATCGAAGAAACCGGACATGACGGCGGCGGAACTTCGCCAACTGCTCCGCAATACCTGTGATAAAGTGGGTCCGCTTCCCTACATTGGCGGGCATAACATTCGCTTCGGTTACGGACGCGTGAACGCAGAATCCGCGGTGGCCGAGGCGATCCGACTCGCAACGGGGATCTGAGCAAGCGAAGGTCCATGGACAAGTCGACCGTCATTCGTCGTCTCTCCCAAATCAAAAAGCTTGACAACGTGGCGGGCCTTCCACCCGGTGTCGAGACACGAGCGGCGGACGCCGAACGTGTGCAGCGCGAATTGGAAGGTGCGTCGACCCAAGCCAAAGCGGACCTGCGGGCCTTGCAAGAGGCCGGCTGGACGTTTGGCACGCCAGGAAGTACTCATTCGGACGCCGCATTCGAAGTGGTTCTGGATGCTGATGGACACCTCAAGCTCGCAGGTCGCGCGTTGACGGTGAAGATCAACCCAGATCTGGACCGCGAAGCTATCGACGCACTGCTATCGCGATTGGGGCTTAGACTGCGAAGAGAGCTTGGGTTCGCCCCCAACACCTTTCTGCTGGAGGCCGAGGAAGGCTCGGCCCTGAAAGCTGCGCATGCCCTGAACGATTTGTCGGAGGTCATATACGCCGAACCAAATCTGGTGGAGCCGATTCAATCCCGCTGACAAGGGGCAGCGTCTTTCGTCAGCGGCGATGGAAGCGGGGTGGAGGCGTTGCTTGAAGTGCCGTACCCGCCGTGCCCCAGCGTAATAGCGATAATTCTACCGAATCGAATTTCCGCGTCGTGAACCGACACGGTTGCGCCCGGCTATGAGTTCGATGAGTTTGTGAGTTCTGAGCCTGTGAGTCCCGGCCTCGGTGTTGCAATAGTGTTGAACCAAAGAGTTCACGCTGAATCTCCAGGCCTGTCACCCGCCTGTTTGTGATCAAAAGTTCTCTGATAGATCAATAGGTTATAGACTTCCCGCCAGCTCACCCGGGCACAGTAGGAATCCGCCAATCGAGAAAATCGACGCTCAGACCCAGCGCCTCGACCGTGCCGCCGACCGCCTCATGCCCGACCTCCGAGACCTCCAGCGCGAGCAGGACGGCTCAGAGATCAAGTCCCGCGAGCTCGAACTCATCACCGACCGCGCACAGAACCTCTCCGCCCGACGCGACGCCTTCGAGAAGATGCGCGATGCGGCGGCCGACGACTACCTCGCAGCGACCGGCCAGACCTGGCGGCCCCGCTCAGGCTCCCACACCAGCCAGACCGGCAAGCTCACCTCCGCAGCCATCGACGCCCGAGACTTCATGCGCGCACGCTCCGACCGCAAGACCCAGGCCCACCTGCCCGAAGGAACCCTGGTCGCGGTCACCGGGGGCAAGGACATCAGCGACGCGGCCGCGGTCTTCCAGCGCCTCGACAAGGTCCGCGCGAAGTATGCGGACATGGTGCTCGTGCACGGCGGAGGCCCGGGCGTCGAGCGCATCGCCGCAAGCTGGGCCGAGCAGCGCGGCGTCCACCAGATCGTCTGCAAGCCCGACTGGGACCGCCACGGCCGCGCCGCTCCCTTCCGCCGCAACGACGACCTCCTCAACCTCCTCCCCAAGGGCGTCATCGCCTTCCCCGGCTCGGGCATCACCGACAACCTCGTCGACAAGGCACGTCAACTGGGAATACCCGTCGACAAGATCGCTGCCTAGCCGCACACCCAAGGGTCGCGTCGCTTGCGGCGCGGCCCTTCCTTCCGTCGCACCCGCACGAAACGTCATGCCCGCCTGCACCATCCCGACATCCCCACGGCTCGCCGCCCTCGACTACATCGCCGCGTTCACCCTGGCCGCTCCCTTGCGCCCGACATCGGCAGGGACCCCCGCCCCCACGGCCCACGTCGCCGAGGACCCGCTTCGCGCCTCCCCTGCGCCACTCGGCGACGTGGGCCTTCCCCGCCTTCGGACCGGTCCGTCCTTCAACCCCTTGCCTCGCGGAAACCTCGCTACGTCCCTACACTCACACGGCTCGCCGCCTCCGGCGGCATCGCCCCGCTCATGCCGTCCGCCTCGCTGCGCTCGTCGTGAGCACGCCCGGTTCCGCTTTCGCCTCGCCGGTGCGCGCTTCGCCCGTCACTGGCTTCTGCACTTTGCCGTGCACCGGTGTCCGCACCACTGCGGACGCCACTGCCCGAGCCTCCGGCGCCGCGCTTCGCACCTCCGCCATCGGCTCCGTCAACACTCCACCCATCACCCCGTCCGGCCCCGGTGCTGCCAATGACGACGACGATCGTCGACGCGCCAACCTCCCGTCAACCGCTCGGCTCGTCGCCTCCAGCGACATCGCTCCGCTCGCCGGCGCCGCCGTCCACGTCCGCGTCGTTGGCGCTGGCTTCACATCGTCATCGTTGCCGGTGACCCCCTTCATGTTCACGACCCTGCTGACCATCGCGGCAATGTCCTGCCCCGTTCCCGTCTCGACGCCGACGGCGACAACGCCAGTGAACGTGTCGGTGATGACGATCATGGCGTGGCGTTTCACCGCGGCGCCGACTGCACGTCCAAGCCGTTGACCGTGTCGCTTCGTCACCCGACTGCTTGCCGAGCCCGCCGTGTGCTCTCGCTCGGCTCGCCGCCTTCGGCGACGTCGCCCTCGCTCACGCCGTCCGCCTCGCTGCGCTCGTCTTCGGCGTCGCCCCTCCGCGTTCGCGTCGTCCGGTGCGGACTTCGCCGTCACGGGCCTCCGCACTTTGCCATCCTGTACTGTCCATTCCACTGTCTTCGCCTCTGCACGACCCTCCGGCAGCGTGCTTCGCACGACTGCCTTCAGCACTGTCCGCAGTCCCCGCCACTCAGTCGCCGTGGCGGCTCCCATCCGCCGGGTTCTCCGGAGTCGATTCCCCTTCGCTCATACCCAGGGTTTCTCCTTCCTGACCGCGTGCCGCGGCTTTGGTTTTCACACCCCACGCATCGGGGATGCCCTTCCGGTCAGTGTCCGCAATCGCACGATAGCGGGAAAACGCCCGTAGATTCAGAGCCTTACGGCTCACTCCGTCCCGCACCGCCAAGCGGCTTCCTCGAAGAAACGCCGCCGCGACTGCTTCCTATTCTGACCGCCGGTCGCGGCCCAACAAAGGAGCCGCAAGCCATGACCGACGAACCCAAGTCCACCTTCGCCAAGCGCGTCCGCTCCGCCAAGCCCCGCGCCAGGAAGTACGATGTCTGGGACGACGTGATCTCCGGCCTCGGCCTCCGCGTCGGCACCAGCGGAAATCGCTCGTTCTTCGTGCGTCGCAGCGTGCGCGGGCGCATCCGCTCCGCCACCATCGGCAGCGCCGACACCCTCACCGTGCCCGAGGCCCGGCGCGAGGCCCGCAGGCTCCTCGCCACCTTCATCGACCCGGTCAGGAACGACACCGGACCCAGGACGCCGGGCCACCCGATGGACGCCTTCGCCACGGAGTTCCTCGAACGCTACGCCCGGCACTGGAAGCCGAGCACGCTGGAGAGCAGCGCCTACCTCGTGCGCAAGTACATCCTCCCGGCGTTCGGCCGCATGACCGTGGACGCGATCACCGTCGAGCACGTCAAGGACTGGTTCGCATCCATGGCCGACCGGCCCGGAGTGGCCAACCGCGCCATGCCGGTCCTCTCCGTCATGATGCGCATGGCAGAGCTTTGGGGTTACCGCCGCTACAACTCCAACCCCTGCAAGAACGCCAAGCGATACCGAATGCAGCCTAGGGAGCGGTTCCTGACCGCCGAGGAGATGGCCCGGCTCAACGCCGTGCTCACCCGCGACGAGTTCTATTGCCCCCAGGCCGTTGCCATCATCCGTTTGCTGATGCTCACCGGATGCCGCGCCGGCGAAGTCGTCTCCCTCGAATGGGACTGGATCAAGGGCAAGCGCATCTTCCTTCCAGATTCCAAGTCCGGGCCGCGCACGGTCTGGCTGTCGAGCGCCGCCCGCGCGGTCATCGACACCATCCCGCGATACAGCGAGGATTGCCCGTTCCTGTTTCCGGCGCGTCCTCCGACGCGGCACATCGACAATTTCGAGCACCAGTGGCACCGCATCCGTAACGAGGGGGGCCTGCCCGGCTTGCGCCTTCACGACCTTCGCCACAACTGGGCTTCGGTTGCCGCCATGAACGGCGTGGACATGGTGACCATCGCCAAGCTGCTCGGTCATGCCCTGGTCGAGACCACCGAACGTTACGCCCATCTTTCCGACCGGTCCGTTGCTGACGCCGCCGACCGGGTGTCAAACCGCCTCCATGCGGCCCTGGCCGGAAGGGGAGCGGAGCAAGAGGAAGGAGCCCGCCATGCCCACCGTTGACCTCACCCCGCGCCTTGCCCGCGAGAGCAGGCCCGGCCCCAGGGACACGTTCCTGTTCGACAGCACGCTGCCCGGCTTCGGGCTGCGCATTTACCCGTCGGGCCGGAAGGTCTGGATCGTGCAGGCCCGCATCGAGGGACGGAGCCGCCGCATCGTCATCGCACTGCACGGCGAGATGGAGCTTGCCGAGGCCCGCCGCCGCGCCCGCGACTTGGTCGCGCGCATCCGCGCGGGCGAGAACCCCGCCGACGACATCCAGAGGGAGAAGGAGACCCCGACATTGCGGGAGTTCGCGGACGACTACCTGCGCCGCTGCGAACCGCAGTGGAAGCCCTCCGGGCGCGAGACGGTGCGCATCTACCTCAACGCCCGCATCCTGCCCGCGTTCGGCAAGATGCCGCTCGACCGCATCGGCCCCGAACACGTGGCCGCGTGGTTCGACGCGGCGAGCCGGGACAAGCCCGGCGCGGCCAACCGCGCCTTCGAGATTCTGCGCTCGATGATGTTCCGGGCCGAGGAATGGGGATTGCGCGAGCGCGACAGCAATCCCTGTCTCGGCATCGCGAGGAACCCGGCCAAGCGCGTTGCCCGCTTCCTCGACGCCGACGAGTTGGCGCGACTCGGGCGCGCGCTCGACAGCCGTGAGGCCGAATGGCCCGAGGCCGTCGCCGCCATCCGGCTGCTGGCGCTCACCGGATGCCGCCGCAGCGAAGTGCTCAATCTGCGCTGGCGCGACCTCGGCAGGGACGCGCTGAACCTTCCCGACTCCAAGACCGGCCCGCGCGCGGTGCCCCTCGGCGAAGCCGCGCGGGCGCACGTTGCGGCGCTGCTCGGCCCGCGCAACCCGGATGCCTTCCTGTTCCCACGCTACGCCGAAGGCCGGGGGCAATCCAGCCTCGTCGCGTGCTGGCGCACCGTCTGTGCGAATGCGAGGCTCGGCCGGCTACGCCTGCACGACCTGCGCCACACCGCCGCCAGCCAGGCGGTCATGGCGGGCGAGAACCTGCCCCTGGTCGGCAGGCTGCTTGGGCATCGCAGACACCGCACGACCGCGGGGTACGCCCACCTCGCCGACCGGCACCTCGTCGAGGCCGCGGAAGGAGTCGGGAGAATTATTGCCAAAGCAATGACGATTTGCCGTTGACAATGAAAATTGCTGAAAGTAAAGTCCTTGACTTCAAGCCAAATGTTGGACCAACGATAAAGGAGGAGTTGCGAAATGGCTAACGCTACTAACCCCCCCCCCCCCCCCCCCATAAACGCGCCCGAACGCGTTTCAGCCAATAGATACCTGATCTTATTGATAGTCGTGTTGTGTGTCTCACTTTCCGCCTGCGGCGGCGGCGGGACAGAGACAGCACGGCCTCTGCCGCCACCACCCCAAGAACCGCCACCCTCGTCGTATCTCGACGAGTTCACGGGACAACTTCAAAGCGAGAGCGCTGGCACAGTCATTCTCGGGCGCGCGGCGACAAACACGCCACGAGCCGGCAGCGTTACACAGTCATCCAACGGCGACGGCACGACCCTCGACAGTGTTTCCGTTGTTGCGAGCCAAAACGACGATGGAAGCAACCGCTTTGTCGTCACCAACACGGAAGGGGCGCAATGGAGCATCGACAGCAACACGGCCAAGGTAAGGACACTGTGGTCTGACGAGGACGGAGTGGCCTTTGCGCTCCGGAAGGCAGACGCGGAAGGAACTCTCCACGTCAACGTAGGGCGTGAGGAAAACCTGCTTGATGAGAGGTACCACTTCGACTGGGGCTTCTGGCTGTACTATCCGGCTGACACGAACGACCCGACCCCGATCGTAGGGGCATTCTCCGACGCCGCCGATCCGTTCATTCAGAACAATCTTGCAACGCTGACCGGCACCGCTGTGTACAGGGGCGATGCGATCGCCGTTGGACACTTTACTTCCGGGGACCAGACAGTGACAGCGGCTGCAGAGATCACAGGGGACGTGACCCTGATAGCCGACTTTGGCGATCCGTCCGCGCTTGGCACAATCAGTGGAAGCCTCAATGTAACGTCCAACTCACTAGACGATCCCGAAGATGAAGGCGACCCCGACCCTGAACTGCGCTTTGAACCTGCGATCATTGGTTCATCGAACAGCGGCTTCTTCACCAGCAACGTCACATACGTCGGTGGCGACGACATCACGAACTGGAGCGGCAAGTGGGGCGGTCAATTCTTCGGCAACCCGTCGGCCGGGAGCGCGAACGTGAATCCGGAAGGTGTCCACGGGACGTTCGGTGTAGACCTCACCTGGAGGGACGGAAACACAGGAGCCTTCGCTGGGCAATTCCACGCACTCAGCAGGTAGTTCGTCCAGCGCATCATATGCTCTGATATCGAACAGGAGGAGGCGGCCAAGTTACCGCCTCCTCTCAGCACTGACCAAGTTGTAGACACTCAAGGGTGATTATCCTCGGTCGATCCACCTGCGCGCCATACCTGCTCTGCGTCCCGCACTGCCGGGTTGCAAGCGCCAACCGGACCGTCCGCCGCGACCGCCCCTGCCGTACGGTGGGGACAGGCCACTTGCACTGCCACTCGCAGTGCAAGCCGAGTGAATGATCCGGCCGGACACCGAACTTCCTTCATTGATTCGTTCTCTCGTGTTTCCTATACTAACCACCGGAAGCCGCGCGGCGGTTCGGGAAGTGTTCCCGCACATGCGCGGCGGACGCTGACGCTCAAACGCCACTTGGGCTAACTGCCGAAGTCACAACGGGTTACACCGCCCGAGCGCTTGAGGGACGAGGAAGCGGCTCTTCGACGCCGTTCGGCGTTTTGTTCTCACACCCCACGCATCCCCGATGCTGGTGGCGCCATTCGCACCCTTGGCCCCCGGCTCGCTGCGCAACTCCCGGCTTCCGCCGCCACGTTCTTGTTGGACCGAGCGTATGTCGTACCGATACACGCCGGCCATCCTGCCCCTGACCATGCCAGGCTACGCTTGTCCTGCACCGGTACACGAGCGGTACACGCTCCCCGCTGCCGAGAACACGGACCGATACACGACCGACATGCGCTCATGATGGTCGCCTCGGCGCCTGCGGCAGCTTCCGTCCCCGGCTCATACACGCCCGAATGTGGAAGCCTTCGCCGACTTCCCGGCCATGGAACTTCGGAGCGAGCTCGTCCGTAGGACGCCAGGGATCACATCCGGACTCCGTGCAATCCGAAATCGCCACGCCGAAGTCGATCTGGTAGTAACAACCGCCAGGGACGATGTGCTTCATGCCCGAGGACCGGCCACTCCAGGCTCAATTCCGGAGACGAAAAGGAGAAGGAGCGTGACGAAATCCGACCGAACCGAACCCGAATCCGGCGATGCACCCACTGCAAACCTGGGCGCCGCGCGCAGGACCAGAGGCATCCGCTTCTCCGATTCCGAGTGGCAAGAGGTCAAGGCCGCTGCCGAACTGCATGATGTCCCGGCCGCCGAGTTCGTCCGCACGAAGATTCTCGAAGTCGCCCGCCGCCGCGCCGACGCGACCCCAGCCTCGCTCGCACCGCTGATCGAGCGGACCTTCCGCTATGCATATATGATCGTGACGCACAAACATGACGAACTGATCCGCGAAGGACGCGGCGAAGAGATGGAGAAACTGGCCGACGTAGCCCGAGAACTCCAGGGCCAGTTGCAGGGCGGCGCGTCCGGTTGAGCGCTACGACGCCTCGACTGCATCCGCCGGCACATGTCAGGCGCCTGTAATTTCCGAATCACCTTTGGACGCGAACACGAACTGACGCCGCTTTCCACCGAGAACGAATGAGTTCCGAATGCTCAAGAACAGCGGCAGGTGGTGGTTCGCAGGCGAGCCGGGTTTGAAGAAGTGCCGGTTCATGACCTGCGGCGTGGAGTTGCACGCCTGCCGCCGCGATCCCAGCTTGGGAGCAGACGCCTCGAAGCGACCGCCTCTGGCGAGATTCCTTGACCGGCGGCCTCGGGCCATTGCATATTCTTCCACCGCACATTGCCCGTCGATACGGTCGGGGTGCATGGTCCGTAAGGCGCGTATCCGGCTTCGTCCGGAAGCCGGTCAGGCCCTCATCCAAGTGGATGCCTGCGGGTTGAACAATACCGACGTCAATACCCGTACGGCATGGTATTCCGCTGGTATTCCGGAGGACACAACGGGCGAGTCACCGGATGAGGCCGGTAACGCGGACGCGGGATGGGGAGGTAGGGCCATCGCCTTCCCCCGCATTCAAGGTGCGGACGTGTGCGGCCGGGTGGTTGGCCTCGGTGCCGGTTGCGACGCGTCGCTTCTGGGCAAACGGGTACTCGTGGATCCCTGGCTGCGGGACTGGAGTGCCCCGCTCGATCGAGGAAAATGCGGCTATTTCGGCTCCGAATGCGACGGCGGCTTCGCAGACTACACGGTCGCTGACGGCGAGAACGTTCACGTCGTGAACAGCGACTTCTCCGACGCTGAGTTGGCGACCTTCGCGACATCCTATGTGACCGCGGAATACATGCTGAACCGCGCCGACGTCGGGTCGAGCGACCGCGTCCTCATCTCCAGCGCATCCGGCGGCGTCGGCTCCGCCCTCGTCCAGCTGGCCCGGGCCGCGGTGCCGAGACCGTCGCGCTCTGCGGTGAGAACAAGGCCGCGACGGTCAAGGCCCTTGGCGCCGATCATGTGCTGCCGCGAGGGCCCGAAGACATGAAGGCCGCCCTAAAAAAGGTCGCCGACACCGACGAGGTGACGGTGGCGGCCGATGTCGTCGTCGCCCCAATTAACGTACTTGTCGGCAGGCGTTGCGCACCTTATTCTTGCAGAAAGTGCGGGATCTTTCTCGCGGACTTTCTCGCGGACTTGTTCGACGATGTTCGCACAGAACGCCGAAGGCTTCCTGACTGAAGGCTCCCTGACCGACCGCTCATCCAGGAGGTGTTGAGCGCCGCAATAGATCAACCAAAACCTGTTTTGATGCTCCCTGAGGTCGGGGGGCTTCTTGCACTCGACCGCGGGAGCCTTCATCGACGGGCTGACGACGGGCTCGACCCACAACACTTTGCCCTTCAGATTTCCGATGGCGCCGTCGCTGGCCCGGTCGTATGGCATAGGAGGCATGGGTATGGGGGGGAGATCCGGACCGGGATCTAACCTATCGTATGTTATAGGAGGCATGGGTATGGGGGGCGTGCCGGGCCCCGCCAGCGCGAATGACGCGTAAAAAAGCAACACGAAGAATAGAACAGATAGAACAGTAAACGCTTGTTTTGACATTTTTTCCTCCTTTCGTGCCACGATTTTACGAGATCTCAGTTTTGAGTCAACCGTTTTGGAGGCTGTCCAACACCATCGATGTCGGCTTCTGCACAGAGTTTCACAGAGTGCACAGAGGTCCTCTCCGAAGCTCCAGGGCTGTGGCCGCCCCGATATCTTCAACACCGACCACGGCAGCCAATTCACCAGCCTGGAGTTCTCCTCCGTGCTCAAAGACTCACATCCTCCTTGTCGAATCCCGTAGCCATGCGCCCAGCATACGGCATTCCGAACCGAACAGTCAGAGCCCGCCAAGCCCCCGTCAAATCAGCGGGCTCCAGCTAGTGTACTGTCCCACAAATAACTAGTATAATAATGGGCAACCCCCCAAAAGGAGGATGCCCATGCCGCGTGGTCGCCCGGTTAAGCCTGTGGTTCTGGCGGAGGAAGAGAAAGCCCAACTTGTCAGTCTTGCCAACTCTCGCTCCCTGCCGCACGGGTTGGTGCGGCGGGCGCAAATCGTTCTTGCCTGTGCAGAAGGAGAGTCCAACAGCTCTATTGCCGGGCGCATGCGCGTGAACAAGGCAACGGTCGCCAACTGGCGCAAGCGCTATCTCATGGGCGGCATCGAGGGCCTGCACGATGAACTGGGTCGGGGGCGCCACAGGACCTATGAAGATGAACGGGTGGCCACAACCCTCAACGCCGCACTGCAAAGCAAACCACGCGACGGTTCCAGCCATTGGAGCGTGCGTGCGCTGGGCGAGGAAACCGGCATTTCCAAGAGTACCGTGCAACGGTGGTTCAACCTGTTCAGCATCCAACCCCACCGCCAGCGTCACTTCAAACTCTCCAACGATCCCTTCTTCGTCGAGAAAGTGCGCGATATCGTGGGACTTTATCTCAACCCGCCCGACCATGCCGTGGTCCTGTGCGTCGATGAAAAAACCCAGGTCCAAGCCCTCAACCGCACTCAACCCATGCTGCCCATGGGATTGGGGTACGTCGAAGGGGTCACCCATGATTACGTCCGCCACGGCACCACCACCCTGTTCGCCGCCCTTGACATTGCTACCGGCCGAGTCATCGCCCAGTGCAAAAAACGCCATCGTCACCAGGAGTTCCTTACCTTCCTCAACCACATCGATGCCAACGTCCCCGAACCTTTCGACGTCCATCTCATCGCTGACAACTATGCTACCCACAGACATCCAAAGGTCAGAGCCTGGCTCGCTAAACGCCCCCGCTACCACATCCACTTTACACCCACCTATGCCTCATGGCTCAATCAAGTCGAACGCTGGTTCGGCCTCATCACCCAGATGGCCATCCGCCGCGGCTCCTTCTCCAGCGTCTCCCAACTCGTCCAGAAAATCCGACTCTTCGTCCAAAACTACAACCGCAATGCCGCTCCCTTCATGTGGACCGCCACCGCTGACTCCATCCTTGCCAAGGTCCAACGTCTTTGCTCATATATTTGCGGGACACGACACTAGTATACTGTCCCACAAATAACTAGTATGATTATAATTATGGGCAACCCCCAGAGGGAGGATGCCCATGCCTCGTGGTCGCCCGGCTAAGCCTGTGGTTGTGACGGAGGAAGAGAGAGCCCAGCTTGTCAGTCTTGCCAACTCTCGCTCCCTGCCGCACCAACCCGTGCGGCATGGAGCGAGATCAGGGAGCGGACCCATGAACACGGTCATGACGAAGCGTGTGTGGCTCATCATTATTGGTGCTCTCTCTCTTTCCCTCCTGACCGCAGCTGCTGGCTTGTCCTTTCTTGCGGGTGCAGGACATATCCTGAATAGAGAGTTCGTGAGTGTCCGCGCAGTCTGCCAGCGCTGGGGAGACCGGCCACTCGACGTCGAGGCGTTCCGGTCCACAGAAGACGACGCATCTGTGCGCGCTGCCGCGGCTTGCTCGCTCCTCAGGAACCAAGCCGATTATGTAGGCATGCACGGGTCGGAGATCGGGCGACTCTTCGGAGAATTTACGGGATACTACCACACCGAGATACAGCCCACCTATCTGATTGAACGCGCGAAGACCAAGACAGGCGACACCTGGCAGATCGTCTTTCTGATCGATCACGATCGAAGGGTAACCGAGATAGTCGTTCACAAAAATTGCTGCTGATCAATCACCATGGCGCAGACGGACGAAGATCGTTCGCGGGAGGGCTTTCTCCATAAACGGCGCGCCTGAGACCCAATCGAGTTCGGGTTGACGAGGGCTTGATGGCCCAGGGCGTGTGATCGTGAATACGGGTCGGTGCTTGCGCCCGGGGCGAGGTGGAGGTCGCGACGACACCAGCGTTCAGTCACTCCAACCTCAGTCGGCTGGTACACACCAAGACCGAGTTGCACGTCACTGCCGCCGCGATCCCAGCCTGGGAGCAGACGCTTCGAAGCGACCGCCTCTGGCGAGATTCCTTGACCGACGGCCTCGGGCCATTGCATATTCTTCCATCGCATATTGCCCGTCGATGCGGTCGGGAAGCGGTTCTATTTGAAACGAAGGGAGACGCGATGATTGGACGATTGATGACGCCACTTGTGCTGGCATGTCTTTGGTCTGCACCAGCTTTGGTGGCGGCCCCGATCCACGACGCAGCGCTCGAGGGCGACGAGCATCGCGTCAGGGAACTTCTCGCGGCAGGCGCGGACGTAAACACCAAAGTCGAAGATGGGACGACTCCCCTTCACTTGGCGGCAGGAGGTGGCCAAACAGGAGCGGTGACAGCCTTGCTCGCAGCGGGCGCGGACGTGAACGCCAACGATAAAGACGGATGGACTCCCCTTCACTTGGCAACATTAGTTGGCGGAGCGGGAGTGGTGACGGCCTTGCTCGCGGCAGGCGCGGACGTAAACGCCAAAGTCGAAGACGGGACGACTCCCCTTCACTTGGCGGCAGACAGTGGCCAAACAGAAGCGATGACAGCCTTGCTCGCAGCGGGCGCGGACGTGAACGCCAAAATCAAATTTGGGTTGACTCCCCTTCACGTGGCGGCAGCTAGTGGCCAAACAGAAGTGGTGACGGCCTTGCTCGCAGCAGGCGCGGACGTGAACGCCAAAGCGGAAGATGGGGGGACTCCCCTTCACTTGGCGGCAGACAGTGGCCGAGGGAGCGCAGTGAAGGCGTTGCTCGCAGCAGGCGCGAAGGTGAACGCGAGAGTTACAGGTACCCTGACTCCTCTGGACGCGGCCCGACTCGGGATGAAAAAGACAGAGAAGGACGTCAAACCTTTTCAGGAAGTGATCCGGACACTGAAGGCGCACGGGGCACGCGAGGGAGAGGACGGATGAACGAACAGGGAATGCTTGAGGAGAATGGAAGTGCCGGATGACTCTCGCCTCCTGAAGGCGCGTTATCTGGAGATCGTGAATGGAGAGTTGCAACAATGGATAACCGCGAACTGACGTTACGGGTACTCTGTGCGGCGGCAGTAGGGGTGTTCTTGATGGTTGAGGTGGTCCCGGCTGTGGCGGACTACGAGGCGGGAAAGGCGGCGTGGCAGGCGGGACGGGTAGCGGAGGCGGTGGCGCAGTGGCGCGCGGCCGCGGATGAAGGCGACCGGCAGGCGATGCTGGAGTTGGGGCGGCTCTACGTGCAGGGTCTGGGGGTGCCGCAAAGCTATGTGCAGGCGCACGTGTGGCTCAATCTGGCGGCGGCCCGTGGTGCGGTTGATGCGTTGAAGGAGCGGGACGCGTTGGCGGCGAAGATGACGCCGCAACAGGTGGCGGTAGCCCAGGAGCGAGCGTTGTCGTGGCGTCCGGGCGGCGGGAGCACGCCGGAGGCGGGGACTTCGGAGCGCACAAGCGCGGCGCGGCAGGGCGAAGCCGGTTCGCATGCGGGGCCTCCGCCCCGGTATGCGATCATGGAGGCGCAGGGATTGTTGGCGAGGTTGGGTTACAAGCCGGGGCCTGCGGACGGGCAGTGGGGAGCGCGGAGCGCGCGGGCGTATGCGGCATTTCTGCGTGATGCGGGGATGCCGCAGACTCGCGGGTTGACGCCGGAGGGTTTGCGGGCGATGCGTTCGCAGGCGAGTCGTCAGGCGACGGATGCGGCCGAGACTTCGGCTCCAGCGCAGCCGGTCGAGCCGGAACCGGCGCGATTGCCGCCGGACGCGCTGCACCGGGCGGTAGCCGCGGGAGACATCGACGGTCTGAACGCGGTGTTGAAGGCGCGAGTGGATGTCAATGCGCGTGACGGGCAGGGGTGGACGGCGCTGATGCACGCGGCGGAGAAGGGCTACAAGCTGATGGTGGGGCCGTTGCTGGAGGCGGAGGCGGACGTAAACATGCAGGCGGCGGACGGGGCGACGGCGCTGTTCATGGCGGTGGTGCGGGGACACGGGGAAATTATCGAGATGCTTGTGGAGGCCGGAGCGGACATATGGCTCAAGGGGCCTCAGGGGAAGACGGCATTGGACGTGGCGGTGTTACAGGGAGACTCTGCTATTGTCAGGGCGCTTGTAGGCGATGTGTTCAAGGACTGCGCTGAGTGTCCAGAAATGGTGGTGATACCGGCGGGCGATTTCATGATGGGGTCTCCCGATGACGAAGGAGGCCGGGACGGCGACGAAGGTCCACGACATCATGTGACGGTTCGGAGGCATTTTGCGGTGGGGAGGTACGAGGTAACGTTTGAAGAGTGGTACGCGTGCGTGGAGGACGGGGGGTGTTCCAGGCTGCACGATGAAGATGAAGTATGGGAACGGGAACTAGGAAGGCGTCCGATGATCGGCGTGAATTGGGAGGACGCGCAGGCGTATGTGAGGTGGCTAAGGGAAAAGACGGACAAGGAGTACCGGTTGTTGTCGGAGGCGGAGTGGGAGTACGTAGCCCGTGCAGGGACGGAAACGAGGTACACATGGGGGGATGAAGTAGGGAGAAACCGAGCGAACTGTGACGGCTGCGGGAGCCGATGGGATAGCGAGAAGACATCGCCGGTGGGGAGTTTTGAAGCGAACGGGTACGGGTTGTACGATGTACACGGGAACGTGTGGGAGTGGGTAGAGGATTGCTGGCATGAGAACTACGCAGGCGCGCCGACGGATGGGAGTGCCTGGACGAGTGGGGGGGATTGTGGAAGCCGCGTGTTGCGCGGCGGTTCCTGGGACGTCAAGCCGAGGTACCTCCGGTCCGCCGCCCGCGACTCGCACTTGCCCGGGTACCGGGGCAACGACTACGCCGGGTTCCGAGTGGCCCTGACGCTCGCGCGTTAGCGCGAGCTTATGTCCTGGTTCTTAACCTCCTTACCTCACCGGGGTCTAGGGGGCGGAAGCCCCCTGGACGATTTTTCGGCCTGTCGTGGGTCATGAGGAACCGCAGAACACGGAGTGATGCTTGAGCAAAGCCGACACGGACCATGCGCGGGAGACCGGCCCGGCGCTGGAATCGCACTACCGTTTCATCCTGTGGATGGTCTCGGCGGTGACGCGGTTTCCGCGCGCCCACAAGTTCCTGCTGGGCGACCGCATCCAAGGCGCGGCCATGGACGTGCTGGAATCGCTCATCGAGGCCACCTACACCCGTCGGCGGGACGCGCACCTGGCGCGGGCCAACCTCGGCGTCGAGAAGCTGCGGTTCTTCTTCCGGCTGGCGCGGGACCTGCGCTGCCTCGATACGCGGCGCTACGAGCACGCGGCACGTTGCCTGGGCGACACGGGGCGGCGCATTGGCGCCTGGAGAAAGGCACACCGGGACCATGAAGGAGCGTGACCTGTTCGACCGCATCGCTTCGTTTCCGGCACTCTCGGCCGCGGCGGAACGGGCGGCCCTGGGGAAGCGCGGGAAGCCCGGGGTGGCGGCGTTTCTGGCCAACCGTGAGAAGGAGGTGCTGCGGCTCGAACGCGAACTGCAAAGCGGCTCCTACCGGCCCGGGCGCTACAGGACCATGGAGGTCTTCGGCCCCAAGCACCGGGTGGTGTCCGCGGCGCCGTTCCGGGACCGGGTGGTGCACCACGCCCTGTGCGCGGTGTGCGAACCGGTGTTCGAGCGCGGCTTCATCTTCGACAGCTACGCCAACCGCCGGGGCAAGGGCACGCACCGGGCAGTGGCCCGCTACGAGCGGTTCCGGGACCGTTTCCGGTACGTGCTGCGGTGCGATCTGTACCGCTATTTCCCCGCCATCGACCACGAGTTGCTCAAGCGCGACTTGCGGCGGCGGCTGGCCTGCGGCCGCGCACTGGCGCTGGCGGACCGCATCGTCGACGGCGCCAACCCGCAGGAGCCGGTGAACCTGCACTATCCGGGGGACGGCCTGTTCACCCCCTGGGAGCGCCGCCGGGGCCTTCCCATCGGCAACCTGACGAGCCAGCTTTTCTGCAACGTCTACCTCGACGGGCTGGACCATTTCGTGAAGGAGGTGCTGGGGGCCAAGGGCTATCTGCGGTACGTGGACGATTTTGCGCTGTTCCACGACGACCGCGAGCAACTGGAGGAATGGCGCAGGAGGATCGCGTGCTACCTGGAAGGCCGCCGCCTGCGGCTGCACCCGGAGAAGACGTTCGTGGCGGCCACCAGCGAGGCCGCCACTTTCCTCGGTTTCGTGCTGCTGCCCGGCGGCGGGCGGCGGCTGCCGGAAGGCAACGTGCGGCGCTTCCGCAACCGCATGCGCGGCCTGCGGGACCGCTGGCGCGCGGGCAGCGTGACGGAGCGGGAGGTTCGGCGGCGGGTGGACTCGTGGGTGGCACACGCCGAACACGCCGATACCTGGCGGCTGCGCCGGGCGATCTTTCGGGGCGGGTGGTTCGACCCGTCACGGGGGCCTGGCCGCCCCCCTGCGACCGCGTGTTGCGCGGCGGTTCCTGGAACAACAAACCGAGGAACCTCCGGTCCGCCAACCGCAACAGGAACGAGGCCGGGAACCGGAACAACAACAACGGGTTCCGAGTGGCCCGTACGCTCGACCGCCAGAGCCGGGGTCCTCACGGGGATACCGGGAGCGCCTGCGAGCGTCCAGGGGCGGTCATGATGAGCGAGGACCCGCGCCCCTCTTGCCCGCTCTTGCGGGGAGGGGCGCGGGTGAAGGTCCGTGCATGAACGGATGATGAACCGCAAGCGGGAGCGGATGGCGGGCGTGGTCCTCAGCCTGACGGCCGTAGCGCTGGCGGCGATGCTCGCGCAAGTGTCCCCGGCTCCGGCGGAGGATGCCGACGCGCGCCGCTTCGCCGCGCACGTGCTGGCCTTCCGCGCTGCGGGGGTGGCGGGCGAGGGCGGTGCGCTGGCGGTGTTGGAGGGCTTGCCTGGGGCCGCGGGCGCGGGAGAGGCCGCGTCCGTGCTGTGGCGGCCGTTCTTCGAGAACGCCATGGTCAAACTGGGCCGGCTGCGCTCGCCCGCGCCCGTGGCACTCTACTACAATCCGTTGCTCGACGTAGCGGTCGTAACCGTGTGGGAGCGGCACGAACGGGGCTATGGGGTGGCCGCGGCCCGGGCGTTACCCGGCGAACGGCTGGCGGGCGAGGACGCCGAAGCGCCGTTCAAGCCGCGCTGGTTGGCCGCTGAAGACGGGCCCGTGCGGGCGTTGGCTGCGCTGGCTGAGGCGCGGCTTGCAGCTTTCAGCGCGGCGCACCCCGAAGAGGCATCCGAGGCTGCCGGCCATGGTGCAACCTTCGCCGTGGCGGCCGCGGACATGCGCGCGGCGTGGCCGCGGCTGGCGTGGAACGCCCTGCGGCGGGCGGAGTGGGCCGCGGGGCGACCGCATTGGCTCGTGCCGGCCTTGGCTCGCGTCGAGGCCGCGCTGTCGGCGCGGGACGCCACGGCCATAGTCAAGGCCGCGCCGGGCACCGACGCGGCAACGGCTGAGACCTTGGCCGTGCTGCCGCCCGGCTTCGCGGCCGGGCTGGCCCTGGACATGGTGCTCAACGCGGGCGGCGCGGAACGCATGCTGATCGGGTCGCTGCTGGAAGACGGCGACATGTACGTGCTGGTGCTGTGCGGGCTTGGAGAAGGCGCCGAAGGCGCTTGTGCGTTGCGCCGTTTCGTGTTGATATCGCTGTCGGAATAGCTCTTGCCGAGGGGTATGGCCATGATCTGCACGACCATCGGAAAGCGGAGCCCGAAACGGAGACTGCTCGCGTGTGCCGTGGCGCTGGTGGCATGTCTGTGGGCAGCCCCGACCGCGTCCGCGGCTTGGCAGCGGACGGCCGTCGGCGCCGGTGGGGCGACCGGGGTGTACCTCACGTTGAAGAAGAATCTCCTTGGACGGTTCAGCGACCAGTTCAGCAGGATGGGAGACGCGTTCCTCAAGGACGACGATCAGGCGTTTCTGGAGGCCGTAAAGGAGCACGATGAGGCGCCGCTCCACATCGTCAGGGATTCGTCTCCGGTATTCGCCGCGGCCAGCGCAGTGGGGGAAGCAGCCGGCGAGACGCTGAGGGGGATGGCGGCGTCGGTGAAGCGGAAGGCCGGACTTTTCGTGGGGCGTGCGCGCGAGGCCGCGGTGGACGCGCGCGTGGCGTTGACGGGCATCGGCCGCAAGAGCGGCGGACTCGCCCGGGAGATATTCGACCCGGAGCCGTTGCCCGAAGTGAAAGTGTTCTCCCGTCCCCGTCCCGTCCCCGCCTCTGCGTGGGATGCGAAAAGCCCGGTTTCGGCCGCGGCGAAGGCATCTCCGTGGGACGCCCAAGGGCCGGCCGCGGGCAAGGCCGACCCGTGGGCGAAGAGCGCATGGGACCCGGACCCCGTGCCGAAAGGCAAGCCCGCCTCCCCCGCCAAACCCTCTTCGTTCAGGGAGCGGGCCGCGGCCGAACAGCGCGCACGCCCCAACTGCTACGGCGTGGTTTCCGAGGACTGCGACGATAACTACCGGGAAGCGCTGGCCAGGATGACCGGCGAGGTCGAAGGCAGCTACGAGGAGCAACTGACGGCGCTCGAAGCCAGGGAAAGAGCCCGTTTGGCCGAGAAGGCGGAGCGGGAGCGTCTGGAGGCGGAACGGCGCACCAGGGAACTGGCGGAACGACGAGAGGCTGAACGGCGGCGGGTCGAAGCGAAAAAGGAGCGGAGGAGAGCAAGGTTGGCGGCGAAGGAGGCGAGGCGGAGAGCGCAAACGGAGCGGAACAGGGCAAGGTTGGCAGCGAAAGAGGCGAGGTGGAGGGCGGAAGCGCAAGCTGGTGAACAGGGGGGAAACCTGATCGAAATCTTTGCTGGGATGGCCCAAGGGGTGGCGGAATATTACTCGTCCAAGCACCAACAGGAGTTGCAGCACGAACAACGGGTCGCCGAGCAGCGGCGCCGGCAGACGGAGATCGCTTGGCAACGGCAGCAGGAGCAGGAACGGCAGCAGGAACAGGCGTGGCGCAAGCAGCAACAACGTCGGCAGGAGGAGCAACGCCGGCTGGCGCGCGTGCGGCAGGAAGAAGAGGAGCGTCGAAGACGGCAAGAAGCGGAACGTCAGCGGAGAGAAGCGGAACGTCAGCGGAGAGAAGCCGAACGCCAGCAGCGGGAAGCCGAACGACTGGCCAAGGCGGCCCGGCGGGCAGCCTGTCGGAGACAGATTTCAGGTGCGCGAAACGGCTGCGTGCAGGTTGTCAAATGGCATGGCGTAGGGGCATTCGGCGGTACGTACACGCTACGGAACAGTTGCAGTTATTCCGTCCAGGTATGGCATGGCCGCCCGAACCGCAGGCTGGATAGCCTGATGACCATTTCTCCCGGCGGAACACGAGACACAGCCCCAGTATTCGGCGAACCGTATAATGACGGTTCCATGAGATTCAGAAGGTTACGAATAAGCTATCTGGCCTGCTACGACAACCCCGGGGTTTCTGGACGCGGAGGTTCTTGCGAACTGACGTCTTCCGCTTGCGCGGGAGTGGAATAGCGTCGCCGACATTTCCTCGGACACTTGCTTCGAAGACGGGAGGCCAGCCAAGGCCCCGGTGGTGCTCCTTGGGGTGAACAGGCCGTCCCCCGGAAAGTGGAGGTTCACCGGCTCCTGCGGGTTGGCGCTGTCGACGATACGGTCCGCCAACTCCAGGGTGCGGCCACAGGCCAGCCGCCGCGGCAGGTCGCGCTTGAGCAACTCGTGGTCGATGGCGGGGAAATAGCGATACAGATCGCACCGCAGCACGCACCGGAAACGCTCGTAGCGGGCCACCGCACGGTGCGTCCCCTTGCCCCGGCGGTTGGCGTAGCTGTCGAAGATGAACCCGCGATCGAACACCGGCTCGCACAGGGCGTGGTGCACCACCCGGTCCCGGAACGGCACCGCGGACACCACCCGGTGCTTGGGATCGAAGACCTCCATGGTCCTGTAGCGCCGGGCCGGTAGGAGCTGTTCTGCAGTTCGCGTTCGAGCCGCAGCACCTCCTTCTCACGGTTGGCCGAAACCGCGGCCACCCCAGGCTTCCCGCACTTGCCCAGAGCCGCCCATTCCGCCGCGGCCGAGAGCGCCGGGAACGAGGCGATGCGGTCGAACAGGTCACGCGCTTTCATGGTCCCGGTGCGCCTTTCTCCAGGCGCCGATGCGCCGCCCGGTGTCGTCCAGGCAACGCGCCGCGTGCTCGTAGCGCCGGGTATCGAGACAGCGCAGGTCCCGCGCCAGCCGGAAGAAGAACCGCAGCTTCTCGACACCGAGGTTGGCGCGCGCCAAGTGCGCGTCCCGCCGACGGGTGTAGGAGCTCCGGATCCGCCAGATCGACAGTGCGACAGTGGGCCAGAACTCTTCGAGGGCGGCGCGCTGCACCCTTTCGACCTTTCCATTGAGGTGCGGCGCACGTGGGCGGATGGGTTGGAACTTGATGCTTCACTCCCAAAGGCGGTCCTGCACCGGATAGGCGAAGAACTCCTGCCCACGGTCTGTCTGGATGCGTTGAATGGAGAACGGCATTTCCTCGACGACCTGTTCGAGGAAGGTCAGTGTCGAAGCGGCGGTCTTGCGCGGAAACACGCCGACCACCTGGTAACGCGAACAGTCATCGATGGCGGTGTACTGGTCTAGCCCCGCGCCGATCTTGCAGACATCCATCTCACCCGGTCCCCAGGAAGCGGCCGGGAGTAACGCTTCCAGCTCTTGCGGAGCAGTTTTGGACACTTGAGGCGGTTCAGACCGTGACGACACAGGATCTTGTGGATGGTGTCCACCGAGAGGCGGATGTCGTGTAGGCGATGAAGCTCGTTCCGCAGGCGCTTGATGCCGAGTCGACGATGCCAGCGCAACGAAACAATGAGTTCCTCCTCGGTGGCAAACACCCGGCGCGAAGGTGAGCGGTGCGGGCGACGGCTGCGATCCATGAGACCTGCCACGCCCTCCTCTTGGTAGCGCCGCCACCACTTCCGCAGGGTTGGCCGTGAAACGCCACTGCGCCGGCAGGTCAGGCCGGCGTCTCCGGTTTGCTCGTACATGCGCACTCAAGTCAGCCGTGCTGAAGGTGTCATAGAGGCCTCCTACAGTGGTCGTGTACGCTCCTTCGGGCGCCGTTTCAATCAACAAAGCGTTGAAACCATGGAGGCAGACTTCACAAATTGGCTTCCATTTGTGTCGAGTGTCGGTCATGGCTTGAGCGGATACGCATTGAGACGGAGGCCCGGTCGTCGTTATAGCGGCCCCCGGCATCGAGTATGAGGGAACACCGGATCTCCGCCCCGCGCTAATCACTTCGCCTTGAGCGCGTCGCAGTCGAAGAACTTGGTCGCCCGGGAACAGCGCGATCCCCGGTACACCTCATCGTAGTAGACAACCTGGGTAGGCTCATCGCCCGGGCGCCGAGACACGAAAGTCCTGTAGATCCCGATCTTGAAATAGACCTCCGTGCCTTCTTCCTTGGTGGCTCCCGTCCATGAATACCGTGGCCTGGTCTCCCCGTTCACGTAGACACGGAAGAACCCGGCGCCTTTGTCATGGGTCCAATTCGCATGCACCAGGATGTCGTTCCACTTCCCGCGCATCTGCTTATCGGTGAGGATCGGGCGCAGGTGCATCGTCTCGCCGTAGACCTGGTTGTCAACGAAGTAGCCACCGTCCTTGTTCTGGAACATCCAAACGACGTGGCTCTTCTGCTGGTGGAACTGCGCGAGGGCGGTCTTGACGGGAAAGATGATCGGGTAGTCCTCCGGCAGGTAGATCGACCAGGCATACCATTCCTCGCCCGACGACCAGGTCTGTTCCGACCTTAACTCATGCCGCTCGCGGTCCGTGTAGCAGTCCTTCTGGCTGCAGTCCCCGGCTCGGATTTCGAACCGCATGGACTCATCGCCGGCCCGCACGGGATGGCCATCGCTCTTGGAAACGTCCTTGTAGCCGTACCACCGGAAGCCGTCAGGAAGGCTCTTCTTCAGATACCACCCGTAGAAGGTGTCTCCGAACGCCGCCGGACAGAACAGTACGGCCACGAGTCCCGCCGCCAAGGCAGCAACGAAGAAATGTTATGGCCGCATCCGGCGGTTTCGGACTGAAGTCTCCCGGAGGCGGGAGTTGGCTCTCCAGCAAACCGAAGGCGAAGACATCAAACCCTCCTTGTCGGAGAGCTTGACCGTGGCGAGATGAGAGGTAGGATGAACTCGTCTAGCTGACGATCCTCGGCCAAGCCCTGGGTGTCCTTGAAACGGTGCCCAATACGCTGGCTTCATCCGTCTACCACACCGGAAGGTCCGGCGCCAGATTCGTCGACAATAGGAGCAAGGCCGAGAACCCGGGCAGGAAACCCTGTGAGAGCCCCTCACCGACGCCTAACCGAACTCGCCGCGTGAAATGCAACCGAGCTTCGTCGGGTGCAGCGTCACCCATGTTTCCGTGACGGCAGTGCGTTTTACTGTTTGCGTCTGCGCCCAATTCTATTTCGCAATGCTCTTTGCAGATGTGCCCGTGGCGTTGCGGTGGCGCAATATTTGGATTGGGGCCGTGCTTGCGGTCCTGGCGCCCTATCGAGAACAGCCTCCGTTGGCTTTGACAGCCGAAGCCTGACTAGGTTAATATCGTAGACCGGCATGACACCTCACGGTCCCCACTAGTAGCACCGCGTAGGACGCGGGGCAGGTCGCCCGTCGCGATCCTTGTTATGGCGACACTTCACGTGCCCGTAGGATCGCTGCCGGACCGGGTCTAACCAGTCGGCACAATAGTGCAGCCTGTACTTGCTTGCTTCGGTCCTAATGGTCATCTTACGAGTGCCGGTCCCGATGACGATTTCGTTCTTTCCATTTGTCCTGGATGGGATGTCAACTCTCCTGACTCGGGTCTTACGCCAAACAGATTTCGTGCGTACGATAAGGCCGTAATCTGAGGTTATTTTCTGGTGTCGCTGTTCTACACAATAAGTTACAGAAATATCATGAAGGCAACCATTGACGAACTTCAGCGCGATGCCCGAAACCGGATCACGTATTTGTTTGTTCCACTCGAAATCGTGGACGGAATGATCTAGGCACTCTTCGGGATCGGGAACATCTGTGTGTCCTGCCATGCCGTGTGACGGAATCAAGTTTACAGAAGCAGTTACGAGTAGCGTGATTCTTATCACAAAAGGGACAAGTCGTTGCTTTTTTGCCATGTCAATCAACCTTCCACTTGTGGATACGACGGTCTTGAAACCGAAAGCGAGTCTTGACGGGAGGAGGACACACTCCGGCCTCGGTGTGGCGGGAGGATGGGGTTGGGCCATGACTGACGCACGCCATGTAGTGAAGGGTCTTTACAAGGGTTGGGTCTTTCATGGCGTCTAGTTTCTGGTAAACAAACCTTAGCGTAGTCTCGCTCCATCCAGTGATTGTAACGACGTCTCGGTAGTAACCGTTGCCAGATCCGCAGTCCCGGCCGCGGCAGTAGTAAAAGTCAATCGGTGTTCCGCAGACATTTCGCACGGTTCTCGTGTATACCGCCATGAGCGATCCTGCGAATGTCAACCTGCTTAACATAATCTCTACGCAATTGTCGGCTCTAAACGAGTTTTTTCTGGAGGTAGGCTGGCCTTCCGCAGGATAACTGCACAGGGCGGTGGCGGCAAAGAACAAAATAGGAAGGAGTGACCTTAGCGAAAATGGTCTCCCGGTGGTTAGGTGGAAAGGGAGGGCTGCGCGATCAGCACATGATGGCGGCTCAGCCGGGACTTCAAGATCGAAGTGTCGCCGGAGTCGTTCCGTGGAAATATGCAAAGAACCGCTACGCGACAGAAGGTCCATTCGAATCATCGCTCTTATCAATACCGTACCTCTGGCCAAGTATCCGTGCACTTAGCGAAGGTGTCATGACACTTGATCGCACATACATTCCGTGGAGGGGTCGGGCTCTCCTTCGGTATCTACGGGGCACGCCCTTTCACACTTGGCATGCCTCTTCTTGCACCCCATGACACACTCCACAGCCTTCGGTAGGATGAGTTTCTCCCACGGATTTAGGTGTTGAGAACCTTCGTCTGCGAAGAGCGGTATATTGCCGAACCCAGGTACAGCGATCAACCCAACGGACGCCAAGGGTATCCTAGTGATGCGAGTCATTGTACCTCCCAGCGATGCGGTCCTATCCCGCTTGAACCGAGGTGATTTCGGATTGTAGGACAGGGTAGAGAAAGAAACAAGGTGTATTCCACCGACTGGGCCCGGTAGGGCCGGCACGACCGCGGCCGGAACCCCCAGTGCGCGGCGAACCGCAGGAAGTCCGCGTTCAGTACCAGTTGGCCCCCGCCCACGCGGCCGTCCGACAGCACCACTGAACGCATCTGATCGAACAAGAGCTCCCGCGGCACCCCGCCGAACCACCCGAAGGCGCTCTCCAACCCTTCGATCAGCACCGCCATCGTCTGCCGACGGTAGAACCCAGCCACAACAGCCGCGAATGGCTCAGAACCGCCACCAGCGCATGCCGCCGGCCCCAGGGAAGCGTGAACGTCGCAAAGTCCACCTGCCCCTGCCGCCCCGCCGGCGTCTCGAACCGCACCACCGCCTCCACTGGCTCCCGCGGCCGCACCGCCCGAACATAGTCCCTCACACGGACGTACCCGCCCGTGTAGCCTGCCGCCCGGACCTCGTCGTACAGCCGCTTCGCCGACAACCGCGGGAACTCCTCCAGCCGCGCCTCGATGATACCCTTGTACCGGTCCAGCTTGTGCCCAACCGCCGGCCGAGGGCTGTACCGCGTCCCGCCTCCCGCAAGATCCCGCTCCAATTGCCCCGTCTCGATCCACTCGTGGATCGTCCGGCGGCTCACCCCGAACCGCCGCGACAGCTCCTTGTTCCAGGTAGTGCCTGAGCAGCATCCTCGTCTCCCATCCGTGCATCGGTGCTCCGCTCCGTTCCTGTTGGTCTTGCCAACAGCGTGGACCCGAGCACTTACACCGGCAATCAATGTGTGCAGTTTTCGATTGCCATAAGTGGGAGATTTACAGTTCAGACCGTGTGAAAACTCGACGTGCCATCACGGGGAGCGGGCAAGTTTGGTATGGTAGGACATGGCACACATTTCAGGCGATGATCGTTCACAGCAACTGCTTCTGCCGGATGCCGTGGACGACTGGGTGAGCGCGGACAATCCGGTTCGTTTCATAGATGCCTTTGTGGATGGGCTTGACCTTGAGCGGGCTGGTTTCGAGCGGGTACAGGCCAACAGGACGGGGCGGCCGGGCTACGACCCGGCGGACCTCCTGAAGCTGTACCTCTACGGGTACCTGAACCGCATCCGTTCGAGCCGGCGCCTGGAGGCCGAGACCCACCGCAATCTCGAAGTGATCTGGTTGCTGCGCCGGCTTCGGCCGGACTTCAAGACGATCGCGGACTTCCGGCGCGACAACCGGGAGTCGTTTCGGCAGGTGTTTCGCGAGTTCGTGCGTCTTTGCCGCGAACTCGACCTCTACGGCCGGGAGCTGGTGGCCGTCGACGGCACGCGCATCAAGGCGGTGAACAACGTACACCGCAACTTCACGCGGGCCAAGCTCGAAAGAGAGCTGAAGAGTGCCGAGGAGCGCCTGGAACGCTACTTGGGGCAGATGGACGATGCCGATGCAGAGGATGATGGCAGCGACGGGGCGGTGGCGGATCTGCAAGGGAAGATCGCGGCGCTTCAGGAACGCCGCGCGACCTTGAGGGAGTACCGGGACAAGCTGGAGGAGAGCGGCCGTGGACAGCTGTCGCTGACCGACCCGGACTCGCGCGCGATGAGAAACGGCAAGGGCCCGCTGGTGGGCTACAACGTGCAGATCGCGGTTGACGCCAAGCACAGCCTGATCGCCGAGCAGCAGGTCTACAACAACCTGAACGACTTCGGTCTGCTGGCGCAGACGGCGGTGGCCGCGCGCGAGAACCTCGCGGTGGACAAGATCGACGCCGTGGCCGACAAGGGGTACTACAAGATCGACGATATTGAAGCCTGCGAGGCGGGCGGGGTCGCGCCGCACGTGCCCAAGCCGGAGGATCGGTCGCCGATGAAGAAAAAGGGGCTTTTCACCAAGTCCCGGTTCCGCTACGACGGCGCGACGGACAGCTACGCCTGCCCCGGCGGCCAACGGCTGCGACCGACCTATTTCCACCAACTTGCCGGTGGGACCCGGATTCAATACGTCAACCGGAAGGGTTGCCGAAGCTGCTGTCTGCGGCCGCGCTGCACGGCCGACACCCATCGTCGCATCTCCCGCTACGCGAACGAAACCATCCTGGAGCGCATGGCCGAACGCCTGGTCGCGCGGCCCGATCTGTTGGTCCGCCGCGGGGCGTCGGTAGAGCATCCGTTCGGTTCCATCAAGCAATGGATGGGCCACGGCGCCTTTCTGACGCGGCAACTGGAAAACGTCCGGGGAGAGTTCAGTCTGACCGCTCTGGCGTACAACATGCGCCGAGCGATCAATCTTGTCGGCGTGCCGGCTCTCGTCGTCGCCGCGGGCTGACGGCCCCGGAAGCAGCCCTGAAGCCGGCTCCACACCCGCAGATGTCAGTTCGGACGATCCGCCTCCCGAAACAAACCGGGATGGACACGGTAATCCTTGCCTCCACTGCGGTTGCTCGCGGTAGGCTCGAGAGGGTCGTACATGCCCTATGATGTCCTGAGACTCCTCGTTCCCGCCACAGTTTTCACACGGTCTGAGTTGCCCGTAACACACGCCGACGGTTCAGCGGGGACTTCAAGGCGAAGGTGGCTCTGGAGCCTGATTTCTCGCTGGTTCGCCTTTTTTGACCGGGCGCGCCCTCACTCTGCCTTGGGCGGCTCTACCCCTGCTGAAGCCTATGAAAAGGGAATGCTGGCGCAGACGCCCGCCCAGCGCCGCAGCTCCTCTCCCTCGCTGCCGGCTCTACCGGGACAGCAGCACATGTTAAACAGGACCTTGGCGGCATGATCTACTACCAGGAATCACCTTAGGGTTTCGCTGACAGGAATATGCGGCAGGTCACTGGGATGAAGCACCGCTGTCGCCGATGACGATGAACGGGGGAAAAGGCTCAAGAAGGCGAGTCATCACCGGCCCCGTCGTTGTGATTGAGCAACCGAGCGGATCTTCTGAAATGGCTGTTCAGCGCGCTGATCGCTGATGGTGCCTGATTGTCGCCCTAGTTCCAGCTGACAGTAACGCCGCCCGTGCCTGCTCGGCACACATGTCGCGGCCTCCCGCTTCCCGGTCGGCGAACGAATCGTTGCCGTCATTGAAGCACGTTCGTGCGCATGACCCGGAAATGGTGCCCTGACTCAAACAAACCGTCTCCGGCGAAAAGCACGGGGCGGTTCAGTGTGAAATAACCGCGGACCCGGGTTGACAATCGTTGATTGGGTTGTTAATATCCTGTACCTTTGGGCAAAGTTGGGGGAGGTTATCCATGAGCCGTTGTATCTGCCTATTGTTCGTGCTACTTTCTCTTCCATTTTCCTTCATACAACCAGCTGCAGCGCAAAGTGCCTCCGACAATCCACCGAGTAGAACGATCACGATCACGCCTGAACAGCGCGATGAGTTCATTACCCGCTTGGAGGATATCGCCAGAGATCTGAAAAGGAATCTTGATCAGGGCATTAACGAAGGAACCGACGCAGACGGTAGCGCTGTCGTTCAATGGGTTTGCCGTAACAGTAACGGCGAATATTACCCCTGTTCCGCGCCAAACTAGGGGAATAGGCGGCCTATTCTTCGAGGGCTGAGGTGGTCCCGGAAAATCGGACAGGTTGCTAAGGTGTATTCCACCGACTGAAGGAGGGATACGCGATGAGCACGAGGCGACGGTTCAGCGGAGACTTCAAGGCGAAGGTAGCGCTGGAGGCACTGCGGGGGGACAAGACGATCCAGGAGATCGCCACGCGGCACAAGATTCATCCGAACCAGGTGAGCACGTGGAAGCAGCGTGCGGTGGAGGGGATGAAGGAGGTGTTTACGAAGGGGACGGAGCGGGGTCGTGGGGAGCACGAGGCGGAGATCCGGGACCTGCACGCGAAGATCGGGGAGTTGACGGTGGAGCGGGATTTTTTGGCCAAAGGGCTCAAGTGGTGAGCCGGGAGGAGCGTCGGGCGATGATCAAGCCCGGCCATCCCAAGCTCAGCTTGAGCCGTCAATGCCGGCTGCTTCGAATGAGTCGATCTTCTGTGTACTACAGGCCCAAGGGCGAGAGCGCACTGAATCTGGCGCTGATGCGCCGGATCGACAAGCTGTTCCTGGAGTGCCCCTTCTACGGCAGCCGCCAGATGGTCCGTCATCTGTGGCGGGAAGGCGTCTGTGTGGGTCGTCACCGCGTGCGGCGTCTGATGCGCTTGATGGGGCTTGAGGCCATCTACCAAGCGCCGCGGACCACTCGGCCGCACCCCGAGCACCGAGTCTACCCCTATCGGCTCAAGGGGCTCGCCATCGAGCGGCCCAATCACGTGTGGTGCGGGATTTGACCTACATCCCCGTCCAGAGGGGCTTTCTGTACCTGGTGGCGGTCATCGACTGGGCCACCCGCCGGGTGCTCTCCTGGAGGCTGTCGAACACCCTTGATGCCCGCTTCTGTACGGACGCCCTCTCGGAAGCCCTCCAGCGCTACGGCCGCCCCGAGATCTTCAACTCAGACCAGGGCAGCCAGTTCACTAGCCTGGAGTTCACGTCGGTGCTCAAAGACTCAGGTGTCGCCATTTCCATGGACGGCAGGGGCCGGTGCATGGACAACATCTTCATCGAGCGCCTGTGGCGCTCGCTCAAGTACGAGGCCGTCTACCTGCACGAGATCTCGGACGGCTTCCAGGCTCAGCGCCTGATTTCAAGCTGGTTCGCCTTTTACGACCGGGCGCGCCCTCACTCTGTCTTGGGCGGCTCTACCCCGGCTGAAGCCTATGAAAAGGGAATGCTGACGCAGAGGCTGGCCCAGCGCCGCGGCGCGCCTGCCTCCCTGCCCGCTCTACCGCAACAGCAGGACATGTTAAACAGGACCCTGGCGGCATGACCCATTACCCCGGAATACACCTTATTTCTGCCGCCCAACTGTCCAACAATGTGGGACCACCTCAGGCAAGTGCCGGGGGTAGGCCATGCTAGTGCGGTGTCTCGTTAATTCGCGAGGCCATGGTCCGGCGCAATCATCCCGAGTTTCAGCTTGAGCCATCAACGCCGCTTGCTGTCCATCAGCCGATCCTCCGTGTACCGCACGCCCGACGGTGCGAGTGCGGAGAGCTTGGCGCTGATGCGGTGGATCGATGAGTTACCCGTTCTACGGCAGCCGCTAGATAGTGCGACATCTGTGGCGGGAGGGGCGTCTAGGTGGGCCGTCGCCGAGTCCAGCGGGTGATGGGCCTACAGGGCCTTTGCCCGGCGCTGCGGACCACCGCCCGGCACCCTAGGCACCGGCTGGGGTGGATGGAGTTCCACAACACAAAAAAGCCTCATTCTGTCTCGGAGAACTCCACCCCGACCGACGCCTACGAAACCGCAATGCTGCTGTTGAGCGCCATCGCTCACCTGACCCTCTGCCCGTTCCACCGGAACACCAAGACGTGTTAAACAGGACACTGGCGGCATGATAAATTGCTCGGAATACACCTTAACTCGACCGCCTCACTGTCCAAGAAAGTGCAGCCTCACTGAAACTTTACAAACGCCTCTCGATAAATCTCTTGGTCAATCTCTTTTACTCACCGTTGTAACGACTGTTCTCGTCCTGTTCGTTTCATTTCCAGCGCAATCGCAAGATACTACACTAAGAGTGATAGGCGATGCTGCGGGATGTGTCGTTGATATCAATAGGTGGGAACACAAAATTCGGCTACAGAGTGGATGTGGAGGCGGATATCACTACCTGTATGTGGCAGAGAGTTCACCACCCCCGCAAAAGCCTTTGCGTCGAAGGGTCGATATTCATGCGCTTGCTCAGGAATTGCGTATGACACTTAAGGAGATTGACGTCATTATTGGTGTTTTGGTCGAGCGGGGTGAATTGATCAAGACCGATGACGGTTCCTATGTTTGGGCTGGTGATGGGAACCAGTCGGCACCCTCGAAGGACGAGGAGCGCCGATCGTGGCTCTATGGAGCATTTTATCGACCATACGATTGTCAAATTGTAAACGTCCCGGAACATTGGCAGAATGTAGAGGTATGTTTTTCCCGAATCAGACATGGGTGCCACGGGAACTATGAGCTCCGGTCTTCGACAGGAGCGCGACGGTGTTGAATGAGGTGGTTCCGGAAAATCGGACAGGTGATAAGGTGTATTCCACCGACTGAAGGAGGGATACGCGATGAGATGAAATGTCGCTCTCAACACTCCATCAACTCATTGATGCGGTCGGCGATCCGTTGCGCGGGGTCCCGAAGCTGCTCTACCGTCCAGTCCGCCGCGTAACCCTCGGTCACATCGCCGGGCCGCGCGTGGTTCACGAGCCGCTTGGTCAAAGACCGCGGCAGCATCAGCTCCCGCTCGGCCACGGTGATGAAGCAGTTGCGCAACCCGTGGAACCAGAACTTCGCACCGCCCGCCCGCCCGATGGCCTCGTAGTGCCGCTGAAGCTCTTCCACATGCCCCGATGTGCTCGTCGGAGATGGGAACACCCAGCCACAAAGGTCCTCTGGCATGCCCCAGCTCGCGGCCCGCCTCCGCGCCAGGATCTCCCCGAGTTGCCGCGTCACCGGCAGCTCAAGCGGCACTCTGGTCTTGGTCTCTTCCACCCGAAACAACCCCGCCTCCAGGTCCACGTCCTCCCAGCGAAGCGGCATGATCTCTCCCCGTCGCATCCCCGTGTAGACTCCGAACAGAAACACGTCCCGGTGCACCGGGTTCGGCACCACCGCCTCCATACCCTTCCGCCAGCACGGCAGTACCTCGGCCGGAGACGATATCCGCTTCCGGGCCTTGCGGTGGTAGCGCCCCCCGGCCGCAAGCCACTGCTCCACCGGGTTGCGCAGACCTTCGTAGTCCACGCAGGACCTTCGATAGACCGAGCGCAGGAACGACAGGCACTGGTTGGCGGGCATCTCCCCATGACGCTCGGTGAGAAGCCGAAAGCGGTTCTCGACGTCGCGGCGGGTGATGGAATCGAGGGGGCGGGAGAGCCAGTCGCCTAGATAGAGAGCGGTGTAGCGGCGGTAGCCCCGCTCAGTGCTCGCAGCCCACCCGTGGCCGGACTTGATGTAGTCCTCGCACGCGTCTCCCAGCCTCGGCACCCCCCGGGCTTCGGCCCGCTCGCCCGCCGGGTCCTCGCCCGCCGCCACGCGCCCAAGGAGTTCCCGGGCGTGGCGCCTTGCCTGGTCCGGGGTGACCCGCCCCGCACGGCCCACCACCACGCGCTTGTTGGGCGCCTTGCGCCCACCGTTGCCGGCGCGGTAGTTTACAACGTACGACTTGGCGCCCGAGGGATGGACACGCACGCCGAAGCCCGTGAGCTTGTCGTCCCAAGCGATCCAGGGCTTGTCTTCGGCCTCAAGAGCGTCTACGGTGCGCTTGGTCAGGGTGAGCTTGACCTTGGCGGTGTTCTTTGCCGAGGTGGTCGGATGTTCCATGGAGGCAGCATGACAAGAGTCAACCCTAAAGTCAACACCAGAAAGAGAAACGGAGCGCATCAGAGGGCACCTGGCGATGACTCTGGCGTCGGCGATTGCGTCATAACAGGGCGGAATTACGGTATTATTGGCGTCATAAGCGCATGTCTGGGTATCGGTGCTGTCGAATGACAGGCGGGTTTCAAACCCGCCCGCGGCCGGGTCGCACCGTAGCCGAGACAGGCTACCGGCGGCAGGAGCCTGCATGTCGAACAACGAGCCGGACAAACCCAACGCCGCCCCCCGTCTTCTGGAGGGCTACCGCGCCCTGGACCTCACCGACCGCAAGGGCCAGATTTGCGGCCGCTTCCTGGCCGACCTGGGAGTGGAGGTCGTCAAGATCGAGCCGCCCGGCGGCGACCCGCTAAGGCGCCAGCCTCCCTTTGCCGGCGAGACCAGCCTGCCGTTCGCCCATCTCAACGCCAACAAGCGCACGCTGGAGCTGGATCTTCGGACACCCGAGGGCCGCGACCGGCTGCGAGGTCTGGCGGCTGAAACCGACATACTCATCGAGAGCGGCGCACCCGGGGAGCTGGCCGGCCTCGATCTGGGCTACGACCGTTTGAGCCAAGTCAACCCCGCGCTGATCATGGCGTCCATCACCGGCTTCGGCCAGTGGGGACCCCACAGCGGCTTCGCCTACAACGACCTGGTGGTGTTCGCCATGTGCGGCCTGATGTCCATCTCCGGCGACCCGGACCGGCCTCCGTGCGCGCCGCCCGAGACCCAGGCCTACTACTTCGGCAGCCTGGTCGCCGCCCTCGGCATCGTCGCCGCGCTCCATCGCCGCGAACGCACCGGCGCCGGCGACTGGATCGACGTGTCCATGCAGGAAGCCCTGGCCACCCAGGAGCACATGGTCCGGCTCTACGCCAACGAGCAGGAGATCCACCACCGCGCAGGAAGCCAGCACCAGCACGTGGCGCCGGCCAGGATCTTTCCCTGCCGGGACGGCTACGTGTACATGTACGTCAGCCGGCAGCACTGGAAGAAATTCCTCGAGATCTGGCCCGACCATCCGAAGGAGTTCGAGGCGCCGGAGTACCTCAACAACCTCTTCCGGCGCTCCCACGCCGACCTCATCAACCCCGCGGTGACAGAGTTCACGCGGCGCTACACGTCGGAGGAGTTGACCCGCCACCTGCAATCCAACCACATCCCGTGCCTACCGGTGAACCGGCCGCTGGGCTATCTGCGGGACCCGCACGTCGAAGGCCGCCGTTTCGTCCAGGAGGTGGCCTACGCGGACGGGACGTCGCTGGTCCAGCCGGGCCTTCCCTGCCTGTTCAGCGGATCGCGCCCTCGGGTCACGTCCCCGCAACCCGTTGCCGGCGATGGGAAAGATGTCTGGTCGGAGCCGAGGAGGGCCGGCGCGGCCGCGGTCAACGGCGACCCGCCCGCGGCCGCCGCTCACGGGGAAGCTGGTGCCGGCGACCAGGGCCTTCCGCTGGAAGGCATGCGGGTGCTGAGCTTCGACCACGTGCTCGCCGGCCCCTTCGGCATGATGATGCTGGCGGACCTGGGAGCCGAGGTCCTCAAGGTGGAATCCAGCAAGGGCGGGCTCGACCCCTTCCGTTTCTTCGGCACCGGGGACGATCCCAACGCCTCGCCCCGGTTCCTGGAGTTCAACCGGAACAAGCGTTCCATCGCGGTGAACCTCAAGCACCCCGAGGGTCCGGGCCTGATCCGCGAGCTGGCGAAGCACTGCGATCTCGTGCTGGACAACTTCGCGGTGCGGGTGATGCCCGGCCTGGGACTCGACTACGACCACCTGGTGGAGCACAAGCCCGACGTCGTCACCATCCGCATGCCCGGGCTCGGCACCACCGGCCCCAGGAAGGACTCCCTGACCCTGGGCACCATCATCACCGCCTTCACCGGCTTCACGTCTCTCTGGAACGAGTCCGCGGAGGTGGACCCGCCGGTAGGGTCCGGCACCGTGCTGCCGGACTACGTGTCCGGGGTCATGGCCGCGATCCTGTCGGTGTCGGCGACCCTCTACCGCCGGCGCACCGGGCGCGGGTTCGCCATGGACCTGGCCCAGGCGGAGGCGGCCGCGTTCCTCATCGGCGCCAGCATGATGCAGGCGGCCAACACCGACACCGAGCCGGTTCCCGTGGGCAACCGTTCTCCGTACCACGCCCCCTACGGGATCTACGCCTGCAATGGGGACGACCGCTGGTGCGTGATCGCCACCGAGGACGACGGGCAGTGGCGCGGGCTCGCAGGCGCCATGGGACGGCCGGAGCTGGTCGACGACGCGCGCTTCACCACCACGGCGGACCGCCTCCGGAACCGGGAAGCGCTGGACGCGGTCATCGAGGAATGGACACGGTCACGCGACCCCCACGTGGTCATGAACCGCCTGCAAGCGGCCGGGATCCCTTGCGGCGCGGTGCAGAACGGCGCCGACCTCGTGACCAACGACCCGCACCTCCAGGCCCGCGGTTTCCTGGGCAGCCGCGACAACCCTCGCTTCGGGCGCCTCACCCTGCCCTGCCTCCCGATCCGTTTCGCCCGCACCGACGCCGCCCAGGACTGGGTGTTCCCCGACCTCGGCCGTGACACAGAACCCACCCTGCGAAACGTGCTCGGCTACGACGACGCGCGCATCCGGCAGCTACGGGAGGACGGCGCGCTGGAGTAGCGCGCCCGGGTTTCCGTCATGTCCGTTCCGCACCTCTCCCTCCGGGAGAGGTCGGCCGAAGGCCGGGTGAGGGGCGCCGGAAGGGCTGCCGGCACCCGGAGGCCCTCACCCCGACCCTCTCCCAGAGGGAGAGGGGGTTGGTCCCGGGCTATTGTGAAGCGCCCAGGCGAACCCGGTCACACCTCACGATGACTTGTAGGGGCGACCGGCGGTCGCCCCATGTGGCGGGCAGGCCCTTGGCCCTTTACGGCTCGTAGGACAGGTTGGAACGCACCAGGTTGCTGATGCGCCGGTGCATGGGGCTCTTGAGTTCCTCGCCGATGTGGGCCATGGCGCCCAAGGTGCGGCCGATGAGGGCGAAGGCCTTGGCCATCTGCCACTGGAGCCCCATGTCGGAGGCGATGGCGGCGATGGCGCCGGTGACGTTGATGGGGAGGCCGCGGTTGTGGCGCGCCTCCGCGATCTTCTTGATCTCTTCCAGCAGCTCGCAGTAGCGCCCGCGCACGCCGGTCTCGGCGGCGATCTCGTACAGCCGGTCGGCGCGGGGATCGCCCTCGGAGTGGGTGGCGTGGCCGATGCCGGCGATGCGCTGCCGGCGGACGGCGTGGTCTTCCACCACCCCCTGGGCCGTGGTGGCCAGGTCGGCGCCGTCGCTATCCAGCGGCAGCGCGTCCTGCAGCATCTTCGCGCAGTACTCCGACGAGCCCAGGTGGACGCTGCCGGCCCCCAGCAGGGCGGCGGCTACCGCCCCCTGAATGGCCTCGGGCGCCGTCGACACGGTGAAGCGGGCGGCGATGATGTTCCCCACCATGCCGTGCTCCACCAGGACGTTGAGCATAGCGTCGGTCATGCGCCCCTCGTCCTCGCTGGGAATGCGGCCCACCAGCATGAGGAACGTCATCTGTCCGAAGCTGAGCTTGCCCAGTATGTCCTGGGTCAGGTCGATGTTGCGGACCAGCACCCGGTGCAGCTCCGCCTTGCCCAATCCGGTTACGATCTTGGTCTTGTCGTCGCTCATCGAAGTCTCCTTGCGGTCTGGCGTTGGGCCCTTGTCGGATTACGCTTCGCTAATCCGACCTACACTTGTCGGCGTCCCATCGGCGGGCGATCCGCCGAGGCCGGGTGCTGCCCCGGCCGCACGGCGTCAAACGTCGATTCGGGTGTCCCACAGGATCGGATCGCCCCCCATTGGAGGACAGAACAGGTCCACCTGCAACTGCACCTGGCAGCCCGGACAACTGTACTCGTGGTATTCGCCGATGTACGGCTCGCCGGACGGCAACGCGTCCTCCATGTAGTCGTTCAGGTCCAGGATGCGGCGCAGGGCGTAGTTCTTGTAGTTCTCCTCGGCGCCGCAGTAGAGGTGGCCGCATTGGATGCAGCGGATGGCGTGCCGGCCGTTGCGGCGCGCGATCTCCAGGCTCGCGTGGAAGCGCAGCACCGATTCGTACTCCCCCGCCTGCGCCGGGTCCAGCGCAGAAGTCTTCCCCGAGGGCGGCTCGCCGAGCTGCTTGCGCTCGGCGCGGATGCGCTCCCGCAGGCTCTGCGTAGCCGCATCGTCCACGGACCGGCCGTCCTGGGCCAGCACCACGCCGTACACCTCCTCGCCGATCTCGGGGGTGAGCCAGCCGCGACCGAAATCCCGCAGCACCAGCGCGGGGTCGCGTTCCAACGGGTCGCCGAAACCGCCGCCGCCGGCCACGTAGTCGATGAGCAGGCTGCCTTCCGGCAACGCCACTCGCTCCGGAACGCCTTCGGGATGGACCACCTTGCCCCAGGTGCCGTCGCGCATGCCGGTGCCGTCGGGGTACTCGCCCTGCTTGACCCGGTCCAGCAGCTCCATGCCCGCGTCCACCATGTAGCGCAGCACGCTCTTGCCGGTGGGATAGCCGCCGCACAGGCCGTAGCCGCCCTGGGCCACGCCGCCGTAGGGCTTGTAGTCCACGCTGCAGTCCTGGGAGCCGTAGATCCAGTAGATGCGGTAGCTGCCGAGGCCGCCGCGGTACTGGCCGAAGCCGCTTCCGTCGGGGTTGTGTCCGCGGGTGAAGTAGAGGAACGGGTACTGCATCTCGATGCGCTCGATGTCGCTGATGCCGGCGGAGGGGATGTTCATGTGACCGCCGGTGTTGACCCCGTCCCGAATCGGCGCGCTGCCCATGCCCGCGCCGTGGATGTCGTAGAGGCCTTGCGCCACGCGGATTCCGTCCCGGGTGTGGCCGCCGTAGAAGTAGCCGGGGCCGCCCGCGTAGGCCAGGTTGCCGGTGGTGGAGGCGTTGACGTCCTCCGCCCGCCCGGCCGCGTAGAGCATCTTGGAGACACACTCGCAGATGGTGGAGACCAGCACGTTGCCCACCCGCGGCGCGGCGCCGCAGGCCGCCGGGAAGGTGCAGTTCAGGATGGTGCCCTCGGGTATCTTGAGGGTCACCGGCTTCATCTTGCCGTCGCTCCAGGGCACGTCCCAGAAGAGCGCGTTGGTGAGCGCCAGCGTGATGTGCGCCGCCGTGCTGGGAAAGGTCGAGTTGTGGTCGGTGTCGGTCTGGGGGCTGGTGCCTTCGAGGTCGAACTCCAGCTCGTCGCCCTTCTTGGTCATGGTGCAGTAGAGCTGCTGGGCCACGGCCTTGCGGGACTTGCGGTCCAGGGTCGTGACGTACTCCCGCGACACCCAGGTGCCGTCCGGCAGCGAGCGCAGTTTGGCCCGGGCCTTGGCCTCGGAGTCCTCGATCATGCGCCGGCCGGCGGCCTCGACGAACTCGGGGCCGAACTTCTCCACCAGCCCGAGGTAGCGGTCGGCGCAGACGTTGTTGCCGGCGATCATGGCCTTCATGTCCAGACCCACGTACTGCGGGTCCCGGCACATGCCGACGAGGGTGCGGAACACGTCCTCCCGGAACTCGCCCTTCTCGACGATCTTGAGGCCGCTGATGCAGATGCCCTCGTGGAAGATCTCCAGCGCGCCGCCGCGGAGCACGCCGCCGGTGTCGGCGGTGTGGGTGCTGGTGGCGGTCCAGGCGATCAGCTCGCCGTCGTAGAAGATGGGCTTGATGACCATCATGTCGTAGGTGTGGGAGCCGGCCACGTAGGGATCGTTGAAGAAGAACTGGTCGCCGTCGTAGAAGCCGGGCGACTCCTTGAAGTACTCGATCATGTTCTTGATGGCCTGGGAGGTGGCCGCGGCGAACCGCAGGTGGCCGGAGCACGCCAGCACCATGACGCCCTCGGTGTCGTAGAACGAGCTCATGCACTCGCCGCCCTGGGCGACGATGGGCGAGGCGGTGACGCGTTGCAGCGTCATGCGGCCCTCTTCGCCGATGGCCCAGAGCCGATGGAAGTACATTTCGTATTTAATGGGATCAACCGCCGTCGGTTCCATCAGTCTCTCCTCAATTGTCCCGGGAGCTTACGGTGGCCGGACGACCTCTGGTAGGGGCGACCGGCGGTCGCCCGCATGGTGCTCATCCGGGCAGTCCAGCTCCTAGATCTCCATCACCAGGTTCAGATATTCGTCCACCGTGACCTTCGCTCCCGGCGGCACCGGGATGGTGGTGAAGGGCAGCTCCAGGATGGCCGGACCCGCCACCTCGTTGCCCGCCTTGAGCAGCGCGTTGTCGTACACCGGAGTCTCGATGAACCCACGCTCGGGTCGGGTGAAGTAGACGTTGCGCTTGCCCTTGACCGCCTGGGAGCCGTCGCCCTCCTCCACCGGCTGGGGCTTGAGCTCCGGCTTGGTCACGAGGCCGACGGCGTCCACCCGGATGGCGCTGACCTCCATGCCGGCCTTGGTGTAGCCCGCGCCCACGCCGTAGAGCTCCTCGTACTTGGTCTCGAACATCTCCTGCAGCTCCTTGAGCCGCTCGTCGGTCATGCGGTCCCACGGCAGCGGGATCTCCACCCCGGCGGTCTGGCGGCGGTAGCGCATGGTGAAGAACCGGCGGAACTCCACCTGGCCGGCCTTGAAGCCCTCGCCGGTCATGATCTCGCTCAGCTCGTTCTCGATGGTGTCGAGCCGCTCGTTGGGGCCCTCGGGCTGGGCCGGGAAGATGTACTGGCAGGTCATCACCCGCGTGTGGATGACGTCCGCCGCGGCCACGCCGAAGGCGGAGAAGACCGGCGAGGTGGGAAAGATGTAGATCTTGTTGATGCCGAGCTCGGCGGAGAAGCCGGCCGAATGCACCGGCCCGGCGCCGCCGAAGGCGTAGATGACGAACTCCTCGGGCAGGTGCCCGGTGCGCACCACCTGCTGGCGGATCAGGTCGGACATCTTGCTGTTGACGATGTCGTAGACGCCGGCCGCGGCTTCGACGGTGCTCAGACCCAGCGGCTTGGCGATCTTCTCCTCCACCGCCTTCTCGGCCCTTTCCGCGTTCAGCGACTTGCGCCCGCCTAGGAAGTAGTCGGGATCGATGATGCCGAGCACGAGGTCGGCGTCGGTGACCGTGACCTCCTCGCCGCCGCCGTCGTAGCACACCGGCCCGGGGCTCGCGCCTGCGCTCTGAGGTCCCACCAGCAGGCGGCCGGTCTCCTCGTCGACCCGGGCGATGGTGCCGCCGCCGGCGCCGATGGACTGGATGTCGATGATGGGTTGCAGCATCCGGAAACGCTCGACGATGGGCTCGGCGGCGTAACGCCAGTAGCCCTCGGTGATGAGGCCCACGTCGAAGCTGGTGCCGCCCATGTCCGCGGTGATGACGTTGGGATGGCCCAGCAGGCCGGCCACGTAGGCCGACGCGATGGCGCCGCCGGCCGGACCGGACTGGAGGTTCGACACCGGCGTGGCGTGGGCGCGATGGGCGACACCGCCGTTGCCCTGCATGATCAGGAACGGCCCCTCCAGGCCGCCCTCCTCGAGCTTGGTCTGGAGGCCGCCGAGGTAGCGGTCGACGGTGGGGCCGAGGAAGCTGTTGATGATGGCCGTGTTGGCGCGCGCGTACTCGCCCGCCACCTGGGCCAGCTCGCTGCCGAAGGACCAGAACACCTTGTTGGACGGGTCGGCCTCCCGGGCCAGGGCGCGCACGTCGTCTTCGTGCCTGGCGTTGGCCCAGGCGTGCAGCAGGCTCACGGCGATGGCCTCGCAGCCTTCCTCGTCCACAAGTTTGCGGATAGCGTCCATCACGTCCTCGCGGGACAGCGGCACCACCACCTCGCCCCGGTAGTCGATGCGTTCGCGCACGCCCAGCACCCGCTCGCGGGGAACCAGGGGCTCGGGCTTGGTGACCCAGGTGGCGTGACGGATCTCCTCTTCGGACAGGCCGTCCACCCGGCCGATGGCGCGCATGATCTCGGTGGTGTCCTCGAAGCCGCGGGTGGTGATGAAGCCCACCTTGACCCCGGTGCGGGTGATGAGCGCGTTGGTGGCCACGGTGCTGCCGTGCTTGAAGAGCACCGCCTGGTTCAGTAGCTCGGTGCGATCCACCCCAAGCACCCGTGAGGCTTCGGTCAGGGCGTCCATCACGCCCCGGGAGAACTCGTCCGGCGTCGTCGACGCCTTGGCGGTCCACACCTCTCCGCTTGGGGACATCACCACCACGTCCGTGAAGGTGCCCCCCGTATCGATACCGATGATGTAGTCTTTGGCTTCCGCCATGCCTTTTCTTCCTCCCGATTGCGAACTCTACATAGTGTGAAGTTCAGTTCATCACCAGGCCGCCGTTGACGTTGAGCGTGTAGCCGGTAATGTAGGTGTTCTCGGGGCTCACGAGGAAGTAGAAGCCCTCGGCGATGTCCTCGGGCTGGCCGGTGCGCCCCATGGGAATGAGCGGCTTCCAGGCCTCGCGGGAGCCGGGGGCGGCGTGGGCCAGGACCCGCGGCGTGTCCGTGGGGCCGGGGGCAACGACGTTGACCAGGACGCCGTAGGGCGCCAGCTCCTGGGCCAGGGACTTGGTGAAGCCCAGGACTCCGGCCTTCGCGGCAGAATAGGGTGTGCGCAGGGCGCAGCCGGTGAGGCCGTAGTTGGAGGCGGTGTTGACGATGCGGCCGCGCCGTTGCTCCATCATCAACGGCGCCACCTCGCGGCAGAAGAGGAAGGTGCCCTTGAGGTTGACGTCCAGCACCTCGCGCCACTCCGCCCAGGAGAGGTCCTCCACGGCCTTGGTGTGAATAGTGCCGCCGGCCAGGTTGGCGAGGATGTCGACGGCGCCGAAATCCTCGCGGATCTGCGCCACCACCTCCTTGACTTCGGCAGCCCGGGTGACGTCGACACCGTAGGCGCGCGCCTGCGCGCCCGCGGCGGTAAGCTCGCCCACGACCCCTGCCGCGCCCTCCCGGTCCGCGTCGGCGATGGCGACGGCGATGCCGGCGCGGGCGAAACGTAACGCGACGCTACGGCCGATGCCGTTGCCGCCGCCGGAAATGATGGCCACGTCGCTCAACGGAGACTCCTTTCTTGGCAGAGGCGATGGATCCCTTCCACCCTCACCCCGACCCTCTCCCGGAGGGAGAGGGCGCCGGAGGCTGCTAGAGAAAATCCTCCAGCCGCACCTTGCCCGCGCCCATGGGCTGCAGGCGGTCGAACTCGTAGCGCCGGGCGGGGTCGCACTCCGGCGGCTTGGTGGCGTCGATCATGACCTTGCCGCCCAGGCGGTGCCAGCCCGGCGCGCCGGGCTCTCCCATCTCCGCGCACGAGGGGTCCATGGCGTGGATCTTGGCGCCGGCGATGGTGATGATGTCCTCGGCCGGATTGACGCGGGTGGAGATGGCCCACAGCACGTCGGCGTAGTTGAAGATGTCGACGTCCTCGTCCACCGCGATGGCCACCTTGGGGTGCTGGTACTCGCTGGAAAGCGCGGCCATGAGCACGTTCCGGGCCTCGCCGTAGTAGCGCGCGTTCATCTGTACCACGAGGCCGAAGATGCCCGGCAGCACCAGCACGTTCTTCACCTGGGCGCCGCCGCCGACGCTTCGCACCCGCCGGAGAATCTGCGCCGACATGGGCACCTTGTGGTAGACGCAACCCTCCACCTCGGCGCCGTTCTGGATGTTCTTGAAGATGGCGTCGCCGCGCATGGTGACGGCGTTGACCTGGAACACCGGGTTCTGCCCGGCCCCCGCCAGGTAGTAGTCCTGGAACTCGCTGAACGGGCCCTCCTCCTCGCGCACGTGGGGGAGGATCTCCCCTTCCAGCACCACTTCTGCCTGGGCCGGCACCTCCATGTCGATGGTCTCGCACTTCACCATCTCCACCTCTTCCTGCAGGAGCCCCGAGGCGATGGTCAACTCGTCTCGGCCGTAGTCCGTGGTGGTGGCGGCGGCGAAGTAGTACATGGGGTGGTGGCCGATCATGAAGGCCACCGGCATGCCCTCGCCCTTGGACTCGTGCTTCTGGTAGTTGGCCCAGCCGTGGCGCGGGTAGAGCAGGATGCCGGTCTTGCGCGGTCCCTTCATCTGCAGGCGGTGGAAGCTCAGGTTGCGGTTGCCGGTGTCCGGGTCCTTGGAGATCATCAGCCCGGCGGAGATGAAAGGGCCGCCGTCGCGGATGCCGCACTGGTGGATCGGCAGCTTCGTGATGTCCACCTCGTCGTCCTTGAAGACGCGCTCCTTGACCGGACCCGAGGACACGATGCGGGTGGTGCCGGCCGTCTGCGTGCGGCGGACGAACTCGGGCACCATCTCGTTGCGGTCGACGCCGAAGGCCAGCGGCGCCAGCCTCACGTCGCCGGGCGCCTGCCCGAGGCAGCGCCACCCCGGGAAGCCGTCGAGGTTCTCGAAGAGCAGGGCCCGTTCACGGGACTGCCACAGGAGCGCCCCCATCTGGGTCCGCGGGTCCACCGGCTTGGAGATGGTGTCGAGCACGCCGGCGCCCCGCAACTGGTCGATCCAGGTGCGTATATCCTTCTTCATATGCTGTTTCGCCGTTGGGAGGTCATTGCCGTCCGGCGCGCGAACCGCGCCGGTCGGCAATGGGGTTGGGTTATTTATTCTTGCGGGCCAGCAACGCGGGGATGTACTCTTTCTTGAGGTAATCCCACCCCGGCGAGGGCTCGAGCAGGGTCTTGAGGATCTTGTCCGCGTCCGGACCGCGGATATAGTCCAGCTTGAGTCCGAAGATTCGCTCCCACTCCTTTATGTAGGCGGGATCGGAGTACAACTTGTCGAAGGCGGCCCGAATAGCCGCCACACGATCCGCCGGCGTGCCCGGAGGCAATACCAGAGTACGGTTGAGGGTCCGCATGGTGGGACCCGTAAGCTTGTACGCCTCCCACGCCGGACCCGAAGGGGCCTTGCCCTTCACCTGTTTGTAGACCTCCTCGTACGTGGGTATGTCCGTACCCGGGGAACGGATGACCTTTCCCTCGGGGGTCAGTACGCCACCCTGCCAGATGGCGATGGCCACACCCTCCTGGATAGGCCCGTAGTAACGCCCGCTGGACCCGAGCACGTGGTGCAACCCGGTGCCTCCCACGTAGGAGATTTCACCCGACAGGAACGCCAAAGCCATCTGGGCGGTGCCGGGGTACCCCACCGCATAGCTGTAGCCCTTGATGCCCAACAGGTCGAGACCGATAACGTCGTTCAGAAAAGACGGGCCGTTGATGGAACGTCCGGAAACCGCGATCTTCGTGGGATCGATCTTGGTCAGATCGACGCCGGTCTTGACCTTGAGGAAGTCCCGGACGATGGCCGCGGAGGCGCCGCTGGTGCCGAAGATCGTCGGCATCTTGGTCAGGTCGAAGTTGGGCTTGGGATCCTTCAGGGCCTGGTTGCCCAGGTGCGACGAGCCCATGATCGACCACGTGAGGCCGTCCTTCTTGGCCTTGTGGTGGACATAGGCGCCATGAATGAGCCCGGCCGCCCCGGGCATGTTGATCTTGACCACCTTCGACGGCTTGCCGGGAAGGTACTTGCCGATCCACCGGCCGATGAGCCGCCCTTCGGTATCGTGCCCGCCGCCGGGCGAATAGCCGGAAAGGATCTGGATTCTCTTGCCCTCGGTGAAGGCATGGGCGGAGCCCAAGGCGAGAAGCCCCAGCACCGCACAGCACACGAACAACAACGATACTCTGCGTATGGTCATGCGATTCCTCCCTTTCGAGAATGGATGGGATACCCTCTCCGTTCACCCCAACGTTACTTGGTGCCGACGAACTTGCGGAGATGGGTCTGCCACTCGGCGGGCGCCATGGTCTCGTCGCGGATCCTGGTGGCGTCCTCCGGACTCACGAGCACCGGGGCGAGCTTCTGTCCGAACACCCTCTCCCAGTCCTTGATGAAACCCGGGTCCCTGGCCATCTTCCCCACCGCCTCGCGCAACTCCCCGACCTTGGCTCCGGCGATGCCCGGAGGCAGCACCAGGGTGCGGGTCAGGTTCGAGATGCCGAGCCCGATGGCGCGCCACGCCTCCCAGTCAGGCCCCGAGGGCTCCTTCTTGTGGACCGCCTTGTACACCTCGTACAGCGTGGGGACGTCCCCCTTGACCGTGGCGGACCGCGCGATGGTGCCGTCGCTCTTGAGGATGCCGCTCTGGTACATGGGGAACACCAGCCCGCGCTTGTGCAGGTCCACGAAGGCGCCGCCACCCACCAGGTGCGCGTCGCTGGCCACGAAGTAGCTCACCTCGCTCCGTTCCATGGCGGCCCTGATGGGCGACGTTCCCCCATAAGCGCAAACCGCCGTGTACTTCTCGATGCCCAGGAGCCGCAAGGCCAACTGCCCGCGCAGGCACGAGGAGCCCTGCTTGGAGCGGCCGGCCACCGCGATCTTCGAGCGGTCGACCTTGTTTACCAAGTCGTCCGCGTTCCTCGCACCGAGAAAGTCACGGGTCAAATGAACCTGAATGCCGGCAACGGACCAGACGATCGGCATCTTCAAAAGGTCGTACTTGACCATCTCCGGCGGCGCCAGCACTGCCTGCATTCCATGGCTGCTGCCGAAAAGGCCGATGGTGTTCCCGTCCGGCTTGGCCCGGTTGTAGACGTACGACGACATGATCATGCCGCCGGCTCCAGGCATGTTCTGGACCAGGACCTTCGGGTTTCCGGGCAGGTACTTGCCGAGGTACCGCCCCATGACGCGCGCCTCGATATCATGGCCTCCGCCGGGCGGATAGCCGATCAGAATGGTTACGTTCTTGGCTGCCGCCGTCGTCGTTAAAAAGGCGAAGGCCAGAAGAAAAAACAGGGTGCACCAACTCGCCATTCTCGATGTCTTCATGATCCGTTTACTCCCCATCCGTTTACTCCCCTCAACAGCAGCAGAAAACGCCACTGGAACCATCATTCCGAGCACACGACGCCCCTGAACGCAAACGGGCCGAGGACTCCGTACACCGAGTTCCTCAGCCCGTCTGTTCTTGACGGCCGCTCCTTGCGGAACCGACCTGCGTCAGGAGCATGGCTGGGGCGGAACCCAGCGACGCTCCTTCCGCACGAAAACCTATTTCTTCGCAGCGGGTATGGTCAGCTTTGCTTTTGCAAGCGTGTTGCCATCCCCGTCCACCAGCATGACCTCGTGGTCGCCGGGCTTCAGCAGACGCTTGATGGTCCGTCCCCGGATGCCCCAGGTCGTGGAGACCATGCCCTTGTCGTCCGCCTTCTCGACGGAGGGCTTCGCCAGGAAGCTCACGTCCGACAGGACGCCGCCCATCATGGTCCGGATGCCGACCTCTTGGCCGGGCTTCAGGCCTTCCGCCGAGATCTTGACCTGCAGCCGGCCCTTCTTCTTTCCGCCCACGTCGACCATGAGCTTGGGGCCCATCGCCATCGCGACAGTCGACAGCAGAAACAACGCTCCCAGGGCCGCTGCCAATCCGACTAGACTCTTCCTTGCCATACGTACCTCCCTTTGGTTATTTGTTCCGCCGATCCAGACGGCTCCCTTTATACGTAAGCCTTGCGGCAAAAGTCAAGAGCCCTATCGACCGAAATTTTGCCCCGCCGTCAAATCGGAACGAGGCTCGACAAGTACCGTTCAACCAGCCCCAGAATGAACTCTTGCGGCCCGTTAATCAACCCCGCCGGCCACGGGATGTGCAACACCATCTCGAAGACGCCGATCATGAACACCATCATCACCACCATGTAGGTCACCGCGACCTTCCACGTCTCTCCCGCCTGAAGGCCCAGGTAGAGGAGCAGGAAGAGCGGCACGCTCAGGATGAACCCGATGACCCAGATGGACAGGTACAGGCCGAAGATCCACGCGAAGATATTGATCGCGCGCTGGACCACCACCGCCACCGGAACGCTGCGGTCCACCGGCAGGTCCATCATTCCGGCGACGTCCTCGTCGGCGTCCTTGCCGCGGAACAGGTCCAGCCCCAGTTGCAGGAAGCACAGCACCATGGTGGGGATGCCGATCGTCCAGGGGAACAGGCGGGCCTGGTACTGCCACTGCTTGGCGGTCGCCACCAGCCCGATCATCAGCAGCAGGACGAAAACGGTGAACAGCGCACCCGGGTTTGCCTTAAGCTTCATCGCCGCCCCCGCTCTGCTCGCGCTCGACTTGCGAATCGCGCATCTTGGCGAGCTCCTGCTGCTTGCGCGCGTTGCGAACGCCGTAGTACAGGCTTGCGACGATGAGCACCATCACGATCATCACGATGGGGCGCATCATCCAGGTGGCGCCATAGCGGCTGATGGAGATGAAGAGGTAGTTCTCGATGATGCCGCTCAGCACAAGCCCCAGGATCAGCGGCGGCCGCGGCCAACTGAACCGCTTCATGAACCAGCCCAGCAGCGAGAAGAACAGCAGCGACCACAGATCGCCGTAGTGCCGGGTGGCCTGGAACGACGCCAGGAACACGATGACCACCACCAGCGGCGTCAGCAGGTTGATGCGCACCATGGCGATCTTGGCCAGGGTGTTGGTCAGCAGCATGCAGGCCACGGTGCCGAAAATGTTGGCGATGGCCAGGCTCCAGATCATCGTGTAGGTGACCGCCAGGTCCTTGGTGAGCATGGCCGAGCCCGGGGTCAGCCCCTGGATGGTCATGGCCCCCAGCAGCAACGCCATGGAGGCGCTGCCGGGCACACCGAAGGCGATGGTGGGGATCAGCGCGCCGCCTTCCTTGGCGTTGTTGGCCGCTTCGGGGGCCAGCACGCCGCGCACGTCGCCGGTGCCGAAAGTCTCGTTGGCGCCCTTCTCGGTCTGGATGGCGTGGCCGTAGGCGAACCAGTCCACCACCGACGCGCCCAGCCCGGGGATGGCGCCGACGAAGACGCCCACGACGCCGCAACGGAGCACCAGGAACCAGTTGCGGAACGCGTCGCGGATGCCGAACAGGACTCCCTGCAGGCGCTCCTTGGGCACGTCGGCGATGCGCGTGCCGCGGATGGTCAGGTCGACGATCTCGGGAATGGCGAAGATGCCCAGCGCCACCGGGACCAGCGGCACGCCGTCCCAGAGGTACAGTTGTCCGAAGACCCAGCGGAGCACGCCCGTTTGGGGATCCATGCCCACCATGCCCACGCACAGGCCGATGGCGCCGGCGATGAGCCCCTTCACCGGCGCGTTGCCGCTCAGCACCGCCACCATGGAGATGCCCAGCAGCCCCAGCATGAAGAACTCCGGCGAGCCGAACGCCAACACGATGGGACGGAGCACCGGGATGGAAAGCGCGAGAATCAGCGAGCCGAACAGGCCGCCCATGAGCGAGGCCATGTAGGCGCCGCCGAAGGCCCGCCCGGCCTCCCCCTTCTTGGCCATGGGGTGGCCGTCGAGGATGGTAGCCTGGGATGCCGAGGTTCCGGGGACGCCGAAAAGGACCGACGGGATGGTGTCGGAGGTGCTCGTCACCGAGATCAGTCCGATCATGATGGCGAACGCCTCGAAGGAGTCCATGTCGAAGGTGAAGGGGAGCAGGATGGCGAGCCCGACGAGGCCTCCCAGCCCGGGTATCGCGCCCAGGGCCAGACCCATGAGCACGCCGATGAACAGGTACATCAGCCGGGTCGGAACCAGGAGGTTGTCGATCGCCATGGTGGCGGCTTCCAACATACGGACTCCCTTCTGCCCCTTCGAAAATCCACAGGGATATATCGAGGTCTGGAAGGACTGTCAAGCTGACGCGGTTCCTGCCCACGGTGCTCTCACGCAGCCGGCCCCCGTTGCGGGATTGGGGGAAAAGAACTAGTAGGACTGGTATCGTATGTCTTGAACCAGCTACGAACGCCCGCGTGGAAGCGGTCGCGACAGCGAACCTCCTACCTCCCGGAAAGGATCATCACCATGGGAAACCTCGGTATCTGCTTCGTCAATCCGGCCCCCCACATCGGGCCGGGCTACGTCACGGACATGGCGCGGACATGCGACCAGGCGGGCCTGCATTCGTTGTGGACCATCGATCGCATCGCCTATGACAACCTGGAGGCGTTGACCGTGCTGGCGGCGGCGGCTGCCGTCACCGAACGCATCCGGCTGGGGACGTCGGTGCTGCTGTCGGCGCTGCGCCACCCCGCGCTCCTAGCCAAGACCGTGGCCACCCTCGACTTCCTGTCCAACGGCAGAGTGACCCTGGGCATCGGCTTCGGCAGCCGGGAGAGCGACTTCACCTCGGTGGAGGTCCCCTGGGAGCACCGGGGCAGCCGCGCGGAGGAGTCCCTCGCGCTCATGAAGCGGCTCTGGACCGAGGAGGAAGTGGAGCACCACGGCCGCTTCTTCGACCTCCACAGCACCCGCTTCGGCCCCGACACCGTCCAGTCGCCCCATCCTCCCATCTGGATGGGCGGCGGCGCCGAACCCGTCCTGAAGCGTGTCGGGCGGTTCGCCGACGGCTACATCTGCGGCAGCAACGCCGTGCACAACTTCGATGCGGTGTGGGACAAGATCAGCGCCCATGCGCGCGCCGCCGGGAGGAATCCCGACGACATCGAGAAGGCGGGGCTCACGTTCATCGCCATCAACGACGACAAGAGCAAGGCGGTGGAGGCGTGCGAGAACTATCTCGTCCGCTACTACGGCAAGGTGCGGATGGACGTGGAGAAGTACATGCTGGTGGGGAGCGCCGAAGCCTGCGCCGACGGCATCAACCGGATCTTCGCCGGCGGTCTCCAGACCCTGATCATCGGCCTGGCCATCTCCGACCTCGCGCAACTGGATGCGTTCGTGGAGAAGGTGCTGCCGCAGGTAGAGGGTTAGGCAGGGGCGGCACCCGGCCTCCCCGCCCCTGGATTCCCGCTTTCGCGGGAATGACGATTCGGGGGTTGTTGCCTCTCCCAGATGGTGTTTTGACACAGCCTGGAAAGCGGGAATGACCGCATCGGTTCGTCGTGAGCCCGCCGGGGCGGCCGCGGGTCGCCCCTACGGGGTTCAGCGCTGGGCATGTGTAGGGGCGACCCGCGGTCGCCCTACAGCGGCGCGGGGTCCTCGAAGTTCTTGGTGTAGGGCAGCTTCTCGGCGGTCTTGCCGACCTCGTCCATGTTGCCGAGCAACAGCGCGGTGGAGTCCCACGAGCCCGTGGTCAGGGCGTTGCGGTGGCCGTCGCCGATGTCGAGGTCCATGTCGCTGCCGTCGGGCAGGCGGACCTTCCTGGCGTCGAGATCCACCGTGAACTCCGCCTGGGGGTCGGACTCCACCAGCGTCATGAGCTTTCCGATGTCCTCGGAGGAGACCATCACGGCGGGCATGCCCAGGAGCACGCTGCTGCCGGCGAAGATGGGGCCGAAGGACTCGCCGATGATGGCCCGGATGCCCCAGCGGTAGAGGGCCTGCGGGGCGTGCTCCCGCGACGACCCGCAGCCGAAGTTGCGGTTCACCACCAGCACCTCGGCGCCCTGGAAACGGGCTTCGTTGAAGGGATGGTCCACCGGGTTGCCGTCCGAATCGTAGCGTTCGTCAAAGAACGGGTACTCGCCCATGCGGCTGAAGGTGATCTCCTTGAGGTAGCGGGCGGGAACGATCCGATCGGTGTCGATATCGTGCCCCCGCACCACCACCGCCCTGCCGCTCACCTGCTTGATGTCGCTCATTCCGACCTCGTTCAGTTGTAGTCCCGCACGTCCACGACCTTGCCGTTGAGGGCGGCCGCGGCCACCATGGCGGGGCTCATCAGCAGGGTCCGCCCTTCCGGGCTCCCCTGGCGGCCGATGAAGTTGCGGTTGGACGACGACGCGCACACCTCCCGGCCCTGGAGCTTGTCGGGGTTCATGGCCAGACACATGGAGCACCCGGCCTCCCGCCACTGAAAGCCGGCCTCGGTGAACACCCGGTCGAGCCCCGCCGCCTCCGCCTGTTTCTTCACCTCCACGGAGCCGGGCACCACCAGGGCGCGCACGCCGGAGGATACCTGCCCCCCCTTGGCGATCCGCGCCGCGGCCACCAGGTCCGAGAACCGCGAGTTGGTGCAGGAACCGATGAACGCCACGTCGATGGGCGTGCCGAGGATCGGCGCCCCGGGGGTCCAGCCCATGTGCTGGTAGGCCTTCTCCACGGTCTGGGGGTCTTTCAGGTCTTCGGGGCGGGGCATGTTCTCCAGCACGCCCACCGCCTGCCCGGGATTGATGCCCCAGGTGACCGTGGGCTCGATGGCCGAGCCGTCGATGTCCACCACGTCGTCGTAGCTAGCGTCCGGGTCCGACGCCATGGAGCGCCAGTACGCCACCGCGCGGTCGAAGGCCTCGCCCTTGGGCGCGAACGGCCGGCCCAGCAGGTACTCGTAGGTGGTGTCGTCGGGGTTGACGTAGCCCACCAGCGCACCGCCCTCGATGCTCATGTTGCAGACGGTCATGCGCTCGTCCATGTTCATGGCATCCACCACGGCCCCGCCGTATTCGTAGGCGAATCCCTTGCCGCCGCCGACCCCGAGGGTCCGGATGATGGTCAGGATCACGTCCTTGGCGTGCACCCCGAGGGGGAGGCTGCCGTTGACGTTGATGCGCCGGACGTCGAGCCGGTCCATGGACAGGGTCTGGGTGGCCAGCACGTCGCGGACCTGGCTGGTGCCGATGCCGAACGCCAGGGTGCCGAAGGCGCCGTGGGTGCTCGTGTGGCTGTCGCCGCAGGCCAGGGTCATGCCCGGCTGGGTCAGGCCGAGCTGCGGGCCGATGACGTGGACGATGCCCTGCCGGTCGCTCCCCAGGCCGTAGAACTCGATATCGAAGTCGCGGACGTTCCTTTCCAACGCCGCCATCATCGCCTCGGCCTGCTCGTCGGCGAAGGGCCGGACCTGGGTGTCCGTGGGTATGATGTGATCGGCGGTGGCGAAGGTCCGCTCGGGATAGGCGATGGAGAGGCCGCGTTCCCGCATCATGTCGAACGCCTGCGGGGTGGTGACCTCGTGGACCAGATGCAATCCGATGAAGAGCTGGGTCTGTCCGGTGGACAGCGTCGTTACGGCGTGGCTGTCCCAGACCTTGTCATAGAGTGTACGTTCGGACATGGGTCGGTTTCTCCTCGGCGGGAATGATAGCCAGCGGCCTTGGGTAATTCAAGCGAGGGGGGGTGGCGGGCAGGGTGAACGCCGAGTCTTGACGAAAGGAATACGGGAGGGCCAAGGGCGCTTGACTTGTCGTCACGGGCATCCAGGAGGGCACCCCGGTCAAGCCCCCGGGACGCCGGAGGGCGGACCCAACGTCGTCCCGGGGGCTTGACCGGGGTGCCTTGCGGCAGTGTCGCCGTGCGGCCTAATTCATCGGTCCGGGCAGGGATCGCTACGGTGCGGAATCCGGGCGGGGGGATTGGGACGGACCGTAGGATACCTCGACCAGGAAGAGGCCTCGTGCGGGCGCGGTGGGGCCGGCCAGGGTGCGGTCGCGGCTGTCGATTAACGCTGGAAGGTCGCCCGGGTTCCGTTCGCCCAGCCCCATCTGCACCAGGGTGCCGACGATGTTCCGCACCATGTGGCGGAGGTAGCCGGTGGCCTCGATGCGGTACACCCAGTGGTCCTCCCACGGGTACAGCTCGTTGCGGTAGATTCGCCGGACCGCGGTGGCGGCGCCGCAGCCGGCGGCGCGGAAGCACGAGAAGTCGTGCTCGCCTTCCAGCGCGGCCAGCGCCTCGCGCATGACGTCGACGCGCAAGGGCCTGGCGACGTGCCACGAATAGCGTTCGTTGAACACCGACCGCCAGGGGTGGTTCCAAAGCCGGTACTCGTAGACGCGTTTCGTCGCATCCCTCCTGGCGTCGAAGGAGGGAGCCGCCTCCTCGGCGGACTTCACCGTGATGTCGTCCGGCGTCAGGGCGTTGAGGCTCCGCTGCAGGCGTGCGAAGTCGCGGCCGTTGGGACACGCGAAATTGGCCACCTGCCCAAGCGCATGGACACCCGCGTCGGTGCGTCCCGACCCATGGACGCGGACCCGCTGCTTCAGCAGCACGGCGAGCGCGTCCTCCAGGATGCCCTGGATCGTCGCTCCGCCGGGCTGGACCTGCCATCCCTGGTACTCGGTGCCGTCGTACTCGAGGGTCAGTCGGACGTTCATGCCGTTAGGGGACGCCGACTACAGCGTCACAAGTCAGTGGTAGTAGTCCCGGATCAGGATCTCGGCGATCTGCACCGCGTTCAGGGCCGCGCCCTTGCGCAGGTTGTCGGCGACCACCCACAGGTTGATGCCGTTCTCCACGGAATCGTCCTCGCGGATGCGCCCGACGTAGGTGGCGTCCTTGCCCGCCGCCTCGGTGGCCAGCGGGTAGTCGTTGCTCTTGGGGTCGTCCTGGAGCAGCACGCCGGGAGCCTCACGCAGGATGGCGCGGACGTCGGCGGCCGACAGCTTGCTCCGGGTCTCGACGTTGATGGACTCGGAGTGGCTGCAGAAGACCGGCACGCGCACGGTGGTGGCGGTCATGCGGATCTCCGGGTCGTCCAGGATCTTGCGCGTCTCCTGGACCATCTTCATCTCTTCCTTGGTGTAGCCGTCGGGCAGAAAGGTGTCGATGTGCGGGATGCAGTTGAACGCGATCTGGTGCGGGAACTGCTCGCACTCCACGTCGCGGCTGTTGAACAGCGCGGCGGTCTGCTTGCCGAGCTCCTCCATGGCCCGCCGCCCGGCCCCGGACACCGACTGGTAGGTGGACACAACGATGCGGCTGATGCCCGCCGCATCGTACAACGGCTTCAGCGCCACCACCATCTGGATGGTGGAGCAGTTGGGGTTGGCGATGATTCCCCGGTGCGCGTGCTCGGCGATCTTGCCGGCGTTGACCTCCGGAACCACCAGCGGGACGTCGTCGTCCATGCGGAAATAGCTGGTGTTGTCGATCACCACGGCGCCCGCGTCCACCGCCGCCGGGGCGTAGCGGGCGCTCACCGATCCGCCCGCCGAGAAGAGCGCTATATCGGTGTCCTCGAAAGAATCGTCGTCCAGCACCTCCACCGGGACCTGCCTGCCGCGGAAATCGAGGCGCTGCCCGGCCGACCGCTCGGAGGCCAGCAAACGGAGGGTGTCCACGGGGAACTGACGCTCCTCGAGGATCTTCCGCATCTCCTCGCCCACCGCTCCCGTGGCTCCCACCACGGCGACGTTGTATTTCTCTTCTCCCATCATCGTCACGTCACGCCTGGCTTGCGGTAATCTCCCGCCGCACACGCTCGCCCATTTCCTTGCAGCCCACCACGGCGGCTTCGCCCTCGGCGATGTCGAGCGTGCGGCAACCCGTCTCCAGCACCCGCTCCACCGCCTGCTCGATGCAGTCCGCCGCGCCGCCCTGGTCGAACGAATGACGCAGCATGAGCGCCACCGTCAGGATGGTGGCCAGCGGGTTGGCCTTGTCCTGGCCGGCGATGTCGGGAGCGCTGCCGTGCACCGGCTCGTACATGCCCACCTTGCCGCCGAGGCTGGCCGACGGCAGCATGCCGATGGAACCGGTGAGCATGGCGGCTTCGTCGCTCAGGATGTCGCCGAACATGTTGGTGGTGACGATGACATCGAACTGCCTGGGGTCGCGAATGAGCTGCATGGCGCAGTTGTCCACCAGCACGTGTTCAAGCTCCACGTCGCCGTAGCCCTCCTCGTCGCGCACGCGTGTCACCACCTTGCGCCACAGCTCGGTGGATTCCAGCACGTTGGCCTTGTCCACCGAGGTCACCCGGCCCCGCCGGCGACGCGCGGCGTCAAAGGCCACCCGGGCGATCCGTTCGATCTCCGGGGTGGTGTAGACCAGGGTGTTGACGCCCCGCTCGGTGCCGTCGGCCTCGGTCGTGACGCCCTTGGGCTGGCCGAAGTAGATGCCGCCGGTCAATTCGCGCACGACCACGAGGTCGGTGCCCTCCACCACCTCGGGCTTGAGGGTCGAGGCCCGCGCCAACGGCGCGAACAGCTTGACCGGGCGCAGGTTGGCGAACAGCCCCAGTTCCTGGCGCAACGCCAGCAGGGCCCGCTCCGGACGGATGGAGTAGTCGAGTCCGTCCCACTTGGGTCCCCCCATGGCTCCCAGAACCACCGCGTCGCTGGACTTGGCCATGGCCAGGACCTCGTCGGTCAGGGGTTTCCCGTGGGCATCGATGGACGCGCCGCCCACGAGCCCCTCCTCCACGTCGACGGCGAAGCCGAAAATGTCGCCCGCCTGACTCAGCACCGCCATGGCTTCCGCCACCACTTCCGGACCGATGCCGTCGCCCGGAAGCACCGTTACCTTGTGACTCATGGACCCCCCTCCACCGAAGCCTGACGGTGGCGCTTGCGATACTCCAGACGGTTGAGAGCGTTCACGTACGCCAGCGCGCTCGCCATGATGATATCCGTGTGGGAACCTTTCCCGGAGATGTTGACGTCCTTTTCCTGGAGCATGCACGACACCTCGCCCTGGGCGTCGGTGCCGCCGGTGACGCTGGAAACCGAGTAGCGCCGCAGCCGCGCGCGGCTGCCGGAGATCTTGGCGATGGCTTTATAACACGCATCCACCACCCCGTCACCCGTATCGTGGGCCATCTTCTCCTCGCCGTCCACGCGCATGCGCACGGTCGCCGACGGCACCGCCGAGGAACTCGACGCGATGTTCATGTACACCAACTCGTAGCGGTCCGGCTGGCTCGGTATCCTCAAGACCTCGTCCGCCACCAGCGCCTCGATGTCCTCGTCGAACACCTCCTTCTTCTTGTCGGCGAGCTCCTTGAAGCGCTCGAAGGCGCGGTTGACCTCGTCCTTGTTGAGCGAAAACCCGAGCTGCTGCAGCCTCTCGCCGAACGCGTGCCGCCCGGAGTGCTTGCCCATGACCAGCCGGTTGCCGGTGATGCCCACCGTCTCGGGCTTCATGATCTCGTAGTTGAGCTTGTGCTTGAGCACGCCGTCCTGGTGGATGCCGGCCTCGTGGGCGAAGGCGTTGTCACCGACGATGGGCTTGTTGAGAGGCACGGTGATGCCGGTGACCTGGGACAGCAGCCGCGAGGTGGGATAGATCTGCTCGGTATGAATGCGCGTGTCGAGATTGAAAACCGGCTGGCGCGTCTTCAGGGCCATCACCACCTCTTCCAGCGAGGTGTTGCCGGCGCGTTCGCCGATGCCGTTCACCGTGCACTCCACCTGCCGCGCCCCGTTGGCCACCGCCGCCAGCGAGTTGGCCACGGCGAGGCCCAGGTCGTTGTGGCAATGGGCGCTCCAGGTAACCTTCTCCGAGCCCTCGGTGTTCTCGATCAGGTAGCGCACCAGCTCGCCGAACTCCGACGGAATGGCGTAGCCGGTGGTGTCCGGGATGTTGAGGGTCTTCGCTCCCGCCCGGATGGCCTCGCTGAACACTTCCACCAGAAAGTCCCGGTCGCTGCGCGAGGCATCCTCGGCCGAGAACTCCACGTAGTCGAGATGCCTCCTGGCGTAAGCCACGGCCGTGCCGACGGATTCCATCACCTCGTCCCGGGACATGCGGAGCTTGTGCTTCATGTGGATGTCGGAGGTGGCGATGAAGGTATGGAGCCCGGGCTTGCGCGCTCCTTCCACGGCCTTGACGGCCTTGCGGATGTCGCCGTGCTGCGCCCTGGCCAGACTCAGGACGATGGGACGCTTGACCGCTTTGCACACCTGCACCACCGATTCGAAGTCACCCGGCGACGACGCGGCGAAGCCGGCCTCGATCACGTCCACCCCCAGCTTGTCGAGCTGACGGGCGATGATGACCTTCTCGTCGATGTTCATGCTGGCCCCGGGCGACTGCTCGCCGTCCCTCAGGGTCGTATCGAAAATGCTCACGATGTTGTTGGAGCCCATGTCTTCCTCCTCAAAAAAAAACTCCCGCTGGAGGTCCGGCGGGAGTTTCGGTAGTGCAAGCTGAGGTTTGCTTTGATCAGGCTTGTAGCAGCGCCTGCCCTTCCCTCCGTTGCTTCCGCACGGCGAGCAGCCATAACAGGGGACCCGATAGGGTGTACGTTAATAACGCCGAGAACAAGACGATCTGCCACATAGCGATGGTTAGTATAATGATTGCCAGCGCGGAAAGCAACAACCAAATGGTGCTGCGCTTCTTCAGGTGATGCTGCTTGAGGCTCAGGTAACGGAAATTGCTCACCATCAGGCCCGCCAGCCCGCAGGCGATGACGGTGAAGACCACGGACTTGCCGGCGGTGTTCTCGAGCCCGAGCATGGAATACATGAAGAGGGTGGCGGCGATCATGGCCGCGGCCGCCGGGATCGGCAACCCGGTGAAGTAGCTCTTTTCCACGGTCGAGGTCTGGACGTTGAAGCGCGCCAGGCGCAACGCGCCGCACACGGCGAATACCGCCGGCCCGAGGCCGCCCCAGGTTTCCCATGGAGCCAGCGCGAAGACGTACATCAGCACCGCCGGCGCCACTCCGAACGAGACCACGTCGGCCAGCGAATCGAACTCGATCCCGAACTGACTGCTGGTATGGGTAAGCCGCGCCACGGTGCCGTCCAAGCCGTCCAGTAGAAGCGCGGCCAGGATCAACACGGCGGCGTGGTGGAACTCGCCCTTGAAGGCGAAGAGGATCGCGAAGATTCCGCAGAAGAGATTGCCGGCCGTGAAGAGACTGGGCAGAAGGAAGATTCCCCGCCGCAGCCGGTTGGCCGAACCTCGCCGTGGACGATTTCGCTTGCCCTTTCCCCGCGGGATCAGCCGGACTTTCCGGAACGGAGTGTCCTTGGTGTCCTTGTTGTCGGGACGTTCCACCTTACAACCTGGCTACGACAGTTTCACCGCCGCGAACCCGCTGGCCCGGGGCGACGTTGATCTCGGCGTCTCCGGGCAGGTGAAGGTCCACCCGGGAACCGAACATGATCATGCCGAAACGCTGGCCCTTCCGCAACGAGTCTCCGGGGTTGACGTAGCAAACGATCCGGCGCGCGAGAAAGCCGGCGATCTGCACGATGCGAAGCGTCCTGCCGGCGTCGTCCACCAGCTCGACGGCGTTGCGCTCATTCTCCTCCGACGCCTTGCCCTTGTAGGCGGCGAAGAAATGGCCCGCCCGGTAGCTCACGTCCGACACCCGTCCGTTCATGGGTGCGCGGTTGATGTGCACATCCAGGGGGGAGAGAAAAATGCTCAGCCGGCGCCCTTGGGCGCCGGAGGGCTCGCCGACCTCCACGACCTTGCCGTCCGCCGGAGACACCACCACTCCTTCCGCGTCCGGGGGCACGCGCTCCGGGTCGCGAAAAAAGCCCGCCACCGCAGCGGCTACCGCCAGCAGCACGACTCCAGCCACCGACCAGCCCACGGCCAGGGCCGCGGCGGCCAGTCCCAGCGCGGCGAAAACGAACCGATAGCCTTCCCTCGCGATCCTGATGGCAGTTCCCCTAGTGTCGTGTCCCGTAAATTCCTGCACTAAGTTGCGCAGGAATTTTCGTCGTCGGCAAGGCGCGATGACGAGTGGGGGCGACCGTAGGTCGCCCCAGGGCGGGCACCACGCGAGGAAGAGCAACGCAGCCGACGGCGAAAAGGACAAGCAAATTAGTGCAGGTATTTACGGGACACGACACTAGTTCTTGCTCTTGTCCACCAGCCGGTTCTCGGCCAGCCACGGCATCATCGAGCGGAGCTGCTCGCCCACCTGCTCGATGGGATGGCTCCGCGACGCCTGGCGCAGCTCGTTGAAGTTGGGCGAACCGGAGCGGTGCTCGTTCATCCACTCGTCCGCGAACCTGCCGGACTGGATGTCCGCCAGGATCTCCTTCATGATCTTGCGCGTGTCGTCGCCGACGATCCGCCTCCCGCGGGTGAGGTCGCCGTACTCCGCGGTGTTGCTCACGGAGTAGCGCATGTTGGCCAGGCCGCCCTCGTAGATCAGGTCGACGATCAGCTTGACCTCGTGACAACACTCGAAATAGGCCATCTCCGGCGGGTAGCCCGCCTCCACCAGGGTTTCGTAGCCTGCCTGGATCAACGAGGTGAGGCCGCCGCACAGCACCGTCTGTTCGCCGAACAGATCGGTCTCGGTCTCGTCCTTGAAGGTGGTCTCGATGACCGCCGCGCGTGCGCCGCCGATGGCCGCCGCATAGGCCAGCCCCACGGGCTGGGTGTCTCCGGACGGGTCCTGATGGATGGCCAGCAGGCACGGCACCCCCCTGCCCCGTTCGAACTCGCTTCGGACCAGGTGGCCGGGACCCTTGGGCGCCACCATGAACACGTTGACGTTCTCGGGGGGCACGACCCGCTTGAAGTGGATGTTGAAGCCGTGACCGAAGGCCAGGTAGTTCCCCGGCTTCAGGCCGGGCTGGATCACTTCCCGGTAGACATCGCCCTGGAGCTCGTCCGGCAGCAGGACCATGACCACGTCCCCCGCCTGCACCGCCTCCGCCGTCTCCATCACCGTCAGTCCGGCGTCCGCCGCCTTGGCCCAGGAGGCGCTGTCGCGACGGAGCCCCACCACCACATCGACGCCGGAGTCGCGTAGATTGGTGGCATGCGCGTGTCCCTGGCTGCCATAGCCGAGCACGGTGACCTTACGGTCGCGAACGCGGCTCAGGTCCGCGTCCTGGTCGTAGTAGACCTGCATGATAGACCTCCCTGTCTAAAGTTGATCAGCGGCGTCTGCTCCGGGCGCCCTCACCCCAACCCTCTCCCAGAGGGAGAGGGGGTCGGATTGCCCTCTCCCGCGGGAGGAGCGCCAGTTCTTGCCCTCTCCCTTTGGGAGAGGGTGGCCGAAGGCCGGGTGAGGGCGCTACGCGGACTCGCGCGCGATGGCGATCCGGCCGGTGCGGACGATCTCCTTGATGCCCATGGGCTTCAGCAGACCGATCACCGCCTGGATCTTGGCGGAATCTCCCGACACCTCGAGGGTGTACGTCTGCGGCGTCGAGTCGACGATGTTGGCGCGGAAGATCTGCGCGATGCGGATGGCCTCGTCCCGGTGCGACTGCTTGGCCTGGATCTTGATGAGCGCCGTTTCCCGGTCGATATGGTCCTCCTCGGTCAGATCGACGACCTTGAGAACCTCGATGACCTTGTTGAGCTGCTTCATGATCTGCTCGATGATGACCTCGTCGCCGGAGGTCACGATCGTGATCATGGAGATGGTGGAATCCGGGGTGGGCGCCACCGAGAGGCTCTCGATGTTGTAGTTCCGGGCGCTGAACAGCCCGGCCACGCGCGCGAGCACACCCGCCTTGTTTTCAACCAGAACCGAGATGATGTGTTCCATCCGCCAAACCCTTACGCCGGCAGGACGGCGTCCACATCCTCTCCCTTTTTCCGCGAGCCCTTGCGCGCGGTCTTCATGTGCGGCGGGTCTTCCAGCACCATCTCGTGATGCGCCCCGCCGGCCGGGATCATCGGATAGCAGTTCTCGAACCGGTCGATGGCGAAGTTCATCAACACCGGACCCTTGTGCTTGAGCCCCTCCTTCAACACCGACTCCACGTCCGAGGGACCGTCGGAGTGGAGACCGAGGATACCATAGGCCTCCGCCAGCTTGACGAAATCCGGGGTGGCGCCGAGGTCGCTGGAGGCGTAGCGCCCCTCGTAGAACAGGTCCTGCCACTGCCGCACCATGCCGTGGAACTGGTTGTTGAGCAGGATGATCTTGACCGGCAGGTTGTGGATGGCCGCCACCGCCAGCTCCTGCAGATTCATCTGGAAGCTGCCCTCGCTGGTAATGCAGAGCACGGTCTTGTTGGGGTACGCCTTCTGCGCGCCGATGGCCGCCGGGAACCCGAAACCCATGGTGCCGAGCCCGCCCGAAGTGAGGAAGGTGCGCTGCTGGGCGCCCCGGAAGAACTGCGCCGCCCACATCTGGTGCTGACCCACGTCGGTGACGACGATGGCCTTGTGCTTGGTGAGCTCGTAGGCCTTCTCGATGACGTACTGCGGCTTGGTCTCCTTCTTGCCTTCCTGCTGGTAGGCGAGCGGATGCTGAGCGGACCACTCGTTCACCTGTTTTTGCCACGGCCTCCGCTGCGCCTTGACGCTGGCCGGGTTGCCGTCCATGGAACTCAGCACGCCCACCAGTTCCCGCAGCACCGTCTTCACGTCGCCGACGATGGGGATGTGGGCATGGACGTTCTTCTTGATGGAAGTGGGGTCGATGTCGATATGGATGACACGTGCCCGGGGTGAGAACTCCGACAGCTTGCCGGTCACGCGGTCGTCGAACCGGGCGCCCACGGCGATCAGCAGGTCGGCCTCGTGCATGGCCATGTTGGCGCAGTAGGTGCCGTGCATGCCGAGCATGCCCATGCACAGCGGATGGGTCCCGGGAAAGGCGCCCAGTCCCATGACCGTCATGGTCAACGGGATCTGCGTCAACTCCGCGAACTCGCGCACCTCGTTGGCCGCTCCCGAGAAGATCGCGCCGCCGCCGACGTAGATGACCGGCCGCTTGGCCTTCATGATCTCCCCGGCCGCCTGCTTGATCTGAAAGCGGTTGCCGGTCACCGTGGGGCGATAGCCCCGGATGTCGACCTTGTCGGGGTAGTGGAACTCGGCGGACTCGGTGCTCACGTCCTTGGGAATGTCCACCAGGACCGGCCCGGGGCGGCCGGTGTTGGCGATGTAGAAGGCTTCCTTGATGGTGGCCGCGAGGTCGGCCACGTCCTTCACCAGGACGTTGTGCTTGGTGCAGGGACGGCTGATACCGATGTTGTCGGCTTCCTGGAACGCGTCGTTGCCGATGAGGTTGGTGGGGACCTGCCCGGTGAATGCCACCAGCGGAACCGAGTCCATCATGGCGTCCTGGAGGCCCGTGACGATGTTGGTCATGCCCGGACCCGACGTCACCAGCGCGACACCCGCCTTTCCGGTGGCCTTGCCATAGCCTTCCGCCATGTGGATCGCGCCTTGCTCGTGCCGGGTCAGGATAACCTCGACGTCTTTCTGCTGGTGCAAGACGTCAAACAGCTTGAGGACCACTCCGCCGGGAATGCCGAAGATCGTCTTCACTCCCTCGCGCTTGAGCGACTCCACAAATATTTCCGACCCGTTCAACTTCATGGTTTCTCTCCCTGGCTCTCCCCAGTCCGCTTCAGCTCGCCGATTCCGACTTGTACTTGCCGAGAATCTGCATGATCTTGTCCTTGCCGACGAGCTTCAGCTTCTGGATGCGTTTCTTCTCCATCTCCTCTTCGGGCGACAAATAGCCTCTGTCGTGCAGGTCCACCAACCGCTTCTCGTATTCGAGGTGTTCTTCATAGTATTTACGCAGTTCCGGGTCCTTATCCAAGACAGAGGCAATCATTCGTTCCTCTCTCTCCTCCATTGGACGACCTCCTGATCGTTGGTTTGGGCAAGCGGTAAAATTTATCCAACGGCCGGATTTTTGTCAATGAGCGGGCACCGCGCGGGTGCACGACAAGGATGGAGCAGGTCGCAGGAGGATGTGTGGCAGGGGTGCTTGACAAACTCCCTTATTGATAATAGATTATCAATAATCCTTGAAATCGGAAAGAGGACTGTGCGTAGGCCAATCAGAATCAACGGCTCCGCGGGAGAGACGCGGTTCGGACGTGCCGTCTCGCCTCTAGGCAGCGGCGTGGTCGTTCAACTCGTTTGGGCAGGTACCCTCACGACCCTGCTGTGGGTCGTCGCGGCCTGGGCGATGGGATGGCTGCCATGACGGCCGTCTTTTCCCTCCACGACGTCACCCTGGGATACGACCGCCATCCAGCCGTGCATCACCTGACCGGCAGCTTCGCAACCGGTTCGTTGACGGCGCTGGTCGGCCCCAATGGATCGGGCAAGAGCACCTTGCTCAAGGGGCTGATCGGGCTCCTGGCGCCTCTTGAAGGCCACTTGGAATGCAACGGTCTACGCCAGGGCGATATTGCCTATCTGCCCCAGCAGGCGGAGATCGACCGCAGTTTCCCGATTTCGGTGATCGAGACGGTTTTGCTGGGTCACTGGCGGACGACCGGCCTTTTCCGCCCACTCACGCATGCCCTGCGACGGCAAGCCGAGGAAGCGCTGGTGGCTGTAGGTCTCGGTGACTTCGGCCGACGGCCGATTGCCTCCCTGTCGGCGGGGCAGTTTCAACGGGTCTTGTTTGCCCGCATGCTGCTGCAAGACTGTCCCGTCATTCTGCTCGACGAGCCCTTCACGGCAATCGACGCCAAGACCACGGCCGACCTTCTGAGGGTGGTGGTGAGATGGCATGGCGAAGGACGAACGATCATCGCCGTGCTGCATGACCTCGACCAGGTACGAGAGAGTTTTCCCGACACCCTGCTGATGGCCCGGGAGCCCATTGGCTGGGGGGCGACCACCGAGGTTCTGCGGGCGGAACATCTCTTCCGGGCGCGACAGATGGCGGAGGCGTGGGATGACCGTGCCGAGGTCTGCTGGCGAGGCGTTGCCTGATGGACATCCATGCCGCTCTGATCCAGCCCTTCATCGAGTTCGGGTTCATGCGCAGGGCGCTGGCGGCTTGCCTGGCGCTCAGCCTCGGCTGCGGCCCGGCGGGCACTCTCCTTGTTCTGCGCCGCATGAGCCTCGTCGGGGATGCCTTGAGCCACGCCGTGCTGCCGGGTGCGGCCATCGGCTTCATGATCGCCGGGCTCTCGCTCGTCGTCATGAGCTTCGGCGGCTTCATCGCCGGCCTCATCGTCGCGGGGCTGTCCGGTCTCGTGGCGCGTGTGACGCCTCAGCGCGAGGATGCCAGCTTTGCCGCGTTCTACCTCATTTCGCTGGCGCTTGGGGTGCTCATCGTCTCCACGCACGGCAGCAACGTCGATCTCATGCATGTCCTGTTCGGGACCATTCTCGCCGTCGACGATGCCTCCCTGCTGCTGATCGTCTCGATCGCGACGCTGACACTTTTCATCCTGGCCGTCATCGGACGCGGATTGATCGTCGAGTGCTTCGATCCCGGCTTCCTGCGCGCCGTGGGCGGCCCCGGCGCGGCCGTTCACTTGGTGTTTCTGGTGTTGGTCGTCATGAACCTCGTCGCCGGGTTCCACGCGCTCGGTACGCTGATGGCGGTGGGTTTGATGATGCTCCCGGCCGCGGCCGCGAGATTCTGGGCGGGCGAAGTCGCGACACTCGCGGCCACCAGCAGCGCCATCGCCTTCGCTTCCGCGTATACGGGGCTGCTGCTCTCTTACCACGTAAACCTTCCGTCCGGACCGGCCATCATCCTGGTCGCCGGAGGCGTCTACATCGTCTCGGTCGTCGCGGGTCCGCGCGGCAGCCTGTGGGCGCGGTTCCTGCCGCGCCGCCATCTCGAAGCCTGAATCGCAAAGGAGGACCCAAGCCATGCACCGCCTTTCACGCCGCTTGATTCTTGCCGCGCTGGTCGCGGTATTCACCCTCGCCGTCGCCGCGACGTCTCCATCCTGGGCAGCCGACAAGCTCAGGGTCGTTGCCACCTTCACCGTTCTCGGAGACATGGTGAGGAATGTCGGCGGGGAGCACGTCGCCCTCACCACGCTGGTAGGGCCGGACGGTGATGCCCACGTCTACGAACCGACTCCGGCCGATGCGCGCGCGCTGGCCGATGCGGACCTCGTCCTCGTCAACGGCCTTGGCTTCGAAGGCTGGATCGACCGGCTCGTCAAGGCATCCGGCTACAAGGGGCCGGTTGTCGTGGCCAGCGAAGGAATTGCCTTGTTGAGAGCGGAAGAGGATCACGGACATGGCCACGGGGACGAATTCGACCCTCACGCCTGGCAGGATCTCGTCAACGGACGGCTCTACGTCATCAATATCGCTCGTGCGCTTGCCGCAGCCGACACGGCTCGTGCCGACGACTACCGCCGCCGTGCCGAAGCTTACGACCGCGAACTGGTGACGCTGGATCGGGACATCCGCGGCCGGCTCGACGGCGTCCCCGCGGAACGGCGCAAGGTGATCACCTCGCACGACGCGTTCCGGTACTTTGGGCGCGCCTACGGCATCGGCTTTCATGCCCCGGTCGGTCTCAGCACCGAAGACGAGCCGTCGGCGGGCGAAGTGGCCGCTCTTATTCGCCAGATGCGGGATGAGGGCATCCGCACATTGTTCGTCGACAACATCACCGACGCCCGCCTGGTGCAGCAACTCGCCCGTGAAGCCGAGGCCGTCATTGGCGGTACGCTCTACTCGGACTCGCTTTCCGGCGCCACCGGTCCGGCGCCGACCTATCTCGACATGTTCCGCCACAACGCGAGCGAAATCGTCAAGGCATTCAAGAACTGAGCGGACGCCGTGTCGCAGGGAGAAGAAAGCACATGTTGATCAACACATCACCGCGTAGCCCGAATCGCGAACGGGTTCGGCATATCAAGGAGGCATTGCGCGCGGCACTGAGCCTTCCCGATGACACGACGGTTACGGTCACCGAGCTGGCATGTCTCGAAGAGGGCTGTCCGCCCATCGAGACCGTGGTTGGTCTGCTTCGGCCCGATGCCCCGCCGCTGCAACACAAGCTTCACAAGACCACGGACACCGTTGACGCCGAAGACCTGGTCCAGGTCTGCAAGGCGTGGGGGTTCGACGTCCAACTTCCCATACTCGCACCTCTGCTCCAGGAGAACTAGATATGGACACGCCACAAAGAATACCTGTTTCCATCCTCACCGGCTTCCTCGGCTCCGGCAAGACGACCCTGCTCAACCGGATCCTGAGCGAGGAGCACGGCAAGCGCATTGCCGTGATCGAGAACGAGTACGGGGAGATCGGCATCGACCAGGCGCTGGTCATCGACGCTGACGAGGAGGTCTTCGAGATGTCGAACGGCTGCATCTGCTGCACGGTGCGCGGAGACCTGATCCGCGTGCTCGGCAATCTCATGAAGCGCCGCGACAAGTTCGACTACGTGTTGGTGGAGACCACCGGGCTCGCCGATCCCGGCCCGGTCGCTCAGACCTTCTTCATGGACGACGAGATTCGCGCGGAGTTCTCGCTCGACGGGATCGTCACGCTCGTCGATGCCGCCCACATCGAGCAGCAACTCGGGCGAAGCGACGAGAGCACGGAGCAAGTGGCGTTCGCGGACGTCCTCGTTCTGAACAAGACGGACCTCGTCAGCGACGAGGCCCTCGACAAACTCGAAGCTCGGCTCCGAGACATGAACCGGATGGCGCGAGTCGTGCGCACCGAGCGGGCGAACGTCCCCGTCGACACGGTACTCAACCTCGGCGCCTTCGACCTGGACCAGGTGCTCGAGCGTCGTCCCACCTTCCTCGAGCCGGAGTATCCGTTCGAATGGACGGGAGTCTATGCGCTCGATACCGGCCGCTACCGACTCAACCTCGCCGATGGACCCGATCCGGCCATGTCGCTGGTCGTCGTGTCCGACCAGGGCACGGATGACGCCGCCCTCCGCGAGGGTGCGGAGTGGTGTGTGCGGCGGTACGCCGAACCCGCGGAGACCATTTGCTCGGGGGACGAGATTCCCGTCGGCAAGCATGTGAACCTGCCGCTCGATTCACCGGGACACAAGTCGTTCGTCCTGGAGGTCGATGCGCAGGTGCGACTTGGCCTCTACACCCAGCACACCGCGGAAGAGTTCGATCTCCAACTGACGGACGCGGAGGGAGCGACAATCAGGCCAGAGGTCGAGCGCACCTGGGTCGCACAGCACGAGCACGACGACGAGGTGGGCTCGATGTCTATCGAGGTGGACGGCGACGTCGATCCCGAAAGGCTCAACGCCTGGCTTGGCGAACTGCTCCGTAAGCGCGGGGTGGACATCTTCCGAATGAAGGGCTTCATCAGCATCGCGGGTGATTCGCGTCGCTTCGTCTTCCAGGGGGTCCACATGCTCTTTGACGGCCAGCCTGATCGTCCATGGGGAGACTCGCCCCGGCGCAATCAGCTCGTCTTCATCGGCCGCAACCTCGATGAACAGAGCATGCGGCAGGAGTTCGAAGCATGTCTGATTTGAATGTCGACAGGAGGAGTCCACATGACCGGCACGAGAGCAGTGAAACTGTCTATGACGTAGTGGTCGTCGGCGCTGGTGCCGCGGGTGTGGGTGTCGCGGTGACTCTCAGGCATGCCGGCATCGAGAACTTCGTCGTTCTCGACCGTCACACGGTCGGCGCATCGTTCGCCTCATGGCCGGCCGAGACTCGCTTCATCACGCCCTCGTATCCAAGCAATTCGATTGGCATGCTCGATTTGAACTCGGTCGTCATTGGCACTTCACCCGCGTTCACTTTGGGGGTCGAGCATCCGACGGGCAAAGAGTACGCGAACTATTTGCGCGCGGTCGCACGATACTTCGAGTTACCTGTACGCCAGGACACCGACGTGTGGCAGGTAGCAAGGGTTGGCGACGGCTTTCGCATCGATACGGCGGACGAGACCTTGCAAGCCAAGCACGTCATTTGGGCCGCTGGCGAGTTCCAATACCCACGCTTAAGTGGGTTTGTTGGTAGCCAATTGTGTCGCCACACCGCGACCATCGCCAGCTATGAGGAGCTTGACGGTGACGACTTCATCGTTGTGGGCGGCTACGAAAGCGGTGTCGACGTGGCCTACCACCTGGCGTGTCGCGACAAACGAGTGCGGTTGTTCGACAAGGGTTGCCCGTGGGAGTACCGGAGTTCCGATCCCAGTGTCGCGCTTTCCCCTTTTTCGATCGAACGGATGCGTGAAGACCGGTTTGTCAAGCAAGTGGAACTGTTTCCGCACACACCTATCGAATCGGTCACTCGCGTGGACGCCATGTATGAAATCACGGCTCGCGAAGGGCATCGGTTTCAAACCCGCGTGCCGCCACTATTGGCAGGCGGATTTGAGGGGAGTCACAAGTTAGCCGCGGATCTGTTTGAACGGCGCGACGATGGCTCTCTGCTTCTGAGCGAACACGATGAATCGACCATCGTGCCGGGAGTGTTTCTCTGCGGCCCCGCAGTTCGGCATGACAAACACGTCTTCTGCTTCATCTTCAAATACCGACAACGATTCGCCGTTGTCGCCAAGGCAATTGCCACCTCGTTGGGGCTGCCGGCGGAAGAGTTGGAAGAGATGGAAGAGTACTACCGAAATTGGGGCATGTATCTCGATGACCTCTCCTCCTGTGGGGAGGAGTGCGTATGTTGAAGGGAAACGACGAAGGGGCCGTCGCGTCCGGCGCGGGGCGAAGCCGACTGGCCAGAATGCGGGACATCCAATGGCTCGGACAAACGGCTGCCAGCGTCTGTTGGATTGGCAGCATGCTGACTTATGGGATCAGATCCAATGGAGACTGGTTGCAGTTGTTTGCTGCATCCGCATGGCTGTTGGCGAACATCGTAGCGATTGCGACCGCCGAGGCTGATTGAGATGTCGGAAGCCGCAACCTCGCTGGGCGGAGCATACGGCAGGAGTTCGAAGCATGTCTGATTTGAATGTCGACAGCCCGAGGGGTGTTCTTCGCCGGGGCTGGTCCGCGGCGGTCGGCGACTACGCCATCGCCGGGGGCTGGACCCTCCGCGGTGAGGCCCTGGCGGTCGGTGACGCCGCGGGTGGCGTCTACGCGTTCGACGGCAAGTCCGGCGCAAGCGCCTGGGCGCGGCAGGGGGCTCATGACCGCGGCATGCTCGCGATGGCGATCCACCCAAGCGGAACCGCGTTCGCCACGGCCGGCCAGGACGGCCGAGTCCTTGTCTGGAATGCCGCCGAAGGCCAGGTGAAACAGGCCATCGACGTCGGCAGCGGTTGGGTGGAGAACGTGGCGTGGTCGCCGGACGGCCAATGGCTGGCGGCCTCCTGCTCCCGGCAGGTTCGCGCGTATGGCGCGGACGGCGGAGAAGTCTGGCGATCCGATGATCATCCCAGCACCGTCAGCGCCATCGCCTGGTCCAGCGCGGGGGAGTTGGCGACGGCCTGTTACTGTCGAGTGGCGTTCTTCGACGTGCCCACTGGGGAGCTTCGCCAGAAGCTGGAGTGGCAGGGCTCCCTGGTGTCGATGGTACTGAGCCCGGACGGGGATATCGTGGCCTGCGGCAGCCAGGACAACTCGGTGCACTTCTGGCGTCGCTCCACGGGGCACGACTCCATGATGTCCGGATATCCCGCCAAACCGTCGGCCCTGGCCTTCGATGACACGGCCACCCTCCTGGCCACCGGCGGAGGCGACGCGGTGACGGTCTGGAGCTTCCGGGGAAGCGGTCCCGAAGGCACACGGCCCGGCGTTCTAAAACGTCATGCTCAACCTGTCACAAACCTCGCCTTCGCTCACCGCGGGATGCGACTGGCCTCGGCGGCACGGGATGGCGCCGTGGTGGTGTGGTCGCTCAAGAGGAATGGAAAAGGCCGTCGTATCGGGTCCGCGGTTTTGGCGGACATAGGGGCGGGACTGTACTGGCGGCCGGACGGGCGCGCGCTTGCCGCGCTCGACGCCCAAGGTGGCGTGACGGTTTGGCGGATAGGAGCAACATAGGCCCGAACTGATCGGACAGGACGCTAGAAGGCCGCGGGGCTCTTGGCCACGGCGTCCGGAGGGCGTATGTAGTGGGGGCTCAGCGGCTCGGCCGCGATCGCCGGGGCCGCGCGGTACTTCTCTGCGGCGATGCTCGCGACGGCAAAGGCAGTGCACGGGAACTCCGCTCCCGCGGTCACCCGGGGGCCGCCGGCGGCGCACCGCTCGATCACTTCCGCGTAAGCCAGCGCGCCGGGGCCGACGAAGATGCACGGGCCCTTGCCCAGCGCGTCCACTCGCCGGACCATGGACTCCGGCGCCTCCAGGCAATCCTCGATCAGGCATTCGAACGCCGCCGCCGTGCGGCGGTAGAGGGCGCCGTAGACCTCGCCCTTGCGCGCGTCCAGCATCGGGCAGAGGAGAGTCATGCCGTCCGCCACGGGCACCCGGTACGCCGCCGCTTCCAGGGTTCGTACTCCGACCACCGGCGTATCCGAACCGTAGACCAGGCCCTTGGCCGTGCTGATGCCTATCCTCAACCCGGTGAACGAACCGGGTCCGACGGCGACCCCTACCAGGGAGAGGTCCGAGAAGTCGGTGCCGGCGCGTTGAAGCACGTCGTCGATGAGCGGGATCAACCCCTCGGCGTGGTTCGACCGGCCCGGCCGGCGGTCCGCCTGCATCGATTCCCGTACGCATTCGGCCACGAGTTCGTCGCCGTCCAGGACCGCGGCGCTCAGCAACGCCGTCGACGTGTCGAGTCCGAGTACCTTCATGGCCAGTGTCGGTCAGCTTCCGAAGATCCGCGCCAGGTCGTTGTAGAACGCGTAGACCATGACGAAGAGCAGCACCACGAGGCCCATCTGCTGCGCCCGCTCCCGCTGCCGGAGGTCGAGGGGCTTCCCGCGCATGGCTTCGATCAGGAAGAACAGCAGGTGTCCGCCGTCCAGCATCGGTATCGGCAGCAGGTTCAGGACGCCGAGGTTGATGCTCAGCAACGCCAGCAGGAACAGGTAGTCCGCCAGCCCCCGCTGGGCCTGCTGTCCCGCCAACTGGGCGATCATCAGGGGGCCGCCGAGATTCGCCGTATCGACCCTTCCGATCACCATCTTGACCAGGACCTCCACCGTCAGGAGCGAGAGCTCCACCGTCCGGGTCACCGCCAGCCAGCCCGCCGTCAGCGGATTGCCCCTCTCCACTTCCACGGTTCCGGCGCTCTGGATGCCGATCAGCCAGGTCTCCTCGGATTCGCCCAGGAGATTCTGCGTCTCTCCCTTGACCGGGCGCAGCGCCACCGCGAATTCCCGGTCGCCGCGGACCACGCCCAGATCCAGCGGGCGGCCCTGGCTCGCCCTGACCTCGCGAGCCAGCTCGTCCCAGGAACGGATGGGACGGTCGCCCACCACGACCACCCGGTCTCCGGCCTCGAGGCCGGCGCCGGCCGCCGGTGAGCCGGGCTTGACGCCGCCGATCTCGGCGGTGCGGTAGGGAATGCCGAAAATCAGGAACACGCAGAGGAACACCGCCATGGCAAGCAGGAAATTCGCGGCCGGCCCGGCCGCCACGATGGCCGTGCGGGCGCCCAGGCTCCGGTGCGCGAAGGACCGCTCCCGGTCCGCGGAGTCGACCTCCTCGCCGGGATCCTCGCCCACCATCTTGACGTATCCTCCCAGCGGAAAGGCGCTCACGCAGTATTCCGTCTCGCCGCGCCGCCGGATCCATACCTTCGGGCCGAAACCGATGGAAAAGGTCAAGACCCCCACGCCGGCCTTCTTGGCCACGAGGAAGTGGCCCAGCTCGTGAAGGAACACCAGCACGCCGAACGCGACCACGGCGGCGATGACCATGTAGGCGACGTCGATCACCTTGCCGATCCGTTCTGCTGAACGAGTTCCCGGGCGAACCCCCGGGCCCATCGATCGGCCTCGAGGACCTGTGTCAGGGTTCTCGGCTTGACGGGCACGTGGGCGTCGATGGTCTTGCGGCTGATCTCATGGATCTGGCGAAAGCCGACCCGGCCATCCAGGAAGGCGGCCACCGCCACCTCGTTGGCGGCATTCAGAACGGGCGGAACCGTGCCGCCCTTGGCCAGCGCTCCGTAGGCGATGTCCAGCGCCGGATAGCGCCGGTTCTCGACTTTCTGGAAGGTCAGCTCCCCCTCCTTGGGCAGGTTCAGCGGCGCCAGCCCGGAATCGAGCCGCTCGGGATAGGAAAGCGCGTAGGCGATGGGAATGCGCATGTCCGGTATGCCGAGCTGCGCCATGACCGCGCCGTCGCGGTAACGCACCATGGAGTGGACGATGCTCTGGGGGTGGATCATCACCTCCACGCTCTCGGCGGGCACGCCGAACAACCAACGGGCCTCGATCACCTCCAAACCCTTGTTCATCATGGTGGCGGAATCGATGGTGATCTTCGGGCCCATCTTCCAGGTGGGATGTTGCAACGCCTGACCGATGGTCGCTCGGCGCAGCTCCCGCAGCGGCGTCCGCAGGAACGGCCCTCCGGACGCGGTCAGGATGATCTTGTCGACGTCCGTGCGCCGGTTCCCCTCGAGGCATTGGAACACCGCGCTGTGCTCGCTGTCCACCGGCAGGAGCCGCACCCGCCGCCTCCTGGCCTCCCGCACGAAGAGCTCGCCGGACATGACCAGGGCCTCCTTGTTGGCGAGCCCCACGTCCTTGCCCGCCTGCACCGCGGCGAAAGTCGGCACGAGTCCAGCGCCGCCGACGATGGCGGCCAGCACAAAGTCCGCCGTGGGCTCGGTGGCCGCGGCCACCGCTCCGTCCTCGCCGTGGACGATTTCCACCTTGCGGCGGCCAATGAGCTTGCGCAGGGCGTCGACGTCTTCGCGGTCCTTGACGCTGACGATGCGCGGGGCGAACTCGGCGACCTGGCGCGCCAGCAGCTCCAGGTTGCGTCCGGCCACCAGCCCGCCGACCTTGAACCGCCGCCTGAAAGTCCGGATGACATCCAGGGCGTTGACTCCGATGGTTCCGGTGGATCCGAGAATGACGATGGATTTCATGATGACAAGAACCGCAGGCAGTAGGTGCTCAGGACTCCCGGAAAAATGAGGCTGTCCAGCCGGTCCATCAGGCCGCCGTGGCCGGGAAGGATACCGCCCGAGTCCTTGGCCGCGAAGCCCCGCTTGAGCAGCGATTCGAACAGGTCACCCACCTGAGCGATGAGGACGATGGCGAGCGAAAGCACCAACACCACGCCCGACGGCAAGCCCAGCAGCCACCAGCCGGCCAGCCAGCCGGCCGCCACGCCCGCCACGGTGGCGGCCACGGACCCTTCGACAGTCTTTCCCGGGCTGACTGAAGGATACAACTTTCTTCGACCCAGGGCCACACCGGCAAAGTAGCCGGCGCTGTCGGCCGAGAAGACGACGAAAAGCAGCCAGAGCACCCACTCGTACCCGCTACGGTACAGCAGCGCGAAATGCGGAAACAGGTAGCCCAGGTAGACGGCGCCCACCAGCGTCAGACCGAGCCGGCGGTAGCGTTCCTCGACCGCGCCGCCGGTAAAGACGAACACCGTGAACAGGCCCGCCACGATGAGCGGGAGATAGCCCGACGGTCCGGGCACCACGACGGTCAGGGACAGCAGCATGCCGGCGGCGATCCCGGTGGCGCGCGCACCGCCATGGTCGGGAAAGGCCATGCGGAAGTATTCGTGGAGCGCGACGAGGGTAAGGACCTCGATGAACGCCGAGAACAGCCAGACGTTGTCGACGACGATGATCCCGACGACGATGGGGATCCCGGCCAGCGCGGTCAGTACCCGGGTGCGCATCCAGTGTCCTGTCTGGTAACCCGTATCCGCCCTCAACCCTGCAGCAGTTGCTCGTCCGTCTTGCCGAACCGGCGTTTCCGGCGCTGAAATTCCAGCAGCGCCTTGACGTACTGCTGCTCCGAGAAGTCGGGCCAAAGGGTGGGCGTGATGTACAGCTCGGTGTAGGGTATCTGCCAAAGGAAGAAGTTGCTGATGCGCATCTCCCCGCTGGTGCGGATCAGGAGGTCCGGATCCGGAATGGGTCCGGTCTCCGTGTTGGCGGCAATCATGGACTCGTCAATGTCCGAGATCTCGCAGTGCCCGGCCTTCACCTTCCGGGCGATGTCCCGGACGGTCTTGACGATGTCGCCGCGGCCGCTGTAGCTGAGGGCGAGAATCACCGTAAGGGCGGTATTGTTGCGGGTAAGGCTGATGTTGCGGTCGAGCACCCGGCGCACCGAAACGGGCAGGCGTTTGCGGTCGCCGATGGCCATGAGGCGGACCCCTTCGCGCATCATGCGTTCCTGCTCCACCTCCAGGTAGTTCTCCAGGAGGCCCATCAGCCCTTCGACCTCGTCGTGCGGCCGGTTCCAGTTCTCGGATGAAAACGCGTAGAGCGACAGGTAGCGGATGCCGAGGTTGCGGCTCAACTCCACCGTGGTCCTGACCGACGCCGTTCCTTCGCGGTGACCCTCGATGCGGCTCTTGCCCCGGAGCCTGGCCCAGCGTCCATTGCCGTCCATGATGATCGCGACATGGGCAGGCAATCGGTTTTTTTCTAGCCCGTAGAGCTCCATTCCGGAAAGATTGGAAGGCCCGCCACTAAACCTCCATGATCTCCTCTTCCTTGGCCTTGAGGAAACCGTCTACCCTGGCAACGAACTCGGCGGTAATCTTCTGGACGCGATCCTGGCCCTGCTTCACCTCGTCCTCGGTGATCTCCTTGCCTTTCTGCATCTCCTTCAACCCGTCGATGGCGGCACGCCGGTGGTTTCGCACGGAGACACGGAAGTCTTCCGCGGTCTTGCGTACCTGTTTCACCAGGTCCTTGCGCCGCTCCTCGCTGAGCTCCGGTATCGGCACCCGGATCAGTTTGCCGTCATTGGACGGGGTGAGACCAAGGTCGGCCTTCAGGATGGATTTCTCGATGTTGCCGATGGCGGTGGGATCGTACGCCTGGATCGTCACCAGGCGGGGCTCGGGGATCGCGATGGTGGCAATCTGGTTCAGCGGCGTCTGAGTGCCGTAGTATTCGACCGTCACCCCTTCGAACAGGGCGGCCGAAGCCCGGCCGGTGCGGACGCGTCCCAGCTCCCGGCGCATGGCCCCCAGGGTCTTCTCCAACTCTCCCTCGAAATCGCTGTAGAAGGCGTCGTCCATCTTGCACCTATGAACTCGTCCGAGTATTCGAATCAACCCCTCTCCCCATGGGAGAGGGTGGGGAGTGTCACCGGTCGCCGATGCCCACCAGGGTGCCGATGGGCTGGCCGCCTACCACCTTGCGGATGTTGCCCCGCTCCATGACGTTGAAGACGATGATGGGGAGCTTGTTGTCCATGCACAAAGAGATGGCGGTGGCGTCCATCACCTTGAGCTCCTTGCTCAGCACCTCCATATGGGTCAGTTCCCGGAAGAGCTTGGCGCCGTGATTCTTCAGCGGATCGGTGTCGTAGACGCCGCGGACCTTGGTGGCCTTCAGAATCACCTCGGCGCCCACCTCCATGGCCCGCAGGCTCGCCGTCGTGTCCGTGGTGAAATAGGGATTGCCGGTGCCGCCCGCGAAGATGACGACGCGGCCCTTCTCCAGGTGCCGCACCGCGCGCCGGCGAATGTACAGCTCCGCCACTTGGCGCATCTCGATGGCCGACATGACCCGTGTCGAGACGCCGATCTTTTCGAGGGCGTCCTGGAGGGCGATGCTGTTGATAACCGTGGCCAGCATGCCCATGTAGTCGGCGCTGGCCCGGTCGATGCCGTGGTCACTGGCCTCGGCGCCGCGCAGGATGTTGCCGCCGCCGATGACCAGGGCGATCTCGCAGCCCAGTTCGTGGACCTCGCGGATCTCCTCCACGAACCGCGCGACCGTGGCCGGATCGATGCCGTACTGGCGCTCCCCCGCCAGGACCTCCCCTGTGATCTTCAGAATGACTCGCTTGTATCTCAGCTCGACGGCGGTCATTCGGTGGAGTCCTACTGGTGGAGTCCTACTCCTTCATCCCCTCGCCAACGGTATAGCGGACGAAGCGCCTGACCCGGATGTTCTCACCGAGACGGGCGACGGCGTCCTGTACCAGGTCCCCGACCCGGCGGGTGGGCTCCTTGATGAAAGCCTGCTCCATGAGACAGGCCTCCTCGTAGAAACGCTCCAGCTTGCCGTCGACGATCTTGGCGAGCACGGGCTCGGGCTTTTTCAACTCTTCCGCCTGCTGCCGGTAGATCGCCTTCTCCCGCTCCAGCTCTTCCTCGTCGACCTCCTCGCGCCGGACGTAGCGCGGGCTGGCGGCCGCGATCTGCATGGAAAGGTCCTTCACCAAGGCCTGGAATTCTTCGGTGCGGGCCACGAAGTCGGTCTCGCAGTTCACCTCCAGGAGGACGCCGATCTTGTTGCCGCCGTGGATGTAGGCGCCCACCAGGCCCTCGCTGGCCTCACGCTCGGACTTGCGCGCCGCCAGCGCCAGCCCCTTCGCCCTCAGGTGATCCACGGACTTCTCGAAGTCGCCCTCGCACTCCACCAGGGCCTTCTTGCAGTCCATGAACCCCGCGCCCGTTTTGTCCCGCAACTGTTTGACTAGACTCGCATCGATGGCCATGCCCGCTCAACTCCCCGCCACGGTCGGCGCGTCCGTGGATTTCTCTCCTTCGGAATCTTTCTCACCGGACTCCGGCGCCTTGGTTTCCTCCGATGCCGCCGGCGCTGGCGCAGCCGGCGCCGCTGCTGCCTCCGGTGCCGCCACGGCTTCCCCTGCCGTTGACGGCGCCGCCTCGGCCTCCGGCGCGGCCGCCGGTGCCGGTGCAGCCGCCGGTTCGGATGCCGCTACGGGTTCTGGCGCGGCTCCTGCCTCCACGGGTTCCGGCGCTACCGCCTCCGAGCCCTCCTCGGCCGGCTCCTCTTCGGAAGCGGCCTCGGCCTGGGCGGCTTCCGCCTCCATCCTCGCCTGGTCGCACAACGCCTTGCCTTCGTTGACGGCTTCGGCCATGAGGCTGCAGAAAAGCCGGATGGCGCGAATCGCATCGTCATTGCCGGGGATCTTGTAGTCCACGAGGTCCGGATCGCAATCCGTGTCGATGATGGCGATCACCTTGATGCCGAGCTTGCGCGCCTCGCGCACCGCGATGGCCTCCTGCCCGGGGTCGATGATGAATACGGCGTCCGGCAGCTTCTTGATGTCCTTGATTCCCCCGAGGGCGCGCTCCAGCTTGGCCCGTTCCCGGCTGTGCGAAAGCATCTCCTTCTTGGTCAGCGCCTCGACGATCTTCGGATCGTTGGCCATCTCCTCGAGCTTCTTGAGCCGGTCGATGCTCTGGCGAACGGTCTGGAAGTTGGTCAGCGTACCGCCCAGCCAACGGTGATGGACATAGGACATGCCGCAGCGTTCCGCCTCTTCGCGAACCGAGTCCTGCGCCTGCTTCTTGGTCCCCACGAACAGAACGTGGCCCCCGCCCATGATCAGGTCCCGGACATGGGCGCAGACGTCCTTGACCATCCTCACGGTCTGCTGCAGGTCGATGATATGAATCCCGTTGCGCGCCCCGAAAATGTAGGGCTTCATCTTGGGATTCCAGCGACTGGTCTGGTGTCCGAAGTGGACGCCGGCTTCCAGAAGCTGCTTCATGGATACGTCGGTCATGACGCCAGAACCTCGAATTTTACGTAGCTCGCCATCCTCTTCTCCTATCTTTCAAACCTAGTGTCGGGATCTTGCTCGTTGTGCGCTACCGGGAATGGAAGAAAGCAACGAAGGGCTATTAACAAAATTGGCACCGCCACGCAAGGGAACTCCGGGAGATCCCTACGTGTTCATGGACTCCAGGAATTCCTTGTTGTTCTTGGTGCCGTTGAGCTTGTCGAGGAGGAACTCCATGGCCTCGACGACGCTGAGCTGCGACAGCACCTTGCGGAGGATCCAGATGCGGTTCAGGTCCTCCTTGGGGATCAGCAGCTCTTCCTTGCGGGTGCCGGACTTGTTGATGTCCACGGCCGGGAACACGCGCTTGTCCATCAGCCGGCGATCCAGGTTGATCTCCATGTTGCCGGTTCCCTTGAACTCCTCGAAGATCACCTCGTCCATGCGGCTCCCGGTGTCGATCAGCGCGGTAGCGATGATCGTGAGGCTGCCGCCGTCCTCGATGTTCCGCGCCGCGCCGAAGAACTTCTTGGGCTTGTGCAGCGCGTTGGAATCGACACCGCCGGAGAGGATCTTGCCGCTGGGCGGCACCACCGTGTTGTAGGCCCGGGCCAGCCGGGTAATGCTGTCGAGCAGGATGATGACGTCATTGCCGTGTTCCACCAGGCGTTTGGCCTTCTCGATCACCATCTCGGCCACCTGGACGTGGCGCGTCGCCGGCTCGTCGAAGGTGGAGCTGACCACCTCGCCGATCACCGAACGCTGCATGTCGGTGACCTCTTCCGGCCGCTCGTCGATGAGCAGGACGATGAGGACCGCATCCGGGTGATTGTCGGCAATGGCCTTGGCGATGTTCTGCAACATCATGGTCTTGCCGGTGCGGGGCGCCGCCACCACCAAGCCGCGCTGCCCCATGCCGATGGGCGTCAGCAAGTCGATGAAGCGTGTCGTGTACTCGTCCGCCTGGTGCTCCAGCGTGATGCGCTTGTCGGGATAGAGCGGGGTGAGGTTGTCGAAGAGGATCTTGTCCCGGACGTTGTCCGGATCGCCGTTGTTGATGGTCTCCACCTTGAGGAGCGCAAAATACCGCTCGCCGTCCTTGGGAGGCCGGATCTGGCCGGAGATGATGTCCCCCGTGCGCAGGCCGAAACGCCTGATCTGGCTGGGAGAGACGTAGATGTCGTCCGGGCCCGGGAGGTAGTTGTAGTCCGGCGCTCTCAGAAAGCCGAAGCCGTCGGGCAGGGTTTCCAGCACGCCCTCGCCGTAGACATAGCCGTTCTTCTCCGTCTGCGCCTGCAGGATGGCGAATATCAGATCCTGCCGCCGCATGTTCGCCGCGCTCTCGATGCTGAAACCCTTGCCGATGTTGGCCAGCTCGGCGATCTTCTTGGCCTTGAGCGAGCTCAGGTTCAAGCCGTTCTGAAGCACGGGCTCGGCCGTCGAAGCGGCGCGGCCCCTGCGATGGTTTGGAGCCGTTTCGCTCTTGGTCTCGCCTTCAGCCGCGGAGCGCGTTCGTACATTAGCCATATAACTTCCTTTCAATCACGCTGTCGGCGGCCTGTCGAAACTGGACAGGTAAGCGACTGCGAAGCAGGAACCCGGATCGATTGGCAGCAATGATTGTTAAAACGGATTGGGTCAGAAACGATTGGGTTACGGCACGTGGCCAGCAGCCTAGATACTAGGTGATGCCGGCAACTTTGTCAAGCACGCCTCCGCCGGGTTCTCGGACACGTCACGGCTCAACACCCGGCGGGCATGGACAATATCCTCTTCGATCTGTCGCACGAGCCCTTCCACCGACGGAAACTTGCGTTCCTCCCGAAGCCGTTCCACGAAGGACACCTGCAGTCGGCGGCCGTACAGGTCCTCGTCGAAGTCCAGTATGTACGTCTCGATGGTTCTCGGACCCGAGCCGAAGGTGGGGTTCACTCCGACGCTGGTGACGCTGTGCAACCGGCGCCCGCCGGTCTGAACCCACGTCGCGTAGATTCCGTTGCCCGGCACCACCTCGGTCCTGCTGCGTATATTGGCCGTAGGGAAGCCGAGCTCCCGGCCGCGTTGATGACCCTTGACGACGGACCCCGAAACGAAATGGCAACGTCCGAGATGCCGCCGTGCGATATCCACCCTGCCCTCTTCCAGAAACGCCCGGACCCGGCTGCTGCTGACGGCATGGTCCGAATCCGCCACCACCTCGATGACCTCGACATCCATCCCCGCGGCGGGTCCCCAGGCCATGAGGTCCTTGACCGTGCCGGCCCTGTTCTTGCCGAACCGGAAGTCTTCTCCCACCCACAGCCGCTCCACGCCGAGGCGCACCAGGTACCGTTCCACGAAGTCGCGCGGCGACAACGCGCAAAAGCTCGGCGTGAATCGCTGAATCACGACGCAGTCCACGCCGGCGCGCCCCAGGAGCGCCAACTTGTCCTTGCGTGCCAGGATCAACCGCGGCGCGAACTGCGGCGCCAGGATCTTCGCCGGATGGGGTTCGAACGTCAGGACCACGGCGGGTCCTCCACGCGACCGCGCATCTTCGATCACGCGGCGCAACAGGTCCTGGTGCCCCAGATGCACTCCGTCGAAGTTTCCGATGGTCATGACGGAACGAACGAGGGAGCGCTTGACGTGCCGCAGAATCCGCATCTTGTTCTTGGAAGCTGGCCGTGCGAGCTTGACAGGAGCGGGGCCAAGACCCGTCCTTCACTCTCGCGCAAGAATTCACGTGGTCGGGATCAGGTATCCAGGGATCGAATCTTGTCTCGCGCCTTTTCGGCTTCCTTGGACTGCGGGAACCGATTGATGACTTCCTGGAGAAAGAGCCGTGCATCGACACGATTCCCCAGCTCGGCAAACGAGTAGCCGATCTTGAGCCATGCCGCGGGGACCTTGTCGCTCTTGGGATAGTCCTTGCGTACCAGGTCGAATTCCACGATGGCCTGGTCGAAGTTCTGGAGCGCATAATAACTTTCGCCGATCCAGTACTGCGCATTGTCCGCCAGATTGCTGTCCGGATGCTTCTCGAGGAACTTCTTGAACTGTTCGATGGCGCCGCGGTAGTCGATGGCGCCGCGATCGTCCTTCTTGCGCAGCCACTTCCAGGCGTCCTCGTAGTCACGCTGGGTTGCCGCCGCCGCGTCTTGGGCCGCTGTCGGTTTGGCCACCGCCGTTTGGGTGCCGGTCGTGGCCGGTTCCCCGGCGGGTTCCTTGGCCGCGGTGGCCGCGGGCGCCTCCCCGGTCTTCAAAACGGCGTCCCGCAGCAGCCGCAACTCATCCTCCCGCACCTTGAGCAATTCCCGCTGGCTCTTCACCTCCGTTTCGAGGGCCGCCAGCCTGCCCTGAAGCTCCCGCATGCTTCCCGCGCCGACTCCTGGACCCGTTCCGCTCTTGATCTCCTCCACCGCTCCCTCCGCCGCGTTCAAACGGCTCCGCATGGTGTCGACCTCGGCGCGGGTATCCGCCAACTGCTTGCGGGTCTTGTCGAGCTCCGCCTTCAACTCGTTCAGCACGGCCCACTCGCGCTCCGTCAACGGCGCCCGATCGTAGGGCACGGGCGCGGCGCGATATTCGACGGTGCAGCCCCAGGCTGAAACCAGCATGACGACGGCCGACACGGCCCCAGCAATGATTCGCATCGACATTCAGCCCTCCCGCGAACGGAGAACCGGCGGGCGAATAGCCTGTACGGTACAGGCCGCGGTTGGCTTGTCCGAGCGAGCGGAACTCTCTACGAGGACGGCTTTTGAGTCCGAACGACGAAATGAGCACGCCGGTTCTTGCCCCAACACTCCTCCGAGTTCACTCCACAGACCGGGAGTTCCTCACCGTAACTGATGGTAGTAAGGCGATCCGGAGCATTTCCCAGCGTAACGAGATAGTCCTTGACCGCCTGAGCCCTTCGGGCACCCAAGGCAAGATTGTATTCGTTGGTGCCCCGGTTGTCCGCATGACCTTCGATCTCGACGGAGACGCCGGGGTTCTGCTTGATCCAGTCGGAGTTGCGTTGCAGCACGTCGCGGGCCGCATCCGCCAACTCGGAGCGGTCAAAGTCGAAGAAGACGTCCGCCAGCGCACCCTCTTCCGGAACCTTGCCCTCTTGATGCGCGGTGAGGCTGTCCGTGCCGACGGTCTTGATTTCGCCCTGCTGGCCGACGCCCGACGAAAGGGTGCCCTCCGCGATGTTGCCCTGACCGGCGCCAGCGCCCGCCGTGGCCGACGGGTCCGTCGCCTGCTCGCCCGGCTCCGGCGGCGGCACACACGAAAAAAGCAACAGGAGAGGCAGGGAACAAGACAGCAGGACAAACGCTTTTCTCATCATCCGTTTACTTTCTTGCCTTCCCCAAGGCTGGGTTGGAACGACTCGACAAGGATAGGTCAAAGGAACAAGGATATGCCCGAATGGGGCTCACGGTAGCCGAGGTGACCACGACGGATGTGTATCATCTGCCGTCGAGCCTGTCAAACGTCGTTGACTCTCGCCATCCCGGCGCATCGTATAGATTCGACGGGAACCGGTGCGGTCCGAGGTAAAGGCGATGAACCGGCCATCCGGCGACCACGACGGATCTTCGTCGTTATGCCGGTTTGCGGTGATCATGCGATGCTCGCTGCCGTCCGCGCGAATCGTGAATATGTTCATGACGCCGTTCGCTCTCCCCGTGAAGGCGATCAAATCCCCGGCGGGCGACCAATCGGGCGACTGGTTGTAGTTGCCCTTGAACGTCAGCCGCCGGATCTTCCCGGTGGCGAGTTCCACGATGTAGATCTGCGGGGACCCATGGCGGTCGGACACGAAGGCTACCCTTCGTCCGTCCGGCGACCAGGTGGGGGAGATATCGATGCTGGCGTTCCTCGTGAGCCGCTCCACGATGTGGCCTTTGCGGTTCAACAGGTAGAGGTCCTGATTGGCCTGCCGCTCCAACGGCGTGGCCAGATACCGCCCGTCCGGCGACCACCGGCCGCGCAGGCTCAAGCCGGTGCCGGTGGAGATCGGCGTCTCCCGGTTGGTGTCGAGGTCGAATCCGAGCACCTGCGGCTTGCCCGTCTTGAAGGAGAGAAAGACGAGTCCCTTGCCGTCCGGGGTCCAGGACGGGAACAGATTGATGGTGCGGTTGTTGGTGACCTTCTTCTTGTCGGTCCCGTCCAGATGCGAGATGTATATCTCCTTGAACCGGTCCCTGCCGGTGGACACATAGGCGATCCTGGTATCGAACGGGCCGCGGACGCCGGTGAGCTTCAGGATGATCTCGTCGACGAACCTGTGCGCCATGCGCCGCGCGTCGCGGAGGCCGCCCTTGTAGGTCTTTCCCAGAATCGGCGCCTGACGGAAGACGTCGTGCAGCCAGAATTCGAAGCTCACCTGTTCGCCAACGATCCTGAAACCGCCCTTGACGAGCCCTTCGGCTCCGATGGTCGCCCAGTCCCGATAGTCGAATTCGCCGAGCCGGATACCGGTCCGCTGGGGATGCTCGATGTAGGCGGACCGGTCGATGATCCTGAACCAGCCGGACCGGTCCAGGTCGTCCGCGATCACGTCGGCGATGCGCTCGGAAAGGCGTTCGACGTCGTTGGGGATTCCAAGGTTCTTGAGCGGGGAAACCGCCATGCGGTAACGCTCGGCGCCCGGGCCGACGATCACACCCCTGATCTGCGCGTGAACCGCACCCGGGAGCAGCCAGCAAAGCATCAGCCCGGCGAGGACCCACGCGGCCGCTCGACGCCGTCCGTTGCCGCAGCCCGCTTCCGGTTCGCCGGCATGGTATTCCGTCGACGCCATGGACCGTCCTCCCATGTTCCAGGAATCCCCTTCGCTCACGTCGAACGCTCCAGGGCCACTAGCCATCCGCGGATTCGGGCCGGAAGATCAGCTCGACCTCCGCGAACTCACGCGCATAACGGGCCGGCGGCCGCGGCAAGGGGCTCGCGCTCCGCACCGCCCGTACCACCGACTCGTCGTAAGACCGGTCCCCCGAGGACTTCAGCAACTTGAGACCGAAGATCTCCCCGCCGGCGTTCACCCCGAACCCCACCGTTACCTCGAGGTCCGTTCGTCTACCGATCCATGTCCACCGCTCCTTGATTCGGTCGAGCATCTCGTTACGGTAGATTACGAACTCCATTGCCCTGACGATGCCGCCGCCCCCGCCCAGGCCGCCGACCGCGGTTCCCGATCCGGCCGCGCTCTGATTGGCCCGGGCCTCGCGTTGCAATCGGGCTCGCTCCTTGGCCGTGGCCAGCGCGTCACCGATTCGCCTATCCTTCAGTCTGCGGACCAGTTGCGGATCCTTGCCCTTCCGTTTCGGCGCCCTGGGAGTCTTCTTCACGAGTTTCTTGGGACTCTTGCGAACGGGCTTCTTGCGCTTGACGACCTTCTTGGGCTTGGCGGGTTTCTTGCGCTTGACAACCTTCTTCTTCGGCTTCTCGGCCGCCTTTTTCACTTTCTTGGGCGGCGGCGCCTTCTTGGGCGGCTTCTTTACCTGCTCCTTTATCTTTGGCGGCGGGACCTTCTTGGGAGCCTCGACGGTCTTGGGCGGATCCGGGACGGCCGGCTCGACGGCAACCTCGTCCAGCGGGTCCTCGTCCAGCGGCGGGAGCGGCTCCACCGGCGCCGGTTTGGCCTCTTGCCGCTTGGGGCTTGGGGGTTCGGGCCGCGGCGCCGGCATGCTTCCCGCCACGAGATCCACCGTGTACACGGGAATCGGAAGCTCCCGGCGCGCGGTGCTCGCCGGCACCACCAGCAGCGTCAGAATGAGCACCAGATGGAGAGCGCCGGAGAAACAGACCCACCATCTCAGCCGATTGGCGCCCGATCCGCCGAACCCGCGCCAAGGATCCCCTTTTCCGGGAAGGGCGTCTCGCAAAGTTCGAAAAAGGTCTCGCAACATGGGCTGTCCGAGTCTCCCGGGAACACCCCTCACTGATCCGGCAGGGGTTCGGCCATCATGCCGAGCTTCTCGATGCCGGCCCCCTTGATCTCGCTGATGGTGGCGACCACCACCCCGTAGCGGACGTCGCGGTCCGCCCTCAGGTAGACAGGCTTGTCGGGATCCAGTCTCCGGTTGGCGCGCAGCTTCGATCCGAGCTCGGCCGGGCTCATCTCGTTGTCGTTCAGGTAGACGCTGCCGTCCGCCTTGACGGTGACGATCAAGGGCGACGCCTCGCCGACCACCGGGCTGGCCTTGGCTTGCGGCAGATTGACCTCGACGCCCTGTTGGATGATCGGCGCGGTCACCATGAATATGACCAGCAACACCAGCATCACGTCCACGAAAGGCGTGACGTTGATGTTGGACAACGGCAACTTGTCCTGTCCCTGGCCGACGTCAGCCGCCATCACTCAGCCCTCCAGGTTACAGGCGTCCATTACTTCTTCGTGAAGTGACGCTCCGCAATGTTGAGAAACTCCTGAGTGAAATTTTCCATGTCCGTGGTCAGCACCCGGATCTCCTGAAGGAAGTGGTTGTAGGCGATCAACGCGGGGATCGCCGCCACCAACCCGGCCGCGGTGGCGATGAGCGCCTCGGCGATTCCCGGCGCAACCGCCTGGATCGTCGACGACCGGGTGACGCTGAGCCCGCGGAACGCGTTCATGATGCCCCACACCGTGCCGAAGAGGCCGATGAACGGCGTCGAGCCGGAAGTCGTCGCCAGGAAGGTCAGCGTCTGTTCCAACTTCGTCAACTCCACGTTGGCGGCGCGTTTCATGGCCCGCGCCACGTTGTCCACCCCGCTCAGGTCGGTAGTGAGCCCCTCCGTCTCCACCACGTTTCGGCGCGAAACCCGGAGCAGTTCCTCGTATCCGGCGACGAAGACATGCGCCACCGGGCTGCCTTCCAGTTCCTGGCTGGCTTCGTGAATCGAGGCCAGGTTGCGGCTCTCCCAGAAGATCTCGATGAAGCGGGCCGACTGGATCTTTGCCTCGCGTACGTGCCTGTACTTGAAGAGGATGACGCCCCAACTCACCACCGAGAAAAGGATCAGCAGGTACAGCACCAATTGGACAACCGGACCCGCTCCCAAGACCAGGTCGAGGATGCCTTGTTCCTGCATACCCATGTTAGTCGGGCTGAACCACTAGCTGGTAGATCGAGAAGTACGGCATCAAACCCCTGCCATCTTGAGATTTTATTTTAATCGCAGTACCTAGTCAATTGGCCTCGCCCCACGAACTCATGCTCCGCGACGTTTCAGAACTGCCCCTGGAGGGCAAAACCGTCTTCCTGCGGGCGGACTTCAACGTGCCTCTCGACGGCGGAGTCATCACCGAGGCGCATCGTATCGACAGCGCGCTTCCGACGATCCGGTTCCTGCTCGGAAAGGCCTCCCGGCTCGTCATCGCGTCCCATCTGGGCCGGCCCGGCGGGAGTTCCGACTCCCGTTGGAGCCTTGCGCCCGTGCGCCGTCACCTCGAGAGCGGCCTGTCCCTCGGGGTGCAACTGGCTCCCGACTGCATCGGCTCGGAGGTCCGGCGGCTGGTGAAGGGACTGGAGCCGGGGAAGGTCGTGCTGCTGGAGAACCTCCGGTTTCACCCGGGTGAAGAGGCCAACGACCCGGTGTTCGCGCGATCGCTTGCGGAGCTGGCGGACGTCTACGTGAGCGAGGCCTTCGGCGCCGCGCACCGCGCCCACGCGTCGACCGAAGGCATGGTCGGCCACTTCCGGCAAAAGGGGGCGGGTTTCCTGTTCCGCGAGGAGGTCGAATACCTGTCCCGCGTCCTGAGCGCGCCGGAGCGGCCCGTAGCCGCGATTCTGGGAGGCGCCAAGGTTTCCGACAAGATCGGCATCCTCAAGAACCTGGTGCAGCGGGTGGACGTCGTCATGGTGGGCGGCGCCATGGCGTACACTTTCCTGAACGCCCGCGGCGTAGCCGTCGGACGGTCCCTGCTGGAAAGGGACTCCCTCGCCGTGGCGGGGGACATTATGGACGAGGCGGAGCGGTCCGGAGTCCCGCTGGTCCTGCCGGTGGATCACGTGGTCGCCGAGGACGCGAACGCCGGCGCCCATGGCGTGACCCCGGACGCAAGCATCCCCGAAGACCGCATGGGGCTCGATATCGGCCCGAAGACCGCCGCCCTGTTCGCGGAAAAACTGACCGGCGCGGCCATGGCGCTGTGGAACGGCCCCCTCGGGCTCTTCGAGCGGGAACCGTTCCATCACGGGACCGTTTCGGTGGCCCGCACGCTGGCGGCTTCGGGCGCCACAACGGTCATCGCCGGCGGAGACACGGTGGCGGCCGTGCGGCTTGCCGGCGCCGCCGACGCCATGACCCACCTGTCCACCGGCGGCGGCGCCGCGCTGGAGTTTCTCGAAGGCAAAACGCTTCCCGGCGTCCGGGCACTGGAGGTCGTGAACCCCCTGTGACCATGGCAAAACGCACCGTCATAGCCAACTGGAAGATGCATGGGAGCCGCACCGAGGCCCGCGCCCTGGCGGGCGGCGTCCGGCGCCTGCTGAACAACCGTTTCGCCGCCGTCGAGGTGGTGCTGGCGCCACCGTTCACCTCGCTGGAGATCGTGCGGCAGGCCATCGAGGGGAGCCGCCTGCTCCTCGGCGCGCAGAACCTCCACTGGCAGCCTCAAGGCGCGTTCACCGGCGAGGTGGGGGCGGACATGCTGCGGGACGCGGGTTGCAGCCATGTGATCGTCGGCCACTCCGAGCGGCGCCGGCTCTTCGGCGAAACCAACGCCGAGTCCGGACGCAAGGTCGCCGCCGCCCTCGGCGCCTCCCTCAAGCCGGTTCTCTGTATCGGCGAGACCTTGGATCAGCGCGCCGGCGGACGCACGTGGCGTACCCTCTCCGCGCAACTGTCGGGCGCATTGAAGAGCGTGCCGAAAAGTGTTAGTGGTTCCCTGACGGTGGCTTACGAGCCGGTCTGGGCCATCGGCACGGGAAGGAACGCGACCCCGGCGCAGGTGATGGAGGCCCACGGCTGGATCCGGCGGGCGCTCAAACGAAGGTTCGGGGCCTCCGAGGCGGCGCGCATCCCCATCCTCTACGGCGGCAGCGTCAACCCCGGGAACGCGCCCGACTTGGCTCGTGTCCCGGAAGTCGATGGAGCGCTCGTAGGGGGCGCAAGCCTGGACCATCGGAGTTTCGCGGCCATCGTAGGCGCATTCTCGGAACAGGAAGGCTAACGGACGGCAGGCGCATGATCATCCTGGTGACAACGGTCCACATTCTGGTTTCCCTCGGCCTCATCGTCGTGGTGCTGCTGCAGACCGGCAAGGGCACCGACATGGGCGCCGCTTTCGGCGGGGGCTCGAGCACGACCGTGTTCGGCAGCAGCGGCGCGGGCAACTTCCTGACCCGCCTGACCACCGGAATGGCCGTCGTGTTCATGCTGACCTGCCTTACCCTGGGCTACTTCACCGAGCGGGGACCGGTCACGAGTGTCTTCGACACGGTCACGCCGAGCGCCCAGACCGGTGACGCGCCGCCGCCGGCGCAGAGTCCGGAGAGGCCGGCGCCGGCTTCTCCCTGAAGCACGCTCACCCCGACGTGCGAGGATGGCGGAATAGGCAGACGCGCTAGCTTGAGGGGCTAGTGCCAGCAATGGCGTGGGGGTTCAAGTCCCCCTCCTCGCACCACAATCCCTTCCATTGTACATGCGCCCTCACCCCAGCCCTCTCCCAGGGGGAGAGGGGGGCACCTGCTCTCCCTTCGGGAGAGAAGTATCTCTTACCCCCCTCTCCCTCCGGGAGAGGGTTGGGGTGAGGGTATCCGCACACCCGCCCCCGCTAATTCACCGCCCTGGCGAGGTCGTAGAGCGACGTCACGAGGAAGGCGCGCAGGAACCAGACGATGAAGATGGCCACGATCGGAGACATGTCGATGCCGCCGAAGGACATGGGAAGGGCCTGCCTGAGCCGGTCCAGGACCGGATCGGTGAGGTTGCACAGCATGCGCACGATGGGGTTGTAGGGATCGGCGTTGACCCAGGTGATCACCGCACGGCCCACGATGATCCAGACGTAGAGCGTAAGCACGGTATCGAGGAGCCCCGCCAGCGCCCCCAGAAAGTTTCCTGCAACAAACATGTTCCGAGACCTCGTCGCGGCCTACGCGGGCACGCTCCTGGGGCCGAACAGCGCGGTGCCGACCCTTACGAGCGTCGCCCCTTCGGCCACGGCTATATGGTAGTCGTGAGTCATTCCCATGGACAGCTCCTCCAGCGCGACGTTGCCCAGGCCGAGCTCGTTCACCGAGTCGCGGAGCTCGCGAAGCCTCCGGAAGTAGGGGCGGCTCGCCTCCGGATCCGCGGCCAGCGGCGGCACGACCATCAGCCCCCTCACCCTGACGCGGGAAAGGCCGGACACCTCGCGCAGGAGCGGCACGAGACCCTCCTCGGCCACTCCCGTCTTGGACGCCTCGCCGCCGAGGTTGACTTCCACCAGCACGCCGACGTCCTGATCCTGTGCCTGCGCCTCCCGGTCCAGGACCCGCGCCAGCCGGGCATTGTCCAGTGACTGGATGAGCGAGAAAAGGCCCACCGCCGCCCGCGCCTTGTTCCTCTGCAGATGCCCGATCAGGTGCCACGCGGCATTGCCGCCGACGAGATCCTTCTTGGCCTGGGCCTCTTGAACGTAGTTCTCTCCCAACAGGCTCACGCCGGCTTCGACCGCGGCGCGCACCGCCTCCACGGGCTGGGTCTTGGTGGCGGCGAGCAGCCTGACCCGCCGCGGGTCCCTGCCGCTCCGCTCCGCGGCATCGGCGATCGCATCCATCACCCGTCTGCAGTTCCCCGCGATGTCGACCATGAGGCCACCACGTCCCCGGCATGAACGGACGGGCCGCGCCGGATGGGACGCCTGTCTCACTATACCACAGGACCGGGTGCGCGGCGGAACCGTGCGAAGGGCCATGCCGCGAGAGAGGTCCGCTCCGGGCCGCCGGTCCTTACCCTACGGCCCGCCGGCTGTTACACTCCAATGCAACCGCGTCCCCATGCAGTCATGAACAAGCTTGCCTGTGGTGTCTGGGTCCTTCTGGTCGGCCTGTCGTCGATTCCGGCGCACGCTCTGACGGTGGCCGAGACACGGTTCGCGCGCGCCTACCGTCACTACTCCGAGGGCGACCACGCCGGCGCCGAAGGGCTTTTCCGGAGCGCCCTGGCCGACACCACGCTGGTCCTGGGAGACTACGCCCTCTACTACCTCGGCCGGATCGCCTTGCGGGCGGGACGACACGACGCCGCGCGAGAACACTTCCAAAGGCTGAGGAAAGCGCACCCCAAGAGCATCTGGGCGGAGGAAGCCTCGTTCGCGCTGATCGAGTCGGATCTTGCCCGGAAGAGCTATCAGGCGGCCATTCGCCGCGCCGCCGCGCTCAAGAAGAAGAAATCGGGAAGGACGGCCCGGGCGCGGGCCGCCTACTACCTTGGCCAGGCCCACGAGGCGTTGGGCAAGGACCGCAAGGCCTACACCTACCATCAGGAAGCCCGCCGGCGGGGGCCCCGCTCCGATTGGGGGCGCCGGGCCCGGGAACGGGTGCGCGAGCTTCGCCGGGAACACCCGAAGAGCCTCGGTCTCCGCGGCGGCGACGCCATGCTTCGTGAAGCCCGGCTGCTCCGGCGGGAGCGGGACTACGCCGCGGCCGCGGCCCTCTACCGGCGCGTCCTGCGGGAAACCAACTTCCGGCGACTGTCGCTGGAAGGACTGGCCGAGGTGTACCGGAAGATGCGGCTGCGGGACGAGGAGGAGCAGGTCCTGCGCCGCTACGTCCGGCACTATCCACGGCGTGAGCGCGCGGGGACCGCGCTCACCCGCATCGCCACCATCCAGTGGAACCGCGACGACAACGCCGGCGCCCTGGCAACCCTGCGCGAGTTCCGGAAAAGGCATCCGGGACACCTCCGGCGGCGCTTCGCGGTCTACGTCATCGGCCGCATCCACGAATCCATGGGGCAACGGGACGCGGCGGTCCGCACCTACCGGCTCCTCTTCGCCAAGGAGCATCGCTTCAGCCGGTTCCGCAACGACGCCGCGTGGCGCCTGGCTTGGATCCACTACCTGAGGTCGGACTACCGGGCGGCCAGGGCCGCGTTCCGTGAGCTGGCCCGCAGGCGCAACACCTACAGGCCGGCCGCGGCCTTCTGGGAAGCCCGCGCCGCCCAAGAGTTGAAGGACGGCGCCGCCGCCGAACGGCTGTACCGTCGCGTGGTCGGGAAGGACCGGGATTCCTACTACGGGATCCTCGCGTCACGGCGGCTCGCCCACATGGGCGTGGCGCTTCCCGATCCCCCACCGCCCAGGGACACCCCGCCGAAGGCCGCCGCCCCGCGTCTGGGCGCGCGGGCCGGGCTCCACCTCGCCCGTGCCCGGGCGCTGACGCGGCTCGGGCTGCACCAACTCGCGCATCCCGAGCTGGACCGGGTCCGCCGACACTCGAAACGCACGGCCGGCCTCAAGCTCCTGCTCATGCGCGAGTACGCCAGGACCGGCGCCCATCACCGCACCCTCTCCCTGGCCTTGCAATCGCCGCTGTCCGTCGAGACCCTGCGCCTCCGATATCCTCTGGCCCACTGGGATGCGGTCCGGCGGCACGCGGCGGAAAACGGGCTGGACCCGTACCTGGTACTGTCGGTCATGCGGCGGGAGAGCCGGTTCAAGCCGAAGGCCATGTCCCACGCCGATGCGCTCGGGCTCATGCAACTGCTTCACGAGACCGCCCGCACCGAGGCGGGGAAGATGGGGCTGCCGGAACCCGAGGCGGCACAGCTCTTCGATCCGGAGCTGAACATCCGCCTCGGCGTGCATCACCTCAAGGGGCTTCTCCAACACTACGGGCGCAGTGAGGCCAAGGCGCTGGCGGCCTACAACGCCGGCAAGGAGGCGGTGGAACGCTGGACGCGCGACCTCGAGTCCGTCGACGACCTCGTGTTCGTCGAGCGGATCTCCTACCGGGAGACGCGCCAGTACGTGAAGGCCGTGCTGCGGAACTACGAAGCCTACAGGACGCTGCACGGCGAACTCCCGCCCGGGCCTCCCGGCCCGGCGCGCTGACCAAGGGGCCCGGTGGACAAATCCCGGCCGTTCTCTATATTGGACCGGATGAACTCCGAACCCGCGCCCATCCTCTCCGCCCGCGACCGGCCGGACTGGAGCGTCACGGCTCCCGCGATACTGACCCCCAGGGGCCGCTCCGCCGGCGACGCGGCCGCGAGCATGGTCAGGACCCTGTTCGACCGCCCCCGGTGGCTGGAGCCCCGCCACCTGTACGACGAGAGGGGGTCCCTCCTGTTCGAGGAGATCTGCGAGCTGCCCGAGTACTACCCCACCCGCACCGAGGCGGCGATCCTCGAGCGCGAGGCCGGCGCGCTCATGAGCCTGGCGCCGGTGGAATGCATCGTGGAGCTTGGCGCGGGCTTCTCCAAGAAGACCATCCACCTGCTCAAGGCGCTGAGCGCGGCCCGCGGCCGCGGCACCTTCGCCGCGGTGGACGTCAGCGCCACCGCCCTCATGGCCTCCAGGAGCATGGCCGAGGAACTGTTCCCGGAGCTCGCGTTCACCGGGCTCGAAGCCCGTTTCGAGGACGCCATCACCAGCATCGCCCGGGACATTCCCAAGCTCGTGGTGTTCCTCGGCAGCACCATCGGAAACTTCACCCCCACCGACATGCTGCACTTCTTCACGCACCTGTGCGACCACATGGGGCCCGACGACTACCTCCTGCTCGGGGTGGACCGGATCAAGGATCCCAGGATCATCGAGCCCGCCTACGACGACGCTCGGGGCGTCACCGCCGCCTTCGTGCTCAACGCCTTCACCAACGTCACCCGCGCCACCGGCGCCGGCTTCCGGCCGGAACTGATCACCTACCGAAGCGGCTACAGCCCGGAGCGGACCCGGGTGGAGATGGTCGGAATCGCCACCGAAACCCACCGCGTGGAGTTTCCGCGGCACGCCGCGTCGTTCGTCTGGGAGAAGGGCGAAGGGATCCTGGTGGAGACCAGCCGCAAGTTCGACCCCGACGACCTGCAGGTGCAGCTCCGCTCCTTCGGGCTCGAGAGCCTGGGCCACTGGACCGACCCGGACCGGTGGTTCTCGCTCTTGCTCTTCCGCCGGAACCGGTCTTCCGGCCTGGAGTCGAAATGAAGAAGATTCCCGACGCCGCCCCCGCCTACGATCTCACCGACTCCCGCTTCTGGGACGAGAAGGACCTGCGCTCCGAGGTCGAGCGGGTCTTCCACCTGTGCGCCGAGTGCCGGCTGTGCGTGAAGTTCTGCGGCAGCTTCCCGAAGCTGTTCGACGCCATCGACTCGTACTGCACCGAAGAGGAGTTCGCGGAAGTGGACTCCAGCAAGCTCAAGCCCGGCGACGTGGACGAGGTGGTGGACCTGTGCTTCCAGTGCAAGCTGTGCAACATCAACTGCCCCTACACGCCCGGCGACCACGACTGGGCCATCGACTTTCCACGCCTCATGGCCCGGGCCAAGGCCCAGCACGTGAAGAAGCACGGCGTGTCCTTCACCGACCGGATGCTGGGGAGCCCCGACCTGGTGGGCAGGCTCGGCTCCGCCACCGCGCCCATGGCCAACTGGGGCAACGAGAACCGCGTCCACCGGCTGTTCATGCAGGGCGCCCTCGGCATCCACAAGGACAAGAAGCTGCCGCCGTTCGCGTGGAAGACCTTCTCCTCGCGGTTCCGCTCCGCGCGCCGTGAGCCCGAGGGCGAACCGGTGGCGAAGGTCGCCTACTTCGCCACCTGTTTCGTCAATTACAACGAGCCGGGCATCGGACTCGACACGCTGGAGGTCATGGCCCGGAACGGCGTGGACGTGGCGCTGGCCTACCGCGAATGCTGCGGCATGCCGTCCTGGCACAACGGCGACATGGACAGGGCCGTGGCCCAGGCGCGGCGGAACGTCGAGCTGTTGACCCCGTTCGTCGAGGAAGGCCGGACCATCGTCGCCACCAACCCCACCTGCTCCATGACCCTGCGCGACGAGTACCCCCGCCTGCTGGGCACCCCCGAGGCGCGTAACGTGGCCGAACACACCACCGACCCCACCGCGTTCCTGGCCTCGCTCCACGCCGAGGACAAGCTCAACCGGGACTTCAGGACCGGCCCGGGCAAGGTCGCCTACCATATGCCGTGCCACCTGCGCGCCCAGCGGCTGGGCAACAGGACCAGCGCCCTGCTGTCGCTGCTGCCGGACACCGAGGTCACGATGATCCAGGCATGCTCGGGACACGACGGCACCTGGGCCATGAAGCGGGAGAACTTCGAGGCCTCCATGCGCTGGGGACGGCAGGCATTCCGGGGAATCGAGGAGGCCGACGCCGCGGTGGCATGCTCCGACTGTCCGCTGGCCGCCATCCAGATCGAGCAGGCCACCGGCAAACATCCGCTGAACCCGATGCAGATCCTGGCCAAGAGCTATCGGGGCGACGGCAACTGGGATTCGTGAGGTACCGATGAGCATCACCCTGGTCATCGAAGAGCGCGCGCCGTTTGCCGAAGGAGCCGACTTCGGACCGGTGGGCGCATACGAACGGATCAAGGGACGGGCGCGTTTCGCCATCGACCCGAGCCTGCCCGCCAACTCATCCATCGTGGACCTGACGCTGGCGCCCGCCGGCGACCGCGGCCTGGTGGAGTACTCGACCGAGTTCTTCATCATCAAGCCCGTGGACATGGCCCGCGGCAACTGCCGGCTGCTCTACGACGTCAACAACCGCGGCAACAAGCGCGCGCTGCAGTTCTTCAACGACGCCCCGCCCAACAACGACCCGCGCACGGCGGAGGACGCCGGCCACGGCTTCCTGATGCGCCGGGGGTACACGGTGGTATGGTGCGGGTGGCAGGGAGACCTGCTGCCGGGGGACGGGCGCCTGACCATGGAACTGCCCGTCGCCGCCGGACCCGACGGGCCGGTCACCGGACCCTTCCGGGCCGAGTTCATCATCGAGGAGCCCGGAGTGACCACCGTGTCCCTGGGCGGCCACGAATACATACGGCCCTGTCCGTCCGTGGACCTGGACACGGCGGCGGCCACCCTCACCCGCCGGCGGCTGGACCAGGACCCGCGCGAGCCCGTTCCCGCGGGCGACTGGCGGTTCGCCGCCGCGGACGCGGCCGGCAACGTGTGGCCGTCCGACACGCATTGCCACCTTCCGGAAGGCTTCCGGCCCGGCTGGATCTACGAGCTCATCTACACCGCGAAGGACCCCTTGGTGCTGGGGCTCGGCTTTGCCGGCGTGCGGGACCTCATCGACTTCCTGCGGAACGGCGACGAGGACGCCGCGGGGCAAGCCAATCCGCTACGCGAAGAGTCGCCGGGCGTCGAGAAAGCCTACGCCTGGGGGCGTTCCCAAAGCGGCCGCTTCCTGCGCGCGTTCGCCTACGAGGGGTTCAACGTCTCGGACGACGGCGGGCGCATCTTCGACGGCGTGTTCTCCCACGTCGCCGGCGGCGGGCGGCTCAAGCTCAACTACCGCTTCGCCCAGCCCGACCGCTATCCGCGCCAGCACGAGGACCACCTCTATCCGTCCGAGGAGTTCCCCTTCGCCTACGGCCTCACCGAGGACCCATTCACCGGAGCGCGGGACGCGATCCTGAAACGGCCCGAAACCGACCCTTTCGTCATCCACACTCAGACCGCCACCGAGTACTGGCAGCGCCGCGGCTCCCTGGTGCACACCGACCCCGGCGGCCGCGACCTGCCGGAGCACGAGAACGTCCGGGTCTACCTGCTGTCGTCCCTGCAGCACAACGACGCGGCCGCCGCGTTGGAAGGCGGCGTGCCGCGATACCCGCTGAACCCGCTGCCGGCCAATCCGGTGCTGCGCGCGCTGCTGAGCGCCCTGGACGAATGGACCACCGACGGCACGCCGCCCCCCGACAGCCGAATTCCGACACGGTCCGGCGGCGAACTCGTCACCGGCGCCGACTTCCGCAAGGGGTTCCCCGCCGTTCCCGGGAGCGCGTGCGCCGACCCTCACGCGCTGTACCACCTGGACCGCGGACCGGACTTCGCCGACGGCGTCATCTCCCGGGAACCGCCGCTGGAGGACAAGACTCGCGAGTATCCGGTGCTGGTGCCCGCGGTGGACGGCGACGGCAACGAGATCGCCGGGCTGCGGGTACCGGAGGTAACCGCGCCCCTGGCCACCTACCTGGGCTGGAACCTTCGGCGCGATTCGGAGGTCATGGCGGGCATCGTCGGCAGCACCCTCGCCTTCGCGGAGACAGAGGAAGAGCGGGCGGCGCAAGGCGATCCGCGACCCTCCATCGAGGTGCGCTATCCATCCAGGGAGACGTATCTCGATGCGGTCCGGACAGCGGCCGTGGCGCTCCAGGAAGAGCGCCTGCTGCTGACGGAGGACGTGGAACGTTGCGTGGCGACGGCGGGAAGACGCTGGGATGTCCGGCTCGGACGTGGAGCCGGCGGCGTATAACAAACGGCGTCCCCGGGGAACTGTCCTCCTGCGGATCCGGATGGTTCACGCCAAGAACAATCAACAGTGGGCAGCGATGGTTTCGGTGGCGTCGAAGCTTGGCTGCACAGCGGAGATGTTGCGTAAGTGAGTACGCCCGTCGGTGGGCCGGGTCGGGGTTTCCCACGACAATGCCCTGGCGGGAGTCGCCTCGGTAAAGCCTTCTGAACTACCGCGAGTCCCGCGTGTACTCAATCGGGATCGCCCGGCTCTTCGGCCTTCCTTGCCGCCGACAGTTGCAGCCCCAAAGCCAAAGTTACCTTCACGATGGTGGCAAACTCGGGATTCCCGTCCGAACTCAGTGCTCGATAGAGCGCTTCCCGTGCCAAACCTGTCTCCTGCGCAACACGGCTCACTCCCCTTTGCCTCGCCATTCCCCCCAACAAGCCGACGAAGGCCTTGGAATCCCCGACAGCCAGAGCCTTTTCCATCTTCGATTTCAACACGCTCCAGGCCATCGCGCCATCAGTCGGTTCGTCGGTGTCGGAAAAATTCAGCTGGTCCTGCTCCGGCCTCAACATGAACAGTTCGTCCTGAATGGCCCGTTTTTCCATATCTCGACGCAGCTTCAACGAGCACCGCGAAAGAAAGGTGTCCCAATCTTCCTTGCTCTTGAATTCAACTTCCGACGTTTCGGCAACGCTGACCAGCACCGCCTTTTTTGACGCCCGTACCAGGCGCAGAATGTTCAAAACCGTTCCCGGGCTCTCGCCATCCCAGATCATCAGCCCAAATTCGGCTTGCTGGGCCATTTCACGGTCCTTGGCGGCATAGAACTGAAAGGTCTTTTCGCTCTCCACCACGCTCACGTTACGGGTTTCCCATTGACCGACGTTATTACGGCTGGTGTCACCCGAGCAGTACACCGTCACCTTGTCGTACTTCGCCTCTGCAAGGTACTTTTGCACGGCCTTGTCGGCCCCGTTTGCATCCCCGACCAGGATCGCGAAACCCCTGTCCACGACGTTGTCGATCCGGGTCTTCGCTTCCATCGGCAGACGCGTTATCCGCCGGGAGCCGCCAACGAACACGGCCGTCACTGTATGCTCCGTGTTCTCGTTATCGTCAGTACGCGCACGGCTTCGGCCCTTCCCTGGGTCATGAGCAACTTGGTAATCGCCTTCATCGTAGCGCCGGAACGGTACAAATCATCAAACAACAGGACACTCTTTCTCTGCGTGTGAGCTCTTTCCACACTGTAGAGTCCTTCCAGCAGTTCCGTTCGCTTCTCGGGATTCAGGACCCCCTTCAACTGCGTTGCGGGTCTTGTGGCAGATACGCAATCGGCAACAGACAACTCCAGTGCTCGTCCGATACCGTTGGCCAGAATCGGCACCGGCTGTACACGCCGCCTCCCGGAAGGAGGAACTGGAACGATTACGTCAAACTTGTTCCGGGACCGCTTCAGGAAGGAGACTGCCGCTTCAACGATCGCGGATGCTGCCGAACGGTCCCCGCGATACTTCATCCGGTACAGCAGTTCGCCAAGCTCCGAACGCTTGGTATCAAACACGTCATGGCCGGACTCATTAATTCCTATGTAGGTACTGGAGATAGTGTGAATGTCCAAGGCATAGCCGGATATCCAATTTCCGACGATCCGCCTTGGATTGATTGCCGCTGCCATCGCTGCGTTCACCCCCGTAACTACAGCGGTCAACGTAACCTGTAGGTTACAGCACTACAAGGATTCTCTCCACCTCGCAGCACTTCGGCCGGATTGAACCGAGGGAAGCCAGCACGGCACCGCCGCTCAACAACGCGCCCCGGATCGAAACCCGGGCTACTCCATCAAACCGTTGTCCCGCAGGAATTCCACGACGAAGGCGTCGAATCCCGCGGGGTCCTCGATGCAGCACGCGTGGCCCGTTCCCGGCAGCACCTTGTGCACGGCCCCGGGGGTCAGCGCCGCGGTCTTCCTGCCGCCCTCCAGAGACATGTCGTGCTCGCCGTTGATGACCAGGGTGGGCACCTTCATCTCGGAGAGGCGCGGCGTCATGTCGGTACCGGCGCGGGCGCGAAAGATCTGCGCGATGGACTTGCCCGACAGCCACGGGTTGCGCTCGAGGAAGATGTCCAGCAGGTACTTGCCCAGCCGGGTGCTCTCGAAGCCCGGCGCCACCAGCTCCTTGATGTGCTTCTCGTGATAGGTGGTCACGTCGTCCGTGTAGCCCTGGATGCGGTCGCCGGTGCTCCCGCCCCCGCCGCTGCTCCCGCCCACCAGAACGACGGCGCGGAACATCTCCGGATGGTCCAGCCCCAGCAGCAACGCGATGCCCGAGCCCACGCTGACGCCGCCGATGACGGCCTCGCCCACGCCCTCGGCCCGGCACACCGCCAGTACGTCGGCCGCCATGTCGCCCAACGAGAACGGCGTCTCCGGCTTGTCGGACCTGCCGTAGCCCCGGATGTCCAGCGAGATCACCCTGAAGTACGTCGAGAAGTGGGCCACTTGGTACATGAGCAGGTTGTGATCGAACGGGTTGGCGTGCACCCAGATGAAGGGCATCCCCTCGCCTGAGACCTCGTAATAGACACGCACCCCATCGGAATCGGCATACGGCATGCAACACCTCGGAAGACGGATGAACGGCCTGAAATCGCTCGGTGACCGTTGCGTCGTTCCAACCACGAAACCGGACACATCGCAAACAGGGACGCAAACCGGACCGATCCATCAAATTCATGCTATAAAGGTCCCATGACGACTTCAGAAAGCGTCCGTCTGGACAAGTGGCTGTGGGCGGCGCGGTTCTTCAAGACACGCTCGCTCGCGGCCGAGGCGGCCCAGGGCGGCAAGGTCCACGTCCGCGGCGACCGCGCCAAGCCTGCCCGGCCGGTTCGCGTCGGCGACCGGCTGGAGATCCGGCGCGGCCCCTATGAATGGGTGGTCACGGTAAAGGGTTTGTCGACGAGACGTGGCCCGGCCAAGGACGCCGTGTTGCTCTACGAAGAGACCGAGGAAAGCGCGCGCAACCGCGACGCCACGCGTGCCGAGGTCCGGGCCCAGTCCGCCCCCTTCCGGGAGCGCGGCGGCCGGCCCTCCAAGAAGGACCGCCGGGATCAGGTACGTTTCGCGGGCAAGGATTGACGGTGATCTCTCTACCGAACACGCTTCTCCGTCGGCACGTTCGGGGAATCGGGTCCTGTCCGCGGGGAGGCAAGGGAGCATGGCTTCTTTCGAGGTGAAGGTTTACCGGATTCAGGTCGAGGAACATCCGAACGCGGACGCCCTCGAGTTGGCTCGCGTGGGCGGGTACGTGAGCCTGATCAAGAAGGAGTCTTTCTCGACGGGGGACTTGGCGGTCTACATTCCCGAGGCGTCCATCGTTCCCGAGGATGTGATTCAGGAGCTTGGGCTTGAGGGCCGTCTTGCGGGAAAGAGGAAGAATCGGGTGAAGGCGATCAAGCTTCGCGGCATCTTGTCTCAAGGCCTGGTCTACCCTGTTTCGGGAAGTCGCCTTCGCGGGATCCCCGTGGACGAGGGCGACGACGTGATGGAGGTTCTTGGCGTGGAGAGGTGGGAGCCTCCGATCCCGATCCATCTGTCCGGCAAGGTTCAGAATTCCCATGGAGCGACGCTTCACTACGACATCGAGGACATCAAGAAGCATCCGGAGGTCTTCAAGGCCGGGGACGAGGTGGAAGTCACCGAGAAGATTCACGGGACCTGGTGTTGTCTCGGTTGGAACGAGGAGCGTGGGCCGATCGTGTCGTCGAAGGGGTTGTCCTCCCAGGGGTTGTCCTTCAAGGTTGAGGACCCGGACAATGCGGACAACTTGTATGTCCGGATGTGGAAGAGGTACGGCGACATCGTGAAGCAGCGGGCGGAGTGTTCCGGCTGGTCGGTGTATGTCCTGGGAGAGATTTTCGGACGGTCGGTTCAGGACCTTCGATACGGCGAGAAGGCACAGGCTTATGCCGTTTTCGACGTGTACGTCGGAGACCCCGGTTCCGGCAGGTATCTGACCCGGTCCGAGGTCTCGGAGTTCGTCGGCGAGGACTTTCAAGTGGTTCCGGCCCTGTATCGGGGTCCGTTCGATCAGGGCCTTCTTCCCGAGTGGACCTCCGGCAAGACTCTGTGGGGCGAAGGTGTTGAACAGATGAGGGAGGGCGTCGTCATTCGGGATTGCGCCGAAGGGTCGGACATGGAGATCGGGCGGCGAATTCTCAAGAGCGTGTCCGAGGGTTACCTCCTCCGGCAAGGGGGAACAGAGTTCAACTAGCCGGCTCGACCACCGGACGGCGCCTCGTCGATGGTTCTCATATGTGGGCAAAAGGACCGCTATAGTACCCACATGTAGAGCCGTGCACTCTTCTCCCGATCGTCGAAAACACTTCGGAGCGTGTTGCTCCTCGGTCCCCGGCAGGTCAGCCGAGAGGACCGGCCGCCGCGCCGCTCCCTACATCCCCTCCAGCAGCACGGTGCGGATCAGCGAAATGGCGTTGAGGCTCATGCGAGTGCGGTCGGGGCCGCCGCGGCCGCCGAGGTTGTAGGTGCGCGTCTGGAACTTCTCGCCGTCGGTGACCGATATGTAGGTCTGGCCCCTGGCGAGGTTGACCGCGGTGTCGCCCGGGTTCTCCACCGCGTGGAGCGCCAGGCCCAGGTCGCTGCCGGCCTGCTGCCGGATGGTCCAGGCCAACTCCTCGGTCAGCGGCTCGGGCTGATCGAGCAGCGCGCCGGACTCGTCCGGACGGCGGGATTGCGCCAGCAGCCGCCGGGTTCCGGGCTCCCCGGGCGCCACCATGCCCTCGACGAAGTGCTCCTTGCTGGCGCGCTGCAGGCGGTCGGCCACGAGACCGGCTGTCATGTCCTCGAACACCGCCACGCTCCGGTCCTTCTCCCGGAGCAGCCGGCCCACCGCATCCTCCATGGTCTCGTCGTCCACGGCGAAGATGTGGGTGGTGAGCAACTCCCGCACCTGCGCCTCCACCGGCGCGATGAGCTTCATGGCCTCCTCGCGGCTGGACGCCTTGGCGGTGATGCGCACGTCCACCTGACCCGGGTGGGCCAGAACCCCCACGGTGGGGTTGCTGGAGTTGGCGATGAGGTCGCCGATCTCGTGGTCCACCGAGCTTTCGCCCATGTCGGTGACCTTGAGCACCCGGTAAGTGATGGTCTCCGAAAGGTCCCACTTGCGCCGCGCGTACGGGGTCACCTCGTTCTCGAAGAGCCACTTCATCTCGTGGGGCACTCCGGGCAGCGCGAAGACGACGCCCTTCTCGTGCTCGACGATGAACGACGGCGCGGTGCCGTTGGGGTTCTCCACCGGGATGGCGCCCTCGGGGATGTCGGCCTGGCGCTCGTTGTTGGGGGTCATGATCATGCCGCGGCGGCGGAAGCGGCGGTCGATCTGGTCCAGCAGGCCCGGGTCCCGCACGAGCTTACGGCCGCACACCTCGGCGATGATCTCGCGGGTGAGGTCGTCCTGGGTGGGCCCGAGGCCGCCGCTGGTGATGACGAAGTCCGCCCGGTCCAGCGCCCGGCCGATGACATCCTTCATGCGCCCGGGGTTGTCGCCGACGATGGTCTTGAAGAAGAGGTTGACGCCGAGGTCCGACAGGCGCTGGGCCATCCACGCGGAGTTGGTGTCCACGATCTGGCCCAGCAGCAATTCCGATCCGATGGCGACGATTTCAGCGTTGGGCACGATGCGCTCCTGTTACTGGTGTGGTGCGTCACAAATAGCCCAACACGGGCGGGTTTGAAACCCGCCCCTACGTTCCGCCGGGCGTAGCTTCCGGTGCGGGCACCGGTTCGGCGGGGGCCTCCTCGGGCGCCGGCCGGCGCCCGACCTTCGCGAGCACGTCCAGCCACAGCGAATAGAGCGTCGGCGTGAGCACCAGCGTGAACAGGGTCGATACGGCCAGGCCTCCGAGCACCGCGGAGCCCAGGCCGCGGTAGAGTTCGGAGCCGGCGCCGCGGGACAGCACCAGCGGCAGCATGCCGAACACCGTGGTGGCGGTGGTCATGAAGATGGGGCGGATGCGGGTGCGCACGCTGGCCAGCAGGGCCGCCTGGGGCTCTTCCCCGGCGCGGATGAAGTTGAGGGTCTGGTGCACGATGAGGATGGCGTTGTTCACCACGATGCCGGTGAGGATGATGAACCCCAGCATGGTGACGGTGTCCATCTTGATGGTGGGCTCGGTGGCGTGCCCGAGGCTCACGGCGAGGATGCCGCCGGTGGCCGCCAGCGGCACGCTGAACATGATGATCAGCGGATAGCTCCAGGATTCGAACAGCGAGCACATCACCAGGTAGACCACCACCACGGCCAGCAGGAACGTCCACTTGAACGCGTCCCAGGTTTCCGCCAGCTTCTGCGCCTGGCCGCTCACCGCGATGGAGTAGCCCAGCGGCAGGGTGCGCCGCACCTCCGCCACCGCGCCGTCCTCCACCAGCCGCACGGCTTCCTCCAGCGGCATCGCGTGGTGCATGTTGGCATTCAGCTTGATGGCGCGGTCGAGATCCACGTGCTCGACCTTGGTGGGACCGTCGCCGGGGCGAATCTCCGCGATGTCCGATAGCTGCACGAGCCCGCCCGCGCCGTTGGAGAGCATGAGCGCGCCCAGGTCCTGGGTGTGCGCCATCTCGCCCCGCGGCCCCTTGAGGATGATGTCGATCTCCTTGCCGTCTTCGCGGAAACGCCCGGCGCGGGTGCCCTCCACCGCGGTCTCGATGACGTCGCCCACGTCGGAGGCGCGCAGGCCCAGGGCGGAGACCCGGTCCCGGTCCAGGTGCACGCGGATCTCGGGATTGCCCCACTCGAAGGACGAGTTGACGAAGTTAACCCCCTCCACGCCGCGGATGCGTCCTTCGAGGCCGCGGGCGATGTTCCGGATGGCCTGCAGGTCGTCGCCCTTGACGTCCAGGGCCACGTTGTTGCCGCCGAAGAAGGCCCCCCGCTGCCGGAACAGCGCGGCCTGGGAGATGAACACGGCCCGGGTCCCGGGAATGCCGCCGACGGCCCGGCGCATGGCCGCCACCACCCGGCGCATGCCCTCGAGGCTCGTGTACGGCTCTTTCACGATGGCCCCCATGAAGGGAGTGTCCAGGCGTATGACGGCGAACATGCGCTCGATCTCCGGAATGGCCCGGAGGCGCGACTCGATCTCCTTGATGATCGACTCCTTCTGGTCCGTGTTGAAACCCGGGGGCACCCTCACCACGCCGAAGATGAAGTTGCGGTTTCCCCTGGGGAGGTAGTCCAGCGGCGGCGCGAACCACCAGGCCAGCGCCACCGATCCGCCGACGATGAACAGCACTACCGCCAGCCGCCGGACGGCGCCGCGCTGAAGCCACGCCAAGAGCCCCAGCACCATGCCGGCGAAACCGGCGCCGCCCCGGTCCAGCACGGACATGACCGCGCGCAGGCGCCGGAACCGCGCCCGCGCCTGCTCCGGGAGGACGTGGGCGGAGAGCATCGGCACCACGGTGAGGGCCACCACCAGGGACAGCGCCACCGCCACGGACACGGCAAGGGCGATGTCCCTGAAGAGTTGTCCGGCCTCCTGCCGGACGAACAGCACCGGGACGAATACGGCCACCGTGGTGAGCGTCGAGGCCAGGATGGCGCCGCCCACCTCGCGGGCGCCGTCGACGGCGGCGCGCACGCGTCCCTTGCCCATGTCGCGGTGGCGGAACACGTTCTCCAGCACCACCACGGCGTTGTCCACCACCATGCCGGTGGCGAAGGCCAGGCCGGCCAGCATGATCACGTTGAGGGACGAGCCCGTAGCGTTGAGGACCACGAAGGTGGTGACGATAGAGACGGGGATCGCCACCGCCACGATGACGATGCTGGCCGGGCTGCGCAGGAACAGCAGCAGCACCAGCACCGCCAGGGTAACGGCGAAGTAGACGTTGCGGGTGACCAGGTCGATGGAGTCGTGGATGTAGTCGGTCTCGTCATAGACCATCTTCAGGCGGATGCCCTTGTCGCGGTAGCGCTCGTCCAGCCGCCGCACGGCCTCCCGCACGCCCGCCATGACCTCCATGGTGTTGGCTCCGGAACGGCGCAGCACGCCCATGCCGAGGGCGGGCTTGCCGTCGATGCGCACGGCGAAGTCCCGGTCCTCGTGGCCGAAGGAGACGGCCGCCACGTCGCGCACGTAGACCGGTCCCTGGACGTCATGCCGCACCACCACGTCGGCGATGTGGCGGAGCTCCTCGAACTGGCCCAGGGTGCGCACCAGGTGGCGGCGCTTGCCCTCGCTCAGGTCGCCGCCCTTGACGTTGCGGTTCTCCCGGGTGATGGCCTGCCGCACATCGGATACGGTGATGCCGCGGGCGGCCATGGCGCGGGGGTCCAGCGTCACGTGAACCTGGCGGTCCCGGCCGCCGAAGCGCCACACGGCGCCGACCCCGGGGACCCGTTCCATCCGCGGCACGATGACGTCCTTCAGCTCCTCCCACACCTCGTTGAGATCGCGCTCGGTGTTCACCATGACCCACGAGATCGGGCTCTCCTCGTCGGTGTTGACGGCGCGGATGCGGGACTCGCCCACGTCCGGCGGCAGGTCCCGGACCGTGTCGAGCTTCTCGGAGACGCCCAGGCGCGCGATGTCCTTGTTGGTGCCCCAGTCGAACTTGAGGACGACGCGGGAGCGCCCTTCGATGGAGCTGGAGGAAACCTGCTTGAGGCGCTCCACGGCGTTGAGCCGCTCCTCCAGGCGGTCGGTCACCTCGCGCTCCACCTCCAGGGGCCCGGCGCCGCGGTATTCGGTCGTTACCGTGATCTCGGGCCGGTCCACGGTGGGGATCATCTGGACCGGCAGGCGCAGCAGCGCGATGGTCCCGAACAGCACCGCCAGGATGATGCCGACGGTCACCGAAACCGGGTTGCGCACGCAGAAGTCAACGATTCCCATCGCGCTGCGCTCGGGGCCCGCCGGGTTTCGCTCCGGGCCTCCCGCCGGGTCTTCCTCCGGACCCGGTTCCGGCTCCAGGCCGGCCGGCCCACGCTCCCGGCTTCCCGCCGGGCCGTCTTCCTCCAGGCCTCGCGCCGGGCCCCGGCCCGTTGCCCAGTAGAACCTTGGCGCCGTCCCGCAGCACCTCGTTGCCCAGCGTCACCACCTGCTGGCCGGGCTCGAGGTCGCCGTCGGCAATCTCCAGCAACGTCCGGTAGCCGCGCCCGGTGCTGACCTTCACCGCCTTGGCCTGACCGTCGGCCACGACGAAGACCATCTCGTCCGGGCCGCGCCGCACCACCGCGTCCTTGGGCACGAGCACGCTGGGCTTGCCGCTCGAAACGATCACCGCCACGCGCGCCAGCATTCCGGCCTTGAGCCGCCCCTGGGCGTTGGAGAGCCGGATCTTCACCGGGAAGCTGCGGCTGCGGGTGTCGGCCTGGGGAACGATGTGCGCCACCTCCCCGGAAAAGGTCTTTCCGGGAAACGCGTCCAGGGCCACCGTGGCGGACTGGCCGCGTCGCAGCAACGCGATCTTGCGCTCCCCCACCGGGCCGGCCGCGAAGACCGGATCCAGGTCCACCAGGTCCGCCACCGGCTCGCCCGCGTTCACCCAGTCGCCCACGTCCACGTGCTTCCTGACGATGAAACCGGAAATGGGCGCCAGCAGCGTGCTCTTCTCGATCTCGTAGGACACCGCGTCCATGCGCGCGCGGGCCTCGTCGTGCTCGGCCTCGGCCATGGCGATGTCCTCGGTCCTGGCGCCCGCGCGGGTGAGCTTCAGGGCGGCGCGGGCGCTGCCGTACTTCTCCCGCGCGGCCAGATAATCGCTTTCGGCCTTCTGCAACTCCGCCAGGCTCACGAGTTGGTCGCCATAGAGCCGCTTGGCCCGTTCGAAGTCGCGCCGGGCGCGCTCCAGCAGCGCCTCCTGCTCCTTGGCCGCGGCCAGCCGCTGCGCCACCTCCTCGGAGCGGGAACCCTCCCGGACCTTCTCCCACTGCTTCTTCGCCCGCGCCACCGCGGCGGCGCGCTCCCGTAGCGCGATCTCGCGCCCTCCCCTGTCCACCTGCAACAGGACGGTCTTGCCCGCGGTCACGGCGTCGCCTTCCCGGAAATCCGCCGCCGACACCCGGCCCGCCACCACCGACGCCACGGTCGTGGCGACGTTGGGCTCGATGGTGCCGATGAAGGAGACCTCGTGCGGGATCGCCTTCGACTGCACCGTCGCCACCTTCACCGCCGTGGGGCGGGGGCCCCAGCGCTGCGCCGGTACGGCGTGGGCAGCCAGCATCGCCGCGGCCAGGGCGCAGCAAGCGGCCGCGGCCGGCGACGCCGCGAATAGGAAGGTTCGCAAGCGTTGAAACATCTGGTTTTCCGGACTCGATATTCTTTAACCAAATTGAGGATAGGGTTTTTGGTTGCACGGGGCAACTCGCCACGCGCTGGACTTCCCCACCCCAAACCATTACGTTTCTTCGCTCCAAGACGCATCCGACCCGATCCACTTGTCCTGAAACCGCATATGCAAGAACGTTTCGACGTGATCGTTGCCGGAGGCGGCAGCGCGGGAGTGGGCGCCGCGGTGGGCAGCGCGAGAAGCGGGGCGCGGACGCTACTGATCGAACGCTACTACTGCCTCGGCGGGGCGTCGACGATGCGCAACGTCCTCACCTACTGCGGGCTGTACACACTGGACGAGCACCCGAAGATGGTGGTGGGCGGCGTGGGCGGCGAGGTGGTCGACCGCCTCAGGTCGCACCATCCCGGGCTGCGAGGGCGCCTACCTGGTGGCCACCGGCCACGAGTTCGGCACCCGCGAATCGCGGCACATCGAGTCGGTCCGCCAGTTAAGGTGGCGGGACGTGGAGGAGAGCAAGCGCTTCGATGACTGCATCGCCCTGGGCGCCTGGGGCGCGGAGTGGCACCACCGCAAGACTTACGCCAGCACCTACGACTATCCCCCGGAAAGACTGGCCTACGACATTCCGCTGTCCTGTCTCACCAGCCGAGACACCCCAAACCTGTTCGCCGCCGGCCGGGTGGCGGACGGCGACCGTCTGGCGGGGGCCGCCATCCGGGTCATGGGCACGGCGTTCGCCACCGGCCACGCGGCCGGCGTGGCCGCGGCCCACAGGGGCTACTTCAAGAAGGAAGGGCTCGACGTCGAGCTCAAGTTCTTCCAGGCGGCCCAGCCCATCGCCGTGGCCATCGCCTCGCCGCCACCGAGGCCATGGTGGACATCATCCACAAGTATGTCTACACCTCCCGGCCGCGCGCAAAGGCGACGCCGTCCATCAAGGCGGGGGCTGTCTACATGACCGAGGACGCGGCCCTGGACATTGCCGATCTGAAGCGGCAACTGGCGTGGTTCCAGTCCCATGGCTTCGCGCCGAAGTCGTTGACCACCGAGAAGTACATCGACACGAGCTTCACCAAGAAGTAGCGTCGGAACCAATGCCGGTGGAGGCGGCCTCGCGCCGCCTCCACCCCTTTCGACGGCAACGAGCCGATGGACATCCACGTCGACAACATCAGCCACTGGTACGGTCGGACGGAGGTCCTGAGAGACGTCGACCTGCGCATCGGCTCGGGGCAGATCGTCTGCATCATCGGACCGTCCGGGTGCGGCAAGTCGACGCTGCTGCGCTTCCTGGGCGGGCTGGATCAGCGATCTCGTAGCGCCCGCGCCCAGCCAGGCCATCGCGGCCCTCGTCCACCTGGTGAAGACCGGCCAGCTCTGGCTGCACCTGGCCGCCTCCCTCCAGCGCCTCCTCCTGGGCTGGACGCTGGGCGCCGTGGCGGGGCTCCTGGTGGGCTTTGCCGCCGGCCTGTTCTCGCTTGCACGGGCGGGCATCGTCCCGTTCGTGGCCGCCCTCTTCCCGATTCCCAAGATCGCGCTGCTGCCGCTGTTCATCATCTGGTTCGGTATCGGCGAGGAATCCATGGTGGCCACCATCTTCTTCGGTACGTTCTTCCCCACCGTCATCTCGGTCTACGGCGGCGTCGACAACGTCGACCGCACCCTGATCCGCATGGGGCAGTCGTTCGACCTCACGTGGTTCTCCATCGTGCGCAAGATCATCCTGCCCGGCGCCATGCCCGCGATCCTGTCGGGCTTCCGCATATCCACCTCCATCGCCATCATCCTGCTGGTGGCCGCCGAGATGATCGGCGCCGAGTTCGGCGTGGGCGCCTACATCCTGCTGGCCGGCAACCTCATGGCCACCGACGAGCTCATCGCCGGCGGCGCGCTGCTGTCCATCATGGGCCTGACCGTGAGCTGGCTCATCGGCAAGGCGGAGAAGACCATCCTGCGCTGGCGGTAGGGCGAGCGCGGATTGCCGGCCCGTTAACGCCCGACCTCACACGTCAAGGCGACAAACGACCCCGACGACGCGGGTCTTTGAAACCGATTCCTCACCTCCGTTTCCTGCGCAGCGGCTTCCAGGCCTCAGCACGCCTCTTGGCTTCGGCTATTTGGTCGTAGGTCATCTTGGCTTCTAGGTCACCGAGGACATGCGCCATGAATTCATTGCCTCTCCCGGCCTGTGCGTATCCTAACGACATCCACTTGTGCGCTTCTACCAAGTCCTGGGGAACGCCCGTACCCCATTTAAACAGGACTCCGAGGTTGTATTGACCTAGGTAGTACCCCCTATCGGCTGATTTCACATACCATTCGGCGGCTTTCTCGTCATCCGCGCTCACCCCGAGACCCTTCTTATACAACCACCCGACGCGAAAGTAGGCTACTCTGTTACCTTGGGCGGCCGCCTTGACATACCACTCCATCGCCTTCCCAAAATCCCGCTCCACGCCCCTCCCGTTTTGATACATCCAGCCCAGCACGACTTGTCCCCTTGAGTATCCCTTCTCGGCTGACTTGAGATTCCATTCGTACGCTTTCTCTTCATCAGCGGAAACACCCAGTCCCTTGAAATGCATCCGACCGACGCGAAAGTAGGCTGCTCTGTCGCCCTGGTCGGCCGCCTTGAGGTACCACTCCATCGCCTTCCCAAAATCCTGTTCCGTGCCCCTTCCCCTCTCATACATGAAGCCGAGCCAGCCTTGTGCCCTTCTGTGTCCCTCTTGCGCAGATTTGCTGAACTCCTGGAAGGCGGTCTGATAGTCCTTAGCCTTGTATGCCTTACGGCCAGCCTTGTAGTCGGCGCCAGCCGGAACGGTCGCCACGAGCAGCAGGGTCACAATCGCACAACCAAGAAACCTCATGATCATGGGTCTTCCTCCCCTCCAAGTATTCATGGATATCGAGTACTAGTTTATCGAATAATCATAATTTGTTTGTCAAGAAGCGGCCAATTATGAACATATCGTGAACCTCTTCGGGATGGGGGAAACGAATCGGGATGGAGACGTGCATGTACGAGGAGGCGGCGAGGTATCCCGACTGACCGACCGACTACCGGGCAACCCTTTTGCTTGACAGCCTTCCGGCGACGGCCTAGGATTCGAGGATTCCCGAATAGAAAAGAACGTCCGTGCCTCGGGAGAGGACACTTTCCATCGCGGAGGTAAAAATGGCTAAGCAAGGCTTCAAGGCAATGGATTCCGACATGCACGTGTTCGAGCCCCACGACCTGTGGCAGCGCTACATCGATCCGGAGTTCCAGGACCGCGCACCCAAGGGTTTACAACGCGATTTCCGGGACCTCGGCGTCGAGTTGGACGGCAAGATCCTGCCGATCCCGAGGCGGCCGGAAGACCCGAACCTCAGGGACTACCGCCTGAAGACCCTCAAGGAGAAGTACAGCGACGTGGCCGCGCGCGACTTCGACGGCGTCAGCCAGGTCATGGCCATGGACAAGGAAGGGCTCGACGTGGCTTTTCTGTTCCCCACCCGCGGCCTGTTCGTCCTCGGCATCGACGGCCTCGATCCGGAGCTGGCCGCGGCCATCTCACGCGCCTACAACGACTGGCTCTACGACTTCGCGCAGACCGCCCCCGACCGCATGGTCTGCGTCGCCATGGTGCCGCCCCACAACGTCGAGGCGGCGGTGGCCGAGACCAGGCGCACGGTGACCGAGAAGGGGTTCCGGGGCATCTTCATGCGCCCCAACCAGACCAACGGACTGTGCTGGAGCGACCCCTACTACGATCCCCTGTGGGAGGTGTGCCAGGACCTGAACGTGCCGGTGGGCTTCCACGAGGCGGGGCGGGTCTACCAGCCCCAGCCGGCCATCTCCCAGTTCATCCCGTCCTTCTCCATGTTCAACACCCTGAGCTTCCCGCTGGCCAACATGTTCGCGTGCGCGGACATGATCTACGGCGGCGTCATGGAGCGCTTCCCCAAGCTCCGCGTGGCCTTCCTGGAAGGCAACTGCTCCTGGCTCCCGTGGCTGCTGTACCGTATGGGGGACTACATGGAGTCGGTGGGCAAGGCCGAGTACCCGGACTTGAAGCTCGAGCCGCTGGAGTACTTCCAGCGCCAGTGCTTCGGCGCGGTCGAGTGCGACGAGGTCACCGCCAAGTACATCCCCGATTTCGGCCTGGAGGACAACGTGGTGTTCTCCACCGACTATCCGCACCTGGACGTCAAGTATCCCCACTCGCTGGACACCTTCCTGGAGATGCCGTTCTCCGACGAGTCCAAGCGGAAGTACCTCTGGGACAACTGCGCCCGGCTGTACAACATGGGTCAGTGACATCCCCGGTCGGACAGGAGACCAACTCCATAACCACATTCGAGCGGCGGGGGATCGTCGAAGGCTTCTTCGGTCCCCCGTGGAGCATGGCGCACCGCGCGGCGATGTTCGCGTTCGGCGCCGCGCGGGGCATGAACACCTACCTCTACGCGCCCAAGGACGACCCCTACCACCGGGAGCGCTGGCAGCTCCCCTACCCCGAGCCGGAGTGGCGGGAGCTGTGCCGGCTCATCGAAGCGGCGCAGCGCCACGGCATCGACTTCGTCTACGGCTTTCACCCGGGCAAGGACCTGTGCTTCGCTGCCCCGGAGCCGGTGCGCGTCCTGCTCCACAAGGCGGCGCGGCTCTACGATCAGGGGGTGCGCACCTTCGCGGTGCTGTTCGACGACATCCCGTCGCACCTGACCGACCCCGGAGACGTGAAGAAGTACGACAACAGCCTGGCCAAGGCCGAGTCCCTGTGGCTGGAAGCGGTTCTGGAAGCACAGCCGTCGGAGTGGGACGCGGAGTGGTGGTTCTGTCCGTCGTACTACACCCCCGACCCGCTGCTGGCGCGGATGTTCGGCGAGTTCGAGCCGGAGTTCCCCGAGACCGTGGGGCGGTACCTGCCGGCGCCGGTGGCCTGCTTCTGGACCGGGGCCAAGGTGGTACCCGAGAGCGTCACGCTCGCGCACATGGAGGATATCGCCGAGAGGATGGGACACCGGCTGCTCTTCTGGGACAACTACCCGGTCAACGACCTCACCATGGCCGAGGAGATGCACATCGGACCCCTTACCGGACGGGACCCGCGGCTGCCGGAACGCGTGCACGCGCACCTGGCCAACCCGCTGCTGCAGGAGGAGCTGAGCTTCATCCCGATGGCCACCTGCTTCGACTACGCGCGGGACCCCGGAGCCTACGACCCGGAAGCGAGCTGGGAGGCGGCGGTGACGGAGCGGTTCGGCGCGGACAACCTGGAACACTGGCGGGCGCTGCGGCTGTTCTGCGAGAATAAGCTGGCGATGTTGCCGGAGACGGAACGCCGCGCGCTGGAAGCCGCCAACGGCTATCTGCTGAACCACCGGAGCGAAGGGTGGTGCCGAGAGTTCGAGCCGTGGCGACAGAGATTGGAATGCGCGCTCGGGTAGGAGCGGCAGGTCCAACGACTCGCTGGACTCGTCCGTGACGGGAACGCGCGCCCGGGTAGGAGACGTGTAGGGGCGACCGGCGGTAGCCCTTGCGGAATTCCCCTTGGCAGCCATGGAAGACAAGACCGTATCCACGCGTGAGATACTGGACACACTGAACGAGGTGCGTTCCAGGACCCTGGCCCTGGTCGAGGATCTTTCCGACGACCAACTCACCGTACCCATGCTGAACATCGTCAACCCCCCGCTCTGGGAGATCGGCCACGTATCCTGGTTTCACGAACGGTGGGCGTTGCGGCACCTGCGCGGACGCGATCCCATCATTTCCCACGGCGACGATCTGTACGACTCCGCGGCCGTGCACCACGACACCCGCTGGGTGCTGGCGCTGCCGCAGTTGAAAGAGACCCTCGCCTACAAGGAGCGCGTGCTGCGGGAGATCACGGACAGGCTTCCCGCCGAGCGCCTGAGCCCGGAGGAGACCTACTTCCACAAGCTGGTCATCTTCCACGAGGACATGCACGCGGAGGCCATGACCTACACGCGCCAGACCCTGGGCTATCCCCCGCCCCCGTTCATGGCCAAGCCGAAGGCTGTGTCCGGCAACTCCTTCCCCGGCGACGTGGAAGTGCCGGGTGGCAACTTCATCCTGGGCGGCACGCCCGACCTTCCCTTCGTCTTCGACAACGAAAAATGGGGCCACCCGGTCACCGTGGCGCCCTTCCGCATAGCTCGTGCGCCGGTGACCAACGAGGAGTTCGCCGCATTCGCGGACGACAACGGCTACGAGGACCGGCGGTGGTGGAGCGACGAGGGCTGGAGCTGGCGGCAGGCCGAGGCCGCGACGCACCCCGTCTACTGGAAGCGCGAGTCGCCGGGACAGTGGCTGGAGCGGGTCTTCGACCGCTGGGGGCCGCTGCAGGCCGAGCTTCCGGTGATCCACGTGAACTGGTACGAGGCCGAGGCGTATTGCCGCTGGGCCGGGCGGCGGCTGGCAACGGAGGCGGAGTGGGAGATGGCCGCGGCCGTGGACCCGGCCGGCGGCACGGGCCCTGGAGCGGCCAAGCGCGGCTACCCCTGGGGCGAAGCACCGCCCGGTCCCTCCCACGGCAACCTCGACTGGGCCGCCGGAGGCCGGTTGCCGGTGGACGCGCTCGCGGCCGGCGACAGCGCCGCCGGCTGCCGGCAGATGATCGGCAACGTCTGGGAGTGGACGGCCGACGCCTTCCACCCCTACCCCGGCTTCGTCCGGGACCCGTACAAGGAATATTCGGAGCCCTGGTTCGGCGACCGCAAGGTGCTGCGCGGCGGCTGCTGGGCCACCCGCTCCCACCTCATCCGCAACACTTGGCGGAACTTCTTCACCCCGGACCGGCGGGACGTCCTGGCGGGCTTCCGCACGTGCGCGCGGGACTAGATCGGAAGGCGCGTTGGTGAGCAGGAGAACCGCAACGGCCAGAATCGCGCTGGTAACCCCGGCCGGACCCACCCGGCGCACGGGTAACCGCATCTCGGGCAACCGGTGGGCGCGAATCCTGCGGGCCTCGGGACACCGGGTCACCGCCCTGGACCGCTACGAACGCAAGCGCTGCGACCTGCTGATCGCGCTCCACGCGCGCCGCAGTCATCCGTCCATCCGGCAGTTCCGCGATCTGCACCCCGACAAGCCGATCGTCGTGGTCCTCACCGGAACCGACCTCTACCGCGACATCCACGTGGACGAGGATTCGCGGGAGTCGCTCCAGCTCGCGACCCGTCTGGTGGTGCTGCAACGCAAGGGTCTGGACGAGCTCGCTCCGGAACTGCACGAGAAGACCCGGGTCATCTACCAGTCCGCGCCGGCCCGCCCCGGCCGCCCCGGCGACCGCCGCCGGCGGTTCACGGTTACCGCGGTGGGCCACATGCGCCCCGAGAAGGACCCGTTCCGGACGGCCATGGCGGTGCGCTCGCTGCCGCGCACGTCCCGGATCCAGGTGGTGCACATCGGCGCCGCCTTCGGCGACGGCTTCCTGAGCCGCGCCGAGCGGGAGGCCGAGCGCAACCCGCGCTACCGCTGGCTGGGCGACCTGCCCCACTGGAAGACGCGGCAACTCCTGGCCAACAGCCACCTCACCTCCATCACCTCGCGCATGGAAGGCAGCTCCAACGTCCTGTGCGAAGCGCTGGCCTCCGGCGTGCCCGTGGCCGCGTCCCGGATCTCCGGCCTGATCGGCACCCTGGGCGACAACTATCCCGGCTACTACGAGCTGGGCGACACCGCCGGCCTCAAGCGCCTGCTGCTGAGGGCCGAGAACGATTCGGCGTTCTACGAGGGCCTCGTGCGCCACTGCGCCGAGGTCGCGCCGCTGGTGAACCCGGACCGGGAGATACGGAATTGGGAGGGGTTGGTTCGCGAGGTGACGAGCGGTTAGTGCACCGATACGGGCATTCAGCCACTATCCACCTTCCGAGAGAACCTCGACCAGTTTGTCTGCCACGGTGTCCAACTCGGCTTGGCTGATGACCAGCGGCGGCAGCAGCCGGACCACGGTGGCGCCGGCGGGCAGCGCCAGCACGCCTTTCTCCATGAGGCTCACAAGGTGGGGTTGGGATTTTTCCTTTAGCTCGATGCCGATCATCAGGCCGAGCTGGCGGATTTCGCGGACCTTGGGGAGGTCGGCGGCCTGGAGGCGCTCCAGCAGGTAGGCGCCCTTCTCCGCCGCGGCCTCGGCCAGCCCTTCCTCCTCCATCGCGTCGATGGCGGCCAGCGACGCGGCGCAGGCCAGGGGGTTGCCGCCGAAGGTGCTACCGTGGCGGCCCACCGGGACCTCGAGCTTGTCGGAGCAGACCACGGCGCCCATGGGGAGGCCGCCGGCCATGGCTTTGGCCAGGCACAGGATGTCGGGCTCGACGCCGAAGTGCTCGCAGGCGAACATCTTGCCGGTGCGGCAGAAGCCGGTCTGGACCTCGTCGATGATGAGGAGCACGCCCCGTTCGCGGCACAGCTCGCCCACCTGCTGGAAGAACTCGGCCTTGCCGAGGTTGACGCCGCCCTCGCCCTGGACAATCTCCAGCATGACGGCGGCGGTGTTGTCGTTTACCTTCTCCTCGAGCTTGGCGAAGTTGTTGAAGGGCGTGAACTGGAAGCCTTCGACAATGGGCACGAAGGGCTCGCGGTACTCCTTGGTGAAGGTGGCGCTCAACGCTCCCATGGTGCGGCCGTGGAAGCCGCGCATGGCGCACACGAACTCCTGCTTGCCGGTGGCGAAGCGGGCGAACTTGATGGCGGCCTCGACGGTCTCGGTGCCCGAGTTGCACAGGAAGGCGCGGTTCAGATTGCCGGGGGTGATGCCGGCCAGCCGCTCCAAGAGGCGCGCCTTGACGTCGTTGTAGAAGACCCCGGAACAGCTCACCAGGCGCTGCGCCTGCTCGGACACGGCCTCCACCACCTTGGGGTGGCAGTGGCCGAGGTTGGCGACGCCGTGGCCGGCCACGCAGTCGATGTATTCGCGGCCGGTGTCGTCCCACACCTTGGCGCCCTCGCCGCGCACCAGGACGATGTCGCGCTTGGGATAGACGTCGAACTCGTGCTGTTGCTGCAGCTCCTTGAAGTCCGTCACTGGATCACCGTTCCTTTCCCCGCCAAGGCGTCCCGCACCGGATGCTCGGTGCGGCCGTCGCTCATGATGACCTTCTCGGCGCCTTCCTCGAAGAGCTTCCGTAGCGCCAGCATCTTGCGTTTCATGCGCCCTTCCACCTGCGCTTCCCGCTGCTCCAACTCCCCGGCGCGGATCTCGGGCACGACCGTCCTCTCGTCGTCCTTGTCGGCGAGGAAGCCGGGGGCCTCGATGAGCTGCAGCACCACCTCGGCGTGGAAGGCGGCCTGGAGCACGTTGATGATGTCGTCGTTCTCCGAATTGATGGCGGTATGGCGCTCGTCGATGATGGGGATGGACAGCACCGGCGCGTAGCCGCCGTCGAGCAGCAGCTGGAACAGCTCCTTGTTGGCGCTCCGGGGCTTGCCCGAGAAGTCCCGGACGATGAGGGTCTTGCCGTTCTTCCGCACCCGGATGCCCTTGTTGCGCTGCCCCTGGATGGCGCGGCCGTCGATGCCGGAGAGGCCCACCGCGTTGACGCCGTTCTGCTGCAGCAGCTCGACGATGCGCTTGTTCTGGACCCCGGCGTACCCCATCAGGATAGCGTCGAGCGCCGCCTTGTCCGAAAGCACACTGGTGTAGCCCGACACCGACGTGACCACTTGGGTGGGGTTGCCGAGCTTCTCCGCGATTGCGTCGCGCACCGCGTTGGCGCCATGCACCACGATGAAGGGGTCGGACACCGCCGCCAGGTCCTCGGCGATGCCGGGCAGGTTGATGTCGCTGCCGCCGCCGATCTTCACCAGGATCATCGCAGGTGCTCCACCGTGTCGTTGGGGATTACGCGCCACAGCCCGTTATCGGGCACGGTCTCGGAACTCACAATGAAGCCGCCGGCGGCGCTCTCTTGCGCGCGCAGCCTGAAGTACTCCGGCTCCTCGTTGTAGAACGATCCCACGTAGACATTCTCCGGGTCGGCGATGATCATGTTCATGGCCCTGACGTAACGCGTCCTGCGGACGATGATGTCCATCCCCTTTCTCATGGCTGCCGCCATGTCGTCCTTGTCGAAACGCTTGACGAAGTTGAACACCTTCTCCGCGCCGATGCGGCCCTCCGCGTTGATGCGCACGCCCCGCAGCTCGCCGTTGAACGCGAACACGTAGCGGTCGTCGTAGAACGGCATGTTGTTCTCCACCACGATGTTCTCGTCACGGAACGCGCTGCGGGCGTGACCCAAGAGCAGCGTGGTGGCGCCGAACTGCGTCAGGTCGTCCTCCCAGATGGGCTTGATGTTGTGATAGACCCTCCACTCGCCGTCCGCGAGGTAGGCGCAGCCCCAGCCGTGGCCCTGGTACTCGGGACTGTTCCGGGCGATGCCGGCGAGCTCCGACAGGCGCTCGCCTATGTCAAACGGCTCGCGGTTCTTGACGCACAGCAGGCGGCACATGGCACTTACGCTTATGGGTGCAGGCCCGGGAACTCGAGGCCCAGGGTCTCCTCGAAACCGTTCATGAGGTTGAAGGCCTGGACCGCCTGGCCGGCGGCGCCCTTCATGAGGTTATCCAGCGCGCTGAGCACTACCAGCCGGTCCGACCCCTTTTCCTTCTGGAAGCCGATGTCGCAGTAGTTGGTGCCGCTCAGCAGCTTGGGCTCGGGGTAGCGGTAAATGCCGTCGGCCTCCTTGACGATGCGGATGAAGGGCTCCTGGCCGTAGGCCTCGCGGTAGATCTTCCACACGTCCTTCTCTTCCAGCGGCTCGCGCAGGAACAGGTGGCAGGTGGCCAGCACGCCGCGCACCATCTCGATGGAGGTGGCGGAGAAGTACACGCGGATGGCCTCTCCGAAGCCCAGCTCCTGGTAGATCTCGGCGCAGTGGCGGTGCATGGTGGGCATGAAGGAGCGCACCGCACCGCTCCGCTCGGGGTGGTGGGAAGCGTCGCTGGCGGCGTTGCCGCCCTCGCTGGAGCCCACCTTGACCTCCACCACCGTGCGGTCGGGGTCCACCAGGTTTTTCCTGAAGAACGGGTAGACGCCGAGGATCGTGGCGGTGGCGTTGCAGCCGGCGCCGGTCACGAACCTGGCTCCGCCGATCTCCTCGCGGTGCAGCTCCGGCACCCCGTAGACGAATTCCTTCATGAGATCCGGGCGCTGGTGCGGCTTGCCGTACCAGCGCTGGTACTCGTCCGCGTCGTTCAGGCGGAAGTCCGCGCTCAGGTCCACCAGCTTCGGCGCCAGCCCCCGGAACGACTCGATGCGCTCCATGGCCCTGCCGTGGGGCAGGCACAGGAACAGCAGGTCGCACGGCTTCAACTCGTCCATCTTGCAGAACTTGAGCTGCGTGCGTTTGCGCAGGTTGGGATGGGCCTTGGACACGAACTTGCCGGCAAAGCGCTCCGAGGTGACCTCGCACACTTCCACCCGCGGGTGGCCGAGCAGCAGGCGCAGCAGTTCCCCGCCGGTGTAGCCGGACGCTCCGACGATGGAGACTCTTAGCTTCTTCGTCACGCCGCGCCCCTGCGCTCCTGTTCCTCCCGGCCGACCCTGAGCACGTGCTCGACGACGAGGCCGGGGATGTTCACCCCGGTGGTGTCGATGCTGTTGCGGAACTCCATGGTGTAGTTCACCTCGTTGACGAGAAGGCCCCCGGGGGTCTCGAAGAGGTCCACGGCGACGATGCCGCCTCCGACCGCGCGGCACGCGCGCACCGAGAGGTCCCCCAGCTCGTCCGTTACCGGACAATTCTCGGCGCGCCCCCCGCGCGCGGTGTTGGTGATCCAGTGGTCGCTGTAGCGGTAAATTGCGGCGATGCATTCGTCGCCGATGACGAAGCTGCGGATGTCGCGCTCGCGCTTCTCGACGTACTCCTGGATGTAGAAGATCGAGTGGTGGTAGCTGCCCAGGATCGACTTGTGCTCGAGGATCGTCTCCGCCGCGTCGCGGTCGTTGACCTTGGCCAGGAGCCGGCCCCAGGAGCCCACCGCGGGCTTGAGCACCACCGGGTAGCCCATCTCCTCGATGGCCTCGAGAGTCGATTCCTCGGTGAAGGCGATGCGCACCTCGGGCTGGGGCACGCCGTGCTCCTGCAGGTGCACCGATGTGAGGATCTTGTCGCCGCACACGGTGGCCACGGCCGAGGAGTTGACGCACCGCACGCCGGCGCTTTCGAACAGCCTCAGGCCGTGCAGCGCCCGGGAGTGGTTGATGCAGCGTTCCAGCAGCACATCCAGGTCGAATCGGTCCCGGCCGAGGTTGAACGCGAGCTTGCGGTCATCGATCATTTGAAGCTCCACGCCGGAGTGCTTCCGGAACTCCTTGATCAGGAGCTTCTCCTCGGGCCGGACCAGTGAATGCAGCAGACCGATCTTCAAGCTCATTCCCCCCAGTCTTCCTCTTCCGACGGAGCCTCTTCCACCCGCGGCGGATCGAGGCTCGTGACCTCCAGCTCGGTGCCGCAGTCGGCGCAAGTGATCAGCTCGCCTTCCACGGCGTCATCCTCGAGCTCGAATTCCGCTCCGCAAACCGGACACTCTACCATCGGCGGATACCTCCTCGTGATCGTTCAGTGGGCGACCGCCGGTCGCCCCTACGGGTGCCGGGCTGCAGCGGGCAACCGCGGGTCGCCCCCACCGGTGCCGGGCTACGGACGGCGACCGCGGGTCGCCCCTGCGCCTGCATCTTCGCCGACTCTTTATGAGACAGTTTACGACAGCACGGCTTTCGCGACCGTGGTGATGGCATTTCGCAAGATAGCAACGATGTCGTCGATCTGTTCTTTTGTGATCACCAGCGGCGGACACACCGCCAGCGCGTGGGTGCCGCATACCCGCAGCAGCAGGCCGTTGGCGAGGCACTCGTCGTAGACCTGCCGGGGCACCTGCTGCTCCACCGGGAAGGACTCCCGGGTCTCCTTGTCCTTCACCAGCTCCACCGCGGCGATGAGCCCGCGGCCGCGCACCTGGCCCACCATGGGCAGGTCTGACAGTTCGGCCAACCGCTCCTGCATGTAGGCGCCCACCTCCGCCGCGCGCTCCACCAGCCTCTCCCGTTCGATGATGTCCAGGTTGGCCAGCGCCGCGGCGCACACCACCGGATGCCCGGTGTAGGTGTAGCCGTGGTAGAACGCGTCGTCGGCCGTGGCCAGCAGCGTCTGGAAGATCTCCTCCCGGAACAGCATGGCGCCCATCGGCAGGTAGCCGCTGGTGATGCCCTTGGCGGTGACCAGCACGTCCGGCGTGACGCCCTCGCCCGCGCACGCGAACAGGCTCCCGGTGCGCCCGAACCCGGTGATCACCTCGTCGCAGACCATCAGGATACCGTGCCGGTCGCAGATCTCCCGAATCCTCGCGAGCCAGCCCTCGGGCGGCACGATCACTCCGCCCACGCCCTGCACGGGTTCGGTCACGAAAGCGGCGATGGCGTCGGGTCCCTCCCGCTCCACCAGCCGCTCTAGCTCGTCAGCGCAGGCCAGCTTACAGTCCGGCCAGGTCTTCCCCAGCTCGCAGCGGTAGCAGTGGGGCCGCGCCATGTGGTGCACGTCCGGGAGGCCCGGCGCCATCTGCTGGTTGAAGAGCGGGATGCCGGTGAGCATGGCGGCGCCGCTGGAGGAACCGTGATAGCCCTGGTTGAGCGTCACGAACTGGGTCCTTTGGGGCTGGCCCCTGGCCTTCCAGTAGGCCCGCACCAGGCGGATCATGCTCTCGTTGGTTTCGGAGCCGCCGGAGGTGAACACCACGCGGGTCAACCCCTCCGGCGCCATCTCCGCCAGCCGGGACGCCAGCCGGACGGTGGGCTCGGAAGTGGGCCCGATGAGCGTGGGCGCGTAGGCCAGACGGTCCATCTGGTCCGCCACCGCCCGGGTGATCTCCTTGCGGCCGTGGCCCACGTGGACGTTCCAGAGGGTCGAGAGGCCGTCGATGTAGCGCTTGCCCAGAGAGTCCCAGAAATAGACCCCCTCGGCCCGGACGAACACCGGCAGCCCGTCCTTCTGATGCTTCGACAACGGCACGAAACCGTGGACGAGATGGTCCCGGTCGGCCCGGCTCATGGCCGCCGCGCGTTCCAGATCAACAGTTTCTTCAGTCTTCGTCATTGGGGTCCGGGGCATTGCCGACGGCGCTGCCAAAACGACGTAGGGGCGGGTTTCAAACCCGCCCGCGCCTATGCTCGATTCGGGTTCCCAGCGTGTCCGCTGCTTCCATCGCCGCGCCTACAGTCCGTAGTAGCGCTTGGGGTTGTCGCACAGGATCTTCTTGCGCAGATCGGGGCTCACGTCTTCGCGCGCGAAGAAGTCCGGCAGATCGTGGAAGAAGTCCGCGCGCGCCCGCTCGTGGGGATAGTCCGAGGCCCACAGCACCTGGTCGCCGCCGAGCCGCTCCAGTACGTAGGGCAGCGCCTTCTCGTCCACCTCGCAGGTGAAGAAGATGTTGCCGCCGCGGATGATGTCGCTGGGGCGCTGCTTCACCGCCAGGGCGCGGCCGCGCCGCTCCCAGTTCTCGTCCAGCGCGTCCATCATGAACGGCACCCAGCCGGTGCCGCACTCCAGGTAGGCTACCCGCAGGTCCGGGAAGCGGTCGTACACGCCGGCGTTGATCATGCTCATGATCTGCACCATTTGCGGCATGGCGTGCTCCAGCGGGCGCGCCTCCGCCAGACTGTCGAACATATCCAGCAGGCCTGAGGCCGGGCCGCCGTGCACCGCCAGGGGACAGTCCAGCCGTTGGGCTTCCGCGTAGAGGGGATCGAAGCGGCTGCCCCCGAGGCCCACCTGCGGCGCCATCACCGACGGGATCACGCCCGCCACCATTCCCAGATCCTCCACGCACCGGCGCAGTTCCGCCACCGCGGCGTCGATGTCCTGCACCGGCAGCAGCGCCACGCCCTTGAGCCGGTTCGACTGGCGCCCGAAGCAGTCGTAGAGCCAGTCGTTGTAGGCCTGGGCCACGGCCACCGCCCAGCCCTTGTTGCGGATCTGGCCGTGGAACAGCGCGTTGCTGGGATAGAGGATGGTCTGGTCGATCCTGGACTCGTCGAGGAAGCTCAGCCAGTTGGCGGCGTCGGGCACCTCGGCCTTGTGGCGCGACGACATGCCGCGCATCCAGCCATCGGTGAGGGGAAACAGGTAATACTCCCGCGTCCAGTCCTTCTCGTTCCAGGGTGCGGGCAGATAGTTCCGCAGGTCCTTGTCCTGGTCCACCACGTGGCCGTCGGCGTCGATGATATCGTGTTCACATTCCATGGCTAATCTCCCCTGCCGGGTCCGAAGTGCGCCGCACGCCGCGCCCTCAGCGGATCATCAGCCGGCCGGATTGGCCGGAGTAGTTGATGAAGACGGTCTTGAGCTCGGTGAAGAAGTTGACGCCCTCCTCGGACATCTCGCGCTCGCCCACCCCGGTGGCCTTGATGCCGCCGAAGGGAAGCTGGGCCTCGCCGCCGATGGTGGGCTCGTTCACGTGGACCATGCCCACTTCCACCTCCTCCACGAAGCGCATGACCTTGTCCACGTCCTGGGTGAAGATGGAAGTGGTGAGGCCGAAGTCCACCGAGTTGGCGAACTGGATGGCCTCTTCCAGGTCCGAGGCCGCCGCCACCGACAGCACCGGGCCGAAGATCTCCTCCCGGAAGATGCGCATGTCGGGAGTGACGTCGTCGAACACCGTGGGCTCGACGTAGTAGCCGTGGTCCAGCCCCGCGGGGGCGTTGCCGCCCACCACCAGCCGGGCGCCCTCCTGCTTGCCGATCTCGATGTACTCCAGGTCCGTCTTCCACTGGCCTTCGTCCACCGCCGGACCCATGTCCACTTCCGCGTCCAGGCCCGAGCCCACGCGGATCTTCCTGGCGTGTTCCTCCAGCCGCTCCACCAACTCGCTCCGCGTGTCGCCGATGGCGATGACCCGGGAGGTGGCGGTGCAGCGCTGGCCGGTGGAGCCGAAGGCGCCGTCGCGGATGGCCACCGCCGCCTTTTCGAGGTCGCAGTCGGGCATGACGATGACCGCGTTCTTGCCGCCCATCTCGCAGGTGACCTTGGCGCCGCGGGAGGCGGCCTTGACGTAGAGGTCGCTGCCGATCTCGTTGGAACCGGTGAACGACACCACCGGGATGCGCCGGGAGTTGACGATGGTCTCACCCACGTCGCCCCCGGAGCCGACGATCACGTTGAAAACGCCCTTGGGAACGCCGGCCTCCTCGTAGACCTCCGCCAGGAGTCCGGCGGTGGCCGGCGTCAGGGACGCGGGCTTGAGCAGCACCGCGTTGCCCGCCACCAGCGCCGGGGCCGACTTCCACACCGGTATCGCCCAGGGAAAATTCCAAGGCGCGATGAGTCCCACCACGCCCATGGGCTGGCGGATGGTGTAGGTGAAGGTGTCGCGGGCCTCGGACGGCAGGGTCTTGCCGCCCAGCCGGTAGCCCGCGCCGGCGTTGTACTCCAGCAGCGAGATCCCCTTGAGCACCTCGCCGCGGGCCTCCTTGAAGATCTTGCCTTCCTCGCGGGTCATCATCTCGGCGATCTCGTCCACGCGCCGGCGGGCGATGTCCGCGGCCCGCCAGATCACCCGGCCGCGCTCGGGCCCTGGCGTCTTGCGCCATCCCTGGAACGCCTCGGCGGCCGCGTCGATGGCCTTTTCCGTGTCCTCGGCCGTGGCCATGGGGAACTCGGCGATGACGTCGCGGGTATCCGCGGGATTGACGTTGCGGATCTGTCGTTCAGAGTTCGGCTGATACCACTCGCCGTTGATGTACGAACCGGTCTGCATGGGTTGTCTCCTTGGGGCCGGTGCCGTGGGGCACGATAGGGGTTTGCGGCGCAAGACACCGGCGTTGGGCGTGTGTGGGATTAAAAAAGACATGCCGTTCCGTGTCAAGCGTTTACGGGCATTTGCGGCCCGGGCCGAGCGACCTCTATACTTCCCGGACCTCCATGACCGCGCAACCATGAAACACGTCATCATCTACACCGACGGAGCCTGTATCGGGAATCCCGGACCCGGGGGTTACGGAACCGTTCTCCTTTGCGACGGAACCCGCAAGGAGCTGAGCGGCGGATACCGCAGGACCACCAACAACCGCATGGAGATCATGGCGGTGCTGGCGGCGCTCCGATCGCTCACGGAACCGTGCCGGGTGACCCTCTACAGCGACTCCCGCTATGTGGTGGACGCCATGTCCAAGGGATGGGCCGAGAGCTGGCGCGCCAAGGGGTGGAGGAAGCGCGACAAGGCCCCTGCCCTGAACCCCGACCTCTGGGCCGAGATGCTGGACCTGTCCGAGCGCCACGAGGTCGAGTACCGCTGGGTCAAGGGCCACGCCGGCGACCCGGAGAACGAGCGCTGCGACGAGCTGGCGGTGGCGGCGGCGACCGGGGCGGACCTGGCGCGGGATGAGGTCTACGAGAAGAAGGACGGCAGATATTCGGCGCCGTCCTGACCCCGGCTCAGCGAAAACCCTCCCGTGTTTCCGGGCTCGGTGGCTGGGCAGGGTTACTCGAACGGGGGCCGTCGGTCTGGACCCGGAAACTTCTCACCCACGAATGCGCCCACCGTACGCAACGTAGCCCGTTCCGGACCCCGGTCCATCTCGCTGGCAAAGGTGCCCGCGACGGAGTTGGGCAGGTTGTTGTCTCCGCCGTCGAGGCCGCCGAAAAACTGCCCGCCCCAGTGCCCGGTTTCAGGCCGATTCGGTGTCTCGTACAGTGTGCCCCGAGCCGCATTGCCTTCCGCGTAGCTGTGGGATGTCGTGCCCTGGAAGAAACCCCCGGGCAGACTCAAGTCCACGGCCGCACCCTCCAGGGTGATCGTGTCTTGGCTCCAGCCACCCGTTCCGAGTGCCGGCATTTCGGCCGCGTAGATGATTCTTCCCCCGATCGCGGGTGTCTCCGTTCCCCCGAACGTGGCCGTGAGTGTGAACTCGGAAGCTTCAAGTTCCTCCAGGGAACCCGTTCTATCGTTCACGGTCACACCGGCGGATGCGTCGAGAACCACGTACGTTGCGGTGACAGGCGATTCAAGCCGGGAAACGGACATCAACTCATCCGTTGTCAGCGGCCTGGAAGGTGCCGCGAACGCCCCGATTTCGGGCGGTTCTCCGCCTTGCGGACCGATCCATGTACCCAAGACCCAATAGTCCAGGTGAGCGGGGTCGAAGAGCGGAGCGGAGTCGCTCTCGGCGCCGTCCTCTACACTCAACGCACGCCGGTTCGTGACGATGCCGTAACACCTTCCCGCATCCGGGCGACAAGGAGAGGCTCCTTCAACCCGCTCTTCCTCGGGCAGGAACCCGTTGGCATACAAACGAAGGAGGACTTCCCCTCCGCCTACGAGATCCACCAGTTGCGACCCGGTCCCCGCGGGTGGATCCGGATCCCGGTAAATCCGGATGAATTCTTCGAGCAATCCCCCTAACTCCTCCGGGATGTCCTCCGGGACGAGTCGGCGGCCCGCCGCCGTGCCGGCCCCCAGGGTGTGGGATTGGACGGAGTCACCACGCCGGTTGTGTACCGTCACCGCACCCGTCGCGTCGTCAAGCACTACATCGATGGTATCGAGGGTCATCTTCGTGGCGGGATCAATGTTGGACGACTGCGTCACGTTCCCCATCCGCGGTATCGCTTGCACCACGCCCTTCGAGGCCGTTACCAATTCCGGTTCCGCCCGCGCGCGCGTCCCGCCGCCGCAGCCCGCAAGCAGGACAAGACCGCTCAAACCAAGAAGACCGATGACGGCGAACCTCCGCGAAGACATAACCCCCTCCAATCCGTTGACGCCTTGCCGGCCAAGGGAACCTGCCGGGATCAACCAAGCCTTGCGTACCATTGTACCTGATTCCGCCAGACACTTCCTCCGTTGAGATCGAGGTGTGTACGAACGTCGCTTCCATTCCCGCTCCGACGATCCGGCAGTGGGCGCTATGAATAATCCTGCCCGGTGTTAAATTGGAATCCATGAAAGTCGGACTCACGGGATTCTCTCGCGCGGGCAAGACCACACTCTACAACGCACTCACCGGGCTCAGCGCCGCGGTGGGCGGCTTCGAGGTACGCCACGAGGCGGCCATGGCGGTGGTCAAGGTGCCGGACCCGCGCGTGGACGCGCTGAGCGAGATCGTCCATCCCAAGGAGAAGAAGTACGCGGAGGTCACATTCCTGGACTTTCCGCCGTCGCAGGAACGGAAGGCGGCGCTGGAGACCCAGTCCCTGACGCAACTGCGCGAGGTGGACGCCCTGGCCCAGGTGGTGCGGGCCTTCGACGACCCGATGGTCAACGAGCCGCCGGCGCCGGTTCGGGACCTCAACGCCTTTCAGACCGAGTTGATACTTGCCGACCTGGCCATCATCGAGAAGCGGCTGGAGCGTATCCGGAAGGAAGCCATGAAGGCCCGGGAACGGGAGATGGAGAAGGACCTTCTGACCCGCTGCCAGAGCACTCTGGAAGAGGAACGGCCGCTGCGGGGCCTGGACTTCCTGCCAGAGGAAAGAACGCTGTTGTCGGGATTCGCTTTCCTGAGCGCCAAGCCGCTGGTGGTGGTCTACAACTCCGACGAGACCGCCCCGCGGGAGCCGCTGCTCGCCGACGTCTCGGCCTACGCGGAGGCCGAGAACCTGACCGTGGTGCCGGTCTGCGGCAAGCTCGAGATGGAGATCGCCCAGCTCGACCCCGGCGAGCGCGCGGAGTTTCTGGCGGAGCTCGGGCTCGCCGAGACCGCTCGGGACCGCTTCATCCGCCACGCCTACGAGCACCTGCGCCTCATGAGCTTCTTCACCGCCGGCCCCGTGGAGGTGCGCGCCTGGACCGTCTCCCGCGACACCGCCGCGGTCAACGCCGCCGGCAAGATCCACTCCGACATCGAGCGCGGCTTCATCCGCGCCGAGGTCATCTCCTACGACGACTACATCGAGCACCAGGGCGAATCCGGCTGCCGCTCCGCCGGCAAGCTGCGCCTCGAAGGCAAGGAGTACCGGGTGCGGGACGGAGATGTCATGCACATCCGGTTCAACGTTTGAGGGGTCGAGGCGGGACGGAAGGCAGACACAACAGACACAAATCCAGCGCGGAGGTTCTCTCATGAATCAATACTCCATCCTCCAACACCCCACGCGGGGCCTCGAAGCCGTCAAGAACGGCTGGAGTTGGCCCGCGTTCCTCTTCACGTGGATCTGGGCGTTCGTAAAAAGACTTTACCTGATTGGCTGGATTGCGCTGTTGGCCCTGATGGCTTTGAGCTCGGTCCCGAGCCCGGAGATTTGGCTGGTCGGCAACCTGATCATTTCCATCGCGCTGGGCGCGAAAGGCAATGAACTACGGGTCAAACGCCTGCGCGATTCCGGATATGAAGAGGTGGCAACCGTGGGGGCCAGGACGCCCGACGCTGCGCTAGCGGCGCATCTCGCTTCACAGGGAGGTGAGACCCCGATCCCGCCGGAAGGCATTGTGAGGTAGTTCGCTCCCTCACCGGATCATCGTATTCGGCAGGAACAGCGCGATCTCGGGGAACGCCACCAGGATGGCCAGGCAGACGGCCATGGCGATCCAGAACGGGAAGATGCCGGCGAAGATACGGCTCATGGGCACGTCCTCGGCGATGCCCTTGACCACGAAGACGTTCACGCCCACCGGCGGGCTGATGAGGCCCATCTCCAGCACGATGACCATGACCACGCCGAACCAGATGGGGTCGTATCCCAGGGTGAGGATGATGGGGTGCACGATGGGGAGGGTCAGCACCAGCATGGCGAAGCCCTCCAGGAACATCCCGAGCACGATGTAGGCGGCCAGCAGGATGCCGAGCACGGCCAGCCGCGGCAGCTCCATGCCCACCAGCAGCTCGGCGAGATCGCTGGGGATGTGGGTCAGCGCCAGGAACGGGTTGAAGATGTGGGCGCCCACCAGGATGAGGAAGACCAGCGCGGTGGTGCGCGTGCTCTCCAGCGCCAGCGACGACAACGAAGACACCGTCAGGCGGCCGCGTACCAGCGCCAGCAGGGCCGCCAGGAAGGCGCCCACGCCGGCGGCCTCGGTGGGGGTGAAGAGGCCGGCGTAGATGCCGCCGATGGTCACCGTCACCACGCCGATCATGGCGCTGGCCTGGCGGAAGGCGCGGATGCGGTCCATGACGGTGGAAGCCGGCCCCGGCGGTCCCAGGTCCGGGTTGATGCGGGTCTGGATGAAGATCGACAGGATGAACAGCGCGGTCAGCAGCAGCCCCGGGAAGAACCCGGCCAGGAACAAGCGGCCGATGGATTCCTCGGTGAGGATGGCGTAGATCACGAAGCCCGTGCTGGGCGGGATCAGGATGCCCAGGGTGCCGCCGGCGGCGATGGCGCCGGTGGACAGGCGCGAGTCGTAGCGGTAGGTGCGCATCTCCGGGAGCGCCACCTTGCCCATGGTCACGGCGGCGGCCACGGACGAGCCGGAGAGCGCCGCGAACCCCGCGCAGGCGGCGATGGTGGCGGAGGCCAGCCCGCCGCGCCAGTGGCCGAACCAGGCGTAGGCGGCGGCGTAGAGGTCGCGGCTCATGCCGGAAACCGTGGCGAAGTTCCCCATGAGCACGAACAGCGGGATCACGATCAGCTCGTAGTTGGTGGAGATGACGAAGGGCTCGCTGCCGAGCACCGCCATGGCCGGCCCCCAGCCGTGGAGGGTGCCGAACCCGAGCACCCCGATGAGCATCATGGCGATGCCCACGGGCATCCTGAGCGCCAGGAGCACGAACAGCCCCGCCAACCCCAGAAGACCCGCGGCGGTGGGACTCATTCAGCCTTCTCTTGGGGAGCCTGTGGCGGCCGGAGGATGCCGGCAAGCGCCTGGAGCAGCAGCACCAGGGCGAACAGCATCCAGCCGAAGCTCATCAGGAACATGAAGGGATGGTGGGCGATCTCCACGAGGTTGCTGGCCTCGCCGTACTCCAGGGCGTCGAGCCCCTGGTGCATGGCCTGCCAGGCGACCACGGCGAACAGCACCGCGCCCAAGATCCGCATGAGGGTGTCGGTGTAGCGCAGCCGATCCTCCCCCACCACCGTGCTGATGAGGTCCACGGCCACGTGGCCGCCGGTCCAGCCGCAGTAGGGTATCCCCAGGAACACCACTACCGCGAGACTCAGTTCGGAGATGTCCTGCGCGCCCAGGATGGGCGCGTTGAAGACGTAGCGCATCACCACCGCCACCACCGTCAGCAGCATCAGCCACAGCAGCGCGGCGCCGGCCGCGTAGGCCAGGAACCGGGTGGTCCAATCGGCCACCGCGGTCCCCGGCAACGCGGCACGCGTGTCGTCACCCATGGGTGCGTGGAGTCAGGCTGGCGCCCTATCCGCCCATGGCGGCGAGGATCTTCTCGGCGTCGATGCCCTTGCCGGAGAGAGCCTTGACGGTCGCGGACCGGACCCCGCTCAGGGCCTTGCGGAAACGCTTGTCCTCGGCGTCCGAAAGCGAGATCACCTCGCCCCGGCCGCTCTTCTTCTCGCCGGCCAGGGAGCCGGCTCCGGCCTTCTTGTAGATGCCGGCCGCCTTGACGCTCAGGGCCTCGCCCGAGGTCTCGTCGACGATCTTCTTGTGCTCCGCGGAAAGCCCGTCGTAGGCCTTCTTGTTCATCACCAGGAAGAACGCCGTGTTGGCGAACGGCCCCACGGTGTAGTACTTGGCCACCTCGCCGATCTTGAAGCTCCGGATGACGCTCGGCGCCACCATGAGGCCGTCCACCACGCCGGTCTTGAGGGCGTTGTACATGCGCGTGACCGGCATGGCCACGGGCGTGGCCCCCAGGGCCTTGATGATGTCGCCCTGGAGCTTGGAGGGCGTGCGGATCTTCATGCCCTTGACGTCGTCCAGGGTCCGCACCGCCTTGTTGCGGGTCATGATGACGGCCTTGTCATTGGTCCACAGCGCCAGGACCTTGGTCCTCGTGTACTCGCCCTGGATGGCGCCGATGGCCTTCCACATCATCTTGGTGGCCGCCACCGCGTCCGGCGCGAGACCGGGCAGCTCCACCAGCAGCGTCCTCGGAAACAGCGGCGAGCTGTACCCCTGCAGGCCGAAGGTGATGTCCGCGACGCCGTCCGCCGCCCGCTTGTACTGGGCCACCGGCCCCTTGCCGAGCTCGCCGCCGGGATAGATCCGCACCGTCAGCGAGCCGTTGCTGCGCTTGGCGACTTCCTTGCCCCACGGCCGCATCACCAGCCGGTCCATGGGGTGCTTGGGAGAGGTGAAGTGGGCGAGCTTGAGTTCCACCGCTTGCACCGACGCGGCCGCCGCCAGGAGCAGTCCGCACACCGCCGACACGACCGCCAGCCTCTTGAAACAGGCTTTGAGCAATAGGGACATGGTCCGTTCTCCTTTCGAAATGTGCATGTTCACAAGCGCACGCAGACTAGCCGAAGAGGCGGAGAGGTGTCAAACTCACCGAAGGAGCCCCATGCAGAAGATCATCGAGTCACTGGCGGTCTACTGGGAGCGGCGCATGGCCCGCATCATGCTCCTGGGGATCATCAGCGGGTTCCCTTGGGTGCTCATCGGCAGCAGCCTCACCCTGTGGCTCAAGGAAGACGGCCTGAGCCGCACCACCATCGGCTTCGCCGGGCTGATCTTCGGGGTCTACGCCATCAACTTCCTGTGGGCGCCGCTCATCGACCGCATCCGTATCCCCTGGCTGACCGGTAAGCTCGGCCACCGGCGCGCCTGGATCCTCACGCTGCAGGCCGTGATCGTGGTGTGCCTCGTGTTCTGGAGCCTCGCCGATCCCACCGCCAACCTGGCCGTGGTGGTGGGCGTCGGTCTCGCCATCGCCATCGCCTCCGCCACCCAGGACATCGCCGTCGACGCGCTCCGGATCGAGCAGGTGGGCACCTCCGAAGGCGAGGCCATGGCCGCGGGCGCCGCCGTCGCGGTGGTGGGCTGGTGGACCGGCTACAAGCTCGGCGGCATCGTCGCGCTGGAGGCCGCCACCGCCTTCCAGAACGCGGGAGTCGAGGACTACTGGCAGGCCACCTTCATCGTGCTCGGAGGCCTGGTCGTCCTCACCAACGTCGGCCTGCTGTTCGTGCACGAGCAGGGCACCGAGGAACGCATCGCCTCACAGACCGCGGAGGAGGACCGCATCGCGTCGCAACTCGGCGTCTCCGGCCGCATGGGCCACGCCGCCGCGTGGCTCGGCGGCACCGTGGTCAGCCCGCTGGCGAGCTTCTTCCGGCGCAACGGCGTCGCCATCGCCCTCACCGTGCTGGGGTTCATCTTCCTGTTCAAGATCGGCGAAGCCTTCATGGGGCGCATGTCGATCCTCTTCTACCGGGAGATCGGCTTCTCCAAGTCCGAGATCGCCCTCTACTCCAAGGGCCTCGGCTGGATCACCACGGTGGGCTTCACCGTGCTGGGCGGCTTCTTCGCCATCCGCATGGGCCTCATACGGGCCATGTTCCTGTCCGGCATCGCCATGGCCGCCACCAACCTCCTCTTCTCCGTGCTGTTCTGGGTGGGAAAGTCCGAGGCCCTGTTCGCCACGGCCGTGATCATGGACGACCTCACCAGCGCCTTCGCCACCGTCACCTTCGTGGCGTTCATCTCCATGCTCGTGGACCGTACCTACACCGCCACCCAATACGCCCTGATGGCCTCCATCGGCACCGCCGGCCGCACCCTCCTGGCCGGCTCCTCCGGCGCCCTGGTGGACTGGCTGGAGGGCGACTGGGCCACCTTCTTCATCATCACGACGCTGATGGTGATCCCGTCGCTGATCTGCCTGTGGGCGATACGAGGGAAGCTGCGGGAGATGCTGGCGGGGGCGCAGGTGAGGCTTTTGGGGCGGCACGTGGAAGACGCCCAAGGGACGAACTGAAGCGAACCACACGTGTATTGGCTTGGGGCAACGGGTACCCCGAACAGGTCAATCTGTCGTGTGGCGCCGTCGGATGACCGGATCGTGGAGGTGGCGGGGTTATCGGCCGGTGCGTTCGATCAGGGCTTCAAGTGCGCGCATGGCTTGGGTGTGCGAGGCGGCGTGCGAAGCCATGACTTCCCTGTGTGCGGCCATGGCTTCAACGTGGTGTTGGTCTTCGCGCTTGGAGCGCTGATCTCCGGCCCGGCGCATCACCACGATGCCCGCCCACACAACCCCGACCATCAGCAGGCTGATGGCGGCTTGCGTGATTCCTGTCCATTCCGATACAGACATGGCGCGTCTCCCCGCGGTCCGCCAACTCCGGGCGTCCATAATAGGTCTTTCCGCTACTGGAGTTCAAACGCCGCCGCAACTCCGCCGCTGCATCCAGGGCAAACACCCGTCTCTAGAATTGTCTATTCGGCGCCGCCGGACGGAACTTTAGCTTCAGATTCACGTTATTGGTCACGGTTGATGGAAAGTTCTGCAATTTAATTGCGATTATGCCTATTATATCAATAGGTTATGAAGCCCACAATCTTTGGCAGGCCGTGGAAGAACCCACGGATTTGAGGATTGTCAAGTGGCGCGGAGAGCGACGGGGTGAGAACAGAAGACTGGACGGGTTGGGATAGACGTCTTTGTCAGGCCTTTCCATGGCCGAGACCGTGGCGCAGACGTAGGCCGCCAGCCGAAGCATGCTCACGTGCCGGCTCCCAGGGTTCGCAGCCGCACCAGGTTGTAGGCAGCGAAGGTCAGGGTGAACTGGAAGTCCACTTTGGGTAACCCCCGATGCTTGAGTTGGCGCTACCCGCCGACGGTCTTGGCCCAGCCGAAGGCCTCCTCGATCCGCTTGCGTACCCGCTGGCTGTGGGCGTAGGCCGGGTGACGGGTGGTGCGGCGGCCAATGGCCGAACGCCGGTTGCTGTCGTTCTGTGCCACATGAGGACTCACGTTCACCCAGCGCAACCCCTCGACAAAGTCCTTGGTATCGTATCCCTTGTCCGCACCCACGGTGAGCCGACCCTTGCCGGGTCGCGCCTCCAGCATGGCCAGCGCCGACTCCCGTTCAGCCCGGCCGCCGGCTTGGGTAGTGCGCGTGTCGACGATCAGTCCATGGCGGTTGTCCATCAGAGCATGCCCCGGGTAGCACAACTTCGCTTCCTGCCCCTTGCTCTTGCGGTATTGCAGGGCCTGCGATCCGGCCCCAGCAGAAGATCCAGAGCCTCACATAGGGTTGACTTGCCGACACTGTTCCCGCCAACGATGACTGTGTGGCCAGGGAAAAGAACTTCACCTTCGGCGACGCTACGGAAGTTTGCGAGCTTGAGCCGACGTATCCTCATCGTTGACCACCGCCCGGCCAAATCCCGTCGCGGGCGGCCGTCGCAGCGGGCATCAGAAACGCTTGGAGCGCGCTGACAACACCGTCGAGCGTGCCGGGATCGACCCCCAGATCCTGCTTGAAGCTCTCCCACTGCTGACGCTTGACACCGTCTTCCGCGAACGCGCGCGACAACCCTTCTGGAACTGCATCCGGTATCGCTGTGCCCCGCCGTGCAAAGGTTGCGGATATTGCCCCTGCGAGACGCAATCGATCGATCTCGAAGGCCTGACTAATCATCCACAAGTCGTAGTAGTCCTTCATCCGGCTGTTGGCCATGCCTAGATCCACCATGGCCTGGAACTTCTCCGCGATCACGGTCTCCCGTGCGTACCCGCGCAGCCGCGGCGCCGGCATATCAGCAGGACTGGATAGTCGAGCCACTCGGCAGGGGGTTCGATCGCATCCCCGAAGCCGACATCTACATTGACGACGATGTGGGCGCCGCCAACGTCGGCAGTCGCCCGTATGCGGAGTCCGCCATACTCGTTCTCTGGTCGAATACGGCTGACCCGCGCTGCATTGACGTCGAAGAGAACGCCGTCCGGTTCTTTTTGGCCAAGGAACTCCTTGAAGGAGTCAAGGACGGCCTCCGGTACCGGGTCGCCGTGACCGAGGAGATCGAGATCGCGCGTGCCTCGAAACGGCTCGTCGAACCACGTCATCAACAAAATGGCCCCTTTCAGAACGAAACGGTCGGCGTGGCGCGATTGTGCCAGGCGGTAGAGGAAACGCTCGATCACATAGTGCGTCAGGACCAAATCAAAATTCAGGCCCCTATCCTTGCTAATCCCGAGGAGGCGGGCCCGAACCGACGCCCCGATGTTCTTGACCTCCTTAGCCATTAGCCGTGAGCGCCTCAAGATAAGGGCGGACCACCGTCGCCACGCCACCACGCTTCGCATGCCGCGCGATCTCAGCTGGGGTGGCCTTTCGCTGCCGGAGTGCCTCCTGCAGTCCCTCCAATGCGACCGTCTGCCCGACTCTCCGGCGATGCCGAAAACAGTCGGCAATCGTCTTGGCAACTCCAAAGATCTTCACGGGTACATTCTCGATATGCACGGTGACAACATCGTCCACGAGAAGCGCTTCCGTGAATCGCACGATCCGCATCGGGGGCCGGTCCTCCTTCGGCGCCCAGTCCTTTGTGCCGATCGCCATCCAGACCGCTCGGGGAAGCTGATCCGTCAGTTCGTGGTATGCAAGAGCTGAGACGAGGCAGACGACGCCCCTGGGGACACGCTTTGCGGCTTCGGCCAAGCTATGATTCGCCTCAAGAGGCGCGTCCGGCAGTTGGTAAAGCCCGCGCGAAAGGTGGAGGACCTCACCATCTCCGACCAAGCGGCTGATCGTGGCTGCGGTGATCCCGGCATCCTTGAACTCGGAGAGGCGGATGATGCCGCGCGCTCGCAGAAACTCGATCGCCCGATCGCGCTGTGTGCCTGCTTTCATTGATACCAATCCACGGAACTCGCTACCTATATTCTGAGTTTTAGTATCACTTCTCCTGCTCTGGGTAAAGCACGTGCTGACTGGCTCACTCGCCGTGTAGAGCCAACACCGCCTGTCCACCGCCGCTGTGCAAACCTAGCCTCTCCCGGCACCCCATGGCGTCGATGCACCGATTCGATGCGATAGCCGATCCCGGAAGGGGACGGCGAAGTTCCATGCCGGGTGGAAGTCTTCGACCACCACAGGCATCGGGCCACGCACACCGCGACAGCGCGCGGGTGGCAACCATCGCGCTCTCTGTCCAAACGGCTCAACCGTGCTCCCTTCCCGCCGGTCCTGAGGGCCTACTCCGTCATGCGCTTGAGCCCGCTCAGGGGCTGAACCTTCACCGCCCGCGAGGCGGGCTTCGCGGCCACCGTGATCTCCTGGAACGTTTTGCGATCGGCCGTTTGAACGGTCCGCCTCGGCTCGCCACCATCAGGCGGCAAGGATTCCAAGGTCGCGCAGCGACCGGATGGCCCGGGCCGCCTCCGCGGCGGCATCGATGATCTCCTGCTTCGGCACCTCGGACCATTCTTCCGGAGGCAGTCCGCGCTTCTCCCGCACCACGGCGACGGCGCCTTCGAGTTCGGGGAACCGGGCTGGGTCCCGCAAGTGAAGATAGAGCGCCGCCAGGGCAACGGAGCGGCTCCGTCCCTCGCGACAGTGGACCAGCACGTTACCGTTCACCTGTCGCGGGTAGCTCTCCTTTTCCGGCATCGTCTGGTGGAGAGCGCCATAGAGAATGCAGTACCCGCCCAGCATCATGCCGGCCGGGTTGTCGCCGTCGACGAGCCCCAGCTTGTAGATCCGGAACGGCGCGAGTCCGGCGCGGCACAATGCGCTCGACTCTCCGTCCCCGCCGTCCCGCGCCGGCGCGGCGACGTAATTCACGTCCATATTAACCGCGCAGTTCACGACGGTCGATATGCCATGTCCCCGCAACAGGTCGACGTCGCGCGCCGCCGCCGCCCCGCCGATGAAAAGGTCGGCGCCGTAGGGTTCGAGTCCCTGTGCGATCAGGCTGATCAAAGAAAGGCGAGCGGCCATGCGTTGTTCTTCCACGATCTCGAGCGGCCTCCCGGAGACACGGCGGGGAGCCGCCGGACGGACTTGCGCGGTAACACCAAACCGGCGTAGGTTAACGCCCAACGACAGCGAACGACGATCCCAAAACCTACAGTCGGGTGACTCACCCCACAGGGAGGATACCATGAAACATCTCACAACGCGTTTGTCCGCGGTCCTCATGGCCGGCCTGTTCGCCTTGTCCCTTGCCGCGGCGGCCAATGCGGCCTCCAACCCCCCGCCGCCCGAGATGGAGGCTTGGCTCAAGGCGTCCAAGCTCGGCCCCTACGACAAGGACGAGAACTGGAAAGAGGTCGTGGCCAAGGCGAGAGCCGAAGGCGAGGTCGTGGTCTACACCTCGTCCGGCCGCATCGCCAAGCTGGTGAAGCCGTTCGCCAAGCTTCACCCGATCAAGGTGACCGTGCACGACCTCGGGTCGGTCAAGTCGGTGGAGAAGACCATTCGCGAGCAGAACGCGAACATATTCAACGCCGACATCGTCACCACCGGCAACTCGGGTCAGGTCATCTACGAGATGCTCAACAAGAACCGCCTCGTCAACTATGTGCCGCATCACTACATCGACCGGATTCCCAAGGAGAACCGGGACCCGCTGCTGATCCGCGTCAACGAGGCCATGGTCTTTCTCTACAACCGGGAGGCCTATCCGGACGCGCCGCCCATCAAGAACGTGTGGGAGCTCACCGAGCCCAAGTTCAAGGGCCGGGTGGGCATGAAGAACCCGCTGTCGTCCGGCTCCACGCTGATGGGCGTCATGACCCTCATGCAGCGTCCCGATGAACTGGCCGCCGCCTATCAGCGCCACGCCGGCAAGCCCCTCAAGTTGAGCAAGGGGGTACCGGACGCCGGCCACGAGTTCTGGGCGCGGCTGCTCGCCAACGACCTGGTGATCTTCAAGTCGGGTTCGAAGCTGGCCCGCGCCTCGGGCAAGAAGGGCCAGAAGAAGCCGCTGATCGCGTTCGCCAACATGACCTACATCGCGCGCAACGACTCCAAGGGCTACGTCAACAAGATCCTGGCCAAGGTGGATCCGGTGGGCAAGCTGGTCTACCCGACCTTTTCCGCCATCGCGCGCCAGGCGCCGCACCCCAACGCGGCCAAGCTGTTCACCGCGTACCTGCTCGGCAGTCTCGAGCTGAACAAGAACTCGAAGCTCACGAAGCCCTACGACAAGGGCGCGAGCATCGAGTTGCTGCAGGGTCTGGCGCCGTACTTCGACCCGGGCACGGTGAGCCCGCGGAGCGACGTGCCGCTGCCGGCCGGCGGCGAGATCTGGGACGACATGCCGGGCTGGAACGTCGACGCCGCCTACATGTGGAAGCAGGGCCCCAAGGTCCGTGACTTCTGGACCTTGCATTCGAGCAGATAGAAAGCATGGAGGAAATCCACCTGACAGGTATCCGGAAGTCGTACGGCAAGGAAGTCGCCGTACGGCATCTGGACCTAACCGTGGCGCCGGGTGCGTTCCTGACCATTCTCGGACCATCCGGCTGCGGCAAGACGACGACGCTGCGCGTGATCGCCGGGCTGGAGGAACCCGAAACGGGGGAAATCCGGTTCGGCGACAGGCTCATCTTCTCCCGCCAGAAAGGCGTGATCGTTCCCCCGGAACGCCGCAACCTCGGGCTCATATTCCAGGGTTATGCGCTCTGGCCCCACATGACCGTGGAACGGAACATCACGCTGGGCCTGAAACAGATGGGCCTGAGCGCGGACGAGACCGCGGAGCGCCTCGAGGCCGCCCTCGAGAAAGTGCAGATGAAGCCGTACCAGCTCCGCTACCCCTCGGAGCTGTCGGGCGGCCAGCAACAGCGGGTGGCGCTGGCGCGCATGATCGCCTCGCGCTCGTCCATCCTGCTGATGGACGAGCCGCTGTCCAACCTCGACGCCAAGCTGCGCACGGAAATGCGCGGCGAGCTCAAGCGGCTGCACCGCGACCTCGAAGCCACCACCGTCTACGTGACCCACGATCAGATCGAGGCCCTGACGCTGTCGGACATCGTCGTCGTCATGGACAAGGGCCTGGTCAAGCAACAGGGCACGCCCTATGAAATCTATCACCATCCGGCGAACCTGTTCGTGGCCGACTTCATCGGCGATCCCGGCATCAACCGGTTTGCCGGCACCATCGGGCAGAAGAACGGGGCGGTGGGCCTCGATTGCGGCGATGTATGGCTGCCGATCCCGTGGGACCCGCCCGGGAACGCAAGGGACCTCATCGCCACCATCCGCCCGGAAAGCATCAATGTATCCACCGAGGCCAGGGAGGACTGGCTCGAGGTAACGCTGGAATCGGTTCAGCCGAAGGGGTCCGACACGATCCTGCAGGTCCGGACAGAGAACCAGTCCATCACCCTCGTGCAACCGGGCTTCATAAGGATGGACCTCGGCGAAACTTTGTGGGTCGACTTCGAAGCGGAATCGTTGAACTTCTTCGACGTGGAATCGGAGAACAACCTCTTCGATCAACGCCCGTCCGCCTGAGCGGACGACCATCGGAAGTGCCCGAAGCATGTCCTTGAACACGGCCGGCCCCGGGGGGGCGCCTCCGGTCCTTTCCCGGAGCAACCTTGCCTACCACCTCTACCGGCTGATGAACCAGCCGGAGAAGATCCTGGGCCTGCTGTGCCTCGCCGTCCTGTCCTTCCTCGTGCTGGTGCCGCTTTTCGAGATCATCCACGACGCCCTGGTCTACCAGAGCTACGACCTCGCCTACCGGCCCGAAGCGAAGGTCGGCTCCTTTACCCTGTTCCATCTCGAGCGCGTCTTCACCGGCCCGCTCTCCAGGGCGCTGTTCCTGAAGCCGCTCTTCAACAGCGTCGCCGTCGGCGTTTGCGTGACCGTCGTGGCCGTGAGCATCGGAACCGCCCTGGCATGGCTCATGGTGCGGACCGACATCGGCTGCAAGGGCGTATTCGGGGCGCTGGTGGTGGTGCCGTACATGATGCCGTCGTGGGTGCTGGCGCTGGCATGGCTGAGTCTGTTCAAGAACGACCGGATCGGCGGCAACGAGGGCATGATCACCAGTTTCTTCGGCATACTGCCGCCGGACTGGGTGAGCTACGGCTTCTTTCCCATCGTCATCTGCCTGGCGCTGCACTACTACGCCTACGGCTTTCTGCTGATGTCGGGCGCCCTGGCGACGGTGGATTCGGAGCTGGAGGAGGCGGGCGCCATCTCCGGCATGAACCGGCGCCAGCGGCTGTGGCGCATCACGTTTCCGTTGCTGCTGCCCGCGCTGGGCTCCGCCGTGGTGCTCACCTTCATCCGCATTCTCGGCACCTTCGGGACCCCGGCCCTGCTCGGACTGCCGGTGCGGTTCTTTACCTTCTCGACCCAGATCTACGCCTCGCTGAACGCCCGCAACAGCGGCGACGCCTTCGTCCTCGCCCTGGTCCTGATCGTCATGGCGATCACCTTCATCTGGATCAACAGCCGGGTGATCGGGGTTCGGAAAAGCTTCGTGACCCTGACCGGCAAGGGCTTCCGGCAGCGCGAAATCGCCCTCGGCGCCTGGCGCTGGCCGGCCACCATCGCGGTCGGCGCCTTCCTCGCCGTGACGGTCGTATTGCCGATGCTGATCCTGCTTTGGGAATCCCTGGTCATTACCCCGGGCGAATATACCCTGAAGGGCCTGACCACGCATTTCTGGATCGGCGAAAGCGACATCGACATCGCCAATGGCGAGCCCGGCATCTGGCATTCCCCGGGCATCTTGAACGCGTTGTGGAACACCATCAAGCTTGGCGTGCTGGCGGCGCTGTTCAATGGTCTGCTCGGGTTGCTGGTGGGCTACGCGGCGGTCCGCGGCCGCGGCACGCTGCTGGCGCGGTGGCTCGAGGGCGTCGCCTTCGCGCCCTACATTTTCCCCTCCATCGCCCTCGGCGCCATCTACATCGGCATGTTCTCGACTCCCTGGGGCCCGCTGCCGGCGCTGTACGGCACATTCACGATCCTGGTCCTGATCACCGTGGTCAAGAACCTGCCGTTCACCTCGCGCACCGGCATCGCCGCCATCCTGCAGATCGACAAGTCCCTGGAGGAAACCGCGCGGGTCCAGGGCATCGGCTGGTTCCGGCGCATGGCCAAGATCATCCTGCCCATGTCGTCGAGCGGCGTGATCGCGGGCATGCTGCTGACCTTCATCACCGCAACCCGCGAGCTGTCCCTGATCATCCTGCTGCTGTCGCCGGCCAACATGGTGCTCACCGGAGTGATCTTCAGCTACAACGAACACGACATGACCCAGCACTCCGGCGCGGTGACGCTTTTCCTGGTCATGATCATCGTCGGCGCGAATGTGCTGGTGCGCCTTGTCACCGGCGGCGGCGGGCTGGCGGGGCTGCGGCACACCTGATTGCCGCCTCTTCTGCCGGCCCGACTTTCCCGGTTCCCCTTGCGCCGCGTGCGAAGGTTGCGTCAGGCTGAATTCCCTTCTCGATGGATGAAGCCGAGGCAGAGACCGAACAGTCCGAATTGAAGCACCAGATAGAGAGTCTCCATCCCGATGAACGCCGACGTTGCCGCCACCTGCTGCTTGGCGACGAAGGCGAGCACGTGAGAAGTCCAGAAGAAGGCCCCCGTGATGATGGCGAACTGGATCCCTCGCCGAAAACTGCTTCCCCCGGTCTTCAGCATTGGAAACAGGGTGGAAAGCAGAAAGCCCTGAAGCACGATGCTCAGCAAACCGACGAGAAAGTCCGGCTCGCCCTCGAAGTAGCCGAACGATTCGTACCTGTCCTTGAAAAGCAGCACATGCCAGCCCACGGCGAGAGAGAACGTGCAGACCGTATAGGCGGCGGTTCCCATGATCAGCTTCCCGGCGTTTTTCATCATGCCCCCAAGCTCGGACAGGCCCTGTCTTGTGACTTATTTGACATGATCCCGCCGCTCTTGTTAACGTGGCCCGGCCCAAGCGGACCCACACAACTCAAACAGCAGCTTGAAAGAGGTCGACCTATGAACATCATGAATTGGGGAACGGGACGTGTGCGCAACCTGTCGGTGGTCCTCGCGACCGCGCTTTTCGTGTCCGTCGCCGTGGCCTACCCGGCCTTTGCCCAGGACAAGCCGGTACGGGGCGGAACGATCGTCGGCGCCACCGTGCTGGAGCCCAAGTCCCTCGACCCGCTGTTCGGTGACGGGGGCAATCTCGATCACTACGTCTGGCGGCAGATCTACGAATCGCTCCTGGACATCGCGGGAAGCGGCGAGGTCGCACCCGGACTGGCGACGAGCTGGAAGTTCACCGGCGACAAGAAATCCATCGATTTCACGTTGCGGCAAGGCGTCAAGTTCCACGACGGCACGGCGTTCAACGCGGAAGCCGCGGCGGTCACGTTCCGTCGCGCGCTTTCAAAAGAGTTGAACGCACCGCGGGCCTCCGACCTGTCGGCGATCACGGGGGTGGAAGTGCGCGGACCGTATCAGTTGCGGATCAATCTCAAGGCGCCGAGCTCGGCCGCGTTGCCGGCCATCGCCTTCGCCGGCCTGATTGCGTCGCCCGCCGCCATCGAGAAGCACGGGCAGGACTACGGCAGGAACCCGTCGGGGACCGGCCCCTTCAAGTTCGCCAGTTGGCAATCCGGGTCCAGGATCGTCCTCGAACGCAACCCCGACTACTGGCGGAACGGCGCCGATGGAAAGCCCTTGCCCTATCTCGACAGCGTCATCATCCGGTTCATCAAGAAGAGCGCGGTGAAGGTCATCGAGGTCAAGTCCGGCAACGTCCAGGTCATCGACACCGTCTCGGCCCGGGACCTGAAGACGGTGAGCGGCGATTCCAACCTCCGGCTCGTGCGCACCGGCAACGGCCGGCACGTCATGTTCGCATTCAACATCTCCAAGCCGCCGTTCAACGACATCCGGCTGAGGCAGGCGGTCCTGTTCGGCATGGACCGTGAAACCATGATGAAGGTGATCACCCTCGGCAGGGGCCAGGTCACGCCGACCCTGATCCCCAACCAGAACTGGGTGTTCGACGCCACGCTCGAGAAGTACGGACATAATCCCGCACGCGCCAAGGAACTGCTCGCCGAAGCCGGTCACGGGAGCGGCCTTGACGCGCGACTGGACATCATCAAGCGCGAGCCCGACGCGACGGTGGCGCAGCTCATGCAGGCGCAACTGAAGGAGGCCGGCATCAATCTCACCATCAAGACCGTCGACCGCCAGTCCATGCAGGCCAGCTTGCGCGCCAAGAACCACATGTTCGGCATCGGCCGCTTCACGGTGCCGGGGATCGACCCGGCCCAGACGTTCGGACGGATATTCGGACGGCGCGCACGCATTCAGCGGACCGGCGTGAGCGACGAGAAACTGTTCGACATGATCGACAATGCCGCACGGCAGACCGATCAGTCGGTGAGAAAGGGTCTCTACCGCGAAATTCAGGCCTACCTCGTCGACAATGCGCTATACGGCTTCCTGTTCTTCATGGAGTCGACCCAGGTCGAGCGGACCTCGGTGAAGAACCTGAAGCGCACGGTCGGCGGCGCCTGGGTGTTTGCCGAGGCTTGGACGGCCAAGTAGACGTTCCGAAATCTGGCGCCCTTCGACTTCGCTACGCCTGTCCTGAGCCCTTCGACAAGCTCAGGACAGGCTTGACGAAGGGCTCAGGGCGAACGGGATTCTACTCAAGACTAATTAACGTAACCGTTCGCCCTGAGCGTAGCGCCGCGCCAGCGGCGCGAAGTCGAAGGGCGCCAACCCCCACACTCCGCCCTCGGGCTGATGCTTCTGTTCATCTCGAAGCGAATCGGACAAACCGTGCCGGTGGTCCTGCTGGTCTCGTTCTTCGTCTTCTTCGTCATCAACGTGATCCCGGGGGACCCCACCCTGACCGTTCTGGGGGAGTTCGCGACCCCCGAACAACGCGAGATCGCGCGCCAGCAATACGGTTTCGACCGGCCGATGTTCGTCCAATACCTGGATTGGCTGACCAGGACCCTGAGCGGCGACCTGGGCCGGTCGCTTCACAGCAATGAACGGGTCTGGGCCATGCTGGTCGACCGGCTGCCGGTCTCGCTGGAGCTGAGCGCCCTGGCCCTGGTCATCGCCCTCGTCATCGGCATTCCCGCGGGCATCCTGGCGGCGCTTCGACGCGGCACCACCGTCGACGCCGTCATCGGGATGTTCTCGGCCGTGGCCCTCGGCGTCCCCTACTTCTGGCTGGGGGTGCTGCTGATCCTCCTGTTCGCGATCTTTTTCAACCTGCTGCCGCCCTCGGGGTACGTTCCCTTCACGGAATCGCCCTTCGAAAACCTCAAGCTCATGATCTTGCCCGCCCTGACCATCGGCCTGCACGTGGCGCCGCTGATCATTCGCCAGACACGCGCCAGCGTCCTGCAGGTGCTGTCGCACGACTACGTCCGGACCGCCCACGCCAAGGGCCTGCCTTGGTCCGCCATCGTCCGGAAGCACATCCTGCGCAATGCGCTCATACCCGTCCTGACGCTGGTGGGGTTGCAGCTCGGGAACATGCTGGGCGGGGCCATCGTGACCGAGACGATCTTCTCGACGCCGGGACTGGGCAGCCTCATTGTCGCGGCGGTGTCCACGCGGGATTTCCCGGTGGTTCAGAGCGGCATCTTCCTGGTCGTCCTGCTGGTGATCTTCGTCAACCTGTTAACCGACATACTCTACGCGTGCGTCGATCCGAGAATCAGGCAGCACTTGATCGTGTAATGGAAAGGCGCAGGGTCGTGAGCCAAGTACAGGAGACGAGCCGGTCAGGCATGGAAACCGGCTCCGCCGACAAGACGCCGGCGCGCGGCGGCGCGGAGCCCCGCCTGGCGCGGGACCTGCTCAGGCATCAGCAAGGCGCCGTGGGGACGGTGCTCGTCCTCGGCCTCGTGCTGATGGCGGCCTTCGCGCCGCTGTTGTCTCCCTTCGATCCGCACCACGTCAACGTCGAGAAGATACTGAGCCCGCCCAGCGCCACCCACTGGCTGGGAACCGACGAGCTGGGCCGCGACATCGCCAGCCGCCTCATCTTCGGCGGGCGCGTCACCCTGCAGGTCGTGGCCGGCGCCGTCGCCTTGTCGCTCGTGGCGGGGGCGGTCCTGGGATTTATCGCGGCTTACCTGGGCAGGTTCTGGGACGCCTTGATCATGCGGGTGATCGACGCCCTGCTGGCGATTCCGCCGTTGATCCTGGCGTTGGCCATCGTGGCCGCGCTCGGCCCCAACCTCCGCTACACCATCCTCGCCATCGCGTTGGCGAAACTGGGCATGTTCGCCCGGCTCGTTCGCGGCGAAGTCCTGAGCCTCAAGTCCATGGAGTTCGTCGAGGCCGCCCGCGCCGCCGGCGCCAGCAACACCCGGATCGCGTTGAAGCACATCTGGCCCAACGCCGCCGGCAACGTCATCGTCTTTTCGGCGGTGGTGGCGTCCAGCGCTCTGCTCATCGAATCCGCCCTCAACTTCCTCGGCCTCGGCGCCCAGCCGCCCACCCCTAGTTGGGGCGTGATGATCTCCAACGGCATGCAACACTGGACGCTGTGGTGGATGAGCATCTTCCCGGGCTTCGCGATATTCCTCGCCATCCTCGCGTTCAACCTGCTGGGCGACGCCTTGCGGGACATCATGGACCGGCGCCTTCTCGACATCGGTCGTCTGTGAGGTTTGTATGGCGCCCTTCGACGTCGCTTCGTGAAGCCTGTCCTGAGCTTGTCGAAAGGCTCAGGGCGAACGGGGTTTTCTTCAGGATTCCTTGAACTTAACCGTTCGCTTGACTCAACCGTTCGCCCTGAGCGTAGCGAAGCGAAGTCGAAGGGCGCCGAAAGGCCAGATTCGGACGGTCATGGGTCGGCTGTCACCCGTCCTCGATGCTCAGCGAAGCCCCCAGCCCGTTCAGGTCGTGGACGAATTCCGGATAGGACATGACGAAGTTCTCGGCCTTGGCCACGGTGATCTCCCGGTCCCCTTGCAGGCCCGCCACCGACAATGCCGTCGCCACGCGGTGATCGAGGTAGGCATCGAGCGTCGCCGAACCGCGGTAGCCGTCGATGCCCACGATATCGAGCCCGTCCGGCCGTTCCGTGATGCGGGCGCCGATCTTCACGAGCTCCATCATCGAGGCGATCCGGTCGCTCTCCTTGTAGCGGACGTGCTCGCCGTTGACGATCCGGGTCGTGCCTTCGGCGAAACAACCCAATACTGACAGGATGGGCACCAGGTCGGGTGAGTGGGTGACGTCGATGTCGATCCCGCGCATCGGTTTCGAGCCCCGGACCCGGATCGTGTTGGCCGCCGCGTCGATGGTCAGGTCAGCGCCCATCTCCATCATGATGTCGACGATCCTCTTCTCCGGGTGGATGCTGGTCATGTCCAGATTCCGTAGGGTGATGTCCGAGCCCGGCGTGATGGCGGCGGCAACCATGGGCACCGAGGCCACGCAGAAGTCGCCGGGAATGGTCAGGTTCGCGGGCTTGTAGGTTTGTCCGCCGGGGACCGCATAGACGTCGGGGGCGCGGCTGGCGTCATATTCGATCCCGAACGTGTCGAGCATCTGCAGCGTCATGTCGATGTAGGGCTTCTCCCGCAACGTGTCGGTGACCCGGACGGTCACCCCGTCGCGGCTGAGCGGCGCGCAGATCAACACCCCCGACAGCCACTGCGAAATGAAACCGGAGATCTCCGTTTCGCCGCCGGGGAACCCGCCGCCCTGGACGATGATGGGCGCCGTTCCGTCACCCTGGGCGGAGTGACAACGGACGCCCAGCGCGGACAGGCTGTCCAGCAGCGACTTCATGGGCCGTCTGCGCAGCGACGGGTTGCCCGTGAACACCGTCCATCCCGGAGTCGCCGCCACGACCCCCAGCAGGAACTGAAGCGTGGTGCCCGAGTCGTCGACATCGATCACGTTCCCGGGGGTACGGTAGTCACCGCCGTCGATGACACAGGTGTCCCCGGCGAACTCGATGACCGGACCAAACGCGGCGATGTTCTCGGTGGTCGAAGTCATCTTGCCGACGAACGCCCCGGACACGTCGTTGATGGTGCTCCGCCCGTGGGCCAGCGACCCCATGATCATCGCCCGCGTGAAATGATACTTCGACGAAATGACGCGGAGCGACCCGTGCAATCCGCCGCAGGGTCTGGATTTGATGTTCATCGAGGCTTCCCCGGTTGATTGTGAAATGGCCGGCACCGCAGGCGCCGACAGAGCGCCGCGCTCACTCGGCGAGCTTCTTGTAGAGCGGGCCGTACTTGTCAAGACTGGCGAGATAGGCGGCCCTGACCTGTGTGCGCGGTCGGGCCTGTTTTCGTTTTTCGATCAGGTCGACAAGGGCCTCCTCCACGAGAGCCTGAATCTGACCGCCTTCCTGCTCGGCGATGGCACGGATCGCGGACAGAATCTCGGAATTGACCTGGGTAACAAGTTTCTCACGAGCCTGGGACATGGTGCATGTCTCCTTGATGACTGCCTCTGGCTACCCAATGTCCCGTGGAAGCCACTGTGAGCCCTCGGCTAATCGCAACCTTGTGGTTCGGCCAATTGAAAGTTTAGTGAGCGGCTATGTGAGCGGTAAAGGCCGGCCAGCCCCGGAAGATCAAGCATCAGTGCGACACTCGCTGAAGGACCAATGCGTCCACTACCTCCAAGGTGTCAGGACTCCTTCCCGTCACATCACGCGGATCTCGATGCCTTCCCTCCCAAGGATGCCTTCCCGTGTTCAAGCTGATCTTCGCGATCGAAATCTGTTCCGGTGAGAGGTCATCGTAGCCCTCTTCGTAGCCGTTCACGACTACTCGCAGATCGGCGGGACACTGTTGCAGCAGTTCTATCAAGTCACTGACGTTCACGCCTTCTCTCCTTGGTACGACGGCGGCACGAGCCGCGATCGACAACCCATTCCTCAGCTTGACACGTAACGAAGCGGGTTGATGATCTCGACATCGGCGAAGTCCTTCTCATTGCCGGTGACCACGACACAGTCGTTTGCCTCTGCCGTGGCCGCGATAATGGTGTCGAGCGCGCTACGGGGACGGCCTTTCGCTCGGCCCTCTTCCAACGGCAGGCCCTACGCTTCCAGGACGACCATGACATGCCTGAACGTCAGCATCTCACCCTCTCCAAGCGAATTATCGACCGTCTTGCGGTGGATGACAAGGACTCCGTGTTCTGGGACCGAGAGCTGCCCGGATTCGGCGTCCGGGTCTACCCATCGGGCGCCAAGGTCTATGTGGTCCAGACCCGCGCCTTCGGCCGCTCGAAGCGGGTGACGGTGGGTCGTCACGGCACACTCACCGCCGACGAAGCCCGCAAGGAGGCAGCCCGCATCATCACGCGCATCAAGGCCGGAGAATCTCCGGTCCCGGAAAGAGCCCGTTGCCGAGCCGACGGTGAGAGACTTGGCGGAACGCTACGCCTACCTTGCGCGAGAATCGGTGAAGATCTCGGCTGCCAGGATCGCGGAGAGCATTGCTGCCGATATGGCTCCATTATGACTGTTATAGGACGAGTTGAGTCGCGAAGCTCGGCTCCCTCTTTCCGGGGCGAGGCACCAAGCGAAACGGAGATCCGTGGACTCAATCCCCAGCGTGAGAAGAGAATAGTGGAAGCGACGGGGTGGCAACGCCTGGTGCCGGTGAGTCTTGACCTCCGTGTGGACGTTGAGACGGTGGACCAGATAGGGCGTTCCCGGCGCTGAGCCGACCCGTGTTTCACGGTTCCCGGACGCAACAGCCAACTCCACCGCGACTGCTCAGTTCGTCAAGCAACCGACGGCGACCATCTACACTCTTTAAAATATGTTCCTTTATGAAAACCTTCGCTTGCACTGTGACGCCATCTGCTGGCACACTGAAACCGCAAAATCGTGCTAAAAGCGACCTCGCAACGGCAGCCATCTATGGTTGATTGGTTCTGGACCACTTCTAACGCTGGATCGCCCGATCCAAACTAAATTTCTGCCCGTATGATCTGCTTCCCGAGTTGCCCTCACTTATTCGTGTGAGCGCGGAACTGGTCGACGTGCTTGGGGGGCTGAGGCATGTTCCCAGAGGAACTCGAACCGCGCCTGGAACTGCTTTGCGAGGAATACGTCCTCGTTCAGGCCTGGAAGAAGACCGCGTCCTATATCCGCTACCACAACTGGTACTCCGACACGCTTGCCCTCGACCGCCTAGCCGTGAACCTGCCCGCGTTCATCGGTGAACTCCGTGAACGTCTGCAGTCTTCGGAACGCTGGGAGAACGATCCCCTGCGCATTGTTCCCGCACCCAAGAGCTGGCGTTGGAGAGTGCGTGAAGGCGTGTGGGGGCCTGTCCAGAAAGGGGCGACCTCGGCACGGCTTCGACCGCTCGCTCACGTCAGCCTAGCCGACCAGGTGGTAGCGACGGCGCTGATGCTCTGTCTCGCCGACCGGGTCGAGACGCTGCAGGGGGATCCGCGGCAGCCGGTACATGATCCAGAGTCGCGAAGGCAGGTGGTTTCCTATGGCAACCGTCTGTTCTGCGACGCTAGGGGTGGCGAACTGCACCATCGGTGGGGATCCTCCAAACTCTACCGCGCCTACTACCAAGACTACCGCAAGTTTCTGTCTCGTCCGAAAGTCGCGGCGGAGTCGATTCCAGCAACTGAGGAAAAGCGTGTCTACCTCGTCCACGCTGACCTTCGGCAGTTCTACGACCGCGTACACCCGGACCTGCTTGCCCAAGCGATGGCCCGGGTCCGCCGCGACGGCGATGAACCGGCGTTCTTCTCCTTGGCGGCGTCCGTGCTCAATTGGGGCTGGTATTCCCGTGACGAGAGAGCCGTCCGGATCTACGCCCAGCAAGCAGAGCTTGAAGACTTCACGCGGGTGGCGCTACCGCAGGGCCTCGTCGCCTCCGGATTCTTCGCGAACGTCGTGCTCCTGTCATTTGACGAAGCGGTGCGCGCGGTGATTGGAGCCGAGATCGCCCCCGGGATCCTGCTGGCGGACGCGTGCCGGTACGTCGACGACTTCCGGGTCCTGATCGCGGTCGATCCGAACGCGGATGGCTCGCCGAATGAACTTGGGAAGACCGTCTCGAGTTGGCTAAGTCACGCGCTGGAAGAGAATGCGACCGGCCTCACGCTGGCCCCCGAGAAGACCCAGGTTGCAGCGCTCGGAGGCGACGAACGACCGCTGGTGCGACAGAGCACGAAGATGAACCGTATCCAGTCGGCGGTGTCGGGGGGGTTCGACGCACTCGGGGGCGAAGAGATCCTTGATGCCATCCAAGGCCTGATGCGGGCGCAGGAAGCCCTGAGCGTGGGAGACGATAGTGGCTGGCCGCTCTCTCCGGTCCCGGATGTGCGGGACGAGACCCTCGCCAGATTCGGCGCGCACCGATATCGCACCACGTTCCGTTCCATCAGGCCGTTGCTCCAGGACGACGACACGCCGGACGAGTCTGAGGTTCGGGAAAACGACACCCTAGCCGGCGAGCGACTGCGCGTGGCGCGTACGCGGCGCGAGTTGGACGAGGATGCCAGGGCGTTTGCGCTGGGTCTGATTCAACGGTGGATCGAAGACCCTTCGAACGTCCGCCTGTTGCGGATCGGCCTTGATCTCTGGCCGGATGTGAAGCTGTTGCGGGAAGTTCTCTTACTACTTCGCCCTTTCACGGAAAAAGAGGGCCGTCGAAAGGCCCCGAGGAGAGTCGCTTGGTACTGCCTCACTGAAGTCTTGCGCGCGGGAGCCACGGAGACGGGCTTCGTCGCGGAGACCGAATCGCTTCCGTCGGGGATCGACCTTCGATCCTACCGCGAGGAACTCGGTAAGGAGGCCGCTCGTCTAGTAACGTTGCCCGGCCGGAGGATACCTTGGTACCTCAGGCAGCAGGCACTGCTGTTCCTCGCCGCCTGGGATCCCGCCGGAGCACCCGTCACGCGGACGGGAACGGGACCGGAAACCCGGCATTACCGGGAGCTGATCCGATTCCTGCGCGGTGAAGGTGACCGTCTCCGAAGTTCGGAGTTCGCAACGCTCGCGGTTCTCGCCAGACGTGCGTTCGTGGAACGAGCGCGGGCCGTTGAGTTGACACGGCCTGGCCTCAATCGGTCGCACAAGCGGCAGCTCGCTCAAAGGGACCCATCGTTTCTTCTCGAACTCGTCGACGCCGAGACGGATGCTCTCCTCTTCGACGACCTTCCGGCGCGCATCCGCGAGGACCTCTGCCGGGCTTCCGTGAGTTCTGACGGCGACCACGACACGCTGGCCAAAGCGGTCCTGAACACGCACCCACGCGGTTCTCTTCGTAACGAGCTCTCCCTTCTGCGGTTTGCCAGGGCTTTTCTCAAACAGTGGTGGCAGCAGGAACCTCTGCCCGAGGTAATCACGCCAGGACAGATCAAACTGAGCCTCGCCGAGGACTACGACGTCGCTGACGTAGAAAACCTACGTATCCTGAGGAGTCGGGCCGACGCATCGGGCTCCCTGTACGGCGTGCCCGCATGGTCTGAAGCCGGCGAGCGGTGGCGCTTCCAGCTCGGTTTTCTGCTGCGGTTCATCCTGTCGGGGCAGCCGGATTTCACGCGTCCCGTCCGCAACAGCCATTGGAAGGAGGCTGCGTCTTCCTATCGAGTTGCCGAGAGCCACTGGTACCAACGGCTGTATGGCCTCTACAGCGGACAGTCGGCCTTCGGAGACGACTGGCTTCCGATCACCGATTGGGTGGAGCGATTCCTCCTGGCCCTCCTGCGCTGGCCAGGGTGCCGTGCTCCGGACGGGTTCGGTTGGGTCGAGCAGGGCATCGAAGAGGCGAGGAGGAAGATCGACGGGAGGATCGCCGAACTCGAACAGCTCCGCGGTAGCGCTACCCGCGCACTGGTCCTGCCGCTACTGGCCAAGCGACCGACTGCGACAAATGAGAATAGGCCGTTGCGAGCCTGCGTGGTCCAGACGGCGGTTCCGGCGGTCCGCGACTTGCAGACCGATCCGGCGTTGGATGGGAGGGCAATTCGGAGGAAGCATCGCAATCACCTGTCCTCCGCGCTGGCAGCGGTGGAGCGCATGCTGGCGTTGAGAGAGACACACAAGGGAAGCAAGGGGCGGCTCGATTGGCTGATTCTGCCCGAGCTTGCCGTCCATCCGAAGGACGTTCGTACTCATCTCGTACCCTTCGCTCGCGCTCACAAAGCGATCATCCTTACGGGGCTGGCCTACCAGAAGATTTTCACCCAGCAGCCGCTCGTCAACTCGGCCCTGTGGGTCATTCCGGAGTGGTCGAACGCCTATGGACTACAGATCAGGACACGCCGTCAGGGGAAAGAACATCTCGCCCCGATTGAGCAGTCGTTCAACAGTAGTGGCCCAGACGTTGTTCAGGGCTTCCGGCCCTGCCAGTGGTTGATCGGCTATCCGTGGGCAAGTGCGAACTGTACTCGGCCCGTCTGGCTCACGGCAGCGGTGTGCTACGACGCGACCGACCTCAGCTTGGCTGCGGATCTCAGGGACAAGTCGGATATCCTGGCGATCCCGGCGCTCAACAAAGACGTCAAGACGTTCGACCAGATGGCCCTAGCACTGCACTACCACATGTTCCAGCTTGTGATCGTCGCCAATAACGGGCAGTACGGCGGGAGCAACGCCTACTGGCCCCGGAAAGAAGATCACATCAGGCAGGTCTTCCACACCCACGGGCAGCCTCAGGCTTCGATCACGTTCCTCGAAATCGACGACATCGGCGCGTTCCTGAAGCGCCACGACATGTTGGCAGCCAACGCCGGCGACTGGAAGCCACCACCCGCAGGTTTAAACAGGTAATCGCCAGGAGGTTCGTCGTGAAAAGCTTCGCCGTCGGCGCCCGTCGCTTGCCGCTCCACCACGTCACCATACGCGTCCCGTGGCACGACGGAGGCTGGACGGGAAGTGTTTGCACCCGCCCGCTCGATAACACGAGTTGCCTCGTCCTGCCCCGCATCGGCCAAGTCCGACGCGACGAAGTAGAAGCGCGTAGCGCCAACCGGCGGCTCGACGAACTCGATCGCGCCGATCTCCCGCCCTGTGTGGGCGAGCGCGTCTCGTTCATGGCCCCGTTCGCGCTCGCGCGGACGATGACGCACCCGTACATGGAGTTCTACCCCGGGACCCACGGCCACTTCGCGCCCACCCGCTTCGTTCAGCCGCCATACTCCGCTGCTTGCGTTCCGTTCCGCTGGATGCTTCGTGAGAAGGTCGAGGGCAACGCGAAGGACGGTGAGATCGGGATCGCCGAGCGCCTGAAGATCGGCTGGGTGCCAGCCCGCGAGCCCGACATCCGTAGCCGCGCCGGCAAGGAGGTCAAAACGGACTGGGTCCAGGAGCGCGAAAACCAGCTCGCGTTGCTCGATACCTTCTTCGGCGCGCTCCGACCGGCGGAGTCGCTCTGCTTCTTCTATGCCAAGCGCACCCCGCTCTCGGAGCAGTCCCGGCGCGTGATCGTCGGCGTGGGCCGGGTGGTCTCCGTGGGCGAGGCCACCGAGTACGCTTACAAGGAGAAAAACCCGCCCCTGCGCTGCGTGCTCTGGGAGCGCAACGTAGACCACTCGGTCCGGCCCGGCTTCGCGGACGGCTTTCTCTTTCCCTACCAGGAGGCGCTGGCGCTCGCCGAGCGCGACGGGGTCGACCCCGAGGAGTTCGTGACCTTCGCTCCTGACGAGCATTTCGACGCCTACTCCTACGGCTCGGAGCTCCTGAACCACGATGGCGCCGTGGCCTCCCTTGTGGCCTGCGCGGCGACGCTGCACCGGATCCGCGGCCGGATTGAGGGACCGTGGGACCGGGCGCTCGCCTGGATCGACACGCAGCTAAACCGCCTGTGGAAAGCGCGCGGCGCGTTTCCCGGCCTGGGCTCGGCGCTCTCCGCGTTCGGCTACGAATGGGGACTTCAGCACGGGAGTCTGCTGGCCTACGAGATTGAATTGCTGCGGGAGCGTCAGGGCGGCGGAGATGCGTGGGAGCTCGTGGACGCCGTTATGGAAGAACCCGCGAAGCTCGGCGGACCCGTGGCGAAGCTCCTCACGGACGGGCTGCGGAAGGGGTGGAAGCGGCTCGCCGACGAACGACGAGCCCTGCTCCAACTCCTCGGCCGCTGCGCCATCTCGGAGGCTCAGGCGCTCCGCATGTACGACACGACGGTGCGGGCGGAGGCCGGCATCGAGGCCAGCGACGCCGAGCTACTGCGCAATCCGTACCTCCTGTTCGAATGCGACCGGCGCGCTGCCGAACCGATTGCCTTCGGCGCGGTGGACCGAGGCCTTTTCCCAGACGAGGCAGTGCGGGAGCAGTTCCCCTTGTCGGAGCGAAGCCGCATCGAAGACCCGGCGGATGCACGGCGGGTGCGCGCACTGGTCGTGGACCTCCTGGAGTACGCTGCGGCCGAAGGGCACACGCTGCTTCCTCGGAGCTGGGTCATTCGCCGCGCGCGGGAGCGCGCTCTCCAACCGCCGTGCCCGCTCGGGGAGAACGTGCTGGACGCCTGCGAGGAGAGCTTCAATCCGGTCATTGCGCACGTCGCGACGCGCGACGGCGCGCCCGCTTACCAAGTGGAACGTCTCGTCGAGTGCCGTAAGATCATCCGCCGCGAGGTGCTCGGCCGGAAGAAAGGGAAGCCGCACGTCACCGATCTCGACTGGCGTGGACTCGTGGACGCGGGGCTCGATGAGCCGATGCCCGCGGATCCAGAAGAGCGCGGGCTGGAAGAGCGTGCGCGGCGCGAAAAGGCTGCGGCGCTCGAACGGATCTTCCGCTCGCGGCTCTCCGTGCTGGTTGGCCCGGCGGGAACGGGCAAGACGACGCTACTACGGATGCTCTGCTCGCTTTCCGGACTCGCGGAGAAGGGGCTGCTGCTTCTTGCACCCACGGGCAAGGCGCGCGTGCGCCTGGAGGATCAGACCGGCATGCAGGGTTCCGGTCAGACGCTGGCGCAGTTTTTGATCCGGCAGCGCCGCTACGACGGAGAGACCGGCGTCTACTTCCCCAAGCTCGGAGCGCCTCGCTGTGGCGACTACCGGACCGTGATCGTGGACGAGTGCTCGATGATAACCGAAGAGCAACTCGCGGCGCTGATCGACTCGCTCAACAATGTCGAGCGGCTCGTGCTCGTCGGGGACCCGCGCCAACTCCCGCCAATCGGGGCTGGTCGCCCGTTCGTGGACATCGTTCGAGAGCTTGAGCCCGACAACGTCCAGACGCACTTTCCACGTTGCGCGCCGGGCTATGCCGAGCTCACGATCCCGCGACGCCAGCAGGGCGAAGCCCGCGCCGACATGCTCCTGGCATCGCACTTCAGCGGACGTCTACTCGATCCTGGCGCTGACGCCGTACTGGACGAGGGTGAAGACCGAATGGACGGACGCCTCCGGCTCGTACGGTGGAACCACCCGCAGGAGCTTCAGGAGAAGCTCGTCGCGGAGCTAGTGGAAGCGCTCAATCTCGCCGGACCGGACGACGAACTGGGCTTCGAGGAATCGCTGGGAGGCGGGCGGCGCGGGGACATCCCTTGGGCCTTCTTCTGGAACCGGTTTGGCGACAACCCGGGAGCCGCTGCACAGGCGGAGGCTTGGCAGATGCTCACGCCCGTGCGCGCCGGGCTCGTCGGGGTGGATGCGCTGAACCGCATGCTCCAGTCGCGGTTCCGGGCGAAGGCGCGCGAACTTGCCGGTACGGAGGGCTGGAACCGCAAGGTGCCGCGTCCCGTCGGACCGCAGATGCTCCTCTACGGCGACAAGGTCATCAACGTCATCAACCAGCGCCGCCGCGACGTCTGGCCGACGCCCGCTGGGGAGCCCTACCTCGCCAACGGTGACATCGGCATTGTCGTCGGGCAGTACAAGACGAAGAACTTCAGAGGCCTGCCGTGGAAACTCGAGGTCGAGTTCGCCGGGCAACTAGGCCCCAAGTACGGTTTCTACCCTGGCGAGTTCGGAGAAGAAGGCCGCAATCCGCTCGAGCTAGCCTACTGCCTGACGGTGCACAAGACCCAAGGCAGTGAGTTCGGTGTCACCTTTGTCGTGCTCACCAACCCCTGCTGGCTGCTTTCCCGCGAACTCTTATACACGGCACTAACGCGCCACAAGAACCGGCTCGTCATCCTGCACGAGGGACCCCTTGTCGAGTATCGCCGCTATGCGGGAAACGAGCACTCGGAGATCGCACGGCGCATGACGAACCTCTTTGCAGATCCGCTGCCGCGCGAAGTAACTGTCAACGCCCAACCGCGTTTCCTCGAGGACGGACTCATTCATCGAACGGAGCGGGGTGACCTCGTGCGCTCGAAGTCGGAGTTGGTGATTGCCGATAAGCTTCACGCTCGCAGGATCGACTACGCTTACGAGCAGCCTCTCGTACTTCCCAACGGTCGCACCCGCTACCCGGATTTCACGATCGAGGATCACGCGCGGGGCGTGACATTCTACTGGGAGCATCTCGGCATGCTCGACGACCACGGGTACAAAGCACGATGGGAGGCGAAGCGTGCCGAGTACCTGGAGTGCGGAATCGGCCTTTACGAAGACGGCGGAGGCCCGGAAGGAACACTGATCGAAACCCGCGACGAGCCTGGCGGGGGGCTGGATGGAGCGGAAATCGCATCGAAGATCGACGAAGTGATCTTGGGCGACGCATGAACCTTCGCACAAGCACAGCGTCTTGGAGCCAGTCCATCACGGTCACAAGGTACAGATACCCTTGTGAAACCGTTCTACGAAGGACGTGGGGCACAAGTTCAGAGCACACTGGTTACCAGCAACGAACACTCGATAGATTCGCTCATGAACCGTTTCGCCGATGATTTTGTCATCGCCCTCGAAGACCGCCACAGCGGCAAGCGGCTGCTTGACGTGCTGGGCAAACGTCTCGATACGGGCTTACGCTCCATGAAACCAAGACGCGCTATGGGGACTTCCGTCGGAGACACCCTACAGCGTCACAGGATGGCGTCTGTCACGACGTTCGACTTCCTCCGCTTCCGTGTCAGCGCGATTCCAACCGAGCGCCAGAGCGAGCGCGCCGACCGTACCACCGAGCAGCTCGGCTCCCCCGTGTGATCCAGCTGACCGGCTGACCGTTCTCGGAGTATCAGCAAACGCACTGGTGCCGTCACATCTCTCTCACACGTTCGGAACTTCCTCAGGCTCCGCTAGGGGCGTGGGCAACGACGGGCCGACGGGCACGCGCTGATCAACGCCGCTGTTGTACTCAAACCGCTTGCGATTTGCTTATGGTGATAGGAGCGATTTCGGAATTGCCAGAGAAAACGTCGTTAGTCCAGCGGGTTACACGCAGCCTGAGGAATCGGCTCTCATTTGTATCGAGAAGATATCGGGTCAAAGATCAACCTTGCGACCGGTCTCGAAGGGGCGGGGAGGAACGATATCAGCCCCGACCAGCGGGGAGCGTCGCAACGCCTGAAGGATTCCACCCTTCCGTGGCGCTTCACCCTCAATGGAACGACTGATGAAGACCCGAAGGCGGTCCGACTCCGGCCCATCTTCCGCCAGGCACTTGGCAAGCGACCGAATCAGTTCGCGGTCAGTCTTGCGCCCGAGCACCTCGAAACGGGCCATGCCACGTTCGGCCAAACGCTCACGGTACCTATCGATGGCGCGTCTCTGGGATGTCTTGCTCACGAGAACCCTCCATGCGTGTGCCCTGGTAATATATCCGGTAATATCTCCGACAGCAGGACACGGTCGTGTCCCACCATCCCGATTCTCACCGTTCATCACGTCGTCCCTGTTCCCCAAAGCCGTCGAACCGGGACCGCGTAGAGCCCGTCCCCGTGGCTGACACACATCTCTCCGTCGTAGACCACGGCCCCTCCTGCAAAGCGGTTGCCCGCGGCGGCCTTCAACTTGCGCAGGCCACGGAAATCCGCGGAGGTCACGGTCGCTCCGGCCTTGACCTCCACACCTGCGACCGCTTGAGCGCCGCGCTCGATGACGATGTCCACCTCGACCTTGTCCCTGTCACGGTAGTGGAAGAACGTGAAGAAGTCCTCATGCCAACTCGCCTGGCGTCTCAACTCCTGGAACACGAACGTTTCGAGAAGTTGGCCCAGCAGGACACGGTCAGCCGCAAGACCGGCTGCATCGACGCCGAGCAAGGCGCAAGCCAAGCCCGTGTCACCCATATGCAGCTTGGGCGTCTTGACCAACCGGCTGAGCCGATTGCTGTGCCATGGCAGCAGCCTCTCCAGCAGAAAGACCCGCTCCAACAGAACGATGTAGTCCCGGATGGTCGGCCTGCTGATCTCGAACGGGGCCGCCAACTCGCTCACGTTGAACAGGCCCGCCGTTTGCGCAGCCGACAGGGCGAGAAGTCTCGGAAGCTCTTCCAGCGTTCGAATGCGGGCCAGATCACGAACGTCCCTTTGGTTCTGCGCGTCGAGGTAGTTGCGATACCAGTTGGCGCGCCGGCGCCCGGGCGGACGCGCGAGTGCCGCCGGGTATCCGCCGGCAGCGATCCGGTCGCACAACTCCGTGCCCAGCCGCCCCATCTGCTGTGTCCTGAAACCTCGACCGAAGAGGGCATCAAGAAAGTCGGCGAGTCCATCCGAAGCCGGGCTACCCGACCGTCCACTGGCGATTTCAACCTGCGCCAGCGGATGTAACCGGATCACCTCCAGACGACCCGCCAACGAGTCCTGGATCGCCGGAACCCGCAATACGTCGGCCGACCCCGTCAACACGAAACGACCCGGCATCCGCCTTCGATCCACCTCCATCTTCAAGGCGGTAAAGAGCGACGGCACCCGCTGCACCTCGTCGAGGATGACCCTTTTGGGGAGATCGGCGACCAAGCCCATCAGGTCCTCTTCGGCGCCGGCGCGCACGACATCGTCGTCGAAGCTGATGTAAGCGTAGTCCCGGCCTTCCGCGCTTACGGGACCCCGTGGGGCCCGGTCCGGGGATTTGCGAGCATCCCGCCGATTCAATGTGGCGGGAGCGCACGCCATCTGCGCCAAGGTTGTCTTCCCACATTGGCGCGGACCCTGGATCAAGACCACCGGCGAATCCGCCAGCGCCTCGGCCAGCCGCTGCCCGATATACCGTGGATAGAAGCCACTTTCAGCCATCGGCTGATTGTAACTTTATGGTGCGGCTGATTGCAAGTTTACTAGGCGGCGATTCGAAAGGTTAGAAGTCTACCATTTGAAAGAGTCACCGTTTGCGGCGAGGAAGCCACGGTGAAAGGCCCCAGGAACACCCTCTAGGCACCTTGATTCCGAGTAGGCCACGTTCGCCGTATTCGTGCCTATAGTGTGCGGAGACACTCGGGAGTCCTCGAAAGACCGTCTGTCCACGAGAACCGATTGACCTTTCTATCGACCAGCTCTATGACGTGGCCCCATGCGAAAGCGCCCTGATTTGGAAACGACTCGGTCTTGGCAGGAACAACAACCGTTGCGAGATACTGGCCGAGGATACCGACTGCAACTGCCAAGTAATTTCTGCCGGGCACAAGCACGACAACCGATCCCCTCACCGAAGAGCAAAATGTCCGGAGGCAAAGAAGTCGTGATTGACGGTCAGTGGGCAATTCGTCCAAGTATCTATCCACCCGAAGGGTGCTGTTCCGACGACCGACGGCAGGCCGATCCATTTCCGGGCCAGAGTCACTTGGGTGGGCATTCACTACATCCCGCAATTGCCTATGGTCGACATGTTCACGGAACAAATCGCCGTAGGCGAAATATCCCGCACCGAGCGCTACCTTTGCCGCGAACCGAACCGGCAGATCAATATCCAACAAAGTTCGGAAGTGTATTGCCCCCGGCTCCTTCTTGAGCTCCCGAGTCCGCACATCCCATACGCTTAGCCCCTTTTTCTTGTGGAGGTGAACCAACGCTTGACGATTCTCTTCACCATAGGTCGCCCTCACGGTTGCTACAGGTTCCTTCCTACTGTGGCCTCGTGTATCGTACTCTGTCCGGCGCAACTTGAGTAAGAAATCATTGGCTAGCGGCCCATCGAGTTCCGTCCCGACTTCCGAGTTGAAGGTAGAATCCACCTCTATTTCGAAGCCGTTCACTCCGCCAAGCGACAACGGGACAATGTGTTCTCGACTTGTGCTACGATCGGGGAGTTCACGGTTCGTGTATGGGCAGTAGACCATTCCCATGTCACCATGACTGAATAGAATATTGAGTGCGTTGAGTGCGAGTAGGCAGAGGGCAACGGGAGGGCCAATTCGGGCCTCCTCGTCGAGTCCTTCGCTACGCCCCTCCCTTATTCAAAATGCCAGTCGTCTACACGGAGTTTCAAGCCCCACGGTTGCCGCTGTGCTACGGAGGGCATGATCCAATGTAGCCAGCGGCAGTTGTCCAGGAGATACCCGCTCATTCGTCATCCTCGTCGCTGAACGGAACCTCCCGGGCGGAACCGCGGTCGGGGATTTCGAGACCTACCCCGCGTGGCATGTTCTCGATCAGCCACTGGCCAAGGGGCTTGCGAGGATTGGCTTTGTTGTCCCATGCAGGCAATGGGACGTTGGTGGGCTCGGACTTCTTCGCATGGACTGATTTTCCCCAAGCCGCATCATCGTCCGCCTGCGCGACGACGATGTCGTCAATTTCTCTCTCGGTTGGAGGTGTCGCCTTTTTTCTCATGGTGGCCGGGATGCTGGCGGAGGGGGCGAGATTCGAACTCGCGGTCCGCTGTTTAGGCGGACGCCGATTTTCAAGACCGGTGCCTTAAACCGCTCGGCCACCCCTCCGTGTTCGGAAAAGACCCGGGACGCCCCGGTACCGGAGCGCATCCAGGAATTTTGCCACTTGGTGAAGGGATTTGCTACAAGGTTGGCGCTGTGGAAGTGTACCAGCAGCCGGAGGCCTGAGGGAGTCTTCCGTGCCCAGCGACCACGGGGCCCTGGTGCTCGACCTCAAGTGCCCAGGAGCTATCCGGCAATCTGGAGAGAACTCTCCGTCTGACGGGCATGGTACTTCCGTTCGTTGGGGTCCAGGTGGCGCTTCCGCAGCCGGAGATTGCACGGCGTGACCTCGATCAGTTCGTCATGGCGGATGAACTCGATGGCCTGCTCCAGGGACATGCGCACCGGAGGTACGATCTTTTCGATGCCCTTGAGGACGGAGGCGCGCATGTTGGTGAGCTTCTTCTCCTTGGTGATGTTCACGTCCATGTCCTTGTCGCGGCTGCTCTGTCCCACCAGCATGCCGCCGTACACCGGCTCGGTGGGGCCGACGAACAGCTCGCCGCGCTCCTGCAGGTTGACCATCGCATAACCGGTGACACGGCCCCTGCGGTCGGCCACCAGCGCGCCGGTGGAACGATGGACGATGTCGCCCGCCCAGGGCCGGTAGCCGATGAACATGTGCGTGAGGGTGCCCGTGCCCTTGGTGTCGGTGAGGAACTCGGTGCGGTATCCGATCAGCCCGCGGCTGGGCACCTCGATCTCCAGGCGGACCCTTCCCGAGCCGCGGTCCGCCAGCTTGACCAGGACGCCCCGGCGCGCGCCGAGCTTCTGGACCACGATTCCCTGGTACTCTTCATCCGTTTCGATGATGGCCAGCTCGCAGGGTTCGTGGACCGCGCCGCCGACGTCGCGGGTCAGCACCCGCGGCATGCCCACCGAGAACTCGTACCCTTCCCGCCGCATCTGCTCGATCAGGACGGCGAGCTGCAATTCTCCCCGGCCGTACACCAGGAAACGGTCGGTGGATTCGATGGGCTCCACCCGGATGGCGAGGTTGTGCTCCGCCTCCTTGAGCAGGCGCGCCCGGAGTTGGCGCGAGGTCAGGTAGCGGCCGTCCTTTCCGCTGAACGGGGAGTCGTTGATGGAGAACTCCATGGACAGCGTCGGTTCCTCCACGTCGAGCGCCGGCAGCGGCCTGGGGTCCTCGCCGTCGGCGATACTCTCTCCCAGCCCGATGCCGCTCATGCCCGCCAGCGCGACGATCTCTCCGGGTCCGGCCGACGGCACCGGGACGCGCCCGAGGCCTTCGTAGATGAACAGCTCCGCGACCGCGGCCGGAGTCTGCGATCCGTCACGCCGGCACAGGGTCACCGGCTGCCGGTTCCGCACGGTGCCGTCCACCACCCGGCCGATGGCCAGCGGTCCGAGGTAGTCGTCGGGCGCCACGTTGGTGACCAGGATCTGCAAGGGGCGGTCCGGCTCCCCGGCGGGCGGCGGAACGTGCTCCAGGATCGCCTCGAACAGCGGCCGCAGATCGGTAAGCTCGCCGCCCGGCGACGGCGTGCACCTTCCCTGCCGGGCGACCGAGTAGATGACCGGGAACTCGATCTGCTCCTCGGTGGCGCCCAAGTCGATGAAAAGGTCGTAGATCTCGTTCAGGACTTCCACCGGACGCGCGTCGTGGCGGTCGATCTTGTTGATGACCACGATGGGCGGCAGCCCTAGCTCCAGCGCCTTGGCCAGCACCGCGCGGGTCTGGGGCATGGGCCCCTCCGCGGCGTCGACGAGCAGCATGACACCGTCGACCATCCGCAGGGTGCGTTCGACCTCGCCCCCGAAGTCCACGTGACCCGGCGTGTCAGCGATGTTGATCTTGACGCCGCGGTAGGTCACGGAGGCGTTCTTCGCCATGATCGTGATGCCCTTCTCGCGCTCCAGGTCCATGGAGTCCAGCACCCGCTCGCGCACGTCCTGGTTCTCGCGGAACGTCCCGCTCTGCCACAGCATGGCGTCCACCAGCGTGGTCTTGCCGTGGTCCACGTGCGCGATGATCGCGATGTTGCGAAGATTCGCCGCCTCGCGGCAAGCGACGAGGTCCATCAGTTAATCTCCCCTTTCGCCCGCACCCTCGAACAGCCCGGGCGTGTGCGGACATGCAAATCCGGTTACGGTCTTCTTGAGCGCCCTGGAAATGGCCGGAATTTCCGGACGGTTTCCGGCTCTGAGCGGAGCTTTGACGGCGTGTGGTGCCGAAGCGGTTATTCTAACAAGTGTGGGAGGATTGGCCTAGCGCCGGTGCGGCGAGGACTCCGCTTTCCTGAGACAGTCACTCATTTGGCGACCTTCTTGTAGAGTTCGCCGTACTCTTCGCGACTGGTGAGATATGCAGTTGTGGCTTGCGGCCGAGCCGGAGCCTCTCCTATTTCCCAAAGCAGACGAAGCGGAACCGATCGGCTGATTGTCACTTTACAGTGCGGCTGATTGCAAGTTTGGATGGCGGCAACTTGAACGGTTAGAATTGACGGGCGGCGTTCCTGCTGATCTTCATCGAAGTCATTGATAAACGTCGCTCCGGCGACGAGGTCCGCTGGGCTCGACCGACCTCCGCGGACCGCAAGATTCTACCCATGTCGGCCGCCTATCCCGCTGCAAATTCGACGAGCCTCCCGAGCAGGTCGCGAATCCCGCTCGGTATCTCTTCGACCCGCATTTCATCAATGATGTCCGCTGTTGTCACGCTGACGCCGTAGCGGTCTTGCAGGTGTTGTCTAATCGCCGACAGGGCATCCTTAGCGGGAACCAACTCCAGTCTTCGCCTGGGGCCATCCTCCCAGTAGGCGGCGAACTCCTCCAAAGCCATCTGATTCGTTGTTGCCTCGTCCTCACCCGGCTTTGATGCCCGAACAAAACGCCGACGTGACGCAAGGAACTGCGACATGACGTAGCTCTTATTCTCTTCTGCAAACGTCTCAAGAATCTTGGAACATTCCGACAGATACTCCAGTTTATCGCCCGTGCGTCGGGACTGCTCCTCGACACGCTTCCGCGCGGCCCTATCGATCACGGTCGCAACAAGCAGAGAGTTCTCCACCTCTTTGCATCTGTGGATTGCCACAAGATCGCAAAACTCTTCGCAACGTGCCTTGATTGCGTCGCATTCCACATCCGATCTGAAATCCCGATCCAGCACGACCGCAACACGAACTTCATTACCAAGCGTGAGCTCGATACCCTTCTTCAGACTGCGGATACGATCGGGATTGAAGCCCTCGATCGGGATCACAGCGAACGTCGCTCGATCGGCCAAGTCTCTAAGTTTGAGTCTTCGCGCATACCTCGAGAATACTTGGAAGTCCTTTCCTTCCACGAAGACCACCCGACGTGTCCTTGCCACCTGCGTGAGTATGGGGTTTAGATTAGATCCTAGGCTTGAGAAGACCTCGGCCAGTCTTGATCGATCCCTGATCCGCTGGGCGGATCTGCGGTTCTTGTCGATCAGGACGATCTCGTCGGCCTCTGCCTCCGAGACGATCTCCGTCGAGTGAGTCGCAACCAAGATGTCAGGACCGAGATTCTTGAGCAGGGTCAAGAGCTGTCGCTGCAGATCGGAATGGAGATAGATGTCCGGTTCATCAATCAGGAAGATCGATTTATCCCTTGAAGTTACGAGGTGGGTGAGCATCTGGCACCAGACTTGAAACCCAAATCCAGCCCAGAAGATCTCCCGGGCAATGCGGTCCTCGGGACAAAACATGTAGAGAACGGATTTCTCGCGTGAGGTATCGATCTTCGGCTCCTCGATGTCCATGCCTGGCCATGTCTCACGGAGGATGCTGCGAAACTCCTCGAAGTGCTCTGGATAGTGATACCAGATGTTCCTGAAGTTCCGCGCCGCCCGATAGTTGTACAAAGCCAAGCGCGCCGCCTCCTTCTCGTACAGTCTCTCGTTGTGTTCAACTGGCCCAAGGATCGGAACGAATCCAATCGGGCAGTTGAAGGCGGATTTGAACCCTGACGGCGATCTGACCATTCTCTCAGAATGGTGAGCGATCAGGGAGCACGCCCCGGCTTCGGGGAAGTACAGTACAAGCTTCTTGCCCCCCGTGAGCGAAAAAGTCACGGATGCGGGTTCGGATTCGTTGTAGTTGAAAAAGATGTTCTCCTCACCAATCGACAACTCTGCAAGGTCGACTGAATAGCCAAGCACCGGCCCGTCCGGCCCGTTCACCAACACCGGCTTTCGGGTATTGGCCTTCCGCAGACCTGCGGCTAGGATCCTAAACGCCGCGAGGATCGTCGACTTCCCGGCGTTGTTCGGTCCCACCATGATGTTGAAGTGCCGCAGATTCAGGGTGAACGACTCGAACGCCTTGAATCGCTTGAACACCACTTGAGTGTATTGCAGTGCCTCAGCCACTGAAGTTACTGTCCCTGACTGCTCGCAGAGTCTCGTTACGTCTGTTCATTTGACTTCCTCGACCGCAGGAAACGGGCGAAACGAAGAACCTCCTCTCGGTCGGTGACCGATAGCCCAGCGGTCGCTCGTGCCAGCAGTCTTACCGATTCCGGCTCCGAGCTCTCTTGATCGGGTCCGGTGAGGCTCTCCACGTTGGTCTGATAGATGATAGAGCTTGGCAAGACGCTGGATCTCCATCGCTTCGACACGCCCTGCGCCACTGTCCATGAGGGAGATGGCGGTTCTAGGACACCGCCCAGCCCGCCGACAGCACCTCCGCCTGTTCCAGCACTGTCTGGGTAGCCTTCTCCTGCTTGTCGGGCGGGTAGCCATGCTTCCGGAGGATGCGCTTGACCAGCACCCGGAGTTGGGCGCGGACGTTCTCGCGCAGGGTCCAGTCGATGGTGACGTTTTTCCGAACGGTCTCCACCAGCTCGCGGGCGATGGTCCGAAGGGTTTCGTCGCCGAGCACCTGCACCGCGCTGTCGTTGGTCTCCAGGGCGTCATAGAAGGCAACCTCGTCTTCCGACAGGCCCAACTCCTCGCCACGGGCGTTGGCCTCGCGCAGGTCCATGGCGAGCTGGATCAACTCCTCGATGACCTGCGCCGCCTCGATGGCACGGTTCTGGTAACGCCGCAGGGTCTGCTCCAACATCTCGGCGAAGGACCGCGCCTGGACGACGTTCTTTCGCCGGCGCTGTGCGACCTCGCCCTTCAGAAGCTTCTGTAACAGCTCGACTGCGAGGTTACGCTGCGGCATACCGCGTACCTCGGCGAGAAACTCGTCCGACAGAATCGAGATATCCGGCTTCTCCAAGCCGGCAGCGGCGAAGATATCTACCACGCCTTCCGAAGCCACCGCCCGCGAGATGATCTGGCGTACCGCCTGATCCAGGTCCTCCTCGGTCCGCACATCGGCAGGCGCCCGCTTGACCAAAACCGACTGGACCGCCTGAAAGAACGCCACGTCGTCGCGGATGCGGATTGCCTCCTCATGGGGCACGGCCAAGGCGAAGGCTTGGGAAAGCTCGCGTACCGACTGCACGCAGCGATCCTTGCCGTTCTCCTGGGCGAGGATGTGCTCCTGTGCGGCCGGCAGCAGCGTCAGCCGTTCCGCCGGCGTCCCGGTCGCCCACTTGGAGCGGTCGAAGCCGTGGAACAAGCCACAGCAGATTTCGTACTTCTCAAGCATGACCGCTACGGCTTCCGACTGGTCCAAGGCGGTCCGTCCGGTGCCGCCGCTCTCGGTGTAGGTAGCCAAGGCGTTTTTGAGCTCGTGGGCGAGGCCAAGGTAGTCCACCACCAGGCCACCCGGCTTGTCCTTGAACACGCGGTTGACCCGCGCGATGGCCTGCATGAGCCCATGGCCGCGCATGGGCTTGTCCACGTACATGGTGTGGAGGCTTGGGGCATCGAAGCCCGTCAGCCACATGTCCCGCACCAGCACCATGCGGAGCGAATCGGCAGAGTCGCGGAAGCGGCTTGCCAGCGCCTCACGCCGAGGCTTGTTGCGGATATGCGGCTGCCAGTCCGGTGGGTCGGAAGCGGCTCCGGTCATGACGACCTTGAGGGAACCCTTGCCGTCATCGTCGTCATGCCAATCCGGGCGCAGCCGCACCAACTCGCGATAGAGGTCGATGCAGATGCGCCGGCTCATGCACACGACCATGGCCTTGCCGTCCAAGGCCTCGATCCGTCCTTCGAAATGCGCGACGATGTCTTGCGCCACGAGCCCCAAACGCTGTTCTGCGCCGACCACGGCCTCAAGCTGCGCCCATTTGGTCTTGAGCTTTTCCTTCCGCTCGACTTCCTCCCCCTCGGTGGCCTCCTCGAAATCCGGATCGATGCTCGGCCGCTCGTCCTCGTCGAGGGCGAGCCTGGCCAGCCGGCTCTCGTAGTAGATGGGCACTGTGGCCTTGTCTTCCACCGCGCGCTGGATGTCGTAGATGCTGATATAGTCGCCGAACACCGCCCGTGTGTTGGCGTCCTGCAACTCGATGGGCGTGCCCGTGAAGCCCACGAAAGACGCGTTGGGCAGCGCGTCCCGCATGTGGCGCGCGTAGCCGTCGATGAAGTCGTACTGGCTTCGGTGCGCCTCGTCAGCGATGACCACGATATTGCGCCGCTCCGAAAGGACGGGGTGCGCGTCGCCCTTCTCGTCCGGAAAGAACTTCTGAATCGTGGTGAACACCACGCCACCCACGTCCACCGCGAGCTTGGCGCGCAGGTCCGCGCGGCTCTCCGCCTGTACCGGCGACTGACGCAATAACTCGTGGCAGCGGGCGAACGTGCCGAAAAGCTGATCGTCGAGATCATTGCGGTCGGTCAGTACCACCACGGTCGGGTTGGCCATGGCCGGCTCGCGGATAATGCGGCCGGCGTAGAAGGCCATGCTCAGGCTCTTGCCCGATCCCTGGGTGTGCCAGACCACCCCGATGCGGCGGTCGCCTGGGTCGCCTCCAGGCTTCCCGCGTGGATCGTATTCGGCCGGATCATCAGCAGCCAAGTCCGTTGCGACTGCAAACTCCGCTGCCCGGAGCGTCTCCGCCACTGCCACCTGCACCGCGTGAAACTGATGGTAGCCAGCCGTCTTCTTGACCAGCACCCCACTGCCGTCGTCCTCAAACACGGTGAAGTCCCGCAACAGCGCGAGGAAACGGCGCGGCTCACAGACGCCTCCCAACATCACCTGCAACTGCGGCAAGTGGGGATCGGCCAACGTATGCCCCAAGATCGTCCGCCAAGGCTTGAACCATTCCCACCCAGAGGTGAGCGTGCCTATCCGCGCTTCGACGCCGTCGGACACGATAAGCGCCGCATTCATCGCGAACAACCTCGGCAACTCGGCCTTGTAGGTCTGGAGTTGCTGCCACGCCGTCCAGACCGTCGCGTCCTCGTCCGTCGGGTTCTTGAGCTCTATCACGCCGAGCGGTAGCCCGTTGACGAACAGCACCACGTCGGGGCGGCGCTCGTGCTTGTTCTCCACCAGAGTGAACTGGTTCACCGCAAGCCAGTCGTTCTCGGTCGGAGCGTCAAAATCCAGCACCCGCACCTGCCCTCCTCGGATCGCACCGCCACCCACACGATATTCCACGGTCACACCGCCCACGACCATGCAATGAAATGCACGGTTACGTGCTTCCAGCGTGGCACCCTCAGGCCGGGTCAGCCTGCGGAAGGCATCGTCCAGGGCCTCCGCAGGGAGTTCGGGGTTGAGCCGAGCGAGGGCATCCCTCAAGCGGCGTTCCAGCACCACCTGCCCGTAGTCGGAACGCTCCGCACCGGGTGTGTAAGGGGCGGTGTCCGGGCCGTAGGCGACCCTCCAGCCGAGGGTCTCAAGCCAGGAAAGGGCGGCGTCTTCGACGGTGGATTCGGTGAAGGAAGATTGGCTCAAGCGGCGAGTTCCTCACGCGCCTGGTCGCGACCCGACCACGCGATGGGATGGACATCGTAGCTGCGAATCGCGGCTAACACGTTCTCGGACACCGGCTGTTCCCCGTCGTTCAGGATCGCATAGGCGCGAGAGTCTCGGGACCGCACCTCCTTGGTGTCGATCCAGGAGAATGCCATCGCCTGCGCGGTGTCTCTACTCGGCCGGTTGATCGTCCGCACCACCCGCTCCGGCTGGACTCTCGACTTCGGGATGACGAAGTCGAACCGGTGATCATAGCCGCTTTTCCCCGTGAATTTGACGTTCGGCGTATAGCGGATATCGGAGAGGTCGAGCCAAGCCACTACATCTTCGTAGAATATGTTGGCGACCACGGGCGAGGCCAAGTAGAAGAGATCGTTGACCGCGAGCATCGCCTGTACGAGGTTGTGTTTCCGCAGCGCGAAATTATCGGGCGAGGCGTGCACTTCCAGCGCCCTCTCGTTCATCTGCACACCAAAGCCGTTGAGCGTCGTCTTGAATAGGGCCTGTCGCTTGGTACTGTCAATCTTGCAGCCGGACTGCTCCAGGTCATCGAGGATATACCCGTCATCCGTCAACACGAATCCACCGTTGACCCGCCTGGCGTAGATCTGAAGACAATCGTTGTGACGGTCGAGGTAGGGAGTCGTGATCTCCGTCCAGTCGCCGATCTCCCGAAGACTTGTCTTATTTCGTAGCCAGATCCAGTACTGGTCCAACAAGGATTGTACTTCTCCGATCATGTGAAGAGTCCCCGCTGGATGTTAGGCGGCTCCACGATATTGCAGAAACGTATGAAATCTCCGAGCGTTAGCCACGGGTCGGTCAGATGCAAAAAGTGTTCAGCTGGAACCTGGAAAGCCCACTTGTCACCGTAACCCTCGCGATAGAGATGAAGATGCGTGGACCCAATCTCCTCTCCGTCGGGGTTACGATGCGGACCGCCACCGAAGTCCAGGCGGGCTAGGACTACGACTTGGCGCCCACGGTTCTGGTACGTGCCCTTGGCAAGGTTAATCCGCGCCCGGCGCACGTCGAGCAGGAACGACTCTCGCCCATCGGTGGAGGTCAACGGAACCGTCAGCCGTCCTCCGAAATCCGGGTAGTCCCACTGAGTCGCGTCTACCCGACGCTTCTCCAATGCCAAGAGGGCGTTAGCTTCTGCTTGTGTGAGGTTGGAATCCATAATTTGTACACTACATTCGTGATACCCATGCTGTTCAGGTACAGATCCTCGTCGGGGCACCAGAAACTCCGCCCGCCCCATATCGACTTCCATCACGGTGTTTATGAACCGGGTTCTTTGCTGTAGTGTTTGTCAAACTCAGTCATGATGTTGGGATTGAAAAAGGTCTTCTTAGCGCTGTTGACATTGCCTGGATCGAGAAAGCGACGCCGCGCGAATCGGTTGTCGATTTCAAGACGCTTCCGCAGCTTATGATACTCTCGGTCCACTTTGAACCCTCTGTAGCGTTGTCGACATTTCTCCGTGAGTTTCGCGTAATCCCACGGATACTTCTCCAGAATGTTCTCCTCAGTCAGTTTGACCGACGGCGCCGATGGATCGTTTGTTACCTGAACCGGCATTGCATCTCTTGCCTTCGTCCTAATGAACTTGAGCTCCACAGTCACACTTACCGAGTACGGATGTTCTGGGTCGGCGTTAGGTTCATCAGAACTATCCAAGAATGCCACGAAATTACTCTGTTCTGCATTTAGTAATGAGGAACCTGCTTTTGCGGGCAGAACCATGGTGGCAAGGGGCATCAAATGTATGTCGAACTCGGTAACGTCCCGTCGAAACCATTCGCGAACTATATTTACGAAATTCTTGACACAAGCGGCCCCAATCTCATATAGACGCGTATCGAAAGCCGCGCTCTTGTTGTAAAAGTGTGTAGCGCAATCTCGAAATTCCAACATAATATCAATGTTTTTTGACACCACCGGATCAAGAACCCGTCGGTTAACCAACTGTTTCGTCAAATACCCTATTTCATGTGTGAAGGGAGCGCCGGATCGGGTCCTCTTTATCCTTTTCGCCGCTCTTCCGCCGTGAGGACTTGAATGATGGTCATAAACGTAAAGGCTTCGCTTCTTATTCCCGTTTACTTCTAGCCATTTGGCTTTGACGAGGAGTTCCCATGCGTTGATCGCAAGGATAGCGAACGACTCGTTTCTGTACGGGAACTTGGGTTTGTTGTATATTTCGATGGCCGCTACCATGGCCAGTACTGCCCGGTCCAGTAACTCCTTTGACAGTGATTTCATTCCGCCGCGCCCTCCTGGCCGAAAGTGTGACTCGCCCGCAACGCGCCAGACGTCAGCTTCGGCAACATTGTGTTCCGCAGGGAAGCCAAAGCACGCGATTCCGCCTCTAGGCAGTCCCTGCGGTGGAAAAAGGCGATGACGTGTGTCCTAAACGTGTCCAATACCGCCGGATCAGGGACAAGTTGACTGTTCATGTACGCTAAGTTTCTGTTGAGGCCCGGTACCGCTGAGTCTGCCGAAACGGAAGAAAGGTTTTGGTCGGTCAAGGCGTAGAACAGAAAATGCAGACCCGGGTACTGACTTTTGGGTACTACATAGAAAGCTGTGTCGATGGGGAAGAAGTCAGTGTGCGCCCACGTAACGACACCAGGGTTGCCCTTCCTTCCGACAACTAGGCCGGGACCACCTACCAGTTTCTCATTGTGCCAGCCAACTTGTCCGCTTGAACCATAGACTGGAATGGACCCATCATTTCGATCTCTTGCTTTCAACGCTTTGCCGTAGGCAAACTCGATTAGTTCACCCAGCGCCCTAATCTCCCAGCTCTCCGGTATCTCGCCGAGTTCGGAATCGACCATCGTTTCTGGAAAGAGGTCGGCGATGTCCTTTGGCAGGCCGGTGTCGCGGCCTTCCATCTTGGCACGGACCGGGTCAAAATCGACGAACCAGGACTTGAACAGTGTCCGTGCCATTGCGTCCAGCGCCTCGTTCATGCGCCGGTTCAACTCGATCTTGTCGTCCATTGGACCCAGGATACGGGCGATAGCGAGTTGGTCCGGGAGCGGAGGCACGGGAATCTGCAACGCTCGCTGTGAGGTGAGGCTTACATATGGCGCCATGTCCGTTTCGCCAGACCGTATGGCAAGCTGCGAACCAAACGCCGGCGATCGAAGGAATGCATAGAGGTATCTACGGTTCAGGACTCTTTCGTCCCGACAACGCCAAAAAGTTGTCTGTGGACTGCACACAAAGGGTGGTGCGTCGTCAGGGACGATGGCCACCTTTCCAACGGTCCCCTTGTGGGACAGTAGGATATCGCCAGAAGCGCCTATACCCTTCCTAATTCTTTGTCGCGCTAGACTGTTGATCTTCGAAGCGCTTTCAAAAAGCACCCTCCCAGCATCCATGTCCGCGGCGCGGATGAATGCAACTCCTTCCGAGTCAAACTCATCACTCCGAGGTCGATTCTCGCCATGATTGCCATCTTCTACGACTAGGACACCAGCACGCTGAAGCTCCATGACCGTTGCGGTTTTCCACTCACCCACCGTAACCAAGCTCCTTCAGACTAGCGGCAATGGCTTCATCCAATTTCGCAGCCTCCGCTTGCTGCTCCCTCAACTGCTCCACGAGCCGTTTCATTTTTTCCTCGAACGGTTCGCGATCGTCTTCCAGCGCCTCCGTGCCGACATAACGGCCGGGTGTCAGCGCATGGCCGTGTTTGCGAATCTCTTCCACCGTGACGCTCTTGCAGAAGCCGGGCACGTCGGCGTACCCGCCCGCTACTCCTTCGCCACGCCAAACGTGGTAGGTGTCGGCGATGCGCGCGATGTCCCCGTTAGTCAACTCACGGTGAGTACGGTCGACCATGCGACCAAGTTTTCGGGCGTCGATGAACAGAACCTCCTCACACCGTGTGGGAAACCTTTCACCGACGATGAACCACAGACAGGCGGCGATCTGCGTTGAGTAGAAGAGTTGGCCGGGCAACGCGACCATGCAATCAACCAAGTCCGCTTCGACGAGGCCCTTTCGGATCGCTCCCTCGCCCGACTGGTTGGACGACATGGAACCGTTGGCGAGCACGAATCCAGCCGCCCCTGCCGGTGACAGGTGATGGACGATGTGCTGCACCCATGCGAAGTTGGCGTTGCCCTTGGGCGGGACGCCGTATCGCCAGCGCTTGTCGTCGGCGAGCCGGTCGCCGCCCCAGTCCGAGACGTTGAACGGCGGGTTGGCGAGGATGAAGTCGGCCTTGAGGTCAGGGTGGCGGTCGTTGTGGAAGCTGTCGCCGTGCGCGATCTGTCCCTCGATGCCCCGGATGGCGAGGTTCATCTTGGCGAGCCGCCAAGTCGTGTAGTTCGATTCCTGGCCGTAGATCGAGATATCTGCCTTGGGCCCGTGCGGCGCCTTTTCTCCTCCGGATCGAGGTCCGTGGCGGGCGTTCCCGTTGCCTGTGGCGTGGGCCTGGATGAACTCGACCGACTGCACGAACATGCCCGACGAGCCACAGCAGGGGTCATAAACCCGGCCTTGATAGGGCTCCAGCATCTCGACGAGCAGCTTGACGACGCATCTCGGGGTGTAGAATTCGCCTCCCTTTTTGCCCTCCGTGCTGGCAAACTGCGACAGGAAGTACTCGTAGACGCGACCGAGCACATCCCTGGAGCGGGCGTCCTCGTCGCCGACCTTGATGTTGCTGATCATGTCGATGAGCTGGCCGAGACGCTGCTTGTCGAGGGCAGGCCGGGCATATTCCTTGGGTAGCACGTCCTTGAGACCGGGGTTGTCGCGTTCGATACCGGTCATGGCATCGTCTACCAGTTCGCCGATCGTGGATTGTCGCGCCTGAGCCTTGAGGTGGGTCCAGCGGGCCTCGAGCGGGACCCAGAAGATGTTCACCGCGCGATACTCATCGGGGTCCTCCGGGTCGGCGCCCTGCCCTTTCTCGGTTTCTAGACGGTCGTGCATCTCCTCAAAGGCATCCGATATGTACTTGAGGAAGATCAGGCCGAGGACGACGTGCTTGTATTCGGCAGCGTCCATGCTGCCACGCAAGGTGTCGGCCATGCGCCACAGCTCTACCTCATAACCGGTTGTAGCGCCGTCGTCGCCCGTCTTCGCGCCCGATGTCGATTTCGACCTGTCCTTACGTGCTTTCATCATGGTATTCCGTCTTTACAACCTGATGACGTAGACGTGACGCTCCCGGGACTAAGCAACGGATGTCACCGGTGTTTCGCCCCTTCGAACTCTGATTCGAGCGTCGCACCGGGAACATTTCCAGGCATCATACGCGCGAGGCTCGTTCCCCTCAAAGACAACCAGTGACTTACGGTTTGCCTCATAGCATGCACAACAAAGCCAATGTGGTGGCTCGGTGCTGTTTGTGTCCGGCTTTAACGCATATACAAACCCCGTGCCTCCAATCGCTTTCATCTCATATTTGTCTTTCTCAGCCGTCCAATCCTTCATCTCTGTCAACTGTGTTTCCAGGTCGGTTACCTGTTTTGCCAAGTCGGCGTTCTGACCTTGAAGCACAAATGCCTCCGACTGCACGCTCATTATGAGCGATTGCAATCCGATGACTTGCTCGGTCATCTGGTCAAGAGTGGGATTGGACTCAGTCATTTTGAGGTCCTTAATCAGATTGGCAAGCGCGCTACCGGCAGTAGCCAATGCAGTGATCGTCGCGACATCCATCGTTGCTCTCCTCTCCAGCGCTCTCTCTATCGCGCATCTTCGCAGGGGCCCGCCGAAAGGCACGACTGTTTGGACCACGCTTTGCAGGTGAGGTCGTCACCGAAAGGGTCTTGGCGGAGGGGGCGAGATTCGAACTCGCGGTCCGCTGTTTAGGCGGACGCCGATTTTCAAGACCGGTGCCTTAAACCGCTCGGCCACCCCTCCGTGCTCGGGAAGACCCTGGGCGCCTCGATGACGGGGCTACTAATCGGAATTTTGCCACTTGGTGAAGGGATTTTCCACAAGGTTGGCGCTGTAGAAGCGGGGGTTGTGGGTGACTTCCTCGCCTACCCACGGGGGTTTGGTGAACGGGCGGTCTTCGCGGTCCAGCTCGATTTCGGCGACAACGAGGCCCTGGTTGTCGCCGAGGAACTCGTCCACTTCCCAGACGAGGCCGTCGTGCTCCAGGCGGCGACGGACCTTCTCGATCAGGGGCGGCTCACAGAGCCGAAGCAGTTCGGCGGCTTCCTCGGGCGGAATGTCGTATTCGTATTCGGAGCGGGTGGCGCCGCGGGTGAGTCCCTTGATAGTGAGGGTCGCCTTGTCACCCTCGATGCGGACGCGCACGGTGCGCTCGGGTTGGGTGCTCAGGTAGCCTTGGCGCTGGACCGTTCCCTCGGTCTTGCGCCATTCGTCTCCGGTGACCAGGAACTTGCGCTCGACCTCAAGTGGCATTGGGAGCCTCGCTGGTCAGCGCCCTTCGACTTCGCTTCGCTACGCTCAGGGCGAACGGGGGTTGGCAGGAATCCTTGACCTGACCTTTCGCCCGGCACTCTTCGATTGGCGGCCTACCCCATCCGGTGCAGCACATTCTCCGCCAGCGCCTGCAGGTATTCCTTCCGCCCCGACAGGTCCTTCGGCATGTTCAGCAGGGTCATGCCTACGTACTCCACGCCGTCCTCGGCCAGGCGGCCGAGGTCCTCCAGGCAGTCGTCGCCGTTGCCGGTGACGGCCCAGGCGCTGACTTCGGAGTCGGAGGCGATGTTGATCTTGACCATGGTGTCTTCCTGCATGTTCCAACTGCTGTACATCTTGTAGGAAGACGCTGCGGACTCGCGGGCCTGGGCGATGGCGGTCTCGCGGTTGGGGGCGTAGGCCACGCCCCGGGAGATGGTGATGTGGCCGGCGTCCTGGCCGGTGACGCTGCGCTCGTCGCGGTAGATGGAAATCAGATTGGCGACGTCGTCGAAGCCCACCTGGGGCGCGAGGTAGGCGGCGTCGGCGATGCGGGCGGAGCGGCGCACCGCGCCTTCGCTCTGGCAGGCGATCCAGATGGGGGGATGGGGCTTCTGGATGGGCGTGAATCCCATCTTGGCGCCGTGTACGGTCCAGTACTTGCCCTCGTGGTCGATCTCCTCGCCGGTCCAGAGCTTCTTCATCACTTCGATGGACTCGGTCATGCGCGAGACCCGCTGCTTGCGGTTGGAGCCGATGGCCTCGAGTTCGGTGTCGCGGTAGCCGAGGCCCACGCCGAGGACGAAGCGGCCCTTGGCGATGTGGTCCAGGGTGGCCACGTCTTCCGCCACCTGGAGCGGGTTGTGGAGCGGCAGCAGCACGATGCCGGTCTGGAGCCGCATCTCGCCCACCTCGGGCGCCAGCCGCGCCAGCATGGGGAAGGGCTGCGGCCAGATGGTGGGGTGCGACACCCAGTGCTGGGGCATGGTGATGGCGGCGAAGCCGCAGTCGCGGGCGACGTGGCAGATCTCGACGGCGTCGTCGATCTGCTCGTGCAGCGGGCGCGCGGGGTTGGTGAAGAAAGAACGGAAATAGATGCCAAGTTCCACGGGAGTCCTCCTGAATGGTGAGTCTACTTTGTGGCAAGGGAGGTGTGGGGTTGTCAAACTGGGGGCCGCCCCACCCCCCTCCCCGCCTGGATTCCCGCTTTCGCGGGAATGACGATTCGTATCTTCCATGCCCAATCAGTTTGACACCGCAGGTTTCGCGGGAATGACGGATCGAAGATTTGGCAAGTTGACAGAAATCGGTGCGTCCACTAACACGTTACGTCATGGCTTCATCATCCACTGGAGGGGGTCCCGAGGTTGACGTGCTCATCGCGGGCGGGGGGAACGCGGCGATGTGCGCGGCCATCATGGCGCGTCACGGGGGGGCCAGCGTGCTGGTGCTGGAGGCGGCGCCCAAGGATTTTCGCGGCGGCAACAGCCGGCATACGCGGAACCTTCGCTACATGCACGAGGGCGAGGACGGGTTTCTCACGGGGACGTATCCGGAGGACGAGTTCTACGAGGACCTGCTGCGGGTGACCGGCGGCGACACCAACGAGGAGTTGGCGCGCTACTGCATCCGCCAGTCCCAGGACGCGGGCGAGTGGATGTCGGCCCACGGGATCAAGTGGCAGCCGTCGCTGCGCGGCACGCTTCAGCTTTCGCGCACCAATGCGTTCTTCCTGGGCGGCGGCAAGGCGCTGATGAACGCCTATTACGACACCGCCGAGAAGATGGGCATCCGGGCCGAGTACGACACCGAGGTGCGGGAGCTGAACATCGAGGACGGCGTGTTCCGCTCCGCGGTGGTGGAGCACAAGGGCCAGACGCGCGAGGTTGCGGCCAAGGCATTCATCGGGGCGTCGGGCGGCTTCGAGGCCAACGTGCCGTGGCTCAAGGAATACTGGGGCGAGGCGGCGGACAACTTCATCATCCGCGGCACACCCTACAACAAGGGCGTGGTGCTGCGGCAGCTCTTCGACGCGGGCGCCAAGCCGGCGGGGCGGGCCAAGGGTTTCCACGCCATCGCGCTGGACGGGCGCGCGCCCAAGTTCGACGGCGGCATCGTGACCCGGCTCGACTGCGTCCCCTTCGGCGTCGTGCTCAACAAGAACGCCGAGCGCTTCTACGACGAGGGCGAGGACTTCTGGCCCAAGCGCTACGCCATCTGGGGGACGCTCATCGCCGGCCAGCCGGAGCAGGAGGCCTATTGCTTCGTGGACGCCAAGTCCATCGACCTGTTCCTGCCGTCGGTATTTCCGCCCTTCCAGGCGGACTCGGTGCGGCAGCTCGCCGCGGCCCTGGACTTGAACCCGGCCAAGGCGGAGGAGACGGTCAACGCCTTCAACGCGTCGGTCAAGTCCGGCACCTTCGACCCCACGATCCTGGACGACTGCTCCACCGAGGGCATGGACCCGCCCAAGAGCCACTGGGCCCGGCCCATCGACACCCCGCCCTTCTACGGCTATCCGCTCAGGCCGGGGATCACCTTTACCTACATGGGCGTCGCCGTGAACAAACAGTGCCAGGTGCTGTTCGGCGAGGACCGGCCGTCGCCCAACATCTTCGCGGCCGGGGAAATGATGTCCGGCAACATCCTCGGCAAGGGTTATCTGGCGGGATTCGGCATGACCATCGGCACGGTGTTCGGCCGCATCGCAGGAAGGGAGGCCGCGCGTGCCATCGCCTGAGCATCTCAAGGAAGCCGACCGGGTCATGACCATCTGCAACGCCTGCCGCTACTGCGCGGGCTTCTGCGCGGTGTTCCCGGCCATGGAGCGGCGACGCACCTTCGACACCAAGGACCTGGTCTACATGTCCAACCTGTGCTTCGAGTGCCGCGCCTGCTACTACGCCTGCCAGTACGCGCCGCCCCACGAGTTCGCGGTGAACGTGCCCCAGGCGCTGTCGCGGCTGCGCGCCGACACCTACGAGGACTACGCCTGGCCCCGGGTGCTCAAGGGCTTCTACAAGAACAACGCCTTCCTGGTGGGGCTCGTCACCACGGTGTGCATCGTGCTGGCCTTCGTGCTGACCCTGGCGTTCCAGGGGAGCGACACGCTCTTCTCCGCCCACCAGGGCGAGGGCGCGTTCTTTGCCGTGGTTCCCTACGGCGCCATGGTGTTCCCGGCCATGGTGATGTTCTTCTACGCCATCTTCGCGCTGCTGGCGGGGTTCGTGAGCTTCTGGCGCCGCACCCGCGGCAGCATCTCGGACCTGATCGACGTGCCGGCCTTCGCCCGCGCCGTGAAGGAAGCCTTCGGCCTGCAGTACATGAAGGGCGGCGGCGACGGCTGCAACTACCCCGACGAGAAGTTCTCCAAGAGCCGCATGTGGCACCACCACCTGGTGTTCTACGGCTTCGCGCTGGACTTCTGCGCCACCAGCATCGCGGCCTTCTACCACAACGTCCTCCACTGGCATTCGCCCTACCCCTACCTGAGCCTGCCGGTGGTGTTCGGCACCGTGGGCGGCGTCATGATGTGCATCGGCACGGTGGGCCTGCTCTACCTCAAGTCGAAGAGCGACCTGGACCCGGCCGAGGAGAAGATGCTCACCCTGGACAGGACCTTCCTGTGGATGCTGTTCCTGACGAGCTTCACCGGCCTGCTGCTGCTGGTGTTCCGGGAGACCGCGATGATGGGGACGCTGCTGGTGATCCACCTGGGGGTGGTGTTCGGGCTGTTCCTGACCATCCCCTACAGCAAGTTCGCCCACGCCGTGTACCGCTACGCCGCGCTGGTCCAGAACGCCATCGAGGTGCGCGAGGACGAGAGCAAGGTCGTGCTGGGGTGAGGCCTCCACCCCCTGGATTCCCGCTTCCAGGTTGTGTCCAACCAGCCCCCTCTCCCTCCGGGAGAGGGTCGGGGTGAGGGAGTTCGGAGGGGCAGGGTTGCCGGGCAGCCCTCACCCGCCTTCGGCCACCCTCTCCCAGAGGGAGAGGGGTTTGACACGGCCTTTTTCGCGGGAATGATGGGCAAGCTGGTCCGGAGGTCTTCCGGACCTCAATACTTATCGAGCATCCGCTGAATCGTGTCGGGGTCACTGGTCACGCTGAGGGCCAGCGCCATCAGCACGCGGGCCTTCCAGGGCTGGAGGTTGTCGGCGGCAACGAAACCCCTAGCGCGTAGCGACGGGCTCCGCACCACCCTTCCTGAACCCACCCTGCTGCTGAGACACATGATGACGCCCTGCTTGCCGGCGCGGTCGAAGGCCTCGTCCTGGGCCGGGGTGGGCCGGCCCGCGCCGGTGGCGGCGCACACGATGCCCCTGGCGCCCGCGGCCACGCAGGCGTCGATCATGGCGCCGTCGGCGCTGGCGTGGGACAGCACCACGTCCACCCGCGGCAACGACTCCAGCCCACTCACGTCGAACTCGGTGGCGGTGGTGTGGGGCATCACCGTGCGGTGATAGTAGCGCACCTGGCCGTCGGCGTCGGCGAAGCCCAGGGGACCCAGGTCCCGTCCCTGGAACGCCTCGACCCGGAACGTGGCCGTCTTGGTCAGGTCCCGGGCGCCGAAGATGCGGTCGTTCATCACCGCCAGGACCCCCTGCCCTCGGGACGCCGGGTCCGACGCCACCCGTACGGCGTTGAACAGGTTCAGGTAGCCGTCCGCGCCCAGCGCCGAAGCGGGGCGCATGGATCCCACCAGCACCACCGGCCGGTCGGTCTTGAGCACCAAGTTCAGGAAGTAGGCGGTCTCCTCCAGTGTGTTGGTGCCGTGGGTGATGGCCGCGCCCTCGGCTTCGCCGCGCTCGAAGATCCCGTGCAGCAGCCCGGCCAGGTCGAGCCAGTCCCGGTCCACCAGCGCATGGCTCGGCAGCCGCCGGAACGGCACCTGCTCCACCTCGGCGACGGTGGCCAGCTCGGGAACGGCGCCCACCAGCTCACCGTCGCCCAACCGCTTGTTGTTGTCGATGTACCAGGCGAGGTCCAGGCGGTCGGCGCCGACGGAGTCGATGGTGCCTCCGGTGAGGATCAGGGCGATTCTGGGTACGGTCATGTCATGGTCCCGGTTCAGCAACGGGAATACGATGAAGGACACGTTAAGGCAAGCGCAGCCGCACCACGACCGGATCGTGGTCGCTGGCCCGTGCCGCGGTCTCGGCGAACTCCGCGTTGACGTGCACGATGTCCACCTCGGCTGATGCCCGAAGCGACGGGCTCACCAGGATGTGGTCGAGGGACTGGGCGTTGCCCTCGAAGATGTAGGTATAGCGCTCGTCGGGCGGCAGATCGTTGGTGAGGTTGTGGAGATGCTCTTCGAGGATCTTCAGCGGCGACACGAACTCGAACTCGTTGAAGTCGCCGGCCACGACGATATGGGCATCGCGGCGCGCCGCCAGCCTGCGGGCGACGAAATCCCGCACCGCGCGCGCCTGCCTGCGGCGTTGTTCCACGCCGCTGTTGACCGACGGGTCTTCCTGCCGTTCCGCGGAGGGCTGCACCTCGCCGAACAGCGGCCGGCTGCCGCGCTTGGAATTGAAATGGTTGTTGACCACGGTCACCCGCGCACCGCCCGGCGCGCGGGACCGGAAAGAGGCGGCCAGGGGCAACCGGCCGTCGAAGAACGGGTTGTTCGGGTTGGTGCGCTGGTCCCGCGGGTCGGTGACCGTGGCCAGCGAATCCGGAACGAGTTCCACGCGCGCCGGGTTGTAGAGGAAGGCCACGCGGATGTTGCCGCCGGGCTGCCCGCCGCTGGTGCCGCCGCCGATGAACGGATGGTCGGTGAATCGGTACCGGACGGAGCCCAATGCGGCGATGCGTTCCACCAGCAGCCGCAGGGTGGCGTCGGCGACCTTGACCCGCGTCTTTGCGGAGCCGTCGTTGTCCTGCACTTCCTGGAGCGCGACGATGTCCGGGTGATGCAGGTTGCGGACGATCACGGACGCCACGGCGTCGAAACGGCCGGCTGCCACGTCAGTGTCCCCGTCCCTGTCGTTGGGGTCGAGGTTGAGCACGTTGAAGGAGGCGATGGTCAGGTTTCCCTCGCCGGGCTCAAGGCGCGTGGTTTCCGGTTTCAGCGGCCCCCGCCGGGGTGAAAACGCTTCGGTGAAGCGCACCTCGTAGCTGCCGAAGCCGTAGCTCATCACGCCGGTGACATCGCCCAATGAATCTCCGACCTTGACGTGCGGCGTCGCCGTGGGACTGAGTCCGAAGTCGTCGTCGACCTGGATGCGCTCGGGGTTGAAGTCGCCGGGACTGATGGTCAGCGTGCCTCGTCTGCCCAGACCTGAAGGAGACGTGTTCCGGGCACGGACGAAGATCTCGCCGAAACGGCTCGTGGGGCTGACGGCTACGGCATCCCGCACCGTGACCCGCATGCCCTCCAGGGTCTCGTAGAAGTCGATCCCGTCCTCTTCCGGGTCGAAGACGGCAAAGCCGTCGTTGTCGATGATCCGGTTTGGCGGAACGCGCCCGCCCGCCCCCAGCACCACGGGAGCGGGAAGCCGGTTGCGGCGGGACAACCGGGTGATCCGCGGGCGGGTGATCTGCGTGATCGTCAGGTTGCCGGTCTTCGCGCCGCCGGGTTGGAACTCCGTCACCACGCCGCGAACACGGATCTCGTCGCCCGCCGCTACCGCCGGCGGCTTCCGGGTGAACACGAAAATGCCGTCCGAGGTGTCGGGATCCCCGTCCCCCACGGGGTCCTGCAGGTAGAACCCGTCGGTATCGACGGCCGTCACGACCCCGGTGGTGTTGACCTGCCGCCCGCGGAAGGGCGAGATGTGACCGCGGCCCTGAATCCGTCCGATGGGGGTCGCGGCCGCAGCCCTGGAGACGCGCGTCTCCGGGACGGAAACCGTTTCGCCGGAATCGCGGGCCCCGGCCGCCACACCGGCGCTCAGCAGGACGCACACCGCCACAACGCAGCCCAGCAGCCCCACCGTCCCGGTCCCGCAATTCGCCGTTGAAGATCCCATACACGACCCGTGTAACAGGACCGCGACACGGACCCAAACGCCGTATCGAACCCCCACTCAGTGCCTGTTCCACGACCCTTTTTCGTTGCCTATTCCCGATCCTGTAGTATGCTCAGGGTGTGGCGTGAGTCATGTTCGGCGTACCGTTTCCTCACGGAAAGGAGGCTTGCCATGTCCGTCATCATGATCTACGAGGGCATCCCGGGGGCCGAGGAAGTCGCCAAGCGAGTCGCCGCGGATCTGGACTACAAGTGCGTCGGCCGGCAAGACCTCTCGGCCACTCTGGCGAACTATGGCGTGCCGCGCGCCAAGCTCGACGAGATCACGGAGAAGGAGGCGCACTGGTGGGACCAGTGGCTGCATGACCTGCGGCCCTACCGCATCGCGCTCCAGGCCGCCATGTGCGAGATGGCCCAGGCCGGCTCCATGGTCTACCACGGGCACGTGGGACACGAGCTTCTTCCCGGCGTATCCCATGTGCTGAAGGTCTGCCTGACCGGCTCCATGGAGTTGCGCGTGGACCTGCTCCGTTCGCGCCTCGCGGTGGACGAGGGCACCATACGGAAGCAGCTCGAGCACACCGACCGCGCCCGCAGCCGGCGGCTCATGGCCCTGTTCGGCCACGACTGGCAGGACCCCACCCGGTATCACCTGATGCTCAACCTGGCCATGGGCACGGAGGCCGCAAGCCAGGTGATCGGCACGGCAGCCGGGCTCTCGGCGTTCGCCGAGACGGAGGCTTCCGGGCAGGCCTTCGAGGACCTCGCGCTGGCCAGGAAGACGCAGGCCACGCTGCTCCGTTCCGAGCTGTACCGTGACCTGCCCATCGACGTGAAGGCTCACAACGGCACGGTGACGCTGTCCGGAATGGTTTCTTCGCCGGTAACGGTGGAAGGGGTGGTGGCGACCATCAAGGGAATCCCCGAGGTCTCGGAGGTCACGGCGAATCTGGTAGTGATGCCGCGACGGCATTCGGACATAGAATAAGCCACCTCACGACATGCCGAAAAGCCTGAGCAGCTTTCTGGAGGACTGCCGCCGGGAGATCCCCAACGAGGTGGTGCACGTGGAGCGGGAGGTGGACCCCGCCAACTACGACGTGAGCGCCATCATCAAGCACCTGGGCGCCGCCCGGAAGTTCCCGCTGCTCGTCTTCGACCGGCCGCGCAACCTGCACGGCCGGGTCAGCGATTTCAAACTGGTGATGAACTTCACCATCTCCCAGCGCAAGACCCAGATCGCGCTGGGACTGCCGAAAGAGATGACCCGGGCGCAGATGGCCGAGGCCTGCGTGGACATCGAGCGCAACCGGGTGGCGCCGGTGGTGGTGGAGAACGGCGATGCGCCGGTGATGGAGAACGTCCGGAGCGGCGACGCCGTGGACCTCTACGAGCTGCCCATCATGCGCCACCACTACATGGACGGCGGCCCCTACATCACCCTGTGCACCATTGCCAAGGACCGCCGGCAGGGGATCTACAACGCGTCCTATCACCGCATGGAGATCAAGTCGAAGAACCACACCACCCACTACCACTCGCAGCACCACCAGTGGATCATCTTCCGGGACCACGAGGACCAGGGCATGGAATGCCCGGTAGCCACGGTGCTGGGACACCACCCGGCGTTCTACATGGGCGCCTGCTACACCGGGCCGTTCGAGGTGAGCGAGTACGACGTCATCGGCGCCTATTTGGGCGAGCCGCTGCGGGTGACGCCGTCCACCACCTGGGGCGACGACCTGCTGATCCCGGCGGACGCGGAGATCGTCATCGAGGGCGCGCTGATCCCCGGCGAGCGTATCGTGGACGGGCCTTTCGGAGAGGCGCCGGGCTACCTCGGCCCCCAGCGTTTCTTCTCGGCCTGCCGCTACGAGGTGCGCGCCATCAACTTCCGTAGCAACGGCATGTACCAGTCGGTTATCACCCCCGAGGGGGACAAGCCCTGGCTGGACCTGCCCCGGGAGGGCGCCTACCTCAGGCGGATCCGTGAGGCCGTGCCTGGCGTCACGGCCGTGTGCAAGGCCGGCCGCCACGCCCACTACAACATCTTCATCGCCATGAAGAAGCTGTCCGAGGGAGACCCCGGCCGCGCCGCCGGCGCCGCCCTCACCGAGCTTCACGCCAAGCACATCTTCGTCTTCGACGACGACATCGACGTCTACAACCCCACCGAGATCCTGTGGGCCCTGGCCACCCGCGTGCAGCCCCACCGGCAGGTGTCGATCATGCAGCCCACGTTCACCGGCAACTATCTGGATCCCACCGTGGTGGACGAGACCAAGACCTCGGTGATGATCGTCGACGCCACCCGCCCCCTCGACCGCCCGTTCTCGCCCGTCTCCAAGGTCCCGGACGAGGCCATGGCCCGCATCAAGGTGGAAGACTACATCCCCGGGGAGGTGCTGCGGCACATCCCGGTCGACCGCACCACTTACTGGTCCTAAACCGCCTGCACCTCACTCCGTCATTCCCGAAACAGCCTGTGTCAAATCCACCCCCTCTCCCTCTGGGAGAGGGTCGGGGTGAGGGCTTCCCGGCGCCGGCAGCCTATCACGGAAGGGCAGGGTTGCCGCGCGGCCCTCACCCGGCCTTCGGCCACCCTCTCCCAGAGGGAGAGGGGTTGAATTGGGACGGGTGGTGGCAATTCAGCCGTACCCCCCTCCGCCACCCCTGGATTCCCGCTTTCGCGGGAGTATCTGTGATGGGAGTCAAGGGCTAAGTGGCTGTGGGTTGGGGGTCGGCAACCACGGGGTGCCACGGCGTGCGATGGCATGGAGTTGCAACAAGAGCTTTCGCATCACCGCCACCAGGGCCACCTTTGCGGGCTTGCCGCGGCGCCGCAACCGACGATAGAAACCACCCAGTTCGGGGTTGCACCGTGTCGCTGACAGCGCGGCCATGTACAAGGCCCGACGGACGGTGCCACGGCCACCGCGGATGGCGCGGTAGCCTTGACGCCGGCCGCTGTCGTGGGACCAAGGCGCCAAGCCCGCCAAGGAGGTCAAGCCTCTGCCGCACCCTCGGCCCAGTTCGGGCAAGTACCCGAGCAAGGTGGCCGCGGTGAGCTCTCCCACGCCCTTCACGCTCTGATACAGGGCCGCCCGTTCCCGCAACTCCGGGTGACGCCGCCACAGCGCCTGGAGGGCCTTGTCCAGCCGCGCGATCTCCTTGTCCAGCCATGCCACATGGCGCTCACAGGACTTCTTGTTCGCCCCCCGAAGCCCCTTCTCCAGCCGATTGAGTTCCTGCACTCGCTGCTGCACCAACTGCTGCCTACGTCCCAACACCTCCCGTAACTCCTCACTGGCACCGTCCCCCTCCTCCTCCCCCTCCACCTTCATCATCGCGCCGTAATGCGCCAGCACCTCCGCGTCCATAGGATCGGTCTTGGCCCCACGCCCCAGCGCCTGCGCAAACCCCCGTACCCGCGTCGGATGCGCCACGTGCACCGCCACCCCACTCCCCTTCAGTCCCGCTACCACCCCCCGCTCGTAGCCCCCCGTCGCCTCACACACCACCTGCTTCACCCCCTCCGCTCTCAGCCACTCCCGCATCTCCCGGATGCCCCCTGCCTCATTCCTGAACCGCCGCAACCCCTCGCCCATCACCCACACCACCAACTCCCCCTTGCCTACATCTAGCCCTGCATATACCTTCATGCCCGCCTCCTCTTCTGCTAGGATGACGCTGTCCTCCACACTTGCTTATGCGGGGCCACTACCCCCCGGTATCTGTTCGGAGCGACAACTGGCATGCGGGGTGTCCTACTCCCGCCCGGTGCAGAGCCCCTAAAGACTCTCACCCTATGACGTGCGGCTCCCCCCGCATGCCTACCCCTCAAATTGGCCGATCTGAGAGGCTTTCTCAACATACAAATGACGGAGAGGGGTGCGGGAATGACGGAGGGAGTGCGCACGCTTGTCGCGGCGCGTACGGCGATCTGCTACAGATGAACGAACCCGCCGCGACAACCCGCGAGCCATCCGCACCGAGGAACCCATGAACGATATCGCGATTCGATTCGACCTGAACGGCCAGGCGCGTAGCGCCACCGTGGCCCCGGAGTTGCTGCTGGCGGACTTCCTGCGCAACTCCCTGGAGCTCAAGGGCACCAAGACGAGCTGCGAGGTGGAGGTCTGCGGCTCCTGCACGGTGCTGCTGGATGGCCGCCCGGTAAGCGCGTGCACGACCCTGACCCATGAGATCGCCGGGCGCTCGCTCACGACCATCGAGGGTCTCGGGAGCGACGACGCACTGGACCCGGTGCAGGAGGCGTTCTGGGAGGAAGCCGGCTTCGAGTGCGGGTTCTGCACGCCGGGGATGATCCTCGCCGCCCGGGCGCTGCTGGACGAGAACCCGGACCCCTCCGAGGAGGACATCAAGACCGCGCTGGACGGTAACATCTGCCGCTGCACGGGCTACCGTTCGATTATCCAGTCGGTCAACCGGGCCGCGGAATTGCGACGCGGGCAGGATGTGTCGACCGCGCGGCCGCTCGACGAACGCCGCATCGACGGCGTTGCCAAGGTCCGCGGCGAGCCGGTTTACACCGCCGACCTGACGCACCCGGGGATGCTCTACGGGCGGGTGCTGCGCAGCCCCCACGCCCACGCCCGCATCCTCGGCATCGACACTTCCGCGGCCGAATCCCATCCCGGGGTTGTGGCGGTCCTCACTACCGCGGACCTCGCGGACATCGAGCAGTACCACGGCCCCCTGGTGAAGGACACGCCCGTGCTGGCCTTGGACAAGGTCCGCTACGAAGGCGACGCGGTGGCCGCCGTAGCCGCCGAGACGCTGGAAGCAGCCACCACGGCCCTTGGGCTCATCAACGTGGAGTACGAGCCGCTGCCCGCGCTCATGACCATGGACGAGGCGCTCGATCCCGACGCTCCGCCCCTCCACGAGTCCGTGAGCGACGATGCCCCGAGCTTTCCGGGATATCCGGGCATCGACGATGAGGCCAGGAAGTACGCCAACGTGAGCTTCCACTACGAGCGCGTCGAGGGCGACGTCGACGAGGGTTTCGCGGGCTCGGAATGGATCTTCGAGCATACCTTCGAGTTCCCCAAGATCGCCCACTACTCCATGGAGCCGCAGCTTGCGGTGGCCGAGTGGCGCGACGACGGGTTCACCCTTTGGTCTTCCACCCAGCACCAGTTCATCATCCGCAACGAGCTGGCCGAGATGTTCGACGTGCCGCGGGAACGCGCGCGGGTGGTGGTGCCGCTGGTGGGAGGCACCTACGGCAACAAGAACCACACCAAGCTCGAGCCCGTGGCACTGGCCCTGTCGCGCAAGGCCGGGCGGCGGGTATTCCTGCACCTGTCGCTGGAAGAGGAATCGCGCACGGTGAGCAAGCCGGCCGCGCGCGTCAGACTCCGCACCGGCGTGGACGCGGACGGCAAGCTGGTGGCGCGGGACTGCCTCGTGCACGTGGACGGCGGCGCCTACTCGGACTCGGGTCCCCGGGTGGCCCAGAAGGCGGGCTTTCGGGCGCCCGGCCCCTACCGCATCCCGCACATCCGCTCCCACGCCTACACCGTGTACACCAACACGGTGCCGGCCGGGGCGTTCCGGGGCATGGGCACGCCCCAGGTGGCGTGGGCCTACGAATCGCAGATGGACATCATCGCCCGGGAGATGGGCTGGGATCCGGTGGAGTTCCGGCTAAAGAACCTCCTGGACAAGGGCGAGGAGTTCGCCCCCGGGGAGACCCCTCTGGATACCGACCTGAAAGAGGGGCTCCTGCGCGCGGCCCGGGAGGTGGGCTGGGGGGAGTATCCGGGGCCGGACCGCGGCATCGGCGTGAGTTGCGTTTGCAAGGAAGGCGGCGGCAACTTCAAGATCTCATCCGCGCGGGTGGAGGTGGACGATGGCGGCGCGATCACCCTGCACGAGGGCACCATCGAGATAGGCCAGGGCTCCAGCACCGCCATGGCACGCATTGCCGCGCGGGAGCTGGGCGTGGGACCCACGGCCGTGCGCGTACCCACCCCTGACACCGATTCGACCCCCTTCGACATGGGCACCTACGCCAGCAGCGCCATCACGCTCATGGGGCTCGCGGTGCAGAAGGCCGCCCGGGCCGTCCGCGACGAGCTCATCGAGGCCGCACGCTCGCTGGGGAACAGCCCCGACGCCCCCGCGACCCTCGCCAATGGCGACGTGCGCCTGGCGGAGATAGCGTTCCCGTTTTCGGTGCTGGTCCAGCACGCCAAGGGCGCGGGCGGCGTCATCACGGGAGAGCACAGGCAGGTAACCGAACGTGACCCCAAAGCCCCGCTGGGCGCCAAGGCGCCGTTCTGGGAGGTGGGATGGGGCGCGGCCAAGGTGCACGTCGACCGGGACACCGGCGACGTGCGGGTGCTCAAGTACGTCGGCGTCGCCGACGCCGGCAAGGCCATCAACCCCCAGCAGTGCCACACCCAGGAACAGGGAGCCTTCCTGCAGGGACTCGGGCAGGCGCTGTTCGAGGAGACCGTGTACGAGAACGGCCAGATGCTCACGCCCGACGCCATCACCTACCGGCTGCCGAAGATCTCCGACCTGCCGGACGAGCAGGTCAATATCCTCTTCGAGAACGCCAACGGCGCGGGCCCCTACGGCGCCAAGGGCCTGGGCGAGAGCGGCCTCCTCCCGGTGCCGTCGGCCATCGCCAACGCCGTGGATGACGCCGTGGGGGTGCGCGTCACCGATCTGCCGGTGACGGGAGAAAAGATCTGGCGGGCGTTGAGGAAGTGACCGCGGACAGGTGAACGAACCGCCGCGCCAGGACCGTTTCTACTTCAAGCTATTCGACCGGCTCGACGGACCCGGCTGCCCCATCTGCGGCATCGTCATCCACGACAGCCGCGCCTACCTGGACAGCGTCCTCTACGAACGCGTAACCGACGTGCCGACGCGGGAGGGGCTGCGGGAGTCCTTCGGCCTCTGCAACCCGCACACATGGATGTTGCGCGACCTGCCGGCATCCAGCGCCCCGGACCTGGCCTTCGCCATCATCGCCAGGGACCTGCTGAACCGGTTCCGCGACGCGGCGGGGTCACCGCCTGCCACCGGATGGCGTGTCCTGCGGGCTTGGCTGGCGCGGGCCGGCTCCGGTTTGCGCGCCCGTTTGAAGAAGACCGCCTGTCCCGCCTGCGTGGTTGCCGGGCGGTCGGAGTCCGTCCACCTGCGGCAACTCCTGGACCTGCTCGGAGATGAAGCCTTCGCCGAGAAGTACCGCACCTCGTCCGGCATCTGCATCCCGCATTTCCTTGTGGCCGGGGAAACCTACGCCGTCCATCAACACTTCGCCGAGCTCCGGAATATCCAGATCCGCGCGGCACAGTCCCTGCACGACACCCTCGACCGGTTCACCGAGAAACACGACCACCGGGCGCGTGAGGAAATCACTCCCGCAGAAGCCAGGGCCTGGACCGAGGCCATGGAGTTCCTGGGCGGGAAGCGCGGCGTGTTCGACGGCGAGATGCGCAACCCGTCTCCGCAGGGGTCGCCACGGTTCTTCAAGCGGTAGGAACCAACCCGCAGGGCTCACGGTCCATTCCCTTCGACTCTATGCAAGATTGCCTCCGCCCCTCATACTCTATACCGTATAAATTAAAAACATACTGTTTTCCGTATATTTACAATTTATTCGCTATCGCGTATAATGCTTCCTGTTCCAAGGGTGACCAGCACCGACCAAAGGGGAGCGTCATGGAACAGATTGTCCGTACCTCGAAACAGATGGGCGCAGCCATTCGCCGCCGCCGCCGGATACTCAGACTCAGTCAGCAGGAACTCGGGGCCGAAGTTCGCCTGCGACAGGCGACCATCTCCGCTCTGGAGGACGGCGCACCAGGCACACGGATGCGCACATTGCTGGAAGTGATGACTGCTCTTGGTCTCGAGATCGTTGTCCGCGAGCGTTTGGTCGACAAGGACCTCCAGCAGTTGTTCTTGGAGGAGTCGTCCTGATGGCACGCCGGCGCAGCCGTGTCCCCCTTGACGTCTACATCAACTCCCGTCTGGTTGGACAACTGCGGCGTCTCCCGAGCGGAGCCATCGACTTCCGGTACGACGAGGGCTGGCTGCATTGGGAGCACGCCCTGCCCGTCTCGTTTTCCTTGCCGCTGCGCGAGGACCGCTACACCGGCGATCCCGTGATCGCGGTATTCGACAACCTGCTTCCGGACAACCAACAGGTCCGACGCCGCATCGCCGAACGTGTCAAGGCCGATGGCTACGACACCTACAGTCTGTTGACCAAGATCGGCCGCGACTGCGTGGGCGCGATGCAACTTCTCCCCGAGGGGCATATCCCCGGTTCGGCAGGGGTTGTGAAGGGCCGCGCGGTCAGTGATGGCGACATCGCCAGGAAGATCCGGGAACTCGCCGTGGCCCCCTTGGGAATGGATGGCACCGAGGAGTTCCGAATTTCCCTTGCCGGAGCGCAGAGCAAGACCGCTTTTCTCTTCTGGAAGGGCGAATGGCACATTCCGGACGGCATGACCGCGACGACCCACATCATCAAGCCACAGATCGGCAGGTTGCCCGACGGCGTCGACCTCACACAAAGCGTCGAAAACGAACACCTGTGCCTGCGTCTGACTGCCGGCCTCGGCCTGCCCAGCGCCAGAACCGCAATCAACGATTTCGGCGGCGAACGTGTGTTGGTGGTCGAGCGCTTCGACCGGCGATGGACCCGTGACGAACGACTGCTACGCCTCCCGCAGGAGGACTGCTGCCAAGCTCTGTCGGTGCCGCCGGCATTGAAGTATGAGCCGGACGGCGGTCCCGGAATCCGGGAAATATTGGAGTTGTTAAAAGCCAGCAACGACCCGGCAGCGGATCAAATGATGTTTCTCAGAGCACAGATCGTCTTCTGGCTGCTGGGAGCGACCGACGGCCACGCAAAGAACTTCAGCATTTTCCTGCAACCCGGGGGGCGTTTCAGCCTGACGCCCTTTTACGATGTGATGTCGTCGCAGCCTGCCATGGACGCGGGACAACTTCGGAAAAATCAATTCAGGCTTGCAAACAGGGTCGGTAACAGCCGCCAGTATGTCATCGACCAGATCATGCCGAGACACTTCGCTCAAACCGCGGAGCGCAGCGGCTTGCGCGCAGCGGTAGTCAAGCAGATCTACGTCGAGTTGGCAGACTCCGCGGAAGCGGTCATCGACGAAACCCTGGCCGCCCTGCCGGATGAGTTTCCGGTAGCCCTCGCCGACTCTATCGCGGGCGGGATGCTCGCACGTCTCCGGCGGATCGAAGAGTCACCCTGGGACTAGTCGCTGATGTCCTGGAGAAACCAGCTCAGCGGCAGCTTTCTTCCCAAGCCTTGCTCGCGGGCGCCTTCGTACACCTTGTGGGCCGATGCCGCGAACTGGATGGCTATTCCCTGGGTGACGAAGCAGGTGATCTCTTCGGGGCTTTGCCTGCCGGGGTAGCGGCCGAGGACCACGTCGGACAGGAAGACGCGCTTGTCCTCGCTCAGCAACCGCTCTTCCCGGCGCAGCCACTCGGTATCGATGGGCTCATAGCCCACGGCGGGCCGCAGTTCCGGATCGGCCACGTGATAGTCCGTCCTTGAGGTCCGGGAGTACACGTACCGGTGGCAGCGGCGGAAGACCTCGTCGTCGATCTCGTCAGGCAACACTGACAGCAGGTGCGTGCCGGGCTCGATCCACTCGCCTTTGACCACGGGTACCAGCGAGTTGGTGCACGCGGCGACGATGTCGGCACCCTGTGTCACTTGGCGCGGTTCGTCGGCGGCCACCACCTGAATCCCAAGCAGGCGGCTCGTGCGCTCAGCAAAGGCGGCCCGGTGGTCGGGGTTGGGGCTGTAGGCGACGATCTTCCTGATGGGCCGGACCTTGGCGATGGCCAGCGCGTGGGCCGTGGCCATGCCGGCGGTGCCGTAGATGCCCAGGGTGGCGGCGTCCTCGCGCGCCATGTGCTTCACGCTGATGGCGCCGGCCGCGCCCACCCGCATGTGCTGGATGTGGCCGTCGTTCATGATCGCCAGCGGCGCGCCGTCCTCGGTGCTGAACAGCACGATGAGGCCGCAGAACTTGCCCGGGGCCACACAGTACTTCTTCACCTGGGCGCCCGACGGCGGCAGGATGTCGGACTTCATCCTGATGGCGAGAGACCCCATTCCCGGAAGCGCCGACGCCATGGGGTCCCAGGTGTACCAGCCTTCGCCCCCGGGCCGCGGCACGGAGTGCGTCGCCCGGGTGGCGGTGGCCCGTCCCATCCCGTACTCCCGGTAGGCCTCCTCCACCGCGTCGATGGCGTCCTCCATGGTGAGGACCTGGGCCGCGGCCTGGTTGTCGATGAAGAGCACGCTCCGCCCTTCGATATCCTCGTCCGCCTGAGCGTTGCCGTGGTAGGTGACGTACGCGTCTTGGTCCATGTGCGTTCCTTCATGTGTCTTCAATGGCATTGACCCTTCGTTTGGGCTATAGATCGTCGGTGTAAAGGACACAAGCGTGATACGAGTCGACCCCCACAAGTGCGACGGCTGCGGCATCTGCGTCTACGACTGCGGCGCCGACGTCTTCCGCTTCACCAACAAGAAGGACAAGGTCTTTCCCTTCGGCAACAAGTACTGCGTCAACTGCTTCCTGTGCGAGTTGGTCTGTCCGGAAGACGCGATCGAGGTGGTGCTGCGGCCCAAGAAGAAGAAAAAGGCTGCCGCGGACGCCGAGGCCGGCCCCTCGACAAACTCATGAGCGACCAGGTCCCGACCACCGACTGCGACGTCCTCATCATCGGCGGCGGGCTGGCCGCGTGCATGGCGGCGCTGGAAGCCTCCAAGCGCAACATGGAGGTGGTGCTGGTGGACAAGGGGCGGCTCGGACGCAGCGGCTCCAGCCCCACCTCCGGCGGCGTCCCCCAGGCGGCCTTCGCCCACGCCGACCCCCGCGACAGCAAGGACCAGCACTTCCGCGACACCATTCTCGGCGGCGATTTCATCCCCAACCAGAAGATCGTCCGCGCTATCGTCGACGAGGTCACCGACCGGGTCATCGAGCTGGAGGAGATGGGGCTTCACTTCAAGAAGACCCCGGACGGCAAGCAGTTCTACCAGGAGAAACGCCTGGGCAGCTCGTACGCCCGCAGTTGTCCGCCGGTGGGCGGCAGCGTAGGCATGCTGGGCTCGCTCCGCAAGGAGGTCTTCAACCGCGAAGTCCAGGTGCACCAGTGGACCATGGTGACGAAGCTCCTGCGCAAGAACGGGCGGGTTACCGGGGCCTTCGGCATCAACGTCCAGAAAGGCACCTACCAGGCGTACCGCGCCCGCGCCGTGGTGTTGGCCGCCGGCAGCGCCATCGGAATCCAGAAGTATACCAGCGCCAACTTCCTCACCACCGGCGACGCCTACGTCGCCGCCTTCGACATCGGCGCGCCCCTGGCCAACCTGGAGTTCCTGGAGTTCACGCTGATCCCGGCGCCCGGCGGCGAGGCCATCTCCATGGCCGGCCTATCGCCGTTCACCAGCAAGGGCGGCCGCTTCTTCAACGCGCTCAACGAGCGGTTCCTGGAGAAATACGATCCCGAGCGGCTGGAGGGCACCACCCGCGCCATCCTGGTGGGCGCCACCTACAAGGAAATGCTCGAAGGACGCGGCCCCGTTTGCCTCGATCCTTCCTACATCCCGGACGAGAAATGGGACGACGAGATCCAGTTCGAGTACACTCCCAAGCTCGGCAAGGCCGGCATCAATCCTCGTTCCGACCGCTTCCAATGGGTCCCGGCGCTGCACACCTTCCTGGGCGGCCTCGACATCAACGAGCGGTGCGAGGTCCCAGGTGTTGGGGGGCTCTACGCCTCGGGCGAGTCCGCCACCGGAACCCACGGCTCCAACCGGCTCAGCGGCAACGCCATCGCCAGCGCCTTCGCCTTGGGCGCCCGGTCAGGCAAGTACGCCGCCATCTACGGGGCGGACGCGGAGATGGGAGAAGTGGACCCGGCAGAGACCGCCGCGGAGGTCGCGCGGATCGAATCCTTCAAGCGCGACGACGGGCTCGATCCCAACGAGTTGCACGAGGAGATCAAGGACATCGCCTGGGAGAGCACCGGAGTCGTACGCAACGAGCGCGGCCTCACCGCCGGACTGGAACGCTTCCGGGAACTCCGCCACGAAAAGGTCCCCAAACTCAAGGCGGACGACCTCCGCAGCCTGATCAAGTCCCTCGAATGCTCGAACCTCTCCTGGGTCGGCGAGATGGTCGCCGCCTGCGCCGTGGAACGCAGGGAATCCCGCGGCCAGCACACCCGCGACGACTACCCCGAAAGGGACGACAAGAACTGCCTCAACTGGATCTCAGTGGAAAAGGCCGGCGACCGGGTGAAGCCGGTGGTGAGGCCGATTCCGTTCGAGGAGGGGGATCTGGTGCCCTGACCAAGGTGCACGTTCCTCCCCAACAAGAGCCGCCGGCGTTCCGCCCGTGGTTTCCGCTTTCCAGGCTGTGTCAGAACCACCCCCTCTCCCTCTGGGAGAGGGTCGGGGTGAGGGTGCCCGAAAGAAGCGGCGTGCCGGGCCCCTCACCGGGGCAGCACCGCCGACCCGAACAGCTCCATGGCCGCCAGGATATCTTTCTGCTCCAGGCCGGGGGTCCAGTCGAAGCGCAGCAGCAGCAGGTCGGGCTTGAGGGATTCCTCGTAGGAGCGGATTTCCTCGATGCAGTCCTCGGGGGAGCCGAGGATGAAGCGGTGGCGGGCGAGGCGGTCAAAGTCCCAGGTGAGCTCGTCGGGGTTTGTCATGGCCTCGTCCTGGCCCCACTTGACGTAGACGTCGCGGTAGAGCTTGTCGAGGCAGGGGCGGGCCTTGGCGACGGCTTCTTCGCGGGTGGGGGCGACGAAGCACTCGCGGACCATGACGAGGGCGCCGGTGCCGGGTTTGCCGGTGTCCTGCCATGCCTGGCGGAACAGCGCCGTCTGGTCCTTTAGCTCCTCAATGGCCGAGTGGGGTCCTACCAGCCAGCCGTCGCCGATACGGGCGGCGCGCCGGACGCCTTTGTCGCCGTTGGCGGCGATCCACACGGGCGGACGCGGCTTCTGCAGCGGGCGCGGGGCGATGGTGACGTCCTTCAACTCGAACGCCTTGCCCGAGAATGAGACGTGCTCCTCGGTCCAGAGGCGCTGGACGATCTCCACCCCTTCCACGAAACGGTCGAACCGTTGCTTTTTCGTGAGGTTGAAGGCGTCCAACTCCTGTTGCCGGTAGCCGAGCCCGAAGGAGAAGACGGCGCGGCCTTCGTTCATCACGTCGATGGTGGCCAGCTCCTTGGCGATGACCACCGGGTCGTGGAGGCCCAGCAGGGTGGCGGCGGTGCCGAGGCTGGCCTGTTTTGCCTCGGCGCAGAGACGGCCCAGGAGCGGCACCTGGTGGAGCCGCTGGAAGCCGGGGATGTTGTAGTGCTGGCCCATGGTGATGGCCTCGAAGCCGGCTTCGTCGGCCACGCGGGTCTGCTCCGCCAACGTGGGTAGGAGGGTTTCGGGCGGCTTTTCGATGGAGACTTGGGGGTTGAGCTGGATACCTAATTTCATGGTTCGCTCCTGTGATGTCGTGCTAGTCCGTGGCACGGGCGGGTTTGAAACCCGCCCCTACACGCCCGGCAATTGTACCAGCTAATGAGCAACCGTGTGTGCCCGGGCGACATGGTCTGATTCCTCAACCCTTGTCTTTTAGGGCCCGCCAGACGCGCTCCGGCGTCAGGGGTAACTTGCGGATGCGGACTCCTGTGAGGCGGGCGATGGCATTGGCGATGGCCGGGGCAACCGCGACGATGCCGGACTCGCCCATGCCCTTGGCTCCCCAGGGGCCGGGGCCGTCCTGGTTCTCCGTGAGCGCCACCTCGAAACGGCGCGGCATGTCCGTGAATCCCGGCACCTTGTAGTCGATGAGGTTGGGATTGAGGGGCTGGCCGCCGTCGTAGAGCAGGCTCTCGCACAGGGTGTGACCCATGCCCATCATCGCGGCGCCCTCGTCCTGGGCCTCTGCCTGGAGGCGGTTGATGGCCTTGCCCACGTCGGCGACGCTGGCGTAGTGCGGGACGCGCACTTCGCCGGTCTCTTCGTCCACGGTCACCGCCGCGGCGCCCATGCCGGTCTCCCAGAACACCGGGAACTGGTTGGGGATGCCGCCGCCCGCGCGCACGTAGCCGCGGCCGATGAACTCGCCGCCGGGCATGGCGAAATACGCCCGCACCACGGCGCCATAGTCCATGCGCTGGCCGCCGGCCTCGGCCCAGCCGTCTTCGAGCGTGACGTTGTCCGGGTCGCATCCCATGGACTCCGCCGCCGCCTTTCGAATCTGCTCGGCGAGGTCCTCGGCCGCGAACTTCACCGCGGTGCCCATCACCGTGGTGGAACGGCTGGCGCCGGTGGAGCGGTCGAACGGAGTCACGTCGGTGTTGGTGGCGCGCATGACGATGCGCTCAGGCGGAAGGCGAAGTCCCTCGGCGGCCACCTGGCCCAGGACGGTGCGGGCCCCCTGCCCCACTTCGGTGCTGCCGGCCATGAGCACCACGCTGCCGTCGCTCAGGAGGCGCAGGATGGCGGTGGACACGGGCATGGCCTCGGAATCGGTGACGCCCACGGCGATGCCGAGGTTGTCCGCCGGGGCCCCCTGGTTCTCGTCCCAGCCCACCATGGCTCCCACCGTGCGCACGTCCATGTGCAGGTCCGCGTCCATGGGCTTGGCTCCCGGCTTGAGGAGTTCATCACGGCGCAGCAGGTTCTTGAGGCGGAATGCCAGGGGGTCGATCTCCAGCCCACGGGCGATGTCGTCCATGTGCGACTCCAGCGGGAAGATCGATTGGGGTCCGCCGATGGAGCGCATGGAGCCCGCGGGCGCGGTGTTGGTGTACACGGCGTAGACGTCGATGCGGTAATTGGGAATCCGGTAGGGGCCGTGGATGCGGGTGGCCACACGCTTGGCTACCCGCGGGCCGTTGTCGGCGTAGGCGCCGGTGTCGAGATGCAACCGCGCCTCCCGCGCCACCACGGTGCCGTCGCGAAGGACGCCGGTCCTCACCCGGCAGCGGGCCGAGTGGCGCCGGATGGTGAGCATGGACTCGGATACGCTCTGGGCGAGCCGCACCGGACGGCCGGCGGCGGTGCGCGCCAGCGCCACCGCCAGGGGCTCGATCTTGAAATAGGACTTGCCGCCGAAGGCGCCGCCGACGTAGGGCACGGTCACCCGTACGTTGGGCATCGGCACCCTGAACATCTGGGCGATCTCGGCGCGGATGAGAAACGGGTGGGCGGAGGAGGTCCAAAGCGCGATCTCGTCTCCCTCGAACCGGGCCACCGCGGTGTGGGGCTCCAGGGAGTAGTGGCAGATCATCGGGAACTCGAAGGTGTCCTCGAAGGCCGCGTCGGCCTGCTCGAAACCGGCGGCGACGTCGCCGTCCTCGAGCCGCTCGTGGTGGCAGACGTTGCGCGGCGCCTCCTCCTCCACGGCCGCCATCTCGTGGTATTCGCCCACCAGGGCGTTGGTGTCGTGCAGCACGGGGGCGTCGGGCGCCAGGGCCTCGTCCATGGTGGCCGCCATCGGAAGCTCACGGTAGCGTATCCGCACCAGCGACAGCGCCTCGTCGGCGACGTCGCCCGACTCCGCCGCCACGGCCACCACCGGCTCGCCCACGTAGCGCACGCGGTCGGTGGCGATGAGCGGGCGGTCCCGCAGGCAGTGGCCGTAGTAGGGATCGATGTCCTTGACGGACTCGCGGGTGAGGACGCCGTGGACGCCCGGAAGCGCCTCGGCCGCGCGCGCGTCGATGCTTTCGATCAGCGCATGGGGAAACGGGCTGCGGAGGACCCGACCCTCCAGCAGCCCGTGGAAATCAAGGTCGGCCGTGAACCGGGCCTTGCCGGTGACCTTCTCCACCCCTTCGGTGCGGCGGATGGAGCGGCCGACGGTGGTGAATTGAGGCATGGTCGCCGTGACGGCCCTCACCCCGGCCCTCTCCCGGAGGGAGAGGGGGTCGGACCGCAAATCCGAAAGGGGCCTAGCGGGTCCTCACTTCTTGTAGTAGCGGCACTCGAAGGTGATGCAGCCGTTGGGGCTCTTGTAGGGTCCGTGCACCATGCCCGGCGGGCGGCAGCCGTACATGCCCTTGGTGAACTCCTGGTTCAGGCGGGTGTCGATGAGGCTGCCTTCGAGGATGATGACCTCTTCCCAGAAGTCATGCACAACGGTCTCGGTGGTTTCCACACCCGCCGGGAAATTGACCATGCGAGCATAGTCTCCCGTATCCGGGTCCTCGCTCAGGATCTTCTCCATGATCCCCTCGGCCGTGGCCCCCGATCCCGCGCCCGCGGGGCGCCAGTCGATGGTGTCGGTGCTGAAAAACTCTCTCTCTTCCTTCGGCATCGATGTTCTCCCTTCGTAGTATGTTATGTCGGTGTTGCGCCGCATGGGCGCGGGCGGGTTTGAAACCCGCCCCTACACGGATTTGATTGCCCGGGCAGTCGATCAGACCGGTAGACCCGTAGGTCGGATTAGCGAAGCGTAATCCGACACCCTCTCTAGTCGATCAGGACCCTATCGTTGAACGCCGAGAACGTGGTGCGGATCTTCGGGATCAGCGCCAGGTCGAGATCCGCCCGCACGACGCATTCGCCGTCACCGGCGGCCGCCAGCGGCGTGCCCCAGGGATCGGCCACGGTGCTGTGCCCCACAAAGCCCTTGCCGCGGTTGCTGCCGGTGCAGTTGCTGGACACCAGGTAGACCTGGTTCTCCAGCGCGCGCACGCGGTTCAGCAGGAGCCATGCCTCGAGCCGGGGATACGGCCACGCCGAGGCCACCAGAAAGACCTCGGCTCCGGCGACGGCCATCCGGCGGTAAAGCTCCGGGAACCGCAGGTCGTAGCAGGTGGACAGCCCGAATTTGCCCAATTCCGTGTCCACCACCGTCGGCGCCTCGCCCCGCTTGAGCAGGCGCGCCTCCTCGGACTGGTAGCCGAAGAGATGGATCTTGCGGTAGGTGCCGATGACCTCGCCCTGCCGGTCGATGAGGACGCTGGTGTTGTAGTACGCGCCGCCGTCCTCCTCGACGATGCTGCCGCCGAAAAGATAGCAGCCCTTGGCCGCGGCCTTCTCCCGCAGCATGGCGACGGTGGGGCCGGACAGGCTCTCGCTCTGGGCGCCGTAGTCGTCGAAGGCGAAGTAGCCGACGTTCCAGATCTCGGGGAGCAGGATCAGGTCGGCGCCCTCCACGCCGTCGATCAGCGCCGCGGCGCGCCGGACGTTGGACTCCTTGCCACCGTCGTCCATGCCCATCTGGATGGACGCGACGCGAATCCGTCGTTCTCTATTGTCACTCACCTCTCTCTCCGTTCGTCTTGGTCGTTCCACAGGCTCCCGCACGGCCCGCACCTGCCGTCGTCCTGAGCCCTTCGACAAGGTCAGGACAGGCGTGGCGTCGCGAAGTCGAAGGGCGGGCGGTTACGCCAGCCACTCCATGGGACGGATGCTGTAGCGGAACGACAGCTCGCGTCCAAGCACGTCATCGGAAAGGCGGCCCTCGAAGGTAGGCGAGAACAGCAGCTCGCCGCCCAGGCTGGGCATCGTCCCCATGTACAGCACCATGCCGTCCAGCGCCCCGTCCTTCACCACCGACCGCACGCCGTCGAGAAAGTCGTCGATGGTCAGGAAGTCGGCCAGGGACCCCTCCTGATAGAGCGTCCGCTGCCCGTCCACCTCGATCCAGCTCTGGAGCCTCAGCCGTTCCCAATGGGGCTCCACGTCCGCCAGCCTCCACACGTCGCGGGACACCACCTTGGGGCAGATGACCTTGGACTTGGGGATGCTGTCCTTCTCCAGCTCACGGTCGGTGTGGTCGCTGCCCACCGCGATGTAGGTCTCGTCCCCCTTGAACAGGAACACCACCTCCACCTCACCGGAAGTGTCGTCGCCCAGCACCTCGATCTCGTCATCGGTGGTAACCAGCTCCCGGGTCACCGCGAAGTAGGCGGGGATGCGGTCCGGCGCGGCCACGCCGTGGGCCTTGAGCTCCTCCACGTGCTTCATGGCCCCTTCGCGGTTCTTGCCGGTGAAGCCCGCGTCCAGGATCCGCGCCACCGGGAACTCCAGGTCCGAGCGACCTCCACTGGCTTCGACCACCGTCAGATTCAGCGTACGCACGTTCGATTCTCCTGTGGCATAAGCCTGTCCCTGCACCCCTCCTCCACCCCTGGATTCCCGCTTTCGCGGGAATGACGGATGTGGCGTTAGGCAAAATGCCGCGCTATGCGAAGTGGGGCGCGATCTTCTCCGCGATCAGGTCGACCTGTTCGATGTCCGGCCCCGCGGGCTGCAGGGTCACGTGCTCCATGCCCGCGTTTTCCAGTATCCTGAGCTTCTCCACGATCTGGTCGACGCTGCCCACCATGTAGCATTCCTGCAGGTGGTCCCAACTCCGATTGGTGCCCATCATGCGCTCGATGTGGGGTCGCTGGACCCGCAGCGCCTCCTCGGGATCCTGGGTGTCCACTACCCAGATTGCCTGCACATGCGCGAAGCCCAGGGTTGCGGGGTCCCGGCCCTCCGACTTGAGGAACTCGCTCACGGTCTCGAGATCCCGCTTGACCCATTCCAGCTTGCCCGAGGCGCGGCAGGTGAACACGTCGGCGTGCTTGGCGATGCGCTTCATCACGGTCTTGACCATGTAGGGCTTGTCCGGCGACAGCGCGTCGGGGATGCGCGAGCCCCCGGCCACCCACACCTCGGGGTACTTGGGCGGCATGGGGTCGATGGTGACGTCGTCGAACTCGAAAAACTCGCCCTTGAACGATACGTGCTTCTCGGTGAGCAGCAGCCTGCAGGCGTCCAGGATCTCGTCGGTGCGGCGTCCCCGCTCGCGCAGGTCGATGCCCATGGCGTCGAACTCGGGCTTGCTCCAGCCCGGCCCCACGCCGAAGAAGAAACGGCCGCCGGAGATGTAGTCCAGGGTGGCGATCTCCTTGGCCAGCAGCACGGGGTGCCGCAGCGGAAGCACCAGGATGTGGGTGCCGAGCTTGATGCGCTCGGTGCACGCCGTCGCCGCCGAGAGGCAGATGAGCGGGTCCATCCACGAGCCGCCGTAGAGGCCGGGGGCGTCGGTCAGGTGGTCCCACACGGTCAGAGACTCGAACCCCAACTCCTCGGTCCGTCTGGCGTAGTCCTGCACGACCGTGTGCGCCATCCGGTAGTCCATGTCCGGCCAGGTGTAGGTGGGGATGGTGATGCCAAGCTTGAGACTCACGTTTACTCCTTCGGCGGCTCGACCCGGGTTGATCCCGAACAGTTAGAGAGACTGGCAGGCAATGTCAAGGACGAGGGTTGCGAGGCGCTTTTGACACGCCGTCACAACTGGAGTAGGCATCGGAGCAAGGGAGGAGAAGCGACCCATGGCAAACGTTCCCATCATCGACGCCGACGGACACATTCTCGAAGACAACGACGAGCTCGAGGAATACTTCGAAGGGCCGTACGAGGGGCACCGGAGGCACAAGGTGTTCGGGTTGTTCCCTTCGCTGGACGGCTGGCCCCGAGGCGCGGTCAAGGGAATGAAGAAGGCCAGCCAGACTTCCCCCGAGAGCTGGCTGGAGTTCATCGACGGCGCGGGCATCGAAGCGGCGGTGCTCTACCCCACCGCGGGCCTTGCCTTCGGGCTGATCCAGGACTCCGACTGGGCTTCCGCGCTGGCGCGGGCCTACAACAACTGGTTCTACGACAAGTACACGCGGAAGAGTCCGCGCCTCAAGGGCGTCGCCATTCTGCCGGTGCACGACGTGCCGCAGGCCGTCGAGGAGCTTCGGCACGCGGTGACCGAACAGGGGATGGTGGCCGGGCTCCTGCCCGCGGTCAACGTGCTGCACAAGGGCTTCGGCCACTCCGACTTCCACCCACTCTACGAGGAGGCGCAGCGGCTGGACTGCCCGCTGGCCATCCACGGCGCGCCGAGCCAGGGGCTCGGGTTCGACTACCTCCAGACCATGTCCATGATCCACACCCTGGAGCACCCCATCGCGCAGATGATCCAGATGGCCAGCATGGTGCTGGACGGCGTGTTCGATCTCTTCCCGAAGCTGAAGGTGGGTTACCTGGAAGCCGGCGCCGGCTGGGTGCCGTACATGATGGAGCGCATGGACGACAAGTTCCACGTGGACCGCAAGCGCAAGCACTTCCCGCTGAAGAAGCTGCCCAGCGAGTACATCAAGGAAGGCAACGTCTTCGTCACCTGCGAGCTGGACGAGAAGATCCTCGACGTGGTGGCGCGGGAAATGGGCGAGGACGCCCTGATGTACCCGTCGGACTACCCGCACGAGAAGGCGGTGACGGAGTTCGGCACCGACATCCCCGAATTCCTGGAACGCCCGGACCTGTCCCAGGGCCTCAAGCAGAAGATCCTCTACGACAACGCCAAACGGTTCTACGGGATCTAGGGGGCGACCGGCGGTCGCCCCTCAAATCGACTACTCGGACAGGGGGTTAGCCCAAACGCACCGACAGGTCCGGCCGGCGGATGTAGATCTGCCTGGTGTCCGCGCGCTCGGTGAGGGACTTGATCAGCCCCACTAGGTTGCCGCCGCCGTTCCGGGGTCGGGCCGGCGCCTCCTGCATGGCACGCACGTCTTCCTCCGACGTGAAGTAGCGCAGCAGCAGCTCGTCGTCGGACACCCCCGGGCCGCCGATCTTCTCCCGCAACTCCTTGACCGACGTGTCCGGCGGCTGCCAGCCGACCAGCTCCTTGGCCCGGGGCCGGTCCAGGATGCGGTGGCGCACGTCCGGGTCCATGGACGAGCATTCCTCCTCGCCCCACGCGCCCATGGCGTACTGGATCACCTCGTCGGTGACCTGCTCGTAACGCTTGCCCAGGATCACGTTGATGGCGCACTGGCTGCCGACGAACTGGGAGTACGGCGTGACCATGATGGGGTAGCCGAACTCCTCGCGCACCCGGCGGGCCTCGTCCAGCACCTCGCCGAGGCGGTCGCCCATGCCGATGCCCGCGAGCTGGTGCCGCAGGTTCGAGATCATGCCGCCGGGCACCTGGTGCTGGAAGTGGTACGCGTCATAGTGGAGCGGCTCGCCGATGGGGAAGCCTTCCTCCTTCGCCACCCGGGTGAAGTGTTCGGACACGGGCCTGAGGCCCTCCTCGTCGATGACCGGGGTGTAGCCCAGGGCGCGGGCGTTGCGGGTGATGTTGAACACCGACGGGTTGGACGATCCGTCCGACAGCGGCGGCAGCGCCGCGTTGATGATGGGAATGCCCGCCTCGATGGCGTCCAGCGTGCACAGGGGGCCGAGGCCGCTGTTGCAGTGGGTGTGGAACTCCACCGGGACGTCTCCGGCGTTCGCCAGCACCACCGGAGCCAGCGAGCGGGTGCGGTCCGGCGTAAGCAGGCCGCCCGGGTCCTTGAGGCAGATGCGTTTGACCGGCAGCTTCACGGCCTCGCGGGCGCGTTCCGCGTAGTACTCGTCGGTGTGCTTGGGCGAGATGGAGAAGATCAGGTTGACGATGGTGTCGAGGCCGGCCTCGGCGGCGGTACGGACCTGTTCGGCCCAAACCGCCGGGGTGTTGGAGGGGTCGGAGGTCCGCGCCTCGCTGATGCCGTTGGCCGCCAGCCGTTCGAGCCAGAGCTGCTGTATCGCCGGCGGGGTGTGCTGGAAGGCGGCCATGTAGCGATTCCGGATGAGCCGCAGCGGCGTCCTGGGGATCTGCTCCTTGACCCGCCGGATGCGCGCCCAAGGGTCGTCCTTCAGTTCCCGCACGCACTTCTTGAAGAACGCCGAGGCGATGATCTCCATGCCCAGGAAGCCGGCCTCGTCCATGCGCGAGGCCACCGGCAGGATCATGTCGGTGCGGATGCCCATGGCCCACAGGCTGGACGGGCCGTCCCGAAGCGTGGTGTCGACGAAGTGGATCTCTTTCATGGCGGTGAGCATATAGAATTCGGGGATAATTCGGAACCCGGCGGGCGGCGGCCGCTCTCGGGAAGCCCGGTCATGGACGCCGCGGACGCGGGTCCGCGGTTGGCCTGCCGCCGCATTGTGGATCGGCAACGGACGTGTTAGTCGTTCACCAAGACAGGGCCGAAGCCGCCGCGCCGAACCATCGCGTTCCCATCGGCCCGAACCCTCGCCTTCTACGCCTCCTCGCGAGGCGCCGACGAGCATGACAGCAAGCGAATCGAGCAAGAAGAGATGGCTCGCGTGGACCGCGGCCGTCATGCTGCTGGCCGTGGCGGCCTTCGGCGTCTGGGTGTGGTCGTCGCTGGGCTACATCACTACCGACGACGCCCGGGTCAAGGCCGACATCGTCACCATCAGCACCGACGTGCCCGGCAGGATCAACGCGCTTCCCAAGGAAGAAGGCGACGCGGTGGAGCCCGGCCATATCATGGCGGTGCTCGACAAGCGCGAGGTCCAGATCCGCATCGAGCAGCACAAGGCCGCGCTGGACCACGCCCGCAGCCTGCTGATGCAGGCGGAGCGGGAGCTTCGCCACGCGGCCAACGAGCGGGGGCGCGAGATCAAGGAGGCCGAGCGGCTGGCCAAGAAGGCCCGGGTGCGGGAAGCTGAAGCCGAGTTGCAGGAGCTCCAGTTGCGGCTGGGGCTGATGACCCTGCGCAGCCCGGTGAAGGGCGTGGTGGTGAAGAAGAACGCCCACAAGGGCGAGTTCGTGCAGGCCGGCCAGCCCGTCTACATGGTGGTGGACTCCAGCCGCTACTGGGTGGAAGCCAACGTGGATGAGACCCAGATCCGCTTCGTCGCGCCCGGCAACAGCGCCACGGTGAGGCTGGATTCGTATCCCGGCGTCGAGTTCGAGGGCAAGGTCGTGGACGTGGGCGGCGCCACCACCTCCGAGTTCTCGCTGTTCTCGCCGCAGAAGCTCACCGGCGTGTTCATCAAGTCGACGCAGAAGCTGCCGGTGAAGATCGCGGTGGAGAACACCGACGGCATCCTGCGGGTGGGCATGCTGGCGGTGGTCCGGATCGAGAAGCTGGAATCCGGCGAGGACGGACTCCAGGCCAGCGGGCGCCCCAGGAGTCTGTCTGAGTAGTCAAATACAACCCCTCTCCCTCTGGGAGAGGGTGGCCGAAGGCCGGGTGAGGGCCTGACAAGCCATGACTCCCGCGGCGCCTCCCGTCCAGACATACGACCCCGCCCGCAAGTGGCCCGTCACCATCACCCTGTCTTTGGGGATGATCAGCGTCGGGCTCGGCATCACCGGCGTCGACACCGCCATCCCGGCAATGATGTCGTCGCTGGGCACCTCGCTGCACCGGATCCAGTGGGTGCTGATCGCGTTCATGATCACCCGCACCGTGCTGATTCCGTGCGTGGGCTGGCTGGGACAACGCATCGGCGACCGCAACCTCTTCATCCTGAGCGCCGCCACCTTCGGCGCGGGCTCGTTCCTGTGCTCCATCGCCTGGGACGTCAACTCGCTGATCTTCTTCCGCATCATCCAGGGAATGGGGGTGGGGCCGCTCATCGGCGTGTCCATGTCGATCATGTACGAGGCCTTTCCGCGGAACGAGCGCGGCCTCGCCATGGGGCTGTTCATGACCGGCTGGTCGCTGGGGCCGTTCTTCGGGCCTCCGGCGGGCGGCTACCTGGCCCAGTACATAAGCTGGCGCACGATCTTCTACCTGCCGCTGCCGACCCTGATCGTGGCCATCATGGCGGCGTTGCTCATCCTCCCCCGGCGGTCCTCGTCCCACAAGCCTTTCGGTTTCGACCTGCTCGGGTTCGTCACCCTCACCGGCGGGTTGGTGTGCATGCTGCTCGGCCTCACCCAGGGCCAGCAGGAGGGCTGGGCCAGCCACAGGATCCTCTCGCTGTTCGGAAGCGCCGCCCTGCTCATCGCGGTCTTCATCATCGCCGAGATCAGGGCCGAGCACCCCTACGTGCAGATCCGCTACCTCAAGAACCTCAACTTCGGAATCTCCAGCATCATCGTGCTGATCCGGGTCATGGGCTTTCGCGGCACCAGCTTCATCCTGAACCTGTTCCTGCAGAAAGCGCTCTTCTACACGCCCCTGCAGGCCGGCATCTTCATGCTACCCGCCGCCGTCGCCGTGGGCCTGGTGTCGCCCTTCGCCGGCATGCTGTCGGACCGGTTCGGGCCCAAGATCCTGCTGGTGGCGGGACTGGCGCTTCTCACGGTGACGCTGTTCGGGTTCTCCACTCTCACCATCTGGACCGGCATGGGACTGATCTACTTCCTGATCATCCTCAAGAGCATCGGCCAGTCCACCATCAACGCGCCGCTCAACTCCATCGCCCTGGGCGCCCTGCCCGAAGGAGAATCGCGTATGGGCAGCGGCATCCTGGGCTTGGCACGCGGGCTCGGCGAAGCCTTCGGCATCGCCACCCTGAGCTTCCTCCTGGAACGCTACATCTTCACCAGGGTCGCGGCCATGACCCCCGGGCTCGGCGCCCGCCTCACGGAAAACCTGCGCGACGACGTAATGCTCCAGATCCACGCCCTGCTCCAGCACGCCGGCCAGTTCGGCATCGGCCTGGAACAACGCGCCGAGTCCCTGCTGGGTTTCAGCCTGCTGAGCGAAGGCGTCACCCTGGCCTACCACCAGCTCTTCATGATGATCGGCCTGATGTACCTGGGCCTGATGGTGATGGTGTCGTTCCTGAAGACCCGGAGGGCGCCGGAGAGGTCCGCGCCGGTGGCAGCACCGGTGGAGCCGGCGGCAGCGGCGGCTTCCCCGCGAGGAACACTTAGTTGACGCTACCTATCTGGAACAATGGCCAGACGGGCAAGCACATAGCAGTCACGGCTCCTCTCTCACCGTACGCTCATCTCTTACCGTAGTCTGATAGCGCACGCCTCGCGGCACCGGTACGGCCTGATGCACGGTGGTGCCGTGGGAGCCTTCCGTGGGGCGGCTCGCGTCCACGGCGACGAAGGCCGTGTAGTCGGACATGAGGGCGTACTCCAACGCGGTTTTCTTGATCGACCTGGCCAGTTCGTCGTGTGGATCAACGGTCCAGGCCTGGCGGTCCTCGAGGTCGGCGATTCGAAGCCGGGCCCACACGTTCGGTATGAACTTGTGGGCGTCTTCATTGGCACTCCGGGCAACGACGTATTCGACGCGCCGGCCGCCGGCCCGGCCCCGCACCACGGGCTCGGCAGGCTCGCCCGCGGACTTGCCGGTGACGACCACGGCGCGGCCGACGAAGAGATCGGGCAGGCGTTGCGGATAGGTGTCGGTCACCTTCATGGTTCCCCAGTCGATCTCGACGTCCGTGAGCACGGGGCGGCTGATGCGGTTGAAGAAGTACCGCATCACCTCCGCGCCGGAGTCTTCAAGTGCCAGGTACGCGACGGCCCCGCGTCCCACCTTGGCCATGCGGTTCAGGAGATAGTGGTTGACCGAAGAACCCACGCCGAAGCTGAAGATCCGCGACGCCCCGACCGACTGGTGGATCGCGTCGAGGATTTCGACCTCGTTGCCGATGTAGCCGTCGGTCATGAAGGTCACGAAGCGCAGGCGTTCCGGGTCGTGGGGGAAATGGAGCGCGGCGCGAATGCCTTCGATCATGCGCGTGCCGCCGCCGCCCTGGAGCTGTCGAACATAGCGCTTGGCACGGGCGATGTTCTCCGGGGTGGCCGGGACCGGGTCCGGCCCGAACCGGCTGGCGTTGTTGGAGAAGCGGATGACCTGAAAGGTGTCGGCGGGTTCGAGCAGATCGAGGGCCGCCAGAACGGCGGCCTTGGCCTGGGCGATGGGCTCGCCGTTCATGGAGCCCGAGCAGTCCAGCACGAAGACCATCTCCATGGGATGCCTCGGCGCGCTCTCCAGCCGCTCGGGCGGATAAAGCACCAGGGTGAAGTAGCCCTGCCCTTTCTTGCGATCCACGTAGGTCAGCAGGTTCGTCTTTACGCGTCCCCCCGCTACCTTGAACTTGAGGACGAAGTCACGGTTGGGAATCGTCGCCTGGTCGGCAAGCCTGATGGTCGCGGTCTCCGGACCCGTGCGGGTCTCGTCGATGCGATGGCTGGACTCGATGGCTTCGATGGGCACGCCGGCGTCGAGCCCGATGGAAATGCCGATGTCGTGGCCGGAACGCTCGTCGGGACGCAGGTACCGTACGCCGGCGCCGGTCGAGACGGGCTGGACGTGGGAACGCGGCAACGCATGTATCGGGTCCTTGGAGCCCGGCGGATTGTAGCGGGGGCCGATCACCGTGGGGAACACGAACGCGTACCAGCCGTCGCGGTAGGCCAAGGAGTGGAAGTACCGGATGTTGACGTCGATGCGCTTGCCGGGCTCGATGTTCGCCACCTTCTGCTCGAAGATGTTGGGGCGGTGCTGGGTGAGGAGGCTGGCCCGATAGCCCTGCGCCCGCGCCTCCCGGTAGATGCGCTCGGCCTCTTCCTTCTCCCTCAGGATGCCGCGGATGCGGCGCTCGCCGATGGTCATGACGAACTCGCTCACCGCCGCCTTCTCCGGCAACGGGAACAGGTAGACTGCTTCGATCTTCTCGTCGAAGGGGTTCTCGAACTGTTGGGTGACGTCCACCGTCCCCACATAACCGGTGATGGCCGCCTGGACCTCCGTGCGCTTCAGGGGGAGCGGTACCTTCGTCTTGTCCTCGCCGCCGGCGGGACGGTCCGCCATCAGCGCGCCCGAACCCGGCTGGTCCGGCTCCGCCGCCTTAGCCGGCGCCGCGGGCCGGGGCGTCGCGATGATCCAGAGCTCTTCGCCCACCGTCATTGGCCCGGCCGCCGCCACACCGGCCCGAGCCATTCGAGACCGGAGTTTTGCCCCCCGCACGATGGACTGGGGCGACAGCATCAAGTTCTGCAGCCGCCCCCGCCTCAAACCGCCTCGACCCGCTTGCACCGCCGGCACCGGAGCGTCCGCCACCGCGGCACCGCCGGAAGGGCTGGACGGAGGCGCCTGAGAAACTTCCGCCCTCTCCGGCTTCTCGTGAGACACGGGACCGGCCGGACGCGCATCCTCCATCGCGTCGTCGCCCAGTGAGCAGGCCCCCGCGATCAGGAGCAGACACAGCGCCGTGCCTGTCAACAAACCGCTGCCGATATCGAGTTTTCTCATGCGCGCTATCTCCTTGACTGGGTGGTGAGATGGACGGAGGCCCGGATGGGTTCGCCTCGGGCATCGCCCGCCGCGACCAGCCGCAGGACGTAGTCCGGTTCGGAGCCGCCCGTGAGGCGAACGTGCACGGTGGCGATGCGGACCTTGCCGGTCGGCAGCTCGGCTGTCGGCCGCAACGTGAAATCGGCGACGATGATGCGGTCGGCGCGCCCGTCGTTGACGGCCTTCCGGTCGTAGTAGGGAGCCTTGGCGAACGCCGGGCCGTCGCCGTTCTCCACACCCACCACGCGCATCCGGCCGGCTGCTTCCGACAACTCGAACTGCCACGCGGCCGCGGGCTCGGCGGATTCCAGGTGGATGTCGAGGGCCGCGAACCGGACCTTCGTTTCGTCCGCGCGGGCCAAGCCGGACCATGCGGCCGTCCACAGGACCAGGCAGAGCAGGTACATGGGGCTCCAACCGGTCATAGCCTCTCCGCCGTACCGTCCAACGCCACGATGCTCATGGCCAGTGCATCGATTTCGGCCCGCGTCGCCGATGCGCCGTCCGTCCGCGCCATGCGCGGCGCGGAATCCGTCTTCGCCCGGGTGGCCGGCGCCGGACCTTCGCGCGCCATCCGTGCCAAGGCGAACGCGTCCAGGATGTCCACCGCGCCGGAGCCGTCGATATCGTTCGGAACGCGGGCGACGCTGGCGACCCGGATGGGTTCCACCGGGGTCTGCGTCCGCCAGAAGAGCACGCCCACCAGGAGGCTCGCGGCAAGGCTGCCGGCCATGGCCCAGCGAAGTCCGGCCCCACGCGCTCGCCTCGGCCGCTGCCCGAAATGAGTCCTGGCCGCTTCGGCCATGCGCCGGTCCGCGTCCGGCGACACAAGGGCCACGGCCTTGTCGATGCGCTTGAGGCCCTGGATCAGCTCGTCGGGCAGATCGACGTCTTCTTCACCGGACGGGATGGTTCTGTCGTCATCGGACTGCATGGTTCCACCCCGTTAAGCGCACGGGGAGGCGAAAAGGTTCACGGCTTGCCGAAATCCTTGATCTCGGGACTGTTCCGAAGATCCCTGACCGCGAGATGGAGCCGGGACTTGACCGTGCCCAACGGTATGGAAAGGGTATCCGCGATGTCCTGCAGCGACATGTCGTCCACGAAGCGCAGCAGCAGCACTTCACGGCGCTCGGGGGACAGCCGGGTCAGGGCCGATGACAGCCGCGCCGGATCGTGTTCCAGCGGGTCGGCCGCGGCCGGCGCCGGCAGGCGGTCGGGATCGAACTCTTCGGGGGCGTCCGTTCGCTCGCGCTGCCGCAGGGAGGAAAGGGTCAGGTTCTTGGCAACGGGGTAGAGCAACGACCGGAGCTGCGCGGTGAGCACTAGCCCTTCACCGGCAGGGGGGAACTTCTTCAGCAGGTAGAGAAACGTCTCTTGCAACACATCGACAGCCGTCTCCCGGTCGGCTCCGAACCGCAAGGCCACCCGGGTGACGTAGTCGCGGTGCCGGCGATACAGCGCTTCGAAGGCCTGGACCGCCTCATCGCGGTCGCCGCGGTTGCACAGCTCAACCAGCTCCCTGTCGCTGCGTCGGTCCAACGGCTGTGACATGGAGCGTCCAGTATAGGGCTTCCCCGGTGGCAGGAAAATTCCGATTTGCCGTCATTTGCGGAAACCCGACTTGCCGGCCATCCAGAGGCCCACCTGACGCAAGCGCCGGAACCACGGGTAGAAGAAGCGCGCCCGTTCCGAACTGGACCCCACCCATCGCGTAAGCATATTGACCAACCCGGGTTCGACGGCCAGGGAACTGAGCGCCTCCATGGCCTCGGCCCCCTGGTAACGCCGGCTCTGCAGCACGAGGATCATGCCGTCCTCGAGGTCGCATCCGGCCCGTCGCAGTTCATCCACGAGGTCAGGGGCGTTCCTGCCGTCGATGAACCGCAAATGCCTTCCGTCGGGGGTCCGCAAGCGGGACTTCCGCGCATACGTGCGACAGTAGATGCATTCGCCGTCGTAGAGGACGAAATCGTCCTGCGTGGATTCGGGGGCGACGCCATCGCGCCCGGTTTCCTGCGGGGTCACACCCATCCCCCTCCTTGTGTCCGTCAGGACGTGACTCCGGCCCGACTCACGTCGTCACCCGGTCTGCGCGGTTGACCGACCCTGCCGGTGAGCATATGATTTTGTCATGTCGAAGCGCACTTTTTCCCGTCGCGCCGCCTTGATCGGCGCGGCCGCGGCGGGTGTCACCGCCCTGTCCTGTCTGGCTCGAACGCGGTCGACGCTCCTGGCCTATCCCTTTTCCGGTCCCGCCGCCGGCCGCGCCCTCGGACTCGCTCCGCCGCTTGCCTGCACGCGCGCCATACCGGAGTCCACCGAGGGGCCGTTCTACACTCCGGGGACGCCGCTCAGGACCAATTTGCGGGAACCGGGCACGAGCGGCCGGCCGCTGGTGGTGCAGGGGCTCGTGCTCTCGCCGGACTGCCAACCCATCGGCGGCGCGGTGGTCGACATCTGGCATGCCGACGAGCACGGCCGCTACGACAACTCCGGTTTCCGGTATCGCGGCCATCAATACACCGACGCCGCCGGGGCGTACCGCTTCGAGACCATCCGGCCCATACGCTACACGGGGCGCACGCCGCACATCCACGTCAAGGTTCAAGGCCCGTCCACGCGCCTGCTCACCACCCAGCTCTACTTTCCCGACGTGCCTGACGACAACGCCCGGGATTCAATCTACCACGACGACCTTCTGCTGGATCTGAGCCGCACCACGCAAGGCTGGCTCGGACGTTTCGACTTCGTGCTCGCTCCGGCCTGACGCCCACGCTCACGGCCTGACGTAACGAAACTCCAGCGTGGTGCAGCCTTCCTCGGTCCGGTAGGGACCGTGCTTCATTCCCGGGGGACGGCAGGCGTACATCCCCTGCTTCCAAAGCCGGTCTCCGTCCCACTGGCTCCCCTGCACGATGTAGACCTCCTCCCAGAAATCGTGGACGAAGGTCTCCGTGCTCGCGCAGCCGGGATCCACCTTTAGCATCCGGGTGACGAACCCGATCTCCGCGTCCTCGGTCAGGATCTTCTGATAGTGGCCCCGCGGCGCGCCCTCCACCGCCACCCAGGGCAGGTCGTCCACCGGAAAGAACTCGAGCTCTGGCTTGGGCATGGCGAACCTCCTTCATTCGTTTAGTGTCCTGTCCGGTTAATTCGCACAACAATCTGCGGGTCTTTTTCGCCGTCGGCCGCGTTGCTCTTCCTCGCGTGGTACCCGCCACTGCTCGTCATCGCGCCTTGCCGACAACGAAAAATCCTCCGCACCTTGTCGTCCGAATTAACCGGACAGGACACTGGTTTCTATGCGCCGACGGCTATCCTATCATACGACGTGTGGAGCGCGGCACGAGGGAAATATTCATCATCGCCGTTTTCTGCCTGGCACAGTCGCTGGCGCAGATCGGCGCCATGGCCTTCGCGGCGCTCTTGCCGGCCTTCTTCACGGAATGGTCCCTCAGCCACGCGGAGGCGGGCTGGCTTTCCGGCATCATGTTCGGCGCCTACGCCGCTGCGGTGCCGGTCCTGTTGCCGATGACGGACCGCATCGAGGCGCGCAGGGTCTACGCGGCGGCGGTCTCCGCGACCATGCTGTCCCATCTCGGCATGGCCTTCCTTGCGGACGGCTTCTGGACCGGCATGGTCTTTCGCGCGTTGAACGGCATCGGCTGGGCCGGCACCTACATGGTGGGGCTCAAGGCGTTGTCCGAGCAGGTGGAGGGGCCGGCGCAATCGCGCGCCGTGGCCGTTCATGGCGCCAGCACCGGGATCAGCAGCTCGTTCTCCTTCGTCATCGCCGGCGCGGTGACGTCGCAGTTCGGCTGGCAGGCCGCGTTCATGGTCGGAGCGGGCGGGGCTTTCGGTGCGCTGCTCGTGGCCGTGACGCTGTTCCCCGCGGGTCCGCGCAGGGAGCGACGGGCTCCGACGGTGCGGTTCGTGGACTTCAGGCCGGTGCTGCGCAACGCCTCGGTCATGGCCTATGCGCTGGGCTACTGCGTGCATACCTGGGAGATGTTCGTCGTCCGCTCCTGGGTGGTGACTTTCCTGACCTTCGCGGCGGCGCAAGGCGGCGGTGCGCCGACTTTCCTCGTTCCGACGATGGTGGCGACCCTGGCGAGCCTGCTCGGCACGGTTTCCAGTGTCCTCGGCAACGAGATGGCGCGGCGCATGGGGCGCAAGCGCTGGATCCTGCTCGTCTTCACGGTATCCATGGTGCTGGCGCTGCTGGTCGGGTTCACCGCGGGGGTGGGATACGGCGCGGCCGCCACCGTCTGCCTCCTCTACAACGCGGCCATCTACGCCGATTCCTCATCCCTCACCGCCGGCACGGTCGGCAACGCCGACCCGGAGAGGCGCGGCGCCGCGCTGGCCGTGCACGCGATGCTGGGCTACGGCGGCGGCTTCGTGGGGCCGCTGGCGATGGGCCTGATCCTGCACGTGCTCGGCGGCGAAAGCGTGATCAACTGGGGCATCGGCTTCGGTCACATCGCCGTCGTGCTGCTGGTGGGCCCGCTGGCCATCCGCGCTCTCAAGCCTCGCGACCTGCCCGGCGACCGGCCCGGCACGGACTAGGGAATTCTGATCAGTTGCCGGGCAAGATGGCGCCCTCCGAGATGGCGTCCTTCGACTTCGCTACGCTCAGGACGAACGGAGAACGGCCTCTGCAACCGTTCGTCCTGAGCGTAGCGAAGCGAAGTCGAAGGACGCCGGTACAACTGATCGAAGTTGCCCTAGGTGAACCTGCGCAAGGAACTGGCGAGACCCACGAGGGAAAGACTGTAGATGAGCCATTTTGACGGATCGAAATTATACCACTGGGGGCCGTTCCGATAATCACTCTGATACCTGTGATGATAATTGTGGTATCCCTCCCCGAAGGTGATGAGCGAGACCCACCAACTGTCACGACTGGAATCGGATGCTCCGTGAGGTTGGGTACCCCACAAGTGGCAAATGGAATTAATGCAAAACGTGGAGTTCAGGACAAAAAAAGTCCGCCCGACTCCGGCGAGCAGAAAACATCCCAGCCCGCCAAACCAGCCGTCGTACAAAAAACCCACCACGAAGGGAAGCGCCAAACCGGAAAGGACAATGGGGATGTAGTAACGATGTTGCCACATCACGATGGCGTCCTGTTTCAGCTTGCGAGCAAACCGATCGTCTCGATGGGGATCCGCCCGGAACAGCCAACCACAATGACTATGCCAGAATCCCCGCTTGGCACTGTAGGGATCTTCTTCCTGGTCGCACCGGGCATGATGACGGATATGATCCGCCGTCCATCGGAGGCCTGAATTCTGTAGAGCCCATCCTCCCGCGATCAAGAGAACGCCCTTCACCCAATTGGCGCAAGTAAAACTCCGGTGAGCCAGCAAGCGGTGGTACCCCACGGTTATGCCCAGTCCCGTGAAGATATAGAGTATCACGAACATGGTCCAATCGACCCAGGAATAACCATAAAAATACGCGTAGGCCGGCAACCCGACGACTGCGCCGCCCACGACACTGGAAAACAACGTAATGTTCAAACGACTACGGGCTCGTGTTGGCATTCAATACTTCCTCTTCCTTTCCGTCCTGCTCAAGCTACCACAAAGCCCCGCATGGATCGCGTCAAGTTACGGGTCATGGCGCCATTCCTTCCTCTACCCGTCGTCCACGATGCTGCCGCGCTCGATGATGAAGGTTTTGTCGAGGAGCCTCGCGATATGGACGTCGTTGGACTCGGCCACGAGCACGGAGGCGCCCTCCTTCTTGAGGTCGTCCAGGATCTCCACCATCCGCTGGGCGAAGATCGGGGCGATGCCCTCGCCGGGCTCGTCCAGCAGCAGCAGCCGGGTGCCGCACATGAGCGCCCGGGCGAAGGCCACGAACTTCTGCTGGCCGCCCGAGAGGCTCGTGGCGCCGCGGTGGCGGAACTCCTCGACCTCGGGCATGAGGCCGTAGATCCATCGCAGGCGTTCCAGGGTGTTTTCCGCGCCGGTGGCCCACACGGGCAGCAGGATATTCTCCTCGGCGGTCAACTCGGGCACCAGCCGGCGGTCCTCGGGCATGAAGCCGATGCCCAGGTGCGCGCGGCGGTGGGCCGGGGCCGCGGCCAAGTCGATGTCACCGAGCTGCACTCTGCCCCGCTGGATCGACAGCGCGCCCATGACCGCCCGCATGAAGGTGGTCTTGCCGGCGCCATTACGGCCGATGAGGCCGCACATGGATCCGGACGGGACGCTCAGATGGACGCCGCGAAGGATCGGCGTAGCGCCGATGCCCACGTCGAGATCGCTGACGGAGAAGGTGTCGGCGGCGGATGAAGACCGTTGCGGCACCACCGACGGTTTTTCCGTGCCCGCGTCATGCCCACGGCCCAGAACGTACTCCCGTACCGCATCGTCCCGCAGCGCCTGCGTGGTGGGCGCATCGCAGATGATCTCGCCCTGATAGAAGGCGAGCACGCGGGCCACGTAGCGCTCGACGATCTCCATGTCGTGCTCGATGAACAACACGGTGGTGCGCTCTTCCCTCAGCGCCTGCATGAGGATGTCCATGATGGCAAACTTCTCCTCCGCGCTGATGCCGCTGGTGGGCTCGTCCAGCATAAGCAGCTTCGGCTTGCGCACCGTGGCCATGGCGATGTCCAGCAGCTTGCGAATGCCCTGGGGCAGCGCGGAGCCGATGACGTCGCGGTATTCGGAAATCTGGTAGCGCGCGAGATGGGCTTCCACCCGGCCCGCCCGTTCTTCTTCCATGAGCGGCGTCAGGAGGCCCGCCCCGTCCTCCTCGGCGACGCCGTAGGCCATCATCAGGTTGTCGAAGGCGGTCTCGGACAGGAACACCTGGGGCACCTGGAAGGAGCGGCACAGGCCCATGCGCGCGATGGCCCGTACCGAGAGGCCGAGGATGTCGCGGCCCATGAACTCCACGGTGCCGCCGCCGGGCGGGAGATGGCCCGTGACGAGGTTGACGAAGGTGGTCTTGCCGGCGCCGTTGGCGCCGATGACGCCGATGGTCTCGCCTTCCTCCACCACGACGTTGATGTCGTGGGCGGCCACCACCGCGCCGAAGGACTTCTCGAGATCGTGGACTTCAAGGACCGCGGACATGGCCGGCTATGCCTCTTCCTTTCCGGCCCGAAGCGCCGTCCCCGCCCCTCTCCGGCCGCGCCACCGCTCCACCAACGACCACAGGCCGTTGGGGAGGAACATGATGATGGCGAGCAGCGTTCCGCCCATGATGAGCTGCCAGATCTCGGGGAACTTGTCGAAGGCGTAGGTGCGGATGAGTTCGTAGATCAAGGCGCCGATGAAGGGCGCGGTGACGTTGCCGGTGCCGCTCAGGATGGCGATGAAGACGAAGTCCCCGGACACCGGCCAGTACACCATGGAGTCCGGGTCCACGTGGCCGATGGTGAGGGCGGCGATGGCGCCGCCGAAACCGCCAAGGAGCCCGGAGACGACGAACTTGGCGTGGACCGCCCGTTCCCCGGAGTAGCCCAGATAACCCAGCCGGATCTCGTTCTCGCGCACCGCCGTGGTCATGTTGCCCAGGGTGGAGCGCAGGTAGAGGTGCACCAGCACCGCCACCCCCCAAGTCAGGATGACCGCGAACACGAACAGCGCGGTCTTGTTCTCCGCTCCCAGCGGTGCGTACCAGAGGTAGGTCGTCGTCTCCAGGCTGATGCCGTCGGTGGACCCCAGCTCCTCGAGCTTGGCCAGCACGCCGTAGAGGATCATGGAGAACGCCATGTTCAACAGCGCGAAGAAGATGCCGCGGTACTGCCGCAACAGGAACCCCAGACCGTATGCGAGCAGCCCCGCCGTCACTACCCCGCAGGCGATGGTGAGGAAGGCGTCGGTGATGCCCAGGTACCGGCTCATCAGGCCCACGGTGTAGGCGCCGACGCCGAAGTAGAGCGCGTGGCCGAAAGAGATCAGCCCGCAGCGCCACAGCACCAGGAGACCCAGCGCCACCGAACCCCGGGCCAGGGAAAGGGTGAGGATGGAACGGAACCAGTCCGGCACCACGAAGTTGAGCAGCAGCAGCGCGGCGAGGCCGATGGTCAGGCCCCAGAGGGTCTTGTCCTGGCGCCAGGTCATATGGTCCTCGGCTTGGCGGGCGCGAACAGCCCCTGGGGCCGGACGATGAGCACCGCGGCCATGATCAGGTAGATGACGAACAGCTCCAGGGCCGGCTCCTGGTGCACCGCGAACGCCCGCGCCACGCCCACGATCACCGAGCCGATGAGGGCGCCGGGAATGCTGCCCATGCCGCCGATGACCACCACGGCGAACGCCAGCACGATCACCTCCACTCCGATGCCGGGCTGGACCGAGATCGCCGGCGCCTGGTAGGCGCCGCCCAGCGCCCCGAGGAACGAGCCCAGCATGAAGGTCAACAGGAAGATCCGGTTGACGTTGATCCCCATGGCCTGGGCCAGTTCCCGGTCATAGATCACCGCCAGCAGAAGCTTGCCGAACTGGGTCCGGTTGAGCCCGTACCACAGCACCGCGGCCACCACGGCCGACAACAGCACCATGGACAGGCTGTAGTTGTCGAAGGGAAGTCCGGCGATCTCCGTCGAGCCCAGCAGCCCGAGAGGCTCCGGCGCGAGGTAGGGATCGGTGCCCCAGATCAGCAGCAGCACGTCCTCGAGCACCAGGAACGCCGCGAAGGTCGCCAGCACGATGATGTGCTCGTCCTCGTGATAGAGATGGCGGAGCAGGCCGCGCTCGATGATGACGCCGAAGAGCACGCCCAGGAAGAGCGCCGCGAACAGCATGACCGCGAAGGCGCCGAACTGGGGCCAGTCCACCTGGAAATAGAGGATCAGCAGCGTGGCCGTCAGATAGGCGCCGAAGGCGTAGAGCGCGCCGTGGGTGACGTTGAGGAGCTTCTGGACGCCGCAGATGACCGTCAGGCCCACCGCCACCATGAACAGGTACGAACCGTAGACGAGTCCGTCGACGAGGATGATGAGTAGGAGCTCGAAATCCAACGGTCACCCCGGAGATCGGCCGCACGGGCGGGCCAGAGCCCGCCCGTGCGGGGTGCTTGATTCGAAGGAGGGCGGGTTTGAAACCCGCCCCTACATGACCGGAGCGCCGATCAGTCGCACTTGGCGCCCTTCATGCCGCCCTTGACCCAGTCCGCCGCATTGACCCCTTCGGGCGGGTTCACGCACTCGGCCTTGAACTCCACCACGTCCTTGACCACGATCTCGCCCTTGGCATCGTCCCACTCGGCATAGCCCCAGCGGTCCGAGGTGACCGCCTGATGCCCCTTGCCGAGGGACATCTTGACCTTGGCGGCCAGGATGTCGTAGGTGGCGTGCTCCAGCGCCTTGATGACCTGATCGGTGGACGGGAACTTGCCGCCGTTGGCCTTCATGGCCGTGTCGTAGGCGTACTTGGCCGCCACGATGCCATCGGCGTAGTGATAGGCCGGCGACGAAGGCGGCTGCTTGTACGCCTTGCGGTATTCGCTCCGGAACCACTTGTTGAGCGGCGTGTCGATACCCTCCGCGTACAATCCGTAGGGACCGCGGGCGAGCTGTCCCGGCGGGAACTTCTTGCCGATCCGGTGGGCCGTTATCTCGCCCACCGTGAAAACGAACGTCTTGCGCTTGAACAGTCCCCTGGCTTTGCCCTGGGCGATCAAGGCCTCGATGTCGCCGCCCCAGAAGCTCGAGTGCACCACCTTCTGCTTGGCCCTGAGCAGCACCGAGATCTCGGTGCCGTACTGGCCGGAGAACAGCTTGGGGAACTGCTGCTTCTTGGCGGGCTTGAGTTCCGGCGCCAGGGTCTGCACGCCCAGGTTGAAATCGCGCCAGGCATCCTGGCCCCAGGCGTAGTTCTGGTTGATGCCCATGTAGCCGTCCTTGGCCTCGTTGCGGAGCTTCTTGACGACGTAGTGCGCGGCGCCCACGTTGCCGGCGGTGCTGTGGTTGATGATGCGGAAGAGGTACTTTGGCTCCTTCACCAGCTCCTCGAAGATGCGCGGCGTGCCGCATACCGTCAGCAGGGTCAGGACCCGCAGCTCCTCCGCCACCCGGGCGATGGCGGCGCAGCTCCCGGAGGAGACGTAGCCGACCACGACGTCCACGCCCTCCTTCTGCACCTTGTTGCGCAACTCCGTGACCTGCTTGGTGCCGCCGCCGGACTCGTCGTAGACCACGAGATCGATCTTGCGGCCAGCCAGCCCGACGCTGTTGTAGGGCGCCGGCAGGGTGCCTTCGTTGATGGCGCGCACCACCAGCTCCACGCCGTTCTTGGACGCGGTGCCGTAAGTCGGCGCGCCGCCCCCGGTAAGGAAAGTCGGAACCGCCAGCTTGACGGTCTGCGCCGAGGCGGCGGCCGCCGCCAGCAACACCGCCAGGGCCGCAGCCAACGCCATGAATCGGGTACGAGGAATTGCGCTCATATCAGCCTCCCATGTCTGTGATCGCCGCCGGCCATGCGGACGCGGCAGACCGGGCACCGTTGAGCACGCCGCGGCATGTGTCCGCTCGCGGCGTGCTGATGATTGGGCTATACGGTATAGCGCAAGTCACGCCAAAGCAAGCCCAAAGGACCGGGGCGGAACGCGGTCGCCGTCATGGAGGACTTCGGACATGGCCAAGAACATGACCCAACGAGGCAAGGTCGACCTGGAGGGACTGCGCGGTGCCGAGGTCCAGGCGATGAAAGACCTCCAGCCGCCGGCGGACATGCCCTTCCGCATCGGCGGCATGGGACACGCCGTGCTGGTGGTCCGGGACATCGACGCCTCCGTCCGGTTCTACACCCAGGTGCTCGGCTTCAAGGTCTCCGACGTCTATCCTGAAAGCATGGTGCCGGGCCGGATGGTCTTCATGCGCTTTAACGAAGACCATCACGGACTCGGCGTCATCGGCCAGGGCGAGGAGACTTCCTCCGGCCGCGAACTGCATCACCTGGCCTTCGAGGTCCCCACCCTCGACGACGTCTTCCGCGCCCGGGATCATCTCGAGAAGCACGGCGTCCCCATCGACTTCCACGGCCGCAGGCGTGCGGGCTGCCAGGTGTCGGTGGAGTTCCGGGACCCCGACGGCCACAGCCTGGAAATCTTCTGGGGGCTCGACCAGGTGGATTGGGACGGCGAGGCGCGCCCGCCCGAGGAGTGGGCGCCGAGACCCTCGCTCGAAGAAGCGCTGGACGAGGCGCCGCCGGGACAGGACACGACCCTGGTGGATCCCGGCTTGCGGCGAGAATAGCTGGAGGCCGCCGCCCGCCCCGGAGACGTGGAGGCCCGAACCAACCAGGCACGGGCGGGTTTGAAACCCGCCCCTACAACAAGCCGCTACGCCGGCGGTTGGCGGGTCGCCGCCATGACTCCCGCTTGCTCGTCGCCCGGATTGACGATGAACGCCTCACCGCGCGAGAAGAAGTCGCGGACCAGGGCGACGAACCGTTCCGGCTGGTCGACCTCGATGTTGTGGCCGGCATCGTAGACGTAGACCAGCTTGGCGTGGGGGATTTCGCGCGCCAGGAGCTGTCCGCTCTCGGGCGGCATCATGCCGTCTTTCGTTCCCTGCAGAACCAGGGTCTGCTGCTCAATCTCCGGTAGTCGCGCGACGAGCGCCTCATCGAGTCCGACGGACTTGTGGTAGTAATCCGCCCATCCACGGCTTTCGGCGAGCTGCTCCGGAGTCTTCTCGCCCGGAGGAATCCGCTCCGGGTGGGCAAACATCCTGCTGCGCATCTCCTCCGGACTGCCCGCCGGTTTCTGCGGGATGTGCGGCGGGCGGAAACCCGACGGGCACTGGAGCACCACGGAGCTTATCTTCTCGGGATTGCGCACGGTCACCCACGCCGACAGGAACCCGCCGAAAGACTGGCCGATCAGGTCGCATGGTTCGCCGATGACCGAATCCACGAACTCGCCGGCGAGATCGGCAAGCCCCGGCATGGTGTCGAGACCCTCGTGGACCGAGGTCCCGTCAAACCCCGGGGCCACCATCATGTGAATCCGGTGATCGCGCGACAGCTCGTCCAGCGCGTAGGTGAAGCGGATGCCGCCCGCGCTGTGCAAGTACAGCACGGGCGGCCCCTCGCCGGCGACGTGGTAGGTCACCGGGCCGGACGGGAGATCGGCGGTGAGCCTCTGGAAGGGCTCGCCCGCGGGCCCCGTTGTTCTAACCATGATTGCCTTTCGCGTCCAGCCGCCGGGACGGCGGACTATTTTTCGCGCAACACCGCGCGGAATACCTTGGTCAGCCGCGCCTCGTTCTTCATGCGCCAGTCAAAAGGTATGTCAAGAACCTTTTTGCCCTGGACATAGTTGTACATGTAGGTGCCCTTCGAAGTGACGAGCGAATAGCCCCGGACATCGTGGATGGTCTTCTGGCCGGCGGGAGACACCACCCAGTAGCCCCACAATTTGGCGATGTTCGGCGCTTTGGTGTCCTTTATGATGTAGGCGCCACGGGCGGCGAGGATCACGGTGTCGATGTCCGGATGCTTCACCGGAGCGCCCTTGGCGATCTCGGCCCAGGCATCGGTGCCGAACCCGATGGCGAATTCGCCGCCGATGACCCGTGACCGCACGTCCGGATACCGGGCCAGCGTCTTGACCTCCTGTTTCCGGAGCAGGGTCTCCAGGAACTTCTTCGCCTTTTCTTCGCCGAATGCGAAGGCGAAATAGTTCCAGGGTGACGGCGAGCGCGGTATGGCGATCCGGCCCTTCCATTTCGGGTCGAGCAGGTCGTCGTAGGTCTTCGGTTCGTCAGCGGGCTTCACGAGGTTGGTGTTGATGGTCACCATGGTGAGATAGCTGTCACTCGTCTTGACGCCGTACTCACCCTCCATCAGTTTTTGCGGCAGACCGAACTCGCCGGCCCAGTCGAACTTGATGAGGGCGTTGCCCTCAATCAAGGCACGGGGGCTCGTCGTCCAGAAGAGGTCGAGTCCCGTCGGTACTTTCTTTTCCAGCGCCCGGATGACTTCCACCCTCTTGCGCGTATGGCGGCCGCCGATCTGGTTGAGCTTGATCTTGGTGCCATAGAAGGCATTGAAGCTTTCGTTCATCATGGCGACCTGGCGGGGGTTCATGGTGACACCGAAGACGGTCGCCTCGCCTTCCGCCTGCGCCGGCTTCACGAGTTTCTTCACGGCATCCGGCAGATCCGCGCCGGTGGCCATTGCCGGTACGCCGAACAAGACGGCTGCCATGGCGAGCAGCCCAACCCATGTCGTGAGTATCTGTTTCATCTGCTCCTCTCCTTTGTCCTATCGCCAACGATGTGTCCGGCCTCCAGCCGGATCCGTTCAACTGCCATACTCGAGCCTTCGCTTGCGGGTCGGTCTTGCAAGCTCGGCCACCCAACCGGACAGCCGGCTCAGCAGACCGTTGCGGCGGGCAACGTCGTGGCCGCGGATCTCCTGCATCCCGGTCATGCGCCGTGCGACCAGCGCCAGGATGGAGAGAACGAATATCATGTAGAAGGCCACCGCCGCGGCGGCGTTCTGCTCGCCGTTGGTTTGAAGATTGAAGATGAGGGTGGCGACCACCTCGGAGTTGCCGGTGTTCATCACCAGCGGCAGCGTCAGGTCGCGCGCCGCGAGCATTCCGACCATCAGGGCGGAGTAGAAGATCGCCGGCGCCATCAAGGGCAGGAAGATGCGCCGGAACGTCTCCAGCATCGACACGCCCGAGACATAGGCGGCCTCGTCGAGCTCGAAATGGATCTGCAGGGAGGCCGCGTTCATGGTCCGGGTGCAGTAGGCCAGCATCCGGGTCCCCATGGCGATGGCCACGAGCCAGATGGTGCCGAACAGCGGTATCCAGTGATACATCTCGATGCCGATGAACTGGAAGGCGACGCCGGTCACGATGGTGGGCACCGCCGGCGCCAGGAATACGATATTGTCGGCCCAGCGCGCCGTGCCGTTGCGGCTGCGCGTGACCACCCACGTGACGCTGGTGGCCAGGGACGCGGCTACCACGATGGAGCCCGCCATCAGGATCAGCGTATGCCGAAGCGGTTCGCCGATCCATGCCAACGCGTCGCGGAAGCTGTCGAGGTTGACCGTATCCAGCGCCGCGATCGACGGCGGCTGGAAGTAGGGCACCAGCGCCACCCAGACGATGGTGACCACCGGAATCCCGATGCTGACCATCACCCAGACGCCGACCCAGAAATAGGCGGCCCAGCGCCAGCGGCCCAGCGGCTGCGGCGCCGACGCCCGCACCTTGCCGCCCACCACCGCGTATTTCCGCGCCTGCTTCAAGAAGCGGGCGTAGAACAGGATGGCGACGCCGCAGATGACGAACAGGACCACACCCGCCGCACCCGCGAAGCCCAGATTGGGCGGACCGTCGGTCTCCGCGATGGCGTCGTAGATCCACAGGACCAGCACGTCGCCGGGCATGCCGATGATGGCGACGAAGTCGAACATCTCGACGCCGAGCACGAAGTAGAAGATACACACCGCCACCATGCTGGGGCCCAGCAGCGGCAGAACGATGCGAGAGACCGTATAGAATTTCGACACCCCGCTGACCCAGGCGGCCTCCTCCAGCGACGCATCGAGGTTTCTGAAGGCCGGCAGCATCATGAAGACCCCGCCCGGGACCAGCACGATGCCCTGCAGGAAACAGATCCAGGACACCTGGTAGACATCGAACAAGGCGCCGCCCGTGAACTTGGTCATTCCGAAGAGCGCGTTGGCGAGCCCGGAGGTCGGATTGAACAGCCACACGTACGACATGGCGGTGATGAAACCGGGGATCGCGAGCTTTGCCGTCAGCAGCGTGAACAGGCCGGTCCGGTAGCGGAAATCCGTGCGCGCCAGGAGCCAGGTGAACGGGAAGGCGAACACGAACATCCAGAAAACGGTGCCCACGCCGAGAAGCGCGGTCCTGCCCGTGACGCTGAAAAGGTGCTTTTGGGTAAGCAGCTCGACGTAGTTGGCGAACGTGTACTGCCCGTCGACATCCTGGTCGGCGAAGCTGGTGACGATGTTGCCGAAGACAGTGACGCACACCAGCGCCAAGCCGGAGATCGCCAGCAGGTAGACCCAGCCGATACCCAGCAACCTAGTTCGCACGAGCCGCTTCCTCGCCGGCGAGCCCGCCCTCGAGGCCTTCCATGTTCAGACCGTCGGACGGCGCCACCACCACGGTCTCCGCCGGCGGGAAATGGAGCCGGATCGAATCCCCGCGGCTGATGGCTTCGCGGTGGTGCCGCCTCACCCTGACCGGCTCGCCGCAGGACTCGACGGTGTGCACGTAACCCTCGCCGACATAACTCGACGAGGCGACGGTGCCGGTGACCAGATTGGCAGCCTCCGCCGGAATGTCCCCGTCGATCTCGATGTCTTCCGGGCGGATCCCCAACATGCAGGGCGCGCCGGCCGCAAAGCCCTCGCGGCTGGTCAGTTGCGCGTCGAGCTGGCCGAAGGCCGTCTCCACGCGGGCCGTGCCCCCGTTGCCGCCCCGATAGACGGCCGGGAAAATGTTCATGTCGCCGATGAAGCGCGCGACGAACTCGTTTTCCGGACGGTGATAGACCGCTTGCGGATCGCCGATCTGGACGATCCGGCCCTCCGACATCACCGCGATGCGATCGCCGGTTTCAAGGGCTTCCGCCTGGTTGTGGGTGACGTGGATCGTCGTCAGGTTGAGGCGGTGCATCAGGTCGCGCATCTGGGCACGGAGCCGGACCTGGAGCTTGAAGTCCAGGTTGCTCAGCGGCTCGTCCATGAGCAGGATGCGCGGCTGCAAGGCCAGCGCCCGCGCCAGCGCCACCCGCTGCTGCTGGCCGCCGCTCAAGGTGATGACCGGGCGTTGCGCCAGGGCGTCGAGACCGAGCATCTCGAGCACTTCGCCGACGCGGTCCCGCACCAGGTCCTTGTCCATCTTCAGCCGCCCGCGGCGGAGCGGGAAGGCGATGTTTTCGAACACGTCCATGTGCGGCCAGATGGCGTAGGACTGAAACACCATGGCGATAGGGCGTTGATCGGGTGGGACGAAAACGCCGTTTCCCGCGTCGAAGATAGGGTGCCCGTCGATCCGGATGTCGCCTGCGGTGGGCCGCTCCAGCCCGGCGATGGAACGCAGCATGGTGGTCTTGCCGCAGCCCGACGGGCCTAGCAGGACGAAGAACTCGCCCGTGGCGATGTCCAGGTCGATGCCGCGCAGGGCGTGCACGACGCCGTCCTTCAGCGGGAACTTGGCCTCGAGACGCCTCGTCTGCAGCACCGCCATGATCTAAGGTTCCAGGGTTACGGTCTATTCGGGCGCGAGGACTCCTTCGTCCCGCAGCCGCTTGATGGTCGCTTCGGCCGTGGCGCGCGCGTCGCCGCCCGTGTCGTTGGACATGAACGTCTGCTTCTCGAATTCGCGGCCGAAGAACTCGGACTTGACCTGCGCCGGGAAGTTCATGAACACCTCGGTGCGCCGTTTCCGCTGCCGGTCGAGATCGACGGTCGAGACCAGCACGGACTCGCCCGCTCCGTCGATGCGGGCGTCGACGTGGCCGAGGTAGTTGACGACGGTGGAGCCGCCCCGCGTGCCCTGCGCCGCGCTGTACCGGCCGCTCAGCGCGCCGGCGTTGGCGGAGGCCACGTACACGAGGTTCTCGTAGGCGCGCGACCGGCACACCTGGTCGCGGGTCTCGGCCATGGGTCCGTTGGTCTCGGTGGTCGGGTGCAGCAGGATCTCCGCGCCGCGAAAGGTGAGGGCGCGCGACAGCTCGAAGAAGTTCACGTCGTGCTCCACGATGGTCGCGAGCCGTCCGTACGGCGTGTCGAGCACCGGGAAGAGGGAGTCCTCGCCGTACCGCCGCACGTACTCCGTGTACACGTCTGCCGGACAGACGCTGGGAATCAGCCCCTCGACGTTGTGCTCGTGGCACTTGCGGTAACGCAGTTCCACCGTGCCGGACGGGCCGGCGATGAAGCCCGCGGTGAACCACACCTCGGGCCAGTCCGGGTCCCGTTCAAAGGCGGCTCCCGCCACGTAGACCTCGTGCTCCCGCGCGAACGCGCCGATCACGTCGGTCTCGGGTCCCGGTATCTCGATACAGACCGCCTTCCAGTCATCGGTCGTCCGCTTGTGGTTGAACCCCTGAAGCCACGCCTCCGGGAACACCACGATGCGCGCCTCGTCCCGGACCACCGCCGCCTCGGCGATATCGAGCCCGCGCCGGAGGTTGCGGGCGATGACATCGTCCTTGCGGGCCGGGTCGTCGATGACCTCGATGGACGACTGGACACAGGCGATCTGGAACTTCTTCGGCATGGTCAGGCCAAGGCGCGGTTCTGTTGTTCCGATGGGGCCGCCGGTTCGTATCCCTCGGGCGGCGCGTAGACCCCGTCCCGGAGATAGCGCGCGATCACCGCCTCCGTGCTCTGCCGCGCCTCGGACTTGTGCGCGATGGGCTGCTTGAGCCAGCGGTTGATGCCGGTGGCCTGGTGCCGGGTGTATTCCCGCGCATAGATCTCCGTCCGTGACTGCACCAGGATGTTGTCGCGGATTTCCGCGCGCCGTTCCCTCAGGGCCCGCAGGTCGATGGGGCCGATGGCCAGCGCCTCGCCCGGGTTCGGAGCCGCGCCGACCACCTTGCCGTTGAAGTCGACGATCTCCGAGCCGCCGTGGGAACGGTGCAGCGGCGAGATCTCGCCGTCGCGCCGCTCCTGGAAATTCAGGCCCGGCGAATCCGCGAACACGCCGCCCGACACCTGCGCGGCGTAGCCGCCGTGATTGGAGGAGATGACGTACATGCCGTTCTCGTAGGCGCGGGTGCGCCGGCTCATCTCCCACGGTTCCCGGTGCGGCCCGTAGGGCTCGCCCGTGCAGTGCAGCAGGATCTCGGCGCCGTGCTGCGCGAAGGCGCGCGGCATCTCCGGGAAATTGATGTCGTAGCAGTTGATGAGCGCGAGGCGCCCGATCTCGGTGTCCACCACCGGAAAGAGCGCGTCTTCCCCGCCTTCGTTCTTCACGTACAGGTCGTAGCAGCCGGTCGGCGTCGAGTAGGTGGTGTGGCCCTGTACGTCGGCTCCGTTGATCTTGCGGTAGCGCAGCACGAGGTCGCCCGACGGGCCGAACAGGTAGGCGGAGTTGAACCAGCGGTTCGGATAGGCCGGATCGTATTCCATGGTGCCGCCGGCCACGTAAGCGCGGTTGATGCGCGCGAAGTTGGCAAGAGGTTCCAGTTCCGGACCGGGGATACGGAGGGCGATGCGTGTCCATTCCTCCACCGACCGGACGTGCTCCACGCCGGTCAGCGAGAACTCGGGCAGGACGTAAAGCTTTGCCTGGCCCCAGCGGCAGCTCACGTACTCCATCAACGAGAGGTAGCGGTTGACGTTCTCGCGGATGATGGCGTCGCGCCATTCCGGTTCCCGGACGTGGCGGATAATCGTCTGAACGGCGACGGCCGTGTACTTGTCGATCATGCTGGAACTCCCTGCGCCCCCGCGGTGGCCGTCCGTTCTTCCAGGCCAAGACGGCGTGCCACGGGGAAAACCTCGTCACGGAGCAGCCTCATGGTCTGCCGGACGCTGTCGTCGGGCACGTTGCCGATCTTGACGCTCAGATTGGTCACGCCGTGACCGAACTCCTCGTAGAGGCGCGTGATCTGTTCGATGGCCATGTCCGGCGTTCCGCACATGACCAGACCGCGCTCCATCCGCTCCTCGAGGGAAAGCTGATTGTGTGTCCGGAGCTTCGTCGTCTGGCGCTCGGCGTCGTGGTCATCCTTGAAATAGCGGGTCTTCTGCACGACCAGCCGCTGTGCCGTGCGGATGCCGCCGCCAAGCACGTTGAAGAAGTAGTCGTAGCCCCGGCGCAGCGTTTTGACCGCTTCGTCCTTGCTCGGGGCGACACAGCAGTTCATGGCGAGGATGACGTTGTGGGGCTGCGGTTCCCAGCCGAGCGTACGCGCGTGTTCCCGGTAGACGTCGATGGAGTGGTGCGCGGTTTCGTAGTCCTGGACGCGCAGGACGCCCATGGTCGCCCCGTGCTCGGCAGCTAGGCGGGCGGAGCCGTCGCTGCTCGCCGACATGACGATTTCCGGGTGCGGCTTCTGGGCCGGCTTGGGCCAGATCGAGACCGCGCGAAACTGGTAGTATTCGCCCTCCCAGCCGAACGGCTCCGGTTCGGTCCAGGCCTTCTTGATCAGCTCGATGGCCTCGTTCATGCGCCCGTAGGACTCGCTGGGCGCGACGTTGTAGGCGACATATTCGTGGGGAATTCCGCGCATGAACCCGGCGACCAGCCGGCCGCCGGAAATCATGTCCAGCATCGCGTATTCCTCCGCCACCCGGATCGGGTTGACGATTGGCACGATGTTCCCGGACTGCAGGATCATCGACTTGCTGGTGCGTTCGGCAACGCAGGCGCCGATCAGGTTGGGATTCGGCATCAGCCCGTAGGGGCTCATGTGGTGTTCGTTGTTGCCGATCCAGTCGAAGCCGCATTCCTCGGCGAACACCTTGGTATCGATCCCGGCCCGGAAGATCCGCATGCCTTCTTCCGGGCTGAACTGCTTGTTGGCCACCGGCCAATCCTGCCCCACCTTTTCGACTCCGGTATAGGGCATGTGGTGCGTGTACGAGAATTTCATCACCACTTCCTTCAAGGGCCGTAGCCCGTTCCAATGAGAGAGGGAGAATTCTGGACAGTACGCCTGGGTGCGCGCTTGTATCGTCCGCCAATATCACTTGGTTGTCAACCGCGGGTTGCGCGCGGACGATGGACGAGATCGACGGGGCGATGGGGGTCAAGAGGCGCCACCCGTCAACACCGCTCTCAAGTTTCATTCCGGATTGGCCGGTGCTATATTCCGAATTGGACGAGACCTGAATCCGATTGGGACGCTGTTATGTTGGACCGGACAACAGGCCCAGGAAATTATGTGCCGCGACATGCGGAGACACGGGTCCGCGAAGCGTTGACGGACACGCGTATTGTCGCCATCGTCGGTCCGCGCCAGTCCGGCAAGACGACCCTTGCCCGCCGGATCGCCAGTGACGACGGGCGTCCCTTCATCACTCTGGACGATGATCAGCATAGGCGGTTCGCCCAAGACGATCCCATCGGCTTCGCGCGGAGCAACCCCGTTGCGGTCATCGACGAGATTCAGCGCGCCCCCGGACTGGTCCTCGCCATCAAGCAAGCGGTCGATGAAGACCCGCACCCCGGACGCTATCTGATCACCGGATCGGTGGATCTCTTCAGAGCCTCCATTTCTCCCGATTCGCTGGCCGGCCGTATCGAGACCCTTGAGCTGTTGCCCTTTTCCCAAGCCGAGATCGCCCGCATCGGCTCGCCCCGTTTCCTGGAGCGGCTGTTTGCGGGAGATTTCCCGAACCTTGCGACGGCGCCGACCGCACGCGACCTGACCCAACGAGTTCTCGCGGGAGGTTTCCCCGAAGCGCTATCCCGGACCGTTCCGGAGCGGCGCCGGAGTTGGCTGAGATCGTATTCCCGTTCACTGGCCGAGCGCGACGTATCGGACATCGCGACCATAGGGAAGTTGGCGGAACTGATCCGTCTCCTCGATCATGCGGCAGCCTCTGCCGGACGCTTACTCAACCTATCCGCCCTCGGAGCGCAGTTGGGGGTCGATGCCAAAACCGTCGATCGTTGGCTTACCTTGTTCGAGCACATGTTTCTCGTCCGGCGGGTCGGCGCGTGGCACCGCAACGACGTGAAACGGCTCGTAAAAACTCCCAAGCTTCAGTTTCTGGATTCCGGTTTGCTTGCCGCGCTCCAACGAGCCGATGCGGCGGCCATCGGCAGGGACCGTCAGCGACTTGGCCCCTTGCTCGAGTGTTTCGTCTATTCCGAGCTTGCGAAGGCCGCCGCATTGTCAGACGAACCGACGACCATCGGGCACTACCGCGACAAGGATCGGGTCGAAGTGGATCTTGTACTGGAGCGGTCGCCGGGTGATATCGTCGGCGTCGAGGTGAAGGCAGGCGCCACCGTGCACCCAGGCGACTTCAAGGGATTGGTCCGCCTGAAAGAGGCCGCGGGCCGGCGGTTTGCCTGCGGCGTGATTCTGCACGACGGCGACCGGGTTCAACAGACGGGTCCCGCCCTGTTCGCTATGCCGGTCGGAGCGCTCTGGGAAAACTGACCGGCGATTGGGAACTCTACTCGATCCTCTTCAGCCCTCCCATGTATGGCCGCAGCGCTTCCGGCACGACCACGCTGCCGTCCTCCTGCTGGCCGTTTTCCAGGATGGCCACCAAGGTGCGCCCAACGGCGAGGCCGGAGCCGTTGAGGGTGTGCACGAGCTGCGGGCGCTGCTTGGGGGCGGGGCGGTAGCGGATCAACGCACGGCGGGCCTGAAAATCCGTACAGTTGGAGCAAGAGCTGATCTCCCGGTAGGTACCCTGGCCCGGGAGCCAAACCTCAATGTCATAGGTCTTGGCCGCGGAGAAGCCCAGGTCGGCGGTGCACAGCTCTACCACCCGGTAGTGCAGTCCCAGGCGCTGGAGCACGGTTTCGGCGTCGCGGGTGAGCTTCTCCAACTCTTCGAAGGAGCTTTCCGGCTCCACGATCTTCACAAGTTCCACCTTGTTGAACTGGTGCTGGCGGATCAGGCCGCGCATGTCCTTGCCGTAGGAGCCTGCCTCCCTTCGGAAACAAGGGGTGTAGGCGCAGTAGTAATGGGGAAGGTCACTCTGGTCGAGGACCTCCCTACGGTGGATGTTGGTGAGCGGCACCTCGGCGGTCGGGATCAAAAAATACTCGGCGTTCAAGCGCTCTACGGTCTCAGCGTCGAGAAACTTGGGGTCCACGGTCGGGAAAAGGTCCGCCTTGAATTTGGGTAGTTGGCCGGTCCCGACCATGGTTTCCTCGTTCACCAAGAACGGCGGCAAAATCTCCTCATAGCCGTGCTCGCCGGTGTGCAGATCAAGCATGAAACCGATTAGCGCCCGCTCCAGCAGCGCACCGTTCCTGAGGTAGAGCGTGAAACGCGAGCCCGCCAGCTTGGCTCCCCGAACGAAGTCGAAAATACGAAGCGCCTCCCCGAGCTCCCAGTGATTCTTGGGCGTAAACCCGAACACCGGTACCTCCCCCCACTGCCTCACCACCGGATTGTCAGCCGCCGACGCACCCATGGGCACGCCTGAGTCCGGAAGGTTCGGGATATTGTGCATCGAGTCACGGCAACGGTTCGCCAATTCGTTCAAGGGCTGTTGTAACTCGTCCAGATCCTTGCTTACGGTGCCGATCTGCTTCATCAGGCCCGCGGTGTCTTCTCCGGACTTCTTGAGCCGGCCGATTTCGCCAGAGAGTTTATTTTTTTTCGCCTCAAGCCGCTCCGACCGAGCTAGAAGTTCCCGCCACTCCTGGTCAGCTTCCAGCGCTTCTTCCACCAAGTTGATGTCCTCGCCCCTCGCCACCATGCGCTCCCGCACGCTGTCGGGATCCAAACGCAAGATCCTGACATCAATCATCCGTCATCCCTTCCAATGGTCTGCGTACCCTTGTTCACGTGCTAGCCAGTATTATCTCCGCGTCCCTCATCGTTGTAGGGACGGATTTCAAATCCGCCCCTATGCCCGGTCGCGGCGTAACGAAGGCTACGACTCGGAGAAATCGAACGCATGAGTGACATGGCGCACCGCGGGCGGATTCGAACCGAGCGATATGCCGATCACATCGAACTGGACGTCGCGGTCATGCAACCGGTGTCTGTTGACGTAGTGAAGCGCAACGCGCTTCAACCGGCGCTGCTTAGCCGCGTTGACGGCTTCCAGCGGCGCGCCGGACGTGTCCACCCTGCGGGTCTTCACCTCCACGAACACCACCGCGCCGTTGTCGAGGGCGATCAGGTCGATCTCGCCCAGAGGGCACCGGTAGTTGCGTTCGACGACGGCGTAGCCTCGACGCTTGAGGTAGCGTTCGGCGAGGTCCTCTCCCGCCTTGCCCAGGGACTTCCGCTCATCGCCCATCCCTTTTTCTGGCACCAAAGAGCGGTACCGGCAACCCTGCCGTTGCGGGCTCGACGGACCCCGGCGCCCCCTTTTCCCGGAAGTCCCGCACGGGCTTGAAGCTGCGGCGGTGGATGGGACAGGGGCCATGGCGGTCCAGGGCCGCGGAATGGCCGCGGCTGCGATAGCCCTTGTGGCTGGCGAACCCATACTCCGGATACAGCGCGTCCAGCTCCACCATCATCCGATCCCGGGCCACCTTGGCGACGATGGACGCGGAGGCGATGGAGAAGCAAAGCCGGTCGCCGCCCTTGACGGTGCGCTGCGCGGGCGTCGCTGTCCACGGGGCACCGTCTTCCATGAGGCTCGCGGCGGGGATGCCGTATGGCCCGTCGATCATGAGGTAGTCCGGCGTCACCGCCAGACCCCGGACGGCGCGGGCCATGGCCAGGAGGCTGGCCCGCAGGATGTTGAAACGGTCGATCTCCCCCGAATCCGCCACGCCCACGGCCCAGGAAGCGGCCTGGTCCTTGATCCAGTCGGCCAGATGCTCGCGCTTCCTGGCGGTCAGGAGTTTCGAGTCCTTGATATCGGGATTGAAGGCGCCGGGTTCGAAGACCACCGCCGCCGCCACCACCGGCCCCGCCAGGGGGCCGCGCCCCACTTCGTCCACGCCGGCGATGCATCGAAACCCCCGCGAAAACGCGTCCGTCTCATAGGACGTGCCGTCGGGTCCGCGGCGCTCCGGGGCGAGCAGACGGCCGTTTCGAGCGGGTTCGGGCGGGGTTCGTTTGCCGGGCATTCGAGGCGTATGATAGAAAATCGGCGTGAAAATCACCAGCGAAGAGATCCGGCACGTGGCCACCCTCGCCCGTCTGGACCTCACTCCCGACGAGCAGGAACAGCTCGCCGGCCAGCTCGGCCGCATCCTCGAATACATGGACAAGCTCAACGAGCTCGACACCGGCGGCGTCGAGCCCATGTCCCACGCGGTGGACGTGGTCAACGTCCTGCGCCCGGACCGGGCCGTCAACGAGCCGCGGACCGAGGCCCTGCTCAGCAACGCTCCCGCCCGCGACGACGACTTCCTCAGCGTCCCGAAGATCATTGAATGACGGTTCATGACCTTACCCTGCACGAGCTGCATGACCGGCTGCGGTCCCGTGAGTTGAGCGCCGTCGAGCTGGCGCAAGCGCTGTTCGACCGCATCGAGGCCACCGACGGGGCCATCGGCTCCTACCTCGCCGTGTGCCGCGAGCAGGGGATGGAAGACGCGCGCCGGGCCGACGCCAGGCTCGCCACCGGCGACGCGGACTCGAAGCTCCTGGGCATCCCGGTGGCGCTCAAGGACGTGTTCCTCACCGAGGGCGTGGTCACCACCTGCGCGTCGAAGATCCTGGACGGCTTCGCGCCGCCTTACGATGGCACCGCCGTGCGCCGCCTCAGGGAGGCCGGGGCCGTCGTGCTGGGCAAGACCAACATGGACGAGTTCGCCATGGGCTCTTCCACGGAGAACTCCGGCTACTCCATCACGCGCAATCCCTGGAACCTGGGCCACGTGCCGGGCGGCTCCTCGGGCGGCTCGGCGGCCGCGGTGGCGGCAGGCCAGTGCATCGCCGCGCTGGGCACCGACACCGGCGGTTCGATCCGCCAGCCGGCGTCTTTCTGCGGCATCGTGGGCTTAAAGCCCACCTACGGACGGGTGAGCCGGTACGGCGTGGTGGCCTATGCCTCATCGCTGGACCAAGTGGGCCCCATGACCCGGGACGTCACCGACTGCGCGCTGCTGCTCCAGGCCATCGCCGGCCACGACCCCGCGGACCCCACATCGGTGGACGTGCCGGTGCCGAACTATGGCGCGGCCCTGGCCGGCGACGTGAAGGGACTGAGGATCGGCGTGCCCAAGGAATACTTCGCGGCCGGGCTACAGCCCGAGGTGGCGGACGCGGTCCGGGAGGGCGTCGCCGAGCTGGAGAAGGCCGGCGCCGTCGTGAGGGAGGTGTCGCTGCCGCGGAACGACTACGCGGTCGCCGCCTACTACGTCATCGCCGCGGCCGAGGCCAGCTCGAACCTGGCCCGCTACGACGGCATGCGCTACGGCCCAAGGGTCCAGGCCGAGGACCTGACCTCCACCTACATGAAGAGCCGCGCCCAGGGATTCGGGCACGAAGTCAAACGGCGGATCATGCTGGGCACCTACGTGCTCTCCGCCGGCTACTACGACGCCTACTACCTCAAGGCGCAGAAGGTGAGAACCCTGCTCAAGCGGGACATGGAGTCGGTCCTGAAGGAATGCGACGCCATCGTCGCGCCCACCTGCCCCACCACCGCCTTCAAGGTGGACGAGATGACCCACGACCCGCTGCGGATGTACCTCTCCGACATCCTCACCATCTCCGTGAACCTGGCCGGCCTGCCGGCACTTTCCCTGCCCTGCGGATTCGACGGCGCCGGCCTCCCCGTCGGCATGCAGATCATCGGCCGGCACTTCGACGAAGCCACGGTGCTGCGCCTGGGCTACGCCCACGAGCAGGCCACGGAGTGGCATACGCGGCGGCCGGCGATCTAGCCGGCATCAAGCTCGAACCCGTCAAGGGGCACGCTGATGCGTCCGACGTGGTCGTCCGTTCAGGCAGTCCCCAGGATCAACGACGCATGCATGGCCAGGCTGCCGCCGTGGCCGCTGATGATGCCGACCTTGGCGTCGGGCACCTGCCGTTCGGGCTCGACCTCGTTGCCGCGGAGCTGGCGGGCGCCCTCGGTGAGGTGGAGCATTCCTTCCAGGTGGGCCTGGGACAGGAGGCCGCCGTGGGTGTTGAGGGGGATCTCGCCGTTGATGCCGATGCGGCCGTCCTTGACGAAGTCCTTGCCCTCGCCCTTCTCGCAGAAGCCGTAGTCCTCCAGGGTGATCATGGCGGTGATGGTGAAGCAGTCGTAGAGTTCGGCGAAGTCCATGTCCCTGGGCTCGAGCCCCGCCATGTCGTAGGCCATGCGCGAGGACTTGCGTCCGCCCAGGGTGGTGAGGGTGGGCGCGTCCAGCAGGCTGAAGTGGGGATGGTGCTGCCCCATGCCGAGGATCACCACCGGCGGCTTGGGGAAGTCCTTGGCGCGCTCCAGGCTCGTGACCAGCACGGCGCCGCCGCCGTCGGACTCGAGCGAGCAGTCCAGCAGGTGAAGCGGATCGACGATCATGCGGGACTGCTGGTGGTCCTCGATGGTGATGGGCTTCTTCATGGTGGCGTTGGCGTTGAGGGACGCGTGCCGGCGCGTGGAGACGGCGATCTCCGCCAGGTCCTCGCTACGGGTGCCGAACTCGTACATGTGGCGCTGGGCCGCCAGGGCGTGGCCGGCGGCGGCGGCGAAATGCCCCCAGGGCCGCTCCCAGTGCTCGTCACCCCGGCGGATGGGGTAGCCGGGCGTGGAGTCTCCGGTGGAGCGCTTGCGCGCGTGCACGCACAGCACCGTGTTGCACATGCCGGCGTCGATGGCCATGACCGCGTGCTGCACCATGGCGATGGGCGTGGCGCCTCCCAGCGCCAGGTCCGTGGCATAGACCGGCGTGATCCCGGCCATGTGGGCCAGCCGCACGGCGTAGCTCCGGTGCGCGTCGTTCAGCGGCTGGTTGGTGAGAAACCCGTCCACCGCGTCGCCGCGGATGCCCGCGTCATCGAGACACTCCCGGATCGCCTCCAGATGCAGCGAGTGGGTGGTGGCTTCGGGCCGCTTCCCCACCAGTGTCTCGCCCACGCCGACGATGGCGTATTTTCCCCCAAGATTGGCCATGGTTCCTCCTTGCCGGGGCCGCACCCCGCGAGCCAGATGATTGGCTGAAGCAGAATGGGTAACAACAAACGGCGAACATCGTCAAGATAGGCGCCGGGGCGTGAGAATACGGACCGCCAACTACCGTCTCGCCCCGAAGGCCCCGATCGCCTCGGGATGGGTGAAGATCCCGCCAACCTCCCGTTGACCCGGGCCATAGAAACGGCCATGGATCTCCCTTGTGGCCGTCAACCGGTGGAAGCTACCGTCGGCATCCACGTACAAGTCCAGCCATCTCAGATCCCTGAACCGTCTCCTTTGATCAAGGTTGTAGACATTGGTGAAGGCGACGTCCAAGTCGTTCCTCGCGATGTCGTAGACGAGAGTCGCATCCCCCTGTATCACGTCAATGTCGTCTACGGTATCCGCGGTGCCGCCAACCATGATGCCCCGCCAAACGGCATTGCCGGTAGGCCTTGCGCCGGAATGATCGCCGATGGAAAGGGCGTAACCCGTCGTAAGCCCGGTCAAGTCGATGCCGCCAATAACGCCGCTGGTGATGCGCTCGAACTCGACAAGGAATGCGCTATGACCGAGCCACGCCCCGTAACTCGATGAACTGACCGGAATGCCGGAGAACTCGCTCCGTCCTTGAGCTTGGACAAGGGAGACCCCGTGCTTCTCGCCCACACCGGTATATTCCAGGCTCGGATCAAGGCCACCGTCCCTGAGGTCCCGTGCATCCCAGAGCAACAAACCGCCATCCCCAAGATCCGTCTCGCAAATGCTCGCACTGTCACAGTAGGTATAGAAGATGTCCGCATGTTCACCCTGACCGACGACGACGTCACTGACGAGAATCGCATCCGCCCCCGTCAATACCCGGTTTACGGTCGGAACGATCGCCGAATCGGAGAAGCCGGGCGGCTGCAGGCCGGTGAGAGAACGTGTTGACCCGGGGTCCACCGTGAAAGGCCCCGAGCCGCCTCCGCACGCCGTGAGGAACAGCACGGCGAACAACGCACTCACGACACGGAACATGAACGACCTCCCTCGACAGAATCCCGTCAATGTATCAGAGACGCGCGTGCAGGGTGAGCGTGCTACCCGTCCACGGGACTCGCGACGCTTCAGGCACGAAGCGCCGCGATTTGCCGAACCCTGGCCTTTCTGTTACCCGTGCCTTATCGTCCCGGATCCGGCCCCCCACGCAATGACATCCGCCAATGTGTTGTCAAAGGACCCCCACCGAATGAGTTACGAAGCGGTCATCGGGCTGGAGGTGCACGCGCAGATCCTCACCGAGTCCAAGATCTTCTGCGGCTGCTCCACGCGCTTCGGCGAGGCGCCGAACCGCAACACCTGCCCTGTGTGCATGGGCTTTCCGGGGGTGTTGCCCGTGCTGAACCGGAAGGTTGTGGAGCACACCATCCGCACCGGGCTGGCCACCGACTGCGCCATCGCCCGTCGCAGCCGCTGGGCGCGCAAGAACTACTTCTATCCGGATCTGCCCAAGGGCTATCAGATCAGCCAGTACGAACTGCCGTTGTGCACCGGCGGCCACGTGGACGTAAGCGGCGACGGCGCCTCCAAGCGGGTGCGGCTGACCCGCATCCACATGGAGGAAGACGCCGGCAAGAACATCCACGATGTGCGTGGCGACCACAGCCTGGTGGACCTGAACCGGGCGGGTGTCCCGCTCATGGAGATCGTGAGCGAGCCCGACATGCGCAGCCCCTCCGAGGCCGGCGACTACCTGCGGACCCTGCGGTCGATCCTGGAATATCTCGAAGTGTGCGACGGCAACATGGAGGAAGGCAGCTTCCGCTGCGACGCCAACGTCTCGCTGCGGCCCGAGGGGGAGGAGGAGCTGGGCGTCAAGGTGGAGATCAAGAACCTGAACTCCTTCAAGGCGGTGGAGAAGGCGCTGGAGCATGAGATCCGGCGTCAAGGACAGGTGCTGTCGGAAGGAGGTGAGGTTTCACAGGAGACGCGCCTGTGGGACCCCGACGCCGAGGTCACCCGCGCCATGCGCACCAAGGAGTTCGCCCACGACTACCGCTACTTTCCCGACCCCGACCTGCTGCCGCTGGAGATCGACGACAAGTGGATCGGAGAGATCCGCGCCACCCTCCCCGAGTTGGCGCGAGAACGCCAGCAACGTTTCATCGACGAGTACGGGCTGCCCGCTTACGACGCCGACATTCTCACCCAGCGTCGCGACGTGGCCGACTACTTCGAGGACGCGGTCGGCGTCCACGCGAATCCCAAGGCCATCGCCAATTGGGTCATGGGCGACCTGTTCCGGGTGCTCAAGGAGCGCAAGCTCGATGCCGCGCTGCGCATCGACGACTGGCCGGTGGCGGCCGGCGATCTGGCGCGCATGGTGCAACTGGTGGATGGGGGCACCATCAGCGGGAAGCTCGCCAAGACGGTCTTCAACGAAATGCTGGAGACCGGCAAGGACCCGGACACCATCGTGAAGGAGAAGGGTCTCGAGCAGGTATCCGACACGGGCGCCCTGGACGCCGCGGTGGACGAGGTGCTGGCGGCCTGCGAGGCGCAGGTGGCGGAGTACCTGGCCGGTAAGGAGAAGGTGCTGGGCTTCCTGGTCGGTCAGGTGATGAAGGCCACCCGCGGCAAGGCCAACCCGCAGATGGTGAACGAGATTCTCCGGAGCAAGCTGCAGGGCTGACGGGCGATCAGGTGCGGTAGTCGGAGTTGATGCGCACGTACTCGTGACCGAGGTCCGAGGTCCACACCGACGTGTGGGCGCTGCCCATGCCCAGGCTTATGCGCACGGTGAAGGACGGGCGCTGCATGACCCTGGCGGCGGCGGACTCGCGGGTGCCCACGGCGAGGCCCCGGCGCACCACCTTGACGCCGCCCAGGGCGACATCGATGGTCTCTTCCACCACGGGCACACCGGCGTTGCCGATGGCCATCATGAAGCGGCCGACGTTGGGGTCCTGGCCAAAGAAGGCGGTCTTGACGAGCTTGGAGTTGGCCACGGTGAAGGCGACCTTGCGGGCCTCGCTCACGCTCCGGGCGCCGTCCACCCGGATCTCCACCAGCTTCGTGGTGCCCTCGCCGTCTGCCACGACCTTGAGCGCCAGTTCCTTCATCACCCGCGTCAGCGCCCGCTCCAGCACGTCCTCGCCCTCGCCGCCCCGGGTGATCCGCGGGTTGCCGGCGACGCCGTTGGCCAGGCACAGCACGGTGTCGTTGGTGCTGGTGTCGCCGTCCACGGTGATGGCGTGGAACGTGCCGTCGGCGGCGCGGCGCAGCATGGGCCGGAGCGCGGCCGGGGCGACGGCGACGTCGGTGAGCACGTAGCACAGCATCGTGGCCATGTTGGGGGCGATCATGCCAGCGCCCTTGGCGATGCCGGCGACGCGCACGGTGCGGCCCCCGATACGGCACGAGGCCGCGGCGGTCTTGGGGCCGTTGTCCGTGGTCATAATGGCCTGGGCCGCGTCCTGGAAAGCGTCGGGCGACAGCGCCGCGGCGGCTGCCGCGATGCCCCGCCGGATCTTGTCCATGGGCAGCGGCACGCCGATGATGCCGGTGGAGGAAGGGAGCACTTGCGCCGCGCCGATGCCCACGTGCCCGGCGGTCTCCGCGCACATGGCCTCGGCGTCCCGGAGCCCGCCCGGGCCGGTGCAGGCGTTGGCGTTGCCGCTGTTGACCACCACCGCCTGAAGGACGCCCCGTGCCACGCGTTTCCTGCCGGACAGGACGCTTGGGCTCTTGATGCGGTTTTTCGTGAACAGCGCGGCCGCGGCGGCCGGGCCATCGGACACGATCAGCGCCAAGTCCTTCCGGCCGCTCTCCTTGATGCCGCACGCCACTCCGGCGAAGAGGAAGCCGGGCACCCCCGACGGCGGTGCTGCTTGCCGTGGCATCGCTTGTAGACCCCTTTCCTTGAGTTGAAGAGGATTGCTTCAGTCTGCCCGCGGGGGCTTCACTTGCCGTGGCATCGCTTGTACTTCTTGCCGCTGCCGCAGGGACACGGCGCGTTGCGGCCGACCTTGTCGCCGTCCCGCCGCACGGTGGAGACGCGCTCCGGTCCTTCGTCGCCGTGGCTCAGCATCATCTGCCGGGGCGCTTGCCGCGCTTCCATCTCTTCCAGCTCCGCGGCCGACCGCTCCTGATCCACCTCCACGGTGAAGAGCTTGTTGACCACGTCCTCCTGGATGCGGTCGGACATCTCCTGGAACAGCTCGAACCCCTCCCGCTGGTATTCGTGTAGCGGGTTCTTCTGGCCGTACCCGCGCAGGCCGATGCCCTCCTTGAGGTGGTCCATGTTGAGGAGATGGTCCTTCCACAGCACGTCGATGGTCTGGAGCATGATGATCTTCTCGAGCTGCCGCAGAAGGTCCCCGCCGATGCGCTCTTCCTTGGACTCGTAGCTGTCGCCGACCAGGTTGACGACCTTCTCCTCGATCTCCTCGGCGTTGAGGGTCTCCAGCTCTTCGGGCGTGAACTCCAGGCGCACGTTGAAACGGCCCCGGAGGTTCTCCGTAAGCCCGGGGATGTCCCACTCCGACGCCATGGCCTGCTTGTCCACGAAGCGGTCCACGGTGTCCTCGGCGAGTTGGGTGGCCATCTCCAGCACGTCGCTCTTGAGCTTCTCGCCCCCCAGGGCGTCCCGCCGCTGGCCGTAGACCACCTCGCGCTGCTTGTTCATGACGTCGTCGTATTCCAGCAAGTGCTTGCGGATGTCGAAGTTGTGTGCCTCGACCTTCTTCTGGGCGTTCTCGATGGCCCGGCTCACCATCCCGTGCTCGATGGGGACCCCTTCTTCCATGCCCAGCCGGTTCATGATCCCCTGCATGCGGTCGGCGCCAAAGATCCGCATGAGGTCGTCTTCCAGCGACAGGAAGAACCGCGACGCTCCAGGGTCGCCCTGGCGTCCGGCGCGGCCGCGCAACTGGTTGTCGATGCGGCGGCTCTCGTGGCGCTCGGTGCCGATGATGTGGAGTCCGCCGGCCGCCACCACCTTGTCCCGCTCGGTCGTCGAGTTGTCCTGGTAGCCGGCGAGGATCTCGTCGTAGCGGTGACTGTAGGCCTCCGGCGCCTTCTCCAGCTCCTCGCGCACCTCCTCCACCGCCTGCACGTACTCGAGCCGCTTGGACTCGTAGGCCTCATGGGCGTCCCGGGTCTCCTTCTCGTAGGGAATCCGCAGCGCCTCGCAATGGGCCTCGGCCTCCTCGAAGGCGGCGCGGTTGTCCTCGAAATCCTTCACCAGCGCCGCGTCCTCGCCCTTGGAGACCACGGAACGCGTGACCACGAACTCGTACTCCTCCAGGCGCTGCTCGTACAGCCGGCGGCTGTCGTCGACGGCCTCCAGCAGTTGTTGCCGCTGGCCGTCGGCGCCCTGCCAACGCTCGACGAACGCACCGAAGGCCTCGCACGCTTGGCGGAACTCGCGCCGCGCCGGCGACCTCTCCACGTCCTCGTGAGCCAGAACCGCGGTGTCGAGAGTCTCCTTGACCTCGAGGTACGTCTCCGGGATGGCGCGGAAGCTGTGCAGGGCGTCGATGAGCTCGGACGAGGACACCTCTTCGTACTCCGCCCGGAGGTCGCGGAACGGCGACAGCCCCATGAGGCGGCCCTGGATCTCGGTGAAGCTGCGCAAGGCGTCGCTGCGCTGCTGCTCGTATGTTTTTGACGCCGCCTTGTAGCGTTGGTCGGCCTCGCGCACCTGCTGGTCGTATCTCTCCTTCAGCTCCCGCAGCGCGTCCTCGTACCGCTGCTTTCCCTGGAGCGGCAGCTTGGCGGCGCGCGTGATCCATTCGTTCTCCATGTCGGAGCGGGCCAGGAACTCGGGATTGCCGCCCAGCAGAATGTCGGTGCCGCGGCCGGCCATGTTGGTGGCGATGGTGACGGCGCCGAGCCGCCCCGCCTGCGCGATGATGGACGCCTCGGCCTCGTGGTTCACGGCGTTGAGAACGTTGTGCTTGACCTTTTTCTTCTTGAGCATCGAGGAGAGCAGTTCCGACTTCTCCACCGACACGGTGCCCACCAGCACGGGCTGCCCCTTGGCGTTGGACTCCGCGATCTCCTCCACCACCGCCTCGTACTTCTCTCGCTCGGTGCGGTACACCACGTCGGCGTAGTCCGCCCGGACCATGGGCCGGTGCGTGGGCACCACCACCACGTCGAGGTTGTAGATCTTCTTGAACTCGGGGGCCTCGGTGTCGGCGGTGCCGGTCATGCCCGCGAGCTTCGTGTACATGCGGAAGTAGTTCTGGATGGTGATGGTGGCGAGCGTCTGGTTCTCCTCGCGGATGTGCACCCCCTCCTTGGCCTCCACCGCCTGGTGCAGCCCGTCGGACCAGCGCCGCCCCGGCATGAGCCGGCCGGTGAACTCGTCGACGATGATGATCTCGCCGTCCTTGATAACGTAGTCGACGTCGCGCTTGAAGATGTTGTGGGCCTTGAGCGCCTGGTTCACGTGGTGGAGCGTGTCGATGTGCCGCGGGTCGTAGAGGTTGTGCACGCCCAGGAGCCGTTCCACCTTGGCAACGCCGCCCTCGGTGAGGGACACGGTCTTGGCCTTCTCGTCGATGGTGTAGTCGCCCTGGGCCTCGATGGCCGCCCGGTCCTCCTGACGCACGTCGCCCTGGGTCACCGCGCCGCGCTGGAGCTTGGGGATGATGCGGTTCAGCCCGTAGTACTTGTCGGTGGACTCCTCCGCCGGCCCCGAGATGATGAGCGGGGTGCGTGCCTCGTCGATCAGGATGTTGTCCACCTCGTCCACCACCGCGAAGTGGAGTTCCCGCTGGACATACTCCTCCAGCGCGAACTTCATGTTGTCGCGCAGGTAGTCGAAGCCGAACTCGTTGTTGGTGCCGTAGGTGATGTCGGCCCGGTAGGCCTCCTGGCGCGAGATCGGCCGCAGGTTCAGGTAGCGGTAGTCCTTGGTGATGTAGGTGGGGTCGAACTGGTAGCTGTGGTCATGCACGACGGAGGCCACCGACAACCCCAGGGCGTGGTAGATGGGCCCCATCCACTGGACGTCGCGCCGCGCCAGGTAGTCGTTGACCGTGATCAGGTGGACGCCCTTGCCGGTCAGCGCGTTCAGGTAGAACGCCAGCGTGGCCACCAGGGTCTTGCCCTCGCCGGTCTTCATCTCCGCGATCTTGCCCTGGTGCAGCACCATGCCGCCTATGAGCTGGGCGTCGAAGTGCCGCAGGCCGATGGTGCGCCGCGAAGCCTCCCGTGTGGCGGCGAACGCCTCCGGCAAGAGGTCGTCCAGGGTCTCGCCGCCGTCCAGCCGCTGCCGGAACTCGCCGGTCTTCTCCCGCAGCTCCGCGTCCGTCAGCTTCTCGAGCTCCGGCTCCAGCCCGTTGATCTCCTCCACCACGGGCATGAAGCGCTTGATCTCCCGGTCGTTCTTGGTGCCGAAGACTTTTTTGACGACGTTGCCGAGCATAGGGTCAAGGATAGCGATTCAGGGGGCGAGTTGCAATTTTCACAACCCGCCGCTCCCAGTGCCGGCCGCGACACAAACCGGACGGACTCTCCAGAAATATTGAACCCCGGGCGCATACCGACGGGCAGAGGCGGGTCCGGGGTTTACGAGGCCAGGATGTCGGAGGTCGCGGGACAAGTCAATACTGAGCGGCCCGTAGCTGTGAAGTGAATGCATGACCCACCATGCGCATCATGTATCCGTTGGCTTTCTCTGAGATACACGCGAAATGCGGAGTCTCCCATCCCGTACCGTGATCACGGCCCGACTCTCCAAGGCACTACCATGATGTCCCATCAACTCGGCAGTGACGACGATTCGCTGTTCCACCGGCACGTCCGGTAGTCGAACGAGCCCCGCGTGTGGGATGCTATGCAGATGCACAAGCTTCCCGAAGTCCGTGTCGATAGTGATGAGAATCCGACTTTCGGCTTCGGCTCTCTCCAACAATGCCCCATCTCCCGGATCCGGACCGAGTTCTCGGGCCTCTGTTACGTCGTGACCCCTGCCGCGTAACCAATCGGCGAGCCGGCGTCCGGCACACCGGTCCACCAGGAACTTCACCGTCCTTTTACCGATACCGCAGCCAGTGTGTCTCCAGCGATGACGGCGTGCGCATAGGCATTGCAGGCACGGATGTCTTCCGGCTCCAGGTCAGGGTAGTCTTCCAGAATCTCTCTATGGGACACGCCTTGAGCCAAGAGGCTCAGGACAAGCTCCACGGAGACCCGCATGTCACGAATGATCGGCTTTCCGCCGAACACGTCCGGCCGCGCGGTGATTCGCTTGAGCAGCTCGTCTTCGGTTTCCACCGCTATTCCTCCATTTGCTCTCGACGCCAGTCAGCAACGACGCCCCTCCACCCTCCTGGATTCCCGCCTTCGCGGGACGTTTGAGGGCGTCGACACCTATACTCCTACCTCCAACGACGGTTGACAACCCGCTAGATGCGCGGTTCCGCCCCCACCAACTCGTTGCCCAGTTCCTTGCCGCAGCTCGGGAAGTAGCCGAACACTTGGTCCCAGACCTCGCGGGTTTCCATGCACAGGTAGATGGGGACGAGCGGGGCGGCCTCGCGGATCCACTGGCGCATCTTGCGGTACATAGCCACGCGCAGGGGCTGGAAGTAGCGCATCTTGCCGTCGGGGCACGGGACCTGCTCGCCGGAGAGTATCCGGGTACCCGGGAAGCGTTGGCGCATCACGCGCTTGAGCGAGGGGGTGGTGCGGAGCACGCCCATGCTGGTCCAGGCCATGCGCCGGTGGTCCAGGCGGGTGAAGATTCGGTGTATCAGGTCGCGGTAGTCTTCTTCCCAGCCGGGGTATTCCACCATGGGATCGAAGTGGAAACCGAGCTTGTAGCCGGCCTGCTGGCAGCGGTAGGCGGCGTCGAGCCGTTCTTCCAGGGAAGCGGTCAGCGCCTCGTCGGCGTCGATGACGGCCTGGGGGTTCATGGACCACGAGACCACCACCCGCTCCTTGGGATCGAGGCCGAGGAGTCCATCCACGTGGTCGCTCTTGGTCTTTAACTCCAGTAACACGTTGGACTGTTCCGCGAAGAACGGGACGGTGGCCTCGGCGAAACCGATGAGGGGTTCCAGGGCCAGACTGTCGGTGATCTCGCCGGTGCCGATGCGGAAGAAATAGTCCCGGTGCTTCGCCAGCAGGTCCCGGGTCTCCAACAGGAGGTCGTCGATGTTGCCGAACACCTTGAGGGCGGGGTTCTCCGCCAGATAGTCCTGGAGGTAGCAGTAGCTGCAGTCCATGGGGCAGTTGCTGGCGAAGTTGATGATGAAGTAGTTGCAGCAGACTTGGCCGTCGCTGCCCGGGCAGACCTTCAGGAACTTACCCTTGTGGCGGGTCAGCAACAGATCGCGCTTGCCTCGGGAGATGGGGTTGGCGGCGCTGTCACGGTCTGCCCAGTAGCGCTGGGGATCCGTGACGGTGACGAAGGGCACATCGGGCAGGGACCTCCGCAGGTTGTCGAAGATCACCGACTCCTCGGAGCCGCTCTCGACGATGACCCGTTCAGGCCGATACGCCTGCATCCTCTCTCCCCTCCATGAGCGCGAACACCTCCTTCGCTGCATCGTCCTCTGCCAGGGACTCCAACTCGCGGGCCAACCGTGCCAACGCATCGACGCCGCCGGCCTGCAACTCCACCTTGAGGCCGCCCTCGAGTCCCGGCGCCACCGTGATGCGGATGCGCGGGTCGAGCTTCAGGCCGCGGAGCCGCGTGCGGACTTCGTCCTCGATGACGGTCAGCCGGGGGTAGCGCAGCCGCCGCAGGGCCTCCTTGGCGTGCTTGAGCTTGTCGTTGCGGCCCATGCGACCGTCGGACAGCGTCGGCGCCAGCTCCGCTCCGTCGATCACGGACGTGATCGAGCAACCGTCGCGCAGGGTGATCTCCACGCACCAGTCGAGGAAGTCGTTGAAGTGGTTGCCGCCGAGACGAAGGGCGTGTGCGAGCCGGAGAAGCGCGCGCTGATCCGGTTCGTCCAGGGCCAGCCAGCGCTGCACGTCCTGGGCGCGAATGCCCCGCTCCCGGCCGTAGCCGGTGATCTCTTCGGACAGAGTCATGTCGCTCACCGGTGGTCTTGGTGCCATGTCGGATTACGCTTCGGCTAATCCGACCTACGGCTTCCCTCTCCCTTTGGCGTTTCGATTTCCCCCATGAACACCGGGACGGCGGGCACTTTCATCTACTCAACACTTGCGCGCGCCCGGCGCAGCCGCTCCTCGCATTCCCGCGCCATGGACTCGTTGCCGCGCTTGCGGAACCCCCGAACCAGAATCGTAACCTTTTTGGCCATGGCCTCCAAGGCCCATCCGGCCTTCTTGGCGTCCAGACCCGCATCGATGAGGTTGCCGAGGGCCTGGACACGGAAGCGGTCGAAGCCCCAGGTGGAGCGGGAAAGCTGATCCGCATGACCGCCCCGTTTGGTGACCAAGTCCTCGGGGATGAGCGGGACTTCCGTATCCTTGGAGATGCGCAGCCACAGGTCGTAGTCCTCGCACACGGGAAAGGACTCGTCGAAGCCGCCGATACGCTCGAACAGCTCGCGCCGCATCATCACCGCCGAAGGGCTCACCAGGCAGAGTTCGAGGCTAGGGCGAAAGATGTCGCCCGAGGGCTTGCGGTGCTTGCGGCGGGGATTCACGCGCACGCCGTTGCGGATCCAGATCTCGTCCGTCTGGCAGATCTCGACATCCGGGTTCTGTTGCATGAAGTCGAGTTGGTGCTGGAGCTTGCGCGGGTGCCAGAGGTCGTCGGAGTCGAGGAAAGCCAGGTACGTGCCGGAGGCCCGGCGGGTTCCGAGGTTCCGGGCGGCCGCGACGCCTTGCCGGGTCTGGGTCAGCACGGTAAGCCGCTCGCCGTAGTCCCGGAGCCGGCGGGGAGTCTCGTCCGTGGAGCCGTCGTCGACGACGATGATCTCGTAGCCGCCGACGGTCTGGGCCAGGACCGAGTCCACGGCGTCGCGGAGCATGGGCCAGCGGTTGTGGGTGGGGATGATGACACTGACGAGCACCGCCGGGCCCTCACCCGGCCTTCGGCCACCCTCTCCCAGAGGGAGAGGGGTTGGATGCGCGGCCTTCGGGTGCATTCTCATGCGGGTTGAGGGGTTGGATGCGCGGCCTTCGGGTGCATTCTCATGCGGGTTGAGGGGTTGGATGCGCCGGCCTTCGGGTGCTTTCTCTCGGAGGGGGAGGGGTTGGGTGGGTGGTTTCGCATGGAGTCCCTGGCCAATGGTCAGCCGAGATAGCGGGTCAGGAAGAGCGACAGCTCGGGGATGTAGGTAACGATCAACAGGGCGACGATGTTGATGACGATGAATGGCACCAGCCCCGGGTAGATGCTCTTCAGCGGCGCCTTGAACAGGGCCTGGGTTACGAAGATGTTGAGCCCGAAGGGGGGCGTGAACATGCCGACGGCGAGGTTCATGGTCATGATGATGCCGAAGTGCACCAGGTCCACGCCGACGGCCAGCGCGATGGGCGCGAGCAGCGGCGTGAGGACCAGGATCGCGGAGGCGGGATCGAGCAGGCAGCCCACCAGCAGCAGGAAGATGTTGATGGCCAGGAGCGCCATCCACGGCGCGAGGTCCAGGTCCCGGATCGTCCCGACGATGCTCTGCGGCGCCCCGCTGATGGTCAGGAGCTTCGAGAAGACCCCGGCGGCGGCGACGATGATCAGCACCTGGGCGGTCAGGTACATGGAGTTGACGGACACTTCCCAGATGCCCTTCCAGCCTATGTCGCCATAGATGAAACGCGTCACGACGATGGCGTACACGCAGGCGATGCCCGCCGCCTCGGTGGGCGAGAAGACGCCCGCGTAGATGCCCCCGAGAATGATGACCGGCATGCCCAGGGCCCACACGCCTTCCCTGCTGGCCGCCAGGAACTCCTGAAACGAGAACCCCGAGGCTTCGCGGATACCCCGCTTCATGGCGAACGCGTAGATGTAGGCGGCCATCATCAGCGCCATGATCAGGCCGGGAACGATGCCGGCCACGAACAGCAGCACCACCGACTCCTGCGCCGAGACGCCGTAGAGGATCATGCCGATGGACGGCGGTATCACGATGGCGATGGAGCCCGATGACGTCAGCAGGCCGGTGGAGAACTTCTCGTCGTATCCTGCGTCCCGCAGCGGCCGGTAGAGCAGCCGGCCGACCGCCGCGACCGTCGCCGGGCTGGAACCGGAAATGGCGCCGAAGACGGTGCAGGTCCCCACCGCGGTCAGCGCCAGGCTGCCGCGGATGCCGCCGATGACGGCAAGGACCCAGGCCACGATGCGCTTCGAGATGCCGCCGCGGCCCATCAGGTCACCGGCGAAGATGAAGAACGGCACCGCCATGAGCGCGAACTTGTCGACGCTGTCGAACATGTTGATGTGCACGGTCATGGGCGGGACCGGCGCGAACAGCAGCAGTACGATGGCGGAGGTGGCCAGCAGGATGACGAAGATCGGGAAGCCCAGCAGCAGCAACACCACCGGCACCAGGGCCATCATCCATTCCACGACATCATCCCGTTCTCGTAGGGGCGGGTTTCAAACCCGCCCGTGCCCGCGCGGCGCACCCGTCGCGCGGGCGGAGTCGAACACGCCGTCAGGAGTCATCCGGCCCGCCGCCGAACCGTTCCGCGATATCGCCCGCGAACTCGCCCTTCATGTACGAACGGAAACGCAGGACTACCGCCAGGAACATGAGCACGAAGCCCGACAGCAGGGCGAAGTGCGGAATCACCAGGGGAATCTCGGCCACGACGCTGCGCTGGCCGAAGTTCCACATGAGCTTCAGCACGGTCCAGGTCTGCGGAACGACGAAGACGCAGACGGCCAGGAACGACACCGCGGCGATGCTGTTGATAATCTGCTTCCAGGGCGACGGCAGCAGGATGGAGAAGAAGTCCATCTTGAGGTGCTGCCCCTCGTAGGAAACCAGGACGGCGCCCGTGAAGACCGTCCAGACCATGATGTAGACCATGGCCTCGTCGGCCCAGATGAGGGGTTGGAGAAAGACGTACCGCCCGATGACGTTGGCGAAGTTGACGGCGATGCCGGCGAGGATCAGCACGCCGACAATCGCCCTCGGCACCGTCACGATGACGAAGCGGAGAGGCCCCGTCACGAATGCCTCAGCCGCCGCGGGTACGGTTGGCCGCCTCCTTCATGGCGCGGTAGGTCTCGAGCACCGCCGGGCGGTCCTTCAATACGTCGTCGCCCACGGTGGAAAGACGCTTCCGCAACTCCGCCTGGTCCTCGGGCGAAAGCTCCGCCAGCTCGCCGCCGTTCTTGACCCAGATGCTGTACATGCGCTCGACGAACTTGAGGGTCCACGCCTGGTTCAGCGGATCGGTGGCCAGCGCCTGGTCGAGGATCGCCTTCTGGAGGTCGGCAGCGAGCTTGTCGAACCACACCTTGCTCACGAAGCGGCCGCTGCAGATCAGCCCCTCCCCGGGCTTCAGCACGTACTTGGCGATGCGCTGGTACTTGAAGGGCACGAAGATGGTGATGCCCGCCTTGTTGCCGTCGATGGTATTCTGCTGGATCGCCGGGACCACCTCGGACAGCGGCATGGGCACGCCCGCCCCGCCGAGACGGCGCAGGGTCTCGATCTCCAGCTTGCTGCCGAAGACCCTGAGCTTGCGCCCCTTGAAATCCGACAGCTTGCGGATCGGCGTGGAGGTAGCGTAGTCCGTCGGCGCGTCGCAGGTCATGCTGACCATCTTGAGGCCCTTGGAGTCGCCGATGGACCAGTACGCCTTCTTGAACGCGGAATCGTGCACGGTGCGGAACCCGTGCATGAGATCCTCGAAGATGCCGGGAGCCGACAGCACCCCAAAGCGCGGATCCACCCCGGACAGGAACGCCGGCGGGGTCATCACCATCTCGATGGTGCCGAGCTGGACGCCCTGCACCATGGCCGGTATCGCCCCCAACTGGCTCAGCGGATAGACCTCCACCTTGATGCGGTCGCCGATCCGCTTGGCGAGGCCGGCCTTGAAGGTGTCGGCCCAGTTGTCGTACGCCCCCTTGGTGGTGGCGTGACCGATCTTCATGGTGACGGATTGCGCGGCCGCCGGCGCGGCCAGCAGCATGCAGGCCGCGAGGATCACGGCCACGGAAGAGAGAATCAGACGCGGTTTGGACATCATCGACCTCCCTGTGAACGGTGTTCCGAAAATGGGGGCGCGATTACACCACAAATCCGCGCGCGCGGCAACATTGAAACCGGCCCGCACATCGCGCCATGCTACAACGGGCGGTTTCGAAACCCGCCCCTACACGAACCCCTCCATCTTCTTGAAGAACTGGTCCACCATCATCTTGCCGACGCCGCCCAGCATGCGCTGTCCCACGCCGGCGATGAGACCGCCGATCTTGGCGTCGGTGCTGTAGCGCAGGGTGGTGCCCGAGTCGCCGTTGTCCTCCAGGTCGATCACCAGGTCGCCCTGCATGAAACCCGGGCCGCCGGAGCCCTGGCCGCTGAGCACGTAGTGGCTGGGGGCCTGCTTCTCCTTGATGGCCACCTTGGCTTTGTAGCTGCCCTTGACCGCGGCGATGCCGACCTTGACCGTGGCCTCGTACTCGTCCGGGCCGATCTCTTCCATGCTCTCGCAACCGGGCATGCACTGGGCCATGATCTTGGGATCCTGCAGGATCTCCCAGATGCGCTCGCGCGGGGCGTTGAACTGATAGCTCCCTTCGATCTTCATGGACTCCTCCTGTGGAAACGATTGGCAGGCGATATGTTCATAGCATTTTCGCGGCGACAAAAAAGGGGCAAGTCCGAACCGGACTTGCCCCCCTTGGTTCACGTCCTGAGACAGGCGTCCCGTGACGAACGCCCTACTTGAGGACCTTCTTGAAGACGTCGGCGTTGTCCTGGATCAGCTTGAACATCGTCTCCATCACGGGCAGCCAGTCGTCGCCGTAGACGCCCGAGGTCTTGGCTCTCATGCTCTTGAACGCGGCCTGGGTCTCGGGGTCCTCGATGGATTCGCGGAAGGCCTTGATCAGCACCGCCATGCGGTCCTTGGGCATCTTCGGAGGCGCCGCCACCACGCGGTTGGCCGCCAGGACGCTCAACTGCGGGAACCCGAGCTCGCCCACGGTGGGGACGTCCGGATGTCTGGGGTCACGCTTGTCGAGGTAAACCCAGGTGGGGACCATGGAGCCGTCCTTGATGAAGGCCATCTGGCCCGGAGAATCCAGCCCCAGGGCGCGGGCGTGCCCCTCGCCGCGCACGATGGCCATGTTCGACGCCGGCGCGCCGGCGTAGCCCATGATGAACTTGGGCTTGAACCCCATGGTCGCGGCCGTGAGCGCGGAATTGACCCAGCCGGTGGTGCCGTAACCCGATTCGGTGATGAGCACTTCCTTCCTCTTCCGGAAGTCCTCGAGCGTACGGAGCCCGTACTGCTTTCCCGCTGCGTAGATATACGGCGCCGCCGAGATGCGGCCGATCCAGCTGAACTCCCTGAGCTTGTACTGCGTCTTCTTGAACAACTGGCTGACGATGGCGCCGGGCAGGTTGACGATGCCGATGGTGTAGCCGTCGGGCTTGGCCACCGTGAGCAGGTTCCACGAGATAACGCCGCCGGCGCCGGGCACGTTCCTGATGATGATGTTGACGCCCAGCTTCTTCCGCATGACCCGGGCCACCGCCCGGCTGTGCAGGTCGAAACCGCCACCCGGAGCGGCGTTGATCAGCCACGTAATGGTCTTGCTGGGATACTTGTCTTCCTTGGCGGCCAGGGAAGTCTGGCCCGCGAGCAGAACGAGAAACAGCCCGGCGAGCACGGCGAGAAAATACCGACGCATCATGAAAACCTCCTGAGCTGAGTTGAAATCAACCTGTTTTCCAATCACTTAGGCCCGCAAAGCTATCATACGGCTTTGCGACGTGTCAACGCCGGGCAACGGCCGAGCTAAGGTTTTGCCCGGCAACGCCGATTCTGAGTTAGAGGCAGAACGTGGAACGGCCGTTCATTCAATTTGACATTGCCCGCACTTCCTGGTGACATGTGACGGTGTCGAACCCTCCACCGGAAATCCGGGCCGGAGACGAGACCATGAGCCTGATCCATAAGGAACTTTACGATGCCTTGATCGAAGCCGGAGCATCCGAGCAACGAGCACGCGCGGCCGCTGCGGCGATGCCCGATATCGAGCGATTGGCCACCAAGGATGACATCGCGCAACTCAGAGCCGAGATCGCTGCCACGAGGGCCGAGTCGAAGCAGGACAATGCGGAGCTCAGGGCCGAACTGAAGCAGGACAATGCGGGGCTCGGGGCCGAACTCAAACAGGACATCGCCGACCTCAGGCGCGAAGTGGCGGTGACAAAGTTCGGCACCTTCACCATGGGTCCGGCCATCCTCGCCTTACTGGTAAAGCTGACTTTCTTTCCCTGAAACCCCGGATCGCCCAGGATCCGCCACCGAGTCTCCTACAGCCCGTAGAACCGAGCCGCGTTGTTGCCCAGGATGTCGTCCTTCTCTTCCTGGGTGAGAGTCGTCAACTCGCGGGTCTCGTGGACGCGTTCCCATTCGGTATCCCCGTGGGGGTAGTCGCTGGCGTACATGAACGTCCGCGGGCCGAGATGATCGATGAGGTAGCGCAAGTCTTCGTGCTCGCTGTAGCCGGACAGGAACCGGCCCGACTGGATGTACTCATGGGGGTTCTTGACGCCCTCCGGCAGCAGGTAGGGCTCGTCGCCCCAGTCCTGCTCCCGGTGATGGCTTCCGGACACCCGCGGGAGGTCCTGCACGTGGCGGTTGACCCAATTGGCCCAGTAGTGGAGCCACTGACCGTCGATCTCCAGGAACGCGAAGCGCAGGTTCGGCAGGTCCTCCATCAGCCCCATCCGGATCACGGACATGAGGGCCACCATCATGGAAAACGGCATGGCGGTGATGTGCGTCGAGAAGAAGTCCTTGAAGCAATCCGCCCAGGGGGTATCGTGCATGCCGGTGACGGCATGGAAGCCGATGGGGCAGTCGAGGTCGTTGGCCGCCTTGAAGAAGGGCTCGAACTCCCTGGAATGCAGCGGCCGGGTGCCCACGAGGCCCGGAATCGTCACCGCCACCAGGCCCAGCTCCTGAGTGGCCCGGCGCATTTCCTCCACCGCCGAGCCGGGATCCTGCAGCGGCACCAGCGCGATGCCCTTGAGGCGGTCGGGAGCCCGGCTGCAGCGGTCGGCGACATAGTTGTTGTGGGCGCGGCAGATGGCCGTGGCCAGGTCCTTGTCCTCCACGTCCGAGACGAACACCATGGTGGTGGGATAGATCACCTGGATGTCCACGCCCAGGAGTTCCATGTCCTTGAGCCGGCCTTCCGTGTCGTCCAGCGTGTTGTCCTTCATGTGCATCTGCTTGTGGCGCGGGCTCATGTATTCGAAGCCGCCCGCGCTCACGCCCCTGGAGAACGGGATCCGCGGCACCACCCGGCCCTCCACGACCCACCGCCCCCCTTCCAGGACATGGTCGCGGATCGCCAGGACCCGCGGCCGCTTGGAGAAATATTCCTTCTCGATGAACTCGTCGAAGAGGTAGAAGGGCTCGTGATAGTGTCCGTCGGAATCGATGACCGGGGCCATTGCCATCTCCTTTCCCGTGTGTCACCTTGATCGCTCGCGCCCGAGTAGCCTATGGCACCGCCGGATACGTGTCAACTCGCCTTAAAACCTGGCATTTTCTCTCCACCAGGCACGCACGCCCCGAGCCTTGGAGCCACCTTTGCCGCCCTCCCCTGACAGCGCCCGCGACCACGCCTCCAGCCCCTCGGCGGAGGAGGAGGCGCGCCCGGTCACGACCGCCAAGTGGCTGGCGTGCCGTGTGAGCGAGGGGCTCTGGCGCCTGCTTCTCCAGGCCCTGAGGGTGATGCCGCCGGAGCGGTTCAAGCGGATCTTCACGCCGGCCGTCGGTTTCGTGGTTTTCTGCGCCGTGCCGCGGCGGCGCATCGTCGCCGTGATGGACGCCGCCTTCGACGATTCCTACACGACCGCAGCCAGGCGCGACCTCGCCAAAGGCGTGCAGCGGAACATTGCCGACAACGTCCTTGATTGTCTCGTGCAGATGGGTTGCCCCGAACGGCTGCGGGAGGTTCTCGACATCCGCGGCCTCGAGCACCTGGAGGCGGCCCTCTCCAAGGGCCACGGCGTCATCGCGCTGAGTTTCCACCTGGGCAACTTCGTGCTCCTCCCGGCCGCCATGGGAGTGGCCGGACACCCCGTCCACAACCTGATACGTTTCCCGGACGACGAGAGGCTCGCGGACCTGGTGCGCCACCACAGCCGGTCGTTCCACGTCGAGCTGATCCCTTCCCTTCCCCGCCGCCAGGCCGTGGGGCGGATCCTGGCCGTGCTCCGGGACAACGGCATCGTCGTCATGCTGGCCGACAACCTCAAGCGCGGGGAACTGGAGACCACCCTCTTCGGCCAGCCCGTCCGGACCGCCCGTGGATTCGTGAGCCTGGCGCTCCGGACGCGCGCGGCCCTGGTGCCCATCTACCTGGTGCGCGGCCATGACGGCCGGCCGCAACTGGTCATCGAGCCGGAAATGGAGATGGTCCGGGGCGGGGAGTTGAGCGCGGACCTGGCCGCCAACACCGGCCGCATCATGAGGCTGCTGGAGGAACTCGTGCGCCGCTATCCGGATCAGTGGTACTGGCTCACGGTCAGACTGGGGCGGCGGTCCGGGCCGCGGAAGCCTGGGAACGTTGCTTGATCCCGGCGCGCAATGGTAGAGTCGTAGAGTCCCTTGAGAGCCTTCCACTAATCGGGACGCAGACAAAGGAGCTACACATGCAAGGCGGATCCGAGGGCCCTTGGGGGCGACGGCAGCAGAGCGGGCCGGATTGGGAGGACCTGCTCTCGCGGTTGCCCGAGTTGCCCGGTTTCCTGAAGTCCGGGGTGCCCTTCCTCATCGCCGGGGCCATCGTCGTCATCTGGCTGGCCAGCGGCTTCTACACCATCCAGCCCGGCGAGGAAGGGGTGGTGACGCGGTTCGGCAAGGTGGCGCGCATCTCCACCGCCGGTCTGAACTACCATATTCCCTGGCCCATCGAGGAACTGCGCAAGGTCAACGTCGCGGAGATCCGCCGCCTGGAGGTGGGGTTCCGCAGCAACCCGTTGCGGCCGAACCTGGTGCGCCTCATACCGCAGGAATCGCTGATGCTCACCGGCGACGAGAACATCGTCAGCGCCCAACTCACCGTGCAGTACCGGGTCAAGAACCCGGAGCAGTTCCTGTTCAAGCTCCGGGACCCGGTGGCCACGCTTCAGGCGGCCACGGAAGTGGCGCTGCGCAGCCGGGTCGGCAACACCACCATCGAGGAGGTGCTGACGGTGGGCCGGGACCGGGTGCAGACCGAGACCCAGGAGTTCCTGCAACAGCTCATGGACACCTACCAGTCGGGCATTCAGATCACCGAGGTGAAGCTCCAGACCGTGGAGGCTCCCAGCCAGGTCAAGGACGCCTTCGACGAGGTGGTGCGGGCGCGTGAGGACCGAGAGAAGCTCATCAACCAGGCACGGGGCTACCGCGAAGACCTGATCCCCAAGGCCCGAGGCGAGGTCCAGGAGATCGTCCAGGCCGCCGAGGCCTACAAGGAGGAGCGGACCTTGAGGGCCAAGGGTGACGGCTCGCGTTTCAACGCGGTGCTGACCGAGTACCGCAAGGCGCCCCAGGTGACGCGGGAAAGGATGCACCTCGAAGCCATCGAGCGCGTGCTGCCCAAGGTCGACAAGATCATCGTGGACTCCCAAGGGGCCAAGAACGTGGTGCCGCTGCTGCCGCTCAAGGGCATGGCGGGGTTTCCCGGAGCAGGAGGCAAATAATGAACCGGTCCTACATCGTCGGGATCGTCGTCGGCGCCATCGTGGTGGTGCTGCTGTTCCCGCCCGTCCGGCCGTTCTTCGTGGTGGGCGAGTGGCAGCAGTCCATCGTCACCCAGTTCGGCAAGTTCAAGCGCGCCGTGCGCGAGCCGGGCCTTCACTGGAAGACGCCGCTGGTGGAAGACGTCACCATGTACGAACGGCGCATACTGGCCAGCGACGCGCAGCCCAGGGACTACCTGACCCTGGACAAGAAGCGCGTGGTGGTGGACCACGTGACCCGGTGGCAAATCAGCGATCCTTTCCAGTTCTTCAAGACCGCCCTGACCGAGCAACGCGGACGGCTGCTGCTGGACGATATCGTGTTCTCCGAGCTGCGCCAGGAGCTGGCGTCGCGGAACTTCGCCGAGATCATCGCGACCCAGCGTGAAGCGGCCATGGAGGCGGTGGCCAAACGGTCCGCCGAGAAGGCCAGGAGCGAGTACGGCGTCACGGTGGTGGACGTCCGGGTGAAACGCGCTGACCTCCCCTCCGAGGTCCAGGCAAGTGTTTTCGAGCGCATGCGCGCGGAACGCGAGCGCATCGCCAAGCGCTATCGCTCCGAGGGCGAGGAGGAGTCCAAGAAGATCCGCGCCCTGACCGACAAGGAAAAGACGATTCTCCTGGCGGAAGCCTACCGCCAGAGCCAGAAACTGCGCGGCGAGGGCGACGGCGAAGCGACAGCCATCTACGCGGCTTCCTACGGACAGGACCCGGAGTTCTACAGCTTCACCCGGAGCCTCGAGGCCTACGAGAAGTTCCTGCCGGAAAAGAGCACCGCCATCCTGTCGGAGGAGTCGCGGCTGTTCCGGCACCTGGGCAGCGCCCAGCTCGGCGGTCTCCCGGAGGTGCCGGCCGTGGCTGCGCCGGCCGCTCCCGCCCCGGACACGGGCATGAAGGCCAAGGAGGCAAAAGCCGCGGAACCGAAAGCCACGGAAGCAGCGGGCATGGAAGCCAAGGGCATGTAGGCCACGGCGGTGAACCCGGAGGACGAGCAGAATGAAGATCGAGAGCCTGGGCAACTTCGAGCGGGTGGACCGCAACGCCGAGGTGATGGACACGCCCTACGACCGCTGGGTGGAATCCCAGGGAGTGGACGTGATCCGGGGCTACTTCGTGCAGGACCTCAAGGAAGTGCCGATGAAGTGGTGGGACCGCAAGGGCGGCCACGGCGTCTACATCAACCTGGAAGGAGCCGGGTACCTCGACGACGCCTTCGTGGTGTCGATTCCCCCGGGCAAGAGCCTGAACCCGGAGAAGCATATTTTCGACGAACTCGTCTACGTGCTGTCGGGCCGGGGCGCCACCACCCTGTGGCAGGGCGACGGCAAGGGGCAGAGCTTCGAGTGGCAGGAGGGCAGCCTGTTCGCAATCCCGGTGAACGCCACCTACCAGCACTTCAACGGGTCAGGCGACCGGGAGGCGAAGCTCCTGGGAGTCACCAACGCGCCGCTGGTCCACAACATCTTCCACAACGTCGACTTCGTGATGGGCAATTCCTACGTCTTCAGGGACCGCCTGGGAGACGACCAGGACTTCCGCGGCCACGCGCGCCTCTACAACGACCGCGTGCTGGAGACCAACTTCGTCCCCGACGTCGCCAACATCGAGCCCATCGCCTGGGAGGCCCGCGGCAAGGGCAGCCGCACGGTGTTCTTCGAGCTGGTGAACAGCCACATGGGCGCCCACGTCTCCGAGTTCCCGGTGGGCCGCTACAAGAAGGCGCACCGCCACGGCCCCGGCGCCCACGTGATGATTCTTTCAGGCGAGGGCTACTCGCTCATGTGGCCCGAGGGCGAGGACAAGCAGCAGTTCATCTGGAAGCCCGGCTCCCTGGTGGTGCCGCCCGAGGGCTGGTTCCACCAGCACTTCAACTCCGGCCCGCAGCCGGCCCGCTATCTGGCCTTGAAGATGCTCAGCCGCATGTTCAAGCTCGTCCCCGGCCCCATCCAGTCCGACGTCCCCCTCAACCAGGGTGGCTGGCAGATCGAGCACGAGGACGAGGACGACGACGTCATCCAGCTCTTCGTCGACGCCTGCGGCGCCTCCGGCGCCAGGGTGGACATGGCCCACATCCTGGAGCGGCAAGGGGCGGCGTAGTCGCCCCCTGGCTCCGGATCCCGGATCAAGTCCCGGATGACGAGTCCTACTGCGGCCTGAGCCGCTCGATAGTCTCGATGTAGTCCTTGATACCCGCTTCGAGGTCGTAGGCCGGGGTGAAGCCCAGGTGCTCCTTGGCCTTGCTGATGTCGAAGATGCAGTAGCTCTTCTTCTCGGTCATGCGGAATTCCAGCCCCGAGCTGATCTCGATCTTGCTGTCCGGATAGAGTCCTCCGAGGATGCGCTTGAAATCGTGGAGCGTGACGCCCACGCCGGTGCCGATGTTGAAGGTGCGCTCGGCAGGGTCCTTGACCTGCAGGCCCAGGATGATGGAGCGGGCCACGTCGCCCACGTAGAGGGCCTCGTTGGACTGGTCCCCGCCCTCGGCCGCGAAGCCCTGGCCGGACATGACCTTCTCGATCATCTGGCCGTAGAGCGACAGCGCGCCGTGGCGCACTTCCTTGCCGGGACCGTAGATGGAGCCGAAGCGAAGGACCACCGAGCTCACGCCGTACTTCTTCTGGTAGTAGGTGCACAGGGTCTCGCAGCACACCTTGATGGTGCCGTAGAGGTCCGCCGGGTTCTGGGGGTGCTCCTCGTTCACCGGGACGTAGTCGGGGTAGGCATGCTTCCCGAAGATCTCGCCGTACACCGCCTTGGAGCTGGTGAACACCACCCGCTCGAGGCCCCGGTGCCGCGCGATCTCCAGCACGTTGAGGGTCCCGTCGACGCCGACCTTGATGCCCAGCGCCGGGTCCGTCTCCGCCGGAATGGGCATCAGCGCCGCCAGATGGGCCACGTGGGTGATGCCGTTGTCGACGATGATCTTGTCCAGGCCCTCGGGGTCCAGGATGTCCCCGATCACCAGGTCCACGTCCTTCTCGATGTCCGAGATCAGCGAGGTGTCCATCCGGTTGTCCATCAGCACGGGCCGCACTCCGTCCCGGATCAAGTGCCTCGCGGTCACCGCGCCGTTCACGCCCATGCCGCCCGTAATCAGAATCTTCATGTTTGCCTCCGTGCTTATGGCCAAATTCTGGCAGTGTTTGTGTGGCCCTCACCCCGACCCTCTCCCAGGGGGAGAGGGGGTTTGGACCGCGCGTCTCAGGGTACGCGCGTGAGATCGAGATTGCCCTCCGGATCGACGCGCAGCGTCCAGCCCGGTTCCACCACGGTGGTGGAGGTCTTCTCCTCGACGATGACGGGGCCGATCAACTCCGCGCCCGGCGCCAAGCCGTCCCGGCGAAACACCGGCACGTCGTGCGCGCCGTCGAGCATGAGGGCGCGACGGTGCTCCTCCGCCGCGGGCCCCCGCGCGCCAGTGTCCTCGCCCCGCGATAGCTCCGGCTTGCCCAGGGAGGCGTAGGCGGAAGCCCGCAGGTTCACCACCTCGACCACCTCGTCGTCCGCCCGGTGGCCGTAGCGCCGCTCGTGGGCCTGGCCGAACCGCTCACAGATCTCATCGACGTTGAGCTTCACGGGATCCTTGGCGATGGGCACCGTCAACTCGTAGGCCTGCTCACGGTAACGCATGTCCAGCAGCCAATCAACACGGATCTGGTCGGGGGACGGCCCTTGGGCGGCGAGGTCGCGCCGCACCGCCTCTTCGAGGTCGCGCAGGGCCGCCAACGCCTCCTCCAGGGACTCCGGCGTGAGCGCCACCACCCGCGTGGTGACCGCGTCCGTCCGCAGGTCCGACAGCAGCATGCCGAAGGCGCTGAAGTTGCCCGGGTCCGCCGGAACGAGTATCCGGCCGATGCCCAGGGAAGAAGCCACCGCCGTGGCCAGCGTCGGTCCCATGCCACCGAAAGGCGCGAGCACGAAGTCCGCGGGATTGAAGCCCCGCTCGATGGTAATGGTGCGCATGGAGGAGACGATGTTGGCCACGAGCACGCGCAGGATTCCCAAGGCCGCGTCGTCCTCGGACATGCCCAGGGGCCCGGCCACCTCCCGGCGGATGGCCTCCGCCGACAGCTCCGCATCGATGGTCATCTCGCCCTGGAGCAGCGCCCGGGGATTCAGGTGGCGAAGTTGCACCAGCGCGTCGGTCAACGTCGGCCGCTCGCCGCCGCGCATGTAACAGGCCGGCCCCGGCACCGCCCCGGCGCTCTGCGGCCCCACCTGGAGGACCTTGCCGTAGCGCACCTGGGCCAGGCTGCCGCCCCCCGCCCCCAGGCTCTCCACCTCCACCGAGTCGACCCGCACGGGATGGCGCCCGATGTGCCACTCGGTGTGGAAGAGCGGCCGTCCCGGGATCAGCGACATGTCGCTGCTGGTGCCGCCGATGTCCAGCGAGATGAGGTTGGAGACCCTGGTGCGCTCTCCCAGCTCATGGGCCGCCACCACCCCGGCCACGGGACCGGACATCAGGGTCTGCACCGGGAACCGGGCCATGGCCCGCGGCGCGCCGATGCCGCCGTTGGACTTCATCAGGAAGGGATGAGCGCGCGGGAAGTGCCGCCGCACGGTCTCCTCCATGCCGGAGAAGTACTGCTCCATGCGCGGGCCGAGATAGGCGTTCAGCACCGTGGTGGCGGTGCGCTCGTACTCGCGCCACACCGGGTTCACCTCCGACGACAACGCGATGAAAAGGTCCGGATAACGCGCGCGGATGTGCTCCGCCGCCGCCCGCTCGTGGGCCGGATTCACGTAGGAGAACAGGAACGCGACGGCCAGGGCGTCGATGCCCTGCTCCATGAGCCTTGCCATGGCCTCGTCGATGGAATCCAGGTCCAGGGGCGCCAACACCTCCCCGGACTTGTCGAGACGTTCGGAAACCTCGGCGACCCGGCGCCGCGGCACGAACCGTTTGCCCCCCGGGTAGAAGATGTTGAAGACCTCGTGGCCCTTCCACTGGCGGGCGATCTCGTATATGTCGCGGAAGCCGCGGGTGGTGAGCAGGCCGGTGCGGCTGCCCTTCTCCTCGAGCACGGTGTTGAGCGCGTGGGTGGAGCCGTGGAGCAAGTAGGACAAGGCGTCGGCGCCCCACTTGGCGCGCAGGTCCGCCAGCACCCCGTCGAGCACCTCCAGCGGCGCCGCCGGATTGGAGGGCACCTTGCGGACCTCCCGGATCTCCCCCGTCCCCTCCTCCAGGACCGTGACGTCCGTGAACGTCCCGCCGACGTCGATGCCGATGCGCAATCCCGTTCCGGATAGCTCCATTTTCTTCGCCTTTACTGGGACCCTTCGGGAACCCGCCGAGCCCCACCGTGGTGGCAAGGAACATAGCGGGATAGTTGTTGCCGGTAAAGTTGAGGCACGATGCCGGCCAGCACCGCGCCGCCGGCGCCGGCACCACCTCCGGAAGGGCTTTGGCCGGCACCAATCAGAAGGGCGTGGCCTCCCGAGAGACCCTGCCGGGGTCGGCGGAGGAGGCCGGCGCCTCGTGTATCCATGCTTGCAGATTGCGAGCTTCCTCCAGGTCCGGGGCCAGCTCCAGGGCGCGCTCCACGACTGGAAGCGCCTCGGCGAGGCGGCCGAGGCGATACAGGGTCATGCCGAGATGGAGGTGAGCCCGCGCAACGAAAGGAGTGGCTTCGACGAGCCGGCGGTACAGGGGCAGGGCCTCCTGGTACCGCGCCTCGGCGATATGAAGGCCGCCCAGCCGCTCCAGAACCCTGGCTTCGAGGGGGTGGATGTCGAGCGCGCTTCGATAATGCCGGGCGGCGGCCTCTGCCCGTCCCTGCTTCTCGAGGACCTCGCCCAGCACCCGGTGCGCCTCGCGGGCCACCCGGCGGCCCGGGGCGAGCGCCAATGCCTCGCCGAGGGCCGCAACCGCGGCCTCGTATTCCTCCATCCGCAGGAGCACGGCGCCGAGCGCGACCCGGGCGGCCGCGCGACCCGGCTCGTGCTCGATGGCGGCATCACACCGTTCCCGCGCCCGCGCGAGCCACGCGCGGACCCCTATCGCTCCTGCATCGCCCTGCCCGCCAGGGCCTTGCGCCGCGGGAAGGCCGGGCCTGCGTCGCCGCTCGATCTCCAGGTCGACCCGCGCGAGCAGGACCGGGACGGCGCCGGGATTGAGCGCGAGCGATCGGTCCAGGTGCGCCGCCGCGGCATCGAAGCGCTCGAGCTTGCGCAGGGCTTCCCCCAGCAAAGCGTGCAGGACGGGCTCGTTTTCGAGGTCGCGCACCACGGCAAGCGCACGGCTGAACGACTCCACCGCGGCCTCGTAGAGGCCGGACTGGAGCAAGGCGAGGCCCTCGTGGAGGTGCGCCAGGTCGTCATCGGCCACCTTCACGAGGACATCCCGGTAGAGCGCCAGGCCTTCCTCGTAGCGCGCCTGTTGCACCAGGGATCGGGCAAGCTGAAGCCGGGGTACCGCCGCCCGCCTGCTACCGCGCCAAAGCGCGACGGATCGACGAAGCGCCGCCTCCGCCTCGACCGGGCGATCGTGCTCGAGTAGAGAACGGCCCAGAGCGAGGTATGACCGACTCGATTCGACGGGACCTTCGGCGAGATCAACCGCGCGCCGAGCGGCGGCGAGGGCCTCCTCGTGGCGGCCAAGGGCGCTCAGTCCGTGATTCAGAAGGATCTCGCCGAAAAGGTGTCGTGGATTGAGCGCGACGATATGACGGCCCAACGTAAGGTCGTCGCGGTAGATCCAGGACTGCCGCCAACTCAGGGACCCCAGCGCCAAGAGCGCAGCGGCGGCGGCGACCATCGCTCCGGCGCGGGCCCGGCGGGGGAATCGGCCCACGCAGTGGACCGCAACGCCCAGCAGCACCGCCAGCGGACCGATCATCGCCAGGTACTGGAAGCGGTCGGCGATGAAGGCCATTCGCATGAAGCCGAAGTCCACGAAGCCGAGGACCGGGGAGAGGGTCAGCGCGAAGAAAAGCGCGCCGGCGAGCGGGCCGCGGCCGATCCGGCGCCGCGCGAGCCACAGCACCGCGGCGACGAGGACGAGGGCGGCGAGGGCGAGCCATCCGAGAATGTCGCTCGAGTGCACTTCCCAGCGGGAATACAGAACGGGCAGGTACGCGGGCCACACGATCTGACGGGCATAGATCCACAGCGCCCGGGCCGCGATGAGGGCACGTTCCACCAAGGTATAGTCGAAGGTGACGGAGCTCCGGCCGCGGTAGAAGGCGAGATCGGCGAGGGCGACGCCGAAGGCGAGCACGAAGAACGGCGCCAGGCGCGCGGCGTCGCGCCACGTGACGCGGCCCTCCCGCCACCATTGAAGCAGCAGGAGGGCGGCCGGCAGGGTAACCGCGACGGACTTCGAGAGCAGCGCCGCGGCAAAGAGCGCGAGGGAGAGCATGTAGCGGCCCGGACTCGGGGTCTCTGTGAACCGTAGCCACGCATGAGCCGCGCCAAGATAGAAGAGGGCGGAGAGGAGATCCTTCCGCTCGATGATCCATGCCACCGACTCCGCGTGCACCGGGTGGACCGCGAACACCGCGGCCGCGAGCCATGCGCCCGGGACCGCGAGGCGGAGCAGCAGGCGCCACACCAGCACCGAGTTCAGCGCGTGCAGCACGACGTTGACCGCGTGGTAGCCGACGGGGTGGAGTCCCCAGAGCTTGTGCTCGATCCAGAAGCTTGTGTAGACGACGGGCCAGTAATGATCCTCGTACCTGATCTCCGAGGGCGAGAGCCAGATCGAGAAGATCCCGTCGAGGCGGCGGATCAGTGGTTCGGTGACGAAGATCCAGTCGTCCCAGACGAAGCCGCCGAGAAACGCCGGGAGGTAGACGACGATGGCCAGCAGGGCGAGGCCCCTGCCCTTGCGACCCTCGGAGGCCTGCGCCCACGGCCCGAGGCGCCCGAGCGCGGCTGGAAAATGCGCGAGGAAATCGACGATTCCACCTCTCACCCCGCCGCGCTCCTCCTATACTTCGTCGTGAACAGCACGAATCCGCCCATTCCGATCACCGTGGTGGCAAGGAACATGGCGGGATAGTTGTTGCCGGTAAGGTTGAGCATGACGCCGGCCAGCACCCCGCCGGCGCCGAGGGCGAGGTCGTAGAACAGGTGGTATTGGGCCATGCTGAGGCCCCAGCGGTCGCGCGGCGCCAGGTCCACGGCCATGGTCATGAGCGCCGCGTGGACGGAGCCGTAGCCGAACCCGAGGATGGCGGCCGAGACCAGCAACATCATGGGCGAGCGCGCCATCACCAGCACCAGCATTCCCACCAGGGCCAACAGGTAGGTCGGGATGACGACGAACGGCCGGCCCTTGCGGTCGGAGAGCGGGCCGAAGATGGGCCTGCCCACCACCACCGCCACCGCGAAGACGCTGAACCAGATGCCCGGATCGCCCCCCATCTCCAGGGCATAGAGCGACAGGAAGGCGATGATGCTGCCGCGGGAGATCCCCAGAAGGCCCATGCTCACGGCGGGCACGATGGATTCGGGCAGGATGAAGGTCTCGAACCAGCGCCGCCGCCGGCGCGTGGGCTTGTCCCGCACGGGTGAGGGGATGAGGACCGCCGACAACAGGCCGAACCCCGCCGCCGCCGCGCCGCTGGCGAAAACCGTCGGGAATCCATACCACTCCACGACCTTGAAGGCGACGGCCGGCGCGATGGAGTAGGCCACGGTGCTCACCGCGCCGGAGTAGCTGATGAGGGTGCCGCGCAGGTGATCCGGCGCGATGTCCGCCACCAGCGTGCCGATGGCCGTGGTGCATCCCGACCAGCCGAAGCCGTGGTAGGTGCGCAGGAGCAGCGCCACCAGCACCGAGCCGGTCCAGATATAGCCGGTGGCGGCGGTGATGAAGATGGTCAGCCCGCCGACGAGAAAGACCTTGCTGCCCAGGCGGTCGATGTAGGCGCCGACCAGCGGCCGGATCCAGGTGGCGCCGAGCGGGAACGCGGCCATGACCACGCCGATCATGAACGAGCTCATCCCCATGTTCTTGAGATAGACGGGGAACACCGGCTCGATCAGGAACATGGCGAAGAACAGCCCGAAGCGGGCGCCGCAGGTCAGGAGGAAATCCCGGAGCCAGGCTCGCGGTGTTTCGGTGTGCGGTTCCACGCGGTCCACCGAGTTACGGGCACGGGCGGGTCTGAAACCCGCCCGTAAGGGTTGTCGTCGCGACTTGCCGGCCAGGCACTACGGGCGTTCCGGCGCGCCGCCGTCTCGAGGCGTGCCGCGGAGACGGCGGGTCTCCGCGTCGTCGATCTCGGGCGGCTGGCCGCTCACCGCCACGCCGTAGGAATTGCGGGCGGTCTCCGCGCTGATGTAGCCGTCGCGGACGTCGTCCAGCACCTTGGACGGCTCCCGCTCGAAGGGGTCGCCGCGGCCTCCGCCGCCGGCGTACTGGATGCGGAAGACGTCGCCTTTTCCCATCCGGAGCCGGCTGACCTTGGACGGGAGCGCCCGCTCACTCTCCGTGCCCGGGTTGAGGAAGGCCGAGGACGGCAGCGCGTCGCCGGCGCCGTGGAGCCCCGGGGCGGAATGCTTGAAGCGGTCGCTCCGCAGGTTGACGTAGGCTTCGTCGGCGAGCATCTTCCAGTCCCGGACCATGCCGAGGCCGCCGCGGTAGTAACCGGCGCCGCCGGATTCCTCGAACAGCTCGTAGCGCTCGATGCGGAGGGGGAACTCCGTCTCCAGGGGCTCCACCGGGGTGTTCATCACATTGATGACCAGCGAGTTCAGCACGGCCGGGCCGTCGAAGTCGGCGCGCGCGCCGCCGCCGCCGCAGTTGAGGTCGTAGAGCGAGAACCACCGGCCGCGGTCGACATCCTGCCCCGAGATGGACACCGAGCCGCCGGCGCCGCTGTCCGGCGCCGGCACCACCTCGGGCAGGGCCTCGGCCAGCGCCATCTGGACCACCGAGGTAACCATCTGGGCGGGCCGGACGTACATGTTGACCGGCGCGGGATAGCGGGGGTTCAGGATCGAGCCCTCGGGCGGGAAGGTTACCTTTATGGGCCGGGAAATGCCCTGGTTCACCGGCAGGTCCGGGCACAGCACCGCCACCACCAGGCAGTCGATGAAGTTCCGGATAACGCACGGGCGAAGATTGATGGGACCCCGGGCCTGCTCCGACGACTCCAGCGTAAAGTGTAGCTCGTCGCCGGCCACCCGCAGGGACGCCGCGATGCGATAGGAACGCTCCTGGTCCAAGCCGTCGTCGTCGACGAAGTCCACGCAGGGACCGTAGTCTCCGTCGGCGATGCTCCCGATGGCCTTGCGGACCTCCGCCTCGCAGATGTCCATCCACTCGTTCCAGCAGGCGGTGACCTCGTCCGAGCCGTACTGGTCCATCAATTCCGCGAGCTTCCTTAGCCCGTAGAAGTTGGTCAGGGCCTGGGCCTGGACGTCGCCCCAGGTGATCTCCGGCGTCCGGGTGTTGGCCATGATGATGGTCTTGACGTCCTCGTTGACCTTGCCGCCGCGGTAGAGCCGCAGCGCCGGCAGCAGCAGTCCTTCCTGGATCACGTCGGTGGCGTCCGGAGAGTTGGTGCCCGGCACCTTGCCGCCCAGGTCCGGCTTGTGGGCCGTGTTGGCGATGTAGGCCACGCGCCGGCCGCCGTGGAAAACCGGCGAGACCACGGTCACGTCGGTGGCGTGGTTCTGGCAGGCGAAGTACGGGTGGTTGAGGATGTAGACGTCGCCTTCGGCGTTGTCCTCGCCGAACACCCGGATCACCTCGCCCACCTGCGCCGAGATGCCGCCGATGTGCAGCGGCTGCGGCAGCCCCTGGGTCACCATGCGGCCGTCGCGGTCGAAGATCGTGAACGTGAAGTCCTGGCTCTCCTTGATCACGCTCGAATAGCCGGTCCGGAGCATGTTGAGGGCCAGCTCCTTGGCGATCTGCGCGGTGGCCCGGTAGACCACTTCCATCTGCACTGCATCCATGAGGAATCTCCCTGCGTACAGGGGTTTTCGTAGCACGATCACCGAATGCGGGCCACCAGGGTCGGCCGGCCCCCGCCCCTGGATTTCCGCTTCCCAGGCTGTGTCGAAACCCTCTCCCTCCGGGAGAGGGTGGCCTGCGATCCGTCCCAATCCAGCCCCTCTCCCCTTGGGAGAGGGTGGCCGAAGGCCGGGTGAGGGCTCCCCGGCAACCCTGCCGCTCCGGGCGCCCTCACCCCGACCCTCTCCCAGAGGGAGAGGGAGTGATTTGGCACAGGCTGTCCCACGGGAATGACGAGACGGGCGTCGGCGCCGACCGCACCAAGCAGAGTCCTGACGGCGCGCCACACAGGTCCGCCGCCGCGTGGAGGGTCCGGAACTGGACCGGCTCAGCCGTTTCGTACTAGAGTCTTGGGCGCCAGGACACGTTCCCGCGGTCCATCACGGACATCGCCGGTTCGTCTACGACAACGCCGGAGGTCATGGTTATGGCACCTACCGCCTCACGTTCCCTTGCCGCGTACTTGGCACTCTGGACGACCCTCATCTTCTCTGCAACGGCCGCCGGCGCCGCGGACGGCAAGCATGCCGGCATGGTCCTCATTCCCGCCGGGGAATTCACCATGGGGCGGGACGGCGGTCCGCCCGAGGAAGGGCCGGCCCACAAGCTCTTCCTGCCCGCGTTCCACATCGACCGGAACCTGGTCACGATGAAGGAATACGCGAAGTTCATCCAGGCCAAGGGGCCGGTGGGGCCCAAGGGCGAGCAGTACCTGGACATCGCGGATGAGGACAACCGGATCCACCTGATCGGCGGCAAGTGGCAGGTCGAGCCCGGCTGGGAGGAGCACCCCGCCTCGGAACTGGCGTTGCCCGGCGCCGTCGCGTACTGCAAGTGGCTCGAGAAGCGGCTTCCGAGCGAGGCGGAATGGGAGAAAGCCGCGCGCGGCACCGACGGCAGGCTGTACCCGTGGGGCAACGGCCCGCCGACGCCGGAACTGGCCTTCTTCGGCGGCTGGCGCGGCGAGTCCGTGCCGGTGGGCCGCTACCCCAAGGGACGCAGTCCCTACGGTGTCCTGGACATGGCGGGTCAGGTGTGGGAGTGGACGCGCTCCACCTCGACCTCCTATCCCTACGACCCCAAGGACGGGCGGGAGGACCTGTCGGCGCCCTATCCGCGGGTCACCCGTGGCGGCAACACCTCCAGCGGCCCGGAAGGGCTGACGGCCACCTCGCGGCACAGCGTGGACCCGGGCAGGCAGGCCAGGGGCCACGCCTACTACGGCTTTCGCTGCTCGTCCAGGGTCGAGATGGTTTTCTAGTTTCCTATCTGTCCGAGAATTCCCAGTGGGCGACCGCGGAGCGTCCCTACGTGGGGTTCATCGCGGGGAATGTGTAGGGGCGATCGGCCGGTCGCCCCTACGGGAATCCGCCGCCGCTCAGGTCGCGGGCGCGTCGGGCTTCCGCCCACCTTGCGTTTCCCCGGCGCACGGGCTATCTGATAACCTCAAATCGACAACCGCCCGGGGTTCCTTCTGCCCGTCCACTGGACGTCCCCACGGTCAACCATATCGGGAGGCATCATGGCGCTGTTTTTTCATTCGCAAGACGTGGATGAGCTGGTTCCCTTCCCGGAGGCCGTCTCCATCACCGAAGCGGCACTGAGGAGGATCGCCACCCCCGAGGGCGTCAACGCGCCTCGTAAGCGACTGAATTTGCACAGAAATGTGGGCGAGGCCCCGTTCGACACCGTGCTCAACATCTACGCCGGCGGGGCGGCGACCTACGGCGCCGTGGGCGCGCAGGTGGCGCTGCACCGCAAGGCCATCGTGGGCGACCAGCAGCGGCGTCCGCCGTACAATCCCGACCAGACGGAGCTGGCGGTGATCTACGACACCGATTCCGGAACGCTGCTGGGGATCATGGCGCATCGTCCCAAGCACGCGGCGGGGGTCGCCGACCTGCGGACGCCGGCCACCAGCCTCGCGGGCCTGGACCGGCTGGCCAAGGAGGGCGCCCGGACGGTGGGAATCTACGGCTCGGGCAACCAGGCGTACTCCACGTTCGTGGGACTGACCGAACTGAGGGAGATCGAGAGCGCCAAGGTGTTCAGCCCCACGCCCTCGCACCGGGAGTCGTTCGCCCGCAAGATGACCGAGATCACCGGGGTGCCGGTGGAGCCCGTGGAGGAAGCCCCCCGGGCCGCGCAGGACGTGGACATCGTGCTGTGCATGACCAACACCAACGTCCCGGTCATCGACGGCTCGTGGCTGGAGCCGGGCCAGTACATCATCTCGGTGATCGGCAGCAACATCGAGCTGGTCAAGAGCGGCAACCTCGACAAGCCCCGGCGGGAGATCGACGACGGCACCCTCAGACGGTGCGATTTCGTCGTCGCCCTGTCCCGGGAGCAGGCGGTGGACTCGCAGCAGGGCGACATCTACTGGCCGGTGCAGGACGGCGTCATTACGTGGGATAAAGTCGTTGATATTGCTGACATTTTGACCGGACGGGCGCCGGGGCGCACGAGCGACGACCAGATCATCCTGTACAAGAACCAGGGGGGTCAGGGCATCGTCGATATCGCCCTGGCCAAGAAGCTGTACGACCTGGCCCGGGAGCACGGCAAGGGGTTCGAACTCGACATCCGTGCGCGCGAGAACTGGTGGGTCCAGGGCGGCCGGGAAGACTACTGGACGTGAACGGCATACCCCGCTATAAGGTAAGCCCTGACCCGTGGCCCGTGCCCCGGCACAGGCCGCGAGACGTGCAATTTCGCGGATTTGGCCGTCTTTCTAGGAGTTCGGATGGCGAAAACGGATGTACCTGAAACGGTAGTCTGCCCGAACTGCAACCACAACGTCGTTATCCAGCTCTACCAGGTAGACATCAGCATCAACAGCTCCCAGGGGCACTTCCACACGGTTCACCACCGCCGTGAGCCAGCCTATACGGTCTATTGCATCAACTGCGGGCACTTCATCACCAACGATCCCACGGGCAAGCCGCCGAAGCCGGCCACCGCACAGGACGCCGGCAAGCCCAAGGCCGCCAAGACGGCGCCTTCGAAGCGTACCGCCCGGCCGCCGGCCAAACAGGATGCCGCCCGGGCCTCGGCGAAAAAGAAGACACGGGGGAAGTAGAGGGGAGCGCATGGTTGCGAATGAGTCGGTGCGGAAGTTCGTGAAGGAAGCGGCAGCCATGTGTCGCCCGGACGACGTCGTGTGGTGCGACGGTTCGGAAGAGGAGAAGGAGCGGCTGACCCAGGTGGCCATCCGGGTCGGAGACCTCATTCCCCTGGACCAGCAGAGCCTGCCCGGTTGCTACCTCCACCGCAGCGCCGCCAACGACGTGGCGCGCACGGAACACCTGACCTTCGTGTGCTCACGGGAACGGGACGACGCCGGTCCGTCCAACCACTGGATGGCGCCGGACGAAGCCTACGACCGGCTCGGAAAGATCTATGACGGCTCCATGGCCGGCAGGACCATGTACGTCATCCCATTCCTCATGGGGCCGGCCGGCTCTCCCTTCAGCAAGGTCGGCATCGAGGTCACCGACAGCGTGTACGTCGCCCTGAGCATGCGCGCCATGACCCGCATGGGCAACGTCGCCCTGGAACACCTGGGCGACTCCGACGACTTCACCCGCGGGCTCCACTCAAAGGCGGACCTGCACATCGACCGCCGGTTCATCTGCCACTTTCCCGAGGCCAACACCATCTGGAGCGTGGGCTCCGGCTACGGCGGCAACGCGCTCTTGGCGAAGAAGTGCATGGCGCTCCGGCTGGCCAGCGCCCTGGGGGCGCGGGAAGGCTGGCTCGCCGAGCACATGATGATCGTCGGCATCGAGAGCCCCGAGGGCGAGACCGCCTACGTCTGCGGCGCGCTCCCCAGTGCCTGCGGCAAGACCAACCTGGCCATGCTGGTGCCGCCCAGGTCCATGCAGGGCTGGAAGGTGTTCACCGTCGGAGACGACATCGCCTGGCTGCGGGTGGGCGACGACGGGCGGCTGTGGGCGGTGAATCCGGAAGCCGGGTTCTTCGGCGTGGTCCCGGGCACCAACTCCAGGACCAATCCCAACGCCATGCGCACGATCGAGCAGAACACCATCTTCACCAACGTGGGGCTCAAGCCCGACGGCGGCGTGTGGTGGGAGGGCCACGACGACCCCGTGCCCAGGAGCGTCACCGACTGGCGCGGGCGCGCGTGGAACAAGGAGGGGCCGGTGGCCCATCCCAACAGCCGGTTCACGGTGCCCGCCAGCGAGTGTCCGTCCATCTCCCCCGAGCGGGAAAATCCCAACGGCGTTCCCGTGAGCGCCATCCTGTTCGGCGCGCGCCGGCAGAAGCTGGTTCCTCTGGTGTACCAGTCCTTCGACTGGGCCCACGGGACGTTCCTGGGCGCCACCCTGGCGTCCGAGACCACCGCCGCAGCCACCGGCGCCGTGGGCGTGGTGCGGCGCGACCCCATGGCGATGCTGCCGTTCTGCGGCTACAACATGGCCGATTACTGGAATCACTGGCTCTCCATGGGCAAGCGGTTGACCAACCCGCCCAAGATCTTCCGTGTCAATTGGTTTCAGCGGGACGACCAGGGCGGGTTCCTGTGGCCGGGGTTCGGCGAGAACCTGCGGGTGCTCCAGTGGATCATCGAGCGTTCCCGGGGCGACGGGAAGGCGGACGAGACCCCCATCGGCTACCTGCCTAGGGCATCCGGCATCAACCGCAAGGGCGCCGGCGTATCGAGCGACACCATGCGCCGGCTGCTGCACGTGGACCGTGACGGCTGGCGCACCAACCTGCGAAGCCAATCGGAGTTCTTCGAGAAGTTCGAGGACCGGCTCCCGTCCGGCATTCGGGAGCAGCACGCCGGCTTGAGGCAACGACTCAGGGCCGGGTAACCGCGCCCCCCTGCCTACTCGCTACGCATTTGCCCGTTTGTTGGGCAGATCCGGCCAGCGACCCGTCCCAAACCCAACCCCTCTCCCTCTGGGAGAGGGTGGCCGAAGGCCGGGTGAGGGCTGCCCGGCAACCCTGCCTTTACGAACACCCTCACCCCAACCCTCTCCCGGAGGGAGAGGGAGTCGGAGGGGACACGCGGGCTACATTGGCATCCAATTTGCTGTTTCCATCGTGCATCCGTTCGGCCGCAATGCGCTGACGGGACGGAAAATCACTCTCGACGGGGGACAAGGCGTTGGAGATCAACAGCGGCGATACAGCCTGGATACTCACCTGTTCGGCTCTGGTCCTGATGATGACCATTCCGGGATTGTTTCTTTTCTACGGCGGGCTGGTGCGCACGAAGAACGTGCTGGGCACCATCATGCAGAGTTTCGTGGCGGCCTGCGTGATCAGCATCGTATGGGTGCTCTGGGGCTATTCCCTGGCCTTCGGTCCGGACGTAGGCGGCATCGTCGGCAACCTCGACTGGTTCGCGCTGAACGGGGTCGGCGCCGAGCCCAACGCGGACCTGGTGGCCGGCGTGCCCCACCTCGCGTTCATGGCCTTCCAGATGATGTTCGCCATCATCACGCCGGCTCTGATCACCGGCGCTTTCGCCGAGCGGGCGAAATTCAGCACCTTCATCGTGTTCGTGATCTTGTGGAGCACCTTCATCTACGCGCCGCTGTGCCACTGGGTATGGGGCGGCGGCTGGATGGGAGCCATGGGCGCCCTGGACTTCGCCGGCGGAACCGTGGTCCACATCAGCTCGGGGATCTCGGCGCTGGCGGCGGCCATGGTCTACGGCGCTCGGAGGGGCTACGGCAGGGACGCCATGATGCCCCACAACCTGCCGTTCAGCGTCATCGGCGCCTCGCTCCTGTGGGTAGGCTGGTTCGGCTTCAACGCCGGCAGCGCCCTCGCCGCCGACGGCCTGGCGTCGGTGGCGTTCGTCACCACCAACACGGCCGCGGCGGCCGCGGCGCTGGCCTGGATGTTCACCGAATGGGCCACCGGCGGCAAACCGACGCTGCTGGGAGCGGCCACCGGCGCGGTGGCCGGCCTGGTCTCCATCACGCCGGCGGCAGGATTCGTCAGTCCGGTCTCCGCCATCATCATCGGCGCGGGCGGCGGCATCCTGTGCTACATGGCCTGCAACCTCAAGGCCCGCATGGGTTACGACGACTCGCTGGACGTGGTAGGGGTGCACGGTGTCGGGGGCATCTGGGGGGCGCTGGCCACGGGGTTGTTCGCCTCGACGCTGGTGAACTCCGGCGGCGCCGACGGCCTCTTCCTCGGCAACCCGGGGCAGCTCTGGATCCAGTTCGTCAGCGTGGTGGCCACCATGGTCTTTGCCTTCGTGGGCACCCTGATCATCCTCGGTGTTCTCAACGCGACCATGGGTCTGCGCGTGTCGGACGACGACGAGCAGATGGGGCTGGATTTGAGTCAACACGAGGAGCGGGGTTATAGCTGGTAGAAAGGCTTGGCGGGCTGTAACCTGTAATCAATCGCACGTTACAGGCCGCCAGGGCTCCAGGAGGAAACTTCATGAAAAAGATAGAAGCGATCATCAAGCCGTTCCGGCTGGACGAGGTCAAGCAGGCCCTGACCGCGGTGGGGGTCTCGGGAATGACCGTGAGCGAAGTCAAGGGGTTCGGACGCCAGAAGGGGCACACCGAGCTTTATCGAGGGGCCGAGTACACCGTGGATTTCCTGCCCAAGGTCAAGATCGAGGTGCTGCTGCCCGAGGAGCTGCTCTCGAGCGCCCTGGATGCCATCCTGGAGTCGGCCCAGACCGGCAAGATCGGCGACGGCAAGATTTTCGTCACCACCGTGGACGAGGTGATCCGCATCCGCACCAACGAAAGGGGAGAGGAAGCCATCCGTTAGGAACCCTCTCACAGAGGGAGAGGGGGACAGATGCCGGCATGCTCGTACGTTTCATCACTTTCGGAGAGAACCCGGCCGTCGTCATCGCGCGCGGACGGGGACTCTTCGCCTCCCGCGGCCTGGAGGTGGAGACCACCATCACGCGCAGCTCCACGGAGCAGATGCGCGGCCTGAGCGTCGGAACCTACGACGTCGCATCCACCGCATTCGACAACGTGCTCGCCTGGTCGGGGCGCGAAGGCGCCGACATCCACGCCGTCGCGCAGGCTTCCCAGCGGATGTCGCTGCCGGTGTACGTCCGCCCCGAGATACAAGACTGGGACGACCTGCGCGGACGGACGCTGGCGGTGGACGCGGTGGACACGGCCTACGCCCTGGTGCTGAGGAGAATCCTGCTGGCCCACGGGCTGGACTTGGACCGGGGAGACTACCGGCTCGACGGGGTCGGCGCCACCGGACCGCGTTTCGAGTCCATGACCAGCGGCAAGACCTTTGCCGGCATCCTCAACCCTCCCTGGGACAAGCAGGCCGAAGCGGCCGGCCTCAAACGCATGGCGGACTACCGCGAGGTGCTGCCCGACTACCCGGGCGGGGTGTTCGCGGTCACCGCCCGCTGGGCGGGCGCCCACAAGGACGGGCTCGTCGCCTTCCTGAAATGTCTCATCGAGGCCGCCGGTTGGGGCAACGATCCCGCCAACCGCGCCGCCGCCCTGGGCCTGCTGCGGGAAGCCCAGGGAATCGACGACGAACGCGCGGCCAGGGAGCTCGCGGCGCTGCCGCCGACCACCGATCTCAACCTGACCGGCCTCCAGGTGCCGTTGGACCTCCGGGTGTCGTTCGGCATGCCCCCGGGCAAGGGCACGGACCTCGCCGCCTACTACGATCTCCAGTACCACGCCGAAGCCGCGGCCTGACGCCGTCCCGGCGGTTCCGCGCGGCATCCGGCGCGGGCCGTCCGGGAACCTCCGCCGCGCGAGCCGTGATGGCGCCGGGTGCCGTCGCGCGCGCCTCGATTTCGGATTGAAGCGTGTCGGGATTTGTAGTAGTTACTCGGTTCCTGTCGCCATGCCGAGCCGCACGAAACAGAAGGCGCTGCCGCTGCGCAACAAGGAACTCAGTTGGCTGGCGTTCAACGGGCGCGTCCTCCAGGAGGCGTCGGACGCCTCGGTGCCGCTGCTGGAACGCCTGACCTTCCTCGGCATCTTCTCGTCCAATCTCGACGAGTTCTTTCGCGTCCGGGTGGCCCTTCTCCGGCGTCTCGAGCAGTTCGGCGCCGGCGCGCGGCGGCTCATGCACGACGACCCTTCCGCGGTCCTCAAGGAGATCCACGCTGTCGTGCTGAAGCAGCAGGCGCAGTTCGAGAGCACCTATCGGAGCATCCTCCAGGAGCTGGACGAGCACGGCATTGCCATCATCAAGGAAGACGAGCTCAACCCCGCTCAGGAAGCCTACATCAAGGAGTTCTACCAGCAGAAGCTGCGGCCCACCCTCATCCCGCTGATGATCAACCACCTGACCGAGTTCCCGCAGTTGAAGGACCAGGCCATCTATCTGGCCATCAGCCTCTACAGCAGCAAGTCCCGGCGCTCGGAATACGCGTTGATCGAGATCCCCACCGACGTGCTGTCGCGCTTCGTCATCCTGCCCAAGGTCGGTGACCGGGAGCACGTCATCCTGCTGGACGACGTCATCCGATACTGCCTGAAGGACATCTTCTCCATCTTCCCCTTCGACCAGTTCGAGGCCTTCACCATCAAGCTCACGCGCGACGCGCAGCTCGACCTCGACGACGACCTCTACGAGAGCTACATCGAGAAGATCTCCAAGGGCCTCAAGCAGCGAAGGTCCGGGGCGCCGGTCCGGTTCATCTACGACAACCGGATTCCCCGGCGGCTGCTCAAGCTGCTCCAGGACAAGATGGGCCTCGCCACCGAGTCCGGCCCGTTCATCCCGGGCGGACGCTACCACAACTTCAAGGACTTCATGGGCTTCCCGCGCATCGGTCCGAAGAAGCTGTCGGCGGCGCCGCTGGAGCCGCTGGCGCACCCGGACATCGACGCCGCGGCGACGTTCTTCAAGGCGATCCGGCGCCGGGACATCCTGCTTCACTACCCGTACCAGACCTTCGACTACCTCATCGAGTTCCTGCGCCAAGCGGCCATCGACCCCAAGGTCCGTTCCATCAAGATGACGCTGTACCGGGTGGCCCGCAACTCGAAGATCGTCAATGCCCTGATCAACGCCAGCCGCAACGGCAAGCGCGTCACCGTGGTCATGGAGCTGCAGGCCCGCTTCGACGAGGCCGACAACGTCTACTGGTCGGAACGGCTCCAGGAGGAAGGCGTCCGGGTCATCAACGGCGTGCCGGGGCTCAAGGTGCATGCCAAGCTGATCCTCATCACCCGCGTGTCGCATCGGAAGACCGTGCTCTATGCCAACGTCGGCACCGGCAACTTCAACGAGACCACGGCGCGGATCTACACGGACGACAGCCTGTTCACCGCCGACGAGCGCATCACCGCCGAGGTGGGCCGTGTCTTCGGCTTTCTCGAGAACAACTACCGGCGGACCACCTTCAAGCACCTGCTGGTGTCGCCCTACGACACCAGGCGCAGGCTCACGAAGCTCATCGACGCCGAGATCAAGAACGCCCGCAGGGGCCGCCCCGCCCACATCATCCTCAAGGTCAACAACCTGGAGGACAGCGGCCTGATCCGAAAGCTCTACGAGGCCAGCCAGGCGGGTGTCGAGGTGAGGCTCATGGTGCGCGGGATGTTCTCGCTGGTCCCGGGCGTGAAGGACGTAAGCGAAGACATCGAAGCCACCGCCATTCTCGACCGCTTCCTGGAGCACTCCAGGGTGATGGCGTTCGCCAACGGCGGCTCCGAGAAGCTGTACATCGCCTCCGGCGACTGGATGGAACGCAACGTGGACCACCGCGTGGAGGTGGCCTGCCCCATCTACGACCCGTCCCTCAAGAAACAGCTCCGGGACGTGCTGGACATCGTGTGGAACGACAACGTCAAGGCGCGAGTGCTGGACAAGGACCTCAAGAACCGCTACAGGCCGGTTGCGGGCGGCAAACGAACACGCGCCCAGGAAGCCATCCACGCCTACCTGAACGAACTGCACACGGCCAAGCCGGAGGCCGGCGCGCCGCTACGGCTGGCAAGATAAGTCGCCGCCAGTCCCACACAAACAGCTTTGAAATGTGCTAGACTGCACGGTTCCGTCATTCCCGGGAAGGCCGGAATGACGGATTCGATGCGAACGTTTCGGCACGACACGAAAGGGAGGCAAGGCCAGGAAGATGAAGAAGCTGCCATTGGGCGCTGGTGAGCCGTTTGCGTGGCGCTCCTGGGGCGAGGGGTTCGTCGACGTCAACGCCGCCGGACACCTGGAAATCATCACGAATCCGGCTGCGCGGGACAAGGTCGATCTGGACGGTCTCGTCAACCGGTTGCGGCGGCAAGGGGTGCGTCCACCGGTGCTGGTGCGCTTTCCGCAGCTCATCGACCGGCAGATGGAAACCCTCCAGCGGGCGTTCAGGACGGCCACAAGGACCTTCAACTACCGCGGCGCCTACACCTCCGTCTACCCGCTCAAGGTCAACAGCCGCAAGGCGACGGTGTCGCGCATCTGCGAGGCCGGGCGCCCCTACGGCGCCGGCCTGGAGGTGGGCACCAAGGCGGAGTTGTGCATCGCCCTGTCGATGCTCGGCGACAGCGGCGGCCCCATCATCTGCAACGGCTACAAGGACACCGCCTACATCGAGCTGGCGGCGGCGGCGAGCGAGGCGGGCTACAACGTCGTCGTGGTGGTGGAACGGCCGCGAGAATACGAGCTGGTCAGCGAGCTTCGCGCCAAGGGATTGTCGTGTCCCGCGCTGGGCGCGCGCGTGAAGCTCAACGCCAGCGGCATGGGCCGCTGGGAGGAGTCGTCCGGAGACCTTTCCAAGTTCGGCCTCACCGCTTCCGACCTGCTGGACGCCACCCGCCTGCTGAAGGAATGCCGGCTGCTCGACCGCCTGCGCCTGCTGCACTTCCACCTGGGCTCGCAGATCACCAACATCCGCAACTTCAAGCAGGCGCTTCAGGAAGCGCTTCGATTCTACGTCGAGCTCAAGGAGTTGGGGGTTCCCCTGGACACGCTGGACGTGGGCGGCGGGCTGGGCGTCGACTACGACGGCAGCAACAGCTCGGCGGATTCCAGCGTGAACTACAATGTCCAGGAATACGCCAACGACATCATCTACACCACCAAGGAAGTGCTGGACCGCGCGCGCATCGCCGAGCCGCGCATCATCACCGAAGCCGGCCGCTTCCTGGTGACCCACCACGTGGCCCTGCTCGTGGACCCCCTGGAGCAACCCAGGTTGCCGCCCAAACCGGGCCGCGCCCGGGCCCGTGCATCCAACGTGGACGCCGTCAACGAGCTCGACGACATGGTGGTGGAGATCAACAGCAAAAACTGGCGCGAGTACCTGCACGACGCCTACCAGAAGAAGGACGAGATGCTCTCGGCCTTCTCCCTGGGGTTCCTTTCCCTCAAGCAGCGAGCCCAGGCCGAATCGGCGTTCGCCCGAATCGTGGAGTTGGCAAGCCGTTTCTCGCGTCACGGACGCTTCGACGGCGAGGACAAGGCGGCCCTGGAACGCATCGCCGCGCGGCTGCACGCCTTCAATTTCTCGATCTTCAGGTCGTTGCCGGACAGTTGGATACTGGACATGCTTTTCCCCATCATGCCCACCTGCCGGCTCAAGGACAAACCCGCCGTCAAGGCCATCCTCGCCGACCTGACGTGCGACTCGGACGGCGTGATCAACAAGTTCTCGCACCCCCAGGAGCCCCGCTCCACTTTCGAGCTCCACGCTCCGCCCTGGGATGACTCCTACGCCCTGGCGATCCTGTTCCTGGGCGCCTACCAGGAAGCCCTCAGCAGCGACCACAACCTCTTCGGACGGCCCGCGGAGGTCACGGTCGAAACCGACGGCAACGGCGGCATGGAGATCCTCGACGCGCGCGAGCCCGACACCTGCGCGGACATGCTGACACGGTGGGGTTTCGGCGATCTCGTGCAGGACCATGTTCCGGGAGAGCTCCACGCCGTCCCCCGCGCGGTGCAGCCGGACTCGCCTTCCGCCCGTCTGGAGCGGATCATGACCCGGGTGCTCACCGGCGGCACCTACCTGGACCGGCACCCCGCCGAGGCCGCGAAGGCCGTCCCCGGAGAAGCCGACACGGCCACGGAAGGCCCTCAGAGGACCCGTCCAAGGGTCGCCAGGGAAGCAAAGCGGGCGCGTTCGGCAAGCGGTTCCTGAAAAGTTCCTGCCGTCGAAGATTTGCGATTTGAGCAACGGGATTTCCTGTGCTAGGGTCGTGCATCTGATGTAGTTGCGGGTCTCGAACCCGCCGCGTCCGGTACCGCGCGTGGCGCGCCACGCTCCGGAACCACCAGCAGATGCACGACATGCAGACGAGCCCGGCAAGCGCGGCGCCCGCGATGTCGCCGATCACCGGAATCCCGGCCCTTTCATGGCTTCCCCGGGTGGACGGCTGGACGCTCGGTATTCTGGCGCTGGCGGCGCTGTTCACCGGCCCGCTCCTGGCGGTGCTGGGAATCGCTCTGGAGAACAGCGGCGATGTCTGGGCGCACCTCGCCTCCACCGTTCTCGGCACCTATATCAGAGAGACGCTGCTGCTCATCGCCGGCGTCGGCGCGGGAGTCCTGATCGTCGGCGTCGCCACGGCCTGGCTGGTCACCATGTTCGAGTTCCCCGGCCGGTCCGTGCTGCAATGGGCGCTGTTGCTGCCGCTGGCCATGCCCGCGTACATCGCGGCGTACACCTACACCGACGTGCTCGAGTTCGCGGGTCCCGTGCAGACGGGGCTGCGGCAACTGTTCGGGTGGCAGGGCCCGGGCGACTACTGGTTCCCGGAGGTCCGTTCCCTGGGTGGCGCCGTGACCTTCATGTCGCTGGTCCTCTATCCGTATGTCTACCTGCTCGCCCGGGCCGCTTTCGTCGAACAGTCCCAAAGTCTGTGGGACGCCGCGCGCGGGCTCGGACTCGGCACCTGGGGATGCTTTTGGCGGGTGGCCGTGCCGCTGGCCCGACCCGCCATTGCCGTGGGCGTGCTGCTGGCGCTGATGGAGACGCTGAACGACTTCGGCACCGTGGACTACTTCGCGGTGCAGACGTTGACCATCGGCGTCTACCGGGTGTGGTTCGGCATGAACAACCCGCCGGCCGCGGCGCAGCTCGCGTCCATGGTGCTGGTGCTGGTGATGGTGATGGCCACCCTCGAGAGGATTGCCCGCGGCCGGCGGCGCTATCAGTTCAACCACAACGCGCCGCGGCGCCATCCCCTGGCAAGGCTCCGGGGCTACCGCGGGATGCTGGCGCTTGGCGCCTGCGCCGCGCCGCTGGTTCTGGGATTCGTGGTCCCGGCCGTGCTCATGGCCGCCTCGGCGGCGGGCAGCTACGGCTCTTCCACGGGCGTGGACACGCTGACCCTGGCCTTCAACAGCATCGCCGTGGCCACCCTTACCGCGCTGGCCTGCCTGGGCGCGGGGCTCTTTCTGGCATACGGCGCCCGCCTGTCGGGGACCACGCTGGTCAAGTGGGCCACCCGGGTCGCCAGCATCGGCTATACCGTACCGGGAGTGGTGCTGGCGGTCGGGGTGATCATATTCGCGGCGGCCGTGGACAACACCGTTGACGGGTTCATGAGGACCCGATACCAAACCTCCACGGGGTTGATCCTGAGCGGCACGCTGTGCGCCCTGGTCTTCGCCTGCACCGTGCGGTTCCTGGCGTTGTCGTTCGGTTCGCTGGATGCGGGCCTGACCAAGATCACGCCCAACATGGACGCCGCCGCCCGATCCCTCGGGCATCGCCCGGGCGGGGTCCTGGCCCGTATCCATTTCCCCTTGCTGCGGGGCAGCCTCCTCACGGGCGCCATGCTGGTCTTCGTCGACGGCATGAAGGAACTGCCCATGACACTGTTGCTGCGCCCGTTCAACTTCAACACCCTGGCCACCCACGTCTACGAATACGCCTCCTACGAAGCCTTCGACCAGGCCGTGATCGCGGCCCTCATCATCGTCGCCGCGGGTCTGGCCCCGGTCATCGCCCTCAGCCGGAGCTTCGCAGGGTCCGGGCGCTTCTCCCAACCCGCCAAGCGGGTACCCTGAACCCGCGCTACGCATCCCGGATGCAGACATGCCGCGCGGCTGAACGGCAGCCGCGTGCCCAATCATTGAGCATCGGCTGAACAATAGTTGTGCAACCGCGTAAGGTCGCCGCGAAGCGGCCAAACGTCCCCCTCTCCCCCCGGGAGAGGGCTGGGGTGAGGGCCCGCCCGGCCCAAGCAGCGCATTCCATACCGAAATACAGGCCTATCCGAGCGCCCTCACCCGGCCTTCGGCCACCCTCTCCCAAAGGGAGAGGGTTCAGAAACATCCCTGAACCATTCTGGCACAGAGTTTGCTCAATCCGGAACTGTACAAAAAGTTCGTCAGCAAATACCCGTTCGAAAGGAAGAATGCCATGACACCGAGACAAGTAATCGACTTTGCCAAAAAGAACGGCGCGGAGATCGTGGACCTGCGGTTCACCGACCTGCCCGGCCTGTGGCAGCATTTCTCGATATCCACCAACGAGTTCGACACCGGCCTGTTCCAGAACGGCATCGGCTTCGACGGCTCGAGCATCCGGGGCTTCCAGACCATCGACGAGTCGGACATGCTGCTGTTCCCGGATCCCGACACGGCCTTCATGGATCCCTTTACATCCCTGCCCACCCTGAACCTGGTGTGCAACATCAGGGATCCGCTGACCGGCCAGCCCTACACCAGGGACCCGCGCTACGTGGCGCTCAAGGCGGAGATGTACCTCAAGTCCACCGGCCTCGCGGACACGAGCTACTGGGGCCCCGAGATCGAGTTCTACATCCTCGACAACGTCCGCTTCGACCAGAGCTACAACTACGGGTTCTACTACATCGATTCCGACGAGGGGGCGTGGAACTCGGGCAACGGCGACAAGCCGAACCTGGGCTACAAGCCGCGCTACAAGGAAGGCTACTTCCCGGTCCCGCCCATGGACAGCCTGCAGGACGTCCGTTCCGAGATGGTGAAAACGCTGGAGGCTTGCGGCATCGTGTGCGAGGTCCATCACCACGAGGTGGGAACGGCCGGACAGTCGGAGATCGACATGCGCTTCACCACCCTGACGGCCATGGCCGACCAGGTGCTGAAGTACAAGTACATCGTCAAGAACGTGGGGATGCGCCACGGCAAGACCGTGACCATGATGCCGAAGCCGATCTTCCAGGACAACGGCTCGGGCATGCACACCCACCAGAGCCTGTGGAAGAACAAGAAGAACGTCTTCTACAACGCCAAGAACTACGCGCTGCTGAGCGACACCGCGCGCTACTACATCGGCGGACTGCTGAAGCACGCGGCGGCGCTTTGCGCGTTCATCGCCCCCACCACCAACTCGTACCGCCGGCTGGTGCCGGGCTACGAAGCACCCATCAACCTCATGTATTCCCAGCGCAACCGGAGCGCGGCCGTGCGGATCCCGACCTACTCCACCAGCGAGAAGGCCCGGCGCCTCGAGTTCCGCAGCCCCGACCCGAGCTGCAATCCCTACTACGCGTTCTCGGCCATGCTAATGGCCGGGCTCGACGGAGTCGCCAACAAGATCGAGCCGCCCAAGCCCCTCGACAAGAACCTCTACGACCTGGCGCCCGAGGAGGCGGCCAAGGTGGAATCGCTGCCCGGCAGCCTCGAAGAGTCGCTGGACGCCCTGGAACGCGACAACGCCTTCCTCACCAAGGGCGATGTCTTCACCAAGGACGTCATCTCGGCATGGCTGGACTACAAGAGGTCCGCCGAAGTGGAGCCCATGAAGCTGAGGCCCCACCCCTACGAGTTCGCCCTCTACTACGACATCTAGCCCGTAACCCTCCCTGCCCGCGTGGGGGCGGCTGCAGCGCCGCCCCCGCCACGCGACGGTGAGCGCCTTCTTCCAGGACATGTGCCGGCGCGGCCTCGGCGATGAGCGGCTGTTTGTCGAGGAACGCCGGCGGCTCAAGATAATTCCCAACGCCTTCAGCAAGAAGCCCGTCCTCAAGCTCATGTTCGGCGCCATGATCCGTGCTGCCGAACGCTGGAGGGCCATCAAGGTCTCTGAACTCGAGCGCCGCCAGATGCGCACCGTCAGAGAGCACCTCGATCAGGAATACCAAGCCCCTGGCGGCCTCAACCCAACCGCCGCGCCGTCTGCTGCTATTCGTCCATTTGGTCTATGGACTGTTGTCCACGACGCTTTGCGCGCGCCTCTTCCAGCCTTATCTCAGCCTCGATCAACTTCGCCCTCGACTCGACTAACTTCGCCTCGGCTTCCACTTGTGAGCTTGTTGTGTTGATGATCTCGCCGGGGATGCCAAACAACTCCTCAAGGAAATCGATTGGAATGCTCGCAATTGCCGCATCCTCACTCGGGTCCACGTATTTCAACCGCTTGAGCATTCCGTGTTCGAAGTCCGCTTCAGCCTTATTCTCCACCAACGCACGCCTTTGGATATCAATTGATCCGATCGTTCCGGCCTGCGGGACTTTAAGCATGATAACGCCGGTAAGGTTCGGTAACGCCTCGTGGGTCACCTCGATGAACATCGTACCAAGCCTTCTGTAGTAGATGCGAGGCGAGCTCACGTCAGTACCCTTCTCTTCATCGATATCTGCCGTGTCTCGCGACCACGGCTGATAGGCTTTGAGCGCGGCGTCATAGACCTTGACCGTGAAGCACGTTCCTTTGCTCAGATCATTGAACTTTGCAGCGACAGGGTGTTCACCCATCTTGCCTTCAACCGCCACAGGGTTGATTACGAAAGTCGCTGTGAAGTCTTGTTCATAAGCACACGAAGCGCGCTGCTGGTTCGCGGCACTCGTCTTGCGCAAAGCATCTGCAGCCTGCACGAAACCTCCCGTGGCAAAGAACACGGCGGCATCGCCGGCAACACCAATCACGTCTTTCACGATTGCCGCGGTTTCATCGCGGGTAGACGTGGATATGGACACAAGCAAACCAGACTGGCTGGTCTGAATTTCGATCGTGTCATTACTTCCGCTGTCATGAATGTAGGCGAGGTTGTAGGTGTGTTCAGGATCGGGCGTCACCGTGGCCAATTTCACCGAAGACGACACTCCCCTCTTGGTGGAAACCCGAGCCCATACCGCGCTGAGTTTTTCGTTCTCGGTTTTCAGTTCAGCCTGATGCTGTGCCAGCTCGGTCCTTTTCTTCTTCTCATCATCGGGCTTCTTGCCCTCGACGTCCTTCTCAAGCGCCTGGATCTGGTCTTTCAGTTTTGCGATCCTCGCATTGAGTTGCGCGATCATCTTCACCTGCTCGGCCGTCGGAAATTTCTTTTCCCCAACGGTCGCAGTTAGACTGACCCATGTTTGTGGGAGCGAGTATATGACGCCTTTCGCGACAGAACGTGACGGGTCCGTAAGCTTCGTCGAGGTTAGTACAGACGCCGTACCACCACATGCAGACACAACCATACAGATCATGGCAACGATCCCAAAGTGCCTCATTTCTCCTCCGAGCACCGGGGATTGACGCGTCTGGCTAGCGGCCTCCTCGGCGAGAGTAACGGGTATCCTGCCCGAACTTGGTCTTTCCGATGTCTTCATCACAACAGCTCCGGCGTTCTCTCGTACCACCCCGCGGCGCGCTCGTAGGCATGGCCTACCCCCAGCACCGTCTCCTCGTCGAAGGGCCTGCCGACGATCTGCATGCCGATGGGCAGGCCCGAGGACGAAACGCCGCAGCACACGCTGAGAGCCGCGGGATTGCGGACCGAGCCGGCGCTGTCTTTGCCATGGACGCAGGTCCTAGGCTCGCCGCCACCGCCGCGGCAGAGCCGCCGCTCGAACCGCCCGTGGCGCGGGCAGTGTCCCACGGGTTTCGGCTGGGGCCGTAGAACACGTTGTTGGTGTGGCTCGACTTGACCCACTCGTGCATGTGGGTCTTCCCCCGGGATCACCGTGCCCGCCTCCTTGAGCCGGCGCCCAACGGTCGTATCGTGGCCGGGCGTCCAGTCCGCGAGGATCCGAGACCCTGGCGGTTGTGGGCACGCCCTTTGACCGCGATGTTGTCTTTGATCGAGATGGGGATGCCGTGGAGCGGGCCACGATAGCGGCCTGCGGCGATCTCCTCGTGAGCCTGCTAGGCGGCCGCGAGTGCCTGCTCCCTCATAACGTAATGTACGAATTCAAGACGGAGTTCACCTGTCCGACATGCGCTAGCGTCAGACGGGTCAACTCCACCGGCGATTCCACCTTGCTGCCGATCTCGCGTGAGAGTTGAGAGATCGTGAGCCTTTCGAGATCACGCTCGTCCATCCCGGGCACCCCATCGGCACCTACAGACCCCCATACGGCCACTAGGAATTCAGTAAGGTTTTGAGATGTATAGCTGCAGCTTTCGCCTCGCTCCCTGAAGCTGAGGTGCTCTGATCCAAGGCTATCTCTTCCAGCGTATCGAGAACTGCGTCCTTCATCGTTTGGTCGCTGTGATTAACGATGGTGACAATGCAACTCACAAAGACAAAATTTACGCCTTCGAGAAGATCTTGGGGAATGTCCATGGTTTTTCTCCTTCAGGCTATTCGCCCCTCAACTTAAACCATCCAAGAATCAGCACTGTCAAGGGAAATCTTTACTTTCGGTGTTTTTCAGGCTTATAAACGATAACGATCGGTCGTCACGCCTCCAATTGTGAAGGAGTTGGAATAGCAGCGCCAGAGTCAGGATAAGAAGCCGAGGGAGCAGAATACACCTGGAAGATAACATCGAAAAGGCATCACAACTGACGTGGTCCGCTCGGTGGCGGTTTGCTAAAGCCTCGATAAGTAAGGCCAGAGAAGGGAGTTACGCCACTGCCACCGACACAGGAGCCAGGACGCACCTCGGAGCGCACGTGGCGGACAACGGTAAATCTCCCAATTTATGGCAACCGAAAACTGCACACATCGATTGTCGGTGTGGGTGAATGCCCCATCTGTGCATTCAGTTCGTTAGGGAAACTTGGCTCGTCTGGTGTGCGGGCTTTGTACCAGCGTATGAGATCGTTACCAAGAAGGAACGTGTACCCACGGAAGAGAAGCGACACATCTACCACGCCTTTGCGGAACTTCGGTAGGACATTAACGCACCGTAGGAGATTCCCCCGATGAGTTGGCTCCTTTTCCTTGACGAGAGCGGCCATGACCATATGACCACGCCCTATGAAGTCAGAGGTGGTGTGGCGCTTCATGTCACCGGGCTTTGGCAATTCGTTCAGAGCGTGCAACGTCTGGAGTTGGCGGTATTCGGGACGCCACTGAACCAGTTCCGAGCGGAGTTGAAGGGTTCCAAACTTCTCGACAAGGATCGATTCAAATGGGCTGCCCAAGGACGCCGAATGTCCGACGAGGAGCGACGGAAACATTGCCGTGGCTTTCTCACCAAGGGATTGGAGAAAAAAACCGCCATCCCGCGCCGAGTTCACAGCCTATGGCCAAGCGTGCCTGGAGATGGCGACGGGGATGTTCGAGTTGCTCGTGAATCACAAGGCTCGTCTCTTCGCGTCTGCTATTCCATGCGACGTCGTCAAGCCGGAGACGTTCGAGGCCGAGGAATTCTTGAGGAAGGATCTAGTATTTCTGCTCGAACGCTACTTCTCTTTGCTGGAGAACGAGAAAGAGTACGGCCTTCTGGTCATGGATGAGGTGGAGAAGACCGCCGACCGGCGATTCGTGCGCCAACTCGAGGCATACTTCCGCAAGTCTCAAACAGGCCGATATCGCTCGACGTGGATCGTGCCGACGCCCTTTTTCGTGTCTTCGGACATGGCTTACCCCGTTCAAATGGCTGACTTGGCAATCTATTGCGTGAATTGGGGTTTCCGCGTGCCGACGCGAGGCATGAACGCCGAAGTGCGAAGGGAGATCGCCGACGGGTTCGGCCGCTGGCTTGCCCGCCTTCAATTCCGAGGACAAGCGTACAAGGACGGCTCAGTCCATGATCTCTATGGCATAGTGTTCGTACCGGACCCGTACACGGCGAGGCAGGATTACGAATAAGGAAAGGAGGCAACGCCGTCGGAGCCACCCGAAAGCAGCCCCTAGGCCGAGCCTCCAAGGGAAACACTATCCGCTAAGCCACTCCAAGTCAAGTGTATACTGGGTACTGTGTGATATTTTGAATCCGACCGCTATGCGAGCCAATTCTGCGCTGGCTAAAGTACCGGAGTGCTTCGTCCCGGATGCTCTAGGAAACCCCCTCCTAGACTTCCTCCTCATCCGGGGCTGGTGCGGTGAGAAGCTGCACGGCCCGGTCCAGGTCGGCGTGGCTGCCGAGGAGCACCAGGATGTCCAGCGGCCGTAGCGCGTAGTCCATGGGCGGACTCTCCACCGAGACCCCGTCCCGCACCAGCGCCAGCACGCTGGTCCTGCCCTGGAAGTGCTCTTTCAACTGACCGATGGTGTAATGCGCCCCGGGGGCATCCTCCTGCACCAGGAACGTGTCGGCGGTGGCGCCGGTGAGGAACTGGCTGAAACGGGCCAGGCTCTTGCCCTCCAGCCTCAGCCCGCGCAGCATGCTGTAGCCTTCCCGACGCACCATCTCCACCTGCAGGGTGATGACGTTGCGCGGCACGTGGTACTCCTGCAGGACCCGCGCGAAGATCTCCACGGAAGTCTCGAACTCCTCCGGGATGACCTCGTTGGCGCCGAGGCGGGTGAGGCGCGGGATCTCGGCCACGTACCGTGTGCGGACGATGATGTAGAGGTCGGAGTTGAGCCGTCGCGCGTGCCAGACGATGCGCGCCGTCGCCATGGGATCGCTGATGGCCACCACCAGCACCCGCGCCCGCGCCACCCCCATGGCCGCCAGGACCGCCGGGCGCGTGCCGTCGCCGAACTGGATCTCCTCGCCTTCGGTCCGCATCCGCCGCGCCACCTCCGGGTTCAGGTCCAGGATCCTGTGGGGGATGTCCACCTCTCGCAGGACCCGGGCCAGGTTCCGCCCGTTGAGGCCGTAGCCCACGATGAGGACGTGCCCGCTCATGTCGCCCGCCGACGGCCCTTCCTCCCCATCGCCTCGGTGCAGCGCGAAACCAAGGCGTCCTCCGCCGACGATCAACAACGGGGTCGCCAGCATGCTGAGGATCGCGGTGGCGAGAAAAAGCTGCTCCTGGTCGGGAGAAAGGAGATCGAACGCGCCGCCCATGCGCGCGAGGATGAGCGAGAACTCTCCCACCTGGGCCAGCGCCAGCCCCAGCAGCAGGCCGAGCCGGAACGAACGCTGCAGGGACGAGAAGATGGCGGTGATCAGCCCGCCCTTGATAAGCACCAGAAGGAGCCAGGCGCCGCCGATCAGCGATATTTCCTCCCCCACGAAGACGAGGTCCACCTGCATCCCTATGGAGATGAAGAAGATCCCCGCGAAACTGTCCCGCAACGGCAGGATGTCGGACACCACCTGGTGGCTGTACTCGGAATCGGAGATCAGCAGCCCGGCGATGAACGCCCCCAGAGCCAGGGAGATGCCGGACTGGAAGGCCACCCAGGCGGTGCCGAGGCAGATGAGCAGCACGAACAGGACGAAGATCTCCTGGTTCCGCAGCCGCGCCACTTGGTGGAGGAACCACGGCACGATGAAACGCGAGGCGGTGAAGATGAGCGCCACCGCCAGCACCGATTTCCCCAGGGTGAGGCCCACGACCTGCAGGGACAACGCGTCGGGCTGGCCCAGCACCGGCACCGTCAGCATCATGGGCACGGCGACGATGTCCTGGAGCAGGAGCGTGCCCACCGCCAGCCGTCCGTGCAGGGCCGACAACTCGTCGCGGTCGCTGTAGATCTTGAGCACGATGGCGGTGCTGCTGAGGGAGGCGAGCAGGCCGAAGAAGAAGCTGATGCGCAGGGGATAACCCAGGTAGACGCCCACCGCGGTCACCGCCAGGACGGTCAGCGCCACCTGGAGGGAGCCGCCGATGATGATCGGCCCCTTCACCGCCAGGAAGCGCTCGAAAGAGAACTCCAGGCCGATGGAGAAGAGCAGCAGCACGATGCCGATCTCCGCCAGGACCTCGATCTCCTCGCCATGTCCGATGACGCCGAAGCCGTGAGGCCCCATGGCGACGCCGACCGCGAGAAAGCCGATGACCGTTGGAAGCCGCAGCTTGTGGAAGGCGAAGACCGTGGCCACCGTAAGGGCCAGGACGGTCACCAGACTTGTGAGTATGTTGAGCATGCCGCGTGCCGACGGGGAACCGGCTTGGTGTTCCACGCGTGCTTCAATGATGATAGACGATTAAGGACTCCATGGATACATGAACGGGCGCGGGCGGCAACCGAGGGGACAATGAGCGAAGAAAACACGGTCATGGGCATCGACATCGGCGGCACCGGCGTCAAGGCGGCGCTGGTGGACACACAAAACGGGACGATGACGACGGAACGGGTACGGCTGCCCACTCCCCAACCGGCGACGCCGGCGGCCGTCATGGAAGCCATCAAGGAACTGCAGCGCCAACTGCAATGGCAGGGCACGGTGGGTTGCGGTTTCCCGGGCCTGGTCAAGAGCGGACAGGTTCAGCGGGCTCCCAATCTCGATTCATCCTGGATCGGCTATGACCTGGCCGGCGAGCTCCATGCCCAACTGGGCGCGTCGCGGGTCGCCATCGGCAACGACGCCGATGCCGCGGGTCTGGCCGAGTTCCGCTTCGGCGCCGGCCAGGGGGTGGGCGGCACCGTGCTGGTCGTCACCCTGGGAACGGGCATCGGCTCGGCGATCTTCCGGGACGGTGTGCTCCTGCCGGACACCGAGCTGGGCCACCTCGAGATGCGCGGAAAGGCGGCGGAGAAGCGGGCGGCCGCCAGCATCCGCACCAGCCAGGACCTTGGCTGGAAGAAATGGGCACGGCGGCTCAACGACTACCTCGTCCACGTGGAGTACCTTCTCGGCGTCGACCTGTTCATCATCGGCGGAGGCGTCAGCAAGAAGCCCGAGAAGTTCTTCCCGCACCTTCAGGGCGTAGGCTGCCGGGTGGAAGCCGCGCGCCTCGGCAACGCCGCCGGCATCATCGGCGCCGCCATGTTCCCGCTACGCTAGGCTAGCCAGGCTGGCTGCCCTCACCCCGACCCTCTCCCAGGGGGAGAGGGGGCCAGATCATCGCCCCTTCCGACAGGGGAGGAAACAGAGCCGATACAACCCCTCTCCCTCCGGGAGAGGGTGGCCGAAGGCCGGGTGAGGGCCTAGTCGCGGATCCGGCGAAGCCACGGCAACAACATGACGTACGGCGGCTCGGTTTCGCGAAGGCTTCGGCTGAACTGCGCGAACAGCTCCGGAACCCTGGCGCATGCCAGTTCCCGCTGCACCCGCATGCGGGACGCCAGCACCTCGGCGGCGGGCAGCGCGCGACCGTCTCCGGCCGCCGACATGGCCCGGGCGAAGTCCTGGGTCCGGGCTTCGTGCACGGTAAGGTCCTGGATTCTGCCCAACGCGTCCTGGAGCTTCTTCAAGCGTTGCACCGCGCCCTTCACCTCGGGCATCAGGTCCCCGAGGATCTCCATCAGGTAACGAAGCTGCTTGCACTCGATGCGGAGGGAATGAAAGGCGTCCGCGTCCTTCGGATCCCGCAGACGCGCCCCCTGCTCCAGCACGGCCCGGCACTTCCTTGCCACGCGCGCTCCGGCCAGCGACAGGACAAGCTCGGCGCCCCGCCGCCCCATTCCGAGGCTGCCGTCGTCCTCGACGGATGAGCGCCAACGCTGCATCGCCGCATCGTAGTCCCCGGAACCCATGACTCCCACCAGCGTGCGATAGGCCGTTTCCCGCTCGCGCGCGGCGAACTCGAACAGCGGCGCGATGTCCTCCGTCAAGGGCGCCGCGAGCAGGCTTCGGTAGTCGGCCTGCTGCTCCAGGTACACATCCAGGTCCCTTAGCGCGTTGGTGGACTTGCCCAGCCACGACAGGTTCTTCCTGAGCCGGGCGGCGGACTCGGCGGCAAAGACGTCCCGCAGTTGTCCCAGATACGACCGGGCGCGCCGGACGGCCACTCGGAAGTCGTGCAGGAACTCCGCGTCGGTATCGTTGAGGACACCCTCCTCGTTGGCCCGGGCCACCCGGTATTGGGCGCGGATCATGGCGCGCACGGCCTCGGCGGCGGTCATGGAGGCGTCGAGCTTCACCCTGGAGACGGACGCCGTGCGCAAGGGGTCGAGACCCAACGCCTCGACCGCCTTCCTGTAACGCGAGCCGTTGCCGGCGTGAAAACCGCGCTTCGCCCACCACTCGCAGACGTCCCTGAAAATCTTCTTGTAGCCCCTTACCTGCCGGACCACGACAAAGGAGCCCAGCGGCGCGGTCCGCTTTCCGTCGGACGCTTCGTCCTGACTCACCGAGATCCGCAGTACCGTTTTCCGGTCGCGGTTCCAGCGGCGCCAGGTACGCTCCCGGGACCGGACCGAAAAGAGCTCGAGCAGGGCCCGGTTCCTGGTCAACGGCACCAGCTCGTCCCGCAGCGCGCCCGGGGGCAGCCTGTCGGCGAACCCCGGAAGGCCGTCGAGCTCGATGCGGCTCCACGGGTCCGGCCGATCCAGGGATTCGAGGTGGAGCACGCCCTCGGAACTCCACAAGGCGCGTGACTGGGAGTAGAGCCGCCCGTCGTGGGTGTCCAGGTACACGGCCTCATGGCTGAGCCGAGGCCCCTCGCGCAACTCGAATTGTCGGCGCAACTCGCGCAGCAAACGTTGCCCGGGCCGGCCCTGGGGAATCTCGAACGTCGACTCCGAGACCGCCGATGTCGTAGACGGCATCATCATCCGCTCGCGGACGGGGAGGAAGGGGAAGAGTGTAGCAGGGCGGCCAGTTCCTCCCAAAGCTCCCTATAGCGCCTAGTCGCCGTGCCGGCCGGCAGGAAGGCCGGAAGCGGCGCCCGCGCCAGCCCCATGCTCTCGACGTCGGCGGCATAGGGGATCTCGGCCCCCAGCCATCTCGGGAACTCCTCCCTCATGGCCGCCATCGTCGTCCGGTGCATCTTCTTGCGCGCCTCCACCATGGAGAAGAAGGGCCAGATCTTGTCTTCGCCGTATCCCTTGCGCCGGATGAAGGAACGCAGATTGGAATAGGCCCGAGCGGCCAGGGTTGACGGGACCACCGGGATCAGCAGCAGGTCCGCCGCGACGAAGATACCCTCGGCCAGCAAGGCGGCAGTCGCGGGGCTGTCCAGCACGATGAGGTCATACTCGCCGCGGAACGGCTCGAGTATCTCCTTCAACCGCCGCCTGGAGCGCTTGACATGGCCCAGCGCGGAAGCGAGATGCCGGTGCGACCAGTCGGCCGGCAACAGATCGAGACCCTCGTAGTCGGTACCCTTGATGTTGCCGGCGACCTTCTGCCGCCCCTTGAGAAAGACCTGTCTGGCCTTCTTGAGCCGGGGTTTGATACGGAAATAGTAGGTTGCCGAACTCTGCGGATCAAGATCGCAGACGAGCGTCCTGAGTCCGGATTCGGCGCCGAGGTAGGCCAGATTGACGGCGGTGGCGGTTTTGCCGACACCACCCTTCAGGTGATAGACGGCCATCACCTTGCCCTGTCCGGACTCACCCGACATGGTTCAAACGTCAGCCGAGTCCGGCGGGCCGTGATGGCGGCTGGAGGCCACTCCCCCCGTGGCTCCCAGCCTTGCGCGTGTCAGGATCGGGGCTTCCTGGGAGGGACGATGGCGTCTTTGCAGGCTTTGGCAACGCGAAACTTGACGACCCTTTTCGCAGGGATCTTGATCGCTTGCCCGGTAGCGGGGTTGCGCCCCATGCGGGCCTTCCTGCTGGTTTTCACGAGTCGGCCGATGCCCGGTACTATGAAGACCCCGCTCTTCTTGACCTCCTTGACGGCGAGCGCCGCCAAGTTGTCGAGAAAATCTTTCGCGACGCGTTTGTTCAAGTCGCACTTCGCCGCCAGATCGGTCACGATCTGCGCCTGAGTCATTTTCGTAGCTGCCATGCCTCTCCCTTCTACGCCCGCTGCGCCATGGGTCGTAAGTGCATTAAAGTTCCGACATTATACGTCCGCTTCACCGAATTGTAAAGAAAAATGCCGGGTGGCGGCCTCCCTTGGCCGCCGAACGCCCCCTTCTACCGTGGTTCCGCACGCCAGTCCGGCAATCGCGGATGCGGCCGGCGAAACGCGTGAATGATATCGCTGTGGGTCAGACCGTCATACCGGAATGAAGGCAGGTCCGAGCTGATCCGCGAATGATAGCGCATGAGGACCAGGTAGCGCTTCACCAACTCCGGAAGCAGGAAGTTCCGCCGAACGTGCTCCCGTCCCTGCCGGCCCAAGGCCGCCGCCGCCTCGCCGTCCTCCAGCACGGTGGCCATGTGCGAGGCAATGGCGTCGACGTCCAGCGGATCCACCAGATACCCCGTCACGCCGTCGATCACCTGGCGCTTGATGCCGCCCACGCGGGAACCGATGACCGGCGCGCCCTGCCACAGGGCCTCGGTCACCACCAGCCCGAACCCTTCCCGGGTGGACACGTGAACGAAGCCCCGGGCGATGCGCATCAAGGCCCCCACCACCCGGTCGTTGTCCTCGACGTTGACCCAGAACCGCACGTCCGGGTGATCGCCGCCCTGCTGCCTCAGCTCGTTCAGCACCTCGTCGCCCTCGGGGTCGTCGGAGGCGGTGTTGCCGATGAACAGGAGGTAGGGCTTCGGGTCCCAGCGCCGCGCTTCGGCCATGCGCTGGAAGGCCTTCAGGATCGTCCCCTGGTTCTTGTGGCGGTCATAGCGGGAAATGGCCGCGAATATGGGCCGTTCGGGATCTACGTCGTGGGCCTTGAACAGCGGTTGCAGGACGTCGAGCGCTTCGGCCCGGGTATAGTGCCGGTTCTTCTCCGCCAGGGGATCGATGCACGGCATGATCTCGTACACCGGGATCTTGAGCCCCGGACCCACGAACTCGCGCATGGTGAAGACCGCGCCGTCGCAATGGTTGACGTACGGCAACAGGAAGCGCCACACGGTCTTGTCCGGGACCGAGGTGTCGATGTGGCAGCGCCAGATCACGTTGCCGAGAATCGGCGCGTTCATGATCATGGCGGCGGGCTGCGGATCGTGGATGACGGTGAGGTCCGACGCGATGAAGGTGTTGCAGGCGTTCTCGTCGATGGTGTCGAGGTAGGCGCCGAAGATCTCCTCGAGGGAGATGGGCGAGCCCGCTCCCTGAAGCAGGTTGTGGAACTTCTTGGTGACCTGGAAGAACTCGCGGTTGCCGCGAATGGTGCACCAGCGGGCATCGACTCCCAGCGAGCGGGCGAAGGGAACCGCGCTGCGCAGCATCTCGGCCACCCCGCCGCCCATGGCGGTGGAATTGACGTTCACCCAGCCGTGGCCCGCCAACGGCTCCGCCAGCCGCCTGAGCTCGTCCATGCCCAGCCGGCCGATGACCGCCTCGTAGTCCGCGAGGCCGAAGGCTCCCTCCGGCCGGACCTCCTCCAGGCCGGCGAGGGTTTCGTCCCTGCCGTTCCCGTTGCGGGCCTCGGGCGGGGGCGGAGCGAATTCAAGAGCGTCCGTCGTGTCGTTCAAGAACGTCAAGGCAGCCCTCCTATGCTGTGAAATTATGCAGCGATTTTTCCGAGCTTAAAATGAGTTACACGAAAATGTCAACCGCGGCGCCGGGGTCCGGGCGGGGTCTCTTGCCAGCAGCAAAGGGTTCGCGTATTCTCTGTCCTCATCACCTCGCGCAGCCGGCCTCACCATGCAAGGCAGGAAGCCCCATTTTCTAAGAAATACGATGATCACCGGGATCCTGGTCCTGATCCCCCTGTTCGTCACCTACATCCTCATCGCGTTCCTGTTCAACCTGTTGAGCAACGCGGGCACGCCGATCATCCGTGGCCTCCTGGCCTTCCTCGACCTGGACCAGCTTAGCTGGTTGATGCCGCTGGTTCCGTTCATCAACCTCCTCATCGTCCTATTGCTGATTTTCTTAATCGGGCTGATCGGTACCAATATAGTCGGCCGCCGCATCCTGGCGACGCTCAACCAACTGGTCATGCGTCTGCCGCTGGTACGCACCGTCTACGGCGCCGTCAAGCAGGTGGTGGAGACGCTCCAGGGCCCCCAGGGAAGCTTTCAACGCGTGGTGTTGCTGGAATACCCCAAGAGGGGAGTCTGGATGATGGGGCTGGTGGCGACCCGCAGAATCGACACGTTCAACCTCTCCCCTTCCGACACATTGCTGTCCGTGTTCGTGCCCACCACCCCGAACCCCACCTCCGGCTTTCTCGTGCTGATACCCGAGGAAGAGGTTATCGAAACCGACTACAGCGTCGAGGAAGCCTTCAAGTTCATCGTCTCGTCCGGCATCGTCGGCCGGCAGTTCGCCGCCCCGGCGGCGCTCGAACGGACGCTGCAGACAGCCGTGAAAACGACCTCGTAGGGGCCGGTTCAAAACCCGCCCCTACACGCCAAGCATCCGGTAACTCGTGTCCTGTTCAGGCCGGCACTTCGGCGGGCGGGTCGTCCGCCGGCGGCGGGGTTTCAGGGCTGCCGCCGGGGTTGGCGAAGCGGTCGTTGAGGGCCTGGACGTAGCCGTTGGCCTCGGTGATCACCTGGGAGAGCTGCTGGCGGGTGCTCTGGTTCCAGCCGGCGGGGCGCGCCGCGAACACCGTCCGGAAGAACCGCGTGTTCTTGCGAAAACCCGCCGCGAGGGCGCTCACAACGTCGTTGTCACGGGCGCCGCCCAGATCCGCCGCGAGCCGCTTCAGCACCCGGTTGGCGGCAAGCCGCCGGAAGGTGTGATGGATATAGCCCGCCGCCCCGGCCGCCACTGCCAGGGCGACATACGCCCACCCGGTTTCCGTCCACAGGGCGGACCAGAAGGGGTGCGAGAACCGCAACCCGTTCCATTCTCCGGTCCACAGGGTCCACACCAGCACGACCGCGAAGAGGACGCCGAAAGCGCTTCCATCCAGCAGACGGACCCGGCGGCGCCATTCCGTGATCATTTCCTGCAGCCGGGGGACCAGCCGCAACTCGATGTCGCGGGCGCTGTGCTCCAGGACCCCCATGACCCGGTAGGCGCGGTCCACCTCGACCTGCCGGAGGCGGCCGTGGATCTCCGCCAGATCGACGTCCCGTTTCTGCTCGAAGCGCGCGCGCACGGCCTCGTCCTCGATGGCGATGGCCGCCCCGGGGCTGTAGATGCAGTAGAAACGCCCCGCGGTAAGCCCCTTCTGCGCCAGCGCCCGCTGCCAGGAACCCACGATGTCTTCCGGGTTGTTCTCCCGGGCGGTGTTGTCCATCTGGTTCAACACGTAGAGGAACTTGCTCGAGTCGGTGCGGTGGATCGTCTCCGCCACCAGGTGCTGAAGGGTGTCCTGCATGGTGCCGGGCTCGGGATGCCTGGCGTCGAAGAACACCAGCACGAGGTCCGACAGGTCGATGATACGGTCCGTGACCCGCAACGTCGCGGTCCGCTGCTGGTCGGCGTCGAAGCCGGGCGAGTCGATGAAGATCTTGCCTCGCAGCGCCTCGCTGGAGCAGGTCTTGAGCTGGAGGTAGGCGTCGATGCGGCTGCCCTCGCCGGCGCTGATCTCCTCGATGGCGCGACTCATCTTGTAGAACGGGAAGCGCGGATCGGCGTCCAGCGCCACCCCCGGCAGCACGCGGACGTCCGGCTCCTTGCCGAAGCACAGGACGCTGAAGCGGTCGTCCACCGCCTGGTTGCCGGTGGGCTGCACCCCCTGGCCCAGGAAATCGTTGATGAAAGTCGACTTGCCCGACGAATAGGTCCCCAGGACCGCCACCAGCGGCCACCACGGGATGCGCGTGGCGTGAGACTCGTCGGCGGCCAGGAACCCCAACCGCCGCGAGATGCCGTCGAGCTTGCGGAAGCTCTGGACCGCGCTCAGGAGGATCGGGTTCTCCGTGCGCAGGTGGCTTTCCAGGCTCGCCAGCCTCGCTTCCAGTTCAGCGGGTACCGCCATGGCTTCCCCTTCCGGCTCGCTCACGCGGTGGGCGCGTCCGCGCCGCCGGCCGTCTCGCCGGCGTCCGCCAGTCGCCGCAACGCGCGCGTGACATAGACGCGGGTCATGCGCTTCCGATACCAGTAATCCATGTCCGCGTTGTCCAGTGGATGGGACACGCGCATGGCCAGCTCGGCGGCCTCGTCGATGGCGCCCGCGTCCACCGGCCTGCCGCACAGGACCCCGTGGGCATCGGCCACCGCCTTGGGCGCCGACGCCACCGCGGTGAGGACGATCCTGGCCCCCTCGCAGGTGCCCGACGCATCGATCCGCAAGGCCGCCGCCACCCCCAGCACCGGGAAGTCGAAGGACCCCCGGCGGCGCAGCTTGAGGTAGACGTTGCGCCACCCGAAGGATTCTTCCGGCACCCACACCCCTTGCAGCAGCTCGTCCGGCCGTTTGGCGAGGTAGTCGATGCCGTCGTCGCGGTACAGGGTGTCCAGCGGAACCTGCCGGCTGCCCTGGGCGCTCACGAGCACCGCCTCGGCGCCCAGGCTGCTCAGCACCGGCGCGGTGTCCGACGAGCAGATGGCGAGGCAGACCCGGCTCTTGGGCGCCACCAGGCAGATGTCGCCGTCCTTCTTGAGGCAGAAGCCCACGGCCTGGCGCCAGAAGAACGACTGGTCGTAGTAGTTGCAGCGGGTGTCCACGAACAGGTTGCCGCCGATGGTGCCGGCGTTGCGGAGCTGCAGCGTCGACACCAGGCCGGCCGCGTCGGCCAGCGCCGGGAAGGCCCGGCGCACGGTCTCGTGGCCGGCGACGGCGCTCAGGGTCTCGCCCGCGCCGATCCACAGCCCTCGCCCCTCCTCGCGGCGGATGCCCCGGTGCTCTTCGACGCGGCTCAACGAAATTAGGTAGCGGGGCGTGAACTGTCCGCGCTTCATCTTGGGGTAGACGTCGGTGCCGCCGGCCACGGCCATGGCCTCGGCGCCCAGCTCCTGAAGCGCGCCGGACGCCTCCGCCAGCGTGCGCGGCCGGATATAAGTGAAATCGGGAAGTCGCAGCATCAATCCGCCTCGTGAACCTCTAACTCTTCTGCGGCACCTCGACGCCCTGGCCCGGAGCCCAGCGAATCGGCGTGGGGAACTCGAAGGCCGGCACCGTGGGATCCTTCAGCCGCTGGTCCAGCGCGCGCAGAATCTTGTCCGGGGTCACGGGGATCTCGTGTATGCGCACCCCCACGGCATCGTACACCGCATTGGACACGGCCGGAATTACCGGCAGCAATGGACCCTGGCCCGCTTCCTTGGCGCCGAACGGGCCCTCGGGGTCGTCGGTCTCCACCAGGATGGTCTCGATGGGCGGCGTCTCCAACGTCGTCGGGCTCTTGTATTCCAGGATCGACGGGATCTTGTGCACGCCGGACTTCCGGAAGATCTGCTCCTCCATCAGCACCTCGCCGAGAGCCATGTAGACGCTTCCCTCCACTTGGCCCTCGACCCACAGCGGGTTGAAGGCGCGGCCGCAGTCGTGAGCGATCCACACCTTGTCGATTCGGATCTCGCCGGTGTCGCGGTCGCAGTGGAGTTCCACCACGGCGGCGGAGTAGCTGTAGGCGGGCGTGGGCCCGACCCCGGCGCCCTTGTAGTCTCCGGGATGGCGGGGCGGCCGGTAGCTGCCGGTAGCGCCCAGCGTGCCGAAGCGGGTCTCCGCCCGCTCGACGCACTCGGCGAAGTCGAGGCCCCGGTCGGGCAGGCTGCGGCTCCGGACCCGTCCGTCCTCCATCTCCAGGTCGTCGGCGGGCACCTCCAGTACCTCCGAAGCCACCTCGAACAGGCGCTCCTTGAGGTTACCGCAGGCCTGGACGGCGGCGTTGCCGGTCATCACCGTCACCCGGCTCGAATAACTTCCCAGGTCCACCGGCGTGAGGTCGGTGTCGGCGGTCACCACCCGCACGTCCTCCGGCCGGAGCCCCAACTCCTCGGCCACCGCGAAGGCCAGGATCGAATCGGAACCCTGGCCGATCTCCGTCGAGCCGCAGAAGACCGTGACCCCTCCGCCCCGGTCCGCGCGGAGCTGGACGCCCGAATGGGGCATGTCGTTCCAGTAGATGGGCAGGCCCGCGCCGCTGATGTACGAGCTGGCAGCGAATCCGACCCCGTGTCCCGGCGGCAGCAGGCGATGCTTTTCGTTCCAGCCGGAAGCCACGGCGACCTTCTCGATGCACTCCCGCAGCCCGATGGTGCTCACCCGCAGGCCGTTCACCGTGACGGTGTTGGGCTCCACCACCTGCTTGAGCCGCAGCTCCACCGGGTCCATGCCGAGCTTGTCGGCGATCTCGTCGAGCTGCACCTCCATGGCGAACCGGGGCTGCGGGGTGCCGTGGCCGCGCTTGGGGCCGCAGGGCGGCTTGTTGGTGAACACCCGCACGCCTTCGAACTTGTAGGCCGGCAGATCGTAGGTCACCGTCTGCAACGCGCCGGTGTAGTAGACCGTGGCCAGGCCGTAGCTGCTGTAGCCGCCGCCGTCGAGGAAGGACCGGAACCACATGCCCGTGAGGGTGCCGTCGCGCTTGACCCCGGTGCGCATCCACATCTTCACCGGGTGGCGTCCGCGGTGCACGTAGAACGACTCCTCGCGGTTGAGCGTGATCTTCACCGGCCGGCCGGTGATCATCGCCAGCTTGGCCACCGCGATCTCGTGGGAGAACGGGTCGCTCTTGCCGCCGAAGCCGCCTCCCACCGGCGTGGCGACGACCCGGATGTGTCCCATGGGAAGGTCCAGGACCCTGGACAGGGCGCGGTGCACGTAGTGGGGCGTCTGGGTCGACGACCAAAGCGTCAGCTTGCCGTCCGGGGTGTAGGTGGCCAGCGCGCAGTACTGTTCCATGGGCAGGTGGGTGTTGCCCTGGAAGAAGTAGGTGCCCTCGAAGATCTCGTCCGCCTCCTCGAAGCCGGCGTCCACCTCGCCGAACTCGAACGAGACGGCCTTCTGGATGTTGGCGCGCCGGTTCCAGGTATGGATGCGGTGGTCCTCGGCTTCGAGGGCGCCCTCGATGGAAAGGATGGGGTCGAGCACTTGGTAGTCGACGTCGATGAGGCGCAACGCCTCCTCCGCCACGTCCTCGCTGACCGCCGCCACCGCCGCCACCGGGTCGCCGACGTAGCGGACCTTGTCCACCGCCAGCGCCTCCTCGTCCATGGTGGAGGGCATGATGCCGAACTTCGTCGGCACGTCCTCGCCGGTGATGACCGCATGGACGCCCGGCGGCTCCAGCGCTCGCCGGGCCGAGACCCCGTGGATCAGCGCGTGGGGATGCGGGCTCCGCAGCAGCCGGGAGAACAGCATCCGCGGCATGACGATGTCGTCCGCGTAGCGGGTGTCGCCGGCGCACTTGGCCGGTCCGTCGATGCGCGGCAACGGCTTGCCGATGACCGAGAACCCGTTCTTCTTCATGCCCGGGTTTCCTCCCCGCCCCGGCTCCCCCCGGTCCTCTCGATGAGGACCCGCAGCGCTTCAGCCTGATTGGCCAGCGCCTGCATCGCTTCGCGGTGATTCGCATTCAGCGACTGCATCGCTTCCCGGTGACGAGCATCCTCGCGCTTCTCTCGCTGGTCGCCGGCATGGCGCATCTGCTGGAGACCCCGCCACACGAGGATGACCCCGACCGCGGCGACGGCCAGTTGCCCGGCTCCGACGGCCAGTTGCCCGGCTCCGATCCATTCTATCGGCGTCATGGCGATCTCCCTTCCGCGCCCTGATCAGTCAACCCTGCATTTCCCTCACGGCCCGCTCTACCGACTCGATGATCTTCGTATAGCCGGTGCAACGGCACAAGTTGCCCGACAACGCCTCCTCGATTTCCGGGCGCGTCGGGTCGGGCGCCTTGTCCAGGAGCGCCTTCGCCGCCAGCAGGATGCCGGGAATGCAGTAGCCGCACTGGGCGGCACTCAGGTCCGAGAACGCCTGCTGCAACGGATGCGGCCGGCCCCCTTGCGCCAGCCCCTCGACCGTGGTGATCTCCGGCCCCTCGGCCTCCACCGCAAGCATCAGGCACGAATAGATGGGTTCGCCATCCACCAGCACCGTGCAGGTGCCGCACTCCCCCAGCTCGCAGCCGTGCTTGGTGCCGGTGAGCCCCAGCTCCTCCCGCAGCACCTCCAGGAGGCTGTGGGTCACGTGGCCGGCCACCTCGTGCGACTCGCCGTTGACGCGCAGCCGCAGCAAGCGCTTGCCGGTGATGGTCTCGCTGTCGAGATTCCCGCTGCTCAACTCCGGAAAAACCTCCTGGCCTTCAATTCGAAACGCGGCAACGTACCGGGCGCCACCACCTCCACCACCGGGCGGATGTGCAGGTTGTCCCTGATGGACTCGGTCACGCCCTCCCCGAGGCCCGCCGGATTCACCGCCACGGCCGGCTCCAGGGTGACCTTTAGCTCCGCCAGCCCGTCGGTCTGCAGCACGTCGACGCGGAACTCTTCCACCTCGGGGAACCGCCGGACGATTCCTTCCACCGCGCTCGGGAAGACGTTGACCCCCCGCACCACCACCATGTCATCCACGCGGCCGAGGACGCCGCCGTTCAGCACCAGCGAAACGCGTCCGCACGCGCAGGGGCCGCGGCGGGGCTCCACCAAGTCGCCCGTGCGGTAACGGATGACGGGACTTCCCACCCGGCCCAGGTTCGTAAGAACCAGCTCGCCCCGTTCCCCGTCCGGCAACGGTTCGTCGCTCTCTGGATCCACCACCTCGGCGATGAACTCGTCCTCGTTGACGTGGACCGCGCCCGGGGGCCCCTCGCAGGCGAAGCCGAAAGCGCCTATCTCGGTGGCTCCCGTGTGGTCGAAGCAGCGGGCGCCCCAGGCCTCCTCGATGCGCTGCTTGGTCGAGGCGATGCTCGCCCCGGGTTCGCCCGCGTGGACGGTCACCCGGACCGCCGTATCCCGGGCCAGGTCCATCCCGGCCCGTTGCGCCTCCGCCGCCATGTGCAAGGCATAAGTCGGGGTGCACACCAGCACGGTGGCTCCGTAGTCCACCAAGCTCTTGAGCCGCTGCTGCGTCGTCTGCCCGCCGCCGGAGATAGCCAGCGCGCCGACCTTGCGGGCACCTTCCCAACCGCTCCAGAACCCCACGAACGGCCCGAAGGAGAACGGAAAGAAGATCCGATCTTCCGGCCCTACGCCGGCGGCCTCCAGGACGGCCCTCCAGCACTCGCCCCACCAGTCCCAAGACGCCTCGGTATCGAGCCAGTACATGGGCCGCCCGGTGGTGCCCGAGGTCTGGTGCACGCGCACGTACCGTTCCAGCGGGTGGGTCAGGTCAGTGCCGAAGGGTGGATGCCGGAGCTGGTCGTCCACCAACTCCTGCTTGGTGGTAAACGGCAGCGCGGACAACGGTTCCGGTCCCGCCAGCGGCGGCGTGATGCATCCTTCAAGCTTGCGTCGATAGAACCCGTTGGTCCGGAGCACCTCGTCGAGCATGCCGTTGAGCCTGTCCAACCGGGCGCGTTCCATGGTCTCCCGTCAACTGTGACATGGAATGTTGAGGCGGCTCAAGCTTTGGCCTTCTCCAGGGTTAGGCGAAGGGTCGCCGGGGCGGGCGGGTATGAATCTTGGGTCTAGCGTGCGCGGGGAAGACGTTGGCCGGGACGGATGCCGGCCTCGGCGGCGTATTCGGCGGCAGCGACCTTGGACCGGGAGTCGTGCGCCCTGACCCGCTGCACGACGACGCTCGCGTCGCCGGCGGCCACGGCCATGCCGGCGTCGGACAGGCCCAGGACCGCTCCGGGCGCGCCCGATCCGGTTCCCAGCCGGCTGCCGTAGAGCTTCAGCTTGTTGCCGCCGACGGTGGTCCAGGCGCCGGGCTGGGGGTCGGTGCCGCAGATGAGGCGGTGGACCTCTACCGCCGACCTGGACCAATCGACCTCGGCGTCGGCCTCGAGGCACCAGCTTTCATAGGTGGCGCGGCCGTGGTCCTGTGCGATGCGCGGCGCGGTGCCGCTCCGCACCAGCTCCACGGCCTCGGCGATGGCGTCGACGCCCATGGGGAACAGCTTCTGGAAGTAGAGGCTGCCGACGGTATCGTCCTGCCCGATCTCTACTTCCTTCTGAAGCAGGATCGGGCCCTCGTCCAGAGCCTCGTTGGGCCAGAAAATGGTGAGGCCGGTCTTGTCGTCTCCGTGTATGCGCGCCCAGTTGATGGAACTGGGGCCGCGGTGCAGCGGCAACAGCGAGGGATGGTACTGGATGGTGCCCAGCCGCGGCGCGTCCAGGACCCGCTGCGGCACCAGGAGCGTCACGTAGGCCATGACGCACAGGTCGGACCGGAAGCTCCGTACGAGCTCCAGCGCCTCGTCCGTCTTGAAGGTCTTGGGCTGGTGGACCGGAAGCCCCCGCTCCATCCCCGCCTCCTTGAGCGGACCCGGGGGCGAGCCTTCCCGGTCCGGCGGACAGAGGACGCCCACCACCTCGTCGGGACCCTCCATCAACCGTTCGAGCACGGCCTTGCCGAAAGCCTGCTGTCCGTTGATCAGAATGCGCATACCGGTATTCGAAAGGATACCGAATCCGGCGCAAGCAGGGAAGCCTGAATCCACCACCAAGACCTGAAGGAAATCATGGGACGCGACGCTAGTGTCGTGTCCCGTAAATACCTGCACTAAGTTGCGCAGGAATTTTCGTCGTCGGCAAGGCGCGATGACGAGTGGGGGCGACCGTAGGTCGCCCCAGGGCGGGCACCACGCGAGGAAGAGCAACGCAGCCGACGGCGAAAAGGACAAGCAAGTTAGTGCAGTATTTGCGGGACACGACACTAGTGTCCTTTCCGATTCATTCGCACCAGGCACCGCCAAGGGCTTCCAGAATCGTCCGGAGCCCTGGTCTCGAGACTTTGGGAGCACTCAGCACGCCGATCAACCTGGGTGTCACCTCGGTGTGACGCGCGCATGCTTCCATGAGGCTGTCGGCCCGGCCGCCGTCCACCAGCACCCGCAGGCCGTCTTCGAGCAAACGATCCTCGCCTGTCGCAATAACGGCGTCCAGCGTGGCTCGGCGGACCAGGGACGAGGAGTCGCGGAAACCCGACACGACTCTCGCGGGATCGACGACGGCGACCGCCGTCACCGCCGCCGCCCGCACCGAGGCGTCGGCGTCGTCAAGCAGTACGGTGAGGTGCTGAGCGGCATCGCGGCCCGCGTGCGCGAGTCCGCGGGCGCCGGCGCATCGCACACGGGCATCCTCGTCTCCGAGAGACCGGACCAGGAGTGCCTCTAGGCCGGGTGCCAACGGCATGGCCGCGGCGCGCTGGGCGATGGCCTCGAAGACGGCCGCCCGCAGGTCGGAATCCGCCGACAGGGCGGTTTCCGCCAGCGCCTCGTCGATGCCGTCGCCCGCGCAGTGGGCGGCGAGCCGAACCGCCACCAGCCGAATATCGGCGTCGACGTCGTCCGCGCCTTCCACCGGCACGCGGCGGGACCGGACCCGCCCGGCGGAGGGCGATGACGCCGACGGTACCCGAGACTCCTCGGCCGCCCCGGAACCCGCCGCCTGGATCGCTTCGAGCGTGGAGCGCGGGTACGACGCTTCGAGGCCCACGCCGGCGTCTGGCGGCTCCGGCGCCGGGCCGATGTCACCCCCGGACGCAATGGCGATGGGCCCCCTTTCACCGGGCCCGGGCGCCCCGTCGCCAGGAATTGCATCCTCCTTGGCCGTGGACGCCGCGGATCGAAGATCGCCGCGCATGGCGCCGATCAACAGTTCCAGCGCGCCAGCCCCGGACCCGGTGCGGATCAACCCAGCAGCGGCGGCCAGCGCCGCCAGGCGGACCTGGCGGACGGGATCCACCGTCGCCGCGCGCAACGCGTCGACGGCCTCCGGCGTGCCGACATCTCCCAGTGCCTTGAGCGCGGCGATACGCACCTCGGGAAGCGCTTCGGCGTCCGCCGCAACCTCCCGCAACGGACCCGGCGCGGCCCTGCCCGCCACCTTGGGCAGGCCCACCGCGCATGCAACCGCCAAGGGACCGTCCCCTTCCCGAAGCCAGGCTTTCAACTTGGCCTCGAGCGCCGACCGGTCATCGGGGGATCCACGCGCGGCGAGCGCTTCGACGGCCACGGCGCGCACTTCCGGTCCGGGATCCGCGAAAGCCGACCGGACGACATCGGCGCGCACGTGCGCCACCCGCCGCAGCGCGGCGGCGCGGACCGCGGCGTCGGGGTCCTTCAGGGCAAGGGTGGACAGAGCCGGGTCGTCCACGTCCAGACGGTCCGCCGCATACAGGCGAACGGCCGCGCTCCGATCCGCGACGAGGCGGTCGTGCAGCCCCTCCAGCGCGCTTCCGCCCGCACTCGACAGCGCCGCAAGAGCACGCCGCCGGACTCGCGCGTCACCGTCATTCAGAAAGTCGAGGAGCACCGCGGCGCCGCGCCCGGGCATCTTGGCCAAGGCGGCGAAGACCGCGTGATCGAGGTCCTGGCTTTCCTCGTCGGCCCGCGCCCGGATCAGATCGTCCACCGCGGACTCCGCGCCCATGTCCCCCAGGGCCATGATGGCGGCCACCTGCACGTCCAGCCAGTCGTCCCACGAACCCTCCTCCCACGCCACCTCGGACTCGCATCGATCCCGCGCCAGCGCCCGCAGCAGCTTTGTGGACGCCTCGTCCTTGAGCCTGCCCAGGGCCCGCACGGCCGCGGTCTTGACCTCGCCCACCGGATCGCCCTGCAACGAACGCCGGATCGCCGGCGCGTCCTTCGCCCGGGCGCAGTACACCAGCGCCGCCATGGCATCGGCGCGCACGTCCGGGTCCGGGTCCAGCAAAGCGTCCACCAAGGCCGGCGCCGCCTTCTCGTCGCCCAGCGCGCCGAGGGCACGGGCGGCCGCGCAGCGGATGGGTTCCTCGGGCGCCCGAAGATACGGGGAGATTACACTAGCGGGATCGGTCACGGTCCTTCGACGTCAGGCTGCCGCCCGCTGCCCGTCCCGGATTCCAGGCCGTATGCAGACCCCTCTCCCCCTGGGAGAGGGTGGCCGAAGGCCGGGTGAGGGCGCCGGGCGCGCTGCTTCTTTCGGGCACCCTCACCCCGACCCTCTCCCAAAGGGAGAGGGGTTTCTTGACATGGCCTCTTCCGCGGGCATGACGGGTGCGGGCGTTCGACGCCCTTGCGACAACAACATTATTCCAGGGCGATGTCGCGGCGGGCGAAGGACATGCTGCGGAACTGGCGCTTGTAGGGGCTTTCGCCCATGCGCCTGAGCCGCCCCACGCCCATCTTGTAGTTGTAGTTGCCGCTGATCCAGTCCACCACACGGCCCGAGAGGGCGTTGGCGGGCTGGCTGGTCTGCAGGAAATCCATGAAGCCGACGCCCTTCTTGATGGCCGGCGTCACGATCACCACCGCGGTGATGGCGCCGCGGGTCAGCTCGATGTAGCCGTTGCGGAGGAGCGCGGCGAAGTCGAAGTCGTCGGGCTCGATGCCCAGGATGGTTTCCTTCTGCACCGGGATGCGGTCGGAATGGATCATCGCGTAGTCGCCCGACTCCAACCCGCGGGCGCGGGCGTCGTCCGGGTGAAGCTCGATCCAGTTCTCGGGCCAGCGCTGCTCGATGTAGGGGCGCCGCCGGTCGTCATAGCCCGACTGCCAGCGCTCGTTGATGCGGCCGGAGGTGATCCAGATCTCCCCTTCCCGCGGCTTCATCCACTCCCAGTAGCTGGAGAAAAGCTCCCACGGCGCCTTCTGCAGGTTCAGTTTCCCGGTCTGGGTGTTGAAGTGCGTCAGCTTCTTGTTGAACACCGTGGCGCCGGCCGGACCGTCCTCCGGCAGCACCCGGTTCACGTCGTGGAGGCGCCTGGTCTGCTCCAGGGTGCCGTCGGCGCGCATCAGCACCGGGCCCTGGACGCCGTTGTTGCCGAACTCCCGGAGCTTGTCGTGAAGGGTCTTGCCCTCGCGCCGGGCCGCCACCTTGACCGCGAAGAAATCCTTGCGGGAACCGCGGGAGAAGCGCGCGCCTTCCTCCAGCACCTCGTTGGAGTCCTTCCAGTCGAAGCCCTCGAAGCCCATCTTCCGCGCCAGCCGGGCGATGATCCACCAGTCCGGCCGGGCCGCGCCGGGGGCGTCGTAGAACTTGGGGTAGAGGCGGATGCGGCGCTCGCCGTTGGCCCGGGTGAAGGTCTCCTCGCCCCAGCCGGCGGCCGGGAACACGATGTCCGCGTAGCGCGCGCCGATGGGGTCCACCAGGTAGATGTCCTGGTGCCACACCACCATCCCGCCCGAGTCCGTCCGCCGCTTCAGCGTCTCCGCCACGTCCTTGCGGTCGAAGCTCCGTACCTGGTGGGGGTTGCGGGTCGTCAACTCGTCGAATTTCTCCTGCAGGGACTGGGTGCCGCACATGCCCTGCACCCAGGTGTTGCCGATGACGTGGGCGAGACGGGTATGGCCGGCCATCAGATAACGGTCGGTATCGAGCGCCCTGCGGCGCCGGCCGGGCAGCTTCTCCGGGCTCTTGTTGCGCGGGTAGCTGCCGCCTCGCAGACCGCCGCGCTGGTGTCCGCCGGCCCGCCCCACCACCTGGCCGGGGCGCCCGCCGGCGCCGCAGACGATGCCCAGGGAGGCGATGGCGTTGGTGTTGCCGGTGTTGTTGGACCAGTAGCAGCCCTTCTCGATCATGATCGAGGTCTTGGGCCGGGAGCCGTCGGCGCGCGGCTTCGCCATCCACTCGGCGGCGGTGTGGATCTTCCTGACGTCGATGCCGGCGATGGCGGCGGCCTTCTCCGGGACGGAATAGTCCTGGGCCAGCAGCCACTTCTTCCAGTCCTCGAACCCGTCGGTCTGGAACATGCCCCAGGTGGTGCGCCACTGCCACGGCGTGTTGCGCGTGCCCTGTCCGAACCCGGACGAGCTTTCCCACTTGGAGTTGACCCACTCGCGGATCCACTCCCCGTCCTCCCAGCCGTTCTCGACGATCACCCGGGCGATGGCCATCAGCACCGGCAGGTCGGTGCCCGGCTGGATGTCGATGTACAGGCCGCCCTGGCTTTCCGCGTAGGCGACGCCGGCGGTGCGGCGCGGCAGCATGAAGATCGTCTTCTGCCCGTTCTGGATCCCGGGCATGATCCAGTCCGTGAACATGATGGTCTTGGTCTCGTAGGGGTCGGTGCCGCAGATCAACAGCACTTCGGCGTCGCGCCAGTCCTCGTAGGACGGCCCGAAGTTGTCGAACCCCGCGTCGCGGAAGCCCGGCGTGGAGGTGACGTCGGACGGGGTGTCGTGAAACGTGAAGTTCGCCGTGCGCACGTTCCGCAGGGCGTACTTGGTGATGGCGTAGGTGTTCTCGAGATAGCCGTAGGAGAAGGTCTTCACGGCGTAGGCGTTGGTGCCGTGTTTCGCCAGCACGTGGTTGCCCACCTCGGCGGCGACGTCGAGGGCGAAGTCCCAGGTCACCGGCATCAACACGCCGAAGATCCGCACCAGCGGCGACCGCAGGCGGTCGCGGGTAGGCTTGTCGGGGTTGTAGACCTTCTGCGCGATCAGCCCGCCCCGCACCGAGGAGTTGCCGCTGTGATTGACGACGTCGGTGTCCTTGTCGGGGACGATCACGACGTGGTGAGGCCTGCCCTCGTGCATCACGATGTTGTGCTGGTCGGCGGCGACCCACGAGCCCAGCGGCTCCACGGGAAAATCCGCGCCGAAGGCGTTTTCGGCGGCCCTGGGGCCGCCGTCGCGCCCGCGCCGCACCGGCCAGCGGTACACCTTGTAGCCGCATGCCACCACGCAGTAGTCGCACGCGGTGGAGAGCACCTCCGCGTCGGCGGGCGGCAGCGGAACGCTCTGTCCGGGGAGATGGTAGGGAGTAGACATGGGACCCGTCCTCAGGACCGAAGGTTGTCGAACCGGCCGTAGATCAGGCCGAACATGCCGACGGCGTAGACGTCGTCGCCGTCCAGCTCCAGCAGCACCTGCGGCAGGGACTCGTATGCCTGTCCCGAGATGAAGATGCCGTGGCGCGTCAGGTCGTAGGTGGTGAGATGCAGCGGGCACGGCCCCAGCGCCTTGTCGGCGGCCTGGTAGGTGCCCTGGAGCGGGCCGCCCTGGTGCGTGCACGTGTAGTTGAATGCCACCACGTCACGGCCGGGGCCGATGCCGCCGCCCGCTGGCGTGCCGAGCTTGACCAGCATGGATTCCGCGTAGTCCCCCTCGTCCGGATACTCGAAATCGACGGGTTCGTTCAGCTCCAGTTCCGACAGCTTGCCGATGAGCTTGCGCGGGTAGGTGGACACCACCGCCGGCGTCTGCGCCCCGGGGCGCCCCGGGACGCCGACCATGATCACCGCGGTGGTGATGCCGCTCCACAGGAGGAAGCTGCGCCGGCTCACCAGGCAGGACGCCGGGCCTTCCTTTTCCCCGCCCTCCGCGGGCCGTGGGAGGTTTCGGCAGGATATCGTCATGGTACTGTCCTCCGGCATTCGAGCGACGCCACGTCCTTCGACAGTCTCCTACGAGCCCTCCGCGCCCGGAGGCGGCAGCGGCTGCATCACCGGGAGATCCGGCGTCTCCATCAGGATTTCCTTGCCCGAAAGGCTTTCCAGGAAAGCCACCAGGTCGTCCATCTCCGCATCGGTGAGGCCCAGGGGCCGGATCAAGGGGCTCTTGGTGGCGGCGAACTCGTTCTCGCCGCCGCCGCCGTTGTAGAACCCCACCACCTCGCGCAGGGTCTCGATCATGCCGTTGTGCATGTAGGGAGCCGTGTACTTCGTGTAACGCAGGCTCGGGGTGCGGAACTTGCCCAGGTGCTTCTTCTCCTTGGCGCGGAAGTAGAGGCCCGGGTCGTCCTTGGTCTTGCGGTAGAGGTCCTCGGTGCTGCCCTTGGCGTAGAGCTCGAAACGGAAGGTGATCTGCGCCACCGCGTCGTCCTCCCAGCCCTTGTACGGGGGCACCCCCACATTGTGGTACTTCTCGTCGGTCAGCAGCGGCCCGCGGTGGCAAGCGATGCAGTTGGCCTTGCCGGCGAAGAGCGCGAGGCCCCGCTTCTGCGCCGCGTTCAGCACGCCGTCGTCGCCGCGCATGTAGCGGTCGAAAGGCGTGTCGGTCTGGACCAGCGTGCGCTCGAACGCGGCGATGGCCATGTAGGCGTGCCGGATGTTGGGCCAGTCGTCGCCGAAGACCTCCTTGAACCGCCGCCGGTACTCGGGCACGAAGGCGAGCCGCGCCTCCATCATGTCGTCCTCGCCGTTGCCCGCCACCGCGCCGCGGGCGGCGGAGCGCGCCTGGGACTCCAGCGACTTGGAGGACCCCGCCCAGAAGAGCTTGCCGTAGTAGGCGGCGTTGATGATGGTCTGGCTGTTGCGCCAGTGGATCGTGCCCGGATAGCCGGTGCTGACCGATTCCGGCACCGACCAGCCGGCCTCGGGAAAGTGGCACACGGCGCACGGCATGGCGTAGTTGCCCGAAAGGATGGGATCGAAGAACAGCAGCTTGCCGAGCTCGACCTTCTCCGCTGACATGGGGTTGTCCGCGGGGACCGGCGGCGGACCCAGAGGGGCCAGCGCGGGCGGCCGCACGGCGCCCGCCGGCGCGGCCGCCGCCAGCATCGCGGCTGTCAGGATCACAAGAATCGCGTTCACCGCCGTCTCCCCAGGTGTCCCGGAGCCGGACAGGACACTAGTTGGGTGCCTTGCGCCAGTTCGGAACCGGCTTGTAGTCGTAGTCGTCGGCGCGCCAGACGAACTCGTCGGTGTCGAACGTCTCGCCGCTCAGGGCCTCGAGAAAGGCCAGGAGATCGGCCTTCTCGTCCCCGGTCAGCCCCAGGGGCTTGAGCCGCGGGTCCTTGAGCGGATCGTCGCCGCCGCCGGCGTCATAGAAATCCACGACCTCCCCCAGCGAACCGAACACGCCGTTGTGCATGTAGGGCGCCGTCCACTTCAACTCGCGCAGCGTCGGGGTCATGAAGCTGCGGCGGGTCTCCGGCCGGTGGGTGCGCACGTAAGCGCCGGGATCCTCGCGCAGGGCCATGTAGTTCTCGATCCCCATGAACTTGGCGTAGGTCACGAAGGCGGAGTGTCTCCTGGGATCGGCCCAGATCTCCGGATTGTCGGGGACACCGGTGTTGTGCGGCCGGTCGTCGGTGAAACGGGCGCCCGAGTGGCACGCGGCGCAGCCGGCGCGGCCTTGGAACAGCGCCTGCCCCCGGCGGGCGGCGGCCGGCAGTGTCCCGGAATCGACGGGTGCGCCGCGCGAGACGATGGTCTCCAGGAACACGGCGAGGGCCTTGCGGGCGCCGCCGTTGGACGGCTCGCCCAAGCCGGCCACGCCGAACATCCTTACGTAGACCGGGTCCTGCTTGAGACGCTCCTGCATGAGCCTCATGTCCATGTTCATGAGGTAGGTCTCGGTGATCATCCCGCGGACGACGTCGTTCAGATTGGTGCCCAGACGGCCGTCGTGCATCCACGCGGCCCGGCGGCCGACGTTGGCGAGGGTGGGGGTGTTGCGGAAATGCGCGGCCCCGGTGTAGGCGGCGGACAGCGGCTGCCCGTCGCTGAACGCCTTGTCCGGCTGGTGGCAGGTCGCGCAGGCGAAATTGACGTCTCCGGAAAGCCGTTCGTCGTAGAAGAGTCGCTTGCCCAGCTCGGCCCGCGCCGCCGTTTCCGCACCGGTCGCGGCGGCCGGGTTCTGCAGCGGCGCGACGCACCCGAGCAAAGCAACGAGGACCAGTCCCAATGGCTCTTTCAACGGCAACATCTTCCAACCTTCAATAGGCTGCCACGGGCTGCCACGAGCCTTAACGTGAGGCCAAGCGGTTCCCGACGGCGGTCCGCCTCGCGTCCTTCGCCGGGAGTCGACTCGTGCAACCCATATTACCACCGGCGTGATCGGAGCATCAACATTATTTTTGGTTCGCCCAGGCGATTCGCGAATTGCATTGCAGCCCCCTTTTCTTTCGCGATGCCACCGCCTACATTTGTGGTGGGCTTGCGCCCGACAGGCCTGCAGGAAAGTCGACGGCGCACACAGGAGGTTCCACGATGTTACGAGGCGCTTTCCTCTTGTCCGTGATCCTTGCCTGGGCGGCCCTGACGGCGGGACAGGCCTTCGCCGAGGGCGATGTGGCGGCCGGCAAGAAAGTCTTCAAACGCTGCCTTGTGTGCCATACCGACGTGGAAGGCAAACACAAGCAAGGACCCACCCTCCACGAGGTCCTGGGCCGAGCCGCGGGAACGGCCAAGGGGTTCAAATACTCGCCGGCTTACGTGCGGGCGGGCAAACAGGGCCTGGTCTGGAAAGACGAGACCCTGTTCGAATACCTCAGGCATCCCAAGAAATTCCTCCGCAAGTTCCTGAAGGACCCCAAGGTCAAGTCGCGCATGACCATGAAGTACTTCAAGGCCAAGGACCGGCACAACGTCATCGAGTACATGAAATCCCTTGGCGACTGAGCCAGGGCGACCGCGGGTCGCCGCTACATGCGGTTCATCCGGGGGACGTGTAGGGGCGACCCGCGGTCGCCCCCTGAAATTCCATTACTCGGACAGGCTCCCGCGGGCCTGTCCGCTGCGTCGTTGACACCATCGAACCCGTTTGGTATCGGCGTGTCATGGACCGGCAAGGGTCCGTTCCAAGGAATTCCGGGGCCTGACGGCCCGGAGGAGGTGACCGATGGGAATCCATGAGCCCCGCGGCGTCGTGCACTGGATCGATCATTTTATCGTGGGCACCAACGACATGGTAAGCTGGGTCGACTGGGCAGTGAACGCTACCGGCATCACCCGCAGGCCGATCCGCGGCATCACCACGACGGCGCGCAAGAAGGACGTGCCGATCATGTGCTTCCTGTGGTGGGACGGAGAGTCGTGCCGCATCGGCGCGTTCCTCCAGCCCGAGGTCTATCCGTCGGCCAAGCCCCTGGGCGAGGAGTTGCCCCGGTGCGGGTTCTACATCCGGCCCGAGGACGTGGACCGGCACGTCAGGCGGCTCGAACGCCACGACATCCCTCACACCGACCCGGTACGAACGGCGGACGGCGGCGACGAGGGCACGGTGATCTACTTCGCCGACCCCGACGGCAACCAGTTCGAGTTCTGGGCGCCGGAGCACATGCCCGACGGCGCCATGGAGATCTGCACCACCGAGGGGGTCGGACGCATCAGCCACGCGGTGTACGGTTCCCGGGACCTGGGCAGGACGGCCAAGTTCTTCGAGCAGTACTGCGCGCTCGAGCCGGAAGTGAACCCCAACGTCGCCGAGGGCAACCTGGTGCTTCGCCTGCATGCCGGCGGCCGGCTCATCTACAAGCTGACGGACCGGGTGGACGAGCGCGTGGCCGGGCACGGGCCGTGGTGGGACATGCACACGGCGCTGACGGTGCGGGCGGAGGAGTTCATGCCCAACTACCGGCGCATGTGGGAGACCCTGCCCGAGGAAGCCATGGCCAAGGAAGACGACACCCTGACCCTGGAGCAGGAGGACGCGCTGCCGGCGCGCACCGGCCTGCATCGGAGCCCGGTGGGATACCGCTGGAAGGCCATGTTCGAGCGCGGCGACGAGTTCTACGACTGGGACGGCCACGCCTTTCACTTCTTCGGCGGCAGGCCCGTGAAGGATGACGGCTCACTCGCGCTCTACACCATCGTCGAGCAGGAAGACTACCTCACCGACGTCGCCGTCGAGGCCGAGAAGGCCCAGGCCGCGCAAGGGTAGTCCAGTCACGCGGTACGTGTGGCGGACTTCCTTTACAAGACAAGCACGGGCCATGTCATCGATCCCTTGTTCTTCGAAAGGTGGAATGCTACGATAGCGGCACATAGGGAGGACGCTGAGATGCGTGGACCAAAACCCATGACCCTCTGATACACACCGGTTTCGTCAGAACGATCACGTTCCTGATGCCCGTCTGACGAGGCACCCTACCATCGGGAGTGAGGTCCGTGGTGTGAGGTGGCCTAACGACAAGGGGACTCCCCGATGGTCCGCTTAGCAACCTGTCTGTGACCTGTGGACACGTCGCTTACGACCGTGACCGTGGTTCTCGCGAGTACTGGTAATGCGATCCAGGAAACCGAGTGGATGAACACGATCCTCACGGCGCCGGTTCTCTGGGCCGCCGTGGGGGTCTGGACTGTATCCCGGCTTGTAGAATGGATAAGCAGCTACCTTGAGCGTAGGCGCGTACGGTCAATCTTGATCCGCTCCTTGTTTGCTGAAATCAACGTCAACGTCATTGATCTGAAAACAGCCATTGACGACGCGCCAGAATATTTCCTTCTGAAACAGAAATTAACGGATCCACATTTCACGCCACATATTTCGGACGCTCGTCAGACCCAAATTTACAACGCCAATATCTCACAACTCCATTACTTGGGTGACGATCTGATCCACGAATTAGTTTCCTTTTACGGAATGCTTGACGATGTTCGAGTACAGATCGATAGCCTCCTCTTGGCAAGCTACAAAACGATCTCTCTCGACGGACAAGTTCTTGTAGTCAAGAGGTTGTTCGAGACATGTGAGCAATGCCATAAACGCGGTGAGCGCATTATGTGCACTATGAGGACGCGCTACCCTAAACTCAATCTGGCGCCAAGGGACACTGGATAAGTGGTCAGTCTGGCCGTTCAAGTAGTAGGTCTTCCAGCATTGATGCAGTCACCTATTGCTGGAGCCTCCCCGCACCGCCACATCCTTGCGCAACTTCGGGACGGCCACGCCTTCCACTTCTTCGGCGGCAGGCCCGTGAAGGATGACGGCTCACTGGCCCTGTACACCATCGTCGAGCAGGAAGACTACCTCACCGACACTGCCGTCGAGGCCGAGAAGGCCGGCGTCGCGCAAGGGTGATCCGCACACTCCGGCCGCCGGCGATCCCGTCGGCGGCCATTTCCACCCCTCGTCAAAAATGGCCGTGGCTATTTTTGACTATCGGTAAAAATGAACGCACACTCGGCCCATGGCCGAGACGCCCGGATACCTTTCCGGTCAGGTCCTCGCCGACCTCGAACGCAAGATAGTGTTCGTGGCCGGTCCATGCTAGGTTGGCAAGACCACGCTTGCGCGCAGCCTGCCGGGCGCGGCCGGCGGCTACCTCGCCTGGGACATTGCCGAGCACAGGCAACGGATCCTGCGGCGGGAGCTGCCGCCAGCGGCCTTGTGGGCTTCGTTTCGAAAGCCCCACCGCCTGCCACGTGATCAAGTGGGTCCATCACCAGCAGGACACGGAGCGGTTCGACGTGTGGCTGCCCTACTTCCGTGACAAGGACGGCCGCGAGGTGGACTTCGTCGTCGAGCGGCGTGGAAGAGAATAATTGCGAATAGTCACACTACTCATCTTGCTTTGGAAATCAGCGTAACCACGACCCGAAAAATGGTCCGCCACCACGGTGTTTTTTTCGTTCTCGCATCTACCTTCTCAAGTTCCGTCTTGACTTGGAGAAGCCCCTCCCTCATCTGTTGCTGCTCTTTTTCCATTCGCTCGACCCGACGTACTAGCGGCTCATGTTCATGGTGTGGCAGTGGTGTGCATGCTCCTAGGGCAATGGCGGCGATCAGCAAGTAGGGTCCGAGTCGGGACATGTCATTCCTCTTCGCTCTTGGCTTTGATTGGCCGAAAACCGGGCGGAACTCGGTTTTTCCTTGCTCCCTCTCACGGTTTCAGTCGTACTCCTCGAAGATATCTTGCCATTTTTGAATTTCGACCTCAGCGCGTCCTATCTCATCGCCCAATAGGGCAAACAGCAATTCCACATCCGCGGCCGTTAGTTCTATTGAATGAAACCGCTGTCTTGCCTGAAACAGTTTTGTGAAGACATTCTCCTTTTCCTGCCCCTTTCCGTAGGAATACAAAGGGAATTGTCACACTGCCCCCGAAGTTCCCCCACGCCGAAGCATGGCAGATCTCGGCCACTGGCTCGAAAGACTACGTGACGCCTGAAGGGATCCGCGTGGCGCTCGCGCTGACGCTGCTATCAGAACTGGTTTTAACGGCCGGGACGGGACACACACTATGCTCTTCGCACCCCGCCACCCGCGGGAACGCCGAATTCGGGGTAGGCGTCGTTGCCATGCTCCGCCACGTCGAGACCCATCCTTTCCGCTTCGGGGGACACACGCAGGCCGACCACGATCCGGATGGCGTTGAACATCACCAGACCGCCCAACATGCAGAAGGCGAACACACCCACCACGCCCACCACCTGGGCCATGAGCAAGTCGACACCGCCGCCGTAGAGCAGCCCGGACTCCGTGTGAAACAGCCCCACCAGGACCGTCCCCGATGCGCCGGACACCCCATGGACGGATATCGCGCCCACCGGATCGTCGATCTGCAGCTGCTCGAACATCAGCACGGAAAAGACCACGACGACACCCGGAAGGAAGCCGAAGAAGAGGACGGCGGCCCAGGGCTCCACCCAGGCACATCCACCGGTGACTGCCACCAGCCCGGCGAGGGCGCCGTTGAGAGCCATCGTGACATCGGGTTTGCCGAACAGCAGCCACGACGCAACGGTAGCGCCGATGGCGGCGGCGGCAGCCGCAAGGCTCGTGTTGGCGGCGATGGTCGATATGTCGGCTACCCTGGCGGCCATGATGCTTCCGGTGTTGAAGCCGAACCAGCCGAACCACAGAATGAACACCCCCAGCGTGGCGAGCATAAGGTTGTGACCCGGGAGCGCGCGGGGCACGCCCAAATCGCTGTATTTGCCGAGCCTGGGCCCCAGCACGATCACGCCCGCCAGGGCGAACCAAGCGCCGGTGGAGTGCACGACCGTGGCGCCGGCAAAGTCCAGCATGCCCAACTCCGCGAGCCATCCACCGCCCCAGATCCAGTGCCCCACGACGGGATAGAAGAAGAGCGAAATGAAGAAGCTGAAGATCAGGTAGCTCAGGAATCGGGTGCGCTCCGCCATGGCGCCGGCCACGATGGTGGCGGCGGTGGCGCAGAACATCAGTTGGAAGAACCACGCCGCCAAGGTCGGAACCGATGTCCAGCTCAGAGCCTGATACAGGTCGCCCGTGCCCGCCGTCACGAAGAAACCGGTGGTCCCGAAGAAGGCGTTGCCATTGCCGAACATGATGCCGAAACCCAGTATCCAGAAGCCCAGGGCGGCCATGGAGAAGTCGCCGAAGTTCTTCATCATGGTGTTGGCCACGTTCTTGGCGCGGGTAAACCCGCCCTCGACCATGGCAAAGCCCGCCTGCATGAGGAACACCAGCACGGCGGCGAAGGCGGTCCATATGGTATCCACCGTTACCCGCAACTCCGGCACCGGCTTGCCGTCGACCCTGCCGTCCAGCGCATAGGCGACGGCGGGCAAGAACACCAGAGCAAGCCCCATGCCAGTGAAGATACGAAGTCGTTTCAGCACGGATTCATCTCCCGTTTTCCCTCGCGGTCTCCCTGGGGTCCGCTGCCATCGCCCGTCCCTCCGCGTCGTCAGCGCAACGGAATCCGGATGACGACACCGCCCATGACGTCTCCCTGCTTGAAGTCGGTCCGCGGACTGTCCTCGTGGGCGTTGTGACAGGTCACGCAGGCAGGTGAGACGGCGACGTCGGCATACACGGCGGTGAAATACTCGACGTCTTCGATTTTCTCCCGCCCATAGTAGGGCTTCGACGGGTTCTCGGCGACGCTGTCGAATCCGGCGATCTCCACCTCTGTCTTGGGTACGCTCTCCGGGTTGATGGGCCACTTGGACAGCAGTGCATAGCTGAAGGCATCGGTCTGCTTGGCCACCAACCCCGCGCCCATGCGGAACATCTGGGCCGGCAGCGGCAGGGCCTTCTGACTGTCCCAGTGCTCGCTGGCCTTGACCACCTCCTCCACGTCCTGCAGGCGATAGACCACCTCGTTGGAATAGACGGTACGGTCGGCTGCCATGACCGCGAACAGCGCGTCCGCCATCCGGCTCGGAGAAATCCCCGCCGATTGATCGGGCCCGCCCGAGGGCTTGCTGTCACACGAGGCCAACCCCGCAAACAGGACGGCGGCAGCAAGGATGAGACGCTTCTGTCCGGACGGCAAGTATTTCATGGCTCAGTGCTCCCTTCTTTCCGGCGCACCGGAATCATTTCTCTTTCGCCACAACGCCACGTCGATGCTCCAGACGCGGCGAGACGGAGAAGCCGCGGGGTTGCGTTGGATCGATATTGTCGGCTTCAGGCAACACGGATTCGATGAATGTAACTGATTTTCCTGGTTAGCGTAAGTATAGCCACTTTGTAGATAATTTGATAAGATCACCGGTTGTTGAAAACTTAACTCTCTTGACTCGGGGATCCTCTATGGAACGCAAGGAGATGGAAGACAAGGAAGAACGAGCGGGACTCGATTCACCTGAGCCAGGCTCTGCGCCGGTTACGGATGACGCGCAAAGCGGTGGGGCGGAGAAGCGCGCCGTTCCCGACGCCGAGACCCCCGGGCGACCTGGCGAGCCCTGGGGACCCGGAGACGAGGATGCGCCGGACGAGAGAGTCGTCGGCACTCCGTGGTGGGAAGGGGGTCCCGGGCCTGAAGAGGCGGCGGCGGACGAGCCCGATACACGCGGAGCGGTGGGCTACATCTATAGAGGCGTGCGGTACGGCCAGCCCGTTCCCGGGTTCGAATCACAGGCGCCGGAAGAACTGAACGACGACGATGACCCGGTCGATCTGTCCGTGCTGGCGGTGATGTCGGAGGAACAGCCGGACGTCCCTCCCGCCGAAGGAGGCGGAACGGGACAACCCGAGCGTGCCTGGTGGGAAGGCGGTCCAAGGCCTGAAGAGGCCGACGACGACGATGACCCTGCGGACCCGTCCGTGCTGGCCGTGATGTCGGAGGAACAGCCGGACGTCCCTCCCGCCGAAGGAGGCGAAGCGGCGGAACCCGTCGCCGGGCCCGACTGGTGGGAGGGTGGCTCAAGGCCCGAAGAGGCCGCCGCGGACGAGCCCGATGCCGGGCTCGGCGAGGTTGCTCCCGAGCCACAGTCCCAGCCCACGGCGGAACCGGACAACGACGATGACCCGGTCGAGGCACCCGCGCCGGCCGTGACGGCCGTGACGTCGGAGGACCGGCCGGACGCCCCTCCCGCGCAAGCAGGTGCGGCGAGAGAACCCGTCGTCGAGTCCCCCTGGTGGGAGAGAGGTTCGAAGCCCGAGGCAGCAACCGCGGAGCGACCGGATGACGAGAGCGGCGACGTAGACCCCGGCACCCCCTATCTGTACAGCGGAATGGATTTCGGCGACTCCGTTCCCGAGTCCCAGCCCGCCGAAGAACCGAACGACGCCGAACCGACGGACCTCTCCGTGCCGGCCGCGACGTCAGGGGACCAACCGGCCGTGGCTGTCGCCGAAGGTAGCGATGAACATGCCGGGGAAGATCCCCTGGCCGATCACGGCGGTTCCGCTTCGCGGGCCGATTCGTCCGCGGCAACGGAAGCGCTTCCCGAAGGGTCGCCCGGCGAGCTGATCCGCTCGATCGTCGCCGACATCTGTCCGGACGAGCTGCTGCTGGTGGGGACGGCCCAACCGTCGCTGCCGGAGTGGGCCGGCGCGGCCGTGACCGCGCTCCGGAACGATCTGGACCGGCGGCAGGCCGAGCGCAACCCGGGCGATGCGAGCGAGTATCTTCGGTTGGCCGTCGTCGAGAACGCCATGGGCCTTCACGAGGAGGCCGAAGGCCACCTCAAGGAGGCGCTGCCGCGCAGTGACCGGTTCGGGCCTTTCCTGAACGCGCTGGCCGTCACGAGCCTGGCGCGCGGAAGAGTCGCTCCGGCCATCGTCTACTGCAAGGAGGCGCTGCGCGAGACCGGTGGAGACGATTTCGTCCGCGCGGCCGCCTCCTCCAACCTGGGGGACCTTTACGACCTTCAGGGAGATGCGGCCCAGGCCACCGAGGCGTACGAGACCGCCATCGACTGCCTCGAGGCGCAGGGGGATTCCCGCCGGCTCTCGCGGTTGCACCTGCGCGTCGGCCATCTTTACCGCCGCGTGGGCCAGGCGGACAAGGCGCGCCTGCACTATTCCGACGCGGTCCGGCTGTTCAAGGACTCCGGCGACGAGGCCGGGCATGTCCAATCCCTGGCAGCGCTCGGCTCGTCCCTGACCGAGTCGGGCCTGCACGACCTCGCTCTCAGGAGTTTCGAAGAGGCGGTCCGCATTTGCCTCAGAACCGCGGACAAGCCCGGCGCCGCGCTGGTACAGGACGAACTGGGTCTCGCCTACATGGCCCAGGACCAGTTGACGCGCGCCATCGCGTATTTCGAAAGCGCCCTGTCGCTCCACCGTGAGTTGGACAACCGCCGGAGTGAAGCGGCGACCCTGAGACATATCGGGAATATCCATGACTCCCGTGGTGACGTCGACGAGGCGCGACGGTTCCACGAGGCCGCCATGGAGATCGACCGCGCGCTCGGCCACGGTGCCGGCGAAGCCGGGAGACAGCCGCAGATCGAGAGCGGTGATCAGGAAGCCGCGCGCGCCAAGATTCTGAGGGCGGAGGAAATCTTCAACCGCGCCGGCTCCGCGGAGTTGCAGGAGGATGTGCGGCGGACGACAGGAGGACACGGGCGGGAGACCGGAGGTCTTCGGTAACGAAAGAAAACACAGTCACGGTCAGGCGGTTCTTCATGATTTCAACATGTTAAATCTTGTTGACAACTGGAATAAACTTGACAAAATATGAGAATATCACTCGGTTCCAACAACCACGACCGGCGCGGTTGGGGGACTTGGAGCCGACCAGACGGGATGTCGTCCGATGACTCAATCTCTTGGTGTTCGTTTCGCATTGGCGCTGTTCTTTCTCGTGTGGGTTCCACTGCTGGTCGCGACCGGGTGGGGGGGGTACTGGCTGTGGCTGCGAGCGGAGGGCGGCCCGTCGCCCGCTCTTCAGTCGCTTGCCTTGCGCGGTGACGCCCTGAAGCTCACCGAAGCCGCTTCGGGTCTGGCGGAGTCGATGGACAGGTTCCTCCTCGAACGCATCGTCGAGACGCAGACCTGGGCAACCTCACCGGTGGTGGTATCGGCGGTGCAGAAGGTGCGAGCCGCCCACGAAAAACAGGGGTTGGACAACCTCACGATTCAACAGGCCGAGAACAAGTTCCGCACCAGAAAGAGCCTGGGACTCGCGCCGGGAGCACGCGCATACCTGAGCGAACAGGTCAGGATGTCCCCGCATTTCGCCGAGGTCTTCTTCACCGACGAGATGGGCTACAACGTCGCGATGACGAACCCGACCTCGGACTTCGTCCAGTCCGATGAGACCTGGTGGCAACGGGCATGGTCGGCCGGGTTTCACGTGGGTGAAATCGAGTTCGACTCCTCGGCCAATGTCTGGGCGGTGGACCTTTCGGTGCGAATTCATGATGAGCGGACCAGGAACCCCATCGGCGTGATGAAGGCGGTCCTGTCGGTCCGCTTCGCCCAGTTGTTTACCGACCGTGTCGCGCGCCGTCTTTCCGCGCCCGGCCAGCTATTGCATGCCCAGCTATCGGGCCCGAGGCTCGACGGAGACTCGCCAAGATCGCAGTTCCTGGTCGTGACTCGCAATGGGTTGTTGATCGCCGAAACGCGCTCTCAGCACGCTCGCGGGCGGATCATGCAGCCGGACGTCAACCTGCTCACGGATGAATCGCTGGCGCACTTGAACCTGTCCTATGAAGGCGCGCGATCCGGAGCCTTCATCGCCGCCCGCAACGACCCTCAGAACCGCCTGGACGGCGCATCCCCGCCGAGTCGTCTGGTCGCCTACGCGCGTCTGGCGAGCACGGGCTACTACGCGCCGGTCGTGGACAACTTCCCCGGTTTCGACTGGATGATCATCGTCGAAGCGCCCAATCTGAGCAGCCACACCGCTTTGCCGGAACTCGCCGCCATGCAGTGGGGGGAGGACCAACAGGGTTGGCTGCGCGACGTCCTGTGGATCGGCGCCGCACTGTGCATGGCACTGCTGCTGTCCTCCATCCTGTTGTGCTGGCTGTTCGGCAGGTGGGTGCTTTCGCCCGTACGCGGGTTGACCAGTCGCGTGCAACGAATGGAGCAGGGCCACATCACCGGGAGGATCGTGCTATCGGCGAAAGGCGAGTTCGCCGAACTTGCCGCCGCTCTCGATCGAATCCGCAATCTGATCACCAAGATGGCCGACCGGCTGCAGCAAGCGGCGCCAAGGCGGGCACAGCCAACGGCCGACGAGGAAGATCCGAATCGCTGACCCAGCAAGGAGCCGGGGACAGGCCGGGGCCGCTCTCCCCTGCCTCCGGATGAGACGATGGTGCCGGAAATCAAGACGTTCTCCTGGATCGCACGCCTGGTGGCCGTGACAGCGGGGCTCGCCTTGCCTCTCGGCGCCTGCGGCGGCGTGGGGTTCGGGGAGCGACCCACGGGCCAGCTAGGCCCGGCGCAGCAGCAACAGTTGAACAGCAGTCTCAAGGTGGCGTCGGCGGCGGCCGACGCCGGCCAGATCGAGGCCGCGAAGCGGTTGTATACCGAACTCTCCCGTCATTTCCCGAGCGCGCCGGAGCCTCGGCTCGGTCTCGGGTACCTGGCGCTGGAGGCGCGCGACTTCACCCTCGCCGGCAAGCTCTTCGCCGAGGCCGGCGAAAGATCGGTCAAGCCGGCCGCCAAGGCCGAGGCGCTGCTCGGCGCCGGCCGGGCGAGCCTTGGCACCGGCGACACCGCGGCGGCCAAGAACCACTTTCTCACCGCTTCCAAGCTGGCCGGCGGCACGCCGGCAGCGGCTTGGGTGGCCAATGGGCTTGGCGTGGTGGCCACCATCGAGGGTGATCATGCGCGGGCACGGACGCATTACGAAGAGGCCCTCACGTCGTCACCGGGGCATCCGCTCATCACGGCGAATCTGGTCCGCGCGCTTGCCCAGTCGGGCGAGGGAAGCGAGGCCAGGCGGCTCTACGCCAAGTACCCCGTTTCCTACTGGTTGGATGGCGACGGGGTCGCGCTTTCGGGTCTGCTCAAAGACAAGAAGGAAAAGATCACAGCCTTGGAGAAGAAAACAGCCTTGGCAGCCTTGGCGTCGGGCGCCAAGGTCCAGCTTTTCTCCGCGCGCTCGCGTGACCGGGCGCTGACCGCCTGGAACCGGCTCTCCTCGGAGGAAAAGGACCTGCTCGGCTCTCTGGCCCACCGGGTGGTGAAGGTGGAGATTCCGAAGAGAGGGGTGTTCTACCGCCTCCGGGCGGGTCCGATGGCGGACAAGGCGGCCGCCAGGCGCTTGTGCGGTCAACTGAAACGCCGCGGTCGAGACTGCCTCGTCCTGGCGGGGAAATGGAGCGGCGGCAGCCGAACCGGAACGGCAACCAAGAGCGCCGACCCTCCCTCTCGTGGCGACCACGAGGCCGCGCGCTCCCGGCCGCGGGTAGTGGCAACTGGAGCCAACGGAGCCGCGGCGGCGGGCGCCATGGTCCAGCTCTATTCCGCGCGCTCGCGCAGCCGGGCGCTGGCCGCCTGGGGCCGGCTCTTTGCCGAGGAGAAGGAACTGCTCGGCTCTTTGAATCACCGCGTGGTGAAGGCCGAAATTCCCGACAGAGGAGTGTTCTACCGCCTCCGGGCGGGTCCTCTGGCGGACAGGGCGGCGGCGAGGCGCCTGTGCGGCCTGTTGAAAGCCCGCGGCCGGGACTGCTTCGTCCCGGCAGGGACATGGGCCCCGGGTGGTGGCGTGGGCACGGCAAACCCTTCCGCAATCGCAACGAAGGGAGAGGATTCCGGCTCCGATGACGCCCAAGGGACCGCGCGTTTCCGGCCGCAAACGGTTGCGGCAGCGGTGCCTGAATCCAACGGAACCGTGGCGGCGGGCACCGGGGTCCAGCTTCACTCCGCGCGCTCGCGCGCTCGGGCGCTGGCCGCCTGGGGCCGGCTCTCGACGGAGGAGAAGGACCTGCTCGGCTCCTTGACGCACCGCGTGGTGAAGGCCGAAGTTCCCAACAGAGGGGTGTTCTACCGCCTCCGGGTGGGTCCCCTGGCGGACAAGGCGGCGGCGAGGCGCCTGTGCGGCCTGCTGAAAGGCCGCGGCCGGGACTGCTTCGTCCCGGCGGCGGAATGATCGGTGCCCGGCGGAGGAAACGATTCTCATGCCTGAACTGTTGCTGCTGATGGTCTGTTGTGCGCTATTGGCGGCGGCGGTCGTTTTCGATCTCCTCCACCGTCAGATCCCGAACACGGTTCCAATCGCCCTGGTCGGCCTGTTCGTGCTTGACGTCGCCGTCACCGGCCATCGGGGCATGGTGCCGCTCTGGGTGCACATCCTCACCGGTATGGTGCTGCTCGTGGTCGGTTTCGTGCTGTTCCTGATGGGCGTGCTCGGCGCCGGCGACGGGAAACTCATGGCCGTGGCGGCGTTGTGGGTCGGACCGGCCGACGTCGGGAGCTTCCTGTTCGGGGTGGGGCTGCTCGGCCTCGGGCTCGGCCTCGTCTCCCTGCTGCCGTTCGATGCGACTCGCCGGCTGCGCAACGATCTTCCTTTCGCCGCGGCCATCGCGCCGCCGGCCATCGCACTCCTGGCGCTACGGGCCTTCGCCGTGACCGGGAACATGTAAAGGCGGTCCGTAATGCAAAAAGCCCGTATAGCGCTCATCGCCGTTCTTGTGGCCATTGTGCCCATCACCGGCATTATCGGGGCCTGGTGGTACCTGCGCCCGAAACCCGCGCCGCCCCCGCCGAAGGCGGCGGTACCTCCGCCGAAACCCTTGCCGGTGGTTCTCACCGCCTCCAAGGACCTGGCGATCGGGAGCCTCATTACCGTCAACGACATCATGTGGTCGCCGCTCACCAACGGCGCCATCCTCTCGGGGCACATGCTCAAGGGCAAGACCAGGCCGTCCAATGTCATCGGAGCCGTGGTGCGCAGGGCGGTGTACAAGGGCACGCCGCTCACCTGGTCGTCAATCGTGCGTCCCGGCGAGTACGGGTTCCTTGCCGCCGCCCTCAGGCCCGACCACCGGGCCGTCACCATCATGGTCAACCGTGCCACCAGCCAGGCCGGCTTGATCTATCCCGGCGACCGCGTCGACGTGATCCTCACCGTAAAGGTCCAGGAAGGGAATTCGAAGAAGACCAACACCTTCACCGGGACGATTCTCGAGGACATCCGGGTCGTCGCCGTAAACCGCCAGGTGGAGAGCACGGTCAACCAGACCAAGCCGAGCCGGTCGGCTTCCCGAAACAGCACCAGCACCGTCACCCTCGAGGTCCTGCCGGCGGCGGCCGAGCGTCTGGTCCTTGCCACCTCCAGGGGTGACATCTCACTCGCCATGCGTTCCCTCACCGACGGCCGGCGGCGCGAAAACCTGACGGCCACCGCCTTCGAGCACCTGCTCTCGCTGCCGTCAATCGAGGGCGAACCGAACGAAACCCCTCCCGGGCCGGCGCCGACGCCCGTCGCGGCCCCGGCGCCGCCGCCCACGGAACCGACCGAGGTGCGGGTGCAGATCTTTCGAGGCGATGCGCGCCAGGAAGTGGTCCTGAAGAAATGACGCGGGGCGGGTTCAAACTTGGCGGTGCACATGGGTATGCGGACGACGTGGCGGGATAGAAGGGTTTCCCTAACGGGTCAGGTTGGAGGATGTGAATGTCTCGAGTTCCTCGTCTTGCAGTAGGCTTTTGGACTGACAAACGGGCTTCCGTCAGCATTGCGGCCGTCCTGCTTTCCGTGATGACCGTGTTCGGCGTCGCTCTTGCATCCGAACACTTGTGGTTCGTTCACAGCCGCAACCTCTTGCGGGCAGCCGCCGATGCTGCCGCCGTAGCTGCCAACCTGGAGCTAGGCAAGCTGCCTCGCGATCTGACGGACGAGGACGTGGACGCCAGAGTCTTGGCAGTTGCAACGCGCTACGCCAGGGCTAATCTGGATCCGGACATCGACTTCGACGCGCTGGTTGAGGTGGACCGCGCCAACGATACCGTCGTTGTCGAGATCACGTCCGCAAGCTTCTCGCTTCTTCTGTCCAAGTTCCACAGCGCCGATTCTACGGGCACCACGGTGCGGTCAGGGACAGACGCCGGACGCGGTCCGGGGCTGACGATTATCCTGGCGCTGGATGTCAGTAACTCCATGAGGAAAGCGGTCAACACCAACTCGCGCCCGGCGAACGACAGGGATTCCCGGATAAATTCCGTGAGGCGGGCTGCCCTTGACTTCGTGAACGTCGTGGCATCCGGCGATCAAGTCTCTGTCGGCTTCGTGCCGTGGCATCTTGAGGTTTGCCGGTCTGGAAAACCCTGTGGGCAGATACAACCCAGCGTGGTCCTCCCAACCGACGACCCGGAGCCGGTGAAAAGGGCCTTGCGGAACATGAGGCCCTATGGCGGAGGTACGAGTTCCGCCCTCGGCCTGGAAGAGAGCCGGACGTTGTTGGAGGGCTTGGACGCAGACCACCGCCGGGTCATTATCCTGCTGACGGACGGTGAGGACAACGTTCACCCCCAGGGTGGGTTCTGTCCCGGGGGTTGCGTCGAACCCAGACGCGAACAATGTACCCTGGCGAAGGACGACGACATCGAAATTTTCACGGTCTCCGGGGTCGGCCCGAACTACCTGACTGCCAGCCTGAAAACTGAACTGCTGGACTGCGCTTCAAGCCCTGACCATGCGTTTCTGACCAATCCCACTTCGGACGATATAGAAGCTGCGTTTTCCGAGATCGGAAGAAAAATACACTCCGTGCGTAGGATATCGGTCTTATAGGTACGCCGGTTGGCGTGAAGTCTAGACTTTCTGGTACGCGCCGCGGCCGGTACGCTTGATGCGGCCCTCCTTCGACCAGCGCACAAGCACCTGCCTCAGGTACACGCGAGGTTTGTCGCCCGCCGCCTCGTGGGCGCTCATGGTGTCCAGCGTGAACTGGTCGGGCAGAGTCGCGAAAACGGCCTTCCAATCGATCATCGCACCGCGCGGCCCCCGCGTCAGCGGTCCAGCCCGAAGCTGACCCCGCCAAGATCGATTCGGGGTCTTTCTTCCATCGAGCATGTCATAGATCAGTTGGTGTCTGTTGATCTCATCCCGCAACGCGGCAACTCGCTCCGTGGCCGCGGCCAAGTCCTTCCTCAGCCGATCGATCCGTCTCCTTACGCCTACCTTCAGTTCCACAGCCATTTCGCCCCCCATTCAGTTTCATTGAGAGCTGGTGACCCAGGACTTGTTTCCAATGGACCTGTGTCCCAAGGTGGTCTTCCGGTTTGCAGCCAACCGAATCGTTACAGTCATCTTAGAGTATTGATTTATCGTTTGTATAACTTTTGCAGTAAAATTTATATTTATTTTATGTACATCCTGAAAATCGATCTTGGCGACACGACCGCGGGAGGAGACAGGACCGATGAAGAAGGGCGACAAAACCCGTCGCGCGGCCGAGGCGCCGCGCGAGCGCATCTCTCGCCTGAGCGCGGCCATCCTGCGCATCAGCGCGAGCCTGGATGTCGGCACCGTGCTGCGAGAAGTAGTCGACAGCGCCCGCGTGCTGACCGGCGCTCGCTACGGCGTCATCGCGACCATCGACGAGGCGGGCCGGCCGCAAGGCCATGTTGCCTCGGGCCTGTCGCCGGAGGAGGAGCGGCAGATGGCGGGCTGGCCCGACGCGGTGCGGCTGTTCGAGCACCTGCGCGGCCTCGATGGCCCGCTTCGCCTGGCGGACCTGGGGGACTACGTGCGGTCGCTCGGGCTGGCGCCGGGCCTGGTCCCGTGCCGCACCTTCCAGGGCACGCCGATGCGCCACCACGGCCTCGACGTCGGGAACTTCTTCCTCGGCGAGAAGGAAGGTGGAGAGGAGTTCACGGACGAGGACGAGGAAGTGCTGGTGCTGTTCGCCGCGCAGGCGGCCACCGCCATCGCCAACGCGCGCATGCACCGCGACGAGCGCCGCGCGCGGGCGGGTCTGGAAGCGCTGGTGGAGACCTCGCCGGTGGGCGTGGTGGTCTTCGACGCGCGGACCGCGATGCCGGTGAGCTACAACCGCGAGGCGCGGCGCATCGTCGAGGAACTGCGCGTGCCGGGCCGCTCCGCGATGGAGTTGCTGGAGGTGCTCAACGCCCGGCTCGCCGACGGGCGGGAAGTCACGCTGGACCAGCTCAAGACCGCCGAGACGCTGCGCGCCACCGAGGTGGAGCTCTCGGTGCCCGACGGGCGCAGCACCCGCATGCTGATCAACGTCACGCCGATCCCCTCGGCCGAAGGTGACATCGAGTCGGTGGTAGTGACCATGCAGGACCTGGCCCCGCTGGAGGAGCTGGAGCGGCTGCGGGCCGAGTTCCTGGGCATGGTGAGCCACGAGCTGCGTGCGCCGCTGACCTCGATCAAGGGCTCGACGACCACGCTGCTCGCCTCCTCGCGGGCGTTGGACCGGGCGGAGATGCGCCAGTTCATCCGCATCATCGACCAGCAGGCCGACCACATGCAGGGTCTGATCGGTGACCTGCTCGATGCGGGCCGCATCGACTCGGGCACGCTCTCGGTCGACCCCGAGCCGTGCAAGGTAGGTACCCTGGTGGACCAAGCCAGGACCACGTTCCTGAGCGGCGGGGGCCGGCAGACCGTCCGCATCGATCTGGAACCGGACCTGCCCCGGGTGATGGCCGACGAGCGGCGCATCGTGCAGGTCCTCAACAACCTCTTCTCCAATGCCGCGCGGCACTCGCCGGAGTCCTCGCCCATCGAAGTGAGCGCGGTGCGCGACGGGATCGAGGTTGCGATCTCCGTTTCCGACCACGGACGGGGAGTTGCGCCCGAGCAGTTGCCGCATCTCTTCCGCCGGTATGCGGACATCGGCGGCGGGGATCGCGGGCGCGAGGCCACGGGATTCGGCCTGGGCCTTGTCATCTGCAAGGGGCTGGTGGAAGCGCACGGCGGGCGCATCCGGGCGGAGAGCGCCGGACCCGGCCTCGGCACCCGTGTCACCTTCACGCTCCCGGCGGCCGAGGAGGCCGTTTCCGGCGCCCTGGGCGGCGGTTCGCGCGCGACCCGCGAAGGACGCGACCCTGTCCCTGTCCTGATAGTGGACGACGACCCGGAAACCCTGCGCTACGTTCGCGACGCGCTTGCCGCGGCGGGCTATGCTCCGCTGGTGACGGGCGAGCCGGAGGAGGCGGCCACGCTGGTCCAAACGAAGAAGCCGCACCTGATCCTGCTGGACCTGGTGCTGCCGGGAACCGACGGCATCGAGCTGATGCAGGAAGTCCCCGAGATGGCCGACGTGCCGGTCATCTTCATCTCCGGCTACGGACGCGACGAGAACGTCGTCAGGGCCCTCGATGCCGGCGCCGCCGACTACCTGGTCAAGCCGTTCTCGGCCGCGGAGCTGACCGCGCGGGTGCGGGCGGCGCTTCGGCGCCGCCACGGCGCCGAGCCGTTCGTGCTAGGCGATCTCGCCATCGACTACACCGAGCGGCGGGTCACCGTGGCCGGGCACCCGGTGGAGCTTACCCTCACGGAATACGAGCTCCTGCGCGTGCTGTCGCTCAACCCGGGACGGGTCGCCACCTACGAGTCGCTGCTGCGCCAGGTATGGAGAAACCGCGACACCTCCAACGCTCAAGTGGTGCGCAACTTCGTGAAGAAGCTGCGCCAAAAGCTCGGCGACGACTCGGCGCAGCCCGCATGGATCTTCAACGTGCGCGGCGTCGGCTACCGCATGGCCACGCCGCAACGCCCGTAGAACTTCTCCCCGTCCTGGAATTGGACGTTACATGCCACTACTTGCCGCCGATTGCCTGTATCGCCTGTATCGCCATCATGAACGCCGGGCCGCCCATCAGCAGGAGGATGCCCGGAACCACGAGCAGAAGCATCGGCAGGCTCATGACCACCGGCAGGCGCCCGGCCTGGGCCTCGATGCGCGCCGCCCGGTCCACACGTTCATTGCGGGCGATGTTCTGCAGCGACTGGCTCATCGGGGTGCCGTAGCGCTCCCCCTGAACGACGGTCGTCGCGAAGTCACGCAGCCCCTCGGCTCCGGTGCGCTCATACAGACCCTGCAGCGTGATTCTGCGTTCGGCACCGAGCCGAAGCTCCGCCTCCACCGACGCCAGCTCCGCCGCCAGATCCGGGGCAAGGTGGCGGAGCTCCTCCGAGACCATGGAAAGGGCCCGTTCGAAGGTGTATCCGGCCTCGACGCACAGCACCATGAGGTCGAGCGCGTCCGGAAGCGCGCGGGACAGTCTGAACCGCCGCCGGGCGCTCAGGCGCCGTAGCGCCGCCTCCGGCAACAGCCCGCCGATCACCGCCCCGGCCACCCCGGCGAAACCGACCAGGAAGGGATGTCCGCCGAACGTCTCCACCCCGGCCGCGAAAAAGCCGGCCGAGACCCCGGCCGCCAGCATCAGGGTCATCTTGAGCGACAGGAAAATCGCCAGCGCGTCGCGATGCTGGAAGCCGGCCTGCTTGATCAGCTCGCCGATCTTGGCGCGCTCGGACGCGCCCACCGGCACCAGCATGGCGACGACGCGGAGCACCGCGGCCACCGCCAGGGCCAGGTACGACAAGGCGGCCGCGGCATCCTCCTGGGGCTTTCCCGACTCGCCGCAGGCGGACACCACATGGGTCCGCACCGCGTCGACGCGGCGGTCGAGGGCGAGCGCCTTGCGGCTCTCCCGGAACAGGAAGCGGACCGCGACGCCCACCGCGAGCAACGACACGGAGGCGGCGAACCCGACGACCCAGGGCATCGGCGGCCAGGAGCTCATCGTACGAACCGGGTGGCGATGCCGCGCGCGATCAGCAGCCCCGCCACGATGAGTCCGACCCCCCAACGCAACAGCTTCGGGCTATCGAACAGGACCTCCACCGCCTCCGGGTTGGTGAAGCTCTGGGCGCCCAGCACCAACACGGGAACTCCCGAAAGCACCAGGAGCGTGATCCGCGTCTGCGCGGTGGAGGCATGCGCCTTCATCTCCAGCTCCAGCCGGGCGCGTAGCGTGGACGAAAGGTTGCCGAGCGCGGCCGAGATGCCGCCGCCCGTGGTCCGCTGCAGGCACAACGCCGCGGAGAACAGGGTGAACTCCGGGATACGGACCCGCGCCGCCGTTCCGCGCAACACCACCTCCGGATCGAGGCCGGACGAGAGATCGTCGGAGATCTGCTTCAAGACGCCCTTGACCGGCTCCGGCGCCTCTTCCGAGACCACCGAGATGGACTCCACCGCCGGCAGCCCGGCCCGCGTGAGGCGCACGACGTGGTCCACGACCTCCGGGAATCGCTTGACGAACTCCTTGCGCCTCGCCGAGTTCCACAGCGCGAGAAGAGACCAGCTTGCCGCCGCCCACGCCGCCAGCGCCACGATCGGCACAAGCGTCCCGAACCGCATGAACACCGCCGCCACCGCGGCCGCCGCCGCCGCCAGGAACCCCAGCGCCAACGCCTTGGACAACGCCCGGCGGCCTTCTAGCATGCGGAATCGGCGATCGATCCGCTCACGCAGCCAGGACTTGGAGCGCCGGCGGCGGAAGATGCTCGCCTGGACATCGCCGGCGCCGGCCGCGACAGCGCCTCCGCCGAAGGCCGCCGCGACCCTTTCGAGCCGGCGCGTAAGATCCGCGTCCCTCGGCTGGGCGGCCAGCCGCACGGCCACCCACGCCGCTACCAACAACACGCCGCCCGCGGCCGCCGCCAGGATCAGGGGGTTCATCTCCGCGCCTCGGCGTCATTGTTGGCCATCTGCAGCACCTCCACCAACTCGCCCCGCAATCCCGCTCTGTCCACCGCCTCCATCCACGACGGTTGCCGGCCGGAACCCGCGAAGCCTTCCCCGTCGAAGTGCCACAACTCTTCGGTGATGACTACGTCCTTTTCCATTCCCACCACGTCGGTGATGCTGGTCACGCAACGCCGGCCGGAACGCAGCCGCGCTACCTGCAGCACCATGTCGACGCTCGATGCCACCTGCTGGCGTATCGCCGGCAGGGGCATCTCCACCGCCCCCATCAAGAGCATGTTCTCGAGCCGCGTCAATGCATCGCGCGGGGTGTTGGCATGGATCGTGCACATCGAGCCCGGATGGCCGGTGTTCATGGCCTGCAGCATCTCCATCGCCTCGGGGCCGCGCACCTCGCCGACGATGATGCGGTCGGGCCGCATCCGCAACGCGTTGACCAGGAGAGCGCGCATGGTCACCTCTCCGGTGCCCTCGGCGCTCATGGCGCGCGTCTCGAGCCGGACCACGTGGGGCTGCTGCATCTGCAGCTCGGCCGCGTCCTCGATGGTCACCAGCCGCTCGTCGCTATGGATCTCGCGGGACAGGGTGTTCATCAACGTCGTCTTGCCGGCGCCGGTGCCGCCGGAGATCAGTATGTTCAACCGCGCCTTGACGCAGATGCGCATCAGCTTTGCCATCGCCGGCGAGAGCATCTCTTGCGCCGCCAGCTCGTTGAGGCTGACGCCGGTCATCAGGAACCGCCGGATCGCGATGGTGGTTCCGTCGATGGCGAGCGGCGGAATGATGATGTTGACGCGGCTGCCGTCGGGCAGCCTGAGGTCGACCATCGGGCTCGCCTCGTCCACCCGCCGTCCGACCCAGCCGGCGATGCGGTGGGCGATGCGCAGCAGGTGCTGATCGTCGCGGAACTTGACCTCCACCGGCTCCAGCTTGCCGCGGCGCTCCACGTAGACGGACCGGACGCCGTTGACCAGGATGTCGGAGATGGACGGGTCATGGAACAACGGCTCGAGCGGCCCCAGACCCTTGATGTCGTTGATCAGGCACGCCACCACGCGCCGCCGGTCGAGCGGCGTAAGCTCGGGGACACCGGCCTCCTCGGTCTCGAGAAACGCCTGGAGTTGCCCCGCCAGCTCCTCCGGGCGCAGCTTCACGGCCTGCGACATGTCCAGCGACTTGGCGACGACCGGATGCACCCGGGCCGCAATGTCGGCGATCATCGCATCCGAGGTCTGCGGACGCAGGGGCACCGCGGGGGCGGGCGCGCCCGACGGAGCCGCCGCGGCCGGCGCCGGCTCTCGCTGTCCGGTCTCCTCGGCTGCCTCGGCCGCCCTGGGGCGGCGTCCGAACGATCTCAATGCCATCGGGTTCTTCTCCTCTCCAACGGGATCTCCTCCAACAGGGTCCGCTCGACAGGGTCCCTCTCGACAGGGTGTAGGGGCGGGTTTCAAACCCGCCCGCCGGTTGCGCCATGCCAACACGGGCGGGTTTGAAACCTGCCCCTACGAATCCGCAGCCTCGGCCAGCGAGACCGCCGGCCTGGTGAGGCCCTGGACCAAGCCGTCGAGGGCCTTGCGGTATTGCCTTCCGAGCGATCCATCCGGCCGCCCGCGGTTGGTGGCGCCGGGAAGCGTCGACTCGAACGGTATGGTAAAGGCCGGCTTCCGCCCGGCCAGCGCCTGGCTGACCTGCGCGGGGGAAAGCGCGCTCTTCCGCGCCCGCGTGTGGTTCTCCACCAGGAGGGCTTCCCGCGCCTCGCCCAGCAGCCCGAGGGTGTGCGCCACGCGGTTGAGACTCACCAGAGTCGGTTCGTACACCAGCACCCGTTCGTCTGCGTTCTCCAGCACCGCGTACAACGTGTCGGCATCCGACAATCCGTCCACCACCACCAGGTGCGAACGGTTGGCGAGGTGCTCGGTCAGGCCGTGGACCGCGGCGGCGCTCGGCACCGGCGGCACGCCCTCGCCCGCCCGGTAGCCGTAGACCGCAATCCGCGGGCCCGCGGACACGGACATGGAGTCGATCATGTCCGCGCCCGACGACGCCTCCCGCGCCATCATACCGAGCAACTCGTCGAGTCCGGCCGGCGGCTCCACGTCGAGCATCCACGGCAGCGCCCCGAAGGTCCGGCCGAGATCGAGGGCGGACACGTAGCTGCCGCGCGCCGCCGAGGCCTGCACGGTCACCGCGGCCAACGTGGTCGTGCCCGAACCGCCGCCGCAGCCGGCGAAGGCCACCACCCGGCCGGCGTGCAGGCGAGGCGGGGCGCCCTCGCCGTCCAGCGCCGTCCTCACCGATTCGCGTACCTCGTTGACCGAGACCGGCTTCGGCAGATAGTCGCTGACGCCGGTGGTGAGCAGTTCCCGGGCAAGGCGCGCGGTATCGTTGGAGCCGACCGCGATCACCTTGGTGCCGAACTCGCATACTCCGGCCAGCTCGTGGATGCTGCCGGCGGGGAACCGGCTGCCGTCGAGATCGACGATCACCACCTGCGGAGACGTCGCCCCGGTGAGGTGCTTGATGGCGGCCGCCATGTCGCCGCGGTGGACTCCGCCGTCCAGTTGGCCGTCCAACGCCTCCCGCAGGATTCGCTCGGTGGCGGCATCGGCGGCGAATGCGCATATGTCCCGTTCGTCACCGTTCATTCGGACAGCAACCCCGAGGGCTATTGGCCGGCCTGGAAGGCGGACTCCGGCAACTCCCGCACTTCCCCTTTCGTCCACCGCTGGTAGGCCTCATGCAGGGCGCCGTGCGCGGCCGCCGGCCGCGGCGCGGTGCCGGCCTCGAGATCCAACTCGTGGTGGGCCTGGTAATGGACAACCGAGAGCCGCGCTTCGGCCGCGGCTCGCGCCGCGGTCGCCGGGGGCCGGACGAAGCTCCCCCGGTCGTGGTCGATGGACGACGGCGCGCACGCCGACAACGACAGGACCGCCCATCCCGCGACGGCCAGCCGAAGCGCCGCGCGCCGGACTCCTTGATACGTGTACATACGGGTCTCCCGGAACGGGAGCCGGTCCGGTCATCGAGTCGCGCATGCGCCACGATTCGATTGCGGCCCAGCTCCCCGCCGTCTCGCGAGTCTTCTCAGTAATGATAGCCCTGGACGCGGTGGCCCGACGCCGGGTTCTCCCGGTCTTCCGCGCGTGCCCGTGTCGAGGCGATCAGCCTCGCGGTGACCACGACGATGAGCTCCGTCGAATTCGAGCGCGTCGCCCGCTGACCGAACAATGCGCCCAGCTTCGGGACGTCCTTGAGCACCGGCACGCCGGTTTCCGTCGAATCGCTCTGGGTGCGGTAGAGTCCGGCTATGACGATGGATTCACCGTTGCCCACCTCGATGGTCGTCTCCGCCCGGCGCACGTCGATGACCGGTATCTCCGTGTCGAATATCCTGAGCGAGTCGGTGCCCACGCGCTGGGACACCTCCGGGCGCACGGTCAGGGCGATGCGCCCGCTGTCGATCACGGTGGGCACGAAATCGAGCAACACACCGTACTTCTTGTAGTCGAAGGTGATCTGACCGTCCTTGACGCCGCTCGGGAGCGGATATTCGCCGCCCGAAAAGAAGCTCGCCGTCTCTCCCGAAACCGCGGTCATGTTGGGCCGGGCCAGGACCGTTGCCAGCCCCGCCGACGCCAGCGCGTCGATCAACCCCCGCACCGAAGCGGATTGGCTCGGCGACGCATAGGCCCCGAACGACGACGACGCCTGTCCTTCGGGGAAAGCCGCTCCGGAGAAAGGTTCGCCCACGACAAGGCGTCCCACGCGGAAGCCGAACAGCCCGTCCCGACCCGACCGGACCGCCTCCCAGTTGATGCCTAGGGACTCGCTCACGCTGCGCTGGACTTCGGCGATCTCGACCTCGAGATTGACCTGCTGCGCGCCCGACACGGAGATCTTGTTGATCACCGGGGCCTTCTCGGGCAGGGCCGCCCTGGCCAACTGCAATGCCCGGTCCGCCGCTGCCACCGACGCCACCACTCCGCTCAACTCGGCCCCTTGACCCCTTTGATGCACCCGAACGTCCCGGAGTTCCGCGTCTCCCGACAGAGCCAATCGGATCGGCTCCATGTCGAGGGACACCGTCACCTTCCACCGTCCCACCAGATCGCCGTCGCCTGCGAGGGCCGCCACCGAGGTTCGGCCGACGGCCTTGCCGAACACGAACAGCACCTGCGACGAGACGACCTGGACGTCCGCGGTGGCCGGATTGGCGACGAACACGGAGCCCACCGGCTGGTCAAGCCGGATCATCCGGCTCTGGCCGACATGAACCGTCAACCCGGCGTCCGCACGCATCCCCTGGCCGTAGCCGCTCGCGGCAAACACGAGCGTCAAGGCGAGAGACGTGCCCAGACGGCACAGTACGCGGCCGACGGTCTTCAACCGGAACATTCACCAGCCCCGACCGGAGAGTCTCGCACGAATGATGAAACCGAGGGCAGGGCGGCACGGCGATACCGAACCGCGCCGGCCCCAGGCAAGCGCCGGAACATCAACCTCGCGTCAATTGTCGGTCGAGCTTTGATCGTTCGCGATACTGGTCCGAGTGGTTTTGAGGTCCGTTGTTACATCGTTGATCATTCCCGTGATTTCATCCTGGAACAGCGCCACGGCCGTGCCGATCCCGACGACGATCACTCCGACGATGATGGCGTATTCCATGGCGGCGACGGCCCGGGTGCCTCGCAGGTACCGGACCACATACGTGGCATAGCGCTTGATTACGTTCATTCCTCCATCCTCCCTGCATTTGTGGTTTCCGCGAGCGGAAACGACCTGAATTGACCGACCTGAACGACTCCTTGGCAGTTCCGGTAGTTCTCCGGCCTGCCCTCCGCGGTCACGACGGCTCCTCCGGGACGCTGTCGCCACGCACCGGAAGGATGCGATGCCGGTAGAAGAGCGTCGGGAATACGTTGTCCGACAGTAGCGCGCCGCTAAAGAACGCCCCGGGCAGCAGCCTGACGCACACTTCCACGACCACCGCCATCTCGCCGGGCTCCATTGCAAGCGCCCGCAGCGCCCCGTCGGCGTCCCCCGAATCCGCGATGATCCGGCTGCAGGAATCGGCAAGCTCAGCGGGGGGGGAAAGGGGATCTTCACCGACCGCGATCTTCCAATCCCAGTGAACGACCACCGGCGGGTCCGGATCCGCGTCGGTCGCCTCGACCCGGCCGACCGCCGATACCACGAAGGCCGCCTCCGACGGCAGCGCGATCTCGTTGCGATACGAAAACACGGCGAGATCCTGGACGAACGCTTCAAGCGGGGCCTCTTCCAGCGAGATGTAGTCCGCCATGGTGGTGGCCGCGTGCAACGACGCCGACCGCGCATCGATCACCCGGTAAAGATCCATGCCAGCCACCGCCACCGTGATGATGACAACCGCACCGAGCACGAACTCGACGCTGACCGAGCCGCGCCGGTCGCTCACCCAGGACGAGGTGCTTGCGGAGAGCCGCGCCCCCAGGGTGCGCACGATGGCGTTCATGGAACCGGCTCCACTTGGGGAGTGGGTTCCGGCAACCCGATCATACGCTCGTTCCGCGCCACCGCCAGAGCCTGGAAGGCGAAATCGTCGGGCAGGAGTTGTTGTTGCACCCGGCGAAGCGGCGTGGGAGGCACGAAGCGCAGCCGCACCACCACCATGTCGCCATCCTCCCCGCCAAGCGGGCCGTTTTCGCCTTCGGACAACTCGCCCAGCAACATCGTCGAAGGGTTGTCGTAGACGTCGATATCGATGGTCAGCAGATCGGGATCCAACCTGTCCCCGACCTCGGCCCGTATTGCCTGGCGCGCCCGCTCGATCAACCGCTCCGGGGTGTCCGCCGGGTGTTGCAACGCGGTGTCTCTCGCCACGGCTTGAGCCGCGCGATCCAGGATGTCGCCGACGAACAAGGTGTTAACGACTTCAAACACCCCACCCAGCATGACCACCATGAAACACAGGCTGCATACACTCTCCAGCGCGGTCGTTGCCCGACGCACGCACAAAAAACGCTTCAGGGGTTCGGGGTTCATTTCGCGCTTTAATACAGTAGTTAGAGAAAATATGCAACATTAACGTATGACGCACGATTTATGCCATATATCTCTTATAGGAAAACCACTTGCCAATGCGGAAGTTAAGGGAGATGGACAGCGCCGCTACTCGGTTCCGAAGTGTTGCAAACCGATAGAGCGGACCGGTAGACGAAACGGGATATCGCCGAAACCCTTTTTATATTCTATAGTTATACGAGAAGCGGATTGTATGTTGCAGTTTGCGACGTTGCTGCAAGAATGTACGGCCCAGGATCAATCCTTGGCGGACAGATCGTATTTCTTGATTTTCCGGTGCAGGGTTACCCGGTTGATACCCAATGCCCGGGCCGCTTGCGTGATGTTGTTGCCCGAGGCTTCGAGCGCATGCGCCACTGCCCGCCGCTCTACCTCCACCAGCGGCAGGACCGATGTCGGCGCGGAGTGATCTACGGCGGAACGGGATGTGAAAAGGTGAGGCGGGAGACTGTCGGCTTGCAGCACGTCGGCGTCCTCCAAGAGAACGGCGCGCTCGATGGCGTTGTCGAGCTCGCGCACGTTGCCGGGCCAGTCGTACTGCAGCAGCAGGCGCAACGCCGCGGTGGAGATGCCGCTCAAGGCTCGACCGCTGCGTTCGGCGTGTTTGTCCAGAAAATGGTTGGCCAGCAAGGGGATGTCCATGCGACGCTGCCTTAGGGGCGGAATCACGATGGGGAACGCGGCGATCCGATAGAACAGGTCCTGCCGGAATTCACCGGCCTTGACCGCGGCCTCCAGGTCCTTGTTGGTCGCAACGATCACCCGGACGTCGATGGGGATGGTGACGCCCCCTCCCACTCGCTGGATTTCCCGCTCCTGCAGCACCCGCAACAGCTTGGCCTGCAGCGCCGGCCGCATGTCGCCGATCTCGTCGAGGAGGATCGTCCCTGCCTTGGCGCTCTCGAAAGCGCCGATTCTCTGTTGTGTAGCCCCCGTGAATGCGCCTCGTTCATGGCCGAACAGCTCGCTTTCCATGAGCGCCTCGGGAATGGCGGCACAGTTGATGGCCAGGAACGGCCCGTCCTTGCGCGGGCTGTTGAAGTGAAACGACCTTGCCACGAGCTCCTTGCCGGTGCCGCTTTCGCCCCGGATCAGCACCGTAATGTCGCTTTCCGCGGCCTGCCTCATGAGCGTGTACACCTGCTGCATGGCAGGGCTGGCGCCGATGATCCCGTCAAAGGAGTAGGTCGTCTCCACCTCGTTGCGCAGCCGCAACACCTCGGCCTTCATGCGCTCCGCCTCTACCTCCTTGGATACGTCCCGGTACACGAAGAGGCTGCCCATGACCTCTCCCTCGCCGTCGCGCACCGGCGCGGTCGATCGATAGAACAGTCGCTGTTCCGGCACCTTGCCGCCGGCGCTTTCCTCCACAAGGTCGCCACCGTCCTTGAAGACGAACCTGGACTCGACGTCGCGCAGGTCCGGCTCCCGGAACCGTTCCTGGAGTTGCGCCACGAGCGCGTCCGGCGAGAGCTCCTTCAACTCGCTTTCCGTGAGGTCGGCCAGCGTCTGGTATCCTCGATTGGCGAACACCAGGCTCCCGTCGAGATCGTACATGGCCATGGCCTCTCCGGTGGCGTCGAGCACGGCTTCCAGTCTCTTGTGGCTGACGGCAAGCTGCCGCCGTTTCTCCGCCAGCGCCTGCTCGACGTTCCATTTACCAACCAGGGACAGCGTGATCTGCTGGATCTCCTCGCGCGCGAAAGGCTTGCGGATATAGAGGACCTTGTGAAGCGGCTCGACGTCCTGGATGATGTCGGGCAGCGACCTGTCGGTGTAAGCGGTCATGAGGACGATCTCGACGTCCTGGTCGACCTCTCTCACCCGGCGGATCGTTTCGATGCCGTCGATGCCCGGCGGCATCCGGATGTCGATGTAGGCGACCGCGATGGGAGCGGTCCGTTCCCTTCCGGCCCTGACGATTTCAAAGGCTTCCTCTCCGCTCCGGGCGTGCAGCAGCTCGAACTCGGGCAAGAAGGACTGCTCCTCCTCGGTGACGAACGCAGCCGCCAGGTTGTCCGCCCACGCTTCGGAAAGTTGCGGCTTCAACATCTCCGCGAAGTCGTCGTGTATCTCTTTCTGGTCATCGACGATCAAGACCCGCCGGTTTGCGTATTCCTCGAAATCCATCGGCCATCCTCTCCGTATCTTACGCTGTAAGCGGTTCTCACTCTCCCAACCGGTCGAGGGCGGGGAGCCGCAGCATGACGCGCGCGGTCGCCCCCTTGCCGGCGCCGTCGCTCGAAAGGTCGATCCGTCCACCCGAGCCGACGACGAAGTTGGCGGCCGAATGGAGACCGAGTCCGGTGCCCGATTCTTTCGTGGTATAGCCGGCGGCAAAGAACCTGCGGGTGTCCTTGCCGGCGAAACCTATCCCGTTGTCGCCCACCTCAACGCTGAGGAAGTCCCCCTCGATGCCGGCCCGTATCCGAATTCGGGGCTCTTCCTCCAGTCCGCCCGACTCCGCGCGCTGCTGGATCGCCTGCACCGCGTTCGTGATCAGGTTGACCATCAACTGATGAAACTGACTCTCCTGCGTCCTGATGATCTTCGGCGCCTCCGAGAAATCGACTTCGATCCGGATCCCGTTGCTGTCGAGTGCGTCCCGCACGACCTTGACGGCGTCCAGGAGCGCCTGCTCGAGGTTGACGTCTTTCCGCGTCATCCCTGCACTGCCGGGCGACTTCTGGGTGCGCACGATGTCGGCGATGTGCTGCGCCCTGTCCCTGACGCGTTCGACCGTGCTTGCCAGCCTCCTGTTGCGCCTCGCGAAGTCCTCGGCGAGGGCGATAATGAACGGCCTCACCTTCTGGCCCTGCGGGTCGTTCCTGATGTAGTCGATCCAGTCATCGCCGTGCGGCCTTATGGCGTCGGCAAGGGCATCGAGGCGGCGCACCAGCCGATCGTCCATGAAATTACGGTGAAGGGTCTCGGTCCCCGTGGTTACGCTGTTGATGGCGTTGCCGACGTTGTGCAGGATCGTATCGACCACCTCCAGCCGTCCTTGCGCGAATGCCTGTGTCAACGCCTCTTCGGCGAGCACCTCATGGGTGACGTCGCGAAAAATGATGACGCCCCCCCTGATCCCGCCGGTCTCTTCCAGGAGCGGCCGCGCGCACACCCGCAGGTAAATGCCGCCGTGCGGGTGTTTCGGCCTGCGTACGAATATGTTCATGTCGTCGGTGGCCTCGCCCTGGAAAATGGCGCGGGGGAGCGGCAGGTCCTCGTTCTCGATGGGCGTCACCCGGTCCGGATAGTAGTAGAAGCCCGTGAATTTCTCCGACCACTTGCCCTGGCGCCTGAGGAAGTATTCCCGGTCGAGAATCGCCTTGGCGCCGGGATTGATGTAGAGGAACTCTCCGCTTTGGTCGCTGACGATGATTCCTTCCTGGATGCTGTCAAGAACGGTCCGCAGCAGCTCGCTCTGTTCCCTCGACTCATCAATGCTTTCTTGCAGGCGGTTTTCCGCCGCCTTTCTTGCGGTGATGTCCTGGAAAACGACGACGCCCCCTCCGTGCCTGCCGGCGGCGTCCTTCAGAGGCCGGCCGTTGACACTGACATAGACCCCCTGCGGGTTCCGCTCATTGCGCACGAAGACCTCGACACCGTCCGTTGCCTGACCACGCATGGCCAGCACGAGCGGATTCTCGTCCACCGGCAGGAGCGTTTCCCTGTCGAGAAGGTAAACACCATGCAGCGCGGCCCATTCCTCGGTCTTGTCGGTCGGTTCACGCAGGCCGCCGATCCGCACCGCGCCGGCGTTGAAAGCCAGACGCTTGCCGTTTTCATCCGTGGCGATGACGCCCTCTTCCATGCTGTTGAAGATCACGTTCATCACACGGGCTTCATGCCGCATCTCGTCGATTTCACGCTCCAACCCGGTCTGGGTTTCTCGATGCCTTCTTTCCCGCTCGCGCATTGAAAGAGCCGTCAGGAGGCTCAGGCTTAGTTGCCGCCCGTCCAACGGCTTCAGCACGTAGCCGAGGGGATGGGCCGTCGAAGCCGGTGGAGGCGGTTGGGCCTGGGCGCGGTCCGTCACACAGACCACGGGGATGTCGAGCTCGTTCCCGATCCGTTCGGCCGCTTCGAGGCCGTTCAGGTCCGGTCCGAGATCGAGATCGATCAGGGCCGCATCGGGAGCGGTTCTCGTCGCCTTTTCGATGGCCTCGGCCGTGGACGCGGCCACCGCGCACACCTCGTAACCCAAATCCTGCACTGATTGCACCAATACCCCGGCGCCCGGACCGTCGCTCCGGACCACCAATATTCTTGCATCGGTCATCGCACCCTCGTCCCTCCCTGCTTCTTTTTACACTTGTCATTTGTTTTCTCGAATCGATCAATAGCGGGGAAGGATAAAACAAATGTCTCAAAATGCAAGACGGTCGGATAAATTACACTACCCACTAATATTGATAGAGTTTTATCGAGTTGAAAGCCCCCGTCCCCGCCGTCCCGATGCGCCGTGGAACCCCCTCGCCCGCCGCGCTGCCGCTTCCTCCGCGTGTTGAAAAACCCGCTCCGATCTGCGAACATTCCGCACCAAGTCGAGCATGGCCGAGGAGGCACTCATGGAAGTGATCAAGGTAGGCTTCGAGAACACCAAGGGGATTCCGCCTTCCGGGCTGTGCGTGGGCGTGCACCGCGCCGGCGCCATGCACCAGAAGATGGTGGAGAAGTACGGCAAGGGCATCGCCGTGTGGTCCCTAAGGCCCGAGAACGACTTCATCGCCTTCAAGTCGCTGGAGGACGAGGAGGGCATCCGCTCGACCAACGACATGGACTCCATCAAGAGCGAGAAGCTCATCTACGGCGTCCGCGGCGCGCCTCCGGAGATCCGCAGGCAGGCGAAGGAGCAGGGACTCGAGCTCCTGGCCGACGCCACCTGCCCGTTCGTCGTCCAGCAGGAGGAGGCCGAGCTGGAGTTGCTGGACCAGGGCTGCCACTTGGTGATCCTGAGCAGCCGCACGCACCACGGCATCCCGCGCCTCATGGGTATCGCCAAGGAAAAGGAACGGGAGGTGTTCATCGTCGAGAAGGCCGAGGACGTCGACGACATCCGCCTTACCCGCTTCGAGCCCGTGGGGGTCATCGTCCAGACGACCTTCTGGATGGAGAGCTACACCGGCATCATGACCCGGATCCTGGAGCGCTTCGCCAACGTGCGCATCCGCAACACCGCCTGCATCGATTCGTTGCAGCGGTTGCCCAAGGTCGAGGAGCTGGCGCGCGACGTGGAGGCGGTGGTCATCTTCGGCTGGACCGAGGGCATGACCAACCGCATGGAGGAGGTGGCCCGGGCCTTCAACGACAACGTCCACCGCATCGAAAAGCTCGAGGACCTGGACCGTTCGTGGTTCACGGGGAAGTCGCGGGTAGGCATCATCGGCGCCAACGAGACCACCGACGAGCTGGTGGACGAGGCGGTGGAGCGCATCAAGTCCATCGCGGCGTGAGGGACGGAAACATGTCCACGCACACCGGCATGGAAGCCAGGCTCCCCTATCACGACCTCCGCCAATGGATGGCCCGGGCCGATGCCTTGGGCGAGTTGCGCACCGTCACCGGGGCGAGCTGGGAGGAGGACATCGGGCTGGCCGCCGACGCGGTGATCCGCGCCGACGACGGCCCCGCGGTGCTCTTCGACGAGGTCCCCGGGTGCCCCAAGGGCTTTCGCGTCCTGATCAACACGTTCGCCGGCAAGCGCCGGAACATGACGCTGGGGTTTCCCGATCACCTCACCAAGCAGGAGCTCAGCCAGGCGTTCTTCGACCACTACATCAAGGTGCAGCGGCGGCTCCCCCACGTGGTGGTAGACGACGGGCCGGTGTTCGAGAACATCCTCACCGGCGACGACGTCGACGTCATGAAGTTCCCCACCCCCAAGTGGCACGCCGACGACGGCGGCCGCTACATCGGCACGGGCTGCTTCTGCGTCACCATCGACCCGGAGGAGCGCTGGATCAACGTCGGCACCTACCGGGCGATGGTGCAGGCGAGAGACTCGGTGAGCCTGCTGTTCGTACCCGGCAAGCATGCCTACATGCATCGCAAGAAGTACTTCGACAAGGGCCAGCCCATGCCGGTGGCCCTGGTGGTGGGCAGCGACCCGATGTCGTTCTTCGTGGGGGGCACGGAGTTTCCCTACGGCGTCTGCGAGTTCGATGTCGTCGGCGGGCTTCGCGGCGCGCCCGTGGAGGTGGTGCGGGGCAAGGTCACCGGACTGCCCTTCCCCGCCAACGCCGAGATCGTGCTGGAAGGGTTCCTCACCGAGGACAACCGCGCGGTGGAAGGGCCCTTCGGCGAGTGGACCGGCTACTACGCCGGCGGCGCCAGCGAGCAGCCTACGCTCGACGTCCGCGCCATCTACCACCGCAACGACCCCATCATCCTCGGCGTGCCGCCGCTGGGGGCCGGACCCGACGAGATGGCCCGCTACCGCGCCATCATGCGCTCGGCCATGCTCAAGCAGGAGCTTGCCAACGCGGGGGTCCCGGACGTGACCCAGGTCTGGTGCCACGAGGTCGGCGCCTCGCGGCTGCTGCACGGCATCGGCATCAAGCAACGCTATCCCGGCCACGCCCGGCAGGCGGGCACGCTGGCCTCCACCTGCGGCTCGGTGGTGTACGGCTGCAAGTTCGTCATCGTCGTGGACGACGACATCGACGTGTCCAACCTGGACCAGTTGGTGTGGGCGATGCTCACCCGTTGCGACCCGGAGACTTCCATCGAGATCCTGCGCAAGATGCGCACCTCTCCCGCCGACCCCCGGGTGACGCCGGAGCAGCGCAAGACGAGGGACATCACCAACTCCCGCGTCATCGTCGACGCCTGCCGTCCCTTCGAGTGGTTCGACAAGTATCCCAAGGTGAATGCGCCAAGCCCGGAAGTGGTCCGGAAGGCCCATGAGAAATTCGGCTACCTGCTGGAGTGAGCGAAGCCGGAAGGACACGTGACTCCCGGCGCCACACGTTTCGCCCAGGCCGCGCTGGTGGGGGACTCCGACGCCTCCTACGACAATATGGCTTTGGCCGAAGACGCCGGCGAGATGCTCGCGCGGCGCGGCATCACCGTGATCACCGGCGGCCGGGGCGGGGTCATGGAGGCCGCCTCTCGGGGGGCGGCCAAGGCCGGCGGCCTCACCGTGGGGATCACCCCCGGCACCGACGCCAGGGCAGCCAACCCCTGGTGCGACGTCGTTCTGCCTACCGGCCTGGGCCATGCCCGGAACGCCCTGACCGCGCTGGCCGGCGACTTCGTCGTGGCCGTGGGCGGCGGCGCCGGCACCCTCTCCGAGCTGTGCTTCGCGTGGATGCACGGGCGGCCCGTCTACGTGTTGCGGGGATCGGGCGGCTGGTCCGGCCGCCTTGCCGGCGGCGCGCTGGACCACCGCGCCTCATCGGTGATCGTCGACTGTGACGGCGTCGACGCGCTGGAGCGCGAGGTGGTGCGCTTCTGCGCCGAGCGGGACCTGAGGATCCGGGAGGCGGACACGGAATGACTTGCACGGGCGGATTCGAAACCCGCCCGTGCGCGTCCTCGCTGGAATTGGCCGGACTCGACGCTGGTTCATGAACGCGCGCTCACAAGCATGGTTCTGGCTCCTGGTGCTGGCGGCGACGCTGCTGCTGGTCTGGCTCCTGAGCGCCATCCTGTTCCCCTTCGCGCTGGGCATCGCCCTCGCCTACGCCCTGGACCCGGCCGCCACGTGGCTGCAACGGCGCGGCTGCTCGCGCATGGCCGCCACCGTGCTCATCGGCGCCGGCTTCTTCGGCGCCGGCCTGTTGCTGTTGCTGCTGATCATTCCGCCCGTGGCCGCGCAAGCCGCGGACCTCGTCCAGCGTCTTCCGGACCTGGTCTCGCGCCTGGTCCAGTCCATCGGACCGTTTCTCACCCGGGCGTTGAACGCCATCGGCGCCGAACAGCCCGAGGGCCTGCACCAGGAAATGGGCGGGAACCTGCAGCGGATGGTCAAGCTCGGGCTGGGGCTGCTCCAGGGCCTGGTGAGCGGCGGCGGCGCGGTCGTCAACGCCGCATCCCTGCTCACCATCACGCCCCTCACCACGTTCTACGTGCTGCGGCAGTGGCCCGGCATCGTGTCCACCGTCGACGACTGGCTGCCCCGGGACCACGCCGATACGGTGCGCGGCATCATGCGCGACATCGACGTGGTGCTCAAGGGCTTCCTCCACGGTTCGGTGATCGTCTGCGCCGCGCTCGGGGCCTTCTACGGCGTCGCCCTCTCGCTGGCGGGGCTCGACTACGGCCTCACCATCGGACTCGTCACCGGAGCCCTCTCCTTCATCCCCTACGTCGGGACCATCTTCGGACTGGCCGCTTCCGTGGGCGTCGCCGTCCTGCAGTTCTGGCCGGAGTGGATCCGCATCGCCGTGGTGCTGGGAATCTTCCTCGCCGGGCAGCTCGTTGCCGACTACGTACTGACCCCCCGGGTCATGGGCAGCCGCATCGCCGTCCATCCCCTGTGGCTTGTCTTCGGCCTGTTCGCCGGCGGCGCCCTTTTCGGCTTCGTCGGCATGCTCCTCTCCGTCCCCGCCACCGCCGCCGTCGGCGTGCTCACCCGCTTCTTCATCGGCCGCTACAAGGAATCATCGCTCTACCGGGGCGCGGGCGGCGCCTGAGCGACAGCGTCCTGCCCGAAGTGTCCTGCCGGCCTGAAGGAAATCGTTCCGTTCATTGTCGACACGGGTGGACTGGAAACCGTCGAGCCGGGGTGCTAGGAACGAACGTTCCGACGGATGACCATGGAGTTCCTGCCCATCGAGAAGGATGGAGCCCGGGTCTATGCCGGGTTCTGGCCGAGATTCGGCGCGCTATGGGTGGACGCGCTGGTCCTCCTTCCCTTCGTGCTCGCCTCCCGCTGGTTGCAGAGTGTCTCCATGCCTCTCGCGATACTCGGCACCATCGCCGACAGCGCCATCTTCCTGGGCTACACGATCTACTTCCACTACCGCTATGGCGCCACCCTCGGCAAGATGGCGACGGGCGTCAAGGTTACCTTATCCAACGGCAGTCCCGTCGGTCTGAAGCAGGCATTCCTGCGATCGTCGGTAGAAACGGGCTTCACGTTCCTGTCCCTAGTCGCAACCGTTATTGCCATCCTCCACGCCGACCCGGAACAATATTTGCCCGTCGGCTGGAACGAACGTGCGGAACACGTCGCGTCCCTATTCCCCGCCTGGCACATGATTGTCGGTTTGGCGAGCGCCATTTGGGGCTGGAGCGAAGTGATTGTACTGCTCTTCAACAAACGCAGGCGCGCGCTTCACGACTTCATCGCCGGGACGATCGTGATTTACAAGGAGCACGCGGCGGGGCGGGACGGCCGTCCGGACGCCGTCGATGCCACATATGCCGGCTAAGCGTCGGGTGCGGTAGGAAAGCCCGGCGCGGATGCCTGAAGACCCTTCCCCTATGAAAACGTGGCGTATGTAGGGGCGGGTTTCAAACCCGCCCGCGCAAGAAATAGCTGAATCGGCCGACACCATAGAAATATGGGCACGAGTTGCGGCACGAAGACCCCTGTCCGCCGTTCCATCCGTCTACGCGGCTTCGACTACACACAGCGGGGTGCCTATTTTGTGACCATCTGTTCGCACCATCGTGCCTGCCTTTTCGGCGAGATCGTGGACGATGAGATGCGATTGAACACAAGCGGCCGCCTTGTCCACGACGTCTGGACGGCCCTGCCCGAACACTATCGCCATATTGAATTGGATGCGTTCGTCGTCATGCCGAACCATTTCCACGGGATCGTGTTCCTTGTCGGCTCAGATGGCCGACAGGCTCCCGCCACGACGACGCGACCGCTGATGGAGATCATTCGGGGATTCAAGACCTTCTCGGCCCGTCGAATCAATCAGCCGAGGTCCACGCCAGGAAGAGCGGTCTGGCAACGTAGTTATTACGACCATGTCATCCGCGATGAAGCCGGCCTTGAGCGAATCCGGCAGTACATAGTGGAGAACCCAGCCCGCTGGGCCGAAGATCCGGAAAACCCGAGTCGCCGATCTCGCGAGCGCGGGCGGGTTTGAAACCCGCCCCTACACCCGGCTGGGGCGATGCGGGCGAATATCCCTCTCCCATATGCACGAGCGTCCAGCCACCCGGGGGTCGGATCGCAGGATCTTTGGCCCTTCTCCCATACGGCAGGAACGTCCGGTCCTCCGCCAACGGGCGACGGATGCCTGGTGCACGGCTACCGGATACGTTGCGCTTTTTCCGCATGGAACGTGGCGTATGTAGGGGCGGGTTTCAAACGTTTCAAACCCGCCCGCGCGGACCGCCCGTGCGCGGGCTTCACTGGGTCAGCTTGCGCTGCATCAGGCGGGCGGCGTCGACGAGCAGCACCGCGGAGAGGCCCAGGATGTACGCAACGTCCCAAATCAGCGAGGCCGACGCCGTGCCGTGGAAGGCCGCCCGCGCCAGCCGCACGGGGTGGAGCAGCGGAAGGCACTCGGCCACCCACAGCCAGGACTCCGTCAGTCGTTCCTCCAGCGGGAAGAAGACCGACGAGAAGAGGAACAGGGGCGTGAGGAACAGGGTGAAGTAGAAGCTGTAAAGCTCGATGGTGCCGATGCGCAGGGTGAAGGCCAGGCCGATGGCGGAGAAGAGAAGACCCGTCAGAGGAATCACCGGCAGCACCCACAGGGCACGGGGCAGAGGCGCCAGCCCCACCGCCGCCACCACCAGCGCGAAGCTGAGGCCGTAGATGCACGATCGGGTCATGCTCCACAAGAGTTCTCCGGCCACCACGTCCACCGGCTGTATCGGGGTGGTGAGCATGGCGTCGTAGGCCTTCTCGTAGCTCATCCTCACGAAGATGTTGTAGGTCACCTCGAAGCTGGCGCCGTTCATGGCGGCCACGCATACCAGCCCCGGGGCCAGGAACTCGATGTAGGAAGTTCCGCCCATGGAGGTGATGTAGGCGCCGAGGCCCACCCCGATGGATACCAGGTAGAGCACCGGCTCGAAGAAGTTGGGCAGGATGTTCCAGCTCCAGGTCCGGCGGTACATGGTGGCGTTGCGCCGCCACACCGACAAGGCGTGCCGCCAGGACAGGCTCACGGATTGTCCTCGAGGCTGGTGCCGGTGAGGGACAGGAACACGTCCTCCAGGTCGGTGGGGCGCACCGCCATGACCTGGGCGCCGATGCCGGGGAGGCGCCGGATCCGGTCCAGCAGCGCGGCGGGGTCATCCAGGTAGACCATGGTGCGGTTCCCCAGCCGGCACCGCGGCGGGCTCTTGTCCAGCCCGCGCAGCAGCCCGTACTCCTGTGCCGGGGTCGCCTCGATCTCCACCGCCTGCCGGGCCAGGTACCGTTCGATCAGCTCTTCCGGCGCGCCCTGGGCGATGACGTCGCCGGCGGACATGATGGCGACGGTATCGCACAGGCGCTGGGCCTCGTCCATGTAGTGGGTGGTCAGAAGGACCGTGGCGCCGCGGCCGCGGAGTTCGCGCACCCGGGACCACAGTCCCAGCCTCACCGCGGGGTCGAGGCCGGTGGTAGGCTCGTCGAGGATCAGCAGCTCGGGACGGTTCATCAGCGACAGCGCCACCGCCAGGCGGCGCTGATAGCCGCCCGACAGCTTGGCCACCTCCACGTCGGCGTGGGAGCGCAGCTCCATGAAGTCGATGAGCTCTTCCACCCGGCGCGCCAGCGCGGCACTGTCCAGGAGATGGTACCGTCCGAAGATGGTGAGGTTGGCACGGGGCGACAGGGTCTCGATGAGAACGTTCTGCTGCAGCGTGACGCCCAGCCGCCGGCGCACCGCGCGCACGTTGCGGACCACGTCCATGCCGAACACGCGCACCTGGCCGCTGGTGGGCACGGTGACGCCGTAGATCATGCGCAGCGTCGTGGTCTTGCCGGCCCCGTTGGGGCCCAGCAGGCCGAAGCACACGCCCGGCGGAACGTTCAGGGTAAGCCCGTCGACGGCCACCCGCCCGCCGAAGCGCTTGGTGACCCCGGAGACTTCAACGATCACGCGCCGGCCGTGGGTGGGGGCGGAGCATCAGTTGAGGCCGTAGAAGCGGCGCGCGTTGTCCCCCAGCACGGCCGCCTTGTGCTCTTCGGAAAGCTCCGTGTGGGTGCGCGTCTCCTCGATCATCTTCCGCGCCGCCGGCAGGTCCACCTCGTGGGGATAGTCCGAGGAGTAGGCGAACGGTTCGATGCCCACGCGACCGGCCAGGTACGGCAGGCTCACGTCGTTGCCCTCGCAGCCGATGAGGATCTGGCCGCTGGCGATGTACTCGGGCAGCGGCTTGCACGAAAGCCCTTCCAGCTCGGCGTCCCGTTCCATGCGGTCGGCGATGCAGGTGAGCCAGGCGCACCCGCCCTCCAGGAACGCCACCTTGAGGGTCGGATAGCGATCGAACCAGCCGTGGTAGATGAACGACACCAGCGCGATCATCAACGGGATCGGGTGGTGCAGCAGGCGGGAGCCCAGGCGGCTGGTGAACGAGTCCATGCCCACGCCGCGATTGGAGCCGCCGTGGATGCCCAACACGCAGCCGAGCTCCGCCGCCTCCTCGTAGACGGGCGCGAAGAACTCGTGCCCCAGGTTCAGCTCCAGGCCGGTGGAGGGAAGCGTGCCGCCCAGCAGTCCCAGCTCCTTCACGCACCGGCGCAGCTCCAGGGCCGCCGCCTTGGGATCCTGCATGGGCAGCAGCGCGATGGGATGCAGCCGCTTGCTGATGCCGCGGTAACGCTCGGTGACGTAGTCGTTGTAGGCGCGGCACACCTTGACCGCGTAGCTGGGCTGCTGAATGAAGCCCATGGACAACCCCTCGGTGGCGTAGAGCACCGAGTCCGCGATCTCGGCCTTCTTGACGAACTCGAAGATATCCTCGCCCGAGCCGGTACGCTCGTCGCTGGCCCTGATCGGATTGATGCGGCTCTCCGCGGTGGTCTCCTCGGTCTCCGGGTAGTGCATGCCGTCGATGGAGGGGAACACGCCCGCCCGGTTCCGCGGCGGATTCAGGGCGTAGTCCTTCGCTTCCGGGACCATGTACTCGGCCATCTCCGGTATGGACTCGATCAGGTGACCGTCGGCGTCGACAACGGTAATCTCGCTCATTTCAACCTCCCTTGGGTTCAAGGTTCGGGAATGCCACTACCATCCGGATGCCGCCGAGGTCAACCGGGGCGCTCCGCCGCCGCCCCGGATTCCCAGCCGGTATCAAAACCACTCCCTCTCCCTCTTGGGGAGGGTCGGGGTGCGCCACAACGTCGACAGCCATAGTCCCCCTCTCCCTCTGGGAGAGGGCTGGGGTGAGGGCTGCCCGGCACCGGCACCTCCCACGGAGGGGCAGGGTCGCCGAGCGGCCCTCACCCGGCCTTCGGCCACCCTCTCCCAGAGGGAGAGGGGTTGAATCGGGACGAGGGGTTTGACAAAGCCTATTCCGCGGGAATGACGGAGGTGAACCGGGGAAACGTCTTCGTCGCGACGGAGGGTCAGTCCCTGCGCAGCCTCAGCGGGAACACCATGCACGCGCCCGCCAGCAAGCACACCCCCGGTAAAATAAAGGCCGCCATGATGCCGAAACGCTCGCTGAGAAATCCCGCCAGCGTGGGCGCGGGCACCACCAGGATGTGGGTCCCTAGGGACACCAGGCCGAAGGAGGAAGCCTGGCTGTCCTTCTCCGCCACGTCGAGAGCCACCGTCGTGGTGACGTTGGCCACCGTGTAGAAGAGAAACCCGATAACGAAGACAACGGCGGCCAGCGCCGCACCCGGCGGCGCCCATTGCAAGAGGAAATAGGCGAGCCCCAGAGCGACCAGCGCTGGCGCCAGCACCGCCTTGCGCCCCAGCCGGTCCGACAGCACCCCCATCACGGGCTGGGCCAGCAGACCCGACACCGCCATCGGCGTCAGGTAGATGCCCAATTCCAGGTCGGACAGGCCCAGGTGCTCGACGATGTAGATGGGCAGAAACGTAATGGTCACCTGCCGCGCGATCTGGTTGAAGCTTCGCACCAGCACCATCACCAGGATCACCGGGGACCGCGCCAGCGCCTTGATCTCCTGGAACGGCCTGGGGTTCCTCGCGGGAACTTCGTCGCCCTCGAACATGCGGGTGGCGTACATCGCCACCAGGCCGGCCGCCGCCATCGCCACCAGTAGCTGGCTTTCCGCGAACCCGCGCCACGAGAAGCTGGCCAGCAGGAGGCCGGCGACGATGTAGCTGACGGTGTTGCCCAGGGTGGCGCCCATGCCGTACACCGCCACGGCCGTGCCGCGGCTCTCGGGGAAACGGTTCGACAGCGAAGCCACCGACGCCGGATGGAACAGCGTGGTCCCCGTGGCGAGCAGCGCGACGGCGAACATGGCCCACCAGTATCCGGACAGCGCTCCCAGGACCCAGTAGCAGAGTCCCATGCACACCAGCGACGAGGTCACGATAAGGCCGCGCAGGCGCACCCACCTGTCGGCAATGACGCCCGACGGGACGTCCAGGGCGGCCTGGCCGAACATCCGCATGGAGGCCAAGCCGCCCAACTGCACGTCGCTGAGTCCCATGCCCGCCTTGAGGTGCGGATTGAGCATGGTCAGGAGCTGCATGAACCAGTGGATGGCGACGTGCGCCACCGTGATGAAGCCGAGAAACCTGAGCCGTTCCCGGCCCACCTCGGCGGCCAGGGTGCGCATCCGTTCAAGTGTCTTCATGAGAGCGCCCTGAGTCCTGAAAGCGTGACGAGGAGGCGATGTCGGGGATACGTGCCGGGCGCGCCCGCTACCCCGCCCCGTTGACACCGCGGGCCTGCAGCACGAGCCGGGTCTTCATCTCGTGGAGCCGGGCCTCAAGACCCACCGGATACTCGTGGGGATTCACCCGCCGCTTGATGCTGTTGTGGAAACCCGCCAACTGGGCATGGGCGCGCTCCCTGGCCGCGTGCACCGACGGCACTTCGTACACCGGCTCGCCGGCCCGGAACACCGGCACCAGCAGGTCCTCGAACCCGGCGCCTCCGGAGACGTGCTTCCGGCGGGTCATGTTCATGGGATCGACGATGGTGCAGCCGTCGGCGACGCCCAGGGTCTCGTCGTAGATGGCGTCGGCGACGAAGCGGTCGCCCTGGCGGAAACGGCGCGCCTGGAGGATGCCCGGTGTCGACACCTTGATGGCCTGCTCCGACAGCTTCACCTTGTTGATCCACTCGTTGCCCTCGGAGCGGATGCACGACAGCTTGTAGACGCCGCCCAGGGCAGGCTGGTCGTAGCCGGTGGCGAGCTTGGTGCCCACCCCCCAGACGTTGATGCGGGCGCCTTCCTCCTTGAGCGACGCGATCACGTGTTCGTCGAGATCGTTGCTGCCGACGATGACCGCGTCCGGGAAACCGGCCCCGTCAAGGATCTGCCGCGCTTCGATGCTGAGGAAGGCGAGGTCTCCCGAATCCAGCCGGATCCCCGCCATCTCGTGGCCCCGCTCCCGCAGCTTGCGGCCGATCTCCACCGCCCTGCGCACGCCGTTCAGGCTGTCGAAGGTGTCCACGAGCAGGAGGCAGTTGTTGGGCATGGCGTCGGCGTAGGTCTCGAAGGCTTCCATTTCGTCGTCGAAGGACAACACCCAACTGTGGGCGTGGGTCCCCTTCACCGGGATGTCGAAGAGCTTGCCGGCCAGGGCGTTGGAGGTTCCGGCGCAACCGCCCACGTAGGCCGCCCGGCTGGCCGCAAGCGCCCCGTCGAACCCCTGGGCCCTTCGCAGTCCGAACTCCAGCACCGGCTCGCCGCGAGCCGACTGGCACACCCGCGCCGCCTTGGTGGCGATGAGGGTCTGGAAGCAGATGATGTTGAGCAGCACCGTCTCGAGGATCTGGCCCTGGAGGATGGGACCGCGGACCCGCACCAGGGGCTCGTGGGGGAATACCACCGTGCCCTCGGGAATGGCGTCCACGTCGCAGGCAAACCGGCAGTCCCGCAGATAGTGAAGGAAGGCGTCCTCGAAGAGCGGCTCGCCGTCGTTGCCCTGCAACCGGGACAGGTAGTCGAGATCGCTCGACTCGAACCCGAAACGGCTCAGCACGCCGACCACGTGCCCGAGCCCGCAACCCACGGCAAACCCGCCGTGGTAGGGGTTCTCGCGAAAGGAGAGATGAAACACCGCTTCCTTCCGGGCGGTTCCGGACTTCCAGTAGGCATACGCCATGGTGAGCTGGTAAAGGTCCGTCAACAACGCGAGGGAGTTGGTGTAGAGCTGTTCGAGGGTATGCATACCGGAGCGCTTGCGGCGTCGGAAGGATCGTCACGGCCAGTTTAGGTGCTGGCACGCAGCTAATCAAGCGGCCCTTGGCGACCGCCGCCGCGGCAGGCGACGGGTTGGTTGCGCCCATCGCCCAATTGTTTCACAATCGGCTCTTGCATCCGGGCTCTTGCATCCGACGAGAGAATGGGGGGTTTCCATCGTGGCAAAGAGAAAAAGCGAGCCTTGGTACGACACGGAAGCGGCCAGACAGGCGCGCATCGATCTCGCCGCCGCCTACCGCCTCGCGGTCCGGTTCGGATTTCATGAAGCCGTCGACAACCACTTCAGCCTTCTCCTGCCGGGCAGAGACGACCTGATGTTGCTGAACCCGTATCCGCTGCACTGGAGCGAGATCACGGCCAGCAACCTCCTGCTCACGGACTTTCGGGGAAACCGCCTGGAGGGCGCGCACGAGGTGGAACCCACCGCGCTGCATATCCACGCGCCGCTGCACCGGGCCGACCCGGAGCGGTTCCGCTGCCTGCTGCACACCCACATGCCCTACGCCACGGCCGTCGCCTGCCGCCAGGGGGGACGCCTCGAGATGGTCCACCAGACCAGTACCCGGTTCTACGGCGACGTCGCCTATCTCGAAGACTACAACGGCCTGGTGCTGGACCGGGTGGAGGGGGGACGCATTGCCCAAGTGATGGCCGGCAAGAACGTGCTGTTCATGGCCAACCACGGCGTCATCACCGCCGGCAGGACCGTCGCCGAGGCCTTTGACCGGTTGTACTTCCTGGAACGGGCCTGCCAGGTGCAGGTGTTCGCGGATGCCGGCGGCCACCAGCTCAGGCGCCTGTCCCGGGAAACCACCGACTACCTGCGCGAGCAACGGGCAGGTGGCGAGAACTTGGCGGCAGGGCATCACTTCTCCGCCCTGAAACGCATCCTCGACCGCGAAGAGCCCGACTACGCCGACTGACACGCGCGGCGGAAGCACCTACTCCGGCGGTTTGCGTCCGAAGACGTAGGCGATCCCGATACTGACAAGATAGAGGCCGATCAGCGGGCCGGCCAGAAGGACCTGGGACACCACGTCCGGCGGGGTCAAGACCGCGGCCAGGACGAACATGACCAGCACGGCGTAACGGAAATGGTGCCAGAGGAAGACGTGGTTCCAAAACCCCAGCCGCGCCAGAAAGAACGAAAAAACGGGCAATTGAAAGGTGATGCCGAAGGCGATGACAATGCGGAAGAAGAAGGAGAAGTATTCGGCGACACGGATCTCCGGATTGACGCCGATGGCGCCGTACTGATCCAGAAAATACAGGAACGCCAAAGGCAGAACCGCCTGGTAGCAGAACGCCACGCCGGACACGAAGAGCACCGACGTGGTCGCGACGAAGCCCACCAGGTAGGCCGTCTGGCCCTCGGCGCCGAACAGCGGCGACAGGACGCGCCATAGCTGGTGGAAGATGACGGGACACCCTGCCAACACGGCGACCAGGAACGCCACCTTGATCTCCACGAAGAAGACCTCGGCCACGCCGGTGCCGATGAGGCTCTGTCCCGGTTGAAGGCGGGTTCGGAGGGGCTCGACCAGTATCTCGAAGAGTTGCGGAGCGAGCAGGAAGCTCACCACGAACAGCGCCGACACCGCCGCCAGGGATCGAATGAGGGACGAGCGTACCCTCTCCATCTCGTCGGTGAGTCTCGGGAGGATAGAGGTCATGGCACTGGTGATCCGCGCATGCGGCGCCGCCCGAGGTAGTGGACGGCGCGGGGGGCGACCCGCCGGAACGCGGCCGGCACCCCCATCTGTACCAGATCCCATCACCGCAAGCGACGGAATGGGTGCGCCGAAGTCATGTTTGCGATGAAACGCCCCTATTTTTGCGTTGAAAGACCTCCCGGAAGCGAATTTCCGGTGTTCGACCGCGAATAACTGTTGAACTGTCGGATGAATCAGGGTAGGGTTGCGTGGAATCTGTCTTGTCGACGTGATCTCCGCTCCAACGTCGACGAACCGAAGCCCATAGAAGGAGGCAGCTGTGAAATCAACAACACAATACGCGAGTGTACTCGGCAGGTTCGCGATCTCACTGGGGGTCCTTGCACTACTCGGCAGCGGTTGTTTGCCGGTGGACCACGAACACCCGGAGTACAAGGTCAACGTTCAGGCGGTCGAGGCCGCGACCAAGGCGTCGCAGGGCGCTTCCGGCGCCGCCGAAGCTGCAGCCAAGAGCGCCGCGGCCGCAGCCGCCAAGGCCGATGCCGCCGCCAAGAGCGCTGCCGATGCCGTCGCGAAGGCCGAAGCCGCCGCCGAACGGGCACAGCGCGCTGCCGACAAGGCAGAGGCGGTGTTCGAAAAATCCATGAAGAAGTAGCGCTGCGGTGACCTTCACGGCGTAACGCGAGGTCACCTTCTTACCCGGATCGGGAGCCGCTCCACAAGAGCGGCTCCCGCGTCCCGCGCTACCAGCCAATCAGGACTTCTCAACAGCCTTGCGGCCGTGGCGTAGAGCGCCACACCGGCGGCCACCAGGGCAACGAAGCTCAGGACCCGCAGCTGCAAGGTTCCCGAACCCGGCGCCCAACCAACTCTTCCTGCCGCCAACAACAGCGGAGCGGCCATGATCGCGGCCGCCGTCAGGTTCCGCCACAGCGACGAAAGGTACTCCCTCCAGGCGAACCCACCGAGCCGGCGTGTCGCCAGCCACATGAGCGCGGCGAACTGAAAGGTCGCCGACAACGAGTTGGCCAGCGCCAGGCCCGCGTACGACAGACTCAACACGCCGATGGCCCCGCTCACGGCGGCGACCACCGTCGCGAACGGACTGTCCCCCTGGGCCGCGGCCACGGGCCCCATCAGCATCACGCTCAGGAGCAGGTTGAGCACGAAGGTCCAGAACGCCACCCGCACCGGCGTGCGCGTGTCCTGCATGGAGTGGAACAGGGGAACGAGAACGCGGGTGGCGGAAACCGCCCATAAGCCCAGGGCAAGGAATACCAGCGCCCGGGCGCTGGCCAGGACATCCTCGACGCCGAACGCCCCTCTCTGGAACAGCAGCGAGAACGCCGGCACGGCAATGACCATCAGCCCCAGGGCGGACGGCAGCGAGATGAAGTTCACCATCCGCAACGAGTAGCCGAGCGTCGTCCTCAGACCGGACACGTCGTTGCGGGCGGCGAGCGACGAGAAGCTCGGCAGAGCGGCCGTGCCCAGGGCGACGGCGAACACCCCGAGGGGGAACTGGAGCAGCCGGTCGGCGTAGTACAGGTAGGAGACGCTGCCCGGCTCCAGCAGCGAGGCCAGGATGGTGCTGACGAGGACGTTCAGCTGGTAGACGGCCGCGCCCACCACCGCGGGTCCCATGAGCCGCAGGAACCGCAGCAGGGCCGGGCTGCGGAAGCCCAGGCTCGGCCGCCATGAAAACCCGTACCGGTGGAGGAATGGCAACTGCAGCAAGAGCTGGGCCACGCTGCCGAGCAGGACCCCGTAGGCCAGGCTCATGACGGGCTGCGACAGCACCGGGATGAGCAGAAAGGCCGCGGCGATGATCGACAGGTTCAGCAACACCGGCGCCAGCGACGGCGCCACGAAATGGCGGAAAGTGTTCAGATAGCCCATGGCCAGAGCCACCAGGCTGACGAAGAAGATGGCCGGGAACATGATCCGGACCAACTGCACGGTCAGGGAAAACTTCTCCGGAGTCGCGGTGAACCCGGGCGCGAACAAACGGGTGAGGGGCGACGGGAAGAGCACCCCCGCCGCCGTCAGCAGGATGAGGCACAGGACGGCGAAGGTGGCGATGCTCCGGCTCGCCTCGATGGCCTCCCGGCGGCCCCGGGTGGCCAGGTATTCGGAAAGCACCGGCACGAAACCCGCGGAAAGCGCCCCCTCCGCGGTCAGGCGCCGCAGCAGGTTCGGTATCCGGAAGGCGACGAAGAACGCATCGGCCGCGCTCCGCGCCCCGAGCAGGTAGCCGATGACGATATCCCTGGCGAGCCCTGAAATGCGGCTCAGTAGAGTCAGGGAGCCGACGACGCCCGTCGCCTTGGCCACCCTGCCGAACTCGCCGGCCGTTGACTCATCACTCATGCGGTGTTACAAACCGAGACTTTCAGGAGGTAAACTTTGGCGAACCACAAATCGGCCGTCAAGCGGCACCAGCAGAGCATTCGTCGCCGGCGGCGCAACCAATCGCTCCAGTCCAGCGTCAAGACCCTGGTCAAGAAGGTCCGGGCAGCCATCGACGAGAAGGACCCGGAAGCCATCGCGGCGAAGATCAAGGAAGTCAACGGGTTGCTCGACAAGGCCGTGGTCAAGGGCGTCATCAAGCGCAACACGGCGTCGCGAAAGCTCTCCCGTCTGGCCCGGGCCGGCCATCAGGCCGCGGCCTCGGCCGCCGCTGAAGCCGCGGCGGCAAGGCCCGCCTCAGAGGCACCCGCGCCCGCGTAGCGCCTCGCGGCGACTTCCCCGCCGCTCGCTCACAAACCCTCCGCCATCCGCTGCCGTATCAACCGGGCGAACCTTTCAAGCAGCCGTTTCCTCGCCGCGGCGCGGGAGTCTTCAGCCAACCGGGCATCGGCCAGCCGGCTCACGTCCTCCAGATTCAGGGTGTTTTGGAGAAACCCGGAGGAACCGGGCACCGCGGCCCCTCTGGCGGCGTCGTAGACCTCGCGGAGACGGATGAGCCGCGGCGCCCACAAGACCTCCTTCGACTCCCTGCGCCTGAGCGTGGCCTCCACGTCCAGCCGCGCCTCCACCTGCAACACCTGGTCGAACCGGTTGACCGCGACGTCCCGGGTGCCGTAGTGCCGGATGACTCCGGAAAGGATCGCGTCGGCGTCTTGGGCGCGTGCCGTCACGCTCGGACGCCCCTGCCGCGTCAACTCCCGCCGCAGCGCCTGGGCCAGACCATCCTCCAGGCCCGTGCTGCGGGTGCGGTTGGCGAAGACCTCCACGTGGACCGCGCGGACGTCGCGGGGCAGTGCCGCGCCTGGCTCCACGAACCGGTAACCGCACGCCCCTGCCGCGAGCGCCGCGCTCAACGAGGCCACCAACAGCCAGGCGCGCCGGCGGTTCAAGGTCATCCCTCGATCACGATGTTGACCAGACGCCCGGGCACCTGCACGACTCGCCGCACCGCCCGGCCGTCGATGAAGGATGCCACCCGTGCATCGGTCAGCGCGGCCGTCTCGACGTGGTCCGAGCCGGCGTCCGCGGGGACGGAGATCTTTCCGCGCAGCTTGCCGTTCACCTGCACGACGATGAGGCGGCTCTCCTGCTCCAGCGCATCTTCGGAATGCACCGGCCACGGCACGTCCGCCAGGGATTCGGCGTGGCCGAGCCGCTCCCACAGCTCGCTGGCGACGTGCGGCACGAACGGCGACAGGAGCACGATCTCGGTCTCCAGCGCGGCCTTCACGAGCGCCGCGCCGTCCTCCTGCCGCAGCTCGTCGCCGCCCACCGCGTTCACGGCGTTGTGGAGCTCCATGATGGCGGCGATGGCGGTATTGAAGTGGAACCGCTGCTCGATATCGTCGGTGACCTTCTTGATGGTCCAGTGGATGCGGCGGCGCAGCTCCTTGAGGGCGTCCGACGACGGCACCCGGCCGGAATCCGCGGCCACCGCCGCGAACTGCTCGCGGTGGCGCATGGCGAAGCGCCACACCCGGTTCAGGAACCGGTGGGCGCCCTCGACCCCCTGATCGCTCCAGTCCAGGTCCTTCTCCGGCGGGGCCGCGAACAGCGTGAACAGGCGCGCGGTGTCGGCGCCGTAGCGATGGATGAGCTCGTCCGGATCCACCACGTTGTTCTTGGACTTGGACATCTTGGCGCCGTCCTTGATCACCATGCCCTGGGTCAGGAGGTTGCTGAAGGGCTCCTCGACGGCCAGCCAGCCCATGTCCCGCAAAACGCGGGTAAAGAAGCGCGCGTACAGCAGGTGCAACACCGCGTGCTCGACCCCGCCCACGTACTGGTCCACGGCCATCCAGTAGTCCGTGCGCCCGCGGTCGAGGGGTTGACGGTCCTCGTCCGGGCAGGCGTAGCGCGCGAAGTACCACGACGATTCCACGAACGTGTCCATGGTGTCGGTCTCCCGGCGCGCCGGCCCCCCGCAGGTCGGACAGGTGGTCTCATAGAACTCCGGAAGATTGGCCAGGGGCGATCCGCCCGCTCCGGTGAGCTCCACGTTGGTGGGGAGTCGCACCGGCAGCTCATCCACTGGAACCGCCACCATGCCGCAGGCGTCGCAATAGACCACGGGGATGGGGGCCCCCCAGTAGCGCTGGCGGGAGATGCCCCAGTCCCGCAGCCGGTAGCGCACGGTGCCCTTGCCCCAATCCCGCTGCTCGAGGAACTCGGCGATGCGCGCGCGGCCGTCCTCGCTGCCGAGGCCGCTGAAGTCGCCGCTGTCGGCCATCACCCCCTCGCCCGTGTACGCCTCGGTCATCTCGTCGGCCACCAGCGTCGTACCGCGCGGATGGATCACCGGCCGCACCGGAAGGCCGTACTTCCTGGCAAACTCGAAATCCCGCTGGTCGTGGGCCGGAACCGCCATGACCGCGCCGGTGCCGTATTCCATCAGGACGAAGTTGGCCAGGTAGATGGGGACATTCTCCCCGGTGAACGGGTTGAGACAGAACGAGCCGGTGAAGACTCCCTCCTTCTCCATCTCCGTGTCGCCGCGGCGGGAGTGGCTGATTCGCTTTACCCGCTCGGCGAACTCCCGGGCCGCGCCCTCCTGCGGCGTGCCCTCGGCCAGCTCCAGCGCCATGGGATGCTCGGCCGCCAGGGAAAGGAACGTGGCGCCGAAGACCGTGTCCTGACGGGTGGTGAAGACGGCGAGGTCACCCTCCCGGTCCACCAGCGGGAAGCGGATCTCCGCGCCGATGGATTTCCCGATCCAGTTGCGCTGCATGGTGAGCACCTTGTCGGGCCACCCGCCCACGAGTTCGTCGCACGCCGCCAGCAGATCCTCGGCGTAGTCCGTGATACGGAAGAACCACTGCGGCAGCTCGCGCATCACCACTTCCTGCTCGCAACGCCAGCAAACGCCGTCCACGACCTGCTCGTTGGCCAGAACCGTCTCGCAGCCGGTACACCAGTTCACCGTCGAACTACGCTTGTAGGCGAGGCCGCGCTCGAGCATCTCCAGGAAGAATACCTGCTCCCAGCGGTAGTACTCGGCGTCGCACGTGGCCAGCTCACGGCGCCAGTCGTAGCTGAATCCCATCTTCTTGAGCTGCGCCCGCATGTAGTCGATGTTCTCCGCGGTCCAGCGGGCGGGGTGCACCTTGTTGGCGATGGCGGCGTTCTCGGCGGGCAACCCGAAGGCGTCCCAGCCCATGGGGTGGAGGACGTTGAACCCGCGCATGCGCTTGTAGCGCGCGATGACGTCACCGATGGAGTAGTTGCGCACGTGACCCATGTGGATGCGCCCCGAAGGATACGGGAACATCTCCAGCAGGTAGTACTTGGGACCGAGCGAGCTTTCGTCCACCCGGAAGCTCTCTTCGCGCTCCCACTCGCCCTGCCACTTCTCCTCGATCTTCCAGAACTCGTACTTCTCGATCATGGTTCCGGCCGCTCGCTCTCCTCGATCTTTCCGGTCTCCTTGAGACCGTTGGCGTGGGCTACCTGGTCGAGCACCCCGTTGATGAAGGCGGGGGAATCGTCCGACCCGTAGCGGTTGCCGATCTCGATGGCTTCGTCGATGCTCACGTTCAACGGGATATCCGGGCAGTAGACCAGCTCGTAGGTGGCGAGCCGGAGGATGATGAGGTCCACCTTTGACATGCGCCCGAGAGTCCAGTTCTCGACCGCCTTCTCCAGCAGCCCGTCGATCTCCGTCCGGTGCTCCACGGCCCCGGCGATCAGACGCTGGGCGAAGTCCCTGGCTCCGGGACGCGACGGGAAGTGCCCCCAGAACAGGTCGGGACCGGCGGGGGAAGGGTCTCCGGTGATCTCCATCTGATAGAGCACCTGCAACGCCAGCTCCCTAGCCTTGCGGCGAATACCTACCATCGGATCTTTACGGTTGGAACCTGCGCGTGGGACGGACTATCGTACAGTTTTACCGGGGTCAGGAAAGCTCTTTGCTCAAGCTCGCCATTTCAATGGCCGTGACGGCGGCCTCGAACCCCTTGTTGCCCATCTTCGCCCCGGCGCGGTCAACGGCCTGCTCCACGGTGTTGGTGGTCAGCAGGCCGAAGGCGATGGGGATGCCGTACTGGTTCATGGCGCTGCCCACGCCGCGCGAGGCTTCACCGCAGATATAGTCGAAGTGGGGCGTCTCTCCGCGGATGACCGCTCCGACGCATATCAGCGCGTCGTACTTGCCGCTCTTCGCCATCTTGTGGGCGCCGAAGGAAATCTCGAAAGCGCCCGGCACCCACACCACGTCGACGTTTTCGTCCGTGTCGGCGCCATGCCGTTTCAGCGCGCTCACCGCGCCGTCGAGGAGCCGCTCGGTTATGAAGCCGTTGAACCGGCTGGCGATGATGCCGAAGCGCATCGCCGCGGCATCCAGTTTTCCTTCGATCACTCGCATGGCCGGGCCTTTCGCGACACTGTGCTCACTTCCCCTCCAGGTGGGTGAGGATGTGTCCGAGCTTGTCGCGTTTGGTCCGCAGGTAGCGGGCGTTGCCGTCGTTGGGCTGGATTTCCAACGGCACGCGTTCGCTCACCGACAGGCCGTAGCCCTCCAGGCTGACGATCTTGCGCGGGTTGTTGGTCAGCAGGCGCAGGCGCTCGATGCCGAGATGCCGCAGGATCTCCGCCGCCACGCCGTAGTCGCGCAGGTCCACGTCGAACCCCAGTTCCAGGTTCGCCTCGGCGGTGTCGCGCCCCTGGTCCTGCAGCGCGTACGCCTTGATCTTGTTGGTCAGGCCGATGCCGCGCCCTTCCTGGTGCATGTACACGATGGCGCCGCACTCCTCCTCGTCGATGATACGGATGGCCGCGCGCAACTGGTCGCCGCAGTCGCACCGTTCCGACGACAGGACGTCGCCGGTGAGGCACTCGGAATGCACCCGCACCAGGACGTTGTCGCGGCCGCCCACGTCGCCTTTCACCAGGGCCATGTGCTCGAACGGATCAAGGCTCGTGCGGTAGAGAATCGCCTTGAAGGACCTGCCGTGAATGCTCGGGAAGTCTTCCTCCCACACCTTGCGTATGGTCGCTTCGTGACGCAGACGGTGGGCGACGAGATCCACGATGGAAACCATCGGCAGATCGTGCGCGCCGGCGAATTCCCGGAGCCGAGCGCCGACGGCGATGGCGCCGTCGTCGGTCAACACCTGACAGAACGCCGCCGCCGGCTGCAGGCTCGACAGCGTTGCCAGGTCCACCGCCGCCTCGGCCGTACCCGCCCTGGCCAGCACGCCCCCCTGACTGGCTTGCACCGGCAACACGTTGCCCGGCATCACGAAGTCGTGAGACCCCGCGTCGGGGCGGACACATGCGCGGATGGTATGGGCCCTGCCGGCGGCGGACACCTCTAGACCCAGGGCCGAGTTGGCGCCCACGGGAGCACCGACCGGGGCGTGGCCCGGAACCAGGTTGGCGGGTTCCTCGGCCCGGAACCCCAACCGCTGCATGTACGAAGGGTGCAGCGCCAAGTAGAGGACGCCCCGGGCATGGCGCAGCATGGAATTGACCGACTCGGGTGTCACCTTTTCCGCCGGGATGCACACGAAACCCACGCCGTCGTCGCTCGGCTCGTCGACAAGCAGGACCGAGCGACCCTGACGGAGTTCTTCCAGGATTTCTTCAATGGGAGTCAGAGACATGGAGGTTTCAGGCCGCCGTTCACATCACCGGGTGCCCGGCGCGCGCGACGGAGTGCGATAGGCCTTCACGAATTGCAGGACATACTTGCCGATGATGTCGGCTTCGAGGTTGACTCTATCACCAACACTACGGCTCTGCAAATTCGTGTGCGCCAGCGTGAAGGGTATGATCGCCACCGAAAAAGAGCGTGAGGTGCACTCGTTCACGGTCAGGCTGATGCCGTCCACGGCAACGGAGCCCTTGGGCACCAACAGCCGGCCGACGGCCGCGGGCGCGCGGAAGCGGAACGAGGTGAAGTCGCCGCTCGGCTCCACGCCGGTGATCTGTCCCACGGCATCGACGTGTCCCGTGACCATGTGTCCGCCGAGCCGGTCGTTGACCTGAAGCGGCCGTTCCAGGTTGATGCGGTCGCCCTCGCGCAGGTCCGCCAGGTTCGTGCGCTTCAAAGTCTCGGGAGAGACATCCACCGAAAGCCGCCGGCCCGCCTTCCTGACCACCGTCAGGCAGCAGCCGTTCACCGCGATGCTGTCCCCCAGCGAGACCTCCCTCCCGGGCAGCGCGGTCTCGAAGGTGAGCTCCCCGCCCCCGGGCCCGGCGCGCCAGCGGCGCACCCGTCCCACATCCTCGATGAGTCCGGTAAACATGGTCGATGGGTATCGTGCCAAGAAAGTCCCCACAAGGCAATCCGGGCATGTGTCGACTGGAAATTCCCTCACGCGTGTGATAATATTCTGAAAATATCTAGGAAATTTTTAGAAGTTAACTATGAAGATCATACAGATCCAAAGGGACATTGAGGAAAGCTTGGCGAACCTGACGGTTGCGAACCTGCCGCCCGCTTTGGAAGGCCTGAGGCATCTCCCGGTCGGCGACCATCACCCGCAAGTCACCATCCGCAACGTGGACGGTGGCAGAAAGGTCCGAGAGGACGCGGCGGGAAGCTACTTCGATCCGGACCGTTGCGAGGTGGTGATTCGATTCGTCCCGATCGAAACCCCCGGCCATGGGGACGACCGAACCGGCGAAACCGTTCCGGTTACCCACGATCCGGCCGTCCCCTTCGATTTCGCGAAACCCTTGCGCCAGATCCTCGATGAGTTGAGGAAAGTCGAAGGCACCCGTCCGTTCGTCGGCCTGAAATGGTTTCGCGACCAGGTTCTTCCGGCGTGCCGACACCAGTGGGCGCGCGATCCGGGCACTCTCCGCTCCCTGCTGCGTTACGCGACAGACCAGCGCCTGATCCTGACCAGCCAAGTGCCGAATCCGAATCAGCCCCACCACCCCGTGACGGCGATACGAATCAATCGGAGACATCCGCTGTGTCAACCGGAGTCTCCAACGCCGGAGAGTCGGTTCACGCCGATCCGTATCAAAGGCGGTTCGATTGCCGAGACCGTCCTCGGGGAAAGACGCTGACCCGGTCCTATGGCAAGCGTCTATTTGGATACCAGCGCGCTGGTCAAGCTGTATATCGAGGAAGATGGAACAGAGCGGGTCACTGCTTTGACGGCAGACCGCGATGAGGTTCAGGTCATCATTCTGGACATCGCCCTGATCGAGTCACGTTCCGCAATCCGGCGACGACAGCGTGAAGGCGACATCTCCGGGGCCGACGCGGACGGACTGCTCAAACGGATGGAAGAGGATGCGTCCGCGTGGTATCTCCTCCAGCCCTCCACCTTCGCGGTGATGGAGGAGGCCGCGCGTTTGATCGACCGGCATCCGCTCAGGGCTTATGACGCTCTTCAACTTGCCGGATGTCTGGTGGCCGGCCAACACCTTCCCGGCCCCTTGACGTTCGTATGCGCGGACACGCGCCTCTGCGACGCGGCGCGTCTCGAGGGGGTCACGACATCGAATCCGCTTGCGCCTTGAGTACGAGCAACCTGTCAAGTGAATACCCTATCTATCCTGCAACAAAGGGGGCCGTTCTGTTTCCTGTCCAGACGACACATCCGACGACTCATGGGAGGTTTCTCCGTCCTTGTCCTCTCCCATCGATTTTCCGAGTTGTTTGAGTATGTGTTCAATTCCTGAAGGTTGAACCGCCCCGGGTTTACCGGAGACGGAATTGTTTGAGTCAGGCCACCATGGCCGACTCTTCGCACTGCCGATCGTACGCCTCTTCGAGTTCTGCCGGGGGCACATAGCCGATCCCTTCGAGGAGTCGGCGGTGGTTGAACCAGTCGACCCATTCGAGGGTGGCGAACTCGACTGCTTCAAGATGACGCCAGGGGCCGCGTTGACGAATCACCTCGGTCTTGTACAAGCCGATGATGGACTCGGCCAGGGCATTGTCGTAGGAATCCCCGACGCGACCCACCGACGGCTCAACCCCGGCCTCAGCCAAGCGCTCGGTGTAGCGGATCGACAGGTACTGGGCGCCACGGTCGCTGTGGTGCACCAGAGCGCCCTCAGCGCCCACCGTGCGGTCATAGAGCGCCTGCTCAAGGGCGTCCAGGGCAAGGTCTGTGTGCAACGAGTCCGAGACGCGCCAGCCTACGATGCGCCGGGCATAGGCGTCGACGACAAGGGCAACGTAGACGAAGCCGCGCCAGGTCGCCACGTAGGTCAGATCCGCCACCCACAGCGCATTCGGCCGGCTGGCCTCGAACACCCGGTTCACTCGGTCTGCTGGCCGTGCCAACTCTTTCGTCGTCAGGGTCGTCTTCGACCTCCGACCCCGGACCACGCCACGAAGTCCCAGCTCCCTCATCAACCGCGCCACCGTGCATCGGGCCACCACAAGGCCCTCCCGGTTGAGCGCACGCCATACCTTGCGCACCCCGTACACCCCGAAGTTCTCCTCCCACACCCGCCGGATCTCCGCCCGCAGCACCGTGTCCCACTGCGTTCGCACCGGTAGCCGACTACGACCGGCCTCTCGCGCCTTGGACTCGTAGTAGGTCGAGGGGGCGATCGGCAACTCCTTGCAGATCGGCTCGACCCCGTAAGCTTCCCGGTGCGCGTCGATGAACGACACCATTACGTCCCGCGGCGGTCGAGCTCCGCCTGGGCGAAAAAAGCCGCCGCCTTGCGCAATATCTCGTTCGCCCGGCGAAGCTCCCGGTTCTCCCGCTCCAGCGCCTTGAGCCGCTCTCCCCCTTCGCTCTTCTGCCCCGCCCCCTCACCCGCTTCGCCCTCCGCCCGGCGCACCCACTTGCGCAACGTCTCCGCCGTGCACCCAAGCTTCGACGCCACCGACATGATCGCCGCCCACTGCGATCCGTATCCCGCCTGATGCTCCAACACCATCCGAACCGCCCTCTCCCGGACCTCCGGTGAATACCTCGTTGACTTCTTCATGACCCCATCCTCTCAAAGAATAGAGTCTCCGGTAAACCCGGGGCGGTTCAGGTCGACTCTTGTGCCCAATCCACATGTAGAACGCAATCAAGCCCACCAACAGAAGTATGACCAGACATAGAACGCCATAAACCATTTCCGGATGCTGGGAGGTCTCAGCGTGCGTGAATGCAATCTCGAGCATTTCCGGAGAGAAAGCAATCAGAGTAGCACCAAGGATTGCAGCTAGAAATTTTGGCATCGCTCGAGTCCTTCGTCCTGTTTCTCCATCTTCTATCCACCACCCTTCCGCCGTCGACCACTTCAAGAAACTTCCAATCTTCTTGACTCTGTGTATCCAAGGCGCCCTCGGAAGAATTCGGAACCTCCAAATCCAGTCCAGACTCCTCAACTCGGCACGAATGTAGAAACTCTCCCGTGTGAGTCTATATCCGTCCTTGCGCTGGAGTTCGATCCCAGTTTGGCAAACCAAGGAGTACGGAATCGCTCCGAGCACCCGATTGATCGGACCGAGAGGTTCCGGTTTCCATTCGTTTCCCACGTCAGCACTCTGCCGTGTTTTTCATCAACACCGTTTTTGCCCAGGTGAACACCCCAGGCGTCGCCACTTGCGTTCGTGGTCGTCCAACTCGCGAAAGCCAACGCGCTCGCCAGGCGTACGGCGGCGCAATTGGGGTACGGAATCCTCCAGTTCCACCTGCCACAAGCCAACGATTTGTCTCGTCCGTCCTGTCATACTGGTCGAGCTCCCGCTATCGAGCATGCTTGAGGCGTTCACAGGTAGGCGGCTACCAGAATATCCTCGCCGAGCCGGCGGACGTGCGAATCCGTGAGCCGCGGGCAGCGGCGCATTCGCGTGATGCCGAGGTTTCCCATCATGGGCAGGCCCTCGGCGCCGATGAACTTGGGGGCGTAGAAGCACAGGACCTTGTCCACCACCTTGTCGGAGATGGCGCGGCTCGCGGTCACGCCGCCTCCCTCCATCAGGACGCTGAGCACTCCCGCCCGGGCCAGGTTTCGAAGCACGCGCCTGAACGAGATGCGCCCCTGCCGCACGGGAAAGCTCCACACCTGGACCCCGAGGTCCTGGAAGCGCTTTCTCCGGGATGCGGCAACGCCGTCTCCGACCACCAGCACGGTCTTCCCGGGCTCCGGCTGGTTGACGAGCCGGGCACTGAGCGGGGTGCGCAACCTCCGGTCGAGCACGATACGCAAGGGGTCCCGTCCTTGCGGCAGCCGGCACGTGAGCTGGGGATCGTCCGCCAGCACCGTCCCCGAACCCACCAGCACGGCGTCGCATTGGTTGCGCAGCCGATGGACGTAGTTCCGCGCCGCCGGTCCCGTCACCCACCTGGAATCTCCGGTGGCGGTGGCGATCCTGCCGTCGAGGGACGCTGCCAGCTTGAGGGTGACGAAGGGCAGTCCGCGGGTGACGTGCTTGACGAAGGCCTCGTTCAGGCGGCGGCATTCCTCTTCCCGCACCGCCACGTCGACCTGGACGCCGGCTTCCCTGAGGGCATCCGATCCGCCGCCGGTCACGCGGGGATTGGGGTCCGCCATGCCCGCTACTACTCGCGTCACGCCGGCCTCGATCACCGCCCTCGTACACGGAGGGGTGCGGCCGGCGTGGTTGCAGGGTTCCAGGTTCACGTAGAGGGTGGCGCCGCGGGCAGCGCGGCCCGCCTGCCGGAGCGCCGCCACCTCGGCGTGGTCGGCGCCGGCCCGGGCATGATAGCCCCGTCCGACGATTCGCCCGCCCCGCACCACCACCGCTCCCACCATGGGGTTCGGGCTAGTCCTGCCGGCGGCCCTGCGCGCCAAGGTCAGAGCCGCCCGCATGAAACGCTGGTCGCTTTCCTGGGAGACGTTCATGCCGAGGGGACCGGTCGGCGGCGCATCAGAGCCCTCTCCCGCCGGGCGCCCTCACCCCAACCCTCTCCCGGAGGGAGAGGGGGTCGGAGAGCCGGCGCGGGGAGTCTTCCGTCGCGTCTTGCGGGGCGGCTTGCCGTCCGCGGGGGCGGTCCGGTGCTTGCGCTCGTTCAGCAGGTCCTCGAGCTCCACCATGAACTCGTTGAGGTCCTTGAAGGAACGGTACACCGAGGCGAAGCGGACGTAGGCCACCGCATCGGCGTCGTGCAGCTCGCGCATGGCGGCCTCGCCGATGATGGAACCCGCCACCTCCTTCTCGCCCCGTTCCTGGACGCCGCGCTCGATGCGGTCGGCCATGGCCTCGATGGCATCCATGCTGACGGGGCGTTTCTGGCAGGCGCGTTTCAGGCCGTTGATGATCTTCAGCCGGTCGAAGGTCTCGCGGCGCCCGTCCTTCTTCACCACCATGGGCATGGCCTCCTCCACGCGCTCGTAGGTGGTGAAGCGGCGCGAGCAGGCGATGCACTCCCGGCGCCGCCGGATCATCTCGCCGTCCTTTCCGAGACGGGAATCGATGACGTGGTTATTGGACTGACGGCAGAAGGGGCATTTCATGGGATGCCTGACCGTTCCGGGCCACGGCGGTCCGGGCTGTCACGCCGCCGCTGTCGTGTTCCTTCGGTAGACGGGAAAGCGCTCGCACAACTCCCGCACCTCGGCGGCGATGGCGTCGAGGCCGTCTTCGTCCCCTACCAGGGCCAGCGCGCGCTGGATCAGTGCCGCGATCACGCGCATCTCCGGCTCCTTCATGCCGCGGGTGGTGACGGCCGGGGTGCCGATGCGCACGCCGCTGGTCACGAACGGGGAACGGGTCTCGAAGGGCACGGTGTTGCGGTTCGCGGTGATCCCGGCGCGCTCCAGCGTCTCCTGCGCCAGCTTTCCGGTAAGCTCCGAGTCGCGCAGGTCCATGAGCATGAGGTGATTGTCGGTACCACCCGACACCAGGCGGAAACCCTGGTCCGCCAAAGCCCCGGCCAGCGCCTTGGCGTTGGCGACGATCTGCCGCTGGTAGCTGGTGAACTCGGGCGTCGCCGCTTCCTTCAGCGCCACCGCCTTGGCGGCGATGACGTGCATGAGCGGGCCTCCCTGCATGCCCGGGAAGACGCGGCTGTTGAGCGCCTTGGCGTGCTCTTCGCGGCACAGGATCATTCCGCCGCGCGGCCCGCGCAGCGTCTTGTGGGTGGTCGTGGTCACATAGTCCGCATGGGGGATCGGGCTCGGGTGGCAGCCGGCGGCGACCAGGCCGGCGATGTGGGCCATGTCCACCATCAACAGCGCCCCCACCTCGTCGGCGATGGCGCGGAAACTCTCGTAGTCCACGGTCCGCGGGTAGGCGCTGGCGCCGGCGACGATGAGCCGCGGACGATGCTCCCGGGCCAGTTCGGCCAGGGTATCGTAATCGATGGTCTCGGTTTCCTCGGACACCCCGTAGGCCACCACGTTGTACAGCCGGCCGGAGAAGTTCACCGGGCTTCCCATGGACAGGTGGCCGCCGTGGGAAAGGTCCATTCCGAGGTAGGTGTCGCCTGGGTTCAGGACCGCGAAGTAGACCGCCATGTTGGCCTGGGTCCCGGAGTGCGGCTGGACGTTCACGTGCTCCGCGCCGAAGAGTTCCCTGGCCCGTTCCACCGCCAGGCGCTCCACCACGTCCACGTACTCGCAGCCCCCGTAGTAGCGCCTTCCGGGATAGCCTTCGGCGTACTTGTTGGTCATGAGGCAGCCCTGGGCCTCCAGGACGGCCTCGCTCACCACGTTCTCGGAGGCGATCAGCTCAAGGTTGCACTCCAGGCGCTCACTCTCCTTGTGGATCGCCTCGAAGACCTCCGGGTCGACCTGCTCCAGGCTGTCGTTGATCATCGGTGGCTTTCGATGTAGTCGATCACGTCCTGCACCGTCTTGATCTTTTCGGCGTCCTCGTCGGAGATCTCCATCTCGTACTCCTCCTCCAACGCCATGACCAACTCGACGATGTCCAGGGAATCGGCGCCCAGGTCCTCGATGAACGAAGCTTCGGGACTGACTTCAGCGTCGCTCACTCCCAGTTGCTCGCATATGATCGCCTTGACCCTCGCCTCGACGTCCGTTGCCATACTGTACCTCCTGTCTCGTCTCCCATCCGTTGTCACTGGCTCCGGGCACCCTCACCCCGACCCTCTCCCGGAAGGAGAGGGAGCCGGAAGGCTCCAAAACCTGCTTCGGCGGCGCTCCGGCCGCGGAGTCACATGTACAGGCCGCCGTTGACGGCGATGGTCTGTCCGGTGATGTACCCCGCTCCGGGACCCACCAGAAAAGCCACCGTCCGGGCCACGTCGTCGGCGTTCCCGATCCGGCCCAGGGGAATCGCGTCAAGATACTTGCTCCGGGTGTCCTCGTCCAGCGCGGCGGTCATTTCCGTTTCGATGAAGCCGGGGGCCACGGCGTTGACGGTGATGCCCCGCGGCGCCAGCTCCCGGGCCATGGACTTGGTGAATCCCACGATGCCCGCCTTGGTGGCGGCATACACGGCCTGCCCGGCGTTGCCCATCTGTCCGGTCACCGAGGTCAGGTTGACGATCCGGCCGTATCGCTGCCGGACCATCCTCCTGCTGGCCGCCTTGGTGCAGTGGAAAATACCCCGGAGGTTGACGTCGATGATCCGGTCCCAGTCGGGGGCCGGTTGGCGCATCAGCAAGCCGTCGATGGTGATCCCCGCATTGTTCACTAAAATATCAATTTTCTCATGCTGGTCAACGACCTGCTTGAAGGCGTCGTCGACCTGTTCCGGGCTGGCGACGTCGAAGGGCAGCAGCTCGGCGCTGCCGTTTGCGGCCAGCACCTGCTCCAGCACCTCCCGCGCGGCCTCCGCGCTCTCCCGGTAGTTGATGATCACGCTGGCGCCCAGACCCGCCAGGCACAGGACGATCTCCCGTCCGATACCCCGGCTGCCGCCGGTGACCAGCGCGACCCTGTCCGCCAGCGCTCCCTCGACCATGGTCAGGCCTCCGCCTCCGCCCCGAGCTTCTCCAGGTCCTCGGGCTTTTCCAGGTTGGACGTGCGCATGCTCCGGTCGATGCGCCTGACGAGGCCGGACAGGACCCTCCCCGGGCCCAGCTCGATGACCCGTTGGCAGCCAAGCCCGGCGAGGGTCCTGACCGTTTCCTCCCACCGCACCGGAGCCACCACCTGCTCCGCCAGAAGGGCCTTTACGCGTCCGGGGTCGGCGTTCAGGGCCGCCTCCACGTTGGTGACGACTCCCATCCGTAGCGGCCCCACCTCGACGCCCTCGAGCACGTCCCGCAAACCATCCGCCGCCGGCGTCATCAACGCACAGTGAAAAGGGGCGCTCACCGCCAGCTCCACCACTTTCCTCGCGCCCCGGTCCCGGGCCAACCGCACCGCCCGCCGGACCGCCTCCCGGGCGCCCGAAACGACCACCTGACCGCCGCCGTTCAGGTTGGCCGGAGCCACCACCTTACCCTGCGCCGCCTCCCCGCACAGCTCGCGGACCGCCGCGTCCTTGAGGCCGAGAACCGCGGCCATGCCTCCTTCTCCCTCCGGCACCGCCTGCTGCATCAGCCGGCCGCGCTGCCGCACCACCCGGACCGCGTCCGCCAGCCCGAGCGCTCCCGCGCACACCAGGGCGCTGTACTCGCCGAGGCTGTGTCCCGCCACCCAGGATGGCTCGATCCCAGCCTGAGCCTCCAGCACCCGCAGGGCCGCCACCGACACGGTCAGGATCGCCGGCTGGGTATGTTCGGTCCGGTTCAGCTCGGCTTCCGGCCCGCCGAAGCACAGCCCGCGGAGGCCGAGCCCCAACGCCTCCTCCGCCTCGTCGAAGACGGCACCCGCCTCCGGGAAACGGTCGCACAGGGCCTGTCCCATGCCCACGTACTGCGAACCCTGCCCGGGGAAAACGAACGCGATTCGGTTGCCGCCGGTCATTCGTCGCTGTTTCCCAAGGCGTTCACGATGTATCCGTTGATGTCCTGCGAGACGGCTTCGGCCGCGACCCGGACGGCGTTCTTGATGGCCTTGGCCGAGGAGCCGCCGTGAGCGACGATGGCGACGCCGTTCAAGCCGATCAAGGGCGCTCCGCCGTAGTGCGCATAATCCAGACGGTCGTAGGCGCGCCCGATGGCCCCCCGGCACAACAGGTAGCCCAACCGGCTGAGCAGGCTGCTCCGGAAAGCGCCCTTCAGCACCGAGGAGACGAACTGTCCGAGTCCTTCCATGGTCTTCAACGCCACGTTGCCGGTGAAACCGTCGCACACCACCACGTTCACCCGTCCGTTGGTGATGTCGCGCCCTTCCACGTGGCCCATGAAGTTCAAGTCCGTGGAGCGCAGCTCATGGCTCGCCTCGCGCGTGAGCTCATTGCCCTTGCCGTCTTCCTCCCCGTTGCTCAGGACGCCCACGCGGGGAGTCGTGATGCCCAGGATCTTGTCCGCGTAGATGGCGCCCATGTGGGCGAACTGGACGAGCTGGCGGGCCTTGCATTCCGTGTTGGCGCCGCCGTCCAGAAGGACCGTCCCCCCGGACACGGAGGGGGTCACCGTCAGGATCGCCGGCCGGTCCACTCCAGGCAGGCGCCCGAGCACGAACATGCCGATGGCCATCATGGCGCCGGAGTTCCCGGCGCTCACCACCGCGTCACCCTCGCCGGCCTTGAGCCGGTCGAAGGCGACCCTCATGGACGAGTCCTTCTGTTTCAGGGCACGGCTGGGCGAGTCGTGCATGTCGATGGAAGAGTCGGCGGTGACGACGCTTACGGCCGCCGAATCGTACGAGTGACGGGACAACTCGGAGGCGACCGCGTCCGACTCGCTCACCAGGGTGATGGCCACCCCGTATTCTTCGGCGGCCTGCAGGGCACCCGCTACGATAACGCCCGGGCCGTGGTCACCGCCCATCGCGTCAACGATAATCCGCCGCATCACGGACCAGGGGTTGGGAGAAAGACCGCTACGTTTCCTCGCCGGGTGTCACGGACCGGGCCTTGTAGTAGCCGCAACCGGTACAGGCCCTGTGTCTCAAGGTCGCTTCACCGCAGCGCGAGCACGTGATCCACTGAGGGGCGGCGATGGCGTCGTGGGCTCGGCGTTTGTTTCTCTTGCTGTTGGAGGTTCTTCTCTTGGGTACGGGCATCTCTTGGTTCCGTCCTGACTGTTCGTTGGTCGCCGCCGACTCGCCGGCTCTACCGGTCCAGCCGGAGGTTACGGAATATGGCCATGCGGGGGTCCCCCGGCGACGTGCACCCGCAGGCAATCCGGTTCAACTCGGCACCGCAACCGGGGCACAGGCCACGGCAGCTCTCGCTGCAAAGCGGCCGGAGGGGCAGGGCGAGCAGGGTCTGCTCGCGGACGTAGGGCGAGAGGTCTACATCCTCCCCGGAGTAGAAACTCAAACCCATTTCGTCCGCCGTGAGTTCCATGTTTTTATTAGTCGGAAGGGGATCGGGGGTCAACACGAAGTCGAAGGTTTTTTCGATGACTAACGGGAAACTCTCCAGGCAACGACTGCAGTCGGCTTCCACCTCCCCGTTCAGACTGCCGTGGAAGAATATCTCCCGGCCCGACCGGTAACAGGTCACGTTGACGTGGACCGGCGACGGAAAGCGTACCGACGAGACAGCCGCCTCATCGATCTCGGGTGTCTCGGAGAACCGGCTTTCCCGTGGTACGGCGTCAATCCGGTTGAGGGGAATTCGCACGACGGCTCCAGTCACGTTTTCATAGCGGGCAAACGCCGCCCTTGTCAATGCGGGACCCCCGCCCGGGCGGCCCGTACCTTGTGAACTCGGACCGTTTCTGTTAACGCATGAGGCCGTGGGTTTTCCGGATCACGTGGGTTTAGTGGATCACGTGGGTTTCGTGGACCATCGTGGAGGCGGGGCATGAACGCGCGGCTGGGATTGCTGCACGCCGTCCTGCTGGCCACGGTCGACCTCAGCACGAAGGTGCCGTCGGATCATCCGTCCGCCCGGAACCTGGGGACCGAGCGCATGGGCTCGGGCACTCTCGTCGATTCCACGGGCACCATCCTAACCGTCAACTATGTCGTCAACGGCGCCGAGGCCATCACGGTGACGCTGTCCGACGGCAAGCAGTACCCGGGCAGCCTCACCGCGCAGGACTTCGACAGCGGTCTTGCCCTGGTCAACATCGACGCCGCCGACCTGCCCTTCCTGCGGCCGGCGGAATCCGTCACCATCGGCCAGCCCGCATTCATGGTCGCCAGCAGCGGACAGCAATCCCGGCGGGTCAGCGACGGCATGGTCACCTCCATCGAGGGTTACGACGGACAGTGGGAATACCTGCTTGAACGGTCCATTCGCGTGAGCGCCTTCAATCCGGGCTTCGGGGGCGGCACGCTGGCGGACTCCCGCGGCCGCCTCATGGGAGTGGTTTCCCTCAACCTCAACGACATCGGCAAGTTCACGATGGCCATCCCGGTGGAGTACTACCTGCGCGACGCGGACGAGTTGAAGCAGTTCGGACGGGTGCGCAGCCGAGCACCCCGCCCTTGGCTCGGCTTCTACCCGCAGGCCCTGGGCGGCCATGTGCTGGTCACCGGGGTGACGCCGTCGGGACCGGCGGAAAAGTCCGGCCTGCAGCAGGGCGACATCATCCTTACGGTGGAAGGCCAGGAGGTGCAGACCCGGCCCCAACTCTACCGCGAGCTGTGGAAGAAGCGCGCCGGGGACCTCATCACCTTCCACGTCATTCGGGGCGACGGATCCCTGGACGTCCAGGTGGCCAGCCGTGACCGCTGGGACTTCAACCAGACCAACCCCTTGGGTGGGAAAGCCGATAACTGAACGGCAGCCCGTGAAGAATGTAACCACCTATCGTGTCATCTACGGGGACACGGACCAGATGGGGGTGGCCTACTACGCCAACTACCTGCGGTGGTTCGAGATCGGCCGGACCGAGCTCATGCGTCAGGCGGGAGTCCCCTACGAGCGCGCGGAGCGCGACGGAATTTTTTTTCCGGTCACCGAAGCTCAGTGTCGCTATCGCAAGCCGGCCCTCTACGACAACGTGCTGCGGATCGAGACCACCGTCGAATCCCTCGGCCGCGTGGCGCTTCGGTTCAACTACTGGATCGGCCTGGAAACGGACCGCGTCACCCTGGCGTCAGGCTGGACCAAGCACGCCTGCCTCAACCGCAACCGCAAGGTGACCCGGCTGCCGGCCTCATACGCGCGCTGGCTTGGACTCGCCACGGAGTAGGGTTGCCGTGGCCCCTCACCCGGCCTTCGGCCACCCTCTCCCGGAGGGAGAGGGCCAATTGTCCCCCTCTCCCTCCGGGAGAGGGTCGGGGTGAGGGAGGCCGGTCAGGGAGACGGAGGATCCCAGGCCGGAGGATCGTCCTCGACGCCCGGTAGCTCCGGAAGGCAGTAGATCTCCGCCACCTGCCGCAACAGCGCGATGTTGTGGGCGTGACCGGTCATCTTCGCCGTCACGCGACCGCGCACGGGGCGGCCGATGAGCGAGAAGTCCCCGACGATATCGAGGATCTTGTGGCGCGCGAACTCGTCATCGAACCGCAGTTCGGTATTGATGACCCTTTCGTCATCCACCAGGATACAGTTGCCGAGGCGGCCGCCCTTGATCAGACCCATGCGCTCGAGCTTCTCGAAATCGCGCAGGAAGCCGAAGGTCCGCGCCGGTGCGATCTCGTCACGGAATGAATCCGCTCCCTTGTAGACGTAGGTGTACTCCTGCGTTCCGACGGGGCTCGGGTACTGCAGCCGGTAGTGGACGGTGAAGCCGTCCGCGGGCTCGATGACGATCTCCTCCTCTCCCTCTCCAGCCACCCGAAGGGTCCGGTCGATGACGATCTCCGCGTTTTCGCCATCCTGTTCCGCCACGCCCGCCTCCTCGATCAACCGGCAGAACTCGATGGCGGACCCGTCCATGATGGGGATCTCGCCATACATCTTGATCAAGAGGTTCGTGATACCGTACGAGTGCAGCGTCGCCAGCAAGTGCTCCACCGTCCCGACCACCACGCCTTCGCGCTGCAACGAGGTGGCGAAGTCCGTCGAACGCACGTAGTCCAGGTGGGCGGGAACGGTGGCGTCGCCGGAGATTCCGCCGAAATGGATGCCGCTGTTCTCCGGCAGAGGGTGCAGGATGACGCCCGTGCTGACACCCGAATGAAGCCCAAGCCCGCAGGCCACCACGCTTTTCCCGAGGGTCTTCTGCGGCCCGCCCCCGCCGCTCGCGGCGGCCCCCACCGGGTAGGACAGGACCCCGCTCTCCGCCACCCGAGGGCCTTCCTCGCTCGCGGGCGCCTCCCGCCTGGTGTCGCCGCAGGCGCGCTTGATGGCGGCCAGCAGGCCGTCCAGGGAAAGCGGCTTCTCGATGAAGTCGAAAGCTCCGAGCTTGGTCGCGGTCACCGCCGTGTGGATGCTGCCGTGGCCGGAGATCATGATGACGCGGGCGTCCGGACGCTCCCGCCGAATCTCCTTGAGAAGCACGATCCCGTCCCTCTCGGGCATCCACACGTCCAACAGAACCACGTCGGGGTCTTCCCTGGCCACCATGCTCATGACCTCCGACCCGTCCAGGGCGGCGACCACGCGGTAGCCTTCGTCGGTGAGAATCTCCCGCACGGTCTCCCGGATGACGTCCTCGTCGTCGACGACCAGCACGGTCCTTTGGGCCGATTTCATTCTGTCCGAATCCTCCATGTGCCGCCCTCGCCGGATTACTATGAGCCTCGAAAGCGCTTCCGGGATCAGGACGCTTCGCTGGTGCGCACGTCGGGCATTTCCGCCTGCACCGTCACCGGGAACTCCATGATGAAACGCGTGCCTCGAGGCTGGTTCGGACGGACGCGAACGTATCCCCGGTGCTCGGCCACGATGGTACCAACGATGGACAGGCCGAGTCCGGTGCCGTCCTTCTTGGTGGAGTAGTAGGGTTCGAAGACGCGGCCCCGGTCCTCCCGCGCGATGCCCTCCCCCTCGTCCGCCACCTCCAGCCGCACCATGCCGAAGGTCTCGTCGAACCGGGTGGCAATCTCGATACGCCCGTTGCCGTTGAGCGACGCCACGGCGTTGTCCAGCAGGTTGAACAGGGCGCGCTTGATCTGCTCCCGATCCAGCTCCACGGGCGGAATCGACCGCTCCTCCGAGAAGTCGAACTCGACGTCCCGGTGCCCCTCCTTGAACAGGAACAGCGCCTCGCGCACCACGTCGTTGAGATCTTCCGGCAAGAGCTGCGCGGTGGGCAGCCGCGCGAAGTTCTGAAACTCGTTCACCAGGGTCTGGAGCTCGTCGACCTGCCGGATGATGGTGGAGGTGCACTTGTCGAGGACCGCTCCGTCGCCGTCCAGGACGTTCTCGTAGCGCTTGCGCAGGCGCTGCGCCGAGAGCTGGATCGGCGTCAGCGGATTCTTGATCTCGTGCGCGATGCGGCGCGCCACCTCGCGCCACGCCTCCACGCGCTGGACCTTCTGGATCTCGGTGATGTCCTCCATGAACACCATGATGCCGAGCGTCCTGCCGTCGTCGTCCCGGAGGCTGGCGGCCGCGGTCATGAGGGTGAGGTCGCCGTCCGGACCTCCGAGGCGGACGCCGCGCTCCACCTCCACGCCGCTCTTCACCTGCTCGATCACCTCCAGCAGCGGCTGCAGCCGCGGAGTCTCCAACGCCTCTTCGTAGTGCCGGCGAATCACGTCCGACGCCTGTATGCCGAGGGTCTGCTCGGCCGCCTTGTTGACGATGGTCACCGTGCCGGACGGGTCCACCGAGATCACCCCCGCGGTGATGTTGGCCAGCAGGGTCTCCATGTACTGGCGCCGCTGCTCCAGCTCCGAGTTGGTGTGCTTGAGATCGGCGGTCATCTGGTTGAAGGACGCCACCAGCGTGCCGATCTCGTCGTCGCCGCTGGCATCGATGCGGTAGTCGAGGTTGCCGTGCGCCACCTCGTGCGTGCCTTCCGCCAGTTGCTGGATAGGCACGGTAATGCCCTTGGCCAGGGCCAGGCCGAACCAGGTCGCCGCGAAGATCATGACCAGGGTGATGAGGAGCAGGGTCAGCATGTAGGTCGTCTTCACCGGCTCCGCGAGAATGGCCAGGTGCTTGTGCTCCTCGTACGAGCGGGAAATCTGCTGCGCCTTCTTGCTGATGCTCTTGGGCACGAAATAGTCCACCACCACGACGCCGATGATCCTGCGGCCGTCGCCGTACACCGGCACCGCGCCGCGCAGCACGTCCCCTTCGCCCAGCGGTTGGGTGCGGGTCACCTCCAGGCCGCGCAGGGCGCTGTTCAGGAAATCCTCCCGCGGGCTGACCGTGACCCCGGTGGGCACCTGGTCATTGAAGGCCTTCACCAGCGCGGTCCGGTCGGGCTTGTAGATCTCCACCGTGCCGAGATTGTACTCCCGCTGCTTGTCCTCCACGAGACGCTTGAGTCCTTCGGCCTTCTTCGCCTCCAGCAGGTCCTGGTCGCCGATGCGCTGGCTCAGTTGCCGGGCGAAGAAGAGCGCGTTGTTGGCGGAGTTCTGGTAGTAGGTCTGGCTGATGTCCAGCGAGCCCCTGAGCGCGTTCACGATCTGCGAGTCGAACCACTTGTCGACGGAGCGCGTGACCAGGCTCTCGGCAATGAAGAACAGCATCAAGGTGGGCACCAGCGAGATGCCGACGAAGGCCACCACCAGCCGGCCCTGCAGCCGGGAGCCGAGGATCCGCCGGCGACGGTCCAGCACGAGCTTGAGGAGGTTCCTCGACACCAGGAAAACCAGCAGCACCAGCAGGATGATGTTGATGTTGACCAGCAGGAAGAACGCGATGTTGCTGGTGAAGGCGTAGTCCGCCGAGACGTCGGGCAGGATCTCCTCAAAGAACGCGAACAGCAAGATCATCAGGGCGGCGATGAGGATCACCCACCCTTCGCGCCTGCGCCGCTTCCGTTCCGCGGACCGAAGCGAATCCGACGGCTCTTCGTTGGTCTTGACTGCGCTGACTGGAGTGGCCAAAACGGCTTCCTCCCGAAACCCTTCTATCGCTTCCAACAGTAAATCACAAAAGAAATGCCAACGCTCGCGACGCGCAGGGGCGGGTTTCAAACCCCCCCTGCGCGCATCCCACCAACGGACGCCGGCGACTCCGGGACCGCCTACAGGAGCCGTTTCTGCCGCTTCTCCCGGTCCACCCGCGACGCGGACTGGGACCGTCCGAGATGCCGGTAGGCCACCGGCGTAGCCACCCGGCCCTGGGGCCGGCGCTCCAGAAAGCCCGCCTGGATGAGGTACGGCTCGTAGGCGTCCTCGATGGTGCCTCTCTCTTCGCCGATGGCGGCCGCAAGCGTATCCAACCCCACGGGCCCGCCGTCGAACTTGTCGATGATGGTGGTGAGGATGAGCGTATCCATCTTGTCGCAGCCCTGTTCATCCACCTCCAGCATCTCGAGAGCCCGGCACGCCACCGGCCGGGTGACCCGTCCCTCGCCGTGGACTTCCGCGTAGTCCCGCACCCGCCGCAGCAGCCGGTTGGCGATGCGCGGCGTGCCGCGGGAGCGGCGGGCGATCTCCATGAAGCCCGCCTCATCGCCGCCCACGCCGAGGAGCGACGCCGAGCGGGCAAGCAGCCTGGCAAGCACCTCGGGCTCGTAGAAGTCCAGCCGGAACACGGCGCCGAAGCGGTTGCGCAAGGCGGGGGTGAGCAGGCCGGAACGAGTGGTGGCGCCGATGAGCGTAAAGCGCTTGAGGTCCAGCTTGATGGACTTGGCGCCGGGCCCCTGCCCGATCATCACGTCCACCTGGAAGTCCTCCATGGCCGGGTACAGCACCTCCTCCACGACGTGGTTCAGGCGATGGATCTCGTCGATGAACAGGATGTCTCCGGAGTCGAGATTGGTGAGCAGGGCGGCGAGATCTCCGGGGCGCTCCACCACCGGCCCGGAGGTGGGCCGGATGTCCACCTCCATCTCCCGGGAGATGAGATGCGCCAGGGAGGTCTTGCCCAGACCGGGAGGGCCGTGGAACAGGAGATGGTCCAGGACATCGCCGCGGCGCCTGGCGGCGGTGATGGCCACGGCGAGGTTGGCCTTGACCTTCTCCTGTCCGAAGTACTCACTGAACCGCCGGGGCCGGAGACTCGAATCGTAGAGGACGTCGTCCTCGGTCCCGGTGGGCGAAATGGTCCTGTTTTCCATGAGGGCGGTTCCGCTGTGCCCGACGCTCCGCTACAGGCTGAGCACGCGCAGGGCTTCCTTCAGCACCGTTTCCAGGTCGGCGGCTCCCTGGCCCAGGACCTGGCGCACGGTCCGCTCGGCGTCGGCGCGCCGGTAGCCGAGATTCACCAGCGCCGACAGCGCGTCGCCGCGGATGCCGGGGGCGGCGGGCGTCTCCGGAGCGGCCTCGGGAAGCATGTCTATCTTATCACGCAGCTCGACGATCATGCGATCCGCCAGGCGCTTGCCGACCCCGGGAATCGACACCAGCCGGGCCACGTCGCCGTCCCTGAGAGCGCGCAGCAGCTCTTCCGCGGCCATCCCCGAAAGGATGTTGAGGGCCAGCCGGGGGCCGATCCCCGACACCCCGGTCAGCAGCACGAACGCCTGCTTCTCCACCGGATCGAAAAACCCGAACAACTGCAGGGCGTCTTCCCGCACGTGGGTATACACCAGCAGCGTCACCGGCTCTCCCACCTCCGGCAGCCGGTAGAAGACGCTGAGGGCCGTGAACAGTTGGTAGCCGACGCCGCCGACGTCCACGATGACCTCGCCCGGCGCCTTGTGGTCCAGTATTCCGCGAACCTTAGCGATCACGACGGGACTCGGGGTGGTTCAACGACGTGTTCGTCCCTCTCCCGCCGGGAGAGGGTGGCCGAAGGCCGGGTGAGGGCGGGCGCGGTATCGCTGCCTTTGCGAAGACCCTCACCCCAACCCTCTCCCAGAGGGAGAGGGGGTCAATGGCTGTCGACGTTGTGACCCTCACCCCGACCCTCTCCCATGGGGAGAGGGGGACGGGACGGCATCCGCGGGCCAGCGCAACCCGCGGGAGCTTCTCCCCCTGCCGCCGGCCGCGGCCGGAACGCTGGTGCGGAAGGCCCACAGGTGGCCGTGGCATATGGCGGCCGCCAGAGCGTCCGCCGCATCCTCCGCGGGCTCGTCCGCCAACCCCAGGATGGCCGCCACCATCTGCTGCATCTGGCCCTTGGCCGCGTGTCCGTACCCGGTCAACGCCTTCTTGATCTGGTTGGCACTGTATTCGGACACGGCGACATTCCGTTCGGCCGCGGCCAGCAGGGCAACCCCGCGCACCTGGCCGAGCTTGAGCGCACTTTGGACGTTGCGTGCCAGAAAGACCTTCTCCACGCTGACGTGCATGGGCTCGTGCTCCCGGATGACCTTGACCAGCTCAGTGAATATCCGCTGGAGGCGCCGGTCCTGGGGTTGGCTTGGGGAGGTTCGCACGGTGCCGTGGGCAACGTGTCGCAGGCGGGTTGCGTCCGCCCGGATCACGCCCCAGCCGGTCTTGAGGGTTCCAGGGTCTATGCCCAGGATGGTTTCGATCTTACCTTCTCCGGCGGCGTCAGCCGGCCTGCTCGAGGACCTCGTCGGGGATGTCGAAGTTCGCCGCGACGCTTTGGACATCGTCGAGGTCCTCGAGGTCCTCGGTGAGGCTGAGGGTCTGCACGGCCTCCTTCTCACCCAGCGTCGTCGTGCTCTTGGGGATCATGGTCACCTCTGCCGAGAGCACCGGGATCTTGCCGTTCTCCAGACTCTCCCGCACCGCGGCAAAGTCCTCGGGCTGGGTAACGACCTCGAACACGTCGTCACTCTCGGTGACGTCCTCGGCGCCCGCCTCCAGCGCCAACCCCAACAGCGCCTCCTCCTCCGCCGCCTCCTTGGACACGACGATGAGGCCCTTGTTGTCGAACATCCAGGCCACGCAGCCCGTCTCGCCAAGGCTTCCGCCGTGCTTGTTGAACAGCCGCCGGATGTCCGACACCGTGCGGTTCCGGTTGTCGGTCAGGACCTGCACCAGGAAGGCCGCGCCGCCGGGGCCGTAGCCCTCGTAGCTGACCTCCTCGTAGGACACCCCTTCGAGCTCGCCGGTCCCCTTCTTGATGGCGCGCTCGATGTTGTCGTTGGGCATGCTGTTGTCACGGGCCGTCTGGACCGCCGTGCGCAGGCGCGGGTTGCTCGCCACGTCTCCCCCGCCCATGCGGGCCGCCACCGTGATCTCCTTGATGAACTTGGTGAAGAGCTTGCCCCGTCTGGCGTCCTTGGCCGCCTTCTTGTGCTTGATGGTGCTCCATTTCGAATGACCGGACATGACGGAAAATTACCACAATTCGCTGCGCTCCGTAAACGGGACCGTCCCGCCGTGAGGCGCCGCTTCCATGCGGCGGGTATTGCGGTATAATCAAGCGTCGATGGTTCCCGCACGACCTTGGCGGCAGGCAGCCGGCTCCCTGGCCTGGGTGGCCGCCTGCCTCCTCCTGCTACACTCCGCATGCGCTCCCTCCAAGCCGACGGCGCCGTCACTCCGGGTTCCCACGCCTCCCGCCGTGCCGCTGTCGCAACAGGGTATCGCATCCTGGTACGGGCCCGGCTTTCATGGAAAGAAGACCACCAGCGGGACCGTCTACGACCAGTACGCCATGACCGCCGCCCACCAGACCCTGCCGCTGGGCTCCAGCGTGGTGGTCACCAACCTCACCAACGACAAGACGGTCACCGTGCTGATCAACGACCGGGGCCCCTTCGCCAAGGGCAGAATCATCGACCTCTCGTACGCCGCCGCCCAGGCGGTGGACATGATCCGGCCGGGAACGGCGCCGGTGCGCGTGGACGTCGTGGATACCGGCGGATACCCGCTCACGGCCATTCCGGAGCATCTCGACTACACCCTGCAGGTCGGGGCGTTCTCGGACCTGGACAAGGCCCGCGAGCTGAAGGCCCGACTCGAGAGCCGGCACGACAGGCCGGTGGTGATAGAGTCCCACGAAGGCTACTACCGGGTCCGCCTCGGAACCTTCGCCGGCGAGGACGCGGCCAGGGAATACGGCGCCCGCCTGTCCCGCGAAGGACTGCCGGTGGTGCTCGTGGAGGTGTGGCCGGCGGTGGCGGAGCAGTGACCCCGGCGACCGAAGCGGTGAAGACGCAACGTCAAGCCGCTTCCCCTGCCTCGGCGGCCAATTGGAACCCGGGGATGGTTGCAAATCAGGCACGATGATGCCCGATTTACAAGGTTCAAGCGGAGGGAGGGCTGGTCGGAAAGTACCGTTCGCCTTCCCGGTGCACCCGCTCCTCCGCGATCAACTTCAACAGGTGGGCCTCGACGGAGGAGTGGGCCACGCGCATGAGCGCTGGCGGGTAGTCCACGTAGATGACCGCCACGAGGTCGCCGATGGAATGGCGCCCTTCGCGCAGGCCCTGCAGGATCTGCTCCTCGCGCATCAACCGGTGGTCGATGTACTCCCGGATCTTGGCCATGGGCTCGGTCACGAACGGGCCGTGTCCGGGCAGCAGCAGGCGGATGTCCAGCGAGAGGAGCTTCTCCAAAGACGCCATGTAGTGGACCATGTTGCCTTCGCCCGCGGGCACCACCGTGGTCCCCTTGCCCAGGATGTGGTCTCCCGAGAAGAGAATCTTGCGCTTGCGCTCGTAGAAGCAGCAATGCCCGGCCTCGTGCCCGGGGGTGAACACCACCTCCAACTCGCCGCCATCGTAAGGGATGCGGTCGCCCTCGTCGTAGGTGAAGTCCTCGCCGCCCAGATGGCCGGCGCGCACCCGGGAGATGCCGACCTCGGCGCCGGTGCGCTCTTTCAGTGCCAAGGCGCCGCCGCAGTGGTCCAGGTGGATGTGGGTGAGCAGGATCCGAGTGATGCGGCTGCCGCCCAGCGCCTCCATCTCGGCCAGCAAGCCATTGATGTTCTCATCGGAACCGAGAGCGACGTCGATGACGGTGATCTCCTCTCGGCCGAACAGGTACTGGTTGGTGCCCCGGAGGGTCATGTAGCCGGGGTTCGTGGCGGTAAGGCAACGGATGTTGTCGGCGTTCTCTACCTTGGGCATGGTCCGAAATTCCTTGTAGCCGTGCGCGGGCAGTCTTGAAACCCGCCCCTACACGTCTCTCGGCGGCTGGCGTTGAACCGTGTGCACCTCATGTGCCGGCCAAGGCCTCGGCGAGTTCCAGGGTGCGGCGCGCCCGCTCGATGATGGGACGGTCGATGAGCTGGCCGCCGAACGCAACCGAGCCGTCGCCCCGGGCGGCAGCCTCCTCGTAGGCCTCGATGACCTTGCGGGCATACTCGATCTCGTCCGGACCAGGGCTGAAGACTGCGTTGATGGACGCGATCTGAGCAGGGTGGATGGACGACATGCCGGTGAAGCCCAGGCGCCGCGACTGCCGCGCGAAACGCATCAGTCCGTCCGGGTCCTGAAGGTCCACCCAGACCCCGTCCACCGCCTGAACGTGGGCCGAGGCCGCGGCCACCACCAGCGCCGAGCGCGCGTAGAGCAGTTCCTGCGCCTCCCCCTCGCGCGAGGTGGGCAGCCCCAACTCGCGGCCGAAGTCCTCCGCGCCGAACATGAGCCCGACGACCCGAGGCGAGCACGCGGCAATGGCCGGCGCCGCCAAAAGCCCCCTGGGGCTCTCGATGGCCACCAGCAGCTTCACCGTCGCGCCGCAGGCCTCCTCGTGCTCCGCGACCAGCGACTCCACCGTGGCGATCTCTTCCGGCGATTCCACCTTGGGCAGGACCAGTCCGTCCAGCCCCGGACGCAGCACCGCGGCCAGATCGTCCGCCATGCGCTGGTGGCCGATGGCGTTGATGCGCACATAGCGCAACGGCTCTCCAGGGACCCGCTCCCGGCCCAGGGCCTCGCCGATGAGTTGCCGCGCCTGGTCCTTCTCCGCCGGGGCCACGCCGTCCTCGATGTCCAGCATGAGGGCGTCGGCGTCCAGCCCCAGGGCCTTGTCGATCATCCGCTGCCGGTGACCCGGCACGAACATCCAGGAACGTTGCAAGTCCATCAACCGTCCGCGAGACCTCTCCGCAGTCACACTAAACCGCCGCCTCTGCGCGTAGGATGTCCGCTCGGACGCCGAAGCGCTTCCTCTCCTCCGCCGCCGGTATGAAACTCGCACTTATTTCCGTTGGAACCGGGATGTAGATCCTGTTCTTGAGAACGATCGAACATGTCGGGTACACGCCTCCTCCCGACGGCGCTGCTACAAGTTCATGGGTCTGCAGATCATAGTAGAGCCCGAACTGCCGCGAGTGGTGCATGAACACAAACAGCGTTTTTTGACCACCCCACACAACGGACGTCGTGTGCGGTTGAAGAAAAAAATCTCCCATGTCCTCACGAACCTTGTCGGTAACAGCCAAAAAACAGCGATACCCGCGTAACGTTGGTTCGCTCTCCTCAATTACTAACAGCTTCGCCGCCGAGTTCAGTTCCAGACGTGTGATACCGGGCATTGCCTCGAAACTCAGCTCTACACTTGGCTCATCCACTCCTAGCATTCGCTCATTTTGAATAACATCGGGTACAACCTCGTTTGCACTAATTGCCCTCTCCACGACCTGAGTGCTTGACCTAACGGCATCACGCGACCGAGCCACTGCCTGTTTTAGCGAAATGCGCCCTTCGTTATAATCGTCCCAAATACTTGGTAGATCGCCGAGATCATCGTCAGCATACTCAAACAGTTCGCGCGGTCGCCGAATTGCCCGCAAGAACGCCTCCGCTCCTTGCCGCGTACTACTCGGCACATAGTCGGCAATACGAGGAAAGACTACGGTTCGCACGAAATCCTTTGCCATACTTCCAAAGGACCCATAGTCCGTCTGGTAGAGCCCAAGAAGGAGTCTCACCGTCTGGCCCTCGGGACTAAGGACAATGGTGATTTCCCTGTCGCCCTTCTGTACTAGGACGGGCAGGCCATGACTAATCATTCCAAACTTCACTTGGGACTTGACGAAGTAGTCACTGTCCACAATCGCCTCAATGCGATATGCCAACGCGCCTTCCGCCACGGACAGCTGACTCTCAGTGCGCAGTTCTTCTACAACAGGACTGTCGGAGATCGCGCTCACGTTCGCCCGACCACCAAGAAAACCCTGTTCACATTGACGCCTTGGATTGTTCCGTGCCAGAATCAGGAGCGGTGTATCTTCGCTGGCATGGGCATTGATCACCCCCTGGTCGACACCCCCGTAAAGCATCATCGGTGCCATCTCAGACCGCCGAGCGATTTCTCCCAACAAAAGACGGTCCCCGGGCTCCACTGTCATCCTGAGTCGTTCACAGAGCTCGTAGCGATTGTGTCCAACAACCCACGACATAAACGGTGTGCTGGAGTCACACTCATCGCGACTCGACAACAGTTCCGATACGAACAGATCGACCTCTGTCATCACGGATTGCAGGAGTTGAAGGCCGTCGAGAGTCACTGCTTCCCGGCCGGCGGTCGGTTCAAGTAACGCCAAATCCGCAATCCCCCCAAAGTGGTAGGCCGAGTTCACCGAAGCGGTCGCCAAGCCGAACCCGTTTCGGAAGGTCCGTAAACTCGATGTACCGCTCCGCAATACAATTCGGCCATCCAGCGGTTTAGCGTCCCACAGAAGATTGGCGAATTGTAACCAGAGGTCTGCATTGTTGGAGAGAACAACCGTCATGTCCGCCGTCATCCGGGAGCCCACCGCGCGACCCGAATCCTGCATTCGCCACGCTTCTGGGACCATTGGAACCAAGTCCTCAATCGACTTCTGGCTTACGGTCTGCCTGTCAACGAGTACAGGTATATCCACCAAGGGGACGAATTCGGCAATGTAGTCCTCGGCCTTTCGGACGTTGATCTGCTCATCTTCAGAGATGTGTGCCGTTATTGTGGTTCCTGGCTTTCCGATGGGCGCGACGAACTCCCGTTCGATACAGTCATTCTTAAGGTCGAGCCGCGAGCGATCAGCACGACAAATTGTACGTTCCCCGGACAAGGCGCTTTCCGTTTCCACAACCAAGCGTTCTGCGATACCAAAATTGGCCATCGCTCCAATCCCAAATGTCCCAACAACTCCGGCTGCACGCGCGGCATCATTGTTCTTGCTACTGCTTCCTGCAGTCCAATAGTGCTGCCGAAGGTCGTCGGGAGTCATACCTATCCCATTGTCGCTGATGGTAATTCGTGTTGGTGTCAGTGTAATTTCGATGGCGGGATCAAAATTCGAGTCTCTGTGGAGCCTTTGTCGTACTGCGTCGAAAGCATTTTGTGTGTTTTCACGCAACAAAGCCAAAGGCGACTGGTAGATCTGTTTAGCGAGGAGTTGGACAACCCGCTGCGTTTCAATCTGAAAAGGAATAAGATCGCCATTCATGGTCGCCTCATCAAACGTCTTGCGTCGATTCTGTCCTGGAGATCACGCCGCAGGGCTCCGTCTACTTCGGGCGCTTCGTCTAACCGAATCTGCGCTTCCTCAAGTCTGTCGCTCTCTGTCAGAGCGACAATCAGTGTGATTATCTCCTTAAGTATGGGGGAATCATGCAGTAACTGTATGAGGTCGAACCAGCTCTTTTCCGCCAACAGCGCTTCGATCAACAGCCGTCGAGCGTGCGGCACCGACCTTGAATCGACGTGTCTCAGTGCTTTCAACGCATCGGCGAATTTGCCGGCGTGAAGAGCTTCTTCCGCGCACATTGTCGCGCGACGGGTGTTCTCCGTCTCCGCATCGACTTCCCTTCCCATGATGTCCGTCGCGGGTTGCCAACTAACTTCGACAAACCCATCGAGGAACTGACCGTTGCGTTTGCCCGTGAATTGGTCTCCTTCCGCTGCCTCGCGGACGTGGATCCTTGCATGTAGAAAGTCATCCTCAATCACGATCAGATTGTACTGCCTGTTGACGCCCCTCGGCAGCTCTTTCGCACCGGCACACAGCGATCCCGTGCTCGCTACGGCCATCGAACGCCCCTCGTCAAGAAACACCCGCTGGTTCTGTATCGTGGCGATATGTTGATGCCCGTGTAGTCCCAACTGGAAACCGTGCCCTATGAGTTCGTGAACCTGTGAAATATCCATGTAGTCCGTCCGCATGGGTGGTCCGTGTATGCTGTGATGCCAGACCGCAACCTTCAGATCGTAAGCCTGCCTGAGATCCCGTATCGCCAAGGCGCAACGTCCGATAGCATCCCTGGGAATAGCGCCCGAGTAGCTGAAACAGTCGTTACCGGCTACCGAGTCGAAAGCAGCTACAGCGACCTGCCTGTCGCGGAGCTCAAAAAATTGAAAACCTCGACTCCGGTCGATTGGCATGGGCAACTCAACATCGCTGTAGAAGGTTTCCAAAAAACTCCAGTAATAGTCCATCCTCCGCTCGTAAGCCGCGACGTCACTAATCCGGAAGAGAGCCCGTTTTTCCCAGCACCACCTGTAGACAGTGTTCGGCTCTGCGAGGGCATCTTGAATGTTGGTGGGATATTCCCCACCTGGAACTTCTTCCATGGCCAGAAAGGATGTATTCCAGCAGACGTCGTGGTTGCCGGGGGTTAGCACCATACGTCTCTTGTCGCCATCAAGGAACCGGTCGCAGAGTGTCTTCAGAAAACTATCGGCGATCTGGTACTGATCAGCCATTGATTGCCGCCAATCTCCATCGCCTACCTTGACCCCCTGAATCAGATCGCCACTTACGATGATCGCATGGGGAGGCGGGATTCGCGGCGTTTCACCCAAATATCGGTCCCTATCTGCAAGAAGAGCCGCAAGGAGGCTTGTGTTTTCAACCGGTTCTTTTCTGGACCTATGAAGGTCAGAAATATGGAGAATTGAGAACATAAACCTCCCAACTAGCAGTTCAACGAGATTCTCGAAGGGCCATTTCGGATCTCAATGACAAGAGTCCTGATTCGGGAGCCAAATTTCGAAACCCTTTAGTACGACCGCGGCATGCCCAGCACGTGCTGCCCCAAGTAGGCCAGCACCAGGTTGTTGCTGACCGGCGCGATGGTCAGGAGCCGGGTCTCGCGGAACTTGCGCTCGACGTCGTAGTCCACCGACAGCCCGTAGCCGCCATGGGTGGTCATGCAGGCGTTGGCGGCCTCCCACGAGGCCTCCGACGCCAGCAGTTTGGCCATGTTGGCCTCGGCGCCGCAGCGCTCGCCGCGGTCGAACTTCGAGGCCGCCTGCCAGCGCACCAGGTCCGCGGCCTCGATGTGGGCGTAGGCCTGGACGATGGGGAACTGGATTCCCTGGTTGGCGCCGATGGGGCGGCCGAACACCTCCCGCTCGCCGGCGTAGCGCGAGGCCCGGCCCACGAACCAGCGCCCGTCCCCTACCGCCTCGGCGGCGATGAGGATGCGCTCGGCATTCCAGCCATCGATGATGTAGCGGAAGCCCATGCCCTCCTCGCCGATGAGGTTCTCCACCGGCACCTCCAGGTCGGAGAAGAAGAGCGCGTTGGTGTGATGGTTGATCATCATGTCCAAGGGCTTCACTTCCAGGGCGTCCCCGGCTTCCCGGAGGTCCACCAGGAAGGCCGACAGCCCCCGGGTCTTGTCCGCAAGCTCGTCGTAGGGTGTGGTCCGGGCCAGCAGCAGCATCAGGTCCGACTGCAGCACCCGGGAGATGAAGATCTTCTGCCCGTTGACCACGTAGCGGTCGCCCTGGCGCACGGCGGTAGTGCGGATGCGCGTGGTCTCGGTGCCGGAGTCGGGCTCGGTGACCCCGAACGCCTGGAGCCGGATCTCGCCGCTGGCCACCCCGGGCAGATAGCGCCGCTTCTGCTCCTCGCTGCCGTGACGCAGGACCGTGCCCATGGTGTACATCTGCGCGTGGCACGCGGTGGCGTTGCCGCCCCAGCGGTTGATCTCCTCCAGGATGATGCTCGCCTCGGTGATGCCGAGCCCGATGCCGCCGTACTCCTCGGGGATCAGCGCCGCCAGCCAGCCCAACTCCGTGAGCCTGCGCACGAACGCCTCTGGGTACTCGCCCCTGGCGTCCACCTCCCGCCAGTAAGGGTCGGAAAAGTCCTGGCAGACCTTGCGGATCTCCTCCCGGAGCTGCACCTGGTCGTCGGTCAGGGTGAAATCCATCATGGGTGTGCGGTACTATACAGAGTGGGAATACGAATGCCAATTTCGCTCGTCAAGATCGCACTTGCCCTTGCCCTGACGGCCGTGACCGTCGGAGCGCAGTCGCCGGATGTCCTCGAAGTGGGGAAATTTTCCGGCGCCAACGCCGGCGGCCCGTTCCCGGAGTCCTGGGAACCCCTCACCTTCGAGAAGATCGAGAAGCATACGCAGTACTCGTTGGTGGAAGACAACGGGGTCGTGGCCGTCAAGGCGGTGAGCCGGGGTTCTGCCTCCGGGCTCGTGCGGGCAGTGGACATCAGCCCGATGCGGTATCCGGTGATCGCGTGGCGCTGGAAGGTCGAGAACGTCCTGAAGAAGGGCGACGTCACCCGGAAGGAGGGCGACGACTACCCTGCCCGGCTGTACATCACCTTCAAGTACGACGGCAGCAAGGTGGGGTTCTTCGAGCGGGCGAAGTACGAGGCCATGCGGCTCGCTCATGGCGAGTATCCGCCCATGGGCGCCATCACCTACATCTGGGAAAGCAAGAGCCCGGTGGGGACCGTCGTTCCCAACCCCTACACCGACCGGGTGATGATGATCGTGCTGCAGAGCGGCAGCAAGAAGGTAGGCCGCTGGGTCAGCGAGTCGCGGAACCTCGTCGAGGACTACAGAAGGGCCTTCGGCGGGGACCCGCCGCGGATCTCCGGCGTCGCCCTGATGACCGATACCGACAACACCCGGGAGTCCGCGGTCGCCTGGTTCGGCGACATCGTGTTCAAGGCGCGGTGACCGGGAAGGCCCTTTTTCGCTCTCAGGGGTGGCCTGTGCTACCTTGTGGCATTGATACGGTGCAGCCGATGTAGGTCGGATTAGCGAAGCGTAATCCGACGCGGCGCCGCAAATGCCCGTCGGGTTACGCCTTCGGCTAACCCGACCTACTTCGCTATATCGGGCCGGAGGACTCGTCCGGAAGGAGATCGCTCATGGCAGTCGTAAAGGGCTGGGAAGGCCGCTATTTCGAGGACTTCAACGTCGGCGACGTCTACCGGTGCCGGGTCGGGCGCACGGTGACGGAGAACGACAACATCTGGTTCACGCTGCTCACCAACAACAGCAATCAGATCCACTTCAACAACGAGTACGGCAAGCGCACCGAGTTCGGAAAGTGCCTGATCAACAGCGCCCTCACCCTGGCCATCGTGGCCGGCATGGGCGTGGCCGACGTGAGCGAGAACGGCTTCGCGCTGGGTTGGGACCAGATCACGCTGCCCAACCCCCTGTTCGCCGGCGACACCCTCTACTCCCAGTCCGAGGTGGTGGAGAAGCGCGACTCCAAATCGAAGCCCCAATGGGGCATCGTCAAGGTCCGCACCCGCGGCGTGCAGCAGGAAGGCAAGGTGGTCATCGACTACACCCGCAGCGTCATGGTGTGGCGCAAGGAGTTCGCCCCGCGGCGGGACATCTTCCCGGAGATCGTCGACGGTGAGTAGGCCGACGCAAAGACGTGGTCTGCCGCCACCGGCGGCAGACGGAGCGCACCGTGAACTCGCCTGACGCCAACGGCCGTCTCGCGCTCAGCGGCGTGCGGGTCATGGCTTTCGAGCAGGTGCTCGCCGGGCCCTTCGGCACCGGCCTCCTGGGAGAGATGGGGGCCGAGGTCATCAAGATCGAGCGCCCGGGGGTGGGCGACCTGATCCGCCACTGGGACACGGCGGTGAAAGGCCTGTCGTCGGGCTACGTGTGGCTCAACCGCAACAAGCGGAGCCTCACGGTGGATGTCAAGAAGCCCGAGGGCCTGGAGGTCCTGCACAAGCTGGCGAAGACCACCGACGTCTTCTTCGAGAACTACGCCCCGGGCGTAGCCGAGCGCGTGGGGCTGGGCTGGGAGACCCTCCACGAGTTGAACCCGCGCCTCATTTACTGCTCGCTCTCGGGCTACGGCCAGGACGGCCCCTACCGGGACGTCAAGGCCTACGACCTGCTGATCCAGGGCGAGGCCGGCATCATCGCCACCACCGGCTATCCCGACAAGCCCGCTCGCGCCGGCGTGTCGGTGTCCGACATCGCCTCCGGCATGTACGCGGCGCTGGGCATCGTGCTGGCGCTGTTCCAGCGGGAGAAGACCGGCGCCGGCCAGGTCATCGACATCTCCATGTTCGAGAGCATCCTTTCCTGGCTGGGCTACTTCCCGCACCACTACTGGCACCGGGGCGAGGAGCCCGACCGGGTGGGCATGCGACACCACTACGTCACCCCCTATGGGCCCTATATGGCGGGAGACGGCGAGTACGTGAACTTGGCGGTAGCCACCCCCCGGGACTGGGAGACTTTCTGTCTCAAGGTGATGCAGAGCCCCTCGCTCATGGAAGACCCCCGCTTCGCCACCGTGGAGGCGCGCAAGGAGAACCGCGGCGTCCTCGAGGAAACCATCGAGCGGCTCTTCCTGGAGCACGGCCACGAGACCTGGCTCAAGCGTCTCCAGGAAGCCGAGATGCCCAACGGCAAGGTCCGCGGCATAGCCCAGGTGCTGGCCCATCCCCAGGTGGCCGCCCGGCGCATGATCCGGGAGGTGGACTCTCCGGTGGGCAAGGTGCCGGTCATCGGCAGCCCGCTGAACCTGTCCGACAGCCCGGCCCGCTACGACCCCATCCCAGACCTCGGCGACGCCACCGATTCGATTCTGCAAGAGCTCGGCTACAACGCCGGCGCCGTCGCGCAGTTGCACCGCGACAAGGCGGTCTGAGTCCTACCCTCTGCCGTCTCGACAAGAAGCCGAGACCTGCGAAACATGACCCTAGCGCCATCGTCATTGAATGGAACCCGCCTTGGTTCCTTTGTCTACCTGTCCCGGCAGTGGGACCACCTCATTGGCGTCTAAAACGACTCGGTTTTCATTACATACGGAACCGCCAACCGGAAACTAAGCCGAACCTCGTCATCAACAACTGCATCGCAACGCTGACGCAAAGCCTCGACGTTCAAGCCAAAATCTGCCGCTCGGAACACGATATCGTCCACCGACCGCACGGAAACCAAACCACCTTTAAGCAAAGTCGCCCGTGCTTGGAAACAAAGCCTCTGCGTCTGCGCATTCAGCGTTAGTCTACCTCTACAATCAACTCGTATCTCCTTGTTTAACAACGCCACTCCTGCAACTGGTTCGACAGGGCATGCTTCGATCAACTGAAACTCCGCAAATGGTCTTCTTGGCGTATCGAATACCAAAGTCCTCACATTATAGTCCCGCACCGTATTGCCAGAATCGAATAATTCGAGGTCGATACAAAAGTTACCTGTGGCATAGTACGTACCCTTAGATCTCACAACCTCGACATGCCCTGTCACGTCCCGGAATCTTCCGGTAACCAACTGCTCGTTAGGTTCACCACGAAACTTGTAGACTCCGACGAGGATAGTTGAACGCCAGTGGGGAACGTAACTGTTCAACGGCAGCGAGGATTTGACGTCGCCTCGCGCCAACCTGCCGACCCACCGAACAACGTCTGCCATTGTCCCCACCGTGCGCACAAACATTCTGAATAGCGCGCCGCCGCTCGGGAGAGACCGGTTCATTGGTCCTACCCCGCCGGCGTCTTCGACCACGGCCGCCGCCGCCAACCTGCCCGTCACGACGGCTCGCTCCATATTCCAGACCTCCGGCGAGCGACTCACCCAGTCTCCAGCCAAATGCAAGTTGGGTACGGGTGTGCGGGTGTCCGGTCGGTACTTGTCTGAGCCGACCGTGTGGTGCGTGAATACCGAACCATGCCGTTGGATGTGGGACTTGCTGGGCGACACGTTCAGACTGGGAAACGCTTGCCGGAGGTCTTGCAACACGAGGGGCAGCAAGCGATCGTTGGACAATTCGATTTCATCCTCGACGAGGTAAGCCTGTACTTCAACGACCGTCTCATTTCCACCACGAAAGCTTTTCTGCATGTTCGAGAGGACGAAGAAGTTATCGAGAAGCGGATAGTCAATAAACACGCCAGCGGTTCTAGCCCCGAGTAGATCATTACCAGGGAACCAAAGCCTGACAACGAGCGCTGGCGTTGTGGCAAGATAATCAATGTTGCGGAAGGTCTCATGCTCTCGAAGTTGCCTTGAGAGTAACCGCTTGCACGCTTCAACATCGACAGCCAGAATAAAATGATCAGCCTCTAGCATCGACGCTGCCGCCTTGTTTTCCAACACGACGAAGTCGCCATCCTCCACGCGCGTGGTATATTTCTCAAGCGGGCGCTTGGCCGGACCTCCAAGAACTGTACCGTCCGGCCCGAACGTTGCTCCGTGGCACGGACACTCGAACTTGCCGGCGTCAGTCTTCCAAGCCACCTCACAGCCCATATGCGTACAACGCGCGGATAAGGCGATCTCCTGGCCCCTGTTTCGGCCCACGTAAATCGCGTCGTCCCGTGGTTTCCTAAGTTTGAAACCGTGTTCCGGGATTTCGGAGAAACGGAGGCGATCGACCTCCGCTCCTGCACCCTTAGGCTCCGGAGTACGGACGACGACTCCGCCGCTCGTGAGATCGACTCGGAGTTGGCTGAATGTCCCCGGGCCTGTCGCCGAAGAAGGGACTTTCCGATCGGACTTGGCATAGGCGACGACCGTTCCATCCTCGTAACCAACGTCAATCTGACCCGCGTGTTCAGTCTGGATGGTGCGAAATCCCTTTTCAGGGATTGCTCGCGAATCAATACGCGTCAAGGCATCCATGCCTTTTGGCTCATGCTGCACATGCTCTGCTATGGACTGGGACGTCTGCACGGACACAATTCGACCGTTCGAATCCTGCAGGAGTCCTTCCACACGATTGCTGGTGACTACGCGGCCACCGTGCTGTCGGATGTACTCCACGAGAGGCTGAATGATCAGGGAATCAGGGTCATCTGTGAGCCAGCGGACTCGAATATCGTCCTGATGGCGCACCAGATAGAAATGGTACGAACTCAAGGTGGCCGCCGCGGAAATTCGCGTAGCCGAATCGAAAGCGAAACTCCTCACATACGGTTCGAAAAATGCCTGATACATGTGTTCACTGACTCCCAACCGCCACAACCACGAGCGAAATGTAAAACGGTCAAGATCGCTGAAGTCACGCTTGGTTTCGAAACTGAGGATCCCGAGACCGGCACGCACCACTGACAAAAGGTCAACAATTCCACGGACAGGCGATCTCACAAAATGAACTGCAAGGAAAAGAGGGGATGGGAGCCGGATTAGAAGCGGCTTCAACGTAAAGGTTGAGCCGTCCTGGAACACACCCATGCTACTCGTGTCCATCTGTAGTACGTCGTTTTTGATCCCTACCCGCTCCATCAGATCGAAGAAGTTTACGTAGTTTGGCCACCAGCCATGCATACCGTGTTCGACAGGGTCGCCACTTTTGTCTCGCCAAGCTGCGAGTTTCCCACCGCATCGATCTCCAACTTCGATCACCGTTACATCAAACTCGCGATCCACCAGCTCAACCGCCGCTGCCAACCCTGCCAAGCCACCGCCGATGACAATCACGCGATCGCGAATCACGCTTCCCCCCCTTCTCCAATACGATCAAAGCCAACGATACGCCGAAACCCTCGCTTGGCCCGCCGCACGGCCCTCCCAATCCTCTGACATACCCTTATTGGTGTATCGGTAGGGGGCAAAGGCACGATTGGTACCGAGCCGCAATTCTCACGCTCCAAGATAGCGGAGGCAGCACGCCGCCCAGTGACGACGGCGTTTTCCACAAACATCACTGGCTCCGGTGCCCGGACCCAATCTCCCGCCATGTAGAGGTTGGCCAGTGGCGTAGATGACGTCGGCCGATAAGCATTGGAGCCAAGACCGAATGCCGACACGAGTCCCCGATGTCGGATCACCACAGTCTTGACAGGACGACTGTCCTCCAGTTCGGGCAGGACCTCGACGAGATCACGCAATACGAGGTCACGAATAGTTGCATCCGGCGTCTGCATCCAAAGTTTACCAAGATATGACTGGGTCTCAATTACCAGCGTGCCGACACGACGCATCTCCGGTTGAAATCGCGTCACATCCAAGAATGCGTCCACAATGCGATAACCAACTAGCATTGCGTGCTGATAGGACAGGTCAACGTCGCCCTGGAACCACGTGCGAGTCACCAATGCGTCGGTCCCGGTGAGGTTGAAAATATTGCGAAAAAAACCAAATCGATCGAGAGAACCCCGGATGATAGCCATGCAAGACTCAATGTCTGTAGCCAAGACTACATAGTCGGTGTGAAGGGGTCGCGGGTCACGACCCTCCTCCGAGACAAGGACATCCTGGACGCGGTTCCCGTCAAGTCTGAATCCAGTCGCCCGCGTTCCCAGCCGTATCTTTCCACCGTACTTCTCCAGATGCGACGCGAGCGGCTCCCACAGGTAGTCATTAGTATTGCCGCGTAGCCGTGAGAATTGCCAGCTCTCTCGTCGGCGCAAGGCAAGCCAAATTGTATTGATCCCAGCAGCCGCAGAAATTTGCTCGGTGGGAAGAAACAGTTTGCGGCGTAGCACAGGTTCGAATACGGCTCGAGCTGCCTGATAAGAGACACCTTGCCGCCGCATCCAAGTGTAGAAATCGACGTGATCGAGCCCGCGATCCTGATTGTTGGGATCGAAGGAAACCATCGCGAACCCGGCACGGACGGTCGAGAGTTTTCCGCGCCATCCGACCGAATTCAACCCTCGTAGCGCGCTAAGGCTGTGGAAGGGAGAAGGCCATCTGGAGAACATCAAGCGGTCCACAACGCCACTTTGGTGGATTACCGCAAGCGGCCCAGTGGGCACGGTCAGATTCCCTGTGACGCCGACGCGTTTAAGCAAATCACGGAAGTTCGTGTAGTCTAACGACCAACCGTGAAGGCCGCCTTCTAAAGAATCACCCCTCGAATCACGCCAGCCCTTGACCTTGCCACCAAGGGTATCTGCTCTCTCCAGGACTGTTACCTTGAGCCCCCGTTCAGCCAACTCAATAGCTGCGGACACCCCGGCAACACCTCCACCGACTACAACTACATCCGCGACGCTCATCTTGGCCGTCCAATCTGACATCGACGCTGCTTCCCCGGCCCTAGTTCATCGACGTGGTTTCACCCTCTCTTAGCAGGTCGGCGACCACTTGCCACGCTTTCCTGTGCCAGTTGAGCTGCACGGCTCCGTCTGCCTCTGGGACAGCGTTCCCTTCTCGTACGTTTCCGCCGAGCTGTAATCGACCAGCGCGGGGTTAACGCCATTGGTTACCACAAAAAGGAATCCACCGGGAAACGACGCTTTGGGCCCGGAAGCCATCGGCGAGTTCGTGCAGGTAGACGGACTTCCACTTAGGCGAACACGAGAGATGTTAGGTGTTGACGTTGTCCATGCGTCGGCTGTCGCCGTCCACTCGGAACCGCATTTGGAAAGCCGCACGGGTTGCGCTAGAAAGAAGGGTTTCAAGGCCCCGCGGCATCCATCCGCCCGCGTCCTTCCGGACCGCCCGAAACTGAAATCCAGACCAAGGAGCCCAACATGGCATCGCTGAGCAAAGACACGTTTCACACTACCTCCACGCTCGATGTGAGAGGCAACCGTTACCGGATCTACCGCCTAGACTCCCTGGCCAGGGAGACTTCCCTACCGGTGGAGCGGCTGCCGTTGTCGCTCAAGATCCTGCTGGAGAACCTGCTCCGGTGCGAGGACGACCGGCACGTGTCGGCCGACGACATCCGGGCGTTGGCTGGATGGGACCCCAACGCGAAACCCGACAAGGAGATCGCGTTCATGCCGGCGCGCATCCTGCTGCAGGACCTCACCGGGGTCCCGGCCATCGTGGACCTGGCGGCCATGCGCGAGGGTATCCGGCGGCTGGGCGGCGACCCGAAGCGCATCAACCCGCTGCAGCCGGTTGACCTGGTGATCGACCACTCCGTGCAAGTGGACCACTTCGGCTCGCCGCAGTCGTTCGCTTCCAACTCGAAGCTCGAGTACGAGCGCAACCAGGAACGGTACGCGTTCCTGCGCTGGGGCCAGAAGGCGTTCGACAACTTCAGCGTGGTGCCCCCCGACACGGGCATCGTCCACCAAGTCAACCTGGAGTTCCTCGGCAAGGTGGTCTTCACCGGGCAGTCCAACGGCGACGCCTTGGCCTACCCTGACACGCTGGTGGGTGCGGATTCTCACACGACCATGATCAACGGACTCGGCATCGTGGGCTGGGGCGTGGGCGGCATCGAGGCGGAGGCCGCCATGCTGGGCCAGCCGCTCATCATGCTCATCCCCGAGGTCATCGGCTTCAAGCTCCACGGGCGGCTGCCCGAGGGCGCCACCGCAACCGACCTGGTGCTGACCATCGTGCAGATGCTCAGGGCCAAGGGCGTGGTGGAGAAGTTCGTGGAGTTCTACGGGCCGGGGCTGTCGAGCCTGGCGCTGGCGGACCGGGCCACCATCGGCAACATGGCGCCGGAGTACGGCGCCACCGTGGGCTTCTTCCCGGTGGACTCGGAGACCCTGGAGTACCTGAAGCTCTCGAACCGGAGCCCCGAGCTTATCGGCCTGGTGGAGGCCTACTGCAAGGAGCAGGGGCTGTTCCGCACCGACGAGACGCCGGACCCGGTGTTCACCGACACCCTGGATCTCGACCTGGGCGAGGTGGAGCCCAGCCTGGCGGGGCCGCGCCGGCCCCAGGACCGGGTGCCGCTGAGCGGCGTCAAGCAGGCCTTCGCCGAGGCCCTGCCGACCATGAAGGGCGGCGACACCCCCAGCACCGTGCCGGTGCAGCAGAACGGCGACTCCTTCGACCTCACCCACGGCTCGGTGGTGATCTCCGCCATCACCAGTTGCACCAACACGTCCAACCCGTCGGTGATGGTAGGAGCGGGGCTTCTGGCGAAGAAGGCCGCGGCCCGCGGCCTCAAGGCCAAGCCCTGGGTCAAGACCAGCCTGGCGCCCGGCTCCAAGGTGGTCACCGAGTACCTGACCCAGACCGGGCTGCTGGAGCCCCTGGGCGAGCTGGGGTTCCACCTGGTGGGCTACGGCTGCACCACCTGCGTGGGCAACGGCGGGCCGCTGCCCGAGAACATCAACAACGCCATCCAGGAAGGCAACCTCGTCACCAGCGCCGTGCTGTCGGGCAACCGGAACTTCGAGGGCCGCATCCACCCCAGCATCCGCGCCAACTACCTGGCCTCCCCTCCCCTGGTGGTGGCCTACGCCATCGCCGGCAACATGGACGTGGACCTCTACAACGACCCCATCGGCGAGGACGCCGACGGAAAACCGGTCATGCTCAGCGAGATCTGGCCCAGCCCCGAGGAAGTGCGCGCGGAAGTGGCCAAGGGCGTCACCGCCGACGCCTTCCGCAAGGAGTACAGCGACGTGTTCACCGGCGACGACATGTGGCGGAGCATGCCGGTGCCCGAGGGTGAACTGTTCGCCTGGGACGAGGACTCCACCTATGTCCGACAGATCCCGTTCTTCGGCGACATACCGGCTGAGCCGGCCGCGCCCCAGGACATCAAGGGGGCGCGGGTGCTGGCGCTGCTGGGAGACTCGGTGACCACCGACCACATCTCCCCGGCCGGCTCCATCGAGCGCAACGGCCCGGCCGCGCGCTATCTCACCGAGCACGGCGTCGAACCCAAGGACTTCAACCAGTACGGCGCCCGCCGGGGCAACCACGAGGTGATGATGCGCGGGACCTTCGCCAACGTGCGGCTGAGGAACCAGATCGCGCCCGGCACCGAGGGTGGCTTTACCGTGCACCAGCCCGACAACGAGCAGATGTCCATCTTCGACGCCGCCATGAAGTACCAGGAAGAAGGCACACCGCTCATCGTCATCGCCGGCAAGGAGTACGGCACCGGCTCGTCCCGCGACTGGGCCGCCAAGGGCCCGCGGTTGCTGGGCGTCAAGGCCGCCATCGTCGAGAGCTTCGAGCGCATCCACCGGAGCAACCTCATCGGCATGGGCATCCTGCCGCTGGAGTTCATGAAGGGCGAGAACGCCGAGTCGCTGGGGCTCACAGGCTTCGAGACCTACGACATCACCGGCGTGGCCGACGGCCTGAGCGTACGCAAGGAGCTGGAGGTCACGGCAACGAGCGACGAGGGCAAGGCGACCACCTTCCGGGTCACCTGCCGCATCGACACGCCCGCCGAACTGTCGTACCACCGCCACGGCGGCATCCTGGAATACGTGTTGCGGCAACTGGCCGGGTAACGCCCGACCCGGTGACGGCGGACCCGAAGCCTGGCTAGGGGCGACCGGCGGTCGCCCTCACGGTAATCCACCGCGATGCGTGTTAGGGCATCGATCCATCCACTACGATGAGGATCAGCCCCAGCGTCATGCTCGCGGCCCCCAGCAACCGGACCCGTGCGTTGCCTTCCCCGAGCAGCCGTATCCCCATGAGTGAGCCGATCAGGATGCTGATCTCCCGTGCGGGCGCGATGTGGCTCACCGGCGTGATCTGCAACGCCGTCAGCACCAGGATGTAGGCCAGGGGATTCAGCAGCGCCACCCCCAGGGCCTCGCGGCGGTGCCGCAGCCAGTGGGTACGCAGCTCGAGGCGTCGGCGCCAGGCGACGGGCGCAAGCAGGGTGACGCGCCCGCAGTTGGTGCCCCAGTCGAGGAGCAAGGGCGCGATGCCGATTGCGCTCACGGCGTTCTTGTCCCACAGCGTGTAGCTCGCGATCACCACCCCGGTGGCCAGGCCGTACGTCACCGCGGCCCGGGACGGCGCGCCGCGCCGGGACCAGGCGCCGGCGCCGCTCAACACGAAGACGCCCGCGATGATGAGGATACCGCCGGCCACGACCCCGGCGGCGGGACGCTCTCCGAGGATCAACACCGCTCCGATGACGGCCAGAAACGGCCCGGTGCCGCGGGCCAACGGGTAGACCACGGACAGGTCTCCCGCCCGGTAGCCGCGCTGAAGGATGCCGTAGTAGAGCGTGTGCAACACGCTGCTGCCCGCGATCACGGCGACCATCGTCGTGTTCAGGGGGGTCGGGCGATACCAGCACCACGCCAGCACTGCCGGCAGATACAGGCCGACGGACAGCACTGCGAAAAGCCACTGGAAAGCCGGCCCGCCCTGCGCCCTTTTGAGGAGCAGGTTCCAGGTGGCATGAACGAAGGCGGCCGCCAGGAGGAGGCCGAGAGCGAAGAGAGTCACTGTCTTTCCTCAACGGGAGTCCGCGTTAACGTCGGCCCTCAGGGGCGACCGCCGGTCGCCCCTACCCGTGCCGTGCACGACACTCCTAGACCTGATGGGGTGCTTCTGGCAAGAAGGTGGGGCCATGGAGGAGGAACGGCTCTCGGTCCGGATCGTCCGGCGCATCAACGAGGTGTCTCGGGAGGGGTGGGATTCCCTGCTGCGGGACGGCTCGCCGTTCATGCGTTGGGATTGGCTGGATTGCCTGGAGGAATCCGGTTGCGTGTGCGACCAGACCGGCTGGGCTCCCCACCACCTGGTCGTCGAGCGAGGCGAGGAGCTGCTCGGCGCCTGCCCCATGTACCTCAAGTCCCACAGCATGGGAGAGTTCGTCTTCGACCACCAGTGGGCGTCCTACGCCATGCAGTCCGGCATCCAGTACTACCCCAAGATGCTCGTGGGCGTGCCCTTCACGCCCGTTGCCGGCTCCCGTTTCCTCACCGCGCCGGGCATAGAGCGCAAGGGTATCATCGCTATCCTGGGCCGGGCGCTGGTGGAGATCTGCCGCGGCAACGAGCTATCGTCGATTCACATCAACTTCTGTGGCCGCGAAGAGATGGAAGCGCTGGAGGACCTCGACTTCATCCCCAAGATCGGGCTCCAGTTCCACTGGCAGAACCGCGAATACGGGACCTTCGACGACTACCTGGGCGCCTTCCGCAGCGACCGCCGCAACAAGATCAAGCGCGAACGGCGGGAGCTGGACAGCCAGGGCATCCGCGTCCGCGCCCTGCCCTACGACGAGATCACCCCGGACGTCCAGCGCACGCTTTTCGAACTCTACAAGCACCACATCGACCGCCTCTACTACGGCCGCCAATACCTGAACCGGCGCTTCTTCGACGAGTTGCTGAAGCGCCCCTACCCTTTCATCTGCCCCATCGTCGCCCAGCGCGACGGCCGCATCATCGCCGGCACCTTCAACATCCGCGGCCCCGACGCCCTCTACGGCCGCTACTGGGGCGCCTTCGAGGACCACCGCTACCTGCATTTCAACGTCTGCTACTACGGCGCCATCGAGCACTGCATCAACGAGTCCCTGGCGCGCTTCGAGGCCGGCGCCGGCGGCAGCTTCAAGAACCTCCGCGGCCTCGAAGCCGCCAAGACCTACAGCGCCCACTACGTCCAGAACAAGCGCTTCCGCCAGGCCCTGGAACGCTACCTGCAGGAAGAGCGCTCGGAAACCCTGGCCCGGCAGGAGTTTCTGCTGGAGGGGAGCCCACTGAAAAAGGAATAGAGAGTCTTCGCCGGCGCGTTGACACCAGCATTCTGCCCCGGCCAATCCCGTGAATGCTTGTAGGGGCGACCGGCGGTCGCCCCCGATCCAATCAACAGCTGCGTCGTCAGCTCACCCGCACCGAGATCCGGTGCATCGAGTTGTTGAGGTATCCCTTGGGGTTCCACGCGATGGCGAAGGGCTGGCTGGTTCCGGTGTCGTCGGTGGCCCGAGCCCAGACCTCGTAGTAGCCCTTTCGGGGAAACTCCAGCATCGCCCACCACCGCCGCCACGCATGGCGGTTGGCCGGACGCGCGAGCGCGGCCTTTTGCCAGGAAGCCCCGAAGTCGATGGAAACGTCGACCCGCGCAACCTCATTGTCACCCGCCCACGCGTGCCCCGCCACCGCCAGGTCCCGGCCCGTGACGGAAAGCCCGGTCCTCGGAGTCGTGATCAGGGATTTCACCGGCATGGAGCCGATGATGGCCATGGAGCTGTCCGGCACCTTCTCGCCGGGCTCGATGGGATATTCGGGAACGCGGTAGGAACTGCCGGTCATCTTCGCCCCGTCATGCACCACGTCCCGCAGCCAGATCCGCGTGAGCCACTTCTGGGAGCAGGAGCCCGACCAGCCGGGGATCACCAGCCGCAGCGGCGCGCCGTTCATGGGATGAAGCGAACCGCCGTTCATGCCGAAGGCAATGAGGTTGCCCGGGTCCATGGCCTTCTCGATAGGCACTCCGCGGGAAAGCGGCAGCTTCCCCTTTTCGCCGGACACATGCGCATCCGCGCCGACATGAGCGGTGTAGACGACGTTCTCCTTGACGCCGGCAGCCTTCAGAACGTCGGGGAGACGGACACCCGTCCACTCCGAACAGCCCACCGCGCCCAGCGTCCATTGGTTGCCGCCCACCCGCGGGCTGAAGAACGCCCGGCCGTTGCCGCCGCACTCGATGGTCAGCCGCCGCGTCACGACCTCGAAACGCTCCTTCAGGTCTTCGATGCTCAACGTCATGGGCCGGTGCACGAGACCGTCGATCCGAAGACGCCAGGTCCGAGCGTCCATATCCTTGGGAGCGATACCGTTGTTCCGAATGAAATGCCGGGCCGTCGGAGTCACCTGGTCGTCAAGCAGATGAGCCGGCGTCTCCGCGTTCAGCGGCCGGAGCCCAAGGACGGTAAGCCCATCCTTGCCCGCGATTCCCGGCGGATCGGCGGCAAGAGCTTCCGGAATGAAACCGGCCGGCATGTTGCGGTGGAAGGGAATCGCCGTGCCGACCAGCGCCGCCATGGCCGCAAGGCCGGCCCCCCTGAGAAAACCGCGGCGGTCCGTGTGCGGCACGCGTCCGAACACGATTCGATCGGCCCGCTCGGGGTCGTCGGCGCAACGTCCGAAAAGGTCGGCTTGTTTTTCCGCCGTGCGTTCGCCCATGACGCGCATCCTCCTGTACTTCGCCTTTCAGGACTACCTTCGGCGACGGTGGTCTCCGTCACCACATCACATAGTGCGGCGACTCGCCCAGGCGCTGCAGGTGCAAAGGGAGCAACTCGTTCGGCAACCCGTGGAGGCGGTCGACCGCCGGCAACTTCGAGCAGATTATGGTGTTGGGATACTTCCGGGCCTGTTTCAGGTCCGCGGAGCGAACCTGGCCGGTCCACTTGACCTCGACGGGCTGAAACCGGCCGCCGGTGACGTACGCGATGTCCACCTCGCCATCGCCCTTGAGGTAATAGGTGGGGTGGAGCCGGTGGTGGTGGGCCACGGCGCACGCTTCCGCCAACCTGCCTGTCCACTCGGGGTCCGCCAGAGCCGGCGCGACCTGACCGGCGAAGGGATCTTCCACGGGGTCGAGCCAACTCCGCACCGCATGAAATATGAAGGGGTCGGTAAACGCCACCTTGCGCGCCTTCTTCGGCGCCGCGGCGAGACGGTCCTCCCGCATGGCGTGTTGCACGATGAGGACGTCCATCCGGGAAAGAAGCGCGATGTAGTCGGCCACCGTCGCCGGATGGTCGATGGAGAGATCGCTCGCGAGGTTGTTCCAGGTCACTTGGCTGCCATAGCGACGGACCACACCCCCAAGGATCTCGTTGAGGAAATGTTCCTGTTTGCCGCGTTTCGCCATGTCGCCGCGGATCCAGTCGCAGTACACGGCGAAGGTCGCCGGTTCGATGCGCCCGTGTGCCGCCATGTCATTGATGGCGGTAAGGTATCCGCCGTGCATCAGATAACGAAGGAAGGCACCGGTCAGCGCCGCGGCGGTTTCGGCGGAATCCGGACGCGACAAATCGCGCGCGACGCCGGATACATCGAGGTACTGGGCGAAGGACAGCGGGTAGAGGTGAAAATCGACGCGCGACGCGCGGCCCCGACGGCCGGGCAGCAACGTCCGGGCTTCGTGAATGATGACCGAGTCCGAGCCGGTGAGGACCAGGACGACTTCTTCCAGGAGGCCGGCATCGGCGAGGAACTTGACGCCGCGGTCCCACCCGCGAATGTAGGTCACTTCGTCAATCAACAGGTACGCCGGCCGGCCGGGAGAGCGATCCGGCGCGCCCCGCGTGAGCAATGCAACCAACGCATGATGGTCGTCGACGAGCTCACCGGTCACGTAGAAAATACGCTGCGGCGCTACCCCCCGATCGAGCAGGTCGCACATCCACTGTTTCAGCACGGTGGACTTGCCGATCCGCCGCCCGCCCGTGATGGAGTAGATCCCGGGCTGATCTACCGGAAGATGCGCCAGTATGGGGTAGCGGTACGTGAAGGGAAGACCGCGCAACTCCCGGAGTTGCGGGTCCATGGTGCGGAAAAGGTCCGGAGCGTCGAGATGAAGGTTGTGCGGGGCAAAGCGGGTATCAACACTAGCCACAACACGTGGATGATACCCGACGGTCCAATTTAGTCAATGGGCATTGAATAAATTTAGTCAACGGGCATTGAATAAATTCCGCTAACCCCCTGCGGTGGCGCCTCACACTTCGTACTCGAACACCAACTCGCCGTCCTTCTCGTCGACGCGGACGCGGCCGCCGTTCTGGAGCTGGCCGAACAGGATCTCGTCGGCCAGGGGCTTCTTGATCTCGTTGTCGATGAGGCGGGCCATGGGGCGGGCGCCGAACTGGGGGTCGTAGCCGCGCTCGGCGAGCCAGGTGCGGGCGGCCGGCTCGAGCTGGATGGTGACCTTGCGCTCGTTCAACTGGGCGTCGAGCTGGGTGATGAACTTGTCGACGACCTTCTCGATGACCGCCGGGCTCAGGGAGTTGAAGAAGATCGTAGCGTCCAGGCGGTTGCGGAACTCGGGGCTGAACATCTTCTCGATGGCTTCCTTGCCCTTGCCGACGTTGGAGTTGTGAGCGAAGCCCAGGGCGGTGCCGCTCATCTCCCGGCCGCCGGCGTTGGTGGTCATGATCAGGATGATGTTGCGGAAGTCGGCCTTCTTGCCGTTGTTGTCGGTGAGCGTCGCGTGGTCCATCACCTGCAGCAGCACGTTGAACAGGTCCGGGTGCGCCTTCTCGATCTCGTCCAGCAGCAGCACCGCGTAGGGGGTCTTGCGGATGGCGTCGGTCAGGAGCCCGCCCTGATCGAACCCCACGTATCCCGGCGGCGCCCCCAGCAGGCGCGACACCGTGTGCTTCTCCATGTACTCGCTCATGTCGAAGCGCAGGAACTCGATGCCCATGACATGGGCGAGCTGCTTGGCGGCCTCGGTCTTGCCCACACCCGTCGGTCCGGAAAACAGGAAGCAGCCGGTGGGCTTCTCGGGCTGGCCGAGACCGGAGCGCGAGAGCTTGATGGTGCTGGCCAGGGCGTCGATGGCTTCGTCCTGGCCGAAGACCACGAGCTTGAGGTCACGGTCCAGGTTGCCGAGCTGCTCCCGGTCGGAGCTGGAGACGCTCCGCGGCGGGATCTTCGCCATGGTGGCGACGATCTGCTCCACGTCCTTGGGGCCGATGGTCTTCTTGCGTTTCTCGGCCGGCTGTATCCGCACCGACGCGCCCACCTCGTCGATGACGTCGATGGCCTTGTCCGGCAGGAAGCGGTCGTTGATGTGCTTGGCGGAGAGCTTGGCCGCGGTGCGCAGCGCCGGCTGGCTGTAGGTCACGCCGTGGTGCTTCTCGTAGTGGGGCTTCAGACCCTGAAGGATCTTGACGGTCTCGTCGATGCTGGGCTCCGGCACCTCGATGCGCTGGAAGCGCCGCGACAGCGCCCGGTCGCGCTCGAAGTAGCTCCGGTAGTCGTGGTAGGTGGTGGAGCCGATGCACTTGATCTCGCCCGACGCCAGCACCGGCTTCAGGATGTTGGAGGCGTCCAGGGAGCCGCCGCTGGTGGCGCCGGCGCCCACCACGGTGTGGATCTCGTCGATGAACAGGATGGCGCCGGGCTTGTCCTTGAGCGCCGTGATCACGCCCTTGAGCCGCGCCTCGAACTCGCCCCGGAACTTGGTGCCGGCCAGCACCGCGCCCATGTCCAGGGCGTAGATACGGGTGTCCTGCAACGCTTCCGGCACCTTCTGCTCGTGGACGCGTAGCGCCAACCCCTCGGCGATGGCGGTCTTCCCCACCCCCGGGTCGCCCACGTAGATGGGGTTGTTCTTGCGCCGCCGGCACAGCACGTGAATGGTGCGGGCGATCTCGTTGCTCCGGCCGATGAGCGGGTCCAGCAGCCCCTTGGAGGCCTTCTCCACCAGCTCGGTGGTGAAGGCTTCCAGCGGGTTGCGCTGGGGCGCCTGCCCGCCTTCCTCGTCCTCGTCCGCGCCGGGAGTGTGCGGCTGCGGCTCCTCCTCCGGCAGCTTCGAGACGCCGTGGGAGATGTAGTTGATGAGATCGAAGCGGCTGATGTCCTGCGCTTCCAGCAGGTAGCGCGCGTAGCACTGCTGCTCGCGGTACATGGCCACCAGCAGGTCGCTCCCCTGGATCTCCGCCTTCTCCGAGGTCTGGGCGTGAATGAAGGCGCGCTGGACGATACGGTGAAAGCCCAGGGTCTGCTCCGGCTCCTTCTCGGCGCCCTCGGGCAGCGTCTCCAGGCGGGACTCGAAGAACTCCTCCAGCTCGCGCCGCAGGCGGTCGAGGTCGCCGCCGCAGTTGACGATCACCTCGCTGGCGTGCTGGTCATCGAGCAGCACCCACAGCAGGTGCTCGACGCATACGAACTCATGCCGTCGTTGCTTGGCCTCGTCGTACGCCGCCTTGAGCACCGCTTCCAGGTTCTTGGTAATCACGCCTTTACCTCTTCGAGCCTCATCTCCTCATCTCCTTCGAAACTCATTCCTCTTCGATGGAGCACTTGAGCGGATACTCGTACTGGCGCGCCAGGCTCTCCACGGTCTTCACCTTGGTCTCCGCCACCTCGTAGGGATAGACCCCGGCCACGCCGATGCCGTTCCGGTGCACGTGCAGCATGATCTGCACGGCCTCGGTGTTTTCCTTGTTGAAGACGTACTCCAGGATCTGCACCACGAATTCCTTCGTGGTGTAGTCGTCGTTGTGCAGCAGCACCTTGAAGAGAGACGGCCGCTTGAGCTTCTTCTCGGTTTCGACGACGACGTCGCGATCGAGGTCGTGTTCGCGCTTGCTCATCAAGGATTTCCCCGGAACGTATCCGCCCGTCCATGTTAGTACGACCGGATCGGCGGTTCAACGGAGCGCTACGCCTTCTTCCAGCGCGGCACCTTGTCCCGGTGCGGGATGCCGTCGCCCAACAGCGTGCGGCCGCCCAAGGGAAAGTTCTTCGGCGGGACCGCGCCCATGCACAGGAACACCACGTCCCGCTTCGAATCGTTGCCGATGGCGCGGTTGACCTCCGGGCTCACCCGTATAACGGTGCCTTCGGGCATCGGAATGCGGCGGCCATCCAGAATGATGGTGCCGTCGCCCTTGAGGGTCATGAACACCTCCTCCTGAACCTTGTGCTGGTGCACGTACTCCGCGCCCTTGCCCGGCTTGATGCGGACGATGCCGAAACCGACGCCCGTGCATTTGAGCCTTTGTGAAAGAAACTCCTTGTCCTTCACGTCCTTCGGGGGCATGGACATCTTGTTGTACTTGGCCATTGTGCACCTCCTTGACAAAGGCCCGTTAGACCCGGTCTCCTCCGTCATTCCCGCGAAACAGGCCGTGTCAAAACCCTCTCCCTCTGGGGGAGGGCACCGTCTTCCTCCCTCTCCCTCTGGGAGAGGGTCGGGGTGAGGGTACCCGAAAGAAGCGGCCTGCGGGGCGCCCTCACCCGGCCTTCGGCCACCCTCTCCCAGAGGGAGAGGGTTCTGACACACCTGTTTCGCGGGAATGACGGTTCCGCGCGTCCTGCCTATCTCGTTACCGCACCCTCCGACGCCGACGACGCCAGCTTGGCATACTTGGCCATGACGCCGCTGGCGTAGCGCGGCTCGGGCGCCTGCCACTGGCGCAGGCGCTTGTCCATCTCTTCCTCGGATATCTCCACGTCCAGGCGCCGGGCGTCCACGTCGAAGGTGATGGTGTCGCCGTCCCGCACCGCGGCGATGGGGCCGCCGCGGGCGGCCTCCGGGGCCACGTGGCCGGCCATGAGGCCGTGGGTGGCGCCGGAGAAGCGGCCATCGGTGAGGAGCGCCACGGACTCGCCGAGGCCGGCCCCCACCAGGGCCGCGGTGACGCCCAGCATCTCGCGCATGCCCGGACCGCCCATGGGACCCTCGTAGCGGATCACCACCACGTCGCCCGCGTTGATCTCGCCCTGCTGCACCGCCTTGAAGGAATCCTCCTCGCGATCGAACACCCGCGCCGGCCCGCTGTGGCGCGTACGCTCGTGGCCGGCCACCTTGACCACGCAACCCTCGGGCGCGAGGTTGCCCCTGAGGATGACGAGCCCGCCCGTGGGCTTCAGCGGCTCGGACACCGGCAGCACGACCTCCTGGCCCGGCGTCTCCTCCGCGTCCCGCACCTCTTCGCCGATGGTCTTGCCGGTGACGGTCAGGCAGTCGCCGTCGAGCTTGCCCGCGTCCAGCAGGCGGCGTGCCACCAACGGAATGCCGCCGGCCCTGTAGAGGTCGTTGGCCACGAAGCGGCCGCCGGGCTTCAGGTCGGCGATCAGCGGCGTCCTGGAGCTGATGCGGTCGAAGTCGTCGATGCGCAGGTCCACCTCGGCCTCGCGCGCCACCCCGAGCAGGTGCAGCACGCCGTTGGTGGAGCCCCCGGTGGCCGCGATGGAGGCGACGGCGTTCTCCAGCGCCTCGCGGGTAATGATCTGCCGCGCCGTCATGTTCTTGCGCACGAGGTCCATGACCATTTCGCCCACCCGGTAGGCGACGTCGTCCTTGCTGTCGTCCATGGCCGGCACGCTGGCGCTGCCGATGGGAGAGATTCCCAGGATCTCGAAGGCGGTGGCCATGGTGTTGGCGGTGAACTGGCCGCCGCACGCTCCCGGCCCCGGACAGGCATTGCTCTCGAGGTCCAGCAGCTCGGCGTCGGTCATCTTCTTGGCAGCGTGGGCGCCGACCCCCTCGAACACGTCCTGGATGGTGACGTCGCGCCCCTGGAACCGTCCCGGCATGATGGAGCCGCCGTAGAGCATCAGCGACGGCAGGTCCAGCCGCGCCAGCGCCATGACCGTGCCCGGGATGGTCTTGTCGCACCCGGACAGCGCCACCACCGCGTCGAACAGGTGCCCGCGGGTCACCAGCTCGATGGAGTCGGCGATGACCTCACGGCTTATGAGCGACGCCTTCATCCCCTCGGTGCCCATGGAGATGCCGTCGGAGACCGCCACGGTATTGAACTCGATGGGGGTGCCGCCGGCCGCGCGCACCCCCTCCTTCACCTTGGCCGAGAGCCGGCGCAGGTGGAAGTTGCAGGGCATGACCTCGATCCAGGTGTTGGCGATGCCCACCAGCGGCCGGTCGAGGTCCTCGTCCGTCAACCCCACCGCCTTGAACATGGCCCGGGACGGCGCCCGGTCCGGCCCCTGTGTAATGGCTCGGCTGTGCCGGTTCAGTGGTTCAGCCATTTCCGTCGACTCCTTCTCTGTTTTCGTTCAGTCATCCAGCCACATGAGCTTGGCCGGATTGTCCTTGAGCATGATGGAGATCTGCTCCTTGGTGACACCGAAGCCCAGCAGCGCTCGGATGAACACGCGCATGCCGGCGACGGCGTTCAGGTGCAGCACCTGGCCGAAGTCGCTGCCGATGATGCAGCGCTCGGGGCCGATTTCGGCGATGGTCTTGACCGTCTCCATGGGATCGGCGATGGGCTGGTACAGGCTCGGGATCATGGGCTGGCAGTAAGTGCCCACGTAGACGCCCAGGTCCGCCAGCTCCTTCATCTCGTCCAGCAGCAGCTTGTTGAGCTCCAGGAGCGGATGGTCCAGTGTGGCGCGCACGCCCAGCTCCTTGGCCTTCTTGCACAGCGGGAGGAGTTCCTCGAAATCGGTGTGGCCGAAGCCGATGCCCACCTTGTTCTCCACCGCCATCTTCATGATCTCCACCACCTCCGGAAGCACCTCGCCCTCCTCGCTCACCAGCCGCACGCCGCCGCGTTCCGGGTGGCCGGCGCTGCGCCAGAAGCCGAACGAGGTGAAGGTCGGGAACCAGATCATCTTGGCGTTGGGGTACTGGAGCGCTATCCGGACGTACTCGGGGTTCATGCCGTAGCACATGCCGCAGCCGCCGTAGACCTCCACCCGGTGCTCCAGCTCCCCCGTCTCGACGAGGTGGTCGACGTGGCGCTGCACCACGTAGCAGGCGTTGGCGCTGACGTTCCAGTGGTCCTTGAAGGCCAGCGCGCGCATGCCCGCCCTGGAGGCGTCGATGGCGATCTCGATCATGTCCTGTGAGCGGTGCACGAAGTCGGGATAGGCGTGGATGTGGCAGTCGATAGCGTTCTCCAACAGCTCGTCCTCGATGCCCGGATAGATCTTGAGCATCTCGGGGTTGTCCTTGAGCATCTGGTAGAAGTAGTCCTTGGCGTTGAGCTGGCGGACGCGTTCCAGGGTGAGGGTGCGGCCCACCAGGATTCCGGCGGCCTCGGCGTCTGCTGCGAAATCACACATTCGTTTTCCTCGCTTTCGTGTTGCGTATTCTGTCCGCCGACCGGGTCCGGCGCCGGAACGGCGCGGGCGGATTTGAAACCCGCCCCTACACCCCTGCCGGACAGTCCTGGCTCAGCCGGCGGATTCCTTTCCCCAGGCGGTGATGAAGCGCTGGGCATCCTCGGCGGCGGGCTCGCTGACCGGAACGTACGGCACCACCATCCGGGTCACCCCGGCTGCCATATAAGGCGCGAGCCGGTCCTTGATCTCCTTCACGGATGTTGCCGGGATCACCGGCAGCCGGTCCATGTAGTCGTCGGTCAGTGCCCCCATGGCGGATCTGAAGCCGCCGTTCTTGAAAGCCTCCTGGATCGCGTCCACCTCCGCCACGAAACCCTGCTCCCGCAGCATGTCGCTGTAGTGGTCGGCGATGTTGTAGAACGTCAGCGCCTGCCGGAGCTTGGAGCGGGCCACCTCGCGGTCCGGGTTGAGGGACACGCGCACCTTGGCGATCACCTCCAGCGGATCTCGCCCGACGGCCCTGGCCGCCGTCTGAGCGCGGTCGGCGATCTCGCGGATCTTGTCCGCTGTCGCCATGTTGATGAAGACCCCGTCCGACGTCCTTCCCGCAAGCCGTGTCATCTGCGGCCCCAGGGCCGCCAGAAAGATGGGCATGCGCGTATATCGCGGCTTCCACGAGAGCTGGAAGCGCTTGCCCGTACCGTAAATGTCGCCCTCGTACTCGACGCGCTCCCCCGCCACCACTTTGCGCACGACCTCCATGTACTCCCGGGCGCGCCGCAACGGGCGGTCGAAGACCCCACCGTGCCACGCGGCGATGGCCTTGTTGGCCACGCCCAGTCCCAACAGCACGCGCCCGCCCGAAAGGTCCTGGAGCGTCGCCGCCTGCAACCCCAGGGTCACCGGGCTGCGGCCGTAGATGTGGTAGATGGCCGTCCCGAGCTTGATGGTGCTGGTGCGGCTGGCGGCGGCCGAGATCAGCACCATGGGGTCGGTGCTGTTGGACTCGCCCTTCCAGAACGCCCCGAAGCCCGCCTGCTCGGCCCGCTCCACCAGGCCCACCACGTCCGCCGCCGGATAGTGCGCCGCGGAATTGATTTCGATGTCGTAGATCATACTTTCGCCTGCCGGGCGGTCATGAAGTTGACCATCTTCATGCTCATGACCACGTCGCCGTCCTGGTTCAGGGTCTCGAGGAACGAGTTCACGATGCCGCGGTCCGGCTTCGAGCTCGACCGCCGTGTCTCCAGCACCTTGACCCGCACCGTCAGCCGGTCACCCGGCCGCACGGGCTTGTTCCAGCGAAGCTCGTCCACCCCCGGCGAGCCGAGGTTGGCCACCGCCGAGAGATAGTTGTCCGAGTAGACACGCATCATGGCCGCGGCCGTGTGCCAGCCGCTGGCGATGAGGCCCTTGTAAATGGTCTTCTTCGCGAGTTCCGCATCGACGTGATACGGCTGCGGCACGAAGCGCTTGCCGAAGTCGATGATCTCGGACTCGTCGAGGCTCACCGGACCGAATTCGTGCACCGAGCCCGCCACGTAATCCTCGAAGTACCGCTCCTCCCTGGGCACGCTGAAACCGGTCTGTTCCATCGCCATCACGAGTACAATGAACGTCACCGTGCTGCAACTTCCGTTCAAGTTGCCGGCTGCCCTGTGCATCTGCGTCATTCCGGCGAAAGCCGGAATGACGGATGCGGGGCATCGCGGCCTACTGCTCCTTGGCTTGGGCCCGAGCCGGCGGCAGGGTCCAGAACATCAGCACCGTCGAGGAGAAGGCCGAGGCGGCGAAGATCATCAGCGGCACGGTGTAACTGTGGGTGAGGTCGTAGAAGAAGCCGGCGCCGATGGGGCCCATGACGCTGCCGGCGGTGACGAACATGCGGCTGTAGCCCTGGATCTGGGCGAAGTGGCGGATGCCGAAGTAGTCGGCGCGGATGGCCTCCTGGAGCGAGGCGAGGCCGCCGTAGCACAACGAGTACACCACCAGCCCGGCCATGAACCAGGCGGGCGAAGTGGTCACGCCCATGACCAGCACCGAGACGGTGAGGGCACTCAACAGACCGATCATCAGCCGGCGCTTGTCGATGAAGTCTCCCATCCAGCCGAAGGCCAGGCGCGCCGGGACGCCGATGAGGGCGGAAGTCCCGAGCAGGGAGGCCGCCACCTCCTGCCGCCAGCCCCGGTCCACCAGCAGGATCACGAGATGGACCGAGACCCCCTCGGTGACCATCTGCCGCAGCCCCATCACCGCGGCGAGGAACCAGAACGACCGCGTGCGCAGCGTCTCCTTGAGCGTCAGCGACACCTCGGGGCGCGGGGCCGTGGCGGCGGGGCCGCGCCCCGGCGTGCTTGCCGGTGTTTCCGTCGGGCCCTCGCCCCGTTCGTACGCGCCGCCGATGGCCCGGGCCAAGGGCCAGCCCATGACGACGATGATCACCGCCGAGGCCACCGAAGCGGCGCGCCAACCCCACCAGACGATCATCAGGCCCACCAACGGCACCATCAGACCGGAGAGGCCCGGCCCCATGCGGAAGATGCCGAAGGCGAGGCTCCGGCGGGCTCGGTAGAGCGTGGCCACCACGACGCTGACGGGAATGTAGAAGCCGATGCTGGAGCCCAACACGATGCCCACGACGATGGTGACGTAGAGCATCGGCAGGGTGTTCACGAGGCTCATGCCGAGGAAGCCCAGGGCGGAGATCACGATCCCCAGGTACATCACCCGCCTGGGACCGAGCCGGTCGGTCATGTACCCTTCGGCCGGCCCCAGCAGCCCGGACTCCACACGGGCCATGGAGAAGGCCCCGGCGATGGCGGTGCGGCTCCAGCCGAATTCCCGCTCAAAGGACGGGAAATAGGCGCTCAGCCCGAAGTAGGCCAAGCCGGTGCTGACCGCATGGGCGAAGGCGCCGGCGAACGCAATCCAGAAGGTGGACACGAACCGCGTGCCCTGGGACATGAACCTGCCGCCCTGCCTCATAACCGGAGTTTCTAACTTACGGACAGGGGGCTAGGTGCGAGGCAGGGCACTGTCCAGACCCTGGCGGGCGGATCGGGGGGCCGGGGCGCCCGGTTCCGACATCCTCGACAGCACCTTCTCGGCCGTGATGGGCAGCGAATGGACGCGCGAGCCGGTGGCGTCGGCCACGGCGTTGGCCACCGCCGCGGCGAACGGGATGATGGGGGTTTCGCCGATGCTCATGCTGTTGTAGGGGCCGCTGCCGGTGTCGGACTGGATCAGCGCCGTCCGCAGCTCCGGCAGGTCGCGGATGGTCGGGATCTTGAAGTCCCCGAGGTTGGCGGTGGTGACCTTGCCGTCGTCGAACTGCACGTCCTCCATCAGCGCGTAGCCCACGCCCATGACGATGGCGCCGTCGATCTGGCCCTGGTGCATCAGCGGGTTGATGATGGTGCCGGTGTTGACGGCCGCCGTGACCTTGACCAGCTCGACCCGGCCGGTCTCCGGGTCCACCTCCACCTCGACCACCTCGGCGCACATGGAGGCCTCCGGGCCCATGGTGGTGTCGTTGTAGTGGCCCTCGCCCTTGATGGCCGAGCCCCGTGCACGCGCCAGCTCGGCGTAGCTCATGCGCCGTTCGGCGTCGAGCTGGGTCACGCCGCCCTCGACCACCGCCAGCCTGTCCACTTCCGTGCCCATGGCCTCGGCCGCGACCTTCAGCAGCTCTTCTTTCAGAGCCGTCACCGCCTCGTAGGCGGCGTTGCCGTAGATACGGGTGCCGCGGCTCCCGCCCAGGCCCGCGTCCTTCTCCACCTGGGTGGAGTCCAGGGTCTCCAGGTTGATGGATTCCAGCGGCACCTGAAGCTCCTGCGCGACCATTTGGCGGAGCACCGTGTAGGTGCCGCTGCCCTGGTCCATGGCCGCGCACGAGACCGTGATGGTCCCCTCCGTGTCGATGGTCACGAAGGCGTAGCACTCGCCCCCCAGCGGCAGCCATTGCGCCACGGCCACGCCGCGCCCGGTGTTGGCGCCCTTGGGAGCGCGGTAGCCGGACTCGGCGAGGGCCAAGTCGAGGGTCTCCTCGGCCTTGATGTGGTGCAGCACGTGGCCGGTGGGCGACTCGTCGCCGTCGCGCATCAGGTTGATCCTGCGGAACTCCACCGGGTCCATGCCCAGCTCCTTCGCCACCGCGTCCATCTGGCTCTCGGTGGCGAAGAAGCCCTGGGGGTCGCCGGGCGCCCGCATGTGCCCGCAGGGAATCTTGTTGGTGTAAACCACGCGCTCCTCGCTCAGGTGGTGCGGCATGTTGTATGCGCCGCCCGCCTCCTGGGCGCCGAAGAGAAAGCCGATGGGCTTGAAGGCGCCGTAGGCGCCGCTGTCGAAGATGAAGTCGAGATGGTGCGCCATGATGCGCCCGTCCCGCTTGACCCCGGTGCGCACCTTGATGGTGCAGGCGTGGCGCGGGTTTCCCGCCATCAGCTCCTCGTCGTAGTCCATCACCATCTTCACCGGACGCCCGCTCTTGCGCGACAGCACGTAGGCCACCGCCACGTCCATGAAGTCGCCCTTGCCGCCGAAGTCGCCGCCGATGTAGCAGGGATGCACCATCAGGCTCTCGAACGGCACACGGAGGGCCTTGGCGAGCTGCTGGCGCAGGGCGAACGGGGTCTTGCTGCACGACCACAGCTCGGCCTCTCCCGACTCCTTCACGCTCACCAGGCACGAGTGGGGCTCGATGTAGCCCTGGTGCACCGCCTGCGTGTGGAACGTGTTCTCCACGATGACGTCGGACTCGGCGAAGCCCTGCTCGATGTCGCCCTTGCCCCAGGAGAGGTACACGAAGGTGTTGGTGGGCGATTCCAGCGGGGCCATGAGGCCGTCATAGTTCATGACGTCGGGATGGATCACCGGGGCCGAGGGCTTGACCGCCTCCAGCGGGTCCAGCACCGGCTCGAGGTCCTCGTACTCCACCTCGATGAGCTCCGCCGCCCGCTCCGCCGCCTCCTCGCTGTCGGCCGCCACAGCCGCCACCTTCTCGCCCACGAAGCGCACCACGTCCTCCGCCAGGATGGACATGTCGTACAGCCGCCGGCCGATCTTGAGCCCCGCCACGTCGGCGCCGGTGACCACGGCCCGGACCCCGGGGGCCTGCTCCGCCTTGCTCGTGTCGATCCGCTTGATCTTCCCGTGCGGAATCGGGCTCCGCAGCACCTTGCCCCACAGCATGTTCGGAAGGGTCACGTCCACCGCGTACACGGCCTCGCCCGTCACCTTGCCCTCCCCCTCGACCCGGGGGGTGGGAACGCCCACTATTCTGCCTGTAGCCATTGCTTACCTCGGTCTCTTGTCGGTCCCGCCCTGCTCTTTCGCCTTGGATGGCATATCGCCCCGGATGGACCGAGTCAATGGACGCTTGCCGCGCCCTCCACGGTTTGACTTCCCGGGAGACTTCCGGGAGACTTGCGAGTCGTGCGCGACACCCTGGCGGCGTGTGTCCCATGGACGGTAAAGGATGAACATGAACCTCGACGACTTCGCCGCGACGCTGCGGCGCGCCAGCGACATCGTGTTCTTCACCGGGGCGGGCATCAGCACCGAGTCGGGCATCCCCGACTTCAGGAGCCCCGGCGGTAAATGGACCCGCATGCGGCCGGTGTACTTCGACGAGTTCATGAGCAGCGAGGAGGCCAGGGTCCAGGCGTGGCAGCGCAAGAAGGAGAGCTACCACCTCTACAAGGAGGTGAAGCCCAACATCGGCCACACCTCCATCAGCGACTTCGAGAGGCGCGGCAAGCTGCTGGGGCTCATCACCCAGAACATCGACGGCCTGCACAGCCGGGGCGGTGTGTCGGACGACAAGATCGTGGAGCTGCACGGCTCGGACCGAACCGTCGTGTGCCTGAGCTGCCGCAAGGAGTTCGATCCGGACGAGGTGCTGGCGAGCCTGGGAGAAGAATTCAGGTCGCCGCGCTGCGACGCGTGCGACGGCCTGCTCAAGACCGGCACGATCTCCTTCGGCCAGCCCATGCCCCAGGCCGCCATGCAGCAAGCCCAGGTCTGGAGCGAGGCCGCCGACGTCTTCATCGTGGTGGGCTCCTCGCTGGTGGTGCAGCCGGCGGCGTCGTTCCCCGTCATCGCCAAGCAGGCCGGCGCGCTCCTCGCCATCGTCAACCGCGAGGCCACCCACATCGAGTCCCTGGCCGACTACAGCTACCAGGGCGAGATCGGCGAGTTCTTCCGCCAACTCAACCCGCTGCTGGCCGACGCCTGACGGCTCCAAGGCTCCTTGACACTTCAGCGGCAAGGCTGATAGAGGTCGGCTAGTTCCTATAGGCACACTCTGTCCACTTCACACCCAACCCCCCGAGAGGAGACCGGCATGAGCGATACGAACGGTCACACGAAGGCACTTCACGTCATGACCCATTCCGGGTGGTACCGTTTCGAGAAGAACGGCGATTCCTGGAATCAGGTGGAGCGCGACCTCACGTTCTGGAACCTGAGCTGCATCGCCGTCGATCCCGAGGATCCGCGGACCGTGTACGGGGGCACCGAGCACTCGGGCCTGTTCTACACTCACGACGGCGGCGAGATCTGGACCCGGTCGAGCCCCAACGTGCCGCACCTCGACATCTTCTCGCTATGGGCCCTGCCGGGATCGCTGTACGTGGGCACGCGGCCGGCGGCGCTCTACCACGGCGCTCCGGGAAAGGGATGGACGGAACTGCCGGGCGTGCGCGAGGGCGGCGTCTGCGGGGTCTTTCCGCCGAACCCGGCCCAGGCGCCCCGGACCCGCTACCTCACCAACGACCCGGCCTCGCCGTCGCGGCTCTACGCCGGCATCGAGGTGGGCGGGCTGCTGGTGACCGACGACAACGGCGGCGACTGGCACACCGCCAACGAGGGGTTGTGGGACCGCGACATCCACCAGCTTCACCATTGCAGACAGGAGCCCGAGCTGGTGGTGGCCGCCTGCGGCGAGGGGATCTTCCGGAGCCGCGACCGGGCCGCCCACTGGGAGGAGATCACCCCGTCCGACGTCCGCACCTACGGCACCACCGTCACCGAGACGGACGACGGCAGCCTGTATCTTGGAGTCACGCTGGGCCGGCCCAACACCTGGGTGCGCAAGGTGCGGGCCAGCGCGGCCATTTTGCGGAGCGAGGGCGGCGCCGCTGACTGGAGGACTCTGGCCGAGGACCTGCCCGGCGGCATCATGGACACCGTGCCCGACCCCGACGGCCCCGGCATCATCGCCGCCACCTCCGAGGGCGAGATCATGATCGTCGAGGAATCGGGCTGCCGCACGGTTGCCAGCGGGCTGCCGTGCATCAACGAGATCGCCCTCGGCGCCTAGCTTGACCGCCGTCGCCCACACTCCGGCCCTACCGCAAGGGGGGGCCATCGCGACGCCGACCCGGAAATGCCCATCTAGCCTCCCTCCGACCCCCTCTCCCTCAGGGAGAGGGCCGGGGTGAGGGTGGCTCGCCACCAGCATCCCGCCGAGTCCGCCCGGACCGACTGGGGGTCCGTTCTGGCGGCGGCGCTCTCCGCCGTGGGCCCGGCCATGGTGGTGGCGGTCCTGGGAATCGGCCTACCGGAGATCCGCGCAAGCCTCGAGCTCTCCGAGGTCTGGGCCGGTACCCTCTTCACCGCCATCTTCGTGGTCGCGGCGTGCGCAAGCTGGTCGGCGGGACGCCTCTCCGACAATCTGGGCCGGCGCAGGGTGCTGGTCTTCGGCGGTTTCGCCCTGGGCGCCGGCTTCGGCCTGGTATCCACGGTCGAGAGCTACGGCGCCGCGGTCGCTTGGCTGGCTCTGGCCGGCCTGGGATACGGCGCCATCACCGCGGCGGTGCTGTCCCTGGTATCCGACCTCCTGCCCTCCCGCCGGGGCCTGGGAATGGGCATGCTCTCCGCCACTTACGGTCTGGGCAGCGTCAGCGGCCCTGTCGTGGCCGCCGCCATCATCCAGCGTTTCGGCTGGCGCGGGGCCACCGCCACGGTGGGGTGCGTCGCGGCCGTCATCGCGTCGATCCAGTGGCTGCGGGTGCGGGAACCGGCCCGGCCGCCCGCGGCTCCGCGCGCGGCCCGCACACGGAAGCCGCGGATGATGAACCGGAACATGATCCTCCTGGCCGCGGCACAGTTCTTCGGCGGCTCGGTGTTCTGGATCACCTCCTCGTGGACGCCGACGTTCCTGCGCGAGGCCGTGAAGCTGACCCTCGACGAGGCCGGGCTGGTGATGGCGGCCTGGGGCGCCACCCCCATCATCGGCGCCATGGTGCTGGGGACGCTTTCCGACCGCCTGGGACGGAAGCGCATCATTCTTACGGGGGCTTTTCCCGGCGTCCTGGTGGTGCTGGCCGTCTACGGCTGGCTGACCCGCCCGCTGGCCCTGGCCGCGGGCATCTGCCTCCTGGGTCTGTGCAAGTCGCCGGTGCCTTCGCTGGTGGTGGCGCTGGCGCAGGACTCCGCCGCCAAGGGCCGGGTGGGCGAGGCCAGCGGCCTCGTCATGTCCATGCACTACGTGGCGGCCCAGACCACTCCGGTGGCCATGGGGCTGCTCATCACCGGGCTGGACAGCATGACGCTGGCCATGCTCCTGGGCTCGGCGGTGGCTTTCGCCGTATTCGGGATGCTGGTGACGAGTGTTCGTGAACGCCACTGACGAAACGCAACGTGCTGTCGAGTCCGTCGGCAAAATTTTCGTTGCGTAGAAAACCGGCTTGTCGTAATATCGGAGGTTGCCCTCGCAAGCTGAAATGTGTGCGCTTTGTCCGCGAGTCTGGTAAGACGGAAGCGGTTGTATTTCTAAGGGATATCCAGCCGCCCGTGAGGCGGGTGAAGACAATTCTTCAACAAGGAGGATCACATGAAACGTCGTGACTTTATCGCCGGCGCCGCTGTCGGTACGGCCGCCACGGTCTTGTCGAGCGGCAAGCTGGTCCAGGCCCAGAAGGCCCCCGCGGCCATGAAGGACCGGGTCGAGATCGCCATCGTCACCACCTGGCCGCGTGACTTCCCGGGTCTCGGCACCGGCGCGCAGCGCTTCGCCAAGCGCGTCCAGGACATGAGCGACGGCCGCATCCAGGTGAGCTACTTCGCCGCCGGCGAGCGCGTCGGTGCCTTCGACTCGTTCGACGAGGTGGCTTCGGGCAACGCCCAAGCCTATCACGCGGCAGACTACTACTGGAAAGGCAAGCATCCCGGCTGGGCCTACTTCACGTCGGTGCCCTTCGGCCTCACCTACACCGAGTTCAACGGCTGGGTCCGTTTCGGCGGAGGACAGGAGCTCTGGGACGAGCTGGCCGGAGAGTTCGGTCTCAAGGGCCTCATGTGCGGCAACACGGGCGTCCAGATGGGCGGCTGGTTCCGCAAGGAGATCAACGACGCCGACGATCTGAAGGGCCTCAAGATGCGTATTCCGGGCCTGGGCGGCGACGTCATGGCCAAGATCGGCGCCTCGCCGGTATCCTTGCCGGGCGGGCAGATCTACGAGAATCTGGTTTCGGGCGCCATCGACGCCACCGAATGGGTGGGTCCCTGGAACGACGAGGTCATGAAGTTCTACGAGGCCGCCAAGTACTACTACTATCCGGGCATGCACGAGCCCGGTTCGATGTTGTCGGCGGGCTTCAACAAGAAGTTCTGGGAGTCGTTGTCCAAGTCGGATCAGGCGCTGATCGAGGCCGCGGCCGGTATGGAGAACGACGTAATGATGTCCGAGTACAACGCCAAGAACGGCGCGGCACTGGCGCGGCTGAGGCGCGACCAGGGAGTTCAGTTGCGCAGGTTCAACGACGACGTCTACGACGCGTTCGGAAAGGCGGCCGACGAAGTGTTCGCGGGGGTGGTGACGCACAGCAGCCTCGCCAAGCGCATCCACGAGAGCTTCGTCAAGGCGCGCGCGGAGATCGGCGGCTGGTCGAACATCTCCGACCAGGCGTACGTGGCGCAACGCAACCGCGTGCTGGGCATGTCCTGAACATCCGGAACTACGGGCCGGCCCGCGGTACGGAGCCGGCCCGTAGTGTGACCGGTCACCAGGTTCCTTCACTGTGGCACAGGCACGGTCGGACGCGGGCGGGATACGACCCGGCACCGCCAATGCGCTTTACCGCGCGCTGGCGCTGTCGCTGGCCGCGACGACGTTCGTCTACCTCTTCAACAACTACCTGGACTTCTGGCAGAACTGGCCCGGCGCCGTGGGCATGTTCGGCGACGCGCCGCTTGGCGGAACCGCGCTCCTGAAGGCGTGGCTGCAACTCGCCAGCTACGTCCTCGCGGTGGTCGCCGTGGTCGTCATCGCTCTCAGGACCCGGGAGCGGCCGTTCGCCTCCGACGCGGCGCTGCTCAGCTCCGCCACCGCCTACATCATCACCACGGCCTTCTGGGCGGTGTTCCTCATCGGCATCGTCGACGGAGTGATATCGTTCCTGCGCGTGGAGGGGCTGCTGCCGGCGGTGTTCGGCGAGACCCTGGCCCAGCGGCTGGGAGTGTCGAGCTTCCGCGGCGCGTATGTGCATTTCCCGCTGATACTGGTGGGGGCGGTGGTGGCCTGCTTCCGGCGGGGGCTCGACTTCATCTGGCTCGCGCTGCTGGTGGTGGTGGCCGAGTTCCAGATCGTCATCGCGCGCTTCATCTTCTCCTACGAGCAGGCCTTCATGGGAGACCTGGTCCGTTTCTGGTACGCCGCGCTGTTCCTGTTTGCCAGCGCCCATAGCCTGGTGGCCGAAGGCCACGTCCGCGTGGACGTGCTGTTCACCCACTTCACCCAGAAGCGCAAGGCCCTGGTCAACGCCTGGGGCTCCCTGGTGCTGGGGGTGCCGCTGTGCTGGACGATTCTGGGCGTCGGCATGGCCGGCAAGGCATCGGTCATCAACAGCCCGCTGCTCTACTTCGAGACGACCCAGAGCGGGTTCGGTCTTTACGTCAAGTACCTCATGGCCGGATTCCTCGCCGTGTATGCCGTCTCCATGATGACGCAGTTCCTGGCGTACTTCCTGGACAGCATGGCGATCCTGCGCGGACAGGCTGAAACCTATCCGACACCTGAAGCGTCCTGACCGTGGAACATCTCTTCCTCCTACTGCTGATCCTGGCCATGGCCGGGGCCCTGGCATCGGGGTTTCCGGTAGCCTTCGCGCTGCCCGGCTCGGCCATCCTGACCATCGCGCTGGCGGCGCTCACCGGCTACGTGTTTACCGGCGACGCCAGTTCGTTCTTCGCCCAGGACGGCCCGATCCAGTGGCTCACTGCGGGCGTCACCAACTTCCGGGGCGTCTACTGGGAGGTGGAACGCGACACCATCATCGCGGTGCCGCTGTTCGTGTTCATGGGCATCATGCTGCAGCGGTCCAAGATCGCCGAGGACCTGCTGGTGACCATGGCACGGCTGTTCGGCCCGATCCCGGGCGGTCTCGGCATCTCGGTGGTGCTGGTGGGGGCGCTGCTCGCCGCCACCACCGGCATTCTCGGCGCCACCGTGGTGGCCATGGGCCTGATCTCGTTGCCGGCCATGCTGCGCAACGGCTACTCGCGCCCGCTCGCCACCGGGACCATTTCCGCGGCCGGCACCCTGGGGCAGATCATTCCGCCCTCCGTCGTGCTCATCATCCTGGCCGACCAGCTCTCCAACGCCACCGACCAGGCAAGCACGCTGCGGCAGGTGGACTACAAGGCCGCCACCGGCAACTTCGTCATGCCCACGGAGTTCGACATCACCTCGGCGAGCGCCGGCGACATGTTCCTGGGCGCCATCGTGCCCGGGCTGGTGCTGGTGGGCCTGTACGTCATCTACATCCTGGCGGTGGCGCTCATCCGGCCCAGCAGCGCGCCGGCCATCCCCATGGAAGGACGCTTCGACCGCGAGTTCGCCGTCAAGGTAGTGCTGGCCCTGGTCCCTCCTCTGGCGCTGATCCTGGCCGTTCTCGGCTCCATCATCGCGGGCATCGCCACGGTCAACCAGGCCGGCGCCATCGGCGCCGTCGGCGCCACCATCATGGCGGGATACCGCCTTACCGAAGGACAGCGCGGGTCCTTCACGCCCGCCATCATCGCCGGCATCTCACTGATCTCGCTGTTCATCCTGCTGGCGACCTTCGACCTGAACATCCGCACCATCCACGGCGCCTACGAGACCACCGGAGTGACCCTCGCCGCCATCGCGGTGACCGGACTGCTGGTGGCGGTGATCTGGAGCGGGTGGCGCGCCTACCGCACGGACCGGATGCTCGCCGGCGTGATGGTGGATACCGCCAAGACCACCGCCATGGTCTTCATCATCCTGCTGGGCGCGGCCATGCTCACCGCGGCCTTCCGCGGTTTCGGCGGCGAGGAGTTGGTGAAGGAGTTCCTGACCACCCTGCCGGGCGGCTTCTGGACCCAGTTCGTGGTGGTCATGGCGGTCATCTTCATCCTCGGCTTCTTCCTCGACTTCATCGAGATCGCGGTGGTGGTGGTGCCCATCGTGGCGCCCATCCTGCTGTCGGATCCCTCGGCCAACATCACCGCGGTGTGGCTCGGCGTCATGATCGGCGTCAACATGCAGACCTCCTTCCTGACGCCGCCGTTCGGCTTCGCGCTGTTCTACCTGCGCGGGGTCGCGCCGCCCTCGGTGCTGACCACGGACATCTATCGGGGCGTGGTGCCGTTCATCGCCCTGCAGCTCGTGGCCCTGGGTATCGTCGGCTACTATCCTCCGCTGGTGAACTACCTGCCGGCGCGAACGTCGCTCACCGGCGAGACCGCGCCGCCGCCCCGGAACCCGCGCCTCCAGCGCTGCCTGGAGCGGAATCTCTTCGAGATCTACGACCGCGACGGGCAGGCGATACGCGCCAGCATCCGGACGGCCCAGGGCCTCGATACGAGCTATTTGCCGGACAAGGTGCGCCGCGGCTTGACCGGCGGCATGGAAAAGGCCGCCCGGACTTTCGACCTGGTTTCGGAAGTGCGCCGCGCCGACGCGGAACGAAGCGCGTTCGGGGAGACCTACAAATCCACCCATGCCGTAGTCCGGCGCATCAACGCGGACGAACGGCGCATCGACCGGGAGGTCCGTGAGATCCGCACCACCATCCGGCGGCTGGGACGCGACGCCGACCCCGAGTTGGTGGCGGACCTGCGCCACGAGGTCGAGGAGTTGACGAAACGAAGGGAGCAGGTGGAGGCGACGCGCCCGGAGGGCGAGAAGGAGTTGCGCAAGCGTTACCTGACGCTGGAGAAGAAGGAAAACACCGCCCGCCGCAACTACCGGCGCAACGTCGACGACGCCGCCACCTCCGTGCGAACGGTACGCGAGATGCTGGCCAAGGTGGCGGAACTGGAGGCGGTCGGCCCGCAACTCGAGGCGCTGCCGGAGATCTTGAAGACGCAACCGGCCAAGCAGACGGGCGACGCGATCCGTAACGCCGAGCGGGCGCTCCGAAAGGTCCCCGGGACCCACGAACTGCGGAACGCCCTCTCGAAGGCTCGTTCCGACGTGAGGCGAGGCAAGTCCGGCCGCCAGCGCGCCGAGAAGCGGCTGGCCGAGGTGCTCGCCCAGTTGGAGCGCGAGCTGCAATGGCGCACGCGGGCCGCCCAGGACCTCGACTCCGGTCTCGCCGCCTACGAGGACGCCCTCCGCGACACCATCGGCATCCGGCAACTCGAGCGGCTCCCCACCGCGATGGCGAAGGAAGTCGCCGCCTGCCTGTCGCACCACCGCGACATTTCGTTGAGCTTCTAGGAAGACCGAGCGTTCTAGTTGGCTCTGTCTCTCGCCTTTGTTGGCCGCAAGCTGTGTCAAACCCTCTCCCTCTGGGAGAGGGTGGCCGAAGGCCGGGTGAGGGCGGCCCGGCGACCCTGCCTCTCCGTGGGGGGCTCCGGCGCCGGGGAGCCCTCACCCCAGCCCTCTCCCAGAGGGAGAGGGGGTCTATGGCTGTCGACGTTGTGGCCCTCACCCCAGCCCTCTCCCAGAGGGAGAGGGGGTCTATGGCTGTCGACGTTGTGGCCCTCACCCCGACCCTCTCCCAGAGGGAGAGGGGGTAGTTTTTGACACATGCTGAAGAGCGGGAATCCAAGGCCGGAGGGGAAACCCTTCCACTCGAATTGCCTTGCGCTGGACCTGGAGGTCCGCAAGAAGGACGGGATCATCCACGCGTTCGGCGCGGTTCGGGCGGATACCTGCGAACGGTGCGTCCATTCGGGCGACGGCCTGGACGCGGCCCTCGACAGGCTCGATGAGTTCGCCGACGGCGCCTCCTTCGTCCTCGGCCACAACCTCATCGCTTTCGATCTGCCCTACTTGGCCGCGGCGAAACCCGGCCTTCGGCTCCTCCGGCTTCCCGCGGTGGACACCCTCCGCCTCAGCCCTCTGGCCTTTCCCCGCAACCCCTATCACCATCTCGTCAAGCACTACCAGGACGGCGGGCTCAGACGCCGGCAGTTGAACGATCCGGAACTGGACGCCCGCCTGGCGCTGGAGGTGTTTCAGGACCAGCGCGAAGAACTCGCCAACGCCGGCCCCGATCTCCTTGCAGCGTGGCACTGGCTCACCACGCCGGAGCCGGAAGGCCAGGACTGGGCCGTCGATGCTCTCTTCTCGGAGATCCGCGGCGCGCCCCGCCCGTCGGACGCCGAAGCGCGGGCCGCCATCCGTGCGCAACTGGACGGTGCCGGGTGCGCCGTCAGTGCGCAGCGGGTGGTAGCTGAACCCCGCCCAGCCGACGGCGTCCACGCCCCGCAGGGTACGCCGGAAGCCCGCGCCGGTTGGGCATTGGCCTATGCGCTGGCATGGCTGTCGGTGGCCGGCGGCAACTCGGTCATGCCGCCCTGGGTGCGCCACCAATTCCCGGAGGCCGGACGGCTGGTGCGGCGGCTGCGGGACATGGCCTGCACGGATGCCGGTTGCGGCTGGTGCCGGGAGCGCCACGATCCGCGCCAGGAACTCAAGCGCTGGTTCGGCTTCGACGACTTCCGGCCCGAGCCCGTGGACGACGAGGGATGGCCGATGCAGCGCACCATCGTCGAGGCGGCCATGACCGGCCGGCACGTGCTCGGGATCCTGCCCACGGGCACGGGGAAGTCGCTGTGCTACCAGATCCCGGCGCTGTCACGCTACGACAAGACCGGCGCGCTGACGGTGGTGATCTCGCCCTTGGTGGCGCTCATGGCGGACCAGGTGGCTGGGCTGGAGGCGCGCGGCATCGGTTGTTGCGTTGCGGTCACCGGGTTGCTGTCCATGCCCGAGCGCGCCGACGCGTTGGACCGGGTTCGGCTGGGCGACGCGGGAATCCTCCTGGTCTCGCCGGAGCAGCTCCGCGCGCCCTCGCTGCGCCGCGCCCTCGGCCAGCGCGAGATCGGCGCCTGGGTGCTGGACGAGGCCCATTGCCTGTCGCGCTGGGGACACGACTTTCGGCCCGACTACCTCTACGTGGGGCGTTTCATCCGAGAGAGGGCCGGCGACGGCGAGGTGCCGCCGGTATTGTGCCTCACCGCCACCGCCAAGCCGGACGTGGTGGACGACGTCACCCGCCACTTCCGCGACCGGCTCGGCATCGAGCTGGCGGTGGTCAACGGCGGCGTCGAGAGGTCCAACCTGACCTTCGAGGTCATGCCCACCTCCGGGGGCGAGAAGTTCGCCGACATCCACCAGGTGCTGACGTCGCACTTGCCGCCGGGCGCCTCCGGCGGGGCCATCATCTATTGCGCCACGCGGCGCCAGAGCGAAGAGGTGGCGGAGTTTCTCCAGCTCAAGGGCGTGGCCGCCGATTATTTCCACGCCGGTCTGCCCCCGGAGACCAAGAAAGACGTGCAGCAACGCTTCATCCATGGCGAACTGACCGCCATCGTTGCCACCAATGCCTTCGGCATGGGCATCGACAAGCCCGACGTGCGCCTCGTGATCCACGCCGACATCCCGGGCTCGCTGGAGAACTATCTCCAGGAGGCGGGCCGCGCCGGCCGCGACCGGGCCGCCGCGCGCTGTGTGCTGCTGTACGCGAAGGACGACGTGGAGCGGCAGTTCGGCATGTCGGCGCGCTCGCGTCTCACACGGGCGGAGGTCCACGGCATCCTGCGGGCGCTGCGCAACCTGGACCGGAAGAAGCGCATGGGCGGCGAGGTGGTGGCCACCGCCGGCGAGATCCTCGGCGAGGACGACGAGCAGGTGTTCGAACGGGACACCGCCACCGACGACACCCGCGTGCGCACCGCCGTCGCCTGGCTCGAACAGGCGAGGCTGCTGACACGGGAGGAGAACCGGGTGCAGGTGTTCCCGTCGTCGCTGCGGGTACAGTCCGCGGACGAGGCCCGCGCGCGGCTTCGGCAGGCACGCATCGCGGACGCCTATCGCGGCCAGTTGGAACGCGTGGCCGCGGCGATGATCGACGCCAGGCCGGACGAGGGGCTCAGCACCGACGACCTGATGGGCGTTTCCGGGCTCAGCCCCGAGGGCGTGCGCCACGCGCTCTACGACCTGGAACGGCTAGGCATCGCCAGCAACGACACGGTCTTGACCGCGTTCGTCCACGCGGGCGTGGAGCGTTCCTCTCTCAAGCGCTTCGAAGCGGCCGCCGAACTGGAGACGGCGCTGATCCGGCACATGCGCGAGGCGGCGCCGGACCTGGGCAAGGGCGAGACATCGTCGCTGCACTTGCGCGTGGCCTCGCAGGTGCTGCGGGACGAGGGTCTGGCCGACCCCCTGCCGGAGCGCCTCTGGCGCATCGTCCGCGGCATCGCCTACGACGGCCGGGGTGAGGACGGCGCCGCCGGCAGCCTGACCGCGCGCAAGCTCGACGCCGAGACCGGACGCGTGACGCTGCACCGCGAGTGGGGGGCGCTGGAGGAGACCTCGCGTATCCGGCGGAACGGCGCCAGGCTGCTGCTGGAACACCTCGTGGACTGTCTGCCGCAAAACGCCCGCGGGACGGACCTGCTGGCGGAAACCACTTTGGGACGGCTTACCCATGCCCTGGTCTCCGACCTGGAGATCAAGAGCAGGGTCCGGCATACGGCCAGATTGCTGGACCGCGCCCTGCTGTGGCTGCACGAACTGGAGGTCATCCGCCTCAACAAGGGCTTGACGGTCTTCCGCCCGGCCATGACCATCCGCCTGCAACCCGAGCGGCGGGGCTTCACCAACGCCGACTTCGAGCCCCTGGCGCTTCACTACAGGGGACAGGTCCTGCAGATCCACGTGATGGTGGAGTTCGCGGAGCGCGGCCTGGAGGCCGTCGCCGAGGCCACTCGGATGGCGCTGGAGTACTTCGCCCTCAAACAGGAGAAGTTCCTGGAACGCTGGCTGCCCGGACGCAGCCGCGAGACCGGCCGCCAGACCACACCCGCGTCGTGGACGGCCATCGTCGAGGACTTGCAACACCCCGTCCAGCAGCGCATCGTCGCCGACGACCGCGAGCAGACCAACGTGCTGGTGTTGGCCGGACCCGGCTCCGGCAAGACCCGTGTGCTGGTCCACCGCATCGCCTATCTCATCCGGGCGCGGCGCGAGAACCCGCGCGGCATCCTGGCACTGGCGTACAACAGGCATGCCGCCGTGGACATCCGCCGCCGGCTGGTGGAGCTGATCGGCGATGACGCGCGAGGCGTGACCGTGATGACCTGCCACGCGTTGGCCATGCGGCTGGCCGGAGCGAGCTTTACCGGGCGCGAGGAACGGCCGGACGACGAGATGTTCCGGGACGTGCTGCGAAGGGCCATCGACCTGTTGCGCGGGCAAGGGCTTCCGCCGGAGGACGCGGACGAGCAGCGGGCGCGTCTCCTGGGAGGATTCCGCTGGATCCTGGTGGACGAATACCAGGACATCGCCGCGGACCAGTACGAGCTTATCTCGGCGCTGGCCGGACGCACCCTCGAAGACGAGGCCGGCAAGCTCACACTGTTCGCGGTGGGCGACGACGACCAGAACATCTACGCCTTCAACGGCGCCTCGGTGGAGTACATCCGCCGCTTCCAGCAAGACTACGGGCCGCGGCCCGTGCATCTCATCGAGAACTACCGCTCCACCGCCCATATCATCGACGCGGCCAACGCCGTCATCGAGCCCGCCCGCCAACGGATGAAGACCGAGCATCCCATCCGCATCAACGCGGCGCGCGCCAAGGATGCGCCGGGCGGGGCCTGGGAGGAACTGGACCCCGTGGGACGGGGACGGGTGCAGATCCTGCCCGTGGCGCACGACCCGGTGGCGCAGGCGAGAGCCGTCATGGCCGAGTTTCAGCGGCTTTCGGACCTGACGCCGACCTGGGACTGGACGCGTTGCGCCGTGATCGCACGGGAGTGGAGCTATCTGGTCCCCGTGCGCGCGTTCTGCGAGGCCAAGGGCATCCCGGTGCAGATGGGCAACGAGGAGATCCCCAGCTTCTGGAGGCTGCGAGAGACCCGGACGTTGGTCGATTGGCTGCGCCAACGCGACGCCGGTCTCGTCGACGGCGCCTCTCTGCGCCAGTGGGCGGAAGCACAAATGTCCAACCGCTGGCACGAACTTCTGCAGCAGGCCATCGACGAACACTCGCTGGAAACCGGCGGCGGTGAGGTTCCAGTCGATCACTTCATCGAGTGGCTCGCCGAATGGGGACGGGAGATACGACGGCGCCAGCGCGGCCTCCTTCTGCTGACCGCCCACCGCGCCAAAGGACTGGAGTTCGATCATGTGGCCGTGCTGGACGGCGGTTGGGAACGCGTCGGTCGCGACGAGGACCGGGACGCGCCGCGGCGGCTGTACTACGTGGCCATGACCCGGGCCCGGGAAACCCTCGCCCTGGCGCGTTTCGAAGGAACTCATCCCTTTCAGGACGCCTTGTCCAAGCGTCCCTCTGTGCTTCGCCGGGAACCGTCCACGCTTTCGCCGTGCCCTTCGGAACTGCGGTACCGCCACCTCCAGCCGAGCCTTCGAGAGGTGGACCTGGGCTTCGCTGGTCGCCGCAAAGCCGGCCATCGGACGCACCGGGCCATCGCCGCGCTGTCACCCGGCGATCCGCTGGAAGCGCGGGAGGGGGACGGAAGCCGCTGGAAGTTGCTGGACCCCACGGGCGCGACCGTGGGACGCCTCGCCAAGAGCTTCAAGCCGCCTCCCGGCATGCGCTGCCGGTCAGCCGCGGTGCTGGCCATCGTACGGTGGAGCCTCGAGACATCGGACCCCAGGTACCGCGACACACTCGAGTGCGAAACATGGGAGGTGGTGGTGCCGGAGCTGGTGTTCGAGCCGGTGGACACCTGAGCCGCGCCGAGCGGGTTGTGCACTTGAGCCACCTGGCCCCGGAGCGCGGAAGGCCCGCCCTCCAGAACGGCTGCCCTCCCGCCACGTCCATCGCCTTGTCACCTCACGCTTCCTGTGGTTCACTCCCGCACCGAACCGGGAATGAGTGATGGGCGAAGCTGCAACCCTCCGTGACCGAACTCTCTTGGACCGTATCCGCTCATTCGTCGAGCACCGCGCGACACAGCGCTGGATCACGTTCCTGATCGTGCTGAACGCCCTGGTGCTGGCGCTGGAGACCAGTCCGGCGGCCATGGCGGCGGCCGGGGACTTCCTCAAGCTCGCCGACCGTGTGATCCTGGCGATCTTCGTGGTGGAGATCCTGCTCAAGGTGGTGGGACAGCGCCGCGATTTCGTCCGGGACGCCTGGAATCACTTCGACACCATCGTGGTCGCCATCGCGCTGATTCCGGCCACCGAGTTCCTCTCGGTGATGCGGGCGCTGAGGATCCTGCGGGTCTTCCGGCTGATCTCCGCCGTGCCCTCCATGCGGCGGGTGGTCGGCGCCCTGCTCCACGCGGTGCCGGGCATGGGCTCGGTGGTGATGCTGCTCCTGGTGATCTACTTCGTGTTCTCGGTGATGGCCACCAACCTCTTCGCCCACCGCTTCCCGGACTGGTTCGGCAATATCGGCAGCTCGGCCTACACCCTGTTCCAGATCATGACCCTGGAGAGCTGGTCCATGGGCATCGTACGACCGGTGATGCAGGTGTTCCCGCATGCCTGGCTCTTCTTCGTGCCGTTCATCCTGATCACGTCGTTCGCGGTCCTGAACCTGTTTATCGGCATCATCGTCGACGCCATGCAGACGCACGGGCATGGGGAACTCGACGCCAGGAAACCCGAAGCGTCCACACCCCAACCGACCCTCGCGGATCTGCAAGCCGAAATCCGCGCACTGCGGACCGAATTGGCCGAAATGAAGCGGGAATAGGCGCCGTCGGCGCGGGAATGTCGGCGCGATTCTCAGCCAGGGGCGACCGGCCGGTCGCCCCTACGGGGATCCACTCGGTGGTATCGGCTGCCCGCGGGACCGTCGGCGCTCTAAGTCACACCCTCGACATCCCGCCCCCGGCGGGGGGTTGCGACTTGCCCGGTATCCATTCCATGTCCTTGCGCGGACCGTCGGCACGGACCGTGAAGCGGGTCTTGCCGAGCTTCTCGATTTCGATCTCCAGGGTGTCGCCGTCGTTCATGGGGCCGAGGCCGACGTGGTAGGTGCCGGTGGCGATGACGTCGCCGGGCTGGAGTTGTACGAAGCGCGACAGCCATGAGACCAGCTCAGGGATCTTGTGGGCCATGTGGCGGGTGTTGTAGTCCTGGCGGGCCTCGCCGCCCACCCAGGACTTCACGTTGAGGTCGTGGGGGTCCGGGACCTCGTCGGCGGTGGTGATCCAGGGGCCGCAGGGGCTGTGGGTGCTCTGCCCCTTGGGGAGGAACTGGGTGCGGCGCACCATGCCGCGGTTGGAGATGTCGAAGAACGGCACATAGCCGAACACCGCATCCATGGCGTCGGCCTCGGAGACGTTCCGGCCGCACGTTCCCATGACGAAGGCCAGCTCGGCCTCGGGCTGGGTCACCGCCACGGCGGGGATGTCCGGCAGCTCCACCGCCTCCTCCGGGCCAAGTAGCTCCGGGGCCTTGTAGAAGAACTCGATGGGCAGGGTATCGGGCGTGCGCTCCGGTGAATCCAGGTAGTTCACGAACGCGGCCAGGCACTTGCTGGGGCGCGGAATGGGCGCCAACAGCTTCGCGACGCTCAGCGGGAAGCCCGAGCCCTCCCGGCACAGCCGGTCGAACTCCTTGCGGTAGTCGTCGAAGTTGGCGATGACCTCCTCCATCACCCGCTGGGGGCCCTTCTCGACCCGGTACTGGATGATGCCGCTCACGTCCACGACGTCGCCGTCGTTCTTGAGAACGCCGATGCGGTCGTCGTTGAAGCGCAGAATCTTCATGGGGACGCTCCTTGTGGAATCCTGGTGTAGGGGCGGATTTCAAACCCGCCCGCCATTGGCGCCATGCAGGCGCGGGCGGGTTTGAAACCCGCCCCTACATTACGTACCGAAGGCGCATCGCTGAAACCGTAGGTCGGATTAGCGAAGCGTAATCCGACGAGCGCCTAGTCGTTCACCGGTTCCAGCCACACGTCCACCAGCGCCAGGCGCCCTTCGCGGGCGGCCTGGAGCCCCCGTTCGAGCGCGCCTTTGACCTCGGCCGGGCTCTGCACCGTTTCGCCGAAGCCGTCGAAGGCGCGGGTGACGGCGGCGTAGTCCGGCGCGGGGGCGATGGAGGTGCCCACGAACTGGTTGGTGCGCACCGCCCAGCCTTCGGGGTAGTACGCCGGCACGCCGCGCTTCATGGACTTGTAGCCGTGGTTGTTCATGAGCACGACGAGGATCGGCATGCGGAACTCCTGGGCGAAGCCGAAGCCCGCGAGGCCCGGGTTGTAGTTGAAGGAGCCGTCGCCGATGATCAGCACCACCGGCTTGTCCGGATGTGCGGCCTTGACCCCCAGGGCGGTGCCGAGGCCGGTCCCCAGACCGCCGATGACACCGCTATAGAAGTTGCCGGGCTTCACCCGGTCCAGGTACTGGTGCAGCGCCATGCGGTGGGTGATGGTCTCCTCCACCACGTAGACGTCGTCGGGAAGCACCTGGTTGAGCTGGTGCATGACCCAGACCGTGTCCATGGGCTCCTTCGATTCGAGCTTCTGCGCCTGCTCGGCCCACGCCGCCCGCCGCGCCGCGCCCTGCTCGCGCACCCTGGCCCTCCGCTCGGCGGCGCCAGCGCCCTCGACGCCGTCCTTGCGGAGCCGTTCCAGCAGCGCCGTGAGTGACGCCTCCAGCTCGCCGGCGATGCTCGCGTCCACCTGCACGCCCCAGTACGGCAGGTTCATGTGCAGCGGCTCCTCATCCAGCGCCACCACCTTGGCGCCCTGGGCCACCGGGGCCGACGCCGGATGCCACGGCTGGGTGGCGCCGATGAGGCAGACCACGTCGGCGTCGGCCATGAACTCGCCGGGCTCGAAGCCGCCGTGCAGCTCGTGGGTGCGCGGGAAGTTGTAGTAGCCGCTGCTGCGGGTCTCCACCACCGGGGCGTTGAGGATCTCCGCCAGCTCCACCATTCGGTCGACGATGGCGCTGTTCTTGCCGGCGTCCTCGCTTATGATGACCGGGTTCCGGGCGGTCCGGAGCAGGCCCGCTAGCTCGTCGATGGCGGCAGGATCCGGGCTCGGCATCGACGGCATCGACACCTTCAGCGGCGCCTCGCGCGTCACCTTGTCGAACAGGTACTCCATGGGCAGCGACACGAACACCGGCCCCCGCGGCGAGGCCATGGCCATCTGGCAGGCGCGCTGGATGGTGGAGACGAGGATGTGCTTGTCGTTGACCCCGAAGCTCCACTTGACGCAACGGTCCACCAGCGCGGCCGGGCCGCCCACGTCCGAGAGAAAGCGCATCCACTGGCCGCCGGGATCGGGCCCGTCATCCTCGCCGAAGGCGAGGGACTCGCCGGTGAACACCACCATCGGCACCTGCTCGTGGAGCGCTCCGCGGAGCGCCATGGAGCCGTGCAGCGCGCCCACGGTGGTATGGATCATGACTCCGGGCAGCTTGCCGGTGGCCTTGGCGTAGCCGCTGGCCATGGCCAGGGCGATCTCCTCGTGCCGCGAGCTGAGGTAGACGGGCATGCTCTCGTCCGGCTTGGCCAGAGCCTCCCACACCGGCGACCACTCCGAGCCCGGCGACGCGAAGATGCGGTCCACGCCCATGCCCGACAGAACGCGCAGGAAAGCCTCCGCGCCGGTGAGTCCGTTGACTTCGATCATGTTCGATTCCTCCGTTCGGCGGGTTGGCGGGTCGCCGGCATCAAGCTCCACGTTGCCTCCCCACCCCTGGATTCCCGCTTCCGCGGGAATGACGGGTGCGGGAGTCCTCGCCGGTCCCGCGATTCGTGAGAATAAGTAGAACACGCGGTCGGGGCGGTCAACTCCCCGCGCGCAGCGGACGGAACGGCGACCCGTCCATCGCGCGGAGCCGGGCACGGGCGGGTTTGAAACCCGCCCCTACAACGGTCGCGCGGCGAAGGTGGGCAGCCACCCCGCGGGCGGCCTCAGGTCCAGCGAATTTTCGTCGATGGAAGTGCGGCCCGACAGCAGCACGCGCTCGCCCCGGTAGGCCCACACGCGCAGGTCCGCCCACACGTGGTTGCCGTTGCCGAGAGGAACGCGCGGGCGTCCGACTTTTCGCTGGGCGACGTAGTCCTCGCCTCTCCGGAGCAGCCGCTGCAGGCGCGAACGCCCGACGCGGGCGCTGGGCAGGAAGCCGCGGCTCGCGTGGCTGCGCATCGGCTTGAAGACGAACTCGTCCTTGTCCGCGACGATCGCTTCGACGTTCTCGGACCGGAGCAGCCGGGTCTCGGGGATGTGCCGGCTGAGGAGCTCCCGCTCGCGGGCCTCGATGCCCAGCTCGCGGTCCCATGCGGGAAGCGAAAGGAATTCCAGCAGCCGCTTGTCGCTGCGGGTGGCATAGGTGAAGGGACTGGGCGCGACGTAGACCCCGCCGCCAAGGAACGCGTCCCGAAGGGCCCGCGTCACCTCCTTCTCCAGGAAGAAGTCGGTGGAGCGGTTGACGATGAACGCCACCGGCTCGCCGTCGCGCCGGAGCCGCGCCCCGTCCCAGCGGAGTTCCGCGGTCGACGCCACCTCGGCCCGCCAGCCCTCGCCGCGGAACAGCTCGCGCAACATGTCCATCTCGCCCTGGAACTTGCCCCGCTCCAGCGCTTCGGGTTCGTCGAGGATGAGGAAGAGTCCGTCCGGCATGACGCCGAAGAAGCCCTCGGCCTCCCGGCGCACCATCCGGACGACGTGCCGCCCCAGCTCGGCGGCCGACGGCGGGGCTTCGAGCGCCGCCCTGCGGTGCGGTTCCAGGAGCGCGTGGTAGGACTCGTTGATGAAGCCGGCGTAGAGGAGGCCCGAGCCGTTGTCGTTGAACTCGATGACCTGCCACGGGCCATCGGGGGGCAGGTGGAAGTCCCAAGCGCTGAAGAAACACACCTCCTGCCGTTGCAACGGCAGGCTGTGTCCCGACGAGCCCACGACGTTCTCCTGCCAGACTTGCCGGGTGGTGACGTCCTCGAAGACGTGGATGAAGTCGTCGATCTCGGCCAGCACCGCGGCCGGGATCTCCTGGTGCGCGAAGGTCACCGAGAACTCGTCCGGAACGCCGGGTATACCGGCGTCCCGAAGCCGGTTCCAGAACTGTTCGCGCCGATCCTCCATCAGGGCAGGCATCCGCGGGAACGCGGGGCCGCGTGGGGCGTCCAGGTCGTACCCGTGGTCATGTCAGCCAAGCTCATGGAGGGTCCGGACGAGGCGCTGAAGGAACCGTCCCACTTCCGCGGGGTCGCTCAGCCGGTAACCCGCCGCGGTCCGTCTGGGCTCTTCCGCCACGAGGATCCCGAGGCCCCTGCCGGCCACGGCCGCGAAGCCGTCCTCGTCGGTGGTGTCGTCGCCGAGATAGAGAGGCAGGTGGCCGGCGCCCAGGGTTTCGAGGAGCCACTCCACCGCCTTGCCCTTGTTCCAGTCGAACCGGGGCCTTACCTCGAACACCTTCTTGCCGTGGGTCTTGCGGAGCCCGGGATAGTCCGGCATCAGGCCGTCGACAACGCCTTCGACCTCCGCCACCCTCGCTTCCTCCACAAGGCGGTAGTGCACGGCCAGCGAGTAGCCCTTGGTCTCAAGCAACAGGCCGGGGACGTCGGCGAGGCCCTCGCGGAGGCGTTGATGCAACTCCTCCATCACCGGGAGAAACTCCTGTCCGACCAGGTGATGGATACCGGAGCCCGGGGGCCCGACGATCTCGAAACCGTGCGTTCCGGCGTAGAAGAGGTTGTCGAGCCCGATCCGTTCCCGCACGTCCTCGCGCGCGCGCCCGCTGATCACCGCGGTGGGGCAACGCTCGCCTAGCCGCCGGACCGTATCGCGCATCTCTTCGGACAGCACCGCCTGCGCCGGGGTGTCGACGATGGGGGTCAGCGTGCCGTCGTAGTCGAGGAAGACCGCGGGCTGCCTGCCTTCCAGCGCCTTCTCGACGTCATGGAAATCGGTCAAGGCGGACGGGATCGTCCATTCAGCGCTCATCGCAACGTCACCGGACCTGCCGCAGCCACCCCGCCGTCCGCTCTTCCCGGCTGACGGCCCTCATCCGCGAGTCCGCCCCCAGCACTCCACCTCGGTCCACTCATCCTCGGGAATGGCGTAGGAATGGGTCCCGGCGATCAGGCCCTCCCGGTTCAGGTTGCTGGGGCAGATCATGCGCTCGTCGATGTCCTTCTCCGCCAGCTTGGCGTCCATGAGATCGTGGCTGCGATCGGAATGACCCAGCCCCATGGCGTGGCCGATCTCGTGGGCGGTCATGTTCTGGGCCTCGACGGCGCCCATCCCTCTGAGGCCAAGGTAGACATAGGCCTTGCGGATGCCTTCCCGTCCGTTGCGGCACTTCACCTTGGTGGCGCCCACGATGCCCGGGAACACGTCGTCGTAGAGCTCGATGGTGATGTCGGCGCCTTCGCTTGCCGTCTCCCACACGGCATAGAACGGCTGCACCCGGTTCCATTGCAGCACTCCGCGACGCACGGCCAGCGCCACCTCGAGGGACACGCCGGCCCAGTCGTTGACCTTGAACGTCACCACGTCGCGATCAACGGGGTGCCACCGTGCCACCGCCCCGTCTTCACACGTCATCCGCCCGATATGGACCATGCGCCCCGCGTCGTGGTTCCCGGCGCCGTCCGAATGCTCGCACGGAACATCCGAACCCGCGGCGTCCGTGCAAGCCTTCACGTCCGAGTTGGCCAGGGTCAGCAAAAGCGCCAGAGCGAGAAAGGGGGGGATTGCCTGATTGGCCGTGATCATGCCGACGTCGGTGATGTCGTCCGATGCCTGAAGAAAACCGGGCCCGAGGAATCAACGCGCCTTATACAACGTCGAGCCCCCTGTCCGCAACCCGAACGGGCCGGAAGAATGGCGGGAGGAACGCCGAAGCGCCCTTGCCTCCCCGCGCGGGCCGTGCGATATCTCTCCGCGTGTGTCGTTTTGCAACGGGCGGTTCCGGTAGTCTGTATGGTACAGGCCGACTGACACGAGCGAGGCGGGCATGGCGTTCCAGCGACTGCGCAGACTCATGAGCGAAGGCGAAGACGAAGAGGCCGAGGCACAGAGGGACGTGGAAATCACCTTCGGCATCGAAGAGGAGTTCTGGCTGGTCGATCCCGACAGCCGCGACATCATCGCCGACCCCGACCCCGGGATCTTCGACTGGTGCGAGAAGAACCGCGGCCCCCACGGCTTCGTGCACGAGTTCCTGCGTTCCCAGATCGAGACCAATACCCGGGTGTGCGAGTCGGTGGCCGACCTGCGCGGCGCCCTCAAGGAAACCCGCCGGATCGTGGCGGAGGCGGCGAGCCGGCACGGCGCCGCGATCATGGCGGCCTCCACCCATCCATTCGCGGCGTGGCAATCGCAGATGAGCACGCCCAAGGAACGCTACGAAAGGTTGGCGAACACGTTCCAGGAGACCGCGCGGCGGCTTCTCGTAAGCGGCATGCACATCCACGCCGGCTTCGGCGACGCCGATTCCCGGATCCGGGTCATGACGGCGATGCGGCGCTACCTGCCCCTGCTGCACGCCGTCTCCACCTCGTCACCCTTCAGCGCGGGCCGCGAGACCGGCTTCAAGTCCTACCGGCTGACCATCATGGGAGCGCTTCCGCGCACCGGCCTGCCCGGCCCCATTTGGTCCCGGGCCGAGTTCGACCAGCTCGTGGCCGAATACCAGAGGATGAATCTCATCGGCGACGGCAGCGAGCTGTGGTGGGACATCCGCCCGTCGGTGCGTTTCCCCACCATCGAGCTGCGCATCTGCGACCTGTGCCCGCGCGTCGACGACGCCATGTGCATCGCCGCCCTGTACGCGTCTCTCATCCGGCGGCTGTCACGCCTGGACCGCGAGGGAGAGCTGCCGGCCGAGCCGCCGACGGAGATCATCGCCGAGAACCGCTGGCTGGCCCAGCGCTACGGCGTGCTCGGGTTCCACGGCGACACCCGCGCGGGAGGCCGCAAGGACATCGAGGACTTCACGGGAGAGCTGGTGGAGGAACTGGCCGCCGACGCCGCCGCCCTGGGTTGCGAGCGGGAGCTGCGACACGCCCTCGCCATCATCCGCGAGGGCACCGGCGCCGACCGTCAGATCGACCTGTTCCGGCTGCGCCGGGTAGAGGGGGATACGGACGCCCAGGCGCTGAGGGCCGTGGTGGACCTGGTGATCGAGGAGACGACGGAGGGGATCGGGGAGGGAGCGTGAGGTGGGGTACAGCCTCGTCACACGCGTATGATCCAGCGACCTCTGGCCTGGCTTAACGTGTCCCCAGCGCCTCTAGATTCGTCAACCATGCGCCGAACCGGGGACATTCCTTGCGAATGACGGCCAAGCCTATCTTTCCCGCCAGACGCGGGCCATTGACCACCTTCCGGTAACGCGGAATGACCCCCACGATACGCTTGCTGGGCGCCGTCTCACTGTGATCGTTGATGTCCTCCGGGGTCGGAAACTGGCGGCGGATTTTCTGAAGCAGCCGGACCGATTCCCCGGACACACCAGGCACATCGCGGAATACGCCTGTATCGGAGAAGAGTAGCGCCTCAAACTCGTACCGCTGGACGTAAGGAAGGATCTTCTCCCGATTGACCTCTCGCCCGATCCGGCTCCCGATCTCGGCGAACAACCGCTCCTGTAACGCGTCAGGGTCTCTGGACAAATCACCGCGGAAACCATAGAAATCCACCAGCGACGTGACAGCGTCAAAGTTCCAGTACAAGCGGGCCATCTCCGCCACCAGTCGTCCGGTAGAAACGTTGCCGCCGCCCTGAAGTCCTTGAGCCCGGCCCAACAGGACCGGCGTCGCCTCGATCCCGTTCGCCCTCAGGTGTTCCGCAAGAACATCCCTGACGAATTCCCTTTCGGTTGACCCTTCCACCGACACGGCAAGCCGTATCATGGGTAGCCTCCGAGAAGATTCTTCTGCCAGAGCTCACCCGATGTGAAGTGCTCGTCGAGCCACACCCGATAGTCTTCCGGGGCTAGTTTGCGGAATTCGGTCCGGCCCTCCTTGAGGCCCAGAACAAAGATCCCGTCCAGGTCAAAAGCGTCGACAAGCAACGGAGACTGGGTCGCAACGATGATCTGCCTCTCTTCGGCTAGCGCCTCTATCATCCCCCCCAACAGGGCTACAGCGGCAGGATGCAAGCCCAACTCCGGCTCGTCCAACAGGAGCACGTCGGGCAACATCTCGGGCGGGAGACTCAGGAGCGTAACGAGAGCGAAAAACCGTAACGACCCGTCTGACGTCAGATGGGCGCCAAAGGTCTTTTCCATTCCTTTGGCTTTCCATCTCAGCAACACCTTCCCGTAAGTCTCCTCGATCTCGAAACGATCGAAGCCTGGCAGGACCCGGCCGATCGTATGGCAGATGAGCTCATACCGACTGAGGTCCTCGCGTTCCAACCTGTAGAGCACCGCCGCCAAGTTCCCTCCGTGAGTGCGGAGTTGGTAGTTGTCCTCGACATCCCACCTCTTCTTGAAAACCGACGTATCGGATGTGTCGTGGAACTGGTACACGGCGCAGTTTCGAAGTATTTTCACAATGGCGCTGGCGATCTCCGCATTTGCAGAGCTGTATCTCTGCGCGAAATGGACCAAGCCGGTTTCTTGTTGACCGCTGGGGACGCGATGCGGCCGTGTCCGCACAGCATTCCCTTCGAATCGGAACCGTTCTCCCACGAAGATGAGCCTGTCCGGATGGGCGTGCTGCAGTTGGAAGTCGTAGATGTTGCGTCCACTGTCATTACGCACGGTGATCTCCGCCTCGATCCGCAGAGTACGTCGGCTGCCGCCATACAACTGGTCATCGGCCCCACCCTGCCTCTCCACGAACTCCGCCAGCTTCCGGGACCTGAACATCCATCTCAACATCTCGAAGAAGCGGATGAAGTTGGATTTCCCGGAGCCGTTGGCGCCTATCAGAACCGCTACCCTGGGGATCTCCGAGAGTTCCACTTCCGCCAGCGACCGGAAGCCGCGGATACGGACATTTTCTATGACGGGGGTGCTCATCGGCTTCCTACCCGATCCGAGTGCGCCGGACTCGCGAAGGCATCGGGTGTCATTCGGGCCGTCACGTTCGGTCTGCGTCGCGAGCCTGCAGGATACGGAACGGTCTCACGCGCGGGGTCCCTGCCTCCTTGCGTCCGCGAACGCCCCGAAGCCAGGCTTCGCGGGAGGGCCGAGAGGCGATGCGTTCCAATTCGGCACGGAGATATTCCTCCATGGACAGCCCCCTCGACGCAGCCCGCGCCGAGAGTTCATCGCGGACATGCTCAGGAACGCCTCGAATGGTGACTTGTACCGGCATGAACGCATTGTGACAGCACGGACATTACTCCGCAAACCACATGGCCGCGACGCCGGTCCCCTACGGGGAAGGAGGCCCGCGAACGGTGCACGGAAATTGCCGCCGCTCCGGTTTGCTGCTAGTCTACAGGCAAATTTGTCACCACATCTGAAGGGCGCCTGCGCGAGGTCGGGTGCCGCCAGCGAGGAGGTTTTGCCATGTCCGTGATCGATGCCGATACCCATGTCGACGAGTCCGATGCCACCTGGGCCGCGTTGGAAGGGACGCCCTACGCCAAGTACATGCCCGTGACGGTCCACATGTCCGACGAGGAGGCGAACCGGGCCGGCTTCAACACCACGACCCGGCGCAGTTGGGTGGTGGAGGGCAGGCTCCAGAACCGCGCGGTGCGGGACGAGATCAACCATCCGCCGCGGGTGCGGCGGGAGCTGGACGACGTGGAGGGCAGGCTGGCTCATATGGACGAGATGGGCGTGGACATCCAGGTGATCTTCCCGACCTTCTTCATCCGCCACAATACCCAGAACGCCGAGGCCGAGTGGGCGCTGACCACCACCTACAACCGTTGGCTGGCCGAGAAGTGCGAGCCCACCAACGGGCGCCTGCAGTGGGCTGCGGTGCTGCCGTGGCTGGATCCCCAAATGGGCATCGAGGAGCTGCGCTGGGCCAAGGAGCACGGCGCCTGCGGCATCTTCAAGCGCGGCTTCGACGTCGGCCGCAAGGTCACCGACCCGCACTTCTTCCCGGTGTACGAGGAGGCCAACCGCCTGGACGTGCCGCTGTGCATCCACACCGGCCATCCGCTGCCGTCGCGCGAGTGGGACCGGGGCTTCCCCATCATGTACGCCTTCGCCGAGCTGGTGACCTCCAAGGTGCCCGAGATGTTCCCCAACCTGCGGTTCGGGTTCATCGAGTCCGGTGCGTCGTGGATCCCCTACGTGATGTCGCAACTGGGGGCGACCAAGCGCGCCGCGCTCCGCGGCACGGGAACCGCCCTGCCGCAGCTTTGCGACCTCGACCCCGACATCTTCCGCCAGAACCGCTGTTACATCACCATCGACCCCATCGACGACGTCGAGGCGCTTCTGAAGTTCCACACCGAGGACAACCTGATCATCGGCACGGACTACAGCCACACCGACATCTCCGCCAACCTGAGCGGACTCGCCGAGGTGCACAACTGGGTGGACCAGGGCCGCATCGACAAGGATCAGGCCGAGAAAATCCTCAACACCAACTCTCGGGTGTTCTACGGGTTGTAGGAACCGCGGGTTCCCTGCGTGAACGGCCACGGACGGGTTTGAAACCCGCCCCTATACGGACCGGCGCATGACCCACCAGCCCGACCGGTCTTCGCGAGTCTCCAAGGCCCGCCCTTTCTCGTTGGTTCACCCGGGCCCGCGCATGGCGCGCCAGACCTTCTCCGGGGTCAACGGCAGGTCCCTGACCCGGGCGCCGGCGCAGCGGAAGACGGCATTGGCCACGGCGGGCGCCACCGGGATGATGCCGCCCTCGCCCATGCCCTTGGCGCCGTAGGGCCCGGGGCCGTCTCCGTTCTCCACCAGTATCGATTCGAAGGTCGCGGGCAGGTTCTCGAAGCCGGGGACCCGGTAGTCCACGAGGTTGGGGTTGAGGATCTGGCCGTCGCCGTACTCGATGGACTCCATCAGCGCGTGGCCGATGCCCATCATGGCCGCGCCTTCGTCCTGGCCCTCGCACTGGAGCGGGTTCAGCGCCTTGCCCACGTCCGCGGCCATGATGTAGCGGTCGAGCCGCACCTCGCCCGTGTCCCGATCCACTTCCAACTCCACCGCGCCGATGCCGATCTCCCAGAAGAGCGGGTTGGCGGGGGTCGCGGCCATGCCGCTGTGGGCGTAGCCGCGGCCCACGATCTCGCCCCCCTGCATGGCGAAGTGCGTGCGGATCAGCTCGCCATAGGAGACGCTCTGGCCGGCGGCCCGGGCCTCGCCTTCCGAGAGTTCCACGGCCTCGCGCGGGGCCTCGAAGTGCTCCATGGCCAGCTCCAGGATCTGCTCGCGGGCGTCAGCGGCAGCCAACTGCGTGGCCTTGCCCATGACCGTGGTGGAACGGCTCGACCCGGTGGAGCGGTCGTAAGGGGTGTAGGCGGTGTCCGGCGGTCGCACGCGCACCCTGTCCAGGGGGACGCGCAACTCCTCGGCCACGATCTGGCTCATGACCGTGCGCGAGCCCTGGCCGATCTCGGAGGTGCCGATGAGCGCCACCACGCTGCCGTCGGAGAGGGCGTGCACGGTGGAGGTGGACGCCAGTGGCGCCCCCGGGTCGGTGACGCCGAAGGCCAGTCCCCGGCCTGCCCCGGTGGAGGCCACCGGTCCGTCCCAGCCGATGCGCTCGGTGACGCGGCCGAGCCCTTCCCGGAGGTCGGCGTCCAGGGGCTTGCCGCCGGGCTTCAGCTCTTCGCCCCGATGCAGCAAGTTCTTCAGACGGAAAGCCAGCGGGTCCATGCCGAGCCGGTCGGCGAGGATGTCCATCTGCGACTCGTTGGCCCACGCGGTCTGGGGGCCGCCGATGGAGCGGAAGGACGCCGCCGACACGGTGTTGGTGTACACGCAGTGGGACTCCACCCGGATGTGAGGGATGCGGTACGGGCCGAGGATGCGCGTGAGCGTGCGGCTCGTCACCACCGGACCCAGCTCGGCGAAGGCGCCGGTGTTGAGGAAGACCTCCGCCTGCTTCGCCACCAGGGTGCCGTCGCGCCTGGCGCCGGTGCGCACGCGGCACAGGGCCGAGTGGCGCCGCACGGTCATCATCGCCTCGGAGACGTTCTGGGCCACCCGCACCGCACGCCCGCACTTCTGCGCCAGCGCCACCGCCAGCGGCTCGATCTTGGCGCCGGACTTGCTGCCGTAGGCGCCGCCCACGTAGGGGATGATCACCCGGACGGCGGACAGCGGCAGGTCGAAGATGTGGGCCAGCTCGAGTTGCACGCCGAAGGGGTGGGCGCAGGAGCTCCACACGGTGACGCCGTCGGCGTCCACCCTGGCGATGGCCACGTGGGGCTCCATGGCGTAGTGGTACACCATGGGGAAGGTGAAGGTATCCTCCACCACGGTGTCGGCCTCGGCGAATCCGGCCGCCACGTCGCCCTTTTCCAGGCGGTCGCTGAAGCAGATGTTGCCGGGGGCGGATTCGTGGATCTGCGGCGCGCCGTCGGCGACGGCCTCCTCGATGCCAATCACGGCCGGCAAGGGCTCGTACTCCACCGCCACCGCCCGCAACGCGTCCTCCGCCGCGCTCTCGTCGTCCGCCGCCACCGCGGCCACGGGCTGGCCGGCGAACAGCGCGCGGTCAAGCGCGACGATGGGATGGTCCTGTATCCGGCCGCTGAACCAGGGGTTCCGGTGGCGGAAGTCTTCGCGCGTGAGCACGCAACGGACGCCGGGGATGCGCTCCGCCGCGCTCGCGTCGATGGAAACGATGCGGGCGTGAGGGTGGGGGCTGCGCCGGATCTTGCCGCAGAGCATGCCGGGAACGGTGATGTCCGAGGCGTATTCGGCCTGGCCGGTGACCTTGGCCACGCCGTCCACGCGGGCGGCGGCGGTGCCGATGATCTTCATGGTCTTTGCCATCGGGCAGGAACGGTAGATCCGCGACGCGGGCGGGTTTGAAACCCGCCCCTACACGGACCGGAGGGCGACCGCCGGTCGCCCCTACGGGAAACAAAGGGCGCCGGGCGCCCCTGCCGGAAATGGTCCAGCCGGTACTCTCGGGCGCCGCAGACCCTCAGAACTCCATGCAGTCCTCTGCGACGACCACCTCGCCGGCGTAACCCTTGCGCACCTCTTCGGCGAAGGGCTCGTAATCCGTGGAGTCCACGCGGCGAGTGAGGTGGGACAGCACCACCTTTTTGACCCCGGCCTGCGTGGCCAGGGCGGCGATGTTCTCCAGGCCCATGTGTCCCTGGGTGGCCTGGCGCATGATGCCCTCCTGCTCGGCCGTGCTCATGGCCTCCCAGCGGCCGTCCTTGATCATGGCGTTCTTGCGCTCGTCGCACGAGGAGGTCTCGGTGATCAGCAGGTCGGCGTCCCTGGCGAGCGCGGTGACGGCGGCGCTGGCGCCGGTGTCGCCGGTGAAGACGATGACCCGGTCGGGGGTCTCGAAGCGGTAGGAGTAGGACTTGTAGCGGCCTTCGGCGGCGCCCCGGTGGAAGCTGAAGTGGGTGTTCTCCACCGACGTCACCCGGACGTTGTCGTCCTGGTAGACCTCGCCGACGCCCACGTCGTGGCCGAAGAACACCTTGTCGAGCGGGACGCTGCGGCCGCCGTCGGCGATGCGGATGTCGGCGCTGATGCTGCAATACCGCACCGTGGCGTCCACCAGCTCCTGGGTCCGGGGCGGGCCGTAGACGTCGATGGGCGCGGTGCGCTGGCCGTCCCACGCCAGCGCCATGAGGGTGGCCAGGCCCGCGGTGTGGTCGTCGTGATGGTGGGTGAGGAAGATGATCCCGACCTTGCGGACGTCCGCGCCGGCCCGGGCCATGCGCCGGGACACGCCGTCGCCGGCGTCCACCACGTAGTAGGTGCCGTTGACCGTGAGGAGGTGGGAGGTCTGCGCCCGGTGCGGCGTCAGCGACGGACCGCCCGAGGTGCCCAGGGTGATGAGTGACGATGGCGTTTTCATGGTGTGCTCCTTCAGTCGGCGCTGAGCCGCTTCTCACCGGCGACGAGGCCGAAGTGGAAGCCGCCGCGGATGTGAATCCGGTCGCCGGTCTTCTCGTAACCGAAGTATCTCTCCTGGAAGCGTGCCTTCAACTCGGGCGGCCGCTGTTCCAGTTCGTCCATTACCTCGACCCAGTGCCGACCCGTGGGGATGCCGTCGGTGCCGTCCTGGTCCACCGGGTAGGTGTGGAGGTCGTCGCGCACCACCTCCATGCCGCCGTCGGTCATGAGGCGCCTGATCTCTTCCTGCGCGAAGAAACGGAATCCCGCGCCGTGGGAGAGCTGGAAGACCTCGTTGATGAGACTGTTGACGGCCTCGTCCAGCGCGTCGTCCGCCGCCACGATGATCGGGTCGAGGATGAAGAGGCGGCCGCCCGGCTTGAGCACCCGCCCGGCCTCCCGCACCATGTCCGTGGCGCTGACGAAGTGGTGCAGGCTGAACGCCACCCACGCGCAGTCGAAGATACCGCCCCGGAGCGGCATGCGCTCGGCCGTGGCGGCGACCCGCCCGTAGCGGGGAATGGCGTCCGCGTCCGAGTCCCGCGACACCCGCAGCATGGCCAGCGCCGGGTCGATGCCGACCACGCTCCCGTCAGCCAGGTGCCCGGAAACCGGCCGGGCGAAGCGGCCCGTGCCCGTGGCCACGTCCAGCACGGTCTCGTCGCCGCGCAGCGCCATGGCCTCGATCAAACGCTCCGCCAGCTTTCCGCGGATGTCGGACACGGCCGCGCGCCTGTCGAACTCCGCGGCGTGGGCGGGATCGTGAAACTGTGCGTTTGCCGAGTGTGAGTGCTTGCTCATGGTGCCTTGCTCCCTCGACAGGCCCGCCATGTCCAGTCGTCCGCCAGTCATCCGTCAGTCGTCGAGCCCTCGGTGCGCCGTGGCCGACTCGTCGACCCAGTCGCCCTCGGTATAGGACAATCCGTCCTTCGCCGGAACCGTGCGCTCGCGCCCGGCCCGGTAGAAACGGCAACTCTTCGGACCATAGCAGAAAGTCTCGATCCTGTACCGTTTCCGCGAAGGATTCCATTGGTCCAGTATGATGCCCACCGGCATCCGGCAGCCCCACATGCACGTCGCACAGCGGCTTTCGTAGGTGCGCGGGTCCAGCCGCCGATGTCCCCGCTCGCGGTAGGTTTCCAGGTCCGGCGGCACGCCGTGGAACGGCGGCCCGGCCGGCGGCTCCGCCTCGGCCTCCCGGAGCACCTTGAGCCGGCTCGCCTTGTACCACCCGGCCGTTTCCGTGTCCGGGTTGGCCACGGGCACCGCCACGCCGCTCACCTCCATGCCGACGCGAAACCGGTGCTTCGCGTGCGCCGCCCGACCCACGGCGACACCGGCCTCCCCGCGCTCGCCGGCGCAAGTCCCGTCGATCCGCAGGACGTAACCGTGATAGCTGTGGGAGAGCTCGTCGAGAGAACGCAAGAGCCGTATCCGCGGCTGCACCGAGACGATGGCGCCGGACCAGGGTGCTTTCATGCGTGTCTCCGGGATCGTCTACTTCGTGCCGTCACGGCGCCTCGGTGCCTTCGTTGAGGATGGAAAGGTATCGGTCATAGACGAACAGCCGGTCACGCTGTCTGCCGGTGATCTCCCGCGCGATTCCCTGGCTCACGAGCAACCCCATGGCCGACGCGACCGTGTGGAAGGTAAGCTCGGTCTCGCGGCACGCCACGCGCAGCGACAGGACCGGCCGGGACTTGAGCGCATCGTGGACACGCAGCGCCGTCACCGCGCGCCGGCCTGCCGTTGTCTGCACCCGCTCCCGATCATCCTGGAACATCCGGGACAAGCGTTGGGTGGTGCCGACCGCGCCATCCGCCGTCAGTTTCACGCCTTTGAGGAAGAAGTCAAGCCACGCTTCCCAGTCCCCGGTGAGGCGCACGCGGCTCAGCAGATCGTAGTAGGTGCTCCGGTGTTGCTTCAGGAAAAGACTGAGGTACAGGAGCGGTTCACGCAGCACGCCGGCCTGGCACAGCAGCAGGGTGATCAGCAACCGCCCCACGCGCCCGTTGCCGTCCAGAAACGGGTGAATGGTCTCGAACTGCACGTGCGCAAGCGCGGCGCGCAGCAGAACCGGCAACTCCTCGGAGTAAAGGAAACCTTCAAGCGCCGCCATGCAGCCGGGCACGGCCCCATGGGGCGGGGGCACGAAGACAGCATTGCCCGGCCGCGTGCCGCCGATCCAGTTCTGTGAACGGCGAAACTCCCCCGGCGTCTTGGAGAGGTTCCGTTCCCCCGACATCAGCACGGCGTGGATCTCGCGGATGAGGCGGTTCGACAGCGGAAACTGCTCTCCAAGGCGCCGCAAACCATGGTGAAGCGCCGCCACGCAGTTCGAGACCTCGACCGCGTCGTCGGCCGGCACTCCGGGCGCTTGCTCCAATTCGAAGAGAAGAAGGTCCGAGAACGAGGACTGCGTACCCTCGATCTGGGATGAGAGCACCGCTTCCTTGCGGACGTAGGCGTAGAGGAAGAGCGCATGGTCCGGGAGCAGCGTGGCAACGCCATCGAGGCGGCCCAGAGCCAGGACGGCCGATTCCATGGCCTGTTGCAAGGTACCGTCCAGCACCAGGGTGGGTTTGGGCGGCAGGGGCGCCGGCACGAACGCGCGAACACGCTCCTCGCCGACGCCAGTCACCTCATAACTGCCGCATTCTCCGCGCTGCATGGCCGGGCTTCCCTATTGAACGGAATTGCAATAGCGCCATTGGTTATTGTAATTTATAGCTGAAACTTACAATAGATAAAAAGCTATTGCAAGTTCGGGCAAGAACCCAGCCGCGTATCCTGGTCTCTCGCTCTGTCGGGGTCGGCTTTGCCGCGGTGCGCTTACCGCTTACGTCCCCCGACGCCGCAACTCTTGCACGCGAACCGTTCAGGGCCAGCGCGTGGAACGCGATGATCATCTACGGTAGCGGGCACTCGGGCGTCAGCCGCTTCAACTCGGGGATGACCTCCTCGCCGAAGCGCTGGATGGTCTCGAGGGTCACGCTGGATTCCATGCCGGGCCAGTCGACCATGAACCACATGATCTCGGCGCCGAACTCCTCGCGGTAGGAGAGCACCTGCTCGGCCACCTCGGCGGGGCTGCCGAGGACGAGGCGGTCCTGCTGCAACTGCTCGAACGGCAGGTCGTAGCGCTCGCCGGGCTGGCCCCAGCGCTGGTAGCGCTCGTAGCGCCGCTCGTAGCCCTCGCGGATGCGGTCTTCCGCTTCCTTGCGGCTGTCGGCGACGCAGAGGTCGCGGAAGATGTAAAGACCCTCGAAGGGCCTGCCGTGGGCCTCCAGGGCGCGCTTGTACGCGGGCACGGCCTCGCGCAGGAACGTCTTGGTGTGGCGACGGCTGGCGATCCAGTGGTCGGCCACCGCCGGCACCCGCGCCACGGTGGGCAGAGTGTCGGCCCCCAGCAGGATCGGCGGCCGCGGCTTCTGTAGTGGTTTGGGATGGATGGTGACGCCGTCGATCCGGTAGAACCGACCCTGGTGGTGCACCTCGTCCTCGGTCCACAGCCGCTTCACCACCTCGATGCCCTCCTCCAGGCGCGGGCGCTTCTCGCGCAAGGGCACGCCCATGGAGGTGAACTCGACGTCGCGATAGCCCTGGCCGATGCCGAACAGGAACTTGCCGCCGCACAGGTTGTCGATGGTGGCGGTGTACTCCGCCACCATCAGCGGCTGGTGCATGGGCAGCAGGAAGATCGCCGTGCCCAGGTACATGCCGGGGGTGAGACCCGCGAAGTACGACAGCAACGGCAGGGACTGGAGCATGGCCGCGTCCGGTCCCGTGGAGTAGTGCTGGGCCACGAAGAGCGCCTCGTAGTTGCTGGCGTGGGCCACCCGGGCCCGTTCCGCGAAGTCGCGGCAGACCCCCGCACGGTCCAGGTCCGAGGGGTAGCTGCCGAACGCGATGCCGAAACGCATGGATTCAAACCTCCAATCTCTTTGCCATTCCCTCCGAACAGGCTGTGTCGACACTCTCCACGCAACCACGTCACAAAACGTCATTTGTATGTTGAGAAAGCGGGAATCCAGGGGTGGAGAGGGGTTACCGGCCTCCCTCCGCGCGCCGGGCGACCTCCCGCGCCATCCCGTCGAAGATGCGGGCGTGGACCGGGTACAGGCCATACCAGTAAAGCAGGCCGCCCAGCCCCTTGGGAAGGAAGGCCGCGGTCTGCTCCAGGTGGGTCTTGCCGTCGTCCGTCTCCCACGCCCGGAACTGGAGCCAAGCGCGGCCCGGCAGTTTCATCTCCGCCCTGAGACGGACCAGCCGGCCCGGCTCAAGAGCCTCCACGCGCCAGAAGTCCAGCGCGTCGCCGACGCGCAGCTCGTCCGGATGGCGGCGTCCCCGACGCAGCCCGGCGCCGCCGAGCAGGCGGTCCACCATGCCCCGGAGGCGCCACATCCAGTCGGCGTAAAACCATCCCCGCTCGCCGCCGATGCCGGTGAACACACGGTACACCTCCCCGGCGGGGGCGGCCACCGTGCGGGTGCGGCGTTCGAAGACCATCCCCTCGTGGGTCTCGACGCGGGAGAAGGAATCCGGCGCCGCGGACGCACCGTGGGCGTCGCTCCAGGCGGTCTCGATGCGCCCCTGTTCCAGATCGTCGATGACCTCCGCGATGGCCTCGGCATAGGTCCGGGGCTCGATTTCCGGAAACAGTTCCCGGGCCAGGCTGTTGGTCACCACCACCTCGTTCCGAAGCCCCTCGATGAGGGGACCGCTCACCCCGGAAGGGATCGGCGTGATCCAGTGCACCCAGTACGACGACAGGCGCGGGGTCAGCACCGGCACCGGCACCAGCCAGCGCCTCAGTCCCCTGGCCCGGGCATAGCCCAGCATCATCCCCCGGTAGGTGGTCACCTCCCGGCCGCCGATCTCGATGATCTTGTCGGCGCCGGCCATGTTGCTCAGAGCCGCCACGAGATAGTCCAGCACGTCGTTCACCGCGATGGGCTGAACGCGCGAGTAGACCCACCGGGGACAGACCATGACCGGGAGCCGCTCCACAAGATAGCGGATCATCTCGAACGAGATGCTGCCCGACCCCACGATCACCGCGGCCCGGAACTCCGTCACGGGCGCCCCGCCTTCCCGGAGCGCCCGGCCCGTCTCCTGCCTGGAGCGCAGGTGCTGCGACAGGTCGGCCCGCGGGTCCCCCAGCCCGCCCAGGTAGACGATGCGCCGGACGCCGGCTTCCCTTGCCGCGCTGCCGAAGAGCCGCGCCGCGTCCACGTCCAACTCGTGGAACCCCGCGCCGCCGGCCATGCTGTGGATCAGGTAGTAGGCGGAATCCACCCCGGCCAGGGCTTGCGACAGGGTTTCACGGTCGAGCGCGTCACCCTCGACGACCTCGACCTGGTCGGCCCAGGAACGCGAGCGGACCCGTGCCGCGCCGCGCGCCAGGACACGTACTCGGTAGCCTTCATCGAGCAGGCGAGGAACCAGCCTGCCGCCGATGTAGCCGGTGGCGCCGGTGACGAGGACTGTGGCAAGCGGGTTCATGCCGGAGGCCAGCCGTGAAGTCGGCGCTCACGCACTACCGACTTCCTGCGGCCAATCCTGAATTGACGGCAGTTATCTGTTCTCGGTGAGCCGTCCGGAAAGGTACTTGTGAATGATGCTCGACAAAAGCGTCTGGTACGGGATACCTTCCTCGCGCGCACGGGCGTGGGCGAGGTTGAAGTCGCGCTCGGTGACCCGCAGGTTGACTCGCCGGGTCTTGTTGAACGTGTTGCGGGCCGCACGCCGCGCCGTCTCCATCTCATGCTGGGCTCCTGAGGCAGGCGTCAACTCGCCCCGCTCGAAGTGTTCCAGAATCTCCCGTTCTTCCGCGTTCAGTTGTTTCTTCATGGTGACCGTCTCCTCTTGTGATCCCGCGTCACCTTCCGGCTCGGGATGATCGTCTTCAGAAACCTTGAACCGTCCGCAGACGTTATGAGCGAAGCCGCAACCGTCCTTGGGCGAGCCCTTCAGGCTGCCTCTCGCGCCTCCAACCTCAAATCATTGGTGTAGTACGCCTTCAAGTCTCCCTTACCGCTCTGCTCCCGGTAGTAAACAACCGAAACTTGCTGATCCGTCGCGTCACCTGACTGAGGGTCAAGGGGCGAGCTTAGGATTTCCTGAGTTCGTTTGACCTTTTCGGCCGTCGCCTCAATATCGGCCATGGTCTTCTTGAATTTGTTCCTTGCCAAGACTTTCTTCGTCAAGAAGCCCATGTCGTCGACAGCTTTCTGCAAATCCTCCTGGTGTTTCTTCAACGGGGTGGTCTCCGAGAGATATCTGAATGAGGCTTCATACAGGGCGATCTTGGACTCCACCATGGAAAGCCGTCGATCCAAATACTCGGGATCGTCCTGCAGAGCCAGCCTGAACCGGAGGCGATCCACCCGGATATCCGCAATACTCGACATGGCAAATAGTTTCGTACGGAGCACCCCAAACTCGACACCCGTTTGATCGTCAACTCTCAATCCCGAAAGGATTTCATATTTGTGATGCAGTACGTTGAGATCCCGTTCTGCCAACGCCAACCGCAACTTCATTTCTTCGGTAAACCGTCCGCATCCATCGAACTCTGCGGAGATGTCCTCAAGCCGTTGCATCGCGCTCACGAGGAGGGCGCTGTCTTCGGCGAACTCTTGTGCCAAGAACTGCCTGACCACGCTTTCAATTCGCTCCAAGGAGACTTGGAGTCGATCCAAGCGCGCGCAAATCGCCATCGCCGATACCGCCGTAAAGAGCAGAACCGGGGCTACCACCGGGAATATGGCGCTACCAGCTGGAACAAACGGAACGTGCTCAACTATGCGGCCAGCAGTTCCAATGACTGCAGTGCCAACACCCTCACCAATTCGCATCAACGTAGCGGGATCGGCCGCTGTCACAAACAAGTTGCCGGCAAAGAGGGAGGACGCCGCTACTGAACCGGCGCCAAGAACCGGGAGGAATGCCGGATTCAGAATGCCTCCGGTCTCGAAGGGCTTGCCCAGGTTGAGTATGTTCTCCTCGATCTGACGCCTCAAGACCCGGCTCGGGCCTCGACCCATATCGATAGTGGCAAATTCTCGTTGCCCGATGGTGATCTTCTGCGCCATCGGGCGTCGCCTCGGCCTTGGCCGACAAAACCAAGTCATCCGCACTCCCTTTCGTTCGGCTTTCTAGCCTACGCACCGTCTCGGCGTACGCACGTTCAACTGCCTGATTTCCGCAAGCCAGCCAGCACTTCCCGGAAACTGTTGAGGCCGGCCTCGAGGTTCTCGATGATCTCTTCGGCCAAGTCGTCGGGTTCGGGAAGGTTGTCGAGGTCGGTCAGGCTCTTGTCCTTGAGCCAGAAGATGTCGAGGCTGGTCTTGTCGCGCGCGACGAGTTCCTCGTAGCTGTAGTTGCGCCAGCGTCCTTCCGGCGCGTCGTTCTCGTCATAGGTGGGCTTGCGCTGATGCCGGTTCCGCGGGTTGTAGCACTTCACGAAATCCGACAGATCCTCGTAGCGCATGGGCTTCTTCTTGAGGGTGTGGTGAATGTTGGTGCGGTAGTCGTAGTACCAGACCCGTTTCGTCCACGGGTCGGGGCTGGCTTCGCGGTTGTCGAAGAAGATCACGTTGGCCTTGACGCCCTGGGCGTAGAACACGCCGGTGGGAAGGCGCAGGATGGTGTGCAGGTCGGTGTTGTCCAGCAGCTTCTTCCGGATGGTCTCGCCGGCGCCGCCCTCGAACAGCACGTTGTCCGGCACCACGACCGCGGCGCGGCCGTCGGTCTTGAGCATGGTCCGGATGTGCTGCACGAAATTGAGCTGCTTGTTGGACGTAGCTGCCCAGAAATCCTGCCGGTTGTAGGTCAGGTCGTCCGTCCCCTGCTCGCCTTCGTCGTTGGTGAAGCTCATGGAGCTCTTCTTGCCGAACGGCGGGTTGGCAAACACGTAGTCGAAACGCTGCCCGGAATCGGCCACGAGCGCGTCGTTGGGCGATATGGGTGCGCCGCCGTCGATCTCGCCGATGTTGTGGAGGAGCATGTTCATCAGGCACAGGCGCCGGGTATTGGCGACGATCTCGTTGCCGTGAAACGTCTCGTGCTTGAGGAACGCGTTCTGTTGCTGGTCCAGTTTGAAGTTATCCTGGTTGTTGAGGAAGTCGTAGGCCGCGAGAAAGAACCCGCCGGTGCCGCAGGCCGGGTCGGCGATGAGCTTCCCCGGTTCCGGCCGCACGCATTCCACCATGGCGCGGATCAGGGCGCGTGGCGTGAAATACTGCCCCGCGCCCGACTTCGTGTCCTCGGCGTTCCTCTCAAGCAGACCCTCGTAGATATCACCCTTGACGTCGGCGACCATGGTGACCCAATCGGTGTCGTCCACCATGTCGATGAGGCGGTACAGTTTCGCCGGGTCCTGGATCTTGTTCTGCGCTTTGGTGAAGATCTGCCCCAGCATGCCTGTCTTGGCGCCAAGCTCACGAACGAGCGTGACGTAGTGACTCTCCAGTTCCGTGCCCCGCTTCGACCTCAGACTTGGCCAGTTGTACTCGGCCGGGATGCCCACATCACGATTGCGCGGCGGCTTCCCGTACTCATCAGCCATCTTGAGGAAGATCAGGTAGGTGAGCTGTTCCAGGTAGTCGCCATAGCCGACGCCGTCATCGCGCAGGGTGGTGCAGAAGCTCCAGACTTTGGAGACGATGGGGGCCGTGTTCATGCCGGAGTGTTCTTCCTCTCGATTGTCGGTTGCTTGCGCACCGGCAGACGAACCAGAAACCAAGTGCGATTTTCGTCGCTCTCGAAGACCGGGCCCGGGGAACCGTTTTGCCGCATGGCCCGCAGAATCTTGGGTACTCCGGTTGACCTGCCCTTGGCCAGATCGAGTTCCTTGAGAAACTCTCCAATCCGGCGATTGCGGTAGCGGCGGCTGACGGCTTGCCCTCTACTAAAATCTTCCATACGGATGGATCGGTCGGGGCCGGGAAAGCTCAAGATCGCCAACTCGTCAGGGGTGATACGCACCTCCACCGGCTCCCGCTCTTCGTAAGAGCGATGGTAGACGGCATTGACCAGCGCCTCCTCGATTGCGCCGATGGGAAAGTTCCAGAATCGCTCGGCTTCCGGCTTGTGCGGATGCTTGATGATTGTTTCCTTCAGGTAGTTCCGCTCAACGTAACGGATCGCTTCGCCGAGGATGATCGACAGAGGGCCGCGGAACTCCTTTTCCTCGAATAGGTCCCCACCCGGGCCTTCCGGGAACCACACGACGTCAATCTGTGGTGCGGGGAAGAAGTCGTGCGGGCGGTCGTTGAAGAACAGCAAGCCGACGTTCTTGGGGAACATTGCTTCGGGCGGCCCGCCTACGACGTTCATGCGCTGACCAAGGGCCGCCACCGATAGCTCGGCTGCTTCAGAAGCCAGATCGCTGCCGATATCCCGCAGAAACTCCTGGATAAGCCGATGGGACAGGTCATCGAGCGAAGCCGTCTGACGATACCGATCATCAAAGGGCACGATGGCTGTCAAGCTTGGCACCTCGCGCTCGTCTTGGCCCTTGGCGCGGCCCGTGAAGTTTCCGGTCATGCCGCTGCGGCCCTCTACTCCACCCCCTGCCTGTCGGACCGGTCGGACGCCGACAACTGCTCCTTGAGAGCGTGGAACCGGGCTTCGTTCAGCCCTGTCGCCGACTCGATCACGTCCCACGACACTCCGACCCTCAGAAGACCTTCAACGGCTTCTACCTTTCCTTGTCTTGCGCCCTCCTCTCGACCCTGACTCCGGCCTTCCTCCAGGAGTTGCTGGGCATAGGACATGATCTCACCTCCGTGTTCGCGGCCATGGCTGCGCAACGCTGCGTCGAAAGCCTGTGCCGCCGCTTCATCCTGCGTCGCCATCACGTAGACCAAGAATAGACGAAGATAGTTCACCCCGCCACTGGACGACAACGACGCCAGCAACCGCGCCGCCCCCTCCATCGCCACGCCCGCGTGCCGCCCATACGCAGCCATCATCAACAACTGCGCAATACGCCCCTTCAACTCTCCCTCCACCTCGTCGGGACCCACACCCGTCTGGTCCACCAGCATGTGCTCGAACCGCGGCACCCACCGCCAGCTCCGCACCACCTCGGGGAACAACTCCGCGAACTCGGTCGAGTGCCGCCAGCCGCGACTCCCCTGATAGAACACCACCGGCACGATCGGGCGCAGCTCCGACTGTCCAGGCTCCGCCCGCAAAGCCGCATCCCAGATCCGGCAGCAGTACTTGAGCAACGGAACCGCATCCACTTGTCCGGCTGGGACTGGTGCTCCTTCTCTGAGGCAAGGTCGTCCGACCATTCACGCACCCAACCTACTTTCTCTCTGAACGCCCTACTTTCTCCGTCATGACGATTCCACCCTCCATATCTCCACCTCCAGTGACCCCGCCCACCTGAACACCCACGTCTCACCCTCGCGCACGTTCTGCACGAGATTGGGCCGCAGCGCCGCCAGACACATGCCGCTTTCGTAGCGGGCGGACGGGTACAGCACACCGTTGCCACCACTCGCCAAGATGTCTTGAGCCAAGGCCTGACCGGCGGGATAGGCATCGGCCGGGTCATCGCTGAGAACGGCCTCCCCCGTGCTCCCGCCGAGATCGTGAAAGCGACTCATGAAGCCGGCGAGGAGTTCCCGGTACATCGTGACGTTGTCGTAGATTCCAGTGGCCTGAAGCTCGCGCGTGAGGTGCCACGCGACCTCGGCCTTGGCCGTGTCGGTGGCGTTGTTGCCGTACGACGCGTACCACGCGCCTCGTTCCGGGCCGTTGAAGCGGTTCCCCGTGGGTCGGGTGTGACAGAACGCCGCGTTCACGTAGGCCCAGCCGTACCCGTCGGCTTCCGTCAGCAACTCCCCCGGTTGGATGCCGGACGGGACCGTGGCCGAAGAAGGCGTCAGGGCCGACGTGAGCCCTTCGATCTCTTCAAGGATAGCTAGTTCGGACGGGTCGTCGGCGAGCGCTGCCATTGCCGGCTTGTCCAGGTAGCCGGCGGTAACCAGCCTGACCGTCGCCGGCTCGACGATGTCACGGACCGGGAGGTCCGCGGCGCGGATCATGCTCCGCCCCTCAATGCGTCGATGTGCTGCCGGACCTTCATCATGGCGGGGATACCGCCTTCGCACATGACCTGGATCGGGGTCTTGCCTTCGAAACCGGGACCGGTGTTGGCCGCCTTGGGCCAGCCATGGGCCAAGGGGCCGTTGAAGAGTGACGCGAGCCCGTTGAACAACCCGATGATCAGGCTTGCCCGTGTCACCTTGTCCTGATCGAGCGTGCCCCTATAGCCGCCGGCCTTCATGCGGCTCCAGGTGGCCGTGGGCACGTCGAACAGGGCCGCGCCCTCGATATGGGTCAAACCCCATGCATCGGCCGCGCGCACCACGGCCTTTACGACAACCGCGATCCTGTCGCGGTCGCCGAGGGGTCTGAGAAATCTTTCGCCGGGAATGTCCGGGAGTGGGTGCGCCATTCTGGGAACCTTGCCGTAATATCATATGATGTAATTTAATATATCATATGATTTCCCATGGTCAAAGACCGCATCACGACCACAAACATCTTGTTTATTGCATTGGAAGCCCGGCCTGCGATAATATGCGGCCCTCACCAAAGGTATGCCCACGGCGAGGAGGCTCGTCGCAGACGAGGCTGTTGGGCACCAAACAAGGAGGAGAACCATGGCGTATTCCGGAGGGTGCGCGTGTATACACACTCACTCGGACAACGATCCGATCGATGTCCACATCTGTCACTGTTCCGTCTGCAAGCGCGTTACGGGACAACCCACGACCCATGTCGCGTTTTTCAATCACGGGGACTTGAGCGTGGACAACCCCGACAATCTGAACCGCCAGCCGTTCAACGACCAAAATCCGGACGGTCCCCTGGAGCTTTGCACCTGCAAGAACTGCGGCGCACCCATCATGCTCGATGACAAGCAGAAGCGTATTCGCGCGGTCGCGCCGAACATCATGGGCTTTGACCCGGACAGCATGCCGGCGACCTATCACGCCTTCTACGATCCGGCCACCGGCGTCCCGAAACCGGACGACGGCCGCCCGGTCTGTGAAGGGCTTCGCCCCGACTTCGTGTGGCCTGAAGGGTCCTGAAACAGACACCCGTTCCACATCGCCGTAGACGACAAGACCCCGATGGGTTCTTCCATCGGGGTCTTTCGTTAACCGGGGATTCCGGCGACGCGAGCCGGGGCGTCCGGCCCTCGGCTTCAGCCGATTACCCGCTCCACCGGCACGCTCCGGACGTCCATCTCGAAAGCCAATCCTTCGACCGGCGGTAGGGCGTAGGTCCATGTGACCCCGTCGGGCGCCGCACCCCGGCGGACGATCTCGTCGGCGAGCAGCCCATGGAAGTCATGCACCGCGTAGACCTGGCTCGTCGTGGCGTCCGCCCACGTCAGGCCCAGCGCCGCCATCCGACTCTCCAACGCTCCGAGGACGAATCGCGCCTTCTCCCGCATTGCATCGGGCGAAGTGTCCCCGAGCCGGATGATCCGGTCCCGATACCCTCCGGGTCCTTCGGGCGCTTCGCCGGAGCCCGCTATGACGAAGCTCTTCACTCCCGCCGCGTCGCTCGCTCCGGCCGGCACGGTGTACGAGAACGCATGGAAGCTGGGTTCGCCGGGAGGATCGATTTCGGGACATACGTTTGAGCGCGCGACGGGATTCTCCTCGTCCTTGAAGATGCCCCAGCGTTCGAGCGTGCCTACATAGACCCGATTGAAGGCAACGAAGCCTTCTTCCGTGAACTGGCCGGGCGAGCGCAACTCACAAGCGCAGAATGCGGTGGACGGCCGTCCGAGAGCGTCAAGGTATGCCTCGATCCGGCGGAATCCCTCGTCAAGCGGCACCGGGCGCGCGAACCGGGCGCGTTCGATGACGAATCCCGGCTCCGCCGACACGCCTCCCGAGTACTGAAACCGCCCTCGCACGAACCGATATCCGCCCGACTCGAATATTGTTGTTTCCGCCATATCGCGTCTCCCGGAGTTGGGGGCAGTCTGGCGGTAGGAGATTGGCTCCCGGGGAGGGACTCGAACCCCCGACAAAGTGGTTAACAGCCACCTGCTCTACCGACTGAGCTACCCGGGAACGACTGGAAAAGACTGGCATCCGGAACCTAGCACACGGCCGCTTCAATTTCCAGGAGCGGCGAATCCCAAGCGCTTCAACTCCTCCACCATGAGCTGCTGGTGGGTGGCGGGCCAGAAGATCCGGCGGCAGCCGGGGCAGACAGAAAAAAGGTCCTGTGTTTCGAAGACATAGGGCGGTACGGTGTCCCGCACCTGCTCCTTCGCCATGGGGTGAAGCGGCTCGTTGCACTCGACGCACCGGGTCAGCAGCCCCTTGAAGGGGTCGAGTCCGCACTCCTCCACAACCTGTCTCAACTGCGCCCGAAAGTGATCGTCGCGGATGAAGATGCTTTGCTCCCGGTTCCGCCGCCACACCTTGCGGTCCCGGGTCAGCATGACCCGCCGTTCCCGTGTTGCCGTGCGCACCAGGCCTTGGCCGGACAGGTGTTGGCCGTAGATGACGTCCTGGCCGATGATCCGAAGCCACTTGGCGAGCCGTCCGAGCATCTTGTCGGCGGCGAATTTCAACCCTGCTTGCCCCTTCTTGCCGACCCCTCCCCACGCCTGGATTCCCGCTTTCGCGGGAATGACGATTCCGGGGCTCCGGGGGGTGAAACCTGGGGATCGATCACCTGGTCGAGGTGGATCCAGATGACACGGGAGTAGCGGAACAGAAACGGAGACAACACGACGAGCAGGAGGCTGCACGCGATGTAGATGGGCGCGGCGCCGTAGCCGAGCAGCAGCATGGCGACGACGACGGGGAGGACCGCTGCGATGGCCAGTGCGTAGCTGAAGTACATGGCGCCGACAAAGTAGCCCTGCTCGCGCTCGAACTCAAGGGCGCATACCGGGCACCGGCTGTTCATCCGGAAGAGGCTCGCGAAGATGGCGCCGGCGGCGCAGCGGGGGCAGCGGAGCCGGATGATGGCCAGGAGCTTGCTCACTTGGCCTCCCGGAGCCGTGCGGTCGTGTCGGTCATCGTGCGTTCACGGCGTCTCACAGATTCCATAGGTCACCGTCTTTGCAGCCGTCCCGCCGGGGGTCGACGCGGGCAGCATTTCGAACGGATCGCGGCCGTCCCGCGCGCCGGCGCGGACCGCTTCGATCGCCCGGGTCAACTGCCTGCCTTCGCGCCGGTAGAGCTCCTCGAACCGCGCAAGGTCGGTGACGTAAAGCAGGCTCTGCAGGATCACGGCGTTGTCCAGCGGCCGCCGGCTGAAAACGGCGTGGCGGTGGTCCGGCCTGCCCTCCAGCGCCCGCGCCCACTGCCGCCGGCTTCGGGTGAACACCTCCTCGCGGCGGCGCAGCTTGTCCGCCTCGGGGAGCTGTCCGCCGTACAGCTCGCGCAGGCACCCCACCATCTCCATCATCAGACCGGAGAACTCCAGCTCATCCCGCCACGCGCGGCGGGCCGCCACGGCCTCGGGGCTGCGGGGGCCGTTGCGCCCGACGAAGAAATCGATGGCGCCGCGCTTGCCCACGAAGTTGGCGAGGCTTTCGTTGAACGCCACCGAGCCCTTCACGAACAGCGTGTTGTGAAGCAGCTCGTGCAGCACGACCTCCGCCAGGCTCACCCGGTCGAGCTTCAGCAGGTGCCCGAGCAACGGATCGTCGAACCAGCCCAGGGTGCTGAAGGCGCCGGCAGGCCGGATGTTGGTGTCGTATCCTTGCGCCGCAAGCGAGCGGGCTTCCTCGCGGGCGTCGTCCGGATCGAAGTAGCCCTTGTAAGGCATCCGGCCCACGAACGGAAACCACCAGGTGTAGGGCTCGAGGGAGGTCCTGGGCACGGCGGTCAGCACGTGCAGCAGCACGCGCCGGTCCACGTAGGAGTGGGCGGCATAGCTGCCGCCGACGTTGAGCCGTAGCCGTTCCGCGGCGAAATCCCGGACGTCGAGCACCATCTCGAGCTTGCGGCGGACGTCCGGCGTGATCTTGTCCCCGGAAAGCATCGTCGCGATGGGCTTGCGCCGCCAGAGGATGCGGCCTTCTTCGTAGGCTGCGCGGATGTAGTACTCCGCCGAGCAGCCCGGCAGGATCAGAAGCACGAAAACCCAGACAACGACCCTCAAGGCGCCGCGCAAGACGGCTGGTTCCGGCATGGCTTGTCGGGAGACGGAGTCAGAACGTGTGCTCATGTTGGCGTCATGTGTAGCGAACACGGGCGGGTTTGAAACCCGCCCCTACCGCTTCGCGGCCGGCCGGGAAACCCCAGACACCACACTAGTGGTCCGGTGCCAGGCCGGCGCCGGCCGGCGGGACCGCGTCGCCGCCCTCCTCTTGGAACTGCAACTGGTGAAGCCGGTGGTAGACGCCGCCCTTTTCCATCAACTCGGCGTGGGAGCCCATCTCGCGTATCACTCCGCGGTGGAACACGACGATGCGGTCGGCGTTCCGGATGGTGGACAGGCGGTGGGCGATGACCAGACAGGTGCGTTTGGCCATGATCTTCTCGAAGGCGCCCTGCACCAGGAACTCGGTCTCGGTGTCGACGCTGGAGGTGGCCTCGTCCAGCACCAGGACCTCGGGGTCGACGACGAACATGCGCACCAGCGCCAGGAGCTGCCGTTGGCCCGCCGACAGGTTGTTGCCCCGCTCCCGCACCGGGGCCTGCAACCCGCCAGGGAGGCGCCGGACGAAGCCCTCGGCGTTGGCGTTGCGCAGGGCTGCCCGGATCCGCTCCTCGGGAACGTCCGGGTTGCCGAGCTTGAGGTTCGAAAGGATGTCGCCGGAGAACAGGAAGACGTCCTGGAGCACCACTCCCATGTGCCGCCGCAGGGAGTCGAGGTCCCAGTCGCGCACGTCGCGGCCGCCCACGCGCACGACGCCGCTGTCCACGTCGTAGAACCGGCTCATGAGCTTGATGGTGGTGGTCTTGCCGGAACCGGTGGCGCCGATCACCGCCACCCGCTCGCCCGGCTCGATCCTGAACGAGACGCCCTTGAGCACGGGATCACCGGGCCGGTAGCTGAACCAGACGTCGTCGAACTCCACCGCGCCGCGGGACGGCTCGATGATCGAAGGCGCCGCGGCCGTGGGAGCGGCGGTGGGTTGAGCCGCGCCGGGCCGTGCGGTTCCCGCGGGCGTGGCGCCGGCAGGTGCGATCTCCGCGACGGCCGTCGCGGTTCCCGCGGGCATACCGCCGACCGGCGCGACGGAGACATCCGGTGCGGCGGCGGTCGGCGCGGCAGCCGGTGCGGCCTCCGGCAGCGCCGGCGCCCGGCCGGGCACCTCCACCGGCGTGTCCAGCAGCTCGAAGATCCGCTCGGCCGCGGTCATGGCCGCCTGGATGACGGCGTACTTGTTGCTGAAGTCGCGCAACGGCACGAACAGGCGGCGGATGTACTCGCTGAAGGCCACGAAGGTGCCGATGCCGACGACTCCCTGCAGCACCTCGCCGCCGCCGTACCAGAGCAGCAGGGCGATGCTCAGCGAGCCGGCGGCCTCCACCATGGAGAACAGCGACGCCTCGTAGATGTTGGAGCGCTTGATGGCGTCGCGGTGGGCGCGGTTCAGGTCGTCGAACTCCTCGAAGCTACGCGCCTGCCGGTTGAAGAGCTGTATGACGGCCATGCCCGGAATGGCTTCGCCGAGATAGGCGTTGACGCGGGCGATGCGGGTGCGGATCAGGCGGTAGGTCTGCCGCGCCTTGATGCGGAAGACGTTGATGCCCAGCAGCAGGAACGGAATCAGCGCCAGCGACACCAGCGCCATCTCCAGGTGGAGCGAGATCATGATACCGACGATGGCGACGATGAGCACGAGGTCGGCCACCAGGTTCATGGCGCCGGCGGCGAACATCTCCTGGAGCACCTCCACGTCCGTGGTCATGCGGGTCATGACCCGGCCCACGGGGTTGCGGTCGAAGTAGCTCATGGGCAGGCGCTGCACATGGGAGAACAGCGCGACGCGCATGTCGGCGAGACAGCGCTGCGCCACCAGCATGGACAGGTAGTACTGGAAAAAGAACGCCCCGGCTTCCGCCAGCAAGGCCACGCCGAACAGCACGCCGGTCACAAGCAGCGTGAAGCCGTCGCCCGCGCCGACGGCGTCGATGCCGTATTTCAACAGCAAGGGCTGAGCCAGGTTGAAGCACTGGTGCACCGGCAGGAGCAGCAGCGACAGGAAGAACACCTTCCGGTGCGGCCGCAGGAACCGCCAGAGGCGCCGGGCCAGCTCCAGGTCGTAGGCCTTGCCGGAGACGTTTTCGTGCTCTTCCGTTGCGTTCATTGGAACCACTAGATCTCGTCCAGCTCGTCGGACATCTGCTGGCGGCGGTACATCCGCGCGTAGGCCCCATCGGCGCGGAGCAGCGTCTCGTGGTCTCCGCGCTCGACGATGCGGCCGTCCTCCAGCACCAGGATCTCGTCGGCTTCCTTGATCACCGCCATCCGGTGGGAGACGATGATGCAGGTCTTGCCCCTGAGGGCGCTCTCGAAGCCGTGGAGGATTCGCCGCTCGGTCTGGGAGTCCACGCTCGACAGGCAGTCGTCCAGGATCAGCACCTCCGGGTCCGCCAGGATCGCCCGGGCCAGGGTCGCCCGCTGCTTCTGGCCGCCCGACAGGGTGATGCCGCGCTCCCCCACGCGGGTGTCGAGGCCCTCCGGGAACACCTCCACCTCGCTCTCCAGGTCGGCCACGTCCAGCACGCGGCGCACCTCCTGCTCGGTGGCGCCGGCGTCGCCGAACTTCAGGTTCTCCTGGATGGAGGTGGAGAACAGGAAGGGGTCCTGCGGCGCGTAGCCGATGACCCCGCGCAGTTCCTCCAGGGACAGCGAACGGATATCGACGCCGCCCAGGCGGATAGTGCCCGACGTTACGTCGTGGAGCCGCGGGATCAGGTGCGTCAGCGTGCTCTTGCCCGAGCCCGTGCGTCCGACGATGGCCACCTTGCGGCCCGGCGGCACCTCGAAGCTGATGTCGCGGAGCACGGCCTCGCCGGTGCCGGCGCCGTTGTAGGCGAACGACACGTGCTCGAACTCGAGTCCCCGTTCCTGGTCCGCCAGCGCTACCGGGCTATCCGGATCGGCGATGGACGGCTCCACCGCGAAGATCTCTTCCAGCCGCTCCATGGCGGCGCGGCCGCGCTCGAGCAGCGAGATCATCCAGCCGAAGGCCGCCATGGGCCACGCGAGCACGTTGAGGTACAGGATGAACGCCACCAGGTCGGCGACCCCGGTCTGCTCCCTCATGATCAGCCAGCCGCCGTACCACAGCACCACCAGCATCGTGAAGCCGTGCAGCGCCACCATCATGGGATTCATGAGGCCGCGGATCCGGGCCAGATCCATGCTGCGCACCTGGTACTCGCCGTTGAGGTCGGTGAATCGGGCGGTCTGGGGCTCCGCCTGCACGTACGCCTTCACCACGTGCATGCCGCTCAGGTTCTCCTGGACGTGGGCGCTCATGCGCGACATCTGCCGCTGGACCCGGAGCGAGGCGCGCCGGATCCGGCCGCGAAAGCGCCCGAACACCACCGCCAGCAGCATCAGGCAGGCGCCCACCGCCAGCGTCAACCGCACGTTCATGGCGAGCATGAACACCGCCGCGTAGACCAGGTAGAGGGGCGTGTTGACCAGGTTCAGGAAGCCGGGGCCCAGGAGCATGCGAATCGCGTTGATGTCGTTCACGGCCCGCGACATGAGGTCGCCGGTGCGCTGCGACTGGTAGTAGCCGAGGGGAAGCTTTTCGAGATGGGCGAAGAGGTCGTTGCGGATGTCGTACTCGACGCTCCGCCCGGCGTTGAAGACAATGGACCGGGAAACCCCGCGCAGGAGGCCGCCGCCAGCCGCGGCCAGAGCGATCAGCAGCACGTAGCCGCCCAGCTCGGAATCGGGATCGCCCCGCTCGATGACGTCGATGGCGCCGCGCACCCACCACGGAACCACCATCAGCAGACTCGTGGTGGCGACCAGACACAGCCCGCCCAGCAGGTACCGCCGCCGGTACTTCCAGAGATATTCGATCAACCGCGCGAAGCCGGTCATGACGGGTAGAAGCGGGACCTCTTGTAAAAACGGGTAGTTGGAAGCCTCCCCGGGGGTGGATACACCGGAAGACGGCCCGTGTTCAATTTAGCCAAGAAGCCGGCGGATTACCAACCGCGCGGTTCGCCGCCTTGCGGCCCCCAACTTGACAAAAAAAACCTGAATTGATACTTGAATCGGCATAAGTTCTGTCGGTTTCCCTTGCAACAGACATCGTTGCCGAGATCATCCAAAGACGACACCTGACGGGGTCTGTATGTCGCGAACAGGCGCACGCAAGAACATGGCAGAGTTGGGAGCCCACGAGAGCAAGCTCTATTCCGATCTGGCGCCTCTCTACGACAAGACGTTCGCGAAGTTCTTCTACTCTCGCGAACGGACGGTGATCCAGGACCTGAACCTGCCGTCCGGGGCGCAGATCCTGGAGGTGGGCGTCGGCACCGGCACCTCGTTTCCGGCCTATCCACGCGACTGCCACGTCGTCGGCATCGACATGGCGCCGAAGATGCTCTCCCACGCCCAGGAGAAGATCGCCAAGAACGACTGGCGCCACCTGGAGGTCCGGGAGATGGACGCCCTGAACCTCACCTTTGCCGACGACGCCTTCGACTACGTGATGGCGTTCCACGTGGTGTCGGTGGTGCCCGACCCGGTCCGCATGATGGCCGAGATGCAGCGCGTCTGCCGTCCCGGCGGAACGATCGTCGTCGTCAACCACTTCACCAGCGAGTCCCGCGTCTGGGGCACGATCACGAAGTCCCTCGATCCCATCACCCGCCGCCTCGGCTGGAGCACGAACCTCAAGCTCAAGCCGTTCCTGGAAGAGACGGCGTTCACCGGCAGCAAGCACTACCGCTACTCGCGCTTCTCGCTCTACACCGTGGTGGTGGGGACCAACGACAAGGAATAAGGAATAGACCCCTCGGGACCGATCGGGCCCGGTTTGCGTTTGTGTGTCAGGCAGGCCGGTCGCGGGCGGCGCGCGGCGAGAGTGAACCGGCGTGCATGGCTTCCGCGTAGCGCTTCAACCGTCCGCGGGCGCGTCGATCCGAATGGGATCGGTGCTGACTTCATACGTCTTCATGCGCATTCTTCCAGCCTCGCGCCCAGCACGGTCAGTCGCTCACTCAATTCCCAAAGGTCCGCGGCCAGCCCGGCGTCGTAGCTCAGGGCAGACGACGGGACGGCGCGACAGTCCACGAAGTACTCGCCGCTGAACCCCTCGACCTCCGGCGAGGTCGCCAGGTAGTTCAACGTCTCCGCTCCTTTCGAGGCATCGACGCCGCGGGCGCGGACAAGGAAATTGACCACACGACCCAGAAGGCCGTTGTTCCGCGCCATGTTGGTGCCAACCAGGCCGGGATGCAGGGCGTTGACCGTTACGCCCGAACCTTCAAGCCGTCGCGCCAGTTCGTAGGTGAAGAGGACGTTGCAAAGCTTGGAGCGTGCGTATGCCCGGTGGCCGCCACTGCGCCCGGACTTGGGCAGGTCTTCCAGTCGAAAGTTGCCGGCCCAACAGTGGTAACCGGACGAGACGTTGACAATCCGCGCCGGCGCGGAATCTTTCAGCAGGTCCAGCAGCAGCGTGGTCAACAGATAACAACCCAAGTGGTTCAGGGCCAAATTCATTTCGATGCCGTCGACACTGCGGCGATCGTAAAGAAATATCGCGCCCGCGTTGTTCACCAGAACGTCCAACCTCGGCACCTGCTCCTTCACTTGAGCCGATAGCCTGCGCACCTCCCCCTGCGACGACAGGTCGGCCAGCAGATAGCGGACTGCCGGGTTGCCGGTCTCCTCGATGATCCGGGCCATCGCAGGGGCGGCCATCGTGGCGTTTCTGTCAGCGATCACTACGGTCGCGCCCAAGCGAGCCAGTTCCCGAGCGGCCGCGTAGCCGATGCCACCGCCGCCGCCCGTTATCAGGCAAGTCTTTCCCTTCATGATTCGGGGCTCCATCGCCGGCGTGAGTCAGCGTAACGCTCGTGATTTCGCCGCCAGAGCTTCACCGGCTCCCCACAACCTGAGGCGGTCCTGGCTTCTTGGACAGGATGGCGGCGGAGTCGAGGTGTATTCCGGGCAATGGGTCATGCCGCCAAAGTGGGGTTTAGCACGTCTTCGCGTTCCGGTGGAACCGGTGGAGGGGCGGGGATCGAGTGGCTGCCCGGGTCGCGGGCCGGGCGACGTCAAGCCTTTACCTCAAGGCGGTCAGCCGGTGCTTGATTGCATTGAGGACGGTCACGCTTACGATGTGGACCCGACGCGACAACCGGCTGCGCCCGAGGGCGACCGGCATGCTCACCAGCGGACCATGGCCCTCAGCGTCACCCCGTGCTCCGGCGGTGAGCCTGCCCCCGACCCCGATCCGGGGCCATTGGCGGGCTCGCGCCGGGTGGCGTCGAAACTGACCTCGAAGCCGGGACCTCCCCTCAGAGCCGAGGTCTGCCGCCAGCCGATGCGCCAGTCGCGCGCCCCGCCGTCCGACAGCCCGAAGCCGACGTTCGGCGTGCCCGTGAAGCCGCCGCCGAACATCGCCAGGCCATAGCCGAGTTCGCCCTCCAGACGGCTCGACGACTCGAAGCCGTCGCTCCCGTTGCCGTTCGCCGCCAGACCCGCCAGGGTCTCGCGCGAGAGCAACGCATCCATCCCGCCCGAGGTCGCCGCACCCCAGCTCTGGCGCAGCGACAGCGACAGACCCCGGTCGCTCGCGGGCCGCGGGTCCCAGGAGCCCGACAGGCTCGCCCCCCATTCCCGGAAACCCGACGCCTCGTGCGCCACCAGACCCCGCGCCTGCATGTCCACCGCAAGGCCGTGCGCCGGATCGGCGAACGCAACACCGCCGCCCAGGTCCGCGCCCATGCCGGTCTCCGCGTCGCCCCCGTCCAGCCTCAGCCCGATCTCGAACGACGGGGTTATGCTTGCGCCGGCTTCCTTCCGCCCCAGCGCAAAGCGCCGCGAACCCTCGACGCCCGTGCGCACCAGCCACACGTCCGCATCCGCCGCCTCCAGGTTGCCGCCGTCCGTCCGCACCGCCTCCGACGAGATCCGGGTGAAGCGCGCGTCGCCCTTCACCGCCAGCGTGAGCCCGTTGCCGTCGCCCGGCCCCAGCACCGCGCCGCGCAGCCCCGCCGCACCCGTCGACATCGTCAGGTCCGCCGTCGTGCCGGCCTTGTCCGCCGGCGTCACCTCCACCTCGCCCGACCCCCAGCCCGCCGCCGCCCACAGCGACACCCGGTCCGTCAGGTCGATCCCCGCGTAAGGGTAGAGGCCCGTCAGGGTCGCGTCGATGCCGCCGCCGCAGTTGACCTCGCACTCGCCGCCCCTGCCGTAGCCGCCCGTGCCCGTGGAATGGCCCACCGCAAGACCCGCCGTCCAGCGGCCCGACCCGGACCCCGACGACCAGTCGGCCCCGATCAGGCCCGTCGTCACCTCGCCGTCCACCGTCAGGCTCCCCTCGCCCCCGTCGAAGCCCGCCACCGAGCCCCCGCCCCACAGCGAGACGAAGCCGCCGCCCTCCCGGCCCCCGCCGGTCAGCGCAAACGACGTGCCGGCGATCAGGTCCCGCCCGGTCAGCGCGCGCCACCGTGGCTCAAGCCCGCCATCGGCCCCCAACCCGGCCGTCCCGCCACCGCCTGCCCCGGACATCGACCCCGAGTCCGCGCCCGTCCGCGCAAGCCGCGCCGCCATCGACGCCAGCACCGCCCGGGACTCCGCATCCTCGCGCCGTTCCCCCGCCCCGCCGTCATTGGCCGCGGCCGCGTCGCCGTCCCGCCACAACGGCAGCGCCTGCCCGGCCAGCGACATCCGCGCCGCCGCACGCCGCGGCCCCGTCAGCCGTTCCTCCACCGCTCCCAGCACCTGCCCCGTCACCGTGCGCCCGAACCGCGCCAGCCACGCCCGCGGCATCGCGTCCGAGTTCGTGATGGTCCCCGTACCCTCGCCGTCCGCGATGCTCGCCCCCGAGGCGCTCGACAGCACGAGCCGCAGCGTCTCGCTGCCCTCGTCCACATCGTCATCCAGAACCGGCACCGACACCGTCTTCGCCGTCTCGCCCGCGCTGAACGTGAGCGTGCCCGAGGTCGCCGTGTAGTCGTCTCCCGCCGTCGCCGTGCCGTCCGCGGTCGCGTAGGCCACCGTCACCGTGCCGGTCGACGAGCGGTCCAGCGTCACCGCGAAGTCGAGCGTCGCATCGGTCCCTTCCTCCGCCCGCGCGTCCGCCACCGACAGCGCCGCCGGCGCCAGCACCCGGAACGACACCGAGCGCGTCCCCAGCGTCGAACCCGAAGCGCCGCGCCCCGCGTACGCCGTCGCCGAGAGCGTGTACGACCCCGCCGGAAGCGACGACCCGTCGAGCGCGCGCCCGCCGTTCCCGTCGTTGTGGTCGCCGTAGAGCGAGTACGGCGCCAGGTTCTCCGTCCGCGACACCGTCTTCGCCCCCGAGAGCGACAACGCCACGCTGCCGATCGCTTCGCCCGACGCCACCTTGGCGCGGATGCCGAAGCTCCCCCCGGAACGCCCGCCCAGGTCGATGGCAGAGCCGCTCGACAGCGCCGCCACCGTGGACTGGTCCGACGCGTCCACCAGCACGAAGCCCGTCAGAACCCCCGACGACGGCGGCGGCGCTGTTTCGATCGCCACCGTGAACGCCACGGACAGCGTCCCCAGCTCCTCGCCCGTGCCGCCCCGCTCCGCGTACGCCGTCGCACTCAGCGTGTACGACCCCGCCGCCAGCCCCCGGCCGTGCTCCGCGCCCCCCGCATCGCCATACAGCGAGTACGGCGCCAGGTTCTCGGTCTGCGTGTGCGTGTCGTCGGCGCCCGGACCCGCGAGCGACAGCACCACGCTGCCCACTTCCGCGTCCGCCTCGACCCCGGCGCGGATGCCGTAGCTGCCGTCCGCCGACACCTCGACCGTGGCGCCGCTCGTGACCGCGCCGAGATCCGTATCGTTCGACGCGTCCACCAGCACGAAGCCCGTCAGCACCCCTGCTTCCGCGATCTCGATGGTCGCCACCACCGTCCCCCGGACGGCGCCCTCGCCTCCATCTCCCGCGTACGCGGTGGCGGTCAGGGTGTAGGTGCCGGCGGACAGGGACTGGGCGTCCACCGTGTACGGAGCATCGTCGTCCGTCCGGTCGACATCGTCATCGTTGTCCGGAGCGTCGAGCGACAACACCACGCTGCCCACGTCCGAATCGGGTTCGACGTCGGCCCGGAAGCTGTAGCTTCCGCCTTCCTCCAGGGAAATCGACCCGCCGTTCGGTACCTGTCCCAGCTCCGAATCGTCGGCGGAGTCGAACACCGTGACGCCGGTCAGGGCACTTCCGGTCGTCACAACGCGTTCGCAGTTGCCGTCACTCACACGAACGACCAACTCCGCTTCATCCCAGATGAGCAGATCTTCATCGGACAGCTCCGCCAAAGCCTCGTCGCCGTCCGGGATGTCGGCCGGCTCCCTGGGCAGGATGCGCAGCCGCATGACGCCGGAGAACCCCACGTGCGATGTCAACGTCACTCGCCAGCCGTCGCCGTGCTCGGCCAGATTGCTGATCTGCCCGTTTTCGACCGAAAGATCGCTCGCCGACAGGGAGTCCACCGCGACCGCACCGCCGTCCGAATCCGTGAACCGGATGCCGACGGTCAGCTCGCATGTCCCTTCATCCGCATGGGCAACGGGAATGATCGTCTCGAGCAGGCTATTGGCGAACATCCGGACCGGTCCGAGGGGGTGGCGGGGCGAGACGCCGTCGAGACGGGCGTTCTCGTCCGACAGCATGTTCATCTCCCCCGTCACTTTCCGGTGCACGCTGATGACGAACGTCTCGTTGCCGTAGGCGGCCCCGCGGTGCGCGTAGCCGTCTCTGGCCGTCACGGTCAGTCTGTAGAACCCGACATCGTCCCGCAGCGGCGTGCCCGAGAAGGTACGCGTGCTTGCGTCGAAGCTCAGCCAGGACGGCCAGACGGCCCCGACGTGATGGTCGACGAACCGATACGCCGAATACGTCAGCGTGTCCCCGTCCGGGTCGCGGAACGTGTTCTCCGGGAACGTGTAGCTGAACGGCTCGCCGGCGGTCAGCGTTTGGCGCGGAATCCGGTTCGCTACCCGCGGCGGGGCGTTGGTATCGATGATGGTGACCAGGAGGTGCGCGCCGTGATCGAAGTCGTTGTGGTCGTCGTACTTCACCAGCTCGCCCCGGTGCCTGAGGATCGCACGGTCGACCCCGCCGTCGGCATCGCGCCGTGCCGTCAGGGTGACCTCCTGCCCCGTTTCCCAGTTGGTCGTGTCGAGCGAGAACGATGACGGCGAGATCCTGAGCTTGCCGGTCTGGCTGGGATACGTGATGTCGGCCTCCGCAACGCTCACTTCCACAGGGTTGCCGGCATCCGGCGCCTGGTCGAGCTTCACGGTGTAGCGCACCGCCGTTCCGGCCTCGCGCACCGTGACGCTCGGCGGGTCGAAGACCAGACTTCGCACCAACGGGTCGGGCGTCTCGTTGACGACCGTGACCTTGAAGTCCCCCACCTCGCTGTTGGAGGTGCTCGCGTCTTCCAGCGGGTTCGAGCCCGGCTTGTCGTAATCGACCGTCACGGCCTGACCGTGATTGACGGCGGAGGACAGCCTGAGCGTCACCGTGCTTCCACTGATTGCTACCGCATTCGCCGAGGCAAGCGAGCGGTCGTTGCCTGCCACTTCCACGTCGAAGGCGCCCTTCGCGGGCACGGAACCGGAATTGAGGTCCTCGTCGAACGTCAGTTCCAGCGTGTCGCCGTTCACCGTCGCGCTCTGCACCTGCGGCGCCACATCGACGCTCCCAACCTTCAGGCTGACGGACACCTTGTCGCCGTCGTTGTCGGAGCTCCAGTCGAGATCCGCCGGTTTCCACAAATACCCTCCGCCTATGTAGGCCGCGTCGGCAAGATCGAACGTCTTGCTGCCGATCTGCAGCACCATGTTCTTCGAAGTTTCGTGTGTGTTGTTCTGGAACGACAGGAAGAGGCCACGGTATGCGGAATACCGAAGACTCACCAACTTCCACCCCTGGTCGGTCGTGTCGTCCGACAGCTTCCCGTAGTCACTACTCGAATTGTAGGGGTGCTTCCAGTAGCCCGAAAACGCCGGCCGGCCCGTCTCGATCGTCAGGCAGGCTTCCCATGAATTGGTCGCGGGCTGGCCCGTGGGACACACCGGAGAGTCGTTTGTGACCGGTTGGTTGGTGAAGCTCCACACCTGCCTGCCGGAGAGGTTTTGCAGGGGGTACACCCTGCGGCCCTGATGCTGCTCGATCGCCGTGAGCCGGGGCTGGTTGTAGGACACCGTCACGGTCTCGCCCGCGATCGTCGACTCGGTCAGGGTCAGCGTGACCTCGGACCCCGAGACGGCGACCGAGGAGACCGTGCGTTTCTCGCTCTCCACGTTGGCCGTGAACGCGTCCGCCGCCGGCACCGAGCCCGTGTCCAAGGTCTCGTCGAAGGTCAGCGACAGTGCCCTGCCGTCGACCTTGGCAGACTCCAGTAGGGGTCTTGCGTCGGCGGGGGCCGGGGCGGCGACGGTGCCCACACCGGCGAGCAGCAGCGCCGCGAGCGCAAGCCGCGCCGCGGTGCGCGGGAGGCCCGGCGGGAAGTCCAGGAAAGAGGGATAGGACGCAGGCCCCGCCGGGCGGCGGGGACTCAGGCCAAGGGCCTGTGCTGAGCTTGTCGAAGTACTGGAAAAGTGCTCCCGGCTCTCTCTCTTCAGGAATCGTGCCAGCATGGTCTGCTCTCCCGATCTAAAGAAGACAGCACCCGTCGCCGCGATCATCGGCGGCCGGGAAGCGATACAAGCATGAGCTCTTTCGACTCCAAGGCCGGGCGCTGCGCGGTTGGCAAAGCCTATGTCAAGTATTTCCTTCGACTCGATTTGGTCAGTGTTGCGTATTTGCCTAGCGTTGCGTATTTGTGCCTATCTTGTCCTATAAAATTAGAAAAACTGCTGTGTTACGACACAATTCATCTGTTGGGAAGTTAAATTCTCCCAATTTGCAACACATCCTTTCTAAATTTGCAACAGGAATTTTACTTAAATCGCAATATATTGCTTATTTGCAACACCCATGTCACGTACTGCAAAGGCAGGAGGGCGAGGGAGGACATTGCTCCCGGCATCGGACACATGTGTCGGACGCCGGGGATTGTCTGTCGGCTTACGCCTTGTCGGGTTGGCGCTTCGACAAGCTCAGGCCAGGCCAACGCGACCACGGTCTGTCAGCTTGTAAGGGTTCCGGAGCGGTCACGGAATGGGCGGGTTTACCAACGTGCTCTCAGCGGCCGCATCCCCGTCCTCCCCCGTCGCCCTCACCTTCCTGCCCTCGATCACCAGCCGGCCCTCGCTGTAGAGCTGGATGGCGCGGGGGTAGATGCGGTGCTCCTGGACCAGGATGCGTTGCGCGAGGGTTTCCTCGGTGTCGTCGGGCAGGACCGGGACAACGGCCTGGATGATGATGGGTCCTTCGTCCAAGCCTTCGGTCACGAAGTGGACGGTGCAGCCGGAGAACTTGACGCCGTGCTCGAACGCCTGCCGCTGGCCGTGGAGGCCCGCGAAGGAGGGGGACAGCGCGGGGTGGATGTTCATGATGCGGTCGGGAAAGCTCCGGATGAAGTACGGCGAGAGCAGCCGCATGAAGCCGGCCAGCACCACGAGCTCGACACCCTGCCCCTTGAGGTGCTCCACCACCACCCGGTCGTAGGCCTCCCGCGAAGGGTGGCCGCGGTGGTCGATGACGGTGGTGGAGATGTCGTGGTTGCGGGCGCGGGTGAGGCCGTAGGCGTTCTCGCGGTTGCTGACGACGGTGCGGATTTCCGCGTCCAGCCGGCCCTGCTCAATGGCATCGATGATGGCCTGGAGGTTCGTGCCGCCGCCCGAGAGCAGGACGCCGATGGGGAGTTTGCGGTTCATGGGGTAGTTCGCATTCTACGCGTTGCACGGGCGGGTTTGAAACCCGCCCCTACATCAACCTGACGGCACCGGCGGGTTCGGGAGCAGATCCTACGACGTGAACGAAACGCCGCGGCGCCCCTTGCGGATCTCGCCGATGACGGCATAGGGCTCGCGGCGGCGGCGCAAGGCGCGCTCGACGCCGCCCGCCGCCTCCGCGCCCACGACCAAAGCCATGCCGATGCCGTTGTTGAAAGTGCGGTCCATCTCCGGCTGGGCCACCCCGCCCAGCCGTGCGATGAGATCGAATATCGGCGGGACCGCCCAGCTCCCCCGCCGCACCCAGGCGCGCAGCCCGGGCGGCAGCACGCGCGGCAGATTCTCGACGATGCCGCCGCCGGTGATGTGGGCGATGCCCTTGATCCGGTGCCGCTTGGTCAGGCCCTGAATCAGGCGGGCGTAAATCCGGGTGGGCTTGAGCAATTCGTCCGCCAGGGAGTTCCCCAACTCCCCCGCCCGGGATTTCAACCTGAGCCCGGCGGTTTCCAGCAGGACCTTCCGCGCCAGCGAATAGCCGTTGCTGTGGAGCCCGTTGGAGAGCAGGCCGATGATCACGTCGCCGGCGCGCACGGCCCGCGGGTCGGGTATGCGGTCCTTCTCGACGATGCCGACGCAGAAGCCCGCCAGGTCGTACTCGCCGTCCGGGTAGAACGACGGCATTTCCGCGGTCTCGCCGCCCAGGAGCGCGCACCCCGCGAGGCGGCAGCCCTCCGCGACTCCGGCCACCACCGACTTCAAGGTGGCGGGTTCAAGCCTGCCGGTGGCGAAGTAGTCCAGGAAGAACAGCGGCTGCGCCGCCTGGGTGATGACGTCGTTGACGCTCATGGCCACGAGGTCGATGCCCACGGTGTCGTGGCGGTCGGCCATGAAGGCGATCCTGAGCTTGGTGCCGACGCCGTCGGTGGACGACACCAGCACCGGCCGCCGGACGCGGACCCGCGTGAGGTCGAAGAGCCCGCCGAACCCGCCGACGCCTCCCATGAGGCCGGGGCGGGCGGTCTTGCGGGCCATGGACGCGATGGAGCGGACCACCCGGTTGGCCCCTTCCACGTCCACGCCGGCGTCCTTGTAGGTGAGTGTTGCCATGGATGAACCGACACGCGGCCTCTATCGACCGCCGGCGCGATGCGGGCGCGGGCGGGCTTGAAACCCGCCCCTACACCCGAGGCGTCCGGCGGCGCGGACGCCGGGACGCTATTGCTGCCTCTGCCCCTGGAGCATCTCCAGGGCGCGCCGCGCGGCTTCCTGCTCGGACTGCTTCTTGCTCCGACCTTCTCCCTGACCGACCAGGTGGCCTCCTACCCGGATCTCCGTCTCGAAGTACCGGTCATGGCTCGGTCCGGATTCCCGCACCAGCCGGTAGGTGGGCGGAACGCGGTAGAGGCGCTGGCTGACCTCCTGGAGACGGGTCTTGTAGTCGTCCAGGCCGAGGCCGCCGTGCTCCAGGTCGCCGATGAAGTGGTTCTCCACCACCGGCTTGACCGCTTCGTAACCGGCCTCCCAGTAGACCCCTCCCAGCAGCGCCTCGAACGACGCCGCCAGGATCGACTCCTTGTGCCGGCCGCCGGTGCGCTCCTCGCCCTTCCCGACCCGCAGCACCTCGCCGATCCTGAGGAAACGCGCCTTGTCCGCCAGAACCCGCCGGTTCACCAGCGACGCGCGCATGCGCGAGAGGTCGCCCTCGCTCTTTTCCGGGAACCTGCGCATGAGCAGGTCGCTGACGGCGAGGCCCAGCACCGCGTCGCCCAGGAACTCCAGGGATTCGTTGTGGGCGTCCATGCCGCCGCCGCAGGATACGTGGGTAAGGCAGCGGGTGAGCAGCGCCGGATCCCTGAAGCGGTAGCCGAGAGCGTCCTGGAGGCCTTCGATCTCGGCGGAATTGCCGGTCAGCATTCGACTTCCCCCCACAGGCGTCCGCGGGACCATCGTTGGAGCCTGACGCGGACTTCGCGGTGAACCAGGTCGGCGCCGCCGGTAAGAGCGACGGGCAGGTAGTTGCGGCTGTAGCCCTTGAGCGCCCCCGGCTCGCCGGCCACCGGCTCTTCCACCAGCACCGACACCCGGCGCCCGACCTCGCTCCGGTAGAACTCGTGCTTCTTCCGCGTGCCGAGTTCCCGCGCCCGGCGCGAGCGTTCCTTCCTCTCGGCCGGCGGGATCTGACCGGACATGTCCGCCGCCGGCGTGCCCCGGCGGGCGGAATAGGGGAACACGTGGAAGTACGTCAGCGGCTGGTCTTCGAGGAAGTCCAGCGACGCCCCGAAGGCACTCTCCGTCTCCCCCGGGAAACCGACGATGACGTCCGTTCCCAACGCGGCCCGCGGCAGCTTGCCCCGCGCCCGCGCCATCAACCGGGCGAAGTAGGCGGTGTCGTAGTTGCGGCGCATCTTCTTGAGTATGCCGTCCTCGCCGGCCTGGACGCACACGTGCAGGTGGGGGCAGATCACCTCCGAGTCCGCCATCACCGCCAGCAGTTCGTCGGTCACCTCCCGCGGGTCCAGGGAGCTCAGGCGCAGGCGGCGGATCAACCCGCTCTCGGCGATGCGCCGCACCAGTGCGCTCAGAGAGACCCGGGGCGCCAGATCGTAGCCGTAGCCTCCCAGGTGGATGCCGGTGAGGACGATCTCCGGGGAACCCGCCTGCGCGAGGCCGCGCACCTGCTCGAGGACCTGCTCCGGCGGCACGCTGCGGCCGCGACCGCGGGCCGTCGGGATGATGCAGTAGCTGCAGGCGAAGTTGCACCCTTCCTGGACCTTGAGGAAGGCACGGGTGCGGCCGAGGAAGCGCCGTGCGCCGAGGACGCCCACGCCGCGCTCGTCCCGGGGGTTGCCCACCGACACCGCCGGCCCGGACCCGGACTCGCGGTCCGCGACATAGCTCACCAGCTCGTCCATGCGGTTGAGGCCCACCACGAAGTCGACGCCGGGAACCCGTGACACCTCGTCCGGGCTCACCTGCGCGTAGCAGCCGGTGACCACCACCCGCGCGTTCGGGCTGCGCCGGCGGGCCTTGCGCACGAGCTGGCGCGCTTCCCAGTCCGCCCGGTCCGTCACGGTGCAGGTATTGAGGACGTAGACGTCGGCCGGATCCTCGAAGGACACCAGCGAGCAGGACTCCCGGGCCAGGCGTTCCTGGATTACCGCGGAGTCGTACTGGTTGATCTTGCAGCCGAGTGTCTTGATGGCGACGCGCATGGGAATTCGGGGGACCCTCACCCCGACCCTCTCCCGGAGGGAGAGGGGGAAGATATGCTGGTTCTCCCGGAAGGAGAGGGGGGAAATTCGCCGGTTCTCTCGGACAGAGAAGGCTTGTCGATCCAGCCGCCGCCGAGGACCTGGTCGTCGCGGTAGAACACCGCGGCCTGGCCCGGGGTCACCGACGCCAGCGGCTCGTCGGGGAGGACCTCGACGCCGTGGCCGTTCAGGGGTCTCAGGGTGCACGGCACGGGCTTCGAGCGGTAGCGCACCTGGACCTCGGCGGAGGCCTCCTTGTCCGGCGGGGCCGTCAGCCAGTTCAGGCGGCTCGTGGTAAAGGACGGCGCGCGCAGTTCTTCACGACCACCCACCACCACGCGTCTCCGTTCCGCGTCGATGCGAAGCACGTATAGCGGCCTCGGCGCCGCGATGCCCAAGCCCTTGCGCTGCCCCACGGTGAACCGGTGCACCCCGTCGTGATGCCCCAGGACGTCGCCGCGGCTGTCCACGATCTCTCCGCCACCGAGCTGCTCCGGCCCGGCGAAGGACTCCACCACCGTGCGGTGGTCGCCGAGACAGATGTCCTGGCTCTCCGGCCGTTCGGCCACCGGAAGGCCCATCTCCCGTGCCCTGGCGCGCACGGCTTCCTTGTGGAACTCGCCCAGAGGGAACACGACGTGATCGAGCTGGCGCGGCGAAAGCGCGAAGAGGAAGTACGACTGGTCCTTGTTGCGGTCCGACCCGCGCAGCAGCGAGGCCCCGCTGGAGCAGCGCCCGGTGCGGGCGTAGTGACCCGTGGCCACCCGGGGAATCCCCCGGGCCTCGGCCCACTCCAACAGCTTCTCGATCTTGAAATGGCGATTGCAGGCGACGCAGGGATTGGGGGTGGCGCCGTCCAGGTAGCTCCGCGCGAAAGGCGCCACCACGGCCTTGCGGAAGTCGTCCCGCTGGTCCAGCACCGTGTGCGGAATGCCCAGCAGGCCCGCCACCTCCTCCGCTCCCCGGTGGTCCGAGCAGTTGCGCGGCCCCAGGTTCCGCCCCTCCCAGAGGCGCAAGGACACGCCCACGACCTCGTACCCCTGCTCCACCAGGAGTCCGGCCGCCACCGAGCTGTCGACGCCGCCGCTCATGGCCACGGCCACTCTTCTGTCCGCTGATGGGTTCACCGCACTGGTCCCTAGTTCTTGTACCGGCGAACCTCTTGCACCTCTTCGCGCTGCCTGGCCTCCAGGCCGCCCTGCTTGGCGTCGAGCTCGTTCACCCGCTTCTCGAGTTTCTGGATGTATTCGGCGAGGTTGCTCAGCGACTTGGCCATGGGGTCGGGGAGGCGGTCGTGATCCAGGGTGATCTCCTGCTCCACCGGATCCCCGTGCACGCCATGCCCTTCCACGACCTTTCCCGGCACACCGACCACCGTGGAGTTCTCCGGCACGTCCTTCACAACCACCGAGCCGGAGCCGATCTTGCTGTTGCGCCCCACCACCACCGGACCCAGCACGGTGGCGCCGGCGCCGATGATGACGCGGTCCTCCACGGTGGGGTGACGCTTCTCCCGGCGCATGCTGATGCCGCCCAGGGTCACGCCCTGAAACAGGGTCACGTCATCGCCGATCTCCGAGGTCTCGCCGATGACCACTCCCATGCCGTGGTCGATGAAGAACCGACGTCCCACGGTGGCGCCGGGATGGATTTCGACGCCGGTGAGAAAGCGGCTCAGGTGACTCACCAGGCGCGCGGGATTCCGCCAGCCCCGGCGCCACAGGCGGTGCGCCAGACGATGGAGCAGCAGTGCGTGCACCCCCGGGTAGCAGAGCAGAACCTCGAGCAGGTTCCGCGCCGCGGGATCCCGCTCGAACGCCACCCGGATGTCCTCTTTCAGAATGCTCCACATGGGCGGCCGCCCCCAAAGCCCTCACCCGGCCTCCGGCCACCCTCTCCCATGGGGAGAGGGGTTGTATTTGTGTCCTGTCCGCGGTTGGACACTTCCGTCAGTGCGCGGGGGCCGGCGCGGCCTGCGCCTTGCCGGCGTGGGCCCTCCCCGCGTGGCCTCGTCTCTTCTTGTCCTTGTAGAGCTTGAAGTCGATGCTGTCCACGAGCGCCTGCCAGCTCGCCTCGATGACGTTCTCGGACACCCCCACCGTGCCCCACTGGGTCTGGCCGTCTCCCGACTCGATGAGCACCCGGACGGTGGCGGCGGTCCCTTCCCCGGACGACAGCACGCGGACCTTGTAGTCCAGCAGCTCGACTTCCTCCAGCGACGGGTAGAACCCCGTAAGCGCCTTGCGCAGCGCCCGGTCGAGGGCGTGCACGGGCCCGTTGCCCAGGGCCGCCGCGTGTTCCATCACGCCGTTCACCTCCACCTTGACGGTGGCCTCGGAGAGCGGCGGCTCGCTGTCCACGCGCTTCTCGTCGATGACCCGGAAACCGTCGAGGCGGAAACTGCGCTTCTTCCTGCCCAGCGCCTCCTGGATCAGCAGCTCGAAGGATGCCTCGGCGGCCTCGAACTCGTAGCCCTGGCTCTCCAGCTCCTTGATCCGGTTGAGGATCTGATGCACGGCCTCGTCCTGGCCGCCCAGGTCGATGTCGTATTCCCGGGCCTTGTAGACGATGTTGCTGCGACCGGAGAGGTCGGAGACCAGCACGCGCTGGCGGCTGCCCACCAGTTCCGGCTCGATGTGCTCGTAGGTCTCGCGGTTCTTGATGATGCCCGAGACGTGGAGCCCGCCCTTGTGCGCGAACGCGCTGTCGCCCACGTACGCCTGCCGCTTGCTCGGGACGACGTTGGCCAGCTCGTACACGAGATGCGAGATCTCCCGCAGCCTGCGCAACTGCGACGGCCGGACGCACTTGTAGCCCAGCTTCAACTGCAGGTTGGGCAGCACCGAGCACAGGTTCATGTTGCCGCAGCGCTCGCCGAAGCCGTTGATGGTGCCCTGGACCTGGCGGACGCCGTTCTCAACCGCCACCATGGTGTTGGCCACCGCCAGCTCGCAGTCGTTGTGGCAATGGATGCCCAACGGCGCCTTCACCGTCTCCTTGGCGCGCGCCACCGCCGCGCCGATGTCGGCGGGCATGCCGCCGCCGTTGGTGTCGCACAGGACGATCCAGTCGGCGCCGCCGGCCGCCGCCGCCTTCAGGCACTCCAGCGCGTATTCGGGGTTGCTGCGGTAGCCGTCGAAGAAATGCTCGGCGTCGAAAATCACCTCGTCGACGCGCGACTTCATGAACTCGATGGAATCGGCGATGACCTCCAGGTTGGCCTTCTTGCTGATGCGCAGGTCGTCGCGCACGTGGAGGTCCCAGGTCTTGCCCACCAATGTCACCACCGGGGTCTCGGCCGCCAGCAGCAGCTTCAGGCTGGCGTCCTGGGCCGGCTTCACCGACGGCCTCCGCGTGGTCCCGAAGGACGCGACCCGGGTCTTCCTGAGATTCACCTTCCCGACCGCCTTGAAGAACTCGGCGTCGCGGGGGTTGGAGCCGGGATAGCCGCCTTCGATGTAGTGAATGCCCAACTCCGCCAGGCTCTCGGCGACGCGCAGCTTGTCCTTCAGGCTGAAGGAGACATCCTCGCTCTGACACCCGTCCCTCAGGGTCGTGTCGTACAACAACAAGTCGCTCATGCACTCACCTGCTTTCGATCAACGAAACGTGCAACGAATCCACCGCCCTGCGGCTGTCCTTCTCGGCCACCACCACCGACACCTTGATCTCGGAGGTCGAGATCATCTCGATGTTGATCGACTGGTCGGCCAACGCCTGGAACATCTTCGCCGCCACGCCCGCGTTGGTTCTCACTCCGACGCCCACCACCGACACCTTGGCGATGCGCGTGTCGGAGGTCACCCCCTTAGCTTGGATCAAGGCCGCGTTTTTTTCAATCAATTCCATGGCCTTTGCGTGATCCTTCTTGGGCACGGTGAAAGTGACGTCGGTGGTGCCGTCGGCGCTGGCGTTCTGGATGATCATGTCCACGACGATGTTGGCCTCGGCGATGGGGCCGAAGATCTGGGCCGCGAGGCCGGGGCGGTCCGGCACGCCGCGGATGGTGATCTTGGCTTCGTCGTTGTCGCAGGTCACTGCCGAAACCAGAACCGAGTCCATCTGTTCCTCCTCCTCGACCAGCCAGGTGCCCTCGGCAGCGTTGAAACTCGAGCGCAGGTGCACCCTGACGCCTAACCTCTTGGCCGTCTCCACGGAGCGGATCTGCAGCACTCGGGCGCCCAGGCTGGCCATCTCCAGCATTTCGTCGTAAGTGATCCGATCGAGCTTGCGCGCCCTGGGGCACACGAAGGGATCGGCCGTGTAGATGCCGTCCACGTCCGTATAGATCTCGCACACCGAGGCGTCCAGGGCGGCGGCCATGGCCACGGCGCTGGTATCCGAGCCGCCGCGCCCCAGGGTGGTGATGTTGTCGCCCTCGTCGACCCCCTGGAAGCCCGCCACCACCACCACCTCGTTGCGCTTGAGCGACTCCAGCACCCGGGTGGAGTCGATGCTCTTGATCCGCGCCCGGCCGTGGGCGCTGTCGGTGGCGATGCGCACCTGGTGGCCGAGAAAGGAGCGCGCCGGCAGGCCCAGGTCCTTCAGCGCCAGCGCCAGCAGAGCGCAGGAAACCTGCTCCCCCGACGCCAGCAGCACATCGATCTCCCGGTCGTCCACGTGCGACGACACCTGGTTGGCCAGGTTCAGGAGCCGGTTGGTCTCGCCGGACATGGCCGAGACCACCACCACCACGTCGTTCCCGTGTCCGCGCGCGGCGGCCACGCGGCTCGCGACGTTGCGGATGCGTTCCACCATGCCGACGGAGGTGCCGCCGTATTTCTGTACGATCAGTGCCATGTATCAATTTCTGCTTGCGCCCGGCCGCCCTCACCCCGACCCTCTCCCAGAGGGAGAGGGAGCCGGAGGGAGCTTGGGCCGAACTCTCGTCGTCGATCCCAAGACCCTCTCCCCCTGGGAGAGGGTGGCCGAAGGCCGGGTGAGGGCTGCCCGCACACCTGCCCCTCCCGTTCCCTGCCTACCCCTTCAACCCCGCGACCAACTCCTCGTAGCGCCGTCCGCGGGCGACGAAGCGCAGCTCCCGGCGCTCCTCGTCCACGTAGCGGAAGTTGACGCCCAGGAACTCGTCGACCCCCACCGCGTCGAGGCGCTCGAACCACTCGATGACACAGACGCTGCCGGAGGCGAAGTATTCCTCCAGGTGCAGGTCTTCCATCTCGGCCCCCTGGGCCACGCGGAACAGGTCCACGTGGACCATGGGAAGCCTGCCCTCGTACTCGTTGACGAGGGTGAAGGTCGGGCTCCGGACCCAACTCTTTCCGCCCACTTCGAGCCCCTCGGCCAGGCCATGCACGAAGCAGGTCTTGCCGCTGCCCAGGTCCCCGGACAGCCCCAGGATCTCGCCGCCGCGGAGCGCCCCGGCCAGCGCCCGCCCGAGCGCCCGTGTTCCCTCCGGCGAGCCGGTGGTGACGTGATGTTCGCCGGTCTTCAAGTCCCCATCATCTCCCTGATCTGCGCCAGTTCCTTGATGGTGCGCGGCAACTCGTCCACCAGGTCCGAGGCGATGAGTCCCACGCCGCCGCGGTCCTCCGCGACGCGGTCGCCGGCGCGGCCGTGCAGGTACACGCCCAGGCGCACGGCGTCCTCCGGTGGCAGGCCCTGGGCCAGGAACCCCGCGACGATGCCGGCAAGGACGTCGCCCATGCCGCCGCTGGCCATGCCGGAGTTGCCGGTGGGGTTGATGGCGACCAGCCCTTCCGGCGTCGCCGTCACCGTACGGGCGCCCTTGAGGACGACATAACAGCGATGGTCCTCGGCGAAAGACCGGGCAATGCCGATACGGTCGCCGTTGACTTCCGCCGTGTCCAGGCCGGTGAGGCGGCTCATCTCGCCGGGGTGCGGCGTCAACACCGGCGGCACCCGCGCGTCCCGCAAGCGGGCCACGTCCTCCGCCAGGTTGTTGAGGCCGTCGGCATCGATGAGCCACGGCAGGCGGCAGTGCTCCAGCAGCGTCTCCAGCGTCTTCCGGGCGGAGCCGTGGACGCCCACGCCGGGACCGAACAGCACCGCGTTCTTGCGCTCCGCCAGACCCGCCCAGTCGGTGGCGTCCAGCGCCGGCCACTGGTCCTCGCCCGGCTGGCCCAGCGGCTCGGTCATGGACTCCACCAGGGCGCCGGCCACGATCTCGTTGAGCGCGCGCGGCGCCGCCAGGGTCACCAGGCCCGTGCCCACGCGCATGGCCGCGCGGCAGCCGAGCACCGCGGCTCCAGTCTTGCCCCGGGAACCCGCCATCACCAGCAGGTGGCCGAAGCTGCCCTTGTGCGAGTCGCCCGCCCGTCTCGGCAGCAGCCACACCAGCTCGGCCGGGTCCAGCAGTTCCGCCGACGGCGCCACCTCGGCCTCGGCCTGCGGGTGGATGCCGATGTCGGCCACCACCAGCTCGCCGCAGTAGTCGACGCCGGGGTAGATCACCTGCCCGGCCTTCGGCAAACCCAAGGTCACCGTGACTTCGGCCTGGATGGTGGTTCCCAGGGGCGTTCCCCGGTCGGCATCCAGCCCGGACGGCGTGTCCACGGCCACGATGGGCACGCCCGAGGCGTTCATGAGCTCCACCACGTCAGCCAGAAAACCCTCCACCGGGCTGCGCAGCCCGGTTCCCAGGAGCGCGTCCACCAGCAGCCCCTTGTCCTCGATGCGGCGGCGCAGGGTTTCGAGGTCCCCGGTGGCGACCTCGGTGAACGCGCCTCCCGCGGAACGATAGCGCTGGAGGTTGGTGGCCGCGTCCGGTGACAGTTCCTCCTCCCGGGCGACGCACGCCACCTCGCAGGGCACCAGCCGCTCGTGCAGCAGCCGCGCGATGACCAGGCCGTCGCCGCCGTTGTTGCCCTTGCCCGCCACCACCAGGACCCCGTTCTTGGCGAGTTGGGTCCAGCGTTTGAGGATGACGTCCACCACGCTCTGCCCCGCCCGCTCCATCAACCTCAGGCTGGGAACGCCGTGGGTGTGGATGGTGAGATGGTCCAGGCGGCGCATCTCGGCTGCGGTTACGACGCGCATGGGTCAGGAGCCGGCGGATTCCGCCGCGGCGATGAGGGCCTTCATTTCCCGCACCGCCTGGACCATCCCCACCATGATGGAGCGGGCGACGATGCTGTGGCCGATGTTGAGCTCGACGATCTCCTCGATGGCGGCGATGGGCGCGACGTTGCCGGCATTGAGGCCGTGGCCGCCGTGGACCTCGAGCCCGAGTCCGGCCGCCGCCGCAGCGGCCTTGCGCACGGCCTCGAGCTCTTGGGCCTGCCGCGGCCCGCTGGCGTCGCAGTAGGCACCGGTATGGATCTCCACGGCGTCGGCACCCGCCTCGCGGCTGGCTTCGAGCTGCCTCGGGTCCGGGTCTACGAACAGGCTCACCCGGATCCCGGCGTCGCGCAGGCGGGACACGACCTCCCTGAGCTGCTTGCCGTGGGTGACGACATCGAGCCCGCCCTCGGTGGTCAGCTCCTCGCGCCGCTCGGGCACCAGGCAGGCGTCGTCGGGCTTCAGGGCCAGGGCGTGGCCGGTCATTTCCGGGGTTCCGGCCATTTCCAGGTTGAGCCCCGCGGTCAACCGTTGCCGCAGCCGGGTGACGTCGTGCTCCTGGATGTGCCGGCGGTCTTCGCGCAGGTGTACCGTGATCAGGTCGGCACCGGCCTGCTCGGCCAAGAGCGCCGCCTCCACCGGGTCCGGGATGTCGATCATCCGCGCCTGGCGCACGGTGGCCACGTGATCCACGTTGACGCCGAGCCGGGTCATGCCGGCACCCCCAGGTTGGACTCGATGGCGTCGGCGATCCCCTGGGCCAGCCGCCGGATCTCGTCTTCCGACTCGCCCTCCAGCATCACCCGGGCCAGCGGCTCGGTGCCGGAATAGCGCACCAGCACCCGGCCGCGGCCGTCCAGCAGGTGCTCGCTCTCGGCGATGCACGCCTGCACCTGGGCCAACTCGGAGAGCGGGCGCTTCTCCCGGACCGGGACGTTGACGATCACCTGCGGCAGCTTGCCCATGATCCGGCGAAGCTCGCCCAGGGGCCGTTCCCGCTCGGTCATGAGCGCCAGCACCTGCAAGGCCGTGAGGCAGCCGTCGCCGGTGGTGTTGTGGTCCAGGAACACCAGGTGGCCGGACTGCTCGCCGCCGAGGTTGTGGCCGTCCCGGCGCATGGCCTCCACCACGTAGCGGTCGCCGATGGCGGTGCGCAGCACCTCGATGCCGTGCCCGCGCAGGGCGAGGTCGAGCCCCATGTTGCTCATCACGGTGGCCACCACCGTGCCGGTGGGGAGCCGTCCGGCGCGCTTCAACTCGACGGCGCACATGGCCAGGATTTCGTCGCCGTCCACCAACTCGCCCTTCTCGTCGATGAACAGCGCCCGGTCGGCATCGCCGTCCAGGCACACCGCCAGGTCCGCGCCGTGCTCGCGCAGGGCCGCGCGGGCCTTTTCCGGGTACACCGAGCCGCAGTCGAGGTTGATGTTCGTGCCGTCGGGCTCTACCGCCACCGGCACGACCTCGGCGCCCAGCTCCGTCAGCACCTCCGGCGCCACGCGGTATCCCGCGCCGTTGGCGCAGTCCACCACGATCTTGAGCCCCTCCAGGGTCAGATGGCTCGGGAACGTGCTCTTGAGAAAGTCGACGGTCCTCCCCAGGGCATCGCCGATGCGGTACGCCTTGCCGATCCCGGTGGCCACCGGACGATGCCCGTCGTGGTCTCCGTCCCGGACCATGGCCTCCATGCGCCGCTCCCATTCATCGGGGAGCTTGAAGCCGTCGCTGGAAAAGAACTTGATGCCGTTATCCTGGTAGGGGTTGTGCGACGCCGAGATCACCACCCCGGCATCCGCGCGCATGCTGCGGGTGAGGAACGCCACGCCCGGGGTCGGCAGCGGCCCCACCAGCAGGACGTCCGCGCCCATGGAACAGATTCCGGACGCCAGCGCGGTCTCGAACATGTACCCGGAGAGGCGGGTGTCCTTGCCCACGAGGATCCGGCGCCGGTGCGTGCGCCTTCGTCCCAGGGCGCCGCGCGCGGGCTTGCCCAAGCCGTCGTCGCCGACCACGTGGGCGATGGCACGGCCCAACCTCAACGACGTCTCGGACGTCATCGGCTCCTGGTTGGCGATGCCGCGAATGCCGTCGGTGCCGAACAGCCGGCGCCGGTCCGGCTCGGCTTGTGGTCTATCGGAGGTCATGATCTCCCTTCCAGAAAATCCGTGCGGACGGCCTACAGGGTGTCGAGAACTCTGCCTGGCGCCCTTCGGCTGCATTGCTCTTCCTCGGGTGGTGCCCGCCACATGGGGCGACCGCCGGTCGCCCCTACGGATCATCGCGCCTTGCCGACGACAACAAACCTCCGCATATTATCACGCGAATTGACCGGACAGGACACTAGGGGACGGCCGTCTCCCGGGCTCCCCGGATCGCGTCCGCCACCCGCACCGCCCTGCAAGTCTCCAGCACGTCGTGCACCCGCACCATGTGGGCTCCGGCCAGCACCGCCGCGGACGCTCCGGCGAGGCTTCCCGCCAGGCGGTTCTCCGTTCCCGTGGTCTCCTGCAGACGGCCGAGGAAAGCCTTCCGGGAAAGGCCCACCAGCACCGGCCGGCCCAGGGACGCCAACGTGCCCAGGCCCCGCAGCAACGCCAGGTTGTGGTCGAGGTCCTTGCCGAAGCCGATGCCGGGATCCACCACGATGCGGTCCGCCGAAACGCCGCTGCTCACGGCAAAGGCGACGCGTTTCCGAAGAAAGGCGGTCACCTCCCCGACCACGTCGCGGTAGCGCGGCGCGATCTGCATGGTCCGCGGCCTGCCCTTCATGTGCATCAGCACCACCGGAACGCCTTCCCGCGCCACCAGTGCGGCCATGGCGGAGTCGAAGCGCAAGGCGCTGACGTCGTTGACCATGTCCGCGCCTGCCGCCAGCGCGCCGCGGGCCACCTCTTCCTTGTAGGTGTCGATGCTGATGGGCACGTCGATCCGCCGCCGCAACTCGCGGATGACCCGCGCAACCCGCTCCAACTCCTCGGCCGCCGAGACCGGCGCCGCCCCCGGGCGCGTCGATTCCCCGCCCACGTCCACGATGCTCGCGCCCTGCCGAGCCATCTCGACGCCCCTGGCAACCGCCGATTCGACACCGGCATAGCGGCCGCCGTCGGAAAAGGAGTCCGGGGTGACGTTGAGGATGCCCATCACCGCGGTGCGCAAGCGCATGTCCACGTCGCCGTGGCGCGTCGCCAGCACCGGAGCCGGCACCGGGCCGAAGTCGCCGAGAAAGGACGGCTCGGGCCGGTTTCGCTTCGTTCGCATCGGTGGACTCGGACGCTGACAGGGGCGGGCCGTGTCGGCCAACAGCGCGGTGCGGCGCGGGCGGGTCTGAGACCCAACCCTACGCGGGAACGGGTGTCGTGGGCAGGTCGGGACCGCTGTCTCCCATGTATTCGTTGACGATGACGTCGATCTCCGCGCCGTCCAGCACTTCCTTGTCCAGCAGCTCCTTGGAGACCCGGTGCAAGAGCTCGAGGTGCGTGGTCAGGATCTCCTTGGCCTTGTTGTAGCACCCCTGGATGATGTGCCGGACCTCCCTGTCGATCTCCACCGCGGTGCTCTCCGAGTAGTCCTGCTGCTGGGTGAAATCGCGCCCTAGGAAGATCTGCTCTTCCTTCTTGCCGAAGGTCATGGGCCCCAGCTTCTCGCTCATGCCCCACTCGCAGACCATCCGGTGGGCGATCTCGGTGGCGCGCTCGATGTCGTTGCCGGCGCCCGTGGTCATGTGGTCGAGGACCAGCTCCTCGGCGACGCGGCCGCCGAACAGGATCGTGACGTTGTTCAGGAGATGCTGCTTGTCCTGGCTGTGGCGCTCGTCCATGGGGAGCTGCTGGGTCAGCCCCAGCGCCATGCCGCGCGGGATGATGGTCACCTTGTGCACCGGGTCCGCCCCCGGCAGAAGCTTCGCCACCAGCGCGTGGCCGGACTCGTGGTAGGCGGTGTTGCGCTTCTCCTCGTCGCTGATGATCATGCTCTTGCGTTCGGTCCCCATCATGACCTTGTCCTTGGCGAGCTCAAAGTCATTCATGTTGACCCTGTCCTTGTCGTGTCGGGCCGCGAGCAGTGCCGCCTCGTTCACCAGGTTTTCGAGGTCCGCGCCGGCAAAACCCGGAGTCCCCCGGGCCAGCACCCGGATATCCACGTCGTTGTCCAGGGGAACCTGCTTGCTGTGCACCGCCAGGATGCCCTCGCGCCCCTTGACGTCGGGCCGCGGCACCACCACGCGGCGGTCGAACCGCCCCGGCCGGAGCAGCGCCGGATCCAGCACGTCGGGCCGGTTGGTGGCGGCGATGAGGATCACGCCGTCGTTGGCCTCGAAGCCGTCCATCTCCACCAGCAACTGGTTGAGGGTCTGCTCGCGCTCGTCGTGTCCGCCGCCCAGGCCGGCGCCGCGCTGACGCCCGACCGCGTCGATCTCGTCCACGAAGACGATGCACGGCGCCTGCTTCTTGGCCTGCACGAACAGGTCGCGCACCCGCGAGGCGCCCACGCCCACGAACATCTCGACGAAATCCGAGCCGCTGATGCTGAAGAAAGGCACCCCGGCCTCACCGGCGATGGCCCGGGCCAGCAGGGTCTTGCCGGTGCCCGGCGGGCCCACCAGCAGGCAGCCCTTGGGGATGCGTCCGCCGAGGCGCGTGAACTTCTTGGGGTCCTTGAGGAAGGCGATGACTTCCTGCAGCTCGTCCTTGGCTTCGTCCACTCCGGCGACGTCACTGAAGGTGACCCGCGCCTGGTTCTCGTTCAGCAGCCGCGCCCGGCTCTTGCCGAAGGACATGGCCTTGCCGCCCCCAACCTGCATCTGGCGCATGAAGAAGATCCAGACGCCTATGAGCAGCAGCATCGGGAACCAGTTCACCAGCAGCACGAAGTACCACGGGGAATCGTCCTCGGGCTTGGCGGCGATGCGGATGTTCTTCTCCCGCAGCGTCTTCACCATGTCGGGGTCGCTGGGCGAAAAGGTCCGGAAACGCTCGCCGCTCTGGTACTTGCCGTGGACGTGCTGGCCCTGGATCGTCACCTCCTGCACGTCGCCGCGCTCCACCGCGGACCAGAAATCGCTGAAGATGATCTCGGGCTCCCGCCCCTGCTGCCGGGTGAAGACGTTGAACAACAGCAGGAACATCAGCCCCAGGACGAGCCACAGGGCGAGGTTCTTGGTCGCTTGATTCAAAGGGGGTTTCTCCAACCTACTCTTTCCCTGGAAAAGTTAACACACGGGTATGCCTACTACAATTCAATAAGGACCGGAACGGCCCAAGTCAACCGAGAGGCGCCGGGGTACCACCGGCCGGGCGTCGGAGGCCGCTAGGAGATCCGGACCCGCCAGACGGCGCCGGTATCGGGTTCTACTCGGGCGAAACCGCTCCGGGCGCAACCGGGAACCCACAGGATCTCCTCGCCCGCCAGGAGCAGGGGCAGGATGCGGCGCTGGGAGCGCGGGACCTTCAGGTCGATGGAAGAGGTCCTTCAGCTTCTTGTGTCCGGCCATGCCCAGGGGCCGGAGCCGGTCGCCGTCGCGCTCCAGGCGGGAGCGGATAGTTCCTCGGGCGCCGTGGTGTCGACTCTATTCGAAAGCTTGATGTACAGGCATTCTTTCTTGCAGAAGCGGTAGGAGAAGCGCCCGCAACTCGCGCGCGTGTGCGTCACCTTTTTCTGGGGCAGCGGCATAGATGCTGGCGTGACCGTGATTGTCCTCATGCGCCGTGTCGATCACCACAAGAGCCTGTTGGTCACAGACACTAATGCGCCGCACCGCCAGGGCCTGAAATCGCGCCACACCTTCATCTTGCCAAGGGGTTTTCCTCGGTCTGGAGAGCCTTTCTAGTATGGATGCTTCTATGAACTCGACCGTAACGTACTTCATTCGATGGACGGAGAAACCCCTGCAACGAAGATCCGTCAACGATATTGCCGACGGCAAGAGTTTCCCATCCCTCACATGCTGAGGGTTAAACATCTCGCGAAGAAGACGCTCCTCGTCGTCGACAGTACCGGGTGAGAGATCCGGAGCTGCGCTGACGCACTCATCGAGATGGAGAGAAGAACCTGCCAATGTTGGATCAGGTCGTAAACAGTGTGGTGATTTCGGAAGGCAATCCCTCGGATGCGGGAATGTCCTCGTGATGGATTCCAGGTCCGCGTTTCCCTCGGGCGAAATAGGAGTAGGTACCCGTACCATAGAACCCAAGATCGACGTGGACACCATCTTGGCTCCAAAGAAAATTGATCTCGCCATCGTCAGCCAAGCTAATTTCAGGCAAGGGAATCATCGCGTCGCGCAGCCGCGAAATAAAAGTGTAGGCATCCTTAAAGGCTTGAGCGTCGGGCCAGACAGCCCCGGGCCAGCGCTCATCTTCTCTAGTCTGTTGGAAAGCCGACAGTCGTGCCCACAATTGCCAAGTCGCAAGGGTCTCGAATGGCCCGAACGTGTTTTCTTCAACCGCCGCGCCGCTCGATGGCGTGAAAGCATACATCTCGGTGTCTGTCTCTTCCGGCCATGCGGACCTTGCGCCCCAATCAGCATCGAACGGATATGCCACAACCTCGCCCACGGAGGTCCTATAGTCCACGGCAGTGTTAAGCAGCATCATGCTTCCATCCCTATTGAGGCCAACATTTCCGGCAAAAGCATGGCCCTGAGGATCGTGCCATTCCGTCGATGGAGGTCATTTAGTACGTGTTCGAGACGAGCAATCTTTTCCGAAGGCGGTTGGAACAGCGACTCAATCGTTTGTCGCGGTGCCGTCAATTGGCAGATCGCGTTGTGGTCAACAGTAACAGTTGGTGCTTGGTCCACAATTGCGCTTCCAACATTCAGTTGGTTGAGGACACGATCTCCGGTTTCTAATGGGTCGAACCAACCAGAATGGCAGTGCCACAACGGTCCACCTTCGAAACAGCGTTCGGCGATGTATGTACAGCCTCTCCGTAGCAACATCTCCGCACGGGGCTCATGTGCTGGCCCATCGAACGTATATCGATCTATATATCTCAAGCTGAACGCCATGATCGGGTTTTCGACTAGAGTGAGAGGAGCCAACACGGTCCTAATATAACTCAAGCTGTCTTTCAGAGTGCTCTTCCAATTTTTGTACTCAAGAAAGTTCACTGTCAGCATGTTCCCCACAATGCGAAGAACACGGGAAGGCTTTGCGTCCGCCTTCACCCGCGAGAGCTCAAATCCGGCAAGACGAGGGGATCCTGACTCTTGCACAACCACACCTTGACCTGTCTGATTAACCTGCAGTTCATGTATCCCGCCCGACCGGGGGAATGCCTTCCTGAGCTCAACTTGAGCGTTATTTTGTGCTCGCCCTACTGCCTCTGAGTTGAACGTACCCCGGAAATGAAGGGCAACCACCGCTTCTTGGATGGAGTGCGTGCCGGAGTATGGCAGATATCTACCCATCGCTCCTCTCTACGGTAACGACATCGACCAGGGGAAAAGACTACCGCACCGGATCTCTCGACCCCCTCCTGACTCATCGTAGACCTATCGGATTATGTTAGTCAATTCTCCTGCGTAGGCACCCGAGAGATCCTCACACGCCAGACCGTCCGTGTGTCGGCCTCCACCGTGGCGAAATCGCTCCGGGCGCAACCGGGAATCCACAGGATTTCCTCGCCCGCCAGGAGCAGCGGCAGGGTGCGGCGCCGGGAGCGCGGGACCTTCAGGTCGATGAAGAGGTCCTTCAGCTTCTTGTGTCCGGCCATGCCCAGGGGCCGGAGCCGGTCGCCGGGCCGGAAATTGCGCAGGCGGAGGTCGCCGCCGTCGCGCTCCACGCGGGAGAGATCGAAGGCCGCCTCGAAATCGCCCTCCGCGCGTTCCCGGCTGTCGGAACGCCACGCCGTGACCCGGACGCCGGCCTCGGGGATCTCCACATCGCCCTCCAGCGGCAGCGCGTAGCAGTAGTCGTCCGGCCGGGGGGAGCCGGTGGACCGGACCAGCCGCACGGAATCGTACTCCCGGACGACCCTCCAGCCGCCCGGGAGCGACACCTTGCCGTGGGGGGCGATCCCGCCGATGACCTTCCGGACGGCATCCACGTGGACGAAGCCGATGCGCCGGAGCGTCCCCAGTCCAAGGCCGAGCCAGAAGCGCAGCATCCGCGCCTGGAGGTCGGGTTCAAGCCCGAGAAAGGCCGCGCGGTCCAACGCGTCTCCGTGGGCGACCCGTGGATAGGCCTCGGCGACCCATCGCTCCAGGAGCGCGTTGTCGGAGCGCAGCATCCCGCCCAGGCGGCCGAGCCGTTCCTCCAGGCCGCCGTCGCTCCGATCCCGGAGCCCCGGCAGCAGGTTCAGGCGGATCCAGTTCCGCAGGTAGCGGGTGTCGCGGTTGGTGCGGTCCTCCCGGTGCTCGAGCCCCCGGCTCTCCAGGAAGGCGAGGATGTCGCGGCGGGAGAGATCCAGAAGCGGACGGATCAACACGGCCTCTTCGGCGCCGCCAACGTCCGGCGCCAGGGGCCGCAGCGCAGGCATTCCCCGCAACCCCTCCGGGCCACAACCCCGGAGCAGCCACATGAACATGGTTTCCACCTGGTCATCGCGGTTGTGCCCCACCGCCACCCTGGCGATTTGCCGTTTCGCTGCCACTTCGGCGAAGAACCGGTAACGCCGCTCCCGCGCCAGGGCCTCCACGTTCCCGGAAAGGCGATCCCGGCCCGGCCGCGCCAGTTCCAGGCGCGTAAGATGGAAGGGCAGCGACAAGCCGGCGGCGATTCCGCGGACAAATTCGGCATCGTCACGGCTCTCGTCCCCGCGGATGCCGTGCTCGGCGTGGGCCACCTCCAGACGAAGGCGGAAGGAGGCGGCGATCTCGTGCAGGAAATGCAGCAATGCGATGGAATCCGGGCCGCCGGACACCCCCACCAGCACCGCGTCACCGGGCGCCAGCATACCGGTCCGGACCAGGGTTTCCGCCAACTGTTTGTCGAGGTTCATGGAGGCAGGAAGGTTTGTGGCCCCGCTTCGCGGGTGCTATTACCTTGAAAAATAGCAGGATACACCGCGCCCGAGCCGCTCACAAACAAAGAAACCCAGGGAAAATCGCAATAACCCCAAGGAGCAACCGCATGGCTTCGCCGTTGAACCCGCCCAAGAGAATTCTCCTCGGACCCGGCCCCAGCAACCCGCACCCCAAGGTGCTGGAGGCGCTGTCGGCCCCGGTCGTCGGGCACCTGGACCCGGAATTCTTCAAGATCATGGAAGAGAGCAAGGCCATGCTGCGCTGGCTGTTCCACACCGAGAACGATCTGACCTTCCCGGTGTCGGGCACCGGCAGCGCGGGCATGGAGACCTGCCTCGTGAACCTCATCGAGGAAGGCGACACCGTGCTGGTGTGCGTCAACGGCGTCTTCGGCACCCGCATGGCGGACATCGTCGAGCGCCTGGGGGGCAACCTAGTCAAGGTCGAGGCCCCCTGGGGCGAGATCATCCGGCCCGAGCAGGTGGAGCAGGCCCTCAAGGACCACAAGGTCGACATCGTGACGCTGGTGCACGCGGAAACCTCCACCGGCGTGTGGCAACCCGTGGAGGAGATTTCCCGCCTCGCCCACGACGCCGGCGCCCTGCTGGTGCTGGACACCGTGACCTCGCTCGGCGGCTGTCCGGTGACCCTCGACGCCTGGAACGTCGACGCCGCCTACAGCGGCACCCAGAAGTGCCTGAGCTGCCCTCCCGGGCTGTCGCCGGTGTCATTCAACCAAGCCGCCCGCGACAAACTGGGCCGGCGCAAGGGCAAGGTCAAGAGCTGGTACCTGGACCTCACCATGATCGAGCGCTACTGGGGCGAGGACCGCGCCTACCACCACACCGCCCCCATCTCCATGAACTACGGCCTTCACGCCGCCCTGAGCGAGGTCGAGAAGGAAGGCCTGGAGGCCCGCTTCGCGCGCCACGAACTGAACCACCGGGCGCTGGTGGCCGGCCTCGAGGTGCTGGGCATCCCCCTGGCCTCCCAGGAGGGCCACCGCCTGTGGATGCTCAACAGCGTCAAGATCCCCGAGGGGCTCAACGACGGCGCCATCCGCAAGCGCCTGCTGCTGGACTTCAACATCGAGATCGGCGGCGGTCTCGGCGCCCTCGCCGGCAAGACCTGGCGCATCGGGTTGATGGGGGAGTCGAGCCGGCGGGAGAACGTGGTCGCGCTGGTCCAGGCGCTGGGACAGATCCTGAAGGAGGAAGGCGCCGACGTGGCGGTTGCGGAGGCGGTCAGGGCGATCGAGGGCGTCTATACCGCCACGTGAATAGCCCCTGATCCGCGGTAAGTAAACCCTGAAGATAGCAAATGGATCAAGTTGAACATTTCATTCTTCAAGTTGTTGCTTCGGCCTTGGTAAGTGGTGGTGTCGCCTCTTCCATCGTTTGGTTAACTAAGCTATGGATTTCTGAGCGAATTAAGGCCGCGATACAAGCCGAGTACGCCGAAAAACTCGAAACCCATAAGGCCCAGTTAAAAGCCCAGTCGGAAGTTGAAATAGAGAGGCTACGTTCCAAACTAAGAGACGCGTCTCTGGAGCATCAAATTCGATTTACTCGTCTCCATGATACGCGAGCTACGGTAATTTCCGAGACGTATTCTTGCCTTCGAGAGCTGTATCTCTGTCTTAAGGACTACGTAAAGTCACTTGAGGTTCCTGGCGAGCCTACCAAGGAAGAACGTTATAACAAGTTGGTTGAGGCTCATAAGGATTTCTTTGGGTCATACTACAAAAGGCGTATTTTCTTTCCTCAAGAGACCGCGACTAAGCTGGACGAAATTAATGGAAACATGGTCCGCACGGGAACAGAATTCCGGCTCAGGGTGGAATCCGGGAACACACAAGATAGCGCGAAACGATGGTTTGAGATCGAGCAACGTGTAGGCACTGAAATAGAAAAGGCTCTCGTGGAGTTGGAGAAGGAGTTCAGATTCTTACTGGGGGACGACGAGCCCGACTCGTCGAACACCACCGGTAGCGCCTCAACGAGTCATGCCGAACGGCAAGGCCACGATCATCTGGACGAAGACATTTGACCAAACGAAGTGAGACACGAGCTTTGAACCGCCCCGGGTTTACCGGAGACGGAATTGTTTGAGTCAGGCCACCATGGCCGACTCTTCGCACTGCCGATCGTACGCCTCTTCGAGTTCTGCCGGGGGCACATAGCCGATCCCTTCGAGGAGTCGGCGGTGGTTGAACCAGTCGACCCATTCGAGGGTGGCGAACTCGACTGCTTCAAGATGACGCCAGGGGCCGCGTTGACGAATCACCTCGGTCTTGTACAAGCCGATGATGGACTCGGCCAGGGCATTGTCGTAGGAATCCCCGACGCGACCCACCGACGGCTCAACCCCGGCCTCAGCCAAGCGCTCGGTGTAGCGGATCGACAGGTACTGGGCGCCACGGTCGCTGTGGTGCACCAGAGCGCCCTCAGCGCCCACCGTGCGGTCATAGAGCGCCTGCTCAAGGGCGTCCAGGGCAAGGTCTGTGTGCAACGAGTCCGAGACGCGCCAGCCTACGATGCGCCGGGCATAGGCGTCGACGACAAGGGCAACGTAGACGAAGCCGCGCCAGGTCGCCACGTAGGTCAGATCCGCCACCCACAGCGCATTCGGCCGGCTGGCCTCGAACACCCGGTTCACTCGGTCTGCTGGCCGTGCCAACTCTTTCGTCGTCAGGGTCGTCTTCGACCTCCGACCCCGGACCACGCCACGAAGTCCCAGCTCCCTCATCAACCGCGCCACCGTGCATCGGGCCACCACAAGGCCCTCCCGGTTGAGCGCACGCCATACCTTGCGCACCCCGTACACCCCGAAGTTCTCCTCCCACACCCGCCGGATCTCCGCCCGCAGCACCGTGTCCCACTGCGTTCGCACCGGTAGCCGACTACGACCGGCCTCTCGCGCCTTGGACTCGTAGTAGGTCGAGGGGGCGATCGGCAACTCCTTGCAGATCGGCTCGACCCCGTAAGCTTCCCGGTGCGCGTCGATGAACGACACCATTACGTCCCGCGGCGGTCGAGCTCCGCCTGGGCGAAAAAAGCCGCCGCCTTGCGCAATATCTCGTTCGCCCGGCGAAGCTCCCGGTTCTCCCGCTCCAGCGCCTTGAGCCGCTCTCCCCCTTCGCTCTTCTGCCCCGCCCCCTCACCCGCTTCGCCCTCCGCCCGGCGCACCCACTTGCGCAACGTCTCCGCCGTGCACCCAAGCTTCGACGCCACCGACATGATCGCCGCCCACTGCGATCCGTATCCCGCCTGATGCTCCAACACCATCCGAACCGCCCTCTCCCGGACCTCCGGTGAATACCTCGTTGACTTCTTCATGACCCCATCCTCTCAAAGAATAGAGTCTCCGGTGAACCCGGGGCGGTTCACTTCGCTCTCCTTCTCTCCTCTAGCAGGCCGTGGAAAAACTCACGGAACTGAGGATTGGTAAGAGGTGCGGAGAGCGACGGGCTGGGAACAGAACACTCGACGGATTGGGATAGTGCTCATTTGCGACTCTTTCCGTGGCCGAGACGGTGGTGCAGACGTACGCCGCCACAGCGAGCAGGCTCATGTGCCGACTCCCAGGGTTCGCAGCCGTACCAGGTTGTAGGCAGCGAAGGTCAGGGTGAACTGAAAGTCCACCTTGGGTAACCCCCGATGCTTGAGTTTGCGCAACCCGCCGACGGTCTTGGCCCAGCCGAAGGCTTCCTCGATCCGCTTGCGCACCCGCTGGCTGTGGGCGTAGCCCGTGTGACGGGTAGTGCGGCGGTCAATGGCCGAACGCCGGTTGCTGTCGTTCTGCGCCACATGAGGACTCACGTTCACCCAGCGCAACCCCTCGACAAAGTCTTGGGTATCGTACCCCTTGTCCGCACCGACGGTGAGGCGACCCTTGCCGGGTCGCGCCTCCAGCATGGCCAGTGCCGACTCCCGCTCAGCCCGGCCGCTGGCTTGGGTGGTGCGGGTGTCAACGATCAGTCCATGGCGGTTGTCCATCAAGGCATGCCCCAGGTAGCACAACTTCGCTTCCTGCCCCTTGCTCTTGCGGTACTGCAGGGCCTGCGGGTCGGTGTTGGACTCATGGGTTGCATTGCTGCGCTTCTCGCCCCGAAAGTCTCTCTCGGCATTGCGTCCGCCACCGCCCGGTCCCTTCCCGCCCTTGGCACGAAACGACTTCATCGACGCCCACGCCTCCAGCAACGTCCCATCCACGCTGAAGTGTTCATCCGACAAAAGCCGCCCCTCCCGTGCCTGCTCCAGCACCTTCGCAAAAAACTCCCGCGCGATGTCCGAGCCGATCAACCGCTCCCGGTTCTTCGTGAACGTCGAGTGGTCCCATACCGGGTCGTCCATCGACAGCCCCACGAACCATCGAAACAAAAGGTTGTAGTCCAGTTGCTCCACCAAAAGCCGTTCGCTGCGGATCGAGTAGAGAACCTGCAACAGCAGCGCCCGCAGCAACTGTTCCGGCGCGATCGAAGGCCGCCCCGTGTGCGAGTACATCGCTTCCAACTCCCGCGACAGCTCTTCCAGCGCCCGGTTCACCATCTCCCGGATCGGCCGCAACGGATGGTCCTGCGGAACACGGGCCTCCGGCGATATATAGCTGAACATCCCTTCTTGACGCGGATCAGTGCCTCTCATCGACTCCTCCGTCTCGGTACGAACATACGAATCAGTTTTCCGCGTCAGATAGACTTTTTCAACAACCTGCTAGCGTCTCTTGCCATAGCTCGACCGGAAGAAAGATGTCAGAGCGTTGTGCCTCCAAGGAGAGCCGTGTCCGGGGTAGAATTGCCTCGGAGAGCATCTCTACCACTGCGCAGCTGACTATTGGGTCCTGCTCGACCTGAAAATCCTCGCTCCATGGCGCCCGCGCCCGCCATTCGGTGATGTAGTCGCGTGGAATCACGCTTCCGTCTCGACCTCCACGTTGATGTATAGCCGCCAGTCCTTCGACCGCGGCGCACTGTCGGCATTCGCACCGGGCAACAGTTTCGTGAAGTTTCGTGCGCACTTTCGCACGTGATCCTTGAGCAGAACGGCCTTGTCTCCGGCTCCGACATGTTCGAGGAGATAACCGAGACGCTGAGCCCACAGGATCGACGCCGTCTTCGAAGCATCGACGAGCCGCTTCGGGTCCAGGTCCTCGCCGAGCTCGGAGAGAACGCCGGCGACCCGATCCACTCCGCCGGCGCGGTGCACGTATCCAACAAGATCAACTGCCGTCGCCTCCACAGTCGAGACCAGAACCGTTCCGCGCGGATTGTTGAAGCTCTGCACCGGCACGACGCCCATGTTCCGGCGTGCAACGAAGGCCACCCTGACGGAACCGCACGCGATCGCCGGCCTGTTCTTTTCGAGGATGACCTGGAACTCCTGCGGACGATGATGAGCTGCACCGTGGTACTGTGCGGCGGACAGGAGCCCTACGTAGTACCGGGCCCTCCGGTTCTCCATGAGGGCCGCGATGAACTGGTCTGCGGGCAGGCAACCGAGACGCCTGTACTCAGGCGGCACGATGACGTAGAACCCGCGACCGGGGCTCGCGATCTCGCCCCGAGCCGCCAGACGGCTCAACGCCTGCCTTGCCGCGTCGTGGGAAATGCCGAGTGCCGATCGCAGCTCGGCGAGATTGAAATGATACTGGCCGCGAGCCGCCAGATCCGTGACAACATCGCGAGCGTGTGGTGCGGCATGTGCGGACATTACTCCGATAACATGACACTTTTAGTCACAATGGGATAGTCAGATCGCCGATTTCGACCGCACCACGTGTTTGAAGCTGGCCAAGGCTGGGCGCCCGTCCTTGATTCGTCCGAGCACCTCCTATATTTTTCGACGAAGGAGAAGCAATCATGTCTACAATGGCAGACGGCGTCCGACGAAACCGCTTCCGCGACCTGGTCGATGACCGGGTCGACGAGGGAGTCTTCCGGGTCGACCGGGCCGTCTACACCGACGAGGCGGTCTTCGAGGCGGAGATCGAGCGCATCTTCGAGGGCGGTTGGGTTTTCCTCTGCCACGAAAGCCAGGTGGAGAAGCCGGGCGACTATTGGGCGACGGAAATCGGCCGCCAGCCGGTCTACGTGATGCGCCAGACGGACGGATCGCTGGGTTGCTACATCAATTCCTGCTCCCACCGGGGCGCGGTGCTGACCCCGCTCAAGCAGGGAAACGTGAATGTGCTCACCTGCCGTTTCCACGGCTGGGTGTACGACCGCGGCGGACGCTGCATCAGCATCAAGAACGAGGAGTTGGGCTACGCCGCCGAGGAACGGTCGGGCGGGCGCTTCGACCTCCGCCGGATCGGCGCCCTCGACTCCTACAAGGGGTTCGTGTTCGGGAGCCTGAGGAGCGACGTGCCCGCGCTCCGGGACCACCTGGCGGCCGCGGCGCGCTGGGTCGACCTCCTGGCCGACCAGGCGCGGGACGGGCTGGAGGTCGTACCCGGCTGCTCTACCTACGTGGTCCACGGCAACTGGAAGCTCCAGTCCGAGAACAGCGTCGACGGCTACCACGTGACCACCCTCCACAGCGTGTTCGCCGCCACCACGGCCCAGCGCGAAGCCCGGGACGCCACCGCCGGGATGGGACGGACCGAGTCCGGGCGCATCCGGAGCAAGGTTCCCAGCGGCACCTACGACCTCGGCAACGGCCACATGGGGCTGTGGGCGCAACACATCACGCCGCACGTCCGCCCGATCTACGAGGCGCGGGCGTGGCTCGAAGAGAAACTCAAGCCGGCGGAGGTCGACTGGATCCTCAACCGCGGCCGCAACCTCCACGTGTTTCCCAACGTCATGCTGATGGACAATCCGTCGACGCAGATCCGCCTGGTGAAACCCATCTCCCCCGCCTTGACCGAGGTCTCGGTCTACTGCATCGCGCCCAGGGGAGAGAGCCCGGCGGCGCGGGCGGCGCGCCTCAGGAAGTTCGAGGACTTCTACCTGACGGCCGGGATGGCCACGTCGGACGACGCCGCCGCGCTCGAAGCCGTCCAGGACGGCTCTACGGGACCGCCGAGCCAGTGGAACGACATGACCCGCGGCCTGGACGCCCTGGTCGCCGGCCCCGACCAAGGCGCCCGTGACCTGGGCTTCGAGCCGGTGGCATCCTGCCCCGACTGGGAACACGAGGGAATGTTTCTCGGTTTCTACCGCGCATGGCTCGATCGGCTGGAAAACGGAGCGGGACGCTAGATGCGCACGGACGGCATCGATGCCGGACTGGAGCGCGAGGTCGCGGCCCTCATCAACCGCGAGGCCATGCTGCTCGACCGGCGCCGCTGGAACGAGTGGCTCGACCTCTACGCCGAGGACGCCGTGTACTGGGCGCCGGCCTGGGCCAGCGAGGAGGAGACCACCACCGATCCCGAGACCCAGCTCAACCTGATCTATCTCAAGAACCGCGGCCGGCTCGAAGACCGGGTGTTCCGCATCGAGTCGCGCCAGTCCTGGGCCTCGCTTCCTCTCGACCGCACCGTGCACGTCATCGGCAACGTGCTGGTGGAGAGCGCGGAGGGAGACGCGATCGAGGCCACCGCCAACTGCATCGTGCACGTCTACGGCAAGAAGGGGGCGGCGACCCGCGGCAGCCGCTACGACTTCGCGTTCAGGCGCATCGACGGCGCCCTCAGGATCGCGCGAAAGAAGATCACCTTCATCGACGACCGGCTCGAAGGGCCGGTGGACATTTACCACCTGTAGAGAGCTCCCTTGCTCGGTCTTCAGAAGATCGCTCCCGAAGTGGGCGGCATCGCGCTACGCGAGATGGAGCCGCGCGACCCGGGGCCCGGCGAGTTGCTGATCCGGGTCGGCGCGGCCGGGATCTGCGGCACCGACATGCAGATCTACAACTGGGCGCCGCGCATGGCGCGCCGGATGGTGCTGCCCCGGGTCCTGGGACATGAGGTCTCGGGCACCGTCGAGGCCATTGGTCCGGGGGTCGAGGGCCTCGCGGCCGGCGACCGGGTCAGCCTCGAGAGCCACATATTCTGCGGCCAGTGCCGGTCCTGCCGGCTCGGACGCGCCCATCTTTGCGAGAACACCCGCTACCCGGGCATCGACATCGACGGCGCGTTCGCCGAGTACCTGACCGTGCCCGCGTCCATCGCATGGGTAAACCCGCCCGGCCTTCCGCACGAGACCGCGGCCATGCTCGAGCCGTTCGGCATCGCCGTCCACGCCTGCCTCGCGGGCGCCGGCGTCGCGGGCCTGTCGGTGCTGGTGAATGGCTGCGGGCCTATTGGACTGATGGCGGTGGCGGTCGCGCGTGCCCTGGGCGCCCGCAGGATCATCGCCTGCGACATCAACCCGCTTCGTCTCCGCGCGGCCGAAGCCGTGGGCGCCGACCGCGCGGTGGATGCCGGCAACGAGGACCTGGCGAGCGCGGTGGATGACATGACCGAAGGCGCCGGCGTCGATGTCGGCCTGGAGTTCTCGGGCAGCGAAGCCGGCTTCAACGCCGTCTTCGCCTCCCTAACCAAGGGTGGCGACTTCCGGCTGGTGGGCGCGCCCCCAACGGCCATCCCCGTCGACTTCACCCACTGGCTGCTCAAGTGTCCGGTGATGCACAACATCCACGGGCGGCAGATATGGCAAACCTGGCAGCACGCCACCGAACTCCTGGCCGCGGGCGCCGTCGACCTCGCCCCGGTCCGCAGCCACGTCCTGCCGCTCTCCCAGGCGTCGCGGGGATTTGACCTGATCCGGGACGGCGAGGCGCTCAAGCTCGTGCTCGTGCCGGACTTGTAGCCCGCATGCCGTCATCAAGGGAAGCGACCACGACGGTCTTTGCGTCGGGGACGCCTGTTACCTTGCTTCAGTTTCGGCAAACTTCCGCGCCCACTCCCACCAGCGCTTGAGGCAGCCGCTGGCGATTCCTTGCGGCAAACGGTTGGCCGCCGGGGTGGTCAGCGCACGGAGTTGCAGTTCGCTTTCGGTGAGAACAGGGCGTTCGTCGAGATAACCGTTCTCGATCAGATGGCGCCTGAGCCTCCGGAAACTACTTTTCCGAAAACCCCGCACACGCGGATCCCTGGTCTCGCGGAGGGTGGTGAGAAGCCTTTCCGGATCGCCGTCCAGCTCGCCCGCGATGACGACCGCTTCATCGAGGAACGGCTCTGCCAGGGCGCCGCTGTCTTCGAGGGCGTCGCGGCCGACGGGTCGATTCCTTCCCTGTTTCCACAACTCGCAAAAGACATCGAGCAGGTCCAGCCGCAGCGGGATCTCCGGCGGAGCGGTTGAACGGGAGCCCAGCCTTCCGGCGAGCGGAGTGCCCGAAACCGTCCTCCATTGTCCGGCCCGCTCGATGCCGTTGGACAACAGGTCGTGCAACAGGTCGAGATCGTCCCACAGGACGTAAAAAAAATGCTGCTCGGCGTACCCGAGCGCCGGACGGAATGCCGGCACACCCAGAGCCGCCCCATACTCCTCGGGCGACAACCCATCGGGCGCGGGAACCGCCGGTCCCGTATCAACACGGAGCGCCTGCGGCCCGCCCGCGCTGACGGCGTTCGTTCGTATCCAGCCCAGATCGATGGAGGCGGCGACCGCGCAATCCTCCTTGCCGAGCGCGTCCCGAATCCGGTCGACGTCCAGAGGGTCGCTGGTGAGATAGAAGATCTGGCGGTCCTGTTCACTTGCGATGCGCCCAAGGCTTCGCACGACGGCCTCGAATCGCTTGGGATCGCTCTGGTCGAGTGCTTCATCGAGGAAGAGCGGCAGGACCTTTTCCTGCTCTACATGCTCGGCGAACGCAATGCGTGCCGCCAACAGCAACTGGGCCCGCGTACCGCTTGATAGCTCGTCGAGTTCCCGCTCTTCCCTGCTGTTCAACTCGACTGCCAGGAGACGAGGCGTCCCCGCGCCCTTTCCCAGCCGCAGTTCATAGTTGTGATCGGTGAAACGGGAGAAATGGTCGCGTGCCCGTTCGAGGACGCGGGGCATCCGTGTCTGCTCGTACTCCTCTTCGACGGCGTCGACGAGATATCTCCCTGCGCTCGCGTACAACGCCTCGTCGCGGAGGTCCCGCAGTCTCGCACGGGCTTTTTCGCGACCGGCAATGAGCTCCTGCACGCCGCTGCCGCTCCTCGCTTCGTTCATCCGGGTCGTGATCTCGGCGATCTCGGTCCTCAACTCGTCCGCTCTCGCCACCAGGCGGGACAAGCCGTCCTTGATCGGAACCAGCGACAGAACGTCGCACTCCGCCAGTTCCGATTCGCCTGCTTTCTGAAGTTCCGTGCGGTCGAGATCGATCTGGCCTTCGAGGCTCGTTTTTTCGTGGTTCAGCTCGCGATATCGCTGCAGTGAATGGACGAGCGACAACAGGCCGTTCAGATCCCCTTCCTTCATCCCCGCTTCGGCGTAGATCTGCCCGATGGAACGGAGCGCCCCTTCGCGGGCGGCGGCGTTTTCGCCGAGTTGACGCGCCAGGGACCGTTCGGCGGAAAGCGCCCGTTCCAACCGCGAGTTCCGGTCCGCGAGGTGGTTGAGGCGCGCGCTGGCCGTAGCGGCGGTTGCCGGCCGTGGTTCCCCTTGTTCTTCCAGGACACCCGCCAGGCTCGCCAGAAGGGCGGCATGCCGTTCTTCGAGGCCCTTGACCTTACCCGCCGCGGCTTCGTCATCGCCACGAGCCAGGCGGTATTGATCGAGCGCCCGCACGAAATCCACCAGTTCCGCGTCGGGTGGAAGCGTGCCGAGGCCGAGGCTGTCCGTCAGTTCCCGTCTGCGGGCATCGAGGGTGCGTTTCTGTTCCCGCAGACCCTCCAGCTCGTTTTCGAGGGTTTGCTGTTCCACGTCGCGGTCACGCGCCCGCCGCAAGGACGCCTGGAGGTCCGCGGCTTCGCCCTCCAGGCCGTGCAGCCGCGACTCCACGGATGGAGTGTCCCATTGCTCGGGCGCTTCGAGGTCCAGTAGCTCGAACGCGGCGCACGCGGCGTCCCTTCGGGCGCGGGAAGTCCTTCGATTGCCTACCAGCAGCGCCGCCAGCGCGATGCCGGCGCCCGCGGCCGCGAGGGGGGTCAGCGACGGGTCCACCGCCGCGGCCGGTCCTAGCACGGCCGGTGCGGCGCCCGCCAGGATCAACAAAAGGGCCAGCAGGAGCCAGGGCCACCGGGCGCGGACCCGGACGCCCGGACCCTCGGGTCCGGGCACGCGGAGCCAGGAACGCAGCGCCTCGGCCGCATCCTGGAACGCCTCCAGCTCGCGCTGGCCGTCCTTCGGTTCCGGGACGCGCTCGACGAGACGCAGCCGTTCCCGGACGACGCCGACCCGAGTATCGTGTGCGTGGCTCGACCGCAGGAACTCGAACAACTCGGCGTGCTTGGGCAAAGTCAGCGCCACGTTGCTGACGTCGCCCCCGCCCATGGCGGTCAACTCCGAGGCAAGCCTGTTTCGGGTGGCGCTGCGTTCGCTCCTTGCGGCCTCTAGCGCCACTTCGATACGTCCCAGCTCGTCCGCGTCTTCGCGCCAGGCCGCGAAGTCGACCGCCTCCAGGGGCTCGGCAAGTCCGGACTCCCGCCCCGCCTCGCGCGCTTCGCCCAACTCGTTTTCGAGATTGCGGCCCCGTTCGGCAAGCTCGTCTACTTGAGCCTGCTGCCGCTCAAGCTCCTCGACCTCCTTGCCGGTCATGCTCGCCAGCGCGTCCGGCAAGGCCTGTATCCTCTCGACGATGCCCGCGAGTTCTTCCCGGCGGCGCGCAAGCCCGATGGCACGGTCAACAAGAGTGAGCCGGCGGGCGGCGGTTTCGGCCTCATGGAGCTGTGTCTTCAGTTCTTCGAGGTCACTTCCGCGCTGTTGGAGGTCGGTGTGCTTTCCCACCGCTTCCCGCAAATTGTCCGACGCCTTGTTGAACTCGTTTCGTTCATCGCGGCTACGGTGGGTGGCGATGCCGCTGAACAGGTCCGAGGCGATCTTGTCCAGATCGAATCCGCCGGACATCTGCCGCCGGATTTCCGAGGCGATGTCCACCGTGCCGTCCCGGGACGAATCGATCAGATCCCACAGGTTCAGGAAGAAACAGCGGTGGTTGTAGGATGGGGGCAGATTCGGAAAGACATTGCGCTCGGCGCCGCGCTGCCAGCGCACGCGCTCGCCTTCGCGTTCTCCCTGCCACGACTCTCCATCCAGCTCGAACTCAGCGTTTACCGATGTCGGGCGCGAGGGACCGCGGTCTTCCCAGTACAACCCCTCGACCGCGCGGCAGATGCTCGACTTGCCGATGCCGTTGGGACCGTACACGACGTGGAAGCCCGCGCCCGCCGCTTCGATCTCGAAGGGTTCGCTGATCCCGGGCAGCCGATTGATGGCGAGCCGCTTCAGTTTCACGATGCGTCGCCTTGCTCGCGGCCGGAGACCATGGCGCTCAACGCAGCCTTCCCCGCGCGGAAGAGGAGATCGCGCAAGGCATCGTCCGACAGGGGGTCCGTCGCATGGCGATGGTCCTGAACCGGCGACCAGACGTCTTGCCCGGCGGTTTCGCTCAAGGCCGCGCGCACCTCGTCGAGCATCGCCTTCGACCGGTCATCGTCGTGCCTGAGCATCAGAAGCCGTCGCGCCATGAGAGCGGCGGGATCATCTCCGGAAGCGATCTCCGCCAGGTCCAGCCGCAGCTCCATCGCGTCGACGACCTTGTTGAAGAAGACCGCCGTGCCGCCGACGACCCGCCCCACGGAGTTCCACTCGCCGCCGGCAATCCAGCGTCGGATGTCCTCATAGCAGGCGCCTGTCCCCGTGAGCCGCACGCGCAGACCGAGGGCGCGGGGAGGCGGAGCGTCCTGCTCGAGTTGGTGGACAAGCCTCTCCGCCTCGCCCAGCATCCTGTCAGGCACGTCCTCGACACGCCCCACGCCTTCGACCGACACGGTCACAAGCTCCCACCTCAGCGGAGCGAGGGGGACCTGCATGAGGTCGATGCTGCCGCCTTCGGACACCACCAGGCGCCAGGGTCCATGAGGGCCCGTTTCCGACGGGTCTAGCCCGACAAGCGAACCGAGATAGCCGGACGGTCGGGTTCCGGTTGAGGTGGACAACCCGCCGAGGGTAGGTTTGTGGATGTGACCCAGAAGCCAGGCGTCGTAGCCGGTGTCGTCGAGCTGGGCCTGGGTCACGGGTGCAAAATGGCCTCCAGCGGCGTTCAGGTCCGCGTGCAGCAGACCGATCCGGGGAACCGGGGGCGACGGCGGCGGAAGCGGCCGCCGGAGCAATTCCGCCACCGGACTCTGGCGCACATGCGTTTCGCCGAAAGACCAGCCCACCACCTGGACGGCGGGAGAACCGCCTTTCGATATCGTTCTCGCTTCCCACCGGCCGCCGGCGCCCAGCAGGGTGAACCCGTCGATCAGGGCCGCGAGCCGTGGCAATGCCTCGACGTCATGATTGCCGGCGACGGCGATGACCTCGATTCCGGCATCCAGCAGCCGCCGAACACCTTCCTCGAGCGGCAGCATCGCCTCGAATCTTGCATTGGTGTTCTCGACGAGGTCGCCGGCAAACAGCACCGCGTCAACCTGCTGCTCGATTGCGAAATCAACGGAAAGCCGGAGTCCGGCCGCGGGCGTGAGCTCTCTCGGGTCGACGCCCCACGATGCGATCCCGGCGGGCAAGGCCGAACAGACGGTACCGAGGTGAACGTCACCGATGGCGAGAATGGAAACGCCTTCCATTTAGTGAAAAATATATACCTGTGAGGCGGTTTTGTTGTCAACGAAACCGGCCGGGCGCTTACAAATCGCCACAGCTCATCCCGTGTGTCAGTTGGTAAGCCGTTTCTCTATCTTGTCGGAAGGGTAAAGTTTGTGAAGGCGGTATCGCCCGGTTCTCCGGGCCAGCGCAGTTTAGCCCTATCGCTGGTCGCTGGCGCCAAAGATTGGAACGGTGGCTCAGCCGTTCGCGACAAGGTTACTCACGGGCTCCGCCATCCAACGCGGCATGGTCGCCCGCGCAGCGGCAAGCTCGTCGATGTCGTCGCGAGAGAGGCCGGGCACAACAGTTTGTAGCCCGTCTTGTATCTCGGCTGGACCGAGCCAGGCGAGGGCGCGGATGACGTCACCAGCCCTGCGGTGGGGAGCCGTGAGCTGCCAACGCGGCGCATGGTGCAATTCGACTTCGAGACTACCAAACCGCAAACGGCGGTCGGGGCCGGATGTAAGATAGACCGACCGCACCGGGATCTGGGTTGTGAGGCCGAGAACATGCGCCGCGGCACCGCCAGAGGGGACGATAGTCTCGCCCCAAAGGGCCGCGAGTGCCCGAAGCCCCTTTTCGATGTTCGGCGCGCAAGGCCCAAAACGGGTTTCGACGGGCCGCATGTAGACCCCTTGACAGATCCGCATCAACATCCCGGAACGCGCGAGGCGCGAGAGCGCCTGATCGACCGCCGCGCGGCTGCCGAGATGAAGCAGCGTGCCGGCGCAGATCGGCGCACCCTCCGGAAGCGAGCTTGCGTGTCCCGTGATTTGTTTGGATAGGCTTAGCAATGTCAGAAATTTAAAGACAAAACTGACAAATGCAATGGTCCTGCCCACACCGCCCCACCGAAGCTGTACCCCAAGATGGTCATCAGGGCATGGCCGCTAAGCACCCATGCAACTAGAGGTATCCTCTGTCACGCTCGGACTCCGCCAGACTGATGCTGGCGTTTACCTTTTGTGCGCCCGGGGCGGCGGCAAACCACGCGTAAGCGGCGAGGAAACCGTCTCGCAGCTTACCCGGGACCGCGTCCAGATACGGGGGCATCTCCGATGCTCTGTACAACCCCCCCAAAGAGGGGGGCGGCATCTTCCGCTTTTGCAGGGCCTGCCGCGTCACCTTAAGCCGCGCGGCGACATCCGCCAAGCTAACGAGGTCCGGCCTCACCTCCCGAAGTTTCGTCCCCTCGGGAAGACCCCTCAAGACCTGCTTCACCGTTTCGGAAATCACGGCCTCCGGCTCCTGCCCGACACGCGTAAACCCCAAACCGATGAGACCTGACGCGCCAAGACCAACGGCCGCATCATCGCACCCGGCTTCGTAGAGGGCATCGAGAATCGCTCCCTCGTCCGTGCCCTCCGGCAACGCGCACACCAGATCGAACTCGAACGCCATCTCAGTCATGTTCGCCGTCCCCCTTCACCGCACAGCCATCAGCCTTCCGGAGCAACTCGCGCGCATGAGCCCGTGGGCTACGCGGTGTGCTCCAGACCGACATCCGACAGAAGACCCCGGAACGGCAGGCATCTCCTGCGTTCGCTGGACAGAGCACATAACCCCATGCATGTGCGCTACGCCCCTTGGCTTCCTCGACGACCCATCCCACGGCTTCAAGCGCCTTGAGTGCAGCTTCGACTTCCCTATTCGGATGGCGTTTCCTTCCCACATATAGTCCTTTCAATGCTGGTTGTCAATCGACAACTTCAAAGCCGAGGGATCAATAATTGTCACTCGGCTCATTTGCCCGGATCTTAAGAGGAAGCGCTCCCGCTTTGAGGGATTTGGTGGTGGCGGCTGGGCTTACAGTAACCCGCCCCGGAAGGGTGACGGACAATGAAGGCCGCTATCACCGCAAGAAAAGCGGAGATCAGTTGTCGCTGCGGAGAATGGATGCTATATTCTCCGCATGCTGTACGGAGAATACCCTGCGTATATCTGGCAACGCCCGGAATGGCCACGGTTCCAGCAGGATACGGCCCGGCTCGCCAAGCACCTCGCACAAGCGCGCCACATCCAGGGAAAACTGCTGGGCCGCATGGAGGCCCTGGCATTCGAGATGCGCAGCGAAGCCACGCTGCGCACACTCACCGAGGACGTCGTGAAGACGAGCGAGATCGAGGGAGAGATACTCGTTCCTGACCAGGTTCGCTCGTCGATTGCGAGCCGCCTCGGTCTGGATGTCAGCGGCCTGCCAGCGCCGGATCGCCACGTCGACGGCGTCGTCGAGATGGCGCTCGACGCTACCCGGAACTACACCGAGCCCTTGACGAAAGAACGGCTGCTGTCGTGGCACGCTGCCCAGTTTCCGACCGGACGCAGCGGCATGCGCCGGATTCGCGTCGGCCAATGGCGCGATGACGCGGACGGGCCGATGGAAGTCGTCTCAGGCCCGGTCGACCGACGGCGCGTTCACTACACCGCTCCCCCGGCCGAGCGCCTCGGGGACGAGATGTCCAGATTTCTCGAATGGTTCGAAGACACACAGTCCATGGAACCCGTGCTCGCCGGCGGTGTCGCCCATCTCTGGTTCGTCACCATTCATCCCTTCGAAGACGGCAACGGACGCATCGCGCGGGCGATCGCCGACATGGCGCTGGCCCGGTCGGAAGAGAGCCCGGAGCGTTTCTACAGCATGTCCGCTCAGATCCGCCTAGAGCGTACCGCCTATTACGGCATCCTGGAGACAACTCAGAAAGGCGGCTTGGATATCACCGATTGGCAGGTCTGGTTTCTTGAATGTCTCGCACGCGCGATCGAAAACGCTCAGCAGACCCTCGCCACCGTCTTGACAAAGGCCAAATTCTGGGAGGCCCATGCCCACCAGTTGCTGAACGAGCGCCAAGTGAAGGTCCTCAACCGGCTTCTGGACGGCTTCGAAGGGAAGCTCACCTCGTCAAAGTGGGCCGCGATGAACCGCTGCTCTCAGGACACGGCCAATCGAGACATCCGGGATCTGATCCATCGTGGCATCCTCGTCCGCAGTCTGGCGGGTGGTCGTAGCACCAGCTACGAACTAGCCCTATCGGAGGCGACCAACTGACTGATTCGCGCCGGGTGCGGTCGTGTTGCGGGTTCTGCGCCCAAGTGGGGGAGAACCTAAGCCGCAACTGCCGGTCGGGCGACCTTTGGGTGGAAAGTCTCCGACGGCTGACTTGACCGGCTTACGGACCTGTCGATCTTCGAAGTGATGGGGAGCACGTCACCGGACGAACATGGCAAACTCACGCTGTCACGGTGATCGCGACGGGCTTGTGCAATAGTAGCAGCCTGACGAGCAAAGGACATTGAACCGTGTGGATTGCTGATGGTGAGAAATATGCCTTGGTCGGTCTCGATGTAGGGTTCGAGGGGACACCGCCACAGGAGCAAATGGCGCCCAATCTATGGGTTCTCACCGCCGCGACATTCGATGTCCCATCAGAATGGCGGGAATGGCTAGGCAGCATCCGCGCCGATCAGGTGGCAGGCAGCAATCTGTTCCTCGTCAGCAAGCTCGCCTCGGCAACGCCCGATATTCTGGATGGTGAGAATCAGTTGCTTCTAGAACGTGTCAAGCATTTCTACGTCGGACTCCTGCTGTCGGTGATGTTCTCGCCCTCCCACAAACCGGTTATGCTTACGGGCGCGCGACGGGATGGCGTGATTGGTGTCCGACAGAGCGTGGATCTGGAACTTCCCACACCGCAGGTTTTCCAACCTTACCCGCCGGTCGTCGCCGACGACATCGTGTCGGCGGCAGAGCTTGGACAGAAACTCGATGCGATGCTGCCACAGGCCGTGCCCAGCGGGCTGCGGCGGTTTGTCCGGACGCTACGCATCTATGTCCAAACGCGCGCAACTACCGACCCTCTTGAACGGATTCACCAATATTGCCGCTGCATCGAAGGGCTCATCCAGCCCGCGATCGGAAAGACCAAGCAACAGTTCAAAAGCCGGACCGAATTGTTCATCGGACCGGGCCATCACGACCTAATGGGTGCGCTTTACGACATCCGAAGCCATGTCGAACACATCCATGAGAACCGATATCTTGAGCCATTCGACCGCGCTTTCCGGTTGGATCTCGTGAAGAAGGAGGCGATTGTCGAATACATCGCGCGCACGGCGCTGGCGCGGATCATCGGCCAAGATGCACTCTGGCCGTATTTTGGCAATACGGCGGCGCTGGACAAGTTTTGGGCGTTATCGCGGGATGATCGGCGGAAAAGTTGGGGCAACCCCATCGACCCCATGGCGTCTGTTACAAATTTCGACCCGAAATATATTCGCGACGAAGAACTCGGGAAGACCTGATGTAATCGATGCCCCCTGAAACATCCTTGTTTTCATCGAGTTGCATTGGTTACGGGAGCAGGATACGAACCTGCGACCTTGTGGTTATGAGGTCATAGGGTACGTATTGCCGCCTACTCAGTTCAGCGTCTTCAACTCCGGATAAACCTCCGTCGCAAACAGCTCCATGCTCCGCTTGGTCTCCTCGTGGGTCATGAACCCGGCCTGGTTCATCATGAGCAGGTGGCCGACGCCGCAGCGGTCGTGGAGGTACTTGACCTTCTCGATGACTTTTTTCGGGGTGCCGGCGATGATGACGCCCTGGTTGATGAGGTCCTCGTAGGCGCGGTTGTAGCGGGCGTTGCCCTTGGGGTCGAAGAAGCGGGTGAGGCCCTGGGGAGGCACGAAGCCGGGCGGGGCGAAGAAGCCCACGGGGCGGCGCTTGTTGAGGTACCAGAGGAGCTTGCGGCCGCCCTCCTCGGCCTTCTGGTCGGTCTCGCCGGTGAAGGTCAGGGCGCAGTAGGCAAACCGATCAGAGCCGGGCTCGGGGTAGTTCATCTCCTCGCAGCGTTTGCGGTAGGCGCCGAAGAGGGCTTCGGTCTGTTCGTAGGACGTGAGCACGGTGGCCAGGGTGTAGTGGTGGTCGGCCACCCAAGGCACGGCCGCCGGCTGGCTGCCGGTGATCCAGATGGGGGGATGGGGTTGCTGGTAGGGGCGCGGCCACGGGTTGACGTAGCGGTAGTGGTAGTGCTTGCCCTCCCAGTTGAACACGTCCTGGGTCTTCCACGCCTTGATGATGAGGTCATGGGCCTCCTGCATCCGTTCCCGGGTGTCGGCGGGGTTGGTGTTGGCGGGATGGATCTCGGTGCCCACGCCGCGGACGAACCCGGCGATGAGGCGGCCGCCCGAGATGACGTCCAGCATGGCAGCGTCCTCGGCCACCTGGATGGGGCTTCGGTGCGCCAGCGGGAAGCCCAGCACCAGGATCCGGGCGCGCTTGGTGCGCCGAACCAGGGTGCCGGCGGTGATGGAGACGTTGGCCGCCATGCAGGTGGCGGTGGCGTGGTGCTCGTTGAGCATGATCTCCAGGCCCAGCTCGTCGGCGTACTCGTACTCGTCGAGGTAGCGGTTGTAGAGATCGTGGGCGATCTTGGGGTCGCAGTAGCGGTTGGGCAGGGTCACGCGCATGGCCCCGTAGGTTTCCTCCGCGTCGTCCGCGACGAACGGATAGGGCATTTCGGTGAAATGATAGGCCAGCATTTCCTGGTCCTCCTGTTTCTCTAGCCTTCCAGGAACTCGATGACCGCTTGGGCCAGCGCCTCGGGCTGCTCCCAGTGCGGGTAGTGGCCGGCGCCCGGTATCGCGGTGAAGCCGGCCCCCGGGATGGCCTGCTGTAGCGCCCGGCCGTAGTCCGGGGTCACCACGCGGTCGCTCTCGCCCCAGAACACGTGGGTGGGGACCCGCACCCGGGCCAGGCGCCGCATGAGCTTGGGGTTGTACATGAACGGACGCCAGCCGAACTTCAGGACCGACTGGCGGTTGCGCAGCAGAGTGAGCAGCTCGTCGCCCTCCACGTCCTCCATGCCCGGCCATCGGAGCGCCTTGGCCGCCGACGGGTCGTGCCATGCCAGCTCGGCGACCTCCTGCGCCGTGTAGACATAGACGTCTTGCACGTCGCGCACGGTGGGAGCCGAAACCTTGATGCCCACCGAATCGATCAATGCGAGGCGCCGGATCTGCTGGTGCGCGCGCACCGCCATCTCCGCCGCAACCCAGCCGCCGAACCCGTGGCCGACGATGTCGGCCGGACCCGCGTCCAGGCCCTCTATCAGGTCGAGGCCCAGGAAAGCCAGGTCTTCCATGGTGTCAACCCAGTCGGGCAACTCCGACCGGTTCACCCCGGGCAGCGATGGCACCACCGCACGGAAACGCTTGGCCAGCGCGTCGTCAAACGGCGGGACCGGCGTTTCCGGCTGGTCGCCGTAGAGGATCACCACCGGCGCGCCGTTTCCGTGTTGGCGGACCCCCAGCTTGACGCCATCGACCTCCATGGTCCCGGAAACCCACGTCATGAACCCTGCTCCTCCGCGTGCCGCTTGATGAAATCGATGGCCAATGCGTTGAACTCCTCGGGATGCTCGGCGTGGGAGCAGTGCCGGGACTGGTCGAAGACCTTTACCTCCGATCCCGGGATCTCGGCCTGGAGATCGGTGGCGTAGGTCGGGAACCGGAGCGGGTCCTGGGCGCCCGCCACGATCAGCACCGGGCAGCGGATCTGCCCATAGTCGGGCCGCACCGGACGGAATCCGCGAGGTTGTCCCGAGGGCGCCAGGCGCGCGGCCGCGCAGGCCTCCCATACGCCGGGTTCCAGACTTGCCTGCCAGCGCTCCTCCACCACGTCGTCCGCCCACCAACGCTCGTTGTAGAAGCACACGCGCAGAATGTCGCGCATCTGCTCGCGCTCGCCGGTGTAGCCGGTGAGCACCTTGCGCTCGTCGTTGTCCGGCGCCTTGCCGCCGCCGCTCACGGCGATCACGGAGGCCACGTCAAAGCGCGGGTCCGTAGCCATCTGCAGGCAGAAACCGCCGCCGAAAGAATTGCCGATGAGGTGCACCGGGCCGAGGCACATGGTGCGGAGGAACGCATCGATGTGCTTGAGCCGGAAACCCAGCGCATCGCTGAAGCTGTAGACGAGATCGGTACGCCCGAAGCCGGCGAGGTCCGGCGCGTAGACGTGGAAATGCTCGCCGAGCTGGGCGATGTTGTAACGCCAACTGAACTCGGCGCGGCCGCCGAACTCGCCGCTGTGGATCAGCACCACTGTGGCGCCGCGGCCGGCCCCGGCCTCCAGGTAATGGGTGCGGATCTGGCCTACCTGAACGTAGTGGCGGCTCACGCCCTGGGGAAGATCGCTCACGGACCCCTGCGTAACCGAAAGGCCCATGGGTGTCAACTTGAGGCGTTACGGGGCTGCCCCGCCCCTCCCCGCCTGGATTTCCGCCCCCGATCGGGGTCGAGGGCATGCTTGCGCGGGAATGACGAGTCCGGGTGTCGGCACCGTTCCCCACGTGCCTCGGACTCGCGGGCGGACCGACTATGTGGTAGTGTCTGTCCTGTCTCATCCGAGACACAAACCACCTGAAACGCAGGGAGGGCGTATGCACTGGGGTATGGAGAACAGAATGGCGCGCATCGTCCAGCCGGATGACGGGCGTTGCGTGATGCTGGCCGTGGATCACGGCTACTTCCTGGGCCCGACGAGCGGGCTGGAGCAACCGCGGGAGACCATCGAGCCGCTGCTGCCCCACGCCGACGCCATCATGCTCACCCGCGGCGTGCTGCGGAACGCGGTGGACGCCAACATGCAGGCACCGGTGGTGTTGCGCGTGTCCGGCGGCACCAGCATCTTGAAGGAGCTCTCCAACGAAGACGTCACCGTGTCCATCGAGGACGCCATCCGGCTCAACGTTTCGGCCATGGCGCTGTCGATCTTCGTGGGATCGGAGTTCGAGAAGGAGACGTTGGTGAGCCTGGCCAAGCTGGTGGACGAGGGCGAGCGGTACGGCATCCCTGTTCTCGCGGTCACCGCCGTGGGCACCAACATGGCCCGGGACGAGCGTTACCTCAGCCTGTCGTGCCGCATCGCCGCCGAACTGGGCGCCCACATCGTCAAGACCTACTACTGCGAGGGCTTCGAGAACCTGGTCAACAGTTGCCCCATTCCCGTGATCGTGGCGGGCGGCAAGAAGACCCCGGAGATGGAGGCGCTGGAACTTACCAAGAACGCCGTCGACCACGGCGCGGTGGGCGTCGACATGGGCCGGAACATCTTCCAGTCGGACAGCCCCGCGGGGATGATCCAGGCGGTGCGGGCCATCGTTCACGGCGGCGCTTCCATCGAGGAAGCCTACGGCGTCTACGAAGCGTCGAAGCCGTCGGCGACGGAACGGGCGGCGGTTTAGCAGGCCGCGGTCGAAACCGTCCTTCCGGCGAAAGCCGGCATCCAGGCGGGTGGTGTGGAACGAGCCATGCGCGTCGCGATGTACTACACCAACGACGACGTTCGGTTGGAGGAACTGCCGGTTCCCGAGACCGGTCCGGGCGAGTTGCTGATGCGGGTGCAGGCGAGCGGCATCTGCGGCACCGACGTGCTGGAATGGTACCGGCGCAAGCAGGCGCCCAAGGTGCTCGGACACGAGGTCACCGGCGAGGTGACCGAGGTGGGCGCCGGCGTGACGGGTTTTGCCCCCGGTGACCGCATCGTCACCACCCACCACGTGCCCTGCAACGACTGCCACCACTGCCGCTCCGGGCACGCCTCGGTCTGCCAGCTCATGCGCGAGACCCATTTCGATCCCGGCGGCTTCGCCGAGTACCTGCGGCTTCCCAAGGTCAACGTGGATTGCGGCACCTTCCTGCTTCCCGACTCGCTTTCCTTCGAGCAGGGCTCCTTCGTCGAGCCGCTGGGCTGTGTGGTAAGGGCGCAGGACCACGCCCGCGCGCCGTTGCAGGAGAACGTGCTGGTCATCGGCACCGGCATCGCCGGGCTGCTGCACGTCCAGGTAGCCCGGAGCCGCGGGGCCAGAACCGTGATCGCCACCGACATCAACGACGAACGCCTGCGCTTGGCGCGCTCCCTGGGTGCGGACCACAGTTTCCACGCCACCGACGACGTGCCCGCGCGCCTGCGGGAAGCCTGCGGCGGACGGCTGGCGGATCTCGTAATCGTGTGCACCGGCGCCGCCCCGGCGATCCGGCAGGCGTTCCAGTGCGTCGAGCGCGGCGGCAAGCTGCTGTTCTTCGCCTCCACTCCCGCCGGGCACGAAGTGCCCATGCCGCTATACGAGATGTGGCGCGACGAGGTTGGCCTTGTCACCTCTTACGGCGCGAGTCCGAAGGATCTGAAGGATGCGGTGGATCTGTTGGCCGGCGGCAAGGTCAACGTGGATGCGCTCGTCACCCACCGCCTCACGCTGGCGGAAACGGGGAAAGGCTTTCAGCTCGTGGCCAATGCCAAGGATTCGCTGAAGGTCATCATCGAGCCGCAGCGAGCCTGACCCGACTGCCGCCAGCTAGTGTGGTGTCTGGTTAATTCGCAACATAATCTGCGGGTCTTTTTCGCCGTCGGCTGCGTTGCTCTTCCTCGCGTGGTACCCGCCACTGCTCGTCATCGCGCCTTGCCGACAACGAAAAATCCTCCGCAACTTATGCTGCGAATTAACCAGACACCACACTAGCGGTTGACGCGGGCCTGCGACCTACTCGACTTCCGTCGTCTCCGGCTGTGATTCCCGGACCTTGCCGGCGGCGATCTCCCGCAAGGCCACGACGATCTCGCGGTTGTCGGCGTCGACCAGGGGCTTGGCGCCCTTGAGGAGCTGCTTGGTGCGCTGGGAGCCGAGCATCACCAGCTTGAAGCGGTTGGATACCTCGTTGAGGCAATCTTCGACGGTAATTCGTGCCACGGCACTCTCTCCTTACGCGATACTCTGTTGCTCCAGAAGCTCGTCGTCCTGCTCCGACGTCTCGATCTCGAAGCCCAGGTCCTCGATCATCCGGTGGGCGTCGGAGGCCTCCTGGCCGGAGGTCGTCAGGTAGCCGTTGACGAAGATCGAGTTGGCCGGGTAGAGGCTCAGCGGTTGCAGCGAGCGCAGGTTGACCTCGCGGCCGCCGGCTACGCGTATCTCCTTGCTCGGATTGATGAAACGGAACAGGCACAGGACCTTGAGGCAGTACTGTGGCGTCAGGTTGGAGCGCCCCTCCATCGGGGTGCCGGGGATGGCGTGCAGGAAGTTGACGGGAATCGAGTCCACGTCCAGCTCCCGCAGCGACACCGCCAAGTCCATCACGTCGTCGTCCTGCTCGCCCAGGCCGATGATGCCGCCGCAACAGGTGGACAGGCCCGCGGCCTTGACGCTCTCCAGGGTCGCCACCCGGTCGTCGTAGGTGTGGGTGGAAACCACCTCGGGGTGGTAGCGGCTGCTGGTGTTGAGGTTGTGGTTGATGCGCTCGACGCCGGCGTCCTTGAGGATCCGCGCCTTGGACTCGGTGAGCAGTCCCATGCACGCGCAGATGTTGATGGGGACCTTGCTCTTGATCTCGGCCACGGCCTCGGCCATCTTCTCCGTTTCCTTCAGCGTGGGGCCGCGGCCGCTGTTGACCAGGCAGAAGCGCATGGCGCCCGCCTCCTTGGCCCTGACGGCGGCATCCACCAACTCGTCCTTGGCGAGGAACGGGTACTTGTCGATCTCGGCCTCGGAAACCGACGATTGCGAGCAATAGCCGCAGTCCTCGGGACAGAGCCCGCTCTTGGCGTTCATCAGGACGTGGATCTGCACCTTCTTGCCGAAGTAGTGGTGGCGGACACGGAAAGCGGCCTCGAGCAGTTCCGGCAGTCTCTCGTCGGCGCCGTGGATAACGGACTTCATTTCCGCGCGCGACAGGAGGTCTCCGGAGAGCGCCTTTTCCGCGAGATCAGCGTACCTCGGTTCCACGTTGCTCATGGGGTTTCCGTGTAACATGAGGGGGTGTGATCTTGCAACCAAACGGCCGGCCGCGGGGCGCCGCTGGGAGCCTGTCCGAGTAGTCGAATACAACCCCTCTCCCTCTGGGAGAGGGTGGCCGAAGGCCGGGTGAGGGCCTAGGCGATGAAAAGGTTGAAGATCTGACCCCGTTGGTTCGACACCGTCCTGGGGATCAGTAGCCGCGGCTCGGGCGCCAGGGCGCTTTGGGCGACCTCCCAGTTGGTCTGCGGCAATGGGTCGAGGGCGCGGATCTCGTCGAGCGAAAGGTACACCGCCCGGTCCACTTCCCGGAGGTCCGGCTTGGGCTCGGCGGTGATTCCCCGAAGCAGCAGAACGACGTAGAGGCTGTTGCCGGAATCCTCGTCGTAGCGGCTGCGAACGCCCAGCACCCCCTCCACCTCGGCTTCCACTCCGGCCTCCTCCGCCACCTCCCGGACCACCGCCTCCTCGATGGTTTCGTCGGGCTCGATGAAGCCGCCCGGCACCTGCCAGTTGCCCCGCCCGCGGCGCGACGCGCGCCGGACGAACAGCAGACGCCCGTCCCGCACCACCGCCCCGCCCACGCCGATGTTGTACCCCGTGTTGTAGCGTTCCGGTATCGCCATGTCGTCGCTTCCACCCGCCGGAGACCCTCACCCCAACCCTCTCCCTGGGGGAGAGGGGATCGGAGTGTGGAGTCGTCAGGACCTGCAATGATGCGCCGTGACGGAAGCGCCGGCGCAAGAAACCGTAGAAAAACGCAATCCTGGGGTGTTATACCTTGGGCCATGAACGCGAGTCCAGCGAACCCGGTTTGGAACGCCCGCACCGGAACAGGAGCCGGAGGAAGATGAATGGTTGACGCCCTTGGCTGGCGGCGGAAGTTCGCGGTCATTGCCCCTTCCACGAACACCTCGGTGCAGCCCGAGTTCGACGACATGCGGCCGCGCGGGGTGACCAACCACTTCGGGCGGATCTGGATACCCGACGATCCCATCCACGACGACGCGGACTTCGAGCAGTTGATGGAGAACATCCGCTCGGAGGTGGACAACGCCATCGACCGCGTCATGACCTGCCGCCCCGACTACCTGATCATGGGCATGTCCTCGGAGACCTTCTGGGACGGCGCCGAGGGAAGCCGGCGGTTGCTGGAAGCGGTGGAACGGCGGTCGGGCGTGCGGGTGGCCATGGGGTCCTACGCTTGCCAGGCGGCTTTCGAAGCCTACGGCGGCATCAAGCGCATCGCGGTGATCACGCCCTACATGCCGGTGGGTGACGCCCAGGTGGTGCGGTTCTTTACCGACTGCGGCTACCAAGTGGTGCGCCTCAAGGGACTCAAGTGCGAGAGTCCGGTGCTGATCGCCCACGTGCAGGCGGACACGCTGCAGGCGGCGATCGACGAACTGGACGGCGACGACGTGGACGCGATCGTGCAGGTGGGCACCAACCTGGTCATGGCGCGGCTGGCGGGGGAAGCGGAACACCGTCTCCGGAAGCCGGTGATCGCCATCAATACGGCCATCTACTGGTACGCGCTGCGGCAGAACGGGCTGTCGGACAAGGTCGACGGCTTCGGCGAACTGTTGTCGCGATTCTAGCGGCCCGTACTGCCGGCGGGACGACCTCCCGTAGGGGCGACCGGCCGGTCGCCCCTACCCTGCGCACAGGAGAGCACATGGACCTGACGGTTTACCGGGTTCCTGGCTGGCAAGCCGAAGCGGGATTGCGACACGGCTTTCTGGGCCGCAACGGCGGCAACAGCCAGGGCGCGTTCGCAAGCCTCAACGTCTCGTTCTCGGTGGGCGACGATCCTCAGGCGGTCAAGGACAACTACTGCGATATGAAACGCGCCGTGGGCATGACGGGCACGCGGATGGTGACCATGCGGCAACGGCACGGCGACGACGTCATCGACGTTGCCGAGCCGTGCAAGGACGCGGGCGAGGGCGACGCCATGGTGACGGACGCGCCCGGGGTATTCCTCGGCGTGCTCACCGCGGACTGTGTCCCCATCATCTGCTGGGCGCATACTCCCCGGCGAAGACTGGCCGCGGTGGTCCACGCGGGTTGGCGCGGCACCCTGGCCGGGGTGGCCGCCAAGACGGTGCGGCACATCGAGAGCCGTTACGGGGCGGCGCCGGAGGAGCTGCGGTGCGCCTTGGGACCGGCCATCGGAGGTTGCTGCTACGAGATCGGCCCCGACGTCTCCGAGCCGCTCATCGAGACGTGGGGCGGCGACGCGGAAGGTTCCCTCGAACGCAGGGACGGCAAGACCTACCTCGACTTGCGACGGTTGAACTCCGCACTGGTGGCGGCGGCGGGCGTGCCGGGAGACCGGATCGCTACCGTGGGCCCCTGTACCGCGTGCAACCCGGGCGACCTCTTTTCCTACCGTCGCGAATCGAAGAGCGGCGCCGGCGCTACCGGCCGTCAGGCAAGCTTCATCGGCTGGGCGGAAACCCCGTAACCCGAGTGAGCCCGGAATCTCTGCCCGTCATCAGGACAGCTTGAAAGGGTATGGCGGAACGAAAAAGCCCTGGCTGACGCGTTGGCCAGCCAGGGCTCGGTGTACTGTCGGAATTGACCAAGACCCTCAATTCCGAAAAGGCTCGAGAGCCTAGGTCTCAGTCACCTCGCAGCTACATATGTCACTCATATTTTGACCACCTCCTTTCCCTGCTTGGCTGTATCCTAAGGGAGCGGAGCTGGTTTGTCAAACTTTATGATCGGCAACGGCCCCTCGCTTCCGCGAACCGCTTCACGGCGAACGCCGCGGCATTGCGTACCCGGACGTCCGGGTCGTCCGCGACGGCCTTCCCGAGGGCCTCCAGTGCCTCCGGCGCGACCTCGGACTCCTTCGCAAGCGTGGTGACCACCGCCACCCGGACCAACGGCTCCGGGTCCGCGATGGCCTGGAGCACGGCGGCCGGCAGACCGGCCCCGGCCGTGCCCACATCCCGCAGGCAGTAGACCGCCATGCGCCGCTGGGTGGGCGTGCCTTGCCGCAGGAGATCCTCCAGGCGCGCCTCCACCTCGGGATAGCGCTTTCCCAGGTCGGTCAGCAGCAGTTGCGTGGCCCACCGGAGGTCCTGGTCGCCGCTTCCGAGTCCCCACTCGAGCACTTCGAGGCAGGCCGCGGACGGACGCGCAATCTGGCCGAGGGCATAGGCGACCGGCCACCGGGGCGCATCGTGCAGCCGTTGCGCCAGGACCTCGGCCACCTCCGGCTCCTCCGCGGCCAGCGCCACCAACTCCTCGACCGCCCGGCGCACCACCGCCTTGTCGGTCTGGTCCAACGCATCGAGCAAGTCCGCCATGCGCTGGTTCGGGATCTCGCGTTGCATCAGTGGAGTAAAGTGAAGCTCAACGTGACGGTTGGAGCAGGTCCCGCAACCGGGCCGGGTAGTCGGTGATGATGCCGTCGACCCCGAGCGCCAGAAGTTCCCTCATATCGTCCACCTCGTTGACGGTCCAGACATGGACCTCGACGCCCCGGCGGTGGGCGGCGTCGACCGACGCCCGGGTGACGAGGGCCATGCCCAGATAGCGCCGCGGGATCTGCAGCGCCTGGCCGGGAACGTCCGGCGGCGGCTCCCGTCCCGTCCAGAGCCTGGTCATGAAAGCTCGGATCTCGCCCGTGGAGAATCCCGTGGCGACAGGCAGGTCGCGACGGCGGATGACCGCGCGCGCGGCGCCCATCATGGCGTCGTCCTCGGTTGCCACCAGCACCTCCTCCGTCTTGCCGAACTCCTCCACGAGATCGAACAGCGTCTCGATGGCCGGCGCCGGCAATTCCTTGATCTCCAGCGTGGCCTTGGTGCCGGAAAACTCCGAGAAGAACTCCCGCAAGGTGGGCACGCCGATCCCCTGGCCACGAAATGGATACGTGGCGCCGCCGTCGGGGGTGAAGCGAAACCCGGCGTCGAGTTGCTTCAACTCCGAAACATCCAACTCCCGGACCGTGCCGGAACCGTCGGTGGTGCGCTGGACGGTCTCGTCGTGGATGATGACGATCTCGCCGTCGCGGCTGGCGTGAACGTCGAGTTCGATGAAGGTCGCGCCGTCCTCCAGGCCGCGGCGAAACGAGGCCAGGGTATTTTCGGGCATGGTCCCGGCGGCGCCGCGATGCCCCGCGATTCTCGGCGGGGGGTCCGAGAAGAATGGATATGAGGGTGCTCCGGTCATGGTTTGGGCAGCTAGGAAAACGACGGAGTGCCGGGCAATCCTTGAATTTTCACATTGGGGAAACTACAATTTCGGGGGTTCTCTGGTACTTCCAGGATCCACCGACATTGATAACCGCGGCGACGTTCCGGGGTCAAGGGACCGAACCGTGTACCGTAGCGGCGGGCGATGCCGCCACCGCATGAGATTCGACGGACACGGGCCGGCCATGAACCACCGGAAGGCGGCAGGCAAGGGGCGTTGATGGCTGTAGAGGATCGGCTACTCAGATTGAAGGAGCTGGACCGCCGGGCCGAGCTGGGCGGCGGCGAGGTGCGCATTCGCCGGCAGCACAAGGAAGGCAAGCTGCTGGCGCGGGAACGCCTCGAGATCCTTCTGGACCAGGGGAGCTTCGTGGAGCTGGACCGCCTGCGGACCCACGAGTGCACCGACTTCGACATGCAGGACCAGAAGATTCCCGGCGACGCCGTCGTTACGGGGTCCGGCACCATCGACGGCCGGACGGTCTTCGTCTACGCCCAGGACTTCACCGTCTTCGGCGGCAGCCTGAGCGGGGTCGTGGCGGACAAGATCTGCAAGGTCCAGGAACTGGCCATGCAGAACGGGGCGCCGATCCTGGGCATCAACGACTCCGGCGGCGCGCGCATCCAGGAAGGGGTGGTCAGCCTCGACGGCTACGCCCGCATCTTCGCCAACAACGTCACGGCGTCGGGCGTCGTTCCGCAAATTTCCGCCATCATGGGACCCTGCGCCGGCGGCGCGGTCTACTCGCCGGCCATCACCGACTTCATCTTCATGACCAAGAACACCGGGTACATGTTCATCACCGGCCCGGACGTCATCAAGACCGTGACCCACGAAGAGGTCACCAAGGAAGATCTGGGCGGTGCCGAAACCCACACCCGCAAGAGCGGCGTGGCACACTTCTCCGCGGACAACGACAAGGATTGCCTGCTCATGATCCGGGAGCTCATGAGCTTCCTCCCCGGCAACAACCTGGAGGAGCCGCCGTTCCGTCCCACCGAGGACGACCCCTACCGCCGCGACCAGCGCTTGCAGCACGTGGTGCCGGAGAACGCCAACCTCCCCTACGACATGAAGGAGCTGATCGGCGCGGTGGTGGACGAGGGCTACTTCTACGAGGTCCACAGGGAGTTCGCGCCCAACATCGTGGTGGCGTTCGCGCGGCTGGGAGGGCGGACGGTGGGCATCGTCGGCAACCAGCCGGCCCATCTGGCCGGGTGCCTTGACATCAACGCCTCGGTGAAGGCGGCCCGCTTCGTTCGCTTCTGCGACTGCTTCAACATCCCGGTGATCACCTTCGTCGACGTGCCGGGCTTCCTCCCGGGCATCGGCCAGGAGTACGACGGCATCATCCGCCACGGCGCCAAGCTCCTGTTCGCCTACGCCGAGGCCACGGTGCCGAAGATCACCGTCATCACCCGCAAGGCCTACGGCGGCGGCTACATCGTCATGGCCAGCAAGTTCCTGCGCGGCGACATCAACCTGGCCTACCCGGCCTCGGAGATCGCCGTGATGGGTCCCGAAGGGGCCATCAACATCGTCTTCCGCGACCAGCTCAAGGACGCCAAGGACGAGAAGAAGACCCGGCAGAAGCTGGTGGACGACTACCGGCGGTTGTTCGCCAACCCGTTCCGTTCCGCCGAGTTGGGCAACCTCGACGCCATCATCGTGCCGGAAGACACCCGTCCCACGCTCATCCGTTCGCTGGAGATGCTGAAGAAGAAGCGCGACAACAGCCTTCCCCGGAAGCACGGCAACATCCCGCTCTGAGAACTGGCGGGTAACGGGATCGCCTGAAAATGTTCAAACGGATCCTGGTGGCCAACCGCGGCGAGATCGCCGTCCGCATCATACGGGCGTGCCGCGAGCTGGACATCGAGAGCGTGGCGGTCTACTCCGAGGCCGACCGCGAGGCGCTGCACGTCAAGTACGCCGACTACTCCTATCCGGTGGGGCCGGCTCCGTCCACGGAGAGCTACCTCCGCATCGACCGGATCATCGACGCCGCCAGGAAGAGCCGGGCCGACGCCATCCACCCCGGTTACGGCTTCCTCGCCGAGAACGCGGAGTTCGCCCAGGCCTGCGCGGAGGCCGGCATCGTCTTCCTGGGGCCGTCTCCGGAAGTCATCAAGCAGATGGGCGACAAGGTCAATGCCCGGGCGCTCATGAAGAAGGCGCGCCTGCCGGTGATTCCGGGCTCCGACGACATCTTGAGCTCCGAGGAAGAAGTGCTCGAGACCGCCGAGGCCATCGGCTACCCCTGTGTCCTCAAGGCCGTGGCGGGCGGCGGCGGCAAGGGGCTGCGGCTGGTGGAGTCCAGCGACGAGATACGCTCCGCCTACCGCGCGGCGCGCTCCGAGGCGGCCTCCTCCTTCGGCGACTCCCGGCTCTACGTCGAGAAGTACCTGGAGCGGTGCCGCCACATCGAAGTGCAGCTCCTGGCCGACATCTACGGCAAGGTGCTGCACCTGTTCACCCGGGAGTGCTCCATCCAGCGGCGCCATCAGAAGATCATCGAGGAATGTCCCGCGCCCACCATCGACCTCAGGATGCAAAAGGTCATGGGGAAGACCGCGGCCCAGGGGGCGAGGGCGCTGGGCTACACCGGCGTCGGCACCATGGAGTTCCTGGTGGACCGCCACAAGAACTTCTACTTCCTGGAGATGAACACCCGCCTGCAGGTGGAGCACGCCATCACCGAGCGGGTCATGGGCATCGACCTGGTGAAGGCGCAGATCAACGTGGCCGCGGGCACACCGCTGCCTTGGTCACAGCGGCAGATCCAACCCACCGGGCACGCCATCGAATGCCGCATCTACGCCGAAGACCCGGAGACCGACTTCATGCCGTGTCCGGGGAAGATCGAGGGATTGCGGCTGCCCGAGGGATTCGGCATCCGCAACGACTGCGGCGTCTACGAGGGCGGCGACATCCCGATCCACTATGATCCCATGATCGCCAAGCTCATCGTCTGGGGCGAGGACCGCGCGGAGGCCATACGGCGTCTCAAGCGGGCCCTCCGCGAGTACCAGGTGCGCGGCGTCAAGACCAACATCCCCTTCCACCAATGGATGCTGCGTCACCCCCAGTTCATCGAGGGCGACGTCTACACCGGGTTCGTGGACGAGCAGCGCGGCTTCATGGCCATGGAGCAGGTGTATCCCGACCGCCACGTCGCGCTGGCCTCGGCGGCCATCGTGGCGCTGCACCGGGAGCAGGAGCGAGCGCTCCGGATGGTGGAGAAAGGGGCGGCGGAGAAATCCGAATGGCGCGAGGCCGGGCGCAGGGAGGCGCTTCAAGTCCACTCCGGCGCGTCGAGCCCGAGGAACGGGTGGTAGGGCCGTGGCGTTCATCGCGAAGCTCGGCGGGCAGACGTCGGTGGTGCGCATCACCGAGACCGAGAAATCCGTCTACAAGGTGGTGGTGGACGGGCACGAGTTCATGGTGGACGGCCGCAGGACGGGCCGGAACAACTATTCCCTGCTGATCGACAACCGCTCCTTCGAGGTGGACGTGGACACCACCGAGGACGAATACCGCGTGCTGCTGGACGGACGGACCTACCGCATCAACATGTCCGACGAGCGGCAGGTGCGGGTCGGCGGCCGGCAGTCCGGCATCGAGGTGTCCGGCCGGCAGGAGGTCAAGATCCCCATGCCCGGCAAGGTGGTGGCCGTGCTCGTCAACGAGGGCGACAGCGTGGACAAGGGCCAGGGACTGGTGATCGTCGAAGCCATGAAAATGGAGAACGAGGTGCGGGCGCCGAGCGCCGGCGAGGTCAAGGAGATCCGCGTCAAGGCCGGGGAATCGGTGGAGTCCGGACAGGTGCTCGCGATCGTGGAATAGGAGCGGGCCGCCGCCCCTATTCGTCCGGTTCCTTCCGCCGAATGAAGTACACCACCACCACGGTCAGGCCATAGAGCGCTGTCAGCGGCAGCGCCAGCAAGATCTGCGAGATCACGTCGGGCGGGGTGAGGACGGCGCCCAGCACGACGATGCCGAGAAACGCGTAGGGGAACCGGCTGATCATCACGCGGTGATCGATGATCCCCACTCGGGCCAGGAACACCCCCGCCACCGGCAACTCGAACACCACGCCGAACGCCAGCATCAGCTTGGCCGAGAAGGACAGGTATTCGCTAACGCGGATCGCTGGGCGGACGTCCAACTGCTGGTACTGATCCAGGAAGAACCGGTAGCCGATGTCGAAGATGACCGTGTAGCAGAAGGCGGCGCCCAGCAGGAAGAACAACGTCCCGAAGGCGACGAAACCCTTGGTGTAGCGCCGTTCGTGGCGGTAGAGGCCCGGCGCCACGAACTTCCAGGCGTGCCACAACAACACCGGCAGTGCCAGGAAAATGGCGGCCACGAACGCCACCTTGAGCTTGGCGAAGAACGCCTCCGCCACGCCGGTGCCGATCACCGTGAGGCCCGCCGCCTCCAGCGCGAGGAGCGGCGCGGTCATGAAGCGGATGAGGTGGTCGGCCGCCAGGTAGCAGGCGATGAAGCCCGCCAGAACGGCCAGCGAGCACTTGATGAGCCGGGAGCGGAGTTCTTCCAGGTGAGCCGTCAGGGGCATGCTGGCGTCGTCCGACAGCCGCTCCCCCGCCTCTCCGCTCACTCCTTCGTCCGCGTTCACTCTTTCTTGGTGGGATCGCCCGGTGGAGATATGGTATTGGCGGGTTCGCCTTCTCCGGACGGCTCGGCGCCTGTGTTCTCGCTCTCGGGACGGGTGTCGATCTCGTCCGCCGCGGCCTGCATCTCCCGCTTCACGTCGTCGGTGGTTCGGCGAAACTCGGCAATCCCCCGTCCCAGGGAGCGCGCGATCTCGGGCAGCTTCTTGGGCCCGAGGATGATCAGGGCCACCGCCAGGATCAGGAGTAGCTCAGGCATTCCGATACCAAACATTTCGAATCCGAACTCCCAGAAGCTAGGCTAAGGCATTTGCGGAGGCGAGTCAAAGAGTGCCGGCGAAGACCGGGCGGCGGCGGGATTGCGCTTTTGACTCCGCCGCGCGCACGGTGGTAGATTACGCGCAGCATGCCTCGTTCCGCCATCGTCACCGACCCGGTGTTCCTGAAGCACGAGCCCGGCCCCTATCATCCCGAGAGCCCGCAACGTCTCAAGGCCCTCCTCGCCCTCGCCGGCGAGGTCGCGGACGGCCCCGGCTACGAGCTTCTGCCGCTACGCGCGGCCGTGCAGGAAGAACTGGAACTGTGCCACGGCGCGGGCTACATCGACCTGGTCCGCTCCACCTCCGAGCACAACCGGTTCGCGCTGGACGGGGACACCGTTACCTGCCGGGACTCCTTCGGCGTGGCGCTGATGGCGGTGGGCGGCTTCCTGCAACTGCTGGATGCGGTGGCGGCCTCGGAGTACGCCAACGGCTTCACCATGGCGCGGCCGCCGGGCCATCACGCGTTGCGGGACCGGGCCATGGGGTTCTGCCTGTTCAACACGGTGGCCATCGGCGCGCGCTACCTCCAAAAGGCGCACGGCGCGGGGCGGGTGGCGATCGTGGACTGGGACGTGCACCACGGCAACGGCTCGCAGGACGCCTTCTACGACGATCCTTCGGTGCTCTTCCTGTCCACGCATCAGTACCCCTACTATCCCGGCACCGGAGCCGTGGGAGACGTCGGGCGCGGCAAGGGAGAGGGATACACGGTGAATGTCCCGTTGCCGGCGGGGTGCGGCGACGCCGAATACCTGGCGGTGTTCCGGGAGATCATCGTGCCGGCCATCGAGTGGTACAAGCCCGACTGGCTGCTGGTGTCGGCCGGCTTCGACTCGCACCGGGACGATCCCCTGGCGGGCATGGACGTCACCGAAGGAGGCTTCGGCGTCATGGCCGACGCGCTGCTGGAGCTGGCTCGCAAGCACGCGGGCGGCAGGATCGCCTTTCTCCTGGAAGGCGGCTACGACCTGTCCGCGCTCCGCAACTCCGTGGCAACGGTGCTGGACCGCATGCAGGCCGAGGAGGCCGCCCGCCTGGAGCCCGGCGGCGAACGCATCGCCTCGCGCATCCGGGAAGTGCTGCAAATGCACGAGAAGTACTGGTAGAGCCGTTTACGGCAGAGGCGTTCCAAAACACGCACTATGGGAAATCAAAACGGACGCAGAGTGGTCATTACCGGAATGGGGATGCTGACGCCCCTGGGCATCGGCGTGGACGCCAACTGGGAGGCGGTTCAGGCCGGACGCTCGGGCATCGGGCCCATCACCCGCATCGAGGGCATCGAATCGTTCGCGAGCCGCATCGGCGGCGAGGTGGATGGCTTCAACCCCCAGGACTTCATCGATGCGCGCGAAGTCAAGAAGATGGACCTGTTCATGCAGTACGCCCTGGCCGCGGCGCACTTGGCCGTCGAGGACAGCGGATTTTCGGTGGACGGCGACGAGGCGTTCCGGGCCGGGTCCATCGTGGGCGTGGGACTCTGCGGCCTGGCAACCATCGAGCAATACCACGAGGTGTACCTGAAGCAGGGTCCGCGCAAGATCTCCCCCTTCTTCATCCCCAAGGTGATTTCCAACCTGGCGCCGGGCCAGATCGCCATCCGTTACGGGCTCAAAGGGGTCAACTGGACCCCCACCTCCGCGTGTGCGTCCGGCAACAACGCCTTGGGAGAGGCTTTTCACATGATCCGCGAAGGCCGGCAGGACGCGGTCATTGCCGGCGGCGCCGAAGCGGCCACCACCCCGCTGGGGCTGGGCGGCTTCAGCGCCATGAAGGCGCTGTCCACGCGCAACGACGATCCCGAGGGGGCCAGCCGGCCGTTCGACAAGGACCGTGACGGCTTCGTCATGGCGGAAGGCTCGGGCATGCTGGTGCTGGAGGAGCGCGAGCGCGCTCTCCGACGCGGCGCCACCATCTACGCCGAGATGATCGGCTACGCCACCAACGGCGACGCCCACCACATCACCTCGCCGTCCCCGGACGGGGAAGGTGCCGCCCGCTGCATGGACCTGACTCTCGAAGACGCCGGGATCGCGGCCGAGGACGTAACCTACATCAACGCCCACGGCACCTCGACGCCGTACAACGACGCCAACGAGAGCGCGGCCATCAAGACGGTTTTCGGCGCCCACGCCCGCAAGCTGGCGGTGAGCTCCACCAAGTCCATGACCGGGCATCTGCTGGGCGCGGCCGGGGCGGTGGAGGCCATCTACAGCGTGCTGGCGCTCTACCACGGCGTGCTCCCCCCCACCATCAACTACGAGACGCCCGATCCCGACTGTGATCTCGACTACGTAGCCAACGAGCCGCGGCAGGCGGACATCGGGGTCGCCCTTTCCAATTCCTTCGGATTCGGCGGCACCAACGCGTGTATCCTGCTCAGGAAGGCGACATGACACAAACCGTACCGCGCAGCGTCATTCTGGGCACGGGCTCCGCCGTCCCCGACACGGTGGTCACCAACGATGACCTCGCCAAGATCGTCGACACGAGCGACGAATGGATCACCACCCGCACGGGCATCAAGGAACGCCGCGTGCTGGAGGAGAATCAGGCCGCCTCTGACCTTGCGTTGCGCGCTTCGGAGCGCGCGCTGGAGGACGCCGGCGTGGCGGTGGAGGAGCTGGACGCCATCATCTGCGGCACCTGCACCGCGGACTACCAGTTCCCCAGCCTGGCTTGCGTGCTGGAAGCCAAGCTGGGAGCCAGGGAGGTGTTCTCGTTCGACGTCAACGCCGCCTGCTCGGGCTTTCTGAACGCGCTCTCGGTGACCGACATGTTCGTCCGGTCCGGCCGGATCGGCAAGGCGCTGGTGGTGGGCACCGACGTGCTGAGCCGCTTCCTGGACTGGCAGGACCGCAGCACCTGCATCCTGTTCGGCGACGGCGCCGGCGCCGCGGTGGTAAGCGCCAGCGACAACGGCGACCAGGGCATCCTGAGCGCCCGGCTCCAGACCGACGGCTCCTATGCCGAGACCCTCTACATACGGGCCGGCGGCTCCAAGACGCCGGCCACGCCGGAGACCGTGGAGAAACGCCTGCACTCCATCTACATGAACGGCAAGGAAGTCTTCAAGGTGGCGGTGCGGTCCATGGAAGAGATCAGCCGCCAGGTCCTCGACGACGCCGGGCTGGGCGTCGACGACATCTCCCTCGTCGTCCCCCACCAGGCCAACCGCAGGATCATCACCGCCCTGGCCTCGCGGCTCGGCATCCCCATGGAGAAGGTCATCGTCAACGTCCACAAGTACGGCAACACGTCGGCGGCCTCCATCCCCGTGGCGCTGGACGAGGTCCGACGGGAAGGCCGCATCGCCGACGGCGACATCGTGCTCCTGAACGCCTTCGGCGCCGGCTTCGCCTGGGGAGCGGCGGTGGTCCGCTTCTGACCCCGCTTCATAGTGTCGTATCCCGTAAATTCCGCCCCCACGTGATCCCGGCCGAAGCCTTCGCCCTCGCCTGCGGCTTCTTCACCGCCATCAACCTGATCCTACTCAAGAAGGGGCTGGCGCACGGCAACCCCGTCACCGCCATCGTCATCTCCCTGGCCATCAACGTGGTGTCCTTCTGGAGCTTCGTGTTCGCCGTGCTCCCGTGGGACCAGATCCTCCGTCCGGAGCTTTTCATCTTCGTGCTGGTGGGCCTGATCCAGCCCGGCGGCACCCGCTACCTGGCATACCTGAGCGTGGAGAAGGTCGGCGTCGCGGTGACGGCGCCGCTCCGGGCCACCACGCCGCTGTTCTCGTCGCTCATGGCCATCGCCGTGCTGGGAGAGCAGCTCACGCCGGCGGTGGGCGCGGGAACGGCACTGGTGGTCTTCGGCATCACCCTGCTCAGCCTTCGCGAGGAAAAGACCGGCGCGTGGATGAACATCTTCGTCACCCTGCCGCTCCTGAGTGCCTTCGTCGCCGGCTCCACCCAGGTCATCCGCAAGATCGGCCTCGCGCAGATCACCCTGCCGATCCTGGGCGCCGCGGTCACCACCGGAACCTCCTTCGTCGCGGTGGCGCTGTCGTTGGCGGTGTCGAGAAAGTGGTCGACCGTCGACTTCGATCGCCGTTCCCTCGGCTACTTCCTGCTGGCCGGCTGCGCCGTGACCCTCGGCGTCGCCAGCGTGTACATGTCCCTCTACCTCTCCGACGTGGTCATCGTCGCGCCGCTGGCGAGCCTGAGCCCGCTGTACAGCCTGGTGCTGTCCGCCGTGTTCCTGAGGGAGGTGGAGGTCATCACCCTACGGAAAGTCGTGGCCGCCGTGTTGATCGTGCTGGGCGTGGTGCTCATCACCGCGATCCGGTGAGGCTGGCGCGACGTCAAGGGGGCTGGGGCTCGTTACAGCAGTCGGGTGATCGCGACGGTTAGACCGCCAATGGCCATCGGGGCACCGGGAGAGCCGCTAGGTTTGCGTGTTGATGGCGACCTCCAGGTCGGCCTTGGTGACCAAAGGCGTCATATTGCGGTCTTTTCGGTTTTTTTGTGAAATCAACTTTCCTGGTAGAAAATTCCAGAACGGCCCAAGGCGGGTTGCCGGGCCTTTGCGACCACTACACCGAAGGTAGAGATGGTTCCGTTTATTTACCCAGGCTCAGGGAGCTACCCTTCACCGGAATCGGGCTCTTGTATTCGACGGAAGGCCCGACACATGGGCCTTCGGGTAATGATCGCGGAATCACCCTACGAAATGTCAGAGCAGCCTGTCAAGGGGTTCGAATAGTCCCGAACCACTTTCCGCCTGGATGGTAGCAGAGGCGCGAGACAGGATGCTGGTGACATGACCAAACACCGGAGTGCACTTCTGCGGGCTCGTGTCCCACTGAAACACGACCTCGAATTTTCTCCTTGACAAGTTCTTCTCGCAATTGATAAGTTTCTTCCTGCGATCACTACGCGGAGGTCTACATTTTCGACCTCCCGTCGAATACGAGAGCCCGATTCCGGCAAAGGGTAGCTCCCAAAGCTCCGGGCAACAGACCTGAATAGTCCGAACCATCCGCACCTTCGCGGCGATGATCGCAGAGTTCCGGCAATCCTGTCTGAGCAGGACGCCGTCAACAAACCGAAGGTGGTCCGATGGCGGATTCCAACAACCGACATTGCCAACGCACCTCGTGACGAAAAGGATCAGCCGTGCCGGGTCTCGCGAAGACCGCTTACAATCCCGGACACGCCTGATCATAGGGACACTCGTACGTCGCCCGCCGAAAGAACGTTTGAGTAGGCGTATCTGAAGGTACGAAAGGAGAATGAAAGTGAAAAAATACCGTTGGATGGTGCTGCTTTTGATACTGGTGGGAGTGGACATGAATTTCGCGCGCGCACAAGCACAAGAGCAGTTTCAATGCGGAGCGTTGGCCGAAGGTCACGTCGTCCGGGGCGACCGAGCAAGACATGTCTATGGGATCGGCGTGGGGAGAAATCGAGAACAGGCTCGAGAAATGGCGCTGCGGCACTGTCGAGCAAGGTCCGCGGCAACGGATTGCCGGATTTTCTGGTCCAGATGCGGCGACAGGGAATCGATCCTGCCCAGGGAACTGTTGAGACGTTGAAGAAGCGCGCTGCCGCACCATGTTCCGCCCAAGCCCGCGATCCACACTGTCGTCGACTACCGACGCACATCGACCTTGCGAATATGGTTCTGGAGGACCAGGACTCCGTTTAAAGGAGGGGGCATGAGAAAATACCGATGGGTGATTCTGTTAATAGGATTGTCAGTCGCTACGCTCGCCGGCTGCGAGTTATTTGAAGCTACCATCGAGGGACGGACCGAAGGGTATCAGTCCGAGTTTTGCTCACAAATGCGCGCCACGTGCAATGACGACACCTGCCGCACAATGTACCCGAACTGTTATTGACGAACTTGTCGGAAACGCATGGCGTGACAATTGTCTTGTTGAGATCGTGCTCTGATCCGGAAAAGGGCACGCATCAGGAGAAAACTATGCAACAAACCATCAGGTCTGCCGTCAGATTTTCTACACTCGTTGTTACAATTGTAATTGCAAGTACCAGCGTTCTGTCGGCCGACTGCTACTCGGAGCAAAACGCAATAATGGCCCGGATCCAGGAAGTGACGAGCGAAATGAACTCTGGAACCTTTTCGATTTGTAACACGGCTCGTTCAATTCAGCGTGAATACCCGACCATACTCCGTTTCTACAACAGATGTCCTATTGCTGATCCTGACGGGAGCATGCGGAATCACGTCAGACAGATGCTGGACTGGGCTCATCAAGTGGCACCTTCGAGCTGTGAATAGTGCGACACGGATACAAGCATATGAGTGTTATTTCGATCATTCTGGTCGGAGTCACGACATTTGCGACCGGCTGGATAACGGCCATACACGCCGAAGAACAAGTCCAAGTCGAAGTCAGGCATTACACTCACGGAGGTTGTGTGGCCAATGGTCGGCGTTTCCTGCCGCAGGCTGCGGATCGCGGAAGAAAGGCCAGATTCTGGCTACCGAGACAGAGAGAGGCTTGCTTGGACGCCGTCTCACGATTGAGATACGGCTGCGGACTGGCGACACGATTTTCGGCCACCAATCCAGACGGTCATCCCTGGCAACCCGGTGAGAAGGTTACGGAATGTCTTAATGTATTCAGGGAGGAGGTTTCCCAGTGTGTTGCTCACTACGATGGGGAGAAGGTCAAGTGCCAAGCTAACAAGGAATCGCCCAATTGCCGATACGCTCGGCGCTTGTTCAGTCAATACAAGTCCGCGTGCGATGCCGGAGACGCAAATGTCTGTAGAGTCCTGGGCCAAGCAGAGGAACATGTCAAACGAGCTTGCCGTTGAACAGGACTTTGTATGGGTGAGGTGGCCCCAGAAGTTGGACAGGTTGCCAGGATGTATTCCACCGACTGAAGGAGGGATGCACACTGAGCACACGACGGCAATCCACGGGGAATTTGAAGGCGAAGGCGGCGCTACGTGGGAAGACTCAAAACACCTGGATCGGTCCTGGGTAATGGCCGACGATTTCGTCGGCCGTCAGCAACGGTATTCCTTCGACCTGTGCCTGCGCGATCAGGATGCGGTCGAACGGGTCTTTGTGGATCGGCGGCAGAGAAGCGACAGCTACGGCGCGGGCGCCGGTGACCGCCAACTCCGTGTAGCCGTTTTCCAGCAAACCCCGGCGCAGCAGATGAGGGTCGACGTGGATATCCGAACGGCCGACCGAGTTCTTGATCGCGACCTCCCACAAGGATGCCACACTGACGAACGGCTCGGTCTCGGGCTCTTCCAGGAGCGTACAGGCTTCGTCCGGTAAACGTCCCAGGACTCCCGCCGCCCAGAGAAGCACGTGTGTCGAGGAGGAGCTTCACTCCTTGCCCTCGAACAGCCCCTCTATTTCCGCGGCGCCCATACGGTCGAAACCCTCGGGTACGGAGATCTTGCCCTCCAGAAAGCCGATTCGCCGCATGGATCCAGACTCCGGCGCTTCCACTGCCACCACCTTGACCATTGGCTTGCCCGCGCGTGCGATGATGAATGGCTCTCCTTTGGCGGCAGCCTCCACGAGACGCGAGAGATGGGTGTCCCGACGAAGGAATTGGACAACCGTTGCGGACCTTTACGACATGCATGGAACCGCACCGGCTCACATGCCCCACACCTCGATCTCGACGCCGCCGGCCTGCTCGCGGCGGTGGAACACCCTGTCGTCCCAACTCCGGCTCTCATCTCGGTCGAAGATGACTAGGTGGCCGGCTTCGGCGGCGCAGCGGTCCATGTAGGCGGCGGTCTGCTCAAGGCCGTCGCGGATGGTTTGCTCAAGGCTCTTGTGCAGCACCTTGCACTCGATCACGAACTTGCGGGTGCGTCCGCCTTGGGGCCAGACGACTAGCAGATCGGTACGTCTCCGGCCCAGCCCGTATTCCCGCTCGATGCGGCCGCCGCCGTTCACCACCCGCTGCAGGAAAGCCTGCAGGAGGAGTTGCGGCCCGGCTTCCCGGTAGTCGAACCGCGCCACCCAGTGCTCGGAGTGCTCGCGGAAGAATGCCTGGAAGGCCGCGAGCAACTTTCCGACTTCCAGGCCGCCGTCCGCGTCCACGTACCAGGCCACCTCCTCCACGAGCCCGGCCTGGGCGGCGTAGGTGAGCTCCCGCGGCACCACCTCGGCGTAAATGGGGTTGGCGATGCGGAGTGGGTCGCCGCTGGCGATCAGGCCCAGGTCCCGGACGTACTCGATGTCGCGAGCCGAGAACTCGCGCTCGTCTCCGCCGCTCAGCAGCGGTCCCACCACCCGCCGCACCCGGTCCTCCTGGAGCTTGTCCGCCAACTGGTCGAGGTGGGTCTCCCGGCGCGCGACAAGGCGCTCGCGGGCTTCGGTGACGGCAGCGGCGTCGATCTCCCGGCCGCGGTCCCGGCCCGACTTGTTGCGAAAGCAGGCATCGTAGGCGAGCGCGTTGACCAGCCACGGCTGGCCGCAGGTGAGCGTCCATACCTCCGTGAGGGCGTCCTCGGTGAACACCTGGCCCGTCTCTTCCGTGTGCTGGGCTAGCAACCGGCGCACCTCCGCCTCGGTGAAATCTCCCAGGCGCAGCGACTCGGCCTTGACGTTGAACGCGCTGCCGCCGGCGATGACTTCCTTCTCGGCGCTGGAGTGGATGCGGTAGTCGCGCACGTCGCGCACGCCGCACAGGACGACGCTCTGAGGGAAGCTCTTCGGGCGCCGGACGTATCCCGCTCGAAGCTGGCGCAGCACCGCCAGCAGGGTGTCGCCCACCAGCGCGTCGATCTCGTCGATGAGCAGCACCAGCGGCCGCGGGTCGGCCTCGGACCAGCGGCTCAGCACCTCGCCGAGAACGCGGCCCGGACCGGCCTCGGCAAGAATACCGGGCCAGACCTTGCCCAGCGTTTCGTCGCCCAGCGTCGCGCGCGCCCAGGACGCCAACTCGCCCAGAATCGCGCGCATGGCCATCTCTGTGTCTTCGCGCATCGCCTGTGCCGCCTCGACGTTGGCGTAGACGCAGCGGAAGCCGCCCTCGGCGCCGCTGTTCAGCAGGTCGCGCAACGCCAGTAGGGCGGACGTCTTGCCCGTCTGCCTCGGCGCGTGCAGCACGAAGTACCTCTCGCTGCGAATGAGGCCGAGCAAATCGTCTGTATCTAGCCGGCTCAGCGGCGGGATGCTGTAGTGTTTCTCACCCTGGACCGGGCCGGTCGTGTTGAAGAAACGCATGGCGACAGTATGCCACTTCCCATCCGCGCGGGCGACTCACGTCCAACCGTCTCACAGCATCCGTATCGGCCCGGGGTAACGCCCTACCCGTTCGTCCGCGGTCAGCAGGGTGAGGCCCTCGACCTGGGCCTGAGCAACCAGGATGCGGTCGAAGGGATCCTTGTGCAGCGGAGGCAGCAACACTACGGCTACGGCGTGGGCGCCGGTCACCGGCAACTCGGTATAGCCGTTTTCCACCAATCCTCGGCGGAGCAGATGGGGGTCGACCTGGAAATCCGCGCGCCCCATGGCGCTCTTTATGGCTACCTCCCATAGGGATGCGGCGCTGAACACCGGCTCGGTCTCCGGGTCTTCGAGGAGGGTGCGGACTCCTTCCGGCAACCGGCCGGCCAGACCCGCCGCCCAGAGCAGCACGTGAGTATCGAGAAGCAGCTTCACTCCTTCCCCCCGAACAGGGCCTCGATCTCGGCCGCGCCCATGCGGTCGAAGTCTTCGGGCACCGAAATCCTGCCCTCCAGAAAACCGACTCGCCGCATGGCGCCGGCCTCCGGCGCTTCCACGGCGATCACCTTGACCATCGGCTTGCCGGCGCGTGCGATGATGAAGGGCTCACCGTTCGCGGCGTTCTCCACGAGACGCGACAGATGTGTCTTGGCTTCGTGCATATTGACGGTCCGCATGGTCCCTGTACCTCTTCCTTTCGGACTTAGTCTATACAACTTAGTCTGTTCGACAGCACACTGCAAACCCTTACCCCTGGTCCTGTTGGCCCATTGTCCCGAATGCCGGGTCATGGTCATGTTGCCCGAAGGTGTTGAAAATCCGTCCGCGCCAAGCCACAGTTCGACCACGGAGGAGGCCTGACATGAAAAAGGTATTCAGCGAGCACGTCGCCGCCAACAGCGGCTGGTCCGGGGACCTCAAGGAGGGGCAGATCATCCGCATCATCGCCATGTCCACCGTGGACTTCCTGGTGCTGGACCGGCACAACCTGCGGGAGCGGTTCGACCAGGCGCGAACCAAGGTCTACAACGGGAAGATCTTCCTGAGCACCGGTGACAAGCTGATGTCACGGGACAACCGGCACTTCATGACCATCGTCGCGGACACCTTCGAGGAAGGGACCCACGACCTGCAGAAGGGCATGTGCAGCGGGCGGCGCTTCCAGTTGGCGAAGGAGGAGGGGCGGCTGCGGGAGTACTATCACCGGGACTACCGTGACGACGAGATTCCGGATCACGGGTGCTGGGAGAATCTGTCCGGGGCGCTGGCGGCTTACGACATCGCCCCAGAGGACATCCCGAGCCCGTTCAACCTGTTTCAGCACATGATCATCGACGGGAAGACCGGGCTCATGCAGCACACGGCCATTCGGCCGCCGGCGCCGACGAATGTGGACATGCGCGCGGAGCGCGATCTTCTGGCGGCCTTCAGCGCGTGCCCGGACATGCCGGTGGGCGGCAAGCCCGTGGACGTGGAGATTTACGAGGAGGAGTGAGTCCTGGCCGGCGCGGCTGGCCCTCACCCCGCCCCTCTCCCAGGGGGAGAGGGGGACTTGCGGCTACTCGAAGCCCATGCGGCGGCCCCAGTTGGAGGGGTCCTTGAGGAAGTCGAGGATCTGGTCGCGGCTCTCCTGGGAGAAGAACTGGGTCTCTTTGCCGGCGTCCAGGACGTCGTCCCAGTTGGACAAGGTGTGGAGGCTGATGTCGTGGTCGCCCAGGTTCTTCTTTCCCTCGTGCATCCCCAATTCGTCGGAGCTGTACTCGAAGACGCACAGGCAGTGAGTGATGCGCGCCTTCTGGGCGCGCACGCCGATGTTGAAGCGCAGCTTGCTGAAGCCGTCGGTCACCAGGTCTTCCACCAGGGTGACCCGCTGGCCCTCGCCGAGCACCCCTTCGATCTGGTTTGTATGGCCGTAACCCTTGGGGTTCTTGCGGATGTAGATCATGGGCTTGCGCAGGTAGTGGGACACGAAGGCGGCGTAGGGAATGCCCGCGGTCTCGCCGCCGGCCACCACGTCCATGTTGTCGAGGCCGATGTCGCGGCGGGCGATCTGCGCCAGGGCCTCGAGGATCTCGTCCCGGGCTTCCGGGAAGGAAAGCAGCCGGCGGCAGTCGATGTAGACCGGCGAGACCCGGCCGGAGACGAACACGTATGGCCGCTCCTGGTACACCTGGATGGACTGCGTGCTCAGCAGCAGCTCGGCGATTCTCTTACCGGTTTCGGACATGGATACGGTTCCTCTGGGTCGGCGGGCCAACTTCCGGCACCATGGGCCTGTACCGGCCGGTAATGCGTATGGCGCGGGCGGGTTTGAAACCCGCCCCTACATCCGGTTGGGGACGCTTACTAACACGGCGGATGGGGCTTTGCCAGCCGCTGTTCCCAACCTCCCTTTTTTGTTACCATGCACAGCCTCCCAAACCCGTCGAGTCGTCGGATGGAAGTCCCCGAAATCAATAAGGACAGGCTATTGCGCGACCTCAACGCGGTCTCGCGCATCGGCCTGGGCGAGGGCGGATCGGTCACGCGGCTGGTGTTCTCGGTGCACGAGCTGCGCTCCCGGCAGTTGCTGGTCCACCTGATGAACCAGGCCGGCCTGGATGTGCACGTGGACCCGGCCGGCAACATTTTCGGACGGCTCGCGGCGGAACGGGACGGCCCTTCGGTGCTCGCCGGATCGCATCTGGATTCAGTGGTCCAGGGAGGGCGGTACGACGGCCCGGTGGGGGTCATCGGCGCCCTTGAGGCGGTGCGGACCATCAAGGAAAGCGGCATGGCCTTGCCGGCTCCGCTGGAAAGCGTCTGCTTCGTGGGGGAGGAATCGAGCCGTTTCGGGTTCGCCACCCTGGGCAGCAGCCTGGTGGCGGGCGACGTCACCATGGACGACTTCGCCAACGCGGTGGACGCCGGCGGCACCCGGCTCGAAGACGTGCTGTCGAGCCTCGGCATCTACCGCGACAATCTCGGCTCCCTGAAACGCGACCCCGAGACCGTCAAGGCCTACCTGGAGCTGCACATCGAGCAGGGTCCCGTGCTGGAATCGAAGAAGAAGAAGATCGGCGTGGTCACCGCCATCGCCGCGCCAAGCCGGTTCAGGGTGGTCTTCAAGGGCCAGGCGGACCACAGCGGCACCACTCCCATGGAAATGCGCAAGGACGCGCTGGTGGCGGCAGGATACCTCGTCACCTACATCGACGAGGTCTGCCGGGAGCATGCCGCCACGGACAAGGGCCGGGTGGTGGGCACTGTGGGCGCCGTCAAGGTGGAGCCGGGGGTCATCAACGCCATACCGGGTCGGGCGGAGCTGCAGGTGGACGTGCGCAGCATCACCTCCGCCTCCAAGCGCAAGGTGGCCGGGCTGATAAGGAAGCGTGCCCGCCAGATCGCCCGGGAGCGGGGGGTGAAGGCCGAGATCCTGACCATCCGGGACGAGGAGCCGGTGCCGATGCACCCGGGCGTGATCGCGCTCATCCGCGGCATGTGCGAGGAACGCGGCGTTCCCTTCGAGGTGATGCCGTCGGGGGCCGGACACGACGCCATGCAGATGGCCAGGATCGCCCCCACCGGCATGATCTTCATCCCCAGCACCAACGGCGTGAGCCACAACCCCACGGAGTGGACGGACCCCGAGGACATCTGCCTCGGGACGCAGCTCCTGGTGGAGGCCCTCCTGAGAGCCGCGCATGCAGAAATCTAAGGTGACCAAGACGACGCGAGTGCTCAGCGCGACCCAGATCAGGCGGGTCCTGGCCGGGTTTGCCCGGCGCATCTCCGAGGATTTCCGGGACTCCGGCTCACTGGCGTTCATCGGCATCCGCACCCGGGGGCCCACCCTGGCCCGGCGGGTAGCGGAGGTGCTGCGGGAAAAGCACGGCCTTTCGGTGCCCGTGGGCGAGCTCGACATCACGCTCTACCGTGACGACCTGAACACGCTGCTGCCCAAGGGACGCATCGACGCCACCCACATCCCGTTCGAAGTCACGGACAAGACGCTGGTCCTGTTCGACGACGTGCTCCATACGGGGCGCACGGTGCGGGCCGCCGTCGACCACCTCATGGCCCTGGGCCGCCCCCGGGCCATCTTCCTCGCCGTGCTGGTGGACCGGGGCGGCCGGGAGCTTCCCATCGAGGCGCGGCTCGTGGGCAAGGAGGTGGACCTGTCCAGGGGTGGGGACGTGCGCGTGAGGGTCGCGGAGGTCGACAAGACGGACGAGGTGATCGTGGTATAGGGGACCTTCATCGGCGCCCGCCGGGACGAACCCGGACGGCACGCAATTCGCCCGAAAAATCGCAAAAAAAGGCAAACCCGAAACCGCTTGACATATGTTCACAATACCCGTATGACGCAGGGCTTGACCGATCTTCGTCCCCATTCCCGCGCCCATCGAATTCCATGAGCAAGATACAAGAGATACCCCTCGAAGAGGTCGATAATTCGTTCGCCGCGGCGGTGAAGGCCACCTACAACCGCCACCGCATCGGGATCAACTTCTGCCTGTCCGTGGTCCTGGCGCTGTTGACGTGGGAGTTCATCGACTTCATCTTCGACGACCCCGACTTCTTCACCGGCCCCGTCGCGGTGGCGATCGAGTTCACGGTGCTGATCTATGAGCCGCGCTTCTGGGAGCACGTGAGCTACAGCGGCACGGAGCTGGTCTACGGTTTCGCCCTGGCCACGGGTCTGGGGGTGGTCATCGGCGCGGCGGTGGCCTTCAGCCGGACCCTGGACGAGATGTTCTCCCCCATCCTGGTGGGCCTCTACGCCACGCCGCGCTCGGTGGCCGCGCCGCTGTTCATCATCTGGCTGGGGCTCGGCATCGCATCCAAGGTGGGGGTCATCACCCTGGCGTCGGTCTTCCCGGTGATCATCAACACCCAGGCCGGCATCAAGAACGTGCAGGGCGAGTTCCGCATGCTGGGCCGGGCGTTCAACATCTCGTTCTGGGCGATGCTGACCAAGATCATCATACCCGGATCAATGCCGTTCCTGATCGCGGGCCTGCGGCTGGGCTACTCCCGGTCCGTGGTTACCATCATGGTGGCGGAGCTGTTCGGGGCCGAGGCCGGAATCGGCTACATGATCGACCACGCGACGCAGACGTTCCACGTGGCTGAGATGATGGTAGGCATTTCGCTCCTGACCATCATGGGCATCGCCGGCAACGAAGCACTGAAGTTCGTCGAGCGCTGGGCCACGCCCTACAGAAAGACCCTGGTGTAAGTCGGGAGAGCCGGAAGCAGTTCCATGGATGCCTTGTCAAACTTCTATCAGCAGCAACGCAAGTGGATGAACGCCGTCCTCGGCTTCGCCATCGTCGCGGCGTTCTGGCAGTTCGCCGACTGGCAGGTCGGGAGCGAGCTGTTCTTCGTGGGCCCGTGGCGGGTCGTCACCTACACATACGGGCTCTTCGCCAGCGGCGAGATTCTCGACGACCTTCAGATCAGCGGCATCGAGTTCTTCTGGGGCTACGCCGTGGCCGCGGCATCGGGCATCGGCTTCGGCATGGTGTTCGGCATCAGCCGCGTCTTCCGGGAGTTCTTCGATCCCTGGCTGAGCGCCATCTACGCCACGCCGTCCGTGGCCCTGGCCCCGCTCATCATCATCTGGTTCGGCGTGGACCTCACGGCCAAGATCGTCATCGTCCTCATCACCGCGGTGGTCCCCATCGTCCTGAACACCTACACGGGGGTCCTGAGCGTGGGCAAGGAGTTCCAGACCCTGGCCAGCTCGTTCTGCGTTCCCCAACGACAGATCCTCTACAAGATCCTCATTCCGGGTTCACTCCCCTACATCGTTACGGGATTGCGCCTCGGCATCTCCCGCGGCATCGTCGGCGTCGTCGTCGGAGAATATTTTGGCGCCTACGCCGGACTCGGCTATCAGCTTTTCAAGGGACTCGATACCTTCAACATGCCGCTCATGATGTCGTGCGCTGCCATGCTCGCCGGCACCGGCGTGATCTTCAACCAGGTCATCCTCATCATCGAGCGCCGGATGGCGCCATGGCGTGATACCCAACTACAGGAGTAGTCCGTGTCGTCATCGATTCAGGTAGAGCAGGTTCACAAGACTTTCATGAAACCCACCGGAGAGACCGTCCATGCCGTGGGCGGCATCGACATGGATCTCCGGCCGGGTACGTTCTATTCGTTCGTGGGTCCCAGCGGATGCGGCAAGACGACCATGCTGCACATGATCCACGGACTGCTGCCGCCTACAAGGGGCCGCATACTGCTGGACGGCACTGAGGTCACGGGCCCCACACCCAACAAGGCGGTGGTGTTCCAGCAGGCGCTCCTGCTGCCCTGGCGCAATGTCACCGACAACATCAAGTTCGGTCTCGAGAACGACAGCACCAAGACCGCCACGGAGAGGTTGGAAATCTGTGACAAGTACACGCAGATCGTCGGGCTGCGGGGCTTCGAGAGCCACTATCCGCACGAGCTCTCGGGCGGCATGCAACAGCGGGTGAACCTTGCCCGCGCGCTGGCGGTGAACCCCGAAATTCTCCTGATGGACGAACCGTTCGCCTCGCTGGACGCCCAGACCCGCCTGCTCATGCAGGAAGAGCTCCAGCGGATGATCGACTGGAAGAACAGCGGAAAGATCGTCGTCTTCGTCACCCACGATATCGAGGAGGCCGTCTTCCTTTCCGATATCGTGTTCTGCTTCAGCTTCCGCCCCGGGACCATCATGAAGGAGATCAAGGTCCCCTTCCCGACCCCACGCACACTACGAGTCAAGGAAGAGCCTGAATTCCTGCAGATCAAACACGACATCTGGGAGCTTCTGGCGGACGAGGCCCGCAAGGCCATGGAGGAGTAACCGCCGCTCGCCAGGCAGACACCACCCTATGCACCGGCAATAACGCGAAGTTCTGGGCTGAATCCCACAAACAAGGAGGGAAGCCGATGAAACATGAACGTATCGCGAGAGGAGTCGCCGCTGCCTTTGTGGGGGCGGGCCTGTTATGGGCCGGCCAGGCGCTGGCCCTGGAGAAGCTCCGTATCCCGGTGGCGCTTCCCAGCTCGACCACCGCGCTGGTGGAGCAGTTGGCCATACACAAGGGGTGGTTCAAGGAGATCGGTTACGACGCCGCGGTCTACTCGGTATCGGGTGGCGAGAACGCCGCCGTGCTGGCTCTGGAACGGGGTCAGCTCCCCTTCTTCGGCTCGGACGACGTTGTTCCCCTGGCCATTCGTCCCGGCAGCAACATCCGTGTCGTCGGCACGTTGATGAACACGCTGCCCTACTGGCTCGTGGGCGGCAAGCACGTCAAGTCCTACAAGGACCTGCCGCGGCCCGTGAAGGTGGGCATCAGCTCTCCTACCTCGGGCAACGTCTACGTGTCCCTCAAGCTGCTGGAGACCGCCGGTATCAAGAAATCCGAAGTACGTCTGGTGAAGGTCGGCGGATCGTCGGCGCGGCTGGCAGGCGTCAAGGCCGGCAAGATCGACGTGGGCTCCCTGAGCTTCGGCATGATGCTGCGCGCCAAGGAAGCAGACCTGACGATCCTGGGTGCCGCCAACCAGTTCGTGAGGGAATACGCCTTCACGCAACTCGGCATGAACAAGGACTACATCAAGGACAAACCGGACAAGGCAACGGCCATTTTCGGCACGCTGATCCGCGGGTGCGCCTACGTGAACGACCCCGCCAACCGTGAAGAAGTCCTGCACGTGTACGAGAAGGTGATGCGCAACAAGGCGCACTTAGCCAAGCAGATGTACGAGATCGAGGTTATCGAGAACAAGCACGTTCCCGACCGCTGTCAGGCCACCGAAGCGGGCATCAAAGCTTACCTCGATTCGGCGTTCTGGACCAAGTCGCTACCGACGGACACCAAGGTCCCGCCCGTGAAGGACATCCTGTTCACCGAGTTCTACGAGAAGGCTCTGGCCTGGTACAACAACAAAGGCTGGATGAAAAACTAGCGAAGGAGGACTAGTCATGAAACAGCGTATTGCGAAAACTGTTGCCGCGGCCTTTCTGGGAGCCGGTCTGCTATTCGGTGGGCAGGCCCTCGCGATGGAGGATCTCCGCATCCCGGTTGCGATGACCAGCACCACCACCGCCCTGGTGGAGCAGACGGCCATCCACAAGGGCTTCTTCAAGGAAATCGGCTATAACGCCAGGGTCTACTCGGTATCCGGCGGTGAGAACGCCGCCGTCCTCGCCCTGGAACGGGGCCAGCTCCCCTTCTTCGGCTCGGACGACAACATCCCCCTCGCCATTCGAGCCGGCAGCAACATCCGGGTCATCGGCAGCGAGATGAACGTGTTGCCCTACTGGCTCGTGGCCGGGAAGCACGTCAAGGCATACAAGGACCTGCCGCGGCCGGTGAAGGTCGGCATCAGCTCTCCCACCTCGGGTAACGTCTACGTCTCCCTCAAGCTGCTCGAGGCGGCCGGCATCCCTCAGAAGGACACCCGGCTGGTCAAGGTCGGCGGATCGTCGGCACGCCTGGCGGGCGTCAAGGGCGGCAAGATCGATGTGGGCTCGCTGACCTTCGGCATGATGCTGCGGGCCAAGAAGGCAGACCTGTCGATCCTCGGCGCGGCAAACCAGTTCGTCAAGGAATACGCGTTCCTGCAGCTCGCCATGAACAAGAACTACATCAAGGACAATCCGGACAAGGCCGAGGCCATGTTCGGCACCCTCATCCGCGGCTGCGCATACGTGAACGACCCTGCCAACAAGGAAGAGGTGATGCACGTGATCACGAAGGTCATGCGCAACCCTGACGACATCGGTGCAGAGATGTACAACATCGAGGTAGCCGGAGGATCCATCCCCAACCGGTGCCAGATCACCGAGTCGGCTATCAAGGCGTACCTCGAGTCGGCCATCTGGAGTAAGTCCATCGCGGCGGACACCAAGATTCCGCCCGCAAAGGACATCATGTTCCCCGAGTTCTATGACCGGGCGCTGGCTTGGTACAAGAACAAGGGCTGGATGAAGAAGTAACGGAGTAAGGGCTGCCTCCGGCGCCATAGCGTTGGAGGCAGCCCTTTTTTTATGCGCTGCGCCGCAGCGCCCAAACAAGGAGGAAAACGAATGAGGGAGAAGTGCATCGTCAAGGCAATCGTCACGGCCCTGGTGGGCGTGGGACTGCTTCTGGGCAGTCAGGCGCTCGCACTGGAGAAGCTTCGCATCCCGGTGGCGCAGACCAACTCCACCACGTCGCTGGTGGAGCAGGTGGGCATCCACAAGGGTTTCTTCAAGGACATCGGCTTCGACGCGAGGGTTTATTCGGTTTCGGGCGGTGAGAATGCCGCGGTCCTCGCCCTGGAGCGGGGTCAGCTCCCCTTCTTCGGATCGGATGACAACATCGCGCTGGCCATTCGGCCGGGAAGCAACATCCGCATCGTCGGCACCGAGTTGAACACCCTGCCCTACTGGCTCGTGGGCGGCAAGCACGTCAAGTCCTACAAGGACCTGCCGCGGCCGGTGAAGGTGGGCATCAGCTCGCCTACGTCCGGCAACGTCTACGTCTCCCTCAAGCTCCTGCAAACCGCGGGTATTCCCGAGAAGGACGTGCGCCTGGTCAAGGTCGGCGGATCGTCCGCGCGGCTGGCGGGCGTCAAGGCCGGCAAGATCGACGTGGGCTCGCTCACCTTCGGCAAAATGCTGGCCGCACGGGACGCGGGCTTGACCGTTCTGGGCGCCGCGGAACAGTTCGTCAAGGAGTACGCGTTCCTGCAGCTCGCCATGAACAAGAACTACATCAAGGACAATCCCGAGAAGGCCGTTGCCATCATGGGCACGCTCATTCGCGGATGCGCCTTCGTCAACGACCCCAAGAACGCCGAGGAAGTGCTGAACGTCTACCAGAACGTGATGCGCAACAAGCCGCACATCGCCAAGAAGATGTACGAGATCGAGGTGATGGAAGCGAAGTCCATCCCCGACCGCTGTCAGGCCACCGCGGCGGGCATCGACGCCTACATCGAATCGGCTTTCTGGACCAAGTCCATCGCCAAGGACACCAAGGTCCCGCCGACGGACCAGATCATGTTCAAGGAGTTCTACGACAAGGCCCTGGCCTGGTACAACAACAAGGGGTGGATGAAGAAGTAGGCGCCACAGCCCGCATCTTTACCGCAACGGACGAAAGGGATCCTCTCGGTGCCACGAGGCATCGGGAGGGTCCCTTTCTCATTCAGGGAGGTGTTCGCTCCGGGTCCGGCCGCAGCGGTCTCGAGCAGGTTTACGCGAGCATTTGGAGGGCGGCCGCGGCGTAGACACGGGCCGCCCGCCGCACCTGCTCCAGCGGCACCACCTCGGCGTCGGTGTGGGCGAAGGCCAAGTCTCCGGGACCGAACATGACGGTCTCTATGCCCTTCTCGTTCAGGTAGCCCGCGTCCAGCGCCGCCGGGAACCATAGCGGCGGCCCGGCCTCTCCCGCCAACTCGCGCGCCGCGGCTAGCGCCATCGCCACCGCGCTGTCTTCGGACACCTCCGCGGGATACATGAAGTTGCCCTGAGTGACCTCCACCTGCCAGGGCTCCAGGTCGGCCAGAGCCCGGGTGATCGCGGCCAGCGCTTCCCCAGGGTCATCGCCCGGCAGCAGACGCCGGTCCAGCGTCAGCCGGCAATGGTCCTGGATGGTGTGCAGGATGTCGGGGCCGCTCTCAATGTGCGTGGCCACCAGGCTCGCCTGCCCCAGTTCCGGATGGGAGAGACCGTCCACCAAGCCGTCGAGACGTTCCAGCACCGCGCGGGCGCCGTCCACCGCGTTGACACCGGCCCACGGCGTGCTGCTGTGGCAGGACTTGCCGCGCACGACCACGTCCACGTCGATCCGGCCCTTGTTGCCGAGACACACCCGGTTGGTGGTGCCCAGCCCGACGATGCCGTAGCGTGCGGCAAGCCCGTCGTGCTCCAGCATGTGCCGGGCCGCATCGTGCCGCCCGGTCTCGCCGGCCGTGCTCACGGCAAATGACAGCGGCCGCGCCAGCTCCCGGCCCGACCGCGCCACCGCGGCCGCGGCCGCCAGCATGGCCGCCAGCGCCGCCTTCTGCTCGCAACCGCCCCGGCCCCACACACACGGACCCTCAAGCCCGTGGGGCTCCCCGGGCACGACCTTGCCCGAGAACGGCTCCGGCATGGTGCTCGCCGGGTAGGTCATGGCGTAGCCCATGAAGAGCAGTCCGTCGGCCGGATCCGACGCTGCCCCGCCATGCTCCCAGCGCAGGTTACCCATGCCGTCGGTCCGCGGCGCCACGCCGGTGAGGGCTTCGAGCCTGGGCGCCACCACGTCGGCGACGAAGCCCGTCACCGCCGGATCGGCCTCCATGAGCTCCGTGTGCTCGGAAGGCACCCGCAGCAACTCGGTGAACAGCGCCTCCAGCTCGGCATCGTCGACGTGCTCGTCGACAATGCGGAAGGCTTCGCGGACATCCATGGTCACCCGCCCTCCGGTCCGAATATCTCCACCCGGATCGCCTGCCCGCGCCCGGACTCCGGACAGGCGCTGACCGCCACCAGGCAGTCCATCTCGGCGCGGAAATCCACGTGGGCCTCGTCCTTCGGGCGGACGAAGGTGTCGAGCAGGGCGCCGGTGTCGGGATCGATGCGCATGGTCTGAAAGATGTTGAAGGGACTCGGGACATCCACCGGGGCGATGTCCCACGGACGGACCGCCTCCGACAGGTTCTCATAGCAGCCGTGCGTGGGAAGATCTTCCAGCTTCTTCGGGTTGGGGTCCACTCCCTCGATGAAGATCCGCTGGGACAGTCCCGCGGCCACCAGCTCGAAGCGCTTGCGGCTGCACATGCCCTTCTGCAGGTCGTGCCGCCCTTCCTCGAAGGTGTCCGCAACGATGGTGAGCATCGGGTTGTTGTCCTTCGACAGAAGCTGGTCGCCGGTGCTGATGAAGATCTTGCACTGGTTGGTCTTGGTCCTCGCCTGATCGAACCGCTCGGTGACATCATGCAGGTTGAAGGCGACCAGATCCACAATCGAACGGCCCGCCACCCGGATGCACTGACCCTTCATCACGGTAAATGCCTGGCCGGAGTTCTTCGGCACCGTTACGCTGTCAAGCACGCTATTCGGCATGTCTCCTCCCATACCCTTAGTACCGTGCGCACGCGTCAGTTTATGGCGCGGGCATCCGCGAGTAAAGGCTCGGCCGCTCCCGCTTGCGTTCGACGAGGGCTCATGCTAACCGGAACTCAGTCGGGATTTTATCCAAGGAGACATGCCAATGTTCACCGATAAGGTCGAGCTCAAGGACTTCGAGAAGATGGATCCGGAGTACCAGGACCTGCTGAAGCGGGTGCTGGCGATCCAGTGCGACTGCGAGATCGGCGGGCCGCATCTCTACATCGAGGACATGCTGCCGAACGCGCCGACCAAGCTGGACCAGCTCGTGGTGGCCCGCACCGCGGCCGAGGAAGTGGACCACTACCGGAAGATGGCCCGTCTCGCCGGGGACGTCGGCGAGGACGTGTCGTACGTGTTGAGCTGGCCGAACCAGAAGCGCTACGTGGAGGCCTTCCGCGGCAAGATCACCACCTGGGAGGACTTCGCCGTCTTCGGTTTCCTGATCGACCGGGTGGGGAGCTACCAGCTCGAAGAATTCGAGGACTGCAGCTACGTGCCTCTTGCCGATATCCTGCCCACCATGAAGCAGGAAGAGGTCGGGCACATCGACTACGGCACCAACCTGACCCGCGAGATGGCGAGCAAGGGCGACGAGGCCAAGGAGCGCGTCCAGAAGTCCATCGACTACTGGTACGTCAAGGGGCTGGACATGTTCGGCCGGGATGAATCGAAGCGCTCCGAACGGTTCCGCTACTGGGGGCTCAAGCGGCGCACCAACCGGCAGCAGCGGGCAGAGTACACCGCCGAGGTCAACGCTCTGATCGAAGACATGGGCCTTGAGATCCCCGATCCCAATGAAGGGCGCCTCTACACCTGAGGCTGACACCGAGATGGAAAAGGCACCCAACACCGTCGAGTTGGACGAGCACCTGAAGGACTGCATCACCGCGATACACGGGGCCGTCAGTAGGGCGATTCCCAACATCAAGGACGACAAGATCGTGGACCAGGCCCTCCAGGACTGCCAGGAGGTCCTGGACATGGTGATGGAGGGGAAGGTTTCCGAGTGGCTGGAGTAGCCTCTCCGGAAATCCGACCCTCGCCCGCCATCGTTTCCGTAACCATGACATAGCCGGGCTACCGGCTCCCACTATCTCACCGGAGGTTCTCACCTTGGACATTGTGGTCTGCGGCAAGATCATCCCTGCCAGCACCGTGACCATCGAGATCGACCCGGCCACCAAGCGGATGATCCGCAAGGGCGTCGCGCACGAGCTGGACCCGGCCGCGGCAAGCGCGGTGGAAGAGGCGTTGCGGCTCATGGAGGCGGTGGGCGGCACGGTCACGCTGGTGACCATGGGGTTCAACGAGATCACCATCGGCGTGCGCACCGCGCTGGCCATGGGAGCCACCTCCGCCGTGCACATCTTCGACGACGCGCTGGCGGGATCGGACGCCCTGGCGACGGCCAAGGCGCTGGCCGCGGCCATTGCCAAGAAACCCTTCGACCTCATCATCTGCGGCACCGAGAGCAGCGACAGCTACTCGGGCATCGTGCCCGGCCAGATCGCCCGGCTGCTGGGAGTCCCTCCCGTAACCTTCGCCAACGAGATGACCGTGGAGGGATCGACCCTGTCCATCAAGCGTCAGAGCGAGAGCGGCTACGACGTGGTGGAAGCGGAGCTTCCGGCGCTGGTGACGGTCACCAGCGGCATCAACGAGCCGCGCTACCCGCAGCTCAAGGGCATCATGGCGGCCAAACGGAAAGAGATCGTGCAATACTCCGCGGAAGACCTCGGGTTCACGGCGGACGACGTAGGCGAGCGGGGCGCGCGGGAGAAGGTGCTGGAGGTCGGCAGGCCGCCGAAACGCGAAGTCGGCGAGGTCGTGGAGGACGAGGGCGAGGGCGGCAAGCGCATCGCCGATTTCCTGGCCGAGGCCAAGGTAATTTAGATGTCCGACGTGATTTGGGTCTATGGCGAGGTGGTGGATGACGCCGTCACCTCCACGACGTTGGAGATGGTGACCAAGGCCGCCGAGGTGGGCACCGCCGAGGCGATCCTGCTCGGTCCCGCGCCCGACCACGCGGTGGAGCTGCTGGGCCGGCACGGCGCCAGCAAGGTCTACCGGTCGGCCGACCCGGTCTTTCGCGACTACCTTACACTGCCGGCGGCGGCGGTGCTGGAGTCCCTGATCCGCGAGCACAAACCCGCCGCGGTGCTGCTGGCGTCGAGCTACGGCGGCCGCGACGTGGCCGCGGCCCTGAGCGCCAGCCTCGACTGCGGCGCCATCACCGACGTTGCCGACTTCACCCTGACCGACGGCGCCGTCGAGGCCAAGATCCCCGCCCTGGGAGCCAGCTACTGGAACACCGCCACGCTGGCTCACGACGACGTAAAGCTGCTGCTCGTGAGGCCCAAGTCGTTCGAGCCCACCCCGAACCCCAGGACTCCGGAGGTGGAGGAAATCGCGCCGCCGGATGACGCAAACCTGCGCAAGATCCAGCTCAAGGACAAGGTCGTTGCCAAGGCCGAGGGGCCCCAGTTGGACAGCGCCAACGTCATCGTCGCCGGCGGACGCGGGCTGGCCGCGGAAGAGAATTTCGACATGCTGCGGGAGTTGGCGGACCTTCTGGGCGGCGCCGTGGGAGCCACCCGGGCCGTGGTGGATTCGGGCTGGGTGCCCTACTCTCTGCAGATCGGCCAAACCGGCAAGACCGTCAAGCCCGACCTCTACATCGCCTGCGGCATCTCCGGCGCCGTGCAACACCTGGCGGGCATGAAGGACTCCAAGATGATCGTGGCCGTGAACAAGGACGCGGACGCCCCCATCTTCCAGATGTGCGACCTCGGCATCGTCGGCGACGTCTTCAAGGTCGTCCCCCAGTTGATCGAGGAGCTAAAGGCGCGGAAGTGAGGCGTTTTTCCTGTTGACACCAGCCCCAATCCGTAGTAAATTCGGGTCGTTCTGCTGACACACCAGCTAATTCCCTCGGGATAGCGCCGTAACCGGCCCCCGGGGGTTTTCTTTACATCCGCGTTCCTCCGAGCTCGATGCCGCCCGTTGGTCGCCCGACCAAACGACGCGAAATCGTCGACAAGAACGTCACCGATCGACGATCCCGTCGACGGCAACGTCCGGAGGGTCTTGTAAGTCGCCGTATTTCAACGCCTCGGCGTGGCGCAGAGGATGGCACGATCGTTGCGTCATCAGGACAAAGACAATCATCTCTCGAGTGAGGAACCACCGATGCAATCACTGACGCTTCTCGACGTCATCAACGCGGTAGGCGAATACGCGACAACCCCCGACGAACTGAAGGCCGCGGTCATCCACCTGGTCAACAGCGGCAAGGTCAGGCTGGACGGCGATCTCGCCGGTTGCAAGATCGATTTCGGCCCGAGCGCCGACACCGGAGCGGTCGTCGTCAAGTCCCAGACCGAGCTGCCCCAACAGGCCTTGGATCAGGCAGGCTGAACGCCGCACCCGCCCGCCGTTTCCTTCCCCGGCGGCGACTCATTTCAGGAATCCGGTTCTTGCGGTGAATGCCGCGAGAACCTATAGTTCGCTTCGACTCGCCCGCGAGCCGGGCGGGCCGAACCGGTCCATCGGCGGCGTGCGCGCGGCCTTCGAGCAACCGCAACCATGCGACACGTACTGTATTCGCAACAGTTCGACCGCTCGAGCCTCGACGCGCTCTTCCGGCGCGCGGACGAGTTCCGCCGCAGAATGGCGATCCCGTCCGAGAAGGCCGCTCTGACCCAACTCCATCGCGGCAAGACCCTGTTCAGCGTCTTCTACGAGCCCTCCACCCGGACCCGCATGTCCTTCGGCGCCGCCGCCCAGCACCTCGGCATGAGCGTGGTGGCGACGGAGAACGCCCGCGAGTTCTCCTCGGCCATCAAGGGCGAGAGCCTGGAAGACACCATCCGGGTCCTGTGCGAGTACTACCCGGACGTGATCGCGCTCAGGCACTACGAGGTCGGCGCGGCGGAGCGGGCCGCCCGTTACAGCACGGTCCCCATCATCAACGCCGGTGACGGAGCCGGGCAACATCCGACCCAGGCCTTGCTGGACCTCTACACGATTCACCAAGCCGTCGGCACCATCGACCGTCTCACCGTGACCATCGGCGGAGACCTGGCCAACGGACGGACAGCCCGTTCCCTGGCCTACCTGCTGGCGAAGTTCGACGGGAACCGCATCGTGTTCATCGCCCCCGAGCCGCTCAGGATGGGGGCGGACATCAAGGACCACCTCCAGGAGAAGGGAGTGGCGTTCACCGAGGAGTCGCGCCTGGAGGATGCCCTGTCCGAGAGCGACGTGGTCTACTGGACCCGGGTGCAGAAGGAGCGGCTGGGCCCGGAGTCCCTCCACGAAGAGCTGCACGCGCGATTCGTCATCGGCAAGGCGCAACTCGATCTCATGAAGCCCCACGCGGTGCTCATGCACCCGCTTCCACGCCTGGAGGAGATCCCGCCGGAAATCGACCCGGACCCCCGGGCCTGGTACTTCCGGCAGGCGGGCAACGGCATGTTCATCAGGATGTCGCTGCTGGAGTGGATCTTCGAAAGCGACTGACCCGCGTTTCTCGATGCTCTACGAGAAGATCCTGGCGCCGCTCCTGTTCCGCCTCGACGCCGAGACCGCGCACAACGGCGCCCTGGGGCTGTTGCGGCGGGCCAACGCGCGCCCGTGGCTGCAGGCGCTGCTGGCAGGGCGCGACCGCGCGCCGGAGCCGCGCCTGGAGCAGACCCTGTGCGGCATGCGCTTCAGAAACCCCATCGGCCTGGCCGCCGGGGTCGACAAGAACGGCATCGCGGGGTCCGCGCTGGCGGCGCTGGGCTTCGGTTTCATCACCGTCGGCTCGGTGACTCCCGGCCGCGGCCAGCCGGGCAACCCGCGGCCGCGCCTTTTCCGCGACGTCCCTAACCGCGCCCTGTGGAATCGCCTCGGTTTCAACAACCGCGGCGCGGACACGCTCGCAAAGGTGCTGGAACGCCAGCCCAAGCTGCCGGTTCCCCTGGGGATCAGTCTCGGCAAGGCGTTGCAAACGCCTATCGACGAAGCCTTCGAGGACTATTCCCGTTCCCTGGAAAGGCTCTATTCGTACGCGGACTTCTTCGAGATCTGCATCAGCTCGCCCAACACGCTGAATCTGCGGGAGCTGCAGGAAGGCAGCCGGCTGGAGAAGTTGCTGACGGGCCTGGTGAGCAAGGCCGGTGATCTGGCGCGGTCCGCCGGCATGGCGCGGCGAAAGCCTCTCTGGCCCAAGTTCGCGCATGACATGCCGCCCCTTCTCCGCGATATCGCCATGTCCAAGTGCCGGGAGCTGCTGGATCCAGGGATCGATGCCGTCGTCATGGGCAACACCACCGTCGATCCCGAATTCAACCCCGATCCGGAAAAGGGCGGCTACAGCGGCCCTCCCCTCTTCCCCAAGGCGCGGGAACAGGTCCGCGGCGCCGCGGCCCGGCTGGAAGGCCGCCTCACGCTAGTGGGCAACGGCGGTATCTACAGCGGGGCTGATGCCTACACCATGATGAAGGAGAGCGGCTGTCCGCTGGTGCAGGTCAACAGCGCCTTTCCCTACCGCGGCCCCATGATCGCCAGGAGGATGACGCAAGAGCTTCTGCAGGCCATGGACCGCCATGGAGTGGGGCACGTGTCGGAGATCGCGGATTCTCAGCCGTCCAGATCCCCGAAGTAGATACTGACAGCCGCGCAGATCAAAACGGCGGCCGGTCCAGGCTGCGATACTGGATGGCCTCGGCGATGTGCGGCGGCCGGATTTCCTCGGCGCCCGCGAGGTCCGCGATGGTGCGGCCTACCTTGAGAATGCGCACGTAGGCGCGGGCGCTCAGTCCGAGCCGGTTGACGGCGGTCTCCAGGAGCTGCTCGCCGGGCGCGTCCACCCGGCAATAGCGTCTGACGTCGCGCGCGCCCATGCGCGCGTTGGCGTGGATCCCGGTTTTCTCGAAGCGCCGCACCTGTACCGTCCTGGCCTGGTTGACGCGCTCCCGGACGGCCTCGGAGGGCTCGCCCGGCGCGCGCGACGCCAGCGCCTGGTAATCCACCGACGGCACCTCCACCTGGATGTCGATGCGATCCAGCAGCGGCCCGGACACCCGGGAGCGGTAGCGCGTAATCTGCATGGGGGTGCAGCGGCATTCCTTGTGCGGATCCGAGAAGAAACCGCAGGGACAGGGATTCATAGCCGCCACCAGCATGAACGCGGCCGGAAATTCGATGGCGCCGGCGGCCCGGACCACCGTGATCCGGCCGTCCTCCAGGGGCTGGCGCAGCACCTCGAGGACGTTGCGGCGGAACTCCGGCGCCTCGTCCAGGAACAGCACGCCGTTGTGGGCCAGCGACACCTCGCCGGGCTTCGGGACCGTGCCCCCGCCCACCAGCCCGGCGTCGGAGATGGTGTGGTGAGGCGCGCGGAAAGGCCGCACCGCCACCAGCGCACGCCCGTTCAGCACTCCCGTCACGCTGTGGATCTTGGTGGTCTCCAGGGCTTCCGGCAGGGTCAGGTCCGGCAGAATGGTGGGAATCCGCTTGGCCAGCATGGTCTTGCCGGAGCCCGGCGGCCCCATCAGGAGCACATTGTGCGCGCCCGCGGCCGCCACCTCCAGCGCACGCTTGACATGGGGCTGTCCACGCACGTCGCCGAAGTCGGCATCGTGGACGGCGTGCCGGCGGAACAACCGGGCCAGATCGACCCGGGTCGGCTCCATCTCCCGCTCTCCGTTCAGGAACTCCACCACCTCGGCGAGGCTCTCCACTCCGAAGACCTCGATGTCCTCGACCACCGCCGCTTCCGCGCTGTTGGCACTGGGCAGGACCAGACCCTTGAGCCCCTGCGCCCTGACCGCCGTGGCGATGGGAAGCGCGCCGCGGACGGGCTTGACGGCGCCGTCCAGGGACAGCTCCCCCACCAGCATGTAGTCCGCGAGGCGGGACGGCGACACGGCGCCTTGCGCCGCGACGATACCCACGGCCATGGGCAGGTCGTAGCCGGACCCTTCCTTCTTGACGTCGGCGGGGGCGAGGTTGATGGTGATCCGTTGCGGCGGAAACGGGTAGCCGCAGTTCCTCAACGCCGCCCGCACGCGCACCTTGCTCTCGCGCACCGCGCCCTCGGGCAGTCCCACCATGACGAGTTCCGGGAGGCCCGAGGCGATATCGACCTCCACCGCCACCTTGAGCGCGTCGATTCCGTGGAGCGACGCGCCGTAAATCCTTGAAAGCATGCCTGGAATATATTATCGGCGCGACGGTGGAAAACCTTAGCCGACATGCATTGAACGACGGCGCGTTGCGGACGCGGGCGGGTTTGAAACCCGCCCCTACACGAAAGTTTCCACGCCCGTCCGCACCCGGGCAGGGAGCCTCATCGAAGCCGGCGTCCCCCGACGTTCGTTGCCGATTGTCCGGACCGCGGAAGGGAGCCTCACGTCCAAGGTAACCATCTGGAATCATTACAAACATCCGCGATGCTCGTCTGCACGGGACGGCGGCATCTTGCCAGCGCCTGGAAATCTTGCTAGGAGGTGTCATGGACAGCATGATGACGCTCCAACGACCACCAAGCCCAGGCGCACGTCTGGGCTTTTTTTGTATCGTTTTCCCGCCGTCCGCTTCGAGGTGAAGGATGCTCGACCAGGAAGTCTTGCCCGTAGGGCTGACGTTCGATGACGTGCTCCTGGTGCCCGCGGAGTCGTCGATTCTGCCGCGCGACACGGATGTTTCCACCCGGTTGACGGAGCGCATCCAGCTCAACATCCCGCTCCTCAGCGCGGCCATGGACACGGTCACCGAGGCCCGGACGGCCATCGCCATGGCCCAGGAGGGCGGCATGGGCTTCATTCACCGCAACATGTCCCCCGCCGACCAGGCCACGGAGGTGGAGAAGGTCAAGAAGTTCGAGAGCGGGATGATCTCGGACCCGGTGACCGTGACTCCTCACCAGAAGATCGCCGAGGCGCGGGAGTTGATGGAGCGGCACGGCATCTCGGGCCTGCCGGTGACGCTGGGCGGCCGGCTGGTGGGGATCCTGACCAACCGCGACCTCCGCTTCGAGAAGAACCTGGAGCGTTGCGTCGACGAGTTGATGACCAAGGAGAACCTGGTCACGGTGCCGGACGGCGTCGACCTCGACCAGGCCCAGGAACTCCTGCACCAGCACCGGATCGAGAAGCTGCTGGTAGTGGACGACCACTACCGCCTCAGGGGCCTCATCACGGTCAAGGACATCGAGAAGAAGACCCGGCATCCCATGGCCTGCAAGGACGACCGCGGCCAACTGCGGGTGGGCGCCGCCGTGGGCGTGGGCCCGGACCGGGAGGAACGCGTGGAGGCGCTGGTGCGGTCCGGCGTCGACGTGATCGCGGTGGACACCGCCCACGGCCACTCGAGCAAGGTGCTGGACGCGGTGGCGCAAATCCGCCGCGACTACCCCGAGCTCGAGCTGATTGCCGGAAACGTGGCCACGGCCCAAGGGACCCAGGCGCTCATCGACGCCGGGGCCAACGGCGTCAAGGTGGGCGTCGGCCCGGGCTCCATCTGCACCACCCGGGTGGTATCCGGGGTCGGCGTCCCGCAACTCAGCGCCATCGCCGACTGCGCCCGGGCAGGCGCCCGCGCCGGCGTCCCGCTGGTTTCGGACGGCGGCATCAAGTACTCCGGCGACATCACCAAGGCGTTGGCGGCGGGCGCCGGCTCGGTGATGATCGGCACGCTGTTCGGGGGCTGCGAGGAAAGCCCGGGCGAAACCGTCCTCTACCAGGGCCGCACCTACAAGGTTTACCGCGGCATGGGTTCCATCGGCGCCATGCGCGAAGGCAGCAGGGACCGCTACGCCCAGGACGACATCGAGGACGAAGTGAAGCTCGTGCCCGAGGGGGTCGAGGGCCAGGTGCCTTACCGCGGCACGCTGGCGGCCAACGTCTACCAACTCATCGGGGGCGTCCGCGCCGGCATGGGCTACGTCGGCTGCACCAACATCGACGAGCTGCAGACCAAGGCCCGGTTCATGCAGGTCACCGCCGCCGGGCTTACCGAAGGCCACGTCCACGACGTGTTCATCACCAACGAAGCGCCCAACTATCGCAGAGAATGATCGTCATTCTGGATTTCGGGTCGCAGTACACCCAACTGATCGCGCGCCGCGTGCGTGAAGCCCGCGTCTACTGCGAGATCCACCCCTTCAATGCTCCGGTGGAACGGCTGGCGCGGCTCGAGCCCGCCGGCGTCATCCTGTCCGGCGGACCCGCCAGCGTCTATAGCCGCAACGCCCCCACGGTGGAGCCCGAGCTGTTCCGGCTGCCCGTGCCCTTCCTCGGCATCTGCTACGGCATGGGCATCATCAACCAGGCCATGGGGGGCGGCGTGGCGCAAGCCACGGAACGCGAGTACGGACTCGCCGACCTCCAGGTCGACGACCACGCCGACCTGTTCGCCGGGATCGAGCCCGGAGACGGCCACAGCGTGTGGATGAGCCACGGCGACCGGATGACCTCCCTGCCCGACGGTTGGTCGGTCATCGCCCACACCGCCAATTCCCCAATTGCCGCCTTCGCCGACGGCGGGCAGCGTTTCTACGGCCTCCAGTTTCATCCCGAGGTGGTGCACACCCGGAACGGCCGGGCCATCCTGGAGAACTTCCTGTTCCGCGTCTGCCGCTGCGCCGCCGACTGGGACATGGAGCACTTCGCCACGGCCGCGGTCGAGAAAATCCGCAACCAGGTGGGCGACGGCCGCGTGCTGTGCGGCCTGAGCGGCGGCGTCGACTCGTCGGTGGCCGCCACCCTGGTGCACCGCGCCGTCGGCGACCGCCTGGTGTGCGTCTTCGTCAACAACGGGCTCCTGCGCCAAGGCGAGGCGGAAGCCGTGTCCGGGGTCATGGGCGAGCGTTTCGGCGCGGGCTTCCGCTACGTGGACGCGTCCCGGCGGTTCCTCGACGTCCTGGAAGGGGTGGAGGACCCGGAGGAGAAGCGCAAGCGCATCGGCAACCTCTTCATCCGCGTGTTCGAGGACGAGACCCTCAAGCTCGGCGACTTCCCCTTCCTGTGCCAGGGGACCCTCTATCCCGACGTCATCGAGTCCGTGCCCAACGCCGGCCCGTCCGCACTCATCAAGAGCCATCACAACGTCGGCGGGCTACCAAAGAACATGAACTTCGAGCTGGTGGAGCCGTTGCGGGAGCTTTTCAAGGACGAGGTCCGCGAGCTGGGACGGGAGCTGGGCCTGCCGGACAAGTGGATCCACCGGCAGCCGTTCCCCGGGCCGGGCCTGGCCATCCGCATCCTGGGCGACGTCACCGAGGAGCGGCTCCGCCTGCTGCGCGCCGCCGACGCCATCGTGGTGGAGGAAGTCCGAAACGCCGGCCTTTACGAACGCATCTGGCAGTCCTTCGCCGTCCTCCTGCCCATCCGCACCGTGGGCGTCATGGGCGACGAACGGACCTACGAGAACGTCGCGGCCGTACGCGCCGTGGAAAGCCAGGACGGCATGACCGCGGACTGGGTCACGCTCCCTCCGGAGCTCCTGGGCCGCATTTCCAACCGCATCATCAACGAGGTGCGCGGCATCAACCGGGTGGTCTACGACGTCTCGTCCAAGCCCCCCGCCACCATCGAATGGGAATGAGCAACTTCGTACACCTTCATTGCCACACCCAGTACAGCCTGCTGGACGGCGCCAACAAGATCGACCCGCTGATCGAGCGGGCCAAGAGCCTGGGGCAGCCGGCCATCGCCATGACCGACCACGGCAACATGTTCGGTGCGGTGGAGTTTTACCGCAAGGCGGTGGAGGCCGGCATCAAGCCGATCCTCGGCTGCGAGGTCTACGTGGCTCCGGGCAGCCGCTACGAGCGCCAGGGGATCGACCGCGGCAACAGGGAACACAACCACCACCTGATCCTGCTGGCCATGAACGACGAGGGCTACCGCAACCTCTGCAGGCTGGTCACCCGGGGCTTCACCGAGGGATTCTACTACAAGCCGCGGGTCGACAAGGAGATCCTCCGCGAGTTCAACCCGGGCATCATCGCCCTGAGCGGTTGCCTGAGCGGCGAGATGGCCAAGGCCCTCACCCTGGGGTCCATGGACCAGGCCAGGAAGGTGGCGGAGGACTACCGGGCCATTTTCGACGATCGTTACTATCTCGAGGCCCAGGACAACAAGCTGCCGCTGCAGGAAAAGGTCAACGCCGGCATCATCGAGTTGGGCAAGGAGCTTTCTCTGCCCATCGTCGCCACCAACGACTGCCACTACCTCGATCCCGAGGACGCCCATGCCCACGACATCCTGCTGTGCATCCAGACCGGCAAGGGGCACAACGACCCCAACCGGATGAAGATGGACACCGAGGAGCTGTTCCTCAAGTCCACCGACCAGATGCTGGAGGGATTCGCCCACCTGCCGGACGCCGTGGACCAGAGCGTGGCCATCGCGGAACGCTGCGAGGTGGAGATAGAGTTCGGCAAGTACCACTTCCCGCACTACGAGGCGCCCAACTCCGAGAGCCTGGACGACTACCTGGACACGTGTGCGCGCGAAGGACTCGACGAGCGCCTGAAGGACGCCGGCGAAGTCGACCGGGACGCCTACCGCGCCAGGCTCGACTACGAGCTGGACGTCATCAAGAGCATGCAGTTCCCCGGCTACTTCCTCATCGTCGCGGACTTCATCAACTACGCCAAGGACAAGGGCATCCCGGTGGGTCCGGGCCGCGGCTCGGCGGCCGGCAGCCTGGTGGCCTACGCCCTGCGCATCACCGACCTCGACCCGATCCGGCACAACCTGCTGTTCGAGCGGTTCCTGAACCCGGAGCGGCGCTCCATGCCGGACATCGACGTGGACTTCTGCATCCGCGGCCGGGACGAGGTGATCCGGTACGTCAAGGAGAAGTACGGCGCCGACAAGGTCGCCCAGATCACCACCTTCGGGACCCTCAAGGCCAAGGCCGCCATCCGCGACGTGGGCCGCGCCGTGGGACTCTCCTTCGGCGAAACCGACGCCATCGCCAAGCTCGTGCCCGCCTCCAGGCAGGGCTTCGACTGCCCGCTCAGCGAAGCCCTCAAGCAGGAGCCGAGGCTGAACCAACTGGCGGACGAAGACCCGCGCGTGGCCAACCTCATCAGCCACGCGCTACGCCTGGAGGGCCTCACTCGGCACTCGTCGACCCACGCCGCCGGGGTGGTGATCTCCCACCGGCCGCTGGTGGACACCCTGCCCCTCTACGTGGACAAGGACGGCGGCATCGTCACCCAGTACGACATGTCGAGCGTGGAGAAGATCGGGCTCATCAAGTTCGACTTCCTGGGGCTCAAGACGCTGACCCTCATCCACGACTGCCTGGACCTGATCCGGGAGAGCCGCGGCGCCGCGCCGGACCTCAAGACCGTGGGCCTGGACGACCAGGAAGCCTACGGCCAGGTGGGCAGCGGCAACACCACCGGGATCTTCCAGCTTGAAAGCACGGGCATCCGCGACATGAGCGTGCGCATCAAGCCCAACTGCTTCGAGGACATGGTGGCCATCCTCGCCCTCTACCGCCCGGGACCGCTCGACAGCGGCATGGCGGAGGAATACATCAAGCGCAAGAGCGGCAAGGAGAAGACTTCGTACCTCCACCCGGCCCTGCGCCCGATCCTGAAGGACACCTACGGCGTCATCGTGTACCAGGAACAGGTCATGGAGATCGCCCAGACCATGGCCAACTACAGCCTCGGGGACGCCGACATCCTGCGCCGCGCCATGGGCAAGAAGGACCCCGAGGAGATGGCCAGCCAGCGGCAGCGGTTCATCGAGGGGGCGCGCGCCAACGACATCAGGGAGGCGCAGGCGACGGAGATCTTCGACCAGATGGAGACCTTCGCGCGCTACGGCTTCAACAAGTCCCATTCCGCCGCCTACGCGCTGGTCTCCTACCACACGGCCTACCTCAAGGCGCACTACCCGGTGGAGTTCATGGCGGCCTTGATGAGCTCGGAAATGGGCGACACCGACAAGGTCATCAAGAACCTCGCCGAGTGCCGCGAGCAGGGCATCGAGGTGCTGCCCCCGGACGTCAACGAGGGCGGCGCCCAGTTCACGGTGGTGGGGGAACGGGTCCGCTTCGGCCTCTCGGCGGTCAAGAACGTCGGCGGCAAGGCGGTCGAGGCGATCAAGGAGGAACGCGACCGCACCGGCCCGTTCGAGTCGCTCTTCGACTTCTGCCGGCGCGTGGACCTCAAGGTGGTCAACCGCCGAGTGGTGGAAAGCCTCGTCAAGTGCGGCGCCTTCGATTCCACCGGCGTGTACCGTGCCCGCCTGATGGCGGCGCTGGACGACGCGCTCAGGGCGGGCCAGTCGTCCCAGCGGGACCGGGACAGCTCCCAGTTCGGCATGTTCGATCTGCTGGAGGTGCCGCCCAGCGACTCCATGGACGCCTACGAGTCGGTGGAGGAATGGAGCGGCGGCCAGCTCCTGGCCTTCGAGAAGGAAACCCTCGGCTTCTACATCACCGGCCATCCGCTGGACCGGTTCGAGGAGTCCGCCAAGCGCCTCGGGGTGCTGCCCGCGAACCAGGTCCGGGGCAACGGCGGCAACGGCGAGGTGACCATGGTGGGAGTGGTGACGGCGCTGAAGCTCAAGAACACCAAGAAGGGCGATCGCTACGCCAACTTCAACCTCGAGGACAAGACCGGGTTCGTGGACACCATCGCGTGGCCCGATACCTACCGGCAGGCCGCCGATTGCATCGAACACGACGATCCCATCCGGGTCAGGGGCAGGCTGGACGTCGGCGAGGAGCGCATCACCCTCATCGCCAACGACATCCTGCCGCTGGAGGACGCCTGCGCGGAAGCCATCGCCGCCCCCGCGAGCAACGGCCCCAAGGAAGTCCACTTCTATCTGACCGAAGACAACCGCGCGGAGCTGCAGGCATTCCGCGACCTAATCGTGCGGGAAGAAGGGCCGGCTTCGGTGTACCTGCACATGACCACCGCCGCCCGCGAGACCAGGGTCATCGGACCCGCCGACTTCCGCATCAATCCGTCGAAGGCGCTGCTGGACACCGTGCACCGGAAGTTCGGCATCACGGCGAGAAGGGGTTAGTGGAAACGGGCAACGGAAAACGAGTCCGCCCGGACGAAGAGCGCGAACGCGCGGTGCTGGTGGGTGCGGAAACGCCCGCCTCCAGCGCCGACGTGCCCCTCGAGGACAGCCTGGAGGAGCTTCGGGGACTCGCCGCCAGCGCGGGGGCGCGGGTCGTCGGCGTCTTCAGCCAGAGCTCCGGAAGGGTCCACAGCGCCACCCTGGTGGGCTCCGGCAAGGTCGAGGAGATCCGCGCCTTCACCGAAGAGCAGCGGCCGGACCTGGTCATCTTCGACAACGACCTCACGCCCGCGCAGCAACGGAACCTGGAGACGGCCTTCAACCTGCGGGTCATCGACCGCACCCAGCTCATCCTCGACATCTTCGCCCAACGCGCCCGGAGCCGCGAAGGCAAGCTGCAGGTGGAGCTGGCCCAACTACAGTACCTCCTTCCCCGATTGACCCGGCTGTGGTCCCACCTGTCCCGGCTGGCCGGGGGCATCGGCACCCGCGGTCCGGGCGAAACCCAGCTCGAAGTGGACCGCAGGCGCATCCGGGAACGCATCGGCCGGCTCAAGCGGCGCCTGGAGGGCGTCGCCAAGACCCGGCGGCTGCAGCGCAAGGAACGCGAGTCCATCCCCTACCCCACCGTGGCGCTGGTGGGCTACACCAACTCGGGCAAGTCCACGCTGATGAACCGCCTCACCCGGGCCGGCGCGCTGGTGGAGGACAAGCTCTTCGCCACCCTCGATCCGCGCACCCGGGCGCTGCGGCTGCCCAACGGCGAGCAGGTGATGCTGGTGGACACCGTGGGCTTCATCAACAAGATCCCCCATACCCTGATGGACGCCTTCAAGGCCACGCTGGAGGAGATCCACCAGGCGGACCTGCTGCTGTGCGTGATGGACCCCACGAGTCCCGTGGCCGAGCAGCAACTCGCCATCGTCGAGTCGGTGCTGGACGACATCGGCGCGGCCGAAACCCCCCGCCTGGTCGTGCCCAACAAGATCGACGTCGCCGAGGGCCTGCCCGTCTACCCGCAAAACGGCCACGAGGGCCTCTGCCCCATCTCCGCCCGCACCGGCGCCGGTGTCGACCGTCTGCTGGAAACCATCGGCGGACTGCTGGACCGGGGGAAGCAGACCATCCGCTTGACGCTTCCCCAATCCGAGACCGTCATCATCCCCTTCCTGCGCGCTCGCGGCCGTGTGCTCGCCGAGGAATACAACGGCGGCGACGTGCACATCACCGCGCTCGTGACCGCGAAGGTCTCGGGGCAGCTCCGCAAGCTCGCCGCCACTGCTCGCCATTGACAGAACCCCCATGGTTTGGTAGTAAAATCAGACCTTTGCGAAGGTGCATCGAGGCACGTAGCTCAGTGGGAGAGCGCTTCCTTGACGCGGAAGAGGTCGGCGGTTCAATCCCGCCCGTGCCTACCATTCTCCGCGGTCGCCTGCCGTTAAAGAACGGTCGCCGTTTGCCGACCATAACACGATAGGATGAACAACATTCGCGTAACCGTCCCCGGGGGCGAGACCGTCGAGGCCGCCCCCGGCATACGAGCCGGAGACATCCGTGCATCGGGCACGGACGCGCCCGACGGCAGGCGCATCGTCGCCGCCGCCGTCGACGGCGCCGCGGTGGACTTGGCCCGGCCGGTGACCGAGGACTGCGCGGTCGAATGGATCCCCCTCGACAGCGCCGAGGGCATCGACATCCTGCGTCACTCCACGGCCCACCTCATGGCCCAGGCGGTCCAGAGCCTGTTTCCCGGCACCCAGGTGACCATCGGTCCCACCACCCAGGACGGCTTCTACTACGACTTCAAGCGCGACAAGCCGTTCACGCCCGAGGAGATCGAGAAAATCGAGGAACGGATGGGCGAGCTGGCGGGACAGGATCTGTCCATCGCCCGGGAGGAGCTGTCCAAGGCCGAGGCCATCGAGCTGTTCCGCGGCATGGGGGAGGATTACAAGGTCGAGATCCTCTCGGCGATCCCCGAGGAGACCGTGTCGCTCTATCGCCAGGGAGACTGGGTGGATCTCTGCCGCGGACCCCATCTGCCCAGCACCGGCTTCATCCAGGCCTTCAAGCTCACCTCGGTGGCCGGCGCCTACTGGCGCGGCGACGAGAGGAACGAGATGCTCCAGCGCATCTACGGCACCGCGTTCCCGTCCCGAAAGCAGTTGAAACAACACCTGGCGCTGCTGGAAGAAGCGCGCAAGCGCGACCATCGCAAGCTCGGCAAGGAACTGGACCTCTTCAGCTTCCATCCGGCGGCCCCGGCGAGCCCGTTCTTCCACCCCAAGGGGGCGTTCGTCTACAACACGCTGGTGGAGTACATGCGCGGCCTGTACCGGCGCTACGACTACGAGGAGGTGATCACGCCGCAGATCTTCGACGCCGGCCTGTGGCACCGGTCGGGGCACTACGATCACTACAAGGACAACATGTACTTCACCCACATCGACGAGCGCGAATTCGGCGTGAAGCCCATGAACTGCCCGAGCCACACCTTCATCTATGCGTCGAAGAAGCGCTCCTACCGGGACCTGCCGCTACGCTTGGCGGACTTCGGGCGGCTGCACCGCTACGAGAAGTCCGGGGTCACCGCCGGCCTCACCCGGGTCCGTAGCTTCTCCCAGGACGACGCCCACATATTCTGCACGCCGGAGCAGATCGAGGGGGAAGTCAACCGCCTGCTTGACATGCTTCGCGAGGTGTATCATAGGTTCAACTTCGGAGACTTGGAGGTCTTCCTCTCCACGAGGCCGGACCAGTACCTGGGGGCGCTGGAAACCTGGGAACGGGCCGAGGCGGCGCTGGCCGCATCGCTGGAGAAGCGGGACGTAGCCTATGAGATCAGTGAAGGCGATGGCGCCTTTTATGGCCCGAAGATCGATTTCGTCGTCAAGGACGCGATGAAGCGCGGCTGGCAGCTCGGCACCGTCCAACTCGACTTCTCCATGCCCGAACGGTTCGACCTTGGTTTCATCTCGCCCGCAGGAACGGTGGAGCGGCCGGTGATGATTCACAGGGCGATTCTCGGCTCCATCGAACGCTTCATGGCACTGTTGATCGAGCACACCGGAGGGGCCTTCCCCTTGTGGCTGGCACCGGTACAATCGCGGATCGTGACCGTGACCGACCAACAGAATCCGTATGCCGCCACCGTCCGCGACAGGCTCCAGGAGGACGGATGGCGGGTGGAGCTGGATGATCGCAACGAGAAGCTGGGCTTCAAGATCAGGGAAGCCCAGGTGGCCAAGATTCCGTACGCGCTGGTCATCGGCGACAAGGAAGTGCAGAATGGCACTCTGTCCGCGAGGAAACGCGGCGGGGAGAACCTCCCGGCCATGCCGGTGGAAGCCTTCCTCGACCGGCTGCGGGACGACGTGAGGCAGGAAACGGAGCCTGCACAGTGACACCTAGCACGGGTATTTTTTCAGGAGGTGCCTTATAGCGCGGCCCACGAGAATCAACCAGCAGATACGGGCGCGCGAGGTCCGCGTCATCGACGCCGAAAGCGGCCAGCTCGGAGTCATGCCCTTGCATGAAGCTCTGAGCATCGCGGAACAGAAGGAGCTCGATCTGGTGGAAGTCGCTCCGGACGCACAGCCTCCGGTGTGCCGCCTGCTGGACTACGGCAAGTTCCGCTACCTGCAGAAGAAGAAGACGCAGGAGGCGAAACGGAACGCCACCTTCGTCGCGGTCAAGGAAGTCAAGATGGGAGCCCGGACCAACTCGCACGACCTGGAGTTCAAGGTGAGAAACATCCGGCGCTTCCTCGAACGCGGACAGCGAGTCAAGGTGTCGGTGTTCTTTCGAGGACGCGAGATCACCCACCCGGAGCTTGGCAGGGCCATGCTTAACGGGGTCTTTGACGAAGTTCAGGACTTGGCGAAGCTGGACGTGTCGCCCAAGCTGGAAGGGCGCAACATGGCCATGCTGCTGACGCCGAAGAGCAACGCATAGCAGCAAATCGCGGAAGGGACAGGAAGATAGAGGATGCCCAAGATAAAGACCAAGAGGGGGGCGGCCAAGAGGTTCAAGGTCAGCAAGAGCGGCAAGGTCATGAGGCGGCGCGGCTTCAAGAGCCATATTCTGTCCACCAAGAGCCGCAAGCGGAAACGCCGCCTGAGACAGGCCGAGTCGGTATCGGGCTACGAATCGAAGACCATGCGACGCCTCATCCCCTACATGTAGGGAGGGGCCGGCGACTCACATCCCGGCAACGAGCGCCGGGATCCACCGACATCAACACCGTTTGGACGAAGTGCCCGGGCGCGCCCTCGCCGGCAGCGCCCCTTTGATATCTGTTCGAGGAGTAGACGCCATGCCTAGAGTCAAGGGCGGACCGGCCTCCCGCCGGCGCCGAAGAAAGTACATGAAGCTGGCCAAGGGGTACGTCGGCGGCCGCCGCAGACTGTACCGTGTCGCCAGGGAGACCGTGGAGCGCGGACTGGTCTACGCCTACCGGGACCGGCGGGTACGCAAGCGCACGTTCCGGGGGTTGTGGAACATCCGCATCAGCGCCGGCGCTCGGGTCAACGGACTGTCCTACAGCCGGCTGATCCACGGCTTGAAGAAGGCCGGCGTGGCGCTGGACCGCAAGATCCTGGCCGATCTCGCGGCAAGGGACGCCGCGGTGTTCGACCAGGTCGCCCAGTGCGCCAAGCTTGCCCTCGGCAGCGATGGGGGGCGGGACCTCGATTCCCAAGCCGGCCCTGCCCAGGACCCCGACCCCGGGGCCTGACACCCTGCCCTGCCCATGATCGAAGCCCTCGAGAAGCTCCATGAGGAGGCCGTGGGGCGCCTTGAACGGTGCGCCTCGGAACAGGAGCTGGAGCAGATCCGCATCGACTACCTGGGCCGCAAGGGCGGGCAGCTTACCGCACTCATGCGCGGGCTCAGGGACCTGCCGGCGGACGAACGGCCGCGCGTGGGCCAGGAGTTCAACCGCCGGCGGGCGGAGCTCGAGGAACTTCTCGAAGCCCGGCTGAAGGGTCTCCGGGAGAGCGCGGACACCCTCGCGGACGGGGGTCCGCGCCTGGACGTCACCCTGCCCGGAAACCGCCCGGAGCGGGGCCGCGTGCACCCCCTCACCCGGGTCACCGACGAGATCATCGACGTCTTCACCGGCATGGGATTCGAGATCGCCCGCGGGCCGGACGTGGAGGACGACTACCACAACTTCGAGGCCCTCAACATTCCCAAGGACCACCCGGCGCGGGACATGCAGGACACCTTCTTCGTATCGGAAGACCACGTGCTCCGCACCCATACCTCGCCGGTGCAGATCCGCGTCATGGAGCAGCGCCGGCCGCCGCTCCAGATCATCGCGCCGGGCGCCGTCTACCGCCATGACGACGACGCCACCCACTCTCCGGTCTTCCACCAGGTGGAAGGCTTCATGGTGGACCGCGACATCACCTTCGGGGACCTGAAGGGCGTGCTGACCCATTTCCTGGAGCAGATCTTTCAGGACGAGGTCCGCGTGCGCTTCCGCCCGAGCTTCTTCCCGTTCACCGAGCCCAGCGCCGAGGTGGACATCGGCTGCATCCTGTGCCGCGGCGACGAGGACGCGGGCGGTTGCCGCGTGTGCCGCGGGTCGGGATGGCTGGAGATCCTCGGCTCGGGAATGATCGACCCCAACGTTTTCGATTTCGTGGGATACGATACCGAGGCGTTCTCCGGCTTTGCCTTCGGCATGGGCGTGGAGCGCATCGCCATGCTGAAGTACGGGATGGACGACATCCGGATGTTCTTCCAGAACGACGTCCGCTTCCTGAGACAGTTTCCGCCTTAAGTGCCTCTAGTGGTGATGGCGCGGTGCGGGCAGGGGCGGGTTCACGAATCGATCATGAAGCTGACTTTCAATTGGTTGATGGAGCTGGTGGAGGTGCCGGACCCGGCCGCTTTCGGGCCCGACGACCTCGCCGAGCGGCTTACCCACGCGGGGCTCGAGGTGGAAGCGGTGAAACCCCTGGCGGACGATGCCGGTGCGTTGATCGTGGAGGTAGCGGACGTCCAGCCCCACCCCAACGCCGACCGGCTGTCGGTGTGCGAGGTCCGCGATGACGGCGAGCCGCGGCGCATCGTGTGCGGCGCCCCCAACGTCCGGACCGGAATGAAAACGGCTTTCCTGCGCGTCGGCGCCGTGCTGCCGTCGGGGCAGGCCATCGAGAGGCGCCCCATCCGGGGGGTCCCGTCGGACGGGATGCTCTGCTCCGAGAAGGAGCTGGGATTTTCCGACGACCACCGCGGCATCATGGAACTGCCTGACGACGCCCCCGCCGGGACCTCGCTGCAGGAGTACCTGGGCCTGAACGACTGGATGCTGGAGGTGAGCATCACGCCCAACCGGGGCGACTGCCTGAGCGTCCTGGGGCTGGCACGGGAGATCGCCGCGCTTACCGGGGGGAGGCTCCGTGTCCCCGTGATCCCCGATCACCTCCGCGACCACCCGCCGGAGATACCGCTCTCGGTGGAGATCCTGGACCCGGTGTTGTGCCCGCGCTACTCGGCCCGGCTCATCCACGGGCTGCGACCGGCGCCTTCGCCGCCGTGGCTCCGCTTCCGGCTGGAGGCCTGCGGCATCCGCTCCATCAACCATATCGTCGACGTCACCAACTACGTCATGCTGGAGACGGGCCAGCCGCTCCACGCCTTCGACGCGCAGAGTATCGCGAGCCAGCGCATCGTGGTCCGCACCGCCGGCGAGGCGAGCACCCTGACCACCCTCGACGGATCGGATCGGGCGCTGCACCCCGACGACCTGCTGATCTGCGACGGCGACACGCCCGCGGCGCTCGCCGGAGTCATGGGCGGGGCGGGCTCGGAGGTCACCGAGGAGACGGAGTCCGTGCTACTGGAGAGCGCCCATTTCGACCCGCTGACGATCCGGCGCACGGCCAAGCGCATGGGGATGCATACCGAGGCGTCGCACCGGTTCGAGAGGGGCGTGGATCCCGACGGCACGCGCTACGCCATGGACCGGGCGGTGGCGCTGTGGGAACAGATGGGCGAGGCCCAGGTGGTGCCCGGCTTCGCCGACGCCTACCCCGGTGCGCGCAAGCCCGCCGAGATCACCCTGCGGTACGCCAGCGTCACGCGCGCCCTGGGCGTGGAGCTGGCGAGCGACCGGATCCACGGGATCATCGAATCCCTGGGCATCGAGATCAAGCGCTCATCGGACCGCGACCTGGTGGTATCGCCGCCCTCGTACCGGTTCGACCTCACCCGGGAGGCGGACATCGTCGAGGAACTGGCGCGGGTCCACGGCTACGACAACATTCCGGCCACGCTTCCGGCGGTCAGGATGGGCGGCCAGGGCGATCCGCTTCTGCGCTGGGTACGCAAGACCCGCTCCCTGCTTACGGCGGAGGGATTGAACGAGGTGGTGACGCTGCCCTTCTGCTCGGCCGCGATGAACCGGACCTTCGCCGGCCTGTGGGGCGAGGACGGCAAGCCCGTCCGCATCGCCAACCCGCTGCGTCAGGAAACGGACGAGATGCGCCTGAGCCTGCTGCCCGGCCTGATCGAGAACCTGCACTACCACTCGGAGCGCCGCGGCGAGAGCTCGATGATCTTCGAGTTGAACAAGGTGTTCTCGCTAGGAAGCGAGGGGGCCTACACAGAACGGATGAACGTCGCCGGCCTCATTCGCGGCCACCGGCCGCAACGAGGCCTCAAGGCCGACAACCGGGCGTTCGTGTTCGCGGACATGAAGGGAGTCGTGGAGGACCTCCTGGAAGGGCTCGGGCACGCCGATTGCCGCTGGAGCGCCGACGCGCCGCCTCCGATCCTGCATCCCGGGGGCTTTGCCGAGGTCTCCGCCGGAGGCGTCCCGGTGGGCTACGTTGGCGAGATAAGTCCCCGAGTTCGCGAGGATTTGGACCTGCCTTCCTTCTTTCTTTTCGAGCTTGACTTCGGGATGATCGTTCACTATGCTCGGCCAGATTTCAAGGTGCGTCCCATCCCCCGTTTCCCGTCGGTGGAAAGGGATCTCGCCATCGTCGTGGCCGAAGACTTCCCGAGTCAGACCGTGATCGATTGGGTGAGAGGACTGGACCGAGCCCTCATCGAAAGAGTGGATGTCTTCGACGAATACACCGGCGCTCCCATCAGCGAAGGCAGGAAGAGTCTGGCCTACAAGGTGTTTTACCGATCGCCGGAACGAACCCTCACCGATCACGAGGTCAACACGGTGCACGAGGATCTGACCCGCCGGCTTTGTACCGCGTTCGACGCTACACTGCGGTAGCGGGCCCCGGCCGGAACTCCTCCGAGGAGGGCAACGATGACCAAGGCTGATATCATCAACCGGATCTACGAGAGGGTGGGCTTCTCCAAGAAGGAAGCCACGGACGTCGTCGAAGCCACGTTCGAGATTGTCAAGGCCCATCTCGAGAAGGGCGACAAGGTGAAGATCTCGGGGTTCGGGAACTTCGTCATCCACGGAAAGCAGCCGCGCAAGGGACGCAACCCGCAGACCGGCGAGGAGATCACCATCGCGGGCCGTAAGGTGCTGACGTTCAAGCCCAGCCAGACGCTGAAGAAGAACATGAACTCGGCTCCCGCCGAGTCCCCCGATACCGACAGCCTGACCATTTCGTGATATCATGGCGTCCATGGCAGTCGTCATTCCCGACAAGCTCTACTTCAAGATCGGCGAAGTCAGCGCCCTCCTGAAGCTGAAGCCGCACGTGCTGCGCTACTGGGAAACCGAGTTCGATATCCTGAACCCGGGCAAGGCGCCGTCCCGCCACCGTCTCTACAGGCGCAAGGACGTCGAGCTGCTGCTTCAGATCAAGCAGCTTCTGTACACCGAGGGATACACCATCGAAGGGGCGCGGAAGAAGCTCAAGCAGCGCGACCCCGCCGACGAGGAGCCGGCCTCGACGCCGTGGCCGGACCCCGAGTACCGGGAAACGCTGCTGCAGATCAAGGAAGACTTGACCTCCCTCCGCAACATGATCTCCTGACCTGACCTCTCTCCCGAAGGGAGAGCAACCGTCCCCCTCTCCCCCTGGTAGAGGGCTGGGGTGAGGGCACAGGGCGACCGCCTGCCCGCCAAACCGAGAATTGACCCGTTCCCGGTTGAGTGTTAAGACTTTGCCCATAGTGTCGGGGCGTAGCGCAGCCTGGTAGCGCACACGCTTGGGGTGCGTGTGGTCGCTGGTTCAAATCCAGTCGCCCCGACCATTTCCTTACCCGGACCGTGCCGCCGCCTCGATCAATGGCCGTGACCTCCAACAATCGCAGTGCCGCAGGATTCGAGGGCGCCAGGGAACGAATGGTCCAGACCCAGTTGCGTGATCGGGGGATCCACGACTCGCGGGTGATCCGCGCCATGCGCGGGGTGCCGCGCCACCTCTTCGTGGAGCCCGCCCTGGTGAACCGCGCCTACGACGACGACCCGTTGCCCATCGGCGCCAAACAGACCATCTCCCAGCCCTATATCGTCGGATACATGCTGCAGGCCCTCGAGCTGAAGGGGACCGAACGCGTGCTGGAGATCGGCACCGGATCCGCCTACCAGACGGCACTGCTGGCGGAACTGTGCGCCAACGTCTTTTCGGTGGAGAAACTACGTGGATTGGCCGTGCAGGCACGGGCCCGCCTCGATGAGCTGCGCTACTACAACGTGGCGATCCACATGGGAGACGGAACCCTCGGCTGGTCCGAGCACGCCCCCTACGACGCCATCATCGTGGCGGCGGGGGCGCCCAGGATTCCGGAGCCGCTGGCGCAGCAGCTCGCGGCCGGCGGAAGGCTCATCATTCCCATCGGCGACCACCAGTCGCAGACCCTGAAACTTGCGATGCGGACTCCCACTGGCCTTGAAGAAACGGACCTTGGAGGATGTCGGTTCGTCAAGCTTCTGGGGAGGTACGGTTGGCCGGCCTAGCCCTTCGCGCTCTCGGGCTGCTCAACGTTCTCGCCTTCCTTGCCGTAGCCGGTTGCAGCTATCACCACAACCGTGATGCCGCCGGCCGTGCGCCTACGACGGCGCCGGGCAAGGCCGCCGCCAGAACCGGCATCTACCACACCGTCAAGAAGGGCGAGAACCTCTATCGCATCGGCAAGGCGTACGGAATAGACTACACCGCCTTGGCGCGTATCAACCGCATCGCGGATGCGCGGGACATCCGGATCGGACGCCGGCTGTTCATTCCCGGCGCGACCCGCACGCTGCCGGTCCAGGTCATCACCCCCATCAAGGAACCCGTTCCGCGTTCGGCCGCCGTCCGGGCCCGAAAGATCCCTTCCGTCGTTGCGCCGAAAAAGGCGGCCGTGGTGAAGACGCCGCGCGGCACGAGGGCCGCTCCCCGCAAGGGGGTCACCGCCGGGAAGAAGTCCCGGGCCGCGGCTGCCGCGCGCAGGGCCGGAGTGGCCAAGAGCCGGGCCGGGCGGCCGGCGGCGGCGAGGCGGTCGAAGCAGGGTTTCGTCTGGCCGGTCAGGGGAAAAATCACCGCCAGATTCGACTCACGACACGACAGCCTGAACGACGGAATCGACATCGCCGCGCCCGCGGGCACCCCGGTCCGGGCGACGGCCGCCGGACAGGTCATCTACAGCGACCACCTCCGCGGCTACGGGAACCTCATCATCGTGCGCCACCGCGGCGGCTTCGCGTCGGTCTATGCACACAATCGCCGGAACCTCGTACGGCCCGGACAAGAGGTAGCGCGCAGGCAGGTCATTGCCGAAGTCGGCGACACCGGCCGGGTCACCAGCCCGCTCCTTCACTTCGAAATCCGCAGGAACAACGTCGCCCGAAACCCGCTTTCCTATTTGCCCTGACTGTGTTAGCCCAACCCGCATCATGAGCACCATCGACGAGATCCGGGCCGCCATTCGCGACATCCCCGACTTTCCCAAACCCGGAATCGTGTTCAAGGACATCACGCCGCTGGTGGGCAACGGGCCGCTCTTCCGCAAGACCATCGACCTGTTGGCCGAGCGCTACGAAGCCGCCTCGCTGGACACGGTGGTGGGTGTCGAGTCCCGCGGGTTCATCATCGGCGCGGCCCTGGCCTACCGGTTGGGCAGGGGCCTGTGCGTGGTGCGGAAACCCGGGAAGCTCCCCTACGACACGCTACAGGCAACCTACGAGCTGGAATACGGCACGGATACCCTGGAGGTCCACAGCGACGGCCTCGCGGCCGGCGCGCGAGTACTTCTGGTGGACGACCTCGTCGCCACCGGAGGCACCGCCGCGGCGGCGGCCGCGTTGGTGGAGCAGCTCGGCGGCACGGTACTGGAGCACGCCTGCATCATCGAGCTCGCCTTCCTCAAGCCGCGCGAAAAGCTCGACCAGGAGCTGTTCTCTCTCGTCCAGTACGACTCCGAGTAGGCACCGGCTTCCCCCTCTCCCTCTGGGAGAGGGCTGGGGTGAGGGCTCCCCGGCGCCGGCAGCCTCCCACGGAGAGGCAGGGTTGCCGCGCAGCCCTCACCCGGCCTTCGGCCACCCTCTCCCAGAGGGAGAGGGGTCGGATGCGGGCGGGTTTCCTTGACGCCGGGATTCCTATTGCTATAGAAGTGAAAGTTTAGAGTACCGTATCCATTCGCATCGAGGGCCTTGCATCGGCAAGACTAAACGCGCCAGCCCCGGAAGGGAGGCAAGTCATGTCCAAGAAGAACGGAGAGGTCAACCAGAATACCGCCATCACCACGGATCCATTCCCTGCCTCCAGCAAGGTCTACGTCTCCGGGGCGGGAACCCACGGCGTGCAGGTCGCCATGCGCGAGATCAGCCATGGCGCCACGGGCGCCAACGGGCACGGCTCCCCCGGCAACGGCGCCAACGGAAACGCCGAACGCCCGCGCCTGCGGGTCTACGACACCTCCGGCCCTTACACCGATCCTTCGGCGAAGATCGACGTTCGCCAGGGACTCGCGCCCTTGCGCGGGGACTGGATCGCCGCCCGCGGCGACACGGTGGAGACCGAGTCCCACTACCGGCCCAACGGCAAGGACGACGTCGCGCAGCGCTTCCCCGAGATGGCGCGCAGGCCCGTGCAGCGTGCCAAACCCGGCGGCAACGTGAGCCAGATGCACTACGCCCGCCAGGGCATCATCACCCCGGAGATGGAGTACATCGCCGTCCGCGAGAACATCGGCCGCGAGGCCGCGCTCAACGGCGAGGGCGCCGGGCACCACGCCGGCAACCATTTCGGAGCGTCGATTCCTTCATTCGTCACCCCCGAGTTCGTGCGCGACGAGGTCGCCCGCGGACGGGCCATCATCCCCTGCAACGTCAACCACCCCGAGACCGAGCCGATGATCATCGGGCGGAACTTCCTGGTGAAGATCAACGCCAACATCGGCAACTCGGCGGTCACCTCCTCCATCGAGGAAGAGGTGGAGAAGATGATCTGGGCCACCCGCTGGGGGGCCGACACGGTCATGGACCTGTCCACCGGCGCCAACATCCACGAGACCCGCGAGTGGATCCTGCGCAACTCGCCGGTGCCCATCGGCACCGTGCCCATCTACCAGGCGCTGGAGAAGGTCAACGGCAAGGCCGAGGAGCTGACCTGGGAGATCTACCGGGACACGCTCATCGAGCAGGCCGAGCAGGGCGTCGACTACTTCACCATCCACGCCGGCGTGCTGCTGCGCTACGTCCCGCTCACCGCCAAACGCCGCACCGGCATCGTCTCCCGCGGCGGCTCGATCCTCGCCAAGTGGTGCCTGGCGCACCACCAGGAGAACTTCCTCTACACCCGCTTCGAGGAGATCTGCGAGATCATGAAGGCCTACGACGTGGCCTACTCCCTGGGCGACGGACTGCGGCCGGGCAGCATCGCTGACGCCAACGACGAGGCGCAGATGGGCGAACTGGCCACCCTGGGCGAGTTGACCAAGATCGCTTGGGAGCACGACGTCCAGGTGATGATCGAGGGGCCGGGCCACGTGCCCATGCACCTCATCCAGGAGAACATGACGAAGCAGCTCGAGCTGTGCCACGAAGCGCCGTTCTACACCCTGGGGCCCCTGACCACCGACATCGCGCCGGGCTACGACCACATCACCAGCGCCATCGGCGCCGCCATGATCGGCTGGTACGGCACCGCCATGCTCTGCTACGTGACCCCCAAGGAGCACCTGGGCCTGCCCAACAAAAAGGACGTCAAGGACGGCGTCATCACCTACAAGGTCGCCGCCCACGCCGCCGACCTCGCCAAGGGGCACCCGGGCGCCCAAGTCCGCGACGACGCCTTGAGCGACGCCCGCTTCGAATTCCGCTGGGAGGACCAGTTCAACCTGAGCCTCGACCCCGAGACCGCGCAGGAGTTCCACGACGAGACCCTGCCCGCCCAGGGCGCCAAGGTCGCCCACTTCTGCTCCATGTGCGGTCCCCACTTCTGCTCCATGAAGATCACCCAGGACGTCCGCGACTACGCCGCCGGCAAGGGCATCGCCGCCGAGCAGGCGCTCACCGCGGGCATGCAGGAGAAGGCCGAGGAGTTCAAGAAGTCCGGCAGCGAGATCTACCAGGCGGTGGATGCGGAGGGGAAGACGGGAGCGTAGGGGGCCGCATCCCTTTGTTTTCTCCCGGTTTGAGTTCAAGCCTTGATGGCCGCTATCGCGCCAAAACGGCTGGCTCTACGAGGACAAAAAAAGCGGAAGAGCACCATTCCGTAAGCACCCCAGCGCTTCAGAACATCAAACGGCCACCCTACGAAGTCCCCAGCAAGGTGGCGTTCCACGGAACAGTTGTATCACCGCCAAACACCCCCTTTCTTGGCTAACGGGTCGACCTGTCAGAACTTAGGCACAATCTGCAAGAAATCCAGTACTTATCCGACATGGAAACTTTGGAGACAATCCCGCCAGCCCTTTTAGACGCAGTCAAGGAACAACGGGTCGTCCTCTTTCTCGGCGCTGGTGCCAGTTTGGACGCCAAGAATCCAAACGGTACCAAAATGCCACAGGGCGATCAGCTTCGCGATCTTATCTGCGATAAGTTCCTCGGCGGAGGTCTGAAAGAGAAACCCCTAAGCGCCGTAGCGGCCATGGCTGCGAATGAGGGCGGGTTTCCCGAGTTTCAGAGGTACATCCATGACCTGTTTCTGCCCTTCCAGCCCGCAGACGTTCACCTCCAGATACCAAAGTTCCGCTGGCGTGCAATTGCTACCACAAATTTCGACCTACTGATCGAGAAAGCGTACTCCAACGGCTCCCCGTCACTACAAGAGCTAGTCAAAACCGTGAAAGACGGCGACCAATTTGACGTCAGACTCAACAAAGAAACTGACCCTGTCGAGTTCTACAAGCTGCACGGTTGTATAGACGTCTACACGGACTCAGAGATCCCGTTTGTCCTAGGCCAAGAGCAGTACGCCAGTTATGCAACGAACAGAACCCGGCTCTATAATCGCCTCCGAGATCTCGCACAAGACAATCCCGTCGTTTTCGTTGGTTGCTCCCTATCTGACCCCCACATCCAACAGATCCTATTCGACTTGACAGACCCCAAAGTTCGGCGACCACCATTTTATCTCGTCGTGCCCAAGTTCGACGACATCGAGGTAAGATACTGGAGCAGCAACAGAGTATTTGCGATTCAAGCCACCTTCAACGACTTCCTGCTTTCCCTCGACCGCGCCGTCCCACCTATCGCAAGAGCGATTCCCAGCTCAGTGGGAGGGGGAGAACTCTCAATCCGCAAGCACTACCACGTAGCGAACCCTACGGAACCGGCATCTGTCGTCAAGTATCTCGCTACAGATGCTGCGCATCTCTATTCCGGACTCCTCTCAAGCATGCAGGATCCTAGGGAATTCTACCGCGGCTACGACGATGGTTGGGGTTGTATTACTCAAAATCTCGACGTCCGTCGTAAGATCTCCGACGCCGTGCTTGTTGACGCGGTGCTCCTGCCTGACGAGAACCGCAGTCCCGTAGAACTATTCATGCTCAAAGGGCCGGCCGGTAACGGGAAAAGCGTTTCCTTGAAACGCATTGCATGGGACACCGCCGTTACCTATGGCCAGTTGGCGCTATACGTCACCGATCCGGCCGGTCTGAACATTGATCCCCTCACCGAAATTTACCGGCTCACTGGCAAACGGATGTTTCTCTTCGTCGACCATGTCGCACTCCTCCGTAACGAATTATGGAACCTATTACAGTCGGCGCGCTCCCGCTCGATACCACTGAGTGTCTTTGGAGCTGAACGCGACAACGAATGGAATATCTACTGCGAACATCTCGAACCGTTTGTACGCCATGAGTTTGCGGTACGGTACCTCAACGAGCACGAGATTCGACAACTTCTCGGTCTACTGGAGACGCACAATGCTCTGGGCTTACTCAAAGACATCCCCTTTGAGGATCGTGTGCAGAAATTTGTTGACCGGGCTGAACGTCAACTTCTCGTCGCGCTCCATGAGACGACTCTAGGCGTTCCGTTCGAGGATATTGTCCTCGACGAGTTCCAGCGAATCGAACCAGAGACAGCCCGCAATCTTTACCTCGATATTTGCGCCCTTCACCGGTTTGGCGCACCTGTGCGGGCCGGACTTATTTCACGTGCCTCTGGGATTAGGTTTGAAGATTTTCAAAGAGAATTCCTCCAACCCTTGGAAAACGTCGTGCGTGTCATCGAGGACAAGCACGCCCACATCATTTACTATCGTAGTCGGCACCAACACGTGGCCGAGATGGTCTTCGATCGTGTATTGCCGGACGTCCAGGACAAGTTCAATCTGTTGTCACGATTGCTCAAGGCCATAAACGTGGATTATTCTTCGGATCAAGAGACCTTTTCCCGCTTGATCCGAGGTAGGACCGTCGCAGAGATCTTTTCGAGTGCAGAACTCGGACGCCGGTTTTACGACCATGTCGAAGCGGCTGTGGCGAGTGACTCTTTCGTTTTGCATCAGCGTGCAGTATTCGAAATGCAGCATCCAGAAGGATCACTAAATCAAGCCGAAACAGCCGCGACGTCGGCCTTCAAGTTGAACCCGACGAGCCGCAGCATTCAGCACACACAGGCGGAAGTTGCACGACGTCTAGCTGGAGACACGGTCGACCCACTTCGTCGACGTGCTCTCAGACAAACAGCTCGGGAAAAGCTTGGAGGCAATTTAAGCCGCTACAACGAATACGACCTCTACACACACGCGCGGCTCGCGTTGGACGAGTTCAAAGACACTGAAGCGTCCCGTGATGAACAAAACAGGGGACCATCCCCCGCTTTTGTTGCGGCAGCGAAGGAGACAGAAACCACCATTCAACGCGGTATACAGATGTTCCCCGAAAGCCCTGAATTGCTCACAGTCGAAGCGAGTTTCCGCGAATGGCTGGACGAAAACGCCAAGGCACGGGAAACACTTGAACGGGCCTTTGAAATGAACCCCGCACAAGACTGGCTTGCGGTTCGCCTTTCTCAGAAATATCAAGCGTCCGGGGAGGTCAAGAAAAGCAAGGAGGTGCTGGAGTCATGTCTGCGGGACAATCCGTCTAGCAAAACGGCACACCTTGAAATGGGTCGTATCCTCATGGGGACTGACAACAACACCGCACTCGAACATCTGCGACGAAGCTTTACGGAGGGTGACAACCGCTACGAAGCCCACTTCTGGTATGCCCGTGAACTCTTCCTTCAACACCACTTTGACGAAGCGAACCGACGCTTTACGACTCTTCATGAAAGAGCACCCGGTCGTTTCAGGCTCCAATCTGCGGCCGAAGTTAGACGCGAAGGTGCACTCACAATTTACTCTTGCCACGTCCAACGAAAAGAGGAGGGTTATGCGTTCCTCCGACTGGACGAATTCCCGACCTCTGTCTTCGCTTCTCGCGCAGACAGTAGGCCGGGCGAGTGGGAACAACTGAACTCTGGAGCAAGGGCAGAATGTGCTCTCGCTTTCAACAGACGTGGCCCTCGCGCAATCGCAGTTTGTTTATCGGGCGGGTAGGATCAGAACAGCCTACCGCCGTCGGGCACCGGGCGGTTGGGCTCGATCATCACCACCTCGCCGCCGGCGTCGGGGAAGCCCAGCACCAGGATCTCGGACCGGAACGGTCCGATCTGCTTGGGCGGGAAGTTGACCACGGCGGCGACCTGCCGGCCCACCAACTCCTCCGCGGTGTAGTGGTGGGTGACTTGGGCGGAACTCTTGCGCTCGCCAATCTCGGGGCCGAAATCCACGTACAGCTTGTAGGCGGGCTTGCGCGCCTCGGGGAAGGGCTCCACCCGGGTGATGGTGCCGACGCGCACGTCGACCTTCAGGAAGTCGTCGAAGCTGAGCTGGCCCATGGGGTCAGAGAAGGGCCTTGAGGGCGGCCTCGTCGAAGCCGGCGACCTTGCGCTTGCCCTTGATGGTGACCGGGCGCCGCAGGAGGTTCTGGTCTCCGAGCATCAAACGGATGGCTTCCTCCCGGGCGGGAGGATTGTCCTTCATCTTCCGCTCGCGGTAGAGCGGCGTCCGGGTGTTGAGGAAATCCGTCACCGGACCGTCGCCGATGATGGCGTCCAGCTCTTCTTCGGTCAACGGCCGCTTGCCGTACTCCCTCTCCTCCAGCTCCGCCCCCTGTGATTGCAAGAAACTTCTTGCCTTGCGACAGGTCGTTCAGGTGTTCTTGTAGTAGAATTTCAGCTTGACCATGCTTTCTCGCCCTTCCGCCCGCACTAGTTCTGCATCCCTCGCCGGAGCTTTATAGTCCAATCTCCGCTCGGAGACCGTCGGCAAGCTCGTCTGTTACGATACGCCCCTGTTCAGCGGCCGTGACCAGTAGCCCCCTGACACGCGCTTTCGTAAGCCGGCGGAACCGCTGTTTTTCGATCGCCGTTACTACGTGTTGAGCCAGCTTGCCGAGCCGGACATAGTCGACCCTGCAAATGTCTACATGTTGTCCGGATAGATCTGCGATTGGCGTTCGCCCTTCGGTATCCTTCAAGGTCTGCCCGTCCGCCTGCAACTCGTTGTCAACCAGCAAAACGATATCGAGTTTGTCGAGACGCTGGCCGGCCGCAGCGATCGCTAACGTAGCGTCTTCAATATCGGTGTTCCCTTCGGTACGGCATCGCCAGAAAGATAGCGTGTCCTGTTGCGTTCGAAGGTCCCCGGTCACGGCGTCAGCCGATATTTCTCCTTCTTCTAACCCTCGCTCGGTATTCCGTTTCGCGTCCCACTTGGCGCGAGCAATCTTTCGAACCAGGAACATTCCGCTGTCTACTCTCCAAGGTCCTCGGCCACATCTGCGATATACGCGCGCAGCCACGGTACGGCCTCGACATGGCTCAGGAGCACCTTTCGCATTTCCAAGCCACTCCACGACTCCGCCGCCTGCACCGCAGCATCTCTCAACTCCACATCGTCTGCAGCAAGCGCGGACTGCACGAGTTCGACGCGCCACTCGGATGTCCCCGGCCGCTGGCGGCCTAGACAACGCAAAATCGACGCCGCAAGGTCCGGACGCTCGACATCCACAGACAATGCTCTGAGCCGAGCCAAGACACGCCATCTACTAACCGAGCGCAACGCTTCGTCGATAATCCGTTCCGCCGGATGATCAATGCCGTCTTCAAGCGGCTCGGCCTCGAATGCCATGATCAGTCTGTTCTCAAGCCGCTCATATTCTCGCTCATCGTCTTCAAAGCAGGCTCTGTCGACGACAGCCGGGAACAGGCTCGTCCCCAGCTTCGTATAAAGCAACGCACCATCGGCTAGTTCATCGACGAGTCGCAACACAAGCTCGACAAGGGCCTTTCCAAGGCGTGCTTGATCCAGCGAGACAGCCATGGATTCCCTGCCACTGCCTACCGTATAGACGGATCCCGCAGTCATACCCGACCCATCTACGTTAGGAAATGACGCGGGAAGAAACGAATGCGTTGCTGACAGCGGCTCCCGCGAATCAACCAGCATCGAAGAGCTCCCTAGCCTTATCCGTTACAACGGCTTCAAACGCCGCTCCGGCTCGTTCGTGCAGATCGCTGGCGACCTTCAACGATGCCCCCGCTTCAATCGGAGTATTGTCTTGCCAAATGACATCTAGATCGAGAAGGCATTCCACAACATTAGGTAAGGCTCCGAGCAATCCATAAGACAATATAAGGCGTACTCTATCGTCGTACAAGTATTCGACTCGGCTCAAGAAATTGTCGTAATGTTCGGGCAAGCCCGTCATCTCCAGGTGAGCGCATTTGAGATACTCCTCAACCCTGATTTTAGTCCCCGGAATCGCGATCTGGTTAATGTAACGGACGCCGACCCGATTAATCCCGTTGGGTTCGGTTACCTTTCGGTATGCTTCCAATGCAGCTGCAATGCGGGGCGCAAACTCCTCCCATCCACCTCCCTCGGTGCTGGAGGAATCCTGATAGGGACAGAGCATATGAACGCTGAGGACATCCGGGCCAACGCCGACCAGCCTTGTTCCATCTCTCGTTGGGAGCTGGACCTTTGCCAAGCCCTCGTCATACTGCAGGTTGGCAGGCTTACCTTCCTTGACATGCAGCCCTACCTGCATTGCTTTCTGCTCTCTAGGTTTGCCCGAATACTCCTCACCGAGCGCAGCCTGGAGCTTTCCAGGAATCGTGAGGTCCCAATCCTGACCCGGCGCGAAGCGAAACTCGCAGAGCGCCTCCTTGATGGGCGGGTTCCCGTAACGTCGACGCTGCGTCATCAGTCCAGTCCTGACATCGAATTCACTGTTCAAGGCCTTGCGACGTTTGCATAGCCGGCCGTTGGGAGTCGTCGTTTCTCACTAACGTGTGTCGGATGTCACGCCGCTTTCTCAGCCGACGTACTTGCTCACGTCCACCCGCTTCATGGCTTCGATGGGCACGTCGTTCTTGATGGGGAACTCGCCTTCCAGGGGGCGGGTGGCGTCCACCACGGCGACGCTGTCGCCGAGCCAGCCGCGGAAGTTCTGGACCTCCCGGATCACGTCCAGGTCCTTGTCCCAGTGGGTGCGGGTGCCCACCGCCCACATCACCTCGCGTTCGTTGAACACGTCGACATCGTCGTCCACCACCACGCACAGCTTGAGGTTGGGCATGTCGGCGAAGGCCTGCATGGCCGCCTTCTTGGGCTCGTTGGGGAACTCCTTCTTGATGGAGATGTAACAGATCACCCGGGCGCAGCCCGAGTGAGGCAGGTGGATGGCCTTGATGCCCTGGATGTTGCGCTTGATGGAGTTGTAGACGCTGCCCTCCTTGGTGATGCCGCCCAGGTTCCAGTGGTCCTTCTGGCCCGCCCAGATGTCCTGCACGATCGCGTTCTTGCGGTGGGTGACGGCGGTGACCTCGACGATGGGCACGTCCATGGTCACCTGGTAGTAGCGCAGCACCTCGCCGAAGGGGTTCTGGGAGCGCCGCACGTTGGGCGGAACCTCGCCCTCGATGATGATCTCGGCGTCCGCGGGCACGAGGAAGTCCTCCCCCCAGGTCACCGACGGGGTCAGCCGCAGCGGCTCGCGCATGAAGGCCGCGGCGCTCTGGTAGTCGTCGTTGCCGTAAGGGGTCATGCAGCAGGACGAGAAGTAGAACGCCGGGTGGTGTCCCAGCACGATGATCACCGGCGCCCGCTGGTCCTTGGCTTCGTTCTCGCTGACGATGGCTTCCAGGTGGTGGTGCTTGTGGGCCGAGAAGCTCATGGTGCGGCCGTCGTAGTACAGGTTCTTGGTGAAGGTGATGTCGTAGAACGGCGCCGACTCCCCCTTCATGACACAGGCCATGGTCCAGTAGGGGCCCACGTCGAGGTCGTGGTGCATGGGGATCGGGAACTTCGCCAAGTCCACCTCGGAGTCCTTCACGACCACCTCCTGGCAAGGGGCCGTTTCGGGGGCGATCACCTCGGTGTCCCCTTTTTCCTTCTCCAGCCGCGAAACCTCGAGGCTCAGCTCCATGTTGGACGTGAGGTCGCCCATGCCGATGCCGTCAGCACAGAACTGCCGGCTCACCCACGGGTTGTAGAAGAGCGGAAACGGCGACGGCTTTCCTTCCAGCGTCGTCACGTTCTCGAACAGCACCATCTTCTCGAGCCCGCGGTCGTCCAAGTGCTTGAGAAAGGCTGTGGTCTCGCACTTGTTGGGGTCGATGGGATCCGTCACCCGGATCAGGTCGCCCGGGCGGCGCTTCTCCTCGGCCGCGATGAATTCCTGGAGGTCTCTCATGGTCGGTACTCCCTGGCTGGTGGTCTGTTTCGGATACAGGACACTTAGACAATGGCGGCCGGGAGCGCAAGGTTTCGCCGGCGCCGCGCGTTTGACGGCGGGGTCATTTCTTGGAGAGGACCTCCGCCATCCACTCGAGGTAGCTCTCGCCGCCTTCGACGATGGGGATAGCAATGATCTCAGGGACGTCGTAGGCGTGGAGCGCCCGTACCCTCTCCTCGAGGCGGTCGAAGAGGTCGGCGCGGGTCTTGACGATGAGCAGGTCCTCGGTGTCGTGCTCCACGCGGCCCTCCCAGGTGTAGGTGGACTCGATTCCGGGGATGCGGTTGACGCAGGCGGCCAGGTTCTCGCGCACCAGCGCGCTCGCCAGATCCCGCGCGTTCTCCCCCGACGCCGTGATGTAGACAACCAGGAATTCGCTCATGTCGCGGCCCTCGATGCCCCGAAACCAGGGCCGTCAGGCGCCCATTTGCGCGCCCAACCTTTGTATGTTTTATTTCCTTTCTTGCATAGTGCGAACCAGCCGGACCGGCCTGCCGGACCACTCCCGCCATGCGGGCTCCTGGTGACCAGCGCATTCCCGAACACCGATCCGAGAAAGGGGTAGAGACCCGAATGGAGAGCATCGATTTTGCCAAGGGCGGAGGGATCGTCCCTGTGGTGGTGCAGGACCACGAGACCCTGGACGTGCTCATGCTGGCCTACATGAATGAACAGGCCTTCAACCTCACGCGCGAGACCGGCAAGGCCCACTACTACAGCCGTTCCCGGGACAAGCTGTGGCTCAAGGGCGAGGAGTCCGGCCACTTCCAGGTGGTCCACGACATCCTGGTGGACTGCGACAACGACACGCTGATCCTCAAGATCGACCAGCAAGGCGGCGGCGCCTGCCACCTGGGTTACCGCACCTGTTTCTTCCGCCACGACGCCGGCGAGGACTGGGAGATCTGCGCCGAGAAGGTCTTCGATCCCGAGGAGGTCTACAACAAGTGAGTCAACTCAAGCTGGGGCTTCCCAAGGGAAGCCTGGAGAAGTCCACCATCGAGCTGTTCCGCAAGTCGGGCTGGAAGATCACCGGAATGGACCGGAGCTACTTCCCCTCCATCGACGACAAGACCCTGAACTGCAGCGTCGTGCGCGCGCAGGAGATGTCCCGCTACGTGGAGGACGGCACCCTGGACGCCGGCATCACCGGCAGGGACTGGATCCAGGAGAACGACTCCGAGGTCGAGTACATCACCGAGCTGATCTATGCCAAGACGAGCTTCCGGCCCACCCGCTGGGTGCTGGCCGTGCCCCACGACTCGCCGGTGCAGAAGATCGAGGACCTCAAGGGCAAGAAGGTCGCCACCGAGATGGTCAACTTCACCCGGCGGTTGTTCGATTCGCACGACACGCCCGTGGACGTCGAGTTCTCCTGGGGCGCCACCGAGGCCAAGGCCGCCGAGGGCCTGGCCGACGCCATCGTCGAGGTCACCGAGACCGGCGGCACCATCCGCGCTCACGGCCTGCGCATCGTCTGCGACCTGCTGGAGTCCGCGCCCCAGCTTATCGCCAACAAGGATGCCTGGCAGGACCCCTGGAAGCGGAGCAAGATCCAGCAGATCAGCATGCTGCTCCAGGGCGCCCTGGCCGCCGAGCACAAGGTCGGCATCAAGATGAACGTGATGGAAGATGATCTGGAGAAGATCATCGAGCTGATCCCGAGCGTCACCGCGCCCACCGTCGCGACCCTCTACGACACCCCGGCTCTGAAGGGCAGGAAATGGTTCTCGGTGGAAAGCATCATCGCCGAGGACGTGGTGCGAGAGCTAATCCCCGACCTCACACGCAACGGCGCCGTGGGGATCGTGGAGTATCCGTTGAACAAGGTGATCTGACGGAGGCACGACGGGCTGAGGGTAGTCGAGTGAAGCAAGACGACTTTACGCGGTTGGTGGCCAGCGTCAAAGAGGCTGGAGCTATTCGTCGGTCGGAGCTCGAACCCCGGCGCGTCACCGAGTTCCGTCCCAACGATATACCTACCGTTTACCTCCAGCTACAGCAGACAATCTCCTGCCGTGGCGCGAGCGGTGGCACCCTTACATCCCACCCTCGCAAGGGACGCCGTCCCTAGTCAGCTTGAACTCCAATCAGTTTGACCTGACCCACCGCACCAAATACATTTGTCCGGGGAGTACGCTCATGGCGCGCAACGTGTTTCTGAGCTTCACCATGGAAGACAGGGACTTGGTCAACCTCTTTCGCGCTCAGGCGGAGAGCAGCCAGTCTGCCTTGGTATTCCGGGACTACCCGATCAAGGAAGCGTTCGAGTACGCATGGAAAACGAATGCTGAGCGACTCATTCGATCCTGCAGCGTCACAATCTGTTTGATCGGAGAGACTACCCATCGTAGCAAGGCCGTCGACTGGGAAATTAGGCGAAGCGCAGAACTAGATAAATCCATCGTGGCGGTTGCCATCGCGTCACCAACGCCGATAGTCCCGCCCTCCCTGACGGAACTCAATGTGAGCCCCCTACCGTGGGATGTGGACAGGATACTGGGTGAGTTGGATGGCATCGGAACCACCCGCAGTGGATCGAGAACTCTTCGGCGAACACGGATCCGTATCGCCGAGCGACACAGACGTTCCAACACTGCTTGAACAATACAAACTCCTTGTCGGCACCTCCGAAGCCCTGGTGGCTCGCCGGCATCAAGTCAACACCTTCTTCCTTTCCGTCAATTCAATCATCCTCGCAGCAACCGGACTCCTCATACGCGAGGGAACGGCAAACAGCATCACCGGTCCAGCACTCGCGGCGCTCGGCCTGAGTGGGATCATCCTGTGCCTGGCATGGGCACGTATGATCAAGTCCTTTGGCCAACTCAACCAGGGGAAGTTCGACGTAATCCTCGCCCTGGAACGGAGACTGCCAGCCCGCGTTTTTGCAGCGGAATGGACGGCCCTGGGGAAAGGCGAGGAACCATCGAAATACCGGCCGTTTACCAAGACTGAAATATTGACGCCGCGGATATTCGGCGTGCTTGAGGCGTTGGTGTTGGCCGCTGGAGTGGTGCTGTGGTGGTGCAACTAGACTCGCCATACCTAGAAACGACTACGGGCGAACAATCTCAGGGACTAAGGTCTTCGCGATGAGCACCTATCAGATCCACGTCTTCATCAGCCACTCCTGGGCCTACTCAGGTCACTACGACACGTTGGCTGATTGGATTTTCGAGCAGAATTGGAGTGTCGGTCAGGCGTCGCTCATGTTTCGAGACTATTCCGTTCCGAGGAACGACCCAATTCACAACGCAAACTCGGACCGGGCCTTAAAAGAGGCCATCTTCAAATCATCCCAAAGCAATCGCCTGTGGTCGACGGGCGGTAACCCGTCCTAGAACCCCTCCATCTGCCGGTCTTCCAGCTCTTCCTTGCCCTTGTCGTCGATGGAGTAGACGCCGCCTTCGGTGGAGATGAGCTCGGGGTCGTAGTAGAGCTTGGAGAGTTCGATGGCATCCTCGTACTCCACCATGCTGATGGCGTCCCAGGGGCAGATCTTCTTGTCGAGGCGATCCTCGGAGTCGGTGCCGATGAGCTGGAGCTCGCTCTTCTTGGGCTCCTGTTCCTTCTCCAGGAGCTTCTTGTCGGCGTCGTACATGCGGTTGCCGTACTCGAAGTAGACCACGCCGGTGGTCTTGTGCTCGTGGATCTTGGTGAGGTCGTCGCTGTAGCACATCTGGCAGCCGATGCACTTGTCGTTGTCCACCCACACCCGGTAGGGCTTGAGGCCGCCTCCGGGCATCTCCTCGTAGAGGAGGTTGATGCAGTCGTCCACCGGGCAGTGGACCTCGCACAGCGGCGAACCGGCGCAACTGGTGCAGTTCTCGTTCATCACGGCCAGGAGAGCGGTACCCTTGCGTTTTGCTTCAGCCATTGACCTTCATCCTTTTCCTTGCCCTGTACCGGAAGTGGAAGAACAAACCCAAAGCCAGCAACAGGAAAACCCAATAGTAACGTACGATACCGACCGTGGCCCATTCGAGCCAGTAGACGAAATTCCCGGACTGGCGGCTCAGCCGCGCCAGCGCCTCCTGCGCGCCGGAGTAGTCGCGCAACTCCTTGCGCACCCGGGCCAAACCGTAGAGCGCGCCCTCGTCCTCGGGCCGCAGAACCAGGCTCTTTTCGAAGTCGGCCTGGGCGGCCCGCAAGTTGCCCTGCTCCAGATGGGCCCAGCCGCGGTTGCTGGCGGCCTGGGCGAAATCCGCCTTCAGTTCCAGCGCCCGCGAGAAGCTCCCGACGGCCGCCTCCAGGTCTCCCTTGCGCTTGAGCGCCACTCCCAGGTTGTTGTGAACCTCGGGGACCTCGGGCTTGAGCGCCGCCACCTTGCGGTATGACGCGACCGCGGCTTCGATGTCGCCCGCCACTTCCAGATCGAGCCAGCCAAGCAGCGTCAGCGCTTCGGTGTCATCCGGAGCCAGCGCCACGGCCTTCCTCACGAGGGTCAGGGCCGTCTCGGTGTCTCTCAGCCGGAGAGCCGCCAGACCCGCCACCTGCAGGAGTTGCGGATCGTCCGGGTATCGCTTGAGCAGCTTGTCGAACTTCTCCCCGGCATCGAAGAACTTGCCCGCGGCCAAGTCCTTTCGGCCGCTCCGCCACAGCTCTTCGTCCACCAGCGCCGAGCGCGTCTCTCCGCCGATACCCAGGACGGCAACGATGATCAGGACCGCCGGCCACCGGATCCGACGTCTACTTCCACATCTTCTCAGGGATCTCGTCCTCCCGGCCCTCGTCGATCAGCTTGTCGTTCCTGAGGGCCTGCTTCAGGCCGACCCAGGAAAAGAACAGGACGAGAATCAGCATGCCCACGATGGGGATGTTGTCGGGCTTGGTCACGATCTCCATGAAATAATACCAGCCGGAATGTTCTTCCATACGAACTCGACCACCTTTAGCGAAGTACGGTAAGAGTTATTGCAAAATCACGTGCTTGTCAATGTACGGGCCAGCTTCGCCGCCACCCCGAACTCTCTGGCGGGAGACCCCTGCCTTGGGTTATAGTCTGTCCTGCGTATGCGGGGGCTTGGCGTCATCATCCTGGCTGCCGGCCAGGGAAAGCGGATGCGATCCGCCACCCCGAAGGTGCTGCATCTTCTGGGCGGCAAGCCGCTACTCTCCCACGTGCTGGAAGCCTGTAAGGGGCTGGAGCCGGACCGCGTCCTGGTGGTCGTGGGCCACGGCGCCGAGGGGATACGGGAGGCGTTCCCCGAACTGGACGAGGCCGGTTGGGTGCTGCAGCGCGAGCAACTTGGCACCGGCCACGCCGCCCGATGCGCCGCCGAGGCCCTTGGCGATTTCGCCGGCGATGTCCTGGTCCTCAACGGCGACGTGCCGTTGCTTTCGTGCCTCAGCCTGTCTGGAATGCTGGCCGCGCACCGATCGCGGGCCGACGACCTCACCCTGGGCGTGGCCATGCTCGAAGACCCCTCGGGCTATGGCCGCATCCTGCGCCGCCCCGACGGCGACATCATCGGAATCGTGGAGGAACGGGACGCCACCGAGGCCGAGAGGGCCGTCCGGGAGATCAACGTCGGCCTCTACCTGGCGTCGTCGGATTTTCTTCACGCGGCCCTGGCGGCGCTCGACAACCACAACCACCAGGGCGAGTACTATCTTCCGGATATCGCCCGCTTCGCGGCCGAAAGGGAGGCCCGCGTCGGCAGCGTGACCCTTGACGACCCGCGCGAATTCAGGGGTGTGAACAACCGAGAGGAGCTCGCCTGGATGGAAAAGGCACTGCAGAGAGAGATCAACCGCAAGTGGATGGAACGGGGCGTGACCCTCAAGGATCCTGACAGCACCTACATCGACGCGGAGGCCACTATCGGAGAGGACACCGTCATCGGCCCCAACAGCCACCTGCTGGGCCGCACGGTGGTGGGAGCCCGCTGCCGGGTGGACGGCAGCGCCTACCTTACCAACGTGCGCCTGGCCGACGACGTCCACCTGCGTTTCTCCGTGGTGATGGACGACTGCGATGTCGAGGACGGAGTCAGCATCGGCCCCTTCGCGCACCTGCGCCCCGGCACCGTGCTCGGGCGCAACGTCCACATCGGTAACTTCGTGGAGGTGAAGAACTCGTCGGTGGGCGAGTCCACCAAGGCAAGCCACCTGAGCTACATCGGCGATACGGAACTCGGCCGGGACTCCAACATCGGCGCCGGCACCATCACCTGCAACTACGACGGCTTCACCAAGAGCCGGACCACCATCGGCGACCGCGTCCAGGTGGGCAGCGACACCCAACTCGTGGCGCCCGTGGCGGTGGGCGACGATGCCTACATCGGCGCCGGCTCCACCATCACCAGGGACGTGCCCGCCGGCGCCCTGGCCCTGAGCCGCGCACCGCAGCGGCACATCGAGGACTGGGTCGCCGGCTACCGGGCACGGAAGGCCAAGACATAGCCGTCCATGTGCGGAATCGTGGGATATATCGGCGGCCGGGACGCCGCCCCGGTGCTCATCGACAGCCTGAGAAAGCTGGAATACCGGGGCTACGACTCCGCCGGCATCGCCGTCCTCGACGACGGGGAGCTCTCGTTGCGGCGCTCGGAAGGCAAGCTCGCCAGGCTCGAAGCGCTCCTGGCCGAGGCGCCCGTGGCGGGGCATGCCGGCATCGGCCACACGCGCTGGGCCACCCACGGCGGCCCTTCCGAGGCCAACGCCCATCCGCACCGGGCCGGGGATACCGTCGTGGTGCACAACGGCATCATCGAGAACTACCTGGATCTGAAGGAAGCTCTGCTGGCAAGCGGCGCGGAGCTGGCGTCGGATACCGACACCGAGCTGGTCGCCCACCTCGCGGAGGCCAGACTCGCCCGTGGAATGGGGCTGTTGGAAGCCGTCCGCGAGACGATCGGCGAGATCCACGGATCCTACGCCCTGGTGTTCCTGAGCCGACGCGACCCCAACCGGCTCGTCGTGGCGAAGAACGCCTCGCCCATGGTCGTCGGCGCGGGCGACGGAGAGACCTTCATCGCTTCCGACATCCCGGCGCTGCTGGAGCACACACGGGACGTAGCATTCCTGGAAGACGGCGAGATCGCCGAGGTCCGGGCCGACGGCTACCGCATTCTCGACTCAACAACGCGCACGGTCCCGCGGCCCACCAAGCGCATCACATGGGATGCCGTGGCCGCGCAAAAGGGCGGTTACCGCCACTTCATGCTGAAGGAGATCCACGAGCAGCCCCAGGCGGTCACCGACACCCTGCGCGGGCGCATCGCCCTCGAAACCGGCGCCATCAACGTGGCCGAGCTGAACCTCACCGAGGATCAGTTGGCGCGCACGCGGAAGATCCACCTGGTGGGCTGCGGCACGGCGTGGCACGCGGCGCTGGTGGGCAAGTTTTTGATCGAGGAGCTGGCCCGGATCCCCGCGGAAGTCGACTACGGCTCCGAGTTCCGGCACCGGACGCCGCTCCTGGGACCGGATTCGCTGCTCCTGCCGGTTAGCCAGTCGGGGGAGACCGCGGACACGCTGGCGGCTCTGGAGGTGGGCCGGCGGCAAGGCGCCCGCACCGTGTCCGTCTGCAACGTCGTGGACTCGTCCCTGGCGCGGAAGTCCGATGGCGTCTTCTACACTCACGCCGGCCCGGAGATCAGCGTCGCCAGCACCAAGGCCTTCACCACCCAGCTCACGGCCCTCTACCTGCTCGCCGTGCAACTGGGTCGGCTCAACGGCCAACTCGGTCCGGACGCGGCCACCCGCCTGCTGGAGGACGCCACCCGCCTGCCCGGCTGGATCGAGGCCGCATTGAAGCTCGAGGATGCCATCGCCGAACTGGCCCACGGACTGAGCCACGCCGACGACGTGCTCTACCTGGGCCGCGGCATCAACTACCCCATCGCCCTGGAAGGGGCGCTCAAGTTGAAGGAGATCTCGTACATCCACGCCGAGGGCTATCCCGCCGGAGAGATGAAGCACGGGCCCATCGCCCTCATCGACGAGAGCATGCCGGTGGTGATGATCCTGCCCAAGGACCACTACTACCCGAAGACGCTGGGTAACCTGAAGGAAGTCGAAGCCCGCGGCGGCAACGCCGTCATCATCACCGACGAGGCGGACGAGAGGCTGGCGTCGAAGAACACCCTGGTGGTCCCCAAGGTCCCCTACCACTTGGCCCCGGTGGTGCTGACCATCCCCTTGCAGCTACTCGCCTACCACGTCGCGGTCCAGCGCGGCACGGACGTGGACCAGCCGCGCAACCTCGCCAAGAGCGTGACCGTGGAGTAGGCGGTCAGCCCTTGAAGCCCTGGGCCACCACGTAGACCTCCGACGAGCCCTTGCGCGTGGCCGTGGACCGCACCCGCCGCACGGTCTCGAAGCTGCCGGACATCTCCGTCAGAAGCGCATCGACGTCGGCGCCCGTGAACGTCTTGAACAGAAACGCCCCGCGCGGCTTCAGGACCGCGCGGGAAATGGCGAACGCTTTCAGGGTCAGCTCCAGGGCGCGCCGCTGATCGGCATCGCGGATGCCGGACAGGCGCGGGGCCATGTCGGAGAGAACGCAATCCACGGTACCGTTCGCCAGCTCGCCAATGCGCTCCGCCGCGTCGGCAGCCATAATGTCCAGCACGAACGCCTGCACGTGTTCCCCGGGGAGGGGCTGTATGAGTTGCAGGTCGAAGCCCAGCACCCGCCCCCGCGGGCCGGCAGCCTCGGCGGCCACCTGCAGCCACCCGCCGGGCGCCGCGCCCAAATCCACCACCGCCTGGCCTGCCCGGATCACCCGGAACCGCCGGTTGATCTCCAGGAGCTTGTAGGCCGCCCGCGACCGATAACCCTCGCGCTTGGCCTTGCGAAAATACCCGTCCTGAGGTCGATAGGACATCCTTCGGAATACCGGTGCGTGCCATCCCACGAATCGTCAGTTCAACTATACCGATACCGGGATTGGTATGCCAAAATCGCCTTCAAACTCCCCACCTTGACATCCCATACGGGATAGTGATAGTCGCGGGGCATGATGATCTGGAAGCGTATCCGCAAAGTTGTTGTTCCAGCCGTCCCGGTGCTGGCCGTGACCTCCTTTCTCTGGGTAGGGCAGGCCGTCGCGGTGGACCTGAGTTCGGGCGAGATGGAGGCGAGCCTCGATACCACCCTTTCCTACGGGGTGACGGTCCGCGTCGAGGGGCAGGACCCGGAACTGACCTCGAGCGTCAACGACAACGAGGGCGCCAGCAACTACAAGCGCGGGATCGTCAGCAACGCCGCGAAGTTCACCAGCGATCTCGAGATAGGCTATCAGAACATCGGGCTGTTCCTGCGCGCGACCGGGTTTTTCGACTACGAGAACGAGAACGGCGTCCGGGAGTACAGGCCGCTGTCCGCGGACGCGAAGAGCGCGGTAGGGAAGGACCTGGACCTGCTGGACGCCTACGTCTCCGCCAACCTCGACTTCGACGAGTTTGCGGTGGATGTCCGGTTGGGCAACCACGTGCTCAACTGGGGTGAGAGCACGTTCATCCAGAACGGCATCAACGCCGTCAACCCGTTCGATGTAAGCAAGCTCAGGGTTCCGGGCTCCGAGTTGCGAGAGGCGTTGCTCGCGGTCCCCCTGGTTTCGGCGTCGGTGGAGGGGGAACTCAACCTTACGATGGAGGGTTTCTACCAGATCGCGTGGGAGAAGACAGAGATCGACGCGGTGGGCAGCTACTTCTCGGTCACCGACTACGTCGGTCCCGGCGCGGAGCAGGCCGTGATCGACCTGGGGATACCGGGCCACGGGGACATGGGCCTCACCGCTGCTGAAAGCCCCTTCACGATCTTCTCCCGCACCTCCGTGGCCGCCGCCTTCAGCGATGTCACCAGGGATGATCCCAGCTTCCTGGTCGCGGATCGCCACTCGGACCACGACCCCCGCGACTCGGGTCAATGGGGAATTGCCTTCCGCTATCTTTTCGAGGAACTGGGCAACACCGAGTTTGGCTTCTACTTCATGAACTACCACAGCCGCCTGCCTGTCGTCAGCGCGCACACCGGAACCGTACAGGACGCGGGGAACGCCTTGAGGAAAGCGGGGGCGATCGCCGCGGCCGCCCCGACGGCGGTGACGGAGATCGTGACCGCCACCGTCACTCGGGCCGTCACCGAGGCCTTGACCGCGGCCCGGTGTCCTTCTCCAACAGCCAGCCCTGAGTGCGGCGCCCTCGCCGGCAGGGTTCAAGCCGAGGTGACAGCCCAGGCTACAGCGGCAGTTTCGTCCGCCATTCCAGGCGCCATTCAAGCCGTCGGAATCAACACCTATGCCGAGCGCGGCCACTACTTCATCGAGTATCCCGAGGACATCCAGCTCTACGGCGCCAGCTTCAACACCGAAATCGGAACGTCGGGTTGGGCGCTGCAGGGCGAGTACTCCTATCGCCGCGACGCGCCGCTGCAACTCGCGGAACGGAAGGTGTTCGCCGATGCCCTGGGACCGTTCACCGGATGTCTCGCGCGGGCCCTCGGAAACCCGACGGATCCCACGATTGGCCCCGCCTGCATCGGCGCGAACGCCGCGGCCGGCCTGTACGACGCGGACACCGTGGGCTACGTCCAGAGCGACGTGAGCCAGACCCAAGCCACCGTCACCAAGGTGTTCGGCCCGGTTCTGGGAGCGGACGGCGGGGTATTCGTAGCCGAGGCGGCGCTGATGCACGTGCACGATATACCGGGCGGCCATGGCGTGGCCGCCGCGGCACTGACCCCGAACGACAAGCCCCTGGAGAGTCCCGCCGGCGCGGTCGGGGACGACGACAACGACGCCGACGCCACCTCCTGGGGCTACCGGCTGGCGGCGCGGCTCGACTACAACCGCGCGATCGGGCCGGTGAACCTGTTCCCCTACCTTCGGTTCGGGCAGGACGTCAGCGGCAACAGCCCCGCGCCCAGCGGATCGTTCGTGGAGGGCCGCACCGCGCTGACCCTCGGCCTCAGCGCCGACTATCTCAGCCGCTGGCAGGCAAACCTCGGCTACACCCAGTTCGCCGGCCGCGGGAACAAGTTGAGGGACCGTGATTTCATCACCGCCACGGTCAAGTACTCTTTCTAGGCGCCATGAAAATGAAAGCACTCACGATTCGATTCGCCGCCGCGCTCGTGCTGGCGTGCGCGCTCGGCTCTCCCGCGGCCGCGGAAATTTCCGCGGACGAGATCGCGCGTCTCGGCAAGGATCTCACTCCTCTCGGAGCCGAGCGCGCAGGCAATGCCGACGGCACCATCCCGGAGTGGACCGGGGGCATTACCAAGCCTCCGGAGGGCTACCAACTGGGCGAACACCACCGCGATCCGTACGGTAGCGACCAGCCCCTCTTCGTCATCGACAACGCCAACCTGGACAAGTACCGGGACAAGCTCTCCGTGGGTCACCAGCGCCTGCTGGAAACCTATCCGACCTACAAGCTGGTGGTGTACCCGACCCGGCGCAGCGCCTCCGTGCCACAGCGCATCTACGACGCCACCCGGGATATCGCGGCCGTGACGAAGCTCGTCGACGACGGCAACGGCGTCGACGGCGCCGTCATCGGCATCCCCTTCCCAATCCCCAAGAACGGCCTGGAGGTGATCTGGAACCACCTGCTGCGCTATCGGGGTGAGGCGGTGTCCTGCACGCTGGGCCAGGCGGCCGTGACTCGCGGCGGCGACTACACGCTGGTCAAGTATGCCGTCGACGTCAACGTGCGCTACTCGTGGCCGGGCATGACCGTGGACAAGCTCGGCAACACCATGATCCTGTTCAAACAGCGGGTGACCGCTCCGGCGCGGCTGGCGGGAGACATCGTGCTGGTGCACGAGACCATGAACCAGGCACGGGAGCCCCGCCGCGCCTGGACGTACAACCCGGGTCAACGCCGGGTGCGGCGCGCGCCCAACATAGCCTACGACAACCCTGGCACCACCTCGGACGGATTGCGCACCGCGGACCAGTTCGACATGTTCAACGGCGCGGTGGACCGCTACGACTGGAAGCTCGTGGGCAAGCGCGAGATGTACGTGCCGTACAACGCCTACCCCGTGCACAGCGGCAAGCTCGCGTTCGACGATATTATCAGGCCGCTGCACGTGAACCCGGAGCACCTGCGCTACGAGCTTCACCGGGTCTGGATCGTCGACGCCACGCTCAAGGAGGGCGCAAGCCACATCTACAAGCGGCGGACCTTCTACATCGACGAAGACTCCTGGCAGATCATGCTGGCGGACATCTACGACAACCGCGATCAACTCTGGCGAGTCTCCGAGGGCCACGTCATCAACTTCTACGAGAAGCCGCTGATCTGGCCGACCCTGGAGATCCACCACGACCTGCAGGCGGGACGCTATCTCGCCCTCGGGCTCGACAACGAGTTCCCCATGTGCACGTACGACATCGAGTTCAAGGCCCGGGACTTCAAGCCGTCGTCCCTGCGCCGCGCGGGCAGGCGGTAATGCCCCGCCGACCCCGGCCCCTGGATTCCCGCTTCCCAGCCGCGCCAAACCCACTCCCTCTCCCTCCGGGAGAGGGTCGGGGTGAGGGAGTTCGGAGGGGCAGGGTTGCCGGGGAGCCCTCACCCGGCCTTCGGCCACCCTCTCCCAAAGGGAGAGGGGTTGAATTCGGGACGAATCGCAGGCCACCCTCTCCCGGAAGGAGGGGTTTTGACACAGCCGCTTCCGCGGGATTGACCCATGCGAGAAGTCAGCGCCTTGAATCGACAGCGTAGGGCACCCGAAGACCCCAGGACAGTCCCATACAGGACCCGTTGGAGCTTGGCCGCGATCCTGCCGGCCGCGATCCTTTGCCTCGCCGGCCAGACCCTTGCGGACGCCAAGTCGGCGGTGGAGGTGCCACTCGCGTCCACCTCCTTGCTGCTGGACGCGGCTACGGCCGGCTCGCGTGTGGTGGTCGTGGGCCAGCGCGGCCACATCCTGTTCTCCGACGACAACGGCGAGACCTGGAAGCAGGCGCGGGTGCCCGTCCGCGCGCTGCTTACCGCGCTGCACATGCACGACGAGAACACCGGTTGGGCGGTGGGACACGACGCGGTGATCGTTCGCACCGACGACGGCGGCGACACCTGGCGGCTGGTGCACCGCGCGCCGGAAGAGGAGCGCCCGCTGCTGGACGTCTGGTTCCGCGACAAGCAGACGGGCTTCGCCGTAGGGGCCTACGGGTATTTCCTGGCTACCCGCGACGGCGGCAAGACCTGGAACTCCCGCGCCATCAGCAAGGACGACTTCCACTTGAACGAGATCGTGCCCGCCGGCCCGCGGCGGCTGTTGATCGCCGCGGAAGCTGGGGTGGTGTACCGTAGCGACGACGGCGGCGCGAACTGGCGCGAGCTGGCCTCCCCCTATACCGGTTCGTGGTACGGCGCGCTCGTGAAGGATGAGGACGAGCTGCTGTTGCTCGGGCTCCGGGGCCACCTGTTCCGCTCCGAGGACGGCGGCGGGAGCTGGACGCAGGTAGCCACCGGCACCACCGCGACCCTCACCGATGCCATCCGGCTGGCGGACGGAACGGTGCTCATCACCGGCCTCGAAGGAATCCTGCTCACCAGCCGGGACGGGGGCCGCAGCGTATCGGCCACCCGCCTGCCGTCCCGTCAAGGCATCACGTCGGCGCTCGCCCTGGCCGACGGCGGCGTGCTGCTGACCGGAGAGTTCGGCGTGCGGCGCCTGCCGCGACCCGAATAACGCTCCACGCGCGAGTAGCCGCCCATGCCGGACGCACCTCGAAACGCCTCACCGAACTGGCTCACCGCCCGCATCGAGGGTTGGCTGTTCGGGCACCGGGTCCTCGTGCTGGCAGCCTTCGCGCTCGTCACCATCGTCATGGGATGGTATGCCGCGCAACTCCGCGTGGACGCCGGGTTCTTCAAGCTCGTGCCGCTCAAGCACGAGTACATGCAGACCTTCCTCAAGCACCGCGACGAATTCGGCGGCGCCGACCGGGTGGTCATCGCGATCACGGCGCGCGAAGGTGACATGTTCACCCCCGAGTTCTTCACGGTGCTGAAGCAGGTCACGGACGCGATGTTCTTCCTGCCCGGCATCGACCGTACCCAGGTCTCCTCCATCCTGACCCCCAACGTGCGCTACATCGAGGTGGTGGAGGACGGCGTCATCGCCGGCAACGTGCTGCCGGCGAATTTCCGGCCCACCCCGGAGGGCCTCGCCCGGGTGCGCGAGAACGCCATCAAGGCCGGCATCGTCGGCCGCCTGGTGGCCAACGATTTCACCGGCGCCATCGTCAGCGGCAGGCTGCAGGAGTTCCACCCGAACACCGGCGAGCGCCTCGACTACATCGAGGTGGCGCGCCAGCTCGAGCAGATCCGCGCGAAGGCGCTGGCGGGCGCCGACGTGGACGTGCAAGTGCACGTCATCGGCTTCGCCAAGCTGGTGGGAGACATCGCCGCGGGGGCGGCGCGGGTCATCGCGTTCTTCGGCATCACGTTCCTGATCACCGCCCTGTTCGTGTTCCTCTACACCCGCTCGGTGCGTCTCACCATTCCGCCGCTGGTGTGCTCGCTGGTGGCGGTGGTGTGGCAACTCGGCACGGTGACGGCCCTGGGCTTCGGCATCGACCCCATGTCCATCCTGGTGCCGTTCCTGGTCTTCGCGGTGGGCGTCAGCCACGGCGTACAGATGGTGAGCGCGGTGCGCGCCGAGGTGGTGGCCGGCGCCGCCAGCCTGGACGCCGCCCGGGCCAGTTTCCGGCGCCTGCTGCTGCCGGGGGCGGTGGCCCTCGCCTCCGACTCGGTGGGGTTCATCACCATCTCGCTCATCGACGTCCAGGTCATCCGGGAGACCGCCATCACCGCCAGCCTGGGGATCGTGGCCATCATCCTCACCAATCTGGCGCTCTTGCCGGTGCTGCTTTCGTATTTCCGCATGAGCGACGCGCAGCGGAAGGCCGCGGCCGAGCGGGACGGCGTCCTGCGGCCGTTGTGGTCGCGGGTGGCGCGGCTGGCGCGCCGGGGTCCCGCGGCGGTGACGGTGGCGCTCGCCGCGGTGCTGGTGGCGGTCGGGGCGCACTACGCCGTCCAGGTCCGGGTGGGCGACAGCCATGAAGGCGTGCCGGAGTTGCGGGCGGAATCCGTGTACAATCAGGACATCGCCGTCATCACCGATCGCTTCAAGATCGGCGTCGACGTGCTCACGGTGTTCGCGGAGACGGTGCCGGACGGCTGCATCGACTACGAGGTGCTCACCACCCTGGACGAGTTCGCTTGGCACGTGCGCAACGTGGACGGCGTCCAGTCCGTGCTGAGCCTCGCCGGCGTCGCCCGCAACATCAACTCCGGCTGGAACGAAGGCAACCTCAAGTGGCGCACCCTGCCGCGCAACCGGTACTCGCTGGTGCAGTCCGTCTCGCCGGTGCCCACCAGCAGCGGCCTCATCAACAACGACTGCAGCGTGCTGCCGGTGCTGGTCTACACCACCGACCACAAGGCCGAGACCATCCAACGCGTAGTCGACGCCACCAAGGACTTCGAGCGCCGCAACACTCTCGACCGCATCAACTTCCGGCTCGCCGGCGGCAACGTCGGGGTCATGGCGGCCACCAACGAGGAGGTGGACGCCTCCCAGTTCCCGATCCTGGGCTACGTCTTCGCCGGCGTCATCCTGCTGTGCCTGATCTCGTTCCGCTCGGTCGCGGCCACGGTGTGCATCATCGTGCCGCTGGCCGCGGTGTCGCTGCTGGCCTACGGGCTCATGGCGATCCTCGAGATCGGGCTCAAGATATCGACCCTGCCGGTAGTGGCCCTTGGAGTGGGAATCGGCGTGGACTACGCCATCTACATCTACGGGAGGCTGCGCACCCACCTCGACCAGGGACTGGACTTCGCCACCGCCTACGAGCGAACGCTCAACATCACCGGCGCCGGCGTGGTCCTCACCGGCCTCACCCTGGCCGCGGGCGTGGCCACCTGGATCCTCGCCCCGCTCAAGTTCCAGGCCGACATGGGCACGGTGCTGATGTTCATGTTCCTGGTGAACATGATCGCCGCCGTGGTGCTGCTGCCGGCCCTGGGCGCGTGGCTGGTGCGCGCAAGGCCGCCAGGACAGGCCCGGGAAAGACGCAACAGCCTTTGAGATGACTGTCTCGGGGGTAGTTACCGGAGAGGACGCCCTCAGTACTTCGAGATGGCGCCGAAGTCCAACTCCACAACGTGATCCTGGACCGATTCGTCTCTCGTAAACCGGATGAACCCGAGTTCCGAGAGCCGGATCAACTCCCTCACAAGAGTGCGCCGGGTGACGTTTCGGTACGCGGATTCCACGTATCGATCATTCACCAATTCGCTTAGTCCGATCTTTCGGGACGGGGTGTCGGAAAAAGGCTCCAGGGGCCGAGTCTCATCCACGAGGAAGGCGAGCAGACCGTATTCCCTCTGATTCAGGAGCCTTCTGCGCACGCCAACTCTCTTGTTGTAGGCCTTGACGAGCATGTCACGGTAAACGAGCCGGTTCATCCGTGCCTTGATAAAATTGTTGATCCCCCTGAGCTCGCTGGCGAAACCGGCCACGCCGAAGCGAATGAATGGTGTCACGTCGAAAGGCTGATCATTCCGACACTGTTGCAGAAGGGTTTTGTACTCCTCTTCATGGCGATAGAAGTAGTTGGACAAGCCGTAAAAGCCATGCACGTTGTACCCAAGCTGAAAGAGGATGCCCGCTTCAACGAGTCGGGAAACCCTCCCGTTTCCATCGCCAAAAGGATGGATCGTCACCAGGAAGAAATGCGCGAGCAACGCCTTGATGACGGGATGGGTCTCCCGGAGCCCGCGGGAACCGAGAAATTCGATAAATCGCTCCATCAGGGAAGGCAGCCGTTCATGCGGGGCTCCTCTGTGGACTCCCCCAAGCTCCGGCGTGCCTACCGTAACGGAGAAGTTCCGGAGTTTACCGGGTATGTTGTGGCGCATGTCTGAACCACGGGTGATCATTTCGTGCATTTCCAGGATGTCTGCCAAGCCAACGGGCGGACTGTCTGGAGTTACCCCGTTTTCGTGGACAGTTGAAGGCTGTCGGCAGCAGCACTGAGGTGCGCGACAGCCGGTTGAAGTAAACCCTTCTCCATGACCGACGGATCAGGAAGTCCCGGGAGTCGATGATGGACGTCGGGCTCAAGGTTCTGGAAGACCTCAAGGTCGCTCTCCCGCTTCGGGCCATCGTCGCTCTCGGGACGCGATGCAGCGGCGTGCTCGAAGTCGTTGGGGCTCAGGTAGCCCAGGGCCGAGTGCCGACGTCGGGTGTTGTACCAGCCCTCGATGAAGCGGAAGACGGCCATGCGCGCCTCGGCCTGGGTCTGGAACGCCTGCCGCTCGATCAACTCGCACTCCAGGGTGGCGAAGAAGCTCTCGGCCATGGCGTTGTCGAAGCAGTCCCCGGCCGACCCGGTGGAGGTCACCACCCCCATCTGACGGCAGCGCTTGCCGAAGGCCAGCGAGGTGTACTGCGAACCCTTGTCGGAGTGATGCACGACCTCTGTGGGATGGCGCTGTCCCAGCGCCATGTTGAGCGCCGCGAGCACCAGTTCGGTGCGAAGATGATGAGCCATGGCCCACCCCACGACCTTGCGGCTGAACACGTCGAGCACCACCGCCAGGTACACGAACCCCGTCCAAGTCGGCACGTACGTTATATCCGCCACCCACAGTCGGTCCGGCCCATCAGCACGGAACCGGCGTTCCACGCGGTCCGGAGCCGCCCGGTGGCTGCGATCCGCACGCGTGGTGCGCACGCCCCGGCGCCGGCTGGCCCCGGCCAGGCCGGCCTCCCGCATCAGACGCGCCACCCGCTTGCGGCTCACCCGCACCCCGGCCGCGGCCAACTCCGCATGCACCCGAGGCACCCCGTAGGTGCCTCTCGAAGCCTTGTGGATCCTACGGATCACCCCGCGCATCTCCTCGTCCCGCCGCCAATGCTCCGAGCGCCTGCGCCTCCGCCACGCGTAGTACCCGCTGGGGGAGACGCCCAGCACCCGGCACATGGTGGCCACACGATGGCCGGCCTGATTCGCCTTCACGAGCTCGAAGACCTCCCCGGTACCGTCCCGGTCTCCCGTGCGAACCAAGCCGCGGCTTTTTTTAGGATCTCTCGCTCCTCGCGAAGCTGGCGATTCTCCCGCCGAAGCCGACGCAACTCCTCGCGCTCCGCCGTCGTCAAGCCGTCCTCGCGAAGACCCTCGTCCCGATCCGCTTGTCGCACCCAGTTGCGAATCGCCGAAGCCGAGCACTCGAACTCCCGAGCCAACTCCGTTGGCCTGCGACCCCCGCGTACCAACTCCACCATCTGCTGCCGGTATTCCGCCGCAAACGACGGATGTTTCCTCGACATCCGGACACCTCCTGCGCACAGTTTAGGTGTCCACCAAATCGGGTCAACTCCAGTCTGGAAGAAATCGTTGCCTGACCCAGGACTGTGCCGCTCCGGCGTTCCTGATCTGCAACTGCTCTTTGCTCACGTTCTGCTTGCTTTCCTCGCGGTCGACGCTTTCCATCTGTTGAGCAACCTCCACCTCCGAGAGTGGGTTGCCCTCAATGGCCGTAGTCCCATGAACGGCGCGCACACGATTCAGCCTGTCCAGTTGGGCCTGCCACTCCTGTGGGAACACAAGGTTAAGCGAGGCTTCACGATACGCCTCGATCGAGACAAGGTCCTGAAAGAGTCCCTGATTGTCCAGACGATACTCGAAAGAGAATTTGGTCCAGTCCATTGCGACAGATTATTTGGCAGGAAATTTGTCAATACATTGACTTATAACTACATGAAATATAATTGAAATAGACTTTCAACGCAAGAATGGCCTCACAATTTGACTCTATATTTGGCGCCTTCTTTGGCACCATCTCCACCTATTCTCGACCCGTGTCGTTAGCCGACCCTGGATCGATCTGGACCGGCATCCGTTGTGCCGAGTCTGGACGACTCACGGGAACGGGGAACGATGAGTTGGCGGGGCCAGCGCGAGGGCCGGCCCTACGATGGGCGAACTCGGAATGCAGGTTACGCGGCGAATGACTGCTGCGTCTCCTTCTCGAAGGCCAACAGCTTCTGGACGCTGGGACGTGTCTGCATGCGCGCGAAATGCGCCCGGACGTTGGGATAGGGCTCCAGGTCGATATTGAACTGGGTGCTGCGGCGCACGCACCAGAAGAAGTGCGCGTCCGGGGCGGTGAAGTGGTCGAAGAAGTACTCGCGCCCCTCCAGCATTGCCTCGGCGATGCCGTTGGTCTCCGCCAGGAACTCGGCCGCGATGCGGGACACGCTCTCCTCGCCGGCCTCCAGGTCGCACACCTTGGCGGGCGAGTTGATGCGGCTCAGGTACGGGTGGATGCCCGACGCGCACCACGACATGATCGAGATCGCCTTGACCTCGTCCCAGGGATCCGCCGGCAGCAGCTTCGCCTCGGGAAAGCGGCGCGCGATCCAGACCTGGATGGCGACGTTCTCGGTCAGCGTCTGCCCGTCCACCACCAGGAGCGGCACCTTGTGCTTGGGGTTGAGCTTCATGTACTCCTCGGTGCGGTTCTGCCCCGCCCGGAAGTTCAGGGCCTTGACCTCGAAGTCCGCCCCCGCCTCTGTCAGCGTAATGTAAGGCGCCATCGCGCACGTGACGGGCGCGTAGTACAACTGGATACTCATGGGAACCTCCGTGTAAAAATGTTCACTGAACGGTTTGGTGCCGGAGGGGGGACTCGAACCCCCACAGGGTTGCCCCTACTGGATTTTGAGTCCAGCGCGTCTACCAATTCCACCACTCCGGCACGAAGAAGGATTGACTAGCCCATGGGTGACGAGAGGTCAAGGTCGGGATGCGTCGTCAGCGATCGCCGCCGGTTTCTTCGAGAGCTATCCCCTGCTCCACGAGCATCACGGGGATGCCGTCGCGAATGACGTAGAGGTACCGGCCGTCCTTGCGGACGAGTCCGCCGCTGATGGGTTCGGTCACCGTTTCGCCCGCGCGGTTGACCAACTCCCCCGCTTCGATCTTCCGGTTGAGGCTCTCGATGAGAGCCCCGTCGGCCAGCGAGACCGCCTCCCGGGTCTCGGGGCACGCCAGGATATTGAGCAATTGCTGATCGATCACGCTTGTCTCCGGTGCTGAACCAATATCCCCGCCTCCGTGCGGGGTGTCAATCGGATCGGCCGCGCTCGCCCCTCCCCACCCACGGTTCCCCGCTTCCCAGGCTGTGTCAAAGCCACTCCCTCTCCCTCTGGGGGAAGGTCGGGGTGAGGGTGCCCGGAGCACGAGGAAGCGCTCGGAAATGGCCTCGACGCACCCCACGCGCCCGCGTGGCTGGCCCTGACATCTGCCCCACGACCGTCCACCTGCGCCAAACCGCTCGATGTCCGTCCTCCGGTAGCGACACTCAAACGGCCTCGCCGGCGCCTTCCCACGCCCATCCTCCACTCGACCCGTCTCCCGATGCTGCCGCATCAGCCGCGTCAACTGCGCCCGCGACATCCCCGTCATCTTCCCCATCTACCGCCGCACCAACCCCTTCCCACTCCAGGATCATTTCTCTTTGGCAAACTTTTGTTCGATTTGACTGGCTTTCCCAAACTATGAGATTATCGGCTCGTAGTTCTCTTCGGGGCGGCCGTCGATTGCACGGTTGCCAGGGGGGTAGTTGGTGCAGGTTCTTTGGTCGATCCGTAGCGAACGGGTTCTGGTAAGACAAATGCAGCAGCGGCCATCGGCAGAGCCGCGGATGCGCGACCTCATGCCGGCAGCGTCACCCAATCGTCCAACGTGAGCAACGGCATCACGACTGACCGCGTTACGGCGACGGTGCTATACGGGGCCAGCCGCAACAGCTACATAGTTTCGAATGGGACGTCGTGGTCGATCGGAACCAGCGACGGCAATCATCGCTCGATTTCGGACGTCCCGGCTCCATTCAAGGGTTCCGAGTTGAACAAGAGCGTCAGCGGCGGAATGGTGAATTTCGTGGGAGCCTTCGGCGCCCACAAGCAATAATCGTGGCTGCCTCTGCGGAGGTGCAGTCAGGATGATGAGAAATTTTGTTCTGACGTGTTGACCGTAAGGGAGGCAGTCGTGCGTATCTGGTTCGCATGTACGATGACAATCGGGCTGATGGGCATGTGCGCCACCGGTCTCCACGCTCAGACGGCACGGCTCGCGTACACGCTGTCCGCCGCTATCCATCGAGGTCCGGCAGGGTGTGGCGATGCTCACTCGTCCAGTGAGCTCTATGTGGTGATCTCGCGTCTGGATCCGGTGCTTCAGCGCCGGGTCGATGCCGTCGAAAGAAAAAGCCGGCAAGTCGTCGGCGGCAGGTCCATGTCCCGTGTTCGATCGAAACTGCGCGACCTAGCTGAACGGGTGTCGAACAGTAGCGCAAATCCTCTCTCCGCGGCTGAGCAGCGTATTTTGACGAGGTTGCGAGATGCCAAACGAGTCTATCGCGAGGCCGTCAAACGAGCTCGTCGAGCGCGTGAACCTGTTCTCGACCACGCCCGGTTGAGGGCGCTTGTCGAAGCCCTCGACGCCGAGTTGAAAGCCCTTGGGAAAGCTCATCGAGCCGAACAAACCTATCGAAATATCCGACGTTTCCCTTACGATGACGAATTGAAGGCGCTTGAGTCCAGGGAAACCCTTTCCGTTGCCGAATCACAGACGTTGCGCCAGGGGCGGGAGTTGCTAAACGAGTGGCGTCGCTTGAGGTCCCAGCTTCTGGTGAGGACCAGCCCCAGAAGACCCGCATCCTTGCGTGTATACCCGGACGATCAACTCCATGTCGTGATCTGGGAAGATGATATCTTTCAAGACGACAGGTGTTTCAGCACGGTCGTCACGCTCGATAGCGCGGCCTTGGACGACGAGTTCCTCGATATCGAAGAGACTTCGGTAGAGGCCGGCCGGGCCGTGCAACGGGTATTGGTGACGTTGAGGCTGGCTCCCGTTCGGTGAGCGTCGTCCAGGCCGCGCAGTTCTTCATAGCACGGAAAGAAGGTTAAGAGGCACTTCAACGATGCGCCCGACAGGTTGATGGCGATACTACAGGACGCCTAGGGCCTGTTAACACTAAATTGAAGATATGCTATGCTCATGGGATGGAATTGACGGAAGCGCAATATGAGCGCATTGCAGGGTACCTCCCGGTGCAGCGAGGGAATGTGAGCCTTTCGAACCGACAGGTGCTCAACGCTATTTTGTATGTGGCGGAGCATGGTTGCAAGTGGCGAGGGTTACCGGCTCGGTTCGGCAATTGGCACACGATCTATACCCGGATGAATCGCTGGTCGAAGAACGGGGTGCTGGACCAGGTGTTCGAGCTGCTCCAGAGGGAGCAGATGGTGCGCATCAAGATCGAGGCGGTGTCGCTGGACAGCACCATCGTCAAGGTCCATCCCGACGGGACGGGGGCGCTAAAAAAAACGGCCCCCAAGCCATCGGCAAATCCCGAGGAGGCTGGACCACCAAGATTCATATGGTTGCCGCGGATGCTCGAACGGCCATCACCTTCTCGCTCTCCCCTGGACAGGCCCACGACGCCCCAGAAGGACGGAAGCTGCTGAATCGCTTGGGTCAGCAGCATGACAGTCCCTCGCTGGTTATGGACCGAGCGTACGAAGGCAACGAGACGCGCCAGTTGGCCCTCGATCTAGGGTTTATCCCCGTGGTGCCGCCGTTGTCGACGCGACTCGACCCATGGATGTATGATCGCCACATGTACAAGCGCCGCAATGAAATCGAGAGGTTGTTTCGCCGTCTCAAGGGATTCCGGCGCATCTTCTCCCGCTTCGAGAAGCTCGACGTGGTCTTCCTCGGCTTCATCCACTTCTCGCTCATTGTTGAGGCATTACGATAGTGATTAGTGTTAACAGGCCCTAGTCCACTTAGTCATGGTAAGCGGCTCCGGGCCTCTGGTTCCCCGTAACCGGGCCGAAGCCGCTCACGCCCTCACTATGCGCTTACCATTTTTGATGAAATGTTGAACTCAACATTTCATCAGTGCTTCGATGCGGTCGGCCACGCGTTGAGGGGGCTCGCGGAGCTGCTCCACGGTCCAGTCGGCGGCGTAGCCCTCGGTGATGTCGTCGTCCCGGGCGTGGTTCACCAGCCGCTTGGTCAGCGGGCGCGGCAGCATGAGGTCGCGCTCGGCCACGGTGATGAAGGCGTTTCGCAGGCCGTGGAACCAGAAGCGTGTTCTCGCGGCCTGGCTTATGCCGGCATGGTAGCGGTGAAGGTTCTTGAGATGGCCGGTGACGCTCGCGGATGAGGGGAATACCCAGCCTTCCACCGCCGCCCCGCCGACCTCGGCCCGTCGACGCTCCAGCATGGCAGCGAGTTGACGGGTGAGCGGAAGCTCCAGCGGCTTCCCGGTCTTGGTCTCCTCGACCCGCAGGATTGCGCGGTCCAGGTCGATGCGCTCCCAGCGGAGCGAGACCACCTCGCCCAGGCGCATGCCGGTATAGGCTCCGATCAGGAAGATGTCGCGATGCGGGGACGGTAGCCCCACCGCTTCCACCCCCGTGCGCCAGCGCGGCAGCACCTCGGCCGGGGAAGAGATGCGCCTCCGGCGCTTGCGGTTGAGACGCCCGCCGCCGGCGATCCAGAGCTCGACCGGGTTGCGCAGCCCTTCGTGGTCGATGCTGGAGCGGCGGTAGATGGAGCGCAGCATGGAGACGGCCTGGTTGGCGGTGGCTTAGAGGTAAGCGTTCCGGTAAAGCCGTGGAACCGACCGGGACCCCTTGCCACTCCGTGTCACCGCGCACCAACGCCTGCAAGGCCTTGTCCAACCGCGCGATCTCCTTGTCCAGCCATCCCACATGGCGCTCGCACGACTTCTTGATCGATCCCTTAAGCCCCTCCTGCTCTTCTCACCCTAAGACGGACGGCTCGCCCCGCATGCCTCCTCTCAAATCGGCCGATCCGAGAGGCTCCTTCAACATACAAATGACGGGGGGCGGGCCTCCTTGGTTGATGCGGCCTGACCTCTTGGCTAAATTGCCGTCTGGAGGTGGCCAGACATGAACGGGACCTTTCGGGAGTACATCGAGCTGTTGCGGGACAACGACGAACTGCTGGACATTCGCAAGCCGGTGGACCTGCGGGACGTGGCGGCGCTCACGGACCAGAGCGACAAGGGGCTGCTTTTCGAGAACCCCGTTGGATATTCCATGCCGGTGGCGTGCGGCATGCTTCAGAAGCGGGAGCGTCTCGCCATCGCCCTGGACGCGCCCTACCCCGAGATCCACAAGCGCTTCCAGTGGGCCATGTCCAACTCCATCGAGCCGGTGATGGTGGAAGACGCCCCGGTGAAGGAGTTCATGCAACTGGGCGCGGACGTGGACCTGTTCAAGCTGCCGGTGCCGATCTTCTCCACCCTGGACGGCGCGCCCATGATCACCGCCGCGGTGGTCATCTCCGAGGACCCCGAGTACGGCATGAACGCCGGCTGCTACCGCCTGATGCTCAAGGAACGCAACGTCACCGGCATCGACATCGTCACGCCCAACAACCTTCACAACTTCACCAGGCGGGCGCTGGCGGAGAACCGGCCGCTGCCCATCTCCATTTCCATCGGCGTGCACCCGCGCGAACTCATGGGGGCGCTCTTCAAGGCATCGCTGGGAACCAACGAGTTGGGCTTCGCCGGCGGCCTCGGCGGGCGTCCGGTGGAGCTGACGCCGGGAGTCGCCGGACCGGTGCCGTTCATCGCCGGCTCCGAGATCGTGCTGGAAGGGGAGATCCCGCCCGAGGGCTGGGTGCATCCGGAGGGCCCCTTCGGCGAGTTCTCGCGACTGGTGGGGGGCACGCACCGGAACCCCAACGTCCACATCAAGTCCGTGCTGCACCGCCGCGACCCCATCTACTACGCGCTCCATATGCCCTGGGAGAACCTGTGGATGAGCGCCCCCATCTACGAGGCGGCGGCATGGCGCGTGATGGCCGAGACCGGCGTGCAGGTCACCGCCATCAACGTCACCCCGGGAGGCTGCTGCCACTGGCACATCGTGGCGTCCATCAAGAAGAGCCCCGGCGACGGCAAGAACGCCATCGCCGCGCTGCTGTCCATCGCCGACATCAAGTACGTGGTGGTGACCGACGACGACATCGACATCTACGATCCGGTTGAGGTGGAGTGGGCCATCGCCACCCGCGTACAGGCGGACCGCGACACCGTGATCCTGTCCAACGCACGCTCGAAGCCGCTGGACCCATCCATCCCGCCGAGCGCCAACGGCGTCCCGACCACCGCCAAAATGGGCATCGACGCGACCATCCCGGAGAACGTGCCGCGCTACCGCTACAACCGCATCGTCTACCACAACCAAGGGAAGGCGGTATTGGGCGACTACCTGGGCGAGTCCCCGGCCACGCCCCAGCCGGCTGCCGCCGGCGAAGACGCCATCGAGCAGCTCGCGGCGCAAACCCTTGAAATGCTGCGAGAGAAACGGCTGACCTTCAGCGAGCTGCTGGACGCGTACTCGGACGAAGGGTTCGCCACCGTCATGGCGCTGGTGGGACGCCTCAACGAACGCAAGCAGATCACCCTGGACGAAGAGGGGAAGTACATGCCCGCGGAGGACGCATGAACCAGGCGGAACTCGTTTTCTATACCAACCCGATGTCGCGCGGCCGCGTCGTGCGCTGGATCCTGGAGGAGTTGGGGGTCCCCTACCGTACCGAGCTGGTGGAGTTCGGCCCGATGATGAAGTCGCCGGAGTACCTGGCCGTCAACCCCATGGGGAAGGTGCCGGCGATCCGCCACGGCGAGACGGTGGTCACCGAGTGCGCGGCCATCTGCGCCTACCTCGCCGACGCCTTCCCGGCCGCCGGGCTGGCGCCCCCGAGCGGGCAGCGCGGCGCCTATTACCGCTGGCTGTTCTTCGCGGCCGGGCCGCTGGAGGCGGCGGTCACCAACCGTACGTTCGGACTCGCCGTGCCCGAGGACAAGGAATCGATGGTCGGCTACGGCAACTTCGCCACGGTGATGGACACGCTGGAGAAAGCCGTCGAGGGCGGGGGCTACGTCGCCGGCGAAACCTTCTCCGCCGCCGACGTCTACGTCGGGTCGCACATCGGCTGGGGCATGCAGTACGACATGATCGACAAACGCCCGGCCTTCGAGGCCTACTGGTCGCGGCTCAGCGGACGCGAGGCGTATCGGCGCGGCAACGATCTGGATGATGCGGCCGCGAACGCGGCCGGGAAGGATTGACGTCGATCAGGCTACACCGGCAACGCGGTGACGGACGCGAACCCCAGCCAGGTTGCGTCCGCGTTGACCGGGCTACTGGCCCAACCGGTAGAAGCGGCGCGCGTTGTCCGCCAGGATCGCGGCCTTGGCCTCGTCGCTGAGCGTAGGGTGCTCGGCCACCTCGGCGATCTCGTGGCCGATGTCGCCGGGGCCGATCTCGTGCGGGAAGTCGCTGGCGAACAGGAACCGCTCGTTGCCGGCGCGTTGTACCTGGTAGTCGAGCCCGTTCTCCCCGCCCTCGCAACCCACGAAGACATTGTCCAGCAATGCGTACCGGCTGGGCTCACGCTCCGGATCGGGGCCATGGTAGTTGCCGTGGGAGTTCCACTCCCCGAAGAAGCCGTGGGACCGGTCCATGCGGTCCATCCAGAAGGTCAACCATCCGGCGCCCCCTTCCAGGAAGGCCACCCGCAGGTTGGGGAAGCGGTCGAACACGCCGTGATAGACCATCCCCGAGAACGCGATCATCAGGCTGAAGGGATGGCCCAGCCCGGCGATGGGAACGAACGCCTCGAGGGTGTCGAGGCCCATGCCGTGGTGGCAGCCGCCGTGCACCGCGAGCCCGCAGCCCAGCCGTTCAGCCTCCTCGTAAACGCCCCAGTAGGTCCTGTGGCCCAGGTCCATGGGCAGGCCGCGCGAGGGCAGCATGGCGCCGAGCATGCCCAACTCGGTGACCGCGCGGCGCAACTCCTTCACCGCCTCCTGCGGGTCCTGCAGCGGGATCAGCGCCATGCCCTTGAGCCGCGGGTTGTCCTTGAGGTAGCGGTCGTGGAGCCAACTGTTGTAGGCGTGGGCCACCGCGCAGGCCCAGTCGGGCATGCTGATGTTGCCCATGGCGAGGCCCCAGGTGGGGTACAGCACGCTGCACTCGAAGCCGGCATCCTCGACAAACGAGCGCCAGTCCTCCGGGGTCACGGGTTCGCCACCGCCGAAGGCGCCCTCGCTCTGATACTTGAGCCCCAGGTGATGATAGTCCAGGGAGGGGAAGACCCGCGTCAGGATGCGCTTGCTCGCCTGGCTCCGATAGGGCTCCTCGATGTAGTCGACGATGGACTCGTCCTCGATCACATGACCGTCGGCATCGATGACGGGTAAGCTCATGGCATCCGCCTCCTGGTTCTGGTTTTTGAGCTGCCGGCCAACTCCGCGGCGTGGGCACGGGCGGGTTGGAAAACCGCCCCTACACGCGACACTAGTGGATTCCGGTTATCTTGACGCTCGCGTGCTTCGACTTGTAGCGGCGGTTGAGGGCGATGAGCACGCCGGTGAGCCCCTCCACCACGTAGGCGTTGGCCGCCGGGCCGGCATCCAGGCCGGTGGCGCCGATGCGCTCCAGCAGCTCGATGACGCGCTCCTTGGCTTCCCTGCTGTCGCCGCACACCAGGACGTCGCCCAGGGGTTCGTCCGGGGCGCCGAGGTCCAGCGCCGAGATGTTGTGCAGGGCGCCGATGACCGGGGTGCCGTCGCCCAGTATCTTCTGCGCCTCCAGCAGCGCCGAGCCCGCCTCGGGCACGAACGGCCGGCCCTTGAGCAGCGGCACCACCGCGTCGATGACGATCTTGCCGCGCAGCTCCTCCGCCAGGTCGGTCACCATCTTCTCCTGGCCCTCGTACGGAACGGAGATGACGGCCAGCTCCGCTTCCCGCACGGCGTCGGCGTTCACCATGCCCTCGACGAAGTTCGTGCCCAGCCTCTCGTTCAAATCCTTGGCCGCGTCCGCGCCGCGCTGAGCGTCCCGCGAACCGATAAGGACCCGCACGCCGGGCCGCGCCAGGCGCCCCGCCAGGCCCATTCCCAGACTTCCGGTCCCTCCCACGATTGCGATTGAAATGGAATCTTGCATGGGAAGGCTCATAGCATGTTCGTGTCGGGTGCCACAAATAAGCGGGGTGCGGGGGGCCCTCACCCCGACCCTCTCCCAGGGGGAGAGGGGGTCGGAGGGGGCGTATCCTGGCAAGAAATCACCGGCCGCCGCGGAACAGGTCGTCCGCCGCGGGGCGGATGAGCTCTTGCGCCGAGCCGTCGTGCGACGGCAGCTCGCAGCCCCGGACAATGGCGGCGGGAACGTGGCTCGTCTTTCCCATGACCAACTCCGCGGCTCCGGCGATCTGGTCGGCCACGGCGGTAACCGAGGCCTTGAGCTCGTATCCGTAAGGGTCCTTCCCGCCGCGGTAGTCGATGAGCGGGCCGAAGCCGGCCACGCCGATGGCCACGTCGGTGGTGCCCAGGCGCCAGGGGCGTCCGAACGTGTCGGTGATGACGACGCTCACGGCGGTCCCGGTGAGGCCTTGCACCTCTTCGCGGATGCGCCGGGCGGAGCCGTCCGGGTCCTCGGGCAGCAGCAGGGCCCGCTCCATGCCGATGTTCGACAGGTCGATGCCGGCGTTGGCGCACACGAAGCCGTGATGGGTCTCCACCACGATGGTGCTGCGGCCCTTGGCCACGATGCGGCGGCTCTCCCGCAGGATGAGCTCCAGCAGGCGGGGATCCTTGCCGTCAAGCTCGGCCGAAAGCTTCAAGGCCCCGGCCGACGGCGTCACCCCGCGGAGGTCCACCGCGCGTCCTTCCGACTTGGACACGATCTTCTGCGCCAGCACCAGGACGTCGCTAGGCAGGAACGTGACGCCGTCACGGGCGCACGCCTCCGTCACGAGGCGGCCCAGCGGGTCGCCGGGCTCGATCTCGCCGAGACCCTCCACGCCGATGATCTCAAGGCGCCGCATCAACCGTTCGTACCTGCCACGGGCGACTTCATGCGACAGGCGCATCAACCCGCTTCGGCGAAGAAACCGCTGCGGTTGTCCTTCATGGCGGCCAGCCGGTCGTAGGTGCGTCCGCCCTCCAGCCGGAGGATGAGCTGCCGCAGATCGGCGGGTTCGTCGATGTCCAGGGCGATCCGCGAATTCTCGACCACCCTGACGGCGGCGCCGCGGACGGCCGCCTCCTTCAGGTGATACCGAAAGCTGTCGTGACCGAAACGGAGCCGGAGGATGTCCGGCGGCGCCAGCAGGAGCGCGTTGGTGCCCATGCGGTCATGCGAGGGCGCGAGGACGGCGAAAGGCTCGCCGGCGCCGGCGGGCGCGGCCCGGAGCACGGATTCCACGTCCTCGGCGCGCAACAGCGGGATGTCTCCCGGCAGCACCAGGGCGGCGTCCATGCCCGCCTCCGTCATGACGTCGAGGGCGAAGTGGACCGCGTCGGTCTGGCCCGTCTCGTCGTGTTCCCGGATGATTTCCACGTTCTCGGCCGCGACCCATTGGATGACCTCGGGCGAACCCGTGACAACGTACGTCCTGCGGAGGCCCTTGGCCCGGGCCACCTCGGCAAGGACATCCTGCACCATCGCCTTCATCAGCTCCGAGCGTTCGGACGCGCTGAGCCGCGAGGACAGCCGCTGCTTGGCTCCGTGAAATCCCTTGACCGGAATGAGCGCGCCGACGTTCATGATCGAACAAGATCCATAGCACCTGACCCGGAAATTTTGAAACCTGCCGATGCACACGTCCCGTCATTCCCGCCCCTCCGTCATCGCCGCGAAACAGGTCGCGTCAAGATTCCGGCCGGGTACGGGGACAGTGCCGCCACCCGTATCGCAGCCGCCGCGAAACATCACAAGGTAGTTTTCAGGTTTTTTTTGCGAGAAACCGCGAGTAGCCCGCCAGTCGCGTGCGCGGGAGATGCGGCACCCCGCGAATGCAGGCATCCGATCCTGCAGGCAGACTTGCGAATCTGCCCCGATAATTTCTGAAAAATAACGATTGTTTTTAAAAAAGTTTTACATATACGACACAGAATTGATCGTAATCGCGCCGACTAGGAGGTACCGGTGGCCGCCTTCGGCGGAGTCGCCAGGCGGCACGGAAACGAGGAGGGAGCCATGCCAGCCATCCGAAACACGATCATCGCTCTTGCGGTTCTTTGCGCCGCCACGCTGTCGGCAGCGCCCAGGGACGTGTCCGCGGCCGTCTGCACCGGCGACTCCGCGCCCGCCGGCGCCATCTGGTCGAGCTGTCTGACGGTGGGTGTCTGGGACCCGCCGCCAGGCAAGATCGGGGGTGACGTGGGGTACCACTCGGGGTTGAGCTTCGGATCGCTTTCCACTACGCAGTTCACGAACAACAGCATTTCATACACCGCCAAGATCCTGAATCTCTGGTATTCGCGCTTCTACGTACAGATCACGCCCGACCCCGGCAGCGCCGCCAACAATTGGGTGCTGCACTTAGGAGACGACGTCGCCCTTTCCTTTTCCGACGCGGAGGCCTGGACTTGGTCCGGGGGGCGGGCGGTAGGAGGGTATCGATGGAAATCGCCGGGCTTTTCCTGGACCAGCGACAACGAAAACGACAAGATTTCGATCAGCCTGACATCGGTGGCTTCGAACAACGAACCCACGGTCGCAAACCCGATTCCGGACCAGTTTGCGAGGGTAGGCAGGGTGTTCAGCTACACCTTCCCGGAAAACACCTTCTCGGATGCCGACAATCACGACCTGGGCTACGCGGCGGTGCCGGTCTACGGCAGCGTCAGCGAGCTGACCTACGCGCCGGTTCCGCCCCCGATCGTAGCTTTCGGCCCCCTGCCCGAGTGGCTCTCCTTCGATGCGTCGTCGCGCACCTTCTCGGGCACGCCGAGCAAGCCGACGAGAGGCCCTTCGCAGACGCTCCGGGTGAGGGTGACGGCCTATGACGGGCACGGAGGCAGCGTCGGGGACACCTTCAGTATCGGTACCGGGAGCCGGCCGCCGCGGAGGGCGAACCGGATTCCGCGCCAGACGCTGACGGCCGGCGAGCCGTTCAGCTACACGTTCCCGGAGAACACGTTCCACGACCCCGACGGGGACACGCTGACGTATCGGGCGTATCGGTACGTCGACCATCGCGTCGGGGCAGTCTGGCCGTCCTGGCTGAGCTTCGACGCAAGCACACGTACCTTCTCGGGGACGCCGCTGCAAGACGATGTCGGGTTCTACAATGTTACCGTGGTAGCCAGCGACGGCTACGAGCACTTCCATGCCAACCGCACCGAGACGTTCGTCATCCGCGTGCACCAAAAAGTGACCGGGAGGATGACCATCTTGTCGGACGAGAACGCCCGTCTCGACGGCGTCTCGCCCCGCCACCCCCTCGGACCGGTCCGGATGTTCGCCAATAGCCTGCTCGAGACGATCATTCCCGTTGCCCATGCGGATGAAGGGACATGCGAGCTGACCGTCGGCATCCGGTTCACGGATTCGGACGGCAGTGCGGTCGCGGTGGACTCCCTGTCGGCGAGCGATCTTTCGGTCGAAAACGGGCAGATCAGCAATCTGGCCGAGCACGGCGACGGCTGGCGAGTGACGTTGACATCGCACGTGGGGTTCTCCGGCGTCATGCGGCTGCGCATCCTGCCCAGGGAGCCGGCCGACATCCCGGACGGCGACGAGGCTTTGGCGGAGCTGTCCGATGAAGATCTGCTCATCTGGGATGAAGCGGAGTTGGTCGTTCGTGTGAGTGACGGCAACTGCGAACGCGTTGTGACGACCGGAAGTGCCCTGACCGGCGTCACGGTGTTCGACTCCGCCGACGATTCGGAGCTGGGACAGGTACCGAACGGCGGGTCGATTTCCCTGGAGGAAGGCGGAAGCTACAGCTTCCGGGCCGACGTCGAACCCGATTCGGACGTGGGCAGCGTGGTGTTGTCGCTCGACGCTCCGGACAACGATGACGATGTCGACCGGACGGACGACGATGCTCCGTACACGGTGGACGCCCAGTCCCTGTCCGCCGGCACCTACACCCTGACCGCCACCGCGTACGCGGGAGATGGAGGCGAGGGCGCCGTCCGGGGGACGGTGGTGGCGACCATCGAGATCGCGGAAGCAGGGGTGCTGACGGGCTTCGTGCTGGTGGACGCGTCGAACGATACGGATCTCGGCGCGGTCACGAGCGGCGCCACGGTCGAGGTGTCGGCGGACGGCAGCTACGGCATCCGCGCCGGGGTGGAGGCGGGCGCGGAAGTGGGCAGCGTGGTGCTGTCGCTCGCGGGTCCGGGCGCCGACGACACGCACACGCAGACCGAGAACCTGGCGCCGTACTCGCTGTATGGCGATGCCCAGGGCGCGGAGCACGGCCGTGGGCTGGCGGCGGGGACGTACACGCTGAGTGCGACGGCGTACGCGGAGCGGGGCGGCACGGGCGAGGAGCTGGGGACGCTGTCCGTGGCGTTCACGGTGGCGATCGAAACAGCGCCGCCGCCGTCGTCGGGGGTTCTGACGGGCTTCGTGCTGGTGGACGCGTCGGACCAGTCCACGGTGGCGGCGCTGTCGAGCGGCTCTGCCATCGACCTCGGCGGGCGTTCCGGGGGGAGCTTCGGCATTCGCGCCAAGGTGGCGTCGGGCGAAGCGATCGGCAGCGTGGCGTTGTCGCTCTCGGGGGCGAAGACGGTGTCGCGGACGGAGAACCTGGCGCCGTACTCGCTCTACGGCGACCACAACGACGGCAACGGCGGGCGCGCGCTCGACGGGTCGTCGCTTCCGGCGGGGTCGTACACGCTCTCGGCGACGGCGTACGCGGGGCGCGGCGCTTCGGGTTCGACGCTGGGGACGCGCTCGGTGTCGTTCCGGGTGCTGGCGCCGGCGGCGCTGTCGGTGGCGGACGCGCGGGCGGAGGAAGGGACGGACGCGACGCTCGACTTCGCGGTGACGCTGGACCGCTCGTCGACCGGCACGGTGACGGTGGACTACGCGACCGCGGACGGCACGGCGACGGCGGGAGACGACTACACGGCAACCTCGGGCACGCTCACGTTCAGCGCGGGCGAGACGGCGAAGACGGTATCGGTGACGGTGGTGGACGACGGCACCGACGAGGGCAGCGAGACGCTGACGCTCCGGCTCTCGAGCGCCTCGGGGGCGAGCATCGATGACGGGGAAGCGACCGGCACCATCGCGAACTCGGACCCTGTGCAGCGGATGTGGCTCTCGCGCTTCGGGCGCAAGGTGGGGAGCCAGGTGGTCGATGCGGTGGCGGAGCGGCTCGCGGGACCGCTTGCGGGCGCCGAGCTGACGCTCGGGGGGCAGCGCGTGGACCCGACGCGGAGCGAGGACGGCGAGGCGCTGGCGCTGACCGGTCTTGCCCGCACCCCGGACGGCGGGCTCCAACGGGGTCCGTACCCCGATGACGGGCTCTCGGGGTCGGGCGCCTGGCCCGGGAGCGGTTTCGGCGCCCGGGCGTATCCGGGAGCCGGCGCATCGCCGCGGGCCATGAGCGGGCGCGAGGCGCTGCTCGGGAGCGCGTTCCATCTCGCCTCGGGCGGCGAGAGCGGCGGTGCGGGCTATGCGGCCTGGGGCCGGGTGACGGCGGGCGGCTTCGATGGGGAGGAGGCGCAGGCGAAGGGCCCTGTCCGCATGGACGGGGAGGTGACGACCGGCATCCTGGGCGCGGACGCTTCGTGGTCGCGCTGGCTTGCCGGCGTCGCGGTCTCGGTGAGCGAGGGTGAAGGGACATTCGACGACCGCGGCGCCGATGACAGGGGCGCCGTGGAGAGTTCGCTGACGGGCGTGCACCCCTATGCGCGGGTGTCCGTGAACGAGCGTGTACAGGCCTGGGGGCTGCTCGGATTCGGCTCGGGCGAGATGACGCTGCGGCCCGAAGGACGCGAGTCCATAAAGACCGACCTCGAGATGCGCCTCGGCGCGGTGGGCGCGCGGGGCGCGCTGCTCGAGGCCGGCGAGACGGGCGGACTCGACCTCGCGCTCGAGGCCGATGCGCTCCTGGTGCGGATGGAGTCGGCGAAGGCGGCGAACACCGAAGCCACTCGCGCCGATGCGAGCCGGCTGCGTCTCGTGCTGGAGGGCTCGCGCACGTTCGCGCTCGGCGAGGACGCGGCGCTGACACCGGGTCTGGAGCTGGGGCTTCGCCACGACGGCGGGGACGCCGAGACCGGGACGGGCATCGAGCTGGGCGGCCGGATCGCCTATGGGAACGCCGCCTCGGGCCTCAGCATCGAGGCGAGCGCGCGTACCCTCATCGGCCACCAGGACTCGGGCTACGAGGAATGGGGGGCGTCGGGTTCGGTGCGCCTCGACCCGGGCGCTTCCGGGCGGGGGCTCTCGCTCGCGGTGGCGCCGGCCTTCGGGGCCGCGTCGAGCGGGGTGAAGCGATTGTGGTCGCTCCGCGACGCCCGGGAGCTTGCGACCACCGAGGACTTCAAGGCGGAGGGCCGGCTCGACGCGGAGGTGGGCTACGGCTTGCCGGTCTTCGGCGCCTTCACGGGTACGCCCTATGCGGGGCTGGGGCTCTCGGAGAGCGCACGGCACTACCGTCTCGGCTGGCGCCTCACGCCCGGCGGGGCGGCGCTCGACTTCGCGCTCGGTGTCGAAGGGGCGCGGGCCGAACACGCTCACGACGCGCGGCCCGAACATGGCATCATGCTGAGAAGCGTGATCCACTGGTGAACGCGCCGGTCGCGTGACGCCGCACCGCGCTGCCCGTCTTCCCTATACCGGCAGCCGCAGCAGCTCCCGGGCCAGCCGCTTCTTGTCGTCCAGCGTGTCCATGCGGATGGACGTGGCGCGTACGTCGACGCCGAGCTGCTTGATGGCGGGTTGCAGGCCGCGGTCCTCCGAATCGATGACCAGCACGTCCACGAAATCCCGGTAGGCCGCGGCAAGTCCGGTCACCGACGCCTCCACGCCCAACGTGGCCATCAGCTTGTGGGCCGGGCCGCTGAAGGAGCGCCCCTGCACCATGGGGCTGACCGCCGCCACCTTGGCGGGCGTTTCCCGCAGCGCCTCGCGCAGGCCGGGCACCGCGAGGATGGGGCCGATGCTGGTGGCCGGGTTGCTGGGGCACACCACCACCAGGGCGGCGCCGTGGATGGCCTCGAGCAGCCCCGGCGACGGCCCGCAGGTCTCGATGCCACGGTAGCGCAGGTTCAGGACTTCCGGCTGCCAACGCGCCTTGACGAAATATTCCTGGAAGGACAGCTCCCCCGCCGAAGTGGACAGCCGGGTCTCCACCCGCTGGTCGGACATGGGCAGCACCGTGGACCTCACCCCCAGCGCCCGGCACAGCGCGGCGGTGACGCGCGACAGCGGCTGCCCCTCGGCCAGGAGGCGCGTGCGGGTCAGGTGGGTGGCGATGTCGCGGTCGCCCAGGCGGAACCAGGTCTCGCCGCCCAGCCGTTGGAGCTGGTCCAGCACCGCGAAGGTATCGTCCCGGATGCCCCAGCCCTTGGCGGGATCGATGAGGCCGGCGAGGGTGTAGACGATGGTGTCGACGTCGGGGGATACGTGAAGGCCGTGCACCACCGAATCGTCGGCGGTGTTGCACACCACCACCAGGTCTTCGGGCGCGGTCTCCTCGTGGAAGCCCAGGACGAGCTTTGCGCCGCCGGTGCCTCCCGTGAGGAGGACGAGTGTCCTGGAACTGGAGTCCCTGGACACCGCTGTCGCCTTACAGGCCGGCGGCCGTCTGGTCCGTCACGCCCACGGCGGGCGCGAGAGCGCTGGCAAGGACCTCGGGCTCGTCGTCCCACGTCCGCAGGATCTTGTAGCCGGTAGCACGCTCCGCCGGGACGCGGTTGATCTCGCGGATCAGCGAGCGGAACTCGTGGGGCCAGATCATCTGCCCCTCGGTGGAGCCGGCCAGCCGCGAGATGCTCTCTTCCATGAGCGTGCCGCCGAAGTCGTTGGCGCCGGAGCGGAGGCAGAGCTGCGACATCGGCCGTCCCATCTTCACCCAGGAGACCTGGACGTTGGGGATGGTGTCGTTGAGCAGCACCCGCGCAAGCGCATGGACCCGGATGTCCTCCTCCTCGGTGGGGCCGGGCCGCGCCAGCCCCTGGGCGTAGAGCGCGGTGTTCTCGTGCACGAACCCGAGCGGGACGAACTCCGTGAAGCCGCCGGTCTCCTTCTGGATGTCCCGCAAGAGCAGCATGTGGTTCACCCAGTGACTGCCGTTCTCCCGGTGGCCGTACATCATGGTGGAAGTGGTGAAGATGCCCACCTCGTGGGCGGTCCGGATCACCCGGATCCACTGCTCGGTGCTGACCTTGTTCTTGGACAGCACCATGCGCACCTCGTCGTCGAGGATCTCCGCGGCGGTGCCCGGCACGCTGTCGAGGCCGGCGTCGCGCAACATGCGCAGGTAGTCGTCCAGGGGCATGCCGGTCAGTTCCACCCCGTAGGTGATCTCCATGGGCGAATAGGCGTGGATGTGGATGCCGGGAACGCGGGAGCGGATGGACTGCAACAGGTCGCGGTAGTAGAACGGCGTCATGCCGCGGGGGAGGCCGCCCTGCATGCAGATCTCGGTGGCGCCGCGGTTCCAGGCGTCCTCGGCCTTGTCCGCCACGTCCTCCAGCGAGTGGTCCCAGCTCCCGGGCTTGTTGGGGCCGGTGTGGAACGCGCAGAACTTGCAGCCGACGTAGCACACGTTGGTGAAGTTGATGTTGCGGCACACCACGTAGGTGACCCGGTCGCCCACCTTGGCCTGGCGCATCAGGTCGGCCGTCACCGCCAGCGCGGCGAGCTCGTCGCCGTCGACCTCCGATAGCGCGAAGCCTTCCTCCCGCGTGATCTCGTGGCCCTCCAGGGCGCGCTCCAGGATTCGTGCGACTCGATCCTCGATGCGGGGCAGCAGCCGGTACAGCCGGTCGACCCCGTCGTCATAGTCGAACATCGCTTCGATATGGCTCATGATATCCTCCCGCGACGAGGCCGTCCTCGCCGCACAACCTCTCTATGTAGGGAATCAGCTCGGGCGCCACGAACCGCTCCGCCCGGGAGATATACTCCGGGTAGATGGGAAGCCGCGGTCTCAACGTGAAACCCGCGGCCGCGGTCCGTTCGGCAAGCTCCACCAGCTCGGGCCAAGGCGCCTCGGGGTTGATGAAGTCGCGGGTCACGGGCGATACCCCGCCCCAGTCGTTGATGCCCGCGCCCAGGTACCACTCGTAGCATTCAGGCGTGAGATTGGGCGGCGCCTGGATGTTCATGTCGCCGCCCAGGATCAGCCGCGCCAGGGCGATGGTCCGCGCCTCGTCGTCGTAGTCCGCGTGGGGCTGGTCATGCATGGGAATCTCAGGCTTCACCCGGAAGTTCTGCACGATCACTTCCTGGATGTGGCCGTGGCGCTCGTGCAGCTCCCGAATGGCGTACAGCGACGCGATGCGCTCCTCCCAGGTCTCGCCGATGCCGATGAGGATCCCGGTGGTGAAAGGGATGCCCAACCGTCCCGCCTCCGCCAGGGTCCGGAGCCGTGCCGCAGGCTTCTTGTCGGGAGCGTCGGCATGGGGGCCGCCGGGTTCCATGAGGCGCTCGCTGACGTTCTCCAGCATGAGCCCCATGCTCACGTTGACGCGCCTCAGCCGCTCCAGGTCCGCCCGCGCCATGAGTCCGGGGTTGGCGTGGGGCAGCAACCCGGTCTCTTCCAGCACCGCGCGGCAAGCGTCGTACAGGTACTCCAGCGTCCTGCGGTAGCCTCCTTGCGCCAGGAACTCCCGCATCTCGGGATAGATCGCTTCCGGCTTGTCGCCCAGGCTGAACAGCACCTCGGTGCAGCCCATGGCCGCGGCCCGCCGCACCGCCTCCAGCACCTCGTCCAGGGTCATGGTGCGGGCGCCGTCCTCACCGGGCGCCTTGCGGAAGGTGCAATAGCCGCAGAAGTCGCGGCAGAGATTGGTCAGCGGAACGAAAACCTTGGGAGAGAAGGTTACCGTGCGGCCCTTGTCGCGGTCGCGCAACTCCGCGGCCGCTTGAAGCAACGCCGTGAACTCATCTCCTTCGACACTGGACAGCAGAAGGGCGTCGCCCGGCGCTAGGGTCCCGCCGGCAAGACATTCCTTCAGCAGTCGTGGGACTCTACGCGTCGTCATTGGCCAAACGCTCAAAATGGTGTGAATAACGGATAAGGGTGTACAGGTCAACTCGTCACCCGTGCGGATACCGGGTATGCAAGGGTCTTGCATTTTCGCGGCAGATGAAGGAAATTTTCTTCCTAATCCAACGCCCGTCTCCGGCGTAACGGAGACAAGGAGTCCGTCGATGTCAGATGACCCGCAAGATGACAGTAAGCCTCCGTCGCGTAGTCCGCGCCTGAAGGCACCCATCACCCTCCCCTGCTTCCTCCAAGACTCGATTCGTCCACCGGGACCCATGTGCCCCTAGAGTGAACTGAACGTCCGCGGGAATCGTCCGTGCCCGGCTCGTCCGGGGGCGGGATTCTTCATTGCCCTTTTGCGTCCCGGCATTCCCGGACGGGAGATTGATTCATGCTTGACAGCATATGGTTGGGTGGAACCGTCATCTTTTTGTTGATCCTGGCCAACGGCTTTTTCGCCGCCGCGGAAATCGCCGTGATCGCCACGCGCAGGACACGCATCGACCAGGTCCGCGGCAGGGGAGCGCGCTCGGCGGCGGCCTTGGGCCGGCTCAAGGACGAGCCCGACCGGTTTCTCGCCACGGTCCAGATTGGCATCACCTTCGTCGGCACCCTCGCCTCCGCCATCGGCGGCGCCGGAGCCATCCGGTTCCTGCAACCGCACCTCCAGTCGTTGCCGGTACCTTACGCGGAGACCTGGGGCAACTACGCCGCCATCCTCATCGTGGTGCTGCCCATCGCCTATCTGAGCCTAGTCCTCGGGGAGCTGGTGCCCAAGTCCCTGGCGCTGCGCTACTCCGAGCGCATCGCGTTCTTCGTGGCGCTTCCCATCGACGCCATTTCCAGGAGCACGTCCTTCCTGGTCCAGATCCTGACCCGCTCCAGCAACGTGGTGCTGCGCCTGTTTGGCGGCAAGGAGACCGGCTCCGCCAGCTTCATCTCCGAGGAAGAGGTCAAGTCGCTCATACGGGAAGGCACGGCCAAGGGGATCTTCGACGAGACCGAGAAGGAGCTGATCCACAGCGTCTTCGACTTCGTGGACACGCCGGTAAGGGCGGTGATGATCCCGCGCACCGAGATCCACGCCGTCGAAATCGGCTCCGAGCCCGCCGACGTCCTGGGGAACTTCGTCGAAAGCGGCTTTTCCCGCCTGCCGGTGTACGAGAACGACCTCGACCAAGTCGTGGGCATCGCCTACAACAAGGACATCCTGCGGGCGATGCAGGGCAACGAGCCCATCGACCTCCGCAACATGCTGCATCCGCCGTTCTTCGTGCCCAGCTCGCTGCCGATCAGCCAGCTCCTGAAGGACCTGCAACGGCGGCGCATGGCTCTGGCCCTGGTGGTGAACGAATACGGTGAAGTGGAGGGGCTGGTGACGCTGGAGGACGTCATCGAGGAGATCGTCGGCGAGATCCGCGACGAGTACGACGCCGAGGAACGCGGCCCGGTGGAGCGGCTGCCCGACGGCTCGCTGGTGGTGTCCGGTTCCGCCCTGCTCCGTGACCTCCAGTCCGACTACGACCTGCCCTTCGAGGAGTCGGTGGACTACCACACCCTGGCCGGGTTCGTGCTGGCCAAGCTGAAGCGCATACCCCGTGGCGGCGAGAAGATCGAGACCGACGGCCACCGGCTCACCATCGTCGACGTGGAGGGCCGCAGGATCGTGAAGATCCGCGTGGAGGAGAATCGGCGCCTGAACGCCGCGGTGTAGGAGCGGATCCCGAGCCGGAAAAGCCGGCGTAGGGTGGATACGAGACCGGGAGGATCTGATGTAGGGCGGGTTTCAAACCCGCCCGCGCCTGCCGCTACGACGCCTTCCGGACCAAGCCACGGCCCTGCAGCAGGGTCTCCGTCTCCCTGAGATACGCCCGAATCTCCTGGGGTTTCCCCACCGTTACCCGCATCATGTTCCGAAGCTCGGGGGTGTCGAAGAAGCGCACCAGAATGCCCCTGTCCCTGAGCCCCTCGTGCAGCCAGCGGATGCTGTCGGCGCCCAGCTTCGCCATCACGAAGTTGGCCTGGGACGGCTGCACGTCGAAGCCCAGCTTGCGCAGGCCCCGGATCAGCGTCTTGCGGGTACGCTGGATGCGCCCGACGTTCCGCCTCATCCACTCCACGTCTTCCAGGGCCGCCAGCGCCGCCGTCAGGCTGAGGCGGCAGAGGTTGTAGGAGTCCTTGACCTTGAGCATGTTGCGGACGATGTCCTCGCTGCCGAAGGCCAGCCCCACGCGCATGCCCGCCAGCGAGAAGGCCTTGGAAAAGGTGCGCAGCACCACCAGGTTGGGGAAACGCTTGACCAGCGCGATGGCGCTCTCGTCGGTGTCGGCGAAGTCGATGTAGGCCTCGTCCACGATCAGAAGCCCGGCCACCGAACGCGCCAGGCGGGCGATCTCGCTCACCGGCTCCAGGGTCCCCGAGGGGGCGTTGGGGTTGCACAGGATCGTCACCTTGCTCGACTGGGAGTAGAGCGGCGCCGGTATCGCGAAGTCGTCCGAATAGGGGAGCATGAGGCTCCGCCCGTCCTGGATCGCGATCAGCGTCTCGTACAGGCTGTAGGTGGGGACCGGGTAGGCGACGGTGTCTTCCTCGCCCACGTAGCAGCGCATCAGGATGGACAGCAGCTCGTCGGAGCCGTTGCCGGCCATGACGTTCTCGGGGCGGACGTTGTAGAGGACGGCCGCGCGCCGGCGCAACTCCAGCGCCACCGGATCGGGATACATGCGCAGCGACGAGTTGAGTTCCTTGCGCACCGCGGCCAGGACCCTGGGCGACGGCGGATAGGGGTTCTCGTTGGTGTTGAGCTTGATGAGATCGACCCGCTTGGGCTGCTCTCCCGGCGTGTAACCTTCCAGATCTTCGATGTTTTTTCTGAGGAGGGACTGCATCCGAGGATTCTAGCGAGCCCCCGCGGCCATTGCAATCGTTTTGGTGGAGGAGGGTTTCGGACAGCACTCAGGTGCACACGACCTCACGCCGGTAGGATGTGAAGGGAATGGCAAGGATCACGGGATCAACTTCACGAGCGTGACCGTAAGGCCGACGATCCCGGCCGCCATGAGCCACAGGTGTCGATAAATTTCGGCCCTGAACTCCGCGGTGTCGGCCCTGACCTCGTCCTTGAACTCGGCAATGTCGGTCTTGAGCGCTGCAATGTCGGTCTTGGTAGCGACATCGCCACCGAGAGCGTCGCCCACGGTGGCAACGACGGCCTCTGCTTGGATTTCGCCGAAGCCTGCCTCCTTGAGCGCCTTGACGGCTTTGTGAGTATCGAACGCCAGCGTGCTCATAAACGCTCGACGTCATATCAGCCGTCCCGACTCTTGTCTATAACGAACTGATCGTTCCGCCGGAATTTTCTCGCCCTCTACGCCGCGTCCGCCGACACCGCCGTCGCCGACACAGTCAACTCGCTGCCGTCGCAGTCCACCACCACCCGGCTGTGGTCCTTGATCTCGCCGGCCAGGAGCTTCCGGGCCAGCGCGGTCTCCAGTTCCTTCTGGATCAGCCGCTTGAGGGGCCGGGCGCCGTAGGCGGGATCGTAACCCGTGTCGGCGAAGTGGTCCTTGGCCTTTTGGGTGAGATCCAGGCTGATGTGGCGTTCGTCCAGGCGCTCGCGCAGATGCCCGAGCTGGATCTCGACGATCTCCCGGAGATCGTCGCGGGTGAGGCCGTGGAACACGACGATGTCGTCCACCCGGTTCAGGAACTCCGGCCGGAACTCCCGCCGCAGGACCTCCAGGACCTCCCGCTTCATGGCGTCGTAGCCGCTGTCGTCGGCACGGCCGCTGTGGTTCAGGATGAGTTGGCTGCCGGTGTTGGAGGTCATGATCACCACCGTGTTCTTGAAGTCCACGGTGCGGCCGTGGCCGTCGGTCAGGCGGCCGTCGTCGAGGATCTGCAACATGACGTTGAACACGTCGGGATGGGCCTTCTCCACCTCGTCGAACAGGACCACCGAGTAGGGATGGCGGCGCACCGCCTCGGTGAGCTGGCCGCCCTCGTCGTAGCCCACGTATCCCGGCGGGGCGCCCACCAGCCGCGCGACGGTGTGCTTTTCCATGTACTCGGACATGTCGAGGCGCACCATGTTGGCCTCGTCGTCGAACAGGAACTCGGCCAGCGCCCGCCCCAGCTCGGTCTTGCCCACGCCGGTGGGGCCCAGGAAGATGAACGAGCCGATGGGCCGGTTGGGGTCCTTGAGCCCCGAGCGGGCGCGCACCACCGCGTCGGCCACCGCCGACACCGCCTCGTCCTGTCCGATGAGGCGCTTGTGCAGGTGGTCGCCCAGGCGCAGCAGCTTCTCCCGCTCCCCCTCCAGCAGCTTCGACACCGGCACGCTGGTCCAGCGCGACACCACCTCGGCGATGTCGTCTTCGTCCACCTCCTCCTTGAGTAGGACGCCGCCGTCCTCGGTCCTGAGGCTCTCCTCCTGTCTGGCCAGCCTGCCCTCAAGCTCGCTCAGCTTGCCGTACTTGAGCTCGGCCACGCGGTTGAGGTCGTACTCGCGCTCCGCCTGCTCCATCGCCCGGCGGGTCTCGTCGATTTCCTCCTTGAGCTTGCGCAGGCGGGCGATGGCGTCCTTCTCCATCTCCCAGCGCGCCTTGAGCTTGTTGGCCTCTTCCTTGAGGTTGGCGAGCTCGTTCTCGAGCTTGGCCAGTCGGTCCCGGGAGGCGTCGTCGCTTTCCTTGCGCAGGGCCTCGCGCTCGATCTCGAGCTGCATGACCTGGCGCGAAGCCTGGTCCAGCTCGGCGGGCATGGAGTCGATCTCGGTGCGCAGCTTGGAGGCCGCCTCGTCCACCAGGTCGATGGCCTTGTCCGGCAGGAAGCGGTCGCTGATGTAGCGGTGCGACAGCACCGCCGCGGTCACCAGCGCGCCGTCCTTGATGCGCACCCCGTGGTGCAGCTCGTAGCGCTCGCGCAGCCCCCGCAGGATGGAGACGGTGTCCTCCACCGTGGGCTGGTCGACGGTCACCGGCTGGAAGCGCCGCTCCAGCGCCCGGTCCTTCTCCACGTACTTGCGGTACTCGTCCAGCGTGGTGGCGCCGATGCAGTGCAGCTCGCCCCGGGCCAGCATGGGCTTCAGGAGGTTGCTGGCGTCCATGGCCCCTTCGGCGGCGCCGGCGCCCACCACGGTGTGCAGCTCGTCGATGAACAGGATCACCTCGCCCGAGGACTCCTGCACCTCCTTGAGCACGGCCTTGAGCCGCTCCTCGAACTCGCCGCGGTACTTGGCGCCGGCGATGAGCAGGCCCATGTCGAGCACCACGATACGCTTCCGCTTGAGCCCCTCGGGCACGTCGCCCGCCACGATGCGCAGCGCCAGCCCCTCCACGATGGCGGTCTTGCCGACGCCGGGGTCGCCGATGAGCACGGGGTTGTTCTTGGTGCGGCGCGACAGCACCTGCACCACCCGGCGGATCTCCTCGTCCCGGCCGATGACGGGGGCGAGTTTTCCCTGGGAGGCGAGCCCGGCGAGGTCACGGCCGTAGCGTTCCAGCGCCTGGTAGGTGCCTTCGGGGTTCTGGCTGGTGACGCGCTGGTGGCCGCGCACCTTCTGGAGCGCGCCCAGCAGGGTGTCGCGGCGGACACCGTTGGTTCGAAGCACCTGGCTCGCCTTGCCTCCCTCTTCGACAATGGCCAGCAGCAGGTGCTCGACGCTGATATAGTCGTCCTTGAGGTTCCGGGCCTCGTCCTCGGCCCCGGTAAACAGGCGGGACAGCCGCTGGGTGACGTAGAGCTGCTCCGGCCCGGCCGCGGCCCCTGATCCGGTCACCCGAGGAATGCGGTCAAGTTCCTGTTCGAGCCCCTTCTTCACCGCCGCCACGGAGACGCCGGTCTGCGTCAGCAACGCCGTGACGACGCCGTCGGCCGGCTCCAGCAGGGCGGCGAGAAGATGCTCGACGTCCACCCCCTGGTGGTTGCGCCGCGACGCCAGGGCCTGGGCCTGGCGCAACGCTTCCTGCGATTTTTCGGTCAGACGATTGATGTCCATGATTCCTCCGGATTCCCGGGAGTCCTTCAAGAAATCTAGGTACGGATTCGCCAAAGTCAACGCGGCCGCGACCCGTCCCAAATCAACCCCTCTCCCTCTGGGAGAGGGTGGCCGAAGGCCGGGTGAGGGCCGCGCGGCGACTCTGCCCGCCGTGGCAGGCTGCTGGTTCCGGGCACCCTCACCCCGACCCTCTCCCAGAGGGAGAGGGGGCTAGTGTGGTGTCTGGTTAATTCGCAGCATAATATGCGGAGGATTTTTCGTTGTCGGCAAGGCGCGATGACGAGCAGTGGCGGGTACCACGCGAGGAAGAGCAACGCAGCCGACGGCGAAAAAGACCCGCAGATTATGCTGCGAATTAACCAGACACCACACTAGGACCGTCGGTGCGTGCGGTTTCTGGTTCGGGGACGGTATTTCTGCTATCTACCCAACCGGAGCCATGGCCGATTTCATCGAACGGCAACTGGAGGAGATCAGGAGCCGGAACCTCTACCGGGAGTTGAAGGTCGTCGACGGCGAGCAGGACGCCATCGTCCGCCTGAACGGGCGGGAGGTGCTGAACCTCTCCTCCAACAACTACCTGGGACTGGCCAACCATCCCGCCTTGAAGGAGGCCGCCCGGGAAGCGCTGGACCGCTACGGCTGCGGCTCGGGCGCATCGCGGCTCATCTCCGGCAACATGACCGCGCACGAGGAGCTGGAGCAGCGCATCGCGCGGTTCAAGGGAACCGAGGCGGCGCTGGTGTTCAACAGCGGCTACCAGGCCAACGTCGGCATCATCGCCACTTTGGTGGAGAAGGGCGACGTGGTCCTGAGCGACCAGTTGAACCACGCCAGCATCATCGACGGCTGCCGGCTCTCGCGGGCCGCGGTCTCGGTTTACCGCCACTGCGACATGGACCACCTGGCGAGCCTGCTCGAGAAGGCGCCGGCCGCGGCGCGAAAGCTCATCGCGACCGAATCCATCTTCAGCATGGACGGGGACATCGCGCCGCTGGGAGAAATCGTGGAGCTGGCCGAGCGCCACGGCGCCATGGTGATGGTGGACGAAGCCCACGCCACCGGCGTGCGGGGACCCCACGGCGCGGGCGTCGTGGCCGAGCTGGGCCTCGGCGACAGGGTGCTGGTGCAGATGGGCACCCTGGGAAAGGCCCTGGGCGCCTTCGGAGCCTACGTCGCCGGCAGCGCCAGGCTGAAGGAGCTGCTCATCAACCGCGCGCGCAGCTTCATCTTCACGACATCGCTGCCCCCGGTGGTGCTGGCCATGGCCGCGGCGGCCGTGGAGCTGGTGAAGGAGGAGCCGGAGCGGCAATGCGCGTTGCAGCGGAACACCCAGCGCCTCCGAAACGGCCTGGAGCGACTCGGCTACACCGTGGCCGGCAGCACCCAGATCATCCCCGTCATGGTAGGAGAGGAGCAGCCGTGCATGCGGCTCGCGGCGCGCCTCCTGGAAGCGGGCTTCTACGTTCAGGGCATCCGTCCGCCCACGGTGCCGCCGGGAACGTCGAGGCTGCGGGTCACCACCATGGCGACCCACACGACGGAACAGATGGAACAGGCCCTCGACGCCTTCGAGCAAGCAAGACACATCGTCGCCGGCTAGTGTCGCGTCCCGTGATTTCCTGCCATAATTTGCTGGTCTTTTTCGCCGTCGGCTGCGTTGCTCTTCCTCGCGTGGTGCCCGCCACCGAGGGCGACCGCCGGTCGCCCCTACCGGGTCATCGCGCCTTGCCGACGACAAAAGATCCTGCGCAACTTGTGCCAGGAAATCACGGGACGCGACACTAGCGGCACCGCCACGACGATCACAACCGTAGGGGCGACCGGTGGTGGCCCCGAACCCGAGCCGGATTCCGGATGAACACATGAGCAACAAGTACGAGACCCTCAAACGCATGGACCACGCGCACCTGTGGCACCCTTTCACCCAGATGCAGGAATGGATGGGCGAAGACCCTTGCATCATCGCCGAGGGGGAAGGCAGCTATCTCATCGACGTCGACGGCAACCGCTACCTCGACGGCGTGTCGTCGCTCTGGTGCAACCTGTTCGGCCACCGCCGTCCGGAGCTGGACGAGGCCCTCAAGGCCCAGACCGACCGTATCGCGCACTCGACCTTCCTGGGGTTGAGCCACGCGCCCGGCATCGAGCTGGCCGCCCGGCTCACGGCCCTCGTCCCGGAAGGCCTCACCCGCGTGTTCTACTCGGACAGCGGCGCCACCGCGGTGGAGGTGGCGCTCAAACTGGCGGTCCAGTACTGGCAACTGCGGGGCGAGACCCGGAGGACCCTGTTCGCGCGGCTGGAGGAGTCCTATCACGGAGACACGGTGGGGGCCATGAGCGTGGGCTACAGCGACCTGTTCCACCATTTCCACCGGGACCTGCTGTTCCCCGCCCTGGCGGTGAAGCCTCCCTACGCCTACCAGCGGGAGCAGGGCCTGAGCGAGGCCGAGGCGATGGAGCGGTCGGTGGCGGAGGCCCGGGACGCGGTCGGCCGCGAGAAGGACCGCCTGGCGGCCTTCATCATGGAGCCGGTCATGCAGGGAGCCGCGGGCATGTGGCCCCAGCCCGCCGGCTACGTCAAGGCGATCCGCGACATCTGCGCGGACAACAGCGTCCTGTTCATCGCCGACGAGGTAGCCACGGGGTTCGGCCACACCGGACGGATGTGGGCGTGCGAGCATGACGGCGTCAGCCCGGACCTCATGTGCGTCGGCAAGGGCATCACCGGCGGCTATCTGCCGCTGGCCGCCACCTTCTCCACCGAGGAGATCTTCTCGGCGTTCCTGGGCGAGTACGGCGAGTTCAAGAGCTTCTTCCACGGCCACACCTACACCGGCAACCCCCTGGGCTGCGCGGTGGCGCTGGCCGGGCTCGACATCTTCGAGAAGGACGCGCTGATGGAGGAGGTCCCCGTCAAGATCGCCTGGCTGGAGGACCGGCTCCGGAACGACGTCCTGGCCCTCCCCCACGTGCGCGAGATACGGCAGCGGGGCTTCATGACGGGCATGGAACTAGTCAAGGACAAGGCGCGCGGGGAACGCTACGACCCCGGGCTCAGGATCGCCAACCAGGTGGTGCTGGAAGCCCGGCGTAGCGGGATCATCGTGCGTCCGCTGGGAGACACCCTTATCATGCTGCCGCCCTTGACCATCAGCGACGCCGAGCTGGAGACCCTGGTGACCGTGGTGCGGGACTCCATCCGCCAAGTCACGGAAGCCCGATGAGCCGCGGCTTCTTCATCACCGGCACCGACACCGGCGTGGGCAAGACCCTGGTGGCGTGCGGGCTCGCCGCCGCTTTCAAGGACGCCGGGTTCAAGGTCGGGGTGATGAAACCCGCGGAGTCCGGATGCCGCAACGAGAAGGGTCACCTGGTGCCCCAGGATGCGACCTTCCTCAAGGCCGCGGCCGGCAGCAACCAGGCCATCGACCGGATCTGCCCCTACCGGCTGGGAGTCCCCGCGGCCCCGAGCGTGGCGGCGGCCCACGCCGCCGTCCGGATCCGACCGGATTTCCTGGTGCGGCTGTGCCACGACATGGGCGCGGCCCACGACCTCATGCTGGTGGAGGGGGCGGGCGGTTTGATGGTGCCGCTGGTCTCCGACTACACCTACGCGGATCTGGCCCGGGAGCTGGGCCTGGCGGTCCTGGTGGTGATAGGCAACCGCCTCGGCGCCATCAACCACGCCGTCCTCACCCTCGAGCACGGAGCGTGCATGGGCTTGAACGTGACCGGCTACATCCTGAACGACATGGAAAGCGAGAGCACGCCGGCCACGGCCACCAATGCGCAGACGCTTCAGCAAATGACCAAGGTGCCGTGCGTCGGGAAGGTCCCGTTCCTGCGGACGTCGGGCGCGACGGACGGCACACCACCGGAGACGCGCCCCGACCTGGGCAGCGTCTTCGAGCGGCACACCGAACTCGACTATCTGAAACAGATCATGTGAGAGGCCGGCGCCGTCCCAAATCCAACCCCTCTCCCTTTGGGAGAGGGTGGCCGAAGGCCGGGTGAGGGCTGCGCGGCTACCGTGCCCCTCCGGGCACCCTCACCCCAGCCCTCTCCCAGAGGGAGAGGGGGACCCAGGGGTGGCGGGGTCCATGTAACAACGCGTCACCTCGTCGTAGACCGCCTTCAGGGGAACTTTCTTCGACACTGCAAGCTTTCGCGCCTCTTCATACTCCGGCGTCGCCCGCGTTCCGCCTCCGGGCTCTTGGGCGACCTTGACGGTGATGGCGCCCAACCGAGTCTTGAGCTTCCGCACCTCGCGCTGCAACACGAGGCGGTGCACCGGGTAGCACCGAACCCCCAAGGTGGAGGTTTCCCGCAGCACGATCCCGGCGAGCGCGTCGCGGAGCCGAGGCTCCGCGAGGATGCGCATCAGCGTCCCCGGCCGGTTCTTCTTCATCTGAACCGGGGAAAGCGTTACGTCACGGGCTCCGGCGGCGAACAGGCGCTCCATCACGTAGTCGTAGATCTCCGGGTTCATGTCGTCGATGTGGGTCTCCATCACCAGCATGCGGTCATGGCCCAGCCCGAGCTCGGCTTCTCCCAGCACGATCCGCAGGACGTTGGGCCGGTCGGGGAACTCCAACGTGCCCGCGCCGTAACCCGTACGCTCGATACGCATGGGCACGGCCTCGCCTTTCCGCGAAACGAGGGCCGAAAGGATGGCCGCACCGGTGGGCGTGACGTTCTCCGCCTCCAACCCCGCGTCCTCGACCGGGAACCCCTCCAGCAACTCCAGTGTCGCCGGCGCCGGAACCGGCAGCACGCCGTGCAGCGAACCGGTCAGGCCCCGGCCCAGCGGCACCGTGGAACAGGCGAAGGCGTCGATGTCCAGGTGACACGTTGCGATGGCGACGGCGACGATGTCGACGACGGAGTCCACCGCCCCGACCTCGTGGAAATGAACGTCCTCCGGCGAAACCCCGTGGACCTTCGCCTCGGCCTCGGCCAGTTTCGAGAAGATCGCGATGGCGCGAGCCCTCACGTCCGCGGACAGCCCGCTCCGCTGGATCAGGCGGCGGATGCCGGACCAGCGCCGGCCGGGCTGGTCTTTCCCGGCAATGACCTGGAACCGACCCGCCCGGATGCCGTTGACGGTCTTCCTGCCCACCCGGATGCGGAAATCGATGCCCTTGAGCTTGTCCAACTCCTCCCGGAGGCGTGGGCGCGGCACCCCCAGGTCCAGAAGCGCCGCCACCGTCATGTCCCCGCTGATTCCGGAGATGAGATCGAAGTATGCGATTCTCATGTTGAAGGCAGGCGTACGAAACTCGCTGGCGGCGTGTCAAGGGCGCGGATGCGCGTTTACTTGCGGGCCGATGAGTGCTACCTTGGTAGTCTGCAAGCAGCGTGGGGCCGTAGCTCAGCTGGGAGAGCGCTAGGTTCGCAATCTAGAGGTCGTGGGTTCGATCCCCATCGGCTCCACCACCCCCACCCTCACGTTCCGCAACGACCGCGCCTGTGCCGCCGGCTCGGGATCGAACGGACATCGGCCACTTTGGCGACCCGGTATGTTCTCAGGAGAGTGACGAGAGTCTCCAACGCGTGGGTTGAATGGCCGATGGTGAATAGCTCAACCGAAATTGACGACTCCATGGCTGCGGACAACTCTCTTGACGATTCGAGTCTCTTGCTCGCAGAAGACAATCAGATTGTTCGACGCTGAATCACGAGCACTGGGGACCAACAGACCGTCGGCGCCAAGGAAGGCGCACGCCTCGGCGATCTCCTGGGAACGCGGGTATTCCCTCTTCCGTTCAAGATAGCTCAAGTGACCGAAAAACGCCGCATCGAACCCGATGGCCGACAGCGCTTCAAGGCTGGGCAAACGCATGACCGCCTCCAGGGACACCGCCAATTCGAACAGCTCATAGCGTACCCTGGAAGGGGGAAGGGGTTGGCCCTGGTAGAGGTGGAAACGTCGCTCGGCGATGGCGGCCTCGCGGGTTTCCGAAGTGTAGAGAACGTCCAAGGTGCCGTCGTCCCACCGACCCCCGGCCCGCGAGCATATAAGCGGGTCAGAGCCCTCCCGTACCGAACGCCACACCGTTCCCGAGTAGGGCGATTGCTCGACGCGTTCCAACGCGTCGAGCAATCGCTGGTCCCGTATCTGGGACCCGGTGTGAGAGCGGTCCCTCTGCGCCATGGTCAGAGATATGCGTCCGCATCCAGACGATCGAGGACTGCAATCACTTCTTCGGTGCGCTCACCATGGATAAGGTCGATCGCCCGCTGGCCTTCCAACTGCGGATGCCGTGCATAGAGCCAAGCGCGTACTTCCTCTTGGTTATAGTACTCGTTGAGCCGCATCACCACGTAGGACAAATCCGACATGATGAGTTGCGTTCTGGGATGAGGCGACTTCTGACCGCTTCCCCATCGGGATACGGTTGCCTTGGAAACACCGGCAAAATTGGCAATGTCGGTCCCTTTCAGACCGCCGGTCTGCTGCAAACGCTCGATGAATTGCACAACCGGTCTTCTTCCCGCTTCCCTTCTTCGCGCTTGTTTCATGCCGCCCTCCATCGTTTCCCAGGCGTCTTTTTGGGTTACACATACTGTAATAGATGAAACCTGAAAGTCAACATATTCTCGAAACGTGGTTGCCGGAACTGAACCACTCGAACACCTCTCGCTGAACTTCTCCGTTTCGTGTATCGTGGCTGTCGGTCCACTGACCAAACCGAGAGACCACCAGGAGGAATCCCATGAGCAACCTTCGAGGCAAGTACGCCATCGCCGGGGTCGGGCACAGCAAGCTGGGCAAGGTGCCGGAGATGGGTCCCATCGGGATGTTCGCGGTGGCGGCGCGAAACGCCATCGCGGACGCGGGGCTGACCAAGGCGGACGTGGACGGGCTGATCACGCGGGGGCCGGACGACGTCTACTGCCATCACCAGCGGGTGGGCGAGGCGCTGGGTTTGAACGTCACCTACAGCACGTCGACGGACAACGGCGGCGCGAGCCAGGTGCTGGGGGTGGCCATGGCCTGCATGGCCATCGACGCGGGGCTCTGCAACACGGTGGTGGTCGGGTTCGGGCGGGATACCTGGTCGCGCACGCACCGCACCGAGGCCGCGCGCAAGCGGGTCAACATCGGCATCCAGAACCAGGGAGAGTTCGGGCCGGAGTTCGGTTGGTTCGGCGCTCCGTCCAACTACGCGGTGTCCGCCCGGCGCCACATGAAGCTCTACGGCACCACCAAGGAACAACTGGGGCATATCGCGGTGGCGTTCCGGGAGCACGCGAGCCGGAACCCCAACGCCTTCTTCCAGAAACCGTTGACCATCGAGGAGTACCTGGGCGCCCGGATGATCGTCGATCCGCTTTGCCTCTACGACTGCAGCATCTACATCGACGGCGCCGCCGCGGTGGTGGTGACCTCGGCGGAGCGCGCACGGGACCTGAAGCAACCGCCGGCCCATATCATGGGCTTCGGTTTCGGAAACCGCCTCAGCGGCTGGTTCGAAGAGAGCAACATGCTCACCACCGGAGCCAAGGAGGCGGGCGAGGCGGCCTACCGCATGGCCGGCATCGGCCCCGACGACGTGGACACGGCCCAGCTCTATGACTGCTTCACCCAGATGGTGCTGCTGCAGCTCGAGGACTACGGCTTCTGCGGGAAGGGCGAAGGCGGACCCTTCGCCGAGTCCGGGGCTCTGCGGCTCGGCGGCCGGCTGCCCACCAACACGTCGGGCGGGCAGCTCTCGGAGGGCCATACCGAGGGCATGCTGCAGATCGTCGAGGGCGTCCGGCAGGTCCGGCACGAGCACGGACCGGACCGGCAGGTGAAGGACGCCGAGATAGCCCTGGTCAGCGGCCACGGCGGCAACACCGCCTGCCAGTCCGCGATGATCCTCGCAAGGCAAGCGTCATGAGCGAGTACGCCAAGCCGTTGCCGTATCCCACCATCGAATCCGAGCCTTTCTGGGAGGGGTGCAAACGCCACGAGCTGCTGTTGCCGCGGTGCCGCCAATGCAGCGGCTACTGGTTCCCGCCGAATTCCACCTGCCCGCATTGCTGGAGCACGGAGTGGGACTGGAAGAAGGCCTCCGGCCGGGGCAGGATCCACTCATTCGGCGTCTACCACCGGGTGTACCACCCGGGCTTCGAGGGCGAGATACCCTACGTGTTCGCGGTCATTCAACTGGACGAGGGGCCGCGGATGGTAAGCAACGTGGTGAACGAGTCGCCGGACAAGCTCGAATGCGACCAACTCGTGGAGGTGGTGTTCGAGGACGTCACCGAGGACGTGACGCTTTACAAGTTCACGCCGGCCGCGTAGGCACGCACTAGGCCCTCACCCGGCCTTCGGCCGCCCTCTCCCAGAGGGAGAGGGTTGTATTGGTTAGGCTCCTAGCGCGACGCCTCGGTGAGGACGCGGATCAGGTCGTCCGCCTGCGGGTTCTTGTGCTTTCTTCGAAGCAGAATATCCCGGGGAGAGATCTTGGTCTTTCCGTAGTAGGTCTGATTGTCGGCCCGGTTGACCACCACCACCCCGCCCTCGATGGTGAGACCCGCGAATATCCCCTTGACGCGGGAGAACGAAAAGATGTCGAAGATCTCGGCCTTGGCTCCGATCCCTTCGGGACCCACGCTGATGCTGGCATCGGCGCCGAGCTGGAACTTGTCGTTGAGGAATCTCCTCAAGCCTCGGTCGGTCATGATCATGAGGATGACCTGCCCGCCGGCGGCGCCGAACTGGAGGCCGAAAGAAGCGGAACCCACGTCGTAGAAGGCGGGATTGCTCCACGTGCCCGCGGCGTCCTGGGCCAGCAACACGCCCCTGCCCCCGGAGCCGCCGAAGAAGAACCCTCCCCTGACCAGCACCGGCATGATGAGAAGCCCCTTGGCGTAGCGGACATTCTGCCGGAACCACGTCATCCGCGGATCTCTCTCGAAGTCACGGAACGTGAACTGGGCCTTCGTCACCCTTTGAGCCAGGTCTTCCCCGGTGACCTGCTGCGCGCTCGACGGGACGGCGAACAACGAAGCAAGCAGGAACAAGACCGCGAGGGATACCAGGAACTTTTTCATCGGATGCCTCCCCATATCCCAAATCTAACACGTGGGGCGGGGATAAAGAAAGAAATGCGGCGGGCGGCGGCTGCACCGGCTCCATTATCGGCGCCGCAAGACGAAGTACCGATCTCCGCCGGCCGTCAACTCCTTCACCACCTGGAGCTGCCAATCGGTGTTGGCCGGGCCGTAAATCGCCTCCGCGGCGTCGCCGGCCAGAAGCACGGCGGAGCCTGGATGGTTCCGCAGGAAGCGCTCGATGGCATCTTCGGTGTCCAGCAGCTCCACGTTGCGTCGCGAATAGAACCCGAACGCGGCCATCTTGGCCCGTCCCCGGCGCGGATTGGCGAGGCCGACCACGGTTTCCGAACCGACGTTACCCGCTATCCAGCGTCCCGCCGGCTCGTAGGTCTTGACCGGATTGAACCGGGGCATGAACCAGCACAACACGAGGAAATAGACCGGGACGATACCGATGGCGAGCCGGCACAATGCCCGCGGCAGGTCGGGGTAACGCCGCGCGCGCAGGACCCAAAGGCCCGCGGCGACGCTCACGAGGCCGATGCCGAGACCCGGCGCCCGAAGACTCCGGGCAACCGCCGCCTCCGACGGATCCAGCGCGAGCCGCTGCACCAGCAGGTCCACGCCCAGGGCCGCCGCCAGCAGGATGCCGCCCAGGAGCACGGGCAGGGAACCCGCGAGCGCGGCCGCGGCCGTGGCCAAGCGCCGCTCGAGCCCTCCGAACCCGGCCTGTCCGCCGGCGACCGCCGCGACCCATTGGCCGACGAGGAGTGCGGCCGCGGGGTAGGCGGGCAACAGATACAATTGGCGCTTGGTCGCGGCAACGGAAAGGAACGCGAAGAATACCCCGAACCACCACAGCAGCAACTGCTGCCGAGAGTCGCTCCAGGTACCGCTACGCCAGATCCACCACAACGCCAACGGCAGCAGCAGGCTCCACGGCGCCATGTCGTGCCAGATCGTCGCGGCGTAGTAGTAGACGGGACGCGCATGCCCGCGGGCTCCGCTTGCGAAGCGCGCGGCGTTCTGCTGCCACAGCTCCTGCACAATGTTGCCCGCGCCGGTCTGGTATGCGCACGCGATGAACCACGCCAGGTACACCGCCAGGCTCACCAGGGCGAGGGGGGCCAGCATGACGAGGGGACGCCACTCCCGCCGTGAGCCGTGCCACAGGCACAGCACCAGGCCGGGGAGCAGGAGTCCCAGGGGACCCTTCGTCAGCATGGCCAGGCCGAACAGGACGAACCCCGCGACCCGCGCCGGCAACCGCGGCTCCGGGCCGGCGCCGGAAGCGTAGACCAGGAGCCCGGAGCCGATGAACAGGCTGAAGAGCATGTCGGGACGGTAGCCGACGGCCTGGAGCGCGAACTGGGGGAACGTCAACAGCACGAAGCCCGCCCACAGCCCGGCGGAGGCTCCGAACCAGCGCGAACCCATGGCGCAGGTGACAAGCGCCAGGGCAATGGCGCCAAGAGCCGAGGGCAGGCGCAACGACGCCTCGCTCATGGCGCCGAACATGGCGGAGAAGAGGGAACCCGCCCAGTAGATCAACGGCGGGTAGTCGAGCCAGACGGCCCCCAGGCGGCGCGGCACGACCCAATCCCCGCTCAGGTACATGGCGAGGGCGGTCTGCGCGACGTTGGGCTCGTTGGGAAACCACAGGTCGCGCAACCCGAGGCAGGTTACGTAAAGGACCGTTCCGAGGGAGGCCAGAACAAGATAGCGATGACGCTCGAGAGCGCTCAACGGGGTCTCGACGGAAGCGAACGCGCGGACAGTACGACCCGCGCCTCCCTGGCCGGGCGATCAAAACTCCATGCCGACGCCGGCCGCCCGGGCCTTGTCGTGGGCCAGCCGCGCCAGCGCCATGTATCCCACGCCCTGATCGCTGTTCTGTTTGAAAAGGGTGACGTCCCGATCGCTCCGGCGTCCCTGGACCTTGCCGGTCACCAGGGCGCTCAGGTCCTTGACGTCGTCCCAGGTGATCACGCCGTTCTGCACGGGTTCCAGCAGGTCGCCCTGCTCGTCCTGGATGCCCTGCCGCGCGAGGGTCGCGACGATCACGTCGGCCCGCGCCAGCACCTCGTCGTCCAGCTCCCGGCGCGGGCGGCTCACCAGCCCTTCCATCAGGAGCTCCTTGTTGCTGCCGACGATGGAGGTGACGTGGACGCCCTCCTCGAGCCACCGCCCGAAGACCACCGGGAAATTGCTGCCGGTGGCGCAGACGATGACGTCCACGTTCCGGGCCGCGTCCTCGGGCCGTTCCACGGGCTTGAGATCCGCGTCCACGTAGGGTTGCATGGTCTCGCAGAAGGCGCGCCGGTTGCCGGCGTCGCGGCTGTAGACCCTGACTTCCGCGATGGGGCGGATGGCGCACATGGCTTCCAGGTGGCGCCGGGCCTGACGGCCGCTGCCGAAGATCCCCAGCACGCGGGCGTCCTCCCGCGCCATGCGCCGGGTGCCGACGGCGCTGGTGATGGCGGTCTCGGTGGCGAACTCGTCTTCCGCGGTCTGGCGCCGGTAAAGCGGCGGGCAGCCGGCGATGACGGCCAGCAGCTCGCCGGTCTCGCTGTCGTAGCTGACGTAGACCCGCTTCCCCACCGCCCCGTAGCTCTGGTCCTCCGCCGTGTAGTTGTGGCGTTCGTAGTGGACGAAGGTCCCGGCCACGCCCAGCGGCACGCACCCCCCGGAATGAACGGTAATGCGGCGGTTGTCCGCCAGCATCCGCTGGCGCGGCAGGCTGAAGATGGGGTGGTCCACCTGCGAGGCGAACCCCTTCTCCATGGCGTCGACGGCCTCGGTGATGGAGATGAGGCCCTCGAGCTCTTCGGCCTTGATGAACAGTGCCACGACGCGGCGTTACCTGTGGGCCCGGGTGAACTCCAGGGCACGCTCGCACACGTTCTCGGTGGTCTGGTCCGGCGGCATGACGTTCCAGAACTCCCCGTTGGGCAGGCACTCGCGCAGGTAGTGAGCCCCGGAGGTGGCGTGGGAGGGATCGTCCCCCGGCATGATGACGGCCGGCGCCTTGATGCCCATGACCTCCTCGGCCGCCGCGCCGGTGGCGGTGTCGCGGTCGAACAGGTCGGGGCCGCTGGTGGCGATGATGCCCATGTAGCGCTCGGGGTCCTCACTGGCGAAGCGCTCGGCGAACGCGCCGTCGCGGGCAATGACCGAGGCCCAGGGGCCGGACTCGGGGTCGGTCCAGAAGGTGGTCCCCTTGGAGGCCCGGTCGACCACGCCCTGCATGCCGTTCTCCCGCACGAAGTCCAGGTGGGCGGCGAAGCGCGCCTGGCTCGCCGTCTTCCAGCGGTATCCGCCCACCGGCCAGTGCAGGATCATGCCGCGGGTCGCCTCCGGGTAGTTGACGCCGAAGGAAAGGGCCACCGAGCAGCCCATGCAGCCGCCCATGACGAAGGCGGAATCGATCCCCAGGTGGTCCAGGAGCTGCTTGCCCTCGCGCGCGTACGCGGTCCAGGTGAGGCGTTCCACCCGCCCGCCGGATTGCCCCGCCTCGCGCCGGTCGTAGGCGATGACCTGATGCTCCGAACCGAGCGTGGCCAAGGCGTCGATGCCGGTCCAGGCGCTGGCCACCCGCCACTTCTCGATGGTGGAATCGAACCCGCCGGGCGCGAACATCAGGAGCGGCGGCCCGGAGCCGTAGGTTTCGTAGTAGATCTCGATACCGTCGATGACAGCAGTCGCCATGAAGTTCCTCCGGACAAGCCCGGCAACGCTTGCAAGACGCGCCGCGACAGGGCTTTCGTGATGTTGCCACACGATTAGCCCAACCGCGCAACCCAGTCAAATTCACGGCCCGACAACCCGCCATCCGCGTCGCGCGCACCGGAGCATTGACCCCGTTGACGGTGGGGTCCTATAATCCCTGCTTCAACATCAAGCGGCCGGCCGCGCCGGCGCCACGGAGGAAACCATGCTGATCGACTGGCATTCGCACCATACCGCCCCGGAACTGGTGAACGCGTTTCGGCAGAAGGCAGGCAAGTCGCCGAAGGTCGACGACTACGACTCGGCCGACTTCGAGAAGAGGCTGACCGAACTGGACGAGGCGGGAATCGACTTCCAGCTCGTCAGTCAGGGTGCCAGCGAGGACGCCGACCAGCTCGAGGCGGCGGACGCCATGGAGATGGCGCGGCTTTCCAACGACGTGCTGGCGGAGCGCATCGGCGGCCACACGGACCGGTTCTCGGGTATCACCGCCCTGTCGTTCAAGAACATCGAAGCGTCGGTGGAAGAGATCGAGCGCATGGCGTCCCGTGGCTTCAAGGCGGTGCTCATCTACCCGCGGGTGGACGGCGAGATGAAGGTGGACCTGCCCGAGATCGATCCCGTCTTCGCCAAGGTGTCGGATCTCGGCCTGCCGCTTTTCCTGCACGGCAGCGGCAACGCCAAGGACCCGACCCTCCAGCGGCTCGAGGACGGCGGCGCCGGCGTCTCCTATGCCGTGCTGTCGGACGCGAGCGTGAACGAATGCGTGATGCGCATGATCGCCGGCGGCGTCTTCGACCGCCATCCGAACCTCAAGGTGGTCATCCGAAGCGGCGGCGGCGGCATCCCCCTGCTGGTGCAGAGGATGTCCTGGAAGCACAGTGGTCCAGACGGCGACAAGCGCTACTCCGACATTTTCCTCGAACACTTCCTCATCGACACGGCCAGCGTCAGGCCCAAGGCCCTTCCCTTTCTCACCGACGTGATGGGCTCCGGCGGCGTGGTCTTCGGCTCGGACTACTGCGGCGGGCTCGGCCCACTCAAGCGGGCGCTGGCGGTCGTGGACGAGCAGGAGAACGCGTCGGAGGTGCGCTCCGCGACGGAGCGGATCTCGCGCGAGCTGCTGGGGATGTAGTCGGCCGACCGGCCTGCCGGGACCGGGCACGGGCGGGTTTGAAATCCGCCCCTACATCACCTTTGCGGAAAAGATTTCGAGGGTGCGCAGGAAGCTCGCGTGCGACAGGGTCGCCAGGTCCAGCACGACGTGCTCCACGCCGGCTTCCTCGAACTCGCCCACGCGATCCCGGATCAGTGACGGGTCCCCCTTGAAGGGCGTGTTGTCGGCGCGGCCCGCGTAGGGCCCCACCGGTTCCGAAACCCCTTCGACGAGGAGGTTGGCGCGCAGCGACATGACCGGCACCCGGGCGATATTCCGCCGCTCGCAGAGCCGGGCCATGTAGGCCCTTCCCTCCTTCATCTCTTGCGCGGTGAGCCCGATGGGATGCCACCCATCCCCCAACTCCACCGCCCGCCGCATGGCGCGCTTGCTGCGTCCGCCGATCCAGATCGGCGGACCCGGCCGCTGCACCGGCCGCGGCGAGGTGGACACCTTGTCGAAGTTGAAGTACCTGCCGCTGAAGCTCGTCCGGTCGTGCGTCCATATCTCGCGGATGATCCGCAAGTACTCGTCGCTCACGTCGCCGCGCTCCTCGAACGGCACCCCCAAGGCGTCGAACTCACCTTCCATGTAACCCGCCGCGGCCCCGAAAATGACCCTTCCACCCGAGAGCACGTCGATGCTCGCCAGCATCTTGGCCATGACCACGGGATTGCGGTACGCCAACACGATAATGCTGCTGCCGAGCTGCGCCCGCTCCGACACCGCGGCCAGCCAACTGAAGACCGTGAACGCCTCCAGCATGTGCTCGCGATAGACCAACTGCGCCTCGCGCACCCCTTCCGGGATCACGACGTGGTCGGTGACCCAAATCGAATCGAACCCCAGCCGCTCGATCTCCTCCACCGCCTCCACCAACTCCGCGCTCCCGACCTCCCGCCCGTAATGCGTAAGACATACCCCGAATTTCATGATCTCCTCTCCCAGGAGCCTGTCCGAAAAAGTTCGCTGTCCTTCGACTTCGCGACGCTACGCCTGTCCTGACCCCTTCGACAGGCTCAGGACAGGCTTGTCGAAGGGCTCAGGACGAACGGATAAGGGCTATCACAATCGTTGGACAGCGTGACGCGCGCTGAAGGCCGGGTGGGCGGCGTCCCGGAAATCCGTTGACGGCGGCCAGACGTGTTCCGCAACCCCGACCAACCACCCCCTTCCGCCCGACGCAGACCGACACGGTCCAGCAACAACCGTCTCCGGATTTCCGGGACGCCGCCCGCCCGGCCCCGCCCGGCACCAGCACCGGCACCACCAGCGACACGACCACCCCGCCCGGGACCACACCAACACCCGCACCCCACGCCCCGCACCGTCCGGCGGAGCGATGCAGCCAAGGCCAAGTTCGAAACCCGCCCCTACTCCTTCCGCGTGGTCAGCTCGATCTTGTACCCGTTGGGATCTTCGATGAACGCGATCACTCCGCCGCCGTGCTTCATGGGACCCGCGTCGCGGGTGATCTTGACCCCCTTCTCGCGCAGGTCGTCGCAGGTGGCGTACACGTCGGGCACGCCGATGGCGATATGGCCGAAGCCGTCGCCGACGTCGTACTCGTGGGTATCCCAGTTGTAGGTCAGCTCGATGACGGCGTTGTCCTCCTCGGAGCCGTAACCCACGAAGGTGTTGGTGAAGCGGCCGGACTCGTAGTCCTTTTGCTTCAGGACCTTCATCCCCAATCCGTCGCAATAGAACTTGAGGCTCTCGTCCAGGTGCTTGACCCTGATCATGGTGTGAACGATTCTCATGGGATTCTCCTTTCTCACGCCGACTCGCGGACCTGTGACGGGTTGGCCACCGCCTCCCGGATCTCCCATCCCCCGGCCCGCGTGAAGCTCACTTGGCTGAAACCGCAGGGATCCAGGTGAAAGGTGCGGTAGTGGTTCAACGAGGTCCGGCTGATCCTGCACAGTATGGAAACAATGGGGAAGTTGTGGCTGACCACGACGATGCTCTCTGCCTCGTCGTGATTCTCCACGATGCGGTTGAGCGCGGACCAGGTCCGGCGTTCCACGTCGATCAGGCTTTCCCCTCCCGGGAGCACCACCGCCAACGGCCGCGAGCGCCACAACTCGATCAGCTCGGCGAACCTCTCGCGCACCTCGACGAAGGTCAGCCCTTCCATCTCGCCGTGGTCGAGCTCGCGCAGGTCGGGCTCGATGTTCACGGCGAGGTCATGGGGCTCGCCGACGATCTCGGCGGTCCGCCGGGCGCGCCGCAGATCGCTGGAGTAGACCGCGTCGATGCGGCGAAGGCTCAGGCGCGCGGCGACCTCACCGGCCTGCCGGTGGCCGGTCTCGTTGAGCTCGATGTCCGAGCTGCCCTGGCATCGGCCCTCCCGGTTCCAGCGGGTCTCGCCGTGGCGTAGCAGGAATATCTGCATGGCGGGGGTGGCGCGTCAGGTGAACTCCGGATGGATCTCTATCTTGGCGTTGGCCTTCAGGTCCTCGATCAACCGGCTCAACGCCCGTTGCCGTTTCTCGTCGCGGAGTTGCCGAGCGAGGTCCTCCTTCGCCCCGGACAGTTTGGCCGGGTCGGCCGCGACGGTCTTCCTCAGGACCATGACGAAGACAGTGTCGTCCTGGAGGTAGGCGGTGTCCACCACGGGCTTCTCCTCGGACACCGTGAGCCGCCCCAGGGGCAGGGGAAGGAAACCGATCTCAGGTATCTCCGCCTGTGCCCGCGGGAACAGTCCGGTGTCCTCCACGGTGAGCCCGTGAGCGGCCGCCACGGCCGCGAGATCCGGCGCCGCCTTGAGCTCCGCCACAAGCGCGTCCCCCTTCTCACGCGCGCGCTCCCGAGCTTTCCTGCGCACGAGGGTCTCCCGAATCCTCTCCTTCACGTCGGCCAGGGGCGGCACCGCGGGTTCGACCCTTTCGGCTACATCCATGAGGTACAGCGCTTCCGGAGTCGGGATGATGGGCCCTGCCTGACCCGGCTTCAGGGAAAGAGCCGCGTGGTAGAAATCTTCCACGTCGCCGATCTCGTCGAGGGTCTCCCCCGCGCTGAACAGCCGCGTCCGCGACAGCTCGATGCCGCGCTTCGAGGCGACGTCCGCCAGCGGCGCGCCGTCCAGGACCCTTTCGCGGTCTTCCTCGGCCGCCCGCGCGGCCTTGGCGCTGCCGCGTTCGAGCGTGAGCGCGTCGACGATCCGCCCCCTCACCTCGTCCAGCTCCATGACCTCGTCCTCCTGCCTCTCCACCGCCTTGAGCAGGTGCAAGCCGAACGCGCTCTCGAGGACGCCGGTCACCTCGCCCTCCTTGAGCGCGAACAATTCCGTGTCGAGCGCGGGCAAGAGCTGCCCCCTGTTCACGAAGCCCATGTCGCCGCCCTGGGCCGCGCTGTCGTCCTTGGAGTGCTGCCTGGCCAGTTCGGCGAAGTCCGCGCCCCCGCGAGCCTCCCGCAGGACATCTTCCAGTTGCTTGCGCGCCGCCTCCTTCACTTCCGGCGCCGTGCCTTCCGGCGCGGGGATGAAGATCTGGCTGAACTTCACCGCCTCCCGCCTGCGGAAGCGGCGGTCCCGGTAGACATCGTAGTAGGCCCGGACGTCCTCGTCGGAAACCGCTATGCCGGCGGAGAAGTCCTTCACGCGGTACGCCATGTACCTCGCCTTGACCTTGAGCGGCTCCCGCAAGAGCGCGGCATTGCCGTCGTAGTATGCCTTGATCTCGTCGTCGTTGACCTCGACCCCCTCGGCGAAGTCATCGGTCTTGAGCCGGACGAACTCCAGCGCGATCTCCTCGTTGTCCACCCGGTAGCGCTCTTCGATCTCGGCGGCCGTAACCGGGATGGAGTGTTGGAGCAGGTCCTGAAGCTTCTGGATGGTCAGCCCCTCGCGCTGGCGGTCCTCGAACTCCCCGGGCGTCAACCCCTGTTGCCGGAGCGCCTGCTGGTAGACGTTCTTGTCGAACCGGCCCGCGGCCTGGAACGCCGGGTTGCGCGCGATGCCTTCCGCCAGCTCGTCATCGGTGACCCGCAGCCCCAGGTCGTGCGCCGCCTGCAACAACAGCCGTTGCTGGATCAGCTCTTGCAGAAGTTGGCCCCTGAGATTCAACGCCTCGATGTCGGCGGGAGAGAGCCGCCCCCCGGCCAGTTGCCGGTAGGTCTGAAGCATCCGGTAGTACTGCCTTTCGAGCTCGGTATAGGTGATCTTCTCCCCATTCACCTCGGCGATAGTGACCACCCGCTGTTCCTGGCCTCCCTGAGGGCCGACGCCCACCATGACGAACGCCAGCACGCCGACGCCCAGCAAGAGCAGCACCAACCACGATCTTTTCCTCTTTCGCAGCACGTCAAGCATGTTCGAAACGCTCCCAGGCCCTCACCCGGCCTTCGGCCACCCTCTCCCATGGGGAGAGGGGTTGTATTTGACTATTCGGACGGACTCCTTGGGGCACGGAATGGCTCGCCGCCCGGCCGCGCGAAACGGTGGCGGACCGGGGCTCATTATAGGTAGCCGCCGCGATTAAGTGAAGGGCAGCGCCGGCAACCGCGCCCCCTTCCTTTTGTTGTAGCGTGAGTCCGCTTCTGATATCTTTAGCAAGTTCTTGCGCTATTCCGCACAATAGGAGTCGCATGAGGTTTCTCGACAGGATCTATGGCCTTGTTTCCAACGACTTGGCCATCGATCTGGGCACCGCCAACACGCTGATCTACATCAAGAGCGAGGGCGTCGTGTGCAACGAGCCGTCGGTGGTGGCGGTGCAGAAGAACGGACGCGGGGAAAAGAGGATTCTCTCCGTAGGCACGGCGGCCAAGAAGATGCTCGGCCGGACGCCCGGCAGCATCGTCGCCATCCGCCCGTTGCGGGACGGAGTCATCGCCGACTTCGAGACCACCGAGGCGATGCTCAACTACTTCATCAAGCTGGTGCACCACCGCCGCTCGCTGGTGCGTCCGAGGGTCATCGTGGGCGTACCGTTCGGCATCACCGAGGTGGAGAAGCGCGCGGTGCGGGAATCGGCGGAATCCGCGGGCGCCCGCGAGGTCTATCTCATCGAGCAACCCATGGCCGCGGCCATCGGTTCGGGGCTGCCCATCACCGAGCCCACCGGGAACATGATCGTGGACATCGGCGGAGGGACCACCGAGGTGGCCGTTATCTCCCTGGCGGGCATCGTCTACTCGAAGTCCATCCGGGTGGGAGGCGACAAGCAGGACGAGGCCATCGTTCAATTCATCAAGCGGCGCCACAACCTGATGATCGGGGAACGCACCGCCGAGCTCATCAAGATCACCATCGGCTCCGCCTATCCCGGCGAAGAGATCCGTACCATGGAGATCAAGGGGCGGGATCTGGTGGCGGGCGTGCCCAAGACCGTGTTGATCTCGGACGAGGAGATCCGCGATTGCCTGCTGGAGCCCATCAACCAGATATTGGACGCCGTTCGCGTGTCCCTGGAGCGCACCCCTCCGGAACTTGCGTCTGACATCGTCGACCGCGGTATCGTGCTGGCCGGCGGCGGCTCGTTGCTCAGGAACCTGGACTCGCTGATCAGTGAAGAAACCGGGCTTCCGGTAACCCTTGCGGGAGATCCTTTGACGTCCGTGGTGATGGGAGCAGGCAAGGTGCTGGACGAGATCGACCTGCTCAAGGATGTAACGATCAACTGAAAAGGACAGAGTCTACCGTGCCCGCAGCCAGGACAGGAAGAACTGCGGACTCACGCCGGTCGTCGCAGCAACTCTCCAGCCCCCGTCAGCAAGAGACCCGCTTGAGCAAGGCTTGGTTTCTCGCCGTCGCCCTGCTGCGCCGGTACCGGATTCCGATCCACTGTGTGCTCGCCCTGGCCCTGGCGTTCTACGTCGTCACCGTATCCTCCACCGCACCCAACGAAGGGGAAGCGGTCACCCGGCTGCTTTCCCAGTCCATGAAGCCGCTCAAGAAGTCGCTCCACGCGGTCGGCGCGGCGATCCACAACCTGCAGGTCAACTACGTGGCCCTCAAGGATTTGTGGAACGAGAACCAGGCCCTCAAGGAGCAGATCGCCGCCCTCGAGGCCGAGCGCAACAGGCTCTTCGAAGCCAAGCTCGCCAACGACCGCCTCACCGAGCTGCTGGAGATCAGAACCCGGATCCTGCGCCAATCCGTCGCCGCCACGGTCATCACCCACAGTCCGAGCAGTTGGTTTCGCACCATCACGGTGGACAAGGGGGAGCGCGCGGGAATTCATCAGGGCATGGCGGTCATCACGCCGCGGGGCGTGGTTGGCAAGGTGGTGTCGGTGGAAGAGGACACGGCCAAGGTCATGCTGCTGACGGACCACAAGAGCGGGCTCGATATCATCACGCAGCGGACCCGGGTGCGGGGCATCGTTTCCGGCTCGGTGGACGGAGAGCCCATCGTGAAGTACATGGGCCGCAACGAGGACGTCCGTCCCGGCGACCGGCTCATCACCTCCGGGCTGGACGGGACGTTCCCCAAGGGACTCCTGGTCGGAACCATCGTCGACATCGCGGAAGACGGTCCCGGGCTTTTCCGGCGGGTGCGGGTGTCGCTGGCCGTGGACCCGCTGGTGATGGAAGAAGTGCTCTTCATCTCCGCCGAACCCAAACCGGCGGTTTCTTCGGCCGCGACGCCGGACAGGGAACCAGCGCAGTCGGCTACCCCATGAACGTATCGCTGGCCTTCTTCGGCATCGGCCTCGTCTTCGTAGTCCTGCAGGCCACGGTCCTGCACCTGGCGAGCTGGACGCCCATCATTCCCGACCTGACCCTGATCCTGTGCGTCTACTGGGCGCTCAACCGCCCGCGGGTCGAGGCGGTCTGGGCGACGTTTCTGCTGGGATACGCCATCGACATCCTGTCGAGTCCTCAGCCGGGCGTGAACGCCCTCGCCTTCACCGCGGTTTTCCTGGCGGTATACGTGGCCTTCCGCTACGTCTGGGCCGCCGGCGCACTGATCAGCGCCGTGACCGTATTCATGGCCGTGTGGTTGAAGGTCGGCACGCTGATCGTCATCTCCCCGCTGTTCGAGTTGACCTCGAGAGGCTGGGTGGTTGTCGCCGACGCCATACTCCGAGAAGCGATCTTCTCCGCCTGCATCGCCCCGTTACTGTTCCTGATGCTTCGCTCCATCCAGAACCGCATGGAAACCGTGAGAAAACCCTCCTCCCTCGTCGATGCTGCCTCTTAGGCCCACCTCCCGGACCCAGACGGAGTTCCGCGGGCGAATACGCATCTTCGGGCTGTTCATCCTGCTGGTCTTCGCCTTCCTCACCTACCGCTTGTGGACCCTCCAGATCCTGCAGGGGACGCGTTACACCGTCATGTCCGAACACAACCGTATCCGGCTGGAACGGATTCCCGCGGTCCGCGGCATGGTGTTCGACCGGAAGAACCGGCTCCTGATCAACAGCCGGCCCTCCTTCGACGTGCGCTACACGCGCGATGACTCACAGGCCCACGAGACCACCCTGCGGCGCCTCGCGAACATGGTCGACGGCGACAGCGAGCGCTTCATGGAGGCCGTTCAGCACACCAAGGGCTCGAACGCGGTCACGCTCGTCCGCGACGTGGATTGGCCGTCCGTGGTGGCGGTGGAGACGCATCGGCCGGATCTTCCCGGGGTGTACGTCAGCGTCAAGGCCCGGCGCAGCTATCTGACCGACGCGATGACCGCCCACGTGCTCGGCTACCTGGGCGAGATCAACACCGCGCAGTTGCGGGACCTCCGCCGGAGGGGCTACCGGCGCGGGGACGCAATCGGGCAGACCGGCCTCGAAAAGAGGTGGGAGCGGCATCTGGCCGGACGCAGCGGCGGAGAAAAGGTGGAGGTGGACGCCACCGGCCGCAAGGTGCGCGTCATCGATCGTCTCAAGGCGACGCCCGGACACAACGTCGTGCTGACCCTGGACCTGGACGTTCAGCGAGTGGCGTACGACGCGTTGAAGGGGCGGGAAGGCGCCATCGTCGCCCTTGACGTAAATTCCGGCGCCGTGCTTGCGCTGGTGAGCACTCCCGCCTTCGACCCCAACTCGTTCGCGCGCGGGATGACGCCCGACGAGTGGCGTCAACTGATTGCCGACAACGAGACCCCGTTGCACAACCGGGCGTTGCAGGGACATTTTCCGCCCGGCTCGACGTTCAAGATCGTCACCGCGTTGGCCGCGCTGCAGGAAGGCGCCATCTTGCCGAACCGGCGGCTGTTCTGCGGCGGCACCTACAAGGTAGGGAACCGCACACTGCGGGACTGGAAGAAGCGTGGCCACGGCCACATCGCCATGCACGAGGCCCTGGTCCAGTCATGCGACGTCTACTTCTACCAGTTGGCGCAACGGCTCGGCGTCGACAAGATAGCCCAATACGCGCGCCGCTTCGGGCTGGGCGCGCCCACGGGCATCGATCTCGACGGCGAAAGCCCCGGACTGGTTCCCGACCGGGCGTGGAAGCGGCGCCGGCTCGGCGCCCCGTGGTATCGCGGCGAGACCCCCCTGGTAGCCATCGGCCAGGGTTTCCTCGGCGTGACGCCGCTGCAAATGGCCAGCATGATAGCCACCGTGGCCAACGGAGGGACGATCTACCGTCCGTGGTTCGTGAAGCGCGTGCTCTCCGCCGAAGGCGAGGTGATGGAAGAGTACGGCCCGGCCCGGACCGGCACGGTCGACCTCCGGACCGAGAACATGGCCTTCATACGAAAGGCGCTCCTGGACGTCGTTCACGGGCGGCGCGGCACGGGCAAGCGTGCGCGTTCAAAGTTCGTCGACATCGCGGGGAAGACCGGTACGGCCCAGGTGGCCGAGATGCGCGGCGAGGCCGTCAAGAGCGAGGACCTGCCGTACGTGGTCAGGGATCACGCCTGGTTCGTGGCCTATGCGCCGGCCGAGGCGCCGGAAATCGCCGTCGCCACCCTCGTGGAGCACGGCGGCCACGGCGGCGCCACCGCCGCGCCCATCACCAAGCGGGTCATCGAAGCCTACTTCCGCGGCGAGGGCTACGACGTGGACGTGGAGGACCACGAGGTGCCGGTGCTCTCCGCCAGCCCGGCACCCCAGCGGGCAAGCCATGCAAATTGATCGCCGTCTGGTGACCGGCTTCGACTGGCCCTTGTTCGTCCTGACCGTGGGGTTGGCCTTGCTGGGCATCATGACCATCTACAGCGCCACCTGCGGCGCCGACGAGGAATGCCCGCGCTATCTGGCCACCAAGCAGTCCTACTGGCTGGCCATCGGCCTCGTGCTGATGGTCGCGACCTTCGCCGTGGACTACCAGCACCTGAACCGCTGGGCGTACCCCATCTACGCGGCGGTGGTAGTCCTCCTGGTGCTGGTGCTGGTCGTCGGCATTACCAGCGGAGGCTCCCAACGGTGGCTGGACCTGCGATTCTTCTCGTTGCAGCCCTCGGAGTTCGCCAAGCTGGCGCTGGTGCTCGTGCTCGCCAAGACGCTTTGCTACTACGAGTCCGGCTATTCCCTCACGGCCCTGTGGGTGCCCTTGATGCTGTGCGCGCCGGTACTCGCGCTGGTGCTGCTGCAACCGGATCTCGGCACCGCCGTGCTGATCTTCCTCATCGCCATGGGCGTCGTGGTCATGTCCGGACTACGCTTGCGGTCGCTGCTCTACTTCAGTCTCGTGGCCGTTGCCGCGCTGCCGGTGGGATGGAAGCTTCTGAAGCCCTATCAGAAGACCCGCATCTGGACCTTCATGAATCCCGAGTCCGACCCTCTCGGCGCCGGCTATCACGTGGTCCAGTCCAAGATCGCCATCGGCTCGGGCCGTCTCTGGGGCAAGGGGTATCTTCAGGGCAGCCAGAACCGTCTGGAGTTTCTTCCGGAGCAGCACACGGACTTCATCTTCTCCGTGTTCGCCGAGGAATGGGGGTTCTCGGGGTGCGTGCTGTTGCTGGCCGGCTACGGATTGTTGATCCTGCTCGCACTTCGGGCGGTCCGGCGCGCTCAGGACCGCTTCGGGGTGCTCTTGGCCGCGGGAATGACCGCCATCCTGTTCTGGCAGATCACCATCAACATCGGCATGGTCACCGGCCTCTTGCCGGTGGTGGGCATACCGTTGCCGCTCATCAGCTACGGCGGGTCCTCGCTGGTCACGACCCTGGTGGCGGTGGGGCTGCTGATCAGCATCAGCATGAGGCGGAACACGCGTTCGTAGGGGCTCACGGGCCTTCACTCGGAGGGAGAGGGTGCCGACCGGCCCTCACCCCGGCCGTTTCTGGAGGGAGAGGGGGATCCAACCGGCCCTCACCCCAGCCCTCTCCCATAGGGAGAGGGGGGCGTTTGCTCGCCCTTCGGGCGAGAGATCAGGTTAGGGCTTTGTCGATCTCGCTGACCAGCCTTGCTTTCGGTGCCGCGCCCACGATCTGGCCCGAGAGGCTCCCTTCCTTGAAGATCATCAGGTTCGGAATTCCCCGCACGCCGAAGCGGCTGGGGGTTTCCGGATTCTCGTCGACGTTGATCTTCACGACCTTGAGCCTGCCGTCGTATTCCCGCGCCAGCTCTTCCAGGACCGGGGCGATGGACTTGCACGGACCGCACCACGGCGCCCAGAAATCCACCAGCACCGGCATGGTCGCGCCAATGACTTCCGCTTCGAACTCGTTATCCGCTACGTGGGATATTTCCATCGAGTCGTGTCTCCCTTACCAGGTTAGTGTCAGGTTTCGGAGAGAAGGTTCAACAACGTCCGCACGCCGAACCCCGTGCCCCCTTTCGGGCACACGACGTGGCCCTTGGCCGTGAACGCGGGACCGGCGATGTCCAGGTGCGCCCACGGCGTCTCGCCGACGAATTCCTGCAGGAACAACGCCGCCGTGATGGCGCCGGCCGAACCCCCACCCACGTTCTTGATGTCCGCAACCTGGCTCTTGATGTCCTCGCGGTACTCGGGTGTCAGAGGCAACTGCCAGAGGCTCTCGCCGGCATCGCGGCTGCACTGGATGAGCTTGCCGGTCAGCTCGTCGTCGTTGCTGAAGAGTCCGGCCACCTCGTTGCCCAGGGCGACGATGCAGGCGCCCGTGAGGGTGGCGAGATTGATCATGCAGTCGGGCTTCTCCCGGGCCGCCAGGAGCAGGGCATCGGCGAGGATGAGCCTGCCCTCGGCGTCGGTGTTCATGACCTCCACGGTCTTGCCGTTGAGGTAACGGATCACGTCTCCGGGTTTCTGCGCGCCGCCGTCGGGCAGGTTGTCTGTGGTCGGCACCAAGCCCAGCACCTCGACGTCGGGCGCCAGCTCGGGGAGCACGCTCATCACGCCGATGACCGCGGCGGCCCCCGCCATGTCGATCTTCATGGTCTCCATGGAGCGCGCCGGCTTGAGGGAAAGCCCGCCGGAATCGAAGGTGATCCCCTTGCCGATGAGGGCGACCTTCCTTTGCGGCCGGCCCTTGGGCTTGTAGCGCATGTGGATGAAGCGCGGTTCCTCCCGGCTGCCCTGGTTGACCGCCAGAAGGCCCGCCAGCTTCATCCGCTCGATCTTCTTCTTGTCCCAGACCTCGACCTTCAGCCCCTCGCCGCGGCAATGAGCCGTGGCCTGCTCCGACAGATAGCTGGCGGTGGCCGTGGACGGCGGCTCGTTCACCAGGTCCCGGGCCAGGCACACCGCCGACACCGAAAGCCTGGCGTTCCTGAGCGCGCGCGTGAGCGCGGCGCTCCGCCCCGACGCGGTCCGCCCCAGGATGAGGGTGCGCAACCGTCCCTTTTGCTTGCCGTTGGAGCGATACCGCGTGAAGCGGTAGGCGTTCAGCAGGGCGCCCTCGGCCACCGCCCCCACCACCGATTCCGTCTGCCGGTCCGGCGGCAGCATGAATACCGCCTCGTCGGCCCACACCCGCCCGCCCTCCTTGGCGGTGACGGCGCCGGCCATGCGCCAGGCGTGGAGTCCTTCCTCCCCCTGCTTGCCCAGTCCCACCAGCAACACGTGCTCAGCGGGGATGGCGCCGTGTGTCGCCGCCAGTAGCGAGCTTCCCCGCCGGGCGACGAAACCGCTCCGTTTCACCAACGCGGCCAGCCTGCCCTTGAGCTGACGGTCGAGCCGCTGCGCCGGACCCTCGCCGAGCCCCTTGTCCGTGACCGGCACCGCCAGAAGCGCGGTGCGGACCCGTGAGGGGGCGATTTCTCTCAGCTTGACATCCATGGGAATCGGTCAGGAGCCGCGACCGCGGATGAGGTTCATGAACTCGGCGCGAGTCTTTTCCTGCGTGCGGAATGCCCCCAACAGGGAGCTGGTGACGATGGTGGAGTTCTGTTTCTGAACGCCGCGCATGCGCATGCACATGTGCTCGGCCTCCATGACCACCGCCGCCCCCAAGGGGTTGATGCGGTCCATGATGGTGCTGGCGATCTGGTTCGTCAGGCGCTCCTGGACCTGCAGGCGGCGGGCGTAGGCGTCCACCAGCCGTGCCAGCTTGGAAACGCCGATGATCTTCCTGCGCGGGATGTAGGCCACGTGGGCCTTGCCGTGAAAAGGCAGCATGTGATGCTCACAGAGAGAGTAGAAGTCGATGTCCTTCTCGACGATCATCTCCTGGTAGTCTTCGGTGAACAGGGCGCCGTTGATGATGGCGTCGGGATCCTCGCTGTATCCTCCGGTCAGGAACCGCCAGGCCGCGGCCACCCGCGCCGGCGTCTTCTCGAGCCCTTCCCGGCCGGGGTCCTCCCCAAGCGCCGCCAGGATCGCTTTCACGTGGGTTTCGAGGGAATCCGTCGAGTTCTCGGTGTTTTCGGCGCGCCATTGAACGGACATCGGAGGCAACGTAACATCTGCCCCAAACCGGGTCAAATCGGCCTCCGAAACACCTCCGGAGAGAACCGCCGGCCTCCAAACCACCCACTGGACCGGCTTGCCGACAGCGAGAAATCCTGCGAATATTCGTTGACGAACCGCATTTTCAGCGCGCTGGAATGTCCCCATGATGCACGTACCCGACATACCTGACATACCTGACACACCCGACACGGCCGCCGAGGACGACGCCTCTCATCTCGTCACCCTGGAGGAGATCAGCCGCTTCGTCGACGAGGCCGAGGACCTTCGGGGGTGCCTCAACAGCATCGCCGGCATCGTCGCGAAGCGCATGCAGACCGAGGTCTGCTCGGTCTATCTGCTCGATGCCGAGAGCGGGAGGCTGACGCTCAGCGCCACGAGGGGCCTGGACCCGGCGTCCGTGGGGCGGGTGTCCATGACCGTCCACGAGGGACTGGCCGGACTGGTGGTGGAGACGCGGGAACCCGTGATGGTCGTGGACGCCCCGTCTCATCCTCGCTTCCTTTACTTTCCCGAGACCGGCGAAGAGCGGTACCACTCCTTCTTCGGCGTTCCCGTCAACGCACAGAGGACGCCCATCGGCGTGCTGGTGGTGCAAACCTCCCGGCCGCGCGAGTTCACCCAGGAGGAGGTCCGGCTCCTCAAGGCCATCTCCGCCCAGGTCTCCACCATCATCGTGCACGCCCGGCTGGTGGACTCGCTCAAGGACAAGGAACGCGAGCGCAAGCAGTCCCGGCAGCGCATGGTCAACGCCCTCAAGCGGCTGAGGTCCTACGAGGGACGGGGCAAGGAGCGCACCAGCGAGAGGCCGCGGAAGTTCCGCAGCCGTCTGACCGGGCTGGCCGCCTGCCCCGGCTTCGCCTACGGCAAGGCCCACATCATGCACCGCCGGATGGACCTGGCCGCCATTCAGAAGACCCATACCGGCCATCCCCAGCGCGAGCTGGAGCGTTTTCGCTCCGCGTTGCTACAGGCCGTGGCCCAGGTGGAAGAGATCAAGACCCGCATGATCGCCCTCATCTCCGACGAAGCGGGGGCGATCTTCGACGTGCACAGGATGTTGCTGAACGACCCGGTGCTCAAGAGCCAGATCGAACACCGTATCCTCGACGAAGCCCTTACCGCGTACTATGCCGTCAGCAGCGTCTTCCGCCGGCATATACGGACCGTCAGCGAGGTCGACGACCGCTACCTCAAGGAGCGTACGGCGGACATCCGTGACGTTGCCGAAAGACTATTGGACAATCTTGCCGGCTACGAGGACCGGAGGCTGGTGGTGCCGGAGGGCGACGCCGTCCTGGTGGCGGAGGATCTTTCGCCGGCGGACCTGGCCGTCGTCGAACGCGACCGCTTCCAGGGCATCGTGCTCGCCACCGGCGGCGTCACCTCCCACGCCTCGCTGCTGGCCAAGTCCTTCGAGATCCCCACCGTGGTGGCGGCGGAGGGGTTGCTGGAGAGCGTGCGGAAAGAGGACTCCCTGATCGTCGACGGCAACTCCGGAGTCGTGTTCGTCAACCCCAACAAGGAGATCATCGGCGAGTACGACCGGATGGAGCGCCACTATCTCGCCGTCAACCGCGAGCTCGACGAAATGCGGGATCTGCCGGCCGAGACCACGGACGGACACCGGGTCCGCCTGCTGGCCAACATGGGCCTGCTGACCGACATCCGGTTCGCGCAAACGCACGGTGCGGAAGGCATCGGCCTTTACCGGACCGAGATTCCGTTTCTCGCCTATCACGACTTCCCCACCGAGGCGCAGCAGTTCGCCCTCTACCAGAAGGTGGTGGAAGGCATGAACGGCAAGCCGGTGACCATCCGCACCCTCGACATCGGCGCGGACAAGTACCCGCCCTACGTGAGCATCGCCCGCGCCGAGCCCAATCCGTTTCTCGGATGGCGTTCCATCCGCGTCTCGCTGGAGGCGTCGGAGACTTTCGACATGCAGCTCCGGGCCATCCTGCGCGCCGGGGCGCTGGGGCCCGTGCGCATGTTGATCCCCATGGTGTCGAGTCTGGAGGAGATCCTGCGGGTCAAGGCCATGCTGCGGGACGTCAAGGCCGATCTCGCGCGCAACGGCATACCGTTCGATGCCGACATGGAGCTGGGGATCATGGTCGAGGTGCCGTCGGCGGTGCAGATGGCGCATCGGCTGGTGGAGGAGGTGGACTTCGTCAGCATCGGCACCAACGACCTGATCCAGTATCTCCTGGCCGTCGACCGGGGGAACCGCAAGGTGGCTCCTCTCTACGAGCCCTTTCATCCGGCCGTTCTCGCCGCCCTCAAGCAGGTCATTCAGGCGGCCCAGGACAAGGGCAAGGGCGTGGCCATGTGCGGGGAGATGGCCGGCGACCCGCTGTCGACGCTGCTGTTGATGGGCATGGGCCTCGAGGAATTCAGCATGGAATCCCTGTCCATTCCGGTGGTCCGGAAGCTGGTGCGCTCCGTGACCTACGAGAGGGCCGCCGCCATCGGACAGGAGGCTTTGCGGCTGGACCGAGTCGATGAGATCAAGCGCTATCTCTTCAGCGAAATGCGCGCCCTCGGCCTGGTGGAGCTGATGGAGCTCTACCGCTAGGCCCTCACCCGGCCTTCGGCCACCCTCTCCCAGAGGGAGAGGGGAAGAATTGGCCCTCTCCCTCTGGGAGAGGGTCGGGGTGAGGGCCCCGAGCCACCAACTCGGACAGGGGCGACCGGCGGTCGCCCCATGTGGCGGCCACCACGCGAGGCGGCGGTTGGATGACGATCGCCTCTGCACGTTGACACCCTGCCCGGGCACGCTTGTTCCGACGCACCTCGTAAGTGCGGGTGATTTCTCCGATCCCGAAACTACGGACGAGTGGCATGGGCGTTGCCTTCATGTCCCTTCATGGAGGAACGCCCACCCGGTCCCAGGCCGGCCGTATTTCCGTCCGTCCAGCCCGGCGACTCCACCGAGGATGTCGTCGCCGGCTATTTGCCGCTCGTCGAACGCATCGCGCGCTACCTTCACCGCCGGCTGCCGCCCGGACACGACCTCAGCGCGCTGGTGAACTCCGGCGTGGTGGGCCTGCTCGAGGCCCTGGAGCGGTACGATCCCGAGCGCGGGGTCTCGTTCCACGTCTACGCCAAGCACCGCATCTACGGGGAGATGATCCAATGCCTGCGTTCCCTCGACTGGGTCAGCCGGTCGATCCGGGCCTGGACGCGCCGGGTCGCGGCCGCGCGCAGGCGGCTCACCGAACACCTATGCCGGGAGGCCACTTCCGAGGAAATGGCGCGGGAGCTGGAGGTGCCGTTGGAGACCTGGCACAGGATCAGCTACAGGGTGCGGGAACAGGGGCGGGTGAGTCTGGACGACCCGTCCTGGGGCGGCGCTGACGTCCTTCTCGACGGCGACGATGCGGCTCAAGGACCCTACCAGGACCCGCTCGCGTGCGTCGAGCACCAGGACCTGGTGGACAAGCTCAAACGCGCGGTGGCGCGGCTACCGGAACGGGAACGCCTGGTGGTGACCCTGCGCCACTACCGGGAACTCAAGTTCAGGGAGATAGGAGAAGGTCTGGGCCTGACGGAGGGAAGGATCTGCCAGATATACGTGCAGGCGCGCAAACGCCTGCGGAGGGCGCTGGACGACTGACCGGCGGCACCGTGTGCCGCGTTCGCGGTCAGCCTCCGGCCCGGATGGCGGCGATCTCGTCGAGGATCACCTGCCGCCTCGGTGAATCCGGCGGGTATTGCTCGGCGGCGCGCCCCAGGGAATCGACGGCCTTTCCGGTCTCGTCCCGCAACAGGTACGACTGCGCCAGGTAGTAGTGGGCTTTTCCGGGCTGATTCAGCTTGCGGTAGGCATAGCCCAACCTCCGGGCGGCCTCGGGCCAGAACGGCGCAAGCTGGCGCAGCCTCAGATACGTACGCGTCGCCTGCCGGAAGCGCGATTCCCGTTCGAGGAGCTGTCCCTGGTACAGGTGTGTGACCGGATCGTCCGGTTCCCGCGCCAGCATTCGCCCGAAGGCGGCGTGGGCCTTGGCGAGCTCCTCCGTGTGGACGTAGACCCGTCCGAGATCCCGATCCAGATACGGGATCGCGGGGTTCGACCGGGCAGCCCGTTCCAGCATCTGCCGGGCTCGAATCCACCGGCCGGTGGCGGCATAGGCGATGCCCAGCGCATGCGCCGATTCGGCTGCTTCCGGACGGCGCTCATGGGCCTTCCTCAAGCGTTCGACCACCTCTTCCGGCCTCTTTCGCAGCTCGATCAACAGCTTGACCCGCTCGATATCGTCGGCATCCCGGTAGCGCGGGCGCGTGAGCCCGAGGGCGCGGATCGACGCGTTCAGGTTGGCGATGCGTTTCTGGCTCAGCGGGTGGGTCAGCAGATATGATGGCCGCCCCACGGGATTGAGGATCCGTTCGCGGTACATCCGCTTCATGAAGGTCACCGCGGCATCGGGATCGTAGCCGGCCCGTGCCAGGTAGCCGACGCCGAGATTGTCGGCCTGCTCCTCCATCTGCCGGCTGAACTCCAGTTGCTGGGTCATGGCGACGGCGGGGCCGGCCAGGGCGGCAGGCCCCAGGACCGGCGCCAGGAACACGCCGAGCATGCCGATGATCATGGTCGTGTCGGTGTTGTCGAGCAGGGTGGCGAAGTGCCGCGCGTTCACGTGGACGATCTCGTGGGCGACCACCGACGCCAGCTCATCCGTCGTCTCCACCCGCTGGATCAGGCCCGAGTGCATGAAGATGCTCCCGCCGGGAACGGCGAACGCATTCATCGACGAGTCCTCGATGACGAAGAAACGGTAGGGATACCGGGTGTTGCCTACGGCTTCGAGGATCCGGCGGCCGATGCGGTCGACGTAGAGCGCCACCTCGGGGTCCTCGATGAACTTGTGCCGGCGGCGGGCTTCCTGCCGCAACTGGCGGCTGATGCGGATCTCCTCGGCCTGGGAAAGGGCATGGGCGGGAGGTACGCGGAGAAAGGCCGTGGCCTGGCACGCGAGCAGCAGCACCACGGCGCAGCAGTGGAGGGCTCTCCGCATACGTAGTGTCGTGTCCCACGCAAAAGTTGACAAATCTGCTGGTCTTTTTCGTCGTCGGCTGCGTTGCTCTTCCTCGCGTGGTGCCCGCCCTGGGGCGACCTGCGGTCGCCCCCACTCGTCATCGCGCCTTGCCGACAACGAAAAATCCTGCGCATCTTTATCAACTTTTACGTGGGACACGACACTGGAATTCTATCCGACCCCCCCGAACGGGTCAATGCACCCGCGGCCCTCAGTCGAGCCCCAGCCAGATGAACAGGTCGCCGGGCGGAAACGGCAGATGGAGGAGCCAATCGAAGATGCCGGCGAAGAAAACGTAGGCCACCACCGTTAGAATGGCGGATATGAGCCAGCCTTCGCGGGCTCCGAACTTGAGATAGAGGAAGGTCGCCACCAATGACGACCACACGAATCCGATCAACCAGATGGAGACGAAGAATCCCACCACCCAGGCGCTGATGGCCAGGGTTCGTCGACGGGTCTCCTCCGGCGAAATCTCCTCCGCGTCCTCCACGCCCTCCTCGCCGTGGACCACGATTTTATTGGTGGTGGCGATCTCCTTGACGAAGACCGCGATGCTGATGGCGAATGCCGGCAGTCCGATAATCATGGGGAACAGGGCGGCGCGCTCCTCGTAGGCGCCGAAGCCGAAGAAGCACTCGCGCAGCACGTAGGCGAACAGCGCCACGAAGCACAGCGCGAAGACCCCGCTGGCCACGCGCTCGTTGCGCGAGATGGCCTCCATGGTCTTGGTGACGCCCGGCACCTCGAACCTCTCCTCGTGCCGCTCGGCCCGCTTCTTCTCCCGCCAGGACTGGTACACCGGGTAGAACAGTCCCGCCAGAATCAACAGCGAGATGAACAGCACACCGGGCCGCAGCACGAATCCGGCGCCGTAGACCTTGGTGGCGATGAAGAGGTTGTTCTCGGCGATGCCGCCGAGCACCAGTCCCAGCAGCAGCGGCGGGCGCTGCCAGTCGAACCGCACCATCAGCCACCCCACCGCGCCGAAGATCAGCACCATCAAGATATCCGCGAAGGCGTTGTTGACGGCGAAGCCGCCGAGATAGATCAGCAGCAGCAGGAACGGGATCAGAAAAGTGCCCTTGACGAACGTGATGCGCGCGAGATGGTTCAGGAACAGCAGGCAGATGGCCACGGTGATGATGTTGGAGACGACGATGATCCAGACGAACGAGAACGTCAGGTCCAGGTGCTTGGCCGGATCGAGCAGGTCGGGTCCGGGCACGATTCCCTGGATGATGAAGGCCCCCAGCAGGATGGCCATGGAGACGCTGCCCGGCACGCCGAAGGCGATGGTCGGAACCAGCGAGCCGCCTTCCTTGGAGTTGTTGGCCGCGCCGGGCCCGAGAACGCCCTCGATGGCGCCCTTGCCGAAGCGGTCCTTGTCGCCCGGCGAGCTCTGCACCGCGTGGGCGTACGCGACCCACTGAGCCGGGCCGCCGCCCAGTCCCGGGATGAGGCCGATGTAGGAGCCGATGGCGCTGCACGCCAGCACCAGCTTCCAGTGTCGGAACGTGTCGACGATGCCCTGCATGACGCCGCCGAGCTTGCCGGTGCTCTGACGGGCGATGCTCGACCCCTGCACCGACAGGTCGATGATCTCGGGTATGGCGAACAGGCCCACCGTCACCGATACGAGCGACAAACCGTCCCACAGGAAGAGCGCCGCATCCTCGCCGATGAGCGGGTCTAGAGTGAAGCGCGGGACGCTCTCGATGGGATCGAGGCCGATGGTGGACAGCACCAGGCCGAAAGCGCCGGTGCACAACCCCTTGAGGATGTTGCCCCCGCTCAGGGACGCCACGAAGGTGATCCCCAGGAGGGCCAGCATGAAGAACTCCGAGGAGCCGATGGAAAGCACCAGCGGCTGCACGATGGGAATCGCCAGGGCCAGGGCGAAGGCGCCGAAGATCGCCCCCACCAGCGAGCTCATGAGGGCGGCTCCCAGGGCGCGGCCCGCTTCTCCCTTCTTCGCCATGGGATGGCCGTCGACGATGGTGGCGGCCGTGATGCCCTCGCCCGGCACGCCGAAAAGGATCGAGGTGATGTCTCCGGTGGTGGCGGTCACCGCGTTGGAGCCCAGCAGAAACGCGAACGCGGTGGTGGGGTCCATCTTGTAGATGAACGGCAGCATGAGCGCCAGGGTCGTGGCGCCTCCGAGTCCCGGCAGGATACCGACCACGAAACCGATGGCGATGCCGATGAGCATGAACAGGAACGGGTCCTGTCCGGCGGGGGAAAACGGCAGGATGTTGGCCAGTCCGATAAAAAACGAGTGAAAGGTATCCATACGGTTGATCTCTGAACGTCAGGCGTTTTGACGAACGGGAAGGCCTCCGCGGAGGCAGGGGAGGTTTGGCGGTAACGTCTTGATATCTATTGAGAGAAGGCCCGTTTTGAACGTGCCTTTATGGCCCAAAACCCGGGACCTGTCAAGCGACGCTAGGGCGCACCGCCTTGGCCCGGCGCCTCACTCCGTCTCGGCCGCCAGCGACTCGTAGCTCGTGCCTTCGCCGTTGTCGTGGCTTACCGGAAGGCCCAGGCTCGCCCAGCCTTCAGCCAGCACCTGCCCGTACGGGTCGACCATCCCGCCGAAGCCGCCGAGCACGCTGGCCACATCCTGGTAGCCGCGCTGCTCCAGCAGGTTCGCGGCGTTGTTGGAGCGGGGACCCGCCTTGCAGCCCAGCAGCAGCTTCCGGTCCCTGGCGAAGTGCTTCTCCACCACCTCGACGAACTCCGGGTTGAACACCATGCCCTGGGCCGGGTCGAGGAACGCGATGGGGATGTTGACCGCCCCCTCGGGATGGCCGGCGGTGAACTCCTCCACCGTGCGCACGTCGATATAGACGGCCTGGCCGTCTTCCTGCATCGTATCGTAGGCATCCTGCGGCGATATCTCTTTCACGGTCCCTCTCCCATTAGTGTCCTGTCTCACGGACGCGGGCGGGTTTGAAACCCGCCCCTACACATGCCCCGGATGAACCCCATGCAGGGGCGACCCGCCGTCGCCCTGACCGGCGGCAAGAACCCGGCGCCTGCCGCGTTCTCACATGCCCATCACGTTGTAGCCGGCATCGACGTGGAGCGTCTCTCCGGTGACCCCGCTTCCCAAGTCGCTCACGAGATAGACGGCGGTCCTGCCGATCTCGGCCGGGTCGACATTGCGCCTGAGCGGGGCCTTTTCGCTGACCAGGTGCAGCATTTCCCGGAACCCGGCGATGCCGGCGGCGGCCAGGGTCTTCACCGGGCCGGCCGAGATGGCGTTGACCCGTATCCCCTCCGGGCCGAGATCGTGGGCCAGGTAGCGGACGCTGGCTTCCAGCGCCGCCTTGGCCACGCCCATGACGTTGTAGTTGGGCACCACCTTCTCGGACCCCATGTAGGTCAGCGTCACCACCGCGCCGCCGCGCCCCTTCATCAACTCGGCGGCGTGCCGCGTCAGCGCCACCAGCGAGTAGCTGCTGATGTCCAACGCGGTGTGGAACCCCTCGCGGCCGGTCTGCACGTAGGGCTGGGACAGGTCTTCCTTCTTCGCGAAGGCGATGGCGTGCACCAGGATGTCGAGGCCGCCCCACCGGCGCCCGACCTCCTCGAAGACCGCCTCGATCTCGTCGTCCCGGGTGACGTCGCACGGAAGACAGATGGTCGAGCCGATACCCTCGGCCAGGGGCCGGACGCGCTTTTCCAGCACCTCGCCGGCGTAGGTGAAGGCCAGTTCCGCCCCCTGGGCATGCAGCTCCCGCGCCACCGCCCAGGCAATGCTGCGGTCGTTGGCCACTCCGAAGATCAGCGCCTTCTTGCCTTCGAGGATTCCCGACATATCAGACTCCCTCCGCGCCCGCGCCGGCTCCGAATCGGCCGGAGCGCGCCGCGGGCCTACACACCGTACCTACACACCGTACGGCACTGATGGAGCTGCGCGTTGATGCGTCCGACGCGGACCAGCGTATCGGTTCGACGAAAGAATGCCAACCGTCACCGCGTCCGGCCGTGCGCGTTCGCCCACCGCGGCGCTGTTTTGTTCACGCACCGAAGGTGGTAGGACGAAAGGGTGACGCCGACGAAAACCCGCTGCCGTGCGGCACTCCTCCAGGCCTGCCTGCTACTGCTGGCCTTGGCGGCCCTTTCCGGCTGCATCCGCGAGGAGGAGATGAGGCTGGTCTACGCCCAGCGCTGCGCGAGTTGCCACGGTCCCGGCGGCCAGGGTGACGGCCCCATCGCCAAGGCGCTCTCCGCCAAGGTGCCGGACTTCCGCCACACCGTGGACAACCTCGACGTGTTCGAGATCCGCCGGATCATCAAGAAGGGCAAGGGGATCATGCCCGCCTTCGAGCCCGCCCTGGAGAAGTACCAGATCCAGGACATGGTGCGCATGGTTCGGGTCCTCAGCATGGAGGGCCGGGACCTTGAGTGGTGGGAGAAGTTCGAGCCCCTCGTCTGGGCCCACTGCTCGGTGCCCTGGCAGTACGTCTACGACTACGACGCCGCCGGCAAGGACAAGCGGTCGTAACGCCGGTGCCGCCGGATTCGGCACCACGATCCGAACCCCGTCATTCCCAGGCGTTGGACCTACGCGGGTGCCCCCGCCGGCGCCGGTCCCAGCGGCGGCATCGTCCTCTTCTTCCGGATGCTGAGCCCGAACGCGGCGGCCATCAGCCCCATCCAGCCGCCGGCGAAGAACGCCATCTCGTAGTTGCCGACGTAGTCGTACAGCAGGCCGCCGCCGTTGGCCATGGCGAACCCGCCTATCTGGTGCGACAGAAAGATCCAGCCGTAGATGCGGCCGATGGACTGCTTGCCGAAGGTCTGGCCAGCGATCATCACCACCGGCGGGACCGTGGCGAACCAGTCGAGCCCGTAGATGATGGTGAAGATGATGAGCCCCTGAGTGTTGTCCACGAACGTCAGGTAGAAGAGCGACAGTCCCCGCAACGTAAACACCGCGGCGATCAGCTTCCGCGGGTCGACGCGGTCAGCCAACCAGCCGGAGAACAGGGTGCCGACGATGTTCATGGTGCCCATGATGGTTACCGCGGTGCCGACCGTGACCTTGTCGAAGCCGTTCTCCAGGGCATGGGGAATCAGGTGGGTTCCGATGAGCCCGTTCGCCGTGCCGCCACAGATGGAGAACACGCCGCACAGGAGCCAGAACGTGGGGGTCTTGATGGCGTCCCGGATGCCCATGACCGGTGCCGCGGGCTTCCCTTCCTCCGGCTTGGCGGCCGGCTTGTCGACCACCGGAGCCTGTTCGGCCATCGGGCCGTGGCTGTAGGGCTCAAGGCCGATGTCCGAGGGTTTGTCGCGCATCAGCAGCCATACCAGCGTCACCGCCGCGGCCGTGCAGCCCACCAGCACGTAGGAGCCCATGCGCCAGCCCATGAACGAAATGATAAAGAGCATGAACGGGATGAAGACAATCTGTCCCGAGGAGCTGCCGCTGCTGAGCAAGCCCACCGCAAGTCCGCGCCGGGCGTTGAACCAGCGATGCGCCACGGAGGCCGAGAGCACGCCCGACATGCCGCCGGCTCCGAGCCCCACCATGACGCCCCAGGTGAGCCAGAACTGCCACAACTGGGTCACCAGAGTTGTACAGAGCAGACCGGTGGAAAGCAGAGTGAGCGAGGTCAGCATGACCCGGCGCGGCCCGTACTTGTCCAGGATCCATCCCACGAAGGGCGCCGCGACGCCGTAGAGCAGGAGATTGATGGAAATCCCGAAGGTGATGGCCGAGCGAGCCCATCCGAAGTCGGCCTCGAGCGGATGGATGAGCACGGTTGGAACGACCCGGATCCCGGCCCCGTTGAAGCTGGCGAAGAAGGTCACGGCCACGATGAGCCAAGCGTAATGGAAAGGCAAAGGTATGGGTGGGCGTGGCTCGGACTGTGGGCTCACGGGATGATTCATCCAATTTCGCTTTCTGTGGAAGCGTGAAAACGGGGATCCCTCGGAAGACGGATCCCCGTTCCCTGACTGCCGCTAGACCACGGTTACTTCGGCAACGCGTCGCGCATGGCCTGGGTGTACTTGCTGTAGGCCTTCACGTAGTTCTCCAGGTCGGCCTGTGCCGCCTTGGAGTCGCCCGGGACGACGGGGGTATTGCTCTTTTTCCAGATCGCCAGGTATTCCGGGTCGTTCATGGTCTTCACGAACAGGTCTTCCAGGATCTTCTTCCGGTCGTCGGGCAGGCCCGGCGGCGCCACGATGCTGCGGCCGACGTAGAGACGGAGATCGTACCCCTTGTCCTGGGCGGTCGGGGTGTCGGGGGCGTTCACCGGGTTCTTGCCGTGCAGGTGGAGGATGGGCCTCACGTCGCCGGACTTGAGGTAGATGGCGGTGGCGGGGTGGTCGATGGGTTGCAGGTACACGTCGAAGTCGTTCCGTATCATGGCCGGTATGCCTTCGCTGGTCCCGCGGTAACCCGACACCACGTCCATCTGGATGCCCAACTCCTTGGCCGTCACGAAGGTCGGGATCCAGCGCGAAACGCCGATGCCTTCCACGCCCCACTTCACCCGTTTGGCCTTCTGGAGATCCTCGAGGCTATGGAACTTGGAGTTCTTGCCCACGATGAGGCTGTAGGGCTCGGCCGCGACCCGGGCGATGTAGGTGAACTTGGTGACGTCGTAGCCGGTCTTGGCGACGCCGCTGATCAACTGCTTGCCGAGCATGCCGTCGGTGAACAGGTGCCCCAGCGTGTAGCCGTCGGGCTTGGCCTTGTACATGGCCACCGTGCCGATGACCAGTCCGCCGCCGGTGATGTTCTTGACCACGACATGCACGCCCTTGGGAAGAAACTTGCTCATGGTCTTGCCGATGGCCCGGGCAAACCGGTCGAACCCACCGCCGGGAGATCCCGCGACGATGATGGTGATGTTCTTCTTGGGAAAGTCCGCCGCCGAAACGGTGGTCGCTTTCACGAACGCCACCAAGGTCAGCAACAATGCGATGGCAACCCACTTTCTCATAGCGCTCCTCCTGTGCGAAAATGCCGTATCTGCCCGATTTTTCGGGGTTCCCTAAGAAACAACATCGGGGAGTGCTTGTCAATCGAGCTTCTCGAAGCGGGACAGGGATCGGCTCCGGACATCGTAACCCCGGCCGCGAGCGTTGCAACGAACGCCGCTGGTGGCATAGTAACCTAACCAGTTGCGCCCATCGAGACCAGGAGGAAGCCGCATGGAGATTCGCAAGCTCGTCACCATCGTCGAGGAGACTCGCCGCGAGCTGGACCGCCCGGTGGAGCCGCCGTCGCGTCAGGCCGCCGCCATCGCCGTGATCGCCAACCCCTATGCCGGGGACTACGACGAACAGCTCGAAGAGCTGCAGAAGGCAGGATCGGAGTTGGGCGGCCTTTTGGCTCAACGCGCCATCAGTGCTCTGGGGATCGACGGCGCCGGCGTCCACAGCTACGGCAAGGCCGCGATCGTCGGCGAGAAGGGAGAACGGGAGCATGCCGCCGCGGTGATGCACCCGCGGCTCGGCAAGCCGGTGCGGGAGATCGTCGGCCCGGCCAGCTCGGTCATGCCCTCGACCACCAAGATCGGCGGGCCCGGAACCGCCATCGACTGTCCGCTTCATCACAAGGACGACGTCTGGAAGTTCAGCCACTTCGACTCGATGCAGGTGTCGGTGCCGGACGCCCCGCGCGCAGACGAGATCGTGGTGGTCCTGGCGATCAGCGACTCCGGCCGTCCGTTCCACCGGGTGGGCGAGAACCTGGCCGCCGCCGACGTGATGGCCAAGAAGGAATAGACAGGAGCCGTCCGAGTAGTCGATCTGTCCTTCGACTTCGCGACGCTTCGCGTCGCTACGCTCAGGACGAACGGACGATGCCCAAGGAAGTCATCGACATCCACGCCCACTTCACCCCGCCCGAGTGGATCCACGGCATGCGCCGTGACGGCGGCCGGCACGGCTGCCACATCGAGGAGGACGGCTCCGGCGGGTTGACGCTGCGGGTGGGAGAAGGCCGTCCCGCGCCGCTGCAGCCGTTCCTGTCCGACCTCCCGGCCCGTCTCGGCGCCATGCGGGAACGGGGACTAAACCGGCAGGTGCTGTCCCCGCCCATGACCATCGTCACCTACCAGTTGGAAGGGGTTCACGGGCAGGCGGTGTCGCGCCTCTTCAACGAGACCAACGCCGAGGCGTCGCGCGGGACCCCGGGACTGATCCCGGTGGCCACGGTTCCCATGCAGTCGAGCCGGGAGGCGGTGGAGGAGCTACGCTACGCGGTGGAGCGGCTGGGCATCCGCATGGTGGAGATCGGCACCCACATCAACGGTGTCAACCTCGACGACGAGACGTTCCGGCCGTTCTTCGAATGCGCAGCCGACCTCGGCGTGCTGGTCCAACTGCACCCCCACCGGGTCGCAGCGCCGGAACGGCTCAGCCGCTACTACATGAACAACCTCGTGGGCAATCCCATGGACACGGCCATAGCCGCCGCGTCGTTGATCCTGGGGGGCGTGTTGCAGCGCTACCCCTCCCTCGACATCTGCCTGGTGCACGGCGGCGGCGCCCTCCCCTATCTCCTCGGCCGCGTCGTCCACGGCCACGGAGCCGTGGCGGCGGCCCGCGCCGTCCCGGGAGATCCGGAAACGTACTTCCGCCGCTTCTACTTCGACACCATCCTCCACGACCCGCGCATGCTCGCCTTCCTGCGCGACCTGGCCGGCGAGGAACGGCTCCTCCTGGGTACCGACTATCCTTACGACATGGGGGAGAGTGACCCGCTAGGACTGCTGGAGCAAGCCGGGCTCGGCGGCTGCGACGCGGTTTGCGGCGGCAACGCCGCCAGGCTGCTAGGCCTGGATTCGGGCTCCGGGCTCTCGTAGGTCGCCGTAGGTCGGATTGGCGAAGCGTAATCCGACGGGATGCGTTGCGGTGTCGGGTTACGCCTTTCGGCTAACCCGACCTACGAGCTTGTAACGAGGGCCCTCACCCCGACCCTCTCCCAGAGGGAGAGGGGGTCGGAGGGCCGTGAAACCGAGATCCGCGACCATTGGAACGAATCATTCGATGCGGTTGTCAATGGCGGGCAGCGAGCGCAGGTAGACGGCGATGGCGGTGAGGTCCTCGTCTGTCATGTGCTCGTAGCCGTGGATGATGACCCGTTCCATGAGGCCCTGGACGTTGTCGCCGTCGGGTTTGTAGCTGCTCTTCAGGAGCTCCGCCATGTCGTCCGCGGACCAGTCGCCCACGCCGGTCTTCTCGTGCGCCGTGATGTTGGGCGCGGTTTCGCCCTCGGGGCCGTCGGCGGCCCCCGCCATCAGGAACTCGCGTTGCAGTCCGCCGGCCCAGTCGCGCGGGGTGTGGCACTCGGCGCAGTGCGTGACCGCCTGGACGAGATAGGCGCCCCGGTTCCACTGCGCGGGCTTGGCCGGGTCGGGGGTCCACGCACCCTCCTCGAAATAGCGCCACTTCCAGCCCGCCAACAGGAAGCGCCAGTTGAAGGGCACTGTCAGCTCGGGCTCCCGGTTCTCCCTGCGCACGGGCTTGACCGTGGACAGGTACGCCTTGAGGGCGAGGATGTCCTCGTCGGTCATCCGGGTGAAGGAAGTGTAGGGGAAGGCCGGGAAGAGGTGCTGGCCGCGGCGGCCGATCCCCTTGCGCATGGCCCGGAGGAACTCTTCGTCGCTCCACCTGCCGATGCCGGTTTCGGGGTCCGGCGTGATGTTGGTGCTGTAGATGACGCCGAAGGGGACCTCGATGGCGTAGCCGCCGGCAAGCTCGGCTCCCTTGTTCTTGTAGTCGGTGTGGCAGGCGACGCAAAGGCCGGCGCGGACGAGGTATTTCCCCCGCGCCACGGGATCGTCCGCGGCGGCGGCCCGGGGCGGCCACGCGACCGCGCAGAGCATCCACAGGGCCAACGCCAATACGGTGGCGGCACTTCCGCTGTTGTGTCGAGTATCGTGTCTCACGAACAGCTCCCCAGAGCTGCGCGGGATCCTTGATCGTCGGCCGGGCGCGATGACCGTAGGGGCGGGTTTCAAACCCGCCCGCGGCCGGGCAAATCGTCAACGGTCATCCGTTCCTGCACACGATCAGCTCCCGCGGGCAGTCGTGCATGTTCTCCAGCCCGCTGTCGGTCACCCGCATCATCTCGCCGAACTGGACCCCGCGCAAGCCGTCTTCCGTCACCACGTTGGGCTGTATCACCAGGCACATGTCCGTCTCGAAACGAAAGTCGGGCGGCGCCCCACGGCTGGTCGTCGACGTCCGCAGGATCGGCGGCAACTGGCTGGCGCCGTGGACCACGTCGTCGTAGACGGTGAAGCCCCGCTCGTGGACCACGTCCGCGGCCTTCAACACCTCTTCGGTTCCGGCACCGGCCTTGATGACGCCGGCGATGCGGTCGAAGGCCTCCATGGCCACATCGTGGAGGCGCCGGTACTCCGGGGTGGGTTCCTCGCCGATGGTGAAGGTGCGTAGCACCTGGCCGGTGTAGCCTGCGTAGTTGGTGCTGATCTCGGTGACAAGCACGTCGCCCTTCCGCAGGATGCGGTTGGACAGGTGCTGCTGGGGCACGCCGCCCCTGGGGTCGTGCATGGAGGTGGTGATCATGAAGTGGATGCCGTTGATGCCGCCCTTGCCCAGGTAGACGTCCTCGACGATCCGCGCCAGCTCGTGCTCGGGAATGCCGGGGCGCGCGTGCTCGGTGAGGGCCGCCACCGAGTCGTCGCTCATGGCCGCGGCTTGGCGCAGCCGCTCGATCTCCTCGGCGCTCTTCACCTGGCGCTGGTCACGCATCTCGGCGCTGAAGTCCTTCCACTCGACCCCCGGCAATGCTTCCACGAGCCGCAGGTAATGCCGGTAGGGCACGTTGCCGCAAAGGCCCACGACGGCCTTTTCCAGGCCCCGCTCCTTCAGGTTCTCCAGCACCCGGGGCACCGAGTCCACCGAGCCGGTGGGGCTGGAGCCGCCGAAGCGCACGTCGTCGATGACGGCCATGCGCTTGGCGTTGGGCAGGTGGTTGGACAACTGCACGAAGAGCGTCGGCTCCCCCTCGCGCGGGTAGATGAAGTGGGCCTCGGTGGTGGTGAGCCAGTTGCTGAGGTAGTGGATGTCCGGCGACGTGCGGCTGCCGTAGAACACCACGGCCTCCAGGCCCATGCGGTCCATGCGCGCCTGCACCGCCGCATGGCGGCGCTCGTACTCCGCGTCGGAAAAGCTGAGGTAGTCGGGATCACAAGCCATGGAGTGTCTCCGTCATGGTCACAACCGGTCCGGCCCGCCTCGTTATGGCGTCCTTCGACTTCGCTCCGCTGGCACTCCGCAAAGCCTGTCCTGAGCTTGTCGAAGGGCTCAGGACGAACGGCTTGATTGTCTCAGCACCGTTCGTCCTGAGCGTAGCGCAGCGAAGTCGAAGGACGCCATCCCCGTTTCCTACGTGGCCGCCAGTCCGGGCTGGGGCGGCGCCAGCCGGACCGGCGGGTCCTTGGCGATGGCCAGCGACATCATCGCGGCCAGCACGGCCAGCACCGCGCCGGTGAGGAAGGACGGGACGTAGTCGCCGAACACGTCGTAGGCGATGCCGCTGCCCTGGGCCATGGCGGCGCCGCCCAGTTGGTGCGCCAGGAAGATCAGGCCGTAGATGCTGCCCACCGAGTTCTTGCCGAAGGTGTTGCCGGCGATGGCCACCACCGGCGGCACCGTGGCGAACCAGTCCAGGCCGTAGATCACCGCGAAGACGAACATGCCGGCGGGGCCGGTGACCGACGGCAGGATGAACAGCGACACCGCCCGCAGACCGTAGATCCAGGCCAGCACCTTGCGCGGGTCCATGCGGTCGCAGAGCCACCCGGCCCCCATGGTGCCGACGAAATTCAGGCCGGCCATGATCCCCACGGTTATGCTGGCCACCTGGTGGCTGATGCCGATGTCCAGGGCGTGCGGGATCATGTTCGCGCCGATGAGGCCGTTGGAGGTGCCGCCGCAGATGGCGTAGCCGGCGGCCAGGAGCCAGAAGGTGCGCGTCCGGAGCGCGTCCCGCACCGTGGTGGCGGTGACCGGCGCCACGCCGCCCGGGCTCGCGGCCGCGGACGCGTTGGCCTCCGACTCGCCCAGCGCCTCCTCCCCCACGTCGGCCGGATCGCTGCGCATGAGCCACCACACCAGCAGGAAGGCCACCACCGCCAGACTCGAAAGGGTCATGGCGGCGACGCGCCAGCCCCAGGCCACGACCATGCCCAGCACCACCGGGATGAAGATGAGCTGCCCGGTCGAGCCGGCGCTGTTGAGCAGCCCCAGCACCACGCCGCGGTGGCGCACGAACCAGCGATGGGCGACGCTGGCGGCCAGCACCGACGAAATGCCGCCGGCGCCGGTGCCGACGATCAGGCCCCACACCAGCAGGAACTCCCACAGCCGGTTGATGAACGCGGTCGCCCCCGCCCCCACCGCCAACAGCGTCAGCGCCGTCAGCATCACCACCCGCGGTCCCCGGCGGTCCTGGACGCGCCCGGCGAACGGACCGATGGCCCCATACAGCACCAGGTTGAGGGATACGGCGGCGTTTATCGCACCCCGGCCCCAGCCAAACTCCGCTTCCAGCGGCCGCACGAAGGTCTGCGGCGCGGCGCGGATACCCGCGGCCATGAGCGATGCCGTGAAGGTCGTCGCCACCACCACCCAGCCGTAGAAGAAGCGGACGTTGAGCGGTTTGCGGGGCCGCGGACTTGGTGAATCAGGGTTCATCATATGATTAGACAGTGCTGATCATATGGTCACGCCATTGCATGTTGCCGTCGAGCCACGGGCGAACGCTCTACGCGCGCGGTCCCAGCGCCTCCACTGCGCTCTCGTAGTCCTCGAGCCGGGGGAGCAGCAACGGATGGTCTACCCCGGCGTCGCGGTATTCGGCAATGCGCCGGCGGCACTCCGGAGCATCGCCGAGCAGGTAGAACGACTCCACCATCTCCTCGGTGATGAGCCCGACAGCGGCCTTCTCGCCGTTGCCCTCGGCGGTGGCGCGAAGTTCCGGCAGGATACCCGGATCGAAGCCGCCCCGCTCCAGCAGCACCTCCCCCACGTGAGGTTCGGCCAGGAGCCGCACCATCCGTTCCTTGAGGGCCGGCATCATTCGCGCGGGATCGTCGGTCAGCCGCACGATCAGCATGCAGGCGATGTCGATGGAGGCCGGATCGCGCCCGGCCTCGCGGGCCGCGGCCGCGATCTCTCCGACCGCGTAGCGCACGTAGCTCGCCGGCACGTAGGCGTTTAGCAGCACGCCGTCGGCCACCGCGCCCGCCAGCCGCAGCGCCTTGGGGCCGATGGCGGCCAGGTAGATCGGCAGGCTTTCCTGCGCCGGCGTCACCGCCAGCCGCACGGCCTGGAGATCCCAATAGGCGGCCGCGCCGCTGGCGCGCTCGCCGGCCAACAGGCGCCTGAGCTGCGCCACCGTCTCCTTCATGTGGGCCAGCGGCCGCTCGTAGGGCATGCCCATGCGGCCCTCGATCACCCACTTGTCGCTCCGTCCCAGCCCGAGCAGGAAGCGGCCCCCGGAAATCCGGTCCAGGGTCGCCGCGGACATGCCCAAGAGCGCCGGGTTCCGCGTGTAGGGATTCGTAACGCCGAGGCCGAGCCCGATGCGCGTGGTGGCCGCGGCCAGGAACCCCAGCAGCGAGAAGGTCTCCTCGTGGAAGTAGCGCTCCGTCACCCACAGGGAGTCGAAGCCCGCCTCCTCCGCGACCCGGGCGTAGTTGCGCAACTCGTCGCCGCTGTCGATGCCGTGGTACAGCACCATGCCCAGCCGTGGCGTCGAGGATGTCAAATGTAGGTTCCCGCCCGCTTGAGCCTCGGGTCCAGGACGTCGCGCAGGGCGTCGCCCAGGAGGTTGATCCCCAGCACGGTCACGAAGATGGACAGGCCGGGGAACAGCGCCAGCCACCACGCCGTGCTGATGTAGATGCGGCCGTCGGCGAGCATGGTGCCCCAGGTGGGGATCTCGGGGGGCACGCCCAGGCCGAGGAAGCTCAGGCTCGCCTCCGAGATGATCGAGGAAGCCATGGCAAAGGTGCCGATGACCAGCGACACCTGGATGAGGTTGGGGATGATGTGGCGCGCGATGATCTGGGTGTGGCTGGCTCCGAGCGACTTGGCGGAGATGACGAACTCCCGGGCCTTGAGCGACAGGCTCTGCCCCCGGGTCACCCGGCAGTACTGTATCCAGCGTTGCGCCACCAGCGCCAGGATGAGGTTGCCGAGCCCCTGTCCCAGGAACGCCATGATGCTGAGCGCCAGCAAGAGCGGCGGAAAGGCCCACACCACCTCCACGAACTTCTGGATGGTGAAGTCGATGTTGCCGCCGAAATAGCCGGAGGTGGCCCCCAGGATCACGCCCACCATGCCGGAGATGAACACGACGGCGAAGGCGATCAGCAGAGACACCCGGGCGCCGAAGATGATACGGCTCAGGATGTCCCGGCCGAGGTTGTCGGTGCCGAGGAAATGGGGCCCCCAGAACCACTGGGGCGCCCACAGCATGCTTTCGAGGCTCTGGTGGTTGGGATCGTAAGGCGCCACGAACGGCCCGAACGCTCCCACGATGGCGAAGACCACGACGATGGAGCCGCCGATGTAGACCTTGGTCCGCATCCACGGGCGCCACCACTGACCGCCGCGCCGCGTGGTCCCGCCTTCCGGCTGGCCCATGTTGCCGATGTTAATACCGGATTCTGGGGTCGATGATTGCATAGAGCACGTCGATCAGAAAATTGATGGCGACGAACGCCGCCGTGTACACCAGCACCAGCCCGGTCACCAGCGGATGGTCCCGGGCGTTGAGAGCGGTGACCAGCAGGCTGCCGCTGCCGGGCCACGAGAAGACCGTCTCCACGATGATCGAGCCGCTCAGGAGCGTGCCCAGCTCCAGCCCCACCACGGTGATGACCGGGATCAGCGCGTTGCTCACCACGTGGCGCCACAGCACCTTGCGCTCCACCAGCCCCTTGGCCCGGGCCGTGGTCACGTACTCCTCGTGCATGACCTCCAGCACCGACGAGCGGGTCACGCGCATGAGGATCCCGAGCATGTTGGAGCCCAGCGCCAGCGCCGGCAGAAAGACGTGCTCGGCGCCGTCCCGCACTCCGGCCCAGTTCCCCTGGAGCGCGCTGTCGAGGATGTAGAAGCCGGTTATGGGCTCCCCGGAGATGCCGTAGGTATCCCGTCCCGCGGACGGGAGAATATTGAGTATGCCGGCGAACAGCAGGATCAGCATGATCCCGAACCAGAAGCTGGGCATGCTGATGCCGAACAGGCCGAAGGTCGTACCCGTGTTGTCCACCCAGGAGTTGGGCTTGGCCGCCGCCCATACCCCGAGGGGTATGGCGAATATGACCGCGATGATGACCGAGGCGGTAGCCAGCTCCAGGGTCGCCGGAATGCGGGCGACGATCACGTCCAGCACCGGCTCGTCGTACTTGAAGGAGCGGCCGAAGTCCCCCTTGACCGCGGACATGAAGAACTTGACGTACTGGACGTAGACGGGCTGGTCCAGCCCCCACCGCTCCCTGGCCCGATCGATGTCCTCCTGGGTGGAGTCCTCGCCCAGCAGCATGAGCGTGGGATCGCCTGGAGCCGCCTGGATCAGCAGGAACACCAGCAGGCTGATCAGCACCATGACCGGGATCGTCCCGACCAGGCGGCGAAGCAGATAAGTTCCCATGGCAGGTCTCTCGAAAGACTACCGTCTATGCCATAGGCGGTGGGATTTCAAGGACTAGTGGCTGGTGTGCGGGGGATGAGTCTCATCGCCGTCCACCAAAGGCACCGGCGATCTTCTCTACCTCGTCATGCAATGTTCCGGCCGCTTCCTCGTGTGCAGGTCCGAACAGCGTTCCCGACACTCTCCCATCTGCGTCCTGAAACCCATTGCTCGTTACGCTGACGGGATAGTCCAGCCGTCCAGGGCTCCAACCGGTCAGCACAACTTGCCCCGTGTCGGTTTTTCGAACAGTCTCGAGATCGGTGAACACTGCGGTACCGTCCAACGTATCAGCGGACAGCGTGATCTCGGCGCTGCCGAATACAGGGGCAAAAGTGGTCAAGTCCGTGGCCAGAAGCGACCCGTTCCAGGTCACGGTTCCACCATGAATGTCGGAGAAAGCCGGCTCTGACGGGTTGCCGGCAACCTCGGGCTCCACGACGATGTAGTCGTCGATCCTGGACGGATCGAAGAGCAAGACCCGCTTGACCGTCACGGACCAGGCCGAGTGTTCGGCCCATGCTCCGTAGCTATACATTTCGGGGTCGGAAGGATACTCATCCGAGACCGTGTAGCCAATGTCCTTCATGTACGCGAAGTCCAACTCGTGAGGCGTCATCCGGTCATCGCCGCACCTGGACATGATCATCGGACACGCTCCCAGGCGATCGAAGTTGAAGGTGCCGTCATGATGCTTCTCGAAAGACACCTGGACTCCACCATTTGCCTCCGTCACCGCGGGACCGGTCCATACCCCACGCTCGTAGTCCACGTGACGGGCAATCTGATCCGGAGTATAGTTCGACGATGCCGAGTGTCCGAGGGCATGGCCGACCATTCGGGCCGCGAGTTGACCCCCCAGGACGTTTCCACAACACGAGATATCGTGATCCGACAACCGAAGGCCGCTGGACCTTGCCATGAAGTCGTCCCCGGCAGATTCATGGTCACGCAAGTAGGCACTAGTGTAGTGTCTCAACTCTGAACCCACCAGGAGTCCATCGTTTTCGTAGGGGACGGAGTGTCCCCTTTCATCACGGTCGAGCCTCGTTACGACTCCGTCCGTCAACCGATGCGGACCGAGGACATCCTTCAGGCGGTACGACCACGCCTTACCGGCCCTCTCCATGACTCCAAGGAGGTGTTCCGGAATACTCTGACCATACCAGAGGAAGTCGATGTCGATGGTGTCGGTCGGACCGGACATGTCTTGGCCATAGTGAATCCCGTCCCTTGAGCCCAGAGCCTTGCCTCGCAACCGGGAGGGGACAGGCTGGCCAGGAGACGCCATCAAATCGAAGTACGACTGGATCGGTCGGTGGGGTCGCCATGTATCCCGGGGGTCGGCACCTGCCGTATTGTCGTATACGTGGAAACGTTCCGGGCCGGAGCGCATGGGCGCCTTGCCGCCAAAGGCACCCGTGATCTTCACTACCCCGTCATGCAACGTTCCTGCCGCCTCCTCATGCGATGGACCATACAAGGCCCCCACTACCCGCCCATCCACGTCCTGAAACCCGTTGCCCGTTACGCTCACGGGATAGTCCAACCGTCCACTTCTCCAACTGGTCAACTCGCCGTTTCCCCTGTTGGATTTCCGGACAGTCTCAAGTTCGGTGAACGCCACCGTGCCGGCCAAGGTATCGGCCGACAGCGTGATCTCGGCGTCGCCGAATACGGGACCAAAGGCAGTCAAGTCCGTGGCGAGAAGCGACCCGGTCCAAGTCACCTGTCCACCATGGGTGTCGGAGAAATTGGCGTTTGATGGATTGCCCATCACCCGCGCCTCCACACCGATGTAGTCGTCGATTCTGAACGGATCGAAGAGCAAGGCTCGCTTGACCGTGACGGACCACGCCGAGTGGTCGGCCCATGCTCCGTAGTTGTACGTTTCGGGGTCGTCGGGATACTCATCCAGGACCGTGTAGCCGATGTCCTTCAAGTAGGCGAAGTCCAGCTCGTGGGGGATTATCCTGTCGTCTCCACAATAGGAGTTGATCATTGGACAAGCGCCGAGGTGGCCGAAATCGAATCCGCCGCCGGACAGTTGTTCCTGGAAGGACACCTGAACTCCACCGTTAGCCGCTGTCAATGCCGGTCCGGTCCAGACACCTCGCTCAGGATCCACGTAACGGGCAATCTGATCAGGACTACTCTCCGGCGAAGCCGACTGTCCGATAGCGTGCCCGATCTCGTGTGCCGCGATATGGCGAGCAAAGATATCTCCACAACACTCAATGCCCTTGGCCGAAAAATTGACCCATCCCGACCTGACCATGAAGTCTTCCCCGTGGGATTGATGATCACGCATGTCGGCTCTGGAACCTCGCCATGGGACAGACACGGCCGGGTTCTGGTAGTCTGTGTCTGCATCCACCAGAATCCCGTCGTTGTAGTAGGGGAGGGGGTATCCCCCATCATTCCGGGGGAGCCTCGTCACAACTCCATCCGTCAGCAGATGCGGACCCAGGACGTCTTTCAGACGGTAGGACCACGACTTGCCGGCCCGCTCCAGGATCCCCTGAACGAAGTCAGGCATGTTCGGGAAGTAGCCGGTGAAGTCGATGTCTATCGTGTCGGTCGGACCTGACATTCGCCGCGTATAGGCGATCCCGTTTCTCGACCCGAGAAACTCGCCTCTCGACCGAGAGAGGTCAGGGCGGGGATACCGGATCAAATCGAAGTACGATTCGATTGGCTGAGTCTCCTTCCAGGTATCCCGCGGATCGGTACCGGCAATGTTCTCGTATACGTCGGACCCTGCCAGGGAAGCAGGAACAGCAGGCCTTCCAGGAAGCCCGGGCCCAACGTCCGTACCAGGATCGAGGCCTCCACCGCCTCCGCACCCTGCGACGGCGAGCACCAACATCAACGTCAGTAAAGCCCGCATCGAACCGGCCCCACACGCGACGAGAAACAACACCGAAAGGACACTAAGAGACCGCGCCAAGGACCGCATGGAGACACCCTCTTTTTCGCCGGCGCCGGTGCCCCTGGAACTCGTTCCGCAAGCCGCGAGGAACAGGGTCAGAAGCAAACACAGGGGTAGTGTCAGGAAACGCTGTGGAATTCCTTCTTGCGTGCGCATGACGTGGCCGACGATCCACCGCTTTTTCGAATTGGAAAATACTGAACCGGTTGGAAGTAGTCAATCCGTCCTTGCTGCATGCGGCCGTGACATGGCCCGCCCATGCCTCGCCGGTTCGAATCCGGACAAACGCCGGAAGTCTCGATCAACTATCCTGTCCCGGTGTGTTATGGATGGGCAGAGCACGCTTCCCCACCGAGGCGAAGGGACGGCATCCATGGCAAAGGACCTGCGAGCGTTCATCGAGCAACTGGCGGCATCGGCGCCGGACCAGATCCACATGGTCACCCGGCGGGTGGACCGTAGGTTCGACATCACTTCCATCGCCGAGCGGCTGGGCGAGGACGGCAGGTTTCCGGCGCTGGTCTTCACCGACGTGGAGGGGTCGTCCATGCCGCTGGTCATCAACCTGACGGCGACCTACGAGCGGCTGGCGCTGGCGCTGGGCACAAGCGTGGCGGACATGGCCCGGGTCTACGGCGAACGGCAGGCCAAGCCGATCCAGGCGGAGACCGTGGTGGAAGGGCCGGTGAAGGAGGTGGTGCTCAAGGGAGACGCGGTGGACCTGTCGGCGCTGCCCATTCCGTTCCATAACGAACTCGACGCCGGCCCCTACGTTACCGGCGGCGTGATGATCCTCAGGGATCCCGATACCGGGGCGCAGAACGCCGGCCTCTACCGCCATCAGGTGCACGATCCCCGCACCCTCGGCGTCTACATCCAGGGAAGCCACCACGGCGGCTACATCTACCGGCGCAATTCGGAGCGGGGCGAGCCAACGGAGTTCGCCCTGGTCATCGGACATTACCCCACGTTCATGCTCGGGGCGGTGTCGCGGCTGCCGGGGATCGGCGGCGAGTTCGCCGAGGCGGGGGCGCTCCTGCAGGAGCCCATCGAGCTGGTCAAGGCCGAGACCGTGGACCTCACGGTGCCGGCCCACGCCGAGATCGTCATCGAGGGGCGGCTCCTGCCGGACGAGACCAAGCTCGAAGGCCCGTTCGGGGAATGGACCGGCTACTACGTGAGCGTGGGCGCCCAGCCGGTGATGCACGTGTCCGCCATGACCATGCGCCGGAACCCCATCTACTACGACGTGTTCCCGGCCGGCCAGGAGCACCTGGTGCTGGGCAGCCTGCCGCGCATGGGCACCATCTACCGGCGGGTGCGGGAGGCCGTCCCCGGCGTCGTCAACGTCAACGTGCCGGCCCACGCCCGCACCCACTGCTACATCTCCATCCGCAAGACCAAGGACTCGGAGGTCAAGCGCGCGGCCATGGCGGCCATCACGACGGAGCCCGAGAACCTCCGCTGCGTGGTGGTGGTGGACGACGACATCAACGTGTTCAACGAGCCCGAAGTGACCTGGGCGGTGGGGACGCGCATGCGCCCGGACAAGGACGTGCTCACGATCCCGGACTGGAACGGGCCCGGCGACCTGCTGCCGTCCAACTGGACCTATACGGTGGACGGCACCCACGAGCCCGTCATGGGCGCGGTGATGATCCTGGACGCCACCAAACCAGCGCCGCCGGTCCAGTACCCGCAGCGGGCGCGGCCGCCTCAGGACAGGGTGCGGGAGGTGCGGCTGGAGGGGCTGCTGCAGCCATTCGACCCGTCGCTCATGCGATCACGGAAGACCTTGACCGGGGATTGAAGGAGTGCGAAACTTTTTACGCGCGCTGGCCATGTACCGCTGCAAACACTATGAGTCTCACTACATTCGATACACTGAAGTTCGCGCAACGTCTTGAAGAGGCGGGACTCGAACACAAGCAGGCCGTCGCCTTCGCGGAAGCGCAGAAGGAGGCGTTCGCGGAAGCCATCGAAACGCAATTGGCTACCAAGGCCGACACCCAACGGATCGAAGGGCAATTGCTTCTGTTGAAGTGGATGATCGGCTTCAACCTCGCTTTCACCATGGCCATCGTCTGGAAGGTGTTTTCCTGAAAGAGCCTCTTCAAACCGAAAGGAGCCCGTGATGCGAATTCCGAAATCGTTGTTGAAGGCCTCCCTCGTGGCGCTCGTCGCCATGTCGCTGGCGCTGGCGGCGACGCCGGCGGCGGCCGCGTGGAAGCCCAGCAAGCCCGTCACCATCCTGGTGGGATTCTCGGTGGGGGGCGCCATGGACACCGCCGCCAGGCTCCAGGGCGAGGTGATGTCGAAGGCCCTGGGCGTGCCCGTGGTGATCCGGAACGTGCCGGGGGCCGGGGGCCGGAACTCCGTGACCATCCTGAACCGGTCCAAGCCCGACGGCCATACCATGGCCGCCATCAACCTGCCCGGGCAGGCCGTCAACCAGGCGGCGCGCGGAATGGACCCCGACCTGCGGACCTTCACCTGGATCGGACGGCAGGTGTCCAACCCGTACTTCATGCAGGCCACCACCAAGGCGGGCAAGGACCAGTGGACGTCGCTCAAGCAGATGAAGACGGCCAAGAAGCCCATCAAGGCGGGCATCACCGGGACCGGCGGGAACACGTTCCCGATCTCGGTCATCACCGCCAACCTGGTGGGCTTCCCGGTGGAGTTCATCGCCGGCTTCAAGGGTCCCGAGCTGATCACCGGCATCATCCGGGGCGACTTCTCCATCACCAACCTGCCGCTGGTCAAGCGCTGGACCACGGCGGTGCAGTCGGGCGAGGCCAAGGCCATCGTCGTCTACTTGCCGAAACGGCATCCCAAGTTCCCGAACATCCCCACGGGGGTGGAGCAGGGATTCCCCGAACTGGGGGCGTCCTCGCTGGTGGGACAGAACCTCTACGCGCTGCCGCCCAAGACGCCTCCGGAGATCGCTTCCGTCATAGAAGCGGCCCTGGTGAAGGCCAACAACGACGCGGCGCTGAAGGAGAAGATCGAGGCCAACGGCAACATCGTCGCGCCCTTGAGCAAGCAGGACACCACCAAGCTCGTCGCCGACATGCTCGCGCTGGTGCAGAAGAACTCCGCGTTGCTCAAGAAGTACATCAAGTGATTCCCGGCTTGCTTGCGACACGGTCCCGCTGGGCCGGGACCGTGTCAAAAGATATCGGCGCGGGCGGGTTTGAAACCCGCCCCTACATCTCGCCGTGGCGTGGTGCCGATCACAAACCTGCCGACATGTTCCGCGCAGTCTCACGTGATCCGGGATACGGAATTGTCGTGACCCGGGACACCCGTATCCATGTTTGAGGGATTCGGCGGCGCACTAGCCACCATCGGCGAGCCGCACGTCCTTCTGACGCTGTTCTTCGGCAGCATCATCGGCCTGGTCTTCGGCGCGGTGCCGGGGCTCGGCGGCATCCTCGCCATGTCGATGCTGCTGCCGTTCACCTTCACCTGGGACGCCATCACCGCGGTCTACCTGTTCTCGGGCATCATGGGGGCCAGCTCCTTCGGCGGCTCGATCAGCGCCATCCTGCTCAACACCCCGGGCACCCCGGTGAACGCCGCCACCTGCTTCGACGGCTACCCCATGGCCAAGCGCGGCGAGGCCGCCCGAGCGCTGGGGCTGTCGGCCGGGGCGTGCCTGCTGGGGGCGCTTTTCGGGCTCGTGATCCTGGCGCTGCTGATCCAGGTCATGCGCCCGCTGGTGATCGCCTTCGGCCATCCGGAGATCTTCTGGCTGGTGGTGTTCGGGCTGGTCACCACCGCCACGGTGAGCCAGGGCTCGCTTCTTAACGGACTCATCGCCGGCGGGGTCGGCATCCTGCTGTCGCTGGTGGGCCTCAACGAGCCCACCGGCCTCATCCGCTACACCATGGGGAGCGAGTACCTGTGGGACGGCATTCCCCTGATCCCGTTCTTCGTGGGACTCTTCGCCATCGGCGAGCTGATCAACTACTCGGCCCAGGGCGGCACCATCGCCCGCGACAACATCCAGGCCACCATCCGGGGCGCGTGGCAAGGAGTGATGGAGAACTTCCGCTACGCCGTCTGCCTGCTGCGCAGCTCGTCCATCGGCACCCTGGTGGGGATCATCCCCGGGGTGGGCGGCGAGACCGCCAACCTCATCGCCTACACGGTGGCCGTACAGTCCTCCAGAAGCCCCGACACTTTCGGCACCGGCAATCCCGAGGGCGTCATCGCCAGCGAGGCGGCCAACGACTCCAAGGACGGCGGCGCGCTGCTGACCACCCTGAGCTTCGGCATACCCGGCAGCCTGGCCATGGCGCTGCTGCTGAGCATCTTCATCATGCACGGAGTCTCGCCCGGGCCGCAGTTGATCCTCGACAACCCCATCTTCATCTGGACCCTGCTCAACGGCTACGTGGTCTCCAACGCCTTCGCCAGCATCGCCGGCCTGCTGGCCGCCCGCTATCTGGCCATCATCACCCGGGTGCCGGTGCATTACCTTTCCGCCATCATCGCGGTGGTGGCGCTGGCCGGGACCTACATCCTGCGGGAGAACATCTGGGACGTGGTGCTGGTGGTGCTGCTGGGAATCCTCGGCTTCGGCATGCGGCGGGCGGGGGTGCCGGTGCTGCCCCTGGTCATCGGCTTCGTGCTAGGCAACCTCGCCGAGAAGTCGTTCCTGCTGACGCTCAGGATCCACGACGGCAGCTACCTCGGCTTCTTCAACAGCCTCATCTCCTGGATCCTCATCGTGACCATGGTGGCGGTGCCGGTGATCACCCGGATGCGTACCCGCGCGACGGCGAAGCCATGAACCAGGTGAATTACAGCTACGTGATCGTCAACCTGCTCTACCTGGCGGTAGTGCTGCTGGTGGTCATCCCGTCCTTCGGCTTCGATGGACAGGGCGGGCTCGTGCCGCTGGTGCTGGGAATCCCGACCCTGGTGTTCATCCTCTTCTGCCTCGGCCGCGAACTGCTCTCCCCGAGCGCCGCCCCCGACGACTCCGTGGAGGTGGCGCCCTGGGCCAAGGCCGCCCCCGTCGTGGCGTGGCTCGGGGTCTTCTGCGTGCTGGTGCTCCTCATCGGCTTCCAGCCCACCATCCCCATCTACATGGTGCTCTTCCTGCGGAGCTTCGCCCGGCTCTCCTGGACGCGGTGCGCGGTGGCGGCCGCGACCGTGTGGGCGCTGGTGTACGTGAGCCTGGAGCTGGTGCTGAAACGGACGCTGTTCGAAGGCGTGCTGTTCGGCGCCATCCTGCCGCTGCTATAAATGCGGGTTTGAAACCCGCTCCCACAAGGTTAAAAAAGGACACTGGATCGGATCGGCGCACGCCGGATCCCGGATCCGTTGCTTCAATCCCATGCGACCCGAATTCATCGCCCTCGCCGCCGCCATCCTCTACTCCGGAGGCACCATCACCGCGCGCATGGGGATGGCCCACTCTTCCCCGCTGACCGCGGCCTGCGTGCTGCTCTGCCTGCGCACGGTCGTTTTCTGGAGCGGGGTGTTCCTGATGGGCGGCATTCCCCATGTCGAATGGACGCCGCTGCTGCTGTTCGTCGGACTGGGAGTTCTTCAGACCGCCACGAGCCTGCTGCAGTTGACCGGCATCCACCGCCTGGGGGCCGCACGGGCCGAGCCCCTGCGCAACACCTATCCGCTGTGGAGCGCGGTCATCGCCATCGTCTTCCTGGGGGAGCAGGCCAGCCCGGGGATCATTGCCGGGACCCTTCTGGTGGTGGGCGGCATCGCGTTAATCTCCTGGCAGCCGGCGGAATCAGGTTTGCGCTATCGCTGGTGGGAAGGGATCTTTTCGCTCCTGGCGGCCCTGTTCGCCGGCGTCGCGTTCCCGATCAGGCGCATCGCCTTCGACATCTCCAACGAACCGCTCTACTTCGCCGCCATCCTGGCCATCGTGTCCTTCGTCTCGTTGGGTCCGTACGTCCAGGTCCGTCTCCGGACCGAGCAGTTCGTGCTCAACCGAAGCGCCGTGCCCCCGTTCATCCTTTCGGGCTTCTTCGAATCCGCCGGCTCGTTGCTGTCGCTCATCGCCGTGAGCCTCGGCCGTGTCGTGGTGGTGTCTCCCATCGTCGCTTCGAGCCCCTTGTGGACCCTCATCCTGACCGTGGTCTTCCTGCGCGGCCTCGAGCGCATCAACACCCGCACCGTCACCGGCACCTTCGCGGTCATGACGGGCACCATCTCGATCATCCTGAGCCGGTAACCGCCTTGCAAATCCAACCCCTCTCCCTTTGGGAGAGGGTGGCCGAAGGCCGGGTGAGGGCTCCCCGGCAACCCTGCCCCTCCGGACTCCCTCACCCCGACCCTCTCCCAGAGGGAGAGGGTGTTGATTCGAGCATGGCGTTCAGATGGGCAGCCGTTGTTCCAGGTACGTCTGGATGACGGTGTTGTACCAGGGCGTGGAGCCGTGGCGGTCGTGGAAACCCACGTGGCCGCCGTTGTCGGTGAGCATCAGGGTCACGTTGGGTGGTGTGTCGCGGGCGATGTCCTCGTAGGGATCGGCCGGTATCCAGGGGTCGTTCCTGGCGTGAAGCAGCAGCAACGGCGTGTCGATGCGATCGAGCAATCCGGTGACCGAGCAGCGCGTGTAGTAGTCGTCGCAGTCCGCGAAGCCGTGGTGAGGCGCGGTGAAGGCGTTGTCGAAGTCGCGGATGCTGCGGGCGGCCAGGACGGCAGCCTGTTGCGATGGGGAGATCTCGGAGGCGCCGCCGATGACCGCCTCCTTCATGCGCGCCAGCAGCCACCGGTGATAGAGCGTATTGCGGGGGCGCATCAGCCTGCGGATGACCGCCCCGAGGTCGAGGGGCGTTGAAACCGTAATCGCGCAGAGGGGAGAGACCGCCCGGACAGTTTGCGCCAGATAGTGCAGCATCACGGTGCCGCCGAGGGAGAACCCCACGAGCACGATACCGCGACGCGCCTCCTCGATGTCGAGGACCGCCAGCGCCGCTTCGACATTGTCTCCGGAGCCCCCGCAATAGCTCCGGCGGCAGGTCGTCCGCGACGGCCCCGCGCCACGAAGGTTGAGGCGCATGACGGGATAGCCCTGGCCGAGGAAGAACCGCGTGGTCTCGAACATGTAGGAGCTGCCCTCGCATCCGGTGAGCCCGTGCACCAGGATCACCAGCGGGCGGTCCGTGGCGTGCCCCGGGCGATGCAGAACGGCAAGCATCTCGTCCCCGCCTCCATCCGGTACCGGGAAGCTCAAGCGCTCCGACGGCCACGCGGAGAGATCCTCGCTGCAGGGAAAGAAATAGTAGCGGAGCGTCTGCAGGTCGCCGCTCAGCCACGGGAAGCGCGGCGCGAAGCCGGGATGGACGGTGCGTCGCTCCGCCGGCGCAGCGCCCTGCGCTTGCGACAAGCCGGGTGTAGGGGCGGGTTTCAAACCCGCCCGCGCCCCGACTGCGCCATCTGTCGATGCGGGCTCCATGGAGGTCCGCGCCCCTACCCGGCTCTCGTGACGCCCAGGCCGGGGCCTTCCGGGACGCCCAGCTTGCCGTCCACCACCTTGATGCCGGTGAACGGGTCGCCGGTCAGGGCCTCGCACTCGCCGATCTCGCAGTACTCGGAGACGCCGGGGGAACTCAGGGCCAAGTGCAGCAGGGCAGCGTCGCCCACCATGCACGCCGCGATGTTGCTGAGGCCGCACTCGGTTCCGGTCAGGGCGCACATGTCGGTGATCTGGCGCGCCTGCTGCACGCCGCCGGCCTTGAGGATGCCGGTGTTGATGGAGTCGCAGGCGTTGTCGCGGATCAGCCTGAAAGCATCATGCACCGAGCCGGCCGACTGATCGGCTTCGATCTTGATGCTCGACCGGGCCTTCACCTCGGCCAGCGCCACGTCGTGATGCCGTGACAGCGGCTGCTCGAACACCGCCACTCCCAGCTCGGCCATGCCCGCGGCCATGCGGATGGCGGACTTGGCGTCGAAGGCCTCGTTGGCGTCCACCTTGATATAGATGTCCGGCCCTACCGCGTCGCGCACCGCCGTGATCCGCGCCAGGTCCAGACTCACCTCGCCCCTGACCTTGAGCTTGAGAGCGCGATAGCCCTGGCCCACCAGCTCCCGGCACTCCCGCGCCATCTCCATCGGCGACCCCACGCTCACCATCTTGATGACCGTGATCTCCTTGCGCGCCAGCCCGCCCAGGAGCACGTAGAGAGGCGCGCCGTAGCACTTGCCCAGCAGGTCGTATAGCGCCATGTCCACGCCGCCCTTGGCGCGCCGGTTGTCCACCATCCGGAAGTTGATGAGTTGGTTCAGCCGGTTCAGCTCCTCGACGGGTTGCCCCACCAGGAGCGGCCGCATGATCTCCTCGATGGCGTAGCGCACCGAAGCGGGGGTTTCGCCCGTCCGCGGAAACACGTCGATGTAGCCGTAGCCGGTGTGCCCCGAGTCCGACTCCGCGCTCACCAGAAAGCCGTTGGACGAGTAGAACTGGTTGGTGGCGGTGATGAGCGGCTTCTTGTACGGCAGCTCCAAGGCTTCGAGCTGTATGTCCGTGATCTTCATGATCGTACTCCTTGAATGCGCGTACACGGGCGGGTTTGAAACCCGCCCCTACAAAACCCCGCGCGGCGGAGCAGGCACGGAACCTGCCCTACCGGTCTCCGCGCGTTTACGGTGGCGACGAGCCTTGCGCATCCACGCATCGGACCAGCGTGTCCACGGCCAGAACCCCCTGTCCCTCCGGCAGGACCATGAGCGGGTTGAACTCGATTTCGTCCACTTCGTCGCGAAAGTCCAGCGCCAGCCGGGACAGCGCCACGACGGCTTCCGCCAGGGCCGCGACGTCGGCCTTGGGCCGGCCGCGCGCGCCGGTGAGCAGCGGGTGGGTGCGAATCTCGCGGATCATGTCGTGGGCCTCCTCGAGGCCCAGCGGCGGCAGCCGGAACGACACGTCCTTCAGCACCTCGGTGTAGATGCCGCCCAAGCCGAACACGAGGCAGATACCCAGGTCCGGCGTGCGCGAGGTGCCGATGATGACTTCCGCCACCCCTTCCACCATCTTCTGCACCAGCACCCCGTCGATCCGGGCACTGGGCGCCTTCTTCCCCACCTCTTCCAGCAGCCGGTCGTACGCCTGTGACACCTCCTCGGCGCCCGCCAGGTTGAGCCGCACGCCGCCCGCCTCGGTCTTGTGGGGCAGGTCCGCGGACTCGATCTTCAAGACGACAGGGAACCCCATTTCGACGGCGGCATCCGCGGCCTCCTCGCGGGAGCGCACCAACTGTTCGGGTGCCATCGGGATGCCGTAGGCCCCCAGCAGCAGCCGCCCGGTGGCGTGGGAGGCGGTGCCCCCGGCGAGGAGCCCTCGCAGCGCCTCGGTCTCCGTCGCATCGACGACGGCTGGCCCGGCCCCACCGGACACGCCGTCCGCTCTACGCCGCGACAGCGCCAGGACATCACGCACCGCGCACAGCGACTTCTCGTACTCCAGCAGCAACGGCACGTCCAGCTCTTTGAAGAACTCGAACCAGGACCGGTCGAGCTGCTCGCTGGCACGGGAAAGAAACAGGAACGGCTTGCCGCCGCGGCGCAGCGCGGCCGTCGACTCCCGGTACAACTGCGTCAGGCGGTCGCTGGGAGTCTTGGGCAGGTTCAGGCGGCAGCAGACCACCGCGAAGTTGTCGTCGCCCATGAAGGCTTCCAGGCATGCGAGATATCCGGGGCGGTTCGCCCAGTGCAGTTCCTCGATGTCCAGGGGGTTGCCGTTGAAGCATTCCTTGTCGAAGTAGCTCTTCAGCGCCTCGTAGGTGGCATCGGCGGGCTCGGGCAGGTCGACGCCGTTGCGCTCGCAGATATCGGCCAGGAAGCTGCAATCGCCCCCCGAGATGGTGACGATGCCGACGCCGCCCGGAGCGGCCGCACGGAACGGCCGCGGGGTCCCCACGGCCAGGGCCGTGACTTCCAGCATCTGATCCAGGTTGTCCACCGGGATGACGCCCTTCTGCCGGAACAAACCGTCCCACACCGCGCCGGAGGTGGCCATGTTGCCCGAGTGGGAGGCGACCGCGCGCCCGCCCTTTTGGGAGCGTCCCAGCCTCAGCGCGATGACCACCTTTTCACGCTCCCGCGCGAGGTCCAGCAGCCCCGCCATCTCCTCGGGACGGCTCATGGACTCGATCACGGCGACGATGACCCGGGTGCCGTCGTCGTCCACCGCCGCCCGCAGGTAGTCGGTGAAGCCCGCGCCTACCTGGTTGCCGGGGGCGATGGCGTAGCGAAAACCCAGGCAACGGTCCGCCGCGGTGTTGAGGAAGAGGTTGAGCAGCCCGGCGCTGCTGAACACCGCGCTAACGGGCCCGGTGGTGAGCAGCTCGGGGAGCGGCGAAGACCACAGCGCGGCGCCGCATTCCAGGGCCAGATAACCCAGGGTGTTGGGGCCGGCCAGCGCGATGCCGTGCTCGCGCACGATACGGGCCAACTCCGCCTGGTACTTCCGGCCCGCGTCGTCGAACTCGCCGAACCCCGTGGCCACGGTAAGCGCGGCGCGCACGCCCTTGGCGGCGCATTCCTCCATCACCTGCACGGTGCCGTCGCGCGGTATCGCGATGACCGCCAGGTCCACGTCTCCCGGCACCGCCCCCACCGACGGGTAGCAGGGCAGATCGAAGAGCTGCTCGTAACGCGGGTTGACGGGGTAGATGCGATCCTTGGGAAAGCCGAACCGGAACAGGTTCCGCATGAGCGCGGCGGCGTGGGGGGCGCGTTCGGACGCGCCGATCAAAGCGATGCTCCGGGGCTGGAGCAACGGCTTCATGCGCTCGGGATCGGCTGTTGCATCCATGGTCGCTCGCGTCAATCTTCGCTCGTTTGAACTGCCGCGGCGCGGACAGCGCGCATGATGTTGGGGTAGCCGCCGCAGCGGCACAGGTTGCCCGAGAGGTATTCGCGGATCTGGTCGTCGGTGGGATCGCCGTGTTCTGCGAGCAACGCCTTCGCCGCCATGATGAAGCCGGGGGTACAGTAGCCGCACTGGGCGGCGTCGTGCTCCAGGAACGCCTGCTGGATCGGGTGCAGCGCGTCGTCGCTGCCCAGTCCCTCGACGGTCTCCACCGAACGGCCGTCGAGGCGCGCGGCGAGCAGGAAGCACGCGCTCACCGGTTTCCCGTCCAGCAGAACCGTGCAGCTCCCGCAGGCGCCCACGCCGCAGGACTCCCGGACGCTCCAGAGCTTGAGCCCGTCGCGCAGGACCTCCAGCAGGGTGTCGGCGTCGTTGACCTCGAGCTGCCGTGGCTGCCCATTGACCGTCAGGTTGATCCTACTTTGCACCGTTCGCCTTCCCCGCCGCCTTGAGCGCCTCATGGATCCGTTCCGCGGTCAGCGGGATGTCGCGCACGCGCACGCCCACCGCGTCCTCCAGCGCGTTGGCCACGGCCGCGGCCACGGTGAGGGCGCCGGTTTCGCCGATGCCCTTGGCGCCGAAGGGGCCGTCCTTGTGGGGCACCTGCACCACGATCGGGTGGCAGGCGGCGGGCACGTCCTTGATGGAGGCGATCTGGTAGTCCAGCAACGACCCGTTGAGGAGTTGGCCGTCCTGGAACACCATCTGCTCGAACAGCGTCAGCCCGAGGTGCATGGTGGCCGCGCCCACGAGCTGCTGCTCGCAGTACTTGGGGTTGATGGCGGTGCCGGCGTCGCCGGCGGCGTGGAACTGCAGCACTTCCAGGCGTCCGGTCTCCAGGTCCACCTCCACTTCCACGGCGCTGGCCGAGGCGAACCAGTACTCGGTGCACTTCTCCGACATGCCGGTGTCGGGGTCCATGGGCGTCACCACCGGCTGGCACAGGCCTTCGCCGACCATGGTGGTGCCGAGGCTGCCGAACTTGGCCAGGAACGCCTCGGTGACGGTCATGCCGCGCTCCTCGGCGCCGCGCACGAACACCCGGCCGTCGCGGGCCTCCAGGTCGGCGGCGTCGATCTCCAGCTTGCCGGCCACGGCCTCGAACAGCTCCGCCTTGACGTTGGCCGCGGCGGTGCGCACGGCGTTGCCCATGTGGTAGGTGGAGCGGCTGCCCGCGCTGATGGTGTCGTAGGGGGTGACGTCGGTGTCGGGCTGGACCACGTGCACCTTGTCGAAGGAGATCCCCAACTCCTCGGCCGTGATCTGTGACAGGAGGCTCTCAGAGCCCTGGCCCATCTCCACCGTGCTGCTGAGCACGTTGGCGCTGCCGTCGGCGTTGAGGATGACGATGGCGCCGGAGATGGAGGGCGTCAGCACCGCCTTGACGCCACAGGCGATGCCCTTGCCGCGGCGCTTCGTTCCCGAAGCGGTCTTCCCCGGCTGCTCCGTCCCCGCCGCTGTCCGCCGCGCCGCCTCCGGAAGAGGCGGCTCATTGCCGGGAGCCGACGCCCGGCTGCCCCACCCCACCGCGTCCGCGGCCCGTTGCACGGCTTCCTTGAGGCCGCAGGCGTGGATCGGCGTCCCGGTGACGAAGAGGTCCCCCTCCTCCAGGGCGTGCTCCAGGCGGAACTCCACCGGGTCCGCGCCCAGGCCCCGGGCGACGATGTCCATCTGCGAGTCGTAGGCCCAGATCACCTGCGGCACGCCGAAGCCCCGGAACGGCCCGGCCGGCGGCTTGTTGGTGTAGACGCAGTAGGAGTCGATGGAAACGTTGGGAATCTTGTACGGACCGGACGAAGTATAGCCGGACTTGTGGACGATCCTGGGCCCGATCTCCGCGAAGGCGCCGGTGTCCCAGTACACCTCGCACTTGCGCGCGGTCATGGCCGAGCCCTTGACCGCGGTCTTGAGCTTCACCACCACGCCGTGCTTGGTGACGGTCTGGAACTCCTCCTCGCGGCTCAGGCTGTACTTGACGGGCCGGCCGGTCTTCATGGCCAGAAGCGCCACGATGGGCTCGAGCTTGTTGTAGAGCTTGGCGCCGTAGCCGCCGCCCAGGTACGGCACCCGCACCCGGATGCGGTTCATGGGCACGCCCAGCATGCGCGCCAGCTCCCCGCGCACGAAGGACGGCGACTGGCTGGCGGTGTGGATGTTGATGCGCCCTCCCTCGTCCACGTAGGCCAGCGAGACGTGGGGTTCCATGGGCACGTGCTGGGCCGGCGGCGCCGTGAAGACGTCCTCGAAGATCCGGTCCGCCTCGGCGAAGGCCTGGTCCACGTCGCCCTTGCGCAGCTTGTAGTGGTAGCAGATGTTGGAGCGGTCGCCCGCCTTGACGTGGGCGAGGTCGGCGAACGCGCCGGAGGGGCGGACATCGTCGTGGATGATGGGGGCGTCCGGCCGGATAGCATCGAGCACGTCCAGCACCACCGGCAGCGGCTCGTACTCCACTTCCACCGATTCCAGCGCCTCCTCGGCCGCGCGCCGGCTCTCCGCGGCCACCGCCACCACCTGCTCGCCCTCGTGGCGCACCCGGTCGATGGCCAGCACCGGCTGGTCGGCGAACGCGGGGCCGTGGTAGGGCGTGATACCCGGCATGGCGGCGATGTCCGCGCCCGTGAGCACCGCGGCCACGCCGGGGTGGGCCTCGGCACGGGACTTGTCGATGCCGACGATGCGCGCGTGCGGGTGGGGGCTCCTGAGCACCGCCACGTGCAACAGCCCGGGTGGCTCCATGTTGCCCACGTGCAGCGCCCTGCCCGTCACCTTCTGGACGGCGTCCCGGCGGTCGACCGGCTTGCCGACGATGGAATAGTCCGCCACGCGCTTACCTCACGAAGACGCCAGCTCCCGGAGCGTCCGCCTGACCCACACCCGCGTCATCTCGCGCTTGTAGTCCGCGCTGCCGCGCAGGTCCGACACCGGCGATAGTTGCTCGTCGACGGCGTCGCAGACCGCGTCCCAGAGTTCCTCGGAGCAGCCTTTCCCCTGGAACCGGTCCAGGCCCGCGGCCAGAAGCGGGGCTTCCGCAACGCCGCTGAGACCCAGCCGAAGTTCATTCACATTCCCGCCGTCGAGGGACAGGAGCGCCGCCACCCCGATGCACGGCCAGTCGTTGGCGGAGAGCGAGCTGAACCGGGAGTAGACCGTCCGGGCCCCCGCGGCCACGTGCGGCACCCGCACTTCCACCAGGATCTCTCCCGGCTCCAGCGCGGTCTCGTACATCCCGCGGTAGAAGTCCTTCAAGGCCACCACGCGGGTGCTCTCGGCGCCGGCCAGCACGACCTCGGCGCCGTGAACCAGCAGCGCCGGCGGCGGGTCCAGCCGGTAGTCCGCGTGGGCCAGGTTGCCGCCCACGGACGCGGTCTCCCGGATGCGCACGTCGCCCACGTGGCTGAACGCCTGCGCCAGCGCCGGCGCCCGCCGCTGCACCAGGGGCGACCGCTCCACCGACCGATGGGTGGCCAGCGCCCCGATGCTCAGGCCGTCGTCATTGTCGGTGATTCGTTCGAGGCCCGGAATCGACTGCAGGTCCACCAGGTGGGAGAACCGCAACGCCCGCTGCTTCATCAGGATGACCAGCGTCGTGCCGCCGGCGATAGGGCGCGCCTCGTCGCCGTGTTCGAGAAGCATCTCGGCGGCTTCGGCCACGGTAGAGGGTTTCAGGAGGTCGAAAGCGGGAATGGTCATGGTCGGTCGGATGCCCGGCAAAGCACGGGCCGGGATTGGCGGGATATATAGCCTCTACGGCCGTCGTTGACAATTCACGCCGGTTTACAGCAGCACAATCACGCCGGCTGATAGCGCCGAACGTCGATCTCGTCCGCCCGAGCGCGCATCTGCGCTGCGTCATGCCATGCCTGCATTCGCAACAACAGGTCCATGCTGAGGCCGAAAGCCTTCTCGACCCGTAGCGCCATTTCGGGCGACAGCGAGGCGTTGCCGTTCAGCAGGTCCGAAAGCGTCGCACGGCGCACGCCGAGAATCCGGGCCGCCGCGGAAACGGTCAGCCCCAACTCTTCAAGGGCCTCGATCCGGATGAAGGCGCCGGGATGCGGGGGTCTCATCCCCATCTTGATGCCGCCGCTGGTCATCAGTGGTAGTCCTCCAGGTTCAAGCGCTCGATTCCGCCGTCCCGTTCCTCGAAGGTGATCCTCCAGTTGCCCGACACGGAAACGCTCCATTCGTTCCGACGTTCGCCCGAAAGCCGGTGGACCCGCCACCCGGGAGCCGCTTGGCCGATGAAATCATCCAGATTCTCCGCTATGACCAGCGCGGCCAGGATGCCGCGCACGCGCTCCGCCAAGTCCTGTTTCAGCAGCCGGGACGAATCGTTCTCGTATAGCTGGCGCATTCCGCGATGGCGAATGGAACGGATGATCACCTACCCAACTGTACGGCAATACCGTGCGGACCGCAAGTGTTTCGTCACAGCAAGAACCGTTCCCATCTCATCCGAGCGTCCGGTGGCGGCAACCTCCCCAAGATCGAACACGTCGATTGCCGGGCGGACCGCCTGACCGCCCTATGCGGTCCGGTCTCCGCGCCGGCTGTTTGACTTCACCCCCCAGCTTCTTAGTCATGGCCCCCGGCTCGGGTCGAACCACCCGCTCCGAAAGATTGATCGACGCGGGCGCCACGAAATTAGTAGAATTTTCCCGCTGGAAATCGAATAGGAAACAAAGGGGGCGTCGCGGTTCGTGCCAGGTAGGCCGCGCTGGTCACGCGACTCAGGATACCGACTTCGAAGAAAGGGGACCATGACACAGCACAGACAGACCATTGTTGACGCGGAAGTTCTCGGGCGGGCGCAGGGGTGCCTCCTCGGTCAGCTTGTCGGCGACGCTCTCGGAAGCCTGGTGGAGTTCTGGGAACCGGAGGAGATTCGTGGAGCGTACCCCCATGGCGTCCGGGAGTTGGCGGACGGCGGTACCTGGGACACCATCGCCGGTCAACCGACGGACGACTCGGAGATGGCGCTGTCGCTCGCCCGAATGATCGTCGACCAAGGCCGATACGATCCCGAGGAGGCTAGGCAGGCTTATGTCACTTGGCTCGACTCGGGTCCCTTCGATTGCGGCAACACGGTCTATGACGGCCTCACGGGAGATCCCAATCCGAACAGCCAAGCCAACGGCGCGTTGATGAGGATCAGCCCGTTGGGCATCTTCGGAGCCTACTGTGAACCCTCGGAGGTGGCCGAATGGGCGCGTCAGGACGCGGCCCTGACCCATCCCCATCCGGTCTGCATCCAGGCCAACGCCCTCTTCGCCAGAGCCATCGCTCATGCGATTCGCACGGGATGTGACGGCGGGACTCTTTATCGCGAGATCGTGCAATGGGCGGAGGACACGAACATTGACGAGACCCTTCGCGAAGCCGTGGTCGGAGCCTCCGTCGCGCCGCCGGACAACTATGGGCCACCCACCGCCGGATGGGTCCTGGTCGCGTTCCGCAACGCACTGTGGCAACTGCTCAACGCGGCCAATCTCGAGGAAGCCCTAGTGGGCACCATCATGCGCGGCGGGGACACGGACACCAACGCCGCCATCTGCGGCGCTCTGCTGGGTGCCGTGGAAGGCCGTCAGGCCATTCCCGCCCAATGGAGCGAATGCCTGCGGAACTGCCGTCCGGCAGAGGGGATACGCGGTGTCCGTCATCCTCGGCCGGAACGCTTCTGGCCGGTCGATGCGCTGGAGCTGGCGGATGATTTGCTGCGGGCAGGGGCCCCGTAGATCAGAATCGGCGAGTGTCCCACACAAGAAGGTTGCCCAGAATGAGAAGATGGCACCGAGAGAGGTCCCTTATGCTTAGGCGTTGGGAGGAGGAGAAACGGAAACATCGGCGGGACGACCGTCTGTGGGGCGGGGCATAAGACGGGTTCGAACAGTGTCCACTGTTCCGCAGGTCCTGGATTGATGAGAAGGGCTCGACCCTGGGACCGACCTACCCGTCATGGCCGATGGCTTCACCGGCCTCACCCCAAGGAGGTTGTTCGTTCCAGGAAAGAAAACCGCCGCCGGCATCGGGTGGAAATCGCACTACAGCTACAAAACGATATACCCGCCTATGGCAGCACCGGTATGGCCATGCCGTAGGTGGTCAGAATTGACCTATTTCGTCCCCAGTACAGAACTTAGTAGCTTCGAACCTGGGCTTGGCTTGCCCCTCGGATTGTTCAGGATACCGGGGAGAGTTATCCCGACGAGAAATCTAGTGTTCTGTTTGTTCACCAGCTTGGGGTTCTTTGACAGGGCCTTGCTGATGAGCAGCTTTTCGACGAAACCCGCCTCGTCCCGTGGAAACTGCCCCGTTCTCAACTTCCCGTTGGGAGTACATCGCGCGACAAGAATCATGACAGGATTGCCCTTTTCGATGTCATTGAACACCTTATGGTAGAGGTTTGTTTTGTGGAGCTGGAAGCATTCCTTCCTAAAGGAATTCTTTGTCTGACCGACATACCAAGGCGTGATGCCCTGTCCAGCCTTATTTGCGAAAATATAGCAGCCGTGGGCAGATGAAAGGCCTGGAAGCTCCTCGTCTACGATATTCCAGAACTCACTCAACACTGGACCGTCAAAATCCAAAACTTTCCCTTTCTTGGTATCCCTGCGCGGCACGACAAACGGACCATGCGTTTCATAAATCATTCAGCTTTTCCTCCGCAAAACATTCCATACTGCACAAGACATTCTTTCCAATAATCTTGCCTTTTGACTTTGTCAAACCACATGATATCAAAAAGGTCGCCAAAGGACCTTGGCGGCCGTTGGGTACAGTAAGCATGAACTTCACCGACGCACAACAGCAAGCGATCGACCATCTCGCGGGTAACCTCCAACTCATTGCCTGCGCGGGCTCTGGGAAGACCGAGGTCGTCGCCCGCAGGGTGGTGAGTCTGCTGACGGCGGCCGATTCAGGGGGCGCTGGCTGCCGGCCCGAGAACATCATCGCCTTCACCTTCACCGAAAAGGCGGCCGCGGAGCTCAAGGAGCGCATTCATGAGCGTTGCCGAGAGGCCTTCGGGGACGTGTTTGGGCTTGCTGAGATGTATGTCGGGACCATCCACGGTTTCTGCCTTGAGTTGCTGCAGGCGGAGGTGCCGGAGTTCCTGAAATACGAGGTGCTGAACGAGGTCCAGCAGCGCCTGTTCGTTGACCGTAATTCCAGCAAATCCGGTCTCACGCTGAGTACGACCACGGCCGGAAAGACCCTCAGGCGCTTCATCAACACCCCACAGTATGTTGCGGCGCATGCCATCCTGCGAGAAGACGAAGTCTCTGACCCTCGGCGACTGAAGACGTGTACGGTTGCGGCACACCTACAGGACTACGAGACGCTGCTTCACGGGAAAGGCTACCTCGATTATTCGGGCATCCTCAAGGAGGCCAAAGCGGCTCTCGCCGGCAACGAGAGGCTCCGAGCGCGCCTCAAGGAGCGGGTGCGTTACGTCATCGTTGATGAATATCAGGACGTGAATCCGGTGCAGGAGGCGGTGGTACGCACGCTCCACGAACTTGGCGCGACTGTATGTGTCGTCGGCGATGACGACCAGACTCTGTACCAGTGGCGCGGCAGTGACGTGAAGAACATCCTAAGCTTCGCCGATCGATACCCAGGGGTACAATCGATCCAGCTTGAGGAGAACTTTCGCTCCAGCAATGGCGTAGTCTCGATGGCCCGGGATTTCGTAAGACAGGTGGAGCAACGCCTTCCTAAAGAGATGAAGGCCACTGGGGCGCAAGAGTACGAGACGGGGGACATCGTCGCGCTTCGGTTCGAGTCCCCAGACGAAGAGGCGGCCTACATTGCCGAGACCTGTCGCGCTCTGCACGGTGTGGCCATTCGCGACGGCGATGACGAGCGCGGGGTCTCCTGGTCGGACATGGCCGTGTTGCTGCGCAGCGTGCGTCGGGACGGTGCTCCCATCATGGCTGCCCTGGATGCGGCCAACGTTGACTACGTCATCACTGGCATGAACAACCTATTCGCTAAAGCCGAGACGGAGGCCGCGCGGCAGCTCTTCTACTTCCTGAACGGCGACATCGACGAGTCCACCCTCCGCTCAGCTTGGGAGCGTGCTGAACTCGGCATCAAGGCGGACGCACTCGATGATGCGATCGACAGAGCTGGAGGTGCCCGTAGTGACATGAAGGATGCCGCCGCGAGCCAGTTCGCGGTCTATCAGCTACAGCGACAATTCATGGGCTTCCTGGAGGCGATTGGCCTGCGCGAGGAGACGGTCCCCGGCAACCGTGGCGAAATGGTGTTCTACAACCTGGGCAAGTTCAGCCAAGCAATCTCAGACTTCGAGAGCATCCACTTCCATTCAAAGCCCGTGGACAAGTACAAGAGCTTCGCGGGCTTTCTTCGCCATCACGCTGAGCAAGCTTATCCCGAGGGATGGCAGGATGGCGCCTACGCGACACCGGACGCGGTGCAGATCATGACCGTACACCAAGCAAAGGGGCTGCAGTGGCCCGTGGTATTCGTCCCGCAACTCGTGCGCAACCGTTTCCCCAGCAAACCCCCCGGAGGGCTTACGGCTTGGCACCTGCTGCCGCCCGAGGCGTTCGAAAATGCACAACGCTACCGCGGCGGCCCAGACGACGAGCGCCGCCTGTTCTACGTTGCTGCCACGCGCGCTCAGAAGTTCCTGCACCTGACCTGGGCGCCCACACCCGGCAACAACCAAGCCCAATACCCCTCCGACTTCTTCAACGATGTGCTGGCATCGAAATTCGTCAAGCGTCGCCGACAAAACTACGCGGGCCAGCGGCGGCTTGAGCCCGCCCCGCGAGCCTCCGTTGCCAACGTGGTGCTGTCGTTCTCGGATCTGAAGTACTTCTTTGAATGTCCCTACCAGTTTAAGCTGCGGCTGCTGTACGGATTCAATGCCCCACTGGACCAGGCGCTCGGCTACGGCAAATCGCTGCACGATGCTCTCGCGGAAGTGCACAAGCGGGCGCTGGACGGTGAAAGCATCTCGCCGGATGAGGCCGAAGAACTAGTTCAGCGGCACCTGCGAGCCCCCTACGCATACGACGCTTTACGTGAGAAGCTCGAAGGCGCGGCCCGTAAGACAATCGCCAAGTACATCAAGCGGAACGGCGAGCAATTCAGCAATCTCGAGTTCGCGGAAAAGCGCATCGAGATCGCGCTCGGCGACGGTGTGACGGTGGCAGGCCGCATCGACCTCGTAAGGCGCATCGACAGGGACGAGGTCACCATCGTGGATCTCAAGTCCACCGAGCGGGCACAGGCGGAGGACGTCACGGAAACGCAACTCCACATCTACGCCCTCGGCTACCAGGAGCTCACCGGCCGTGACGCGGACTACGTAGAGATCTACGAACTCGACACACAGAAGCCCAAGACCCGGTCGGTGGACGAGGAGTTCATCGCTGACGTCAAACGTCATGTGAGCAGCGCGGCGAACGCGTTGCGCCGGAATGCGTTGGAGCCACGTCCTCGCCGGAGATACTGCGGCGCTTGCGACTACCAGAAGCTGTGTTCGGCCGCTCGTCTGTGAATGCGGTGTAACCGCCTCAATCCCCCTAAATTTCTCGTTCCTTCTTCCCACGGGAATGGTAGCAGCCGGTGGACGACTCCCATGACATGGTTCTGCGACGAGTAAGAATGTCCGTATGTCCGGATCTGAGGCATGACGCAGGTAGAATTTCGCGCAGGAGGATCGAATATGAGAGTATGACACTCTCTGCCTATGAACGTCGACTGATCCTGTCCTATCTCTCCAACGCCTTCAAACGCTTCCATAGCGACGACGCAGAAGCCGGACACCTGCTGCAATGGACACGGGAACACGCGGACCAACTGGAGGTCCCGTATCCCCATGCGGCGGACGACGATACCAAGCGAGCGGTGCGGCGCAAGCCCCGGGACGGGGGAGTATCGGCCCTGGAATGGTGGCAAGTGAAGAACGCCTTGAAGAATGCCTTGGCGGCGGCCGGAAAGGCACGCCCGGACCGGACCGCGAGGCGGCTCCGGCATCTCGCAAAGGCCACTTGTCTCTCCCGGACCGACATGGCGGTGCTGGAACTGTTGCTGCGTTACCAGACGGTGTCTCTCGTCGAATCGATGATCGACGACATTGGGAGAAACACGGACTGGAGGCGCAGATGCTTCAGGTTGGGAAATCCCGTTCTTCCCTGCCTGCTTTGCCTGTCGGCCGGCACGGTCTACAGCCGGTTCGCACCCGACGCGCCACTGATGATGTCGGGGCTTGTATCAATCGACGACGACGGGGACGTGACGCTCATCGACCGGCTGAAGCGGCTACACTGGCTCCCGGAGGAGGCGGGTTCCGACGCTCAGAGCCTGTTGCTTGACGGGGCCAAGCCCAGCGAACTTCGCTGGTCCGACTTCGATCACGTAGCCGGTGACCGGGATCATCTCGAACGGTTGCTGAAAGGAGCGCTTCAGACCGGCCGGAAGGGTGTCAACATTCTGATCCATGGACTGCCGGGTACGGGCAAGACCGAGTTCTGCAAGACTCTGGCTGGCCGGTTGGGAGCGCCGCTCTACTCGGTCGGAGAAGCGGATGCCAACGGCGGGGAGCCTCTGCGTCACGAGAGGATGCAGGAGCTTCGTCTCAGCCAACGCCTGCTTGCCGGGGACCGGCGGTCGATTCTGCTTTTTGACGAGATGGAGGATCTGCTGGCGGGGCCAGGAGGGATGCTGGCGGCACTGTTCGGGTCGAGCCGTTTCCGTAAGCGCTCGGCGGACGGATCGAAAGTGTTCATGAACCGCCTGCTGGAGGAGACTCCGGTGCCGGTTCTATGGACCTCGAACTCGGCGCGGTGGACCAGTTCGGTCCTCTTGCGCCGTATGATGTTCGCGCTGGAGTTGCGTCAACCCCCGCCAAAGGTGCGAGAACGAATTTGGGCGCGACACCTTGCGCACCATGGCATCGAGTCGACCCAGGAGGATGCTCGAGCCCTGGCCCGAGAGTTCGACGTGACGCCGGGCGTGGCCTCCGGGGTCACGGCCGCGGCTCGGCTAGGAGGCGGCACCGTCGCGGACGTACGGCGAGGAGTGCAGGGACTGGCGCGGGTCCTGTCGGGCGACACACCGCCGACTCAGCCGACACCGGAACGGTACGATCCCGCGCTTATTCGCGCCGACGTTGATCCGGTGGAACTAGCGGACCGGCTTGTCCAGTGTGGCGCGCGTCACTTCTCGTTGTGCCTGCAAGGCCCTCCAGGCACAGGCAAGAGCGCATTCGTCCGTCACTTGGCCGATCGGCTTGGCCTTGAGGTCATCCAGAAGCGTGCATCGGATCTCATGTCGATGTGGGTCGGCGGAACCGAAAAGGCCATCGCGGCCGCCTTCACCGAGGCGCGTGATGCCGAGGGATTCCTGGTGTTCGACGAAGCGGATTCGTTGCTGGCGGACAGGCGTCTGGCCCAGAGAAGCTGGGAGGTCAGCCAGGTCAACGAGATGCTGACCTGGATGGAAAGCCATCCCTTGCCATTTGCCTGCACGACGAACTTCGGCGAGCGTCTCGACCCAGCGACTCTGCGGCGTTTCACCTTCAAAATCGCGCTGGACTATCTGTCGCCGGAACAGGTAATGGCGGCGTTCCGTATCTACTTCGGGATTGAACCCCCGACCGAAGTCGCTGGTTTGGGCAATCTGACTCCGGGTGACTTCTCAGTGGTAGGCCGGAAGGCGGAAGTTCTCGGGTGTCTGGGAGAGCCGGGAACCCTTGCTGAGATGCTGTACCAGGAATGCAAATCCAAACCCGGCCACGGGCGAAAAGTCGGCTTCAATCTTTAGGACCGGAAGCCAAGGTGCAAAAATACAAAGGAGAGCAACATGGACGTTAGGGAGAGACTGCGGCAGAGGTTCAATAGTGCGTTCGAGCACTGGGAGATTGAATTGCCGATCGACGCCCTGGAGCCCGGTGTGGTGTGGCTCATCCTTCATCGTAAGTGGACGATCTGGGCAAGGTATGATGTAGAAGAGGATGGACGGGAGTATCTCGACTATTACGCCGACAACCCCATGACCAACGACCGTCACCTGCGAATGTACGTCGACGGCGACAACGAGGGCTTGCCCACCATGGATTTGCTCGTCTCGAGGGACACCACCGAGGCGGAGATAGCGGCGCGCCGCCAATATGCGGCGAAGCTGCTGGAGGAGAAGGGCTTCGTCATGACCGACGAGGCCCGTAGCCGCGCCGTGGCGAATGTTCGCCGGAAGGAGGCCAAGGTGTCCCGTCATGCGCCTCGGCGTCCGCGTTGATCTGTTCGGGTGTCTCCGCTGGAACCGGATGGCAACCTCGGAAGCGGTCGCTCAGGCATGAGTCGCGCCGCGGACAAAGGGGACTGAACGAGCGAGTGGCCGACGGAAACCGGTCCAGAACATCTTCCACCCGCCTTCACTAGCGCTCAGGCCATTCGTCGCCCGGTTCGGGTGGCACGTCCGGTGCCTTGTCAAGATAATGCTTGAGATCACCCTCAATCGCTCTGGCGCCACGCGCCGCAAGAAAGGACTTCGCGGTTTCGATCGCTCCAACCTTCTGCGAAACGGCCGCGACGATCCACTGATTGAGGGAAACCCCGTCCTCTTTGGCCAATCGCGTTGCGGCTTCTTTCAACGAGGCAGGTAGCTGCAACGGGTATTTGTACCGTGGTGTGCTCTTCATACGGCTAATCTCCCTACGATGCAGTTCGGCGGCGCAACCTCTATCCCGAACCCGCCTGCCGGACCGAAATCCCGGACACTCTTCACTAACTGGCCAGTCTTGTAAGCCGTTAGACTTCCCAATCCGCAATGGCGGAGGGTAGCGGGGGCAGTGTTCCCCTTTGGAACTCCAGCACATCTTGACAATTCAGGAAGTTAGACTCCTGAATTTCAGGAGTTTTAATACCCGATTTCCAGGTCTTGCCGGCGGCGCCTTCCCCTTGCATCCAATACAACCCGACCTTGCAGCGCCACGGGCTCGCTGCGAGAATGAAGCCCTCATGACCATCGGGATTCTGGCGTATGGGTCCTTGATCCCTAATCCCGGAGCGGAGATTGGGCCGGTGACGGCACGCCGCATCAACGGTGTCCAAACCCCGTTCAAGATCGAGTTCTCCCGCGCTAGCCGCGTGCGCGACCGGGCGCCCACGCTGGTGCCGGTGGATCGGGGCGGGGCTCGAGTTTCGGGTGTGGTGCTCGTGCTGCATGACTCGGTGACGGAGACGGCCGCTCAGGACATGCTCTACCGTCGGGAGCGGAACCGCGTTGGGAGCGGCGACCTCTACGCGGACGTGGATCCGACCGACGTCGACAGCGCCTTTCTGGGGCGCCTTGATGGTTTCGCGGGGCTGGACGTGGTGTTTCACGCCGCGCTCCGGGCCAACATTGAAGCTCCGACTCCCGAACTGCTGGCGCGGCTGGCCATCGAGAGCGCGGCAGCTCTCTCCGGCGCTACGGGGCGGGACGGCATCAGCTATCTCATGGATGCGAAGCGGAGCGGGATCGTCACGCCGCTGATGGCTGGGTACGAGGCGGAGATTCTGCGGCGGACCGGCGGTCGGGACCTCGAGGAGGCCCGCGTGATTGCCCGGAGGGGATAGCCCCACCCTACCCTCCTGGATTCCCGCTTGCCAAGCCGTACCGAAACCCTCCGGGCGCCCTCACCCCGACCCTCTCCCGGAGGGAGAGGGAGCGGTTTTGACACGGCCTGTTGCGCGGTAATGACGTCCTCCGGGTCTCCGTGCCCTTCGCTATCAATGGCGGAGTCGGAAACTCACGCGCCGCCGGTGAGCTGCTGGTCCACGTGCCACATGGCGAGGCAGTCGTCTTCGTTGTAGCGGACGGCCTTTTCCGCCAGGGAGCGGTCGCCGGTTTCGATGGAGTCCCAGTAGCAGACCAGCGCCTCGTAGGCGCCGAATCCCTGCTGGCGCCAGTTGAAGCCGAGGGCGGGGGCGACGCTCTTGATGGAAAAGGTCGGCACGGGCAGGTAGACCGCGTCCTGGATGCACTGCTTGAGGTCGACGCAGGAGCCCAGGAGGCGCGTCAGCCGGCCCTCCAGCCGCGGCCAGCGGCGCATGACCGCCTGCATCTGCCAGACCTCGTAGTCGGTCCAGTGGTAGAGCCGCACGGCCTCGATGTCGTCCCCGACGTAGTCGAGGAACTCCTCGAAAATGCGCTCTTCGTCCTCCGGGCCGCGGGCCAGGAACCTGACGAACTGGTCGCGGGCGCCGTCCCAGCAGCCGATGAGGTAGACGTGGGGCGGGACGGTGGGGTGTACGTCGTCGGCGGTCTCGAAGTCGAAGTAGAGGAGCCGCCTGGCGCGGGGGATGCGCAACTCACGGCCGGGCCTGGGGACGGGCTGTCCGGTCCTATAGCTCTGCGCCACGTGATAGGCGGCCGGGCCGTGGTGCGGTCCCAGGATCTCGTCGATCTCTTCGGGTGAGCGGCTCCACAGATCATCCACGCGGCGGATCCCCGCGGCCCTGAGCTTCGCCCGTTCCGGAGCCTTCACCCCGGCCAGCAGCACCATGTCCCGGCGTTCCCTCACCAGTCTGTTTCCGTATGCGCGCCAGGGCGAGTCGGTCACGTCCGGGGGCCGCCGGGTTTCGGGCTGCTCCCCGGGCCCGTCCCGCAGACCGGCCCAGCGGGCCAACACCTCGTCGATCCGGTTCCCGAAGCCCGCGACTTCCAACGGCTGGACCTCATCCCGCAGCGCCACGGCCACCTGGCTCGGCGTGTAGCCCTGGATGGCGCCGACGGTGCGGTTGTAGAAGGCCGCCTGGAGCACGAACCCGTCCCTGAGCTTGCGCGCCCGCTTTATCTCGATGACCCGATAGTGGTAGGGGCCTAGGTCCGAGCCGTAGCTGTCGTCGCGCACCAGAAGGTCGCCTCGGCCGTAGACGTCACGGCCGAGGTCCCATAGTTGCGGCTGGTGAATGACGGGGACGCCCTCCAGCATGGCCCGGAGGGTGCGGACCAGGGCCTCGTGGCCGAACTCGGGCCGGATCGCCAGGGCATCGGGATGGTGCGCGGCCACCCAGGCGTCCTCGTGCTCCACGCCGCGGCGGTAGCGCATCTGCTCGTAGCGGCCGACCTCGTCCACCGCCTCGGCCTTGGGCGCGTGGAATTGGCACCAGACCCAGAACGGGTCCCGCAGCACCTTGTCGACCAGCGACGGGCTCAGGCGCGCTCTGCGGTGGATCCTCTCGCCGGCGGTGGCGCGGTCGAGGAGCGCGCGCAGCCGCACCTCCGGCCCCTGGAGCGGCAGCGTTAGCTGAATGCGGGCTTCTCCTTTCCGGCCTCCCGACCTGTCCGGCCCTCCGTTGACGGGACGCGGCAGCGTTAGCCGAAAGCCGGCTTCTCCTTGGGGTAGTGGGCTTCCATGGCCGAGCGGTAGCGTTCCATGAGGATGCGGTTCAGCTCCAGCGGCGGCTGCTGGTCGTCGGGCAGCAGCGGGCGGTACTCGACGCCGCCGATCTCCTCCCTGAATGTCTCCTTGGCCCGCGCCACCAATTGCGGGTCCATGAGGAGGTCGATGGCCGAGGCGGCCATGGTCTTGGCCCCGGCCACCGCTCCCTTGTGGGCCACCGAGGTGGCCAGGGAGACGCCCGCGCCCCAATGGTGATAGGCGATGCCCGGGATGTTGGACGGGAAGTTCACCACGCCCGACGGCACCACCCAGCAGACATCGCCGGAGTCGTTGGCGGAAACGGACTGCACCGCTTCGCGGAGCTGGGCCACCTGCGTCGGCATCCCCGTGGCCTTGACGTTGACCTTGGTCTGAAGGTCGGTGACGAGCTTCTGCTCGGCCTCGCTCCACTCGGGCATGCCCACGGCCTCGATGTTCTGCTGGATCACTTCCGCCAGGGTGCGGTTGCAGCGGGTGGGCGCCACCGCGCTGAGCACGTTCACCGAGTAGGCGGTGTCGGTCATGGTGGCCGCGCCCTGGGCGACGCGCTTGGCCTTCTCGAACAGGGTCCGCGCCCGCTCCGCGGTGGCCTCCCGGAAGAACCACCAGATGGTGGAGGTGTTGGGGATGACGTTGGGCTGGTCGCCGCCGTTGCTGATGACCCGGTGGCTCCGCTGGGAGGGTTCCAGGTGCTCCCTGAGCTTGTCCCAGCCGATGTCCATCAGCACCGCCGCGTCCAGAGCGTCGCGGGCGTTCCAGGGCGAGGTGGCGGCGTGGGCGCTCTCGCCCTTGAAGGTGAACTCCGCGGAGATGAGCGCGTACTGCCGCAGGCCGTACACGGTCCCCAGGTTGGAGCCGATATGGTCGTGCAGCGCCACGTCCACGTCCTTGAAGTAGCCGTCGCGCACGAAATACGGGCGGCTCACGAGCTGCTCCTCCGCCGGGGCGCCATAGACCCGCAGCGTCCCCTCGATGCCGAACTGCTCCATGGTCTTCTTGACCGCCACCGCCGCGCCGACCATCACGGCCGCGTTGACGTTGTGCCCTTCGGTGTGTCCCGGCGCGCCGTCGACGATGGGCTTCTGCTCGGTCACCCCCGCCATCTGCGAGCTGGAAGGCGTGGCGTCGAACTCCGTGTGCAGCGCCACCACCGGCTTGCCCGATCCGTAGGTGGCGATGAACGCGGTGGGCATGCCCGAGATGTTCCACTCGATCTCGAACCCCGCCTGCTCCAGGATCTCCGTCATGAGCCCGGTGGTGCGGAACTCCTGCATCCCGAGCTCGGCGAAATAGAAGATGTTATCGCCGAGCAGCGCGATGTTGTTCCGGTTCTCCTCCACCGCGTCCATGGCGAACTGTTTCTGCTTCGAATCCTGCATGGTTTCCTCCCTCGGGCCGGGCGCGTGAATACGGCTCCGGCCGGCCCTCATTGCCTGCGCGGATCATATTACAAGGAAGGCAGTGCGTCGACACCCCCGGCACTGTTGCCGTGCAGCCTTGCCCGGCCTTTGCGGACGGTATAAGGTCCCTTCCATGCCGACGAATCGACCCGTCATCCGGGGCGCGGCCACCGCCCTCGCGCACACCCCGGGGATGGTCCGCTACGGCTCCAAGCCGTTCCGGGAAGCCAAGGCCCGCCCGGAGTTCCTGGCGCAGTTGACCGGGGGGCTGTGGAGCTACGACGAGGCGTGCCGTTACCTGCCCAACCAGGTGTTCATCGGAAGCCGGGCGCCGGCCCGCCTGTGGGAGGTGGAACAGCCCTGGTTCGACAAGCTGGCGGATGCGGACGGCGGCGAGCCGCCCTTCGGGCACATCCTGGAGGAGCGGCGTTTCCTCGCTTTGCTGGCCTGCGCGGACCCGTTCAAGCACGTGCTGCTGCGGGAAGGGTTCTGGGAGGAGATGAGCCCGGTGCTGGCGGCCTCGCCGCTCACGGTGCCGCTGGCCTCCAGGACGCCGGCGCTGCTTACCGATGCGCAGATGGACGGCGAGCTGGAGTCCACGGACAGCCTCCCCCTCTTCGCCGGCGGCGAAGGTGCGCCCGTGGGAGTCGTGAAGACGGGCCACTCCGAGGACGAAGCGCTCTCGGCATCGGTGCTCCTGGAGAACCTCTCCTGCAAGGTCTCGGGCGCCCTGGCCGTGCACGAACTGCTGAACCACGTCGACGGCCTGGGCCTGAGCGACGTCGACCTCGTGCTGAGCTGCTCGGAGGAGGCCGTCGGCGACCGCTACCAGCGCGGCGGCGGCAACATGGCCAAGGCCATCGCCGAGTTCGCCGGTTGCGACCTCGGCACTGGCATCGACATCAAGGACTTCTGCGCCGCGCCGATTCCCGCCATGGTCATCGGCGCGTCGCTGGTGGAGAGCGGAGTTTTCGAGAACGTGGTCGTGGTGGGCGGAGGGTCCCTGCCCAAGCTCGGGATGAAGTCCCTCTACCACCTGGAACAGGGCATCCCCGTGCTGGAAGATGCGCTTTCCGCGGTGGCCGTGTGGATCGGCCGGGACGACGGCCACAGTCCGACGGTAAACCTTCAGGCGGTCGGCCGCCATCCGGTCAAGGCCGGCGCCGCCCTCGACAAGCAGTTTCGGGAGCTTGTTCTGGAGCCGCTGCGGCGGCTGGAATGGGGCGTCGACCGGCTCGACCGCGTGGTCACCGAGCTGCACAACCCGGACATCACGGTCTCCGCCAAGGCTGGCGACGTGGCCGCCCGCAACTACAAGATGATGGCCGCCATGCTGGCCGTGGCCAAGGAGATCGACAAGAGCGACATCGCCGGCTTCGCCCGCGCCAAGGGGGTATGCGGCTACGCCCCCACCCAGGGGCACATCGCCTCGGGTTTCGTGTACGTGCCCCACGCCCTGCGGGAGATGGCCGCCGGGGACATCCAGAACTGCCTGCTGGTTGCGCGGGCGAGCCTGTTCCTCGGCCAGATGACCGAGCTGACGGACGGGATGTCGGTGCTGATCGAACGCAACGGGGAGTAGCCCGAGGCGCTCGTAACCCGTTGAATTCAGTTGCATTTCACGCAAAATTGCGTTAGTTCAAGAATTGACACCCGGAAGCAAGGAGAAATCTCATGACGGCAGAACCCATCACCCTCAACGGCAAGAAGCTGATCATCCTCGGCGAGCGGGACGGCGTCCCCGCCCCGGTCATCGAACAGGCCATCGCGGGGCTGGGAGGCGAGGTCGCGTACGCCGCCACCCAGTGCTTCGTCTGAACAGCCGCTGGGGCCATGGACCTTGAGGATCAAGGTCGAATCAAGGAACTCGCGGAAGAATACGGAAAGGACGGCATCGTCGTGCTGCTCGGCGCTCCCACCACCGAGAGCAGCCAGGTCCAGTTCGAGACCGTCACCACCGGCGACCCCTCCTACGCCGGACCCCTGGCCGGCGTAGAGCTCGGCCTCCCGGCCTACCACGTCTTCGAGCCCAACGTGAAAGCCGCCATCGACCCCGACAAATACGAGGAGAACATCGAGGTCCTGGAAATGGGGCTGGAGGCGGACGCGATCGTGGACGCGCTGGCGGGGATGCGGGCGGGGTAGGCGTAGAGCGGCACTCGTACGTTCCCGAAGCCTCCCAGCCGGCCTCTTCAGCCATCGGAACGGAGACCGCGCTTGATATTCGGACAGATCTGTCCTAAACATAGACTGTGAAGGGCAGGGAATTCGTCGAGCGTGTCTTTGACCTTGGTGGGGTGCGCGACGTCGCCGTTCGCATCGACAACAAACGCGGCAAGGGGAGTCACATCACACTATACTACGGCGGCCGGAAGACGATCGTGAAGGACCGCCGGAAGGAGATTAGCCGAGGTCTCCTCGCCGCCATGATCCGCCAGCTCGGACTCGATCCGAATGACTTCCGGTAAGGTAGGGTGAGGATCGTTATGCAGTTTCGCTATCCAGCCAGACTCCAAGCCGACCCCTCGGGAGAACTCGTCGTCTCGTTCCGGGACTTCCCCGAGTGTCTCACTTCCGGCACCGATCAAGCCGCAGCGCTTGTTGAGGCGCGGGACGCGCTTGAGGAAGCCGTCGCTGGGCGCATTGACGACGACGAGCCTATCCCGACGCCGAGCCGCCGGTGTACCGGCGAACATCTGATTGCTGTACCGCCCGATATGGCCGCAAAAGCCGCCTTCCTCCTCGCTTTACGTGCCAGCGGGCTGTCGCGCAACGCATTTGCACAGCGCCTCGGTGTCGACGAAAAAGTCGTACGCCGGATGCTCGACCCGCGGCACCACACGGCCGCCAATCGGATTCATAAAGCCCTCCGGATCCTCGGACGGGAACTCGTCGTCGAGTCTCACGCGGCATGACCGGCACGGCGGTCCGGGAGCTTGCCCTTGAGCCGTTGCGGCGGCTAGCATGGCCGAAGACAACCCACAAGTCAGGGGGAAGGTCTCAAAGACTCCGTGTCTTACGAATCCTTGTAGGTGCGTGTTTCAGTTTCCTTGAAATGAGTCACAAGCACCAAAACGAGCGCATTGAGGAAAACCCATCCTCGAAGGCTATCTCGGACCTCTTGCCGTTAATGAGAGTCGCGAAATCGCTCACAGGTTTCGCAAAGCGGCTTGGCATCAAAAACGATGGTCTTCACAAGATACATCAGACGGTCGACGACTTGTTGAAACAATCTGATATCCTCAAACTGCCCGATCGTTTCAATGACGCTTTCGCCAAGAAGGGCTGGATCGCTACTAGCTCCATGTCAGTCGATACCATGGAGAAGGCATTGAGGCTTTAAGGGCGTACGGCGCTCCTCTGACGGGGAACTAAGTTTGCCGCTCAGGCACGGGATACTCCATGGAAAATCGTTGGGGTACGCCAACCGTACGGTTTGCATGAAGGCATGGCTCTTGATGATTGCACTCGTCGATTGGGCAGTTGACAAGTCGAACGAGGGCGAGCGAGTTCGTGAACATCAAGCGGCAACTGAGTTCAGTTTAACGGATCTGGCGGAGAAGGTGCGCCGGAATGCCGCCATGAAGCGTACCCTCGACGAGTTTGAGCCTCGAGAATACCTTGGGCCTTTCCACGACAATGTCGACGAAGACTCACCTGAATTCGCGGTTCTTGAGTTTCTTACATGCTGGAAGAGTCGGAATTTCGGGAAATTGGCTCAGCGTGCCGTGAACCTAAACCAGCAATCAATCAACAAACTGGCTGGCCAATTACGGCGGGATGCCGAATTCGTCGAACTGAAAGATTTCGAAATACGATCAGTTAGGCAGCCTACCGTAGCACGGGCGGAAGCCATAGCATTCCTAAGAGGGAAGACCCTACGTGGGCTCGTTGAGGGAGAGTTTATGATCGTGGCCTTCAGATATACCGCGGACGGTGACGTCGCCATGCCTGCGGATGCAGGGCATTGGTCCATTCAGCAAGGTTGTATCTTTGACTTGATGAACGGCCGAACAATCGGGGAGAGGCATGAGGAGAAGGCCTGACGTGCATGACTCCATCATGAGTACTAGTAGATATTGCGAGTTGAGTAACCTCGATACTCAAGGGTGGTAGCCGGTGAACCACACCGAGATCGTCGGCTTTCTCTGGAGCGTCGCGGACCTGATCCGAGACAGCTTCAAGCGTGGAAAGTACCAGGACGTCATCCTACCGCTGACCGTACTGCGCCGGCTCGACTGCGTGCTGGCGCCAACCAAGGGCGCGGTGCTGGCGCGGCAGGCCGAGTTGAGCAAACGCGGCCTGCAGGATCTCGACAGGGCGTTGCGCGCGGCCTCGGGCTTCGCCTTCTACAACACCTCGCGTTACGACTTCGACAAGCTGCTGGGCGACGCGCCGCAGGTGGCGGCGAACCTTCGGAACTACATCGCCGGTTTCAGCGAGAACATGCGCAGCGTGCTGGAGCGCTTCGACTTCGACAACACCATCAGCAAGCTCGAAGAGGCGGGCCTGCTGTTCCAGGTGCTGGAGCGCTTCAAGAACGTGGACCTCCACCCGGAACTGATCGACAACCCGACGATGGGGACGATCTTCGAGGAGCTGATCCGCCGGTTCAACGAGGCGCTGGACGAGAACCCGGGCGAGCACTTCACGCCCCGCGACGTGGTCCACTTGATGGTAGACCTCATGCTGGCCGGGGACGAGAGCCTCATCGCCGCCCCCGGGGTCGTCAGGAGCGTGTATGACCCCTGCTGCGGCTCGGGCGGCATGTTGATGATCGCCAAGGAGCACATCACGGTCGGAGTGCGCCGGAACGGCGGGACAACTGGCGAGGACGTGCTTCGACCCGCCATCAATGCCGGGGCCGACATCTATCTTTTCGGACAGGAAGTGAACCCCGAGACCTGGGCGGTGTCGAAGTCGGACATCTTCATGAAGGACCCGACGGGTCGCGATGCCGAGAACGTTGCCTTCGGCAGCACCCTGTCCAACGATCGCCACACCGGCCAGACCTTCGACTACCTGATCGCCAACCCGCCCTATGGCAAAGACTGGAAACGGGACCAGGAGACGGTCGAGTCCGAGCACCAACGGGGCGCCGCAGGGCGCTTCGGACCGGGCCTTCCGCGCATCAGCGACGGGCAGACCCTGTTCCTGCTGCACATGCTCGCCCACGCGCGACCACCCGCCGAGGGCGGCGCGCGCATCGCCATCATCATGAATGGATCGCCCCTGTTTACCGGCGACGCCGGCAGCGGCGAGAGCGAGATACGCCGCTTCATCCTGGAGAACGACCTGCTGGAAGCGCTCATCGCCCTGCCCGAACAGCTCTTCTACAACACGGGCATCGCGACCTACGTGTGGCTCCTCACCAACCGCAAGGCACCCGAACGCAAGGGCAAGGTGCAGCTTATCGACGCCACGTCGTTCTGGTCGCCCATGCGCCGGAGCCTCGGCGACAAGCGGCGCGAGATACCACCGGAAAAGGCTCACGAAGTGCTGAGTCTCCGGTCCAGTCACAAAGACGGCGAGACGCGCACGCGCACAGAGGACGGGAACGACGAGGAAGTGACCGTCAGCCGAATCTTTCCAACCACCCGGTTCGGTTTCCGCAAGATCACCGTCGAACGTCCGCTACGGCTCAATTTCCAGGCAAGCTCCGAGCGCATCACCCGTTTGGACGAGCAGAAGGGCTTTCAGAATCTGGCGAAATCGAGGAAGCGCGGCGACGCCGGAGTCAGGGAGGAGGCCGAGGGACGCGGACGGCAGGAAGCCATCCGCACCATGCTCAAGCTGATGCCCGATACCGTCTACAAAGACCGCGAAACCTTTCTTGCGGCACTCACGACGGCGACCGCCAAGGCCGCCCTCAAGCTGCCTGCAACGGTCAAGAAGGCCATTCTGACGGCACTCGCCGAACGCGACGAGAAGGCCGAGATCTGTCGGGACGCGGACGGCAGGCCGGAGCCCGACCCGGAGCTTCGGGATACGGAACGCGTACCGCTCCCGGAAGGAGAGGACCCCGCGGACGCTGATGGAGTCCCCGCCAGCGTCCGAGCGTTCTTCGAGCGCGAGGTCAAGCCCCATGTCCCGGACGCCTGGATCGACACGTCGAAACGGGACCACAAGGATGGCAAGGTGGGCGTCGTGGGGTACGAGATCAACTTCAACCGCTATTTCTACCGCCACAAGGCACCCCGGCCCATCGCGGAGATCGAGGCGGACATCCAGGCCATCGAGGATGACATCCTGGAGATGTTGAAGGACATGCGGGCCATATAGATAACAAATGTCGGCAATTGCTTAAAACTGCCGACATTTGTTATCATCAGCGGATGACCGTCGCGCTTGACAGATTGCGGGAAGCAGGAGTCGGCGCTTTTTTCCGGCCTCGAGATATCGCACCCCTCGGCATTTCCCATCGACGGCTTCAAGACCTTGTGTCCAGCGGTTCCGTGGAGAACGTCGGAGACGGGCTCTACAGACTCTCGGAAGTGGAACCCACCGAACTCGAGACTCTTGCCATGGTGGCGGCGGCGGTCCCGAACGCCATCATGTGTCTGGTCACTGCCCTCCATTTTCACGATATCGGCACCCAGTTGCCCTACGAGGTCTGGATCGCCCTCGACCGAAAGGCCCGCAAACCGGCGCATCCTCCCGCCCGTATACGGATCGTCCGTTTCTCAGGTGCAGGGCTCACCTACGGTGTGGTTCGCCATTGGGCGTTGGGCGTCCCCTTTTTCATGACGTCGCCCGCCCGGACGGTCGTTGATTGCTTCCGCTATCGGAACAAGTTCGGTCTGGACTTCGCGATGGAGGCGCTGCACGATGTCTTGCGCTCGCGGGCAGCCACCGTGGATGAGATTGTGCGCGCGGCTGAGGTGTGCCGCGCACGGACTGTCATGCAGCCCTACCTGGAGGCGCTTCGGCTATGACACCTGGAGAACACCGGAACGTCGGTGCGTCGGTACGCGCAAGGTTGCTGAATCGGAGCCGCGAAACCGGCGAGAACTTTCAATCCCTGTTGCAGCGGTACACGGCGGAGCGGTTCCTCTACCGCCTCGGAGAATCGCGACACCGTGAGCACTACGTCTTGAAGGGCGCCATGCTCCTTGCCCTTTGGGGCGAAACTACGTACCGCCCGACGCGGGACCTCGACTTCACCGGGTACGGAGGCTCTTCGGAGGACGAAGTGCGCCGCGTTATTTGCGACGTGTGCGACGCTCCGGTTGCCGATGACGGAGTGGTTTTTCACTCCGAGACCCTCACTCTCGCACCCATTCGCGAGGACGGCGAATACGACAGCCTCCGTGCGCGAGTCGAAGCGAGACTTGCGAACGCCCGTATACGGATGCAGATCGACACCGGCTTCGGCGACGCCGTCCATCCAGCCCCTGTAGAGGTTCACTATCCGGTGCTTCTTGAGGCACCCCGTCCACGAATCCGCGTCTACCCGCGGGAAGCCGTCGTGGCCGAGAAATTCCATGCGATGGTCGCGAACGCCGAACGAAACAGCCGCTACAAAGACTTTTACGATCTCCATACGCTTGCGCAACACTTTTCCTTCGGAGGGCAGGACTTGGCACAGGCCATCCAGACGACCTTCGACCAACGCCGCACGCCGTTTCCGTCAAGGCCCCCCGTGGCCCTCACCCTTCAGTTCTACACCGACGCCGCTCGTGCCGACCGGTGGCAAGGCTATTTGAATCGGAACAGGCTTCATGGGGCGCCATCACACTTCACTGCCGTGGGCGAGTTTCTCCTTTCGTTTCTCCGGGAACCGTGGGACGCACTCGTACAAGGGTCCGTATTCACGGGGGGTTGGCCGAAGGGAGGTCCGTGGCGGCACTACAGGACTTCATGCCAGAGGTGATCAAAACGTCAGGACACAAAGCATGACACAGGAATCTCTGGATAATGACCTAGTCGGTGGGTCCAGTCGTGACGAGTTACAGGACACGGGCCGTTCCCGCTACCGTGAGTACAAGGACTCAGACATCGCGTGGTTGGGTGAGATTCCTGTACATTGGGACGTTGCCCCAGTTAACCAAACTTACACCATTCAATTGGGCAAGATGCTGCAAAACGCGCCAGCCACTTCTCACGACATGGAGGTGCCCTATCTCAAGGCTCAACATGTCCAATGGTTTCGCGTAGACACGAAAGACGCCCCCACGATGTGGGCCAATCCGTCCGATGTCGCTAGGTTCGGACTGGCCAAGGGCGATCTTCTCGTATGCGAAGGGGGTGAAGGAGGCCGTTGCGGAATCCTGCACGACGATGCCGATGGTTTCATTATCCAAAATGCCCTGCACCGTGTGCGCCCCCGGGAGCCTGAAGCAAGAGGTCACAATGACTTCTTGCAGTATATGATGAGTTCCATTGCAGCAGCGGGATGGCTTGACGCTCTCAGCGAGAAGGCAACGATCGCACACTTCACAAAAGACAAATTCGCCTCGCTACGAGTGCCCATCCCGCCCCTCCACGAACAGCGCACCATCACCGCCTTCCTCGACCGCGAGACGGCGAAGATCGATGCGCTGGTGGCGAAGAAGGAGCGGCTGATCGAGTTGCTTCAGGAGAAGCGCATCGCCCTCGTAACGCGGGCTGTCACCAAGGGGCTCGACCCCGAAGTGCCGATGAAGGACTCCGGCGTCGAGTGGCTAGGGGAGATTCCGGCTCATTGGGAAGTGTTGCGGCTGTACCGTCTCACGCCATCTGGCCGCAGCATCATGTACGGAATCGTACTTCCCGGCCCAAACGTGCAAGACGGTATCCCCATCGTCAAGGGTGGCGATGTTTCTCCCGACCGGCTCCGGCTTGACAGATTAAATCGTACCCACCCTGACATAGAAGCAGGCTACGTCCGTTCCCGACTGAGAGGGGGTGACTTGGTATATGCGATTAGAGGCAGCCTTGGGGATGCTGCGATTGTCCCTGACGAGTTGGACGGCGCCAACCTTACCCAAGACGCGGCACGCGTCGCCTACACGGAGGCTACACATGGGAGGTGGCTGCTCTACACGCTGAAGTCTGCGGCCATATTTACCCAACTCGATGCTGGCGCCCTCGGCGCTACGATCCGAGGTATCAACATACGCGACCTAAAACGTGCAGTTGTGCCGCGACCGCCGCAGTTTGAACAACAGGCTATTGCTGCGTTCCTCGACCAGGAAACTGCCAAGATAGACGCCTTTTTGTCCAAGGTCCGCGCCGCTATCGACCGCCTCAAGGAACTCCGCATCGCCCTCATCTCCGCTGCCGTGACCGGCAAGATCGACGTTCGAGACGAGGCGGACCCAGCCTCGGAGGCCACCCCATGAACCCCGTCATCTCCGAACGCGCGTTCGAAGACGCTATCGAAGCGGCGCTGCTCCGCCATGGGCACGACGATGTTCCTGGGGAAACCACTATCGTCGCTGAGGAACAAGCATCCTTCGACGACCCTTGGACCCAGCCCGGCGGCTATCACCGGCGGCGGCCCGAGGACTACGACCGGGAGCTGTGCCTCCTGCCCGGCGACGTCGTGGACTTCATTCTGGCTACCCAACCGAAGGAATGGAAGAAGCTGTCCCAGCACTACGGCACCCAAGTGAAGGAGCGGCTCCTCAGCCGCCTGTCCTCCGAGATCGAGCGCCGCGGTGCGCTGAGCGTCCTGCGGACCGGCGTGAAGGACATGGGGTGCACGTTCCGGCTTGCCTTCTACCGTCCCGCCAGCGGGCTCAACCAGGAGACGCGCCGGCTCTACGCCGCGAACTTCTTCGCCGTCGCTCGCCAAGTCCGCTACAGCACCAAGAGTGAGAAGAGCCTCGACCTGGTGCTATTCCTGAACGGCATCCCGCTCTTCACCGCCGAACTCAAGAATCCGCTCACCGGCCAGACCGTCGAGGACGCCATCCACCAATACAGGACCGACCGCGACCCGCGCGGCGAACCGCTACTGGCCTACGGCCGGTGCCTGGGGCACTTCGCGGTGGACACCGACCTCGTCTACGTCACCACGCACTTGGCCGGGGCCAAGACCCGTTTCCTGCCTTTCAACCGGGGCAGGTTCGGCGGGGCCGGGAACCCGCCGGTATCGCCGACGCAGTCGGGCTACGCCACCAGCTACCTCTGGGAAGAGACCTGGGCGCGGGACAGCGTTCTGGACCTGGTGCGACAGTTCGTCCACGAGGTCGAGGAGGAAGACGAGAAGGGCCGCAAGACCGGCAAACGGTCCCTCATCTTTCCGCGCTACCAGCAGCTTGATTGCGTGCGCCGGCTCGTGACAGACGCTCGAGCCACAGGCGCCGGTCAGCGCTACCTCATCCAGCACTCGGCCGGGAGCGGCAAGAGCTTCACCATCGCCTGGCTGGCGCACCAACTCTCCACGCTCCACGGGCCGGATGACCGGCGGGTGTTCGACAGCATCGTCGTCATCACGGACCGCCGGGTGCTCGACCGCCAACTCCAGGCCACCGTGCGGCAGTTCGAGCAGACCCTGGGGGTGGTGGAGAACATCGACACCACCTCGCGCCAGCTCAAGGATGCGCTGGAGTCCGGCAAGACCATCATCGTCACCACGCTGCAGAAGTTCCCGGTCATCGCCCAGGAAATCGGCGAGCTGCCCGGCAAACGCTTCGGGCTGATCGTGGACGAGGCGCACTCGTCCCAGTCGGGCGAGAGCACCAAGAGCCTCAAGGCCGTGTTGTCGCCGGCTTCGCTTGAGGAGGCGGAGAGCGAGGAAGCCACGGCCGAGACGCCGGAGGAGGAACTCGAGAACACGATCCTGGCGGAGATGGAGAAGCGCGGGCAGATGCCAAACCTCTCCATCTTCGCCTTCACCGCCACGCCCAAGCCCAAGACCCTGGAACTCTTCGGCAGCAAGCGCGAACAGGGCTCGTTCGCGCCATTCCACCTCTACAGCATGCGGCAGGCCATCGAGGAGGGATTCATCCTCGACGTGCTGGCGAGCTACACCACCTACCAAGCCTATTGGCGGCTTCTGAAGACGGTCGAAGACGATCCGCGCTACGACAAGCGCAAGGCCGCCTACCTGCTGAAGTCGTTCGTCGACCTGAGTTCCCACGCCATCGACGCCAAGGTGCACATCATGGTGGAGCACTTCGCCGAGCGGGTGCAGGACCAGACCGGCGGGCGGGCCAAGGCCATGATCGTCACCCGCTCGCGCCTGCACGCCGTGCGCTACAAGCTGGCGGTGGACCGCTACCTAGCCGACCAGGCCTATTCATTCAAGGCGCTGGTGGCCTTCTCCGGCACGGTGGTGGACAGCGGCCAGTCCTACACCGAAGCGGGCATGAACGGGTTGCCGGAGACGCAGACCGCCGGGGCGTTCGAGGCGCCGGGCTACCGCTTCCTGATCGTCGCCAACAAGTTCCAGACCGGCTTCGACCAGCCGCTGCTTCAGGCCATGTACGTGGACAAGAAGCTCGGCGGCGTGAACGCCGTGCAGACGCTCTCGCGCCTCAACCGCACCCACCCGGACAAACAGGGCACCATGGTGCTCGACTTCGCGAACGAGGCCGACGACATCAGGTCCGCCTTCGAGCCGTACTACGAGACCACCCTTCTGTCCGAAGCCACCGACCCCAATCTGCTCTACGAGATCCAGACCCGCCTGGGCGCATTCCCGGTCTTCGTCCAGGCCGACGTGGACACCTTCGCCAAGGTCTATTTCGATCCCAAGGTCACCCAGGACCGCCTCTACGCGGCCTTGGCTCCCGTGGTCGAGCGGTTCCGGGACCTTCACGAAGACGAACGCCACGAATTCCGCGGCCAGCTCACCGACTACGTCCGGCTCTACGCGTTCCTGGCCCAGGTGCTGACCTTCGCCGATACCGACCTGGAGAAACTGTACGTCTTCGCGCGCCACCTGCGCCGCCTGTTGCCGGCCGATCGGGCCGAACTGCCCGTCGAGGTGCAGCAGAACATCGACATGGAGTCGTACCGGATACAGCAAACCGGAAGCGGCCGGATCGCGCTGGAGCGCAAGGCCGGGGTGCTCGACCCCATGGGCACGAAGGACGCCCAGGGAACCCAGCCCGAAGAGATGGAGACGCTGTCACGGATCATCGCCGAACTGAACGAACGTTTCGGCGTCCAAGTCGGCCCGGAACACCGCGTCACTCTCGGCCAGATGATGGAGAAGCTCGCGGGCGACGCAGCCCTGGACGCCGCGGCGCGCGTCAACACGCGCGAGAACGTGCGGCTGACCTTCAACCACAAGGTCGAGCAGGTGATCCAGGAGATCGTCGACTCCAACTTCGACCTGTACAAGCGCATCACCGACGACCAAGCCTTCGGCGAGGTCATCAAGAACCTCCTCTTCGACCAGTACGTGCGCGGTCACCGGAACGCCGAGGAACTCATCAAGCAGGGCGAATCCAGGACCCTGGAGTTCAAGTCCACCCTGCGCTGGAACCTCAAGGAAGACCGCAAGGACGACAAGCAGATCACCCACGCCGCCCTCAAGACCATCGCCGCCTTCCTCAACACCGAAGGCGGCGACCTCCTCCTCGGGGTCGCCGACGACCGCACCGTCGTCGGCATCGAACAGGACCGCCTCGACAACGACGACAAGTTCATGCTCCACCTCTCCCAAGTCGTCCGCAACGGCCTCGGCGCCCGCGCCGGCACCTGCATCGACCCCAAGGTTCAGATCGTCGACGGCAAAGGCATCTGCGTGGTGAGCTGTCAACGATGCCCCGAGCCCGTTTTTCTGAAGTGGAAGGGCGTCGAGACGGGACGGGACGGCGACTTCTTCGTCCGAAGTGGGCCTGGAACTGTGCGGTTGTCTCAGGCCGATACGAAGAAGTACGTAAGGACCAGGTTCGGTAACACGGATTCCGGGCGAGAGGATGCGTGAGAGACTTTCAACTGTGACGTCTGCCTTTGCTTCCATACGACCATGTTTAGAACACGAAACCTGTTGGATGCCATAGACGCATCTGGTCACCCGAACATGCAAAAGGAGCTTTGGCGTGCACGCCTAATGGACCCGGAGCAGACGTTCTTTGACCAGTTTTCGCAACCACCACAGGTGCTTTACAAATACATCCCCGCACATCGACTGGACCATGTTCTGCCTGACGGGAACCCGTGTTCTTTTCGCGCCACGCCGCCCAACCAGTTAAATGACATCAATGAGATCAACTTCAAATCCGACTTCGTTGATGACGAGCGGAATCGCGAGAAGATCAATCGAGAATACGCTTTGACTCTGACCGAACTATTCCCAACATCGCCAATTTCTGTCGATGATGTGGAACGATATCGCCAGAAACATCCCCTTGGATATGGAGCGGAACTAACCTGCTACCAGCTGTCAAAGAGATTCGGCATCACATCCTTTTCGACCAAGAACAATGATGTGAAAATGTGGTCGCATTACGCTGACGATTGCAGAGGCGTTGTCATTGGCTACAATGTCGACCTCTGGGTGAGGCACCTAATTGGCACTTCGATAATCAGACAGGTGAACTATGCGGATGACCTTCTTAGTGTTATGGGTCCGTGCGTTGTCAACCAAGAAAACGCGTATGCGTTCATGTCTAGCAAGGGAGCCGCTTGGGAGTATGAACGAGAATGGCGCCTGATCACTGAATTGTCGAAAACACAGCAGTCTGGAAAGGATATTGCGGTCATTGCCGTCCCTCAAGAATCTGTGTCGTCCATCCTTGTCACTGATCGGACTTCCCAGGATACAGTAGACATCATTGTTCGGCGACTGAACAATCCGTCGAACAACTATCGAATATGGTGGATTGACAAGACGCAAAGAGGGCGCGATGCCACTACATTGGCCTTCATCGGACAGATAAAGACGCGCACTCAGCGCAGCATTCGAACGACGTAACGGATTTCGTCAAGTCTGTTATCTGCTTACAGCATTTCAGTTCAGCTTGGGCGAACGGGGAACCGCCGAGGGTCCAACAGAAGAGGTCACAGGGCGTATGGTGGAACCCCGCGATTGTTAGGCCGGCGAGCTACTGTCAATTCTGGTGTATGGCCGAGCGGGGGCGGAGAGGGGGTAATCTGAAACCTCGGACCTCTCGACTGGCTCCGGGACAGAGACAGACCATCAAGGAAGGGTTCATCCTCGACGTGTTGGCGAGCTACACCACCTACCAGGGCTACTGGCGGCTGCTGAAGACAGTCGAGGACGATCCGCGCTACGACAGGCCCAAGGCCGGCTACCTGCTGAAGTCCTTCGTCGACCTGAGTTTCCACGCCATCGACACCAGGGTGCGCATCGTGGTGGAGCACTTTGCCGATCGCCGACCGCACTGTCGGCATCGAACAGGACCGCCTCGACAACGACGACAAGTTCATGCTCCACCTCTCCCAGGTCGTCCGCAACGGCCTCGGCGCCCGCGCCGGCACCTGGATCGACCCCAAGGTGCAGATCGTCGACGGCAAAGGCGTGTGCGTGGTGAGCTGTCAGCGGAGCCCGGAGCCTGTGTTGTTGAGGTGGAAGGGCGTTGAAGCGGCGGCGGATGGAGACTTCTTCGTTCGGAGCGGTCCGGGGACCGTGAGGCTTTCGGAGGAGGATGCGAAGGAGTATGCGGACACGCGGTTCTCGCGGGCTGTAGACACTCGGGGATGAGAATCCCTACAGGGTCGGGACGAGCCGGGACTGGATGATGCGGGCGTCACGTGTCAGCACCGTTGCTCCGAGAAGCTGTGCCGAGGCGACGATGACCCGGTCGGCCGGGTCGCGATGAAAGGCGGCGGGAAGGGCGGCCACGGCCGCGGCAACCGCGGGTGAGATGCCGATCCGCTGCACCAGGGGCGGGGCGGTCGCGGCCTCGAGCCACTCCCTCAGCGGCAAATGAAACGAGAGCCGCTTGAGGTTGTGCAGCGTGGCAATCTCCCACAGACTGATGTCGGAAACCCACAGCGGATTCTCGGGACCGGCCTGTCGAATGACTTCTTCCTGCTCCGCCGAAAGTTGGCGGTCCACGCCCATCCAGTCAATCAGAACGTGTGTATCGAGGAGTGCCTTCACCCCGTTTTCCCTGCCTCGGCCTCCCAGAAGTCGGCATCCAGCACCGGCCCCACGATATCTCCGTGTACCTCCACCGTTCCAAAAAGCCCATGCTGCGGGTAGCGGTGCTGCCTGGGGACCGGCGGGACAAGCTGGGCGACCGGCTTGCCGCGTTTGAGGATGGTAATCGCCTGTCCCGTCTGTACGACTTCATCGAGGATGGCCAAGCATTTTGCCTTGAATTCCGAGGCATTGATTTCTTTCATGTGACCAGACTATATGACTGGTCAATAGGAATCAACGCATGGCATGGAACCATGCAGAAGGAGGCTCACCATGGCGAACCGCATCGACGGCCCTCTCTACTACGAGCGCATGGGCCGCAGCGGGCCCGCGATGGCGTTCATCCATCCGAACCCGATGGACCAGTCGTGCTGGATCTTCCAGATGGCGCATATGTCGACGTGGTACAGGTGCATGGCCATCGACATTCCGGGGTACGGGCGGTCGCCGAGGGCGGAGGCGGGGCTTACCATGGACGACATGGCGGAGGCGTGCTGGGAGGCCATCGACGATGCTATGCCCGGGGAGGCCGCCGTCCTGGTGGGCTCTTCTGTGGGCTCGGCCATCGCCCCCTACATGTATCACCAGCACCCCGACCGGACGAAGGCGATCATCCTGTCGGGCAAGGGGTATTCGACCGACAAGAGCAACTTCCAGCGGCGCATCGAAACCTACCGCGCCAACGGCATCGGCTTTCGCTGGAGGTACACGTTCGAGGACCTGAGCCCGGCGTTCCGCGCCACGCCGCTTGCGCACTTCTTCGCCAACCTCTTCACCGAACGCAACGAGTTCGCGGACGTGGACACGATCTGTCACCAGTTCGGCGCGCTTCAGGAGCAGGAGCCCGAGGGCCATTACTCCGGCATCGGCTGTCCGGTCATCATCCTCACCGGCAGCGAGGACAACGCCCATCCACGCTCGTTCGCCCTGCAGGAACAAATACCGGGTTGCGAGTTGAAAGTGTTGCCCGGCGCGGGTCATGCATGCCAGATGGAGCAGCCCTGGCTGTTCGACCGCTTCATGATAGAGTTCCTGGACAAGCACGACCTTTTCCCGGGGACGCCTGAACCATCGGCCGGATCCTGACTCGGAAGTCCGGAACCACCGAAACGGAGGAACGTCATGGCGAACAATGTTGAAGGACCGCTCTACTACGAGCGCATGGGACGCACCGGGCCGGTGATGGCCTTCGTCCATCCGAACCCGATGGACCAGTCGTGCTGGATCTTCCAGATGGCGCACATGTCGACGTGGTACCGGTGCATCGCCATCGACATTCCGGGGTACGGGCGGTCGCCGAAGGCAGGGGCCGGGCTGACCATGGACGACATGGCGGAGGCCTGCTGGGAGGCCATCGACGACGCGCTGCCCGGGGAGAACGCCATCCTGGTAGGCTGCTCGGTGGGGTCGTCCATCGCGCCGTACATGTACCACCAGCATCCCGACCGGACGCCGGCGATCATCCTTTCGGGCACGGGCTACACGCCCGGTAAGGAGTTCGCCGCCCGGCGTATCGACGCCTACGGCAAGAAGGGCATCGGCTATCGCTGGGCCTACACGTTCGAAGACCTGAGTCCTGCATTTCGCGTGACGCCGATGGCGCACTTCTTCGCCAACCTCTTCGCGGAACGCAATGAGTTCGCGGACGTGCAGACGATCCTGCACCAGTTCCGGGCCATGCAGGCGCCGGAGCCCGAGGGCCATCATTCGGGTATCGCCTGCCCGGTGATCATCCTCAGCGGAAGCGAGGACAACTCCCACCCCACCGCGGCCGCGCTGCAGGAGCGGATACCCGGCTGCGAGATGAAAGTGCTGCCCGGCGCCGGCCATGCATGCCAGATCGAGCAGCCCTGGCTGTTCGACCGCTTCATGATCGAGTTCCTCACCAAACACGGTCTGTTTCCCGATCGTCCGAAGCCGGCGGTTCCCGGCTTCTGAACGGAGCGAGCGGAGCGAAGAGGATGTCGGCGGCGGCCGTTCATCCTTTGGCCTCCGCTCCACCGCGCCCTTCCCTCCCTGTGCAGGTTCCCGCGAGGAACGGCCGGCGGGGTTCGTCCGGCGTTTCGGGCCCGCGCGGTTAGACAACCAAATGTGGTATGCTAGCCTGTTAGACAACCACATGTAGTGTGTTGGCCTTCGTGCCAGTGCACCCGTCAGTAACCGCCCACACCCCTGGGAGGCCTCGGACATGCTTGAAACACCCCCAAGGTATCGCCTCGGAACACTCGCCCGGACGCGGGTCCTCGTGCTCTTCGCCGCGCTGCTGCTGGGCGTCTCCTCCACCCATGCGGCCAAGAACACGCTCCAGCGGGGCAACGGCGCGGAGCCGGAAACCCTGGACGTGCACAAGTCGTCGGGCGTTCCCGCGGCCGGCATCCAGCGCGACCTGTTCGAGGGTCTCGTGGCGGAAGCCGCGGACGGCGCCCTGATCCCGGGGGCGGCGGAGAGCTGGACCCTGAGCGACGACGGCAAGGTCTACACGTTCCGCCTCCGCAAGGACGCCAAGTGGTCCAACGGCGATCCGGTGACGGCTCAAGACTTCGTCTTCGCGTTGAGGCGGGGCGTGGATCCGGCGGTGGGCTCCGGCTACGCCTTCATCCTCTGGCCCATCGCCAACGGCGAGGAGATCACCAAGGGCAAGATCAAGGAGCTCGACCGGCTCGGGGTGGAAGCCGCCGACGCGCACACCCTGAGGGTGACCCTGAAGGCGCCGACGCCCTACTTCATCGGCATGCTCACCCACCTTCACGCGTATCCCGTGCATCCCAAGACGCTGGAGCGCCACGGAGACAAATGGACGCGGGCCGGCAACCTGGTCTCCAACGGAGCCTACCGCCTGGCCGAATGGGTGCCCCAGAGCCACATCCGTCTGGAGCGCAACCCGCACTATTGGGACGCGGCCAGCGTGAGCATCGATGCGGTGGTCTTCCACCCCACGGAGAACACGAGCACCGAGCTCAAGCGGTTCCGGAGCGGCGAGCTGGACATCACCTATGACGTGCCCCCGGACCAGATCGCGTGGGTGGAGAAGAACCTGGGCGACCAGTTCCACAACACCGCGTATCTCGGTACCTACTACTATGCCCTCAACCTGACCAAGGCGCCGTTCCGCGACCGGCCGGGACTGCGCAACGCACTGGCCATGACCATCGACCGGGAAATACTCACCGGCAAGGTCACCAAGGGCGGCGAGATCCCCGCGTATGCCTGGGTGCCACCGGGGGTGAACCGATACGCGGGCGCGAAGGTGCCTTGGGCGGGCCTTTCCAAGGCCGAGCGCCTGGCCCGGGCAAGGAAGCTCTACGGCGAAGCGGGATACTCGAAGGACAACCCTTTGAAGGTGCAGATCCTGTACAACACCAGCGACAACCACAAACGCATCGCCATCGCCATCTCGAACATGTGGAAGAAGGCCCTGGGTGTCCAGACGGAGCTCTTCAACCAGGAGTGGAAGGTCTACCTCACGACCCGCCGCGCCATGCAGTTCGAGGTGCTGCGGGCCGGCTGGATCGGCGACTACAACGACGCCAACACCTTCCTCGAGCTACTCAAGGGCGGCGTCGGCTCCATGAACCCGGCGGGGTGGTCCAACCCGGAGTACGACGCGCTCATGCGGAAGGCGGAGACCGAAACCGACCTGGATGTCCGGGCGAAGCTCATGCAGCAGGCGGAGAGCATCCTGTTGAAGGACGTGCCCATTATCCCCATCTACCACTACACGACCCAGCACATGGTGAGCCCGCGGGTCAAGGGGTGGAAGGACAACGTCATGGACGTGCACCCGACGCGGTATCTGTCGCTCGCGCCCTGATCGGCCGGGGTCCTTCCCACTAGTGTTGCGTTCCGCAAATACGTTGACGAAGATGCGCAGGAACGCAACACTAGGCCCGCCAGAGATCGTGGACCTCCCTTGTGGACCTATGTGATACGGCGGTTGGCGTCGGCCGTGCCGACGCTGTTCATCATCATCGCCATCGCCTTCTTCATGATCCGCCTGGCGCCGGGCGGTCCCTTCGACCGGGAGCGGGTGGTGCCGCCCGAGATCTCGGCCAACCTGAACCGGGTCTATCACCTCGACGAGCCGCTGCCGCAACAGTTCGTCCGCTACCTCAAGGGCCTCGCGCGCGGTGACTTCGGCCCGTCCTTCAAGTACCGCGACTTCACCGTCACCGAGCTGATCGCCGCCGGCTTTCCGGTGTCGCTCAAGATCGGCCTGTGGGCCATGGCCGTGGCGGTATTCTGCGGGGTCGGGCTCGGTGCCTGGGCCGCGCAGCGCCGCAACTCCGTGGCGGACCACCTGGTCATGGGCGCCGCCATGACCGGCATCGCGGTGCCCAACTTCGTGGTCGCTCCGCTGCTGTCGCTGGTCATCGGCGTCTACCTCAACCTCCTGCCCGTGGGCGGCCTGGGCGACGGCGGCGTGCGCCACCTGCTGCTCCCCGTGATTTCCCTGGCGCTGCCGCAGGTGGCCTACATCGCGCGCCTGTCCCGGGGCAGCATGATCGAGGTGCTGTCCGCCGACTACATCCGCACCGGCCGCGCCAAGGGGCTGACGCAACGGCGCATCGTCTTCCGCCACGCCCTCAAGAACGCGCTCACCCCCGTGGTCTCCTACCTCGGGCCGGCCACCGCCGCGATCGTCACGGGCTCGGTGGTGATCGAGCAGATCTTCGGCATCCCGGGCCTCGGCCGCTACTTCGTGCAGGGCGCCCTCAACCGCGACTACACCCTGGTGATGGGGGTCGTGGTCACCTACGGCTCCCTGATCATCGTCCTGAATCTCGCGGTCGACCTGTTGTACGGGGTCCTGGACCCGAGGGTGCGGTCCGATGGCTAGCGCCGCGACGGTCCTGGCAAACCGGCGGAGCACCGCCGCCGACAGCCGCAGTCCCTGGCGGGACGCCGCCGCGCAACTGCGGCGGAACCGCGGCGCCATGGCGGGATTGGCCACCCTGGGCGTCCTCGCCGTCCTCGCGGTGGCCGTGCCGATGCTCTGGCCCTACGCCATCGACGAGATCTTCTGGGACGCCATCGGCACCGGCCCCAGCCTCGCCGGCGGGCACCCGTTCGGCACCGACGTCAACGGCCGGGACCTGTTCCTGCGCACCATCTACGCCGGACGCATCTCGCTCACGGTGGGGCTTGCGGCGTCGGTGGTCAGCGTTCTCGTGGGCGTCGCGTGGGGCACCGTCTCCGGCTATTTCGGGGGCGCCACCGACTCCCTCATGATGCGCTTCGTGGACATCCTCTACGCCCTCCCCTTCATGTTCTTCGTCATTCTGCTGATGGTCTACTTCGGCCGCCACGTGGTGCTGATCTTCGTGGCCATCGGCATGGTGGAATGGCTCGACATGGCCCGGATCGTCCGCGGCCAGACCCTCTCCATCAAGCGCCGGGAGTTCGTCGAGGCGGCCAGGGCGATGGGCGCTCCGTCCATGTGGATCGTCCTCCGGCACGTCATCCCCAACGTCCTGGGACCGGTGGCAGTCTTCGCCACCCTCACCGTCCCCCGCGCCATCCTGTTCGAGAGCTTCCTGAGCTTCCTCGGCCTCGGCATCCAGGAGCCCATGACGAGCTGGGGTGTGCTGATCAGCGAGGGCGCCACCCAGATGGAAACCCAGCCCTGGGCGCTGGTCTTCCCCGCCACCTTCCTCGCCGCCACCCTCTTCAGCCTGAACTTTCTGGGCGACGGCCTGCGCGACGCCCTGGACCCGAAGCAAAGATAGCCGGTTATCCTTGACTCCATAATGGGACTATAGTACAGTTAACATAATTTGAGATCAACTGGGTCAACTTATTGAGGATCATCGCCAAACGTGCGCTGAGGGAGTTCTGGCAGCGCTATCCGGACGCTGAGAGTTGGCTCCGCGCATGGTACGACCAAGTCAGGCGAGCAGACTGGGATTCACCTGCAAGCGTGCAGCGGGAACACCCCCGAGCGAGCATCGTCGGGCATGACCGGGTCGTCTTCAGGTTCAAAGGGAACGAGTATCGAATGGTCGTCAGGGTGTTTTACCCGGGGCGTCTCATCTACATACGGTTTGCCGGAACCCACACCGAATACGACCGTGTCAATGTGGAGGAGGTGTAACATGGCCGGCATCAAGCGAATCCGCACCGAAAAGGATTACGAGGCAGCTCTGGCTCGGATCGGTGAGCTTATGGATGCCTTGTCGGGTCCGGAGGGTCAGGTGGACGATGCCGACGACCCGGACAGGATCGAGCTTGATGTCCTCACCGATCTGGTGGAGTTCTACGAGGAACGGCATCACCCCATCCGTTTTCCCAGCGCCGTCGCCGCCATTGAGTATCGCATGGACCAGCAAAGCCTGACCCAGCGCGACCTCATACCCTGCATCGGGAGCCGCAGCAAAGTCGCGGAGGTCCTGTCGGGCAAGCGGGACATCACCATGTCGATGGCACGCGCACTCAACCGACATTTGCGGATACCCGCTGATGTCTTGCTCCAGAAGCCGGGCAGCGACTTGGACGCCGCGTTCAATGATATGGAGCCGCGCCGATTCCCGCTCAAGGAGATGGCGAAGCGGGGATGGATTCCGGATTTGCCCGACTTGGCTGACCGTGCCGAAGAGTTGGTCGGCGGGCTGATCCATCGAGCGGGGGGCTTCGCCGTCGCCGCTGCCCCGCTGTACCGTAAGAATGACAACCGTCGAGTCAACGCCAAGACCGACGAATACGCGCTCAAGACATGGTGCTGGCAGGTGATGGCCTCGGCCAACGAACGGAAGTCCGAGGTCCCCTACGAGCCTGGTGTCGTCACGTTGGACTTTCTCCGTCGTGTCGCACAGCTCAGCCCCCACGAGGACGGCCCCCGCCGAGCAAGGGACTTCCTGAGAGAGCACGGCATTGGCATCGAGTTCGTGCGGCACCTGCCGAGAACCTACCTTGACGGCGCTGCATTGCGGCTCGCCAGCGGCGGACCTGTCATCGGACTAACGCTGCGCTACGACCGCATCGACAACTTCTGGTTCTGCCTGATGCACGAACTAGCCCACGTAGGGCTTCACCTTGACGGCAATGAGGACGACTCCTTCATCGATGACCTGACACTCCGGAACGCGTTCGGTGCGACAGACCCGAAAGAAACGCAGGCCGACCAATGGGCCGAAGAAGCGTTCATCCCGCTCGACGTTTGGGAAACAAGCAATGCCCGTGAGCATGCCACGCCGTTCGCCGTCATGGGTCTGGCGAATGCTTCGCAGATTCATCCAGCCATCGTGGCGGGCAGGATTCGGCATGAACGGCAGAATTACCGCTTGTTGTCGCAATTCGTCGGCACGGGCAAGGTACGGAGACAGTTGGGTGCAACGGGATGAACTGCTTGTAAGAGAAATAGCTTAGGAGCCGGTTTGAAAGGAAGCGGAAACAATGGAAAGTGGTGGTTGAAGGGACTCATGGCAACCACTGAGCCCAAACGTCGACTTCATCGCGGGCGTTGGCTAGTTTCCGGCGAAAGGTTTCTGCCTGACGTTTCCCGTTGGCGGCGTTGTCCGCGTGCCGCACTCCAGTCGCTGACCACCCCGTACCATCAAGAGACTCGACGACGAATTCTGCTGGATCCTCGATTGGACGATCCCCGATCGAGCCAAAACGGACTACTATTGAGACTCGTAAAATATAGTGACAACAAATAAGAACGATGGTATAGTGGCTTGATGGGAAATCCAGTTGGAGTGAGACGGGACTTTGAAGCCTTGGAGCAGCGGCGGATGGAGGCGGGGAGGCTTTTGAAGCGAGGGCTGTCGGAGGCGGAGGTGTCGCGTCGGGTGGGAGTGCACCGCCAGTCGGTGAATCGATGGGCGCGGCAGTTGGCGGAGGGAGGCCGGGCGGGGCTCAAGCAGGCGGGGCGAGCGGGACGCAAGCCGCGGCTGAGTGCGGCGGACGTGAAGAAGGTCGAGGGAGGCTTGAAACGGGGACCCGAAGCCCTGGGGTACGACACCAGCCTGTGGACCGCGAGGCGAGTGGCGCACTTGATCGAGGAGGTCTGCGACGTCCGGTACCACCCTGGCCATGTCTGGCGGCTCTTGCGACAGTTGGGGTGGAGTTGCCAGCGACCGACGGGGCGTGCGTTGGAACGGGATGAAGAGGCGATCCGGCAGTGGAAGAAGAAGCGATGGCCGGAGCTTAAAAAAAAGCCCGCAACGAGGGTCGCACCATAGTGTTCGTGGACGAGAGCGGGCTGAGCGAGCGGCCGAACCGGTATCGCACGTGGTCGCCGCGGGGACAGACGCCGGTGCTGCAATATCACTTCAACTGGAAGAGCCTCTCGGCCATTGCCGGGGTCACCTGGTGGCGCTTCTACTTCCGACTGTATCCGGGAGCCATCAAGAGTCCGCAGGTCATCGAATTCCTGAAGCACTTGATGCGGCATGTCCCGGGGCCGTTGCTGGTGGTGTGGGACGGGCTGCCCAGCCACCGGAGCCGCGCGGTGCGAGACTTCGTTGCCGCCACCGAGGGCGTGTTGGTGCTGGAACGACTGCCGGCCTATGCGCCGGAGCTGAATCCGGTCGAGTACCTCTGGGGATACTGGAAGCATCACGAACTACCCAACTTCTGCGCCAGGGACTTCGCTCAACTCAGCCACCATGCTCGCCGCGCCCTTCAACGAATGCGCCGCAGGCCACGTCTCGTTACTGCTTTCTGGAAACAGGCAAGCCTGTTCTGATGTCACTATATTATGCAATACTCAATAACTTGGCACCCTGCCTACAATACTGTCCGACATTCGCCCAAACTTCCCGCAAGTCCGCGATGAATTCGTCTCGGCCACGGTGCGACAACTGATCTCTCTTTGAGTACTCCACAGTCGAGGGACCACCCAAGAACCAGTTTCGTATCCACTGATCTGGTAGGTACGTCTTCAGCCCATAGTAGGGGGGCGACGTAATCACATAGCCGATCCGTTTCGTCGACCTGCATGCTCGATCCAGAGTACAGGGTTTGCGGCTGTCTCCTTCCACCACCGTTCCCGGAACACGGCGTGGAGACGTCCCATAGCAGCGTCGCGCACGCTCGCCGATGACGCTGATCACATCGACTTGGGGAGGAAGCAACTTCCGCTCGCTCCAGAACTTGACTGAGTATCTGGGTTTCGGAGCATAAGTTCGCGGGCACTGGTTCGAAAAGTAGGATCTCTTTGTTCGACCAACCGGGCCGTGCAATGCTCCCAGGATGATGCCCCTGAGTGCGGTCGCGAGCGGTTCCCTGATGCGGCCTTTCAACAAGGCTGCTCGAAGAAGGCAAAGATCCTGTAACACTTCCTCGTGATAGGCCCAGCGCCAAAACTCCCCATCTGGAACGTCCGCTGTCTCCCTGCGTCCTTTCAGGATGTCGTTGGTCGCGTCAACGATTCCCTCCGGGGTCGGCGCCACAAGACGGGAGCGAGTCGCGGCCACGGCGACCCGCGAGACATCAACCCCGATGGATTCAAGGCCAAGGAGGCGAGCGGCGAAATTCGTTGTGCCACGACCGCAGAACGGGTCGAGGACGCACTCCTCATTGGTCGCTTGTCCCTCAAGGACCCCAAGCGGAAAATCCAAGGGAAACATGGTGAAGTAGGGACAGATGGCGTTGAGACGCCTGGCGTCGGCCGCGGGCGTGGCCGTGGCGGCTCTCAATCGCCCTCTCCTGGACCGGCCTGTATACACGTCGTTTGTTTAGGACCTCGCTTGAACGTATGCCAACCCTCTGGCTGGAGGCCAAAGACCGCATCCATCGTCGGGACGACTAACTGGTACGCCTTTTGGTCTCGTCCATCCAGAGTCTCCGGTAGGGCCTTCACGATGACGCTGTTCACGTGTCCCCAAGGCGCACCGTCACCTCGGAGCTTGGCCATAAGGTCGGCATCGTTCTCGACGGCTTGGCGAGCACAATGGCGGTAATGGGTTTCGAGATCGGGCGGCTCAACGTCCACGTTTTCGTCATAGACGTTTCCGTTTGGTTGGGTGGACGGTCCCGGTTGCGCAACCGTAACGTGAGCTTGCCCGGCGGAGTTCCGTGCCTGTTCGATCACCTTCGTCATCTTCTGCCGCAGTTCCATCGCGAATGTCGTCACCGCGGCACCGGTGTATGTTGGATCAAGCGACTCGTAGAGGTCCTCGAACAAGAGGGCACGAAGGGATACCGGGTAGGGTTTCCCGCTGACGGAACTCCAGAAAACACCCTGACCCGGCAGAGGCTCATTCAACAATGAACTCAGCAAATCATCACTGAAGTGCGCGTTGGCTCGCTTGGCACTGGCCAAGTCGCCGGCGGAGAGCAAGTGGAATATGAACCAGTTGTCGCCTTGACTCAGGATTTCGTGGGGGATCGAGCCGGGTTGCTGGGTGATCAGAAGAGCGCCCAGATCGTACTTGCGGCCCTCCTTGACCCAAGCGAGGTACGGGTCCGCCGCTGCCGCGCGCTCATTGAGGACGGCCTGTGCCTCTTCGATCACGGCTATTGTGGGTATGGTCCGCGGGACTGCTTTCGTGAACTCCTCCTGATTCCTATCGAAAAGCCGTCGAAGAATTATCCCCGCCAGGATGAACGATTGCGCACCGCGCATTTGCGAGACATCCACTACGCAGATCTTGCCGGATTCAAGAGCCCTCATGAGGAGGCCCATGAATTGGCTGCTCCGGTCGTGCAGCATCCCGACGACATTTGTCATGTTGGATCGGGCGGCGATGGCTTCCGCTTCCTGGTTCGGCATCGTCAGGTTCAAGATCCGGCCAACCTCATCCAGATCCGCGCCGCCCTTGTCGCGATCAATCAAGTCAACCATTCGCGACCAGTTGGTCGGCGACAAGGCGCGCAACTTGGCGACATTCTGTTGGTCTTGACGCTCGGGAGGCAGAGCGATCGAAATGACGTCGCTCGGACGAAGTTGCCGGATGTCCAGCTTGATCCCGCCGGCGGTAAAGGATCCGTAGAATTCGCTGGGAGCCGCGCGCGCGGTGAAAACCACCACCTTGTCCTGGAGATGCGGGACATCGCACAAACCAGGGCGCCCCTTGTCGTCCGGCCAGAAATATTCTCCATCGGGATCGAAGATGATCGTCCCCACCGGCACTTTGACATTACCGCGCTTCTCTACCGTGGGTGTCGTCTCATAAAGCTTGCTAAACAGCAGCTTGTTCAGATTCGACTTACCGAAACCGGCCCGTGCGAAGACGAAGCTGCGACGCGCAACCAAGCTGGATACCGGGAATCGGACCACGATCTCGGGAGACTCGATCCTCATCCATTCACTGGCTCTGAAACCGTTGCCCTCACCCGCGTAAACATATTCCCCGAGAGCGAAGTGGCCGATCTGCGCCCCGTCGATGTCGTGCCCGCAAACTTCCCTAAGCACCTTTGCGGCCGACGGCGGAAACAATCAACTGCGTTTCGATCCGTTCCTGGTCCAGCTCGTCCGGGTGGTCGACGACCACGTCGAACGCGTCAAAGGTCGCGCCACGCTTCGTCGTCCTCAGGAGAGACCCATTCCGTGAGGACTTCGGAGAGGTCCTTCAGGTAGCCGTCCTCTGCGGCAACGACCTTGCGAACCACAACGTGGTCGACCACGACCTCGAAGGCGATCAAATCGCCCTCCCGGAGGTTCCCTGCCTCGCGAATCTTCTTGGGAATCGTCATCTGCCCGCGTGAGGTGATCTTGGCGAGTCCTTCTTGCTTGCTTCCCGGCATACCGAAGCCAGCAAAACAGAAATGTGACGCCCCGCCAAACCCCCTTGACCCCCCTCCCCATCGGAGTATGATGGCCGCAGTCGAAATCACAGGGTGTTCATATTGTGTCAGGTCAAAAAAAGGGAGGACCGACAATGGCTTCACTGCGTGACAGAGAGTCGATGGCCGTCGCCTCACCGGAACCTGCATCTTCGAACTTCACCGGCGTGATCGACGGTACCTTGCAGCGGCGGACGCTGCTCAAAATGATGGCGGTGGGCGCGGGGGCGCTCGCATGGCCCGCGGGTATGGCGTACGGCCAAAGCGGCGAGAAGGTACTCCGCATCGCCATGACCTTGTCGGACATCCCGGTCACCACCGGACAAGCCAGCGGCGGCGCCGAGGGGGGCCGGTTCATCAACCGCTCCATCTACGACGCGTTGCTGACGTGGGACCTGTCCCAGGCGGACAAACCTTCGGGGCTGCTCCCCAACCTCGCCACGAGCTGGTCGGTGGATCCCAAGAACCGGAACCGCTGGACCTTCAAACTGCGCAACGACGTCAAGTTCCACGACGGCAGCCAGTTCACGGCGCACGACGTCCTGTGGAACTTCGAAAAGTCCATGAACCCGAACGCGGCGCACTACGACCGGCTTCAGGCCAGGAACGCCGCCAACTGGCTCGTCAGCGTAAAGAGCGCCAAGGCCATCGACGACTTCACCCTGGAAGTCACGACGAAGAGACCCAACGGCACCCTGCTCTACGAGTTGGTGAACATCTTCTACTCCAGTCCGCGGCAGTGGGAGAAGCTCGGGCGCGACTGGACCAAGGTCGCCTTCGAGCCGTCCGGCACCGGACCCTACAAGCTGGTGCTGCTGGTTCCGCGCAACCGCGCCGAGCTGGTGCGCAACGCCGACTACTGGAACAAGTCCATGGTCCCGCAGCACGACCGGATGGTGCTGCGCCCCATGCCGGACGCCAACACGCGGGTCTCGGCGCTGCTCTCCGGGCAGGTGGACCTGGTCGAAGCACTGCCGCCGGACGCCGTTCCCACGGTGAAGGGGGCGGGCATGCAGGTGACCACCAACGTCTACCCGCACATCTGGCCGTACATGGTGAGCCACCTGAAGAGCTCGCCGTTCAGCGACATCCGCATCCGCAAGGCCGCCAACCTGGCCATCGACCGCGAAAACCTGACGAAGTTCCTGGGCGGCCTGGCCGTGCCGGCGCAAGGCATGGTGACGCCGGACCATCCGTGGTTCGGCAACCCCACCTTCAAGGTCAAGTACGACCCGGACGGCGCGCGGAAGTTCATGTCGGAGGCGGGCTACAGCAAGAGCAACCCCGTCAAGGTCAACGTCACGATGTCGGCGGCGGGTTCCGGCCAGATGCAGCCGTTGCCCATGAACGAGTTCATCCAGGAGAACTTCCGCGAGGTGGGCATCAACATGTCCCTCTCGACCGTGGACTGGGAAGCCCTGCGGTCAAGGCGGTTCGCGGGTGCCGAAGGAGACCTCAACAAGGGCGTCGACGCCATCAACTACAGTTGGTCGATCCAGTACCCGGTGTTCGGCCTCATCGGCCAGACCTATCACAGCGAGAACCGCGTCAAGGGCTACAACTGGGGCCACTTCGCCGACGCCAAGGCGGACCAGCTCGCCCGGAACGCACTGGACGCGTTCGAGACGGAGGAACAGAACAAGCGTCTCGGCGAGCTGCACTCCTACCTCGTGGACAACGCGGTGTGGGTGTGGGTGGTGCACGACATGAATCCCCGCGGGCTGGCCGCCCACGTCAAGGGGTTCATCCAGGCGCAGAGCTGGTTCCAGGACTTCACGCGGATCCGTATCGAGAGGTAGCAGTTGTCATGTCCCGGAATCCGTGCACGCGGATGCACGGATCTCCGGGGCAGAACACCAGCCTTGGACGAATAGCCGATGCTCTGGTATGTGCTGCGGCGGTTGGCCTACGTCCTGCCGATTCTGCTCGGCGTATCCATCGTCTGCTTTTCCCTGCTCCATCTTGCGCCCGGCGACCCGTTGACGGCGGTCATGCCGGAATTCGCCTCCGACCAGGTCATCGAGCAGATCAAGCGCTCCTACGGCTTCGACAAGCCGGTGGCGGTGCAGTATCTGCTGTGGCTCTTCAACGTGCTGAGCGGCGATCTGGGGCTGTCGCAGGTGGCCAACCGGCCGGTGCTGGACGAGATCGTCCCTGCCATGGTCAATACGTTCCAGCTCGCCGCCTTCGGCATCGGCCTGAGCCTCCTGGGCGGAATCGGGCTGGGCCTGCTGGCGGGCTACACCCGCCGGCTGGTCACCGACCGGGCCATCACCACGACGGCCATCATCGGCGTGTCGGTGCCGCACTACTGGGTGGGGCTGGTGCTGATCGCCATCCTCGCGGTGACCCTGGGCCTTCTGCCGGCCATGGGCAAGGCGCCTCCTAGCGGCGGCTTCGGCCTGAACGACATCCGCCACATGATCCTCCCCGGCGTAACCCTGGCGCTCATCCCCACGGGCATCATCGCCCGGAGCGTCCGCGCCACGGTCATCGACGTGCGCAAGCAGGAGTTCGTCCAAACACTGCAAGCCAACGGTTTGCCGCCCCGGAGGACGTTCCTCCACGTGATCAAGAACGCCTCCCCCACCGTGTTGGCCATCATCGGCATCCAGTTGGGACATCTCGTGGGCGGCTCGATCCTGGTAGAGACGGTCTTCGCCTGGCCCGGCACCGGCTATCTCCTGAACAATGCCATCGCCTACCGCGACATCCCCGTTCTCCAGGGCACCATCCTGGTGCTGGCCACGTTCTTCGTGATGCTGAACTTCCTGGTGGACCTGGCACAGCCGTTTCTCGATCCGCGCATGACGAGACAATGAAGGGTGAAACAAGAGACATGAGCACACCCGCAGCCTATGCCGGCGAGGCGCCGGCCGAAACCGTCGAGCCGCACAAGCGAATCCAGCGCACCTACTGGCAGGCGGCGCGCCGGCGGCTGCTGCACGATCCGGTGTCCATGGGCTGCCTGGGCATCCTGTTCCTGATCATCACGGCGGCGATTCTCGCGCCCTGGATCACGCCCCACGACCCCTATACCTCCAGCATCGTCAACCGGCTGAAGCCGGTCCTGACTCCCGGATTCGTCCTCGGCACGGACGAACTCGGCCGAGACATGCTCACCCGGCTGATCTACGGCGGGCGGATTTCCCTTCTCATGGGCCTGCTGCCCATCTTCATCGCGACCCTCGCGGGCAGCATCCTCGGCATCGTCGCCGGCTACTTCGGCGGCAAGACCAACATGGTGATCATGCGCGTGGCGGACGTCTTCTTCGCGTTTCCCTCGGTGCTGCTGGCGGTGGGGCTCGCCGGCGCCCTGGGGGCGGGCGTGTTCAACGTGCTGATATCCCTGTCGCTCGTCTTTATCCCGCCCATCACCCGGGTGGCGGAGGCGGCCACCACGCAGATACGCGCCCAGGACTTCGTCGAAGCGGCGCGCGCCACCGGCGCCTCCGCGCCCCGGATCATCGTCGGCCATGTGCTGACCAACGTTTCCAGCCCCATCCTGACTTATTCGTCGAGCCTCATCGGGCTCTCCATCGTCCTGGCCTCGGGGTTGTCCTTCCTCGGGCTCGGCATATCCCCGCCGTTGGCGGACTGGGGGCTGATGCTGAACACGCTGCGCCAGTCCATCTTCCTGGCGCCGGTGAACGCGGTGCTGCCGGGCGCGATGATCCTCGTCGCCTCGGTGTGCTTCAACCTCCTGAGCGACGGCCTCCGCACCGCCATGGACGTGAAGCCGTGAACTCGACGCCGGCAAGCACAGAACCGCCCGAGCGCGAGGCGGCGGATCCGGCCGGTGACGGCCCTCCGATCCTCAGCGTCAGCGGCCTCCGAAAGTACTTCCGGTTGAGAGGCGGCTCGGGAGGTGTCGGACCGGCTTACGTACAGGCCGTGGACGACATCAGCTTCACGGTGGCCACGGGCGAGACACTCGGGATGGTAGGGGAATCAGGTTGCGGCAAGTCAACCACCGCGCGGCTGCTCATGCGCCTGATCGAGCCCGATGACGGAGAGATCCTGCTGGACGGCCACGACGTCGGCGGCCGGGACGGAATGTCCCTGCGCACGCTCCGGCGCAACGTCCAGATGGTGTTCCAGGACAGCTATTCGTCGTTGAACCCGCGTCACACCATGGCCGAGGAGGTCAGCTTCGGTCTGACCGCCCAGGGCCTCGGGCGGGCGGAGGCGCGCCGGCGCGCCGAAGAGATCCTCGAGTTCGTGGGGCTCGAGCCCGCCATCTTCGCGGACCGCTATCCGCACGAGCTGTCGGGCGGCCAGCGCCAGCGCGTCAACGTGGCGCGGGCGCTGGCGTTGAGTCCCCGGCTGCTGCTCCTCGACGAGGCAGTGTCGTCGCTGGACAAGTCGGTCGAGGCGCAGGTCCTGAACCTGCTCATCGAGATCAAGGAGCGTCTGGGCCTCACCTACGTGTTCATTTCCCACGACCTCAACGTGGTGCGCTTCATCAGCGACCGGGTCCTGGTGATGTACCTCGGCAAGGTGGTGGAGATCGGGCCGGTGGACAGAGTCTACGGCAGCCCCGGTCACCCGTACACGCGGGCGCTCATCGCCTCGCGCCTGAGCATGGACCCGCGCCGGCGCATCGACGCGCCGCCGGTGGCGGGGGATCTTCCGAGCCCCATCAACCCTCCTTCCGGATGCCGCTTCCGGACCCGGTGCCCGCTGGCGGAACCCGTGTGCGCGTCCGCCGACCCGGTGCTCGACCGCTTCGGCGCGGAACCGGCCCACTTGGCCGCTTGCCACGCGCTGGTGCCCGGCAGCGGCCACGGCCAGGCGCCGGACCGGGGCGCCGGGAACCCTCTCCCGACCCAGGGAAGCCCGCCGTGAACGCTGCCGGCCTGACTCCGATGGAAGGCGACGCCACCCCGTTCCTGTCGGTGCGGGACCTGTCGGTGGAGTTCCAGAGCGAGGGCATGCCGCTACGCGCCATCAACGGCGTCGATTTCGATCTGCACTTGGGCGAGACCCTCTGCTTTCTGGGCGAGTCCGGGTCGGGCAAGACCGTCACCATGCGCTCCCTGGTGCAACTGCTGCCGCCCACGGCCCGCATCCGGGGGAAGGTGTTGCTGGACGGCACCGACGTCCTGACGATGGCAACCGATCGCCTGCGGGCCATCCGCGGCACCCAGGTTTCGATGATCTTCCAGGAACCCATGACGGCGCTGGACCCGGTGTTCACCGTCGGTCACCAGATCGCCGAGGTGGTGGTGTGGCACGAAGGCGTTTCGTGGTCGGCCGGGCGCGCGCGCGCCCTGGAGATGCTGGAGCTGGTCCAGGTGCCGTCGGCGCGCCGGAGGCTGGACGCCTACCCGCACGAGCTGTCGGGCGGCCTGCGGCAACGGGTGATGATCGCCCTCGCCCTGTCCTGCAAGCCCAAGCTGCTGCTGGCCGACGAGCCCACCACCGCGCTGGACGCCACGGTACAGATTCAGATCCTCCTGTTGCTGCGGGAACTGCAGCGCGACCTGGGGATGGCGACGATCTTCGTCACCCACGACCTGGGCGTGGCGTGCGAGATATCCGACCGGGTGGCGGTGATGTACGCCGGGCGGTTCGTCGAGACGGGCACCATGGCCGAGGTCATCGACTCGCCGCGGCACCCCTACACCATCGGGCTGCTCAACTCCACGGTCCACGCCGGCAGCGAGAGGGGCAAGCTGGCGCCGATACCGGGGGCGCCCCCCGACCTCCTGGACATGCCCCCCGGCTGCCCCTTCGCGCCCCGCTGCCCGCGGGTGGTTGCGGCGTGCCGCGAGCGGGTGCCCGACCTGGAGGATATCGCGCCAGGCCGGTCGGCGCGGTGCCCGCGGACAGGGACTCCGGATTGCTGAAAAGAACCGGCGGTCTGCAAATGAATTCGGGAAGGCGGTGACGCCCCGCCCGTGTGAGCGGAACTCGAACGGAGGACGCCATGGCAACAAACGTTGTGGAAACATCCGGACCGGAGGATTGACGCCGGAAGCCCAGGGCCATTATTCTTGAGGCCATGTTCCTGCTAGGACCCTACCTGAGATGGGCGCACGCGCGCGCCGAGAAGCGCTGGGCAAGAGAGGTTGAACGGTGCGTGACCGTGGACCATCTCCGCCAGGTGATGGATGCGCGCGTTCCGCCCATCGTCCGGGAATACTACCGCGGCGGCGCCGACAACGAGATCACCCTGCGGGACAACGTCGAAGCGTTCGAGAGGGAACGGTTCAAGCCCAGATCGGGGGTGCGGCTCGAGTCGCTGGAGATGGGCACCGAGATTCTCGGACACGAGATCGATCTTCCGGTGATCGCGGGCCCCATCGGCAGCCCACGGATGATCTGGCCCCGCGGCGAGGCCGTCGCCGCCAAGGCGGTGGGGGAGGCCGGAAGCATCGGTATCCTCTCCACCCTGACGGGAACCGACCTGGAGGAGGTCCGGGCCGCGTCGAAGGGGCCGTGCTGGTTTCAACTCTACCTCGTCGGCGGACAAGAGGTGGCGGCGCGCGGCATCGAGCGGGCGAAGAACGCGGGCTACTCGGCCCTCATCCTGACCATCGATACCGCCGTCCCGGGAAACCGCGCGCACCATGAGTGGATGGGCGCGTCACGGGCCATCAACGGCACCGCGTTCCAGAAACTGGAGTTCGCGCCGCAGATGATGCGGCATCTCTCCTGGGTGAAGAGCTACTACTCCGACGGCGGAATGATGCAGTTCCGCAACGTCATCCTGAACGACGGCACCCCCATGCCCTACACCGATATCGGCACGCAACTGCGCGCTTCCGCCTCCACTTGGGACCACCTGCCCTGGGTCCGGGAAATCTGGGGCGACCGACCCGTCATCATCAAGGGAGTGCAATGCGTCGAGGACGCGCGCTTGGCGGTGGAACACGGGGCCGACGCCATCGTCGTATCCAACCATGGCGGGCGGCAGATGGACCGGGTTTACCCGACCCTCTACATGCTGAAGGAGATCGCTCCGGCCCTCGAGGGCTCCGGCGTCAAGATCCTGCTTGACGGCGGTGTCCGGTCCGGCGCCGACGTGGTCATTGCGTTGGCGCACGGAGCCGATGCCGTGCTCGCCGGACGGGCCTACGTCTACGGGCTCGGGGCGGGCGGCGAAGCCGGCGTCCGCAAGGCCTTCGCGATATTGAAGAAGGAAATCGAGGACACCATGCGCCTCCTCGGTTGCGGCTCGATTCATGAACTCGACGCCGGCGCCCACCTCCTTCCCCACCCTTTCGCCGAGAGATCGTGACTTCGTGCGGCCCGACCGCAACCTCACCGGTCGTCGAACAAACTTCCGGTCGCCGCGATCGACGAACTGTAGCGACTTTATACCACCACTTCGTGAGTGGACAGATCGTGTACTTCGCGAATCGGCAAATCGAGGGAATTCCTCGCGGGTTGAAAATCGGGCGGGCAGTATTGTATGATTTCTCTTTCTCAAGTCTTGGTATGATCAAGTGCTTTTCCTGGGTTAAGGCGAGTAGCCTGATCGACAATTGAAAGAAATTGCGATCAATAATGCGATTCTTGGTATGATAACCACGAGTTTTCAGACCAAGGCTCCGCGTACCTCCTGTTGAGAGGCAGGGAAAGCGCATGAAGGGAACCATTTATGGGTAGACCGAAGGAGTTCGACGAACACGAGGCTCTCATGAAGGCCATGAGGCTCTTCTGGGTCCATGGATACAAGGCCACGTCCATACAGGACCTTGTCGACGGCATGGGGATAGGGCGGGGCAGCCTCTACGGGACCTTCGGGGGGAAACGTTCCCTGTTCATGAGGGCGTTGCGCTACTACGACCAGGAGCGCGCGGATCTGCTCAAGGAGCTGTCGACATCGAAGCCACCGCGCCAGGCGGTGTTGAACCCCTTCGAGTCCGTCGCGGACGCAGTGTTGGATCAGGGTTCCCGGGATGGCTGTTTTCTGGTCAACACCGCCCTCGAATTGTCGGCCCACGACGCCGAAATCGGAGCCGTGGTAGCCGACGGATTCACCGACGCGGAGGGCTTCTTCCGAACCATGATCGAACGGGGACAGGTTTCCAGGGAGATCTCGGACAACGTGGACCCGGCTTCCACGGCCCACACCCTCCATACCTTGTTGCTCGGCATGCTCGTTCTCGCTCGGAGCCGTCCCGAGCAGGTGCTGTTGCGGTCCATCGTCAAGCAGGCAGGCGAGTTGGTGCCCGCGCCGGCGTAACGGACTCGCCTCCCTCCCCCACTCTCCCTCATGTTCCGCCGAAGGTCGAACGGTCGGCCCCCGGCGGCAACCCTCTCAGGATTGCCTCGTCTCCAGCACCGCGTCCCTGACGAGCTCCTCCGGCAGGTCGTCGAAAGAAGTGTAGTTCAGCGCGTAGAGCCGCGCGTACAGGCCCTTTCGCGCGGTCAACTCCTGGTGGGTGCCGGTCTCCACGATCCGGCCGTCCTGCAGCACGATGATGCGGTCGGCGTCTCTCACGGTGGCGAGCCGATGGGCGATGACGATGCCGGTGCGGCCTTCCAGCAGCGCCGTCAGGCCGATCTGAATTTGCCGTTCGGTATAGGAATCGATGTTGGCGGTGGCTTCGTCCAGCACCAGCACCCTGGCGTCGGCCACCAGCGCGCGGGCGAAGCTCAGGAGCTGGCGCTGCCCCAGCGACAGGTTGCCGCCTCCCTGGTCGAGCACGGTGTCGTAGCCGTCCGGCCAGCGCATGATGAACTCGTGGGCGCCGACGACCCTCGCCGCGCGCTCGATGTCCTGGTCGGTGGCGCCGGTGGTGCGGAAGCGGATGTTGTCCCGAATCGTCCCGGTGAACAGGAACGGGTCCTGCAGCACCATGGCGATGTGCTTGCCCAGCGACGCCGACGCGTAGTCCCGCACGTCGCGTCCGTCCAGCAGGATGGCGCCCTCCCACACGTCATAGAAACGGTGCAGCAGCGCCGTCGTGCTGGTCTTGCCGGAACCGGTGGGCCCCACCAGCGCCACCGTCTCGCCGGGCTCGATGGTGAAGTCGATGTTCTTCAGCACCGGCAGGTGCCTCTCGTAGCCGAAGGTGACGTCGCGGAACTCGATCCGCCCGGCGACGTCCTCGGGCGCGATGGCGTCGGGCTTGTCCTGGACCGCCAGCGGCACGTCGAGGACCTCGAAGATTCGTTGCCCGGAGGCCATGGCGCGCTGCATGACGCTGTACTGGATGGTGAGGGAGCGGATGGGGTCGAAGAACCGCTGCACGTAGAGCAGAAACGCCGCCATCACGCCGAGGTCCAGGGCGTCGTCGAGCACCAGGGCGCCGCCGACCACGACGACGACCCCGAGGGCCACTCCGGTCAGCGTGTCGACGATGGGAACAAGGACCTGCGCGTATTGCGCCGATCGCAGGTGGGCATCGAGGTTCTCGGTGGCCTTCTCGTCGTAGAGATCGAAGTTGACGGCCTCCCGCCGCATGCCCTGCACGGTGCGGACCGCGTGAATGCCCTCGGCCAGGGCGCCGTTGGCGATGGAACTGGTCTCCCGCGCGTAGCGGAAGGCGACACGGGCGCGCGGCAGCCACACCATGCGGACCAGCAGGAGGACCGGCACCACCGACAGCGTCAGCAACCCCAGATCGAAGTCCAGCCACAGCATGATGGCGACGATGCCGAACAGCAGCAGGAGGTCGCCCAGCGCCGTGATGGAGTTCTCCAGGAACTCCTGGAGCGAGTACACGTCTCCTTGGAGCCGCGACATCATGCGCCCGACTTCGGTCTTGTCCATGAAGGCCAGGGCGACGTACTGCAGGTGGGCGAACATGGCGCGGCGCAGATCGAAGATGACCTGCTCGCCGGCAAAGCTCACCAGCCAGTCCTGGGTGTAGTTGGCCGCATAGTTCAAGAGGATTACCGCGAAGAAGACGGCGACGGCGAAGCCGAGCAGCCCGGCGTCGCCGGGGACGATGGCGTAGTCGATGGCGTGGCGGACCACCAGGGGGATGGCCAACTGGGCGCCGGTGAAGATCAGCAGGGCGCCGATGGCGGTATAGAGACGCCGTCTGTAGGGATGGACATAGCCCAGGAAACGCCGCACCACGTGCCGGTCGAAGGCCGCGCCGAACATCTCCTCGTCGCGGCTGATCTGCGAGCCCACCACGGCCTTCGGCGGACGCGTCCGGCCGCCCCAGGTCCTGGCCGGCTTCATGCCCCCGTCCCCTCCCTGGCTCCGGCTTCCGCCGCAAGGTCCACGATATCCTGCAGCGGGCCGTCCAGGGTCTGGAGCGCGAACAGCGCGGCGTATCTCCCGCGCAGCGCCACCAACTCGTCGTGGGTGCCGCGTTCCATGACGCGTCCGTCCTCGATGAAGATGATCTCGTCGGCGTGGCGCAACGCCCCGAGGCGATGGGAAACGATGAGGGTGGCACAGCTCTGGGCGTGTTCCTTCAGGGCTTCGCGAATGCGCTGCTCCGTGCCCGCGTCAATGGCGGCCATCGAATCGTCCAGCACCAGCACCGCCGGCCGCAACATGGCGGTGCGGGCAATGGCCACCCGCTGCTTCTGCCCGCCGGAAAGCGACACCCCGCGCTCCCCCACCAGGGTATCGTAGCGGTCCGGCAACTGGTCGATGAACCCGTCGATCTGGGCGGTGGCGGCGGAGTCCCGGATGGCGCCGTCGCCGGCCCACGGGTCGCCGTAGGCGATGTTGTTCTCCAACGACGACGTGAACAGGAACGGGTCCTGCTGGACCACGCGCACGGTCCGCCGCAGGGACTCGAGGGTGACGTCGCGAATGTCCTGACCGTCCACCGTGATTCGCCCGCCGGTGACGTCGTAGTAGCGCGGAAGGAGATGGGCGATGGTGGACTTGCCGCTGCCGGGAGGGCCGACGATCCCCAGGGTCTTGCCCGGCTCCACCCGGAACGAGACCCCGCGGAGCACCGGCGGCGCTCCTTCGCCCGCGTAGGCAAAGGACACGTCCTCGAATTCCAGGACGCCGCCGGCGACTTCCATGGACCCTGCGTCGTCGCGGTCGCGAATGGGCGGCTCCAGGTCCAGCACCGCGAACAGCCGCGCGCCGCAGGTGGACGCCCTGGCGAACGCGTTCACCACCATGCCGAGCTGGCGCACGGGCTGCTGCAGGAGGGTCATGAAGAAGATGAACTCGGTCAGCGTGCCCACGGTCATGTAGCCGTTGACCACGCGCAAACCTCCGACCCACAGCACCAGGCCCATGGCGGCGAAAAACGCGAAGTTCATGGAGGTGGCCGCGGAAACCCGGGTGCGGATGCGCCGGCCCGCCAGCGCCAGCGCGTGATCCGAGGCGGCCTGGTACTTGTCCAGCTCGTAGGGCTCGGCGCCGAACGCCCGCACCACCCGGATACCGGTGAGGTTCTCGTCCATGATCCGGCCCAGCACCGCCATGCGTTCCTGCAGGGCGAACCACATCTCCCGCAACCGCAGCCTGGTGGTGGTGGACCGCCAGGCAACGAAGGGCACGAAACTGAGGCTCAGGGCGCCGAGGAACACGTCCGTGGACAGCATGAGGTAAGCCCCTATGCCGATGAGCACGGAGAACAGCAGCAGCCGCAGCGGTCCCATGTTCATGAAGGAGCGAACCCCTTCCAGGTCCAGCATCCCGCGGGTGATCAGTTCGCCGGTATGAACACGGTCGTGAAAGGTGAAGTTGAGATGCTGCAGCTTGTCGTAGAAGGCCATGCGCAGCCTGTAGGCCAGGTGGTGGCCCAGCGTCTCGCCGCAGTAGTTGTGGATCAGGGTGAACAGGCCCCGCAGCACCGAGGCGCCCAGCAGCAGCAAAGCGGTTCCGTAGAGGGCATCCCGCGCTTCCTCCGGAGAGGCCGCCGCGCTGCCCAGCAGCAGGACGGCGCCGTCCACGGCGTCGCCCAGGTACTGGGGGATCAGGAGCTGAAAGAAACCCGCCGCGAGAATCGTCACCGACGCCAGCGCCAGCCGCACCCGACGCTTCGCGGCGAGCTTGAAGATCCGCCAAACGACCGCCGCGTCATCGCTCGCGTCGCGGTCCTTGTCGATGGCCATGCCGGCGTAGGTACGCGCGTATACGTACTTCCCCACCTCGGAGTCCGGTCCGTTACCGGAACCCGCGGCATTGGCCGGAGTTTGGGTCGTCGCCATAGGTCAGAATTCGGGAAACGGGCCGCCGGTGGTCCGCATCGGCGTCTCGACGCGCGGCGCCCGGTCAACAAAGCAGGATAGTTGTTGCGCGCCCTCGGGTCAATCTTCCGCGCTCCGCCCGCGGGGAGATCGCCGGGGCGGCGCGCTACCAGAAACGGTCCGCCACCATCATCACCACCGCGAGGACGATCACGCCGATCACCACCTTCTGGAGGCTTTTCGGGTGCATCCGCTTGCACAGGGCGGCGCCGTAGTAGACGCCTGCCAGGGAGCCGGCGGACATGAACACGGCGGCGGCGAAATCGACGTCCGTGACCCCCTCGCCCCGGCCGATGAGCGCGTAGAGGGCCGACATCACGGTCATCAGCAGCAGCGCCACGAAGATGGACGTGCCGACGTACCGCGACGTCTCCCGGTAGAAGAGCAGCAGCGAGGGGATGATCAGGATGCCGCCGCCGATGGAGGTCATCCCCATCACGGCGCCGACGAGAAAGAGGGACGGGAACTTCACCACGGATCCCCGCCGCGAAGAGAGGAAACGGGTGTCGAGCCGCTCGTAGTCGAACAGCAGCGCCACCAGCGCGAAGCAGATGGACGCCATCACCAGGTAGCTCACGATGTCCTGGAGCGTCTCGACGCCGGCCGGCGACAGCGACACCCGGCTCCACTTGACCGCCAACGAGCCCACGAGGATTCCCGGGACCGCGGCCAGAAAGAACCGCACGCCCACGTCCAGGTTGACCGTCCCCTGGCGGTAGTGCCGCACGGCGGCCCAGATCTTGGTGAGGACGCCGTAGAGGCCGGCGGTGCCCACCGCCGCGATGGGCTCGAACCCGATCACCAGCAGCAGGAACGGCACCGTCAACACCCCGCCGCCGATGCCGGTGAGGCCGATGAGGAAGCCCAGGACGATCCCGGACAGGACGTAGAGGAGGATATCGGACAGGATGACTTCGGGCATCGTGCGCGGCTCAACGGAACCCGCTGGCCAGATGCGTATGCGTCTGTTTCGTCGGCACCGGGATCGGGGGTGAGCTCCCTAACCTTCTATCCCATCTCCCGCCGCGCTGTCCAGGAGGATCGTTGACAGACTCCCGATCCTGTCGTAGCGTTCCAGGCCACCAGCAAGTTCAGGAGAATCGAGGCCGGTCGAGCCCCTGGCCGGCTCCACCGCCCACGCCACATGGATTACGGCGTCTTCGACCATCTGGACCGCGGCGACCTGCCGCTGAAGGACTACTACGAGGCGCGCCTGACGCTGATCGAGGCGTACGACCGGGAGGGCTTCTACGCCTACCACGTGGCCGAGCACCACTCGACGCCGCTGGGAATGGCGCCGTCGCCCAGCGTGTTCCTGGCCGCGGTCGCCCAAAGGACCCGGCGGCTTCGCTTCGGGCCGATGGTCTACGCGTTGCCGCTCTACCATCCGCTCCGGCTCATCGAGGAGATCTGCATGCTCGACCAGATGAGCGGCGGGCGGCTGGACATCGGCTTCGGCCGCGGCTCCTCCCCCATCGAACTGGCGGTCTACGGGCAGAACCCCGAGGAGGCGCAGCGCATCTACGCGGAGGGCCTCGATCTCATCCTCCAGGGATTGACCCGGAAGACCCTGGACTTCACCGGCGAGTTCTTCACCTTCACCGACGTTCCCATGGAGCTGGAACCGCTCCAGAAGCCCCACCCTCCCCTGTGGTACGGGGTCCACTCCACGGAGAGCGCCGAGCGCGCCGCCCGCCGGAGCCTCAACATCGTGAGCCTGGACCCGGCGGAACCCACGCGAAGCTTCACCGACGTGTTCCGCGAGGTGTGGAAGGAGGTTCATGCGGACAGCGAGGCCGCCCTGCCAAAGATCGGCCTCGGCCGTTTCGTGGTGGTCGCCGAGGACGACGGAACGGCGCTCCGCATCGCCCACAGGGCCTACCCCATCTGGCACCGGAGCTTCACCCACCTCTTCCGGCTCCGGGGAAGCTCGCCACGGCATCCGCGGCCGCCGGATTTCGACGGGGTCATGGCGTCCGGCCAGGGGATCGCCGGCAGTCCGGACACCGTTCGCGCGTTCCTGCAGTCGCAACTCGACACCGCCGGCGCCAACTACCTCGTCGGCCAGTTCGCCTTCGGCGACATCTCCCTCGACGAAGCACTACGGTCGGTGGCTCTGTTCTCGGAAAAGGTGATGCCGGCGTTGGGCTGAGGCCGAGTGGCACGTCAGGTCCAAGAACTGGCACCATTGTTTTACATCCTATTGAATTAAAACAGGATTTCCCAGCACTCCTCCAGCGAGGCCACGCCCAGCAACTCGGGTTGCTCGACGTGCTGGAGCTGCCGGCGGTTGCCCTGGGGCAGGACGCACTTGTGAAAACCCAGCTTGCCCGCTTCGGCCACCCGCGCCTCCGCGCGGGTCACGGTGCGGATCTCGCCCGCCAGACCCACCTCGCCGACGAAGATCATGTAGGGGTCCACCGGCCGGTCCAGGGCGCTGGAGGCCACCCCTACCGCGATGCCCAGGTCCACGGCTGGTTCCGAGACGTTCACGCCGCCGGCCACGTTGATGAACACGTCCTTGTCGAAGAAGTTCATCCCCTTGCGCTTCTCCAGGATGGCCAGGATCAGAGCGAGCCGGTTGGCGTCGACGCCGATGCACGTGCGCCGGGGCAGGGTGAGGAAAGACCGGGTCACCAGCGACTGTATCTCCACCAGGATCGGCCGGGTGCCCTCCATGCTGGGGACCACCACCGACCCCGACCCCCCCAGCGGGCGTTCCGAAAGAAAGATCTGCGAGGGGTTGGAGACCTCCCGCAGGCCCGCTTCCTGCATCTCGAACACGCCGATCTCGTTGGTGGAGCCGAAGCGGTTCTTGACCGCCCGCAGGATGCGGAAGCTGTGGCCGCGCTCGCCCTCGAAGTAGAGCACCGTGTCCACCATGTGCTCGAGGACCCGCGGGCCGGCGATGGCGCCGTCCTTGGTCACGTGGCCGACGAGAAAGGTGGCGATGCCGGTCTTCTTGGCCATGGAGATGAGCGCGCTCGAGCACTCCCGCACCTGGCCGATGCTCCCCGGCGCGGACGGAATGGCGGAGGTGTGCACCGTCTGGATGGAGTCCACCACCAGCACCGCGGGCTTGACCGCCCTGACCTGCTCCAGGATGCGCTCGAGCGATGTCTCGCTCAGCACCAGCAGGTTCGAGGACGCCAGCGCGATGCGCCGGCCGCGCATCTGGACCTGCTGTTCCGACTCCTCGCCGGAGACGTAAAGGCAGGGCGGCCCGTCATGGCTCAGCCCCGCCACCGCCTGGAGCAGCAGGGTGGATTTGCCGATGCCCGGGTCGCCGCCGATGAGCACGGCGGAGCCGTCCACCAGGCCGCCGCCCAGGACCCGGTCGAACTCCTCGATTCCCGAACGCAGGCGGCTGCCCGTGTCCGTGGTGACGGCGTGAATGGGCGAAGGCTCCCGCGCGGGCCCGGCATCGCCGTCGCTTCGGGCTCCGGAGGGAGTCGTGACCGCTTCCTCGACCAGCGAGTCCCACCGGCCGCAGTCCGGACACCGGCCCAGCCACTTGGGAGACTGGAACCCGCAGTTCTGACATTCGTAGACGACCCTGGCTCGTGCCATGCCTCACCTCCCGTTCATCATAGGAGGGGAGCAAAGGGAATGCCAATGTCCGTCCGCCCGCGGCGCCCGTTCCAACTGCACACGCGGGCGGGTTCGAAACCCGTCCCACCATCCGACCATCTCTCACCGGACGTCCGGAAGTGGTTTCCATTGCCCGGAGTTTCGTCGGGCTGTTAACATGAAGCTGCCGTATGGCCTTCTACCTGCACATCGACATGGACTCGTTCTACGTGTCCGTGGAGCGCGTCCTCGACCCTTCCCTGGAAGGCAAGCCCGTGATGGTGGGCGGCAGCTCCAGCCGCGGGGTGGTCACCTCCGCCTCCTACGAGGCGCGCCAGTTCGGGGTCCGCTCGGCCATGCCGGGATTCCAGGCGCGGCGCCTCTGCCCCGACGGCATCTTCGTTCCCGGCCGGCGCAAGGTCTACAGCGAGTTCTCGGCAAAGGTGTTCGACCTGCTGCGCACGTTCTCGCCGGATGTTCGCGCCTTCTCCATCGACGAGGGGCTCGTCAACCTGACCGGCACCGAACGCCTGATGGGGCACCCCATCCGCGTCGCCCACGAGATCATCGGCCGGATCAAGCATGAACTGGGGCTGCCGTCGTCCGGCGGGCTCGCCACCCACCCGACGGTGGCCAAGATCGCCGCCACCACGGTCAAGCCGCGGGGCCTCCTCTACGTGCCGCCGGGATCGGAGGAACATTTCCTGGGCCCCCTCGACGTCTCCATTATCCCCGGCGTCGGCCCCAAGACACACCGGGAGCTGACGGCCCGCGGCATCGCCACCGTCGCCCAGCTTCTCGCCCACCCCCGGCTTGGAGGGCGCTACCTGAACCTGGACCGTCCCGAGGCGAGCGGACGGGTCCACGAGCACTCCATCGGGAGCGAGACCACGCTCGCCCAGCCGCTCCTGGAGACGTCGGCCATGGAGCAGGTGCTGGGAGGTCTCGTGGAAGAGGTGGCGGCCCGGCTGCGACGCCAGGGGGGCCGCGCCCGCCGCATCACCCTGAAGCTGCGTTACTCCGACTTCAAGACCATCACCCGCTCGCGCACCCTGAAGGCGCCCACGTGCTTCGACGTGGACATCTTCAAGGTCGCGCGGGACCTGCTGGAGGCGAACCTCGCGCCGGACCGGCCGGTGCGCCTCCTGGGAATAAGCACCAGCCGCATCACCACGGAGGGATGGCAGGACTCGATCTTCGACTACCGCGAACGCGCCTCCATGGACCAGCTCTACAAGGGTATCGACCGGCTGCGGCACAAGTACGGCGCGGAGACCGTGACCCTGGGGGCGGGCAAGAACCGGGAACACTGACGGGTGTGGTCATGAACGACGCCTCGCCACAGCACCCGTTCCTCACCGCCTGCCGCCGCGGCAAGACTCCTTTCACGCCGGTATGGCTCATGCGCCAGGCCGGGCGCTACATGAAGCACTACCGCGACATCAGGGCCAAGGTCGGCTTCCTCGAGCTGTGCAAGACCCCGGACCTCGTGGCGGAGGTCACCGTAACGCCGGTGGAGCGGCTCAACGTGGACGCGGCCATCATCTTCGCCGACATCCTCCTGCTGCTGGAGCCCATGGGCGTGGGGCTGGAATACGCCGAGGGTGGGCCGAAGATTCAGCGGCCGGTGAGGACCGGCCGGGACGTGGACGCCCTGCGCGATCCGGCGCCGGAAGAGTCCCTCTCCTACGTGTACGACGCCGTCCGCGCCACCCGCGCCGCCCTGGCCGGGCGCGTGCCGCTGATCGGGTTCTGCGGCGCCCCCTTCACGCTGGCGTCCTACCTCATCGAAGGAGGCGCCTCGCGGAACTACATCCACACCAAGCGCCTGTTCCACACCGACGCCGGCGCCTGGAACACGCTCATGGAGAGGCTGGTGGTGTCCACGGTCTCCTATGTCAACGCCCAGATCGAGGCCGGCATCGACGCCCTCCAAGTCTTCGACAGTTGGGTGGGATGCCTCGCGCCGGACGACTATCGCCAATACGTCCTGCCGCACATGCGCCGCCTGATGGCAGGGGTAACCCCCGGCGTCCCGGTCATCCACTTCGGCACCGGCACCTCGGGTCTGCTGGAGCTCATGCGCGAGGCGGGCAGCGACGTGCTGGGCGTGGACTGGCGCATCGATCTGGACCAAGCGTGGAACCGCGTAGGCCATGACGTGGCCATCCAGGGCAATCTCGACCCCGTGGCCCTGTTCGCACCCCCGACCGAGATCCGCCGCCGGGTCGGGGACATCCTGCGCCGCGCCGGAGGCCGCGCCGGCCACATCTTCAACCTCGGCCACGGCATCCTCCCGGAAACCCCCGTGGACCACGTGAGAGCCATGGTGGACGCGGTGCACGAGCTGAGCGGATAGAAAACTGTAAGCAATTCAAGCAGTTTCAAAACGCAAGTTCTGACCCCCCGATGTTCGTTCCGTGACCGCAATGACCAAGCACATCCTCGTCATCGGCGGTGGCATATCGGGCCTGGCGGCGGCGCATCGGCTGACCGAGCTGAGTCGGACCGGTTCCCTGGACCTGCGCGTCACCCTGCTGGAAGCTTCCGACCGCCTCGGAGGCGTCATCGCCACCGAACACGCCGACGATCTCCTCATCGAACTCGGTCCGGATTCCTACATCACGGACAAGCCCGCGGCATTGCGCCTCTGCGAGCGCCTCGGGCTCGCCGACCGTCTGATCGCACCCCAACAGGGCGCGTTGAAGCTGTATACCGTCCACCGGGGCAAGCTGACGCCGCTGCCCGAGGGATTTCTGCTGATGGCCCCCACGCGCGTGGGCTCGGTGCTGCGCAGTCCCGTGTTCTCCTGGGGCGGCAAGCTGCGCATGGCGCTGGAGCCGCTGGTCCCCCGGCGCGTTGCTGACGGCGACGAAAGCCTCGCATCGTTCGTGCGCCGCCGGCTGGGGCGGGAAGTCCTGGAGCGCGTCGCCCAGCCCTTGATCGGCGGCATCTACGCTTCGGACCCTGAGGCCCTCAGCCTGGCCGCCACCATGCCCCGGTTCCCGGAGATGGAGCGCGCCCAAGGCAGCGTCATCATCGGAACCCGCCGCGCTCAGAAACGCCGCGCCCAGGCGACGGACGAGACCGGGGCGCGCTGGAGCCTCTTCGTCAGCATCGACGGCGGCATGGAGGTGCTCGTGCGCCGCATCGAGGAGGCCCTCGGCGCCGGCGTGGCGCGCCTTGGCGAGGCGGTACGCGAACTGGGATGGGATCCCGACACCCGACGGTGGCGCGTCGACACCGGCCGCGCCGTGTTCGAGGGGGACGGTATGATTTGCACCCTGCCGGCAGATGCCGCGGCGGCTGCCCTGACAACCATGGATCCCGAGCTGGCGGCGGAGCTACGGGCGATACCGTTCTCGTCCACCGCTACCATCAACCTGGCGTATCGGCGGAGCGACATCGCCCACCCCCTCGACGGCTACGGGTTCGTGGTGCCGCACGTGGAGCGCCGGAAGATCATGGCGTGCACCTTCAGCAGCGTGAAGTACGCGGGCAGAGCTCCCGAAGAAATCGCGTTGCTGCGCTGTTTCGCGGGCGGCGCGCTGCAGGAGGACCTCCTCGACCAACCCGACAAGTCCGTGGAAGCTCAGGTCCGGGAGGACCTGGAAGCACTCCTTGGCCTCTCCGGCGCGCCAACGCTCTGCCGCACCACCCGCTATGCGGACAGCATGCCTCAGTATAACGTCGGGCACCTGGAGCGGGTCGACAGAATTGAAGCCCGGCTACGGCAGTTCCCCACCCTGGTACTCGCCGGCAAGAGCTACCGCGGCGTCGGCATCGCCGACTGCATCCACGGCGGCGAGACGGCCGCAGAAGGGATTGTAGAAGTGCTTGCACAGGGGGCGTGAGGACAGGAAGTCTGCTCGTGATCCGATTGATCGTCGTTTCCACTACAGAGCGTACCGCTGACGTTCGCTTCACGCATTTTTCGCAACGAAACTTTTGCCAAAAAATCCATTGTCAAATTCCCATCCGGCCGGGAGATACTGATACGGCAAGAAGAGTTATAGGCAACGTCGTCACAGCCCCTGGTTTTTTCCCTTCGTAGCGGTACACTCGGACGATACACGGCGTATAGGGCAACGGGCTTACAAGCAAGTCTGGAGACTACATCCATGCAATTCATCCGTAGCTTGGAAATTCAGGGACTCCTGTCGTTTCCTCCTGGCATGCCGCCCTTCGAACTTCAGGACCTCAATGTCCTCATTGGACCGAACGGATCTGGCAAATCGAACCTGATGGAAACCATTGAGCTCCTTCGCGCCACGCCGACAGATTTTGCCGCCGCGATCCGGGAAGGCGGAGGAGCTACGGAGTGGTTCTGGAAGGGCGAAAACGCCAGAAGCGTGGCCAAGATAGACGTGGAAACCGGTGACACGAACTGTGGTCTGACAACACCTACGGACCGGGCGCTACGCTATCGGCTTGAGTTCACTACCGATAACATACGAGCCCAAGTGCTCGATGAAGCAATCGAAGAGACAAGTCCCTCGCCCGGTTACCAAGATCCATATTTCTATTATCGCTTTCAGCGGGGAGATCCCGCCATCAACACTACGGATCCCGAAGGCGTCAACTATGGGAACAGGCCAGCTCGACGGATCGAGCGACACGAACTGCGGTCGGATCAATCTGTTCTGGCACAGATCAAGGATCCAAGACTCTATCCAGAACTCACATGGTTGGGGCGGCAGTTTGGGCAGATTCAGATGCTACGCGACTGGACGTTCGGGCGCTACACTGCGCCACGTCAGCCGCAAGCCGCAGACCTGCCCGAAGATCGCCTCCTTCCCGACTGCCGCAATCTCGCCCTCATGCTGAACCAGATCGAGCAACATCAAGTCTGGCTGGAATTCAACCACCTGCTCAAACGCTTCTTCCCTCGATTCGAACGGATGTCCACCAAAGTCATTGGCGGTACACTCCAGTTCTATCTGCATGAAACAGGCTTACGGACACCGGTTCCGGCGACACGCCTTTCGGACGGCACAATCCGGTTCGTCGCACTTGTCGCAACGCTACTCGCGCCGTCGCCTCCGCCTCTGGTGTGTATCGACGAACCGGAATTGGGTCTGCATCCCGACGCCGTTTCCCTGGTTGCCGATCTCGTCATCGACGCCTCCAAGCGAATGCAGCTCATTGTCGCTACCCATTCGGACGCACTCGTATCCGCTCTGACCGAGAGACCCGATGCGGTAATCGCTTGCGAGAGGACTGGCGCGGGAACGACACTCCGTCGGCTGGACTCTGCCAAGCTTGCGAACTGGCTGAAAGATTATGCGCTCGGCGACCTGTGGCGAATGGGCGAGTTGGGCGCAAATCCGTGAACATTGCCATCTATATGGAGGGGGGTGGGGACGGCAAGGACTCCAAGGCTGCGCTACGCCAAGGCATGGAGGGGTTTCTGGCCCAAATCAAGGATGCCTTTCGTGCGCGTGGCTGGCATTGGAGGCTGGTCCCTTGCGGGTCGCGCAACGAGGCACACAAGCGCTTCCAAAACGCGTGTACAAACGGCGAGCCTGGATTCGTGGTGCTTCTGGTCGATTCGGAAGCCCCGGTCAGCACGGGACCCGTCGATCATCTAACGAGTCGTGACGGATGGAATCTCGAAGGCGTCGACAACGAAAGAGTCCACCTAATGGTTCAGACAATGGAAACGTGGATCGTCGCTGACGGGGACACACTCCGAAGCTATTATGGTCAGGGTTTTCGGGTGAATGCTCTCCCCCGCCACCTGAATCTTGAAGAAGTGAGCAAGCAGGATATTGCTGAGGATCTAACCCGCGCCACCGAGAATACGCAGAAGGGCGCTTACCATAAAATCCGGCATGCTCGGCACCTTCTTCAGCGAATTAACCCCGTGACGGTGCGCCAACGATGCGGCCATTGCGAACGGCTGTTCATCGCACTTCTGGGATTGATTGAAGAAAACGACGGGACCTGCTGATACGGGATACTGTCGCTCCAGTCACTCTCCGCCGATCCTCTGCCTGCTCAACGTCGGCTCATACAGCATCTGAATCACGACCCCATCGGGGTCGGCGCAGTAGAACGAGGCGCTGCCGTCGCGGTGTCGTTTGAAGGGCTTGATGATGGTGACCTGTCTGGCCCGGAACTCGGCTTCCAGTTCCTGGACGCGGTCGATGTCGGCAACGATGAAGCCCAGGTGGTCGAGGGACGAGGTGGCGGCGGCGGGCGACCGTCCGCCCTCGATCTCGTGCAGGGCGAGGTTGTCCGGACCGGAGCTCAGGTAGACGTTCTTGGGGTCGGGCTGCCACACGACCTCCATGCCCAGGACGTCCTGGTAGAACGCTTTGGAGCGCTCCACGTCCTTGACGTTGAGGGCGATGTGGCGCATTCCCATCAGGCCGCTGGGCGCCTTGGGCATGGGTCCGGTCCTTGTGGGAGTTGATGCGAGGCCGGCGCGTGGCCGGCCTCGCTTGGGTACACTAGCCCAGGGCGTCCTGGATGGCGCGGGCCGTGTTGAGCCGGGCCAAGTGGGCACGGAACTCGCCGGACGCGTGGATGTCGTCGAGGGCGTCGATACCGTCCGCCACTCCGCTGGCGGCCGCGGCAATGGCATCCCCGGTCAACGCCTTGCCCCTGAGCTGGTCCTCCACCGCGGAGGCCCGGAACGGGGTGCCGGCAAGGCCGGTGACGCCGATGCCGATGTCGGCGCAGGTGTCGCCGTCGGTCCGCAGGCATACGGCGATGCCGACGATGGCGAAGCCGGACGCCTTCTGCTTGACCTTCCGGTAGGCGGAACGGGTGCCGCCGGCGGGCACGGCGACGCTCACCGCGGTCAGGATCTCGTTGGCCTCGATGGCGCTCGTCAGGGGACCCAGGAAGAAGTCGCCGGCCGCCACCGAGCGCTCGCCGCCCTTGCTGGTCAGGTGCACGTTGGCGCCCAGGGCCAGCAGCCCCGCGGGCCAGTCCGCGGCGGGGTCCGCGTGGACCACGCTGCCGCCGATGGTGCCGCGGTTGCGCACCTGCGGGTCGCCGATGCTGCCCGCCACCGCGGCCAGCAGCGAGCAGTTCTCATTCACCTCGCCGGAGGTCTCGACCTGGTGGTGGGTGACCAGCGCGCCGATTCGGAGCGTGCCGCCGTCCAACTGGATCCGGCGCAGCGAGTCCAGCCGCTTGAGGTCGATGACCACCGCGGGCTGTGCGAGCCGCAGCTTCATCATCGGCAACAGGCTGTGCCCGCCGGCCATCACCTTGGCGTTGTCGCCGGCGTCCGCCAGGCTGGCCGCGGCGGCCTCGAGACTGTCGGGAACGATATAATCGAAAGCAGCAGGTATCATGATCGACTCTCGCTAGTTTCTTACTTCGTGCCGCCCTGGCACAGGCGCCAGAGCTTCTCGGGCTTGAGCGGCATGTCGATGTGGGTGACGCCGAACGGCGCCAGCGCATCCACCACCGCGTTGACGATGGAGGGCGTGGAGCCGATGGTGCCGGCCTCGCCCACTCCCTTCACTCCCATGGGGTTCACCGGCGACGGGGTTTCCGTGCGGGCGAACTCCAGGGGCGGCAGGTCTTCCGCCCGGGCCACGGCGTAGTCCATGAGGCTGCCGGTGACGAGCTGGCCGTCCTCGTCGTAAACCACCTCTTCCAGGAGCGCCTGGCCGAGTCCCTGGGCGATGCCGCCCTGCACCTGGCCGTCCACGATCAGCGGGTTGATGACCTTGCCGCAGTCGTCCACCGCGATGTACCGGAGGATCTTGACCTCGCCGCTCTGGGTGTCCACCTCCACCACGCAGACGTGCGTGCCGAAGGGGAACGTGAAGTTCGAGGGCTCGAACACCGACGTCGCCTGGAGCCCCGGCTCCATGCCCGCGGGCAGCTTGGTGGCCACGTGGGCCTGCAGCGCCACTTCCTGGATGGTGATGCCCTTGTCGGGCACGCCCTTGACCGTGAACTTGCCGTCCTCGAACTCCAGGTCGTCCGAACTGCATTCCAGCACGTTGGCGGCGATGGCCTCGGCCTTCTCCCGGACCTTCTGCGTCGCCATGTACACCGCGGTGCCGCCCACCGAGATGCCGCGGCTCCCGAAGGTGCCGATGCCGTTGGGCACGACCGCGGTATCGCCGTGGAGCACGGCCACGTCCTCGATGGGAACGCCCAACTCGTCGGAGACGATCTGCGCGAAGGTGGTCTCCTCGCCCTGGCCGTGGGGCGAGACGCCCGTCAGCACCGTGGTCTTGCCGGTGAAATCCAGCCGCACGGTCCCGCTCTCCCAACCGCCCGCCGGCAGCGCCGCGGAAGGCCCCATGGCGCAGATCTCGACGTAGGTGGAGAAGCCGATGCCGATGTAGCGGCCTTCTTCCCTCGCCCGCGCCTGCTCGGCGCGAAGCTCCTCGTAGCCCACCATCTCCAGCGCCTTGTCCAGCGCTGCCTGGTAGTTGCCGCTGTCGTAGGCCAGGCCGGTGGCAACCGCCAGCGGGAAATCGTCGGGCTGGGCGAAGTTCTTCCGCCGTATCTCCACCGGGTCCATGTCCAGCTCGCGCGCGATGAGGTCCATGGTGCGCTCGATCACCAACGTGGCCTCGGGCCTTCCCGCGCCGCGGTAGGCATCGGTGGCGATCTTGTTGGTGAAACCGCCGGTGGAAGTGAACTTCAGGGTCGGTATCTTGTAGGACCCGCTGATCATCAGGCCGGTGAGCGGCGGCATCCCCGGCGTCAGGAGCTGGTGATAGGCGCCGGTATCCAGCAGGCTGTCGTAGGTCACGCCCAGGATGGTGCCGTCCTTCTTCACGGCGGCCTCCACGGTGCCCACCTGTCCACGTCCGTGGATCGTCGCCTGCAGGTTCTCGCGCCGCCCTTCGATCCACTTCACCGTGCCCTTGAGCTTCATGGCCAGATGGGCCAGCAGCGCCTCTTCCCGGTAGACGTTCAGCTTGCAGCCGAAGCCGCCGCCCACCTCCGGGGCGATGATCCGGATGCGGTGTTCCGGGAATCCGAGCACGAGCGCCAGCATGGCCCGGAGAAGATGCGGAATCTGGGTGGAACTCCAGACGGTCAGCTCATCCTCGCCCGGGAAGTACCGGGCAACCACGCCGCGGGTCTCCACCGGGATCGGCGCGAGGCGCTGATGGATGAACTTCTGCTTGACGATGACGTCCGCCTCGGCGCGGGCCTTGTCCATGTCCCCGGTGCCGCACTCGAAGGTGAAGCACTGGTTGCTGTCCCATTGGGAATGGACGAGCGGTGAGCCCGCCTCCAGCGCCTTCTCCAGGTCGGAGACCGCCGGCAACGGCTCGTAGTCCACCTCGATCAGGTCGAGGGCGTCCCGGGCCGTATAGGAGTCCTCGGCCACCACGGCGGCCACCGGCTCTCCCACGTGCCTGACGACTTCCTGGGCCAGCACCGGGTACGGCGGCGTGCGCAGCGTCGGGTTGGCGGCGGCACAGGGGACCGATCCCACGCTGTCGCCGATGTCCGCGCCGGTCGTGACGCTGACGACACCGGGCAGCGCGACGGCCGCGTCCGTGTTGATGCCGTTGATGCGGGCGTGGGCGTGGGGGCTCCTGAGGAGGGCCACGTGCATCACGTCCGCCATCCGGAGATCGTCCACGTAGTGCGAGAGACCCTGCACCAGGCGCGGGTCCTCGCGCCGCTTCACCTTGGTTCCTACGAGCTTGCTTACCGGCATGGCTTACGTCCCAGCTTTCATTTGTTCCGCGGCCTGCTGGACCGCGTCGACGATATGCTTGTACCCGGTACAACGGCAGATGTTGCCTTCGAGACCGTGGCGGATCTCCTCCTCCGAAGGACTCGGGTTCTCCTGGAGGAGCTGCTGCGTGGCAATGATCATGCCGGGCGTGCAAAAGCCGCACTGGAGCCCGTGGCACTCCCAGAACGCCTCCTGTATCGGATGAAGCCCCTCGTCGGTGGCGAGCGATTCGATGGTCCGCACGTCGCACCCGTCGGCCTGGACCGCCAGCAGGGTGCAGGACTTCACCGCCGCGCCGTCCACCATCACCGAGCAGGCGCCGCACAGGCTGGTCTCGCAACCGATGTGGGTCCCCGTCAGACCCAGCACGTCCCGCAGATAGTGCACCAGCAGCAGCCGCGGCTCCACTTCGGCCGTGCGGCTGACGCCGTTGACTGTAACCTCGATCTTGGTCTTGTTTGCCATAGTTCCTGAACCCTTTCGGGTCGAGAGAATATACGTCGCCCGATCCGAGGTCAAGTCAAATTTCAGCGGTGCAAAGCGCGCCGGAGAGTGCCCCCGAAACCGCATGACCTTGACGGTCCGGCCGCACCTGTGACAGATTTTCCGGGTTTGCGGCCGGGAGGCGACTAGTGTCGCCGGCCCGCTACCATGGACCGCAACTTCAACCACAGACCGGGAGGGAATTCATGAAGGTATTCATCACCGGAGCCGGAATGCTGGGCTGCCACACGGCCAGGGAGCTGACACAGAACGGACACAACGTCCACCTCTACGACCTCGGACCCGATCCCGACTACGTCGCGGCCATCGCGGGAAAGAAGCGGATCACGACGGTGCGCGGCGACCTCCTGGACATGCCGAATCTGCTCCGCGCGCTGTCCAAGGCCAGGCCCGACGTGGTGGTGCACACCGCCGGACTCATCGGCGGCCAGGTGGAGAGCCCGCCCTACCGCGGCTTCCGCATCAACACCGTGGGCTCGGTGAACGTCTTCGAGGCCTGTCAGCTCTCGCGCGTCAAGCGGCTGGTGCACGTCAGCACCTTCGGCGTCTACGACTGGGCCAACATCCGCAAGGGGCCGGTCAGGGAGGACGCGCCGCGCTGGGGCAACCGCTTCTACCCTTCCACCAAGGTGGCCAACGAGGTGATGCTGGACGCGTACGAGAACTACTACGGCATGGAGTGCGTGCGCATCCGGCCCAGCGGGGCGTACGGCCCCGGCCACTACCGCGGCGGCTCCGGCGGCGGCATCGCCATGAACGACCTGGTGCGGGCGTGCATGGGCGAGGGACCCATCCGCCTCGAGGCCCAGCACGTGGGGCCCAACGACTTCGTCTACGCCGCCGACGTGGCCCGCGGCATCGCCCTCGCCTGCACCGCCAAGGACGCCGGCGGCAAGTCCTTCAACATCGCCATGGGCAGGAACTACGGCCCTCAGGACTTCGTCCGGGCGTTGCGCCGGCTGCTGCCGGACCGCACCGTCGAGCTCGCCCCGGGAGCCGACAAGGGCAAGGAGCGCCCCCGCGTGGACGTGTCCGCGGCCCAGCGCGTGCTCGGTTACAAGCCGGCGTATCCGCTGGAGAAAGGCCTCGCGGACTACATGGAGGTGGTGCGGAAACACGGCTTCTGGCACTGAAGCCGTCTACGGAACCGGCCCGGCGACCTGCATCGCGGCGGACCCCTTGTAGCGGCGACCGGCGGTCGCCCTTGCGGCGGCGCCCCGGACGGCGGGCGACCGCCGGTCGCCCCTACAGGTCGGACGAACTGCCGACCGGGCGCCCTGCAACACGTGCCTTGAACCGGTCCAGCGGAACGTCGGGTTACGCCTTCGGCTAACCCGACCTACGGGTGTTTTTCGCCGCGGGCGACGAAGTCCTGAAGGATCGCGTCGACGTCGATGCCCAGCTCGCGTCCTTCGCGGATCACGCCTTCCTTCTGGCTGGTCCAGCTCTGGACGAACATGTTCTCCAGGAACTCGCGGTTGCCGGGGTCCTCGGCGAAGCGCGCGAGCTTTTCCATGACCATGTCCTCGTGGCCTTCCTCGTCGTCGACGATGTCCTTGGCGAGCTGACGAACCACCGGATCGGGGGTGACGTCCCTCATGTGCTCCATGAACACCACCGCGGATTTCTCGGCGATGTTGCAGAGCCGAAAGGCGCGCACGTCGCCGGTGAGGAACTGCCCGAAGTAGCCGTCGTAGGCCTCCGCGGGAACATCGTCGGCGGCGCCCCGGCCGGCGAGGTAGTCCCTGATGAGCGCGTAGTGCTTGTACTCGTCGGCCGCCTGCTCGGCCACGCCCGCGCGCTCGTGGGCCTCCAGCTCGCCGTATTGCAGCAGCGCCCTGGTGAACGCCACCGCGTGGGCCAATTCCTTCTTCGCCTGCCGCTGCATGAGGCCGACGAACTCCGGGCTCCGCGGATCCAGCTCCGCCAACGCCTTGCGGATGGCGATGACGGGCCCCTCCAGCTCGTCGTGGTATCGGCTCCACAAGGATTCGACGAATTCTCTTCCGGTCATGGGCGCGCCTCCTCCTGACAAAGGTCCACTCACACTAACGAGCGGCCCCAAGCGTGTCAATTGTCGATCCCCGAGACTCGTCGTTCCCGCGAAACATGCTGTGTCAAATCCACCCCCTCTCCCTCTGGGAGAGGGTCGGGGTGAGGGCCACACCGTCGACAGCAATAGACCCCCTCTCCCTCTGGGAGAGGGTCGGGGTGAGGGCTCCCCGGCGCCAGCACCCTTCCCCGGAGACGGAGCGTCGCCGCGCAGCCCTCACCCGGCCTTCGGCCACCCTCTCCCAGAGGGAGAGGGGTTGGATTTGGGACGAAACGAGGCCACCCTCTCCCAGAGGGAGAGGGGTTTTGACACGGCCTGTTGCGCGGGAATGACGGTGTGCGAGCGCATGGGGCATTAGAGCCTTTGCCACGTGTGGAGGGACTGCTACAAGAGACCACGGGAAATGCATCCAACGCCGTTCAAGGCACATGAACCGGAAAGGAGACGCGACATGGCGGACGACGCGCGCAAGGCTTTCGAGGACGTATCGCTGGGCGCCACCAACAAGGCCTACGACATCATCGCCGACCTCGATCCCGAATACTCCCGGCACCTCACGGGGCTGTTCGTCGACGGCACCTTCGGGCGCGAGGGAGCGCTGGACCGGAAGACCAAGGAGCTGATCATGGTGGGCATCACCTGCGCCCTGAACCGGCCCCGGGGCGTGCGGCTTCACAGCGAGCGGGCGCTCAAGCTCGGCGCCACGCCGCGTCAGGTGCTGGAGGCGGTGGAGGTGTCGGCCATACCCGGCGGCATGCCGGGACTGTGGCTCGGCGCCGAGACGCTGGACGAGATCCTGCGCGAGCAGGGAATGGAATTCAAATGAGCGAAGGCCACGGCCCGCTTCACGGGGTCCGGGTGCTGGACCTGACGCGGGTACTGGCGGGACCGTACTGCACCATGTTCCTGGGAGACCTGGGCGCGGAGGTCGTCAAGGTCGAGCAACCAGGCCGGGGCGACGATACGCGAAGCTGGGGGCCGCCGTTCCAGGGCGGCGAGAGTGCCTATTTCCTGTGTGTCAACCGCAACAAACGGAGTGTCGCCCTGGATCTGCGGACTCCGGACGGCATCGCCGTGCTGCGCCGGCTGGCGCTACGGGCGGACGTGTTGATGGAGAATTTCCGGCCCGGCACGCTGGCGGGTTGGGGTCTGACCGAAGCGGACATCCGGCGGGAGAACCCGCGGCTGATCTACGCGTCGCTGTCGGCCTTCGGCGCCAGCGGTCCCATGAAGGACCGGCCCGGCTACGACCTCGCGATGCAAGCGTGGGGCGGCCTCATGAGCGTCACCGGCCCGGCGGACGGCGAGCCGTCGAAAGTGGGGGTGGCCATCATCGACGTCGTCGCCGGGTTGATGCTCGGCAAGGCCATCGCCGCGGCGCTCTACGCGCGGGAAAGGACCGGCAAGGGGCAACGGATCGCGACCTCCCTCATGGAGGCGGAGGTGGCCAGCCTGATCAACGCCGGCAGCAACTACCTCGTAACCGGCGAGGTCCCCGGACGCTGGGGCAACGAGCATCCCAACATCGTACCGTATCAGAGCTTTCCAACGGCGGACGGCCACCTCGTGGTGGCCATGGCCAACGACGCCATCTGGGGACGTTTCTGCGATGCAGCGGGCCGGCCGGAGCTTGCCAAGGAACCGCGTTTCGACACCAATGCGCACCGGGTGGAGAACCGCGACGCCCTTATCGCCATCCTGGACGAGTTGTTCCGCGCCCGCCCGCGCCGCGAATGGATCGAACTCCTCAACCACGCCGGCGTACCGTGCTCCCCGGTCCAGAACATCCAGGAAGTCTTCGAATCCGAACAGGTACGGGCCACCGGGATGCTGCGCGAGATCGACCACCCCACCGCCGGCAAGGTACGGATGGCCGGGCTCCCCGTGAAGTTCTCGGATACTCCGGCTTCCATCCGGCTGGCTCCGCCGCTCCTGGGGGAACACAACGACCAGGTGCTCAAGGAATGGCTGGATCTGGACGACGCCGCCGTCGCGGAGTTGCGACACAAGGGAATGCTCGGCTAGCGTGGAAAACTAGGGAGTCAGGAATGCAACACGGCATGACCTGGGAAGAGTTTCAGCCGGGCGACGTCCACCGGACCGCCCGGCGCACCGTAACCGAGACCGACGTGGTCCAGTTCGTCAACCTGGCCGGCCTCATGGAGCCCCTGTTCATCGATGCGGAATACATGCGGAACGAGACCGAGTACGGCGAGCGCATCGCACCGGGCAGCCTCACGTTCGCGCTGGCGGAAGGACTGACCACCCAGACCGGCATGATCCACGGCACGGGCCTGGCTTTCGTCGGCCTGCAAGGAATGCGCCTTTACCGCCCGGTCAAGGTCGGCGACACCATCGGCGTGGAGATCGAGGTGCTCGAAAGCCGCCGGACCAGGACCCGCAACGCCGCCATCGTCCGTTGCCGGCACGTGGTGAAAAACCAGCGCGACGAGACGGTCATGGACTATACGGTGGAACGCCTGATTCGCGGCAAGGAAGCGTAGGGCGGGGTAGCAAACCTGCCCGTGCCCGAACAGGGCGACGTCGGCCGGGTTCGAAACCCGCCGTTACGGAGCGTTCTTCTCGCCCGCGGGCTTCTCCGGGAAGAGCAACTTGCGTAGTTGCACGATGAACTTCGGATCCAGCGCGAACAGCCGCTTGACGGTCTCTTCGATCGCCGCGCCGGCCAACGGCCGGACCTCCAGGCCCCGGCTCTTGGCCTCGGCGGCGAACGCCGGGTCGGCCACGGCGGCGGCCAAGGCCTTGCGCAGCATGGCCACCCGCGCGTCGGGGGTGCCGGGCGGCAGCGAGTAGGCGCGCGCGAGCTTGGCCGGGTCGTGGACGCCGTACATGAGAAGCCTCCGGTCGTCCTGGGACTTGGCCAAGTCTATGGCGTTGGGCACAGAGGACAGTTCCGGGTGTGGCTCGGCCATGGCCTGCAGCACGACCTTGGCGTCCCGTGCGGCGAGCATCTTCCCCCATCCCTTCTTCACGTCCTGCCAGTACCAGCACCCGCCTTCCAGCTCCCGGTTTCCGGCGGCCAGGCGCACGTTCTCCGGACCCTTGAAACCGTGGATGAGCTTGATGGGCAGGGCCAGGGCAGCGCCCAGGACGCGCGACATGTTGGTGGTGGCGTCGTTGCGGCCGACGCCCCCGATCTTGACGGGTTTCTTGGCGCCGGCCCACCCTGCCAGGTCGCCGATGCCGCTTGCCTTGGTGAGGACGCATACGGGATGCAAGGTGGAGACCGCGCCCACCCAGGCGAAGCGCCGGGTGTCGAGCCGCACTTCCTTGCTGCCGAATATCTGGTTGTGGATGATGTCGCCCGGCCAGTTGCCCACCGTTCGTCCGTCGGGCTTGGCCTCGCGGTAGAGGTATTCGGCGGCGACCGTGCCGCCTCCTCCCACCAGGTTCCTGACCGTGACTTTGGGGCGGTTGGGGAGATGCCGGCCGATGTGCCGGGCCACCACGCGCGTGTAGTTGTCGAAGACGCTCCCGGCGCCGGCGCCCACCACGAAGGTCAAGGTCCGCTCCTGCGCCGCGGCGCCCGCTCCGAGCAGCGGCGGAAGCGCCAGTGTCAGGACTGCCGCGAGAATACGGGTGGGGAACATCGGCACCGTGGTCCGCCTCGCGCGCTGTTCTACGAAGCGTCGCCCTGGGATGCGACGGCTCCTTGGGTTCAGGCCCCGTTCAGCCTTGGCATGACCTCCTTGTGGAAGAGGTTCAGGGAGTCGATGACCTTGTCGTGGGCGAGGTTTCCGATATGGAACATGCCCATGAAGTGGTCGGCGCCGATCTGGCTCATCTGCTGGTTGACCTGCCGCGCTACGGTGTCGGGGCTGCCGGCAATGACGAACCCGGTGTCGATGAGCTGCTCCCAGCTCATGGGGTGGAAATTGACCCGCTCCTCGTTGCCCGGGCGGAAGTAGCTGGCGGACCGGGCGCTCACCATGGCTTCCTTGACCTTGCGCTGGTCCACGGCGATCTCCGTCTTGGCCTCGTTGAAGCCGCGGTTCCACAACGTGAAGAAATACCGCAACGGCGGCTCGGCCACGGCGCGGGCCTGCTCGTCGGTCTCGCCCACGTAGATGTGACGGCAGAGGACGAACTTGTCGGGTCCGCTCTCCCAGCCGTCATCCTTGGCCACCTTGCGGTAGTAGTTGAAGGTGTCCTCGATCTGGTCGTTGGTCTGATACACCTGCGCGATGGGAACTTTTCGCTTGACGCACCACTCGATGGACTCGGCGCTGCGCGCCGCCACCCAGATGGGCGGATGCGGCTGCTGTACCGGCCGCGGCCAGATGGCGCAGTTCTCGAACTGGAAGAACTCGCCCTCGTAGCTCCAAACCGGCTCGGTCCACGCTCTCATGATGACGTCGAAGGCCTCCCCGAACCGTCCCCGGGACTCCTGGGGCTTGACGTTGTACCAGAGATACTCCGAGGGAATGCCGCGCACGAACCCGGCGATCAGGCGGCCCTCGGACAGGCAGTCGATCATGGCGTATTCTTCGGCCACGCGCACGGGATGCTGGCGTAGCGGCAGGATGTTGCCGAGGACGCCGATCTTGATGTGCTTGGTCTTCTGGCTCAGGGCCGCGGCGATGAGGTTGGGCGACGGCATGGTGCCGTAGGCGCTGTAGTGGTGCTCGTTGAAGACCACCCCCTCGAAGCCCAGCTCCTCGCAGTAGGCCATCTCGTCGAGGTGCTCCCGGTAGTTGCGCGAGCCCACCGGCGGATCGAAGTACGAGCTCGGAACGGGTGTCCCGGGAACGTCCTCGGGGACCTCCGGATAGGCCAAAAGGTCGAAGTTGTAGACTTTCATGCGGATCGTTCTCCTTTGCGAGCGTGGGCGGCGGACCTGCCGAAGCCGAACGACTAACCTAGTCTCATCCTTCGGGCACTGTCAATCGCGTGGCGGTCACTCCGTGAACATCTCGACGAGCGTTCCGGGCGGGAACGGCAGGCTCAACGAGTAGACGAAGACGAAGTAGAACCCCGCCCACGCCAACAGCGTCAGCAGGACGCTGATGAACCACTTCTCCGCGGCCCCTACCTTGAGGAAGAGGAAGGTGCAGAGCGGCACCGTGATGCCGAAGCCGAGCAGCCAGATGGACACGAAGAAGCCGAGAATCCAGCCCACGATGGCCAGCGTGCGCCTGACGACCACCGGGTCCACGCCCTCGGAGGGCAATGCCGCCGCTTTTCGCTGCTTCAGGAACCCGACGGCGTCGATCTCGAGCTGGGCCAGCGCGAGCACGATCCCGGGGAAACCGATCACCCAGGGAAACAGGCTGGCCCGGAAGCCCCAGTCCCTCGCCTCCCACACGCCCCAACCGAAACCTGCCACGAGTACCGCCGTGAATACGATGTGCCAGACGTTGAGCCGCTTGGGTCCCTCGGCGACCTCCAATTCCGGCACCGGCACGGTCACTGGCGCGGACGCGTCTCGGGCGGACTTCCGCCTTTCGTCGCGACGCCGCTGGTAGACCGGATAGAGGATGCCCGCCAGGATGATCGTTCCGATGATCAGAACCCCGGGAAAGCCCACCCATACCCAGCCGTAGTTGTCGGTGGCCAGGAAGAGGTTCTTCTCCGCCAGCGAGCCCAGCACCAAACCCAGCAGCAGAGGCGGTCGCGGCCAGTCGAGCTGCACCATGACCCAGCCCAGGAGCCCGAAGACCAGCACCACGATGAGGTCCTCGAATGCGTTGTTCTGGGCGAACCCTCCCAGATAGATGAGCACCAGCAGGAACGGCAGCACCAGGCTGCCGCGCACCTCGGTGATGCGCGCCAGTTGCTTGAGGAAGATGATGCAGATGGAGACGGTGATGATGTTCGAGACCACCACGATCCATACGAACGAGAACGTAAGCTCGAGGTTGCCTCCCCGACTGGCCGGTTCCAGCATCGGCGGTCCCGGCACGAGACCCTGGATGATGAACGCCCCCAGCAGGATGGCCATGGTGACGCTGCCCGGGACGCCGAAAGCGATGGTGGGGACCAGGGCGCCGCCGAGATTCGAATTGTTGGCCGCGCCGGGGCCCAGCACGCCTTCTACCGCGCCCTTGCCGAAGCGCTCCTTGTCGGGCGAGCTTTGCACCGCGTGGGCGTAGGCGACCCACTGCGAGACCGCGCCTCCCATGCCGGGAATGATGCCGATGTAGGTGCCGATGGCGCTGCAGCGCAGCACCAGCGCCCAGTGGCGGAAGGTGTCCTTGATGCCCTCCATCACCCCGCCCAGCTTCTCGATTTTCTCCTCCGCGATGCTCGAACCCTTGACCGACAGATCGATGACCTCGGGGATGGCGAACAGGCCGAGGGTTACCGGAACCAGGTTGATGCCGTCCCATAGGTAGAGATTGTCGAAGGTGAACCTCTCGATGCCGGAGATCGGATCGAGTCCCACGGTTGCGAGCATGAGCCCGAGGGCGGCGGCGGTGAGGCCTCGGACGACGGCCTCACCGCTTAGTGAGGCCAGGAAGGTGACCCCCAGCAGCGCCAGCATGAAGAACTCGGGCGAGCCGATGGCGAGCACCAGCGGCCGGACGATGGGGATGGCCAGGGCCAGCGCGAAGGCGCCGAAGATGGCGCCCACCAGCGAGCTCATGAGCGACGCCCCCAGCGCGCGCCCGGCCTCCCCCTTCTTGGCCATGGGGTGGCCGTCGACAATGGTGGACGCGGTAATGGCCTCGCCTGGTATGCCGAACAGGATGGAAGTGATGTCCCCGGTGGTGGCCGTGACCGCGGACATGCCCAGAAGGAAGGCGAACGCTTCCACCGCCTCCATCTTGAAGATGAACGGCAGCATCAGCGCCAGCGTGACCGGTCCGCCCAGCCCGGGCAGTATGCCCACGGCGAACCCGATCACGATGCCCAGCATCATGAGCGTGAAAGTGGTCGGCGTGAAAACCTGTGCTAGGCCGGCCCCGAAGGCCTGAACCATCTCGCCCATGATCCCTGACTTTCAGTGAAACGAAGCGAACCGGGGGGCAAACACGGGACCGTCTCCCGGCATACGCCCGAAGGCAGCCGGGAGACGATCCCTTCCATCGGATGCGTGACTACTTCTTAGGCAGCAGGACTTCCTTCAACAGGGACAGCGTCGCGTCATCCATGCTGTAGAGCCCTTTCATCTTCTGCGTCACCCAGTTGCCGTCGTTCGGGTTCAACTCCAGCTTCGCCTTTTCGGCCTCGGCCTTCAGCTCGGGGTCGTTCATGGTAGCCATGAACGCCTTCTGGAGAGTCTTCACCCGGTCCGCGGGCGTTCCCGGCGGCAGGCTGTAGGGGCGCGACAGGCCGCGGTAGACGTCGGCGGCCACCTGCAAGAGCTGTTTGCCCCTGTCGTCCTTGACCAGGTCGAAGGCCACGCCCACGTCACCCAAGTCCGCGTGCTTTTCGGGACCCACCTGCAGCACGGGGTTGACGTTGCCGCTCTCGATGCCCTGTTTCCATGTCACCTTGATGGACTGCCATGCCCAGCAGCCGCCGTCGATCTCGCCCTTCTCGGCCGCCACGCGAATGATCGCGGTGCCGCCGTAGCCCTCGATGATCTGAATCGGCAGGTCGGTCGCGGCCTTGATCAGCTTGGGCACGTCATCGGTGGTCGAGCCCGGACCGGTAGCGCCGATCTTGATCGGCCGCTTGGAGTTCAACCACTCCTTGACGTTGTTGATGCCGCTGGCCTTGGTGAGCGCGCAGGTGTTGTCGTCGGTGGACGGCACACCCAGCCAGTTGAACTTGCGGCCGTCGAACTTGACGCCCTTCTTGCCGAGAACGTGCTGCAGCACCAGCGGGCCGATCCAGTTGCCGACGGTCAGGCCGTCGGGCTTGGCCCTGTTGTAGATGTAGTTGGCGGCGATCATGCTGCCCGCGCCGGTGCGGTTCTGAACCACCGTCCTGGGGTTGCCGGGCACGTGCTTGCCGAAATGGCGGGCGATGAACCGGGTGTAGGTGTCGAAACCACCGCCCGGAGAGAACCCGACCACGAAACGAATGGTCTTGCCCTTGAAGAAGTCGTCCGCTCCCATCGCCAGCGACGGGACCAGCGCAAGGACAAGCGCGGAAACCATGAGGATACGTAGGAATCGACTGGTCATAACGAACCTCCTGAGTTTTCTTTCACGTTGCAAGATGTCGCACGGACTTCAAACCTGCTTTCTTTCACAAATCCGGGCCAAAGAAAAGGGCAGGCGACCGCGCCGGCATGCGCTACGGGGCCGGCGGCGATTTGCTCTCCGAGACGGAATATGAGAAAAATCTTCGAAGGAGCCATCCGGCATCCATTCCTTTCATGTTGCGATCAAGGAGAACCCCGTGAATCGTTTCTGCCTCGTCTGCCAGAACGTCGACTGCAAGAGTCGAGGCTCGGAGGAGTTGATGAAGGAGTTGCAGGAACGCGTGGCGGCCAAGGGGCTGGCAGACGTCGAGGTGCGTTCCTACATGTGTTTCGGCGCCTGTCAGGAAGGCCCCAACATGGTCGTCTATCCGGACAAGTGCTGGTACGCCGGGATCAAGAAAGAGGACGTGGACGAGATCGTCGAGCACCTGGCCGGCGGACCGCACGTGGAGCGCCTGGACAAGATCGACCCTTCCCTGAAGGAGCTCATCTACCAGCTTCTCGACACCGGGGTCTTTTAGCCGCCATGGAAGGCATCCTGTTCCCGCGGGGCGTGGTCGAAGGGCTCGAGGGGCTCGATGCCTACCGCTCCAGGGGCGGCTACGAGGCCGTCGCCCGCCTCGGAGAGCTGTCTCCCCGGGAAATCATCGCGAGCGTGGAAGCCTCGGGCCTTCGCGGCCGCGGCGGCGCGGGGTTCCCCGCCGGCAGGAAGCTCGCCCTGACCCTGGAATGTCCCGACACCCCCCACTACGTGGTCATGAACGGAGGCGAGGACGAGCCCGGCAGCCACAAGGACCGGGTCCTCATGGAGAACGTCCCCCATCTCATCCTCGACGGGATCGTCCTCGCGGCCTACGCCGTGCAGGCGGAGAAGGCCTACCTCTACATCAACCACGGCTACGGCGCCGCCACCGGCGCGGTCGAGAACGCCATGCGCGAAGCCCGTGAAGCGGGCTACTGGGGCGAGGACGTCGCCGGCTCCGGCTTCAACCTGGATCTCGTGATCGTTGCCGCGCCGTCCAACTACGTCGCCGGCGAGGACACCGCCGCGCTGGAGTTCATCGAAGGGAAGGAGCCGCTGCCCCGGCAGAAGCCGCCGTTCCCGGTCACCGCCGGCCTTTTCGGCAAGCCCAGCCTGGTCAACAACGTGGAGACGCTGGCCAACATCGCGCCCATCGTCGCCCGGGGACCGGAGTGGTTCCGCACCTTTGGCACCAACGAAAGCTCCGGCACCATGATCTTCTCGCTGGGTGAGGAGATGGAACGGCCGGGCGTGTACGAACTGCCGCTCGGGACCCCGCTGCGCCACCTCGTGGAGGAATGCGGCGGCGGCCTGAAAGACGGCAAGCGCATCAAGGCCATCCTCCCCGGAGGCCCGTCATCGGGATTCCTCCTGCCCGAGAACCTCGACATCCCTCTGGATCACGACTCCCTGCGCGAGGCGGGCTCTTCCATCGGCTGCGGCGTCGTCAAGGTGCTGACCGAAGACGATTCGGTGCTGGACGAGGTGGCGCGGATCGCGGACTTCTTCGCCCGGGAGTCCTGCGGCCAGTGCCCGGCCTGCCGCATGGAAACCAACATGCTGGTGGCGCTCCTCAAGAAGGTTCAGGAGGGACAGGGGAACGATGCGCTGCTGGAACAGTTCGGGAAGCTGCTCGAGTTCAACAAGGGGAAGGGTTTCTGCAGCCTGATCAACATGCCCGGCCCGCCCATCGAGAGCGCCCTCCGGCTCTTCCCGGACGAGTTCCGAGGCGGGTGATGCCGGGCGGGCCTACTTGCCCGCGCACTCTACATATCGAGGTTTTTCTTCGGCACGTTGAAGACCACGCCGTCCCCGTTCTTCACCAGGGCCATATCGTTGTCCCACTCCTTCACCACCTCCACCTCGTCTCCCGGCGAGAAGCTCGCTTCCTCGATCTCCGAGTTCTTGGTCGACTGATACTTGAAGGTAAACGCTTCCTTGACCGTGGCCATCCGAGGCCCCTCCCTTCATCTTTTTACGTGTGCCGGCCGGCGCCGTTCAGGACATCGGTTTGTGGTCCCCGAAGTCTGCCGGAATTTTCCGGTCGTGGCAAGAAAGTCGGGCGGGCATCCGGCGCGGAGGCCCGCTATTCAAGATAACGAGAGGTGGCTCTGCACACTCCGCAGACCGCTTTGGCTGAGTCGCCGGGCTTGAGGGGTGTTACGTGAAATTCTAACACTCGAACTAGCAATCCACACGAAGCGGCAGTTGTAGTTGGCGAAGTCTGTAAGCTGTCTGAGTTCCGGCGCTTCGCTAGTCAACCAGTCGCGTAGCCATTGCAGCTTCTTGAGGACGGCAGAAACTTCCTTTGTCGTCGCCGAATGCACTTCAACCCAAATTGCCTGCTCCTTTCCGTTCGTCGGCTTGTAGCCGAGACCGTAATCCCACCGCGGTTTAGCGGCGTGGGCCGGTGTTTTCTGGAGTGCCGAATCCAGATCGATACTCCCCGTGAGCCGTCGTGAATCCGCGCACGTCACACGTCCGCGATACTTTCTCGCCAAAGCCTGTTTCCCAGCACGATACGCCCTGTTCACAGGGGGCGGCGCGACCTCGACAGCCTCCTTGAAGGTCATGACGTTTCGGCTGATGTGCGGTTTGCGACTTCGGCGACTACATCCCCTACTTTGCCAGAGAATTCGGTGAGTCCACCCCATCCTCCTTCAGCAACGTCATCCGATCCGGGATCGAGGTCCGATATGTCGTGAACAATACCGTCGCGCTTGAAATAGTAGGTTCTGAACTTGCTCTCTAGAGCAGCCCCAGCCAGTTCCCGCGTTTTCTTGCCGGCCGCAAGGTCAAGAAGCTTCAGGACATCCCTAGTCTGTCCGCCATTCTCCTGGAAGAAACGCAGTGCCCAAACGATGTCAAGGATGTGGGGCGAATGGGTGGAGATGCAAACGCGATATCCACGCAACCGCAACTCCATGACGAGATTGAGGACAGCGCCTATTCCGTTCGGATGCAGCCCCATTTCCGGTTCCTCGATCACAACCCACTCAAGGGCGTCGCGTCTCGACACTTTCGATGATGGCAAGAGCCAATACAGCCCGAGCAACAGCGGCACAAATTCACGCTGCCCGGCTGACCACACGAGGTATGGCAGAGAGTGACCGATACTTGGATTCAGAACCAGCCGACCTTGGCGCCCCGACTCGTCGGTGCGTAGCCCGAAACCGCCGAAAATATGCTTGTCCAACGGCTGTCGCAGGGGAGCCGCAAGACGTTGCTCACGTGGAAAGACATCCTTATCGACACCTATTTCGTTCTGCACGATTCCGTGGAGCTTTTCACTGAAATCCCGCAGGACGAACGGGTCGCCTGCCCGGTACTCCGTGAACGGACGGGTCATCCCGTCGCGCAAGCTCATGACCCGTTGCGCGGGAATGTAAAACAGTTTTTCCGAAGCATCGGATCGGCGTGGGCGTGTATAGACCGATAGATCGGTTGTCTTACGTGCCTGGCCCAGAATCAGTCTGCTTTTCTCCTTCGACCAAATGGAAGCCATTCCTTCGCCGAAATAGAGGTCGAAGAAGCTGCTCGCATACCCCCGTTGTGGCAAGCCGAAGCGCTGCATGATTTGGTGAATCGCAGATCTGTCCAAAAGCAGCTTCAGGAGTTGCAGGAAGATACTTTTCCCGGTCGCCTGCGGTCCTACGAATATTGTAACGTCACCGAAGCGGACATCCGCTTCGGTGACCGGTCCAATATTGGTTGCTCTTATCCGCTTGACCATGCTTGGATTACTTCCAGCTATCCGTTTCGATTGTCCATGATCACGTACGACTTGGCACGGGGGCGCTCGACCAATACTCTCATTCGGAGGTTGGCCGGTATTGGTGGGCGACTTGGAGCGGTAGAGGTGACCCCAGCTTTATTTGTGTGTTTTCAGGTGATTACGAACTGCAAGTTTGTAGGACAGCGCTACCACAGCCAAGTTTGAAACACGCCCCTACAAGTCCCGCCAACTGCCGCGCCGGGTCGGATACCGCAACGCCGCGTCCAGCCCCTCCAGGAAAGCGGTCCGCGGCACCTCCCGGGCGCCGAGGCTCAGCATGTGGGAGGTTGTAACCTGCGCGTCGATGAAATGGAAGTCCCAACCCGCCAGCCGTTCCACCAGGCGCGCCAGCGCCGCCTTGGAGGCGTCCCTCTCGCGGTGGAACATCGACTCGCCGAAGAAGCCCCTGCCCAGGGCGATGCCGTAGATGCCTCCGACAAGGTCCGCGCCGAGCCGGCATTCCACTGAGTGGGCCAGGCCGGCTTCGTGGAGACCCACGTAGGCCCGCTCCATCTCGGGTGTAATCCAGGTCCCTTCCTGGCCGGGACGCTCCACCGACGCGCAGGCGCGGATCACCGCGCGGAAGTCTTCGTCGAAGGTGACCCGGAACCGCCCCTGGTTCAACACGCGCCGCAGCCGCCGGGAGACGTGGAAGTCGCCGAGATCCAGGACGCACCGGGGATCCGGCGACCACCACAGGATCGGCTGCCCTTCGCTGTACCAGGGAAAGATCCCCATGGAGTACGCCAGCAGCAGACGCGCGCTGCCGAGGTCGCCTCCCACCGCCAGCAGGCCGTTCGGTTCCGCCTCGTGCGGGTCGGGAAAGACGGGTTCCCGGGTCAAGCGATAGACGGGCATGGACCGGACCATGGTGCGGAATGGAGCCGGTGGATGCAAGCAAAGAAAATCAGGGCTTTCTCTCCTTCGATACACATCACTTGGTTTGATCAGTTGACAGCCACAGACAAATAAATTATCGAGTGATCCACAACATTCTCTCAACGGAGAAGATTTTCCACGACGTGAGCATGCGGGAGGAACGATGACGACGAAGCCGGCCGAGAGGACACGTCCTGAAGACGACACGAAGACGACCGAGACGACGCACGCACCACGGGGGGCGGCCCACGGCCGGGCGCGCCTCCGCGCGGCGGGTAATGCGCTCCTCGCGAGCGCGGTCGCGCTGATCGCGGCAACCGCCATCGCCGCCGCGCCCGCGCACGCCGCGGCCGAGGAGGGGCTCGTCACCGTGGACACGGAGGCCACCACGCCCGCGCCGGAGGTGCCGGGCGTGCCGGCCAACTTCTCGATCTCGGGGGTGCACCACGCCGAGAACTACGACGTCGTGCTCTCATGGGACGACCCGGACGACCCGAGCATCGACTACTACGAGATCATGACCGACTGCAAGTTCGACTGCGTGTTCGAACGGCTCCCGTCGACCACGGCCGCCACCACGTCCCACACCTTGACCGGGTACTCCTACGGCGAAGGCATCTACGGCACAACCTACCACTTCATGATACGGGCGGTGAACGAGACCGGGCCGGGCGAGCCGACCGCGCTGCTCACCTATGCGGCCAACGCCCCGCCGACGTCCACGTCGTCGCAGACTCCGGCCGCGCCCAGCGGCTTCACGATCTCGGGAGTGCACCGTCCCGGAAACTACGACGTCGTGCTCACGTGGGACGACCCGGGCGACGCGAGCATCGACTACTACGAGATGCAGCACTACGGCATCGTCGGCGAATCGAGCGAGTTCGAGCGGGTGGCGTCCAGCTCGGCCGCCACCACCACGCACACCGTCACCGGGATCGCCTACCACGACCCTCCCCAGGCGTTCCGGGTGAGGGCGGTGAACGAACATGGCGCGGGCACGGCGTCGGCCTACATCGTCTACAGCGCGGCCGCGCCACCGGCGCCGCCGCTGGAGGCAGTGACCGGGTTGAGCGCGTCCGCCAACGGCAACCTGCAGACGATCACGCTCACGTGGGACGCCATCGACGATCCCTGGATAGCCTATCTGGAGTACCGCTACCGCTTGCCGGACGGCGCCGAGGGCGACGTGGGCTGGAGGGACTGGTCGTTGACGTCGGGCTCCCTCACCTCGTTCACGAAGGACATGAGCATCCATATCAGCCGCTACGGGAACGGACCGTGGCGCTTCCAGGTGCGCCCGCTGTCGAACTCGGGGCGGATTGGGCCGGAGTCCGAGGTCGCCAGCGTGACGGTGCCGCCCCACACCGCCGTGCTTCCGGAGAAGCCCGCCGGCTTCACCTACGAGGTCGACGGGCGCAACATCACGTGGTCGTGGGACGACCCGGACAACCCCGACATCACCGGCTACGACATCTACCTCCCCCACCGCGACAAATGGACGGAGTTGCCCGGCAGCTCGGCGTCCACGACCTCCTTCGGCACCAGCAACGCGTACCCGGGGTACGCCGTGGAGCGCAAGGTCAGGGCGCGCACCGCCGCGGGGGCGGGGCCGGAGTCGGAGACCCTGAGCGTCATCATCCCCAAGGCGCCGCGGGAGTTCGTGGCGACGCCGGGCGACGGCGAAGTGACGCTGACCTGGACGGCGCCCGGGCACGCGGGCATCACCGGCTGGGAGCTGCGCACGGCGGCGGAGTCGACGCCCTGGACGGACGACGGAACCGGGTGGGCGGCGATCGACGGGGCGGACGCGGAAACGGCCTCCCACACCGTGACGGGACTGGACAACGGCGTGCTCTACCGGCTCCAGTTGCGGGCGATGAGCGGCGCGGTGGCGGGCATGGCGTCGCCGGTTGCCGAGGCGCAGCCCTCGGTCCCGCTCGAGGTCCGGATGACGGGCTCGGTGCCGCAAGGGAAGGGCGGGCCGTCCGAAGACCTGTCGCTTTCGCGCTCGCCGGACCAGACGCAGGGCGGGGGCTGCCCGGCGGAGGTCTCGATCGAGTTCCTCGACGCGGACGGGAACGCGGTGGCGGTGGATGCGCTCGCGGCCACGGACTTCACGGTGACGAACGGGAGCGCGGGCACGCCGGCGGCGGACGCGGACGGCTTGGGCTGGACGGTGCCGGTGCGGGCGGCGGCGGACAAGGGGGGCCTGCTGCGGGTGCGCCTGCCGGCGACGGCGCACTGGCAGGCGGCGGAGCAGGTGTTCCACATCCGCGGCGCCAGCGTCTGCGTGCCGGCGGCGCGCTGGGAGCTGGCGTCTCTGTGGGTCGACGACCTGTTCGTCTCCCCGAGCTTCACCAGCACCACGACGAGCTACACGTCCGAGACCACGGATGCGGATGCGGTGGTCCTGGCCGAGGCGGTCTACGCCGATGCGACGGTGACGGTCACGCCCGAGGACGCGGACGAAGAGGCCGACGGTCACGAGGTCGCGCTCGCCGAGGGCGAGACCCGCATCGAGGTCACGGTGACGCCCGGCGACGGGAGCGCGGCGCGGACCTACACGGTGACGGTGACGCGCGAGGAGGCGGTGTTGGACCCGGGTGTGCTGACGGGCTTCGAGCTGGTGGACGCGTCGACGGACAGGGACCTGGGCGCGGTGACCGACGGCGGCACGGTGTCGGTGTCGGCGGCCCGCATCTACGGCATCCGCGTCGGGGTCAAGGACGTCATTATTGCCGGGTTCAAGGCGTACCCGGAGGTCGGCAGCGTGGTGCTGACGCTTGCCGGTCCGGGCGAGACGGACACGCACACGCAGACCGAGAACGTCGCGCCCTACTCGCTCTATGGCGATGCGCCGGGCGGCGCGAGCGGCCGGGCCGAGCACGGCCGGGCGCTGGCGGCGGGGTCGTACACCCTGACCGCGACGGCCTATGCGGAGCGCGGCGGCGCGGGCGAGGTGCTGGGCACGCTCACGGCGGCGTTCACGGTCGAGGTCGAGACGCCGCTGACGGGCTTCGTGCTGCTGGATGCGTCGGACCAGTCGAAGGTGGCGGCGCTGGCGGACGGCGCGGAAATCGACCTGGGCGGGCGCTCCGGCGGGAGCTTCGCCATCCGCGCCAACGTGGCCTCGAGCGCCACGGTGGGCAGCGTCAGGCTCTCGCTCTCGGGGGCGAAGACGGCGTCGGCGATGGAGAACCTGGCGCCCTACTCGCTGTGGGGCGACCACGACGACGGCAACGGAGGCCGGGCGCTCGACGGGGCGGCGCTGCCGGCGGGGACGTACGCGCTGAGCGCGACGGCGTACGGCGGAGCCCGCGGCGAAGGCGAGACGCTGGACACCCGCTCGGTGTCGTTCGAAGTGCTGGCGCCGGCGGCGCTGTCGGTGGCGGACGCGCGGGCCGAGGAAGGGACCGACGCCGCCCTCGACTTCGAGGTCGCGCTGGACCGCTCGTCGACCGGCACCGTGACGGTGGCCTACGCCACCGCCGACGGCACGGCCACGGCGGGAGACGACTACACGGCGACCTCCGGCACGCTCACGTTCGCCGCGGGCGAGACCTTGAAGACCGTTTCCGTGCCGGTGCTCGAGGATGACCACGACGAGGGCAGCGAGACGCTGACGCTCAGGCTCACGAGCCCCACGGGTGCGACCATCGCGGACGGCGAGGCCACCGGCACCATCACGAACTCGGACCATATGCCGGAGGCGTGGCTGGCGCGGTTCGGGCGCACGGTGACGGGCCAGGTGCTGGAGGCGGTGGAGGCGCGCCTGACCGCGCCGCGGCAGGCGGGGGCGCGGATGTCGCTGGCCGGCCAGACGCTGCCGTCGTGGCGCGCGCAAGGTCCGGGCGGGGCGGAACGGGCCGGAGCGGAGTCGCGCGCGGCGATGACGGCTTGCCTTGCGCGGACGGGTCCGGACTCCGGATCGGTGTCCGGGCTGGGCGGGCACCGCACGGCGCGGTTCGGCGCGCACGGCGGCCTCGAGCCGCTATCGCGCGCGCTGACGCGCCGCGACCTGGTCGCCGGCACGTCCTTCGCGCTGACCGGCGGCTCCGCCGGGGGCGGCGGCTTCGCCTCGCTGTGGGGCCGGGGCTCGATGGCGGGCTTCGACGGCCGCGAGGGCGCGCTCGCGGTGGACGGTGAGGTCGCCACCGGCCTCGTCGGCGCGGACTGGGCGTCGGGTCCGGGGTCCGGGGCGGGCGGCTGGACCGCGGGTCTGGCCGTGGGCCATTCCACCGGCACGGGCGGCTACCGCAACGGCGGCTGCGACCAGAGCGAGGGCGGCAACTGCGCGGGCGGCATCGAGGGGACCGTCACCGGCGTCTACCCCTATGCCGGCCTCGGCCTCACGAAGCGGCTCTCGGCGTGGGCGGCGGCGGGCTGGGGCTCGGGCGAGGTGACGGTGACGCCTGAGGGCCAGGCCGGCATGACGGCGGACCTGACGATGTCCATGGGCGCGGCCGGGTTGCGCGGCGAGGTGCTGGTCCCCGAGGACGGCAACGGCCTCGCCCTGGCCGTCAAGGGCGACGCGCGCTTCACGCGCACGTCGTCGGACGCGGTGCGGAGCGGCACCGGCAACCTGGAGGCCGCGGACGCGGACGCGTGGCTGGTGCGGGCCGGCATCGAGGGCTCGCGGCGGTTCGTGCTGGGGTCGGCGGACAACGGCGCGTCGGTCACGCCGTCCTTCGAGCTGGGGCTGCGGCGCGACGGCGGCGACGCGGAGACCGGGCTCGGCGCCGACTTCGGAGCCGGTGTCGCGTTCGCGGACCGGAAGCACGGGCTCGCCTTCGACGCCCGGGCGCGGGCGCTGCTGGCGCACGAGGCCGGCGGCTTCCGGGAGTGGGGCGCGAGCGCGTCGCTGGGTTGGGACCCGCGTCCGCACACCGCACGGGGCCTCTCGCTCACCCTCACCCAGAGCTGGGGCGCCCCGCCCTCGGGCGGCATGGACGCGCTGCTCTCGCGCGAGACCCTGGCGGGACTCGCGGCCAACGGCGACACCGGCGGCTTCGAGGCATCGCCCCGCTTCCAGGGCGAGGTGGGCTACGGGCTGCCCGCCTTCGGCGGCGGCTTCACGGGCACGCCGAACCTCGGCTTCGGGCTCTCCGAGAGCGCCCGGGACTGGCGCATCGGCTGGAAGCTCGGCCCGGCCGACGCCAGGCCGCTCGACTTCCAGCTCAGCCTCGAGGCGACCCGGCGCGAGCCCGCCAACGACCCCGGATCGGGGTCCGCGGCAGGCTCCGGACCCGAGCACGGGGTGATGCTGCGCGGGTCGGTGCGGTGGTGAGGAGCAGGGGCCGGGGACGCCGGCAAGCACGTAGTTTTCGATTGTCAAAAGCTTGACGGTTGCGGCCAGTATTGACAACTCACCTAAAAAATAGACACATAGCAATATTGAGGCATAATTCATGCCCGTTGGTACGCGGACCACGCGGCGGGGGCATGGCGAATCGCCTCCGCGGACGGGATGGGGCGGTCGACGGGGCGGAGCGCCGGGGTTCCGGCTCGGGACCCCGTCCGCGTGTCGCGGCCATGGTCGAGTCGGGAGGCATGTCCGATGATGCGGTCGATCATTAGAGGATGTTCTGAGGCTGTAACCGAGCCGGGAGCCGGCACGTGCCCGGCCGGGAGCCGGCACGTGCCCGGCCGCGCGCCGGCGCTGTCCCGGTTTCGCCGTGCCGCGCTCGCGGCGCTGCTCGGCCTCGCCGCCTTCGCCGCCGTCCCGCGGGGCGCCTCCGCCGATCCCTGTCCCGGCGACGTCCCACCCCGCAACGCCTTCTGGTCGGCGTGCATGACGGTGGGGGTTGACGATAACCGATTCTCCACAACTACAGGATATCGTCGCGCCGCAGGGGAGGGCGGCTTGTCCGACACAACGGTCTCGGTAGCCGGCAACACCCTCAGGATCGATGCGGTGTATCACCTTGTCCAGAAACGTTTCGGCTCCGATCGTCTGGTGAGGATCGAATTCTTTGGAGATGGCCGCTACCTCGCTCCCCCAAGCGTGACGGCGGGTTGGATGCTGCACATCGGCAGCGATACCTATTCTTTCGATCTTGCCAATCACAGTGAATCGGAGATTCACGACACCTACACTTGGGATTTACCCAACGTGAGCTGGACCGAGGGCCAGCAGATCACGGTGAGCCTGACGCGGCCGCCGGCGGTGCACTCGGCGGAGGTGGACGGCACGTCGCTGGTCATCACCTTCGACCAGCACCTCGCGGCGGCGTCGAGTCTCGCGAACGGCGCGTTCGAGGTGAAGAAGAGGCCGTCCGGGGGCAGCGAGACCACGGTGACCCTGAGCGACTCGCCGGTGGTCAGCGGCGCCACGGTGACGCTGACCCTCGACACGGCGGTGACCCGGACGGACACCGGCGTGAAGGTGAGCTACACCAAGCCCGGGTCGGGCTCGGGCAACAAGCTCGAGAACCTGACCGGCAACGAGGTCGTGAGCTTCACCGGCCGGGCGGTGACCAACGCCCTGCGCTGGTCGGGGACGCCGGTTCTGGAAGTGGAGGTCAAGGAGGGCGAGCGGGCGACCTTCCAGTGGACCCCGCCGGGCACGCCGACGGCGCAAAAGCCGGTGGAGCTATTCCTGATTCAGCTCGAGGGTTCAGGGCCCGCCATCGATATCACGACGTCCAGCCAGACCCTCACGTCGAAGACCGCGGGCACGTTCGCATTGTACGGCGTCGAGGACGACGACTGGGAGGACGAGGTCGTCCACCTCAGTATCGCCGCCAAGCCCGACGGCAAGCTGCCCTGGCGAGTCGCTTACGTGAACGTCACGGTGCGGGACGACGACAAGGGGGGCGGGGGCTGCGCCTCCGCGCCGTCGGGCAACTTCTGGAACGCCTGCATGCGCGTGGGGCTGCGACCCGACGACACGAGCGACCGCGGATACCAGGTGGTGTCCAGAGATCCGAACCACGGCTTCGGGTCGCTCAGCGACACGACGGTGAGCAAGGGCGGCACCCACACGATCGACGGGATCGTCGACTGGCCCTCCCGCTCGGGCCGGAGCCTGCGGGTTTCGTTCACGGCGGACCCGCGCCCGGCCTCGGACAGTTGGGTGCTGAAGCTCGGCAGCCGTAGCTTCAACCTCAGCGACACCACCCGGTATTGGACGCCGCGCCGCGGCATCGTCCTGGCGGTGAACTCGCAGACCTACGTCTTCGGCACCAGCAGTCTCGGCTGGGGCGAAGGCGACAAGGTCAGGGTGAGCCTGTTCGACATCCCGAAGCCGACGAGTCCGACGTCGACAGCGGGCGACGGGCAGGCGACGCTGTCGTGGACGGCCCCGTCGGGGGTCACGGTGACGGACTACGAGGTCCGGGTGTGCGAGGGGACGGCGGCGCGGTGTGTCCCGGGCCCTTACCTCTCGCAGACGACCCCGAGCGGGTACGTCTGGTATGGCGATCCATCCTCGTCCGGCGCCGCCGATACGAGCCACACGGTCTCCGGACGGAAGAACGGCGTCACCTACACGTGGCAGGTGCGCGCGGTGACCGCCAACGGCAAGGGCGGGTGGTCGGACGAGGCCGAGTTCGTTCCGACGGACAACCTGCAGGTCCTGCAGCCGGCGGCGCCGGCCATCACCGGGGTGACGCCGGGCGCTCTGGAGGCGACGCTCGAATGGAGGATGACCGAGGCGGTCGAGGGCATCACCGGCTGGCAGGTCCGCTACGGCGAGTTCGACAGGAACACCCTCACGGTCGACGACTGGGGCGAGTGGACCGACCTCGCGGGGGCCGGCGGGGATGCGCGCTCGTACACGGTGACCGGGCTTTCCGCGGGGACCGACTACGGGGTCGAGCTTCGGGCGATGGTGGGGGCGCTGGCGGGGGCGCCTTCGGCGATGAACCTGATCTCCGGGGTGCTGCTGCCGGTGAGCGGGCTTGCGGCGGTGCCGGCCGACGGCGCGGTGGCCCTGAGTTGGACGGCGCCGTCGTTCACGGACGAGATCGGCTCCTGGGAGGCGCGGTGGAAGGCGGCGGACGCGGCGGCTTGGGGCGACTGGACGGACATCGAAGGAGCGACCGCCACCACCGCGGCGCACACGGTGACGGGGCTCGTCAACCGCACGCGCTACGCCTTGCGGGTGCGCGCCATCGCCATCAACAACGAGCCGCTGGCGGAATCGGCGGCGGTCGAGGCCTGGGCGGGCGGGCCGCCGCCGCCGGGCGCGCCCGGGCTGCTGGCCGAGGCGGGCGAGGGGCAGGTGGCGCTCACCTGGACGGCGCCGGAATCCGTGGAACCCATCACCGGCTGGCAGTTCCGCCACGGCGCCACGGGCGCCGGGGAGGGCGAGACAGGCGGCGAGGACGCCGAGCCCGACTGGGGCGAGTGGACGGCCATCGAGGATGCGACGGCGCAGACCCGGGCGCACACGGTGACGGGGCTCGTCAACGGCACGGAGTACGCCTTCGAGCTGCGCGCGCTGGCGGGCGAACTCGTGGGCGAGGCGTCGGTGCGGCGCCTCGCGCTGCCCGACGAGGAGGAGATTCCTCCGTTCGGCGACAGTGCGGTCTCGAACGTGACGGCGACGACGGTCGGGCTGGAGTGGACGCTGCCGGAGGGTATCGCGGCGACGCGGCTGCGGGCGATGCAGCGCGAAAAGAACGCGTTGGGGGAGTGGCAGGAGTGGCGGGACGCGGCTGAGCTGGCGTTGGACGCGACCTCCTGCACGGTCACGGGGCTTTCGCCCGCCACGCTCTACCAGTTCCGCATCGTGGTGGAGACGGCGAGGCAGAGCACGGACTCCGGGCTCCTTCAGCAGAAGACGCTGGCGGCCGATGCCACGCCGGAAGTGGCGGCCCTCACGGGCTTCGTGCTGGTGGACGCGGCGACGGACGCGGACCTGGGTCCGATTGCCGACGGCGGCACGGTGTCGGTATCGGCGGCCGGCAGCTACGGCGTCCGCGCCGGGGTCGCGGCGGACGTGGAGGTGGGCAGCGTGGTGCTGTCGCTTGCGGGTCCGGGCGCGGAGGACACGCACACGCAGACCGAGAACCTGGAGCCCTACTCGCTCTATGGCGATGCCGAGGGGGCGGAGCACGGCCGGGCGCTGGCGGCGGGGTCGTACACGCTGACGGCGACGGCGTATGCCGAGCGCGGCGGCGCCGGCGAGGAGGTGGGAACGCTCACGGCGGCGTTCACGGTGGCGGCGGAGGCGGCGGTGACCGGCTTCGTGCTGCTGGATGCGTCGGACCAATCGACGGTGGCGGCGCTTGCGGACGGGGCGGAAATCGACCTCGGCGGGCGGTCCGGGGGGAGCTTCGCGATCCGTGCCAACGTGGCCACGAACGCCAGGGTGGGCAGCGTCGCGCTGTCCCTCTCGGGGGCGAAGACGGTGTCGGCGACGGAGAACTATGCGCCGTATTCGCTCTACGGCGACCGGAACGACGGGAACGGGGGGCGGGCGCTCGACGGCTCGTCGCTGCCCGCGGGGTCGTACACCCTCTCGGCGACGGCGTATGCAGAGCGTCGCGCGTCGGGTGCGACGCTGGGGACGCGCTCGGTGTCGTTCGAAGTGCTGGCGCCGGCGGCGCTCACGGTGGCGGACGCTCGCGCCGAGGAAGGGACCGACGCCACCCTCGACTTCGCGGTCACGCTCGACCGCTCATCGACCGGGACGGTGACGGTGGCCTACACGACGGCCGACGGCACCGCCACGGCGGGAGACGACTACACCGCGACCTCCGGCACGCTCACCTTCGCCCCGGACGAGATCTCGAAGACCGTCTCCGTGCCGGTGCTCGACGACGACCACAACGAGGGCAGCGAGACGCTGACGCTGCGGCTGTCGAGTCCCTCGGGAGCGACCATCGCGGACGGCGAGGCCACCGGCACCATCACGAACTCGGACCATATGCCGGAGGCGTGGCTGGCGCGCTTCGGGCGCACGGTGACGGGGCAGGTGCTGGAGGCGGTGGAGGAACGGCTGACGGCGCCGCGACAGGCGGGGACGCGGATGTCGCTGGCCGGGCAGGCGCTGCCGTCGCGGCGGGGCGGCGCCGCGCCCGCGGCCAACCCCGGCTCAGGGACCGGGGCAGGCGCCGGCGTGGCCGCTACGGAGCGCAGGGACGAAGAGGCCCGCGCGGGGCTGGCGTCGATGAGGGCGTGGCTTGCGCGGACGGGTCCGGACTCCGGAACGATGTCCGGGCCGGGCGGGCGCGGCACGGCGGGGTTCGGCGCGCGGGGCCGCGGCGGCGGCCTCGAACCGCAATGGCGCGCGTTGACGCCGCGCGACCTGATCGCCGGCACCTCGTTCGCGCTGACCGGCGGGTCGTCGAAGGGCGGCGGCATCGGCTCGTTGTGGGGCCGGGGCTCGATCGCGGGCTTCGACGGGCGCGAGGGGGGCCTGACGGTGGACGGCGAGGTCACGACCGCGCTGATCGGCGCCGACTGGTCGTCGGGCCCCGGCTCAGGGGCCGGACCGGGGCCGGGGCGCTGGACGGCGGGCCTGGCGGCGGGCCACTCCACGGGCACGGGCGGCTACCGCAGGGGCGGCGAGTGCGGCGTCAACTGCGGCGGCGGCATCGACGCGGCCCTGACCGGCCTCTACCCCTACGCGGGGATCGACCTGACGGAGCGCCTCACGCTGTGGGCGGCGGCGGGCTGGGGCTCGGGCGAGGTGACGATGACGCCGGAGGGCGCGGCCGGCATGACGGCGGACCTGACGATGTCGATGGGCGCGGCCGGGCTGCGCGGCGAGATGCCGCGGCCGGAAACCGGCGAGGGCCTGACCCTGGCGGTGAAGGGCGACGCCCGCTTCACGCGCACGTCTTCGGACGCGGTGAGCGGCGAGGGCGGCAACCTGGAAGCGTCGGAGGCCGATGTCTGGCTGGTGCGCACGGGCGTCGAGGGCTCGCGGCGCTTCCGGCTGGGTGCGAAGGAAGACGGCGCGAGCGGGGCGACCTTGACCCCGTCGTTCGAGATCGCCCTCAGGCTGGACGGCGGCGACGCCGAGACCGGCATGGGCGCCGACCTGGGCGGCGGCCTCGCCTTCGCCTACCCGGAGACCGGCCTTGCGCTGGACGTGAAGGCGCGGGGCCTGGTGGCGCACGAGGCCTCGGGCTTCCGGGAATGGGGCGCGAGCCTCGCGGCCTCCTGGGACCCGCGCCCGGACACCGACCGGGGCGCGTCGCTGACGCTGCGCCAGAGCTGGGGCGCCTCGCCCTCGGGCGGCATGGACGCGCTGCTCTCGCCCGAGACCCTGGCGGGCCTCGCCGCCAACGACGGGGTCGGCGTTGACGGGTTCCGCGCCGCCACCCGGCTGGAGGGCGAAGTCGGCTACGGCATCGCGCTGTTCGGCGGCGCCTTCACCGGCACGCCGAAGGCCGGCTTCGGGCTGTCGGACGGCGGGGCGCGCGACTGGCGCATCGGCTGGCGGCTGACCCCGGCGGCCCGCGGAAACCCCGGCTTCCAGATCGATCTCGACGCCACCCGCAACGAGTTCGCGAACGACGACGCGGCGCCCGAGCACGGAGTGATGCTGCGCGCGTCGATCAGGTGGTAGAGGCGGACGACGGCGCGCCGCCGCGCCCGCCCCGGCGTGCACCCGATGCCCTGATTCGCCCGCTTTCTGCATCATATTCTCCGCACCATAGTTCGAAGCCCCCTCCCGGTATGGGTTTGATGGCGTCAAACCCGGAATCAACTCGGACACCAAACCAGAACGATCGTTCTACGGAATGAACGTTCTTGGAATATGTATTGACATATGGAAAAAATGCTGTTTATAGTCCGCGAAACTTCCAATTTACGATGTTCGTTCCGGTCAGTTATCTTCAGCGGGTTACTGACAAATTCATCTGACACGGAAATGATTCATACGTTCACCGTGCGTCTCGCCGATTCTCGAGTTCCCAAATCCTTGGTTTTCCCAAGGCCTGTTAGTCCGCGATACACGACGTCTTCTTTCTTCAGATCACGAGATCAGAGCATGTGGGTACGATTCATGTGTAGAGAGAACTGTCAAGCGTTCCTGGGTCCGTGCTCAGAGCCGATTCGCTACGCCAGGCGGGAGCGCCAATCCCGCCCTTCGACAGAGCCTGTCCCGAGCTTGTCGAAGGCCTCAGGACAGGCTCTAGGCTTCCCCCGCCTCCGCCGCCCGGCGGGGCCTGCGTCTTCTCCCTACCTTCCCAACTTCCTTTCGCGCCTCCCGCGCGCCGCAGCGCTGCTGCTCATCATCATGTGCACGACCATGGGATTCGCGCCCCAGGCGCATGCGGACCTGACAAGCTTTACGGCCACTGCCGGGGACGGACAGGTCACGCTCAGCGCAACGCCTGCCCAGGCCAACACCGCACCGACCGCATCGAACGGCACGGTGACGATGAAGGAGGACACGGCCTACACGTTCGCGGCCTCGGACTTCAACTTCTCGGACACGGACATGGACGACGCGCTGGAGAAGGTGAAGATCGTGACGGTGGAGACGGCCGGCGATCTGGAACTCGACGGCACGGACGTGACCGCGAACCAGGAGGTGACGAAGGCCAACCTCGACGACGCCAAGCTGATCTTCACGCCGGCGACGGACGCCAACGGCGCGAGCTACACGACGTTCACGTTCAAGGTGAACGACGGGGACACCGACAGCACGGACACCTACACGATGACGATCAACGTGGAGTCGGTGCCGGAGGTCACGCAGGTGTCGGTGACCTCGACGCCGCGGTCGGGGACGACGACGCCGAAGAAGTACGGCGCGGGGGAGAAGATCCAGGTCACGGTGACCTTCGACGAGGCGGTGACGGTGACGGGCGATCCGGTGCTCGAGTTCCTGTCGGGAGTTAGTGGAACCGACGTCAAGGAAGCGGCCCTGGAGAGCGGTTCGGGGACGAACGCGCTGGTGTTCGAATACACGGTGCAGTCCGGGGACCGGGACACCAACGGAATCTTTATCGAGGCGGACGCGGTCAAGCTGGACGCGGACTCCGGTGCGGAAGACTATATCCGTGACGGCGACAGCAACAACGCGATCCTGAATCACGTCCAGCCGGGTCTCCAGAGCGACCACCAGGTGGACGGCAGCCTGACGCCGCCGCCATCGCCGCAGGTCACCTTAGTGATGGTGTCGGTCACGTCCGTGCCGAGTATTGGGCCCTCGCAGTACGAAATGAAATACGGCAACGGGGAAAAGATCCAGATCGTGGCGACCTTCGACGAGGCGGTGACGGTGACGGGCGACCCGCTTTTCCAGGTGGTGGTCGGCAGCAATACGAGGGATGCGGACTATGTCAGCGGGTCGGGATTTAGGACGCTGGTCTTCGAATACACGGTGCAGTCCGGGGACCGGGACGCCGACGGTATCGGGATCGAAGCGGATCCGATCAAACTGGACGCTGACGATTTGATTCAGGACAGCGGGAATAACAACGCCGACCTGACCCTCACCGCGATCGGCACCCTGATTTGGCACAAGGTGGACGGCAGTCTGACGCCGCCGCCCTTGCAGAACGCATACCTCATCGCCGGGGTGCCCTACTGGACGGACGATAAGGGCGGTAGCTGCACGGACGTTCCCGGCGCGTTGCGCGTGGTACCAGCGGGCAATCCGTACGACCACCGCTGCTGGATCGAAGCCGTCGAGGGAGGCGGCCCGAAGACCTTCAACATCTGGATGGCGAAGGATCCGAAGCGGGCCGTGACGGTCAGCCTTTCGCCGCAGGACAGGGGTGCGATGTCGGTCTCGCCCGCCGAGCTTACTTTCACGTCGGACAACTGGAACACACCCCAGAAGGTGAGCGTGAGCGGGCTGGCTGACTCGGACGGCCTGGACGAGTGGGGCTATGTGTACCTTTCGGCCGAGGCCGGCGCCCGGGTCAACAGCGTGCTGGTCAAGATCGAGGACGACGACACCCATACGCAGACGGGGCACAGCCTCATTTACGACAAGTCGGACAACCGACTGCGTGTCCAGCAGGACGGCGACGCACAGACCTTCACGGTCAGGCTGCGGTTCCAGCCTGAAGGCAACGTGAGATTGAACTGGGATCCGCTCATCAGCGGTTCCGTGAGGGCGGACGGTGACGGCATCAAGGTGTTCAAGAATAAGAAGGATGGAAGCCCCGCGGACGGCGGGGTCAAGATCTCGCCGAAATTCATGACCTTCACCCGCGACAACTGGGAGACGCCCCAGACCTTCACGGTCACCGCGGATGCGAACACTGCGGGCACCACCATACCCCTTCGTCCGTGGTGGGAGAAAAGCCAGTACCCCTATACCAAATCTCCGGAATTCGCGATCAAGGTCGTGAAAACTATGGGCACGACGGTACCCGATGCGCCGGTGGTGAACGCGGCCGCCGGCGACGGCGCGGTCAGGCTGACCTGGACGATCCCGGACAATGGCGAGGGCATCACCGGCTGGCAGGCCCGCTACGGCGAGGCCACGCTGAACGAGGCGGTCGACTGGGGCCGGTGGTACACGATTCCGGGCGCGGAACCAGATACTGTGGCGCATACCGTCACGGGACTGACCAACGGCACGTCCTACGGGTTCCAGGTGCGCGCCGTGGCTGGCCGCCTCAAGAGCGCGGCATCGAATACAAACCTCATCACGCCCATGGCCGGGATGACGCTGGACGCGCCCGGACGCCCCGACCTGTTCGTGGATTCCGGCAACGGGGCCGCGACGCTGTCGTGGAATGAAATCAGCTACAGCGGCACGATCACCGGATGGCAATACCGCTACGGCGTGCTGGACACCTCGGCGTACACGGTGGACTGGGGCGACTGGACGGATATAGAAGACGCGACCGCGCAGACTCTCTCCCACACGGTGACGGGGCTCGTGAACGACACGCGATACGGGATCCAGTTGCGCGCGGTGGCGGGCGAGAATGCGGGCGACATGTCGCGGCGCCGGGTCGTATGGCCGTACCATCCCCCGTTTGGCAGCGCCCAGGTCACGAACGTCGGCGCGGACAGCGTCACGGTCTCGTGGGAGCTCCCGCAAGATGTAGTGGGCACCGGCTTGCGTGCCGAGCACCGCGTGCCGGAGGGCGAATGGCAGAGCACCGATCTGGCGCTCGATGCCACCACGCACGAGTTCACGGGACTGGAACCCGACACTGCATACAACTTCCGCATCTTCCTCGATTCCGACACCGGCGGCACGTCCACGGGCACCCTGGTGCAGCGCACGGCTGAAGACTCCAGCTTGGGCGTGCTCACCGGCTTCACGCTGGTGGACGCCACCGACGACACCGACCTCGACACCCTCGCCAACAACGCCACCGTGCAGGTCAGTGCGGACGGCGTGTACGGCCTGCGGGCCAATGTCGACCCGGATGGCGGCGTACAGAGCGTAGTGCTGACACTGGAGAAAGGCCCCAGCCGCTCGCTGACCACGAGAACGGAGAACATCGCGCCCTACTCGCTCTACGGCGATGCCGACGGGGCGGAGCATGGACGGGCCCTGCCCGCCGACACCTACAAGCTGCACGCCGTGGCATACTCCAGCAAGGACGGCAACGGCGAGGTGCTGGGCTCACGCACGGTGAACTTCACCGTCGAGAGCACGGGTGAGGCCGCAGCCCCTGCGGTGGCAAGCTTCAGCCTCGTGGACGCAAGCAACCAGGCAGTGCTTGCAACGCTCACCGGCGACTCCAACACGGTGTACCTTGCCGATCCCGGTGGCGGCAGTTATGCCCTGCGCGCCAACCTGAAAACCGAAATCACGGCCAGCAGCGTGGTGATGTCGCTGTCCGGTACGAAGACGGTCGACCGGACCGAAAGCATGGCTCCGTACTCGCTCTGGGGCGACAGTCCAGGCACCGGTGGTGATCGAAACCTGGACGGCAGTTCCCTGCCCGCAGGCGACTACACCTTGTCTGCAAGCGCCTTTTCAAAGAGCCGGGGTGAGGGCACGCAACTGGGCGCGACAGCCACGGTATCGTTTACCGTGCGCCAACTGGTGCAGCTTTCCGTGGGCAGTGCGCATGCCACCGAAGGTGTGAACGACCACCTGCCCTTCAACGTGTACCTGAACCGCGAACCCACCGGTACGGTTACCGTGAACTACACGACCGTGGACGGCACGGCTACTGCGGGTGCGGACTACACAGCAGCGTCCGGCACGCTGACCTTCGCGCCGGGTGATGTTCGCAAGCAGGTGCGCGTGACCGTGCTTGAGGACGATCACGACGAGGATTCGGAGACACTGACGTTCCGCATCTCGGATGCCTCGGGCGCAGTGATCTCCGGTGCCGAGGGCACCGGCACGATCAGCAATTCGGACGCCCTGCCCGAGGCCTGGCTGGCGCGCTTCGGGCGGACGGTGGGGACGCACGTCACGGACGCGGTAGGGGAGCGGCTGCGGGGGGCGCCGGGGCAAGCCTCGCACCTGACCATCGGGGGCTACCGGCTGCCGCTGGGGCAAAACGCCACGGGTGAAGAAGGGCGCGGCCCGGCCCCCCCATCCCTCTCCCCTGGTGGGAGCGGGCAGGGGGAGGGGGCTGAGCGGGCGCTGGCTGCCAAGCTCTGGGGCCCGCTGTCCACGGACGCTGCGGATGAGCCGCCGGGCCGGCTGGCGGCGGTACTGACGGAAGTGGCCCGGGTCCTGGGGGTGGGTCCGGGGGGCGCGTCGTCGGACCCCGGCAACGTGTCGCAAGACGCGCCCTGGCGGGCCGAGCCGGGCCTGGACCCGCGGCTGGGGCAGAGCATGACGCCCACGTTCAATCCGGATCTCCGCCCAGTCCTCCTGGGCAGTTCCTTCCGGCTTAACCTGGGCGCCACGGACGCGGGCGCCGGGAGCCCGCGGCTGACGGCTTGGGGCCGGTTCGCCGGCACCACGTTTAACGGCCAGGACGGGGATCTCTCCTTGGACGGGGACGTGTTCACGGGCACCGTGGGCGTGGATAGCGAATGGGACCGGTGGCTGGCCGGTGTGGCGGTGGCGCACAGCCGGGGTGATGGCTCCTCTACCAGCCCCAATATGGCGGACCGTGGCCGGGGCGGGTTGGCGCAGGCCCTGACGAGTCTGCATCCGTACCTGCGCTATGCGGTCACGGACCGGCTGGACGTGTGGGGCCTGGTGGGCTACGGCTGGGGCGGATTGGACCTGGAACTGGACAACGGCGTGACCCTGGAGACGGACACGACGCTGCTGATGGGAGCGTTCGGGGGCCGGGGGATTGTGCTGGCGCCTGAAGACGCCGGGGGCTTCCAACTCGCCACGCGCACGGACGCCATGCTCACGCGGACGAGTTCGGACGCGGTGACGGGTAGGACCGGCAACCTGGCGGCGGCCGACGCGGACGCGCACCGGCTACGGGTGATCCTGGAAGGCAGCCGGGGGGTGACGTGGGACGGCGGCCAAAGCCTGACGCCCACGGTGGAAGTGGGGCTGCGGCATGACTGGGGAGACGCGGAGACGGGCTTCGGGGTGGAAGTAGGCGGCCGGGTGCAATATGCGGACCCGCGGGTGGGGCTGACCGTGGAAGGGGCGGTGCGGGGCCTGCTGGCGCATGAAGACGCCGACTACGAGGAATGGGGGGCGTCGGGCACCGTGCGGCTCGTGCCGGGGGTTGGCGGGCAGGGCCTGTCCCTGGCGGTCAGCCCCACCTGGGGCGCGGCCTCGAGCGGGGTGGAGGGCCTGTGGTCGCGACAGACCACCGCGGGCCTGGCGCCGCAAGGCATCCGAAAATCGCCGGCCGGGCGGCTGCAAGCGGAGGTGGGCTATGGCCTGCCCGCGCCCATCGGGGTCGGGCTCCTGACGCCGTACGCGGGCACGGCGCTGGCGGAGGGCACGGACCGGACCTACCGGATAGGCATGCGGTGGAACGCCGCGACGGGCCTGACGCTGAATCTGGAAGGCCGACGGCAGGAATCCACGGGTCAACACCCCGTGGACCAGGGCCTCCGCCTTCAGGTCGAGTGGCAGTTCTGAGGGGCGCATCCGACAACCACCGGACCGTGCTCTTGCAGTATGAAAGGAAACGTGGTTTCCTTTTCTCCTTACCATCTAAGGAGGCATGTACCAGATGCTGGCGAAGCTAACCTCCAAGAACCAGCTTACCTTGCCGAAGGCGGCCGTGTCCGGTCTTCAAGCCTACGAGTATTTCGATGTGACCAGGGAGGCGGGCCGGATCGTGCTGACGCCCGTGCGGCTGACGCGTGTCGAGGCCGTGCGTGCAAAACTGGCCGAACTCGGCCTGGACGAGGGTGATGTGGCCAAAGCCGTGGCCTGGGCGCGTAGGGTCGAATGACCGCGTTGCGGTGGGTGCTCGACACGAATGTCTTGCTGTCGGCTCTGCTGTTTCCGGCCGGATCGCTATCGTGGCTGCGCCATGCGTGGCAGTCGGGAACCGTCATTCCGTTGGCGGGCCGGGCGACGACACTGGAGTTGTTAAGGGTCTTGTCCTACCCGAAGTTCCAACTGACCGACCTGGAGCGTGAAGACCTGTTGGCGGACTACATTCCGTGGTGCGAGACCGTCATCGTATCGAAACCCCCGGCCGTGCCGCACTGCCGTGATCCTTTTGACCGCCCTTTCCTCGAACTGGCGCTGGCGGGAAGAGCCGATGCCCTGTTGACAGGCGATGGTGATCTGCTGGCTCTGGCGCCCGAGTTTCCGGTGCCGATCCTCACTCCCGCTGCCGCGAGACAGCTTGTCGATACGGGATGAACCCGGGGGACTTGGGACTGCAATCGTGCTATAGTCCGGTCCGGGGGAACGGCCATGTTCAAGAGAATCGACCATGTCGCGCTCCATGTGGCGGATCTGGACCGCACCATCGCCTTCTACGAGGAGAACTTCGGCTTCCGGAAGTACTTTCAGCACCAGGCCACGGCGGGGATGCAGATCGCGTACCTCAAGCTGGGAGACACCGTGCTGGAGCTGACTCACAGGAGCGACGGCTCCATGGCCGGTTTCCACTTCTGCCTCGAAACGGATACCTTCGACGAGACAGTCGCCGAACTGCAACGACGCGGCGTGACGCTGTTGAGGGAGCCCCACCGGACCGCGGCGCGTGAGCCGCGAGAGGAAGGCTGGCGCCGGGTCGTCTTCGGCGGTCCAGACGGCGAGCAGATCGAGCTGCGCGGTTAGGCGCAGGCTCCAAGCGCCCGGAAGTACCATGGCGGACCAGGAAGCCACGACCATCAAGCTGGATTGCCCCTGCTGCGGCGCAACCCTCTTCGTGGACCCCGCGCTGTCGGTAGTGTTGCGGCACGAGCTGCCGCCGCCGCAGCACAAGGCGCCGGAACTCAAGGACGCCGGCCGCCTGCTCCGGGAAGAAGCGAACCAGCGCGATCAGAAGTACCGCGACCTCCTCCACGCGGAAAAGGACAAGGGCAAGGTGCTGGACCGCAAGTTCCAGGAGCTGTTCAAGAAGGCCAAGGACGAGCCCATCGAGAAGCCCCTGAAGGACATCGACCTGGACTAGGAGCCTGTCCGAGTAGTCGAATTCGAGGGGCGACCGGCGGTCGCCCCCTAGTGTCGTGTCCCGTAATTTCCTGGCATAAGTTGCGCAGGATTTTTTGCCGTCGGCAAGGCGCGATGACGAGCAGTGGCGGGCACCACGCGAGGAAGAGCAACGCAGCCGACGGCGAAAAAGACCAGCAAATTATGCCAGGAAATTACGGGACACGACACTAGCCTCCACGGCGTGCCGACCTGCCGTTTCGCCCGTTCCCGCCTATGACGGCGGCGATACCATCGCCTCGTAGCCGTACACGAGTTCCAGCAACTGCTTGACCATCCGGGCCGTGGCCCCCCAGATGTCCCACTCCCGGTATTGGAAGTGGTAAATGGGTTCCGACCTCTGCGAGAGGCGGGAGTCCAGCGTGAGCGCGTCCTGCCGCAGCAGGGCGGCCACCGGCACCGAGAACACCTCGGCCGTTTCCCGGGGATCGGGACGAAATTCGTACGGGTACGGGATCAGCCCCACGAACGGGGTCACCAGGAAATTGTAGCCCGCGTACACCTGGTCGAGCTGGCCCAGGATATGCACGTGGCCCGGGTCGACGCCGATCTCTTCCTCGGTCTCCCGCAGCGCCGTGGCCAGCGGGCCGTCGTCGTCCGGGTCGACGCGCCCGCCGGGAAACGCCACCTGACCGCCGTGGGAGCTGAGGTTGTCCGCCCGCAGCGTAAGGATCAGGTAGTCTCCGTCCGGGCGCTCCTGGATGGGCGCCAGAACCGCCGCCGGCCGGAAGTCGTCGTCTCCGACCACGGCCTTGGGCGTCCGGGTCCCGAGAATCTCGAATCTGTTTGCGCGGGCATCCACGTTGAAACCGCTGACATGGGCGACGGTCGGTAGACCGGCATATCCGACCCGCCCTTCGCGGGCGGGCTAGGTCTCCGGCTTGAGCGACTCCGGGAAGTAGCGGGACGGGGACCAGATCTGCGCGTTGAAGTTGGTGCAGCCGAGGATTCTCAGCTCACGCATGATGCGGATGTAGTCCGGCGATTCGATGTAGCTTTGCCACGCCTGGAGGTTCTCGAACTCGATCATGATGGCGACCTGGGGGCTCACCTCCAGCGGGTTGCGGAGATTGCGGATCTCGCGGACCCCGGGCGCGGCCAGCGTCATGGGCAGCCAGTCGTTCTTGGCCTTGTTGCTGTAGATCGTCAGGTTGGCTTTCTGATCGGGCAGGTCCCACTGGACGACATAGGTGACCATGATCGCCTCCCTACATGAGTGTCCTGACCAGCCCGCCGTCGACCAGGATCGCCGTGCCCGTGATGTAGCTCGCACGGTCGGAGCCGAGGAATACGACCAGGTCCGCCACTTCCTCGGACTGCCCGAAACGGCCCACGGCGATCTCCGCCTTGCTCTGTTCCTGGACCTGCTCCAGCGGCAGGTTGAGCCGCTTGGCCCGGGCCACGTTGAGGTTGTGATGGCGCTCGGTGTCGATGCGTCCGGGCATCACCGTGTTGATGAGGATGTTGTCGGGGGCCAGTTCGCGCGACAGCGTCTTGGTCCAGCCCACCACGCCCGTACGGAACGTGTTGGACAGGATCAGGTTGGGGATGGGCTCCTTGATGCCGTAGGAGGTGATGTTGATGATGCGCCCGGCCCCCGCCTTCTTCATGTGCGGCACGGCCTCGCGCGTAAGCCGCACCGTGCCCATGAGGCTCAGGTTGTAGGCCGCGCTCCAGTCGTCCTCGCTCAAAGCGTCGAACGCTCCGAAGGGCGGTCCGCCGGCGTTGTTGACGATGACGTCGACCCGCCCGAAGGCGTCGACGCTCTTGTCGACGAAGTTCCGTATGTCGTCGTACTTGGACATGTCCGCGACGGTGGCGAGGACCTCGCCGCCGGTCTCTTTCCGGATCTCGTCCGCGGCGCGTTCCAGCGCCTCGCCGCCCCGGGCGCAAATGCTCACCTTCGCGCCTTCCGCGGCGAAACCCTTGGCGATCGCCTTTCCCATTCCCTGACTCGCGCCGCCCACCAGCGCCACCTTGCCTGCCAATCCCAGGTCCATCCAAGCTCCTGTTCTACGTTACCGGATCCGCCGCGCCCGCCTTCGGGCGGCGCGCCGGCGAACTCCTGCCCTCACTTCTGTGTCCAGTAGATGTTGTCGTCGAACTCCGTGTCCAGCCGCATCAGGTAGAGCGACAGCATGCCGTGGGCGCCCAGCGGGCGCAGTTGCCGCGGGTCCCCGCTCTTGACGGCGGCGATCTCCTCCGCGCTCAAGTCGTAATCCGACAAGGCCCCGTCCAGGTCCGCCCGCGCCCGGTCCAGGGTGGCCGGCTTCATCTTGAGGTCGAAGAGAAACCGGTTCAGGTGGTAGCGGCTCATGCGATGCTCCCGTGCAAACTTCGTTCCTGGTAGCTAGCGCGTGCGCGGGTCAGAGCTTCCAGCTCGCGAACCCCCACCCGGTGGCGACGTGGTCGGGCATGTAGAAGGTGGCGGAGGCCGGAGTGTCGCTGACGGCGCCGATGGTGACCATCCAGTTCAGGAACTCGGAGTTGCCCGACTGCCGCAGCTCCTCCAGGGTCAGGCCGGCCAACGCCGCACCCTCGCCGCCGCGCATTTGCCGGAGCAGCCCCTCGTCGAAGCTGGTGTCGATCTCGCCGATGCGCGGCGAGCCCGGGAAGTGCGACAGCCCGCCGGTGGCGAGGATGGCCACCCGTTCGGCGGCGCCGTCCGCCACCTGCCGGATGAGGCCTCCCAGCGCGTAGCACCGGGCCGGCGTCGGCAACGGGTCGATCCAGGTGTTGACGAAAATGGGCAGGATGGGGATCTCGGGCTCGGGAAGCAGAAAATGCAGCGGCACCATCTGGGTGTGCTGCAGCTCGATGTCCTCGCCGAAGGACAGGTCCAGCCCGGCGGCGACGCCGGCCTCCAGGATGGCGCGACCCAGCTCGGGATGATTCCGGTAGCGGAAGTCGTAGCGGGTGAATTGCCCGCGGACCTCGTCCGCCAGCGTGACGAAGAAGGTCGGTATGTTGTCGAAGAAGAAGTTCACGAACTGGTCGTTGGCGACCACGATCAGAACGTCGGGCCGGGCGTCTTCCATGTCGGAGCGAAGCACGGAAAAGGCGCCCTCCGCGTCCTCGCGCAGCTTCCGCTGCACCTCCAGGGAAGGCTTCCCGCCGGCCGCCTGCGGCGCCATGCGGTAGTGGAGCTTCATGAACTCCTCCCACTCGGCGCCCGGATCGAGCAGCATGTTGGGTGCGTGGCTCGCGGCCATCGCGGCGACGAACGGCATTTGCGATCCTTTCTAAACGGGGTGCGCAAAAGATGGTATAATCCGGGGCTGCACATTTCAACCGTCCCAAGGCCCTGTCCGAGTAGTCGAATACGACCCCTCTCCCCATGGGAGAGGGTGGCCGAAGGCCGGGTGAGGGCCTGGAGCTTGAACCGAGCCGGGCATTTCAGGATCCGCGACAGGCGGGATCTCCGCAGCCGGTACGATCCCATCAGGGGGTAAAATGAGGGGAATGTCTCTGGGGGTGTTGATGGCGGTTGGGCTGGCGGCGTTGGGGCTACCCGCCGTGGCCAACGCCGCGACCTACGAATGGAGGCCCGCCACCACCGTCTTCGAATATCGTGAGCCTCCGGATACGGATACCGGCCCGAGTCCGGCCTCCACCATCATCGGGCTCACGGGGATACACGTGGCCGAGCACAAGGACACCCTGCTCGACATCGCCCGCCTGTATCACCTCGGCTACCGGGAGCTGAAACGGGCCAACCCGGGCGTCGACCCATGGCTCCCCGGCGCGGGCACGTGGGTCACCGTCCCGTCCCGGTGGATTCTTCCCGACGCCCCCAGGGAGGGGCTCGTCCTCAACATCCCCGAGATGCGGCTCTACTACTACCTGCCCGATTCAAGAGTGATGACCTTCCCGTTGGGGGTGGGCAGGGAGGGCCAGAACACGCCGGACGGGACCTATCGGGTCGGGCAGAAGCGCACCAACCCCACCTGGTACGTGCCCAAATCCATTCAGGCGGAGATGGAGGTGCCTCGCAAGGTGGTCCCGCCGGGACCGGACAACCCCCTGGGAAAATACTGGATGCGGCTGTCCCACACCACCTACGGCATCCACGGCACCAACAACCCCTGGGCCATCGGCCGCCGCGTGACCCACGGCTGCATTCGGTTGTATCCCGAGGACATCGCCTACCTGTATCCACGGGTGCCGAAGGGCACGCCCGTGCGGGTGCTCTACCAGCACGCCAAGGTGGGCGTGAGCGAAGGGAAGGCCTACTTCCAGGTCTACCGTTACGGCGTCGCCGACGACGCCCGGCTCATGACGGACCTCATGGGCCAGATCGCCGGCCTGAACCTGAAAGCCGACCTGAGAGAGGTGCGCCGGCTGCTGCTGGGCCTGCCGGACGGGGCCATGACTCCGCTTCCATTGAGGGAGGACCTCGCGTCCGATACGGAGGAGGCCATGTTCGATACGGAGGACCTCACGTCCGGTACTTCTCGTCCAGAGCGTACTTCTCCTCCAGCCCCACGATCTGGTGAAACTCGTCGAACGGCAGCAGCCGGTCCATGAGGGCCTCGCCGGTGCCCTGCTCCCTGAGGTTGGAGTAGTAGTTCTTGAGGGCCATGGCCGCGGAGTAGAGCGGGCCCACGGGCCAGACGATCAGCGCGAAACCCAGGTCCGCCAGCTCCGCTGGCGTCATCAGCGGCGTGACCCCGCGCTCGATCATGTTGGCCACCAGCGGCCCCGGGATGTTGCGGGCGATCTCCCGCATCTCCTCGCGGGTCTCCGGCGCCTCGATGAACACCGCGTCGGCGCCGTTCTCCTTGAAGGCGATGCCGCGCCGGATGGCTTCTTCGAGGCCCAGGGCCTGGCGGGCGTCGGTCCTCGCCACGATGAAGATGTCGCCGTCTTCCCTCGCCCCCACCGCCGCGTTGAGCTTCTTGAGATACTCGTCCAGGGGCACCACCTGCTTGCCCCTCATGTGACCGCAGCGCTTGGGCCACACCTGGTCCTCCAGGAACATGCCGGCCGCCCCCGCCCGCTTGAGCTCGGTGACCGTACGGACCACGTTCACCGCGTTGCCGTAACCCGTATCCGAGTCCACGATGACCGGCGTCGGCACCGCCCCGCAGATGCGGTAGATGGTGCTCAGCATCTCGCTCTGGGTCAGTATCCCGAAGTCCGGCTCCCCCAACAGCGTCGCCGAGATGCCGTAGCCGGTGGTGAAGATGACGTCGAAGCCGGCGCGTTCCGCGATACGCGCGCTCAGGGCGTCGTAGACCCCGGGCATCACCAGGGATCCGTTCCGGTCGAGAGCTTCCTTGACTCTGCTCATTTGGGCCTCCAACTCGTGTGTTCGACAAAGGCCCGGCGCTCCGGCCCCCTCCGGGAGAGGGTCGGGGTGAGGGTGCTCCGGTCCAAGCAGGCTGCCGTCAGGGGCGGGTTTGAAACACGCCCCTACCCGGGAATCTCCACGATCACGTCGCCGAGCACCTTGGCCACGCATCCCAGGCGATCCGCCGCATCCGATTCGAGCATGGAGAGCGTGAGCTCCTCGTTGTCGTCCATGGGGCTCAGGTTGTTCTCGCCGGACAGTATTCTCACCTTGTCGGTGCCGCAGATGGCCTCGGTGCAGTCGTGTCGAAGCTTGACGCCGTTGCGTATCGCCGCCACCAGGATGGTGGTGCCGTCGTCTACCTCGAAGCTCTGCCCCAGCGGCATGAAAGTGACTCTAGGCATGGCCGGTTTGTAGGAGACGCCCGGCGGGATGTCAAGTTGCCGGGCCCATGCATCTGGGCCCAATCGGGAGTTCGCGGGGTTTCGCAAACGGGCGGGTTTGAAACCCGCCCCTACGGCTTTCCCGTGTCAAATTACGCTCGGCCACCCGACCTACGGCTTTCCCGTGTCGGATTGCGCGCCGCCAACCCGACCTACGAGAGTTCACGGTAGGTCGGGTTAGCCGAAGGCGTAACCCGACGACCCCATTTCAGATTTCCACGACCAGACCGTCCTCGGCGGTGGCCACCGGCAACGACCTGCGCCGGGCCAGCATCTCCTCGCCCATGTGCGTCAGGATCAACTGCTTGCATTCCAGGCGCTCCCGGCGCGCGGCGATTTCCACATAGCTCATGTGCGAGGGGGACGGAGCGTCGTAATAGCAGCACTCGCATATAAACAGGTCGGCGCCCCGGCTGTGGGTGATGAACTGGTCCGTCCAGCTCGAATCACCGGAGAAGAGCACGGTGCGCCCGGCCACCGTGACCCTGAGCCCGAGGGAGACGGCGTCGGTCTGGTGCGGAACCCGGAACGCCAGCACCTCAACCCCGGCCACGGCGGTGACGGCGTCCGGCTCCATCTCGACGAAGCGGACGAAAGACAGGTCCTTCTCGCCGTACATGAGCCTCATGAGATCGCGCACGCGCCTTTCGGTGCCCGGCGGGCCCGCCACCTCCAGCCGACGGCTCCGGGGCCGGTCGTACAGGTAGTGGATGAAGAAGAAGGGCAGACCGCCGAAGTGGTCGCCGTGGAGGTGGCTCAGGATCACCGCGTCGAGATCTGCCGGGTCCAGACCGGCGCGCCTGAGGGCCGGCAGCGTGGAAGGCCCGCAGTCAAGGAGAATGAGACGCGAGCGTTCCTCCAGCAGATAGGCCGTGTGGTTTCGGCCACCGCTGCCGAAAGCATCGCCGGAGCCGAGGAAATGGACTTTCACGGGGCCGAGATTACAGCGCCGGATTGACCTTGGCAATGCGTGCCGGGTCTGCCAAATTCACCAAAGGTGTTTGAGATGGCGTCCTGAGCGTAGCGAAGCGGAGTCGAAGGACGCATTGGTGGCTGCTCCATGAAGATCGTTCTGGGTCCCTATCACCCCCAACTGGAGGACGCCCTGGCGGAGGAAGTCCGGGCGCGGCGGGAGCAGGACGCGCTGACCCCGCTGCTGCTCGTCGTGCCCTCGGAGACCCTGTGCCGGCGCGTGAAGACCCTGCTGGCGCATGAACGCGGCCTCCACCTCCTGAACTTCCGGGTCCTCACCTTTTCCCAGCTTACCCTGACCCTGTTTCACGAGACGCACGGACCGGGCCAGCCACCGCTCCGCGACGAGACCTTCATGGAGGAGGCGCTGAAACGCGTGCTCCCCGCCCGGGGGCGGTTCGCGCGCATCACCGACAACGACGGGGGCTGCGCCGCGCTGTGGCAGAGCCTGCGCGATCTCAAGGACGCCATGGTGGATCCCGAGACGGCGCTGGAGGCGGTGCGCGAAGGACATTTCCCTGGCAGGGACCGCGACGCGCTGCACGATCTCTTCGGGTTGTACTGGGAGGTGACGCACCGCTTCGCCGAATGGCAGGCCCGGGACCACCAGGACCTCGACGGCCAGGCCGCGGCCGAGGCGCCCCTCTCGCGCTGGCTCGGGCAATTCGAGCGCATCTGCTACTACGGCTTCTACGAGTTGACCCAGACGCAGTTGGATCTCTTCCGGAGCATTGCCGCCAACTTTCCCGTGACCCTCTTCTACCCGCTCGCCCAGGGACACCCGGACTGGTCCTTCGCCCAGGACTTCTTCGACCGTTACCTGCGGGCCCTGGCCGGGGCCGACGAAGTGGTGGACCTGCTGGACCACGGCGCGCGAAGCGGCCTCGGGTGGCGAGCCTCTGAACGGGACATGCCGGCCGACCGTGAACGAACCGCGCCCGCCGTCCAGGGAGGTGGCCTCGCCGAGCCGGGTACCTGGCCCGGCGCGGCGCCCCGCCGCGAGGTTCTCGGTTGCGCCGGTCCGCGGGACGAGATCCTCGCCGTGGCCAAGCAGATACTCCGACTCGTGGAGGAGGACGGCCTCGATTTCCGGCACGCCGGGGTCGTGGCGCGAACCCTCGACCCCTACCTGCCCTGGATCAGGGAGATCTTCCCCGCCCACGGCATCCCCTACCACACCCCGGCGCGGGAGCCGCTCAACCGCTTCCAGCGGGTCCGGGCCGTGCTGGCGCTGCTGGACCTGCCGGTCCGGGACTATCCGCGCGCGGGCGTCGTCGACCTGTTGGCCTCCCATCACTTCAACTTCGCCGAGGTCCCGGGCGGCGCGGCCGAGCCCCGGCCCGAGCTGTGGGACGTAGCCACGCGGTGGCTGGGCATCGGCCGCGGCATGGGCGAGTGGCGACGCCTGGAACGCTACCGCGACACCGGATTCGAGTTGAGCCTGGTGGACGAGGAGGACGACGGCCGGCGGCTCCGCGTCGGGCCGGAGCAGATCGGCCTGCTGATGGACACCGTCGAGGCCCTGCACACGGATCTGAGCGCCCTGCCGCGGGAAGGTGCCTGGTCCGATCACGCGGCCCACTGGCGCGCGATCATCGACCGCTTCCTCATGACGGACCCGGACGCCGGCGAAGCCGACGTGACCCGCGCCTTCGAAGATGCCTTCGACGGTTTGGCCGCCCTGGACGCCGTCGGCGGCAAGGTGCCCCTGCCGGATTTCGTCGCCGCCCTGCGCAGGGCCCTGGACCGGGGCTCGGTGCCCCTGACGCGCGTTCCCGTGCCCGGCGTGCAGGTGCTGGACGCCGGGGCGGCCCGGGGCATCCGGTTCCGCGCCCTCTTCCTCGTGGGCATGAACGAGGGCGTGTTTCCCCGCACCATCCGCGAGGACCCGTTCCTGCCGGACCGCGCCCGGCACACGCTGGAAACCGTGCTGGGGTACAAGATCTCCTCGAAGCTCGGGGGCTACGACGAAGAAAGGCTGCTGTTCGCGCTGCTGTCGGGCTCGGCCGCCGAGCGCCTCTGTTGCACGTGGTCGCGGGCCGATTCGGCCGGACGCGCGTTGGCGCCGTCGTGGTACCTGCGCGCACTGGCTCCCGCCACGGACGCGGACCCGAACTCCCGGTCCCTTCCCAAGAGCATCCTCGGCAAGCGCGACGTCCCGCCCTTCGACGACCCCCGCTGGCTCCTGCCCGAAGAGCTGGCGGTGCGGCGGGCGCTGAGCGGCGAGGACCCGCGCCCGCAAGCGCGCATCGCCGGCGCATCCATGGACAACTTCGAGAGAAGCCTGGCGGCCATCCGCGCGCTCGACGACCCCGCCGGCGCGCCGGGGCCGTTCGACGGCATCACCGGCCCCCTGCCCGAAGCATGGGACCAACTCCTGGAACGCCGTATCTCGCCGACGATGCTGGAGGCCTACGGGCGCTGCCCGTTCCAGTACTTCGCCGGCCGCGTGCTTCGCCTGGAACGGCTGGAGCGGCCCGAGTGGACCGCGCCGATCCAGGCGCTGGAGCAGGGCCAGCTCTGTCACGACATCCTGCAGGCTTTCTACGAGGACCAGGACCGCGCCTTCGGGGACGGCTGGAGCGAGTGGCTCGACGGCGCCGCCGCCCGGGTCCTGGCCGCCTTCGAGAAGCGCAGCCCCACCGGCTACCCGGCGGCGTGGGAAACCGCCAAGGAGGATCTGCTCGCGATGCTGCGCGAGGCGGTGGGGGCGGACCGGGAGGAAATGGCGGGCTCGGGCTTCCGCCCCGTGGGGCTGGAAATGGACCTGAGGGCGCAGCTCGACGCGGATTGGCCGGAAGACCTCCGGGGGCTCCCGCTTCAGGGCCGGCTCGACCGCGTCGACCACGATGCGAGGGGCGGCCGTTACCGGGTTATCGACTACAAGTACAAGAGCGGCAAGGAACCCGCGAACGTGGACAAGAACCCCGTGCTCGCCGCGGTCCAGGGGCGGCGGCTGCAACTGCCCGTCTACCTGCTGCTGGCCGCCGGCGATGAATTGGGCAGGGAAGCGGCCGCCGGGGCGGCCGTCGACGCCGCCTGGTACTTTCTCGCTCCCCGCTGGGACGCGGGACCGCTGGTCGCGAAAGCGTTCATGGGATCTTCGTGGCGGGAGTCCGAGGGCGAGAAGATTCGCGACACGGTGGCGCGCCTCTTCAGGGGCATCCGGGACGGTGAGTTCCCGATAATGCCGGACGATGACTACTGCCGCTTCTGCCAGGTATCGGAGATCTGCCGCAAGGACCACTTTCCGTCGAGCACGCGCGCCGCCAGACATCCCACGGCAGAGACATTGGCGGGCATCCGGCGGACGAAGCTCAAGCGGGAGGCCGGGACGTCATGACGCCTGCGCCTGCCGACCACAGCGAACGCCGCTTGGCCTCCACCACCTTCGACCGCAACGTAGTGGTGACCGCCGGCGCCGGCACCGGCAAGACGACCCTGCTGGTGGAGCGTTGCGTGAACCTGCTGATGCGCGAGCCGGCACCCGTGGGCATCACCGAACTCGTGGCCCTGACCTTCACCAACAAGGCGGCCAACGAGATGAAGGCGCGCCTGCGCGACCGCCTGGAAGCCCTGGCCGGGCACGGGGCCGCGTTCCCGCGGCCGGGCGGCGGGGCCGACGAGATCGAGGCCCTGTGCGGCCGTTACGGACTCGCGCCCGACGACGTGCGTGGCCGCGCCGACGCGGCGCTGCAGCACCTGGAGCGGGCCCAGATCGGCACCATCCACGGGTTCGCCGCGTCGCTGCTGCGGCTCTACCCCCTGGAGACCGGGCTCGACCCCGGGTTCCGCGAGGGCGACGAACGGCTTCTGAGGAGGCACTTCGACATCTCCTGGGGCCTGTGGCTCGACGGCGAGCTGTCCAGCACCGGGCCGAGGACCGGGGAGTGGAAGCACGTGCTCGCGCGCTTTCCCCTGGAGCGGATCGGCGAGATGGCGCTGGGCCTGTGCGCCGAGAACGTCGACCTGGAGGGAATCCCGCGCGCCGGGTTGTCCGGCGGCCCGGCCGGCGTCCTCGCGGAGTGGCTGGGCGAGCTGGAAGAATCCGTGACCGATCTCATCGCGCGTCATCCGGAACAGCGGAAGAACGAACAGGCGCTTGCGTTGGCACGGCAGGTGGTGCGGTCGATCCGAGCGAATCCCGCCGCACCCGTTTCGCTGGACGCCGGCGAATCGAGCCTTCTGCAATGGAAACCTTCCCGCGTGAAGGGGTGGGACGGGGATGATCTCGACCGCGCCGCCGCCCTTCTGAAGGCGGCGAGCGCACTGGCCCAGGTCGACCACGAGGAGGTCGGCCGGCTCTGTGCCCTCCTGATGCCCTTTGCCCGGCAGTGCCGCGCGGACTTCACCCGCAAGGGCCTGGTGACCTTCGACGGCCTGCTGGTGCGCGCGCGCGACCTCCTGCGCGACCACCCGCGCATCCGCGAAGAATTGAAGGACCGCTACAAGGCCATCCTGGTGGACGAGTTCCAGGACACCGACCCGCTCCAGTACGAGATCCTCCTGTGGCTGTGCGAGGAACGCTCCCGGCGCGCGGCGACCTGGCGCGACATCCGCCTGGCCGCCGACAAGCTCTTCGTGGTGGGAGACCCCAAGCAGTCCATCTACGGGTTCCGCGGCGCCGACATCGAAGCCTACCTGAAGGTCATCCAGGAAGTGATCGAGGCCCAGGGCGGGATCCGCTACCCACTGACCGCCAACTTCCGTAGCGACGCACGCATCCTGGACGTGGTGAACGGCGTCTTCTCGAACCTGATCCGGGAACGGCCCGGCCTTCAGCCGGAGTACATCGCGCTCCAGCCCGGCCCCGAAAGCGTAGCGGAGGCAATTTCCGTTCACCCTGAGCCCTTCGACAGGGCTCAGGACAAGCTTCGTGGAACGCCATCCGAGCAGAGTCGGAGGGAGCCGCCGGCCGGGCCGGGTCCAGGGCCGGTGCGGCTGCGCCGGGCGACGGCCATGGGCCAGAAGCTCAACGCCGACGCGGGGCGCCGGCTGGAGGCGGAATCCCTGGCCCGCTGGCTCGACGAGGAGGTCGTGGGCCGCATCCACTTCCACGACCGGGACGGCGACCTGGTGCCGGCGCGGCCCGGCCACGTGGCCTTTCTTCTGCGCGCCCTCACCAACGTGCAGGTCTACCTGGACGCGCTGCGCCGGCGGGGCATCGGCTACGTGGTGGAGGGCGAGCGCGACTTCTACGCCACCCAGGAAGTCGTCGACGCCGTCAATCTGCTGCGAGCCATCGACAACCCTCATGACCGCCTGGCGCTGGTGGGCGTGCTACGCTCGCCGCTGGGCGGACACGACGACATCGAGATCTACGAGTTGAGCAGGAAGAGGCTTCTCAGCTACCGGCTGGCGGCCGATCCCCGCTGGGTGGACCTTCCCCGGCCGACCCTGGATCTCTATCAGCGGCTCCATGGCCTGCACCGCGAAGTGCGCTTCCTGGAGGCCGGACAGGCGGTGGAGCGGGTCTTCCGGGAGCTGCCCCTGTCCGTCCTGGCGGCGAGCACGGGGGCGGGCCAGCAGGCGGTCGCCAACCTGGAAAAGATACGCGTCGTGGCCGAGGAGACCGGCGCCGAAGGCAGCGGGACGCTCAAGGACGTGGTCGCCGAGCTGGAACGCCGGGTCCTGGACAGGGAGAACGAGCCCGAGAGCCCGCTGGAGGAAGAGACCCTGGACGCCGTGAGGATCATGAGCATCCACCGGGCCAAGGGCCTGGAATTCCCCATGGTGGTGCTGGTGGACGCCCTGGGCGGCACCGGCGGCAACCGATCCCCGGAGGTCGAGGTGCGGAGGGACTGGGCCACGGGGCTGGCCGGCCTGCGCATCGGAGACTTGTCGAGCCTCGCCGGCGTCTTTCTCGATGCGAAACGGCGGGACCGGGAGGCATACGAGCGCAGCCGGCTCCTGTACGTGGCCATGACCCGGGCGCGTGAGCGGTTGGTCGTTTCCTTCGCCTCCGACGGGGAGGCAAAGGCGCGGAGCGACAGCCTGCTGGCCATGCTGGATGAGGCCACGGGCCTCAACCTCGCCCAGGCCCGCCCGGGTGTCGTCCACTGCGGCACGGGTGAGATGGAAGTCGAAGTGGTGGTGGAGGATACCGCGGCAAAGGGCACCCGGCGGAAAGCGGCGCGGGATGCGGATGACTGGACATGGTACGAGGACCTGTGGCGCCGGCGATGGGAAGACTGCGACACCCGTCGCCAGACCCCGCTGTTCCTCACTCCCACCCGGCTCAAGGCCGCCGGCGAGGCGGAAGAGATCGACGCGGACCGGGCGCGCGGCGGCGGCCTGGAGCGCGACGCCGCGCGGTTGCTCGGCACGCTCGCCCACCGGGTGCTGGAGCATTGGGACTTCGAGACCAGCCGCATCGAAGAAGACCTCGACCGAGCCATCACCAGACATGGCAAGGACCTCCCCGCGGAGCAGCAGCGAACCGTCGCTTGGGAGTTGAAGGACATCTGGACCACCCTGACCGAGTCCGCCGCCTACGACGAGCTGCGATCCGCGCGAATCCTGGGGCGCGAGATGCACTTCGTCATGCCCTGGAACGGGCAGATCATGGAAGGCGTCATCGACGTGGTCTACGAACGGCAGGGGCAACTCTACGTCGCCGACTACAAGACCGACCAGGTGGCCGGCGGCGACATCGCCGGAGTCATGCACGACTACCGTCACCAGGCACGCATCTATACCGAGGCGGTCAGGCGCGGCCTGGACCGCGAGGTGGACGCTTTCAAGTTGATTCTCCTTCGGCTGGGCAGGGCCGTGGACGTGCCCGTAGGGGTCGACGCCGGGACGCCATGAAAAGCGAGCCCCACATCACCGCCGAGAAGATGCTGTCCCGGCTGGGTTTCAAGCCCGGTTGTCTGGGCAGGATCGCGCTGGTTCCCGGCCCAAGGGACCGGGCTGCGAAGCTGCGGCGCGCGCTGGTGGAGCCTCGGAAGGCCCTCGCCTCGAAAGACCACGAGATGTACACCGGCTCGCTGGGCTCCCGCCGCGTCACCGTGGGCAACGGCGGGCGCTACTCCGCGGAGTCGGCCATCACCACCGAGCTGCTGTGCGCCGGCGGAGTGGAGACCCTGGTGCGGGTGGGGAGCTGCGGCTCGCTCCACGACGCGGTGAAGCTCGGCGACATCGTCATCGCCACCGGCGCGGTCCGCGGCGACGGCGCCAGCCCCCGTTACGTCCCGGAGGACTTCGCCACCCTCCCCCACCCGCACGTCGTGGAAGCTCTGACGCGGGCGGCCGAAAGCCTCGGGGTTGCGGTGCACCACGGCCCGGTGTTCACCACCGACGCGCTGTTCCGGGAGACGCCGGAACTCCTGGCCGACCTGAAGCGGCAGGGAATCGCCGCCATCGACATGGTCACCTCCGCGTTCCTGACCGTGGCCCAGGTCCGGGACGCCAGGGCCGGCGCGATCCTGGCGGTCTCGGACGAATGCGTGACCGGCAAGCTGGGATTCCGCGATCCGTCGTTCCTGCGGGCCGAGGAGCGGATGCTGGAGATCGCCGTCAAGGCGGTGGAGTGGCTGTGAGCCGCGTGTTTGGCGAATTGCGAATATGGTACTAGTGTCGTGTCCCGCAAATATATGAGCAAAGACGTTGGACCTTGGCAAGGATGGAGTCAGCGGTGGCGGTCCACATGAAGGGAGCGGCATTGCGGTTGTAGTTTTGGACGAAGAGTCGGATTTTCTGGACGAGTTGGGAGACGCTGGAGAAGGAGCCGCGGCGGATGGCCATCTGGGTGATGAGGCCGAACCAGCGTTCGACTTGATTGAGCCATGAGGCATAGGTGGGTGTAAAGTGGATGTGGTAGCGGGGGCGTTTAGCGAGCCAGGCTCTGACCTTTGGATGTCTGTGGGTAGCATAGTTGTCAGCGATGAGATGGACGTCGAAAGGTTCGGGGACGTTGGCATCGATGTGGTTGAGGAAGGTAAGGAACTCCTGGTGACGATGGCGTTTTTTGCACTGGGCGATGACTCGGCCGGTAGCAATGTCAAGGGCGGCGAACAGGGTGGTGGTGCCGTGGCGGACGTAATCATGGGTGACCCCTTCGACGTACCCCAATCCCATGGGCAGCATGGGTTGAGTGCGGTTGAGGGCTTGGACCTGGGTTTTTTCATCGACGCACAGGACCACGGCATGGTCGGGCGGGTTGAGATAAAGTCCCACGATATCGCGCACTTTCTCGACGAAGAAGGGATCGTTGGAGAGTTTGAAGTGACGCTGGCGGTGGGGTTGGATGCTGAACAGGTTGAACCACCGTTGCACGGTACTCTTGGAAATGCCGGTTTCCTCGCCCAGCGCACGCACGCTCCAATGGCTGGAACCGTCGCGTGGTTTGCTTTGCAGTGCGGCGTTGAGGGTTGTGGCCACCCGTTCATCTTCATAGGTCCTGTGGCGCCCCCGACCCAGTTCATCGTGCAGGCCCTCGATGCCGCCCATGAGATAGCGCTTGCGCCAGTTGGCGACCGTTGCCTTGTTCACGCGCATGCGCCCGGCAATAGAGCTGTTGGACTCTCCTTCTGCACAGGCAAGAACGATTTGCGCCCGCCGCACCAACCCGTGCGGCAGGGAGCGAGAGTTGGCAAGACTGACAAGTTGGGCTTTCTCTTCCTCCGCCAGAACCACAGGCTTAACCGGGCGACCACGCGGCATGGGCATCCTCCTTTTGGGGGGTTGCCCATTATTATACTAGTTATTTGTGGGACAGTACACTAGTGTCGCGTCCCGCAAATACCTGGCATAAGTTGCGCAGGATTTTTTGTCGTCGGCAAGGCGCGATGACGAGCAGTGGCGGGCACCACGCGAGGAAGAGCAACGCAGCCGACGGCGAAAAAGACAAGCAAATTATGCCAGGTATTTGCGGGACGCGACACTAGGTGTCTGTCCGAGTAATCAGCCTCGTAACCGCGTAGGTCGGATTAGCGAAGCGTAATCCGACAAAGGACCGTGCGGTGTCGGGTTACGCCTTCGGCTAACCCGACCTACTGGCTGCGATTCGACTACTCGGGCAGGGACGATTTCATGGCGGAGCGTTCAAAAGGATCGCGTGCCGAGATCATCCGATGGGGCGAGAGGCTCTTCGAGCGCCGTCTGGTGAGCGGTTGGGGCGGCAACATCAGTTGCCGTTACGGCCGGAGCCGGTACCTGATCACCGGGCAGCACGCGGCGCTGGGGTTCCTGGGCGCGAGGGATGTCGCCGAGATCGACGCCCGGGGAAAGGCGGTGAACCCGAAGCAGCGCCCTTCGAGCGAGACCCCGCTCCACCTGGCCGTGTACGCGGCCACCGACGCCCGCGCCGTGGTCCACGTCCATCCGGCGGAGATCATCGCCTATTGCCGCGGCCGCGACGAATTCGTACCGTTGAGCTTCGAAGAGGAGTATAGTCTGGGCCGGGTGCCGGTGATCCCACACGACGGCCCGACGGTCACGGACCCCGCGCCGGTGGCCGAGCAGTTGCGCCATCATCCGGTGGTGATCCTGCGGGACCACGGCACGGTCGCCCGCGGGCGCGACCTCCGGGAGGCGTTCCTGATCACCGACCTGTTGGCGGAAGCCGTACACTGCCGGCTGGTCATGCCTGACGAACCGTAATCTCCGGCCCGAGAGCCGGCCGACGCCGTTGCGTCACACGGGAGGAAAGACCATGCGACCGAACCGTATTTCCCTGCTCCGAATCGTGCTTGCCTTGGGCATTGCCTTCGTCTGCATGACCGCCGCCGCTGCTTCGGCCGCGGACTTCTACAAGGGCAAGACCATCCGCATCATCGTGGGCTCGGCCCCGGGCGGCGGCTTCGACACCTACGCCCGGCTGGTGGCCCGGCACCTGCCCAAGCACATCCCGGGGACTCCCAGGACCCTGGTGACCAGCATGACCGGGGCCGGCAACCTCATCGCCGCCAACTACATGTACAACAAGGCCAAGCCGGACGGCCTCACCATCGGCCACTGGGTGGGGACCCTGGTCCTGCAGCAGGTCCTGGGGAACAAGCGGGTCAAGTTCGACGCCCGGAAGTTCAACTGGATCACCGTCCCCAAGCCCAGCTACACGGCGTGCATCGTGGCCAAGGACAGCGGCATCACCAACATGGATGAGTGGCTGGCGGCCAAGAAGCCCCTCAAGCTAGGCGGCATGGGGCCGGGCAGCTCCATCTCGGACATTCCCAGGCTGCTCGTCAACATAACGGGGGTCCCCCTCCAACTGATCGAGGGCTACGGCGGCGCCGCCAGGATCCGCCTGGCCATCGAGAAGCGCGAGGTCATGGGCGGCTGCTGGAGCCCCGACGTGATCTTCTCGTACTGGCCGAAGCAGATCCCCGCGGGAGAGCTGAACTTTGTGATCCAGGTGGGCGTGGGAAGACACCCGAGCTTCCCCAACGTCCCCAACCTCCTGGAATACGCCAAGAACGACGCGCAACGGCAGTTGGCGGGCGTGGTGGGCCGCAACGCCCACGAGATCCTGCGGGCGTTCTCGCTGCCTCCGGGCACGCCCAAGGACCGCGTGGAACTGCTGCGCAAGGCCTTCGCCGACACCTTCAAGGACCCGCAGCTCCTGGCCGAGGCGAAGAAGTCCAGGCTCATCATCAACCCCATTCCCGGCCCCCGGGTCGCCGAGGCGGTGAACGAGTTCTTCGAGCTCGACGCCGAGCTGATGAAGAGGTTGAGGAGCATCCTGGTGCCGAAGCAGTGACCACCGCCAAGCCGTGGCGGGCCGACAGCGAAGGGCGCGCATGATCGTCGAGGTCCATTGCCATCCCTTCGGGCCGCCCGCCTACCGGGACCTGCGCGACAAGATCCGCAGCGTCCCGGACCTCATAGGCTTCCGCCGCAACCACCCCGAGTTGTACCGGGCCCGGGACACCGAGCCGCTGGTGGACTACGTCGACGAGCTGATCGCCGACATGGACCACTACGGCGTGGACAAGGCGCTGATCATGACCACCGGCGGTTGCGACAGCCCGAACGACAAGGACGCGAAGACCGCGGCGGCGGTGGCGCGGTATCCGGACCGGCTGTACGGGCTGGCGAGCCTGGGCGAGGACTACTCGGGCAACGGCGTCTGGGAAAACGCGCCGGCGCTCCGCGAGGCCGCGCCGGAGCAGATCGCCGACCGCATCGAGCGGCTGGGATTCAAGGGCATCGGCGAATCCCACGGCGGCCCCTTCACCACGGAGACCCACCCGGTGAAGATCGCCGACGACCTCCGCCCCGTCATGGAGACCCTGGCGAACTACCGGGTGCCGCTGCTGATCGCCACCGGCTGGACCCAGTTTCCCGGCCGCATGTACTACGCCGACCCCATCTACGTGGACGAGATCGCCGGCCGCTATCCCGAGGTCCCCATCGTCCTCACCAAGATGGGGCGTGCCATCCAGCACTACTTCGAATCGGCGCTGATCGTTGCCATGCGCAACCCCAACGTGTATTTCGATACGACCTCCACCACCGCCGAGCACCTGCGCCGGGCGGTGGAGACCATCGGCGCCGGCCGCATCATGTTCGGCACCGACTGGTCGCCGACGTGGAAGTGCATCGAGGTACCGGAGCCGCTGTACCCGGCAAGGCTCAAGATGGTGAGGGAGTCGGGCATCTCGGAGGAGGACGTGGAGCAGGTGCTGTGGAAGACCGCGGTGGAGTTGTACGGGCTGTAGGCCAAACACTCCCTCTCCCTCCGAGAGAGGGTCGGGGTGAGGGTGCCCCGAGCAAGCGGCAGGCCGGACACAGCCGTAACAGAACGGTCAGGGTCATTGAGGCGCCCTCACCCGGCCTTCGGCCACCCTCTCCCTGAGGGAGAGGGTCTTGACACAGTCTGAGAAACGGGAATCCAGGTTTCGGTAAAGGAGGATTCAACCATGCGTTTGGACGGTAAGGTCGCGATCGTAACGGGCGGCGGCGTCGGCATCGGCCGCGCCTACTCCAAGGGGCTGGCGCGGGAAGGCGCCAAGGTGGCCGTGGCCGACATCCAGGTGGAGGCCGCCAGCCAGGTGGCGGAGGAGATCAAGAAGGACGGCGGCGACGCCATCCCCGTGGCGGTTGACGTCGCATCCCCGGAGAAGACCCGCGAGATGGCCGACGCGGTGCTGAAGGCCTACGGCCGCATCGACGTCCTGGTGAACAACGCGGCCCTGTACACCGCGCTCACCAAGAAGTCCTTCATGGAAATCGGCGAGGATGAGTGGGACCGGGTCATGGCGGTGAACGTCAAGGGCCTCCACCTGTGCGTGCAGGCGGTCTACCCGGCCATGAAGGAGCAGGGAAAGGGCAAGATCATCAATATCTCCTCCGGAACCATCCTGGGCGGGACGCCGATGTTCCTGCACTACGTCACGTCCAAGGCCGGCGTTCTGGGTTTCACCCGGGCGCTGGCGCGGGAGATCGGGCCCGACGGGATCAGCGTCAACGCCATCATGCCCGGCCTCACCATATCGAGCGACAACCAGGACGGTGTCACCACCCCCCAGCAACTGGAGAACCGGCGCAAGAGCCGCGCGTTCCAGCGCGACCAGTACCCGGACGACCTGGTGGGCACGGTCATCTTCCTGTCGTCCGACGACAGCGACTTCATCACCGGCCAGTCCATCAGCGTCGACGGCGGCCAGCACATGCACTGATGAGGGCGTGGAATCGCAGCGGAGAAACCCCCACTCCCGCCCCCCTCTCCCTCTGGGAGAGGGTTGGGGTGAGGGTGCTTCGGCCATCCTCCCCCATCGGGAACAGGCTGTCACACAACCCTGCCTGTTCCCGCGCGAATGACGGACGCGGGAATCAACCATGACAGCCCTTGAACTCGCCGAGTACCGAGTACACGAGATCCGCCTCGGCCGCGACACGCGCTATTCCTCCGGTGTCCTTGAGGTGGACGCCGACGCGCTCGCGGCCCTCGCGGAGCAGGATCCCCGGGTCCGCTCCGCCTCCTTCGACGTGGTGCGCCCCGGCGAGAAGGCGCGGGTCACCGGCATCCGCGACGTGGTGGAGCCGCGCATCAAGACCTCCGGCACCGGACAGGTGTTTCCCGGAGTACTGGGGCCGGTAGCGCCCGTGGGCCAGGGCCGCACCCACCGGCTTTCGGGCATGGCGCTGGTCACCGCGGTCGCCTACGAGGGCACCGTCCGCACCGGCACCACGTCCCAGCGCAGCGCCATCCTGGACATGTGGGGACCGGGCGCCGACATGACCCCGTTCAGCTCGCTGAACAACCTGGTGATGACCCTGGAACTGGAGGACGGGTTGTCCGCCTACGAGGCGCATCAGGCCATCCAACAGGCCGAGTTCAGCGTGGCGCTACGCCTGGCCGAGACCACCACGGGCCTCGACCCTGACGGCGTGGAGATCCACGACCCGGACGCCGCCGGAGACGATCTCCCGTGCGCCGTAGTCATCATCGGCGTGTTCACCGAACCCGACAACCGGCCGTCCAACGTCGCCTACTACGGCTTCCCGGTGCAGGAATCGCTGTCCACCGTGATCCACCCCAACGAGCTGACCGACGGCGCCATCACCCCCAGCACCATCCGCACCGTCAGCTACCACCCGATCACCTGGAACTGGCAGCACCAGCCCCTGGTGCTGGGGCTCCTGCGCGACAAGCGCTACCGGTTCGCGGGGGTCATCCTCGAACGCATCGGCTTCGAGACCTCCCGCGAGAAGGAGATCGCCGCCCACAACGCCGTGCGGGTGGCCATGTCCCTGGGCGCAGACGCCGCCCTGATCACCCGCACCGGATCGGGCAACGCCTTCATCGAGGTCATGTTGACGGTGAAAGGCTGCGAGGAGAAGGGCATCAAGACCGTCCTCGTCACCTACGAGTACGGCGGCAAGGACGGCGCGGACGCTCCCCTGCTCTATTATGAGAAAGAGGCCGACGCCGTCATCAGCACCGGCAACCGCGACGTCGTGGTGGAACTGCCCGCGGCCGACCGCGTGGTGGGCGCCTACGACCAGTTGCAGCTCATCGGCTACCCCGGCGCGCCCTACGTGGCCGCCGGCGACCCCTTGACCATGGAAGCCCGCGACGTCATCGCCGGCGGCATCGACATCTGGGGCGGCCGCGACCGCCTCTGCCGGCCGTACTAGAAGCCTGTCCGAGTAATCGAAGTACAGCCGGTAGGTCGGGTTAGCCGAAGGCCTAACCCGACTCCGCACCGCCCTTGTCGGATTACGCTTCGCTAATCCGACCTACGAGGCTGATTACTTGAACAGGCTCCTGGAAGCCGGACTGGAAGGGGGGTGCCGCCACCGCACGCGGAGCATGAGCCCTCTTGGATTGTAGCGCGCGGCGCGGCGGTGTTTTCATGAAGTACGTATGGCGCCAGATCTGCGTCAGCACAACCCTCCCTACTCCGGGTACAGCGGCGCCGTGTAGACGGTTCCCGGCACCACGATACCGCCGCCGGGCCGCTCGCCGTCGTTCAGATGGCCGTAACGGTCGCGGTAGGTCGGCGGCAGCGGCCGCCCTTCGGGAGTGGCGAGCCACAGACGCAGCAGGTTACGCCTGCGCTCGAGCTCCGGGTAGTCCTCGAACTCGGTGCGCGAGTGGCAGGTGACGTGGTTGTGCAGGACCTGCACGTCGCCCTGCAGGAACTCCATGTCGTACGACAGCTCGTCGCAGAGATGGCTGCACAGGTCGAGGGCCTCCTTGAGGGCCTCGGAATGGCGAGGCAGCTCCTCGAAACGCTGCGCCGAGCGGATGTAGGTGCCGCCCACGTTCACGGTCAGGTACCCCTCGTAGAAGTTGAACACCGGGAGCTGCCACCACGGATCCTTGCCCACCGGGATCTCGCCGCGCCGGTCGCGGTAGATGGGGGCGGCCAGCTCCGGCACCAGTTCCGGGCGGCGCTTCAGCATCTCGTTGTAGACGTTGAGGGCGCTGGTGAAACGGCTCAAGCCTCCGGACTTGGCCGGGTGCAGGCACATCAGCACCACCACGTCGCTGGAATCGCAGTGGAACGGCAGCATGTCGTGGGTCTGGTAGCCGCGGTGCTTCGGGTTCGTGAGAGAGTGCGAGCCGAGATCGGCCACGTGCCCCAGGAGGTGTCCCTTGGCGTTCTGGGACACGGGCACGCCGAGGTATGTGCCGATTCCCCAGAAGGCGATGGCCGCCTGCTCGCGGGTGTAGCGATCGACCGGCACCCCTCGGATGAGCCCTATGCCGCGGCCGTCGACCACCTCATTGGAAACCTCGTCGAGCCTGTCCGCCAAGGCCGGGAGCATGAAGTCGTCCCGTTGGATGTCCATGATCTCGAGCCCGCATTCCTCCACCCGCGCCACCGCCGCGTCAAGCTCCGCGATATCGCTCTCGGTGAGCTGGTAGATCCAGCTCTGGTCGGCGTCCAGGTCCGCCGCCGTCCACGCCGCCGGGTCCACCACGGGCTGGCTCAGCACGGCCGGTTCTCTGACTCTCTTCAGCATGGCTCTTCCTCCGAAACTCCTACTCCTCGGTCGCTTCCCTACCTCTGTTCGCCCTGAGCCCTTCGGCGAGCTCAGGACAGGCTTGGCGTAGCGAAGTCGAAGGGCGCGGTTTCATCGATCAGAACTTGTCTTGACTCTCGGCCTAAAGCGCCTCCACCTTTGCGATACGGCACGGCAACCCACGGGTGTCCGCCGACCCGGTCACCGGGTCCCACGGCCCATCATAGCGCATGGCGGCGTTGATGTTCACCTCCAGCGCGCCGCGGTGGGGGCCCTCCGCCTCCGGGTACCACCACCCCATGCCGGTTCGCGCCACCCCGGGCAACGTCGCCTCGGTGACGCGGACCTTCAGGCGGCAGCGGCCCGGGCCGCCAGCGGTTTCCACCCATACCCAGTCGTCCTCGGCCAAGCGGTAGCGCGTCGCCGTCTCCGGGTGCAGTTGCAGCCACGGATCCGGTGAGACCTTGCGGGCCCAGCCCTGGTCGCGGAACCGCGAGTGGTGGTAGGTGCGCTCCCGCACCCCGGTGAGCAGCGTCAGCGGATAGTCGTCGCGCACCGCGGCAGTCTCGCGCTCCGCCCGGGTCGGCGTGTAGTCCGGCAGCGGGTCCAGACCCAACTCGGCCAGCCGCTCCGAGTAGAGATCCACCTTGCCCGTCTTGGTCTTGAACCCGGCCTTGTCGAAATCGCCGTAGGTGAACGGAAAGTTCGCGTACCCCTTCTCCCGCATCTGCTCCACGGTGACGCCGCAGTCCCCCAGCAGGAACTCGTTGAACTCGCGCTTGGTCTCCCAGGGAATGAACCGGCGCGCCTCGGTCAGACCGCGAGCCTCGGCGCGGCGGGCCAGGTCGCGGGCGATGAGAAAATCGCCGCGCGCCTCTCCCTCGGGCTCCACCGCCGGCTGGATCAGGCTCAGGCACGGCCCGGAACCCTCAAGCGAGACCTCTTCGTCCTCCAGTCCCGTGGTCTTGGGCAGCACGATGTCCGCCTGTTCCGCCGTGGGGGTCATCATGTGGGTCGCCACCGCGAGGAAGTCCAGGGACTCCAGCGCCGCCAAGGTCTTCTGCGTATCGGGATAGGTGACCACGATGTTCACGCCGCTGACGTACATGGCGCGCACCGGGTACGGCTTGCCGCTGAGCACCGCCTCGATGACCGACGGATTGTGGCACGCCGTCTGCCAGCCCTCGGGCCCCGCCCACAGCGGGAACCGGTCCGCGCCGATGGTCTGGTTCTCCACGTCCAGCGGCAGCCGGAACTCAGGCTTGTGCAGCACCTCGATGTAGTTGGTGAACCCCGCGGGCTTCTTGACGCGCCGGTTGCCGCCCTCGCGGTCCAGGTTGCCGCTGATGGCCACGAGGCAATGGAACGCCCGGAAGGTCTGGACGCCGGCGCTGAAGGCGTCGATGCCATGCCCGCTGACGAAGCAGGAAGGGCCGTCGGCGTAGTACTCCGCGGCCTTCTCGATGTCCGCCCGCGGCACCCCCGTCAGCTCCGCCGCGCGCCCCGCCGGGTACTGCGCCGCCCGCTCCACCAGCGCATCGAAGCCGTGGCACCAGCGCTCCACGAAATCGCGGTCATAGCGGCCGTGCTCCACCAGCCAGTGGATCATCGCCAGCCCGATGGCCGCGTCCGTGCCCGGCCGCGGCCGCAGCCAGAGGTCGGCCATGGTGGAGGCCGGCGTCTCCCCCGGATCGAGCACGACAACGCGCGCCCCCTTGGCCTTGGCGCGCTTGAGCGCCTGCCACTGCGGCGGGTCGGCCGCATAGGGATTCCGCCCCACGACGAGCGCGCAGCGGGTGTTGTCGATGTCCTCACCCTTGCTGATGGCCAGCCCGGTGATCCGGTCGCTCAACGCCCGGCATCCGCCGCACAGGTCCTGGTTCATCATCCAGTTGGGCGAACCGTAGGCGCGCAGCAAGAGCGCAAGCATCACCCCGCGGCTGAAATGCGCATTGCTGACCGCCCCGCACAACGCCTTCGGACCGTACCGCTCCCGCACCGCCAGCATCGCCTCCGCCATCTCGTCCAGCGCCTCGTCCCACGACACCCGTTGCCACCGTCCGCCGCCCCGCGGCCCGGTGCGCTTCATGGGATAGAGCACCCGGTCCGGATGGTAGGTCAACTCCGGCAACCCCCGGATCCCCTTCACGCAGAACGCCCCCAGCGACGCCGGATGCTCCGAATAGGGCGACACCTTGGTCACCCGCCCGTCCTCGACGGTGACCAGCGACCCGCAATGGGCGCTGCACTCCCAGCAGGTGCTGGCGATGACTTGTTCGTTGGTGTGAGTCACGAACCCATGCTAGTGCTTGTCCACGACCGTTTCAAGCTACTTGCGCGTGAGTTGACGCATGAGAACCCGCAAACCTCCTCCCACGACACCTACGGACTCTGCTTCGGAACATTTGACGGAACGGCCGAACGCCGTGTACGGCGGCGATGACACGGATTCGGCGCTGGATGAAGTTCTTGAAGCCTTGCAGTTCCTCTCGATGCCGACTGATGAGCCGTGGGATGATCTCGGCAAGCCATCGGAGAAAACGAAACGATGGAGACATCCTTCAGACTCCGAAGGAGCGTAGCCTCTGGGTTCCAGGACATGGCCATGGTCGTCGACTTCCAACATCACTACGTCCCCGCCGATCTGGCACGCCAGAAGGGGCTCTACTCGGACAAGGTCGCGGTGGCCACCGAGGGCGGCATCCCGCGGATGACGCTTCATTCGAAGCTGTACGACGCGGAAGCTCAACTTCGGGATATGGACGAGGCCGGGGTGGACGTGTCGGTGGTGTCCTGCCACTTGGGGTGGGACGGGAGTCTGGAGGATTGCAGGGTCATCAACGATTGTTACGCGGAGCTGGAGCAGGAGCACAAGGGGCGGTTCGTCGGGCTTGCGCATGCGCCCATACTTGAAGGGGACAAGGCGCTGGACGAACTCGACCGCGCGGTGCTGGAGCGCGGGCTCCACGGCGTGACCATCACCTCACAGGTGGGCGGTTTGTTCCTGGACGCGCCGGAGCTGGACAGGTTCTATGAGCGGGTCGCGCGGCTCGGCGTTCCGATCTTCGTGCACCCGGCGCTCGTGCCGAAAGGCTACGATTCGATCCAGGGCTACGACCTTCCGCGCATCATCGGCAGGGAGATCGATCTCACCATCGCAACCATACGGTTGATCGCGGGAGGAGTGCTGGATCGCCACCCGGAGATCGACTTCGTCATCGGCCACTTTGGCGGCGGCATCGCCGCGTTCAAGGACCGGCTGGTGGCCATGGCGCATCGGTTCGGCACGTTGAAGCACTCTTTCGAGGAATATTTCGATCGACTCTATTTCGACCTCTCGGGTTTCGAGGGAGGGCTTACGGCCTTCGGTTGCGGGCTGCTGGGCATTCGTCCGGACAGGCTCGTGTTCGCCACTGACTACCCCCAGAACTTCGCCGGCGTGAGCACCCAGGGCGGCAAGGGCAACCAGGCGATACGTGAATACATCGACGCGGTCAGGAACCTGGACCTTGAGGAGAAGGTCAAGGACGATATTCTGGGAGGCACGGCCGCGCGGCTGTTGAAACTGGGTCGTTGAAACCGCTGTCCGTCTAATTCGAAACCGCCCTGTCTATCCAATGAACGGAGTTCCCATGAAATTCCTTGGTCTCATGATGCTGGCCGTGCTCGTCGGTGCTCCACTTTCCGGCAAAGCCCTCGCGGGCGAAACGGTGGAGGTGGTCCTCGTCGACCGCCTGGACGACCAGCGCGGCTTTTGCCTCGACATCCGCGGCTACAAGCAACGCGCCAAGGTCGAGAGAGGGCTCCAGGCCCACAGTTGCTACAGCTACCAGGGGTCGATCGGCGTCGACCAGGGGTTCGACACCGACGGCATCAAGGCGGGGCGCTTCCACATGCCGGGCTTCGACGTCTGCATGACCGCGCAGGGCGCCGAGACGGGCGCCAGGCTCGGTCTGGCGAAATGTGACGGATCGGCGCAGCAGGGCTTCTCCATGACGGCCGACGGCGCGATCGTGTCCAAGAGCGCGCCGAAGCTGTGTGCGACCGTGGCCGGGGGCGAGTCGAGGCAGGGAGGGGGCGGCCGGCCGGTGCATCTCATCCGCGGGTTGACCCTGGAGCCCTGCGACGAGGCCCGCGCCAAGTACCAGCGTTGGCGCCTGCGCACCAAGGCAGACTAGCCAAGCGCCTCCGAATTATCGAGTTGATGCGAGTAGGGGCGACCGGCCGGTCGCCCCTACGGGAAATCCACCATAGCGTAGGCTGCCCGCCTCGCGGCCGGGGGCAACCTTCCGAAACCTACTGCAACGCGAACAGCTCCTTCGGGTTCTGGGTCACGATCTTCTCGTACTGCGGCTCGGTGATGCTGCCCAGCTCCTTCAGGTTCCGCAGCGCTTCGATCTCGGTGGACTGGTCGTTGTGGCCGTAGTCCGTGCCGATGACAATGTTGTCCTCTCCCGAGTACCTCAGCACGTAGTCCACGTCGTCGTCGGTCTGGCACGACACGTACTGCCGGTACTCCTTGAGGATGTTGTCCGGCAGGTCCTTGTTCTGCGCGCCCCAGCGGCGCTGCAGGTCCTTGACGACGTAGGGGACCCAGAGCGCCGCGGCCTCGGCCCAGTGGAAGCGGAGCTTGGGGAACATCTGCGGGATCTCGCCCATGATCACGGAGTGGAACATGCCGATGACCGGGATGCGAAACTTCCAGAAGCTGCCGCCGCCGTTGTACTGGGACACGAGGTCCAGCTCCTGCGGGTTGCCGTTGCCGACGTGCACGCCCACGGCCATGTCCAACTCGCTCATCTTCTCGTAGAGGGGGTAAAAGTAGGGATCGGTGAGCAGGCGGTGGCCTTCGATGGGGCGCATGAAGACCCCGCAGGCGCCGTTCTGCTTGCAGAAATCCAGCTCCTCCAGGGCCGTGGTCATGTCGAGCAGCGGCAGCACGCAGATCCAGCGCAGGCGTCCCTGCCCCCGGTTGTGAAGGTCGGTGAGCCAGCGGTTGTAGCTCTTGCAGAGTGGGATCTCCACCGAGGCCTTGTCGGTGACCTGCTCGATGAAGATGGTGGGATAGAGCACCTGGACGTCTATGCCCAGCTCGTCCATGTGCTTGAGGCGCGCCTCGACGTTCTCCATCTCGCGCGTTTCCTGCGGCGTGAACATCACGCGGCCGGTGCGTTCGGCCACCTCGCCCAACTCCTGGGCGGTCATGACGATGCGGACCAGTCCCCGGATCTTGCCATCGATGAACCAGTACTCGCCGCCCCCCTCGCCGGTCGGCTTGACGACGAGCGGACGATACTTCCGGTCGGCCGGTTCCATGTAGTCCCAGGTATGCTCGGACTCGACGACGTGGGCGTCGGCATCGATAATGGACATGATCGCTACCTCCCGATTTCTGATGACGGGGCACCGAGTGCCGTAGTCGTGGATACCACCTTTTCGGCCATGGAACCAGCGGAAACCGCGCCCGCGTTCCCTTGACAAACCACCCGGCGGCAACTACTCACGAAATTGCTGAAGCCGCCTCTCCGCGCGGCGACACGGCCCCAGGCCGGCACGGCCCGTGGACCGTCTGACGGAAAGGAAAGCGCCATGCCAACCAAGTCCCGTGCCGCAATCCTGGTGGAATCGCGCAAGCCCCTGGTGGTGGACGAGGTCACGTTTCCGGACCCGGCGCCCGACCAGGTGCTGGTGAAGCTCTACGCCAGCGGCATCTGCCACTCGCAGCTCCACCAGATCCAGCGCTCCCCGGAGGAGCAGCGCGCCAAGCTGCCGGCGCTCCTGGGGCACGAGTCCACCGGCGTGGTTGTGGCCAAGGGCCGCGACGTGACCCACGTGAAGGAGGGCGACCGGGTCTTCACCACCTGGGTGGACCGCAACGCCCCCGAGTCGCCGCTGCCGCCCGTGTCCCACGCCCTCAACATGCGGCCGCCCATCCCCGCCACCTGGGGGGAACAGTCCATCTGGGCGTCGGCGTCCACCTGGGCGGAGCACCTGGTGGCGTCCGAGCGGGTGGTGCTGCCCATGGACGACGACGTGGACACGGACGTGACCTCCATCATCGGCTGCGCGGTAACCACCGGCTCCGGCGCCATCATCAACACCTTGAGGGTAGGCCCGGGGCAGTCGGTGGCGGTCTACGGGGTAGGCGGCATCGGCATGTGCGCCATCTCTGCTGCGGCGGTGGTGGACGCCTACCCGCTCATCGCGGTGGACCTGGACGACGAGAAACTCGAGTTCGCCAAGGGATTCGGCGCCACCCACTGCATCAACGCCAGCAAGGTGGACCCGGTGGAGGCCATCACCGACTTGACCGGCGGCGGCGCGGACTACGCCCTGGACGCGGTGGGCCATCCCACCACCCAGGACCAGATCCTGCGCTCCGTGCGCACCGGCGCTCCCGGGCTCGAGCGCGGCGGCACCGCGCTTCTCATCGGCCTGCCGCCCCCGGGCCAGACACCGCTCATCAACACCAATCTTTTCGCCGGCGGACGCTACTTCACCCGCACCCACGCCGGCGACTGCCTCCCCGACCGCGACTTCCCCACGTTCGTCCGCTGGTACCGGGAAGGCAAACTGAAGCTCGACGACCTGGTAACGCGCCGCTACAGCCTGGACCAGGTCAACGAGGCGGTGGCCGACCTCGAGGAAGGAAAGATCCTGGGCCGGGCGATCTTCAAATATGCATAACGGAGGACGGCTGATGTACATCGACTGCGACACCCATTACTTCCCGGTGAAGTTCCTGGAAGGGATCAGCGACCAGTATCCCGAGTCGCCGCGGGTGGTGCGGAACGGCGACGAGGTCAAGTCCGTTCTGCCGGACGGCACCCTCATCAAGAACCAGGCGCCAAAAGGGCGCTGGGACCTGGACACCCGGGTGGCGCAAGCCGACTTCGAAGGCTTCGACAAGCACGTGCTCATCCCGGAGAACCGCGAGCTGCTGTACACGTGGGACCGGGACCTGGGGTGCGAGCTGGCGCGCCGCTATAACGACGCGGTGGCCCGGGACCTCGCCGAGTGCGCCCATCCGGAACGCTACATCGGCGTCGGCTGGGTGTTCCTGCCGGACGTGGAGGAGTCCTGCAGGGAGCTGGACCGGATGGTGAACCAGCTCGGCCTCAAGGCCGTGAAGTTCATGGGCGGCTTCGAGGACGCCAACCTGGGCGCGGAGCGGCTGTGGCCCTTCTACGACAAGGTGTGCCAGCTCGACGTCCCGATCCTGGTGCACGACACCGCCTCCGACCGCCAGGGCCATCCCAACCCGGCGCTGGTGGGCATCGAGCAACTCTTCCTGGAGGCCGACAACAACGCCCTGCCCTTCCTGCTGGCGTTCCCGTTCCGCTACATCGTCGACATGGGAAGCCTGATCCTGCGCGGCGCGCTCAAGGAGTTCCCCGACCTCCGTATCTGCTTCGTGGAGGGGTCGGCGGCCTTCGTGCCCTGGCTCATGAACCGCCTGGACATGGACCCCGACGCCCGCAAGAAGCTCGGCAAGGCCCCCAGCGAGTTCTTCAGCCAGATCTGGGTGTCGGCCTTCGCCGCCGAAACCTCCGTCCGCTACGCCTGCGACTTCTGGAAGGACCACAACCTGACCGTAGGCAGCGACTACCCGCACAACGATCCCTCGGGCACCTGGAAGGAAGGCACGGTGCGGATGGTGCAGGAGCTGGAAGGCATCTCGGACGACGACAAGCAGAAGATCCTGGGCGGCAACGCCATGCGGCTCTTCGGGATGGCGTAGGGAACGCCCACTCCAACCGCCGGTCCGGTACGCGGGCGGGTTTGAAACCCGCCCCTATACCTGTCGGTCACACATCTGTACGTCACACATCGCCGCAACGAGGTCATCCGTGCGCTTTTCGATCCACAGCCCCGCCCGCGATGCCGAACAGATCACCCGCCGGGCGGTGGCCGCGGAGGCCTTGGGCTTCCACGCCCTGTTCTTCGCCGACGGCCACCTGAACAACCTGGACGGGTTCCAGGCCATGACCGTGTGCGCGCTGCGGACGGAGCGGCTCCGCTTCGGCATCGCCGCCACCACCATGGCCTACCGTGACCCCACGACCCTGGCACTGTCCGCGGCCACGTCCAACGAGTTCTCGGGCGGGCGGGCGATCCTGGGCCTGGGGACCGGCGACGGCTCCACCTACCGGCTAGGGCGCAAGGCCACCCGGCTCACCGAGTTCGGGGCCGGACTGGCCACCATCCGCGAGCTGCTGGGAGGGCGCTCCATCGAGGTGCCCCGCGGCAAGGAGGGCGCCGGCGCGGTCTCCCTCAACGTGGGCAGGCTTCCGGTGCCGATTTACGTGGCCTCGGTGGGTCCCCGGAGCCTGCGGGTGGCCGGACGCTACGCCGACGGCATCATGCTGGGCACCGGGTTCGACCTCGACGTGGCGGAGTGGGCGCAGGCCCACGTCGCGGCGGGCGCTCGTGAAGGCGGCGGCGAGCTGGCCGACATCGACGTCGCCATGGCGGGCATGATCTGTGTGGATGAGGACGGCGACCGCGCCCGCGAAACGGTGCGCGCACGCCTGGCCAACCGCGCCCATCACAACTTCCGCTTCACGACGGAGACCGTGCCGCCGGACGAGTTGGCCGGGGTCAGGCGGTTCATGGCCGGCTTCGACATCAGCAAGCCGCTGGAGGAACGCGCGGACCCCGCGCTCATCACCGACTACATGCTGCGCCGCTTCGCCGTCGCCGGCACCCCGGAGGAGTGCCGGACCCGCGTCCGCGAGCTGGCCGAAGCCGGCGTGAAACACCTGCTGCTGACGCCGCCCATGCGTGTGCTCGACGAGGTCATGGACCTCTGGGGACGCGAGGTCATCCCGGCCTGCGCGGACCTTGAGTAGCTTGCGTCCTTCGACTTCGCTTCGCTACGCTCAGGACGAACGGAAGAAGGCTGTCACAACCGTTCGTCCTGAGCGTAGCGAAGCGGAGTCGAAGGACGCCATTCCGCAGTAGAAGGGAACGCCCATGCCCGAACTGGACCCCACAACCCTCACCATCGCCAACCTTGCCCCGCGCATCGCCACCCGCGAGGTCTCGCCGGTCGAGGTGACCACCGCCTACCTGGAGCGGATCAAGCGCCTCAACCCGGCGATCAACGCATACAGCACCGTCATGGAGGACGACGCCATGGCGGAGGCGCGGCGGGCAGAGGAGGAGATCGCCGGCGGCAACTACCGCGGCCCGCTCCACGGCATGCCGGTGTCCATCAAGGACAACCTCGCGGTCAAAGGCTACCCCACCACCGCCGGAACCAAGATCCTGGCGGACTGGATACCCGACTTCGACGCCACCGTGGTCACCCGCCTGCGGGAGGCCGGGGCCGTCGTCCTCGGCAAGAACAACATGCACGAGTGGGCCGGCGGCGGCACCACCATGAACCCGTACTTCGGCACCACGCACAACCCGTGGGACACCGCTCGCGTCCCCGGAGGCTCCAGCGGCGGCTCGGCCGCCGCGGTGGCCGCAGACCTGTGCCTGATCTCCATCGGCACCGACAATGCAGGCTCGGTGCGGAACCCCGCCTCCTGGTGCGGCACCGTGGGCCTCAAGGCCACCTACGGCCGGGTGAGCCGCTACGGCGGCGTCGCCGGCACCGGCGGCTTTTCCTCCGATCACTTCGGTCCCTTCTCCAAGACCGTGGAAGACTGCGCCCTGGTGCTGGCCGCCATCGCCGGGGAGGACCCCAACGACCCGTTGAGCTCCGCCGAGCCCGTGCCCGATTATGCGGAAGGCCTTGGCAACGCCGTGGCCGGCATGAAGGTAGGCATCGTCGACAGCTACTTCGACGAGCTTATGGTGGACGAGGTCGCAAAGTCATTCCAGGACGCCCTCGCCGCGCTGGAGTCCCTAGGCATGCGGGTGCAGGACATCACCATCCCTCATATGGATGCGGTCCCCGCCGTACAAGCCGCCACCAGCCGGTGCGAGAACCTGGTGGCCCACGAGCCCTACCTGCGGAAGCAACCCCGGGACTACAGCTTCGAACTGATGGCCCGGAACATCGCCTCCCTCACCATCCCCGCCTCAAGCTACGTCACCTCCCAGCGGGTCCGGCGCGTCATCTGCCACGAGTTCGAGGAGGCCCTCGAGGACGTCCAGGTCATCGTCGCCCCCACCGTGGGAATGGCCGCCCCCACCATCGAGGAATGCAAGCAGGGCTTCGCAGACGTAGCCGGCCGCCGGGTCCCGTTCCGCCACCCCAGCGGCAGCTTCGGCACCCGCGCGACCATCCCCTTCAACGTGACGGGCCTGCCGGCGTTGAGCGTGTGCTGCGGGTTCACGGACGGCGGGTTGCCGTTGGGGCTGCAGGTCGTGGGGGCGTGCTTCGACGAGGGTCGGATGTTTCAGGTAGCGCACGCCTATGAGCAGGCGGCAGGGTGGGTTGAGAGGAAACCCGCACTTGTATAACGAATGCATGCGATGAATCGTCTGCTTGCCTATCTCGAACGAAACGTTTTCGCGGTCCTTTCGCGACTGAACTGAACTGTCAAAGAGCCTAATCTGCCAAGAACTCCTGAAGGAAAGCTCGTGGCGAGAGAGGACGCACACCTCGTAGCCGATCCTCGGGAAAGTGCCTAGCATTTCCTGTCACGATGCAATCGGCCCGAGATGCCACTGCTACCTCGACGAACATTCCATCGGCCGCATGGGGAAGATCCAAGGCAAGGGTCTCGGACAACACAGACTCCCCGTTGGCTTCAACATTCTCCAGAAGGGCGTCAACGCGTTCCCCGTCAAGACCGAGGCGACCCCTCCTCAGGACATCCCGATACTCGGCAAGGATCCGCTGGTCGAAGCAGACGGTGACTGTCCCGGCCACGATCGACCGGAGTATCGCGCCGGGAGGGCCGTAAGGCGACAGAATCCCGGCAACCAGCACATTGGTGTCGACGACAATCCTCAACCCAGGTCTCGCCGCTTGCGCGATGCCTGGATCTCGGCGTCGATCTCATCCATCGACAGTTTGTCGAGACCACGAGCCGCGGCGTCGCGTTGAAGGTCGGCGAGCACAGCCTTGGCCCGGGATTGACGAATATCGCGGAGTGATCGCTCGAATGAGTCCGCGTCGGTCGAGGTGAGGATGGCTACCGGTTTGCCGTTGTTGGTGACCACGAAGTCCTTCTCTTGTCTGAGATCGCGCCAGAGCTGTGACGTACGGCCACGGAGGTCTCGCACCGAAATGAATTTCATTATGCCTCCATTTGAGTCACATGAATGACCACAATTATAGCCTGCACCCCGCCAGTTTGTCCAACTCAGAGTACCTGGATCGGGCCAGAGTAACGTCCCACGAATTCGTCAGCGGTCAACAAGGTAATCCCTTCGACCTGGGCCTGCGCGATCGGCAAGTCCCACGACCTCCCTCATTCACCTGCCAACACTGCCAACCTTGCAATTCCGGAGTGACGTGCCAGTTTTGCGAGGTTAACCGAACAACATAGCCCCGCGCCCACGCCCGTCAACCTCTCCTTGTTTCCGCATCGTCGATGACCCGTCGCGCTCACAGATCCCTGTCCCGCAGGTCCGACCGCTTTATCACCAGCCCCGCGGTCAGCCCGATGCAGACCAGGGCGGTCACCATCAGCGTCCATGGCGCGCCGATCAGGGCGGCGATGGCTCCTGAGTTCGCCTCGCCGAGAGACGGGGCGCCCACGGCCAGCATGCGCTGGAAGCTGCCGGCGCGGCCTCTCAGGTGGTCGGGGGTGCGGGCCTGGATGACGACGTTGCGTACCACGGCTTGCACGGCGTCGAAGAAACCCACCATCACCAGGATCGCCACCGAGCTGAGGAACCAGGGTGAGAACGCCAAGCCGAATAGGCAAGCAGCGTAGGCGATGACGCTGAAGGAGATGAACAGGCCTTTGTACAGGATATTGCCCGCCGCCATGACGGCGGCCACCCCGGGAAGCGAGCCCAGTGCCGGAGCGGCCAGGAGGATCCCCAGCCCTTCCGGACCGAAACCCATGGCGGTGGCGAATATCGGCAACAGCGCCCGGTAGCTGCCGAAGAAGACGGCGGCGAACTCGGTCACCAGCAACGCGACGATGAGGGAGTCTTGCCGGATGAAGGCGATCCCTTCGAGCAGGCTCTTCGTCGGGGACTGCTGGCGGTCCAGCGGCCCGGACTGGTAGCGCATGCACACCATGATCGGGACCGCGACCATGTAGATGAGGCAGGCCGTCAAGTAGGTCCAGCCGGAGCCGGCAACCGCGATGAGGATGCCGCCCACCATGGGACCCACCAACTGGGACAGCTTGCGGGCGGAGGCCATCTGCGCGAAGGCGTTGACCAGCAACTCCTTGGGCACGAGCCCGGGCACCATGGCGGTCCGCGCGGGCCCGGCCGCGGTGGTCAGGGTCGAGTTCACGAAGGCCGCCAGGAAGAGATGCCAGACCCGGATGCGCCCGGTCAGCGCCAGCGTAGCCAGGGTCAGGGTGATCAGGATGTTCACGGTCTGGACCAGGATGACAAAACGGCGCCGGTCGATGCGGTCGGCGACCACCCCGCCGTGCAGCGCGAACACGACGGTGGCGGCGCCGCGGACCAGCCCCGTTAGACCCGTGAGGAAGGGCGACCGGGTGATCTCGTAGACCAGCCAAAGCTCGATGGTGCGCTGGAGCTGATAGCTTACGGAGGTTCCGAGGAGGGCGATGTAGAGGAGCCGGAAGTCACGGACGGCCAGGGAGGCGAGACCGCCTTCCGGGCTGACGGACCAGCGGGGACGCCATCGCGACAGCCAAGACACGCGACCCTATCGGCCGTTGACGGCGCCGTCCCCGCGCCCGGCATGGGGTCCGTAGAGGTCGGTCTCCATGAGCTCCGCGGCGGCGGCGCCGGCGTCGGTGAGGCGCAGGGTGCAGCGCGACTCCAGCATCCAGGCGTGGTAGCCCTCGGGCACGTCCTCGGAGGGGCCGTGGTGCATGACGCCCTTGGGCACGCAGGTCAGCATGCCAGGCTCGCTCACGCCGCCCCAGGCGCCCGGGCCCTCGAAGTAATAGATCAGCTCGTCGTAGTCCACGTTGTTGTGGATGGGCGGGCGCCGTTTGGGGCGCGCGCTCAGGTTGTAGAACAGCTCGTCCCGGCCGGGCGACGTGATGAACTGGACGGGAGGACCGTTGGGATCGGTGGGGACGTCCCTGAGGTTCAGCTTCCACACCGGACTGGGGCCGTCCAGGAGGGCCTGTGTGGCCAGCGGGTTGGTCGGCTTGACGTAGCGGGTGACGCCGTCGAAGGACTTGAGCAGCAGCACCGTCTCCACGTCCTGGGTTTCGTCCTCGCCGATCACCGCGCGCCGAAGCCCGGTGCCGAAGGTCGGCGACGGCTCGAAGCGTACCGCTCCCGGGGTCTCGACGATGACCGACAGGCTCGACCCCGTCCGCGGCCGGACACGGTAGGGAACGCCGCGCGGAATCACCACGAAGTCGCCGGGCTCTCCGGTAAGCGTGCCGTAGGCCGTGCGGAACTCCAGCTCTCCCTCGTGCACGAAGTGCACTTCGTCGGCCTCCACGTTGGACACCACGAAGGGCATGGGGTGGGCGCGGCCGGACACGCTGAGTTGAACGCCCGTGCGGCCCGACTCGATGGGCACCGGCAACGCGTGGGCATCCTCCCGGTCCGGCAAGACCACCGCGCCGACGTTCAACCGGTGCGGCACGTGCGGCCCCGTCACCGAAAGGAAGTCGGGGCTGTGGTGCGTGCGCATGACGTTCACCCCTGTCCCCGCGAACCCTTCCCGCCCCCAGTGCTCGCGATACTCGGTGCTGTCCTTTGCCATGACTGTTCCTCCCGGACTCGTTCCAATGGTGGTTGGCGACAACGTCTCGTCGCCGAGACGCTTCCCCGCCGCAACATAACACTGTGCGCGGTTGACGGGAAAGCCCATGCGGGGAAGCCCGGTTCGGACGCGGTCTTCCTCGTGACAGACCCCGCTCAGGACAGCAACAGCCCCAGCGGCACCACGAACAGGCCCTTTTCCGGGACAAAGGCCTCGGAGCCGTTGTAGGCAAGAATGCCGGCCGAAGCGCCCGGCGTCGTTCGCCGAAAGGCCCGCAGGCCGGCCAGGTCCCGTTCTCCGGCCCGGCCGGCGGCCTTGACCTCGATGCCGACACGACGGCGTTGGTGGGAAATGACGAAGTCGACCTCGTGGCGTCCCTGTATGTTCCAGAAGCCCAGCTCCGCGTCCGGAAGATGCGCGCCGAGTATGCCCGCAAGGTTCTGGTACACGAAAGTCTCGTATAAGGGTCCGCGCAAGGGTTCGTCTGCCGCGACACCGACATCCGAGGTTGCCGTCAAGTGACAGGCCAAGGCTGAATCCGTCAGAAAGATCTTCGGCGATCTCAGCAGACGAGTCGTGCGACTCCGGGTGTACGGCGGCAGACGGTTGAGGATGAAGGACGTCTCTAGCAGACCCAGGTACCGCACCGCGGTGCTGACCGGGAGCTTGGCGTCGCGCGCGATCTCGCTTTGATTCAGAAGCTGGCCGGTCCGGGCCGCGGCCAGGCGCAACAATGTCCGAAAGGTGACCAGGTCCGCAACCTGAGCCAGGTCGCGCACGTCACGCTCGAGGTAGGTCTGCTCGTAGCCCAGGAGCCACAGGTCCCGATCCACGTCTCCGCCGACGACCACGGACGGCATGCCACCGTACAGCACCTCCCCGTCCGTCAAGGCCGGCGCGGACACGGTTGAGGGAAGTTGCGCCTCTTTCAGGAAACGGACCAGGAACGGTTCCTGTGTCGCACCGAGCCGTTCGCGCCGGGTGAAAGGCCCCAGGGTCAGCCACATCGCCCGACCGGCGAGGGATTCGGTCACACCGTGGCGCAAGGAGAGATTGGCGGAGCCGCTCAGCACGAACCGGCCCGGTGTCCGCTGCTCATCGACCGCGCGCTTGATGGCTACCAGCAGATCCGGACAGCGTTGTACCTCATCGATGGTGAGCGGGTCTTGGCCGCGAAGAAGGCTCTCCGGATCCAGCCGCGCCGCCTCCAACGCCGCGAAATCATCCAGGGTCACATACCGCCGTCCCACAAACGCGCTGTCACGTCGAAGGAAGGTCGTCTTGCCCGCCTGCCGCAGCCCCGTGACGACGACCACCGGAAACGTCCTGAGCGCGCGTCGGGCGAGGGTGGACAGTTCCCGTTGGAAGTATGTAACCTCTGCGTCGGTTGCGTTCACGTGGGTCTTCCCCGCGCATACGGAGTGGGTGGCCAAGAGGCCGTTTGTCACAACTAACCATACTATGATGTGTATATGACAGAAGTCAAGATGCGATATACCAGCATCGACCGTCCGCGCCAGGAGTTGGGGCCGGCCGGTTCTTTCCTGACCGGCTGCCGGCGCCGGCACGCGCAACCGGGGCTTGTCGTGGGCCAATCCCCCGCGTCTTGCCTTGTGTGTCGTGACTGGGCTAAGAGAACCCACAGACACACGGGCGCAAGGCATTTCAACACCACAGCCGGGAGCAGGAATCCATGGACTACTTCGAACCCAAGACCGTGAGCGAGGCGCTTTCGCTGCTGGATCAGCACGGCGAGCAGGCGGAGGTCATCGCCGGCGGCACCGATGTGATGGTGGACATCAAGTACCAGGACGAGCCGGGGTGCCTGGTGAACATCAAGCGCATCCCGGACCTGAACGCCATCCGGGAGCGGAACGGCGGCGTGCACATCGGGCCGCTGGCCACCATCCACGAACTCGAGGAGAGCGACCTCGTGCGCGAGCGGCTGCCGCTCCTGTGGTCGGCGGCTCACCAGTTCGCCTCGCTGCAGATCCGCAACACCGCCACCATCGGCGGCAACATTTGCCGGGCCTCTCCTTCCGGTGAGACCTTGGCGCCGCTGCTGGTGTTGGAGGCGGAAGCCGAGGTGACGTTTTCCGACGGCGCCCGCACCGAACCGTTCAGCGCGTTCTTCAAGGGACCCGGCGCAACCAGCCTCGGCTCCAAGGGCTTGCTCACGGGCATCAACGTGCCCTTCCCCGCCGCCGGAAGCCACGCCGTGTACCTCAAGCACGCGGTGCGCGGCCCCATGGACATCGCCATGGTGGGGGTGGCAGTCATGGCCAGCGCCAACGCGGACAAGAGCGCGCTGGACGACGTGCGCATCGGGCTGGGGGCGGTGGCGCCCACGCCCATCCGCGCCCCCAAGACCGAGGCGCTGGTTTCGGGCAAGGCGCTGGACGCCGCGTTGGTGAAGGAAGCGGGCGCGAGCGCCGCTTCGGAGTCGAGCCCCATCACCGACCAGCGCAGCAGCGGTGAGTACCGCGGCTGGATCGTGGACGCGCTGACGCGCCGGGGGCTGGAGCAGTGCTGGCAAGCGTTGACTGGCAAGGAGGTGGCCTGATGGGCCTGCAGATCACACTGACGGTAAACGGAAATACCCACACGGCCGAGCTGGAGCCGTCCACCGCGCTGGTGGACTTCCTGCGCGACACCCTGGGCTACAAGGGCGTCAAGCTCTGCTGCAACACGGGCGAGTGCGGCGCCTGCACCATCATCATGGACGGCAAGCCGGTGAACTCCTGCGTGGTGCTGGGAGCGGACGCGGCCGGGGCCGACCTGGTCACGGTGGAGGGCATCGCCGACGGCGAAGAGCTGCACCCGGTGCAGCAGGCCTTCATCGACACCGGCGCGGTGCAGTGCGGCTACTGCACCCCGGGCTTCATCGTCTCCCTCAAGGCGCTGCTGGACCGCACCAAGAGCCCCACGGCCGAGGACGTCGAGGAAGCCATCTCGGGGAACATCTGCCGGTGCACGGGCTACACGAAGATATTCGACGCCGTCGACCTGGCCGCCAAGCGGATGTCGTAGGCGAACGCCGCAAACGGACGGAAGGAGTGAGGACCCATGGCAAAGGCTGAATACACGGTCCTGGGAACCGACATGCCCCGCATGGGCGGGGTCGAGCGGGTGGTTGGCAAGGGCATCTACGGCATCGACCTGAACCTGCCCGACGCGCTCAGCGGCGGCGTGCTCCGGAGCGAATACGCCCACGCCAAGATCGTCGGCATCGACACCAGCGAGGCCAAGGCCATCCCGGGCGTGCGCGCGGTGGTGACCGCGGCGGACGCGCCGGACACGCGCTACGGCCGTTCCTACATCGACCGCTACATCCTCGCCAAGGACAGGGTCCGCTACATGGGCGACCCGGTGGCGGCGGTGGCGGCGGACAGCCAGGCGCTGGTCAAGGAGGCCTTGAAGAAGATCAAGGTGACCTACGAGCCGCTGCCGGTGGTGGTGGATCCCGAAGAGACCATGCTGGAATCGGCGCCCACCCTCCACGAGGACATGCCGCTGCCCAAGAACCTGCCGGAAGGCCTCCAGGTCAAGAACGTCTGCGGCTACACCGGGGTGAATATCGGCGACGCCGAGGCGGCCATGGCGGATGCCGACGTGGTGGTGGACGAGGTCTACGAGACCAAGATGATCCATCCCCAGTACCTGGAGCCGCGCATCGCCGCGGCCCGGCCCGAGGAGGACGGCCGCATCACCGTGTGGGCCAACGCCCAGGCGCCGTTCCCGGTGCGCACGGAGGTCGCCGCCCTGACCGGGCTGCCGCTCAACAGCGTGCGGGTCATCTCCACCGACATCGGCGGCGGCTTCGGCGGCAAGGGCAGCGGGGTCACTTCCAGCGCCGCGCTGGAACCCATCTGCGCGCTGCTGGCGCTCACCGCCAAACAGCCGGTGATGATCGTCATGGACAAGGCCGAGGAGACCATCTCCACCACCATCCGCTCCGGCTGCAAGATCTGGATCAAGAGCGGCGTCAAGAAGGACGGCACCCTGGTGGCGCGCCAGGGCAAGGTCGTCTACGACGCCGGCGGCTACTCGGGCTTCGGCAACCAGGCCGGCGGCCGCTGCACACAGATGGTGGGAGGCTGGTACCGCCTGCCCAACATCCACATGGACGGCTTCACCGTCTACACCAACAAGCAGGTATGCGGTCCGGTACGCGGCCCCGGCGGCCCCCAAGCCACCTTCGCCATGGAGTCCCACATGGACTCCCTCGCCGCCGAACTGGGCATGGACCCCATCGAGTTCCGGCTCAAGAACGTCCCCGAGAAGGGCGACAGCATCGTCGGCGTCCCCAAGCTGCGCGACAGCTCGCTGGCCGAGACCCTGAACCTGGCCAAGGAGAAGATCGGCTGGGGCAAGGTCCAGCTCGGGAAGAACCAGGGCATCGGCTTCGCCACCGGCGCCTGGATCGAGGGCTCGGGTCCCGGCGGCGGCGCGGTGGTGAAGATGAACGAGGACGGCTCCGCCACGGTCCACATCGGCAAGGTGGACTACGGCACCGCGGCGCGGTTCGGCATCCCCATGATCGTGGCCGAGGTGCTGGGCATCCCCACCGACGACGTCACCGTGCTGAACGTGGACACGGACGCGAGCCCGTGGGACGCGGGCACGGTGGGCAGCCGCTCGATGCTGGTTTCGGGCAACGCCGTCAAGCTGGCGGCCGAGGACGCCCGCGACCAGATCCTGCGCATGGCCGCGGGACAGCTCGAGGCGAGCCCGGAGGACCTGGAGATCGTCGACCGGCAGATCCAGGTCAAGGGAGCGCCGTCACGGTCGGTGTCGCTGGCGTCGGTGTGCAACGCCGGGCACAACGAGATCGGCGACGTCATCGGCCGCGGCTACTTCGACTCCAAGGCTTCCCAGGCCCACGAGCGTGAGACGGGCAGCTCCCAGCCCTTCACTACCCACGCCGCCATGGTGGAGGTGGACACCGACACCGGCAACGTCAAGGTGCTGAAGTACGTGGCCGTGCACGACGTGGGCTTCGTGGTCCATCCCAAGGCGGTGGAAGGCCAAATCGAGGGCGCCGCCGCCATGAGCCTGGGCCAGGCCCTGTGCGAGCAGGTGGTGCACGACAGCGATGGGCGGACGCTCAACCCGACCTTTGTCGACTACCTGATGCCCACCATCAACATGCTGCCGCGCATCGAGGCCATCACCGTGTCGGGCTACCCCGGCGCCGGCCCCTACGGCACCAAGGGAGCGGGGGAGATCGGCTCGGTGCCGCCCATGGCCTGCATCGCCAACGCCATCTACAACGCCACCGGCGTGCGCGTGCGCAGGCTCCCGCTGAGCCCGGAGAACGTGCTGCGGGCACTGCGGGAAGCCGGGAAATAACGCAACTCCGAACGGGCGGCCTGTCCCGCTTGACGACGAATCGCGTGTCAAGCGGGACAGGCCCGCCCAGCGGGTGAATCCGCTTGCTCTCGATCAAGGGTCTCCGCCGCCGGCTGTCGGACCTCTACTACGGCTGGCGGATGATCGGTCTGACGGCCCTCGTCCGCACCATCGGCGGCGGCCTCCACAGCTTCGGTTTCACCGTCTACTTCCTTCCCATCCAGAAAGAGCTGGGCATCACCCACGCGGCCACTTCGCTGGCCTTCTCCCTGGCCCGGGCCGAGGGCGCCATCGAGGGTCCGCTGGCGGGCTACCTCATCGACCGCTTCGGCCCCAAGCCCGTGATACTGACCGCGTCGCTGTTGTGCGGCGTCGGCTACGTCCTCTTTTCCTTCATCGACAGCTACGCGAGCTTCCTCATCATCTACGTCGGGGTCATCTCCCTGACCTTCACGGCGGGTTTCGTGCACGCTCCCGCGGTGCTGGCCGTCAACTGGTTCCGGCGCTACCGGGCGCGGGCGCTGACCTGCCTGAGCGCCGCCATGCCCGTGGGCGGAACCGTCGTCACGGTCCTGCTGGCCGTGGCCGTCCACTTCTGGGGCTGGCGGACGGCCGCGTTCACGGCGGGATGCGTGTTCCTGTTCGTGGCCGCGCCCCTGGCCTTGAGGATTCGCCGGTCCCCCGAGAGCATGGGCCTCGAGATATCCTCGGAGACGGCGTCGTCTTCCGCCCCGCCGCCCGGGGAGCGGGAGGACGGGTCGGAGAACGACGGGACGGAGACCCTTGGCGAGTCCGACTACGACGCCGGCCGCGCCATGCGCACCCCGGTCTTCTGGCTCTTCATCCTGTGGATGACCACCCGGACCGCCGCCTACACCACCGTCATCGTGCATTTCGTGCCCCTGATGGAATGGAAGGGCCTGACGCCTCTCGCCGCGGCGCTGCCTCTGTCCTGGTTCAACGGCATGAACATCGTGGCGCACTTCATCATGGGATGGATCGCCGATCAGACCAACAAGGTACGCCTGGTGGCCTGGTGCATGGCGCTCTCCTTCATCGCGGTCCTGGTGCTGATGTGGAGCACCACGCTGTGGGGGTTGCTGCTGTTCGCCACCCTGTTCAGCGTGCTGGACTCATCGATACCGGTCATCTGGGCCGCCGTGGGAGACTATTTCGGGCGGCGCCGCTTCGGCACCATCCGCGGCAGCATGAGCTTTTTCTACATGTGGGGAGGCGTCGTCGGTCCGTATGCGGCCGGCGCCCTCGTCGACCACTTCCACAGCCACGCCTACGTGCCGTGGCTGCTCTTGGGCCTCGTGGGGGCCGCCGGAATCACCACGGCCCTGCTCATCGGACCCTGGACCCGGGGGGTGGGGCGCCGCGACTGACGGGTCGCCCCGCAACACGTCAAGGAGGTTGCATGACGCTCATCATCGACAATCCCGCCGTGGAGAAGGTCCTCGACCCGTCAGAGGTCAACGACGCGCTGGAGCTGGCGGCGCTGGAGCTGGCCACCGGCGGCGCGGTCAATGCACCCCCCTACCGCGTGTTTACGCCCAGAGACCCCGACGACTACCGTGGCCACCCCCGGTTCCCCGAAGGGGGCGGCGATCCCACTCACCACTCGTTCACCTCCCTGAGCGGCGCCATCGCGAAGCTGGACGTCACGACGGACCGCATCGACTCCGACATCATCACGTACTTCAAGCAGGACGGCAGAACGCTCCAGAGGCGGGTGCCGGGCCGAACGGACGGGAGGTTCTGCGGCCTGATCTTCGTCTACAGCTCTCGCACCGGCGAACTCCTGGCCATCATCCACGACGGTTACCTGCAGAAGTTCCGGGTGGCGGGCACCGGAGCGGTGGGCGCGAAATACCTTGCGCGACAGGACTCGCGCACCATGGCGCTCATCGGCACGGGTTGGCAGGCGCAGGGGGCAGCTCACTGTTTCGCCGCCTTGGACAACCTGGAGAAGATCGAGGTGTACAGTCCGACTCCCGGCAACAAGGAGAAGTTCGCCGAGCAGATGTCAAAGGAGGCCGGGATCGATATCGTGCCGGTTGCTTCCGCCCGCGAAGCTGTCCGAGACGCAGACGTCGTCTACATGGCGACCAACTCCAAGGACCCCGTGGTGATAGCCGACTGGTTGGAGCCCGGTCAGTTCGTCAGCAACGTCTCGGATGTCGAGCTTGAGATCGCCGGCTGGGAACGCTGCGACGTGCTGACCATGAACCGCCACGGCAGGCGCTGGATGCGGTACGCCATCGGCGGCGCCGAAGCGATCCCCGAGCACGGGAAGGACCAGTACACCCGGCCGACCGCCATCGAATGGGACAAGCTGCCGTTGTTGGGCGACGTGATCGCCGGAAACCACCCCGGACGCACGTCCGACAACCAGATCACCGGGCTCGTCCTGCGGGGCGACGGCGTACAGTTTACCGCCGTCGCCCATCTCATCTATAGTCGCTGCCGGGAGAAGGGGTTGGGGACCGAGATTCCGAGCGAGCTGTTTTTACAGGACGAGAAATACATTCCCTGACCCCGCGGGATCATGAACAAAGAGAAGCGCACCGCCATCTACCGCCGGCTCCAGGAACGCGACCCGAGCCCCTCCACCGAGCTGGACTGGGTCGACCCGTTCGAGCTGCTGGTGGCCGTGGTGCTTTCGGCGCAGGCCACCGACGTGAGCGTCAACAAGGCCACCGCAGAGCTGTTCCCGGTGGCCAACACGCCGGAGAAGATCCTCAAGCTCGGCACCGCCCGGCTCAAGCGCTACATCCGCACCATCGGCCTGTTCAACAGCAAGGCCGACAACATCATCAAGACCTGCAGAATCCTCATCGAGGAGCACGGGGGCCAGGTGCCGCAAACCCGGGAGGCCCTGGAGAAGCTGCCCGGCGTGGGCCGCAAGACCGCCAACGTCATCCTCAACACCGCCTTCGGCGAGCCCACCATTGCCGTGGACACGCACATCTTCCGCGTCGCCAACCGCACGCGCATGGCACGTGGCAAGAACCCCCTGGAGGTCGAAACCCGCCTCACGCGCCTCACGCCGCCGGAGTTCCGCAAGGACGCCCACCACTGGCTCATCCTCCACGGCCGCTACGTCTGCAAGGCGCGCAAGCCCGAATGCCCGACCTGCGTCATCGCCGACTTGTGCGAGTTCCCGGACAAGACGCCTGAACCACCGCCCGAATAGCCGGCCCGGCCACCCTCCGAAACACCCTCTCCCTCTGGGAGAGGGTGGCCGAAGGCCGGGTGAGGGCTGCGCGGCGACCCTCCCTCTCCGTGGGAGGCTGCTGGCGCCGGGAAGCCCTCACCCCAACCCTCTCCCAGAGGGAGAGGGGGTGGATTTGTCATAGCCTGTTTCGCGGGAATGACTAAGTGCCGGGGCTTACCGTATGGCTTTGGCCGCGCGCAGATCCGCCAACTCCGCCTCGGTGAGCCCCAGCAGGCGTCCGAGCACTTCGTCGGTGTGCTGACCGATGGCCGGGGCGTCGTCGCGGATGGACGCGGGCGTTTGCGACATGTGGATCCACGGCGCCAGCAGCGTGGTGGGGCCGGCGGTGGGATGGTCGCGTTCGATGAACGCGTTCCGCGCCTTGATGTGGGGGTCGTCCAGGACCTCGGCCTTGGACAGCACGGGTGCGCCGAAGTAGCCGAGGTCGCGCACGGCGTCCCAGATCTCCTGCCGGGTGCGGGGGCGCGCCCAGTCCCGGACGATCCGGTCCAGTTCGGCCTTGTGCTCCCGCCGGACCGCCGCGCCGGCGAAGCGCGGGTCCGTCGCGAGCTCCGGGCGCCCCATCCTCTCCGCCAACAGCCTCCACTCCTCGTCCCCGAGGTAGGGTATCCGCAGCGTGAAGTAGCCGTCGGCCACCTCCATCGGCGTGTTGCCCACCATGTTGCCGGTGAACTGCTCATGCATGGAGCTGACCATGAAGCCCAGCACCGCTTCCTGCATGGACACCACGATCTTCTGGCCCTCACCGGTGCGCTCGCGGGCGTGGAGCGCCGCCAGGATACCCACGGTCATGCTCACGCCGGCGGCCTCGTCGCCGATGCCCAGGGACTTGGTGCCCTTGGCGCCGGCGTACTCCCAGGCCGTGTGGGTCCAGCCGGTCATGCTGTTGTTGGTGGCGGCGGTGTTGCCGTAGTCGGCGTAGGGACCCCACTCGCCGTACCCGCGCGAGCAGGCGTAGATCAGGCGAGGGTTCGCCTCCTTGATGGAGTCGTAGCCGAGTCCGAAACGCTCCATGGTCCCCTTTTGGTAGTTCTCCACCAGCACGTCGGCCCGGGCAATGAGCTCCCGCGCGAGCTCAACGCCGCGCTCGCTCTTGAGGTTCAGCACCACGCTCTTCTTGTTGACGTTGATCCACAGGAATTCGTAACCGTCTTTGCCCGCATCCGGCGCCATCCAGGAACGGCGGAAGTTGTCTCCCTGGGGCGGCTCGATCTTGATGACCTCGGCTCCAAGGTGGCCCAGCAGCATGGTGCAGAAGGGTCCGTTGAGGGCATGGGTGAAGTCCACCACGCGGATGTCGTTCAGAGGGCCGGGCATGGGTTGCTCCTTTCATGGCGCCAGCGCGGCGATCGGGATGACCGCGATGCCGTCGTTACGCAAATAGCCATAGCCGGAACCTACGATCACGCCAAGAATGCGGGGTTTGCCGGCGGCGGCCTGGTCCACACGTTCCCGGAACTTCAACAAAGACGCCGCGGCGTTGTCCACCTGCCCGGTGCCGAGTTTCACTTCGAAGGCGCACCAGTCTCCTTGACGGTTCTGCACCACGGCGTCGACTTCGAGGTTCGTATTGTCGCGGTAGTGATAGACGCTTGCATCGCAGGCACGGGAATAAACGGAGAGATCCCGATACACCATGGATTCGAACAACAGACCGAGGAAGTTGAGGTCCGCCAACAACCGTGACGGAGTTGCGCCGAGGGCCGCTACCGCCAACGACGGGTCGACGAAGTGGCGCTTCGGCGAACGCCGCAGCAGGGACCGCGAGCGAAGCCGCGGTGACCAGGCCGGTTGCTCTTCGTACACCATCAGCCGCCGCAGTGCAGTGAGGTAACCCCGCACGGTGTCCTCGTCCAACGGCCCGTCGCCTCCGCCGGCATCCGCCGCGATGGTGCGTCCGCTGACCGGCGTGGCCACGTTTCGCGCGAGAGATTGCAGGACGCGGGCGACATTGTCCGGATTCCGGGAAACGCCATCGACCCGAACAATGTCTGCTCGCCGGATCTCCTCCAGATAGTCGATGCGAGCCGTCAGACACGCCTGATCCGACAGGTTCAGGTCGCCCGGCCAGCCGCCCCGGCTCATGTGGGCGACGAGTTCCGCCAAGGTAGTGCCCTGGCGCGGGCAACCCTCGAAACGCCCGCGCATCAGGTCTGAAAGGGACACCCGCCCGGTGGAGAAACCCGCTTCGAAGGAACTCATGGTACGCAGGCGGATGCGGGATATCCGGCCCGCGCCGGTGTGGCGGGTGACGTCATCGGCGGGCACGGCCGAACCCGTGAGTATGAACTGTCCGGGGCTGCGACGCCGGTCCACATCGCGCCGGACGTGGTTCCAAATGGCTGGCTCGACCTGCCACTCGTCGAGCAGTCGGGGCCTTTCTCCGGCCAGAACCAGCGCGGGATCGATGGCCATGGCCTGACGAGCGTTCTCGTCGACATCGAGCAACACCTCGCTGGCAGCCTGGCGACGCGCGGTTTCCGTCTTGCCGCACGCTCTCGGACCCTCGATCAGCACGGCCCCGGCAACCCCCAACCGTTCGGCGAGTTCCTTGTCTGCGATTCTCGTTCTATACATTTCGTTCTCGCGCGACCCGCCCTTTACAACATAGATGACCAGGTATTTGCAACTCCCATAACCCGGTATTTGTAATATGGCTGGACGGCTATTTGCAACGTCCATGAACCGCCAACTGAAGGATGCGGCATGATTTCCCTTGCCGCCACCTTCCTTTTTGCCTTTCACGCGAGATCAGGAACCGTCCAAGCATGTTCCCGGATTGACATGACTTCCGCTAATGCCTACCCTTTCCGCCAAATCGCAGAGAGCAGAGAGAGGTGCCGCCGTGACCATACCCACCCAACCCCTGGACCCGGAGAAGCAGCCCGCGCTCACGCGCGTCGATACGTACGCCGAGTGGCGCGAGCGCGAGGGCGTCCCGCTGGTGGGCGGGGTCTACATCGAGGACATGAAGGCCGTGGAGGTGGGGCCGTGGGCGCGCCTGGGCGACGGCGTCAAGGGCGCCCTGTGCTATCTCGACGGCGACAACGGCGGCGACGAGCACATCGTCGAGCTGCCGCCGGGCGGCTACACCGCGCCGCTCCGGCACATGTACACCGAGGCCATTTACGTGGTGTCGGGCCACGGCTCCTGCTCGGTGTGGCGCGAGGGCGGCGAGAAGCAGACCTTCGAGTGGGGACCCGGCAGCTACTTCGTGCCGCCCACCAACGCCTGGCACCAGTTCTTCAACGCCAGCCTGTCGCAGCCGGCGCGGTGGTTCTCCGTTACCGACCTGCCTCAGATCTTCCGGCAGTGGAACAGCGAGCATTTCATCTTCAACAACAGCTATGACTTCGACGACCGCTTCCAGGGCGAGCCGGACTACTTCACCGCCGAGGCCAAGCTCTACAAGGGCCGGGTGTGGGAGACCAACTTCATCCCCGACATCCGCAAGCTGCCCCTCTACGAATGGAAGAGCCGGGGCGGCGGCGGCACCAACGCCTTCATGGTCATGGGCTCCGGTCTGATGGAATCCCACGTGTCCCGCTTCGAATCCGGCTACTACAAGAAGTCCCACCGCCACGGACCGGGCGCGCACCTCTACATCATCGAGGGCACGGGCTACGTTCTCACCCAGCGGGGCGACGAGGAACGCATCCGCTGCGACTGGAAGGAAGGCAGCCTGTACCTGTCGGGCGCCGGCCAAGGCCTGTGGCTGCACCAGCACTTCAACGTCGGCGAGACGCCGGCCACCTACCTGGTGATGAACCAGGGGCTGTCGCGCAAGTACGCAGTCAACCGCTGGCAGGCCCAGGAATCCACGGTGCTGCGCACCGGGGAGGTCAGCGGCAAGAAGGGCGGCTACCAGGTGGAATACGAGGACGAGGACCCCGAGATCCACCGCATCTTCGAGGAAGAGCTGTCCAAGCGCGGTATCACCTGCCGGATGAAGAACATGGTGCCGTGGTGCACCGGCGTGGGCGGCGCCGAAGCGGTCAAGGTCCTGTTCCCGGACGAGCACGGCAACATGCCCGGCGAGCAGGGCAACCTCCCGGACGAGAGCGGGAGCTTCATCGACTGACCGCCAACGACCAGCCTCCGCCGGAGATCGACGCATTGACACATCCAGAACCGGAACACCGCCGCGGACAACGGCTCGGACCGTTGGCCCGCCTCATGCTTCTCGCGCTGCTCGTCTTGCTGCCCTTCGGCCTGCTCGGCCAGGCTCACGCGCAGACCGACGATCCGCCGGCCGACTCCCACAACGACGCGGCCATGCGCTGGTGGGATTTCCTCGACCCGGCGCGACGGGTCGCCGCCCTGCACGGCGACACCGCAACTCCCGAGCAGACCGCCGCCGCCGAGAACGCCTACGCCGACCTGGACACGGAAACCAGGGGCCTCGTCAACGACGCCGTGGAGGCGATCCACGGCGAAATACAGTTCAGCAGCGTTGGCGGCTGGTGGCAGTCCCTCGGCTGCCGCCTCAAGCGCGTCGCCACCGGCGACGGCAACACCGAGGACACGGAGAGCCCGTACTGCGCCCACTATCCGGGCTCCGGCAGGACGCCGCTGCTCGGCGCCGCCGAACAGGCCCGTGTGGACGCCGTCGGGCAGGCCTTGCTCGGACGCATGGATCCCGGCGTCTATCCCCCGGACAGTGCCCTGGCCATGCGCTGGTGGAACGCCCTCTTGCCGGACAAGAGGGTCCGCGCCCTGCACGGCGATACGGCGACGGGCGCGGAGCGTGCCGCCGCCGAGCGTACGTACGGAGATCTGGACCCCGAGACCAAAGGCCTGGTTCATAGAGCCGCCGCCGGAATCGCGCCCACACGCCCCCTCAACAGCGTCGGCCTCTGGTGGGAATTCCTCGACTGCCGCGCCAAGCGCGTCGCCACCGGCGACGGCAACACCGAAGACACGACCAGCCCCTACTGTAAATCCTATCCGGGTTCGGGCGTCACGCCGTTGCTCGACGCCGACACAAAGGCCGAGGTCGACAGGATCGGGCAGGCCTTGCTCGATCTCATGGATCCCGGCGTCTATCCGCCCGACCACAATCTGGCGATGGGCTGGTGGGATACCCTCGACCCTGCTCAAAGAGTCCTCGCCCTGCACGGCGGGTCAGCGACACAGGACGAGACCGCCGCGGCCCGAAACAGCTACGCCGACCTCGAACCGCAGACCAAGAGGCTGGTCAACGACACCGCCGAAGAGATGTACGGTCCGGGTTTCGACAGCGTCGGCGCCTGGTGGCAGTCTCTCGATTGCCGCCTCAGGCGTGTCGCCACCGGCCAAGGCGACACCGACGAACCGTCCAGCCCCTACTGCGCCCACTATCCCGGTTCCGGGCAGTCGCCGACACTGGGAGACATGCAAAGGGAGCACGTCAACACGGTCGGCACGGCATTGCTCGGCCTTTCCGACCCCGGCGTATATCCGCCGAGCCAGGAGCGCGTCGGGCGAGTCAACCGCGTCCTGCTGCCGGCGGTTTCGCGCGCGATCCTGTCCAGCACCTCGAATGCGGTGAGCGACCGCGTCAACTCGCGTCTCTCGGCGCCGAAGACACCCGCGGCGCGCTTGAGCCTTGGCGGCACTCCCGGCACTCTCCTCGCGCTGGCCGGCAATGCCAAGGCCATCGGTGAAGGCCGGACGGACCTGGCGCGGTTCCTCGGGGGCTCGTCCTTCGCGCTGAACGCGTTCGGCAGCTCGCCGGGCGGCTTGGCGCTGTGGGGCAGCGGGGACTATCGGAATCTCTCCGGCGGCGCGGACGTCGTCGACTGGGAGGGCAACGTCGTGAGCGCCCATCTCGGCACGGACGTGCTGTTGAAGCGCGACCTGCTCGCCGGCCTGTCCCTGTCTCACTCCAGGGGGACCCTGGACTACACGGAACGGATCGGCGTCGATGCCAGGAAAGGCGATCATGAAACCACGCTGACGAGCCTCAACCCCTACGTGGGCTGGATGCTGGAATCGGGCATCGGGGTGTGGGCGATGGCGGGACACGGTTGGGGCCGGGTCCACGTGAACCATGACGATTCAGAGGATGCCCACACCAGCGACCTGACCCAGTGGTCCGCGGCGGCGGGCGCCAACGGCACGGTGTATTCGAGCAGCGATCTGCTGCCCGGCGGCGAGACCGCCGTGGAGTTGAAAGGCCAGGGCGCACTGGCCCGGGCCGAGGTCCACGGCTCCGCAAGCATGGATGAACTGACTTCCACCGTCAGCCGGCTGCGGGTGGCGCTGGAGGGAAGGTACGCCCGGAGGTTCGACACGGGCGGGCTGCTGACCCCTTCCCTGGAGATCGGCGTCCTCGCCGACGGCGGCGCCGGCCAGACCGGGGCCGGAATGGAGGTCGGCGGTTCGTTGCGGTACCAGGAACCGTCGCTGGGACTCACGGTCGAGGGCCGCGGCCGCATGCTGGTCGCCCACGGGGGCGACCACGAGGAGTGGAGCGCGGGCGGCTCGTTGCGTCTGGATCCCGGGGTCTCGGGCCGGGGTTTCTCGGTCAGCCTCGCTCCCTCCTGGGGACGGCTCCACAGCGGTATCGACCGGCTCTGGCAACGCGGCCTTGCCGGAACCGGGGCGCGATCGTCGGATGCCGCGATGCGCATGACGGGCGAGCTGGGCTATGGCCTGCCGGCGTTTGGAGGACGTGGCGTGCTGACACCTTATACCGGTTTCGAGCTGTCGGGCCGGGGCACGAAGGAATACCGTACCGGCGCGCGGTTGCGGATGGCCTCCTCGTTCGACCTGGCGCTCCAGGGGACTCGCCGCGAGCGGCCCGAGAAGACGGCCGACCACGGCTTGAGCCTGCGGGCCTCCATCCGCTGGTAGATCCGGGGCGCCGGAAAGCTCTATTCATGCACGACATCGGAGACGACCACGATCACGACGGGCCGCCGGAGGAAGAGGAAGAGCACCCTCTCTGGAAGCTCGACACCATCACCCTCACCAGCGTCGGCATCGACGTGGGCACGGCGACCTCCCAGATCCTGTTCTCGCGCCTCGTGCTCAGGCGGCTGGGACGGGAACTGTCCAGCCGGTTCGTGGTCACCGAGCGCAAGACGCTCTACCTCTCCCCCATTCGCTTCACTCCCTACACCGCCAACCGCGAGCGCATCGACGACGAGGCCCTGGGCCGCCTCGTGGACGACGCCTACGAGGAGGCCGGGCTCACCCCGGACGACGTCAACACCGGCGCCATCATCCTGACGGGCGAGGCCATACGGCGGGACAACGCCCGGGCCATCGCCGATCTCTTCGCCGACCAGCGGGGCGACTTCGTGTGCGCCACCGCGGGCCACAACTTCGAGGCCCTGCTGGCCGCCCACGGCTCGGGCGCCGTGGCATTCTCCGCGGAACAGAAGTGCCGCGTGCTCAACATCGACATCGGCGGCGGCACCACCAAGCTCGCCCTGGCCGACGGCGGACGGGTCCTCGGCACCGCCGCCTTCCACGTGGGCGGACGGCTGATGGCCACCGACGGCGACGGCGCCATCACCGTACTGGAGCCCGGCGGCAAGGCCCTGGCGAGCCGCGCCGGGTTGGACTGGAACGTAGGGGACCGGGCCACGCCCGCCGACGTGGAGCATCTGGCGGACCACATGGCGGACGTGGTGCTGACCCTCGCCACCGGTGACGGCGCCGGTCCGGAGTTGGAGGGGCTGTGGGTAACTCCACCCCTGAACGGGTCCGGCAAGTGCGACGCCGTGGTCTTCTCCGGCGGCGTCGGCGAGTACGTATACGGCAACGAAAGCGCATCGTACGGGGATCTGGGAGCGCCGCTGGGGAAGGCGTTGCGGCGCCGCATCGACGGCGGGGCGCTGCCCGCCGGCCTTGTGAGCGCCCGCGAGTGCATCCGGGCCACGGTGATGGGGGCCGCGCAGCACACCGTGCAGGTGTCCGGCAACACCATCTACCGCTCCGACGATGCGTTGCTGCCACGCAAGAACCTCCAGGTGCTGCGCCCCCCGGTGGATCTCGAGGCCGACATCGACCCGGCAACCATGGCACAGGCCATCCGCAACCACTTTCAGTCCTTCGACCTGGAGGAGGGCGAGGCAGAGGTGGCGCTGGTGTTCGCGTGGCAGGGGCCGCCGGCCGCTTTCCGCATTGCCGCTTTCTGCCGCGGGTTGCTGGCGGGGTTGCCGCGGACGGTAGCGGCGGAACGCCCCATCTACCTGGTATTCGATCACGACATGGCCGGCCTCGTGGGCACCATTCTCAAGCAGGACTTCGGGCTCCCCGGTGACGTGCTCACGCTGGACGGGGTGACCCTGCGCGACTTCGACTTCATCGACCTGGGCCGGGTTCTGGAACCGTCGGGCACGGTGCCGGTCACCATCAAGTCCCTGGTGTTCCGGTTCTAGTTCGAGGGTGACGATGGCAGGAATTCTTCTGGAAAGGACCAACCGGGTGGCGTCCGTGGTCATCGACCGGCCGCCCCTGAACGTGCTGAACCTGGCGTTGCTGCGGGAGTTGCGGCAGGTCCTCGACGAACTGGACCGGGACGACGGCGTGGAGTTGGTGGAGATCAGCGGCGCGGGAGAGCGTGCCTTCTCCGCCGGCGTGGACGTCAAGGACCACACGCGGACGCAGGTGCCCGAGATGCTCGACCTTGTGCACGGGGTCATCCGGAAACTGATGAGCCTGCGCCAGCCCACCATTGCCGTGGTGGACGGCGTCTGCCTGGGCGGAGGCTGCGAGCTGGCCTCGTCCTGCGATCTCGTGCTGGCCTCCGAGGAAGGCCTGTTCGCCACGCCCGAGATCACCGTCGGCTGCTTCCCGCCGGTGGCGCTGGCGCGGTTCTCCTCGCAGATCGGCTACCACCGGGCGGCGGAGTTGATACTCACCGGCCGCCGCCTGTCTGCCCGGGAAGCCGAGTCCATCGGCCTGGTCAACCGCGTCGTGCCCCGGGACCGGCTAGGCGAAGCGCTGGAAGAGCTTCGCAACGAGTTGCTGGACAAGAGCCGCGCGGTGCTGCGCATCACCCTCAAGGGCCTGCGGGAGATCGGCCTCAAGGAGCTTTCCGCCGCCCTCGCCCGCTCCGAGGAAATCTACCTCAAGGAGTTGCTGGAAACCGAGGACGTGGAGGAAGGCGTCCAGGCGTTCGTGCAGAAACGCAAGCCGGAGTGGTTGCACCGGTAGTGACACCCATCGACCCCGTACGGGCCGCAAGCGAGTTCTCCGTTTGAGAAGGAGAACTTGACCGACATTTCTCGTTGTCAGAAGGAGAAACGGTTTCTGCGATCACAGGGGTTGACTCGACAACGCACGCTGCACCGCCTCCACGATTCGTTCCTTGTCGGGAACGAACGCGCTCTCCAGCGGCGGCGCGCACGGCACCGGAGCGTTGGGTGCGGCGACCCGGAGGATGGGGCTGTCGAGGTAGTAGAGGGCCTGCTCCTGCACCCGGGCGGCGACCTCGGCGCCCACCCCGCCCTGCTCCACCGCCTCGTGCACCACGATCAGCCGTGACGTCTTCCTGACCGACTCCACCACGGTGTCGATGTCCAGCGGAACGAGGCTCCGGAGGTCGACGACCTCGACGGAAACCCCTTCACCCGCCAGCGCTTCCGCCGCCTCCAGGGCCGGCCCCACCATCTTGGAGACGGCGGCCACGGTCACTTCGGCGCCTTCCCGGAGCACCGCCGCCTTGTCCATGGCAAGGCCGCTTCCGCCTTCGAGAACCTCGGCGCGGGAGAAGTAGAGCGCCCGGTGCTCCACGAACAGCACCGGGTTGTCGTCGCGGATCGCATCCCTCATGAGGCTCTCGGCGTCGGCCGGGTTCGATGGCATGACGACCTTGAGGCCGGGGACGTGCAGGAACCACGACTCCAGGCTCTGGGAGTGGTGGGCGCCCATGTTGCCCTGGACGCCGCACTGGACCCTGACCGTCAGCGGGACCTTTAGTTGCCCGCCGGACATGTAGTGGAGCTTGGCCGCGTGATTGACGAGCTGGTCCATGGCCAGCGTGATGAAGTCCACGAACATGATCTCCACCACCGGGCGCAGGCCCGACAGGGCCGCGCCGATGGCCACGCCCATGACGGTGCCCTCACTGATGGGCGTGTTTACGACCCGGTGCGCGCCCAGTTCCTCGACGATTCCCTGGGTCACCCCGAAGGGGCCCCCCAACGCCACGTCCTCGCCCAGGACATACACCGAGGGGTCCTCCCGCATCTCCGCCAGCAGTCCCGAGCGGATGGCTTCCAGATAGCTCAACTCCGGCATGTCCACCTCACGCGCAAACTTGTGTCGCGGTTTCCTCGGACTCCGGCCAAGGCGACGACAGCGCGAACTCGGCGGCCGCTTCCACCAAGGCCCGCGCGTCGCTCTCCGCCTTCTCGAAGTCCTTGGCGGAGGCGGCGCGCCGCCGCTTCAGCACCCGCGTGAAGCGGGCGATGGGGTCCTTCTTCTTCCAGTCGGCCAACTGCGAAAGCTCCCGGTACTTGCCCGGATCGCCCTCGTAGTGCCCGCGGAGCCGGTAGGTCAGGCACTCGACGAAGGTCGGGCCCTTGCCGGCGCGAGCGTTGTCCACGGCCCGGCTCATGGCCTTGCGCACCGCCAGGATGTCGTTGCCGTCCACGGTGGAGCTGGGGATGCCATATGTGCCGGCGTGCCGCGCCAGCCGCTCTACCCTGGTGTGGGCGGAGAGCGGCGTGAACTCCGCGTAGCCGTTGTTCTCGCACACGAAGATCACCGGGAGCTGCCACAGGCTGGCGATGTTCAGGGACTCGTGGAAAGGACCGGTCTGCCCGGCGCCGTCGCCGAAGAACACCACCGCCACGTGCCCGGCACCTCTCTCCCGGGCGGCGAAGGCCGCGCCCAGGGCCAGGGGCACGGTGCCCCCCACCACGCCGCTGGCGGTGACGAAACCCGTTTCCGCCGCCACCACGTGCATGGACCCGCCCTTGCCGCGGCAGTAGCCGGTGACACGCCCGGCCAGCTCGGCCATGAGCCGGTTTACGTCCGCACCCTTGGCGATGGCGTGTCCGTGGGAGCGGTGGCCGCCATAGACCACGTCGTCGGTGTCGAGCAGACCGCACACGCCCACGGCCACGGCCTCCTGCCCGATGCCGAGATGGAGCAGGCCGACGATCTCCCGCGCCGCGTAAAGGGCGGACACCTTCTCCTCGAAGGCGCGGATCACCCACATGCGCCGGAGCAGCGACAGCAACTCGCTGTTGCTGTCCCGGCGCGCCGTCGGCTTCGTTGTCCCCCGCTTGGCTGCCTGCATGGTTGTCCTCCGTTTCTTCTGCTCGCGCCGGGCGCCCTCACCCCGACCCTCTCCCGGAGGGAGAGGGGGCCGGATCGGGGTCGCCGGAGGGAGAGGGAGTGCCTTCGGAGTCTGCCAACGGCGCTCTCGGCCCGTCCACCGCCAGACGGCGAAACCGCGCCCTGTCGACCTTGAACGCGTGGGCTTCGGCGGCGGGCCACTGGTAGAAGGCGTCCGGCACCTTGTAACGCGGCAGGGTCTGCCCCAGCCATTCCGCCAGCGACGCGCCGTCGGGACAACTCCCCCGCGGCTGTACGAACGCCACGCAGCGTTGGCCGAACTCCTCGTCTGGAATCGGCACCACCACCGCCTGCTGGACGCTGTCGTGATCGGTCAGAACGCGCTCGATCTCCTCCGGATGAATGGTCTCGCCGCCCGAGAAGAACCGGTTGTCGCGCCGGCCGATGACCGTCAGGTACCCGTTCTCGTCGACCCTCCCGAGGTCGCCGGTGGCGAACCAGCCGTCCGCGGTCAGGGGCCGCCGCACCCTGCCGCCGTCCACGTAGCCCATGAACAACGTCTCTCCGGCCAACTGGATCTCCCCCTCTTCGCCGATCCGCAGCCTGCGGTGCGGCAGCAGCTTCCCCGAGGTCAGCCGCTGGGCCGTGGTGGAGCCGGGCCCGGTGGTGGCCACCTGCGAGGCCATCTCGGTGCAGCCGTAGCTGGCGAACACCGGCAGGCCGCGGGCGGCGGCGCGCTCCAGAAGCTTCAGCGGCACCGGGCTGCCCCCCAGGATGATGTAACGGAGCGCGGGGTAGCGCACGGACTCGGGTTGTTGCAAAAGCCTGTGCAGTTGGGTCACCACCACCGACAGGTGCGTGACCTCGTACCGGCTCAGCACCGCGTCGAGGGACTCTCCCTGGTCGGGCATGACCACCGTGGAGCCCGCCAGCAGGGACCGGAACAGGATGCCGAGCCCGCCCACGTGGTAGAGCGGCAGGTCCAGCAACCAGCGGTCGCCGGGTACCAGAAGCAGATTCGTGTTGGAGCCCAGGGCATTGTAGTAGTGGTTGCCGTAGGAGTGGAGCACGGCCTTGGGGGTGCCGGTGCTGCCCGAGGTGAAGACGATGGTGGCGGGGTGGTCGAGGGGCATGGTGGAGTCCTGGGCATCCGTATCCCCAGGCTCCACGGCCGCCTTCACGCCACGGCCCTCCGTCGCCTGGAGGTCCTGGCCGTCGATGATTTGCAGGCCAAGCTCCGGGAGCTCCATGCCGCTTCCGCCGGGGGCCTTCACGCCCCCCGCAATGTCGCCGGCCAAGTTCGGCTCCGGCGCCTGCACCACCAGCTTGCGGCAATCGACGCGGCGCAGAAGATCCGCCACCGTTCGGTGCGGGAGTCGCGTGTTCATGGGACAGCACACTGCCCCCAAGCGGAGCACCGCGAGCAACCACACCAAGTAGTCCGGGCTGTTGGGTGCGAGTATGGCCACGCGCTCGCCGGGGTTGCACCCCGCCCGCCGCAACGCTGCCGTCGCCCGCGCCACGCGCTGCTGGAACTCCTCGTAGGACACCACCCGTGTGCCGCTGACGATCGCGGTCTGGTCGCCGTGGCGCTCGGCCGCTTCTTCGAGGGGGCAGCGAATCTCAGTCATGCCGAATCTCGCTCAGCCTCGATTCGACGATGCGATGGGCCCGGGCCGTGGCGTCGCTCCATTCGACGGCACCGGCGCGAAACGGAATGCGCGGCTCGACCACGTCGGCGTCGAGCCAACGGTAGGTGTCGAGGCCCGCGGGCACCGCGTCTCTCGTGGAAGCCCATACGAGCTCCGCCAACGCCAGCAATCCGACGCCGCTTTCGAAACAACTGCTCACCACCGGGCGGATGTTCAACGCCGCCGCCTTGGCCACCCATTGCCTGGCGCTGGTGATGCCGCCCAGCAGCGTCGGCTTCAACACCACGGCGCCCACCTCGCGGCGCCCTTCGAGATCGTCCGGCCGAAGCTCCAGCAGGCTTTCGTCCAACGCCACAGGAATGCCGGTGGCATCGAAGAAGTCTCGCAGGTGCTCCGGCTCGCGCAACGGTTCCTCCAGGTATTCCACGCCGCTGTTGCCGACCTCCCGGCCGAAAGCCACCGCCTGCTCCAGGGTCCAGCTCCGGTTGGCGTCGAGCCTGAACGCCACGCCGTCGCCAATGGCGTCACGAACCATCCGGGCAAGCTCCACGTCTTCAACCACCGGCCGGGTGCCCACCTTGAGCTTGACCGCCCGGCAACCCGCGTCCCGCAGCCGCCCCGCGTCCGCGAGAACCTGCTCGCGGGAACCCGCCAGCAACCCGCTGACCGGAACCGTGCCCTCGAAGCAACCCAGTTCGGCCCCCTCCGGATCCTCGATCCGTCGCGCAAGGCTCGCCAGTGCCGTTTCCAACCCGAACCGCACCGACGGCGACGCCGCAGGCGCCGTTTCGCTCCCCAGCCACAACGCGACAGCGTCGCCCCGCGGATCGAAACCCGCGCCCCGCAGCCGCTCCACCCACGCCGTCAACTCCGCCTCGGCCTCCTCGACGCTCTCTCGGCTGAACCCCGGCAACGATGCGACGTCGCCCCAGCCTGACGCCCCCGAATCCGAATCGATCCGGACCAGGATCCCCGCGCGCTCGTGAATGACGCGACCCGCCAACGGCAGCGGACCCGCCAGCGGCAGGCAGTAGCGAAAGAGCCGGCAACTCGAGATGATCACGGTGTTGCTTGTCCAGTTTCTCCGTAAGTTACGCTTCCACTCCCGTACTCTGACTCACACTTTCGGGTCGTTGGAAAGACCGAACTTGTACGGGAAACCTACTCACGGTATATTCTCCACGGTTGGAAACTTCCTATATGGTGTGGAAGAAGTACAGAGAAATCGTCGCCGTCGTGGCAGGTTTGGTCGTCATCGCTGGGGGTATCGTCGGATCGTTGAGCTTCTTCGCGACGAAAGAGGAACTGCGTGAGCTTGCCTGTGAAGCGCGAACGGGCTTACAACTAGCCGAGACGAATACGGAACTACTAGAGGCAGAAACAGCAATCTTCAATGCCAAGGTAACCAGATATCGGATAAAAGGAGAGCTTGAACAAGGTTCAACGAACTGGGGAAATGAGCTTGTAAAAATAGACCACGTTATTGACAGCAAGACGAAAGCGAAGGAGAATTTGTCCAAGAAACAGCTTGACCTAGCAAGCCAGTTGTCCAGATGCAAAGAATAAGGGTCACGACGATGAGAAAATTGTTACTTATGGCTGTTGTCGTAGCGATGTCGTTGGCCGCAACATCCGCATGGACTGCCGATGAAACCATCATCAAGCCTCTCGACACCTCCACAATAAGTGACTTGGCCGACATGTGGCCTTGATCCCCCCATCGATTTACTTCCTCCAAGGGACAACCTGTCGGAGTACAAGAACGGCTTCTCACAGCGCCCATCCGATGGAGAACACGGCGCTGTAGAGCAGAAGCAGGCGCGCGGTGTCGGCGAGGACGGGGTTGAGGAGCGGGCCTTCGGTAGTGAAGAGGCGGCGAATAGCGGGCAGCGCCACGACGATGACGGCCACGGTGGCGACCGAGTAGGGATGCGCGCCCGAGACGAGGTAGAGCACCAGCGGCAGTATGCAGGCCGCCACCACGGCGATGATGTATTCGGCGCGGGTGAAGCCCGGGCCGAAGCGCACCGCCAGCGTGCGCTTGCCGGTCCGGCGGTCTTCGTCGGCGTCGCGGAGGTTGTTGACCGCGAGGATGGCGACGGACAGGAGCCCCGGGGCCAAGCCGGCGATGATCACCGTGGCGTTGACGGTCAGGGCCTGCACGTAGTAGGTGCCGGCCACCGCCACCGGGCCGAAGAACACCAGCACGAAGAGGTCGCCTAGGCCCAGGTACCCCAGGGGGCGGGGTCCGCCGGTGTAGAGCATCCCGGCCGTCACCGAGAGGACGCCGATGAGGGCGGCCGGCCATCCCCCGCGCCAGATGAGGTAGAGGCCTCCGAGCAGCGTCAGCGTCAGCACCGCGAGGATACCGCGCTTCATCATGCCGGGGGTTGCGAGTCCGGCCTGTGTGACACGCATTGGCCCCTGCCGGGCCTCGGTGTCCGCGCCCTTCTCGTAGTCGAAGAGATCGTTGGCGAAGTTGGTGGCGACCTGTATCAGCACCGAGCACGCCAGCGCCACCAGCGCCGCGAATGCGTGGAACCCGCCGTCGCCGAAGGCCATGGCGGTGCCGATGACAACCGGGGAGATGGATGCCCAGAGGGTCTTGGGTCTTGCCGCAAGCAACCAAACCGAGACGGCGCCGGGCGGCTCGGGGCGCGTGTCCTGTGCCACTGGGTGCCCTTGTCGCCTGTGGCCGGTTCAGGGACGCCTGGGGAACTTGGAAAAGTCAGGCTGGCGCTTCTCCACGAAGGCGTTGCGCCCTTCCTGTCCTTCTTCCGTCATGTAGAAGAGCATGGTGGCGTTGCCCGCCAGCTCCTGCAGGCCGGCCTGGCCGTCGCAGTCGGCGTTGAACGCGGCCTTGAGGCAGCGGATGGCGATGGGCGACTTGGCGAGGATCTCGCGGCACCACTGGACGGTTTCCTCCTCGAGCCGCTCGTAGGGCACCACCGCGTTCACGAGCCCCATGTCCAGGGCCTCCTGGGCGTTGTACTGCCGGCACAGGTACCAGATCTCGCGCGCCTTCTTCTGGCCGACGATGCGCGCCAGGTAGGTGGCGCCGTAGCCGCCGTCGAAGGAGCCCACCCGCGGGCCGGTCTGCCCGAAGATGGCGTTGTCGGCGGCGATGGTGAGGTCGCACATGACGTGCAGCACGTGGCCGCCGCCCACGGCGTAGCCCGCCACCATGGCGATGACGGGCATGGGGCAACTGCGCATCTGGCGCTGGAAATCCAGCACGTTCAGCCGGTGCACGCCGGCCGCGTCCTTGTACCCCGAATCCCCGCGGATCTTCTGGTCACCGCCGGAGCAGAACGCTTCCTTGCCCTCGCCGGTGAGAATCACCACCCCGATGGTCGGGTCGTTGCGCGCCTCGTCCAGCGCCTGGATCATCTCCTCCACCGTCAGCGGCCGGAAGGCGTTGCGCACCTCCGGCCGGTTGATGGTGATCTTCGCGATGCCGTCGGTCTTGTGATACTTGATGTCGGTGTACTGTCCCGCCTCGGTCCATTCGATTGCAGACATGCTCAACCCTCGATCCTGTGACCCCGGGCGTTCCGTGTGGCCGGGAAGAGATCCCATCCACCTCGACATTCGTCAGCGGCAGGACGCCAGGAACTCCCGCAAGGTGCGGGAGAACGCCTCGGGGTTCTCGAAATGCGTGTTGTGGCCCGCGTCCGGGATGGTCACGAGCCTGCCGTTTTCCGAGAGGCTTACCATATCCCGCATGGTTTTTCTGTAGCGGGCGTCGAGCTCGCCGGCCACGGCCAGCCACGGGAACGGGATCGCAGGGAGCTGCCGCCACAGGGAAGGCTGAGAGCCCGTACCCATGAGGCGGAGGGAGCGGGCGAGGCCCGCGGGATCGTTGTGCCGCCGCCGGTCCATCAACTCGCGGAACCGGGCCTGGTCACGGCCGATGGAGTGGAACAGCGGCTGCTGGTACCAAGCCTCCAGAAAGGCGTCGAGCCCCTGCCGTTCCAACTCGGATGCCTTGGCTTCGTCCCACTCCCGGCGGCTCTCGCGTTCCTGCTGCGATTCCAGCCCAGGAGAACCCGATTCCACCACCAGCCCACGGCAACGATCCGGGTGGGTCAACGCGAGGTAGAGCGCAAGCCGCCCGCCCATCGAATAACCCACCGGCACGCACTGCCGTACATCGAGATCGTCCAGCACTGGCAGTAGCGCCAGCGCGGCCCGTGGCATCGGAAAGAGGTCGTGCCGGCACTCCGCGCTCAGGCCGTGTCCGGGCAGGTCCGCCAGGATGCACCGATACTCCGGCAACGCCTCCACCGTCTCCATCCAGTCCCGCCCCGAACCCATGAAGCCATGGAGAAACAGCAGCGCCATATCCGGGTCTCCCCCGCTGCCGTGAAGCTCGTAGTGAAGTTGGTACGGTTCGGCCAAACCGGTGTCCTTGTCTCGTTGCGTAGGAGCCGCCAGTGTTCGAATCGTCATTCCGGGCTTGACCCGGAATCCCGGCGAACCACGCTACAACCCTTCCACCGCCTCTTTCCGCAGGCTCAGGTGAAGTTCGTAGTTGTCCTGACGCGCGGTCTGTACCTCGATAACGGTGGCTCCGCTCCGGTGTCGGGCCTGTTCGTAGGCGCCTAGGAACTCGTCTACCGAGGACGGCTGGGCGTAGTCTAGATCGAACAACGCCGCGGCGTGCTCGAACGTGATGCCGTGGGGGACGCCGAAGTAGCGCTCGAAGACATCGGAAAAACCGGCGATGGGGAGGAACGAGAAGATCCCACCCCCATCGTTGTTCAACACGACGATGACGAACGGGTTGTCGAGGGTCTGGGTCAGCCGCAAGGAGTTCAGGTCGTGGAGGAAGGCCTGGTCGCCGATCATGAGGGTCACGCACCTGCCCAGGCCGCGCGCGAATCCCGTGGCCGTAGCGATGGTGCCGTCGACGCCGCTGGCGCCCCGGTTGGCGGCCGCCACCACCGGCTCCGGCCTGGGACAGCCGAAGGTGTCCACGTCGCGGACCGGCATGCTCGACGCCAGGTACAACCCTTCCCCCTCTCCGATATGGCGCGACACCAGCCAGGCCGCCTTGGGCTCGTTCAGGCCCTGATCCGCGGACAGCCTCGCGGCCAACCGGCTGCCCACCTGCTCCGACGCCCGCTGCCATCCCGCGAGCCAGTCCGCGTCGCCGGCATCCCGGACCAATGCCGTAAGCCCGCGGCAGAAATCGGCTACGGGGAACTGGAACCGCCGCGTGGCCCGGTGAATGGGGTCCTGCCGGTCCCGGTGGCCGTCCACCACGACGTAGTCCCTGGGCCGGATGGCCTCCAGGTGGTCCGGCAGCCGTCGCGACGTAAACCGGCCGCCCACGTGTATCACCGCCTCGATGGGGTGCCGTTGCATGAACTCCCTTGAGCCGAGCAGGACGTCCTGGTAGGGCACCGCGGTCCCCAGCCTGCTGTCGAGCCGAAGCCCGGAGGTGACATCGGGAAGGAACGGCCAGCCGAGCGCCTCGGCGAGATCGGCCACGGCCGCGCGCGCCGCCGGATCCGGCAGGCGGCCGGCCACAAGCAGGCCGCGGGGACGGCGTGCGGCCAGCTCCACCACCTCCGCGAGCAGCTCCGGTTCTGGCTGGGCCGGCGCGCTGTCGTAACGGGTGTAGGCGTGATGGCCGTCGCGCCACGAGCGCAAGGGCTCCAGGTATGTCTCGAAACCGTCTCCTTGCACCGTGGGGGCCAAAGGCTCCCGGAACATGCAGTTGATGTGCACGGCGCCGGCGGCGGGCCCGCGGCAACGGCTCACCGCCTGGTCCACCGTGGTCAACACCACGGCGGGATCGACGTCGGTGGAAGGACACGGCAGACTCGCCGACCACTCCGCGTAGGCGCCGAAGAACTTGACCTGGTCCATGGTCTGGTTGGCGCCGGCGTCCTGCAGCTCCGGCGGCCGGTCGCCGCTCAGCACCAGCAGCGGCACCCGCTCCAACGATGCCTCCACCACCGCCGCCCACACGTTGGCCAAGGCACTGCCCGAGGTGGTGATGACCGCGGCCGGCACATCCGTCACGCGCCCGTACCCCAGGGCATGAAAGGCCGCCCCGCGCTCGTCGTAGTGGACGATGCCACGGGCACGGCCGTTCCGTGCCACCGCCACCACCAGCGGCGTGCTGCGCGACCCCGGAGCCACGCAGAACGTGTCGACGCCGTTGCGGACCAGCTCCTCGACCAGCAGCGTCGCCCACAGTTGGTTCAGGTTGGGGGCTTGCGTCATCGCGGAAGGTTTAGGGCGTGGGTGAAGTGGCTGATCTTGTAGTCCAGCTCGTCCCACTCGTCGCCGGGCACGGAGCCGGCTACGATTCCCGCGCCAGAGAACACCGACAGCGTGGGTCCGTCGACGAGCCCGGAGCGAATAGCCACAGCGAATTCGGCGCTATCCCGGCCCACCCAGCCCACGGGACCCGCGTACCAGCCGCGGTCGAAGGGTTCTCTCTCCTCGATCTCCCGGACCGCACGGCCGGTAGGGTAGCCGCCGACGGCCGGTGTCGGGTGCAACGCCTTCACCAACTCGGCGTCGCCGACGCCGTCCCGGAGCACGCCCTCGAAGTTGCTCATGAGGTGCTGGCACTGGCGCAGCTTCACTACCGAAGGATCGACTCCGCCGTTCAACGACGTGCACAGTGGGGAGAGGCTTTCCCGGATTCCCCGGACCACGTAGTCCTGCTCGCGCCGCTCCTTCTCGCTGCCGATGAGATCGCGTTCGAGTTGGCGGTCCAGGGAAGCGCCGTCGCCGCGCGTGCGAGTGCCGGCGATGGCGTCGCACAGGATGCGCCGCCCCTCCCGGCGGTACAGTCGCTCCGGCGGCGCCCCGAGAAAGGCCCGGGCGGGCGCCGGCACGAAGCAGAACCGATAGCAGCGCTCCGCTTCCGGCAACAGGGCCTGCATACAAGCGATGGGATCGAGAGCGGCAGGGAACCCGAAGACCGATTTCCGGGCCAGGACCACCTTGCCGACGGAGTTCCCGGCGACCAGATCCAGCGTCCCAGCCACGGCGGACTCCCATCCCGCCCTGTCCGGCAGGTCCTCGCGGGCCGTGGCCGCCGGGTGCACACAGGCGGCCCCGGCGGCCGGGAAGACCAGCGCATCGACGTCCCTCATCAGGGTGTCGACCGCGTCGACCGATCGCAACCACTGGCACGCGAGCACGCTGTCCGAGCCCCGTTGGCTCAACTCGAATCGCGGCAACACGAAACGGTAACCGCCGAAATCCCGCCACTCGTCATCCGACGCTTCCGTGCCGTTGAAGCGCATGCCGCCAAAGTACCTCGCCGCCGATTCTCCGCCCTCGAGCCGATCTCGCAACCGTTCGAACAACGAATCGACGCCATCCGAATCGGGGCCCGCAACGAGGTCCGTGGTGCCGACACCGGCCACCTCATCGCGGCCGTCCCGGTCGGCCCAGTACATCCTGGCAGCGGAAGGCGGTTGCTCCCTCAGCCATACCAGGGCATCCGTGGAATGGATCACGGTCTCCACGCGGACGATGCCGGGCGGGCCACTCCCGGAGCACTCCCGGCGGATCGTCTCCTTCAACCTGCCTGAAAACTTGTCCACTCTTCGATCCGTTCCGACCTTCGCCGGCACATCCGAATCTACTGCAGAATGATTCATAGACCCCGCAAACGACGTTATCAGATCGGGCCCAAAGCGGCGAACGGAGCCGGAAGCCCTCATACGGCAGCTACTACAGTTGTTCCTCCATTGCGGACACCGGACACAATCCCTTAGGAATGTAGGGTTAAATCGTTGCTGCAAGGAGGTCCCATGAGTCGACTGGAACGCGCCGCTCTCATCCTCGACGCCGCCGAGCAATGGAAACAGCGATGTCTGCTCGACGGCGGTTCGGTGTTCACCGACGAACGGCTCTGGACGCGGGAATACTTCGGACAACTCCATACCCACTTCGTCGAACGCCCCGACACGGGGACCGATTCGTTCGAGGAGAAGCTGCGGCGCCAACTCGAACCCGCGTCCCCGGAAGCTAAGCGGCTGTGGGCGGAAATGACGTGGTTGTATCTCCTGATCGCCACCGGAAAAGGGGGCACAAAGCTCGACAGAATCAGGACGGTCTGGGAGTCGTCCGGAACGGCGCTGCCTAACGATCACCGCGATCACCGGGCGTTGGGGGATGTTCTGGACAGGGGGATCATTTTTCCAGGCAGGGCCTATTGGGGACACCAGTGGCGTGAATTCAACTTCATCATCACCCTGATGCTCGACTGGATCTCATGTTCCTCGCGGGATCGGGAATCGCTGCTGAGTGATCCCTGGGTTTTTGCGGAGTGGGTCGATAGTCACAGAGAAGGCCGCCAACGGCTGTTTCGCCATGCCGTGTTGTTCCTATTGTTCCCGGACGTGTTCGAACCCATCGTCTCGTTGAGCCACAAAAAAGCCATCGTCAAAGCCTTCCATGACGAAACGGGCGAGAAGCCTGATGTTGACAACATGGACCTCATCAACCTCGACAAGTCTCTGCTGGCGGTAGTGAGACGGCTTCAAAACGAGCGTCCTGGCGAGGAAATATTATTCTACCACCCACCCTTGAAAAACCGTTGGCAAGACGGTCCGTCACCGCAGAACGGCACAGATAAGCCGAGCGAGGAGAAGTGGTACCGCGATCGATTCGGCACGGCCGACGTGTGGGCTATTACGGCGGGCGAGGGTGCACGCTTGTGGCGAGACTTCCTTGAACACGATATCGCGGCCATCGGATACGACAAACTCGGCGACCTTGGCGAATACAAGACCAGGGAAGCCATCCAAAACGCACTGACCGAGAACGGTTTCGGGGAAAATCCGAGGTTCCACTCGCTCGCTGTGTGGGAATTCGCACATGAAATGAAGGTCGGTGACGTCCTCATCGCGAAGAAAGGGCGCTCCGTCATCCTCGGGTGGGGCATGGTCACCGGAGAGTACGTGCATGACCCCGAGCGGGCAGAATACCCGAACCTGCGGACAGTCCAGTGGCATTCTTGTCACACACCGATCAGACTGAACAACTGGATAACCACCAAGACGCTGACCCGATTCACTCCGTACAAGCAGGAACTACGGGACATCTTCAGTTTGGTAGATGACGATGCCGATGCGCAAGCGAATGGGAAGGGGGGCAGTAAAGACCCAGGACGCAGACCGAACCTGAACTTCGTGGAGATGGGCATTCCGATCGGGTCTCGGCTGGTTTCCGTGAAAACCGGTAAAGAAGCGATCGTCGTGTCGCAGAACAGGGTCACATTTCTCGGCGAAGAGATGTCGCTTACTGCGGCCACAAGAAGGGCTGTCGGCCGGATGCACCCCTGCCCACAATGGATGTTCGAAGGACGAAACCTGAGCGAAATTTACGAAGAGACCTACGGGAAAAAGCCGGGCCTGGAGCTAGACCCCGAACCCTACACCATCGCTACCGCCCTCGCCGACCTGTTCGTCGAAGAATCACAGCTACAGCGCATCCTTGACTCCCTCGCCCTGCGCAAGAACCTGATCCTCCAGGGGCCTCCGGGGGTCGGCAAGACGTTCATCGCCAAGCGAATCGCGTGGTGCCTGATCGGGTACAAGGACTCGCGTTCCATCGAGATGGTGCAGTTCCATCAGTCCTATGCCTACGAGGACTTCGTGCAGGGTTGGCGTCCGACGGAGACGGGCGGGTTCACGTTGCGCAACGGGGTGTTCTTCGAGTTCTGCAAGCGCGCGGAGCAGGAGCCGGAGACGCCCTTCATCTTCATCATCGACGAGATCAACCGGGGCAATCTGTCGAGGATTTTCGGGGAACTGCTCATGCTCATCGAAGCGGACAAGCGCGGCCCGGACCACGCGATCTCGCTCACTTACAGCACCGTCGGTGAACGGTTCAGTGTGCCGGACAACGTGCACATCCTGGGACTCATGAATACCGCGGACCGGTCCCTGGCCATCGTCGACTACGCGCTCCGCCGCCGGTTCGCATTCGAGACGCTTGAACCCGCCTACGGCACCCGGCAGTTCCGGGACTATCTGCTCAACGCGGACGTGGACCTGTCGCTCGTGGACCGGATCGACCGGAACCTGTCGGCGCTGAACGAACGCATCCGCGACGACAAGGACCTCGGGCCCGGCTTCCGGATCGGACACAGCTACTTCGTGCCCGACGACTCGGCCGACGAACAATGGTACACGGGGATCGTCGATACCCAAATCGCACCCCTGCTGCGCGAGTACTGGTTCGATCGACCAGAGCAGGTGGACAGGATGATCGACGATTTGCGCCGCTGATGGACCGGAAGATTCCCATCGCCAACATCTACTACCTTCTTTGCTACGCCTGGAGCCATGTGGAGGAGCGGGACGTGGTGCGGCTAGAGGAGTTGGATGGACTGGAACAAGTCCACGACCTGCTGGGCAAGGTGCTGGCCGAAGGGACCTTCCGGCTGATCCGCAGGGGCATCGACCGCGGCTACCGGGAGGTACGAGAGGACCTCTCTGGCATTCGCGGGAAGATCGCCGTGAGCGAGACGGCGAAGCGGTCACTCCGCGCCCGCGGACGCGTGACTTGCGACTTCGAGGAGTTGTCGCACGACGTGCTGCACAACCGCATCCTGCGTTCCACGTTGCGGTCGCTGCTAAGCGTTCAGGACCTGAACTTGGAAGTGCGCAGGGAGATCCGGAACGCCTACACCAAACTCGACGGCGTAAGCGTGGTGCGGTTGAATCGCCGTTTGTTCCAGCAAGTGCAACTCGACCGCAACCGCCGGTACTATCGCTTCCTGTTGTCCGTGTGCCGGCTCATCCATGAGCAGATGCTGGTCGACGAGCAGTCCGGCGAGGCCCGGTTCACAGAATTCAGCGAAGAGCGGATGGCGAGCTTGTACGAGGACTTTATCATCGAGTTCTATCGCCGCGAGCAGGAGCGCTACCGGGTCAATCATCGCGGACGTACGATCCCGTGGGTTGACGAAGGAACGCCTGACCATCAGCGCTCACGGCTCCCGCGCATGGAAGCCGACGTCATCCTCGAAGCGCCGGGCCGGCGAATCATCATGGACGCCAAGTACTACCAAGAGTCGTTGGGCGGCCGCTACGGCGGGAAACTGCACTCGCACAACCTCTACCAACTCTTGGCCTACCTGCGGAACCGAGAGGCCACCGGGCCGGCCGGACCGAAACACGAAGGGATCTTGCTCTACCCAGTGGTCGATACGCCATTGTCGGCCGATGTCCGCCTGGAAGGCTTCTCGATCCGGGCTCGAAGCATCGATCTTGCCCGGGACTGGCGCCAAGTCCACGCTGACATGCTTGCCGTGATCGCATAGATGCTGCCGTTAAGGCGTCGGTCTGCACGGACCGCGACAGGTGGGCGCCGCGTGCAAAGCTCAAGCAAAAGGATACGAACGGGATGACCGAAAACCCGGAGGTCGACAGGTCCTTCAGCGATGCCAAGCTTTGGCGGCGAGAGGCGAATGCTCCGCTTGAGGTTGACAGCCCTCATCCCGGTCTGCTAGTCGGTCAACAGCTCAATCTCTCCAAGAGATCGTCCGCCGTAGGCATTTGAAAAGATGGAGGCGACATGGCTCCTCAAGTTGGCGGCAAAGTGTGGATTCCCTGCGAAGTAAAACCCGGACCATTTTCAAATGAGCGACTTGCTCGTGTTGAACACTCAGCAGGTCCGTGGCTTGGATTTGTTGATGTTGGTGCGCTAAAGGAACCAGTAGAAACCGGGAATACACATGTGCTTGCTTACGTTACCGCAATTCAGGGCAATACAGTGAACGTCATTGTTCAAGGGCACGCTTTTGACGTTGGTCAAGTACAGGCATCGCGTGCCAAGGTGCAACCGGTTGTTCCTCTCTCGCCCTGACATTCTCGATCAACTTGAACGCGGAACCCTTTCCTTCGACCCGGAAATTCCACCGAATAGGGTCAGGCAGGTTTCAATCGACTTGCTCCTCGGCAGGCGGTTCACCACCTTCAAGAAACCGCCCGGCTATCTCCCTTCAATACAAATGGATCCCTCACTCTGGGATTCAGAGGACCTTTGGGAAGATGAGGAAGCCGACAGCTTTCTGTTAGAGCCAAGCCATTTCGTTCTTGCGCAAACACTAGAACAGGTGCATATGCCAAACACGTTAATGGGGCTTGTTGAGGGACGAAGCAGCTTTGCAAGAATAGGTATCTCGGTTCACGTGACGGCCCCCAAAATTGATCCCGGATTCAATGGTCATATAACATTGGAAATGGCCAATTTTGGGAAAATACCCGTACAATTGCGTGCGGGGAAAGACATGCCTGCCCAGCTTCTACTTGCTCGAATCACGACAGCCCTATCCGAGTCAGATCTGTACGGCGCGGATCCGGCGTCGGATGTCTTCCAAAAACAGACGGCCCCTATCCCAAGAACACGTCGGCAAGATTAGTTTACCGTGGTGTCGTCGGAGCGCGCCGCGTCCTGACCGTCCCGCGGGCGAGCCCATGCCGATTCTTGCGAAACGCTCTCTTTGGCCATCGGCTTCCTGTCCTTTCGCGGGTCGGCCGACTCCGCCCCAAACACGAACGGGCGGCCGGTAGTCTATCATCTACCGGCCGCCCGTTCGTTTCGAGAACCGCTCAGGCTCAGGACACTAGTTCGACGCCAGCTCCTTCTTGATGTTGTCGATGAAGGTGTTGAGCATCTGGTCGGCTTTCTTGCGGATGATGGGTTGGCCGAACTCGCCGATCTTGCCGAGGATGTTGACGTCGGTTTCGACGGTCAACTCGGTCTCGCCGGCGCTCAGCTCCTTGAGCTCCATGGTGGACTTGCCGCGCATGGCGCCGGCCACGCGCCGGTCCTCGGCCTCGGCGCGGAGTGCGGCGCGCCAGGCGTCCTGGTCCTTTTCCTCCAGCACGATCTTGCCTTGCAGGCTCAACGCGATGGGGCCGACGCGGACCTTCAGGGTCCCCTGGTAGGTCTCGCCGTCCACCTGCTCGACGTCCTGGACGCCGGGCAGGCAGGTGGCGACCCTGGGGATGTCCATGAGAAGCTGCCACAGGGGCTCGCGCCCCGCGGGCACGGTTGCGCTTTGGCTGAATTTCACTCGATTCCTCCGTTGCTCAGGATGCGTTGGCGATGGCCTGCTCGAGCGCGCGCCGCACGAACACGGCGGCCATCTGCGTCTTGTAGGATCCCGAGCCGCGGAAGTCGCTGACCGGGTCGGTGTGGTCCTTGGCCTTCTCGCCGGCTTCGCGCAGGCCCTCGGCCTTCACCGGCTGCCCTCGGAGCACGTCCTCGGAAGCCGTTGCCCGCACGGGCGTGGTGTTGACGCTGCCCATGGCGATGCGCACGTCCTGGATGGTGGACTTGGCGTCGTCCAGCGTCACCACCGCGGCGGCGCTGACCGTGGCGTAGTCGTCGGCCGAGCGCGGCAGGAACTTGAGATAGGCGGCGCCGCTGTTGGCGGCCATGAGCGGCACGTTCACGCCGGTGACGATCTCCTCCGGATCGAGCACCGTCTCATAGTAGTCGCTGAAGAAATCCTCGGCGGCCACCGAGCGGCTGCCGCCCGCGGAGCCCAGCTCGAAGCTCGCGCCCAGGGCGATGAAGGTCGGAGGCGGATCCTGGTTGGGGTCGGCATGGGCCAGCCCGCCGCCCACCGTGGCCATGGTGCGCACACGCTGCGTGGCCACGTGGTGGTAGGTGGCGCCCAGCACCGGGAGCTTGCTCTGCACCACGTCGGACGCATCCAGATGGGCATGGCTCACGAGGCCGCCGATGCGCACGCTGCCGTTGTTCTCCGAGATGTCGCTCAACCCGGCGACGTTGCGCAGGCTGATGACGCAGCTCGGCTGAAGGAGCTGCTGCTTCATCATGATCACGAGCGCGGTGCCGCCGGCGATGATCTTGCCGTCGGAGCCGAGTTCCTTCAGGTCCGCGTAGGCCTCTTCGAGGCTTCCGGGAGTGCGGTAGTCAAAAGCGATCATTCCTCAACCCCTTACTTGGCGAACTCGTGCGCCTTCTCGATGGATTCGATGATCTTGTAGTAGCCGGTGCAGCGGCACAGGTTGCCCATCATCCAGTCCTTGATCTCTTCTTCGTTGGGGCGGGGGTTCTGGTCGAGCAGCGCCTTGGCTGCCACCACCTGGCCCGGGGTGCAGATGCCGCACTGGAAGCCGCCGTAGGCGATGAAGCTCTGCTGCACGGGGTGCAGCTCGCCGTCCTGGGCGAGGCCCTCCACCGTGGTCACGTCGTGGCCGTCGGCGAACACCGCCAGCGCCAGGCACGAACTCACCATCTCTCCGTCGACGAGCACCGTGCACGCGCCGCACACGCCGACGCTGCAGCCTTCCTTGGTTCCGGTGAGCCCCAGATCGTAACGGAGCAGGTCCACCAGCAACCGGTTGGTGGGCACCTCCATCTCGTGCTCCGTCCCGTTGACGCGAAACTTGATCTTCTTGTCCATGAAAATCCGTCTCCGATCGTGAGATTCGTTAACTGGCTCGTTGCTTGGCGGGGTCTGTGAAGATACCCGAACGACGCCCTGTTTATAGGAAGAATCCCGTAGGCGGTCAACCCCCGCCGGAGGCCGCCGAACTCCCCCGTGGCACCACCTCGACCGGCTTGTCCATGAAGCCGCCGATGTGTTCCGCCAGCGCGTCGAGCCGCCTGCCGCCGCCCCGGTCGAGCAGCACGGATTGCGAGCCGGAGAGCAGCAGGCGCAGAGAGCGCGCCGGGAAGGATTTCTGCCCGGCGGTGGAGCCCGCCACGGCAAAGCCGCTATAGACCTGGTCGTCGGCCACCCTCACGGCCCGCACCTCGTCGAACTCCAGCGTCAACCGGCGCCGCATGAACAGGCTGGTGCGGGCCATGTGCACCTTGCCGGCACGCCGGTCGATCCGGATCGTCCGCTTGAGCGTCAGCAGGAACGCCACCACTCCGAACAGCACCACGTTCATGGCCGGGAAGTACCACAGGTTCCCCACCGCGCTGTCGAGCCCATGGGTGCGGATGGCGAGAAAGACCGGAAAGGAGAGCAACAGCAGGAAGCAGGCGATGCCGAGGCACAGCAGCGCCGGAAAGCGGCCGCCACGCCATACCAGATTCAACTCGTCGTCGCCCGAGGGTGTCTCGCGGAATCCGAGGCGGTTGCCGATGGATTCGAAGTGTCCTGGGTCCCCTGTCATGCGCGCGGGAGTATCTGTGATGGGAAACAAGGGCTAATCCGGTTGCGGGTGGAGGGTCGGCAACCACGGGGTACCGCGGCGTGCGATGGCATGGAGCTGCAACAAGAGCTTACGCATCACCGCCACCAGGGCCACCTTTGCGGGCTTACCTCGGCGCCGCAACCGACGATAGAACCCACCCAGTTCGGGGTTGCACCGTGTAGCTGACAGCGCGGCCATGTACAAGGCCCGCCGGACCGTGCCACGGCCTCCGCGGATGGCGCGGTAGCCTTGACGCTGGCCGCTGTCGTGAGACCAGGGCGCCAAGCCCGCCAAGGAGGTCAAGCCCCTGCCGCAGCCTTGGCCCAGTTCGGGCAAGTACCCGAGCAAGGTTGCCGCAGTGAGCTCTCCCACGCCCTTCACGCTCTGAAACAAGGCTGCCCGTTCACTCAACTCCGGGTAACGCTGCCATAGCGCCTGGAGGGCCTTGTCCAGCCGCGCGATCTCTTTGCCCAGCCAGGCCACATGGCGCTCACAGGACTTCTTGTTCGCTCCCTTAAGCCCCTTCTCCAGCCGATTGAGTTCCTGCACCCGCTGCTGCACCAACTGCTGCCGCCGCCCCAGCACCTCTCGCAACTCCTCACTGGCCCCGTCCGCCTCCTCCTCCCCCTCCACCTTCATCATCGCCCCGTAGTGCGCCAGCACCTCGGCGTCCATAGGATCGGTCTTGGCCCCACGTCCCAGCGCCTGCGCAAACCCCCGTACCCGCGTCGGATGCGCTACGTGCACCGCCACCCCGCTCCCCTTCAATCCCTCCACCACTCCCCGCTCGTAGCCCCCCGTCGCCTCACACACCACCTGCGTCACCCCCTCCGCTCTCAGCCACTTCCGCATCTCCCGGATACCCCCTGCCTCATTCCTGAACCGCCCTAACCCCTTCCCCAACACCCACACCACCAACTCCCGCTTGCCTACATCTATCCCTGCATATTCCTTCATGACCGCCTCCTCTTCTGCTACCATGACGCTGTCCTCCACACTTGCTTATGCGGGGCGCTGACCCCCGGTATCTGTTCGGAGCGACAACTGGCATGCGGGGTGTCCTACTCCCGCCCGGTGCAGATCCCCAAAGGCTCTCACCCCATGACGTACGACTCGCCCCGCATGCCTACCCCTCAAATTGGCCGATCTGAGGGGATCTCTCAACATACAAGTGATGTCGCCCCTCGAACCCGCAATTCCCGCGAAAGCATGCTCTCGACTCCGATCGGAGGCGGGAATCCACGGGGGTGGCGACGGAAACGGGCTTCCTACTTTTCCGGCTTGCCCCCGTGCTTGCGCAGCTCCCGGTCGGAGCGGTCGCGGATGTCCCGCTGGGCTCCCTGGGCCTGGGCGCGAATCTTCTCGTTGCAGGGCGCGCAGATGCCGCCGCTCAGCGGGGCCACCTTGGCGCACACCATGCAGCGCTGCTGTGGCTGGCTCTCCATAAGCGCGGAGCTTAACCGAAAACGCCGGGCGATCCAAGAAAACCGGTAGCGGAATTGCCGCCGCGGGCACGGACGGGTTTGAAACCCGCCCCTACACCGGTTCGCCCCGAGTTCAGGGCAGGACCTTGATCTGCGCCGGGCTCTCCAGGATCATCTCCAGCCCGTACTTGGGATCGTCCTTGATGCGGCCGGTGAGTTCCACTTCCCGTCCCTGGAACTGGTTCGGGTGGGCGTCTTCACGCAGGAAGGCTTCCACCGTAGACGAGAAGATGACGGCCGTGAAGGCGGATCGGGACGGGCCGAAGTCCAGGAAGTAGGTGTTGCTCTTGGACGAGTGGCCGACGCGGTAGACCCGGCCCCGGACACGGGCCAGCACGCCGGCCAGTTTCTGGAGCCGCTCCACTTCCATCACGTCCACCACCGGGAGGTCGGCCGCGGCGGGTGACTCCGCGGTGGCGGCCGAAACGCCGGCTGCGGGCTCCGGGCAGGGTGCCGCTCCGGTCCAGCGTGCGTAGAGGACGTGGACGAAGAAACCGGACAGGAACGCCCCGAGCAGGAATGCCGCCGTTGGAATAGAAAACCGTCGCAAGAACCGTAGTACCATACTCGACTCCTTGCTTAAGGAATCGGCGGAACGGCGAGGATCTTTAGCGACGCACTGCTTGGCCGGCGAGCCCTCACCCCAGCCCTCTCCCAGAGGGAGAGGGGGTCTATGGCTGTCGACGTTGTGGCCCTCACCCCGACCCTCTCCCAGAGGGAGAGGGGTACAGAGCCCGGGTCGGGGACGGCACGGGGGCACAGAGCCCTTTCACGGGCGGCACATCTCGAGGATCAGGCCTTCCATCACGGCCTGGGGCTGGTGGCCGGATGACTTGAGGCGGGCGTCGGTCTCCCGTATCAGCCGGAGAAACCCCTTGAGTTCGGGAAGGGTGAACCGCTCTGCCCGCTGGAGCGTCAGGTAGTTGGCGTAGGGGCTCCTGGTGGGGAGGCCCTCGGTGTCGGCGGGAATCCGTTGCTGGAACTCGGTGTAGGACATGCGCGGGCGCCAGACCCGGGCCAGCTCGTTGTCCAGGAGCTGCCGGGCGCTCAGGAGGCGGCGCACCTGGCTGGCGATGGCGCCCAGAACCCGTAGCGGATATTCCCCGTTGGCCATGAGGCGCCGGAGGAACTCCAGGGCCTCGATTGCGTCCTTTTGCCCCAGGGAGTCGGTCAGGTCGAAGACCCAGCTCTCCGACTGGTCGGTGAAGATCTCTTCGACGTCAGACACGCCCACGGTCTCGGCGTCGCCGACGTACAACAGCAGCTTCTCGATCTCCTGGTGGACGCCCCAGAGCTCGTTGCCGCACCGGGACAGCAGCGCCTCCCGGGCCTGGGGATCGATCCTCTTGCGCGCCCGCCGGAGGTGCTGATCGAGAAAGGCGGCGAGGGACTCCCGGCGGATGCGGCCGCTCCGGTCCCGTTCCACCGACAGGTCGAGGACGCAGCCCTGGCGGCTCAACTGCTTGTAGGCGCGCCCGCGCTTGTCCACCTGGGGCGCCAGCAGCAGGAGGCGGGTGCCGTCCGCCAGCCCCCGCTCCAGGAGTTGGAGGACCATCCCCGGCTCTTCCGCCTTGGCAATGCCGGGAACCGGCTTCTCCCCGTCCGGCGGTTCCGCGGGTTCCGCCTTGCGCTCGGGGGGAGCGAACCAGGGAACGTTCTCCACCACCACGATGCAGGCGGAGACGAACAGGGAGGGAGTCATGAGGGCGGCTTCGACCTCGTCCCACGACACGGACCGGCCGTCGAACGTCGAAATCCCCAGGCCCTGGTCCGAATCAGGGGCGACGAGCTTCAGGATGGCCCGGCTCACCCCGCGCACGCGGAACTCGTCGCCGTGGAGCAGGACGATGGCCGGCCCCTTGCCCTCGCGCAAGCCTCCGAGGAGCGATTCCAGGTCTTGCGCCATCCGTCATCACCGGGACATGGCCGTCAGCGAGGCCGTCAACGTTTCGACACCCACATCTGGTTCTTCTCGCTCCAGGCGTAGTCCGATTTCCAGATCTTGAGGCCCACCGTGAAGTCGCCTCCCGACCGCGTGACGAAGACCTTCTGGGTCGAGTGGGGGATTTCCACCCTGGCCACCAGCATGACCTGCTTGCGCATATCGCCCTTGACCAGGACCCGGTCCCCCACCTCCATGGCGGTGCGCTGTCCCTTGGCTTTCTTCACATGCGAAAAGGTATCACCACCCACCCGGCCATGCAATTTCGCGGCGCGGCCGGGGGATCCGGCGGCGGGTTGACAACGGTACGGCGCTTCTCTATGAGGATATGGCGTTCTTTCCCGAACGCCTGTCCACACGGTTCTTCAAAGAGAGCGTCACAGACCCGCAAGGGATCCGGCGGAAGAGAGAAGGAGTTCGTCGATGCGTTTCGTCACCTACAGCTTTCGCAGCAAGACCCGCCTCGGAATGATGATCGAGGACGATCAGATTGTCGACCTCCGGGAAGTCAGCAGGCGCTATCTCCCGGGCACCACCGCCTCGTATCTGGACAGCATGCAGGCCTTCATCGAGGCCGGCGGCAAGGCCGTCAACACGGCAAAGCAGGCAGCCAAGTACGTGCAGGGGCTGGATTCCAAGGGCATCCGCAGGCTGGCGCAGGCGGAAGTCCTGGTGAAACGCAATCGCGTCCGGCTGCTGTCGCCGATCCCCGTGCCGCGGAAGAACGTCATCTGCCTGGGGGTCAACTACCAGGAGCATATCGACGAGGGCGTGCGCGCACGGGGAGTCCAGCTCGATACGCCCAAGGTGCCGGTGTTCTTCACCAAGCCGGCCACCGCGGTCATCGGCGACCAGGGCCGGCTCCTGGCGCATCCGGTCACCAGCAAGATCGACTGGGAGGTGGAGCTGGCCGTGGTCATCGGCCGCAAGGGCCGGAACATTCCCCGCGCCAAGGCCAACGACTACATCTTCGGCTACACCGTCTGCCTGGACATGACCGCCCGCGACCTGCAGCGCGCGCATCTTCAGTGGTGGAAGGGCAAGTCCTTGGACACCTTCTGCCCGTTAGGGCCGAGCCTCGTGCACAAGAGCGCCATGCCCGACCCGAAGAACATACGGCTCCAGTGCCGCGTCAACGGCGAGACCATGCAGGACGGCAACACCCGGGACATGATCTTCGACATCCCCACGACCATCGAGCACCTGTCCGACGGCCTGACCCTGGAGCCCGGCGACATCATCAGCACGGGGACACCCTCGGGCGTGGGATTCGCCCGCACTCCGCCCATCTTCCTCAACGTAGGCGACAAGGTGGAAGGCGAGGTGGAGGGTATCGGCGTGCTGGAGATCAAGATCGCCGCGGCGCGCTAACGACCCCCTCTCCCTCCGGGAGAGGGCCGGGGTGAGGGTGCCCGGGACGCTGGCGTCCCGCTCGGGATACTGCGATAATGTAGCCGCGTAGCCGCGCGGGATCCTGGTTTCCGGTGTAGGGGCGGGTTTCCAACCCGCCCGCGTCCGGCGACCCGTTCGGCAGGATGTTTCCAGTGGTCATCCGCATCAACGGCAAGGACAGCGAAGTCACGACCGATATCAGCGTCGCAGGGCTCCTGGAGCACCTGGAAATCCGCCCCGGGCGCGTGGTCGTCGAACTCAACGCCGAAGTCGTTTCCCGGGACGCCCACGGCGAGACCCAATTGAAGGAAGGCGACGAAGTGGAGATCGTGCACTTCGTCGGCGGCGGATAGAGCCATGACCCAATCGACAGCCCCAGCAACCGAGGCGGCAGCGACCGATTGCCTGCGACTGGCCGGGAAAGAGTTCCGCTCCCGGCTTATCGTCGGCACCGGCAAGTACCGCGACTTCGAGGAAACCCGCAGGGCCATCGAGGTCTCCGGCGCGGAGATCGTCACGGTGGCGGTGCGGCGGGTCAACATCACCGACCCCGACCAGGAAAACCTGCTCGACTACCTGGACCCGAAGAAGTTCACGATCCTGCCCAACACCGCCGGCTGCTATACGCCGGAGGAAGCGGTGCGCACCTGCCGCCTGGCCCGGGAGGCCGGCGTCGGCGACATGGTCAAGCTCGAGGTCATCGGCGACGACAAGACCCTGTATCCCGACACGCCGGGAACGCTGGAGGCCGCGCGGCTGCTGGTCGAGGACGGCTTCACCGTGCTGCCGTACATCAGCGACGACGTGGTCACCGCCAAGAAGCTGGAGGACATGGGCTGCGCCGCGGTCATGCCCCTGGCGGCGCCCATCGGCTCGGGGCTGGGCATCCGCAACCCCTACAACATCCGCATCATCCAGGAAAACGTGTCCATCCCGGTGATCGTGGACGCCGGCGTGGGCACCGCCTCCGACGCCGCCATCGTCATGGAGATGGGCTGCGAGGGCGTGCTCATGAACACCGCCATCGCCGGCGCCAAGGACCCCGTGCTCATGGCCGACGCCATGAAGCAGGCCGTGGAGGCCGGGCGCAAGGCCTTCCTGGCCGGACGGATACCCAAGAAGCTCTACGCCACGGCCTCGAGTCCCATCGAAGGGCTCCTCTCCTGACCGAAGCAGCGCCCATCGGACGGCCGTCCCCGAAGCCGTAGACTTCCACCTCAGCCGAACAGCAAACCGTTGAGATCCATCGACTTCGACCTGTATCTCGTCACCGACCGCAACACCACCCGGGGCCGCGAGCTCACGTGGGTGCTGGAGCAGGCCCTGGAGGGCGGCGTCTGCGCCGTGCAGCTCCGGGAGAAGGACCTGGGCGGACGGGAACTGCTGGAGCTGGCGCGGGAAGTGAAGCGGTTGTGCGGCCGTTACGGCGCCGAGCTTTTCATCAATGACCGCGTGGACGTGGCGCTGGCTTCGGAGGCGGCGGGCGTTCACCTCGCCGCGAATGCCCTGCCGGTCAAGGTCGCACGGGAACTACTCGGCCCCGACCGGAAGATCGGCGTCTCCACCCATTCCGTGGAGGAAGCGCGAGCCGCTTCCGAAGCCGGCGCCGACTTCATCCTCTTTGGCCCCGTCTACTCCACCGCCTCCAAGCTGGCTTTCGGTGACCCCCAAGGACCCACCACGCTCAAGGCGGTCACCGACGCCGCGTCCGTCCCGGTCTTCGCCATCGGCGGCATCAAGCAGGAACACATTCCCGAACTGAAAGCCCACGGCACCGCGCGCATCGCCCTTATCTCCGGCATCTCCGAAGCCCCTGACCCCGCGGCCACGGCCCGTGACATGCTGGCGGCGCTGCGGGCATGACACCCTGCCCCGGGTGAGGTGGCCCGAAATCACGCTAAAGAATGCGTGCGGAGCGCCGATCATCCTTTACATGACCATTCTTGACTTTACCGCCGTTTCCTGGTGTCGTGTTTTGGAACGAACCGTATATGTCCGGGCGACGCATCCGGAGATGCAATGATGGGCCTGATCGTTTCCGAAGTCTACGATGCGCTGATCGAAGCCGGAGCTTCCCCGGAAACGGCAAAGGCCGCGGCGGGCGCTGTACCACCAGCCGAGAACATGGCGACCACAGAAGATTTGGCCAGGCTCGAAGCCAACATGGCCACCAAGGAAGACTTGGCCAGGCTCGAAGCCCGCATGGCCACCAAGGAAGACTTGGCGAACCTCGAAGCCCGCATGGTCACGAAGGAAGAGTTCTCAAGACTCGAAAGCCAGATGGCTGTCCTCCGTTTCGCGGTGTTCAGTTTCGGCCCGGCTATCCTGGCCTTGCTGATCAAACTGACCTTCTTCCCATAGATCGGACCAAGGGTAGTCCGGCAACCGTTCCCCGCTCCGCCCCGGACCCACATTTGAGTGTCGTCCTCCGTTTGGTATATGGTACAGCCCACGAGGAGGCACTACACATGCGAGACTGGGAAAAGATCGTCCCCGAATATGACCGCCGGATCTACGAAAAGGCCGGCTACAAGGGCAAGCAACCCTTCGGCGAGCGGCCCGCGCTGCTCATCATCGACGTCATTGCCGCCTTCACCGGCACCAAGCCGATGGAGACCCTGGACGCCATCGACGAGTTCCGGTCGAGCTGCGGCAAGGCCGCGTGGCAGGCGCTGCCGCACATACGCAAGCTCCTGGTGGCCTGCCGCAAGAGCAAGGTGCCGGTGATCTACTCCACCAGCGACCCCGACTTCAAGGCGGTCTTCGGCAACGCCACCAAGCGCGCCGCGGAACCCACCACCGCGAGCGCCAAGGCCGTGGAGTGCCCGCAGATGATCCGTCCGCGCAAGGACGAGTGGGTGGTGCACAAGGCGCGGGCCAGCGCGTTCTTCGGCACCCACCTGATCACCTACCTGACGCGCAAGAACATCGACTCGTTGATCGTCACCGGGGCCTCCACCTCCGGCTGCGTCCGTTCCACGGTCATCGACGGCTATTCCTACGGGTTCCCCGTATTCGTGGTGGAAGAAGGCACCTTCGACCGCTCGCAGTTCTCGCACCTCGTGAACCTCTACGAGATGAACAGCAAGTACGCCACGGTGGTGACCCGGGCGGAAGCGCTGGCGCACGTGGAGTCGTTGCGGGCCGTCCCGCAACTCCGGGCAGCCCAGCGGTAAACGGAGAGAATTCTATGAGAGATCTCGGACTCAAGGACAAAGTGGTTCTCATCACGGGCGGTGCCGGCGTGCTCGGCACCGCCTTCTCTCAGGGCTTCGCCGATCACGGCGCCAAGCTGGCCATCAACGACCTGAGGGAAGAGAAGGCCCTGGAGTGCATCGGTAAGCTCACGGGAGAGGTGGACGCGGTTCCCGCCTGCTGCGACGTCTCCGACGACGCCGACGTGGCCCGCATGGTAAACGGGGTCGTGGAGCGGCTCGGCCGCATCGACGTGGTGGTCAACGCTGCCGCCGTCCAGATCTACCCGCCCAAGACCATCATCGAGATGGAGCCCGGCGAGTGGGATTTCGTGCTCGACATCTGCCTCAAGGCCGCCTACCTCACCACCCGCCACGTGGCGCCCGTGATGAAGCGCCAGGGCGGCGGCAAGATCGTCAACATCGCCTCCATCGCCGGACACCGCGGCACCGCCGGCGGCTCCGCCTACAGCGCCGCCAAGGGCGGCGTCGTGATGCTTACCCGGCAGATGGCCGTGGAACTCGGGCTGGACAACATCAACGTCAACTCCGTTAGCCCGGGGTTCACCCCCAACCGCCTCACCAGCATCTACGAGTACGAGGCCATCGCCAAGGGCGCCAGCGACGGCCCCGAGCCCTCCCACACCGCCGGCGAGTTCACCCCGCCCGCCCTGGGACGCAAGGGCGAGGTCGAAGACTTCGTCGGTCCGGTGCTGTTCCTGGCTTCCCAGTGGGCCGACTACATCACTGGAGCGGACCTGCCGGTGGAGGGGGGGAGGATGGCGGCGCGGTAACGCCGCGGGGCACTCGGCCCCAAAAACGTTGTTGGAACGACAATGCTGCCAAGGCCGTATCCGTCATTCCCGCAAAAGCGGGAATCCAGGGGCGGTGGAGGTGGCAAGACTTGCCCACCCGAGCACTGGGCTGATAAATTGACGTTCCCCTCTTGTGCAAACCCCTGGCCACCCTAGCTCAGATGGTAGAGCAACTGATTCGTAATCAGTAGGTCGCCGGTTCGAGTCCGGCGGGTGGCTCCAATCTATTGGGTTACAATGGCCAAACTCACCGACTACCGGGTCTTGACCTTCGACTGTTACGGCACTCTGATCGACTGGGAGACGGGCATTTGGGATGCGCTGCAGCCGCTGATCATGAGGTGCGGCCGCTCGGACGTAACCCGTGATGATGCCCTTCTCGCCTTTGCGAAACAGGAGCATCGACACCAGTGCTCATCACCCGATCTGCGCTATCCCGAACTGCTCGCGCGCGTGCATCGAAGCATCGCGGAGAGTTTCGGCATGGCGACCAGCGAGGCGCTCGACGAAGCGTTCGGCGAGTCGGTGCCTTTGTGGCCGGCATTTCCCGACACCGCGGACGCCCTTCGCATCCTCAAGCGGCACTACAAGCTCGTCATCCTTTCGAACGTGCATCGCGACGGCTTCGCGGCCTCCCACCGGAAACTCGGCGTCGATTTCGATGCCATCTACACCGCAGAGGACATCGGATCCTATAAGCCGGCCGATTCGAATTTCGAGTACCTGCTCGCGCATCTCCAGTCGGATCTCGGGACAGACAGGACCGACGTTCTTCACACCGCCCAGAGCCTGCACCACGACCACACGCCAGCGAAACGTTTCGGCCTCGCCAACGCCTGGATCGACCGTCAGCGACTGTCGGAGGGCGGAAGCTGGGGGGCAACGGAGAAGGTTGAAGACATCCCGGAAATAGACTTCCGGTTCTTCTCAATGGACGAGATGGCGACAGCGGTAGAGGGCGGGTAGAAGTGGGTAGCCAGATAGTCGTGGTTGGACGGACTCCTCAGTAGTACCTCGTCTCCAGATCCACCTCCCCCCAACTCTCCGCGTCCATCATCATCGCCCAGCGCGCGTAGAACTGGCGCAGGCGCTTGCCGCCGCCGAAGGCGCCGGACTTTTCCTCGTGGCCGAGGTGGGCCTGCATGTTCTGGGGGTAGCGGCGGGCGATGACGCCGCGGGCAGTGCCGGTGCACTGCTCCCAGTTGTTCATGTCGTCCTGCTCCAGGTTGCCGCTGGGGCCGAAGGTCTGGGTGAGGTGGCGGCGCATGGCGGTCTTGATCTCCGGGGGCGCCTCCTTGTCGACGACGCAGTACGACCAGATCTCGGTCTTCTCCGGGCCCCGTGGGTGCCACACGCGGATCATGTGGCGGATAAAGTTGGGGGAGACGTTGGGGAATACCGTTGTGACGAGCCCGGCCTGTTGGGCGAGGTCGGGGCCGATGCGATCCACGGCCTCATCGAAGTGGTCTAGGAGGTAGTCCCGGATGATGCCGCCGGCGACCCTGGTGAAGCCGATGTCGTCGGCATAGGGGCGGGGCTCTTCGTTGGTGCGAGGGTAGGAGAGGTCATCGACGGGCACCTCGCGCACGGACACGTGGGTGACGGTGTGGTGGCCGTCGTCGCCGAAGAAGTTGTCGGCGGCGTATTTCCAGTTGGCGTTCATCACCCACTTGTGCACGCCGCCGATAATCTCGGTGCCCTCGGCGCGGCGGTCGAACATGACCCCGAGCTCCTGCTCCTGGCCTCCGAGGTATTCCAGCAGCGGCGGCGCCTTGGGGTCGAAGGTGGCGAAGATGAGCCCCCTGTAGGTGTCGAGCTGGGCCACTTCCACCAGCCCCCACTGGGTCATGTCCAGCTCGCCGCTGTAGATCTCCTTCATGCCGGGTACGCCGATGAGCTTGCCGTCGTTGCCGTAGCACCAGCCGTGGTAGGTGCACATGAGCGAGCTGGCGTTGCCCTGGTCGGCGCGGCACACCCGGTTGCCGCGGTGGCGGCACATGTTGAGGAAAGCCCGGACCGTCCCGTCTTCTCCCCGCCAGAGCAGCACGGGGTCCTCGCCCATGTAGGTGGCGAGGAAGTCGTTGGGATTGGGGATCTGTGTTTCGTGGCCGAGAAACAGCCAGCAGCGGGCGAAGATGCGTTCCAGCTCCTGCTGGTAGATGTCCCGGGAGATGAATATCCGGCGGTCCAGCAACCCTTGCCGGGTGTCCACGAGATCATTCATGTGATTCATCCCGCTACCTGCCTCTCTTGGGTCCGTCGACTTCGCTCCGCTGGCGCTCCGCTACGCTCAGGACGAACGGCACTACGCGCCCGCTCAAAAGAAGATGCTCAGGTTCGGCGACTGCAACACGGCCTGGTCCAGCAGGATGGTGCGCCGTGCGATCTTCCACTGGTTGCCGACCTTTCGCAGCACGTCGTCACGCTCGCCCACAAACACGTCCTGGCTGTGCTCGAGTTGCGTGCGGTACACCATGAAGTAGGAACGAACCCGCAATTCGGAGTCGTCCTCGCCGGGCTCCACCTGCACGTTGGTGACGAGGTGGCGCGTGCGCGACGGCGGCACTTCCGACCACGCCATGCCGGTGGCGAGACGGTCCACCCGGGTGCGTAGCGTGTCCTTGGTCTCCTCGAACAGCGCCAGCTCGCCGGGCTTGGACACGCTGTCGGCAAGATCGCTGCTCTCCCACGGGTTGGTCCGTTCCGGCATCCAGTAGACGATGTCGTCGGTGAAGAGTTCCAGCCACTCCTGGAACGCGCGGTCGTCCAGAAGGCGCGCCTCGCGCACGAGGAAGTCGTTGATCTCATGCCAAAGATCGTGATCGGTCACGTTGCCTCCGCCTTGCCGTGTTGTCCTGTCCGCTGTTGCCCGCGGAGCCGTCACCAGTACCGGGTCTCCAGGTCGACGTCGGCCCAGCTCTCGGCGTTCATCATCATCTCCCAACGGGAGTAGAAGGCCCGCAGCCGCCTGCCGCCGCCGATGGGCGGGCAGCGGTCTTCGTGTCCCAGGTGGGCCTGGATGTTCTGCGGGTAGCGCCGGGCGATGACGCCACGCGCGGTGTCGGTGCACTGGATCCAGTTGTTCATGTCGTCCTGTTCCAGGTTCCCGGCCGGGCCGAAGGTCTGGGTCAGGTGCAGGCGCATGGCGGTCTTGACGTCGTCGGGTGCGTCCTTGTCCACCACGCAGTACGACCAGATCTCGGTCTTGTCCGGGCCCTTGGGGTGCCACAACCGGATCATGTGCCGGCTGAAGTTGGGCGACAGGTTGGGAAACACGGTGGTGACCAGCCCGGGGCGTTCGGCCATGTCGGCGCCGACGCGCCCGATCAACTCGTCGAAATGCTCCTCGTGATAGTCCCGTATGATGCCTTCGGCGACCCGGGAGAGCCCGCGGTCGGTATCGGGGCGCGCATCATCGTTGGTCTGCGGGTAGTACCGAACGTCCACGGGAACGCGGCGCACCGACGCGTGGGTCACCGTGTGGTGGCCGTCGTCGCCGAAGAAGTTGTCGGCCGCGTACTTCCAGTTGGCGTTCATGACCCACTTGTGCACGCCGCCAATGACCTCGGTGCCGCCGGCACGGCGGTCGAACATGAAGCTGAGTTCCTGGTCCTGGCCGCCGAGGTACTCCAGCAGCGGCGGCGCGTCGGGGTCGAAGGTGGCGAAGATGAGCCCTTTGAAGACATCGAGCTGGGCCACTTCCACCAACCCCCACTGGCTCATGTCCAGCTCGTTGCTGTAGATCTCCTTCATGCCGGGCACGCCGATGAGCTTGCCGTCGTTGCCGTAGCACCAGCCGTGGTAGGTGCACATGAGCGAGCTGGCGTTGCCCTGGTCCGCCCGGCACACCCGGTTGCCGCGGTGACGGCACATGTTGAGGAACGCACGGACCGTCCCGTCCCCGCCCCGCCACAGCAGCACGGGGTCCTCCCCCATGTAGGTGGCGAGGAAGTCGTTGGGGTTGGGGATCTGGGTCTCGTGGCCCAGGAACAGCCAGCAGCGCGCGAAGATCCGCTCCAGCTCCTGCTCGTAGAGGTCCTGGGAGACGAAGATCTCGCGGCCCAGCAACCCCTGCTGCGTATCAACGAATTCGTTCATGCGGTTCATCCCTTTGGCTTGTATGGTGTCTACGCGTTCGGCCATCTTATCGAAAACGGGTCCACGTTTTCCACACGAACCTGGATCTAGTCAAACGATTTCCAGCCCCAGATGTTTCTCAATGGGATCGAAGTCTCTATCGCGATGAAGCAGCCTGTGCCCGTTCTCCATGCAGAAAGTTGCGATCAGCATGTCGATAGTCTTGCGCACGGTGACGCCCCGGGCGCGAAGCGCACGGTAGTTGCCAGCGCTCGTGAGAGCGATATCACGACCCACCATGGGCTCGAACACGAGGATGTCCAGGGCCGCACGCGCCCTGCGAACGTCCTGTTCGGAACGAAAGCCCTGCAAAACCTCGGCGACAATAAGGTCACCGATGACGATCAGCTCTTCTCCCAGGAGGTTGTCGAGCAACGCGGTCTCTCGATTCTCGACGCCGTTAAAGTAATCGATCCAGACCGAGGAATCGACGACAATCATCGGTCCCGCCGCATCTCGTCAAGCGAACCCTCCCAGCGCAGCTTGCCCCGCAGCCTCCGAATCTGCCCCTGTGCCCGGGTTTGCACCAGCAGGCGCAGCCCCTCCTCTACGGCGGCCTTCTTGGTCTTGAACCCACCCGCCTTCAACGCCTTTGTCATCAAGTCTTCGTCAATCTCGATATTGGTACGCATCGCGACCCCCCGCATGTGTATAATTCAGAAATTTATACACCTAAGGTTACCCCTCCGCAAGATGACGATTCAGCGCGCTCTCCCGACCCAGCGGCCTTTGCCCACCGGTCAGCTTGACACTGTTCCTTTCCGCGACATAGGTTCTTGGGCCGAGCAACGTTTGAGTCAGGCTTTGAGACACCAATGAAGGGCATTGAAAGACGGTGAACCCCGGTCTACCTCCGCTTTTTGGAGTCCGCGTCCTCGACTTCGGGCACGTGCTGGCGGCACCGTTCTGCACCCGGCTGCTGGCGGACCTGGGGGCGGACGTGGTGCGGGTCGAGAGCAGCAGGCACCCCGACTTCCCGTGGCCGTCGTCTTACCGTCACCCCGACGGGCGCCACGCCTCCTACCTGAACACGAACCGCAACAAGCGCTCGGTGGCGATCGACCTCAAGCACCCCGCAGGCGTTGATATCGCCCGCCGCCTGGCGTCGGCCGCGGACGTGGTGGTGGAAAACTTCAGCGCGGGTGTCATGGCCCGGCTGGGGCTGGGGTATGAGACGCTCAGGGAATCCAACCCCGAGCTGATATTCGCCAGCATGTCGGGTTACGGCAACACGGGCCCGCGCCGCGACTGGACCAGCATGAACATGAACCTCCAGGGGTACGCAGGGCTCATGCAGGTCACCGGCGCCGAGGGCGATCCCCCCACCGCCATCTCCAACTCCTGGAACGACTACATCGGCGGGCTCCACACCTGCTATGCCGTCATCGGCGCCCTGACGGAGCGCGAGTGCACGGGCAAGGGCATCCATCTGGATATGGGTCAGTTCGAGTGCAGCGTTTCGATGATCGCGCCGCTCCTCATGTTCAGCGCGGTGAGGCGCGAGAACCCGGAACGGAGGGGCAACCGCTCGGACCGCTTCGCGCCGCAGGGGGTCTATCGCTGCGCCGGGCAGGACGAGTGGTGCGCGGTGAGCGTCCGCGATGACGCGTGCTGGCGGGCCCTGGCCGAGGCCGTGGAGGAGGGATTCACGGACATCCGCTTGGCCGGTGATGCCCGCTTCGCCACCGTGTCGGGACGGATGTGGCATCACGACGAGATCGACGAGTACATCGAGGCGTGGACCGGCCGGCTTCCAAGCGCCGAGGTGGAGGCTCGGCTAAAACAGGCCGGCGTCTCCGCGGCGCGCATGCGACGGGTGCAGGACCTCGTGGAGGATGTCGCACCATCCCGCGCCTACAAGAAGATGACCGAGCCCAGGGTGGGCTCGATGCTCACCACCGCCCTGCCCCTGGAGTTCTCCGAGAGCACCCTGCCGGAATCGAGCCCGGCCCCTGGACTGGGACAGCACACGCGGGAGGTCCTGCGCGAATGGCTGGAGCTTTCCGACAGCGAGATGGCGGAGCTCGATGGCGAGGAAGCCCTGGTATAGCCAGCCCGACCGAGCGAACGTGATACCGACATGAGCGAATCCGCTGAAACGATCATCAGCGAGGAGTTGCGCCGCTGCATCGGCCACAGGGGCCCGGTGCGCGCCCTGGAGCCTTTGAGCGCTTCGGATGTCCGACGTTACGTGGACGCCACGGGCGATGCGAATCCACTGTGGGTCGACGATGACTTTGCCCGCTCGGCCGGCTACCGGGGGCGTCTCCTGCCGCCCATCCTGGTGGGCTGGACGCCCTTCAGCCTCAAGGAGCCGGAAGACGGGAAGGGATCCACCGTTGACGTGCGCCGCCAGCTTCCCGTCCCCCCGGACTATACGAACGTTCGCAACGCCGGCAGCGAAACCGAGTGGCTCAAGCCGGTCCACTTGGGCGAGCCGCTTTCCTGTCAGAGCCGTATCGTCGATATCACCGCCCGTGAAGGGAAGATGGGGGTGGGGATCTACGTCACGCAGATGGAGGAGGTGCGCAACGGAGAGGGCGAGCTGGTGTTCACGCGGCGCCACACCGTGGCGCTGTTCCCGGAACGGAAGGTTGAGGATTGACCTTGCGCATCATCGACCTCGGAGCCCTGGCCGGAGCCTACGCCAGCCGCCTTCTCGCGGAGTCAGGTCATGACGTCATCCGCATCGACCCCGTGGACGGGGATGCCGTGCGCCGGACCGGGCCGTTTCTGCGCGACGAGCCCGGCCCGGAACAGGGGGCCTTCCACCACTTCCTGAACGCCGGTAAGCGCAGCCTTTCCCTCGACCTTGAGTCTTCCGCGGGATCGCGGGTCTTCCTCAAGTTGCTGGAGAGCGCCGACGCCGTGGTGACCAGCCGGCGGCTGCCCGTGGACCGCGCGACGCTCAAAGCGACCCTGGTGTGGACCGACGTCGAGGAGGAAGAGGACGAGCTGTGCGCCTATGCCCGTTCCGGCCTGCTTTCGCTGACCGGGCAGCGCGACGGCCGGCCCACGCTCCTGGGCGGCCACATGATCTACCTGGCCACGGGCATCCAGGCGGCCATGGGAACGGCCGCCGCCCTTCACGTGCTCCGGCAAACCGGGCAAGGCCAGCGCGTCCGGATCTCCATGCAGGACTGCCTGGAGACCTTCGTCGAGCAGGCCATGGTCGAGTACACCTTCTCCGGCACCCGCACCGAGCGGCGGGGCACTCGCGGCAACATCACCGCCATCTCCGGGGCGCTGCCGTGCAAGGACGGCCACTGGGTGGTGAGCCAGATCAACCGGCCGGGCCGGTGGGAGAAGTTCACGGAGTGGGTGGAGGACCCCGAGCTGATGGCCGACCCATCGCTGTCGTCGGACGACGTGCAACGCGAGAAGAGGGACTTCATCATGGACCGGGTGCTGGCCTGGTCAGGGCGGTTCACGAAGTCGGAGATCGTCGAGGAAGGACAACGGCGGCGCTTCCCATCCTCGCCGGTCTCGACGCCGCTGGATCTCACCAAAGATCCGCAGCTCACGGCCCGCGGCTACCTCGTCGACGTTGAGGACCCGCGCTTCGGGCGCATCCCGTTCCCGCGTGGCGCCGTCGCCCGGGTGCGGGGACAGGAGATGGCGCCCGCGCCGACACTCGGGCAGCACAACCGCGAGATCCTGGCCGAGCTGGGCTACTCGGCCGCCGAGCACCAGGCGCTGGCGGAGACCGGCGTCATCTGAGACGAAACGCTGAAACATGGCGACGACGGAAGCGCAAAGATTTTTCGAGGACGTTCAAACGGGCGCGGAGCTCGTGTCCCGCGAGTACGGCCCCCTGACCGTCATCGACACGGTGCGCTGGGCCGGACTCCAGGAGAACACCCAGCAGCTCCACTACGACCGCGACTGGGTGCGCGAGCACGCCGGACTCCGTACGTTCATCGCCAGCGGCGCCTACCGGCAGGCGCTGCTGATGCGCATGCTGACCGATTGGCTGGAACCGCGCGGCATGTTGCGGAAGCTCAGCGTCCGGCACACCTACTCCACCTTCGAGGGCGACACCATGCGGTTTGCCGCGCGCGCGGTGGAGAAGTCGCCGGACCGCGCCGACCCGTGGATCCGTTGCGAGCTCGAAGGCGCGAATCAGGAAGGACGGGGAATCCTCGTGGGACAATGCACGCTTGTCCTTCCCTGCCGGCATTGAAAGGACTGGAACTTATTGAGTATTGCATAATATAGTGACATCAGAACAGGCTTGCCTGTTTCCAGAAAGCAGTAACGAGACGTGGCCTGCGGCGCATTCGTTGAAGGGCGCGGCGAGCATGGTGGCTGAGTTGAGCGAAGTCCCTGGCGCAGAAGTTGGGTAGTTCGTGATGCTTCCAGTATCCCCAGAGGTACTCGACCGGATTCAGCTCCGGCGCATAGGCCGGCAGTCGTTCCAGCACCAACACGCCCTCGGTGGCGGCAACGAAGTCTCGCACCGCGCGGCTCCGGTGGCTGGGCAGCCCGTCCCACACCACCAGCAACGGCCCCGGGACATGCCGCATCAAGTGCTTCAGGAATTCGATGACCTGCGGACTCTTGATGGCTCCCGGATACAGTCGGAAGTAGAAGCGCCACCAGGTGACCCCGGCAATGGCCGAGAGGCTCTTCCAGTTGAAGTGATATTGCAGCACCGGCGTCTGTCCCCGCGGCGACCACGTGCGATACCGGTTCGGCCGCTCGCTCAGCCCGCTCTCGTCCACGAACACTATGGTGCGACCCTCGTTGCGGGCTTTTTTTTAAGCTCCGGCCATCGCTTCTTCTTCCACTGCCGGATCGCCTCTTCATCCCGTTCCAACGCACGCCCCGTCGGTCGCTGGCAACTCCACCCCAACTGTCGCAAGAGCCGCCAGACATGGCCAGGGTGGTACCGGACGTCGCAGACCTCCTCGATCAAGTGCGCCACTCGCCTCGCGGTCCACAGGCTGGTGTCGTACCCCAGGGCTTCGGGTCCCCGTTTCAAGCCTCCCTCGACCTTCTTCACGTCCGCCGCACTCAGCCGCGGCTTGCGTCCCGCTCGCCCCGCCTGCTTGAGCCCCGCCCGGCCTCCCTCCGCCAACTGCCGCGCCCATCGATTCACCGACTGGCGGTGCACTCCCACCCGACGCGACACCTCCGCCTCCGACAGCCCTCGCTTCAAAAGCCTCCCCGCCTCCATCCGCCGCTGCTCCAAGGCTTCAAAGTCCCGTCTCACTCCAACTGGATTTCCCATCAAGCCACTATACCATCGTTCTTATTTGTTGTCACTATATTTTACGAGTCTCAATAGTGTCCTGTCTGGTTAATTTGCACCATAGTCTGCTTGTCTTTTTCGCCGTCGGCCGCGTTGCTCTTCCTCGCGTGGTGCCCGCCACTGCTCGTCATCGCGCCTTGCCGACGACGAAAAATCCTGCGCATCTTATGGTGCAATTAACCAGACAGGACACTAGATGATCATTCCAGCGATGAAGCCCGCTGACGCCAAGGCCTACGTGGACGAGCACTACCGGAAGGTGGCGCAACGGTGGCGCGAGCGCGTGACCGGATCGTCCTTCATGACCCAGCTCATGGAGGGAAGCTTGCCGCGCGCTGCGCTGCGGACGTTCTTCAAGAACTGGGCCTCGTACACCATCGAGATCAACACCGTGGAGGCGGCGTCGTACCACAAGCACATCGCCTTCTTCCGCGGGAACCGCGACCTCATGGCACCCATGGCCCGGAAGCTCGCCGACGAGCTGCTGCATCCCGAGCCCCCGGGACACATTCACATCGTGCTGGAGACCGCCCGGGCCCTGGGAATCGAGGAAGACGAGGTGTACCTGGACCCCATGCTGGCCGAGTTCCGCGCCAAGATCGACTTCAAGCGAACGATCCTGTGGGAGGGAACCGTCGCGGAGTTCTATGCCGGCGGCGCCACCGAGGAGCAGACCGGGTACTGGTCGGCGGACTTCTTCAAGGCTCTCACCACCCACTACGGCCTCACGCGCGAGCAGGCGGTCTACTTCTCCACCCACGAGGAGGCCGACCTCAAGGAGCACGCGGGCGGCGTCATGGGCCACGGGAGCTTCCGGCGCCTGGTGCTGCAACGGCTGCTCGAGGGCGGCATCGAGGTGCGCGCCGGCTACGACCTCGACTACTGCGGGCTCACCGCCGTGGACCTCCACGGGGACATCCTCAATGCCAGCCTCGCGGCGACCGAGTGACGGCGAGCGACCGTACTCGTCCATTCGCCGGATCTCGCGAATGCGATCACAGCGTGATCCCTCGCTTGATGCCGGCGGCCTCCCTGTCAGGTGGATCCGTTTCCGTCGATGAACGTCTTCGCGTTGCTGATCAGGGCGAGCTTGTTGGCCGCGTGGAAGGCCGCGGTCTTGTAGCACTCCGCCAGCGTCGGGTAGTTGAAGACCGTCTTCAGGAAGTAGTCCAGTCCCCCTCCCAGCCCCAGCACGGCTTGTCCCACGTGGACCAGTTCGGTGGCGCCGCTGCCGATGCAATGGCAGCCCAGGAGACGGCCGTCGTCGCGGTGGAAGAGCATCTTGAACATGCCGGAGTCGTCGCCGAGGATGATGCCGCGGGAGATCTCCTTGTAGCGCGCGACGCCGGTTTCGTAAGGGACCTTCTCGCTCGTCAGCTCTTCTTCCGTGGCCCCCACCGAGGAAAGCTCGGGGATGGCGTAGATGCCGATGGGATAGTGGTGGCCGATGGGCTCGGCGTCCACGCCGAACATGCGGCAGGCCGCCAGCCTGCCCTGCTCCGAGGACATGGCAGCCAGGGCGGGAAAGCCGATGAGGTCGCCCGCGGCCCAGATGTTCTCCACGGGGGTACGGAAGTTCTCGTCGACGTGCAGGCGTCCGCGTTCGTCCGCCTCGAGCCCCACCGCCTCCAGATTCAGGTTGGACGACGCTCCCTGCCGGCCGGCGGAGACGAGGATTACGTCGGCCACCAGGAACTTGCCCGAGTGGAGCTTCAGCAGCCCCTGCCGCTTGGGGGTCTCCACGATCTCCACCTGTTCCACCGCGTCGCCGCAACGGAAGGTGACGTCGGCCTTGCGGAGCTGGTGCATCAGCTCGTCGATGATCTCGTAGTCCATGAACTCCAGCGGGCGCTCGCGCGCGTCGATGACCGTGACGCGAACGCCCAGGGCCGCGAACATGGAGGCGTACTCGATGCCGATGACGCCCGCGCCCACCACCGCCATGGTCTGCGGCAGCTCCTCGATGCCGAGGATGTCGTCCGAGGTGATCACCGTGCGGCCGTCGGGGACCATGCCGCGGGGCTCTCCCGGCCGCGTGCCCACCGCGATCAGCACCTTGTCCGCGGTGATGACGCGACGTTCCCCCTCCGCCTCCAGCCGGATCGTATGCGGATCGACGAACTCGCCGCGCGCGTGAAGGATCTTGACGTCGTTGCGGGTGAGGGCATCGTCCACCACCGAGATCTCCCGCTGGATCACCCGGTGCACATGGCCCACCAACTGCTGCATGGTGGGCCGGCTCCTGCCGCTGGTGGCGAACGGGTCCATCACCTCCAGCCCGGGCCGCGAGTAGACCCGGCGCACCGCCTCGCGAAAGGTCTTGGAGGGGATGGTGCCGTTGTCGATGCAGATACCGCCGACGAAGCGCTGCTTCTCCACCACCGCCACCCTCTTCCCCACCTTGGCCGCCTGCACGGCGGCGCGCTGGCCCGCGGGTCCGCTGCCGATGCAAACCAGGTCATAGTCGTAACTCGCCATCGTCCTTTTCCCTTCCAGCAACCCTTACAACAACTGCGGGACGCCGACCATTATAGCCAAACGAGGTTTCAAGTAAATTTCCTCCCTTGCTTTTTGCCCCGGCGATAGGAAGAATTTTAACGCGATCTTGACGTGTTGCGGCTATACCGGAGACTGCGCGGGCGGCCCCCGCAATGTGCTCCGACACGCGCGGCAGGCCGTCACGGTCCACTGAACCGAAATGCAGCATCCAGTTCCGGATACGCCCCTGCGGGATCGACCCGAGCAGGCATCGCCGGGCTCGTCGCCGCGCGACGTGGCGCTCGAGAACATCGTCATGATGACCGGGCTCGGCCGCTACGACGACGTGCGGCAGTTACTGGCCGACTTTCACCCCGCCGACGTCGCCGAGTTGCTGGACCAGCTCGATGAGCCGGGCGTGCGGCAGCGGGTGTTCCGCCTGCTGCCCCCGGAGCCGGCCTCCGCGGTGTTGAGCCTGGTCTCGCCGGCGGTGCGGGACGAACTGGTGACCGTCCTGTCGGACCGGGAGCTGGCCGGGCTGGTGGAGGAGCTCGATACCGATGACGCCGCCGACCTGCTCGATACCCTGCCCGAGGAGCGCACCCCCACCGTGCTGGCGGAAATGCCGCCGGAGCTGGCCGAAGAGATCGGCGACCTGCTCGAGCATCCCTCGGACACCGCCGGCGGCATCATGCAGACGGAATACGTGTCGGTGCCGCAGTACGCCACCGTGGAGCAGGCCATCGGGCTGATCCGGCGGGCCCATGACGAAGTGCCCGAGGTCCACGACGTATTCGTGGTCAACGTGGAAAGGCACGTCACCGGCATTCTGCCTCTAAGCTACCTGGTGCTGGCGAGTCCGGACGAAGCCGTCGCCGACATCATGGACCGGCCGGTGATCTCGGTGCCGCTGGAGATGCCCCAGGACGAGGTCGCGCGCATCCTGCAGAAGTACGATTTCGTCTCCGTCCCCGTGGTGGACGGGCAGGAACGGCTCGTCGGCCGTGTCACCATCGACGACGTGGTGGACGTCATCGAGGAGGAAGCCAGCAAGGACATCTACGCCATCGCCGGCGTCGCGAGCGAGTCCATCAACCTGACGCACGACTCCGTGCTCAAGCGCGTCGGCGAACGCTTCTCGTGGGTGGTGGCGACGGTGCTCCTGGGGCTCGTGGTGGCGCTGGTGATCTCCAAGGTCTTCGTGGCCACCTTCGAGAAGATGGCGCTGCTGGCGGCGTTCCTGCCGGTCATCATCGCCACCGCCGGCGCCGTCGGCTTGCAGTCCTCCACCCTGGTGGTGCGGGCCATCGCCCTGGGCACCCTGTCCTTCCAGCGCATTCTGTCCGTCATCGCCCGCGAAGCCGCCACCGGCCTGGCCCTGGGCGCAAGCTGCGGCCTCATCACCGCCGCCGCCGCCTACCTGATCAACATGGGCAGCCCCGACATCCTCAGCCTGTCCCTCGCCGTCCTCATCGGCATGGTCATCTCCGTCACCGCCGCCGCCTGCATCGGCACCGTGCAGCCCATCATCTTCTACAAGCTCAACCGCGACCCCGCCGTCGCCGCGGGTCCGTTGGTCACCGCCTTCAACGACCTGCTCGGTACCACGCTGTACCTGGTGGTGGCGACGGCGATTCAGGCGTAGGCGTTGAAATCCATGGTAATACCCCTAGTCTTCGAGCGACAGCCACAAGCCCGCGCTGCTATCGCACTAGTATTAGCTCCAAGGCCAACCGGATTGGACAACTCCCCGGTTTTCCAGCATATTGCCCGTGATCCAGAATTGTTGGTTGTCGTCCATGACGGGTAGGAGACAAGTCCTTTCGACCGAATACGACACACCTCGCCGCCAAAGCTGACTTCTGAGATGACCGCAGCCGAAATCGCGGTCTGACTTCCCTGGAGGTAGGGAGATGGACCAGATGCACGCGCAGAGATCCGCACCACCCCGGATCGAATACCTAAAGGTTCAGAATTTTCGGGCCCTGCGAGATGTAGAGTTCAAGAGCTTGACACCGATGACAGTGTTGCTCGGCCCGAACGGCAGTGGCAAGTCCACGGTGTTCGACGTCTTCGCATTCCTCGCTGAATGTTTCGAAGCCGGCCTCCGCCGAGCGTGGGACCGCCGAGGGCGGAGCAGGGAACTCAAGACGCGCGGTGCCAAGGACGCCGTAACGATCGAGATCAAGTACCGCGAACGACCGAAGACTCCACTAATCACCTACCATCTAGCGGTGGATGAGCCGGCTGGTGCGCCAGTGGTAGTCCGTGAATCGCTAAGTTGGAAGCGAGGTAGCTACGGAGCTCCATTTCGGTTCCTTGAGTATCAACACGGGCAAGGCCGGGCTGCGAGCGGCGAGGCACCGGATGTAGAAGACCACAGGACAGAAATTCCACTGAAATCTCCTGACTTACTCGCCGTCAACGCGCTAGGGCAGTTTCAGGAACATCCACGAGTCGCCGCGCTCCGCGAATTCATCATGGGTTGGCACGTATCGTATTTGTCAGCCGAGAGCGCCCGCGGGCAACCCGAAGCCGGACCACACGAACGCCTTACGAAAACCGGTGACAATCTCGCGAACGTAGTTCAGTACCTTGCGGAGCAACATCCGGCGCGACTCGAACGCGTTTTTGAAGCGTTGCGCTCGCGTGTACCACGCATCGAACGCGTGCTGGCCGAAACCATGCAGGACGGCCGACTGTTGTTACAGATTAAAGATGTTCCATTCAACAATCCCGTGTTGGCACGGTTCGCTTCAGACGGCACATTGAAGATGTTGGCGTATCTGGTTCTCTTATACGATCCGGAACCACCTCCTTTCATCGGTATCGAAGAACCGGAGAATTTCCTGCACCCCCGCCTACTTCACGGTTTGGCTGAGGAATGTCGCGAAGCCAGTACGCGAACTCAACTACTTGTCACTACTCATTCTCCATTCTTCCTGGACGCGCTGCGACTCAATGAGGTGCGCGTATTGTGGCGCGACGAAGTTGGCCACACAAAAACACAACGCGTTGGTGACTTACGCGGAGTACTCGATTTTGTGGAATCGGGCGCCCTGCTCGGTGACCTGTGGATGGAGGGACAATTCCGGGTTGGCGATCCATTGGTCCACCAAGGTGCGCCAGCCCCGGATTCCGACGGCAACGAAGTATGAACGCACAGCACCTAGAGATCCTAACCGAAGAGCGTTCAATGGAGGCGTTCTTGGAGACTCTATTGCCACGAATGTTGCCCCGGGGAACGACGTTTAAGATCCACAGCTTTCGAGGGAAACGATCCATGCTGAGAAACCTGAAGGATCGTCTCAGCGCCTACGCCAAATGGATGCCTGACAACTACCGCATTATGGTGGTAGTCGACCGCGACAACGACAACTGCGTTGAACTGAAGACAAAACTCGAAGACATGGCGATTGCTTCGAATTTGGTCACTCGCTCGAATGCCGCTCACGGTCCTTGGCAAGTTGTCAATCGTATTGCAATCGAGGAATTGGAGGCATGGTATTTCGGTGATTGGGACGCAGTTCGTAAGGCCTATCCGCGCGTATCACGAAACATCCCGAACCGTGCACGGTACCGAAACCCGGACGCTATCCAAGGCGGTACTTGGGAGGCTTTCGAGAAAATCATGATACAGCACGGCTACTTCAAGGAAGGCTTGGGAAAGGTCCAAGCTGCAGGCGCCATCGCGAACTGCATAAACCCGACGAGAAACCGCTCGAACAGCTTCGTGAGATTCCACGAGGCCGTCATCGAAGCGACCACGTGAGTGACCTAGTTAGCAATAACTGAGCTGACAACGTTGGATTATGACGGCCCGATGCTCAGTCGCCCTGCGTGGCGGGGCACCTGGAACACCTAACCCCGTTCTCTAGAGTCGGGTCCATGGCCTTCCTGGGTTCACGCGAGCAAACCAAGAACCCGCGTCGTTCGCCGCGCCACTCAATGCAACTCGCCGAATCCACGGTACTTCAGCCCACATCTCCCGCCCACAGCACCTACACCTCCACGCCTAGAACGACGTCGTGGAGGCCACTCCCGAGGAGATTGATGCGCTCGGCGGCGACCAACTAGTCACGGTGGCCTAGCCTCTGGCGAACACCTCGCCTACGCCGTTGCTATTCATCCTCAGCAGACCAACACGACTCTAGCAAGCCTGCTACCACACACCGCATGCATGCCTAGCAACGGCGTTCTCTAATTCACGGCCGTGAGTTGTTTACAGGCAGGGCGTTTCGAAAGCCAAGAGACGAGCCCGGGCGCGTCGGCGTGTATGGCCTCCAGTTTGGCGGCGGCTTCAGCACGCCAAACCAAGTCGCCGGGCTCGTTGAAGGTGCGTCGCAACTCGCGCACCGTATCGAGAGCAATGTCCGCCCACTCACGGAACTCGTCCAGACCCCAGTACGCAACATTGGAGAGGTGCGGCACGGCACCCTCGCTAACCTTTGTAGCTGGTGTAAGCAGCACTGGCTGAATAGTCCCGTCAGCAGCTGCCCCCGTGACGTTCTCACGTATCCAATTTGGGTGCGACGCTGCCTGGCGCGCCTTCGTTGCATTGATCACGGCGTTCTCTTTAGCATTTGCATGGTCTTCGAAAACGATCACTATCGTGCCTGCTTGCCACCATGGATCAGGCGATGCGTCGCTCTCTTGTTTTCCTGAACCGCCCCGGGTTTACCGGAGACTCTATTCTTTGAGAGGATGGGGTCATGAAGAAGTCAACGAGGTATTCACCGGAGGTCCGGGAGAGGGCGGTTCGGATGGTGTTGGAGCATCAGGCGGGATACGGATCGCAGTGGGCGGCGATCATGTCGGTGGCGTCGAAGCTTGGGTGCACGGCGGAGACGTTGCGCAAGTGGGTGCGCCGGGCGGAGGGCGAAGCGGGTGAGGGGGCGGGGCAGAAGAGCGAAGGGGGAGAGCGGCTCAAGGCGCTGGAGCGGGAGAACCGGGAGCTTCGCCGGGCGAACGAGATATTGCGCAAGGCGGCGGCTTTTTTCGCCCAGGCGGAGCTCGACCGCCGCGGGACGTAATGGTGTCGTTCATCGACGCGCACCGGGAAGCTTACGGGGTCGAGCCGATCTGCAAGGAGTTGCCGATCGCCCCCTCGACCTACTACGAGTCCAAGGCGCGAGAGGCCGGTCGTAGTCGGCTACCGGTGCGAACGCAGTGGGACACGGTGCTGCGGGCGGAGATCCGGCGGGTGTGGGAGGAGAACTTCGGGGTGTACGGGGTGCGCAAGGTATGGCGTGCGCTCAACCGGGAGGGCCTTGTGGTGGCCCGATGCACGGTGGCGCGGTTGATGAGGGAGCTGGGACTTCGTGGCGTGGTCCGGGGTCGGAGGTCGAAGACGACCCTGACGACGAAAGAGTTGGCACGGCCAGCAGACCGAGTGAACCGGGTGTTCGAGGCCAGCCGGCCGAATGCGCTGTGGGTGGCGGATCTGACCTACGTGGCGACCTGGCGCGGCTTCGTCTACGTTGCCCTTGTCGTCGACGCCTATGCCCGGCGCATCGTAGGCTGGCGCGTCTCGGACTCGTTGCACACAGACCTTGCCCTGGACGCCCTTGAGCAGGCGCTCTATGACCGCACGGTGGGCGCTGAGGGCGCTCTGGTGCACCACAGCGACCGTGGCGCCCAGTACCTGTCGATCCGCTACACCGAGCGCTTGGCTGAGGCCGGGGTTAGCCGTCGGTGGGTCGCGTCGGGGATTCCTACGACAATGCCCTGGCCGAGTCCATCATCGGCTTGTACAAGACCGAGGTGATTCGTCAACGCGGCCCCTGGCGTCATCTTGAAGCAGTCGAGTTCGCCACCCTCGAATGGGTCGACTGGTTCAACCACCGCCGACTCCTCGAAGGGATCGGCTATGTGCCCCCGGCAGAACTCGAAGAGGCGTACGATCGGCAGTGCGAAGAGTCGGCCATGGTGGCCTGACTCAAACAATTCCGTCTCCGGTAAACCCGGGGCGGTTCATCCCGCCTCGAAACCAAGATGGTGTCCGAGCAGCGTTTGCGCTGACTCGAAACTAGTACCTGTTTGTAACCCGATCCGGATCTCTACCTCGCGTGCGGAAAAACGACGGTTGTGCAGCGTTCCAAGTTCCTGGAGGTAACCCTCTAGGCGCTCCACCTGACCCATCGCGGTGGCGCGATCTCGCTCGTCCTCCGTTGGAGCCACGCCAACTCCACGCGCAAGACCGATCAACCAAGTAATGCCCAAAGACGCTCCTTTGGCCTTCTGGAATTGTGCCTTGGCGTGCCCAGCCAAACTTTGTTCACCTCCTTCGACCGCCAACTGTGCCGCACTGCCGGCTAGGTAGTGCCAGAGAACCCTATAGCCGCGCAAACTTGGATCGCTCAGCGTTCCAAGAACCTCCCGGGCCGCATCGAATGCCTCGGCGTAGTCACCGCCCCACATTGCCCTCTGCCAAACGATCTCGTGAGCAACCGCGTCATGGAGATCAGTCATGGCCGGCAGAGCCGCTTGGGTCGCCCTTGCTCTGATATCGAGAATCCCTTCGTTAGCTTCTTCCCAATCTTCCTCATGCTCCAGGAAGATGCCGAAATTGTCCAAGATATTGTCGATGTCGACCTGTGTCGACTGCTCAATGCCGAACTCCAACTCCGCCTGCAATTCAGGATGGAAATGACCGCGGCGTTTTTGGTCAGTGAGATAGGCCGGGAGGTCATCACCGGTAACTACCACCGCGGAATAGTCGTTTAAGCCGCGAGTGCACCGTCCGACTGCCTGGAGTACCCGCGTCAGTATGCGTTCGTTAAAGAGGGCCTTCGCACCCATGCGAGTCACGAGAAAGCGCTCCTGAAGATTAACCGTCTGAGGTAGCCCCTCGACGAACAATAGACGGCAATCATCGTCTGGCAGGTCGATGCCATCATAGCGGTTCGCGACAACAGCGACGGCAGGATCCGTCTTAACAAACTCGGCCTTACGGTCCTCAAGATCCACTCCCGAGTATACTGGATACTGTAACGTATTTACGCCAGACACCACGGCCTGAGCCGCCGCCTCGCTAGGGGTCAAGACTAGGCTGCGGCCAGCGGCCTTCATCAACTTGCAGCGTAGTGTGGTGACGTCGTTCTCCGTCAGAGACTTTTATGGGAAGACAAAGAACCGTCGACCAATTCCCTGTCGATCCCAACCCTCCGGGATGCTCAACCGGCAAATTTGAGGTCGCCCGGTAAGGCGCTCTAGGTCGCCTCCAGAGCCCAGCGTAGCCGACATGAAGATGCGCTGCCTCGCATCGGCGAATGGCGCATGCGTCCACGTTGGTGGAACTAGCGGGCGTATCAACACCTCTGACGAAGAAATGTAGACCTGACAGGCGTCTAGGTGGTCGCCGATCATCCGCCACGGATACTGTTGGTCACCCACACCAATGTTCTCTGAGATCACGGTACGCAATTCTCCCGAAATCTCCACAAGCTGTGGGGTGGGTATCTTGTCCACCCAAGTGGGATTGTCTATCGAGTTCAAGTCGCCAGTGAGACGTTCATAGGCCGTGGGGTCAACGACTGCTTTCAGCACCCCTGCCACAGCTCGAAACAAATTTTCGTCATTCTCGTTAGATCGGCTGATCCGAAGCGTCCATTGACTAGCGATGTAGTTTTCCGACGTGTGGACGTCATCCAAGATCACCACCTCAGGGTCCGAAAAGAACGGATTGGTGTTGAAGAGGCTGCTGTAGGTCGTTACGGCGACACGGTCAGTGTTTTCGTAGGCCGTGCGAGCTTCCGGTGTGTAGTTGACAATTCTGCCGGTGAACGGTTCGACGGTCAGGCCATACTTGGACGACGCTTCCTCTGCCACTTGATTGACGAGTTGACGCGTCGGACACAGGTAAACTACGCGTTCGCCGTATTTCCGCCGCCGCCACTCTGCGAGCAACAAGCCCACCAGCGTCTTGCCGCTGCCCGTGGGAAGTTGGAGAGCCACGTCCGAGTTCTGTAGCGCTTCTTCCACATAGGTGCGCAACATCTGGCCTTGGTGGTCGAACAGACTAGCATGCTTGCGACGCGGCAAGTCCCTGAAGAGGCGGTCCGGGCTCTCCGGCACCGCGGGCTTGGTGGTTGGCTTCTTGAAAACCATAGCAACGAAACTCATAGTCTGGCGCACATGAGTACAGGAACAACGGCCTCGCGAAACTGGGCACGAAAGTGCTTCGAACACCAGAATTCAATCCACGTGCATCGTCCAGCACATATAGCCGGTTGGGCGTTGTCCGGTTCAATCAGGCAAAGTCCCGTACGGACTGCGTTTCGAATCTTTACAACTCAGGCTATCAGTGGGTCTGTGACGCATCAAGCGACGCAACCAGATACAGCCGACGCTACTCCAGTACGCAACCCCTTCGACCAGGGCGCATGCACGCCCGGTTGCGATGGAACACGGCCGCCTGGGCGCGGGCGAATCCGGCGGGGCCGGAGCCGTTTTTCCGACTTTGCTGATACCGCGCCCAGTCGCCGTCGTTTCCCTCGCGCCAATAGCCGTCGAGGACCTGCGCCGGCAGGGGCTTGAGGCCGGGTAGGGTATTGTAGCGCGCGCCGGGCGGGCCGTCGCGGCCGGGCAGGCGGCGCCGCTCGCCGAGGAAGCCGTGGAACGCGTAGAAGGCGTCGGAGCCGGGGAGGAAGGCGAGCTCGTAGGCGACGGTGCGGTCCGGGTCGGTGATGTCGTCCGCGGACATCATCGGGCGCTTGCCGAAGCCCATCATGAAGGCCCTGGCGCCATGGTCCAGGAACCGGACGGCCCGCCGCACCGTCCGCACGGGAGCGTGGGGGTAAAGCTCGTTGGAGCGGATGGCGATGTCGATGTCGAAGCGCCGGTCGCGGCCCAAGGCCACCGACTCACCCACCAGGTAGGTGCGCAGGTAGTTGTGCTGTTGCACGGTGAGGGCGACGGCGCGCTCATCCGCGTCCAGCACCGCGAACGCGGCGGTGTAGTGGTCGAGCTGGTGCCAGTCGTCGAGGTCCGCCACCAGCCGGAGCGGGATGGCCACGGCCAGCGGCGTTGCGGCCGGCAAGCCGCTCACCCGGAACACCAGGTGGTAGGTGACGACGGTGAACTCCTCGGCCGCCCGGTCCGGTTCCTGCGGCGCCCACAGGCCGGTACGCTCCACCGTGACGTAGACGACGGGCCGGGGCTCCGCCGCGCCCGGCACGTGCGTGAACTCGGCGCGGACGTCGTCACGGTAGCGGTTCAGGTCCACCGGGGCAGGGCCGTCGATGCGGACGCCGCCGCCCGTCACCAGATAGCCGTGGGCGATGTAGTCTCGGTAGAAGTCGATTGGCCCCTCGTGACCCGCGGGCAGGTGAAAGCGGGGCGCGTGGCGGCGGGCCAGGGCCTGATCGGCCGGACCGGCGGCCGGGGCCGGCGGATTGGCCGCGAAATACTCGGCGAAACCGGGATACTGCGAGAAGTTGCGATCGGCGGCGGTCACCGTGGACGCGGAGGTCAGCAGGAGCCACGCAAGAAGGCCCGCCGTGCGTGCGCGAAGCGCCCGCCCCGCCCCACCTGGATTCCCGCTTCCGCGGGAATGACGGGTTGCGAGCATCGGAACCATCATCTACCGGTGCCAGGGATGCTAGTGTCCTGTCCCACGTAATTCTTTACCAATCTGCTGGTCTTTTTTGTCGTCGGCTGCGTTGCTCTTCCTCGCGTGGTGCCCGCCACTACTCGTCATCGCGCCTTGCCGACAACAGTTCCAGGTCCGGGGATCGCCGGCGTAATCGGGCAGGAACTCCGTCGCCGCTTCGCCCAGGCCGGCTACGCCGACTCGCAAGGTGTCGTTGGCCATGAATCTTTGAGCTTCCCGCGGTGGCACTCCGCCCGTAGAGCAACAAAAAGACCCCGCGGTGTCAAGATGCGCCGCAGGCCGCGCCTCGCTGTCAGATTCGCCCTTCTGCTGTAGCACTTCCTGGCGATTCCCGTGCCCGAATCCCTGCTGTCCCGCTGGACGGAAGAAAATTCCTAAAGGGTCCCCGCCGGGTGGCGATAGATGTTCATGTGGGCATGGTGCGAACGATACTTGATCGTTCGCCACAAAAACTTGACATCCCCGCGGTTTCCTGGTGCTATGGATCGTGCATTGGCATCGGGCGCGGACCACCTAGGGAGGCGACCCGATGAGCGTGATTGTTACGGAAGTCTACGATGCCCTGGTTGCGGCCGGCGCTCCCGATGAGAAAGCCAGGGCTGCCGCGGGCGTGATCCCGATGACCGAGACCCTCTCCACCAAGCAAGACTTCGCCGAATTCAGAGGCGAGATGAAAGAGGACTTCGCCGAATTCAGGGGCGAGATGAAAGAGGACTTCGCCCAGTTCAAGGGCGAGATGAAAGAGGACTTCGCTCAGTTCAAGGGCGAGATGAAAGAGGACTTCGCTCAGTTCAAGGGCGAGATGCGAGAAGAGTTCGCCGAATTCAGGGCTGAGATGAAGGCGGACTTCGCCGAGTTCAGGACCGAAATGAGGGAGGAGTTCGCCGAGTTTAAAACTGAGATGAGGGGCGAGTTCGCCGAGTTTAAAACTGAGATGAGGGGCGAGTTCGCCGAGTTTAGAACTGAGATGAAGGGCGAGTTTGCCGAGTTCAAGGCCGAGGTGAAGGAAGAAATCAGCCCGATCAAGCGCGATGTCGCAGTTCTGAAGCTGGCGATGGTGAGCTTTATGCCGGCGATTCTGGCTTTACTGGCCAAGCTGGTGTTCTTTCCGTGATCTTCATTCCCGCGCCGGTTTCTCCTGCCGGCTTCGCCGTCCCCTCCGAGCGCGCACCGGTTGCCTCGACCCACCCGAAATAATATGCATGGGGATGCAACTCACCCGAGGAGGCATCTCCATGGAGACCCTGTTCAACAGTCCCGACAAGTTCAAGAGCCAGTTCGCCACAGTTGACGGCTACAAGACCCACTACATCGAGGCCGGCGAAGGGAACCCGCAGAAGCTGGTGCTGGTGCACGGCGGCGCCATCGAGGTGGGCATGGGCTGCTACCGCTGGTACGCCAACATCATCCCGCTGGCGAGAAAGTTTCACGTGTTCGCCATCGACGAGCTGGGCAGCGGCTACACCGACCCGCCACGGGACCTCGACGAGTTGAGCCACATCCGGGTGCGCGCGGACCACGTGTTGAACTTCATCGAGACCCTCGACCTGGGCCCGGTCAACCTCGCCGGCCAGTCCCAGGGCGGATGGATCGTCACCTACATCACCCTCCTGAGGCCCGACCTGGTCCGGAAGCTGATCCTCATCGACAGCGGCAGCACCGCCGGACGGCCGGCGGAGGTGGCGGCATTGCAGACCACCACCACCGAGGTGGACGGCGTGGCGATATCCGGCGACACCCAGGAACTGCCCTACCAGAAGGTGCTGTTCGAGCCCGGCACCATGCGCCCCAAGAAGGGACTGACCGACACCCGGGAAGGCGTGCGCCAGTACGCCAGCGCGTTCTTCTACGACAAGTCCATGGTCAGCGAGGAGTTCCTGGACCACCTGATGGAGCTGTCGGGCAGGTGGAGCCGGCTCTACGACGAACACCGGGGCGAGAAATACTGGGCCAAGCAGACCCTGGCCGGCCAGCGCACGCAACTGGAGATCGACGGCAAGCACATCCGCGAGCACGTGCACAAGATCCAGACGCCGACGCTGGTGGTGTGGGGCAAGAACTCCAACAAGGGACTCGACATGGGGTACCTGCTCTACAAGATGTTCCCCAACGCCCAGATGCACATCCTCGACAAGGCCAACCACTTCCTGTGGCTGGACCAGTGGCGGGACTTCAACGCGCTGGTGGAGTGGTTCATCGAGAAGGAGTAGAGGAGGCAAGCAAGTGGAGACGTTGTTCAACAGCCCCGGCAAGTACAAGAAGCACGACGACACCATCGACGGCTACAAGACCCATTTCATCGAGGCCGGCGACCCGGCCAACGACCGGCTGCTGCTGGTGCACGGCGGTAGCGCCGCGCTGGGCGCGGGACTCTACCGGTGGTACCCGACGGTGCTCCCGCTGGCGGAGAAGCTCCACGTCTTCGCCGTCGACGAGCTGGGCCACGGCTTCACCGACCCGCCGCGGGACATCGCCGACCTGGGCCACGTGCGCGTGCGCGCCGAGCACGTGATCCGCTTCATCGAGGAGAAGGGGTTGGCGCCCCTCAACCTGTGCGGCCAGTCCCAGGGCGGCTGGATCGTCACCTACATCACCATCACCCGCCCGGACCTGGTGAAGCGGCTTGTGCTGGTGGACAGCGGCAGCACCGCGGGCTCGGGCTTCAAGACCGGCGCCGAGAACGACGTCGGCGACGTCCAGGAGATCGACGGAGAGAAGATCCAAACCGGAGGCGGCGAACTGCCGTACTTCAAGAAGATCTTCGAGCCCGGCACCATGCTGCCCAAGGAAGGGCTTCTGGACACCCGCGAGGGTATCCGCATGTACACGGAAACCTTCGCCTACGACCACTCCATGGTCAGCGACGAGTACGTGGACTACCTGGAGGAGACCTCCAGGCGCTGGACCGCCTTCTACCTGGAGCACCGGGGCAAGAAGTTCTGGGACAAGCAGGACGTCAAGGGCCACCACGACATGTACTTCTTCGAAGGCAAGCACATCCGCGACCACGTCCACCGGATCACGAACCCTACTCTCTTCATCGCAGGCAAGAACTCGGTCAAGGGCATCGACCCGCAATACGAGCTCTACAAGCGCATGCCCAACGCGCAGATGCACATCCTGGACAAGGCCAGCCACTTCTGCTGGTGGGACCAGGTCCGGGACTTCAACGACCTGGTGCTCTGGTTCGTCACGAAGGAGGATTAATCAATGGAAAGGGCAACCATCTTCAACAGCCCGGACAAGTGGAACAGCCGCTTCGTCACCGCGGACGGCTACAGGACCCACTACATCGAGGCGGGCGAATCGAACCCCGAACGCGTGGTCATGTGCCACGGCGGCGCCAACGAGATCGGCATGGGGAACTACCGCTGGTACCCGAACATCGTTCCGTTGGGCGAGCGCCTTCACGTCTACGCCGTCGACGAGCTGGGGCACGGACAGACCGACCCGCCGCGCAACCTCGACGACCTGGGCCACGTGCGCGTGCGCGCGGACCACGTCATCAGCTTCATCGAGGCCCTGGACCTGGCGCCGGTGAACCTCATCGGCCAGTCCCAGGGGGGCTGGATCGTCACCTACATCACCATCAAGCGGCCGGACCTGGTAAAGAAGCTCATCCTGGTCGACAGCGGCAGCACCGCCGGATCGGGCATCCGCAAGCCGGGCGAGGGACGGCAGGTCATCGAGGTGGACGGCCAGCAGGTGGAGGTGGACGGCAGCGGCGACCTCCCCTACTTCAAGGACGTGTTCGAGCCTGGCACCATGATGCCCAAGGAGGGGCTCACCGACACCCGTGAGGGCCTCCGCAAGTACGTCGGAGCCTTCGTCTACAACAAGGACATGATTACCGAGGAGTACCTGGACCACCTGATGGAGTTGTCCGGCCGCTGGAACGACCTCTATATGGCGCACAAGGGGAAGGAGTACTGGGCGAAAAACGGCATGCAGGGCGCCAGCGAGATGTACTACTTCGACGGCGCCCACATCCGCGACCACGTCCACAAGATCAGCGTGCCGACCCTGGTCATGTGGGGCCGCAACTCCAACAAGGGCATCGACCCGGGCTACGAGCTCTACAAGAGCATCCCCAACGCCCAGATGCACATCTTCGACAAGGCCAGCCACTTCATCTGGCTGGACCAGCCCGAGGACTTCAACAACCTGGCGACGTGGTTCCTGGGGAAGGAGTAGCGCCTGGGCCGCCCCAACGGAAACTGCCGAGTCACCTTGACCAGTCCGCCGTGACGCCCGGGGAGGAAGATTGAGTCGCACGACCGCGCTTCGTGCCGGCGAATTCCTGGGCCTCGTCGCGTTGTTAATGTCGCTCCCCGCGCTCACGACCGACGCGATGCTGCCGGCGTTGCCCGCCATAGGCCACGACCTCGGTGCGCCGCGCCGGAACGACGTCCAGTTCGTCATCACGGCGATGCTCCTCGGTCTCGCCCTCGGTCAGATCGTCTTCGGGCCGCTCTCCGACCGTCTCGGACGCAAACCCGCCATCCATGCGGGCCTCGGCCTGTACATGGCGGGTTGCCTCATGAGCGTCTTCGCTCCCGGCTTCGAGGTGATGATCGCGAGCCGCATCGTGCAGGGCTTCGGAGCTGCGGGGCCGCGCATTGTGATCATAGCCCTGGTGCGCGATCAGTACGAAGGACGGGAAATGGCTCGCCTCATGTCGTTCGCCATCGCCGTCTTCGTGCTGGTTCCCACCGTCGCTCCGGCCCTCGGACAGTGCCTCCAGTGGCTGGCAGGCTGGCGGGCGATATTCGTTACGTTCTTCGCCGTCGCCGCCATCGGATTCGCCTGGCTTGCGCTCCGGCAGCCGGAAACACTGCCCGCCGCCCGCCGGCGGCCCCTCTCGCCGCGCGCCGTTGGCGGAGCCGTCCTGGAAGTCCTGAGGATTCGCACCGCGCGCGGATATATCCTCGCCACCGCCTGCGCGTTCGCGCCGTTCATCGCCTACCTGAGCACTGCCCAGCAGATCTTCCAGGAAGCCTACCGGGTCGGCGCCTTCTTTCCGGTCTATTTCGCCGCGCTGGCGCTGGCCATCGGCGGCGCTTCGCTCATGAACGCCCGCCTCGTGCTGAAGTACGGGATGCGCCGGATCACCAAGGCGGCGGCCGTGTCCATCACGCTGGTATCCGTGGTCGCTTGGGCGCTGGCCTTCGCCTTCGACGGGCTGCCCCCGTTGTGGCTGTTCATGGCCTGCCTGCTGGTCGTATTCGTCTGCTTCGGACTCCTCTTCGGCAATCTCAACGCCCTCGCCATGGAGCCGCTGGGCCACATCGCCGGGGTGGGAGCGGCGGTGGTCGCTTCGCTCCCCACCTTCGTCGCGGTGCCGTTCGGAGCGTTCGTCGGCCAGAACTTCGACGGCACCATGTATGCCCAGATTTCCGCTTTCGCGGTCTTCGGAGCGGGTGCCTTCGCAGCGATGAGATGGGCGGAACGCGGCCCGGGGCAGGACGAGAAAAAGGCTGACTAGCGCCGGCGTTTCCTGCCGGGGCGGGGGCGCAGCTCCCGCTTCAGGCCGTCGGCGATCAGGCTGGCCCGGTGGAGATACACGACGGCGGAACCGTACCGGGTGTCGGCGGTGAAGCGGACCGGCACCGGCGGCACCTCGTCGAACACGCGCCCCATCCGGAGCCGCATCGCGGTGTCGTCGCGTTCTCGCGCGTCGCCGGTTCTGGGCTTGAATCCCGCTTTCTTTTCGAGCCGTACTCGGCAGTCCGTCGTGGGGCCGACGAACGGTGAGTAGCGGCTGGCCCGAAAACGCCCGGACCCTTCTCCGTCCGTCTCCCCCACCAGCTCGTAGAGGCGGCGACCGTCGAAGACGGGAATACGCAGCTCGCATACGCGGCCCGCATCGACACGGGAAAGCACGGCCAGAAGGGCGCCGGCGGGATCGAGCGCGCCTTTGAGTTGGGAGGGGGGAACCTTGGACTTCTTGCGCGGCTTCATGCGCACGAGCTTCGGCGTTCCTCCATCGAAACCGAGCTCCACCAAACGCTTCCTGGTCCATTGCTTGCTCCGGTAACCCGCCCGGACCGGCACGACCTCCCCCGAGAGTAGCGTGCCGCGCGAATACGCCGTCGCCTTCCAGCGCGCGACCTTGGCCAGACCGGTGGTCTTCAGGCTCGCCTGCACCGCATACGCCGTCGCACCGAGATCGTACGCGGCCACATCGGAATCATACGCGGCCGTATCGAACTTGACGGTCAAACCCAGTTTGGCGCCGTGGACTTTGCCGAAGTAGACCCTGTAGTCGAGCTTGAGCCGCCCTTCTCCCGCGGCGACGCTTGACGCGAACACAATCCCCGCAAGCGCGCCCAGGAAAAGACCCCGCGATGCGGTGCGTGCCCGTCGCCATGCCGCGGAACCCGTTGACACCATACGCCAAGTAAACCAACTCAGCACCGGTTCGGCAAACCGCTGGCTTCGTTGTCCTCCGACCCCCTCTCCCTTTGGGAGAGGGTTGGGGTGAGGGTGCCCCGGCGCCAGCAGCCGCCCACGGAGGGGCAGGGTCGCCGCGCAGCCCTCACCCGGCCTTCGGCCACCCTCTCCCAGAGGGAGAGGGTGTGGTGGGGCTACAGCAGCAGGCGGTCCTCGTACTCGACCCGCGACAGGATGTGCGGCTCGTCGTCGGTGACCAGCACCATGTCCTCGATGCGCACGCCGCCGCCGCCCCGGACGTCGGGGACCCACACCAGCGGCTCCACGGCGAAAACCATGTTGGGCTGGAGCTCGAAGACCGTGGCGCCCGGGAGCGTCTCGCCGATGTAGGGCGGCTCGTTGGCGCCCATGCCGATGCCGTGGCCGATGAACAGGCTGAACAGGTGGTCGCCGAGGCCATAACGCCCGATGCGCGCGACGATGGCGTCGGACACGTCCTTGTTGGTGTTGCCCGGCCGCATTTGCGCGACTCCCGCCATGAGGCCCTCGTACACCGCGGTGTAGATCTCCTTCTGCCGGCGGGTGGGCTTGCCGACGATGGTAGTGCGTCCGATGTCGGCGAAGTAGCCGTTCCACATGGCGCCGATGTCGATGAAGCAGAGGTCGCCGTTGCGCATGATCTTGTCGGTGCAGATGCGGTGCGGCGGCGACATGTGCTCGCCCGACGCCACGTACGGCGTGATCACGTGCGCCATCTCCCCGCCCAGATGGAAGAGTGTCTGCATGGCGTCGCCGGCCACCTCGCACTCGCGGCGGCCGGCGCGGGTCTCGTCCAGCGCCCGCTGGGTGACGCTGTCCCCCAGCGCGCAGGACTCCTCGATGACCGCGATCTCCTCGTCGAGCTTGACCCAGCGCGCCCGCTGCATGACCACGTCGCCGTCGGAGGGCTCGACCTCCGGGAGATGGTTCCGCAGCGACTCGATGAGGCACAGCGGCGCCTGGTCGAGGCCGACACGCCCGCCGGTGAGCTTCAGGTCGCTCAGCAAGGGCTTCAGCACCGAGGTAACGAACCCGTCCGTAAGCTCCCGCTGCTCCATGATGGGGATGGTGTGGACGCTCGACAGCCACGGCATGCCGAAGCGCGCCTTGTCGTGTTCGCCGCCGGAGCAGAGCAGGATCGGCTCCTCACCCTTTGCCAGCAGCACGCCGTTGAGCGCGGTGGTCTTGCCGGTGATGAGCTGTGCCCGGAGGCTTGTGAGGTAGCGGACGTTCTCGTCCTTCCACAGGAGCAGCGCCGAGAGATCGGAATCCGCCAGCTCGCGCTGGGCCTTCTCGACGCGTTTGCGCCGCAGCCCGGGGAAATCGTAGCGGTCCTCCCAATCGACGCTGAAGGTGCCGCGTGCGTAGCGGGTGAGCATGGATGACGGGTCTCAGCCTTCGGGGCCGACGACGTCATACAGGCGCGCGCAGTTGTCCCACAGGATCTTCCGCCGCGACCCGTCGGTGACGCCGTCGATGCCGAGGAACGTCTCCATGGCGTGGGGCCAGTGGGCGTCGTCGTGGGGGTAGTCGGTGGAGATCACGAGGTTGTCGTCTCCCACCCGGCTGATGACGTCGGTGACCAGCCTCTCGTCCGGATCCACGGAGACGAAGCACTGGCGCATGAAGTAGTCGCTGGGGGGCCGGCTGAGCGGCTCGTCGAGCTGGTCCTTTCGGTCCTGCCAGCGTTCGTCCATGCGGTAGAGCAGCCACGGCAGCCAACTGCAGTTGCCCTCCAGGAAGACCGCGCGCAACCGCGGGAAGCGCTCCAGCACACCACCGCCGCAGAAGCTGCCGATGGCCATCATCAACTCCAGCGCCTTGCTGTAGGTGCTGACCAGGAAACCGTCGTTGGGATGGCCGACGAAGCGCAGCGCCGCGTGCTCCTGCCTTGGAAAGCCTGCCGGGTGAAAACAGATGGGCACTCCGGAGCGTTCCGCCTGTGCCCACAAGGGATCGAAATAGTGGTCGTGGATGTGGTTGCCGTTGACCGGTTCCGGCACCAGGCACAGTCCCGCGGCGCCGAGGTCCTCCGCCGCGCGCCGGGCCTCCTCCACCGCCAGGTCCACATCGTGCAGCGTGATCAGCGCCGCGAACTTCATCCGCGCCGGGTTCTCCTTGCAGAAATCGAAGATCCAGTCGTTCCAGGCGCGACACAGCGCCATGGCGTATTCGCCCTCCAGGCCATCGTCGCAGTGCAAGGGAAACGTGCGGAACAGCACGGCCACGTCCAGGCCTTCCACGTCCATGGCGTCGAGCTGCGAGACCGGGTCGTAGTCCCGCGCCAGCGAGTTGCGGTAATGGGGCGCCACCTTCTCGAAGCGCTGCTCCTGGGCGCCCCGGGGCGACCGGAGCCCCGAGCCGCCGGGACGCACCGGCGTGCCGTCGGCGAAGGTGAAGCGGATCTGGCCGTGCCGCTTGCGCGGCTCGCCGCGGGGAATGCGGTCGCCCCACTTGGGGTCCATGTATCTGAGGTACAGGTCGTGGGGCTCGAAGACGTGCATGTCGCTGTCGAGCACCTTGAAGCCGTTCTTCGCCATGGGCCACTCCTGATCCTGGGCGCCCGCATCGACCAATGGCGCAATGCGGGCGCGGGCGGGTTTGAAACCCGCCCTACAATTCTCGCCCGTAGTTAGTCTACGAGGTCGATCCAGCCTCCGGCGCCGCCGAAGCGCACGGCGTCCATGATCTGCTGGCAGCGGTAGGCGTCCTCGAAGTTGGGGGTGGGCGAGGTGCCCTCCTCGATGCCGCGGCGGAACCTTCCGGCCAAGACCCGAAAGGCCCCCAGGCGCGCGTCCCGCTCGTCCAACGCCACGGCGAACCGCTCCGGCACCGGCAACTCCTGCAATTCCTTGTCCTCGTCGTACCGCGCCCCGAAGACGGTGCCGTCGGGCGGCGGATTGGGGCCGCCGTGGGAAAGGCTCAGGCTCCCCTCCGAACCGTGGATCTCCATCCGCACCTTCGAGCCCAGAGGCGCGGAGAAGTTTGCGGCCAGCGACGCCCAGCCGCCCTTGGCGAAGCTCATGAGCAGCCCGAAGGCGTCGTCGGACGTGTCGTCGCCGTGGGCGCCGTCGTCCGGCGTGAACACCCGGCCGCTGACGCTGGAGACGTCGCCGAACCAGTCCCGCAGACAATCGATGTAATGGGACCCTAGACCTCCCAGTTGCCCGCCGCCGTAGGAATACTGCTGGCGCCAATCGAAACCCGGGCGGCCGCCGGGAGGCCCGCCTCTCATGAAAAGGGTCACGGACGCGCTCTGGAAATCGCCGATGTAGCCCTGCTCCAGCAACTCCTTGACGTACGCCCGGGCCGGGGCGAAGCGGAACTCGTGGGCGACCATGGCCGTCAGGCTGGTGCCGCGGGCCTTGTCCACCATCGCCTTGGCCTCCGCCTCGTCCATGGCGAACGGCTTCTCGCACAGCACATGCTTGCCGGCGTCCAGTGCCGCCGCGGTCATGTCGTGATGGAGGTTGGGAGGCGTCACGATGCTCACCGCGTCCAGGTCCGGCTGCTTGAGCATCTCGCGATAGTCCGTGTAGGCGTGCGGAATGCCCAGGTTCCCCGCCGCCTCCCGCGCCCGTTCCTCTCTCCGGGAACAGATGGCTACCACCTCGAAACCCTCGTCCTGGAACGCCGGGGCCTGCACCTTCGCACCAAATCCCACGCCGATGACGCCGATACGAATCACCATGAATCTCCCGTGAGCCGTTCGTGAGCGTCCTTTGACTTCGCTTCGCTACGCTCAGGACGAACGGAGTTACTTCTCCGACGCAGCACTGATCCGTCTATCGTCAGATGTCCGACTTCGGGGAAAGGCCCTTGGACACCGTGTCCTCGCACGCGGTTCCGGCAAAGAAGTCCGGGTTCATCTCCGTGTAGAAACGGGCCGCGTTGGTGAAAGCGAAATCGCGGAAGTCGTCCTCGGTGAGGAGTCCGCGCTCAAGCAACTCATACGATTCCGGGACCACCTCCCTCATGTCGGCCACGTCCCAGTGCCCCAGGTCCGAGCTCATCATCGCGTTCAGCCGCGCGCCGAAGGGGTTGACCCGCGCGTTGAAGGCCCACACCACCGTGGGGTCGTCCGCCTCGCAGCCGAAGAAAAAATGCGGCACGAAGAGGTCGCGGATCTCCTCCGCCTCCTCGATCTCGCACCGCGCCCAGTCGTCGAGGTTGTCCGGGTGTCTCAGCTCGTGGGCCTTGCGGTAGTTGCCGATGGCCGAGGCGTCGGTCCCCTCGAAGAACCTGCGGATGTCGTCCAACCGCTCCTTCACCCGGTCGCTGCCGTACTCGCCAACCAGCCGCAGAAGCTCTTCCTGGTCGAGGTTGGCCGGATCCAGGTTGTGGATGCCCTTGGGTCCGCGTTTCTCCCAGTGGCCCACCAGGTCCGCGTACAGCACGCAGGCCCAGGCGACACCGCATTCGAGGAAGCCCAGCCGGATACCGGGGAAGCGCCGGGTCACGCCGCCCATGAACAACGACTTGCAGATGGCCTCGTTGGCGGCGGCGAAGTGGCCGATGTGGTTGTACGCGTAGTTGGATATCGACTGGCGGGTGCCGATGCCCTGGGAGCCCGCGTGGGAGGTGGGCACCGCTTTCAGCTCGACGCACTTGGCCCACACCGGATCGTAGTCGTGTTCGCTGTCGATCCCGAAGGTGTCCAGCCGGTAGGCATATTGGGCCGACTCCGGCGGACCGCCCTGGCCCCTGGGGATCGGCCGGCGCTGATGCGTGAACACGATGACCTTGAGGCCGAGCACGTTCACCGCGTGCTCCATCTCCTCGATGGCCTCTCGCGGAGTCTGGAACGGGATCACCGCGGCGGGGGTCATGCGGTCGGCGCAGTCACGATAGATGTCGGCGTGGAAGGTGTTGAGGGCCCGGCACGACACCCTGCGCAACTCCTCGTCGCGGAACACAGGCGGACCGCCCATGCCTTCGGTCGGATAGAGGACAGCATAATCCAGCCCCAGCTCTCCCATCCTCTCGTGAAGCAACCGCGGCAGCGACGCCGTGGCGCGGTCCAGCGTGCGCGTGGGCCGGGCCCACCACGGCGGACAGCGCGTCCAGTCGCGGCGCCGCTCGTCTTCGGTCATGTCGTGCCAGCGGTTGGTGCCGCGGGCCGCGGTGGCCTTGACGTAGCGGTCGACGATATCCGGACCGCCCGCCTGTTTCAGATAGTCCAGGTACACCGGCGTAAGCTCCACCGTATGTCCGTCGGAGTCGATGATCGGGTGACCGAGACGCGCGCGGATCTTCTCTGCCCTTGAAGCCGGCATGGAATCGCCATGTTATCCCATCTCGTTCGTTAGTCAACAAAGAACAGCCGAGTCCCTTCGGTCCAGTGGCCGTTCGGAAACGTTATTGGATTGACCGTTAGTGTTCCGCCGGTGGATGATGAGCGAACAGGATCCCGAGAGGCGGCTCGTGCGAGGACAGAGAGATCGGAGGGGTTCATGAAACGAATCATCGTCGGCTTGATTGCGGTGCTCATCGCACCACTGATGTTTTCCGCTTACGTGGCGAATGCGGATTCCGGTGTGCCCAATCCGCTTCGAATCGGCAGCGAAGGCTACTATCCCCCGTTCAACTTCGTCGACCAGTCGGGCAAGCTCAAAGGGTTCGACATCGACATCGCCCTGGCGCTCTGCGAGCGGTTGAAGGTGGAATGCAAGCTCGTGGCGCAGGACTGGGACGGCATCATCCCGGCGCTTCTGGCGGGGAAGTACGACGCCATCGTCGCGAGCATGTCCATCACCGACGAGCGCAGGAAGGTGGTGAGCTTCACCGACAAGTACTACAGCAACAAGGTACGCTTCGTGGCCGCCAAAGGCGGAGGTTTCGACCCCGGGAGTCTCTCCGGCAAGACCGTCGGCACCCAGCGCGCCACCATTGCCGCGAGCTGGCTGGCGAAGAACGCCGGCGGCGCGAAGGTGAAGCTATACGACAAACAGACCGACGCCTACCTCGACCTGGCCGCCCGCAGGCTCGACGCCATCTTCGCCGATGGGCTGGTGCTCCACGAATGGCTCAAGACCAAGCAGGGCGCGGGTTTCGAAATGGTGGGCGACGCCTACGAACTGGACGAGGGCATCGGCATCGCCGTCCGCAAGGAAGACAACACGCTGCGGCAACGGCTCAACGCCGCGCTGGCGGCCATACTCGCCGACGGCACCTACACCAAAATCAACGCGCGGTACTTTCCCTTCAGCATCTACTAAGTGCTGCTCGGCTTCGGCACCCAACTGGCCGCCGGAACGTTGGTAACCGCCGGGCTGGCGGTCGCCTCCCTTGCCGGTGGACTCCTGCTGGGAATCGCGGGGGCCGCCGCGCGGATGTCCCGCCGGCGGCCCGTTCGTGCCGCTGCCCAGGCATACACCACCGCGGTGCGTGGCGTGCCCGAACTGCTGGTAGTCCTGATCGTCTACTTCGGCGCGTCGGCCGCCATCGGACGCGTGGCCGCGCTGTTCGGCGTTACCGGGTTCTTCGAGCTCAACCCCTTTCTCGCGGGAGTTACCGCCCTGAGCCTGACCTTCGGCGCCTACGCGACCGAAGTGCTGCGGGGCGCGTTCCTTGCCGTCCCGCCGGGGCAGACCGAGGCGGCCCGCGCCCTGGGGCTCACGAGGATGGGCGTGTTTCGCCACGTACTGCTGCCGCAGGTCTGGCGGACGGCGCTTCCGGGGCTGGGCAACCTGTTCCTCGTCCTGCTCAAGGACACCTCCCTGGTGTCGGTGGTGGGGCTGGACGAGCTGATGCGCAAGAGCGCGCTCGCGGTCAGCTACACGCAGCAACCGTTCACCTTCTATCTCGCCGCGGCGGTCATCTACCTCGCCATGACCGCGGTCTCCATGGCCGGCATACAGACGTTGGAGCGGCGTGCGGCGCGGGGCGTGGAGTGGTCCGGATGATCGCGGGACTCTACGGAACGGTCGCCGCGGACATCCCGCAGCTACTGGCGGGCGCTTGGCTTACGGTGCAACTGACCGCGCTGGCCATGCTGGCGGGCACCGCCTTGGCCTTCCCGCTGGCGCTCATGCGCACGTCGGCGCATGGCTGGCTCCGGGTACCCGCCTGCGGCTACGTGTTCTTCTTCCGGGGCACGCCCCTTCTGGTGCAGATCTTCCTGGTCTACTACGGCCTGGCGCAGTTCGAGACGGTAAGGAACAGCTTCCTGTGGCCGGTCCTGGGCGAGGCGTACTGGTGCGCGGTCATCGCCTTCGGCCTGAACACCGCCGCCTACACGGCCGAGATCATCCGCGGCGGCATGCTGGCCGTGCCCCTCGGGGAGCGGGAGGCGGCGCGGGCCCTCGGGTTCTCGCGCTGGCAAGAGATCCGCCTCATCGTGCTGCCCCGCGCGGTGCGCCAGGCGCTGCCGGCCTACGGCAACGAAGTGATCCTCCTGTTGAAGGGCAGCGCCTTGGCCAGCACCATCACGCTTCTCGACCTCACCGGCGTCGCGCGCACCCTCATCGCACGCACCTACCTGGCGGTGGAGTTCTTCGCCCTGGCGGGCCTGATATACCTCCTCCTGACCCTGTTCATCGTGCGTGCGGTGCGCTTGCTGGAGCGGCGCTGGGCCCTGCCCGGTCAGCCGCCGATGGGCGTCCCGGGCACACGCCACGGCGACCTGCTCTCGTAAGTGCGGGGGAGCAGTTTGAAAAGGCAAACCGGCGGCGTTAATTCTCCCGCCAGAGTGCTCTTGCCGGTCTGGCGCGCGCCGGTGAGCACCAACGCCGGCATGGTGCGGAGATATTGCCGCAGGTTGTGGGCAATCTGCCGTGGAAGCAATTCATTCACGCTGTGAATGAATTCCATTCACACCATGAATTGCCAGCCCTGATCAGGACAAGTCCGGTCCATGTCGAATCCCCTTGACGGCGGTCCGGCGAAGGCGATATGTGGACCCATCACCGTTCGGGCGGCTCAAGGGTCGCAAGGACTCTCCATGTCCAACGGCACAGGCGCTGAAGCAACGACAATAAACGGGATCAGCCGCGTCGGCGGCGCCTTCGCATCGGTCCGCGACTGGCTCGTGCGGTTCTCGGAAAACCGCATGGCGGTGGCGGGACTGGTGTTCGTGGCGTTCGTGTTCGTGGTCGCCCTGTTCGCTCCCCAGATCGCCTACTACGACCCCGATGAAGTGGACCTGACGGCGCGGCTGGTGCCGCTGTCGGCCGAACATCCCTTCGGCACCGACACTTTCGGCCGCGACATCTTCTCGCGCGTGGTCTACGGCGCGCGCATCTCGGTCATTGCCGGGCTCGGATCCGTCACCCTGGCGCTGGCGGCGGGAATCTTCCTGGGCGCGGTGTCGGGCTTCGCCGGAAGAGCCCTGGACAACGTGTTGATGCGCATCATGGACGCGGTGATGGCGTTCCCCGGCCTGCTGCTCGCCATCGCGCTGATGGCCGCGCTGGGGGCCTCGCTCACCAACGTCTGCATCGCCCTGGCCATTCGTTATACTCCCAACTTCGCCCGTCTGGTCCGGGCCTCGGTGCTCAAGGAACGGGAGAAGGAGTACGTCGAAGCCGCCATGGTGCAGGGGGAGTCCAACCTGCGCGTGCTGTTCCGGCAGATCCTGCCCAACTGCATGGCGCCGGTGCTGGTCCAGGCGACCCTCGACTTCGCCCACGCCATCATCGCCGAGGCGTCCCTGAGCTTCCTGGGCATCGGCGTGCCGCCGCCCACCCCGAGCTGGGGCAGCATCCTGCACGCGGCCCGATCCACCATGGAGTTCTACCCGTGGGCCGCCATCTTCCCGGGGGTGGCCATCTGCTTCTCCGTGCTGGGTCTCAACCTTCTCGGCGACGGTCTGCGCGACGTGCTGGACCCGCGTTTGAGCGAGGAGAGGTCCAGTGCCTGAGCCGCTCCTCGACGTCCGCGACCTGGAGACCCGTTTCTTCCTCCGCAAGGGAATCCTCACCGCGGTGGACCGGGTCTCGTTCCAGCTTGAGGAACGCCAGACGCTCGGCATCGTGGGCGAGACCGGTTCGGGGAAGAGCGTGCTGGCGCTGTCGCTCATGCGGCTGGTCCCGCAGCCGCCGGGCAGGATCACCAACGGGCGGGTCCTGTTCAAGGGCGAGGACCTCTTGACCAAGACAGAGCCGGAGATGCGCTCCTACCGCGGCAGCCGCATCTCCATGATCTTCCAGGAACCCATGGTGGCGCTGAACCCCGCCTACACCGTCGGCGACCAGGTGGCGGAGGGTTACGTGATCCACGAAGGCCTGCGGAAGAAGGAAGCCTACGAGCGCGCCGCGGACATGCTCAACAAGGTGGGGATCCCCAACCCCCGGGAACGGCTCGACAGCTATCCGCACGAGTTCAGCGGCGGCATGCGCCAGCGGGTGATGATCGCCATCGCGCTGGCGTGCAACCCCGACCTGCTGATCGCCGACGAGCCCACCACCGCCCTGGACGTGACCATCCAGGCGCAGATCCTCGACCTGCTGCGGGAACTGCTGGAGCAGTTGGGCAAGTCGCTGATCTTCATCACCCACGACCTGGGCGTGGCCGCGGTGCTGTGCGACCACATCGCGGTGATGTACGCGGGCAACATCGTGGAGTTGGCGGACCGGAAGTCCATCTTCGAGAACCCGCTCCACCCCTATACCCAGGGACTCTTGCGGGCGCTGCCACGGCGGGGTGAGCGCGACCGGCTGCTGGACCCCATACCGGGCGTGGTCTGCAACCTGCTGGACCCGCCCCAGGGTTGCAACTTCCAACCCCGGTGCGACCAGGCCATGGACGTGTGCGGCCGGGAAGACCCGCGGCTGGCGCCGGTCAAGGGCAGGCAGGTGTCCTGTCATCTCCACACGGCTTGAGGACGTCATGCGGGAGGAGATCCTCAGAGTCGACGACCTGGCGAAGTATTTCTCGCTGGCCTCGTTCTTCTCGCTGTTCAGCGGCAAGGGCTCGGAGCTCAAGGCCGTGGACGGCGTCAGCTTCTCCATCGACAAGGGGGAGACCTTCGGGCTGGTGGGCGAGAGCGGCAGCGGCAAGTCCACCACCGCCCGGCTGATCACCCGGCTGTTGGACGCCACCCGGGGCACGGTGCACTTCGAGGGACAGGAAATCATCGGAATGCCCCGGTCCATCTTCCACCAATTCCGCCGCCGCATCCAGATGGTGTTCCAGGATCCCTACACGTCGCTGAACCCCCGCATGCGGGTGCGGGACATCCTCGGCAACCCGCTCAAGCTCCACAACATCGTTCCCGCCAACCAGGTGAGGGACCGGGTGGTGGAGTTGCTGGAGATGGTGGGTCTCCAGGCGGAGCACCGGGACCGCTACCCCCACGAGTTCAGCGGCGGACAGCGGCAGCGCATCAGCATCGCCCGGGCCATGGCGCTGGAGCCGGACCTGATCATCGCCGACGAGGCGGTGTCGGCCCTGGACGTTTCGGTGCGCGCCCAGATCCTCAACCTGTTCCGGCAACTGCAGCGGACCAAGGGGTTGACCTACCTGTTCATCGCACACGACCTGAGCGTCGTGGACTATTTCTGTGAGCGCGTCGCGGTCATGTACGGCGGCAAGATCGTCGAGGTGGGCGCGGTGGAGGACCTGTTCGACAAGCCGGCCCATCCATACACCGAAGCGCTGGTGTCGGCCATCCCCGAGCCGGACCCCAGCCGCGAGTTCCGGCCCCGGGTGCTGGAGGGCGAGATGGTCAACCTCATCGACCGGCCGCCGGGGTGCGTGTTCCGCGGCCGCTGCCCCATCGCCGAGCCGGTGTGCGCGGAGATCGAGCCGCCGCTGGAGAGAAAGGCGGGCGGGCGCCAGGTGGCCTGCCATATGCGCTAGAAGGAAGGACCGCGTTGCGCCAGTACATCATCAACCGCCTGCTGATCCTCTTTCCGGTGCTCTTCCTGGTGTCGGTCATCGTCTTCTCGCTGCTGCACATGATCCCGGGAGACCCGGTGGACTTCATCTTCGCGACGGAGGACCTTACCGACCCGTCCGTTCGCGAAGATTTCGAAAGGATCCTCGGCCTCGACAAACCGCTGCACGTGCAGTACCTGGTGTGGCTCGGCGGTGTCCTGATCGGCGACTTCGGCGAATCGATCCACTACCAACGGTCCAACATGGAGCTGATCGTCGAGCGTTTCCCGGCCACCATCCTGCTCACCATCTTCTCGACCGTCGTCTCCATCCTGATCTCGATCCCGGCCGGGGTCATCGCGGCCATCCGTCGCAACACCCCCAGCGACTACACCGCCATGTCGTTCGCGCTGCTGGGCATCTCGATTCCCAACTTCTGGCTGGGCATCCTGCTGATCCTGGCCTTCAGCCTGTACTTTCCCATCCTGCCATCGTCCGGGTACGAGGCCTCCCTCACCTCTCCCTGGACGACGTTGTCGTACCTGATCCTTCCCTCCATCACCCTGGGCACGGGCATGGCCGCCATCGTGGCGCGCATGACCCGCTCGGAGATGCTGGAGGAGATCGGCAAGGAATACGTGCGCACGGCCCGGGCCAAGGGCCTGGCCGAGCGGCGGGTCATCTTCAAGCATACGCTCAAGAACGCGCTGGTGCCGGTGCTCACGGTCATCGGCCTCCAGTTCGGACGGCTGCTCGGCGGCACCGTCATCGTCGAGCACGTTTTCGCCTGGCCCGGCGTCGGGAGCCTGGTGGTGGGCGCGGTCTACGGCCGCGACTACCCGCTGGTGCAGGCACTCATCCTGATCTTCGCGGTGATCTTCGTGGTGGTGAACTTCTTCGTGGACATTCTGTACAAGTACGCCAACCCCAGGATCACGCTGGAGTAGCCCGATTGGGGGTTTGACCTTCACGGTCAAAATATGTGATGGAATTTTTTCCGGTTCCGAACAACACACGAAGTGACCGGAAGGGAGAAACGAAAAGGAGGAAACAGATGAGTACGAGACTATCGCTTTCGTTAGCCGCCCTGCTGCTGGCATTCGGCCTGGCCGCGCCCAACGACGCGGCGGCGCAGAAGTACGGCGGCACCCTGACCCTGGGCATGTACGCCGATCTGAACACGCCCGATCTGCACCGCACCGTCGGGAACCCCACGGCGCAGATGGGGATCCTGGTGTCCGAGAGCCTCGTGGACTACGACGAGAAATGCGACATCGTGCCCGGCCTGGCCGAGTCCTGGGAGATCGCCCCCGACGGCAAGGCCTACACCTTCCAACTGCGCAAGGGCGTGATGTTCCACAACGGCCAGGAGCTGACGGCCGAGGACGTGAAGAAGAACTACGATCACTTCCTGGACCCGAAAACCAAGTCCCGGCGGCGCGGCAACTTCAACTCCATCAAGAGCATCGAGGTGGTCGACAAGTACCGGGTAAAGATGACGCTCGAGACGCCGGACGCCGGATTCCTCGTGAAATTCCGTCCCCTGGTGGCGTTCATCACCCACGAGGACAGCTTCGAGTCCAAGCCGCCGAAGCCCATCGGCACGGGCGCGTTCGAGTTCGTGGAGTGGCAGCCCAAGCAGCACGTGAAGCTGAAGCGGTTCAAGAACTACTGGAAGAAGGACGCCAAGGGCAACCAGCTCCCCTACGTGGACGAGGTCGTGATGCGGCCCATCCTGGACGACACCGTGCGCTATACGGCGCTCCGGACCGGCGACGTGGACTGGGTCTGGACGGTGCCGTTCGAGCAGGCGCAGCCCATCAAGGCAAAGCCGCCCAAGGGCATCACGCCTTCGTTCAAACCCGGCGCACGCTGGTTCTACCTGGTCCTCAACGTGTCCAAGGGTCCTCTCAAGGACATCCGCCTGCGCCAGGCCGTCGCCTATGCACTCGACAAGCAGGCGCTGATGGACGGCATCACCTGGGGTATGGCCACGGCCGAGACGCAGATGTACTACCCGGGCTCGGCTTGGTACTTCGACGACGTGAAGGACCCCTACAAGGAGGCCAACCTGGACAAGGCCAGGGCGTTGATGAAGGAGGCCGGCTACGAGAAGGGCGTCGACCTGGTCACGATCGTCCGCAACGAGACCGTCATCCTGAACCTGTCCACGCTGGCCCAGGCGCAGCTCAAGAAGGTCGGCATCAACCTGAAGTTCGAGGTGATGGACCGCGCCGCGCATAGCAAGAAGCAAAGGGCCCAGGACTTCGACGTCAGCCCCGGTCATCTCACCTACGCGCCGGATCCGGACAGCCTTTTCTACCGGTTCTTCCGGAAAGGTCAGAGGAACAACTACCCCGCCTGGGACAACCCCGAATACAACGCCCTCGTGGATGAGGGCCGCGTGACGAGGGATACCGCCAAGCGCAGAGTCATCTACCGCAAGGCCCTGGACCTGATCAACCAGGATCTGCCCCACGTGCTGCTGGGGCACCTGCCGATCTTCCAGGCGTCCCGGACGCATCTGAAGAACATGAAGACCAACTGCCGCGGCGACGTGCGTTGGTCCGACGGCGGCGTGACCCACGCCTGGCTGGAGAAGTAGGAACGGTTGCCGGGCATCTCGCGCTGGAGCCCTCGGGCCCCGGCGTGAGTCCGGCGCCCGAACAAAGTGACGACGCAAGAACGCGCGTCAAGCCGCCGGCACGAGCCGACGGTTTGACGCGCGTTGGCGCTTGGGGCTAAACAATTGGCCGGTGCGGCGGTGCGCCGCACCTAAGAAACCCGCGCGGCAACAATCACGCCGCGCCTGCTGCAAGTCCGGCTGGCAGCCGCCACCGGGCTTTCAAGACTATCCCAGCGAGGCAACCCGATGGATACGCCAACCCTTTTCAACAGTCCCGACAAGTTCGAGAGCAAGTTCGTCACCGCCGACGGCTACCGCACCCACTACATCGAGGCGGGCAAGGACAACCCGGAGAGCCTGCTGCTGGTGCACGGCGGCGGCATCGACATCGGCATGGACCTGTACCGCTGGTACCCGGTGGTGCTGCCGCTGGCCGAGAAGTTCCACGTCTACGCCATCGACGAGCTGGGCCACGGGGAGACCGACCCGCCGCGGGACACCGCGGACCTCTGGCGGCCCACCGTGCGCGCGGAACACGTCATCAGCTTCATCGAGGCCATGGACCTGGCCCCCGTCAACCTGGTGGGGCAATCCACCGGCGGGTGGATCGTCACCTACATCACCATCAAGCGTCCCGACCTGGTGAAGAAGCTCGTGCTCATCGACAGCGGCAGCACCGCCGGCTCGGCCCTGAGCACGGATGAGAAGTCACCTAAACAGGTGGAGGTGGACGGGGCCATGGTGGACGTGAATGACGGTGTGCTGCCGTACATGAAGGAGGTCTTCGAAGAGGGCACCATGCACCCCAAGGAGGGCCTCACCAGCACCCGCGAGGGCATCCGCAAGTTCGTCAGCACCTACATCTACGCGAAGCACATGGTCACCGACGAATGGGTGGAGCATCTCTACAAGTTCGCGCAAAAGTGGAACGACCTCTACTTCACCCACAAGGGCAAGGAGTTCTGGGAAACAACCAACATGAGGGAGCACTCCAAGGAGTTCTACGTCGACGGCGTGCACATCCGGGACCGGGTCCACGAGATCAGGACGCCGACGCTGGTGATCTGGGCCAAGAACTCCAACAAGGGCGTGGACCCCGGACTGGCCCTGTACAAGCGCATCCCGGACGCCCAGCTCCATATCTTCGACAAGGCCAACCACTTCCTGTGGCTCGACCACCCGAAGGACTTCGTGAGCCTGGTGACCTGGTACCTGTCCAAGCCTTAATCGCGGAGGGAGAGCCCGCCGCGCGAACCGCACAGGAGGAACCCGTGGAGACCCTTTTCAACAGCCCCGACAAGTTCGAGAGCAAGTTCGTGACCGCCGACGGTTACCGGACTCACTACGTGGAAGCCGGCGACAAGGACGCGGACCGGCTGCTGCTGGTGCACGGCGGTTCCATCGAGGTGGGCATGGGGCTCTACCGGTGGTATCCCAACGTCATCCCGCTGTCCGAGCACTTCCACGTCTTCGCCATCGACGAACTGGGCCACGGCGACACCGACGCGCCCCGTGACCTGGACATGCTGGGGCACGTGCGCGTGCGCGCCGAGCACGTCATCAGCTTCATCGAGGCCCTCGATCTCGGGCCCATCAACCTGGCCGGCCAGTCCCAGGGCGGCTGGATCGTCACCTACATCACCATCAAGCGGCCGGACCTGGTGAAGAAGCTCATCTTGATCGACAGCGGCAGCACCGCGGGCTCGGCCCTCAAGACCGAGAACGACACCGAGACGCCGGAGTACGTCGAGATCGACGGCGTGAAGCAGAAGGTGGGCAGCGGCGAGCTGCCGTACTTCAAGGAAGTCTTCGAGCCCAACAGCATGATGCCCAAGAAGGGCCTGACCGACACCCGTGAAGGGCTGCGGAAGTATGCCGGCGTCTTCTTCTACGACAAGTCCATGGTGTCGGAGGAGTTCCTGGACTACCTCATGGACCTCTCCAAGAAGTGGAACAAGATGTACATGGACCACAAGGGGAAGGAATATTGGGGCAAGGAGGGTCTGGTAGGCCACTCCGACATGTACGGCTTCGACGGCAAGCACATCCGCGACCACGTCAGGGACATCGACCGGCCCACCCTGGTGGTGTGGGGCAAAAATTCCAACAAGGGCGTCGATCCCGGTCTGGAGCTTTACAAGCGCATCCCCGACGCCCAGATGCACGTATTCGACAAGGCCAACCATTTCCTGTGGCTGGACCAGTGGCAGGAGTTCAACAGCCTGGTCACGTGGTTCCTCACCAAGGACTAGGGGAAGGGCGCCACGCCAGGGTGGACGCTTGTAGGGGCGACCGGCGGTCGCCCCCGCCCGCGCCACGATTCGGTTACATGGACAGGCTCCCAAAGGACCTGGAAGAAAGGATCCCCAATGGAAGTATTCAACGTCAAGGACGTCGGCAAGTTCTCGGATCAGAATCCCGATGCGCCCTACTCGGAAAAGGCGGAGGGCGGCTACATCCGGAACCGCGTCATCAACAACGATCAATGCTCGGTCACCATCGCCTGCTTCCGCGACGGCGAGACCCCGGGCCCGCACCTGCACAGCCACCCCGGCGCCGTCGAGATCTACTATGTGGTGGAGGGGGAGTGCGTGGGCATCGACGCCCAGCGCAACGAGCAGCGCTGCGGACCGGGCTCGGTGGTGTACTTCGACGCCGGCGAGCCCCACAACATCCACTCGGCGCCGGGCAGCGACGCCCTGGTCTACCGGGTGCAGATCGGCGCGGACCGGAGCGTCAAGCGGCCAGCCTGACGCGCCCTCCACTCCGTCATTCCCGCGGAAGCGGGAAACCAGGTTTCATCATGCCGATCAAGGTTCTAGAGTTGCACCACCACGGCATCCGCATAGACCCCACCGCGGATGCCGTGGCGGAGGCCCGGCGCTTCTACGTGGACGTGCTGGGCATCCCCCTCGATGCCAAACGGCCCGACATCCCCGGTGTGCCCGGGCTCTGGCTCGACGTCGGTGAAGGTCCGCAATCGGCACAGATCCATCTCATGGGCGCGGCCGGCCAGTCGCCGCCCGCGCGCAGCGAGATCGAAGACCCGACCATACCGCACGTCGCGCTGGCGGTGGAGGACATCGTCGAGACGCGCCGGGAGCTGGACGCTCAAGGGGTCGCGTACTGGCAGATCGACGGCCTCGTGGGCGCCGACTCGCAGCAGGTATTCCTCCGAGACCCCTTCGGCAACATGATCGAGCTGCACCAGATCGGCACCTGCCGCTGCAACCAAGCCGCCCGGGATTGAGGCGGGTGTCCTACCGCCCACGCTCATTATGGGATTTCAGGTTCCAGAACAGTTCCAGGCCTGGGTCGACCTCGCCGAAACCCTGAGCCGGGAGAAGTTCGCCGCCAGGGCACAGACCGTCGACCACGAGGCGCGATTCCCCTTCGAGAACTACGAGGACCTGCGGGACGCCGGGCTGCTGGCGCTCATGGTGCCTCGGGAACACGGCGGCATCGGCGCCGACTCCCTGACCTACGCGGTGATCCTGTCCAGGATCGCCAAGGGGTGCGCGTCCACCGGGCTGACGTTCAACATGCACTGCGCCATCGTCGACTTCCTGTTGCAACTCGCAAACCCGGAGCAACAGCAGCGTTACTTCAAGACCGTGGTGGACGAAGGCGCCATCTTCGCCTCCATCACCAGCGAGCCCGGCAGCTCCTTCCGCGACAAGGCGGCCATCCGCACCTCCATCCGCCAGGAGGACGGCAAGTACAGGCTCAACGGCACCAAGCACTTCTGCTCGCTGTCCACCGGCGCCACCTACTACTTCACCTGGAGCCTGCTGGACGGCGCCGAAGGCCTCGGCGACGGGCTCCTGAACGTGCTGATACGCTCCGACCAGCCGGGCATCGAGATCATCGACGACTGGGACACCATCGGCATGCGCGGCACGGTCTCCAATTCCATCCGCTTCAACGACGTGGAGATCCTGCCGGAGAACGTGGTGGGCGCGCCCGGCGCGATCCTCGGCAAGGACATGAGCATCTGGTCCACGGGTTACACCGGCGTGTATTTCGGCATCGCGGAGGCCGCCTACGACTTCTGCGTGGACTACGTCAAGAAGACCAAGTTCCGCGGCATGAGCGGCAGCCTCGCCGACGACCTCCGGATACAGCGACAGATCGGCGAGATGGCGACGCTCCTGGAGAGCGCGCGACGGGCAGTGGAGAGGTTGGGCATGCTGCGCGGCAACACCGACAGGGTGGAGCTGACCTTCATCCTGAACCAGGCAAAGTACTTGGCGACGGAGGCCGCCAAGGAGATCGCCGAGCGGGCCATCCGCCTGACCGGCGGCCGCGGCCTGCTCCGTTCACTTCCGGTGGAACGCCATTTTCGAGACGCGCTGGCGGGAATTGTAATGCCGCCAGCCAACGACCGGTGCATGGAGACCGTGGGCAAGATCGCCCTCGGCCTGGAAGCCAAGACCCTCGAGTTCGAGTAGCAAGCACCGCGTGTGCCGCGACGCACGGTAGGGACGGTTACAAACCGGCCCGCTCCCGGCCACGCGCGGAAGGACGACCGAACCGCAACATCAGACACGGCGCATCATGGCGGAACGCCTGAAAACCCCCAAGCCCAAGCCGCAGGCGGTTACGGACCAGATCCGCGCCACCGTAAGCGAGATTCTCCGCGCGGTGGAAAACGAGGGCGAGGCCGCGGTGCGCCGGTACTCACAGCGCTTCGACAAGTGGAGCCCTCCCTCGTTCCGGGTATCGCGGCAGGAGATCGACGAGGCTGAGGCCGCGACCGACGCCACGCTCAAGGAGCACATCCGCTTCGCCCAGGAACAGGTGCGCAACTTCGCCGCGCTTCAGCGGGAGAGCGTCAAGGACTTCGAGCGCGAGACCATGCCCGGCGTGGTGCTCGGACAGAAGTGGATCCCGGTTCGTTCCGTGGGCGCCTACACGCCGGGCGGCGCCTATCCCCTCATCGCGTCGGCCATCATGACCCTCGTAACGCCCAAGGCCGCGGGGGTTCCTCGCGTGGTCGCCAGCGCGCCGCCGCGAAAGGGCCAGGGGATGCATCCGCCGCAGCTCTTCGCCATGGCATCGTCGGGGGCCGACGAGATCTTCTGCATCGGCGGGGTTCAGGCGCTCGCCGCCCTCGCCTTCGGCATCGAGGACCTGGAGCCCGTGGACATGCTGGTGGGCGCGGGCAACGCCTACGTGGCCGAGGCCAAGCGGCAGCTCTTCGGGCAGACGGGCATCGACCTCCTGGCCGGCCCCACCGAGATCCTCATCATCGCGGACGACTCCGCCGACCCGGAGATCGTGGCCGCGGACCTGTTGGGACAGGCGGAGCACGGCCCCACCTCCCCCGCGGCGCTGGTGACCACGTCGCGGGAGCTGGCGGAGGCCACGGCGCGTGAGGTGGACCGCTGGCTGGAGACCTGGCCCACCGCCGACATTGCAGGGCCGGCGTGGCGCGACTACGGCAGCATCACGGTGTGCGACAGCGACGAGGAGATGGTGCGCGAGGCCGACGCCTTCGCCCCGGAGCACCTGGAGGTCCAGACCCGGGACCCCGACTGGTTCCTGGAGCGCCTCACCAACTACGGCACGCTCTTTCTGGGCCGGCACGCCACCGTGGTCTACTCCGACAAGTCCATCGGCACCAACCACGTGCTGCCCACCGCCGGCGCCGCGCGCTACACCGGCGGCCTGTGGGTGGGCAAGTTCCTCAAGACCGTCACGTACCAGCGGGTCGCCGCCGAGGGCTCGCGCCGGGTGGCGCCCGCCGCCGACGCCATCTCCGAGGCTGAGCACATGCAGGGACACGCCATCACCGCCCGGCTCCGGCTCGACCCGCGACGCTTCGACGACGTGCCGGGAGAGGGGCCGGAGTGATGCTCCCCGAATCCGTCATTCCCGCGGAAGCGGGAATCCAGGGGTGGAGAGGAGAGGTGTCACGGCTGTTCTTCCCCACCCCGTCCCTCCTGGATTCCCGCTTCCGCGGGAATGACGTTTTGCGGGGCGTCGGTGGCATTTACGGACCCATTAACGCGCTTGGCACAGCGTGCGAGATCCTGGATATGGCGCAGGAATCGAGGAACCGTCAGTGAGGTCACCGACGCTTGAAGACAACGTAGCCGTGGTGACCGGGGCCGGCCGTGGCATCGGACGCGAGATCGCGGTCACGCTGGCGCGGGAAGGAGCGGACGTGGCACTGGCGGCCCGTAGCGAAGCGGCCCTCGGCGAAACCCGTGCCTTGGTGGAAGACCTCGGGCGAAAAGCGTTCGTGGCGGTGACCGACATCAGTGACGCCGCCAGTGTCGAGGAGTCGGCGCGAAGGATCCTGAATCACTTCGGGCGCGTGGACCTGCTGGTGAACAACAGCGGTGTCGGAGGCCCGTCCGCCGCCCTGTGGGAAACCGACCCCGCGGACTGGGAATCCACGTTCGCGGTGAATGTCACGGGCACCTTCCTTTGTTGTCGGGCGTTCCTGCCCCCCATGATCGAACGCCGATCGGGCGTGGTGGTGATCATCGGCTCCATGACCGGCAAGCGGCCGCTGTGGGGAAGGACGCCCTACGCCGCCAGCAAGCTGGCGCTCGTGGGCCTGACGCGGACGCTGGCCCTCGAAACGGGGCCCTACGGCGTTCGCGTGAACCTGATCTCTCCCGGCGCGGTGGAAGGCGAGCGCATAGAGTGGGTGATGCGGAAGCAGGCCGAGGGGAGAGGAATCGGCGTCGAAGAGGTCAGGGCCGAGCTGGCCGGAGGCTCGCCGCTCAACCGGCTGGTGGAACCCGGGGAAGTTGCGGCGGCCGTGGTGTTCCTGGCCTCCGACGGGGCGCGGTCGATCACGGGTGAGGACATGAACGTGTCGGCGGGACTGGTCACGTACTAGGCCATCCCCTGCTGACGTGACGGAAATTCAAAGGAGGTATTCGATGGCTCGTCTAGTGGATTTGTCGGTGGAGATCTATCAGGGAATGAACGTCTATCCCGGGCACCTGAAGACCGTCATCTTCCAGCACGCCACCCACGAGGAGACCGCGCAACGGTTCGAGGGCGGCTTCTCGTTCCAGACCACGGGCATCCTCTTGAACGACAACGGCCCGACCCACGTGGACTCCTTCAGCCACCTGGATCCGCGGCCGGGGGCCGCCACCATCGACCAGATGCCGCTGGACCTGTTCTACGGTCCCGCCCTCTGCATCGACGTGTCCCACAAGGAGCCGTGCACCGACATCATGCCCGACGAGTTGGACGCTGCCGTTGAGAAGTCCGGGCACGAGTTAAAAAGGGGCGACATCCTGCTGCTCTATACCGGCACTTACGACCGCTACGTGGGACAGCCGGAATACCTCACGACCTTTCCGGGCCTGGGCGAGGAAGGCAGCATGTGGCTGGTGGAAAAGGGCGTCAAGACCTTCGGCGTGGACACGCCGACACCGGACAACCCCACCAGCAAGACCTATCCGTGCCACATGATGTGCCGCTTCCACCACATCACCCACTACGAGAACCTGGCACTGACCGAGGTGGTGGGGAAGCGCTTCACGTTCATCGGCTTCCCGCTCCGGCTCAAGGGTTCGCACGGCGGACCGACCCGGGCGGTGGCGCTGATGGACGACTGATCGTGATGAGTGCAGCAGCCCACAAAAAGGATCAGGCACGTCTGACGCTGTACGAGTTGCTCAATGCAGCGGAAGACGACGTGCACCACGGAGACCAGGGGATCGATGTGAAGAGCCTCGCCGCCCTTCTTCGTGAGCGCCGACTGCGCGGGAGAAGGCCCGAGTGACCCTGTCTCCTATTTTCATCGGTAGATCTCGGGGTTGTAAAGGTCAGGCGGGCGTCGGCCTTCCATGACCGCAATGATGTTCTCTGCCACGATCAAGGCCATTCTCTCGCGGGTCTCGGACACCGCGCTCCCAAGATGCGGCGTCAGCACGACGTTGTCGCACTCCTTCAGTCTCGGATGGACCTCGGGCTCACACTCGTACACGTCCAGCGCGGCCCCGGCGATGACGTTTTCCCGTAAAGCGGTTGCCAGCGCGGCTTCGTCTACCAGCGGGCCGCGTGCGGTGTTGACGAGGTAGGCCGTGGGCTTCATGATCCGCAACTCCGCGGCGCCGATGAGGTGCCGGGTCCGTGCGGTGCTGGCGGCGTTAACGGAAACGAAGTCGGCGCGGCGAAGCAGTTCTTCGAGGGAAACGTACTCGGCGCCGAGTTGCCCCTCCTTCCGGGCATCCAGACGGCTCCGCTTGTGGTAGAGCACGCGCATGTCGAACCCGCTGGCGCGCCGGGCCATGGCTTCGCCGATGCGACCGAGCCCCACGATGCCCAAGGTCTTGCCGTAGACCCCCTGCCCTACCAGATGCATGGATTGGGACCCTGGGAATAGCCCCTGCCGAAGCGTGCGGTCCCCTGCCACGATGTTCCGGGCTACCGCCAGCATGAGCCCCCAAGCCAGGTCCGCCGTCTCTTCCGTTACCATCGGCGGTATGGTGGTCACCGGAATCCTCCTGGCCGTAGCTTCGGCAACGTCGATGTTGGCGGGAATGATGGCCATGCTCGCGATCATCCTGAGGTCCGGGTTGGCGGCGATGACGTCCCCGTCCACCGTGTCGTGCAGCAGGCAGAAAAGGTAGTCGCACCGTGTGACGGCCGCCGCCAGCTCCGCCTTGGCCACGATGCGGGCTGAGTCGGGATGGATGTCCACGTCGCCGTGTTGCCGCAACAGGCTCAGGGCCTTGTCGGGGATGGGTTGGGTAACGAATATCCTGGGCCTCACGGTTCCCCCTCGCATGGCACCGCTCCGTGAAGACCGGTTACCAGATCGGGGTGAAAGGCGCGAGACACGCCCGATTGCCGCGCGGCCGACGGCTGCGGTAAAAGAGCCGTGAATCGCCGGAGCTCAGGGAGGCAATCGCATGAATCGAGTTGGTATAGTGGGTCTTGGACTGCTGGGGACCGCGGTGGCGTCGCGCCTGTCGGAGGGCGGCGTGGAGGTCACCGGCTACGACGTTCGCGCGGAGCAGGCGCGCGCGCTGGCCTCCGCCGGACACCGGGCTGTCGATAACACGGCTCGGGTTTGTGAAGGCGTCGACGCGGTGTTCACCATCCTCCCTACTCTCGAAAGCGTCGAAGAAGTCCTTTGCGGTCCGGGCGGCGTTCTCGAAGCCGCGCCCAGGGATACGGTCATCATCCAGATGAGCACCATCTCGCCCGAACTGGCGCGGCGCATGGGCGCTGCCGCGGCCTCCCGTGGCTACGGTTTCCTCGATGCTCCTGTAAGCGGGACGAGCGCCATGGTGGCCGCGGGCGACTGCACGCTGCTGGTGGGAGGCGACCCGGTGCATCTGGAGGCCTGCCGGCCGCTGTTCGCCGCCATCGCGCGCCGGACCGTCCACGTGGGCGAGGTCGGGGCGGCCTCTCTCGCCAAGCTCGCCACCAACTTGTTGGTGGCCCTCAACACCGCGGCCGTGGCCGAGGCGCTGGTGCTTGGCGCCAGGGGCGGGCTCGCCATGGCAACACTCCTCGATGCCTGGCAGGGCACCGCGGCCAGCTCCCGCATGATGGAAATTCGGGGTCCGCTAATGGCCGACGGCTGCTTTCCACCCCAGATGAAGCTCGACCTGTTCATGAAGGACCTGCGTCTGATGTTGAACGAGGGTCAACGGCTCAACGTCCCCCTGCCGCTCACGGAGGTGGCGGAGCGCCTCTACGCGGCTGCCAACGACGCCGGCCGGGGCTCCGAGGACCTCGCATGTGTCATGACCACGCTCGAAGCGCTGGCGAACCAGACCCAAGCATGACTCAGGAGCCTTTGGAGGATTGTGTCTGTTGAAATTGCCCAACGCAGGACAAGCACACGTCGACGAAACCAAAATCGTGGACTATCTGCTTTCGGAGAGCCATTCCGATGGCCGGAGCAAGGCAGCGTTCTTCTTCAGTTTCGGTTTCGACCGGACGCGTTGGCGCGAACTCGCCGCGGCTCTGCGTTCTCACGGGGCAGCCAACGAAATAGCTAGCATCCAGACCTCGGACTATGGCACCCGCTACATGGTCGATGGTATCATCAAAACTCCCGACGGACGTAATCCACGGATAAGGACTGTCTGGATTGTCGACAACGTCAATGATGAGCCACGGCTTGTTACCGCACATCCGCTGAGGAGATAGCAAGATGCTCAAGGAACATGACCGTATCGTGCTCACCGACGATATTCCCGACCACCGCCTGAAAATCGGCGACGTTGGGACGATCGTCCACATCTACCCTCGTAACGAAGCCTTCGAGGTCGAGTTTCTGACCCTCGACGGCAACACGGCCGCGCTGGCAACTGTCTTGCTGTCGCAGGTTCGTCCGGTAGCCAACACCGACATCACACATGCAAGAGAACACCGGATGACCGGTTGAAATTGCTGAGCCGGAGTCAGTGTAGTAAGCTCCCCCGACTCGCTGACCCGGAAATCTCTTCTCCATGCCACGCCACACCGTCGCCGTCACCGACCACCTCTTCCCGTCCATGGACGACGAAGCCCGGATGTTCCGGGAGATGGACACCGAGCTCCTGATCGGCCAGTGCAAGGGCGAGGACGACGTGATCGCCCTGTGCCGCGAGGCCGACGCCATCCTTAACACCTACGCGCGGATGACGCCGAGGGTCATCGAAAGCCTGGAGCGCTGCCGGGTCATCGTGCGGTTCGGCATCGGCTACGACAACGTCGACGTGGAGGCCGCGACCCGATGCGGGGTCATGGTGGCCAACACCACGGAGTACTGCATCGACGAGGTGGCGGACCAGGCCATGGCGATGCTCCTGGCCTGCGGCCGCGGGCTGTTTCCGGCGGGACGGATTGCCCGGGACGGCGCCTGGGACCTGAGCAAGATGCCGGTGCTGCGACGGCTCCGCGGGCAAACCCTGGGGCTCGTGGGCATCGGGCAGATCGGCAAGGCCGTGGCCGCCAGAGCCCACGGCTTCGGGCTGAGGGTGCTGGCCAGCGACCCGTACGTGGACGAGGACGCGGCCCGGGAATTGGGAGCGGAGCTCGTGGACCTCGACACGTTGCTCGCGGCGTCCGACTACGTTTCCGTGCACGTGCCGCTGATGCCCGCGACCGAAGGGATGATGAACTCCGGGGTGTTCGCGAAGATGAAGCCCACGGCGTTTCTGATCAACGTGGCACGAGGCCGGATCGTTAACCAGGCCGATCTGGTCAGTGCCGTCCAGCGGGGAGACATCGCCGGCGCGGGCCTGGACGTCCTGGAACGGGAGCCGCCCGAGGCGGGTGATGCCGTCACCGACCTCGACAACGTCATCCTGACCCCCCACTCCGCCTGGCTTTCCGAGGAGGCCCGGGTGGACATGCGCCGCCGCGCCGTGGGGCAGGTGGTCAGCGTGCTCCAGGGGGAGCTGCCCTACTCGCTCATCAACCGTGAAGTGGTCCAGTCAAACCGGCCGTAACCGCACCTGAAAGGAGTCTTCCATGGTTGACCGTTCGACATCGAGCTTTGGTCTGGTGGGAACCGACTGGCAGCAACGCATCAACTGGAACCGTCTGCGCGAGTATCGACTGAACCGCGCCCGGGACGCCATGAAGACCGCCGGCCTGGGCGCCATGCTGGTGATGTACGACGAGAACGTGCGCTACGTCACCAGCACCGTGACACCCGGATGGTGCCGGCTCAAGCCGGGCCTGCGCTATGCCCTGCTGTGCGAGGGGGCGGAGCCGGTGCTGTTCGAGCAGGGCGACATCGGCACCCAGATCAACCGCCACTGCCCGTGGATCCCCAGGGACAACGTGCGCTACGCCTACTCGTGGATCAAGGGCGCCGTCGGCGGCGCGGCCGAGCAGCAAGTGACCAAGTTCACCCGCGCGATCCTGGACGAGATGAAGAAGTACGGGGTCGACAAGGCGCCGCTGGGCGTCGACTTCATCGACCTCAACATGATCAACTCCTTCAACGCCCACGGCATCCAGTGGACCGACGGCATGTCCCCCATGGTCTCCGCACGCGCCATCAAGAACATCGACGAGCTGGAGGCCATGCGCATCGTCGCGGCCATCTGCGATGCCTGCCATACCGCCATCTCGCACTTCCTCGTGGCCGGCATGCAGGAGCACCAGATCACGGCGTTCGCCATGGAGTTCCTCTACAACATCCCGGGCATCGAGGACGTGGAGGACATCATCGTGTCGTCCGGGCCCAACAGCTGGCCCAACTGGCGGCACTTCTCCGATCGCATCATCCAGCCCGGCGACCTAGTCATCATCGACATGGCCGCGGTGACCTGGAACGGCTACAAGAGCTGCATGTACCGCACCTACTGCGTCGGCAAGAAGCCCACCGACGAGCAGCGGCGCTACTACGACCTCGCCTACCGGTGGCTCTACGACGCCATCGACATGGTGCGGCCCGGCGCCACCACCAAGGACATCGCCGAGGTGTGGCCTTCCGCCAAGGACACCTGGGGCTACGAGGAAGAGGACCAGGCCGCCGCCAACCTGTGGGGCCACGGACTCGGTCTCGCCCAGTACGACACCCCGGTGGTGTCGCGCATCTACTCCCTGGACCACCCGGTGGTGATCGAGCCGGGCATGAGCTTCGCCCTGGAGACCCAGCACGGCAAGCCGCTCCAGTGGGGCGTCCGGCTGGAGGAGATGCTGGTGGTGACCGAGGAAGGGCCGCAGGTCACCACGCAGTTTCCCATCGAGGAGATTACCGTCGTCGGTTGAGGGCAGCCCCAACGGCGCTCCCGCCCCGGCGGGTCCCATAGCGACATGGGCAGGATCAAGACTCTCGACGAGATCAAGGCCATGGTGCGCGAGCGCACCGGCAAGCGCAACGTGTTCCGCCGCGCCCGGATCGAGGACGTGGAGCCGGTCCTGGAACGGTTCACCAGCAAGGACCCGGAACTGTGGGCCGCGGAATGGTCGCGGGCGGCAGAACCCTACGAGGAGGCCGGCCAGGCGCATGAGGAAGCGGGACGTTCCGATGAAGTCCGCGAGGCCTTCCTCATGGCCTACACGTACTACACCATCGGCCGGTACCCGGTGCCCCACTCGCCGGGCAAGCAGGCATGCGCCCGCAAGAGCCTCGCGCTGTTCAAGCGGGCCGGACGCTACTTCGGGCCGCCGCTGGAGGTCCTGGAGATCCCCTACGGCGCGGATCAAGTGATTCCGGCGTTCCTGCGCAAGCCGGAGGGTGCGACTCCCTGCCCCGTGGTCATCAACTTCGGCGGCATCGATTCCTACAAACCCGAGTGCCACGAGTACGACGAGGCGCTGCTGCGCGCGGGCCTGGGCGCCTGCGCCATGGACATGCCCGGCGTGGGCGAAGCCCCCATCAAGGGTTCGACCACCGCCGAGAGCTTGTTCACAGCGGTCATCGACTACCTGTGCGAGCGCGAAGATGTCGACGCGGGACGCATCGGCATCCTGGGACGCAGCTTCGGCGGCTACTGGTCCGCCAAGATGAGCTTCGTGGAACCCGAGCGGCTGCGCGCCGCGGTGGTGTGGGGCGGCGGGGTCCACTACAACTTCCAGCCGGAGTGGGTGCGCCGGTCCACCAACGCGGAGAGCTACCTCATGGACCACGAGATCTGCCGCGCCAACGCCTTCGGGCTGTGCAACGTGGATGAACTGGCGGAACTCTTTCCATCCCTTTCGCTCAAGACCCAGGGGCTGCTCGAACAGCCCTCCTGCCCCATGCTGGTCGTGAACGGAAAGAACGACCTGCAGACCCCCATCGAGGACCTCTATCTGCTGCTTGAGCACGGCGACCCCAAGACCGCGCGGGTGTTCCCCGGAGGCCACATGGGACAGACGCCGGAGACCCTTCCCACCATCGTTCGCTGGCTCCGCGGCGAGTTGGCCGGGTAGTCATTTTGGGCTTGCAAAATTCCGCCGCGCGCATTAAGATACAACCCTCACCGCAATTCGGACGAGCGTTCATTAGCAAAGGAGCAAGGCATGTTGATCAAGAAGGAAAGGATTGACACTTTCGACGACTGGGTGGATGCGTTCCATCAGTGGCACGACGAAATCGGCTATCCCATGGAGCTGATCGGAGGCGACTACACCTTCGAGACCAAGCTCGATGACGTGGAGAGCAACGAGATCGAGTTCGGCGAGTACGCCGGACGGCCCAAGTGGGAGAAGGTGACGGACATCCCGGACCAGCGGATCCAGGACGCGCTCGCCCACCTGATCGAGTTCCAGGGAGACACCGAGTTCGCCTCTGTCGAGCAGCAGACCAATCTCCTCGAGCGCGCACCCACCGAGGTGGACCTGAAGAACCTGATCCGCATCAACCGCGAGGAGATGCGCCACGGCTGGCAGATGGCGTACGTTCTGGTGACCCAGTTCGGCGACTCCGGCAAGCGCCAGTCCCAGCGGCTGTTGGAGCGGCGGGCGTCCGAGGGCTCGCGTCTGCTGGACTCCTTCAACCAGCCCGTGCGGAACTGGCTCGACTTCTTCGTCTACACGAGCTTCATCGACCGCGACGGCAAGTACCAGTTGAACATGCTGAGCCGGAGCGCCTTCGCGCCGCTGGGCCGCAGCACGCTGCCCATGCTGAAGGAAGAAGCCTACCACCTGGCCCAGGGCAACATCGGCCTGATGCGCATCGTCAAGGCCGGCAAGATCCCCATGTCCATCATCCAGAAGTACTTCAACAAGTGGATCTCCACCGCCTACGACCTGTTCGGGCAGGACGAGTCCAGCTCCGCCCACTGGGCCTATGTCTGGGGCCTCAAGGGGCGCTACGACGAGCACCTGTACGACAAGCCGGCGGACATGGACCGGCTGAACGAGCTGTCGAGGACGACCTTCTTCAAGGAGGTGCAGGCGCTGGTGGATGCGTTGAACCACAACATCGCCGACGACCAGCCCCAACTGACGATTCCCAGCGACAAGTTCCGCCGCTACATCGGCAACTACGCCGGCCAGCCTTACAGCATCGACGGAGAGTTGCTGTCCGACGAGGACTACGCGAAACACCTGGAAGAGGTGATGCCCTCGGATGCCGACGACGAGCTCGTCATCGGCATGGAAAAGGAAGGCGGCTGGATCCTCGACCCGAGGTAGCCCCGGGAACGACGAAATTCCGCAACCGGCGCGGGCCTACGACTCGACCTCGAGCCCGTAGGCCCGCGCCATCACGATGATGGGGTGCACCGGCTTTCTGCCGGTCCCCTGCTCCACCTGCACCGCCGACAGCGGACAGTCCGTCACCGTACAGGCGTCATCCGGCCGCATGAACTTGAACAGCGGCCGGCCCACCTGCATCGACGCCTCGAAGTTCTCCTTCTTGACGCTCCAGGTGCCGTCGTGCCCGCTGCAGCACTGCATGCGGGAGACTTCCGCGTCAGGAATGAGCTGCATCAGCTCCTGGGCCTTGAAGCCGATGTCCTGCGCCTTCAAGTGGCAGGGTTGGTGATAGCGGATCTTTCCGACGGCCCCGGAAAAGTCGACGTCCAGCTTGCCGGCTTCGTGCAGCTTCACGAGGTACTCCGACAGGTCCAGGGTGTTCTCCGCCACCAGCTTCGTGTCGTCGGTGGGCAGCATGCGCGGGTAGTCCTGCTTGAGCATGTAGCTGCAGCTCGCGGTGGGCACCACGATCTTGTAACCCTGACGCACCATCTCGCTCAGGCTCTTGACGTTGGCCTCGATCTTCGTCACCGCCTCGTCCAGCAGCCCCACGTCGATGAACGGCATGCCGCAGCACTGCTGCCCGGGGACCGCGCACTCGACGCCGTTCTTCTCCAGCACGCCCACCGCCGCCTTGCCGATGTCCGGTTCGTTGTAGTTGACCGTGCAGGTGTAGAACAGCGCGGCCTTCTCCTCGCCGTTTCCCTGGGCCGCCGCCGGACGCTTGCGGTTCCACTTGGCAAAGGTCTGCCCGCGGTAGGTCGGCAGCAACCGGTCCCGGTGCACCCCCAGGTACTTCTCCATCAAGCCGCGCACGAAAGGAGTCCGGTTGGCCCAGTTGACCAGCGGCGCCGCCCAGCTCGCCAGCCGACCCGCCCGGTCCGTATCACCCATCAACCGGTCGGCCCAACTCACGCCGTGCTCCTTGGCCTCCACCAGAGTCGCCCGCATCATGGTTCGGGGGAAATCGATGTCCCACTCGTGGGGCGGCACGTACGGACAGATGGGGTCGCAGAGCTTGCACTGGTAGCACTGGTCCACCACGGACTTCATCTGCTCGTCCTTGAGCAGCGTGGCGTCACCGAAGTTCTCGTCCATCATCTGGAACAGGCTCACGAAGGACGGACAGAGGGTGTGGCAAAGCGTGCAGCCGTAGCAGATGTCGAACACGCGGTCGAGTTCCTTGCGCAAGGCACCCTTGTCCCAGAACGCCGGCGTCTTGGGTTCAAAGCTCATGTGTGTGGTCGTCCTCCTCGTTGATGTTCGCACGGAAGCGCGATGAAGGGGGATCTTAAGGGTTTCGTTGACGAAAAGTAAGGGCGCTCCGTCGGGAAGCCGGCCATACCGATCGTTACCCCTATCAACAAAGAAAGCTGAATTTAGTCCGGCAACTAAATTCAGCCTGCACCCTGAACGGCCACTAATTTAGCTGCTGCTTCAGGATACGGAAGATCAGCCCATAGAAGCGGCAACAGGACGGCAGCGTTGTCATGACGAACTCGCGGATCGAGCGCGCCGAGAGCCGGGTGTCGACGTGGCTGACGACCTTGAGGACGGCGACGTGGACGCGGCTCTGATCCGGCGCGGCGTCGGCGAGCCGCAAGCTCTCGGTCGAGGGGATCAGCGGGTCGGTGTCGCCGTGCCCGATGAGGACTTGCGCCGTCAGGTGCGGGACCACCGGGCGCAGGGAGAGGCTCTCCAAATAGTCCCGCACGGCGGGTTCGGTCGCCTCCATCAGACTCCGGACCCGGTCCGGGTCCTGGTTGCGGATCAGGTCGTACACGGCGCGTCCCTCTTCCGTGAGCCGGTCCGGCGAAATCGTCGGCGCCTCCCCGTCCCATAGTTTGGCGCCCGCGGCGGCCTCCTGTTCCATGGTATCGAGCAACTCGGAAAGTACCCCGCGATCCTCTTCCGCCGTCAGGTGGACCAGGAGGTTCTTGACGAACACGTAGCGCGCGTAGATCTCCGGCGGCTGGACGTGTTCGTAGCCTTGGTATTCGTCCCGGCCGGTGGTCAGGTACCGGATTATGTTGACCGTGTCGTAGTAGCCGCCGAAGGACACCACGAACTTCACGCGTTCCTGGATCGAAGGGTCTGCCGCGGCCTTCACGGTCGGACCGGCGGCAAAGCTGATGCCGAACAGCCCCGCGCGGGTTTCATCCACCTCATCCCGTGAGAGCATGAAGCGAAAGGCGGCCGCGATGTCGTCGGACTCCTCCATGTCCAGCCGGAGCGACTTGAGGCCGTCAAGCTCGGGCACCAGCACGGCGAACCCGCAAGCGGCCAGCTCGGTTGCCAACGCCACGAGACGCGGATCGTCCTTGCCCGTTTCGAGCACCCCGTGCGTGACGAGCAGCCCGGGGCGAGGCCTGCCATCCGGCACGACGTAGAGATCGGCGGCCATCCGCCGGTCGCCGGAAACGACGGTCAGCGCACGTGCGTCGGGCGTGTGCCTGCGCCAGGCTCGCAGCAGCTTCCTGAACCCCTCGCCGAGCAACAGGTGGAGCAGCAGCGTCAGGCTCAGGACCGCGATCCGCACGTATGGAAGGATGAGCAAGGGCGGATTCCCGCCGGTGTGGTGCGTCGCGGCGGCGGCCCCAAAGGTCGGGCCGTTTCCCGCGGCCGGCGCCCTTGCCGGCCGCGGGAACCCTGCCGCTGTTCCCACGGGTTCACGCGGGAAACACTGCTAGTGATGCGCGGCGTCGCCCTCCAGGGAGAGGTTGATGTGGTGGTGCGACTTGGACACCGGGCCGATGCCCTTGGCGAGGGTGGTCCAGTGCTCGCCCTCGTCGTCGCTGTAGAAGACGTCGCCGTCGGTGGTGCCGGCGAAAATGGCGTAGCCGCCGTTCCACGCGTCCATGCACATGCCCTCGATGTTGGCGCGGATGTGCTCGGGCAGGCCTTCGCCCAGGATGTCCCAGGTCTCGCCGCCGTCACGGCTGCGCGCCACCCGGGCGTCCGCGGTGTGGAGCTTGCGCCACGTGCCGGGGCCGGTCTTGGCGCCGGCCACGAACAGCAGCTTGGGATCCCGCGGGTGGATGAAGAACGGGTCCACGTAGCCGATGCGGAAGTCGCGCGGGGTCATGCTCTTCCAAGTGGCGCCGCCGTCGCCGCTCACGCAGAAGCCCGCCGTCACCTCCGGCCCGCAGTTGGTGGTGGGCGCCGTGCCGTAGAGCTTGTCCGGGTCGTTGGACGGGATGAACACGCGGTGCGCATCGGGGTTGATGTTGGGGATGGTGCTCCAGGTCCGGCCGCCGTCGGTGGTGCGCAGGAAGCCGCCCACCTCCACCGCCACGTGGATGATGTCGGGATCGGTGGGATGGAACGTGATGCTCTTGGCATGGGCCTGGTGCGGCTCCGCCGGGAAGGTCCACTTCTCGACGCCCGGCACCTGGCGCAATCCCGGCATATCTGTCCAGCTCTTGCCGAGGTCGTCGCTGTAGAAGAGGTGCGCGGGCTGCGTGCCGGCGTACACCCTGGGCTTGCCGTCCACCAGTTGAGTGCCCAGCGAGTAGACCTCCTTGTCGCCGATACCGTCGTCCCGCTTCTCCCAGGTGCGGCCCTGGTCCGCGCTGGCGTAGATCTCGCAGCCGTAGGTGCCCACGAACAGCGTTTCAGTCGCCGGCTCGAAGATCACGGAGCTGGCGTGCTTGCCGGGCAGGTGCACGCCGTCCTGTTGCCACGAGCCGTTGGCCCGGTGGAACGAAAACACACCGTCGACGGTGCCTACCAGCAGCTTGTCGCAGGCGGCTTCGCCTTGGGTCAGCAACTGGCCTCCAGGGGATAGACAGACATACATGGGCAGTCCTCCTTCGCGTCCTTTTTCGTGTCGTCGTGGCGTAGCTTGGGCACGGGCGGGTTTGAAACCCGCCCCTACTCCACGTCGTATCCTACTGAAGGCCCGGTCGCTCCGTCAAGTTGCGTCAAGATGGGCGGGGTTGAATTTCCCGGCGCCTTGTTATTAGTTCTGTCAGCGAACGCGCGACGCCGGACGGGCGCCGCGGCGTTCCGGAGTCGGTTTTAAAGGAAGGAAATCTTGAAGGAGGTAACGCAATGTACACGACCGACCAATACGAGGGCATGCTGGCCGAGACCATCACCATCCAGGGCAACAACGGCGACACCATCAATGCCTACTATGCGCGTCCGCTGGGCGCGGGACCGTTCCCCGGCGTGGTGGCGATCCACCATCTGCCCGGCTGGGACGAGTGGTACCGGGAGGCCACGCGCCGGCTGGCGCACCACGGTTTCGCCACGATCTGCCCCGACCTCTATCACCGGGCGGGCTCCGGCACGCCGGAAGACGTGGCCGCCAAGATCCGCGCCGACGGCGGCGTGGCCGACGACCAGGTGGTGGGCGACCTGACAGGCGCCCAGAACTATCTGCGCTCCATGCCCTACCACAACGGCAAGGTGGGGATCTGGGGCACCTGCTCGGGCGGGCGCCATGCCTTTCTCACCGCCTGTCGCGCCGACGGCTTCGACGCCGTGGTGGAGTGCTGGGGCGGCCGCGTGGTGGCGAGCGGGGACGACCTCACCGAGAAGCAGCCCGTCGCTCCCATCGACTACACCGCCGACCTCTCGTGCCCGATCCTGGGAATCTTCGGCAACGACGACAAGAGCCCGACCCCGGAGCAGGTGGACCAGCACGAGGCCGAGCTCAAGAAGCACGGCAAGGACTACGAGTTCCACCGCTACGACGGCGCCGGCCACGGCTTCTTCTACTACGACCGCCCCAACTACCGTCAGGAGCAGGCGGTGGACGGCTGGAAGAAGCTCCTGGATTTCTTCGGGAAGCAGCTCGGCTGATACCGGCGCCGCGGGAAGACACGGGTGTAGGGGCGGGTTTCAAACCCGCCCGCGCCCGTGCGGCTCCACCGATCGGCGGGGCCGCCGGGCGTCACGGGCCGCACCCGCGGGTTCATTTCCGAAGAACACGAAAGGAGCCGACCATGTGCACCATGATCGCCAGAAAGGTCGTGATGGAGGGCAGCGGCAAGAACTCCGAGGACTGGTTCAAGGTCAACCAGGCCAATGTCGCCTATGACCACCCGTATCACGTCTTCCGGGAACACTCCCTCAACATCGACTTCGTCAACGAGGCCGAGGGACCGGGCGCGCGCGTTGCCGTGGAGCTGAGCGTCGATTCCGCCCGGAAGCTGGTGGATACCATCCTGAACGTGCTGAACGAGGCGGAACAGGGTGGTTGGGTCGACGAGGACGAAGGGCCGGAGGTGCATATGCCGCCGGTCAAGAGCTCGGGAACCCTTTAGCCCGGGACGATACCCGTAGGGGCGACCGGCCGGTCGCCCCTACATTCACACACACTCGATGAAGCTTCAGTAGTTTGTAGGTCGGATTAGCGAAGCGTAATCCGACACGGTACCGCTCGGTCGTCGGGTTACGCCTTCGGCTAACCCGACCTACCGGGAGCTGCTCACCCGCCCAATCTCTCCGCCACTAACTCTGCGCCGGCACGGCGGCGATCTCGCTCACCGGCACGCCATAGTAATCAGCGGCGTTCTGACACAGGATGCGGTGCTTGTTCTCCTCGGTGAGGTCGTCGCGCTTGCGCAGCTTCTCCACCGAGTGGGGCCAGTCCGTGTCCCAGTGGGGGTTGTCGGAGGAGTACAGCAGGCAGCGGTCGCCGATGTGGCGGATGGCGTCGGGGATGGTGAGCTCCTCGCACTCGACGCCGAAGTAGCACCGGCCGCTCCTCACGTACTCGCTGGGCGCGCGCGTGCACAGCGGCGCCTCCACGTCGCCCCGCTTTTCCCACTCCTCGTCCAGCCGGTCCATCCAGTAGGGCACCCAGCCGGCGCCCGACTCCAGGAACCCCACCTTCAACTTCGGATAGCGCTCCAGCACGCCGCCGAAGATGAGCTGGGTCATGGCGATCATCTGCTCGAACGGATGGGTCACCGCATGGATAGCCAGGAACTTGTCGAAGCGGTCGGTGCCGGCGGCGTCGCGCGGCTGGCTGTGGACGGCGATGGGCACGTCCAGCCGCTCCACCGCGGCATAGAACGGATCCAGTTCCCGGTCCGAGAGCTTGCGCCAGGCCACGTAGGTGGGCACCTGCACCGCCACCATGCCCAGCTCCACCAGCCGTTCCAGCTCGTCCACCGCGCTCTCGACCTCTTGCAGACCGACGATGCCCACGCCCTTGATGCGGTCGGGCGACGCGCTGCAGAACTCGTGCAGCCATTCATTGTACGCCGTCGCCAGCACCCGCGCTCGTGCAGGATCGCGCACGTTGCCGATGCTCAAGCCCGCGGTCGGAAACAGCACCGCGGTGTCGATGCCCTCGGCGTCGATGTCCGCCAACTCCCGCTCCGGGTCCGCCACCCGATGCCCCATGCGCCCCAGGTCCCGGTCCCAGCCGTCCTGGGGAAACAGCTCGCGAGCCGTGCTGTAAGGCTCCGGGATCCGCTCCCGGTACGCCGTCATGGGCTCGGTAAGGTGCCCGTCCGCGTCAATGACAGGATATCCGATCATTCCATGCTCTCCCGTGCTGCCCGCTGTTCTCCCGTGCTGACCACGGTTCGCCGTAGGGGCGGGTTTCAAACCCGCCCGCACCCGCATCGCTACGACAGCCCGTAGAACTCCCGGGGGTTGTCCTCCACGATCCGGGTGTGCATCTCGTCGCTGATGCCGCCGCTCTCCTTGAGCGAGGTGAGCGCCTCGAGCTCGGTGGACGAGTCGGCGTGCCCGTAGTCCGTGCCGATCATCAGCGCACCCTCGCCGGCCTGCCGCATCAGGTACGGCACGTCGTCGCCGATCTGGCAGGTCACGTAGAGGTTGTACTCCTTCAGCAGGTCCTCCGGCAGCTTTTCCTCCACCGTGTCGATGCGCCGCCGCAACTCGTAGACCACCCACGGGATCCACGACGCCGCGGTCTCGATAAAGCCGAACCGGAGCTTGGGGAAGGTCTTGGGCACGCCGGCGCTCACCAGACGGAAGCACGCACCGACGTTGAAGATGCGGTACTGACAGAAGAAGTCGCGGGTGCCGTCGGCGTTGCCCAGCATGTCCACCAGGTTGGCATTGCCGTTGGACTGGTGCAGCCCGATGCACAGGTCCAGCTTCGACGCCTCCTCGTAGATCGGGAAGAAGTACGGGTCGTCCACGGTGCGGGGACCCTCCATGGGCCGCATGAAGATACCGCAGGCGCCGTTCTCCTTGGCGAAGCGCAACTGGTCCAGGGCGTCCGGCATGCTAAGGAAAGGCAACACGCACATCCAGCGCAGCCGCCCCTTGCCTTCCTTCCAGATGTCCGCCAGCCAGCGGTTGTAGGCGCCGCAAAGGGCCACGTCCACTTCCGGCCGCTCGGTGCACTGGTCCAGGAAGATGCTCGTGTACAGCACCTGCACGTCGATGCCCAGCTCGTCCATGTGCGCCAGCCGCGCCCCCACGTTGGCCACGTCGCGGGTCTCCATGGTCGTGGTCATCTGCCTTCCGACCTTCTGCGACCGCTCCACCAACGCCTCCTCCGTGAACGCGAACCGAAATAGCCCCCGGATCTTCCCGTCGATGACCCAATTCTGCCTTTGCGTCCCGTCGTTCGGGTCAAAAAGGGCCGGCCGGTACTTCTGCTCCGAGGGCGTCAGATAGTCCCACGTCCGCGGGCTCTCGACGACATGCGCGTCAGCGTCTACCCATCCCATTGGATGCTCTCCTTCCGTCGAATGCTGTGGATTCGATTCGAGATTATCCGGGTTGAAGCGCGGGCGTCAACCGGATTCGCGCCGACTCTTTCCGCCGGACAGGAGGAGACGTTTGCGTAGAAACTTGGTGAGGACCGGATCAAGTGGAGTGGGACATCAACTCAATCGATACACGCCGGGGGACGCTTCCACGATGGCGCGCAGCCTAAAATCGATGCCTCCGGGCTGATCGTCCCGTGCCCTGCGCAAGGCTTGACGAACCCATTCCGCCACGGTCATTCTTTGACTACGCGCGGCAACTTGGATCTCCGGATACTCCTGTTCATCCACCAACACCTCTAGACGCTTGCTCATGAGTTCAATCTGTCCGACTAATCGCCGGGAGTCAATTGAGAACCCTCCAAAGAGGACTCGCGCAACACTTCTGTTGACCTCGACGCCTCCGTTGTGTAACCTTCGATGACTGCTCAAGAACTCCGTCGATGGCTCAGGAAGCGCGGCTGCACGTTTCATACCCACAAGGGGGGCAGCGGTCATGTCACAATCCGACGGGGAGACCGCACGTCGCAGTTGCCGATGCACGGCGGCAACAAGGAATTAGGGCCAGGTCTCGTGGCCAAGGTCAAGAAGGACCTCGGGTTGAACTGATGCTCGCGTATCCAATCGTACTCGAAGACGACGAGGGCACTCTGCTTGCCACCTCCCTGGACTTTCCGGAACTCACAACCTTTGGAGCTGACAGAGAAGATGCCCTGGCAAGGGCGGTCGACGCACTGGAGGAGGCGATAGCGGCCCGTATTCATGACGGCCGGGATATCCCACCACCGTCACCCGGCCGTCAGGTGGCTGTGCTACCGACGCTCACCGCCATCAAGGTGATGCTCTATCAAGAGATGCGGGAGCAAGGCGTCGGCAAGGCGGAACTGGCGCGCCGCCTAGGCTGGCACCTGCCACAGGTAGATCGGATACTGGACATCCACCACAACTCCCGAATGGATCAGGTGGACGCGGCGATGGGGGCGATGGGACGGCATCTGCAAGTCAGGGCGTCAGCCCGACGATAAGAAGCTCAATCCCTTCGAGTTCAAGGACGGAATGTTCCGCGACACACCTCGCCACAGCGAATCAACTCGATCCAAAGGAGGCGGTCATGCCAGGCGTCGTGGACGCTGACACGCACATTATCGAGCATCCGGGGATGTGGGAGCTTTTCGATCCGGCGTTGTACCAGCGGCGGCCGGTGCTGGCGTCCACCACGGTGGACAGCATCTACGGGGAGAACAACCAGGTCTGGCTGATAGACGGCATGGCGGTGCCCAGGCGTTTCGGCAAGGGCAGCGCGCTGGTGGCGGTGGGCGGTTCGGACAGGGAGAATGCCCGTACCGACATCGCGGCGTCGGTGCGGTACGTCACGGACCCGACAGCGCGGGTGCGGGACATGGACAAGCGGGGCGTGGACACGGAGGTGGTGTACCCTACCCTGCTGTTGAGCTACCTCGAGGTTGACGTAGCCTTGGAGGTGGCCGTCTGCCAAGCCTACAACCGGTTTCTGGCCGAGGCATGGAAGACCGCCGGGGACCGGCTGCGCTGGGTGGTGGTGCCGCCGTTGCGGGACATGGGCGCCTCGGTGCGGGAGATCGAGGCGGCCCGGGACCACGGCGCCGTGGGAGTGTTCTTCCGTGGTGTCGAGGGTGACCGATCGCTGGCGGAGTCGTATTTCTTCCCCGTGTACGAGGCGGCCAACAGGCTCGGCATGGCCGTCTGCATCCACACCGGTGCGGGCGCCCCGGACATCACCAAGGTGTTCGACCGGAACTTCAGCCACAACCTTCCGCACGTGCGTTCGCTGCCGCTGTTCGCCTTCCGCGACCTGGTGGCGCACAAGATACCGGAACGCTTCCCGGAGGTGCGCTTCGGCTTCATCGAAGCCTCCGCCTCGTGGGTGCCCTACGTGCTGCACCATCTGCAGCGGGCCAGCGGCGCCAAGCTCAACGCCGGCGGCGACGCGGACGCGTCGCTCGACTGGGGACCCGCTCTGTTCCGCGACTACCGGCTCTACGTCGCGGCGGAAGCGGACGAGGACCTGCCCTACCTGCTGACCCACATCGGCGAGGACCACATCATCATGGGCTCCGACTACGGCCACCAGGACCAGTCGCGGGAGGACGGCATGGTGGCGGTGATGCGGCGCAAGGAGGACGTCCCGTCCGGGGTGGTGGAGAAGATCCTCTGCGACAATCCTCGACGGTTCTACGGGCTTGACTGAGCGGAAAACCATCTCACGGCAGTGCAACATGATCTTGACGGCATATGCCTCGCGAGGCATAATGCGTCATGGCATGGACAGTCGAATTCGACGCTGCCTTCGATCCGGAATTCGATGCCCTGCCGACTTCCGTACGGGATGAACTGCTTGCGCAGGTGAACGTCTTGGAGGCGTTGGGCCCAGCCCTAGGCCGCCCGCGGGTAGACACCCTGAAAGGATCACGTCATTCCAACATGAAGGAGCTACGCTTTGGAGCCGACAACGGTGTATGGCGAGTCGCTTTCGCCTTCGATCCCCGGCGCAAGGCCATTGTACTCGTAGCTGGCGACAAGTCAGGTGTCAGCGAAAGACGGTTTTACAGGACGCTGATCAACAAGGCCGACCAAAGGTTTGACGCGCATCTGGACCGGCTGAAACACGGAAGGAGGTCAAGATGACGACCCTGAAGGAGAGAATGGACCAACTGCCGGCGGCGCGCCGCAAGAAAGTGCAAGAGCGGGCGAAGGCGCTGATTGCCGAGGAGATGTCCTTGCAAGCCCTGCGCAAGGCGCGGAAACAGACACAGGTGCGCGTAGCAAAGGAGCTCGGAATCAAACAGGAGAATGTTTCGCGAATCGAGAAACGAAGCGATCTGCTGATTTCCACTCTAAGAGGGTACGTCGAAGCCATGGGCGGGAAACTGAGCCTTGTAGCGGAATTCCCGGATCGTCCCCCGATCACGCTGTCCGGGATTGCAGCTTTGGAGAAATCAGACCAACCGGTGAAGCCATAAATCGAACTTTGGTACGCCGGACCCAGACGCCCGCCCGCCAAACAGACGCAACGGTTGAGATTTACGCCTCCGCGCAATAAGTTCAGACGCAGGTTTGGAGGACCACATGAGCAAGGACATCACCTTCGTCGACACGACCCTGCGCGACGGGCACCAGAGCCTGTGGGCGGAGAACATGACCACGGGCATGATGCTCTCGGTGGCGGAGCAGATGGACCGGGCGGGGTTCGAGGCCATGGAGCTGATCTCCGGGTCGCACCTCAAGAAGTGCGTGCGGGAGCTGAAGGAAGACCCGTGGGAACGGGTGCGGCTGGTGGCGCAGCGCATCACCGAGACGCCGCTCCGGGTCATCGCCGGGCGGGTCAACACCTTCGAGTTCAATCCGCTGTGCATGTACCGGCTGTTCATGGAGCGCATGGCCGCCAACGGCATCCGCGAGGCGCGCATCTCCGAGGAGTGGAACGACCTGGCGGGCTGGACACGGAAGGTGAAGGTGTCGCGGGAAGTGGGCATCAAGCCCATCATCAACATGATCTACTCCGTGTCTCCCAAGCACACCGACGAGTACTTCGCGCGGAAGACCCGCGAGGCGGCCTCGCTGGAGGTGCCGATCATCTGCCTCAAGGACCCGGGCGGCCTGCTCACGCCCGAGCGCATGCGCACGCTGGTGCCGGTGATGTACGAGAACTGCAACGGCATCCCCATCGAGCTGCACACACACTGCACTACCGGCCTGGGGCCGCTGTGCTGCATTGAGGCCATGGACCTGGGGATCCGAAGCGTCAACACCGCGGTGCCGCCGCTGGCGGACAGCTCCTCCAATCCCTCGGTGTTCAACGTGGCGCGCAACGCCCGGGCGCTGGGATACAACCCGCTCGTCGACGAGTCGGTGCTGGAGCCCGTCTCCGAGCACTTCATGACCATCGCTCGGCGCGAGGGCTTCCCCATCGGCAAGCCGGTGGAGTACGACTACGCCCAGTACCAGCACCAGGTGCCCGGCGGCATGCTGTCCAACCTGCAGCACCAGCTCGACAAGGTGCGCCTGGGCGACCGCTTCCCGCAGGCCCTGGAGGAATCCATCCAGGTGCGCGCCGAGTTCGGCTACCCCATCATGGTGACGCCGCTGTCCCAGTTCGTGGGCAGCCAGGCGGCGCTCAACGTCATCGTGGGCGACCGCTACAAGGAGGTCACCGACCAGGTGATCCGCTACGCCCTGGGGCGCGCCGGCGAGGAAGGCGGCCGGCTCATGGACCCCAACGTCAAGGACAAGATCCTCGACCGGCCCCGGGCCCGGGAGATCGCGGCGCAGGAACCGGAGGAGACGCCGCTCTCGGAGATGCGCGCGCGGCTGGGCGGAGACGGAGTGTCGGACGAGGAGCTGCTGCTGCGCTGGCTGCTGAGCGAGGACGAGATCGCCCAGATGCGCGCGGCCGCGCCGCCCCAGGCGTACGTGAGCACCACCCCGCCGATGGTGGCGCTGGTGGAGCAACTGGCCCGGAAATCCGACCTTGCACATGTACGGGTGACCAAGGGCGACGTCTCCGTGACGCTGAATCGCGGAGACTGAGAGGAGGAACCGTCATCGCCACCCATCGTCTGACAGAGCTGCCGGCCTGGCGGAACCTCGCCGAGCACTACGACAAGATCAAGGACGTGCACCTGCGCGCGCTGTTCGCCGAGGACGCCAGCCGCGGCGAGCGGTACGCTGTCGAGGGCGCCGGGCTCTACCTCGACTACTCCAAGAACCGCATCACGGACGACACCCTGGAGCTGTTGCTGGAGCTGGCGCGGGCGACGGGGCTGCGGGAACGCATCGACGCCATGTTCGGCGGCGAGCGCATCAACGTCACCGAGGGGCGGCCTGTGCTGCACGTGGCCCTGCGGGCGCCGCGCGACCAGCAAATCATCGTGGACGGCGAGGACGTGGTGCCGGACGTGCACGCCGTGCTGGACCGCATGTCGTCCTTCGCCGACCGGGTCCGCTCGGGCGAGTGGAAAGGGCATACCGGCAAGCGCATCCGAAACGTGGTCAACATCGGCATCGGCGGCTCCGACCTGGGGCCGGTGATGGCCTACGAGGCGCTACGGCACTACAGCGACCGGGCCCTCAGCCTCGGGTTCGTCTCCAACGTGGACGGCACCGACTTCGCAGAGACCGTCCAGGGGCTGGACCCGGCGGAGACCCTGTTCATCGTAAGCTCCAAGACCTTCACCACCCTGGAGACGCTGAAGAACGCCCACACGGCTCGGGAATGGTGCCTCGCCGCGCTCAAGGACGACGCCGCCGTGGCCAGCCACTTCGTGGCGGTGTCCACCAACCACGACGAGGTGCGCCGCTTCGGCATCGACACCGACAACATGTTCGGCTTCTGGGACTGGGTCGGGGGACGCTACTCCTACGACTCCGCCATCGGCCTGTCGCTGATGATCGCGGCGGGACCGGACAACTTCCGGGCCATGCTCGGCGGCCTCCACGCCATGGACGAGCACTTCCGCACCACGCCTTTCGAGCAGAACCTGCCGGTGCTGCTGGGACTCCTGGGCATCTGGTACAACAACTTCTTCGGCGCCGAGACCCACTCCATCCTCCCTTACGACCAGTACCTCTGGCGCCTGAGCGCCTACTGCCAACAGCTCGACATGGAGAGCAACGGCAAGCACGTCACCCTGGACGGCGAGGTCGTGGACTACCAGACCGGCCCGATCATCTGGGGACAGCCCGGCACCAACGGACAGCACGCCTACTACCAGTTGATCCACCAGGGAACGAAGCTGATCCCCTGCGACTTCATCGGCTTCTGCCGTACCCTCAACCCCCTGGGGAACCACCACGACCTGCTGATGGCCAACCTGTTCGCCCAGACCGAGGCGCTGGCCTTCGGCAAGACCGGGGAGGAGGCGGCCGCCGAGGGCATGGAGGCCTTCCAGGTGCCGCACCGGACCTTCGAGGGCAACCGCCCCACCAACACCATCCTGGCGGAGCGGCTGACCCCGGAGACCCTCGGCAAGATCATCGGCCTCTACGAGCACAAGGTCTTCGTCCAGGGCTCGATCTGGGGCATCAACTCCTTCGACCAGTGGGGCGTGGAGCTGGGCAAGGCCCTGGCCCAGCGCATCGTCCCGGAACTTGAGAGCGCCGATGCGCCGGACCTGGACCACGACAGCTCCACCAACGCGCTGATCCGGCGCTACCGCCGGCTGCGCGGCTGAAGAACGCGAAGCGCCGTGTGAACCCGCTCAGGTTTGGCATCGCCACCGAGTCGTCCTGGCGTCGCTGCCGGCTCTAACCGGACACGGGAAACGCAGGGGCATGTCTTTCACGAAACCGACGCTCGAACAGATGCGCGCCGTCGCGGACGATCTCGGCATCGATCCGTCGGACGGCGAGTTGACCGAGTATCTGGAGCGTATGGAAGGCTTCTGCCGCGCTTATGCGCTGGTGGACGAAGCGCCCGACCCGGCGCCGCCGGTTCGCCGGCGTTCCTGGCGCCGCCCGGAGCCGGACCTTAACCGCTACAACGCGTGGTTCGTCAAGACCTCCATCCGGGAAGAGTACCGCGGCCGTCTCGCGGGCAAAACCCTCGCCGTGAAGGACTCGATCAGCGTGGCGGGGTTGCCGACGATGAACGGCGCCTCGTTCCTGGAGGGCTACGTGCCCGACGCCGAAGCCACCGTGGTGACCCGGGCGCTCCACGCCGGCGCCGAGATCGTCGGCAAGACCAATTGCGAGTTCCTTTCCCTCTCGGGCGGAAGCCATACCGGCGCCAACGGCCCGGTCATCAACCCGCACAAGCCCGGCTACTCGGCGGGCGGCTCGTCATCCGGCAGCGCCGTGGCCGTGGCCTCGGGCGACGCCGACATGGCCCTGGGCTGCGACCAGGCCGGTTCCATCCGGGTACCGGCGGCATGGTGCGGCATCGTCGGACTCAAGCCCAGCCACGGCCTTGTCCCCTACACCGGCATACTCGGAGTGGACCCGGCCGTGGACCACTGCGGCCCCATGACGCGGGACGTCCATGACAACGCCCTCCTCCTGGAAGTGCTGGCCGGACGCGACGGCATGGACCCGCGCCAACCAAGCTCCTGGCAGCCGGTGAAGTACACCGCGGCGCGCAGGGGCGGCGCCAAGGGCTTGCGCGTGGCAGTGGTAAAGGAGGGCTTCGGCCAGCGCAACGCCGAAGCCGAGGTCGATGAGCGCGTGCGGGCCGCGGCCGGCGTGCTGGCCACGGCGGGCCTCGCGGTCGAGGAGGTATCGGTTCCTGTCCACAAACAAACGTGGCTGCTGGCCCAGCCCATCTACGTCGAAAGCCTCGCCCACTCCATGGGCTACTGCGGCATCATGCCCGACGCCGAAGGACTCGGCTCGTCGAGCCCGGCCGAGCCTTTCGCCGCCTGGCGTCAGCGCTGGCGGGAACTGCCCGACAACCTGATGACGCTGCTCCTTTTCGGCGGCTTCGTGCGCAGCCGCCATCCCGGCCGGTACTACGTCAAGGCTCAGCTCCTCCGGCGCACCATCCGCCGAGCCTACGACCAGGTACTCTCCGAATACGACCTGCTGCTCATGCCCACCACGCCCATGGCGGCGACACCCCTGCCCGGCCCGGACGCCGGCGCCGCCGAGTGCTCCCGACGAGCCAGCGAGATGCTCGCGAACACCGGCCCGTTCAACGTCTCCGGCCACCCCGCCGTCTCCCTGCCGTGCGGCGCCACCGCGGACGGACGGCCCGTGGGGATGATGCTGGTGGGGCGGCTCTCCGACGAGATCACGCTTTATCGGGCGGCGTATGCGTATGAGCGCGCAGGGCGAGGGTGATGGTGGGATCGACACGACGCCGGCACCGTTGTGCGATCCTGCCAATGCCGAGAGACCCTCTGCCATCATACTTCGATTTTCAGGTCCGTGTGACGAGCCAGGACGTCGAAGTCGACATCCTTGTGAAGTACAGGTGTGTCGGCCCGGATGGCAACGGCGGCGATGAGACAATCGATCAATTTGCGAACAGTCTCGCCTTGTCGGCGGCATGCGCGGTAAAGAGTCGCCGCCTCGTCATAGTGCGCGGGTTCCGTTGGCAACACCGTCGCAAGCGCAAGCAAACGCCGAAGTGCCTGTAGATGTCGCTCGTCACGCGCACCGGCGAGCACTTCCATCCGAATCGCGTCGCAGACGGCGATGTCGCCCTCCAATAGAGCATCGACGCGGTTACAAGTCGTCGAGCCGGTATTGCGAAGAAACTCGATCCACGCAGAAGTGTCTATCAGGATCACGAGCGACCCGTCCGCATCTCGTCGAGGTCGCCCTCCCATCCTGACCCTCGAAGCCGTCGAGCTTCATCGACGCCGAAGGGTTCCGCCGCAAGGGCTCGGAGCGAGAAGTTGACGGCTTCACGCTTACTGCTCAGACGATAGCGGCGCATGACTTCTGCACATGCCTCGTCATCGATATCGATGTTGGTGCGTGACATACACCAACAATACACCACGCGTGCCCCGTAGACAAGGCTCGGGGAACTGCCAAATTCGTGATTGATTCTGGTGGTTTTGTGGTGCACAATGGTGCAGGAAAAGGAGTTCCATGTGCCGCGTCCAAGAGGAAAAAGGGCTGATGTTAGGTTATCAGTCGGTCTAGATGCCGGCAGCCACGCCAAACTCTCTCGACTCGCGACAAGCGCGTTCCGGTGTCCCATTCCCAGGAGATGTTCCATCTGCTGAAGGAGGGGGGCAAATCGGTGGAACTCGTCGAGTTGGAGCATGCCCGTCACAGCATCCCCAAGCCACAAGTCGTCACCTCCATCGAGGCCTTTCTCGACAAACACCTGGGCGGCGGACCGGCTCCCCGGTAGCGGCCCGCATCTGGATCATGCCGCCCCTGGGCTGTGCGGCAATCTTGTATTCAGTGAGAATGCATCAACCAGACGCCGTGGCGAAACCACGGAGACTCCGTTCGGCGGGTTCTCCTGGAGAAGCCGGTCACCCGTGATGAGTTGCGCCGTTGGTTCGGCGGCGAGCAACGCCCACAAGTGATTGTCGCCAAGGTCCGGAGCATCGGTGGCGGCGTTGGGTTCACGCCAAATGGAGTTGGCGACCAATTCGGTGAGGAATCGGTCAAGTTGGTCACGAGTCTGTCCATGAAGCCGGACAAGCGCTGGGCGACCCAATACTTGCGCGTATTCGTCGAGCAGTTCAGGCGACATCAGGTACATGAGGCTGCCATCGGTCATTGCGTTGAGAACCCGCACCGGAGGGCTGGTCGAATCCGCGGCGATCAACCCCGACACGACGACGTTGGTATCGACAACGTAGATCCCCTGCATTCACCGACCCCGTCCTCGTTGCCGACGTCAAACAGTGTTACCGCCCCTTCCGATGAAGCGCCGTCTCCTTGATCGCCAACGCCATCGCAGCGTCAGCGTCAAGTCCGGATCTCTCTCGTGCATTGGCGACGATCTCTCGAGCTGTTTCCAAGGGCCTGATGCCCCTCATTTCGAGGCTCTCTTCGATGATCGAGGCCATGGAACGGCCCTGTCGTGCCGCCGCCTCCTTCAAGGCGCGGTGCGTCCGGTCCGCCAAGGTAATGGTCAACCGTGTCATGCGTCACACACTCCGTAATGAAAAACACCGATACACCATAACACCAACACACCAGAGTCTCAAGTCCACCTCACCCTTCCGAAGTCCCGCTATCCGATCTCCGGGACCTCCGTATCCTACCCGTCGACCACAACCACCAGCAGGTCCTTGGTGTCGACCGTGGTGCCGGCCGGGGCGACGACCTTTTGGATGACGCCGGCGCGCTCGGCGCGGATCAGAGTTTCCATCTTCATCGCCTCGATGGCCACCAGCACGTCGCCTTCCTCGACCGCCTCGCCTTCGGCGAAGAACACCTTGACCACCATTCCCGGCATCGGCGCGCCAACGTGGCCGGGGTTGCCTTCCTCGGCCTTGGGCAGCTCCAACCCCGCGACGGCGGCGCTACGGTCGACGACACGAACCGTCCGGGGCTGTCCGTTCAACTCGAAGAAGACGGTGCATTCGCCCTTGCGGTCGGTCTCGCTGTGCGCGAGATAGCGGATGAACAGGGTGCGCCCGCGATCGATGTCGACGGCGACTTCCTCGCCCGGCTCCATGCCGTAGAAGTAGACCGGCGTCGGCAGCACGCTGACGTCGCTGTACTGGCGGCGCGCGGCGGCGTAGTCGGTGAAGACCTTCGGGTACATCAGCCAGGACGCGAAATCGGCATCGCTGATCGGGCGCCGGGCCTTCTTTTCGGCCTCCTCGCGGCCGGCGGCGAGGTCGGCGTCCGGCAACACCGAGCCGGGCCGCACCGTGATCGCCTCCCGCCCCTTGAGGATCTTCTCCTGGAGCGCGGGCGGGAAGCCGCCGTGCGGCTGCCCCAACTCGCCCGCGAACAGCGAGACCACCGATTCCGGGAAGGCGATCTCGCGCTCGGGGTCGGCCACGTTTTCGGGCGTTAGCCCTCCCGTCACCATCATCAGCGCCATGTCGCCGACCACCTTGGAGGACGGGGTGACCTTCACGATGTCGCCGAACATGCGGTTGACCGCGGCAAAGGCGCGCGAGACCTCCGGCCAGCGCTGGTTGTCGATGCCCAGCGCCCGCGCCTGCTCGCGCAGGTTGGTGTACTGGCCGCCCGGAATCTCGTGGTTGTAGACATCCGACGTGCCGGCGCGGAACTCGCTCTCGAAAGCGCGATAGAGGTTGCGCACCTGCTCCCAGTAGCCGGAGAGCGTCATCACCGTATCCGGATCGATTCCGGGGTCACGCGCGGAATGGCGCAGCGCCGCGGTGATGGAACCGAAGCTCGGCTGCGAGGTCAGCCCGCTCATGGAATCCATCGCCGCATCCACCGCGTCGACGCCGGCATCCACGGCGGCGAGCACGCTTGCCGCGGAAATCCCGCTGGTGTCGTGGGTGTGGAAGTGGATGGGGATGCCGATCTCCTGCTTGAGGGTCTCGACGAGGATCCGGGCCGCCGCCGGCTTGCACAGGCCCGCCATGTCCTTGAGACCCAGGATGTGCGCACCCGCGGCCTCCAGCTCGCGGGCGAGGGCGACATAGTACTCGAGGTCGTACTTCGGGCGGTTGGGGTCGGTGATGTCGCCGGTGTAGCAGATCGCCGCCTCGCAGAGCTTGCCGGTCTCCAGCACCGCGTCCATCGCCGGACGCATGTTCTCGACCCAGTTGAGCGAATCGAAGATGCGGAACAGGTCGATGCCGTTCTCGGCCGACTGCTGCACGAAATAGCGCACCACGTTGTCGGGATAGGTGGTGTAGCCGACGCCGTTGGACGCCCGCAGCAGCATCTGGGTCAGGAGGTTGGGCATGGCGGCGCGCAGCCGTTGGAGCCGCTCCCAGGGACATTCGTTGAGAAAACGCATGGCCACGTCGAAGGTCGCGCCGCCCCAGCATTCCACTGAGAGTAGTTGGGGCAGCAGGCGCGCATAGGCCGGCGCGATGGCGACCAGGTCGTAGCTGCGGAACCGCGTCGCCAACAGCGACTGGTGCGCGTCCCGGAACGTGGTGTCGGTCATCAGCACCCGTTCCTGATCGAGCATCCACCGGGCGAACCGCTCCGGGCCGAGAGCGTCGAGCCGCTGGCGCGAACCGTCCGGGACCTCCACGCCGGGAACCTCCGGCACGCCCGGCGTCTCACGCGTCGGCGGTTCAAGCCGGCCTTCGACGGCGCCGTTGCCGTTGACGATCACCTCCCCCACGTAGCGCAGCAGCCGGGTGGCGCGGTCCCGCCTGTAGGCGAAGTGGAAAAGCTCCGGCGTCTCGTCCACGAAGCGCGTCGTGCAGGCGCCTTCGACGAACCGCGGATGGCCGATGACGTTCTCGAGAAAGGCGAGGTTGGTGGAGACGCCGCGGATGCGGAATTCGCGGAGCGCACGGTCCATCCGCCGGATCGCCTCTTCCGGCGTCGGCGCCCAGGCGGTCACCTTCTCCAGCAGCGAATCGTAGAACGGCGTGATCCGGGCCCCCGAATAGGCGGTGCCGCCGTCGAGGCGCACGCCGAACCCGGTGGCGCCGCGATAGGCGTTAAGCACGCCGTAATCGGGAATGAAGTTGTTCTCCGGGTTCTCGGTGGTCACCCGGCATTGCATGGCGTGGCCGTTCACCCGGATGCCGTCCTGGCTCGGGATTCCGCTCTCGGGCGCGCCGATAACGGCGCCGTCGGCGATACGTATCTGCGCCTTCACGAGGTCGACGCCGGTGACCACCTCGGTGACCGTGTGCTCGACCTGGATGCGCGGATTGACCTCGATGAAGTAGAACTTGCCGGTGTCGTCGTCGACCAGGAACTCGACGGTGCCGGCGTTGTTGTAGCCCACCGCGCGGCCGATCTTCAGCGCGCTGTCGTGGATCGCCGCGCGGGTCGCCGCGTCGAGATAGTGCGCCGGCGCGCGCTCGACGATCTTCTGGTTGCGCCGCTGCACCGAGCAGTCCCGCTCGTGGAGGTGCACCAGGTTGCCGTGATCGTCGCCGAGTATCTGGACCTCGACGTGACGCGCGCGGCGGATCAGGCTTTCGAGATAGACCTCGTCGTTGCCGAACGCCGCCAGGCACTCGCGGCGCGCGGCCTCCACCGCGTCGGCGAGCCCGGCCTCGCCGTCGATCGCGCGCATGCCGCGCCCGCCGCCGCCCCAGCTCGCCTTGAGCATGGCGGGAAAACCGACTTCGCGGGCGAGGCGCACGGCCTCGTCGGGGTCGCGGGGGAGCGGGCCGGTGGCCGGTATCACCGGAACGCCCGCCGATTGCGCGATCTCCCGCGCCGCCACCTTGTTGCCGAGCGCGCGCATGATCTCGGGCCGCGGGCCGATGAAAGCGATCCCCGCCCTCGCGCACGCCTCGGCGAACTCCGGGTTCTCGGCCAGGAAACCGTAGCCCGGGTGGATGGCATCGGCGCCGTTCTCGCGCGCGACGCGGATCACCTCGTCGATGCTGAGATAGGCCTCGATGGGGCCCATTCCCCGGCCGATGAGATAAGCCTCATCGGCCTTGAAGCGGTGCAGCGCGAAGCGGTCCTCCCGTGAGTAGATCGCGATCGTGTTGATGCCAAGCTCGACCGCGGCGCGAAACACCCGGATGGCGATCTCGCTCCGGTTGGCGACCAGGATCCGGCGGAAATGGGTCTGCGGCGTGTTAATCATAGCTCCCCCTTGTGCCCGCGCGCCGACACAACTGATCAGAGCTTCCCTAACCTTGACTCACCCCAGCGGCACATCGAGAAACGCGATGAAGGACACCAGCCCGACGAGGGTCACGAAGGTGGCGCCAGCGTAGCTGAGCGTCGTCCGCAGGGCGTGGGCGCCGCGGCTGCCGCCCGACTGCTCCACGAACTGCATGGCGAACTGCCGGGCGAGGATCGTCCCGACTCCCACCGCGCAGATCGACGATCCGATACCGAGCGACATCGCACCCACGAGCAGGAACCCCGGGTAGATCATGTCGTTGGCCACCGCGTACAGCATGATCAGAACGGCTCCCGGGCAGGGGACCATGCCCGCCGCCAGGGCGAGCATGCCTCCTTCGAACCGGCCGCCGTGGCCGTGCCCGTGGTCTTGACCGTCGCCGCGGCCATGGACGTGCGGCTGCTCGCGGCCGTGCCTGTGTCCATGACCCGCCCCGCCGTCGGCGACCTCGCCCTTCGACGTCCGCGCGGCCTGGTACAGCATGTACAGGCCGATCCCGACGATGATGAGAAAACTCGCGGCGCGTACGCCAGGCACTTCGGAAAGGCCGATTCCGAAGCCGGCCTTGAGGACGATGGCCGCCAGCCAGACGATGACGATGGCCGCGATGACGTGGACGATGGCGACCTGCACGGCCATGACGACGCCGCGCATGACCCGCGCTTCCCGTCCGAGGAAGTACGACACGATGATGAACTTGCCGTGTCCCGGTCCGAACGCGTGGAAGATGCCGTAGGCGAACGCGATGGCGAGGCCTAGGAAGAATGCCTCCAGGTTGTCACCGCGCTCGATGGCCTTCATGTAGGTGGCGATCTCGTCGTTGGCCCGGCGCTGAAAATCCTTGATGGTTTCGGTGAACGTCGCCAACGCGCCGCGGTCGTCCTCGACGATCTCGATTTCCGGCGTTACGCTCGCGGTCTGGGAAATCACGGCCTGCGGGGAGAACAGGAGCACGACCAATCCGATCGCCGCCGGCACCAGCAACGCGGCCAGCCTCGGACTTCGGTTCCCATGCGGCCGTCGGACGGTCACGCTTCACCCTCCGCACTTGAGCGTCACGATCCGCGGGTGCCCGGCCTGCTCGCCCTTGCCGCGCGCGACCGTGAACTTGCAACCGGGCTTCAGCGCGCCCATCACCGCGAGGAAGCCCACCGGGGCAAGACCGAAGTCCACCACGTTCTTGCGATCGAACAGGCTGACGATCACCGGAGCTTCGCTCGGATCGGCGGGCGGTGTGACCGGCACGGAGAACTCGATGACAAGCCGGTTCCCCTCGCCGATTCTCGCCGTGAAGCGATCGATCTCGTGGCCTTCACGTTTTCCGCCTGCCTCCCACACGTGCACGTGGTAGTCGGACTCGCCCAACGGATCGAAAATGCCGGCGCGGAGCGGTCGCATCTCCGTCCGCGTGAAGAAGCCGTCGCGATCCGTGTCGTAGGACTGGATGGCGTGAGAGCTGTAGTACTGGTCGAACCGCCACGTGAACGCGAGCCCCTTGACGCGATGGTCCGCGAGTTCGAACGCCATCCTGACCTCGACCCACACGTGGGGATTGGCGCCCGCCCGCGGCGCCGCAAGCAAGAGGGCGAGAACGACTGCGGTCAGAGCTGTCGTGACGACGCGCGGCATCCTTCAAGGATTCGGCATGTAACCCTTCATGTCAACAGCCCGTATGTGGATGAACTGAATGCGCTGCTGACGGACGCGGCGTGGAAGGCCGGATGCTGGCGAAGCCTGGATCGTGCGTGAATACGACGTATTCGTGGGTAGCGGCCCAATCGATAATTTCCCGGTCGCTGGCCTGCGGGTTGCAATGCGCCGGGGGCGGGGGAAGTGGTGGCGTGATGCCTTGCCGTCTGCCATATTGTCCCGCGGGTGACGGCTCTGGATGCGACGACTGAAAACCCGGTGATCGAATCGGATTGGCTGGCGGAATTCGAAGCCGCGGCGCGACGACCGCTCGCCGTGCGTTGGCGGTACGCGTTCATTCATACCTACAAGCCCGTTCTCGACGACGCCAAATACCGGTCTTTCGACACCATGGAAGAGTACCGCCGCTGGTGTGAAGACAACCTCCCGGAATGGCTCGGGTATGGCCGCGTTCACCTACCTCCAGGCTGAAGAGATCAGGGACGCGCTGCGGCGCCACGGTGTGCGGTATCTGTTCATCGGAAAATCGGGCGCGATTCTGCACGGCTTCCCCGACACGACCCAGGATGCCGATCTGTTCGTTGAAAAGCACCCGGAGAACGGCGCCGCGCTGGTGGCGGCGCTGGGCGAGTTGGGATTCGATCTCACCGCCACGCAAAGTGCCGAGATCGTGCGAGGGAAGGACTTCGTGCAACTCAAGGACGGCCCGTTCGATCTCGACCTGGTATTCGCACCGGATGGAATCGAACGGTTCGAGGACGCCTACCGTCGGCGCGTTGAGATCGAAGGCTTTCCCGTCTGCTCGATGGACGACATCATCGCAAGCAAGGTGGCATCCAACCGTGCCAAGGATCGCGAGTCGCTCCCCAGGCTGCAGGCGTTCCGGGAATACTTGCGCCAGCGGCGCCATCCGTCCGGAGGGGCGGCCAACTGATTCCGCACGCCAATCACTGCCGGACACGGGGATGAACCGCCCGGACCGAAGCTCTCCATGAACTACAGAAATCTCGGTGCCACCGGGCTCAACGTAAGCGTCGTCGGACTGGGCTGCGGTGGGCCGAGCCGGCTCGGACAGCGCGCGGGAAAGAGCACGGACCATTCCGTCCGCCTGGTGCGCAGGGCGCTGGACCTGGGCGTAAACTTCCTCGACACCGCGGAGAACTACGGCACCGAGGAGATCGTCGGCGCGGCCATCCGCGACGTTCCGCGGGACCGGGTGGTGATCTCCACCAAGAAGATCATGCCGGAGCCGGGCGATCCGGACCCCGCGGGGGCCATGCGGGCGGGGGTGGAGGCGAGCCTGAAGCGGCTGGGCACGGACTACGTGGACGTCTTTCATCTCCACGGCGTGGGCGCTGCGCGCTACGACTTCGCGGCGAGCGTGATGGCGCCCGTGCTGGGGGAGTTGCGCGAGGCCGGCAAGATACGCGCCGTGGGCATCACCGAGGAGTTCCCGGCCAACCCGCGCCACGAGATGCTGCAAAGGGGCCTGCACGACCCCTGGTGGGACGTGGTCATGGTGGGCTTCAACCTGCTGAACCCGTCGGCGCGGCGGAGCGTGTTCCCGCTCACGCTGGAGAAGGGGGTGGGCACCCTGGTCATGTTCGCCGTCCGGCGCGCCTTGAGCCGGCCGGAGAGCCTTGAGAAGCTGCTGCGGGAGATGGAACAGCGCGGCCTCGTGGACCCGGGCGCGAACCTCGACTTCCTCACCGGGAAGGGCTGCGCCGAAACCCTTGCCGAGGCCGCCTACCGCTTCTGCGTGCACGAGCCGGGCGCCGACGTGGTGCTGACCGGAACCGGCGACGAGGAGCACCTGGAGGCCAACATCGCCGCGGCGCTCAGGCCGCCGCTGCCGAGCGAAGCCTTGGAACGGCTTCAGACGCTGTTCGGCGACGTGGACTCGGTCACCGGTAATTGAAGACGAGCGGTGACATCGTGTCGGGTTACGCCTTCGGCTAACCCGACCTACGACGGCTCGGTTACCGGCAACTGATCGGACACGGGCGGGTTTGAAACCCGCCCCTACATCTCTTGTTGAACCTCGGCGGTGCGATCAGCCGAAGCGTCCGGTGATGTAGTCCTCGGTGAGAGGGTGGATGGGGTTGGTGAAGATCTGGTCCGTGGGGCCCACTTCCAGGAGGTCGCCCAGGTGGAGGTATGCGGTGCGCTGCGACACACGGGCGGCCTGCTGCATGGAGTGGGTGACGATGGCGATCGTGTAGTCCCTTCCCAGCTCGTGGATCAGGTCTTCCACCTTGGCGGTGGCGATGGGGTCGAGGGCCGAGCAGGGCTCGTCCATGAGGATGACCTCGGGACTCACCGCGATGGTGCGGGCGATGCACAGGCGCTGCTGCTGTCCGCCGGACAGTCCGGTGCCGGGCTGGTCGAGCCGGTCGCTTACTTCCTCCCACAAGCCGGCGCGCTTGAGGCTGTGCTCGACGATCCCTTCGAGCTCGGACTTGGACTCCGCCAAGCCGTGGATTCGCACCCCGTAGGCGACGTTGTCGAAGATCGACTTGGGGAACGGGTTGGGCTTCTGGAACACCATCCCCACCAGGGCCCGCAGCGGCACCACGTCCATGTCCTTGGCGTGGATGTCGTTACCGTCGAGCGTGATCTCGCCGGTCATGCGGCAACCGTCGATGGTGTCGTTCATCCGGTTGAGTGCCCGCAGGAAGGTGGACTTGCCGCAACCGGACGGGCCGACCATCGCCAGCACCTCCTCGCGGCCGATGTCCAGGCTCACGTTCTTGATGGCGTGGTTGTCGCCGTAATAGACGTTCACGTTGCGGCAGGTCATGCGCGGGGTGTCCGAGAACGGCGTACCTACCGTCTCCCGGCTTTCCCTCCGCTCGTCAACGTCGTCGACCTCGGCTGCCCGGAACTCCAGCGCGCCCGTTTCCATGACTGCTACACCCGGTTGGTCGGCCATGATCGGCGCCTCCTGAACTGTTTCCGTGCCGGTATCGGTTGCCCCGAGGGACGGCACGACGACACTTGTTTGTGACAGTTTTACCAGCGTCTTTCAAAGCGCCGCCGCAGCACGATGGCCAGGGCGTTCATGGCGATGAGAAACGCGAGCAGCACCATGATCGCCGCGGAAGCGCGCTCCACGAAAGCGCGCTCCGGACTGTCCAGCCAAAGGAATATCTGCACCGGCAGCGCGGTGGCCGCATCCGTCACGCTCTGTGGAATGTCCACCACGAACGCGACCATGCCGATCATCAACAGCGGCGCGGTCTCTCCCAGGGCGCGGGCCATGCCGATGATGGTCCCGGTCAACATGCCCGGCATGGCCAGCGGCAACACGTGGTGAACGATCACCTGCATCTTGGAGGCGCCCACCCCCAGAGCCGCTTCCCGAATCGACGGCGGCACCGACGTGAGCGCGGCGCGGCCGGCGATGATGACGGTGGGAAGCGTCATCAGCGTCAGGACCAGCCCGCCCACCAGCGGCGCCGAGCGCGGCAAACCGAAGAAGTTGATGAACACCGCCAGGCCGAGCAGGCCGAAGACGATGGACGGCACCGCCGCCAGGTTGTTGATGTTGACCTCGATGAGCGCGGTCAGGCGATTCCTGGGAGCGAACTCCTCCAGATACACGGCCGTGGCCACGCCCAGCGGGAACGACAGCAGCAGCGTCACCACCAACGTGAAGAACGACCCCATGGCAGCGCCCCAAATGCCGGCAAGTTCCGGTTCCCGGGAGTCACCGGCGGTGAAGAACGTGGCGTTGAACCGCGACTCGACCCGTCCGTCGGCCGCCAGCCGGTCGAACCAGCCGATCTGTTTGTCGGAAAGCCGCCGGTCCGCCTCCGGCAACGCACGGTCGACGTTGCCCTTGTGGAGCATGTCGTAGTCGTCGTCGGCGGGCACCCATAGCTCGGCCCTCGTGCCCACCAGCGAAGGGTTCTCCAGGACCATGCGCCGAAGCTCGAAGACGGTCCCGCGACTGACCAGCTTGGCGACGTCGCGCCGGTCCCGTCTCCCCTTCACCTCGGGGAAAAGCGAACGCACCGACGCCTTGACCACGCCGCCGTAGTCGGCGGACCCGAGGACGCCGGGGTCGCCCGTGCGCTGGGGGTCGATGACCTGTTGATCGAAGTGGACCGGCAGCTTCACGTACGTCTGCCAGAAGGCCGAGTACCCGGTGACGACGATGTTGACGAACATCAGCACCAGGAACACGAGCCCCAGCAGCACCGCCGCGCGCCCGAAGTTCCTGAAGCGCCGTTCCGCCCGGTTCCGGCGGTCAAGGGTGGCGCGCACCCTGTCGATGGTGCTTTCCGAGCCTGTCGCCATGGCTACTCGTACTGCTCCCGGTATTTGCGCACCACCTGCAACGCGATGACGTTCAAGCCCAGGGTGACGACGAACAACACCAGCCCCAGCGCGAACGCGGCCAGCGTCTTGGGGCTGTCGAACTCCTGGTCGCCGGTCAGCAGGGTCACGATCTGAACGGTGACGGTGGTAACCGCCTGGAGCGGATTGGCCGTGAGGTTGGCGGCCAGCCCGGCGGCCATGACCACGATCATGGTTTCCCCGATGGCGCGCGACACCGCCAGCAGAACGCCCCCGACGATGCCCGGGAGGGCCGCGGGGATGACCACCTTCCTGATGGTCTCGGACTGGGTGGAGCCGAGCGCGTAGGCCCCGTCACGCATGGCCTGCGGCACCGCGTTGATCACGTCATCGGAAAGCGAGGAGACGAACGGGATGATCATCATCCCCATCACCAGCCCCGCGGCCAGGGCGCTCTCGGACGCCACATCGAAGCCCGCGCTTTCACCCAGTCCGCGCATGAACGGCGCCACCGTCAGGGCGGCGAAGAATCCATAGACGACCGTGGGTATCCCCGCCAGCACCTCCAGCAGGGGCTTGACCACCGCCCGTATCCGGGGCTTCGCGTACTCGGCCAGGTAGATGGCCGACATCAAGCCCACCGGGACCGCCACCACCATGGCGATGAACGAGATGAGCAGCGTGCCGACGAACAGGGGGATGGCGCCGAAGGCCCCGGACGCGCCCACCTGGTCGGCGCGAATGGCCATCTGCGGGCTCCACTCGGTGCCGAGGAGGAAATCGCTCAACGGCACGGCCTGAAAGAAGCGTATCGACTCGAACAGGACGGACAGCACGATCCCTATGGTGGTCAGGATGGCGATGGTCGAACTGGCCATGAGAAAGCCCAGCACGGCGCGCTCGACGGAATTGCGCGCGCGCTTCCCGGGATTGATGGTGCGCCAGGCCATGGCGCTGCAAGACGCGGCCAGCGCCAGCACGCCCGCCCATATGGCGATGGCGGCGTAGCCTTGCAGCCTGACGTAGCGGTCCGCCGCGGCCAGCACGGCCGGACTTTTCCGGGAAGCGATGTTGCCGGATGCCAGGTTCCGGATGTCGGTGACGACCAGATTGAGCCGCTCTGGCGGCAGGCTCTGAATCTCCCGCGGCAGGTCGGCGACCACGATACGGGTTACGATGGGGCCCTTGAGGGCCGCTCCGACCGCCAGCAGCAGGAGGGCCGGGACCGCGGCCCAGAGTGCCGTGTAAAGCCCATGGTAGCCGGGAAGGGAGTGCAGGTTGCGGACGGTCCCCCGGGCCAGGGAGATGGAACGGCGCCAGCCCAGGTAGTAGCCGACGGAGCTCACCGCCAGTAAAGCCAGAATCAAACTCGGGGAGCCCATTGCCTCGAGGGAAGCCTCTGCGGTGCACGCCGGCCGCACCCGCGGCCGGGTTGAAGGTCCGGCCGCGGCGGACGGCTTCCACCGCGGCCCGGGCCCGGTTGAAGGTTACGGTTACAGAGCCAGGTTCCTCACATTCTTGACGTCCGAAGAGAACTGCTGCCGCTCTTTCCTGGGCATCGGAATCAGTCCCTTGTCGGATAGATAGCCGTCGTCGCCCCAGGCCTTCTCGCTGGTGTACTCGGCGAGGAATTCGCGCATTCCCGAGATCACGTCCAGATGGGCCTTCTTGATGTACAAGTAGAGCGGCCGCGAGACCGGATAGCTGCCGTCGGCGATGGTCTCGAACTCGGGCTTGACGCCGTTGATGGCGGCGCCGTGGAGCTTGTCGGTGTTCTGGTCGAGGAAGCTGAAGCCGAAGATGCCGAAGGCGTTGGGGTTGGCGTCGAGCTTCTGCACGATCAGGTTGTCGTTCTCGCCCGCCTCGACGAAGGCGCCGTCCTCGCGCATGGTGCGGCACGCGGCCAGCCGGGGCTTCTTGGACATCTTCTTGATGGCGGCGAACTTCTCGCAGCCCGCGTCCATCACCAGCTCCACGAAAGCGTCGCGGGTGCCCGAAGTGGGCGGCGGGCCCAGCACCTCGATCTTCAGGGCCGGGAGCTTGGCGTTGACGTCCTTCCAGGTCTTGTTGGGGTTCGGCTTGCGCTCGCTGCCGTCGGCATTGGCCGGCACGTCCTTGGCCAGGGCGAGAAAGAGATCACGGGGCGTGAGGCTCAGGGTCTTGCTCTTCTTCGAGTTGGCCACCGCGATGCCGTCATAGCCGACCTTCAACTCGACGATCTCCTTGACGCCGTTCTTGGCGCAACGCTCGACCTCGGTCTTCTTGATGCGCCGCGAAGAGTTGGTCATGTCCGGGTGCTCGACGCCGACGCCGGCGCAGAAGAGCTTGAGGCCGCCGCCCGAGCCCGTGGACTCGACCTTGGGAGTCCTGAACCTGGTGGTCTTGCCGAACTGCTCGGCCACCACCGTGGTGAACGGGTAGACCGTGGACGATCCCACGATCTGGATGTAGTCGCGTTGCTGCGCCGCCGCCGCGGTCGCCAGACCCGCCACCGCCAGTGCGACCGCCGCCGCCGTCAACAGACCTTTCCGAAACATAGGGGAACCCTCCTTTTTTGGTTAGATCCTCTGTCGCCAATGTTCAGCCACCAGGCGACGCTTCCACGATCGCGCCAGTGTCGGCAGGAATTTAACCAACGGCAATTATGGTTCTATGACGGCCAGATCACAGAGGGATTAAACGATTGTTACGAGTCTGTTACGGAGGGCAGAGGCACGAGAGCCCCGGCAGCGGAAGCCGGCGAAGACGGGATCGGACGCTTTCCTACGGCTCGCAAACCGGATTGCCGCACGCCGCCGGGTTGCCGCCGCAGCAGTTCTCGGTCAGATACGCGAGCAGCTCGTTCATGGTCTCGAAGTTGGACCGGTAGATCAGCGAGCGCGACTCGCGCCTGAAATCCACGAGCCCGGCCTGCTTGAGTGTATTCAGGTGGAACGAGAGAGTAGCCAGAGGCAGCCCGAGCCGTTTCCCGATCTGCCCCGCGGGCAATCCCTCGGGGCCTACTTCCACCAGCAGGCGAAAGATGTCCAGCCGTGTTTCCTGGGCGAGAGCGGCAAGTGCCCCGACGGCGGCATTCGCTTCCATATTTCCAGTATTATAGAATTATTGACGCGACATCAAGGGCTCGGCGACCGGGCCCCTGAACAGGAGCGTCGGCAACGGCGCGGCGTGATGACGACGACGCCCCGGGCGCGCTGGCACCACCGGTTGATGTCCGGTAGACTGGCCCTTTCCGATTCGGACGGCTCTTGCGGATGTCGAAAGGAGTACCCAATGTACCGCCGAATATTCCGGGCAACCGTCTTTCTGTTCGTCGCCGGGCTCGCCGCCACGGCAGGCGCCCAACAGCGTACCGAACAAGAGATCGGGAAGATCATCCGTGAATATCTCCTCGAGAACCCGGGAGTGATTTTCGAGGCCGTGGAACGCCACCGGTCGAAGCAGCAGGAACAACAGGCCCAACGCGACCGCGACGCTCTCAAGAAACACGCCAAAGCACTCCTGGTGGACCCGGACTCCTTCGTCGGCGGCAATCCCCAGGGCGACGTGACCCTGGTGGAGTTCTTCGACTACCAGTGCGGCTACTGCAAGCGGTTCACACCTACCCTTGAAGCCATCAAGAAGCGGGACCCGAAGCTGCGGGTGGTGTACAAGGAGTTTCCGATCCTGGGCCCTGATTCGATCAGGGCGGCCCAGGCCGCACTGGCTGCCCGGAAGCAGAAACGCTACGTCGAGTTTCACAACGCCCTGATGCGCGTCTCGGGCAAGCTGGACGAAGAGACCCTGATGAACGTTGCCCGCTCGGTGGGCCTGGACACCGCGCGCCTCAGGAAGGACATGCAAGCCCCCAAGATCCAGAACATCGTCAGCAACAACCTGCGGCTGGCGCGCACGTTGGAGATCACCGGCACTCCCGCCATCATCATCGGAGACACGATCGCGAGGGGCCTCGTGCCACTGGAAGGGCTCACCCGGATGATCGCCGAGGCAAGGGGCAAGGGCTCCTGACCTGCCGCCGCTTCATCTGCGACCCTGTAGCGGCAGGGCGTGCGTTCCAGTACCACCGTGACGGAGACGCTCGAAAAGATCCGGGTAGTGCTGGTACGGCCCAAGGGATCCGGCAACATCGGTTCCGTGGCCCGTGCCATGAAGAATACCGGCGTCCGTGACCTGGCGTTGGTGGGCGGGGGGCGCACCGACAGTCTGTCCGCCCGTGCCATGGCGGTCCACGCGCGGGACATCCTCGACGGCGCGCGCCGTTTCCGCACCATACGCGAGGCCGTCGCCGATTGCGGACTTGTGGTGGGGACCACTTGTCGCAAGGGACTCTACCGCGACCACGTGGAGTTGCCGCGCGACACGGCACGCGACCTGGTAGCGGCGGTACGCGCCGGGGACGCGAGACCCGCGGCGCTCATCTTCGGCCCCGAGGACCACGGACTCAGCAACGCCGACCTCAAGTACTGCCAGCGCCTCGTCACCATCCCGAGCCACCCGGACCAACCGTCCCTGAACCTGGCCCAGGCGGTGATGTTGTGTCTTTACGAAGTCTACCTGGCGGCCGTCCTCGGCCCGCCACGGGAAGAGCGCATCAAGCGCGCCCCCGCCGAAGCGGTCGAAGCGCTGTTCGACCGCATGAAGGAGACCCTTCTCAAGGTCGGCTTCCTGGACCCGCAGAACCCCGAGCACATCCTGCTGGCGCTACGGCGGGTCCTCGGCCGCGCCGGCCTCGAGGAACGGGACGTGAAGATTCTCAGCGGACTCTTCCGTCAGGTGGAATGGTACGCACAGGGGGGTTGGGAGGTGGCGGAAGAGAAGCGCCGGCGGGGCATCAAGTTACGGTAGGATCACCTTGCAGTAAATGAATTACGGGAACAGTGCCATTGAAGAATCCTTTTGCGGGACACCCGCACCCGTCAAAGGCTGCGCTCCGTCCTTATCTCCTCCAGCTCTTCCAGCGTCCGCGGCCAATCTTTCTTCATGAGGCGTGACAGCGAGCGGTCGGCCAGGAGCCTTCCCCCGGTCTGACACGTCGCGCAGTAGTTGCATTCGTTGGCCGCGTATCGGATCCGCTGTACGCGAGCGCCGCAGTCGGGACACGGCTCCCGGTACTTTCCATGCACCGCCATTCCCGGCCGGAACGCCGTCACCTTCTCCGGGAAGCCGTCACCGGTCTCCTCGCGGAGCCTGCGGCACCACTCCTCGAGCACGTCCCGCACCGCGGCGTAAAGCGTTTCGACCTCCGCGTCGTCGAGATGGCGGGTCTGCTTCATGGGCGAGAGGCGGGCGCGGTGGAGGATCTCGTCGGAGTAGGCGTTGCCGATGCCGCTGAACAGCCGCGGGTCGGTGAGGGAACGCTTGAGCGTGTGGTTCTCGCTCGCCAGCGCCCGTCGGAACTCCTCCACGCCGCATTCCAGCACCTCGATGCCGCCGGGATCGTGCTGTCTCAGGTTCCCCGCGCCGCTCACGAGATGCAGCGAAGCCCGTTTCATGGAAGCGGCCTCGGTTAGGACCAGGGTGCCGGGGGAAAGGTCGAAGGCCGCAAGACCGAGCTTGCCCGGGATGCGGGCGCCCCGCGGGCGCCAGCGGAACCGTCCGGCGATCATCAGGTGGAACACCAGGAAGAGGTCGTCCTCCAGCTCGAAGACAATGCGCTTCCCCATCCGGTGGAGGCCCAGCACCTTCCGCTTCTCGGCTTCGCTGATGGGCGGTTCGACCGACCGGAGCAGGAACGGACTCGCGAGGCGGACCTTATCGATCGTCTCCCCCACGACCCTGGGCTCCAAGGCGTGGATGTAGAGCTGGACGTCCGGCAGCTCGGGCATGATCCCTCCGAAACCCCAGCATCGTCATTCCCGCTTTCCGGCCTGCGCTAAAACCACCCCCTCTCCCTCTGGGAGAGGGTCGGGGTGAGGGCTTCGCGGCGCCAGCAGCCTCCCACGGAAGGGCAGAGTCGCCGCGCGGCCCTCACCCGGCCTTCGGCCACCCTCTCTCAGAGGGAGAGGGTGTGGTTTCAGCACAGGCTGGAAAGCGGGAATCCAGGCACGGGGCGGGTGGGGGCACGGCTGAATTCGCCTTCCCCTCCTACGGCAGCCCCAGCACCCGCTTGGCGGTGACGTTGCGCTGGATCTCGCTGGTGCCGGCGTAGATGGAGATGCGCCGGACCTCGCGCCACATCACCGAGACGTCCACCGGGCCGTCCGGCGTCTCCAGCGCTCCGGTTTCGGGGCCGTGCTCGCCGGCGGCCTCCAGCAGCAGGTCGGCGATGCGCTGCACGATGTCCGTGGAGACGATCTTGATGAAGGACGAGTCGGAGCCGATCTCCTTGCCCGCCCGGGCGATCTGCACGGCGTGGGCGAAGACGGCCGACTGCGCCAGCACGTCCAGCTCGGCCTGTGTGAGCTTGTCCTGGAACACCGGATCGCCGGCCGCGCCGGTGGCCCGCGCCACCTTGCGCACCCGGTCCAGTATGTCCAGCGCCAGTTGCGGGTTGGCGTTGCCGAGCCGTTCCGAGTCCAGCAGCGCCTTGGCCACGCGCCAGCCGTCATTGATCTCCCCCACCACGTTGGTGAGCGGCACCCTGACGTCGTCGAAGAACTCCTCGGCGAACTCCTCGTCGTCGGCCAGGGTCTTGATGGGGCGGATGGTGATCCCCGGCGTCCCGAGGTCGATGAGCACCATGGAGATCCCCAACTGCTTGCGCGGCGCGTCCGGGTCGGTGCGGATGAGCGCGTACATCCAGTCGGCGTGATGGCCCCAGGTGGTCCAGATCTTGTGGCCGTTGATCACCAGCTCGTCGCCGTCGACCTCGCCGCGGGTCCGCAGGCTGGCCAGGTCGGACCCCGAGCCCGGCTCCGAATAGCCCTGGGCCCACAACACCTCGCCCGAGAGCATCTTGGGCAGATGCTCGGCTTTCTGCTCCTCGGTGCCGTGGCGTATCAGGATCGGCCCGATGTGCCCCACCGCCTGCCGCGACAGCACCGGCGCGCCGGCCCGCCCGAATTCTTCCTGCAGGATCAACTGCTGGTTGACGGTGGCGTCCATGCCGCCGTACTGCCTGGGCCAGTTGGGCGCGATCCAGCCGCGGTCGTAGAGCTTGCGCTGCCACGGCCGGATCAGCTCCGGCGGCGGCCGCGTGGACCACCCCTGGAGCTCCGCCGGCAGGTTCTCTTCCAGCCAGCTCCGGACCTCCTGCCGAAACGCCGCGTCCTCCTTGGTGTCGGCGATGAAGCTGATGGTGCTCATGGAGCGGACACTAGCAGATCCGGCGTAGCCGCGCGAGATGGGTCGATGTTGCCGGTGGCGGCGTTGACGGCCTATACTCCCCCACTGCCATGACCACCGACAAGGTCGCCACACTGCTGAACCCCACCAGCGTCGCCATCCTGGGGGCGAGGGAGAACCCGTCCGGATGGACGGCGCGGATCTTCGCCAACCTGATCCGCTTCGAGTTCGACGGCCCCGTCTATCCGGTGAACCCGAACCACGAGCGCATCTGGGGGGTGGAGTGCTTTCCCGATCTGCGCTCGCTGCCCACCGTCCCCGACCACCTGGTGGTGATGCGGGCGGCGGCCAGCGTTCCGCGCATCCTGCGGGAGGCCGCGGCCATGGGCACCCGCAGCGCCACCCTGTACGCCGTCGGCTTCTCCGAGTCCGGCACCGACGCCGGCCGCGCTCTGGAGGCGGAGCTGCGCGCCGCCATCGAGGACACCGGCCTGGCGATTTCCGGACCCAACTGCCTCGGCAACCTGTCGGCCCGCGCCCGCCTGCTGACCCTCCCGGACGACCGGGTGCAGGAGCTGGTGACCGGCCCGGTGGCCATGGTGGGCCAGAGCGGCACCACCACACCCCACATCGCGCGGATCCTCATGGAGCGCGGCATCGACGTGAGCTACGTGGTCACCAGCGGCAACGAGACCGGCCTCATCACCGCCGACTACATCCGCTACTTCGTCACCGACCCGGAGGTGCGGCTGATCTTCTGCCTGGTGGAGGCGGTGCGGCGCGCCGACGAGTTCCTGGCCGCGTGCCGCGCCGCCCGTGACGCCGGCAAGCCGGTGGTGGTGCTCAAGATGGGCGTGTCCGAGGGCGGGCGCCGCGCGGCGTTGTCCCACACCGGCTCCCTGGCCGGACGGGTGGAGGCCTTCGATGCCGTAGCCGGACCCGCCGGCGCCATCCGCGTGGAGAGCGCCGACGGCGCCGTGAACGTCATCGAGATGCTGCTGCACGCGAGCGAACCCCGCGGCGAGAACGTCGGCGGGCTGGTCTACTCGGGCGGCGTGCGCGGGCTGGCGGAGGACGCGGCCGACCGGCACCGGGTGCCGTTGCCCGAGTTCGCGCCCGAGACCCGGGCGCGCCTGCGCGAGCTGCTGGGCGAGGCCCAGCCCATCAGCAACCCCCTGGACGGCAACGGCTACCTCACCAACCGCCCGCTGGACGATGCTCTCAAGGTCGTGGACGCCGTCTACAACGACCCCGGTGTCGACATGGTGGTGTTCCAGGAAGATCTCCCGCCCCACGAGGGCGCCAACGACGCCAACCGGCGGCGCGCCGCGCGGGTGCTGGCCACCATGGAGGCCATCGACAAGCAGTTACTAAGCGCCGACCGCAAACCCTTCGCCCTTATTTCCCCGGCGTCCTATGACCTGACGGAGTTCAGCCGCACCGCCCGGCGCCGCTTCCCGCACATGGCATGCCTCAACGAGCCCGAGCGCGCGTTCCGAGCCATCCGCGCGGTCATGGACTACCGGCGGCGCTGCCGCGAGGCGGAGACCGCGCCGGCGCCGGCCTTGCCGGACGCCGTGACGGCGCGCGTCGAGTTGCTGCGGCAGCGGGCCGCGGGCGCAACCTCGGCGTTCCCGCTCACCGAGCCCGAGTCCAAGGGGCTGGTGGCCGCCTTCGGGATCCCCTTGATCGAGGAAGGGCTGGCGGCCACCGAGCAAGAGGCCAAGGACCTGGCCGAACGCATCGGCTATCCGGTGGTGGTCAAGGGAGTTGCCGCGGACCTCACGCACAAGAGCGACGCCGGGGCCGTGCGAGTCAACGTCGGCGACGCGGCGGCCGTGGAGCAAGCCTGCCGGGACATCGCCCGCAACGTAGCGGCCCATGCTCCGGGCATTCACCTGGAAGGATGGCTGGTGGCGAGGATGGCGCCCGCCGGGCTCGAACTGGTGCTGGGCATGCAACGGGACCCCGAGATGGGCGCGGTGATCATGTTCGGCGCAGGCGGCGTGTGGCTGGAGCTGGTAAGGGACGTGGCCTTCGGACCTCCGGGGATCAGCCGCGAGGGCGCCGCCCGGCTCATCGACTCCACCCGCGCCGGCAGGTTCCTGGAAGGATACCGCGGCGCGGGACCCTACGACCGCGACGCCGTCGTCGACGCGCTGGTAGCGCTCGGGCGGCTGGCGGCCGCGGCCGGAGACGTAGTCGAGAGCCTGGACATCAACCCCTTCCTGGTCTACCCCAAGGGTGCCGGAGGAATGGCGCTGGACGCGCTGGCGGTGATCGGGCCGGGAGCGACCGGTTCAACGCAGGAAAGGTGACCCAATGGAACTCGTCCTCGATGAGGCGCAGACGATTCTTCGGGAGAGCGCCGACAAGCTCATCGAACGGCACGCCGGTCCGGCCCGTTTCCGGGAGTTGCGTAACACCGAGCATGGCTTCGAGCCGGCGCGGCTCGCGGTGGTGGCGGAAGCCGGCTGGCTGTCGCTTCTGGTGCCGGAGGAGCGCGACGGCCTGGGGCTGGGCACGACGGAGGCGGCGCTGGTGCTCGAAGCGGCCGGCCGCGGCCTCATGACCGAGCCCATCGCGGCCGTGATGGCGGCGGCCCGGGCCGTGGCTATGGGCCCCAAGACCATGAGCGCGATCCTCGACGAGATCATGTCCGGCGCGGCCGTCATCGTCCCCGCGCTGCACGACCCGGCCGCGGAGGACCCGGAAGCCGCCCGCGTCCAGGCTGCCGCCGCGGGCGGCGGCTTCAAGCTTAGCGGGCGCACCGGCGCGGTTCCGGGCGCGGCCGCCGCAGACGGTTTCATCGTGGACGCGCGGAGCGGCGACGGCACGGTCGTGTGCCTGGTCGAGCGCGACGCCGACGGACTGGAGATCCTGCAAAGGGGCCGCGTGGACGGTACCGGGCACGCGGTGCTTGCGCTCGGCGACGTCGCCGTGCCGACCGGCGCGGTGATCGCGAGCGGCGCGCAAGGCACGGAGGTCGCCACGGCCACGCTGGACCTGATGCTCCTGGGGACGTCGGCCGAGATGCTGGGCATCATGGAGCAGGGACTCGCGCTGGCGCTGGACTACCTGGGGACGCGTGAGCAGTTCGGGCGGCCCATCGGCTCGTTCCAGGCATTGCAGCACCGGGCCGTCAACGACCACGTCGACATCGAGCTCACGCGCTCGCTGATCTACCAGGTGTGCGCCGCCTTGGACGAGGGTCGCGGCAACCGCGCCATGGTGGCCGCGGTGAAGGCGCGCGCGTCGGACGCCGTCCTGTCGGTGACCAAGTCCATGGTGCAGATGCACGGCGCCATCGGCTTCACCGACGAATACGACGCGGGTCTCTACCTGCGGCGGGCCATGGCCCTGTCGTCCCAGTACGGCAACGCTTCCTGGCACCGCAAGCGCTACGCGCGGCTGTCGGCGCGGGCGGCGTGATGGATTTGCGCTGCGACATAGCAGTGTCGGGTTACGCCTTCGGCTAACCCGACCTACGGGACACTACCGGTACGGCCGCCGTCGTCCCGCGGCGCGTAGTGCCGAAAGGAGCGAATGATGGCCCAGGACTCTCCCGACAGACGCACCACCCGCTGGCCCGACGACAAGCTCGTCTGCTGCACCTTCAGCGTGGCCCTCGAGGCGTTCCGCAAGACCGGGCGCTTCAAGATGGACCCGCGCATCGACGTCAACCACAGCTCCCTCTCCCACGCCGAGTACGGCGGCAACGTGGGGATCTGGCGGATCCTGGAGATCCTCGAGCGGCAGAATGTCCGGGCCATGGTGCTGGTGAACTCGCTGGCGGCGGAAAAATGGCCGGACGCGGTGCGCGCGCTGCACGAGGCCGGTCACGAGATCGCCGGCCACGGCACCACCAACGAGGTCAGCATGGTGGAGCTGGACCCGGAACAGCAGAAAGAGGAGATCGACTCCTGCACCCGCATCCTCGAGGACATCACCGGGACGCGGCCGGTGGGCTGGTTCGGCCCGGGCGGGCACCATACCGACGTCACCCTGGGGCTCCTGGCCGAAGCGGGCTACCTGTGGTCCGGGGACCCGTCGGACGACGACGTTCCCTACGTCGCGTCGGTCGACGGCCGCCGCATCTGCGTCATCCCCAAGACCTGGTACGCCAACGACTGGCGCGCCTGGGGCAACGGCCTGGGCAACGCCGGCACCTTCTTCACCGGGTTCAAGGACGGGTTCGATTTCATTTACGACGAGGCCCGGCGCGGCCGCCCCGGCATGATCGACGCCTGCGTTCACGCCGAGCTGGGCGGCCGGCCGTATCTGGCCATCGGTTTCGAGCGCATCATCGAATACGCCAACCGGCACCGCAGCGAACTCTGGCAACCCACCTACCGCGAGATCGCCGAGTACTGCCTGGGGAGCTGACCGGGCAGCGGTTTCACCGGTCGGCGCCCTTCGACTTCGCTTCGCGAAGCGGAGTCGAAGGACGCCAGACCGAGTTTTTTCAACCGGCCTACAGTGAGTCCTCCCGGACTCTCCACAGGAACGGGACCGGCAGGGCGATGGCGACGGCCATGGCGATCCAGGCCGTCTGGTAGGAGTGGGTGTAGTCCGCGATGGCGCCGAAGACCGGGGGCAGCAGCACCACGCCCACGAACGCCACGGTGTTGGTCAGGCCGATGGCGACGCCGGCCACGCGGGTGCCGGCGATCTTGGCGACCAGGGCCAGGTACAGGCCCTGCCAGCTCATGGTGCCGAGGCCAAGAAGCGACACCACCGCGGCCACCAACCACGCCGGCATGCCCGGCGATAGCAGGGCCGTGGCGATCCCGGCGGCGGTGCCGAGAAGGCCCAGCATCACCAGCACCGGCACGCGCCGGCCCAAGAAGAGGCGGTCGCTGGCGATGCCGAAGACGATGCGGCCGGTGCCGCCGCAGGCCTGGCCCACCGCCAGCAGGTGGGCGGCGAACACCAGCGGGTAGAAGATGTTCTCGGTGAGATACAGCTCGATGTAGCTGATGTAGCACCACTGGCACCCGGCCAGCACCGAGGCGTAGAACGCGGCGGCCCAGATCTCCGAGCGCCGGACGATGTCCTTGAGCCCGCCCGCGGGAACGGCGCCGCTTACCGCCTGGGGCCGGGCGGGCTCCTTGTAGCAGACCAACACCAGCAAACCGGCGGCGATGGTCACCACACCCACCAGCGACAACGCCCAGCGCCAGCCGAACACCAGCCCCATGGCCGGCAGGGTGAGGGCGCCGATGGTGCCGCCCGCGGGAATCCCGGTCTGCCGCACCCCCATGGCCATGCCCCGCTCCCGGTCCGGGAACCATCCCGCCACCGCCTTGCTGCCGGCGGGCGTGCTCGTGGCCACCGGTATGCCCAGGACCAGGAAAACCACCAGCAATGCGGCGAAGCTTCCGGCGAAGTGGACGGTAAGGACCAGCAGGCCGCAGACCGCGGTGCCGTAGCCGATGATGCGCCGCTCGCCGTAACGGTCCGCTGCCTTGCCCATGCCCAGCACCGCGGCCACCACCCCGACGTTGATCATCGAGACCAGGACGCCGACCTCGGTCAGGTTCAGCCCGAGCTCGACCTGGATGAGCGGCACGATGGTCGGGATGCCCATGTGGATGGTCGACATCGCCGTCTGCGACAGCGTGGCGATGAACAGGAAGAACCAGCGCCGGGGCTCGGGTGGAGGAGGTGTGGTCAAGATTTGCGTCTACCCCGCCGAAGGGCTAGTTTGGTGCCAGGATCACCAGGAACCATGCTCCGGTGGAAACCCGTAGGGGCGACCGGCCGGTCGCCCCTACCTAGTGTGGTGTCTGGTTAATTCGCAGCATAATCTGCGGGTCTTTTTCGCCGTCGGCTGCGTTGCTCTTCCTCGCGTGGTGCCCGCCCTGGGGCGACCTACGGTCGCCCCCACTCGTCATCGCGCCTTGCCGACGACAAAAAATCCTCCGCATATTATGCTGCGAATTAACCAGACACCACACTAGATGCCCTGCGTCACGAACTGATGAAACCGGAAGCGAACTTGCTGCGCGAGCTGCCCTCCGTGGACCGCGTCCTGACTCACCCCGACGCGGCGGCGTTGCTGGAGCGATTCAGCCGGCCGTTCGTGACGGAAACCCTCCGTGGCCTCATCGACGACCTGCGGCAGGCCATCAAGTCCGGCCACGACCTTACGCCCGACCGGCTGCAGGACGAATCTATCATAACGGACCTTGAAAAAAAGCTGGCCCGGGCCTCGCGCCCGGGCATGGTCCGGGTGGTGAACGCGTCCGGCACCATCCTCCATACGAACCTGGGGCGGGCGCTCTTGTCGGAGGCCGCGGCCGAGGCCGTGTGGCTCGCCGCGCGCTACCCCGTGAACCTCGAGTTCGACCTTCGGGAGGGCAAGCGGGGCCAGAGGGAAGGGGCCATCGAGTCGCTGCTCAAGGAGCTGACCGGGGCCGAGGCCGCGGCGGCGGTGAACAACAACGCCGCGGCGGTGCTGCTGGGGCTCAACTCCATGGCCGAGGGCAGGAACGTCATCGTCTCCCGCGGCGAGCTGATCGAGATCGGCGGCTCGTTCCGGATCCCGGAGGTCATGGCCAAGAGCGGCGCCGTGCTGCGAGAGGTGGGCACCACCAACCGCACCCACCCGCGGGACTACGCCGAGGCCATCGACAAGGACACCGGGCTGCTGCTCAAGGTGCACACCAGCAACTACCGCGTGGTGGGCTTCTCGGCGGAGGTGGAGCTGAAGGAACTGATGGCCATCGGTCGGGAGCGTGGGGTGCCGGTGATGGAGGACCTGGGCAGCGGCGCGCTGGTGGACCTGTCGGAGATGGGACTGCCGCGGGAGCCGCTGGTTAGCGAGCGCGTGGCCCTGGGCGTGGACGTGGTCACGTTCAGCGGCGACAAGATCCTGGGCGGTCCCCAGGCCGGTTTGGTGGCCGGCGGGAAGAGCTGGATCGACCGCATGAACCGCAACCCGCTCAAGCGCGCCCTGCGCTGCGACAAGCTCACGCTGGCGGCGCTGGAGGCGACGCTCAGGAGCTATGCGCAGTCCCCGGACCTGTTGAGCGAGATCCCGACATTGCGGGCATTCAGCCGGCGCCTCGACGAACTCGAAGAAGACGGCAGGCGGGTGCTGCCGCTGCTGCGGGGGCGGCTGGGATCGGACTACGAGGTCGAGCTGGTGAATTCCACATGCCAGATAGGCAGCGGCGCCCTCCCCACCGAGGAGATCCCGAGCAAGGGCATTGCCGTGCGGGGCCGCGCCATGAGCGCCGACGACGTGGCGCGGGTGTTCCGAAGCGCCGATCCGCCCGTCATCGGCCGTATCAAGAACGACCGCTTCATCCTCGACCTGAGGAGCGCCGGCGATCCCGAATCGGTGGTGCCGAACCTCCGGAGCCCGGAGGATCGCCGGTGACGCGCGTTGGGGCAATCCGCCCTCACCCCAACCCTCTCCCAGAGGGAGAGGGGGCCGGAGGCCGCAGACGCCACAAAAATCCCCTCTCCCTCTGGGAGAGGGTCAGGGTGAGGGGTCCCCACACGAAATCGCCCTAGCCCGCGAAACGCCATGCCTTACATCATCGGAACCGCCGGCCACATCGACCACGGGAAGACGAGCCTCATCAAGGCCCTCACCGGCAAGGACACCGATCGCCTCAAGGAGGAGAAGGAGCGCGGCATCTCCATCGACCTGGGGTTCGCGCACCTGGCGCTGCCCGACGGGAGCGAGGCGGGGATCGTCGACGTGCCCGGCCACGAGCGCTTCATCCGCAACATGCTCGCCGGCGCCCACGGCATCGACCTCGTGCTGTTCACGGTGGCGGCGGACGACGGGGTCATGCCGCAGACCGAGGAGCACCTGGACATCGTGCATCTCCTGGGAGTGCGGACGGCGCTGTTCGTCGTCACCAAGGTGGACCTGGTGTCCGAGGCGCGGATGCGGGAGGTGGAGGAAGAGATCGAGATCCTGACCTTCGAGACCGCGCTGGAAGGATCGCCGGTGGTCCACTTCTCCGCCGTCTCCGGAGACGGGCTGGAGGAGGTGCGGAAGGGTATCTTCGACGCGTTGGCGGACATCGACCGGCCGGCGCCCAGCGGCTTCTTCCGGCTGCCGGTGGACCGGGTGTTCGTGCTGCAGGGCCACGGGGTCATCGTCACCGGCACCGGATTGGCGGGCGAGGTGCACACCGGCGACCATGTCCACGCGGTCCCCGGCGGCCAGAAGTTCCGTGTGCGCAGCATCCAGGTGCACGGCCAATCGGTGGAGTCGGCGGGCTGGGGCCAGCGCGTGGCCTTGAACCTCACCGGCCAGGACCGCGGCGCCCTGGAACGCGGCCACATGATCTGCCACGAGGAGCTCACCCTGGCGTCGACGCGCTTCGACGCCCACCTGGAGGTGCGCCCCGCGGCCGCCAAGGGGATCAAGAACCACCAGCGGGTGCGGATCCACCTGGGGACGGCCGAGCGCATGGGCAAGCTCGTCTTCCTGGGCGACACCGAGAAGGTGGAGCCCAAGGAGACGGCCTACTGCCAGGTGCTGCTGACCGAGCCGCTGCTGGTCATGCGCGGCGACCACTTCATCGTGCGGGACGAGACCGCGCAGAGGACCCTGGGAGGCGGCGAGGTCGTGGACCCGCGGGCGCGGCGGCACCGGCGCCGGGAGAAGGACGTCGAGCAGCGGCTGCGGACGTTGCGCGAGGGCGACACGCCGGAGATGATCCGGAGCTTTCTGGCCGGAGACGCAAACCTGGCCACGGGGGTCGATTCCATCTGCCAGTTCCTCAACTTGAAGCGGGAGGAAACGCGCGACTGGCTGGAACGGACCGAGGGGCTCCGCTCCTTCGATTCCGAGCGCGAGCACGTCTACACCACCGAGGACAAGTGGGACGGCTTCCGGGAGCGGCTGCGCTCCACCCTGGCGGCGTTCCACCAGAGCCATCCGCTGGCGCCGGGCATGGACCTCGAGGAGGTCCGCGGGAGGGTGGCCGGCGGCGCATCGGCTCGGCTGTTCCGGGACCTGACGGACCTCCTGGCGGCCGAGGGCGTGTGCGTCCGCGACGGCAACCACCTGCGCCTGCCGGACCATCGCGTGGAGCTGGGCGCGCGGGAGAAGTCGCTGTCCGGGGAGATCTCCGCCGCGCTGGCCAGGAACCCGCTCGCCCCGCCTTACCTCAAGGAGATCGAGAAGGCCGTGGGGGCGGACCGCCCGAAGCTGAACGAGGTCATCCGGGTCATGGAACGGCAGGGGGAGATCGTCCGGGTGACCACCGAGCTCTACTACCTCAAGGATTCCATTGACAGGATCAAGGCCGATTTATATAGCTACTTCGAGAACCACGAGGAGATGAGCGCGGCGACCTTCAGGGACATCCTGCAGTCGAGCCGCAAGTACACCATCCCCGTCCTTGAGTACTTCGACCGCACCGGCGTGACCATGCGCGTGGGCGACGTGAGGAAGCTCAAGCCGGGGAGAAACTGATAGCCAAGGGGACCGCACGAGCGGTTTCGAGGAGATTTGAAATGTCCATGGAAGCCATCCGGCTGACCCAGGAAGTCAAGGCCGCGGGTTGAGCGGCCAAGCTCGGCCCCGCCGATCTGGTGCAGGTCCTGCACCGGCTTCCCAAGTTCGAATCCGCTGAACTGCTGGTAGGAACCGAGACGGCCGACGACGCCGGCGTGTTCCAGTTGCGCCCCGACCTGGCCATCGTCAACACCGTCGACTTCTTCACGCCCATCGTCGACGACCCGTACATGTTCGGCCAGATCGCCGCCACCAATTCGCTCAGCGACGTCTACGCCATGGGCGGCGAGCCCGCCACGGCCCTCAACATCGTCTGCTTCCCCAAGGGGAAGATGGACATCGAGGTGCTGGGCGAGGTGCTGCGGGGCGGCGCCGACAAGGTCAAGGAATCGGGCGCGGTCATCGTCGGCGGCCACTCCATCATCGACGAGGAGATCAAGTACGGGCTGGCCGTCACCGGCACCGTGCACCCGGATCGCATCCTGCGCAACATCGGCGCCCAGGAGGGCGACGTGCTGATCCTCACCAAGCCCCTGGGGACCGGCATCGCCACCACCGCCGTCAAGCGCGGCAACGCCTCCCAGGCGAGCATCGAGCAGGCCATTGCCTCGATGGCCACCCTCAACAAGTACGCCGCCGCGGTCATGAAGGACTACGACGTCCACGCGTGCTCGGACATCACCGGCTACGGCCTCCTGGGCCACGGCCTGGAGATGACCCTCGACGGCAACGTCAGCATCGTCTTCGAGGCCGCCCGCCTGCCCGTGTTCCAGGACATCGCCGAACTCGCCGAGGTCGCCGGCAACCTCACCGGCGGCTGCAAGCGCAACCGCGAGTACCTCGACGGCAAGACCGTCATCGCCGACACCGTTTCCGACGCCCTCGCCGAGGTCGCCCTCGACCCCCAGACCTCCGGCGGCCTGCTCATCGCGGTGGCCGAGAAGGACGGGGAGGGGCTGGTGAAGGCACTGGTGGACAACGATGTCCCGGCGGCAGCCATCGTTGGGTACGTTACCGGGCGGGAAGAGTATGGGGTGCGGTTGGTGTAAGGGGGGCCGGATTCCGATGACCCATCGCTGACTTCGCGAAGCACTCCTTCGGGATGGCAATCGAAAGAGCACGACTCCCGCGGGTATCCGCCCCACACGGAAATTGATATCGCCGAAGTCCTTGTCAGCCGTAAGCAACAGGGCGTCATTTTCGTTGGCTTGGCGGATCACGGCGGCATCGTCCATCCGTCTAGTTTCGGATCCATTGTCGCACCTTTGTATGCGATTTCAAAGTTGATCTTTGCCGGCCTTTCAACGCGGCCTATCCCGTGGCCCAATAGCCCATCGTTCGAATGGCACCGTTCAAGTTACCAGCACAGCCCGGAAGTCATTGACGTTGGTGCGCGTCGGGCCGGTCACCACCACATCGCCAAGTCGCCGGAAGAATTCGTAGCTGTCTTGCCGGGCGAGCATGTCACGTGCGTCCATCCCAACGGCGTGGGCGCGCGCAAGGGTGTCGGGGCCGATGAAGGCGCCGGCGGCGTCCGCGGAACCGTCGATTCCGTCGGTATCGCAGGCAATGGCGTGGACGTTGTGGGCACCGTCGAGGGCCACGGCCAACGCCAGCAGGTATTCACAGTTGGGGCCACCCTTTCCGCCCGGGTGCTTCGTCGTGACCGTCGCTTCGCCTCCTGAGATCAGCAGACCAAGGGCTCGCTTCCGCGCCAGCTCGGCATGTGCCGCACCCATATCGCACGCCTCGCCCTGAAGGTCGTCGCCCAGCCGGACCACATCGAGACCCACCTCGCGGGCCTTGGCAGCGGCGGCCGCAAGCGCGTCCGCCGGGCGGGCGACAAACACGTAGTCGGTGCGGGTGAGACACGGATCGCCGGGCTTCACGGTCTCCCACCTGCCCTGTTCCAGCGCGGTCCTGGCAACCTCGGGCAGATCTATGTCGTGGCGGTCGGCGACCGCGAGGGCGTCGGCGCAGGTGGTGGGGTCCGCCGATGTCGGCCCCGAGCCGATGACCGCCGGGGCGTCCCCGGGTACGTCCGAGATGGCCAAGGTCACGACGCGGGCCGGGGCGGCGGCAGCGGCGAGACGGCCTCCCTTGATGGCCGACAGGTGCTTGCGGAGACAGTTCATCTCGTCGATGGGAGCACCGGCTTCGAGTAGTGCGCGGTTGATGGCCTGTTTGTCGGACAGCGCGAGGCCCGGTTGCGGTTCGACCAGCAGCGCGGACGCGCCGCCGGACAGAAGGAACAGCAGCAGGTCGTCCGGGCCCAGGCTGGCGGCGGCGGAGAGGAAGCGCGATGCCGCGTCCTTTCCTGCCTCGTCGGGCAACGGATGGCCGGCCTCCACGACCTCGATACGCTTGCACTCGACGGCGTGGCCGTACCGGGTCACCGCGATGCCGTCTATCTCCTTGGGCCAACCTCGCTCGACCGCACGGGCCATGGAGGCGGCCGCCTTGCCGGCCGCCAGCACCAGCGTGCGGCCGGGCGGCGGCGGAGGCAGATGCGCCGGAACCACTTTCGCCGGATCCGCGGCGGCGACCGCGGCTTCGAACAGGCCGCGGAGAAGATCCCGTTCACTCATCCCGGTCACAGGCTCATACTCCGGCCAGGAGTCCGTCCGAGTAATCGGCCTCGTAGCCTTGTAACCTTGTAGGTCGGATTAGCGAAGCGTAATCCGACAAAGGACGGTGCGGAGTCGGGTTACGCCTTCGGCTAACCCGACCTACTCCCATACGGGTCACCGCCGCACGCTTCCCTGCCGTGCAATGACGATTCCCGTCAGAACGATAGCGGCACCGATCGCCTGCTGGAGACCGACGCGCTCGTCGAACAGGATCCAGGCGACCGTGGCGGCGACGATCGGTTGCACCAGGAGAGTGACGGAGACGAAACTCGCGGGCAGGTGCGCAAGGGCCCAGGCGATCAGGCCCTGGCCGAGCACTTGCGGCCCGACGGCCAGCGCAAGCAGCACGGTCCACCCCACGGGCGTCATGACGGCCATGGTTTCACCGCTAACCAGTGTGACCATCAGGGTGAGCATGGCACTGGCCGGCACCGCGTAGATCATGATGGTGATGGTGGAGAAACGCCGCCGCAGGCGCTCCATGGTCAACTGGTAGGCGGCATAGAACATGGCGGTGACCACGCCCAGCAGGTCGCCCAGCACGTGTGTGCGGCTGAGCGCCAGGCTCGCTCCCGAGAGCACGACCACGCCGGCCATGGCCCCCGCGAGGCCGACCATGAATGTCCCGGTCACCCGCGTGCGAAACAGCAGCCACCCGCCCAGAACGACGAACACCGGGGTCACGTTCAGGAGCAGGCTGGCATTGGCCACCGTGGTCATGTGAATCGAATAGTGCCACGCCGCCATATCACTGGCCAGAAAGACACCCGCCATTGCCATCCGGACGTAGACCCTCGATCCGTCGGTCTTCTCAGGGCGCACGCGCAGGCTTCCGCCCGGCACGGCGAGCGCCATGAGCCAGTAAAGGGGTATCGCCAGGAGGAAGCGGTAGAACGCCGTCGGGCTCGGACCCAATTCGCTCAGGCGGACGAGAATGGGGGCGAAGGCCGTGGTGACGGCGCCGGCCAGCAGCGCCAGGATCGCGAGCCGCTCGGCGCGAAGTGCTGCGGTGCGCGCGGCAGCCGCGTGATCCATGGAACAACCTTGCCGCGGGTGGGTATGAGAGTTGGAACCGGAAGCACACAGTCATCGGGGAGAGGACCAACGCCCCCTCCCCGACTCACGTCAAACCGTAGACCCGAGGACCGGTCTACTTACTTCTTCTTCCGCACCAGAAAGCTCAGCGCTTCCTTGGACGCGGCGGACATGCCGAGAATCTGATCGACGAACGTCTCGATGTCCTCGCCCGAGACGTACTCGATGATGAGCTTGGCCTCCTTGGCCTCCTTCAGAAAGGCGGGATCCTCCAGCGTCTTCTTGAAGGCGGTCCGCAACAGCTCCACCTGCTTGGCGGGCACGCCTGGAGGAGCCGAGAACGGGCGCTGGAACTCGTACTGGTTGACCCACCCCGTGTAGGTCTCGAGGTGCTGCTTGCCGCCAACCTTCTCGACCACCTCCGGGATGATGAGCGCGTCCTTGAGCTCGGGGTCTGGGATCCTCCGGTGCGTGAGCACGGGGATCATCTTGTCGTCGCCCTTGGCGTCGAGCATGGCCCGGGCCGTGACCCGCATGGATTCCCAACCCCAGCAGGCGCCGGCGACTTCCTTGGACTGCATGGCGATACGCGACGTGGCGGTGCCGCTATAGCCCGCCACCACGTCGAAGTTCGTGCCGATGGTCTTGTTGAGGATCTTCGGCAGGTCCACGCCGGTGGCTCCCGCCCGGGTGCCGCCCATCTTGATGGGCTTCTTGGGATCGGACATGTCCTTCAACGTCCGTACGCCGGACCAGCCCATGAACGCGCATGCCGGTATGCCCTTGACCGGAGCGCCGATCCAGGTCAGATCCTGCGACTTGATCCGGACCTTGGGATCGCCGAGGGCCTGCGCGGTCACGAACCCGTTGTTCCACACGCCCAGGACCGTCCCGTCGCGCTTCGCCCGCTTCTGGATGTAGTTGGCCGCGATGAGGCTGCCGGCGCCGGTCATGTTCTGCACGATGAAGCTCGGGTTGCCGGCAAGGTGCTTGCCCAGATGGCGAACGATCTGGCGGGTGTACGTGTCGTAACCGCCGCCGGGCGCGTAGCCCACGATGACCCGGATGGTCTTGCCCTTGAAGAAGTCGTCCGCTGCGACAACGTTGCCCGCCGTCAGGGCAAGGGCCGCCACGAGGGCGATTGCCAATCCTGTTTTCCTGAACATATGTACCCCCTTTAGGTTTGGTTTTGCCGAATTAAACCGCGTATTTTCGCACATCGGCCCAATTAAGCCAATACCTCCATGGCCGCAAGGTCCGGTGTCCGCGGGCCGCTGTCTCAGGTCAAGGGTTTGTGCTATTGGCTTCAGGCAAACACCGTGTCGGGCTCCGGCGCACGCGGCCGCGTGGACCACGGCACGGAACTCCCAATGCGGTTCCAGGAACTTCGGAGGTTCTCATGCCAACGCTGAACGTCGGTGACGCCGACATCTACTACGAGGTCCAGGGAGACGGACCGCCCTTCGTGTTCATCTCGGAGACGGCGTGCGACGGCGACGTGTGGAACATGTTCCAGGTGCCCGAGTTCTCGCGGGACCATCGCACCATCATCACGGACTTCCGCGGCACCGGGCGCTCGACCCGCACGCCCATGCGCTACACCACCCGCATGTTCGCCGACGACATCGCGGCGGTGATGGACCACCTCGACGCCACCGACGCGATCGTGTGCGGCCATTCCATGGGCGGCCGGGTGGCGCAACTGCTGGCCCTGGAGCACCCCGGGCTGGTGAAGAAGCTGATCCTCGCCTCGTCCGGCGCAGCCCATCCCGGCGCCCACGGCATCCCGCTCAAGATCGCCACGCAGATGGTCGAGTGGGGTTACGAAAAGTACGTCCGGGACCACACTGTCGAGGTGGGGTGGACCGAACAGTATCAGAAGGAGCACCCGGAAGAGATCGAGAACTGCCTCAAGGTGCGGATGGCCAACATGTCGTCGGTGGAATGCTACTTCCGCCACGTCATCGCGCGCCAGGCGCACGACACTCGCCACCGCCTCAAGGACATCACCGTGCCGACGCTGGTGCTGGTGGGCGACGACGACCACGCGGTGGTCAGCGACATGTCACACCGGAAGGGCGCCGAGATCCTGGTCGAGGGGATTCCCAACGCGAAGCTGGTGGTGCTGCCGGGCGAGCGGCACAGCTACTTCTTCTCGAACCCCGAGGCGGCGCACAAGGTGATCCGGGAATTCATCAAGGACTGACGGCGGGGGAGCCGAACGCCCGGCAGGTAGGGGCGACCGCCGGTCGACGCTACCTGATCATTTCGTAGAGGGTCGTCGAGGCGGCGACACCCGTACGGATCCCACGAACCGCCGGTTCGCGGGTACCAGATCATTTCGGAAAGGGTCGTGGTGGTGTGTGCGCCGGTCACGCGTGGCGGGCGGTCAGGTCGTCGAGGTGGCCTTCGAGCCACCGCGTGCTGACCCTGCCGCTGACGTAGTCCGGCTCTTCCATGACCGCGCTCAGGAACGGGATGGTGGTGTCGATGCCGGCGGCGGCGAACTGGGCGAGGGCCTGCTTCATGCGCGCCACCGCGTGCTCGCGGTCGTCGCCGTGGACGATGAGCTTGGCCAGCAGCGAGTCGTAGAACGGCGGGACGCGGTAGCCCGGAAAACACTGGGTATCCACGCGGATGCCCGCGCCCTGGGGCGGGCTCCACTCGGTGAGGACGCCGGGGCACGGCCGGAACCCCTGCCACGGCGCTTCGGCGGTGATGCGGCACTCGATGGCGTGCCCGTTGAAGCGGACGTCCTCCTGGGAGAACGAAAGCCGTTCGCCGCCGGCCACGCGGATCTGCTCCCGCACCAGGTCCAGGCCCGTGACCATCTCGGTGACCGGGTGCTCCACCTGGATGCGGGTATTCATCTCGAGGAAGAAGAAGTCCTGCCGGTCCTCGTCGTAGATGAACTCCACGGTGCCGGCGTTCTCGTACTTGATCTCCCTGGCGACCTTGTGCCCGGCGTCGCGGATGCGCTCCCGCAACTCCTCCGGGATGCACGCCGCGGGCGCCTCCTCCACCACCTTCTGGTAGCGCCGCTGCAGCGAGCAGTCCCGCTCCCCCACGTGCACGACGTTGCCGAAACGGTCGCCGATGACCTGCACCTCGATGTGCCGGGCGTTGGGGATGTAGCGCTCCATGTAGAGCGTGGGATCGCCGAAGGCCGCCCGCGCCTCGGCGGAAGCGGTTTCGAACGCGGTCCGCAGCTCGACATCCTCCCGGACGATCTTGATGCCCTTGCCGCCGCCTCCGGCCGCCGCCTTGAGCAGCACCGGGTAGCCGACCTCGGCGGCCACCTCGGCCGCGTCCTCGAAGTCGCGGACGTTGTCCGAGCCCGGCACCAGCGGCACGCCGAAAGCCCCGACGGTGGCCCGAGCCAGCAGCTTGTTGCCCATCTGGCGGATGCTGTCGGCGCGCGGCCCCACGAAGGTGATGCCGTGCTTGGCGCAGGCCTCGGCCAGCTCGGACTTCTCGGCGAGAAAGCCGTAGCCCGGGTGCAAGGCGTCGCAGCCGGTGCCCAGGGCCGTGGCTACCAGCGCCTCGACCTTGAGGTAACTCTCGGTGGAACGGGCCGGGCCGATGCACACGGTCCGGTTGGCGAGGCGGGCCGGCATGCTGTCGCGGTCGGCCTCGGACACGACCGCCACCGACTCGATGCCCAGGGATTGACAGGCTCTGATGATGCGGACCGCTATCTCGCCCCGGTTTGCGACCAGGAGACGGTTAACGGCCATGGGGGAAACCCACTTTAAGCATCAGGGCGGACCAGGAAGAGGGTCTGGCCATGCTCGACGAACTGGCCGCTCTCCACGCAGACCTCGTCGATGGTGCCGGCCGTGCCGGAACTCACGGCGTTGAAGACCTTCATCACCTCCACGAGGCCCACCGTGGTCTCGGCGTCCACGTGGTCGCCGAGGGCGACGAACGGCGGCGCGCCGGGCTCCGGCGTGGCGTAGAACGTGCCGACCATGGGCGCGGGAATGGGAACGGTGCCTTCCTTGACGGTGACCGGCTGCGCCGCGGGAGCGCTTTCGGCCGCGGGGGCCGGTGCGGGTTCGGGGGCCGCCGCTGCCGGCGCCTCGGCGGCGGGAGTTGCCGGTGCCTGGGCGGCCGCCGCGGGCGCGGCCTGGGTCACGCTGACGGTCGCGGGGACGGCGGGAACTCCGGACTTGCTGACCGTGAGCTTCAGATCGCCGATCTCGAGGTCGAGATAGTCGAAGTTCGATTTCTCCACCAGGTCCAATATCTGTAGTACTTCATCCTCGGTCAATTGCGTTTCCCTCTCTTCCTGTTCCGCTGGATTGTCGTGTCCTGCGTCACAAATCGTGGCGGGCATGAAGACGCCGAAGCCCTGAATGCGCGGTATTCTTAACAAGAATCCGAATCGTGCGTCAACCGAGCATCCGAAGGGCCGCCGGACGTTCCCTGCGACCCGCGGCCCGTGAATCGAGACACCGGAAAGACACTAGACTCGCAAACGGAGACGTACTATTCTGACGGTTTCGTCGGCGCCCGGCGTCGACATATTTCGCAAGTTCCAGGAGGGAAGGACATGGGAGACACAATCACGATCAAACGGCCTGACGGCGAGGAAGTCGCGGGCTATTGCGCTTCGGCCGGCGACAACGCGCCGGGAATGGTGGTGATCCAGGAGTGGTGGGGCGTCAACGACCAGATCAGGGGCGTGGCCGACAAGCTGGCGGGCCTGGGCTACACCTCCGTGGTGCCGGATCTCTACCGGGGCAAGGTGACCGTGGAGGCGGAAGAGGCCAGCCACCTGATGCAGAACCTCGACTTCGCGAACGCCAACACGGACGTATGCAGCGCGGTGGAGCAGCTGAAGCAGAGCTGTCCCAAGGTGGGGGTCATCGGCTTTTGCATGGGCGGGGCCCTGACCGTGCTGGCGGCCGTGTACTCCAAGGCGGATGCGGCTTGCTGCTGGTACGGCGTTCCGCCGCCGGAAGCAGCCGACACCACCACCATCCCGATGCCGTTCCAGGGCCATTTCGCGCTGGAGGACGGCTTCTTCACGCCGGACAAGGTGGATGTCCTGGAAGCGAGCCTCAAGGAAGGCAACGTCACCCACGAGATCTACCGCTACCAGGCGCAGCATGCGTTCGGTAACGAAACCGGCGCGGCCTACAACGCCGACGCAGCCAACCTGGCATGGGAGCGGAGCACCGAGTTCCTGGCGAAGTACCTCCGGTAGACGGTTCTTCCACTGTTGAAGGAAGATTCCGGGCGGCCTGTGTCCAAGGGTCGGATGCGGGTCGCCCGGTTTTCCTTGACGGCCACAGGAGACAAGCCATGGCAAGTTTCCCGATCATCGACGCCGACGGTCACGTGCAGGAGAAGTTCGCCCCGTGGGAGGACCTGCTGGACGGGCCCTACAAGAAGAAGGCGCCCCGGGTGGTCAAGTCCGACGGCCGCGAGCAACTGCTCATGGAGGGCCGCATCTGGGCCAAGCCCTCGGGGGTGGGCTGCGGCATCGGCGCCGTGCCCCACAACCGCTCGCCGCAGCCCACCACCGGCATGTGGGACCCGGTGCAGCGGCTCGAGGACATGGACCTGGAGCAGATCTCGATCTCGGTCAACTTCGGCACCACCGTGTTCCTGAGCCTGCCGTTCCTGGAGGACAAGGACTACGCCTGCGCGGTCGCCAAGGCCTACAACAACTGGCTCCACGAGTATTGCAACCACGCTCCGGAGCGCCTCAAGGGCGTGGCCTGCGTGCCCATGCAGGACCCGGGAGAGGCGGCGGCCGAGCTGCGGCGCTGCGTCGAGGATCTCGGCTTCGTGGCCGCGGCCACCTCGGCCCACTCCGCCGGACGCAACCTCGACCACCCGGACTTCGACCCGTTCTACGCCGCGGCCGAGGAACTGGGCGTGCCGGTGTGCGTCCACGTGGGCTCGGGCCGGCCGGCGGCCGCCGCCGACCGCTTCGACAACGCGCTGTTCGTGCACGCCACCACCCACCCCTTCGAGCAGATGATCGGCATGATGTGCGTCATCGGCGGCGGCGTGCTGGAGAAGTTCCCCAAGCTCAAGGTGGCGTTCCTGGAAGCCGGCGCCGGCTGGATCCCCTTCTGGATGGAGCGGCTCGACGAGCACTACGAGTACATGCAGGCGGCGGTGCCGCTGCTGACCATGCCGCCCAGCGAGTACGTCCGGCAGCGTGACGTTTATTTCTCCTTCGAACCCGACGAGACCACCCTGCAGTTCGTCATGGACTTCATCGGCGACGACCGGCTGGTGTTCGCCTCGGACTACAACCACGGCGACTGCAAGTTCCCCAACGTGGTCAAGGACGTGCTGGCCCGCGACGACATCGCCGCCGGCTCGCTGCCCAAGATCATGGGCGAGAACGCGCGACATCTGTACAACCTCGCGCCGAACTGAGACAGGTGTAGCGGCGGGTTTCGAACTTGACCGTGCAGGGTCTGTCCGCGGCCGCGTCACCAGCAGGCTCATCAGGCACTGAGGCGGTTGAGGCCATTTGCCACGTCGGCAACTACCGGAAGCCGGCAGGCCCCGGACCCGACGGGGCAACACGCAAGGGAAATCGCGCGCCGCGTCGGGGCCGGTGGTTAGGGGGAGGCGCTGGAGCTAGCGGCCCTCGGTCTTCCCCGAGATGCCGACGAAGGCCACCTTGGTCGGGTTGCCGGCGATCTTCCAGCTTTTGACGACCTTCAGGTCCTTGTCGTCCAGTTGCAGCACCTTGCCACCCACCGAATCGGTGATGAACACCGCGCCGGGAATGGTGGTCACGTGGGGGCGCGCCCAGAAACCCGTCTCTACCGGAGTAGCCAGGAAATCGCGCGCCGAGGCCAACAGATCGAGCTTGCGAGTGTCGTACTTGCGCAACTCGCCGTCGCTCATCACGACCAGCAGCGCCTTGCCGTCGTGGCTTACCGCGGCGTTGACGGGTTTTAGGGCGTCCGAAGCGGGGACCAACTGCTTCATGACGCCTTTCTTGGCATCCACGGCGTACACGCCAGCCGCAGAACCGAGAGGGAAGAAGTTGTCCAGACGGGGGTAACCCCAGATCGCGGTCAAGCGGAGATCCTTGGATACACCCTCCGGAAACGGGATGAACCTCCCCTTGTACTTGCCGTGGTCCGCTTCCAGGGTGAGGACGCCACCCCTGCAGGCGAAGGCCGCCACGTGGCCGTTTCCGGCGTCGCCGTGCAGATCCTTGCAGCCTTCCTGGCGATGCAGCACCTTCCCCGACAGGTCGACGAGCTTGGCGCCGATGGGGAGACGGTAGTCCTTGGGGTTGGCGGCAAAGTCCGGGTGCGGGATGGTGACCGCGAACAGGTCATGCGCCAATGGCACCGCCCCGCCGTGATGGGGACCCGCGTTGAGCTTGAGCGGCTTGTAGTTGGCGCGCTTCTTCTCAAGCTCGTCCTCGTTGAGGAGCACCACGTCGCCGGTTCCGTCGTAGAATATGGCGGACCACTTGCCACTGACATACAAGTGCACCGGGCGCTCGCCGGTCAGGTCCACATCGATTCGCTTGACCGGCCCGATCACTTGATCGAAATGGTCGCCATGGCTTTCCAGGTAGATTCCGCCGTCGAAGGCATGCACCGTATTGGCGTCCGTGGAGACCGCGAGGGCGAAGCGTCCGCTCTTCGTGGCGTAGATGCGGCCGGCCCGAGATCCCATATCAATGGCGTTCTGCTGAACGGTGCCCTTCTTCAGGTCGATGATCGACATCATGCCGGTCTCGCCGTCGCCCACCAGCAGGCGGCCGGCGACGGAAGCGGGAGTCGCGGAGCGGGGCGGCTGCGCCGCCGCGCTGGCGAGGGTGACCGAAGCCGCCTCGGGTGCGAACCCGGAGGACGATGGTGCGATATCCGGGGCCGCCGCGGCTGAGCCGACAGCGAACAACAACAATGAAACAACCAGTGTAGTAAGCGGTTTCAGTTTCTCGATTCTCATCGGTACGCGTTCTCCTTCCACGCAAAGTGATTAGTGGTGAGTTTTGTCAAGCCTTCGCCCGGGGTCCTTATTGATAATATATTATCAATAAGGACTTTCGTCAAGCACTCCCTTTCGGTTTCTCGTGGGTATTCGACATCACCTCCAGCAAACCCCGGCCATAAATCAAAGCCGCCCGTCGAGGCTCCGGCCCCGGGGCTTGCCCTCGGCGTCCAGAGTGACCCGCCCGGCGCGTCCCACCACGACACGCTTGTTGGGCGCCTTGCGCCCGCCATTGCCGACGCGGTAATTTACAAGGAACGACTTGACTGCATCGTGCAATTGGCGGACGGGTTTCAGGACCCTCCCCGCAACCAGGACGGAGACAAGCCATGACCCCGAAAACCATCGACTCGGACGCCCATGTCGTCGAAACGCCGTTCACCTGGGAGTTCATGAACGAGCAGGAACGCGCGCACGCGCCTTTCGCGGTGAAGCAGGAAGGCGGCCCCGAGTACTGGGTGGTGGACAACCGGCTGCACGTCAAGAACAACAACATCGGCCCCAACACCACGGCCGACCAGCGCGAGATGCGCGATATCGACGCCCGGGTCAAGCACATGGACGAGCTGGAGGTGGACGTGCAGGTGCTCTACCCCACGCTGATGCTGCGCCCCTGCACCCAGAGCCGGGCCACCGAGATGGCCATGTGCACGAGCTACAACCGCTGGCTCGCCGAGATCTGGAAGAAGGGCCAAGGCCGGCTGCGGTGGGTGTGCATGCCTCCCCTGCTGTCCATGGACGCACTGCGCGGCGAACTGGAGTTCGCCAAGGAAAACGGCGCCTGCGGCATCTTCATGCGCGGGGTCGAGCACGAGATGCGGCTGAGCAATCCCGACCTTTTCCTGCTCTACGAGATCGCCACCGAGCTGGACCTGCCCATCTGCGTCCACGCCGGCACCAACAGCACCGCCATCCACGACCTCTACGAGGGCGAGACCGGCTTCTCGCGCTTCAAGCTGCCGGTGGTGGGGACGTTCCACTCGCTGCTCATGGAAGGGACCCCGGCGCTGTTCCCCAAGATCCGCTGGGGCTTCGTCGAGGTGAGCGCCCAGTGGGTGCCCTACGCCCTGAACGACCTGCGCCTACGCTTCCAGAAGATGGGCCGCCCCATCCCCGACAACATCATGGCCGAGAACCGCATGTACGTAGCCTGCCAGACCACCGACGACCTGCCGGTGATCCTCAAGGACGCGGGCGAGGACAACCTCGTCATCGGCACCGACTACGGCCACAACGACACCTCGAGCCAGATCGAGGCGCTGCGCATGCTCCGCACCGACGGCTCGGTGCCGTCCGCGATCGTCGACAAGATCCTCGGCGACAACGCGCGGGCGTTGTACGGGCTGTGAGTCGGCGACACGGAGAAACTCATGACCGATAAGCTCATCAACCGAGATCCGCAAATCCTCGGGGGAACTCCGGTGTTTGCCGGCACTAGGGTACCGGTGCGCATCCTGATGGAACATCTGGAGGCCGGCGACCGGCTTGACGATTTTCTGGAAGATTACCCCACCGTATCACGAGAACAAGCCGTGGCTCTGCTCGAACGCGCCACCCTGCTGCTGGCGAGCGAAGTGGATGAAACTGCTGCTTGACGAGTCCGTACCAAGGCGGCTCGCTTCGTTCTTCCCCAGTGAGTTTGAGGTACGTACAGTGCAACAGATGGGTTGGGCTGGCAGCACGAATGGCGCGTGCTGCGTCTGGCCACCGATCATGCGTTCAATGCCCTGGTGACAGTGGACCAAGGATTCGAACACCAGCAGAACACGGACAACCTACCGATCCCGGTCATAATCATGATCGCCACCCGCAATCGTCTGCAGGAATTGCAACCGCTCGTCCCTGGCGTGGTCGCTGTACTTTCCGGCGATCCCGCGATTCGTATCCACCGCGTTCCAGCCTGAATCAACGGCCTCAACAGGCCTCCCGCGGCGGACACACCGGCCCTACTCCCACGGCGGCGGTTTGCCCCATTCGTCGTAGTAGGTGGTCTCGGAGGTAGGGAGCCGCGCGGTGGTGCCGAAGCGGCCCTCGGGGTAACCGAGGGGGATGCAGCAGTGGACCTCACCTTCCGGCGGGATTCCGAAAAGCTCATGAATCCGGTCGCTTACGCAAGGATGCAGGGTGGTCAGCACCGATCCGATGCCCAGGGCGCGGGCGGCCAACATGAGGTTCTGGGCCGCCGGGAGGACGGAACTGGCATTCCCGGGTGAGGTGGAGACCGCCATCACCACCACGGGCACGTCCTTCATGGCCTCCGCCAGCCGCATGGGGCCGAGGTGCTTGTCGCCGGGGGGAGCATTCTCGGGGCTCCAACCCTCCGGCTGCTTGGCCCACCACGCTTCCGCATAGAGCCCGGCGAATTTCCGAATCTTCTCCCGGTCCCGCACTACCAGAAAGCGGCCCCGGTGCTCGTTGCGGGCGTTGGGCGCCTTGGCCGCGGCATCCATGAGCGTCTTGATGTCGTCGTCGTTTATGGGATCCGGCTTGAGCCGGCGGATGGCCCGCTGGGTGAACATGGCTTCGCCGAGGCCCATGTTGAGCCGTTCGGGCGGATCGAGCTTCACCATAGCCATTGAATCGCTCCTCTTTCTCAACGCCCCGTCAACTCCCGCGCGCGGTTGAGCACGGCGAAGGAGCGCGGCGCGCTGGGCATGAGGAAGCGGAAACCGGCTTCCACCAGCCGCTCGATGTTGTCGGCGCTGGGATGGGGATGGCCGCAGGGGACGTCGTGCTCCTTGCAGATCTCCAGAATTCGGTTGATGTGGTCGGCCACCACCGGGTGGTCGTAGTCGCGCGGGTGCCCCAACTCCTGGCTCAGGTCCCCTTCCCCGATGAGCACGACGCCGATGCCCGGCACCTCCTTGAGCATCGCCGGCAGGTTCTCGATGGCGCGCACCTCCTCGCACTGGATCACCACCAGGATCTCGCCGTCCGGCGCCAGCGGCCACACGTCGGCGCGCTTGTAGTATTCCTGCTGCGTGAGCCCCCAGTAGCGGGCCGCGCGGTTGGGCGCGTCGCCGCGGATGCCCGGCGGATCGTAGAGCGGTTCGGACGCCAAGCGGGGATAGCGACAGGCGGACACGGCGTTGCGCGCCTCCTCCACGGAACTGACGTGCGGAAAGATGATCCCGTACATGCCGATGTCCAGGACCTGCTTGGCCAGCCACTGGTTCATCTCGTTGCCGTTGGGCGGGATACGCACCATGGGCGTCACCGCGGGCGCCAGGGTGCCGCGGTCCACCACCTGCCGGCGGTCCAGCATGTATTGCAGCGAGTGCCTCAGCCCAGGGATGTCCAGCGGCGCGTGCTCCATCTCGAAGGCCACGCCGTCGAGCTTCGAGCCCGCCATGGCAACGGCCGTCTCGATATCGTTGGAGGTGAAGCTCACGAAGGCCGTCTTGCCTTCTTCCAGGGCTTTGATGATACCGTTCAGACGCGGGATTTCAGCCATGAATCGCTCCTCGGGAGGTCGGTGGCTAAAGCCTATAGCCTGTCCGTCCGGGCTTTGCTAGTGTACTGTCACTGCACCACAGTTGGAGGTTACGTTCGTGATCATCGACGCTCACGCCCACTACACCACGGCGCCGGCCAAGCTTCAGTCCTTTCGCGCACGCCAGATCATCGACCAGGGGCGGCCGTCGGCGGCCAAGCTCAACGTCAGCGACGAGGAGCTTGAGCAGTCCATGCGCTCGCAGTTCAAGAGGATGGCCGACACCGGCATCGACCGGCTGCTGTTCTCGCCCCAGGCCTCGGCCATGGGGCACCACTTCGGCTCGGAGCTGATCAGCCGCTACTGGAGCGAGGCGTGCAACGACCTCATCGCCCGCGTCGCCAAGCTGTGGCCGGACAAGGTGTCGCCGGTGTGCCAGCTCCCCCAGTCACCGGGCGTCAGCCCCAAGCACTGGGTGGAAGAGCTCGAGCGCCGGGTCAGGGAGGACGGCTTCATCGCCTGCAACATCAACCCCGACCTGTGCAGCGGCCGCGAGCCCTGGACGCCGTCCCTGGGGGACGAGTGGTGGTATCCGCTGTGGGAGAAGATGGTGGAACTGGACATTCCGGGCACCATCCACGCCAGCGCGTCCCTCAACCCGGCCTTCCACACCACCAGCTCGTACTACATCGGGCAGCATCACAACGGCGCCGTGGAGCTGCTAAGCTCTCGTGTTTTCAAGGATTTTCCCAAACTCAAGGTCGTCATCCCGCACGGCGGCGGGGCCGTGCCCTACCAGTGGAACCGCCACCGGGGGATGCACGTGAAAGAAGGACTGGAGCCCTTCGAGGAGGCGGCCCGGCGGGTCTACTGGGACATGGCCATCTACGACGCCGAGGGCATGGAACTGCTGATCAAGCGGGTCGGGTCCGACCGGGTGCTGTTCGCCACCGAGATGTTCGGCGCGGTGAACGCCACCGATCCCGAGACCGGCCGCAACTTCGAGGAGGTGGTGCCGATCTTCGAGTCGGTCCCGGGCCTGAGCGACGAGGACCGCTACAACATCACCGAGGGCAACGCCAAGCGGCTCTACAACCTGCCGTAAGCGAACGCGCCGACCGTTCCCGCGCGGCAGCGTGACCGACGCGGGCGGGTTTGAAACCCGCCCCTGCGGCAGTGGACGGCGACCAACGGAGCCATTCATGATCGACTTCTTCTTCCCCACCAACGTCATGGGCTCGCAGACGCTCCGGCTCGTGGCCGAAGCCCAGCAGGGGGGCGGCGACGCCTTCGACATCGCGCGGCTGTGCCGCGATCTCGACCCCGACGACACGAAGGGCTGGGAGCGGGCCTGGCTCGACCTCGCCCGCCGGACCGAGGACAAGGCGCGGGAGGCCCTGTCCAAGGGCCACGAGCGCACGGCCATGCAGTTCTTCTTCCACGCCAACCAGTATTACCGCATGTCCGACGTGTTCCTGACCATCGCCGAGAACGACGTCAAGGCGGAGCGGTTCAAGCTGTCCCAGGCCAGCTTCCGCGAGGCCGCGGCGCTTCACAACCCGCCCATGGAGGTCGTCACCGTGCGCTACGGCGGCGAGGAGTACGACGGCTACTTCTGCCACCCCAAGTACCCGGCGCCGGGCAAGTGGCCGGCGGTTTTCCTCATCGGCGGCGCCGACGCCTTCGCCGAGGAGATCTTCTTCAGCGGCCGGCAGGTGACGGAGTACGGCTGGGCGCTGCTGCTGGTGGACACCCCCGGACGCGGCTCGTCCATGTACGTCAAGGGCATCCCCACCCGGGCCGACTACGAGGTGCCCGGCAAGGCCTGCATCGACTACCTGGTGTCACGGCCCGAGGTGGACCCCGAGCGCATCGGCCTCATCGGCATCAGCATGGCCGGCTACTACGCGCCCCGGCTCGCCGCCTTTGACCCGCGCATCAAGGCGCTGGTGGGCTGGAGCGGCTGCTACAGCGTGCTGGACGACCTCTACCTCTTCTGCGAGCACCTCCAGCCGGTGGTGCAACGGCTGCTGGGCGGCGTGAGCGACGAAGAGGCCCGGGAGCGGCTCAAGGACTTCACCATGGAAGGCGCCGCCGAGAACATCACCTGCCCGACCCTCATCACCCACGGCGCCGCCGACCGGCTCATGGACGTGAAGGGCGCCAAGCGGCTCCACGACGAGATCGGCAGCGAAGACAAGACCCTCAGGATCTACGAGGATGCGACAGCCGGGGGCGCCATCCATTGCAGCCACGACTACTGGGCGCACAACGTGCCGTTCATGCTGGACTGGATGCAGGATCGGTTGTAGGGCGGGTACGTGTTCATTCCACGTAACATGTCGGAATGACGGCAGTTTTACAAATCCAAGGATTGACCCCGAAAGGAGCAGTCATGGCCAAGGGATCGGTTGTCTCGATACAAATCGCAAGGGACGCCAAGGGCGACATGGAAAGTCTGCAGGAAGTCACGGCGCTGGTGGGCAAGGGACTTGAAGGCGACCGCTACTGCAATCAGGTGGGCAGCTACTCGCACAATCCAGGTCCGGACCGCGAGGTGACGCTCATCGAGGCGGAAGCCATCGAAGCCATGGAGCGCGAATACGGCACGGCCCTGGACCCCAAGGACAGCCGCCGCAACATCACCACTCGCGGGGTTCCACTGAACCACCTGGTGGAGGGGCGGGAGTTCTCCGTGGGAGAGGTGAGGATGCGGGGGCTGCGCCTTTGCGAACCCTGCGTCAACCTCGCCAAGCTCACCGGCAAGAACGTGCTGCAGGGCCTCGTTCACCGCGGCGGCGTGCGCGCCGAGGTGCTCAACGCGGGCACGATCCGGGTAGGCGACACCGTGGAGTGGGAGCCGGAGGGGTCCTAGAAAACCCGTAGGTCGGATTAGCGAAGCGTAATCCGACACGTTGCGCGTTGAGTGTCGGATTACGCCTTCGGCTAATCCGACCTACCGAGGTACCGAGCAGAAGGGGTTACACGGATTCATCACGGCGCGACGAACAGGTCCTCGGTCCGGTAGCGCTCCGGTGTGAGGCCCTGCTCGTAGGCGTAGTCCAGGAACGCCTCAACCGTCGTGCCGTCTTCTGCCAGAGAGTAGATCCAGGGGTCCCGCGGAAGCCCGGGGCCGCCGCACAGGATCTCCGCCTGCTCCAGAGTCAGCGACTCCCACCACTCTTCCTCCTCCGTCGCCAGGACGTACCGTGACCGCGGTTCGCCGCCGCGGTTGCCCACGGCCCTGGCCTCGACGAACGCGTCGTAGAGCGCCTGGCAAAGGCCCTCGTGCCGCTCGGCCACGTCCCGCCACAGCGCGATGGTGTGCATGATGGGGAAGAAGCCGGTGCGGGCGTAGTAGTCCATCTCGAGCCGGCGCGGGTCCTCGCCCAGCAGCATGCGCACGCCGGCGGCCTCGCGCCCCGCCGGACTCAGATTGGAGGCCTCGATCATGGCGTCGATGTCGCCCCGCACCAGCAGTTCCTCCAGGCTCTCTCCAGGACGCGCCACCTCCAGGTCGATCTCGTTGCACACCGCGTCACGCAGCGGCACGTCCAGGGTCACCACCCAGGTGATGTCCTTGAGGTCGACGCCGTAGTCGTGCTGCAGCAGCGCCCGAGCCCACACGGCGGCGCTCTGGTTGATGCGGCGCACGCCTACGCGCCGGCCAGCGAGGTCGGCGGGCGTTTCGATGCCCGCCGCGCCGCGGCAGAAGATGTAGCGATGCCGGAAGCGGCGGTAGTGAAACACCGGGATGGCGACCAACGGAACACCCTGCGAGAGTGCGGTCACCAGCGGCGCCATACCCATCTCGCAGATGTCGAAGGCCCTCTCTTCCAGCATCCGCAGTGTGCGCGGGTATTGGTAGTCGGCCAGGATGCCCGTGGCCGGGAACGGGTCGGGGATGATCTCGATGTCGTAGCCGGCCGCGGTCACGCGTCCGTCGAGCAACGGACGGGTCCGCTTGTATTCGCCACAGGAAAGGGTCAATCGGGTTCGCATTGATCGTTGATACGGCAATGGCGCACATGGCCGCAAGCGCCTTTCCCGTGAAAGGGCCGTGCTTCTACTCCAGTCCGAGTACGTCATTCCCCCCAAACAGCCTGTGTCAAAACCCTCTCCCTCTGGGAGAGGGTGGCCGAAGGCCGGGTGAGGGCTGCGCGGCGACCCTGTCTCTCGGGGGGGAGGCTGCTGGCGCCGGGAAGCCCTCACCCCGACCCTCTCCCAGAGGGAGAGGGGGTGGTTTTGACACAGGCTGCTTCGTGGGAATGACGATACGAGGCGTCGACTCCCTGCCATGGCCGGTGGTTCGATCAAACAAGGCGTGGTAAGGTCCCCGCATCAAACACAAGGGAGACCGTTGCCATGGCCAAGACACAGACCGCCGATACCTGGGAGCCGCCCGCCAGCCTGTCCAAGGAGGAGCTGGTCAAGATCTCCGACGGGATCCTGGCGGAGCCGGACATCCCCTACACCGAGACCGAAGACGTCTTCCGCATCCATGCCAACGGCATGGACTGGGACATTGGCTGCATGGTGTACGAGCCCGAGGACCCGACGAAGATCCCTACCGGGCCGGACGGCAACAAGCTCGGAATCTTCATGACTCACGGCGGCGCCAGCGACTGGCGCTCCATCGAGCGGCTGGCGCAGTGTTTCGCCGGCAAGCGCGGCTACAAGGTGTGCAGCATGACCTACCCGGGCCGGCTCTACCTGCCGGACCCGAGCCGCGACTGGCCCGACGATACCTTTCACGAAGACGGCGGCGTGCGCACGCCCATTTGGCTGGACGGCGAGTTCATCGGCCGCGACGAGTACGAGGTGGTCAACGACGCCTCCCTGCGCGAGATCTACGGCTCACGCTCGTACGCCAGGGCGAAGAAGGACAGCAATTTCTACTACCGGATGGCGGCCTGGCCGGTGGCCTTCGAGGAAGGGATGCTGGACATCTGCCGCCGGCACCTGCCGGTGGGCGAATATTCGGTGTTCACCCACGGCCACTCCACCGGCGGCCCCTTCAGCCACACCCTGCTGCAACGCATCGAGAACGGGAAGGGGCTCATCGGCATCGAGAACTCGCCGTTCGCGTACATCTTCCGCAAGATGAGCGGCCATGACTGGCCCACACCCTTCGACCACGTGCTGATCCGCACCTGGCGCGAGCTGGCGCGCTACACGGGCGCGGAGGTGGCGATGCAGGAAGGCGATAAGCCGCTGTTCCGGCTGGCGTGGCTGATGGAGGAGGTCTTCGAGATGTGGCAGCGGGTCAAGCGCTTCCCCCAGTTCAAAGCCGAGAACTGGCTCCACAGCGACAGCCACCCGTGCCTCACCGAAGCGGCACAGGTCACGGCCAAGCGCATGAAGATGAACTCCGAGGAGACCCAGGCCCTGGTGGACCGCTACCTGAGCTACGGCCGGCCGCTTCCCGGCAAGCCGATCCCGCCGCTCCTCTACGGCATCAACAAGTTCAGCCGCGACCACACGCCCCCCAAGTACAACAACATCGTCAAGGCCGAGTACGCGGCCATGAACCCGGCCCCCAAGGTCCGCGTGGTCGAGATCGGCACTGGCATCCATTCCTACTGGAGGACCGAGGACGGCCTGCCCCTGGGCGTCTGCCCGGTGATCACCAAGATCTGGCACGACGCGATCATGAACGGGTACTACGAGGTGTGACGACGCACTGAGCTTGGCGCCCGCCTGCGTGAGTAACGCTAACGCAGTCCAATATCGGACTCGGAGTTTCCAATTTTGGACGCAAAATGGAATCAGTGAGTCGCTGACCGACCTTGACGACGGTACGCTCGCCGCCGGTTCGTCTGGCCCACGCCTTCACCCGAGCCGGATGCGTCTCAACCGCAACGCGTTTCCGACCACCGACACCGACGACAGGCTCATGGCGGCGGCGGCGACCATGGGCGACAGCAGCACGCCGAACATCGGGTAGAATACGCCGGCCGCGATGGTGACTCCCACCGCGTTGTAGACGAAGGCGAAGAACAGGTTCTGCCGGATGTTGCTCAAGGTCCCGCGGGCCAGCAGTCGGGCGCGGACGATGCCGTTCAGGTCGCCGCGCATCAGCGTCACTCCGGCGCTCTTGATCGCCACGTCGGCGCCGGTGCCCATGGCGATGCCGGTATCGGCCAGCGCGAGCGCGGGCGCGTCGTTGATGCCGTCGCCGGCCATGGCGACGTAACTGCCGCCGGCCTTCAACTCGGCGACGATGTCCCGCTTGTCCTCCGGGGTCGCTTCCGCCCGCCAATCGTCGATCTCGAGGTCGGCCGCCACCGCCCGTGCCGTCCGCGGGCTGTCTCCAGTCAACATCATGATCCGGAGGCCCGAGCGGCGGAGCCTGCCGATGGCCTCGCGGGTGGTGGCCTTGACCTGGTCGGCTGCCGCCACCAGACCCCGCGGTTTTCCGTCCACGGCCACGAACATCGCGGTCTTGCCCGCCTCCTGCAGCCGCTCGGCGGCGCTCTCGACCGCGCCGAGGTCAGCGTCCAGCTCGCGCATCAGCGCCAGATTGCCGAGAGCGACCGCGCGGCCCGCGACCCGGCCGCGGACGCCCTTTCCAGGAACCGCCTCGAAGTCCGTTGTGTCGTGGAACACGGCGCCCCGCGCCCGCGCGCCGGCGAGAATCGCCTCCGCCAGCGGGTGTTCCGATCCGCGTTCGAGCGAGGCCGCCAACGACAGGACCTCGGCCTCGTCCATGCCGCCGTCCACGGCGATCACGTCCGTCAGCTCGGGCTTCCCTTCGGTCAGGGTGCCGGTCTTGTCGACGACCAGCACGCCCACCCTGGCCAGGCTCTCCAGCGCCGCGGCGTCGCGCACCAGCACACCCGCCTGGGCGCCGCGCCCGGTGGCCACCATGATCGACATGGGGGTGGCGAGCCCGAGGGCGCACGGGCAGGCGATGACGAGCACGCTCACCGCCGCCACCACCGCATGGGCCAGGGCGGGCTCGGGACCGATGGCGAGCCAGACGACGAACGAGATCAGCGATATCACCACCACCGCGGGCACGAACCAGCTCGCGACCCGGTCCACCAAGGCCTGCACCGGCGCGCGGCTACGCTGCGCCGCGGCGACCATGTCGACGATCCGCGCCAGCACCGTATCGGCGCCGACCCCCTCGGCGCGCATGGTGAACGAGCCCGCCTGGTTGATGGTGCCGCCGGTCACCGGGTCGCCCGCCGCCTTCTCCACCGGGATCGGCTCGCCCGTGAGCAGCCTCTCGTCCACCGCCGAGTGACCGTCCAGGAGCACCCCATCCACCGGGACGCTCTCTCCCGGCCGCACCAGCAGCCGGTCGCCGACCTTGACCGCTTCCAGCGGCACGTCCTCGTCGCCGTCGTCCGTCACCCGGCGCGCGGTCTTGGGCGCGAGATCCAGCAGCGCCCGGATCGCGCCGCCGGTACGCTCGCGCGCCGACAGCTCGAAAATCTGGCCGACGAGCACCAGTATCAAGATGATCGCCGCGGCCTCGAAGTAGACCGGCGGCAGCCCGTGCGGCCCGCGCACCGACTCCGGGAAGAGCCCCGGCGCCAGCACGGCGGCCACGCTGAAGAGGTAGGACGCCCCCGCGCCGAGCGCGATCAGCGTCCACATGTTGGGACTGCGGTTCACGACCGAAGCCCAGCCGCGCTTGAAGAACGGCAGCGCCATCCACACCACCACCGGCGTCGACAGCAGGAACTGCAGCCACACGTGCAGGTGCGGCCCGAGCCACTCCGCCATGGGGAGCCCGAGATGCCCGCCCATCTCCAAGATCAGCGTGGCGACACCGAGGGGCGCGCCGATCCACAAACGCCGCTTGAAGTCGGCCAGCTCCGGATTGGGACCGGCATCCGCCGACGGCATCATGGGCTCGAGGGCCATGCCGCAGATGGGGCAGTCCCCCGGCTCGTCGCGCACGATCTCCGGGTCCATCGGGCAGGTGTACCTGACGCCCTCCGGCGCCGGCTCGGGTTCGGGACGCGGACCGAGAAACTCCTCCGGCGAGGCCTCGAAGCGCGCCTGGCAGTGTTCGGAGCAGAAATAGAACCGTTGCCCGTCGTGCCGGGTCATATACCGCGCGCTGGCGCGCTGGACCGTCATGCCGCACACGGGATCCTTGGCCTCGATGTAGTCCTCGGGTGCCGCCGCGAACTTCTTCAGGCAGCCCTCGCAGCAGAAATGATAATGCTGCCCGAGATGCTCCAGTGAAGGCTTCCCGGCCGAGAGGGGAACCTCCATCCCGCACGCGGGATCCCGCGTGATGGTGTTCGTGGACGTATCGGTCGGTGAGTGCATTCGACTACCCCGCGTTACGGTCGAGGATCACTTCCGGCATGATAGCACACCTTCAGGCACGAAGCGGACATGCACCGGACAAGCCTAGGCCCACTCATCAAGGATTGACAAGTGCAGTGGCTGAGATATATGTCTGGGGTCGTGACCGTGGTCAGAATTGGAGACTTAACCATGACTTCCATCTCGAAAAGCAAGCTCAAGGCCAACATGCTTCGCGTCTTTCGCGAGATCGAAGAGAGTGGCGAGGAACTGATCGTCACCGACCACAATCGTCCCGTCTTGCGCATTCAGCCCATCGCCCGAAAGCGATCCGTGGAGGAAGTGTTCGGCACTGTTCAGGGCAAGGTCCTTTACCGTGAGGACATCAACACACCGACAACGGACGAGTGGGCTGAATCGTAAATGATCGTACTGGACACTTCGGCCCTGATCTTTTGGACGCTGGACAAAGAGCGGCTATCTCGCGCCGCGTCCTGGGCTATCGCCGACGCTGACCGGATCCTCCTGAGTTCCATTTCCATCTGGGAGATCGGCATCAAGGTCAAGAAGCAAAGGCTCCAGATCCCGGTGTCCATCGAGGGCTTTACCGATAACCTTGAACAAATCGACCGCCTCGATATTCTACCTGTAGACGTCCGCACCTGGGTCAAGGGCCTTGAACTAGACTGGGAGCACCGCGATCCTGCCGACCGGACCATTGTGGCCACCGCCAGCCTGCACGCCTGTCCGCTCGTCACCTCCGACGCCGCCATTCGCTCATTCTATTCGCAGACCATCTGGTAAATCGTGAAACGAGTCGGAAATATCAGCGGACAACGCCGAGGATATGACCGCACGTGACCCCGGTAGTCGCCGCAAACAAGGGACCGAACCCCACGTCTACAACGTGGGCGATCTGATACGTCACAATCACCGTCGTGCCGCTCACCGCGGTTATTTTGCTCCATCATGAACCTCCCCCAAGCTTGTGGTTCGGCAACACTCCAAAGACTATCCCGGCGCCAGCAATTCCCCCAGCAACCGGAACTCGTGCTCCCGGGGCGACCTCGGCCGCCAGACCAGGCCGATGGTGCGGCTGGGTTCGGGCTTGCGGAAGGTGCGGATGACGATGGGCGAGGGCGGCCGGCATTCCACGTCCACGGCGAGCTTGGGCAGCAGCGTGATGCCGATGCCGCCCGCCACCATCTGCACCAGCGTGTTCAGGCTGCCGGCGCGGAAGTCGCCCACCTCGCCGGCGCCGCCGGTCCGGCACACCTCCAGGGCCTGGTCCCGCAGACAGTGGCCGTCGTCCAGAAGTAGCACCTGTTCGCCGGCGAGATCGGCCTCGGTCAGGCGCTTGCGCGCGGCGAAGCGGTGGCCGGGGGGCACCGCCGCCACGAAGGGGTCCGACGCGAGGGGCAGCGTGGCGACATCGCCCAGATCCGCCTCCAGGGCCAGCAGCAAGAGGTCCAGCTTCCCTTCCCCCAACAGCGCCAGCAGCCGGTGCGTGAAGTCCTCGTGCAGCAGGATGCGCAGGTCCGGGTGCCGGCGGCGGATGGCGGGCAGCGCCCCGGGCAGCAGGTAGGGGGCGACGGTGGGGATGACCCCCAGGCGGAGCGTGGCGGATAGCGGACGGGTCAGGCCGCGGGCGGTCTCCACCAGTTCTCCGGCCTGTGTCAGGATGCTCCGGGCCAGCGGCAACAACCTCTCCCCCTCCGGCGTCAGCAGGACCTTGCGCCGGCTGCGTTCGAAGAGCTGCACGTCCAGCATTCCCTCCAGTTCCTTGAGCTGGACGCTCAGGCCCGGCTGGGTGACGAAGCAGGCCTCGGCCGCGGCCCGGAAACTCAGGCGCTCGGCCACGGCCACGAAGTATTCGAGCTGTCGCAGGGTGACTTCCACGATAAGTAACAGTTATCACAAGGCCAATAATTATCAAATTTATTTCTCAGATTTTTCGACTATACTGAAAGGCAGAACGACGGTTGATCAGCAGAAAGGAGCGTAACCATGGACGCCTACTACGAGCCCAACAGCTTCGGCGGGCCGGTGCAGGACCAGAGCTACGCCGAGCCGCCGCTCAAGATCTCCGGTGACGCCTCCCGCTACGACCACCGGCAGGGCAACGACGACTACACGCAGGCGGGCAACCTCTTCCGGCTGTTCGACGACGGCCAGAAGCAGCGCCTGTTCAACAACATCGCCGAGGCCATGCAAGGCGTCCCCGAGAGGATCGTCAAGAAACAGCTCGAGCACTTCGCCAAGGCCGATCCGGCCTACGCGGAAGGCGTGCGGAACGCCCTGGGGTGGCCCGACGCCGCGTGAGGCGGGCACGAGGTAGCGCTGTGCCCCGCCCCTCCCCTGGATTCCCGCTCTCCAGGCTGTGTCACATCCACCCCCTCTCCCTCTGGGAGAGGGTCGGGGTGAGGGCTTCCCGGCGCCAGCAACCTCCCACGGAGAGTCAGGGTGGCCGCGCAGCCCTCACCCGGCCTTCGGCCACCCTCTCCCAAAGGGAGAGGGGTTGAATTGGGACGGGCCGCGGACGGCCTCTGTTTCGCGGGAATGACGGAAGGGGTGGGAGTGGCTCCTAGCCGTCCTTGAGGGCGGACAGCCGCGCCACGGCCTGCTCGTGATAGAGCCGGTCGACGGCGTCCTTGGAGGGTTTCTCGAGGGCGCGTTCGAGGAAACCGCGCGCCTCATCCCGGTTCCCTTCCTCGTCCAAGAGCAACAACCCGAAGGCGTACTCCACACAAACCACCTTGGCGTCGGGCATGAGCTCCAGGGTCCGGGCGTAGTGCCAGCGCGCCTTGCTTGCGCTCGCTCCGTAAAGGAATCCCGCCATGGCGCCCCCGGCGTTGACGATCTCCGCGTGCCAGGTCGCCAGGCTGAGATGACCCGCGGCCTTGTCCGGATCCAGCCGCAGCGCCTCTTCGATGGACTCCCGCACTCTCGTGGCGTAGCCGCCGGCCACCGCCTGCAGGAAGCCGAGTGCCTGGCCGTACCGGCCCGTGGTATGCGCCAACTGGATATGGGCCTCGGGATTGGCCGGATCGCGCCGCACCGCCTCTTCCGCCAACCCCACGGCGCGCTGGAACAGCGCCTTCTTCTCTTCGCCCTTGGCGTAGAAGTGCCCCTGCATCGCCAACGACTGCGCCGCCAGCGCGTAGCTCTCGGAGGTCTTGAGGGCCACGCCGAGGTCGGCCGCCTCGACGAAACGGCCTTCGGTGTACACCGCCCGAATCTCCTTCATCGACTGGGCGCCGGCGGCGCCCGACAGAAAGAACGCAAAGACCACGGCGACAGCGGTCCGGGATACTGTTTGGCTCATGGACACGAGCAACCGCCGCGCCATCAAGAACTCTCCGGCAAGACGGTGAAGCCTTCCGCAAAACCCGCCTCACGCAACCGCCGGTCAAACACGACGAGGCCGTTGCCCACGGTCAGTCCCTGACACCATTGGATGGCCGCCGCCAACTGTAGGGCATCCGCGGCCCGCAAGGCGTGGACCCCCAACAAGCGTTCCGCCGTTGCGCGTACTGCCTCACTGGGCTGGATCTCGATCCCTGCCTGCACGACCGCATCCAACGCACGGCGTGAGACACGCGCATCGTTCGCCGTCAGGTGGCCCTCTCGTACCCGTCGCATGAACGCGGAAGCACATTCGGTGCGGGTACTCCACCACATGACCAGGGACGGGTCCTCGTTCAGAATATCCCGCACGGTCGCGGTGCCGGCCTCCTGGATGCAAAGCGGCACAACAGCCGACGTATCCCAGAACTTCACCAGCCCTCTTCCCGTTCGCGAGACACCGCCGCCCGTACCGCCGCATCGGCGTCAACAGGGCGCGGCCAATCCCAAAAATCCGCCGGCAGAGGAGCCGTGGGACGCCTGAGCAGTCCCCTTCTTTCCATCTCGTTCAAGTGCTCGGTGAAGGATGACGGACCGGCAATGGGAAGCAGGCGCGCTATCGGCCGGCCACGCTCGGTGATCAGCACTTCTTCACCCGCCTTCACTTGGCGCAAGTAAGCGCTCAACGATGTCTTGAGTCCCGATACTGTGGCAGTTTCCATTAAGTTGACCTGTCTGGTTAAAGCTATCTGGTCACTCTAGTCCAATACGGTACCGAGGTGCAAGTGTCCCGACCTTATGCGAAGGTACCGGGGACAAGACGATCCGGGAGATCGCCGCACGGCACAAGATCCACCCGAACTCGATAACCCGCCCGGTTTGGGAGGCTCGCTCAACGCGAACCTCCGAAGCCGGCGAGCAGGTTGACTTCGGTGCGACGGTCGTCGAGGGCGCCGGCGACGTGTTCGGCGGCGGGGCCGTAGATACCGCCGAGCCGCAGTACGACATCACCGTTTCGCATACTACGTCCCCGGGCGTACCCTCGAAGTGACCCCAGTCGGTTTGGATGGGAATGGGACGGCCGCCATTGAGAGCGATTGAACGGGGGCCGTTGAACGTACGGTTGTTCCAGTCGACGTAACGGGCGATACTCGGCGGCACTCGAGGGTCGGCTTTGCCACCACCTTGATTGAAGTCGTGCCCAAGGACGTGCCCGAGCTCGTGTACGAGCACGTGCGAGAGGTAGTCAGGGTTGTTGTAGGTCGTACGTGAAAGGTCGATTCTACCGTACCAGGTTTCGACGTCCGTTTCGGTTGTGTCCGGGTCCCAGTGTCCACCGGAAGATCGGTTTTGGCCGAAAGACCACATGCTCACAGTGACGTCAGCGCCAGCGGTGGGGATGCCTTCGTGGTTGAAACGATCAATGTCCGGTTCCAGCGTAAAGTTGTCCGCGAGACGGTAGCTCCAGGCTTTCGCGGCGCGTTCGGCGGCCCGGCGCACGTGGGAAGGGGCGTCTTCGAGGTCCCGCCAATTGAAGTCGATGCCAAGATGGCCGGCGGCCCCGGCGCGCCAGTGAACGTGGGTGGCGTTGTTTCGAACGCCGAGTACCTGCACGTCCTTCGGGGTAGCGCCGGTCGCGGCGACGATCCGCGGTATGGAGACGACGTTGGAGATGTCCCCGGGTTGCAACTCCAGGGCGTCTTGGACGGTTGCGGGCTCGTTCCAAGACTCGAGCAAATCGGTCGCGTGGGTGTTGGGCGCGGACAGGTATCCTGTGCGAGAAATAACTTGCTGGGCGGGATTGGGGGTTGTCGACCCTCCACCACAGGCCGATAACACAGCCGTCAGGCTGAGCGCGATGAGAACTTTAGGCATTGATCCTCCGTCCGGTTGACGGTTGGGGCTAGGCCTCCTGATTTACAGCCTCACCCCGCCGTATCCGCCCGCACCCTCGTCCCGCTCTCCGCCGACCGCGCGATGGCGTGGATGACGCGCTCGAAGCGCAGGGCGGCGGCGAAGTCGGGATAGGCCGGCGCGGCGTCCGCGATGGCTTTCAAGAAGCTGGCCAGCTCGATGGTCTTGAGGTCGTTGAAGCCCAGTCCGTGGCCGGGAGCGGGGCAGAACTTGCCGTAGGGTTCATGCGCCGGCCCTGCCAGGATGGTCTTGAAACCCTGCTCGCTCTTGGGCCCCTCGTTCTGGAAGAGCTGAAGCTCGTTCATGCGCTCCTGGTCCTGGCAAAGCATACCGGCATCGCCGTGGAGCTCCCACGCCAGGTGGTTCTTGCGGCCCCAGGCGGCGCGGGACGAGGAGATCATCCCGGTTACGCCGCTCTCGAAGGAGACCAGCGCGGAGGCGACGTCCTCGTTCTCCACCGCGAGCCGTTCCCCGCCGGCAGCGGCAGGGCGGGTGGCGTAGTGGGTCCGGCAGTCGGCGAGCACGCTGTCGATGGGTCCCAGCAGCCCGTCGGCCATGCTGACGAGGTGGCACATCATGTCTCCGAGCACGCCGAGGCCCGCCTCGGCCTTGGCCGAGCGCCAGGTCCACGGCAGCTCGGGGTCGGCTTGGTAGTCCTCGTCGCACACGCCGCGAAAGAACAGCGGGCGGCCGACGGCTCCGGAACGGACCAGCTCCCGGGCGTGTTGGTACAAGGGGTTGCAGAGGTAGCCGTAGCCGACGATGGTCTTGCCTGCGGCCTTGGCGGCGGCAGCGGCCATGCGCTCGGCTTCGTCCAGGGTCAGGGCCAGCGGCTTCTCGCAGTAGACGTGCTTCCCCGCCTCCAGCGCCGCCAGCGCCATCTCGCAGTGGAGCTTGTTCGGGGTGGTGATGGAGACGATGTCGACATCCGGATCGCCCACCACCGTGCGCCAGTCATCGGTGAAGCTTTCGAAACCGCATCGCGCCGCATGGCTTTCGGCCGCGGCCGCCCGCCGGTCGCAGACCCGCACCAGCCTCGGCGCCAGCGCGGTGTCGAGCACCGCCTTGACTGAACGGTAGGCCAGCGTGTGGCACTTGCCCATGAAGCCCGTGCCGATCAGGCCGATACCGATTACGCCCATGACTTCCCTCCGACCGAACGGAAATTCGTTCCATTCTAATGGATGCCCGCCGCTCGCCCAAGGACCACCGGCATTCCTCGTATTTCTTGTTTTCAATTGTCGAAATTGAGATTATATTCTCTCGCCGACAGGACCATCCACGCCTCCGGGCAAGAACATCCCGCCATCGCCACGCACGATTCGGGCGCATGGTGTGAAAGGAGGAAACACATGAAATCGAGGTTGTTCGTACTCGCGGTCGCCATGTTGGCGGCCATGGGCCTGGCGGGGGCTCCGAACCTCGCTACCGCCGCGGGTGAGAAGTTCGTCCTCATCAGCCACGCGCCGGACAGCGACAGTTGGTGGAACACCATCAAGAACGCCATCAAGGTGGCGGGCGATCAGATGGACGTGAAGGTCGACTACCGCAACCCGCCCACCGGCGACCTGGCCGACATGGCGCGCATCGTGGAGCAGGCCTCGGCCGCCAACCCCCACGGCATCATCGTCACCATCGCCGACTTCGACGTGCTCAAGGGGCCGATCACGGATGCGGTCGACAAGGGCATCCCGGTCATCACCATCAACTCGGGGACCAAGAAGCAGTCGGAGCAACTGGGCGCGTTGTTGCACGTCGGGCAGCCCGAGTATGACGCCGGGTTCGGCGCCGGCAAGCAGGCCAAGAAAGCGGGCGTCAAACAGTTCCTGTGCGTCAACCACTACATCACCAACCCGGCGTCGGTCGAACGCTGCCAGGGCTATGCCGACGCCCTCGGCGTGAAGCTCGGCCGCCAGATGATCGACAGCGGCCAGGATCCGTCCGAGATCAAGAACAAGGTCAAGGCGTATCTGAACGCCAACCAGAAGGCCAACGGCATCCTGACCCTGGGCCCGACCTCGGCCCACCCGACCCTGGCGGCGCTGCAGGAGATGGGTCTCAAGGGCGAGATCCATTTCTCGACCTTCGACCTCTCCGACGAGATCGCCAAGGGGGTCAAGGACGGCACCATCGCGTTCGCCATCGATCAGCAGCCCTATCTCCAGGGCTACATGCCGGTGGTGATCCTGACGCAACTCGCCCGCTACGGCGTGCTGCCGTCGGGCCACATGAACTCGGGTCCCGGTTTCGTCACCAAGAAGAACATCGCTCTGGTCGAGAAGTACGCCGGCGAGTTCCGCTGATCGGGTAGCCGCGTTTCAGGGAGGGCGTGTCCGCCGCGGCCACGCGCCGTGGTGGCACGCCGCGCGTTGATCGGTTGTAGGGGCGGGTTTCCAACCCGCCCGCGCACCTGCCACACGGTAGCGGGCGACTCGTCATCCGGGAGGGGAGGTCATGGCCGACGAACGTTTGAAGGAGATGTCATCGCTCCGCCGCGCGATGATACGTCCCGAGTTGGGCGCCATCTGCGGCACGATCCTCGTTTTTGTTTTCTTTCTATTGGTAGCCGCCGACACCGGCATGTTCAGTGCGGAAGGCGCCATGAACTGGGGCATCGTCTCGGCCCAGTTCGCGATCATCGCGGTGGGCGCGTGCCTGCTGATGATCTCCGGCGAGTTCGACCTGTCGGTGGGCTCGATGATCGGATTCGCCGGCATCGTCATCGCCATCGTCTCGGTGCAGTGGGGCCTGCCGGTATGGTCCGGCATCATCCTGGCCTTCGCCATCGCCATCGCGCTGGGGGCGCTGAACGGCTGGCTGGTGATCAAGACCGGCCTGCCGAGCTTCATCGTCACGCTGGCGTTCCTCTACATCCTGCGCGGCCTGACAATCTTCCTGTCCATCGCCACCACCCGCAAGACCATCATCGGCGGCGTGAAGGAGGCGGCGGCGGGCGACTGGCTGGCGCCGCTCTTCGGCGGCAAGATCTTCAACGGCCTGTTCGTGTGGCTCGCCGACATGGGGTTGATCGAGACGTTTACCCGCGGCCGGCGCGCGGGCGAACCCATCGTCGACGGCATTCCCATGTTGATGGTGTGGGCCATCGTGCTGGTCATCGCCGGCCACTGGGTGCTCACCCGCACCAAGTTCGGCAACTGGATATACGCCTCGGGCGGCGACGCCCAGGCCGCGCGCTACACCGGCGTGCCGGTGGACCGGGTCAAGATCCTCATGTTCATGCTGACGGCGTTCTGCGCCACGGTGTTCGCCACCTGCCAGGTGATGGAGTTCGGCTCCGCCGCCGCGGACCGCGGCCTCCTGAAGGAGTTCGAGGCGATCATCTGCGTGGTCATCGGCGGCGCCCTGCTGACCGGCGGCTACGGCTCGGTGGTAGGGGCCGCGCTCGGAGCATTGATCTTCGGGGTCGTCCAGCAGGGCCTGTTCTTCACCGGCGTGGAAAGCAGCCTGTTCCGGGTCTTCCTCGGGCTCATCCTGTTGTTGGCGGTGATCCTGAACACCTACATCCGCCGCATGATCACGGGAGAACGATGATCACGGGAGAAGAATGATGAGCGAACCACTCGTTGAAATGCGCGACGTCCACACGGACGACGCCTCGCTGATCGAGCTGCAGGACATCGAGAAGCACTTCGGGGCGGTCATCGCCCTGGCGGGGGTCTCGGTGGCCGTGCACGCGGGGGAATGCCACTGCCTGCTCGGCGACAACGGCGCCGGCAAGTCCACCTTCATCAAGACCATGGCCGGTGTCCACAAGCCCACCAGCGGACAGATCCTGATGGGCGGCCAGGCGGTGACCTTCGAGAGCCCTCGCGACGCCATGCTGGCGGGCATCGCCACGGTGTACCAGGACCTGGCAATGATCCCGCTGATGTCGGTGACCCGCAACTTCTGGATGGGGCGCGAGCCCACCAAGCGGTGGGGACCGTTCAAGTACATCGACTTCAAGCACGCCAACGAGGTCACCATGACGCGGATGGCCGACATGGGCATCCGCCTGCGCGAGCCCACCCAGGCGGTGGGGACGCTGTCCGGCGGCGAGCGCCAGACCGTGGCCATAGCCCGCGCCGTGTACTTCGGCGCCAAGATCCTGATCCTGGACGAGCCGACGTCGGCGTTGGGAGTGCGGCAGACGTCGAACGTCCTGGCCACCATCGACCGCGTGCGCAAGAGCGGCATAGGCGTGGTTTTCATCACCCACAACGTCCGCCACGCCATGGCGGTGGGAGACCGCTACACCGTGCTGAACCGCGGCACCACCCTGGGCACGGCCATGCGCGGGGAGATCCAGGCCGACGAGCTTCAGGACATGATGGCGGGCGGCCAGGAACTGGCGCAGTTGGAAGGCTCGCTGGGCGGCACCGTGTGAAGCGTGTTCTCGACGTAATCTCCATCGGCCGTTCGTCGGTGGACCTCTACGGCGGCCAGGTGGGCGGCCGCCTGGAGGACATGCGGACCTTCCGCAAGTACATCGGCGGCTCGCCCACCAACGCCGCCGCCGGAGCCGCCCGGCTCGGCCTCAAGTCCGCCGTCATCACCCGCGTCGGCGACGAGCACATGGGCCGCTTCATTCGCGAGCAGTTGGCGGCCGAAGGGGTCGACGTGCGCGGCGTCATCACCGACCCGGAACGCCTGACCGCCCTGGTGCTCCTGGGCATCCGCGACCAGGAGCGGTTCCCGTTGATCTTCTACCGCGAGAACTGCGCCGACATGGCGCTCGCGCCCGACGACATCGACCCGGACTTCATCGCCGAGGCGCGCTGCGTGCTCGCCTCCGGCACCCACCTGTCCCATCCCCGCACCGAGGCCGCGACCCTGCGGGCGCTGGACCTGGCGCGCGAGTCGGGCGCGAAGACCATCCTCGACCTCGACTACCGCCCCAACCTGTGGGGCCTCTCCGGCCACGGAGACGGGGAGAACCGCTTCATCGAGTCGGCGGCCGTCACCGCCAAGCTGCAGAGCACCCTGGCGCGGTTCGACGTGATCGTGGGAACGGAAGAGGAGTTCCACATCGCCGGCGGCGCATCCGACACCATCGAGGCGCTGGGCAACGTGCGCAACGTGTCGGAGGCGGCGCTGGTGTGCAAGCGCGGCGCCGCCGGCGCCACCGCGTTCGAGGGTCCGGTCCCCTCGAGTCTGGACGAAGGCGTCAACGGAGAGTCGTTCGCGGTCGAGGTGTTCAACGTCCTGGGCGCCGGCGACGGCTTCATGGCCGGCCTCCTCAAGGGCTGGCTTTCGGGAGAGGACTGGGCCGAGACACTGCGCATCGCCAATGCGTGCGGCGCGCTGGCGGTGTCGCGCCACGGCTGCACGCCGGCCTATCCCAGTGAGGTGGAGCTGCGCGACTTTCTGGAGAAAGGGCCGTCGACTCAGGCCGTGCGGCACGATGCGCGGCTGGAGCAGGTCCACTGGGCCACCAACCGCTCCAAGGCGTGGCCCGCCATGCACGTGTTCGCCTTCGATCACCGCGCGCAGTTCGAGGAGATGGCCAGGGAGTGCGGCGTCAGCGCAAAGGACGGCGACACCGCGGTCGGTGTCACCGCGACCAGCCACACCGCGGAGGACGGCCGCGACGCGGTCGGCGTCACCGCGGACGGCGGCGCCGCGGCGCTGGCGGACGCGGCCATCACGCGCCGCATCGGCGCCTTCAAGCGCCTGTGCCTGGAGGCCGCGCTTCGCGTCGCCGGCGGCCGCCACGGCTACGGCATCCTGTGCGACGGCCGCCTGGGCCGCGACGCGCTCTACGCCGCGGCCGGAACCGGACTGTGGATCGGACGGCCGGTGGAACGGCCCGGGAGCCGGCCCCTGCGGCTGGAGATCGGCGACGACTTCGGCACGGCGCTGGCGGAATGGCCCGCCGAGCAGGTGGTGAAGGTCCTCTGCTTCTACCACCCGGACGACCCGGAAGAGCTTCGCGCCGACCAGGAATCGACGGTCAAACGGCTGGCCGAGGCCGCGCGGGCCCACGGGTTGGATTTCCTCGTGGAGATCATCCCGTCGAAGTTCGGTGCGGTGGACGAATCCACCACGGCGGCGGTCATCGAGCGGTTCTACGAGATCGGCGTCTTCCCGGACTGGTGGAAGCTGGAGCCGATGGTGTCCGATGCCGCATGGCAAAGGACCTGCGCCGTCGTTGAGGGCAACGACCCCCACTGCCGGGGCATCGTAGTGCTGGGCCTCGACGCGCCGTTCGAGGAGTTGCGGGCGAGCTTCCGGGTCGCGGCGCGGCATGAGATGGTGAGGGGGTTCGCGGTGGGCCGAACGATCTTCGGAGAAGTCGCGCGCGCATGGCTGGGCGGCGACATGGCCGACCGCGACGCGGTGGCGCGCATGGCCGAAAACTTCTCCGCGCTGTGCCGAGCCTGGGACGAAGCACGGGCCGGGAACTGATGGAATGCGCGGCCCCACACTCCGTCATTCCCGCTGAAACAGGCTGTATAAAACCCTCTCCCTCTGGGAGAGGGTGGCCGAAGGCCGGGTGAGGGCTGCGCGGCGACCCTGCCCCTCCGTGGGAGCTGCTGGCGCCGGGGCACCCTCACCCCGACCCTCTCCCAGAGGGAGAGGGGGTGGTTTGGCACGGCCTGCTTCGCGGGAATGACGTTTGCGGGCGGCCTGAACATTTCGTATCAGGGTTCCAAACAATGATCCGCGAGGACTGACGATCCATGAGCACGATACGACTGACGGCGGCCCAGGCGCTCGTTCGCTATCTGAGCGCGCAGGTGAACGAAGAAGGCGAACGCTTCGTGGCGGGCGTGTGGGCGATCTTCGGGCACGGAAACGTGGCGGGCCTGGGCGAGGCCCTCTATCAAGCGGGCGACGCGCTGCCGACCTGGAGAGGACACAACGAGCAGGGCATGGCCCACGCGGCCATTGCCTACGCCAAGGCCAGCAACCGCAAGCGGGCCATGGCGGTGACCTCTTCCATCGGCCCCGGCGCCACCAACATGGTGACGGCTGCGGCCGTGGCCCACGTGAACCGCCTGCCGGTGCTGTTCCTGCCCGGCGACGTCTTCGCCAACCGGCTTCCCGACCCCGTGCTGCAACAGGTGGAGGACTTCTCGGACGGCACCGTCAGCGCCAACGACTGCTTCCGCCCGGTGAGCCGGTATTTCGACCGCATCGCCCGCCCCGAGCAGCTTCTGACGGCCTTGCCGCGCGCCATGGCGACGCTCATCGACCCGGGCGGGTGCGGGCCGGTCACCCTGGCGCTTTGCCAGGATGTCCAGGCCGAAGCCTACGACTACCCCGACGCGTTCTTCCAGCCTCGGACCTGGGTCATGCGCCGCCAGCGGCCCGACACGGAAGAGCTGGCCCGTGCCGCCGAGGCCCTGCGTGCCGCGAAAGCGCCGCTCATCATCGCCGGCGGCGGCGTCCACTACTCCGACGCGTGCGAAACGCTCGCCGCGTTCGCCGAACGGCACGGCATCCCCGTGGCCGAGACCCAGGCCGGCAAGTCGGCGCTGCCGTGGACCCACCCGTGCAACGTCGGCGCAATCGGAGTGACCGGCGCCGAGAGCGCCAACGCCCTGGCCCGGACGGCGGACCTGATCGTCGCGGTGGGGACGCGGTTGCAGGACTTCACCACCGGGTCCTGGAGCCTGTTCGAGAACCCGGACATGCGGTTGCTGACCGTCAACGCGGCGGCCTTCGACGCCACCAAGCACGACGCCGTGGCCGTGGTGGGCGATGCGCGGACGGCGCTGGAGGAACTCGATGCCGTCCTGGGCGACCGCCTCATCGCCTCGCCAAGCGAGATATTGAAGCCAGCTCAAGGCGAACATGGAGTTGACCGTCCGTACGATCACCGCGACCCGGGTGATTACGCCGCTGACGAGCCTTACGCGGGGTTGAAGGCCGGCTGGGACCGCGCCGCGGACGCGGCAACACAGGCGACAGGCGACGACGCGATGCCGTCCGACGCCCAGGTCATCGGCGCGGTCCAGCGGACCATGGCCGACAACGGCATGGTCGTGTGCGCAGCCGGCGGTCTGCCCGGCGAGTTGCACAAGCTGTGGCGCTCGCCCCGCCGCGGCGACTACCACCTGGAGTACGGCTACTCGTGCATGGGCTACGAGATCGCCGGCGGCCTCGGCGTCAAGATGGCGCGGCCCGAGGCCGACGTGGTCGTGGTGGTGGGCGACGGGTCGTACATGATGATGAACTCGGAGCTGGCCACCAGCGTCATGCTGGGCCTGAAGCTCACCGTGGTCGTCCTGGACAACAAGGGGTTCGGGTGCATCAACCGGCTACAAGTCGCAACCGGGGGCGCCAGCTTCAACAACCTGCTCGACACCGCCCGGCACGAGACGCCTTCGGCCATCGACTTCGCCGCCCACGCGGCCTCCATGGGAGCCATCGCGACGCACGTGGACGGCATCGAGGGGCTGGAGGCCGCGCTGGTCGAGGCCCGCTCGGCCGACCGGACTTCAGTCATCGTCATCGACACCGACCCGCTTGCCAGCACCCAGGCCGGAGGCCACTGGTGGGACGTGGCGGTGCCGGAGGTGTCGGACCGCCCGGAGGTTGTCGCGGCGCGCGAGTCCTACGACGCCGCGCTCAGGAAACGCTCGTGACCCGCGGTAGACGTCAACCCCCTGCCAGCCTTTCAAGTAACCCGTTGAGGAGAACCGCGTGATCCGTTACGGCACCAACCCCATCGCGTGGTCCAACGACGACGATCACAGCCTGGGGGGCGACATACCGCTGGAGCAGTGCCTGAGCGACGCCGGCCGGATCGGCTTCGAGGGGATCGAGAAGGGCCACAAGTTTCCTTCCGATGCGGCGACCCTTGCCGCGACCCTGAAACCCTACGGACTGGCATACGTGTCCGGGTGGCACTCGCTGAAGCTCCTCGAACGCTCCGTGGAGGACGAGAAGGCGGCGATCCAGCCCCACCTCGACGTCTTGGCCGCGTTGGGGTGCTCGGTCTGCATCGTGTGCGAGACGAGCGGAGCGGTCCACGGTACGGTCGATGCACCCTTGGGGGACCGGCCGAAGCTCGCGCCGTCCGACTGGGACGGCTTATGCGCCGCCGTCGAGGCTATCGCCGGCCACTGCCGCGACCAGGGCATCCAACTGGCCTATCATCACCACATGGGCACGGTGGTCCAAACCATGGAGGAGATCGACGCTTTCATGGCGCGCGCCAGGCCGAACACGAGGCTGCTGCTGGACACCGGGCACGCCACCTTCGCCGGCGCCGATGCGGTGACCCTGGCGGAACGGTACATGGACCGCGTCGTCCACATCCACGCGAAGAACGTTCGTGCCGCCGTTCGGCAAAGAGCGCTTGCGGAAGACCTGTCGTTCCTGCAGGCTGTCCGACTCGGCGTGTTCACGGTTCCGGGAGACGACGAGGGCTGCGTCGACTTCCCGGCGGTGCTGCGCGTCGCGGCCCGCCACGCCTACTCGGGTTGGCTAATTGCGGAGGCCGAACAGGACCCGGCCCAACGCGATCCGGTATACTATCAGACCCTGGCGCTGAAGACGCTTCGCGCCATGGCACGGGAGGCGGGCTTGGACTGAACGGGTGATTCTCCCGCTCCTCCGCGTCGTTCCCGTGGAACAGCCTGTGCCCAAACCACTCCCTCTCCCTCTGGGAGAGGGTCGGGGTGAGGGAGTTCGGAGGGCAGGGTGCCGGAGAGCCCTCACCCGGCCTTCGGCCACCCTCTCCCAGAGGGAGAGGGGTTGGGTTCGGGACGGATCGCAGGCCACCCTCTCCCGGAGGGAGAGTAACCGTGTAGGTCGGACTAGCGAAGCGTAATCCGACCTTGCGGGGAACGGTTGTCGGGTTACGCCTTCGGCGAACCCGACCTACGTGGGGCTTCCGTGCTGAGGAGGGATTTCCAATGAGCAGTTTGTTGCGAAAGCCATCGGGGACCACGGGCAAGGTCGTGGACATCACGCCCGAGAACGCCGGGTGGCGCTATGTCGGCTTCGCCGTCTACGCGTTGAGGGCCGGCGAGACCGCCGGGGAAGCCACCGGCGACCGCGAGGTCATTCTGGTGATGGTCGAAGGCAAGGCGCGGTTGTCGACCCCCGAGGTCGATTTCGGCGTCCAGGGCGAGCGCATGAACGTGTTCGAGCAGACCAAGCCCTATGCCGCCTATGTTCCCAACGGAACCTCCTGGTCGGCGCGGGCGGAGACCGGCTGCACCATCGCGGTGTGCTCGGCGCCGGGCTTCGGCGCGCACGCGGCCCGCCCCATCGATCCGGCGAGCATACCCGTCCTGGAACGCGGCAAGGGCGCCAACACGCGTTACGTGCATCCCATTGCCATGGACGACGCCGACATCGCCGACAGCCTGCTGATCACCGAGGTCTACACGCCCCAGGGCAACTGGTCGAGCTACCCGCCGCACCGCCACGACAGCGACGAGGGCGAGGCCATGACGTATCTCGAGGAGACCTACTATCACCGCATCGACCCGCCCCAGGGTTTCGGCTTCCAGCGGGTGTTCACCGAGGACGGCGAGCTGGACGAGACCATGGCGGTGTCCGACGGCGACACCGTGCTGGTGCCCCGCGGCCATCATCCGTGCGGCGCGCCCTACGGCTACGACATGTACTACCTGAACGTCATGGCGGGCCCGAAGCGCCAGTGGCGGTTCCGGAACCATCCCGATCACGACTGGATCTTCCAGCGGGACTCGAAGTGACCGGCGAGCCCGTCAGGCTCGGGCTCCTGGGCGCCGGCCGCATCGGAAAGACCCACGCGCGCTCCATCGCGGACAGCGACGGGGCGCGGCTGGTAGCCGTGGCCGATCCCGACGAGGCCGCCGTGGCGGCAGTGGTTCAGGCGACCGGCACCCGCGCCGCTTCGGTCGAGGAAGTCCTGGGGGACTCCGCCATCGAAGGCGTCCTCATCGCCACGCCCACCGACCTGCACGCCGAACTGATCGAAAGGGCCGCCGCGGCGGGCAAGGCGATCTTCTGCGAGAAGCCCATCGATCTCGACCTGTCGCGGGCACGACGGAGCGTGGCCGCGGCCGACCGGTGCGGGGTGCCGCTGATGATCGGATTCAACCGCCGCTTCGACCCGTCCTTCCGGCGCCTGCGTGACGAGATCGACCGCGGCCGCATCGGAGCCGTCGAGCTGGTGCAGATCACGTCGCGCGATCCCGCGCCGCCGCCGTTGGAGTACGTCCGGCGCTCCGGCGGCCTGTTCCGGGACATGATGATCCACGACCTCGACATGGCGCGGTTCCTGGTGGGCGAAGCCATCGTGGAGGTCACTGCATCCGGCTCGGCCCTCGTCGACAAGGCCATCGGAGACGCCGGCGACGTCGACACCGCGGTGGCCCTGCTGCGCTCCGCCGGCGGCCGTCTGTGCGTAATCTCCAACTCCCGCCGCGCCACCTACGGCTACGACCAGCGCATCGAGGTCCACGGCTCCGATGGCATGATCTCCGCCGGCAATCCCGTGGCCACCACGGTGACTCGGGCCGACCGGACCGGCTTCGCCACCGACCCGCTCAACGATTTCTTCATGGACCGCTACGCCGACGCCTACAGGCTGGAGATCGCGGCTTTCTGCGCGGTCGTCCGGGGGGGCGATGTGGCGTATCCGGACGGCCGAGACGGCCTGAACGCCCTGGCCCTTGCTGACGCCGCGGCAGAGTCGCTAGCAACGGGGCACGCGGTGAGAGTAACGCGTGTGGACGGAGCTTCGTGAACCGCAGTGCCAACTCCTCGACAAGGACGAGGTAGAGATGGGAATACGGGAAGACGGTCTGCTCATACGCCGTGTCGCTGAGCCCCGTAGCGGTTGGGACGATGCCTTTCGCCATATGCGCGAGCACAACGACGACGTGTTGGTGGACGAGGGATCTTCGTCGGCGACTCAATGGGACACGACGGATTGGACTTGGTAGTGGCCGTGCTCGGCGAAACGTTTGCGCCGTAGCCGGTTCCGGCCCCACTGGCAGAACGGTCTGGCCGGACGGATTTGGTGGATGTGTGCGGAACGCCGGGAAGACGCCCGAGGCTGCCCGCTTGCGCCAGACGCTGGCCTCGGGCTCCGGTTCCCGGCGCCGCCGTTGTTAGTGGAGGGTCTTGTTACGGGGACCCGCGAGGCGGGAGTTGCGGGTCCGGGTCTTCTTGAGCTCGAACATCAGCACCCGCTTCTGGAGCGGGTCGAAACGGATTCGCAGGGTGCGGCCGCCGATTTCCACGTCGGCCTCCCCCTCCTCGCCGTGCTCGATCTTGCTCAGGGCCGAGAGCACCGAGAGACCCACCAGCGAGGAATCCACCTCCGCCCACTGCTTGGTCTCGCGGCCTCCGTCCACCGATCTCAGATGTCTTTTTGTATCCCTTGCCATCGTCGCCCTTCCTTCCCGATGAGAGTCGCGTCATGACAGCGCTTGACGGGAAGTTATCAATTGACTACTATGTTGTCAAGCTTTTTTTCATTCGAGAACTATATACACGATGCCAAGGAAAAAAACAAGACATCCCAAGACCGACCTCGCCCGCCGCCTCACGCTGGCGCTCGCGGACCGCGACCCCCAGGAGGTGGCGGCGCGGGCGGGCATCTCCAAGACCGCGGTCTACAACTACATGGCGGGAGACCGGGCGCCGCAGTCGGCCATCCTGCATCGGCTGGCTTCGGTGTGCGGCGTGTCGCTGGAGTGGCTCCTGGCCACCAACGATCAGGTCCGCGACGTCTCCGGCCACGTGCCCGACGACCTTCCGGTCGTGGGGCGCGCGGGAGCGGGCCGGGGCGAGTTCTCCGAGGACGGGTTCCCGGTGGGCGAGGGCTGGCGCCGGGTGTCGCGCCCCTACGACCTCGGGGACGCCAACGCCTTCGGGGTGGAGGTGCGCGGCGACTCCATGAGCCCGCGCTACGAAGACAAGGAAATCGTGGTATGCTCGCCCAACAAGGAATGGCACTCCGGCGACTACTGCGTAATCAAGACCGTGGGCGGCGAGTACCTGATCAAGCGGATCAAGAAGGAAAACGGCAACCTGGTCCTCATCAGCATCGCCCACGGCTACGACCCCATCATCATGCCCCTCTCGGAGATCGCGGGGATATACCGCATCGTGTGGAAGAAGGAGAAATAGGGAGATAGGAAGAGCCCATGGCAGACTACACCGAGATCCTGTACGAGAAACGCGGCGCCGCAGGCTTGATCACGCTCAACCGCCCGCAGGTGATGAACGCCATCAGCCCCACGGTCCAGCACGAGATGTCGGCGGCGCTGGACGAGGCCGTGGCCGACCCCGAGGTCCGCGCCATCATCATCACCGGCGCCGGGCGCGCCTTTTCCGCGGGCATGGATCAGGGGCCCAAGCCGGGGCGGCGGCGCGACCTCGAATGGCCCTACGGCGTCCCCGCGGGCCAGTCCGCGTCGGATTGGATCGATTCCTGGCGCGGCCGGGAGGGCAACGAGTTCCTGCGTCTGTGGGAGCTGGACAAGCCCGTCATCGGCGCCATCAACGGCTGGGCCATGGGCGCGGGCTCGTGGCTGGCGCTGTGCACCCACATCACCATCGCCTCGGAGCAGGCCGTCTTCGCCCAGCCCGAGGTGCGCCACGGCTCCAACACGAGTTTCCTCTGGACCATGCTGGCCGGAGTCAAGAACTCGCTGCGCTACGGCCTGGTGGGGGACCACATCGACGCGCAGGAAGCCCTGCGCATCGGCCTGGTCATCAAGGTGGTGCCCCACGAACGGCTGCTGGACGAGTGCTTCGAGCTCGTAGAGCGCATCGCGCTGGTGCCGCCGGAGACGGTCAAGATCAACCTCGCCATCGCCACCCTGGGCATGGAGATGATGGGCCTGCGCGACGCCCTCATGCTGGACTCGCAACTCTCCGCCCCGGCCCACGTGATGCTGCGCGAGGAGCACCGCCGCCCGCTCAACGAGGCCCGTGAGAACAACATCCGCGAGTACCTGCAACTGCGCGACGGCCCGTTCCAGCCCGAGCCCTTCGGCCCGAGATCGAAGCCCAGGGAATAGGCGCGCCCTCAGGGAGGTCGTCGGACTTGTTGTCCCGATTCGAAGGTACGTAGGGGCGGGTTTCAAACCCGCCCGTGCCCGCGCTCACGGAGGAGAACGACGGGGCGCGAAATGGCGCCCAGGAGACCCCATGACCACCTATCAGAACCTTCTCTACGAAAAACAACGCAACGGCGTCCTCATCACCCTCAACCGCCCGGAACGGCGCAACGCCCTGAACGAGGCCCTGCTGGCGGAGCTGGACGCCGCCCTGGCCGAGGCCAAGGACGACCCCGAGGTGCGGGGAGTGATCCTCACCGGCGCGGGCGGCTGCTTCTCCGCCGGCGAGGACGTTTCCCGGGAAGGCGTCCCGGAGACCGTCTGGCCCCAGGCCCTGCCGGAAGGGGTGCCGCTCTACAAGGAGTTCGACGAGGTCCGGGACAAGGACCGCGAGGAGATGCTGCGGCGGCGCCTCTACCGCTGGGAGTACCCGAAGCCCATCATCGGCGCGGTCAACGGCTGGTGCCTGGGCGCGGCCTCGTGGCTGGCCCTCACCTGCCACCTCACGGTGGCTGCGGACGACGCCGTGTTCGGCCAGCCGCAGGTGCGGCAGGCCGCCGGCACGGACTTCATCTGGGTGCTGCTGGCCGGCCCCAAGAACGCCCTGCGCTACGCCCTCACCGGCGACCACGTCGACGCCGCCGAAGCCCTGCGCATCGGCCTGGTGAACAAGGTCGTGCCCGCGGACGAACTCCTGGAGGAATGCTTCCGCATGGTCGAGCGCGTGGCCCTGGTGCCGCCGGAGACCGTCAAGATCAACCTCGCCATCGCCACCCAGGGACTGGAGATGATGGGACTCCACAAGGCTTGGCTGCTCAACGCCGAGCTGAGCGCCATGGCCCGCCTCAGCAAGCGCGAAGAGTTCAACAAGCGCCTGGAGGACGCCCGCAAGCAGGGCGGCCTGCGCGCCTTCTTCGAGGCCCGCGACAAGCCCTTCCGCCCGGAACCGTTCGGGCCGTTTGCCAAGGGGGAGTGACCGCCGCGAAGTGCTCAAATCGTTGACTCTCTTCTACAAAAGGCGATACTCAGAGAAAGGAGTAACTGCTACGGTGGAACCAGCAGCAAAACAAAAAGATCCTCTACTTGCGGGGTTTTACACTGTCAGGGAGGCGGCACGCCTTCTGAGGATTGACAACCGACAACGGATTTACAGGTGGGTTCTCGAAGGCACCGATAATTCGCCATCGGTAATTCGGCGTGACTATCAGCCGTTGGCGAAGTTCCACGAGCTTAGCTTTTGGGACCTTATTGAAGTCCGGTTTGTCGAGCATTTTCGCCGGCAGAATGTCAGCCTTCAGTATCTCCGGAAGGTAGCGGAGAAAGCACGACTCGAACTCGCAACTCAGCATCCGTTCGCGCTGTCGAACGCACAATTCCTGACTGACCGCAAGAAAATTTTTGAGAAGGTGGCAGAAGAAGAAAAGGAAGAGCACATATGGGAGATCCTCACTGGCCAGTACGAAATGTATGCCACAATTGAAAAGGTGCTGGCCAAAGGGGTCACCTTTGATCCGCGGACCTACCTAGCTGAACAGTGGCGTCCCCTGGAGACGTGCCCAAATGTGGTAGTGAATCCGAAATACGACTATGGACGTCCCGTGATTGGAGATCTACATGTACCAACTGCCGCTGTCTTCCGGCAATGGAAAGCTGAGAATGGAAATGAAAGGCGCGTAGCCAACTGGTGGGGCATTCAGCAAACTGAAGTTGTCGAAGCGGTAGAGTTTGAAGTTGGGATGGCGGCTTGAGGATAAGGGCTGACGAGCACGTTGCAACAACAATTGTACGCAGCGTTAATGAGATCGGTGGTCAAGTCCTGACTGCCGACATTGAATTCTCAAGCATCTTTGACGAACACCACCACGGATCCCCGGATGAATACTGGGTCACGGAGTTCGCCAAGAAGGGCGGTAATGCGATCCTAACGGCAGACAAGGACTTCTTCCAGAAACCAAATCAGATTGTCGCTATCCATCGGACCCGTTTGAACGTGTTTCACCTACCGCCTCCGTGGGCCAATGCACGAGGCCATCTTCAAGCCGCCCATATCTTGATGTGGTGGCCGCGAATTGCGGCCAAGGTGCGTGAAGGCAAACACGGTGAGATCTGGACAGTTCCGTGGAACATTCGGGAAACTGGCGAACTCAAGCAAAAGAGATTCGACTACCAAGCGGCCTATAGAAAACTGAAACGGTCAAGCCGCCGCACCTGAACGTCTATTCCTCACCTCCTTGCTGCAAGTAGACACACTATCTTCTACTTCATCCATCACTTGGACGGATGACCTTCTCCCTTTGCAGTTCACCAATCCAGGTTATGCCTCCTCTCGACTGGCTACTTGACCGCCTCCACCTCCTCCAGCGCGACGATCTCCTCTTCGCTCAGGCCAAGCACCTTGCCCAGGACGTAGGCGTTGTGGGCGCCGATCCAGGGCGGGGGGAGAGTGGCGCTGGCCTTGGAACGGGAGGGGATGCCGGGGATCCCGTGGTGGGCGACGCGGCCCCACGGGGGTTCGTCCATCTCGACGATGTGGCCGCGCTCGCGCAGGTGGATGTCGTAGTAGAGGTCCTCGCCGGACATGGGGATGCCGGCGGCCACGCCGGCCTGCTGCAGGCGACGGAAGGCCTGGCGGGCGGTCTGGGTGCGGGTCCACTCCGCTAGCTTCTCATCCAGTTCCTCACGGTGCCGCCGCCGGCCTTCCCGGTCGGCGAAACGCGCGTCCTCGGCCCATGAGCCGGTGCCGATGACCCCGGCCATGGCTTGCCACTCCTCGTCGGTTTCGCAGGCGATGATGATCCAGTCGTCGTTGCCGGCGCACGGGTAGCAGCCGTAGGGGGCGTAGGGGTCTCCCAATATTTCCCGGTAGCCCAGCGTGTCCCACTCGTTGCCGTTGACCGTGTAGTCGAGGATGGCGGGGCCCATCATGGCGCCTTGGGCCTCGAGCATCGCGGCCTCGATGAACTGGCCTTCGCCGGTGCGCTCCTGGTGCTCGACGGCGGCCGCCACGCCCAGCGCCATGGTGATGGCGCCGACCCGGTCGGGCCAAGCGATCTTGCAGCGGGCGCGCATGGGTGACTCGGGGTAGCCCCACAGGCGCATGAGCCCGGTGTAGGCCAGGAGCTGCCAGCCCCAGGCCACCCAGGAGCGCAACGGTCCTTCCCTGCCCCAGCCGGGCATGGACACCTGGATGATGCCGGGGTTCACCTTGCGCAACGATTCGTAGTCGAAGCCGAGCCGCTCCATGACCCCAACGCTGAAGTTCTCCACCACCAACTGGGACCGCTCCACCAGGCGCCGGAACAGCTCCTTGCCCTGGTCATGGCGCAGGTTCAGGGTGACGCCCAGCTTGGCCCGGTTCATGTCGGCGTGGATGGCCGCGCGCCGGCCCCGGGCCGCCACGGTGTTGGACTCGATCTTGAGGACCTCGACGCCGTAGTAGCCGAGGATCTCGGTGCCCAGCGGGCCGGCAAACTGCTGCGTCAGGTCGGCCATGCGGAGGCCGGACAGCATGGCGTCGGTGGGCGCGGCCTGCCAGGTAGCCGCGAGTGAACGCCCTTCGACTTCGCTCCGCTGCGCTCCGCGAAGCCTGTCCTGAGCCTTGCCGAAGGGCTCAGGGCGAACGGGTTCTCCGTCCTGAGCTTGGTCAGAGGGGTGGGGGCGAACGGCGGCGGGTTGCCTGCCTTGCTCCAGCTCGGCCAGCACCTCTTCGCGGTGCTGGTCCAGCAGCGGCGCGGGCCGGCGCACCCGCATGGGCGTCCCGGAAAGGCGCATGGGGAAGCCCGGCGCCCGGTAGCGGCCGATGACCGGGTGCTCCATCTCCCGGATCCAGTCGCGGGCGGCCAACTGCTCCCCGTCCACGAACTGCCCCACGGTGTTGAGCGGGGCGGCGGAGAGATGCCGCCGCTGCGCCTCGGCCACGAACTCGTCCGCGGTGAAGCCGCTGATGAACTCCGCCGCCACGGCGGAGGCTTCGTCGCTCCGGGAGTCGCGGTAGTTCATGTCCTCCCATTGCGGCTCGGACAGGACCGTCCCCGACATCCAGTTCTGGGTGAACTCGCGCCACATGTGGGGCAGGTTGGCGGTGAAGTGGACGTAGCGGCCGTCCTTGCAGCGGTAGATGTTGGTCACCGAGCCGCCGTAGGTCTTGGCCCCGGGCCGGCGCCCCATGCGGTTCTCCAGGGTGTAGCGGGCGATGGAGCTGCTGTTGGTGAAGGTCAATGCCTCCTGTAGCGACACGTCCAGACGCTGGCCCACGCCGCTGCGGCGCCGGTGGCGCACCCCGGCCACCGCTAGCGTCGCGGCCACGCAGCCGGCCACCTGGTAGGCCGAGTGGGAGGGCGCCGTGCACGGCCCGCGCTGGTCATCCCCCTGGCCGTAGAGGAAGCCGCCGGCGCCGTTGGTGATGGCGTCGCTGCTCTTGTAATGCCGGTACGGACCCGTGCGGCCAAAGGGCGTCATGGACACCGTCACGAGCGCGGGGCAGTTCTCCTCCAGCCACGCGTCGGTGAACCCACAGGCCTCCAGCCGGCCCAGCGGAGTGGCCTCGACGAAGATGTCCGCGGACAGCAACAGCCTGGTGAACGTGTCCCGGTCGCCTTCGGCGGAGAGGTCCAGCACCAGGCTGCGCTTGTTGGTGTTGGCGTGGATGGAGGTCAGGCTGCGCTCGGCATCCTCGACGCCTCCGGCGAAGGGCGGGAGCCTCCGTTCGGGCGCGCCGCCCGGCGGCTCCACCTTGATGACGTCCGCGCCGAGATCGGCGAGGAGACGGCCCGCGTAGGCGGCGGGCACGTCGCCCAGCTCCACCACGCGGAGGTGGGCGAGCGCGGCGGGCGGCTCGGTGGCGCTCTCACGATCGGCCATGGCGGTGGGGCCGGGGTGCCCTCACCCCGGCCCTCTCCCGGAGGGAGAGGGGGTCGGAGGGAGGAGGAACGGGACGCTCGCGACGAGCCGGCGAAATCCGGGAACGTGACACAGGTGTCTCGGCCTATACCTGCGGCTCAAGTATCTCCAACCCGTCGAGCCGGTCGATCAGGTACAGGAGTCCGTCATCGTCCTGGAAGACGTCGTTGCTCTGGACGGAGTTCTGGCCCTTGCCGGGCTCGGGCACGTAGTAGCCCACCTCCTTGGGCTGGTAGGGATTGGACACGTCCACCGCGCGCAGGCCGCCGCTGAACCAGGTGACGTAGAGGACGTTGCCGTGGACCTGCTCGTTGGGCTGGTGCGCGCCGTAGCGGTCGGCGGGCTCGCCGTCGAGGTCGGGCATGAACGTGGAGATGGGCACGGGGTGTTTCTCGTCGGAGATGTCCACCACCCACATGAAGGCGTAGGGCAGAGGCGCCGCCTTCTGGGCTTCCTCGTCCACCACCACCAGGATCTCCCGGCCCATGAGCTTCTCCGGCATGGGCAGGGTGGTATGCGTGGGCGACGGGTAGGGAGGGCTCGTGTCGAGATGGCTCACCAGCGTGGGCTTGCTCATGTCGGAGATGTCCAGGATCACGAAGCCGCCGTGCCAGTAGCTCACGTAGAGGCGGTCGCCCCGGCGGATGGGGTGATGGCACCGGTGCATGGTGCCCGGCCAGGTGGGTTCCTCGCCGCCCGCGACCCACTGGCCCGGCATCCACCAGCGGCCCACCTCCCGCGGGTTGGCCGGGTCCGCCAGATCCAGGATCATGCAGATGTTGCCCACGTATCCTTCCGGCACGGGAGAGAAGTACGCGTAGCGGCCGTCGAAGGTGAACCGGTGCACGCCCTTTGCCGACGCCTTGAAGAACGAGACCTCACGGGGTTTGGCGGGATCCGACACGTCGAAGACCTTGAGGCCTCCCTGGGCGTCCTGGTTGTTCTCGTAGCGCTCGTAGTTGACGATCATCACGCCGTCGCTCACCGCGGCCTTGTGCGAGTGGATCCCCGGAGGCACCTCGAGCTGGGCGACGAGCCTGGGATTCTTCGGGTCGCGCACGTCGATGACCGAAGTGCCGTAGGGCGGGTCCATGTGACCCACGTAGGCGAAACCCTTGTCCACCTCGACCTTGCCGCCGCCGGGCAGGTCCATGCGCCCCACCAGCTTGATCCCGCTGGCCGTTCCGAATCCGTTGCCTGTCGCCATGTCGACTCTCCTTTCGCGCCCGCGTCCCGAATGCGGATCAACGCCCAACGGGTTGTTGAAACAGTCCGCCGACCCGTGTCGGACCGAGTCTTTCAACAACCTGCTAAATGCCCGATTCCGGTGGGAATCGCAACGATGCGTGCGGCTCGTAGTCGTAGGGTTGCTACGGATCCGGCGTGAAGGAATCACGCCGCGGTGAGAGGGATGAAACCGAGTCGTGAGGCGCATGGGCCTCACGACTCGCGGAAACGGTAAGGCGGCGGGGCATGCGCCCCGTCAGGATCAGGGGCGACCCGCGGTCGCCCTAGCGGCGGCCTCCGAAATCACGGCGCTGGGGCCGGGCCTCGTTCACGGTGATGGTGCGTCCTCCGAGATCGGTCTCGTTGAGGGCGTTGACCGCGGCCTCGGCCTCTTCCGAGGTCCCCATTTCCACGAACCCGAAACCTCGGGAGCGGCCGGTGAACTTGTCGATGATCACCTGAGCGGATTCGACCGTGCCATGAGCCGAGAAAATCTCCTCGAGCTGCATGTCCGTCGTCGAGTACGGCAACCCGCCGATGTAAAGTCTCCTGCCTTCCATGTGCTCTCCTCCTGAAACGTTATGGCCATACACCCTGGGCGCGAACTGCAAAAGGAGTCGAACACGGCACGATTCTATGCTGAACCACGATCTCGGTCGGATTTCCTTCGCGTAGGCTTCGCAAGGTGAGACTTACGATGGTACGCCCCATTGGGACGTAATCATGGTAGCCCTTAGCTCCGGGAGCGTCAAGCGGCGGAAAGGGCGTGCCCCTTCCGCCGCGCCTGCCCTCAGATCTTGTAGAAGTTCCGCGCGTTGTCGCCGAGGATGGCCTGCTTCTGCTCGTCGGTGAGCTCGTCCCGGTCGCGGATCTCGTCGATCTCCTCCATGCAGTTGTCCATGGTGATCTCGTGCGGGAAGTCGGAGCAGAACATGAAGACCTCGTGTCCGACGCGGTTGACGCAGTAGACCAGCACGTCCTCGTTGCCCTCGCACCCGACGAAGACCCTGCCGCCGCGGAAGTACTCGATGGGGTCTTTCTTGAGCTGCAGGCCGCCGTACTCCACCTCGCGGTTCAGACGGTCGAGCACCAGCGGGATCCACGCCGTGCCGCCCTCGAGAAAGCCCACCCGCAGGTTGGGGAAGCGGTCGAAGACGCCCTCCGACATCATCCCGGTCATGTGGATGGCCAGCGGGAACGGCATGCCCAGCGCGCGCGTGGCCGGAAAGACCTTGAACGAGTTGAAGCCCAGGTCGCCGTAGCAGCCGCCGTGCACCGCCAGGGCGCAGTCCAGCTTTTCCGCCTCCTCGTAGAGCGGATTGAACTCGTCGGAGCCGTAGTGCCGGTCCAGGCCGTTGGAGGGGAGCATGGCGCACACCATGCCCAGGTCCTTCACCGCCCGGCGCAGTTCCTTCACCGCCGCCTTCACGTCCTGCACCGGGATGAGCGCGACCCCCTTGAACCGGTCGCTCACCTTGATGTACTTGTCGGCGAACCAGTCGTTGTAGGCCCGCGCGTATGCCGCCGCCCACTCGGGAAAGTGCACTTGGCCGTAGGATAGGCCGGCCGTGGGATAGAGCACCGAGGACTCGATCCCGGTCTTGGCGAGGAACTCGAGCCACCGCTCCGGCCCCACCGACGCGTCGAAGATCCCCTCGGGCTCGATGTGCCGGCTCCTGGGAGTGTGGAACTTGTCCAGGCTCGGCAGCATCTGACGGAAGCTCAGGCTGCCCCGGCCCAGGTACTTCTGGTCGATGTGCTCGTTGATCTCGTTCTCGCGCTCCATGATATGCCCGTCGGCATCTACGAATGCTTGACCCATTTGTCTCCTCCTTTCCGGTATCCGGAATTCACGATTTGTTTGGCGCACTGGACGACGATGCTGTCACGAATGGATGGCTAGCGCAGTCTGCGGCCTACACATTAGTCGTTCCGCGAATCTCCTGTCAATGGGCAAACGACCGAAGCCGGCGCGCGTTGACGGCCGGAGCCGAGACCCGTAGACTTCCGGCTCCATGGCTGGGTTCGGCTCGCTATCTCGGTTGTCGCTCCTCAGCGCGGGGCTCATCGCCCTGCCCTTCCTCTGGCCGATCCTCTTCCCCCTGACCTGGTTCGCTCTCATCCCCTTTCTCACCGTGGTGGAGCGCGCACGCGGCTGGCGCCAGACGCTGGGCGCCGGCGCGCTCACGGGAGTCGCCACCGTCGCCCTGGGTTTCCACTGGCTGGTGTACACCGTTCATGTCTTCGGCGGCGTCAACTATGCCCTGGCGACACTGGCTTTCGCCCTGTTCGTCGCCTATTCGGCGATACCGTTCGTGCTGTTCGCGGGCCTCGTGCGTCTGTGCGGAACCGGCCCCCTCGGGCTGTTTCCGCCGGCGTTCTGGGTCGCCGTGGAATTCTGGTTCCCCAACCTCTTCCCCTGGTATCTCGCCACCAGCCAGACCGTGTTCACCTCCTTGAACCAGTCGGCGGACCTGGTGGGCCACTACGGCGCCACCTTCGTGCTGCTGTGGTGCGGCACCGCGCTCTACAGGGTGCTGCGGGCGCGCCAGGGTGAAGCCAGCGTTCGTGCGGCGACGTGGACCGCCGCCGCCGCATGCGCCGCGCTGGCGACGGCCGTTGCATACGGACACGTACGGCTGACGGAAATCGACGCGGCCGCGGCGGCGGCCAGGAAGCTCGAGATCGTGGTCGTGCAGGGGAACATCTCCATCGAACGGAAGGGCAAGGCGGCGTTTCTGAGGACCAACCAACAGACCTACAAGGATCTCTCCGCGAGAGGCCGCGACGCGGACCTGGTCATCTGGCCCGAGTCCGCGGTGGAGAGATGGCTGCCGCACAAGGCCGGCAGAGTTCCACCGGAGGTGCTGCCGGCGCGCCATCCGCACATGATCATCGGCGCCATCACCTACCGGCGCCTTTCCCGCGGCGGATTCCGGAAGTACAACAGCGCCATCGCGCTGGACTCCGCCGGGGCGGTGCTGGGCCGTTACCACAAGCGCGTCCTGCTGGCCTTCGGCGAGTATATTCCCCTGGCACCGCTCATCGGCGGCCTCCCGGGCATGCCGCCCATCGGCGAAGGCTTCACTCCCGGCGAGCTGGAGAGCACCTTCCCCCTGCCTCGGGGCGCACGGGCGGCGACGCTCATCTGCTACGAGGACCTGATGCCGGAGCTGTCGCGCCGGTTTGTGCGCGACCAGCGCGCCAACCTGCTTGTCAACCTGACCAACGACGCCTGGTACGGCCGCACCGTGGCTCCCTGGCAGCACGCGCGGCTGGCGCGCTGGCGCGCCTTGGAGACGCGGCGGTCGCTGGTCCGCGCCACCAACACCGGGGTCACCACGGTGATCGATCCCGCGGGCCGCATGTCGGCGCCGCTGCCGCTGTTCGCGGAAGGAGTGCTGACGGCCACGGTGCCGTTGCTGGAGATGGAAACGGCGTACGTGCGTTACGGCGACTGGTTCGCGTGGCTCATGTCGCTGGTCACCGCGGCTGCGGTGGCGGTCCGAGGTTTCACATCCAGGATCAGGTTTCAGACCCGCCCGTGACGGGCGTCGCGGTCAAGGAAGACGGAAGCCGGCCAGGGCATCCAGCATATCTTCCACCGTGTCGGCGATGAGCAGCTTGTCGCGGTGCTTCTGCTTGAGGAACCCCTGGTCCACGGCGTAATCGAGAAAGCGGAGCAAGTGACCGTAGTAGTCCCGGACGTTCAGGACGCCACAGGGCTTGGCGTGGATCTTGAGTTGCAGCCAGGTGATCATCTCGGCCAGCTCCTCCAGCGTCCCGTAACCCCCCGGAAGCGCGATGAAACCGTCCGACAACCGCGCCATGAGCGCCTTGCGCTCGTGCATGGAGTCCACCACCTTGAGCTCGGTCAGGCCCGAGTGGACCACCTCCCTCGCCATCAAGGCCTCGGGTATGATGCCGATGACCTCGCCGCCCTCTTCGAGGGCCGCGTCGGCCACGCATCCCATGAGCCCGATGGAAGCGCCGCCGTAGACCACTCCGATGCCGCGCCGCGCCAGTTCGCGGCCCAGCGACGTCGCCATCCGCGCGTACTCGTCCAGCGCGCCGCTGCTGGACCCCGAAAAGACACATATCCGTTTCATTCAAGCTCCCGGGACGTGGTGTTCATCCGTTGTTGGAGACGAGCCTCAGCCCGATAATGCCGGCGATGATGAGCCCGATGCACGCCAGCCGAAGCGCGTCCCTGGATTCGGCGAACAGGATCATTCCGAACAGGACCGCGCCGACGGCGCCGATGCCGGTCCACACCGCGTAGGCCGTCCCCACCGGCAGCGTCTTCACCGCCTGCGACAGGAAGTAGATGCTCACCCCCATGGTCAGGGCCGTGAACGCGCTCGGCAACAGCCGGGAAAACCCGGCGGTGTACTTGAGGCCGATGACCCACGCCACTTCGAACACGCCGGCAATGCACAGGTAAGTCCAGCCCATCGTAATTGCCTCTCGTCCGGATAGCACGAATAATATGCGGATGGTCCCCAATTCCGCCCAACATTCCGAGCACTGCCGCGACTGCAAGACACGGCTCCACGAGTTCCTCGCCGCGCTCTACCCGAACGCGTGTCGCAAAGACCATGCCTTTCCTTGGCCCAGCCACCCGGAGGCGTACCGTGGAACCCGGATCGGAGAGGTGCTGCAACGCATCTTCGACGAGTTGAGCGCCCACCGCGGCTATGGCGACTTCATACGAACGCCGCGGATGCCGCCGTGCGACTACCACATAGCAAGTATAGCAAGCCCCGGATTCATTCTGGAATTCGACGAGCGCCAGCACTTCACCCGGCCCCGGGCCATCGCCCTCGGCCTCTATCCGGCGGACCTTCGGATGGGCTTCTCCACTGATGAATGGCTCCGGCTGTGTCACGCCCTCGACGCCCGGGACCCGGAGCCCCCCGACCGGGACGAGCGCCGGGCCTGGTACGACTGTCTCCGGGATCTCCTGCCCGCCGTTCACGGGCTCGGGCCCACCGTCCGCCTCTACGAGGGCGCCCTGCGCTTGTGCGAGCTGCGGCCGGATTCGGCCGAGGACATGCGTGTGTTCAAGTCTTTCCTCGAAGGAAGGCCCATAGTATAGAGGTCGGCATTGCAGTCGGTCCTTCGACTTCGCGTCGCTACGCCTGTCCTGAGCCTGGTCGAAGGGCTAAGGACGAACGGCGAGAGGCAGGGCCGGCCGTTGCGGGGCCTTGAAACCGACGGAAGGAGTACAGCGTGGCCGGAGACAACGACGCCGACAGGCTCAAGGCGCAAGACCTCATCCGGGAGATCAAACGGGCCGGCATCCGGTTCATCGTCGCGTTGCCGGACCGCACCACCAGTGAGCACGTGCTGAAGGCCATGATCAAGGATCCCGATTTCCAGGTCGTGCAGGTGTGCAAGGAGGACGAGGGCGTGTCCATCTGCAGCGGCCTCTACGCCGCCGGGCACCGCTCGCTGCTGCTCATGCAGTACACGGGGCTGCTGGACTCCATCAACGCGGTCCGCGGCGTGGCCGTGCAGGGCAAGAACCCGGTGTGCATGATGGTGGGAATGCTCCAGAAGGAGCCCGGCGTCCCGCCCACCCAGTCCAAGCGCTACGGCTTGCGCATCGTCGAGCCGATCCTGGACGCCATGCAGATCGAGCACCACAACATCGAGGCACCGGGCACGGAGGGTGAGATCGTGCCCGCGGTGGAACGGGCCTACGCGGAACAGAAACCGGTGGCCATGCTAATCGGACGGGAGCCTATCTGATCATGATGAAACGCGACGAAATGCTCAAGGTGCTGGCGCGCCACCGGACCGACGAGATCGTGGTGGCGGTGTACAAGGCGGCCCAGGACTGGATCCACATCGCGCCGTCGGACCTCAACTACACCTTCACCGGCGCCATGGGACAGGGCTCGTCCCACGCCCTGGGCCTGGCCCTGGGGCGGCCCGACAAGCGGGTGGTGGTGCTGGACGGCGACGGCAGCCTGCTCATGAACCTCGGCACCCTCGTCACCATCGCCAACGCCGCGCCGAAGAACTTCGTGCACTGCGTTTGCGAGAACGGCACCTACGAGACCAACGGCGCCGTCCCCATCCCGACCCACCAGGGCTTCACCTTCACCGGGCTTGCCCGCGAAGCCGGTTACGCCAACACCTACACCTTCGACAGCCTGGAGGACTGGGACAGGAACCTTGACGCCCTCCTCAAGGAAGACGGCCCCATCCTGGTGGACCTCAAGGTGGAGCCCGGAGAGGACTACCCGGAGAACTTCCCCCGCCTCTACAACACCGAGTACCGCGACCGCTTCCGCAAGGCCCTGGCGGAGTCGTAAGGACCGAAACCCTCACCCTCCGGGAGTGCCCCCGGCGGAGCCCAACCTAAACCCTCTCCCTCTGGGAGTGCCCCCGGCGGAGCCCAACCTAAACCCTCACCCTCCGGGAGTGCCCCCGGCGGAGCCCAACCTAAACCCTCACCCTCCGGGAGTGCCCCCGGCGGAGCCCAACCTAAACCCTCTCCCTCTGGGAGAGGGTGGCCGAAGGCCGGGTGAGGGCTCTTCGCATACCTGCCCCTCCCATCCGCCCTCGGCAACGGCCTGCTTGCTACGGGACTCCCTCACCCCGGCCCTCTCCCGGAGGGAGAGGGGGATAGGGTCTCCGGATTGACCACATCCGCCGGCGCGCCCTCGATGAATCGGATGACGTTGCTGAACGCCGCCTGGTAGCGCTGGCGCAGGATCCGGTCCACGGCGTAGCCGCGGTGGGAAGCCAGGATGACGTTGGCGAAGCCGCGCAGCGGATGGTCCGGCGGCAGCGGCTCCTCGTCGTAGACGTCGAGGCCGACCCCTCCCGGATGCCCCCGCCCGAGCGACTCGACCAGCGCTTCCTCGGAGATGATCGGGCCGCGCGCCGTGTTGATCAGCAGCGCGTCGGGCTTCATGCGCCGCAGCTCGGGGCGGCCGATGAGCCCCTGTGTCTCGTTGTTGAGCCGGCAGTGGACCGAGACGATGTCCGACTCGTCGAGCAACGTGTCGAGGGAAACCCTGCGCGCGCCCGCCTCCGCGGCCCGCTCGTCGGTGAGGGTCTTGCCGGCGGCCAGAACGTTCATGTCGAAGGCGCTCGCAATCCGCGCCACCTTCGTGCCGATGCGGCCCAGGCCGATGACGCCCACGGTCCGCCCCTCCAGCAGCATGCCCACCGCCGGCGGCCATGCCCCGTCCCGCATGCCCCGGCTCACCGAAGGGATCTGCCTCGCAAGAGCCAGCAGCAACGCCCAGGTCAACTCTACGGTCGAGGCCCCGGAGTCGTTGGGAGTGCACGACACCACGATACCGCGCCGGGTGGCCTCCGCCAGGTCGAGATGCGGGATGCCGCGGCCGATCTGCGAGATGAAGCGCAGCGAGGGCGCCAGGGCAAACTCGCGCTGCCGGAACGGCGAGCGCTCGCGCATGAGCACCACCGCGTGGGCGTCGCATACCGCGGCCGACCATTCGTCATCGGTGACTAGCTTGCGCTCCACCACCGTGATCTCGGCCAATTCGGCGGCTTCTTCGTAGGCCGGCACCGAGGTGCAGAACCGCTCGTAGTCGTCCAGCACCACCACGCGAAACCGATCTTCTTGCATGATATCTCGCTTGCAGATTGACCTGCTTGGTCAGGCCTGCGCCGAGTTGCGCAGGGTTGTCATATTTTGTTGTATATTAGCCACTTATAAGTGAATCTTCGTCTCGCAAAGCGCTTGCGTTCGCGCCGTGGATGCGCTTCAATACACCTGCATTCGATTCCAGTCGCTTGCGATCCGATTACGAATTCTGTGTTGGATGAAGACACAGAAAACTACTGTGGCCTGTGCCTCTCGTCCAGTCAAGGGTAATGGCGGCGAAGGAACCGCCGAGCGTGTCCGTGCATGGCCCGGCAGAATGCGCAAATGCAGCTGCCCCGGCCGTGGCATCGCCACAGACCAAGAATGCCAGGTAGCAGAGACCGGAGTCACGCGATGTTGGAGAAGAGCGATCAGAAACTCACCAAGCGTACCATCGACGCCCTGGCGGTAACCGGCAAGGACGCCGTCTTCTGGGATAGGGACCTAGCTGGGTTCGGCGTCAGGGTCTACTCCACCGGCCGCAAGGTCTTCGTGGTCCAGACGCGCGGCCCGCAGGGTCCGAAACGCGTCACCCTCGGCCGCTACGGTCAACTGTTGGCGGACGACGCCCGCAAGCAGGCGGCTGAGGCGATCGACCGCATCAAGCGGGGCCTGGAGCCGTTTCGGGCGCCGGTGGAGCCGGAACTGACCGTGGCGGGCCTGGCGGAACGCTACATGCAAGGCCACGTGGCGGTCAACTGCCGGGAGCGGACGCAGGCAAACTACCGCCACATCATCTGGCGCCACATCCTGCCCGAACTCGGTGAACTGCCCATAAGCGAGGTGGACCGGTCGCGGGTGGCCCAGTTCCACTACCGGCTGCGCGAGACCCCGCAGGCGGCGAACAACGCGGTCAGGGTCCTGTCGCGGATGTTCTCAATGGCCGAGGCGTGGGAGCTGGTGCCGCCGGGTCGGAACCCTTGCCGGGCGGTGCGCCGGTACAAGGAAGTCAGGCGGGAGAGGTTCCTCACGCCCGGGGAGTACCGGGAGGTGGGCCGGGTGCTCAAGGACGCGGAGGCCAACGGTTCGGTGGGTCCCTCGGCGGCCGCGGCGCTCCGCCTGCTGATGCTGACCGGGTGCCGGAGGAACGAGATCGTGCGACTCCGGTGGGACGACGTGGACCGGGCGGCGCGCGAGTTGAGGCTGAGCGAGACGAAGACGGGACCGCGGAGCATTCCGCTGACCCCGGCGGTGGAGGCGGTGCTCGACGGGATTCCCCGGAACGGGGACAACCCCTGGGTGATCACGGGCAGGAAGGCTGGCGCCCATATGGTCGACGTGAACGCGGTGTGGGCGCGCCTTCGCGCGAAGGCCGGGCTCAAGGACGTGCGGATTCACGACCTTCGGCACAGCTGGGCGAGCCGTGCGCTGGCACTCGGGGAGAGTCTGAGCATGATCGGAAAGCTCATGGGCCATGGGCAGGTGGCCACGACGGCGCGTTACGCCCACCTGGCGCGCGACACCGAGAAGGCGTCGGCGGCGAAGGTAGGCGGCAGCCTCGGCGCCGACATCTTCGGGCCGGACGCGGACGCGGGCTGAGGCGGGACGGAGGAGCGCTATGGCGAAACTCGCGACGAGGTCGATATCGAGGCGCACGGTCGAGGCGCTGAAGGTGGACAAGGATACGGTGTTCTGGGACTCGGAGCAGCCGGGCTTCGGTGTCAGGGTTTACCCCACCGGCGCGAAATACTATGTCGTGCAGACTCGCGCACGGGGCTCAGCGAAACGGCTTACGGTGGGCCGACACGGGGTGATCACTCCCGAGGAAGGGCGGCGACGCGCCGCGCTGATCATCGCGCGGATCAAGGCGGGCGAGGAGCCGGTGCTAGAGCCGCTGGCGGCGAAGCGCGCGGACGAACCGACCGTGGCCGAGCTTGCCGCGCGGTACCTCAATGAGTACGCGGAGGAGCACTGCAAGCCGAACACCGTGAGGGCGTACCGCCGAAGAGCCGAGAAGCGCATCATCCCGGCGCTGGGGAAGCTGCCGCTGAGTCGAGTCCGGCGAGAGGATGTACGCGAGTTGCACTACGCGATGCGCACGACACCGACGATGGCGAACCGGACGCTGGACCTCCTGTCGCGGATGTTCAACATGGCCGAGTCCTGGGGGTTGATGCCCGAGGGGAGCAACCCGTGCCCGCGCCGGATGAAATACCGGGAGCAACGGCGGGAGCGGTTCCTCACCGCGGCCGAGTTCCGTCGGCTTGGGCGCTCACTCGACGAGGCTGAGGCGAGCGGTGCCATCTCCGTGCATGCCGCGGCGGCGATCCGGCTCCTGTTGCTGACCGGGTGCCGGAAGAACGAGATCCTGACGCTGCGCTGGAAAGACGTGGACCTCGAAGCCATGGAACTGCACCTCCCCGACACCAAGACGGGCGCGCGGACCGTGTCGCTGTCCCCCGAGGCTAAGCGGGTGCTCGCAGGCATTCCGCGCGCCGAGGGCAATCCCTGGGTGATACAGGGCCGGAAGAAGGGCGAACGGCTGTGCTTTGTCGACCGTCACTGGTGCATCGTGCGCGAGCGGGCGAAACTCGAGGATGTCCGGCTTCACGACTGTCGACACTCGTTCGCCTCCCGCGCGCTGGCACTCGGCGAGAGTCTGCCCGTGATCGGCAAGCTGTTGGGCCATGCCCATGTCGAAACCACGGCGCGATACGCGCATCTGGCGCGGGACTCCATGCACGAGGCGGCGACGCGGGTCGCTGACAGCATCGCGGCCGATATCCTGTGAACTCGTGTCGCGTGGTTCGGAAGCGCGCCGGGACCAGGAGTCTCGGGCCCTGCGGCTCGTATCCGCAGAGTCCCCGCTCAGTTCAAGCAGCTTGCTTTCACGACAAATCCGGGTAGGCTCCTCTTGTTCAAAGTATGGGGGTTAGAATCTGTGGCAGAAGCAAATCAGAAGTGGTCGAAGAATGGGCTCTTCTCTGTCGCTCCAAATGATGACATGTACGGGACACTCACGTTTGATGGACACAAGAGCAGGTTGGACCTATGGGAGGTCGATGAAGTCGGGTTTTTGCGCGAGGAGTTAGGGAACAAGGAGAGGATCGAAGGGATACTGGACGACGGGAGATGTGTTTCTCTCATACGTTGTTTAGGCCTTGGTAAGTCAACGTATATAAATGCGAATGTAGGCCACCATCATCACTTCTATCCCCATTTCGTCGTTGTGGGTGGTTCCCGTTTCAGTGGTGAGATTTTTCGGGTTTCGTTCTTGATCGACGATGCTGAGAGCCTGTTTGTTGACCGGGGGACTTTCGGGTCTTTGTTACTTGATGAAGAAGAGTCACGGGAACTACTGCGCAGGAAGAATATTCCCGTCGAGGACGATGCGCATCCGAGTTTCAGCTACTGGTCAGGTAAGTTCAAGATCCTTTCGGCGAATACTCCGATTGGAAGGGTTTCCGTGTCACATAATCCCACCAGGAGGCTGCAGGCGGGAACTCCAGCAGCTACAACAAACGAGGTGTTCATCGAGATCGACTTTCCTGCTCCAATCGACATATGGGAGTTGCAGCGCATCCTTGGCAGGATTCTCCGGTTTCTCGGAATTGTCATTGGCCGTCCTCAGAATCTCCTGAAGGTCGAGATTCATAACCAGTTCGGCCAAGAGCCGCCCTTGTCCTCGTCCGTATATTTGAACGGGTTTCCGCGTCGGCCCCAAAGAAACGAACGCGAGCAACCAAATTGGTTTGACACGCTCATCGATGCCGGGAGCGAACCCTGCAACTTCGCTGACCTGTTGTCGGCATGGCTGAGCCGCGATGATAAGTGGACACCGGCCCGAGTACGATTTATGGACGGATGGAGCAAACAAGGAACCTACGGTGCAGATCGTATCGTTGGGGCGGCCAACTTGTTTGATCTCTCGCCGGGAGATGCGGCGCCTGCTGAGCGTCCACTCCCGGATAACCTTTCACGGGCAATAGAGAGAACCCAGGCCCTTTTCAGTGAACTCCCGGAAAGTGCTGAAAGGTCCAGCATCCTTGGGTACCTGGGCCAAATAGGGAAACCCACGCTCAAGAACAAGATCAAGCATCGCGCGGAAACTTACGTAACAGTCGCACTAGGGGAAGACCTGCCAGAGCTCGATCTTGTGATTGATGCCGCGGTGGAGTTGCGGCACCTCTATGTCCACGGGGATAGGCCAGACAAGAGAAGAGCCCAATTGGCGAACCACTGTACTATCTTCCTCACGAACACACTGGAGTTCATCTTTGGAGTATCGGATCTCGTAGAATCGGGCTGGGATCTAGGCCAGTGGCGCCACCGGCAGGCTCTTGGATTTCACCCCTTCGCCAACTACTTGGAGGAGTACGCCACAGGCTTGGCGGCACTGAAGCGCATTTGGAGAGTCCCATCGTAACGGCCGGCAGACGCCCGGTATCCGTGGAGCACGCCATGCGGGTTCAGCAGGTTCTCCCAACAGGGCGGTTCAGGGGCGATGCGAAGCTTCCCCGACGCTAAGGGCCAGCTCCAGAGTTCGTCGGCGATATAGGGACGTGCCCGTGCATTCCCGGCTTGGGTCGAGCGCCGTTCTCCCTTGATCTTCAAGCGCAGGACTAGATAGGCGACTTCGCCGCTCGCAAAGAAACCCTCCAAGGAGGACGGTTTCCGGAAGGACTTCCCGGGTCAGTCCGGCGAAATCCCTGTCGACACAAATAGTGGTAGTTTCCTCCTGATACGAACAACCTAGTGAATTCACCGCATTTTCTTAAGCTTTAGTTAAGCCATCACCATCACCGTAAGCATATCGGAAGCGGTTCAAAGTACAACAGCCGTATCCCCCAGCGCACGCACGCGCGGTAACCGTTCCGTCCACCCGTGGAAGTTCGGAAGGATGCATGTCGTGAACCGCCGCCACGGCAGGAAATTCCTCGATTGTGCCAACCAACGCGACCCTTCGGCTCGACGGTTCCACGGCCCGACGGAACGGTTACCACGCGCACGCCGGCCGGATAGGCGGGGTCGTTACCGTTACCGAGGTATGTTCTTCGAGAGGCAGGCCCGAATTGCGTTCAAGCCGCTTTACCCCTGCGGTTCCGGCGCTGTAACACGCCAGACGCTCGAACTCCGCACGCCGCCGTGGGCACGCCACGTTTGACAGGAGATACCGGGATTGACAGTATGTCCACGGATGTTTATGCACGCAATGAACCTTGGCCCGCTGCCAGGAGACTCCCGTCGAGTCCCGAAGGGACGAGGGCAGAAAAAATCGGAGTGAGCGATGTCGGGAACAGAGATCATTTTCGAAGTAAGCGACGACGAACTGGACGGAGGTTACTCGGCCAGTGCCCTGGGTTTCGGCATCCACACGCAGGGCGACACACTGGATGAACTCCGCCGTAATGTCAGAGAAGCGGTGGATTGCTACTTCGACGACGACACGGCTCGGCCGCGCCTGATTCGGTTGCACTACGTGAGGGACGAGGTGCTAGTGGCGTGAAGGTCCCGCGCGACGTAAGCGGCACCGTTCTATTGGCCGCGCTTCGTCGGATGGGCTACGAGAAGGTGCGGCAGCGGGGCTCCCACGTACGGGTCACGACACAGATGGGAGGCGAACACCATGAGGTCATCCCGTTGCACGATCCCATCAAGGCGAAGACCCTGTCGAGCATCCTGAAGAGCATCGCCCGGCATCACGGCATCGGCGTCGAGGAACTCTTGCGGGAGCTCGACCTGCGATAGCCGTGGCTGTCGTCATCCCGGCAACAGGAGAATTGCGCAACGTCGGCGCCGTGTTCAGGATTTCAGCGACCGGCGTTCTTTACGCGTTCGTGTGTCTGTTGGCACGCCCGAAACCACTCTGCACTTGTGTGTGTCTTCAAGCCAATCACGAACCTGCTCGGTCACTTCCACCAATGGTATTGCATATTTCCCTACCAGAGCACATTCCCAGACGACCATCACGCGCCACTCATCTTCCCGCAGAAGCCCAATGTTGCGCTTATCCCTCTCTCGGTTTGCTAGGAACTTAGCCTCCCAGAAGTCTCGGCGGGACTTCGGGATCGTCGATCTGTAGCAACCGTGTGAGTGCCAGTAGCAGCCGTGAACGAAGATCACAGCGCGATACTTGGGAAAAACAAGGTCGGGACTACCCGGTAGTCTGCGGTCATGCAGGCGGTAGCGCAAGCCGGCCGCGTGAAGTGCGGATCGAAGCGTGGTCTCTGCGCTTGTATTCTTCTGTCCAACGCTGGACATGATGCGCGAGCGTGTTTCCTGGTTGACCGTATCCATTCACGTCTGCACGATCTTCACGGTGCCGAGGGCTTCGAGATGCCGATGCATTGTTCTCGGCAGGGGACCGCCCCGGATCAGAACGCCGGCCTCCATGTTCTTCTCCATGGCGTGGCCGGTCAGGTTGGCGCTTGAAATGAAACAGAGTTTTTCGTCGCAAACCGCCACTTTCGCGTGGACCTTGCCGCCCGCGAATTCGTCGCCCTTGTCCTTCCAGAAGTAGACTCGCGCCGACGGAAGAGCTGTCCGCATGCGTGCAATACCGTCGATCGAGGCGGCACCGCCATGTCTGGCACTGGATTCGAGCAACATCGACGTGACGACGCCGCGATCTACGGCCTTCGCCAGCGCGTCCATGATCGACGCCACGTCGTAAACGACAAAACTGCTGAGGAAGAGGGTGTCGCGTGCGGTGTTGATCACCTGGAGTAGCACTTGCTCGGTCTTGCGCGTCGCGACGAGCGCACTTGAGGGGCCGGTCCAGACGAGTTCCGTGTCCGACTCGGAGCGAACCTGACGATAGACATGACTCGCGCCGAGCAACATGCCCGAGAGTTCGGCCGATGGGATACACGAGGCTTGCCAGGCGGTCATCAGGCGGTCCAGTCGTGTTCTCGCGCCAGGATTCATTGGCCAAGTGTTCAACTTTGCACAGAATTCCGGTCCCGGCAGTCCGCGAATGGAATCCGCAAGGTACCCGATCTTCTCGGGCGGCGTGTTTGAGACGAGATCGTCAATCGCTGCGAGCAGTTTCTCCACGGCACGCCTCAAGCGAAAAACGCCGCATCAGCGACCTCAAGGGTAGGGACGACAAGCGCGCGATCGATGTAGCGGTTTCCGCGCTCGCACGAAGTTTCCGAAACGAAGGAACAGGCATGGCAGGACGCAGCGTGCAGTGAGCGATCCTTGTCAGGCTCGTGCTCGGCACAAAGCGGGTCGGACGAACAGACTCCGGCGCGTAACAGCGCCTGCTCAAGCAGTCGGCCGAGGTCTTCGGGCTTGCCGAGATCCACGAGGCCGCCGAGCGTACCGTCGGAATCCGCAGCCGCCGTGTAAACGAGGATACCGGCCTGCGACTGCTCCCCATTGGTATCGGCATAAATCCGCTCGCGGATACTAGCGGCGCTGTAGCCGCACTCGAGGGCCAGTTCGCGGATCAACAGGTGGGCTACGGTGTGCAGCAACACGTACCGCGCACCGGGATAGCTTTCGTCCGGATCGAGCTTCCGCGAGTTTCGCCATCCCCTGTGCCCGACGACGAGTTTCGCGTCCCGCGCCCGCACGGCTTCCCGTTCTTCCCATTCCCGAAGCGCTTCTTCGTCGAATCGGATGAATATGCCTTCCCCGTGCACCTGGCCTGCGGGAACCCACGTGGGTGCTTCGGCAAACAGCGCGGCCATTGGTGGGCGTTCGTTGGGGTCGCCCGATTCCTCCGGGGCTTCGACTCGCGTGAAGCCGAGCAGCGCGTTCACTTCCCGCAGCCGTTCGAGCAGCAACACACCAGAAATATACTTCTCGAAACAATTTGGAACCGCCGCCGGTTTACTTAGGAAATGCGGCCAGTCCGTGGATGGATTTGAATCGGTCAGGATCTCCCACTCGGGTTCCTTGATGTCGGCTTCCGAGACACGGTTCAGCGTTTCGCCCGCTCGGACCGCTTCGATGGCGCTCCAGATCGCGGCTGGTGATTGCTTGTCAATCCCTGGCAGCGCGCCGGTCTTCTTGAGCGTCTTCACCACGAGGCTAACCTCAGCCTGGGAGCCGACATCCTCGAAATAATCCCAGCCGTCCTGCACGAGTTGGGACACCGGATCGCGGGCAAGGGGTATGGCCAGCGCCGACAACGTGATCGGGAACCAACTGTTGGTCGCGCCCAGCAGCACGGCCCGCGCGTGTTCCTCGCAAGCGCCGTCATAGCGATCAAGATGCGGGTGGCGTCCACGGCAGCGTGGCAGGTTCTCCTTGCCGGACCTGCCGAAAGCGTGAGCCATGTTGCGCGATGAGCCGCACTCGTCGCATTTGACCCATAGGTTTTCAGTTTGGAGCGACGCACCGCTCTCGAAGAAACGTAGCGTACCCTTACAGTCCGACGGTCCGCTATGGACGAAGTAGCGCCATGGGAAGTCGTCGAGGTGACCGTCGCGGCAGGCAAGCAGGAAACGGGCTGGAACGGCGTCCGCGTCCTTTGCGCGCAGGTTCCCTTGGGAGCCCTTGCATCCTTCATGAACGAATCTCGTATTCTCGGGCCGATAGCGGTTCTCTTTGATTGTGAACAGCCCGAGATCGAACTCGGACAGTAGGCCACATTTCACGCAACGCATCCAGCGCGGGAACGGTCTAACGGGAACGCCGATCAATGCCTCCGCCGAATACGGATCGATATCTTCGCTTTGTCGAAACGGCGGCACTCGTAGACTTTCAACCTGCGGGCCGAGTACGTTCCGCACGGCGGAAAGCAGCCGCGCTTCCTCAATCTGCATACAGCGGTCCTTTTCCCAACGGTCGACGCCCATCGTGAGGACAGACAGGCTGGGCAGGTCGATCAGCGCTCCCGGACCGTAGGTCCACAAAATCTGGCTCGCTCGAATCTCGCCGACAGGTGACTTGCCGTTCATGGCCCATCTTCCCCGTCGCCATCTCGACCGCCGGCGGGCGGTGGCGTCCAGGCAGGTCCCTTGTCACCGAACCGCGCGGCATTCATGATGAGGCGAACGCCAGGCTCGACCTCGCGCATCGACATGGGCACCGTGAAATTGTTCCAGGCCTGGATACCGGGCCGGTGTAGTAGCGGCACCATCTTGTCCTTGTTCTTCCCCTTCTTTTCGTAAGCCAGTATCCGCCCGCCCTTGCCGGCCTCGCTCGCCCATTCGTCGATGCGCTCTCTCAGCTCTACCGAGGCAAGGTCCTTCACAGCGGACTGTTCGGAGATCGACCACGCTCGGCCAACAAGTACATCCGCCGCATGAACCACCTCGTCCTTGTCGGTGCGATCTAGCACACTCGCTCCCGTGTTCGGATTCAACGGGTCGTTTTCCAGTCGGAGGACACTGAGCAGCGCGCCGGTGAGGCCGCGGTCCATCGCGCGCGGCGAGAACGGGGTCACGGATTGTGCCTCGACGTGTTTGTAGAACGTCGCGTGGTAATGCTCGAAGGTCTCGTAGTGGGACAGATCACGCGGGCGAGCCCACGCCAGTACCGTACAGACGAGGCCCGGGAAGGAACGCCCAACACGACTGGTAGACTGAATGTATTCCGCCGTTCCCTTCGGCTGTCCGTTGACCACCATGAGGCCGAGGCGGTTCACGTCGACGCCAACGGAGAGCATGTTCGTGGCAAGCACGACATCAATCGAGCGCGTTTCTCCCTCGTCCCACCGGGTAACGAACTTCCCCGACTCGTTGTCGAATGCAGCTTTGAACTTGACTTCCAACTGGTCCAGGTACTTCGGGATATCTCGGCTGGAGACGCGAGAAGTGAGTTCCCGAACGTAGTTCACACTGCGCTGGGCGAGGCCCGGGCGCTCGACCAGGCTCATTTGGACCCGATAGCATCGTGTCTGCACGTCGTCTTCGGCGAGACGCTTCATCCCGCCGAGTTCGCGCAGTGAATTGAAATAACCGACTGTCGTCAGGTAGGGATCGGCGGCCGGACCGAACTTGTCGAAGAGGGCCTGCGCTGCCGTGAGGAACGCCGTGTAGACGCGAATGAGCATCGCCGGGCGCGAACTTCCCGGCGAACAGACGCCGAGGTATTTACGGCCCGGTATCTGGGCTATCGGTCTTTGCACGGAGAAGAAGTTATCCGACACGTCGAGCCCGCTCGGTGGGAAGATTGACACGCGCCGCATGAAGACGTTGTTCACCTGCTCTTTCGCCTTTCGAACCGTCGCGGTGGACGCGACGATCTTGGGCTTTACGCTCACTTCACCCAGCTTCCATGTGCAAAGCTCGTCGACTGCGGTCTCGTAAAGACCGACCATGGTTCCGAGCGGGCCGCTGATGAGATGGAACTCGTCCTGTATGACGAGGTCAGGCGGACGGATCGGGCGAATGGCTCGGACCTTCGTCGCCGGTAGGTCGCCGCGCCTCGGGTGGTTGCCGCTGCAACTCGCCTCCGGCCAAAGCAGGCCGTGCCGCGGACACTCCGTCGTGGTGCGCCCGAACAGGGTGCGCGTTTCGCCGCGCCAAGCCATCATCGCGAACTTGTCGACAGTGGCGATCATCATGGTCGGGGGGCGGTGATAGATCTCTTCGTCGACGACCAATACCGGTAGGCCTGGGTGGGGACTCTTGCTCGACTTCCCCTTAGAGAAGGCGCAATGGCCCCACTTGTCGCCGCAGTAGATTTTCGTGCGCAGTACTGTCTTGTCGACCTCGATGTCACGCCGGTCGGACACGTCCGAGCCGCACCAAGGACAACTCGTCAACTGGCCCGGTGACGCGCCTCCCGCATCGAACTTGTCGGGATCGCGAATGCGCTGTATTGCAGAATCGCTGTCGGTCGTCGTGCCGGGCGTGACCTTGTTGCCGACCCACAGGCCAATGGTGAACGGGTCCGCGCCCAGACTGAGGTCGCCGCTGGCGACCGCCTCGCGTCGCGCGACTTCCATGGCGCAGATCAGCGTCGTCGCACGCTGGAACTGCTGCAACGTCAGCAGCCGAAGCGTGTAGCGCATGATGACGGTCAGCCCTCTGCTCCCGTCGTATTCGCCAACTTGGCCCTGCATGCGTCGGATCACCATCGCGACTGCCGCGACGCCGAGATAGGCTTCGGTCTTGCCACCCCCGGTCGGGAACCAGAGCAGGTCTGCGAAAGCTTCGACCGGGTTCGTCCGGTCGGCATGCGTCGGATCGGCAAGGGCCGGGATTGAGAGCAGGACGAAGGCGAGTTGGAAGGGTCGCCATGAGCGGTTCTTCCGTTGGTCGAAATCCGCAGCATCGACGTTTTCTCCGCGGCGACGCGCGAGCGCGTAGATGCTGTGGATACGCTGCTGAGCCATCACAGCGTTGGCGAAGCGAAACGCCTTCAGGGCCAACTCGTTCTTCTCGTCGGCGAGAAGACGAACGCCGTCGACTAGGCGCGCATGTATTTCGTCGCAACGATCGAGTGCTGCATACGCGTGTTCGTCGAAGCCGACTACATCGGTGCCGATGCCGTCGCGTCGCTCGGCAATCCATTTCGCGTAGTCATTCGTCAGTACCGCCAAAGCCTCGACGAGCCGTCGCCGCTCCATTCCCGCCAATTCCTGCATGTCGAGATAGCCCTTCTCCACCATCTCTCGCATCGCTGGCCGATCCTCCGGCCAAGAGCCCGGCGTTTCAGTTACGGGGACTTCGTATTGAGGCATTACGACAGTGCGCACCTCGACAGCGCGCTCCGCGTCCCCGGCAGCGATCTCGACATGCACCGCGACGCCGTGACCGACCGCAAATTCGACCTCCCGACGATAAATCATTTCGAGGGTGTCGCGCTCCGAGTCCTCTGAATTCGACTGTGTACCGACTCGGCGCCGAAAAACGGCCCTGTCGGCGGCTCCCTTTACCGGCCGGACGATCAGCTCGGGCTGGAAAATCCAGGCGCTGTCTTTGTTCTCGACTGGTTCCTGCTGTGTGTTGACGAGGAACAACGTGACGAGGCGGTCGCCTTTTGCGTTCTTGCCGCGTACCGTGCCCTGTACGCGGACCTCTGGCTGGTTGAAATCCGGCACCCAGTGCAGAACCTGCCCTTCGCACAATTCGATTGCGATCGTGCCACCGCAAGGCATGCGTTGCCAGACCTTAGCCTTCCCGCCTTGTTCTTCCTCGCCGGTTTCAGGGTTTCTCCTGGTCTTGTAGATTTCAATACCGTAATCGCGCTGGTAGCGCCCCCACCGCGCCTCCACCTCGACCGCACTGACGTCGCCGTCGACGCAGAAGGTCAGTCCCAAACTGGACGGCAAGAGCGACTGGTTGCTCGCTGCGTCGATTTCGTCGAGCGCCTCGGCTTCGGGATCGGTCCGGCCAGTCGCGCCGTCGAATTCCGCGCCGGGTTCGTGTCTGCCCTTGTGCACGTCCAAATCGCCTGGATTGCCATCCTCGATTTCGGCGACGAGCGGACCTTCGAGTCCCTCGATACAGCTGCCGTCCGATTCCCTGGGTGCGAGTCTGCCGACGAGATATCGGTCGCGCACGCTCATATCGACGATGCGTTCGTGCGGGCCGTTGGCGGGTCCCAATAGATCGTCCATGACCGCCAGTTGTAGCAGTTCCCTAACATACGCCTGGTCGTCGGACACCGGTATATCCTCAGCGGTTTTGCCCGTAAGCATCAGCAACGCTTCGGCGAAAGCGCTCCATTGCAGCCGGCTGATAGTACCGCTTACCGGCAGCGCGAGCCCTGCGGTCTTTATCGCGACCGGTTCGAGGGCAACGAGCAGGCGGTCGAAGTAGACCCTTGTACTGTCCGCTTCGGCCCGGAGCCGGAGCACCCGTCCTACACGAACAAAATCGCCGGTAGGAGTGACGACGAGAAGCCAATCGCCTTCCGCGATCGCGGAAACAACATTTGGCGAACAGTCCAGCCCGATCGTACAGTTCGGAACGGATAACGTTCCTGTAGATTGTTGTGGTTCGATTACGATCCACGCATTACGGTAGTTCGCCACCGGCGGCTCCTATATTCGGTCCACGATCTTTTCGAGTCGATCGAGTTCTTTGTTCATTGTGAGGTATTCACGACGCGAAGATATTTCTCGTTCATGTCCTTGATCGTCATGCCAACACCGTCGTCTGGGATCTCGATCCACTCCCCTTTCGGGTCGATGTTAATTTCAACGTACTCCGCATCCCAAGCGTTCGCCACCGCCTCTGTCAGCACCGCGGCGATGTTGCTATAGAGATTGATCCCGACGCGGCCAAACACGTTGACGTCGACCGTACATTTCAGCCATCCAGCCTCGCCGGTTCGTTCACCCCAATGTTAACCAATTTATCTACACCGGCAGTATTGGGCGCGTTCTCCTTGTTTAATATTTCCTGCGCGGTTTGTGCAGACCTTTGCCAAGCTCCTCCTCGTATCGCTGGCGATTCAGTGCGGAGAGCCGACGTAGTACTTCAACTCGGGCCGCCTCGGAGATCGTGAAGCGCGTACGGACCGCGTCGGCAAGGTAACGCGCATCGTGAAAGCCATGCTCAAGGTCAATGTCGGTCCAGCGATAGATACGGGCGACTGCGTGATCCAATGCTACCGTCAGCTCTCGGAATCTTACGAAGTCCCGGCCTGACTCGTTGGGTGAATGCAACCGATTGTAAACGCTAGTGAAGCCTTCACCGCGAACGGCGCAGATTTCAGCACGATGGCGGTGGTAGTCCATTGCAATTGCGTCGAGTTCCGGTACATAGAAATCATGTGTAATCTTGCCGTCTTTGAGCACTCGTTGAGGGAATGGGAAGGTATCAAAACACGACGTCCCGACATACGCAGGCGTTTCTCCAGTGGTGGATCCCCACAACAGTGCCCAATGGATGTGGAACGCGGACTGAAGAATCGCAAGGGCACTATAGCCCACAAAGTCAAACAGCTTTACTTTTTCCGAATAGATGTTGTTTGGATCACCGAACGCGACGCAGAAATGCTTTGAGAGCTTAGAAGCTACAAGGACTTGACCATGCGATCGGACCCTGTCGTGGAAGACTTCGCGACGATCCCAGAATTTCCAAAAGCACGGTTCATGCACCTGTTTGGTTAATGAATCTCGATAAGGCTTCACGCGCTCCCAAACAATATCCCAAGCAGCTGGATAGCGGCGCGCTTCCTCTTCTTCTCGCGTCCAAAAATTTATGACCCAGCGGTTGCCTGTTTGTCTCGGGTCGCCATTGATGTCGTCGCCAACGACATAGGGAGTAAGTACGTCTGAGACTTCCGGCGTACTTGATAGCAGGCTCAATGCCTCCATATTGTCGAGTACGAAACCAACCCCCTGCACCTTTACACCATCCGAGCACATTCCTTGATTGGAAATCAGCGTATGTGGCTCCGGGAAGTCGACGCCGGACTGCAACATGGTGGATATCGAGTCCACCTCTTTGCCATCAAGTGCAGTCAAACCTGCCCACTTCCCCTTTGCGAAGCAGAGCAACGATACGCGGACCACTGCCTTGCCGGGCCACGGGAACGAGGAAATAGCCCGAAATAGAGTAGCCGTCTCGAACACTTTCGCTAAGGCAACCTTACGAGTGTCGCTCTCAGTGATAGAATCGGTCGCGATAAGACCAATGGTTCCAGTATCGCGAAGGGTAACAAGTGATCGAATCAAGAAATATGCAACAAGATTTATTGAGCCTTTCTTTCCGCCAAGTACAATCTGCTTGATGACACGCTCATAAGCCGCGCCAAGATTAGAGGATATTCTGCGGCCACCCATGAAGGGAGGGTTACTGACAAGCGCATCAAATCCGCCATTGTCCCGTCTAAACACCTCCGGGAATTCGAGCGGCCAGTGAAACGGACGCCGCTGTAATCTGTCGACCGGTAGGTCCGTTTGCAAGCTCTTCTGGGCGCGTCGAACGAGCGGCGCCATATATTGGTCCGGGTTTTCGATAACCTGCGCGGCCTCAATCGAAAGGGCACCAGTACCGACCTTCCCGGCGCTGTTTAGCAAGTCACCGATGAATGCGTCCGCGATGCGCTGAGGAACGTCCAGCTCTTGTCGCGTCCGTTTGTCCTGCGAGGCCATGAATTCGATGTCGCGGATGTCGCGTATCGGTCGTTTGCGGAGTTCAGCACGCAGTTCGAGCGCGTGCTCAACGGCGGCATTGATCGTCGCGGCGAACAGCTTCTTCGAACTGCCTTCGCCGGGTGTCATGTCGAGACAAAGAAGCTGGTCGAGGTCGTGAATCCCGAGCAGGCTGTCGCCGCATCGCAGATTATGATCAAGAAAACCGAAAGGTCGAGCTTTCGCAAGAGTGACGAGCCATATCGACAGCTTCGCCAACTCGACAGCGAGCGGGTTCATGTCGACGCCGTAGAGGCATCGCTCGGCGATCAGCCGACGCGCCGTCATCACCCGGTCTTCGGCACCGCTGCGCAGCGGTTCGAGCGCGGCGATCTCGGTAACGATCTCCCCATCCGCCGTGATCGCCTGTCCTGCCGCCTCGGCTTCGGCCCAAGCCTCCACCAGCCGATCAGATAACCAGCGGCAGACTTGCACGAGAAACGCGCCAGAGCCCATGGCGGGATCGCAGATTTTCAGGTCGAGCAGTTCGCTCGGATGCCGGAGCGTCCAGTCTTTGCGAGGCTTGCCGTCGGCTGGACCGACATAGACGAGCGGCTCAAGCGTCTCCTTGACGATCTTTTCCGTCAGGGACTTCGGGGTGTAGTGTGTGCCCGTCTCGCGACGATCCGCCCCGACCGTGACCATGAAGGTCCCTTCGGGGTAGACGAGCGGGTATCCCCATCGGTCCACCCGCAGAAAACGCAGATAGGGCGTGATGCGGTCCCGCAGGGACTGATCCCCGTGACACGCCGTCAGCAACCTGTCCGTCGCCCCGTCGTCGATCTTTTTCGCGAGGTCGTTTTCCACACGGTTCGCGGAACTGCCGGTCCGATCTCCCAGCAGAGCCCTAACGGCGTTGTCCCCATCGGCGGCAGCAGTTTCGAGTTCGTCCAGCGTCACCCAAGGTGTCTTCGCACGTTTCGTCGCATTGAGGTCGAGCGTCGCATCTGACGCCCGGACCACGGTGCGCTCAAGTAGGCCCTCGTAGACGTAACCGATCTGTTCAATGTCCAGAGCGCGATAAGAAAGCGTGCGCCCCTCGAAGAGCTGGACGGCATCAAGCAACAACAAGACGGTGCGGTTGTCGATCGGCAGCGGCGCAGCCGTTTGTTCCTTCCAGTTTGTGCCCTTGGCGCGTCCCTCCAAGAAAGGGAAGCGGTCGGGATCGAACAACGACCCTCCGAGCGCGGGCAGTTTCAACGCTTCGTGCTCTATGCCGCCGTAGACGGCGCGGAATATGGCCAGCAGTCGAGACCAGGCGTCCTGCCGTCGTTCGAGGATTTCCTCGGATTCGGCCCGGAGCTGCAAACGCAGGGTCGAAACGGCGTAGTAGGCTTCGTAGGCTTGCTCGTCGAGCGGCAGCAACCGGCGTTCTTCCGCGGACAGCAGGAAGACGATTCGCATCAGAACGGTCAGAGCCGCTTCGTAGAGTTCCGATGGCTCGACACCCGTGAGCAATTCTCGGTTGCGATCGACATCCGCGCGATCAAGCGCTTGCACCAAGACCTCGACCGCGCGCCGGACCTGCTCGCCGAGGGTATCGGTGACTTCGTCCTGTAGTTTCAGAGACTCGTCGAGAAGAGCGGGCAGCCTTTCGCTGTCGTCCACGAAAAACCGGCGGATGCCCAGCAAGTTCACGAAGGCTTGAAGCGTAATCGGTTCCTGCCCCCAGAGCCGTGCATACCAGTTCGCGAAACTCGTGATCCCGCCGACTGGGGCGTCGACCAGCATCCAACGCTCACCGTTGGTGACCAGCCCCAAGCGCACTTCGCAGGCACGGCAGATCTCGACCATGCGCTCGGCTCGAGATGCCGCCCACCCGTCGCCCTTGACCGGCGCATCAAGGTCCGCTTCAGGTGGATAGACCGTGACGAACATAAGTGGCCGGCTGTCGATTTGGGGGGCTACGACGGCGTAGTCTGGTCTAAGAGTGACCTCACGCTCGGGAAAGGAGACGGTAAGGGACTCAGACAGGGAGCTTCGGGGCTTTAGAACGTCTTCCTCGCCGTCCTCGTCGAGTTCGAGAATCTGTTTCAGGACGAGGTCGATCCACGCGCCGTGAATCGCGGCGACTTGGGGGTCCTCGGTATCGACAGCTTCGCGCCATTCGTCATAAGCTTGCCGCACATGTTTGCAGATTAGCGGATCGGTTCGCTCCAGTCCTTGCGGGAAGACCTGCTTCAGCACCGGCTCCGCAAGAAAGGGGCCGGACACGTCGATCAGCGACAGCCATTCGCCATGTCGGCTGAATTCCGTCATCCCCTGCCCCCTCGCGACGCGGATTCTGGGATGATGAACACGACGGCGACCGGGAAGGTCCGAGGAACGAAATCCCGGTAGCGGTTCTCAATCGCCTCTACCTCCAGCTCTCTTTCTTCCGGCAGTCGGGCGAGACGCGCCTTGAGGGCTTCGAGGTCACGGCGAAGCTGGGTTCTCTCGGCATCCGTAAACAAGTCGAGCTGTTCGGGCTTAGGTGCCGATTTCAGCTCCTCTTCGATGGCACGTCCCAGCTCGTCCAGAACGGTGGTAATGTTCTCGGCTTCTTGCCGCTTGCGGTTTTGGAGGGTGTTCTGCAAGTTGCGTAGGCGGTCGGAAGACCGAGCTTCGACGGTGCGGAGGATCGCATCTTCGTGCAAATCGAACTTGGCGGCGAGGTCGGAGAACAAACTTTCTTCGGCGCGGTACCAAGACGCGTCGTCGAGCCACTGGTTGACTCGAGTGACGCGGGTTTCACGCGCGAACACACCGTCCCTCAAATAGCCTCCCGATACGGTTAGTTCTTCGTGGAGGCGGTGATGCGTTCCGCCAGTTATCACCAAGCGGGATACAACAACGACCGCCGGGGTCGCGAGGGCAGAGTCCGGCAACGTCCGGACAATGATGCGATGCAGCTTCTTTACATCGTTCTGCGCCCAGACTTCGGCTCGCATGAGCCGCAGGCACATCTGCACGAGGCGGTGATTGAGATGGACGAGGACTACATCGTCGCGGTTTTTCGCGACGTCGTGATCGAAAGTGATCGGGCGCAGCTTTTGCGTATGAGGATGCCGCAACCCTTCGAGACACCGCGCCCAAGATCCCGTCAAGGTGGGTATCCCGAACACCGTGCCTTCTGGTGTGCCGTCCAATTCGATCGGCTTCAGGGGCGGCCTACCCGCGAGTACAAGCCCGGCCTTCACCGCCTTGCAAATACGCTCGGGCGTCAGGTGGACATCCTTTCGCGTTTCCTCTAAGCGGTCGTGAAGACGGGCGATACGCTCCTGAAGCTGGCGCTCGGCGCGAACGAAACGTCGTGCGCGCACCACCCTCGCTTTCGCTTCCTGCGTGTCGAGATCGCGCCGTGTCCCTTCGATGAGTCCCGCCATCTGCGGAGCGATTACGGGATTGACGCTGCCCATATCCGCGCGCATCGCGTCAAGCTTGCTCAGTGCACGAAGGATGTCGTCCTTGTGGCCGCCAAATGTGTCGTGTCGAGCATCGCCACCATCCGCCGGGTGCCAGATCAGGACCTCGTCCCGTTTCTGGCCGTGGCGATCAATCCGGCCGTTTCGCTGTTCCATGACGTTGGGGTTGTACGGAATCTCGACGTGAATCAGGCAATTGCAATGGTTTTGCAGGTCGATGCCCTCGGACGCGGCGTCGGTAGCGAGCAGGATACGAATCGCCGCATCCTCCGGACTAGCTTGAAAAGCGGCCTTGATGATTTCACGTTCGTCGTGGCTGACCCCGCCATGGATGACGCCCAGCCGGTCGCCACCGTAGCCTCTCGTCGCTAGAATCTCGTGTAGCCACTGAAGAGTCGTCCGGTATTCGGTGAATAGGATCACCCGCCGGTCGTTCCATTCTCCGTCGGGCGCAAGATTGTTCTCGAGCCACTTGAGGATCGCGTCGGCCTTCGAGTCGACCCGGTGGCTTGCATCCTGGGCCCAAGTACGCATCTCATTGAGCCACCGCCGTTCTTCCTCTGTAAGCGGTACCGTGCGTTTCGAGGCTTCCTCGACCGCCTCGACGTGGGCGGCCTCGACCTCGGCGTCGTCAGCGTAGTCTTCTTCGGCTCTGAGGATTGCCTTGCGGAGCATCCGGTCTTCGAGCGGATTGTGTGCTTCTGCCTTCTTGCCGGAAGTCAGCGTCTCGAAATGCCTCTCCAGTGTCGATGCGAAGGCCGGCGGAGATGAGAAGAGCCGCTTCTTCAGCAGCCCGTTGACGAACTTCGTGCCTGCGGCACCGCTGTTTTTGCATGTCTCTTCTCGACTTCGGCAGTAGGCAGTGAGCGTCCTGTGGATCGCTCGTTCGTCCGCCGTGAACGGCACCGACAACGCTTGCAGGTTTCGAGTGGGGTAGATCGGGTTTCCGTCGCCGTCGACGAGATCCGTTTTCAGCCTGCGGATCATCACCTGCGAGAGCTGCTCTTCGTCCGGCAGGATGTTGCGCGAGAATCGCTGGTCGTCCAACAGTTCCAGCAATGACGTGAAAGAATGCGTATATCCGTTGTGCGGAGTCGCCGTGAGGAACAGCCGGTGCTGATAATGCGGGGAGATCGTGCGGATAAGCCGCGTTCGCTGGCTCTCCAACACGTAGTGCGGCGAACCCGAGGGCGCAACGTTGTGGGCCTCGTCCACCACCAGAAGGTCGAACTTCCGTGGATACCCTGGACGCGGAGGCAGAACGTTGCGCAACAACCTGAGCGCGTCACCCGATTTCAGCCAGTCCACCGACGTGATGAGTCGCGGGAAGGACGTCCAAGGGTTCACGTGTATCCCGCGATTGCGACGGAGTTGCTTCAAGTACTCGGTGTTGACTACCTTGAATTCGAGCCCGAACTTTTCGAGCATCTCGACACGCCACTTCTCCTGTAGCGACGCCGGGCAGACGACGAGGATAGTCCTCGCGCGATACCTGAGTAGCAGCTCTTGTATGACTAGTCCTGCCTCAATCGTCTTCCCGAGACCGACATCGTCCGCGATAAGTAGATTGGTGCGCGCCATGTCGATCGCGCGCACCAGCGGGTCGAGTTGGAAGTCTTCGATGCTGACGCCGCTGCGAAACGGCGCTTGCAGAAAACCCCGGTCCGCGTTGGTCGCCGCGCCCCAACGAACGGCGTCGAGGAAGGCTTCGAGTTCGTCGGTGTTGTCCTGTCCGGTTATCGCCGGTAGGCCGGCACGCTCGATAACGTGCGCGCCGGGCTCGATTTCCCAGACGACTTCAAGCTGCTCACCGAGGCTGTCCTCGTCGATTGAGGAAAGTGTCAGGTAGTGTTGGGGCGCCAGATGGCTGTTTCCTGTGGCGGACGCTTCCACTTCCGCCACAATCCATTGCCTCCGACGCACTTCGACGAGCTGGCCCGGCTCCGGCGTGGAAACCGCACTCGCCTGAAGATCCTTGTCCGGTGCTGCGGAGTGAAGGAATGTCACGCGGCTCGTTCCTGTAGATCAAGCCATTCCTCCACATGAAGGACGATGCTCTTCCCGACCGCAGCACCGAGCTTGACGGGAACGGCGTTGCCGATCAGGCGACCGATGGCCTTCCGGTAAACGGTTTCGCCCTTGGGAACAAATTTGTAACTCTTGGGGAAGCTCTGAAGAATGGCGCCCTCGCGAAGAGAAATAGCACGGTCCTGCTCTGGGTGCCCGAACCGACCGTTGCCGAAGCCATAGTACTGCGTCGTCATCGTCGGGGATGGATCGGTCCAAGTCATTCGGCCATAGACGCTAGGATAGGTCTTGCCTGACTTCTTCTGGTGACACGAGGCCTGGAGCCCCGTGTCCCAGTCGCGCCATGTTCCTCCTGGTTTCGACGCGCGGATGCGCTTCAGATTGAGCGGCGACAATTCACATGCTAGATGCAAAGGGTCGTCTTTGTACATTTCTCCGGCCTCCAGCGGAGGCATGTCGCCGATGGCCTTTCTGACCGTTACACGGCGACCTACTGGCGTCGTGGGGCTGATCAGTTGTATCGGGCCGAGCGTCGAGGCCAGCAAGACGAGCCTTTGCCGCTGTTGCGGAACCCCATAGTCGGCGCAATTGACGACACCGTGGAAAACTTCGAATCCTTCGTCTTTGAGGACGGCCACGAAATTCGAGAACACGTCCTCACGCTCCAAAGGCGGGACGTTTTCCATCGTTACTAGATGCGGCTCTGTCTCTTCGACTAGGCGTGAAAAGTGTTCTAGAAGGTTCCAGCGCTCGTCGGAAGGACTGGACCATGTCTGGCTGTAGGTGGAGAACGGCTGACATGGCGCACAACCTGCTAGGAGCTTGAAGGAAGCATCGCCCACAGCCTCGGCGAAATCGGCGGCGGTGATCTCTTCAACCGACTTCAACAGAAAGGAAGCATTGTTGTTCTCGCTGTAGGGGAATTCACAAGCTGGGTCGATATCGATGCCGAGCCTGACATCAATGCCGGCGGCTTCCAGTCCGCGCGTGAGCCCGCCTGCACCGCAAAAGAGGTCGACGCCGCGGATTGATGCCGCGACTTCTTTTTGTTTCGCTTTCCTCATCTGTTGGCGATTCTTCGACGTTCAGTTACGAAGTTCCCTATCCGGGTTGGAGTCCGTGTGGCTGGCAACCGACGGGACAGCACCTCCGTAGGCGTTCAGCGAAGTAGCCGCTCATGAACTCCCGCACGACGTGAGCGGAAGGACGGTCGTCAGCCCGGCAGGCTTCATCGATCTTGACGTACACGAAGGCTTCGGTCAAGCCAATCATGCAGTATCCCAAGGATCAACGACTTCGATGTCAATCCCGCTTGAAGTCCCGGACGTTGCGCGTCACCATCGCCATGTCGCGCGATGGGCGATCGCTGCAATCCGGCAGTCCACCGGTGGGACAGGCCGTCCGGCGGAACGGCGTATAGCAGCGATGTTCGCGTAGGCCACCGCCTCGCTGTCGAACGGCAGCACCTGATCCTCGAAGACGGCGATACGCAATTTTTTCTTTCCCATTGCTGCGCAGCCCGCCGCAGGAGAGGCTGCGTTTGTGCGTAAAGTGTAGGCTTTACACGACTGAAACCTTTTCCCAATTGCTCCGGATTCGCTTAAGTTCCCACCAAGACAACGATCATTACGTTGGACGATCGGCGCATTGTGTCCGTTTCGGATTGGCGGATCCTTCACGGCATGAGCGCCCCGCGTTTCGCGTTCCTCCAGACCTGGGGGACGCTTCGCGCGGGTCGGGACGGCGGACCGTGCCGGAGCCCCGGGCGGGCGCATCCCGCGCACCGGGCACGGCGCCGCCGCGGGCAACGCCGTGAGAGACTGCATTTTCGGGTGCAGGGCCAATGAAACATGTCTGATACACGATGGCCGCCGGGAATGGTCCGGCTCGGGGTGCTCGGCGTTGCCGCCATGGCGATGCTGGTGGCGGGCATCCTGCTGGCGCGCAACACCACCGGGCACGACTGGTATTCCGCCGGCAAGCTGACCCTCCACGAAGCCATGCTCGCCGTGGGTTTCAGCGAGTACAAACCGGTGGCCTACCGCACGGGCTGCGGCGACACCTGGAACATCATCCGCGTCGTCCTTGTGGGGCACGGACCGCTCGTGCGGGCGCGTCGCCGCATCCTGACGACGATCGGGCAAGGCGTCATGCTGGGCGCCGGCGCGGGCGGGACGGTGTTCTGCCTGATGCTGCTCGGGGCCGCGCCCCCCTGGCGCCGCGGTCGGGCCATAACGACGGTGGAGCCGGCGTCAGGAGCCTACCCCTACCGGTCTCCGCGGGCATGGGGCGGGGCCGGACGCGGACAGGTCTGGTTCCGGCCCGGACGCGGCCGGGCCGGGCTGGTGGTGATCCCGGTGGCGGAGATCGAAGACGTGGAGAGGTTTGTCGCGCACGGCGGGTTGCCCAAGCCGCTCACGGCCGTCGAGCCTGGAGTGGGTGCGGTGGAACACCCGCCGGCCCTCCCGGCTGCCGGTCGGGAAGACAGCACGGCTCCGGACGGTGCAGACACCGGACCAACCCGGGCGAAAGACGCGCTGAAGGCCGCGCCGAGAGGAGCGGGCAAGCCGCGCAAGCGGGTCTCCGGACCGCGGCGCGGAGGCGGAACCTCGAAAAGCGACGGCAAGACATCAGCCAGACGGACGACCCCCGCGCCCCCGAAGCCGGACGGCGACGGGGACTTCTTCTGATGGTCGCCTCGATCGGCGCGGTCGCGAGCCCGTCGCAGGGCGCCGCCTACTACGAGCGCGACGGCTACTACGCCAGGGACGACCCGGAACACCGCGCCGCGAGCGCCTGGACGGGCAAGGGCGCGGCCGGGCTCGGCCTCAAGGGCCCGGTGGACCCGGACGTCTTCAAGGCGGTACTCGAAGGGGAGATCCCCGACGGGTCGGGCCGCAGGCTGGGCCGCAAGACCCGGGACGGCGAGATCCACCACCGCCCCGGCCGGGACCTCACCTTCTCCGCGCCCAAGTCCGTCTCTCTCGCCGCGCTCATCGGTAGCGACGCGCGCATCGTCGATGCCCATGACCGGGCTGTGATCCGCACGCTCGGCTGGTTCGAGCGGAACGTCGCCGAGACCCGGACACGGGATACGGCAACCGGGCGAATGGTACGCGTACGCGGCCAGGAGACCGTGGTCGCCACTTTCAGGCACGACACGTCGAGGAACCTCGATCCGGCACTGCACACCCACTCGGTGATCGCCAACATGGTGCAGGGCGCCGACGGGAAGTGGCGCACCATGGCGAACGAGAGTCTTTACGCTTCGAAGATGCTGCTCGGGGCCATGTACCGGAGCGAACTCGCGGGGGAGCTGGCAAAGCTCGGCTACTCCATAGGGAAGACCCATTCCGACGGCCGGTTCGAGATCGCCGGGGTGTCCCGGGACACCGTCGAGGCGTTCTCGACCCGGCGCGCCGAGATCAAGGCGGCGATGGAGGGCCAGGGCCTCGGCGGCACGGCCGGGAATCAGCACCTCGCCCGGCGCGCGGCGCTGATGACGCGGGCACACAAGCGCGACGTGGACAAGGAGGCGCTACGCGGGACCTGGACGAGGCAGGCCGCCGAACTGGGCTTCGACGCCAGGTCCCTGGTCGCGGCGGCGATGGAACGGAACCTGGATGGGGCCGGGCAGGAACACAACCGGGCAAGGGAAGCGGGCAAGGACGCGCCGGCGCCGCGGCAGGCGAACCTGTTCGAGCATGCCGTTCGGACGGACCCCGCGCGCGAGGCGGCGGACTGGGCGCTGGCTCATCTGGCGGAACGCGACGCCGTGTTCTCGAACACTGACCTGCTCGCCGCCGCTCTAGCCTACAGCCCGGGCGCGGCGTCCGTCGGGGCCATCGAGAGCGCGGTGAACGATCTCAGGCGCGAGGGCCGCCTGCACGATGCTCCGGCGCTGGAACGCGGTGGCCTCACCACCGATCACGCGGTGGCCGGGGAACGCGAGACGATCGCGCTGATGCGGAGCGGCGCGGGCCGGGGCAAGGCGCCGATGCGCGGCTGGATGGTGGACCGGCATCTGCGCAGGGGACCGCTAACGGCCGGACAGAAGCAGGCGGTGAGGTTGATCCTGTCGGAGAAGGACCGCACGGTCGGGGTGCAGGGCTACGCCGGGACCGGCAAGACCCGGATGCTCCACCGCGCCCGGGCGCTCGCGGAGAGGAAGGGCTGGCGCATGGTGGGGCTTGCGCCTTCCGCTTCGGCAGTGCAGACGCTGGCCCGTGAGTCCGGCATCGAGAGCGAAACCCTGCAGCGATTCCTCGCGCGAAACGCCGGAGTCGCCGAAGGCCGGTTGACGAAGAGGGGCGCCAGGGAGATGCGCGCGGCGTTCGCCAGGACGGTGTTGGTCGTGGACGAGGGCTCGCTGGCTTCCACCGTCCAGGCAAGGGACCTGTTGAGGATCGCGAGCGAACTGCGCATTCCCAAGCTGGTGCTGGTGGGCGACGCGAAGCAGTTGGACGCCGTGGATGCGGGAAAACCCTTCGCGCAACTTCAGCAGGCAGGCATGAAAACTGCCGTGATGGACGAGATCATGCGCCAGCGCGAACCCGGCCTGAAGGCCGCCGTCGAGGCCAGCCTCAAGGGCGAGATCGGCAAGGCGTTCGAGAAGCTCGGCTCCAACGTGGCCGAGGTGAGCCCGAACAACATAGCGGGCGCGGTGGCCGCGCGCTGGCTCCGACTCTCCCCGGAGGAGCGCGAGCGCACCGGGGTGATGGCCCCGAGCCACGAGCTGCGCGAGGGGATCAACGCCCATATCCGCGAGCGCCTGGTCCGCGAGAAGCGGATCACGGGTCCCGCCCTGCACGCGCAGCGGCTGGTCTCGAAGGGCTACACCAACGCGGAGAAGGCACTTGCATCCAACTATGCTCCCGGCGACGTGGTCGCCTTCCACCGCCCGTACAAACGCCTCGGGATCGACAAGGGCGATGAAAAGCGGGTTGCGAGTGTGGATCACCGCAGGCGGATCGTCCATCTCGAAGGCCCGGAGGGGTCCACCGTGGCCTGGAAGCCGTCTCAGATCGGCGGACGCAGGGGCGGGACGGAAGTGTACCGGACCGAACCCATCGAGCTTCGCGCCGGCGACCGCATCCGCTGGACGCGCAACAATGCGGGTCTAGGGCTCGTGAACAGCGCCATCGCCGAGGTTTCGCGCGTCGGGAACGGGCGGGCTTCGTTTCGCCTCGAGGACGGGCGCCGGCTCGAGCTCGACGGCAACGACCCGCAGCTTCGCCATCTGGATCACGCATGGGCATCGACCGTGCACGCGTTTCAGGGGCGCACGGTGGACAACGTGATCGCCGCGATGGAGGCGAACCATCCCCACCTGACCACGGCCAAGTCCTTCTACGTGGAGATCTCGCGGGCGCGGGACCGGGCGGAGCTGGTCACCGACGATGCCGCTGCGCTCAGGGAACGGCTTGAGGGTGTCACCGGGGAGCGCATCTCGGCGCTCGAAGGGATTGGCGAATCGCCACGGCCAGGGCGCGAACTCGACCGGGAGCGACCGGATCCGGAGACGGATGGGCCGTCCTCCCCGGACAAGGGCATTGAGCCCGGGCTCCCGGGCGGCAAGCCTGCGGAACCTGAGCCGCCAGCACGCGAAAAGCGGATCGAGATGGACATGGAATTGTGACGCAGCGAGTTGCTCCGGGATGCGTATCGAAGACGCCGGAGCGGGCCTGCGGCAGCAGTGTAAAGGAGGCAGGAGTTGAACATGAACGTACCCGACAATCACGGGACAGCGGGCTCGGAGGCGAAACGGTGGCCGCACTCGATCCGGTTTCTCGAACACGAATGGGAGCGCATTGAGGTCTTTGCCGGGGCGCGCGGCCTCACGGCCCCGGAGTTCGTCCGGTTCGCGGCGCTGGCCGCGGTCGCGGACGAGGGCAATTCGGCGGCAAGGCTGGCCCCGCTCATTGAGAGAACGTTCCGCGCCACCTATATTCTGGCGACGAAACTGCGTAATGAGATGCTCGACGCGGGCGAGCAGGAAGAGCTGGATGCAATGATCGCCACAGCTCGCGGGTTGCAGGACGAGCTTCTAGATGGCGCTAAGGACGACTGATCGCCGCGGGGCATCCGGTCCCGGTTGTGCAATCTAGGCAGGAGCGTGGGACTGAGAACCGATGGCGCGCCAATACGGTTGGGAACACGGACCGCGATTCTAGTACCGGAGTTCAACGTTGTTCCGTGCCTGATCAGCCTGCGCTTGACGTCTCCAGGCGTCCTTTCGTTCCATCTGCGCAAACTCCAGCAAGGCTGGCCGGACAGCTTCCGGGGTGAAATCCTCCAGCCAGTTCTGGTGAGTCCTGTAGACGTCAGGGATACCGGGGTGCCAGTCGCCGCAACACCCCGATCCGTGTAGTAACTGGGCTAGGCCCTCCGCGACCGCCGCCCCTAGGAAAGGTCTGACGGCCCTGCTCGAGAAGGCTCGGGCCTCTTTGGACAAACGGGTACAAAGATGGTGTTGCGTCGTTCTGAATGCACGTGCTACGTGTCATTTTCCAGACTTCTTTACCACACCTATCGGCACACAACAGGAGCGCGAAGCAGCGGTGTTACCGTCCTTTCCTGACGGATACCAGTTCTTTGAGTCGAACCGGCACATCGCCCTTCAAATAGGCAACGCAGTGCCGGTCAGGCTTGCGGAGCAAATAGGTAAACACATCTTGCGCACCGAGACCAGTGGATAACGGCGGGTCACCTGGAAAGAAGCATGGGGAAATCTGTGACGGATGATGGCGGAGTTTGAAGTCTCGCCGCGCTGGTATGCTCCTGGTCTAGGACGGTCTTGATGTTGGCGTAGTCAACGACGGCCAGGAGAGTTGTCTTAGCACTTGAGACTCGATCCGAAGATGGGCAAGCGTGGTAACAAGTCGCTCTCGCACCACAGGCAACTTCGAAGTATTGGTGGGCTACGTTGCGCCGTCCAACCCGGGTGGTTCCCCCTGAGGATTACGGGAGTTGTGCAGAATGCGGCGTAGCTCTTCAATCGAGAGGGGTGGTTGGCGGCGGTGAACCATGGCGTGACAGTTGGGGCAAATCGGCCGAAGGTCGGTGAGCGGGTTAATCTTGTAGTTGACCCCGACCTCCGACAAGGGGATTAGGTGATGCACGTGAATGAAGCCGGCCCCGAGAGGCCCGTATCGGTCCTCGAACCGTAGATCGCACACCGTACAGTTGGTCCCGTACCGGTCTATGCAGGCTTGCCGAGCGCCGCGGTCCCGTTCGTAAGCATTCACCGTCACCCGCCGAGCGGCGCCTTCTTGGTACTCGCCCCATGGGATCTCGTCTGGGCGTTCCGTCCCTTCGAAAGACCATAGGATCTCCACCGGAGAGGTATCGGAAACCTCTACCGCAGTTGCGCGGCCGGCATACTCAAAATACGGTGCGTCAGGATTGCGGCAGAACACGTGCACGACACGTCCGTCCTCCAACAGCAGCTGGACGCTTGGCCAGCTTAGTCGGGATCCGCCCCTGTGGTACCAACGAAGTAGACCGTGCTCCCAACGATTGTCGTAGTTGTGCCCGGTTCGGCCAGGTACTCCGACGTTGGCGAAAATCAAAAACTCACCGTCGTGTCCAACGATACCGGTGTCCCAAGGTCCACCCTTGGCGGCCTTTGGCAAACCGGCCGTTTCTTTGATCTCGGGTCGAGAGTACTTGCGGCCAGGCTCAAAATTCAGCATCGGTAAATCCGTCTAGCGAACGCTTGACGTCGCTGATGATTCATCTGGTTTGTTTAGTGGCGCGTCGTCACAGTTAAGGAGTCAATCGCCCTTGTCACCCAGGTAGAGACTGTAGCATCCTTCCGCGATCACGAAAAATTTTACAGGATGTTCGATGGTGACGCCCAATGCCATGATGAGAGACCGTCAGGCATAGATCTCGGACACGTGCCGCACTCCGTTCCGGTCCATTGTCTTCAGAAGCTCGCTCACCATCGTCCTGGCGATCATGGGGCCGCGGTAGGGGAAGGCGCTGTTGACCTGCACCAGCGGACTGCCGCTTTCCTTCATCACGGTGTAGGCGGCGCCGCAGACCTGCTCCAGCGCCTTGGGGAACAGCGGAGGGCCGCTGTAGCCGCCTTTCTCGGGGTCCGGGTTGACCGCGGGATCGATGGTAGTGTTGCCCATGATGACGGCTTCGATTCCGGGATCCAGCAGCTCGCGGCACTTGGCCAACACGATGTCGCGGAGAAGAGGCGGCATGTCCGGGGCGAACTTGGGCCAGAGCGGCTTTCGCCGCGCCATGCCGGCGGACCGCGCCAAATCGTCGGCCATCTTCACCAGGCTGCTAAGGGAATCGTGCCCGAAGATGACCGGAAGATAGCGGCATCATCTGTGCCGACGAAAGTCACCTCCCTCCGTCCGGCTGACCCTTAAGGGCTGGCGCAGTAACAATGTCCATATGCGGTGGCTGGAGTGAAACGGACTGGGCACCGGGTCGTGTCCGAGACGCGCACTGACGAACTGCCCGTGGGGCTGCAACGGCGCGATAAGCGCTTGGCGGTGATTCAGGCGAAGGCGCGGTACGAGGACTCAGGCTCCCGGATGCCCTTGCCTCGGACTCTTCAGTCTTTCGAAACAGAAGTCGGCATTCCGTCCTTGACGCCTGCTGCAGGATCGGCCGCATCGAGTCTCTCGTGCCGCGTACACGTTGCTCGACCGATTGCGAGACGCGATCAATGAGATCGGGAAGTCTGAGGATCATCGTGACGCTCGACGCTTTTTTGATTGAGGTAAGTCGGGCAGTTGGAGTTAGCCTGTATATCCACCGCTAGATCGAGTTTTGGAGAAGATACGCAAACCGAGCCGGCGGATCTCTCCCGTGTCGGGATCGACATGGTGGTCGGCCATGGTGAGCCCGTTCGGGGTTGTGGCGAACTTGAACCGGCAAACAGTGACATGACCGCGTTGTGCGCCCAAACGCTAACAGCGACTCGATGGCAATCAAGAAGCTGGAGACCTGCAACTTCGCCGCCTACAGAAGAATTTTCTGTCGACGTGACGACCGATGGAGAAGCCTGAGACTCACTCATGACTTCGAGAACAGAGCGAAACTTGTCTCCAGCCAAGGCCTTTCGGCGGTGCCTGCGGGACGGGAATGCGTCTCGGAACGAAGTCCATGGCGACGGTATCAAACTGGTGGCTATAGTCTGGCGAGAGCATCTCTGAGAGCAATCTGGCGCGGTTCCCCAAGGAACCTGGACGGTTCCCTGGAGAACCACGTGCAGAGAAGTGTCAACCTTTTCAACACGATAGCTGCGGTTCTCCCGAGCATTCACTCGGTCCGGCAAGATCCTGACAGCGTATGTCGTTGAAACGCCGAACAATGCATGACAGGCGCACGCCTGGACCACCGATGCAGCGTGCTGCGTCCGGTGTGAAAACCAAAGCCGCGGCACGCGGTCAGCAACGACAAACCCAGGGTATGAGCGAAGGGGGATCGATGCGGGTGAGGCACGCAGGAGGGAGCCGCCACGGCGACTGAGTGGGGGAAGTGCAGAGGAAGCTGAAGGCAGTCGTGCGAAGCACGCTGCCGGAGGCTCGTGCAGAGGCGGAGACAGTGGAATGGACAGTACAGGATGGCGAAGTGCGGAGGCCGGTGACGGCGAAGCCCGCACCGGGCGACGCGAACGCGGACGGCGTGAGCGAGGGCGACGTCGCCGAAGGCGGCAAGCCGAGGGAGAGCGCACGGCGGGCTGGGCAAGCAGTCGGGTGACGAAGCGACGCGGTCAACGGCTTGGACGTGCAGTCGGCGCCGCGGTGAAACGCCACGCCACGATCGTCATCACCGACACGTTCACTGGGGTTGTCGCCGTCGGCGTCGAGACGGGAACGGGGCAGGACATTGCCGTGATGGTCAGTAGCGTCGTGAACATGAAGGGGGTCACCGACAACGATGACGATGCGAAGCCAGCGCCAACGACGCGGAGGTGGACGGCGGCGCCGGCGAGCGGAGCGATGTCGCCGGAGGCGACGAGCCGAGCGGTTGACGGGAGGTTGGCGCGTCGACGATCGTCGTCGTCATCGGCAGCACCAGTGCCGGGCGGAGTGATGCGTGGAGTGCAGAGGGAGCTGACGGAGCCGATGGCGGAGGTGCGAAGCGCGGCGCCGGAGGCTCGGGGAGTGGCGTCCGCAGTGGTGCAGACACCAGTGCACGGCGAAGTGCGGAAGCCAGTGACGGGCGAAGCGCGCACCGACGAGGCGAAAGCGGAACCGGGCGTGCTCACGACGAGCGCAGCGAGGCGGACGGCATGAGCGGGGCGATGCCGCCGGAGGCGGCGAGCCGTGTGAGTGTAGGGACGCAGCGAGGTTTCCGGGAGGCAAGGGGTTGAAGGACGGACCGGTCCGAAGGGGGGGAAGGCCCACGTCGCCGAGTGGCGCAGGGGAGGCGCGAAGCGGGTCCTCGGCGACGTGGGCCGTGGGGGCGGGGGTCCGTGCCGATGGCGGGCGCAACGGAGCGGCCGGGGTGAACGCGGCGATGTAGTCGGAGGCGGCGAGCCGTGGGGATGTCGGGATGAAGCAGGCGGGCATGACGTTTCGTGCGGGTGCGACGGAAGGAAGGGCCGCGCCGCAAGCGACGCGACCCTTGAGGTGTGCGGCTAGGCAGCAATCTTGTCGACCGGTATTCCCAGTTGACGTGCCTTGTCGACAAGGTTGTCGGTGATGCCGCTGCCGGGAAACGCGATGACGCCCTTGGGCAGGAGGTTGAGGAGGTCGTCGTTGCGGCGGAACGGAGCGGCGCGGCCGTGGCGGTCCCAGTCGGGCTTGCAGACGACCTGGTGGACGCCGCGCTGCTCGGCCCAGCTTGCGGCGATGCGCTCGACGCCCGGGCCGCCGCCGTGCACGAGCACCATGTCCGCATACTTCGCACGGACCTTGTCGAGGCGCTGGAAGACCGCAGCCGCGTCGCTGATGTCCTTGCCGCCAGTGACCGCCACCAGGGTTCCTTCGGGCAGGTGCGCCTGGGTCTTGCGGTCGGAGCGTGCGCGCATGAAGTCGCGGGCGTCGATGGCGGCGGAGGTGAGCTTGCCGGTCTGGCTGGTGTGGGAGCCTGAGCGGGGCCGCCAGGTCTGGCCGGTCGCGTTGAGGTAGTCCTCGGCTGCTGCATCGCGCATGCGCTCGAAGGCGTCGCGCCGGGCGGAGAGGTTCTGCGCGCGGTCGGTCATGAGTTCGAGCTCGCGGGACTTGATCTCGGAGCCGTCCTGCTCGCGCTGAAGGTCTCGGAGGTCTGGCATGAGGCGGTCGGCTGAGCGGTCGAGGCGCTGTGTCTGAGCATCCAGCATGTTGACGAAGCCCCACAGCAGGCTTTCGCGTTCGTCCGCGAGCTGAGTGCCGTCGGGGCCTACGCCGTCCGCGAGGATCTCGAAGGCAGCGCGGATCGCGTCGATGGCGTCGTTCTCGTCCCAGACGTCCCTGGAGTCGAACTCATCGGGCTCGGGAGCGAGTCCGAAGGTCTGAGCATGCTCACAAGCCAGCTCCATGACGGACTGGCCCTGATCGGGAATGGTGTTGATGTCGACGATGTTCATGGCTTCCTCCTCTACGTGTTGAGGGGCCTTTCGGCCCTGCCTTGGGGCGGAGTCGCCCCGTTGTGATGCCCCATCTTTTCGCGCGCGCGGACCGGAGCCACCGGGCGGAGCCCGGCCGGAACGGAGCGTCAGCGGAGAGGAGGACCCCTTCAGGGGTTGGCGGAGGGAGCACGTGTGACAAGATGGGGGATCATGACGGGGGGACGTTGTTTGGGATCAGCACCGTCCTTATTGAAACTCAAACCTTCCCTTCGCCGAGGGAACGGAAACCGCTGACAGAGGGGCCAAGGCGTATTTCGTCACGGCCATAGCGGGTGGGACGCGAGCAGGTCTTCGGCGACCTCGCGAATCCGGTGGCGCTCGTGCACTCGTCGAAACCCCCTGGGGTCCTCAAAGAGGTGCACCACGTAGAAGCGCTGCCCGGGGACGAGGATGTCGTCGTGGCGGTAGACGTCGCCGACATGCTCGCCGTCGGCGTAGATGCGGGACTCGTGCGGGGTCAGCCGCTTGAAGGTGACGCAGCTCATCACTCACCCCTCCTATCGGCCAGGGCGGAGGCGGCCCACGCCGCGGCCCGGGCGAGCACGTGTCCGTGGCAAGGCTGAGGATCGCACCAGCAGGCCAGCCACATGCCGTGCAGTTCGGCGAGTTCTTCCATCGTGATCACCCCGCCGCGGATGCGGCACCAGAGATCGGCGCGGTAGAGCGCGACCACCCGCCTGCGCGTTCCGTCGGGCCCGATGCGGTACGGGTTGCCCCACTTGGTGCGGCGGTCGATGAGGACGGTGTTGCCGTGCACGGGCACGTGCTCGAACATGTCGCGGAGCCGGAGTTCGTTCCTGAGGTTGATGACGGCATCCATGCTCTCTCCCTCCCTTCAAGGTTCGCCCGCTCAGGCCCTCTTCTCTCCGACTCCAACGGAGCGAAAGAGCGGGCCGAGCCTTGCGGCGAGGACGGCGGCGCCGAGCTGAGTCAGATCATCGTTGAAGTCACCGCCCTGGGGGACGATGACGGTGGCCGCAACGCCCGCCCGCGCGCAGCGCCGGGCGAGGCGTTCGGCGGCCCGTTCTCCTTCCGGGTCGTTGTCGCGTGCGATGACGAGGCGGCGGCAACCGGGTGGGGTGGAAAAGGCGCCGAGGCTGCCGGCGGAGAGGGCCGCGGCCGCGGTGATCTCGGGCACGGCGGTGACGAGGGACAGGACGGTCTCGATGCCTTCGCCGACCAGGAGCGGAGCGACGAAGTCGGCGGGCGTGCCGAAGCGCACGGCGAGGCCGTAGACCCGGCCGAGGGCCTTCCTGGGGGAGGCGACGTCGGCCTTGGCGGCGCGGCGGGGATCGAGCCAGGTGCGGTGCACGCCTGAGACGGCGCCGTCGTCGCCGGTCACGGCGGCGACCAGCGCCGGCAGGCGGATCACGGAGGAGCCTTCGCGGTAGCGAAGCTCGGGGTGGAAGCGGAGGGCGGGGAAGCGGCAGCGCGCGAGACTGCGGGCGCGGAGGTAGGCTTCGGCGCGCGTACCATCCACCGGGCGGCAACCCCGCCACAGGCGGCGCGCCGCCTCGGTGGCGTCGTAGGCGCCCGAATCACCCAAGGCCGGCGAAGCCGGCAGGGCGAGGAAGGCGCGGGCGTGGTCAAGCGCCGCGCGGAGCGTCGGCGCGCCCGTGCGGTGGCGGATGAGGTCGAGCAGGTCGCCGTGGCTGCCTTCGGCGGCATCGGTCCACTTCCCGGGCGGGCCCGGTCCGTGGAGGCGGACGAAGAGAGACCTGCCGCGGGCGCCGTCGAGGTCGCCCGCGACCCAGTAGCGGCCCTGGCGGCGGCCGTGGGGTAGGTAGCGCTGGCAGACGTCTTCGGCGCGCTCGGCAAGCGCTGCGGCGATGGCTGCGGCGGGAGACTGAGCGTACTGCATGGGGACTCTCCTTCCGAGGACGGACACCCGGCGCCCGAGGGCGAGCGGGCCGAGCGAAGCGAAGGCGCGAAGCCCGGAGGCGCTCGCTCGGAATGGACTCCAAAAAAGGGGACCGACGCACGAAGCGCCGGCCCCCGGGTTGGGAGGAGAGGATGTGGAGGAATCCACTCAAAACGGGATGTCGTCGCCCGGGTCCGCGGCCTGCGGCGCGGCCCCGTTGTCCTGCATCCCGGCGTCGCCCGCCGTCATGGACGGGTCGGCCGGGGCATGCGCGCCGTTGCCGTTGGGCTTGTCCAGGAACCTCACGAGGCAGCCGGGGACCAGCAGGATCTCGGTCGAGTAGCGGTCGCTGTCCTCGCCGGGCTTCGACCAGCGCCGGGTCTGCAACTTGCCGTCGACGTAGACCAGCCGGCCCTTGCGGGCGTGCTTCTGGAGCATGTCGACGAGACCGTCCTGGAAGGTCACCACGCGGTGCCATTCGGTCTTGTCCACCCGGTTGCCGGAGTTGCGGTCGATGTACCCCTCGTCGGTGGCAATGCTCATGTTGGCGACCCGTCCTCCGCTGGAGAGGTGATTGACGGTGACGTCGGCGCCGAGGCGGCCGATCAGTTCTACGCGATTCAGTCCGAAGCTCATGACGTTCTCCTTCCGTGTCTGGTTAGTGACGATGGTCTGCGAGCGTCCAGGGACCGGAGTCCTCCCTCCCCGGCCCCCTTCCGCTCACTTCTCTCAGGTACCCCTCTCACTCCACGTGTCGGGACAGCACCTGTCGTTGTCGTCGTCGATGACGTCCTGGATGGCGCCCGGGTGGAGCCCGATCTCGGTCAGCAGGTCGCTGCCGGTGAGAGCCTGTTCGAGGTCGAAGTCGATGCCGGACATGGCGGTATCCTCCTTTGCTGCTTGCCGTGCCCGGACTGCGCGAAGGAGACCATCTCCCTCTCCGCTCCCGGGCGTTCGCCCGGGGCCCGCTCTTCTCCGGCTCCACGGAGAGGGTCCGGCCCGGCGGATCCCTTGAGCCTTCCGTGGCGATCATGAGCGGTGAGCGTGGAGGATGGCTGACCATGGCGCCGGTTGCTTCGTGCGGCATGTCAGGGGCGGGAGGATGGCGCGGCGGCCGTGCGGCAATGCGGGCGGCGTTGAACGCCGCATGGAGGCTTCGGGTTCAGTGTCGGGAGTGGTCGTCGCTCTGGGGTCCCCCGGCTCGCATGGAGCTTGCGGCGAGGGCGGTCCAGTCCTCCCGCGAGTGACCGAGCCTGGCGTTCAGGCGGTCGCACAGCCCCTCGGCACTCTCGACCGACACGGCCACAAGCGCCGTAGGCACGTAGCCTTGCATGCCCTCGAAGACAATGCGGATCTGTTGGGGCTCCTCGCCCAGCTCGTAGCTCGGGCAGAACGCGTAGTTGGGGTCGTCCGGCAGGGTGTGTGCGGTCTGTGCGGTCATGGCGATGCTCCCTTCAGTTGAGTGAGACCCCCGGCGACGGGCCGGCGGCAGGTACGCCGCGGGGCCGGCTGTACGGACCCCGCGGCGCGGAACGAGCGTGGACGCAGGTTGGCCGGCCAGGGTTCAGGCGGCGAGAGGCCAGCGCTGTATGACACGATCGAGAAGACCGGGGCCCGGGGCGAAGACGCGCGTGCGCCAGGAGATGATCTCGACGGTGCAGCCCATGCGCTTGAGGCCCTGTGTGTCGGAATCGGTGGGTCCCTCGATCTCGACGCGGTCGGCGCCCATGATGCGCCGCCTGGCGAGCCGCCAGCCGTTGACGAGGGGGAGCGCGGTGCCGCGTCCCAGTACCTCCTCGAAGGCTTCGGCGCCGGTCATGGCGGGACCGCCCGCGAGGCCGAAAGCGGAGCGGACGGCGCGTACCTGCCCGGCGTCGAGCACACGACCGATGAGCGCCTCTCCCGAGTCGGTCGCAAGCCGCCTCACCCGCATGTTCTCGGAGGGCAGGCGGTCCCAGACGGGCAGCAGGAGGCCCGTGGCGAGCCAGAACCGCGACTCCCTGTGAGACGGCAGGCCGGCGGTCTCTTCTTCCCAGAGCCTTCGCCATTCGGCCTCGGTCGCTTTTCGCCAGTTCGAGGCGTCCAGTTCGGCCGTGGCCATGGAGTCGCGCGCCGCGGGACGCAGCAGCCGCACGCGCTCCTGCACGCCGCCGTCGTCGAACATGCGCGAGGAGGCGGGAAGCACGACGGCCGCGCGGTCCGACCTGTCGTTGACCATGAGCACCGGGCCAGGGTCGGTCTGGGCGCCGATCTCAAGCGCTGTGTCGGCGGACGTGGGCTCCAGCCTGTCGCGGCGCACGATCTCGACCAGCTCCGTGGCGGCTCCGCTGCCCGGGTGCCGGTAGAGGGTCTCCCGTCCGGCGACGGCCAGGGAGTCGGCCCGCACGGTCTCGACGCCGACCTCGTAGGTGCCGGCCTCCATGGCCTGCTCGATGCCCGAGGCGATGCGATCCTCCAGTTCCGAGAAGAGCTGGTTCTGCTCGGCGATGGGGAGCGCCAGGAGCCTGTTGAGGAACCGGGGCATGGGCGGCAGGTCCTCCTTGAGGGAACCCTCCCAGGTAAGCTTGAGCCCGGTGGCGTCCTCGAAGCGTCCGAGAGACCAGTCGGCGATGTCGCCGCGCCAGAGCGCCAGGTAGAACCGCCTGAGCGCGGCCTTCGCGTACACGCTCTCCAGGTTGTCGCTCTCGCGGAAGAGAGTTGCGTCCGACCCGCCCATGGCGGTCTGCGAGTCGCGCTGCCCGCGTGTGATGGCGCCCAGGCTGTCGAGCCTGCGTGCGATGGTGGCGATGAACCTGCGCTCGCCCTTGACGTCGGTGGTGACGGGCCGGAACAGCGGCGCCGAGGCCTGGTGCGTCCGGTGGGTGCGTCCGAGCCCCTGGATGGCCTGATCCGCGCGCCAGCCGGGCTCCAGCAGGTAGTGGACCCTACGCCCGGTGTTGGCGGAAGAGAGGTCCGAGTGGTAGCTCCGCCCGGTGCCCCCGGCCATGGAGAAGACGAGGATGCGCTTGGTCCCCTCCATGAACGCCGAGGTTTCGGCGAGGTTGGCGGAGGCGGGCCGGCCGCGGAGCGCCAGGCGTTCGCCGTTCGCGTCGGAAATCCTGAGCACCCGGCGGGACCGCCCCGTCACTTCCGCCACGGCCTCGTGGCCGAAGTGGTGCAGGATCTGGTCCAGGGCCGAGTGCACCGGCGGCAGGGACGCCAGCTTCTCTATCAAGGCGTCGCGCTGCGCGAGCGCCTCCTGGCACAGGACGGGACGGCCCTCGGCGTCCACGGCCGGACGGCTCATCAGGTTCCCGTCACTATCCGTGAAGGGCTCCTGTAGCTGCACCGGGAAGGCGTGTGCCAGGAAATCGAGGACGGCCTCGCGGGGGGTGAGGTCGATGCCCAGGTCGTCCCACTCCGACGCCGGTATCTCGGCCAGGCGCCGCTCCATCAGCGCCTCGCCCGTGGACACGAGCTGGATGACGGCGGAGCGGCCGGCCGAGAGGTCCGCCTTGATGGCGCGGATCAGCGACGGGCACTTCATGGCGGTCAGCAGATGCCCGAAGAAGCGCTGCTTGGCGCTCTCGAAGGCGCTCAGCGCCGCGGACTTGGCGTTCCGGTTGAGAGTGGAACCCTCCTGCATGATTCCCGTGGCCTCGAGGGCTGCCTCGATGTTGGCGTGGATGACCTTGAACGCTCCGGCATAGGAGTCGTAGATGCGCCGCTGCTCCTGCGACAGCTCGTGCACCAGGATGTCCACCTCGACCCCGTCGTAGGCCAGCGCGCGGGCCTGGTAGAGGCCCAGGGCCTTGAGGTCCCTGGCGACCACCTCCATGGCCGCGACCCCGCCGGCTTCCATGGCGGAGACGAAGTCGCTACGGCTCTCGAACGGCGTCTCGCCGGCTGCCCACAGCCCCAGGCGCCCGGCATAGGCCAGTCCGGGCACGGTGGTGGCGCCGGTAGCGGAGACGTAGGTGATGCGCGCGCCGGGGAGGGCGTTCTGAAGCCGCAGGCCTGCGCGGCCCTGGGCCGAGGGCTTGACCTCGCCGCGCTCGCTCTTGCCACCGGCCGCGTTGGCCATGGCGTGAGCCTCGTCGAACACGATGGCGCCGTCGAAGGCGTGGCGGCGATCCTCGTCCGGCCCCCCGGCGAGCCAGCCCACGATCTGGTCGAGACGCGACGGCCGCCCCTGGCGGGACGGCGAGCGCAGCGTGGCGTAGGTGGTGAAGAGGATGCCGTCAGAACGCGGGATCTCCGCGCCCTGGCGGAAGTCGCCGAGTGGGATCAGGTCGTGCTCGCATCCGCCCAGGGCGGTCCAGTCCCGGCGCGCGTCTTCGAGGAGCTTGTCGGACTGACTGAGCCACAGGGCGCGTTTCCGACCGCGGAGCCATCCGTCGAGGATGATGGCCGCGACCTGGCGTCCCTTGCCGCAGCCCGTGCCGTCTCCCAGCATCCAGCCCCGGCGGAAGCGCACGGGCTCCGACAGGGTCTCGCCTTCGTCCGTGAGGGCGGTGTCGCCCTGGTCCTCCTCGCCGCAGCGCTGGACGGTCTCCCAGCCGGAACCGATCCGGTAGCGCGCCGCCAGGTGGCCGCCGTGGGCCTGGCCCGCCAGGACGACGCTTTCGAGCTGGGCGTCCGACAGGAAGCCGTCCGTGACAACGCGTTCCGGCAGCATGGGGCGGTAGGAAGGCGTCGGATGCGGGACGGCGGCCATTGCGGCGGACTGGACCAGGGGCGTCGGATGCGCTACCGCGCCGGGAACCCGGACGGCGCCCGGCCGCCAGGGCTCGTAGGGTCCCGAGCCGGCGGCACGGGCGTCCGTGGCGGAAGCCGCCCGCCCTGTCTCGACGGTCAGTTCGGACACCGGCCCCCACTCATGGGCGGGGGCTGCGGACTTGGACCCGGACGTGGTCTTCGGCTTGGACGGGCGTGACGTGGCCGCGTTGCCGAAGAGATCCCGGGCCGGCATGCCCCCGGCGGTACGGACCTCCACCGGCAGGCGCGGCGACACCCGGTCGATGACGGCGTCGAGCAGCTCTCCGGCAGTGGCGGCGCGGGCGTGGGGATCGATCTCGATGCCGGGCCGGTCTGAGCGGTCGAGCACGGTGAGCCTCGTGTCGAAGCCCGTGCCCCGGCGGGCGTAGACGCGGCCGTCCACGGCGATGGTGAACACCACCTGGGCGGGCGGATCGAGGCGGGCGAAGGCGTCGTTCCAGTCGGGATCGCCGGGAACGCAGTTGGCCGAGGTGACGGCCACGAGCCGGCCGCCCGGCGGCAGCATGGAGAATGCCGAGCGCAGGTGCCGGAGGTCGGCGTCATGGCGGATGCGGTGGACTCCCGGCGTGGCCGAGAACGGCGGGTTCATGATGACAACGGTGGGCCGGACGCCGGGAAGGTGGTCGGCAACGTTCTCCGCGTTGACGCCGGTGACCACGGCGCCGGGGAAGAGCCGGCACAGGAGCGCGCGGCGGACGGGTGCGATCTCGTTAAGATGCAGATTCCCGGCCGCCCGGCTCCCGAGCGCGCATTCCGCCATGACCGCCAGCATGCCGGTGCCGGCCGACGGTTCCAGCACGACGTCGCCAGGCCGGATCGCCGCCGCCTGCAAGGCCGCGTAGGCCAGCGGCAGGGGCGTCGAGAACTGCTGAAGGCGGACCTGCTCCTCGGAGCGCCTAGTGTGGGAGGGCTCCAGCGCGGCCACGGCTTCGAGCATCCCGAGCATGGCGGAGGGCCCTTCCGGACCGGCCCCGGCGTGGCGGCGCATGGCCCGGCCGTGGCGGCGGATGAACAGCACGACCGCGGCCTCGGCGGCCTCGTAGGCGTCCTTCCAGACCCAGGCGCCACGGGCGTCGTCCGCGCCGAAGGCGTGGGTCATGGCGTCGCGCAGGGTTTTGGCGTCGAGCGGCCGGCCGGCATCAAGGACAGGCAGGAGGGTTGTGGCGGCAGCATGGAGCGCGTCAGGGGCGGAAGGTTTGGGGCCTGGAGCAGTCGGACCTGGAGCCGCCGAAAGCGTATGGGGAACAGGCAAGCGCGCGGATGCGTCCGGCGCCGTATGGACGTCGAGCATGATCCCTCCTGGAGGTGAGCGAAAACGCCGGCGGCCCGCATGGAGCCGGCTGCTCCGTCTCGCCGTGGGTCCGTCGGGTGGATGGCCGGTGGCGGGACCGCGGGTCACCGACAGCTCACAGCAATCCTTCCTGTTTGAAGCTGAAGAACCGGTCGTGCCCGCAGACCACATGGTCGTGGACCCGGATACCCACCACCTCACCCACCTGCCGAAGCCGATGGGTGATCTCCACGTCTTCACGAGAGGGCTGTGGATCTCCGCTGGGATGTCCATGGCAGAAGATGACCCCGGCGGCGCTCTCCCGGATGACGGGGCGGAAGCATTCCCGGGGATGCACCACGGATGTGGACAGGCTTCCCGTGGACACCCGGTGGTGGCGGATGAGCCTGTTGCGGTTGTCCATCATCAGCACGTCGAAGTGCTCCCGGTACTCGTTGACGTACCGGGGGCGCATGTAGCGGTAGGCCTCGTCGGGAGAGCTGAGGATGGGGGCGTCTTCGTGGAGGGAGGCTTCGGCTTCGAGGAGCCGGCGGCCCAGGTCGAACGCCGCCTTGACCCTGCCGGCCTGGGCCTGGGTGAGTCCGTGTTGCCGCAGTTCCCGGACGGTCATGGAGTCGAGGTCGAGCAGGGAGAGGCCGTTGAGGCTGCTCGCGCCGTTCGCGCCGATCAATGCTTCCATCGGGTTGGGAGTGTCCATGCAGCGCTTCTCCTTGTGGCGGGGTGAATGTGGCCGGCGGGCAACGGCCGCTCCCGCGCCCCGGCCGCTCCGCGACCGGAAACCGGCCGGGCTCGGCTCCGGGCGGAGCGGGACACTGGTGTGTCGTGGGGTGAAAGCCGGCCGGCCCGAGAGAGCCGTTCGGCCAACGTGCTCAGGCGGCGGGTTGGGCGGGATCGCCCAGGACGACCCGGACATCGGGCCGGCGGATGGATATCTCCACCTTGCGGCCGTTGGGAACGAGGTGGAGGATCTCCCGGCGGACGGTCTCGGCGACGGAGAGTTCCAGGGCCGAGTCCTCGCTGCACAGGAGCCTGGTGGCGATGTGGAGCGCGTCCTCGTCGAACCGCTGGGCCTGCGTGGACCAACTGTCGGCGTCCGCGTCGTCGGACGCGGCGAAGTAGCCCCGGCGCAAGAGTCCCGCGAGTTGGTGTGGTTCCAGGGCGCTGTCCCGTGTCACGAGCGGCAACGCGTCGCCGACCCAGCTCCAGGCCTCGCCCGCGAAGGCGAGATCGGCGGGGAGATGGAGCGCGCGGCCGGAGCGGCCGGCTGTCCTGACCGTAAGCGTCATGCGGATCGCTGCGGGACGCGGCGGCAAGGGGGTCGCGGCGGCGGCGTTCCGCCCTGGCACGGGGAAGTCCCGGAGCGGCCATGTCTTGCCGTCGTCGGTGACCCGGGTGTCGATGCCCGTGACACGGTCGAGGCGGTCATACCACTCGTAGCCTTCGAGGCGCCTGTCGGCCTCGAAAAACCTTGCGGCGAGGCCGGCTCGCTCGGCCGCGCGCCACAGCGCCTGCGCCTCAGGAGGTTCGGGATCGCAGTCCATCACCAACGCGTCGGGACCGGCCGGCGCGGGCTTCGGAGGCTCCCGCCAGTCGTCTATGTCGGCGATGGCGGGACGCCAGGGACGGAGCATCTCCGGGGGCGGCGCAAGGTCGATGCCGGCCTCGCGCGCCCGAGTCCAGTCAACGAAGGCCGGACGCGGCTCGGTGTCGGCGGCCATGGCGCGGTAGATCGTCAGGCGGGCGGCCTGGCGCATCTCTCCCGTAAACTCATTCTCCACCGCTTCGCGGCGGGCGGGCAGCACGAGTTCGAGTCCGGGGCAGTCCACGACATCGGCGCGGACAGACCAGACAGCGCCGTGAACGGTCTCGACCGTGGGCAGTCGCACGGGCACGGTCAGGCCGAAGAAGTTGAGGTCGGGCTCAAGGTAGTTCTGCCTGCGGTTCCGGTAGACGCCGAAGGCGAGTCCGTTCCATGCTTCGGCATGGACGGCGCCGTCGAGGAAGGCCCGGCGTTCCAGCGTCTCGCCTTCGAACGTGACCGGCAACGGATAGTGGCGCGCCGCGTTGGCGAGCGCGGCGCGGATCATGTCGGCAGATTCCGTGGCCTCGAACCGTACGGCTGTGCCGGACGGATAGGGCGCGCCGTCGTCGCGCCGGACCAGGGCGTCGCTTTGGCCCGTGAAGTGCTCCGGCGCGAGGTCCACTGACCAGCCCTGCCCGGCATGGCCGTCGTGGGTGCGCGGGCGCGAGGATATACGGCAACCGCGGTGTGCGAGGCTCAGGATCCCCATGCCGGCGGCGTCCTCGCGGGAGACGAGATCGTCGGACCAGCCGTTCTCGCCGAAGCTCAGCAGGACGGCGGGGTTCTCGATCCCGGCGCCGTCGTCGGTGACGGTCACCGCAAGGCGCGGTTCGGACGACTCGGGCGCGCGGCGGGCGGGCTTGGAGAGTGTTTCTACCGTGACGCGGACTCGGGTGGCTCCGGCGCGGCGCGAGTTCTGCAGGGCTTCGAGGAATACCTCGATCGGGCGAGACGCCCAGAACTTCGTGACGCGCTTGAGCGCGTTTTGGTGGACCCGGGCGCGGATCGTCGCAACGGACGGATTGGCGGTGTTGGTCATGTGGGTCTCCGTGATGGGCCGAAAAAACAAAACGCCCCGCCCTGCGGTGTGCGGGGCGGAGCGCTTGCGGGCGGAGGGCGGTTCAGACGCGGCGCAGGAACTCGGGGATATCGAGCCCTTGACCGTTGTCATGCCCGTTGGCGGCACGGACCACGGCGTCGCCGTTGACGGCAATGGCCGGGGCGCCGGGTTCGACCGACTCCGTGGCTTCGGTACTCTCGCTCACGGAGACCGGCTCCGGAAGGTTGACGGGTGCGTTGGAACCCTGCGGTTCAATCTGCTCGACGGGGCCGTCATCTTCCGGTTCCGGCGACGGTTCCGGGCCGGCCACGGAGTCGGATGCCTGGACGGCTTCCGTCTCCACACCGCCATCCTCGACGCCGACGCAGCCCGCGTCGAACGCGGCGAAGCCAGGCGGGGTCCAGGCCAGCGCCGCCGCGTGGGCGTCGGCGGTGACGCCTATCGGTGGCGGGCCGGCCGCGAATGCCTCTTCCATCGCCTTGGCGAGGTCAGCCTTTTTGCTCTTGGCCCTTGCCGAGACCCACGCCGCTCCCAGGGTCTCCCTCGCGATGTCCAGGATGCGGCCCTTGTTGATGCGCGACCAGAGCATGGCCGCGGTGGGACGGACCTGGCTCGCGAAGTCGATGTCGAGCCGGGCGATGGTGGCCTCCAGTTCGGGCCGCGCCTGAGGCTCGAAGGCCAACTGACCCTTCACCGTGCGCGCCACCGAGGCCGCGAACAGCGATTGCTTGTCCGGTTCCGGCAACGCCCGGAGCGCCGCGAACGATTCGCCGTCGTCCTCGATGGTCAGCCAGTCCAGCGGCAGGCCGGAGCGGTCGACGAGGATCGCCTCGCCCGGGCTCCACCCGCCGAAGTCCTGGTCGTTCATGCGCATCGTCGGACGGTCGGGAGTCTCTCTGACGGCGATGTCGAGCGCATGGGCCTGGGAGACATGGGTGAACACGGCGCGGCCGAGCTGGAACAGCATCAGGTCGAAGGCCGCCTCGAAGTCCTTGCCCAGATGCGCCTTGACCAGGGCCGTGCGGATCGATCGGAGATCGTCCGAAAGCCCGATCCCCACGCCCGCCTCCTTGCGCGCCTCGGCCTCTGGATCCGGGGCCGGAGCCATGGGACCGGAGATGGAGGGTCCCCGGAGCCGGTCGGACCCCGTGGCGTCGCCGTTGTCACCGTCACATGCGTCACCGCCGTCGCTCTTGTCGGCATCGGCCTGCTTGGGCATGTCTCCGGGACGGACCAGTCCCTTGATGACCTGGAGCTTGCCGTCCCGGCCGATGGTGGCGATGCAGCCCGCGATGGCGTAGTCCTCCGCCTGGAAGGCCGCCCGGGCCTGTATCACCGCATGGATCTCGTCCGTGCGGGTCTCGATGGCGCAGGCCTCCTCGCCAAGTTGCTCGGTCCATTCGTCCTCGTCGAGCTCGCAGAGCTCGTCCTCTCGGGAGCGCAGACGCTCCAGCTCGGCCGCCTCCTCGGCCGTGGGCGTTGCGGGCTCGGGCTGGATGCGGCCGTAGCGCGCAAGCTCGGTCCAGTCGACCTCCGGCGCCGCCGTTGCCCAGCGCCAGCGGGTCGCCAGGTCCTTCGCCGTTTCGTCCAGCTTCTCCGTGGCGAGATTGTTCAGGAGCACCGGGTCCTCCAGCCACACACCGCTCTCGTCCTCCTCGGAGAAGAGGTCCCGCAACACCGCTCCGCCCGCGGCCTCGTAGGCATCGACCCCCACGAAGTGCGCCAGGGCGGAGTTGGCCGGAACCCTGTCCTGGGTGAGGAGCCGCTTCACCTGCCAGGCGGTGGGGCGGTAGCCCTGGCTGGCGACCTGCTCGAAGACCGTCATCTGGCGGCGGTGGTCGGTCGTCACGGCGAAGCCCTTGAGCGTCTCTAGGTCGATCGTGCCGTCCCGGTAGGCGTCGAGGAGTTCGGGCGCGGCGTTGCCGAGCCGAAGGCGCTGTTCGACCAGGCGCTCGGAGATGCCGAAACGGGCGGCGATGGAGGACACCGATGAGCCTGACTCGGCCAGATCCCTGAACGCCGCCACCTGGTCGGCCGGATGCATGGCGATGCGGACGACGTTCTCGGCGAGGGACAGCTCGGCGGACGGGGCATCGCCGTCCACGACCAGGCAGGGGACGGGATGGGCGGCGTCGAGCACGCCGTCCGCGGCGAGGGCCTTCAGGGCAGCGAGGCGTCGCCCGCCCGCGACCACGGCGTAGCCGCCGCCGGGGCCGTCGCTTCGGACGACCAAGTTCTTGAGGAGCCCGTGGGCCGCGATGGAGGCCTTCAACTCGGCCTCGGCGGACGCATCGGCCGGCGTCCTGCGCACGTTCTCCGGCGCGACGGACAGCCGGTCGAGTGCGATCGGGCGGATCGCGGGTCCGTGGACGGTAGCGGTATGGTTCATCGATTCCTCCTTGCGTGGGGGTTGGTGGACGTGGCAACGGCTCTCTCCCGCCTCGTCTCGCTGCCCGGCTCCGGACCACGCTCCGCCTCCGGGCGGTGCTCGCGTGGGCACGGGGCGCGGTTGGCGTGGTTCATGGCCCGGCGCTCTCATCGGCAAAGAGCCGGTCGGAGGAGCCGGGCGTTCCGGCGGCCGGATCGATGGGAATACCGGTCAACTGAGGAAGCGGAACACCCGACGGCGACAGTGTGTGGCCGATGCGCTTCTCCAGTTCGGCGTATCGCTGATGGAGATCAGGACGGAGTTCGGCGGCGCGGCGTAGGGTGGAAATGGACGAGAAAATACAAAAGCTGCAGGAACAGCGGGACACCCCCCGCGCATATACCCAGTGCGGAGACTGGCCGGCATCGCGGATGACGCGGAACACGTCGTCAACGGTCAGATCGAAGATCGGCAGCCAGTCAAACCACTCCCGACCGGCGCGGGAGTTGCGGTCGCTGCGTTTCCAAGGGATGCGCTTGGCGCGGTCTGCGCTCTCGTCGCGCCGCAGTCCCATGGCACTGACGATGCGCCCGGCGAAGCGCGGATGAGCCTTCAGGTAGCGGCGCAACTCGCGTTCAATAGGTGAAGATTTCAGGTCCGAGGTGCAGAATCGCGCCCGTGGCGAGGGGAACATGCCCCTTTCCTCGACGCGTTCGAGAAGCGACTTCCCGGAGGCCACGCGCGCGAAGATCAGCGGAACGCCCGCGGGCATGGTGTTCTCGATGTGCTCAATTGTTCCCGGCCACTCGACCTCGCCGAGCGGAGCGTGGACCACCACGAGCTGGTCGCGGGGCACGGTCCGGGAGAGCAGGATCGTCATGGATTGGCTGTCCTTGCCCCCCGAGTGGCTCACCGCGATGAGCGCTCCGCGGCGGATCATGTCGCGGCACTCGGGCGGGATGTAGATGTCGGCGGCGGGTCGGCGGCCGCGTGGCGTGGTCCCGCTCATGCCTCCCTCCCGTCGTGGTCGGTCAGTGTCATCGCCGGGGTCGGGCAGACGAAGAGCGGGCTGATGAGATATTCCGGGCCGCCGCCGTCCTGAGCAGCGGGACTCACGGTGACGGCGGCGATGGCCGCGGTTGCCTCGCCGTCGACGAAGCACGAGACGAGACAGAAGTTGTCAAACCGGCCGCTGGTGAGGGCCTCGAACGCGCGGCGGTGTTCCTCGGTGATGTTGGTGGCGGACATGGCGGCGACCTCCGTGGGGTGGCGTGGGGGACCCTGTCCTCGGGGCCCCCGGACTCGCCCGGCCCGGCCGGCCACCACCTCCCGGCGGCGGGCTGCTTGGCGGCGGAGTTCGAAGCGCCCGGGCCCGGCCGGTGGGACAGCGGCCATGAACGGATCAGCGAAGGTGACGATCATCGTGGAGCAGCTCATCCTCCATTTCGCGAAGCGAGGAATAGCGGCCCGTACGCAATGTCCACTCGTGTAGGTCGTCGTCGTCCGGCGGCAACTCGTAGGCGTGGAAAGCGCTCCAGTCGCCGTGGCGGAACCCCCGCCACAAGGCGCCCGCGACGCTTGCGGTGACGGTCCAGGCAATCGCCGCCATCCAGAGCGGGCCGATGTGTTCCGTGCCTGCGTCGAGCGCACGCGCCGCGACCGTGTAGACGGCGGCGAGAGCGAGCGCTCCGAGGACGAAGACGCGGGCGCGCCAGGTGATCCGGCGCGCGGGGCCGGCCGGGCCGCTGTCCTGAGCTCTGAATGTTCTCGTCATGTTGATGCCTCCGCTCTGCCGGCGGGACCGGCGCATGCACTCGACCGGGCTCCGGGGATTCGCCCGACTCCAGCCCGCCGCGACCTCCCGGCGGCGCGCAGTGCGCCGGTGGAGGCCGGAGCGCTGATGCATGAACGGAGACCAGGCGGCCGTGCGGGATCCAGGCCGTGCCCGCCGGATCCTGCCCAGGAGCCGATCCGGGGGACGGGGGCGAAAGCGGCGGGGATCACGTGTTGCGTTCAAAAATGCGCGCAGCTATCCTTGACACTCGGAGGCGGCGGCTGACACCATGGCGGGCATGAACGGGCGGCAGTTCAATCGCCAGGGTGCGCAAGTGGGCGAGGGCCCGGAACCTGGCGGTTCGCTTCGTGGCGTCGGAAGGACCGGGGTCGCACGGAACGCTCTACGCGGGCGATCGCAAGACGGCCGTCAAGGATCGGAAGAAGGAGATCGGCAAGGGGCTGCTCGCCAGGATGCTCGCCGACCTCGGGATCGACAGGGACGAATTCTAGAATGGACGTGCACGGGAGCTGTCCGGACATGGAGAACCGAACCGATGCCTGACACCTACAACTATCCCGCCGAGATCGAACGCGACGAGGACGGCCGCTACGTGGTCGCGTTTCCGGACTTCGGGTGGGGCGCCACCGACGGCGCGACCCGGGACGAGGCGCTGCTCGAAGCCCGTGACCTGCTTCGGGAGCTGATCGCGGCTACCATGCGCGAGGGCAGGGACCTGCCGGAGCCGTCGCGAGCGACCCGGCGCCGGCCGACGGTGGTGCCGCCGGTGCCGATTGCGCTGAAGGCGGCCCTCTACGAGGCGTTCCGCAAGGCGGGCGTGTCGAAACGCCGTCTCGCCCGCGACCTCGACGTGGCCGAGAGCGAGGTGCGGCGCATGCTGAACCCGGATCACGTCACCAAGGCGGCCACCATCGACCGCGCCTTGCGCCGGTTGGGGAAGCGTGTCAGCGTGACCGTCGGCGAGGCTGCGTGATCCGCATTCGTATTCTAATGTTGAGCTATGGAAACGACAGGGAGGATGGAATGATGGCGAACGCGAGGATTGCGGCTGCGATGGTTCTGGTCTTGATGCTGTGGGCGGCGGAGTCTCGGGCGCAGTGGTATGTCTCGATGAACGGCGGCGTGTCCTCTCAATCCGATGTCGAAGCGGTGGGAGAATACACCGGCCGCGTCACCGGCCAGCCCCTGACGGACATCAAAGTGGATACAGATGCCGGATACAGGATAGGCGGCGCGGTGGGCCGCTCCATGGGAGCTGTCAGGGTGGAGGGCGAGGCATTTTACGGCAAAGCCGACTACGACGCGTCTCTGGTGGCGGGAACGTTGGGAAGATTCGAGGACTCCAATGACCTCGAGCAGTGGGGCGTCCTGCTGAACACGTGGTACGATTTTGCGTGGGAAGGCGGGATGACGCCCTACGTGGGAGGTGGTTTGGGGTATTACCGGAGCGAAGCGAAAAGAAGCGCAGGCGGCGAAAATGTGAATGACGGCGCCATGTGGCAGGTCGGTGCGGGGATGAGTTTCGGAATCGGCAGAACAATGATGATCGATGCGGGCTACAGGTTCATGCGGGGTTTCTCGAAGTTGAAGGATGACTTGCAAGGCTTCAGGTACGACAAGCCCATCGAATCGCATGGGTTTGTTCTGGGATTGCGGTGGAATCTCTAGGCTGCACTCACCGGTTGCACGGGCCGAAATCTGCGATCTCGCTCCGCCGCACGTGTGCTCTGGAACATATGCCTTGATCGGCTGATATTCCCGCCGCAACAGGGCCTGTTGTACTGGGCAACCCTGTCCGGGTGTTGGACGACCTCGCTGACGTTTCGCGGGGCAATGCCGCAAGGAAGGAGATGGGGACGATCCTGGATCGATTCGTGGATGCCACGGGAAAGGGCGCAACTATGCGGCGCGCGTCGCGTTCGCTCCGGAACTCGCGGTTGCGGCCGGCCCCTCAGGGGGCGATGTCGATGCGGTCCCCCCAGGGTTCGTGGTTCCGCTCCAGCGGGTCTGGATTCCAGTTGACCCAGACCACATCGAACGCGGGCTGGCTTTCCGGGTAGCTCGAGCACTCCATGTCCGTGAGGTAGAGGCATACCGTTGGTTGTATCCCCTGCTCGTCGAGCCACTCGAAGCCCGGGCGGAAATCGGTGCCGCCCCGGCCTTTGAGCGCGATCTCCTCGGGGAGGTCGTCGGCCGTGTACTCGGTCGCGTCCCGCAAGGCGGCGTCGACCTGGAGCACGAAGACCCTCTCGGGGCGGATCTCGGCGACGACCTCGCGCAGCTCCGCCCAGAACTCACCGAGAGTATGGACCGGAACGGAACCGGAGGTGTCGATGATGACCGCGATCGTGTCGATGCCCTCGGAGCGGATCGAGGGCAGGTAGAGGCCCGAGTCGATGAAGCGGCGGTTGGGGGCGCTCCAACTGTAGTCGCGGCTGGCGGCGTCGGTCATGTAGCGGCGCAGGAGCGTCCGCCAGTCGAGAGTGCTGGCGTGGGCATTCCGGACCGTCTCCTCGACGCCGCCCGGCGCCTTGCCCTCGGCCTTGGCGATGCTGAGGGCCTGGTGCATGGCCTCGTCCCAGGCCTGCTCCTCTGAGGCGGTGTCCAAGGGCGTCTCGCCGGAACCGGAGCCATCGCCTGCGCGGGTGTCGGCGTCCATCACCTCGCCTGTGCCGGAAGGATCGTGGCTCGGCGGCGCATCGGATGCGGCGTCCTCTCCTTGGCCGTTCCTGTCACGACCGTCGCCCTGGTCGGCTGGATCGGACGGATCGCTGTCGCCGGCGGGAGGCCGCTGGCCGACTGCGCCTGTGCCGTTGGCGCTGCCTTGGGCTGAACTGCGGTCGTCGCCGGACTCGCCGTCCTCGGGGTCCGGCAGCCGGTCGTATGCCTGCTCCACGCTCAGGTCCTCCCAGGCCTGGGCGCCGGGCGGGAGCGTGAAGCCGGCATCGCGCAAGAGCGCGTGGGTGACGAGCTGCGAGGCTGTCTGCCACCGTTCCGGATCCCGGGCGCCTCGGCGGGTATGGTGTTTCAGGGCGCACGCCATCACCACCCGCGCCATGGCGGTCTCGATCAGGTGCGCGTCGGTCTCCGCCACCCAGCCGGGGGAGTAGCGGATTTCCTGTCCGTCGCTCGCAAGCGTCTTCCGCGTGGGATCGGCGCGGAGCGGGAGCCTCAGGACAAGGCTCCCGAAGAAGGGCTGCTTCCGCAGGAGCCCGGTCACGCAGTCGCTCACGCGGATTGCAGATTCATGAAACACGCCGGGGGACATCACGCCACCTCACGGGCCGGTTCGGCCGGCGGCGGCGAGAAGTATCCTGCGAACTGCTCCATCAGTTCGTCGGCGTCTCGCTTCACCCGGGCCCGGACAACGGGGTCGAAGGCCCCGGACGGACGGAGGGAATCCGGCTCCACGCCCGCGATCCTGTCCTTCACCTGCTCGCAGAGGCGAGCGAGCCTCTGGTCGCCAAAGATGTTGAGCCGGGGAACGACGTCGACGAGGTTTCGGATGTTGGAGATCATGGTGTCGCGGAACACCAGCGGCTTGCCGTCCCTGTCCTCGTTCAGACGCTCCGACACCCGCTCCACGGCTTCAGCCAGACGGCGGTAGAGATCGCCCACGGCGTCGTGGAGTTGTTCCTCGATGTGAAGCTCGATGTCGCGCTTCACCCGCTCGGTGTCGTCCGAGGCGAGCCGGGCGATGAAGTGGTCGGCGTCGGGCACGGGCGTGATGCGGTAACGGATGGAGAACCTGTCCCGGAGCTGGTCCTTCGAGGGATAGTCCTCGATGCGGAAGAGCTTGCCGAGGTCGATCCGGGCCTGCTCCACGTAATCGTTGTAGTCCTCGATGAAGCGGGCGCGCTGGCGTATCAGGCGCTCCCGCAACCCGTCCATGACCTGCGTGTAGTGCTCGTAGTTCTCGATGGTGAGAAGCCGCGAGCCCTTGTCGTCCCAGGGCAGCGACTGGGCGTAGTGCTGCGTGCGGCTTTCGCTCATGACGGCGTTGAGCGGCGCCAGGGCCGCCTTGGGGAGAAGTCGCTTGTTGTACCGGCCGGCGCTAACGCTGGCGTCGTGGTGGGCGGCGACGTGGTCGCTCGCCTCGCGGTCGTAGAGCCGGCCAGACCAGGCGCTGATGCGCAGACCGACGAGCATTGCGTCTCTGCTGAGGTCCATTGAGGGGTTCCTCCTCTCGGGCTACCTGAGGGTCCACAGGGGGACCTGGATTGCGGCGGCGAGTTTCCGCCGCGCGGCCTTGCGGCTGCGCGCCCTCACCGTGTACTCGCGCGAGGGGGCGTCGCCCGCGGGATAGTGGCTGATTCGCCAGTGCATGGTCGCGGTTCCTTCCTTCACCTGGTCCTGGCGGCTGCCCAGCGGATGAAGGCGGGCGAGCGCTGGAGCGCCGGGTCCCGGCGCACGCACGCGCCCACCAGCGACTCTCCCACCTCACGCCTTAGCCGCCCCGCGAACGTGACGATGGCATCCATGGTGACGTCCGTCGCAAGCCGGTACAGAGAGCCGCAGAGCGCCATGAGTGCGCTTGCGTTCTCCGGGATGTCGGCGTTCGCGGGGTCGTTCAGGACCGCCCTGGGATGTGGCAGCTCGCGCCAGACGTTCAGGAAAGCGGAGAACTCCACCGCCGCGGCCTCGCCAACGGTTCCCCGGAACAGTGCGCGTTCGGCCGAGGGATCGAGCCCGTTGCGGTGCTTCAGGATGTTGCTGACAAATTCCCAGGTCCGGGGACAGGGGAAGGCCTTCTCTTTGGACTGCGGGTCGAACCGGTGCAGGAGGTCCGGCTCGTAGGTGACGAAGAAAAGTACCTCTGAAACGATGCCGTTGGCCGCGCCCCAGGCGAGCCAGTCTTCGGCGTCGACGCGGATGTCGAGGTGGACGAAGCGCGAGGCCAGGGGCGTGGGCATGCGGTGCACGACGCCGCGGTCGGTCTCCCGGTTGCCGCAGGCAATGAGCGACGCTCCCTCGGGAAGCTCGTACTCGCCCACCTTGCGGTCGAGAACCAGCTGATACAGGGCCGCCTGCACCATCGGGACAGCCGAGGGCAGCTCTTCGAGGTTGATGAGCCAGCGGCCGGGATCGTCGGCCGGCGGCAGAAAGGCGGGCGGCGCCCAACGGGTGCGGTCCGAGGCGTCGCGCCAGGGGATGCCGCGGAGATCGACAGGGTCGAGGAGCAGGGCCCGGACGTCGACGTACCGGCGGTTCGTGGCGGCGGCGACCTGCTGGGCGATCTGACTTTTCGCAGCCCCCGGTGGCCCCCAGACCACAACCGGCTGACGGGCTTCGACCAGCAGCGCGAGGACTTGGGACAGCTCGCTCGGGCGGAGCGTGTAGTCCGCGGAGATCTTCTCGGGAAGAGTCATGGGCGCCTCCTGTGAGGGAAGATGGGGTGAGATCGGGCGCCCTCCCAGGCCGCCCGATCTCACCCCGCCGACCGCCAGACTCTCGCTTCTTGTCCTGCTGCTGAAATACCTGGGGCGGATCGCCCAACGGGTTGTAAGGCAAGGCGGAAGCCGGTGCTCGTTCGGCATCGCGAAGATTGCCTGCTCCACTCCGAATCGGATAGGTTGGAGTTCTCCCGGAGAATCCGCGGGCGGGACGCGAGACGCCGGACGCGCGCTCTGCCGCGCCGACGTCACGGCGTGAGCATGTGAGAAAGAGGAGGAGAAATGGATACGGACCTGAGAGCCAGCGTGAGGAGAGAGATCGACCGGTTGAGGAGGGAGCTGGACACCGCCACGGGGCGAGTTGCCGCGTTGCAGGACGAGATCAGGAGGCACGAGCTGGTCCATGACATGCTCGATGGACGAAAGACCGGCAAGAGGTCCCGGCAGAGCCGCTCCGGGGCTGGAGCGTTGAAGCGGGGGCCGCGCGGCGCGATGATCGATTGGACGGCGGTCTTCGCGACTCTGCCCGACCAGTTCACGCTGGACTCCCTGCCCGCCCACGAGACGGCGGGCGAGAAGCCGCGAGCTTACCACAGGCAGGTGGTCTCGCGGTGGTCGAAGGAGGGGCGGATCAGGCGTACCGGCCGGGGCATGTACGAGAAGACCTGATTCCGAACAACAACCCGGACGGGACCGGCGGAGCGGCGGGCCTCGACTCGGCCATTTGCGTCGGTTGGTTTCAACGGAGCGCATCCGCGCATCGCGGCTGCCGGGCGGGAACGACTCGCTTTCCAGCGGCCGGTCGGCTACCTGGAGAGTTTTCCACAAAGGACCGCAAGCAACGGAAGGAGACACACGGGATGGCGACGACCGCAAATCGCAGAAGCACGGCGCTCAAGGAGGCCATGACCAAGACGCAGCTCCTGGAAGCCCTGTCCGAATCGACCGGGCTTCAAAGGAAGGACGTGGCCTCGGTGCTCGACCAGCTCGGAGCGGTCATCGAGCGCCACGTCAGGAAACGCGCGGTGGGAACGTTCACGCTTCCCGGCCTGCTGAAGATCAAGGTGGTGCGCAAGCCCGCGACAAAGGCGCGCAAGATGATGTCGCCGTTCACCGGACAGGAGATCACGGTGGCCGCGAAGCCCGCCTCGCGGGCGGTGAAGGTTCAGCCCCTGAGCGGGCTCAAGCGCATGACGGAATAGGCCCGGACCGCGGGCTGGAACCGCAAGGCGTGGCGGAGACCGCGATGAGGACGGACCTTTCGGAGTGGCCCGGCGGGGTGGAGCCGGTGTGGAGGCTCCTTGAGCCGGCGAGCGTCGCAGCGCTTCGCGCCGAACCGTCGGCCGCGAACCGCGCGCTCAGGTTCGTGGCCGACCTTCCGGACGAAGAGTTCGGCGGGTCGGCGTTCGCGCGCAACGCACTGATCGTGCTCGGGCGGACGGACAGGGACGGGTGGCTGTGGCTCACCGACAAGGGGAACTTCAGGCGGGACGCGGTGGCGGCGATGCGCGAGTCGATGACCTGGCCCGGGATGGGGGCGACCGAGCACTTCCGCACCAAAAAGGCGTATCGCGAGGGCGATGTGTGGGAGCTCCATCTGCTGCATCGGCTGCTGGACCTGGCCGGGTTGCTGGACGAACGGGCGGGCCTGTGCCGGTTGACCGCCCTGGGACGGGAGATGCTGGAGCCCGGGAGACGGGGCGCGCTTCAGGCGATCCTGTTCCGGCACTTGTTCTGGCGCGCCGAACTCTGGCGTTTTATCCAGACGTTTCCGCGCGGGCTGCCCGGGAGATGGCCGCAGGACGACATCGGCGTGATCCTGTGGGGCCTCTCCCATATGGCCGGCGAGTGGCAGAGCGTGGACACGCTCGCCACCCTTTGCGCCATTCGCGACGACTCGGTGGCGAACATGCACTGGAATGCTGAGGGCACGATGTTTGCGGGACGCGTGCTCGGACCGTTGCGTTGGTTCGGGCTGCTCGAATGGCGCTTCCGCTGGATTTCCTCGATGCCCGATGCTGGCGCAAGACCGCGCTTTTCGACCGGTTCCTGTCCTTCGACGTCCGGCTCGCGGAACGTCCCGCCGAGGGTCACTAGCGTTGCGGCGTCAATGGTTGATTCGTTTCGTTGGCAAGCGCCCCTACTTGCGCGGTACTGGCCTAGTTTGAATTCAGGCACCCCCGCGGGCTGGGTTAAGGTGGTTCTCAAGGAGGACCCACCCATGCCCAAAGTCTCGATTCGTGGCAACACCCTGTACTACCGCGAGCCCGAGCACACCGAACTCATCGGCGTCGTCGATGGCCAAGGAGACCTCTGGCTCAAGGATGTTCCCAACGGGGACACGCTCTGTCGCGAGGGCCGCTACATCGGACTCCAGGACAAGAGGATCATGAACCACGTGCGGGGGTGGCAGGCGGCGCTCAGGTACAGGAGACGGACTGCAGGATGAGCCGGAGCAGAGGGCACGTCGAATCGGCGCGGCCCCCTTTCCGTTGCGTCAGTTCGAATTGAAGAAGAAGTTCAGAACTTGGAAGAGCGCGCTTACGGCAATAGCTGTGGCTGCAATCCAGAGCCCCATCTGAGTGTACCTATATCCCCGTTTCAGGTGTCGGTTTTCGGACTCTCGGCGTTGTAACTCAGATGCTACCTTGAGATGAAGGCCGTTGTCTTGCCACTTGAAAAAGAAGCAGGTATCTCCCCGGTCCTTGTCGAGTTGATCTTCCAACTTTACACCGAGATTGCTTCGTCGATCCCATATTCCACGCCAACACGCGGAAGCCAACGTCCCTGCGCCCCGCGGCTGCCCCTTGGCTCTCTCGTCCGCATTCCATGAAGAAGTGATCCACCAGTCATCTGGATTGCTGCTCACTGACATGCCGTCGCCACCGTGCCTCCTTTGATACCAGACGAGAAAGTGGCAGTCCCTGCACCGCTTCGTTTGTCGAGTCCCCATCATTGGTCCGTTGCCCCTATCTTTTCCATCACAAAACGCCCTGGTTAGGTTCGGCGAGTGGGCGTGGGAGGCAGTGGTTGTCGGAATACCTTGGCCCGGAGGGGCCACAAGGTCGGTGATCTCTCGTCAGTTTTCGCTTTTCTGTTGACAGCCCCCGACACGTGGTCTATCAAAAAATCAACTGAGTCGTCAGGGGCTGAGAATCACCCCATAGCCCCCGGAGGTAATCATGCGCCCGTACCCCGCCGTTTTCTCCTGTTACTGAGGCGATCCTGCTTCGTGAAGTCATGCCCTCCTGCAGGTGCATGTTCGTTTGGTTCAACTAGGTTACAGGAGTTCTCCATATGCCATCGGCGCTGGCAGTCGCGAAGTGCCTTTTTGATTTTCGAAAGGCCTACGATGGCCGCGAATTGGGTTTCGTCAGAATCCACAAGCTGGTCTATTTCGCCCATGGACTCTACTTTGCTACTCGCAGTGAGCCTCTCATAGAAGAACAGCTAGAGGCGTGGGTCTGGGGGCCGATTTTTCCCTCTTTGTACTGGCGTCTTCTTGGTATGGACTTCAACAAAGTGATGACCCAAGAAGCCGCGATCCAGGATGACGACATCAGAGAGTTCATCGAGGGGATTGAGAAATCAACTCGGCCTTTTAACACGGACCGGCTTTCCTTGATTGCCCATGAAAGGAAGTCGCCTTGGTATAACGCTGTCACCAAGGAAACAGAGAGCGACGATATCTCTGTAGAGTATTTGGAAAAGGAACTGCCCCCGGGGGTGGTGATTGAGAGAGAATCCATCCGATCCTATTTTGCAGACCTGTTAACCCAATCCGAGCACCATGGAGAAGAAGGACCGTCCTGAGGCGGACGTCTGGGCTTGGTTCGCGGCGCGCTTTCAGCAAGCGCAACCGGGCGCCAGTGAGAAAGACCGCCGAGTTGGCCTTCGAAACCGACATCGTGAAGCCAAGACAGCCCGGGTCAGATCAACCACGGAACTCAGGGAAACCTATGCACCGCGTACCTTCAAATTTCTCGCTTGGTGGATGGCCTCTGTCGGTGCCATCGTTCTGCTTCAGGGATTCGGAGGATTCCTGTGGTTGAAATTCAAGCTGTCAGATGTCGTTCTTTCAACCATCGTAGGCGGAACAGCGGTGGCTGTCGTCGGATTGGCCCATGCTGTTGTCAAGGGGCTTTTCGGTCACAGGGACAATTGACGCCCCCTCCCCTCTCAGGCGCGTAGGGCTGCCAAACATCTCGTAGCGGGACTGATGGGGACCGGATGCCGAAACGGGATACGGACCCTACAACCTATCGCTTCCCGCCAAACCCGGCCGCCAAGTCGTCACGCTCCAACACTCCCGTCATGTACTCGTGAGACCGCCCTGCGAACATGCCAGTGACGATCCCCTCATCGCCGGTGCCGTCCAGCCCAGGACCACCGCGAAGGCTATAACCACCACTCGGCGTGAACAATGACCCTGCAGACGCGGGGACTGGGGGACTGCACGGCCGTAGAGCGCAGGCCGTAGCCCGTCGCGAAACAGTGACGTATCAAGGACAGGGGGACAGGGATGCGTTCCGATGCGCGGAAATTGGATCGAATTCGCTTGCTTTTTGCTTACGGATTATGGGACGAGAATCAGGACAGCCTTGTCGAGCTTGGCTTGTTGTCCATTTATCGTTTATCATCAGCGGGTTACGGAACCTCTTGCTCTCTCGACGGCTGTAGGAGACTATCCGTCCACGAACCCCGTGAAGTCGTCGTCCCAAGCGACCCTTTCGCGTTCCGCATTCCGAAGGGGCGAGTAATCTCGCGCGTGCGTGCGCTGGGAAAGCCAGTTGTTGTACTTAAACCGCTTCCGGTTTGCTTACGGTGATGTTGATGGGTGAACGAAGGCTGAAGAAAACATCATGAATTCAGAGGTTTACTCGCAACGGGAAGAATTGGCTTCCATTGTGTCCAGGGGGTACAGCCCTTGCTGTTTCGGAGGGCAGGCTTGAGGCGCAAGCGCCTACGGGAACGACGCGGGTGCCAGCGGCACGCGTCGACACGTGGCAGATGAAAGCGAGGGCGATCATGGACACCGCGACGGCTGCGCGATCAGCGGCCGCCGCCTCCTCCTCCGGGCGGCACGACAGTGGCTCTGGACGGCGTGCGCTGGGCGATCGATCAGAGGATTGCCGATTCCCGGCGGGTGGCGATCATGGCCGGCAGCCACGGCGGCTATGTGACCGTGGCGGGAGGACCTTCACGCCGGATACCTTTGCCTGCGGCGTGGATCTGGTCGGTCCTTCCAACATGGTGTCCTTTCTGAACACCTTCCCGGCGTATTGGGTAGCCCTGCTGGAGAAGCCGACCAGACAGATCGGCGACCACCGAACCGAGGAGGGCCGGGCGTTCCTGACCGAGCGCCCGTGCCCGGCCGGGCTTGACAGGTTACCTGGCAAACGCTAGTGCCGTTTCTGTTTGATTCGCACGATGATCTGCCGGGTCTATGCCGTCGACTGTCATGCCCATCTTCGCGTTGCTCCGCCACTACTCGTCAACGGGCGCTACCGGGACAGAATCCTGCGCTCTTGTCGTGCGAATCGACCGGGCAGGCACTATAGCGCAGGTTCCCGGCGAGTTTGTGCGGCAGCCTGGAACGGTCCGGAATCTTCCACGTTGTGAGCCGGTTCGCTGCCCGCCATTTCTCGATGCGGGTTAACGGGAGGTATGATGTCGGACATCAATGAAGTCGGCGCCACCGCGTTCTTCGTCGCGGGGATCAGGGAACAGGAGCAGGACCGGGAGCACCCGCTGTTCGAGGACCCCTACGCGGAGTGGTTCGTCAACGACGAGATCCGGACGAAGGTCCGGCAGGTGTTCGCCGTGCTGCCCGAAGGGATGGAGCTGGTCCGCTACCGTTGCGCGCTTTTCGACGACGTCGTCCGCCGGGAGATCGGCAACGGCATGCGGCAGATCGTCATTCTCGGCTCGGGGTTCGACATGCGGCCGCAGGTGTTCCAGGCCCACGGCGTGCGCTTCTGCGACGTGGACCAGCCCGCGGTTCTGGCGTTCAAGAGCAAGGTCCTGGAAGGCCGCGGCGCCACCCCCTGCGCCGGCATCCCGTGCAACTATCTCGAGGTGGATCTGCCCGCGAAGCTGTCGGAGGCGGGGTTCGATGTCGATGCGCCGATGCTGATAGTCTGGGAGGCCAACACCATGTACCTTCCGGAGGACCTGATCCACGGCTTCCTCAACCGCCTGCGCGAGGGGATCGCGTCCTTCAGGATCGTCTTCGACTTTTTTGCCCGGAGCGTCATCGACCGCACCACCGGAGACGACAACGTCACCGCCACCACCGATGCGTTCCAGAACACGTTCAACGTTAAATGGCTGACCGGTTTCGACGACCTTTCGGTTCTCGAGGAACGCACCGGCCTCAAGGCGGTGGAATTCGGGAGCCTGTACGACTTCGGCAAGCGCGTGGCGCCGGATGTGCCCGACGAGATTCCCGGGCTGCACCTGTATCTCCACGGAATCCTGGCGAACGGGGAGGCCTGAGCGCGGCACACCCGACCGGTGCGTGGACCGTCAGGGAAGGGTGCTTGTGAGCTTCCCCAGCGGGGACACCCAACATCCGGAACCCAGTCCGAGTTCCTCGATCTCCAAAAGCGATGGTTGAGGGTTCAATGGGGCCCGACAGACAACGCGAACGGTAGTCGCGACTGAAGCGCGGTTCAATGAAGACCCTGTGGTGTTCGTGACCGCCTATGCGGATCGTGACGAAGCCGCGTTTAAGAGATCGCCAAGTGAGTTGGCATGACGGTCATTCGTCTGGTTCATGTCAGAACCGGATCACATCGTAGTACTCCAACGGGGCTCACCCCGCAGAAAGACCCGGTTGTCGGATTTGATGCGACCTAGCCGGCCGTGGGAAGGGAGCCGCTGAACATTGCCGATGGGGAGGTGAGTGCATGTCGGAATCGTCAACGGAAACCGCGATACTCAAGATCCTGGATTGGGCTTCCGGCACGGCTACCCATGGGGTTCTCGGTTTCGATTCGGCGAACGACTTGGCGAGAAACTATCTGAAGGGGGACGGTACGCTTTCCGAGAAGGTCAACTCCCTCATCCATCGAGAACGTAAATCACGCGCCGTGGGCGATCTGGAAAGCGAATTTGAAGCTCGGTAGGGCATCCGTTCAGGGTTCGCAGACACCTTCCGCATCATGCGCGGGTGCTCTACCGACGGCTTCCTGGAGTCCGAGATCTTAACAACCAGCTTCCGGCCGCTCTGCCCAACAGAACCAGGTTCCCCGCGAGTCAGGTGTCACCCGGATGTCACCATGGAGAAATTGAAGAATGGAGGGAAAGATATCGGGCATTGTCCAGATTGACGGCTCCGAGCTTCGAGACATCGTGAAACAAGCACTCCGGGAAGCCTTGCAGGATCATCCCCGGTGCGGTAGATGCGGCGCGGAGGTTGCCAGGACACCTGCCCGGACACCCGACCCTCCGCCACGATTAATGCGAGCCGATGACGTAGTGACCCTTACAGGTTTGGCGAAATCCACAATCTATCGGTTGATGAGCATCAGTCAGTTCCCGGCAGCGGTCAAAATCGGTCCCCGCGCGGTCCGCTGGAGAGTTGAGGAAGTTCAAGCGTGGATCAGCGAACGCAGCCGGGCCACTTACACGCCGCCGCCATAGGCCGCGCCGGCTTCGCAGTGCTCCGGTTGTGTCAGTTCAGGACGGCGGACGCCTTGGCGGCGACCTCCGCCCGCCCGGTCAGGTCCTCAGCGATGAGGTCGCGGAAGGCCACCGCGTCGGGATCTGCATCGGTCACCATCGCGCCCCGCTGCTTGATCAATTCGGTTCGGCCCTGGCGCAATACGGCCCAGGCTTCACACACGGCCACGAACTCGTATTGGCCCCGGCCGGGCACTGGACGGTTTTCGCCCCACTGGCCGCCGCGCTCCGGTACCGGCGCGGCTCAGTCGGCAGTGCGTTGATTACCCGCAGCCGTATTGGTGAAATGCCAAATGGGGGACATGCGACACGGATATGCGACAGGCTTGCGTAGGAATACGCTTGGATTGGAACAAATCCGCTTTCAGATTGATTACGTATCCGCCTTATTATAGGCTAAATAGTTGACATTAAACGGTAATCTAACTAATACTGTAGACCGGCATGATACCTCCCGGCTCAGACACATTGCCCTTCTCCTATCAATCAGCAACACTGTTGCCTAGCGAGACGTGGAACAACCCGTTCGCCCTGAGCCCTTCGACAAGCTCAGGACAGGCGTAGCGGAGCGAAGTCGAAGGGCGCCATCTCTGTCTATTTGCCGGAGGATTCCATGACCCAGTTAACCGGAGAGAAGTGCGTGGCGTGCCGGGCGGATGCCCCGGTGGTCACCGAAGCCGAAGTCCGTGAACTCAAGCCGCAGACGCCGGAGTGGGCGATGATCGAGGAGGACGGCATTCCCAAACTGGACCGGCTCTTCAAGTTCGGGAACTTCGCCCAGGCGCTGACCTTCACCGCCGCGGTCGGCGACATCGCCGAGGCGGAGGGCCACCACCCGAGGATCGTCACCGAATGGGGACGCGTGCGGGTCACTTGGTGGACCCACAAGATCCGCAACCTCCACCGCAACGACTTCATCATGGCCGCCAAGACCGACCAAGCCTACGGCGAAGCCGAACTTCCGGCTCCGTAGTCTTCGTGGTCTCCGTAGCTCGGATTAAAGCGAAGCGTAATCCGACAACGACAGGGCAGGGTGTCGGGTTACGCCTTCGGCTAACCCGACCTACGACGGAGGCGACCACGGAGGACACCACCGCGGCCCCACGCTGATTGACACGCGGCAACGTCTTGCCGTATTGACAGGGTCAAGAACGCCTACGTGGAGGTAACGCAAATGGCTGCATATCCTGTCGTGGATTCCGACTCGCACATCCGCGAAACCATCGACGACTACCGCTCGCGCATACCCGAGCAGTACCATCGCATCCGCCAGGGGCTCTTTCCCAGCGACACCTGGGACCGCTTCCTCGGCCGCATGGGGAAGATGACCATCGGCACCGACGGGTACCTCGCGGACATGGATGTCGAGGGCATCGACCTCACCGTCATCTACCCGACCATGGGGCTGAGCCTCTGCCTCGTCCCGCAGAGCGACCTTTCGGTGGCGCTGGCGCGGGCGTGGAACGACTACATCGGCGAAATACAACAGCAGAACCCGCGCCTGAAGGGCATCGCCACCGTGTCCCTGAAGAACATCCCGGCGGCGGTGGAGGAGCTCAACCGCGCCGTCAACAAGTGGCACCACCCCGGCGTGATGATCCATACCCACGGCCACAAGAAGAACCTCGGCGCCGAGGAGTTCTGGCCCATCTATGCCGAAGCCGAGCGGCTGGGCATCCCGGTCTGTTTCCACGGCAACTCCTGGGGCGCCGAAGGGCAGGAGCGCTGGGAGTGCTTCCTCCAGGCCCACACAGTGAGCTTCTCCTTCGAGATCATGCAGGCCTTCCTCGGCATCGTCACCTGCGGGGTGATGGAGCGCTTCCCCAACCTCAAGCTGGGGTTCTTCGAAGCCGGGTGCGGCTGGCTCCCGTATTGGCTCGACCGCATCGACGAGCACTACGAGCGGCGTAGCGAGGAAGCGCCGCTCATCAAGGCAAAGCCCAGCGAGTACGTCGCCAGCGGCCGGGTGTACGTGAGCTTCGACCCGGACGATGCCATGCTGCCCTACTGCATGGACCGCTTCGGCGACGACATGTGGCTGTTCGCCGCCGACTACCCGCACTGGGACACCATCTGGCCCAACGCCACCAAGGAGGTCCGCGAACGGACCGACATTTCCGAGGACCAGAAGCGCAAGGTCTTCTTCGACAACTCCAACCGCTTCTACTCGCTGGGGCTCGAGGCGTAGCCACGCCAAAGGCCGGGGCTCGGCCCTTGCCGGCAACCCCATGCCTGCCACCAAGAGATGGCTTGCGGCCGCCCTGCTCCTGCTGCTGGGCGGCTGCGCCACCGCCCAAGGTCCCGGCTTCGAGGGATGGAAGAGGCCGGGAACGGACGTTGGCCTCGTGTATCTCTACCGGCCGTGGTCCTTCGTCGGCGGGCTCCTTCCGGTACGGGTCTATGTCGACGACGAACGGCGGGCGGACCTCGAGAACGGCACCCACCAGGTTCACGAGCTGTCGCCGGGTCCTCACACCATCGTGGCCGAAATGGGCAGCCTGCCGATTACCACCGACAAGATCACGATCGAAGTGAAGGTCGAACCGGGCTCGGTCCTCTACGCGCGCTTCAAGGCCCGCAGGAAGGACGTCGGGGGAGGGACCATGGTGCGTCTCAGCGAGCTCACGGTGGTAAACGAGACCACCGCCCGCAGAGAGATTCCGGACACCAAGCGCGCCAAGTGAAGTCCGGCGACCCGGACACCGCACTGGCCAGTGCCCGGTCGCCGGCAAGGCGCATGGGGACGACCGGCGGTCGCCCCCATGCGGCCAGGGTCACAGGCCGAGTTCCTCCGCCACGGCCTTCTCCACGGCGGTGCCCTTGAAGAAGTCCGGGTTGTTGCGGGTGTGCAGGCGGGCGGCGTTGGTGAAGGTGAAGTCCTGGAAGTCCTGCTCGGTCACGTGGCCCTTCTCCACCATCTCGTACGCTTCCGGAATGACTTCCTTGAAGTCGGGAACGTCGAAGTGCGTGAAGTCGGAGCTGAAGATCGGCTGCAGCCGCACGCCCATGCGCGGATCGAACGCCCACATGGTGGCGCGGTCGTCGGCCTCGCAGCCGAAGAAGAAATGGTTGGCGAACACCGCCTCGACATCTTCCTCGGACTCGATTCCGGCGGCCTCGAAATCGTCCACCACGTGCTCGGGCTTCGCCAGCTCTTCGAGGCTGCAGTTGGGCCGGAAGGCGTCGAGGTTGTCCATGAGGGCGTCGGCGTTGGCCTTCAGCCGTTCGTCGCCGTAGCGCTCGATGAACCCCTTCAACTCCTCGACGTTGGTGGAGTCCGGGTACTGCAGCCCGGCGCGACGGCGCTTCTCCCAGTGCTCGATCATGTCGAAGCACATCTGGCAGGCCCAGCTTATGCCGCCTTCCATGAACCCGAAGTTGAGGCTCGGGTAGCGGTTCACCAGGCCGCCCAGGAAGACGCCGCGGGCGAAGGCGTGGTTTGATTCCGCGAAGTGACCGACGTGGTTGAAGGTGAAGTTGGTGATGGAGGCGCGGTCGTGCCACCGGCCGCTGCCCGAGTGCTGGGTCACGGCAACGCCCAGCTCCACACACCGCCGCCAGACCGGCTCGTAGTCATACGGGCTGTCGAGGGCGATGTTGTCGCAGTACCAAGCGGCCTTGCGCGGATCGATGCCTTCTGCCGCGCCCGGGATCTTCCGCTCCTGGTTGCCCCGCAGCATGATCGCCCGGTAGCCGCGCTGCACCACCGCGTACTCCAGCTCCTCCAGGGCATCCTCCGGCCTGTGCGCAGGGATGATGGCCACCGGACAGAACCGTTCAGCGTACGGCGCGAACATGTCCCACGTCATCATGTTGTAGGCGCGGACGCCGGCCCGGTGGAGGTCGTCGTCGGCGATGCCGTTCACGCTCAGCCCGAAGCTCGGATAGATCATCGCGAAGTCGATGCCCAGCTCGGGCAGCCGCTCGTTCAGCAGAGCGGGCAACAGCCCCGTGGCTTTATCGAGGGTATCGGCCGTGACGCCCCACCAGATGGTGCGGCGCATGCGATGGTGCTGGCGTTCCGCTTCGGTGGAGCGGTACCACGATTGATTCCGGCGCCACAGATCCCGGATCTGATCGACCGCTCCGGAACCGCCCGTTTCGCTCAAGTATTCCAGAAAGACCGGAATCGGCTCGATCCAGTGGCCGTCCCCGTCGATCACCGGGTGCTTCAGTCCATCATGTATCTCCGCCGCTCGATTTCCCATGGTGACTGCTCCTCTCGCGAATGTGCATTACCGCGCACCGGCGCCCACTCCATCCGCATCGACCTATACCACATCTTGCCGTTCAAGGGTTGCCCAAGCCTTCAGGCCGGTGAGGAGGCGCCTTCCGACGTTCCGTGCAGCGTCGTTTCCGCCGCGGGCCGCACGAGTTGCGCCTGCCAGCGCAACAGCCCCCCGCTCGCCATGACCTCGTCGAGGGTCCTGGCGCCCTGCTGGACGATGGCCTCCAATGCGGCCTTGGACGCCAACGTCGAAGGAGCGATCTCCAGCTTCTCGGCGATCTCCGCGCAGGCGCCGCGCAGCGCGTCCAACTGCTGCTGGTCGATGGGAGGCGGGTGCACGCGCGGGGTCTTGATGCGTTCCGGCCACTCCGCCGGCGTCATGGCCGCGGCCCGGTCGATCGCGTGCTTGAGCGCTCTACGGCGCGCACCGACAACGTCACGCGGCAACTTCGGCCCCTTCTCCAGCGGCTCGCCCGGATGGGACTCCGCCCACTGCACCAGCTCAAGGAGTTGCCGGTTGCCCAGCACCTTGAAGGTAGGGCGGTCGGCGCGCCGGGCACGCTCCTCCCGCCACCCCCAGACCTCCCGCAGGAACGCCAGTTGGCGTGGAGTGAGCCGGCCCGCTCCCTTGATTCGCCAGGCTTCGCGTAAGTCACGCGGACGGTCGCGTCCGGTGGCATCCACCATTGCGCGGCAACTCTCGCGGTGCCACTCGACCCTTCCCCGCTCGAGCAACTCGCCCCGCAGGCACTCGGCCAACCCCTCCAGATGCCGGGTGTCGTTGGCCGCGTAGCGCAACTGCTTCTCGCTCAGCGGCCGGCGCGACCAGTCCGACTTCTGCGAGTCCTTGGTCATGGTGATGTCCAGGAATCTTTCGACCAGGGCGGCCAGCCCGATCTGCTCGAGACCGAGCAACTGGGCGGCGATCATGGTGTCGAAGATTTCGCCGCGTGGACTGAACCCCTGCCACGCCCGCAACATGCGCAGGTCGTAGTCGCCGCCGTGGGCGATCAGCGGCTTATCCGCCAAGGCCGCCACAAGACCGCTGAAATCAAGCTCCGAAAGGGGGTCGACGACGAAGTCCTCCCCGGCAACGGAGAGCTGAATCAAACAGACCTTCTCAGCGTAGCTGTGGAGACTGTCGGCCTCGATATCGACCGCGACCGTTTCCCCTGACCTGATGCGCCGGATCAACCGTTCCAGCGCGGCAGATTCGCGGACGTAGGTGTAGTCCCCGGCCTTCGCGTGCTCACGCGCCACTTGCTCCGACATCAGGCCCCCGGATCATCCTCGGCGATGCCGGACAACACTACGGGCGCACGATCGGGGAACTCCGCGACCAAAGACAGGCTCCCGCCCATCGCCTCGACTGTCTTGCGCAACGTGGACAGAAGGAGGTCGCTACGCTTCTCAAGTCGAGAGACGCTATCCTGGGTGATCCCAAGCTGCTTCGCCACGCGCATTTGCGTAAGGTTCCGCGCCTTGCGAAGCTCACGCAACGTCATCTCCTCCGCGATCAGCTCTGCCGCGCGAACCTCTACCTTCTTGCGCTGAGCGGCGCTCAGCTTCCTGATCTTCTCGTCCACGTTCACAGGCATGGTCAATTCCCTTCCATCTTCAGTCGCGTCAGATGAGCGTCGAGACGTTTGTCAGCCTTACGGATCAGGCTCCGGTAGAACCGCCTTTCACCACCTCCCGACTTGTCGCCAGCAACAAGCAAGACCGCACTTCGTTTGGTGTCGACGGCGAAAGCAACTCTCCATTCACCACCGACCGCGCTGAACCGCAACTCCTTCATGTTCGCGTGGCGTGAACCCTTCAGGGTGTCAACCCGAGGCCGACCCAATTGAGGTCCGAACTGCTGGAGAAGACGGGACACCGCCAGAAGCTCCAACCGCACCGAGTTGTCGAGTTCGTCGAACTCCGCCTCAAACTCGTCCGCGATTTCAACTACCCAACTCACGCTCTAATATGGTTTGCGAATCATATGTAGTCAAGTACATGGGTATCCCTCGAATCCAGGGCCCACCGTCCGTCGCCGCGGCTGCAGTTCAGCTACGGAGCAGGGGCCGGGGGGTCATTCAGTACGGTGTGGTCGAGAGCCCCTTGTTTGCTCCGGCAGGGTCCTCATGAGACTTCTTCGAAGACATCCTCGTCGGTCAGCCAAGCGTGGGCCTCGGCGAACGGCGTAACACCGCGTCGCAATTGTTCAAACCGCACCGCAGCCCGAGAACCTCTTCGATGTCCTCGCGTCGGAAGTTTCGTTGGCGCAAGCGGACTGCGGCGTGGCGGGTCAAGTCGTGATCAAACATTGTCTACCTCCTCGGATTTGCGACTCTCCGTAGGGTCATCCAACAGTATCGAATCAAGAAATCGCTTGTACTCAGCCCAATCGTCATCAGGAACACGGGCTTCGAGCCATTTCCTTCGCTCCAGAGCAACTTGTTCATCGGCTCCGCCCGCACCTCGCAGATGTCGCGGGATTTGGCTCAGGCGAACGTATCCGTGCGAGAGCGCGTAGCCCGCGCGCGGAGACCCCCCGTCAGACGTTTTTAAGATTATAGATAGTGTTAAGTCTCCAATGTACCCTATTCTGTGAGCCGAGGGGGTCGTTGGACCGAACTGGACAAACCTAACAAACGAGGAAGGACGTCGCGGTCGTCATACATTGACGTCGAGATCAGAGTGAGAGACAGGCCAGCCATTGCGGGCAGGCTCCTCCAACGATACGTTGGTACAGTTGACCGACCTGAGAAGCTCTCTTGACGACTGCGCCCAATATCAAGCCCCAACGGCAGATTCTCCAGCTATTGACGCGGGGCGAGGAGGAGACTGCCGAGGGGAAGGGTATCGACCTGGAAGCGGTGTTGGCAGAGGCCGACGGGTTGCTCGCGGCTGAAGACTCCTGACCTGTGAATCCCCTACCCTCAGACCCGGACTCCGACCTTCTGTCCCGCGCCCGGGCCATCCACTCCCGTGTCCTCACCATGGACACGCACGTGGACATTCCGACTGACTTCGGCACCGAGAGCTACGATCCAAAGGAAGCCAAGAGAGGCCGCGGGCAGATCGACCTCGTGGGGATGGAGCGGGGCGGGCTGGATGCGGTCTTCTTCATCGTCTACGTGGGGCAAGGCGAGCGCAACGCGGCGGGGTATGCACGGGCCATGGCGGACGCGTTCGCCAGGTTCGCGGCCATACGGCGCATGACCGACGTACAATATCCGGACATCATCAGTCTGGCGCGCACGGCCGAGGAGGTGCGCCGCATCCGCGGTGAAGGCCGGCTGGCGGCGCTCATCGGCATCGAGAACGGCCATGCCCTGGGCCGCGACCTGGAGATCCTCCGTACCTACTACGACTTCGGCGCGCGCTACCTGGGGCTGCTACACAACGGACACAACGACCTCGGCGACTCGGCGGTACCCTACCCTCGCCTGAAGGACTCGCCCACGGAGCACGGCGGCCTCACCGATTTCGGACGCGCGGCGGTCGGACGCGCCAACGACCTGGGCATCATGGTGGACATCTCCCACGCGGCCATGACCACCGCGCTGGACGCCATCCGTGCCTCCCGGGCGCCGGTGATCGCGTCCCACTCCAGCGTGAAGGGAGTCTACGACCACCCGCGCAACCTGTCCGACGAGGCGCTGACGGCGCTTCGGGACAATGGCGGCGTGGCCCAGATGGTGGCCTTCGACTACTACCTGCGGCCGATGTCAAGTGAGCGGCAGGCGGCGCTCCGCGCCCTCAGGACAGAGATGGGCATCAAGGGGTTCGCCGATTTCGAACGACTGGACGACGAGAAGCGTGAAACCTATCACGCCCGCCGGGAAGAGATCGATGCCAAGTGGCCCAAGGCGTCGGTGAAGGACTTCGCCGACCACATCGACTACGCTGTCGACCTCATCGGCATCGACCACGTAGGCATGGCGTCGGACTTCAACGGCGGCGGCGGCATCGCCGGCTGGGACAACGCCCGCGACACCCTGAACGTCACCGTCGAGCTGGTGCGCCGGGGATACGGCGAGGAGCAGATCACGCAACTGTGGGGCGGCAACCTGCTGAGGGTGATGGAGGCGGTGGAGGCGGCGGCCCGGCGCAGGGAATAGGCTCGGATCCGGGGAAGCGCCGCTTCAGCCCTTGGGCCCGAAGACCGGCAACAAGGCGCCGCCCCTTTCGATAAAACGAACCTCCACGTCCATCCCGATTGAAACCTCAGCCGGCTCGCAGTCCACGATGTTCGTGCCGAACATCGGGCCTTCCTCAAGCTCGATCAGGGCATAGACATAGGGCAGATCGGCTTGGAAAGCCGGATCGAAGGCCCGGTGATGCACGTTGTATGCGAAGACCTTGCCGCGGCCCGACGCCTCGCGCCATTCGAGGCTGCCGTAAAACGGTTGGTTGGGGTGATTGCGACAGTAGGCCGCCGGCCAGTACCAGGCGCCGCACTCACGGCATTGCATCAGCACGAACTTTCGTTCCTGGACCGCGTCCCAGAACGGCTTGTTGTCCTCATCGATAGAGGGTTTCGGGTAGGACGCGGACATGCTCGTGGGCTCCACTCGCTACCATCCTCAGTTGCTCAGGATCATGCAGGCGTGGGTCGAGCACATCCCGGGCGAGAGGATCTCGCCGCCGTGTCCCGTCACCAGCCCGATTTTCGCGTTTTCCACCTGCCGCTCTCCGGCTTCGCCGCGGAGTTGCATGACGGCCTCCGCGACATGAGTCTGCTCGCCCAGATGATACGCGGACAGGAGTCCGCCGCTTGTATTGATCGGGACCTCGCCCCCCGGACCGATGCGCCCCCCCTCGACGAAAGCGCCGCCCTCACCCTTCTTGCACCACCCGTAGTCCTCTAGCTGGAACAACACCTCAGCGGTGAAACAGTCATAGAGCCCCGCGAAATCGATATCCTTGAGATCGACCTCCGCTTCACGGAAGGCGGTCTCCCTGGCGGTCTGCACGGCAAGGCGCGTGTAGTTGGCCTTGTCCCACCAGAGCTGCCCCATGGCCTCTCCCACGCCCGCGCCCGACACAAGGATGGGTTTGCGTGCCAGGTCCTTCGCCCGCTCGACGGTTGTCAGAACGATGGCGAAACCACCGTCGCTCACGACGCAAGCGTCGAAGATGTTGTAGGGCCAGACGAGCGGCGACGCGTCCATGTATTCGGACAGCGTCAGCGGCCGGCCATGGAACTGCGCCAATGGGTTGGACTGGGCCCAACCGCGGATCGCCACGGAAATCTCGCCGAACTGCTCCTTCTTCGTGCCGAACTCGTGCATGTGGCGCGCGGCAAAGAACGTGTGGTGGCTCATCGCCGCCAGATCGCCGAACGGCTTCCCCCAGTAGCCCGCTTTTTCCATGACTCCGATGCTGGTACTGCCCGTTCGCCGCGCAACCCGGCTCCGCGAGTAATCCTTCGTTCCCGACGCGAGCACGACGTAGTTGGCCATGCCCAGCTCGAGAAACTTGGTAGCCGCGAGAATGCCGACGATGCTCGCGGTGCCGCCGCGGGCAACCTGGAAGAACATGCGGCACGGCAGGCCGAGAACCCGCGGGAAGGCATCGGTCGGGGACGGAACGTCTCCCGCGCCCGGTGCGATCTTGAGATCGACCGCGCCATCGACGTCCTTTACCGTAAGGCCGGCGTCCTCGATCGCGAGCCTGGCGGCCTCCGTCTGGAGCGTCCGAAAGCTTCGCTCCTCGAACCGGCCCGCGAGCAGCCCGAGACCGACAATGGCAAACTTATCTTTGAGAGCGCCAGCCATTCCCAAAGCGGGCAAAGCTCACCGGAACAGGTTCAGAACCGGGTCGATCAGGTAGGAATCGAAGGAGTAGAGGCCCAGGCCGTAGGCGAGTTGGCCGGCGGGAAGCGGAAACGAGAGGGCCTCTTCCAGGCCGATCTTGAAGAAGACGTACACGCCCAGACTGTACAGGAGGCTGGTGCGCCACAGCTCGCTCGCCTGATACCGGAGGAAGATCGTCGGGATGACCAGCCCGCCCACCTTGAATCCCAGGAGATACAGGCCCAGGGCGAAGGCCACGGCCCAGAAAGAGATCTCCAACGTGCGCCGGCGCACCACCGCCGGCTCCACCACGATCCCGGCCTCCGCCAACGGATCGGGCGCTGCCGGACCCGGCTCGAACCTGAGCGGCCGGAGCCCCAGCCACAGGCTGTAGGCGAGGTGCATCACGGCCATGGCCAGCACCGGGTAGCCGATGGCCAGGGGGAAGAACCGCGTGCGGGCGGGCCACGCCTGCGCCTCCCACACCGCCCAGGAGAGGAGCGTCACCAGCAGCACGCCGATGACGATATCGGTCCGGTTACGCACCCGGCTCCTCCTGGAGCCGAGCCCGCTTCGCCATCCAGTCCTGCAGGCCGGGCAGGAAGATCACGACCAGGGCGACTCCGAAGGTCACCATGACGATGGGACGGGTCAGGAACCAGAGCCCGTAGATCTCGTAGGAGATGAACAGGTTCCGCTCCACCAGTGACCCCAGCACCAGGCCCAGCACCAGCGGCGGGCGCGGCCAGCCGTGGTTCACCATGATCACGCCCATCACGCCGAACACCAGGGTGGTGGCCATGGCGAAGTAGGAACCGGTGTTGGCGAAACCCGCCAGGAAGATAAGCATGAACAGCGAGGGGATCAGCAGCGACCCGCGGACCTGGGTGATCTTCGCCAAGTGGTTCAGGAACAGCAGGCACAGCGCCACGGTGATGATGTTCGAGATGACGATGAGCCACACGAACGAGAAGGTCAGGGCGAGATGCTCCGTGAGCATCTTCGGCCCGGGCTGCAGCCCCTGGATGATGAAGGCGCCCAGCAGGATGGCGGTGGTGGCGCTGCCGGGCACGCCGAAGGCCACCGTCGGGATCATGGCGGCGCCGATGCCCGAATTGTTGGCCGCCCCCGGCCCCAGGACGCCGCGCACGTCGCCCTTGCCGAAGCCGCTCTTGTCCCTGGTGCTCTGCACCGCGTGGGCGTAGGACACCCACTGGGACAGGGCGGCGCTCACGCCGGGAACGAGCCCGAAGAAGGTGCCGATCATGCTGCAGCGGACGGTGATGCCGATGTGGACGAAGGTGTCCTTGACCCCCTGCCACACGCCGCCGAGCTTGCCCACCTTGGCTTCGGCGATGGCGGAGCCCTTGACCCACAACTCCACGATCTCGGGCACCGCGAACAGCCCCACGGCCGCGGCGATGAGCCCGACACCCTCCCACAGGTGCACGAGGCCGAAGGTATAGCGCTCGATGTTCTCCTGGTAGTCCAGGCCGACGGTGGACAACACTAGCCCCAGGCCGCCTGCCAACACTCCCTTGAGCTTGTTGTCGCCGCTCAGCGCCGCGAGGAAGCATATCCCCAGGATCGCCAGGGAGAAGAACTCCGGCGATTTGAAGGACAGCACCAGCGGGGTGACGATGGGAATGGCGGCGGCCAGGGAGAAGGCGCCGACGATGGCGCCCACCAGCGAGCTCATGAGCGCCGCGCCAAGGGCGCGGCCGGCCTCGCCCTTCTTGGCCATGGGATGGCCGTCGATGATGGTGGCGGTGGACACCACCTCCCCGGGCACGCCGAACAGGATCGAGGTGATGTCTCCGGTGGTGCCGGTGACCGCGTACATCCCGAGCAGGAACGCGAACGCCTGCACCGGGTCCATCTCGAAGATGAACGGCAGCATGAGAGCCACCGCCCCGGGGCTGCCGATGCCGGGCAGGATCCCGACGATGAACCCCAGGAAGATGCCGATCACCATCAACAGGAACGTGGTCTGATCGAATACCTGGAGCAGTCCTGTGATGAAGGCTTCCAGCATGGTGTCGCGGCTACGGGAGCGGTCGGCTCGCGGTTCTAGTGTCCTGTCTCACAAATAGCGTTATGAAGATGCGAGGGCATTTTTGTCGTCGGCAAGGCGCGATGACGAGCAGTGGCGGGCACCACGCGAGGAAGAGCAACGCAGCCGACGGCGAAAAGGACCCGCAGATTCATAACGCTATTTGTGAGACAGGACACTAGGGTCTGAGTTTCAGTTTCAGGCAAGCTTCGGGAGCGGAGCCCGGCCCGCGACCGCCAGCGGCGGACGCGGACCGGAGCCCGGTATCACCCACGGTTGATCCGACGGCAAGCCGCCGGTCTTCAGCCTTTAGCCCTTCGCGATGAGGTCCTTGATCCTGTCCATGAGGGGCTTGGGAGTGTTGAGCAACTCCTCGACGATCTTGGCCACGCCGTCGCCCCGTCTGGGCTGCAGATTGCGGTTCTGCTTCTTGGCCAGCGCCTGGACCTGCGGGTCGTTGTACGCCTTGGCAAAGGCGTCGCGCAGGGCCTCGACACGGTCTTTCGGCACTCCGGGCGGGAGCGTGTGGACAATGCTGATCTGGTTGGTGGCGTTCATCGCCCTCAGCATGGCGATCTCTTCCTTGCTCTTGCCCTGCTCCTTGGCCAGCGCCTCGGCCGCGGGCACGCCCTTCAGCAGCGGGTGGTCCGCCTTCTTCTCGCCAGCGATGATCAGCACCCGGCAGCACTTCCCCTCGCCCTCGAACATGGCGATCTCGGTGCTGGCCATGGTCTGGAACGTGGTGCAGAAGCCGTTGACCTCGCCGTTCTTCACCGCCAGGCGCTGCGCGCCGCCGCTGGGGAATCCCGTGACGGCCTTGAAGTTGGCGCCGAAGATCGCGTTGAAGAAGATCGGCTCGAGGTGGGAGAGGCCGCCCTTGTCGAAGCTCGACACGATGAGCTGTTTCTTGGTCTTCACCGCCTCGGCGAAGGTGCTCACGCCCGCGTCCAACCGCACCGCGCACGCGGAGTTGGCCCGGAACGCGCTCGCCACCCAGTTGAACTTTCTGCCGTCGAACTTGATCCCCGCCACGCCGCGAGCCTGCTTCATCACCAGGCTGCTGCTGATGGCCGCCATCACGGTGCCGTCCCTGCGCTCGTTGTTGAACACCGTGTTGGCCGCCAATGCGCTGCCGCCGCCCGACTTGTTCTGGACGACGATCCGCGGACTGCCGGGAATGTACTTGTGCAGGACCGGCGCGATGAGCCGGGTGGTGAGGTCGGTGGTGCCGCCCGGACCGTACCCCACGACAATACGAATCTGCTTGCCCTTGTAGAAATCCGCCACTGCGTCGCCCCATGCGGGGCTCGCCAGGAGCAGCAACCCTGCCATCAGAACGAGAGTTCGTCTAAACATGCATGCCTCCTTCGGGTTTGATCGTGCGATTAACCGACTTTAAGGTGCCCATGTCAAGGGCAAACCGCCGCTCAGGGCGCGTTCTCCTGCTCTTTCAACATCTCCAGCGCCTGCTCCACGAGCCGCCGCCGGAGCCGCCGCTCCTCGTCCGCGTCCAGGGACGGGTCACCGAACACGTGGTGAATGGCGCGCCCCGACATGATGCGCTTGGCCCCGGTGTTCTCCGACACCGACACGAGATTGGTCACGTGCACCGTGGGGATGCCCGCTCTTTCCAGTTCCTTTGCCATCGCTGCGCCGCAGCGAGTGCAGGTCCCTCAGGCGGAGGTGAGTATGACGCCGTCGACTCGGTCCTCCTCCAGCGATGACGCGATGTCCCGCGCCATGTCGGCGGCGGTCTCCACCGGCGTGCCGTTGCCCGTGGTGGAGTAGAAATACTCGTGCAGCCCGCCCAGCGATCCCTCGCGCACCGCGTCCCGCAGCACGTCCAGGGGGATCAGCCGGTTGGGGTCCTCGTTCACCGCCGCGGTGAAGAAGCCGCCGTGCACCGACTCGAAGTCGTCCGCGGCGAGGTGCTCCTTGCTCTCGAGGTGGTAGGAACCGAAGTGGGTGGACAGGTACGATTTGATGCCGTCCGGGTTGCCGCGAGGAACGAGGCCGCCGGTGGTGACCAGGGCGATCTTCGCGTGCCCGAGATCCGGGATGCCCGGCGCCGCCTCCACCTCCTGGAACGGCGGCAGCGGGATCTCCGTCTCCATGGGACCGCCCGCGACCTTGGCCAGCAGCAGGTCCACGGCCCGTTCGGCCGCACGCTTGGACACCCGCGTGTTCCAGCGGCCGCCGCGGGAAAGCAGACCCTCCTCGCTGCCCGGAGTTACGGCCTCGCCGATCAGGAGCTTCACGATAACGGCCGCCGAGCGTTCGAGGGTAGCGCGCATGTCGCCGGAAGACTCGCCCGTTTCCACCACCGGAATATCGCTCCGAATCAGGTCGGCTCCGGGATTGGACGGCGACATGGCGGCCAGCACCGGGATGTCCAGCTCGGCCCCCGCCGCACGGCACATCCCCGCGCACGCCAGTCCGTAGCGCCCCGAGCCGAAGGCCGGCCCGGCGAACAACAGGTCCGGTTTCGCCGCCTTCACGAGCTCCAGGAGCCGGGCCGTCGCTTCCTCTTCATTCTCGGAGAAGCGGTCGTCGCCGCAGTAGACGGTGGCGACGATGCCGGCACCCTCCCCCAGCAGGGTTTGCAACAGCCTGCCGGGCCCCGTCGCCCCTTCCAGCACGCCGGGAGCTGTGCCGGCGCTCTCCTCGCCGCCGACGCCGGCGAAGAACTGGTTCACGTAGTGGACGATTCGTTTCATGTTGCCTCCCAACCCGCCGGACCGGCCCTCACCCCGACCCTCTCCCAGGGGGAGAGGGAGCCGGATGCCCGGAACCAAGTCCCCTCTCCCCCTGGGAGAGGGTCAGGGTGAGGGTTTCCGCGAGCCTCGAAGTACGTTTCATCGCCTCGGCTACCCCGGCCGGGCCGTCAGCGTGGAGCCGCCGATGGGATCGACGGCGCCGATGATGTTCTGGACGGGGATCTCCACCGTGCCGGCCACGTCCCCCTGGATCGCCCCAAGAAACGCGTCGCCACCTATCACCAGCTCCATGCTCTCATCGAGGCGGACCTTCTCGGGACAGTTGCCCACGCTGACCATGGCGTCCGCCTGGGGCGCGACGTCCACCATCGACGGGCCGTCGCCCCCGGACTCCTCCTTGGCCACCAGCACCGTGCGCAGCCCGACTTCCTCGCAGGCCCGGCAGGCGAGCATCAGGTCCACGTCCGCCTGGCCGCCGCCATCCTTGGTGATGACCACGGCCTCGGCCTCCACCACGTGCCGCAGCAGCCGCGCGGCATGCCAGGCCGTGGCCGCCTTCTCGTCGTAGGTGGCGCAATGGTTGGCCAGCACCATGCCCGCGAACACGAGGTCCTGGTTGTGGCGGCCATGGAGCTCCCGGATCATCGGATGGTTCAGGATGTCGTGGGTGGCGTTCTTGGTGGGCTTGGTATAGCCGTCGTTCACGAGCGCCCCGTCCAGCAGCTCGTTGGGGTGCACGACGCTGGGCACGATGTCCTTGGTGCTCTTGCCGTAGAACAGCTTCTGGCGGCCGATGCCGTGGGAGTAGGCGAAGCTCAGGTATCCGACGCGCGGCAGGTCCTGCGAAGCGTTACGTCCCAGTTCTAGGGAAAAGGTCTCGGTTCGGGCCGGTTCGACCCCTTGGGTGGTCTGGGCCAGGAAGACCGCCGTGCGAAGCCCCGCGCGCATGAGCGCCAGGCCGAACTCGCCGGGGTCCGCTCCCCCCCGCGCCTTCGGCAGCACCACCAGGCCAGGCATTCGGCCGAACCGGCTCAGCTCGCTGCCGGGCCCGCACATGTCGATGATGGCCTCCTCGGACCGGGGGAGCGAACCGGATGTCACGACGGCGACGCCGTCCAGCGCGTGGGTGCGGCCTGTACCGCATTGGTAAAGCGGCCCGAGGCTTCCGGAAAACGGAGTCCCGCGTTCCGGATCCTTCCAGCGCGGCTCGACGATGTCCACCACGTGAACAATCCGGGTACGGTCGCCAGGCGCGACGATGCTCAGCTCAACGTCGTCGATGAGCGGCTCCGCCACCAGCCCGGCGCGCAGCGCGTCGCGGTTGACAACGAGTTCGCCTTCCCGATATTCGGTGTTGGCGCCCCAGGAAAGGGACCGGACAGGGTAATGGGCCAGCTCGAAATCCACGCGACCTCCTCAGCCGGAATCGGCTCGTCCGCCGAAGGCAAATCCCTTGTACCAAACCCGGCCCGGCAGTGCGAACAGCCAAGAGAACGTGCCGAACCATGCTTTCCGTCGTCCCAGGCAACGTCTCCGTCACCGCGGTGGCCCCTCCACGTGACTCCGGGCTTGACCCGGGGTCCAGCGAGCAGTGACCGGTAGTAGAGGCTCGGAAATTGACCGACCCTGCAACCAACTCACCGGACGAGGCCCCGCTGGAGCCCGACCTCCCCATCTGCGACCCGCACCACCACCTGTGGCGGCGCCCCGACAACCCGTACCTGCTCGACGACTTCCTGCGCGACGCCTCGGCTGGCCATCGCGTCGTCTCGAGCGTTGCGGTGGAGTGCGGTGCGATGTACCGCGAAACGGGGCCAGCGGAGCTGCGGCCGGTGGGGGAGACGGAGTTCCTGGAAGCTATTGCGGCCGAGAGTTCGGGCGCAGGGACAGCGGCTACCGTGGCGGCGGCCATCGTGGCCTACGCCGACCTGGCCCTGGGGAAGGGCGTGGCCGCGGTCCTGGAAGCGCACCTGGAGGCGAGCCCTACCCGCCTACGCGGCATCCGCTATTCCACTATGTGGGACGCTTCGGATTCGTTCCGGAGCGTGCCGCGGGCCGGCCTGCTCGGGGACGCGACAGTCCGCAAGGGCTTCGCGCGCCTGCAACCCCTCGGCTTGAGCTTCGATGCTTGGCTCTATCACCCGCAGCTTCCCGAACTGGTGGCGCTGGCCTGCGATTTCCCTGGCGTCCCCATCATCCTCGATCACATCGGCGGACCGCTGGGGCTCGGACCCTACAAGGGCCGGCGCGACGAGGTGTTCCAGGCCTGGAGCGCCGACATCACCGCGCTGTCGTCGTGCTCCAACGTGGTGCTCAAGCTGGGAGGCATCGGGTCGCTTCGTTCCGGCTACGACTGGCACAAGCGCACGCCCGGCTCCGCCGAGTTGGCCGAGGCCATGCGTCCCTACTTCGAGCACTGCATCGAGAAGTTCGGCGCGGACCGCTGCATGTTCGAAAGCAACTTCCCGGTGGACCGGGTGTCCTATTCCTACGCGGCGATTTGGAACGCTTTCAAGATCATGGTCCGAGGTTACTCGACCGCGGAGCGCGCGGCACTGTTCCACGACACGGCCGTGAGAGTCTACCGGCTGGCATAGTGGCGTCCTTCGACTTCGCTTCGCTACGCTCAGGACGAACGGTTGGTGGAAAGTGTCCGTCTACGTTCGTCCTGAGCGTAGCGAAGCGAAGTCGAAGGACGCCATTCCTCACAATTCCTGAAGTCGGATACGGAGGCAAACCCGATGAACGGCGACAAGGTCCTCTACGAGGTCAAGGAACAGACCGCCTGGATCACACTGAACCGCCCCGAGGCGTTGAACGCCATCAACAACGAAATGCGGCAGAGCATCATCGAGTTCTGCATCCGGGCCCAGGCGGACCGGGATGTTCAGGTGGTGCTCTTCCGGGGGGCCGGGGAAAAGGCCTTTACCGTAGGCGGAGACTTGAAGGAGCGCGCCCAGCGCAACGCCGGCTCAGCCATGGAACAGGTGTCTCCGCTGGAGGACCGGCAGGCCAAACAGACTCCCGGCACTCACTCGCCCGTCGACGCGGTAGCGTCGTTGCAGAAACCCTCCATAGCGCTGCTCCACGGTTATTCGGTGGGAATGGGCATATTGCTCGCCATGGCCTGCGACATCCGCATCGCCGCCGAAAACACCCGGCTGGGGGTCACCGAAGTCCGCCGCGGCTTCATGCCGGGGTCGGGCGGCACCCAACGGCTGGCCCGCCTCGTGGGCATCGCCAAGGCGTTGGAAATCTGTCTCTCGGGCGAACTGATCGACGCGCAGGAAGCGTACCGCATCGGCCTCGTCAACAAGCTTGTGTCCGTGGACGAACTGACCCGGACCGGCGAGGAGATGGCTGCATCGTTCGCCCACGGCGCGCCGCTGGCGCTTCGGTACATCAAGGAGTCCATCCACCAGGGCGCAGGCCTGCCGCTGGAATATGGCCTGCGGTTGGAGGCCGACCTGGCCGCCATGGTACTCACCACCGAGGACAGCCAGGAAGGGCCGCGGGCCTTCGTCGAGAAGCGGACGCCGCAGTGGAAGGGCCGTTGATTCGCGACCCGAGTTGGGGTGAAGGCCACTCCTGAGGCGACCTGCCGCCATCCCGTAACGCAAAAGGAGCCCGAAATGCTCAGAATCGATGCCGACGCACACGTTCTTGAAACCGAGGAGACCTGGGAGTTCATGGACGGCGCCGACCGCAAGTTTCGACCCGACATCGTCGGCTCGCTGAACGGCTCCGGTGAGATCGACGAGTACTGGCTCGTGGACGGCACCCTGCGGCTCAAGTCCCGCAACGTCGGCAAGGACACGCCGCTGGAGTCGCGCGAGCTGCGGGACGTGGCGGTGCGGCTCAGGCACATGGACGAGATCAAGGTGGACATCCAGGTGATCTTCCCCACCATCTTCATCATCCCGCTCACGCCCCGGCCCGAGATCGAGCTGGCGCTGTGCCGCGGCTACAACCGCTGGATGGGGGAGTGCTGGAAGCAGTCCGACAACCGCCTGCGCTGGGTGGCGGTGGTGCCGCTGCTGAGCACGGACCAGGTGTACGACGAAGCCCGGCTGGCCAAGGAGAACGGCGCCGTGGGGATCTACATGCGCGGCTCCGAGGGCGAGCGGCTGCTGAGCGACCCGTATTTCTACCCGGTCTACGACGCCGCCGAGAAGCTGGACATCCCGGTGTGCATCCACTCCTCCAACGGCAGCCCCGTGCTGTACGACTACTACAAGTACGAGACCGTGGGCTTCTCGAAGTTCAAGCTGGTGGTGGTGGGCGCGTTCCACACCATCATCATGGACCGCATCCCCGAACGCTTCCCCAAGCTCAAGATGGCGTTCCTGGAGGTGGGCTCCCAATGGGTGCCCTACGCCTTGAGCGACCTCTACAAGCGCTACCACATGGAGGGCAAGGAGTTCAGCAAGAAGGAGCTGCTGGCGCGGAACCGCATCTGGATCGGCTGCGAGACCAACGACGACCTGCCCTACGTCATCGACACCGCCGGCGAGGACCACCTGGTGGTGGGCACCGACTACGGCCACGCCGACAGCGCCACCGAGCTGCTGGCCCTGGACGGCGTCGCCAACGACCCGAGGCTAAGCCCGGAGGTGGCCGCCAAGATCACTGGCGGGAACGCGCGGGCGCTGTACAACCTTTGAGACCGGCGCCAGCGTGACACCAAACCTGCGGAGAGAGTCTAGTCTGGACCGGATTTTGACACCATAAAAACAATATCTTGTAGACCACCCCTTGACTTCAAAAAATACCCCCGCGTACTAAAGGTCAGACGGCAACCGCCGAGTATGGAGAACTACGTGCCGCAATCGCCGGAGGCACGTCCCAGCGTATGGAGGTTGCCATGGCCAAGTCCGAGAGTCCTACCCGCGCTAAAATTCAGGAAACGGTAGACGCCAACTACGAAGCCTTCAGCAAACGGCTCCCTGAACTCCTCAAGACCCATCCTGGTCAATTTGCTCTTCTACGAGACGAGGAGATCGTAGAGTTCTTCTCCAGCGCGAGAGAAGCCGCACAACATGGTGAACGCACCTTTGACGACGGCCTGTTTTCCGTCCAAGAGGTAACCGATGAGGCGGTAGATCTTGGATGGTTCTCACATGTCGTCCCTTAGGGGGAGCTTCGATCCGCTCACCGGTATCATCGTCAGGATCGGGATAGCCAAGCCCAATTCCTTCCCGTCTCAGCAGACGGGACCTGTTCCCTATATCGTCAAGGTCAAGGCCTTGAACCACCAACGAGGCTACCCCCGCGGCTTGCCTGCGGCGAGGCCAAACTGAGGCAAGTACCCGTTGATTCGTTCCCGGACTTTGGATAGAGCACACGGATATCAGGCCGAGGACCGGCCTGTATCAATGCGACCCCGCTAGTGGAGGAAACCGAAATGCTCAGAATCGATGCGGACGCACACGTTCTCGAAACCGAGGAGACCTGGGAGTTCATGGACGGCGCCGACCGCAAGTACCGGCCCGAGATCGTAGGCTCCACCAACGGCTCCGGGTCCGGCGACGAGTACTGGCTGGTGGACGGAACCCTGCGGCTCAAGTCCCGCAACGTGGGCAAGGACACGCCGCTGGAGTCCCGCGAGCTGCGCGACGTGGCGGTGCGGCTCAAGCACATGGACGAGCTCAAGGTGGACATTCAGGTCATCTTCCCCACCATCTTCATCATCCCGTTGACGCCGCGACCCGAGATCGAGCTGGCGCTGTGCCGCAGCTACAACCGCTGGATGGGCGAGTGCTGGAAACAGTCCGACAACCGCCTGCGCTGGGTGGCGGTGGTGCCGCTGCTGAGCACGGACCAGGTGTACGAGGAAGCCCGACAGGCCAAGGAGAACGGCGCCGTGGGCATCTACATGCGCGGCTCCGAGGGCGAACGGCTGCTGAACGATCCCTTCTTCTATCCGGTGTACGACGCCGCCGGCAGGCTGGACATGCCGGTGTGCATCCACGCCTCCAACGGCAGCTCCGTGCTGCACGACTACTACAAGTACGAGCCCGTGGCCTTCTCGAAGTTCAAGCTGGTGGTGGTGGGGGCGTTCCACACCATCATCGCGGGCGGGATCCCCGAGCGCTTCCCCAAGCTCAAGCTGGGGTTCCTGGAGGTCAGCGCGCAGTGGCTCCCCTACGCGCTGACCGACTTGTACAAACGCCCGTACTTAAAGGAGCAGGGGTTCAACCGGAACGAGCTGCTGGCAAAGAGCCGGATCTGGGTCGGGTGCGAGACTACCGACGACCTTCCCTACGTCATCGACAACGCCGGCGAGGACAACCTGGTGGTGGGCACCGACTACGGCCACGCCGACAGCGCCACCGAGCTGTTGGCCATAGACGGCGTCGCCAACGACCCGCGCCTGAGCCCGGAGGTCAAAGCCAAGATCTGCGGCGGGAACGCGCGGGCGCTGTACAACCTTTAAGTAGTGAGGCGCCTACGCCGCCAGGTCATCCGGCAAGGTAGCCCATCGCACCGAACCCCAGACCCATCAGCGCCGCAACCCCCAGGGTTCTCATGAGAGACTGGTGCCGCCAGAGGAGCATGATAGCGCTGACGGCGCCGACAGCCAGAACCCGCCAGTCCAGGGAGTACCAGTCCGGCACCAGGAGCTTGACCGGGCCGCTCTGGTGGGACGACAGCTCCGCGAACAGGACGTGCAGGCTGAACCAGATGGAGAGGTTGAGGATGACGCCCACCACCGCGGCCGTGATCGACTCCAGGGCGCACTTGAGCCGCGGCTGGGCCGTGAGCTGCTCGATGTAGGGCGCGCCGGCGAATATCCACAGGAAGCAGGGTGCGAACGTGACCCACAGCGTCACCAGCGCGCCGGCAATTCCCATGCTCAACCCGCCCGCCCGGTATCCCGCGATGTAGCCGACGAACTCCGTGACCAGGATCAGCGGCCCCGGGGTGGTTTCCGCTAGCCCCAGGCCGTCCATCATTTCGCCGGCCGTCAACCAGCCCTTGTGGGTCACCACGTCCTGGGCCAGATAGGCAAGCACCGCGTAGGCTCCGCCGAACGTGACCACCGCGAGACGGGAGAAGAAATTGCCGATCTGCACCAGGATGTCGTAGCCGCCCACGGCCATCAGGAGCAGCACCGGCGTCCACCAGACAACCAGCCATAGAGCGACCGTCCTCGCCGTGCCGGACATCGATCCGCCGTCCCGCCCGTACGCGGCCTGTCCGGTGCTCTGGTCGCCCAGCAGGAAGAAACCGGCCAGACCGGCTGCCACGATGATGGCCGGGAACGGGACCGATAGAAAGAAGATTCCCACGAAGGCCAGGGCCGCGACGATCCAGTGCACGGCGGAATGGAGCGCCCGGTTCGCCACCCTCAGCAGGGCCTCGATGACAATGACCAGGACCGCGCCCTTGATTCCCAGGAACAGCGCGGCCACCAGCGGCAGTTGGCCTCCCACCGCGTAGAGCATCGCCAGCCCGAGCACCACCAGGGCGCCGGGGACCACGAACAGGAGGCCTGCCACCAGCCCGCCGGGAACGCCGCGAAGCTGCCACCCCGAGTAGGTGGCGAGTTGCATGGCCTCGGGGCCGGGCAGCAGCATGCAGAAACCGAGAGCGCCCAGGAACCTTGGCTCGTCGAGCCACCGTTCCTCCTCAACCAAGACACGGTGCATGAGCGCGATCTGCGCCGCCGGACCGCCGAAGGAGAGGATTCCGATGCGCCAGAATACGGCTAACAGCCGGCGCCAAGTGACGCCGGATTCCCGATGCACGTCGCCAGCGGAGTCTGCGACTCCCACCTTTTCCTCCTTACTCGTGGCCCAGGGGTTTGCGGGCGGATCCGGTGCGCTACTCGGACGGTTCCAACTTGTCCTGCGTTCGAAGCTCGAAGTCGGAGGCGTCGTGGCGCTCGCGGAGTTGCTGATCGAGCGGGCCGCTGGTCTTGTTGACGATGCGTCCGCGTTTCACCGCCTCGCGCCCCGCGACCTCGTCACGCCAGCGCAACACGTTCTTGTACGATTGCGAGTCGAGGAACTCGGCGGCGCCGTAGAGGCTATCCGCCATTGTGAGCACGCCGTACCACGGCCAGACGGCCATGTCGGCGATGGTGTAGGCATCGCCGGCCAGGTAGCGGTTCTCGGCCAGCCGCTTGTCGAGGACGTCGAGTTGGCGTTTCACCTCCATGGTGAAGCGGTCGATGGGGTATTCCATCTTGTAGGGGGCGTAGGCGTAGAAATGGCCGAAACCGCCGCCGAGGTAGGGTGCGGAGCCCATCTGCCAGAACAGCCATGACAGGCACTCGGCGCGCGCCGACGGGTCCTCGGGGACGAAGGCGCCGAACTTCTCCGCCAAGTAAAGGAGGATCGAACCTGACTCGAACACCCGCGTGGGCGTTGGCATGGAGTAGTCGACCAAGGCCGGGATCTTGGAGTTGGGATTGATGCCGACGAACCCGGAGCCGAACTGGTCGCCCTCGCGGATGTTGATGACCCACGCGTCGTACTCCGCGCCGCCGTGTCCGGCCGCCAGCAACTCCTCCAGCATGATCGTCACCTTGACGCCGTTGGGAGTGCCCAGCGAATAGAGCTGAAGCGGGTGCTTGCCGCGGGGCAGCTCCTTCTCATGGGTCGCGCCGGAGACCGGACGGTTGATGTTGGCGAACCGGCCGCCGTTCTCGCGTTCCCATGTCCAGACTTTGGCGGGTACGTAGTCGGGGGTATCGGTCATGGTATTGTCCTTTGTCGATCCTGGTTGTCGTCGTGGCCGACGCCGCACCGGCCGTCGGATTACGCTTCGCTAATCCGACCTACGGGTGGGGTGGCGCCCGATGAGCGGGCGGGTTTGGAACCGGCCCTTGCATCATCGTGCCTTGAGCCGCCGGTACCAGCCCACGAAGTCGGTCACCGCCGCGGGGATGTCGTACTCGGCGTCGAAGCCCAGCTCGGTCTGGGCGCGGGTGATGTCCAGGAACACCGAGGAGGTCTGCGAGGTGGTGGCGCTCTCGTCGATGCCGAGCTTGGCGCCTGGCACCACCTGCTTGAAGATGTCGATGAGCTCCTGGTTATCGTAGGGCTTGCCGACGCCCAAGTTGAAGACGCGGCTCTTGACGCCTTCGGTCTGGAGGGCCAGGACCACGCCCCGGGCGGCGTCCTTGGAATAGAGCCACTCCATGACGCCGGGCGGGACGGTGTGCTCGACGCCGTCCACGGACTTCTCCACCAGGGTGCGGAACATGGCGCTGGGGCGGCCGCCGCCGCCGGGGATCCATGGGCCGCACACGTTGGGGAAGCGGACGGCGCGGAAGTCGACGCCGTGGGAGCGCGCGTAGTTGTAGCCCAGGTTCTCGCCGGCCTGCTTGGTGGCGGAGTAGAACGAGCTGGGCCGGGGCAGCGCCTCTTCCTTGCTGTGGTCGCCGTTGTCCTCGCCGCCGGCGATTCCGCGGGCCACGGCCGCGGTGCTGATCATCACCACCCGCTCCGCGCCGTGGAGCCGCGCCGCCTCCAGCACGTTGGCGGTGCCCATGATGTTCACCTGGATGGCGCCGTAAGGGTTCTCCTGGGCGCCGGTGCCGAGGTTGGGATAGGCCGCGGTGTGGATGATCCGCGTGATACCGTGCTCGTTGATGACCTTTCCGAGGTCGAAGGGGTTCAACAGGTCGCCCCGGAACAGGGTGACCGCGTTCACGTCCCCCACCACGTCCGCCAGCGCGGCGAGATTGGGTGCGATATCGAAAAGGACGGGCTTCTCGCCCTGCTGCAAGAGGATGCGCGCGACCTGGGAGCCCACCAGTCCCGCGCCCGTGATCATGGTCGTCATGGGTTGCCTCCAGTGATGAAATTGGCGGCGGGTGAGCACCCACCGCGGGTGCAGATGTCCTCATAACACAATGCCCCCACGAGTGCACCGGCGCGGCTCAAGCGGGTGGACAAAGCGGCCCAAAAAGGCATAAGAAGTATCTGGACAAACAAGAAAAGTAGGAGGAACGAAACTTGAGTGTAAGCATGCCGACCGCCACGAGTACCGACCAGGACCTCGCCGAAGAGATCATCGTATCCGCCGATTCCCACATCATGGAGCCGACGGACCTGTGGGTTAAGAACCTGCCGGCGAGCTTCAAGGGCCGCTATCCCGAGTTTCCGCCCCGGAACGCCATCGGCGAGAAGCCCGGCGGCTACGACCCCCAGGCGCGGGTCGACGAGATGGCCGTGGACAGGGTGTCCGCCGAGGTGCTGTACCCGACCCTGGGGCTGCGCCTGTTCGCCCTGGAGGACGCGGAGCTTCAGGAGGCCTGCTTCGAGCTCGCCAACGACTGGCTCATCGACTACTGCAAGGTGCACCCCGACAAGCTGGTGGGCGTGCCGTCGGTCTCGCTCTACAACATCGACAGGGCCATCAAAGAAATGGAGCGCTGCAAGAAGGCGGGGCTGGTGGGCGTCCTGATCTGGCAGGTGCCGCCGGACCACCTTCCCTTCACCAGCGACCACTACAACCCGTTCTGGGAGGCGGCCCAGGACCTTCAGATGCCCGTGAACCTGCACATCCTGACGGGCTTCAACTACAGCCGCTGGGAGCGCCACGGCCTGGACATCTACCGCATGACCGTCAACCAGAAGCTGGCGGACGCCGCCAACACGCTGTTCGACCTGGTCTTCGGCGGCCCCATGTCCAACTACCCCGACCTCAAGTTCGTCTACGTGGAGAACGAGATCTCGTGGATCCCGTTCTACCTCCACGAGTGGGACAAGTACTTCAAGCGCCACGCCAGCAGGGCGCCGCTGCCGCACATGAAGAAGCTCCCCAGCGAGTACTGCAACGAGCAGTTCTACGCCACCTTCTTCAGCGACCCCACCGGCGGCCGCCTGCTGGACTGGTGGGGCAGCGAGACCTGCATGTGGTCCAGCGACTATCCGCACGCGGCCTCCACCTGGCCGCACTCCCGGCAGGTCATCGCCGACGAGCTGGGGCATTTGCCGAAGGACATCTTCCGCAAGGTCGTGCGCGAGAACGTGCTGCGGCTCTACGACCTCAAGCTGGAGGGTATCAACGCCTGAGAGGAAGGCGCCCGCGCCCGCCCGGGCGGGCTACCGTAGCTGTCATTAACGCAAAGAACAGGGAAGTTCGGAAAGGAGTTCACCATGGAAGCAGTCGCGGAGAAGCAGGAAGTAGTCGAGGAACATCCCAAGGCCTACAGGTACTCGCTGAAGACTCCGTACATGCAGCAGGGCCGGGTGACGCAGCTCGTGGCCAAGACCGACAACATGTGGATCCACACCAAGATCAACTCCGAGGGCGGCGAGAACGCGGTCCACTGCCACCTGGACGAGGACCATTCGTTCGTGGTGCTGGAAGGCCAGATGTCGGTGTTCGACGAAAAGGGCAACGAGTTGAAGATCGATAAGTACCAGGGGATCATGATCCCCAAGGGCGCCTACTACCGTTACCTCAACACCGGCGACGGCAACCTCGTGGTGCTGCGCATCGGCTGCGGCATCGACGCCAAGCCGCCGAGGGGCGACGATGCGCGCCTCGGCCCCGACGGCAAGGAAATCCCCTCCGACTCGGAGGAGAACAAGACGCTCGAGCCCATCGAGATGCCCGGCAAGTTCTTCGCGGAATCCGCGGGGTAGGAGTCCGCACCTCAGGGCGACGCGGATGTAAGGGCGGGTTTCAAACCCGCCCGAGTCCGCATCGCGCTTGCGGTCGATACGGCTCCCGGGCACAGACCCGCCCACAGTCCTTAGTGTAGTAAACAGCCGGCGCTTCGGGGACCTCCCGCGCGGGAGCCTCGAAGCGCCGCTGTCTTCCCGCCGCAGGCCGGTCGCTCCCGCTTTCCGACTGATGCTGCACCACACCGGCCAGATACTCTACAACATCCTTCTGCCGCTGCTGGTCACGGTGGGCGTGGGCACGCTGCTCCATCGGTACCACGCGCTGAGCGTGGAGACTCTCGCGCGCATCAGCATGTGGCTGCTGGTGCCGTCGTTCGTGCTCATCAAGATCTACGACAGCGACATCCCCTGGGGCCAGATCTGGCTCATCACCCTGGTCTTTCTGATCGTCCTCGGCGCCGTGGGCGTGCTGCTGTTCGCCAGCGGCCGCGCCATCGGCATGCCCAACGAGACCATCGCCGCCGCCATCCTGAGCAGCATCGTCTTCAATGCCGGCAACTTCGGCGTGCCGGTGGCCCATCTGCTCTACATCGAGGGCGGCACGCTATTCCGGGGCCAGCCGGATGCGGAAGCGGGGCTGCAGATCCAGGCGCTGGTGGTGATGCTCAGCAACCTGTTGATCTGGATCCTCGGCTACATGGTGCTGGCGGTGGCCAAAGGCGGCCGCGCCCGGGACGCCATGGGGATCTTCAGGCTCCCCATGATCTACGCACTGGTGGCATCCTTCGTGCTCCGGGAAATCCGTCTGCGGTCGTTCAACGGCGCGGATTTCCTGCCTGTTTGGGCATCCTTTCCCTTGCGCTCGCTGGGCTCGGCCCTGGTGCCCATGATGCTCGTGGCCCTGGGCGCCCAGCTTGCCAGGGGCGCCCGCTGGCGTCGGTGGCGGGAGGTGGTACCCGTCGCCTCCATCAAGCTCCTGGCCCTGCCCGCGCTCATCGGCGTCGCCGTCTACGCCTTCGGCCTCTGGCCGTGGCCCGGCGCCCATCTCATCATCGGCGCCGCCGCCCCCACCGCGGTCAATACTCTCATCCTCACCATCGAGCTCGACGGAGACACCGAGCTCACCGGCGACGTGGTCTTCTGGACCACGATCTTCTCCGGCGTCACCGTCGCCGGGGTGATAGCGGTTGTGACCGCGCTGGGCGCGACTTGATGGGTGCGGCACCGGGGTGCTAACTTCAACGCCCCAAACTCGGCATCAGCCCCCTCTCCCTCTGGGAGAGGGTCGGGGTGAGGGAGCCCGAGAGAAGCGGGAAGCCGGGCCGCCCTCACCCGGCCTTCGGCCACCCTCTCCCAGAGGGAGAGGGGTTTGATGCCGGCGCATGTAAAGTCTTCCGGGAGGAATCGCATGAAACTAGAAAATCAAGTAGCAGTCATCGTCGGCGGCGCCCGCGGCATCGGCGAGGCCATCGCCCACACCTTCGCCGCCGAAGGCGCAAAGATCGTCCTGGTGGACCTGGAAAGGACGAAGACCGAGCTCGACGGCGTGGTTCAAGCCATCCAGCAGAAAGGCGACGAGGCCGTCGCCATGACGGCCGACGCCACCGACTTCGCACAAGTGCAGCGGATGGTGACGGACGTGGTGGACCGTTACGGAAGCCTGGACATCCTCGTCAACAGCGTCGGCTTCCGCGGCCCCATGGTCGAGGTCCACGAGATCACCGAGGAAGAATGGGACGCGGTCCTCAACGTCAACCTCAAGGCCATCTTCCTCTGCTGCAAGGCCGCCCTCAAGGTCATGATCGAGCAGAAGCGCGGCAGCATCGTCAGCATCTCCGGCACCGCCGGCCGCGAGGGCATGGCCCTGCGGGGCTCCCTGTGCGCCGCCAAGTGGGGCCTCCTGGGCATGACCCAGACCATCGCCAAGGAGGCCGGCCCCTCGGGCATCCGCGCCAACGTCATCTGCCCCGGCGGCATGGACGAGGCCGACCTGCGGGAGATGTACCGCGACCGGGCCAAGGGCCTCGGCGTCACCTTCGAGGAGTTATGGGAGAGCGTCCTGGCTCACACTCCGCTACGGAAACACGCGCTGCACGAAGAGGTGGCCAACGCCGCCCTCTTCCTCGCGTCGAGCGACTCGTCCCATACCACTGGGGAGGCGTTGAATGTTTCAGGCGGGCGTTTGATGTCCTAAGTTCCTTACGAGGGGGCACTTACGCCGTGGCCATTGACACCTACCGGGCCCCCGCGATATCTCATGGGAAGAGCGGCAAGTCGTGGCGCGCTGAGAAAGGAGACGGAGACGCCAGCCCATCCCATGAGATGGAACTAGGGAAAGGGTTGTCCCATGGCAGAGCAAGACAAGATTCAGGAGGCGGTCGACCAGAACTACGAGGCGTTTCGTAAGCGACTCCCCGAATTGCTGAAAACTCACGAAGGCAAATTCGCCTTAATGCGCCACGGAGAGATCGTGGAATTCTTCGGGAGCATTAACGATGCGATACGCCATGGCCAATACACCTTCGACGACGGCTTGTATTCCGTCCAAGAAGTCACCGACGTAGCGGTCGATCTTGGGTGGTTTTCGTATGTTGTCGATTGAGGGGACGTACGATCCCAAAGTGGGGCCAATCATAGATCTCGGCTTTGCCAGGCACGATTTTCTCTCAGCGAAGAGGACCCGCCTGGATTTCGTTTTCGCGAAAGCATTACTTGACACGGGTGCGGCTAGAACAAGCACCACGAGGGAGATCGCCGCCAAGGCCAACCTTCAACTTGCTGGGAGAACCCCCCTTAGTTCGGCGATTCAGAGAAAGCCCGTCGATGTCAATGTCTACCATGCTGATGTCGTGTTGTTGTCCTCCCGAACCCGCGACAAGGCGCTTGACGGGATCATTACACCCACCAAGGGAATCGTTGAACTTCTACCGGATTCTCCGCATTTCCAGGCCATTGCTGGCAGAGATCTGTTGTGCCAATGCGACTTCGCAATGAACAGGGACGGCAGTTTTTCCCTCATCTGGTTTCCGCCCGATTAGAAGCCCCAGAGGCCGCGACTGTCCGATGGTGTCGTGCGGATGTTGTGACGCCCCGCGTTCTTCTGTTCAACAATCTCGACAACGCCTAAGGCTACACAACCTAAAGCATCCCTCGCGTCGGCTCCGACTACGCGTTTACCCGCTTCATGTCCCGCGTGCGATCGCCAGCGGCCGCGCCGTAGGGGAGGATGGCGTCGAGCCGGCGCAGATCCTCATCCGTCAGCGCCACCTCCACGGCCTTGAGGTTCTCCTCCAGGTGGTCCCGGCTCTTGCTGCTGGGGATGGGGATGATGTCCGGGCCCTGGGCCATGAGCCAGGCCAGGGCGAGCTGGGTGGTGGTGATGCCCTTGTCCCTGGCGACCTCGTCCACCTGGGAAAGCAGTTCGAGGTTGCGCTCGATGTTGCCGGGTTGGAGGCGGGGCTGGTTGCGGCGGCCGTCGCGTTCGCCAAGGTCGTCGAGGTTGCGGACGGCGCCGGCGAAGAAGCCGCGGCCCAAGGGTGAGTAGGCCATGAGGCCCATGTTGAACTCGCGGCAGGCCTCGATGTTGCCCTGCTCGGCGTCCCGGGACCAGAGCGAGTACTCGATCTGGAGCGAGACGATGGGGTGGACCTTCTGCGCCCGGCGGATGGAAGCGGCGCTGGCCTCGGAAAGGCCGATGTAGCGGGCCTTCCCCTGCTCCACCAGGCGCGCCATGCCGCCCACCGAGTCGTCCACCGGGATGGCGGGGTCGATGCGGGACATGCAGAAGATGTCCAGGCAGTCGATGCCCAGACGCTGGAGGCTTTCCTCGCAGGTCTGTATCAGGTACTCGGGGGAACTTCCGCCGTCGAGGCCGGTGCCGTCGGCGGCCCGCGGGCTACCGGATTTGGAGTGGATCACCACCTGGTCGCGTCTTCCCTTGATGGCCTTGCCGATCAGCACGTGGTTGTGGCCGTTGCCGTAGCTGGCGGAGGTGTCGAGGAAGTTGATGCCGAGCTCGAAGGCCCGGTGCAGAGTGGCGATGGACTCGTCGTCGTCACCGGCGCCGTACATGCCGGACATGCTGAGGCACCCAAGCCCCATGGGAGAGACTTTGTAGTCGGTGGTGCCGAACTGGCGGTATTCCATGTGAGTTTCTCCTTGTTTGCGGCCTTCATCCCACCTGAAGATGGCGTCCTTCGACTTCGCTTCGCTACGCTCAGGACGAACGGAATCTCCCTTACCACCGTTCGTCCTGAGCGTAGCGAAGCGAAGTCGAAGGACGCCTATGTCCCGGGCTGTGCCATTACTACGTCTTTGGGGGCGTCGAGGCAACGATGTCCGGCACGACCGGTCAGACGCGCGGGTTCCCGGAGACGATGGCGGGGAGGTCGTGCAGCGCCACGGCGGCCACGCCTTCACCGAGGGAATGGCTCGACACGGGCCGGCCGATGACGTAGTGCGGGCCGGGGCGCCAGGGGCTGTTCGCCGCGGCCAGCCCGGCGCTTACCCGGAGGAGGCCGCGCGCGTCGCGCAGACTGGGCCGCTCGCTCCACTTGCACTCCATGAAGCTGAGGACGCCGCCGGCATCGCGCACGAAATCCACCTCCTGGCCGCGCTGGTCGCGATAGTACCAGAAGTTGACGGGAGCGGACTCGGCCTCGTTCAGCTTGCGCATCTCGGCGAACACGAACGTCTCCCATACCGCGCCCAAAGCCGGCGACGTGAGCAGCGTGGAGGCGTCGAGCCCCAGCAGGAAGCAGAGCAGGCCGCTGTCACGGAAATAGACCTTCGGCGTCTTCACCACGCGTTTGCCAAAGCTCGCGTGCCAGGGTTCCAGCAGGACGATCTGGCCGGACGCCTGGAGCACGCTCACCCACTCGCCGATGGTCTTCACCGCTACTCCGGTGTCCCGCGCGACGTCGCTCTTGTTGAGCATGGCCGCCGACCGCGCCGCCAGGACGCGGACGAAGCGCTCGAAATCCCGCAGGCTCGCCACGTTGAGAATCTGGCGCACGTCGCGTTCCAGGTAGGTGGCCAGATATGAAGCGAAGAAATCCGCCGCCGGCAGCTCCGGCGCGCGCCACAACTCCGGGAACTGCCCCCGTGCCATCAGTCCGGCGAGGCCGGCCGCGTCGTCACCGGGAGGGGTCACGGCGTTGATCTCGTGCAGCGCCAGGTTCTCCAACTCCACGATCCCGCACCGGCCCGCAAGACTGTCCGAGATCCCCCTCATCAGCGTGAAGTTCTGGCTCCCGGTGAGGATGTAGCGGCCCATGTCGTGGCGACGGTCATCGATCGCCGCCTTCAGGTGGCGGAACAGGCCGGGCGCGTACTGCACCTCGTCGATGAGCACCGGCGCCGGATGGTGATGCAGGAACAGGTCCGGGTTACGCTCGGCTTGATCGGCCGTGGTGGGCAGGTCCAGGGAGACGTAGTGATGATCCGGGAAGGTGGCGAGCATCAGGGTCGTCTTGCCCACCTGCCGGGCACCGGTGACCACCACCGCCGGAAAGTGCGCCGCGAGCCGGAGAAGCCGGTCTGCGAGCATCCGCGGATACCGCATCCGGATATTATGGGCTGATAAGTTAAATTTGTCTACACTGGCTGGTTAATGCGGTGGGATGCCGGGGGAGCCCCTGCACTACTTGTGCTGAAAATTTTTCGTACCGTTGCCGAGCTTCTCCGGGTCTTCCACGACCAGGAACTGTCCCATCATCCCGGCATCTTCATGTTCCATGATGTGGCAGTGGTACATGTATGGGAATCGAGGATCGGCAAATCGATCGAAGGGCATGATGATGCGGACGGTATCGCCGGCGGGAACCAGGACCGTGTCTTTCCAGCCGAGCTCGGCGCCCACTGGCGGTTGGCCGTTACGATCGAGAACTTGAAACTGGACCAGGTGGATGTGGAAAGGGTGCGCCTGACCGCCGGGATTGCTCACTTCCCAGATCTCGATGTCTCCCAATTGCACGACCTCGTCGATTCTCTTCATATCCATGATCTTGCCGTTGATCGGCGGCCCCACACCGGGCCCGGCTGGCCCTCCTCCCTGTAAAGGCCCTCCCAACACCATCGGACGGGTCTTGGCGGCGTCGGATGCCTTGATGCGGGAGATGGTGTTGAGGCGCTCCGGCAGTGCGTGAGATGCGCGTTTTGCCGGCTGGGGAACGATCTTCAACAAGTCCAGGTGCCCGTTGCCGAGTCCCACGAAAAACGACCCGATGGTGTCCAGCAATCCGGCTTCCGGGTAGCTTTTCAACACCACCTCGGCCCCGTCGCTGAAGTCGACCAGGATCTCGGCCCGCTCGCCGGGAGCGAGAGTCGTTCGGTTGGTCTGGAGGGGTGTCTCGAGGAATCCGCCGTCCGTGGCGATCTGATGAAACGCCCGGTTGTCGTCGAAACCGATGTAGTAGATTCGCGCATTCGAGCCGTTCAACAGTCTGAGCCGGATGCGGCGCGACTCGACCTGGAGGTACGGGCTCCAGGTTCCGTTGACCAGCATGGTGTCGCCGTAAACGGCGCCCTGGTTGATGGTGAAGTTGAACGCACCGTCGTCAGCCAACAGCTTGTCCTGGATCACGACTGGAATGTCGTCGACGCCGTAGGTCTTCGGCAGGTCCAGCGCCTCGCTGTTGTCGTCGTCGATCCACATGAAGCCGGCGATTCCCATATAGGAGTGCCGCCCCGTGGTGCCGTGCGGATGGGGGTGGTACCACAGCGGAGCGGCCTGCTGATGGACCCCGAAACTGGCCGTCCACGTATCTCCGGGCTGGATTTTCTGATGCGGCGTGCCGTCCATGCGGGCGGGAACGTGCGCCCCGTGCCAGTGCATGGTCGTCATTTCATCCAGATTGTTCCGGACGATCAGGTCGACGTCTTCGCCCTGCCGCAGCCGCACCGTGGGTCCCAGGTACGGGCCGTTGACGCCCGCCGTCGGCGTCTGTTTGCCCGGCAGGAACTCCCGGCTACCCTCGTCAACGGTCAGGTGAAACTGCCGGCGTCCGTCCACGACGGTCCCGAACAACTGCTCGGGAATCAGCAGCTTGTTATCAAAGGCGAGCCCGCCGTTCGTGACTCGGATGAAACTCAGCCAGTAGACGGTAACGCCCGACAACAGGACGAGAATCAACAACCCCATCGCGGCCCGCTTCATGTCACAAGTCCTCCACTGAGCGTATGTAAACCCCTACTCCTATTGGACGGCAAACCGTTCCCCGGATTCCCGCTTTCCAGGCTGTGTCAAAACCACCCCCTCTCCCAGAGGGAGAGGGGGTAAATGGGACGGGTCGCGGACGGCCTCTGACAGAGGGAGAGAGTTTGACGCAGCCTGTTTCGCGGGAATGACGGAGGGTGCGGGGGATGACGAATGCGGACGTCGCTCAGGCGCGGCAGGCCGCCAGATCGGCGTAATTGTGGAGGCCGAGCTGGCGCTTGCCCGATTCGAGATCGAGCATCATGGCAAGCAGATTGTCGCACAGCGGAGTGGAAAGTCCGAGACGGGTGCTTTCCCGCACCACGTGGCCCAGCGTGAACTCCACTTCGAGCCGGGTCCCGTTCAGAAGTTGCCGCAGCGGGCCCTTGAGGTCGTCCGACCTCCAGGACTCCGCGTAGTGGTTGATCACGGCCATGCGCGCTTCCACCGGCGTGTCGGGATGAAGATCGGGCGGATTGTATTCGCGCAAGGGGATGAACCGGGCGCCGGCGGCCGTGCCTACGGCCACCACCTCGCCCAGAAAATCCACCAGCAACCGGCGATCGTCGGGGCCGGCGCAGCTCTCGACCATCGACGTGTTGGCTAGCGAGCCGTAGTAGCCGTAACAGGTGTAGGTGAGCTTGCTCCAGAGCACGCCGATGATGTTGTCGGTGATCTCGCTGGGGATCACGGCATCGAGCACGGCGTGGAGCTCTTGCAACCGCGGCGTCGTGCGGCCGTGGGAATGGCCGATGTAGAGATGGCCCCGCGTCGTGGTGTGGACCCGTCCGGGAGCCGTCCGCCGGCTGCCCATGCGGATGCCCATGCCCACGGACCGGTCCGCGCCTACCACTTCCTCCAGCACCGGGACATTGATGCCGTTCTGCATCGACACCACCAGAGCGTCATCGCTGAGATGCGGCACCGACGCCGCCAGTGTGTCGCGGGTATAGTTGCAGCGGACGGCAATGAAGGCCGTGTCGAACGTCCCCTCGATCTCGTCCGGAAAGACGACGTTCGCCTTCACGTTGAACGGCCCGTCCGGCACGTCCACCTGAAGCCCGTGCTCGCGGATGGCCGCGACGTGCTCGCGGTCGACGTCCACGAAGGTGACGTCCTGCCCAGCCCGAGCGAGACGCCCACCGATGATACCGCCGATAGGGCCAACACCCATCACGATCGCGCGCATGTACTCTCTCCGTCAGCTCTGAATATGGGACCAACGACCATTACTTCTGCAGTTCAATTTTACGCACGTCGCCCGATCTCGTTATGCGAGCGATGAACGGCGGCTGGTTCTTGTCGACAAACCGTTGAATGCTTGGCAGCGCGTTTACGACTGTCGCGGCCATCTCCTTACCCGACATGTTTCCCGACGGGAGGATAAAAGCGCGGGCGCCGCTTCGTAACAGTGCATCGCGCTCCACTGGCCGCCTGCGTATCTTGTCGTCCTTCGTGAGAATGAGCCAACCGCGCTCACCCACCATCGGCAGCCACACCTCGTCGGCAGCATCGTTGGTGAAGCGATCTTCCAGCAAATCGACTGAAATCCGTGCTCACGAAGTGCGTTGGCAACAACCTTGCTCCCCAAGCATTGGTCCAGGACACGGCGCATGGCAAGTTGTCCGCCGTGAGATATGTTGACCAACTCTTCCAGATGCTGAAAGAATAGATCGATTCCGTCGGTTTGGAAGTCCTTGTCTGCCAAGGGATGCAGTGAAGGAAACTGCTGGTCGAGATAGTCCAACCCGCGCCGAATGTTCCTGAAGCCTACTCCAGCCTGCCGTATGGCCCCGAGAACGTGTGCCTCTATCAAGTTCACGAACGACAACAGCCCTCGGGATTCGTCCACGAGGTCAATGACGGGTTTGAAATACTGCTCGCCCCGAGCTGTCGGATAGGTTCGACCGCGAACCCACGTCCACAACGTAGTGGGTGGAATACGCAGGTAGTGGGCCGCCTCCCCTATCCCGTAAGCGGGCAATTCCCGTGGATCCTGTCCCCCGTATAGGTCCATCACCTTCATTTCACGACACAGGTCTTCCCCTGAGTCAAGGGACAGCTTCCAGTTGATCGATTTCCTGGCGTTCTTTGCCTCCTACAGCTTTCTGACGATCCGTTCGCCTAGTTGAAGTAGATGACCCCCTTCACGATCTCGTACTTCGCCATCGCCTGGAGCGCCTCGTTCACCTGCTCCAGGGTGTACTCGGCGGAGATCATCTCCTCGAACGGGAAGGTGTCCTTGCGCGAGGAGAGGAAGTCGATGGCCTGGAGCCAGTGGCGCGGCTCGCCGGAGCGGATGGTGTGCAGGATCATCTCCTGGGGCAGGTTCTGGACGCCGATGTCGGCCTTGCCGCCGGCGCCGATGTTGACGAAGGTGCCGCCGCCGCGCAGCAGGGTGAGGCCCTCGGGCACCGCCATGTTGTTGGCCACCTGGATCACCACGTCGCCGCCGCGTCCGTCGGTGTGGTCCTTGACCCACTGGCGGCGGTCCTTGGCGTCGGTGACCTCTTCCAGGTTCAGCACGTCGTCCGCGCCCATGCGCTTGCTCACCTCCAGGCGCGCGGCCGGCGCGCCGATGACCAGCACCTCCCTGGCGCCGTGGTCCTTGGCGACCGCCGCGGCGAAGTTGCCCAGCGGGCCGCAGCCCTGGATCACCACGGTCTCGTGGCTCTTGATGGCTCCGAGGCGGTCGAAGCCGTGCATCACCGTGCGGTAGGCGCAGGCCGCCGCGGCCGCCGACGCCGAGGTCACGTCCTCGGGCACCTTGATGATCTCGCAGGGCGGGGGAACGTACATGTACTCGGAGACGCTGCCGAGGAGGTACGGATACTCGTCGCTGCGGTTGTGCCCCCAGGACGCCCGTCCCGGGCAGATGCACGGCTGCAGCGCAACGGTGCAGTAGTAGCAGTGGCCGCACGCCACGTAGCTCCACACGATGCGGTCGCCGGGCTTCACCGGCTTGCCCAGGATGTCGGTGCGCTCGCCGTTGATTTCCTCGATGTAGCCGCAGGGCTCGTGGCCGGTGATGATCGGCAGCGAGTCGCCGCCGCCCAGCGGGCCGTGCCAGCGGTGCACGTCGGTGCCGCAGATGGTGGACGCCTCGATACGCACCAGCAGCGCCCCCGGCTCCAGCTCCGGGATCGGCACCTTCTGAATTTCCAGCGGTTCGTTGTGGGATACCACCACGGCGGCGCGGCATTCGTCCATAACCTTCTCCTTCTCGGGCTGCCGGCGTTCGGTCCCGCCGGCGGGTTCATCGTGAAAGGGGTAGGACGTGAATCACGCCCTACCCCCGTCAACTACAGGTAAGCCGTTATGGAACCGGCTATGCCTTGGCGGCGACCGCGGCCTCCGCGGGCTCGGGCTCCGGCTTGTAGAACCGTTCGGCGTTGCGATAGAGCATGGCGGCCTTGTCTTCGTCGGTGATCTCTTCGCTCTCCATCAGCTCGCCGATGTCGTGGATGCAGCTCTTGGTCGTGACCTCGTGGGGGAAGTCCGAGGAGTACAGGAACGGCCGGTGCCCCACGGTCTTGATGGCGAAGGGCAGCGTCAGCTCCTCGGTCTCGATGCCCAGGTAAAAGCGGTCTTCCTCGATGAGCTGCTTGATGATCCTGGCCGGATCGTCTTCCTCGCCGATGCTGAACTCGCCGTCGGGGACGTACTGGAAGTGCGTCTCGTGGGACGCGTGCAGGCGCTCCAGCAGCAGCAGCAGCCAAGCCACGCCGCCTTCGAGGAAGGCGATTCGCACGTTGGGGAAGCGATCGAAGATGCCGTTGTAGAGGATGTTGGCGCAGTTGAGGGTGATGCCCCAGGGGTGCCCCAAGGCATGCACCGGCGTGTACATGTTCATGTGGTCGAGCCCGAAGCGGTCGTGGCAGCCGCCGTGCACCGCCAGGCAGCAGCCCAGCCGGTCGGCCTCTTCATAGATTGGCCAGTAGACCTTGGCGCCCAGCGGCAGCGGCAGGCCGTTGGACGGCATCATGGCGCCCATCATGCCCTGCTCGGTGACGATGCGGCGCAGCTCCTTGACCGCCTCCTCCGTGTCCTGCATGGGGATCAGGCCCATGGCGTTGAAGCGCGGGTCGCGCTGCAGGTAGGTGTGGTACGCCCAGTCGTTGTACGCCTTGCAGGCGGCCACGGCGTAGTCGAGGCTGACGATCTTGCCGTAGCCTAGCCCCTGGGTCGGATACATCACCGTCCAGTCGATACCCACGTCATCCAGGAACTGCAGCCAGCCGTCCGGCCCCACCTTTTCGCGCCCGTCCCGGAGCGGCGGCGTCTCCACCGCGCGGCCGTCGTGAAGATGGTCGATGGGCGGGAAGATGATGCCCTTCTTGGCGGCGATGTCCCGGTAAGGCTGTTCCATGTGCTCGAGGATTCCCGGGTTGTCCTCCAGGATGTGGCCGTCGCCATCGATAATGCGTGTGTTCAGACCGGACATGATCGTTCTACCTCCTTCGAATAGCCCTTGTTTTCTGTCCCTTATACCGCTCCGCGCCGCCGTGCATCAAGGGATTTACGCACTTTTCTCCGGCCGGCGTTGAACCCTTCAGCCGCGCCGGTCCAGCGGCTCGAACTCCAGACCCGTGGCGCCCACGTACCGCGAGTTGGGACGGAACAGGCGGTTGTTGTCGATCTGTTCGATGATGTGCGCCGACCACCCCACCACCCGGCTCATGGCGAATATCGGCGTGTTCAGCGCGATCGGGATCCTCATCATGTGGTAGATCGGCGCGGCGTAGAAGTCCACGTTGGGACACAGGTTCTTCTCCCGCCGCATCACCTCCTCCACCGTGACACAGATGTCGCTCAGCCGGGTGTCGTCGAGCTGCTTGCCCAACAGCGCCCCCCACTTCTTCGCCACCTCCACCCGCGAGTCCGCCGTCTTGTAGATGCGGTGGCCGAACCCCATCACCCGCTTCTTCTCCCGCAGGCTCTCCTCCACCCACGCCTCCGCCCGCTCCGGCTCCCCTATCTCCAGGATCACGTCCATGGCCTTCTCGTTGGCGCCGCCGTGAAGCGGTCCCTTGAGGGCCGCGATGGCCCCCACCACCGCGCCGTACAGGTCCGCCAGCGTCGACGCGATCACCCGGGCAGTGAACGTGGAGGCGTTGAACTCGTGCTCCATGTACAGGATCAGCGTCACCTCCAGCACCCTGGCCTCGAACTCGTCCGGCCGCTCGCCCCGCAGCATGTGGAGAAAGTTGGCCGCGTGGTTCAGATCGGAATCCGGCGCCACCGGCTCCAGCCCCTGCGAGAGCCGGTGCACCGCCGCCACCACGGTGGCCAGACGCGCCAGCAGCCGGGTGGCCTTCCTCAGGTTGGCGTCGCGGGAGTCGTCTCCGGCGTCGGGGTCGTAAAGCGCCAGCGACGATACCGCGGTGCGTAGCGCATCCATGGGCACCGCGTCCGACGGGAGCAGCTCGAGGCTCTCTACCACGCCCGGCGGCAGTGCCCGCTGGGAGCGCAGCTCCGCCTCGAACGCCTCCAACTCGGCGCGGGTGGGGAGCCTGCCGAACAGCACCAGGTAGGCGACCTCCTCGAAAGCCGCCTGCTCGGCCAAGTCGTGCACGTCGTAGCCCCGGTAGACCAGCTCGCCTTCCGGGCGCACCGAACAGATGGCCGTCTCGCCGGCCACCACGCCTTCCAGTCCCGGCTTTACCTCTGACATCGGTGATTCCTCCTAGTTCCCTTTTTCCTTGTGAACTCCGTGCCCCATGCTCTTGTGCTTCGTGCCGTGGGACATGCCGGGCTTGGGCGGTTCCTGTCCGGCCATCCCGCCGAAATGGAGCTTCTTGATCAGGCGGTCCCGGCTCGGCTTGGTGAAATCGAGCTTGAGCGCCCACTCGCCCGTCATCTCCAGCTCGATGCGCGCCCGGTACATGCCCGCCATCCCATGAGGTTCGGCGGGAACCGGACGGACGTTGTGGGCTCCCGGCATGGACGGCATGTCGGCGCCCACGGTGAACTCGGCGCCGGCGATCGCGGCGCCGCTACCCTTGGCCTTCACCGTGATCATGCAGTCGTAGACGAGCTTCTCACCGGTGGGGTTGCACTCCACCTCGGCTGCCTTTCGATCGCCCGCGGCCGCCGGCATCGGGAACAGCACCAGCACGGCAGTGACGATCACCATGGAAAGTACGTCCTTCATCGGAAGCCCTCCTTTCCTTCACTGTTCGCGGCTATCTCTAGTGTCGCGTCCCATGCCCCAGCGATGAACCTCTTGTAGGGGCGAACGGCGGTCGCCCCTAGCCTTCCTGAAACGGCACCGAAGGCCCCTTCGCGGAGACGCCCAGGTAGTTTGCCACGAGCCGAGCGTCCGACATCAACTCCGAGGCCGTCCCCTGGAGGGTGATGCGTCCGCCTTCGAGAACGTACGCGCGGTCGGAGAGGGCCAGGGTCTGCCTGACGTTCTGTTCGACAAGGAGCATGGTGAGGCCGTGGTCGCGCAATCGGCGGATGAGTCCGAAAACCTCCTCGGCCGACTTCGGTGACAGGCCGAGCGAAGGTTCGTCCAGCAGCAGCAGCCGGGGCTCGGCCTCGAGACCGCGGGCGAGGGCCAGCATCTGCGCCTCGCCGCCGCTCAGGCTGGCGGCCGGCCGGTCCAGCTTGTCGGCGAGGGCGGGGAACAGGCGCCGCAGGCCCGGGCGGTCGCCGCGCCGGAGCACGAACGGGCCGCGCTGGTGGGCGGCGACTCGGAGGTTCTCTTCCACGGTCAACGTTCCGAAGATCAACCGTCCTTCGGGGACCTGGACGATGCCGCGAGCCACGACCGCGTGCGCGGCCAGGCCGCCTATCGGCTGTCCCTCGAACAGCACCTCGCCGCCTTCCGGCGGCACGATGCCCGAGACGGCATTGAGCATCGAGGTCTTGCCGGCGCCGTTGGGGCCGATGATGGAAACGATCTCCCCGGACCGCACCTCCAACGAGACCCCGTGGAGCGCACGAATGCCGCCGTAGGAGACGTGCAACCCGCGCACTTCAAGCATCGGGCTCATCCCCTCCCCCCAGGTAGGCTTGCCGGACCCGGGCGTCGGCGAGCACCCGGTCCGGGAGTCCTTCGGCGATCTTTCGGCCGAAGTCCAGCACGCAGAGACGGCTGCACACGCCCGCGATCAGCGCCATCTTGTGCTCGATCACCACGCAGGTCCGGCCCGGCGCGACGACTTCCCGGATGAGCCGCGCCATGTCCGCGGTCTCCGCCGGGGTCATGCCGCCGGCGGGCTCGTCGAGCAGCACCAGCCTCGCGTCGACAGCGAGGGCGCGGGCGATCTCCAGGCGCCGTCGCGCCGGCAAGGGCAGATGCCTGGCCAGCACTTCCCGGTCTCCCAGGAGGCCCACCTGCTCCAGCACTTCGTCGACTCTTCTCGCGTCCGCGCACCCGGCCGCCGGCCGGCTCCGAAGCAGGCCGAGCAGGCCGCCGGAAACCTCGCGGTGCTGCGCCGCCCACACGTTGTGGAAGACTGTCATGGTCGGGAACAGGCGGATGTTCTGGAAGGTGCGCACGATCCCCAGGCGCGCGATACGGTGCCCGGCCCATCCCGTGATGTCCGTATCCTGGAAGACGGCGCGCCCCGCGCTGGGCGGGTACGCGCCGGTGACGACGTTCAGGAGAGTGGTTTTGCCCGAGCCGTTGGGGCCGACAATTCCCAGAACGTCTCCGGTCTCCACCACGAGGTCGATGCCGGCGAGCGCGGCCATGGCGCCGAAACGCTTTTCAATGCCGGTGAGCGCCAGCATGTTTGCGTCTCCGCAACAGCGCCTTCAGCCGGTGCACCCGTTCCTCGTCGAGGATGCCTCGCGGCATGAAGATGAGCAGCACCGCCACCAGACCGCCGAACACGATCATTCGATAGCCCTGGATGAATCGCACCGACTCCAGGAAGCCGATGTCGATGGCCACCCCGATCAACGGCCCGAACGCGGTGCCGAGTCCGCCGATCAGACCGTACGCCAGGGCATGCACGCCGAGCATCGCGTTGAAGAACTGCGGCTCCACGTAGGTGGTGAAGTGGGCGTAGAGCGCGCCGCCGATGCCGGCGATGACGCCGGCCATGCCCGCCGCCAGAATGCGGTAGCGGACGGTGTCCAGACCCTGCATCTCCGCCAGCAGGTCATCCGCGCCGAGCATTCTGAAAACGGAACCCAGACGGGAACGCTCGACGAGCAGCAGCACGATCAGCACCAGCGCCAGCAGGCCGTAGATGAGCAGCATGAAGTAGGCCAGGCTGAGGTCGCGCTCGAACATCCAGCGGATGCCGTGAAATCCTTCGGCGCCGGCGGGTCCCACCATCTCCCCTTCGACCTCCACCTGGACGTGGACGATCAGGAGGATCAGGCGCACCATCTCGGCGAACGCCAGCGTCGAGATCGAGAAGTAAAGGCCGCTGAGCCGCAGCGTCAGGGCGCCCACGACCATCGCCATCACTCCCGCGACGCACGCGCCCACGAGAATCCCCACCCAGATGGGCAGGAGAAACATGGCGGTGACCGCGCCGGCGGCGTAGGCGCCCAGGCCGAAGTAGGCCTGCTGGCCGAAGGAGATCTCACCGGTCACCAGCAGCAGGTAGGCCGAAAGCCCGATGAACGAGATCATGCCGATGTTCGACAGCACCGTGATGACGTAGTCGTCCATGGCTCAAACCCGCCGGAAGGCCAGCTCCTCGCGGCTCAGAAACCGTTGGCCCATGAGCCCGCCCGGCCGTGACACCAGCATGGCGAACAGCAACAGGAACGCGCTGAGGTCCCGGTACTCGGCGCCCAGGTACCACAGCGCATGGGCCTCGACCACGCCGAGCAGCAAGCCGCCCAGAATCGCGCCCGGCAAGGAGCCCATGCCCCCCAGCATCATCGCGATCAGGCCCTTGAAGGTCGCCCACAGGCCGAAGAAAGGCGTGATCTGCTGGTCGGTCGCCAGGATGGCGTAGCCGGCGACCCCGCCCACCAGAGACATCAGGGCGAACGCGCACAGGACGGTCCAGGCGCCGTGGATGCCCATGTACGAGGCCGCCAGTGGGTTCTCGGACATCGCCCGCAAGGCCAGGCCGAACCGGGTGCGATACAGCAGGAGATGCAAGGCCCCTACCATGACCGCCGCCAGCGCCAGCATGGCGGTCTGCTCCGTCCGAAAGAGAAAGGGGCCGGCCTCGTAGGAGCCCGCCGCGAACAGACCCGGGAAGGCGTAGGTGCGCTCGGGCAGCAGGTGCATCGCGGCTTCTTCCAGTTGCATCCAGATCACGAAGCTCGACACCATGGACGCCAGCGCGGCGTCGCGGCGGACGGCGTGGAAACACAGGCGCTCGACGTAGATGCCGGCCGCGACGGTGCACGCGACCGTGGTCAGGGCGACCACCAGCACGTGGACCTGGTAATGCACGTGGAGCCACGTTCCGATGTACGCGCCCAGCATGATGCTGGCGCCGAAGGCGAGGTTGAGCCGGCGCATCACGCCGAATACGAGGGTGAAGCCGATGGCCAGCAACGCGTAGGACGAGCCGAACATCACCCCGTCCACGGTGTTCTGGATGAAATCGATCAAGCCGCGTCCCTCGACCGGGTCGTCAACCCTGCTTGGTGTCCTGTCCGGTCAATTGGACACTGGAACCGAGGTAGGCTCGCTGAATGACCTCGTCCTGCTCGAGCTCGCCGGGCGACCCGGAAAAGGTGATCCTGCCGCCTTCGATGAGGTAGAACTTGTGGGCCACGTCGAGCGCCATTCGGGCGTTCTGCTCCACCAGGAGTATGGTGACGCCCTCCGCGTTCAACTCGCGGATGATATCGAAGATCTCCGCGACGATCATCGGCGCCAGCCCGATGGAGGGCTCGTCCATGAGCAGTATCCGGGGACGGGCCATCAGGCCTCTGGCGATGGCCAGCATCTGCTGCTCGCCTCCGGACAGGGTGCCGGCGGCTTGATTCCGGCGTTCCTCCAGGCGCGGAAAGCGCCGGTACATGTCGGCGATGTCGGCCGCGACCTCCGCCCCCGAGGCCCGCCTGGAATAGGCTCCGGCCTGGAGATTCTCCTCGACGTCCATGCCCGGAAACACCAGGCGGTTCTCGGGCACCAGCGCGATGCCCCTGGACACCACCTTGGCCGCCGGCAACCGGGTCAGGTCTTCGCCGTCCAGGACGACGGAGCCGGACCTGGCGTCGAGGATTCCGGCGATGGTGAAGAGCGTCGTGGTCTTGCCCGCGCCGTTGGGGCCCAGCAGGCAGGTGATCTCGCCCTCGGCGGCATCCAGGCTGATGCCGCGCAACGCCTCGATGGCGCCATAGGAGGTGACGAGGTCGCGAACGCTCAGCATGTCCTCAGGCGCTCCCGTCGCCGGGGCCGGAGGCCGAGGCGGAGGAGCCGAGGTACGCCTCCTGCACGGCCTTGTCGCGCTGCACCTCGGCCGGTGTTCCGAATGCGATCCTGCGTCCGAAGTTGAGGACCGCGATCTGCTCGGTCACGCCCATGACCAGCTCCATCACGTGCTCCACCAGCAGGATCGTCACCCCGGAATCGCGCACCCGGCGGATGCGCCGGCTCAGGTCGGCGATCTCCTGCTGGTTCATGCCGGCGGCCGGCTCGTCCAGCAACAGCAGCTTCGGCCGGGTTGCCGCGGCCCGGGCGAACTCCAGCCGCCGCTGCTCCCCGAAGGCGAGATTGGACGCCAACTCGTCGTCCTTGTGTCCCAGGTCGGCCAAGTCGAGCAGCTCGGCGATCTCCCGGCGCGTCCGGCGCGTCGCCCCGAACCAGCGCGGCAGGAAACCTTGCGCCGAGACGTCCTGGCGTGAGTTCTGGGCCACCCACAGGTTCTGCCACACGGTGAGGTTGGGAAACAGGCGAATGTTCTGGAACGTACGCGCAAGGCCGGCGCGCAGGCGCTGGTGCGGCGGCTTGCCGTTCATCAGCTCGCCGCGGAACCGGACCGTGCCGGCGGTCTCGCCGAAGACGCCGCAGATCAGGTTGATGGTGGTGCTCTTGCCCGATCCATTGGGACCGATCAGGCCCATGATCTCACCCTCGTTGACGGTGAGGTCCAACTCGTCCACGGCCTTGACCCCGCCGAAATGCTTTGACAGCCCACGCAGCTCAAGCACGGGACTTCTCCCTGCCGCGGAAGCCGACGGCGCGTCTCAGGAGCCGGGCGGTGCGGGCGTCGAACAGGCCCGAAGGCTTCAGGTTCATGGCGGCGATGATCAGCAACCCGAACACGATGCTGCGCCAGTCCCCCATGAACCGGAGCCCTTCCACCAAAACGCCCTGGATGAAGACGACCGCCACCAGGGTGCCGAACACGCTGGAGAGGCCGCCCAGGATCGGATAGGAGATGGCGAAGGTGGCGAGCAGCACCGTGAAGGTCAGATGGTCCACGTAGGTGGCCGTGTGCGCGTAGAGCGCGCCGCCGATGCCGGCGATGAAGCCGCCGGCGGTCATGGCCGCCACCTTGACCGTGGTGAGGCTGATGCCCACGCTCTGCGCCGCCAGCTCGTCCTCGCCCACCGCCCGCAACACCGAGCCCGCGCGGGACCGGTCCGTCCACCACAGCGCCGCCATCACCAGCAGGACGAAGGTCCAGACGAACAGCGTGATCTCCCACGGCGACCATCCGTTGGCCACGAAGTAACGGATCTCGCGGAAGCCGTTGGTGCTGTCCGGTCCCACGTGGATGCCGTCGCGAGGCACGCGCCAACTCAGATTGAAGAAGAACAGGCGCACGAACTCGCCGAACGCGATGGTGGCCACCACCAGCATCAACCCCTTCACCCGCAAGGCCGGAAAGCCCACGAGGAACGCGAAGAACGCGGCGATGAACGCCGCCATGAGCAGCGCCGGGACAATGTGCAGCTCGAAGATGACGGTGAGAATCCCGGCGCAGTAGGCGCCGATGGCGAAGAAGCCGGCCTGCCCCAGGGAGAGCTGGCCGGTCAGCATCAGGACGTACGCGGACAGCCCGAGGAGCGTGTGTATCCCGATTAGCTGGGCGAGGCCGAGATAGTAGGACATCGGCGGCTAGTCCCTGTCGGCGCCCGATCCGAAGATACCCTGGGGTCTGAAGACCAGGAAGACGAACAGCAGCAGCAGCACGTACATGTCGCGTTCGTTGACGCCCCGGAAATAGAGGAAGAGGTTCTCGAACCCGCCCACCAGCAATCCCGCCACGATGGCGCCGGGAATCGACCCCAGCCCGCCGATGACGGTGACGATCAGGCCCTTGACCGTGAGCGGCACCGTGATGAGCGGCGACAGCACGCCCACCGCGGACGCCGTCATGGCGCCGGCGATGCCGCCGAGCAGGCCCGCGAGCACGAAGGTGGTGGCATTGGTCCGGTGCACGTCGATGCCGCAGAGCTGGGCCGCGACGTCCTGCTGGGACACGGCCCGCGTCGCCAAGCCCAGCCGAGTGCGGTAGAGCACGTAGAGCAGCGCCACCGTGCCGGCGATGCACATCGCCAGCACGAACAGCAGGTCGCCGCGTACCCCGTAGGGGCCGAGATCGAACATCACGTCATCGAACAGGGCCGGGAAGGTGAGCGGCGAGCCGTCGGTGGCGTGCACGACGATCTCGTCGATGAAGAACAGCCCCCCGATGGAGGCCATCAGGGCCGCCAAGTGGTTGTGGATGGGAATGAACCTGAAACAGGCCAGGTACGCGACGTAGCCGATGAACCCCGAGGCGAGCGCGGAGATCAGGAAGACCACCGGGGCCGGGGCGTCGATGAAGGCGAATGCGGCCAGGCCCGCGTACGCCCCGGCCAGGGACGCCGCGGCGTAGGTCATGTTGAGCTTGCCCATGGCGCCGAAGATCAACGTGAAGCCGATCCCGATCAGCGCATAGGTCGCGCCGAAGAACAGGCCGTCGCCGATGGTCTGGGTGATCTCGACGAACTCGAACCAGAAATCGCTCATGGCCTGATGTCGCTCGTTCCCGCGGCCGGCGCGTGGTCGCTGGACCGAGAGCACGTGACCGGGCCCGCCGGCCCGGTCACGTTATCGCAACTCCGCGTGCGGAAAGCCAGCGCGTCAGCGGGGATCGTGGACGACCTTCCACGCGCTGGATTGGGCCTGCACGAACACGTACGGCTTGACGGACTCGCCCTCGTCCTGCACCCGGCCGATCTCGCCCATGAGCCCGTCGACCTTGACCAGGGCCTCTAGGCCGTCGCGGACCTTGCGCCGATCGGCCTTGAGCGTGTCCGGCTTGGCCATGACGCCGGTCGCTTCGATGACTTGCTTGATGATGTGGGCGTTTTCCCAGGCGGCCGCGCTGTGCAGGTCAGCCGATCCGCCGTTGGCCTCGGCTGCCGCCGCGACCTTCGCGCCGGCCTCCGTGATGGGAGCGAAGCCGGTGGGGATGTACATGCCCTCCGCGGCGGCGGCGCAGCCCTTGAGGGTCTCCGCGCTGGACGAGCTGGTGAGGCCCACGAGCACCTTCGGCTTGATTCGCTGGCGCCTCATCTCCTTCAGCATGCCGCAGGTGGTGAACGGGTGCGAGGAGACGATCATCAGGTCGGCGCCGGATTTCTTGAAAGCCCGGGCCTGGACCGAGAAGCTCGTATCGGCGAGCAGCCAGTTGGACGACTTCGATACCTCGAGCACCTGCTTCATCCCCGCCAGGACCTTGCCGGTCACCTCGGGGATGCCGCCGCCGACCCACTCGAAGCCGTGCTTCTTGGCCATCTGGACGATGACGGCGGCGAAAGTGATCCTGGAGTGGGCCTGGTCGGTCTCGGTTCCGCCGTAGACCGTCTTGACGTCCGGGTACTGGCTCCGCAGCCACTTGAACATCTCGTCGTACATGGTGATCTCGTTGGGCACGTTGCGGAACGTCCACTGGGACTTCTTGGCGAGGCCGGGACGGATCGCCGTGTCGGTGAGGATGGGGAACTGGAGGCCGGTGTCCGAGGCGTCGTCCACCTTCTTCTGGAAGATGCCGTACATGGCCGCCGCGGCGCCGGAACACGTCGGGCCGATGCCGACCAGCGCCTCTGTCTGCGATTCGACCTTGCGCACGATGGAGATCGCCTGGTCCGCGTTGCACGCCGAGTCGTAGTAGGTGAACTCCATCTTCGCCATGGTGCCGTCGCCCAGCTTCACGCCGCCGGCGTCGTTGATGCTCTTGACCGCGGCCTTGAGCACGGCCTCGGAGTTGACCCCGAACGAGCGCAACGGCCCGGACTTGGCGCCCCAGCCCGCGATCTTGACGGTGCGGTCGGCGGCGGCCGCCGGTTGTCCCAGCGCGATGATCGAGACAGCCACGGCCAGAGCGGTCAGGGTTGTTGCAAATTTGGATGTAGACATCTTGACACCTCCCGTAAAATTTTTCGTTGGTATTCGGTGGCACCGAGATGACATCCCGTTGCCCGACATCCCTCGGCTCAACCCGTTGAATTTGCCGACCGATCTAATGTAACAAAACTAGAGTAGCCGCTACTATTTGTCAAACAAATTTACATTGGCAAGCGGAAGGGAGATGGGCGTTGGCTAAGGCAAATGTGATCTACAAGCCGCTGATGACCGGGGGGCTCGCGAAGCAGATTGCCGAGCGGATCAGGGAATCCATCACCGAGGGAAGGCTCAAGGCCGACGACCGGCTGCCGACCGAAGAGGAACTGGCCCGCCAGTTCAAGGTGTCGCGGCCTACCATACGCGAGGCGTTGAAGCGGCTGGCGGCGCAGAGCTTGATCCGATCGCGGCGCGGCGCCACAGGCGGCTCGTTCATCAACCGGCCGAGCCGCGAGGAGGTCAGCTCCAACCTGACTACCGCCACCGCGCTCCTGGTGAGCCTGGGTGAATTCAAGATCCCGGAGATCCTGGAAGCGCGCCAGGAATTGGAGCTGTTATGTGTCCGCCAAGCCGTGGGCCGATCCGGGCAACTGGAACTCGACGCCATGGCCCGAGAGGTCGAAGTGCAGCAGAAGGAATCGATCTCGGACGAAGACTTCTGTGCATCGGACGTGCGTTTTCATCGGGCCATCGCCGACGCGACCCACAATTCCGTGCTCAAGTTCGTCATGTTCACGGTGATCGAGGCGCTGCAGCCCATCGAGAACATGGCCGTCTACCGGGTGCGCGAGCGCAAGGTCATCGCCCGGCAGCACGAGGAAATCCTGGCCGCCCTGCGAGCCAAGGACGCGGAGGCGGCGGCGGAAACGGTCCGGGAGCAAACCGCATACCTCAGAGAACGTTTCGACGCCGCACAGGCAATGAGGAAATCCCGCCCCTAAACCACTTGGTACGTCCACACCTGGTGGTAGACCTCGGGCTCTCCCTTGGGCATGGGCTGATACTTCTCCCCTTCTTCCACGAGCCTCCATTTGCCCGCGGCTTCCAGAGACGACTGTTTTTCCTTGAAGCCGTCCTGCTCGTAGGTGTCAGGGCGGAGCGAGAAGACGATGTGGCCGCCGGGACGGGTGACGCGCACCAGCTCGTCGAACGAGTTGGCCGGCGCGTGTCCCACCGTGAAGACGCCCACGCTGATGACCCCGTCGAAGTACCTGGGCGGGAAATCGAGGGGCATCCCCATGGTCATCCGGTGGAACTCCTTGTAGACGCCCTTCCGGGCCGCCTCGTCCAGCATCCCCTGGGACAGGTCCATGGCCACCAGGAACTCGAACCCCGCGTCGTGCAGCAACTCCCCGACGATGCCCGTGCCGGCGCCGGCGTCCAGGATGCGCCCGTGCCTGGGCACCCGCCTGGCGAAGGCATCCACGGCCTTCCGCGGACTCAGCCAGCCCATTTCGATGTTCAGGTCCCGGTCATAGGAACCGGCCCACTGGTCGTAGCGCTCCTCCAGCTCGGCGTTGCCCTTCGAGGAATAGATCCACTGGATCACGCTTTCCGGTTTCTTGCTCATGCTAGTGTCCTTCTCTTCTGAATGGCGACCTTACGGCGTAGTCTCCGGCGGCCTCCGGTGGTGCGTCGCCTGCTCGTAGGCGTAGGCCAGCCGGATCATGCGCCCGTCGTCGTACGGCCGTCCGAGGAAGCTGATGCCTGCCGGCAGGCCGTCGGTGGTGAATCCCGCGGGCACCACCACCGTGGGCACGTAAACCAGGAACGTGTTCAGGTGCGGCGCTCCCGTGTGGTTCACGTAGGGCGGGTTGACGCCGTCGGCGATCAGCGTGGCCTGGTGCTCCACCGACTTGTGGACGATGGCGTCCAGCCGGTGCTCGGCCATGGTCTTGAGCACGTGGATCATGAGATGGTCCCGGGCCAGCAGGTACTCGTAGTGTTCCGCGGGGTCGGCGGTGGCCTGGAGCCGCACCTTGGCCTGTTCCGACAGCTTGGCGAACTCCGGCGAGTTCATGGCGTCCTCGCGCGTCCGGTACGGCGGGTTGGCGCTGCGGGCCATGTAGACCCCGAAGGCCGTCTCCCCGGTGGTGGGGTGGGCACGGCGCTTGGCCAGCAGTTCACTCAGCCGCGCCAGCTCCACCGGGTCCACCACTTCGGCGCCGGCGGCCCGAAGCTCCTCGACCGCGTTGTCGAGGATCGCCGTGATGCTCTTGAAATCCTCCGCCTCGGGATCGCTGTGCAGGCCCATGGGCTCGCGCAGGATGCCGATCCGGGCGCCGCGAAGACCGTCGGCGTCCAGGAAGTCGGTGTAGCTCGGCGGCACGTGCCCGACCCCCCGGGAGGTGAGCGGATCCTCTCCATCGTAACCGGCCATGACGTCCAGCAGCGTCGCCATGTCGCTTACCGTGCGCGCCATGGGGCCCAGCGACCCCGCCTCCTGCGGCCAACCGGAGTAGACGCCGGTGCGGCTCACCAGGCCGGCGGTGGGACGCATGCCGGCGATGCAGTTCCAGGTGGAAGGCCGGCGGATGGAGGCCATGCCCTCCTGCCCGATCCCCACGGTGCCGAAGTTGGCCGAAACCGCCGCGCCGGAGCCGCCCGACGACCCGCCCACGGTGCGCTCCACGTCGTAGGGATTCCGCGTGGAGCCGAACAGCGACCCGTGGGTATCGCCCGCCCCCAGCTCGCCCAGGGTGGCCTTGGCCAGCACGATGGCGCCGGCCTCCTTGAGCTTCTCGACCACCCGGCAGTCCCGGTCCGGGTAGTAGTCCTTGAACAGGAGCGAGCCCATGGTGGTGGGAGTCCCCTTCACGTCCGCCTGGTCCTTGATGACCACCGGGATGCCGTGGAGCGGCCCCGTCTTCCCGGATTGTTTGTACGCCGCGTCCAGGCGGTCCGCCTCCTCCAGCGCCGCCGGGTTCACCGTGATGATGGAGTTGATGCGGGGGCCGCCCCGGTCATACTTCTCGATGCGGTCGATATACATCTGCACCAGTTGCCGCGCTGTGAGGCTTCCCGCGGCGTATGCGGCGTGGATGTCCTCGATGGTGGCTTCCGGGAGCGTGAACGAGTCTTCGGTCGGGCTCATGTTGTTCCTCCATTGACATTATCTACGTTCGGACCCTACCCCAACCCCAGCTCCATGAACAGCGCGCCCTCGCAGGGATTTTCCGTGTAAGGACCGATCTCGGTGAATCCCATCGAGCGATACAAGGCGATGGCCAAGTGCATGGCGGGGAGCGTGTCGAGCCGCATGGCGCGGTAACCCATCTCCCGCGCCGTTTCGACGATCTGCTCCGCGCACTCTCTCCCCAAACCCTTGCCGCGAAAACCGGGACGCACGAAGAGACGCTTCATCTCGCAGATTCCATCGCCCAAATCCCGTACGGCGACACAGCCCGCGGTCCGTCCTCCCTCGCGCACGAGAAAGAACCTTCCGCCCGGTGCGCCGTAGACGCGATCCAGGGTCACCAGCTCCTCGTCGAACCCCTGGAAGCACAGGTCCACCTCGATCTCGACCTCGTACTCGCGCAGCAAGACCTTCGCTTCCCGGTAGTCTGCTTCGGTGGTTGCGGTGATGAACTCCGGCACTGGTTCTGGCTCCCGAGACCGTCCTTCCCGGTTTCCCGCTTTCCGGGCTGTGTCTGTCGGTCCCTCACCCCAACCCTCTCCCAGAGGGAGAGGGGGACAATGGCTGTCGACGTTGTGGCTCTCACCCCGACCCTCTCCCGGAAGGAGAGGGAGTGATCCCTCATGCCGACGCTCTCCGGGGGTGTGGTTTGGCATAGGCTGGTCCGCGAGAATGACGGAGGGGGTCAATTGGTCAGAACTTCCCTAAACGTGTATCACGTATGCCACGTTCGTTGCACGGGGAGGACGATGATCATGGCTGAAGATCCCAGAAGCGGCTTCACCGAGGTGCAGGGCATCCGGATGCACTACCGGGAGTGGGGCGATTCCGCGGCCCCGGACCTCCTGCTCGTCCACGGCTGGACCAACTACAGCCTGGGCTGGGCGGGAGTGGCGGAGCATTTCGCCGGCCGCTACCACGTGGTGGCGCCGGACCTGCGGGGCCACGGCGAGTCGGACAAGCCCGTGACCGGCTACCGCCTGCGCGACTTCGCGGAAGACGTGCACCAGCTCATCGCCAACCTGAAGCTCGAGCGCCCGGCCTACGCCGGCCATTCCTGGGGCGGCAACATCGGGACCATCCTGGCGTCGGACCATCCCGAGGACATCTCTCGCGCCTTCCTGGAAGACCCGGTCTACTGGCGCATGCAGCACGCCTTCGTCACCGCCCTGCCCGGCGCCCTGGCGCGGCTCGAGCGGCCCGAGGAGGAAATCCGCGCCGAGGCCCGGGAGCGCGGGCTCACACCCGAGCAGGAGGACTGGGAGGTCTACCGCAACCGCCACTTCTCGCCCCACGCCCTGACCCGGCTCCTGACCGACAACCGCGACTGGGCGCTTGCGTCCGAGGAACGCCTGCGGCGCATCCAGGTGCCGACCCTGATCCTGGTGGGGGATGCCACGGTGTCGCCGCAGCCGGGCGCCATCCTCGCCCAGGAACTCGGCCATCTCCGCGGCATCGCCTCGCCCCAGGTGGTGTTCGAGTTCTGGGAAGGCGTCGGCCACATGATGCGCGGCACCCGGCCGGAAGCCTACAACGAACGGCTTGACCGGTGGCTGGCGGAGAGCTGAGTCAGCGTCCTTCGACTTCGCTCCGCTCGCGCTTCGCTACGCTCAGGACGAACGGTCAGGTGTATCCAAACCGTTCGTCCTGAGCGTAGCGAGGTCTGCCGAGCGAAGTCGAAGGACGCAATCTTGTTGCCGGCAAACCGTGTGCGTTTCCATGGCGGGGTTCCTTGCCTGACACGACACCACCACCGACCCGGATATGGTCGAACCCGACGCTGCTCATCGCCGGGTTCAGCGGCCTGCTGGCGTCCCTCGACACGTCGGTCAACATCGCGTTCCCGGCCATCACCGACGCGTTCGGCATCAACCTGATGTCGATCCAGTGGGTGGTAGTGAGCTACGTGCTGACCCACGCCAGCCTGCTGCTGGGCTGCGGCCGGCTGGCGGACATCTTCGGCCACTGGCGCATCCTCACCATCGGCCTCCTCATCAGCGTCGTGGCGTTCGCCGTGTGCGGCTTCGCCCAGACCTTCACCTGGCTGCTCATGGGGCGGATACTCCAGGGGGTGGGAGTCGCCCTGGTGTTCGGGTCGGCTCCGGCGCTGGTGACACTGGCCGTCAGCGGCGCGGAACGTGGGCGGGCGCTTGGCTTCTACCAGATGAACACGGCCACGGGGTACGCCATGGGCCCGCTGTTGGGCGGGTTTCTGGTGGACGCCTTCGGCTGGCGCGGCGTCTACCTTTACCGGGCGCTTCCCGCCCTGCTCATCGCCTGGTTCACCTTCGGCCGCGTCCAATCCGGGCAACGGACGACCTCCGGCGAGCGGTTCGACCTTCTCGGCGCGGTGACCCTGACCCTGAGCGCCGGCGCTCTCCTGCTGGCCATGACCCGGAGCCGCGACCTCGGCTGGACGGCGCCGGAGGTAATCGTGCTCGCGCTGGTCGGTGCGGTCAGCCTGGTGGTCTTTCTCGTCACCGAAAAACGGGTGGCCGCGCCCGTCGTGAACCTCGACCTGTTCCGCCGGCCGGCCTTCACCCTCGCCAACCTGCTCAACCTGGCGGCCAACGCCACCCGGTTCCCCATCGGCCTGCTGGCCCCCTACTATGCCGCGAACATCCTGGGCTTCCGGGGGATCCTGGTCGGGCTGCTCCTCTTCGCGCCCGCGGTGATGACCATTGTCGCCGCCGCGTTCGCCGGCCGCCTCTCCGACCGCATCGGCACCGCCGGCCTGAGTTCCGCGGGCCTGGCCGTCCAGGCCGTGGGCCTGTGGCTGGCCAGCGGTCTGGACGCCAGCTCCGACTACCCCACCGCGGCCCTGTCCCTGTGCCTCGTGGGACTCGGCCTGGGCACCTTCCAGGTGCCCAACATGAGCTTCGTCATGGGCGCCATCCCCCGCGAGCACCAGGGTGTCGCCGGCAGCATCAACCAGATGATGCGCACCGCCGGCATCGTCTTCGGCGTCACCGGAGCGAGCCTCCTGTTCGAACGCTGGCGCGTCTCCCACGCGGATCTGGGAGAAGTGGATGCCTTCGTGACCGCCTTCCAGCTTGTCTTCCTGACCGCCGCGGTGCTGTGCGGCCTGGCCGCGGCGGCGTCGCTGTTTCGGCGGGGAGGGAAGAAGCAGGAGCGAGGAGAAAAGGCGGTCTCGTAGGAGTTTTCCGTCTAATCTGCTAGTGTCCGTGCCCAAACCACAACGGAGGTAATAGTCCAATGAGCATAGAACGAATCAGACCGCAGGTTTGGAACAGTCGCGCCGTAGTGCACGGCGGTTTGGTCTACCTGTCCGGCCTGGTGGCCGACGACAAGTCCCTGTCTACGAAAGGCCAGACGGAACAGGTACTGGCCAAGATCGACGACGTCCTAGCCGCCGCCGGCACCAACAAGTCCCGCATCGTCACGTCCACCGTGTACCTCGCCGATATCGACGACAAGGACGAAATGAACGAGGCCTGGATGGCCTGGATCGACAAGGACAATTTGCCGGCCCGCGCCGCCATCGGCGTGGCGCTGACGCCGGGCACGCAAGTGGAGATCATGGTCTGCGCGGCGAAATAGCCCCCACGGCCGTCGTTCCGGAGACTCCTCCCCGTCATCCCGGACTTGATCCGGGATCCATGGGGGTGGGGCTGGCAGACATTTCAGTCGGTTGTCGCTGCCCGCTCCAGGCGCTCGGCCAACCACAGCTTGATGATCGATTGGCGGGTGACTCCAAGCCTACTAGCCTCTCGATCTAGGGATTCGACCATCCATTCCGGGAAATCGACATTGACGCGTCGATGTTCCCGGGCCGGACGCCGAGCGGCCGGCAAGTCGAGAGCGGCGGTTATGTCCTTGCCGGCGTCAAAGTCGGCGTCAAATTTCTTCGCTCTCATAAATTGCTACCTCCTCTGGTCGAGAGCGACGAACGGAAATAATGCGGATGTGATCACCCCTAGGGGTGACCACCGCGGACCAATGCTTGATACCGAGCCGGCCGATAACAAGAACCCGCTCTTCGTCCGTGGTCTTTGCGGGTACTTCGACACGGCCGGGGTCCTCCCAAAGCACCTGCGCCGCGACGAAATCAATGCCGTGCTTATCGAGGTTTCGTATGCTCTTCCGCTGATCGAACTCAAACGCTGGCACGGCATAGAAATTATACCTTTATGGATCATACTGCAAGTCTGATCTCAGCAGCAATGTCAGCGGCGCTTGCTCCGGCGCAATGCACTCGGGGGAGTCGTTCACCGGCGAGTTCACGGCGCGCGATACGCAATATCCGTCCATGAACTCGGCGGGATAGGGCTTGAGCAGCGGCGACAGGTCCGCGAGGTCCGTATTGGCTGGATCGAGCCACTTCGCTTCGTCCTCCGGGAGCAGAATGACGGGCATCCGGTCATGGACGGGCTCCAGGAGGCTGTTGGGGCTCGTGGTGACGATGGTGAAGGAATAGAGCGGCGTGCCGTCGGGCTGGAGCCAACGGTCCCAGAGTCCGGCGAATGCGAACGGCTCGCCGCTTCGTAGCGTGAAGCGCATGGGCGTCCGCATACGGCCTTCCTTGCGCCATTCATAGAAGCCGTCGGCCGGCACCAAACAGCGACGCCTCGGCACGAGCCAGCGGAAGGCGGGGCGTTGCGCGAGGGTTTCGGCTCGCGCGTTGATGATGGGCTTCGTGGCGTCCTTGGCGCGATAGGGCACGAGGCCCCAGTGCATCAACTGCAGGGTGCGGGTGTCCGGTGTATTCGGATTGACGCCCACCACCGCCGCGTCCTGGCTTGGCGCCAGGTTGTACCGGGGCGCCAGTTGGAAGTCCGGCTCGTCGATGCCGAACCGTTCCATCAATTTCTGTAACTTCGCCGTCTGGGTGTACCTACCGCACATGGTGATGACAGTTGTCTATATTGGTTTTGTTTTCCGTTGGGTTAGAGCTAGCAACTCGAATTTCACCGGCCTGCATATTCCAACGACCCGCGCAGACCCGACTACTACTGAGTTGACCGGAGCCCAACTGTCGGACGTTAGTCTTCAACCGGGTCGCTCGTGGTCTTGCGAAACGAGTCGTCCAGTTTGTCGAGGATACGCAGCCCCGCTTCCACTGATCCACGGGCAGCGAGTGCCCGGAACCGCGTCTCCGCGTCATGCTGAACGATAGCGATGGTGGAGAGTTCCTCCACCAGCTTGTTCACGCTCATCTGGCGACTCCGTGCGATTTCCTTCAATCGCCCGTGGGTATCCTCAGGCAGACGAATGGTCAGGGTCGACATTTCTCACGCCTCCACGATTAGCTCACCCGGCGTCACCACACGTAACACGGAAACCATCTGGCATCTAATGCGGACAGTCTGGGTCTACCGGTTTTCCAGACCGAAAGCGCTGTTGGCTTCGGGAGCCCGGGACATCCCTCTGGCTGAATGGCGCACGCCGTCCGCGATCACCATCTTCCAGTTGAAATTCCAACCCTTTCCGCGCGCCAAGGCCCGGGCAGCTTTGAACGTCTTCTGGCCACGGTCAAGCCTGTTCTCCCCCTGCCGTACGGCGGCTGACGTCCGGGTGAGGAGCCGCGAGCCGGTGTCCCGTGAACCGAGGTAAATGGTCACCGGCTGGTTCAGGTAGTTCTTGAGCGCGGCGTCCGCGTCGGGGAACAACCCGAAGCCGTAAGGCACGCTCTCGTCGAGGGAAGGCCATACATGGGTGGACGGATTGGCGACGACATAGCGTTGCACCCCGGGAAAGGGGGCGTAAGCCGCCACGCGGGGCACGAACTGGCCGCCCGCGGAATGGCCGAACAAAAACACCGGTTTGTCGGGTCCGCCTGTCTGCGCCAGGGCCCATTGCGCCAGACCCTGGATTATTGAGACGGTCCACTCGGATCGCCACCGGATGGTATCTCTACGGATGACGCCGCCACGATGATACGCCCAACTTCGGAATCGGCCACGATCGAAATGCGGCGCATAGACCGTCAGGCAAGACCTGTCGGCAAAGGGACGCGCATAGTCGCGGTAGTCGTCGGCGTTCCGGGAATTTCCGTGGAAGACCAACAGCACACCCTGCGGAGCGCATCCGGCGGGACGGTACGTGAACACGTCTAGCGGGTATCCACCCTGTGTAGTGGTGAGTTCGCCACGGCCGGGTTCCGCTGCTTCCGTGGCGGGTGGAAGCAGAGTTACCGTGATCAGTGCCGCGGCAATGAGGCAAATTGCGGGGAGCGTTCGAGTGACGGAGCCAATCGTGTCCTTGGTTACTTCGACTGGATACCTTGGCATCGTGCCCTCCTTGTCGTTCAAGAGCCGGAACTGGCAGGTTTCGGCTCTCCGGTGGTCGCTGGTCCTGTACAGAATTCGTGCGTGAGTCGCCGTGGTGACGGCGAGGTCCTGCGCCGTGTACGCTGCGGCCTTGTTTGAAATCAGTGCACAGGTCGCTTGCGACCATACACGAAATAGCGTGAAGTGAGCGTGAATAGTCAATTGAACTGGATGTTTTTGTGGAGAATTCAAAAAAGACACCGCCCGTTCGCGCGGACCGCTCGCTCGTCCTGGTCTCCGCTGGCTTGCCAACGCGGCCCGACGGCGCTAATAGCTACAGCTTGACCAGGAGGATTTCCCCGTGATCATCGACTGCGACACCCACATCATGCCCAGCGACGCCTTCGACGACATGCCCGAGGAGTTCCGCGGCAAGGCGCCGATTCCGCGCTACAGCGAGGAGGGGCTGCTCGTCGACATCGACTTTCCCGGCGGGCCGCCCGAGGTCCCCGGCGTAACTCCGTTGGGACCTCCTGGGTCCGGGGCCAGCATGAAGGGGCTGGTGGATATCCAGACGCGGCTTGAAGACATGCCCGTGCTGGGGGTGGACCGCATGTTCGTGCTGCCGCAGTTCTCCGGCTGGTGGACGTACATGATCGAGCCGGCGCTGGCGTCGGCCATCGCCCGCTCCTATAACCTGTCCAACCTGCGCATGATGGAGCGCCACGACTGCCTCGTCGGCGTCGCCATCGTCCAGCTCCAGGACGTGCAGGCCGCCATTCGCGAGATGGAATGGGCGCAGCAGGAAAGTTTCCCCGCAGTGGTGCTGGACAAGGTCTTCCCGGTGCAGGACCACCCCTACGGCGAGAGCCTCGGCAGCCACAAGGAGCTGTGGCCGTTCTTCGCGCGCGCCGAGGAGATGAAAATGCCCATCTTCCTGCACAACATCCAGCACGGCCACCGCATCAGCAACCTGCCCAACTTCCAGAAGGACGGCCTCTACCTCTTTGCGCCGCAGGAGGGGCAGGTGAGCTTGGTGTCGCTGGTGACCAGCGGCCTGCTCGACGATTTCCCCGGCCTCCAGTTCATCTTCACCGAGGCGGGTACGGGTTTCATCAAGCCCTTGGTGGAGCGGCTCGACGCCGCCTTCGAAGGTCCTCCCATCGACTACGACGCGGACGCCGATGCCGACACCATCCGCGGGGTGAAGGCCAAGCTGCGCCGCCACCGCGCGTTCTACGGCCCCGACGTGTTCCTGGAGAAGAACAAGCAGCCGGCCAGCCACTACTTCCGCAACAACTTCTACTTCACCATCGAGACCGAGGAAGCCGCGCTGCCCGACGCCGTCGAGTTCCTCGGACCCGAACGCTTCCTCTTCGCCACCGACTACCCCCACGATGACCCCGGCGGCAGCATGAAGTTCCGGGACGTCCAGCTCCTCGCCGTCAACAAGAACCTCTCCGAGGAGACCAAGGAACTCATCCGCCACGGCAACGCCGAGCGCCTGTTCAAGCTGGACGCGTAGGGCGAGGGAGACCTCGATATGGCGACGGAATTGACCATCGCGCTCGAGCGATACGACCGGCATGTACCGTTCTTCATGGGGATGGTCTCGCCCCCGGCCGGCATCGACCTGAAGGTGCTGGAGGTCGGCATGGCGCCGCCGCGGCGCGACGGCATCAACCGCCACAGGCGCTTCATGCGAGACGAAGAGTTCGACATCTGCGAGATGTCGCTCTCATCCTATCTGACGGCCAAGAGCCGCGGGCTGGACTACACGGCGACGCCGGTGTTCCCGCGCCGCCTGTTCAGCCAGAACCACATGTTCGTCAGCGCCGCGGCCGGGATCAAAAAACCGGCGGACCTGATCGGCCGGAAGGTCTGCTGCCGCAGTTTCCAGACCACCATGTCGGTGCTGGCCAAGGGCGATCTTGCGTTCGAGTACGGCGTGCCCTGGCAGGAGCTGGACTGGCAGACCATGAGTTCGGAGCTCATCGACTGGCCGGGCCGCGAGGCAGCCGACCTGACCCTGATCGACGAGCCCAGCGCCCCCGACGCGCTGATCGCGGGCGATCTTGCCATGATGATCCACCCGCATCCGCCGCCCAGGCTGCTGGAGGGCTTGCGCGAGGGATTGGTCCGCCGGCTGTTCCCCGACACCAAGGAAGAATGCGCCCGCTATTTCAGGAAGAACGGCGACTATCCGATCATGCACGTGCTGGTCTACAAGCAGGAAATCGCCGACCGTCACCCCTACCTGCCGCGCGCACTGTTGGATATGTGGGAGGATTCAAAAGCCCAGGCGGCTGAATTCTACGACGACCCGGGCTATGCCGAACTGGCGTTCGCGCGTAATGATTTCGAGGAGGAACGGAACCTGTTCGGCGCCGACATCTGGCCGTCGGGCCTCGCGGCCAACCGCGCCTGCCTCGAACGCTTCATGAAGTACCTGACCGACCAGACGCTGATCGATGCGCCGTATCCGGTGGAAGAACTCTTTCACCCGAGCGTGAGGGACACCTAGACCGACAAGGCGCCATCAAAAGCAAGGGCCTCCGAAGAGGCCCCGCACCATGCGGTCGAAACCGCAAGGGGAATTGTCCTTTAACATAGCCTCAACTCTCCCCTTCCGCCAACCCATAAGCTTCCCGGGCCGTTTCCCGCGACACGTACCCGTCCTCCACGTCCTGTCGCACCAACTCGGCGGGGCGTTCCCTGGGATCGCCGTAGCCGCCGCCCCCGCTGCGGTAGACGGCGAGCCTTGCGCCGGCCTTGAGGGGCCGGGTTTCCAGCATGTCGGCCTCGGCCGGCTCCTCGCCCGGGTTCTGGATGGTGGTCCTGGAGTTGGGCGGGCTTGCGCCGCCGTTCAGGCCCCAGGAGGCTTGCTGGTGGTTGGCCGAGCGGATGGTGAGCGTGCAGTCGGTCTCGAACTCGTACTCTCGGATGAAGCCCGTGCCGCCGCGCCAGCGCCCGGCGCCGGCCGAGTCCTGCCAGATCTCGTAGCGGCGGACGGCGACGGGATATTCCGTCTCGAGGATCTCCACCGGCGTGCCCGGGGCGAAATGGTTGACCGGCATGACGATGGCGGCGCCGTCGTGGTCGCTGGTTCCTCCCAGCGAGGTGATCATGATCTCGTACTGGACGGTCGGGCGGCCCGCCGAGCGGCTCTCCTTGTAGCCGACGGCGATGGCGCCGGTGCCGAGGCCGGAGGGCGCCACCGCCCGGTGGGGGTTGAACCTCCCGATGGCGGCGAGAACGCAGTTGTAGACCAGGTGAGAGGTCGGGAAGTAATGGTTGACGGTGGCCGGGAACCGCGGGCTCATCACACGCCCCGGCGGCAGGTTGAAGTCGATGGCCTCGAAGGCACCCGCGTTCATCGGGATGCTCGGATCCGATGCCGCCAGGACCGCCTGCGTGGAAACCGCGCGCGCCGTGACACGGGTCGTGTTCACGGGTCCGGGGGTCTGCGCGTCGCTGCCGGAGAAATCGAGCGTCAGCCGGTCGCCGGCCTTCACGGCCCGGACGTGGATGCGCACCGGTTTCGACCGGTCCACGCCGTTGTGGTCGAGGAACCCTTCCGCCTCGTGCTCCCCGTCCGGCCACGAAGCGATCTCTTTCCGCACCCGCGCGGTGGTGCGCGTCATCAGCTCGTCGATGGTGCCCAGAAGGGTGTCCGCGCCGTACTCCTGCAGCAGCTCCTGGAACCGGAGCGCCCCGAGTTTCGTCGCGCCCACCTGTCCGCGCAGGTCGCCCAGCACCACGTCGGGAATGCGGCTGTTGTTGCGAAGGATCGCCTCCACCTCCGGCAGGACGCCCTCGGCCGTGGTGAACCGCACCGGCGGCAGCACGATCCCGTCGTGGAAGATCTCGCGCGAGGCCGCGCCGCTCGACCCCGGCACCAGACCGCCGACGTCGGCCTTGTGGGCGACGCTGACCCCGAAGGCGACCACCTTTCCTTCATGAAATGCCGGGGTCGCCACCACCATGTCGGGGACGTGGCTGTTTCCCGCCTTGTAGGGATCGTTGGAAACGAAAGAGTCGCCCTCGCGCATCTCGTCCGCCGGGTAGCGTTCCAGAACGCCGGCAACCGCCTGCGAATACAGGAGCGAGTGATATTGCAGGCCGCCGCCGACCATGATCACGCGGCCCGTGCCGTCGGTCAGCCCGGCGGTGCCGTCCTGCGACTCGCGCAGGATCGGCGAGTAGCCGCTGTGGAACAGCGCGTGGGCCATGGAAGAGGTGACCTCCCGCAGCCGGCTCAACACGACTTCGCTGGTGATCGGGTCAAGACTCATGGTTCCCTCCCGACGACGTCATGATTGTCGCTCGATGACGATGTTCCCGAACGTATCGACCGTGGCATGCTGCGACTCGGAAAGCACCGTTGTCGCGTCCAGTTGTTCGATCACGGCAGGTCCGTCGATGCGGTTGCCGGCCAGCAGCCGGCCCCTATCCAGCACCACGGCTTCCCGGAACTCGCCGCGCTCAAGGTCGAAGAGCGGTCTGCGGCCGATGACGGCGTGCTCGACGCACGGGTCCCCCGATTCCAGCGGCGGCGGCTGGAGCCGCGGCACCGCGATCTCCGCTAGCAGCCGGAACGTCACGATCTCGGCGTCCTCGTCCTTGGCGCTCAGCCCGTACACCTTGCCGTGGAGATCATCGAAGGCCGCCTTGAGCCCGGCCTTGTCCGCCTCCACGATCTCCCACTCCGGACAGTCCACCGAAAGCTCGTAACCCTGGTGCAGATAGCGCATGTCGACCTGGCGCCGGAAGACCGCCTCCGAAAGCTCGAATTGCTCTTCGCGGACGTCCGCCTCCGCCCGCAGGCGCAACTCTTCGAAACGCCGGTTCATGCGGTCGGGATCGTAGTCGCTCACGAGGCCGAGATCCGACAGCAGGTAGAGGTGCCGCACCTGGGTCTGAAGCAGCCCCAGGGCGCTGTTGAGACCGGGGTTGGGCGGCACCAGCACGGCGGGAATACGCAACTCGTCGGCCAGCACGCCGGCGTGCAGCGGACCGGCGCCGCCGAAGGCCACCAGCACGAAGTCGCGCGGATCGACGCCTCGGTACTGCAGCGCGAGCCGGAGCTCCACCGCCATGTTATTGTTGACGATCTTGAGAATCCCCGCCGCCGCCTCCACCACGTCGAGGCCGAGGGGTTCCGCCACGCCCGTGCGGACGGCGGCCTCCGCGCGGGCGCGGTCCAACCGTAACCGCCCGCCGAGGGCGCTGCTGTCGCCGAGGGCCCCCAGCAGCAGGTTGGCGTCGGTGACCGTCGGCAGCTCGCCGCCCCTGCCGTAGCAGGCCGGTCCCGGGTCGGCGCCCGCGCTTCGCGGCCCGACCTTCATGAGGCCGTCGTTGCCGATCCAGGCGATGGTGCCGCCGCCCGCGCCCAGGGTGTGGACGGCCAGCATCGGCGTCGCGAGGTCCTGCCCGGCGATGCGGCCCGCGGTGGTCTCCTCGGACCGCCCGTCGCGGATGACGCTGATATCGGTGGACGTGCCGCCCATGTCGAAGGTGACGAGGTTCCTGCGTCCCAGGACCGCGGCCAGCTCGATGCCGGACACCACCCCGGCGGCCGGCCCCGAGAGGAGCGTCTGGTTGGGATACCGCGCGCCGACGTTCATACGCATCAGGCCGCCGTTGGACTGCATGAGGAAGATCTGCGGCGTCTCGATGCCCGCCGCCTGCAGCCTCTCCACCAGCCGCAGGAGGTAGGTCTCCATGGACCGGCCCACGAACGCGTCGATGACGGTGGTGGAAAGACGCGGATACTCGCGGATGGTGGGCAGAATGCGCGAAGACACCGACACGCGCCACTCCGGCGCCAGCTCGGCGATGATCGCCGCCGTCCTCTCCTCGTGCCCGGAGTTCCGGAAGCTGAAGAGATAGTTGACGGCCACCGCCTCGACTTCCTTCTCCTTCAGGCTCGCCACCGCCCGCCGGACGTCGTCCTCGTCGAGCGGCGTCTGCACGTTGCCGAGGTAGTCGAGGCGCTCGGTGATTTCTTCGGTCAGGGACTGCGGCGCGAGCAGCGTGGGCTTGACGTAGAAGGGATCCGCCAGGTCCTCGGGCGCCGGCTGCGACCAGCCGCGCCCCTCGTACACCGCCCGGAAGCCCCGGGTGATCAAGAGCCCCGTGCGCGCGCCCTTCCCTTCCAGAATGGCGTTGGTCGCCACCGTGGTGCCGTGGACCAGGAACTCGATGGCGGACGGGTCGACCCCGGACTGGAACAGCTCATTCAGGGCATCCATCACAGCGGCCGACGGATCGTCCGGCCGCGACGGCACCTTGGCGATGCGCCGTTCACCGGTGCCGGGATCGAACGCGATCAGATCGGTGAAGGAGCCTCCGGTATCGATGCCTACCATCCACGATGCCATGGCGATCCTCTCGTCACTCGGGAGTCCCATGGCTCCGGAAAGGCCGGTGCCAAGGGCAGCGGCCAACCGCGGCCATTGGATCAACCCTTGGTTCTCTCGATCACGGTTTCGAGGCCGGCGACCACGACCCGGAGGGCTTCGCTCTGGCTCTCCAGCGCCCTCATGGCTTCACGGTGACGGGCGTCTTCTCGCTTCTCTCGCTGGTCCCCGGCGCGGCGCATCTGGTATAGGCCACGCCATACGAGGGCAACCCCGGCGGCAGCAACCGCCAGTTGACCGGCAGCTATCCATTCCGTTGGCGTCATTCCGCATCTCCCTACAATTCATCAAGGTCTCGTCAGCGCGACAGGTCCACCACCACGCGGCCGCGCACCCCGCCCTTGAGGATGCTCTCGATGTGGCGGTCCAGCTCGTCCAGCGTGCAGTCGATGGTGACGGCGTCGAGGTTCGGGAGCTTCCACTCGCCGGCCATCTTCTGCCACAGGCTGGCGCGGATGTCCGCGGGGCAGTCGGGGGTGGCCACGCCGATGAGGCGCACGTCGCGAAGGATGAAGGGGAAGACCGTGGTGTTCAGCTCTATCGAGGCCACATTGCCGCAGCAGGTCACCACGCCGCCGTATTTCGAGGCCTTGATGGCGGTGGCGAGGATGTTGCCGCCGACGGTGTCCACGACGCCGGCCCACAGGCCCTTCAGCAGGGGCCTTCCGGACTGGTCGTCGGCGTCCTCGCGGGAGATGACGTCGGCCGCGCCCAGCCCCGCGAGAAATTCCTTCTCCGAGTCCTTGCCCGTGGATGCCACCACCCGGTAGCCGGCCTGAGCCAGGATGGCCACGGCCAGGCAGCCGACGCCGCCGGTGGCGCCGGTCACCAGCACGTCGCCCGATTCGGGTGTTACCCCGGACTCCTGGAGCCGCAGCACCGACAGGGCCGCGGTGAAGCCGGCGGTGCCGTAGACCATGCTCTCCTTGAGGCTCAGCCCGTCCGGACGCTTCACCGCCCAGCCGGCCGGCACCCTCACGTACTCGGCGTAGCCGCCGTCGGTGTTGGAGCCCAGGTCGAAGCCGGTGAGCACCACGTCGTCGCCCTTGGCGAAGTCCCCGGAGCTGCTCTCCACGACCGTGCCCGCGGCGTCGATGCCGGGAGTGTGGGGAAAGTTGCGGGTCACGCCCTTGTTGCCGGAGGCGGACAGCGCGTCCTTGTAGTTGAGGGACGAATAGGCCACCGAGACCAGCAGGTCGCCCTCGGGCAGGTCGTCCGCCGACCTCTCGGTGATGGCGCGGGAGAAGGACTTGTCCTCGTTCTCGCTGACGACCATGGCTCGGAAACGGCTCGGGTCTGACATCATGGGCTCCTTTCGGGGATCACGGAGGGCGACCGCCGGTCGCCCCTACCGATCGTATCGTCTATCAGGCACCGACGGGCCGTAGGGGCGGGTTTCAAACCCGTCCGCGGCCGCATTGCGCCGTCGGTCGATTCAGGTCATTCGCCGGCCCTCTCTTGCAGCCGCTGCCAGATCTTCGGGGGCGACAGCGGCAGGTCGCAGATTCTGAGCCCCACGGCGTCCTCCACCGCCGCGGCGATGGCGGACGCGGCCGGCAGCACGCCGCCCTCGCCCATGCCCTTGGCGCCAAACGGGCCGGGGCCGTTGCCGCTCTCCACCAGCTCCGAGATGAAGTTCTCGGGCAGGTCGTGGAAGTTGGGCACGCGGTAGTCGATGAGGTTGGGGTTCAGGAGCTGGCCGTCCTCGTACACCATGTCTTCCAGCAGCGTGTGCCCGATGGCGAAGACCACGCCGCCTTCGTCCTGTCCCTCGCACTGCAACGGGTTGATGGCGCGGCCCACGTCCGCCATGGACACGTACTTGAGGATGCGGACGACGCCGGTATCCGGGTCCACCTCCAGCTCGACGCCGCCCCAGCCCACCTCCCAGAAGGTGGTGGGGGAACCCAGCACCGCGGTCTTGCTCTTCCTGTCCTGGTACACCCCGCGGCCGACGATCTCGGTGGCGGAACTGCCGTAGTACCCGGCGATCACGTCGCTGTAAGCGACTCCGCGTCCCTTGCCGGCCCGCACCCGGCCGCCCTTGAGCAAAAGGTCGGCGGCCTTCTCGCCCATGACCTTGGCGGCTGCCTTGAGCAACTGCTTCTTCACGTCCTGGGCGGCCCGTTGGGTGGCAAGGCCCATGACTGTCATGGAGCTGCTGGCGCTGGTGGACACGTCGAACGGGGTGACGTCGGTATCCAACTGGGCCACCGACACCTGCTCCAGCTCGATGCCCAGCTCCTCCGCCACCACCTGGCTCAGCGCCGTGCGGCACCCCTGCCCCACCTCCACCGTCCCGGTGAGCAGCACCGCGCTGCCGTCCGACGACATCTTCACGGTGGCGCCGGCCACCTTGTAGGTGCCGCCGGCGTCCTTCAGGCACACGCTCAGGCCTTTGCCCACGTTGCGGCCGGAGGGCTTCTTCCAGTCCAGCGCCCGGGCCACCTTGCGGAGCCCCTGCTTGAGGTCGCAGTCCACCGGGGTGTCGCCGGGGGTGTAGGGCTCGCCCTTGTCCAGCAGGTTCTTCAGGCGGAATTCCAGCGGATCCATGCCGAGCCGCTTGGCGATCATGTCCGTCTGCGACTCGTAGGCCCAGGCCACCTGCACCGCGCCGAAGCCGCGGAAGGCCCCGGCCGGCACCGTGTTGCTGTAGACGCCGTGGGCGTCGATCTTCACGTGGGGCACGCGGTAGGGGCCCACAGCGCGGTAGCCGGCCTTCTGGGTCACGCGGGGACCGGCGTCGGCGTAGGCGCCGGTGTCCATGTAGACTTCCAGCTCCCGGGCCACCATCTCGCCCTTCTTCGTAACCCCGGTCTTGATGCGGATGCGCGCGGGATGGCGCGTCACGGTCTTGAAGCTCTCGTTGACGCTCATGGCCAGCTTGACCGGGCGGCCGTTCCGCACCGACAGCGCCGCGGCGATGGGGTCGGCCTTGACGTAGAGCTTGCCGCCGTAGCCGCCGCCGACGTAGGGCACCACCACCCGCACCCGGTTGAGTGGCAGCTTGAAGATCCCCGCCAGGTGGCCGCGCAGCGTGAACGGGTCCTGGCACGAGCTCCACACCGTCAGGCGTTCGCCGTCGTAGTGGGCGAGGCAGATGTGGGGCTCCAGCGAGTAGTGCTGCACCTTGGAGAAGCGGAAGACGTCCTCGAAAATGTGGTCGGACTTGGCGAAGCCGTCATCCACGTCGCCACGGGAGTAACCGAAGTGGTAGCACACGTTGGTGCCCTTGAACCGGTCGGGGACGCCGTAGCTCGACCCCCGCAGCTCGGCCTTGGCCACGTCGCCCTCGTGCACCTGGGGCGCCCCGGGCGCCAGGGCGTCGTCGACGTTGTCCACGAACGGCAGCTCCTCGTACTCCACGTCGATGAGCGCCAGCGCCTCCTCGGCCACCAGCTCGTCCGCCGACAGCACCGCGGCCACCGGGTCGCCCACGTAGCGGACCTTGTCCGTCGCCACCACCGACTGGTCCTTGTAGGTGGCGCCGTACAGGTAGTTGAGGTCGGCGATCTCGTCACGGGTGAGGACGTCGATGACCCCGGGCAGGGCCCTGGCCCTGCTCGCATCGACCTTGAGGATCCGCGCATGGGGCAGCGGGCTCCTCAGGATCTTCGCATACGCCATGCCCGGAAGCTCGATGTCCCCGGTGTAGAACGCCTTGCCGGACACCTTCTCCACCGCGTCTACGCGCATGGAATTACGCCCGGCCACTGACAGTCGTTGTTTTCTCATGGGTGTCTCCGCCCATCTTCTTATCGGAAGTTAGGGGGGCAGGCAATGTGCTAACGCCGCTCCGTCTCCTCCTTCAGGGTCTCCAGCTCGGTCCAGCGTTCCAGTGTCTCGTCGAGGGTCGCCTTGGCGGTCTTGATCTCGTCCAGGACGGGCTGGACCTGGGCGAAAGGCTGCGCGTAGAAGTCGGGCTGCTGGGTCTTTTCCTCCAGCGTAGCCACCACCTGTTCCATCTCCTGGATACGGTCCGGCAACTCGTCCAGCTCGCGTTGCAGATGGTAGCTGAGCTTGGTCGGCCGGGAGCGCTCGCGCCGTTCCGGCGGCGGCTCCTGGGTGGCCTTGCGGTTGGGGTCGTCGGTGACGGCCAGGGTTTTGCCGCGGCGGAGCCAGTCGCTGTAGCCGCCGGCGTGGCGCTGGATCGTGCCCGTGTCCTCGAAGACCAGGGTGCTGGTGACGCAGTTGTCGAGGAAGCTCCGGTCGTGGCTCACCACCAGCAGCGTGCCGCGGTAGCGCACGAGCTGCTCCTCCAGCACCTCCAGGGTCTCGATGTCCAGGTCGTTGGTGGGCTCGTCCAGAACCAGCAGGTTGGCCGGCTGGGTCAGCAGCCGGGCCAGGATGACGCGGTTGCACTCGCCGCCCGACAGCGCCGCCACCGGGGTGAGCGCGCGCTTGGGGCTGAAGAGAAAGCCTTTGAGATACCCCACCACGTGGCGCGGCCGGCCGTTGACGAAGACGTGGTCGCGGCCGTCCGCGACGGTTTCGGCCACGGTCTTCTCCGGGTCCAGCTCCCTGCGCAGTTGATCGAAGTAGCCGATCTCCAGGTTGGCGCCCTGCTCCACGGCGCCGGAGTTCGGCGTGAGCTCCCCGATGAGAATACGAAGCAGAGTGCTCTTGCCCACGCCGTTGTTGCCGATGAGGCCGATGCGGTCGCCGCGCATGATGCGCAGCGACAGCCCCCGGATCAGCGGCTCGCCGCCGTAGCCGTGGGTGACGTTGCGTAGCTCCACCACCTTGCGGCCCGACTGCCCGCCGTGCTGTACGTGGATGCGCGCCTGGCTCTGTGGCTTGAGGCGTTGCGCCGCTTCCTCCCGCATGGCCATGAGCGCGCGCACGCGGCCCTCGTTGCGGGTGCGGCGCGCCTTGATGCCGCGCCGGATCCACTCCTCCTCCTGGGCCAGCCGCTTGTCGAACAACGCGTTGCGCCGAGCGTCCTCGGCCAGGCTTTCTTCCTTGAGCTTGAGATAGTTGTCGTAGGTTCCCGGCCAGCTCGTGAGCCGGGTGCGGTCCAGCTCCACGATGCGGGTGGCCAGGCGTCTCAGGAAGGCGCGGTCGTGGGTGATGAACAGGACGCTGCCGGCGTAGTTGTAGACCCGGTCCTCGAGCCACTGGATGGTGCTCAGGTCGAGGTGGTTGGTGGGCTCGTCGAGGAGCAGCAGCTCGGCGTTGCCGACGATAGCTCGCGCCAGCCCCACCCGCCGCTGCCAGCCGCCCGACAGCTCCTCCAGCCGCCGGTCCGCCGGCAGGTCCAGCTCGCTCAGCACCGTCTCCACCCGCTGGTCCACGTGCCAGCCGCCGTGGGCGTCGATCTCCCGGTGCAGCGCCTCCAGCTCCAGCAGGCCCTTGCGGTCGAGCGTCTCCCTGGACCGCTGCTGGTAGAGGTCGATGAGATCCTGCAGGTCGGCCAGCCCGGTGGTGACGTACTCCCGCACCGTCTGCCCGAGCACCTCGGGCAGCGCCTGCTCCAGCTCGCTGACGCGGATGCGGCTCTGGTAGTGGATCTCGCCGTGGTCGGGCTCGAGCCGGCCGGTGATCAGCCCGAGCATGGAGGTCTTGCCCGCGCCGTTGCGGCCGATCAGGCAGACCCGCTCCCCGGGCTCGATGGCGAAGTCGGCGTGCGCCAGCAGGCGCTGGTCGCCCAGCTCCAGCGAGACGTCTTCGAAGCTGACGAGGGGCATGCCGGGTGGAGTGGAGTGGGGGCGGGTTTCAAACCCGCCCGCTTCGCGAATCGACAGTCGTCACGCCTTGCCGAAGGCAACGACTCCGGCGCACCGTGGCATGCGCACGAACCGGACACCACGCCGGTGCACGCTCGCCCGCGCCCGGCGCCGCGACCTCAACCCTACTTGCGGCCGCGAGTGGCGCGCGCCCCCGGCGGCCGGTAGGGCACTTTCTTCTTGACCGCCTCGTCCACGGTCTCAGGCGGGATCAGCACGGTGGCCCTGATGGTCAGGGCGCCGGCGTTGGCGATGTTGAGCGACACGGCCGTCGCCGTGGCGTCGTCGGGAAGATCGGCGATGATGTAGAGGTCCGTGTCGCCAAAGGCGTAGTAGAGCCCCTCCACGCTGCCGCCCATCGCCTCGATGGTCTGGGTCAGCGCGGCCCGCCGCCGGCTGCCGCCCTCCTTGAGCAGGCCCACGAGTCCCTTGCCGGTATACGAAGTGTGGAACATGTATTTGCCCATGGGATTACCTCCGAACGTAGTTGGTAGTTTTGGATGATGGGTGATGTACGCCGTTTTTTCAAGGCGGCAGCGACGATGCCGCCATTGTGCAGAAGCTTGGCACGCCTCTCCCCCTATCCCTGCGCCGCGATGAAGCCCCGCAGCACCTCGTTGAACTCCGCCGGGTGCTCCCGGTACGAGAAGTGGCCGGCCTCGTTGATGATGTGCATCTGGGTGCGGCGCTCGCTGCCGGCCATGAGCTCCATCAGGCGCATGCCCTGGTCGAGGGTGGCGGTGGGGTCGTTGTAGCCCCACACCAGCAGGGTCGGCCGCTGGAACCCGCGGTCCCGGATCCAGCCCAGGGTCTCCTCCTTCTGCCGCGCGTGCCGGGCCAGGAAGACGTTGGCCTTGAGCCCCTGGTCCTCCATCTTCTCCACCGCCTCCAGGTACTTGGGCTGTTGGGCGATTTCCACGCAGGCGTCGAGCCAGTCGTCGGTGACGTGGTCGTAGCCGTAGGAATAGCGCTCCAGCACCCAGCGCTGGCTCTCGCGGCTCAGCCGGGGCTCCGGGCAGTTGGCATGCACGACTTCGTTCCTTCCGACTCCGGGGGCCAGCGTGTTGGTGTCCACCGGGATCACGGACTTGACCAGGTCCGCCCGTTCCAGGGTCATGCGCGCCACCAGGTAGCCGCCGCGGGAATGCCCCACCAGGTGGACGTTGCCGAGCTTCAGGGTCTCCAGCGTGGCCAGCGCGTGCCGCACCACCGCAGCCATGGTGTAGTCCTCGTCGCTCTTGGGGTTGTCGGTCATGCCCTGGCCGAGTTTGTCCACGGCGACGACGTGGAACCACTGCGCCAGGGCGTCGAAGTTGAGTCCCCAGTCCGGGCTCCCGTCGGCCGCCTCGTTGGAGCCGAAGTTGCCGCCGTGGAACAGCACCACCGTCTCGCCGCTGCCCTTCTCGAAGTACCGGGTGCGGATTCCGTCGACGTCCACGTATTTTTCGTCTGCCTGGTTCATGTCGGTCCTCCTTGATGGTGACACTGTAGCGGATTGTCCCGACAAGGTTAACCGAGCCGGGCCACCCTTGAACCGCCCCTGGATTCTTGCGTTCCAGCCTGTGTCAAAACCACTCCCTCTCCCTCTGGGAGAGGGTCGGGGTGAGGGCGCCCGGAGCGGCAGGGTTGCCGGGGAGCCCTCACCCGGCCTTCGGCCACCCTCTCCCAAAGGGAGAGGGTTTTGACACATGCTGGTTCGCGGGAATGACGGATAGGGGCTCGCTTGGCAATCACCGGGCAATCCGATAAGGGAGAGTGAGCCGCAAGGCACACAATCCAAGGAGGCTGAAACCTATGGCGAACGCCAACAACGACGAGCATCCCATGTTGAGAGAGGGGCTGGGGCGGCTGCGCGGCAGAGTGGCCATCATCACCGGGGCCAACAGCGGCATCGGACGGGCCACCGCCCGCCTGTTCGCGCGCGAAGGGGCCAACGTCGTGTGCTGCGACATCCAGGAGACCCTGACGCCGCGGGTGGACCAGCTCATCATCGACGAGGGCGGCGAGGCCACCTTCCTGAACGTGAACGTGACCGTGGACGGCGGTCCCGAGGAGATGATGAAGACGGCCATGGACCGGTACGGCGGCGCGGACATCCTCTACAACAACGCCGGCGGCGGCATACGCAAGCAGGCTCACGAGCACACCGACGAAGAGTGGAACTTCATCATGGACCTCAACCTGAACGCCATCCAGAGGAGCGTCCGGGCGGTGGTCCCCCACATGCTCGAGAAGGGCAGCGGCAACATCGTCAGCACCGCGTCGACCTTCGGGCTGGTGGCGTCGGAGAACTACCCGGCCTACTGCGCCACCAAGGCGGCGGTCATCAGCCTGACCCGCCAGATGGCGCTGGACTACGGCCCCAAGGGCGTCCGCGTGAACTGCATCTGTCCCGGCGCCACCGAGACCCCGCGCTTCCGCGGGCACCCGCCCGTGCCTTCACTCCAGGCCGCCACCCCCGAGCAACGCGAACGCATGGCCAAGAGCAACAAGGCCCTGCTGCGGATGGCACGGCCGGAAGAGATGGCCTACGGCGTCCTCTTCCTGGTGTCCGACGAGGCCTCCTTCGTCACCGGCCACGCGCTGGTGGTGGACGGCGGCCAGACCATCGCGGTGTGAGGACGGACGCCGGACAGGAGGAAAGGCCATGTATTGCTCGCGCGGCACCGTGGGCGTTGTGAAGCCGACGTTCCGTCTCGGGTCGCTGGAGACCTACATCAGGCTCCTTCCGGAGGGGGTGTGCGTGGCGCCGCGTTACGTCGGAGTCCGCGCCGGCACGGAGGCGGAGTTCGACGAGGCCATCGCCGTGGCCGAAACCAGGGTGGCGGAGCTGGTAGAGCTGGGGGTGGACCTGGTGCTGATCCAGGGGACACCGCCGATCCTGCTCAAGGGCTACCGCTTCGACGGCGAACTGACCGAGCGGTTGACCCGGCAGCACGGCGTGCCGATCCTCACCGCGACCACCGTGCAGGTAGAGGCCTTCCGCGTGCTGAGTGTGGAAAGGTTCGTGATCCTCTCCTACATCCAGGGTGCCATGAACGCGAAGTTCGCCAATTTCTTCGAGCAGGCCGGATTCACGGTGACCGGTATCCCGGAACTCGAGGGCGTGGCCTTCGAGGATGTCGGCGATATCCCGGCCGAGGACATCTACGGCGGGGCCAAAAAGGCCTTACGCGATCACGGCGGCGAGGGAATCTGTCTCCTGGGTGCGGGTTGGGACTGTCTGCCTGTTATCGAATCCCTTGAGGAGGAGCTCGGGGTGCCGGTGATCACCAATCTCAACGCGGAGGTATGGGCGACCCGGAAGCGCCTCGGGATACAGGAGCCCGTGGAAGGCTTTGGGCAATTGCTGCGGACACTGCCATGACCGTAGTGAAGCGATGTCACGGGGCGCAAGCTCGGCGGGGGCTCCGAACGAACGGTTAACGGTTTCAGGGAGAAGGGACATGGGTGAAATACTCGGCGTCGGCATCACGCACTACCCGGGACTCGGCTTCCAGGGGAACATGACCCGGCGCATCAAGATGTGCCTGGAAGACCCCGCCCTGCCGGAACCCCTGCGGGACATGGCCAACTGGCCGGCGCCCATGCGTGAGCAGTGGGGCACTGACGACGGCCAGAGCCACTCCGACGCGCACCGCCAGGACCTCATCGACCGCTTCCGCATCGCCCGCCGCGCCCTGGACGAGTTCCAGCCGGACCTGTGCCTCTTGTGGGGTGACGACCAGTACGAGAACTACAAGGAAGACTGCGTCCCGGCCTTCTCGATCCTCGCCTACGACTCGGTGGATTCGCAGCCGTGGACCCACGCCCGCCGGGGCGCCAACGTGTGGGGCGAGCCCGACGACAAGGTCTTCACCATCAAAGGACACCGGGAAGCCGGCAAGTACCTGGCGTCGAGCCTGCTGGACAACGGTTTCGACGTCGCCTACTCCTACAAGCCGCTCCACCGGGGACTGGGCCACGCCTTCGTCAACTCCATCCTGTACCTCGACTGGGAGCGCCGGGGTTTCCCATACCCGGTGGTGCCCTTCACCGTGAACAGCTACGGCCGCAAGCTCGTGGGCAGCCAGGGCGTCCCGCTGACGCCTTCCGCCGCCCGCGACATCGAGGACCAGTTCGACCCGCCGGGCCCCCAGCCCTGGCGCTGCTTCGACATCGGCGCCGCCACCGCGCGCGCTTTCGCGGACAGTCCCTGGCGGGTCGCCCTCATCGCCTCGTCGAGCTGGTCCCACTCGTTCCTCACCGCCAAGCACTCGTTCATGTACCCGGACGTGGAATCCGACAAGCGCTATTTCAAGGCGCTGCGGGACGGCGACTGGGAGACCTGGCGGAAAACCAGCCTGCCCGAGGCCGAGGACCGCGGACACCACGAGCTGCTCAACTGGTTCGCCCTGGCCGGCGCCATGTCCGAGATCGGCCGCAAGCCCGACGACATCGTCTTCCTGGAGTCGTGGATCTCCAACTCCGACAAGGTGTTCGCGCTGTTTCGGCCGCCGGAGCATGCGACGTGAACGGGCCTCGTGCCCTCTGATCTGGCAAGTCTGTCCTATGGTGAAAAGCCGAGAGACGGAGGTCTTGGAGAAACCTCTTCAGGAGGCTGCATGGCGTGATCGCATCAAAGCCGATCTGGCCAGTCAAGTCGAGGCGGGTGGCACACTCTACGGCTATCGCCAGGATGGCGCCTACGTTGCCCGGACCAAGAGTGGCGACGAAATCGTAACGCCGGGCTCAAGTAAGCGCTCGATCCGCCCTGTCGAAGTCTTCAGCCACGCCGATCCTCAATAGGCAACGCAAGGTGTTGGCCTGTTGAGTTTCCTTTCTACCTCTGGGACTTTGTGAATGATGCGGATCAATCTCTACGACCTGCCCGATCCGCTCCCGGACGACGAGGAGTTCACCGACCTCATTCCCGACCGAGGCGTGAAGATCGAGCGCGTCGTCTCCCGCGGCCGGTCCACGCCCGCCACCGAGTGGTACGACCAGGACCGCGACGAATGGGTTGTGCTGATCCAGGGCGAGGCCGTGCTGGAGTACGACGACGGAGAGACGCTACGCCTCGGCGCCGGAGACCATGTGCTGATTCCTGCCCACCGCCGCCACCGGGTCAACTACACCAGCCGAACGCCGCCGTGCATCTGGGTCGCCGTGTTCGGCAAGTTGGCATAGTCATTCGCCCGACGCCATAGGACCCGGCGAAGACTCGTCAAAGGTCGCGTTCGCATCTGATCTTCCAATTTTCGTTTGGGAAAGACATACTGAGGTTCCGGGTCAGCGACACGGCACCACGACAGCGTCCGCTCAAGACTTGTTTCCGCTGCACGCTGAACCGGTTTCGCGTGGGTGGTAAGAAGGCAGAATGATGGAATGGCACATGATCCGGTAGTGCAAGACGAACCCGCGAGCGCAGAGACGGAAGGACCGCTGAGGTCCCTTGACGCAGTCCGGCCGCTCTACATTCTGCCGGCAGACCCGCTGGCGGAGGAAGTCCTGATTCCGGCCTTCCAAGCGGCGGATAAGGTCGATTGCATGGTTGGGTTCTTCTCAAGCGAGGTACTAGCCTCGCTCGCCCCCGGCCTCGCGACCTACATCGCTGGTTCCGAGAACAGCTTCCGGCTTATCGTAAGCCCCCTGCTACGGGCCGAAGACCAAGCGGCTATAGAGGACGGCCTGAAATCGGCGGAAGACGTAGCGGATAGGGTTCTCGAAGAGCTGACGGTCACGGTGGACCTGCTTCAGCGCCATACGCTGAAGTGCCTGTCGTGGCTGCTGCGGGAGCGCAGAATCGAGATCAAGGTCGCGCTGATGAAGGATGCTCTCTTTCATCCTAAGGTCTGGCTCTTCGAGAATAGAGCCGATGTCGTCGCAGCGCACGGGTCGAGCAACGTAACCGTTGCAGGCATTCGAAAGAACGTCGAACAGATCGCCGTATCTCGGTCGTGGCAGGACCCTAATCAGGGTTACATTACTGGCAAGCTTCGCTACGAATTCGACCGGTTGTGGGAGAACAAGGACGAGAACTGCATCGTCATCGCGATGCCGGACGCGGTCACGCAACGCCTGCTGCGGACGTATCGTTCAGAAGCCCCACCGACTGAAAACGAGCTGCGCGCGCTCTACGGTCGCGTGGCAGGCGTATCGGACGAGCCGGAGCCCTATGAACCCGTTTCAGCGCCAGCGAGGGGTTTCTCGATACCAGACTCGCTGAGATATGAAGACGGCCCGTTCGACCACCAAGGAAAAGCCGTCGCCGCATGGTGCGAGGCCGGGTATCGCGGCGTTCTGGAAATGGCGACTGGCTCGGGCAAGACCATCACCTCCATGATCGGCGCGTACCGTCTCTACCAACGGCACAAGCCACTTCTGATCGTCGTCTCCGCGCCTTACGTGCCTCTGATCGAACAGTGGTGCGCCGAGATCGCGCCGTTTGGAATACAGCCGGTCAATCTCACGACGGTAGGCGGCGCTACGAAGCGCGCAAGCGAGTTGCAAAAACTCAAACGGCGGTTGCGCACCGGACTGTCGGAAGTCGAAACCGTAGTTGTCAGCCACGATACGTTGTGCACCCCGGAATTTCGCGCAGCCGTTGGGGCTTTCGACTGTGCGCGCCTGCTGATCGCGGACGAAGCGCATAACCTGGGACGGCCGTCTTTCATCAACGACCCGCCTGAATTCTTCGAGCATCGCCTCGGTCTCTCGGCCACACCGATACGCCAGTACGACGAGGAAGGGACGGAAGCACTGTTCAGGTTCTTCGGACCTGTCGCGTTTCGCTTTACGCTCGAAGAAGCCATAGGCCGATGCCTTGTCGAATACGACTACTACGTCCATCCAGTGTACCTCACAAAGACCGAGATGGACGACTGGTTTGATCTAACCGGCAAGATCAAGCAGAACGCTTGGCGCAGCGAGAGCGGCAAGCCGGACGACTACCTCGCTAGGCTCCTGCGCGACCGACGCGCGTTACTGGAAACGGCGTCGGACAAGGTTTCGACGCTGAAGGCGCTGCTTGACGAAGAGGATTCCGGCAGCCTGCGGTACACGCTCGTCTACACCACCGACAAGGGGCCAAACCAACTCGACAACGTAAACCATCTGCTGCGCGACAGAGGTATCCTGTTCCACCAGCTTACCGCCGACGAGACTGCGAACCGCGAGCAGACGAAGCGGATCATCAACGCCTTCCAGGAAGGTGAAATCCAGGTCCTGACCGCGAAGCGCGTGCTCGACGAAGGCGTGAACATCCCGCAGATATGCAAGGCGTTCGTCCTCGCGAGCACAACTGTCGAGCGACAATGGGTGCAGCGGCGTGGAAGGCTGCTGCGCACATGCAGAGCCATCAGCAAAACGCACAGCATCATCCATGACCTGCTGGCACTGCCACCCAACATGGGGGAAGGGCTCGACCCCGACGCGCGGGCGCTGGTACGCTCGGAGCTGCGCCGTGCGCAGGAGTTTGCACGGCTAGCGAGAAACGCAGGCAGGCCGGACGGGCCGCTGGTGACGATAGACAAGTTGGTAGACGCCGTGTACCTGTAACTGCCGGGGGAGAGAGGACAGATGCCGCTGAACGACAAAAAGATAATCTCGATCATCCTTGAGGAACGCAATGGTATAGAGGAGCGGTGTGATGGCTACAGGGAAGAGATCCTCGACGTGATCGCCGAGATTCTAGAATATGAGCGGGGCCATCGCGTCTCGGCGACAAACATCCAGAAGAAGATCAACGACAAGTGCAACGCCGCTGCGCGGTTCCTCGTGTCTCAGCGCGGCCAGGACCCGGGACGGGAGGACCTGGACTCATGAAGCTGCTCCGCGCCGAATTTCAGAACTTTCGGTTACTCCGCGATCTGGACCTTGAATTCTCCACAGATCCCGACAGAAAACTGACGGTTGTCCGCGCTGCAAACGAGTCGGGGAAGACCTCAATCCTGCACGGCCTTCGATGGGCGCTCTACGGCGACGGGGCGCTGCCCGGCAAGGGCGAGGGGTTTCGCCTGCATCCCATTGACTGGGATGCGGCCAATGGCAAGCGTGTGCCGATCACCGCCACGGTCGAATTCGAGCTGACGACACACCGGCGGGTCGCCGGGGAACTGCGCAAAGCCCATCGGCGTTACCGCCTCGTACGCTCGGCGTTCGAGGATGTGGACAGCCAGGCGCGCCGCTCTGCCTCTACAGTCAGGCTTTTCGCGCTGAACGACACCGGCGCAACTTCCATCGACGCGCCGGAAGCGCTGATCAACGACGAACTGCCGTTGGAGTTAAGGGACGTCTTTTTCACGGACGGCGACCGCGCACTGAGCTTCATCGAGGCGGATGTTGCCTTGTCCGCCAAACGCGAGCGCGTGCAACAGGCGATACGTTCTCTGCTCGGCCTGGGCGTGATCGACGACGCGATCAAGCATGTACGCAAATCGGCCGCAGAAGTGAATAAGAGGGCGAAGCAGGTCGGCACTGGGGGCGAGTTGAACAGGATCGCCTCTCGCCTTGAAACGCTTGAGAACGACTGCGAGAAGTTCGAAACCGATCTCAAGGACGCCAAACAACAATTCGCGGCGTTCGACGAGAGGGTCGATGAGATCGACCGCAAGATCGCCGCGGCTCTCCAGAAAGGAGACAAAGACAAGCTACGCAAGGCTCTCGACCACGTAAAGGGAGAGATCCGACAACTTGATAACCAAGTGGCGGCGGCAAACAAAGAACACTCGGCACTGTTCCGTAGTCGGTCCATTGCGACCGACTTGCTCAGTCCCGTGCTCAGTTCTGCCTTCGAAACACTGGAAAGGCTACACGACCAAGGCAAGATCCCAAACACCACGATTCCGGTGCTTCAGGAACGGCTTTCGGCGGAGATCTGCATCTGTGGAGAAACATTGGAACCCAGCGACCCTGGTGGTGACAAGCGTCGCGCGCATATACAGAAGTTGATCGACGACAGCCAGCGCGCCGACGAGATCCAGGAGATCATCACCGACCTCTACTACGGTGCCAAGCCGCTACAGACCGGCGGTGACGGGTCGAACGCGTGGCCTGAGGACTACAAGAAAGTCGTCGAACGGCGCGACGGTCTTCAGGCCCTTCGCGACGAAGCGGGCCGGAAGCTCAGGGCGTTGGAATTGCAACTCGATTCGCTTCCCGATACGGACATTCAGAGCCTCCGTGAAACGCGCCGTCAGTACAAGGACCAGCGCGACCGATACTTGTCGAAACAGTCCGCCATAGAAACTCAGCTCACCGGGCTGCAACGCGAACGTGAAGAGCTGGTAGCCGAGCGCGATCGCCTGTTGCGCGAACAGAAGAAAGGCGCGCGGATTTTGGCCGAGTTGGAAGTTACACAGGATGTGATGAAGGTGCTGCAAGGCGCGTATGAGCGAATCACCAACGAGGAGTTGCAGAAAGTCAGCGATCTGATGAACAGCATATTCTTGGAGATGATCGGTGCGGACCCTGAACAAGGGGCGATCATCCGACGCGCCGAGATCAGCCGGGAGTTCGACATCATCGTCTACGGACCAAAAGACAGGACACTCGACCCCGACCGGGACTTGAACGGCGCGTCCCGACGGGCGCTTACGCTCGCCTTCATCCTTGCGCTCACTAAGGTTAGCGAGGTTGAAGCGCCGAACGTGATCGACACGCCACTCGGCATGACCAGCGGGTTCGTGAAACGCTCCATCCTGCGCACGGCGGCGCGGGAGAGCGCACAACTGATTCTGTTCCTGACACACGACGAAATCGCAGGCTGCGAGGAGATTCTCGACCAGGCCGCCCGAGTGGTGTTCACCCTGACCAATCCAGCGCACTACCCGAAAATGCTCGTGAACGATCCGCGTGTCGAGGAACGGAAGGTGCTCCGTTGCGGATGCGATCACAAGAGCGCGTGCCAGCTCTGCCAACGCCGCCCGGACCCGCGGGTCGAACTGGACATCGCGTCATAGGAGCCGACAATGGCCGACCGATATTTCAACCCGTTTCAAGCAATCGACGTCAACGTCCCCGTGGAATTCCACGAGGCATTCACGCGGTATTGCCAGCGAAGCGCCGACGCCGTGATCGACCAGAGCCCGTTTCCGCGCATGGTCGATCTCTGGTTCCTGTCTGTCTGCGTCGCGGCACGACTCGGCATCGAGCCCGTCGATGTCGCGAAATACGACACCCGAAAGATCATCGACGGGTCGATCTTCGGCAGCGACCCCTGGCGGGTTCACACGCTGATGTTGATTGCCATCGGCAAGACCGGCGACGTCGCGATCGTGTCCGAGCCGCGCAAGATGATGACTCTCGCCAACGGCCTTGCCGTGGCGGGCCTGTCAAAGGTCATCGAAATGCTCAAGGACGGCGATGCGGAACCGATCTGGAACCTATCCGACGCCGTTGACACTCTCTTGCGCAAGGAGAAGGCAGCGTAGGTGTGCCTGCACGCCGAGTTTGGTTTCTGAGAATGCTCGGAGAAAGCCGAGTTTGCTGGCAGCAATTGGGCAGGAGCAACTAGGAAGCTGCGTAACAAACGGAGATAGTTGACTTGTTCAAGATCTGTGCCCGGACGGTTCTGGAGCTAGGCGCTGAACTCATCAGTTCCGATGTCATCGCGTTCTATGAACTGATCAAGAATGCATTCGATGCGAAATCCCCGATGGGCGCGGAGATTCGCTTCGAGATCGTCCTTAGACGAAACGATTACCTGAAATTCCGTCACCGGGCAGGCGAAGGACTAGCAGATATAGAGCGACTGAAATCCGATATTTGGAAATCGCTGGACCAGTCGGCACCCAAGGAGTCTCTTAGCCGTTTTCGGAAGGCGATACAGGGTGCCGACAATCGGGGAGAACTTGTCAGGGCGCTGGACACTGCACACGCATCAGAGAACAAGATTATCGTGTCCGACGAGGGCTCGGGGATGTCGAGGCAGGATTTGATAGACAACTATCTCGTCATCGGAACAGCATCGCGCAAACGCGCGATGGATGCGGCCCTAGCGGGACATCGCACTGGAGATCAGCGCGCACCGTTCCTCGGCGAGAAAGGCATCGGGCGGCTGTCGGCGATGCGGCTCGGCGACCAGCTGACGGTCGAAACGGCCGAGCGCAGAGACAGGCGACTAAACCTGCTCAGAATCGACTGGTCGGCCTTCGAAGACCTCGACGCGATGCTGGACGAGATCGACGTCACGCCCGAGCGCGGGGAGTCCAAGCCGAGCAGGAACTGGAGCGGCACGAAGCTGATCATGACCGCGCTCACTGCCGACTGGACGCATGATCGCGTCAAATATCTTGGCGAGCATGACTTTGCGCGACTGACAGACCCGTTTGCCGATGCGAAACGGCGTCCACGCATCGCGATATTTTGGAACGGGACACGTATTCCGGTTGCGCATATGGATCGCAACCTACTGTCGCACGCCCACGCGTCCGTCAGGGGCGAGCTTGTATATGACGACCCAGGACCGGCGTTACAGTGCACTTTTGAGGCACACGATCTTGGATTCGAGCATCCGCACGAAGTGGAAAGGAGAGAATTCGCGCTGGCCGACCTCGAAAGTTCGGTCACCGGCACTTCTGGCGAAGTTCCGTTTTCCGCGCTCAATGAGCTCGGACCGTTCGAGTTCGAGATATACTGGTTTAACCGGCAGCGACTCGGTCGCATCGACAGCATCGGCGACCAGAAAATCGTCCGTGACCTACAAAGGCGGTGGTCTGGAATCCTGCTGTTCCGCGACGGATTTCGCGTACTGCCCTATGGGGAAGATGATGACGACTGGCTTGCTCTGGACCGTCGCGCTCTGTCCAGTACAGGGTATCTCCTGAACAAGACGCAGTTCGTCGGACGAGTCACAATCTCACGTCTTGGCAATCCGTTGCTGATCGACCAGACAAATCGCGAAGGCTTGCGAGTTTGCCCTGAACAGCAGGCATTTGTCAGCTTGTTGCAACTCGCTATCCAGTCTCAGCTTCGGGATTTCCTTCGGGAAGTCGAGCGCCGCCACAAGGATCAGCCTCTCGACATGACTGAGGCAAAGACCGACGTGTCGAACCTCGAAAAGAGAGCGAAAACCGCTCTCCGCCAGATCAGGCGAATCGCACCAGAGTCCTCGAAGACAGTCGATGAGTTGCAGAATACCTTCTCCGAGATTAAAGAATTCTTTGGCCGGGCACAGCGTCGCATCGACGAAGTGGAGAGCGAGAACCGACGGATGGTACAGATGGCGGGCGTGGGCCTCTTAGTCGAAGTTGTAGCGCATGAACTTGCGCGATCTACCGAGAATGCACTTGTGGCCCTTGAAGCCCTGCGCGGCAGGGACTTGCCCGAACAGCTCGACGGCCTGCTCAACGCCCTCAGATCAGAGATGACATCGGTCAACAAACGCGTCCGTGTGCTCGACCCTCTCAGCGTATCAGGACGGCAACGCAAGGAGACCTTCGACGTCGGGGTGTTGATTGAGGACATACTGAGCGGGCACGAGTTTCAGCTTGAACGTCATGGCATAAAACTCAAGCTCAAGCTGCCTGACAATGCCATCCGCATACGTGCCGTGAAAGGTATGATTGTGCAGATTTTGGAAAACCTTTTGTCCAATTCGTTGTACTGGCTCGACCTTCGGAACCAGCATGAGCCCGATTTTCGGCCGCAGATCACCATTGCGGTGGAAGGCGAACCTCTCACGGTTACCTATGAGGACAATGGTCGCGGAATTGCGCAGGAAAATCGCGAAAGCGTCTTTCGTGCGTTCTTCTCACTAAAGGAGAAGTCGAAGCGCCGCGGGCTTGGTTTGTATATCGCGCGGGACTGCGCGGAATATCATAGTGGCAGCCTGATGTTGGACAATCACGTCAATCGCCAGACGGGACGCCTTCACCGTTTTGTACTGCAACTGCCGGACGAGGTTGTGGTCTCATGACGGAACTTAAGGATCTTCTTACAGAGAAGGGAGTCACACGCGCGCTCGTCATAGACGACGTGTTCGACCCCATTCCACGCCCCGACGAACTCAACGACGATGACTGGGCGAATTTCTTCGATGATCTGGGCAGTGCCGGACACGAGCTGCTCGGGGAATTGCATGAGGGATATGCAAAAACGTCGACCGAAAATCTGAAGGCGTCGGAGGAGTTTATCACGCAGGTTTGGGAAAACCGTGCAAAGCTGCCGGAAGCGGCTAGTGATCACCTGTTCCGTCAGTTTGAGGACACAAGGACTACGGAACTCCAAGCGCTCAATTCACTCGTGGCCACATTGGAAGAGTTGGGACTTGCGTGCACAACGATGGGCCGCGAACCTGATGAGGATGCGAACCAAGCAGAGCTGATCTTTGTCGATCTGTTCCTCGGCTTCCAGGAGACCGAAGGCGACATGGGACGAGCGATCCAACGTGTCGGAGAACTGGTCGAAGGCCGTGTCCAAAACCCGCCGCTCGTCGTCCTAATGTCGCGTAGTCCCCGGTTACAGGAAAAACGAAACGAGTTTCGGGACACGGCGGGACTCTTGGGGTCCACGTTTCGAGTGGTCAGCAAAGCCGAATTGGCCAAGGCAGGAACCCTGGAGACCCTGTTGACACGGCTGGCGAATCACTACGAGGACGCAAAACGTGTTGCTGGCTTTGTCCACGCGTGGGACACCGGTCTCGACTACGCACGCCAGAACTTTATCCGTGTCTTGCGGCGGCTGGACTTGTCAGATCTTGCACAAATACGCGCCCTGTTGCTCGACTTCGAGGGACAGAACCTCGGAGAGTACCTTCTCGACGTTGCTGACCGGGTTTTACAGCATGAGATAGAGGCCGACGACAATACGATCGGGGCGGCTCTTGAACTGAACAAAATCGATATGGAGAAATACCCGGCCCCGCATCTAGCCGGTTCCCCGGATTTGCAGGAACTCGTGCACCGCATGGTGTTTTTGCACCCTGATCGCCTACGTCTCTCGGCGAGAGACGACAAGACGCAATTGCAGTTTGGCGATGTACTGCGTTGGAGGACCGATGAGGGGCAGGGCTTCGGTAACGCCGTTTCGCTGGTCGTGAGTCCGGCATGTGATCTTGTGCGAGAAGAAACCGAGCGCGTCATGCTGCTTTCGGGCACGCTCGAAGATCTTCAGCCGAAGAGCTGGTCCTACAAGGCGGGACCCGTCAGAACGGCCATCGTGATATTACCCGACGAAGGCCGGAAGTGGGTCAAGTGGAACCTGAAGAATGTCAGAAGCTTGGAATGGGACGAGTTAGGTAGGTTGATCGGAGAAGACGCGAGGCTGAAGCACATCGGCCGGCTTCGGGAAACTTACGCAATTGAAATCCAACAGATGCTCCTTGCGGACTTGGGCCGTGTCGGCCGGCCTGCGAACCTGCCTGTCCCGTTCCCGGTTGCCGTCGCGTTTTTCTTTTCTGGGACTAACGGTAAAGCGCGTAAACTAGCTGTCGAGCAAATCGATGCTGCTGCCTGCTACGTTGGACGCGGTGAAAGTCCACAGCCGGTTCATCGGCTAGTCCTGACGGAGCAAACTTGCGATCACATAGAGCACGCTCTACAGGCATTGGAACAGGATGCCGTTGGGGAATCCGCCCGGGCCAGTCTTGCCGCAGTAAAGGCGGACCGCGGCTTCTTCACGAGGTTCGAGCGAGGCGAGATCGAGATATCCACCGACGCCGGCACGAAGGTCGTTAAGGCGGATGACAATAAGATCTACGCTGCGATCATTCGAGGCGGAGAATTCGACGAAGGAAGCGATATCCACGGCGATTGCCGGAAAGCGGCGTTAATCGTCAAAGTGATGGATATAATTACCGACCAGGACGGCTCCTGAGCCCTACTTGTGGCACGCCAAACACACCTTCGCCCGCCCGTAGAGGTCGTCGATGTCAAGCGGTTCGCTGTCGGGCCGTAACGGGTTGGGCTGAACCTTGGACTGCATCCGGGCGAGTCGCTCTTCGTGATCCGCCTTGATCTGCGCGATCCGCTCTGGCTGCTCCAGTTCTTCGAGTGATTCGCCTTGGCTCCAGGTAAACGGCGAGCCGTGGGCGACAGCGTCCTTCTCATAGGCCTTGGCCTCCTCGAACGCGTCGGGATGCTGTTCCCTCAGACGCACCCATTCAATCTTCTGCTGGAAGAAGCAGAAGGTGCAGCCGCTACGCGTGCGCCAGGAATAGTATCTGGGCAGACCAAGCCCGGCTCCACTGAGAATTTCAAGGACGCCTGCCTTGTCGATCCCCGCGTGCTTGAACGGCAACTTGATGACCAAGTTGTCGTGCTTGGAAGCGTAGCCTTCGCGGTATTCTTCATCACTACGGATCGCGACGTAACTGTAAACTGTCGTCCCATCGGCCAGCACTGGGCGCAACCAGTGCTCGAACGGACGGAGTTTAAGCTGCCGCGTGCACCAACGCGTCTGCGGCGAGGGGAGGAAATCGTTATACTGCTTGAGCCAGAAGTCGAAGTCACGATCCGGGTTCAGTCTACGTATCGGTTGGCCGAGAAACCCTTCCAGGCGCCCGAGATATTCGTAAACCTCGGGCAGTTCCTTGCCCGTATCCGTAAAAAAGTACTCGATTTCGAGTTCGGGGTGTCGCTGTCGCATGTAAACGGCAAGCGCCGCGCTGTCACGCCCTCCGGACAGCCCAAGTACGTGTTTGACAGGACTAGCCGTCAAGACGCGGCTCTCCCTTTCCCATGCTTTTGTGCAGACGGGGAATCTTGCATATAGCGTGTGCTGAGTTCCGCCAGCGCCGCCAGAATGACGTTGCGGCGGCTAGTTTCGGCTTCCTCCAACGAGGCGACGACACGCTCGATGAGATCGTTGACGGCGACGCGGTCGGAGTTGGCGATAACGAATTCCTCCAGCAGCGGCGCAGGCCGACCATCCATGCCGACGATCACGGCCATGGCCTGTCGTTTGTCGGGACGGCCTTGGACGCGCGCATAAGTCTCGACCCGGAGGAACTTTTGCGCCATGTCGGCAAGCTCGATTGCTGCACGGTCTATATCGGGATCGACCCACTCACGCGGCGGCTTGTTCGCTGCGAGACTGGCGATCCCTTCAAAGCTCTCGTCCGAACCGTCGAACTGTACAAGTCGGCCGACGAAGGCATCGAGCCGGAAATCTCCCGCAAGTTGCCTGACGTTCTCAGCTCGCTTGCGGAGTTCCGCCAGAGACTGCGGAGAGACGTTCGGAACCTGCAGCTCCGCTAACATGATATCGCGCAGACGGTGAAGCATCGATGGGTAGGCCAGTACCAATTCCTCCAGGCCCTCGCGGACACTTGCAACAATGCGGTGCAACCCGTTTTCATTGGCAAGTGAAACGTCTCCGCCAAGTGTTTCCGGTATGTCGTCGAACAAAAACTGGTTGGGGTCGTGAGCCCGTTTGAAAAGATCGCGAATCTTCACAGCATTGGCTGACAGGCGCATCGTAAGCTCGGTCCACCGCGGAAGCCGGTCGTAGATCGCGACAAGGCCACGCCCGACATCGATGGGCTCCAGGTGAACGAGCTCGTTTGCCTGGTCGAGATCGCGAACTACTTGTGCCATGCCGGACAACAAGCGGCGCGCGACATCGGTCAAGTCCATCCAACGTACCTGGATAAAGGACGGATCCTTGGCAAGATAGTCTACGTCCACGTCGTCCAACCTAGTCCTGAATATGCCATTCCGGTAGACCGCCAGCTTTTTGTCCTGCGACAGGATAAATGCGACAGCAAGGATCGGCATGAGTCCTTCCTTCACCCCGAAGGGCGGTCTGCGCCATAGATCGAAGATCTCGGACACTGCGACGGTGCGCGAGTCACATTCCTTCACATAATTCAACGCGGCACTCCACAGCGGGGCCAAACGGCGAGGATCGTTTCCACTCGTCGGAGAAACGAATCGCCACTCCTTGTCTTCCGAGGCATAGAGACCGGTCGCTTCCAGGACAGATTCGAACAACCCGCCCTCGGCCGGATACCCCTTGATGCCGAGGCGCTCCTCGCCGTCGTGCAGGACCATGCGGCGCAGCAGAGCCTTCTGTGCCGCGATGGCGTTGCTTGACGGTTTCTGGCGACTCAGCAATTCACTATGCAGTCGCGGCGTCTCCGCAAAACGGCGATCTGCCAGCTCGGAGGCAAGGCCGTTCAGGTCCGCCTGCCGCAGACCTTTGGGCTGGTGGCCTTTCCGGAACCACAGCGCACTGTCGAACGCCTTGTTGAGTTCGACCTCAAGCAAGGCCTGCAAGGCCGCAAGGCGGGCAGAGACTTCCCGCCGGGCAACTGGATCGCCCGCAAGTTCCGGGTGATCGTTGCTGACCCTTTCGAGCGCAAACAGCTCCCGCGCTAGCGGCACGACCGCCCATGACCTTTCCGAGATCCCGACGACGATCTCCCACGCATCACTATGCCGCGCGGCTTTCCGGCATATGTCCTCGGCACGGTCCTCGCTCTCTCCCTCGGTCGGAATCGCCAGCAGGAATTGTCCGATCGCCCCGTTCTCCGGCTCAAGGCTCGCGGAGAATTCGACGAGGTCTCCAACCGGCACGACGTTTACATCGAACCATCTCAGCGCACCGGTGTCATGATAGTGGCGCTTGGCGAGGATAGGCTGAAGTCCCGCAATGGATTTCAACTCCTTGAAACCGACCTCGTCAATCTCGTCGAGCGCGGCGCGTACTGCTCCGTCAATATCGAAATCGCTCCCTGCGAAGATGGCGCGTGCATCGAGGAACTTCTTGAAGATCGTGAACGACCATGTGTCCAATTTCGAAAGCGCCTTCTCAAGCGCTTTGTCTGATATGCCAGGGAAACAGGTGCGCAAGAGGTCGAAATTTGCCACGAGGCCCGAGCGCTCCTTAAAGAGGTCGATGACGGCGATTGTCTTAAGCAACCTGATATGAAGGGCATCGCCACCAATGGATTCGCATCGTTCGAGAGCTTCCGCTGCCAAGGCCCACCGGTGCCCATCCGGCGAAGCGAGGATGGATGGTTCCAGATTGGCGCGAAGATAGTCCCAAAGCCGGTCGGGTCCGTAAAGCTCGCCCTCCTCGTCGTCACGGTTTAGATAGTCCTGAAATCCGTGCGGTTCGGAGGAGTTCAAGAAACCGAATATGCTGCGCTGATTTTGCCCAAATCGTCGCCGCGACATCGGTCCAAGCAAACAAGCGACAACGGGATGCAGTGGCCAGCATGCTTCCAGCATCACGGCGAGCCGCGCCGCGTCACCGGTGCGCTCCCGACGTGCAACCCCGGCGACGGCGGACGCAAGCGCGCCAGGTTTCTCTGGACGATGATCACTCTCAATGGCGCGTGAGATCAGATCGATTTGCTCTTCACCAACGGTGTTAACAACGAGGTCAATGAACCGCCCCTGAATCTTCGCCCACTCGTCGCGTATTTCGTGCGAGAGACGATGGGCGTATTCCTCGAACGCTTGGTGCAACACGCCGATGACAAGCAAACGCCCCTTGCTTCGTGACGCGGCTTCCGCAAGTTGTTGGAGTATGTAGATGTCGGAGCCGTCCTGCGCGGCGGCTTCCAGAAACTTGCCCATCTCGTCGATGAGCAGGACTAACCCGCCGTGGGTCTTCGGCCTTGATGCCGCCACCCCGGTCAGGGCGTCGATCAGACTGCTTTCAGTCCAGCCGTCGCGTGGTAGTCGTGCCACGAGCCCTGTCCGCTTCACGGACTCGCCTATGACCGCGACCGGGTCATCACGACGCGCGACAACGGGAAGGATACGCCATCCTTTCGTGCCTGTCGGCAACGCGTTCCAGATCGTTTTCGCCAGATTCTTCCCGAGGACCCCGGCGGCCTCCTTCTGCAAACCGGTTTTGCCGTTCAGCAAGGCGCTCAGGGCCACGACAAGGCTCGATTTGCCGCTACCGTAGGGCCCTGTCCACGTGAATGCGCCTTGACCCGTTTCGGAGACGTGGCGCGCCATTGCTGTCAGAACATCGGCGGACGACTGCGGACAAACGAATCCTTCAAGGGCGGCGGTGTCGCCGAGATCGACGTCGATACGGATCGATCTGAGAAAGCGGCGGCCGATCCGGACCCTTTCGTTGATCGCCATCACGCCTCCTTTCCGGCAAGCCCGCCGTAATCGCCTTGAATCCGCAACAGGGCCGCCCCTGTATCGATCTCGACGTTGCGCTCAACGTGCTTCACCCCGGCGGCCTCAGTCCAGGCAAGTGCGCCGCTCGTCACGTCTTTGAGCACCGCCAGGCGGTCGACAACATCGTTTTCGTCAAAAAGGAACACGCGGCCCGGACCGCCGGGAGCATGGGCGATGGCCTCGAACGAAAGCGTGGCGGCATTCGGAGCGTAGCGTGACCAGAAGTCGATCAGCGCATAGGTGAAAACGCCATCGCCCAATGTAGTCTTGGGGCCTCGCACAAAGCGGAACCCGTCCTTTTTACCGATGGCCTTGATCAGCCCGAGTTCGGTGAGAGGCGACTCGAGCGCGTCGTCGTGCCCGATCTTGCCGGACGGTTGCCGTGCAACATAGGTGCGGGTGAAACACGCGACATCATTTCTTATCGTTGTGTTGGCCGCTCGAGGCCAACCGCGCTCCCTGACAAAGCGGTCGAGCTTCCTGATCAGCCCGTCCCGCTCGAAGGTGACGGCCGGATAGTGGCTGAACGCCCAGAACCACGTCGTCTTCTCTTTGCGGGCTGCCAACCGCCAATGGATGAGCCACAGCGTGGCGGGGTGCTCCATATAAGGATCAAGACCTTTGGGGCCAAACAAGAGGTTCCCAAGTTCTCTCGTTCGAACGGAAGTCGCTTCCGGCTCGGAGATTATCCCGGTGGCCTTCGCCCAATGGCGCATCGACGCGACCATGTTCTTGCCAACGCCGAAACGCGCAATGGCGCTGTGGTCCCAACATGCGGCCCTATTGTCGGGTTGGTCTTGGGTTTCAGCGACGCGGTCGTAAACCTTCTTCAGCCACCCGTAGCGTAGCGGGAAGGTCTCGTGGCCCGAGAATTGCGGGGTATAGCCTGTTTGATAGAGTGGTCCGCGCAAGGTGTTTCCCGATTACTGGATGATGCGTCCAGTTCGACTATAGCCGACAAGTCGTGCTATGGTCAAGATACTTGATGGACGAGTCCAAAAGCGCACCGCCACCAAAACCCGCTGTCAAGAAGCCTTTTGATTCTAAGGTATTGGACTACAATGAAAATCAGGAACACGATCTACCTTGATCATCAGGCGACGACCCCGGTCGATCCGCGTGTCTCAGCCGAAATGATGCCCTATTTCCGCGACTTGTTCGGTAATCCGCACTCGTCGGATCACTGCCTTGGGTGGGAATCTTCGCGCGCCCTGGCGGACGCCGCCGCGCGAGTCGCGCAATTGATCGGAGCGGACGCGGACGAAATCATCTTCACGTCCGGCGCAACCGAGTCGAACAACTTTGCGCTGCTCGGGCTCGGACGCTACGAGGCGCACAGCAAGCGCCGCCGAATCCTGCTGAGCGCCATTGAGCACAAATGCGTGTTGGCGGCGGGAAGAGTCCTGGCGGAGCATTACGGTTTCGTCGTCGAGTCGATCCCCGTCGATAGCGAAGGTTTCGTGACTCTGCAGGCTCTCGAAGCAACGCTGGACGAGGATGTTCTCGCCGTGTCGGTCATGGCCGTAAACAACGAGATCGGAACCATACAGGACATCAAGGCAATCTCGCGGCTCGTGAGAGACTGCGGAGCCCTATTCCATTGCGATGCGGTGCAAGCGCCTGTTGCAATGAAGGTCGAAGGAATTGGAAGGCGGACGGATATTCTCTGTCTTTCGTCGCACAAGATGTACGGGCCGAAAGGAATCGGCATCATCTACATCGAGCGGGGATTGCAAGACAGGTTCGAACCCCTGATCTACGGCGGTGGCCAACAAAACGGTTTGCGCTCGGGCACTGTGCCTGTTCCGCTCTGCGTCGGCATGGGCGCTGCGTCAAGCTTGTTGGCTGGCGACACCGGCGAGGAACGGCGCGCGAACCTGAGCCGTCGGCGGGACATGTTCGTTGAGAAGCTGAAGGGCCTGACGTGGCCAGTGGCAGTGAACGGCCCTGGAGGTCAAGAACGGCATCCGGGCAACGCAAATGTGCGCTTCACAGGTTTTGCTGCAGATGAGATACTGAGCGCCCTTCAACCGCGTCTCGCGGCGTCAACGGGTTCGGCTTGCACATCGGGCATCCCGGAGCCCTCGCACGTCTTAAGAGCCATTGGTCTGAACCCGGACGAAGCCGAGTCTTCCATCCGCTTCAGCCTCGGCTTCGATACGACTGACGAAGACGTAGAAGAAGCTGTGGGCCTCATTGACGATACGTTGACTAAGTTGTCCAATACCAGCCCGGTGCACTCAGCCTGACTTGTTGAAATTCCCCGAGCCCGTCGTGGGAAGCTCGGACCGATTGCCGCCTTGCCTGCCTCACGGGAATGCTTGCTCAAGGCGGATCTCCGGTGTCGGCGATCCGCGCCAGGTAAAGCGGTAACGCGCACCCTTGCGGACGTTGTCCACCAGGGCGGGCCGGAAGCAGGCGAGGCAGGTGCCGCCCTTGGGGCGCACGCTGGGATAGATGATGCCGGACGATCCCCGCTGGAGAAGGGACTCGCCGAGCGACTGCGATTCGACGTAGCTGTCCGGAGCCAGGCAACCTTCGAAGGCACCATCTTCCCGGATGTCGTGGAACTCGCCGGCGAAGTCCGCGAGATAGTCGTCGTAGGTGACGCTCTCCTCCAGCCAGTCGACCTCTACAAGCTCGATCCATTTGTGCCACGCCACTTCGGCCTGTGACGTGGCCAGCTCGGCGCCCGCGTACCAGGCGCCACGGTCCGGGCCGTTGAAACGGCTGCCCAAGGGGTGGGCGTGGGCGAAGGCGGCATTGATGATACCGGCATGGGGAATACCGGAGACGAGCTCGTCGATGCCGATGCCCAATACCCGATCGGCTTCGGCCACGAGGCGCTCGTCGGTGGCGAGGTCGAGTTCCAGTATCCCACGAAGGTGGTCGTCGTTGTCCGCGATCCGGGCGAGGACACTGTCGCCACTCTCGCGGTACTTCGAGGGAATCAGCCGGTGTGTGTCTGCTTGTCGAATCCGTGAAAGTGCGGGAATCCTCAATGGCCGCTCCGCCGCGCATCCAGCAGCTTCCGCACGGTCGCGAATGCCGGCAAGCCGCCTCGGGCAAGATACTCGTACGGAGTCAGCCCGCCGAAGATCCTGTTCCGGTTCGGACGTTGCATCCACAGATCGGCCAATTCGTCGCTGTAGAGAACATTCAGGGCCTTGAAGATCCCCACCAGGTACGAAATCCGGCGCAGCCTGTCCTCGTCGAGCGGGCGGCGAGGTCCCTTCTTCAATGCGTAGTAGGCGCCGTTCGAGATGCCGCCGAGCAGACGGCGGGCATCATCGTCCCGGATCTTCCAGCAGTCCATGATGATGCACGCACGGCGTCCGGAGTGAGGCGCAAACGCTCTGCGCGATCAGACAGGTCCACGACCTCGGGGGGTTCATGACGGGTTTCGGGATATGCGGGTGTGAGCGACATTTAAGCCTCCATATCTGGACTGAATATACTCTAATTCTGGAGAAAATCAAGGGAGAGTTGTGTCGAGGCAATGACGGATTCCGCTACCCCCGTGACTGAAAGAGAAAGAAAACGCCCGCCACCACCAGCACCGCCGCCAAACCGTCCTTCAGCGTGACGGCCTCGTCCCCTTGCAGGAGCAGCCGCGCCAGCGAGAACGTGACCAGCGGCTGCACGTTCCAGATGGGTGCGACGATGATGGTTGGGGCATGGGCCACCGCCAGATAGGTGAAGATCGACCCCACTCCCTGGAAGAAACCGGATAGGAGAAGGAAGAAGTAGCTATCCCCGGTGAGCCAAATGCCTTGGCGCCAGTCGATGCGCAACACCCGGCCGAAGAACATGATGAGCGCGAGGCCGGTGACGTGGGTTATGAGTGACCCCGGAACAGGCGTTCCGCCGGCCAGGATCGCGACCTTCTTGAGGATGGGGCCGAAGCCGAAGAACACGATGGCCAACAGCGGGTTGAGGAACCCCCTCAGCCTGAAGGGACGCCGGTCCTCGTCGTCGGGACTTCCGCGGGTGATGACAAGAAGCCCGCTGACGATCAGGACCACGCCAATGAGGATGAGCGGGGTCGCGGTCTCTCCCAGCAGAATGATGGCGTAGACGGCGGTGAGCAGCGGCGCGGAGTTGACGATGGACTGGGCCCTGGAGGCGCCTACCTCGTCGATGCCCTTGAGCGCGAAGGTGCGGCCCAGGAAGCTTCCTACCAGGCCCACGGAAACGAACACCCCGGCCGCGGTCCAGGGCATGAGGAGTTCGACCTCGCCGAAGGGGATGATCAGCACCAGGACCAGGACTGACCCCACCGACTGCAACAGCACCGCCGCGCTGATGTTGGAGTGCCGGAGGCCGCGCTTGACCAGCACCGGAGAGGTCCCCCAGCACAGCGCCGCCGCCAGCGCATAGGCGATGCCCGTCTCCATGGCTACACGAGCCGCCGGACCAGGTCGGGGAGCCCCACGAACCGGTACTGGAGGTCGCCGTCGCGCTGCGGGTACGAACGGTCCGTGTCGGACGTCACGACGAAATTCTCCCCCGCGGGATAGGCCTTGCGGAAGGACTGAAGGTTCGCGGGATCGAAGCCGTCGGCGCGCCACTTGCACTCGATGGCGACCGGTTTTCCCCGTCGAACGGTGACGAAGTCGACCTCGTGGCCGCGCTTGTCCCGCCAGTAGTGCACGTCCCGCCTCTGCCGGCGGCCGAGGTACTCGTTCAGCACATAGTGCTCCCAGAGGGCGCCACGGTCCTCGTTGCGCAACCTCTCCCACCCCTTGAACAGGCAGACGAAACCGGTGTCGAAACCGTAGACCTTCGGCGCCGCGACGATCTCGGTGGCGCGCCGCGTGCTGTAGGGCCGTATGACCTGAACGACCAAGGTATCTTCCAGGATCTGGAGATAGTTGGCGATGGTGGCTCGGCTGACCTCGCAGGCGGCGGCGAACCGTGTCGCTTCGAACATGCCTCCACTCTGGGCGAACATCAGCTCGACGAACCGCAGGAAGGACCAGCGGCGTCCGACTTGGAACAGTTCCTGGACGTCCTTGGCCCAATAGGAATCGATCCAATCCTGAAAGCCGTCTTCCGGCACCGCATCGGCCAGATAAAACGGCGGAAGACCGCCGAACTGGAATCGGTGATCGAGTCCACGGGCGCCGAATTCCTGCTCGTCCTGCACCAACATGGGAGTCAACCACAGGTCCCGCTTGCGATCGGTCAGCGTGTCACGGAATCTGCGGGAGGCTCCCAGGGACGAGGAGCCGGTGGCTATGATCTGCGTCTTCGGATGGTAGTCGGCGGCGATCTTCAGAAGCTCGGACGGGTTGGGCAGACGGTGGACCTCATCCAGGACGACCCTCCGGTGCCCCACGTCGCGGAGAAAGGCTTCCGGATCCTCCAGCGCCCGACGCGTGCTCGGCAGCTCACAATCGAGATACTCGACGTCCGGCAGTGATTGGCAGAGCACCGTCTTGCCGGCCCTGCGGACGCCGGCGAGCCAGACCACGGACTTGGCCGTCCAAAGCTCCTCGATGGTCTTTATCCAGTGGTCTCGGTGAACCATATGCATAGTATAGTTGCATATAGTGCTACTAAATGCAATTTTGGTGGCGTTTGGTACACCGCCCACCCTACGTCCCTTAGATTCCGGCTCCCGGCTTGCAACCCTCCCTCGACGTGTCATTGTTAAGGGGTCGGAAATCGGTGCAGGCCCGCTTCCTTGAGGAAAGGAGACAGCGATGCTCTGGGGATTGATCGGCATGATGGGCAAGATGAAGATGCCGGACGCGGCCACCGCGCTGCCCGGCAGGCAGGAGAGGATGCCGGTGCCGGCGGCGCACCACGTGAACGGGCATCCGCTGGAGCCGCCCTACCCGGACGGCATGGAGAAGACGGTGTTCGGGCTGGGGTGTTTCTGGGGGGCGGAGCGCTGTTTCTGGCAGCTCGACGGCGTCTACACCACGGCGGTGGGTTACGCCGGGGGTCATACGCCGAACCCCACCTACGAGGAGGTGTGCACCGGCAGGACCGGCCACAACGAGGTGGTGCTGGTGGTGTTCGATCCCAAGGTGGTGAGCTACGGGGCGCTGCTGAAGGTGTTCTGGGAGGCCCACGACCCGACCCAGGGCATGCGGCAGGGGAACGACGTGGGAACGCAGTACCGGTCGGGGATCTACACCTACGCCGACGAGCAAAAGAAGGCCGCCGAGGCTTCACGCGAGCGCTATCAGGAAGAAGTGTCCAGGGCGGGGTACGGCCCCATCACGACGGAGATAGTGGAAGCCGGCGAGTTCTACTTCGCCGAGGACTACCACCAGCAGTATCTCGCCAAGAACCCGTGGGGGTACTGCGGGCTGGGTGGCACCGGGGTGAGTTGCCCGGCGGGGTAGCGGCTACTCCTCCAGCAGCCGCTGGATGATCTCCTCCATCTCGTCGTAGCCGCCCTCGCCGAAGCGCGTGTACTGGATCACGCCCTTCTTGTCGATGATGTGCAGCGTCGGCCAGTAGCGCGTGCCGTAGCGCTTCCAGGTGGCGAAGTCGTTGTCTATGGCCACCGGGAACTCGATTCCCAGCTCCTTGCAGGCGTTCTTGACGTTTTCCAAAGAGTGCTCGTGGGAGAACTCCGGCGAGTGGATCCCCACCACGACGAGGCCCCGCGGTCCGTATTCCTTGTGCCATCCCACCAACGATGGGAGTGTGTTGACACAGTTGTATCAGCCGTAGGTCCAGAACTCGATGAGGACCACCTTCCCCCTGAGGTCCTTCACCCTGAGCGGCTCGGAGTTGATCCAGGTATCGTTGGTCCACTCCGGCGCCTGCTTGCCTACGAGTGAAGCCGGGGCGTTGCCGAACGCCCACAGCACCGCCAGGCCCACGAGGATCGCCAACGCGAGCGCCCGCCACTTGGTTTGCCGCATGTGATTTACCCTCCAATGTCATTATGCCCGCGTTGCCCGGCGTGGGCAATGGATGTTAGTGTCCTGTCCCACCCGCTTAGGAGCCGCCCATGCTGTACGACTACGTCGCCCTTCCCGACCGCCCGCCGCTGCGCTGGCCGCATGGCGCGCGGGTGGCGCTGATCTTCACCATCAACATCGAATACTGGGAGATGACCCGCGACAGCGCGGAGCCGCTCTACCCCGGCGGGCCGGCCACCATTCCGCACATGCTGCCCGGCAACGTCCCGGACTACGCCAACTGGACCTGGCGGGAGTACGGCCAGCGCGTCGGCGTGTGGCGCATCATCGACGTCTTCGACCGGGCCGGCGTGCCCGCCACCTGCACCATGAACGCGCTCACCGGCATCGAGCGCCGCCGCATCATCGACGCCGCCAACGAGCGCGGCTGGGAGATCCTGGCCCACAACTACTCCCAGAACGACGTGCTCACCTACTACGCGAACCAACCGGACCAGGAGCGGGAGGTGATCCGCCGCACCCTGGACGCCTACGCCGAGGCGGTGGGACGTCCGGCCCGGGGGTGGCTGTCGTCGTCGCTCCGGAGCACCCACGAGACGCCCCACATCCTGAAGGAGCTGGGCCTGCTGTTCCAGGCGGACTATCTCAACGACGACCAGCCCTACCTGCTCAACACCCGCCACGGCCCGCTGGTGTGCATCCCCTATTCCAACGACGTCAACGACTTCGCGGTCTTCTCCCGCGGCGGCCGGACCACCTCGCAGGCCCTGGAGCTGTTCCGGGAACAGTTCGACCAGCTCTACCTGGAAGGCGCCGCCAGCGGCCGCATCATGAACGTGGGCATGCACCCCCACGTCATGGGCCAGGCGTACGCCATCCGCGCCCTGCGCGAGTTCGTGGACTACGTTAAAACCTTTGACGGGGTGTGGTATCCCAAGCGCGAAGATATGGCGGAGTGGTTCCTGGAAACAGTGAACAAGAGATAGCTGCTCAACCAAGACTCCGCTGACGCTCCGTATCGTCATTTGTATGTTGAGAAAGCCTCTCAGATCGGCCAATTTGAGGGGTAGGCATGCGGGGGGAGCCGCACGTCATAGGGTGAGAGTCTTTAGGGGCTCTGCACCGGGCGGGAGTAGGACACCCCGCATGCCAGTTGTCGCTCCGAACAGATACCGGGGGGTAGTGGCCCCGCATAAGCAAGTGTGGAGGACAGCGTCATCCTAGCAGAAGAGGAGGCGGGCATGAAGGTATATGCAGGGCTAGTGTACTGTCCCACAAATAACTAGTATAATAATGGGCAACCCCCCAAAAGGAGGATGCCCATGCCGCGTGGTCGCCCGGTTAAGCCTGTGGTTCTGGCGGAGGAAGAGAAAGCCCAACTTGTCAGTCTTGCCAACTCTCGCTCCCTGCCGCACGGGTTGGTGCGGCGGGCGCAAATCGTTCTTGCCTGTGCAGAAGGAGAGTCCAACAGCTCTATTGCCGGGCGCATGCGCGTGAACAAGGCAACGGTCGCCAACTGGCGCAAGCGCTATCTCATGGGCGGCATCAAGGGCCTGCACGATGAACTGGGTCGGGGGCGCCACAGGACCTATGAAGATGAACGGGTGGCCACAACCCTCAACGCCGCACTGCAAAGCAAACCACGCGACGGTTCCAGCCATTGGAGCGTGCGTGCGCTGGGCGAGGAAACCGGCATTTCCAAGAGTACCGTGCAACGGTGGTTCAACCTGTTCAGCATCCAACCCCACCGCCAGCGTCACTTCAAACTCTCCAACGATCCCTTCTTCGTCGAGAAAGTGCGCGATATCGTGGGACTTTATCTCAACCCGCCCGACCATGCCGTGGTCCTGTGCGTCGATGAAAAAACCCAGGTCCAAGCCCTCAACCGCACTCAACCCATGCTGCCCATGGGATTGGGGTACGTCGAAGGGGTCACCCATGATTACGTCCGCCACGGCACCACCACCCTGTTCGCCGCCCTTGACATTGCTACCGGCCGAGTCATCGCCCAGTGCAAAAAACGCCATCGTCACCAGGAGTTCCTTACCTTCCTCAACCACATCGATGCCAACGTCCCCGAACCTTTCGACGTCCATCTCATCGCTGACAACTATGCTACCCACAGACATCCAAAGGTCAGAGCCTGGCTCGCTAAACGCCCCCGCTACCACATCCACTTTACACCCACCTATGCCTCATGGCTCAATCAAGTCGAACGCTGGTTCGGCCTCATCACCCAGATGGCCATCCGCCGCGGCTCCTTCTCCAGCGTCTCCCAACTCGTCCAGAAAATCCGACTCTTCGTCCAAAACTACAACCGCAATGCCGCTCCCTTCATGTGGACCGCCACCGCTGACTCCATCCTTGCCAAGGTCCAACGTCTTTGCTCATATATTTGCGGGACACGACACTAGATGTAGGCAAGCGGGAGTTGGTGGTGTGGGTGATGGGCGAGGGGTTGCGGCGGTTCAGGAATGAGGCAGGGGGCATCCGGGAGATGCGGGAGTGGCTGAGAGCGGAGGGGGTGAAGCAGGTGGTGTGTGAGGCGACGGGGGGCTACGAGCGGGGGGTGGTAGCGGGACTGAAGGGGAGTGGGGTGGCGGTGCACGTGGCGCATCCGACGCGGGTACGGGGGTTTGCGCAGGCGCTGGGGCGTGGGGCCAAGACCGATCCTATGGACGCGGAGGTGCTGGCGCATTACGGCGCGATGATGAAGGTGGAGGGGGAGGAGGAGGGGGACGGTGCCAGTGAGGAGTTACGGGAGGTGTTGGGACGTAGGCAGCAGTTGGTGCAGCAGCGAGTGCAGGAACTCAATCGGCTGGAGAAGGGGCTTCGGGGGGCGAACAAGAAGTCCTGTGAGCGCCATGTGGCATGGCTGGACAAGGAGATCGCGCGGCTGGACAAGGCCCTCCAGGCGCTGTGGCGGCGTCACCCGGAGTTGCGGGAACGGGCGGCCCTGTATCAGAGCGTGAAGGGCGTGGGAGAGCTCACCGCGGCCACCTTGCTCGGGTACTTGCCCGAACTGGGCCGAGGGTGCGGCAGAGGCTTGACCTCCTTGGCGGGCTTGGCGCCTTGGTCCCACGACAGCGGCCGGCGTCAAGGCTACCGCGCCATCCGCGGTGGCCGTGGCACCGTCCGTCGGGCCTTGTACATGGCCGCGCTGTCAGCGACACGGTGCAACCCCGAACTGGGTGGTTTCTATCGTCGGTTGCGGCGCCGCGGCAAGCCCGCAAAGGTGGCCCTGGTGGCGGTGATGCGAAAGCTCTTGTTGCAACTCCATGCCATCGCACGCCGTGGCACCCCGTGGTTGCCGACCCCCAACCCACAGCCACTTAGCCCTTGACTCCCATCACAGATACTCCCGCGAAAGCGGGAATCCAGGGGTGGGGAGGCATCATGAAACCGTATCGAGTCGCCTTGATTCAGCAACAGACACGCGTCATCGTCGAGCCGAAGGAGCGCAACGCCATCATCGACGAGAACTTGGGGCGCATCTTCGAGCTGCTGGACTGGACCGCGCTGCGCCTGGGCGACGTGAAGCTGGCGGTGTTCTCGGAGTACGGCATCATCGGCCAGTACCGGCCGCGCTCGGTGGACGAATGGCTGGCTCTGGCCGAGACCATACCCGGCGATGTCACCGACCAGATCGGCCGCAAGGCCCGGGAGCGCGGCTGCCACATCGTCGGCAACCTCTACGAGCGCGACGACGACTGGCCCGGCCGCCTCTTCAACACGAGCTTCATCATCGACCCGGACGGCAACATCATCCTCAAGTACCGGAAGAACAACGGCCCCAACAACCTCAACACCACCTACACGGGTCCCGGCGACGTCTACACCGAGTACACGGAACGCTACGGCGAGGACGCCATGTTCCCGGTGGCGGACACCGAGATCGGCCGGCTGGCGTGCCTCACCTGCACCGACGTGGTGTTTCCGGAGATGGCCCGCTGCCTGGCGCTGCGCGGCGCCGAACTGCTGATCCACCCCACCGCCGAGCCCTACGCCCCCGAGGGCGAGGCCTGGGACGTGCTCCGCCGCGCCCGCGCCTACGAGAACCTGTGCTACTTCCTCTCGGTCAACTGCGGCGCCTTCGTGGGCTCCAACCGCCCCACCGGCGGCTACCGCGGCATGACCCAGCTCATCGACTACATGGGCCACGTGCAGTCGGCGGCCACGGCGCCCGGCGAGGCCGTGGTCACGGGAATGGTGGACATCGACAACCTGCGCTGGGAACGCACGCGCATGGCCGACTCCGGCCACGTGTGGAACTTCCTCATCGAGCTGCGCAGCGACATGTACGCCCCGGTGTACGCCAAGGCCAAGCGCTGGCCCAACGACGGCTGGCGCGACCGCAAGCTGCAGGACACGGTGGAGACCCGCGCCGAGGCCCGCAAGATCATCGAGCGGCTGGTGGGAGAGGGGCGGCTGGTGAAGCCGGAATGAGCAAAGCCACCGTTTCGTCGCGCGAGACCGACGTCGCCGTGGTGGGCTACGGCGGCGCCGGCGCCGTGGCCGCCATCACCGCCGCCGACCTCGGCGCCAAGGTGCTGATCGTGGAGAAGGCGGCTTCCGGCGGCGGCAACACGCGGCTGTCCGCCGGCTCGGTGCGCACCTTCGGCGCGCTCGACCGCGCCGTGGAGCACATCACGTTTCTGTGCGGCGGCGCCACCGACCCGGAGGTCATCGAGACCCTGGTGCGCGAGAGCCACGACAACGAAGCGTGGCTGCGCTCCTTGGGCGGCGACGTGGCCGTCGACCCGCTCCAGGCCGTGCCCGCGAGCTATCCCGTCTATCCCACCGGCGCCGCTTCGCCCGAGCAGCCCGGCGCCGACGGCGTCGGGCCCAGGCTCCGGGTCAAGGGCGAGACCACCGCCAACGGCCGCGACCTGTGGGAGCTGCTGGACCGGAACGTCGACGAGCGCTGCATCCCGGTGCTGTTCGAGTGCCCGGCCGTGCGGCTCGTGCGGGACGGCGACGGCGCGGTCACCGGGCTCACGGCGCGCCGTGGCGGCGAGGAGATCGCCATCCACGCGCGCAAGGCGGTGGTCCTCGCCTGCGGCGGCTACGAATGGGACCCGGACATGCAGCTTCAGTTCCTGGGGCAGCGCTTCTGGTCCCTGGGCGCGTCCGGCCACACCGGCGACGGCATCCGCATGGCCGCGGACGTGGGCGCGTCGCTGTGGCACATGAACGCCGTGGCCGCGGGCTTCGGCTACCGCGTGGACGGCTTCGACGGCGCCGTCATCCACGCCATGCCCGGCCCTGGCTTCATCTACGTGGACCGTCGCGCGCGTCGCTTCGTCGACGAGACCGCCATGGACGCCCACGCCGTGGGCTCGCTGGTGACGGAGCTGGACCTGGAGACCATGGAGCGCCCGCGGGTGCCCTCGTTCGTGGTGTTCGACGAGGCCACGCGGGCGGCCGGGCCGGTAGCCAACACCGGACGAGGCGCGGTGGCCGAACGCTACCGCTGGAGCGACGACAACACGGCGGAGGTGGCCAAGGGCTGGATCAAGGAGGGCGACGCCCCTGCCGCGCTGGCGGCCGCGCTCGGCCTGGACGCGGCGACTTTGGAACGGACCGTGGACGAATACAACCGGGCATGCGCCGCGGGCGGCGACGAGACGTTCGGACGCTCTCCTGGCACGCTACGGCCGCTGGAGCACCCGCCGTTCTACGGCGCGGCTCTGTGGCCGAGCCTGTTCAACACCCAGGGCGGCCCCCGGCGCAACGCCCGGGCCCAGGTGCTGAACGCCTGGGGGCGCCCCATCAAGGGACTCTACGGCGCCGGCGAGCTGGGCTCGATGTGGTCGCAGAACTACCCCGGCGCGAGCAACCTCACCGAGGTGCTGGCCTTCGGCCGCATCGCCGGGCGCAACGCGGCGGCCGAGAGTTGACACGCTTGTGATCGTCAAGGCATTGGTACGACAATCTCACATGACCCCGTCTCCGTCAGAGGGCTCCGTTTCCGTCATTCCCGCGGAAGCGGGAATCCAGGTGGGGCGGGGCGGGGGCACGTCGTAGCGCCCATCCACCGCCCCTGGATTCCCGCTTTCGCGGGAATGACAGTGGAGGGGCGCGCGTGACGGTGGAGAGACGGACGTGAGGGCCGAAATGAGAAAGGAGCACCGTTGGAACCCATAGAATTCGTCGACACGACGCTCCGCGACGGGCACCAGAGCCTGTGGGCGGAGTCCATGCGCACCGGGATGATGCTGGCGGTGGGCGAGCGCATGGACCGGGCGGGCTTCAGGGGCATGGAGCTGATGTCCAGCTCGCACATCAAGAAGTGCGTGCGCGAGCTGCACGAGGACCCCTGGGAACGGATCCGGCTGGTGGCCGGTTGCATCCGGGAAACGCCGCTGCGGGTCATCATCGGCGGCCGCAACGGCTTCGAGCTCACGCCGGTGGTCATCCAGCGGATCTTCCTGGAGCGGATGGCGGCCAACGGCGTCCGCCAGGGGCGCATCTCCGACGAGTGGAACGACATCGCGGGGTGGCGCAAGACGCTGGGCATCGCCACGGAGGCCGGGCTCGAGCCCATCCTGAACATCATCTACTCGGTGTCCCCCAAGCACACCGACGCGTACTTCGCGGAGCGGGCCCGCCAGGCGGCCACGCTGCCGGTGGCGCGGATCTGCTTCAAGGACCCCGGCGGCCTGCTGACGCCCGACCGCACCCGCGCGCTGGTGCCACTCATCAAGGAGAACATCGGCTCCATCCCGCTGGAGTTCCACACCCACTGCACCACCGGGCTGGGGCCGCTGTGCGCCCTGGAGGCCATCAAGCAGGGCATCCGCATCATCAACACCGCGCTGCCGCCGCTGGCCAACGGGTCGTCGAACCCGTCCTTGTTCAACGTCGCGGCCAACGCCCGGAGCCTGGGCTACGAGACCACGGTGGACGAGGAGGTGCTGCGGCCGGTGTCCGAGTACTTCACCCAGGTGGCGCTACGGGAGGGACTGCCCATCGGCGCGCCCGTGGAGTACGACTACAGCCAGTACCTGCACCAGGTGCCGGGGGGCATGATCTCCAACCTGCGCCACCAGCTCGCACGGGTGGGCCTCGGCGACCACATGGAGCGCGCGCTGGAGGAAGTGGTGCGGGTGCGGGAAGAGCTGGGCTACCCCATCATGGTGACGCCCCTGTCCCAGTTCGTGGGCAGCCAGGCGGCCATCAACATCATCGTGGGAGAACGCTACAGGGAAGTCACCGACCAGGTGATCCTCTACGCCCTGGGGCGCTGGGGCCGGGAAGGCAGCGACTCCATGGACCCGGACGTGAAAGACCGTATCCTGGCGTGCCCCCGAGCCCGGGAGCTGGCCGAGTGGGAGCCGCCGGAACCCACCATCCAGGAGTTGCGGGCCAAATTTGGCGGCGCTGGCGTGTCGGACGAGGAGCTGCTGCTGCGGTATTTCCTGACCCGTGACGAGATCGCCACCATGCGCGCCGCGGGGCCGCACAAGGACTATCCGTTCGACGCGGAGCCGGTGACGCGGACGGTGGAGGGGTTCACGCGGCGGGCGGACTACGCCCACATACAGGTGCGCAGCGAGGGGTTCGCCCTCAACCTTTCGCGGAGAGCCTCCTCACCGGAGGGCTAAGGATAGCGTCCTTCGACTTCGCTCCGCTACGCTCAGGACGAACGGTTGTGACAGCCGCTTCTCCGTTCGTCCTGAGCCTTTTGACGAACTCAGGACGGGCTTTGCGCCGCGTCAGCGGCGCGAAGTCGAAGGACACCGGCACTGTCGACCGGAGTCTTCCTAGCCGGACGGCGCCAGGCACTTCTTGAAGGACGCGGCCATGTCACGCAGCAGGGCGGAGTACATCCCGGGTCCGGGCTTGATGCGGGCGCCCGCAGGATCGACGGTGCCGCCACGCGCCTTGGTGCCCTCCGTGATGAGCTTGACGAAGCGCGGGTCATAGCGAGGCTCCGCGAACACACACACCACACCGAGGTCGCGCACCTTCTTGCGCAGCTCCCTGACGCGCCGGACGCCGGGCGACCGGCTGGTGCTGACCACCGCCGAGCCCACGGCCTTGAGCGCGAAGCGCTTCTCGAAATACTGGTAGGCATCGTGGAACACGATGAAGGGCTTTTCGCGCACCGGGGCAAGCTCCGCGTCGAGCTTCGCGGTCAGATCGTCGAGCCTGGCGATCACGGCGTCGGCGTTCGCCTGGTACTTCGCGGCGTTGGCCGGATCCACCTCGGCAAGCGAGCGGGCGATGACCAGCGCCATCAACCCGGCGTTCACCGGATCGAGCCAGACGTGCATGTCGAAGGCTTCGTCTTCGTGCCCGTGGCTGTGGCCGTGTCCGTCGGCGTGGCCATGCCCTTCATCCTCGAACCCGCCGCCCGCGCGGAGCGGCATGCGGACCAGCCCCGGCACCTCCCCCAACTTCACCACGCGGGCCTTTCCGCCGAGCTTGCGGACGGGTCCGGCAAGCGTATTCTCGACGGACTCGCCGATCATGAAGATGACGCGGGCCTTACCGATCACGCGGGCATCGGACGGCCGCATGCGGTAGGTGTTTGGCGACGCCGTGCCCCGCATGATCAGATACGGTTCGCCCACCCCCGCCATCACGGCGCTCACCAGCGAGTGCACAGGCTTGAACGTGGCCACGACGCGGTCCGCGGCGACAGCCGACGCAAACCCCGCGATGGTCCAGGAAAACAGCAATGCCGGCAACAGGTTCTTGACCACCATATCGTCGTCCCTTGAGCACGGGTTGGATTGTTGCGACAAACTAACCCGAGCGCGCCAACCAGGCAATCGGTATCCATTACCCGCTCCGCGACGCGCCGATGATGGATGCCCCGAACACACCGCCTGCCGCTCCCGATAGGCTCGTCGACGAACGGGGATCATGCTCGCGGCGCTATACTTGTCCTGAGCCCTTCGTCAAGCTCAGGACAGGCTTGACGAAGGGCTCAGGACGAACGGAGAAGGACCCCTACAACCGTTCGTCCTGAGCGTAGCGAGGTCTGCCGAGCGAAGTCGAAGGACGCCATTTCCCTAGCCCTGCCTGCTCAGCAGGCGGGCGAGCAGGGTGACGAAGAAGAACGACACGGCCACGAGCACGATGGCTCCGCCGGCGGCGATGTCGAGTTGATACGCCAGCACCAGGCCGGTCACGCCGGAAAGGGAGCCGATCAACGCCGCCAGCAGCACCTGCCAGCGGAAATTCATCACCCACAGCGCCGCGATGGCCGCCGGCACCACCAGCAGGGCCTGGATGAGCAGCAGGCCCACCAGCCGCACGCCGATGACCACGGTCAGGGCCAGCATCACCAGCAGCAGCATGTTGAGCGCGACGACCTTGTGGCCGTAGGCCGAGGCCACTTCCTCGTCGAACGCGATCAGCAGGTGCTCCTTGAAGGTCAGCACGATGACCGCCATGATCACCGCGCTGGCGCAGGAAAGGGCCACGAGCTCCCCGGTGGAGATGGCCAGCACGCTGCCGAAGAGATAGCTGAAGAGATCCTGCTGATAGCCGCTCTTCATGCTGAAGAGCACGATCCCGAGCGCCATGGACCCCGAGAAGAACACGCCGATGACCGTGTCTTCGCTGATGCGGTCGCTCTGACTCACCAGCGCGATGCCCAGCGCCACGGACACGGCGAATAAGCCGCCGGTGAGGAGCGGGTTCCAGCCCGCCAGGATGCCGATGGCGACGCCGCCGATGGCCGAATGGGAAATGCCCACGCCGATGAACGCCAGGCGTCGCAAGACCACGAAGAAGCCCAGGATCCCGCACAGCAGGCCTATCAGGACCGCGGCCGCGAGGGCGCGCTGCATGAAGGCAAATTCGAACATGAGGCTATTAGTCCATGATCCGGTGCATCAGCGCGTGGACCGTGCGCTGCATGAAGGCGAATCGAACATGGGACTATCGAATGAAGTTCAACCCGGGACGGTGGCGCGGGTCACGAATCGACGTGGTCGTGGCTCTCATGGTGGGCGATCTCGCCGGCCAGGAAGTCGAACTCGCAGCAGTAGGCCTCGCGAATGGCGTGGCTGTGGATCACCTCCTCGGCGTTGCCGTGGATATGCATGCGCTGGTTGATGCAGATCAGCTCGTCGGTCTCGCCGGCCAGTGCCACGAGATCGTGGGACACCGCCACGATGGTCAGGGTCAGGTCGCGGATGAGTCTCCGGAGCAGCGCGTAGAACTCGTGCTCGGCAGGGAGGTCGAGCCCAACCGTGGGCTCGTCGAGCACCAGCAGGCGGGTGCTGGCGCACAGCGCCTGCGCCAGCATGATCCGGCGCTGCTCGCCGCCGGACAGACGTCCCACGGCGCGGTCCCTGCGGTCCAGCATGCCCACGAGCGAAAGGCTGTCGTCCACCCGCTGCCAGTCCTTCCGGCCGGGGAACCGCATGAGCCCCAGGTGCCGCAGCCGCCCCATCATCACCACGTCGCCGACGGTGGCGGGGAAGCTGTCGGCGATGCTCTGGCGCTGCGGCACGTAGCCGATGGCATGGGAGCCGTTGCGTCCGGGAGGGCGGCCGAACACTTCCACCCTGCCGCTCACGACGGGCACGAGACCCAGGATCGTGCGCAGCAGCGTGGTCTTGCCCGCTCCGTTGGGACCCACGATGCCCACGAACCCGCCCTCGCGCACGTTGAAGTTGATGTCGTGCAGGACGCTATGGCCGCCCAACTCCACCGACACGCCGTTCAGGCCTACCACGACCGTGCCGTTGCGTTCGGTCAATTCTGCCCCCCAAGCGCCTGCGCGAAGGCGCGCGCGTTGAACAGCATCAGCTTCTCGTAGGTGGAACGCGCCGGATCGCCGGAGTCCCCCAGGGGGTCCACCATCACCGTCCCGCCGCCGAACTCGCTCGCGATGGTCTGCGCCACCCGCGGACTGAGCTGCGGCTCCACCAGTATGCTCCGGATCCCCGCCGCGCGCGCGCCGCGCACCAGTTCGACCATCTCCTTGGGGGTCGGCTCCTCGCCGGCGAACTCCTGGACCACCGCCACCTCCTCGACGTTGTACCGCTCGGAAAAATAGGGCCAGGCACTGTGAAAGGCAACGAACTTCCGGCCCTTCGCCTTGGCAAGCTCCCGCCGGACCTGGATATCCAGGGCCGTCAACCGCTTGTGGAAGTCCTGGCCGCGCTTCTCGTAGTATTCCTTTCCCGCCGGATCCGCTTCGATGAGATGTTCCACGATCGCGGGAACCACCGCATCCCTGATCCGTATCGGGTCGAGCCAGAAGTGGGGATCCATTCCCTCTCCCGACTCCCCGGCATGCTCGCCGTGGCCATGATCGTCATGCTTCATTGCATGCTTCTCGCCGTGGCCGTGGTCGTCGTGCTTCTTCGCGTGCTTTTCCTCGTGGCCGTGGTCGTCGTGTTTTTCCGCCTTTTTCTCGTGGTCATGACCGTGGTCGTCGTGTTTCTTCTCGGGCTTCTTCCCGTGGCCGTGATCGTGATGATCATGGCCGCCCTCGATGGGCTTTATTCCCGGCACCGAGATCAGGGTTACCATCTCGAGCTCGCCGGAAACGCCGCCCCGGAGCTTGTCGGCCCACGCATCCAGACCGGCGCCGACCTTCAGCAAGAGGCGGGCGCGTTGCAGCTTGACCATGTCGCTCGGTACCGGTTCGAAGGTGTGGGGGCTCGCGCCCGGCGGCACCAGCACATCCACCTTGACGCGCTCGCCTCCCAACTCTTGAGCGACATAAGCGACGGGCAGGATGCTGGCCACCACGCCCACCTTTGACTCGCTGCCGAGCCCCGGGTGGGCACCGATCCAGAGGCCCACGACGATTGCAAGGAAAGAACCTGCCAGTCTCTTCATTTTCACGTACCCCCTCAAGCGAGAATAGATAATGATTTCCTATTCTCAATATTTCGGCTTGTCAAGGCGGGGAATCGCGCCTTCGCGCCTCACCGGACGACGCGCAGGTTGACCTTGCCGTCCGGGCCCGACTGGACGACGTAGGTGTCCATGTGCGGCAGGATCTCTTCGAGGGCTTCGAGGTAGAGCCGTTCCTCGGTGAGCTTGGGGTTCCTGCGGTGCTCCAGCGCCAGGCGGCGGAAGCGCTCTCCTTCGCCCTTGGCGATCTCCACGCGCCGGTGGCGCGCCGCTTGCGCCTGGGCCACGCGATGCTCCGCCTCGCCTTCGGCCTCAGCGAGGGTCTGAGCGCGGTCGGCGCGGGCCTCGTCGACCACCCGCTCCCGGTCCGCCAGGGCGCTTTGGACCTCCTGGAACGCCTGGCGCACACCGCCCTGCTCGGGCGGCGCCAGCGCCTGGATGTTCACCGACTGGATCTCGATGCCCGCGCCGTGATCGTCGAGTATCGACTGGACCTGCCGTTGCACGGCGGTCAGCAGGTCGCTCCTGCGGGTGGTGAGGGCGGCGTCCACGTTCTCGCCAGCCAGGAACCGGGTGACGATCTGGCGGCCGGCCCGGCGCAGCAGCTCGCGCGGGTCCTCGTGGGAGACCTCGAACCGGGTCAAGCTGCGGATGCTGTACTGGATCCCCAGCCGGCCGACGATGACGTTGGTATCGCCCAGCAGCCAAAGGGACTCCTCGGTTCCTCCGGGGTCCGAGTGCTCCACCGGCATGATGAAGTTCGTCGCGGTCCTGGCCACCGCCACCCGGCCCCAGGGCCACGGCGGGTTCCAGTGAATTCCCGGCAGCACGTCCCGGCCCACCGCGCGGCCGAGCACGTATGCCACCGCGCTTTCGTCGGACTCGACGTTGTAGACCCCGAGCGCCAGGTAGCCCGCCAGCAGGACGGCGCCCGAGAGCACCGTCCAGTATCGTGCCCGTCCGCTCATGAGCCCGTGTTGAGCCCGCTTTTGCCGGACGCTTCATCGCCGCGGCCGGCGCCGGCCCGCTCCGGGGCCTCCGGTTTCCGTTCCGCGGCCTTGCCGTCCCGCCCAGATCCCGCTCCGGCGCTCGGAATACGCGACGTCAGCAGATCGAGGAACGGCGAGTCCGCCGGCAGCACCAGCGTGGTCTTCTCGTTCAGGACCTTCTTGTAGGCCTCCAGCGTGCGCAGGAAGCGGTAGAACTCGCCGTGCCCCTCGTAGGCCCCCGCGTAGATGCGCGCCGCCTCCGCCTCCCCCCTGCCCCGCAGCATGGCGGCCTCGGCCTCGGCGTCGGCGATGATCCGCGCCCGCTCCCGCTCCGCCCGGGCGGCGATCTTCTGGGCCTCGGCGCGCCCCTCCGAGCGATGGCCCCGGGCGATGCGCGCGCGCTCGGCGCGCATGCGCGCGAACACGCTGTCGAGGTTCTGCTGCGGGAAGATGAGGCGGGTGACGCCCAGGCTCACCACCTCGATCCCCAGGTCCTCCCCCGCCACCTTGGCCACGGCGTCCTCCACCGATCCTTCCAGCTCGGCCAAGCTGGCGCCGTTCCCGGCGGCCCCCAGGATCGTGCCGAAGGGCCGGTCCCCCAGGGCGCTGCCGAGCTCGGACTGGACCAGCGCGGCCAGGCGGTTTTCGGCGAACTCCCGCGTGCGCAGCGCCGCCAGGTAACGGAGGGGGTCGGCGATCTTCCAGGAGATGTAGGTGGAGACCAGCACGTTCTTCTTGTCCGCCGTCAGCAGCTCGGTCTCCCGCGTGTTGGTGATCAGGATTCGCTTGTCGAGGATGCTCGCGCGCTGGAAAGGCACCGGCAGCTTGAGATAGAAGCCGGCGTCGCTCAACACCGAGACCGGCCTGCCGAACTGGGTGATGACCGCGTGGCGTCGCTCGTCCACCACGACGAAGGAGGTGACGGCGCCGACCACCACCAGCGCCAGCAACAGGACAGAGGCAATGCGTTTGGCCATGCTAGTCCCTCACCCGGCCCTCGGCCACCCTCTCCCAGAGGGAGAGGGGTTGTATTTGACTATCGGACAGGACATTAGCGTCCTCTCCCGGGCTCGGGAGCCCCGAGGTTCAGGAAATCCACCGACGGGCTGCCTACCCAGAGGTCCACGTCGCCGCCGCCCGTCCCCGGCATGTAGATGTATTTCCGCGGCAGCTCCAGGGAATCCTCCAGGGTTTCAAGATACAGACGGGCCTCGGTGACCGCGGGGTTGGTAGCGTGCACCGCCGCGGTAGCGCGGAAGGCGGCCGCCCGTCCCTCGGCCCGCTTGACCTCGCGCACCGCGCGTCCCTCGGCGCGCTCGGTGATGCGCGCCGCCTCGCCCACGGCCGCCGCGGTGGACTGCTTCGCCGCGCCGGTGGCCACGTGGATGTCGCGCTGGCGGTCCTCCAGCGAGCTGGCGACGTCGCGGAAGGCGTCGTGGACCCGTCCCGGCGCGTGCACGTCCAGCAGCCGCACGTCCAGGATCTCGCTGCCAATGCCCAGGGCCGCCAGACGCCTGGCCAGGCGGTCCCGCAGCGCCCTTTCCGTGGGCCTGCGGTCCACGGTGTAGATCCGGTCGATGGGCTTGCGGCTCAGCAGGCTGACCAGCTCGCGGCGGGCAAGCCCGAGCACCACCGCCGGGGTCTCCTCGACGCCCAGGGCGTACACGGCCGGGTCGGTGACGCGGTACTGGACCACGGCCCGCATGTCGATGATGTTGCCGTCCGCGGTCAGGTAGAACGCCTGCTCGTCGAGGGCCGGCCGGGCGCCGTTGACGCCGCCCCGGAACCCCACCGTCACCTGGCGGATCAGCGCCACGTCCACCGCGGTTCCTCTGCCGAAAGGCGGCGGGAGATGGAAGTACAGGCCCGGTTCGAGATCGGCGGCCACCACCCGTCCGTACCGCTGGATGACGCCGCGCTGGCCGGGCCCGACGATGAGCGTAAAGGCGGGGATGGCGGCGAGCAGCGCGATGATCAGTCCGGCCGCGAGCACCGGCCCGCGGAGGAGGTTGCCCGGGCGCAGGGCCCTGAGAGCCTCGCCGGTCTGACGGAGTTGTGTGGCGGCCTCCCGCCAGGTGGCGCCCAAGCCCTTGCGCCGGAAGCTCCGCAGCAGCAGCAGCGCCAGGCCCACCGCCGACAGAGCCTTGAGCGCGAACAGGATGTCGCCGTCCTGCCCCGGGTCGCCGAAGGGAGCGACGTGGATGAAGTCCGCCAGGGTCGCGTCCACCAGCAGGCCCGCGGCCAGGCTCACCAGCACGATGGCGCCGAGGTAGACGCCGAGATGGCGGCGGCCCAGGAGCTGTCCGACCACGGTCATGGTGGCCAGGTTGGTGGCCGGCCCCACCAGCAGGAAGACCAGCGCCGCGCCCGGGGAAAGGCCCTTGGCCATGAGCGCGGCGGCGATGGGAGTGGAGGCGCTGGCGCAGAGGTAGAGCGGCAGGCCCAGCACGATCATGGCCAGCATCGGCATGAGCCCCGAGCCCCACCCGAGCACGTCGGTGAAGAAGCCGTCGGGCAGAAGGCCGGACAGGATGCCGGTCAGCACCAGGCCGATGAGGAGCGACAATGCGATGTCGTCCAGCACCGAGCTGAAGCCGTACTCCAGGGAATGGAGGAAACGGCGGGCCCGGCCCGGCGCCGCGCCGCCGTCGTCGCGCGAATCCTCGTGCGCCCCGCTCTCCGCGCACGCGTCGTCGCAGGCCAGGTCGACCGGCGGCGCGCCTTCCGGATCCTCCTTGACCCCCATGGAGGCGATGCCGGCGATCAGCGCGGTCACCACCGCCACCACGGGACGGACCACCGCCATGACCGGACCCATGAGCCCGTAGGTCAGCGCCACGGAATCCACCCCGGTCTCGGGGGTCGAGATCAGGAACGAGACAAGCGGCGCCCGGCCGGCCCCCTGCCGTTTCAGGGAGGCCGCGGCCGGCAAAACGCCGCACGAGCACAGAGGGATCGGCGCGCCGAAGAGCGCGGCCAAGCCCACCGAGCGGGCGTCGTTACGGCCCAGGTGCCGCGCGATGAGGTTCGCCGGCAGGTAGACGTGCAGGAGTCCGGCGACGAAGAAGCCGACGAGGAGATAGATCGAGGCCTCGTAAAAGACCCAGACGGTCTCCCATAAGATATCGCTCAGCAGCGATTCCACGGCTCAACCTTCAGCCGAGCCGTCCTTCGACTTCGCTCGGCTGCGCCTCGCTACGCTCAGGACGAACGGAAAACCCCATCTCCGTTCGTCCTGAGCGTAGCGCCGCGTCAGCGGCGCGAAGTCGAAGGACGCCATCACGAGAAATTCCGTCAGGTCGATGGACTTGTCTCGAGCGCTCGCAGGTCCTTCAGCAGCACGTCCGGGTCCGGCGCGGACCCGAAGTAGGCGAAGCGCATGAACCCCCGAGCGTCCGCCACTACGGTCAGCGTGGTGTGCTCGATAAGACCCTTCGCGAGCCGCTTGACACTGACGCCGAAGCCCTGCCACACCGGCGCCAGCTCCCGGGCTTCTCCCGTGAGCCACGACCAGTTGGAGGCGTCGGCCTTGTGCCGCTTGCTGTAGGCCTTGAGCACCTTCGGCGTGTCCACCTCGGGGTCGGTGGTGATGGACAGGAAGCGGATGTCTCTGGCCTCCGCCGGCTTCATGTGGTCACGGAGGATCTTGAGGCTCGCCGTCAGCAGCGGACAGACGTCCGGGCACGACGTGTACATGAAGTTGATGACCAGCGGCTTGCCCCGGAGTTTCCCGAACTCCACGCGCCCGCCGTTCTGGTCGGTGAGGGCGAAGTTGTCGATGAGGACGTTGAGCTCGCGCCGCTCGGCGAATTCGACCTTGAGGATGGACTTGTGGGCGGGGGCTTCGGCCACCGGCGCGAGAACGAACGCGAGCGCCAGCGCCGCGATGCCGACCGTTCTTGAGAGAACCACCCTCATGTACGCCACTCCCTTTCCGCGGCTCATGCGCCTCGTTTCCCCATGACCCTGCCGTCGCGGCGCGGGTTTGAAACTTGGCCGTGAGCGCGTATGTCCTACCGTCGCATCATCCGGCACCTGTGACGCCGAATCGGATGCAATATAGCACATTTGGCGGGCACAAGCGCTCCACGCGGAGCGTCCCGACTAGCCTGGGGCACGGACCTAGTGTGGTGTCTGGTCAATTCGCAACATAATCTGCGGGACACCACACTAGTTCTCTTCGAAGGTGATCCGACCGCCTGTCATGGTGAGGACGGGTCGGATGGCGGCGATTTCGTCCGGCGGGACCGTCAGGTAGTCACGGTCGAGCACCACCAGATCCGCCAGCTTGCCGGTTTCCAATGACCCGAGACTCTTTTCCTTGAACAGCAGCTTCGCGTTGTTGATCGTATGGGCGATGAGGGCGGCTTTGCGGGAGACGCGCTGATCGTCGCTCCAGGCCCTCTGCCCCGCGATATTGCGGCCCGTCACGGCCCAGCCCAGGGTCAGGAACGGATTGATCGGTGCGACGATGGAGCCGTCCGAGCCCAACCCCCACAGGACTCCGGAACGCTCGATGCTGCCGAGAGGCGGGCGGTTGCGCGACCGCGAGCTCATCATCGCCTGGGAGTGCACGGCTACCGCCACCCCCAACCTGCGGGCTCGATTCAGGTCCGGTTCGGTGATCCCCAACGAATGCGCCAGCGTCCAGCGCAGATCCTTGACATCGGGGGTGTCGAACGCGATCTCTTCGACCAGGTCAATGAACTGGGAAATGGTAGGCCCGCTCATGGTGTGTTCGTGGATCGGCCAGCCATGCTTGGCGGCGGCGCGCGAAATGGTGCGTACGGGACCCCAGACAGATTCTTCCCAGCGTTCCTGGCGATTGGCCCGGTCGTGCATCGGTCCGTATATGTGCTCGCCCAGTCCGATCACGCCGAATTGATCCGTCGTGCTGAACGGCTTCGCGGCGCCACCGGTTATGAGTTCCAGGGCATCGTCCGTACTTTGGGGATCGGTGGCGCGGTAGCGCAGCGTGTGGAAGACCCGCAGCGGCATCGGCCCGGCGGCGGCCATGCTTGCAACCGGCGCCAGCTTCCCCTCGCTCGGCCGTCCGATATCGTAGACCGTCGTCAGGCCCACTCGATTCAGCGCGGCCATATAGGCGAGTATCGCTTTTTCGCTGGAACTCTTGTGGCGCCAGCCGATAAAGCGCATGAAGGGTCGGAAGTTTTGCCGCCCCCTCATCCGGGCGCCTTCGGCGGGATCCCGCCCCACCGCTTTCAAGGCCACGCTGTTGGCATATGCCGTGCGGTAGCTTTGCTGAATGTAGACGGGATTGTCGGGCGCCGCCGCATCCAGCTCGGCGAGCGTGAAGCCGCCCGGCTCGTTCCTGAACTGGGCCGGCGACCAGCCGCCGAGCACGGTAATCCACTGCTCCCTGGGCGCCGAAGCCGCTTTCGCGGCGATCATCGCCAATGCCTTGGCCCGGCTGGTGACGCCATCGAGGCGGACTTCGCGCTGATAATTCCATACGCTGCGGATGAAATGAAAATGATTGTCGATCAAGCCGGGGATCACCGTCTTGCCCCCCAGCTCGATGATCCGGGTATTCGGACCTTTGTGGCGGGCCACCGCCTCGGCTGAACCGACGGCCACGATCCGGCCATCATCGATAGCCAGACTGTGGGCGACGGAAAAACTTGGATTTCGACGACAGCGGCTGGCCGCTCGCCACCGTCTTTTCCAATGACACCGTCGGTGTCGACAACAAGCCCGCGTTCATGAACTTCCGCGACGTGTTCGACGACCCGGCGGCCGACGCACAGTTCATCTGGTCGTCCAATCTCGTCCTCGACGACCTGGTGCTGATGCGCAGGACGGTTGAATGATGAGGTGACGACATGGCTTGAAGCACTCTGGTGTAACGGATCGCCTCCCTACGACTACGGCTCATACGCCCCACTTCTTCGCCACCTTGTCCTTGTATTGCGGCTCGAACGCGTTCACCGGCGGGAAGCGGTCGAACCACTGGTACGGGCGGCAGGCGTCGATGAGCACGCGGTCGGTGACGTATCCCTTGGTGTCCCGGTCCATGGGAGAGATCACCGGCTCGCACACCGAGGCCCACACGTTCTTCACGATGTCGATGCCCTCGCGCGGGTCGCAGCGGGTGGACATGGCCCAGATGACCTCGCCCGGGTTGGTGATGTCCACGTCGTCGTCCACCACCACCACCATCTTGCCGCCGTAGGCGCCGGCGCGGGCGCCAGCGGCCACCAGCAACGCCTGCTTGGCGTGGCCGGTGTAGCGCTGCTTGATGGAGATGACGGTGAAGGGACCGGGCTGGCCGCCGTAGACGAAGCCCCAGACACCCTTGACGTCGGGGATGCCGGCCTTCTCGAGCTGCTCCCAGAGGGTGATGGCGCCCAGCGGGATGGGCAGGTAGCTGTTGGGCGGCCGCACCGGCGGCGCGCCCAGGATGATGGGGTCGTCGCGGTAGTAGACCCGCTTGACGGTCATGAGCGGCACGTCGCCCTCGGTGGCCTCGGTGTAGTAGCCCGGCCACTCGCCGAAGGGTCCTTCCTTGGGGAGCTGCTCCGGCGGCAGCGGCGGGATCTCCCCTTCCAGCACCACCTCGCCGTTGGCGGGGATGGGCAGGCCGGTGACGGCGCCCCGGACCACCGGGATGGGGCTGCCCTGCATCCAGCCGGCGAACTCGTACTCGTTCACCGACGGCGGCAGCGGCATCTGCGACGACAGCATCACGCTGGGCTCCTGCCCCAGCGAGATGGCCACGGGCAGCGCCTCGCCGCGGGCGTGGGCCCGCTCCATGGCCAGCCGCCCGTGCTTGCCCTTGTTCATCTTGACCGAGACCTTGTTCTTCTCCTGGATCATCACCCGGTAGGTGCCGATGTTGATGCCGCCGGACTCCGGGTCCTTGGTGATGACGCCGCACCCGGTGCCGATGTAGCGGCCGCCGTCGAGGTCGTGCCACAAGGGCGTCGGGAACCGGGTCAGGTCCACCTCGTCCTCGTCCATCTGGTTGTCGAACACCGGCCCACCCTCCACCTGCTCGTAAGGCAGCGGCTGGAACTCCAGGGTCCGGTTGCGCCAGGCGTGGAGGAAATCCACCCCCTTGACGTCCGTGGGAACGCCCATGGCCACCGCCGTGCGCCGGCAGGTGCGGAACAGGTTGGAGACGATGCGGAAGCCCTTGGGGAACCCGTCGAAGCCCTCGAACAGGAGCGCCGAGGACTCCAGATCGCCCATGTGCTCGGTGAGCGCCCCCACCTCCGTGTCGAGGTCCGCGCCCTCGATGCGCTTGACCTCCCCCATCTCGTCCAGTCGCTCGATGAAGCTCCGCATGTCGGTTACCGGCTGCATTCGGTTCTCCCTTCTCGCCCGTTGTCGCCCGTTTCAAGGGGCCTTTGCCGCACCCGTTCCCGGTCTGGTAACCCCCTTGCGGGACGGGCGCTTCCTTCTGAGCCGTACCACAGTCTCGGGGACATTTCGAGTCCGCGTTTGCCACCGGCCGGAGAGTCTGAAAGGTCTGAAGGGTCGTGGAAAGGAACAGGCAAGGCATGGCGGCCGTGCGCCGGGGAAGGTCATGAGCGGACTGGTCTGGGGGCTGTGCGGCGCCACCCTGATCGGTGTTTCCGATTGCGTGGCGCGGGTCACGGCGAGCCGTATCTCCCTGTCCGTGCTCATCGCGCTCATCATGATCCCCCCGTTCGCCGTCATGACGGTCTGGTTCGCGGCGAGCGGCGGGTGGCCGGCATGGAACGCGTGGGGCTGGGGCGCCTCGGTCATGTCCGGGGTCCTGAACGTCGCGGTCCTGGCCATGCTCTTCCGTGCGCTGGTGCGGGGTCCGGTGACCGTGGCGTCCCCGGCCACGTCGAGCTTCACGGTGATGCTCGTGGGCCTGAACGTGCTGGCCGGCCATCCCTATCACTGGCTCCACGGGGTCGCGGCGCTGACGGTCTTCGGCGGCGTGGCGATGCTGGCCCAGCCCGAGCAGCCGGGGAAGGAGCGTTACGACCGCGCCTGGTTGCGCGTGACCGCGCTTCTGGGACTCGGCGCCGCCGTGTCGGTGGCGCTGCGCATGTTCCTCGCACAGGAGGCGGGCGCCGCGCTCGGCACGGTTCCTGCGGTCTACCTGAACCGCGCCTTCGCCCTCGCCGGCGCACTGGGCTTCATGGCTCTCCAGCGGCGGCGCGCCCCGCTGGCCTGGCCGCGCGGCACGACGTGGGCGCTCGTGTTCTTCCAGGCGGTTCTGGAAACGGTGGCCCTGGGCTTCTTCCTGACCGGCTCTTCCGGCGGCGACCGGGTCGGCGCCGCCATCGGTTTCTCGTGCTTCGCCGCCGTCACCGCGGTCACCGCACGGATCTGGCTGGGGGACCGGATCGGGTTCAGACGGCTGTGCTGGATGGCGGTGGTGGCCGCGGGTGTAGCCGTGGCCGCCCTGGTATAGGCGTCAGCCTCGTAGGTCGGATTAGCGAAGCGTAATCCGACACAGGATCGTGCTGAGTCGGGTTACGCCTTCGGCTAACCCGACCTACTGGCTGCGGTTCGAATACTCGGACAGGCTCCCAGGCGGGGCCTGGAGCGGTCACTGCACGTAGATCTTCTTGGCGGCCTCGAGGCCGAGGACGACCTCGTTGTCGCCTACCTTGAGGCTGATGGTGCCGAGGGACGGCGAGACGTCGAGGATGTCGATCCTGGTGCCGGGGCGGACGTCGTGGTCGTAGAGGAACGAAAGCAGCACCGCGTCGCGCTCGCCGGTCTCGGTGATGCAGCGGAAGATGACCTCGGTACCCGCCTCCGCGGTATTCAGGGGGTTCCACTCGCGGCGTGGGGACGGCTCCCCCTTCACCGGAATGGGGTTGCCGTGGGGGCAGGTGGACGGGTTGTCCAGGATCGCCGCCAGGCGCTCCTCCACGACCGGCGATATGGCGTGCTCCAGGTGGTGCGCTTCCTGGTGGGCGGTGACCCAGTCGAGCCCCAAGAGGTCGGTCAGCAGCCGCTCGGTGAGAAAGTGCCGGCGCAGGATGGCCTCGGCCACCTCGCGGCCCTTGGACGTCAGGTAGATGTTCTTGCGGCGCTCCACCCGCACGAACTCTTCCTTCTCCAGCCGGCGGAGCGCGCTGAACATGGTGGAGGGCGTCACGCCGATGTCCTCCGCCACCCGCGCCGCGATCACCTGGTCATTCTCCTCAGCCAGGCTGTAGATGGCCTTGAGGTAGTCTTCCGTCGCGGAAGAGACTTCTGATCGTTTTGCGACCACGTCGATTTCACCCTGCCGGCGACGGCTGCCGCGGCTCTACGCTCCGCCCGCTTCGCCGCCGCCACCGGCGGCGTGGATCTGCTGCGCCAGGTAGTTCTCCATGCCGACCTCCTGGATCAGGTGGAGCTGCGCCTCGATCCAGTCCACGTGGTTCTCCTCGTCCGCCAGAATCCGCTCCAGGAGCTCGCGGCTCACATGGTCGCCCGCTTCGTTGCATGTAGCGATGCTGGCGTGCAGCACCTTGATGGCGGCCTCTTCCAGTCCGAGGTCGTTCTCCAACTGCTCCTTGACGGACTTGCCCACCATGATCTTGTCGTAGCCGGCGACGTTTGGAACGCCGTCCAGCAGCAGGATGCGGTTGATGATCTCGTCCGCGTGCTGCATCTCCTCGATGGATTCCTTCCAGATGAACTGGTCCAGCACCTGGTAGCCCCAGTTGCGGCACATCCGCGAGTGCATGAAGTATTGATTGATTCCGGTCAGCTCTTTGCGCAGCACGTCGTTCAGCGCCTTGAGCGCCCTCGGATCGCCTTTCATGTGACTTCCTCCTCCATCATGGTTGCCCCCCATCTGCCACCGAGAGGCTCGCGTATTTGGATCATAGTCGAATAAGGGCCCTATTAAAAGAAGACCTCGCGACGCCGGCCGTTCCTGCCCGCAAGACGCTGTTTGAGATCCCCCGTTGGCCTACAATTCTACCTATCTTCGTTTGCACAAATAAAATTTATTTGATAGTACGTATCCTTCGTCAATCTCTGCTACGCCGACACCCATCGGAAGGAGGGCGCCATGTCCCATAACCGGCTCATCGAGGTGGCGTGGGAGTTCCACCAGCGAACCAGGGACTGCCCAAGAGGACTGCTCTTGAACGCGATACGGTGGCTGGAGAACTGCTACTGCAAGTCTCCTGACTGGAAGACCGCTTTCGCCATCGCGGTCCACTACGTGGTCCTCGCGTTGAGCCAGATGGAGACGGACTGCGGTGAGCCGGCCGCCGACTACTTGTCCCTGGCGTTTCAGTGGAACGCCACCAAGGACCAGAACCTCATCGAGCTCATCAACGTCGGACGGGCGACACCCTCACCGCCCCTGGCGAAAGATGCCGCGAACCGCGACGCTTCCGATTAACCGGCGCCACGACAAGAAAAGGGCTTCCATGGTCCGCTTCACTGAAGCACGGCGGTCGTCACGCACGGAATGCCGGGTGGAACGACCGGCAGGGCGCCGAGAGACCGCCTGACCGCGGGGTCGGCCAACACCTCCCCGGGCCAGCCATCGGCCAGCACCCGTCCGCCGACCAGGACCACCACGCGATCCCCGTAAATTGCGGCCAGATCGAGATCCTGTAGAACCACGACCGCGCCGGCCCCGTCGCGTGCCGCGCGGCGCGCCACGTCGAGAGTCGCGTACCGGTGGGCGGGATCTAGAGGATCCGCGGGCTCGTCCAGCAACAGATATTGGCCGGCAAGCTCGTGCCCGGCCCGTGTGAACCGGATTTGAGCGAGTGCACGCGCCAACTGAACCCGCTGCCGCTCGCCTCCGGAGAGCGTCGTGTAGGTACGCTCCGCAAGATGTCCGGCGCCGGTTTCCGTCAGGCATGCCCGCGCTACCGCCAGGTCGTCCCGCGGGGTGCTGATACCGGAGTAGGGCAAGCATCCGAGCAGCACGACCTCCAGCGCGCGGAAGGAAAAGGAAAGCTCCTGCAGGCGAGGCAACACCGCCCGTCTTCTGGCAAGTGCCCGCGGCGTCCATGTCGCCAGCGGATAGTGGTCCAGGCAAACGGTGCCCGAACCGGGCGGCAAGAAGCCCGACAGGACGTCGAGGAGAGTTGACTGCCCGGTCCCTTCGGCGCCCACAACCGCCACCACCTGTCCCGGCGCCACGGACAACGACACCCCTCTCAACGCCTCCGCGCCGCCGCGCGCGACGCGAACATCGCGCGCCTGCAACATCACCAACCTCCCGTGGCCCGGCGGCGGATCAGCAGCCAGAGGAGAAACGGTCCGCCGACGCAACCTGTCAGGATTCCGATGGGTAGTTCGGCGGGCAGAACGATGGTGCGCACCGCCAGATCGGCCAACAGCATCGAGCTGGCGCCCAACAGGATTACCGCGGGCAGCAGCGTCCGGTGGTCAGGCCCGACCACGAGGCGCACCAGATGGGGCACCACCAAACCGATGAATCCGATGACCCCGGTGAGCGCCACCGAAGCACCCGTCGCCAAGGCGGCCAGCGCGACGACAAGGCGCCTGGTGCGTTCCACGTGAAAGCCCAGATGTAGCGCCTCGCGTTCACCCAGTAGAAGCGCGTTGAGATGGCGCGCGAGAAGGGGCAGCGCCACGACCGCGCCAACGAGGAGCGGTGTGACCGCGAGTATCCTGGGACCGGAAATCCCGCCCAGGCTCCCCAGAAGCCAGAAGCTCAGCTCCCGCAACGGTTGCTCGGTGCCGGCGAAGACCAGCAGGCCGATGCCGGCACACGCGACCGCGTTCACCGCGACACCGGCCAACAGCATGGTGGCGACGTCCGTACGGCCGTCGCGTCTTGCGATGCGGTAAACCAGCCAAGTGGCAAGCAAGCCCCCCGCGAAGGCCGCCAAGGGCAGGAGAAGGGCGTTGAAGGCCGACAGCGTCAAGCCGCCGGGGCCCAGGACGACGACAGCCGCCGCGGCAAGCGCCGAGCCGGTGGAAACACCGATCAGCGCCGGATCCGCGAGCGGATTGCGGAACAATCCCTGCAATGCCGCGCCGGAAGCGGCCAGTGCCGCGCCGGACAAGGCTCCGATGAGAGTTCGCGGAAGACGTACCGATATGAACACCGCCTGCTCCCCGAGGGTGAACTGCCATGGCACATCGATCCCCAAGGCGTCGGCGACGATGGCGAGCATCGGCATCGGTGCGATGTGGAGCGGGCCCCAACCGACGGAGGCGAAGAACGCGAGAGCCAGCAAGGCCCCGAGGATCCACAGCGCGACCGCTCCCAAGTATCGCCGCCGCAAAGTGAATGTAGCGCTGATTCCGGTCACGGAGACGCTCGTGGCAAAGGAGGAGGTCGGCGGGCCCGCCGTCGGGGAGGCACCCTGGGCAGGCCCGCCGTCGGGTGTCGGGGAGGTGCTCCGACACCCGTGTGGGCGGTTTTCAGGGAATTCCTACACGGTCGAAGATCTTGATGGCCGTCGGTCGGTTTTTGGCGACCTCGATCATGTCGAGCTTGTCGGCCTTGAACCTGCCCCAAGACTCCACCAGGCCGGACCAGGGCACGCCGGGCTTCACGGGATACTCGAAGTTCTGCTCGGCGTACATCTTCTGGGCGAGGTCATCGCTCAGGAACTCCAGCAGCTTGACGGCGTTGTCCTTGCGCCCCGAGTGCTTGGTGACGCCGGCGCCGCTGATGTTCATGTGGGCGCCGCGGCCCTCCTGGTTGGGGAAGAACACGTTGACGGCCTCGGCCCACGCGATCTGCTTCTCGTTGGTGAGCATCTTGCCCATGTAGTAGGAGTTGCCCAGCGAGATATCGCACTCGCCCGCGTGGATGGCCTTGACCTGGGCGCGGTCGTTGCCCTGGGGCTTGCGCGCAAGGTTGGCCTTCAGGCCCGCGGCCCACTCCTCGGCCTTCTTCTCGCCGTGATGGGCCACCAGCGAGGCGAGCAGCGCCACGTTGTAGACGTGCTTGGAAGAACGGATGCAGATGCGGTCCTTCCACCTGGCATCGGCGAGGCCCTCGTAGGTGGACAACTCGCCCGCCTTCACCCGCTCCTTGGAGGCGTAGACGATGCGGGCGCGCCTGGTGAGCCCGAACCACAGACCCGACGGGTCCCGGTCGTGCGCGGGAATGTTGGCCGTGAGTTTCTCGGACTTCACGGGTTGCAGGACGCCGGCTTCCACGGCGTCGTTGATCCGTCCGATGTCCACCGTCAGGATCATGTCGGCGGGACTGTTCCTGCCCTCCCTCTGAAGGCGCGTGATCATCCCCTTGGGCGCGAACACGACGTTGGTCTTGATCCCGGTCTGGTGAGTGAAGGCGCTGAGCATGGGCTTGATGAGGAACGGCTGCCGGTAGGAGTAGATGTTGACTTCACCGTTCGCGACGGCGTTGCCCGCCATCCCCATGGACAGGCCGAGGGCCGCCACAGTGGCCACCAGAAGCTTGGTCCCTAACGCTTTTCTCAACATGGTCTGGTCTCCTTTCAAGAGATACTTCCGCCCTCCATACTTCATTAATCGCTTGAATGCAATACCTAAATTTAGGTAAATCTAATTTTTTCTTTTGCCTGCGTGGTCTTTGGGCACGAGGGTCCCGATCGCAAGGACCTCCGGCCGGACGGCCTTGTATTCGCCGCGTCGACCTTCTAACTTCCTGAACTTGGAGTTGGTGGCTTCATGTACCTGGACCGACGACTGCTCACCCATACCCGCGGCGTGCGCCTGCGCATCGCCGGCGCTGCCCTGCTCGGCCTGCTGGCCGTAGCCGCGGGGATCTCGCGGCTGGCGTTTTCCGGCCTCATCATCGCCGGCGTCCTCACCGGCGCGGCCTTCTCGTCGTTGATTCCCTACTTGGCGGCGGTCGCCGGCTTCATCGCGTTGCGAGCGGTGTTCCAGTACCTGCGCGACATGGTGAGCCAGGAGACCGCCGCGCGGGTCAAGGAAGGGCTCCACGACAAGCTCTACCGCCACGCCCTGGACCTGGGGCCCGGGCACTTCGACCAGAAACGCACTGGCGACGTGCTGTTGTCCCTGGGCGAAGGGGTGGAGCAGCTACAGACCTTCTACGGCCAGTTCCTGCCGCAGATGGTGGTGGCCGGGGTGGCGCCCGTGCTGATCTTCTTCCTGATGGCGTCCTTCGACGTCGTCATCGGGCTCATCTTCGTGGTCTTCGCGCTCCTGACGCTGCTCGAGACGCCGCTGTTCCTGATGTTCACCGAGGAGAGCAGCCGGCGCCGCCGCGCCTCCTACGGCGCCTTCGGCGCCGACTTCCTGGACAGCATCCAGGGCATCGCCACCCTGAAGATATTCGGGCGGACCCGCAGCCAGGGGGCGGCCCTGGCGGCCCGGGCGCGCAATCTCTACCGCACCACCATGAGCGTGCTGGCGGTCAACATGGTCTCGGTGGGCTTCACCACCCTCGGCATCCTGGGCGGCACCGCCTGCGCGCTGGGCTGGGGCGCCCTCAAGGTCAGCGCCGGCGACCTGGAGATCCGCTCGCTGATCGTGATCCTGATCATGGGCGCGGAGATCTTCCGCCCCACCCGCGAGCTGATGGTCCTCTACCACCAGGGCATCAACGCCATGGCCTCGGCCGAGGGCATCTTCACGCTGCTGGAGACGCCCGTGACCGTGCGCGACCCGGCCCTGGACGAGACCGCGGAGGAGGCTTCCTTCGAGCCCGCCGTCCGCTACGAGGACGTGAGCTTCGCCTACCGCGAGGGCAGCCGGCCCGCGCTCCGGGAGGTGTCCCTGGAGCTGCGCCCGGGCGAGAAGCTCGGCGTGGTGGGCCCCAGCGGGGCCGGCAAGTCCACCCTGGTGTCGCTGATGCTGCGCTTCGCCGACCCCCAGCAGGGCCGCGTGCTGCTGGGCGGCCGGGACATCCGCACCATCCCGCTCCATGTGCTGCGCCGGCACGTCGCGGTGGTGGCCCAGGACATGTACCTCTTCTACGGCACCATCGCCGACAACCTGCGCATGGCCAGGCCCGAGGCCTCGGCCGGCGAGCTGGAACAGGCGGCGCGGGCGGCCAACATCCACGAGTTCATCGCCGGACTGCCGGAGGGCTACGACACCGTGGTGGGCGAGCGCGGCGTGCGGTTGTCGGGCGGCGAGCGCCAGCGCATCGCCATCGCCCGGGCGATCCTCAAGGACGCGCCGATCCTGGTGCTGGACGAGGCGCTGTCGAGCGTGGACGCCCAGAGCGAGGCGGTGATCAACGAGGCGCTGCGCAAGCTCATGGAGGGGCGCACCACCCTGATCATAGCGCACCGGCTGTCGAGCGTGATCCACGCCGACCGGATCGTGGTACTGGAACGCGGCCGGGTGGTGGAGGCCGGCAGCCACGGGACGCTGCTGGAAAGCGGCGGCACCTACTCCCGGCTGATGGCCGCCCAGGCCCAGGCGGGCGACGCCGAGGCGCTGGCCGAGCGCGAGGCTCCGGCCGGGGCCGCCGAGGCCGAGCCAAGGGAGGCCGCGGAGGCACCCGTGGCGGGAACCGTGCACGCGGCGGCGCCGCTGCCCGCCCTTACCGTGCTGCGACGGCTGGGCGCGCTGGTGCGGCCGTTCCTCCGCAAGCTCGTGGTGTCGTTCTCGGCCGGGGTGCTGTTCCAGGCGTCGGTGGTGGGAGTCGGCGCGGCCGGCGCGCTGCTGGTGGGCCAGTTGATCCGCGGCGGGGACATCACCTTCAACCTGGTCCTGCTGGGGTCCATGGTCGGGCTCGCCTCGGTGCTTGCCTGGGCCGACTGCTGGCTGCCCCACGACCTCGCCTACCAGCTCCTGGCGGAGATGCGCATCGACATCTACGACACCCTCGACCCGCTGGCGCCGGCCTACCTCACCCGGCGCCGCTCCGGCGACCTGGTGAGCATCGCCGGCGCCGACGTGGAGACGGTGGAGCTGTTCTTCGCCCACACCATCACGCCGGCGTTCATCGCCGTGGTAGTCCCTGTCGGAATCTTGACAGTGCTGGGCTTGGTAGGCTGGCCGCTGATGCTGGCCCTGGTCCCCTTCCTGGTGCTGCTGGCGGCGTCGCCGTTCCTGGCGCAGAAGCGCTCGGACCGCCTGGGGGGCGCCGTGCGCCGGGAGCTGGGACACCTCAACGCGCACCTGGTGGACAGCATCCAGGGCATGCGCGAGGTGGCGTCCTTCGGCCACGAGAAGCACCAGATCGCCTCGGTCCTCGCCAACAGCCTGCGGCTCGCCAGGGCCCAGCTCGCGTTCCACAAGGACCAGGCGCTCCAGGCCAGCTTCAACGAGGCGGTGACCGGCATCGGCGCGCTGGCGGTGCTGGCCACCGGCGTGTGGCTGGTGGGCCTGGCCGAGATGGACCGGGCGCTGCTGCCGCTGGCTACCGTGCTGGCGCTGCTGGCCTTCGGCCCGGTGACCGACGTCGCCCGCACGGTCAAGGAGCTGATGGAGACGCTGGAGTCCGGCCGCCGCGTCTTCGAGGTCAAGGACGAGCCCGTGCCGGTGCGCGACGGACCTGGCGTGCCGGTGCTGGATCGGACCGGAGTGTCGCTGCGGGACCGGGACGGCGTATCGCCGCAGGATCAGGACGGTATGTCGCCGCGGGATCGGGGCGGCGCGTCGCCGCCGGACCCGGACGGTATGTCGCCGCAGGATCAGGACGGTATGTCGCCGCGGGATCGGACCGGCACGCCACCACGGGACAGCGACGGCGGGCGGGCGCGGGACGAGGCCCGTACGCGGGCACTTGCCGCCGACGGCGGCGCGCCGCCGGGCATCCGCTTCGACCGCGTGAGCTTCGGCTACGATTCCGGCAGCGGCCTCGCGCTGCGGGACGTGTGCCTCGACGTGGAGCCGGGCCAGACCGTGGCGCTGGTGGGCCCCTCGGGCGCGGGCAAGACCACCTGCGCCCACCTGCTGCTGCGCTTCTGGGACCCCGCGGCCGGCGCGGTCACCCTGGCGGACCGGGACCTCCGGGACTTCGCCCTGGACCACCTGCGCGAGCAGGTCTCGCTGGTCTCCCAAGACACTTACCTGTTCAACACCACGCTGCGCGACAACATCCGCCTGGGCCGCCCCGACGCCACCCAGGAGCAGGTGGAGGAAGCCGCCGGGCTGGCCCACATCCACCGCTTCATCAGCCGCCTGCCCGCGGGGTACGACACGGTCATCGGCGAGCGCGGCGTGCAGCTCTCGGGCGGCCAGCGGCAACGCATCGCCATCGCCCGGGCGCTGCTCAAGGACGCCCCGGTGCTGATCCTCGACGAGGCCACCTCGCACCTCGACGCCATCAACGAAGAGCTGATCCACCAGGCCGTGGCCCGCCTGGTGCAGGGCCGCACCACCCTGGTCATCGCCCACCGGCTCTCCACCATCCGCGACGCCGACCGGATCGTGGTGCTGGACTCCGGCGCCATCGCCGAGCAGGGCACCCACGACGACCTGCTGCGGGCCAACGGCCTCTACGCCAACTTGGTCATGACCCAGCTCGTCGGCGCCGTCGAGGGGGCGCGGGCAACGGAGGGGTAGGATGCACGACTACCGGACACATCGCCGTTTCTCACCCACAGCCCTCGGACTCCCTCTCCCTCCGGGAGAACGTCCGCCCCTCCGACCCCCTCTCCCCCTGGGAGAGGGTTGGGGTGAGGGTGCCCGCCACGAGCAGCCCGCGGGGAACGACAACCCGGAAGGGCAGGGTGTGCGCAGAGCCCTCACCCGGCCTTCGGCCACCCTCTCCCGGAGGGAGAGGGGCTTTGTGGCCCTGGGGCTGCTAGTCGCCGTGATGCTCGCGCTCCCCTTCCCTCTCTCCGCCGCGCCCCCGCGGGTGGTCACCACCGTGGCGCCGATCACCAGTATCGTGGAGAACGTGGCCGGGAATCGGGCACAAGTCGCCGGCATCGTGCCGGAAGGGGTGAACTCCCACACGTTCCGGCCGGTTCCGTCGGACGCCAGGACCATGGCGCGGGCCGACCTCATCATCCTGAACGGCCTCTACCTGGAGATCCCGACGCTGAAGCTGGCGCGCGCCAACAAGCGGCCGGACACGCCGATTCTGTTGCTGGCCGACCGCACCCTCGGCGAAGCGGACTACGTCTTCGACTTCAGCTATCCCAAAGACCAGGGACATCCCAACCCGCACCTGTGGCCCGACCCGGTGCTCGTCATGAACTACGCCCGCCTGGTGCGTGACGCGCTGACAGCGGCGGACCCCGGAGGCCGGGCGGCGTACCACGCCAACGCGGAGCTTTACCTGAAGCAGCTTGGAGCGCTGGACAAGGCCATCGCCGCGGCCGTGGCCACCGTGCCGCCCGCCAACCGCCGGCTCCTCACCTACCACGACTCGTGGCCCTACTTCGCCAGGCGCTACGGCTTCACCGTCATCGGCGCGGTTCAGCCCTCCAGCTTCGCGGAGCCGAGCCCGCGGGAAGTGGCCCGGCTCATCGACCAGTTGACCCGCGAGAAGGTGCCGGCGGTATTCGGCTCCGAGGTGTTCCCGAGCCCGGTGCTGGCGCAGATCGCCCGGGAAGCCAAGACCCGGTTCATCGACAGCCTGCGGGACGACGACCTGCCCGGCGAGACCGGCGACCCGGTCCACTCGTACACCGGCATGATGCTCGAGAACATCCGCACCATCGTCACGGCGCTGGGCGGCTCGCCCGACGCGCTGAAGGCCGTGGACCCCGCGCCGGTGGCGGGTCACCACGCCGGCTACCGGTAGGAAGGAAGGAAACCGATGATCGACGTAGACTACCCCATTATCGACGGTGACGGGCACGTGGTGGAGCCGGACAAGGAGATGGCGCAGTACCTGCCGGAGCGGTTCCGGCGCATGCCGGGCAACCGCGAGTACTCGCTGTTCCCCCAGGACTCCTGGGCGTTCGGGGTGGTGGACCCGCACAAGCAGGACGTACCGGACGCGGCCATGTGGCTGAGCTTCCTGGACGAGGCCGGGATCAGCGCCACCGTGCTGTACCCGAGCAACGCCGCGGCGGTGGGCATGGTGCGCCGGGTGGAGTGGTCGGTGGACCTGGCGCGGGCTTACAACGACTGGCTGCACGACAAGTTCCTGCGCCAGAGCGAGCGCCTGCTGGGGGTGGCGTTGCTGCCGGTGCACGACGTCGCGGCGTGTGTCACCGAGCTGCGCCGCTGCGTGAGCGAGCTGGGCTTCGTCGGCACCATCCTGCCGTCCATCTCGTCGCCTCTCATGGCCTACGGCAACCCGGAGTTCGACCCGATCTACGCCGCCGCCAACGAGCTCGACACCATGATCGCGGTCCACGGCGGCTTCGTGGGAGCGCACAATTTCGCCGACCCGTTCCGCACCTACCGGGAGGTGCGCGCCCTCAAGCACGTGATCCCGCTCATGAGCCACGCCACCAGCATGATCTCCCAGGGGGTGTTCGACCGCTACCCGAACCTGCGGGTGGCCTACCTGGAGGCGGGCTGCGGCTGGGTGCCGTACCTGATGGACGTGCTCGACGAGCAGTTCGAGCGCAAAGGCGCCGGCGACCTCAAACGCAAGCCCAGCGAGTACCTGATGGACCCCAACGTCTATTTCTCCTTCGAGATCGAGGAGCGGACCCTGCCCTTCTTCATCCAGCTCCTTGGCGACGAGAAGCTGGTGTGGCCGTCCGACTATCCCCACGAGCGGGCGCGGGCGGAGTTCTTCTCGGACCTGCCGGAGTTCTTCGCGCGCGAGGACGTCTCGGCCGACTCCAAGCGCAAGATCCTATCGGAGAATCCTAAGCGACTGTACAGGATCTAGGAAACCCCGCACAGTGCCCCACGAAAAGCACACCGACAGGGTCCATCACGTTCACGGCAGGCTGCACGGGCACCGGCATGCCGGGGGGCGCGAGTGGAGCGAGCAGGGGCGGCCCATCGTGGAGCTGGCGGAGGTGTCCAGCGGCTACCGGCAGACCCTGGGCATCGCCGGCGTGAACCTGAAGCTCTGGCCGGCGCAGTTCCTGGCCGTGGTGGGACCCAACGGCGGCGGCAAGACGACGCTGCTCCGCACCATCCTGGGGCACATCCGGCCCCGGGAAGGCCGGGTCACGGTGCACGGATCGCCGGGCGGCGGCTCGTCCCTGGGGCCCGTCGGCTACGTGCCGCAACTGGAGCAGATCGACCTGAGCTTCCCCATCACCGTGGAGGAAGTGGTGTTGCTGGGGCTCTCGCGGCACCACCAGTGGTTCCGGCGCACGGCTCCGGAAGACCGCGCCCGCGCCCACGAGATCATGGACCGGCTCAACCTGCTGGAGCTGGGGGACCGCCAGATCCGGGAGCTGTCCGGCGGGCAGCAGCAGGCCGCGTTCATCGCCCGGGCGCTCTTGGGGGAGCCCGAGCTGATCCTGCTGGACGAGCCCACCTCCGGCCTCGACATCCGCTCCCGCGACGAGGTGGTCCATTTCCTGCACGAGATCAACCACTCGGGGGTCGCCATCCTCATCACCAGCCACGACCTCAACTGGGTAGCCGCCCACCTTCCCTGGGTGGTGTGCCTCAACCGCCACGTCATCGCCGAAGGCGAGCCCCAGGAGATCTTCACTCCCGAGGTGCTGGGCGAGACCTACAAGGGGGAGATGGTGGTCTTCCAGCACGGCGACATGATCATGGTGGGCGAACGCCCCCACTCTCCCAACGGCGGATGATGCCCGCGTGACCGGCGTTCTCGAGCCCTTCAACTACGAGTTCTTCCGCAACGGCATGATCGCCGCGGTCATCGTCGGCGCGATCTGCGGCTACGTCGGGGTCTACGTGGTGCTCCGGCGCATGAGCTACATCGGCCACGGGCTCGCCCACGCGCTCTTCGGGGGCGCGGTGCTGAGCTCCATCATCGGCCTCAACTTCTTCATCGGCGCAGGCGTCTGGGCGCTGGTGAACGCGGTGGTGATCCACTTGATCAGCCACCGCCGCCTGGTGGGCGCCGACGCCGCCATCGGCGTGGTGACGACCACGAGCTTCGCCCTGGGCGTGGCGGTGGTCTCCACCTACCGCAAGTTCACCCTGGACTTCGAGGCCGCGCTGTTCGGCAACCTGCTCGGGATCACGGCGGCGGACCTCTGGATCATCGCGGTCACCGCGGCCGCGGTGGCGGTGGCCATGGTCGTCATCCGCCGCCAGCTCCTGTTCTCCACCTTCGACCCGGAGGTGGCGCCGGTGTACGGCATTTCCACCAGCCGCACCGAGCTGGTCTTCGTCCTGTTGCTGGCCGTCACCATCGTGGCTTCCACCCGCATCCTCGGCGTCACCCTGGTGTCCGCGGCCGTGGTCATCCCGCCCGTCATCGGCCGCTACCTGACCCAGCGGTTCCAGACCCTGCTGATCATCACCCCCATCATCGGCGCCCTGTGCGCGGCGGCCGGAATGTACGCCAGCTACTTCCTCGACCTCTCCTCCGGAGCCATGATCGTGCTCACCTTCGCGCTCGTGTTCTTCGCGGTGGGCGGGCGGCGGTGGCTGCGGGGAAGCCGCTAGGAGTGAGCCGGGCGAGGGCTGCCCGGCAACCCTGCCCTTCCGACCACCCTCACCCCGGCCCTCTCCCGGAGGGAGAGGGGGTCGGACGAGGGCGAACGCGGCCGGGAGAAACGGTAGCGCCTGCGCTTGGGGGACGATCGTGCTTTAATGGAACGATGCGCCTGTCGGAACACCGGAAGGGCCATTGGGCGGGGGCCGGATGGCTGGCCGTTGCCGCCATCGTCTGCGCGCTCTGCGCCGGCGTTTCCGCAGCCGGCGCCGCGGAAGACACGGCGCCGCTCCGCGACCTGGTGTCGCGCTACCTCAAGGCCGTCTATGCGCAGGACTACGCCGAGGCCTACCGGTACGTCTCGCAACGGGACCGCGCGGCCAAGAGCGAGGCGGCGTACCTCAAGGAGAACCCGTCCTTCACCGGAACCGCCGCCGAACTGACCCGGCGGCTGGCCGACCGCATCGAGGTCGGGCCCGTGTCCGCGGAGGTCCGCGGCGACACAGCCTCGGTTCGTTTCCCCGTGAGCCTTCCCGACGCCAACTCGGCCGAGTTGCAGGAGCTGTTCTCGGGCTTCGATCCCGACGTGCTGAACCGCCTCACGCCGGACAAGCGCCGGCACATCCTCGCGTCCCTGGACGAAATGGGCCGGACCGGCCGTCTGCCGACCATCGAGGGCGAAGAATCGCTGGAGCTTCTCAGGGAGGGCGGCCGTTGGGCGATCTTCGAGAACTGGGCCGGGGCGGTGAAGGTTTTCTTCCACGCCGAGGTCCAGGAGGGGCTGCCCTGGGCGTTCGAGCCGCTCCAGGAGATGGTGCTGGCGCCGCCCGGAGAAACCCTGCACGCCTCCTACCGGGCCCGGAACCTCTCGGGACGCGAGGTCACGGGCAAGGCGCGCCACGTCGACACGCCGAAGGAGGCCGCCGAAAAGCACCTCAGCATCATCCAGTGCTTCTGCTTCCTCCAGGAGACCCTGAAGCCCGGGCAGGAAAAGGAGCTGCCGCTGGTGTTCCGCGTGGGCTGGGACGTCCCCCGGGAGACCCGCGAGTTTCACGTGACCTACCAGTTCTACCCGAGCGAGAGGTTTCCCGACGGCGCGGGGCGGACCGTGGCTCAAGCCGAGGGCAGGCTGGAGATCCGGGTGAAGGACCACCGCGACGCCATCGACGACTTCCGGAGCGTCGAGCTGAGATTCGGAAAGCTCCGGCTGGCGCCCAACGCGCGCATGAGATCCACCGATCCGGGGTGGCTGGAGCTGGCTCCGCGGCTCGACCGGATGGACCTGACCCGCTTCAAGGACGGCTCTTCGGCCGCCACCGTGTACCGGGGAGCGCTCCCGCCGGGCCGCTTCGCGGCGGTGGACCTCCAGGTGACGGGCATTCGCGGGATCCTCCGGAAGACCGGCGCCCCGGACAAGATCAAGAACGCGGTGGGGCCCATCCGCCTCGGTTTCGAGGTCAAGCCGGCCGCCACCACGGTGGTGATCCTGGACCTGGAGCTGCTGGACCTGAGCGATCATCCGGGCCGGGGCTACGAGCTATTAGTCAAGGGTTATGAGCTTTACGAGAACGACCGACTGCTGCGGAAGATTCCGCCTGGATAGGCCGGCGGGCACGGGGCGCACGCTGGGACGTTCGCTCGCTGTTCGGCATCACGCTGTCGTCTACACGGCCGGCGCCGCGCGCGCCGGGTCATCCGGGAAGCCGGCCGGCAGGGGGCGCGGAGCATGACACAACGGTACTTCGCGCTGCAGGTGACGGTGGGGAGCGTGCTGTTCGTCGTCCTCGTCGCCCTGGTCATCCACCAGCTCCGGACGCCCGCCGCGGTGCCTCCGCGCCAACCCGCGTTGGAGCAACTGGCGCGCTACGGGCCGGCGCCGGACTTCTCCCTGGTCGAGCGAAGCGGCCGGGCGGTGTCCGCCCGCGACCTCCGGGGCCAGGTCTGGATCGCGGATTTCATCTACACCAAGTGCCAGGACACCTGTCCGCTTCAGAGCCGCGCCATGGCCGCGCTCCAATCCGACCTGAGGGCCCACGGCTACGTCCGCTCGGTCTCCATCACCGTGGATCCGCTGACCGACACCCCCGCCCTGCTTTCCCGCTACGCGGACCGTTACGGGGCCGACCCGGAACGCTGGCTGTTCCTCACCGGCGAGCTGCGGGAGATCCGGCGCATCGTGCAGGACGGTTTCCGCCTGAGCGCCGCGCCAGTGGACGGCGGGACCGCCGATCCCGTGGTCTTCCACAGCGCCCGCTTCGTGCTGGTGGACGGCGACGGCGAGATCCGCGGCTACTACGACAGCAACGACCCGCGGGCACTGAAGCGCCTGCGCGAGAACGCCCGGAGCCTGCTGGCGGGGAGGGCGTAACACTGTCTGTTTCTTGTCTTGGAAGCGCCATGTTGCTACGAAAGATGGCCGGGGGAGAAATCATGGCCAAGGCATCGAGAAAGAGGGGGGCGCGGGGGTCGCGGCAGCAGCCCCGGCAACAGGCGCCGCCGCCGTCGGCGAGCCCCAACTGGCCGGTTCTGGCCCTGGCGGTGATCGGGCTGGGGCTGGCGGGGTACTTGACCGGCACGGCGTGGATGGGAGAGAAGGCGGCCTTTTGCGAGGCTGGCGCCGACTGCGACATCGTGCTCAACAGCCGCTGGTCGGTGCTGCTCGGCCTTCCTACCTCGCTCTGGGGTTTTCTCGTCTACGCGGTGCTGGCGGGCGGGGCCTTCATCAAGCGCCGCAGCAAGCGCTGGAAGCTGCTGGCCGCGGTATCGCTGTTCGGCGTGGCCTACAGCGTGTACCTGACGGTGATCTCCATGTACCGGCTGGAGGCCGCCTGTCCCTACTGCCTGACGTCGCTCGGGCTGCTGGCGGCCATCTTCGCCGTCACCCTGTTCCAGATCCCGCAGGTCAGCCGGCGGGTGGCGTGGCAGCCCTGGCTCGGCTCGAGCGTGCTGGCGGCCGGGGTGGCGGTGGTCGCGCTTCACCTGGTCTTTTATGCCGGCGGCCCCGGCATCGCCGCGGGCAAGGAGGACCCCTGGATCAGGGGGCTGACCGTCCACCTGCAGGAGATCGACGCCAAGATGTACGGCGCGTTCTGGTGTCCCGCCTGCGAGAGCCAGAAGGAGCTGTTCGGCGCGTCGGCCCACCGCATCCCGTACGTCGAATGCTCACCGGGCGGCCGGAGCGCCCCGGTTGCCTCCAAGTGCCTGGCGGCGGGCGTCCGCTCCTATCCCACGTGGGTCATCAAGGGCCAGCGTCACACCGGAGTATTGTCCCCCGCTTCGCTGGCGGACCGCGCCGGCTACGGCGGCGTCAAGGCGGCGGAAAGGCAGGGTAGCTGATGCTTCGCTTCGCAACCGTGCTGACGGCCCTGCTCCTGCTGACGGCGGCGCCCGCCTGGAGCGACCCCGGCAAGTATCCGGAATACGCCAAGGTGAAGCCGTCCAAGGACATCGAGATCGAGTACATCCACGTCGAGGAGCTGGTCCAGCACATCCTCGACCGCAAGCCGCTGATGCTGGTGGACGTCCGGCAGGCTCGGAGCTACGCCGACGGCCACATCAAGGGGGCCGTCTCAATACCGCTCGGGGCCTTTTACCGGGGCTCCGACCTTGTGCCGAAGGAGGGCCTCGTCGTCCTCTATTGACAGTGCCCCCGCCACCTGTCCAGGTTGGCTTTCCAGATTCTCCACAAGCAGGGCCACCGCAACATGAAGGTGCTGTACGAGGGGATGCCCGGTTGGACCGAGAAGGGCTACCCCATGGACAGCAGCTCGTAGGGCCCTCACCCGGCCTTCGGCCACCCTCTCCCAGAGGGAGAGGGGTTTGAATCTGCCGGCTCCCGCTTCCCCGGCGAGGATACTTGGCTCCCTCTCCCCTTGGGAGAGGGTTGGGGTGAGGGACGCCAAGCGCTCACCGCCGCTCGAACTGGTTCTTTCCCCAGAGATTGTCCCACATCTCGTCGGTGATGGTGCCCACCACGTCCCGGGTCTTCTCCATGTCCTTCGCCACCGCCGGGCGCGCGGCAATGGCGTCGAACCAGCGGCTCAGATGGGGATGGTCGGCCATGTCCTGGCCCTGGCGCTCGTGCAGCCGTATCCACGGGAACACCGCCATGTCGGCGATGGAGTAGTCGCCGGCCAGGTATTCCTGCTCGGAGAGGCGCTTGTCCAGCACCCGGTAGATTCGCGCGCCCTCGTTGGTGTAGCGCTCGATGGCGTAGGGGATCTTCTCCCGCGCGTAGGCGCGGAAGTGGTGAGCCTGGCCCAGCATGGGGCCCACGCCGCCCACCTGGAACATCAGCCATTCCAGCACGCGGGTGCGGGCGCGGGGCTCCGACGGCAGGAACTTCCCGGTCTTTTCGGCCAGATAGAGCAGGATCGCGCCGGATTCGAACACGGAGAAGGGCTCCCCGCCGGGGCCGTCCCGGTCCAGAATGACCGGAATCTTGTTGTTGGGGCTGATCTTGAGGAACTCCGGGTCGAACTGCTCCCCCTTCCTCAGGTCGACCCAGTGGAGCCGGTAAGGGAGGTCCGTCTCCTCCAGCATGATGTGTATCTTCTGTCCGTTCGGGGTGGCGCTGGTGTAAAGCTCGATCATGGCGGTCCTCCTGGGTGTTGGTGGATGTCGACCCGGGGTCTTCCCCGCGTGGTGCCCGCCACATGGGGCGACCGCCGGTCGCCCCTACGAGGCATCGCGCCTTGCCGACCACAAGACGACAACAAGAAGTCCGGCGCATCTCGGCAAAGAATTATGAGGGACTGGACACGACACTAGCCGCAACCGGACCTGCTCCGCAAGGCGGCCACTCTTGTCTTTACCGGGTGGAGGTTATTCGTTAGGGTCGGCTCTCGTGTCGAGAATAATCACGTTCACCACCGACTTCGGCTACCGGGACCCTTTCGTGGGCATCATGAAGGGCGTGGTGTCGGGCATCGACCCGGCGGCCATGATCGTCGACCTGACCCACGGCGTGGCGCCGCAGGACGTCACCGGCGGCGCGCTGGCCCTCGCGGCGGCGGTGGACTTCTTTCCGGCGGGGACGATCCACGTGGCGGTGGTGGACCCCGGCGTCGGCGGCAAGCGGCGCCCCATCCTCGTCGAGACCGACCGCGCCTGTTACGTCGGCCCCGACAACGGCCTTCTGAGCGTTGCGGCGGGCCGGCAGCGGCTGGTCCGCGCCGTCCACCTCTCCGATCCCGACTACCACCTGTCGCCCACCAGCACCACGTTCCACGGCCGGGACATCTTCGCCCCCGCGGCCGCCCACGTCTCCGCGGGCGTTCCGCCGGAGAAGCTGGGCGAGACCGTGAATGGCTTCGAGGCCTTGAACATCCCGGTCCCGGAGACGCTCGGCGGCGGGCGCATCGACGGCGAGGTGATCTACGTCGACGGCTTCGGCAACCTGACCACCAACATCCGCGCCGAGGACCTGGAGGGGTTCGACCCGGAGGGTGTTGTCGTGCGGATCGGCGACCGAGAAATCCGCGGCATTTCGGCCAACTACGCATCGGCCGGAACCGGCAACTACTTGGCGCTGGTCAATAGCTGGGGCCTGCTGGAGATCTCCCGCTGCAACGGCAGCGCCCAGGCGGGCCTCGGTGCCGGTACCGGCACCCGGGTGTTGCTTGCGGCCCCTCTTCCCCCGGATTCCCGCTTTCCAGCCGTTGGCAAAACCACTCCCTCCCCCTCTGGGAGAGGGTCGAGGTGAGGGTGCCCGGAGGGGCAGGGTTGCCGGGCAGCCCTCACCCGGCCTTCGGCCACCCTCTCCCAGAGGGAGAGGGTTCGACACAGCCTGTTTCGCGGGAGAGGGAGAGGGTTCGACACAGCCTGTTTCGCGGGAGTATCTGTGATGGGAGTCAAGGGCTAAGTGGCTGTGGGTTGGGGGTCGGCAACCACGGGGTGCCACGGCGTGCGATGGCATGGAGTTGCAACAAGAGCTTTCGCATCACCGCCACCAGGGCCACCTTTGCGGGCTTGCCGCGGCGCCGCAACCGACGATAGAAACCACCCAGTTCGGGGTTGCACCGTGTCGCTGACAGCGCGGCCATGTACAAGGCCCGACGGACGGTGCCACGGCCACCGCGGATGGCGCGGTAGCCTTGACGCCGGCCGCTGTCGTGGGACCAAGGCGCCAAGCCCGCCAAGGAGGTCAAGCCTCTGCCGCACCCTCGGCCCAGTTCGGGCAAGTACCCGAGCAAGGTGGCCGCGGTGAGCTCTCCCACGCCCTTCACGCTCTGATACAGGGCCGCCCGTTCCCGCAACTCCGGGTGACGCCGCCACAGCGCCTGGAGGGCCTTGTCCAGCCGCGCGATCTCCTTGTCCAGCCATGCCACATGGCGCTCACAGGACTTCTTGTTCGCCCCCCGAAGCCCCTTCTCCAGCCGATTGAGTTCCTGCACTCGCTGCTGCACCAACTGCTGCCTACGTCCCAACACCTCCCGTAACTCCTCACTGGCACCGTCCCCCTCCTCCTCCCCCTCCACCTTCATCATCGCGCCGTAATGCGCCAGCACCTCCGCGTCCATAGGATCGGTCTTGGCCCCACGCCCCAGCGCCTGCGCAAACCCCCGTACCCGCGTCGGATGCGCCACGTGCACCGCCACCCCACTCCCCTTCAGTCCCGCTACCACCCCCCGCTCGTAGCCCCCCGTCGCCTCACACACCACCTGCTTCACCCCCTCCGCTCTCAGCCACTCCCGCATCTCCCGGATGCCCCCTGCCTCATTCCTGAACCGCCGCAACCCCTCGCCCATCACCCACACCACCAACTCCCGCTTGCCTACATCTAGCCCTGCATATACCTTCATGCCCGCCTCCTCTTCTGCTAGGATGACGCTGTCCTCCACACTTGCTTATGCGGGGCCACTACCCCCCGGTATCTGTTCGGAGCGACAACTGGCATGCGGGGTGTCCTACTCCCGCCCGGTGCAGAGCCCCTAAAGACTCTCACCCTATGACGTGCGGCTCCCCCCGCATGCCTACCCCTCAAATTGGCCGATCTGAGAGGCTTTCTCAACATACAAATGACAGAGGGGTGCGGGGATGACCGTGCCGGCCGCTGCGACACGGATAGGCTGCATGGTATAGTGTCCGATCAAAACGAGGGGGCTGAAGGGAAGGTCGCCACGGTGAGCACTCAAGACGATCGGCTGAGCTGGGATCAGTACTTCATGACCATCACCCGGCAGGTGGCGGAGCGCTCCACCTGCACGCGGGCGAAGGTGGGGGCGGTGATCGTCCGGGAACGGAGCATCCTGGCCACGGGCTACAACGGCTCGCCCGCGGGGATGCCTCACTGCACGGAGGTGGGCTGCCTCGTCTATGAATCCAGGAACCCCGACGGCGAGATCGAGCAGAACTGCTTTCGCACCATTCACGCGGAGATCAACGCCATCGCCCAGGCCGCCAAGAACGGCGCCAGCATCAAGGACGCCTCCATCTACATCACCCACACCCCTTGCATCCACTGCCTCAAGGTGCTGGTGAACACCGGCATCCGCGACATCTTCTACGAGAAACCCTACAAGCTCGACACCGTCTCGGACATCCTGGAACACACGGGGGTCGGGCTGCACGCGGTGGCGATGCCGTAGGACGCTTCTGCCCTGGCGGGCAGGGGTGCGGAGCCCTCACCCGGCCTTCGGCCACCCTCTCCCAGAGGGAGAGGGGCAAACTCGCTCCTTCTCTCGGGGGGCAAACTCGCCCCTTCTCTCAGGGGGGCAAACTCGCCCCCTCTCCCTCTGGGAGAGGGTCGGGGTGAGGGTGCCCGGAGCAAGCAAAAGAAAGGCAGGGGCTGCCGGTGGCGGCCCCTGCCTTTCCAGGATCGCGCGCCGCCGTGCGGCCGCGCGGACTTTCCTAAACCTTGCCCGCGAGCAGGAAGGCGATGATCAGGGCGTAGATGCCGAGCGCTTCGATGAGGGCCAGGGACAGGATCAACGGGGTGAAGATCTTGTCGGCGGAGTTGGGGTTGCGGCCGATGCTTTCCATGGCCGCGCCGCCCACCCGGCCTTGCGCAAGCGCGCAGCCGAACGCGGCGATGGCGATGCCGAGGCCGGCGCCCAGTGCGACGATGCCCGGGACCAGGCCCGCCGAGCCGCCGCCCGCGGCTTCCGCGGCCGCGGCCACGCCCGACAGGATCAGCACGAACAGTCCCGTCAGTACAAAGGCTGTGAGTTGCTTCATCTGTTTCCTCCTTTCCGGCGCCGCGGACTTGGGCCCGCCTCTCCTCATCATCCTCTCCGGGTGCCGCCGGGGCGCTCAATGATCGTGGCTCAGAGCCAGGGACGCATAGATCATGCTCAACAGGGTGAAGACGAAGGCCTGGATCACGGAGACCAGGGCTCCCAACAGGTAGAACAGCACCGGGATCACCACGTAGGTGAGGCCGGTGAAGATCTCCACCACCAGGTGGTCGGCGAACATGTTGAAGGCCAGCCGGAGGCCCAGCGTGAGCGGCCGGAACATGTGGGAGAACACCTCGATCAGGAAGAACAGCGGCGCGATGACCAGGAACGGTCCCATGAACTGCTTGATGTAGCCGCCGCCGTGCTCGCGCACGCCGAAGTAGTGATAGGCGCCGAAGGAGATCAGGCCCATCCCCAGGGTGATGTTGAGGTTGCTGGTGGGGGGCGAGAACCCGGGCACCAGGCCGATGAAGTTCGAGAGCAGGATGAAGATGAAGAAGGTGCCGTAGAGCGGAAGGTACTTCCGCCCCTTGTGGCCGATGATGCTGTCGCTGAGGCCCATCACGAACTCGATCAGCAGCTCGAAGACGTTCACGAGGGTGATGCGGTCGCTGGGGATCACCGCGTTATGGGTGTCAAGAAGCCGGCGCCTCACCCCCAGCGCCAGACTCACCAGCAGCACCATGCTCACCAGCGAGAAGAATATCTGCAGCGGCAACACGCCCTGCAAGGCCGCTGGCAACAGGTCGTACCAGGTAAATGGATGATGTCCCATGCTACTTTCTCAACTCTTCCTCAACTTCGTATCGTAGAGCCGATCCCACAAGATCGCCGCGATCAGGCAGTTGACCCCCACCGCGAAAGACAGCGCGTCCGGTGTCATGCGGGTCAGGAGCACCCAGGACGCGCCCAGCAGGAAGCAGAACTTCAGGATCAACAACGCGACCCCGGCCCGGACCCTTCCCTTGCTCGCGAACGGGGTGATGACCCAGCGGACGCCCACCGCCAGGAGCAGGAAGTTGACGCCCATGAACAGGCCGCCCAGCAACAGGCCGCCCGGCTCGACCCAATCCAGCGGCGCCAGCGCCATGCACGCCAGCACCAGGAGCCCGTGCCACACCTCCACCCGGAACACCGGCAGACCTTGAGCTTCCCAGCTCATTTCCGCTCCGCCGAGAAGTGACGCAACAGCAGCACCAGACGGTAGAAGGCGAGGACCAGACCCAGCAGACCCAGCACCAGGACCATCCAGGGCGAGGTGTCGAGGTACTGGTCCGCGAAGTAGCCCAGGACCAGACCGGCCAGGACCGTCGAGGGAAATTCAAAGCCCACCGCCGTGTACTTGGCGGCACGAAAGAGTAAAGGACTCTTTGGGGAAGCCCCGTCTCCGCCCTCGGTTCCGTTGCTCACTGGAAAGGATTTACTAACATGCGGGCCGCGGGCGGTCAACGTCGCGCGGTCTCCTCCGCCGCCCAGTCGGCGAACGCCGCCACGACGGCGGCGATATCGCCGTCCTCGTGGGCAGTGGACACGAACCATGCCTCGAAGGGGGAAGGCGGAAGGTAGACGCCCCGCGCCAGCATGCCGTGAAAGAAGCGCGCGAAGCGGTCGCGGTCGCAGCCCCGGGCATGGTCCGGGGAGGCCACCCGGTCAGGCCCCAGGAATAGCGTCAACATGGACCCGACGCGGTTGACCGTGCCCGGCAGCCCCTCCCCGAGAGCGGCCTCGATCCCCTCCTGGAGCCTCCCGCCCCTCTCCTCCAGCCCCTCGTAGACGCCCGGCGCCTCCAGCTCCTCGAGGGTCGCCAGACCGGACGCCACCGTCACCGGGTTTCCGGAAAGGGTGCCGGCCTGGTAGACCGGGCCCAACGGCGCCAGGCAGCTCATGATGTCCCGGCGGCCGCCGAAGGCCCCCACCGGGAGCCCTCCGCCCAGGATCTTGCCCAGGCAGGTGAGGTCCGGAGTGACCCCGTAGCGCTCCTGGGCGCCGCCCCGGGCCACCCGGAAGCCGGTGATCACCTCGTCGAAGACGAGCACGATGCCGTGGCGGCGGGTCTCCTCGCGCAGGGCCTCCAGAAACCCCGGCTCCGGCGGGATCACCCCCATGTTGCCGCACACGGGCTCGACGATCACCGCGGCCAGGTCCGCGTGGTTTTCCCGTATCAGCCGCCCCGCCGATTCGGGGTCGTTGAAATCCGCGATCAATGTCTCGCCGGTAAAACTCGCGGGCACGCCGGCGCTGTCGGGAAGCGCTAGGCTCGCCACCCCCGAGCCCGCCTTCGCCAGCAAGGCGTCCACGTGTCCGTGGTAGCAGCCGTCGAACTTGAGGACCTTGCTCCGCCCGGTGTACCCCCGCGCCAGCCGTATGGCGCTCATGGTGGCTTCGGTTCCGGAGTTCACCAGCCGCAACTGCTCGACCGCGGGCATCCGCTCGTTCACGAGCTCAGCCAGCTCCAGCTCCCTGCTCGTTGGCGCGCCGAACCCCGTCCCCTCGGGCGCCGCGTCGACCACGGCCCGCACCACCGCCGCGGGCGCATGACCCAGTATCAACGGCCCCCAGGCGCAGACGAAGTCGATGTACTCGCGGCCCTCCGCGTCGACGATCCTGGAACCCCCACCGCGGGCCACGTAGAGCGGCTCCCCGCCCACCGCGTTCCACGCCCGGACGGGACTGTTGACGCCGCCCGGCACGACCTTCGTCGAGCGCTCGAAGAGGGCGGAAGACGACGCCGAACCCCTACCCACGAGCCCTCTCCCGGTAGTGTCGGGACGCCGAATTCGGCCCGCGAAAGAACCTACCCATCGGCGTTGTCCGCCCGGCTTCCCTGGACGGAGCCGCCGATCTCATGGAATTCATTGCGGAAAATAATACCGTCCATTTTTGGCTTGCAATACCGACCAAAAACCATTAGAACGACCCCTTTTCTTGCCCCAATTCAGAAGCTCGAAGGGCTGAAACGCCTGCCGCCGTCATCAAGAATCGCAGCGGCCGAGACGGGCCTCGTGTGGCTGGAAACCCGAAGCCAGGATCACGAAAGGTTGTCCACAGCTGTTAATAATTTTGTTGATAACTCACGGCCACGCAAGCACTTATACAGGGCAGAGTAAAGATGAAACCGCTTCCGCGTGAGATACAGAACCGCCTCAAGGAAAAAGTCGGCTTACACAATTTCGAGACGTGGATCAAACCTCTCAGGGCTAGCGAAGTCAAGGATGGCACGGTCACCATCGAGGTGCCCAGCACGCTCTTCCGCGATTGGCTCAACGACAACTACGTAGAGGCCATCGAGGAAGAGTTCTCGCGCCATCACGATGAGCCCGTCATCATCACCATAGCGGTCAATGCCGCACAACCCGGCGAGGTCGCGGCGGCACCGGCCAACCGGCCGGCGCGCCACCCCGAAGCGCCTACCCTGATTCCGCGCTACACCTTCGAAAACTTCGTGGTCGGCGCCAGCAACCAGTTCGCCCACGCCGCCTGCGTGGCGGTAGCCAACCGCCCCGCGGACCACTACAATCCGCTCTTCATCTACGGCGGCGTCGGCCTCGGCAAAACCCACCTGGTGAACGCGGTGGGGCACCGCCTGGTCGAGCGGAACCCGGGCCAGAAGGTGGTCTACACCACCTTCGAATCGTTCATGAACCAGCTCATCGGGTCGCTCCGCCGCGACCGCATGAACGAGTTCAAGAGCCGTTTCCGCAACATCGATGTGCTCATCCTGGACGACATCCAGTTCATCGCGGGCAAGGAACGTACGCAGGAGGAATTCTTTCACACCTTCAACTCGCTCTACGAAAACCACAAGCAGATCATCCTCACGTCGGACCGTTTCCCCAAGGAAATTCCCAACCTGGAGGATCGCCTCCGGAACCGCTTCGAGTGGGGCCTGACCGCGGACATCCAGCCGCCCGACATCGAGACCCGCATCGCGATCCTGTGCAAGAAAGCGGAGGAAGAAGAGATCGACCTCCCCCAGGAGGTCGCGAACTTCCTGGCCACCAACATCTGGTCCAACGTCCGGGAACTCGAAGGCTCCCTCACCCGGCTGGGCGCTTTCGCGTCCCTCACCAAGGTCGAGATCACCATCGATCTCGCCCAGGAAGTGCTCCGCCACACCCTGAAGGACAACGAGAAGCAGGTCACCGTACGCAACATCCAGAAGGCCATCTGCGATCACTTTGACGTCAAGATCAGCGACCTCAAGTCCAAGCGCCGCACAAAGAACCTCGCCCTCGCGCGCCAGATGGCCATGTACCTGTGCCGGAAATTCACCTCCACGTCGTTCCCGGCCATCGGAGCCGAGTTCGGCGGCCGCGACCATTCCACGGTCATCCATGCCTCCAGGACCATCGAGCAGAAGACCGTCACCGATCCCAACATCAAGGCCACGGTGGACCGCCTGGTACGTCAGCTCAAAAACTGAGCGTGGAAACGTTGTGGAGAAACCGGCAGAGCCTGTTGAGATCCCGACGCCCTGTCCGCCCCCAACACCGGTTCCTGTGAAGAACGCGCGTTGCCGCGATTTTTTTTCCACTCGAAAGATGGTTTAATGTCCGCAGTTTGTGACGTCTATCCCGATGTCCACAAGCCCTACTACTACTCTTGGTTCTATATATACTGATTGAAGAGTTGTTAGGGGCTCGTGATCCAGGAGGATAAATGGAGATCAGAGCCAGACGGGAAGACTTCCTGGGCGCGTTGTCCCGGACCCAGGGAACGGTGGAACGGCGCAACACGATGCCGATCCTGGCCAACGTGCTTATCGAGACCCATACGAACCGTATCCGGGTCACCGCCACCGATCTCGAGGTAGGCGTCCGGGCAAGCCTCAACGGCGAAATCGTCACCTCCGGGCGCGTTACGGTGGACGCCAGGAAGCTGTTCGAGATCGTCCGCGAATTGTCCGAGGAGACCATCGAGTTGCAGCGGCTGGACAACGACCGGGTGGAGATCCGCAGCGGCAAGTCCGTGTTCAAGATGGTCGGCCTCGACGCGCAGGAGTTCCCGGTTTTTGCCAAGAGCGCGGACGAGGAGCGCAAGGAGTGCCCGGCCCATGTCCTCAAGGAGATGATCGACAAGACGATCTTCTCCATCTCGTCGGACGAGACCCGATCGAACCTCAATGGCGCCCTGGTCCATGACTCGGGCGAAAGCAGCGTGCGCATGGTGACGACCGACGGCCACCGGCTGTCGCTGGTGCAGCGCGATATCGGCCCGCTGGGCTTGGCCAAGGGAGTGATCATACCGAGGAAGGGTCTGGCGGAGCTTCGGAGAGTGCTGGAGGACGCGGGAGAAGGGGCGGTTTCGCTGGGCTTCACCGACAACATGGTGTTCGTGTGGAGCGGCGACGTGGAGATGTCGATCCGGCTCATCGACGGCGAATTCCCCGACTACGACAAGGTCATTCCGAGCGACAACAAGAGCGAGGCGAACGTCGCGCAGGGCACCCTGTACCGGGCGTTGCGGCGGGTGTCGCTGTTGTCCAGCGACCGTTATCGAGGTGTCCGGGTGGAATTGCAGGCCGGAGGCATGTCCATCTCGGCCAACAATCCCGACCTGGGCGAGGCGGTGGAGGAACTGGAAGTGGAGTACCAGGGGGCGCGCCTCGCCATCGGTTACAACGCCCAGTACTTGCTGGATATCCTGGGCGTCCTGGACCACGACGACCCGATCGCCATCGGGCTCAAGGACGACCAGAGTCCGACGCTCCTGAAGCGCGGCGCCGACGAAACCCTGTTGTACGTCGTGATGCCGATGCGGATCTAGTGGTCCCGGCGGCCCCTCACCCGGCCTTCGGCCACCCTCTCCCGAGGGGAGAGGGCCTGATTCCCGTTTCGGCGCTGGAGAGGAGTTGATCCGCCTCCCTCTCCCTCTGGGAGAGGGTTGGGGTGAGGGCCCTTGCGATCATGGCAGAGAAATCACACACCGACCGAACCCTCAAGACCGTCGCCTGTTTCGTCATCACCGTGAGCGACACACGGGACGAGACCACCGACACGAGCGGCGCCCTGGTCAAGCGGTTGCTGGAGGAAGGCGGGCACACGGTCGCGGGATACGAGATCGTCAAGGACGAGCCGGAAGACATCCGGGTGTTGATCGCCAGGGCGCTGGCGCAACCCGGCGTGGACGTGGTGCTGCTCAACGGCGGCACCGGGATCGCGCCGAGGGACGGCACCTACGAGGTCGTCAGCGGCATGCTCGACAAGCGCATCGACGGGTTCGGCGAGCTGTTCCGCTCCCTGAGCTACGAGGACATCGGTTCGGGCGCCATGCTCAGCCGCGCGGTGGCCGGCACGGCCGGGACGCGCGTGGTAGCGTCGATGCCCGGGTCCCGAGGCGCCGTTGAACTGGCCATGACCAAGCTGCTGGTCCCCCAGTTGGGCCACATGGTGGCGCAGGCCCGCGGACTATGAAAATCCGGGTCAAGCTGTTCGCCATGCTGCGGGAACGGGCGGGGACGGCCGATGCCTTTCATGACGTTCCCGAGGGGAGCACCGTGAAAGACCTGTGGGATGACCTTCGCCGAGAGCACGGGGGCCTCGCCGGGATCGACCTGAGGCTCCTCTACGCCGTCAACAGCGAGTACGTCGCCCTCGACCACCGGCTCTCGGACGGCGACGAGGTCGCCTTCATACCCCCGGTAAGCGGAGGTTGACGTGTACCGGCTTACGGAAAAGCCCATCGAGTTGAACGAACTGCTGGCCTTCGTGGGAGACCCCGCGGCGGGCGCCGTGTCGACCTTCATCGGCGCGACCCGCGACAACAACGAAGGCCGATCCATCATTTCGCTGGACTACGAGGCCTACCCCGGCATGGCGGAGCAGGAGATGGCGAAGCTCGGGGAGGAGGCGGCGGAAAAGTGGGAGATCACCCGCATGGCCATCGTCCACCGTATCGGCAACGTTCCCATCGGCGAGGCCAGCGTCATCATCGCGGTGTCGGCGCCGCACCGGAACGACGCCTTCAAGGCCTGCCGCTATGCCATCGACGAGTTGAAGAAGCGCGTGCCCATCTGGAAGAAAGAGATCTACCAGGGCGGCGAGATCTGGATCGGCAGCCAGACGGGGGAGCGCTACACTACCCCTCCGACTCCATCGTCCGGCTAGAAAATAGCGTCCTTCAACTTCGCTTTTCCTGAGCTTGACGAAGGGCTCGGGACAAGCGAAGTCGAAGGACGCTAGCCTTCTTCGATGCGCAGGATCGCCGCCTCCGGCAGGTTCTCCAGGAGGCTCGCCAGGGCCCGGTCGAGGTACTCGCCGCTCTTGGACTCCACCGTCACCTTCACCTTGTACTCCGGGTTGTCCAGCACCGGATAGGATCCCAGCAGGATCTCCGGAAACCGCTCCAGCAGGTCGTTCAGCGTGCCGGCGATGGCGCCCTCGCCGTCCTTGATGTAGATGTTCCTCAAGTGGTAGGGGGACTCGCGGAACTGCTCCTTGATGGCGTTGAACCGGTCCTGGAGGATCCGCGGCACGCCGGCGAAAATGTAGACGTTCCTCATCCGCACCACCGGAGCGAACAGCGCGCCGCCGCCCACGAGCTCGGCGCCTTCCGGCACCATGGCCATGCGCAGCCGCGCGGGGTTGAGATCGTCGCCGTAGCGCTCGGAAAGCCGCCGCTCCAGGCGCGGGTGGATGACGGCCTCGACCCCGAACCCGTGCGCGATGCCCTCGATGGTGACGTCGTCATGGGTGGGGCCGACGCCCCCGGTGGTGAAGACCAGGTCCCATTTGGCGGAAAAGCGCGCCGCCGTGCGGCCGATGAGTTCCAGGTCGTCGGGGATTACCGTGACGCGCTGCACGTCGACCCCGAGAAGGCGCAGCTCCCGGCACAGGAAGGTGGAGTTGATGTCCTGGGTCTTCCCCGACAGGACCTCGTTGCCGATGATGATGATGCCCGCGGTCTTCGACATGCTGAGAGTCCATACTATGCGATGGAACCGGAAAGCGAAAGAAGCCGGCGCCCTTCGCCCAGGCTCAGGACAGACGTAGCGGAGCACAGCGGCGCGAAGTCGAAGGGTGCCGACTCAAGGAGGTGTGCGCGAATATGAAAGAGACCGAGCAGTACCTGATCGATGTGGCCTACCCGTACTGGGAAGCCGAGGCCCGCATAGCCAGGCGCTTCTTCGCCGGCAAGCCGACCCGCGAGCAGCACATCCACTGGCTCAAGGCGCAGCTATGGAAGGAGCTTCACCCGGTGGACGGCTACTTCACCGGCCTGCACCGTGAGCTGGCCAACTTGGTGGACATGTTTCCCGAGGTGGACAGGACGGTGGACCGGCATCACTACCACGGCCTCATGGAGCAGTTGGTGCAGGAGTTCAACCACTACGTCCTGATGGCGGACATCCTGGAGTACCTGCTTGGCCGCAAGATGGACGCCGGCGACACCGTCCAGTTGTCCCAGGAGAAGGCCCTGGGCGACATCCGCCGCAAGTTCGCCACCGGCTCCGTGGTGGAGAAGGCCGCGGTGCTGGTGACCGAGGGGGGTGGCGCCAGGCTTTTCCGGGAAGGCCGCCGGCTCAAGGGCAGCGTCCTCGAGCGCAAGATCGCCGCGGCCATGGACGTGGTCTACGAGGACGAGAAGAACCACTACCGCGAAGCGGCCCGGGAGGCCGCCGCGGCGGTGGGAAACAAGCGCGACCTCAAGGCCATGAAACGGGCCATCGAGCACGTAAGCCTGCAGCGCGTGCACATGCGAAACGAGATGTTCCAGTTCCCGCTCTCGCGGGAGGACATCAAGCAGTGTCTGGCGAAGCACCGCCGGCCGGTCTGACGCTCTAGAGCGAATACTGGCGCCAAGGCCCAGAACCCGTCATTCCCGCGCAAGCGGGAATCCAGGAGGGGTGAGGCGGGGAAACGCCGCCGCTGTAGTACCCCTCCCCACCCCTGGATTCCCGCTTGCGCGGGAATGACGGAAGGGGCGCCTCTTCAGGGTCTTCCGGGCGGATGGGACTTGGGGCCGGCGCACACCCCGCGTTGCGATGAGCGGATGAAATCGAGCAGCTCGGCGATGTCGCCGGAGGGGTCTTTAAGGTTCGCTTCCAGCTCCTTGACCGCGGCACCGAGGTTGCGGCGCTTGCGGAACAGGAGTTGGAAGGCGTTCTTGAGGGCGCGGATCCTGGGCTCGTCGAAACCCGCCCGGCGCAACCCCACCACGTTCAGCCCGCGCACCGTGTGCTGCCAGTCGATGATGGAGAACGGCGGCACGTCCCGGCTCGTGGCGCTCATTCCCCGCATGATGGCGATCTTCCCCACGCGCACGAACTGGTGCACCGCGCAGCTCGCCGAGAGCACGGCGCGGTCGCCGACCTCGACGTAGCCCCCCAGCACCGCGTTGTTGGTCAGGATGATATGGTTGCCCACCCGGCAGTTGTGGGCGACGTGGGAGTTGGCCATCAGGAAGTTGTCGTCGCCGATGACCGTGGTGCTCTCGGGCGCGGTGCCCCTGTGCACCTGGACCCCTTCGCGGAACACGTTGCGGTCGCCGATCCGCAGGTACGACTTGGCGCCGCGGTAGGACAGGTCCTGGGGCGCGTCGCCGAGCACCGCGCCGCTGTGCACCTCGTTGCCTTCGCCGATCTCGGTCCAGCCCAGGACCGCGGCATGCGGAAAAAGACGCGTTCCCGCGCCGATCTTCGCCGGCCCGTCGACCACGGCGTAGGGGCCGAGGTCGGCCTCCGGGTGGATTTCCGCCCGTGGATCGACCACGGCTGTAGGATGTATCGACATGAGCACCAGGGGGATTCGCGCCGGTCAGGCCGGCTTGTTGGAGACGGGGTTCGGTTTCATTGGCGGTCGGTTTCGTCGGCGCGCCGCGGTTCGTCCTCGATGTCGTCGCCGGCGATCCGGTACTTGCCGTCGGCCCAGGCGCCGAGATCCACGAAGCGGCACCTTTCCGAGCAGAAGGGCCGATGCGGATTGCCGGTCCACCGCGCCTCGTTGTGGCAAATAGGACACTTGACTGAGGTCGGCATCTTGCTCCAGGCCGGCGGAGATGGCCCGCGAAGGCGCGGCTCCGGGCATTGTGTGGCGTCACCCTCTTGAGTAGCAGTTCGGCGGCCGTTTTTCAAAACGTAGCGGGTTTTGAAACTTGGGGCGCCCCGACGCAAGAACCTGCCGGAGGCGAGCGCGATGGAACCTCCCGGACATGTCCGGCGCCGCGAAGGAGCTTGAGAGCGGGTCGCGACGAAGGCATACTGTCAGCGGAGCGAGACGGGGATGAGCGACCGGCTGCCGATAATCATACTGGCCGGCGGCAACGATCGACTGGAGACGATACCTCGGGGATTCACCGCCGCCGACGTGTTGCGGGGCTTCAAGGGCGCGGTGAGGCTCCCGTCGGGGCGGTGCATCGCCGGGGAGTTGATCCAGCGGATGCGCGACAGCGGCCGGTTCGAGGACCCCATCGTGGTGGGCCCGCGGCGTGTATACGGCGACCTGGTGGACTGCGAGGTCGCGGACACCACCGGCGACCTGCTGGCCACGATCACGGAATTCACCTCCCTGCTGACCCGGCGCTACCCGGGCCGGCCCGTCGCCGTGTCCGCCTGCGACATCCTTCCCACCGCCGCGGACTTCCGCGCGCTTCTGGACGAATCGTATTTCCAGCATGCCGGCAGCGGGCTCTGGTGGCAATTGATCGCGGCCGAGCCCGAGGAGATGGGCGTCAGTAGCTGGAAGCCCAGCTATCGCATGCGACTTGCGCCCGGCGAGCCGTTGCTGAACCTGTATCCGGGGCACCTGGTGATCCTCCGCTCCGACGCGGTCCGGCTCGACATCTTCAACCGGTTCCTGATGCTGGCTTACCGCTTCCGCAACCGCAGCGTCTACGAACGGGTGATCCGCATCACGTTGCGGGCGGTGGGCCTGTGGCTGGCGGACGACATGAGAAGAATCCGCTCGCTGCGGTGGCCTGGACGCATCGTGGCGGCCCCGTACGGCATCTTCGCGACCTATCGCAGGTACTCCCGTGGACGGCTCACGGTTCCCGACCTCGCCGCCGAGTTGACCCGGCAGATCATGGAGCCGCGCCGAACCGGCGCCTACGACCATCCGGTGGCCATGGTGGTGACCCGGATCCGCTCCTTTGCCAAGGACATCGACACCCGCCCGGAGCTGGAGGAAATACTGGCGGAGGCGGATGGGGGTCGAGACCGCGCGCCCGCTTCGTAGACACTGGGGCAGGACGCCGTGCAGGGCGGGCTTCACACTGCCCCGCGACCGAGTTCCGCCAGCCATTGGCGGAAGAACGCCGGGCCTTGCTGTTCCAGCAGGGGCGCGGCTCGGGCCGTAGAGGCCCGGAGCGCCTCGACCGAGACGCCGGGCGTCGTCTCGATCTCCAGGGTGTGGCCGATGAACCAGCGCTCGAGGCCGGCGGCGGTCACCTCGACGTGAAATTGCAAGGCCAGCCCGCCGGCTCCCCAGCGGAAGGCCTGGTTCTCGCATAACGCGGTGGAGGCCAGATGCACGGCGCCGCGCGGCAGGTCGAAGGTATCCCCGTGCCAGTGCAGCACGGACGTCTTGTCCGGTGCCAGGTGGCGCAGCGCCGACGCGCCGCCCGCTTGGGTCAGGGCCAGCGGGCTCCAGCCGATCTCCTTGGCGCCGGCGCCGTAGACGCGCGAGCCTAGGGCCCGGGCCATGAGCTGGGCGCCCAGGCAGATGCCCAGGGTGGGCCGGTCGGCGGTGAGGCGGCGTTCCAGCAACCGGATCTCGTCGGCCAGGAAAGGGTACTGCCGGTCGTCCACGGCGCTGATGGGTCCGCCCAGGACCACGAGCAGGTCGGCATCGGCCACCGCGGGTCGGTCGAGGTCGTCCAGCCCGGCCTCGACGTACTCGATGCCGTACCCGTACCGGATCAGCGGCTCGGCGAACGAGCCCAGGTCCTCGAAGGCGACGTGCCGGATGACCGCGGCGCGCCGGCCGGCAGGGGGTGCGGAATCGGCCATGACGGGGTAAACGTACACACGAGGAGAGGAACATGGAAGACGACAACGATCCCGGACCTCTGGAGCTGCGCGCGCACCCGGAGCTGCGTGCGCCCGAGGGGCCGGTGGTGCTGCTGATTCTCGACGGCGTGGGAGTCGGAGCCGGGGACGAGTTCGACGCGGTGAGCCTGGCGCGGACTCCCAACCTCGATCTGCTGCGGAGCACCGGGCTGGCGGCGTCCTTGCGCGCCCACGGCACGGCGGTGGGCCTGCCCTCGGACGCCGACATCGGCAACTCCGAGGTCGGACACAACATCATGGGCGCCGGGCGGGTGTTCGACCAGGGCGCCAAGTGCGTCGACCGCGCCATCGAGACCGGATCGCTGTGGGACGGCCACTGGAAGACGCTGGCCCGCGGGGTCCGCTCCGGCGGCGGCGCCCTGCACCTCATGGGCCTGCTCTCCGACGGCAACGTGCATTCCCACGAGGCCCACCTCCACGCCCTCATCCGCCGCGCCGACAAGGAGGGGTTGCCGCGGGTCTACGTCCACGCCCTGCTGGACGGGCGCGACGTCCCGGACCGCACCTCGCCGGTCTACATCGAGCGCCTGGAAGCGCTGCTGGGGGAAATCCGCGACCAGGGCGGCCGCGACTACCGCATCGCCTCCGGCGGCGGCCGGATGGTGGTGACCATGGACCGCTACGAGGCCGACTGGAGCATCGTGGCGCGGGGCTGGAGCGCCCACGTCCACGGCGAGGCCGAGGGCTTCCCGAGCGCCGCCGCAGCGGTCGAGCACTTCCGCGCCCGCGAGCCGGGCTTGAGCGACCAGGTGCTGCCTCCGTTCACCGTGCGGAACCCGTGCGGGAGCCCGGTGGCCGCCATCGAGGACGGCGACGGGGTGATCTTCTTCAACTTCCGCGGCGACCGCGCCATCGAGATGTCCCGGGCCTTCACCGCCGGGCCGGGGTTCGACCGCTTCGAGCGGGGCCGGGTGCCGGACGTGGCGTTCGCCGGCATGATGCTCTACGACGGCGACCTGGGCATCCCCGAGCACTACCTGGTGGCACCGCCCGAGGTCAGCCGCACCCTGGGCGAATACCTCGCCGCCGCCGGCGTGCCCCAGTTCGCCTGCGCGGAGACCCAGAAGTACGGCCACGTCACCTACTTCTGGAACGGCAACCGCTCCGGCAAGTTCGACGACGCCCTGGAGGAGTACGTCGAGATCGCCTCCGAACAGGTGCCCTTCGACGAGCGTCCGTGGATGCGCTCCGCCGAGACCGCCGACGCGGTCAACCGCGCGATCTGGGAAAAGCGCTATCGCTTCATCCGGGCCAATTTCGCCGGCGGCGACATGGTGGGCCACACCGGAGAGCTCCAGGCCACCGTGCGCGCGGTGGAAGCCATCGACCGTGCCGTCGGCCGGATCCTCGCCGCGGTGGCGGCGGTCCACGGGTGCCTGGTGGTGACCGCCGACCACGGCAACTCCGAGGACATGGTGGAACGCGACAAGGACGGCGCGCCGCTCTACGAAGACGGCCGGCCCGTCTTCCGCACCGCCCACTCCATCAACCCCGTGCCGTTCCTGATCCGGGACTTCTCGGAGCGCCGCTACACCCTGGCGCCGCCTCCCGGCGGCGGCCTCGCCAACCTCGCCGCCACGCTGCTGGAGCTGCTCGGCTACCAGCCCCCCGCCGAGTTCGCCCCGAGCCTGCTGGCGGCCGCGCCTCCCGAATGAAGCGCATTCGGGGGCTTTTCAGCCCGGAAATAAGTATCTGAAAAGAAAGAGCTTTTGTCCGGTTGACCCTATATTTGCGCCCGTCGTAGGGTGGGGTCCAAAAGCTCGATTAGGGGGTTCCTTCCATGTCCAGCCCGGCACAGAGGATGGCGATGGTATTTTCGGTAGGGGTGGTTCTCGCCGTGGCCCTTTCCGGTTGCGGCGGGGGCGGAGGCGGCGCCACGGTGCAGAGGCCCGGGGTGCTCAATCTACCGGCGGGCCACGGTCTCGTCGCGGGCGAGTTTACGGTTCCGGCGGGCCAATCGGTGGAGCGCGGCAACGTGGTGGTGACGTGTAGTGGTGACGGCGCGTGCGTGGTGACGGTGGCGGCGGACGGGAGGGCGACCTACGACAGGGAGGGGGGCGTCCCCGGCGCGACGCCGAGATATGACGCGTGGGGTCCCCTGGGGCATGGGTTGACGACCGGCGAGATCAGGTTTCCGGCGGGGGCGTCGAGGGAGCACGGGAACATGGTGGTGACGTGTCCGGCGGGTGGGAGTGCGTGCGTGGTGAGGGCGTTGGCCGACGGTACGGCGGCATACGCCGCGACGGGCGGGCTCCCCACCTTCACGTTCGTGCACCCGACCCGCGAGCGGGACAACCCCACGGCCGAGGACCTGCTGGATCACTGGAATGAACCGGAGCAGTTGCGGACCGCGCTGGGGCTGTCACCGGTGGATGCCGCGCACGAGGCGGACCGGACCCGTGTTCTCACGAGTCTGATCAACATGGCCGGGGGCGACCCGGCGGGAACCGGAACCAGTCTCCGCAACGTCCGTCCGGAAGACGTCGAGATCATCGGCGAGCGGGACGGAATCACCTACGGGCGGTGGACAGGCGGTCCGGCCGGAACGCTCAACATCGAGTTCTATTGGGGCGAGGGTATCGACGCCGAGACGGGGGCGCGGATGGAGCGCGCCGGGAAGTTGTGGTCGTGGCGGATCCTGGACGACTTCGGCACCCACGAAGTCCCGGCCGGAACGACGTTCGAACACAAGGACAGCCAGGAACCGCGTACGATGACTATCACGGAAACCATCACCACGGACGGCCTCCTTATCTCCGCGCTGGTCAAGACGGGCGATACCGGGAATTCCAGTGGAGGCCCAAGAAGGGCCGAGTACAAACCGAGGACGGGCGAAGCCACGGGTCCCGGGACGGAGTATGACTACGAACCCTGGTTCGGGTCGATCCTGATGTCCAAGGTTGGCCTCGATTCGATTTCCACAATGGCTCACGAGATCGGCCACGTGATAGGCGTCAGCGGTTGGGACCTCCCACCCCTGACACGATACGTGCGGGACGGCATGTTCGTGGGGCCGGAGGCCATGCGGGCAAACGGTGGACAACCCGTGCCGTTCCAGTGGGTGGACGCGGACAACCGGCCCGTGCCTCCCGGCACGGCGGGGGCTGAAATCGATTACGGCCACCTCGGGGTCTGCACTTCGCTCATGGCGTATTGCCGTGATCGGAGCGAGGTGTACGGTCCGGCGGAGATCGACTTCGCCTACCTGGCCGACGTCGGCTACGAGATCCTCGACGCCCGGACCGCCTCGGAACCGGAGCTCTACGGGTACGGCGCCTGGGGCCGCTACAGCGCGTGGGGCGCCGGGGTGGAGCGGACCATCGACTACCAAGGCGGTCGGACCGTCGAGGCGAACGATACGTTGCGGGCTGCCGCCGACGCGTTCGGCACGGCGCCGGGAATGAGCTTGGCGGAGGCGAACATGCCGCTGCAGGGAGGCATCACCTGGGCGGGTTCGCTGATCGGCGTCGACCTGGGAAGTGCAATGTTGCCGCCCGTGTTTGGCGACGCGGAGCTTCAGGTCGAGCTGGCCAGGTTGCAGGGAACCGCCTTGTTCGACGGCCTCACGGTGCACGTCGACGGTGTGTCGAGGACCTTCCGCTCGCCGCGGCTGGAGTACGACATCGGCGTCACGGGGAATGCCTTCTCGGACGCGGACGGCCGCGTGCTCGGCGGATTCTACGGTCCGGCGCACGAGGAGATGGCCGGGGTGGTGAACGACGGCCGAGCCCACGTCAACCTGATCGCGGGGTTCGGCGGGGGGCGGTGAAGAGGCCGCGCCGCCCCTGGATTCCCGCTTTCGCGGGAGTATCTGTGATGGGAGTCAAGGGCTAAGTGGCTGTGGGTTGGGGGTCGGCAACCACGGGGTGCCACGGCGTGCGATGGCATGGAGTTGCAACAAGAGCTTTCGCATCACCGCCACCAGGGCCACCTTTGCGGGCTTGCCGCGGCGCCGCAACCGACGATAGAAACCACCCAGTTCGGGGTTGCACCGTGTCGCTGACAGCGCGGCCATGTACAAGGCCCGACGGACGGTGCCACGGCCACCGCGGATGGCGCGGTAGCCTTGACGCCGGCCGCTGTCGTGGGACCAAGGCGCCAAGCCCGCCAAGGAGGTCAAGCCTCTGCCGCACCCTCGGCCCAGTTCGGGCAAGTACCCGAGCAAGGTGGCCGCGGTGAGCTCTCCCACGCCCTTCACGCTCTGATACAGGGCCGCCCGTTCCCGCAACTCCGGGTGACGCCGCCACAGCGCCTGGAGGGCCTTGTCCAGCCGCGCGATCTCCTTGTCCAGCCATGCCACATGGCGCTCACAGGACTTCTTGTTCGCCCCCCGAAGCCCCTTCTCCAGCCGATTGAGTTCCTGCACTCGCTGCTGCACCAACTGCTGCCTACGTCCCAACACCTCCCGTAACTCCTCACTGGCACCGTCCCCCTCCTCCTCCCCCTCCACCTTCATCATCGCGCCGTAATGCGCCAGCACCTCCGCGTCCATAGGATCGGTCTTGGCCCCACGCCCCAGCGCCTGCGCAAACCCCCGTACCCGCGTCGGATGCGCCACGTGCACCGCCACCCCACTCCCCTTCAGTCCCGCTACCACCCCCCGCTCGTAGCCCCCCGTCGCCTCACACACCACCTGCTTCACCCCCTCCGCTCTCAGCCACTCCCGCATCTCCCGGATGCCCCCTGCCTCATTCCTGAACCGCCGCAACCCCTCGCCCATCACCCACACCACCAACTCCCGCTTGCCTACATCTAGCCCTGCATATACCTTCATGCCCGCCTCCTCTTCTGCTAGGATGACGCTGTCCTCCACACTTGCTTATGCGGGGCCACTACCCCCCGGTATCTGTTCGGAGCGACAACTGGCATGCGGGGTGTCCTACTCCCGCCCGGTGCAGAGCCCCTAAAGACTCTCACCCTATGACGTGCGGCTCCCCCCGCATGCCTACCCCTCAAATTGGCCGATCTGAGAGGCTTTCTCAACATACAAATGACGGAGGGGCGCGGGAATGACGGCCCGCACCGGTTTAGATGCCGGTGGCTTGCTGGGGTCGCTTCCTTTCATCGTGGAGGGGGATTTCATGTCCGGATCAGCAAGGAAGACGGCGACAGCGTTTGCGGTGGCTGGCCTTCTCGCCTTGGCCCTTTCGGGTTGCGGCGGCGGCGGAGGAAGCGGGGCGCGACCGGTGGAGCCGCCGCCAGTAGACCGGACGCGTGCCTTCTTACTCCCTTCGGGGCATGGGGTGGACGCCGGGGTGATCAGGGTAGCGGCGGGGTCGTCGGAGGAGCACGGCAACGTCGTGCTGGCGTGCCCCGCGGGCGGCGGCGCTTGCGTGGTGACGGTGGCGGCGGACGGTACGGCCGTCTACGACGGGACGGGCGGCACCCCGACGTTCACGTTCGCGTACCCGACCCATGAGCGGGACAACCCGACGGCCGAGGACCTGCTGGACCATTGGAACGCGCCTGAGCAGTCGCGTGTGGCATTGGGGTTGTCCGAGGTCGCTTCCACGGACATCGCCGGCAGGAAGAGCGCCCTGTCGGATCTGATCAATGCGGCCGGAGGCAATTCGGCCGCGACGGGAACGCGGCTCCGCAACGTTGCGCCGGAGGAAATCGAGATCATCGGCGAGCGGGACGGGATCACCTACGGGCGCTGGACGGGCGGTCCGGCGGGTACGCTCAACATCGAGTTCGACTGGCGGTTTACCCCGGATTTCGATGCGGAGACGCGGGCGCGGATGGAGCGCGCGGGCAAATCCTGGTCCTGGCGCATCCTCGACGACTTCGGCACACACGTGGCGCGGGACGGTACGGTGGTGCGGCGCCGTATCTTTCCTACCGAGGAAACCCTTTCGGTGACTTACGATGAGGACGTAACCGTCGACGGCATGCTCATCGTGATGATGACCCCGGGCGATACGTCCTTTTCCAACGCGGGCTACGCGAGGGCGGATCTCACATCGGATGACATCACCCCCTGGCTAGGGGCGCTCATGCTGTCGTCGCGTCATGTCGATCGCACCGCGTTGATGGCCCACGAGATCGGGCACGTGCTCGGGCTCATGGAGACGCCCGCCCCGTCGGTGGGCCGCTATACCAATCGCCGGGACCAGACGTTCGAAGGCCCGGAGGCCATGCAGGCAAACGGCGGACAGCCCGTGCCGTTCCAGTGGCTGGACGAGGACTTCAATCCGGTGCCCCCCAACACGCCCGGCGCGAAGGTCGACTACACCCACCCCGGGGTCTGCGCCTCCCTCATGGCGTACTGCGCCGATCCGAGGGAGACGTTCGGTCCGGCCCCGATCGACTTCGCCATGCTGGCTGACATCGGCTACGAGATCCTCGACGCCGGCACGGCTTCCGAGCCCGAGCGGTACGGGTACGGCGCCTGGGGCCGCTACAGCGCTTGGGGCGCGGGCGTGGAGCGCACCATCGACTACCGGGGCGGGCGAATCGTCGAGGCGACGGATACGCTGCGGGCGAGCGTCGATGCGTTCGGCATGGCGCCGATCGCAAACTTCGCTGACGCACACGCAGCCTTGCAAGGGACTGCCACCTGGTCGGGTTCCCTCATCGGCGTAGACCTCGGACGAGCGATGCTGCCGCCCGTTTCTGGCGATGCGGAGCTCCAGGTCGAGCTGTCGACCTTGCGGGGAACCGCCCTGTTCGACGACCTCACGGTGCACGTACGCGGCGAATCGAGCCCCTTTCGTTCTCCGCGTTTGGAATATGACATCGGCGTCACGGGCAACGCGTTCTCGGACGCGGACGGCCGCGTGCTCGGCGGATTCTACGGTCCGGCGCACGAGGAGATGGCCGGGGTGGTGAACGACCGCGCGCCTTCGGTGAACCTCATGGCCGGTTTCGGCGGCACGCAGTAACAAAGCCGCGCCAGCACCCGTGATTCCCGCGGAACAGGCTGTGTCAAGACCACTCCCTCTCCCTCTGGGAGAGGGTTGGGGTGAGGGCCACAACGTCGACAGCCATAGACCCCCTCTCCCTCTGGGAGAGGGTTGGGGTGAGGGCTCCCCGGCGCCAGCAGCCTCCCACGGAGAGGAGGGTCGCCGCGCAGCCCTCACCCGGCCTTCGGCCACCCTCTCCCAGAGGGAGAGGGGTTGAAGGGGACGGGTCGCTGACGGCTGAGCATTTTGCGTGTGTTGACCCCCCTTCACGCGCCGGAGTAGACTGACTCAATGGCCGCGACAGGTGACAGTTCCGGCGCTTCGGGGACGCCCGCTTCCAGGGCCGACAACGCCAAGAGCCGGATACTCCTTCTGGACAGTTATTCGCTCGCGTTCCGCGCCTTTTTCGCCCTTCCTGAGACATTGGTCACCAGCTCCGGGCAGGTGACCAACGCGGTTTCGGGCTTCACCTCGATGCTCATCAAGCTGGAGAGCGAGGAGCGGCCGGACGCGGTCATCGCGTGCATGGACAAGGGCGAGCCGCAATTTCGCCTGGACCAGTATCCGGCGTACAAGGCGGGGCGGGGCGAGACGCCCGATACCCTCCGGCAGCAGTTCCCGTTGATCCGCGCGGTGCTGGAGGCGCTGTGCGTCCCGGTGGTGGAGCTGGAGGGGTACGAGGCGGACGATCTGCTGGCCACCCTGGCCCGGCGCGGGCGCGAGGCCGGGCACCACGTGATCATCGTCAGCGGCGACCGCGACTGCCTGCAGCTCGTGAACGACGACGTCACCGTGCTGATGAACCGCCGGGGCGTCACCGACATGATCCGCTACGATCCGGCGATGGTCGTGGAGCGCTACGGGGTCGCCCCCGAGCGCTGGACGGACTTCGCCGCCCTCAAGGGCGAGCAGGCCGACAACCTTCCCGGCGTCCCGGGCGTGGGCGACAAGACCGCGGCCAGGCTGCTGGCGCAGTACGGCAGCATCGAGGGCATCATCGAGCATGCCGAGGAGCTGACCCCCAAGATCCGCAAGGGCATCGAGGAGTGCGCCGACCAGGTGAAGCTCAACCGCAAGCTCGGGCGGCTGCTGGACGATGTGCCGCTGGAGACCGACGACCGCCTGTTCGTGCGCAAGTCGTGGGATCCGGAGACGGTGCGCAAGCTGTTCACCTCGCTGGAGTTCCGGACGCTCTACCAGCGGCTTCTGGCGCTGGCGCCGGACGCGGAGCCGCCGGAGGAGGCGGTGATCAGGCCGTCGGCCATCTCCCGGTGGACCTCCGGCGCGGACGTGCCCGAGGCCGACGCGGTGGCGGTGGCCTGGGACGGCGGCGACGGCGGAACCGGCGGCATGGCGGCGTTCTGCGCCCGGCCCGGCGAGGTCGGGGTGATGCCCCTGGAGGTGGCGGCGGGCTCGGACGAGGTGCTGGCGGACGAGGCCACCGCCAAGGTGGTGTACGAGGCCAAGCCGCTGTACGGCGCCATGATGGAGCACGGCGCGCGGCTGCGGGGCGTGCGTTGCGATCTCAAGATCGCCGCCTACCTGCTGGACCCGGGGGCCAGCGGCGGCTACGCGCTGAAGGACCTGGTGCGGCGGTACCTGGACGCGGAGCTCGACGGCGAGGTGGCGGAGGCGCCTGGGGCGCGGGCGGGTTTGAAACCCGCCCCTACGCATGACGCGGACGGCCAGGTGGCGGTCGACGCCGGAGTCCAGGGCGACCTGCTGACCCCCGGCGACGAGGACCGGAGCGACCTGCTGAATCGCGGCGACGAGGATCCGGCCGAGGCGGCGTGGCGGCGCCGGTTGGCGGCCGAGGCGGCGGCGGTACAGGCGCTGGCGCCGGTGCTGGAGGCGCGCCTCGAGGAGACCGGGAGCTGGGGGCTGGCGCAGACGCTGGAGTTCCCGCTGACCGAGGTGCTGGCGCGCATGGAGCACGCCGGCATCGCGGTGGACGACGGCTATCTCGACGGGCTCAACCGGGAGCTGGGAGAGCGCATGGACTCGCTCCAGGCCAAGGTGCGGGAGCACGCCGGCGAGTCCTTCAACGTCAACTCCCACCCGCAGTTGTCGCGCATCCTGTTCGAGAAGCTCGGGCTTCCCAAGACCAAGAAGATCAAGACCGGCTACTCCACCGACGCCTCGGAGCTGGGCAAGCTGGCCGGCAGCCACCTCATCATCGACGCACTGCTGGAGTACCGCGAGGTGGCCAAGCTCAGGACCGGCTTCACCGACTCGCTGCTGAGCCTGGTGAACGCGGACACCGGGCGCATCCACACCACCTACGAGCAGGCGGCGGCCGCCACCGGCCGGCTGTCGTCGTCGGCGCCGAACCTCCAGAACATCCCGATCCGGGCGGACCTCGGGCGGCAGATCCGCCGCGCCTTCGTGGCCCCGCCCGACAGCGTGCTGCTGTCCGCCGACTACTCGCAGATCGAGCTGCGGGTGCTGGCGCACCTGTCCGAGGACGAGAGCTTCCTGGCGGCCTTCGCCCAGGGACACGACTTCCACGCCGCCACCGCCGCCAAGGTGTTCGGGGTGGAGATGGACGGCGTCACCCCGGAGATGCGGAGCCGCGTCAAGCAGTTCTCTTACGGCATCGCCTACGGCATGTCGGCCTTCGGCGTGTCCCAGCGGCTGGGCATCGAGGTGGGCGAGGCGCGCGAGTTCATCGACGCCTACTACGCCCAGTTCCCGGCGGTGAAGGCGTTCCTGGACGCGCAGGTGGAGAAGGCCAAGGTGGACGGCTTCACCACCACCATGTTCGGGCGGCGGCGCTATCTGCCGGAGCTTCAGTCCGCCAACTTCCGCCTGCGGGCGGTGGGCGAGCGCATGGCGCTGAACGCGCCGATCCAGGGCACCGCCGCCGACATCATGAAGCGGGCCATGATCGCGGTGGACCGGGCGCTGCTGGACGAACCGGTGGCGCGCATGCTGCTCACGGTGCACGACGAGCTGGTCTTCGAGGTGCCGCGGGCCTCGCTGGAACGGGCCACGGCGCTGGTCAAGGAGCGCATGGAGGGCGCCGCCGAGCTGCGCTGCGGCCTGGTGGTGGACGTCCACACGGGCGAGAACTGGGCGGACGCGCATGCGTAGGCCCTTCGACTTCGCGCCGCTGGCGCGTCGCTACGCTCAGGGCGAACGGAGATGGTTCCCATGCCGTCTGTCATGAAGCGTATCCGCATGGAGCGAACGGAGATGGTTCCCACGCCGTTTGTTCTGGAGGTAGCGGATGCCGGCGCACCGCCGGTCGTGGACGGAGCGGATGTTTCCACACCGTTCGTCCTGAGCGTAGCGCCGCGTCAGCGGCGCGAAGTCGAAGGACGCCATCCTGGGAGGTGTTCATGAACGGTTGGCTTTGGCAATTTCCCACCCTCGACCAGGCCTCGCTGCGCGCCCTCAAGAAGGCGTTCGACTCGGGGTACCGGGGGTTCTCCCGGAGCTACGGCGACGCCATCGAGAGTTTCTTCGATCCCCTGCTCTACTTCCTGGTGTGGTTCGAGCGGCTCTTGCTGTCCGCCCCCTGGTGGCTCGTGATCGTCGTGGTGGCGTTCGTGTGCTGGGTGGCCGGCCGCAGCAGGAAGCTCTCCATCACGGTGGCCGCGGCGCTCTTTCTCATCGGCTACCTGGGCATGTGGGAAGACACCATGCGGACCCTGGCGATCATCTTCGTTTCCACCCTGATCGCCATCGCCATCGGCATCCCGGTGGGCATCTGGATGTCCCGCTCCGACCGGGTGCAGGCGCTCATCACGCCGATACTCGACATCATGCAGACCATGCCCATCTTCGTCTACCTGATCCCGGTGGTGATGCTGTTCGGGCTCGGCAAGATCCCCGGGCTGATCGCGGTGGTGATCTACGCGGTGCCGCCGGTGATCCGGCTCACCAACCTGGGCATCCGGCTGGTGGACAAGGAAGTGCTGGAGGCCGCCGACGCCTTCGGCACCGACACCTGGCGGCGGCTGTTCGACATCCAGATGCCGCTGGCGCTGCCCAACATCATGGCGGGCGTGAACCAGACCATCATGATGGCGCTCTCCATGGTGGTCATCGCCTCCATGATCGGCGTCAAGGGCCTGGGGCAGCCGGTGCTCCAGGCGGTGACCAACCAGTACTTCGCCCTGGGCCTCTTCAACGGGGCCGCGGTGGTGGCGCTGGCCATCGTCTTCGACCGCATCACCCAGAGCTACGGCAGGCGCATACAAACCAGCAGGCAGACGTCATGACCACGGCAAGCGCTTCGAATATCGAGATCCATTCGCTCTACAAGGTGTTCGGCGACGATCCCCCGTCGGTGATGCGCCTTGTGCGGGAGGGCGTGGACAAGCAGGAGCTCCTGGAGTCCCACGGGCACGTGCTGGGGCTCCGGGACATCAACCTGACGGTCAACCCGGGCAGCATCCAGGTGGTGATGGGGCTCAGCGGCTGCGGCAAGTCCACCCTGGTGCGGCACGTCAACCGGCTCATCGACCCCACCGAGGGCACCGTGCTGGTGGACGGCCAGGACGTGCTCGGCCTGGACCAGTCGGCGCTGCAGCACCTGCGGCGCCACAAGGTCAGCATGGTGTTCCAGCGCTTCGCGCTGTTCCCCCACCGGACCATCCTGGAGAACGTCCGCTACGGTCTGCTGATGCAGGGAGTGGCGCGGACGGAATGCGACGAGCGGGCCGAGCGGTGGATCGAGCGGGTGGGGCTGTCGGGCTACGAGGGGTCCTATCCGCACCAGCTCTCCGGCGGCATGCAGCAGCGCGTGGGCCTCGCCCGGGCGCTCGCCACCGAGGCCGAGATCCTGCTCATGGACGAGGCCTTCAGCGCCCTCGACCCGCTGATCCGGGCGGACATGCAGACGCTCCTGCTGGAGCTTCAGCAGGAGCTGCACCGCACCATCCTGTTCGTCACCCACGACCTGGAGGAGGCCATCACCCTGGGCGACCGCATCGCCATCCTGCGCGACGGCGAGGTGGTGCAGAACGGCGATTCCCAGGAGATCGTGCTCAAGCCCAGCGACGACTACATCTCCAACTTCACCAAGAACATCAACCGCGGCCGGGTGATCCGCGTCGGTTCCATCATGGAGCCCACCCAGCCGCCCGCGCAGGGGCAGGCCGGCAAGGATTGCTCCATTCCTTCGGAGATGCTGATCGAGGAGGCACTGCCCGTGGTGGTGGCGTCGCCCAACGACAAGGCCGCCGTGGTGGATGTCAAGGGCAAGACCGTGGGCGCCATCTCGGTGGGCCGCATGGTGCACGCGCTGGCGGGGGATAGGTTGACGGGGGCGGCGTAGGACGCTTGTGCCGGGGAGCCCTCACCCCGGCCCTCTCCCAGAGGGAGAGGGGGGCGTTTGCTCTCCCTGCGGGAGAGACGGGGTGGTTGGGGGTTGGAGCGGGCGACCGGGATCGAACCGGCGACGTCCAGCTTGGGAAGCTGGCATTCTACCGCTGAATTACGCCCGCTCTGTATTTCCCTCTTATGGGATCGCCGATTCGATGTCAATCTTTAGGGCGTGACGGCGCGGCGGTCTCCGCGGCCGTTTGCGTGATCCCGTTGGCCGGGAACAGGTAGATGATCTCGCCTTTCCTGACCAGGCCGAACTCCTCCCGGGCGATCTTCTCGAGATAGCGGTCGTCCTTGCTGATGCGGTAGATCTTCTCCCGCAGCAGCTCGTTCTCGCGCTGCAGTGCCTGTGACCGCTCCTCCAGCAGCCGTCGTTCCTCGGACAACCGCCGGTAGTGCAGCAGGCCCCACTCGCCGAAGACGAGGAAGAACAGCATCAGCACCAACACGGACATCAGGCCGTAGTTGATGACGTGCCGCGACAGTTTCTTCGGGAGGGCCATGAGACAGTTTCTATCATTGTCGATCGGCGCCCGGAGTGCAACCGGGAATCCAGCGGAACCGGCTGTGCCAAAACCACTCCCTCTCCCTCTGGGCGAGGGTCGGGGTGAGGGAGTTCGGAGGCGCAGGGTTGCCGCAAAGCCCTCACCCGGCCTTCGGCCACCCTCTCCCAAAGGGAGAGGGGTTTGATAAAATCTGCTACGAAATGGTGAACGGACCAGGGCGTGGATCGGAGGGAGCGATGAAGATCAAGGGCGTGGTGGCGCGGGAAGTGCTGGACTCAAGGGGCAATCCGACCGTTGAGGTGGAGGTGGCGCTGACCAACGGGGCGCGCGGGCGGGCCACGGTGCCGTCGGGAGCCTCCACGGGCGAGCACGAGGCGGTGGAGCTTCGGGACGGCGGCGCGCGCTTCACGGGCAAGGGCGTGCTGCGCGCGGTGGGACACGTCCGGCGCAACCTGGCGCGGCGGGTGGTGGGGCTGGACGCCCGGAACCAGCGCAAGCTGGATCAAGCCATGATCGATCTCGACCGCACGCCGGACAAGGGGCGCCTGGGCGCCAACGCCATTCTCGGCGTGTCCCTGGCCGCCGCCCATGCCCAGGCCGCAGCCGACGGGGCGCCGCTCTACCGCTACCTCGGCGGCGACGAAGCGCGCACCCTGCCGGTGCCCATGCTCAACGTGCTCAACGGCGGCGCCCACGCCGACAACAACGTGGACGTGCAGGAGTTCATGCTGATTCCCTGGGGCCTCCGTTCGTTCGCCGAAGCCCTGCGGGCCGGCGCGGAGATCTACGCCACCTTGAAGGGCGTGTTGACCAAGAAGGGCTACAGCACCGCCGTGGGCGACGAGGGCGGCTTCGCGCCGCGGCTCAGGAGCAACGAGGAGGCCCTCGAGCTGTTGCTGGAGGCGGTGGTCAAGGCGGGCTACAAGGCCGGGACCCAGGTGGCCCTGGGCCTCGACGTGGCCGCCAGCGAGTTCCACGAGGCGGGCTCCTACGTATTCAGGAAGTCGAGCGGCGCCAGGATGAGCGCCGCGGAGCTGGCGGGCCTCTACGAGAAATGGGTCCGCGGCTACCCCATCGTCTCCATCGAGGACCCGCTGGGCGAGGACGACTGGGAAGGGTGGGAGACGCTGACAACGGCCCTGGGGGGAAAGGTCCAGCTCGTCGGCGACGACATTTTCGTCACCAACCCCGAGCGCCTGGGGGAGGGAATCCGGCGCGGCGTCGCCAACTCCATCCTGGTGAAGCTCAACCAGATCGGCACCCTGAGCGAGACCCTGGAGACCATCCGGACGGCCCGCGCCGCCGGCTACACCACCGTGATATCGCACCGCTCCGGCGAGACCGAGGACACCACCATCGCCGACCTCGCCGTCGCCACCGGCGCCGGCCAGATCAAGACCGGCGCCCCGGCCCGCGGCGAGCGCACCGCCAAGTACAACCAGCTCCTGCGCATCGAGCAGCAACTGGGCCGCCGCGCCCGCTACGCCGGCCGGAAGGCCTTCGCGGCGGCTTGATTCAGGGGATCCGCGGGCGCCGCGGCTACAGCCGCGTCACCAGCCAGGCGGGGGTGAGGCGGAGGACGTAGGCGTTGAGGGCGGTCATGTTGTCGGTGACGAGGAGGAGGCCGACGGCGATCAGCAGCAGGCCGGCGCAGACGTGGATGGCGGGGAGCCAGGAGCCGAGGGCGCGGGAGAAACGGAAGAACTGGTTCATGGCCAGGGCGCTCAGGAGCAGGGGCAGGCCGAGGCCGGCGGCGTAGGCGGACAGCAGCAGCACGCCCCGGTTGACCTCGCCGTGGGTGCCGGCCAGGGTCAGGATGGCGCCCAGGATGGGGCCCACGCAGGGGATCCAGGCGACCGCGAAGGTGAGTCCCACCAGCACCGATCCGAGATAGCCGGCGGGCTTGCCGCGCAGGTTGAACTGGGCGTACCGCTCGAGGGTGGCGACCTTGAAGAGCCCGGTCAGGTAGACCCCCACCACCAGGATGAACACGCCTCCCACCACCCGCACCACGTCCTGGTAGCCGATCAGCAGCCTTCCCAGCAGGCTCGCGGACGCGCCCAGGGCGACGAAGGCGAGGGAGAAGCCGAACACGAACGCGAACGCGTTTCCCATCACCCGGGCCGTGTCCGCGCCGCCCTCGCTCATTTCCCGGGGCGATATGCCGGATACGAACGACAGGTACGACGGCACCAGCGGCAGCACGCACGGGCTGAGAAACGACAGGCCTCCGGCGGCGAAGGCCACGAGCAGGTTGACGTCGGCCATGAAGGGTCCCTGATTGTTGTACCTGACTACGTTGTCCCTGATTCCTTTACGCCATACGCGGGCGCGCAACGCAATGCGGGTTGGGGCGTTCAGCTTTACCCGAAGTCGAGAATGGATGATATTGGCCCGTCATGTTCGAGTTTCTGGGCAAGGGCGGCCTGTTCATGGTCCCGATCCTGCTGTGCTCGATCACGGCGCTGGCCATCTTCGCCGAGCGGCTCTTCAGCCTGAGAAGGCAGCGGGTGGTGCCGGCGGACCTGGTGCGGCGCGCCGAGGCGCTGGTTGCCGGCCGGGACCTTGCCGCGGCGCTGGAGCTGCTCGGCGGGAGCCCCGCGGCTGTGGCCCGCGTGCTGTCCGCCGGGCTCCGCGTCTCGGGACAGCCCCGCGACATCGTCAAGGACCACCTGGAGGAGGCCGGGCGCCAGGAGGCGGCCGGGCTGGAGCGGTTCGTGGACACCCTCGGCACCATCGCCGGGGTGAGCACGCTGCTGGGCCTGCTGGGAACCATCTCGGGCATGATCGAGATCTTCGCGGTGATCTCGACCCAGAGCGCGGTCAACCCGGCGACCCTGGCCGGCGGCATATCCGAGGCGCTCATCACCACCCTCGCCGGCCTGAGCGTGGCCATCCCCACGGTCGTCATGCACCGCTACCTCATCAACAAGGCCAACGCCCTGACCCTGGAGATGGAACGGCTGTGCACCCGTTTCATGGACCTGCTCGGCGCCGAGGGGACGACCGGCTGACATGAACTTCCGGCCCGGCAAGAGGCCCGCGGGCGGCTTCATCGACATGACGCCGGTGGTGGATACCATTTTCAACCTTCTCATATTCTTCGCCCTGTCCATGAACTTTCTCGCCAACCCCGGCATCACCCTGGACCTGCCCGACGCCTCGGCCCCGCGGGTGGCGCGCGAGGAGGGCGACATCCGGATCGGCATCACCGCGGAAGGCGGGATCCGTCTCGACGGCGCGCCGGTGACGCTGGAGGAATTGGGCGCCCGGCTGCGAGCGCTGGCGGCGCAACGCCGGACGGGAGCGCAACACCGCGATGCGCAGGCGCAGGTGTTGATCCGCGCCGACCGCCGGGTGCCTCACGGCCTGGTGGTGGCGGTGATGGACGCGGCGCGGTCGGCGGGCCTGACGCGGCTGGCGATCATGACGCAGCGTGCGGTGGGGCGGGAGTAGGGGGGCGCGATGTCGGTGTCGGATTACGCTTCGCCAGTCCGACCTACGGGAAGAAGGTCAGCTTGACCAGCATGGCGGCGACGGCCGGACCGAGGGTGAGCACCGCGAAACTGACGACGGCCAGCCTCTTGTCGATCCTGGCTACATCCTTTTCGAGTCTGGCGAGATCAGTTTTGGTGGCCATATTGCTCTCGAGCCTGACGAAGTCTTCCCTGAGGCCGGCGAAGTCATCCCTGAGGCCGGCGAAGTCATCCTTGAGGCCGGCGAAGTCATCCTTGAGGCCGGCGAAGTCATCATCCTTGAGGCCGGCGAAGTCATCCCTGAGGCCGGCGAAGTCATCCTTGGTGCTGGCGAAGCCATCTTTGGTAGCCATGGCGAGCTTGGCGAGATCCTCCTTGGTAGCCGAGTTGCTTTCGAGCTTGGCGATGTCGTGCTCCAGCTTAACGAAGCCTTCCTTGGTAGCCATGGCGAGCTTGGCGAGGTCTTCCTTGGTGGCCGTGTTCTCGGCTGCGGGGACCGCGCCGGCCGCGGCCTTTGCCGTGTCTGGGGAAGCTCCGGCTTCGATCAGGGCGTCGTAGACTTCGGAAACGATCAGGCTCATCGTCCTATCTCCGGATGCGCGTTCCGTAAGCATACGGAGCGGTCAAGAACAGAACACCAAGGAACGGCGGGAATGTCAAGTAGGTCCATGTAAGGACAGATCGGCGCGCCGTGCCGGTTTCTTTAGCCCGAACCGCTTATTTCTCCGCCGCCCGTCCCAAATCCGACCCCTCTCCCTTTGGGAGAGGGTGGCCGCAGGCCGGGTGAGGGCTCCCCGGGGACCCTGCCCCTCCGGGGACCCTGCCCCTCCGGCGACCCTCACCCCGACCCTCTCCCAGAGGGAGAGGGGGGAGGATGGAGGGGGCGCGGGTGGCCCTGCCGTTCCCTACACCGGCATGACGCCGTGTTTCTTGGCGGGGCGGGTCTCTTTCTTCTGGCGCAGCAACGCCAGGGTGCGCGTGAGGCGGGCGCGGGTTTCGGCGGGCTGTATGGCGGTCTGGGAGAACTGCTTGGAGAGGGCCTCGAAGGGGCCGTTGAAGCGCTCGTTGAACTCGGCCATCTTCTCCCGGCGGGTGCGCTCGGGGTCGTCGGAGGCGGCGATCTCGCGGCGGTAGAGCACGTTGACGGCGCCGCCGCCGCCCATCACCGCCAGCTCCACCCCGGGCCACAGCCACAACTGGTCCGCCCCCATCTCGCGCGTGCACATGGCCTGCTTGGCGCCGCCGTAGCCCTTGCGCAGCACGATGGTGATCTTGGGCACGGTGGCCTCGGCGTAGGCGTAGAGCATCTTGGCGCCGTGCCGGATGATGCCCTGCTCCTCCTGTTGCCGCCCCGGAAAGAACCCGGGTACGTCCATCAGCGTGACGATGGGGATGTTGAAGGCGTCGCAGAAGCGGATGAAGCGCGCCGCCTTGTCCGAGGCGTCCACGTCCAGGCTGCCGGCCAGGAACATGGGCTGGTTGGCGACGAACCCCACGGGGTGGCCGTCGAGCCGCCCGAACCCGATCACCAGGTTGCGCGCGAACCGGCGCTTCAGCTCCAGGAACTCGCCGCCGTCCACCACCGCCCGGATTACCTTGACGACGTCGTAGGGTTTGCGCTTGTCGTCGGGCACCAACTCCTCGATGCCGTCGAGGCGCCGCCCGGGGTCGTCGTCCGTCTCCCGGCGCGGCGGCGGCTCGTTGCAGTTGGCCGGCAGGTACGCCAGCAGCTTGCGGAGCTCCGCGAGGCAGGCCTCGTCGTCCCGGCTCACCAGGTCCGCCACCCCGGACACCTCGGAGTGGATGCGCGCGCCCCCCAGCTCCTCCATGGTGACCTCTTCGCCGAGCACCTCCTTGATCACCGGCGGCCCGGTGATGAACATCTGGCTGGTGCCCCGCACCATGAGGATGAAGTCGGTGAGCGCCGGCGAGTACGACGCCACGCCGATGCACGGCCCCATCACCGCCGAGATCTGCGGGACGGCGCCCGACGCGATGCTGTTCTCGAAGAAGATCTGGCCGATGGCGGCGGTGACGCTGAGCCCCTCCTGGATGCGCGCCCCTACCGAGTCGTAGAGCCCGATGCACGGCATCCCCAGCGAGCGGGCGGTGCGGATGCCGTTGGCGATCTTCTCGGCGTGGGCGCTGCCCACCGCCCCCGCCAGCACCGTGCGGTCCTGGGCGAACAGGTACACCGGCCGCCCGTCGATGCGCGCGAAGCCGCACACCACTCCGTCGGTGGGCTGCCGCCGCTCCGCCATGCCGAAGTCCGTGGACTGGGTCTCGGCCAGCATGAACTCCTCGGTGAAGCTGCCCGGGTCCACGAGCCGGTCGATGCGCTCCCGCGCGGTGAGCTTGCCCTCGCCGTGCTGCTTGTCGACGCCCTTGGCGTCGCCCGCGAGGACGCGGGCCTCTAGGTCGGCGAGCTTGTCTTGGGGGGGTTTTGGTTCGTTGGGCATGGTTGGGAGGTTGAGTCGGGGGACCCTTCATGTTTCGGGGGGCCCTCACCCCGGCCCTCTCCCAGAGGGAGAGGGGGTGGAATGTGCTCTCCCTGTTGGAGAGAAGGGTGGCAAACAACTCCGTCTCTCCCGAAGGGAGAGCAAACGCCCCCCTCTCCCTCTGGGAGAGGGCCGGGGTGAGGGCCCCCCGACTCAACCACCCCGCGCGCTAGATGATCCCCATCCCCCGCAGCACCGACAGCATGATGGCGGCGGCGATGACCGAGCCGATCTGGCCGCCGGCGTTGGCGCTCATGGCGTGCATCAGGAGGTGGTTCTTCTTGTTGTAGCGCTGGCCCTCGTTCTGCACCACCCGGGCGGACATGGGGAAGGCGGAGATGCCGGCGGCGCCGATGAGCGGGTTGATCTTGCCGCCGCTGAGCAGGCACATGCCCTTGCCGAACAGCACCCCCATGACCGTGTCCAGGCCGATGGCCACGAGCCCCAGGGCCAGCACCATGATGGTCTCGACCCGCAGGAACGCGTCCGCCGCCATGGTGCCGCCGATGGCCAGTCCCAGCAGGAGTGTCACGATATTGGCGATCTCGTTCTCCGAGGCCAGCTTGAGCCGCTCCACCACGCCGCACTCCCGCAACAGGTTGCCGAGCATCAGCATGCCGATGAGCGGCGTCCCCAGGGGCGCGATGATCGACGCCACCACCGTGACGATGATGGGGAAGAGGATGCGCGTGGTCTTGGACACCGGCGCCTGCTGCACCATCCCCATGACGATCTGCTTCTCCCGGGCGGTGGTCAGCAACCGCATGATCGGCGGCTGGATCAGCGGCACCAGCGACATGTACGAGTAGGCGGCCACCGACACCGCCCCCAGCAGGTGCGGCGCGTAGCGTGAGCTGACGTAGATGGAGGTGGGGCCGTCGCAGGCGCCGATGACGCCGATGGCCACGGCGTCGAGCTTGCTGAAGCCCAGCGCCAGCGCCAGCAGGAGTGTCAAAAAAATGCCGAACTGCCCGGCCGCCCCCAGCATGATGATCCTGGGGTTGGAGAACAGCGGCCCGAAGTCGGTCATGGCGCCGATGCCGATGAAGATCAGCACCGGGAAGATTTCGGTGCGGATGCCGAAGTCGTAGAAGAACCGGAGCGTCCCCCCCTCGGCCATGAGCTCGGCCTGGGGGATGTTCACCAGGATGGCGCCGAAGCCGATGGGCACCAGCAGCAGCGGCTCGAAACCCTTCCCGATCCCGAGGTAGAGCAGCACCGCGCCGATGGCCATCATGACCACCTGTCCGAGCCCCAAATGCGAAGCCCCGTCAAGCAGCCCCAGGGCGCCGGAAATGATCGCCGATTCCATGTTCGTCAGGGGTTGTCCGTTGTCCTGGCATGCCCGCGTGGATTCCCGCTTGCGCGGGAATGACGGAGGCGGCGCGGGAATGAACGCTCTCTTCCGTCATTCCCGCGCAAGCGGGAATCCACGCGGGGGACCGGGGTCACGAAGGAAAGACTTTCTTGATCAGCACGATCAGCAGGCTCAGCAGCCACAGCACCACCAGCGTGCCGACGCTGCCGACAATCGCCACCGTGAGGCCGAATTCCCAGGTACCCATGGCCAACCGTGCCGGGTGAATGCGGTCCGCGGGCGCGCGGCTACTCGATCTCGGCGAGTTCTTCCCCCGCCTCCACCGACTGCCCCACCTCCACCTTGATGGCCTTGACCGTCCCGTCGGCCGGCGCCACCACCGGAATCTCCATCTTCATGGCCTCCATCACGATGACCACGTCGTCTTCTTCCACGGCGTCGCCGGGATTCGCCTCGATCCTCAATATCTTGCCCACCATGGGCGCGGTGACGGAGGTTGCCAATGGAAATTCTCCTTGCGCGTGAAGTTTGCCCCGGAACGCCCGGGTCCGGGCGGACCCTGTTCGTCCCTTTATCAGGGTTTTACGGGGACAAGTCAAACGAGCCGAACTAAAGAAATACTTTGACCGAGCGATATAGAAAAGATAGGCTTGTTTCGGATATCCGGGAAGGGGGAGGCGTGAAGAAACTCAAGGAATTGTCCGGCGTGATTACGGCCCTGGTGGCGGTCTTGGCCGCGATGGGAGCATTGGGCCTGTGGGCGATCAACGTCCAGGTCAAGCCCGAGATCAACCGGCTGGAAGGCCGGATCGACCAGCTCGACAGCAAGATCGACAGCCGGGTCGACTTGGTGGTGCAGGTGATGAACGCGCGGTTCGACGTGGTGGACGAGAAGTTCCGCCGCGTCGACCAGCGGTTCGAGCAGATCGACCGGCGGTTCGAACAAGTGGACGAGCGTTTCGACCGGGTGGAGGGCGACATCAAGACCATCCGCCAGGACATCAAGACGATTCTGCTGAGGCTCCCGGCCCCGGCGGAGGCGGGGTAGTTTCCGCGGCGCCATGGTCAGCGATACGGTGTACGTCTATACCAACCAAGAAGCCCACACCGACCAAGCGTATAACGATTACTTCGAATCGAGCGCCGTCAGCGGCGACACAAATGGAGCCGGGGAAGGTGTGGACTCCAGCACCGCCGCGACGGTCCCGGCGACGTTGGTTGTGCTCAATCTCGATGAAACCGACGGCACTGCTCATCCGGTGTCGACCAGTCTGCCGGCCTCCGGTTCGTTTACGGTGTATCCGGACGAGGATGATGACACGGCCGATATTCAAGCGAGTTTCACGGGGTCGTTCCGTGGCGTCTCAGGTAAGTTTGCATGTACGGCGAGTGGCACCAATATCTGTAGAGCCGAACGTGACGCAATGGGCAAGGTTAAGTTCCCCGGTGGTGGCGCGTGGACCTTCACGGCTGACGAGCCCGAGGGCGACGCCAAGGTTGAGGTCATGGGTGTTCTCCCCGATCCTGACTACATGACGTTCGGCTTCTGGCTCAGGGAGGATACGAGCGGTGACGACCCGACGGCTATGGTCGAAACTCTCTATGCGACCAAGGTGACTTATCCGGTTGCTACCGCGGCTGGTCTGACCGGCGATGTTGCCGGTATGGCTACCTACTCCGGTGCAGCGACAGGTAAGTTCGCCAGGAAAGAGTTCACCAGCGATGGAGAGAGCGTAGTGGTGACGGGTGGACAGTTCACGGCGGACGCGGATTTGACGGCGTATTTCGGCAAGCTCACAAGCGTCGCAGAAGACAACCACAACCGCGTGCACGGAGAGATCACTAACTTCATGAGCGGTGGCAGTCCCGTCGACGAGAGTTGGAGTGTATCTCTGATGGGTTCTGCGGATAGTGGTCCGGGCATGAAAGCGGTCAGCTTCGACCCCAGTGACTTAACAGATGAGGTGTTTGTCGGCAACACCGCAGGTGATAAGGGCGCGCCTGCGGGTAAGTGGGAAGGTACGTTTGCCGGCCCGACAATGAAGCCGGCCCCGACAGAGGGTAATCCCAACAACATGGCTCCAATTCGCCCCGGTGGGATAGTTGGCGAGTTCAATGGCAACTTCACCAACGGATATGTGGTTGGCGCGTTCGGAGCCACCCTGGACGAATCGGAGTAAACCAGATTCGAACGACCGGGCTCCCCGTTGGGGGAACCCTGGCTTCTAACCCAAAAAGGGCAACCCAGATCGGGTTGCCCTTTTTTGGGACATGGCAAACGTTCCCGTTTTATTTGGAGGCCATCCTTCGTGGAGCCCGAGTATCCGTATGTCTAGCAGAATTGTTCTTCACACGTTGACAGTGCTCCTGTTGATATTCTGAACGATCGGTTCGAAGCTCGATTCAACCGCATCGACGAGATCAAGCCGATCCGCGACGACATCAAGGCAATTCTGTTGTGGCTTCCCAACAGCAGCCAGACAGGCTGACTACCGCGCCATGTCGTCCGTGACTTGAACCGGTTCGAAGTTTGAGAGGGTTCCACGGTTGTAGAGACTCGGACTTCGCACCGCATAAACCGGAAAAGGGCAACCCATGTCGGGTTGCCCTTTTCTTTGTGCTACCATAAACGCTCCCGTAATCCATCTCGAGTGAGGAAGAACCTATCCTGATGCTGCACCAACCCATTCTTCGCGTACCGATACTGCTGCTCTTGTTGTTGTTCATGGGGGTGCCTCGCGGTGTGGCGCAGGAGGTCGCCCCTTCCTTCGATTCCCGCGTGCAGGAAGCCCAGCAACTGTTGAAGGCGCGGAAGTTGGGAGAGGCGCTGCCCATACTGCGTGCGCTCACCGAGGAGCGGCCCGGGCGCGGGGATCTCGTGTTTCTCAAGGGACTGACGGCGCTACAAATCTCGCGGCACAAGAACGTGCCGACAGCCGCCCGCGAAGCACTGCTGGACGAGGCCATTGCGTCCTTCCGCACCATGCTCATCGATCAACCCGGCCTGGTGCGTGTACGGCTGGAGCTGGCGCGGGCTTTCTTCTACAAGGGCGAGGACGGGCTTTCGCAGGAGCACTTCGAGCGCGTGCTGGCGGGGAACCCGCCCGGGCCGGTGGTGGCCAACGTGCGGCGGTTCCTTCTCCGGATCCGGGCGCGCCGGCGCTGGAACATGCACCTGGGCTTCGCGGCGGCGCCGGACACCAACATCGGCGGCACCTCCAACGAGAGGATCATCTACATCTTCGGGCTGCCCTTTCGCCGGGACGCGGAGCAGTTGACCACGTCGGGAATCGGGCTGTCGGTGTGGGGCGGCGGCGAGTACCAGCATCCGCTTGGAAACCAGGTCCGGCTCCGGCTGGGTTTCGATGCGTCACGGAAGGAGTACTCGGGCAGCCGGTTCGACCGGACGCTCCTGTCGTGGCACGCGGGGCCGCGGGTGTTCCTGAGCCGGACCACGCAGTTCAGCATCCTGGGCAACTGGCGCCACCAGTGGAGCGCCAACGATCCCAACTACTTCGACCTGGGCGCCCGGCTGATTGCGAACCACCGGTTCACCCAACGATTCACGGTCACGGGCCGGGCGTCGTGGCACGACCGCCGGTACCGCGTGCAGAAGCTGTTGGACGGGCCGGTGCGGGACTTCTCTCTCGGGGCCAACTGGGTGCTCACGCCCACGATACGCCTCAACGGCACCGTCGGATACGGGCGTGGACGGCCGTTGACTCTCAGGTACCGCAACAAGAGCCTCTGGCTGGAGACCGGGGTGTCGGTGGCCCTGCCCAAGGGGTTCACCGTGGGCGGTAGCGGCGGTGTGCGGTGGACGGACTACGAGGCCCCCTGGTTCCCCAACACGCGGGCGAACGAGGACCGCGAGGACAGGACCTACCACCTGCGCGCCTCGGTCCACAACCGCGCCCTCACCTTCTTCGGCTTCAGCCCGGAAGTGTCGCTGATCCACGAGGTGCGCAATACCAATGCGCAGTTGTACGACTACAAGCGGACGGGCGGGGAGTTGAGGGTGGTGAGGCAGTTCTAGGGGGTTGTCGGCCGCGGCTGGACGGCTCGTTGGTGGCTTGTCGGACCCTCACCCCGGCCCTCTCCCAGGGGGAGAGGGGGTGGGATGGGTTGGAGGAGGGGTTGTTGCCTGCCATGGACCGTATCTGGATTCAGTGGCTGCTGGACAGCCATGCGTTGTGGCTGGGGCGGGAGCTGATCGATCGTAGCGGCGGCATCGAGGCCCAGAGCGAGAGGCTCTTCCTGGCCCCCTTCGTGGTGGTGTCCCACGTCGACTCCGACGACCCCATCCTTTGCTACGGCAACCGGCAGGCTCTCGATCTGTGGGAGATGACCTGGGAGCAGTTCACGGCCACGCCTTCGCGGCTGACCGCCGAGCCGGTGAACCGCGACGAGCGCGCGCGGATGCTGCGGCGGGTGACGGAGCGCGGCTTCGTCGACGACTACCGGGGGGTGCGGATCTCGCGCACGGGGCGGCGCTTTCTCGTCGAGCGGGCGACGGTGTGGAACGTGGTGGACGGCGACGGCAACCGGCGCGGGCAGGCGGCGGCCTTCTCCGAGTGGACGCCGTTCGCCAAGGAAAGTTAGCTCTTCCAAGGCACGCATACCTCCCTGCATTTTAGGAATAATAAATCGGTCGGTCAAAGGATTTCTTTGGAAGGCGGCGGGGGTCAAAGTTTGTCGGTTGGAGTGGTAGTAACAGGTATGGCTACAAGAACGGTATTCCGGGCGGGTGTCATGGTCTTCTTCCTGCTGTCGTTGGCGGCGGGCACGGCCGGGGCCGCGCGGGAGTGTCCCGCGGGCCTGGAGCCGGTCACCGAGTTCCGGATGTTCTTCGGCCTCACCGACAGGCACGGCAAGGTCGTCACCGAGGACGAGTGGCAAGGCTTCCTCGCCGACACCATCACGCCGCGTTTCCCCGCCGGATTGACCGTGTTCGACGCCAGAGGGCAGTGGCAGCCGCCGTCCGGCGAGCTTCAGCGGGAGCCGGTCAAGGTCGTGATGGGCGCGGTGTCGGCCGACGCCGCCAAGAGCATGAAGCTCGTTGACGAGATTTCCGTAGCTTACGCGAAGCGGTTCAACCAGGACGCGGTGTTCCGCATGGCCGCGCCGGCCTGCGCCGGGCTGCATCCCTGACGGGCGTGGCGCCGTGTCCCGTCTGCTTGCGTGGCTGTGGCTGCCGGCGGGCATCGTGGTGGCCGCCGCGGTCCACGGCGGCACGGCGTTCCCGGCGGAGCCCCAGGCGTGGCTCTCGCTGGCGGTGGTCGCTCCCTGCGGCCTGCCGCTGGCCTGGGCCTGCGGACGCCTCCTGAGGATCGGGTGCCATTTCACCGCTTGGGGGTCGTTCGCCGTGCTGGCGCTCCTCACCGCCGTGGCTTCCCTCTTCGCCGGCCTGCTCGGGCCGGTGGCGATCCTGATCTACGCGCTGGTGCTCAGCGCGCCCGCCTGGATCCTCTACGCGTTCCTGCGCAGGGCGAAGCGACGTCGACCCGGGAAACTTCGTTAAAGAAATTCTTTGACCGGGCGATACATTATCCATATACTGCAATGGAGGTGTACGCCCGGTGGAGAAATTGAAGGAATACGCTTGGGTGGCGGTCGCCATCGTGACCGTGATGACGTCGCTGGGGTCGTTGGGCTTGTGGGGGATTCGTGTCCAGATCATTCCGGAGATCAGGCGGGTGGACGGGCGCATCGACTCGCTCACGGATCGGGTAGACCGCATGGACGAGAGGTTCGACGCACGATTCGATCGTATCGAAGTTCGAATCGACCGCATCGAAAGCGATATCAAGACCATCCTGCTGCGGCTGCCGAAGCCGCCAGAGAAGGGCTAGGCGGCGTTCAGAAGGCGTAGCGCAGGGAGAGAACCCAACCATGGCGCCGTAGCGCGGCCCTGGTGCGGGCGAGAGGGAGGGGAAACGGCGGCCTGCCGCCGTCACGCCACTCGATCCGGCCCGTGGCCTTGCCGGTCGTAGCGGTCCCGTAGTCGGTGTAACGATACGCCACGTCGAGCGTCACCTTCTCCCCCAGGGATACCGCCAGCCCCGCCGTCGCCATCCAGGCGAAACCCGTGCGCCGGCCTCCGGGAACCACGGTCCTGGTCCGCGGGAACTCCATGCGCGTTTCGCCGATCCGACGCGGTTCACCGGCTCTCAGCGTGCGTCGGCCTTGGACACGCCTACCTGCACGATGCGGCGCTTGTCGACGCCGGCGACCCCCACGTACTTGAACATCCTGGCGTCCAGCTCACGGGCCTGGAACCCTTGAACCACCACGCTCTTGCTGCCGTCCAGCAGCGCGGCGAAGGGCGCCGCCTGGCTCTTGCCGGCCGGGTCGGTGGGGAACTTGAAGCCCGTGCCGGGGATGTTGGTGAACTCGATGCGGCCTTTCTCGTCGCTGATCCAGAATTCCGAGATGGCCGACCCCGCCGCCACCTTGGCCAGCGCCGCGTTGATCTCGTCACGGCTCATCCCCGCCTTGAGGGCGGCCGCGATGAACTGGGCCGTGAGCATGGCCTGCGCCACCATGTGCTTCGAGACGGCATCGTCCGCCGCCGAGGCCCGGTTTACCGACACCACGCCGCTCAAAGCGAGACACAGGGCGAGGACTGTCAGAATTTTGGCGACTCTGTTGACGACTCTGGTCATGGTGTTCTCCTTTCGTCGTTTCCCCGGCCTCCTCCATGCCGCAAACCACTCCCTCTCCCTCCGGAAGGCCGAACCGAACCACTCCCTCTCCCTCCGGGAGGTCGAACCGAAACCACTCCCTCTCCCTATGGGAGAGGGTCGGGGTGAGGGTGCCCGAAGGGCCGTCCCCCCTACGCGGTCTCCTCCCAAGGATCGTAGCTGCCGAAGCACCAGAGGTTGCCCTCCGGGTCGCGGCAGCAGTAGAGGCGGCCGCCGTACTCCTGGTCCTCCGGGGCCATGACGATCTCCGCGCCCGCGGCAGCGGCCCTGTCGTGGTGCGCGTCCACGTCGGCGACGATGAGGTAAATGGTCTGCGACACCGGATCGCCGGGTTTGGCCAGGGGCCGGTGCAGCACCCCGTAGTCGTCGTCCCGGGCAGAGCCCAGCATCACCATGCCGTTGCCGAACCCGAGCTGGGCGTGGAGGATGACGCCGCCCTCGCCCGGCACCACCAGGTGGCGCTCGAAGCCGAACGCCTCGCACAGCCAGTCGATGGCCCCGGCCGCGTCGTGGTAGCGGAGCCCCGGGATGATCGTCGCCCTGGTGTCCTTGGCCGGACTGCTCATGGAGGTAGTCTTCCACATTCGGTCGGTTGCGCCAAGCAGGAGGGCGAGGAGGACGGCCCCCCAGCCCCCTCTCCCTCTGGGAGAGGGTCGGGGTGAGGGCTTCCCGGCGCCAGCAGTCTCCCACGGAGAGGCAGGGTCGCCGCGCAGCCCTCACCCGGCCTTCGGCCACCCTCTCCCAGAGGGAGAGGGGACGGTTCCATGTGGTGGCGCATGGGACTCCCGGAGGGAGGGGGAGAGGGGCTTGACACGGGCTGTTGGGTGGCAATGACGAAGCGCCGCCTTACACCAGCCACGCGTTCACGCCCGCCAGCACCAGGATGGCGCCGACGGCGAACAGGACCGCGAACTTGAGGTTGGGGCCGAGGATGACCTGTCCCGGGGTGACGTGGAACATGGCGGTGGCGGTGCCGACCATGATGGCGGAAAGGCCGATGATAGACGAGCAGGACCAGGCCGCCAGCGTGCTCTCGATGAGCACCACGCCGGCCACTTGCACCGGCAGGTCCGTGAACACCGACAGCAGCAGCGACACCGACACGATCTGGTGCACCCCGACCAGCGCGCCGAGGGAGGTGGCGCCGATCATGATGGCGATGACGGCCACGGCCGGCAGGTCGAGGCCGCCGATCCAGGCGGTGGTGCCGGTCTCGGCGAAGACGTACCGGATCACCCCGCCCAGGGCCAGCGAGATGGTCAGGATCGAGATCTCGTTGCCGACGTGGGCGGTGCCCCGGTAGGTGTTGGCCACGCCGGTCACGAACGCGCGCCGGCCCTTCGCCAGGAGGGCCAGGGCGCACAGGACCGGCACGCTCACGATCAGCGCCTCCAGCCCCGACAGCACCGTGACGCCGGACAGCAGCGCCACCGACAGGACGCACGCCGCCACCGGCGGGACGATGGGCTGGAGGCTCCTGAGCGCCCGCCACAGGAGGGTGACGCTCGGTTCCGGGGCGAAGAGGACGTGGGAGGCCGTGAGCGCGCACGCGGCCATGGACATGCCCAGCGCCATGGTGTGCCAAAGCGGCACCCCGGGCACGTACTGGGAAGACAACGCCATGGCGATCCAGAACGGCGACCACAGGCCGGCCATGCCGCCGCCGCGGTGGCAGGCGCGCATGGCGGCGAGGTGCTCCGCCTCGGCCGTGCTCTCGCCCGCGACGGGACGGGACCCGCCAGGGGCCGAGGGGTGGTCCTCTTCGTCCTTGCTCCGTCCGATGATGGGGGCGGTGATGGCGTAGGCGCCGGGGCCCAGCACCACCGACAGCAGGTGGCTGCCCACCAGGAAGCCCCCCAGCCGGTGGTCGGGCTTGAGGCGGGCGAACAGCGCGCGCGCCTGGGCGATCTGCTGGAGCTGCTCGCCGGTGGCGCGCAGCAGCACGATGCTGCCGAAGAAGCCCGCGAACATGGGCGCCGCCTTGAACCCCACCAGCACGTTGGCCGGGCCGCCGTGGAGGAAGATGAGCACCGCGGCCAGGCCGGCAAGGGTGCAGCACAGGACGATGGTCGCCCGTCGCAGGAACAGGAACACCCGCAGGATGAACGCCGCCGCCAGCACCGCCCCGGCCAGGTCCATGGCCGTGGACGGCCATGCCATCCGTACCACCTGGCTCCCCCACAGAAGCACGAACAGGGTCTCCGGGCGGATGAGTTGTTTCAAGAGGAACATTGTTTTGCGAACCGCGACACGCGTGTACTAGTCTGGTACGAATATTGGTTTGGTACGGGCGTTGCCGCCCCGAAACCGCAAGGGTAACCCTTGGAGCAGCACATGACGCAGACTTACATCGGGGCGCCGATCCGGCGCGGCGAAGACGTTCGTTTCCTGACCGGCAAGGCTACGTTCATCGACGACGTGAAGCTGCCCGGGATGCTGTACGCGGCCGTGCTGCGGAGCCCGCACGCGCACGCGCGCATCAAGTCGGTGGACGTGTCGGAGGCCCTGAAGCTCGCGGGGGTCGTCGGCGTGCTCACCTTTGCCGATTTGCCGGCGGGCGTCAAGCCGATCCCGCTGCGCATGTACCAGCTGGACGGGCTGGACCGATTCCTGCAGTACCCGCTGGCGCGGGGCAAGGTCGCCTACGTGGGCGAGCCGGTGGCGCTGGTGGCGGCGGTGGACCGCTACGTGGCCGAGGACGGCGCCGACCTGATCGGAGTGGAGTACGAGCCGCTGCCGGTGGTGCCGGACGTGGAGGCGGCGCTGCGCGGTGACGTGATCATCCACGAGGAGCAGGGCACCAACGTGGCCGGTGGCCACGACCTCAAGCTGGGGGACGTGGACGGGGCGTTCCGCAACGCCGAGTACACCCGCAAGGAGGTGCTGCGGACGCACCGCCACACCGGCAACCCCATGGAGACCCGCGGTCTGGTGGCGTCCTGGGACGCCGGGCGGAACGAGTTGACGGTGTGGGGCATGACCAAGGTGGCGCACTTCAACCGCGCGGTGCTGTCGTCGCTGCTGGAGATGCCCGAGCACCGCATCCACTTCGTCGAGCCCGACGTGGGCGGCGGCTTCGGCATCCGCGGCGAGTTCTACCCGGAGGACTACCTGGTCCCCTACGCCGCCATGAAGCTCGGACGGCCGGTCAAGTGGATCGAGGACCGGCGCGAGCACCTGATGGCCGCCAACCATTCGCGGGAGGTGCGCTGCGAGCTGGAGATCGCCGCGCGCAAGGACGGCACGCTGCTGGGCATGCGCGCCCACGTCCACGGCGACATGGGCGCCCACATACGCACCCACGGCGGGCTGGTGCCCGCCTCCACCGCCGGCGTGCTGCCAGGCCCCTACCGGATCCCGGCCTACGAGGCCCACGTGCGCTGCGTCATGACCAACAAGATGGGGGTGGGCACCTACCGCGCGCCCGGGCGCTACGAGTCCTGCTACTTCCGCGAGCGCATGCTCGACATGGTGGCCGGGGACCTCGGCATGGACCCCATCGACCTGCGCCGAAAGAACCTCATCCAGCCCGAGGAGATCCCCTACGAGCTGGGGCCCACCCGGCCCGGCATCGCCTCCACCGTGTTCGACAGCGGCGACTACCCGCGGGCGCTGGAGCACGCGCTGGAGCGGTTCGGCTGGAACGAGCTGATGCCGCTGCAAGGGCAGAAGAGGGAGGGCCGCTACCACGGCATCGGCATCGGCTGGTTCGTCAAGAACACCGGCCTGGGCCCGTCCGAGGGCGCCCGCATCGCCATAACCGGCCCCGAGAGCGTGGCCGTCTACCTGGGCATCGCCACCCTGGGGCAGGGCCACGAGACCATCATGGCGCAGATCTGCGCCGACTCCCTGGGCGTCCCCATGGAGTGGATCACCGTCTTCCACGGCCACACCGACCTCATGCCCTGGGGCGGCGGCACCTACTCCAGCCGCGGCACCGTCATGGCCGGCAACGCCGTGCACCTGACGGCTCAAGCGCTGAAGAAGCGCCTGCTGGAGGTGGCGTCAAGGCGCCTGGAGACGGACCCCGCCGGACTGGAGTTCCGCGACGGATTCGTCCATGCCGCCGGTGGCGACAAGCCGCTCCTGGGCCTCGGAGACCTCCTGGAAATGACCCGCCCGGGCAAGGCCCCCGGCGACGCCGCCCCCGGCCTCGAGGCCACCGAATACTTCCACAACAACCTCCTCACTTACACCTACGGCGGCCACTTGGTGCACGTCGCCGTGGACCCCGAGACGGGAATGGTGGAAATCCTGCGCTACCTCGTGCTGGAAGACGTCGGCCGCGCCGTCAACCCCCTGCTGGTGCACGGCCAGGCTTTGGGCGCCGCCGCCCAGGGCATCGGCGGCACCCTGTTGGAGGAGCTCGCCTACAACGAGGACGGCCAGCTATTGACCACCACCCTGCTGGACTACCCGCTCCCGTCCGCCACCGAGATCCCGCCGGTGGAGAGCATCATCACCGAGTACTCCCCCTCCCCCCTGAACCCCCTCGGCGTCAAGGGCGCCGGCGAAGGCGGCATCGTAGCCTGCGGCGCCGCCCTGGCCAATGCCGTGTCCCACGCCCTGTCGTCACTGGGGATACAGATCAAGGAGCTACCGCTCAGCCCGGACCGGATCAGGGCGCTGGTGCGTGAGGCGGAGCGAAGGGGCTGACCAGGACTTTGCATCAGTGAACTAATTCGGAGTATATTCCGAAATAACTCGATTGTTCCGGAGCAAACTCCGATACGATGCATTACAGCCGCACCCTTCACCTCGACCTGCCACCGGGACAGTCCGCTTTCTTGTGGGGACCCCGCAAGACCGGCAAGTCCACCTTGCTCCGCGCGCTCTTCCCCGACGCGGGCCGGTTCGACCTGCTCGACACCCGGCTCATGCTGGAACTCACGCGGGCTCCCTGGGCGTTCTCGGAACGCGTGGCGGCATTCGATCAAGTGACCCGCTCCAAGCCCATTATCGTCGACGAGGTGCAGAAGGCGACCGCCGTTCTCGACGAAGTTCACCGACTGATCGAGAACGAAGGGTTGAGCTTCGTACTGTGCGGTTCCAGCGCCAGAAAGCTGAAGCGTGGCCGCGCCAACCTGCTGGGCGGCCGTGCCTGGCGTTTCGAGCTCCATCCGCTGACGTGGCCGGAGGTGCCGGAGTTTGATCTGTTGAGAGCGCTCAACCGAGGGCTGGTCCCGCAACACTACGACGCGGCCGGATACCGGCGCGCGCTCGCCGGTTACGTGGATGACTATCTGAAGGAGGAGGTGTTCGACGAGGGGCTGACCCGGAACGTGGCAGGTTTCTCAAGGTTCTTCGAAGCCTTGTCGTTCTGCCATGGAGAGCTTCTGAACTACAGCAACGTCGCCAGGGACTGCGGCGTGGATTCCAAGACCGTGCGCGAGTATTTCCAGATACTCGTCGATACCCTGCTGGGCGTCTTCGTGGAGCCGTTCAGTCTGCGTCGCTCGCGTGCGGTCATCACGCGAGCGCCGAAGTTCTACCTGTTCGACGTTGGCGTGGCCGGCCACGTGACCGGACGCCGAATCGAGCGCGAACACGGCGCCGACTTCGGCCGTGCCCTGGAACACCTGGTCCTGATGGAGCTGCTCGCCTATCGCTCCTACCGTGAATCCGACTTCCCGGTGCGTTTCTGGCGCACCGGGTCGGGCCTGGAGTGCGACTTCGTGCTCGGCCGCGCGGGCGAAGTGGCCATCGAGGTCAAGGGAAGCTCCCGCGTCCGTCCCGGGGAACTCAGGGCCATGCGCGCCTACATGGACGAGCATCGTCCGGCCCAGGCCGTGGTCGTGTGCAATGAAGACGCTCCCCGGCGCACCGCCGAGGGCATCTGGATACTGCCCTGGGAGCGGTTTCTCGAAAGGCTCTGGGGGAATGCGCTGGTGCAGTAGCGGACTGCGCAGCCGGACCGAGCGCGCGGGCCGAGCCCGATCTCCGTGGTTAACTACTCTCCGCGCAGCTTGTCGCGAATCACCGCCACCGTCGCACCCCACCCGCCCCTCTCCGGCGGTGCGTCGTGGCACGACTCCACCAGCGGGTTCTTCCTCAGCGCCGACTGCACGATGCGCCGCTGCACCCCCTTGCCGCGCCCGTGAATGATGCGCACCTCCCGCAGCCCCTCCTCGTGGCACTGCCAGACGTACTCCTCCACCACGCTCGGAATGTCCCGCGGCGCGAACGGGTGCAAGTCGATGTGGTCCTCTAGGGGGAGGACGACGGGGTCGTCGTCGGGTGGAATTTCGTCGTGGGGGTCGTCTGCGGGCATGTCGCCGTCGCGGCTCTTGCGAGCGAGCATGGCGGCGATGAGCCGGAGGGTTTCCATCAAGGGAGGAGGCATGTGGGGGTTCACCTGTCAACCGCAAGTCATAGAGTGATATCCATGCAAATCCACACAAGTCATTTGAATTTGCAAGGTTCGTGAGCTTTTGCGTGACCGCCGTTCATTTCCGTTGCTCGAATGTGGTACCTAACACTGAAACGATCCGTGCCCGTGTGGGACCCGATTTGGCAAGACGCGGAGAACGTCATGAGCACGAACCTGAGATTCTGCAAGCTGCGCTTGCAGAATTGGAAGAACTTCGCCGCGGTGGATGTGGCCGTCCAGGACCGCCTGTTTCTCGTCGGTCCCAACGCTTCGGGCAAGTCCAACTTCCTCGATGTCTTCCGGTTCCTGCGAGACCTTGCGTCATCGGGCGGCGGGTTTCAGGAGGCCGTGGGACGGCGCGGCGGTGTCAGCGCGGTGCGGTGCCTTGCCGCCCGCAAGAACCCGGACATCGAGATCCAGGTCGAACTGGAGGAAGAAGAGGGCGGAGCCCGATGGGAGTACGAATTGGCCCTTCGGCAGGACAACCAGCGCCGGCCGCTGGTGCGTCGAGAGCGCGTGCTGCATGACGGCGTCGAACTCGTGGATCGCCCCAACTCCGAAGATGCGGCCGACCCCGCGCGCCTGACCCAAACCTACCTGGAGCAGGTGAACGTTAACCAGCGGTTTCGGGATCTCGCCGCGTTCTTCGCCTCGATCCGGTATCTGCACATCGTCCCGCAACTCGTCCGCGAGCCGGACCGTTCGGTCGGACAGTCCAACGATCCCTTCGGCGGAGACTTCCTGGAACAGGTGGCGAAGACGCGCGACCGCAGCAGGAACGCCAGATTGAGGCGGATTCAGAAGGCGCTGCAAGTCGCCGTGCCGCAATTGGAGGAGGTAGAGCTGCGGCGCGACGACCGTGGCACGCCGCACCTGCGAGGCAAATACCAGCACTGGCGCCCGCAAGGCGCATGGCAGACCGAGGAGCAGTTTTCCGACGGCACCCTGAGGCTCATGGGACTGCTCTGGGTGGCGATGGAGGGGGAGGGGCCGCTCCTGCTGGAGGAACCGGAACTGTCCTTGCACCCGGAGATCGTGCGCCTGCTCCCGCAGATGCTGGCCCGTGTTCAGCGTCAGACGAAACGGCAGATTTTCCTCAGCACGCACTCCCCCGACTTGCTGCGAGACGACGGTATCGGCCTTGACGAGGCGCTGCTCCTCGTACCCGGCGCCGAGGGCACCGTCGTAACTCCCGCGGGCTCACACCGGGAGATTCGCGACCTTTTGGAAGGAGGGCTTTCGCTGGCCGATATCGTGATTCCGAGGACGCGGCCCGATCAAGCGACGCAGCTCGTGTTGTTCGGAGACGGGTAACATGCATGTTGCGCCATTCGTGTCCGCGGCAGTCGAAGGAATCGTGGACGCCGCGGTCGTCCAGAAGCTCATCACCGAGTACGGTGGACACGCTGGCACAGTCTACGGGCAGACCGGGAAGGATGCTCTGAAAGAGAAAATCCCCGGGTATAACAACGCGGCGCGCCATTCACCGTGGGTTGTCCTTATCGATCTCGACGGGGATGCCGATTGCGCACCCTTGTTCCGGGCGACATGGATGCCGCGGCCTGCACGGCTCATGTGCTTTCGTGTGGTCGTGCGGGCTGTGGAAGCGTGGCTGATGGCAGATGCGCAGGCCCTATCGGCGTTCCTGAGGGTTCCGAGGGCCAGGATCCCCGTGGCTCCGGAGGAAGTCGTTGATCCGAAACGTGCCATGGTCGACCTCGCGCGTCGCTCACGGAACCGGGCCATCCGTATCGATATGGTGCCGCGTGAGGGAAGCGGTCGAGCGACTGGACCAGCCTATGCCACGAGGGTCATTGAGTACGTTCAATCGCGCTGGCGCCCCGGGGTGGCTGCCCGCAATACGCAGAGTCTGCGGCGGACGGTGAGCTGCATACGGCGGCTTGTGGAGGGGAGTTGAAGCCACGCTTCCGGCGGCTTCGCGCGAGTCATCGTCACTGTCGCGGCTGTCCGAGCGCAGGCTTGCGAAAGACCTCTCGCTCGTGCCATCTGACGAACTCCGGTTTCGGATCCAACTGACGGTTGCGGGGTGGCCGCAACGGCTTGTCGTGGAAGTCGAGGAACCACTGGAGGGGTGGGCTGAGGCCATGGACTTCGCTGGAAACCAGGATCTTGAATCCCTCGGCGGCGGCCGCGAGACCGAGCGCTCCGCGGTCGAATGCCTTGTGGTGTAGCCAGCACAGGGCCAATCCGTTCGGGACTTCGTCCGGGCCGCCGGCCGCATGCCATTTTATGTGGGCGGCCTCAACGCCGATCAATTCCTCCCCGAGGCGTACATCGAACTCGCAGACGGCGCACCTACGCTCGTACTCACGCAACACTTCGTGGCGGAAGGCCGGGTCGCGCGGCTGAACGGGCGAATCCCGCATCTCCCAGGTGCGCGGGATACCGATGGCATCCCGGATGTCATCATGTAGCGACTCCGGGAAGTGGCCATCCAGCAGCCTTCGTGCAGCCTCTCGCACAAGCTCGGAAGAGTCCCGCAGCATATGGTAGATTTCCTCCGGAAATCCCCCTGCGATGCTACGGCTCTCCAGTTCCCGGACCGAGAAATCCCCGCTTGCGGTGACCTTGAGGCGCTCGCTCCCCGGGATCTCCCAGAGGCCGTCGGCCCGCAGGCGGCCGAAGGGGAAGTCCGGATGAAGCGCCTTCCGTGGCGGTCCGAAACGTTGTAGCAAGCTTCCCAGTTCGGGCTTGATTGCGTCCGCGTAGGACGCGAGCCGATTCCGATCGTTGAGGACGCGCCCAAGCGCCAGGAGAAGCAGCAGCGGTTTGTGGGGCGCACGTTGTCCGCCGCTCTTCCAGACGTTGATTGCGTCGATCTTCTTGAGAAACTCGTTATGGTTCATGTGGATAACGTTGATGGATTGTTTCGCAGGGTATCATTGCACGCAAGAGACCGACAACTTGGGAAAGGGCAAGACCGTGAAGGACCCCCGTAGACACAACTTGTCGGCGTTGCTGGACGGCGCCCGTACTTTCCGGCAGACGGAATACAGTGGTGGACGCTCCTTCATGACGCAGCTTTCCCGGGGCCAGGAACCGGACGTCCTGATCATCGCCTGCAGCGACTCCCGCGTGGACCCGGCGCTGATTTTCGGTGCTCGGCCCGGGGACATCTTCGTGGTTCGCGTTGTCGCCAACCTCGTGCCTCCTCGGCACCCCGGCGACGCGACCGCGTACGCCGTGATGGCGGCCGTCGAGTACGGTGTCAAGGCTCTCGGGGTCTCCCACGTCGTGGTATGCGGTCATTCCCACTGCGGCGGCATCAAGGCGGCAATGGACGCCGCGCGAGGGCAGGAACCGCCGCCGTTCGAGTGCCTTGGGCCGTGGGTGGCGCTGGCGGACCAAGCCTGCCGGGAGGTGCTGGCGGAGGATTCCGAGGGCGAGCGCACGGACGCGGAAACGGCGACAGCGGCCGAGCAGCGATCGGTGCTCAAATCACTCGCAAACCTCCGGTCCTATGCGTGGATTCGGGATCGGGTGGAAAGCGGCGATCTCGCGCTGCACGGCTGGTGGTTCGACATCGATACGGGGGACTTGTCGGTGGCGGATGTGGAGACGGGGGTGTTTGGGGTGCAGGCTGGTTGAGGGTGGCGGGCGGACGGTGCAAGGCCGTTCGGTACAGCTTCCTCGCCTGGATCCCGGGTCAAGCCCGGGATGACGTTTGGGGGTCCCTGACGACGCAGTGGAGTCGAGCCTTTGCAAAATAGAAATCGATTTCTATTTTGCAAGAATCAACTCAGCGTGAAGGAACCGTCCCTCCCCCTCACCCCTTCAAATACCCCCCATACTTCTCCAGCACCTCCTCCTTCAGCTCCGGGCTCGCGCCCGACACCGGCGGGAAGTCCTTGATCCATTCGTAGGGGCGGCAGGCGTCGATGATGGCGCGGGAGTTGTGGCCTTTCTGGTCGCGGGGGATGATGGGGTCGAGGGGGCCGCTCCAGGTGCGGCGGAGGATGTCGATGGAGTCGGCGGGATTGCAGCGGGTGCACATGGCCCAGACGACGTCGTTCAGGTCGGCGACGTCGATGTCGTCGTCCACCACCACGACATAGCGGCCGAGGTAGGCGCCGGTGTGGTTCTGGCTGGCGATGAGGGCGGCCTGCTTGGCGTGGCCGGGGTAGCGCTGGCGGATGGAGACGGCGGTGAAGAAGCGGTTCTGGTAGCAGGCGACGCCGGTGACGTCGGGGACGCCGGCCTTCTCCATGGAGTCCCAGATGAACGCGGCCCGGATCAGCGAGGCGCAGCCGTCGGCGCCGGGCAGCGGCCGGAACGGCGGCGAGCCGGTGAGGATGGGGTTGTTGCGGTACATGAGGCTCTTGACGTGCACCACCGGCTCCTCCCGCGAGCCGCTGGCGTAGTAGCCGGGCCACTCGCCGAAGGGGCCTTCCTCGCGCATCTCGTCGGGCATGATCTCGCCCTCGATGGCGATCTCGGCACGGGCGGGGATGGGCAGGCCGGTGAACTCGCCCCGGATGACGTCCACGGGCGCGCCCTTGATGCCGCCGGCGTAGTCCAGCTCCTGGTCGCCCCAGGGGATCTGCCGCGACCCCAGCAGGAACAGCAGCGGGTCCTGCCCGAAGGAGATGGCGACTTTGAGCGGTTTGTTCTGGTCGAATGCCTTCTGGCGGTGGATGCGGCCGTGCTTGCCCGGCGAGATGTAGACCGCCAGACGGTCCTTCTCGTGCACCATGGTGCGGTACACGCCCATGTTGACCCAGCCCTCTTCCGGGTCCTGGGTCATGACCACGTGGGCGGTGCCGATGTATCGGCCTCCGTCCTCGTCGTGCCACTTGGGCACCGGCAGGCCGAGCACGTCGATGTCCTTGCCGGTGAAGACGTTTTCGTAGAGCGGGCTTTCGTCCACGTACTCGGGCGGGATCAGCTTCGGGTTGTTGAGCCGTTCCCGCCAGGCGGCGATGAACTCGTTGCGGGTGATGTCCGTGGGCAGGTTGGTGGTGAGGGCGGCGCGCTTGAGCGACTCCACCATCCCCACCAGCACCCGGTGCCCCTCGGGGTAACCCTTGATGTTGTCGAACAGGATCGCGGGGGCGTCCCGTCCGCGCCCGGCCACTTCGGCGAGGGCGCCAATCTCCAGGTTCCAGTCGCAGCCCGGCACCGTGCGGAGCTCGCCCATGGCGTCCACCTGCTCGAGCCATTCTCTCAGGTCTCTGTATGACATCGTCGATATCCTCTGCCTCCCCTCTCCCCCTGGGAGAGGGTGGCCGAAGGCCGGGTGAGGGCTGCCCGGCCTTCCGCTTCGTTCGGGAGCCCTCACCCCGACCCTCTCCCAGAGGGAGAGGGGGTTACATTCGCTCGGGTCGCCGTGCCGTCACGCCGGACGGAACTTCGGCAGGGTCATTTCGTCGGTGATGTCCTCGAAGACTACCTCCACCGGCATGTCGCAACGCACCTCCTCGGGCTTGCAGCCGATGACGTTGGACAGCATGCGCGGCCCCTCGTCCAGCTCAATGACCGCCACCACGTAGGGCAGCTCCTCCTTGAAGCCGGGGTGATAGGCGCGGTGGTAGATGACGAACGAGAAGACCCGGCCTTTGCCCGATACCGCCTTCCAGTCGTAGGCATCAGAAGTGCACTCGGAACACACCTCGGCCGGCGGGAACCAGTAGGAGGGGCAGTCGCGGCACAGCTGCATCATCAGCTTGTGTTGTTTCGTGCCCTTCCAGTAGGGAACGGAATCCTCGGATGGGGTCGGAATGGGTTTGGTGTAGTCGCTCATGGCGGTCTCCTTGTGAAAGCCAAGAAGGTCTGGTCAGTCGTGTCGGCGTCCTTCGACTTCGCTTCGCTACGCTCAGGACGAACGGGTTATGGATCAAGACACCGTTGGTCCTGAGCGTAGCGCCGCGTTAGCGGAGCGAAGTCGAAGGGCGCCAACTTTTCCCTAGTTCCTCAATATCAGCGTCGAGTGGCACACGGCGTTGCCGCCGTTGCCGCTGATGATGGCGGTCTCGGCGTCCTTGACCTGGCGCGCGCCGCATTCGCCGCGCAACTGGCGCACGCCTTCGACGATCTGGAGCATGCCTTCGATGTAGCACTCGGAGAGCATGCCGCCGGAGGTGTTGGTGGGCAGCTCCCCGCCCAGCTCGATGCGGCCGTCGCTCACGAACGGGCCGCCCTCGCCCTTCTTGCAGAACCCGTAGTCCTCCAGGGTGGCCATGAGGATGTAGGTGAAGCAGTCGTAGATCTGCGCGGTGTCGATGTCCTTGGGCTTCAAGCCGGCCATGGCGAAGGCCTGGGCGCCGGACTCCTTGGCGCCCAACTCGGTCATGTGGTCGCCCCAGATGTAGCCGCGGGAGTTGTTGGTCTGACCCATCCCCATGACGTAGACCGGCTTCTGCTTCATGTCCTTGGCGCGCTCGGCCGAGGTGACGATGACCGCGGCGGCGCCGTCGCTCCGCAGGCAGCAGTCGAACAGGTGGAACGGCCACACGATCCAGCGCGAGTTGTGGTAATCCTCGAGGGTCATGTCGGCCTGCATGGCGGCCACGGGGTTCAGTTGCGCGTGCTTGCGGCAGGCCACGGCGATGGCGCCCATGTGGTCGTGGGTGGTGCCGTACTCGTGCATGTGCCGGGTGAGGCCGAAGGCGTGCGCTCCGGCGGCGCCGTACAGGCCGTACTCGGGGCCGAACTCGCCGCCGCCGTCGCCCCGGGTCGGGGTCTTGCGGGTGGCCCCCTTGTCGCCGTGCACGCACAGCACGGTCTTGCAGAAGCCGGCCTCGATGGCGGCGGCCGCCACCTGCACCATCAGGCACGACGTCGCGCCGCCCGCGGACAGCGAGACCCCGAAGGCGGTGTCGATGCCCAGCCGCTCGGAGAGGCTCTGGTGATGCACCCGCACCGCGCCCAGCAGGTGGCTGTGGGTGATCACCGCGTCGACGTCGTTCTTCGTGAGGCCGGCGTCGTCCAGGGCGGCCTTCACCGCCATCACCTGCAGTCCGTAGTCGCTCAGCTCGGGCACCTTCCCCAACGCCGAGTGCCCCACGCCCACGATCGCGTACTTGTCTTTGAGTGATGCCATTCGTTGTCCTTTCCGTGCCCGGTATTCGTCATTCCCGCTTCTGCGGGAATGACGTTCAACCAGCGCCTTCGCGTTCGTGCAGTTCCGCGTGCTGCCGCGGCGTCTCCGGCCGCGTGTCCTTGCCCCTGCCCTTGGTGAGCCGCAGCGTGCCCACGAACTTGACGTTGGCGCAGGCGTCGGCGCCGCCGGTGGCGCAGCCCTCGTCCTCGGGGATCAGGAAACGCAGCGGCCCGCCCTTGTCCCGTGGCAACGGCTCGTCGCCGACGCGGTAGGCGATGATCGCGTGGCGGAGCGCCTCCAGCGGCACGCTGGCGGCGAAGCCGCCGTCGGTGGACTCCACCGTCAGGTAGTCGAGGTCCTGGTCGGGCTGGAGCCGGTCGAGGATGGCCTTGAGCCTCACCGCGCCGCCGACACGGCCGGGGATCAGCGCGCTTACGTCGGCGATCTGGCCGTCCAGCTCCGCGAGTTGCCGGAAATCCAGCTCCTGCGCGGGCTTTCCTTCCTGTTCGATGCGAAGGCTGCTCATGTAGTTGACTCCTGTGGCTGGTGTTCGGGCGCCCTCACCCCGGCCCTCTCCCAGAGGGAGAGGGGTCGGAGGCGGCCCTCTCCGGGGCTTGGGGCGATCCTCTCACCGGCCCGTTCCCTGCGAGGTAGGGAGGCCGCGAGGCCAACATTCGCGATACGTCATCGTGGTGGGAAACGCAAGGCCGGGCTACGCGGGCATGCCCGTGCACGGCGGGCACACGCCGTAGAGGACGACCTGGTGGCCTTCGAGCCTGAACCCCTTGGGGGCCAGCTTGTTGATGTCCGGCGGGCAACCCTGGATGTCGAAGACGTCGTCGCACTCCCGGCATTGGAAGTGGTGATGGTGTTCCTTCCCGGCGCTCTCGTAGCGGGGGGCTTCGCCGGGGACCTTCACGGAAACCAGGGTCCCTTCGGTCATCATGGTGCTGATCGCGCGGTAGACGGTGGCGATCCCCAGACCCGGCGCCTTCGCCTGCGCGGCATCGAGGATGTCGTGGGGGCTCAGCGGACGGTTGGCTTCCAGCAGCACCCGCTGGATGACGCTTCGCTGCTTGGTGCGCCTCTTGGCGCGAAAGCCCGTCTTCGAAACCGTTTCGTCGGAGCGGCTCTTTTCGATAGTCATGTGAACCCCCAAGGCTGGCTTCGGTAGACGCGACGGCCGGTCCGTGCCCCCTCTCCGGCACGGCGGCTCCTCAGCAACTATACAACACGACACTTCACGGAAGCAAAGGCCGGTTTGATCGTCGCCAAAGCCGCCGAGGAGGGGTCGAGTGTCCTCCTTGTTGATATTTTTCTATCATGCTTTATCGTGAGCAGTCCATCAATGCCTTGCAAATACGTCACAGGCGCTATTGATTTGATATTGATTTCTTATTAACATGTCGCGGAATCTATACGGCGGCTGCCGGAAGGAGACTCTATGAGACTTTTCACGACCAAGAGGCTGGTTCTCGGATGTGTGGCGTTCCTGCTGTCCTGCGGGTTTTCGGGCTCCGCGGCCGGGCAGGAAACGGTGGAGGCGCTCAAGAAGCAACTGGGCGAGATGCAACAGGAAATGAACGAGTTGATGAAGCGCATCGAGGACGTCGAGCGCAAGAAGGCCGAGGCCGAACGCGTGACTTCGGTCGAGCAGTCCGTGAAGGCGATCCAGGAGAGTCCTTCGATCCTGAACCCGTCCATCGGCATGGCCATCGACACGACCTTCGAGCATCGCGAAGACACCGACGGAGAGTTCCGGCTGCGGTCGGCGGAACTGGGGCTGTCGGCGGAGATCGATCCGTATGCTAGGGCCTACGCGTTCATCACCGCCACGGAAGGGGGCGTCGAGATCGAAGAAGCGGCCGTGCAGACCACGGCGCTGCCGATCAACGTGACCGCGGGGCGCTTCTTTGCGGACTTCGGCCGTCTCACGCAATTTCACCAGCACGAGCTTCCTTTCGTCAACACGCCCCTGTCCATGGAACGTCTGGTCGGCGGAGAATCCCTGGGCACGGGTATCCAGTGGCGTTACCTGTTCCCGACCCCGTTCTACCTCTCCTTGACCGGTGGCGTGTTCAACGAGATCGGACACTCTCACGCGCACGGCGCTGGAGGGCACGGGCATGAAGAGGAGGGCGAGCACGATCACGAGGAGGGCGAGCACGATCACGAGGAGGGCGAGCACGACCACGAGGAGGGCGAGCACGACCACGAGGAGGGCGAGCACGACCACGAGGAGGGCGAGCACGACCACGAGGAGGGCGAGCACGACCACGAGGAGGGCGAGCACGACCACGAGGAAGGCGAGCACGACCACGAGGAAGGCGAGCACGACCACGAGGAAGGCGAGCACGACCACGAGGAAGGCGAGCACGATCACGAGGAAGGCGAGCACGATCACGAAGAGGAAGACGCGCACGCCGATGCAGTCGGAAGCCGCTCCCTCCGGAACCTGACCTACCTGGGCCGGCTGCATGCCTATTTCGACCTGAGCGAGACCTGGAATCTCGAGGTGGGTGCCTCGCTGGCACACACGCCGGAGGTGGAAACGGGCGAGGCGAGCCAACGCTCGCTCTGGGGCGCCGACGTGACGCTCCGGCACCGGCCCCTCGTGCCGGGTCTGTACGAAGGGTTCACCCTCGCGGGCGAGTGGTACGTCAACCGCCAGGAGTTCCATGGTGAAGAAATGATGAGCGCCCGCGGCGGCTACGGCTACGCCAATTGGGACCTCAATCCGGAACTTCCAGGCAAATGGAGCCTCGGGCTCATGCTGGATTCGGCGGCCGACCCGGAGGACCCCTCCGACAGGACGTTGAGCCTTTCGCCGTACATCTCCTGGGCGCCCAGCGAGGTCAATCGCCTGCGGCTGCAGTACACCCACGGCTGGGACGACGACGGCGAAGCACCGGGCCACGATGGCGGACAGGTCTTTCTCCAATGGACCACCGTTCTCGGCAGCCACACTCACGGTTTCCGTGAAAGGCGCTAGGGCGCGGCATGGCGGGGGCGGCTTCGGGACCGAAGCCGCCTGCCCCCGCATGGTAGAGGCGTCCGGGGAGACATTCGCATGACGAGCACGTTCAAACGGCGGGGGCCGCTGGCGGCCCTCGCCCTGTCGCTGGTCCTGGCGGCCGCCGGTTCGGCGGCGGCCGAGAAGATCCGGGTGGTCACGACCATACCGGACTTGGCCGACATCACCCGGCAGATCGGCAAGGAGCGGGTTGCGGTCGAGAGTCTCACTCTCGGCGTCCGGGACATCCACAGCGTCCAGGTGAAACCCAGCATGGTCACCCGGCTGAACCAGGCGGATGCGGTGGTGCTGATGGGGCTGGCGCTGGAGCACGCATTCCTGCCGGCCCTGCTCGACGTGGCCGCCAACCCGCAAATATCTCGCGGAGGGATCGCCCATATCGATACCTCCGCCGGGGTCCGGCCCCTGAAGCCGCCCAAGACCTATTCGCGGAAAGCCGGCGACATCCATCCGAGGGGCAATCCCCACTACAACCTGGATCCGGTGCTGGGAAAGCTGATTGCGCGGAACATCGCGGAAGGCCTGTCGAAGGTCTACGGCGAGCACCGCCCCTACTTCATGAAGAATCTGCAAGCCTACGTCGCGGAGCTGGACCGGCGCATACCCGAGTGGGAGAAGACGGCCCGTGGCCTCAACGGCGTCCAGTTCGTCAGCTACCACGACGACATGGCCTACTTCGCCAAACGCTACGGCATGCGGCTGTTCGGCACCCTGGAAGTGGCGGCCGGCATCGGACCGACGCCGGCGCACATCGTCCAACTGGTGGAGCGGATGAAGGCCGCGCGGGTGCCGTTGGTGGTGTACGGCACTCATCCGGCACGGGTGCCGCAACGCGTCGCCCGGGAGACCGGCGCCAAGCTCGTGCAGGTGCCGCTGTACGCGGGCGGCCCGGGGGTCGAGACCTACATCAAGTTGATCGACCACCTCGTCATCCGCGTGTCGGAGGCGGTTGGCCGGTGACCGCGGGCGACACGCCCGCGCGTCCGGTCCTTGAATTGCGGCACGCGTCGCTGGGGTACGGCGCCGAGACGGTGCTCGACGATGTCGATCTGCGTATCGATTCCTCCGAATTCGTCGGGTTGGCAGGAGCCAACGGGTCCGGCAAGACCACCCTCCTCCGGTCCATGCTGGGCCTGCTCCCGCCGTGCGCCGGCAGTGTGGAACGACACCTTCCGCGCAAACGTCTCGGCTACGTACCCCAGCAAGCCTCCCTCGACACCTACTTTCCTTTGACCGTGTGGGAGGTGGCGGCCATGGGGTCCTACGGCCGGCTGCTTCCCTGGCGGCGATTCTCCGGACACGAACGCCAACGGGTCGACGCGGCCCTGGAGCGGGTGGGGTTGGCCCGGCAACGGCGAGCGGTGTTTTCCCATCTCTCGGGCGGGCAGCGCCAGCGGGCCCTCATCGCACGGGCCCTGACCGTGGATCCGGCATTGCTGATCCTCGACGAGCCGTTCGCCGGCGTGGACCGGCATGCCCGCGAAGACATCGCGCGGCAACTGGTCGATCTAAACCGCGGGTCGCGGATGACCATCGTCCTCTCGAGCCACGACAGCGAGATCCTCGACTGGACCTGCGGACGGGTGCTCCGCCTTTCCAACGGCGGCGTGCGCGAGCAGGTGTAGCGGACGTGGCGAGTGCATTCGTAGAGGTCCTGAGCCCGTCCTTCCTGCTGTTTCCCGCAGTGGTCGGAAGCATCGTCCTGGGCCTGGTCTGCCCGGTGGTTGGGGGCTTTCTGGTCCTGCGGCGGAGCGTGCTGCTGGGCCTGACGCTGCCGCAACTGGCGGCGGCGGGGGTGGCGTTCGCGTTGTTCGCGCACGAGGTCGGGCTGGTGCCGCATCCGGGCCATGCGTCGGGCGACGCTCACAAGGTCGAACGGCTGCTCGCCTACGGCGGTTCGCTGCTATTCACCTTCGGCGGGATGGTGCTTCTGGGCCTCATGGACGCGCGCGGCACCGGCCGCGCGGAGACCCGCCTGGCCGTGGCCTACGCTCTGGCGGGCGCGCTCACGGTCCTCCTCCTGGCGTTCTATCCGTTCGGCGAAGCGACGATCCTGAGTCTGGTGAAGGGGGAAGCGGTGGTGTTGTCGTGGGCCGAGCTCGCCACCCTGGGTGCGGTCTATGCGGTGGTGATGGCGTGCCTCATCCTGTTTCGGCGCGAGTTGCTGATCTCGTCGTTCGACCGCGACCTCACCGTCCTCCTCAAGGGGGGTACCGCCGTCTGGGACCTTCTCTTCCACCTGCTCGCCGGCGTCACCGTGGCGTTGGGGGTGATCATGGCCGGGCCGCTGCTCACCTTCGGCTTTCTGGTGCTGCCGCCCATCGCCGTAAGGCCGCTGGTGTCGCGCATGGCGCCCTACTTTATCGCGTCGTCCCTGGCGGGCGCCTGCATCGGGGTGGCGGGGTTTGCCGTCTGCTACCGGTTCGATCTGCCGCTTGGCCCCACCATGGTGGCCCTGGGTTGCGGGCTGGTGCTTTGCACCCGCGTCGCGGCGTGGATCGTGATGAAGGCGCGCTCGTAGCGGGCGCCCTTCGACTTCGCGCCGCTGGCGCGGCGCTACGGTCAGGGCGAACGGAAAAGTCCTAACCGCTGGGAAAAGTCCCCCCACCGTCAGGATGAACCGTAAAGAGTCCTCCCCACCGTTAGGACGAACGGAAAAGTCCCCAACCGTTCGTCCTGAGCGTAGCGGAGCGTCAGCGGAGCGAAGTCGAAGGACTGCCATTCAGCTTGCTCGGACAAGCTCCTGGGCGGGGTTCCCTGCGTCACTCCCCGGCGCCGCGGAACACCTCCTCGGTGCAGGAGGCCAGCAGCCGGTCGTGTTCGTGGTCCAGGGAGAACACGCGGAACTTGACGATCTTGGAAGGGATGTAGGCGAACAGCTCGGCCATGGACTCCTTGGTGATGACGCCGGTGGACGGGTCGTAGGTGTGGATCTGCTTCTTGCCCATGGCCATGGGGTTTTCCGGGCGCGAGTCCTGGGTGGCGATGTCCACGTGATAGACCAGGTCCCGTTTGTCGGCGGGCAGTGCCGACCGGATCAGGACCTCCCATTCGTGGACTTCGATGAGGTCGAGGCCGCTGGCCATCTCGGCCGAGGACAGGGTCCGCTCGTAGGCCAGCCGCCACTTGAGATCGCGGTCGAGGATGCGGCCCCACTCGCGCCCCAGCGGAGTGTCGAGGCGGCGCCAGCGGGAAACCTCCTGCAACAGCGACCAGTCCGTCAGGTGCAGGTACTGCTCCATGTGGTCCAGGGGATTCCCCGGCGCGATGCGCGCCATGGTCTCCGGGAACAGCTCCTGGAGGTGCGCGTCGATGGCCCGGGTGGTGCGGTGGAAGTAGACGTTCTCGTAGAGGTACTTGCGCGCGTTCAGGAACATGGTGAGGGCGCCCTCGCCGGAACGGTGCAGGGTCAGCCCCTTGGGGGAGATGAAGGTGTAGTAGATGAGCCTGTCCCGGTCGATGGGTCCCACCGCCACGCCGCACATGTACGAGTCCCGCGACACGTAGTCGAGGTTGTCGAAGGTGAAGATGCCGTTGGTGAGGGGCTGGAGGAACCGCAGCCACAAGGGCTTGGCGGGGTCGTCCTCGGAGTCCTTCTTGATGGGAAAGGCGATGTCCTCCGGGTCGAGAGCTTCTCCCTCCGCGAACGGGCCCGTGGGGCTGCGGCGGATGCCGCGGATGATGTCGCCGAGGTGCTCGCGGATGATGACCTGTGAGATGTCCTCGTGTATCAGGCCGTGCTGGCTGAGAAAGTGGTTGTCAAAAAAATGACAGAAGGGGCCGTGGCCGACGTCGTGCAGCAGGCCGGTGACCCGCATGTACTCTTCCACGTAGTTGGGGGAAGGGCACTCCTCGCCCAGCACCTTGCGCAACGAGGGGTACAAGCCGCGGGCGAAGGCGCCGGCCAAGTGCATGGCTCCAAGACAGTGCTGGAAACGGGTGTGCTCGGCCGAGGGATAGACCCAGCGCGCGCTCTGTAGCTGGAAGATGTAGCGCAGGCGCTGGAACCAGGGGGAATCGATCAGATCCTTTTCCGTGGCCTCATCGGCGTCCTGGGGGACGGTGAAGGGGATGTATCGATGGATGGGGTCGGCGATGAGGGAGCATCCGGAGTACTCGTCACGCATGGAGCGCCCCGCTGACGGTCACAGCTCGAAGCCCACCTGGGCGGTCCATTGGGAACCCATCTTGCCCAGGTGGCTCACCCTTTCGTCCACCGCGCCGATGGCCTCGCGCTCCTCGTGGCGGTCGGGGTCGAACTTCTCGCCGCGGGCCTCGCAGCGCACGAAGAACTCGCCGGCCTCGTGGATGTCGAACTCCTTCAGCATGTAACCGCTGCTCTGGTACTCGTAGAGCAGCTCGCGCATCCAGTTGACCATCAGGTCGTCGTTGTCCAGCCCTTCCACCTCCAGGGTGACGCTCTCCCGCGCCTCCACGGCGGTCATGTCCACCAACAGGTCGAACAGCGCCGCCCCGGCGTCGGCGAGAATCCCCTGCAGCGAGTCGCCGGAGAGCCGGATGCTCAGCTCCGATGACTTCCTGATGACCCTGTATTTCTTGTCCTCGTCCGCCATTGTCGTGTTCCTGCCAAGGAAATTAGCCCACATCCGGCCTTGCCCGTCAATCCCTGTTGATCAGCGAGGCCGCGAAGCCGGCGCCGAAGCCGTTGTCGATGTTCACCACCGTCACCCCCGCGGCGCAGGAGTTGAGCATGGCCAGCAAGGCCGACAGCCCGCCGAAGCTGGCGCCGTAGCCGACGCTGGTGGGCACGGCGATGACCGGCCGCCGCACCAGTCCGGCCACCACGCTGGGCAGCGCGCCCTCCATCCCCGCCACCACGATGAGCAGCGCCGCCTCGGTGAGCTGCCGGTGGCGGCCCAACAGCCTGTGCAGGCCGGCGACGCCCACGTCGTAGACCCGCTCCACGCGGTTGCCCATGATCTCGCTGGTCACCGCGGCCTCTTCGGCCACCGGAATGTCCGAGGTGCCGGCGCACACCACGGCGATGGTCCCCTTGCCCTTGATCGGGGCGTCCTTGGGGCGCCAGGTGGCGCACCTGGCCTGACGGTGGAAACGGAACCCTCGAAGCCGCGTCTTGAGGGCGTCCATCTTCTCATCCGACAGACGGGTGACGAGCACGCTGGCGCCGCGCTTGCGGATCGCCCGGGCGATGCCGGCGATATCCGAGACCTCCTTGCCCTCGCCCAGGATGACCTCGGGAAACCCCTGCCGTAGCGCCCGGTGATGATCCACCTTGGCGAACCCCAGGTCCTCGAAGGGAAGGTGCTGGAGCCGCTTCAGCGCTTCGTCGACCGTCACCTCCCCGCGCCGGACATCCTCCAGGAGTTCTGTCAGTTTCTCTTCGTCCATGGCTGCCTGGTTCCCTGCCTCACGTCGTGCCTGCGACCCGTCCCAAATCCAACCCCTCTCCCTCTGGGAGAGGGTGGCCTGCGACCCGTCCCAAATTCCACCCCCTCTCCCTTTGGGAGAGGGTGGCCGAAGGCCGGGTGAGGGCTCTCCGGCAACCCAGCCCCTCCGAACTCCCTCACCCCGACCCTCTCCCGGAGGGAGAGGGGGTGGTGTCCGCCCGCTTGAAGTGGTCGTAGCCCGGCGCCGTCAAGGGCACGCTTTCCCCTTTCGGGTTCAACAGCGTGAGACCGTGCTTTCGGGGGACGCATTCGCCGATGCGGGTGATGGGGACGCCGGTGCGCCGGGCCACCCGTTCGATCCCCTTGCGGGCGCCGCTGGCGGCGGTGAACAGCAGCTCGTAGTCCTCGCCGCCGGCCAGCGCGCAGGTGATATCGCCCGCACGCGCCGCCCGGGCGAAGGGGCGCGACAGCGGCACTTGGTCCTGCCACACCACCGCCCCGGTGCGGCTGGCGCGGCATATGTGCCCCAGGTCCTGGGCCAGCCCGTCGCTCACGTCCATCATCGCCCCGGCCAGCCCTTGGCGGGCCAGTTCCATGCCGGTCTTCACTCTCGCGGTGGGACGGTGGTGCCTGCGGATCAGGTAGTTCCGGTCTCGCGCCGAGACCCCGGGCCGCGGATCGGCCAGCAACCCCAGGCCCAACGCCGAGTCCCCAAGGGTGCCGGTGACGTAGATGTCGTCGCCCACCCTGGCGCCGGCGCGGGTGACCGCGCCGTGGGGCGCGAAGCCGGCCAGGAAGACGTCGATGATCACGCGGTCGGCGGCGCACGTGTCGCCTCCCACCAGCGCCACGCGGTGCTCCGCGGCGGCGGCGCGAATGCCGCGGACCAGCGCGGCGACTCGCTGCGTCGCGAGGTCGGGCAGGGCCAGCGACAGCAGGAAATAGGCCGGCCGCCCCCCCATGGCGGCGATGTCGCTGAGGCTTGCGGTGAGGGACTTGTGCCCGAGATCGCGCATCGGGATCCAGTCGCGGTTGAAGTGGACGCCTTCGACGAGGAGGTCCGAGGTGACCAGGAGCGAGTCGTCGGGGGTGGAGACGCGGGCGGCGTCGTCGCCGATGCCGAGGCGCACGCCGCGAGCCCGCGGCGTGCGGCTGCGGATCAGGTCGATGAGCCCGAACTCTCCCAGGTCCCGAAGTGTCATGTGCGGCCCGTCCCAAACCCAACCCCTCTCCCTTTGGGAGAGGGGGGCCTGCGACCCGTCCCAAACCCAACCCCTCTCCCTTTGGGAGAGGGTGGCCGAAGGCCGGGTGAGGGCTCTCCGGCAACCCTGCCCGTCCGGGCACCCTCACCCCAACCCTCTCCCGGAGGGAGAGGGAGTCGGAGGGGATCGGAGGGGGTCGGAGGGCGGCGAAATGGACCCTCACGATGAGCCATTGTTGCGTCAGGCGTTTGCGGGCACCGTTCTGTCCCTGCCGCCCTTGGGGCGGGGGCGCCGGCTCGGCTTCTTGGCCTTGGCCGCGGCCCTGGGCTTTGGCGTGTCGCCCGGCTCGTCGCCGGGCTGCTTGTCCCCGAAGGCCACCGCCAGCACGTCGTTCATGTTCCGCGCCAGGATGAAGTGCAGCTTGTTGCGCAGGGGGCGCGGGATCTCCTCCAGGTCCTTCTGGTTCTGGAACGGAATGGCCACGGTCTCTACGCCGGAGCGGAACGCCGCCAGGCATTTCTCCTTGAGGCCGCCCACCGGCAGCACCCGCCCCCGGAGCGTGATCTCCCCGGTCATGGCGACGTTGCGGCTCACGGGCCGGCGGGTCAGCGCGGAGATGAGGGCGGTTCCCATGGTGATGCCCGCCGAGGGGCCGTCCTTGGGAATGGAGCCCGACGGCACGTGTATGTGGATGTCCTGCTTCTGGTAGAAGTTCTCCTCGAGGCCGAGGTTCTTGGCCTGGGCGCGGGCGTAGCTGACCGCGGCCTGGGCCGATTCCCTCATGACGTCGCCCAACTGGCCGGTCAGGGTCAGGTTGCCGCGGCCCTTGGACAAGGAAGCCTCGACGTGCAGCAGCTCGCCGCCGGCGCTGGTCCACGCCAGCCCGGTGGCGACGCCGATCTCGTTCTGTTCCTGGGTCTCGGTGAGGAACCTCGGCGGGCCGAGATACTGGTGCAGGTTCCTGCGGGTGATGCGGGTGCGGCCGGTGCGCCCGTCCGCTACCTTGCGCGCCACCTTCCGGCAGATGGCCGCCATCTCCCGTTCGAGATTCCTGAGCCCCGCTTCCCGCGTGTACTGCTCGATGATCCGCAGCACCGCGTCGTTGGAGAGGTCCAGCAGTTCGCCGGAAATCCCCGCTTCCTCCAGTTGCCGCGGGATCAGGAAGCGCCGCGCGATCTCCAGCTTCTCCTCGTTGGTGTAGCCCGAGAGGTTGATGACCTCCATGCGGTCCCGCAGCGCCGGCGGCACCGTGTCCAGGAGATTGGCGGTGCAGATGAACAGCACGTTGGAGAGGTCGAACGGGACGTTCAGGTAGTGGTCGCTGAAGCCGTGGTTCTGCTCCGGATCGAGCACCTCCAGCAAGGCCGCGGAGGGATCGCCGCGGAAGTCGTTGCCGAGCTTGTCGAGCTCGTCCAGCATAAACACCGGGTTGCTGGAGCCCGCCTGCTTCATGCCCTGGATGATCCGGCCGGGAAGCGCCCCCACGTAGGTCCGCCGGTGGCCGCGGATCTCGGCCTCGTCGCGGATGCCGCCCAGCGAGATGCGCACGAAGTTCCGCCCGAGCGCGCGGGCGATGGATTTCCCCAGGGAGGTCTTGCCCACCCCCGGCGGCCCCACGAAGCACAGGATGGGTCCGCGGATCTCCTTCCGCAGCTTGTTCACCGCCAGGTACTCGAGGAAACGCTCCTTGATCTTCTCCAGGTTGTAGTGGTCCTCGTCCAGGACCTGCTTGGCCTTCTTGAGGTCGAGGTTGTCGTCGGTCTTCAAGCTCCAGGGAAGCTCCACCATCCAGTCGAGGTAAGTCCTCACCAGCGAGGACTCGGAAGACTCCGGGTGCATCTGCTCCAGCCGCTTGAGCTGCTTGTTGGCCTCCTTCTTGACCTCCGCCGGCATCCCGGCCTTGTCGATCTGGCCCTTGATCTCGTTCATCTCCTCGGTCTTCTCGTCGCCCTCCCCCAGCTCCTGGTGGATCTGCCGGAGCTGCTCCCGCAGGAAGTACTCCCGCTGGGTCTTGCTCATCTCGTCCTTGGCCTGGTTCTGGATGCGGTCCTGCATGGTGGCCAGCTCGAGCTCGCGGGTGAGCAGCTCGTTGACCTTCTTGAGCCGCTCCACCGGCTCGTAGATCTCCAGGATCGACTGGCTTTCCTCGATCTGGAGGCGCAGGTTGGAAGCCACCAGGTCCGCCAGCACGCCGGGGTCCACCACGTTGTCCGTGACCATCACGATCTCGGGCGGGAGGTTTTTCAGGTTGAGGATCTGCTCGATCTTCTCCTTGACGTTGCGCATGAGCGCCTCGACCTCGATGGACAGCTCGATGACCTGCTGTTCGATGACCTTCTCTATCCGTGCCTCGAAAAAGGGCTTTTCCTGGAGGACTTCTTCGACGGCGCCCTTGGTGAGCCCCTGCACCAGGATCTTGATGCGGCCGTCGTCGAGCTTCAGCATGCGCAGGATGGTCGCCACCGTGCCCACGCGGTGCAGGTCCTCGGCCTCGGGCTCGTCTTCCGTGGCGTCCTTCTGCACCACGAGAAAGATGTGCCGGTCGCGCGCGAGCGCCTCGTTCACCGCGTTGATGGAGATCTCCCGCCCGACGAACAGGGGGATCATCATGTAAGGGAAGATGACGATGTCCCGGATGGGCAGGAGCGGAATGACGTCGGGGATGTCCTCGACCGGCCGGTCGGCGACGAGCTCCGCGGTGTCCTTGTCCGATACGTCCATGCGTTACCCTGTAGGGGCGGGTTTCAAACCCGCCCGCGTCCGTTCGCAGTGTCCTTGTCCGGCACGTCCATTGGTTGTCTTCAATCGAACAGTTCCTTTACCTTCTCGAAGAACCCTTTGGCAATAGGATGGGCTTCCTCGCCGCCTTCCTGGGCGAATTCGTCGAGCAGCTTCTTCTGGCGCGCGTTGAGCCGGGTCGGGGTCTCCACCAGCACGCGCACGTGCTCGTCGCCCCGGCGGCCTCCGTGCACGTCCCTGATCCCCTTGCCCTTCAGGCGGAAGACCGCGTGGGACTGGGTCCCCGCGGGGATCTTCATCTTGACCTTGCCCTCCAGCGTGGGCACCTCGATCTCCGCTCCGAGGGTGGCGTTGACGAAGCTGATGGGCATCTCGCAGATGACGTCGGTGCCGTCGCGGGCGAAGATCGGGTGGTCCTGGACGATGATGACGACGTAAAGGTCTCCGGGCGGGCCGCCGCGCATGCCGGTCTCTCCCTCGCCCCGCAGCTTGAGCCGCGAGCCGGTGTCGACCCCGGCCGGGATCTTGACGTTGATGGTGTGGAACTTCCGCGTGAGGCCCGCGCCGCCGCAGGTGGAGCACGGGTGGGGGATCACCCGGCCCTGGCCGGCGCACTGGCCGCAGGTGCGGGAGACCGTGAAGAAGCCCTGCTGAAAGGCCATCTGCCCGGTGCCGTTGCAGCCGGGACAGGTCTGCGGCGAGGTTCCCTTCTCGGCGCCGCTGCCCTCGCACTCGTCGCAGGGTCCGTGGCGCGGGATCTTGATCTTCTTCTCGGTGCCGAAGGCGCCCTGCTCGAAGGAAATCTCGAGGTTGTAGCGCAGGTCGTCGCCGCGTTGGGCGCGCGACCGCGCCCGGCCCCGGGGCCCCCCGCCGAAGAATTCGCCGAAGAGGTCGCCGAAGATGTCCTCGAACCCGCCCGTGAAGTCGAAGCCTCCGGCGAACGGGCCGCTATCACCGAACGCGGCGTGGCCGAACTGGTCGTACTTGGTCCTTTTCTCCTGATCGGAGAGCACCTGGTACGCTTCGGACAGCTCCTTGAACTTCTCCTCCGCCGCCTTGTCGCCGGGGTTCCGGTCGGGGTGGTACTGGAGGGCCAGCTTGCGATAGGCCTTCTTGATCTCGTCCTCGCCGGCGTTGCGGCTCAGGCCGAGGATCTCATAGTAGTCCCTTTTGTCCAATGTCCAGTCCCGCCTGGGAGGCTGTATCGATCGATGGCGCGATGCGGGCACGGGCGGGTTTGAAACCCGCCCCTACAACTTCGTTTCCTGCTCCTCTTCCTTGACCTCTTCGAAATCGGCGTCCACCACGTTGTCGTCGGGCTTGGTCTCGCCGGACTCCGGCGGCGGTTGCGTCGGGTCCTGCTGCGCCTGTTGCTGTGACGCCTTGGCGTACATGGCTTCGGCCAGCTTGTGGGAAGCCTGGTTCAACTCCTCCGCCGCCGCCCGCATGGCCGCGGCGTCGTCGCCCTCCAGCGCCTTCTTCGCCTTCTCCAGCGCGCCCTCGATGCCGGATTTGACCTCGGCGTCGAGATCGTCGCCGTACTCCTTCAGCGACTTCTCGGTGGAATAGACCAGCGAATCGAGCTGGTTGCGGGCCTCCGCCGCTTCCTTGCGCGTCTTGTCCTCCTCGGCGTGGACCTCGGCGTCCTTCACCATGTTCCGGATCTCTTCCTCACTGAGGCCGCTGGAAGCGGTGATCTTGATGGACTGTTCCTTGTTGGTGCCGAGGTCCTTGGCGGACACGTGCACGATACCGTTGGCGTCGATGTCGAAGGTGACGTCGATCTGCGGCATGCCGCGCGGCGCCGGCGGAATCCCCTCGAGGTTGAACTGGCCCAGCAGCTTGTTGTAGGCGGCCATCTCCCGCTCGCCCTGGTGCACGCTGATGGTCACCGAGGGCTGGTTGTCGGCGGCGGTGGAGAAGACTTGGTTCTTCTTGGTCGGGATCGTGGTGTTGCGCTCGATCAGCTTGGTGAAGACGCCTCCCAGGGTCTCGATGCCGAGGGACAGCGGGGTCACGTCGAGCAGCAGCACGTCCTTGACGTCGCCCGTGAGCACGCCGGCCTGGATGGCGGCGCCGATGGCCACCACCTCGTCGGGGTTCACGCCCTTGTGGGGTTCCTTGCCGAAGATCTTCTTGACCCGCTCCTGCACCGCCGGCATGCGCGTCATGCCGCCGACGAGAATCACCTCGTCGATCTCCCCGGCCGAGAAGCCGGCGTCCGCCAGGGCCTGGCGGCAGGGCTCCTCGGTGCGCTCGATCAGGTCGGCGCACAGGGCCTCGAGCTTCGAGCGGGAGAGCTTGATGCTCATGTGCTTGGGGCCGCTCTGGTCCGCGGTGATGAACGGCAGGTTGATGTCCGTCTCCACCGAGGTGGACAGCTCGCACTTGGCCTTTTCCGCCGCCTCCTTGAGGCGCTGCAGCGCCATCTGGTCGCCGCGCAGGTCGATGCCCTGGTCCTTCTTGAACTCGTCGGCCAGGTAGTCGATAATCCGCTGGTCGAAGTCCTCCCCGCCCAGGAAGGTGTCGCCGTTGGTGGCCTTGACCTCGAAGACGCCGTCGCCCAGCTCCAGGATGGAGATGTCGAAGGTGCCGCCGCCCAGGTCGAACACCGCGATCTTCTCGTCCTTCTTCTTGTCCAGGCCGTAGGCCAGCGAGGCCGCGGTGGGCTCGTTGATGATCCGCTTCACGTCCAGTCCGGCGATGCGTCCGGCGTCCTTGGTGGCCTGCCGCTGGCTGTCGCTGAAGTAGGCCGGCGTGGTGATCACCGCCTCGGTCACCGGCTCGCCCAGGTAGTCCTCGGCGGTCTGCTTCATCTTCTGCAGGATGAAGGCCGAGATCTCGGGCGGACTGTAGCTCTTGCCCCGGCTCTCGACCCAGGCATCGCCCTTGTCCGACTCGGCGATATTGTAGGGCAGAAGGGACTTGGCCTTCTGCACCATGGGGTCGCGGAACATCCGCCCGATCAGGCGCTTGACCGCGAAAACCGTGTTCTGGGGGTTGGTGATGGCCTGCCGCCGGGCGATCTGGCCCAGCAGGCGCTCGCCGCTTTCGGAGAAAGCCACCACGGAAGGGGTGGTACGGCTTCCCTCGGCATTGGTGAGGACCTTGGGGTCGCTGCCCTCCATGATTGCCACGCACGAGTTGGTCGTCCCAAGATCGATGCCTATGACCTTTGACATCTCCGGTCTCCTTGTCTCTCGAAAACGCTTACAGTCTGAAGCTAATCATCGGTTGGGCCGTTTTCAACCGCGTTTTCGTCAATTTCTTCATCTTTTTCTCGTAAAGTCGGGGCCTTAGCGACGCTCACGAGGGATGGCCTCAGCAGCCGGTCGGCCAGGTAGTAGCCCGGGTGCACCTCGTCCACCACCGTGTTGGCCTCGTGCTCGGCGGTTTCCACCTGGGCGTAGGCCTCGTGCTTCTCGGGGTCGAAAGGTTCTCCCTTGGCCGTGACCTGAGTGACCCCGTGTTTCTGAAGCGCTTCGAGGCAGCCCTTGAGCACCAGTTCGATGCCCTCCAGCAGCGGCCGCGGGTCGCCGTCGGCCGGCGCGTGCCGGGCCGCCCGCTCCAGGTCGTCAATGACCGGCAGGAGATCCCGCACCAGGGATTCGTTGGCGTAGCGGATTGCGTCGTGTTTCTCGCGGGTTACGCGCTTTTTGTAGTTCTCGGTCTCGGCCGCCTCGCGCAGGTAGAGGTCGTGGTTGAGCCGCGCCTCCTCGCGCGCCGCCTCCAGTTCCGCGGTGAGCCGCTCGACCTCGGGCGGCTCTTGCTCCTCGGCCGCGGCGTTGTCGACATCCGCCGGGGTTGCCGCTTCCTCACCTTCCGCCGCTTCGGCCTGATCTCTGCCCTCTTCGCCCATGGCTTGTATTGCTTCTGCTCTGTTCGAAGGGAGTGGCCCACCACGCATCAACCCCTCTCCCTTTGGGAGAGGGTGGCCGAAGGCCGGGTGAGGGCTTCTCAATAGCCCTGTCCCTTCCGTTTCCGCTCCGAGAGCACCCTCACCCCGGCCCTCTCCCGGAGGGAGAGGGGGTCGGAGTTCGCGCACGAAACCCTGTGCCCGTTCCGGGCCGAGAGAAGTTAATCACCGTATGGGGCCTTGTCAAGGTAGCCCGGACGGGTAGGCCACGGGTTCGGAAGTGGACGTTTCCACGCGACTTTTTCGTCGCCTTCGTGTATACGTACGGGATACGGACGGTTGCGCGGCGGCACCGGGGTTGGGCCGAAAGGCCGGCGGACGCCGTTCATGTCGGGGGGAATTGAGTGCCGGCAATACGGTCGAGCCCGGCCATCGTGCTGCGGTCGTGGGCTTACGGCGAATCGGACAAGATCGTCTCCTTCCTCACGCGGGATTTCGGCAAGATCAGGGGCATCGCCAAGGGAGCCAAGCGATCCCGCAAACGATTCCTGAACGTTCTGGAGCCTTTCACGCTGGTCCAGGTGCGTTTCCATCAGCGTTCCAACAGCCCGCTGGCCTTCGTCCACGCCTGCGACTGGGTGTACGTGTTCCGGGAGATCACCCGGACCCTGGGCAAGATCGCCCATGCCTCCTATCTCGTCGAGATCACCGACGAGCTGACGCGGGACGGCGACGAGAGCCTGTCCCTGTTCACGCATCTGCGGGACGGCCTGCGGTTCCTGGAGGGGAACGAGGCGTCGGCGGAATTCCTCACCGCGTTCGAGTTGACGCTGCTGCGTCTGGCCGGCTATCAGCCCACGCTGGAGCATTGCCAGCGCTGCGGCGCCGCGCCCGGCGACGGACGGAGAAGCGGCTTTGCGCCAGCGCATCCACGAGCAGCCTCCGCACCCGGGTCCGCCAACGGCAACAGCCGCTGGGGGTTCAGTCCGCGGGACGGCGGCGTGCTGTGCGGTAACTGTTGCAATCTTCGCCAGGAGTCGGTGCCGTTGTCGGCGGAGGCGCTGTCCATCATGGCCCACTTCCAGCGGCACGGGTGGGTGCACGGGGAGACGCCGCCGTTCTCCCGGCCGGCGCTCAGGGAGACCCGCGAGGTGCTGCCCTTGTTTATCCAGTACCAGATTAGTAAGAAGCTCAAGTCCGCGGCCTTCCTGAACGGCTCGTTCGGATAGGCGCACGATGAAACCGCGCGGGAATCTTCTCGTCGCCGCCGTGCGACGACCGGTGGGGGCGACGATGAAGCCGCGCCGGCATTTGTCGTTGCCGCGGTGCGACGACGGGTAGGGGCGACCGGCGGTCGCCCTCCGCGGCCGATGCCGCGCGAGATGTAGGGGCGGGTTTCAAACCCGCCCGTGCCCTCAATCGCAGACGGGAGAACCACAGCACCCATGAACGAACACGCGACGATGGAAAAGGTCGTCAATCTTTGCAAGCGGAGAGGGTTCATCTTTCCGTCCAGTGAGATTTACGGAGGAATCGGCAGCACCTGGGACTACGGGCCCGTGGGAGTGGAGCTCAAGCGCAACGTCAAGGAGGCGTGGTGGAAGGCGGTGGTGACCGGGCGCAACGACACCGTGGGCCTGGACGCCTCGATCCTGATGCACCCGCGGGTGTGGGAGGCGTCGGGGCACGTGGCCGGCTTTTCCGACCCGCTGGTGGAGTGCAAGGTGTGCCACCAACGTTTCCGCGAGGACTTCCTGGAGGAAGCGGGCAAGTGCCCGGTCTGCGGCGGCGAGGTCACCGAGGCGCGGCAGTTCAACCTCATGTTCAAGACCTTCATGGGGCCGGTGGAGGACACCGCCAGTACGGTGTTCCTGCGTCCCGAGACCGCCCAGGGCATCTTCGTCAACTTCACCAACGTCCTCGACACCGCGCGCCAGAAGATCCCCTTCGGCATCGCGCAGATCGGCAAGAGCTTCCGCAACGAGATCACCCCCGGCAACTTCATCTTCCGCACCCGCGAGTTCGAGCAGATGGAGATCGAGTACTTCGTCAAGCCGGGCGAGGACGAGGAGGCGTTCCAGTCCTGGCAGGACGCGCGCATGGGGTGGTACGTGGACAACGGCATCCGCGCCGGGAACCTCCGCCTCCGTCCCCACGGCAGCGACGAGCTGGCGCACTACGCCAAGGCCTGCGTGGACGTGGAGTACGAGTTCCCGTTCGGCTGGTCGGAACTGGAGGGCATCGCCAACCGTAGCGACTTCGACCTGAAGCAGCACATGGAGTACAGCGGCAAGGACATGACCTACTTCGACGAGGCCACCCGAAGCCGCTACGTCCCCTATGTCATCGAGCCTTCCGCCGGCGTGGACCGGCCGCTCTTGGCGTTCCTGGTGGACGCCTACGACGAGGAGGAGGTGGAGGGCGAGCGGCGCATCGTGCTGCGCCTCGACCCGCGCCTGGCGCCGTTCAAGGCCGGGGTCTACCCGCTGCTGCGGAAGGACGGACAGCCGGAGCGCGCCCAGGAGATCCGTGACATCCTGAAGGAGCATTTCCCGGTGGTCTATGACCAGGCCGGCTCCATCGGGCGCCGCTACCGCCGGCAGGACGAGGTCGGCACCCCCTTCGGCATCACCGTGGACCACGAGACCATGAAGGACCAGACGGTGACGCTGCGGGATCGCGACGCCATGACCCAGGTGAGGATTCCGGTGGACCGGCTGGTGGACGAGATCCGCCGCCGCATCGACCCCCGGACGAGGGACCTGTAGATGGCCCGCCACGTCTACTCCTTCGGAGCGGGCAACGCCATGGGCGGGGCCTCCATGCGCGAGGTCCTGGGGGGAAAGGGCGCCGGCCTCCACGAGATGACCCGCATGGGCGTGCCGGTGCCGCCGGGCTTCACCATCTCCACCGCCGTCTGCACCCACTTCTACGAAAACGGGGGACGCTACCCCGAGGGGCTCGAGCGGGAGGTCGCCGCGGCCATGAAGCGGGTGGAGAAGATCATGGGGCGGCGCTTCGGCGACGGCGAGGATCCCCTGCTGGTGTCGGTGCGTTCGGGCGCGCGGGAATCCATGCCCGGGATGATGGACACCGTGCTGAACCTGGGCCTCAACGACCGCACCGTGGCCGGCATGATCCGGCGCTCCGGCAACCCGCGCTTCGTGTACGACTCCTACCGACGCTTCGTGCAGATGTACGGCGACGTGGTGCTGGGAATGAAGCCCGACAGGGCCGACCAGCACGACGTGTTCGAGACCCTGCTGGAGCGCAGGAAGACGGCCCGCGGGGTCAAGCACGACACGGAGCTGACCGCCGAGGACCTCCACGACCTGGTGGGCGAGTTCAAGGACGAGATCCGGCGGGAGCGCGGCGCGTCCTTTCCCGAGGATCCGGTGGAACAGCTCTGGGGCGCCATCGGCGCGGTGTTCGGGTCCTGGAACAACGACCGGGCGGTGGCCTACCGGCAGATGTACGGCATCCCCGACGCATGGGGTACGGCGGTGAACGTCCAGACCATGGTGTTCGGCAACATGGGCGACACTTCCGGCACCGGGGTGGCGTTCACGCGGGACCCGGCGACGGGCGAGCGGCGTTTTTACGGCGAGTTCCTGATGAACGCCCAGGGCGAGGACGTGGTGGCCGGGATCCGCACGCCCCAGCCCATCAGCGAACTGGCCGGGGTTCAGCGCAAGGCCTACCGCGAGCTGCAGCGCATCGCCGGGGTCCTGGAAGCGCACTACCGCGACATGCAGGACCTCGAGTTCACCATCGAGGACGGCCGGCTGTGGCTGTTGCAGACCCGCACCGGCAAGCGCACCGGCTTTGCCGCGGTGCGCATTGCCGTGGACATGGCGGACGCGAAGCTCATCAGCCGGGACGAGGCCCTGCAGCGCATCGAGCCCGAGCATCTCAACCAGGTCCTGCGGCCGGTCTTCGACCACGCCGCGAAGGAGAGGGCCCAGGCGAGGGGCAGGGTGTTGGGACGGGGACTGCCCGCGGGCCCGGGCGCGGCCACCGGACGGATCGTGTTCCACGCGGCCGACGCGGCCGCTCGGCGCGCCCGCGGGGAGAACGTCATCCTGTGCCGCGTGGAGACCAGTCCGGAGGACATCCGCGGCATCGAGGCGGCCCAGGGCATTCTCACGGCGCGCGGCGGCATGACCTCCCACGCGGCGCTGGTGGCGCGGCAGCTCGGCACGGTGTGCGTGGTGGGCTGCGACGCCTTGGCCGTGGACTACCGCGCCGGCGAAGCCCGCCTAGGCGGCGCCGTGCTCAAGGAAGGGGACTGGCTTTCACTGGACGGCAGCACCGGCGAGGTCATCCAGGGGCAGCTCAGGACCCATCCCTCCGACGTACTGCGGGTGCTCCTCGACCGCAGCCGTGAAGCCGCTTCGTCGCCCACGTACCGGCGTTTCGCCAAGCTCATGCGCTGGGTGGACCGGACCCGCCGGCTCGGAGTCAAGACCAACGCCGACCTGCCGGAGCAGGCGCGCCTCAGCCGGGACTTCGGCGCCGAGGGCATCGGCCTGTGCCGCACCGAGCACATGTTCTTCCAGGAGCAGCGCATCCACGCCGTGCGCGAGATGATCCTCGCCGACGACGAGGAGGGGCGGCGCAAGGCCCTGGCCAAGCTGCTGCCCATGCAGCAGGGCGATTTCAAGGCCATTCTCGGCATCATGGACAGGCTGCCGGTGACCATCCGGCTGCTGGATCCGCCGCTGCACGAGTTCCTGCCCCGGACCGCCGCCGACATCGCCGCGCTTGCCAAGGTGCTCTCCATCCGCCCCAAGACCGTACGCGAGAAGGTGGAGGCGCTCCGGGAGGCCAACCCCATGCTCGGGCACCGCGGCTGCCGGCTGACCATCTCGTTCCCGGAAATCGCCGAGATGCAGGTCCAGGCCATTTTCCAGGCGGCGTGCGAGCTGCGGAGCGACGGCAAGGACCCGCGCCCGGAGGTGATGATCCCCCTGGTGGGCGGCCTGGAGGAATTCCACCTCCAGCGGAAGATCGTCGAGCGCGTGGCGCGGGACACCATGGAGCGCTACAAGGTCAAGGTGCGCTACGCCGTGGGCACCATGATCGAGCTGCCGCGCGCCTGCCTGGTGGCCGGCGAGATCGCCCGCGAGGCGCAGTTCTTCTCCTTCGGCACCAACGACCTGACCCAGACCTGCCTGGGCCTGTCGCGCGACGACGCCGGCAAGTTCCTGCCCCACTACGTCGCGCAGGGAATCCTGCCCGAGGACCCCTTCGTGACCATCGACGAGCCCGGCGTGGGCGCGCTGATGGCGCTGGGCGTGGAGAAGGGCCGAGGCGCCCGCCCGGACCTCGACGTGGGCATCTGCGGCGAGCACGGCGGCGACCCCAAGTCCGTCGGCTTCTGCCACGACTTGGGTCTCGACTACGTGAGCTGCTCCCCGTACCGCGTCCCCATCGCCAAGCTCGCCGCCGCCCAGGCGGCGCTGCGCGAAAAGGCCAACCGTCGATAACCAAGGTCCCCGCACCCACTGATCCCGTCCACGGCATCTCCTTGCAGGGGCGGTGTTCAATCCCGTCTGTCTAACCCTCCCCTATAGTTTTCGGCCGGCCGGTCGATTGACTATTCATGGCCGCGAGCGAGCCACAACGTCGGCAGCCATAGTCCCCCTCTCCCCTTGGGAGAGGGTTGGGGTGAGGGTGCGAGCCACAACGTCGGCAGCCATAGTCCCCCTCTCCCCTTGGGAGAGGGTTGGGGTGAGGGCGCTCGTAGAGGCAGGGTTGCCGGGCAGCCCTCACCCGACCTTCGGCCACCCTCTCCCAGAGGGAGAGGGGGTTGGATTCGGGACGGATCGCCGGCCACCCTCTCCCAGAGGGAGAGGGGTTGGGTGCGGGCGGCTCCGATATTCATGGGAATCGAGGGTGTGCGGAGGTCTTCTTATGGAACTGTCTCTCGCGGAGTTGTTGGTGCGGGCCGGCGTGGTCACCGGCGAGGAGCGCGACCGGGCCGAGGCGATCAAGGGGCGCACGGGCGGCAGCCTGGTGGCGGCGCTGGTCCGGGATGGCGCCGTGGACGAGGACCGGCTCATGGCGTTCGTGGGCGAGCGCTTCGGGCTGGAAGCGATGGACCTGAAACCGTCGGACGTCGACGGCAACGCGTTCGACCAACTGCCGGTCGCGTTGTTGGCGAAACGCGGCGTGCTGCCGGTCCTTGGCGCCGGCTCGGTGCTGAGCGTGGCGGTGAGCGACCCCACCACCCCGGCCCTGGACGAGATCCGCTTCATTACCGGCCGGGACGTGACAGCCGTGCTGGCGCGCCCGTCGGCCATAGAGCATGTGCTCGACCATCGTTGGCGCCCGCGGGACCAGGGGGCGGGGTCGGGTGAAGAGGCTCGGGAGGCTTCGCCCGAACCCGCCAGGATGCGCTCGGGCGTGCCCGCGCCGGCGGATGCCGCGGGCGATGCGCCGGTGGTGGCGGTGGTGGATTCGCTGATGCGGGACGCGGTGGCGCGCGGCGCCAGCGACATTCACGTCGAGCCCTACGAGGACAGCGTGCGGGTGCGTTTCAGGATCGACGGGATTCTGCAAGAGGTCATGACGCCGCCGCACGAGATGAAGCAGGCGTTGACCTCCCGCATCAAGGTGATGGCGGGTCTGGACATCGCCGAGCACCGGTTGCCCCAGGACGGCCGCCTCAGGCTGTCGGCGGGCGGCGGCGAAGTGGACGTGCGGGTCTCGGTCTTGCCGACGCGGTTCGGGGAGAAGGTGGTGCTGCGGCTGCTGCACGGCTCCGACCTGGTGACGAGCCTCGACGGGTTGGGCCTGGAAGGCCCGGACCGGGAACGTTTCGACGAGGCCATGGGCAAGCCCGCGGGCATGATCCTGCTCACCGGCCCCACCGGGAGCGGCAAGTCCACGACGCTCTACGGCATGTTGTCCGAGCTAAACCGGCCGGGAGTGAACATCTCGACCGCCGAGGACCCGGTGGAATACCATCTCGCCGGCATCAACCAGGTCCAGACCCACGGCGAGATAGGCCTCTCCTTCGCCGCTTGCCTGCGGGCGTTTCTTCGCCAGGACCCCGACATCCTCATGGTGGGCGAGATCCGCGACGCCGAGACCGCCCGCATCGCCGTCAATGCCGCGCTGACCGGACACCTGGTGTTGACCACCCTCCACACCAACGACGCGCCGTCCAGCGTGCACCGCCTGCTGGACATGGGGGTGGAGCCCTACCTCATCGCTTCGGCCATCACCATGGTGGCGGCGCAGCGCCTGCTGCGCCGCGTGTGCGGCGGCTGCAAGGCGCGCACCGCGTTGCAGCCCGGAACGCTCACGGCCCCGCGCCGCGGGGCGCAGGAGGTGGGCGACATCGAGGGCTACCACGGCGCCGGGTGCCCCGAATGCCACCACACCGGCTACCGCGGCCGCGTGGCCGTCTACGAGGTGATGACGCTGAGCGATGATCTCCGCGGGATGATCCTCCGGGGCGGCTCCGTCGCCGAGCTAAAGGCCGCGGCCATGGAACGGGGGATGCGCACGTTGCGTCAGGCCGCCGTCCGGAAGGTCCGGCAAGGGGTCACCAGCATCGAGGAGGCGTTGCGGGTGACGGAACCGGACCCGGCCGGGGAACGAGGCATTCTCCCCGGGCGTCTCCGGGCCGGGTGATCCCGTGGGGCTCTACCGGTGGCAAGGCAGGAACCGCGAGGGCAGGCTCCTGCGGGGCGAGATGGAGGCGGCGGACCGCGCCGCGGCGGCGGCCGAGCTGCGCCGGCGCGGGATCCGGCCGCTGGCGTCGGGGATCCGGGAAAAGGGCAGGAGGTTGCGGCGGGAGATCGCCATCCCGGGGCTCGCGCCCAAGGTCGGCGCCGACGACATCGTCATGCTGACGCGGAACTTCGGCGTCATGATCGAGGCCGGCGTGCCCATCGTCGAGTGCCTCCAGGTGCTCTCCGACCAGACCGCCAACGGCACGGTGAGAGAGGCGCTTCGAGCCGTGCGGCAGGATGTATCCAACGGCATGACATTGACGGCGGCCATGTCGCGCCACCCCAGGCTGTTCGACACCCTGTTCGTGCGCATGGTGGCGGCCGGCGAGCACGGCGGCGTGCTGCCAGAGATCCTCGCGCGGCTGGCGCTGTTCATCGAACGTTCGGCGCGCCTCAAGCGCAAGGTCAAGACCGCCATGCTCTATCCCGCCACCGTCATCGCCGTGGCCGCGGTGGTGGTGGCGGTTCTTCTCCTCCACGTGATCCCGGTCTTCGCGGAAGTTTACCGGGGCATGGGGCAGGCCCTCCCTCCCCTGACGGAACTGACCATCGCGGTGAGCCGGTGGACGTACGAACACTTCCCGTTTCTTCTGGGCGGGGTCCTGGCCGCGCCCGCGGCGGTTCATTTGGCCTGCCGTACGGAGGGAGGCCGGCGGGCGGTCCATCGTTGGCTGCTGAGGCTGCCGCTTGTCGGCGACCTGCTGCGCAAGTCGGCCATCGCGCGTTTCAGCCACAACACCGGCCTTCTGCTCCAGTCCGGCGTCGTGCTGCTGGACAGCCTGGCCGTCACCGCCGGCACCACCGGCAACAAGGTCCTGGAGCAGGCCATCCTGGAGGCACGGGCCGGGCTGGAGAAGGGGATGACCCTGTCGGAACTGCTGGCGGCCACCGGCCTGTTCCCGGCCCTGGTGTGCAACATGGTCGCCGTGGGGGAGAGCGTCGGCTCCCTCGACACGATGCTCGACCGGGTGGCGGCGTTCTACGAAGAAGAGGTGGACCGGGCGGTGGCGCGGCTGACCACGCTCATGGAGCCGGCACTGATGATCGTTCTGGGGGTCGTCCTCGGGGGGATCGTGATCTCCATGTATCTGCCGATCTTTCAGATGGGCGGCATGGTGCAGTGAGGAGGATTCGAATGGACATGAAGGGTTTCGCGGAAGGCGTCATGGCGGGCTCGGCCGGAGCGGACCGGGCGGACAACGGGCCGTATGGCCGCCGGCGACCGGCCAGGATCGCCGGTTTTACCCTGATCGAGCTGCTGGTGGTCATCGCCATCATCGGCATTCTGGCCGCGGTGGCGATACCGCAGTTCGGCGGTTACCGGCGCAAGGGCTTCGACGCGGACGCCCAGGCCAACGTGAGGAACATGGCCCTGGCCCAGGAGGGATACTACCTGGAAAACAATACCTACGCCGACGACCCCGCCGATCTGACGGCCTTCGGCTACACGCGGAGCGCCAACATCACCGCCGCGGTCACCGATGCCGACGATGCGACATTCGTGGTAACCGCCACGGTGACGGATGGCTGCGCCGACGACACCGGCGTCGCCACCTACGACCAGGCCACGGGCCAAGTGACCTTGGTGAAGTGCGCGCCGTAGGCGTTGTGGATCCCGGTTCAGATATTCGTTGACTGATTAGTCCACAAAGGTTATTCTGACCGCGTAAGGAGTTGTCATGTCTCCCGAGTTCATCGCCATCATCATCGTCGGGCTGTCCAATGCCGCGTCTCTCGCCTTCCTATGGGGACTCCATCGCGACGTGGCAGGACTGCGTGAGCGCATGGTGCGTCTTGAGGGTTTGTTCGAGGGCTTCACGGCCCGGACTACAGCAGGGGGCAAGAGCGACGGGTGACCTGACTCGTCGAATCACGGTCGAACCGTCCGTGCACACCTTTCGGCGCGTCGGACAACCAGTTCCGTGATCCGTGACAGGATCTCCTCATCAAGCCCTGGCCGAATCAACGCGTGCGCAACTTCGCTTGCCTGCCCCTGGACCGTTTCGCTGATCTCCGTGACCCGGCGACGGACCAGCGGAAGGCCAAGAGTCGCATCCTGGCGTTGCCGAGGAGCAGATTGAAGATCACGGCGTCGAGCAGCTTCAGGACTTCCACCGCCGGCCGCAGGGCAACCCGACGGAGCAGCGCGAAGCCATCCCTGATCCCACCGGACGTTGAGGGTGCGGGTCACGGGTTCCGCCGTCCCTTGTCGTCCGGTGGCGCGGTGATGTCCAAGGAGCACCCGAGAGCCGTCAGCACCTGCAGCGTCTTCCCGATCTGTGCGCTGGGCTTGCCCGCTTCAAGGTCGACGATGAAGCGCACGCCGACGCCCGCGGCTCCCGCGAGCTCGTACTGTCGCAGGCCCGCGGCCTTCCGCGTAGCGCGCACGACAGCGCCGATAGCGGTCGGGGTCAAAGCTTGTACTTCCATGATAACTTCCCGATCGGGAATCTATCGACCGCAGAGATGACGGTCAAGGGGCAATTTCCCGATACGGAATCTAGCGGTTCGATGTCGACCGTGAGCGAGTGAGGCGGTGAGCACGAGGCGCGAATGCCCGCGCGGCCTCGACCGGGTGTCGGCGCCGTCCTATTCCGATGCTGATTCCGCCTCCGACTCGGCTTCCGCTTCGGGCGCTGGCGCCGGCGTGGGGAGGGGTTCCTTGTCTTCCTTGATGAAGTCGAAGAGCATGCGCGGGACGGCGTTGCAGCTTATGCAACGGGGCGTTTGCGGCTGGCTGCCGTCCGGGTAGATCATGTTCTTGAGATAGAACGGTTTCTCGGTGCCGACGTAGCCGTCGTAGTAGAATGCCAGCTTGCCGCACTCACTGCATTGCAGGTACTTCGCCATTTCCGGTCTTTCCGCGTTTCCGAGAGCCTGGCCTCGCAGCCTTATGCTTCGAAGCTCGCCGTGATCTCCTGGTGTCCGTCACCCTCTGTATAGCGTTCCTCCCGGTACAGGCCAAGGGCCTTCATCACCGGGGCGTCGTGGATGGCGAACAGGATGGACTCGCCGTCGGTGTCGTTGGCGTGCTCGTGCCAGGCCCAGGGCGGCACCACGAAGAAGTCCCCCTGCTCCCAATCCAGGCGCTCGCCGTTGATGACCGAGTAGCCCTTTCCGCTGAAGGCCAGGTAGACCGAGCTCTGCACCTGCCGGTGGGCCTGGGTGCGGACGCCGGGACGCACCATCTGGATGGTGCAGCTCATGGTGGGCAGCACCGGCCCCCCGGTGCTCGGGTTCAGGTACTCGAAGCAGACGTCGTCATGGGGGCTGGCCGCTCCCTCGCCGATGCGCTGGAGGGCGTCATAGGTGGGCTCCCACTTGAAGTTCAAGAGCGGCGAGCGGTTCTCCGGCGGTTTCTCCCAGGTGGGCCGCAGGTGGGTCACGCCGAACTTGCGCTCCGATTCGTTGACGTCGGTGATGGGGAAGCGGTGGTCCGGGTACATCTCGAAGAAGGTGGCGTCGAGGTCTCCCACCAGCGGCAGGTCCAGCCCGTCCATCCAGATCATGGGCTCGTCGGACTCGCAACCGTGGTCGTGCCAGTCCCAGCTCGGCGTCAGCACCAGGTCGCCCCGGCTCATGACGCACTTGTCGCCGTTCAGGTTGGTGTAGGTGCGGTCGCCCTCGATGATGAAGCGGATGGCCGACGGCGAATGCCGGTGGCAGGGAGCGATCTCTCCGGGCTTGACGATCTGCACCGCGGCCCACAGGGTACGGGTCGCCGCGGGCTTGCCGCCCAGTCCCGGGTTCACCAGCCCCAGCACGCGCCGTTCGCCGCCGCGCTCGATGGGCACGAGGTCGCCAGCCTGGTGGGCCAGACGGCGGAGGTCGGCCCAGCGCCACAGATGCGCCTTCACCGGCGACTGCGGTTCGGTGGTGAGCTGGCTCTCCGTGATGTTCCACAGCGGCACCAGGTGCTTGTCGTCCACTTCGCGGTAGAAGGCCTCGGTTTCCGTGTTCGCGCTCATGGGATACCTCCCGCCGTAGAGGCCGTCAGCCCGCCGACCCTTGCAGCGACAGTTTCAGCCCCGGTCTGCTGATGTACACGTGGTTGGCCTTGTGACCGCGCAGGTTTTGCAGCAGGCCGATCACTCCGTTGCCCGTGTACGGCGTCGCCGGGCCGGCCTCGCGCATGGCGTTGAACTCGTCCTTGGTGACGAGCCAGCGCAACAGCAGGTCGTCGTCGGAAAGGCCGGGCTCGAAGCCCTTGCGGATCTCGGCGATGGAAGGCTGCGGCGGTTCCCACTTGGCCAGCTCCCGGGCCCGGGGCCGGTCCAGGATCTTGTCCTTGACCTCGGGATCCATCAGCCGGCTGCCCTCCTCTCCCCAGAGTCCCAGGGCGTAGAGGATGCTCTGGTCGGTGACCTGGGCGTAACGCTCGCCGACGATGACGTTGATGGCGGCCTGGCTTCCCACGAACTGGGACAGCGGCGTTACCATGATGGGGTAGGCGAACTCCTCCCGCACCCGGCCGCACTCCTCCAGGGCCTCGTGGAACTTGTGGCCCAGGCCCACCTTCTCGAGCTGGTGGCGCAGGTTGGAATACATCCCGCCGGGCACCTGGTGCAGGTATTGCCCGTAGTCATACTCCACCGGCTGGCCGGGAGGCAGCCCTTCCTGCTCGGCGATTCGGTTGAAATGCTCCGACACCGCGTGGAGCGATTCTTCGTCCACCGCGGTGGTATGGCCCAGCGCTCGGGCATTGGCCGCGACGTTGAACAGCGACGGGTTGGAGGAGCCGTTGGCCAGCGGCGGGATGGCGGTGTTGACGATGGCGATGCCGAGCTTGATGGCCTCCACGCAGCACACCGGCCCCAGGCCGGTGGTGCAGTGGGTGTGGAACTCCACCGGCGTTCCGTTGACGTTCTCCAGCACCAGCGGCACCAGCGTGCGCACCCGGTCCGGGGTGATGAGGCCGCCGGGGTCCTTCAGGCAGATGCGCGGCAGGTCCAGGGTCGCGGCCTGCCGCACGCGCTCGACGTAGTACTCGTCGGTATGCTTGGGCGACACCGAGTAGATCAGGTTGATGATCGGCTCGAGCCCGGCTTCCCTGACGGTCTCCACCTTCTGTTTCCACCCCGCCGGATCGTTCCACTCGTCCGATATCCGGGCCTGGCTCATGCCGTTCTCGCGCATGCGCCGCAGGTAAAGGGCGTACAGGGAATAGGGAGTCACCTCGAAGGCGTTGAAGCGCCCGGAGGTCATGCGCAGCGGGGTGTTGGGCATCCTCTCCTTCACCAGCCGGATGCGCTCGAAGGGGTCCTCCTTGAGGTCCCGGACGCACTTCTTGAGGAAGATGCTGGACATCAGCTCGGCGGCGTCGAAGCCCGCCCGGTCCATCCGCTCGGCAACGGGCAGCATCATGCCCGTGCGCATGCGCGTGGCCCACAGGCTCATCTGCCCGTCCCGCAACGTGGTGTCCACGAAATGAATCTCGCTCATGGTGCCCACCCTAGCACAAATGGGGACCCGAGTGGGATTCCCGCACCACCGCTCCGTCATTCCCGCGAAAGCATGCCCTCGACCCCGATCGGGGGCGGGAATCCAGGAGGGGCGGGGTGGGGTTTCCCGGCTCGTCGTTTGACGCCGGACCGGCGACGTTCTATTCAGTCCGGGTGCCCTACTGTTGTAGGACAATCCGTAAGGACAACGGCTACCCGCCGTTCAGGCGACACAAGGAGGCATTACCATGGCACTACGGCTCTTCAACTCCAAGAACTCGATGTTCTGCGAGAAGCTCCGCGTGGTCCTGACCATGAAGGGGGTTTCGTACGACGTGGTGGACGTCCGCGCGGACAACCGCGAGTCGCTGATCGCGTTCTCCAACCAGCGCAAGGTCCCCACCATGGACATCGACGGCCAGTGCATTCAGGATTCCACCATCCTCGCCAAGTACTGGGAGGAGAAGGTTCCCGAGCCCACCATCTACCCGGACAACCCCTCGGACAAGGGGCTGTGCCTGATGCTGGAGGATTGGGCCGACGAGGACTTGAACGGCGCCGTCATGGCTTTCCGCAGGGCCCAGAACGACGACGACGTGAAGAAGGCCGAGGCGGACCTGGCGGTCCACCTGGAGAACCTCGACCTGCTCTATTCCGGCAGGGACTTCATCTTCGGCCGCATGACCTTGGCCGACATCTCCATCTACGCCCAGCTCCACTACCTCTACACCGCCCTCGACCGGGAGATCGACGCAAAATACACCCACGTGCACGCCTTCCTGGAGCGCATGATGAAGGCCACCGGCGTGTCGTCGATCAAGGATGTGGCGTAGGTCAAATTCCTCTTCCCGTCGAAGGACTCCCGACCTTTCTCCCTCTCCGTCAGCTTGGGCTCCACCTTTCCCCCTCTCCCTCTGGGAGAGGGTCGGGGTGAGGGTCCACGGGTCCGCCGTCAGATCTGGCCCCAGCGGATGCAGCGCACCACCCGTATCCGGATGACGGGCCGCTCGTCCAGGGCCATGGCGCGGTACTGCGGGTACTTCCGCCGCAGCAGCCGGACGGCCTTGCGGTGGGTCTCCCTGCGGGTCAGGACGCTGGCCCTGCCCTGGATGATGATGTGGGCGAGCCGTGACCAGTCCTCGTCGTCGTAGCGGTGCACCGTCACCGATACCCGTGGGTTGGCGCGGATGTTGCGGATTCGCTTCAGTTCCCGCGGCGCCGCGGCCTTGGGCTTCTCGTCGATGGGGGAGTAGAGGCACTCGCCGTCGAAGGCGAAGCAGAAGGGCACGTTGAGCGGCTGGCCCCGCTCGTCGACCGTCGCCAGAACCCCGACCCGGGCCTGGCGGATGAACGCCGCTTCCTTGCGGGTCATCGGCGGAACTACAGCCTGTAGTCGCCCAACAGCGTCGGCGCGAACAGCTCTTCCACCGTGGGGACCTTGTCGCCCAGCAGGCCCTGCTCGCCCATGTAGCGGGTGAGGGCCTCGATGACGTGGCGGTTGGGCTCGATGCCGTAGGGCCACCAGTCGTTGCCGAAGACCTCCCGGAGGAGCGCGATCTCGGCCTGGAGCCAGGGCAGCGTGCTGGCCATGGTGTTGTCGATGTCCATGCGCGCGAAGGCGTCGTCCTTGGAGCGGCAGAAGGCCTTGTAGAGGCTTCGGGCCACCCAGGGATTGGCCTCGTACACGTCGTTGCGGATGCACACGGTGTGCATGATGGGGAAGATCTTCGTGCGTCGGTAGTAGTCGATCTCCACGGACTTGAAGTCGGGGAACAGGCGGCGGATGTGGGGCGTTCCGGCGGCGTAGCACGAGGGGATGCGGGCGGTGACCAGGGCGTCGATCTCGCCCTTGTCCAGCATGTCGTTCAGGGTCCGGTCCTGCGGGACGGGCTGCACCTTGATCTCGGGCGGCAGCCTGAGCTCGATGCGCTCCTTCCGGCCGGGGACTTCCTGGCCGCCGGTGAACCACCCCACGTCGCTTGCCTTGACGCCGTGGTCGTCGCTCAGGAAGCCGCGTATCCACACCGCCGCGGTGATGGAGTACTCCGGCACGCCGACCCGTTTGCCGCGCAGGTCCTCGGGCTTGTCCAGGCCCCGGTCCGTGTTGATGAACACGCAGGAGTGGCGGAAATAGCGCGACGGGAACACCGGGATGGCCGTGAACGGGCTTTCTCCCCGGGAGGTCATGGTGATGTAGTTGGCCAGCGACATCTCGGAGGCGTGGAACTCCTGGTGGTGGCCCATGCGCCAGAAGATCTCCTCGGCCTGCATCGGCAGATAGTTGAGGGAGATGCCGTCGGGGCTGAGCGAGCCGTCCTGCAGCGTCTTGGTGCGGTCGTAGTCGCCGCACGCCAGTGTCAGGTGTAGTTTCGACATGACAGTGTTCCTCGCGCGTTCTACTCGCCGGGACCGAGAGTGCCGGCGGGTGTCCCCTCCCTCAGACCTCCACCTTGTGGATCACCAGGCCGGTGACGAGCTTGGGAAAGAAGTACGTGGACTTCTGGGGCATCTTCTCCCCCTTGAGGGAGACGTCGATCATTTCGCCGGCGGTCGGGGGGTTCAGGATGAACGCCGCCCGGCAGCCGCCGCTCTCCACCTCGGCCAGTGCCTCTTCCGCGTCGTGCGTGTAGGCCACCGCGTCGGTATTCACCGCGTCGCGGGTGGACACGCCCAGGAGATGCTCCATGAGCAACACGTGCAGCGTGGTGACGTCCAGGCCGCGCAGTTCGGGGCCCATATCCGGAGCCAGTTGCCGCATGGTCTCGCCGTCCCTCGCGCGCAGGGCGAGGTAGCGCGAATCGCCCCCGAAGCACGCGCCAAGGAGCCGCTGGCCGCCCTCCGGGTTTTGGACCGTGTCCAGGAACCGCCGCCGGCCGCCGGCGTCCGCGGGAAACGCCTCCACGTGAAAGTGGCGCCCCAGCTTCTGCTCCAACTCCGCCATCGGCGCCTCGGGAAGCTCCCGCACCAACCGGTGCGTCGGCAATATCACCACGCCCTCTTCCTGGAGGTTGGCGAAGTACATCATGACGCGGTTGAAGCCCTCGTCGCCGCTGGCGCCGGGCCGTTCCGCCAGACGCCGGCCGCGGTAGCCGCGGGCCGCCTCGTAGCGGTGGTGCCCGTCGGCGATAAAGACGGCCTGCCGGCTCATGGCCTCCCGCACCATGCCGATGAGGCCCGGGTCGGTGACCGCCCACAGGCGGGAGGTGCCGTACGCGCCCTCGGCGGCCTCGACCTTGGGCGGCCGCGATCTCACGTGCTCGCTCAGGGCGTCGGTCAGGGTGGGCTTCTCGTCGGTGTACAGGGCCAGGATGGAGCTGAACTGGGCATCGCAGGCGAGCATCAGCTTGAGGCGGTCCTCCCTGGGCTCGGCCAGGGTGTGCTCGTGGCCGTGTATGCCGCCGCCGAAATCCTCGATGGCGGTCAGCGCGATGAAGCCGCGCCGCTCCCTCGCGATGCCGTCCGCCAGCCGGTACTCCTGGCTCAGGTAGTAGATGGCCGGTTTGTCCTCGGCCACCAGGGTGCCGTCCTCCTGCCATTCCAGGAACCGCCGCGGCACGGTGGTGTACGGGTCGGCGTCGCGGCAGAAGTCGATGCGCACGACGTTGCGCGGCGAGCGGTCGTACAGCTCCGCCTGGTACTCGGGAGAGATCACGTCGTAGGGCGGCGCCACCACGCTGGAGAAATCGTTGATCTGTTGGGGGTTGTACGTCAGCCCCCGAAACGGGAAAATCTTGGCCATAAGCGCTATTCTCGGGTCTTGGGGTTCCGGCCCCCGCGTGCCGGGTGTGGCGGCGAGACGCCGCTCTCCCCTATCCCTTCAGGCTGTCTTGCAGCTTCTGGTCCCGGGCTTCGACTCCGGCGGCCAGCTCTTCCTTGAAACGGGCGAGCTTTTCCGCCAGCTCGGGGTCCTTTCGCGCGATGATCTGGGCCGCGAAGATGCCGGCGTTGGCGGCGCCGCCCTTGCCGATGGCCATGGTCGCCACCGGGACGCCCGCCGGCATCTGCACCGTCGCCAGCAGCGCGTCCATGCCGTCCAGCGCCGACGCGCTCAGCGGCACGCCGATCACCGGCAGCGTGGTGACCGCCGCCACCACCCCGGCCAAGTGCGCGGCCGCGCCGGCGCCGACGATGAACGCCTCGATGCCCCGGTCCGCCGCCCCCTTGGCGTAGGCGTGGGTCCGCTCCGGCGAGCGGTGGGCGGACGAGATGTGCATTTCATAAGCGATGCCGAAGGATTCCAGCCGCGTCGCGGCCTCCTTCATGACCTCCACGTCGGAATCGCTGCCCATGAGTATGGCGACTTTCGGAGTCTGTTCGGTCACGGTTTGTTACCTCCAATGTGTGTTTGCGGCTTCCCGCGCGCCCTCACCCCATCCCTCTCCCAGAGGGAGAGGGGGTCGGATCGGAGCCTCTCCCAAGGGGATGCGGTAGCGGAGCGCTGTCCGGGGAGCGGCACCGGCATTGGCTTCCGCCCGGTCGCGGTGCTTACCAGTGTCATCCGCGGCCCATGGCGCGCCGGGCGATGTCCCGGCGGTAGTGCATGCCCTCCCAGTTTATCCGGCTTACGCCTTCGTAGGCCTCGCGGGTGGCCGCGGCGATGGTGTCGCCCAGCGCGGTGACGCCCAGGACCCTTCCGCCGGCGGTGTACCAGCGGCCCTCCCGGTGGTCGGTTCCCGCATGGAACGCGTATCCGGCGTCCCACGACACGAGCCTATCGAGCCCCTCTATTTCAATACCGGTTCCGTACTCTCCCGGATAGCCACCGGACGCCAGCACGACGCACACCGCCGCCCGATCCGTCCACTCCGCTTCCATCTCCCGGAGCCTTCCCTCGGCGGTGGCAAGGAGAAGCGACGGCAGATCGCTCTCCAGGCGCATCATGATCGGCTGGCACTCGGGATCGCCGAAGCGGGCGTTGAACTCCAGCACCTTGGGGCCGTCTTCGGTGACCATGAGGCCGGCGTAGAGCACGCCGCGATACACCAGCCCGCGGCGCTTGAGGCCCGCCGCCAGCGGCTTGAGCACCTGCTCGACCACGGCATCGTGCACCGCCGCGTCCACCACCGGCGCCGGGGAGTAGGCGCCCATGCCGCCGGTGTTGGGCCCCTCGTCGCCGTCGAAGATGCGCTTGTGGTCCTGGGCCGACGCCAGCGGGAGGAAGTCGTCGCCGCCCATCAGGGCCATGAAGGAGGCTTCCTCGCCGACGAGGAGCTCCTCGATGACCACCCGGTCGCCGGCCGCCCCGAACACCTTCCGCCCCATGATGTCGTCGAGGGCGGCTTCGGCCTCGGCCCTGCCCGAGCAGAGTATCACGCCCTTGCCGGCCGCGAGGCCGTCCGCCTTGACCGCGCACGGCCGGTCTTGCGCCACGTAGCGGCGGGCCTCGTCCAGGTCCGAGAACACCTCGCAGGCGGCGGTGGGGATGCCGTTCTCCAGCATCAGCTCCTTGGCGAAGGCCTTGCTGCCCTCGAGCCTCGCGGCTTCGCGGTTGGGTCCGAACACCTTGAGGCCCCTCTCTTCGAACCGGTCGGCGATGCCCGCAACCAGCGGCTGCTCCGGTCCCACTACGGTGAGGTCGATGGCCTCCCGGGCGGCGAAGTCCGCGAGCTTGTCGATCTCGCCGGCGCCGATGTCCACCAACTCCGCCTGCTCACGCATGCCGGCATTGCCCGGCGCGCAGTAGAGCTTGTCCACCCGCGGGCTCTGACGCAGCTTCCAGACCAGCGCGTGTTCCCGCCCGCCGCCGCCGATGACGAGGATGTTCATGGGTTAAGTCGAAGGACGCAAACTAGTGCCTGAAATGCCGGATGCCCGTGAACACCATGGCCAGCCCGTGTTCGTTGGCGGCGGCGATGACCTCCTCGTCGCGGATGGAGCCGCCCGGTTGGATGACCGCGCGGGCGCCGGCCTCGGCGGCCGCGTCGACGCCGTCCCGGAAGGGGTAGAAGGCATCCGACGCCACCACGGAGCCCGCGAGGTCCAGCCCGTGGGTCTTCGATCGGGTGACGGCGAGTTGGGCGGAGTCCACCCGGCTCATCTGGCCGGCGCCGACGCCCAGTAACTGGTCGCTCGACGTGAACACGATGGCGTTGGACTTCACGTGGTGGCACACGCGCCAGGCGAACCCCAGGGCCTTGTACTCGTCGTCGGTGGGCTGCCGCTCGGTCACCACCTTGCATTCCCGCACGTCGATGGGCTTGTGGTCCCAGTCCTGTACCAGCACGCCGCCGTGGACCCGGCGCAGGTCCAGGGCCGTGTCCGTGGCCAGGCTCATGTCGATCTCCAGCAGGCGGATGTTCAGCAGCCGCTTGGCCGAGGACAGGATCTCCCGGGCCTCGGGGGTGAACGAGGGGGCGATGACGATCTCCAGGAAGATCTGCTTCAGCTCCTCGGCGGTTTCCGCGTCCACCGGACGGTTGAGCGCGATGACTCCCCCGAAGATGGACACGGGATCCCCCGCCTTGGCCTTGCGGAAGGCGTCGGCCAGCGAGGCGTCGGAGGTGGCCAGGCCGCACGGGTTGGTGTGCTTGATGGCCACGGCCGTGGTCTCGGTGAAGTCCAGCACGGTGCTCAGGGCGGCGTCGGCGTCCAGGATGTTGTTGAACGAGAGCTGCTTGCCCTGGATCTGCGTCGCACGCGCCACCGACGGGACGCCGCCGTCGCCATGGGCGTAGAAGGCCGCGCTCTGGTGCGGGTTCTCGCCGTAGCGCAGCTCCTGCAGCTTGGAGAGCTGGAGATTCAGCTTGTCGCCCCACGGGCCGGCTTTCCGGTCCTCGCCGAGCCTTCCGAGGTAGTTGGAGATGGCGCCGTCGTACCGCGCCGTGTGGTGGAAGGCGCGGCACGCCAGCCGGAAGCGCGTGTCCGGCGACAGCTCGCCGCCCGCCGCCAGCTCGTCGAGGACCGCCGCGTAGTCCGACGGCTCCACCACCACCGCCACGTGCGGGTGGTTCTTGGCCGCGGACCGGATCATGGCGGGGCCGCCGATGTCGATCTGCTCGATGATCTCGTCGAACGGCGCTTGGCGCGCCACGGTGGCCTCGAACGGGTAGAGGTTCACCACCACCATGTCGATGGCGCCGATGCCCAGCTCTTCCATCTGGGCGCGGTGCTCGGGCTTGTCCCGCAGCGCCAGGATGCCGCCGTGGATCTTGGGGTGGAGCGTCTTGACCCGGCCGTCCATGATCTCGGGGAACCCGGTCACGTCCGCCACCTCGGTGACGGCGACGCCCTGCTGGCGCAGCAGCGACGCGGTCCCTCCCGTGGAAAGGATCTCGATGCCCAGTCCCGCCAGCCTTGCGGCGAAATCGGCCACGCCGTCCTTGTCCGATACGCTCACCAACGCTCGTTTTATCTTGCCCACGGGTGTCCCGTTCCTCCTTCTGTCGGATAGTCGAAGCTTTACGCTTCCGGCGCACGCCCGCGCCGCTACTCGCTGTTCTCGCAATAGTGACGCGGAACGCGCGGACTGATGGACGTGAGGATCTCGTAGGAGATCGTGTCCGCCCAGCCGGCCATCTCTTCCGCGGATATGGTCTCGCTGCCTTGCGGTCCCAGGAGGGTCACTTCGTCCCCCGGCTGAATGCCAGCTATATCGGTCACGTCCGCCATCGTCAAATCCATGGTGACCCGGCCGACGACGGGGGCTCTACGGCCTCGTATCAGCACCGCCGCCCGGTTGGACAGGGAGCGCTTGTAGCCGTCCGCGTAGCCCACCGGCAGGGTCGCGATGACGCTTTCGCGGCAGGTTGTGAAGGTGCCGCCGTAGCTGATGGGGGAATGTTTGGGGAGCGTCTTGAGCTGCAGGACGCGGGTCTTCCAGGTGAGCGCCGGAGCCAGCCGGACGACATCGGCCAAGGGCGGATGCGAGTAGATGCCGTAGAGCATTCCGCCCGGCCGGACCATGTCGAAACGGGCCTCGGGCAGCGCCATGATGGCCGCGCTGTTGGCCATGTGGGCCAGCGGCGCACCGTGCCCCGCCGCCCGGATGCGTTCCAGCGTTCGGTTGAACTCCCGCAGTTGTCCGCGGCACGACGGCGACTCCGGCTCCTCGGCCTTGGCGAAGTGGGACATGACGCCTTTCAGCCTGGCGGCCTTGAGCCCGTCCAGCGCCGACAGCCACTCCCCGATGGCGTCCGGCAAGAGGCCCAACCGGCCCATGCCGGTATCCAGCTTGAGGTGGAAAGGGATCTCCGCGCCGTGTGCCGCGCCGAAGGCGTCGAGGTGCCCCAGGAGATCGAGACTGGGAACGACCGGGTCGAGGGAATGCCGGACCAAGGCGGCGGCGTCGCCGGGGTAAAGACTGCCGAGCACCAGGATCGCGGCATCGACGCCGGCCTCCCGAAGCCGCACGCCCTCCGCCACCGTGGCGACGCCCAGGCGGCCGACCCCCTCGGCGCACAAGGCGCGCGCGGTCTCGATGTCGCCGTGGCCGTAGGCGTCGGCCTTCACCACCGCGAGGACCTCCACGCCGGGACCCACGAGCCGGCGCACGGTGCGCAGGTTGGCGCGCAAGGCCGTCAGGTCGACGATACAGCAGGAACCCGCGGCTTGGTCGATGGGAGACACGACCGAGGCGTATCAGGAAACCTTGGCTCCCGGAGCGATCCGTTGTTCCGGCGCCAGGATGACGAGCTGGTCGTCGGTGGATGCGGCCAGGATCATGCCCTGGCTCTCGATGCCTCTCAGCCGTGCAGGCTTCAGGTTGGCCACCACCACGAGTTGCCGGCCGGTGATCTCCTCCGGGGTGTAGTGTCCGCGGATGCCGGCCACGAGCTGGCGTTCTTCCGAACCCAGGTCCACCTTGAGCACCATGAGCCGGTCGGCGTTGGGGTGCGGCTCGGCGCTGGTGACCGTGCCGATGCGCAAGTCCAGGGCCTGGAAATCTTCGATGGAAATCACGTCGTCCATGGATGACTCGCAGGATAGCAAAACGGCGGGCCGCGGGCCAGTTGCGGTCCGCCGCCGGTGGTTTCGAGGCAGTCCTCCGGCGTGTCCGCCCTTGAATTGCGGACCGGCTTCGGCTACTAATCAGAACCATTACTGATAAGGAGGCACCCTATGGCAAGCATCAACGGCACCAAGAGCCACGACAACCTGAAGAACGCCTTCGCGGGCGAGTCCCAGGCCAATCGTCGCTATCTCTACTTCGCCCGGCAGGCGGACATCGAGGGATACCCCGACATGGGCGGGCTGTTCCGCGACACCTCGGAGGCGGAGACGGGGCATGCGTTCGGGCACCTGGACTTCCTGAAGGAAGTCGGCGACCCCTGCACGGGCGTTCCCATCGGCACCACCGAGAAGAACCTGAAGTCCGCGGTGGAGGGCGAGACCTACGAGTACACCGAGATGTACCCCGGCTTCGCCAAGACCGCGCGGGACGAGGGGCTGGAGGAGCTGGCCGAGTGGTTCGAAACCCTGGCCAAGGCCGAGAAGTCCCACGCCGGCCGTTTCAACAAGGGCCTGCAGGCGGTCGCCGGGAAGGACCCCGCGGACGCGGGTTGATCCGGTAATCCGCCCACCCCGGAATCATGCCGCCTTGAACCCGTGAGGACCATTCCTCGCGGGGACGGGGCGGCAACTTCCGGTCTTTGCCGCAAGATGGACAAGGTCACGCTGAACGACATCATCGGCGCCGGCGCCTACGAGGAGAAGCGCGCCGCCTTCCGGCGCGAGATCATCGATCTCAAGAAGCACCGGCGGGTGTCGGTTGGGGACAAGGTCTCCCTGGTGTTCGAGAACAGGGCGACGGTGATCTTTCAGATACAGGAGATGCTGCGCGCCGAGAGCATCCGCGACCTGGACAAGATCCGCGAGGAGATCGACGTCTACAACGAGCTCATACCGGACGCGGGGGAGCTCAGGGCGACGCTTTTCCTGGAGATCGAGGACCAGACCAACCTGCGCGAGGAGCTGCTGAAGTTTCTCGGCATCGACGAGCGGGTCTTTTTCAAGATCGGCGGCGGCCACACCGTTCGCGCCAGGTTCGAGGAAGGCCGCAGCAAGGAAGACAAGATCAGCGCGGTGCAGTACATTACCTTCGGTTTCACCGCGGACGAAGCCGAAGCGTTGCGCGGCCGGGACGCCGCCATCGTGGTGGACCACGAGAACTACCACGCCGAGGTCCCGTTGACCGCCGCCACCAAGGCGGAGCTGCTCAGGGACCTGGAATAGCGTTCGACGGACCGCCGCTGGGGATGGTCATGTCCACGAGACGGACACGACAGCTTGAAGTCATCTGGGATGTCCTCAAGGACGAGATGTCCCATCCCACCGCGGACCGGATATACGAACGGGTGCGACAGGAGATTCCGAACATCAGCCTTGGCACGGTCTACCGAAATCTCCAGAAACTGGCCGCTGACGGCAAGCTGCAGGTCCTCAACATCGACCGCACGCAGCACTTCGATCCGATCTTGAACAAACATCCACATTTCATTTGCGAAATGTGTGGAAACGTCTATGATGTCACCCTCGACCGCAGGGAAGAAGCTGCGCCCGTCCTCTCGCCCGACACCGGCTTCACGGTGACCTCCCACCAGCTTTCTCTCTACGGGACTTGCGAGACGTGCTCATGACGCCCGACGGCGTCGCCGCGCGGGCCATGGGGGAAGAGCCATGTCGAGATACGGTTTGACAGGTTTCGTGCTGGGGTTGGCGGCGCTGCTCAGCGCGCAGGCCGCCGGTGCCATCTGCAATCCCAACCTGGTCCGGGTTCTCGATCCGGGCTCGAACATGGTGCGAGCGACGGATTTGGCCAAGGTGTCCGCCAAACCGGAGATCGGCCTCGGGCAGTACAGTCTCCGCTGGTTCGGCCACTCGAGCTTCGCCATCCGGTCGGGCACCGGAACCCGGGTGGTGGCCGATCCCAACTTCGACGTCACGCCCGGCATCACCGCCGACGCGGTGACGGTGAGCAACGGCCACTACACCCACAACAACGTCGAGGCCGTGCAGGGAAACCCCCTGGTACTGCGGGGCATCACGCTGGACCAGCGCTGGCAGCCGGTGCGCAGGAAGGTCAAGGACATCGTGGTGGTGAACCTGCCGAGCGCCCGGAACTACGACTTCACCCGCATCGCCAACTCGATCTTCGTCTTCGAGATGGGGAGCCTCTGTCTCGCCCACCTCGGCAACATCGGCCACCTGCTCACCGAGAAGCAGGAGAAGCTGCTGCGCCGGGTGGACGTCATGATGATCCCCATCGACGCGCGCAACAACCTGGGCTTCAGCGACCTCGTCAAGGTCATCGAGCAGGTCAAGCCGCCCATCGTGCTGCCGATGCACTACGACGACCCGCACCAGGCCGAGTACTTCGCGTCCTTCCTCGACGGCCGCTATCCGGTCCAGCGCCAACCCGATTCCCGGCTGGTGCTCACGCGCCGGATGCTCCCCAAGAGCACCGAGTTCTTCATCCTGCCGCACCCCAACCCGTACGCCACGAGGCGCTATTGGGGCGGCTGGGACGACGACCGGTAGGACTGCTTTCCGCCGCGCTTTCGATTTCGCCGCCCGTGTGATACCCGTTACCGTTCACTCGTCCAAAGGAGGCACACGTGGCAGCAGACTCCGGTGTTGGCGCCGTCAAGGAAAAGATCAGGGCGCTGAAAGAAGAGAAGGCCCAGGAGAAGGAAGCCGGTAAGCGCAAGGTCCTGCGGCGCAGGATCAACCGGCTGAAGAAGAAGACGCGCAAGCTGTCACGGGAAGCCAAGGTCCAGGCCCAGAGCGCCGCCGCGGCGGAGGCGGCCCAGGCCGCAGCTCCGGCCCCAGCGGCCACGGCTCCGGCAGAGGCGGCGGCGGCAGCGGAGACCCCCGCACCGGCCGAAGCGCCGGCAGCGGCGCCGGAGGCGGCTCCGGCCGAAGCGCCGGCCCCGGCGGAGGACGCACCCGAGGCGGCCCCCGAACCCGAGGTCGAGGACGACGCCAAGGACGACGAGGAGTCCTCGGGCACGGCCTGAGACCCGACCGCTATCTCACCTCACTTCATTTCCCCGGCTCATGGGCGGTTCTTGAGCGAAGATAGTCGACGACCTGGTCCGCGACCTCGTCGACGCTTCGCTCGCCGGTCTTCAACACGATCTCGGGATTCTCGGGCGGCTCGTAGGCGCTGTCGATGCCGGTGAAGTTCCTGATCTGGCCCGCCCGCGCCTTGCGGTAGAGCCCCTTGGGGTCGCGCTGCTCGCAGACCTCGATGGGGCAGTCGACGAAGATCTCGATGAACTCGCCCTCGTCCATCATCTCGCGCGCCATGCCGCGCTCGTCGCGGAAGGGCGAGATCACGGACACCAGGACGATCATCCCCGCGTCCACGAACAGCTTGGCGACCTCGGCAATGCGGCGCACGTTCTCCACCCGGTCCGCCGCGGTGAAGCCCAGGTCCCTGGTCAGGCCGTGCCGCAGGTTGTCGCCGTCCAGGGTGTAGCTGTGCCGCCCCATGGCGTGCAGGCGCCGCTCCACCGCGTTGGCGGTGGCGGACTTCCCCGCCCCCGACAATCCCGTGAGCCACAGGACGCAGGCCTCCTGGTTCTTCTGCGCCGCCCGCGCCGGCTTGTCGATGGCGAGCTGGTGGAGCGTCAGGTTGTCGCCGCGCCACAGGCCGAATTCGATCATGCCCGCGCCCACCGTCTCGTGGGTGTAGCGGTCGATGAGGATGAATCCGCCGGTCTCCCGCGACTCGCGGTAGGGGTCGAAGGCGATCCGGCGGTCGAGGCCGATGTTGCAGTAGGCGATGTCGTTGAGCCCGAGGGTCCTGGCCGCGGTATGCTCCAGCGTGCTGACGTTGAGCTTGTGCTTGATGGCCGTTACCTGGGCCCCCGCCAACCGTGTGCCGATCTTCAGGAGGTACGGACGCTCGGGCAGCAGCGGGTTCTCGTGCATCCACACGATGTGGCAGGCGAACTGGTCGCTGAGGCTGGGCGGATCGGCGGCGGAGGCGATGATGTCGCCGCGGCTCACGTCGACCTCGTCGGCGAGCGCGAGGGTGACGGCCTGGCCGGCGCGCGCGCGGTCGAGGTCGCCGTCCGGACCGACGATCCGTTTTACCTCCGAGGTTCGCTGGGATGGGCAAAGCATCACGGAGTCGCCGGGGCGCACGAGCCCGGCCGCGACGGTGCCGGCGAAACCGCGGAAGTCGGCGCTGGGACGGTTCACCCACTGCACCGGCATGCGGAAGGGCGCGCTCTCGCGGCCGGCGGCCACCTCGGCGGATTCCAGGGCCTGCAGCAGCGTCGGTCCGCCGTACCAGCCCATGGCCGCCGACGGCCCGGTGACGTTGTCGCCGGTCAGGGCCGATACGGGAATGCAGGTGACGTCGGTGACGTCGAGCCGTTGGGCGAATTCGCGGTAGGCGGCGACGATGCCGTCGAAGACGTCCCTGGACCAGTCGACAAGGTCCATCTTGTTGACGGCCGCGATCACGTGGCGCACTCCCAGGAGGGAGAGGATGGTGGTGTGGCGGCAGGTCTGGGGCAGCACGCCCTTGCGCGCGTCGATGAGCACCACCGCCAAATCGGCGGTGGAGGCGCCGGTGGCCATGTTGCGGGTGTACTGCTCGTGCCCCGGGGTGTCGGCGACGATGAACGATCGCTTGCCGGTGGAGAACATGCGGTAGGCGACGTCGATGGTGATGCCCTGCTCGCGTTCGGCCTGAAGGCCGTCCACCAGGAGCGCCAGGTCGAGGTTGTCGCCCTGGGTGCCGTGCCGCCTGCTGTCGGCCTCCGCCTTTGCGAGCTGGTCCTGGAAGACCAGGCGCGATTCGAAAAGCAGCCGCCCGATCAGCGTGGACTTGCCGTCGTCCACGCTGCCGCAGGTGATGAAGCGCAGGATGTCCCGGTCTTCGCGGGCGTTGACGTAAGCCCGGAACTCCTGACCGTTGCCCGTGCCGGGCATCAAAAGTAGCCCTCCTGCTTCTTCCGCTCCATGGAGCCTTCCCCGTCGTGGTCGATGACGCGTCCCTGGCGCTCGGAGTGCGTTGCCGACAGCATCTCGCGGATGATCGCCGGCACGCTGTCGGCCTCGGACTCGATGGCGCCGGACAGCGGATAGCAGCCCAGCGTGCGAAAGCGCACCTTCTTCATCTCGGGCTCGTCGCCGGGCTCGAGCTTCATGCGCTCGTCGGCCACCATGATCAGCGTCCCCGAGCGGTGCACCACCGGCCGTGGGGCCGCGAAGTAGAGAGGCACCACCGGGATGTTTTCCCGGTGGATGTAGTTCCAGACATCCAGCTCGGTCCAGTTGGAGAGCGGAAAGACGCGCATGGACTCGCCGTCACGGACCTGGGTGTTGTAAAGGCGCCACAGCTCGGGACGCTGGTTCCTGGGGTCCCAGCGATGGGTGCGGCTGCGCAGCGAGAACACCCTCTCCTTGGCCCGGGACATCTCCTCGTCGCGGCGCGCCCCCGCCAACGCCGCATCGAACCCGTGCTCGTCCAGCGCCTGCTTCAGGGCCTGGGTCTTCATCACGTCCGTGTGAAGCGCCGATCCGTGGGTGAAGGGGTTGATGCCCCGGGCAACCCCTTCCCGGTTGATATGGACGATGAGATCCATTCCGGTCTCGCGCGCCGTACGGTCGCGGAACTCGTACATCTCGGGAAACTTCCAGGTGGTGTCCACGTGCAGCAGCGGGAAGGGTGGGGGCGCGGGATGGAAGGCTTTTTGTGCCAACCGCACGAGGACCGAGCTGTCCTTGCCGATGGAGTAGAGCATGACCGGTTTGGAGAACGCGGCCACCACCTCGCGCATGATGAAAATGGATTCGGCCTCTAGCTCCTCGAGATGGCCGAGGCGGACAGGACCGGCCATGCCCGCGGTTTACACTCTGGTGGTGTGGATGTCCACGGCGCCGGATCGGGGGCATCGGTTGGAATTTCGGCGTTATGTATGCAACAGTCCAAAAATAGGAGGGACGCGACAACGCTTCGATTATGAACGAACCTGGCGGCATTCCTGGTGAAGACAGGCTCGCCGAGCCCGCCCGGCCCGCAACGGTGGTGTTCGATGGCCTTCGAAGCGAGCTGGGCCGCTTGCTGATACGCAATCTGCTCCTGAGCCTCCTCACCCTCGGGATCTATCGATTCTGGGCAAAGACGCGCGTCCGGCACCTCCTGTGGCGCCACGTCAAGATCCTGGGCGAGCCGCTGGAGTATCTCGGCACGGGAACCGAGTTGCTGATCGGGTTTCTGGCAGTCATCGTGATCTTCGCGCCGGTGGCCACCGCCTATTCGTACGCCGTACCGCTCCTGATACCCACGGGGATCCCTTTCAGCGGAATCGCCATGCAGCTCTTCTACTACGCGATCCTCGCATTCCTCATCCAGGTGGCCGTCTATCGCGTCCGCCGCTATCGTCTGAGCCGTACGGCCTGGCGTGGCGTGCGGTTCGCGCTCCAGGGGTCGGCCTTCAAGTATGCCGCCATTTGGCTGCTGTACGGTCTCATGACCGTGGCGACGTTGGGTCTGGCCTACCCCTGGCTGCGCGTTGCCACGACCCGCTACTTTGCCAACAACGCCCGCTTCGGCTCCACCCGCGTCTCCTTCGACGCGGGCGCGGGTGGGTTGTTCCGGCGTTGGCTGACGGTGGCGACGCCTGGTCTGGCGGCCATCGGGTTGTTCATCGCCGTGAACGGCGAAAGCTTCGAAGCCCTCGGTTCCCTATGGGACGCGTTGCGGGACGGCAAGGCCATTACGAATCCGGCGGCGTTGGTCCTGTTCATGGTGCGCAAGTTCGATTTCATGCCGCTGTGGCTCGTCGTGTTCAGCTTTTCCCTGTTCGTCTGGTACCGCGTTGGAGAGTTCCGCTATTTCGTCGGCGCCATGCGCATCGGCGAGACCGGGTTGAGCTCAAGGATGGACACGGTCATCGTCTATGGAGTCTACTTCGCGTTCCTTGTCGTGGTCGCCGGCGCCGCGCTGTTCCTGCTGATCGGGGTGCTCGGCGGTCTGATCGGCTTCCTCAAGCCGACCGGCGTCACGGGCAACCAGGTGATCTTCCTGACCACGACGGTCCTGCTCCTGGCCATCTATTGGTTCTATGGCTTTGTCCGGATGCTGTTGGTCAAGGTCACATTGTTGACGAACATCTGCGAAACGCTGAGTTTCGAGCGGCAGGAGGCGCTGGATCGAACGGTCCAGGCCACGGCCGCGCTGCCGAGGCATGGCGAGGGGCTGGCCGACGCCCTGGATGTGGGGGGGCTTTGACTACAGGACACGGGGATTGAGGTTCGCCGCCGACTACTACGACGGCATCGTGGCGCGGTCACAACCGGCCGCCATCGCCGTCACCGACGTGGGCATCGTCATCTTCGCCGCGCACGGGGCCATGCTGGGGCACTGGCCCGCCGAGCGGGTGATCCTGGCGGAGCCGCCGCGTGACGGCGAGCCCGTGCGGATCGCGCTGGACGGCACCACCGCCCGGCTGGTGATCGGCGATCCCGGCGTGGTCGAGGCACTCGAGAGGGTGACGCCCCGGCTCTATCGTCGGGTGCGTCTGTCATGGGGAGGCCTGGCCCGGATCGCGGGGTGGGCCGGAGCCGCGGTGGGGTCGGTTGCGTTCATCCTCCTGGTGGTCGTGCCTTCCCTGTCGGAACAATTGGCCGCGGTCACTCCGCACGCCGTCAGGCTACGCATCGGCTCCATGACGTTGCGGCAGCTCACCCGTCTCGTTGAGCTGGACAAAAGCGGACCGCCCCGGCACCGGCGCGCATATTGCAGCGATGCCGAAGGACGGAACGCCCTCGAGGCGATGGCGGTGCGGGTCACGGCGAACATGCCCGAGCCGCCGTCCTTGCGCCTCGTCGTGATCAACACGAGGCTGGCAAACGCGTTCGCCCTGCCCGGCGGCATCGTCGTCTTAACCAAGGGGCTCATCGACGACGCCCTGAGCCCGGAGGAGGTCGCCGGCGTCATCGCTCATGAAATCGGCCACATCCACTACGACCACCCGATCCAGGGTCTGTACCGCACGGCGGCCGTCTCGGTCGTGGTGGGCCTCGTGACCGGTGACGTGGCCGGGGGTATCCTGATCACGGGACTCGGCCGATGGGTGCTCAACAGCGGCTACTCCCGCATGGCCGAGCGGCGGGCGGACGACTATGCGCTGGAACGCCTGTATGCCGCGGGAATCGATTCCAAGGGGTTCGAGGAGTTCTTTACCCGGGCGCTCGCGAAGCAGGCGAAGGGCGAAGGCGCGCTTTCCGGTTTCCTCTCGACCCATCCACTCACCCGCGAACGTATCGAAACCGTGCGCCGCGCCCCGCGCGCCACCGGAAAGGTGTTCGGCGGCGACCACCGGGAATGGCGTAGACTCGGTCTCATTTGCTGGGCGACCCGGGCCGCGCCGCCGCCGATCAGGGTCCGCTGAAGAAGCGGCCCGCGGAGACACCACACTAGCCCAACGGGTTGAAGAACGCCTTGGTGCCGCGGGCCTCCACCGCGTGTCCGATGCGCTCGAGGGCGTGGACATAGGCGGCGGTGCGCATGCTGACGGCCTTGTCCCTGGCCACCTCCCACACGCGCCGGATTTCGGGCTCCAGGATGGCCTTGAGCTTCGCGTGCACCTCTTCCACCGGCCAGTAGTAGCCCGCCTTGTTCTGCACCCACTCGAAGTAGGACACCGTGACCCCGCCGGAATTGGCGAGGATGTCCGGGACCACCACCGTGCCCCTCTTGTCGAGGACGGCGTCGCCCGCCGGCGTCACCGGGCCGTTCGCCAGCTCCAGGATGACCGGCGCCTGGATCCTGGCCGCGTTGGATTCGGTGATCTGGTTCTCCACCGCGGCGGGGATCAGCACGTCGCACTCCGCCTCCAGCAGCGCCGCGTTGTCGAGCTCTCGCGCGGTGCCGTTCGTGGGCGCGCCGGCGACGCTCCGGGTGCGGTTCTTGTGCTCCATCACGGCGTAGGGATTCATCCCGTCGGGGTCATAGATGGCCGAGGTCGAATCCGACAGCCCGATGATCCTGTAGCCGTCGTCGTAGAGCAGGCGCGCGCAGTGGAAAGAGGCGTTGCCGAATCCCTGGAGCACGATCCGCGATTTCTCCGGACTGACTCCAAGCTCCGCCTTGAGTTGCCGCAGCACGTAGAAGCCGCCCCGCCCGGTGGCGTCGTCGCGTCCGAGCGAGCCGCCCAGCGCCACCGGCTTGCCGGTGATGATGGCCGGGCTGGGATGGCCGGTGATGGTGCCGTACTCGTCCGCCATCCAGGCCATGACGATGCCGTTGGTGTACATGTCCGGGGCGGGGATGTCGCGCTCGGGTCCGATGAAGCGCGAGAACGCCTGGACGTACGAGCGGCTCAGGCGCTCCAGCTCGGCGTGGGAGAGCGTCTTGACGTCCACCGACACCCCGCCCTTGGCGCCGCCGAAGGGAAGGTTCACGACCGCGCACTTGAAGGTCATCCAGAACGCCAGCGTCATCACCTCGTCCACGTTCACCGCGGGATGGAAGCGGATGCCGCCCTTGGTGGGGCCGCGGGTGTCGTCGTAGCGGCAGCGCCACGCCTTGAACCCCTTGCGCGATCCGTCGTCCATGCGCACCAGCAGGGTGGCGGCCAGTGTTTCCTTGGGATAGCGAAGCTGGTCGATGATTTCGCGCTCGATGTCGAGATAGCGGGCCGCGTCTTCGAGGCGCTCCCGCGCGGTGGAAAACAGATCCGTGGCCATGGACGTTCGCTCCTTTCAAGCCTTCGAGAGGCTGCATCCGAAAACCAATCACCCCTAATGAATAGTAAAGCAGAAAAAACGGCAAAGCCGAAAATCGCACCGTTCATGGACGCTCACGGCCGCTTGCAATACGGTGTTGACAACGATTATTCTCACTATTGTCTTTCAAATTCGCGACGGTGGAGTATACTTTTCTTGAGAGTCGAGGATTGAAAGACGAGACCCGTTAATCTGGGAGGTGAGTCATGAGCAAAGTCCCGTCGGAACCCGGAAAAGAGACCGCACCCAACCCGGGGACGATGTCCGTCCAAGCGGAAGAAGAGTACCTCACCCGAGAGGCGCCGATGTTTCCCTCCGAGCGCTACAAGGCGCTGTCGACCAAGCATCTCGACGAGATCTCGCAGCTCGAACGTCTTTCCGGGGACGACCGCTTCGCCATGAAGGTGGTGGCCAACGTGCTGCCCTTCCGCTCCAACCGTTACGTGATCGACCAGCTCATCGACTGGGACCGGGTGCCCGACGACCCCGTTTACCAGATGACGTTCCCGCAGCAGGACATGCTCGAGGCGGTGGATTTCTCGCGTATGGCCGACCTCTTGCGGCGCGACGCCTCCGCCGGCGAGATCAAGGCCGGCGCCCACGAAATCCGCGAGAAGCTCAACCCGCACCCCGCCGGGCAGCGGGAGCTGAACATACCGAAGGTCGCGCAGGAGACGATTCACGGCCTGCAGCACAAGTACCGCGAGACCGTGCTGTTCTTCCCCAGCCAGGGGCAGACCTGCCACGCCTACTGCACCTTCTGCTTCCGCTGGGCGCAGTTCGTGGGCGACAACGAGCTCAAGATCGTCGCCAAGGAGGCGGACGGGCTTCATGACTATCTGGCCACGCATCCCGACGTGACCGACCTGCTCGTGACCGGCGGCGACCCCATGATCATGAAGACCGCGGTGTTCGCCAATTACCTGGAGCCGTTGGTGGACGACCCTCGGTTCGCCCACGTGCAGGACATCCGCATCGGCACCAAGGCATTGACGTTCTGGCCCTACCGTTTCGTCGGCGACGAGGACGCGGACGACATGCTGCGGCTGCTGGAGAAGATCGTGAAGGCCGGAAAGCACGTCGCCATCATGGCCCACTTCAACCACTGGCGGGAGCTGGAGACCAACGTGGTCCGGGAGGCGATCCGCCGCCTGCGCGACGCCGGCGCGGTGATCCGCTGCCAGGCGCCGCTGCTGCGCCACATCAACGACTCCTCGGACGTGTGGATCCGGATGTGGGAGGAAGAAGTGCGGCTGGGGATGATCCCCTACTACATGTTCGTGGAGCGCGACACCGGCGCGCGCAACTACTTCGAGGTGCCGCTGGAGGAGGCCTGCCGCATCTTCCAGAACTCCTACAAGTTCGTATCCGGCCTGGCCCGCACCGTCCGCGGCCCGAGCATGAGCGCGACTCCGGGCAAGGTGGAGATCCAGGACGTGCAGGAGATTGCCGGCGAGAAAGTGTTCATTCTCCGCTTCCTGCAGGGACGGAATCCCGACTGGGTCGGCCGCCCCTTCTTCGCCGCCTACGACCCGGAAGTCACGTGGTTCGACGGGTTGCGTCCCGCCTACGGCCAGGACAAGTTCTTCTTCACCGACGAGTTCAACGCCATGGTCCAGGGCCGCTGGCCGACCACGAAGCACTAGCCGCACGCAGACAGCAAACAAAAAGGGGGCGGCGCATGCGCCGCCCCCTTTTTTTGCATTTTCCGCGGTGAAAGGATTGGATGAGGGTGGTCTCAGGTAAGTGAATCGACGGCCTTGCCGATCCGGGCTACCGTAAAGTCCCAGGCCGCTACCTTCCGTGAAAGAAAAACCTGAGTAGCGGCATCAACGTCAGCCGCCTCTCCCTCCTCGAAGTATGCCAGGGCCTTGACGGCGTCGACCGGTGGAAACTGTCGGCCGTAGAGAGTCGCAGCCGCGCCGAGCCCTTCCTCAAGGGGCACACCGGTCCGCAGAATGGCGGCCAGGTCGAGGTAGTCTCTGGCGGCGACGCGTTGCAGCAACACCTTGAGCTTGGTTCCGAACAGGTCCAGAAGCGACGCCACCCGCAACACGCCGTCTTCCGTCGGTTCCGGATTCCCTACACGGCCGGTGCCGACACCGCCGAAGAACGAAACCTTCACGGGATTTCTCGTACCGGGAGGCATCACGGATACGGTCAACGTGTCGGGCTCTCTCTGCAGCACCTCGGCCTGGGCCAGGAAAGGGATTCGGAACAGCCCGTCGAAGTCGACGGTCTCCGAAGAAAAGAAGTCGAAGTCAACCGAGGACCGATGCCCCAATCTCAACGCCAAGGCCGTGCCTCCGTACAGCACGAAGCAGTCGGGGATGGCCGACAGAGCCGGCCATAGCTTCCGTTGTTCGCGCGGCAGTATGTCCAGGATCGGCTTGAACGTCACCGCGGTATCTCCGGCGGTAGACGCCGTGCGGGCGGCAGGGACGTCGGCGTCATATCAAGGCGGAGGTGCCAGAAATTCCAGGAACGGCCGTTGAATATGCCTGTTGGCGGGTCGCGCAGGACACGGCGGAGCTCGGAAGTGGTAACCCGTGACAGCAACCAGCGGACATCGGCGACGGTGCCGAGGTTCATGATCTGAGCAAGAAGGAGCCGGCGGTCCTTCAAGGTGACATCCGGCGGCTGCCACCAGACGTATTTCCTGGCCATTGCCGCAGCCCGCTTGTCGTTCGTCAAGCGGTCCGCCATGGGCACTACGGAGAATCGGTACCCCAGCAACGCGAGCAAGCGTTCCAGGGTGTCGAGGGTAGGGTTGCCCCGGTCTGCCAAGGCCCGATACAGAGCCTCACGGTTCAAGCCGGCGTGCCGCGCCGCCACGGTAAACCCCATCTTGCGCCGCAAGAGTTCACCCAGTTCCAGAAGAAATTGCTCCCGGCCCGTTTGAAGAGCGTCGTCCAGACGACCCCTTTCCTTGAGGGACGGCCCCACGTTCATCTCCCGAGTATGTAGCTTTCAAGCTACGAAATCAAGCGCCGACGATAGGCCGGCGCCCGGCCTTGGGCTGCAACGCTCGCGCGACGTCATTCCACGCCCGATCCCGTGACCGGCTGCACGCGGCTCAGCACGTTGCCGAGGGGGCCGATCTCGGCGGGGGTGCCGTTGAGGTAGGCGATGAACTGGTGTGACTGCACCGGGACCCGTGGGCCGGGGGTTAGGATGCCGACGAGGTTCAGGGGGTCGGTGCAGGACACGATGACCGGTTCCTTGTCGGGGGGGAGGCGGCGTACGGTGCGCATGGACTCGACGGCGTCGGGGAGGGCGTACTGTTCGCCCACGAAGCCGTTGACGAAACGGCCGCCGCGGATCTCGCCGCGGGCTTCCATGCGCCGGTAGGCCTGGAGCAGCAGGCGCCAGGGCGGGCAGCGGGTTTCCCGCGCCAATACTTCCCGGAACACCACGCCGTAGCGTTGCAGGAGCTGGCGCGCCAGGGTCTCGGTGGCGACCTCGGGTGTGCCGGGGTCTTCCTTCCGCCACAGCGACCAGCGGCCCACGGGCATGGTATGCGCCGCGGCGCCCTTGCGGCCGCGCCGGTTCTCCTTCCGTTTGAGCTCGGGGGTGAGCAGCATCCGCAGGCCGGCGATACCGTCTCCGGTGACCTGCCCGCGGGTGACCAATTCCCACAGGGCGCGTTCGGTGCGTACCGTCAGGTGGCCGGTTCCCCGTGCGATGTCCGCGAGGAAGGATGCGCCGTGAGTTTCCAGATACGCAGCCACGTCCCGGGCGGCGGCGGACAGTCCCTGGAGACCGCGCCAGTCCAGGGCTTCGGGATCGAGGAAGTGCGGCAGGTCCTCGCGGATGACGAAGGCGAGTGGCGCGGACCGGGTCGGGGTGGTCCGGCGGGCCTTGCCGTTGGATGGCCGAAGGGCCAGGGGCGCCGCGTCCCAGAGCTTCGCTACGGCGGGATCGTCTTCCGGGCCGCCGGTGTCGCGGCGCAAGCGCCCCCAAGTTACTGCGCCGGCAAGGCAGAGGTGCTCCAGCTCGGCGGGGTCGTAGGCGGCGATGCGGGCCGGCAGGACGTGCTGTTCCCACGCGGGCGCCGGCAGCTCCATGCCCTGAAGCTGGCGGATGACTTGGTGGACGCCGTCGCGGCCGTGGAGCTGTGACCCCGGCTGCACGTGCTGCCAGCGCAGCAGGAAGCGGATGAGGTCCGCGCCTGACACCGGATGGATCTCGCGGCGCAGGCGGCCCAGGGTGAGGCGGTGGATGCGCGAGAGCAGGCGCCGCTCGCACCACTCCACGGGCGCATCGGCGCCGCCGCCGGGCGAGAAGCGGCCTTGCAGCACCACCCCGGAGACTTCCAGGGCGGTTAGGGCGCGCGCCACCGATTCGACGGGCAGGCCGGTCCGGGTGGCAAGCCCTTCGGTGGTGACCGGGCCGCTGATCTCCATCCACCCCTGCACGGTGCGCTGCAGCGCACCGTCACCGGATGACGGGGGAACGGTCTCATCCGCGGGGGCCATGCCAAAGCCGTCAAGCACGGCGCGGGCCTCGTCGAGGCGCTCCGCCGCCACGTAGAAATTCTCGCCGTCTCTCCCTTCAGGCTCGGCGACCGCAACCCGCCGCGCCGCCACCAGCTCGTCCGCGTACCGTTGCCACGGCTCGGCTTCCCGCACCGGCAGCAGGATCACCGTGAGCAGCAGGTCGTGCAATTCGTCGGGGTCGCGGATGTCCGGCCACGCCTGCGCCTTCACCTCGGCCAGGGCCTCGGGACTCAGGGCGCCGATGCCCTGGGCCAGGTCCGGGTCGGTGCGGCGCAGCGCCACCGCGCGGGCGCGCCTTTCCTCCAGCGGCGCGTCGTCGAGGAACGCGTAGGGGTTGGCGTTGAGGATCTCGTGGGCCATGGGCGAGGGGGCCGGGGTTTCCACCGCCACGGTGGCGATTTCCCCCCGTCCCAGCCGCTCCAGCGTCTCCTTGAAGCCGTCCACGTCCATGGCCTCGCGCAGGCAGTTCTCCACGGTCTCGCGGGTCAGGGGATGGTCCGGCAGGTCTACGGGTCCGGCGCGGTTGTCCTGGCACATCACCTGGTCCGGGAAGACCGCGCCCAGCAGGTCCTCGGCGCGCATGCGCTGGATCTGCATGGGCACCTTCTTGCCGCTCCTGAACCGTTCCACCGCCAGCGCCCGGCTCGCGTTCCAGCGCCAGCGGTTGGTGAACATGGGCGCCGCCAGGGAAGCCTGGGTGAGGTCCCGTTCCACCGTAGCCGGGTTGAGGTAGGAGAAGACCGTGTCGAGCGGGAAGGAGTGGCGGTCGGTCAACGAGATCACGATGCCGTCGTCGGTGGCCGCGGCCTGGAGCTCGAAGTCGAAGTTGACGCAGAACCGCTTGCGCAGCGCCAGCCCCCAGGCGCGGTTGATGCGTCCTCCGAAGGGCGTGTGCAGCACGAGCTGCATGCCGCCGGACTCGTCGAAGAAGCGCTCGGCGACGATGCGGTCCACGGTGGGCACGCAGCCGAGCAGGGCGCGGGTCTCGTTGACGTAGGCGACGATCTGCTCCGCCGCCGCCGGTCCGACCCCGGCTTCGCGCTGAAGCCATGATTCGGGGGCTTCCCCGCGCGCCCCGGCCGTTTCCCTTGCGGACGCGGCTTCGCCCGCATCCCCGGCTGTTGCTCCCTGATCGTCGGCCGCATCTTCCGCATCCTGCCCCGCGGCGGCCCGCCGCGCCACGGTCTCGCGCACGTCCGACACCGCCCGCGACAGCTCCAACGTTCGTCCCGGCGCCTCTCCCAGCCAGAACGGGATGGTCGGCGGCGCGCCGTGGGCGTCCTCCACCCACACCTTGCCCGAGGCCACCCGCTGGATGCGCCACGAGGTGTTGCCGAGCAGGAAGATGTCGCCCGCCAGGCTTTCGATGGCGAAGTCCTCGTTAACCTTGCCCACGAAGGTCTCGTTGTGCGCCTCCACCACGTCGTAGTCGGCGGTGTCGGGGATGGCGCCGCCGTTGGTGATGGAGACCAGACGCGCGCCCCGCCGCGCCCGCAGCATCCTGTTTACGCGGTCCCGGTGGAGATGGGCGCCGCGCCGGCCCCTGGCCGGCGCCACCCCCTCGCACAGCATGTGCAGGACCTGCTCGAAGTCGCCGCGGGAAACGTCCCGGAACGGGTACGCTCCCCGCACCAGCTCCCAGAGGGTTTCCTCGGCGATGCCCGCCGCCGGCGTGGCCTCGGGCAGGAGCGGCAGGGTCTCCCCGGGCTTGTGGGCGGGCGTGAGGCTTGCCACCGTGGCCACCATCTGCTGGGCGAGCACGTCCAGCGGTTGGCGCACCAGCCCGATACGGTCCAGCTCACCCCGGCGCACGGCGTAGATCGCGGCGGCGGCCTGGAGCAGGTCGTCTCGGGTCAGCGGGTACAGGATGCCCTTGGGGACGGCGCCCAGCCAGTGCCCCGAGCGCCCGACCCGCTGCAGCAGCGTGGCGATGGAGCGCGGCGCCCCGATGTGGCAGACCAGCTCGACGTGGCCGATGTCGATGCCCAGCTCCAGCGACGCGGTGGCCACCACCACCGGCACCTCCGCGGCCTTGAGCTTCTGCTCGGCTTCGAGCCGGGTCTTGCGCGACAGGCTGCCGTGGTGCGCCAGCACCTTGCCCTCGCCCAGCCGGTCGGTGAGCTGGTGCGCCACTCGTTCCACCAGCCGGCGGGTGTGCACGAACACCAGGGTGGTGCGGTGGCTCTGGATCTGCTGCACGATGCGGTCGTAGACCTCGGCCCACAGCGCGTGGGAGGTGATGGGCCCCAGCTCCTGGTCCGGCACCTCGATGGACAGGTCCAGCTCGCGCTTGTGGCCCACGTCCACGATGGCGCATTCCGGCGTGCCGTCGCCCTTGAGCCTGCGGGCGCCCACCAGCAGGCGGGCGATGTCGTCCATGGGTTTCTGGGTGGCGCTCAGCCCGATGCGCTGAAGCGGCCTTCCCGCCAGCGCGTCCAGCCGTTCCAGCGACAGCGCCAGGTGGGCGCCGCGCTTGTCCCCGGCCACCGCGTGGATCTCGTCGACGATCACCGTGTGCGCGTACTTCAGCACCTGCCGGCTGCGCTCTGCCGTGAGAAGGATGTAGAGCGACTCCGGCGTGGTGATGAGGATGTGCGGCGGGTGCGAGATCATGCGCTGCCGCTCGGTCGCCGGGGTGTCGCCGGAGCGCACGGCGGTGCGGATGTCCTGTAACGGGAACCCCCGGCGTCGGCCCGCGCGGGTGATCTCCGCCAGCGGCTCCTGCAGGTTCTTCTGGATGTCGTTGCCCAAGGCCTTGAGCGGCGAGACGTAGACCACGTGGGTGTGGTCGCGAGACGGCTCCGGCGGCGCGATGAGTTGGTTGATGGACCACAGGAAGGCCGCCAGGGTCTTGCCCGACCCGGTAGGCGCGGCGATGAGCGTGTCCCGGCCCCGGGCGATCTCCTTCCAGCCCGCCGCCTGCGGCGGCGTCGGCTTACCGAAGCGCTCCCGGAACCAGTCGCGTACCAGAGGGTGAAATCGATCGATCACTGCGTTAAATTGTAGGGGCGGGTTTCAAACCCGCCCGTGCCCGCGAACCGCAACGGCGGCTACGACCCTGCGTATATTAACACAGTTGTCGGCGTGACTGGACAAGAACCCGAGTTCCGGCTCCATGGCCGCGACCCAGCCATGACCCTACTGTCACCCGGAATGGGCGTGACCGTGTCGTTCACGCCGCAGATGGAAAGACGCCTCACGCGGCGCGCCGTGCGCATGCTCATGCGGTCGCTGCGCCAGTTCCCGGAGTTGCGGAACCTCGAAGTCCGGGTCGGCCATACCCGGACCAAGCTCGGCGTCGCGTTCATCCCCACCCAGTCTCGGCTGCCGTTGTACATTCGCCTGCGGGTCCGGGGACTGACCTACAACACCATCGGCCACGAGCTGACCCATCTGCTGCAAGGGCTGACGAAACTGCCGTCGCCGGACGGTGCAGTGCCCTGGGAGCCGCTTCCCGGCGGCGAGACCCAGTGCGATATCTGGACACTCGCGCGTAGCGATCTCTTCTGCGACGACGCCCCCACCTACCTGCGCATGCCGCGCGCCGTCCGCGAGAATTGGCGCAACTACGCCGGCCGCGTCCGTTCTCTGTGCTTGGAGGCCATCCGCCAACGCTCCCACCGCCGCACCTACATCCGCTGGCTCGAGTCGCGGATCGCCGAACTGCCCAAGCGGCAGCCGGTGTCGGTGGCAGGTGCTCCGGAGCAGTTGTCGTTTCATTGGTAGGTCGGTATCTCATGGCAGGATAGGGTAGAGGCGGCAGTCGTCGATGGTAGTCGGACTAACGAGAAAAAAGGCCTTGATCTTTAGGATCACGCACATGGATAGTGTGCCATGGCTGCTGAGGAATGGCCTTCATTGCAAGAATGCCGAGAAACTCGACCCTGACTTTGTCAACATTGGAAACCAGGAGCTCATTGACAGGCGGGCTTCACGAGCGGTGCCGATTGCACCTGGGGGAACGCTTGCTGACTACATCCCGTTTTACTTCACGCCCTTCTCGATGATGATGTACAACATCAAGACTGGTCATAGAGGCATCCCCCGCCGAGAAAACACGGAGGTGGTGATCTTGGTTTCATCTTTACGGGGGCTTGCCGAGAAAGGGGTTTCCGCAATTCACGGATCGCCACGCGTATCTCAGGGCCGCTAGCTTTTTTTCCTCCTTGGACGACTTGGACAAGATCGACTGGCCGCTGTTGCAAAGGCGCGACTTTCGGCGTGACGAAGACGACCTTGAGAAGACGGACCGATATCAGGCTGAAGCTCTGGTTTACAATCACCTGCCGGTGGATTGTTTGGCAGGTGTTGTCTGTCATGGAGAAGCTCAACGGAGGACTGTTGAGCGACATAGCGAGGACGCCGGTGTGACTCTCAACGTCATTGCGCGACCGAAGTGGTACTTCTGATGATCTCGTTTACACAAGGCAACCTGCTCGAAGCCGATGTCGAGGCGGTGGTCAACACTGTCAATACCAAAGGCATCATGGGCAAGGGCATTGCACTCATGTTCAAGGACAGATTCCCCGCGAACTTCGAGGCGTATGCGCGTGCTTGCAATAGAGACGAGGTTCGTATCGGTGAAATGTTCGTGACGAAGCACGGGGAACTCTTTGGGCCGGCGTGGATAATAAATTTCCCTACCAAGACCCACTGGCGCGTGAATACCCGACCGGAGTGGATTAAGGAAGGTTTGCGCGATCTGGTCAGGGTCATCAAGCAAGAAAAGATTCGTTCTATCGCCGTTCCTCCACTAGGATGCGGCAACGGTGGTTTGGAGTGGGCTTCGGTCCGACCGTTGATCGTCGATGCACTTGAACGAGTGGAAGGTCTCGACGCCATAATTTATGAGCCAACGGAGACGTACCAGAACGTCTCTAAAAGGACGGGCGTTGAGAAGTTGACGCCGGCGCGTGCACTAGTCTCAGAAATGGTGCGCCGATACTGCCTGCTCGGCATAGACTGCTCCATCGTTGAAGTTCAAAAGCTGGCTTGGTTCATCGAACGGGGAGTCCGGTGTTCTCAGGTCGAGGATCCCTTGCGACTTGAGTTCAAAGCCAACAAGTACGGTCCCTACTCGCATAAGCTGAGTAAACTGCTCGATGGTCTTGATGGCAGTTACTTGCATTGCGACAAACGTTTGGCCGACGCGGGTCCGTTCGATCTCATCTGGCTCAACGACGCCAAGAAGGAGCGTGTCAACGCCTACCTGACATCCGGCGAGGGCAAGATCTATGCGGGCGTTTTGGAATGGGCTTCGCGTGTTATCGATGGCTTCGAATCACCGCTTGGCATGGAACTTCTCGCCACAGTCGACTGGCTTCTGGAGAGAGAAGGTGTCGAGCCCACGATAGCCGGTGTCAAGAAGGGGCTCTCCAACTGGGCCGGTGGCAAGACGGCAGGCCAGCGCAAGTTGAGGCTACTGAACGATCGACTCATCGGCATCGCACTGGATCAGTTAACCTCGACCGGGGTGGCGGCCCACAGTTAGAGGACTCTCCGCGCAAGCGGCCGACTATTCCTCGTCTCCGTCGGCCAACCCAAGCACCCGTCGACTGAAGGAGGGCTTGTCAAGTTCCTCCGGCCACCGCTCCCCATCGCCGGCAAGTCCGATAGCACGCCGCGCGACTTCCAGCCTCGCGAAGTCGATCCCACCCCGTCTGCCGCAACGCACCAGCTCAACGGTCGGTCGCCCACGCACTGTGATGATGACCCGCTCGCCATTGCGAGCCGCCCTTACGAGTTCGGAGAGCCGGGCCTTGGCCTCCCGCACCCCAACTTCCATGGTGTTCTACTCCTTGTGCCCTTCCTGAATCACCCCACGGCCGCCTCGTAGTAGGAAACGTCGACGTACTTCTCCGGCGGGGGCGGCGGCGAGGCCATGTAGCCCATGCCGGCCCGGAGATCGAGGGCGGCGGCGATGCCGGGTATGTTGAGCGCGGCCTTGGGGTAGAGGCCGTGCTCGGGGTCCAGCAACGAGTCGAGGGTTTCCTCGGCAGCGGAGCCGGTGAGCCCGATGTGCCGCTCCAGGATGTCGACGCAGCTACCCCGGTTTTCCGGCGCGAAGCACCACTCGGTGGCGGCCACGTAGCAGCGGATGTAGTCGACCAGGTGCGTCCGGTTGGTCTCCGCCCAGGAGCGCCGGGCCAAGCCCACGGTCGCCTGGTAGACCGGCATCATCTCCTCGCCCCGGGCGATGACGTGACACCCGCGTTCCAGGGCCGCTCCGACAAAGGGTGTCGTCAGCAGCGTGGCGTGGAGCTTCCCTTCGATGAGGGTTTGGTAGCGGCTCTCCCAGCCTCCCACCTCCACGAGCTCGTACTCGTCCGGCCCGAAGCCGTGGTCGCGCAAGGCCTTTTCCAGGATGAAGACGAAGCCGCTGTCGCGCGCGTCCACCGCCAGCGGCTTGCCGCGCAGGGATTCCATGTCGGGACACCCGGGCGCCCCGACGAGGCTCAGCAGCCCGCTGTGGAGGCCCATGAACGCGAACAGGTCCGAGCCGGGCTGGTTCTCGACGTCGCAGACCACGTCGTCCGCGGCCGCGTGGCCGATGGTGCAGCGTCCGGTTCGCACCGCCTCCACAAGATATGCCGAGCCCGGTGTGTATTCGATCTCCACGGCGAGCCCCGCGGCGGCGAACGCACCGTTCTCCATGGCCGCGTGCACCGGCAGGTTGTAGGCGGCGCGGAACTGGATGAGCCGCATGGGGGTCGGCAAACGGGGTGTCCTTTCGGTCAAGGAAACGCCACCTTGCCCTAGTCATAGCGGCCGTCGACGATCATCACGAGAGCCGGCAGGAGGAACAGGATGAATATGGTCGACAGCACCAGGCCGCCCAGCATGCTGACCACGAACGGCACCAGGAAGATCAGCTCGTCGCTGCGTTCGTAGAGCAGGGGCGACAGTCCCACCACGGTCGTCAGGCTGGTCAGCAGCACCGCGCGGAAACGATGGCGGGTCGCGGCGGACGCCGCCGCGATGGCCGGCAACATCTCGTTTCCCTTGCGGAGATAGTTGTAGCGGTCCAGCAGCACGAGGGCGTCGTTCACGATGATCCCGCCCACCGCGACGATTCCGAACAGTGACATGGCGGCGAAATCCCAACCGAGCATCCAGTGGGTCAGCACCGCTCCGGCGAACGAGATCGGTATGCCCACCACGGCCACCAGGGGTTTCCAGTAGCTGCGCAGGAACGCCGCCATCAGCGCATACATGGCCAGCAGCACGATGGGAACCAGCAGCCCCAGCGTGCCCAGCAGCTCTTTCTCGTCCCGGGCACCCCCGTCGGGCTCGACCTTGAGGCCGGGGTATTTTGCGAGCAGGCCGGGGAGGATTCCTTCCCGGATCTCCCGCCTGGCGTTGCGAGGGGTCGTCACGACGGCGTCGACACGCGCGTCGACAAATGCGGCCTTCTTGCCGTCGATCCGCGTCAGCGTGGTCAACTCGCGTTTCTCGGTGAGCGTTGCCACCGTGGACAGCGGCACCTCACCGCCGCCGCCCGCGCCACGGTCCCTGCCCCGTTGCCCGTTCTTGCCCGCGGGCCGGTGGATCCGCTCGCTGGCCAGGTCTCCCAGGCTCTGCCGCCGCTCGGCCGGATACCGGACCACGACCCTGACTTCCTCCCGCCCGCGCTGGATGCGCTGGACTTCGACGCCGTGGAAACTGGCGCGCAACTGGGCGCCGATGCCCGCCGGCGTCAGTCCCGCGGCCTTTCCCGCGCGCGTGAGCTGGATCTCGAAGTGCCGCTTGCCGGCGGACAGGCTGTCGGAGATACCGAAGACCCCCGGCACGGTGGCCAGGGAGGCTTTCAGGTCCGCGGCGGCATTTAGCAGCACGTCCGTGTCGGGGTGCTTCAGCGCATACGAGACAGGCGGCTTGCTTTTGACCCGTGTGCTCTGAAATTCAACGTTCTCCAGTTCCGACGTGTCGCCCACGTTCCGGCGCCATGCCCGCTCGATGTCCCTGGGCGATGCGGTGCGCACCGGACGCGGGTTGAGATGAACCCGCACCGAAGCCACGTTGCTGCGGTTGCGCCCGATGTCCGCTGTCCGAATCTGTGTGAGATTGCCGGCGGTGATCGCCACGGATCTGATCGACCTGCCGTCGAGTTGATCGTTGATGGAGCGGGCGGCTGCCGCGAAACGCTCGGCCGCGGCGAGAGTCTGTTCGAACGGCGTCCCCGCGGGCAGATGCAGATCCGCCTGAATGCTGTCGGAGGCCAGCGCATCCTGGTCGAAGATGATGACCCGGACGTTGTCGGATCGCAGCAGCAGCACCCCGATGAGCACCACGACCGCTCCGATCCCCAGGGTGAGCCAGGGATGCTGCACGGCGCGCGCCACCGACGGCGCCACCACCGAGTCGCGCGCCTGGTCGATCAGGCCGTCCACCCGGCGCTGGATGTCGCTCAGCGGCGGCAGGCTCCACGGGCGGTCGTGCGACAGATGCGCGGGCAGGACGAAGAAGGACTCGATGAGCGAGACCGCGAGGACGAAGAGCGCCACATAGGGAAAGACGGTGGTGAGCTGGTAGCCGCCCGAGGTGACGAAGAGAAGCGGGGTGAAGGCGAGCAGGGTGGTGGCCGCCCCCACCGTGATCGGACCCACCATCGCCCTGGCGCCCGCGATGGCCGCATCCGCCGGGCTCTTGCCGCTCTCGCGTTCCGCCGCGATGCTCTCTCCGACCACCACGGAGTCGTCCACGACGATGCCGATCAGCAGGAAGAAGGCGAAGATCGTGCCGATGTTCAGGGTCAGGTCGGCGGCGCCGAAGAAGATCAGCGAGCCGATGAAGGACATGGGAATCCCTATGGTGATCCAGGTGGCGACGCGCAGATCGAACACCAGAACGAGGGTCAGGAAAACCAGCAGCGCGCCGAGGATGCCGTTGCGGATGATCTCCTGCAGCCTGTCAAGGGCCGGTGCGGCCCGGTCGTTCCAGGTGCTGACCGTAATGTTCCCGGGCGCCTTGTGGCCGGCGAGCCACATCTTGATTTCGTCACCGATGTCGACCACCGATTCCTGCTCGACGGCATTGACCCGGACGAACACGGTGGGTTGGCCGTTGACCTCGGAGACGATCGCTTCGTCGACGAACCCGTCGCGGATGGTCGCGACGTCGCCGAGGGTGACGATGGCGCCGCTGAGCCGCGTGATCAGGGGGATGTCCCTGAACTCGGCGCCGGTGCGCCGCTTGGTGACGGTGTGCAGGACCACGCCGCCGGCCTCGGTCCGCAGTTCGCCGAAAGTGAGGTTGAGCGAAGCCCGTCTCACGATACGGGAGATCTGGGCGATGGAGAGATTGTGCCGCCGCAACTCTTCTTCGCTCAACTCGATGGTAATCTCCCGGTCGCGGGTGCCCTGCAGGGTCACCTGAGAAACCGACGGTAGCGCCAGAAGCTGGTCGCGCACGTTCTCGGCGGCGAGGCGCAACGCGTCTTCCGAGGCGTGGGACGACGACACCGCCAGCGTCAGGACCTCGATGGCGATCCGATGGAGCTCGACCTCCGGTTTCTCGGCGTTCAGCGGCGGGAAGTTCTCGATGCCGGCCACGGCGTTCTGGACGTCGTTCAGGACGGTGTGAGGATCGGCAAGGGTTTCCAGTTCCACCCTGAGCTGGCCGCGCCCCTCGGTGGCCGTCCCCACGACTCTTTCCACCCCCCTGAGCCCGACGATGGCCTCCTCGAGGCGGCGGTTGATGTCTTCCTCCACCTCCTTGGGTGACGAACCGGGCGCGGGCACCGTCACGGAAATCGTCCGAAGATCGACGTAGGGGTAGAGTTGAACGGCGAGATGCCGTCCGGCGATCACGCCGCCGATGATCAGGAACAACAGCAGCAGGTTGGCGGCGACCGGATTGCGCGCGAACCAGGCGATGGGTCCCTTTGTGGCGGCGCCGGCTCCAGGGTCGGTGGTGCTCATGTCCGGACTCCGCTATTTCGCTGCCGCCGTCGCCACCGCCAGACCTTTTCTGGCTCCCGGCGGCGCGCCCACGACCACGCCCTCGCCCGCGTCGAACGCTTCCACGACCCAGCCCGCGTCCGTGCGGCCGAGCGTCTTGGGAACGATCGACTTCAACACGCCCTTGTCGACCACCCAGACGCTGCCGCCTTCCTGCAGAACCGATTCCGGCAGCGCGTACACGTTTTCATACGACGGCCCCGCGATCCGGACTTCCGCGAACATGCCCGGCAGCGGCAGGGTGTGCTTGGGCACATCATCCGAGAACTTGAGGAACAATCCGGCGAGGCGCGTGCTCGGGGCCACGGCCGCCGACACGCGCTCCACGGTCGCGTCGTACGCTCCCAACTGCGTCCGGACGCGGGCGGGACGGCCGATCACCGGGGCGAGGTACGCCAGGTCCTTCGGGTCCACCGGCACTCTCACCCTGATCGCATCGGTCCGATACACGGCGCCCAGCTTCGCCGCGCGGCCTCCCACCGATCTGGCGGGCCCCACCAACTCGCCCACCTCCAGCTCGGTGGCCAGTACGCGGCTGTCATACGGCAGGGAGATGTTCGTCTGTTTCAGCCGCAGCTTCGCGAGCTTCAGCACCGCCTGCGCCTGCGCTAGCTCGGCTTCCATTTCCGCGATCGACGGCAAGCGACGCACCGAGTCGGAAACCTCGGCGCCGGGGTTGGCGCGCAAGAATTCCCTCGCGTCTTCTTCGCCGCCGGCCTTCTCGACCCACACCCGGGCTTCCGCCGCCTTCACCGCCGTCTCCGCCCTTTCCACCCGGAGCTCGTGTTCGGCGGTATCGATCTTGATGAACGTCTCGTTGGCCGGTACCGATCCCCCGTTGCTGAACTTCGGTGAAATCCACACCACGCGACCCGTCACCTCGGACATCACCCGCGTCTGCTCTTCGATCCGCACGGAACCCGTCAACCGAACGGTCAGCGCTTGGCTGGTCGGCTTGGGGTTGATCACGCTGACGATGGGTTCGCCTTTCTCCGCGGTCAGGTCGGGCGCGGCGTCGAGCGCCACACGACTGGGCGCGCGCGCAAAGTAAAGGGCGATCACGATTACGAGGACGATTGCGGCCAATTGAACGATGCCGAGCCATTGAGGCCGGCCGGATTCAGTTGATTGTGCCATCTCGCATTCCTATCAGCTTTGAGATCATTCGGCCCGCGCGGCTACCGTTCCACCACCGCCGACAACTCGATTCGAGCCCATCCGTTGACGCCCCCTGCAATTACCTCAACTCAAACCGCGATTCAAGGAGAACGGTGGAACGGCTTTCGGATGGGCCTGCCACGTTCCCCCATGACCACTGGGGTCGTCGGCCCGGCGGCGATGCGTGCACCGGAACTGTGTGTGGTATGTTTGACGGATCCGTAGCCACTCGTGCAAGACAGCCAGGAGAAGCCATGCCGCAATCGAGTTTCCAGCACGTGGGCCGGGACGTTCCCCGGGTCGACGGAGTCGACAAGGTGACCGGGCGGGCCAAGTACACGGGCGACATCGTGCTGCCGGGAATGCTCGAAGGCCGGATCCTGCGGAGCCCGCTGCCGCACGCGCGCATCCGGGGCATCGACGCCACGAGGGCGGAGGCGCTTGGCGGCGTGCACGCGGTGGTTACGGCGAGCGACCTGGAGGGCCTGGACCCGTTCTACAACGGGCGCCCGGTGGTGGCCATGGAGAAGGTGCGCTACGTGGGCGAGCCGGTGGCGGCGGTGGCGGCGGAGGACGAGCACACCGCGGAGGCGGCCCTGGCGCTGATCGACGTGGACTACGAGGAGCTGCCGTCGGCCCTGGGCACGGATGCGGCCCTGGCGACGGGCGCGCCGCTGATCCACGACGACGCGCCCGGCAACGTGTGCGCCCATGAACGGGTGGAGCAGGGCAACGTTGACGAAGGCTTCGCGGCTTCGGACCGCATCTTCGAGGGCCGCTACACGTTCCCTTCCGTCTACCACTACAGCATGGAGCCTCACGCCGCCGTGGCCCGTTGTGGCGCCGACCGCATCGACCTGTGGTCCTCGGCGCAACACCCGTTCCTGGTGCAGGGGGATATCGCGCGCATCTTCGGCGTGACCCGCTCCCAGGTGCGCCTGCAGGTCTCCTTCCTCGGCGGCGGCTTCGGCGGCAAGTCCTACAGCAAGTTCGAGCCGCTGGTGGTGCTGCTCTCGCGCAAGGCGGGCCGGCCGGTGCGGCTGTGCCTGTCGGTCCCCGAGGCCATGGTGACGGTGCGCCGGCACGGCGCCACGGTGAAGCTCAGGACCGGGGTGATGAACGACGGCACCCTGGCGGCGCGGCAGGCGGAGATCCACCTCGACACGGGCGCGTTCACCGAGAACACCCGCATGGTCGCGCAGCTCGCCGCCACCCGGGTGCTGGGACCCTACCGCATCCCCCATCTGCGGAGCGACGTCTACTCCGTGCACACCAACGCCGGCTCCGCGGGCTCGTTCCGCTCCGTCGCCGCTCCCCAGACCATCTTCGCCTGCGAGTCGCAGATGGATGAGATCGCCACGGAGTTGGGCATGGACCCGATGGAATTGCGCGACCGGAACCTGCTCACCAAGGGCGAGAGGCTCCAGCCCAGGCTGCGGCCGGTGGATGTGAACCTTCATTCGAGTCTTCGCCGGCTCGTCTCGGCCGCCCGATGGCGCCGGCGAGCGCGCAAACGCAAGGCGCCGCTGGGCGTCGCCTGCGGCTCCACCAACGCCGGCGGCGTGTTGCCGGTGTCGGTTGCGCTGGTGCGGCTAGGCCCGGACGGCTACGTGTCGATACTCGCCGGCAGCACCGAGATGGGGCAAGGCGTCAAGACGACGTTCACCCAGATCGTCGCTGAGGAGTTGGCGCTGCCGCGCGATCGGGTCCAGGTGGTACCGGTGGACACCACGGTGACGCCCTATGACCACTCCACCGGTGCCAGCCGCTCCACCACGGTCATGGGCCGGGCGGTCCAGGCGGCTGCCCGGGACCTCAAGCGGCAGTTGCGCGCCCTCGCGGCCAAGTCGTTCGGGGTCAAGGCTGGAAAGGTGAAGCTGTCGGAGGGGCGGCTCGTGGCCGGCGAGCAGGCGATGTCGTTGATCGACGCCCTGGCCTGCCGTTTCGGCGCCGTCGCCGGCGAGATCGTGGGGCGGGGCACCATGGGTCCCGAGATGGTCGGGTGGAAGACTCCGGTGCTGTGGGAAGTGGGCATGGGCGTCGCCGAGCTGGAAATCGACCGGGACACCGGCGCGCTGAACCTGGCGAGCTACGTGTCGGTGGCCGACGTCGGCAAGGCCATCCACCCGCAACACTGCATCGGACAGGAGGAAGGCGCCGCCATGATGGGCATCGGCCACACCTTCATGGAGCAGATGATCCACGACGACCACCAGTTGCTGAACCCCAATCTGGTCGACTACCGCGTTCCGAAGTTCCGGGACCTGCCGGCGGAGTACCACACGTACCTCGTGGAGAACCGGGACGGCATCGGCCCCTACGGCAGCCGCGGCATGGGCGAGGGCGGCATCTTCTCCGTCGCCCCCTCCGTGGTCAGCGCCCTGGCCCGGGCCACCGGCGTACGCATCCGCGACCTGCCGCTGACCCCGGAACGGGTGTGGCGGGCGCTTCGGGACAGAACCGGGGCCGCTACGAATAAGGGGTGAGGGATCGGACGTTCACCGCGAGCCATGAGTGTAGTTCGGTGAACCGGAATGCGCCGGTTTCGAACAGCCGCATAAAGAAAGCGTACGCTTCTTCGTTACCACAGTCGATGAATCGACCGTTCACGCGCAGGAAGGTGTCGGTGACGAAGAAGGCGACTCGTTTGTTGCCGTCGATGAAGGCGTGGTTGTTGGCCAGGCTCTCCATGAGCGCGGCGGCTTCCTGCACGAGGTCGTCGTAATATCCTAGCTGGGGTCGCATGAGCGCAGCCGCCAGGGCACCTTCATCGCGTATGCCCGTGGTCCCGCCGAAAGCGGCGATCAGGGCTTCGTGCATGGCAATGACTTCCTGGATGGTGGGGAAGTCATGTGTCATTTCGCCAGCAACTCACCCAGGCGGCGGTTCCGCTCGACGCTAGCCCGGAAATGGGCCATGACGGAGGAGCGAGGTTTCTCCCGAGAGCGGTTCTCGATGTATTCCCGCAGCGCGTCGTCCAACACGGCCTGGAACTGTCGCCCTTCTCGCCGGGCGATCTCGCGCATTGCCGTCAGCAGTTCGGGCGAGGCTTGGCTGGAGAATTTTTCTCGCGGTACGCGCATGTTCTCTCCGATTCCTCCTCAACTATGCTGCCGGTATTCGACGGTGTCAAGTTACAACTTGACATAACTTGACAGCGTGAGAAGCGGTGGACTAGTCGTCGTCGCGCGCGCGGATCCAGGCGCGGATGCGGTCGGGGCTCAGGGGGAGGTCCTTGACCTCGATGCCGAGGGCGTTGCTGACGGCGTTGCCCAGGGCGCCGGCGGTGCCGACGATGCCGCCTTCCCCGGCGCCCTTGACGCCGAGGGGGTTGTAGGGGGAGGGGGCTTCCTCCAGCACGAGGTCGTCGATGGGGGGGACGTCGGTGCTGGTGGGCAGCAGGTAGTCGAGGAACGTGGTGGTGAGGAGCTGGCCGCCCTCGCCGTACACGAGTTCCTCCAGCACCACGCCGCCGATGCCCTGCACCGCGGCGCCCACGGTCTGGCCGTGCACCATGAGCGGGTTGACCATCCGGCCCACGTCCTCCACCACCAGGTACTTGAGCACCTCCAGCATGCCGGTCTCGGGGTCCACGGCCACCTGGGCCAGATGGACGCCGTAGGTGTGGGTGATGTTGTCGGAGTTGTAGTAGGCGGTGGCCTCCAGCTCGGGGACGCCCTGCTCGGGGGTGATGGACTCCCGCATGTGCGCCACCAGCTCTCCCAGCGGCAGCGCCGGCGCCTCGGTGCCGGGTTGGACGATGTTGCCGTCCTCCAGCGACAGGCTCTCGGCGTCCGCGTCCAGGTGCCGGGCGGCCGCCGCCAGGATCTTGTCCTTGAGCTGCAGCGCGGTTATGTGCACGGCGTTGCCGGCCATGACCGTGCCGCGGCTGGCAAAGGTGCCCCAGCCGAAAGGCGAGAGGTCGGTGTTGCCGTGGAACACCGAGATGGCGTCCATGGGAACGCCCAGGGCGTCCGCGCAGATCTGCGCCATGGCGGTTTCGTGCCCCTGGCCGAGCTGGGCGATGCTCAGGAACACGGTGACCCCGCCGCCTTCGCCTACCACCATGCGGGCGCCTTCGTAGGGCTCCAGGCCGCCGGTGTTCTTGACGAAGTACGACAGGCCGACGCCGTGGTAGCGGCCGTCGTCCTGGAGTCCCTGGTGCGGTAGCAGGTCTTCGTACTGAAACCGTTCCAGGGCCTGTCTGAGGGCGCTCGGATAGTCGCCGCTGTCGAGGATGGTGGGGTGCTTGCTGGGCCGGGTGAAGCCGATCTCGTACGGGATCTCCTCGGGCTTGACCAGGTTTTTCCGTCGCAGCTCCACCGGGTCCAGGTCCAGATCGCGGGCCATCATGTCCAGCATGCGCTCGCGGTAGAAGCATGACTCCACCCGTCCGGGGGCGCGCAGCGTGCCCATGCCGGTCTTGTTGGTCATGATGCAGTGGATGTTGGCCTCGTAGTTGGGGATCCGGTAGGGCCCCGTCAGCAACGCGGCCGTGGAGCAGGGCACCAGTCCGCCGTGGGTGCGCACGTAGGCGCCCATGTCGCCGTAGATCTGCGCCCGCACCGCCAGCAGCGTGCCGTCCTTGCGCGCGGCAATCTCCAGTTCGCAGGTGACCTGTCGCGAGTGGTTGGCCGCCAGCAGGTGCTCGCGCCGGTCCTCGATCCACTTGACCGGCACCCCGAGGCGCACGGAGGCGAACGGGATCAGGAAGTCCTCGGGATAGAGCTCGCCGCGGATGCCGAAGCCGCCGCCGACGTCGTTCTCCTCGAAGTGGCACTTGTGCTCGGGCAGTTGCAGGAAGGCGGCGATGGTCTGCCGGTTGAGATGCGGCAGCTTGGTGGCGCCGTAGACCCGAAGCTCGCCCTTGCCGCGGTCGAAGTGAGCCAGGATGCCCCGTGTCTCCATGGGGTTGCCGGTGAAGCGGTGGACCCGGAACTCCTCCCGCCGGGTGTAGTCGGCCTCCTCGAACGCCTTGTCGACGTCGCCGATGTCGACGTGGTGGACTCCCGCCAGGTTGGTGCCGTTGTCCTCGTGCACCAGCACCTTGTCTTCCAGCGCCTCGCGCACGTCCATCACTTCCTGGACCACTTCGTAATCGACGTCGATTGAGTCCAGGGCGTCCTCGGCCAGGTAGCGGCTCTCCGCCACCGCCACCGCCACGGGCTCGCCTACGTAGCGCACCACGTCCCGCGCGAGCGACGGCTGGAGATACTTGTCGAGGCCCGGGATCTTGTACATGCGGATGGGGACGGTGGCGTCCAGCTCGCCGATGTCCTTCAGGGTGAAGACCGAAACGACGCCGGGCAGGGTCTTCGCCCGGCTGGTGTCGATTTCGCGGATGCGAGCGTGGGCGTGGGGGCTGCGCAGAATCGCGGCATGCGCCATGTGGGGCAGCTTGATGTCGTCTACGTAGGTGCCGGCGCCGGTGATGAACCGCACGTCCTCGCGCCGCTTGATGGGAGCGCCGATGTATTGTTCCGCCATGTCAGGGAGCCTCTGGTTCGGGGAGATGCGGCATCGCTGTTCTTGCAATCACCTGGGCATCTTTCCCTCTCCCTCTGGGAGAGGGTGGCCGAAGGCCAGGTGAGGGCGCCTGCACCGGGTTGCCTGCGCGGGGCACCCTCACCCCAACCCTCTCCCTGAGGGAGAGGGGGTGGTAGGTTCATCGCCGCTGATTTCCGGGGCCGCCTGGGCGATGGCCTCGATGATGGGCTGGTAGCCGGTGCACCGGCAGATGTTTCCCGAGATGGCTTCGCGGATCTCGGAGTCGTTGGGGCTGGGGTTTTCCTTCAGGAACGCGGTCGCGGTCATGAGGAAGCCGGGGGTGCAGAAGCCGCACTGGAGCGCGTGCCGGTCCTGGAAGGCCGCCTGCAGGGGATGCAATTGGTCGCCGTCCGCCAGCCCCTCGACCGTCTCCAGGGTCGCCCCTTCCGCCTGAACCGCCAGCAGCAGGCACGAGCGCACCGCCTCGCCGTTCATGATCACCGTGCACGCGCCGCACACGCCGTGCTCGCAGCCCAGGTGGGTGCCGGTAAGGTCCAGCTCATTCCGTAGGAAGTCCGCCAGCGTCATGCGCACTTCCACGAGCTTTTCGTAGGCCTTGCCGTTGACCGTCAGGTTGAGGATGCTCTTGGTGCTCATGCGCCGTTGCCCTCCGTGGCCCTTGCCGCGGCCGCGACGAGAGCGCGCCGGGTGAGAACGCCGCCCACCTCCTTGCGGTAGAGCGCGGACGCGTGGATGTCGGAGTCCGGGTCCAGCTCCTCGAAGACGATGCGCTCCACGTCCTTCAAGGTGGTGTCGTCCATGGCGGCGCCCTTGAGGCGCTGTTCCGCCTTCTCCACCCGGACCGGCCTGCCGCCCACGCCGAAAAGGGTGATGCGGGCGTCCGCGCAGGCGTCTCCGTCCATGTCCGCCCACAGCGCCACGCCCACCATGGCGAAGTCGCCCTTGCGTCGGGCCACCTCGTCGATGGCCCAGAGGCGCCCCGCCTTCCAGGCCGGCACGCGGACCTCGGTCAGCACCTCGTTGGCCTCGCAGGCCGTGGCCATGTAGCCCAGGTAGAAGTCGTCGGCGCTCACAACCCGTTCCCCGCCGGCGCTGGCGAGCACGAAGTCGGCGCCCAGGGCGACGTTCACCGCCGGCAGTTCGGACGCAGGATCGGCATGGACCAAACTGCCGCCCACCGTGCCGCGGTTGCGGATCTGGAAGTGGCCGATCAGCGGTACGGCCGCTGCCAGCAGCGGATTCCGTTCGGCGAGGTCGGCGTCGCGCTCAAGTGTCCGCTGGCGCGTCATCGCGCCGATTCTCAGGCTGTCGTCGCCGTTGGCGGTGATGTGGTCCAGACCGGGCACCCGGTTCATGTCCACGATCACCGCCGGACGCGCCAGACGCAGGCTCATGAGCGGCATCAGGCTCTGTCCCCCGGCGAGGATCTTGCCGTCGTCGCCGTACTCGTCAAGGAGCCCCACTGCCTCATTGAGCGTCGCCGGACAATAGTAGATGAAAGGTGCGGGTTTCATTAGAGTGCACGCGGCTTTTCGGGGGTGCGTAGCCAATTACCCCGGTGTTGTCAAGAACATGCCAAGTCAAGCCTCTGTTCGCAGCGATGGCCGTCGCCGAGCCCTTCTTCTACCTCGTGGCGCCGCTCTTCTTGACTTGACAGGTTCGCTGTCGTTGTTTCACCGTATGAATATACGATTCTACATTGATCAAGAGACCGGCTATCCCCATATCCACAATCATGGAGTTGAAGAACATGAGGTCGAAGAAGCTCTGGCGTCACCGGGTGAAGACCGATCTGCACGAGAAGGTTCGCGCAGTGCAATCGGCCGGACTCGTGGAGGCCGGTATCTTCGCGTGATTTACGTGCCCGATCCTGATGGTACGTTTGTCATTACGGCTTACCCACTCGGGGGCAAACCGCTTGCGGCCTATCGGCAGCGCATCAGAAGGAAAAGAAGATGAAAAACAAGACCAACTTCCCGCCCGGATGGGATGAAGAACGTGTGCAACGTGTGCTCGGCCACTATGAATCTCAAACCGAGGAAGAAGCAGTGGCGGAAGACGAGGCCGCTTTTGAAGACCACGCGCACACGGTGATGGAAATTCCCAACGAGTTGGTACCTTCCGTCAGAGAACTCCTCGCGAAACGTGCCGGGTAGATCAGGACGCTACTCCGTCGCCATCACCCGCTCGTTGATCGCACTCACCGCCATGCGGGCTCCGAGCACGGCGCCTTCCTGCCATCCGGGCAGGCCGGTGACCTGGTCCCCGGCGAAATGGATGGCTCCGTCGGGTTTTTGGAGCGCTTCGGGGGACGCATGGTGGTCCCCGGGCCAGCCGCCCTTCTGGTACGGCACGTCGAGCCAGGACCGGCTGACGCCGGTTTCCATCTCGGCGGCATACCCGGGGTGGATGCGTTCGCCCTCGGAGGCGGCGGCCCGCAGCCGCTCCGCCGGGCTCATGGCGCTGTAGCGCAGCCCGGGCTCCTTGTCCCAGATGTAGGCGCCGACGATGATCCCCTTGTCACGGTGGTAGCCGTAGGGCGGATACCAGATCTGCGTGATGTCCTGGTCGGTCCACGAGGTCCCGCCGTAGATGGCGTGGTCCTCCTCCCAGAAGCGCCGCCGGCTCTGGAAGGCCACCTTCACCGCGGGCACGAACTTGATCGATTCGATGACCGCACGGCGTCTCCCGCCTTGAGGCCCGCGTGGACCTGGTCGCCGCGATAGCCGGCGCGGCTCGAGCCCTTGTAGAGCCGATCCGGATTCAGGCCGCCGTATTGGACCAGCATCTCCAGGATGCGTTCCCTGTCCTCCGCCGTCAGGTCGCTGTCCAGGGCGTTGGCGTTCACCGCCTTGGCGAGCAGCTCGGCGATGTAGCCGCGGGTGTCGGTGATGAACCGGGAGGCAGATCGATCGGGGCCGCGTGGGCCGCGCCCGCACCCGCCAGTCCCAACGCCTGCATGGTCCGGTGAACCGCCTCAACCCCGGCCACCGCGCCCAGGGCCTGGATGAAATTTCGTCTGGTCATACGCATGTTTCGTCGCGCCCCTTTCCGTACACCATCGTTCTTGACATTTAGCGACGGCGCAAGTAGTTTCAGCTACTTTGATTGTCCGGGCACCTGTGCACAGGGTGCCGGAGGGAGCAGTGAAAGGAGATCACGATGAGTCGATTTCATAGGTTTCTGGTAGTTTCGTTGGTCGCGGTTTTTGTCGCGACGCTCGCGCCGGCGGCACTGGCTGACAGCTACAAGTTCGGCGTCTCCAAGCCCGGCGGCTCCTGGTACCCGATCGGTGTCGTGACGCAGAAGCTGGCCGAAAAGCAGAACAAGGACAAGGTCACGCTGGACATCGGCGGCGGTGTTTCCAACCTGATCAACGTCATGGCCGGCAAGCTCGACTTCGGGCTGACCGCGGCGACCTCGTTCGACCAGGCCCTCAAGGGCGCGGGCAAGTTCAAGGGCAGGGCGGAGATGGCCAAGAACACCCGCCTGGCCGCCGTGCTGTACTCCAACTACCTGTTCTGGGTCGTGTGGGCCGACTCCGACATCACCCATTACAGCCAGCTCAAGGGCAAGAGGGTGAACGTACTGCCCCAGCGGTTCTCGTTCCAGGCGCTGAACAAGCAGATGTTGGGCGCCCTCGGCATCCAGTACAAGGACTTCTCCAAGGTCAACTACCTGAATTTTAACGACACGGTGGCGCAGATGAAGGACAAGCACATCGACGCCTACCTCGGACCCGGCGAGGAGAACTACTCCCCCATCGTCCAGTTGCATGCGCATGCGCCGATCCGGATCCTGCCTTTCTCCGCGGAAGACCAGAAGAAGATGAACGCGGCCAACCCCGCCGCCGTGCCGTTTACGCTGGACAAGAAATACTACGACCAGAAACAGGACGTGACCACCATCCAGACCTTCACGACCATCGTCACCAACAAGAACGTTCCCAACGAGCGGGTCTACAAGTTCACCAAGCTCGTCTACGAGAACCTCCCGGAATACGCCGGCGCGGTGAAGGCGTTCGAGCGGGTCTCGGCCAAGAACGCCACCAAGGACATGGGTGTCCCCCGGCATCCTGGGATGGACCAGTACCTCAAGGAAAAGGGAATCATCAAGTAACCGTAACCTCCGAATCGAGGGGGCGGCGCGCAAGCGCCGCCCCTTTGCTCTTTTCGGGCGCCTTCAACTGCTCCAGGACACTAACGAGAGCGGCGGTCGGCATTTCCGTGCCGCATCCGGCACGGTGCGCGGAGCACACGGGCAGTACACATGCAGCGTAACCTCGCAGGCGTCGCCGGGATCGTCCTGAGCCTTGTGGCTTTCGGGACCTCGATCTACCACCTCTACACCGGCTTCTTCGGACAACCCGAAGCCTATTTTCATCGGGTCCTTCACGTCACGCTGTTGCTCCTGATCACGTTCCTGAGCTTTTCGGCGTTCAAGCGGCCGGATGACGGGAAGCTGCCCTGGTACGACATGCTGGTGGTCGTGGGCTGGCTCCTGTCCATGGGCTACCTGTTCTACGAGTACGAGTGGATCGTCAATCACATCGGCCACGTCGAGACCTTCGCGGGCTGGCAGATCGCCCTGGCCTTCGGCGGCATCCTGCTGGTGCTGGAGGGCTGCCGTCGCGCCGTTGGCTGGCCCCTGGCCGCCCTGGCGCTGCTGGTCTTCATCTATGCCTTCGTGGGGCCCTGGCTTCCCGGGTTCCTGAATCACGAGGGTTTCTCGATGTCGCTGGTGGCCGACAACCAGTACTTCCTTACCGACGGGCTGTTCGGGCTGCCGACCCACATTTCCGCCAACTTCATCTTCCTTTTCATCGTTTTCGGCGCGTTTCTCGAGAAGTCGGGCTTCGGCCTGTTCACCATCGAGTTCGCGACCGCGCTGGCGGGGCGGTTCCGGGGCGGCCCGGCCAAGATCGCGGTGGTGTCCAGCGGCCTCATGGGCTCCATCTCCGGCAGCAGCACGGCCAACGCGGTGATCACCGGCTCCTTCAGCATCCCGATGATGAAGAAGATCGGCTTCAGGGACTACATGGCCGGGGCGGTGGAAGCGGCCGCCTCCACCGGCGGTCTCATCATGCCCCCGGTGATGGCGTCCGCGGGCTTCCTGATGTCCGAGTACACCGGCATCCCCTACGTCAACGTGATGCAGTACATCCTGGTCCCCGCGGTGCTTTACTTCCTCGCCGTCGGCATCATGGTGCACATCTACGCGGTGAAGGAGAAGATCCCGACGGTGCCGCGGGCCGAGCTGCCGAGCCTCAAGAGGACCATCATCGACCGCGGCCACCTGGCGCTGCCCTTGATAGTCCTCATCTACCTCCTGGTGGCCGGCTTCAGCCCCGGCTACGCGGTGGTGCGCTGTATCATCTTCATCATCATCGTGAGCTGGTTCCGCAAGGCGACCCGCATGGGCGTCAAGGATATCTGGGACGCCCTGGTGCAGGGCGCGATCCAGGCCACCGTGGTGGCCGTGGCCATCATCACCTCCGGCATCATGGTGGGCATCTTCGACCTGTCGGGCGTCGCCATCCGGTTCTCCGGCCTGATCGTGGAGCTGGCGGGCGGGCACCTGCTGCTGGCCCTTGTCTATGTCATGATCACGGCCATCGTCTTGGGGATGGGCTTGCCGCTGTCGTCCGCCTACATCGTGCAGGTGGGCATCGCCATCCCGGCCCTGGTGGTCATGCTCAGGAACATGGGACTCGACGCCGACGCCATCGTGCCCCAGGCGCACCTGTTCGTGATCTTCTTCTGCGCCATCTCGGCCATCACTCCACCAACGGCGCCAACGAGCTATGCGGCGGCGGCCATCGCCCAGTCGCCGGTGGTGCCGACGTCCATCGAGGCCGTGAAGCTGGCCCTGCCCGCTTTCGTGCTCCCCTACGCGTTCGTGGCCAACTCCGCTCTCATCACCATCGGCAATGCCTGGGACGTCACCGTAACCGTTGTCTTCGCGGTGTTGAGCATGATCGCCATGGGCATGGCCGTGCAGGGCTACTGCTACAGGAACCTCGATCCCATCACCCGCCTTCTCTTCCTGGGCGTCAGCCTGGGCATGATCACCCCGTGGGTCCAGTGGAACGTCATCGGCCTGCTGGTGGGTCTGGTGCTGATGGGATGGGAGTGGTTCCGGGCGCAGCGGCGGTTGGCGGCTGGATGACAGGTTCGCCAGGGCTCGATCGAAATCGCCTTCTCCGGATCCTCGCGACGGTCCTGATCACCGGTTGTTGGAGCGCGCCAGCGATTGCCCTCCACCCCACTACACCACCGGGCTCGGCGAAAACCTTTACGCGGCACCGCTGTACCACGCGTTTACAAAGGTTGAGGGCAGGATTGTGTCGTATGTCTGGCTTACTCCGGAAGGACTGGTTCGGAAAGCCGTGAAGGGCTGGATGGGCAACGAGCGCCACCGCGAAAATATCCTGAACACTTCTTATGACAGGACAGGCGTCGGCGTCGCCATTGCGAAGGACGGCAAAGCATATTTCACACAGAACTTCTGCTGAGGGCACCCTCTCACCTTAACCTTGCGGGAAAGAGAACATTATCGCTTTGGCTGTTCACAGGATTGCAAAGGCCCCGGCAGAAGTCGCGACGGCAGTCGTGTACTGCGAGGGAAACTTCGGCGCCATTGACGGGAAAACCGCCAACGGCCTCGTCCGTCACTCCGAGATTTATAGAATCCTCTCGGTCATCGACGGCGAGAAGGCCGGTCTCGACGCCGGCGTCGTGCTCGGTGAGCCGCCAAACGGTATTCCCGTCTGTCGTGACCTGGCCGATGCGCTGGCGCGCGCCGGAACCACGCCCGACTACTTTATCTTCGGGATGGCTCCCGCGAGCGGGAAGTTGTCGAGACGCGATCGGGAGGTTTTGCTGGAGGCCGTCGACCTGGGAATGAACATCGTGAACGGGCTTCACGAGTTCTTGAGCGACGACCCGGAGTTCGTGGCGGCCAGCGCCGCACGAAACGTGAAAATCCTCGATGTCCGAAAGCCCCCTGCCAAGGAGGGCCTGCGCACATTCAGCGGCCGAATCGCGGAGGTCACTTGCCCGCGCATCGCCGTTCTCGGCACCGATTGCTCCGTTGGCAAGCGGACCACCGCGACCGTCCTCACCCGCGCGCTCAATGATTGCGACATCAAGGCGGTCATGATCGGCACCGGCCAGACCGGCCTGATCCAGGGAGCCCGCTATGGGGTCGCACTCGACGCCGTTCCTTCACAGTTCTGCGCCGGCGAGCTCGAAGCGACGATCATCGAAGCGTTCGAAGCCGAGAACCCCGACGTGATCATCGTCGAAGGGCAAGGCGCGCTCAGCCACCCCGCCTACCCGACCTCGGCCTTGATCCTCCGCGGCTGCTGCCCCGCCGGCGTCGTGCTGCAGCACGCACCCGCACGAGCTCATCGTGCCGACTTCGAACACATGGCAATGCCGGAGCCGGCCGACGAAATCCATCTCATCGAGACCTTCTCCGATACAAAGGTCATCGGCCTCACGATCAACCACGAGAACATGACCGACGCCGATGTCAGCGCCGCCATCACGCGATACCGGGACGAGCTCGGCATCCCCGTCACGGACGCCCTGACCCGCCCGACGGAGTTTCTGGTCGAGATGGTGCTCTCGGCGTTTCGGGGGCTATCCGCGAGGCTCATCGCGTCCAGGTAGGCACCGTGCCTGTATTGATGGGTGCCCTTGCATTGGTTGCCTTACTAACCTATGATATCGGTAAGGAGGAGGCCGCCGATGATCCTCAAGATTACATCAAAGCGACAGGTCACATTTCCCGCGCGGGTGTTGGACGTGCTAGGTGTCGGTCCTGGAGATCAACTCGAACTTGAAGAGGGTACCGGGGGCTTTGTCCTGCGACCGAGGCGTATCGACTATTCGCGTCTGGGAACGCTACGCGACAAAATTGCGCCCGGTCGTCCTCCGTTCGACCTCCAGTTCTTCCGGGAGCAAGGGTATGACCCGTCGCTACGGGATTGATACCTCGGTGCTCATGCGGTTGCTCACCGGAGAACCGGCGAAAGAATTCGAGCACTGCGTCAACGGGCTTCGGGCGCTGATCGAAGAAGAAGGCAGCGAGATCTTCGCTTCCAACCAAGTCGTTGGCGAGGCCTACGTCGCAGTTCAGCACCACTATGCCGTATCCAAGATTGCAGCGCGTACCGCCTTGCTCGACGCGTTGCAGAGTGGGTTGGTCTCCCCTCTGAACGGACGCTCCGTTATCGAGGCCCTTGAAACTTCCAGAGGTGCGGGGTTGTTGGACCGTCTTATCGCCGATGACTATGCGCGGAGCGGCATGGAAGTCCTGACGCTCGATCGCAAGATGGCCGTGTTGGCCGACGTGCGGCGGTTGTAGGCGATAGTGAACAGGGTGACACCGGGCGCTCCTGGTCGGGACCAAGTGCCGGCAGTCTCTAAATCAACCGCTCTGAACGCCGCACCCGCGGCATCACCTCCTCGGCGATGAGTTGAATCACCGACTCGATCCCGCCTCCCGGCGGGGCTAGCACCCAGGTGCCGAAGCGGCGGATGCCCATTTCGGCGATGCGGGTGATCTTGGCGGCGACTTCTTCGGGGGTGCCGGCCCAGGCGAAGGCGTCGACGAACTCCTCGGGCACCAGCGGACCGGCCTCGAACATCAGCTCGTAGTCGCGCTTGGCGATCATGGCTTCCAGGTCGGCGGGGACCTCCATGCCCAACTGGGCGACGAAGTCTCGGTTGGGATGGCTGCTCCACAACAGGAAGGCGATCATCTGCTTGACGCCGGCGCGGGCCTTGTCGCGGTTCCGGTCGACGCAGGTGTCGACGCGCGAGATGATCTCGATCCCGTCGGGGTCGCGGCCGGCCTGTTGCGCCCCCTGGCGGACGAAATCCCAGGCGATGCGGACTCCCTCGGGGGTAGCCATGGTGGCGATCATGGCGCCGTCGGCGACGCGCCCGGCGAGGCGGAACATTGCGGGGCCGCGGGTGGCGATGACGATGGGGATGTCGGGGCGCGCCTTGAACCCCAGCACGCCGCTCCGGACGCTCACCACCCTGCCGTCCACGGTCGCGGGCTTGCCGGCCCACATCCCGCGCATGATGGCGATGGCGTCGCCGGTGGCCGCCACCGGATGCTCCCGCTGTATGCCCATGGCGGGAAAACCCGAGCCGCCGGCGCCGATGCCGACGATGACGCGGCCCGAGGAGATGTCGTCGACCGTGGCCATGGCGGCGGCGGTAAGGGCGGGATGCACGCTGTAGGGGTCGGTGACCGCGGCGCCGATTCCGATGCGCTCGGTGTGGGCGGCGCTCAGGGTCATGTTGGCCACCATGTCGCGGCCGAACTTCTCGTTGGAGTGCCACAGGCGGTCGAAGCCGAGGGCCTCCGCGCTCTTGATGATGGCGATGCGGCGGGCGAGCGGGTAGGCGGCTACGGTTCGGGAGCTGAAGCCGAGGTCGAATTGGATGTCGGTCATGCGTTCCTTTCGGGAGGTGTGCGTGCATGTCGGATTACGCTTCGCTACTCCGACCTACGGATGGTTTCAGCGGTTCTCATGACGCCCGGAACGCGGGTAGCACGTCCGCGGCGAAGCGTTCCTGCTGGGCTGTCTGATCGGGGGCGCCGAAACGCACCACGATGGTTTCCGCGCCGCGCTCGATGAACGCTCGGAGCCATTCGATGCAGCCGGCAGCCGGGCCGTTGTACGGGGGCTGCACGGCCACCATGGTCTCGTACGGCACGTTGTAATAGCTTTCCATGAACGCGCGCATCTCGCGCTCGGCCTGGGCGGCATCGTCGTTCACGTTGACGGAGACGTAGACGGCTCGAGCCAGGTTGCCGGCGTCCCGGCCCGTTTCGTTTGCCAACTCTTCCAGCCGCTGCCAGTGGCGGGCGAACTGCTCCGGAGAGTTGGGCAACGGAAACCAGCCGTCGCCGAGCCGAAGCACCCGGCGCAGCGCGTTGTCCACGCCGCCGGCCAGCCATAGAGGTATGCCCGAGGTCTGGGCGGGCCGAAGGCCCAGGCGCACGCCGTCGAGTTGGAAGTGGCGTCCGTGAAAGGTCACCTCGGGCTCCGTCCACAGCCGCCGCATGAGCGCCACGCCCTCCTCGAAGATGCCGATGCGGTGGCGGAAATCCACGCCGCAGGCGGTGAACTCCCGCTCGATGCTGCTGTTGTTGCCGGCGATGCCGAGGCCCAGGATCAGGCGGCCGTTGCAGACGAGGTCGAGGTTGGCCAGCTCGTTGGCCAGGACGACGGGGTGGCGCAAGGCCGGGAGGAGCACGGCGGTGCCTAGCTTTACGCGGCTGGTGCGCGCCGCCGCCGCGGCCAGGGTGGTCAGCGGCTCCAGGCGCGGCCGCGCCAGGATGCTGTCCCCCACCCACAGGGAGTCGAAGCCCAATTCCTCGGCACGCTCCGCCAGGTGGACGATGCGGCTCAGATCCGGCACGGTTTGCGCCATCACGATTTCTCGGGTGGGCAGCAGGTAGCCTATCGCGGTCTTTGGTCGTGCCATGAACTGTATCCTCCCCCCGCCCCTGGATTCCCGCTTCCGCGGGAGTATCTGTGATGGGAGTCAAGGGCTAAGTGGCTGTGGGTTGGGGGTCGGCAACCACGGGGTGCCACGGCGTGCGATGGCATGGAGTTGCAACAAGAGCTTTCGCATCACCGCCACCAGGGCCACCTTTGCGGGCTTGCCGCGGCGCCGCAACCGACGATAGAAACCACCCAGTTCGGGGTTGCACCGTGTCGCTGACAGCGCGGCCATGTACAAGGCCCGACGGACGGTGCCACGGCCACCGCGGATGGCGCGGTAGCCTTGACGCCGGCCGCTGTCGTGGGACCAAGGCGCCAAGCCCGCCAAGGAGGTCAAGCCTCTGCCGCACCCTCGGCCCAGTTCGGGCAAGTACCCGAGCAAGGTGGCCGCGGTGAGCTCTCCCACGCCCTTCACGCTCTGATACAGGGCCGCCCGTTCCCGCAACTCCGGGTGACGCCGCCACAGCGCCTGGAGGGCCTTGTCCAGCCGCGCGATCTCCTTGTCCAGCCATGCCACATGGCGCTCACAGGACTTCTTGTTCGCCCCCCGAAGCCCCTTCTCCAGCCGATTGAGTTCCTGCACTCGCTGCTGCACCAACTGCTGCCTACGTCCCAACACCTCCCGTAACTCCTCACTGGCACCGTCCCCCTCCTCCTCCCCCTCCACCTTCATCATCGCGCCGTAATGCGCCAGCACCTCCGCGTCCATAGGATCGGTCTTGGCCCCACGCCCCAGCGCCTGCGCAAACCCCCGTACCCGCGTCGGATGCGCCACGTGCACCGCCACCCCACTCCCCTTCAGTCCCGCTACCACCCCCCGCTCGTAGCCCCCCGTCGCCTCACACACCACCTGCTTCACCCCCTCCGCTCTCAGCCACTCCCGCATCTCCCGGATGCCCCCTGCCTCATTCCTGAACCGCCGCAACCCCTCGCCCATCACCCACACCACCAACTCCCGCTTGCCTACATCTAGCCCTGCATATACCTTCATGCCCGCCTCCTCTTCTGCTAGGATGACGCTGTCCTCCACACTTGCTTATGCGGGGCCACTACCCCCCGGTATCTGTTCGGAGCGACAACTGGCATGCGGGGTGTCCTACTCCCGCCCGGTGCAGAGCCCCTAAAGACTCTCACCCTATGACGTGCGGCTCCCCCCGCATGCCTACCCCTCAAATTGGCCGATCTGAGAGGCTTTCTCAACATACAAATGACGTTTTCGGGCACTAGCCGCTGTTGAACGGCTTCATCACCTCCTCGGCCAGCCACTGGATCTGTTCGAGCATCTCCGCGCCCGTGTCCGACGGGAACTGCAAGGCGCAGACGTGGTCGACGCCGGCCCTGTCCAGGAACGCCACCTGCTCGAGGATGCTGGCGGGGCTGCCGATGAGGTTGCTGGTCTCGGCCAAGGCTGGGTCCCGGCCCGTGTGTGCCAACGAGACCCGGTGCTGGACCATGCCGGTCTTGCGGTATCGCGCCCGCGCCTCTTCCAGAGTCTTGCCGATGCACAGGGTGAACTGGGAACAGGCCTCCACGGCCCGGGCAGGTCGGCCGGCCTCCTCCGTCAACCGGCGGAGCAGTGCCACCCGCTCCACGATCTGCTCGAAAGGCCGCCAACCCGGCAGCCATCCCTGGCCGAGCCGGGCCGCGCGCCGGATCATGGCCTCGTTGTGGCCGCCGATGAAAATCGGGAGCGGGTCCTGGACCGGCTTGGGGCGCATGGCGATGTTCCTGAAGGCGATGTGCCGGCCCTCGTAGGTGGCGTCGGCGTCCCGGAACAGGGTTTGCAGGGCATCGAGGCTCTCGTTCAGCAGGTCGCCGCGCCGCTCCGCCTTCCGCCGCGGCCACTGGGCGTCGAACTCCTCGCGGTAGGCGCCGATGCCGGTGCCCAGGAATACCCGCCCGTTGGTGAACCGGTCCAGGGTGCTCACCTGCTTGGCCAGCAGCACCGGGTCCCGCAGCGGCAGCACCAGCACCGCCGTGCCCAGCCTGATGCGCGTGGTGCGGGCGCCCACCGTGGCCAGGGTCACCAGGACCTCGTAGAAGTTGGGCGGTTGGGGCCATTTCTGCCGCGCGTAGGCCGCCGGGGTGATGTGGTCGTTGCCCCACACCGCGTCGTATCCCAGCCGCTCGGCTTCCTGGGCCATGTGGATGAAGGCCTCCGGTTCCACGAACGGCACCGGGTTCACTAGGCCCTCGGTGCAGGTAGGGAGCTGGATGCTGAACTTCATGAGGGTCTGTCTGCCTCCGCCCGATACCCGTAGGCGTCTCGCAGGGTTGCCAGGAATTGGGCGGTGTCGCCGTCCAAGGTGGGAATCTCCGATGCGGCCCCGGCGGTGGCGGCGGTGTCCTTGAGCCCGCTGGCGGTGTTCACCACGACGACCGTGTCGTTTCCGCCGATTTGCCCTTCCTTGCACAGGCGGCCTACTGCCGCAAGGGCGGCGAGGGAGGAAGGCTCGGCGTAGATGCCTTCGTCCGCGGCCAGATCCCGCTGCAGTCCCAGCAGCTCGTCGTTCCGCGCGACCCGCGCCGTGCCTCCGGAGGCGCGCAGGGCGTGCAGCGCCTGGTAGGTGCTCTGGTTGACGCTGATGGAGCCGGCCACGTAGGGGGACGGCGCCGCGATCTCGGGAATCGCATCTTCGCCCGAGACCAACGCCGCCGCGAGGCAGCCGGCCATCTCCGCCGCCACCATGCGGGGCTGCTTGCGGATCACGCCCAGCAGCGCCAGCTCGCCGAAACCCTTCCACATGCCGAACAGCGCGTCGCCGTAGGCTACCGGCAGCACGCACCAGTCGGGCGGTTCCCAGCCCAATTGCTCGCATACCTCGTAGGCGAGGGTCTTGTAGCCGTCGACGCCGTAGGGGTTGCTACCCACCGGCGGCCCGAAATAGGGGGAGGTCGGATACCAGCCCCACTCGGCCACCCCGGTCTGCAAGAGCTTCCAGCGGTCGGCCTTGGTGCGGGTAGCCACCACCATGGCGCCGTAGGCTTGCATCTGGGTGACGATGGCGGAGGCCGCCCCCTGGACAGTGAGCACGATGCACGGGAGCCCGGCGCGGGCGGCGTAGGCCGCGGCCGCGGCGCCGGCGTTGCCGGTGGAGCTGACCCCCACCGCCCTGGCGCCGAACCGCTTCGCCATCGCCATCGCGGCGAATGCCAGCCGGTCCTTGAAGGAGCCCGACGGGTTCTGGGATTCATCCTTCAGGAACAGCCGCTCGAGGCCGAGCCGGCGCCCGTAGCGCTCGCAGTGGAGCAGCGGGGTCTCGCCCTCGCCGAGGGTCGGGGCGTCCTGGACGTCGGGGGGCAGCAGCTCGCGGTAGCGCCGCATGTCCGAAGGCCGATCCCGCAACGACGCGACGGACAGCGTCCGCGCGGCGGCGTCGAGGTCGTAGCACGGAGTCAGGTTGGCGGGCGCCCGGGCTCGACATTCCGGACACCCGTCGAAACGGGGCTCGATGCCGAAGGATGCGCCGCAGCGGATGCAGGCGAGGCCGGTGAGGTGGCTCATGTGGGGACTGGCTTCGGGATTCGGATCAATCGTGACGGCGCCCTTCGACTTCGCTTCGCTACGCTCAGGGCGAACGGTTGAGTTCAAGGATTCCGAGAAACAACCCCGTTCGCCCTGTGCCCTTCGACACGCTCAGGACAGGCAAGTCGAAGGGCGCCATCACGAACGCGGCTCCAGCACCTGGAGGTGGCGCGGCACCGAGGTGAGGCGGCGGTAGCCGTCCTCGGTGACGACGATCATGTCCTCCACCTGCACGCTGCCCCAGCCCATCTCGTAGTAGGGAGTCTCGATGCACAGCACCATGTCGGCTTCCAGGGGCGTATCGTCTCCCGGCGAGATGGTGGGGCGGTCGTAGCCGCCGAGGCCCAAACCGATGCCGTGTCCCACGTGCTGGCGGGCGTAGTGCGGGATGCCGGTCTCGCGGACTTCCGCCACCGTTTCGTTGAAGATCTCCGAGGCGACCTTGCCCGGTTTGACAAGGTCAAGGGCCAGATCTTGGCCTTTCAGTATCGCATGGTAATATCTGGAGAATTTGTCGTCCGGCGGTCCGAACGAAAAGGTCCGCGACATGTCGGTGAGGTAGCCTTTGTAGAGGCACCCCACGTCGAAACGGATCATGTCGCCGACCTTGAGGGTGTCTTCCGGCACGTTGGTCATGCCCAGGGCGGCGCTGCGGCCGAAGCCCACGTGGTTCATGTTGGGCTCGGCGCCGCGCCGCACCTGTCCCAAGTCGAAGGCGAGGCACATCTCCGCCTCGGTCATGCCTTCACGGGCCTCGTGGGCGGCCTCGTAGATGGACTGCTCGGTGATGCGCACCGCCTCGGTCATGCGCTCGATCTCGGCGGCGCTCTTGACCATACGGATCTCCCGGAACGCCGACATCGCCGGCATCAGCTCCAACCGCGGAAAGCGCTCCTTGAGACGCTCCGCCAGCGCCGGGTCCAGGCCCCGTTCGTCGTAGCCGAGCCGGCCGCTGTCGAGGCCGGCGTTCTCCACGGTCCGGGCGATGCCCTCGAAGAAATCCTTCACCGGCTCCGGGTCGATGCCGAGTTCGCGGATCCGCTGTTCGCGCGGCGTGAGCGGCCCGTTGTCCTCCATCACGCGGTGGAAGGTGCCGTAGGTGACCACCCCCGCGGGCGGCACCGTGTCCACCATGTAGTCCACCTCGCCCCGGGGGATCACGATCCAGGGCGCGGTGACGGCGTCCCGGGTGACGATGGCGGCGATGTCCTGCCGGCGCCACACGCCGCTCAGGTAGAAGACGTTGGGAATGTTGGTGGCGGCCATCAGGCCGTCCAGGTCCCGCTCGGCCAGAACCCGCTTCGCCCGCGGTTCGTTAATCCACATCTGTGAACTCCCTGGGGATAAGGTTTACGGTGCCGTGAAGGCACTGACTATAGGGAAGCGGAATCCGGGGTGTCAAACAAGGGCATGTCGGACCGCGCGCTCTTTCAAAGTACCAAATTTCTACTAATTTGTTTATAAATTAGTAATTGGTCGCAAGACCTTTAGCCGCTTCGCCAGGTCCGTAGCCGCGGTGAAAGAGAAAAATCGCCCCGTCTTCGTCCTGACGAGCAGGTTCCGTGAGGCAAGATCGAGAAGGTCGGTCCGTGCCGTCTGATAGGTGACTCTGTGAGTCTTCTTGTGTGTGTCGATGGTATAGCGCGCCCCTGGGTGGCGCAGGGCATGCCCGAGCAGCGCGAGTTGCCGGTGGTTGATCGAGACGTGGGCTTGAAGAATCTTCTCGATGCTTTGAATTTCCGACGCCTTCTTGTCGAGGTATTCGTACAAGGCTTTGATGGCCTGCTGGATGACTTGGAGCTGAGCCAAGAGAAAGTAGGTCAGATCGTTCTCGTCGGTCTCGGTGTAAAGGAAAGATCTGGCATACCTGGTGGGCGATCTCCGAATGACGGCCGAAATCGAAAGAAACTCGAACATCCAGAAATCCTGTGAGAGTACCGACCAGTAAAACAACGCCCTGGCGGTCCGGCCGTTGCCGTCGACGAACGGATGGTCGTAGGCAAGCCAGAAGTGGAGGATGATCGCCTTCAGGATCGGGTGGAGAAAGGTGTCCGTCCGAGTCTTGTTGGCGAAGTCACACATGGCGGCCGTGCGACGGGCGATCTCTCCCGCGGGCGGGGGAGTATGGAGCAGGGTTCCATCTCCGTCGTGAAAGACGGCGACTCCGTCACCCGGTTTCCTCAGATGGTTGCCGGTGTGATCCTCATCGAGGTTTCCTTCGACCAACGTCTGGTGGATCGTGAATACGATCTCGGAGGTAAGGGGCTGGCCCGTGAGTTCCTTGACCCGTTGGATCGCCCGGTAGTTGTTGAGGATCATCCTCTCGCTTCGATTCACCGGATTTCGGCCGGAACGAATCATTTGTTTCGCCGCGTCGCGCGTTGTTGACGCCCCTTCGAGCTGGCTCGAGGTGATGGCTTCCTCGATCAGGGAGCTCACGACATAGCGGTCCCTGGTTTGTGGATTCAGGAGCTGGTCATTTGTCGTGATTCTCCCGTTCACGTCCCGGTCGATTTCGTAGAGGGATTCTAGAACGGGATCCGCGAGGCAGTAGGTGAACAAGTCACCGTTGTTGTCCTTCAGCGGAATGGCCCTGCGTGTCTGGTGGCGTGCGAGTTTCACGGCCGCCCACCATTCCTCGGATGAAAGTCCGGTCGGGGGTCGGATGCGACGGAGGTTTTCCCAATGCCGGTACTTCTTCCCTTGGGAGGCACCGATCCCTTCGTGTGTGACAATCCGCATTAGCTGGTCGGGTTCCTTCGGGCTCGAGAGTATCTCCCCGAGGCTGGGCGGAGTTCGTGGAATCTTCATCGTCTGAGACCAGGAAATTACTAATTCATAAATAAATTAGTAATTGTTGTATGTCAAGACGGCTCGTGACCAAAGGTGCCTGCTCGCAGGGCTTGGGGCCGCGACCGTTGGTTGTATTTTCAAAACGCCTCATGTAGAAGGTAGCTCTTGAATTTTACTTGAGATTCGGAGGAGCACATGGCCAAGCCGGCGGAAGAGATAGAGACCACGATGGACAACATCCCCTACTTCTACAAGTGGCAGAAGGGCGAGGGGATCGACGTCGTCGACACTTTCTTCATCAAGGACCTGAAGGACGTGCCGCTCAAGTGGTGGGACCGCATGGGCGGTGACGGGACCCTGTTCAACATGGAGGGAGCGGGCGATGCCACCGGCGCCTACATCGTCGAGATCGCGCCGGGCAAGAGCCTGAACCCCATGCGCCACCTCTACGAGGAACTGATCCTGGTGGTGCAGGGCCGCGGCGCCACCACCATCTGGAACGACAACGGCGCCAAGCAGACCTTCGAGTGGCAGGAAGGCAGCCTCATTTCGGTCCCGCTGAACGTGCATCACCAGCACTTCAACGGCCAGGGCGACAAGCCGGCGCGGCTGTTCTCGGTCAACAACATGCCCATCGTCTTCAGCCTCTTCCACAACGACGACTTCATCTTCAACACGCCCTACGACTTCCGGGACCGTTTCGACGGGCGCCCGGACTTCTTCTCCAGCCAGGGCACCCAGCATCCCGGCCGCATCTGGGAGACCAACTTCATCGCCGACACCCGCACCTTCAACCTGCAGGAGTGGAAGGAGCGCGGCGCGGGCGGAAAGAACGTCTTCCTGGAGATGTGCGACGGCACCATGGCGGCGCACATCTCGGAGTTCCCCGTGGGCACCTACAAGAAGGCCCACCGCCACGGGCCGGGCTTCAACGTCATCATCATCAAGGGGCAGGGATTCTCGCTGTTCTGGTGGGAAGGCGAGGAGCCCAAGCGCTACGACTGGCAGGACGGCAGCGTGTTCGTGCCGCCCGAGATGATGTTCCACCAGCACTTCAACTTGGGCCCCACCGGCGCGCGCTACCTGCCGCTGCGTTTCGGCGGCATCAAGCACAGCATGGGCGAGGGCTACGGAGACATCTCCAAGGTGGACAAGGACGTGAAGTCCGGCGGCAACCAGATCGAGTACTACGATCAGCCGGAGTACATCCGCGAGATGTTCGAGTCCGACATGACCAGGCTCGGGGCCGAGTCGCGGATGGATCCGGGCGTGTACGTGAAGCCCGCGGCATAGGAAACGGGCCTTGCGACAGAGGGAGGAGGCCCCGTGCTTCCTCCCTTTTTTTGTCCCGGAAAGGGAATATGCCGGCCGACCGACGGGCCGGCTCGACGCCATGGCTGCTACGATTCTCCTGACGATACTGTCCTATCTGCTGGGATCCGTACCCTCCGGCTTCCTGGTGGGGTCGTCCGCGGGCGTGGATGTGCGCAGCGCCGGCAGCGGCAACATCGGCGCCACCAACGTGGCGCGGACGCTGGGGTGGAGGAAGGGTCTCCTCACCCTGTTCTTCGACGTCGCCAAGGGTTTCCTGCCGGTTCTGGCGGCCCACCTGCTGGACCTCGGGGCGGCCGCGGCCGCCGCGGCCGGACTGGCCGCCTTCGCCGGCCACCTCTACCCCGTTTTCCTGAAGTTCAAGGGCGGCAAGGGCGTGGCCACCGCCGCCGGCGTCTACGTCGGCGTCATGCCGCTGGGCATCCTGGTGTTGCTGGGGGTCTTCGCCCTGGTGGTCCTGGCAAGCCGCCGGGTGTCCCCGGCCTCCATGGCCGCGGCCGTGGCGGGCCCGGTGGCGGCGTGGGCGCTGTCGTATCCGGTGGAAGCGGTCTGGCTGAACCTCGTCATCGGATTCCTGGTGGTGGTCCGCCACCGGGAGAACATCCGCCGGCTGATGGCGGGGGAAGAGCCGCCGTTCCGGTTGCGCTCACGCAATTCGGACGGATAGGCCGGCCGCTCCCGCCGTCCCCAACGTCGCCGGGACGCTTTTCCCTGCCCTCCGCCATGAATTTCATCGGCATCGACCTCGCCTGGGGCAACCGCAACCCGACCGGACTGGCGCATCTCGTGTCGGACGGAGCGGGCTGCCGTCTGGTGCGGGCGGAGCGGTTGACTACGGATGAGGAGATCCTGGAATGGGTGGAGGCCTGCGGCGGGGACGATGTGTGGCTGGGCATCGACGCGCCCATCATCGCGAAGAATCCGCCGGGGACGTCCCGGCCGGCGGACAAGATGGTCTCGTCCCGGTTCAGCCGCTATCACGCGGGGGTCTACCCGGCTAACCGAGTCCGTTGCGAGCGGCCGGTGCGGCTCTGCCGCAAACTCCGGCGCCGGGGGTTCTCGTCCAACCCGTTCCTTCCCGGGCGAGGCGGCCGCCGCCAGCTCGAGATCTTCCCCCACCTGGTGCAAGTGGCGTTCTTCGAGCGGCCGCGGATCATCAAGTACAAGAAGGGTCCGGTGCCGGCCCGGCAGACGGGTTTGGCGGAGTTCCAGCAGGCGATCGAGACGTACCTCGCCCGACAGCAGCCTCCCCTGTTGCCATCGCGTGAGCTCTCCCGGCTGCTTCGCGACGACCCTCACTCACTGCGCGGCTCGGCGCTGAAGGACCTGGAGGACCGGCTGGACGCAGTGCTGTGCGCCTACATGGCGTTCTATTTCCACACTTGGGGCGATACGCGCTGCGAGATCATCGGCGATCACGCCCAAGGGTACATCATCGCCGTCCGGGGCTGAGTCAGGTCGGTCGCGCGGCAGGTTCGGGGGCGGGAGTCCCGTCCGGCGCGGATTCTCAAGGCCGCCGTCGCGCGCTCCCCCCGGCGGGTTTCCGGATCCCCGCGGCAACCTGCTCCAGGCGCGCGTCGCGGTAGTAGCCCAAGGCGATGATCAGCGACTGCGCCAGCACGATGGGCGCGGCCAGGGGCCGGAAACGGTGCGCCCTGGTATCCCGCACCACGAAATACAGGCTGGAGTTGCGGGCCAGCGGGCTCGTCATCGAATCGGTGATGGCGAGCACGGGCACCTTGCGGATGTGGGCGTCGGAGACGATGTCCACCACCGGCGGGGAGTACTCGGCGAAGCTGACCGCGACCAGCAGGTCGTCGTTCCTCATGGTCGCGACCTGCTGCGGCACCATGCCGCCGACGGAGTCCAGCAGGTGGCACCGGTACTCGAGCCTGATGAGGCCGTAGGCGAGATACGCCGCCACCGGGAAGGCCCGCCGCTGGCCGATGACGTAGATGGACTTGGCGCCGTCCATCATGCGCACCGCTCTTCGCAGGGTGTTCCCGTCGATGTCCGCTTTCAGATGGTCCAGGGCGGCGGCGGAAGCGTCGGCGAAGCCGTTCAGGATGGCCGCGGGGTCGTCCTTGGCAGCTTCCTGCAACTCGCCCCGGTGCTCGTGGATCTCGCCCCGGAACGGCGCCGCGCCTTCGATCAGGCGCAGCCGGAAGATACGCTGCATCTCGGAGAAACCCGAGAAGCCGAACACCTTGGCGAACCGGATGAGTGTGGAGGGCTGGACGCCGGTCTCCCGCGCCGTCTCGGCCACCGTCTGCAGCGCGAAGCGGTTGGGATCTTCGAGCGCGTACTGAGCGATCCGTTTCAGGTGCGGGCTCAGCGACTCGAAGCGGTGCTGAAACGCCTCGCGCAGCCGGTCGAACTCCTTGGGCGGCCTTACGCTCGCCACGCCTTACCCTGCCTCTTCGTCGTCGGTGCCGACCCTCATACCGCGACATTCCCAGAGTTCGAGTAAAAATTCAACGGAAGATGTAGAGAACAAATATTCACTCTTGACATCTGAAAGCGAATCTGTATTAGAATCGAACGTAGGTTTCAAGTTTGGCGCGTTTTCGAATTTCTATGCGAAACGGGGGCGAGCGATCATGACGGAGACGGTGGGATTTGCCGGTACGGGGTTGATGGGCCGTGGCATGGCGAAGAACATCCTTTCCGCTGGATACCCGCTCGCGGTGGTGGCCCATCGGAACCGGGCCCCTGTCGAGGAACTCGTCGGCCTGGGCGCGACGGAGCTTCGCAACCATTGGGAACTGGCGGCGGAATCCGACGTCGTCTTCCTTTGCGTGACCGGAACCCCCGAGGTGGAGAGCATCGTCTACGGGCGGGACGGGCTGTTGGAAGGAGCGCACTACGGTCTGACCGTCGTGGACTGCTCCACCAGCGAGCCCGCGTCGAGCGCGCGGATCGCCGTCGACCTGGACAAGCGGGGCGCTTCGTTCGTGGACGCGCCGCTGGCGCGCACCCCGGCGGAGGCCGAGGCCGGGCGTCTCAACACCATGGTGGGAGCCAACGAAGAGGACTTCGCCCGCGTCCGCCCGCTGCTGGAGGCCTGCTGCGAGAACATCTTCCACATGGGGCCCGTGGGTTCCGGCCACAAGACCAAGCTCATCTACAACTTCATCACCATGGGCTACGCCGCTCTGATATCCGAGGCCATGTGCGCGTGCGCGGCCACCGGGGTCGATCTCAAGCGGTTTTCCGACGTCGTCTCCGTGGGCGGGGCCAACAGCGGGATCTTCCAGTTGATCGTGCCCAAGGCCATCGAGTCCGGGGACTGCTCCGGCTTGAACTTCAGCCTCGCCAACGCGGAGAAGGACCTCCGCTACTACAACCACATGGCTGACACGGTCCCCCTGTCCGGCAATCTCGGACGGGCGGTGCAGCACGCGCTCATACAGGGGCTCAACCTCGGCTACGCCGACGGCCTGGTGGGGGATCTGCTCCACGTGCAGGAAAAGCTCAACGGGCTCGCCATCCTGGATCGCGAATCGGACGGTACGACACCGACCGCGGGCGACGAGGCCACGCCCTGAGCCGCGGTCGACTGAACGTAAAGACGCATGTCACGAAAGGAGGACAAGAAGATGTCACGCAGGAATCTCACGCGACGTTCACTGTTGAAGAAGGCCGGGCTGCTGACGGCGGGGGCCGCGGCGGTGCCCTTCATGGGGCCGTGGCGCTACAATCGCCTGTACGCCGCCGGCTCGGACAAGCCCATCGTGATCGGCCTCACGTCCGATGCATCCGGCCAGTACGCCAACTCGGGCGCGTCCGACCGGCGGGGCATGCAACTCGCCATCTCCGAGTTCAACAAGAAAGGCGGCGTGCTCGGTCGCAAGGTGGAGACCATCCACATCGACACCGAGACCACCCCGGCCACGGGCAGCCGGGTAGCCGAGCGCCTGATCACGCGCCACGAGTGCGCCTTCCTCATCGGCGCGGTCAGCTCGGGCGTGGCCAACGCCATCTCGCAGGTGGCCCAGAAATACGGCACCGTGTACCTCAACACGAACTCCAGCTCGCCCACCGAATCGGGCAAGAACTGCCACCGCGTCAAGTTCGTGTGGGACGGCAACGGCACCAACTTCGCCCAGGCCGCGGTCAAGAACGCCATCAGCGCCTACGGCAAGAAGTGGTTGCTGATGACCAACGACTACGTCTGGGGCCACAACACCTCGAAGGCCACCCGCAAGCTCGTCGACCAGTTCGGCGGCGAGATCATCGACGAGATCCTGGTGCCGCAGGGCACGCGCGACTTCAGTGCCATGCTGCTGAAGGTACAGCAGGCGGCTCCCCAGGTGGTGGCGGCGGCGGTGGGCGGCGACGACCAGAAGGCCATGCGCCAGCAGGTCTCCCAACTCGGGCTCGGCCAGAAGATGGCCTGGATCAACAACCAGCAGGACTGGCCCGACGTCTACGGCCTGCCCATCAAGAACCTGTTCGGCGTGTTCGGCACCACCTGGTACTGGAAGCTCGACCTGCCGGGCGTCGCCGACTTCGTGAAGCGCTACCAGGCCGCCTACCCCGACACCAAGATGCGGGTCCCCGGCAACGTCTTCTACAACGGCTACATGGCCACCCGCGAGTTGCTGAGCGCGGTGGAGCGGGCGGGCTCCACCAACAACCGCAAGGTCATCCAGCAACTCGAAGGCCTGAAGGTGTCGGCCCGGGACCGGATGCAGCACCACGACGCGTTCATGAACGCCGGGACGCACCAGATGCAGCAGACCATCTACTTGGCCACCGCCAACGCCGGCACCAAGGACCGCGACGACATGTTCAAGGTCCTGAGCCAGTCGAGCCCGGCGGAGATCCGCGACAAGGGAGCGGACGCGGCCTGCAAGATGGAGTCGCTGGAGGCCACGCCCACCTACGAGATGTAGGGGTCCTTTTGGCTGCCGCCGGTTTCCATGGGGGAGCCGGCGGCATGCTATTCTCAACATTCGCCATGGCGAATCTGGTCCCCCATCTGCTGAACGGCCTCAGCCTCGGTCTCCTGTTCGCGCTCATCGCGTTGGGCTTCATGCTCATCGTGGGCGTCATGGAGCTCATCAACCTCGCCCACGGTTCGCTTTTCGCGCTCGGCGCCTACTTCGCCATGGTCGTCATCGCGCCGGACCTCGCCTGGCTCGGCGCGGTGGGAGACGGCTACCAGGCCCTCCCCCTGGCCATGCGCTACGGGCTCGCGATTCTCCTGGCGCCGGTGCTGGTGGCGGTGGTGGGCATGGGTCTCGAGCTGTGCATGCGCCGGACCTACGGCAAGAAGGCCGAGTACGGACTGCTGCTGACCTTCGGCGCGGCCCTGGTCATCGAGGAGATCATCCGGTTGGTCTGGGGACCCTCCGAACAATACCTGCAAGTTCCGCAAGCCGTGTCCGGGGCGTTTCTCTTCGCCGGCCTGATCTACTCCAAGTACAAGCTTTTCGCCGCGCTGTTCGCGGTGTTTGCCATCCTGCTGGTGTGGCTGTTCCTGGAGCGGACGCCGTATGGCGCCATCATCAAGGCCGGCGCCCATGACAGCGAGATGGTGCGGGCGCTCGGCATCAACCTGACCCGGTTGCGCCTGCTCGTGTTCGGCCTCGGGGCCGGCTTGGCGGGCCTTGCCGGGATCGTGCTGACGCCCATATGGGGGCTCCGGCCGCACGTGGGCATCGATGCGGTCATCCCGGCGTTTCTCATCATCGTGCTCGGCGGCATCGGGAGTTTTTGGGGCGCCGTCCTCGGCGGCATCCTGGTGGGGCTCGCGGTCGGCATCACGGGGGCCTACGCCTCGGAGTGGTCGCTGCTGTCCATGTACCTTCTGCTGATCGCCGTGGTTACCGTGCGCGCCCGCGGCCTGCTGGGGCGCAAGAGCGTGCTGGAGGCGTAGTGGCCTGTAGCATGCAATTGTGTACCAGGCTGCGCAGGACTTTTTGTTGTCGTCAAGGCGCGACGACGAGCAGTGGCGGGCACCACGCGAGGAGGAGCAACGCCGACGACGACGAAAAGGACAAGCAGATTGGTACACAATTGCATGTTACAGGCCACTAGCATGCCAGCGCGCCCTTCCGCCGCGAATGGTTGGATCACCCGCGAGATGGCGCTGTTGTTCATCGCCATGGCCACGCTGCCGCTGTGGATCGGGGCCGTCGGCCTGTACCAGTACCTGGGCATCGAGATCGCCATCTGGATGATCTACGGCCTGGGCTTCAACCTCCTGCTCGGCTACTCGGGCCTCCCGAGCTTCGGCCACGGCGCCTTCTTCGGCATAGGCGCCTACGCGTTCGGCCTGTTCCAGGCGTGGGCCTTCGAGAGTCTCCTGCTCGGCATCGTTCTGGCGACCGTGGCGGGGTTCGCCGCCGGGGCGGTGGTGGCCTGCTTCCTGTCCCACAGGCGCGGCATCTACTTCGCGCTCATGACCATCGCCTTCGGGCAGGTGTTCTGGTTCGTCGCCATCAAGTGGCACACGGTCACCGGCGGCGAGGACGGGCTGCTGAACATTCCCCGACCCGCGCTCGAGTTGGGCGTGGCGTCCTTGCCGCTGGACTCCAACGTCGCCCTCTTCTACTTCGTGCTCCTGGTCCTGGTGGTCGTTGTCGTGGCGCTCTGGCGGCTCGTCCATTCGCCGTTCGGAAAGGTGCTGCAGGCGGTCCGGCAGAACGAGGAGCGGGCGCGCTTCGTCGGCTACAACGTGTGGCGCTTCAAATGGGCGGTGTTCTCGCTGTCCGCGGCGGTGGCGGGGCTGGCCGGCTCGCTCTTCTCCATGGCGCAGCAGAGCGCCTACCCCGACGTCATGAGCCTGCACGCGTCGGGCGTGATCGTCATGATGACGCTGATCGGCGGCGGGTTCGTCAGCTTCTGGGGACCTGTCGTGGGCGTCGCGGTCTACTTCCTGGCCCGGGACGTCCTCGGCGCCGTCACCGAGACCTGGCTGCTGTGGTTCGGGCTGGTGTTCGTGGTGTCGGTGCTGTTCAAGCCCGAGGGCATCGCCGGCGTCTGGCAGGAGCGCTTCGGCGCCCGGGCTCGGCGGATGTTGGCGCGGCAGGCGACGACGGGCCTCATTTCACCTGCCGGGAGGTAAGCGTGGCCCTGTTCGAAGCGCGCGGCATACACAAACGGTTCGGGCACCAGGTGGTGCTGGAGAACATCGACCTCTCGTTCGAGGCCGGCCGCCTGAGCGGCATCATGGGACCCAACGGCGCCGGCAAGACCACCTGCTTCAACGTGCTCACCGGCGCGTTCAAGCCCGACCGGGGCCGGGTGGTCTTCGACGGCCAGGACATCACCGGACTTTCGCCCGACGCCATTGCGCGTAAAGGGATTTCGCGATCGTTCCAGACCATGAGCCTGTTCGACGAGTATTCCGCGCTGGAGAACGTGCTGATCGCGTTGCCGGAGGTGCGCGGACGCGGCTTCAACATGATCGAGCCGCTGGCCATGGACGGCGAGGGCGCCGACCGGGCGGCGGCGGTGCTGGCCCGGGTCGGCTTGTCCGGACGGGAGCAGCGCCGAGCCGGTGATCTGGCCTACGGCGAGCGGCGCGCGCTGGAGATCGGCGTGGCGCTGGCCGCGGACCCGCGCCTGTTGTTCCTCGACGAGCCCACGTCGGGGCTGGGCGCCGAAGCCACCGGACGGCTCGGGGACCTCGTGCTCGACTTGAAGCGCGACTACTCCATCGTCGTCATCGAGCACGACATGCGCTTCCTGTTCGGCCTCGCGGACACCATCTCGGTCATCCACTGGGGTCAGGTGATCGCCGGCGGCACACCGGACGAGCTGCGGGAGAACAAATGGGTCCAGCGCTCGATGCTGGCCGATCTCGGAGGTTCGGCGTGATTCTCGAGATCTCCGACATCGAAACCTTCTACGGCGAGACCCAGGCCCTGTTCGGCGTGTCTCTCGGCATCGCCCAGGGCGAGGTGGTAGCGCTTCTCGGTCCCAGCGGGGCCGGCAAGACCACCACCCTGCGGTCGATCCTGGGCCTCACCCCGGCACGGCGCGGGACCATCCGGTTCGACGGCGGCGACATCACGGCCCGCGCCACCCACGAGATCGCCCGGCTGGGGATCGGCTGGGTGCCCGACGACCGCCGCATCTTCCCGACCCTCACGGTGGCGCGAAACCTCTCCATCGCCCGCAAGCGCACGCGCTTCCGGTCCTGGTCCCTGGACGAGATGTTCGGGATCTTCTCCGCGCTGGAACACCTGATGGAACGGGAGTGCGAGAACCTGTCCGGGGGCGAGATGCAGATGGTCGCCATCAGCCGGGCGCTGTTGGGGGCGCCCGGGCTGGTGTTGTTCGACGAGCCGTCCCAGGGCTTGGCCCCCAAGGTGGTCCAGGACGTGATGGCGACGGTGTCGCGCCTCAAGGAAGCGGGGATATCCGCACTGGTGGTGGAGCAGAACGCCTCCACCGCGCTCCAGGTCAGCGACCGGGCCTACGTCATGGACCGGGGCCGCATCGTGCACGAGGGTCCGGCCGCGGGTCTCCTGGCCAACGACGATCTCCGCGTGGGGCTGTTGGGGGTATGAGCATGGCGGCGCCGATCCTCGAAGTAAAGGGTCTGGTCAAGCGCTACACCCGTGGCCTGTTGCCGCCGAAAGAGACGTTCCGGCTGGAGGCGGACCTGACCATGCCGGAGTCGGCCATCGTCGGCGTCATGGGCCCCAACGGGTCGGGAAAGACCACCCTGTTCGAGTTGATCACCGGCTCGAACACGCCCAGCGCCGGGTCGGTCCGGGTCATGGGCCGGAACATCCACGACGTGAAGTACAGGGAGCGGGACCGGCTGGCGATCCACTACCACCAGTCGTACCAGGTGCGGCGCTTCCGCCGGACCCGCCCATCGTTCCTGATGCGGCCGGCCAGGCACGACTACCCGATGGTGCACCTGTTCGACGAGCCGCAGTTCAACACCCGGGACGGCTACATCGGCTTCATGCTGGACTTCTTTCGCAAGCTGCGGGCCGAGGGCAGGCTCGTCCTCGTCTGCCTGCATCCCAACGAGCCCTGCCATGTCGAGCTGATGGAAGAGGTGTGCGAGCGCTTCGTATTCGTGCTGGCGGGCCGGGTCCGCGAGTATCCGGATTTCCGCGCCATGGTCGAGGCGCCGGACGTCCGTTCCTATCTCGGCCGGCTGGCGCCGCCGGCCGTGGAGTCACGGCGATGAACATCGATGAATGTTCCGTATGTCCCGGCCGGATCATTCCACCTGCCGCGGAGCGACTTGGATGAGTAGCCAACGGCTGAGTGTGGTCACCGGTGCCGCGGGGGCGCTGGGCTCCGCCGTGGCGCGCCAGTTGGCCGCCGACGGGCACCGCGTCGTCATGATGGATGTCACCGCCGAGCGGCTGGAGGAAGAGGCCGGCGAGGTCGGCAACGCCGCCTCGCCCCTGGTCGTGGACGTGGGCGACCCGGCGGCCGTGGAGCGTGCCTGCGAAAACATCCGGAACCAGCACGGCACCGTCGACACGCTGGTCAACAACGCCGGCGTCCTCTCCAACAACAAGACCGAGGGCACGTCGGTGGAGGAGTGGCGCTGGCTCATGGCGGTCAACCTGGACGGCGCCTTCTACCTCGCGCGCGCCCTGTTGCCGGGTATGCGCGCGCTGCGCTGGGGACGCGTGGTAAACGTCTGCTCGCTGGCCATGAAGAGCGGCGGCCTCACCGCGGGAACCGCCTACACCGCCTCCAAGGGCGGGTTGGGCGCCCTGACCTTCTCCCTCGCCCGTGAGGTCGCCGCCGAAGGCATCACGGTCAACGGGGTCGCCCCCGCCTACATACGGACGCCGATGGTCACCGAGCAGCTCACCAGCGTCCAGCGCGAGGCCCTGCTCCGGCAGATCCCGGTGGGCCGTTTCTGCGAACCCGAGGAGGTCGCCCGCCTGATCGCGTTCCTGGTGTCGCCCCACGCGGGCTTCATCACCGGCGAGATCATCGACATCAACGGGGGCCTGCACATGGACTAGGTCCTGTTAACACTAATCACTATCGTAATGCCTCAACAATGAGCGAGAAGTGGATGAAGCCGAGGAAGACCACGTCGAGCTTCTCGAAGCGGGAGAAGATGCGCCGGAATCCCTTGAGACGGCGAAACAACCTCTCGATTTCATTGCGGCGCTTGTACATGTGGCGATCATACATCCATGGGTCGAGTCGCGTCGACAACGGCGGCACCACGGGGATAAACCCTAGATCGAGGGCCAACTGGCGCGTCTCGTTGCCTTCGTACGCTCGGTCCATGACCAGCGAGGGACTGTCATGCTGCTGACCCAAGCGATTCAGCAGCTTCCGTCCTTCTGGGGCGTCGTGGGCCTGTCCAGGGGAGAGCGAGAAGGTGATGGCCGTTCGAGCATCCGCGGCAACCATATGAATCTTGGTGGTCCAGCCTCCTCGGGATTTGCCGATGGCTTGGGGGCCGTTTTTTTTAGCGCCCCCGTCCCGTCGGGATGGACCTTGACGATGGTGCTGTCCAGCGACACCGCCTCGATCTTGATGCGCACCATCTGCTCCCTCTGGAGCAGCTCGAACACCTGGTCCAGCACCCCGTTCTTCGACCAGCGATTCATCCGGGTATAGATCGTGTGCCAATTGCCGAACCGAGCCGGTAACCCTCGCCACTTGCAACCATGCTCCGCCACATACAAAATAGCGTTGAGCACCTGTCGGTTCGAAAGGCTCACATTCCCTCGCTGCACCGGGAGGTACCCTGCAATGCGCTCATATTGCGCTTCCGTCAATTCCATCCCATGAGCATAGCATATCTTCAATTTAGTGTTAACAGGCCCTAGCCGTGGCGACTTCCTCCCTCTCCCTCCGGGAGAGGGTCGGGGTGAGGGTGCCCCGGTGCAAGTAGCCCGTTGGGGAGCATGTTGGCCGCCAAGGAGGCATTGAGCCATGGAACGCATCACCCCAACCATCGACTTCACAACCGAGCTCACGAACCTCTTCGATATGCGCGACAAGGTCGTCTTCGTGCCCGGCGGATACGGCGGCATCGGAGAAGCCATCGCCTGGGCGCTGGCGCTGGCCGGCGCCTACGTCACCGTCGCCGGGCGCGACGCGGCCAAAGCCCGGGGTCTCGCCTCGAGCCTGACGGAACACGGCCTCGCGGCCGACGGCATCCCGCTCGACGTGGAGTCCGTCTCCTCCATCCGGGCCGCGGTGGACAGTGTGGCCGACCATCACGGCCGCATCGACGTGCTGGTCAACTGCGTCGGCATCCAGCGCGAGGAGCCGCTGCTGGAAGTCTCCGAGGAAGCCTACGACGAGGTCTATCGCGTGAATCTGAAGGGCGCCATGTTCCTGGCCCAGGCCGTCGCCAAGCACCAGGCCGCCGCCAAACGAGGCCGGCAGGTCCACCTCCTGTCCGTGCGCGCCCAGCTCGGCCTCCGGGACCGCGGCTACTCCGCCTATTGCAGCACCAAGGGCGCCCTGGTGATGCTCATCAAGCAGCACGCCATGGAGCTGGCCCGCAACGGCATCACGGTCAACGGCGTCGCCCCCACCTTCGTCTACACCGAGATGATCCGCCACGTCATCGAGAACCCCGAGTTCCGCAGCCAGCTCCTGGAACGCATCCCGCTCGGCAGGATCGCCGACCCCAAGGACGTCGTCGGCCCGGTGATGTTCTTCTGCTCGGACGCCTCCGCCTTCGTGACCGGGCAGATCATGTACGTGGATGGAGGGATTACGGCGAGTCAGTGAGTATTGGAGGAATCGGTTGTACCCTTCGCAACCGCAAGCGGGAGTTGCCGACGAATATTGCCGCGTTGTTTTATTGCGGATCTTCCCTTCGCTGAAGACATGGCTCAGGCCTATGGCAACACCGCAGCCGTGTTCCCTTCGCTGAGTGCGCGGACGACGGCGTCCGGCTCGCGATCGATAACTGTCAGTAGGACACGAGCCGCCCGGTCCGGAACACGGCGGCCCTGTTCCCAGTCCTGTAGGGCGCGGACATCGAGACCAAACCGGTGGGCGAAGTTTTGCCGGCTTAGCCGTAGTCGCTTGCGAAGGGCGACGATTCGCTCGGCAGAGGGATCGTCGACGATGCGGTGTGGTAGAATTACCTCGCCCCGCACATGTGCGAGAACCTCGCTTAGCGCTGATTCCATATCGCGGCCGAGTTCCGTGCGTTTTGCCGTCATGTCAATGACCTTTCCTTCTTAATCGCGGCAACAATTCGTGAAAGTGCCTTGATGTCCGCAGAAGTCAGATCGTCGCGGTCGGTTTTCGCATACGCCATCAGAAAATAGATGGCTTCAGGATCAGCGCGGTAGAAGTAGATCGTGCGAATCCCGCCCCGTTTGCCACGGCCTGGAATTGCCCAACGCAGCTTACGGATACCGCCCGTTCCCCGTATGATCGGTGCGGCGTCGGGAGCAGCGGCGATGGCTGTCTCCATTTCCCTGCGCGACCCTTCCGGGAGTAGTCTTCGGACAGCACGCTGATAAATGCGCGTGAAGATTAGTCGCATCGCAAGAGGCGCGCACTCAAATAGTGCGGCATTGCCGCATAATTGTCAAACAGCCAGTCCATGTCCTGGCGCAACTGCCTGATGCTCATCATTACGAGGGTTCCAACTGCCACGCCGACGGCGACCACGGACACGATGCTGCTGATTGTTTCAACGTTCGTTTCCTTGCCGGCTCCTTCTTGCTTGCTGAACTGTTTTCCCTGCAACCACGGGAAGCTGTCCCAGCCGAGTGTCCCCTTTATACTATATCGATCGGTATCGTAAGCGGTTTCTTTAGTCGGGGCCAGCTTTTTCGATTAAGTTTCCGTAGAGTGTCGCGTCGCCGGAGATTTCTGATACGGTCCGGCGCGGAGACGAAGGCCGGCGGAGTCCCCGACTCCATTGACAATCCTGCACCACCCGCGTATTGACGCACGGATTATGCCGCCCCGCGCAGGTAAACCCCCAATGCGACGACCGGCACTGAACCCCCGCCCCGACGTGGAGGCGCTGCTGAATCCGCGCAACGTGGTCATCGTCGGCGCCACCGACAAGCCGGGAAACTGGCCCCAGCGCTGCTGGCGCAATCTCGACCGCTACGGCTACGGCGGCCCCGTCTATCCCCTCAACCCGAGGCGCGAGGAAGTGTGGGGCACGCGCTGCTACACGAGCTACGCCGAGTTGCCGGAACCGCCCGACCATCTGGCGGTGTTCGTTCCGGCGCCGTTCGTGGAGGCCACTCTGCGCGAGGGGGCAGCCGCGGGGGCGCGCAGCGCCACGGTGGTTTCGTCCGGCTTCGGCGAAGTGCCCGATCCCGTCGCCGTCGAGCGCGGCCGGCAGCTCTCCGCCACCGTCGCGGAGTTGGGCATCGCCGTTTCCGGCCCCAACTGCATCGGCAACTTCAACGGCGGCGCCGGGTTCGTCACCATGACCGACAACCGCCCGCAACGCACCAAACCCGGCCCCATCGCCATCGTCGGCCAGTCCGGCGGGCTGGTGATGGCGCTCAAGCGCACCCTCGAAGAACGCGGCATGGACGTGGGCTACATCGTCAGCAGCGGCAACGAGGCCGGGCTCAAGACCGCCGACTACATCGAGTATTTCGCCGCCGACCCCCAGACCCGGCTTATCGTCTCCTACCTGGAGGCGGTGCGGGAGCCGGGACGGTTCCTGGCCGCCTGCGGTGCGGCAAGGAAGGCGGGAAAGCCGGTGGTCGTGGTCAAGCTCGGCGCCTCGGACAACGGCCGGGCCGCCGCCCTCGCCCATACCGGCGGGCTGGCGGGATCCATCGCCGCCTTCGACGCCATCGCCGGTGACCATGGCGCCGTCCGCGTCGCCACCCTCGATGACGTGGTGGAGATGGCCGAGTATCTGCTGCACGTCCGGGTGCCCAAGGGCGAAGGGCTGGGCGCCATGACCTTCTCCGGGGGCCTGCGGGCCGTGCTGCTCGACCATGCGGAAGCCAACGGCCTGTCCTTTCCGCCCCTCGCCGCCAGGTCCCGCAAGCGGCTGGAGAAGCTGCTCGGCGTCGGCACCGTCATCGGCAATCCCCTGGATTCCGGTTTTGGCGCGCTCTCCAGCCACGAGACCTACATCCGCTGCGTCGAGACGCTGCTGGACGATCCCGGCATCGACGTGCTGTTGCTGCAGGAAGAGCTGCTGCGGGCGCCCGAGGGAGGCAACAAGGAAGCCAACATGCGGGCGGTCAACGAGTTGGCGGCACGGGCGAGAAAACCCATCGCCTTCGTCACCATGATCTCGCACGGCCTGAACGACTATGCCCGCGACCTGCGTGACGGGCTGCGCAACGTCGCGTTCCTGCAGGAACCGGACAAGTCGTTGCGCACGTTGCGCTCGGTCATTTCCCATGCGCGGCGGTTGTCCAGGAAGACGGCGGTCAAGCGCGGCGATCGGTCAGGGGTGCCGGCGGCCGTGCGGAGGGTGCTCGGCAGGCCCGGCCACGGTGCAGGCCCGACCCCGCTGTCGGAGGTCGATTCCAAGGCGCTGCTCCGCGCCTATGGCCTTCGGACGCCTCGGGAGCGGTTGGCCGGTAGCGCGGCCGAAGCGGTGCGGATCGCCCGCGCCGTGGGATTTCCGGTGGTGCTGAAGGCCGCGGGCGCCGAGCTGACGCACAAGTCCGACGTGGGCGGCGTGCTGCTGAACAACACGACCGCCGGCGCCGTGCGCCAGGGCTACGGCGCCATCCTGCGCAACGTCGCGCGCAAGGCCGGCGGAGTCGCCGTGGATGGCGTGCTGGTGGCCGAGCAGGTGGCCGGGGAGCTGGAGCTGGTGATCGGCGCCTCGCGCGATCCGGAGATGGGCCCCATAGTGATGTTCGGATTGGGCGGGGTGGCGCTGGAGCTTTATCGCGACGTTGCCTTCGCCGCCCCGACCCTCGACGAGGCCGCGGCCGAGGCCCTGATCGCGCGCACCGGGGCCGCCCGTCTGATCGACGGCTATCGCGGTGCGCCGGCGCTGGACCGGAGCGCCGTGGTCAAGTCGTTGATGGCGGTATCGCGGCTCGCCCGTGATCTGGGCGACCGGCTCGAGTCCATCGACGTCAATCCCTTCGTGCTGCGACGCCGGGGCGGTGTCGCCCTCGATGCCCTGGTGGTGCTCGGCGGCGCAGGTCGTGACGGTACAGATTCCTCGACGTGATCTATTTGGATTGCGCTCGGTAGCGCCATCGGGGGCGCGGGGCGCTACTGGTGCAACAACCTGGTTGCCGGGGCGTTCGGGCAGGCGTTGCCATGGGCCACGATTGCCGGCTCCTCCCGGCCCGGTCGAGTCAAGCAATCGGTATCGTTTTCAGGTGCCTTTCAATGGCTTCGATGACTTCTTCGGCAAGTGGCAGGTCGGCCTTCGCGACACCCCAGTGCTGATGGAAGAGCGCTACGGTTTCGCGGGCCGTGTCCAATACCAACTTTGACGGTAGGCGCGCCTTGGCGGCAAGGTGGGAAAGCTCGTCGTCGGAGAACTCATCGAAGCGCTTGGTGCGGCTGACGTTGAGTGCCGCCCTTGGGTCCGGGATGTACGGAATCGTCGAGACCAGATCATAGGCAGGGGCGAGCGCGGCACGACGGCGGTCGGGATAGATCATCGACCAGTTCTTGAGGTGCATGTCGGCATTGCCGATCAGGGTGTTGAACGTGAGCCGGCGAATGAATTCGGCAATGTCCGCCTCGCTGCCTTCGGTGGCGATGACGTTGGCGATACTGCGCGCATTGCCTCTTTTGTATTTATCGTCGGGATAGACGCCGAAGATCTGGGCAAAATCCTCGATATGGACGGGAGTGCCGTCCGAGAGCCGGTCGAAGCGTTGGACGGCGAGCGCCTGTCCTTTCAACGCACCGATCCCTTCCGGGAGGTTCCCGATGGCATCGATATCGATGAGGCGAAGCGCCGGCACGTCCATCCCGATCATTTGGGCGAGCGTCATCATCGCGTATTCGTTTTCGGGCACGCCCACGAACGCTTGGGAGGGCAACTTGACGATCCAGGATCCACCTACGCCCTTGGCTGGAATGGTCAGCCCGCCTCTTGCAGCTTCAATGGCCGAAAACTTCAGTTGCACCCCGGCGAGCGAAAACCGTAGGGCTTGGCCGTATCGGTCATGACCCTGCCCATCATCAGCCGCATCGGACGGCCAAGCCTCTCCATCTGCGGGCGTGATGGTGACAGCTCCCGGAAGGTCGCTGCCCAGTACCCGAAGCAGGAAGAATTCACGTGCGGGATTCACGCCGGCGCGCTCGGCGAGATAGCTTCGCATGTGTCCTTCGGGCAGCATGTTGGAGAAAAAAGGCAACAACTTGGTCTGCGTGGGCCTGAAGTCGGTGATCAGCTCCCCGAGACGGTCCTTGAAGCCGAGGCCGAGGACGGGCCGGTTTTTGTCGGCGATGTAGTCCTCGTTGAATGAGAAGAGTGTGCGGTCACCGGCCACGCGCGTCAGTGTTCCAATGGGCGTGCCGTAAAGGAGGACATTGAGGACGGCAACATCAACCATCGTCTTCCTCGTCCAGGGCATAAGCCGGTCGCGGAGTTTCGGTTTCCCGACTTGCGGGCACGGCGTGGACTATTGCGTCTACGGCAGAGGCGGATTTGCGCGGAACGAGCATAATCTCCAGATCAAGGGCACGGGTGAGTTCCACGAGGCTGGAAACCCTCAGGTCGACCGCGCCGTTTTCTACTCTCGAGAGATGGCTTTGCGGCACGCCGACCTTGGCGCTGAGTTCGCGCTGGCTCAGGCCTCGGGCCTTGCGGGCGCCTTTGAGTATCGAGGCGATATGTTCAATTGTGTAAGTCATTTTGATCGTTTATTCTATATGAATAGCTAAAACTCATTTAGTATTATATATCAATCCACGAGGGTAGGCGCAAGCGGATGATCTATATAAACAGATTGTTTAGGCTTCAGAATATGTTTAGACAAATCACTTAAGCCTTGCAAGATGCTACCACCTGAATCGCCCGAGCCACCGAGACTGCCAGACAGGAGAAATCGTTTGACGGACCATAAACACTGGATCCGTAACGCCGACGTCGTCGTCACGATTGACGCGGATCGGAGGGAGCTTGCTGGCGCGGACATCCTTGCGGTGGACGGTCGCGTTGAAAGCGTGGGAGCCGGCGGTCCGGAGGATCCTGCCGGGTGGGAGGTGATCGACGCCGGTGGCTGCGTGGTGACGCCGGCGCTCGTCAATACCCATCATCACCTTTTCCAGACCTTGACCCGCGCTGTGCCGGCGGGTCAGGACGCGTCGCTGTTCGGCTGGCTCAGGTCGCTCTATCCGGTGTGGGCGCGCATGCGGCCCGAGGACATGGTCGTCTCGGCGCAGCTCGGGCTGGCGGAACTGGCCCTGTCCGGCTGCGGCACAAGCTCGGATCACCTCTACCTCTATCCCGACGGCGTGCGGCTGGAGGATACCATCGCGGCCGCGGGCGCCGTCGGTCTGCGCTTCCATCCCACCCGCGGCGCCATGAGCATCGGCGAACGCTCCGGCGGCCTGCCGCCGGACAGCCTGACCGAGCGCGAGGCCGACATCATCGAAGACTGTATCCGTGTGATCGACGCCTTTCACGATCCGTCCGAGGGCGCTATGGTCCGCGTCGGTATCGCCCCATGCTCGCCCTTCTCCGTCTCCCGGGAACTGATGCGGGATGCTGCCGCGCTGGCGGTCGACAAGGGTGTCCGGCTGCACACGCACCTGGCGGAGAACGCCGAGGACGTGGCCTGGTCGCTCGACAACATCGGCTGCCGCCCCGGCGGGTATGCCGAATCGCTGGGCTGGGTCGGAGAGCACGTGTGGCACGCCCACTGCGTTCAGCTCGATCCGACCGAGATCGCCCTTTTTGCCCGGACCGGGACCGGCGTCGCGCACTGCCCGTCGTCCAACTGCCGCTTGGGGTCGGGCATCGCGCCGGTCCGCGCCATGTGCGAGGCCGGAGTCGCCGTCGGCCTGGGCGTCGATGGATCGGCCAGCAACGATTCCGGAAGCCTCCTGCCCGAAGCCCGGCAGGCCATGATGCTGCAGCGGGTCCGCCACGGCGCCGCCGCCATGAGCGCGCGCGAAGCCCTCGAGCTGGCGACCCTGGGCGGAGCGACCGTTCTCGGACGCGCCGGCGAAATCGGAACTATCGAGCCGGGCAAACGCGCCGACCTGGCGATCTGGGACGTTTCCGGTGTGGGCGCCGCCGGCGCGTGGGACCCGGTAGCCGCTCTCGTGCTCTGCGGGCCATTCACCGTTCGGCACCTGTTGGTGGGAGGACGCCCGGTGGTGCGCGATGGCATGCTGACGACGGTGGATACGGTCGCGGTCGCCGAGGCGGCCCACAGGTGCGTTGCGCGGCTTGCTGCCTAGGCCTGCATTCGGCTGCCGACGAGCTCGCCGGGCCCGAACTACTTGTGGAAATGATTCACCGGGCTGTGTCCCGCTCCGATGGAGTACGACCGGCGGATGGCCTCGGTGATGAACTCCTTTGCTTCGGCGACCGCGGTTTCCAATGACTTGTTCCGGGCCAGGCCGCAGACAACGGCCGCCGAGTACGTGCAGCCGGTGCCGTGGGTGTTCCGGGTCCGTATGCGTGGAGCCGGATAGTCTTGGAAGGCAGCGCCGTCGTAGAGGATGTCGGTGGCGGCGCCCTTCCGATGACCGCCCTTCACCACGACGCTTCCCGCCCCCATCCCGACGATGCGTCGCGCCATTTCCTTGATTGCCCGGGCGCCGGTTCCCTCCACACCCGTCAGCGCTTGCGCCTCGGGCAAGTTCGGCGTGACCACCGCGGCCAGCGGGAACAGGCGGGTCCGTAACGTCCGGACGGCATCCGGGCGCAACAGCACGTGGCCCCCCTTGGCCACCATCACCGGGTCCACCACCAGGCGCTGGATGCCGTGCTGCCGGATCTTGTCGGCGACGGTGCGGATGATGCGGGCGTTGGCGAGCATGCCGGTCTTGACCGCGTCGGCGCCGATGTCCTCCATGACGGCGTCGATCTGCGCGGCCACCAGGGCCGCCGGCGTCTCGAGGACCCGCGTGACGCCGGTGGTGTTCTGGGCGGTGACGGCGGTGACCACGGAGGTGCCGTAGACCCCCAGCGCCGCGAAGGTCTTGAGGTCCGCCTGGAGACCGGCCCCGGCCCCGGAGTCCGAGCCCGCGATGGTGAGTGCCTTGTGGATCTTCACGGAAGCGCCTTCGAAAGATACCTAGTGTCCCGTCTCTACCCTACGCGGCGCTGAGTCCGGGCGCAACGGTGCCCGCGAGCGGACTAGTCGCGGCGATGCTGCCGCGGAGTGGTGGCCGCCGCCACGACCTCGGTCAGCCGCCCCGCGAATTCAGTTGACATCCCCGCCGTTTCCTGTTGGCATACCCTGCCACGGGTGAGGCCATGACAAAGACCCTTTCGAAAGACCGGTTGCAGGGATTCTTCCTCAACATGACGCAGCGATGCTTCGGCGAGTTGGGGATCCGCGATACCGAGGTGACGGGCTACGTGGCGGACGTGCTGACGGAGTTCGCCCGCAGCGACCGGCTGTATCGCATGCGGTCGCGCAGGAACCAGAGGCTGGACAGCGTGGTGGAGATGCTGGTGGAGGATGACGCGACGGTCTCCCGCGAGAACCCGCTCATGCAGGAAAGGCGGATGCGGAAGTATCTCGGGGACTACACGCTCTTCATGAGCGGGATCTTCCGTTCCTACGTGGAGCGCGGCGGCTACCTGGACTACTACCTGCAGGAGGGCCGCCGGTCTTACCGGAAGGTGTCCGAAGTCGACCTGTCGCTCTACCGGACCGGGTTTCTGCTCTTTCAGGAGCTTTCGGAGAAGTTCGAGTACCTGTCCGGAGCGCTCGACTACATGCACAAGGCCTACTTCGCGGCGGCGCCGAAAAAGGACGATCCATTCGCCGGTTTCCTGAAGCAGATCGAAGGATGGATGAAGGTGAACGTAACCGACAACTGACAGTGCCGCAGTCCCCGCCCACCAGTCGGAGAGGCTACCTGGTCGCCGCCGGCCTCGTCCTGCTCGCCGCTTTCTTCGTCCTCGGTTACGTTGCCGCGTTTCTCCTGACCCCGTTTCACGGCCGGTCATCGGTTGCGGAGATCGAGGTCCGGCGCGGCGATACGTTTTCGGCGGTGGCGCGCGCGCTCGCCGACAAGGGCGTCGTGTCCCATCCCCGTCTGTTCGTGTTTTGGGCGTGGCTTCACGGACTCGATACCAGGGTTCATCGCGGGCTCTACCGCTTCGAGGGGGCAGAGTCGCCCCGCTCGGTGCTCGACGGTCTCGTCCGTGGCAGGACCGTGGTCCACAAGGTCACGATTCCCGAGGGCTTCACGGTGCGGCAGATCGGTCGGCTGCTGGAACGAATGGGACTGGCGACGCCGGAGAAGTTCGCCGCGGCCTTGGGCGAGCCCGCGGTCCTTGCTTCGCTCGGGACCGGCAGCATGGAAGGCTACCTGTTTCCCTCCACCTATTTCTTCCGTGCGCTAGCCACGGAAGAAGAGATCGTCAAAACCATGTTCACCGAGTTCAAGGACACCTTCACCGCCGAAATGGAGGCGCGCGCCAGGCAACTCGGCATGACCCGGCACCAGTTGGTGACTTTGGCATCGATCATCGAGAAGGAAGGCGGCCCCGTGGACGAGATGCCGATGGTCTCCGCCGTCTTCCACAACCGCCTGAAGCGAGGCATGCGGCTTCAGAGCGATCCGACGGTCATCTACGGCCTGGAGGACTTCAACGGCGACCTGACGCGGGAGGATCTCCGAACCCCCGGCCCCTACAATACCTACAGGATCGGCGGCCTGCCCCCGGGGCCCATCGCCAATCCCGGACTGGCCGCGATGAAGGCGGCCCTGTTCCCGGCGGACGTCGGCTACCTGTACTTCGTGTCAAGGAACGACGGCAGCCACCACTTCTCCGAGAGCCTCCGGGAGCACAATTCGGCGGTGAAGAAGTACCAGAAGAACCGTCGCGCGGGGTCTAGGAGCCTGTCCGAGTAATACGTTGGTGAAGGTGCGCCGGACTTCTTGTTGTCGGCAAGGCGCGACGACGAGCAGTGGCCACCCCCACGCGAGGAGGAGCAACGCCGCCGACGGCAAGAAGGACAAGCAGATTCGCCGACGTATTACTCGGACAGGCTCCTAGGGAAGGGCCGTAGAGAAGCCGGAATCCCCTGCCCCGCCGCTCGTTTCACGACCAAACGGAGGAATCGATCATGGATGCATCCGACATCGGACAGGTATACGGCCTGGCGGCCAGGGTGGGTTCGCTGGAAGGATACCTCTATACCGGCGAGGACATCGAGACCGAGTACCTGCCGGGATGGCTGGGCAACATCGAGCGGGAGTTCGACGAGCTGTCGTCCGACGCACGCGCCGCGTGCGCCGCCGCGCACTACGAGGTGTTGCGCAAGGTGGCGGCCTACCTCGGGAAGTTCTACGGCGCCGGCGACGCCAATGCCCTCAAGGCCCAGGCCATGGTCGACGTCGCCAAGGGTGCCATGGATTCCCAAGGCTGATAGGCTGGAAGGCGCCGGGATGATCCGATGACCGTCGCCGGCAGTCAGTGGCGGGTCCTTGAACCGGTGGAACCGGATGCCGCCTTCGGCGTGCCCGGGGAATTGCTGCGAAGCCCCGGCATGTTCGCCCTGCGGGTCCGCGGCGACTCCATGGCCGCGGAGCAGCTCCGCGACGGCGATATCATCCTCGCGCGGGCGACGCCCGAGGCGCGAGACGGCGACACGGTGGTGGCGCTGGTGCGGGGCGAGCCCTCGGTCCGGCGGTACCACCGCCTGGACGGGAAGGTGGTGTTGCGGTCCGTCGACGAGGGGCTCGCCCCCATCGTGGCGACGGGAGAAGAGGTGGAGGTCCGCGGCGTGGTGGTGGCGGTGGTGCGGAAGTACTAGTATTCGTTATGGATAGGAGATGATGTCGATGAACCGCTTGGCCAACGAGACGAGCCCTTATCTGCTGCAGCACGCCGGCAACCCGGTGGACTGGTATCCCTGGGGAGAGGAGGCCTTTGCCAAGGCCCGGGCGGAGGACAAGCCGGTCCTTCTGAGCATCGGCTACTCCGCCTGCCACTGGTGCCACGTGATGGAGCACGAGTCCTTCGAGGACGAGGCCATCGCCGCGCTGATGAACGAGAACTTCGTCAGCATCAAGGTGGACCGGGAAGAGCGGCCGGACCTGGACGAGATCTACATGAACGCCGTCCAGTTGCTCACCAAGCGGGGCGGCTGGCCCATGACCGTGTTCCTGACCCCGGAGGGGAAGCCGTTCTTCGGCGGCACCTACTACCCGCCCGAGGACCGGCACGGCATGCCGGGCTTTCCGCGGGTGCTCAAGGCGGTGGTGGAGGCCTACCGCAACAAGCCGCAGGACGTCGCCAGGAACGTAGACCAGATCGTGGCGGCGCTGGACCGCATGAGCGTGCTGAACCTGACCGGCGGCGAGTTGAGCGTGGATCTCGTCACCCGCGGCGCGGAGGGCCTGACGCCGGCCTACGACGCCACCCACGGGGGCTTCGGCCGGGCGCCCAAGTTCCCCAACGCCGGGGTGTTCAACATGTTCCTGCGCGCCTACCGGCTGTCGGGCAACCGGCGCTACCTGGAGATGATCACCGAGACGCTCCGGAAGATGGCCGAGGGAGGCATGTACGACCAGCTCGGCGGCGGCTTCCACCGCTACTCCGTGGACGACAAGTGGCTGGTGCCCCACTTCGAGAAGATGCTCTACGACAACGGCCAGCTCGCGCAGGTTTACGCCGAGGCGTACCGGATCACCAAGGACGGATTCTTCAAGCGCATCGTCGAGGAAACCCTGGAGTACGTGCTGCGCGAGATGTGCCAGCCGGAGGGCGGCTTCTACTCCGCCCAGGACGCGGACAGCGAGGGCGAGGAAGGCAAGTTCTTCGTTTGGAGCCGGGAGCAGGTCCTGGAGCTCCTCGGCAAGGAGCACGGCGAGATCTTCTGCCGTTTCTACGACGTCTCGGACCTCGGCAACTTCGAGGGCAAGAACATCCTGCATCCCATCCTGACGGTCGAGCAGGCGGCCAAGTATTTCAAGAAGGACGAGGAGGAGATCGAGAGCGTGCTGGCCGGCGCCCGGGCGCGTCTCTTCGAGGAGCGCGAGAAGCGGATCAAGCCCTTTCGCGACGAGAAGGTCATCGTCTCCTGGAACGGCCTGATGCTGTCGGGCGTGGCCGCGGCCTACGCCATCACCGGCGACGCGCGCATCCGCGACGCCGGCGCCCGGACCGTGGATTTCATCTTCACGCGGATGTTCGACAAGGGGCTGCTGCTGCACACCTTCAAGGACGGGCAGGCCAAACTGCTGGGTTATCTGGACGACTACGCTTTCCTGATCGCCGGCCTGCTGGACCTGTTCGAGGCGACCCACGAAGCCGAGCTGCTGGAGGGGTCCAAGGCCCTGGCGCGGACCATGGTGGAGGAGTTCTGGGACGAGACCAACGGCGGGTTCTTCTACACGGGCAAGTCCCACGAGCAGCTCATCAGCCGCACCAAGCCCGGGTTCGACCACTCCATCCCGTCGGGCAACTCGGTGGCGGCGCTGGTGCTGGTGCGGCTCCACCACTACACCGGGGAGCAGGACCTGCTGGAGCGCGCGGAAAAGGTCCTGCGCCTTCACTACGACAACATGGCGAGGGAGCCGTTCGGCTTGGCCACCATGCTGGGGGCGCTGGACTTCCATCTCTCGAAGCCCGCGGAGATCGTCATGGTGGCGGGAAGGGACGACCCGGATGCGCGCGGCATCGTGCAGCAGGTGCAGGACAGCTACCTGCCCAACAAGACGCTCCAGTGGGTCAGCCCGGACGCAAAGCTGGAGGAAATCTCCCCGCTGCTGGAGGGGAAGTCGCAGGTTGGCGGCAAGCCCACGGTCTACGTCTGCCGGAATTTCACCTGCGCGCCGCCGGTGACGGACTGGGAGGGGCTCGAGCCGCTGCTGGAAGAATAGGGTCGGATCTTGGACTCCGTTTATGACATGTAATCCAAGGACTTAGCTGGAAAGAAGGAATATGGCAGAAAAGGTCAAACTTGGCGTTATCGGCGCCAATCCTACCCGCGGATGGGGTCCGAGGGGCCATTTGCCGGCCATCGTGCCGAGCCGCGGAGTCGAGTTGACGGCGGTGTGCACCACCCGCAAGGAGAGCGCCGAGGCGTCGGCCGCGAAGTATGGCGCGAAGATGGCGTTCGACGACTACCGCGAGATGCTGGCCTGTCCCGACGTCGAAGCGGTAGCGGTGTTGCTGCGGGTGCCGGCCCACTATCAGGTCACCATGGATGCGCTCAACGCGGGCAAGCACGTGTTCACGGAGTGGCCGCTGGGGAGGACCGCGGCGGAGGCCGTGGAGATGCGCGACCTGGCCGAGGCCCGGGGGCTAACGCACATGGTGGGTCTCCAGGCCAGGGCCAACCCGTCCGTCGTCTACGCCAGGGACCTGGTGGCCGGCGGCTACGTGGGCGAGGTCATGGCTTGCCACGTGAGCGTCGCCCGAGGCGGCGTGCTGCAACGGCCTTCGGACAGGACCTGGCAGAGGGACAATTCCCTGGGCGGCACTACCCTGACGATCCCGTGCGCCCATACCATCGATGCGCTCCGTTTCATCGTGGGGGATTTCGCTTCCGTTTCGGCGGTGGTGAGCACCCAGGCGCGCCAATGGCTCGAGACCGACACGCAACGCTACGTGGACGTCACCGCCCCGGACAACGTACTGGTGAGCGGCCGCCTGGCCAACGGCGCCGTGGCCTCGGTCTATGTCGCCGCCGTACCCTTGAAGGCGTACGGATACGGCATGGAGATCTACGGCCGCGAGGGTACTTTAGTGGCCACGTCGGCAAACACCCCGCAGATCGAGGTGGTCCGTCTACGTGGAGCCAAGGTCGGAGGTAACGGTTTCGAGGACCTGCCGGTGCCGCCCGAGTACGTCAAGGCGCCGGCGGAGACGCCGGAGAAGGAGCCGAGGAACGTCGGCGAAATGTACGTGAGGTTTGCCGAGGCTATCCGCAACGGCACGCGCTGCGAACCCGACTTCAACACGGCCGTGGACCTGCACCGGCTCGTGGACGCGATTGCGGAGTCGTCGGAGCAAGGGCGGGCCGTGGACCTCTAGGGGCCTGTCCGAGTAGTAGGTTGGTGAAGATGCGCCGGACTTCGTGACATGCGATTGATCCGAACGAGCGCGTCCGTCGGCTGGTTGCTCGCGGGATGCGGTGTCACGGTCTCCGGGGTCTGTATCCTTTTCCTGCTGTCGGTAGAGGTGGGGATCGCGTTCATCCTGCTCGGCGCCGGCGCGTTCGGTTTCGCCGCGGGCCTCGCGCGATCCGTCGCTGCGGACCGAGGAGTGGTCGCGGAGGTCGAACGGCACATCGACGAACTGCGTGAGCGCGATCTGAGAGAGGTCGAGAAGCGCTGGCTCGCCGAGGGTGTGTCGCCGGTGGAGCAGGCTTGGAGCGCGCTCCAGCGTTCGCACGCTTCCGAAACGGACGGGGCGCCGTCGGAACTGGATGCGCGGCTCGGGAGAATGATCCAGGTCCGCTGCGACCGCGTCTGGGATGGTATCCGCGACCGGCGCTACGTGAAGCAAGAGCACGGGGAGATCGCCGGCCTCGACGGCCGCGCCATTTTCGAGGAAGTCCGTGGCGTCGTGTTGGAAGTTGCCCGCCTGTACGGGAAGGATGCCGGGAAAGCGGAACTCGACGCGCGCATCGGTGACATCGCGCTTGCCGCCCGGTCCGCGATCGGCGACCTCCTGCAAGCGGCGCGGCAAGCGCCGGTCGTCAACGTCACCGGCTGGACCGTGAGGGAAGTCGTGGTGTGGCTCGAACGGGTGCAGATGGCGCGCAACCTCTACCGGAAGTATACGCCCTATCAGCACTATGTGCGCGGCGCGACGCTGGCGGCTCGTCTTGCCCTCGGTGCGAACCCGGTCACGCTGGTAGCGTCGACTCTTGCCGGGGAGGCATTTACGCGGGTCGGCAAACACGTCGCCAGGAGGTACGCCGAGGGCTGGCTGAAGGAACTGCTGGAAGGCTCCGTCGCGCTGGTCTATCTGCAGGTGGCGCGTACATACGATCCCGGCCGCACGTACCGGAGCGCCGACTGGCTGGGGCTCGTGGAGGCGCTTCGCATTCACAGGCTGGTTCCAGGCATCGACCACAACCGCAAGCTCCTGCTGGACCGCATTCTGCGCGCACGGATTCCGGACGAGTTCGCCAAGTTGGCGCTGCTGCGTGCACTCGCCGATGACGGTGAACCGGATCCCATGCTTGCGCCCTCCATCGACTACGCTTCTCTGCCCCCCGCGCAACGCCAAGCCATCGCCGAGTGTCTCGGTGCGGTCTTGCGGGACATGCGTGGATTGAATGAGCCGAAGGCCAGCAAGGCGATTGAGGAAATGGAGAAGCGGTTGTCGGCGTCACTGCGCTCTGGTCACGATACCCGGATGCAGTGGAATCGCGGCCGCGGGATCGCCTGAAGTACGGGACGCTGTCGACTGTCCCGCCAGAGTCGGCGCCGGCTGATTGGTCAGGAATCAGGTGGGACGCGACGCCAAGTCCGGCCCGTTCAGGAGCGCCGCTGCGCCGAGGCGCGGGCCAGATCTTCGAGCATGGGGACGGTGGTTTCCCAGTCGATGCAGGCGTCGGTGACGCTCTGGCCGTAAGTGAGAGGAGTGTCGGGCTTGATGTCCTGGCGCCCTGCCACCAGGTGGCTCTCCATCATGACGCCGCAGATGTTGTCGGAACCGGAGGCCACCTGCTCGCAGACGTCGACGCAGACTTCGGGTTGGCGCGTGTAGTCTTTCTGGCTGTTGCCGTGGCTGCAGTCGACGAGCACGCGATGCGGAAGGTTGGCGTTGCGGAGCGTCTGCGCGGTATCGTCCACCACGGCGCGGTCGAAGTTGCAGCCGCCGTTGGAACCTCTCAGGATGACGTGGCAGCTCTCGTTCCCCGATGTCGAGATCACCGCGGCGATACCCTGGTCGGTGACTCCGAGAAAATGGTGCGGGTGCGCCGCGGCGCGCACGCCGTCGATGGCGATCTGAATGGAGCCGCCGGTGCCGTTCTTGAAGCCGACGGGCATGGACAGTCCGGACGCCAGCTCCCGGTGCACCTGGCTCTCGGCCGTGCGTGCGCCGATGGCGCCCCATGAAACCAGGTCCGCGGTGAATTGGGGCGTGATGGTGTCCAGGAACTCGGACCCCGCCGGTACGCCCATGTTCGCCAGATCCAGCAGCAAGCCCCGGGCAAGCCGCAGTCCCTTGTTGATGTTGAACCCGCCGTCGAGGTCCGGGTCGTTGATCAGGCCTTTCCAGCCGACGGTCGTGCGCGGCTTCTCGAAGTAGACGCGCATGATGATCAGCAGGTCCTCGGCCAGGCGGCCGGCCTGCTCTTTCAAGCGGCCGGCGTAGTCGAGGGCCGCGTCCGAATCATGAATGGAGCACGGGCCGGAGACCACGAGCAGCCGTCGGTCGCGGCCTTCAAGGATCGCCTCGATCTCTTGGCGCGCCTTGGTGACCGTGGCGGTGGCCTGCTCGGTAATCGGCAATTCCTCGTTCACCAGGATCATTGGCGGTAACAGCGGGCGCAAGGTTTCGATTCTCAGGTCGTCGGTGGTTTGGCTCATGGCATTCCTATCCGAATCGGGTATTTAACACAGTTTTCCACAGGAGGCGAATACGCCGCGTGGTGGCCTTTCGAGGTGGCCGGACCGGACGCAAGATGCGGGCGGATAGGATATAATGGCCGTCGACTAGGAGCCTGTCCGAGTAATAGGTTGGTGAAGATGCGCCGGACTTCTTGTTGTCGGCAAGGCGCGACGACGAGCAGTGGCCACTCCCACGCGAGGAGGAGCAACGCCGCCGACGGCAAGAAGGACAAGCAGATTCGCCGACCTATTACTCGGACAGGCTCCTAGGACGACACGCGGTCGAGGCCGAATACTTTATGTACCAGGCAGATACGATAGCGGCGGTCGCGACGCCTCCGGGTGAAGGGGGGGTGGCCGTGGTGCGACTGAGCGGCCCCGATGCCAGGCGAATCGGCACGGAGATCCTCTCTCGCGGGAAGGTCGCCTGGGAATCGCACCGGTTGTACTACGGCAAGGTTTGCGATCCGGATGGCGGGTCGGTGGTCGACGAGGTGATGTTCGCGTTCCTGCGGGAGCCCAGGAGCTACACGGGTGAGGATACAGTGGAGATCCACTGCCATGGAGGTCCTGTCGTCGTCCGGCAGGTGCTCGGCCTTGCGCTCGGGCGTGGTGCCCGGCACGCGGAACCCGGCGAATTCACCAAGAGAGCTTTCTTGAACGGTCGATTGGATTTGGCTCAAGCCGAAGCGGTGCTGGATCTGATCCGGTCACGCACGGACAAGGCCGCCGGCGTGGCGTTGGGCCAGATGGAAGGCGGGTTGTCCCAGGAGGTGCAGGCGTTACGGGAACAGCTTGTGGACACCCTGGTGCAAGTGGAGGCCGCCATCGACTTTCCGGAGGAAGAGATCGAGCTGCTCCAGCGCGAGGAGTTGAGCCGCAAGGTCGCCGGTGTCATTGACCGGATATCCGCTCTCGTGAACAGCTACGAATGGGGCCGCCTCATCCGCGAAGGCGTCCAGGTATGTATTGTCGGGCGGCCGAACGTCGGCAAGTCGAGCCTGATGAACGCCCTGCTGGGGGTCGACCGCGCGATCGTCACTGCGACGCCGGGGACCACGCGCGACTTCATCGAGGAGACGGTGAATCTGAACGGTCTGCCGGTGGTCTTGTGGGACACGGCGGGGATCCGGGACAGGACTAGGGGTGTGGAGCAGATCGGCATCGATGTCACTCTCAAGCGGCTCGAGGAAAGCCAGGGGTGCATGCTGGTCCTGGATGGGTCGTCTCCCCTCACCGTCCAGGACACGGACGTCATTGCGAGGGTGCGAGGCCGGCAGGGTCTCATCGTCATCAACAAGTCGGACCTGCAACAGAAGATCGACCGGGCCGAGGTGTCCCGACACCTACCCGACATCCGCCAGATCGAGGTGTCGGCGCTCAAGAACCAGGGGCTGGAGGAGTTGAAGGCCGCGCTGCGTGAGTGCTTTCTGGATTCCGCGGAAGAGCCGGAAGTGGTCGTAACCAACGTCCGCCACAAGGCCGCCCTGGAGCGGGCTCGGGCCAGCCTGGAGGAGGTTCATCGTGCCATCGAAAGGGGGATGCCGCCGGATATTGTCGCCGTGGACCTGCAGGAGGCCCGGGACAGCCTTGAGGAAATCATCGGCACCGTGACCAATGACGACATCCTGGACCGGATTTTCTCCCAGTTTTGCATCGGCAAGTGACAGAGTCGTCGCTGTCAACCTGGCGTTTCTTTCGTTGCAAGTGTGTGATCGAAACTGCCCGGTTGCCTGCCGGAACGAAAACATGTAGGGGCGGGTTTCAAACCCGCCCGTGTCTGCGTAGCGGCCCGTGTGGACGAGGTATTCAGGCCCGGCACATGGAGATTCGCCGGCAAATCTGGCAGAATCGGGGTACTGATAGGCACGTCGGAGAAGGATGTTTCACGTGAAACAGTCGGATAAGGGAAAAGGGAAGATCTACGACATCATCGTTGTCGGGGCGGGACATGCGGGAATCGAAGCCTCTCTGGCGGCGGCCCGCATGGGTTTTGACACCTTGATGTTGACTTTGAACCTCGATCACATCGGGCAGATGTCGTGTAATCCGGCCATCGGGGGCATCGGGAAAGGGCATCTGGTCAAGGAAATCGATGCCTTGGGCGGTGAGATGGCACGGGCCATCGACGAGACCGGGATCCAGTTCCGCATGTTGAACACGAAGAAGGGTCCGGCTGTCAGGGCGTCCCGGGCTCAGGCGGACAAAGCGCTTTACCGCCAGCGGATGAAGAGGGTGGTGGAGAATTGCGAGAATCTGACCCTCAAGCAAGGCAGCGTCGAAGCCCTCGTATGCCGTGACGGCCGGGTCATGGGTGTCGAAACCCAGATCGACGAAGTATTCGAGGCGAAAAAGACCATTCTGACGACCGGGACGTTTCTCCAGGGCGTGATCCACGTGGGCGACCGCAATTTTTCCGCCGGCCGGGCCGGGGATTTCGCGGCCCAGGGGCTGAGCGGCTCGTTGAGCGCGCTAGGCCTTCGGCTGGGCCGCCTCAAGACCGGGACATGTCCGCGGTTGAATGCCCATACCATTGATTATTCGCGGCTTTCGGTTCAGCACGGCGATGAGAACCCGATCCCGTTCTCATTCGGAACGGAGCGGATCGAGCAGCGGCAGATCCCCTGCCACATCACCTACACGAACCCCACGACCCACGAGATCATTCAGGCGGCCATTCACCGCTCGCCCATGTACTCAGGGGTCATAAAGAGCCGCGGTCCGCGCTATTGTCCGTCCATCGAGGACAAAGTGGTGCGGTTCGCGGAGAAGCAGAGGCACCAGATCTTTCTCGAGCCCGAGGGATACGACACGGTCGAGGTCTATCCCAACGGCATCTCCACGAGTCTGCCGCTCGATGTCCAGGAGGACCTGGTTCACAGCATCGAAGGCCTGGAAGAAGCCGAGATAATGCGGCCCGGCTACGCCATCGAGTATGACTACGTGGAGCCGACGCAGCTCAAGCCGACGCTGGAGACGAAGGCCATTGACAGCCTCTACCTGGCCGGCCAGATCAACGGAACGACGGGATATGAAGAGGCCGCAAGCCAGGGCCTCATGGCGGCCATCAATGCGGTCCTGAGCATCCGCGGTGAAGAGCCCCTCGTCCTTTCACGGGACCAGGCGTACATCGGCGTATTGATTGACGATTTGGTAACCAAGGGAACGGACGGCGAGCCCTACCGGATGTTCACGTCCCGCGCCGAATACCGCTTGCTGCTGCGCGAGGACAACGCCGACCTGCGCCTCACGGAGTTGGGCTACCGGATCGGCCTCGCCACCCCGGAGGCGCATGCGCGGACCGCCGGCAAGAAGGACCGGATCAACGCCCTCGCCGAAAAACTCGAGAGCACGCGCATCAATCCGTCGCGATCGGTCCAGACCCGACTTGACGCCCTGAAGACCGCGCCGATCCGGAACATCACATCCTTGGCCCAACTGCTGCGCCGTCCCGAGATAGCGTTCGCGGATTTGGCGGTCTTCTGTCCCGAGCTCGCGGATGTGCCGGCCGACGTGGCCCTGCAGGCGGAGGTGTCGATCAAGTACAGCGGTTACGTGGAGCGGCAGGCCCAAGGCCTCAAGCGCTTCCAGAAGATGGAGAACGTTGCGCTTCCCGACGACCTGGACTACGGCAAAATCAACGGACTTTCCCGTGAAATAAAGGAAAAGTTGACCCACGTACGGCCACGGTCGCTGGGGCAGGCCTACAGGATTTCGGGTGTGACGCCGGCCGCCATCTCGGTGCTTTCGCTTTACGTGTACAAGATGAAGGCGGGCTGAGAAGACAGGGCCCGTCGGTCTTCGCGCAGGCGCTCATGGTCTCCCGGAAGTTGCCAGAGGACACCAGGAACGAGCAACTCCTCGCCGCCGGCGCCCGAACCTTCGGTGTCGCACTCTCGCCGGATCAAATCCGCGCCTTCAGCCAATATCTCAACCTCCTCACGTTCTGGAACCGCCGTCTGAACCTGACCGCCATCCGCGAGCCCGAACTGGTCGTTCGGCGTCACTTCGTCGATTCGCTTTCCGTTGCTCCTTTTCTGAGCGGTGACGGAGGACTTCTGGACGTCGGAAGCGGCGCGGGCTTTCCGGGTATTCCCATCAAGCTCGCGTTCCCCGGCAAAACCATCCATCTCGTGGAGCCGCGCCGTAAGCGCGCGAACTTCTTGAGACAAGTCGCGAGGGAGCTGCGGTTTTCGGACGTGCATGTCATCGAGAGGCGGATGGAAGATCTGTCCGCCGAACCGTTGCCGCCCATCAGGGAGACGGTAGTCCGTGGATTCTCGGATATCCCCGGGTTTCTGAAAGCCAGTGTGGATGTTCTGCATCCGGGCGGCATGGCCGTCGTGATGCACGGACCGAAGGGGATGACTCTATTGAACGAGCTCCGAGCGTGCATTCCCGGCTATGGACTCATCGAAGGGGAAAGCAGGCACTTCGAGCTTCCGTTCGGCGGAGAGCAAAGGACCGTGCTGACTTTCCGCAAGACCTAGTGTGGTGTCTGGTTAATTCGCAGCATAATCTGCGGGTCTTTTGTGCTTTGATATAGAATTTCGACCTATTTATCAGGGTATTATGGATGTTTTATTTGTGTCGTAATCCCTCCGCAACCGAATTGGATCAATCCGCTGGCTGCGCAAGTGCACGCATGCGCGGTAACCGTTCCGTTAGCCCGTGGAGATTTACGCGATGGGAGGCAATGCAGACCGGAAGTCGAGGGTTTTGCTTGGCACCAAGTACCGGCTGCACCTCCTGGCCAAGAATTCCACGGCTTAACGGAACGCTTACCATGCGCGCCTTCTGGGTCGCTGGTCGCGGTCGACCACCAGCCTCCGCACCCTCCGTTAGAACATACCCCAGTGAGGCGGCCCGTCGGCGAAGATTCTTCACCACGCGCCGGCGATATGCTCTTCATAGTACGAAGCGCCGGGATCATGCTCACTACGATGAAGCGGCCTGCACCAGTTGGTCGGCGTACCATTGCATGGGGACCCGTTCGGCTCTGATCTCGGCCACGCGGCGACGCCAGCGTTCGGGAATGGCGTCCAGGCCGAACCGCGCGCCCAGCAGCGCGCCCACCGGAGCGCCGTTGGTATCGGTGTCCCCGCCTTCCCCGACGACGCACGCGAGACAGGATTCGAAGTCCTCCGCGCGCCAATAGGCGAACAGGACCGCCTGCAGGGTGAGAAGCGTGAAACCGATGTTGCCGGTGCCGAGCGCCAAGTCCTCGATGCGCGCGCAATTCTCCGCGGTGCGTACCGCTTCGACCACGGAATCGGGAGGTTCGGGACGGTAGCCGTAGGATTCGAGTACCGTCATCGCTTCCTGTAGCCCGTGGCGGGCCGAATCCAGCAGCGCGTCGGACGCACGGACGTCTCCCCGCAAGGCGTCGGCGGTGGCGAGGTTGGCCAGCGCACAACTCCAGCCGCAACGCGGGTCCCAGTGGGTTGGTACGGCCGAGACCACGCTTTCACGGACCAGGCGGTCGGGATCGCGGACCCACCGTATCGCCAGCGGCGCGCAGCGCATCACGGCGCCGTTGCCAGCGCTGTCACCGTCCCACCCCAGCTTCGACGCCTCCCGAATAGGCAATCCCCGAGGCGGTCGTGCTTCCCCGGCCGCTCCCTGGCACGCGAGTCGCTGCGGAGCGTCTCCACCGTAGAGACGGAGCACTCGGCGGGTCAGGCCGCCCATGCCGAGGCCATTGACCTCGCCCCATGTCCAGAACCGCCGGCCGAGGTCGTCGATGTCCAGCGGACCCTGGGCGGCCGCTTCGGCGATCACCATGGCGAGGGCGAGATCGTCATCGTCCGGATATCCCGAGCTCGCCATCATCTCCCGGACTCCGTCGGGCTGGACATCGGTGATCCATTCCTTCGGCCAACCCTCGTAGGGGATCCCGAGCAGGTTCCCCACCGCAATGCCCTCCATCAAGCCTCGCGCGCGCATCAAGTCAGTCATTACCTGCCGAGCCTCAATCGCGAATCTACGAAATCACTAGGGAAGCGTCAATCAGCCCCTGTGCACTATTCGGATCCTGCCGACCATATACCCTTAGACAACAAAACGGGAGGACTCCCGACTGAAGTCCTCCCCGACATTCCCATAGCTCAACTGGATAGAGTCGCCTTTTAACGCAGGGCCGGATGTGGGTTCGAGTCCCGCTGGGAATGCCAATCAACCAATAAAGCGGTAGGACACAGCCCCGAAGCAGAGTCCTCCCCGACGACATAGCTCTGTAGCTCAATGGACAGGGCATGTCTCTTCCCAGGTCAAGGTTGCGGGTTCGAATCCCGCTTGCCGGCGTGAAGCAATGCGACCGAGACCGCGGATCCGCGATATCCCTTCAACCACGCAGATGTGCCATCCTGCGGGTCCACGAGCCAGCAGAAGTTCGATCTATCTCCCGGTCCGTTGACTCCTCTAAAGATTGAAACCGACTTTTCGCGTGTGCTCCGGTTTGGACTTGCTTTCCTGGTACAGCATCTCGACAAGAGTCCCCGGCTCTCCCAGACACCCGAGAATCTCCGCCTTCCGCCGCACCACGACGAAATCGCCGGGAGTCAGGGTGGTCAAACCGGCAACCTCGGCCGGGGCCTCCATCCCGAAGTAGGTACGGAACCCGGCCCTCGTCTGCTCGGGCGACAGGTACTTCAGCGCGATCTTGAAGGTGAAGCGCCGCAAGGTCGCCGGGTCGAGACGCTCGCCGAAGTTGGTGGTGCAGGCGAAGGGAAACGGATGGCTTTCCATCCAGGTCAGCATTTCGTTGACCTGGCTCACCTCCCAGCTTCTCTGGGCCATGCGCCGGTCCGCCAGCAGCGAATCCGCTTCGTCGAAAACCAGGAACGCCTCGGCGTCGCGCGCCTCGGCGAAAGCTGCGGCGATTGCCTTCTCGGTTCCGCCGACCCACATCGACATGACGTCCGATGCACGCTTCTGGATCACCTCCAGACCAAGCCTGTCGGCGACATGCCGGACGAACGCGCTCTTGCCCGTGCCCGGAGGTCCCTGCAGCCACAGCGAGAAGTGACGCGCGCCATCCTTGACAAGCCGGTCCGCCAGTTGCACCGGGTCAACGTCGGCGTTAATCAGCGCGGGATCGTACCTTTCCGGTGTCCGCTGAGCCGGCGGTGCGTCGCCCGACAGCACCCGCGCCAGTCCCTTCACCCCCCGGCGTACGTCCGCGATGGTGCCGCCCCCCAGCCGGGCCGCCGCTGTGACCCCGGAGGCCACGCCCGGCGTGACATCGAACTCCCGGGCCAGAGCTTGAGCATCCTCCTGGGTGGCCTTGATGCCATGGTGCGCCAAATGTCGCGCCCAAATCCGCTCCCGGACCCTGGGCGGGGGTTGACGCAGTTCCAGGGCAAACATCATACGGCGCAGGAGAACGGGACTGGTCCACCGCGCCGAGTTCGAGGTCCACAGGACCGGCACCGGGGTCTCTTCCAGAAGGCGGTTCATGAACACCTTCGAACCCTGAGCCGAACCCCCACGGGAACGGCTCGACCCGAACAGTGCCGTCAGCATCCCTTGCGGCCCGGAGAGCAGGTCTTCCATCTCGTCGAACAGAAGGATCGACCGCCGGTCCTCGGCAAGCAGACGCTGGGCGAGACGGAGTTCCTGCATCCTCTCGCGGCGCGAAGGCTCGTCGCCACTGTCGTCCGATTCGCCGACCGAGTACAGCGGCGCATTCAGCCGAGCGGCCAGGGTCTTGCAGAACTCGGTCTTGCCCGTCCCCGGCATTCCATGGACAAGGATGTTGACACCCTTCCGGCCGCACTGAAGCGCTCCTTTCAGGAGCCGTTCGAGATGATCCCGGTCGCCGGCCACGTGATCGAAATCGGACCAGCGAAGTTCGGCAACGCCGGCCTCGTCAAGCAACAGGCTCTGAACGTCGGAGCCCGCCTCCTTCGGAAGCCAGTGCAGCCGCTTCAGCCGGTCGACGAGCGTCACGTCGCCGTCGTCGTCGATCGATACGAGCCCGGATGTCACCAGTGGCGCGTCGGGTGCGAACCGGCGATAGACCGCACCGGCCGACAAACCAAGAAGGCGCGGAAGAACGGAATTCCCCAACCTGAACGTCCTGCCCCAGTGCCTGCTTCGCGTAGCGTCGTCGATCATGGACTCGAGAAGAGCCCCCGTATGGTAGCGCAGCACCAGTTCCAGGATCGCGACATCGGTCCGGGAAAGACGAGTGCCCCTTGCAAGAAGCCGGAGCCGCCTCGCCATCCGGTCCGGGCGCGCCTTCCCGGCCTTCGGCAGGGCATCGCTCAAAGCCTGTAGCACACGCGAAAGCTTGTGCCCCTTCACTCCGTCGGCATCGTGATCCGCCTGAAGTGGATACGGAAGCTCCAGTTCATCCTCGTGCTTCCGCATCCATGACAACAAGCTCTTGGCGTCCTGATCGCGACGATGCAGGTGCGATAAGGCGTTCGAGAGGTAGCATAGAATCAGACGGCGTTCGTAGGGAGTAATCTGCATGCGTCATATTCGACACAGCCCCATGCGATTTACCCCCTCCATGGGTCAAATTTGGAAATTTCTTCAAAACGTAACAATTCCGTGCGGCGCAAGGAGGGCTTCTCAGAGCGCTCCGGCGAGCAGCATCGAACCTTCGGCCGTCGAGTCAATCCATTCGGGAGAAACAATCTCGCGGCCCTCCTGGATGCAACGAAGGACGGCCACCGCCGTGACGTGTGCATCGAAATCGTCCTCGCTTTGCCGCAACGCGTCCAACGGACCGAGACAGATCCAATTCGCGTACACCATCGTGAGACGATCACACATGCATTCCCGCCACGCCGGTCTCGTCTTCGCAGGCCGGCCAGGCGGCAACTCGTCAGCCAACGCCACTGCATAGGCGAGGGCCGGATAAGTTTCGCACAACACGACTCGATACCGCTTGAGCAGCGATGGGAGTTCTCCTTCGAAAGGCCAGACCGCGAATCTCCTGTCAGGCCCCAGGCGTCGTATGAGTTCCTTCCAGAAGTCCCGTGTCCCGCTCCCGACCGTGCCGGGAATACCCGCGACGGCAAACACCGGCTTCGCTCCCGTTGCAGCGTCAATCCTGCGAAGCATCCCACCCTCTACCCTCGTCGTGAACGATGTGAGGCCACCCTGGCCTGGAGCCACTTTGAACCAAGGCCGTTCGATGTGCCATTCGGTCGGGCGGTGGACTACCGTCTCGAAGAATTCATCATCGGGGTCTAGATTACTGAGCCAATCGACGAAGTTCTCCGGCATGTGAGGCCCGCGCTTATATCGCACCATCTGCCAGTAGCCCGCGGGGACACCCAGCACCACATCAACGCCGATCAGCACCGGCCCGCTTTCTGAGAGTCGTTCCGCCAACTCCAGAAGAGCATTCACATTCCAGTTCGGGTTCTCAACTTTCCGGATACAAAGGTTCCGTACATCAGCAACGTAGACTGCACGTTTGTGAGGGTCCTTGCTCCAGTCGGCGGATATGAAGTGGAACACGGCAGATTTTCCTTTCTCGGGAACCCCCTAGGCGATCAATCGAGGCCGCAGTATCATGTGCCCACGCTCGGACAACCCGAGAGCTTCGGCCAGCTTCCGTGCAAGGAGTTCAAGGCGCCATCGGAGATCGGCAGCCTCGCTAGGGTCACCAACAAGGTCCGGTCCGGCCAACACCACGTCCGCATGATATCTGCTTTCCCCCTTGATCTTGCTCCCGCGGATCGGCAGGCAGCGCATCGCGACGGCGCCGCAGAGATGGTGGCGCAGAAGCTCGGCGAAGCGGCGACCCACACGGTTATCGGGATTCAGGTTCAGAGCAAACAGCAGAACCGCAGTGCGGTCCGCGATCTGGCCCAGCATTGGAAGAACCTGCTCGGCCTGATTGCTACCGTCCGAATCCGGCCTCAGAAAATCATCGAAGGGATCGACTAGGACCAGGTCGTCTCCTGTCGTCGCGCTCCCGATCACTTCCAGAGCCCGATAAGCGTCGTAGCCGGCCGGGTCTCCGAGTTGAGGGAATGCCTCCTCAAGCGGCCTCAGGCCGGCCTCACAAAGCCTTTTCCGTCGCCCTTGGTCACGGTCCGAAGCGAAAACGGACACGTGCCGACCAAGGCTGTCTCCCAGCTTCCGAGCCAACATGCCGCTTCCGTAGTATTTACCGGCACGAATGTCGGGTTGCCCGTCCTGGAGGGCGCACTCGGAGAGCTGGCCGACCCGCTCAATCGTCTCAGCGGCAATGTCGGAACTCCACGGCTCGCCCCCGAACAGGTCGAGGAATCGAACGGGCTGGTTCGGTCGAAAGATCAGACGATGACGAAGGGTCTCCGCCAGGACACCATGCTTCAGCATGTCTCCCGCGTTTCCCATGTTGTACGGAAGAGAGTTTTGCTTCGACATTGTCTCTCAGGTGGTCACGACTGCCGGACCGGCTGCATGACATAGTCCTCTCTCAATCGCAACCGGCTCGGTTGCGTCCAGGTTACGGATCGTGATACTCGCCATCGTCATCCTCCCATGGTTGTCAATTTACGCCGGGATTGCGATGCAATCAGATGATGTGCAGGTCGAGTACTTCCATCGCGAACCTTCCCGGTAAGGGATAAGCCCGGATGGCGAGAGATGCCGGATCGGCTTCTGCACCACCTGCGGGGAGCGCGAGCAGGACGGCTCGGAAATCAACTCAACGCGCGTTCGGGTTCGCTAACCGGCGCGGGCTTCGCCCAACAGGTGGCTGGATCCCCGCGACCTCCGTGTCCACCACTCAATCGTCGCGGCGGCTCGCATCCGCAGGTTTCGCCGGCGTCCGTTTCCCGATCCCTGTAAGGTACGAATCGCGATTTCACTTGACCAAACAGGAGCGGCTGCTGAGCCTTGAGAAGACCACCTGTGAGCGCCAGATCGAGCTCAGCCAAGAGCAGATCCGGCTGCTGGAACGATTCAGCCCCGAGTTCCGTGAACGCCACACCCACACCCGCCATACCGGCGATCTGGTGGCCGTCGACACCTTCTTCGTCGGCCATCTCAAGGGCGTAGGCAAGGTCTACCTCCAGACCGCCATCGATTGCCACTCCCGCTATGCCTGGGGCCGGCTCTACCCCAACAAGCTCCCGGTCACCGCCGTCCACATCATGAACAACCACGTCCTCCCCACCTTCGATGCTCACCAGACGCGGATCTCCACCGTGCTGAGCGACAACGCCGCGAGTTCTGCGGCCGCCCGGACCGTCATCCCTATGAGCTGTTCCTCCAGCTCGAGGACATCGAGCACCGCACCACCCAGGTCCGTAGACCCCAGTCCAACGGCTTCGTCGAGCGCCTGCACAGGACCCTGCTCGATGAGCACTTCCGGGTCCTGGGCCGAACCAAGTTCTACGAGAGCATCCAGGAGATGCAGACCGACGCCTATCTGGTCACGTACAACACCCAGAGGCCCCACCAGGGCCGTGGCATGAATGGCAAGACGCCGGCCGGTGTCTTCGCCCGCTGCCTGCCGAAAATCAAGAAACCAAAGGAGGACAAATTGGGAAAAGCTGCCTAGAATACCGAGGTCCAGGAGCGGCCCGTGTCAGGTGAATACCCTATCTGTACATCCTGAATATCCAACAACAATACCCATACCACACTAGCTTACTTTATCGTCACCGACTCCCAAAAACGATCTCCATCTTCATCTTTGGTTACAAGTAGCATGAAATGACGTGTTCCGTTTTGAAGCCTCATCTTTCCAACACAAACCAGCACAATCCCACTAGATTCATTCCCTACATCCTTCATCACCGCCGCCGGAATCGCAAGAATTTTTATTGACTCTTCCAAACTCAGGGAAGAGCTTCTTCTTCCTAAAGCCGAACTCACCTGTATAGCCTGTATAGCAATCAAAATCTCGTGCTTCAAAGCTGCTATATCCTCATGACTATTATGTTTCCTCCTCATTTCTTTAAACTCTCCCGTCCTATCTTCCACCCGCTCATACACCTTCAATGCGTTATATTTCTGCTTCAATTGAGGAGTAACTCCCGATACCCAATCCTCGCACGACTTCTCTTTCCCATACGCCGAACCAAACCCCAAAACCAGCGTCATCAATCCGAGAATCCCTAATACCTTCATTGTCCTTCATCCTCCGTTTGATCACGAAAGGCCATTAAAATTTCAAGAATCATGTTTACTCTCTCAAGAGTTACGCCCATTACCTCAAGAACGCCATTTACTGCCTTCTGAATCCTTGTTACTACCCAAAGACCAACCAGAACGATAATCACCGTCATGGTGAACTCATCAAGAAAGCCATTGATCAGTCTGACTCCTCCATCCACTATTTCATCCACATCTGCCATAGGATGACCCTTCCCCGCACCAAATACCTCCGCTAGCCAACTCAAAATCTGTGCCATTACGAATCTCCTCCCTCCAGACAAGGAAAGCCACCAAGGCGCAGCGGGATTGCCGGGCCTTTGAGACCATCCAACCGAAGGTAGAGATAGTTCCGCTTATTCACCCAAGCCAGGGGAGCTACCCCTAGCCTTGAATCGGGTTCTTGTATTCGACGGAAGACCCGACACAGGGACCTCCAGTCAGATGGTCTCAACCGCGAATCTATCATAGCTGAACGGGAAGCTGTCAAGCATCCCCTGTGCACTTCTTGGGGCCTACCGACCATGTAAAGGGAGAGGAAGAACTCTGCCCGAAGCAGGAATCCCGCCGGGGCTACCAAATGCGTTAATCGGGTGGAACTCCCTATATAGAGAGAAAGGGAGAACTCCGGGCAGAGGTTCTCCCCAAGGGCATGGCTCCATAGCTTAACCGGAAGAGCGCCCTTTGACTGAGCGGTAGATGCGGGTTCGAGTCCCGCTGGAGCAACCAAATAGGGGGTGTGGATGGAATTGGCATACACGGCGGTCTAGAAAACCGCTGCTCCGCGCGAGCTTGTGGGTTCGAATCCCACCACCCTCACCAATCAACCCCCTACAAGTTCCTGATATTTCAACCGTTTTCCAACCAGACCACGGGCTATGCGATCCATCTGGTCCAGCGTTCCCATGTCCCTGATGTTGTGCCTGCCGGAGAACTCGTCCACATACCGCTGAAGATGCTTGCCGCTCGTGGCCAGGAGCCGGCGCCAGACATCGACCACGATCCGGTCGCCGTCGCGCAGCTCCGGCTCCATGGAGTTGCCCCGGACCCTCAGGATGCGCAGGTTCCCGGGCTCGGCGCCAGCCTCGTGGCGGATCATGTTCTCCGGCCAGTGCCAGAGGGCCGTCTCCGAGACGAACTCCTCGGCAAACGTTCCAGTCCCTGCGGAAACCTCCACCGTGACCTCCGGGATTGTCGCCACCGGAGCGCCGGGTAGCCCGGCCGGTATCCGGGAAGGCCTGCGCTTCACGGGCCTGCGTTTCGGCGCCGCCTAGTGGCGCAGCCCCTCCGGGTCGCAGCCGAGCATTCCGGCCAGGGTCTCGCTGTCGCGATAGCCGAGGACGGCGGGAATGCCCCGGTCCACGTACTGTTGCAGATAGGTCCTGTTGCGGCCGATGGCCAGGGATGCGGCCTTCAGGGTGAGATCGTTCTGGCGGAGCAGGTCCTTGAGCCTCAGCCGGACCGGGTCGCTCCGGGCTGCCTCCCTTTCGGTCGTGTCGTCAGGACTCATCCGTTTCACAGGCTAGCCGAGGAGCATCCAGAAAAACTCACCACATCGCAGCGCACACAAGAGCATGGCTTCGCAAGTTAGTCGTGATCTGTAGGCTATACACGACTGAAACCTATTGTCAAGCGCGAATTCTTCCCCTATGTTCCGATGCATGGCAGCGCTTGACATCCACCCCAACGCCCGCCTGGACGAGCTTCTGCGGCGCGCGGTTGCGGCCTGGCGGGAACGCTGCGGAATGAGCGCCCGGCGCTTCGGCGCCGAAGCGCTGGGAGACCCGGATTTCGTGTTCTCGCAAGCTCGGGGTCGGTCGGTGCGGCTCGGGACGGCGGACCGCGTCCTGGTCTTCATGGGCCTTGCGCCCCTGGGTCCGGCGTTCCGGCGCGAGGTCGAGGCGTTCCTGGAAGTGACCGGCGCCAAGGCTTCGGTCCTGGGCGAAGAGGCCGTGGGGCCCGGATCATCCACGGCCCCGCCATTGTCGGGCGGGGCCGTAATCAACCTGGACGAGGAAGGAGGGAAAGGAATGAGCGGGAACGGCAGCAAGCATTTCAGCACGAGGGAGGCTGCGGCCTGGCTGGGTCTTTCGTCCCGGACGCTGGACCGCTACCGCGTGAGTGGCGACGGCCCGGCGTTCCACGGGTTCGGGAGCCGGGTGCGGTACCTGGCCGCCGATCTGGAGGCATGGGCTTCGGCGCGGCGGGTCTCGACGTCGGACGACGGGCCGGCCGGAAGGGAGGGGAAGCCATGAGAACGCCTTCACAGGCCAAATGGCCGCTCCTGGCGTTGGCGTGGGCGGCGCTGATCGTGTTCGCGGTGTGGACCTCATCCGGCGGCGGGGGATCCGGGCCGGCGGGCGGGATCGAGGCGGAGCTTGCCGGGGACGAGGCGGCGGAGGCGATCCGGGTGCGGCGCTCGGAGGCGCTGATCGGCGAGTTGGATGCGCACCTGCGGCGCATCGAGAAAGAGAACGCGAGGCTCAGGGCGCGGCTCGTGCGGGACGCCGGGGACAGCCGCGCGGTGATCGACCGGCAGGCGGCGGCCATAGACGCGCTGACGCGCCTGCTGGAAGCCCCGGCGGACTTGCCGGTCGAGGATGTCCGGCCCGGTGCGGGGGCCGGCGGCAGGAAGGAACGCGCGCCCGGCGGTCCCCTGGGCGGCGACGAAGCGCCTGGACCATGAACGGGAGGGTGCGATGATGTTCGGCAAGGCGACGCTCAGGGGCGGCCAGACCCTGCTCCACGACGTCCACATGTGGGGCCAGCTGGTGCGCTGGGAGATCATCGGCTTTGTCCTCGTGGTCGTCCTCGTCCCGTCCATAGCACTTTTCCACACCACGACCGCCTACGAATGGCGCCTCGTCGGCATGGGGACCCTGGCGGAGATCAAACTGTCCATTGGATACTCTCCCTACTCGGGCCAGATGCACGAGTGGGGGGAGGGACGGAAGAGCCCGACCCCGATCGTGGACATCGTCGCGGACCGGAGAATCGAACGGATACGCAGACGCATGCTTGAGACGGTCCACTCGTGGGCATGGACGGGCGCGGGATGGGGAGTGGGCGGCATGGTCGTGTGCACCCTGGGGTTCTGGATGCTCGGCCGGCGACTGGCCCGGACCAGACGCGTGCGCGGCGCGGAGATGGCGACCGCGCGCGAGCTCCGAAGGCGCGTGCAGCCGCTCTCCGTGCGTGTGGCGACGGCCCTGTTTCCGGCAGCGCGGCGGGCGTCGTGCCGCATCGCCGGTATCCCCTGGCCCAGGCGCGCCGAGACCCAGCACACCATGGTCTCGGGCACCACGGGCTCGGGCAAGACCGTGCTGATCTCGGACCTGGTAGCCCAGATCCGCGCCCGGGGAGAGCGCTGCATCGTCTACGACAAGATGGGGAGCTACACGCGGTCCTTCTTCGATCCCGCCAAAGACGTCCTCATGAACCCTCTGGACGCCCGCGCTCCGCGCTGGTCCCCCTTCTTCGAGGCCAGGACCTCGCGGGACTTCGACATGATGGCCGCCGCTCTGATCCCACAGCAGAAGGACACCGTGGACCCGTTCTGGGTCACCGCGGCAAGGCAGCTCTTCTCCAACGGCGCGGGAGTGCTCTGGACACAGAAGGTGACCGAGAACCGGAGGCTCGTGGAGGACCTGCTCAAGACCGAGCTGTCGGAGTTGGCGGAAGCCATGGAGGGCACCGTGGCGCAGTCCATCGTGAGCCCGGACAACCCCAAGACCGCGCTCTCGGTGCGCGCCATGCTGACCGCGCACCTGGGGGCTCTCGAGTTCCTGCCGGACACGGGCGCGCCCTTCTCGATCCGGGACTGGGTCGGCCGCGAGGACGAGACCGGGTTCCTGTTCCTGACTTCCAGGGGAGACCAGCACGCGAGCCTCAGGGGGCTCATCTCGACGTGGCTCGAGATCGCGGTGAACGCCCTCCTGTCGCTCCAGCAGGACGGCGCGCGCCGGATCTGGATCGTCCTGGACGAGTTGCCGACGCTTCACCAGGTGCCGAGCCTGCAGCCGGGCCTTGCGGAGTCCCGGCAGTTCGGGGGCTGCTTCGTGCTCGGGATACAGGTGTTCTCCGCGCTGCGGGACATCTACGGGAAGAACGGCGCGGAGACGATCTCCGGGCTCTGCGGCACCCGGGTGGTCTTGTCGGCGCCCGACCAGGAGACCGCGCAGTGGTCGGCCGAAAGCCTCGGGCGCGGCGAGGTGGAGGAGTACACGCAGGGCATGAGTTACGGCGCCAGCACCATGCGCGACGGGGTCTCGCTGACCCAGCACCGCCAGATGCGGCCGCTGGCGTTGCCGTCGGAGATCATGCGGCTCGAGAACCTGCACGGCTACCTGAAGTTCCCCGGCCCCTTCCCGGTCACCTCGATCCGGCTGAAGTACGTGAAACGCCCGGCTTCCGCCGAACGGTTCGTGCCGAGGGAGGAGGCGCGGCAGCCGGAGGGGGAGCGGGCCGCCCCGCCGGAACGGGACAGCGATATTGCCGCCTCCCTGCTGCCGGAAGCGGACACCGGGCATGCGAACGGCGACGCCCGGTCGGCGCCGGACGCACGCGGAGCCCCTAATGACGGCGTTGACGGGAAGCAGACGATGACGGCCGGGGATGCAGCCGGTCCGCGCGGCTTCAGACCGGAGACGCCCGAGCCGGACAACAGCGAGTCCGCGGCCAGGCCTGCACAGGCAGCGACCGCGCCGCACCCGGAAAGCAACGGCAAGACCGGCGAGGGGAACCCGGAGCCGCGCAAGCACCTGTACTGATGGTCGTCTCGATCGGCGCCGTGGCCTCGCCCGCGCAGGGCGTCTCCTACTACGAACGCGACGGATACTACGCGCGGGACGATCCGGCGCACCGGGAAGCAAGCGCCTGGATCGGCGAGGGCGCCGAAGCGCTCGGCCTCGACGGCCCGGTCGATCCGGACCGATTCAGGGCAGTCCTGGAAGGCGAGGTGCCGGACGGCAGCGGCCGCAGGCTGGGGCGGCTGGACAGGGACGGCAACCGCATCCACAGGCCCGGCCGCGACCTGGCCTTCTCCGCCCCGAAGTCGGTGTCGCTAGCGGCGCTGGTTGGCGGTGACGGGCGCATGGTCGCCGCCCACGACCTGGCCGTGCGCCGCGCGCTCGGCTGGTTCGAGCGGAACGCCGCCGAAACCCGGGTGAAGGACCCGGAGACCGGGCGCCTGGTCCGCGTCGGCGGCCAGAAGACGGTGGTCGCCGGTTTCAGGCACGACACCTCCCGCAACCTCGACCCCCAGCTCCACACCCACGCGGTGGTCGCGAACATGGTGCAGGGCGCCGACGGCAAGTGGCGCACCATGTCGAACGAGAAACTGTACACCTCCAAGATGCTGATCGGGGCGATCTACCGCGGCGAGCTTGCGCGCGAGTTGTCCGGACTCGGCTACGGGATCGAGAAGACCCATGCCGACGGGCGTTTCGAGATCGCGGGCGTCCCGAGGAGGGTGATCGAGGCGTTCTCGACCCGGCGGGCGGCGATCGAGGCGGCGATGGCGGAACGCGGCCTCGGCCATACCGCGGCCGACCAGCGCCTTGCCGAGCGGGCGGCGCTGATGACGCGGGCGGCGAAGCGCGACGTGGACAAGAGCGCTCTCGGGACGGTCTGGCAAAGGCAGGCGGCGGACCTCGGGTTCGACGCGCGTGCGCTGGCCTCCGAGGGCGTGTCCAGGACGGCCGCCAGGGACGTGGAGCGGGAATCCAGCCAGCGGGAGATCCCCTTCTCCGGCCAGGAAAAGGACGGGCGGGAAGCGGCGGACCCTGCCCGCGAGGCCGTGGCCTGGGCCGTGACTCACCTCGCCGAGCGCGAGGCGGTGTTCGCGAGGACGGATCTGCTCGCGGCGGCGATCGCCCGGCAGCCGGGTGCGGTGGCGATCGGCGAGGCCGAACGTGCGGTTGCGCTGATGGAACGCGAGGGCGCGCTCCACGCCGCCAACCTACCCGTGCCGGGCGAGTCGCTCACCACGGACAAGGCCCTGGCGGACGAAAAGGAGACCGTCGCGCTGATGGAGCGGGGCCAGGGCGCATCGAGACCCGTCATGCGGAGCTGGATGGCTGGGCCCCTGCTCCACCGGGGACGCCTGAACACCGGCCAGCGCGAAGCGGTGAAGACGATCCTGTCCTCCCGGGACCGGGTCGTAGGCGTTCAGGGCTATGCCGGGACCGGCAAGACCACCATGCTCGGCCGCGCAAGGGCGCTGGCCGCGAAGTCCGGGTACCGCACCATCGGCCTGGCGCCGTCGGCATCGGCCGCGCGCACGCTGGGGACCGAGGCGGGCATCGAGTCGGAAACCCTGCAACGCTTCCTGGCCCGCTACGACGGCGTTGCCCGGGGCCGACTTTCCCGGAAGGGTGAGCGCGGGCTCCGGGCCGCCTTCAGCAAGACCGTGCTGGTGGTCGACGAGGGCTCTCTAGCCTCCACCGTCCAGGCCAGGGACCTGCTCCGGATCGCCAACACTCTCCGCATTCCCCGCGTGGTCCTGGTGGGCGACGAGAAGCAGCTCGACGCCGTAGATGCCGGCAAGCCCTTCGCGCAGCTGCAGCGGGCGGGCATGGCGACGGCCGTGATGGACGAAATCCTGCGCCAGAAGGACCCCGAGCTCCGGGAAGCCGTCGAGGCGAGCCTCAGGGGTGACATCAGCCGCGCCTTCGAGAAGCTCGGCGGCCGCGTGGCGGAAGTCAATCCTCGCAACCTCGCGGGCGCGGCCGCGGCGCGGTGGCTGAGGCTCTCCGAGCAAGAACGCGAAAACACCGGGCTGATGGCGCCGAGCCACGAGCTGCGCCGGGCCATCAACGGACACATCCGCGAGCGCCTGGCCCGCGACGGCGTCCTCCGGGGCCCCGCCTTCGAGGGTCAGCGGCTTGTCTCCCACGGCTACACCAACGCCGAGAAGACGGACGCCGCCAACTACTCTCCCGGCGACGTCGTAGCGTTCCGCCGCGACTACCGGAGTCTCGGGGTGGCGAAAGGCGACGAGCGCCGGATCGCGCGTGTGGACCAAGGCATCGGCATGGTGTTCCTGGAGGGTCCGAAGGGAGAGGAAGTGCCGTGGCGGCCGCGCATGGCCGGAGCCAGGCGAGGCGCAGTCGAAGTCTACCGCGCCGAGGGCATCGAGCTTCGAGCTGGCGACCGCATCCGCTGGACCCGCAACGACAACGCCCTGGGGCTCGTGAACAGCGGGGTGGCAGAGATCGCTTCCGTCCGGGGCGGTCGGGTCTCCTTCCGGCTCGAGGACGGGCGCATGCTGGCGGTTGGGAAGCACGATCCCCGGCTTCGTCACCTGGACCACGCATGGGCTGCGACCGTGCACGGGTTCCAGGGGCGCACCGTCGACAACGTGATCGCGGTGATGGAGGCCGGACATCCTCACCTCACCACCCGCAAGACCTTCTACGTCGAAATCAGCCGGGCGCGTCACGGAGCGGAACTCGTAACCGATGACGCCAAGGCCCTGCGCGAGCGGCTGGAGTCCGTCACCGGAGAGCGGATCGCGGCGCTGGAAGTGGTCGAACCGGCTATGGACAAGCCGGCGGCGAAGGAAGGCACCAGGGACAGGGACGCGGCGATCGGACCGGAAGGAGCGCACACTCCGCCCGAAGCCGATCCCGGCCGGGACCATGCCAAGGACACGCCGGCGACGCCGGAACGGGAACCGGAGAAGGTCCGTGAGCGCGGGTTCGAAATGGAAATGTAGCGCCGATCAGAATCGGTGTTTCCAGGAGCTTGAACAGTTTCTCAGTTTCTCTTGCATGCCGATACCCGTTACTTGTCCGCACAAGGCCACGCGCCAGTCATTCGGGGAGTGGTTGAAGCCTTCCGGCTTATCGCGGTGTCTGTAGAACTTCGCCATCCTTGCGTTGGGCCTGCCGGCCAAGGGCCAGTGCTGCGTGATCACGAGGCGCATGTCCCAATTCTGACAGGGCGCGCGCTTCGGAGCCGCTATCTCGATGGGGACCTCCCTCACATCGCTGCGTCGTCTGTGTGGGACCATGTTGGGGTACATTTTGTCCGCTGGGATACGAGCAAAACGGCCTCGTGGAGCAGCTCCGGCCCCCTGTAACCGTCAAACATGAACTCGTACTTGTATGCTTTCTCGGGATACTTGCGCTGGATGGGCTGCATCGGCAAGACTTGGATGTCGCGCCATCGGGAGTCCGGCCACGGCCGCTCCGCGCCACGTGCTATCGGCCGTTTGCATGTTCCACGGGACGGACAGGTAGACGACCGTCGCTTGCTAATTCCCCTTTCTATCAGGTCATGAACCGTGGCATGTCGCGCTATTCGCCTGGATTGGTCTCACCGTCCTCCATAGCGCCATCACACTCGTGGTGGATTCAAGTATGACGCCCGCGCATCTCGCATCGAACCCGGGGGTACACGAATGCGACCCGCGTCCGGGTGCCGAGGAACCTCGATTACGCCGTTGTCTGGAGACGTTAGTTAGTTGAAGAAGGCGCCGCCAGTCTGGGTGCGGCTCCCGCTGTCTTGGTGGCCCGTACGGCAACCGCTGTGGTAACCTGCTTACGCAGCCGGCGTCGTGGGTACCCTTTCGGCTCGATCTGGTGGTTTCCGCTTATTCTTTGGTGGCCGAGAACAGGAGGAACGATGGCGACGTTCGATCGAGGTCTTGACGACGAGTTCGTCGAATGCCTGAACGTGGAATACGACAAGGGTGGTTGGTGGCGCGCGTTCGTCGACGACAGGAAACTGTTCGTGGCTATCCGCGACAACCGCTTGAATGTGTACTATCGCGGGTGCAGCTTGGCTGAGATATGGTGTGACGCAGGGATAGTGGTCGGCCGGACCCACTACAAATACCTTCTGCGACCGTCGGTTGACGACCTCTATGTGAGATTCGACGACGGGGCATACCGTTTCCCGGAAGATGCGTCGTCGCTGTTCGTGGAGTCGCCGAGAGAGGTGGAAAAGATAAGGCGGGCGGCAAACGCCTACGCCGGTGAGGAGAAGGCCGGCGTTCAAAGGATCATTGACGGAAACCCGAACATCCTTGACGTCGAGATCGGGTTCGGGCTCCCGGGAACGGCGGAGACGGGGCCCTCGGTTCCGCGCGTGGACTTCGCGACACTCCAAGTCTCGGACGACGGTGCGACCGTCGTCTTCTTTGAGGCGAAGCGTCTCGCGAACCGCGAACTCCGGGCGAAGAAAGGGAGTACTCCAAGAGTCATTGAGCAGATCCGCAAGTACTCGGCGGTTCTGGATGAGAACCGCGCGAGAATAGTCGACAGTTACCGCCGCGTCTGCCACAACCTCCGGTGTCTGCGCGGCGTAGCGAAGCGGCATCCAGAGCGCCACGCGTTGCTCGAGTGCATCGCGGAGAAGCCGCTATCCATAGACGCGAAACCGAGGCTCGTGGTGTTCGGTTTCGACGCGGACCAGCAAGACGGCAAGTTCTGGAAAAGGCATCGGCAGAAGTTGGTGGAAATTCTTGGGAGGCGAAGAGTGCTACTCAAGGGCAAGGCGCGGGATATCAAGCTGAATTGATGGGAAGCGGACCCAGGCGAGGCTCCGGGTGTGATGAGCGGGTTTCATCGCAATGGCCACCCCGCGTTCGCGAAGATCGGGCACGCCACTTGGGGAGTGCGGCGACGGTGGAGACAGCGACGGTCTGGAATGAGGTTCATGCGCCATGGGTCCTGCCTCCAGATCGGACCCATGGCCGTTTTGAGTCGCCCGCCGTTTGTCGGAGGCGCCGTTCGGTCTATCCTGTTGCAAATCGTCAACATATAATCGTTCCATGGGGGTTTTCTCATGTATCTTGTCGGCATCGACTGCTCCACGGATCCCCTCAAGGTGGGAATCGCCCTTGCCAAGATGGGGGATCAGATACAAGTCCAAGAAGTCTACGCGAAGATCCGTAACCCTTGGCGCCAGGTGGCCGAGTGGGTGTCGAACTTTGAGGGTCAAGATGTCCTGATAGCCCTCGACGCCCCGCTAGATTGGCCTTTCCGGCTTAGCCGAGCGCTCTACGAACACTCAGCGGGCCAACCGGTCGACATAGCCCCGAACTATATGTTCCGTCGTTCGACTGATCGGGTTATTCACAATAGGCTCGGCAAGCAACCGCTTGACGTGGGTGCGAACCTCATCGCACGCACCGCTCACGCCGCACTGAAAGAACTGGAATCCTTACGGGAAAGGACTTCCCACTCGCTTGGTGCCATGACGATCTCGGGGGCGTCCGGGCAATTGAGGTCTATCCTGCCGCGACGTTGAAGTCGTGCGATATACCTTGTGATCCATACAAGGAGGAGAACAACCTCGATCACAAACGCGCCCGGGAAAAAATCGCCAACAGCCTACCGTGTGTTCACTTTGCCAGCGGTTGTCGGGATAGGGCAATCGAGAACGCAGACGGTTTGGATGCTGTGGTATGCGTCTTGGCGGCGGCCGACTTTGTCCGCGGTGACGCCAGCCAGCCTCCAAACATCGACGTCGCGCGCCGAGAGGGATGGATCTGGTGCCGCGACCCGAATCGCTCCTCTGCGAGGGCTTAGTCTGCCCGCAAGATTCCAAACGGAGGAACGCCGGACCACACCGTCAGCGAGCGCCCATCGGGCTTCAACTTTCCTCCGCTTCATCGTCCAGCCTGAGCGTTGCGTCCTGCACGCTCCTGGCGTGTTCCGCCGCCCTTTCGAAGTCCTCAAGCCTGTCGAGTTCCATCAGTTCCTGGCGCTTGAGATAAGCAAGTACGTGAACACCCCGGAAGGTTGTCTTGAGTAGTTCGATCAGTTCAGGCGCCAGGCGGCCTTCGTCAAGGTTTAAACCCTCGACGGCGGCGCGTGCTGCGGCCTCGCGGACGAACGCGCCGGGCATCATGTCGAGCCGCTCGGCGGCCTCGCTCACGGCTCGCCACTCGTCGCTGGAGAAGCGGATCGAGTGCGGGTATGTCCTGACGGCCATCGATTTTCTCCCGAATGGTGCAGACGATCACGAGTTTGTGACGGTTTCGAGCGTCCTGTTCGCAGGGTGGGCTTTCCTGGTTTCGGCGGCGACCGCCCCTGTCCATGAGGGCTGTCCGTAAGCGAAAAGCGACGCAGGTGTAATTCTCCGGGAACTACAGTAGAAAAAGCTTGTATTACATTGCGCTTACAAGAATTTTTCTTCTTGTACTTCAGATAGATAGACGCCTACAAAACGCTTACACGATTCCATCATAGCAGAACGCAAGGTTGGCGTTCAAAGGGTTCGTAGCGCAGTCAAGCGTGCCGTCGCCGCGACAGCGCCCTGGGCGCGTCGGGTGTGAAAACCAAAGCCGCGGCACGCGGTCAGGAAGGACAAACCCAGGGTATGAGCGAAGGGGAATCGACGCGGGTGAGGCACGCTGGCGGGAGCCGCCACGGCGACTGAGTGGGGGGAAGTGCAGAGGAAGCTGAAGGCAGTCGTGCGAAGCACGCTGCCGAGGGTCGAGCAGAGGCGGTGACAGTGGAATGGGCAGTACAGGATGGCGAAGTGCGGAGGCCGGTGACGGCGAAGTCCGCACCGGGCGACGCGAACGCGGAGAGCGACGCCGACGACGAGCGCAGCGAGGCGGACGGCGTGAGCGCGGGCGACGTCGCCGAAGGCGGCGAGCCGAGCGAGAGCGCACGGCGGGCTGGGCAAGCAGTCGGGTGACGAAGCGACGCGGCCGACGGCTTCGACGTGCAGTCGGCGCCGCGGTGAAACGCCACGGCATGATCGTCATCACCGACACGTTCACTGGCGTTGTCGCCGTCGGCGTCGAGACGGGAACGGGGCAGGACATTGCCGCGATGGTCAGCAGCGTCGTGAACATGAAGGGGGTCACCGGCAACGATGACGATGCGAAGCCAGCGCCAACGACGCGGACGTGGACGGCGGCGCCGGCGAGCAGAGCGATGTCGCCGGAGGAGACGAGCCGAGCGGTTGTCGGGAGGTTGGCGCGTCGACGATCGTCGTCGTCATCGGAAGCACCGGGGCCGGACGGGGTGATGCGTGGAGTGCTGACGGAGCCGATGGCGGAGGTGCGAAGCGCGGCGCCAGAGGCTCGGGCAGTGGCGTCCGCAGTGGTGCGGACACCGGTGCACGGCAAAGTGCGGAAGCCAGTGACGGGCGAAGCGCGCACCGGTGAGGCGAAAGCGGAACCGGGCGTGCTCACGACGAGCGCAGCGAGGCGGACGGCATGAGCGGGGCGATGCCGCCGGAGGCGGCGAGCCGTGAGGGTGTGGGGACGTTGTGAGGTTTCCGCCAGGCAAGAGGTTGAAGGACGGACCGGTCCGAAGGCGGGGAAGGCCCACGTCGCCGAGTGGCGCAGGGGAGGCGCGAAGCGGGTCCTCGGCGACGTGGGCCGTGGGGGCGGGGTTCCCTGCCGATGGCGGGCGCAACGGAGCGGCCGGGGTGAACGCGGCGATGTAGTTGGAGGTGGCGAGCCGTGGGGATGTCGGGATGATGCATGACGTTTCGTGCGGATACGATGGAAGGAAGGGCCGCGCCGCAAGCGACGCGACCCTTGAGGTGTGTAGCTAGGCAGCAATCTTGTCGACCGGTATTCCCAATTGACGTGCCTTGTCGACGAGGTTGTCGGTGATGCCGGAGCCGGGGAAGGCGATGACGCCCTTGGGGAGGAGGTTGAGGAGATCGTCGTTGCGGCGGAAGGGAGCGGCCCGTCCGTGGCGGTCCCAGTCGGGCTTGCAGACGATCTGGTGGACGCCGCGCTGCTCGGCCCAGCTTGCGGCGATGCGCTCGACGCCGGGGCCGCCGCCGTGCACGAGCACCATGTCCGCATACTTCGCACGGACCTTGTCGAGGCGCTGGAAGACCGCGGCCGCGTCGCTGATGTCCTTGCCGCCGGTGACCGCGACCAGGGTTCCTTCGGGCAGGTGCGCCTGAGTCTTGCGGTCGGAGCGTGCGCGCATGAAGTCGCGGGCGTCGATGGCCGCGGAGGTGAGCTTGCCGGTCTGGCTCGTGTGCGAGCCGCTCCGTGGCCGCCAGGTCTGGCCGGTCGCGTTCAGGTAGTCCTCGGCTGCCACATCGCGCATCCGCTCGAAGGCGTCGCGCCTCGCGGAGAGGTTCTGCGCCCTGTCGGTGATGAGTTCGAGCTCGCGGGACTTGATCTCGGAGCCGTCCTGCTCGCGCTGGAGGTCGCGGAGGTCGGGCATGAGACGGTCGGCGGCGCGGTCGAGGCGTTGCGTCTGAGCGTCGAGCATGTTGACGAAGCCCCACAGCAGGCTCTCTCGTTCGTCGGCGAGCTGAGTGCCTTGGGGACCGATGCCGTCCGCGAGGAGTTCGAAGGCGGCGTGTACGGCGTCGATGGCGTCGTGCTCGTCCCAGACGTCCCTGGAGTCGAACTCGTCGGGCTCAGGAGTGAGTCCGAAGGTCTGAGCATGCTCGCAGGCGATCTCCATAACGGAGTGACCCTGATCAGGTATGTTCTCGATGGTGTTGATGTCGACGATGTTCATGGCTTCCTCCTCTACGTGTTGAGGGGCCTTGAGGCCCGGCCTTGGGGCGAGTCCGCCCCGTTGTGAGCCCCCATCTTTTCGCGCGCGCGGACCGGAGACACCGGGCGGAGCCCGGCCGGAACGGAGCGAAGCGAAGAGGAGGACCCTTTACGGGTTGGCGGAGGGAGCACGTGTGACAAGATGGGGGGTCATGACGGGGAGGACGTTGTTTGGAATCTGCACCGAGCTCTTCGGGGCGGGGTGGTGCGGGTCCGATGCGGCTTGGGGATCACGGCCACAGCGGGTGGAACGCGAGCAGGTCTTCGGCGACCTCGCGAATCCGGTGGCGCTCGTGCACCCGTCGAGGCCCTCTAGGGTCTTCATGGACATGCACCACGTAGAAGGCCTGCCCAGGGGCGAGGATGTCGTCCTGGCGGTAGACGTCGCCGACATGTTCGCCGTCGGCGTAGATGCGGGACTCGTGCGGGGTCAGCCGTTTGAAGGAAACGCAGTCCATCACTCACCCCTCCTTTCGGCCAGGGCGGAGGAGGCCCAGGCCGCGGCCCGGACGAGCACGTGTCCGTGGCAAGGCTGAGGGTCGCACCAGCAGGCCAGCCACATGCCGTGCAGTTCGGCGAGTTCTTCCATCGTGATCACCCCGCCGCGGATGCGTTGCCAGAGATCGGCGCGGTAGAGCGCAACCACCCGCCTGCGCGTTCCGTCGGGCCCGATCCGGTACGGGTTGCCCCACTTGGTGCGGCGGTCGATGAGGACGGTGTTGCCGTGCACGGGCACGTGCTCGAACATGTCGCGGAGCCGGGGTTCGTTCCTGAGGTTGATGACGGCATCCATGCTCTCTCCCTCCCTTCAAGGTTCGCCCGCTCAGGCCCTCTCCTCTCCGACTCCAACCGAGCGGAAGAGCGGGCCGAGCCTTGCGGCGAGGACGGCGGCGCCGAGCTGAGTCAGATCGTCGTTGAAGTCGCCGCCTTCGGGAACGATCACCGTGGCCGCGACGCCCGCCCGCGCGCAGCGCCGGGCGAGGCGTTCGGCGGCCCGTTCGCCTTCCGGATCGTTGTCGCGGGCGATGACAAGGCGGCCGCAACCGGGTGGAGTGGAGAAGGCGCCGAGGCTACCGGCGGAGAGGGCGGCGGCGGCGGTGATCTCGGGCACGGCGGTGACGAGCGAGAGGACGGTCTCGATGCCTTCGCCGACCAGGAGCGGAGCGACGCGGTCGGCGGGCGCGCCGAAGCGGACAGCAAGGCCGTAGACGCGGCCAAGGGCCTTCCTGGGCGAGGCAACCTCGGCCTTGGCGAGGTGTCGCGGATCGAGCCAGGTGCGATGCACGCCCTGGACGGCGCCGTCGTCGTTGGTCACGGCGGCGACAAGCGCCGGCAGGCGGATGACGGAGGAGCCTTCGCGGTAGCGAAGCTCGGGGTGGAAGCGCAGCGCCGGGAACCGGCAGCGCGCGAGGCCGCGGGCCCGGAGGTAGGCTTCGGCATGGGTGCCGTCCACCGGGCGGCAACGCCGCCACAGACGGCGCGCCGCCTGGGTGGCGTCGTAGTCGCCTGCATCGCCCGCGGCCGGCGAAGCCGGCAGGGCGAGGAAGGCGCGGGCCTCGTCGAGCGCCGCGCGGAGCGTCGGCGCGCCCGTGCGGTGGCGGATGAGGTCGAGCAGGTCGCCGTGACTGCCGACGGCCGCATCGGTCCACTTCCCGGGTGTGCCCGGACCGTGCAGGCGGACGAAGAGGGACCTTCCGCGGACGCCGTCTATGTCGCCCGCGACCCAGTAGCGTCCCTGGCGGTGGCCATGGGGGAGGTAGCGCCTGCAGACGTCTTCGGCGCGCGCGCCGAGCGCGGCGGCGATGGCGGCTGCTGGCGACGGATGATTGTGCATGGCGGAACTCCTTCAGAAGACGAGACACCCGGCTGCGCCGGAGGGCGAGCGGGCCGAGCGAAGCGATGGCCCGAAGCCCGGAGGGTGGTTGCTCGGGACGAACTGCATGAGAAGAGGGCCGACACACGAGGCGCCGGCCCTCGGTTGGGAGGAAACGAGGTGGAGGAGTTCTAGAATGGGATGTCGCTGTCGTCCTGGTCCACGGGCTGGGACGAGGTTCCGGCGTCCTGCATCGCGGCGTCTTCCGCCGCCATCGACGGGTCCGCCGCGGCCGGCGCGCCGTTGCCGTTGGGCTTGTCCAGGAACCTCACGAGGCAGCCAGGGACCAGCAGGATCTCGGTGGAGTAGCGGTCGCTGTCCTCGCCGGGCTTGGACCAGCGCCGGGTCTGCAGCTTGCCGTCGATGTAGACCAGCCGGCCCTTGCGGGCGTGCTTCTGGAGCATGTCGACGAGACCGTCCTGGAAGGTCACCACGCGGTGCCATTCGGTCTTGTCCACCCGGTTGCCGGAGTTGCGATCGATGTACCCCTCGTCGGTGGCGATGCTCATGTTGGCGACGCGGCCGCCGCTGGAGAGGTGATTGACGGTGACGTCGGCGCCGAGGCGGCCGATCAGTTCTACGCGATTCAGTCCAAAGCTCATGACGTTCTCCTTCCGTGTCTGGTTAGTGACGATGGTCTGTGAGCGTCCAGGGACCGGAGTCCTCCCTCCCCGGCCCCCTTCCGTTCACTTCTCTCAGGCCCTCCTTTCACTCCCTTCCGGCCATCAGCGCGGCGGTGACGGTGAGAGGATCTCCGCCGGCCGCATCCCGGGGGTCCGGACAGCTCCTGGCGCGATCGTCGTCGATGACGTCCCGGACGGCGCCGGGGTGGAGCCCGATCTCTGCCAGCAGGTCGCTGGCGGTGAGGGTTTCCTCGAAGTCGAAGTCGATTCCGGACATGGCCGTGCCTCCTTTGCTGCTTGCCGTGCCCGGAAGGGGAGGGAGCCCCTCTCCCTCCCCTCCCGGGCGTTCGCTCCGCGAACGCTTTCCTCCGGCTCCAGGGAGAGGCGCCGACCCTGGGGATTGCCCTCGGGCGCCCGGAGAACCGCACCCGGCGGCGTCGCGCCCAGGTTGAGGACGGGGATGCCGGCCTCGGTGGCAATGCGGATGGCCGTTCCGGCAGTTCCCACACGCGTCCGGCGCCGGGCTCGGACCGGCGTCAAGCGTTCCGCAGGATGCGGCGCAGCAAAGAAGGTGCTTCGGCGAGTTCGAGGATGGCGAGCCTGCGGCGAAGCAACGCGGCCCGCCCAAGGTTCAGTGGCAGGAGTCGTTGCCGGTCTCGGGGCTCCCGGCGCGCATGGAGCGGGCTGCGAGCGCGGTCCAGTCTTCCCGCGAGTGTCCGAGCCTAGCGTTCAGGCGGTCGCACAGCCGCTCGGCGGCATCGATGCTGAGGGCGACAAGCGCGGTCGGCACGTAGCCGTCCATGCCCTCGAAGACGATGCGGATCTGTTGGGGCTCGTCGCCGAGTTCGTAGCTTGGGCAGAACGCATAGTTCGGGTCGTCGGGCAGGGTCTGGGCAGTCATGCAGTGCTCCCTTCAGTGGGTGAAACCCGCGGCCGCCGACCTGCCGGCTGTACGGACCCCCGGCGAGCCGGCAACAGGCGTGTACGACGGTCGGCCGGCGATACGTATGGCGCGGCGATGGCGTCAGGCGGCGAGCGGCCAGCGTTGGATGACACGTTCGAGGAGATCGGGGCCGGGGGCGAAGATGCGCGTGCGCCACGAGACGATCTCGACCGTGCAGCCCATGCGCTTCAGGGCCGCGGTGTCGGTATCGACGGGTCCCTCGATCTCGACCCGGTCGGCGCCCATGATGCGGCGGCGCGCCAGGCGCCAGCCATTGGCCAGGGCGAGCGCCGTGCCGCGTCCCATGACCGCCTCGAAGGCTTCGGCCCCGGTCATGGCGGGACCGCCCTCGAGACCGAAGGCCGAGCGCACGGCGCGAACCTGCTCGAAATCGAGCACGCGCCCGATCAGTGCTTCACCGTCGTCCGTCCTGAGGCGCCGCACCCTCATGTTCTCGGCGGGCAGACGGTCCCAGACCGGCAGCAAGAGGCCGGCCGCGAGCCAGAACCGCGATTCGCGGTGCGAAGGCAGGCCGGCGATCTCGCCGTCCCAGAGCGTGCGCCATTCCGCTTCGGCGGCGTTCCGCCAGTTGGAGGCGTCGAGCTCGGCCTTGGCCATGGAATCCCGCCCGGCGGGACGCAGCAGGCGGACGCGCTCCTGCACGCCGCCGTCATCAAACAGGCCCGACGGCGCCGGAAGCACCACCGCGGCGCGGTCGGACCTGGTGTTCACCATCAATACCGGCCCACCGTCCGTCCGGGCGCCGGTCTCGAACGCTTCGTCGGCGGATGTCGGCTCCATCCTGTCGCGGCGCACGATCTCGACGAGCTCGGTGGCCGCTCCGCTGCCGGGATGCCTGTACAGCGTCTCCCGGCCGGCAGCGGCCAGGGAGTCGGCCCGCACGGTCTCGACGCCGACCTCGTAGGTTCCGGCCTCCATGGCCTGTTCGATTCCGGCGGCGATGCGGTCCTCCAGTTCCGCAAAGAGCTGGTTCTGCTCGTCGATGGGCAGGGCCAGCAGCCTGTTCAGGAAGCGCGGCATGGGCGGCAGGTCCTCCTTGAGCGAGCCCTCCCAGGTGAGTTTCAAGCCGGTGGCGTCTTCAAAACGTTCCAGCGGCCAGCCCGGGATGTCGCCGCGCCAGAGTGCTGTGTAGAACCGCCTGAGCGCTGCCTTCGCGTAGACGCTCTCCAGGTTGTCGCTCTCGCGGAACAGCGTGGCGTCGCTCCCGCCCATGGCGGTCTGGGAATCGCGCTGCCCGCGGGTGATGGCGCCCAGGCTGTCCAATCTCCGCGCGATCGTGGCGATGAACCTCCGCTCGCCCTTCACGTCCGTGGTTACCGGTCGAAAGAGCGGCGCTGAGGCCTGGTGGGTCCGGTGAGTGCGCCCCAGTCCCTGAATCGCTTGGTCCGCACGCCATCCCGGCTCCAGCAGGTAGTGGACCCGGCGCTCGGTGTTTGGGCACGAGAGGTCCGAGTGGTAGCTCCGCCCGGTTCCCCCGGCCATGGAGAACACCAGGATGCGCTTGGCTCCCTCCATGAACGCGGCGGTCTCAACGAGGTTGGCGGAGGCCGGCCGGCCGCGGAGCGCCAGGCGTTCGCCGCCCGCATCCGATATCCTGAGCACCCGCCGGGAGCGGCCCGTCACTTCCGCCACGGCCTCGTGGCCGAAGTGCTGGACCACCTGGTCCAGGGCCGAGGGCACCGGCGGCAGGGACGCGAGCTTCTCCAGCAGCGCGTCACGCTGCGCGAGCGCCTCCTGGCAGAGAACCGGATGGCCTTCGGCGTCTGTGGCCGGGCGGCTCATGAGGTTGCCGTCGGCGTCGGTGAACGGTTCCTGGAGTTGCACCGGGAAGGCGTGGGCCAGGAAGTCGAGGACGTGCTCGCGGGGCGTGAGGTCGATGCCGAGATCGTCCCATTCGGAAGCCGGTATCTCGGCGATGCGCCGCTCCATCAAGGCCTCCCCGGTGGACACGAGCTGGATGACGGCCGAGCGGCCTGCGTCGAGATCGGCCTGGACGGCCTGGATCAGCGACGGGCACTTCATGGCCGTCAGGAGGTGCCCGAAGAAGCGCTGCTTCGTGCCCTCGAAGGCGCTCAGCGCCGCGGACTTGGCGTTCCTGTTGAGGGTGGAACCTTCCTGCACGATGCCCGTGGCCTCGAGCGCGGCTTCGATGTTGGCATGGATGACCTTGAACGCCCCGGCATAGGAGTCGTAGATGCGGCGCTGCTCCTGCGAGAGTTCATGCACCAGGATGTCCACCTCCACGCCGTGGTAGGCCAGTGCGCGGGCCTGGTAGAGACCCAGGGCCTTCAGGTCTCTTGCCACGACTTCCATGGCGGCGACCCCGCCCGCTTCCATCGCCGACACGAAGTCGGTGCGGGTCTCGAACGGCGTCTCGCCGGCCGCCCACAGGCCCAGGCGTCCGGCATAGGCAAGTCCGGGCACGGTGGTGGCGCCGGTAGCCGACACATAGGTGATCCGGGCGTCCGGCAGCGCGTTCTGGAGCCGGAGGCCGACGCGGCCCTGGGCGGACGGTTTGACGTCGCCGCGCGCGCCCTTGCCGCCGGCGGCGTTGGCCATGGCATGGGCCTCGTCGAAGACGATGGCGCCGTCGAAGGAATGGCGCTCGTCCTCATCAAGGCCTCCGGCGAGCCAGCCCACGATCTGGTCGAGCCGTGAGGTGCGTCCCTGGCGGGACGGCGAGCGCAGCGTGGCGTAGGTCGTGAACAGGATTCCGGTGGAGCGCGGGATCTCGGCGCCTTGCCGGAAGTCGCCGAGGGGGACCACGTCGTCCTCGCGCCCGCCGAGGGCGGTCCAGTCGCGGCGCGCGTCTTCCAGGAGCTTGTCCGACTGGCTGAGCCACAGCGCCCGCTTCCGGCCGCGGAGCCAGCCGTCGAGGATGATCGCCGCCACCTGGCGTCCCTTGCCGCAACCCGTGCCGTCGCCCAGCATCCAGCCCCGGCGGAAGCGGACCGGCGCCGACAGCGTCTCGCCGTCGTCCGTGAGGGTGTCATCGCCCGGGTCCCCGTCGCCGCAGCGCTGGACGGTCTCCCAGCCCGAACCGATCCGGTAAGTGGCGGCGAGATGGCCCTCATGGGCCTGGCCTGCCAGCACGACGCTTTCGAGTTGCGCGTCCGACAGGAGACCGTCCGTCACGACCCGTTCCGGCAGCATGGGGCGGTAGGACGGCGCCGGATGGGGGACGGCGGCCATTGCCGCGGACTGCACCAGGGGTGTGGGATGTGCGGTTGCGCCGAGGATGTGGAAAGCCCCCGGCCGCCAGGGCTCGTAGGGTCCTGTGACGGCGCCATCGGCGTCCGCGGCGGCATCCGCCGGGCCGGTCTCGACAGCCAGCTCGGACACGGGCCCCCAGTCATGGGCCGGCCTGGATGTGGTCGCCGTGGTCTTTGGTTTCGACGGTCGTAGCGTGACCGTGTTGCCGAAGAGATCCCGGCCCGGCGTGGCCCCGGCGGTACGGACCTCCACCGGCATGCGGGGCGGCACCCGGTCGATGACGGCGTCGAGCAGGTCCGAGGCAGTGGCGGCGCGGGCGCCGGGATCGACCTCAATGCCGGCGCGGCCCGCGCGGTCCAGCACGGTGAGCCTGGTGTCGAAGCCGGTGCCCCGGCGCGCGTAGGCGCGGCCGTCGATTGCCATGGTGAACACCACCCGGGCGGGAGGATCGAGACGGCCGAAGGCGGCATTCCAGTCCACATCGCCCGGAACGCAGTTGGCCGACGTGATGGCCACGAGCCGGCCGCCGGGCAGTAGCATGGAGAAGGCCGAGCGCACATGACGGAGGTCGGCGTCGTGGCGGATGTGGTGGACGCCCGGCGTCGCCGAGAACGGCGGGTTCATGACGACAACGGTGGGCCGGGCGCCGGGCAGGCGGTCGGCGGCGTTCTCGGCGTTTACGCCGGTGACCAGGGTTTCAGGGAACAGCCGGGACAGAAGGGCGCGGCGTGCGTCCGCGATCTCGTTCAGGTGGAGGTTCCCGGCCCCGCTTCCGAGCGCGCATTCCGCCATCACCGCCAGCATGCCGGTGCCGGCCGAAGGCTCCAGCACCACGTCGCCCGGCCGGATGGCCGCCGCCCGCAACACGGCGTAGGCGAGCGGCAGTGGTGTCGAGAACTGCTGCAACCGGATCTGCTCTTCGGAACGCTTCGTGTGGGACGGCTCCAGGGCGGCCACGGCTTCCAGCATTCTCAGCATGGCGGAGGGTCCGTCCGGGCCGGCCCCGGCGTGGCGGCGCATGGCCCGGCCATGGCGGCGGATGAAAAGGACGACCGCGGCCTCGGCGGCCTCGTAGGCGTCCTTCCAGAGCCAGGCGCCCCGTGCGTCGGTTGCGCCGAAGGCGCGCGTCATGGCGTCCCGCAGGGTCGGGGTGTCGAACGGCCGGCCGGCCTCCAGGACCGGCAGGAGGGTCTTGGCGGCAGTGAACAGCGCGTCACTGGCCGAAAGCCGCGAGCGTGGTGTGGCCGGGAGTGCCGGAAGCGTGTGCGGAACCGGGACGCGCGCGGACGCATCCGGCACCGTGCGGGCGTCGAGCATGTGTGTCTCCCTTCTGGAATTGGGTGAATGCGCGGGGGCGCTCGAGACGCTCATCAACCGGCCGGCGGCAAGCCGACGGTACGTACGCCTTCTCAGCCGTCCGGGTGGAACCGCCTGCTGGTTCGACACCGGGAAGTCACAGCAGGCCCTCCCTGTTGAAACTGAAGAAGCGGTCATGCCCGCAGACGACATGGTCGTGGATCCGGACGCCCATCACTTCGCCCACGTGGCGGAGCCGATGAGTGATGTCCACGTCCTCGCGACTGGGGCTGGGATCGCCGCTGGGGTGGTTGTGGGAGAAAATGACCGCAGCGGCGCTCTCCCGGATTATGGGGTGGAACACGTCGCGAGGGTGGACCACGGATGCCGTCAGACTGCCCGTGGAGACCCGGTGATGACGGATCAGCCTGCTCCGGTTGTCCATCAACAAGACGTCGAAGTGTTCGCGGCGTTCGTTCACGTACCGCGGTCGCATGTAGCGGTAAGCCTCCTCAGGGGTGCTGACCGTGGGAGTGCTTCCGTAGAGGTAGGCTTCGGCTTCGAGCAGTTGCCTGCCCAGTTCGAACGCCGCCTTGACCTTCCCTGCCTGCGTGGACGTGAGACCGTGCTGGCGCAATTCCCGGACCGTCATCGAGTCAAGGTTGAGCAGGGAAAGGCCCGCGAGCCTAGCGGTCCTTTCCCTGCCGATCAGTTCTTCCATCGGGTTCCCGCTTTCCATGCACGGTCTCCTTGTTGTGGTGGGGATGAATGTCGCGGCGGGGACGTCCGCTCCCGCGCTCCGGCCGGCCCCGCCCGGAGACAGCCGGCCCCGGCTCCGGGTGGAGAGGGACAGTCCTGTGGGGGATGGGTGGAATGTCGGCCGCCCGAAGAGAGCCGGGTGGCCTTCCGGCTCAGGTGGCGGCCTTGGCCGGATCGCCCAGGACGACCCGGATGTCGGGGCGGGAGATGGAAATCTCCACCTTGCGGTCGTTGGGAACGAGCCAGAAGAGCTCGCGCCGGACGGTCTCGGCGATGGACAGCTCCAGCGCCGAGTCCTCACTGCACAGGAGCCTGGTGGCGATGTGGAGCGCCTCCTCGTCGAACCGCATTGCCTGGGTCTCCCAACTGTCGGCTCCGGCGTCATCCGAGGCGGAGAAGTACGAACGGCGCAGCAACTCCGCGAGCCGGTGAGGTTCCAGGGTGCTGTCCCCGGTCACGAGCGGCAGGGCCTCGCCGACCCAGCTCCAGGCCTCGCCCGCGAAGGCGAGATCTGCGGGGAGATTGAGCGTGCGGTCCGCGCCGCCAGCGGTCCTGACCGAAAGCGTCATGCGGATCGCCGCGGGACGCGGCGGCAACGGGCTCCCGGCCTCCCCCTTCCGCTCCGGTGCGGGGAAGTCCCGGAGCGGCCACGCCTTGCCACCGGCTGCGGTGACATGGGTATCGATGTCCGTGATGCGGTCGAGGCGGTCATACCAACCGTAGCCTTCGAGACGCCTGTCGGCCTCGAAGAGCCTCTCGGCCAGGCCGGCTCGCTCCGCGGCGCGCCACAGCGTCTGGGCCTCGGGGGGCTCGGGATCGCAGTCCATCACCAACGCATCAGGGCCGGCGGGCAGAGGCTTGGGAGGCTCCCGCCAGTCGTCTATGTCGGCGATGGCGGGCCGCCAGGGACGGAGGACCTGCGGAGGCGGCGGAAGGTCGATCCCGGCGTCACGCGCCCGGGTCCAGTCAACGAAAGCGGGACGCGGCTCGGGATCGGCGGCCATGGCGCGGTAGACCGCCCGGCGGGCCGCTTCGCGCATCTCCGCCAGAAACGCATTCTCGACCGGCTCCCGGCGGGCGGGCAGCAGCAGTTCGAGCCGGGGGCAGTCCACGACATCGGCGCGGACGGACCAGATGCCGCCGTGAACGGTCTTGACCGTGGGCAGGCGCACGGGCACGGTCAGCCCGAAGAAGTTGAGATCGGGCTCCATGTAGCCTTGCCGGCGGTCCCGGTAGACGCCGAAGGCGAGTCCGTTCCATGCCTCGGCATGGACGGCGCCGTCGAGGAAGGCCCTGCGTTCGAGCACCTCGCCTTCGAACGCGACCGGCAGGGGGTAGTGGCGCGCCGCACTGGCGAGCGCGGCGCGGATCATGTCCGCGGACTCGGCGGCCTCGAACTGCACGGCCGTGCCGGATGGATAGGGGGCTGTGTCGTCGCTCTGGACCAGGGCGTCGCTCCGGCCCGTGAAGTGTTCCGGCTCAAGGTCCACGGACCAGCCCTGCCCGGCTTGACCGTCCGGCGTGCGTGGGCGCGAGGATATCAGGCAGCCGCGGTGCGCCAGGCTCAGGATCCCCATGCCGGCGGCGTCCTCGCGGGTGACGAGGTCGTCGCTCCAGCCGTTCTCGCCGAAGCTCAGCAGGACGGCGGGGTCGTCGATGCCGGCGCCGTCGTCGGTGACGGTCACCGCAATGCTTGGTTCGGACGGTTCGGGCGCGCGGCCGGTGGCCCTGGCGAGTGTCTCGACGGTGACGTGGACTCGGGTGGCGCCGGCCCGGCGCGAGTTCTGCAGGGCCTCGATGAATATCTCGATCGGACGAGACGCCCAAAACTTCGTGACGCGCTTGAGCGCGCTTCGATGGACCCGGGCGCGGATGGTCGCCCTAGGCGAAGTGGTGGAGTGGGTCATGAAGGGCCTCCATGATGGGACGGGAAAACAAAGCGCCCCGCCCTGCGGTGTGCGGGGCGGGGCGCTTCCGGGTCGGTTGGGGGTTCAGACACCGCGCAGGAACTCGGGGATGTCGAGCCCGCCGCCCTTGTCATGACCGTTGGCGGCATGACCTACGCTGTCGCCGTTCTCGTTGCCGTTGACGACGATGGCCGCACCGCGGTCTTCGGCCGCCCCCGGGGCCTCGATACTCTCGACCGCGGGCTCCGGCGGATCGGCGGGCACGCCGGCGCTCTGCGGTTCCGCCTGCTCCGCTGCGGTGGCGTGTTCCGGCTCGGACGACGGTCCCGGACCGGCCACGGAGTCCGATGCCTCGACGGCTCCCGTCTCCGCACCGGCATCCCCGACACCGACGCGGCCTGCGTCGAACGCCGAGAAGCCGGGCGGCGTCCAGGTGAGCGCCGCCGCGTGGGCGTCGGCGGTGATCCCGAGCGGAGGGCTGCCGGCGGCGAACGCCTCTTCCATCGCCTTGGCGAGATCGGCCTTCTTGCTCTTGGCCCTTGCCGAGGCCCATCCGGTTCCCAGGGTCTCCCTGGCGATGTCCAGGATGCGTCCCTTGTTGATGCGCGACCACAGCATGTCCGCGGTCGGCCGCACATGGCCCGCGAAGTCGATGTCGAGCCGGGCGACGGTGGCCTCGAGCTCCGGACGCGCCCCGGGCTCGAAGGCCAACTGGCCCTTCACCGTGCGCGACACGGCAGCGGCGAACAAGGCTTGCTTGTCGGCCTCGGACAACGCCCGGAGCGCCGCGAAGGACTCCCCGTCGTCTTCGATGGCAAGCCAGTCCAGCGACAGGCCGGAGCGGTCGTCAAGCATCGCTTCGCCCGGGCTCCAGGCGTCGAAGTCCTGGTCGTTAATGCGCAACGTCGGCCGGTCGGGGGTCTCCCTGATGGCGATGTCGAGGGCGTGGGCCTTGTAGCCGTGTGTGAACACGGAGCGGCCGAGTTGGAACAGCATGAGATCGAAGGCGGCCTCGAAGTCCTTGTCCAGATGCGCCTTGACCAGTGTCGTGCGGATGGAGCGGAGATCGTCCGACAGCCCGATCCCCACGCCCGCTTCCTTGCGCGCCTCGGCTTCCGGATCGGGGGGCGAGGCCATGGGACCGGAGAAGGAGGGTTCCCGGAGCCGATCGGACCCTGAGGCGTCGTCGCCGTCGCCTTCACCCTCGTCGCCGGCATCGGCAGGCTTCGGCATGTCCTCGGGACGCACCAGTCCTCCGATGACCTGGAGTTCTCCGTCCCGGCCGATGGTGGCGATGCAGCCGGCAATGGCGTAGTCCCCGGCCTGGTAGGCCGCCCGGGCCTCGATGGCCTCGTGGATCTCGCATGTCCGGGTCTCAATGGCCTGTGCCTCCTCGCCGAGTTCCTCGGTCCATTCGTCCTCGTCGAGATCGGCGAGCTCGTCCTCGCGGGTGCGAAGACGCTCCAGCTCGGCGGTCTCCTCGTCCGTGGCCTCGGAGGGCTCCGGAGAGATGCGCCCGTAATGGGCGATGGAGGTCCAGTCGACCTCGGGCATCGCCGTTGCCCAGCGCCACCGGGTCTCAAGCTCTTTCACGGTCTCGCCCAGCTTCTCCATGGCGAGTTTCTGGAGGAGCACGGGGTCCTCCAGCCAGATGCCGCTCTCGTCCTCGTCGGCGAAGAGGTCCCGCAACACCGCCCCGCCCGCGGCCTCGTAGGCGCCGACGCCCACGAAACGGGCCACCGCGGAGTTCGCCGGAACCCGCTCCTCTGTCAGGAGGCGCTTCACCTGCCAGGCGGCCGGGCGGTAACCCTGGTCCGCCACCTGCTGCCATACCGCCGTCTGGCGGCCGTGGTCGGTGGTGACAGCGAAGGCCTTGAGCGTCTCCAGGTCGATCCTGTCGTTCCGGTATGCGTCGAGCAGTTCGGGCGCGGCGTTGCCGAGTCGAAGACGCTGTTCGACCAGGCGCTCGGCGATGCCGAACCTTGCCGCGATGGCCGCCACGGACACGCCGGACTCGGCGAGCTTCGTGAACGCGGTCACCTGGTCGGCCGGATGCATGGCGATGCGTATAACGTTCTCGGCCAGCGACAGCTCGCTGGACGAGGCGTTGCCGTCGACCACCAGGCAGGGCACCGGATGGGCGGCGTCGAGCACGCCGTCCGCGGCGAGCGCCTTCAGCGCCGCCAGACGGCGGCCGCCCGCGACCACGGCATGGCAGCCGTCCGGGCCTTCGCTCCGGACGACGAGGTTTTCCAATAGCCCGTGGGCCGCGATGGAGGCCTTCAACTCGGCGTCCGCGGCCGCATCGGGCCGGGTCCTGCGCACGTTCTCCGGCGCAACGGACAGCCGGTCGAGGGCGATCGGGCGAATCGCCGGCTCGTGGACGGAAGCGGTATGGTTCATCTGGTCCTCCTTGCATGGGGGTTCGTGGGCGCGGCGGCTCTCTCGATTCCTGTCCCGCCGCCCGGCCCCCCGGCCAAGCTCCGCCTCCGGGCGGTGTTGGTGCGGCGATGTGGGGCACGATTGTCGGCGGGGCTGGCTGCAACGAGCGCCGGGGCCGGGATGGCGTCCGGAGCCCGGAAGTTGCCGGACACGGAAAGCTGTCGGGCGGACCGGACTCCGGGCGGTGCGGACGCAACATGGGAAGTCCGGGAGGGGCCGTCGGAGGCCTTGGGGGTCAGTTGCCGGTCACGTGCTTGTGAAGGTCCTCGGGGTCGACGATGGTTTGCAGGAATGCTGTGGCGGTAATGTGGAATGGCGTTCAGGAAGCGGAGTAACACCTGGAGCGGGTCGTGGTATCGGAGGCGCGCGACCGCGCCCGGCGGTCAGGCGGTGGCGAACCTCCTGACCTCGACCGGCTCGCGGTCATGCTGCGCGCGCCAGAGGTCGTACTGCATCTGCTGGGTCAGCCAGCTCTCGGGGCTGCCGCCGAAAGCCTCCGACAACCGGATGGCCATCTCGGGGGATATGCCCAGGCGGCCGTTGAGCAGCATGGACAGCGTGTTGCGCGATACCGCGAGCCCCTTCGCCGCCTCGGTCACCGTCAGGCCCAGGGGTTCGAGGCACTGGCGCCGGATGAATGCGCCCGGATGGGGCGGATCGTGCATGAGCATGAGTATCGTGCCTCCCTAGTGGTAGTCCAGGTAGTCGACGTCGGCGGCGTGGCCGTCGTCAAACCGGAAGATGACCCGCCAGTTGGCGCGGACTGTCACCGCCCAGAAACCGGCATATTCGCCGCTGAGCGGATGCAACCGGAACCCCGGCAGGTCCATGTCGTCCGGGGTCGCGGACGCGTTGAGGCGCACCAGGATGTCGCGCACGGTTTCCCGGTGCTCCGGGTGGATGCGCCGCGCGTCGCCGCGCTCCATGAAGCGCCGGAGCGCCCGGCTCCTGAAGTTGCGTATCATGATGGATCGTAATGCGCACTATGGCGTATGTCAACGGCGGACGTCCGCCGGGATGCCGGGGCGAAGATCGGTGTCCGCGGTCCGAGTATCCAGGCGGCGAGCCGGGTCAGGGTCTGCCTGCGCCCCCCGGTCGGGGCTCCGTGAGTGGCGCACGTCCTCTCTCGCGCGATGAACAGCCGGTCGCGCGGGACCGACGAGGTCGTCGGGTCGTAGATGGGAGGGGTATGGTTCATGGGGGTCCTCCATGAATGGGAGTTCGCGGGCGCGGCTGTCTTCCCCATCCTTGTCGTTGGTGCGGGAGGGGCGCTGGTTCCTGGCGGACCGCAGACGGTGATTCATGGCCTAGGGCTCTCTTCGGTGCGGAGCCCGTCGGACAGACCGGGCGTTCCGGCGGCCGCATCGATGGGAATGCCGGTCAGCCGAGGAAGCGGAACACCCGACGGCGACAGCGTGTGGCCGATGCGTTCTTCCAGTGCCGCATAGCGCTGATAGAGGTCAGGACGAAGCTCGGCCGCGCGGCGAATGTCTGATCTGGACGAGAAAATACACAGGGAGCAGGAGCACCTCGACATCCCCCGCGCATAGACCCAGTGCGGAGACTGGCCGGCGTTACGGATGACCCGGAACACGTCGTCAACGGTCAGGTCGAAGATCGGCAGCCAGTCAAACCACTCCCGACCGGCGCGGGAATTGCGGTCGCTGCGTTTCCAGGGAATGCGCCTGGCGCGGTCTGCGCTCTCGTCGCGCCGCAGTCCCATGGCGCTGACCAGGCGGCCCTCAAAGCGGGGGTGAGCCTTCAGGTAGCGGCGGAGTTCACGCTCGATAGGGCCGCGTTTATGAGACGCGGTACACCAGCGCTGGCGGATGCCCGGCCATCTTCCCCGCTCCTCGACCTGGTCGAGCAAGGTCTTCCCCGACGCCACGCGCGCGAAGATCAGTGGAACGCCGGCGGGGATCGTGCTCTCGATGTGCTCGACCGTGCCCGGCCACTCGACCTCCCCCAACGGGGCGTGGACCACCACGAGCTGGTCGTGGGGGACGGTCCGGGCGAGCAGGACCGTCATGGACTGGCTGTCCTTGCCTCCCGAGTGGTTCACCGCGATGAGCGCGCCGCGGCGGATCATGTTGCGGCACTCGGACGGAATGTAAGGGCCGGCGGCGGGTGGGCGCCCGCTCATGCCCGGCGTCCTTCGTGGTCCGTCAGCGTCATCGCCGGGGTCGGGCAGACGAAGAGCGGGGTGATGAGATACTCCGGGTCGCCTCCGTCCTGAGCGGGGGGACTCACGGTGACCGCGGCGATGGCCGCGGTTGCCTCGCCGTCGACGAAGCACGAGACGAGGCAGAAGTTGTCGAACCGGCCGCTGGTCAGGGCCTCGAACGCGCGGCGGTGTTCTTCGGTAATATTGGTGTCGGGCATGGCGGCGACCTCCGTAGGGGTGGCGTTGGGGAACCCGCCCTCGGACTCCCCGGGACTCGCCCGGCCCGGACCGACCGCCACCTCCCGGCGGCGGACCGCGCGCCGGTGGAGGCCGGAGCGGCCGAGCCGGACCGGCGGGACAATCGCCGTCGGCGGATCAGCGGAGGTGATCGCGGTCGTGGAGCAGTTGATCTTCCATCTCGCCAAGCCCGGAATAGCGGCCGGTACGCGACGACCATTCGTCCATCTCGCCATCGTCCTCCGGCAGCTCGCAATCAGAGAAGGCGGACCAGTCCCCATGACGGAATCCCCGCCGAAGGGCGCCCGCGAGGCTTGCGGCGACGGTCCAGGCAATCGCCCCCATCCAGAGCGGGCCGATGTGTCCGGCGCCCGCGTCGAGCGCGAGCGCCGCGCCGGTGTAGACGGCGGCGAGGGCGAGCCCGCCGAGCACGAAGGCGCGGGCGCGCCAAGCAACCCGACGCGGGGCCGGGCTGCCGTCCGGAACTGTGAGTGTTCTGGTCATGTCCATGGCCTCCCCTCTGCCGACGGATGAGCGCTCGCCCGGGCTCCGAGGACTTGCCTAGCCCACGCCGCCCGCCACCTCCCGGCGGCGGGCGGCGTGTCGGAGGAGGCTGAGGCGCCGGGTAGCTGTGTGGCTGGAGACCGGGCGGGCTACGGCGCTCATCCAGACCGCGGCCGTCTAGTCCTGCCGACGAGTCATTCCCGGATCGCAATGGATGCGAGGACAGGCTTGTCGGCGATCACTCCGACTTCGTCACGCGGGAGTTTCGCGAGGAGTGCTGCGGCATGCGAATTTTCGGCGAATTCGTGTAACCGTTATTGACGGGTGTCGAGTCGTCGACAACAATGAACCCAGCAGTAGCCAAGGTTGAGGACATCGCGGGCAGGTCAAGACAGACGGATCACTCGCGGTTGAGATGGAGTGTACCCCGGCACGGTACCGACGATAAGGTACAGCACAGAGAAATTGTGGTTGATAGAAACAGACAGCGAGCCGACTTCTCGCCGAACACACGAAACCTCATTGCGGAACGGGCTGGGTTCCGTTGTAGCTTCCCAGGTTGCGGCCAGCTCACGGTCGGTCCGGCGGCCAAACCGAACAAATCTTCGAACATTGGGCGGGCATCGCATGTTTATGGTGCGGCTCTTTCTGGTAAAGGACCACGCGGCACTGGTGGCCTTAACGAAGAAGAGTTGGCGTCTCCAGTGAATGGCATATGGCTTTGCCCAAATCATGCCGATCTCATTGACAAGGATGACGGCAATGATTACCCGGCAGATAGACTTCACAGTTACAAGACCGCGCATGAAATGCGAGTCGCGCGGGAGGTGGCAGGTATACACTCCCCGTTTGGCTGGGTGGAGAAAGTGAGAATGCGATCATCTGCCCTCTTTGCGGCGGATGTCGAAGTTGCGCCGGCGAAGCTGACACTGATTATTGGAGGCAACTGCGTTGGGAAAACGGCGCTATGTGAATGGATCGCTGCGAGTGTCGACGCGCATTACCTGGAGCGGTGGGCTGAGTTCCAAGCAGCAAGGTCCCAAGTTAGATGCGACGTAAGTTTTCTTAGTCCAGATCCTCATGTAACGGGTTTTTGTCTCGAGCGGACAGGTTCTCCGACGTACACACTGGATGGAATTCATGTGATGTCTCCGGTGGCACCATTAAAGGTAGTCTTTCCGCAGGAAATCCGTTTTGCGGATCATGAGGGACCGAAGGACGATCTTAAGTGCGTGGCGGAGGCAATTGGTTTGCATTCGTATGATGTCTGGGCTCTGCTCGACGAACTGAATGGCGGTGGTCACGATACCTTCAAACAGGTGTGGTTTGAGGAGGATGAGGAAGGCCGCAGTATGTGTGTTCGACTGGCGACCTACCGCGGTGAACACTCTGCGCCGCTCCGCTTGATGGCAAGCTCAGAACGAGCTGGCCTATTGATACAGCTAGGTATACAGGCAGCGAACCAATTCGCGGCTAGGTATCCCACGCTTCTTCTACTCGATGAACCCTTCTGTCGGTTCGACACAGACTGGATGAGGCACCACGCGGAAGTCCTTTGTTCTCCTGCCCTCAGGTTTCAAACTATCGCAACAACTCGGCGCGGTGAGGTTGACTTTGACGGCTTGACCTGGGGTGGTTGGAAGATCGTCAGTCTCGAAGGCCAGCCTCCGGATGTCATCGTCCGCAAGGGTTTCCGCGAGGCGGATGGCAGGTAGTTGCACGGGGTCTGTGGAAACCCTGTGCATATGCATGGTTTCAGCGTAGAGAACTCCGTGAAGATCAATAAGCTGCGCGTTGAAACCATGTAGGCAGACTTCACAAACATGAAGGCAGACTTCACAGATTGTATGTACAGATCAGCTGACGATGTCGATGCGCTCGCCCCAGGGCTCCCGGTTCTGGTCTGACGGGGGAGCCGCCCAGTTGACCCAGATCGTGCCGAATGAGGGCTCGGTCTCGGGGTAGTTGGAGCACTCCAGGTCCGTGAAGTAGAGGCACACCCCCGGCTGTATCCCCTGCTCGTCGAGCCACTCGAAGCCCGGGCGGAAGTCCGTCCCGCCCCGGCCCTTGAGGGCGATCTCGTCCGGGAGGTCGTCGGCCGTGTACTCGGCCGCGTCCCGCAAGGCGGCGTCGACCTGGAGCACGATGATCCTCTCGGGGCGGATCTCGTCAACGACCTCGCGCAACTCCGCCCAGAACTCACCGAGAGTTTGGGCTGGAACGGAACCGGAGGTGTCGATGATGACGGCGATCGTGTCGATGCCTTCGGAGCGGATCGAGGGCAGGTAGAGGCCGGAGTCGATGAAGCGGCGGTTGGGTGCGCTCCAGCTGTAGTCGCGGCTGGCGGCGTCGGTCATGTAGCGGCGGAGCAGTGTGCGCCAGTCGAGGGCGCTGACGTGGGCGTTGCGTACCGTCTCCTCGACGCCTCCCGGCACCTTGCCCTCGGCCCTGGCGATGCTGAGTGCCTGGTGCATGGCCTCGTCCCAGGCTTGCTCCTCGGCGGCGGTGTCCACGGGCGCCTCGCAGGAATCGGACGTTTCTCCTGCGCGGGAGTCGGCATCCATGACCTCGCCGGTGCCGGAGGGATCGTGGCTCGGCGGCGCATCGGATGAGCCTTCCTCACTGTCTCCGTCGTCCTCGTGCTGGCCGGCACCGCCATCGGCGGGTTGATCACCAGACTCACCGCCGGCACCAGGAGGCGGCTGGCCGCCCGCGCCACCGGCATCCTGGGGATGGTTGCCGTCGTCACCCGAGTCGCCGTCCTTGGGCTCCGGCAGGCGCTCGTACGCCTGCTCCACGCTCAGGTCCTCCCAGGCTTCGGCTTCCGGCGGAAGCGTGAAGCCGGCATTGCGCAAGAGCGCGTGGGTGACCAGTTGCGAGGCCGTCTGCCACCGTTCTGCGTCCCGGCCTTCCCGGCGGGTGTGGTGCTTGAGAGCACACGCCATCACCACCCGCGCCATGGCGGTCTCGATCAGGTGCGCATCGGTCTCGGCCACCCAGTCGGGCGAGTAGCGGATCTCCGCTCCATCGCTCGCGAGCGTCCGGCGCGTGGGATCGGCGCGGAGCGGGAGCCTCAGGACAAGGCTCCCGAAGAAGGGCTGTTTCCGCAGGAGCTCGGTCACGCAGTCGCTCATGCGGAGCGCTGACTCGTCGAGCGCGTTGGCGGCCATCACGCCACCTCTCGCGCCGGTTCGGCCGGTTGCGCCGGGAAGTAGCCGGCGAACTGTTCCATCAGCGCGTCCGCGTCGCGCTTGACCCGATCCCGGACCACGGGGTCGAAGGTCCTGGACGGACGGAGCGAATCCGGCTCCACGCCCGCGATCCTGTCCTTCACCTGCTCGCACAGGCTCGCGAGCCTCTGGTCGCCGAAGATGTTGAGCCGGGGAACCACGTCGACCAGATCCCGGACATTGGAGATCATGGTGTCGCGGAAAATGAGAGGCTTGCCGTTGTCGTCTTCGTTGAGGCGCTCGGAGACCCGTTCCACCGCCTCGGCCAACCGCCGGTAGAGGTCGCTCACGGCATCGTGGATCTGCTCCTCGATGTGGCGCTCGATGTCCCGCTTCACCCGGTCGATGTCGTCCGAGGCGAGTCTGGCGATGAAGTGGTCTGCGTCCGGCACCGGCGTGATGCGGTAACGGATGGAGAACCTGTCCCGGAGCTGGTCCTTCGAGGGATAGTCCTCGATGCGGAAGAGCTTGCCGAGGTCGAGCCGGGCCTGCTCGACGTAGTGGTCGTAGTCTTCGATGAAGCGGGCGCGCTGGCGCACCAGGCGCTCCCGCAACCCGTCCATGACCTGGGCGTAGTGCTCGTAGTTCTCGACGGTGAGAAGCCGCGAGCCCTTGTCGTCCCAGGGCAGCGATTGGGCGTAGTGCTGCGTGCGGCTTTCGTTCATGACGGCGTTGAGCGGCGCCAGGGCCGCCTTGGGGAGAAGTCGCTTGTTGTACCGGCCGGCGCTGGCGTTGGCGTCGTGGTGGGCGGCGACGTGGTCGCTCGCCTCGCGGTCGTAGAGCCGGCCGGACCAGGCGCTGATGCGCAGGTATACCAGCATGGCATCACGGGTGAGCTCCATTGGAATGCCTCCTCTCGGTCTATCGGAGAGTCCACATGGGGACGTTGATTGCGTCGGCGAGCTTCCGGCGCCCCGCCTCGCGGCTGCGCGCCCTTACCGTGTACTGGCGCGAGGGAGCGTCGCCCGCCGTGTAGTGGGTTATCCTCCAGAGCATGGTCGCTGTTCCCTCCTTCACCTGGTTCTTGCGGCGGCCCAGCGGATGAAGGCGGGCGAGCGCTGGAGCGCCGGGTCGCGGCGCACGCAGGCGCCCACCAGCGACTCTCCCACCTCACGCCTAAGCCGCTCCGCGAACGTGACGATGGCATCCATGGTGACGTCCGTGGCGAGCCGGTACAGAGAGCCGCAGAGCGCCATGAGCGCGCTGGCGTTCTCCGGTATGTCGGCGTTCGCGGGGTCGTTCAGGACCGCCCTGGGATGGGGCAGTTCTCGCCAGACGTTCAGGAACGCCGAGAACTCAACGGCCGCGGCCTCGCCCACGGCCCCCCGGAAGAGCGCCCGCTCCGTTGCCGGATCGAGCCCGTTCCGGTGCTTGACGATGTTGCTGACAAACTCCCAGGTCCGCGGGCACGGGAAGGCTTTCTCCCTGGACTGAGGGTCGAACCGGTGCAGGAGGTCCGGCTCATAGGTGACGAAGAAAAGGACCTCGGGAACGATGCCGTTGCCAGCACCCCAGGCGAGCCAGTCTTCGGCGTCGACGCGGATGTCGAGGTGGACGAAGCGCGAGGCCAGGGGCGTGGGCATGCGGTGCACGACGCCGCGGTCGGTCTCCCGGTTGCCGCAGGCAATGAGCGACGCTCCCTCGGGAAGCTCGTACTCGCCCACCTTGCGGTCGAGAACCAGCTGATACAGAGCCGCCTGCACCATCGGGACAGCCGAGGGCAGCTCTTCGAGGTTGATGAGCCAGCGGCCGGGATCGTCGGCCGCGGGCAGAAAGGCGGGCGGCGCCCAGCGGGTGCGGTCCGAGGCGTCGCGCCAGGGGATGCCGCGGAGATCGACGGGGTCGAGGAGCAGAGCCCGGACGTCGACGTACTGGCGGTTCGTGGCCGCGGCGACCTGCTGGGCGACCTGGCTTTTCGCAGCCCCCGGTGGCCCCCAGACCACAACCGGCTGGCGGGCTTCGACCAGCAACGCGAGGACTTGGGACAGCTCGCTCGGGCGGAGCGTGTAGTCCGCGGAGATCTTCTCGGGAACGGTCATCGGCAAACCTCCGTGTGGCGGAAAATGGCGCGGCGCGGAGGTTCTCCAGAACCGTCCGGCCGCGCCCGCCCACGGCTGGTCTCGAACTTTCTTCCAAGTCCGGGCGCCCGTCGCCGATCGCCGGGAGGTTGCGCGGCACGGCAGGGGCCGATGCTCCTTCGGCGTCTCGATTGCCCGCTCCTCGCTCGATCGGATAGGCTGTACTCCTGCTGGAAAACGAACGATCAACGGGAGGCCGGACGCGCACTGTGTGGCAACGTTGAGGCGTGAGCATGGGAGAAAAGGGAGGAGATATGGCTACGGACCTGAAAATCAGCGTGAGAAGAGAGATCGACCGGTTGAGGAAGGAGCTGGCCGCGGCCACCGGGCGAGTTGTCGCGTTGCAGGACGAGATCAGGAGGCACGAGCTGGTCCATGACATGCTCGATGGACGAAAGACCAGCAAGAGGTCCCGGCAGGGCCGCTCCGGGGCTGGAGCGTTGAAGCGGGGGCCACGCGGCGCGATGATCGATTGGGTGGCGGTCTTCGCGACTCTGCCCGACCGGTTCACGCTGGACTCCCTTCTCGCCCACGAGACGGCGGGCGAGAAGCCGCGAGCCTACCACAGGCAGGTGGTTTCGCGGTGGTTGAAGGAGGGGCGGATCAGGCGCACCGGCCGGGGCATGTACGAGAAGACCTGATTCCGAACAACAACCGGACGGGACCGGCGGGCCTGGACTCGCCCATATGCGCCGCCTGGTTTCAACGGAGCGCATCCGCGCATCGCCGCTGCCCGGCTCATCGGGAACGACTCGCTTTCCAGCGGCCGGTCGGCTACCTCTAGAGAGTTTTCCACAAAGGACCGCAAGCAACGGAAGGAGACACACGGGATGGCGACGACCGCAAATCGCAAAAGCACGGCGCTCAAGGAGGCCATGACCAAGACGCAGCTCCTGGAAGCCCTGTCCGAATCGACCGGGCTTCAAAGGAAGGACGTGGCCTCGGTGCTCGACCAGCTCGGAGCGGTCATCGAGCGTCACGTCAGGAGACGCGCGGTGGGAACGTTCACGCTTCCCGGCCTGCTGAAGATCAAGGTGGTGCGCAAGCCCGCGACAAAGGCGCGCAAGATGATGTCGCCGTTCACCGGACAGGAGATCACGGTGGCCGCGAAGCCCGCCTCGCGGGCGGTGAAAGTTCAGCCCCTGAGCGGGCTCAAGCGCATGACGGAATAGGCCCGGACCGCGGGCTGGAACCGCAAGGCGTGGCGGAGACCGCGATGAGGACGGACCTTTCGGAGTGGCCCGGCGGGGTGGAGCCGGTGTGGAGGCTCCTTGAGCCGGCGAGCGTCGTAGCGCTTCGAGCCGAGCCGTCGGCCGCGAACCTCGCGCTCAGGCTCGCGGCCGACCTTCCGGACGAAGCGCTCGGCAAGTCGGCGTTCGTGCGCAATGCGCTGATCGTGCTCGAGCGGGTGGACAGGGACGGGTGGCTGCGGCTCACCGGCAAGGGGAACTTCGGGCGGGATGCCGTCGCATCGATGCGCGAGTCGATGACCTGGCCCGGGATGGAGGCGACCGAGCACTTCCGCACCAAAAAGGCGTATCGCGAGGGCGATGTGTGGGAGCTCCATCTGCTGCATCGGCTGCTGGACATGGCCGGGCTGCTGGAGGAACGGGCGGGCCTGTGCCGGTTGACTGCCCTGGGGCGGGAGATGCTGGAGCCCGGGAGGCGGGGCGCGCTTCAGGCGATCCTGTTCCGGCACTTGTTCTGGCGCGCCGAACTCTGGCGCTTTATCCAGACGTTTCCGCGCGGGCTGCCCGGGAGATGGCCGCAGGACGACATCGGCGTGATCCTGTGGGGCCTCTCCCATATGGCCGGCGAGTGGCAGAGCGTGGACACGCTCGCCACCCTTTGCGCCATTCGCGACGACTCGGTGGCGAACATGCACTGGAATGCTGAGGGCACGATGTTTGCGGGACGAGTCCTCGGACCGTTGCGTTGGTTCGGGCTGCTCGAATGGCGATTGCCGCTGGATTTCCTTGATGCCCGATGCTGGCGAAAGACCGCGCTTTTCGACCGGTTCCTGTCCTTCGACGTCCGGCTCGCGGAACGTCCCGCCGATGGTCACTAGCTAGGCCGAAGGACGGTGGCGGCATGAACCGAGCGCCCGACCGGGCCGGGAAGGCCGCGCGCCATGCTTGCCCGCGTCCGAACCGGACAGGACCGCCACGCTTGGGAGATTTGTCCAGGAGTGGAGGATTGACTAAAATGCCAGCCGACCTCAGACCAGCCTACAGGGACTGACGCCTATGGAGTTCGGGACCGTATCCCGTGCAGACCATAAGGAAATACCACGGACTCACCGGTGAGGACAATTGGGGGGAAGGCGGATAGATGGTCGGTTCACGCTTTGCATATGAGTTCGAAGTCCAAAGATAAAAGGCACCAGAACACCAAGCCGAAGGGTGTGGTCCCCGACGACTACTTTGCGGACGGTCCATTTGAGTTTGCTCGGTTTGGCCGAGTCATGGTCTCCAGATCTCGCGCGAGTTCGGAAGATTGGGAGCGCGCCCGGGCCAAACTTGCTCTCGATCTACCGAACGTCACAAGCGAGATCGACACCCTCGTGACTCGGATTTCCGACCGGGTATCGCGGGTGCTGCCAGAGTCCCTGCTGCGACGCGCGTGGTGGGAACGCACACGTCTTCTGATACGCTCCGATGACGCCGAGGCGCAGGATTTCAATCAATTGACCGCAATGCGGATGATCGATTACCTCCAGAGCATCATCGCATCCGTTCAGCCGATTCTTCCTTACCGAACCGACCTATCCGAGGAAGAATGGGTCTCCCTCAGGAAAGATGTGGAGACACTCTTCACCAAGTTGAGTCTTGACTACCAAAACTGCCTCATCGCCCATCGTGGTGTGTCCGATCCAAATCTCGACATGGACTTGGAGGAGTTCCGATTCAGAGCAGAATTCCTATGGATGAATGTCCGTGGTCGGCGGTACCATATTCACGAGCGACAGGCCATCGAGGAGGTAATCAGTCCGCATTCTGACGTGTTGTCGCGACTGTTTGGGATTGACAGTCAAACATTAGTGGAAGCTCTCGACCGACTTCTGCGCAAATTGACTGCCGGATTACATGACACGGTTCTTCAGCTAGAAGACCTCCGGAAATGCGTCTCCGACCGTTTATCGGAACTCGCAACTGAGCGCCCCAATGTCGAGCCCGAAGTGTTGCATGCCGCTGTCTTCGAGGACCCAGGCTTGTCGGCACGTCGCGACGCGCTATTCGGAGAACTATTCGGCGTTGACCTTTTCGACGTCGAAAAAGTCACAGGTTTACCGGCTACAATGCTTGGTGAGCTTGCCTGGGCACCCGGCGAGGATCACGAATTCTTTGCGCCTGGAGACTTTCGAGGGTGGCCACTGCGCGTATGGCCTACTATGAAACGTCCGTTCATTCGCGTAGGACCGCGAATACTCGTTTTCGACGTGTTTGTTCTCTTCGACAATTTCTATCGTGTTCTCCAGCGTCTTATTTTCCGCTTAGCTCCAGATTACAAAGAGACCTGGAATGTACGGCAAAAGGCGCTTTCCGAGGACTTGCCATTCCGGTACTTCGCTCGCTTGTTGCCAGGCGCAAGCGTTTTTCGGTCGGTCTACTATCGGATGAAGTCCAGGAGTGGCCGAATCGACTGGCACGAATGCGACGGCGTCGTTATCTACGACGATCACCTTTTGATAGTTGAAGTCAAGGCCGGCGCTTTCACCTATACTTCGCCCACAACTGATCTCCCCGCCCACATTGGATCGCTGAAGAGTCTCATTCGGAACCCGGCAGGCCAGGGTAAGCGATTCCTCGAATATCTGGAGTCACGCCCTAGTGTCCCCGTGAGCGATAGCAATCACAACGAGATCGGTCGATTGAGCCGAGACGATTTTAGGCAGGTCACCGTATGTGTGGTTACGCTCGATCCGTTTACCGAACTTGCTGCGCGAGGACGTAGGCTAGGGAAAGTTGGTGTCGACATCGGTGAAGGCGCGGTGTGGGTGCTTTCTGTAGATGACCTGCGAGTCTATGCCGAGCTATTCGATAACCCTTTGGTGTTCCTTCACTTTGTTGAGCATCGGATGCGGGCGGCACAGTCCGAAGTGGTAGACGTGGACGACGAACTAGATCACTTTGGTTTGTATCTTCGGGAGAACAACTACGCCATGTATGCGTCGAAACTGGGAGGATCGACTATGACCTCCCCCAGGTTTTACGGTTACCGGGAGCCAATCGACACTTACTACGATGCTGTCTTTCGCGGTGAAGAGGCGAGAGTTCCGATGCAAGAAATCCCGACACGACTCGCGGAGGTTATCGAGTTTCTTGGAAACTCCCGTCGCGAAGGCCGCTCCGAAATCGCTTCATTTCTTCTGGATGCCAGTGGGGAACACCGGGAAACGATTGCGAACGCAATTGAGCAGCAACTCTATGACAACGCTACACTAGGGCGGGTGAGGCCGATTTCTACGTACGGCAACCATGCGTTCACTCTGTTCACGTGGTCTCCGTCAGTGCCGCGCGACGCAGGCTTTGCACGTGAACACACAATGGCTGTGTTGGCCGCAGCCAACGAGCAGAAGCGGCTGTTGTTGGAGGTGGAATACACGGACAAGGACACCGTCAGGGCAGTTTATTGGTGCCGCGTGAGTATGGCCGGCCTTTCAGATGCCGAAGTCGCACGCATTCAAACAAACGCGGCGGAACTGCGTGCTCGACGTGTAGCGGCAGCCGTCAAGCAAGGCAGAATCAGGCGTAATGATCCGTGCCCTTGCGGCAGTGGAAGAAAGTACAAACGGTGCTGCTGTCCGTGATTTCCGGTGTAGCAGGCGTCGCTAAACAAGCCTCGGCCCATTTGTAGCAGGGTTGTCTACTGCGAGCATCTGTCGCCGCCGGTGGAGGTGCCCAAGGCCGTCGGTTGGACTTGAGGCGGATGGCTGTAGACCGCTCCTAACATGCCGTGGGAAAAGCCACGGTTTTGAATGTTGATAGGGAGCGCGGAGGACGGCGGGATGGGCACAGGACCCTCGACGGGTTGAGACCGGCCGCTTTCACGGGCGTTGGCGTGCCAACATTTGTGGCGCGGGCGCACGACGCCACGGGAAGCATGGTCACGGGGCTTGCCCGCAGAATGCGTCGAAGTTGTCAAAGGGCCTCGGTGCCTCGGGCCTTCCACCGTTTCACCGGGAAGCGTATGCTGAAAAGGGAGCGACAGAGCAGCACACGGATGTCATGGACCGGAATGGAGTCCGCTTACCGACGGAGCTTGACACGTGATGTTCCGAAGGGCGGTAGGGGAGCGAATGTTGCTGTACTCCTTTCCGGTGATTCTCCTGACGACCCTGAGCTACACGGGCCACCTCGAGAACTACTACCTCTACCACCCGGTCCGCGAGATCACCGTCACCCCGGCCGACTACGGAGTACCGTTCCAGGCCGGTGACGGCATCCGGCTGCACGGCTGGTACGTGAAACCTCCCGGTCCCGACCGCCCCGTGCTGCTCTGGGCGCACGGTAACGCGGGCAATCTCTTCCACCGGGCTCACAACATCGCCGCGATCCACAAGGAAATGCGGGCAGGAGTCTTCCTGTTCGACTACCGGGGGTTCGACCGAAGCGAGGGAAAGCCCTGGGAGTCGGGACTCTACGACGATGCCCGGGCGGCCTACGCCTGGTTGCGCCGGCAGGTTCCGCCGGAGCGGATATTCGTCTTCGGGCGTTCTCTGGGGGCCGCGGTGGCGGTACGCATCGTCTCCGAGGGCGTCGCCGCCCGCGGTCTGATCCTTGAATCGCCCTTCGAGACTCTGCTGGCCATAGGAAAGGAACTGTTCCCGTTCCTTCCCGTGAGTCGTTTCCCAGAAGTTCGACAACGTCCGCTACCTTCCACTGGTGAGGATACCCGTGTTCATCCTTCACGGCGACGCCGACGAACTCATCCTTATCGCTCACGGCCGGCGGCTGTTTGCGCTGGCCAATCAGCCCAAGCGCTTTCACGTCATTCGGCGGTCGGGCCACAACGACACCTGGCTCGCCGGCGGCAAGCGGTATTGGGACGCGTGGCGCTCGTTCCTGGAGAACCCCGGACAGGTGTCCTGAACTCGGAGGGCCCGCCGGTCAAATGCTATCGGTGGAGCCCGTGGATTGTTTGATTCTCGATAATTGCGGTCACGGCATCGACCTTGGTCAGTTGTTCAATCAATGGTCGGCGCCCCTGTACAGTTATGGTGCGTAGTTGTGGCGACACATGCACAAGCTCGCCGCCGTGGTCCCGCAGTACTGGGCGAATCCACTGGCTAAGGGCCTTCTCCATCTGCTTATCGGATGTTTCGATGGCCTCTTTTCGGCGCGTCCGATTTCCGTGGCGGACGATGGGTGTAGTCGCAGGATAGTCGAGCGTGACGATGAATCGAACGGTTTGATCTCTACCCAATGCTCGCAGTTCTTTGCGAAAGGTATCGGAGAGTTTTTGGCTCGCAAGCTTGCTCATTGGACGACGCTCATATGAGTTTCAGCGCCGCAGACGGCCTGACCTCGCCCCAACCCCAACGGTTATCAGGTCGATGGTTCCTGCCGTCGGGATGGTGGGCGGTATTGCGGAGGGCTGTGGCAATGTCGACAGCTCGGGCGTTGGGTTTCGCTGACATAAGCAGCGCTACGACCGCCGCAACGTGAGGTGTAGCCATGGAGGTGCCATCAAGGGACGCATAATCGTGTCCTTGGATCGGCGGGACACAGGAATACGTGCGAACGCCAGGCGCAACGACATCAGGTTTAGTGACGTGAGGTTGTGGCGTATTTGGCCAGTCGAAACTAGCGCCACCGCTGAAGGGAGCCACCGAGGATGGAGCTGTGGCTCCGACGGAAAAGGCGCTGTTGACATTGCCGGGGGAGCTCGTGTTGCCGTGATTCTCATTGCCGATAGCAACGACCGGGAGAATATCAAGATCCCACAAGGGACGTAGGACCTCTTCGAATTTGGGTTCGTAGTAGGTGAAGCCAAACGACATGCTGATGATGTCCGCACCTTGCCGGACGGCCCACTCAATGCCGGTAATGATGGTATCGAGGGTCGAGTCTCCCGCGAGCACTGCGCCAACGACCAACTCGGCTTCCGGTGCTCCTCCGATCGCGATTCCGTCCGGGTCCGTCCCCCCGGCGATCGTGCCGCAAACGTGCGTGCCGTGGCTGCTGCTGTCGAAAGGCTGCGTGGTATCTATGATGCGACCTAGTGGATCGACGAGAACGAACTCACGCACCTTATGGGCCAGCGCATGATGGTCAGCGTGGACGCCGGTGTCGAGTACGGCGACCCGGATACCTTCGCCTCTAGTGTTGCCCTGAGCCCAAACCCTTGGGATACCTAATCGAGTGAGTCCCCAAGTTGCTCCCGACCGGCGTTCGCTGCGGCTTGCTGACTTGTACTGCACCTTGGTAGGTCGGAGAAGTTTCACTGGTTGGTTGGGAATGACGGCGAGCACGTCTTCGTAATGGTTGAGCTCTTGCAGGATCTCGCGCGTCACGTTCAACCGTGCATACGGAAGAGAGAGTTCAGTGTCTCCACGGCTTATGGTGGATGAGTCCCATGGTGTCCGCCCAACAGACATGTCTCGGTGGAGTCGCCTGTCCAAGAGTTTGCGGATGCGCCCTGACGGGCTGTGGCGAGCGGTGTAGGAAGTTCGGAACCGATGTCGCCGGTCGACACGGCTCTCTTCCCGCCGGAACTCACTATTGGGAGCCCGGTCCGACTGAGTTCGGAACACTAGAATGGCATCATGGGTGTCGTCTTGGCCGGCCCGGGTAAGCCATGGCCGGAAGGCCGCTGATACGGGTGATTCCATCGGTTTTCTCAGTGGGAGGCCCCATGTGTACCCTCTCAACTTCAACACGGTGGACCCACCTTGTCAAGTGGCGGTTTGAACCGTCCGGAGGTTACCCGGGATTGGGCCGAGTGCTACACAATACCACCCCGATTCTCATCGAGATCTTCGTCCAAACGCCGCGCTACATCGGCCGCCGTCTACAAGGGATCCGGTTAGATCCATGTCGGCGCTACCAGGGACGCGGACGCTATGATCGGCGCAAACTATACGACAAGCCCAAAAAGGGACATCTGGCTCAGGCCCCTCGTCCATACTGCCCGAGGCCGGGTAGGAGGGGTCGTCACCGAACCCCTCCCCCCACAGAGCCGAGCGTGCGCGACTGACGCACTCGGTTCCTCACCTGACAGGTTCGCTCAATGAACGTTGCCATGAGCGCATGAAGGTGACGTACGGCAGAGGATATTTCTTGAGGAGTGCATTCATCCGATCCCAGTCCAGGCACCGGAGGCGGCTACGGCGTGCAAGCCACATCCGCCAAATGCGGACGACTTCGTAGCGGAACCACCCCAGACGTTTGCCATTCCCCGTCAGACCGTGCTTTTTCGGGGCACCGTGGGCGACGCTGCGGCGGTGGAGTTCTTTGCGTTCCTGACGGTCTGGCGCGAGCCCCCCATCCCAGCGCGGTCCTCGCCGACCCCAGGAACGCGGACATCCCACAGAACGCGAGTGCCCTGATGGCGCTCTGCGGCTCTCACCACCGTCTTGCGACAGGCGTCACCATAGTCGCCATTGTCACCTTGCGGAGCGGCTCAGGAGGGAGGTTGGCGAATCCTTGGTAGGGGCCCGCGTGCGCCGCGACCCAACCCTCCGGCGCTCGTCCGCCTCCATCCGCTACGCTGCAGCCAGGACTCGATGAAGGAGGACGCCGTGCACTGGATGATCGTTTACTATCCGGCGTGGACCAACAGAGACGCCATGCTGGTGGGCCTGCTTCTCCTTTTCCGCTGAAACGGTCCTCTGGAATACGGGCTGGCGTTACCGCTCTCTCGTGGTAGTCCAAGTTCTCGAAGGGGCCCGGATCGTGCGCTTCCGCATGTTCAAAAGAGAAATCCGCAAATCATGTTCCTTCCGACCAACGTGCCGCTGTCGTGTATTGTCTACAAGCATCACGATGAGTCAAATTGCACGTATTATTCAGCTGTGCAAAAATAAACAACGCTTGGCTGAACGACAGCGTTTTATGTTTTTTTAATATGCCGTTAATCACCGCCAACTGATCGCTTGGTTCATTTGCACTAAAGAATACTGGGCGATCAATATAGTCGTAAAGTTCCTTCTCCATCGCCATCCACTCGGATGGCTTGTCGAACGTATACGTGTCGTCCCGATCTTCATTTCGATTGAAAAACTTTACCTTTACCTCCAGTATCCTTTGCCCCGGATCGTCCGTCCCCGCGCCAACTTGACATTCAAACTTCTTTTGAACAAAAAACGGAAAGCGTTCCGGTTCGTGCTCCGTTTGGAGTTCCACGATTCCCCATTGTTGAAATACAGAACTAGTCTCCGACTTGATTTCAGTGACGGTTAGCGTCGTTTCCGACGCCTCCTTTGCTTTGGAAACCTTGGCGCCGAGCACAGCTTTCAACCATCCAAGAAAATTAAACTCTACTCCAACTCCTGCTTCCGTAACTGCCTTATTTATGTCTGCAACCCTTATTTCCGTCGACCGCGTTGAACCGCACGGAAAATAATTATACCCGACAAACCGAAATCTGGATAACGGGTGCCGTCGGTCGAGCCGAAAAAGCACTCCGAGTCGTTCGAATCGGTCAACGTCTCGTTTGTATAGTTCAAAGCGAAGCTCCGTCAAATCATCAGCGTCGGCATTTGGATCGCGGTGAAAGACTTGGTCAGCCGTGGCTTTGTCTAGATAAGCTACAACATCGTACTTTGGTGGCTCGGGAGGCGACGTTTTTACTTCTTTAAAGTCGAAGGTCCAACCCTCCCCGCGCATCATCTGACCGTGGTTGCATTCCGTGGCGGGCCAGACAATCAACGGTGTTTGCCAAAGACAAAGTACCGACTTCGTAAGTCGGAACTGCTTTGGAAACTGACCAGGACCTCGCACCCGAAAAAGATATTTCTTTCGTTCAGGTTCTAATTTCAAATTGACTGGATATCCATGGTAGGTAGTTGCGACTCGGTACTTCCATGCATTTGTCGGGACGCGCTCGTTTTTTGTTATGTCGTAGATTAACGTTCCTTCAGGAAGCCAAAGCAAGACAGGGCGCTCTCCAAAGGGGTCAAACACGCGTCCTTCAGCCCACTGTCCTTTAGTGAGTTCGCCGATACCTCTGTCCTGTGCGTATGGTTTTTGAACCAACAACATAGAAGATATGAGGCCGAGCGCCACAGTTCCGGCGAGAACACGCATTTTAGTGTGGCGCCTGAGATCAACGATGAGTGTCCGGGCGAGTCGGCCGAGGGCGACTCCGCCGGCTATTCGACGTTTGTTTTTGAGCTCGTTCATCGATTCGATCCTCCATAACAGGGTCGTGGTGTACTCGCGCCCTTGGCGCTTGCGGCGCACACTGGTGGGGACAACGCCACCGAGAACACCAGCGGGTCTCCTGACTCATCGCGGCATCCGGTGTGGTGCCCGCAATCTGGCGGGACTTGGACGCCACAGCGAGGCGTGCCTTGGGGTGAGAGTACACCACACTGTCCAGCCCCGTTTGAAACTCGGCCCAGTACCGTTCCCGCGGCCGCTGATGTTCTCGCCCTATGCCAGCCCGCGGCCGTCGTACACTGGCACCCGGCGGAACCCGTAGACGAGAAAACACGGTCCTGTTGCCCGTCTGCAAAGCGGTGCCATTGCGGCTTCGGGCGGGCGTGGGCTCGAGGTCGGCAAGTCCCGTTTCCGCAACCCGGAGGTTCACGATCTCAGCGGCCGCCTCGGGCATGCTGTAGCCGCTCGCATGGATCCGTTGAAAATTGCGCGCCAGCTTGACCAAAGCCTCCTCCGTCAGGGCGGTTGGTGCCATAGGAACGTCCACGTGCTGAACTCTCGCAGTTACCTCGGGTCGGCAATGCAGCCTAGCGCAATTCGATCCCACGGGACACCCTCTTCGAGTAGCGCCTCCTCGGACGCGCGGCGGAAATTCGGGTAGTGTGCTTCTGCCGTCTGCCGCGCGATCCACTCCAGCCACATGACGCGGCTCTTCACGAGATTGCCTAGCAAGTCCGACAGAAGTTGCCCAGCAGCACACGTCACCGAGGCCTTCCGAGGCACAAGAATCAGCCCGATGTCCGGCTCCCATACCATGTCCCGGTGGCGGATGGAGCCCGTGCGCCCACGACGTCCAGAGGGCGCATATTAAGCACGTCCCGGAAGCCGGCAATGGCAGTAGCGCCGTGCGCGCACCGTCGCACGTCAGGAAGGCATTGGTGCCGATGGTGCTGCCGTGGATGATCTGTTCGATGCGCTCCAGGAACTCGTTGAGGGCGAGGCCGAGACCCCCGCTTACGAGCGCCAAGCCGGCTAGCAGCGCACCCGCGAGATCCTCCGGATGGGACAGCGTCTTGCCGAGGAGGCGGTGGTCGCCGCCCGACACCATGAGGTAGATGACGGTGCCGCCGACATCCACACGACCGGCGGTACGATTGCTTCTTCCAGTTGTTCGCCAAGCACCTTTTACTTCCGCGTCGTGGACTCGTCCGTCGGGGACGTCATTCTGCTCCGAACATGATCGCGGTGAGCCGGGTGCCATCCCCACTGTCGGAATCGAGTAACAGCCGTATTCCTATTGCCGGACTTCTCACTCAACACAACGCTCGTTGTTCCGGGCGATAGGAACGATCCTGCCTTCATCGCAACTCTAAAGCTTATGAGTCAGAACCTGAAAGATGGGAACCTGAAAATGGTGAAGGAGTAGACGGGGCGGAGATTCGCCCCTCTCCGCCGCGAAAATCAATGGATTGTGTTTGGGGCATCCTCCTGTATTCTTCCTTCCGAGGCTGCTTGGCGTTATCCTTGCCCTGGTTTTGATTGGAAGGATTCTGCTTTAGCAGGCCGTGGGAAAACCCACGGATTTGAGGATTGGTAAGTGGCGCGGTGGGCGACGGGGAGAGAACAGAACACGGGAGGGGTTGGGACGGAGCTCGTTCGCGGTCCTTTCGATGGCCGAGACCGTGGCGCGGACGTACGCGGCCACCGCAAGCATGCTCACGTTCGGACTCCCAGGGTGCGCAGCCGCACCAGGTTGTAGGCAGCGAAGGTCAGGGTGAACTGGAAGTCCACTTTGGGTAACCCCCGATGCCTGAGTTTGCGCAACCCGCCGACGGTCTTGGCCCAGCCGAAGGCCTCCTCGATCCGCTTGCGCACCCGCTGGCTGTGAGCGTAGCCCGGGTGACAGGTGGTGCGGCGGTCAATGGCCGAACGCCGGTTGCTGTCGTTCTGCGCCACGTGAGGACTCACGTTCACCCAGCGCAACCCCTCGATAAAGTCTTTGGTATCGTACCCCTTGTCCGCACCCACGGTGAGCCGACCCTTGCCGGGTCGCGCCTCCAGCATGGCCAGTGCCGACTCCCGCTCAGCCCGGCCGCTGGCTTGGGTGGTGCGCGTGTCCACAATCAGTCCATGGCGGTTGTCCATCAGAGCATGCCCCAGGTAGCACAACTTCGCTTCCTGCCCCTTGCTCTTGCGGTACTGCCGGGCCTGCGGGTCGGTGCTCGACTCATGGGTTGCATTGCTGCGCTTCTCACCCCGGAAGTCTGCCTCGGCATTGCGTCCACCACCGCCCGGTCCGTTTCCTCCCTTGGGACGAAACGACTTCATCGACGCCCACGCCTCCAGCAACGTCCCGTCCACGCTGAAGTGCTCATCCGACTAAAGCCGCGCCTCACGCGCCTGCTCCAGCACCTTCACAAAGAACTCCCGAGCGACTGCACCAACGTCCGCCGCACGAACCAGGGTATCCCTTCAGGATGTCGGCTGCGATGCTGTCGGAGACGCGGATGGCGGACTCGCGCACCGACTCCCGCGCCAGATGCGCGTACCGCGCGGTGGTCTCCACCTTCGTGTGACCCAGGAGCTTCCCGATCATGGTCAGCCCTTCGCCGAGCGCCAGCGCCCTGGACGCGAACGAGTGGCGGCAGTCGTGGAGCCGCACGTCCTCCAGCCCCGCGCGCTTGCGGATACGGTCCCAGGAGTCGTTCAGGTTGCGCAGGCGCGTGCCCGGCTTCCTCCCCAGAATCACGTGCGGGTTCCGCTCCACGCGCGGAATGCCGGCTAGCACTTGAGCCGCTTCCGGCGAAAGCGGCGCCACCCTCGCGCCGGTCTTGGAGTCTTCGAGCTTGATCTCGCGCGCATCGAGGTCCACGTCCCGCCAGCGGAGCCCCAGCACCTCGTTCCGCCGCAGCCCCGTGAGCAGCAGCAGCCGGATCGCCGCCACCGCGTGCGCCGACATTTCCCTCCCTGTCTCCGCCTCCGCCAGCGCCCGCCCCAGCCGGCGGAACTCCTCCTCGCTCAGGAACCGCTCGCGCCCGCGCTCGCGGTTCTTCATCACCACCCGGCACGGGTTGCTCGCCTCCGGCAACTCCCCCCGGTCCTCCGCAGAGTTCCAGATGCGCGACAGCGCCTCCACCGTCCGGTTCGCCATGGACGGCGTCCCGCGCATCGAGTGGTGCAGCTCCGTCACCCGCCTGTGATCCACCGCCAGTGCCGGCGCCCTGCCGAGTGCGGGCAGCAGGTGCTTGCGGACGATCAGCGTGTACATCTCCACCGTCCTGGGCTTGCACCGCACCGCCACGTGCTCCTCAAGCCACCGCCGCGCAATCTCCCCCACCGTGGGACCACAGGCCACCGCCGCCGGCTCCGCCAGCGGCTCCTCTCCCGCCTTGATGCGCGCGATGATCAGCGCCGCCCGCCTGCGCGCCTCCTCCGCCGTCACGATCCCGTGCCGGCCCACCGTCACCCGCTTCGCCGCCTTGCCGTTGGCGCGGGTCTGCACCACGTAGTACTTGCTCCCCGAAGGATAGGCGCGAACCCCGAAGCCCGAAAGCTCCGGGTCCCAGTAGACCGTGTCCTTCTCCACCGTCAGCGCCTCCACCGTTCGCTTCGAAATCGTCGCCGTGGTGAGCTTTGCCATGGACCGCTCCCTCCCTCCGCCTCAAACCGCGCCCGGCGGCAGGATGTCCGCCCCGATGCTGCCCCCGACCCGGGCGGCCGAAGCCTTCTCCGTGTCCCGCGCCAGGTGCGCATAGCGCGCTGTCGTCCCCACCTTCGAATGACCCAGCAGCGCGCCTATCATCGAAAGCCCTTCGCCCAAAGCCAGCGCCCGCGACGCGTACGAGTGACGGCAGTCGTGGAGACGCACGTCGTCGAGCCCCGCCCGCCTGCGGAGCCTCATCCAGATGGCATCCAGGTTCGTGAGGCGCGTTCCGGGCTTCCGTCCGGCGATCACCCACGGGTCGTCCTTCGTCCGCGGTATCCCCGCAAGCACCGCCTCCACCGCCGGCGTGAGCGGCACGCTGCGCCATCCCGTCTTGCCGTCCCTCAGCCGAAGCTCCCCCGCCGCGTGGTCCACGTCGTCCCACCTGAGCGTCAGGACCTCGTTCCGGCGGCAGCCCGTGAGCAGCAGCAGACGGAGCGCGGGGATCGCCGGCGGGAACACCGTGCCGTCGGCTTCCGCCTCGTCGAGCACCCGGCCCAGCTCGCGGTACTCTTCGGGCGTGAGGAACCGCTCGCGGCGCGCCTCCCTGTAGCGCCGCACCGACCGGCACGGATTGCGCCGCGGCGGCGTCATCCCCCACGCTTCCGCAAGCCGGAACATGTTCGCCAGCACCCCCACCGCCGCGTTCGCCTGGTACGGCTTCTCCCGGAGCTTGTGATGCAACTCGGAGACCTGGGGACGGTCCACCTCCGAGAGCCCAAGGTGGCCCAGCTCCGGCACCACGTACAGCCGCAGAAGGCGCCCGAAGGTCTCCACCGTCGCGGGCCGGCAGTTCACCCGGACATGGGCCTCCATGTAGCGCTCGGCAAGATCCGCCACCGTGGGCTCGGGCGCCACGGGCGGTGGGGCAGGCTCAAGCCCCTGCTTGATGCGGTCGATGGCCACCGCCGCCTTGCGTCGGGCGTCGTCCGGTGTCAGATTGCCGTATCGGCCCAGCGCGAAGCGCTTCGGCCCCCCGGCCGGTCCGCGGGTCTGCACGCACCAGACCTTGCGGCCCGAGGCATACACCCTGATGCCGAAACCCGGAAGGTCCCGGTCCCAGACCACGGTGTCGCCCGATTCCGCGGCGAGCGCATCGACGGCGCGCTTGGTAAGCTTGACGGGTTGGCGCATGGGTGGATTTTCTCCGGCCTCGAAGCTGGACCGAAGCCGCGAAGCCGAAAAAATCCTATCAGGACCGTAATCGAAACGCAATCCACTGCAACCGCATCATGGAGTGCCGAAGTTATCGGCTGGCGCCGTTTGACCGAACAGCTCAGGAGCTTGAGTCTTTCGGAGTCGATTATAAACTATTGTAATATATGGCCTTATTGTAGGGTCGTCGTGGCAGGACTTGACATGGCAGCGCTTGTCCGCTAGCCGAGAATAGTGGGAATCGGAGTGAGATCATCACATAATATATGGGTCTTTTTCGCCGTCGGCTGCGTTGCTCTTCCTCGCGTGGTGCCCGCCCTGGGGCGACCTACGGTCGCCCCCACTCGTCATCGCGCCTTGCCGACGACGAAAAATCTTCCGCATATTATGCTGCGAATTAACCAGACACCACACTAGCCGTATTCTCCGAGGGCTTGCGTGGCATAACAACCGGCTCATGTTTCACGTGAAACATTGGCCTTCCTTTCCGTGTTCGGAAATGCTAAGAAACAGTAACGGCGCCCGTTCTATAACTTATTGAAAATAAAAGACTTTTGGGTAAAATCATCGCCATAGCCAACCAGAAGGGAGGAGTCGGGAAGACCACCACGGCGGTGAACCTCGGCGCGTCCCTGGCCGACGCCGCGAAGAGGACCCTGATCGTGGACATGGACCCGCAGGGTAATAGCACGACCGGTTTCGGGGTCGACCCGAGGTCTCTGAACAAGAGCATCTACGACGTGATGCTCGAGAACTGTTTCGTCACCGAGGCGCTGTGCGCCACGGAGATGCCTTCACTGTTCCTCTTGCCCGCCAACCGCGACCTAGTCAGCGCCGAAATTCACATGATCGACATGGAGAACCGCATCGGGCGCCTGAGGCAAGCGCTGGAGACGGTGCGGTACCGGTTCGACTACATCCTGCTGGATTGTCCCCCTTCCCTGGGCCTGCTCACTCTCAATGCTTTGGCGGCGGCCGATTCCCTGCTGGTGCCGCTTCAGTGCGAGTACTACGCCCTCGAAGGCCTCACCGCGGTGCTGGACACCATGAAGCGCGTCCAGACCTCGTACAATCAAGACCTCCGGTTCGAGGGGGTGGTCCTCTGCATGTACGACAGCCGCAGTAATCTCTCCGCCCAGGTGGCCGAGGACGTTCGCGGCCATTTCCCCGACGGCGTCTTCACGACCGTCATCCCCCGAAACGTTCGTCTGAGCGAGAGTCCCAGCCACGGAAGGCCGGCGCTGCTCTACGACGCCCGCTCCACGGGAGCCCAGAGCTACCTCAACCTCGCCGCCGAATTGATGGGCCGAAAGGAGTCAAGCCATGCAGAAGAATAGACTGGGCCGGGGTCTCGATGCCCTGCTTCCAGGGAGCGAACCCGTCGTGGAGGATTCGCCCGCGGAAAACCCGCCCACATCGGTCCACCCCTCGTTGATCGTCCCGAACCCGAACCAGCCGCGCCAGGTTTTCGACGATGAGAAGATAGACGAGCTGGCAAGCTCCATCGAGGCCAGCGGCATGCTGCAGCCCCTGGTGGTCCGCACCACCGCCACCGGTTACGAGTTGATCGCCGGCGAGCGCCGGTTGCGTGCCGCGCGCAGGCTCGGGCTCTCGGAAGTACCTATTATCATTCATGAAACCCCCGACCCGAACTCGTTGTTGCTGGCCCTGATCGAGAACCTTCAACGCGAGGACCTGAACCCCATCGAGGAAGCGGCCGCGTTTGCCGAGCTGCAGGAGCAGTTCCACCTGACCCAGGAACAGGTGGCCGAGAAGGTGGGCCGGAGCCGGCCGGCGGTCGCCAACTCGCTGAGACTCCTGTCCCTGCCCGACCAGATCAAGGAGCACGTCGCCGCCGGCAAGCTGGCCGCCGGGCAGGCCCGGGCGCTCCTGGGGCTCAACGACAAGTCCATGCTGCCGGCGGCGGCACGGGAGGTCATGGGCAAGGACCTTTCGACGCGCGATACCGAGGCCCTGGTCCGGCGATTGAACAAGCCGCGGCGCATCAAGTCGAGCGACCGGTTGGATCCCGACCTGTCGAACCTGGTCGAAACATTGCAGCGCCGTCTCGGCACCCGGGTGAGGCTCATGCACCGGGCCAGCGACGACAAGGGAAAGCTGGAAATCGAGTACTATTCACAGGACGACCTGGAGCGCATCACCAGCATGATGATGGGAAATCGCTAGTGTCGTGTCCCGCAAATATATGAGCAAAGACGTTGGACCTTGGCAAGGATGGAGTCAGCGGTGGCGGTCCACATGAAGGGAGCGGCATTGCGGTTGTAGTTTTGGACGAAGAGTCGGATTTTCTGGACGAGTTGGGAGACGCTGGAGAAGGAGCCGCGGCGGATGGCCATCTGGGTGATGAGGCCGAACCAGCGTTCGACTTGATTGAGCCATGAGGCATAGGTGGGTGTAAAGTGGATGTGGTAGCGGGGGCGTTTAGCGAGCCAGGCTCTGACCTTTGGATGTCTGTGGGTAGCATAGTTGTCAGCGATGAGATGGACGTCGAAAGGTTCGGGGACGTTGGCATCGATGTGGTTGAGGAAGGTAAGGAACTCCTGGTGACGATGGCGTTTTTTGCACTGGGCGATGACTCGGCCGGTAGCAATGTCAAGGGCGGCGAACAGGGTGGTGGTGCCGTGGCGGACGTAATCATGGGTGACCCCTTCGACGTACCCCAATCCCATGGGCAGCATGGGTTGAGTGCGGTTGAGGGCTTGGACCTGGGTTTTTTCATCGACGCACAGGACCACGGCATGGTCGGGCGGGTTGAGATAAAGTCCCACGATATCGCGCACTTTCTCGACGAAGAAGGGATCGTTGGAGAGTTTGAAGTGACGCTGGCGGTGGGGTTGGATGCTGAACAGGTTGAACCACCGTTGCACGGTACTCTTGGAAATGCCGGTTTCCTCGCCCAGCGCACGCACGCTCCAATGGCTGGAACCGTCGCGTGGTTTGCTTTGCAGTGCGGCGTTGAGGGTTGTGGCCACCCGTTCATCTTCATAGGTCCTGTGGCGCCCCCGACCCAGTTCATCGTGCAGGCCCTCGATGCCGCCCATGAGATAGCGCTTGCGCCAGTTGGCGACCGTTGCCTTGTTCACGCGCATGCGCCCGGCAATAGAGCTGTTGGACTCTCCTTCTGCACAGGCAAGAACGATTTGCGCCCGCCGCACCAACCCGTGCGGCAGGGAGCGAGAGTTGGCAAGACTGACAAGTTGGGCTTTCTCTTCCTCCGCCAGAACCACAGGCTTAACCGGGCGACCACGCGGCATGGGCATCCTCCTTTTGGGGGGTTGCCCATTATTATACTAGTTATTTGTGGGACAGTACACTAGGGTGTTCTCTCCTTGCCCATCGATTTCTTTTTAAAAGTTGTTTGCGCGTTCTCGACGCTGCGGTAACGGGTGTGATATGGAACCAGTTTCGCGAAGTCACAGATAACGGTTACGATTGGTTAGCTGCGGTTGCGACCAAGTTGGATGGGCCATATGCGCATAACGCCAGAGATAAGCGGTGTGAACATCATCCTGGTGGGTAAGTTTAACCCAGCGATATTCACCCCGGCTTGGTTTACGTTGCACGACCTCTTGCCGAAGGGTGCGGAAGTGGTTGCACAGTTGCAGGTAGCCCACCAAGGGCTCACCGTATTCTCCGTTGATTGGCTCCGTGTCGACGTGACGACAGAACGGTTCAAGTGCGAGACTTTACAGGCACCCTACATTCGGCTGCGAGATCTAAGCTCGCGCGTGTTCAACGAAATTCTACCTAACACGCCCCTTACGGGGTTCGGGATCAACCGAGAGGTTCATTTCCAAGTACAGGGTTTAAGCGTTAGAGATAAGATAGGTAGGACCTTAGCTCCCGTGGAACCTTGGGGTGATTGGAGGGAAGCTCTCGGCTTGGACGGAATGCAAGGAGGCATGACGTCACTCACGATGTCGCAAATCGATCCCCAAGGAAGGCCAAAGGGTGGTAGCATTAATGTCAAGGTGGAGCCGTCCACGCGGATTGGCGAGGGGCGCACAGGGGTCTATGTGGCTGTCAATGATCACTATGCCAGCGACAACGACAGCCCGAACTCTGCGGCGCATTTGATTGGTTTACTAGAGGACAACTTCGAAGCTTCGTTGAAGCGAAGTGAGGATCTGATTGATCACGTCATGGCTTTGGCAGATTAGAGGGAGGTATAGATAGGTGCCACAGACGGCTCAACTGACTACGGCGAGGGCGGTCGACGATGTCGGTAGTCTTGATCGCGACGCGACAATCGAAGACCTCGTCAAGAACATGGACGAGACTGTTGGCGCAGTATTGGCCCAGGGGAGGGACGTTGCGACAACGAGGGCCCGCTACCCCCAGATGGAAGCGGCAGATTTGTCTCCGTTAACCGGTAGTGAACAGAGCGACCCACAACTTGCCAAGGTCGTCGAACTCTTACCTCCACGACCACCCCAGAACCCTTCTCCGACCCTCTACGCGATCCAGGAGTGGGAAGGCTATGTCACTGAGATTAGAGACGAGGACATCACCGCTAATCTCCTAGACGTGACGGCAGGGGCGGCCTATGCAGGGGAAGAAGCAGTAATACCCTTGGAAGAGCTATCGGAGACCGATGTGGCCAAGTTGCAACTTGGAAGCGTCTTTCGTTGGGTCATCGGATACAGCCGTTCGGTTGTGGGCACGAAGGAACGGGTTTCTCGTATCGTATTCCGCGACCTTCCCGCTTTCACAAAGAAAGACGTTCAGGAGGCCGAGGAGTGGGCGCGGAAGACCAGGGCGGTCTTCGACGAGTGACAGAGTCTGCAAGCGTCGGTACGCAGCCGGACCGAGACGAGCTAGAGGTTACACTCGTTGGCCCCGGGTATGGGGAGAGCGTGGTTCTTCATATCGGCGATGGCAACTGGGTCATTGTTGACTCCTGTATCGACCGCGATGGCTACCCACGAGCGTTAGGTTACTTGCGGAGTCTCGGTGTAGACCCCTCGCAGGCCGTCGGCCTAGTAGTCGCTACCCATTGGCACGATGATCACATACGCGGGATGTCAAGGGTGGTTGAGGTTTGCAAAGAGGCCGTTTTCTGTTGCGCTGCCGCATTACGCGACAAGGAATTTCTCACCGCCGTTGGTGCCTGGGGGCGACGTGACGTCGCGATAGACGGCTCCGGTGTTCGAGAGATTCATGCCGTGCTCACCCAACTCCAATCCAGGGCCGCTCAACCAACGTTCGCTCTGGCCAACATGCGCATTTATTCCCGCGGAAGGTGCCGGGTTTGGTCCTTGTCTCCTGGAAGCGCGGAATTCAGTAACTCTCTTAGATCAATTGGTGCCTTGTTCCCCAACGCAGGTAGCACGAAGACACGGGTTCCGAGTGTGTCCCCCAATGATGTTGCTGTCGTGCTGTGGATAAGTGTAGGTGGTACGGAGTTGCTTCTTGGTTCAGACTCGGAGAAGGGTGCTTGGGTCGAGATTCTGCAGAGTCGCGAGCGACCGAGTGGTAGAGCATCCGTATTTAAGGTGCCGCACCACGGGTCAGAGAATGCCGATGAAGCTGGCGTTTGGAGAACTATGTTGGAACCTAACCCGTACGCGGTGCTGACGCCTTGGTGCAAAGGAGGTAGGGTCCTGCCGACCAAGAGAGATGTGGACCGTATTCTCAATCAAACGCCAAATGCCTTCGCCACATCAAAGGCCGGGCTTGCCAAGCAGTCTGGGAAGCGTAGAGATCGGACGGTCGATCGGACAATACGCGAATCCAAGGTCCGACTTCGACAGCAACCGATATTGACTGGTTCGGTCCGGCTGCGACGCCGGATTGATTCGGATTCAGGATGGAACGTCGAGAGGTTTGGTCCCGCTTGTCATTTACGCGATTTCGCTGCGTAACGACGCAGACCGCTGGTTTACACTGGCTCTCTTTGACAAGTAAAGGTGCGAGTGCTATAGACCGTCCGTGGTCGGCAGTTGAAAGAGGTTTGCCTTTCCTCAGACTGCAAGCAGACTCATCCGGTGCGGTGCGATAAGTCCGCGTTTTCGTGGAACAACCGGGCAGACTATCGAGGTTTTCCCTTTCCGGGAGCGTCGTTCCGTCTACACGGCGGGCGTCACCGAGCAAGCGCGGGGAAGGAAACGAGGTTTATAGAGGCTACTGACGACATCTAGGTTCACGCCACTCCGTATCTTCCTTGACCGGGGCTCGCCGTCCGAGTCCGGTGTCTTCAGCAACGAACGCGAAGCATGATCAGCATAGACTTTTCTCTGGTCGTCCAAATCGTCCTGTTCCTGATCCTTTTCAGCATCCTGCGCCGGGTGCTGTTCGGGCCGGTCGGGCGTTTGATGGCGGAACGGGAGCGCCGCACCGAGGGCGCCCACGCGGAAGCACGCTCGATGACCGAGGAAGGAAAAGAGTTGCAGGAGCAGTACGACGCCGCCATCGCCAAGGCGCGCGCCGAAGGGGAAGCCATCAAGAGCGAGATCCGGGAAGAGGCCCTCAAGGCCCGCAACGTGATCCTCTCCCAGGGGCGTGACGCCGCCACCCAAAAGATCCAGGAGATCCGGGAAGAGGTCCAGAAGGAGATGGAGGCGGCGCGCCAAGTGGCCTCGACCAATGCCGAGGCGCTTGCGCAGCAGATGGCGGAGAAGGTTTTGGGCCGGAAGCTGACATGACCCTCTTGACCGACATTTTCGTGTCCACGGCCTGGGCCGCGACCGCGGGCGGGACTCACACTCCCTCCATTACGGAACTGCTGTTTCCGCTTATCAACTTCACAATCTTCGCCTACCTGGTCAAACGCTTCGGCCTTCCGCTGATCAAGAAGCACCTCGAGCAGCGCCGGGAGGGATTCATTGAAGCCGTGACCACCGCCCAGGAGGCCAAGGGGGAAGCCGAGGGGTATGTACGCAAGTATCGAGAATTGCTGGGGGTTCTCGACGATGAGTGCGAGCGAATCCGGGAAGGGCTGAGGGCCGACGGCGAGCGTGAGCGCACCCGGATCGTGGCCGAGGCGGAGGAGTCGGCAGCCAAGCTGAAGGCCGACGCGGACTTCCTGGCCGAGCAGGAAATCAAGATGGCGCGGCAGCAGATCCGCGGAGAGATGGCGCTTCTGGCCGAGGCCGCCGCCGAGCGGGTGATCCAGCAGCACATGGCCGCCGCCGACCAGGACCGCATGGTCGAGAACTTCTCGCGGCAGATTCAAGAGTTGTGACGCTTCGCGTCGACGGGAACGCAACGATGGTTGACATGGTGCGCGGGGTTCGCGGCAATAGGCGTAGGGGCGGGTTACAAACCGCCCGTTTCCGGGTTTGTAACCGATGATCGAAGGAAAACTGAGCCGCCGTTACGCAAGAGCCGTGTTCGAGCTCGCCGCCAGCCGTGAGGAGGCCATCGGCGCCGAGGTGGACGCCTTCCTCGAGGCGTACGAGGATCCCGACCTGAAGAAGGTGCTGGGAAACCCCGCCTTCGACCAGGACCGCCGCAAGGATATCGTCGTGGAGGTGGCGGGCCACCTGGGATTGTCGGACCTGACCACCAACTTCCTCTCGCTGCTGGTCGCTCGGGACCGCATGGACGGGTTGTCCTCCATCGTGAATCACTACCACCGGCTGCTGGACGACGCGGCGGGGCGGGTGAACGCCAAGGTCACGGTGTCACAGGCCCTGGAGGAGGATCAGAGGAACAGCCTTGTTGCGGTGGTGGGTGAAATGACCGGCAAGACCGCGATGCTCACCGAGGAGGTGGACCCCGGTATCGTCGGCGGCATCATCGTCGAGGTCGGCGGCAAGGTCTACGACGGCAGCGTGCGCACGCAGCTTCAGACTCTCAGGAAGAGCTTCGAGCGGACATACTAGTGTCGTGTCCCGTAATTTCCTGGCATAATTTGCTTGTCTTTTTCGCCGTCGGCTGCGTTGCTCTTCCTCGCGTGGTGCCCGCCACTGCTCGTCATCGCGCCTTGCCGACGACAAAAAATCCTGCGCAACTTATGCCAGGAAACTACGGGACACGACACTAGCGGAAGAGCGCCGCGAGCAGGCGCCAAGACGGTACGTGTAGGGCGGGTTTCAAACCCGCTCTTGTGTGAAGCAGCACACATCCAAGGGAGCGAGCCATGGAGATCGGCACCGCCGAAATAACCAGCATCATCAAGAAACAGATCGAGGACTACGACAAGGGCGTAACCGTCGAGGAGATCGGCACCGTTCTGTCCACGGGCGACGGTATCGCCCGGATCTACGGCCTCGACAACGCCGCCGCCGGAGAGCTCCTGGAGTTTCCCAACGACGTGTTCGGCATGGCGCTGAACCTCGAGGAGGACAACGTCGGCGCGGCGCTGTTCGGCGAGTCGCACCTCATCAAGGAAGGCGACCGCGTCAACCGCACCGGCCGCATCGTCGAAGTCCCGGTAGGCGACGCGCTGAGAGGCCGGGTCGTGAACCCGCTCGGCGAGCCCATCGACGGCCGAGGCCCCATCGAGACCACCGAACGCCGCCGCATCGAGCTCAAGGCCCCGGGCATCGTCCAGCGCCAACCGGTGATGCAGCCGCTCCAGACCGGGCTCAAGGCCATCGACTCCATGATCCCCATCGGCCGCGGCCAGCGGGAGCTGATCATCGGCGACCGCCAGACCGGCAAGACCGCGGTCTGCATCGATACCATCATCAACCAGAAGGGCGGCGACGTCACCTGTATTTATGTCGCCGTGGGTCAGAAGCGTTCCACGGTTGCCCAGGTCGTCGACCAGCTCCGGCAGTACGGCGCCATGGACTACACCATCGTCGTGGCCGCCACCGCCTCGGAGTCGGCGCCGCTCCAGTACATCGCGCCCTACAGCGGCTGCACGATGGGCGAGCACATCCGCGACAACGGCGGCCACGCGCTGGCCATCTACGACGACCTCTCCAAGCACGCGGTGGCCTACCGCCAGCTCTCCCTGCTGCTGCGCCGCCCGCCGGGCCGCGAGGCCTTTCCGGGCGACGTCTTCTACCTTCATTCCCGGTTGCTGGAGCGCGCGGCCAAGATGAGCGACGAGCAGGGCGGCGGCTCGCTGACGGCCTTGCCGATCATCGAGACCCAGGCGGGCGACGTCTCCGCCTACATCCCGACCAACGTCATCTCCATCACCGACGGCCAGATCTATCTCGAGTCCGACCTCTTCTACTCGGGCGTCCGTCCCGCCATCAACGTGGGCCTGTCGGTCTCCCGTGTCGGCGGCAACGCGCAGATCCGCGCCATGAAGCAGGTGGCCGGCGGGCTCCGGCTGGACCTTGCGCAGTACCGCGAGATGGCGGCCTTCGCCCAGTTCGGATCGGACCTGGACGCGGCCACCCAGCGGCAGATCGCCCGCGGCAGCCGGCTAGTGGAGATCCTCAAGCAGGGGCAGTACCAGCCCATGCCCGTGGAGAAGCAGGTGCTCGTCATCTACGCCGGCACCAACGGCTTCGTCGACCAGATCGAGCCCGAGAACCTGCAACGGTACCAGAACGAGCTGTTCGAGTTCGTGGAGTCGCAGCACCCGGATCTGCTGCCGGCCATCGTCGAGAAGGGCCAGATCGACGACGACAACAAGGCGGCGGCGGAGAAGGCGCTGCAGGAATTCAACCAGCGATTTGAAGCGTAAGTGCCCTCTCTCAAGGACATACGGAAGCGGATCTCCTCGGTCCGCAACACGCAGCAGATCACCAAGGCGATGAAGGCGGTGGCGGCGGCCAAGCTGCGCCGGGCCCATGACGCCGCGGTAGAAGCGCGGCCGTACGCCGAAAAGATGCGCGAGCTGCTGTCGAACCTTTCGGCGAGGGTGTCCGAGGAAAGCCACCCCCTGCTGATCGAGCGGGAGGAGAAGCGCGTCGACGTCCTGCTGGTGACCGCGGACCGCGGCCTGTGCGGCGCCTACAACAGCAACGTGATCCGTATGGCCGACAACTTTCGCGCCCACCGCGGAGAGCAGGAGGTCACGTTCCGGTTCGTCGGGCGCAAGGGTTCGGAGTACTTCCGCCGCCGGGGGGTCGCCGCCATGGAAGACGGGCCGGTGACTTGGCACGCGTCGCCGGACGAGCTCGCCTCGGTCGCGGCCGGGCGTCTGATCGGGCGTTTCCTGAACGGCGAGTCGGACGCCGCCTACATCGTGTACAGCCAGTTCCGCTCGGCGCTGTCGCAGGTCCCCGCGGCCGCCCGGATCATCCCGGTGGCGCCGCCGCAGGTGGACGAGGAGCAGCACCTGACCGAGTACCTGCTCGAGCCCAGCATCGGCGACCTGCTCTCCAACCTGCTGCCCAAGAACGTGGAGGTGCAGGTCTACCAGGCGCTTCTCGAGGCCAACGCCGGCGAGCACGGCGCGCGGATGACGGCCATGGAGTCCGCCACCAACAACGCCTCCGACCTCATAAGCGCCCTCACGCTGCAGATGAACCGGGCGCGGCAGGCGGCCATCACCAAGGAGCTGCTGGAAGTCGTCTCCACCGCCGAAGCGCTCGGTTGACGAATTTTCGGGAAGGACGAACACGCTATGCAGATGGGTAAGATTACGCAGGTCCTGGGCGCCGTGATCGACGTCGAGTTCTCCGACGGGCACCTGCCGCCGATCTACAACGCCATCAAGGTCACCAACGAGGCCATCGACGACCGCGAGTGGAACCTGGTAGTGGAGGTGGCGCAGCACCTGGGCGAGAACACCGTCCGCTGCATCGCCATGGACTCCACCGAGGGGCTCGTCCGCGGCATGGACGCCATGGACACCGGCGCCGGCATCAGCGTGCCCGTGGGCGACAAGACCCTGGGACGCATCCTGAACGTGGTGGGCGAGCCAGTGGACGAGGGTCCGCCGGTGGAAGCCGAGCAGCACCACCCGATCCACCGCGAGGCGCCGCCCTTCGTCGACCAGGAGACCGAGGTCCAGGCGTTCGAGACCGGCATCAAGGTCGTGGACCTGCTGGCGCCTTACGCCCGGGGCGGGAAGGTCGGCCTGTTCGGCGGCGCCGGCGTGGGCAAGACCGTCATCCTCATGGAGCTCATCAACAACCTGGCCATGAAGCACGGCGGCTACTCCGTGTTCGGCGGGGTCGGCGAGCGCACCCGTGAAGGAAACGACCTCTACCTGGAGATGAAGGAATCCGGCGTCCTCGACAAGACCACGCTGGTCTACGGTCAGATGAACGAGCCGCCGGGCGCCCGCGCCCGGGTGGCGTTGTCGGCCCTGACCATGGCCGAGTACTTCCGGGACGAGGAGGGGCGGGACATCCTGCTCTTCATCGACAACATCTTCCGTTTCACCCAGGCCAACTCGGAGGTCTCGACGCTGCTGGGCCGCATGCCCTCCGCCGTCGGATACCAGCCCACGCTGTCCACCGACCTGGGCGAGCTGCAGGAGCGCATCACCTCCACGCGCAAGGGCTCCATCACCTCGGTGCAGGCCATCTACGTGCCCGCCGACGACCTCACCGACCCGGCGCCGGCCACGACCTTCTCCCATCTCGACGCCACCACGGTGCTTTCGCGGCAGATCGCGGAGCTGGGCATCTACCCGGCGGTGGACCCCCTCGACTCCACCTCGCGGATTCTCGACCCGCGGGTGGTGGGTGACGAGCACTACGAGGCGGCGCGGCAGGTGCAGCAGATCCTCCAGCGCTACAAGGACCTCCAGGACATCATCGCCATCCTGGGCATGGACGAGCTCTCCGAGGAGGACAAGCTAACGGTGACCCGGGCCCGGAAGGTGCAGCGCTTCCTCTCCCAGCCCTTCCACGTCGCCGAGGTCTTCACCGGCACGCCAGGCGTGTACGTCGAGCTCAAGGACACCATCGAAGGCTTCAAGGCCATCTGCGAGGGCCGGCACGACGACCTCCCGGAACAGGCCTTCTACATGGTCGGCACCATGGAGAGCGCCATCGAGAAGGGACGCAGGCTCCAAGCCGAGTAAGCTTCGAAGCTGAGTAGGTTCCAAGCCGAGTACGTCATGGCCGACAGCATTTCATTGAGAGTCGTCACTCCGGTCCGCCTGGTCCTCGAGGAGCAGGTGGACGAGCTGACCGCGCCCGGCCCTCTGGGCCAGCTCGGCATCCTGCCCGACCACGCCGCGCTGATGACCACCCTCGACGTCGGACAGCTCAGCTACAGGAAGTCCGGCGCCAACTCCGTCATCACCCTCACCGGCGGCTACGCGGAAGTGTTGGACAACGTCGTCACCGTGCTGGCCGACGCCGCCGAGTTCCCCAACGAGATCGACACCGCCCGCGCCGAGAACGCCCGCGCCCGCGCCGAGCGCACCCTCGGGGACCGCGACAACGCCGACGAAGAGGCCCTGGTCGCCGCGGAAGCCGCGCTGAAACGCGCCCTCCTGAGGCTCGAAACCGCCGGTCAAGGCTGACCGGCCCGCACCCTGATCCCCTGTCCGCTGGTTTAACCGGACCGGCCGGGGACAACCCCCTCTCCCTCTGGGAGAGGGTGGCCGAAGGCCGGGTGAGGGCCGCCCGCACTAGCTCATTCCTCCGTTTCCATTGCCGTAGCCAACGGGATGCTTGCATTCGGCCGCCCTCACCCCGGCCCTCTCCCAGGGGGAGAGGGGGTCGGAGGGAGGCGGGGCGGCCCTTTCATCCAGGCACTTGGCAGGAGCTCGCTCATGAGGGAGAGGGAGTCGGAGGGAGGTCGAATCGACCTTGTCGTCGGGAGCCACACCGGGCCCTCACCCCAGCCCTCTCCCAGAGGGAGAGGGGGACGGATGCGGCTCGCGGAGCCGTTGTTGGCTCGGGGCCCGGTTTTGGGCTAAGATGTGGAACATGTTGCGCTATTTCACGGCAGGAGAGTCCCACGGCCCGTGCCTCACCACCATCATCGAGGGGGTGCCGGCGGGATTCGACATCGACACCGAGAAGGTCAACCACGATCTCTGGCGGCGGCAGCAGGGCTACGGCCGGGGCGGCCGGATGCTGATCGAGAAAGACGAGGTGCAGGTGCGGTCCGGGTTGCGGTGGGGGAAGACAATCGGCTCGCCGGTCACCTTCGGCATCGACAACCGCGACTGGAAGAACTGGACCAAGAAAATGTCTCCGTACGCGGAGGACGAGGGCCAGGCGATCCCGGTCAAGAAGCCGCGTCCGGGTCACGCGGACCTCGTCGGCGTGCTCAAGTACGGCCACTCGGACATCCGCAACATCCTTGAGCGCGCCAGCGCCCGGGAGACCGTCTCGCGGGTGGCGGTGGGCTCCTTCTGCAAGCAGCTCATCGAGCCGTTCTCGATCCAGGTCCGCGGCTACCTGCGGTCCCTCGGCGGCATCGAGGCGGACGTGGACGGGAAGAGCTACGACGAGATCTACGAGTTGGCGGAGAATTCTCCGGTGCGCATGGCGGATCCGGAGGCCGAGAAGAAGGCCATCGCCCTTATCGACGAGTGCAAAAAGGAAGGGAACACCCTGGGCGGCATCTTCGAGGTGGTGGCCACCGGCGTCCCGCCGGGCCTGGGAAGCCACGTCCACTATGACCGGAAGCTCGACGGCCGCCTGGCCCAGAGCCTCATGAGCATACAGGCCATGAAGGGCGTGGAGATCGGCCGGGGCTTCGACATCGCCATGCACCGCGGCTCCGAGGTGCACGACGAGATATTCTTCGACCCTCGGCAAATGATCTCCGACACCAGGCCGCGCATGCAGCCCACCGACTTCTTCCGCGGCAGCAACAATGCGGGCGGCCTCGAAGGGGGCATGACCACCGGCGCGCCGCTGGTGGTGCGGGTGGCGATGAAGCCGATCTCGACCCTCATGAGCCCGCTCCAGTCGGTGAACCTCGACACCAAGCAGCCCGAGGACGCCTCGGTGGAGCGCTCCGACGTCTGCTCGGCGCCGGCCGCGGCCGTCATCGGCGAGGCCATCGTGTCCTTCGAGTTGGCGCGGGCGTTCCTGGAGAAGTTCGGCGGCGACTCGCTGGCGGAAATCAGCCGCAACTACGACGGCTACCTGGACCAGATCAAGAGCCTCTAGTGTCCTGTCCGAGTAAGCAGAATGGCGTCCTTCGACTTCGCTTCGCTACGCTCAGGACGAACGGTTTGTGATAGCATTTCTCCGTTCGTCCTGAGCGTAGCGACGCAAGGCGTCGCGAAGTCGAAGGACAGTTCAATTGCTCGGACAGGCCCCTAGGACACTAAGCCCACGTGGACCACGGAAATATCGCGCTCACGGGTTTCATGGCCGCCGGCAAGACCGCGGTGGGCCAGCGGCTGGCGCGCTCCCTGGGGTGGTGGTTCGTGGATCTGGACGCGGTCATCGAGGCAGGCGAGGGATGCGCCATCCGGGAGATCTTCACCAGCCGCGGGGAACGCTATTTTCGCCAACTTGAGAAGGCGGCCCTCGCACGGGTCCTGGAAGGGTCCGAGCAGGTCATCGCCCTGGGAGGCGGCGCGGTAGTGGACCGGGACAACCTGAGGCTGCTCAAGGATCGTAGCCTCCTGGTCTGGCTCAAGGTGTCGCCACGGACCGTTCTCGGCCGCGTGGGAGAGGCCGACGACCGCCCGTTGCTGCGGGGACCCGACAGGCTCAAGCGGATCGAGGAGCTTTCGGCCCAGCGGGAAGCCATCTATGCCGAGGCCGGCTTGGCCGTGGACACCGACGAGTTGACCGTGGACCAAGTGGTGCGGCGGATCGAAGAGCAGCTATGCAGACCGTAACCGTCAATCTGGGACAGCGCTCGTACCCCATCGACCTGGGCGAGGGGCTCCTTTCCCGGGTGGGCGAACTCATGAAGGCCCAGGGCATCGGCGGCCGCGTCGGCATCGTGTCGAACCCGCCGGTGGCCGACCTTTACGCGGAGGGGTTGCGGGAGTCGCTCCGGGAGGCGGGCTACGAGAGCACGCTGGTGCTGATCCCGGAGGGGGAGGCGCACAAGAACACGGCGTCCCTGGGATTGATCTACGACGCGCTGGTGGAGCACCGCTTCGACCGCAGCGCCACGCTCATCGCCCTGGGCGGCGGGGTCATCGGCGACATCACCGGTTTCGCCGCGGCCACGTTCCTGCGCGGCGTCGGCTACGTCCAGATCCCCACGACCCTGCTGGCGCAGGTGGACGCCAGCGTCGGCGGCAAGACCGCGGTCAACCACGACCAGGGCAAGAACCTCATCGGCGCCTTCCATCAGCCCCGGCTGGTGGTCATCGACATGAACACGCTGCGGACGTTGCCGGAACGCGAGTTCACCGCGGGCATGGCCGAGGTCATCAAGCACGCCGTCGTTCAGGACGCCGGCTACTTCGGTTTCCTCGAAGAGGAGATGGACGCGCTGATGCGCATGGAGGCGGCCGCGGTCGAGGAAGCGGTCGCGGTTTCCTGCCGTATCAAGGCGGCGGTGGTGGAAGAGGACGAGCGCGAGGACGACCGCCGCGCCATCCTCAACTTCGGCCACACCATCGGCCACGCGCTGGAGGCCTTCACCGGCTACGAACGGTTCCTCCACGGCGAGGCCGTGGCCATCGGCATGATCCAGGCGGCCGCCCTGTCGGCGGGCCAGGGCCTGCTGAGCGCCGCCGAGCTGGAACGCATCGAGACCCTGGTGCGCCGGGCGGGCCTGCCGTGGCGCATACCGGACGACATCGCCCTGGAGGACCTGGTGGCGGGCATGGCCCTGGACAAGAAGTCCCAGGCCGGCAAGATCAAGTTCGTGCTGTGCGAAGGCATCGGCCGCACCCGCTTTCAATGGTTCTCGGCCGCCGAGATCGTCCGCGAGTTGAGGTCGCGGCACTGACCCGACAGGACACCGGGAGTCCCTCCGAGTAACCCAATGACCAGGGTAGGGGCGACCGGCGGTCGCCGCTAGGGGATCCAGCACAATACAGGACCCAGAGACCACGACCATGCCTGACACCAAGATCCTGGTCCTACACGGACCGAACCTGAACCTGCTCGGCTCCCGCGAGCCGGAGATCTACGGCCACGAAACCCTCGCGGACATCGACGCCCGCCTGGACTCCCTTGCCGCGGAGCTGGGGGTCGCCGTGGAGGCCCGCCAGTCCAACCACGAAGGCGAGCTGGTCACCTGGATCCAACAAGCCGCCACGCAAGGCTTCCGCGCGGTGATCATCAACGCCGGCGCCTACACCCACACGAGCGTCGCGGTGCGGGACGCGCTCTCCGCAAGCGACCTCCCGGCCATCGAGGTGCACCTCTCCAACATCCACAAGCGCGAGGAGTTCCGGCGAACCTCCCTGATCTCCGAGGTCGTGGTGGGGCAGATCGCGGGATTCGGCTCTCAGAGCTATCTGCTGGCGCTACGGGCGGCCGCCGAGCTGGGAGCAACGGACAAGTAGGCCGGCCGCCTCCACCCGGAGGAGCAGGCGGGCATCGGCGCCCAGGCCCTCACCCGGCCTTCGGCCACCCTCTCCCAAAGGGAGAGGGGTTGTATTCGACTACTCGGACAGGCTCCTAGTGTCCTTGGCATCATGGCTTCTTTTCCCCTGGCGATTCTCGCCCTCACCACCGTCACCCACATCATCGGGGCCTCGGCGCAGTACGGCATCAATACGTTCGCGCCGTTCTACCAGGACGAGCTGGGGCTCACCCGGGCCCAGGTGGGGTTGTTCTTCACCGCCTTCTACATCGGCATGGCCGGCTTCTCGTTCACCGCCGGATGGTTCAGCGACCGGCTGGGGGTGCGGCGGGCCACCCTCATCGGCCACGTGGGCGCGGGCACGGCGGTCATCATCGCTTCGTCGGCCGGGTCCTTCGGCTGGGCCTTCGCCTGCTTTCTTCTGACCGGTCTGGGCTACAGCTTTCTCAACCCCGCTTCCACCAAAGGCGTGTTGATGTGGTTCCGGCGCCACCGCGCCACTGCCATGGGAATCAAGCAGACCGGTGTTCCCGCGGGCGGGGTGGTGACGGCCCTGGTGGGCGCGCCGCTGGCGGCGTTGTTCGGATGGCGCGCGACACTGGCGGGTTTCGGAGTCGCCAACGTGCTGTTCGGCCTGCTCTTCTGGTTTCTCTGGCGCGAGCCCGCCGACGCCGACGGGACCGGCCGGGACCGCTCCGGCGCCGCCGGCAGCGGGACCCTGCGCATCAGGAGCGTGCTGGCGTTGAGTTGCGGCACCGCCCTGCTGCTCATCGGCCAGATGTCGCTGCTCACCTATCTGCCGTTGTTCCTCAAGGAAAGACTGGCGTTCTCCGCCGTCCACGCCAGCCAATGGCTGTCCGTCACCCAGGGCGGAGCGGTCCTCGGCCGCATCGGCTGGGGCACGGTCAGCGACCGCCTCTACGGCGGCAGGCGCAAGATCGTTCTGGTGCTCGTCGGCGTGATCTCCGTGCTCCTGTGCACGGCCATGAGCGCCCTCGACCAAGGGGTGTCGCCGTTCGTCCTGGTTCCCCTGACCTTCCTCGGCGGGTTCACCATGATCGGCTACCAGGGCGTGTCCTACTCCCTCATCAGCGAGATCGCCGGTCAGTCCAGGGCCGGGATGGCCCTCGGCCTGATGATCTCCATCAACGCCCTCGGCACCGTGGTGGGCACGCCCGCGTTCGGTTACATCGTCGACGCCACGGGCTCCTATGCCACCGCCTGGCAGGCACTGGCCGTCGTGCTGGCGCTGGGGACGGCCAACATCGCCATATTCGTATCGGAACCCCGCCCTAGGAGCCCGTCCGAGTGATCAGAGACAAACCCTCTCCCTTTGGGAGAGGGTGGCCGAAGGCCGGGTGAGGGCGGGCCGGCTTTGCGCTTGGTTCGGACAGCCCTCACCCCGACCCTCTCCCAGAGGGAGAGGGAGGGGAAGGAGCCGGGCGAGGGGCTCGTGTGTTCCACGTGCCTTCTGTCCGCGCCGTCGTCCCGCGCCTTGCGGGATTTCCGCAACGACACTGTCCGGTTCCCCACCACCCTCGCGGCTTCCGGGTCAGGCCCCCGGGAGGACGTTGGGTCCGCCCTCCGGCCTCCCGGGGGCCTGACCCGGAAGCCGCCGCACCGCCTCGCGTCGAATGAATCGACAGCTCTCGAAAGCCCCCTCGCACCCCCCTCGTACCCCCCTCGCGCCTTTCTCGCACCACCCTGCAACCACCCGTCCCGGGTCCCGCCCGGTTGGCATTCAGGGCCGCTAAATGCTATTATTCGACATGCACGGTGTTCTACCGAATGCGCTCCATGACCCATCGACGTCGACGCGCCCCGAAACCACTTTGAAATAATGGCTGCTTCTTCCGGGTCCGACTACAAAGCCGACAAGATCAAGGTTCTCGAGGGGCTCGAAGCCGTCCGGAAGCGCCCCGGCATGTACATCGGAGACACCGCCGAGCGGGGTCTCCATCATCTCGTCTACGAGATCGTCGACAACTCCATCGACGAGTCGCTCGCCGGCCAGTGCGATCGCGTCGAGATTACCATCCACATCGACAACAGCGTCACCGTGGTCGACAACGGCCGCGGCATTCCGGTTGATATCCACGCCACCGAGAAGCTGCCGGCCGCGGAAGTCGTGCTCACCAAGCTGCACGCCGGCGGCAAGTTCGACAAGGGCGCCTACAAGGTCTCCGGCGGCCTCCACGGCGTCGGGTTGTCGGTCGTCAACGCCCTGGCGGAACACCTCGAGGTCGAGATCAAGCGCGACGGCAAGGTGTACCAGCAGGCCTACGAGCGCGGCGAGCCCCTGGCGCCGCTCAAGGAAACGGGCACCTCCACCGAACGCGGGACGCGCATCACCTTCAAGCCGGACGCCACCGTGTTCGAGACCGTCGACCTCAGCTTCGACGTGCTGTCCCAGAGGCTCCGGGAGCTGGCGTTCCTGAACCGCGGCCTGCGCATCCTCATCGAGGACGAGCGCCACGACAAGAAGCACGAGTTCTTCTACGAGGGCGGGATCATCTCGTTCGTCGAGCACCTGAACCGGGTCAAGACGGCGATTCATCCCAAGGTGATCTTCCTGAACGGCGAGAAGGACGGCACCGACGTCGAGATCGCCCTGCAGTGGAACGACAGCTATACCGAGACCGTCTACTCCTTCGCCAACAACATCAACACCACCGAGGGCGGCACCCACCTGAGCGGCTTCAAGGCGGCGTTGACGCGCACCATCAACAACTACGCCACCGGCTCCAACCTGCTCAAGAAGGACGAAGACAACCTGCAGGGGGACGACGTCCGCGAGGGCTTGACCGGGGTCATCAGCGTCAAGGTGCCGGAGCCGCAGTTCGAGGGCCAGACCAAGACCCGGCTCGGCAACAGCGAGGTCAAGGGGATCGTCGAGGCTTTGATCAACGAGCGCCTCGCCACCTATTTCGCCGAGCATCCGGGAGACGCCAAGAAGATCGCCGCCAAGGGCATCGAGGCCGCCAGGGTGCGCGAGGCCACCCGGAAGGCCAAGGAGCTGGCCCGTCGCAAGGGCGCGCTGGACTCGGCGTCGCTGCCGGGCAAGCTCGCCGACTGCCAGGAGCGCGACCCCGCGCTGAGCGAGATCTTCCTGGTGGAGGGCGATTCGGCCGGCGGCTCGGCCAAGCAGGGGCGTGACCGGCGCAACCAGGCCATCCTGCCCCTCAAGGGCAAGATCCTGAACGTCGAGAAGGCGCGCTTCGACAAGATGCTGTCATCCCAGGAGATCCGCCTGCTGCTGACGGCCCTGGGCGCGGGCGTCAAGGACGAGTACAACTCCGAGAAGCTCCGCTACCACACGGTCATCATCATGACCGACGCGGACGTGGACGGCTCCCATATCCGGACGCTGTTGCTGACGTTCTTCTACCGTCAGATCCCCGACTTGGTGGAGAAGGGCTATCTCTATATCGCCCAGCCGCCCCTCTACAAGGTCAAGCGCGGCAAGCAGGAGCGCTACCTGAAGGACGAGAACAGCCTCGAGGACTACCTCATTGAGAAGGGCACCGAGAACCTGCGGCTGCGGTCCGTGGACGCCAACGGCAACGGACACGCTCGCGAGGTCAAGGGCGCGGCGCTCCAGGCCTTCGTCAAGAAGGTGGTGCGGATGGACAAGCTGCTGCAGCTCATGGCCCGGAAGCACAAGGAACGCGCCCTGATCGAGGGGCTGCTGCTGCAGGCCGACTTCAACCCCGAGCGCCTCCGGGACGAGGACGGCGTGAAGGCGCTCGCAAGCGACCTCGCCTCCTACGTCAATCTGCTGGCGCCGGAGATCGGGCCGATGAGCAGCGAGGTGGAGTGGGACCCCGAGCACAATTGCAGCAAGCTGGTTTGCAAGACGCGCTCCAACGGCAGCGGCATCCGTACCGTCATCGACCGGGACTTCCTGACCAGCCCCGAATACCGCGAGATCAAACGGCTCCACGGTGAGTTGCTGGGCGCCGGCCATTCGCCCTTCATCCTGGAGGAAGGCGAACAAGCCAAGACCCCGGCAGACGGCGCGCGCGCCGGCCAGCTCGGTTCCCACAAGGCGCTGCTGGACTTCGTCATGGAGCGGGGCAAGAAAGGGCAGTACATCCAACGGTACAAGGGTTTGGGCGAGATGAACCCGGACCAGCTCTGGGAGACCACCATGGACCCCGAGTCCCGGGTGCTGCTGCAGATCCGCATCGAGGACGGCGTCGAGGCCGACGACATCTTCTCCACGCTCATGGGAGACCACGTGGAGCCCCGCCGGAAGTTCATCGAGGACTACGCGCTAACGGTGCGCAACCTGGACATTTAGTGTTCCGTCCCGCGATCACGGGCGGGTTTGAAACCCGCCCCTACAGGCTGGCTGCAAGGTCCGCCCGCGAATCGTAGGGGCGGGTTTCAAACCCGCCCGCGTGCGCGTCGGCGCGCCTTTCCGACAACAGACAGTCCGTTCCTATGGAAGCTGGCGTAAGACAACAGAAGGTACCCGTCTACATCGAAGACGAGATGCGTCAGTCCTACGTGGACTACGCCATGAGCGTCATCGTGGGGCGGGCGCTGCCGGACGTGCGCGACGGGTTGAAGCCCGTGCATCGGCGCGTGCTCTACGCCATGCACGACATGGGCAACCACTGGAACAACCCCTACCGCAAGTCCGCCCGGGTCGTGGGCGACGTCATCGGCAAATACCATCCGCACGGCGACGCCGCTGCCTATGACGCCATCGTCCGTCTCGCCCAGGACTTCTCCATGCGCTACTGCCTGGTGGACGGGCAGGGAAACTTCGGTTCCATCGACGGCGATCCTCCCGCCGCCATGCGCTACACGGAAATCCGCATGGCGCGCATCGCACAGGAACTGCTCGCCGACATCGACAAGGAGACGGTCGACTTCCTGCCCAACTACGACGACTCCCTGGAGGAGCCGTCGGTGCTGCCGTCGCGGCTCCCCAACCTGCTCATCAACGGGGCTTCGGGCATTGCCGTGGGCATGGCCACCAACATCCCGCCGCACAACCTGAGCGAGGTCATCGACGGTCTCATCGCGCTAGTGGAGCGCCCCGAGCTGACCATCGACGAGTTGATGGAGTACATCCCCGGCCCCGACTTCCCCACCGGCGGGTTCATCCACGGGCGTGAAGGCATCAGCCAGGGGTACAAGACCGGACGGGGAAGCGTGCAGATGCGCGCGCGGGTGTCCACCGAGACCGTGAAGCGTACGGGCAAGGAGCAGATCATCATCTCCGAAATCCCGTACATGGTGAACAAGACCCGTCTCCTGGAACAGATCGCCAACCTGGTCAACGACAAGAAGATCGAGGGCATCGCCGACCTGCGGGACGAGTCCGACCGCGACGGCATGCGCATCGTGGTGGAGCCCAAGCGCGACGCGGTGCCGCAGATCGTCATCAATGCCCTGTACAAGCACACGAGCCTGCAGGAATCCTTCGGCGTCAACATGCTCGCCATCATCGAGGGCCGCCCCAAGCTGCTGAACCTGAAGGAGATCCTCGAAGCGTTCCTCGAGCACCGCCGGGAAACCGTCACCCGCCGCACCGCCTACGACCTGAGGAAGGCGGAGGAGCGGCTGCACATCCTCGAAGGGCTCAAGATCGCCTTGGACTACCTGGACGAGGTCATCAAGCTGATCCGGGAGTCCCCCGACCCCCGGTCCGCCAAGGAAGGGCTCATGGCCGGAGCGTTCGCCGGGACGGCAGCGCCCGACCCCAGCCTCCAGCTCTCGGAGGCCCAGGCGCAGGCCATCCTGGAGATGCGCCTGCAGCGGCTTACGGGACTCGAACGCGACAAGATCATCGAGGAGCATCGGGCCGTCGAGGCCACCATCGCCGAGCTGCGGGGAATTCTCGCCGACGAGCAGAAGGTCTACGCTATCGTCGTGGACGAGCTCCGGGAGATCAGGGAGGCCTACGGCGACGGGCGCCGCACGGCCATCGTCGACAAGGCCGAGGAGATATCCATCGAGGACCTCATCGTGGAGGAAGACATGGCGGTCACCGTGTCCCACGAGGGGTACATCAAGCGCAACCCGATCACGCTCTACCGCGCGCAGAACCGCGGCGGCAAGGGCAAGGTGGGCGCCACCACCCGGGACGAGGACTTCGTCGAGTCCCTGTTCGTCGCCTCCACCCACTCCCATATCCTGTTCTTCACCACCATCGGCAAGGTCTATCGCATCAAGGTCCACGAGGTGCCCCAGGCCAGCCGCTCCGCCAAGGGCCGGCCGGTGGTGAACCTGCTGCAGCTCCAGGAGGGCGAGAAGGTCTCGGCGTTCCTGCCGGTGCGGGAGTTCGAGGAGGGCCGCTACATCATATTCGCGACCCGCAACGGGCTGGTGAAGAAGACCGACCTGATGGCCTACTCGAGCCCCCGGGCCACCGGCATCCGCGCCATCGCGCTGGACGAGGACGACTCGCTCATCGAGGTCCGGCTCACCGACGGCGACCAGGACATCCTGCTGTCCACCATGGACGGGCAGTCCATCCGCTTCAAGGAGGAGCAGGTCCGCCCCATGGGCCGCGACACCATGGGAGTCATCGGCATCCGGCTGGAGGAGGGCGACGCGGTGGTGAGCATGGAGGTGCTGCATCCCGGCGCGTCGATCCTCACCGTGGCCGACAAGGGCATGGGCAAGCGCACCGGCATCGACGAGTACCGGACCCAGGGCCGCGGCGGCCGGGGCCTCATCACCATGAAGACCACCGAGCGCACGGGCCGCGTGGTGGGCGTGCAGCAGGTGGTGGACGAGGACCAGTTGATGCTGATCACCGACGGCGGCAAGATCATCCGGCTGCGTATCGGCGACATCCGCGTCATCGGCCGGAACACCCAGGGCGTCCGCCTCATCGACCTCGACAACGGCGAGCGGGTGGTCTCCCTCGCGCGTTTGGCCGAAGACGACAGTTGATTTCTCCGGATGCCCGCAATGTCCATCGGCATCATAGGCGCGGGCGGCTGGGGCACGGCCCTGGCGGTGCTGCTGTGCAGGAGGCACGAGGACGTCGTCCTGTGGTGCCATTCCCCGGAGACCCTCGCGCGGATCCGGGAGGGCGGCGAGAACTCCACCTACCTGCCCGGCGTCAAGCTCCCCGACCGGCTCCAGGTCACCCCTTCCCTGGAAAACGCGGCCTCCGGCCGGGACCTGCTCATCTGCGTGACCCCATCCCATTTCCTGCGCGAGGTCATGACCGGGGCGGCGCCGTTCGTGACGCCCGGGACCATCGTCGTCTGCGGTTCCAAGGGAATCGAGGAGTCGACCCTGATGACCATGGGCGATGTCCTGGCGGAGGTCCTGGGCCACCCGCGGCGGCACGCGTTTCTGTCCGGTCCGACCTTCGCCCTGGAGGTGGCGCAGGGGCGGCCGGCCGCCATCACGGTGGCGAGCGCCGATCCCGGGGTGGCGCGCGAGGTGCAGGAAAGCCTCGGCTCCCCCGAGTTGCGGGTCTACTCGTCAACGGACGTGGTGGGTGTCCAGATGGGCGGCGTGATCAAGAACGTCATCGCCATCGCCGCGGGCGTGAGCGACGGGCTGGAGCTCGGGCACAATGCCCGGGCCGCGCTCATTACCCGAGGGCTCGCGGAAATGACCCGTCTGGCCGTGAAGATGGGCGCCGATCCGGTCACCCTCGCCGGCCTCCCGGGGCTCGGCGATCTCGTGCTCACCTGCACCGGCCAGTTGAGCCGCAACCGCAAGGTCGGCTTCGAGCTCGGCCAGGGCCGCCGGCTCCCGGACATCGTCGCGGGGACCCGGATGGTCGCCGAGGGCGTCCGCAACACCCGAACCGTGCATCTCCTGGCCCAGCGCTACGGCGTCGAGATGCCCATCGTCGAGCAGATGTACCGCGTTCTCTACGAGGACAAGGCCCCCATCCAGGCCGTCCGCGACCTCATGGGCCGCACCCAGAGGGCGGAGGCCGACTGAGGATAGGAAACGAGGGGAGAAGAACTCCGCCCGGCGCAGAGAGCCTCACCGCGGCGCCGGGGTACGCCTCTAACTTGCCGGTTTGGAAGGCTTGTCGCGCGAGGACTTGTTCGCGTGTCTCACCGAACCCACCGTGACCACGGCCAAGCCGGCGAAGATCACTGCAAAAGCGGCTACGCCCCACCAACTCATTACAGTTCCTCCAGTTCGTCGATTTTCCTGTACGCGATCTTCCACACCCAGACGATCCCTCCTGTAGTCGCCACCACCGCCAGCAGGCACATGATGCGCATTAGGATGGTAGCACTGTCACCATGCTGTGCCAACCAACTGGCCAGGGAGACATTCACCGCCAAAAGGATGGCGAAAACGACCTTGAACCAGCCGACTTCTTCTTTCAACTTGTCAACCCTGGACATCAGCCGGCTCCTGTTTCTTCCGGTCGGTGGCTTTCCTCGTCAGACCAGCGGGGCTGTTTGGAACTGCCCTGATTCTTTCATCGGCCTTTGTCGGCCAAACTTGAGCCCTTCCTTTCCTGGTTCGCGCGTTGCCTTCGACAAATTGACAAGCCACCCCGCGTATGCTTGAAAGATGTGACTTAAGAATGAAGGTGCGGAAATGAAACGGACGTATCAACCGAGCAATCTTAGGCGAAAGAGAACCCACGGTTTCTTCGCGCGAATGGAGACCCCGGGCGGTCGCAATGTGCTGAAGCGGCGGAGGGCCAAGGGAAGGAAACGGTTGACCGTCGTCATCCCACCGAAGGGTCCTCGCACCTAGGAACCAGCCGTTGTCCGGTGTGCGCGAGAGTTTCCCCAGGGAAGCCCGCCTGACGAGACGTTCCGAGTTCCTGTTGCTGTCCCGTAGGGGCAGGAAGCTCTACACCCCGCACTTCATCATTATCCGCAGAGACAACGATCATCGGGGCAAACGGCTCGGGGTCACGGTCAGCTCCAAGGTCGGGAACGCGGTGGTGCGCAACCGGGTGAAGCGGAGGCTCCGCGAGTTCTTTCGTCGCGGGCGCGACAATTTCCGCCCCGACCAGGATACGGTGATCATCGCCCGCAGGGGAGCGGGCGATCTGAGTCACTCGGCCATGACAGGGGAACTCCGCAAGGTGATCGGCCCGAAAGTCAAGCCATGACCACGGTTGCGCGCACCGCCGTGCGAATCTGCATCAGGGCCTACCAGCGGTTCGTTTCGCCGCTGTTTCCGCGCACCTGCCGGTACTATCCGACGTGTTCCGCCTACGCGTTGCAGGCGGTTCACCGCCACGGCGTCCTGAAGGGGCTCGGCCTCGGCGCCTGGCGGCTCCTGCGCTGCAATCCGCTCACCGACGGAGGGTACGACCCGGTCCCGTAGGTACCCATGGAAAAGCGAGCCCTCATCGCGGTCGTCATCTCGATCCTCATCATCATCCTCTACCAGGAGTACATGCGGCGTTTCTATCCGCCCCTGGAGCCGCCGCCGAAGGAGACGGCCGCCAAGCCCGAAAGGCAGCCCGCCCCGCCGCCGCCGGCGGTCAGGCCCGCGGCGCCCTCCCCGGCTGCCGCTCCCGAGGCCGTCAAGCCGGCCGCGGTGGTGCCGGTGCGGGACGTGACCGTGGAGACACCCGACTACATCGCGCGTTTCACCAACCAGGGGGCCCGGCTCAAGAGCTTCCGCCTGAAGCGGTACCGCGCGAGCGTGGCCGCGGACAGCCCGTTGATCGAAATGGCCTCCCCCGGACCGGGGATGGAGTATCCCCTTGGCCTGCGCCTCGACGATACGCCCGCGGGCACCGATCGAGGCATCGTCTATGAGATCCAGGGTACGGACCTGAACCTCCAGGCGGGCGGTGACGGCAGGATCACCTTCGTCGGCTCGACGCCTTCGGGCCGCCGGGTGGTCAAGGAGCTGACGTTCAACGGTTCCAGCTACGCGGTGGAGGTGGCCGTGTCGATCGGCGGGTCGGCGCAGGGCGCCGTCCTGCTTCTCACCACCGGCGGCGAGGCCAAGGGCGTCAAGGGCGACGGAATCTTCGAGGGACTCATCGCGCTCAGGGAGGGGGAGATCACCCGCGAGTGGCCGGGCGACATCGAGGCCCGCATCAACCTCAACGCGCCGCTTTCTTGGGCCGGCTTCGGCTACACCTACTTCGTCTCCGCGCTCATCCCCGCCGACGGCGTCGAGGCGGACGCGGCGGTGGTGCCCGGCGCCGGCCGCGACCCGGGCTACGTGTTGGAAACCCGCGGCCGGGTGCTGTCGAGCACGGAACGTAGCGCGCGCTACCGGCTCTTCATGGGCCCCAAGGTGCTCAGCCTGCTCGAGTCCTTCGACCGCGGCCTCGAGGAGTCCATCGACTTCGGCTACTTCGCCTTCATCTCGATGCCGATGCTGCAGGCGCTGCATTTCTTTCAGACCTACACCGGGAACTACGGCCTCGACATCATCCTGCTGACGATCATCATCAAGCTGCTGCTGTGGCCGTTGACGCACAAGAGCTTCGTCTCCATGAAGCGCATGCAGAAGCTGCAGCCGCAGATGCAGCGCCTCAAGGACAAGTTCGGCGAAGACAAGCAGCGGCTGAACAAGGAGATGATGGACCTCTACAAGCGGAACAAGGTGAATCCGTTTGGAAGCTGTCTGCCCATGCTCCTCCAGTTCCCCTTCTTCATCGGCTTCTACAACGCGCTGCTGACCCCCATCGAGCTGCGTCACGCGAGCTTCCTGTGGATCAAGGACCTGTCGCGTCCGGACTGGGAATCGCTGCCGTTCTCGGCCTTCGGCTTCGACGTGGGCGTTCCCGTGCTGGTGCTGCTCATGGGGGCGAGCATGTTCATCCAGCAGTGGATGTCGCCGGCCATCGGCGACGCCAACCAGCGGCGCATGATGATGCTCATGCCGCTGATCTTCACCGTGATCTTCGTGAGCTTCCCGTCGGGACTCACGATCTACTGGTTCGTGAACAATCTCCTGAGCATCGTCCAGCAATACATGATCAACCGCAAGGAGCGCTGAGGGCCGGCGGCCGGCTCTGCCGGGGATGCCGCGCCCCGTGGAGGAGAGGTTTGTGATGAAGCAAGTCGAAACCGAAGGAGAAACCCTTGACGAAGCCATCACCAAGGCGCTGAACCTGTTGGGCGTCGAGCGGGACAAGGTCTCGCTGGACGTTCTGGCGGAGGAAAAGATGGGCCTGCTCGGCTTCGGCCGCCAGAACGCGCGGGTCCGGGCCACCATCCGGGAGGCGGTGGCGGTCGCGCCGGACGAGGACAGCGGGGACACGGAGGCCGTCGCCGCGCCCGCCGACGAGCCGGCGGAGACCGCGCCGGTGGAAGCCGCGCCCGCCGACGATCGGCACGATGCCGGCGAGCCCGATGAAGAACCGGCGGAGACCGATGAGCGGTCCGCGGAGGTCCGGAAGGTCAGCGTCGAGGTGCTGACGGAGATCCTCCGGCTCATGGGCATGGAGGCCGAGGTGGTGGTCAAGCCGGGCACGAGCGCCGCGGAGTTCGTGCTGGACGTCCAGGGCGACAACAGCGCGCTCCTCATCGGCCGCAGGGGTCAGACCTTGGAGTCGCTCCAGCACATCCTGAGCCGTATCGTGGCCGACAAGGTCGGCGCCGGCGTTCCGCAGCCCATCGTCGACGCCGAAGACTACCGTGGAAGGCGTGTCCGATCCCTGGAGGACATGGCGTTGCGCATGGGCGAGAAGGCCAAACGCAGCCGCAAGACCCAGGGCATCGACGCCCTCAGCGCCCGCGACCGCCGCGTCGTCCACCTCGCCCTCAAGGACGATCCCTGGCTCACCACCAAGAGCCTCGGACAAGGCGCCTTCCGCCGCCTCCTGATCATCCCCGAAGGGGACCGCAAGGAGCCGGAAACGGAACACGTCGCCGACGACCAATAAAGCGTGAAATCGGTGCTTGACTCGTTGACCCGCAAGGTGTAGGGGTGTAGGTTTTTAATTGACCGGCCGACCGGTCAAGGATAATGGGTGCCTGTAAGCTACGAGTTTTCCAGGACATGCCCATCGTTGTCGACAAGGAGCGCAAGCGCGCGGAGATACTCGAGGCGGCCATGACGGTTTTCGCCCAGAAGGGGTTCCATCGTTCGAAGATGGAGGAAGTCGCGGTTGCCGCCGGGATCGGCAAGGGGACCATCTACGAGTACTTCGAGAGCAAGCACCAGGTCCTGCAGTCGCTCCATGGCTACATGCTGGCCAAGCTGAAGGAATACTACGCCGCGGAGTTGCACGGCATCGAGGAGCCGCCGGAGATCATCCGGCGTTTTCTGGCCGCGGCTCTCGCCAGCTTCCGCCAGTGGGAGCCCTTCTTCTACGTCTTCTGCGACGTCTGGGCCGAGGCCGGCCGGGCGGAGCAGCAGAGTCGTCTGCGCATGCAGTTGCGGGACGCGTACCAGTCGTCCATCGATGATCTGACGATGGTCGTCGAGGCGGGCGTTGCCGGCGGCTTCTTCCAATGCGAGCGTCCCAGGCTCGCGGCCGAGCACATCCTCGCGTGCGTCGACGGGTTGGCGCTGCATTGGCTTTACGACCAGCAGGCCTTTGACCTTGAGGAGATGACCGAAGCCCTCACGCGGTCGGTCATGAGGAGCCTGGGATGAAGATCCGCATCGCCGTCTCGATCCTCCTTATCCTCCTGGTAAGCGCGGTGACCGCGGTGGGCGTGTACGTCATCAGCGACGTGGAGGAAAAGCCCCCGGTCGAAGTGCAGGCCGCGCCGGTGCCGGTGGAGGCGGCGGCGGTGGCGGCCGCCGATTTCGTGCACCGGATCGAGGCATTGGGCACCATTGCCGCGGTACGCGAGGGTCCCGTCGGCGCGGAGGTCAGCGGGCGCATCGTCGGGATTCCGGAAAAGATCGGCCTCGGCAGCGTGGTGCGGGCCGGGGCGCTGCTGGCGCGGGTGGATTCCACGGATTTCGAGATCGCCGTGCGCAAGGCGGCGGCACAGGTGGCCAGCGCCAAGGCGCGGGTGCGCAAGGCCGCGGTGGACATCGAGCGGCAGCGCAAGCTGGTGCGGCTCAACCGCGAGCAGTTGCGGCTGGCGCGGGCGGAGCACGAACGCCTCACCAAGCTCCTGAAGAAGGAGCTGGTCTCCAGCCAGGAGGCGGAACGGCAGGAGTTGGCGTGGCGGCGGATCGAGGAGGAGCTCGAGTCGGCCCGGAGCGGGGAGCGGGAGACCGAAGCGCTGCACGCCATCGCCCGGGCGGACCTGGCCCTGGCCGACGTCCAGCTAGAGCAGGCGCGGGAAACCCTGAGGGACACCGAGATCCGCGCGCCTTTTGCCGGCGTGATCGCGAGCAAGAACGTGACGCTGGGGGAGCGCGTCGCGCCGGGCCAGGTGCTCTTCCGGCTGGCCGACGTCGAGAACGTGAAACTCGACGTGCGCATTCCGGCCGGCGACATCCACCGGCTCGACCCCGAGATCTTGGCCGAGGTCCGCGTGCGCGGGCTGGAGGAGGAATTTACCGGGCGGGTCGCCAACATCGGCCCGCGGGCGGACCGGGAGACGCGCTCGTTTCCGGTGGAGATCTTCCTTTCCAACACTCCGGGCCGGAAGCTTCTTCCCGGAATGTTCGCGCGCGCCGTGATCCCGGTGCGGGACTATCCGGGCGCCATCCTGATACCGCGGGAAAGCGTCATCTTCGAGGACGGCGAGGCGGCCGTGTTCGTGGCCGACCCCGACTCGGGACGGGCCGCGCGGCGCACGGTGCGCATCGCCAGGCGCTTCGGGTCGCGTTACATGATCGCGGCGGGCCTTGAACCCGGGGAGCTTCTCGTCACCGCCGGACAGCGCCTGCTCGTGGACGGCGCCCGCATCCGCGTGGTCACGCGCCGGGATCTGTCCTCATGAAGAAGATCATCGAGTTCTCCATCGGCAACCCCGTCATCGTCAACCTGCTGGTGCTCCTGATCATCATATCGGGGGTGGTTTCCTACCTGCGGCTCAAGCGGGAGCTGTTCCCCGACTTCTCCCAACGGGTGATCCGCATCGATACGGTCTACGCGGGTGCGTCACCCGAGGAGGTGGAGGAGCTCATCACCGCGAGGATCGAGGACCGGGTCCGCAACGTCGACGGCGTGAACGAGATGCTTTCCAGCTCTCGCGAGGGCCAATCCGAGATCCGCCTCCGGATGCAGTCGGACACCGAGATGAGCCGCGCGCTGGGGGACGTGCGCGCCGCCCTGGACCGGGTCGTGGACTTGCCGGAGCAGGCGGAGGAGCCCCAGGTCTCCGAGGTCCTTTCCACCATCCCGGTGATCACGGTTTCGTTGAGCGGCGACATACCGGAGCAGGAGCTGCGGGAGATCGCAAAGGATGTGCGTGATCAACTCAGGCGCGTCGACGGCGTCAGCGCCGTGTCGATCTTCGGCACGCGTGAAAGCCGCATCCTCATCGAGATCGACCCGGAACGGCTCGACCAGTACCGGCTGAGCCTGGACGAGATCCGCGCGGCCGTCGGCAACCAGAACCGCAACGTGCCCGGCGGGGCGCTGAAGACCGCCCGGGGAGAAATCCTGGTGCGGACGCTGGGCGTGGCCGGCGGCGTCGCCGACGTGGAGCGCATGATCCTGCGTTCCACCGACACCGGACATGCCCTTACCGTCGGGGACGTCGCCGAGGTGCGCGAATCCTTCGAGGACGCGACGGTCCTCGCGCGCTTCGACGGCAAGCCGGCGCTCAACCTCGTGGTCATCAAGGAGCTGAGCGGCGATACCATCAGCGTGGCGGAACGCGTGCGCGACTCCGTCGCGGAAATCCGCAAGACCTTGCCCGCCACCGTTTCCGTCGGAATCTTCAACGACTTCTCGGTGTTCATCCGAAACCGTTTGAGCACCCTGGGCGAGAGCGGCGCCATCGGCCTGACCATCGTCCTGGGGGTCCTCTGTGTCTTCGTCCGCGGCCGCATCGCCCTGATGACCTCCCTCGGCATTCCGTTCGCGGTGCTGGGTTGCCTGGTCCTGATGTCGATCAGCGGTCTCAGCCTCAACATGATCTCGGCCTTCGGCCTGATCCTGGTGCTCGGCCTTCTGGTGGACGACGCCGTCATCGTCACCGAAAACGTCTACCGCTACGTCGAGCAGGGCCTGCCTCCCAAGGAAGCGGCCCTGCAGGGCACCTACGAGGTGGCGTGGCCGGTGGTCACCACGGTGCTGACCACCGTCGCCGCCTTCGTCCCGTTCCTGTTGATCCCGGGAACCATCGGCTTCTTCATGGAGCCGCTTCCCTGGGTGGTGACCTTTGCGCTGCTGCTCTCGCTCCTGGAGGTCCTGTTCATCCTGCCGTCGCATCTATCGGACGTCATCACGCCCGCCTATGCCAACAAGGTCCGCCGCGGCGAGCGTCTGTGGTTCACCCGGCTGCGCAGCCGCGAGCGGATGACCGGTCTCCGCCGCCTGCACGTGGGCGGCCAGCGCTTGTGGTTGACCAGCTTTCGCCATGCCTATGAACAGCTCCTGGGAGTCGCGGTCCGCTGGCGTTACGTGGCGGTGGCCCTGATCGTGGCGGGCAGCGTGCTGCTGGCCGCGGCGGCCCAGTATCGGGTGCCCTTCGTGCTCTTTCGCGAGTTCGAGTCGAGCCAGTTCTTCGTGAACTTCGAAACTTCCGCCAACGCCAAGCTGGAAGACACCGAGGCCGTGGCCGTCCAGGCCGAGCAGATCGTGCTGGATCTGCCCCCCGGTGAGCTGAAGTCCCTGTCCACGACCGTCGGCGTCGCCTTCCTCGACGTGAACCGGGTGGTGAGGGGAAGCAACGTGGGACAGCTCACGCTGGAGCTTCACGACGACCGCGGCCGGTCGTCCGGCGAGGTCATCGATGATCTCCGCGGGAAGCTGGAGCGGATACCGGGTATCACCAAGCTCCAGTTCCTCAGTCTCCAGGCCGGGCCTGGAGGGCCGGACATCGAGGCCCGGATCATCGGCGAGGACCTCGCAAGCCTCAGGAGCCTGACCGAGGAGGTCAAGGGCTTCCTGGCCACCCTGCCCGGGGTACGGGACATCCGCGACGACCTCGTCGCGGGCAAGGAGGAACTGCGCATCAGCCTCAAGCCGGAAGGCCGCACGCTGGGCCTCGACGTGAGGGGCATCGCGCGCCAAGTGCAGCAGGGCTTCCAGGGGGTGGAGGCCTCGAGCATCCAGCGCGGCGACGAGGATGTGCCCATCGTCGTGCGGTTCCCCCGGGACCGGCGCAGCCACGTCGACACCGTGTCGAGGATGAAGCTCACGCTGCCCTCCGGCGAGCGGGTCTTCCTGCGTGACATCGCAGACATAGGCGTCGGCATCAGCCCGAGCCAGATCAACCGGGACGACCGCAAGCGGGCGCTGAGCGTCTTCGCCGAGGTGGAGGCGGAAAAAACCACGGTGGTGGAGGCCACGAACGCCCTGAAGCGGCAGTTCGCCGACGTCGGCCGGCGTTACCCCGGGCAGCGGGTGGTGGTGAAGGGCGAGCGGCAGGAGATGGAGGAGTCCCTGGCCGCCCTGCCGCAGATCTCCCTGATCACGTTGTTCGTCATCTACTTCGTGCTGGGCTCCCTGTTCAAATCGTTCGTGCAACCGTTCATCGTCATGGCCGCGATTCCCTTCTCCTTCGGCGGCATCGTGATCGGCCACCTGATCATGGGCGAGAACCTGAGCTTCCTGTCCCTCCTGGGTTTCGTCGCCCTGGCGGGGGTCGTGGTCAACGATTCCCTCATCCTGGTGGACTTCATCAACCGCAGCCGGCGACGCGGCACGTCGGCCTACGACTCCATCATCCAGTCCGGCGTCATGCGCCTCAGGCCCGTCATGCTCACCACCGTCACCACCGTGGGCGGCCTCGTCCCGCTGGCCTTCTTCGCCACCGGCCAAGCCAAGTTCCTTTCGCCCATGGCCATCTCGGTGGTATGGGGCCTGTCCTTCGCCACCATCCTGACGCTGATGCTCACGCCCTGCCTCTACGCCATGCTGGACGACTTCAAGGCGGTGGCCCGGCGATTGTTTCGCGTCGGCGCCGCCACGCCCCTGGAGGCTTTCTCCGAAAACCCGCTTGGCGGCCCTCCGACCCCCTCTCCCTCCGGGACAGCCCCAGAGTGACGGCGCCTCCGACTCCCTCTCCCTCTGGGAGAGGGCCGGGGTGAGGGCGGGCGACCCGGAATTTGACAGCCCCCGAGGCGCTTCCTATAAGTGATCCCATGCGCTGGCGAACCTCCTTCATACCCACCATCAAGGAAGAGCCGTCCGACGCCGAGGTGACCAGCCACCGGCTGCTGGTCCGCGCTGGCATGATCCGGCAGGTGAGCCGCGGGGTGTACGACTTTCTCCCGCTGGCGCTGCGCACTCTGCGCAAGATCGAGGCCATCGTGCGCGAGGAGATGAACCGGGCCGGCGCCCAGGAGTTGCTGATGCCGGTCACCTCGCCGGCCGAGCTGTGGCAGGACAGCGGCCGCTGGGAGGTCTACGGCAAGGAGCTGCTGCGCTTCAAGGACCGCCACGAGCGGGACTTCTGCCTCGCCCCCACCCACGAGGAGGTCATCACCGATATCGTGCGCCGGGACGTCCGCTCCTACCGCGAGCTGCCCATGAACCTCTACCAGATCCAGACCAAGTTCCGTGACGAGGTGCGCCCGCGCTTCGGCCTGATGCGCGGCCGCGAGTTCATCATGAAGGACGCCTACAGCTTCCACCTGGACCGCGACGACGCCGAGCGCGAGTACCGCAACATGTACGACACCTACCGGCGCATCTTCACCCGCTGCGGTTTGCAATTCCGCGCGGTGGAGGCCGACTCGGGCGCCATCGGCGGCAGCCTGTCCCACGAGTTCCAGGTGCTGGCGGAATCCGGCGAGGACGCGCTGGCGGCGTGCACCGCGTGCGACTACGCGGCCAACCAGCAGAAGGCGGAATCACGGGAGGCCGCGGCGGCCCTCACCCCAACCCTCTCCCAGAGGGAGAGGGAGCAGGAAGGCGCCGCTTCCGACGCCGTGCCCGAGACCGTGCCCACGCCCGGGCTCAAGACGGTCGCGGAGGTGTCCGAGTTGCTGAATATTCCCCCGGCGCGGTTCATCAAAACCATGATCTACCGGAAGCCGGCGGGGGGGCTCGTGGCGGTGCTGGTGCGCGGCGACCACGAGGTCAACGAGACCAAGCTGGGCAATCTCCTGGACACCATCGCGATGGAAATGGCGGACGAGGACGAGGTGATGGAGGCGGTGGGAGCGCCGCCGGGCTTCCTGGGCCCCGTGGGCCTGCCGCTGGAGGTGTGGGCGGACCACGCCGTCCGGGGCATGACCGGCGCCGTCACCGGCGCCAACCAGGCCGACGCCCACACCATCCACGTGAGTCAGGAGAGAGACTTCACGCCCGCGCGCTTCGAGGACCTGCGCCTGGTCAAGGCGGGGGACCCGTGCCCGCGCTGCGAGGAGGGCGTCATCGAGGAGTATCGCGGCATCGAGGTCGGGCACGTGTTCTACCTCGGCCGGAAATACAGCCAAGCCATGAACGCCACGATCCTCGATTCCGAGGGACACGAGCGCGTCATGGAGATGGGCTGCTACGGCATCGGCGTCACCCGCCTCATGGCCGCCGCCATCGAGCAGAACAACGACGCCGACGGCATCATCTGGCCCATGTCCATCGCGCCCTTCTCGGTCGAGCTGCTGCCCCTCAACTACAAGGAGGAGCCCATCCGGGAGGTCACCGACCGGATTTACGAGGGTCTGACCGAGGCCGGGCACGAGGTCCTGCTCGACGACCGCGACGAGCGGCCCGGCGTCAAGTTCAAGGACGCCGACCTGGTGGGCGTCCCGCTACGGGTCACCATCGGCGCCAAGGGGCTGGCCAAGGGCAACGTGGAACTGCGCTGGCGCGGCGACGGCACCACCACCGACGTGCCCGTAGAGGAGGCCGTGGAGCGCATCGGCGCGGCCCTGGAGAACGGACAGACATGAACGCTACGACATCCGAAGTGAAGCAGAGGCTGATAGTGGCCCTGGATCTGGCCGACGCCGCGAAGGCGAGGACCCTCGCGACGTTGCTGGCGCCGGAAGTGGGCATGTTCAAGGTCGGCAAGCAGCTCTTCGTGAACTCCGGCCCGGACATCGTCCGCATGATCCACGACCTGGGCGGCGAGGTGTTCTTGGACCTCAAGTTCCACGACATTCCCAACACCGTGGCTGAGGCGGCCGTGGAAGCCACCCGCCTTGGGGTCAAACTGTTCAACATTCACATCTCCGGCTACCGCGACATGATGTGTCAGACTGCGGCGGCCGTCGAGGAAGTGTGCGAGAATGAAGGCCTGCGACGGCCGGCGGTGTTGGGGGTGACGGTCCTGACCAGCCTGGACGATTCGGATCTTGAGGCGCTGGGGATACAGGGAGGCGTGTCCGCCTATGTCGTTCGACTGGCCCGTATGGCCCAGGAGGCGGGCCTCGCGGGTGTCATCTGCTCGGCTCAGGAGGTCCCGGACATCCGGCGCACCTGTGGCGACTCCTTCCTGCTGGTGACACCGGGCATCCGGCCCGCCGGCCAGCAGGCCGGCGATCAGAAGCGGGTCATGACCCCTGGCGACGCCGTGGCCGCCGGCATCGACTACATCGTCGTCGGCAGGCCCATCACCGGAGCGGACGACCCGGTCGAGGCGGCCAGGTCGGTGGTGGCGGAGATGAACGGCGGCGCCTAGTGTTCACGCGGTCGCATCGGCCGTCGTATTCGCCCACGCCCATGTAGGGGCGGGTTTCAAACCCGCCCGTGTCCGGCATGGCGCGTCAAACGTCATCTTTGCCCCCGCCCGTGGAGATGCTAAATAGGAACCCATGCCCGTAGCCACCATCGAAGAAGCCCTCGAAGACATCCGCCAAGGCAGGATGGTCATCCTGATGGATGACCAGAACCGCGAGAACGAGGGCGACCTCACCATGGCGGCGGAACTGGTCACGCCGGAGGCCATCAATTTCATGGCCACCTGGGGAAGGGGTCTGATCTGCCTGCCCCTCACCGAGGAGAAGGTCGCCGAGCTCGGCCTCACCATGATGGTGCGGGACAACACCGCGCCCTTCGGCACCGCGTTCACCGTTTCCATCGACGGCGTCAAGAACGTCACCACCGGCATCTCGGCGTCCGACCGCGCCGAGACCATCCTCGCCGCCATCGCCGACGACGCCGGCCCCGGCGATCTGTGTACGCCCGGGCACATCTTTCCGCTGCGCGCCCGCAACGGCGGCGTGCTGGTGCGCACGGGCCAGACCGAGGGCTCCGTGGACCTGTGCCGGCTCGCGGGGCTCAAGCCCGCCGGCGTGATCTGCGAGATCATGAAGGACGACGGCACCATGGCGCGGCTGCCGGACCTGGAGGAGTTCGGTGAAAAGTACGACCTCAAGATCTGCACCATCGCGGACCTGATCCAGTACCGCCTCAAGCACGACTCGCTGATCCACCGGGTCGCCACCACCCGGCTGCCCACCCGCTACGGCGGCGAGTTCGAGGCCGTGGTCTACAACACCCACGTGGACTCCAGCGAGCACCTGGCGCTCATCAAGGGAGAGATCTCCGAGGACCGCGAGACCTTGGTGCGGGTGTGCACCAAGTTCCTTCCCGGCGACGTTTTCGGCTTCGAGTTCTTCGACACCGGGTCGGTCATCAAGCAGTCCCTGGAGCTCATCGCCCGGGAAGGCGCCGGCGTGCTGCTCTACCTCCAGCCCGAAGGCAAGGGCCTGCGCACCGCGGAAGCCAGAGAGGAAAGGAGCTTCCGCGACTTCGGCATCGGCGCCCAGATCCTCAGAGACCTGGGCATCCGCAAGCTCAAGCTCGTCACCAACAACCCCAGAAACCTCGTCGGCCTGTCCGGCTACGGCCTGGAGATCACCAGCTCCGTCCCCTTCCCCATGCGCCCCGGCACCATCCGGCGGGGTGCCGCCGGGGGGTGAGGCGGTGGCCTGGACAGGCCCATATTAGTCCCAGCCAGTGTCGATTCTAGATCAGGTTTGAGTCGCGCAGCATGACCGGCTGCGGAAGATCAGCCGAGGTTACTGTGATGCCTATCAACGCAAGTGCGCTGCAGCAGTTGTTGTGCGAACGGCTGTGCGAGGACGTTCGGCTAAAGCCGCCAATGTATATGGCGGTCGCCAGTGTCCGTCTCAACCGTCTCCAATGGCCCGAAGGCGGCCTCGACGGCATCCCGCATCCGCTCGGCAGTACGTCGGCTAACGGAGAACTCTTCCTGTATGTCAACGAGGGTTACGCCATCGGAGCTTCCTTGAAGTCGGATGGCTAGGCGGAGGAGTTCTATGAGGCGTTCGTGACGCACTGGATGTCTCCGCTTGCCGCGTTGTTGCGGGTGCTCCCGATCGTTTGTACGAGTATTTGCACCGGCGAGGGATTTCGCGTCGGCGGCGGTAGGCCCGACGTCTCTACCTTGCCATTGCAGCAGCAGCGTGCCTTCTACGCAACCTCAATATGTTGTACCCCGCCATCGACCGTGAAGATGATCGTCGCAGGAAGCACAGGAACCAGGAAGTCCCGTCCGAAGCGGTTGTGGATCGCGAGTGCAGAAGTCGGAGGATAACGGGCGCCCGCATCGCCGATATACCCGTCTACTGTGATCCCCGCGTGTATCTTGAGCCCTTCCTGCAACACGTACTCCACGTTCTCGGTCCGGTGCCATGGCCGACAGGTCACTTCGGCCCAGCAGAACCAAGTGTCGTTCAACATGGTCTGTACGGTTTTTCGCCTTTGAGGAAGACCCCTCTCGACGGCGTTGTTGTTGAACTCCGCTACCGGATTCTCAAGGAACGCCCTTACGTTTGTAGGTAGGTAGTACCCCGGGAAATCATGTAAATGTTTCCACCAACGACTACCGATGTCGTCCGACTTGCCAACGTAATAACCCACGTAGTTGCCATCGGTGGTAGCCAGCACCCAGAGGTAGACGCCCCGGCCGAGGTAGGTCCGGTACCAGTTATTCCAATAATCACGCGGTACTGGTCGCATGGGGATCGACTTCCAATGTAGATCGTAAGCGGTGGACACGTCCTGCACCTCCTTCGTGGGTTCGATAGGCGCTCTGAAGCAACGTCACTGGCCTCGCCAAGTCCCAACGCGATGTGGCCCGGCCTGTTCCCCCATGCTGCCCTACGGCCTGGGATCCAGGTGACAGCACGGATGTCACCACAATCTATTATCTTTGGCACAAAAGAAAACTTTTTCCTTTACAACCCATATCTCCCTTATTGTTTCGTTGTTCACGTCCGAAATCCGACCACCTGCAGCCGCCCCGGCTTCGCCTGGCCTTCCGCCCGCAGCATTGCTGCGAGCGCTCCTGTGTCGCTCAGGCAACGGAGGATCTCTGCCTTCCGGCGCACGACGGCGTAGTCGGCCGGAGTCAGCGCGGTTAGGCCAGCGGCCTCGGCTGGGGGTTCGATCCCAAAGTAGACACGGAACGCTACCCTTGCCTGCTCCGGCGACAGATAGTCGAGCGCGACCTTGAACGTGAACCGCCGCAGGGTGGCCGGGTCTAGGCGTTCGCCGAAATTCGTCGTGCAGGCGAAGGGAAACGGGTGGCCTTCCATCCAGGTCAGTATCTCGTTCACTTGACTCACCTCCCAGTTTCCGTGGGCGAGGCGGCGGTCGGCGAGCAGTGAATCGGCTTCGTCGAAGACCAGGAATGCCTCGGCGTCGCGGGCCTCGGCAAAGGCTTCGGCGATGTTTCTTTCGGTGCTCCCGACCCACATCGACATGAGATCGGAGGCACGTTTCTGGATGACTTCGAGCCCGAGCCGGTCGGCGAGGTGCCGGGCGAATGCGCTCTTGCCGGTTCCCGGTGGTCCTTGCAGGCATAGCGAGAAGTGGCGCGCGCCGCTTTCGACGAGGCAGTCCGCGAGTTGAATCAGGTCCACGTCGGCGCGGATCAACTCGGGATCGTACCTGCCCGGCGTCCGTTGAGTTGGCGGCGTGTCGCCGGACAGCACCCGCGCCAGTCCGCGCACGCCGCGGCGCACGTCCGCCAGGGTCCCGCTGCCGAGCCGGGCCGCGGCGGTGACCCCGGCGGCCACGCCCGGCGTTACGTCGAACTCCCGTGACAGGGCATGGACATCTTCCTCGGTCGACTCGATCCCATGGTGGGCGAGGTGCCGCGCCCAGATCCGCGCCCGGACCTTGGGCGGGGGTTGGCGCAGTTCCAGGGCGAACATCATTCGGCGCAAGAGAACGGGACTGGTCCACCGGGCAGCGTTCGACGTCCACAGGATCGGTACCGGAGTCTGCTCCAGAAGGCGGTTCATGAACACCTTCGAGCCCTCGGCCGAACGCGCGGGGACACGGCGCGAGCCGAACAGTCCCGCCAGCAACCCTCCCTGCAAGGAGAGCAGGTCCTCCATCTCATCGAAGAGCAGGATGGATCGACAGTTTCCGGCTAGCAGGCGTTGCGCGAGCCGCAACTCCTGCATCCTCTCGCTTCGGGTAGGCTCGCCACCGTTGGCATCCGTTTCGCCGACCACGTAGAGCGGCGCTTCGAGGCGGGCGGCAAGGGTCTTGCAGAACTCGGTCTTGCCGGTCCCCGGCGGCCCGTAGACGAGGACGTTGACGCCTTTTTGGTTGCATCGAAACGCCCCGCTCAGAATCCGTTCGAGATGATCGCGATCGCCGGCAACGTGGTCGAAATCGGTCCAGCAAAGCTCGCCGGGGCCGGCCTCGTCCAGCAGCAGGCGCGGCACGTCGGAACCGGCCTCCTTCGGAAGCCAGTGCAGCCGGGTCAAACGGTCGAGGAGCGTCACATCGCCGTCGTCGTCGATGGACAATAGTCCCGAACTCACGAGAGGGGCGTCGGGCGCAAACCGGCCGTGGACCGTGCCGGCAGAAAGGCCAAGCAAGCTTGGGAGCACGGGGTTCCCCAGCCTGAAGCCTCTTCTATTCCATTGGGTGCGTTCGCCAATGTCGTCGATCAACGAACCGACCAGGGAGCCCGTTTGATGGCGCAGCGCCAGTTCCAGGATTACTGCGTCGGTCCGGGAAAGACACGTGAGCTTTGCCAGGCGCCGAATGCGCCGCGCCGTCCTGTCAGGGTGCGCGGGCCTTGCCGCCGCCCAGGCGTTTCTCAGGACCTCTCCTAAACGTTGCCACTCCGGCGTGGATACTTCCCGGTCTCGCAAACCGTGTTGTATCGCTCCTTCGGCGATGTCGTCCGGCCTTGTCGGGTAGCGAAACCGCAGCTCCTCCTCATGTTGCCGGAGCCACTGCACCAAGTGCGACGCCTCCTCGTCGCGGCCACGGAGCCGCGAGACAGCGTTCGACAGATAGAAAAGGACGAGACGGCGTTCATAGGCGGACGGCATGACATCCCCTTGTTCGAGACTCTCGTGGGAGAACTCTAATAATGTCATGCGTCAGATTCGGACGTACGTGGCTGTCCGGATGCAGACTTTTCGTGTTGACGCGTCTTCAGGTGTCCTCGCCCGTAGGTGGTGTCGACACCGCGGCGGGGTTAGCGGCTCGGAGTATGGCGGTTCTGGAGGACGGCTGCGCGAACACCGGCGCGCGTTACGGGCGGCCGTTACGCGGGCGTCTCCTCGGGCGCGCTCTTGCGCAGGTACCGGTGAACCGAGTTCCGCAGGCGCTTGAGGGCGTCGTCGATGGAGCGGAACATCTGCTCCTCGATGAGCTCGCCGTTGGTCCAGTAGTCCAGGGACGGCGCCTCGGTGAAGTTGATGTCCAGGACCTTCTCGCCCGGGGGGTTGCCGGTGATGAGGATGCGGACGGAGTAGCCGGCGTCGATGGCCAGGGCGCGGGCGTAGCGCGGTATCCTCAGCGCATCCTTGATGTAGTTGAGGCGTTTCTGGGGGAACTCGCCGACGCCCAGGGAGACGTACACCCAGCGGTCCTCGTTGTCGGAGAGCTGCCGCAGGACTTGGCCGTTGATGTCGACGATGTTCTGGAGCGCCCGCTCCTGCCGGTAGTCCTTCAGCAGCTCGAAGGCCCAGCGCTCGATCACGCCGATGGGGGCCCGTTCACCGGATTCCGGCTGGCGCTTGGTTCCGGTGTCGATCCACCACTTCACCTCCTGGACGGAGGCGTCCGGCTCGCCGACGGAATCCCTTGTTTCCGTGGCGGGGGCTTCGACGTCGGGTTTCTCGGGGTCGGACATGGCGTCCTTGGAACAGTTTTCGGCGCCCCGGGCATCGTTCAGCTTCAATACCCCAGCACCATCCGGCACCCACGGTGCCCAATCCAATAGAATATAACACATGCGGCGGGTGCCGGTTAAACAGGACCTTCGCGGCATGCTCGATAACTTTAGAATAAACCTTATTTCTGCCGCCTTCCTGTCCGACAAACCAGGACCACCTCAGCCACGGCAGGGTAGTCGCGTAACGAGCGTGATGGAAAGTGTATCTTGACACTATACGGCCGTACCAGCTAACATGGGGGATGAAAATCAGGAACGTGGTCCACAGGGGGCTGCGTCGGCTCATTGAGGAAGATGATGCCGCCGGAGTACAGCCCGCATTTGCTCCGAAGCTCCGGCGCATCGTTTCTTTCCTCCAGGACATGGAACGGGAGGAAGAGTTGCGGACCGTGCCGGGTTGGAGGGCACACAGGCTGAGCGGGGATCGCAGGGGCATCTGGAGTCTGGCCGTTACCGCGAACTGGCGGCTCGCGTTCTGGATCGATCGGGACGGGATGGAGATCGTCGACCTCAACTACGAGGATTATCACTGAGAGGTAGACATGAAACCGGTACACGGCTTCCGAATGAAGAGCCCCGTCCATCCTGGCGAGTTCGTGAAACACGAGATCATCGAGGCTCTTGATCTGACGGTGACTCGGGCGGCGAAGGCGCTGGGCGTCACGCGGGCGGCGCTGTCGGCCGTCCTGAACGAGCGAGCGCGCTTGTCGCCGGAGATGGCGTTGCGAATTGAGAAGGCATTCGGCGTGTCGATGGACACCCTCATGCGTATGCAGAACAGTTACGACATCGCCAAGACCCGCGGGCGGGCGGGCGAGATCGAGGTTGCACCATTCGAGAGAGAGACGCGCGGCAACAAATCTAGCGTAGCCCTCCATACCGAAAGGTGAGCGTTGCCTCCCGCCCCTACAACCTTGGAGCCGGGGTCCCCTACACCTTGAACTCGTTCAGCGTGCTCGGCGCGAACAGGCTATCCACCTCGAGCCGCTGCTTGGTGAGGCCCTGCTCGTGGGCGTAGCCCACCAGCGTCTCCAGGACATGGCGGTTGGGCTCCAGTCCGTAGGCCCAGGCATCGGGTCCCAGGACCTCTTTCTCCTTCTCCATCTGCTCGATGGACCAGGCCAGCATGTACTTGAGCGCCGAATATTCGTACATGGCCTCGGCGCAGAGGCGCTTGGACTCGCAGAAGGCCTTGTAGAGGTTCTGTGCCACCCATGGGTGGCGCTCGTACACGTCTTCCCGGAAGACGACGGTGTGCATGATCGGGAAGATGCCCGTCTTGCGGAAGTAGTCTTCCTCCACCGAGCGGAAGTCCGGGAACAGCCGCCCAACCTTGGGCGAGCGGCGCACGAACGGCGACGGCATGTGGGCCGAGATCAGGGCGTCGATGTCGCCGTTCTCCAGCATGGAGGAGAGGGTCTGGCCCGGGCCGATGGGAGTGATGGAGAGGGTCTCGGGCAGGTCGGGACGGAGCTTTTCCTCCCGTCCGGGCGTCTCTTCGCCGCCGGTGAACCAGTTCACCTTCTCGAGATCGACGCCGTACTCGTGCTGCAGGATGCCGCGTTGCCAGATGGCCGCCGTCATCTGGTACTCGGGGACGCCCACCCGCTTGCCGGTGAGGTCGGCGGCTTCCTTGATGCCCGAGCCGGTATGGATGTAGATGCCGGAGTGCCGGAACGCGCGGGAGGGAAATACCGGGATCGCCACGAACCGCGGCGTGCCCTTGTCCCGCGACATCATGTAGGAGCCCATGGACATCTCGGCGGCGTCGAAGTCCTGGTAGCGCAGCATGCGCCAGAAGGTTTCCTCCACGCGGAACGGCAGGTAGGTCAGGTCGACCCCCTCCACCGGCACGCGGCCCTCCTGCAAGGGGCGCGTCCGGTCATAGTCCCAACAGGCGACGGTGATGCTCACTCTTGCCATGCGTTTGATCTCTCCCGGTTTGATCTTTCCCGTGTCGTGCCGGTCGACGCCAAGCACGGGATAAGGTAACAGGAATGGTTGGGCAGTGTAAGGATGCCGGGGCGGGCAGCGCGGGCCGGTTTGTTGACCGGCAACGGCTTTTGTGTGTATATAGGGACCGACTGCAAAAGGTTATTGATTTCTTTATCTTACCCGAGGAACCATGCTTTTTGACTTCGCCAGCGTGCTGGTATTCACGTTGTTGGGTGCGGCCTTCGTCTGGGTGAACCTGTTGATCGGCCGCCTGCTGCGGCCTTCCAACCCCCAGCTCCGCAAGCTCTCCACCTACGAGTGCGGCGAGCCGGCCTCCGGGAGCGCGTGGGTCAACTTCAACGTCCGGTTCTACTTCATCGCCCTGATCTTCATCATCTTCGAGGTGGAGATCGCCTTCATCTTCCCGGTGGCGGTGGTGTTCCGCGACTGGCTTCAGAACGACGCCGGACTGTTCGCGTTCGGCGCCATCGCCGTCTTCACCCTCATCGTGTTCCTTGGCCTCATCTACGACTGGTGCAAGGGCGACCTGGAGTGGGTGAAGAGCTAGGCGACGGCTGCGACGGTCGGGCCACCAGGCAGGTAACGACGACATGACGGCAAAAGAGATATTCGAGCGCGTGAACGAGCTTTGCCCCGGCGCCGCCACCGACCTCGATGAAGAGTGTCTGGACCCGTTCTTCAAGGTCAACGCGGCCAACCTCAAGGAAGTGTGCCTGGCGTTGCGGGACGACGGAGCGCTCAAGTTCAGCGTGCTTTCCGACCTGACCGCGGTGGATCTTCCCGTCGAGAACGTCATCCAGGTGGTCTACCATCTGTACTCCTACGAGCCCCCGCAACAGATCGTGTTCAAGGCCGACGTGGACCGGGACGCTTCGCGGATCGCCACGGTCGAGGACGTCTGGAAGGTGGCCAACTGGTTCGAGCGCGAAGTGTTCGATCTCTTCGGGGTCGTCTTCGAAGGGCATTCGGACCTGCGGCGCATCCTGCTGCCCGAGGACTGGGTGGGCTATCCCCTGCGCAAGGACTTCGTGGAGCAGGAAGAGTACGACGGCATCAGCACCGAGCGCGAGCCGCTGGTCCCGGAGAACATGCGCTAGACGGGTCGCGGCAGAGTGCCGCGGTCGAATTGTAGGGGCGGGTTTCAAACCCGCCCGCGTCCGGGTCGTTGACGAAGGAAGGACATCATGGCTGAGGTTGCCGAACGCACCGGCCTGCACACCGAAGACATGACCCTGAACGTGGGGCCGCAGCATCCGAGCACCCATGGGGTGCTGCGGTTCGTGGTCAAGACCGACGGCGAGGTCATCAACGAGGCCATCCCCGACGTCGGCTACCTGCACCGCTCCATCGAGAAGATCGGCGAGAAGTGCACGTGGCACGGCTACGTCCCCTACACCGACCGCGCCGACTACCTCGCCGCCATGTTCGCCAACCAGGGCTTCTGCATGGCGGCGGAGCGGCTTGGCAACGTCGAGGTGCCGCCGCGGGGCGAATACTGCCGGGTGATCGCCTGCGAGTTGAACCGCGTCGCCAGCCACCTGATCGCGGTGGGCACCTTCGGGCAGGACATCGGCGCCATCACCCCCTTCCTGCACGCGCTTCGGGAGCGGGAGAGCATCAACGACCTGATGGAGGAGATCTGCGGCGCCCGCCTCACCTACAACTACCTGCGGATCGGCGGCGTCGGCTACGACATCAAGCCCGAAACCTGTGCGCGGATCACCGCGTTCCTGGACCATTTCGAGCCCATCGTCGACGAGTACAACCGGCTCCTTTCGTACAACAAGATCTTCATCGAGCGGCTGGCCAACGTCGCGGTGATCTCCAAGGAGGACGCGCTCCAGTACAACCTCGTGGGTCCCAACCTGCGGGCCTCCGGCGTCCAGTGGGACATCCGACGGGACATCCCCTACTCGGTCTATCCCGATCTCGACTTCGAGGTGCCTGTGGGTCGCGGCGAGCGCGGGACCCTCGGCGACTCCTACGACCGTTATTACGTGCGCATCCGCGAGCTGATGGAGAGCTGCAAGATCCTGCGCCAGTGCCTCGACAAGATGCCCGACGGCCCGGCCGTCGCCAAGGTGGCGCGCAAGTTCAAGCCGCCCGCCGGCGAGACCTACGTGCGCATCGAGGCGCCGCGCGGCGACATGGGTTACTACGTGGTCAGCGACGGCAGCGAGTACCCCTACCGGGTGAGGATCCGCACCGGCTCGTTCACCGCCATGAGCATCATCGACAAGATCAGCCCGGGCATCATGGTCGCGGATCTCATCGCGCTGATCGCGAGCCTCGACGTGGACGCCCCCGAGATCGACCGATAGGCACGATAGGCAGTGTAGATGGACTTTACCGTACAAGACCTGATCGCGACGTTGTTGCCGGGTGCCGTCCCGGCGGCCTTGGGCTATGCCCTGGCGGCGGTGGCGGTGGCCTTCGCCGTGCTGTCGTTCTTCGTGGCGCCGCTGGCAGGCGTGACGAGCTGGCTCGAGCGGCGCGTGTGGGCGCGCATGCAGTCCCGGGTGGGCCCCAACCGGGTAGGCCCGCAGGGAATTCTTCAGTGGCTGGCGGACGGGGTCAAGAACATCCAGAAAGAGGACATCATCCCGGCGTCGGCCGACAGGAAGCTGTTCCTCCTGGCGCCTTATATCGTCTTCTCGGGGTTCCTCGGCGCCTTCGTCGTCATTCCCTTCGGAAGCTGGCTGATACCCGCCGACTTGAACATCGGCATCCTCTACCTGCTGGCCATTACCTCCCTGGTGGTGGTGGGAATCCTGATGGCGGGCTGGTCGTCCAACAACAAGTGGTCGCTGCTGGGGGGCATGCGCTCGGCCGCCCAGATCGTCAGCTACGAGATACCCGCCGGGGTGGCGGTGCTGACCGTGATCTTCCTGTCCGGGACCCTCAGCATGCAGGGCATCATCAAGGCCCAGGGATGGGCGCCGTGGGACTGGTTCATCTTCTACAACCCCTTCACGCTGGTGGCCTTCTTCCTGTTCTTCACCGCGGCGCTGGCCGAGGGAAACCGCACGCCGTTCGACATTCCGGAGGCCGAGTCCGAGCTGGTGGCCGGCTACGTGACCGAGTACAGCGGCATGCGCTTCCTGTTCTTCTTCTTCGCGGAGTGGGGCAACCTGTACGTCATCGGCGCCATCGCGGCGACGCTGTTCCTCGGCGGCTGGCAGATACCGGCGACGATCTTCGGCGTCACCATGGCCGAGCACCCGCTGCTCAAGGGCGTGCTGGAGTTCGCGGTGTTCTTCGTCAAGGCCTACTTCTGGGCCTTCGTCGCCATGTGGGTGCGCGGCACCCTGCCGCGCGTGCGGGTGGACCAGCTCATGGCCATGTGCTGGAAGTACATGGTGCCCATGTCGTTCATCTGCCTGTTCGGCACCATCGTGCTGCTGGTGATCTGGCCCGAAGGAAACTTCGCCCTGACCATGGCCACGCTGGCGGTGTCGTGCCTCGTCGTGCTTTATTTCATCTGGCGGGTGGTCTACCAGATCATGCACTCGCGCCCCACCCTCTATCTCAAGCCGTACGTGTAGGGGAAACGACCGACAAGCGGCACGGGGAAACGCCATGAACGGAATCATCGAATACTGTCAGAACGTCAGGGACACGGTGCGGAGCATCTTCGAGGGGATGACCATCACGTTCTCCCACTTCGTCCGCAAGCCGTCGACCGTCCAGTACCCCGACCGCATCGCCACGCAGGTGCAGGAGACCCTGCCGCTCCGCTACCGCGGCATCCTAGAGGTCGACATGGACATCTGCACGGGCTGCCTGGCGTGCGAGCGGGTGTGCCCCATCAACTGCATCGCCATCGGCATCGAGATGAACGCCGAGACCAAGCAGCGCGACTTCACGCTGTTCGACATCGACATCTGCAAGTGCATGTATTGCGGGCTCTGCATGGAGGCCTGCCCCACGGGATCCATCCGTCACACGCAGGAGTTCGAGGGCGCGTGCAACAACCCCGCCGGTCTTGTGCGGCACTTCATCACCGAGAAGGTGCCTCTCTACAAGCCGAAGAAGGGCGGGGAGACGGAACCCCGGATGATTCAGAAGGTGGATATCGGAAAGACGTACATGGACGAGATAGCCGAGCCGGAAAACTGACGGCCCGCAGGGCATGTCAGGATTCGCGAGACTATCTCGTCGGACAGGCTCCTGGCCCCCCGCCGCGGCGCAACTCTCTAGTGTGGTGTCTCGTTAGTGCGTTGATGAAGATGCGCAGGATTTTTCGTTGTCGGCAAGGCGCGATGACGAGCAGTGGCGGGCACCACGCGAGGAAGAGCAACGCAGCCGACGGCGAAAAAGACCAGCAGATTCATTGACGCACTAACGAGACACCACACTCGTGGCCCGATTCGTGTGATACGGGCCGCTCGTCCTCCCATCTAAAGGGTGGTTTTGATCATGGAGATTTCCATAGACGTTCTCATCTTCTATCTGGTTTCCCTCGTGGTGGTGGGGTCGGCCTGCATCGTGGCGTTTTCGCGCAACATCGTGCATTCGGCGTTCTCGCTGCTGGGCACCTTCGGCGGCGTGGCCGGGCTCTACGTCTTCCTCGGGGCCGACTTCGTGGCGGCGGTGCAGGTGCTGATCTACGTCGGCGGCATCCTGGTGCTGATCCTGTTCGCGGTCATGCTGACCCACCGGATCAGCGACATCGACATCACCAACCGCACGGTGGGCCGCATTCCCGCGCTGGTGGCGACGGCGGTGTTCCTGGGCATCCTGGTCTACGCCATCGGCGAGACCGACTGGGCGAGGGTGAAGGAAGTGGCGTTCGCGCCCACCACGGCGTCCATCGGCAACCTCTTCCTGGGCGATTACCTGCTGCCGTTCCAGATCGCCGCGGTGGTGCTGCTGGTGGCCCTCATCGGCGCCATCACGCTGTCGCGCAAGGAAATCAAGGAATAACGTAGGGGCGGGTTTCAAACCCGCCCGCACCCGATTGCGAAAGATGGCTGTACACCTTGCAAACCTGACGAACGTCGGACTGGAACACTACCTGGCGGTGGCGGGCATCCTGTTCGCGCTGGGCATCTACATCGTCCTCACCCGGCGCAACGCCATCGCCATTCTTCTCGGCGTGGAGCTGATCCTCAACTCGGCGGGACTGAACTACGTCGCCTTCTCGCACTTCAGCACCGGACAGGTGGACGGGCAGATCTACACCGTGTTCATCATCATGCTGGCGGCTTCCGAGGCCGCCATCGGCCTGGCCATCGTCCTCGCCATCTACCAGCTCTTCAGCACCATCGACGTCGAGGCCACCGAGACGCTCAAGGACTAGTATTCAATCGGTATTCACCTGCACGAGTAGCTTCGTATGGATAACCCCGTTCAGACCGATTTTCTGCGTTGGATCGTGATCTTCCCGCTGCTGGGCGCGGCGCTGAACGGCCTTTTGGGCGCGCGCATCCAGGAGCGCGCGGGCAAGCGCATGGTGGCCTTCATCGCCTGCGCGCCGGTGACCCTGTCCTTCCTGTTCTCGCTGTGGGCCTTCAGCCGGCTGCTCGCCCTGCCCGCCAAGGAGCGGTTCCTCATCGACCACTTCTACACGTGGATCCCCATGGGCTCTTTCAGCGTCGACGTGGCGTTCTGGGTGGACCCGCTGTCGGCGATCATGATCCTGGTGGTGAGCGGCATCGGCGGACTGATCCACTTCTATTCCATCGGCTACATGCACGACGACCGCTCCATGTGGCGGTACTTCGCCTACCTGAACCTGTTCACCTTCTCCATGCTGCTGCTGGTGACCGGCGACAACCTGCTGCTCATGTTCGTGGGCTGGGAGGGCGTGGGGCTGTGCTCGTGGGCGCTCATCGGCTTCTGGTACACCGACCACACCAACACGCGTGCCGGCAACAAGGCGTTCATCGTCAACCGCATCGGCGACTTCGGCTTCGTGCTGGGCATCTTCCTGCTCTACTGGAGCCTGACGCAGCACGGGCAGGGGACGCTGGCGTTCCGCGGCATCGAGGAGCACGTCGGGCTGCTGGCCAACATGGAGATCTGGGGCATCGGCGTGGTGACGGTGGCAACGTTCCTGCTGTTCATCGGCGCCACCGGCAAGTCCGCGCAGATACCGTTGTACGTCTGGCTCCCGGACGCCATGCAGGGCCCCACCCCGGTGAGCGCGCTGATCCACGCCGCCACCATGGTGACGGCCGGCGTCTACATGATCGGCCGGCTGAACGTGCTATTCTCCGCGGCGCCCGTGACCCTGGGGATCGTCGCCGTGGTCGGCGCCGCCACCGCGCTGCTTGCCGCCTCGATCGCCGTGACCCAAACCGACATCAAGCGCGTGCTGGCCTACTCCACCATCAGCCAGCTCGGCTACATGTTCCTGGCCATGGGGGTGGCCGCCTACGCCGCCGGCATCTTTCACCTGCTGACGCACGCCTTCTTCAAGGCCTGCCTTTTTCTGGGCTCCGGAAGCATCATCCACGCCATGCAGGGGGAGCAGGACATGCGGCAGATGGGCGGGCTGAGGACGGCGATGCCGGCGACCTTCTGGACCTTCACCATCGCCGTGCTGGCCATCGCCGGGACCCCGTTCCTGGCCGGCTTCTTCTCCAAGGACGCCATCCTGTGGCAGGCCTGGGCCACCCACAACGAGGTGCTTTGGGCGGTGGCGGTGTTCGTCGCGGGCCTCACCGCCTTCTACATGTTCCGCCAGTTCTTCATGGTGTTCTTCGGCGAGTGCCGCGCCGACCACCACGTGAAGGAGCACCTGCACGAGTCGCCGAAGATCATGACCTACCCGCTGTGGATCCTCGCCGCGGGTTCGGTCGTCATCGGGTATATCGGGCTGCCGGCGTTCATGGGCGGCAGCCAGATCGACCACTGGCTCGATCCCGTGATCCACGCCCATCACGCGCACCACTCCGTGGCGGAGGAGATCGGCGTCATGAGCGTGTCGATCATCGCCGCCGCCGTGGGCGTGGCGCTGGCGTATTTCTTCTACTACATGCGGACGCCGTCCCGGGACGAGTCGCCCGAGGCCAAGGGGTTCTCGTACCGCCTGCTCTACAACAAGTACTACGTGGACGAGGTCTACCAGTTCGTCTTCGTCGGCGGCACCCTGCTGTTCGCCCGGATCGGAGCGGCGTTCGACCGCTACATCATCGACACCATCGTGGACGGATCGGCCAAGCTCACCACCATCATCTCCTGGTTCAACGGCCTGTTCGACAACTACGTCGTCGACATGCTGGTCAACGCCGTCGCCAACGTCACCTTCGCGATAGGCAACAACTTCCGCAGGGTCCAGACCGGGAACATCAACAGCTACCTCTACGTGGTGGTGGGAGCCGTGGTCGTGGCCCTGATCGTCAAGCTGCGCTACTGGAGCTGAGTCAGACCGGAAAGATTCGGATAGGAGAGAAGCGAAAATGACCGAACATGTGCTGAGCTACATGGTCTTCATCCCCCTGGCCGGGATGTTGGTCGTGCTGTGCCTGCCGAGCGACCGCCACGACCTCATCCGCTGGGTGTCGGCCGCCGCCACGGTGCCGCCGCTCCTTCTGGGGATCTGGCTCTACGCCAACTTCGACACCACCACCACCTCCATGCAGTTCGTCGAGCGCGCCGCCTGGATCCCCGCGTTCAACATCGAGTACTACGTCGGCGTCGACGGCCTCAGCGTCTCCATGTTGTTGCTGACGGCGTTGCTGTCGTTTCTCTGCATCTTCGCTTCCTGGAACATCGACAAGGGGGTCAAGGGTTACTTCGCGCTTTTCCTGCTGCTGGACACCGGCATGACCGGCGTGTTCGTGGCGCTCGATTTCGTGCTCTTCTATGTCTTCTGGGAAGTCATGCTGCTCCCCATGTACTTCCTCATCGGCATCTGGGGCGGCCCGCGCAAGGAGTATGCCGCCATCAAGTTCTTCCTCTACACGCTGCTCGGCAGCGTGCTCATGCTGGTGGCCATCCTGGCGCTGTACTTCTACTCCGAGCCCAACACCTTCGACATGACCAAGCTCATGGACCGGAGCAGCCTCTTCAGCACCACGCCGCTGGCCATGTGGCCGTTCAACGTGTGGGGCTGGGGCTTCCAGCACGTGGTGTGGATGGCGCTGTTCATCGGTTTCGCCATCAAGATCCCGGCGTTCCCGTTCCACACCTGGCTGCCGGACGCCCACGTGGAGGCGCCCACCGCCATCTCCGTGATCCTGGCGGGCATCCTCCTCAAGATGGGCACCTACGGCATCCTGCGCATCAACTATCCGATGCTGCCGGAGGCCACCGCCGACCTGGCGTTCTGGTTCCTGGCGGCGCTGGGCGCGTGGAACATCATCTACGGCGGCCTCTGCGCCATGGCGCAGACGGACATGAAGAAGCTGGTGGCCTACTCGAGCGTCAGCCACATGGGCTACGTCATGCTGGGGATGGCGGCCTTCAACACCCAGGGCATCAACGGCGCGGTGCTGCAGATGTTCAACCACGGCACCATCACCGCCATGCTCTTCCTGCTCGTGGGCGTCATCTACGACCGCGCCCATCACCGCGAGATCAACGGCTTCGGCGGCCTTGCCGGCATCATGCCGGTGTACGCCGGCTTCACGGCGCTGGCGTTCTTCGCCTCCATGGGGCTGCCGGGGCTATCGGGCTTCGTCTCCGAGGTGCTGGTGCTGCTGGGGGCGTGGCCCAAGTACCATGCCCTGACCATCATCGCGGCCCTGGGCATCGTCATCACCGCCGGCTACATGCTGTGGATGATGCAGCGGGTCTATCTGGGACCCCCAAACGAGAAGTACAAGGATCTGCCCGAGATCAACGGCCGCGAGATCTTCACGCTGTTCCCGCTGGGGGCCATCGTGGTCATCGTCGGCGTCTACCCGCGCGTGGTGCTCGACCTGCTCCAGGCCTCGCTCAACAACATCAACCAGATGGTGATCTCGCACCTGTCGTAGCGCACAATGGACCTCGGTAACCTCGCAAGCCTCAAGCTGTTCCATCCGGAGATCGTCCTGGCGGGCACGATCATCGTGCTGACGATCCTGGACCTGGTGGTGGCCAACAAGCGGGTGATGGCGTACGTGGGCCTGGTCGGATGCCTCATCGCCCTGGGCGCCACCGGGGAGCTCTACGGCACGGAGCCCACGCTGCTGTTCCACCGAATGGTGGCGCTGGACAACTTCGCCCTGTTCTTCAAGGTGCTCACCCTGGTGGCGCTGATCGCCGCCATCTGGATGTCCATCGGATCGGGCGAGGTCAAGCAGGTGCACCTGGGCGAGTACTACATCGTGCTGCTGACCTGCGGTTTCGGCATGTTCTTCATGGCCTCGGGCAACAACCTGCTGATGGCCTACCTCGGACTGGAGCTGGTGAGCCTGACCTCCTACATCCTCACCGGCATGCTGCCGCACAACCGGCGCTCGGCCGAGGCCGCGCTCAAGTACCTGATCTACGGCGGGGTCGCCTCCGGCACCATGATCTACGGCATGAGCTGGGTGTTCGGCATGGCCGGCAGCCTGGACTACGCGGCCATCAACGCGGCCATGGCGCAGGGCGACGGCAACCAGACCGGACTGTTCATCGCCTTCGTCTTCATCCTCGCCGGCTTCGGCTACAAGATGGCGTTCGCGCCGTTCCACATGTGGTCGCCGGATGTCTACCAGGGCGCGCCCACACCCTTCACCGGGTTCCTCTCGGTGGCCTCCAACGCCGCCGGGTTGGCCATCCTGATCCGCTTCTTCTACCCGGCGGTGTCGACCCTGGGACAGGAAGGAAGCTGGACGTTCCAGGCGTTCTCCGCGATCCAGTGGACCGACCTGCTGGTGGCCGTCAGCATCGTCACCATGACCTGGGGCAACCTCTCGGCCCTCAACCAGAACAACGTCAAGCGCCTGCTGGCCTATTCCGGCATCGCCCACGCGGGCTACATCATGATGGGCCTCGTGGTGCTGAACAACGACGGCCTTGCGGCCATGCTCTTCTACGTCGTGGTCTACCTGATCATGAACCTGGGGGCGTTCCTGGTCGTGATGGTGGTGGCCAACGCCACCGGCCGCGAGGACATGGAAGCCTACCGCGGCCTCGCCCAGCGTGGCGCCGCGTTCCCCGCGGTCTGCATGGCCGTGTTCCTGTTCTCGCTCACCGGCCTCCCGCCGCTGGCGGGATTCATCGGCAAGCTGCTGATCTTCGCCGCCATCATCGAGGGCCAGTTCTACATCCTGGCGGTGGCGGCGCTGATCAACACGGTCATCTCCCTCTATTACTACGTGCGCATCGTCCGCACCATGTTCCTCGACGACCCCACCCCCGAAGACGGACCCGTGGCAACCACCTCCAGCGCCGTGCCGCTGCTGGGCGTCCTGATGGTGCTCACCGTAGTGTTGGGTGTCTACTGGGGCCCGCTGCTCGACTACAGCACCGGCTCGCTGGGCTTCTTCATGCAGTAGGCGGGGTCCCCGCCGATGTAGCCGGTTCTGTTGGTCGGAACACCGCTGCAAGGCGGCCAAGCACCTTCCCACTCCCTCTCCCTCTGGGAGAGGGTCGGGGTGAGGGCGGCCGGCCAAGCTCCATGCAGTCCAAGGCAGCCTAGAAAAACGGCTGAAGCTCGGCCGGTATCTCCACCTGCCCGCCCAACGACTCCCGCAACTCGTCGGCCAGCAGGTCGAACCTTTCACGGGCCGGAAGCGCACGGTCCACGATCACCCACTTGTTCCCCATCACCGTGCAACCGCCGCTGCGCACGCGATAGCCGTAATCGCGCGACAGCTTCTCGCACCTCACTTCGATCCCGCACTGTTCCGCGAAGGTCCGAAGCTCCCGGAACAGGTTTTCCTGGGCAGCGTTCTTCGCTGAGGTCTTTCGGGCCATGGCGCAATGTTACCATCCTTCCGGTGGTGTTGTCATTCGGCCTTGAAGAAGAGGTGCCGCGGCCGTTCAAAACAAGCCGCTGTGTTGTTATCGTTGGATCAGGGCGCGGAGTTAGCGGCATCGTTTCGCTTGGGAGAGGATCATGAAATTTCGTGCGGCAGCGGTCCAGATGCTGGCCACGTCCGACAAGGAAGCCAATCTTTCGGAGGCCGAAGCGTGGATCCGCCGGGCTCATGCCGAAGGCGCGCAACTCGTGGTCCTTCCGGAGGTGTTCAACTGGCGGGGGCGCGGCAGGGACACTGCGGCCAACGCCGAGCCGGTGCCCGGACCTACGACGGACCGGATGAGCGCACTGGCGGCTGAGCTTGGACTATACCTGCTGGCGGGTTCGATACTTGAAACCGCCGGGCCGGATGGCCGTGCCTACAACACCAGCGTGCTCATCGGCCCGGACACGGGGATCATAGCCAAATACCGCAAGATCCACCTGTTCGACGTCGACATCGAAGGCGAGGACCCCATCCGGGAGTCCGAATACCGCCGCCCCGGCGAGGCCGTCGTGGTGGCGGACACCCCTCTCTGCCCCATGGGGCTGTCGGTGTGCTACGACCTGCGCTTTCCCGAGCTCTACCGCCGGCTCACCGCCGCCGGCGCCCAGGTCGTCTTCGTGCCGTCCGTGTTCACGGTCCCTACCGGGCGGGCGCACTGGGAAGCGCTGCTGCGCGCCCGCGCCATCGAGAACCAAGTCTACATCATCGCCCCTGACCAGACAGGTCATCACCCCGCCAGCATGGACGCCTACGGACACTCCATGATCGTCGATCCGTGGGGCAAGGTCATCGCGCAGGCTGATACGGAACCGGGCTTGGTGCTGGCCGACATCGACCTTGGCTATCTAGGGAATATCCGGCGCCGGTTGCCGGCATTGGACCACCGCAGGGCGTTTCTGAACGGGGACGCCAAAACTAACTCCGGTTTCCGCTTCGCCGGCTCACGCGATTGAGCCGGTGCTCGAAGTAGCGGCGAAACACTTCGTTTTCGGGATACGCAGCCGGATCGGCCCAGATCGCACCCAGACGTCCCACCAGTCCTGCGATCCAGTCCGCCGCCTGGAGCGTCTGGTAGCGGTGGCTCTCCAGGTGAAACGGCGGTTCGATGAGATGTCGCCGCCGCTCGCTTCTCCTCCCGTACATGCTTCGCACGGCCTCGGCGAGCAGCGCCGATCGTTGTTCGTGCTCATCGAGGATCAGCACGAAGTTGTCTGCCCCATTGCAATCCTCCTCGCAGAACCCGTCGATCCGCTTGATCGCCTCAAGGAACATCCTCGCGTAGAGACGATTCGGATTGTGCGCGCCCGGCGCAGCCGACTTCCTGACCCCCACGTAGAATACGAAGCCGCCTAGCCGCTCGATCTTGTTGAACATCCGGCTCGTGGACCTGCGGAGTTCCGAATACCGGGTCACGTTGGTCGCAGTGTAGAGGCTGGATCCCTTCTTCTCCCACAAGGCCGGGTGCGCCTCCGCCCGCTCGATCTCGAACCCGAGAAGCTCGCACTTGCGCTGGAAGAACCAGGTCCCGAACCCGCGCACTTCCTCCGACGGCAGGACAAAACCGGCGAGACCAAACACCGGGCTGTCCTTGTACCTTGAATCCGTGCGGCTCACATAGGGGCCGATGTGTCCGAATTCGTCAAGATAGGCGAAATAGGTCACCCTCCGACCTCCAGAAACACGAAAGCTCGCGCCGGAGCGCGAGCCTCGGAAGGAGGGCAATACAGGATTGCGCCTCACTGAACAGACTACCTCCGCACACGCGCCGTGTCAATTCCGGCGCATTCGCGCATATCGGTCGACCAAGTGAGATTCAGTAGTGTATCTAATCGACACAAATGTCGTGTGGAACCGCGTTCGCCTTCCGTCTAGTACTCACTGGCGAGTGCCACGACCGCGTCGGCGGCCCAATAGCTGGGACAACTTGGCCATGGCGGGATTGCTGGCGGATGCCGCGGACAGCATGCTCTCGTCCCGCTGAAGCAGTTCCGAGCCGGACAACTGCTGCGGCCAGTCCAGGTTGACAACGACTTGTTCGCCGTCAAGCGAAATGGCGGAAAGATCGATCAACTCGATCAGATCCCGGGCAAGCGCGCGAAGGGGGTATTTCAGGCTGTCGTAGTCCGCCCGGGCGCGATCCTCCAGCTCATCCAGGCTGACCGAGCCGCCATCCAACAGAATCTCCAGGATTCTCAGTTGGCGGTCGGCCAGAACCCGGCGACGGGGACTGCGCAGTTGGCCGAACAATGACCGCGCGAATTCCCGGAACAGGGTTCGCTTGTGGTTTGCAGTGATGGCCGTAGTGACGGCGTTGCATCTGTCGGCGACCGCCCGAAGGGCAAACTGAAGAAAAACGGTCAGGTCATGCCCGGCTTGCCGGGAGGCGAACAGCGCGGCCAGATACTCCTCCTTGTGCTCGTAGTAGTAGTTGGACAGGCTTACCATCACCATATCGTTGACTCCGGCTTGCCGGAGCATGAACGCTTCGAGTGCGCGCGCTGTGCGGCCGTTGCCGTCGCCGAGGGGGTGCATGGAGCCCACATGGTAGTGGGTTGCGATGGCCTGGATGATCCGGTCGTGTGGGCGGAACTCGCCGGCAATGGCGGAGCAGAGAGAGTTGAAGGCGACGCGGCACTCGGCACCGCCTTCGACGCCGCGGCAGAGCGGGGTGCCAAAGGTCACGTTCCATCCGTCGGGCCGCAACGCCCCGGGTTCGCAATGGTCGTCGTCACATCCGGTTATGATGCGCCGGTGGATATTCAGGATGAGATCGGTCGTAACCCAACGGTCGGCCGGCAGCGAACGCAACCAGCGGTAGGCGGCGTCGGCGGACCGTAGTTGCCGTTGGGAATGCGTGAGGTCGGTGCGGGTAGTAGCGTCGGCGGCGAGTGCTTCTTCCTGCTCTCGCGGGGTAAACTCGGCGCCTTCGATGCGCGAGGTCCCGGCTGCCTCCAGCCGCAGTTGTTCCTCGTGGACCTGCTCGATCCACTGGGGCAGATACGGCATTCGGGTCAGGACGCCTGCCGCGGTCTTGGCCTGGACCAGGGACTCAAGAATCGCCGTCGGGTCGTAGCGTATCCACCGTTGAGGTATTACATAGCGGCTGACAGTCGAGGCTTCCATTTATGGCTCATTTCCGTCTCGTTTCCGATCTATAGGATATAAGCCATTTGTTTTTATTGTCAAATAATTTCTAGGGAACTTTCCCGTTTCCGTCTCATTTCAAAGTCATTTCAGATTCTCTGCGCTGAGGGGAAGGGAGGCGAGCTTCACCGGGACGGCTGAAGCCCCTCCTCGCGGGCGATGGGAACCGCCGGGAAAGGACCAAGACGATCATGATCCCGCTCACGAGAGCGGGATCATGACGTGCTCCTGGTACGGTGGCCGCTCGCACAGCCGCCCGTACCAGCCCTCCACGTTGGGCATCGACGGCCGGTCGATGGCCATGTTGAACCAGCGGTAGGCCCAGATGCCGACGGGGATGTCGCCGATGCTGAAGGAGTCGCCGGCGAGGTAGCTCTGGCCTTCCAGGTAGCGCTCGACGATCTCCCACTTGGGCACCGCGGCCGCCACGGCTTTCTCGATGGCGGCGGGGTCGCGCTCGGCCTCGGGCGTCCGGACGATGCCGAAGAAGATCGGCACCATGAAGGTGTTCAGGGTGGTCAGTTGCCAGTCCATCCAGCGGTTGGCGTTGCCGCGACCCTCGGGGGTGTCGGGCAGAAGCCTGCCGCCCTGGTACTTGTTGAGCAGATACCGGACGATGCTGTTGGACTCCCACAGGACGAAATCGCCGTCCTCGATGGTGGGGACCACGCCGTTGGGGTTCAGGCTCAGGTAGGGCTCTTCCCGGTTCCCGCCGAACTCTCCCGCGAGATCGATGCGCTCGAACGGAATTTCCAGCTCTCCGCAGCACCACAGGACCTTCTGCACGTTGGATGAAGTCTTTCTGCCCCAGATTTTCAACACGTTGCGTTACCTCCCTAAGAAATACCTCAGGAAATACCCTGTCCACCCCCTTGACTGCAACAAAATCGTGATTAGATTCGCCCTCAAATCTCATCATTTCACTCTTAAAGGGAGGTTCTTATGGCGGCAAAAGTGAAGCCTTTGCACGACAGGATCATCGTCAAGAGGCTCGACGAGGAGGAGACCACGGCCGGCGGCATCATCATCCCGGACACGGCCAAGGAAAAGCCCCAGGAGGGCATGGTGGTGGCCGTGGGCTCGGGCAGGCGCGAGGACGGCAAGGTCGTGGCTCTCGACGTCAAGGCGGGAGACAAGGTCCTGTTCGGGAAGTATTCCGGCACGGAGATCGAGCTGGGCGGCGAAGAGCACCTCATCATGAGGGAAGACGACATCCTGGGCATCGTCGAATAAGGAGGTACGGCGAAAATGGCTGCAAAGGACGTAAGATTCAGTGAGGAGGCGAGGGCGAAGGTCCTGAAAGGGGTCAAGATCCTCGCGGACACCGTTACCTGCACGCTGGGCCCCAAGGGCCGCAACGTGGTGCTGGAAAAATCCTGGGGCGCCCCCAACGTGACCAAGGACGGCGTGACCGTCGCCAAGGAGATCGAGCTCGAGGACAAGTTCGAGAACATGGGCGCCCAGATGGTCAAGGAAGTCGCCAGCAAGACCTCCGACGTGGCCGGCGACGGCACCACCACGGCCACGGTCCTTTCCCGGGCGATCTTCAGCGAAGGCCTCAAGATCGTCGCCGCCGGTCATGACCCCATGGCGGTGAAGCGCGGCATCGAAAAGGCCGTGGACAAGGTCGTGTCCGAGCTGCAGAAGCTGTCCAAGTCGACCCGCGACCGCTCCGAGATCTCCCAGGTCGGCAGCATTTCCGCCAACAACGACAAGACCATCGGCGACATCCTGGCGGACGCCATGGACAAGGTGGGCAAGGAAGGCGTCATCACCGTCGAGGAGGCCAAGGGCCTGGAAACCACCCTGGAGCTGGTGGAAGGCATGCGCTTCGACCGCGGCTACCTCTCCCCCTACTTCGTCACCGACCCCGAGCGCATGGAAGGGATCCTCGACGAGCCCTTCATCCTGATCCACGAGAAGAAGATCTCCAGCATGAAGGACCTGCTGCCGGTGCTGGAGAACATCGCCAAGAGCGGCAAGCCGCTGCTGATCATCGCCGAGGACGTGGAGGGCGAGGCCCTGGCGACCCTGGTGGTCAACAAGATCCGCGGCACCTTCAAGTGCATCGCGGTCAAGGCGCCGGGCTTCGGCGACCGCCGCAAGGCCATGCTCGAGGACATCGCGATCCTCACCAACGGCCGGATGATCGCCGAGGAGTTGGGCATCAAGCTCGAGAACGTGACCCTGAACGATCTCGGCACCTGCAAGAAGATCATCGTCGACAAGGAAAACACCACCGTGGTCGAGGGCGCCGGCGGCAAGGCCGACATCGAGGGCCGCATCAAGCAGATCCGCGCGCAGATCGAGGAAACCACCTCGGACTACGACCGCGAGAAGCTGCAGGAGCGGCTGGCCAAGCTGGCCGGCGGCGTGGCCGTCGTGCAGGTGGGCGCCGCCACCGAGATCGAGATGAAGGAGAAGAAGGCCCGGGTCGAGGATGCACTGCACTCCACCCGCGCGGCCGTCGAGGAAGGCATCGTCGCCGGCGGCGGCGTCGCCCTGATCCGGGCGGCTGCCGCTCTGAAGAACCTGGAGGTGCCCGAGAGCGAGTCCTTCGGCGTCCGCATCGTCCAGCGCGCCGCGGAAGAGCCCGCCCGCTGGATCGCCACCAACGCCGGCGCCGACGCGTCCGTGGTGGTCGACGCCATCAAGAAGGGCAAGGGGGCCTACGGATACAACGCCGCCAAGGGCGAGTTCGAGGACCTCATCAAGGCCGGCATCCTCGATCCCACCAAGGTGGTGCGCTCCGCGCTGCAGAACGCCGCGTCCGTGGCCGGCCTCCTCATCACCACAGAGGCCATGATCACCGACAAGCCGGAGAAGAAGCAGCCCGCTGCCCCGGCCATGCCGGAAGACTACTAGGTTCGGCGGGGTTCGAGTCCGAGCCCGTCAACAGAAAGGGGAGGACGCGAGTCCTCCCCTTTCTTTTTGAAACTTGACAACCAAGCCAAGGGCTGCCAATCTATTCTAGATGCGTTAACTCGCGGAAATCGTGAATTTATGCGTTCCTGTAGTACGGCTCAAGTTAGGTATAGTATAAGGAGAGTTCTTCGCGAAAAAGGTGAATATTTGCAGGACGGCTGTAGGAGCCTATGAGTCAGGTGACGTCTATACCCAAGGGCCGTGGCAGACTCGCCGCGGTGGTTCGGGCAGCAGGCGATATCGTTCACATCGCCGATGCTGAACGAACTCTTGAGGTTAGTCGTTCCGACGCCGCCAAGCTGCTGTCCCGGTGGAGCGGACAGGGTTGGTTGCGTCGTGTCGGTCCTGGTGCCTATGTACCCGTCGGTCTCGATTCTCTGGGTAGCGAGCAGGTCCTTGACGATCCCTGGATCCTGGTCCCTGCGTTGTACGATCCTGCCTACATAGGCGGCCGGACCGCTGCCGAGCACTGGGATCTGACAGAGCAGATCTTCCGCGACATTGTGGTGATGACAGAGCGGGCGGTGCGTGCCAGAACCCAGCATCGCCATGGCGCATGGTTCACCCTGAGGCATATCCGGCCGCACATGATCTTCGGCGCTAGAAATGTCTGGCGCGGAAGGACCAGGATCGCCGTGTCTGATGTTCACCGCACCATCGTTGACATGCTGGACGATCCGGGCTTCGGGGCAGGCATCCAGCATGTCGGCGACTGCTTGGCATCCTATTTCGATCGCAAAGAACGAGACGATGAACGGCTGATCGCTTATGCGGACCGGCTTGGCAACGGTGCCGTATTCAAGCGCCTGGGATTTCTGGCAGAACGCGGATCCGGCACTGTTGCCCTTGTTGAGGCATGCCGGGAACGTCTGACGCAGGGTAACGCCAAACTCGATCCCGCACTTGCCTGCCCCCGGCTGGTGGCGCGATGGCGCCTCTTCGTTCCCGAGAGCTGGGTTCTGGTACAGCCTGCATGATCGGCCGCCGCGAAATCCTCGATATCGCCGGTACTCTTGGACTTCTGCCCCAAGTCGTAGAGAAGGACTATGTGCTGGGCTGGGTCCTCTCCGGTATCTACCAACACGCCACCCTCGCAAAGACGTGGATATTCAAGGGCGGAACCTGCCTAAAGAAATGCTATTTCGAAACCTACCGCTTCTCCGAAGACCTCGACTTTACACTTACTGATCCCGCCCAGATCAATCATGAATTCTTGGCTGGCGTGTTCCGCGACATCGGAGAGTGGATCTACGAGCAGACGGGCATAGAGATTCCCGAGGAGCTCCAGCAGTTCGAGATCTTCGAAAACCCGCGAGGCACGGTGTCCTGTCAGGGCAAGCTGAGCTACAGAGGACCGATCGCACCACGCAGTCTCCCACGCATCAAGCTCGACCTGACGCCCGATGAGCTTCTCGTCCTGGGGCCGGCAAAACGCTCTGTTTTCCACGACTACACCGATTCGCCGATAGAGGGGATTGCCGTCCTTTGCTACGCGTATGAGGAAGCGTTCGCTGAAAAGCTCCGTGCTTTAGGCGACCGTGCCCGGCCTCGCGACCTCTATGATGTGATCAATCTCTATCGCAATACCGAAGCGCGGCCCCAGTCCGCCGTCCTGCACGATGTCCTACGGCAGAAATGTGCGCACCGCGGCCTCCCCGTTCCGACGCTCGCTAGACTGGAGACACACAGAGCCGATATCGAGGGTTCCTGGCAGCCGATGCTGGGCCACCAGCTTCAGGCGCTGCCGCCCGTTGATTCCTTCTGGGAGGTGCTTCCCGAATTCTTCGCTTGGCTCCAAACCGGGGTGGCGCCCGTCGCGCCGGCCACGTACAGGTTGGCGGCAGGTGAAACTGTGCTCAGGGACCGCACACTACGCCTGCCGGTCTCCGGCAGGGAGCAGTCGTACCTGGAAATCATCCGCTTTGCGGCCGCCAACCGCTTGTGCGTGGACCTGGACTATCAAGGGTCTGTCCGCCGCATCGAGCCCTATTCCCTGAGGCGTACCCTTGACGGCAATGTCGTCTTACACGCCACAAGGACCGCCGATGGTGAACACCGGAGTTACCGCATCGACCGCATACAGGGCGCACAGACGACTCCGCAGAGTTTCATTCCTCGTTTCGTGGTTGAACTGAGCCCGCAAGGTCCGCCCGTCATTCCACCAACTGCAACGAGGCCAGAGTCGTAGGGAAGGCTGCGCCGACGAACACGCAGGTCACCGCGTAAACCCAGACCAGTCGTTTGGGCGAGCGGGCCTCGATTCGTCTACAAGTGTGCCCTGTGTGGCAAGCTCTTCACGAGGAAGAAAAGGGCATCTTCCCTCAACCCGCACAAGAACCGATCCGGCTATTCGTGTCCGGGGCGCACAGCGATCTTCGTCGATACACGATATTGAAAGGATTTACCAGGTTGACATGCTGCTACCACGTTTTCGGCTTCATCGAATTGCGCCCCCTTACGTGGTTGATTCCACCCACCGGCGAAACTCACTGGCGACGGTGCCTATCTGGTCGTCTCTGATCCGCTTGCCGTGCTCGTCGGTCTTTTCGCGCCCGTCTGGCTGTCTGAGGTAGATAGGTTTCGCCCGTTTGTTGATTCCGGATGTCTTGGGGACCGCCATGAATAGATCGTACGCCTTCGGCTGCACGCCATCCCCTTCTTGAAGGTCCCACGGGGCACGTCCGCCCCGCTCACATTCAACCCCTCTCCCTCCGGGTTCCCGGCACTGTTTCCCCAACTACCTGAATAGTCCCTGAGTTGTCGCCGTAGCCGGTTCGGTTTGCATCACACGCCCTCGCCGGGTATTCTCAACGGTATGAACTTGATCGTTCAGTAAGGATACGCCCATGACGCCAACCTCTCCGCCAGCGGCGTCCGTGCCGCGACACACAGTGGTGCCGGCGAACGTACCCGCAAGCGAGCGCTCCCCGGACCTGCCGGGCTGCAAGACGATATCTCTGCCCGCAAGCGATCTCGATACGTTCGAGAGCCGCATCGAAGTGTGGGACGGCCGCACCGAGACGGCTTGGGTCTGTGAGCCCGTCACCGGATATCACGAGCAGCCGACCCGACGCTTGGCTGGAGTCGCCGAACGGATTGCGCTGGTGCGCGGCTCGCCGATCGAATCGTTCGGCTCGATGGACCTGCTTCAGCGCGACGCTACGGGACGCAAGCGCTGGATCATGCAGGCCGATGAGGTTCTGTATCTGCACCCGAGGGAGGCGCGGATGTCGAAGCGCGCGGTGGAGGTCGGGGTGCACGACCTGCCCGACGTGGTGCTGGAGGTGGACCACACGACGGACGTTCGGCGGTGGAAGCTGCCGATGTACCAGGAATGGGGTCTCCCGGAGTTGTGGGTGCTGGTGCCGTGGGAGGAGTCGGTGCGGGCGCCGGTGCTGGAGATATACGTGCGAGAGGACGGCGGGGGATATCGGGAGGCGTCGGAGAGCGCAGCGTTTCCCGGATGGAAGGCGGATGAGATACACCGAGCGCTGACCGAGGAGCCGCTGTCGGAAAAGACGTACGAGGTGCTGGAGCGGGTGGGGCGGGCGATGGGTGCGCGCGAGGGAACGCGGCCGGAGGACGACCCGCTCACACGCTCGCTGAGCGTCAGGGCACGGCTGGAAGGCCGCACGGAGGCAGTCACGGAGGCAGTGCTTGCCGTGCTGCGTGCTCGCGGGATCGACGTGGCGAGCCTTGCGGAGGACCGGGGGCTCCCCACCCGGTTTTCGCTCGATACATTAATGGCGGCAGCGCTGGCGTGCACCGGTGAGGCGGACTTCCGGCGACGGCTGCGCGAGACGTCGCCGGCCGTAAACTTCGAGCGAAGTTGAGGGCGCGGTGTTCCCGGGCTCTCGATCACCCGTAACCATACGGCTGTAGGGCGGCGAACATGACGTCGGTGTCGGGGTCGCGGCCGAACCAGGTGCGGAAAGAGGCGGCCCCTTGGTGCACAAGCATGCCGATACCCTCGACGGTTTGGCACCCCCGCTGTCTTGCCTCCCTGAGAAGCACGGTTTCCCGGGGCTGGTAGACGATGTCGAAAACGGCATGGCGCGGCTCGAGGAGCGTAGGGTCGATGGGGCATCCCATAATGTTCGGGGCCATGCCCACCGAAGTGCAGTTGATGATGAGGTCGGCGTCGCTTCCGAGACCGGCGAATTCCGACAGCGGGCCGGATCGGACCGCCGTGCCCGGTAGGCTTCCCTCCGCGATGTCCCGCGCCAGCCGTTCGGCTTTTTCCCGGTCGCGGCCGAGCATGGTGATCTCCAGCAACCGGAAAGTCTCCCTGTCACTGCCCAAGCCCGCGCAACTACCCCGGCCGAGCACGAAAGCCAGTGCGCGGGCGGCGCCGCCGGTTCCCAGGAGCACGACCTTCCTGCCGTCCAGCTCGATGCCGGCCTCACGGAGGTTCAGCACGGCGCCGGCGGCGTCGGTGCTGGTCCCCATCAGGCGGTCGCCTTCCCAGTAGAGGGTGTTGACGCTGCTGGTGAAGCGCGACTCCTCGCTCAATCCGTCGAGGTGCTCGATGACCGCCTGCTTGTGCGGGATGGTGACGTTGGCGCCGAGGAACCCCATGCCGCGCATGCCGGCGATGACATCTCCCAGGGCCTCGGGCGGGCATGGAAGGGGGACGTAGCACGCGTTCAGGCCTGCCGCCTGGATGGCGGCATTGTGCATGACCGGCGACATGGAATGTTCCACGGGCCAGCCCAGCACTCCCAGAAGTTTCGTCGTGCCGTCGACCATGATTCCACCAACCCGTATCAACCGATGACGCGGAGGTGTCAAGCATGGGCCAGGAGATTAAGGGACACGACACCAAGGCGGTGCAACGCCGCCGGCGCCTCCATGAGCCATTCCTACCAGCGCAAGGCTCCGCGCACCATCACCCCGGACTCGGGCTCGGCGTCGTCGTTGACGGGCTCTTTCCGCGTCGCGTCGAGGCTGAGCTCGAAGTCGAGCGCCTTTCGCCGCGCCGCCGTGAGCCGCCAGCCGATCCGGTACTCCCGAGCGCCCTCCGACAGCCCGAAGCGCAGGTTGGGTGTGCCCGTGAAGCCGCCGCCGAACACCGAAAGCCCGTAGCCCGCCTCCGCCTCCAGGCGGCCCGACGCCTCGAACCCGTCGGCATCGCCGTTCGCCGCAAGACCCGCCAGCGTCTCGCGCGAGAGCAGCGCGTCCATCCCGCCCGAGGGCGACGCGCCCCAGCTCTGAATGAGCGAAAGCGAGAAACCCCGGTCGGTATCGGGCCGCGGGTCCCAGCCGGCGGACACGCTCGCGCCCCACTCCCGGAAGCCCGAGGACTCGTGCGCCACCAGCGCCCGTGCCCGGCTCTCGAACGTGAGCCCGTGCCTCGGGTCCGCGAACGCGACCCCGCCGCCCAGGTCCGCGCCCAAGCCCGTTTCCGCGTCGCCCCCGTCGAGCCTCACTCCCAGCTCGAACGACGGCGTCACGCTCGCGCCCCTGCCCCCGCCCCCGAACGCGAACCGGCGCGAGCCCTCGATGCCGGCCCGCGCAAGCCACACGTCCGCATCCGACGCCTCCAGCTTGCCGCCCGCGCCGCTCACCGCGTCCGACGAGGTCCGGGTGAAGCGCGCGTCGCCCTTGACCGCCAGCGCGAGCCCCACGCCGTGCTCCGGCCGCAGCACCTCGCCGCGCAGCCCGGCCGCGCCCATCGACATCGTCAGGTCGGCGGAGAGCGTCGCCGCCCGATCCGGCTCCAGCGTGACCTCGCCCGCGCCGTGGCCCGCCGCCGCCCACACCGAAAGCCGCTCCGTGAGGTCCCACCCGGCATAGGGGTAAACACCGGTCAGCGCCGCCTCGACGCCCCCGGCGCAACGGTCGTCTTCGTTCTCCCCGCACTCGCCGCCCTTGCGGTAGCCGCCCGTGCCCGTGGAATGCCCCATCGCCAGCCCCGCCGTCCAGCGCGCCGAAGCCCAGTCGGCGCCGATCAGCCCGGTGGTGACCTCGCCGTCCACCGTGACGCCCCCCTCCCGGCCGTCGAAGCCCGCCATCGAGCCCCGGCCCCAGAACGAGGCGAAGCCGCCCCGTCCCCCGCCGGTCAACGCGAACGACGTGCCGGCGATCAGCTCGCGCCCGGTCAGCGCGCGCCACCGCGGCTCGAGGCCGGCGCCTTGGCCGCCGAAGCGCGCCGTGCCCCGGCCGTCCGCCCCCGCCGGCGTGAGCCACCACGTCGTTGACGCCCGCGCTGCGGGAGCCTGTTCCTCGCCCTTCGCCGAGGCCGCGTGGCCGCCTGCCCCGGTCCCCAAGCCAGGGTTGGCGGCAGCCGCGGCGCCGCCCCACGACGGCAGCGCCTGCCCCGCGAGACTGGCTTCCACGCCCGAGGCCCGCGGCGCCGCAAGCCGCGTCTCCACCGTCTCCAGCACCTGCCCCGTCACCGTGCGCCCGAAGCGCGCCAGCCACGCCCGCGGGAGCGCGTCGCTGTTGGTGATGGTGCCCGTGGCCTCGCCGTCCGCGATGGTCGCCCCGGACGGGTTCGTGAGCCGCAGCGTCAGGGTCTCGCTGCCCTCGTCATGGTCGTCGTCCGCCACCGCCACGGAAACGGCCTTCCGGGTCTCGCCCGCGGCGAAGGTCAGCGTGCCGGACGTCGCCGTGTAGTCCGACCCCGCCGTGGCCGTGCCGTCGGCCGTGGCGTAGGCCACCGTCACCGTCCCGGTCGACGACCGGTCCAGCGTCACCGCGAAGTCCAGCGTCGCGTCGGTCCCTTCCTCGGCCCGGGCGTCCGCCACCGACAGCAACGCCGGCGCCAGCACCTCGAACGACACCGAGAGGGTTCCCAGCGTCGAGCCCGAAGCGCGGCGCTCCGCGTAGGCCGTGGCGCTCAGCGTGTACGTCCCCGCCGGCAGGGTCCCGCCGTAGAGCGTGCCCTGCATGTCGTCGCCGTAGAGCGAGTAGGGCGCCAGGTTCTCCGTCCGCGACACCGCCTTCGCGCCGGAGAGGGACAGCGCGACGCTGCCCACGGTGGCGTTCGGCGCGACCGTGGCGCGGATGGCGAAGCTCCCGCCGGAGCGGCTGTCGAGGTCGATTTCCGCGCCGTTCGCCAGCGCCGCCACCGTCGACTGGTCCGACGCATCCAGCAGCACGAAGCCGGTCAGCACCGCGGCCGGGGGCGGCGTCACCGGCGCCGCCTCGACCTCCACCGTGAACGCCGCCGTGAGCGTGCCGAGTTCGTCGCCCGTGCCGCCGCTCTCCGCATACGCCGTCGCGGTCAGCGTGTACGACCCCGCCGCCAGCGCCCGGCCGTGCTCCGCGCCCTGGCGGTCGCCCCAGAGCGAGTACGGCGCAATGTTCTCCGTCTGCTCGTGCAGGTCGTCCGTGCCCGGACCCGCGAGCGACAGCACCACGCTGCCCACGTCCGCGCTCGCCGCGACCCCGGCGCGGATGCCGTAGATGCCGTTCGCCGACACCGATACCGTGCCGCCGTCGCTCACCGCACCCAGGTCCGCGTCCGTCGACGCGTTCACCAGCACGAAGCCCGTCAGCGCGGCGACCTCCGGCGGGGACCCTTCGATGATGTAGCTCCGCGTCTCTTCGCCGGCCGTCACCGTGACCCTGACCTGGAACGCGTCCGACAGCGCCACCTGGTGCCCGGTGACGTTCTCGTCATCGTCTTCGAGGCTGATCGACACGCTGGCCGCCTCGTAGACGGCCCGGGCGCGCAGGGTGGCGTTGGTGACGAAGTTCGGCACCGTGACCCGGTATCGGTAGGTGTCGGAGTCGAAGGCGGGCTCCAGCGTCATGCCCTCGAGCGCCAAGCCGGCGAGCGCCGTGCGCGCCACGGGGCCGCACTCGGAATCGCTCGCGACCCGGAACACCTGCTCCGAGCCCGCCCAAGTCTGCGAATCCGCCTCCGATACCCGCGGCTCGCCGTCCTCGCCGTCCGGCTCCGGCACCTCCGCCAGCTCCCGCGCCAGCAGCCGTACGCGCATCAGCCCGGTGAACCCCGGGTCCGCCGACATTTCCACACTCCAGCCCTCGCCGTCCCGCGCCGGCGTGCCGAGCCGCCCGTTCTCGACCGTGAAGTCGGCCGCCGTCAACTCCGCCACCTCCACCGTCGTGCCGTCCGGAGCCACGAACCGCACCCACACCTCGACCCGGCACCCCCCGGACGCCCCCTCGGCCGACCGGGACCATGACCGCAACAGGGACCCTGACGGCCCCCCGCCGCGCGCCGGGCGCAGCCGCCGGCCCTCGAGCCGGGCCTCGAGCGACTCGTAGACGCGGAAGTAGAACAGGTCCTGCGTGTTGGGCGCGCGATGCGCAACGCCGTCGTCGGCCCGCACATAGATCTGGTAGAACCCGGTATCGGCGCGCCGCGGCGTGCCCGAGAAGGTGCGCGTCGGGCCGTCGAACGCGAGCCACCCCGGCCAGGCGGCGAAGGACCGGCTCGCGTGGTAGCTCAGCGGGTCGTCGTCCGCGTCGTGGAAGGTGTCCTCCGGGAAGGTGTAGCTGAAGGTCCGGTCCGCGACCAGCGCCTGGTCGGGGATCGGGTTCGCCGCCCGCGGCGGGGCGTTCACGTCGGTGATGGTGACCTCGAGGTGGGCGCTGCCGCTCGAGTTGTCGGTGAAGCCGCCCCGGACCCGTACGCCCCCGTGCATGAGCGTCGCGCCGTTGTCGTGCCCGTCGCCGTCGCGCAGCGCCGACACGGTGAACTCCTTTCCCGTGTTCCAGTTGGTCGTGTCGAGCAGGAACCCCACCGGCGAGATCTTGAGCTTGTCGCTGGCCCGGTAACTTGCCTTCATCTCCTTCGCCTTCACGTAGACCGGGGCGCCGGCCTCCGGCGCACGGTCGAGCGTCACCGTGTAGGTCGCGCTCCCGCCCTCCGGCACCGTGACGCGCGCCGGGGCGAACACCAGGCCGCGCTCCCTGGGGTTCGGCGTCTCGTTGACGACCGTCGCCTCGAAGTCGGTGACGTCGTTGCCCGCCCCATCCTCCAGCGGGTTCGAGGCCGGCTTCGCGTAGGACACGGTCACCTTCTCGCGCCAGCCCGCGGCCGAGGAGAGCGTGAGCGTCACCGTCCTGCCGCTCACCGCCACCGGGTTCGCCGAGGCGAGCGCCCGGTCGCTGCCCCCCACCTCCACGTCGAACGCCGCCTTGGCGGGCACCGAGCCGGTGTTGAGGTTCTCGTCGAACGCGAGCTCCAGCGTGGCGCCGTCGACGACCGGCGCGCCGCTAAGCTTGGGCGGCGCGTCGACGCTCCCGGGAATCAGGTGGACCGACACTTTGTCGCCGGCGCGCTCGAAGCCCAACCGGGAAGTACTGATCGTCCACTTGTAGGAGCGGTCCTTCTCACGGTACTCCGCGTCCTTGAAATGCAGGACCGGGCTGTCGCCGAACAGCAGCGTCCAGTTCTTGGCCGCCGGGCGGGGGTCGCCGGCGAACGATACATGGAAAGCGCGGGGGTGCGGCCCGATCGGATATTGTTCGACAATGCCGTCGAGCTCGTAACGCACTGACGATCGCGTGAACGAAGTCTCGGACAGCTTCCCGAATCTCCCGTCCACGTAGCCCACCATGAAGGAGCCGTGGCTTCCGATCGTCACACAGCCTGACCAGAAGGACGTGCCTTGGCTGGCGGTGCCGGGGCAGGCGGCGGAGTTGTTCGTCACCGCCAGGTTCGTGAAGCTCTCCACCTCCACCCCCGTGAGGTCCCGCAGCGGGGACACCTTCTTGCCCTGGTAGCGGTCGAGCCGCGTGAGCCGCGGCCGGTCGTATGACAGGGTCACCGTATCGCCGGCGATGGTCGCCTCGACGAGGGTCAGCGTGACCCGGCCGGCCGCGACCGCGACCGCGGACACCGCGCGCGTCTGCCCGTTCACCCGCGGCTTGAACCGGTCCGCCGGCGGCACGACCGACGCGTCGACGGGCTCGCTGAAGACGAGCGTCAACGCCTTGCCCTCCACCGCCGCGGAGCGCGCCCGCGGCGTGCCCGGCACCGCCACGTCGACGTTGCGCACGTGGATCGTCATGGTGTAGGCGTCGTCGCTGTTGTCGGTGCCGTCGCTCACCTTGAACCCGAAGGTCGCGTAGTCCGCGCCGTGCCGGTCCGGCGCCGGCGAGAAGGCCAGCTTCCCCGCCTCGATGTCCGACTTGCTCACCGTCTGCCCGGCCGTCACGTCCGTGCCGTCGAGCTCCAGGTCGCCCGCCGTCTCCAGCGTCGAGATCTGCACCCCGTCGAAGGTGTCGCCCGCGTCCTCGTCCATGAACGCGAAGTCCGCCGCCGCGAAGGTGTAGGTCCCGTTCGAGTCGACCGTCACCGCGCCGTCGGCCGAGGTCGGCGGCTCGTTGTCCGGCGCCTCCAGCGAGCCGTCCACCGTGTGCCCCGACTGCGTGACGAGCGCCGCGTGCGTGATGTCCGCGTCCTTGTCGTTGGCGTTGCGGATCTTGTCGTTCGAATCGAGCTTCAGCGCGTTCGCCGCGACGCTGATGCCGTCGGTGTCGGTGTCCATCTCCACCACCACGTACTCGAACAACAGGTGGGCCGTCCCCGACCCCCGCTTGTAGGCTGCCGTCCGCGTGTTGGTGCCCACCGCCACGTCGACGTGCGGGTCCCCGGTCACCGTCACCGCCTCGTCGAAGGTCGCGGTGATCCGGATCTTCCCGCCCTTGCCGTACTTCTTCGGGTCGGTCGTCCCCGAGCGCGGCCTCGAGGTCACCGCCACCCCGGTCACGTCCGGCTTCGAATCGACGTTGATCGTCATGGTGTGGGTGGCGCCGAACGTGGCGGCGCCGACGATGGTGCCCGACACCTTGAAGGTGAAGGTCGCGTAGGGCGCGCCGTTGGCGTCCGCCGGGAGCTTGAAGACCAGCTTGTCGTTGTCGAGGTTCGCCTTCGTCAGCTCCGTGCCCGCCGTCACGTCGGTGTCGTCGAGCTCCAGGTCGCCGGCGGTCTCCACCGACACGATCTTCACCTTCTCGAGCGCGTCGGTTTGTCCCGGGACGGGCGAGAAGTTGAAGTCGCTTGCCGCGAAGGTGTAGTCCGCGTCCTCGGTCGCCGTCACCGTCGCGTCCGAAGCCAGCTTGTAGATGTGCACGTCTGGGGTACTCGACACCGTGTGTGTGAAGCCCTCGTCGTCCGTGTAGGTAGCCCGGACAAAAACAAGTCTGTCGAAGGAAGCGTTGCTGGTATCCGCGGCGGCCACCCTGTAGGTCCGCCGCGTCGCCCCGCTGAGCGTCACGAGCGTTTCCACCAGCGATGTCAGGTTGGTGTCTTTCCGGTACCACTGGAAGCGCCAGTTCGGGCTGGTCAGACCGTTCGCATCCGTGATCCCCGAGGTCACCGCCGTCAGCGTGTCGCCGACGAAGGCAACCAAACCGCCAGAAAACGACACGCCGCCCGAGATGTCCAGGTCGCCCTCCGGCGGCTCGTTGCCCAGCGTGTAGGTGTCCAGATTTGGAGTCAGCACCCGTCCGCGGCTGGTCTCCAGGGCCACCCGAATGTCGTAATTGGTTTCCGCGGTCAGCCCGGTCACCGTGAACGAGGTCGCATCGGCGGCCAGCCGGCCGACGTCCTCGTAGGAGTCGCCATCATCGGTCGACAGCAGGACTACCACCGCGCTCACGGTCACCCCCGGGGGCTGTGTCGGCAGGTCCCACGTGAGCGGGATCTTGGTCAGCGTCGCCGTGCCGTCCACGCTCAAGTTGGTCGCCGCCGCCGGAGCTTCCAGCGCCAGTTCCGCCGAGACGGCACGCGCCCCGCTGGAGTATTCCAGCACCACGCGGGCCTTCCCGCCGCTTTCCAAAGCGAAGCCGCCGCCTTCACCCGGATACACCCAACTGCTGATCGCCTTTGTGCTCTCATGCGCGGTAAGCCAGACCATTTCAGTACTTTCGTACCACTCGACGATCACCTTCTCGAGGGTCTCGCCGGGGGGCCTCGACGCCGGCAGGTCCCACTCGAGCGTCGCGTGCAATGTCGGGCTGAGCGCTGAAAACGGCTGCCATTGCGTGGCGCGCAAATTGGTCGCACGCGGCGGCGGATCCGCCTCGTCGTCGACCACCAGCACGGTCAGGGTGTGCGTCCGCATGCCGGTGGCGCTATGGGTCATGGTCACCCTCTCGTGTCGCGCGTCCGTGTCCTGCACGCCGGTCACGGTCACCCCCTGCGTATCGGACCAGTTGGTCGTCTTGAAGGTGAGCGAGGCGGGCGAGACCGTCGCCGCGTTGGTGTCGCTGCTCGCGATGTTCACCGTCACGTCCGTCGACGGCTCCCGGTCGAGTGCCGCCGCGTATGGTCCGGTGTCGCCCTCCTGTACGACGACGCGGCCCCCGGTCAAAAACTCGAAGTCACCTATGCGGAGCACCAGCCGCAGGATGTCGTCGTCGAGCACCGACACGCCCACCTCGCCCACCTGCGCCGCGCCGATGCGGTGCGTGATCGCCAGCGCCTCGTCGTTCGTGTCCCCGTCCTGCACGCCGGTCACGGTCACCGTCTGCGCCGTGCTCCAGGTCGTCGAGGTGAAGGTGAGCGAGGCGGGCGAGACCGTCGCCGCCCCGGTGTCGCCGCTCGCGATGGCCACCGTCACGTCCGCCGACGGCTCCGCGTCGAGCTTCACCGTGTATTCCGCGGTCTCGTCCTCGTAAAGGTTCAAACTCGTCTCCGAGAACACCAGCCCCGGGCCGGTGTAGGCTGTCACGGTGCCGTTGACGCGAAGCATCAGGGTCGACGGTGAGAGTGAACTCCAGCCGCCGTTGCAACCGGAATCGACGTCGGAGCCGTTGCGTATCGACCAGTCGGACTCTCCCGCGGAGTCCTCCGAGTTGCTGCCCGTGAGGGCGATCCCTCCAGCGCTGGTCGAGACCGTGACCCAGTAGGTGGTGCTCGCGTCGAGCGTCGTTCCCGAAGGCGCGGTGAACGTGTTGTTGCCCGAGGAGAACGACCCGGGATTGGTGAGCGTCGCCACGCTCGCCGAATCCCTGCTGCTTCCCACCTTCACCGTCACCCCGCTCGGGGCGTTGCCGAACCTCACTTCGACGCTGTCGAGGCCGTAGCCCGACGCGTTGGCTCCGGTCGTGAACCGCGTTGCACGACACCGGGAAGTCCCGCCTGGGCTAGACTGTGATTGGCCGACGTTGGAGACCAGCACGTCGGCCGAGGCCGGGGCGGCGATACCCGCCGCGCCCGCGAGCAGCAGCGCCGCTAGCGCGACCCGGGCCGCACGGCGCGAAAGGAAGCGCGGGTAGAAAGGAGAGCACGCGCGCCCCGCCGGTCGGCGGAGGCCGGGGTAGGGAGGGCAGCCGCTCGGACCGCGGACACGGTAGCCGGTCCCACCATCCATCGTGGCGTCGCCCGGGACCGCGGCACCGTCCGGCGCCAAGGACGTCCACGGCATCGCATCCCGGTCCGCGCCGCGGAGGCCAGTTTCCGGTTGCCATTGACGCATGGCTCATTCCCTCCAGGCACCCAGAGACCCGGGGCCGCATACGACCCGTCCCGTGTTCGCTTGCGATAACCGGCACCCAACTGGCACGCTTATCGTCGATTAGGGAATTTTTTTCACTTAGTCAAGTACAAAATAGAGGGAATCAGAAAGTGCATCTCGCGTATTTTTGCGTCATTTCACGCACGTTTTCGGCAGCCGCGATGCCGCTCACGAACTAGCGGCCGATCTCCCGTGGCTCCTCGAACCGGACCACGAACACGGCCATGTCCCGCGGATCGCCGCCCAAGGGCGTCCGCCGAGTTGGTGCGGGTGTCGATTGCCGAGAATACGCGCCGCCCTACGAGGCGGCGTTACGTCTGTTCGAGCGTTCGGAGTATGCGGAGACGGACGCGGGCATAGCAGCATACCTCGGCAGTCTCTACGAGAAGGGGCGTTTCACGGCCTGCGCGGCCTTGGTGGTTGCAGCCTTGCGTTCTCGGCGGGCGCAAGGCGCCCAACAACCGCCTGGTGTTGGGCCGCGCCAGCCACGTCACCCAGGGCCAAGCAAGGCGCTTGGTCCTGTAACCGTTAGGCGCATCGATGAATCAATACGGCCGGACGTGCTTCAAATAGTGTCATGTGCTCGGCGGTAGCAAAGGAGCGGATCAACACGATGGGCTCCGTCCCCGGTTTCCTCAACCGCCGTTCCACCACCCCCATGCCAGCCAGCTCACCCCCGCTATGACGGCCAGTACCACGAACCTTACCAGACGCCTCCGCCGTTGTTCGCGGCGCCTTTCCGCTGCTACTTTCGGCTTTAGTCCCGCAATTTCTTCCCTGGCTTCCGTGAGTCTTCCCACGGTCTTCATGTAGGAGCCGAAACGGAGAAAAGCTTCGTCTTCAGCGTGCATCCGCGTCTGTTCGTCCATGCCGGGGAGGCGCAACCTCTTCCAGATCTCGTTTAGGTCGTCGACAAGCTCGTCCTGCTCCTGGAGTATGTCCTCGACTTCCTTCTGCAATAGCCCCGTCACTTCCGTGGCGCTCGGCAGCTTCCGTTCGGCTTCAACATGCCGCCTCGCCGGTGGAGGGGGCGGTGATGGCGGCGAAGCGTGGGCGGGCGTGCTGGTGTTTCGAACCGGCGTCGCCGGCACCGTCATCTTGGTTGACGTTTGGTCGACGGCCACGGGCGGGGTCATCGTCGACCCTGACTGCACCCCGTACATGGCCTCGATCATCAGCGCCGCATCTGTCTTATCCCGCGCCTCCACCACGACAGGAGTCCAGCGGGTTGTCTGGCCGGTCTTTATCCTCACGTCTGCTTTGAACTGAGGCATGTCGAGTAATCCGCGTTTCTCCACCTTCATCGTAGAGATGGCGGAGGACAAGCAGCCAGTAACCTGCCACCCAGCGGGCTAGCCACCAAGGTGGTCGATATTTCCAAATACCTCTCGGAGGTTCAGGAGTTCCCATTGTCCGTCTGGGCACCACGACGGAGGCTCGGTCTCCCCGTACGCGCCGGCGTCAAGGCTGCCTCCGTCTACGACCAGATCGTTTCCGATCTCGTTGTCTGCGCAACCCAGGAGCCGTGGCCACAGCCATCTGTCCCGCCCTTGCTGGGCGTTTTTGCGACACACCATGGACACCATGGTCGGTCATCGCCATCGGACGGAACAACATAACGGCCTTGCCGGCAAGGTCCGGCAGAGCTTCGGGGAAGACCCGGTTCGCCTTGTGCCGCCCGAGGTCGTTGAACAGATCATTCTCCTTGATGAACACACGCTGGCGATGCGGGACGTAGACCCGCACGTGGTCCCAACTCGATTGCGGTATGCTTTCCCGGCCGGTCGCCTCCAGCACCACGGCAGGTCCTTGTGCGCCTCCACGTCGTCGGGCGCATCAAGCGGAAGGCCCACGTCCAGGGCAATGCGCCTCCCCTGAGCCTCCATCTCGATGCAGGTGCCACCGATCTGCTTCGTGCCCCGGTGAATACAAATTCTCATTTCGTCGACGAATGTTTCGCGGCTGGCGCCCAAACAAACAGCTCACAGTCCTCCAAGAGTTCCTGTCTGGTCCAAGGGCGGGAAACTCCCCATTTCCGCTTTCATCATGTTTCCCTCCTAAAATAAAGGCTTTCACGAAAATAGACTCCACCAGGGACGGGACGTTTACAAGTAAGAGAGCCAGACGCCGCCTTGTAATGCCGCCCGGCGGACGTCTGACCCCGTGGACGCCTCGTGGCCCTGGCGTGTACCTCGTACGGCGAGGTCCGCCTCCTTGACGCGGTCACCGAAGAAGGCATAGCAACGGTCGCCGCCCTCGCGGTTCGGAATCCACACCATGCCGTCCGCTCCCGCGTTGGAGCGATGCACGGCTTCCGCCCACCGTGCGGTGTGTTGCCGGGTGTCCGGTTCTCCTCCGACGCGAGGCGCAACGTCAACCCGAATACTGAACGCGCTATGCTCGTGCTACAGATCGAAGCCGATTCTCCCGGACCAACCCTGCTTGGCCTCACACTAGGCTTCAGCGATGTTGCCCTCGGTTCCGCCGACCCACATGGACATGAGATCGGACGCACGTTTCTGGATGACTTCGAGACCGAGCCGGTCGGCGAGATGGCGGACGAAAGCGCTCTTTCCCGTGCCGGCGGGTCCTTGCAGGCACAGCGAGAAGTGCCGTGTCTCGCTTGCCGCGAGGCGGTCCGCGAGCCGCACCACGTCGACATCCGCTCGGATCAGTCGCGGATCATACCGGTCCGGAATCCCTTGCGTGGGCGGCCTGTCGCCCGACAGAACCCTTGCAAGGCTACGTGCACCGCGACGCACGTCAGCTATAGTGGCGCCACCGACCCGCGCGGCCGCGGTGACGGCGGACGCCACCCCGGGGGTTACGTCGAACTCCCGGGCGAGAGCCTGAGGGTCTTCCTCGGTTGACTCGATCCCATGGTGCGCGAGTTGCCGCGCCCAGATCCGCGCACGGACCGTCGGCGGCGGTTGGCGCAGCTCCAGGGCAAACGTCATCCGACGCAGAAGAACGGGACTGGTCTGTCTGGCCACGTCGGACGTCCACAGGGTGGGCACGGGAGTCTGCTCAAGAAGCCGGTTCATGTACACCTTCGAGCCTTCCGCCGGACGTCCTCCGGTGCGCCGTGAGCCGAACAACGCCGACAGGACGCCCCCTCGGCCCGAGAGCAGGTCTTCCATCTCGTCGAAAAGCAGGATCGAGTTGTGGCCGCCGGCAAGCAGACGCTGGGCGAGCCGGAGTTCCTGGAGCCTTTCGTATTGTTCAGGCTCATTGCCCGAGGAATCCTCTTCGCCGACGACGTAAAGGGGCGCTTTCAGGCGCGCGGCAGGCGTCTTGCAGAACTCGGTCTTGCCCGTACCCGGAGGTCCGTAGACAAGGAGATTGATCCCCTTTTCTCCGGTCCGCAGAGCGCCCTTCAGAATTCGTTCGACATGGTCGCGGTCTTCGGCCACGTGGTCGAAATCAGACCATTTGAGTTCGCTTGGCTTAGCCTCGTCCAGCAACAGACGCCTGACATCCGAACCGGCCTTGTTCGGAAGCCAGTGCAGTCGAGTCAACCGGCCGACGAGTTCAACTCGGCCGCGTTCCTCCCGGGACACGAGCCCTGAGGTGACGAGCGGTGCATCGGACGCGAACCTTCGCCAGAAAGCATTGGAGGAGACACCGAGAAGGCAAGGGAGAGCCCTTTCCATGGGCGTCCCGCCCAAGTTCGGCGCGAAGATCTGGTGATACATCGACTCGACACGGGGGTTGGTCGTTAGACGCAGTAGCAGTTCAACGATCGCCACATCGGTCCGGGTAAGACGCACAGCCTTTGCGAGCCGCCGGAGTCGTCTCGCCGTCCGGTCGGGGCGCGCGCGTCTGACCAGGACGAATTCTTCTCGGAGGGCTTCTCTCAGACACTGCCAGTCGAGCGGCGACGGTTCGTCGTTCCCCGTCCGTCGTCGTGCCCGCTCCTTCCCCGAGTCGCGGCCCGGTATCGGCAGATGCTGGAGGTTCAGTTCCTCCCCATGTTCAAGGAGCCACTCCGCCAGGTTCCGCGCTTCCCGAGACCGGCATTGAAGGCCGGAAACGGCGTTGGAAAGATAGAAGAGGACAAGACGGCGCCCGTACGCGGTGTCCATACCCCGTATATTCGAATCTGCCGCGGAGAAGTTCACCAAATCCACGGATTTTTCGTGTCCGCCTGCTCCCTTTGCCTGTGCGGGGGCGGAGAAGACCGAGCCTCAGCGTGCCGCAGGCAGTCCGAACAGCGTACGGGCGTTGCGGCTGGCGGCGTCCGCGATCTGGTCGACCGCTACGCCCCGGACCCGGGCCAGGGTCTCGGCGACGAATCGGACGTAGGCGGGTTCGTTGCGCCGCCCGCGCTTGGGGACGGGGGCCAGGAACGGGGCGTCGGTTTCGATGAGCAGGCGGTCCAGGGGAATCCAGCTCGCGACGTCGCGCAGTCCCTCGGCGCCCTTGAAGGTGACGATGCCCGAGAACGACAGGTAGAAGCCCAGGTCGAGGAACGTCCGCGCGGCTTCGGCGTCGCTGGTGAAGCAGTGGATGACGCCCTCCAGGTTTCCACCGCCGTTTCGAAGCGTCTCCGCCGCCTCACGGTCCGATTCGCGGTTGTGCACGACGATGGGCAGCCGGGTTTCCTGGGCCAGGCCGACGAAGCGGTCGAACATCTCTCTCTGCACCGGACGGGGCGAGTGGTCGTAGTGGAAGTCCAGGCCGGTCTCGCCGATGGCGACGACCTTGGGATGGGCGGCAAGGCCGCGCAATCGGTCCATGTCGGCGGCGGCCACGTCCTTGGCGTCGTGGGGGTGCATTCCGACGGTGGCGTAGATGTGTTCGTGCTCGTCCGCCAGGCGCACGGCCGCGTCGTTGGTGGAGAGATCGCCCGCTCCGCCTACGACGATCAGGGTGTCGACGCCGGCGTCGCGCGCGCGGGCCAGCACGTCGTCGCGGTCCTCGTCGAATTCCTCGGTCTGGATGTGGCAGTGGGTGTCGATGAGGGCTGGTGGCCGGGGGTTCATGCGCGACTCCCCCACGCCTGGATTTCCGTCATGGCGCGAACCGTCTTCACCTCATGCTGAACGGGTTGCTTGTGTCCGCTACCCTCACCCCAACCCTCTCCCGGAGGGAGAGGGGGTCGGAGGCTCATTTTCGTATCAATGACGGGTATTTTCCTGGCCACTGGTGCGGGAATCCTCCTAGCCACTCCCGTCGCCGTCGTCTTCCGTCTCCTCGATCCGGGGGAAGAGGATTTCCGGCGGTTGGACCTGGTGTCCTTGGGGGAAGGAGCCGCCCCACTCGGCGTTCAGCACTTCACTTGGGGGAAGTCCCAGGAGCCTTCGCACCGCGGCGCCCGTCTCCGGCAGGAAGGGCGCCAGCAGGTCGCCGGTGAGGCGGACGCTCTCAAGCACGTGGTGCAGGATCTCGCCCACCCGGGCCTTCTGGTCCGGGTCCTTTACGAGGGTGAACGGGGCGGTCTGCACGATGTACTGGTTGGTCTTGTCCACGGCCTCGATGATCGACTCCAGGGCGCGGTGGAAGCCCATCTCCTCCATGTGCCGGTCGACGTTGGCCGCCGCCGCCTGGAAGGCTTCCCTTAATTCCCGGTCCTCGGGCCGGTCGCCGCTGCCCATGGGCTGGACCACGCCGCCGAAGTACCGCTTCTGCATGGCGAGGACCCGGCTCACCAGGTTGCCGAAGTTGTTGGCGAGGTCGGCGTTGACCCGGTTCACGAACGCTTCCATGGAGAAGGTCGCGTCCTGGCCGAACACCATCTCCCGCAGCAGGTAGTAGCGGAACGCGTCCATGCCGTAGCGTTCCTTCATGTCGAGGGGGCGGATGACGTTGCCCAGGCTCTTGGACATCTTGCCCTTGTCCATGATCCAGTAGCCGTGGACGTTGAGCCGGTCGTAGAGCGGCAACCCCGCGGCCATGAGCATGGTGGGCCAGAAGATGGCGTGGGGCTTGAGGATGTCCTTGGCGATGATGTGGTTGCAGCGCGGCCAGTAGGCGTCGAAGGAATCCTGGCCGTTGTTTTCCAGCGCGCTCACGTAGTTGATCAGCGCGTCGAACCACACGTAGGTGACGTAGTCGCCGTCGAAGGGCAGCGGGATGCCCCATTGCAGCCGGCTCCTGGGCCGGGAGATGCACAGGTCTTCCAGGGGCTCGCGCAGGAGCGACAGCACCTCGGTGCGATAGCGCTGGGGCGCGACGAACCCGGGCTTCTCGTCCAGGTGCTGGAGGAGACGGTCCTGGTACTTGCCCATGCGGAAGAAGTAGTTCTTCTCCTGGATGTAGGCGGCCTCGGTCTGATGGTCCGGACACTTGCCGTCCTGCAGTTCCTTCTCGGTGAAAAAGCGCTCGCAGCCGTAGCAGTAGTATCCGCCGTACTCGCCGAAATAGATGTCGCCGGCGTCGTAGATCTGCTGCAGGATCCGGCTCACCGTGGCCTTGTGGTAGTCGTCGGTGGTGCGGATGAAGTGGTCGTAGGCGATGCCGCAGGTGTCCCAGGTGGAGCGGAACAGCCCGCTGATGCGGTCCGCGTACGCCTTGGGGTCGACGTCGTCCTTGGCCGCCGCCTGGGCGATCTTGTCGCCGTGCTCGTCCGTGCCGGTGAGGAAGTACGCGTCCCTGCCCCGCATGCCGTGGAAGCGCTTCAGCGTGTCGGCGATGATGGTCGTGTAGGTGTGCCCGAGGTGCGGCTGGGCGTTCACGTAGTAGATCGGCGTGGTGAAGTAAATGCGGTCCATGGCGCTGTGCGAGTCCCTTCCGGTCTTTCGATTCAACAGGTCCTTTCAATTCAATAACATGGGAATGAAGCCCTCCAGAACCATGCGCCGGTTGTAGTTCCGGTGAATGGCCCTGGTCACGTTGTCGATCTCGGCCAGGGCGGCCGTCGACCGCTGCACCCGGCCGGCCGCGGCGGCGCGCCGGAGCGGCTCGATCAGGTCCCGGTTGTACACCGTCGTGGCGGAGCCCGTGACCTGCAGCACCATGACGTCGCGCAGCCACCCCTTCACCCAATCCAGGAACCTGAGCGCCTGTTCCCGGTCGCCGCCCATCTCCTCGGCCAGCGCAGTGATCCCGCGCATGTCGTAGGACGAAAGCGCCGACAGCCGCCGGAAGCACTCCTGCCGCCGGTCCAGCCCCTCACTCTCGTCCTCGGCCAGGGCCTTGCCGAGGCTGCCGTAGCTCACCGCCGCCAGCAGCAGCGCCCGGTCTTCGGGAATATCCCTGCGCCGGGCCACCACCGCGGCCGCCTGTTCCACCGTCAGCGGCGAGAACCGAAGTTGCAGGCAGCGGGACAACACCGTCGGAAGAACGCCGCCGGTGCTCTCGGTGACGAGGATCAGCAGCGAGTGGCCCGACGGTTCCTCCAGCGTCTTGAGCAGCGCGTTCTGGGCGTGGAGGTTCATGAGCGTCAACGGGTCGACGATGGCGACCTTCTTCTTTCCACTGAAGCGGTGCAGCGCCAACTGCCCTTGCAGTTCCCGCACCTGCTCGATGGTGATGTCGCGCTTGCCCTTGCGCTGCTCCAGCCAGTGCACGTCCGGGTGGTTGCGATCGTCGATGCAGCGGCAGCTCGTGCACTCGCCGCAGCCGCCCGCGTCGCCTTCAGGGCATTGAACCGCCGCCGCCAGGGCGGTGGCCACGGTCCTCTTTCCGGTGCCTTCCGGGCCGACGAAGAGGTAGGCGTGGTGGAGCCGGTCGCTGGCCACGGCGCGCCGCAGCAGCTCGATCTGCCCGCGGTGGCCGGCGATGTCCTCGAACCGCAGCATCACTTCACGTCCTGCCTCTCACGGTCCGCGTGAAGCCGTTCATCGATGATCCGCCGCATCTCTTCCTGGGTCTCCATCACCGGACCGGCGGTGGATATCACCACGCAGCGCGACGGTTCCGCCTCCGCCAGCTCGAGGAATCCCTCGCGCACCCGGCGCTGAAAGGCGATCCCTTCGGCCTCGAACCGGTTCTCTCGCGCGCCCTGGCCGTCCTGCCGTTCCGCCGCCCGGGCCAGCGCCACCTCCACCGGGCAGTCCAGCACGATGGTGAGGTCGGGCATGGCGCCGCCCGTGGCCACGCGGTTCAGCCCGCGCAACATTTCCAGGTCCATGCCGCGGCCGTAACCCTGGTATGCCAGGGTCGAATCCGCGTAACGGTCCGACACCACCAGCTTGCCTTGTTCCAGGGCGGGCCGGATCACCTCGCGGACGTGCTGAGCGCGATCCGCCAGGATCAGGAACAGCTCGGTCTCGTCCGAGAGCGACTCCGGCCGCCCTTCGACGAGGAGCCGCCGGAGCTTCTTTCCCAGCGGCGTATCGCCCGGCTCACGGGTCAGTACGCGGGGCTCGCCGCGAGCCTCCAGGTACTCGTCGAGCAGTTCGATCTGGCGGGATTTTCCCGATCCGTCGCCCCCCTCGATCGTAACGAAACGCAGCATGCAACGCCTTCGCAGGTTATTATTACACGAGAATCAGATGGCTGCCCAACCGAGCGGTCTGGCCGCCGGCGGCTTGCCGGTCTTGCCGCGCGGGTGCCGATTCTGGTAGCTGTGGCGGGTCTGAGCCGTCGTGAGCGCCGCCGGTCATCGGACGCGGTCCGGCCCGGAACCCCCGGCACGGCAGCCGGGACGAGATGGTTCATTGGAGAGGGATACCCATGCGTGGAACCACACCCAGACGAATGCAGGGAATGGCCGACCCGGTGCTGGCCTCCATGGTTCATGACTTGGGGTTGGAAGAAGTGCCGCACTATGCCAGCCGTTCCGACAAGGTGAACGGCTACACCGCTCGGTGGGTGGAGAACGCCAAGTTCCGGGACGGTCCGGTGAACCCGCAACGGGTGGAGGTCACGGACCGCGCCGCCATGACCGAACGGATCAAGGCCAAGGCCCGTGAGCTGGGAGCGGACCTGGTGGGCATCTGCAGGCTGACGCCGTCCATGGTCGATCTCGGCGAGGAGGTCCCCCACGAGTTCGTGATCGCGGCCTGCATCGTCGAGGACTACCACAAGGTGCTGGAGGGTGGAGGAGGAGGCCATGAGGGTCTACGCGGAGTGCTCCGACCTGTCCACCGAGCTGGCGGCCTACATCCGCGACCTGGGCTATCCCGCCTGGGCCCATCACAACGGCGTCCGGGAGGTCCAGGCCATCCCGGTCTTCTACCAGGTGGGATTCGGCGAACTCGGCCGGCACGGCAGCCTCATCAACGAGAAGTACGGGGCGGACTTCCGGCCCGGGATGGTCACCACCGATCTGCCCCTGGACGTGGACCGTCCGCGCGAGTTCGGCGTCCAGGACTTCTGCATGAACTGCAACGTGTGCATGCAGAACTGTCCGGGCGACGCGATTCCCGAGGACTACGTGGTCACCGACGGCATCAAGCGCTGGCTGATCGACCTGGAGAAGTGCTACCCGTACTCCCGCCTGCGCGACGAGTACTGCCACCTGTGCGTCGACGTCTGCCCCTACAACGTGCGCAGCCACCGCACAACCTTCAAGACGTTCATGAAGGAACGCAAGCGCGTCGGCTACAAGACCCCGAAGTAGGGCGGGTTTCAAACCCGCCCGCGGCCGTCACCGCGCGAGACGAGACAGCGTAGCGTGGCGGCGAGGAGGGCGCCGCTTGGACAAGTTCTACCTGCAGGAGCACCGGCCGGACGGCGAGGTCAGCACCGTCGGGCTCTTCTACTCCCGCCAGGAAGTGGAAGAAATCATCGCCCAACTCCGCGAGTTGCCCGAGAAGCAGGGCTGCGAATACGTCCTGGTCACGCCCCCCGACGAGAATCCGGAACCGCATTGACGGGCGCGCGACCCTGGCGACAGAGGCGATCCTGGCGCCCGATCCGGAGGCAGGTTCATCGAACAGCAGCTTCATCTCCTGCTGGTCTGGACGGTCATCGCGGCCGGCGTCCTGACCTTTCCCTATCTGCTCCGCAGGACTGCGCCCTATGGCCGTCACTATCCAGGCGCCGGTCGGGGGCCGCACCTTCCCGTCAGGCTGGGCTGGGTCGTCATGGAGTTCCCGACCGTGGCGGCCTTCCTGGCCGTCTATGTCGCGGGGGCCGCCGCGGGGCAGGCCGTGCCGCTGCTGTTCCTCGCCATGTGGCAGGGCCACTACCTGCACCGCACGTTCCTCTATCCGTTGCGGCTCCGTGAGGAAGCCGGGCGAAAGACGCCGGCTCTGGTGGTCGGCTCGGGCTTCGTCTTCAACACCGTCAACGCCTATATCAACGCCCGCTTCATTTCGGAATTCGGCGGCTACGACGTTCAGTGGCTGAGCGATCCCCGTTTCCTGTGCGGTTTCGGGATCTTTCTCGCCGGGATGGCGCTCAACCTCCACTCCGACAACATCCTGCTGCGCCTGCGCGGACCGGGCCGGACCGGCTACGCCGTGCCGCAAGGGGGCTTGTTCCGGTACGTCTCCTGCCCCAACTACCTGGGAGAGATCGTGGAATGGACCGGCTGGGCGCTGGCGACCTGGTCCCTGAGCGGCCTCGCCTTCTGCCTGTTCACAGCCGCCAATCTCGTCCCGAGGGCGCGCAGCAACCATCTCTGGTATCGGCATACCTTCCCCGATTACCCGGTATCCCGGAAGGCATTGATTCCCGGAGTCTTCTGACCGGCGGGACCGGGCCCGGCGGAAGAATGTCCCCAAATACAACCCCTCTCCCTCTGGGAGAGGGTGGCCGAAGGCCGGGTGAGGGCTGCGCGGCGACCCGGCCCCTCCGTGGAAGGCTGCTGGCGCCGGGGCGCCCTCACCCCAACCCTCTCCCGGAGGGAGAGGGGGACAATGGCTGTCGACGTTATGGCTCTCACCCCAACCCTCTCCCGGAGGGAGAGGGGGACAATGGCTGTCGACGTTGTGGCCCTCACCCCAACCCTCTCCCGGAGGGAGAGGGGGACAATGGCTGTCGACGTTGTGGCTCTCACCCCGGCCCTCTCCCGGAGGGAGAGGGGGACAATGGCTGTCGACGTTGTGGCTCTCACCCCGGCCCTCTCCCAGAGGGAGAGGGAGTGGTCTTGGTACAGAAGGGGCCGGGTCAGGGCCTGGCGGCGTCACAACCCCAGGTTGGCGGGCGTCACGACCGAGCGCAGCGTGTGGGTCCGGTAACCGCCGTTGCGGGGGTAGCGCGGGTCCCGCTTGCTGGTCCTGGCGATCACGCTGATCCGGATCTGTCGGATCCGGGCCGCCACGGTCGTGGGGTTGCCCGCGGCGTCGAGGTACTCGACGGCGAACCCCTGGATGTCCTCGGCCAGGGGTTGCGCGCCGCCGCCCGTGTCGCGCCGGAGTTTCAGACCGTCCGGGTCATGGGAGTAGACAACTCGTTCGTTGGCGTCGTTCAGGTCCCTGTCGCCGTTGCGGTCGGCGGCGATGACCAGGCGCGCGGGGTCGTAGGTCAACCCGGCGAACCCGGCCCGCGCGGGATCGTACCCCGCGGTCCGGGCTTCCCGGATCACCATGGTCATGGCTGCCCGGGCGTTCTGCTGCATGGCGCTGATCTGCTCCTGCAGGTCGTAGGCGGTGAGCTGGCCGGTAAAGCTCGTGGCCACGGCCGCGAGCAGGATCCCCTGGATCGCCAGCACCACCAGCAGCTCGATGAGGGTGAACCCGCGGGCGCCCGGCCCGCGCCCCGGCGGCGTTCCAAACCAGCGCGGCATCACGGGTCCAGCAGGGTCTGCAGGACCACCGAGCGCTCGTCGCGGTCCCAGTACACCGTCACCGTGATGGTGCTCAGACCGGCCTCCGGAACGCCCGGCCGGACGGTGGTGACCCGCTTGAAGCCGGGAAAACCGGCCAGCGTCCCGTAGCCCTCCGTGGCCGGCGTCGCGCCTCCGGCGCCGAGTGCCTTGAGGGCCTCGATCCGGTCCTGCGCCAGCACGGTGGCGACCCCGTGGTTCCGGCTCCGGAAGTTCCCCTCGATGACGCCGACGGCGAGACGGCCGACGCCCAACAGGCCCGTGGACAGGATCACCATCGCCACGAGCAGCTCGATCATGGAAAACCCTCGGCGGGACCGGCGCTGCTGCTCCATGGTCCGTCCCCTCACCGGATGCGCACGCGGCCGGCAATGCTGATGCTGACGCGTTTCGCGCCGGCGCTGTTGCTCAGCGTAATAGTGGCGAGGCTGCTGGCGGTGCCCCTGGGGCTGAAGACCGGATTGTTGGTGGAACTCATCACCACGTCCGGGTAGTCGTCCCGCAGGTCCCTGGTCAGCGTCCATTCACCGGGGTCGGCGGCGCCGTCGTTGTCGGCGTCGTCGAGGATCCGGTACCGGTGGTCGTCGAGGAAGAAGACCCGGTGCCGGTTGTTCCGCTGGATGGCCTTCATGCGCGCCCACATGAGGTCCCCGGTAAGCAGCCGCACGGCGCCGTTGAGGCGATGCCGGGGCATCACCTTCAGGTAGCCCGGCACGGCGACGGCGAGCATGATCCCGGCCAGGGCCAGGGTGACCAGTTGGCCCAGCAACGAGAATCCGGCGGTTGGGTTCAGCGCTTGCGGCATCGGCGTCCCCGTCTTCACGAAGTCCGGAACAGGGCCCCCAGACACAGGAACGGGGCGAACGGCAGCGGCGTGGTCAGCGACACATCCTTTCGCAGGACCATAAGCGCGATGCCGCAGAAGGTTCCGGTGAGGGCGCCCAGGAACAGAATGCCGGGGATCCCTTCCCAGCCGACGAAGGAGCCGATCATCGCCAACAATTTGACATCGCCGCCCCCCAGGCCCTCCCTTCCGGTTACGGCCCGGTAGCCGCGCGCCGTCGCCAGCAGGACCCCGCCGCCCAACAGCGCGCCCAGCAACGAGCTCAGCGGCGACGGCCAGGGCTGAATCGAGAAAAAGGGAGCGCACCACGACAGCACGAACGCCCAGGCCGTGCCGTAGACGCTGATGACGTCGGGGATGATGCCGGTCTCGAAATCGATGACGGCCGCCGCCAGCAGCGCACCGGCGAAGGAAAGCCGGGCGACGAAGTGCGGTCCGGGCCCGAAGCGGCGGTAGCACGCCAGCGTCAGGACGCCGGCGCACAGCTCCACCAGGAAATAGCGTAGAGAGATGGGTGCGGCGCAGTGGATGCAGCGTGCCCGCAGCAGGAGGAAGCTCACCAGGGGGACCATGGCCCGCAACGGAAGCCGCGTCTTGCAGGAGCGGCAATGGGATGCCGGGAGCAGGATGGATTCGTCCCGGGGAAGCCGGGTGATGCAGACGTTCAGGAAGCTCCCGAGACAGGATCCGAGAACGAAGAGAAGAAGGGCGCGCGCCAGCTCCAGTGCCGTTATCGCCGTCGTTCGGGTCATGAACGAATAGTCGGCATCGGACCGCCGAACTTTAGCGTTCAGGAATCTGTGCGGGTAATCGAATCGTAGCGATCGTCGGGTAGGTTCCCTGTAGGGGCGGGTTTCAAACCCGCCCGCAAAATCGCGCTATGCCGGTGCGGGCGGGTTTGAAACCCGCCCCTACAACAGATTCCTGATCACTCGGACGGGCTCCTAGGGTTTGTCCTGCAACTCCAGCCATCGCCGGATCAGCGGAAAGACCTCCTTGCGGGCCTTTCTGCCGAGAATCAGGTCGAAATGCCCGTAGCGGGTGTCCTCCTCGGGGTCGGACCAGAAGATCATGAGGTCGCGGTCCTCCGAGGCAATCTCCGAGTAGACCGTCTTCAGCGCTTCCGGGGGTGCGATGGGGTCGGCCGCGCCCCCTATCAGGAGCACCGGGATGCGGATGTTGGACAACGCTTCACGGTAGCTTACGGCGCCGTCGGCGGACACGAACTCGTCCCTGTCGATGGTCGTGGTCAGTTGGTCAAGGACGCCGGGATTGACCGGGATGAGGAGGGTCTCCTGCAACTGCTGCGCGACCCGCGGGTCCATGTTCTCGGGGTTGTAGAACGAGTCCTTGAGCCCTGGAAGCATGAAGAGGTAGCGGTTGAGGGCGGATGTGCCCCAGTAGAGCAGCGCGTTCCTCAGCGTCGGGTTGCGGTCCAGCCTGAGCAGGACGTCGAGCCCGTCCTGCTCGGGGCTGTCGAAGGACATGGGGGCGGCGATGCCGACGATACCCGCCACGCCGTGCTCCGGGACCGTGCCGGCATGGGCGAAGGCGAGGGCCCCGCCCAAGTCGTAGCCCACCACGAAGACCTCGGCCTCGCCGGTAATCTTCCTGACGTATTCGAGGACCGCGGGAAGGTCGTCCTTGAGGATGTCGTCGAGGTTCCAGGCCTTCTTGCCCCAACCCAGGGGATCGAGGCTCCGGCCCGTGCCGCGCAGCGACAGGTTCCAGACGTCGAACCCCGCCTCCGCCAGGTGTCGGGCCAGGCTGGCCCGGCCGTAGTCGAGAAAACGGCTGTCCACCAGCAGGCCGTGGATGAGGATGACGGGACGAGGGTGCCGCAGGTTCTTGTTGAGACGGAAACGCTTGGCGGAGATCTCGAACTTCTTTTCGGTGACCGCCCAGTGGCGCTTCCAGGTCACGAACTCGTCGTCGAGGGAGGCTGCCCCGACCGGCCCCGGCAGGAACCACAACAGGGCGGCCGCAATGAGGCAGAAAGACCCGAGTGTGACGGAAAACCGTGTCATTGCCGCGCGATCCGCATGATTGACAGTAAGACAGGGATACGGATACTCTCCTGTCCCGTATAGATACTCCCCCGCGGGTCTTTTGAGAACAGAGGAGGCAAGGCATGGCTCAGGAAGAGGCAAGATTCTTCTCCGCGGATTCGCACGTCAACGAACCGCCGGAGGCTTGGGAGCGAATACCGAAGAGACTCCGTGAGCATGGCCCTCATTTCGTCAAGGACCCGCCCGGCAAGAAGGGTCTCTACATGGTGTTCGACGGCCACGAACCGGATCCGGTGGGCATGACCTTTACCGCAGGGGTACAGGCCAAGGGCGGCAAGATCATCGACGTGATCGAAAATTTCACCTGGGAGGACTGGCGCGGCCCCTGGGACCCCGCGGCGCGTTTGCACGACATGGACCTCGACGGGGTCAGGACGGAGGTGCTTTACCCGAGCATGGCGCGCAATTTCTTCTCATTGAAGGGCGAGGAAACCGAGCTGCAGAAAGCCGGCCTGATTGCGTACAACGACTGGATCATCGAGTACGCCAACACCGCTCCCGATCGCCTCCTGGCCGTAGGCATTCTTTCGGCCCTCGACGTGGAGTGGTCGCTGGAGGAGATGGAGCGCTGCGCCAAGCTGGGACACAAGGGCGTGTTGATACCGTCGGGCTTGCCCGAGGGCATGAGCTACGCGGACCCGGTATTCGAGCCGCTGTGGACCAAGGCCGAGGACATGGATTTCCCGATCCACATCCACGTCAACATCCTGCAGGGCGTGGACCGGATGCGGGCGCGGCTCAAGAACATCTCGCCGGTCCAACAGGGCCACAACTCGTTGAGACGCGGTATCCTGGAGCCCCTGGGCCTCCTGACGGAGCTGACGTTCGGCGGAGCGCTCCAGAACCATCCGCGGCTTCGGGTCGTATTCGCGGAGTACGACCTGTCCTGGGTGCTTCCGTACATGAATTGCATGGATGGCGCCCTGAAGAGGGCCCAATCCGAGGCGTCGGTGGCGTCGAGGGACGCGGCGCTTCCCAGTGAAATGATTCGGCGGCAAGTCTACGTGACGTTCCAGGAGGACCGCGCCGGCATTCTCGGAGCGGAAGTCTTCGGCATGCTGGACAACGTCATGTGGGCGAGTGACTATCCGCACGGCGGCGCCACCTGGCCTACCTCGAGGGACGCGGTGGAGCGTCAGTGCGAAGGCATGTCCGATGAGAAGAAGCGAAAGCTCACGTGGGACAACGCCGCCAGCTTCTACGGACTCACGTGAGTTTTCAATGGGACACTAGGACGTAGCGCATCCATCAACGGCTCGATCGACGGGCTTTCCTCGAGACGGTCGACAATCTCCGGCACGGCCGTCCGTTGAGCCTCCGACAGAATCCTGCCGACGCAGGCGTTGAACTTGTTCAGCACGGCTTCGCGCCCTTTGAGGTCCGCAGGGGTCCGGACGGGTTCGGTCACGGCGGTGCCGTCCTTCAGCCGCACCACCAGTGAGTCCGATCCTGGGACATGGCGGACCCGCCCGAGCAGGTCCCTCAACTCCGGGTCCCGGGCGCGTTCGTCGGTGAAGTTCTCGGGATCCAACTGCCCGTAGAGCAGAGCCAGGGAGAGGCAGTAGGCCATGCTGAACCTTCCCTCGAAACCTCGTTCCGGTTGCATCCTCACCAGCGGGTACGGGTGCATGTCGCATTCGATGAAGTCTATTTCGGACGGCGCCAGCGGTCCCTTTTCCTGAACCAACCTCAGCATCGCCTCGACCCCGTCATGGGTAGCGGTGCAGGAGCCGAAACGCTTCAGCTTGACCTCCTTGCCGAGGCGGTATTCGGTCCCCAGCCCCCTTCCCAACGCCTTCAGAATGTCTTCCTGAAGCGGACCGACCGCGTCCAGAAGCCCGTAGCGGGCCTCGATGGCGGTCTCGTCGCTGGTAAAGCCCTCCCGCGCCAGGTACGCGCAGGTCAGGCCCGCGGATGCGGCGTGGCCGACTCGAAACGGCTTCGCCATGGTCCCGCCGTCCCTGGTCAAGGCCCCGCACGAACCGGCGGCAAGCCCGACGGCGGCGAGGGTCCGCGAGACATCGAGGTCGAGGACCTTGCTTGCGGCACAGGCCGCGGCGATGGGGCCGAGGATGCCGTTGCTGTGCCACCCCCGTGCGCCGGGTCCGATGCCGCTGCTGCGTCTGGCAAAGAGCGGCTCCAGGGTCATCATGGCTTCCCGACCCGCGATGAAAGCCTCAAGGGTTCTGGCTCCGGAGGCGCCGCAACCTTCACCGGCGGCCAAGGCAGCCGCCAACGTGTAGGTGGAGGCATGGCCCCGGTCGTCGAAATCGAGGCCGTGCGCCAGAGTCCCGTTCACCAGCGCGGCGTCTCTCGGGTTCAACGCGAGATCGGAGCCCCAAACCGTACAGGACCCCGGTCCCAGGTTTTGGCGGGCGTACCGCAGCAACCTGCCGCCGATCTCTTCCCCCGCGGCCAGAACCGATACGCCGAGACAGTCGAGAACGGCGAGCTTGGCGTTGGACAGCACGTTGGCGGGAAGCTGGTCCAGGCTCAATGACACGGTGAATTCGGCGATCTGACGAGACAGGCCCCGCGTGCCTGTCGTGCTTGTGCTCGGGGATTCATCCACGGACTTCTCTCCCCCGGATCCGCATCCGGTGTTGATGATGCAAGGGTCCCGACCCGGTCTGCTTTCCACCGGCCGGCTTGGTCACGGGGGCGGAAACCGCTCTCAGACCCCCGTGACGGCGGCATGTCGAGCTATTTCCCGGAGACGATCTTGGCCATGAGCTTTCTGGATTTCTCCGGCGAGGACACGATCTTCCCGATCAGTTCCTGGACGTCTTCTCCCTTCAGGGGCTCGTCGTCCAGATAGCCGATCTTCTTCGCGTCCGCGAGGTACCGCGGGTCGTGGACCGTGGCCCAGAAAGCATCCCGCAAGATCTTGACGATGTTCTCGGGCGTTCCCGGAGGCGCCAGCATCGGATAGGCGTTCCGGTACGTCAACGTCAGCATCTCCGCGACATCCTTCGACTCCTGGTCGGGCGCGAGCTCGATCAGGGTCGGGACGTCGGACAACTCCGGATGCCGCTTGGTCGCGACCTGGATGAGCAGGGAGGCGAAGGGCTTGTCGCTTCCCAGGCGCTTGAACCAGTGCTTCTTCCGGGTCTTGGCCGAGCTCCAGACAAAGCCGCAGCGCATGTCCACCTCGCCCTTCTCCATGGCGAGATCGATGGGCGCGCCGCCCTGGTAACCCACCACCAGCCTCGTGTTGATGCCGGTGAACCTCTGCAACATCTTCCCTATCGCCGCGCCGGTGCTGTTGCCGCTCGTTTCACCCTCGCGCAACTGGGTCGTCTTGGAACGCTTGATGGCGTCCTCGAGGTTCGCTCCGACCCGGTCGATGCGGCCCACGCAGGTCGCGGTTGCGGTGGTCAGGTTTCCGATCCAATTGAACTTGTCCGCCTTGAAGCGCGCCGCCGGTTCGTCGATGGCGTCCTGAAGGCCGGTGCCCCGGATGATCTCCGCGATGGTGAGCCCGTCGGGCTTGGCGATGTTGTACAGGTAGTTGCGCGCCCTGAGGCCGCCGCCGCCGCTTCGGTTCTGCACCACGAGCTGCGGGTTGCCGGGTATATGCCTGGCCGCGTGCCGGGCGAACAATCTCGTCCTGATATCGTTTCCCGCGCCCGGTCCGGAGCCGACGATGACCAGAATGGTCTTCCCCTCGTAGTAGGGTTTGGCCTGGGCCTCGGCGGATCCCGGCATCGAGCCCTGGAGTATCCAGACCGCGGCCGCCAGCATCAAAATCTTACTCGTCCATTTCATGGTATTGCCTCCCTTCAAGGTGGTTAGACGCTACCCTTGTTTGGAACCAAAAGAAGACTTCAATAACCCCGGAATCCACTAGAGTTCGTCCTGTTCCACGCGGCCCTCGACCGGCTGGTTGCCGGCGCTGACCCTCTTGTACACGCTATAGGATACACTTCCCAACAAAATCACGATCATGACCAGAACCGGCGGGTGGAGCAGCCAGGCCGTGCCGTAGGCGCCGAGCGAGATCCCGAGGTACCTCTCCGCAAGGCGTCCCAGGACGAGGCCCAGCACGAACGGGGCCCTCGGCCATCCGAAAAGGACCATGAAATAGCCCAGGACGCCGAAGACGCACGCCACCACGATATCCGCGAAGTGGTTGTTGGCCGAGAACGCGCCGAGGAATACGAACACGACAAGGAAAGGAATCAGCAGATTCCCGCGCACGAAGGTGAGCTTGACCAACTGGCTGAGAAACAGGAAGGCGACGCCCGCGGCGAGGATATTGGAGATCACCAGTATCCACACCATCGCCAGAGTGACGTCGAGATGCTTGGTCAGCATATCCGGACCCGGCGTCAGCCCGACGATCAGGAAAGCCCCCAGGAGGATCGCCATGCCGGTGGTCCCCGGAACCCCGAAGGCGACGGTGGGGATGAGGTTGCCGCCCTCCTTGGAGTTGTTGGCCGCGCCGGGTCCGAGCACGCCTTCCACCGCCCCCGTTCCGAAACGCCTCTTGTCCTTCGAGCTCTGCACGGCGTGGGCGTAGGCCATCCACTGGGAGACGCCGCCCCCCACCCCGGGCACGGCCCCGACCATGACGCCGATCATGCCGCAGCGCATGGTGAGCCAGAAGTGCCGGAAAGTATCCTTGACCCCCTCCAGCACGCCGCTGATCCTTTCCACCTTGGACTCGGCGATGCTCGAACCCCTCACCGCCAGGTCCACGATCTCCGGGATGGCGAAGAGCCCCACGACGACCGGCGCCAGACTCAGCCCTTCCCAGAGATAGATGGTCCCCATGGTGTAGCGGAGCGTTCCCGTATGGTCTTCGATGCCGACGGCGGAAATCGCCAGCCCGATGCCTCCCGCCAGGACTCCCTTGCTGAGCGAGGCGCTGCTGAGCGTGGCGAGGAACGTGATTCCCAGGATGGTGAGCATGAAAAGCTCGGGCGCGCCGAAGAACAGCACCAGGGGCCGCATGATGGGAATCGAGATGGCCAGGATGAGCGCCCCCTCGAGCCCGGCCACCAGCGAGCTGGTCAGGGCCGCCCCCAAGGCCCTCCCCGCCTGCCCCTTCTTGGTCATGGGGTAGCCGTCCATGATGGTGGCCGCGGACGTCCCCTCGCCCGGAATGCCGAAAAGGATGGAGGTGATGTCGCCGGTGGTCCCGGTAATGGCGTGCATCCCGAGAAGGAAGCAGAAAGCGGCGATGGGCTCCTGGATCGTGTAGGCGAAGGGGAGCATCAGGGCCAGGGTGGTCAGCCCCCCGAGTCCCGGCAGGATGCCGACGACGAAGCCGATGGCACCTCCAAGCAGGAGGAAGCCGAACGCGGGCCAGGACAACACCTGGAGCAAGCCGCTTGTGGCGGACTCGATCATAGCCCCAGCCAAAGATAGAGCTGTCCGTCGGGGAACGGCAGCCGCAGCAACCGGTCGAAGAGGCCCCAGAACAGGAGCCAGACGGCACCGGTCAGCACGAGGGAGAGGGTCCACCCCTCGCCCGACTTGACCTTGAGGTAGAGGAAGACGAACGGCGGGATCGTCACGGACAGGCCAAGGAGCCAGCACGCCAGCAGGAAACCGAAGATCCACGAGAAGATCTGGACCGTCCGCTGCCTCGCGACGACGGGGTCGATCTCTTTCGTGAACTGAATGTCGGCCGGTGTGGCGTCCGGCGGGTCGGCCGGCGCGGCGGTAGAGCCGCTCTTCCCGGCGCTGCTCCTCAAGTCCGTTACGAGATGGAAGGCGGCCAGCACGAGCATGGGAATGCCGATCACCCAGGGATAGAGCTGCGCCTTCACGGGCCAGTCCTTCGCCGCCCAGATCACGACGGCAAAGAACACCAGGACCAGGAGACTGAAGACGGTTTGCGGGCGAATCCTCATGGAAGCCCAACTCTAGTGTGGTGTCTGGTTAATTCGCACAATAATCTGCGGGTCTTTTTCGCCGTCGGCTGCGTTGCTCTTCCTCGCGTGGTACCCGCCACTGCTCGTCATCGCGCCTTGCCGACGACGAAAAATCCTCCGCATATTATTATGCGAATTAACCAGACACCACACTAGTGTCCTGTCCGGCCAATTCGCACGAGAAATCCTCCGCATATTGTCATGCGAATTAGCCGGACAGGACACTAGACGCCTCACGCGGAGTATGGAGAAACGGGCGTGATGTTCCGGTAGTCCACCGGCAGAGGCTCGACGCCGATGTCGGCGTCGATCTCGGCCATGCGTGCTTCGGTCAGGGGGTTGCCGAAGGTTTCGTTGCGGAGCCTCAGGTGCGCGATGGCCTTCTCGGTGACGATGTGGCGCGCCGTCTCGAGGTCTTCGTCGTTGCGGATGGCCCGGGCGATGTCGGGAATGTGAACCGGCCCGTGGCGCATCTCGTCGTGGAAGATGACGCCCATGGCCTCCGAGATGGCCTTTTCCACGGCGCCGTTGGAGTACGAGGTGTAGGGCAGTTCGAGAAGCTTGTTTCCCATGTAGAACATGGCCGCCCCGGCGCCCTCGGAAAAGCCCAGGGCCACTTCCGCTAGCTCGCCGTGGGTTTCCAGGAGCCGGTGGGTGACCTCGATCTCGGCGGTCATGGCCGGAAGGTCGGGGTGTCCGCGCCGTTCGCTTTGGCAACCCGACAGCGCCAGCAGCTCTTGCGGGTCCGGCCGTTCTCCCGCGATCTGCTCCATGATGTCCGCCAGAAGCCGGTAGTGCCGCGCCTCCTCGTAGACGGATCGAGTCGAGGCCTCGAAAGAATCGCGGTCTACCGCCGTTTCGATCCGCGTGAGATCGGCGGGCAGGGCCTCGATCAACCGCTCCACCGTACCGAGCTCCCGGGCTGCCTGCAGCTTGAGCCAGCGCAGGTCGTCCTCGCGGGTCCGGGGATTCGAGAAGTAGACCCGGACCACCTCCGCCTCCCCGGCCCACCATCGTAGCGGGGCGGCCTCCAGCACGGCGATGCGCTCATCGAGCTTCGCGTCGGTTTCGCTTTTTGTCATGCAACTTCACCGGATGGCGGCTGACGTAAACCATGTACCCGGTCCAAAACGTAAACCATGTACCCGGTCTGCACCCATTGTCCCCCTCTCCCTCCGGGAGAGGGCCGGGGTGAGGGCGCGCGTCTGCAAGCACCCCGTTGTCGGAGGCAGGGTGATTGTATATAGACCCACTCGAAAGGGTCAAGGGACCGTCCGGCGGCGGGTGCCGCTGACCCGCCGGCACCCCGGACGCGGATCGACGAGGGAGAACACGACCATGCGCGCGAGCACCGAGAGGAAGATGAAACGCTGGCAGGAGCAGCGCTGGATACTCGATCAGGTCATCAAGGTGAGCGGCCTCGACTTCGACCAGGGACGCTCGCACAAGATGCTGCGGAACTGCGGGCCGGGCATCGCCGGGGAGTTGCGGGGTATCGGCCAGCGAGTGCAGAAGTTCACCGATTTCCCGCGCGAGTTCTCCCGCGCCGCCCACGGCCGCGAACAGAGAGGGCGGGCCGCCGAGGCCCTGGGGCACACGGTGGAGGCGCGCGAACACTACTACGTGGCGGCCACCTACTACACCGCCGCCCAGTGGGGCATCTACGAGGACGGCAACCCGAAGCGCATGGCCTGGGCGGAGAGCAAGCGGGACTGCTACGACCGCTACATCGGCTTCGCCGACCATCCCATCGGGCGGGTGGACCTGGCGGTGCCGGGCGGAAAGATGGCGGCGTTGCTGCACCTGCCGCACCAGCCCGCTCCGGGAGAGCGGTTCCCGTGCATCCTCTATCAGCCGGGCATGGACGGCGTGAAGGAGGACAATCCGCTCATGGGCGACCCGCTGCTCCAGCGTGGGCTGGCGATCCTTTCCATCGACGGTCCGGGACAGGGGGAGACCCGGGAGCGCGGCATCACCTGCACCGCCTCCAACTGCGAGGACGGCGCCAGGGCGGCCTACGCCTATCTCAAGACGCGCCCCGAGATCGACGGCGACCGGATGGCCATCTACGGGTCGAGCATGGGCTCCTACTGGGGCACGCGCATGGCTGCCGCCGAGCCCGGCTTCAAGGCCTGCGCGGTGGTGGGCGTGTGCATGGAGCCCACGCAGTACACCATCTTCAACACCGCCGCGCCGACCTTCAAGCTCAACTACATGTACATGTCCGGCTACGACGACGAGGCGGAGTTCGACGAGTTCTGCAAGACCCTGACCCTGGAGGGGGTCGCGGCCAGGATCCAGTGTCCCTACATGGTCGTGGCGGGCGAGGACGACGAACTGTGTCCCATCGAGTACGCTTACGAGGTCGTGGAAGAGGCCACCTGCCCCAAGGTTCTCTACGTCTACGAGGGCGAGCGCCACTCGCTCCGCAACCCGGCGGCGCGCACCATCGTCGTGGACTGGCTCAAGGACTGCCTCGACGGCAAGCCGGTCACGTCGGAGAAGGTCTACGTGGAGATGAGCGGCAAGGAGACCCGGACGCCGTTCTGACGTGTTCCAGCGCCGCCGGCGCATGAGGTCCGGTCTTATGCGCCGGCGGTCTGGGCGGTCCGCTCTCGCAGAGCGGCCGTTTCTTCCCGCAGGGTGTTCACGTCCCGCCGAAGCTCGCGTACGTCCTCACGCACTTCGGCAATGCTCTGGCGCACCTGGACAAATTGCTGGTCCACCTGGGCAAATTGCTGGTCCACCTGGGCAAAGCGCTGGTCCACTTGGGCAAACCGCAGGTCCATTTCCCGGTGCATGTCGGTGCGCAGGCCATGGATCATGCGACCCAGCGCAATGCCTACTCCAATGACTGACAAGATGATGGCGATTGCCGAAATATCGACGTTCATCTGGATGTCTCCCTAGCAGACCGTTGATTACAATAATAGTCCCGGCGCGTCAACGAGGTTCCTTGACAGCCCTGCCCCGACGTGGTTCATTCTGCTTCAGCCTTCGACTGACGCAGATTCGCCGAAACCGCCCCTTCACCGGTTACGACGCAAAATCCCGGCCAAGTCCCGCGGGCTAAAATCGACTTCACTACACGAGGAGAGTTCGTCCCATGCAGATGTTCATTGCAGGCGAGTATACGGATACGGCAAGCGGCGAGACCACATCCATCTACAACCCGGCCACCGGCGAGCTGGTGGACACGGTTCCCAAGGGCACGGCGGAAGACGTCCAGAGGGCCGTGGCGGCCGCGGAAGAGGCGGCGGTGGAATGGGGCAAGTTCGCCCCCTCCAAGCGCGGCGAGTGCCTGTCCGAGGCCGCGCATCTCGTGCTCCAGAACGAGAAGGACCTGACCGAGCTGCTCACCAAGGAGCAGGGCAAGGCGCACCGGGAGTCGGTGCTGGAGATCCGCCGTTTCGCGCACACGCTGGAGCACTACGCCGGCATGGCCAAGACCCTGCGCGGCGGCTACGTCAAGCTCGCCGACGGCCGTTACGGCCTCATCATGCACAAGCCCATGGGCGTTGTGGGCTCCATCGTGCCGTGGAACTTCCCGGTGTCGCTGATGGGCAACAAGGTGGGACCGGCGCTGCTCGCCGGCAACGCCATGGTCATCAAGCCCGCCAGCACCACGCCGCTGACCGCCACCCGCTGCGTCGAGCTGGTGCAGCAGGCCGGACTTCCCAAGGGCACCATCAACATGGTCACCGGGCCGGGCGGCGCCGTGGGCGAGGAGATCCTGCGCAACCCGGTCATCCGCAAGGTCGGCTTCACCGGCGCCACCGACACCGGCAAGCGGATCATGGAAGTGGCCTCCCAGGAGGTCAAGCGGGTCACCCTGGAATTGGGCGGCAGCGACCCCATGATCGTGTGCGCCGACGCCAACATCGACCGGGCCGTGAGCGCGGCCTCGGTGGGCCGCTTCTTCAACTGCGGCCAGGCCTGCCTGGCGGTGAAGCGCCTCTACCTGTACGACGAGATCTACGACGAGTTCGTCGGCAAGCTGGTGGAGAAGGTGCGCAAGCTGCGGGTGGGCAACGGCCTCACCAAGGGAACCATGCTCGGACCGCTGCACACCAAGGGACAGCGCGAGGAGGTGGAGGAGCAGGTGGAGGACGCGGTGCAGAAGGGCGCCAGGGTACTGGTGGGGGGCGACCGCCCCAAGGGCGACGAGTTCGACAAGGGCAACTTCCTGAACCCGTCCATCGTGGTGGACGTGGACCCCACCTCCAAGTTGCTGACCGACGAGGTGTTCGGGCCGGCGCTGCCGGTCGTTCGGGTCAGGAACCTCGAGGAGGGTCTGGCGCTGGCCAACGATTCCGTCTTCGGGCTGGGCTCCTCGGTGTGGACCCAGGACATCGACAAGGCCATGTACGCGGCCGAGAAGCTCGACGCGGGCTACACCTGGGTCAACTCGGCGCAGATCATCTACGACGAACTGCCCTTCGGCGGCGTCAAGCAGAGCGGCGTCGGCAAGGAGCACGGCAACGAGGCCGTCGAGCACTACAGCGAGGTCAAGTCCGTGGTCATGGCCACGGAGCAGACTTCCGAGATGGTGGGAGGCGAGTAGGCCCCGTACGGCCGAAGTTTGTAGGGGCGGGTTTCAAACCCGCCCGTGCCCGCACCGCGCTGTCGGCCGGCATGGGCTGCAAGGGGTTTCAAACCCGCCCGCGCCCGCACCGCGCTACCCGCCGGTACGGGCTCGGGATTCATCAACCGACAGCGGGGACAGGACACCTGCCATGAACGCTCCGCGACTCGAACTGCCGGACCCCTACAACGCGGCCACGACGTTCGTCGACGATAACGTGAGCGCGGGCCGCGGCGAGCGCACCGCCATCCTGTACGAGGACCAGCGGTTCACCTACCGGCAGGTTCAGGAGGCGGTCAACCGGGCCGGCAACGCGTTCCGGGGCCTGGGCCTGGACACCGAGCAGCGCGTGCTGCTGGTGCTTCCCGACTGCCCGCAATTCGCCTTCAGCTTCTTCGGCGCCATCAAGATCGGCGCCGTCCCCATTCCGGTCAATCCCTGGATGAAGGCCGGGGACTACGAGTACCTCCTCAACGACAGCCGCGCGCGCATCGTCGTGGTGGACGAATCCGCGCTGCCCGAGATCGAGGCCATCGGCCAGCGGCCGCGGCACCTGCGGCACGTGGTGGTGGTGGGGACGCCGTGGGGCGGCGCCACGGGTTGGGACGCCGTCATGGAAGGCCAGTCCGCGGAGCTCGAAGCCGAGCCCACCGGACGTGACGACGTCGTCATGTGGAACTACACCTCGGGCAGCACGGGCAGCCCCAAGGGCGCGGTCCACCTCCACCACGACATGATCACCATCACCGACCTGTTCGTGAAACCCGTGCTCGGCATGACCGAGGACGACGTCTGCTTTTCCGCCTCCAAGCTGTTCTTTTCCTACGGGCTGGGCAACTCCCTGTACTTCCCGTTCCGTTTCGGCGCCGCCGGCGTGCTGTGGCCGGAGAAACCCGACCCGGAGCGGATCCTCCAGACCATCGAGCGCTACCGCCCGACCTTCTTCTACTCGGTGCCGACGCTCTACTCGCGCATGCTGCGGGTGGAGAAGGAATACGACCTCAGCTCGCTCCGGATTTGCCTGTCGTCCGGGGAGCCGCTGCCGCCCGCGCTGTTCCACCAGTGGCGGGACAAGGTGGGGGTGGAGCTGCTGGACGTGGTGGGCTCCACCGAGGCCACCCACGACTTCCTCGCCAACCGTCCGGGGCGGACCAAGGCGGGAAGCAGCGGCGAAGTGACCCCGGCCTTCGTCGCCAAGGTGGTGGACGACGAGGGGCGCGAGGTGCCCAACGGCGAGGTGGGCAACCTGTACGTCGCCGGCGACGCCACCGCGCCCTACTACTGGAACAAGCACGAGCAGACCCAGCGCACCATGCTCGGCGAGTGGCTCAAGACCGGCGACACCTACTACCGGGACGACGAGGGCTATTTCTGGTACTGTGGCCGTTCCGACGACATGCTCAAGGTGGGCGGCATGTGGGTCTCGCCCATCGAGGTGGAAAACGCCCTGATGGAGCACCCGGCCGTGCTCGAGGCCGCGGTGACCGGAGAGGCCGACGGCGACGGCCTCATCAAGCCCAAGGCGTACGTCATCCTCAAGAGCGAGCACCACGGCGGCGACGGGCTGGCCCGGGAACTCCAGGACTTCGTCAAGGGCAGCCTGGAACCCTACAAGTATCCGCGTTGGGTGGAGTTCGTCGACGACCTGCCCAAGACCGTGACGGGGAAGATACAGCGTTTCAGACTCAGAATGGGTAACGGATGACGCGTAGGGGCGGGTTTCAAACCCGCCCGCGCCTGCACCGCGCCTTCAGCGGGCGCGGGTTCGCGGATCGAACGGGGGTTTCATGGACGACTTGGTAGCTCTGCGGGACAAGGTGGCCATCTCGTGCAACATCCTGGCCATCGACGGGCACTGGGACAACATCCTGGGCCACGTATCGGCCCGGATACCCGGCGAGAACGCCATCCTGATGAAGCCTCACAGCTACGGCTTCGAGGAGATCCGGCCGTACCACATCATCAAGGTGGACCTGGACGGCAACAAGATCGAGGGCGACTACGAGCGCCACTCCGAGGTGTTCATCCACACCGAGATCTTCAAGGCGCGCCCGGACGTGAACTGCGTCATCCACAGCCATCCGCCCCATGCCACGGCCTTCGGCTCCCTGCGGCAGGCGCTACGTCCGGTGAGCCACGAGGGCTCCATCTTCCACGACGGGTTGCCGCTCTTCGACGACACCACGGTGCTGATCCGGACTCCCGAGCTCGGGGTGAAGGTGGCCCGGACGCTGGGCCAGGCCCGGGCCGTTCTGATGAAGAACCACGGCTCCACCGTGGTCGGCGAATCGGTGGAGACCGCCACCCTGTATGCGATCTTCCTGGAGAAGGCGTGCCGCATCCAGCTCCTGGCGGCCGCCGCCGGAGATCCCACCTGGAGCAGCGACGAGGAGGCGCGCGAGAAGTACGATCAGATCTACACGCCGCACCGCCTGGGCAGCATGTGGGACTACTTCGTACGGCGGGCCAAGCGGCTCGCCATCGACTGACGGGGCGCCCCGCGTTGGCGGCTTGTGGAAGCCTTCGCCGGCTGGCAGCGCGGTGCAGGTTCGGGCGGGTTTGAAACCCGCCCCTACAACTTGTATTCCTGCGGCATCTGCGCGTAACGGGGGGAGTTGAAACGGTCGATTCGTGTGCCAAGGCGCGCGGGATCTTTGCCGTGGGCGAGGAATGACGGCTGTAGGGGCGGGGTTTCAAACCCGCCCGTGCGACGATTCGGAGGTAACGAAATGGCCGAGAAACTTCATCTGACGCTGGCGTGCGGCGACTACGAGAGCATCCGCGCCCTCAAGGAAGGGGTGATCCAGCCGGACGGGATCGAGCTCACCGTGCTCACGGACATGGACTCGTCCACCCGGCACTGGCGCATCGCCCGGTTCCGCGAGTTCGACGTGGGCGAACATTCGGGCTCGTCCTACCTGCTGGCCAAGGACCGCGGCGAGGCGGACGACCTGACCGCCATCCCGGTGTTCCTGCATCGCCGGTTCCGCCACGGCTTCGTCTTCGTCAACGCGGACAAGGGAATCAAGGAACCCAAGGACCTCGTCGGCAAGACCGTGGGGCTCAAGAACTGGCAGGCCACCGCGCTCCTGTGGATCCGTGGCACCTTGCAGGACGAGTACGGCGTCTCTTTCACGGACCTGGAATGGCGCGCCGAGAGGGAGGAGGACGTGCCGTTCGATCCGCCGGAGGGGCTCCGGATGGAGCGCCTGCCCAAGGGCAAGCGGGTCGAGGAGATGCTCGCCGAGGGCGAGCTGGACGCCGTCATCCACCCCGACATCCTCGCGCCCATCCTGGAAGGCGACACCCGGGTCAAGCGCCTCTTCGACGATCCCAAGCAGGTGGAGATGGACTACTTCAAGCGCACCGGGATCTTTCCCATCATGCACACGACGGTGATCAAGCAGGAGATCGTGGACAAGTACCCCTGGGTGCCCATGAACCTGATGGTGGCCTTCGAGAAGGCCAAGCAGTGGACCTACAGCCGCATGAACAACCCCCGCATCGTGCCGCTGGCGTTCTTCCGGGACGCCTGGGAGGAGCAGTTGGAGCAGTTGGGCGAGGACCCGTGGGTCTACGGCCTCAACGACACCAACCGCAACAACTTCGGCACCCTGGCGCGCTACTCCCGCGAGCAGGGCATGTGCAGGAACGATGCCGACGTGGACGAGCTGTTCCACGAGTCCGTGCGCGGCGAGGAGTGGAAGCTGGCGCGCTCCCGCGGGTAACGGTCTCTTGTCGAATGATCCCTCCGCCCTTCGAGTACCGGGCGCCGGATACGCTCTCCGAAGCGCTCGCCCTGCTCCGTGAGCACGGCGACGAGGCTCGTCTCATGGCGGGAGGGCAGTCCCTCCTGCCCATGCTCAAGCTGAGGTTGATACGTCCGGCGGTGATCATCGACATCGGCGGGCTCCATGAGCTGAAGGATGTCGGGAGGGACGCCGTTGGCGCGCGCCCGGGGGACCCCGACGTCGAACAGCCCGAACCGGCGGCTCTTCGCGCCGTTGCCGCGCGCCCGGGTGCGCTGACGACGGAAGACGCCGGCGCCCCGCGGATCGGCGCGCCGGCGACGGAAGACACCGGTCCCCTGCGGATCGGCGCGCTGGTGACGGAACGGACCCTTGAACGCGAGCTTGCGGAACGCCAGCCGCTCCTGGCGGAAGCCGCCGCCGCCATCGGCGACATCCACATCCGGAACCTGGGCACCCTGGGCGGCGCCTTGAGCCAGGCCGACCCTTCGGGCGACCTGGCGCCGGCGGTGCTGGCGCTGGGAGCGACCCTGACGGCGCAATCCGCCGCCGGCACACACGCCATCGCCGTCCACGAGTTCTTTTCCGGTCCCTTCGACACAGCGCTGGCCGAGGACGAGATGGTCACCTCCGTGGACGTGCCGGCTCCCGAGGGTGCTTGCGGCCACGCCTACGTCAAGCTCACGCGCCGCGCCGGGGACTACGCAGTGGTTGGCGCTGCGGCGCTCGTAACCCTTTCGCCGCAGGGCACCTGCGCCGATGCCCGCGTAGCCCTCTGCGCGGTGGGCCCCACGGCCTTCGTGTGCGAGGCCGCGGGCGGTTCGCTCCAGGGCACGCGCCTCACGGACGCCGACCTCGCCGAAGCCGGCGCGCTGGCCGGCAAGGACGCCGACCCCGTAAGCGACGTCCACGCCTCGGCCGAGTACCGCCGGGCCATGACCCCGGTGGTCGTCGCCCGCGCCCTGGCCAAGGCCCGTGAAAGAGCCCGGGCCCGGCTGCACAGGGGTTCGGGGTCGTGAAGCCGCCGATCTCCCGCCGCCCCTCCGGCCCCCTCTCCCTCTGGGAGAGGGTTGGGGTGAGGGTCCGCGGGGACAAGCAGCCCGTTGGGGACGTGACGAAACGAAACCGCGAGGGCCGTCGCGGGCGCCCTCACCCGGCCTTCGGCCACCCTCTCCCAAAGGGAGAGGGGTTTGATGCGGCGGACGCGTCCCCCGGGAACGGCTGAAGGCGAACGACCATGCAACGCATAACCGTCAACACCACCATCAACGGAACGGCCCACTCGTTCGAGGTGGAGCCGCGCCTTCTGCTGGTGGACCTCATCCGCGACAAGGCCGGCCTCAAGGGCACGCACATCGGTTGCGACACCGGAAACTGCGGCGCTTGCACCGTGATCATGGACGGCCTGACCGTTAAGTCGTGCCAGGTGCTGGCGCCCCGGGCCCAGGGGGCGGAGATCCGCACGGTGGAAGGGCTGGCGCGGGACGGAGCCCTGCATCCCATCCAGGAAGCGTTCTGGGAGTGCGACGGGCTGGAGTGCGGCTTCTGCACCCCGGGCATGCTGATGACGACGGCGGCCTTTCTCGACGACAATCCGCGCCCGTCGGACGAGGAGATCCGCCGGGCCTATTCCGGCAACCTGTGCCGCTGCACCGGCTACCTCAACATCATCAAGGCGGTGAAGAGGGCGGCGGAGAGGATGCGCTGATGGCGGCCTACGTCGGCCAGAGCATCAAGCGCAAGGAGTCCTTCGACTCCATCCAGGGACGCAACACCTACCTGAGCGACGTCCACGTCCCCGGCATGCTCCACGCCGCCATCCACCGGAGCCCCTACGCCCACGCCCGCATAACCCGTGTGGACCTTTCGGAGGCGCTTGCCCAGCCCGGCGTGGTGGCGGCCATGAGCGGCGAGGACGTCCGGCGGCTGTCCCGTCCCATGGCGCCGTTCCCCTTCACCCGCACGCGGCCCTACACCAGCGACTATCCGCGGGTGCGGTTCGCCGACCACTACGGTCTGGCGGTGGAGCGGGTGCGCCACGTCGGCGAAGCGGTGGCGGTGGTGGTGACGGAGGACCGCTACGCGGCGGCGGACGCGGCCGAGGCGGTGCGCGTGGAGTACGAACCCCTGCCCCCGGTGGTGGACGTGGAGGCGGCGCTGGAGCGCGGGGCCACGAGGCTCTACGAGGAGTGGCCGGACAACATCCAGTACGAGTTCCGCTTCAGCGAAGGCCCGGTGGACCAGCTCCTGAAAGAGGCTCCGGTGGTGATACGCGAGCGCATCGTGCAGCACCGCTACACCGGCACGCCGATGGAAACCAGGGGGGTCATCGCCAGCGTGGACGAGCGGGACAACCTGCTGACGCTGTGGAGCTCCACCCAGGTGCCCCACGCGCTGCCCAACCTGGTGCTGGAGACCCTCGGGCGGGCCGACCTCAAGATCCGGGTGATCTCGCCCACCATGGGCGGCGGCTTCGGCATCAAGTGGGCGTTCTATCCCGAAGAGGTGCTGATGCCGCTCCTGTCCCTTCAACTGAACCGGCCGGTGGGCTGGTGGGAGAGCCGCAGCGAGCACATGGTGGCCTCGCACCACTCCCGCGCCCAGACCGACTACGTGGAGGCGGGCTTCGACCGGGCCGGCCGCATCACCGCCCTCAAGACCAGGGTCATCGTGGACCTCGGCGCCGCCTACCCCAGCGGCGGCACCTCCCTGGCCTTCGTCACCGCCAACTTCATTCCCGGGCCCTACCGGGTCGACAACTATTCCACCACCTCCTTCGGCGTGGTCACCAACAAGATGGCGGCCGGGCCCCACCGGGCCAACGGCAAGGCCGAGTCCAACTTCATCATGGAGCGGGTGATGGACCGGGCCGCCCTGGAGCTGGACCTGGGCAAGGACGAGATCCGCCGCCGCAACCTCATCCAGCCCCACGAGTTTCCCTACACCTGCGTCACCGGTTCCACCTACGACAGCGGCGACTACCCCGCGTGCCTGCGCAAGGCGCTGGCGGAGGCGGACTACGCCGGCCTGTTGGCGGAGCGGGAGAGGTTCCGCCGGGAAGGGCGTTACCGGGGCGTCGGCCTCGCCTTCATGCTGGAGCCCCTGAGCTCGCTCCGGCCCAACGCCTACAACGCCGGCTACGAGACCGTGACGGTGCGGCTGGATCCCGTGGGCAAGGCCTGGGTGTTCTCGGGCGACATGAACATGAGCGCGAGCCACAAGACCACGCTTTCGCAGGTGGTGGCGGACGGGCTGGGCGTGCGCTTCGAGGACGTGCAGGTGTTCGAGGGCGACAGCGCCCTGGTGTCGTCCTCCAGCGGGTCCTATGCCAGCCGGTTCTCGACGGTGACGATCTCCGCCGCCATGAAGGCGTGCGAGGCGGTGCGGCGGAAGATGCTGGCCATCGCCGCCCACACGCTGCGGTGCCATCCCGAGGCCCTCGAAAGCGCCGGCGGCATGATCCTCGACCGGACGAGGCCGGGGGTGGCGCTCACGGTCAAAGAAGTGGCCAACATGGCCTACTACTCCATCAACCAGCTCCCCGGGAACATGGACCCGGGCCTCCACGACACCCACTACTTCATCAACCCCAACACCAGCTTCGAGCCCGACGCCAAGGGGCGGACGTCCAACTTCTCGACGTTTCCCTACGCGATGCACGTGGCCTACGTGGAGGTGGACGCCGGAACCGGCGAGACCACGATCCTCAAGTATCTGACCGTGGACGACTCCGGCAACATGGTGAACCCCATGATCGTCGACACCCAGATCACCGGCGCCATCTCCCACGGCGTCGGGGGCGCGTTTCTCGAAGAGCTGGTGTATGACGAGCAGGGACAGCTCCTGTCCGGCACCTTCGCCGACTACCTGATCCCGTCGGCCATGGAGATGCCGGACCTGGAGATCCACCACATGGTGACGCCGATGCCCTTCACGCCGGGCGGGTTCAAGGGCGTGGGGGAGATCGGCGCCATCGGCCCGCCGGTGGTGCTGGCCAGCGCCATCGAGGACGCGCTGGCGCCGCTGGGGGTCAAGATCATGAGCCTGCCCCTCAAGCCGGAAAACATCTGGCGGGCGATACACGAACGGGACGGCGCCCACAACTGAGCGCAGACGGCGGAAGCCTGTAAAGAGAATGTAGGGGCGGGTTTCAAACCCGCCCGCGCCCGGCCACCGCCGGTGAAGAGGACAGGAGAACGGACATGAGCGAGACAGGGAACGGTTTCACCGAACGCGCCACCCGCGAACTGGCGCGGGTGGCGGCGGTCTTTGCCGCGGGCGAGGCGGAGATCGCCGACACCTACTTCAACTGGGACCAGCGGGACCGCGACAAGGAGGTCCTCTGGCTCACCAAGCAGGCGGGCCGGGAGATCGAGAGCACCTTCACCGGCTTGAAGGAGATCATCGAGAAGGTCGGCGGCGACCTGACGGCGTCGGACCAGTACTGGGTCGACCGGTGGGGCGGCGACGTCGACCGGAACTGGCTGGAGGAGAACCTCTGGCGCACCAAGCAGGAGCTCAACCACGGCAACCGATGCGTGGACATCATCGAATGGCTCACCGGCGAGCCCGTGGACATCAAGGAAGTGGTGCGGCGCTACAACCGCTGGACCCCCGATCCGTCGTTGCCCGACATGAAGGAATGGGTGCGGCTGGCGGAGGTGTTCAAGGAGCAGGAGGCCCGCCAGGAGTCCTGGGCGCGTCTCATCAACTCCCAGGGGCTGCTCGAGGGCGGCAGTTGCGGCCTGTTCTACGCCGCCTCCCAGTTGAGCGGCAGCGAGCTCAACGACCGCCTGTCCGAGGCCTTCACCGTGGTGCTCGACGACGAGCGCGGCCACGGGCCCGCCAACATCTACCAGATCGCCGACGCCTTCACCCAGCAGGAGGCAGTGGACGGAGCCCGGGGGCTGATGGTGGAGCGCGGCATCCAGCGCCTGCGCATGCGCAACGAGCAGTTCAGCTACCCCATCGACGAGGCCCGCATCCAGGACATCGCCGCCGGCAACATCAGCCTCGACGTAACCAAGGCCATCTGGGGCGAGACCCTGGCCAAGTTCATCGACTGATGCCGCTTCCGTAGGGGCAACTCCGGCGTGGCCACGTACATCGACCTCGAAGCCAAAGACGGCATCGCCTTCATCACGTTGAACCGGCCCGAGCGGCTCAACGCCATGAACGAGGAGATGTGGGCGGAGCTGGGGCGGGTGTGGGACGCGTTCGCCGCGGACCCGGCGCTTCGGGTGGCGGTAGTGAGCGGCGCCGGCGACCGGGCCTTCTCCACCGGCATGGACTTGAAGGAGCGGGCGGTGGCCGGGGACCCGCGGGCGCGGGAGTTCTGGACCTCGGCGCTGGCCCGGGATCCCGGGCGCCGGGAACCCGTGTGGAAACCCATGATCGCGGCCGTGCACGGGTACTGCCTGGCCGGAGGTTTCGAGATCGCCCTGTCCTGCGACATACGCATTTGCAGCGAGGAGGCCACCTTCGGCCTGCCGGAGATCAAGCGCGGTTTCTTTCCCGGCAGCTCGGGCACCGTGCGGCTGCCCCGCATCGTGCCGCTGGGCATGGCCCTGGAGATGCTCTACACCGGCGAGTCCATCTCCGCGGCCGAAGCCTTCCGCTGCGGTCTGGTGAACCGGGTCGTGCCGCGGGACGAGCTAATGGCGGAGGCCGGGAAGCTCGCCCGCGCCATCGCCGACGGCCCGCCGCTGGCGCTGCAGGCGGTCAAGGAGGTGGTGCTGCGCGGTCTCGACCTGCCGCTGGCCGACGCCATCCGTTTCGAGGCCGGTTTCCGCGCCATGGTGGGCGGCACCGAGGACGCCGCGGAGGGCCCGCGCGCCTTCAGCGAGAAGCGCAAGCCTGCGTACAAGGGGCGCTGACCGCCGAACACCGGGTGCGGTCACGGGCTCCCTCACCCCGGCCCTCTCCCAGGGGGAGAGGGGGGACAGAGGTTACAGGATGTATCAGGATCTCAGGGAGTATCTCGAACTGCTGGAGCGGCAGGGCCTGTTGATGCGCGTGGCCGCGCCGGTGGACAAGGACACGGAGCTGCATCCGCTGGTGCGCTGGCAGTTCCTGGGGTTGCCGGACCATGAGCGCAAGGCGTTTCTCTTCGAGAACGTGGTGGATGCCAAGGGCCGGCGCTACGAGACGCCGGTGGTGTTGGGGGCGCTGGCGTCCAACGAGGCCATCTACGCCCTGGGGATGGGGTGCGAGCCGGGGAAGAGCTTCGAGAAGTGGTCGGCGGCGGTGGCGGCGCCGCTGGCGCCGGAGCTGGTGGAGACCGGCCCGGTCAAGGAGGAGATTCACGTCGGCGACGGCCTGCTGGAGCACGGCGGCCTCGACGAGTTTCCGGTTCCCATCTCGACGCCCGGATTCGACAACGGGCCGTACTTCACGGCTTGCCATTGGATCACCAAGGACCCGGACACCGGCATCCGCAACGTCGGCAACTACCGCGGCCAGATCAAGTCCCCCACCAAGACCGGCGTCTACCTGATCAGCGCCCAGCAGGACCTGGCCATCCACTGGAACAAGGCCAGCGCCCTGGGCCAGCCCCTGCCGGCGGCCGGGGTCATCGGCGCGGTGCCGTGCCTTTCCTACGTGGCGGTGCAGAAGATCGCCTACGGGGTGGACGAGCTGGGGGTGGCCGGGGCCATCCTGGGCCGCCCCATGCCGCTGGTCAAGTGCGAGACCGTCGACCTGGAAGTGCCGGCCAACGCCGAGATCGTCATCGAGGGGTACATCCGCACCGACGTGCTGGAGCCCGAGGGGCCCTTCGGCGAGTCCCACGGCTACATGGACCCCCGGAGCCTGAGCCCGGTGTTCGAGGTCACCTGCATCACGCACCGGCGGAACCCGCACTACGTGGGCGTGCTGAGCCAGGTCACGCCCAGCGAGAGCAGCAAGATCAAGCACCGGGGCTGGGAGTCGCTGGTGCTGGACCACCTGCGGAACCACTGCAACCTCAAGAGCGTGGTGCGGGTGGGCATGCACGAGCCCTTGGTGAACCTGCGCCAGTTCGTGGTGGTGCAGATGCGCAAGACCCACAAGCTCGACCCCTGGCAGGCCATGATGGCGGTGCTGGGCTTCCGCTACGACCTCGGCAAGGTGGTGATCGCGGTGGACGACGACATCGACCCCGAGAACTTCGCGGCGGTAAACTGGGCCATCTGCCACCGCTCGCAACCACACAAGGACGTGCGCATCATCGAGGGCCGGCAGACCGTGCACTCGCCCATCAACCTGGTGCGCCTGCACGGCCACGCCGGCGACTACGACAGCGAGGACTCGTCGCTCCTCATCGACGCCACCAAGAAGGCGGAGTTCCCGCCGGTGTCGCTGCCCACCCGGGAGTACATGGAGCGGGCGCGGAAGCTGTGGGAGGAGCTGGGCATGCCCGAGCTCAAGTACGGCAACCCGTGGCACGGCTACTCCCTGGGCCTGTGGCCGCCGGAACTCGACGACGAGGCGGCGCTGGCGGTCAAGGGCGAACACCATCGCATCGGCGCCAAGCTGGACGAGCGCGCCGTGCCCGTGGAGCGGGGCGAGCGGCTGCAGGACGTGCAGAAGCGATGGAAACCCGAGTGACAACGGCGTCCTTCGACTTCGCTCGCCAAGGCTCGCTACGCTCAGGACGAACGGAGAGTGGCCTTCCGTAATGGAGCTTGACGGCACCCTGGCCCTGGCGGCCATGGCCATCTTCTTCGCGGGTTTCGTCAAGGGCGCCACCGGCATGGGGTTCACCCTCATGGCCACCCCCATGCTGACCCTGCTGCTGGACATCCGCATGGCCATCGTCGTGCTGCTGCTCCCCGGCATGTTGATGGACCTGGGCCAGGTGTTTCGCCACGGCGTTCCCACCGCCATCCTGCGGCGTTTCTCGTCCATGTTCCTGTTTGCGCTGGCGGGCGTGTTCCTCGGCACCTGGGAGCTGACCCAGCTGCCCTTGTGGGTGCTGAACCTCATCCTTGGAACGGTGGTCGTCCTTTGCGCGGGGGCCGGGCTGTTCTCGTTCACGGTCGTCACGCCCCCGCGGGCGGAGCGCCTGATGTCCCCGGTCATGGGCTTCGCGGGCGGGTTCTTCCTCGGGCTGGCCAACACCATGGGACCGATCATGGCGGTCTACCTCCAGGGCCTGCGGCTCGACAAGGCCGAGTTCGTGAAGGCCATCTCCACGGCCTTCATCATGGCCAAGTTCTGGCAGGTGGTGGCGGTCTCCACTTGGGGTCTGTTCAACGTCGAGGCGGTGAAGCTCTCGTTGTTCGTAACCGCGGTCATCCTCGCGAGCTTCTACATGGGCCTCAAGGCGCAGGACCGTATCCGCCAGCAGACCTTCAACCGCGCCGTTCTGGTTCTGCTGATCTTCGCCGGGACGATGTTGATCTACCGGGCACTGAGCCCGGCGTGAAATTTTTTGCGAATCGTGAATCGGTCCGGGCGCGCTGGTGACATCCGCGCATGCTATCTGCTATTGAGATGTTTCGACGACTCGATGGCGGAACCGGTTCGAACCGACGATGAAGGGAAGCGGACCCCGGAGCTGAGCAGGCGGTAGCGGATACTGGACTGATGCAGGCCTTCGACTACGACGTCATCGTCATCGGCAGCGGTCCGGCCGGCTACACGGCCGCCATTCAGGCGTGCGAGCTGGGCGCCAGGGTCGCCATCCTGGAACGGCAGGAGACCCTGGGCGGCATCACGCTGCTTTCGGGCACCATTCCCAGCAAGACCTTGCGCGAGGCCATCATCTACCTGCGCGGGGTTCGCCAGCGCCCCTTCTACGGCACCGATTTCACCGAGAAAAAGGACATCACGCTGTCGGACCTGTTCATCCGGGTGCGCAGGGTGGTGGAGCGGCGGGTGGCGACCATGGAGGACCAGCTTCAGGTCTACCGCGACCTGAACCGCATCGACGTCTTCCGCGGCTATCACGCGACCGTGGACGGCCCGAACTCGGTACACGCATGGGTGCTGAAGAACCCCATGGAGTCCATCAACCTGAAGGCGGAGAAGATCATCATCGCCGCCGGGTCGAGGCCCCGCTTCGTGCCCGACATACCCATCGACAACGAGGTCGTCTTCGACTCCGACTCCGTTTTTACCCTGGAGTTCAAGCGCAAGACCCTGCCGGAGTCGGTGATCGTCGTCGGCGCCGGGGTCATCGGCGCGGAGTACGGCTCGGCCTTCGCGGTCCTGGGCTGCAAGGTGTCGCTGATCCAGCGGGACCATACCTTCCTGACGTTCGCCGAGCGTCCCATCGTCGACCTGCTGATCCGCCGCATGGAGGACTACGGGGTCGAGTTCGTCTGGGGCACCTGGTACGACAAGATCGAGCGCATGTCCGGGTGGGAGGAGAAGGCGCGGGTCACCCTCACCGACGGGCGGGTGCTGGAGGCGGACGCGGTGATCGTGGCCAGCGGGCGCGAGGTGGCGGTGAAGGTGCTGGGGCTGGAGGACGTGGGGGTGGAGACCACCGAGCACGGGTTGATCAAGGTCAACGAGCTGTTCCAGTCGTCGGTGCCGAGCATCTATGCCGCCGGCGACGTGGTGGGCTTTCCGGCGCTGGCCTCCACCAGCAGCGAGCAGGGCCGCATGGCCGCCAACTACGCCCTGGGACGCCGGGCGGGCGGCCGCAGGACGCTGTTTCCCATGTGCGTCTACACCATCCCCGAGATCGCCATGGTGGGCTACACGCAGCAGGAGCTGGACGCCAAGGGCATCCCCTACGCCAAGGGCGTGGCCACCTACGAGGAGGTTACCAAGGCCGGCATCATCGGCGACTCGCACGGCATGCTGACCCTGCTCTTCGAGCCCAACGGCTGGCACCTGCTGGGGGTGCACATCATCGGCGACCAGGCCTGCGAGCTTATCCACATCGGCCAGGCCGTGCTGAGCTACAACGGCACCATCGACTACTTCATCGACAACGTGTTCAACTTCCCAACCATGGGGGAGGCCTACAAGATCGCGGCCTTGAACGGGGTGAAGCAACTAGGCGGGTCGCTTCCTTGACGGACGATGGAACGGCCGCTTCTGTACCTTTTGATCTATTGTCGTGAAGTGATGCATAGCGGATGGGTCAAAAGGTTGGTCTCGAGTCAACGATATCAAAAGAGGAGAAACCCATGAGAAAGTTTATCGCCGGTATCCTGTTTGCCTTGGTTCCCATGTACGCTGCCGCGGCCTTTGCAGCCGACGTCAAGCTGGGTGTGGTCTTCGGTTATACAGGGCCCATCGAGTCGCTGACGCCCCCGATGGCGGCTGGCGCAGAGCTTGCGATGAAGGAAGTCAGTGACAGCGGCGCCTTGCTGGGCGGCGCCAAGGTGGTTTCCGTGCGCGCCGACTCCACCTGCGTGGACGCCGCCGCGGCGCAGGCGGCGACCGAGCGTATCCTGACCTCGGACAAGGTCAACGCCATCGTCGGCGGCGACTGTTCGGGCGTGACCATCGCCATGCTCAAGAACGTGGCCAAGCCCAAGGGCATCGTGATGATCTCGCCATCGGCCACGTCCCCGGCCCTGTCCACCATCGAGGACAACGGCCTCTTCTTCCGCACCGCTCCTTCGGATGCCCGCCAGGGCGTGATCGTTGCCGACATCCTGAAGGAGATGGGGATCAAGGAAGCCGCGCTGACCTACACCAACAACGACTACGGCAAGGGTCTGGCGGACAGCATCGCCGCCAACGTGAAGAAGGGCGGCGGCAAGATCACGATCTCCGCTCCCCATGAGGACGGCAAGGGCGACTACAGCGCCGAGGTGGCGGCCTTGGCCGCGGCCGGGGGCGACATCCTGATCGTGGCCGGTTACGCCGACCAGGGCGGCAAAGGCATCATCCAGGGCGCCCTCGACACCGGCGCCTTCGACAAGTTCTACCTGCCCGACGGCATGATCAGCGATTCCCTGATCAAGGCCATCGGCAAGGGCCTCGAAGGCGCCATCGGCGCCCACCCGGGCACCGACAGTCCGGGAGCGGCCAAGCTCGGCGAGATCGCCAAGGCCGCGAAGGTCAAGTCGGACAGCCCCTTCGTGCCGGAATCGTACGACGCGGCCGCGCTGATCATGCTGGCCATGCAGGCGGCGAAGTCGGCCGAGAGCGGCAAGCTCAAGGACAAGGTCTTGACGGTGGCCAACGCGCCGGGCGAGAAGATCTACCCGGGCGAACTGGGCAAGGCGCTCAAGATCCTCGCGGGCGGCGGCGACGTGGACTACGTCGGGGCGTCGGCGGTGGAACTGATCGGGCCGGGCGAGAGCGCCGGCAACTACCGCCAGATCACCGTCAAGGGCGGCAAGTTCGAGACGGTCAAGTACCGGTAGTCATAGTGCCGGGCGGGCGGATGCGGTCCCGTACTCGTCATTCCCACGTCCCACTCCGTCATTCCGGGGTCCCACTCCGTCATGCCCGCGAAAGCGGGAATCCAGGGGTGGCGGGGGGACGCTACAGGGACGCTTCCCCCGCCCCACGCCACCTGGATTCCCGTCCCCCAGCTTGTGCCAAAACCACTCCCTCTCCCTCTGGGAGAGGGTCGGGGTGAGGGAGTTCGGAGCGGCAGGGTTTGCCGGGGAGCCCTCACCCGGCCTTCGGCCACCCTCTCCCAAAGGGAGAGGGGTTGCTGGAGGTCCCCGCGTCGATGATCTCCGTAGAGAACCTGCACATGCACTTCGGCGGCATCCGGGCCGTCGACGGCGCGTCCCTCACCATCGAGCGGGGTTCCATCACCGGACTCATCGGCCCCAACGGGGCCGGCAAGACCACCCTCTTCAACGTCATTGCCGGAGTCCACCAGCCCACCTCCGGCAACGTCTACCTCGAGGGCGAGGACGTCACCGGGCTCACGCCCCACGAGCTGTTCGCCAAGGGCGTGCTGCGCACTTTCCAGATCGCCCACGAGTTCTCCACCCTGACGGTCCGCGAGAACCTCATGACCGTGCCCGCCGGACAGTCCGGCGAGCACCTGATGGACGTGTGGCTCCGGCCCGGCAAGATCCGCGCCCAGGAGGAGGCCATCGGCGCCCGGGCCGACGAGGTCATCGAGTTCCTGAAGCTGGAGCCGGTGGCCGGGGAGCTGGCCGGGAACCTGTCCGGCGGCCAGAAGAAGCTCCTGGAGCTGGGCCGCACCATGATGGCGGAGCCCCGGGCGGTGCTGCTCGACGAGGTCGGCGCCGGGGTCAACCGCACCCTGCTGAAGGACATCGCCGGCGCCATCCTGCGCCTCAACCTCCACCACGGCTACACTTTCTGCATCATCGAGCACGACATGGAGCTGATCTCGCTCTTGTGCGATCCGGTCATCGTGATGGCCGAAGGCAAGGTGCTGATGCAGGGGTCCCCGCCCGAGGTGCGGTCCGACGAGCGGGTCATCGAGGCCTACCTGGGGCGGGGCCTGGTGACCCGGGAGGAACGGACCTCATGAGCTTTCTCGTGGGCGAGGACCTCACCGGGGGCTACGGCGGCCCGGACATCCTGCAAGGCTGCGCCATCGCCGCGGAGCGGCGCGAGATCACCGTCGTGGTGGGCCCCAACGGCGCCGGCAAGTCCACCGCCATGCGGGCGCTGTTCGGGATGCTGAAGCTCCGCTCCGGCGCGGTGCGTCTGGACGGCGAGGACATCACCGCGCTGGCGCCCCAGGCCCGCGCCCGCAAGGGCATGGGGTTCGTGCCGCAGACGGACAACGTGTTCCGTTCCATGACCGTCCAGGAGAACCTGGAGATGGGCGCGTTCGTCCGGGACGACGACATCTCGGACACCCTGGACGAGGTCTACGGCCTGTTCCCGGCGCTCAAGGACAAGCGCCGCCAGCCCGCCGGCGAGCTTTCCGGCGGACAGCGCCAGCAGGTGGCCATCGGCCGCGCGCTGATGAACCGGCCGCGGGTGCTCATGCTCGACGAGCCCAGCGCGGGCGTGTCGCCCATCGTCACCCACGAGCTGTTCGAGCGCATCCTCGACATCGCCCATAGCGGCGTCGCCATCCTCATCGTCGAGCAGAACGCACGCCAGGCCCTGGAGCTGGCGGACAAGGGCTACGTGCTGGTCCAGGGCCGCAACCGCTTCACCGGCACCGGCGCCGCGCTGCTCGGCAACCCGGAGGTCCGGAAGTCGTTTCTCGGGGGATGACCGTTGGAAGACGTCGTCAACGCGGTTGTGCTCGTCACCAATTTCCTGGTCGTCCCCGCCACCGCCTACGGCTGCCAGCTTGCCCTGGGCGCGCTGGGCGTCACGCTCGTGTACGGCGTCCTGCGCTTCTCCAACTTCGCCCAGGGCGAGACCATGTCGTTCGGCGCCATGGTCACGATCCTGTTCACCTGGTTGCTGCAGTCCTGGGGAGTGGGCCTCGGGCCGCTGCCGACGGCGCTGCTTGCGCTGCCGGTGGGGATGGCGGTGACCGCCGGCCTCTGCCTCGTGACGGACCGCTGGGTCTTCCGTTTCTACCGGCGGACCAGGGCGCCGGCGGTGATCCTCCTGGTGGTGTCCGTGGGGGTCATGTTCGTCGTCAACGGCGTCATCCGCTTCGTCGTCGGGCCCGCCGACCGGGTCTTCACCGACGGCACCCGCTTCCTGCTCACCGTGCGGGAGTTCAAGGCCTTCACCGGGCTGTCGGAGGGGCTCGCCATCAAGACCACCCAGACCCTCAGCGTGGTGGTGGCGGTGGTGCTGGTGGTGGCGCTGTTCTGGTTCCTGGAGAAGACGCGCACCGGCAAGTCCATGCGCGCCTGGTCGGACAATGAGGACCTGGCGCTGCTGTCCGGCGTGAGCCCGGAGAAGGTGGTGGCGGTCACCTGGCTGATCGTCGGCGCCCTGGCGGCGGTGGCGGGAACGCTCTACGGCCTCGACAAGAGCTACAAGCCGTTCACGTTCCTGTCGCTGCTGCTGCCCATCTTCGCCGCCGCCATCGTCGGCGGCCTGGGCAATCCGCTGGGGGCCATCGTCGGAGGCTTCGTGGTGGCCTTCTCCGAGGTGTTTCTCACCTATCCGTACCGGAAGTTCCTGGCCTATCTCGGACCCGAGGGCTGGCGGCCTGACGGCCTGATGCAGTTCCTCTCCACCGACTACAAGTTCGCGGTGTCATTCTTCATCCTGGTGGTCGTGCTGCTGGTGAAGCCCACCGGGGTCTTCAGCGGGAAGTCGTCATGAGCGACGGAGCCGAGACCTTGTCCGTCCGCCTGGGCCGGACGCTGCGGCGTCCCGGCAGGACGGTCCTGTTCGCCGTCATGGCGGCGCTCATCTGTCTCGTGGGCGTGGGGCAGAGCTGGTCGCTGGCCCTCGCCATCCTGAACCTGTGCCTGATCTCGGCCATCATGACCCTGGGGGTGAACATCCAGTGGGGCTACGCGGGGCTGTTCAACGCCGGCGTCATGGGCTTCGCCGCCCTGGGCGGGCTGGCGGGGGTGCTGGTCGCCATGCCGCCGGTGACCGCCGCTTGGCGGGCGGGCGGCGCCGGCGTGGTGCTGGCCATTGCCATGGCATTGCTCACCGCCGTGGCCGCGGTGGGCGTCTACCGGCGGGTGCGGCACGCGGCCTGGCGCAAGCTTGCGGTGACGCTGGTGGTCGCGGCCGGCTATTTCGCGGCCCGGGCGCTTTTCGAGCCCGCGGTGCGCGCCATCGAGGCGGTGGAGCCGTCCGTGACCGGCTACCTGGGCGGCTTCGGCCTCCCCATCGTCGTTTCCTGGTTCGTGGGCGGTGCGCTGGCGGCGGGCGCGGCCTGGGCCGCCGGCAAGATCAGCCTCGGCCTGCGCGCCGACTACCTCGCCATCGCCACCCTGGGCATCTCCGAGATCATCGTCGCCTTCCTCAAGTACGAGGAGTGGCTCGCCCGGGGCGTCAAGAACGTCACCGGCCTGCCCCGCCCGGTCCCCTACGAGGTGGACCTGCAGAACGCCGCGTGGTTCCAGGAGTGGGCGTCCAGCCTCGGGGTTTCGCACGTGGACCTGTCCTCCATCGTGGTGAAGCTCTGCTACGCGGGCCTTTTCGCGCTCGTGCTGGTGGTGCTGATGTGGCTTTCCGAGAGGGCGTTGCGGGCGCCCTGGGGGCGGATGATGCGGGCCATCCGCGACAACGAGACCGCCGCCGAGGCCATGGGCAAGGACGTCACCGCCCGCCACCTGCAGGTCTTCGTGCTCGGCTCCGCGGTCATCGGCATCGCCGGCGCCATGCTGGCGACCCTGGACGGCCAGTTCACGCCCACCACGTACCACCCGCTGCGCTTCACCTTCCTCATCTGGGTCATGGTCATCGTCGGCGGCTCCGGCAACAACTGGGGCGCGGTCCTGGGCGGCTTCGTGGTGTGGTACTTCTGGGTGGAAGCCGAGCCCATGGGCCTGTGGCTGATGGATTTCATCACCTCGCCCCTGTCCGCGGACAGCCCCGTCCGGAGCCATCTCATGGAGAGCGCCGCCCACATGCGCCTGGTGGTCATGGGCCTGGTGCTGCTACTCGTCCTGCGCTTCGCGCCACGTGGCCTTATTCCGGAAGAACGACGTTAGAGGAGCCCTCCCAATTCCTCCTCAGCCTCGCAGTCTCGTAGGTCGGATTAGCGAAGCGCAATCCGACGACGGAGTCGGGTTATGCCTTCGGCTAACCCGACCTACTGCTGCGCGGCTTGCCAAAAAAGTTCTTGACCCCATGCCCCGGGTGGCGTATAGATCCATAATAAAGTACTTAATAGAGCGGTGAACTCAGTTTTTGTCGGAAATTGTTGTGCCTGTTCTTGAACGGTGTTAGGATTTTCTTCTCAAGCCGCTGAAAGGAGGCAGCTATGAAACACAGATTCACGTTACTCATGGCGATGGTTTTCGCGGGGCTGTTCGCCCTGGCGACGAGCATTTCCGCCCAGACCATCAAGATCGGTCTCAACGTGCCGCTGACCGGCGACATTCCGAAGGTCGGCGAGGGCTCCAAGTTCGCGGCCGAAATGTGGCTCGAGGACGTCAAGGCCGCCGGCGGCCTCGACGTCGGAGGCAAGAAGCACCCGGTGGAGATCGTCATCGAGGACAACGAGTCCAAGGCCGAGTCCGCGGTGAAGGCCGCCACCAAGCTGATCACCGAGGACGAGGTGCTGGCCATCGTCGGTCCGCAGTCCTCCAAGCAGGCGGTTCCCGCGGGCGGCGTGGCCCAGGACCGCGCGACCCCGATGATCAGTCCCTGGTCCACCAACCCCAACACCACCAAGGACCGCCCCTACGTCTTCCGCGCGCCGTTCCTGGATCCGTTCCAGGGGCCCGTGCTGGCGAACTTCATCACCAACGAGTTCAAGTTCACCACGGCCGCGGTCCTCTACGACGTCGCCAGCGACTATCCCAAGGGCCTGGCCGAGTTCTTCAAGGGCGCCTGGGAGAAGCTCCACGGCGCGGGTTCGGTGGTAGCCTTCGAGAGCTTCACCACCAAGGACGCCGACTTCAGCTCGCAGCTCACCAAGATCCGCAACTCCGGCGCCCAGGTGCTGTTCACGCCGCAGTACTACAACGAGGTGGCGTTGATCGTGCAGCAGGCGCGCCAGCTCGGCGTGAAGGGCCCCATCGTGGGGAGCGACAGTTGGGGTTCCGCGGAAACCGTGAAGCTGTGCGGCAAGGCCTGCAACGGGTCGTTCTTCAGCACCCACTACGCGGCCAAGGGCGCCACCGGCGCCACCAAGGCGTTCATCGACCGCTACAACAAGAAGTACGGCTACGTGCCCGATGACGTGGGCGCGCTCACCTGGGACTCGCTGCGCATCGTCGAGCACGCCATCAAGGCCACCGGCGGACTCACCGGCGACATCAAGAAGGACCGTGAGAACGTCAAGAACGCCTTGGCCGGGATCAAGAAGTTCGCGGGAATCACCGGGGACATGGCCTTCACCGCCGAAGGCGATCCGGTCAAGTGCGCGGTGGTCGTCCGCATCAGCGACAAGGGCGAGTTCGAGTTCTACAAGTCCGTGTGCCCGTAAGCGGAGCCTGCGCCGCGGGAGAACGAGGGTGTAGGGGCGGGTTTCAAACCCGCCCGCGCCCGCATCCCGCCGCGGGTCGATACAACGGCCGGATTTCAATTCTGACAAAGGCGGGCCGGGACGAACACAGTCACGGTCCGCCTTGTTCGATCGTCCAACTCGGAACGCCATGTCGCTTTTTCTGCAAAACCTGGTCAACGCCCTGCAGTGGGGGAGCTTCTACGCTCTCATCGCCCTGGGCTACTCCATGGTCTACAGCATCCTGATGCTGTTCAACTTCGCCCACGGCGACATCTTCATGGTGGGCGCGTACATCGGCGTGGGCGTCGCCGCGGTGCTCCTCGCGGCAGCCGCCGAGGGCTATCTGGCGATACCTCCCTGGGCCATACTCGTCCTGACCATCCTGCTGGCCATGGTGTTGACGTCGTTCGTCGGCATGCTGGTCGAACGCATCGGCTACCGGCCCCTGCGGGCCGCGCCGCGCGCCTCCGCCGCCATCACCGGCCTCATGATCGGGATCATCCTGGAGACCGGGAACCTGGCCTTGCTGGGCGCCCAGCGCATACGTTTCCCGCCCCTGATCACTACGGAGGTCTACGAGGTGGCGGGCGTCTTCATCACCAACACGAAGATCATCATCGTGGTGGTGGCGCTGCTGCTGGCGACGGGCATGCACTTCTTCGTGCACAAGACCAAGTGGGGCCTGGCCATGCGCGCCATGGCCTTCGACTACGTCGCCGTGCCGCTGATGGGGGTCTCGGTCAACGGCATCGCCGCGCTCACCTTCGCGCTGGGCTCGGCGCTGGCGGCGGCGGCCGGCATCCTCTACGCCCTCGCCTACCCCGTGCTGGACCCTTACATGGGCATCCTGTTCGGCTGGAAGGCGTTCGTGGCGGCCATCCTCGGCGGCCGGGGCTCGGTCATGGGGGCGACCCTGGCGGGCTTCCTGCTCGGTTTCATCGAGATCTTCGTGGCCATGATCTTCCCCTCGACGCTGCGCGACCTGATCGCCTACTCCATCGTGCTGCTGATCCTCATCGTCCGGCCGCACGGCTTCTTCGGAGAGCCCTACAGCGCGCGCCTGAGGCTCTGACTTTCCCCATGGTTGCCATTGCCATGGATGCGGCCGGAATGATCCGCGGGTTCTCACGAGTCCCCCTCCTCGGGTGGCTGGTCGGCGCGTTCGTGGCGGTGGTGCTGGAGATCGCGGTGGGGACGCCCCTGGCGCAGTCGCTCGGCCTGCCCAAGATCCCGGTCCTGTTCGGCGTGGTCACCGCGCTGAAACAACCCCCGCTGTTTCCCGGCGCGGCGGTGTACGTGCTGTTGGTCTACGCCGTGCCCATCGCGGTCATCGCCCGATTCACCACCGGTGCCGCCAACTGGGTCGCGGGCCGGCTGCTGGCGTTTCCCGTGGCGGTGTCCGCTGCCGTCCATCTCGGCCTCTTCTACATCACCCTGGAGATGTGGTCCGGCCTGAGCGACTACCGCGACCTGGTGCTGCGCTTCACCCTGATCGCGGTGATGGTCACCCTGAGCCTGAACGTGATCAACGGCTACATGGGCGAGTTCTCATGCTCCCATCCCGGCTTCATGGCGGTGGGGGCCTACGTCGCCTCGGTCCTCAGCGTCGACCTGTTCACCAAACACCGCGTGTTCGGCGAGGCGTTGCTGCCGCCTGTCTTGGGGCCGTTCCTGTTTCCGGTGGTTCTCATCATCGCCGGCCTCGTGGCGGCGGTGAGCGCGCTGGTGGTGGCGATTCCCTCGTTCCGGACCCGGGGCGACTATCTCGCCATCATCTCGCTGGCGTTCATGTTCATCGTCAAGAGCCTGATCGAGAACCTGGAGATCGTGGGAGGCGCGCGCGGGCTGGGGGGACAGCCGGACTGGGCGGGCCTGCCCACCGTGTTCCTGTGGACGGTGGCGTGCGTCTGGGTCATCAACAACTTCGTCCGCTCGACCCTCGGCAAGGCGGTGAACGCGGTGCGGGACAACGAGATGGCGGCAACCGCCATGACCGTCGACACGCGCTACACCAAGATGGTGGGCTTCCTGTTCGCCGCCTTCTGGGCCGGGGTGGCCGGCGGCCTCTTCGCCCACGTGCTGCGATACGTCAACCCGGGGACCTTCGGCATCCAGAAGCTGGCCGAGGTGCTGGCGATGGTGTACTTCGGCGGGTTGAACTCGGTGTACGGCTCAATTATCGGCGCCGTCGGCATCAGTCTTCTCGGCGAGGCGCTGCGGCCGCTGGAGATCTTCAAGTGGATCATCATCCCGCTGCTGCTCATCCTGGTGATGATCTACCGCCCCACGGGGCTGGTGGCCTTCAGGGAATTCGATCCCGGGACCATACTCGAACCGAAATCCGACCCTGAAAGGGAGCGCGATGCCCTTCCTCAAGGTTGACAACATCACTCACCAGTTCGGCGGCCTGCGGGCGGTGCACGACTATGAGCTGTCCATCGAGCCGGGCCAGATCCGCGGCCTCATCGGACCCAACGGGGCGGGCAAGACCACCATCTTCAACCTCATCACCGGCATCTACACGCCCACCCACGGGCACATCTACCTCGACGGCGCGAGGATCAGCGGCCTGCCGCCCCATCGCATCGCTTCCATGGGCATCGGCAGGACCTTCCAGAACCTGCTGCTGTGGCGGCACATGAACGTCCTGGAGCACGTCAAGATGGCGCGCTACTCCAGGATCGGCTACGGTCTCCTCGGCGCCTGCCTGGGCACTCCCCGGCGGCACCGGGAAGAGCGCGAGATCGAGGAGCGGGCGCTGGCCCTGCTGGAGATGCTCGACATCCGCCACCTGGCGGACCAGGCCGTCCCCAACCTGCCCTACGGCGCCCAGCGCCGGGTCGAGATGGCCCGGGCCCTGGCCACCGAGCCCAGGCTGCTGCTGCTGGACGAGCCCACCGCAGGCATGAACCCGGACGAGCTGGGGCAGATCATGGAGATCATCCGCCGCGTGCACCGGGAGCTGAACCTGGCGATCTTTCTCATCGAGCACCGCATGCGGTTCGTCATGGAGCTGTGCGAGCGGATCCAGACCCTGGACTTCGGAGAGGTGATCGCCGAAGGCACGCCCGAGGAGATCCAGAACAACCCCAGGGTCATCGAGGCTTACCTGGGAGCCACCGAAACGTAGTGGCGATGTTGTTGTCCGTCGAAAACCTGCGCGTCTCCTACGACCAGATCCGCGCCCTCCAGGGGATCAGCTTCGAGATCGACGAGGGCGAGATCGTCTGCATCATCGGCGCCAACGGCGCGGGAAAGAGCACCACCCTGCTGGCCATCTCGCGCATGGTGCCGGTGCAGGCGGGGACGCGCATGACCTACATGGACGAGGACCTGCTGCGATACTCCGCCGACAAGGTGGTCAGCCAGCTCGCCATCTCCCATGTGCCCGAGGGAAGGCGCCTGTTCGACAACCTCACGGTGATGGAGAACCTGAGGCTCTCCTGCTTCGCGAGGAAGGACGACGGCATCAGGCGCGACATCGACCGCGTCCTGTCCATCTTCCCGCGGCTGGCGGAGCGGGAACACCAGAAGGCCGGCACCCTGAGCGGCGGCGAGCAGCAGATGCTGGCCGTGGGCCGGGCTTTCATGAGCGGCCGCAAGCTCATGCTGCTGGACGAGCCCTCCATGGGACTGGCCCCCCTGATGATGAAGACCGTGTTCGACGCCCTCCGGGAGATCAACCAGGAAGGCACCACCATCCTGCTGGTGGAGCAGAACGCGAAACTGGCGCTGCAGTTCGCTGGCAGGGGCTACGTGCTGGAGAACGGCAACCTGGTGCTGGAGGGCAAGTCCGCCGACCTCCTCGACGACCCCGGGGTGAAGCAGGCGTATCTGGGCGGCTGATTCGGTCGGGCACGAGCCAGTAGGTCGGGTTAGCCGAAGGCGTAACCCGACTCCGCACGGTCCTGTGTCGGATTACGCTTCGCTAATCCGACCTACGCGGCTGGTTCCTCCTCAATTTCTCCGCGGATATCAGAACGGACATTAAAACTTTCCTTTTTTGCCAAAATCGACTACCTTGGCAACTGGAACGCTTGTCCGGTTACGAGCTAAAGGGTTAGTTTGGGCCAAAATTCCATGAGGAGGTACTGATGAGGAGTTCGATACGTGCGTTTTCGATCGGCTTGGCGGCCGTGGTGCTTTTGGCCGCGTCCCTGGCGTCGGCCGCTACCCTGGACGACATCCGCAAGCGCGGACACCTGATCTGCGGCATCAACACCGGCCTGGTGGGCTTTGCCGCGCCGGACGACAAGGGCGTGTGGAAGGGCTTCGACGTGGACGTGTGCCGGGCGGTGGCCGCCGCGGTATTCGGCGACGCCAACAAGCTCAAGTACAAGAACCTCACCGGCAAGACGCGCTTCACCGCGCTGCGCGCGGCCGAGATCGACATGCTGTCGCGCAACACCACCTGGACCTTCAGCCGGGACGTGGACCTGCAGCTCACCTTCGTGGGCATCAACTACTACGACGGCCAGGGCTTCATGGCGCCGAAGAAGCTCGGCGTCAAGTCCGCCAGCGAGCTCGCCGGCGCTTCGGTGTGCATCCAGACCGGCACCACCACCGAGCTGAACCTCGCGGACTTCTTCCGCGCCAACGACATGAAGTATGAACCGGTGCCCATCGAGACCAACACCGAGGCGCGCACCAACTACCTGGCCGGCCGCTGCGACGTGTACACCACCGACCGCTCCGGCCTGGCGGCGACCCGGGCCGCCACCGACAACCCGGACGACCACGTGGTGCTGCCGGAGATCATCTCCAAGGAGCCGCTGGGTCCGCTGGTGCGCCACGGCGACGACCAGTGGGCGGACATCGTGCGCTGGAGCCTCAACGCCATGATCGCGGCCGAGGAGATGGGCGTGACCTCCAAGAACGTCAAGGAGCTGGCGTCGAAAGAGAACAAGAACAAGGAAGTCAACCGGCTGCTCGGCGTCGAGGAGCTGCAGGGCCGCGAGCGGCTGGGGTTGTCCAAGGACTGGGCGGTGAACATCATCGCGCAGGTGGGCAACTACGGCGAGGTGTTCGAGAAGCACCTCGGCAAGAAGACCCCCATCGGCCTCGATCGGGGACTCAACGCCCAGTGGACCGACGGCGGACTGATCTACGCGCCGCCGTTCCGGTAGAGCGGACAGTTTGACACCGGCATGAGTCGTATGGATCCAGTGTCGCGCCGCCATCGCGCGTGACACTGGCAATCCATACGGCTCATGTCGTATAGACTACCGGGCGTGGTGCAACCTGACGACAGACCCGGTCCGCCTCCAGGTCCCGCGTTCACCCTGGGCAGCCTGTGGTACGACGAGGCGGTACGCGGCGTCGCTATCCAGATCCTGGTGCTGGCGGGCGTCTTCGCCACCGTGGCGTGGATGATCGCCAACGTCGTCGCCAACTTCGCCATCCTCGACAAGACCTTCGGTTTCGACTTCCTCTGGCTCCCCGCCAACTACGACATCAACCAGACGCTCATCGAGTACACCAACCGGGACACGCACCTGCGCGCGGCAGTGGTGGGGCTGATCAACACGGGGTTGGTGGCCTTCCTCGGGATCATCCTGGCCACCGTGCTCGGTTTCCTGGTCGGGATATTCCGGTTGTCGGAGAACTGGCTGGTGTCGCGCCTGGCGTACTGCTACGTCGAGTTCACCCGCAACACCCCCGTGCTGCTGCTCATCCTGCTGTGGCACGGGATATTCATCAACACGCTGCCGCATCCGCGGCAGGCCGTGACCGTCGGCGGCGCCTCGTTCCTCACCAACCGGGGCTTCTACGTTCCCAAGCCCCTGTTCGAATCGGGGTTCGAGTGGGTCACGCTGGCGCTGGCGGCGGCCATCGTGGGGGCGGTGCTCGTCCACCGTCACGTGCGCCGCGTCCGCGAGGCCACCGGCCGGCAGCTTCCCGGCGCCTGGATTTCCGCCGCCCTGATCGTGGGACTGCCGGGGCTTACCTACGCGGCGGTCGGCGCTACCCTGTCCTTCGACGTGCCCGAGTTGCGGGGGTTCAACTTCCGCGGCGGACTCTACCTCACCCCCGAGCTGGTGGCGCTGACCTGGGCGCTGGCGTTCTACACCTCCGGGTTCATTGCCGAGAACGTGCGCGCCGGCATCCTCGCCGTGGACAAGGGCCAGATCGAAGCGTCGCAAGCGCTGGGACTTCCCCGCAGGCGCGTCCTGCGCCTGGTGATTCTGCCCCAGTCGCTTCGGGTGATCGTGCCGCCGCTCACCTCCCAATACCTTGACCTCACCAAGAACTCGTCCCTGGCCATCGCCATCGGCTACGTGGACCTTGTGGGGACCCTGGGGGGGATCACGCTGAACCAGACGGGGCGGGAGATCGAGTGCATGATGCTGGTCATGCTGGTCTACCTGGCCATTTCCCTGGGCATCTCCGTGTTCATGAACTGGTACAACCGCCGGGTCCGGCTGGTGGAGCGCTGATGTCGATTCCCGCCACCGCAACACAGACCTACCCGCCCGGACAGCACCCGGACCTGCCGCCGCCGCCGGGGTCCGCGGGCGTCCTCGGCTGGTTGCGCGCCAACCTGTTCTCGTCGGCGTTCAACACCGCGCTGACCGTCGTTTGCGTCTGGCTGATCTACGAGTTCGTGACCGCGGCCATCGACTGGTTCATCCTGGAAGCGGTGTGGGAGGCCGGCTCCCGGGTGGACTGCCGCAAGCAGGGCGACGGCGCCTGCTGGGCGGTCATCGCCACCCGGCTGGACCAGTTCGTCTACGGCTTCTATCCCGCCGACCAGCGCTGGCGTCCGGTGCTCACATTCGTCCTGCTCTTTCCCGCGCTGGCGCCGGTGCTGTTCGACCGCACGCCCTACCGCAGCCAACTGCTGTGGTTCTCGCTGGCCTATCCCGCGGTGGGCGCCTGGTTGATCTACGGCGGCCTGGGCCTGCCGGTGGTGGATACCGACGCCTACGGCGGGTTCCTGCTCACCATGATCCTGGGCGTCACCGGCATCGTGGCGTCGCTTCCGCTGGGCATCCTGCTGGCCCTGGGCAGGCAGTCGCAGCTGCTCGTGGTACGTGTCCTGTGCGTCACCTTCATCGAAATCGTGCGGGGCGTGCCGCTGATCACGCTGCTGTTCATCGCCTCCACCATGCTCAACTACTTCCTGCCCCCGGGGACCAACTTCGATCTTCTCATCCGGGTGCTCATCATGGTCACGCTGTTCGCCGCGGCCTACCTTGCCGAAGCCGTGCGGGGCGGGCTGCAGGCCATTTCCCGCGGCCAGTACGAGGCCGCGGACTCGCTGGGGCTGTCCTACTGGAAGAAAACATGGCTGATCACGTTGCCCCAGGCCCTCAAGATCGCCATACCCGGCATGGTCAACGTCTTCATCGGCCTTTACAAGGACAGCACGCTGGTAGTAATCATCGGCCTGTTGGACCCGCTGGGCGTGGCCCGGGCGGTGCTCGCCGACGCCAAGTGGAACGGGCTGTCCAACGAGACGTATCTTTTCATCGCGCTCTTCTTCTTCATGAGCTGCTTCGCCATGTCGCGATACTCCCTGTGGCTCGAAGGACGGCTGAGCGTGGACAACCGTTAGCGTTATTCCCATGGCAAAAACCGAGGAAAGCACCGAACGCATCCGATCCGCTGTCGACTCCTCCAGAGTCATGGTGGAGATCAAGGAAATGCACAAGTGGTTCGGCACCTTCCACGTGCTCAAGAACATCAACCTGCGGGTCACCGCCGGCGAACGGATCGTGATCTGCGGGCCGTCGGGCTCCGGCAAGTCCACGCTGATCCGCTGCATCAACCGGCTGGAGGTGCATCAACAGGGGACCATCGAGGTGGACGGCATCGAGTTGACCCGCGACGTCAAGAACATCGAGCAGATCCGCTCCGAGGTGGGCATGGTGTTCCAGCACTTCAACCTGTTCCCCCACCTCACGGTGCTGGAGAACTGCACCCTCGGGCCCATGTGGGTGCGCAGGCTGCCCAAGGACGAGGCCGACGCCATCGCCCTGCGGTACCTCGAGCGCGTGCAGATCCCCGAGCAGGCCGAAAAGTATCCAGGCCAGCTCTCCGGCGGCCAGCAGCAGCGGGTGGCCATCGCCCGCTCGCTGTGCATGCAGCCCAAGATCATGCTGTTCGACGAACCCACCTCCGCCCTCGATCCGGAGATGATCAAGGAAGTGCTCGACACCATGCTCGAGCTGGCCGAGACCGGCATGACCATGCTGGTGGTGACCCACGAGATGGGTTTCGCCCGCCGCGCCGCCGACCGCGTCATCTTCATGGACGGCGGCGAGATCATCGAGGAGAACGCCCCCGAGCCGTTCTTCAACAACCCCCAGAACGACCGCACCAAGCTGTTCCTGAGCCAGATCCTGTCCCACTGACCCGCGGCCTTCGGTCACCCCGCATCCGACCCCTCTCCCTCTGGGAGAGGGTGGCCGAAGGCCGGGTGAGGGCTGCGCGGCGACCCTGGCTCTCCGTGGGAGGGTGCTGGCGCCGGGAAGCCCTCACCCCAGCCCTCTCCCAGAGGGAGAGGGGGACAATGGCTGTCGAGTTTGTGGCCCTCACCCCAACCCTCTCCCGGAGGGAGAGGGGGACAATGGCTGTCGAGTTTGTGGCCCTCACCCCAGCCCTCTCCCGGAGGGAGAGGGAGTCGGAGGCGACGGCGGCACGCCTGAATTTCGCGCGCTTCTGTGCTACGGTCCCGCACATGTCCACAACGCTGATCAAGAACATCGGGACTCTGGTAACCGGGATGCTGGAGGCCCCGCTCCGGGACGCGGACTCGATCCTGGTAGCCGACGGAGTGATCCAGGAGATAGGCAACGGCCTCGGCGGGGCCGCCGACCGCACCATCGACGCCAACGGCACAACCTTGGTCCCCGGCCTCATCGACTCGCATTCCCACCCCACCTTCGGCAACTTCACGCCGGCGCAGAACTCCATGGGGTGGATCACCCACTACATGCACGGCGGCGTCACCTCCATCATCTCCGCCGGCGAGCTGCACGTGCCGGGTCTGCCGCTGCCGCCGGACCCCCTGTGCGCGGTGTCGCTGGCCATCGTCGCCAAGCGCTGCTGGGACAACTTCCGCCCCACCGGCGCCCGGGTGCACGGCGGCACGCTGCTGCTGGTGCCGGGCCTGGAGGAGAAGGACTTCGACACCATCGCCGACGCCGGCATCCGCCTAGTGAAGTTCATCTTCTACGACTACAGCCTGCTGCCCACCGGCGAGGCCGAGCGCTACGTGAAATGGTCCCGGGCGCGGGACATCAAGGTCAAGATCCACTCCGGCGGCGTCTCCCGCTCCGGAGTGAGCCAAGTGGCGGGGGTGGACATCGTCAAGGCCATCGACCCCGACGTCATCGGCCACAGCACCGGCGGTCCCATCCCCATGCCCGAGGAGGACCTGCGCCGCATCGTCGCCGAGACCGGCTACTACGTGGAGATCTGCACCTCCGGAAACCTGCGCATGGGCATGGTGCTGACCGACGCGGTCCGGCGGCACGGCGCCGAGAGCCGGGTGCTGGTGGGCACCGACACGCCCGGCGGCACCGGCGTGGTGCCCCGCGGCATCCTGCGCGAGATCTGCTTCCTGGCCTCCCTGGGAGGCATCGCCCCGGAGCACGCCGTCGCCATGGCCACCGGCAACACCGGCCGCGCCCACGGACTGGACCTGGGGATCGTCGCCGAGGGCAGGCCCGCGGACCTGGTGATCATGGACCGCATCACCGGCTCGGTGTCCACGGACGCCCTCGATTCCTTCGCCAAGGGGGACCTGCCGGGCATCTCGGTGGTGATGATCGACGGCGAGCTGACCGTGGCGGGCCGCAGCCAGCAGACGCCGCCGCCGGAGCGGGGGGTGGTCATCAGCGGGTAGTGACCACCGGCCTCCGACATTAGGGGCCGGACCTTGTACTGTGGCCGGATTAGCCGTAACAATTCGTTAATACGAGAAATTGGTGTCGGTCGGCGGCCCGGATTCAGAGGCCGTTGGCAAAGGAGGTTTGCCGTGAGCTCAATGCAATACGGCGTGGGCATGTTCCCCACGGAACCCATGTCGCGCATCATCCATCTCAGCAAGCAGGCCGAGGAGCTGGGTTACAGCCACATCTGGGTGGGCGACTCGCACCTGATCTGGCGCGAGGCGTTCGTCAACATGGCCGCGGTGGCGCTCAATACCTCCAACGTCATCATCGGCACCGGCGTCACCAACCCCGTGACCCGGCACCCCTCGGTGCTGGCCAGCGGCTACGCCACCCTGGACGAGATGGCTCCGGGACGGTTCGCCGTCGGCATCGGCCTCGGCGACAGCTCGCTGGAGACCATGGGCCGCAAGCAGGCGCGGCTGGCGGAGTTCGAGGAGGCGGTGGCGCAAATGCGCGCCGTCATCGAGGGCGGCGAAGCCGAACTGGAGAACGGCAGCAAGATACACCTCAACTTCGCCCAGAACCGGAAGATCCCGTTCTACGTGGCCGCCAGCGGCCCCAAGATGCTCGAGCTTTCCGGCCGCATCGCCGACGGCGTGATCATCCTCGTGGGCGTGGATTCCGGCGCCATCGAAAGGGCGGTGGAACGCATCGCGGCCGGCGCAGAGGCGGCGGGCCGCAAGCTCTCGGACATCGACCTGGTGCTGTGGGTGCCGTGCGCGGTGTCCGAAGGTCCCGGCGCCAAGGACGCGGTCAAGGCCCACGTGGCCCGAGTCATCGCCCACCCGCTCCCGTTCACCCTGGACGAGCAGGAGCAGAAGGTCCTGGACGACATCCACCAGGCCTACAACTACTACCAGCACATGAACCCGCTCGCCGCCCAGGCCCGCGTGATCCCGGACTGGCTCGTGGACAAGTTCGCCGTCGCCGGCACCCCCGACGAGTGCAACGCCAAGGTCGCGGAACTCAAGCAGAGCGCCATCAACCAGGTGGCCATCATCCCCTACAACGTCGGCGACGCCGACCGCGGCGAGACCCTGCGGCTCTTCGCCGGCGCCATGTAACCGCCGTCCCGCCGCCGCGGATTTCTCCGCGGGGCGGGACTCAGGGACCGGTGAGAACTCTCACCCGCTACTACCTTTTCCAGATCCCCGGCTGGGCGTTGACGGCCGTGCTGGTGACGCTGCTGCACGCGTGGCTGGGGCTGCCGGTGTGGGTGGCCCTGACCGTCCTGGGCGTGGTGGTGTTCAAGGACGTGATCTTCTATCCGTTCCTGCGCAAAGCCTACCAGCTCGAAGCCTCCGGCGCCGCCCGTCTGGTGGGCCTGCGCGGCGTCGCCCGAGACGACCTGGACCCGGCCGGATACGTCTACGTCAACGGCGAGCTTTGGCGCGCGCGCACCGAGCCCGGAGCCGCGGCGATACCGGGGGGCGCGGAGGTGAGGGTGATCCAGGGCCAGCGCATGACGTTGACCGTGGCGAGGGACTAGCTAGCAGTTCTGCCGGTTGGAGAAGACGCACTCCCGCTCGATGGCGAGGTGGCGAGCGCGGCTCTGGCGTTAGATGATGTCGCCCGGCGCGGGCATGCGGTAGCCGATCCGAAGCTCGGTCTGGATGTAGACTGGATGGCGGGCGTCGTCGCCGAGCCTCTGGCGAAGCCGCTTGACGTAGGCGCGCACGATCTTCGCATCGGCGCCATAGCGCCCGCCCCAGACCATAAGCCTGTGCGTCGGTTTCCTCGATTAACAGTTCCCTACAGTGTTGGGCGAGCCGGTTGTAAGTCTATAACCTATTGATTTATTGGAGAGAATCCTGAACTCAAACGAGCAGGTGACCTTGGATCCTTTCGGGGGCAGAAGTTTGACGAGGGCGACGATCAGAGACTTTAGGCGATCAGCCCGCCGAACAGCCATTTTAGGAGGTCGGCCTTCACGGCTTCGATCTGCGCCTTGACCTCTGCGATATCCGCCTTGGCGGCGAGGGCGACGTCCAGGCACTCGTCCATCGTTCCCGCCAGCCACCCCACCACCGCCGGATCGTCCGAGCCGTTGCCGTCTTTCCAGATCATGCAGCGGACTCGCACCGTCCCACCAGGAGCTTGTGGAAGCCGTCCCTATCCGTTCCGAATCCGCCCCGTATCGGCGCCTGCGCCTCCCCATTTGCACTCCAGTGTCAGAACGACCTCGTTCAGGCAGTCGAGCGTTCCGCTGTACCTGAGCCATCAAATGTCCTGCAACTCCCCGTTGTCGGCGTCTTCGACCCTCGAAGCGCAAACGTGCAACGGAGGCCGTTGCACCGCTTCAGCAAGACACAGCTGCGTCTTGCTGCCACCCGCTGGCGGAGAAAGCCTGCAACTCCGGTGGAGTCACGTCGATCTCGACCGGAGCGAGCTGCGGATGCCGGATTCCAAGGCCAGCGCCAGGACCGTGCATCTCGGCGAGCCCGCCATCGCCGTGCTGCGCAGCATACGGCGCAGGGAAGACTGCTCCTGGGTGATTCCCGGCCTGAAGCGGCGCCCATCTGGCCTTTCTGCACGGGCCGTGGCGCCTCGTCTTGGAGCCGGCATCGGGAGCCTGCGAATCCACGACCTGCGGCATGCCTTCGCCAGCGGCGGTTTGCTCGTAGGTGAGAGCCTGCCGATGATCGGAAAACGCTGGGTTGACAGTGTCAACGCAATACACGATGATGAGGTCGCCCAGGAGCCGTACGACTTGAACGTGAGGGGAGGTTACATGCCGCGATTCGTAATGGCGAACCGCCGTGCGGGAAAATTCACGACAGAAGAAAAATTGAAATCGCGCAAAGCTCTGTCTGACATTTTGGGTAGTGATTTCATGGACGGCGTTCACGTGATCAAGGCAGACGAGCCTACGCGCGAAACGGCGCGGCGCGTAGTTACATTCGAAACAGATAATCCTGACCTGATCAGGAGGAAGAAGGCACAAGGTCTTGATGAGGATGTGATTGTTGAGCCTGAGATCGTCCACTATTACGACAGCAGTCGACCGATGGAATTCCTTGAGAGACCTCGGAGGCCTACGGGGCAGATCCGTTTTGGTAGTTTGGGGAAATTGAGTCTCACGGTTCAAGGTTACGGTAAACCTCTGGATGCGAATGTTACATTGTATCTGAAGATGGGTGACGTAAGCGCCAAAATGACCAAAAAGACCACACAGAAAGGTCGAGTTCATTTTACATTCTCGAAAAAATTCAGTGTCCTGGCTGCGGTTGTAGTGCCTTTTTCAGATTTCTGGCCAAACGTTATACGCGGACCCCGGCACCATGAAGTCGTGGTGTGCCGTCCTCTGCCGAGCGCAAACGGGCATCGTGGATGGTGGCACGACCGCCTCGGTATTCGACAGTTCTTGAGGAGAAGGGGAACCGGCATCAAGGTAGGTGTGGCAGACACTGGGGTGGGGCCGCACAAAGGACTGCAACACGTCATAGACGTTGGTGCGTTCGTCGGCGGGTCAAGACTTGCCAACAGGGGTCACGATATAGAATCCCATGGGACTCACGTCTGCGGGATTATCGGAGCACGCCCTGTGCCCCGCAATCGACACGGAGGCATTGCGCCCGGTGTTGAGCTGTTCTCTGCGCGAGTTTTTCAGTCATCGGACGGCGCCAGTCAGGCCGATATCGCAAACGCAATCGATATCCTCTCCCGCGACTATGGGGTTGATTTGATCAACTTGAGCCTCGGTGCTGAAACGTCGTCGGAAATCGAGCGGGATGCGATTATCGATGCCGCGGAGCGGGGGACGCTATGCATCTGTGCGGCGGGCAATTCCAATGGTGCCGTAGAATATCCAGCGGCGTTTCCGGAGACAGTCGCGGTATCGGCGATAGGGTTGCTGGGATGGGGACCTGGCGGTGAGTCGAATAAGTTGCCATCACAATTCGAACGCTTTGGACAGGAAAACCTCTATCACGCGAACTTTAGTTGCTTCGGTTCGGAGGTCAGCGGCGCGGCTCCCGGTGTTGGAATCATTTCCACAGTGCCAGAACGCGGAAATGGAAAGGAACCGTATGCCGCAATGGACGGCACGTCAATGGCAAGTCCAGCAGCCTGTGGAGTGTTGGCCGTCGTGCTTGCCAATGACGAGACCTACAAGGGTATGCCGCAAGACAGGACCCGAACCCAACACGCAATGAGCCTGTTCCGTCAGTCTTGTCGCGACATAGGGCTCGACGCGAAGTATCAGGGACGGGGTGTGCCGCAGATTCAAGTCAATTGAGGCGAGACACGAAATGTCACATTACATCGTGGCGGTAAAACGAGAACAACGCGAGAACGCGACCGAAGACTGGTTCAAGCCAGCCTTGGGAATCAAAGAACTTAAAGTTCTTTCACCAATTGATGGTCCACGCATCATCGTAGAGGGAACAGAGGCAACGATAACTCGGCTCCGTGCCATGCTCTCGCCCATATGCCATATCGAAGAGATCGTTGAACATCGAACCCGTGAGCCGCAACTCTATTAGTATGCGCGTGACAGACTAACGGTTTGGACACCGTGGGTTAGCCGACTCCCACCAACAGCGTCAAGGAGAAAGCCCGGACTCGTTGAAAACAAATCGCGTTTTGGTTTCAACTCCGCTTTCTCTGTGCACGCTGAGACACCTGAGCGGGACCAAAGGAGGAGCGTTACATCCGCGCTGATGTTCTTCTCAAGAGCGTCACTCCCAGAAGCCAGCCGCATGCTATTTCTGCCGGACGCGCCGCCTTGGGGCCGGACGGTCTGCTTTCGTTACTGTCGTCGGTTCTCGGGGTGGCCAGCGTGGCAGTCCTTATGGGACGGCGCATTTCGAAACCCATGCGGAGCCTTGCGGCGGCCGGCCGGGACGGAGCGAAGGAGTGGGCGACTTGTCGGAGGCCTGGCCTGTGGAAGTCCGAGACACGGTGGGCGTCTTCAAACCTCATGCGCGGGCGACTCGACCGCTATGTGCGTGACCGCACGACCTGCTCGCGCCGCCGCCGCTGCAGAACGGAGTGCGGAAGGCTGTGGCGGATGGAGCCTGCACCAGCGACGCGGAGACGAACCGTGGCGACGACGAGCGGAGCGAGGCGAACGGCGCTGACTGCGGCGATGTCACCCGAAGGCGACGATCCCTGGAGGCATCGGGACGCGCCTAAGCGCCAATGCAAGCTCCCGCACCCATGCGACGTTTCCAAGCGGGAGTGCGCCGGGCATTAGCCGCGCCAAGAACGCCACCACGCCCACCGCTTTGGCGCCCGCACAGGCCGATTGAGGAATTCCTCGGTGAGCTTCCGGTTTAGCGCGATCTGCCCAGAGGCACTGGCGGTATCGTCCAAGAGCCAGTCCGGGATGTCTGCCCGTATGCGGTTGAACTCGATAGGTGAAACCGCGACGGTGATGCGGTCGCCCATCACCGTCCAGCACTGTTCCGGCGGTCGGCGCTCCGCGCTGTAACGTTCCTTTCCAAGGAGGCTGTCGAGCACGCGACGTGGCGCTCGAACGCACGCTTCTGGTATTCCGCTAGCGTCATGGGTTGGCACCATCCCGGGAGTAGGGTGCCGGCCGGTACGTGTTCAGCAAAGATCTCGCATAGTGTGGTCGACGACAGCAGCAGCGCGTCCGTGCCTTCGCCGGCATCGCACGAGCCTGCCACTTCGTCATCCAGCCGCGGGAGGATTCGGGTCAGGTAGTGCCGGTAAAGCGCCGTGCTGATCCGGTCCCGAATCGCAACCACCGACTGTTGCAGCCGCCGTCTGGCGACCGTGTCGTCCCCTGGAAGTGAGGTCCGCGTGTAGATCATCAGCCAACGCTTGACGATTTCGGCCTTGAAACTCCGCGCATCGGCATTCATGGAGAGTGCAAAACAGGGGGATTCCGCGAACGCAATCGCCTCGTCTTTCACGAACTCGTCCGCGGACCGGTTGAACCGGTCACGGGTGACGTCATCGAACACTACGGGGAAGCGCTTGTACGCACCCTGAAGGCCGCGCAGCTTTCCGGGTGTGAAGTCCTGAGTGTCGACGATGCGCGGGTGCGTGAACATCGACGCCATGAGAGTCTCGATCAGGCTGGTCTTGCCGCAGTTGCTCGACCCGTACAGCACGGCGAACATCGGCTGGTCGAAGCTGAAAGCGTTGCGTCGCAACGCGGCGTTGCGCAGATCGCACATCAGCGGCGCGAAGTAGAACCAGCACATGAAGGTGAAGTAGTCGCCCTGTAGGCGCTGCATGTCGCCCACGAAGCCGCGCTCATAGTTCGCGAAGAACGCCAGGCAACCCTCGACATCGCCACGAACCTCGGCGTTCTCGACCGTGAGGCGCCAAGGCGCTCCATTCAGCGTGAAGCCATCCCGGCTTCGCGACAAGTACAGGGTCGGGGCGGCCTCCACCTGACGGGAACGCACCACTTGGATAATCTCCTTGACAATACGTGGCGTGAGCCGCAAGTGGCCGGTCCGGTCAGGTCTAGACACGCCCGCCAGCTAGTTCAACCCGGTGAGCCCACGGGCGCTCTCGACCACCTCCTGCAGCACGGTCTCCAGGTCGAGGCTCCCGCCGATGCGCAGCAGCGCCCGGGCGAGGCCCGAACTACGCGCCTCCGACGCCGCCTCGCCGGTCCCGGTCTTGTCGTGGTCGCTCATGGGGCCATCCTCTCGCTAACGGCATTCCGGAGATTCATGAACAGTTCGTCTGGTTACATCAACTATTCATATACTATACATTTAGCCGGCGTATGTTGTTAAGAGTCACCAAGTCGGTTCGCGAAGCGGGGCCTTGCAGCGGAGCTTCGCGGTTGGCGGTCGCTCTTCCGGCGATCCGAGAAACCACCGCGGTCCTCCTACTGGGCGCCCTGCTCGGCTTCACCTCGGATGCGCGCCCGGAGAACGAATGCGGCCCTCCCGTTGCGGGCGAGGAGATCGTTTGCTCGCCCTCGACCTACGATCCGGCGAACGGCAACATCTTCTACGGACCCAACGAGACGAACGAGGGCGATTTCTCCATCCGGCTCACCAGGGACCTCTCGATAAACTACGACAGCAGCAAACCCGGCGACGATTTCTATTTTGACGCCGAACAACCGGAGAACCGCCGCCTCAGCGCCGTCTGGGTAACGCCGCGTGACTTCGAGTCCGGCTATAAGGGTGACATCTCGCTCGTCTCGTACGCGGACGTCACCTCGAACGGGCGGGGGCTTTCCGTCGGCCACTACGGGGAATCCGGCACGCTGCGCATGGAAGTCCGGGGGGGCGCCATCACGACCACGGGAGAGAACGCCTGGGCCATCCACAACTATCGCGAGGGCGCAGGCGACACCCACCTCGTCGTCAGCGGCGTCACCGTCCATACGGACGGGTCGAACGCCTACGCCACTTTTCCCAATCATCACGGAGAGGGAAACTTGAACATCGACGTTCGAGACGCCACGTTCGTCACGGCTGGATCCTTGAGCGACGCCGTCTTCGCAAACAAGTCGGGCGAAGGCCACCTGCGGATAACCGCGCAAGAGTTTTCGGTGGAAACGATGGGGGTTTTTGGCGGGGGCTTCTACGTGCGGCACGGTGGTTCGGGCGACATCGGCATCGAAGCGGGCAACGGCGCCGTTTCGACGAGGGACGATCGGAGCTACGGTATCGATGCACTCCATTCGGGTGAAGGCGACATCCGGATAGGCGCGCGGGAACTCTCGATCGACACGGTGGGAGAAGACGCCGATGGCGTCGTAGGAGGCCATGGCGGCGCGGGCGACCTGAACGTCGAAGCGCATGGCCTCGGCGTCAAAACGGCGGGAGAAAATTCCGAGGGCGTCTTCGCCGATCATCAAGGCGCCGGCGACGTCAAGGTCGAAGTCCGGCGCTCCGAGTTCACTACAACGGGCCTGCAAGCCGAAGGCGTTTTCGCCCAGCATGAAGGCACGGGCCGGCTTGAAATCGCCCTGCGGGACCTCGACATCACCACGGCGGGAAACCTGGCCGAGGGCGTCTTCGCCGCCCATGCGGGAGAGGGCGAAGGAATCCTTGACGCGCGCGACGTCGCCATCGCCACGACGGGCGCGGGGGCCGACGCCATCATCGCGGGCCATACGGGCGCGGGCGACTTCGATATCCGGGTCGGGGGCGGCAGCCTCTCGACCACGGGCGCGGGATCCCGCGGCGTCTACGGCGTTCATAGAGGCGCGGGCGCGCTCCGTATCGACTTGCTTGACATTTCCATCGACGCCGCGGGCGAGAGAGCCGACGGCGTCGCGAGCGAGCACGGCGGGCCGGGTTCCGTCCTCGTCGCGGTGGAGGGAGGCTCCATCCGCGCCGCCGGGCCGGACGCGAACGGCGTGCGGATGGGCCGCCTGAACCAGAGCGGTATCGTGGAGTCCGCCGCCCCCGTGGGCGAGAACGGCTACCGGAGCCAGACAGTGACGGTGAACGGACGCGTATCCGGCGGCCAGGGCGAGGGAGCGGGAGTATTTCTCGCGGGGGGCGGCAGGGTCGTCATCGGGCCCGAGGCCCGCCTCGGGGCGGCGTCGGGGGTCGCGATACGCGCGGCCGGAGCCGCGGCGAGTCTGCGCGTCGACGTGATAGGCGGCCGTCCCGTCCCGGAACTGCTGGGCGGCGTCATCCGCAACGAAGGCGGCGATACGGTTTTCGCGGTCAACGGCGTATCGCTCTACGAGAGCGCCAACGGCGGGCGGCAGGACGCCTGGGCGCCGAACGGGGCGCGCGACGTCGCGCTCGCGGAGGGCTTCACGGGTCTGGATTTCACCTCACCCGAGGACTTCATTTACCGCTACACGCCCCGCGCCGCCGTCTACGAGGCCCTGCCCGGTTTCCTCCTCAGGCTCGGCGCCGCGGGACTCTCTGAAAAGCGCGCCACCTCGCTTGGCTCGCCCGCCTGGGTGAGGATATCGGGCGGCCGGGGTTCCTACGCACCCGAACGATCGAGCCTGGGCGCGGAGTACGACTTCCGCCGCTTCGTGGCGGAGGCAGGTCTGGACGTCTCGCTGGAAGGAGACGTCACGGGCTCGGGCTCGGTCTCGGTGCGCAGAGTCCGGGGTTCGGCGGACGTGAGTTCGCCCGTCGGCGGCGGTAGGATCGAGGCGGACGGGCTCGGCGCAACGCTCGGCTTCTCCCTCGACTGGCACGACGCCAACTACACGCGCGGACGTTTGTCGCTTGTGAGTTACTCCGCCGATCTTTCGTCCGACGCCTTGGGCCGGCTCGAGTCGGGCGTCGGCGCGCGCGCGAACTCGCTGTATTTCGAAGTGGGCCGCCACATTGCCGTGAAAGAGAAGATGCGGCTGACGCCCCGGGTCTGGATGGCCCGCTGGGCGGTCGAGGCCGAAGAATTCACCGACGCCGTGAACTCCCGCGTATCGGCGGGCGACTCCACCCGTTTCGAGGGCGGTCTGGGCGTCGTCGCGGAGACGGAGAGCGCGCCGGACCGGCGTGGCGGGGCGCTCTCGCTGCGCGGGTCGCTGGACTTGGCGCAGACGTTCGCTGGAGGGGAGACGAGCGTGGACGTCTCGGGCGAGACGCTCGAATCGGAATCTCCCAAGACCCGTCTCCTCCTCGGGCTGGGCGGGACGTACCGGAAGGACCTCTTTTCGATCGGGGCGGAGATCTCGACGGGCGGCCTCGTTTCGGGCGATTCGGAATATTCGGGTTGGGTCACCTTCGGGTGGAAGTTCTAGGAGGGGTTGGACGTATCGACTTCGGAGAACTCATGGACCATTCGGCGCAAGACGCGAAGACATGGCAGCCTCTCCTCACTCGCCTCATTCCGCGCGGGAAGAAGCCCGGTGCGGCGAACCTGGCCTCGGCATGCGCCGTCTTTCTTTGCGCGTGCGCCTTGCTGGCCGGCTGCGGCGGAGGCGGCGGGTCGGCACTGCGTCCGCTGGCCGAGGCGATCCCCGAAGTCGGGTCGCCCGCGCCGCCGCCGGACCGGCAACCTGAAACTTCCGAGCAGCCCGAGCAAACGCCTCCGCCCGCATCGACCGAGTGCATCACGCTTCACGACGGCACCTGCGTGTCCACCCCGGATTTCAACGACCGGGCGGCGCAGCTCGCCCAGGGCTACGCCGATCATCCAACGTTCAAGGCCCAGTGGGGTCTGGGAAGCATCGGCGCGGAGCGGGCCTATGCCCACGTCAACCTGCTCGAGGGCGAGGACACGGCGCCGGGCGCGGGGGTGACCATCGGCTTCATCGACACGGGCATCGACACGGACCACCCCATATTCGAGGGAAAGACGATTACGGAAGTGTTCATGGGCGACGCCGTGGACGAGACGGGCGATCGTTATTCTCACGGCACGGCCGTGGCGAGCGTCGCGGCGGGAATCCGGGAGCCTTCTTCGCCGGGCGGAGCGCAAGGCGTCGCGTGGGGCGCGGACATCGCCATGTTCGCGATTCCGCTGGGAAGGGGGGACGGCGTCTACCGGCCCATTTCCCTCGAAGGCCTGGCCTACTTTGACGCCGGGACGGCACGGGATTTCAACCAGGTGCTATCGTGGCGGGACGGTGGGCGGCGCGTCGATGTCCTGAACCTGAGTTTTGGCTTCGCGGGCATCATCGACGACTACAGCGAAGCGGACCTTCGCGCGAATTTCTCGGAGTCCATCGCCGCGATGGCGCAGGCCGGTGTCGCCGACAAGGCGATTCTCGTCTGGGCGGCCGGCAACTCCAACGGAGATTCATGCGAAACGTCCATCTCCAACTGCGAGACCGGCTTGCTCGACGCAGTATCGACCGATGTGATGTCGGGCCTGCCCGTGCGCATCCCGGAGTTGAGAGGCCATGTCATCACCGTCGTGGCGCTCAAACCGAACGACGAGGTGGGGTTGAAGTCGAGCAGCGAGACCATCGCCTCCTTTTCCAACCGCTGTGGCCTCGCCGCGGATTTTTGCATCGCGGCGCCCGGCGCCGACGTCCGCGTCGCCTATTTCGGGCCTTCCGGCGGTGCCGCGGTACGAGTGTTCGGCACCACCGGCGGGACGTCCGTCGCCGCGCCGATGGTGGCCGGGGGCCTCGCTATCATGAAGCAACTCTTCCGTGATCAGCTTTCGAGCGAAGAGCTCGTAACGCGCCTCCTGGAAACCGCCGACAATGCCGGCGCCTATTCGGACAGGGCCGTTTACGGCCGTGGCAAGCTCGACCTCGCCGCCGCCACGCACCCCGTTGGCGTCCTGGAAGTCCCGGTCGGCGCGAGCCAGGTCGCGGGCGCCTACCGGGCGGGGCGCAGCCTGAGCGGCACGGGTCTGAGCCTGGGCTCCGCGTTCGGCGGCGGGTTCGGCCGATCCGTCATGGGCCGCGAGGTGATGGCCATCGACGATATGGGCGCGCCGTTCTGGTACAGGCTGGAAGATTTCGTCGCGCCGGCGAAGGGCCCGGCGCTGGATTCCAGGGTCCGGGGCTTTGTGGCGGGTTCCTCCGGCGAATACCGAAAGCACGGAGTGCGGCTCCGCGCGGCCTCCCTGGAGGCGGACGGCGGACACCTCTCGCTCGCGGAAGGCGGCATCATGGGCACCGTCACGAACAACGAGGGTCTTTCCGCGTCGGTCTTCGGCTCCCACCGCGAGCACCAAGCGGTGGGTGGCGCGCTCGACTGGCGGCCCGGAGGCTCGCCGCTCAAGCTTCGCCTCGGTTGGATCAGCGAAGATGAGACCATTCTGGGCGGCAAGGGCCACGGCGCTTTCGGTTCGCTGGCCGCGGACACGGCCTTCGTGCGCGTCGAGGGAGACGTCGGCCTCGGCGGCTGGCGGCTCGGGGCCAACGCGGAATGGGGTAGCGTGCGGCCCAGGGCGCGGGGCGGACTCATCGACGAATTTTCGGCGATTTCCACCAGCGCGTTCGCCGTCCACGCGCGCACCGCCGTGTCGGACCAGGACGTGCTTCGATTTTCCGTCTCCCAGCCCCTGCGTGTCGAGGACGGCCGCGCGTCTCTCACGCTGCCGGTGGCGCGAACCAAGTACGGAGCCATCCAGCATGCCTCCTTCGCGCCCGCTCTCGCGCCGGACGAGCGGCAGATAGACCTCTCCGCGACCTGGGAAAGGCTGCTGACCCAAGGACGGCTGCGCCTGGGCTTCATCTGGGGCCGGAACCCCGGCCACAGCGGGTCCGCCGATCCGAGCCTCACGTTCCTCGCGGGCTGGCGTCGGGCGTTCTGAGCGACGGCGCTCTGGCCTACAGAAAACCCCGATCCTTGTAGAACTGTTTCGCGCCCGGGTGCAGCGGGATGCCGAGGGGCCCGGCGTCGGTGTCGCGGCAGACGTCCCGGATGTTGAGCCGGGCGGCGTCCACCGGGATGTCGCGGCGGCGGCGGTAGATGGCCTCGCACAGGGAGTAGGCCATGTCCTTGCTCAGCCACTTGTGGGTGATGACGGGCCAGCCGCTGAAGTCCACGGTGCGGACGTCCTCCTTGAGGCCGGGGTACCGCCGCCTGGGAATCAACGCGCGCTTGAAGCCGAGGGCCTCCATGCCCCGGATCACGTCCTCGTCGAGGTGCAGCACCTCGTAGCCGTTCTCCAGGGCGGGATCCAGCCATTTGGCGGGCAACCCTTCGTCGAAGATTGCGTCCACGCGCCTTGCCTTGATGGATTCGATGCGCTTGGGCGAGGAGGGATGAGCGCACTCGTCGATCTTGCCGCCCCAGCGCGCGATCTTGCGGAACGACAGCCCGTAGAGCGACATGATGGCGGTGAGAGCGTAGTGTGTGGAATTGTCGATCCCGGAGGCCCGGGTAGAGATCCTGAGCGGAATCTTGTTCCGGACGATGTCCCGCACCGAGCGGATTCCAAGGTCCGCCGCCACCACGAACGCGATGCGGTCCCAGGAGGGGAAGCAGGCCAGCGCGCGCAGGGGCAGCGGCTCCTTGTAGAAGCCCTTGCCGCGGTAGGCCATGGTGGCGATGACCGACGGGTTCACGTGGGACACGTCGACCCGGCGTTTTCCCACCTCGATGGGCGCCTTCATGCCGCCCATCAGCTCGCCGTGGACGCCCAACCGGAGCGGCGGAAAGATGTTGTCCTCCTCGTCGCTGGAACGGATGGAAATGTCCAGCGCCACGCCCAGGTCGAGCTTGCGGTCGCCGTAGGCGCCGGCGGCGATCTCCAACATCGCCTTTACCCGCTTCATGCGTGAATTCGGTCTTTGCCTGGCCATCGGTCCCCCTTCGCTTGATGTACTGACCTGTAGCAGATCGGGGGATCGGTAGCGACATCCCGGATCCCGGGTCAAGCGTGGGCAGACTCGTCCGGGGCGGTGCATATTCTTGGTGTTCGCCGCGCCACGTTTTCGGACCTCCTGAACGGCAAGGCGGCGTTGTCGCCCAAGATGGCGTTGCAGGGGTCGACTAGGTATTCGCCTGAAATTCTCCCCTTTCTGTGTTAGGTTCGCTGGACTACGCTAACCGTGCCGACGGGTTGACGGAAAGGGCCTTACTGCCAAGTCGCCACAACTGTTCGACCACCCCGGCCGAATCCGTGCCGTTACAAGGCTGAGAAGCATTGTAGTACAGGGCAACCACGATCCCGAGTGTGGACGACGTGGCGCAGAAATTGCGTCACGATTCCCTTCGCAAGGTCGAAACCATGTTTGTGTTGGTTGACTATGATAATTTGGATCCAATGATGCGTCGCCGAGGAGTGCGGGAAGCCATAACACGCGTTCTCGACCTTCTTGGCGACGGGCACTTGAGTGGTGAGCGACGGGTGCAATGTCGTGTCTACGGCGGATGGTTTGAGCGCACTATGCTGTCAAGAACGGCACAACGCATCGCGTCCGATATTCGACGGCAGTTCCCGCTTCGAAAAGCACTGGCGGTTTCCGGAACCAAGAAGGACCGTACGATGCTCGTTCATGCAGACCTCGCGCGTTCCCTGATTTGCGATCCGCAGGTCACGATCACGCATACCTACCGGCGACGATCACTGCCGCCCAGTCTTGCGTGTGCCACTCTACCGTTTCCCGATTGCGTCGCGGCGACGCAATGTCCCATAGCGAGCGTCTCTGCGTTCATGCGCGATACCCGGTGTCCGATAGACGCGTGCGCTGTTACACCTAGATCGATCCTCACGCGGCCGGAACAGAAGCTTGTGGATTCGATGCTTGTGGTGGACCTTGTTCACTTGGCGCAGGCGACAAAGGAACCGGTCGCTGTCGTGTCGGCGGACGACGATCTCTGGCCGGGCATCCGCTATGCGTTGCTTCGGGGCGCTCGTATTGTCCATGTCATTCCGCGTCATGGACGATCTCCGTTGGAGGCGTACCGAGGATTGGCAACGGCAATGTATTCGCCAATCATTATGTGAGAGGACGGCATCATGAACTTTGAAGAATTCAGGCGTGTCGTGACATGCTTTGCCGATCGCATCGATGACGTCGCCACCAGTCACGGCGAACTGCTCGTGCAGATACGAGACGAGACTATCACTGCCAAAATGTCCAACCGACTAGGTGGCTTGATAGTCGAAGAGAGCGGTGACCATACGCCCGCCGAACAGTGGATTGTGACCCGCTTGGCAAGAGTGCCGCTACTAGCGGAGCGAATCCTTTCATACGTACAGCTACCGGAGCCCTTTGTGCGGACCTCCGGATATCTGGTCGATCAGCCGGACCTATCGCCCTCCACCGAGGGATCTCAAGTACCCGATGTTTCCAGCACAGTAACCGAGAACCTCGACCGACGCCCTGGAGGGACAACATCCGTCCTTTATTTGACATCCGACGCGGGAGAGGGGAAGACGACCCTGATTGATTACTTGGCGGTCAAACAGGCGGAGGCATACAAGGCGAAGAAGACAGACTGGCTGCTCGTTCCGATCCCGTTGGGAGGTCGTACCTTTCTCCGGTTTGATGACGTGGTGGTCTCGTCTTTGGTGAACAGGCTACGGTTTCAACTGCTTTACTACGATGCCTTTCTGGAGCTTGTCCGGTTGGGGGTGCTGGTGCCGGCGCTCGACGGTTTCGAGGAAATGATCATCGAGGGTTCGTCTGGAGAAGCGATTTCTGCACTCGGCAACCTGCTCAAACAACTACGATCAGCCGGGAGCATTCTCGTCTCTGCGCGCAAGGCTCTCTTCGACAACCCTGGATTCGGTTCCCGAGCAAGGCTGTTCGATACGATAACTGGCGACGAACATGTCGCGTTTGCTCATTTGGAATTGAATCGGTGGACCCGTGATGCCTTCACGCAGTACTCCGCAGAAAGAGGCGTCAAAAATCCAACGGTCTTGTTTGACGAGGTTTCAAGCCGACTCGGCCAGGAACATCCCGTGTTGACCCGTGCCGTTCTGATCAGGCGACTTGTGGACATCGCGGTCGAAGAGGATGACATTTCCGCTTTGCTGGACCGCATCGGAAAAGACTCCCAAGACTACTTCCATGACTTCGTCGCCTGTATTGTCGAACGCGAAGCCAACCAGAAGTGGTTGGACAAGTCGGGTGAGCCGCCAAGCGCCTTGTTGACGACCGCCGAACACCATGAACTGTTGTCACTACTAGCTCAGGAAATGTGGATTGGGGTGACAGACGAGCTCGGGATGGACGTCATTGCCCTGCTAGTAGAGATGTTCGCGGGCCAGAAGGGAAAAAGTCCTGCGGTCGAGCGACAGATCGGTGAGCGAATCAGGCAGCATTCGCTGCTTGCTCCGACACGCCCCGGCCGTATGGCGTTCGACCATGAAGACTTCCGTGTCTTTTACCTAGGACAGGCACTAGGCCGAGCCCTTGTGGTCCATGATGTAGGTGACGTACGGGTCATTCTTGACAAGGCCGCACTTCCCGTCGATGCAGTCGCCGAAGCCTGCAGTTTCGTTCGTCGATGGGGGCAAGGACTCCCGCAACCCTTGGGGCTGCTCCAGACGCTCGCCGATGGCGAGCTGCCAGCTTCCTTTGTTCGGGAAAACTGCGGTGCCTTGACTGTGGCGCTGCTCAATGGAGCAGATGGAGCCTACGAAGCGCAAAACATGAGCTTCCCTCCCGATGCGCTTCATGGCGTAAGGCTGACGGGGCTCACGATTTCCGGCTCGTACTTTCACGCGACCGCCTTGGCCGATGCGACGTTGCACCATTGTCGGTTCGTTGATTGCCACTTCGAGAGAATCGATCTCAACGACATCGGTGAGGTGATCGAGTCGTCGTTGGAACCGGTTCATGTTGACAGCATCGTCAAGGAGCGAGGCGATGATCAGGTTGCGATATTTGATCCGAATCGTATCGCTCGCGAATTGCGCGCCATGGGCTTCGATGTTGAACCTGCCGAACCCGACGCTGAACGAAATGAGGATCTATTGAATGGCATGACCGACGAAGACTTACGACTGACGCAACGTTTCGTGCGGTTGTTCTTGCGTGCCACCGCCGTAAACGAGGGGACGGTACGGGCGCATCTCGGCGTGAATGCCAATCACTTTTTCAAGGAACTGCTACCTCGGTTGACGGAAGCAGGTGTCGTTCAGGACGTTCCGTATAGAGGCGGTGGCCGTCAAAGGCGCATGCGGCTGACGACATCCATGGCACGCATCGAGAAAGCCGTTGGGGAGGCCAATGGAGTGTTTGATCATTTTGTCGGAAATTTGATCGCCTAGGTGTAAGACCAGGCCGATCACCTCCGCGTCACAAGTTTGGCGCATTGTTTTCCATGTGCTGTTTCTCGTATCACCAACCCTTTGACATCTCACAGTCTCGGGTGTTTCAGAGATACCCGTTCTCCTCGTAGAACCTCTTCGCGCCCGGGTGCGGCGGGATGCCCAAAGGGCCGGCGTCTGTGTCGCGGCAGACTTCCCTGATGTTGAGCCGGGCCGCGCCCACCTCGATGGGCGCCTTCATGCCGCCCATCAGCTCGCCGTGGACGCCCAACCGGAGCGGCGGAAAGATATTGTCCTCCTCGTCGCTGGAACGGATGGAGATGTCCAGCGCCACGCCCAGGTCGAGCTTGCGTTCGCCGTAGGCGCCGGCGGCGATCTCCAGCATCGCCTTCACCCGTTTCATCCGTGAATTCGGTCGTTGCCTGGCCATAAACACCTCCGAAAAGTCCCTGTAGCAGATACGGTGATCGCTAGCGACTACGCCAGTCCGAAGCGTAGCCTCCGCGCGGCTGATCCTCCCGCCCTGTCGCAGATCGTCACCCCGGACCCCGTGTTTAAGCCCGGGGCAAGCTTGATCCGGGGTCCATGCATTGAAACACCCTGGGGCGTCCCGAGGACGGCTACCGCTCGTCGTCTCCATGCTTTCCTTGCAGGGAAACCGGCCGTCGAGTATGAATAGGGCCATGAGCGACACGGCGGAACGAGTCAAGGAGATCATCGACCAGGACCGCGAGGACCTGGTCCGGTTGTGCCTGGAGCTGGGCAACATCCCAAGTCCCCATGCCAGGGAACGGGTCCTCGGCGAGGCCACGGTGGGGTGGCTCAAGCGCAACGGCATCGACGCCTGGCTTCAGTGGATCACCGACGAGAGCGTGAACGCGGTGGGCCTGATCCGCGGCGCCGGCGGCGGTTCGAGCCTCATCCTCAACGCGCACATGGACACCGGCCCCGAGCTGCCGGCCGACGCCTCCGAGGCGGACGTGCGGATGGAGGGGGCGTGGGTGGACGGCGACCTGATGTACGGCAAGGGGCTCATCAACGACAAGGCCCAGCTCTGCGCCTTCATGATCGCCGCCAGGGCGCTCAACAAGGCGGGGGTGGTGCTCGGCGGCGACCTCTACGTCACCGGCGTGGCCACCGAGACCGGCGAGCCGTCGGTGGACGACACCCAGGGCGTCAATTTTCCCGGCGAGGGCTTCGGCGCCTGGTGGCTGATCAACCGCGGCGTCACCGCCGACTATGCCCTGGTCGGGGAGACCTCCGGATTCGGGGTCATCATGGGGGAATGCGGCGCGGTGTGGCTCAAGATCCGCTGCAAGGGCCGCGAGCTGTACACGCCGCGGCTGGAACGGGGCGAGTCCCTGCGGGCCCACCCCAACCCCTACATCAAGATGGCCCACGCGGTCATCGCACTGGAACAATGGGCCATCGACTACGAGCACAAGGCGCGCTTCGAGTTCCCCGGCGGCACCATGATCCCCAAGGCCCAGGTGGCCGCGACCCGAGGCGGCCCCGGCTATTGCGACATCTACTATGACGTGCGCATCGTGCCCAGGACCGACCCCCAGGCCATCAAGCGCGAGATCGAGGCGGTGATGGCGACCCTGGATTTCGACTCCCAAGTGTCCGTCTACCAGTATTCCAGGGGGCACGTGGCGCGGAACGCCGACATGCTCATCGATTCCATCGACCAGGCCCACCGCGACGTCATGGGCGCCGACCCTCCGGCGCCGCCCTCGGCCGAGATCAGCATGTGGCGCGACATGAACATGTTCAACGAGATGGGGATCCCGGCCGTGTGCTACGGCCCGCCCCGGCAGAGGGAAGACATCAGCCAGGCGCGCAATCGCGCCATGAAGATCGACGATCTCGTCGCCGCGACCAAGGTATACGCGCTTGCCATCCTGTCGGTGTGCGGGGAATCGAAGTGAGAGGAGAGGGAGGTTGCCTTGGGTAGCTCGAAGGCGGTAACGCGAGGGGTCCGGATCGAAGTCTCCACCGAGTACGACCCGTCCCGTTCATTTCCGGAGCACAACCGCTGGTTCTATCTCTACACGGTGGAGATCAGCAACGACGGCTCGGAGACCGTTCAACTCGTGAGTCGCCACTGGATCATCACCGACGCCACCGGCCACGTGGAGGAGGTCAAGGGACCGGGCGTCGTGGGCGAGAGCCCGGTCCTCGAGGAGGGAGAATCCTTCCAATACACTTCCGGATGCCCCCTCACCACCCCCTACGGCACCATGCACGGCACCTACCAGATGGTCACCGCCGCCGGCGACCGCTTCGACGCCCAGATCGCCGAGTTCGTCCTCGGCGAACCGCGATCACTGCACTAAGCAAAAGGGCCGAGCGTCTCCTCGCCGGCATCGCCGCGAGGATCCGTTCCGCCCTTTCCCGATATTCGTGCCGGCGGCTTAGCTCTTTCGGTTCAGTGCCTCGAACACCTTCTCGGACGTGATCGGCAGCGACATGATGCGGACGCCGCAGGCGTCGGCCACGGCGTTGGCGATGGCGCCCGCGGTGGGGATGTTGGCGGTCTCCCCGATGGCCATGCTGTTGTACGGGCCGGGGCCGCGCTTGTGTTCCGATAGCAGGGTGGTCAACTCGGGCACGTCGCGCATGGTGGGGATCTTGTAGTCGCCGAAGTTGGCGGTGGTGACCTTGCCGTCGTCCACCATCAGGTGCTCCATCATGCCGTAGCCGATGCCGGTCATGCTGGCGCCCTCGATCTGGCCCTGGTGCATCAGCGGGTTCAGGATGGTGCCGGTGCTGTGGCTCGTGACCAGCCGCTTCAGCTCGACGTTGCCGGTCTCGGGGTCCACCTCCACTTCCGCGATCTGCGCGCACATGGCGGCGTCCGCCACCTTGGAGGTGTCGTCGTAGAGCCCCTCGGTCTCGATGGCCGAGCCCTTGGCCTTGACCACGTCGGCATAGCTGATGCCGCGGCCGGCGCTCTTGTGCACCACCTGTCCGTCGGCGAGGTCGATGTCCTCCCTGGGGGCGTCCAGCGCGTTGGCGCCGGCCTCCAGGAGCTCTTCGCGGGTCTTCAGGATGCCGTCGTAGCCGGCGTTGCCGTAGACCCGGGTGCCGCGGCTGCCGCCGAGCCCGGAGTCCTGGATGCCGGCGCTGGTGTCGAAGTGCTCGAACCGGATGTTCTCGGCCGGGATCTTGAGCTCCTGCTCCGCCATCTGCTCCAGCAGCGTGAAGGTGCCGACGCCCTGGTCCAGCATCGCGGACGACACCGTCAGGGTGCCGGTGTCGTCCAGCCGGAACCGCACCAGCCCCTTGCCGCCGTTCACCGACCACTGCACCAGGCCGATGCCCTTGCCCACGTTCCTGGGCCGGGGCTCGTAGTATTTGGTCTCTTCCAGGGCCTTGTCGAACACCGCGTTGGAGCCCACGTAGTCGACCTTCTCGCCCACGGGGGAGTCATGCACCCCCTCCAGCAGGTTCTTCTTGCGCAGGTCGGCGGGGTTCATGCCCAGCGCCTCGGCCAGCAGGTCGAGCTGGCTCTCGTTGGCGAAGAAGCCCTGCGGGTCGCCCGGCGAGCGCATGTGTCCGCACGGCACCTGGTTGGTGTACACCATGTGCTCTTCCACGAAGGTGTTGGGCATGTTGTAAGGGCCGGGGGACTTCTGCGGGCCGCCCAGGATGCCGTTGGGCTTGAACGCGCAGTAGGCGCCGGTGTCGAAGGTGAAGTCCATGTGGTGGGCGGTGATGGTGCCGTCCTTCTTGGCCCCGGTGCGGACCTTGATGATGGATGCGTGGCGCGGGTTGCCGGCGATGAACTCCTCGTCGTAGTCCATGACGATCTTCACCGGCCGTCCGCCGCTCTTCTTCGACAGCGAGTAGCACAGGGCGATGTCCATGAAGTCGCCCTTGCCGCCGAAGTCGCCGCCGATGTAGCACGGATGCACCACGATGGACTCGGGCTCCACCTGCACCGCGGCGGCTACCTGGCCGCGGATGCCGTAGGGCACCTTGCTGCACGCCCAGATCTCGGCCGCGCCCGTCTCCGGATCGGTCTTGGCCACGCAGGAATGCGGCTCGATGTAGGCCTGGTGGACCTTGGGCGTCGTGAAGGTGTTCTCGACGATGACGTCCGCCTCCTCGAAACCCTTCTCGATGTCGCCCTTCTCCCAGCTCACGTAGATCACCCGGTTGGTGGGACCGTCGAGCTTCTGCGGCAGCCCCTTGTAGGTGTGCACCTGCGGGTGCAGCAGCGGCGCCGCGGACTCCATGGCCTCCACCGGATCGAGCACCGGATCCATCTCCTCGTACTCCACCTCGATGAGCGCGGCGGCCTCCTCGGCCGCGTCCTCGGTCTCCGCCGACACCGCGGCCACCTTCTCGCCGATGAAGCGCACGATGCCGTCCGCGACGATGGGCATGTCCACCACCCGCCGGCCGATGCGCAGTCCGGCCACGTCCTCGCCGGTGAGGATGCCGACCACGCCCGGCACCTGCATGGCCTTGCTGGTGTCGATGCTCTTGATGCGGCCGTAGGAGATGGGGCTGCGCAGGATCTTGCCCCAGAGCATGTCCGGGAACGTCACGTCCACCGCGTACTTGGCCTTGCCGCTTACCTTGTGCTCACCGTCGATGCGGGGTGTGGGAACCCCCACGCTGTGCTTTTCCGCCATTGGCTCACCTCTGGAATGTTGTTGAAAAGTCGGGTGTCGGAACCCCGGAAACAAAGCATCTTCCTTACCACACGCGCCGGTTGATGTGTACCGGTGTGGCCGCCGACATGGCCTGAGGCCGACGAAGTCGTCGTTCCCGCGACAAGCTGTGTCAAGACCCCTCTCCCTCTGGGAGAGGGTGGCCGAAGGCCGGGTGAGGGCTGCGGGGCGCCGCTGCCTGTTCGTGGGAGGCTGCTGGCGCCGGGAAGCCCTCACCCCGGCCCTCTCCCAGAGGGAGAGGGGGGCGTTTGCTCTCCCTTCGGGAGAGAAGAATGTCTACTCACCCCGACCCTCTCCCAGAGGGAGAGGGGGTGGTCTTGAGGCTTGCCGTGAGAGACGAGATGTGAGAACGGTGGAACGAGAGGGACGGTTTTGCACTCTGGTTTCGGCACATCCGCGGCGGGAGGGAGGCTTGTTATCGGCCTCGCTCTACTCTTGGCCGTAGTCGCCTGGACGCATGTAGCCTGGTCCGAGGTCCTCGACCCGGCGGAGGTGACCAACCAGGAGTACGGGGAATTCATCCGCGCCACCGGTCGGGCGGCGCCCGAGCACTGGGTGGAGGGCACCTACGGAGAGGGGATGGCGAATGAGGCGGTGGTGCTGGTGACCTGGCACGATGCGGTGGCCTACTGCCAGTGGGCGGGGGGAAAGCGGCTGCCCACGGTGGCTGAATGGCTCGCCGCCTGCAACGGCGGCAAACTGCCCAAGCAGGGTGATATCTGGGAATGGACGTCCACCGAGGTCGGCGCCGAGGGCGATTCCTTCAAGGCCCTGTGCGGGCCCATGGGCACGTGCGACTGCTCGCACCGTTACCGGCCCCACTGGCTCAACGAGGTCAAGGGGTTCCGTTGCGCCCGGGCCTCGCCGTTGGCGCTCCAACGAAAACGGCCCGGCAGCGCTTACTGCCGGGCCGTGATTCCTTCGCTGGCCGAACTGGAGCGGTTCAGACCAGCCGGCTTTCCGGGAACATGAACGAGCGGATGGTGACCGGGATGACCTCGGTGACGCCCATGGCGTTGCCGACGTCGATGAAGTCCAGGTCGCCGACGTCGATGCCGTCCACCGCGATGACCTCGGGAGCGACCTTCAGCTCTTCCTTGAGGATGCCGCCGAGGGACTTGGCCACGTCCATGTCGAGGATCAGGAACACGTTCAGGTCCGGGTCCGCCGGATCCTCCGCGTCGTTGACCACCGCGGCGATGCCTTCGGCCAAACGCCGGATGTACTTGTAGTTGGGCACGCCTTCCAGACCCAGGGCCAGGGCGAGGCCCGGCTTGTACTTCTCCAGGTCGAACTTGGCCAGGGCCGTGCGGAGGGTGGCCTGCACGTTGGAGTCCTCGTCGATGAGCGCCTTGACCACCTGCAGGCCGTAGACCGGCAGCGGCGTCCCGCTGGAGATGTAGCTGGTGTTGCCGCTGGCCTGGATGGTGTACTCGCCGGCGCCGATGACGGTGGCGCGGATGCCCTCGACGGGCTCCTTGACCAGGTCCGCCCGGTTCAACTCGTCGATGCGGTCGCGGATCTCCTTGCCGAGATAAGGGCCGACGTCGCCGTAGGACGGCACCTCGTGGTCGTAGATGTGCTCGGAGACGCCGCCGGAGAAGACGATGTGGTCGATGCTGTCCAGGCCGTCGTAGTCGGGCAGCAGATCGGTCACCAGCAGATGCTCCTCCAGGTCGGAAAGCGGCTTCGCCTGGATGACGTTGAAGAGGTAGGTGCCCATGTAGGCGGCGAACGCCCGCTTGACGTCCTCCGTGACGGTCTGACCCACCTCCACCGGCGTGCCCAGCTCTTTCGTGATGAACTTGGCGGGAAGCTCGACCCGGCTCACCACGTCGTTCTCGTCGAACGCGATCAGGCGCGCGCCCACGCTGATGGCCGCGGTCTGCGTGACGGTTCCGTCCCGGATGACCGACAGCTTGGTGGTGCCGCCGCCCATGTCGATGTTGAGCACCGTGGCCCTGGCCGACTTGGACAAGTCCACCGCGCCGCAGCCGTAGGCCGCCAGCAGCGCCTCGTGGTTGGGTCCGGCCGAGGCGCAGATGAACTTGCCCGAGTCCTTGGCGAAATACTCGAGGATCGGGCGGGAGTTCTCCTTGTTGAGGGCCTCGCCGGTGATCACCACCGCGCCGGTGTCGATGTCGTCGTGGGTGTAGCCGGCCACGCGGTAGGACTCGTGGATGAAGTCCTCCACCTGGGCCGTGTCGATGAGGGTCCCGGAGCTGTACGGCGTCAGCATGATCGGCGAACGGTACAGCACCTCCCGGTCGGTGACCCGGAACCGGGCCGACAGCCCGGCGCCCTCGCGCCGGAGCGTCAGGTGGGAAAACACCAGGTGGGAGGTCGAGGAGCCGATGTCGATGCCCACGCTGGTGAGCGAGAACATCTCGACCCCTTCGATGTCCTCGACGATGGCATCGGGTCCGGGATGAAAGTGTTCGGGGTTGTCCGCGTCGTCGTGCATGGCTCGTGTGACCCTACTGTTTGCCCATCCCCTTGGACCACTCGTAGTCGCGGTTGGTGTAGGCTTCCTCGTGCATCAGGCTCGTGGTGCCGCGCTTGTCCAGCTCTTCCTCGAACTTCTGCCGGATGAACGGATCCTCGTCCGGGTACTCGATCTGGTCCTTGGCCCGGTCCTCCACCTTCTCCGCGTAGCCGTGGAACTGCATCGGCGGATGGAACGCCAGGTAGCGCGCGTGCGAGGTGCCGGCGTTGAAGTGCTGGTGGAACCACTTGTTGGGCGGCACGAAGACGCTGGCCTCGTGCCACGGCACCACGATCTTCTCCTTGCCCTCTTCCCACAGGATCGAGTAGCCCTCGCCCGCGGGGATCACGATGACCCGGCCGGGGCCGTGACGGTGCGCCTTCTTGTAGGTGCGCGCCGCGAACACCGACATGTGGCAGGAAAGCTCCGAGTTGGGGAACTCGATGAACACGCTGTGGCCGCCGGCGCCGCGCTTCTTGTTCTCGTCCAGCTTGTCCCACGCGCGCATGTCCGGGAAGAAGTTGCCGTACCAGTAGACGCGCCGGTTCCACACGTTCCACTTGCCCGAGTCCGTGACCATCTTGGCCTCGGAGTAGAACTCGCCTTCCCCGGAAGCGATGACGTCCTGGCCGGAGAAAGGGTTGTCGAAGAAGAAGTCCGGGTCCCCCACGGACGACATGGCAAGCGGCAGGTAGTTGTAGTGCAGCAGCCGGACCACCTTGTCACCCTGCATGTTGTTGATCGTGTAGTGGTAGTTGCGGGGGACGATGAACATGCTGTTGTTCTGCCACTCGAAGGTCTTCTTGGTCCCGTTGTCGTCGCGCCACACGGTAGTGGTGCCACGGCCCTCCACCACGTAGACCACCTCGTCGAGCGCGAACCTGACCGGCGGGCTCGACTCTCCGGGGGCGATCTCCTGGATCCAGGCTCCGGTGACGCCCTCCTGCCCCATGAGCTGCATGAAGGCCGCCTTGCACTTGCGGTCTTCCCACCATTCGAGGTCGCAGGTGCGCAGGTCCCCGATGAAGTACCCGGTGTGGATCGGAAGTCCGAGGCCCTCCATCCAGTAGTCGTAGGTGAACTTGGTCTTCTCTGCTACGGCTTCGCTGATATCTTCTCCCATGGAACCACTCCTTGATTGGTTTTTGCGAAAAACGCTCGTTCGGAGAACGAAAAACGGGCTGGCGTTTTGCCCAGCCCGGGAAACAGGAACTACCTATATAGCGCCCCGCAGCGCCGGGGGTCAAGACCGTCGATTCGGCGTCGGAAGGCCGGGCTGGCAAGCGGCGCCCAAGCGACGCCCAACACCAGCAAAACCCCATTTTCGATTGTTGCCAAAACTCGAACAATCGTTGCCCTTACTCTTTGACAGAGGGCTTTCGCTTTGCAAGAATCGGTAGTTCACAGGGCTTCCGCCGAAGGCGGCGCCCTTGCCGACGGGAGAACCAGATCATGCCCATCCTGAAAATGATCGACAGTCCTGCCGACCTGAAGAGATTCTCGCCCGAGCAGTTCCCCGAGCTTTGCGAGGAGATCCGCGAGGAGATCATCTCGGTCATCTCCAACGTGGGCGGGCACCTCGCTTCCAACCTGGGCGTCATCGAATTGACAGTCGCGCTTCACTACCTGCTGGACACGCCCAGGGACCTCATCGTCTGGGACACCAGCAACCAGGCCTACGCCCACAAGCTCCTGACCGGGCGCCGGGAACAGTTCCACACCATCCGCCAGTTCGAGGGGCTGAGCGGGTTCTGCAAACGCGAGGAAAGCGAGTACGATACCTTCAACGCCGGCCATGCCGGCACCGGCGTCTCCGCGGCGGTCGGCTTCGTGGAGGCCCGCGAGCAGCGGAAGCAGAAGCACAAGGTCGTCTGCGTGGTGGGCGACGGAGCGCTGACCTCGGGCCTGACCATGGAAGGTCTTCAGCAGGCGGGAGGATCGAAGAGAGACCTGCTGGTGATCCTCAACGACAACCAGATGTCCATCTCCAAGAACGTCGGGGCGATCTCGGCGTATCTGAACCGCACCATCACCGGCGAGTTCTTCGACCGCATCACGGAAGAGACCAAACGGGTGCTGGGCAGGATGCCGCACATCGGCGACCAGGTGCAGAAGCTGGCCGGCCGCGCCCAGGAGCTGGTGAAGGGGCTGCTGCTGCCCGGGCTGTTGTTCGAGGAGCTGGGGTTCCGGTACTTCGGGCCCATCGACGGGCACAAGTTCGAGCACCTCTTGCCGACCCTGGAGAACGTGCTCAAGCTGGACGGCCCGACCTTGCTGCACGTGGTCACCAAGAAGGGCCTGGGCTACGGACCCGCCATGGACAACCCGGTGTGGTTCCATGCCAGCTCGCCCTTCGACCGCGAGACCGGGAGACCCAGGAAGAAGTCCTCCACGCCCTCCTACAGCGGCATCGCCGTCAACACGCTGATCCAGTTGGCCAAGGAAGATCCCCGCATCGTCGCCATCACCGCCGCCATGTCCGAGGGGACGGGGTTGGCCGCGTTCGAGAAGGTCTTTCCGGAGCGGCTCTACGACGTCGGCATCGCCGAGCAGCACGCGGTGACCTTTGCCGGCGGCCTGGCGGCGCAGGGCATGAGGCCGGTGATTCCCATCTACTCGACCTTCCTGCAGCGGGCCTACGACCAGGTGGTCCACGACGTCGCCACGCAGAACCTGCCGGTGACGTTCTGCATCGACCGCGGCGGACTCGTGGCCGAGGACGGCACCACGCATCACGGCGCGTTCGACCTCGCCTACCTCCGGCACGTTCCCAACATGGTGGTGATGGCCCCCAAGGACGAGAACGAGCTGCAGCACATGGTCAAGTCGTGCGTCAGCTACGACAGGCCGGCGGCGGTCCGCTATCCACGCGGGTCGAGCCTCGGCGTGGAGATGGACCCGATGCCGCAGGCGCTGCCCCTGGGCAAGGGGGAGCTTTTGCGGGAAGGCACGGACATCGCGCTGGTGGCCATCGGCGTGACCGTGCACCAGGCTGTGGCGGCGGCGGAGCGGCTCCAGCAGGAGGGGATCTCCGCGGCGGTGATCAACGCGCGCTTCGTCAAGCCCCTGGACGGCGAGCTGATCGCCAGCGTGGCGCGGGAGGTCAAGTGCCTGCTCACGGTGGAGGAGTCCACCGCCATGGGCGGATTCGGGTCCGCGGTTCTTGAACTATTGTCCGAACAAGGTATTCTCGGAGTCAGGACGAAGTGTCTTGGGCTGCCCGATTGGTACATCGAGCAGGGTCCCCAGGATCTGCTTCGCGAGAAGTATGGCCTGACCGCCGACGGAATCCATCAGCAGGCAAAGGAGTTGTTCGCTCAAGTCGCCGGTCACGCCGAAGTCGCCTGAACTGTCGATGGCTCGAAGGATGCTACCGGCGCCGACCGCCTACACCGAAGGCTACGCAAAGGCACGCCTTGTCGACGAAGCGCTGGCGGACAACTACGTCCGCCACACCACCATCGGCGACCCTCAGCTCGACCCGGTGATGGAGGAGCTTTCCTCGATGAACCCCGCGCACCTGCACCGGTTCATCGCGGCCGGCATCGAGCAACACGGCGAGGCCCTGCGCGCCGCCCCGAAGTCCCTGCGCGACTTCTTCGCGAACCTGGAGGACCCTCCCTGGCTCGACCACGAAGCGTTTCGTCCCGGGGTCCGCGCCTTCCACGCCAACGTGGACCTCATGCTCGTGGCCTTCGTCACCGGCGTGCTGGTGGAAGGCTTCGCCACGCTGATCTCGAAGTCCTTCTACATCACCGGGCGGGTGGGCTCGACCAACAGACGCCTCCAGCAGAACAACCGCCAGCTCCTGGACATCTTTTTCCCGGGCGGCCTCAACCGGGACGGCGACGGCTGGAAGCTGTCCACCCGGGTCCGCTTCGTTCACGCCCGCATCAGGAACCTGCTGGCGAAATCCGACGACTGGGACCACGAAGCCTGGGGAACGCCGGTAAGCGCGGCGCACCTTGGCTTCGCCATCTCCGTTTTCTCCAGGCTGCTGCTGGAATACGCGGCGCTGCTGGGCGCGAAGTTCACCCGGGAAGAATACGACAGCGTCATGGCCGTGTGGCGCTATTCCGGCCATCTCATGGGAATACCCGAAGCCATCCTCTACACGGACACCCCCTCGGCGGAAAGAATGTACAGGATCGCCAGGACCATCGAGCCCGAACCCGACGCGGACTCGGCAGCCATGGCGAACATGCTGATCGACGCCATTCCGGGCGTGGCGGATATCCAGGATCCGGAGGAGCAGAAAAAGGTCACGGCCCTGGCCCGGCGGCTTTCGCGCGCCCTCATCGGCCACCGGCTCGCCGACCATTTCCGGTATCCCAAGACCACCACCTTCGGGACACTGTTCATGTTCCGGATGAAGCAGCGTCTCCAGCGGATGCTCAAGAGCGACCAGATCATCCGATCGGGAAATTTCTCGCAGATGATCCAGATCTCCGTGTACGACGAGGGCGGCCTGAGCTACAAGATGCCCGACCACGTCCACTCGTCGAAGCAGAGCGAATGGTGAAGATCGCCGTGCCCGCCTTCTCCATCCGGGAGCGTCCCGCTCCATGAACGGCCTGTCGCTGGACCGCTACATCGCCGCCGTGCTGCGCTACCGGTGGCCCGTGGCCGTGCTCGCGACGCTGGCGATGCTGGCCATGGCCGCGGGCGCCCCGTTCGTGGTCATCAAGAACGATCACCGTGTCCTGTTCGGCGAGGACAATCCGCAGCTCGCCGCCTTCGACGCCCTGGAGAACACCTACACGGCATCCAACGCCGCGCTGGTCGCCGTGGCGCCGCGCCAGGGCACGGTATTCACCCGCGAGGTCCTGGGCGCCATCGAGGAGCTTACCGCCGCCGGGTGGGAAGCGCCGCATTCCAGCCGGGTCGACTCGCTCACCAACTACAACCACAGCGAGGGACGGGACGACGAGTTGATCGTCGAGCCGCTGGTGGAGGACGCGCAGGCCCTGAGCGACTCGGACCTGGCGCGCGTCGAGAGGATCGCCCTCGGCGCGCCCGAGCTTGCCGGGCGCCTGGTATCCCGCGACGGACGGGTGGCCGGGCTGGTGATCAACTTCGTCCTCCCCGAGGAGTCCGACCCCGCGGTGATCGAGATCACCGACCATCTCGGAGCCCTCCTGGACAAGGCCCGGGCGAGCCATCCGGACATCGACTACTACCTCACCGGCATCATCGTCATGAACCGCGCCTTCAACGACGCCACCCAGGACGACCTGGAAACCCTGGTGCCGGTCGTGTTCCTGATCATCATCGCGGTCGCCGCCTTCCTGCTGCGCTCGGCGTGGGGCACCGTCTCCATCGTCCTCGTCCTCATGTTCGCCGTCAACACGACCATGGGGCTCGCGGGCTGGTTGGGCGCGGTGTTCAGCCCCGCCAATTCCGGCGTGCCGATCATCGTCATGGCCATCGCCGTGGCCAGCTCCGTCCACATCGTCGCCACCACCCTGTTGGGCATGAGCCGCGGGCTCGACAGGAACGACGCGGTGGCCGAGTCGCTGCGCTCCAACACCTACCCGGTGTTCCTGACCGCGGCCACCACCTCCATCGGTTTCCTGAGCCTGAACTTCTCGGACTCGCCGCCGTTTCACGTCCTGGGAAACTACGTGGCGTTCGGCGTGTCCTGCGCCTTCGTCTACTCCATGACGCTCCTTCCCGCGGTGCTCTCCATCCTGCCGCTGCGCGCGCCCCGCGCCCGCGCCGAGGGCCTCCCCTTCTTCGACCGCCTCGGCGCCTTCGTGGTGGCGCGCCGCAAGGTGCTGCTCTGGTGCGTCGCCCTTGCGGCGCTGGTCCTGGCCACCGGCGTCCCGCGCATCCAGCTCACCGACAACTGGACCAAGTATTTCGACGACCGCTACGAGTTCCGGCGCCACACCGACTTCGTGGTGGCGAATCTCACCAGCCTGAACACGCTGGAGTACTCGCTCAAGGCGGATCGCGAAGGCGGCATCACCGATCCGAAGTACCTGCGCGCGGTGGACGCTTTCGCCCAGTGGTTCCGGAGCCAGCCCGAGGTGAGCCACGTGCAGGCGTTTCCGGACATCATGAAGCGCCTGAACAAGAACATGCACAACGACGACCCGGCGTTCGACCGGTTGCCGGACGATCCCAAGCTCGCCGCCCAGTACCTGCTGCTCTACGAGCTGTCGCTGCCGTTCGGCAGCGACCTGAACGACCGCATCGACGTCGGCAAGTCGGCCACGCGCATGACCGTCGTGGTCACCAGCTCGTCGTCCCAGGAGCACCGCGAGATCGACGCGCGCGCAACCGCCTGGCTGCGGGCCAACGCGCCGGGCCTCGCCACCGAGGCCACCGGTCTCACCGTGGTCTTCGCCCACCTCTCCCGGCGCAACATCGAGAGCATGCTGCGGGCCACCATCGCCGCCATGGCGCTGATCTCGTTGATCCTCGTCGGCGTCTTCAGGAGCGTGCGCCTGGGCCTCATCAGCCTGGTGCCGAATTTCCTCCCCGCCATCATGTCCTTCGGACTGTGGGGCTGGCTGGTGGGCCAGGTGGGGCTCGCGGCCTCGGTGATGGTCGCCATCTCTTTCGGCATCGTGGTGGACGACACCATCCACTTCCTGAGCAAGTACCTGAAGTTCCGCCGGGAGGGCCTTCCCGCCACCGAGGCGGTGCGCTCGGTCTTCCAGAACGTCGGCCACGCTCTGTGGGTCACCACCGCGGTGCTGTCCGCGGGGTTCCTGGTGTTCGCGTCGTCGGGCTTCGAGGTCAGTTGGGCCTTGGGGCTCATGGTCACCACCACGATTCTGTTTGCCCTCGCGGGGGATTTTCTGCTTTTACCGACTCTGTTGATGGCCCTTGACCGGAGGGAGTCATGATTCACACCTCGACCGTTCGATTGGCACTTGTCTTCTCTTCCCTCGCGCTGCTCGCTTCCCTGGGCGGGCCGCCCCCGGCGCGCGCGGAAACACCCGAGGAAAAGGGGCTGAGGATCGCCCGCGAAGCCCGCGAGCGCGGGAAGGGTTTCGGCAATTTCACGGCAAGCCAGACCATGGTGCTGCGCAACAAGCAGGGGCAGGAAAGCAGGCGCCAGGTCCGCATCAAGGTCCTGGAGGCGCCCGGCGACGGCGACAAGAGCCTGTTCGTGTTCGACGAGCCGCGGGACGTCAAGGGGACGGCCTTCCTCATCCATGCCCACAAGGACAAGGCGGACGACCAGTGGCTCTATCTGCCCGCCCTCAAGCGCGTCAAGCGAATCAGCTCGTCCAACCGTTCCGGCTCCTTCATGGGCAGCGAGTTCTCCTACGAGGACATGGGCAGCTCGGAAGTGGAACGGTTCAACTACAAGTACCTGCGCGACGAGCCCTGCGGCGACTCCACCTGCACGGTGGTCGAGCGCTTCCCGCTGGCCAGGAGGTCGGCCTACCGCCGCCAGGTGGTGTGGCAGGACAAGGACGAGCTGCGGGTCTGGAAGGTCGAGTACTACGACCGCAAGAACGCCCATCTCAAGACCCTGACGCTGGCCAAGTACGAAAAGCACCTGGACCGCTACTGGCAGGCCGGCGAGCTGACCATGGTCAATCACCTCACGGGCAAGAGCACGGTGCTCAGCTCCACGGAATACAAGTACCGCACCAAGCTCAACGAGAGGGACTTCACCCGCACCGGCCTGAAGCGGGCGCGTTGACGGGCCAGATTCGAGAGTCCGCCACAAGATCAAACGACAGTTTCTGGGACTATGGCGGATCCTCCTCGAGCAGCCGCTCCAGATGCGCTTCGATATTCATTCGCTCATGGAAGACCTCAACGACTTCAAGCGTCTCTCGCCTTTCCCGCAGAATCAAGTAATGTGACCCCTCGCGGACGTAGGTGAGTCCAGCGGCCTCCCGCGTGTCACGCATGAGGCGCTCGCAGGGCCGTGCCGCCAAGCCTCGTCCCAGAGCCAGGTCGGTAAGTCGTTGAGTCAAGCGCGCCGCGTAGGCGTCGGCTTGTGCCTCTCCAAACCGCTCAATGGTGTAATCGAATATCTCGGCCAGCCGGGCAAGTACACCTGGCGCGTAGACAACCGTCTTCATTTATTGCGGCGCCGCGTTTGTTTAGCCTCCCGGAGAATGCCTCCGATGACGCCCGCGGGATCGCCCGTCCGACCTTCGCCCCGGTCGAGCTGATCGAGGCCCACACCGATCCGGGCTCGAATCTCGGTCAACTGGTCCAGAAATTTCCGGCGCTGCAGTTCACGGAGACCGTCCCGAACCACCTCGCTGGCGTTATTGTAGGCTCCCTCGGCGACCAGGTCGTCGACGAATTGTGCAAGCTGGGGAGTGAGTGCAACGTTTCGGGCATGAGCTGCGGGCATGTCCGACCTCCGTTTCGTTTACGGCAAGCCTACCACAGGGTGGCAAAATATGACACCCTCCCTGTCGCCTGCTTGCTCCTGCCAAGTTCCAGTCGACCCGGGAGAAACAGTGACCGCCGCCGCCGCACGTGCTATATTCCATCGGTTCTTCCGAAGGACATTCTTGTCGTTCATGTTCAAATGGTTACTGGTCTTGAATTGCAGGACACACGCTAGGCGGACAGATTGGAAACCAGCCCGCCGGCGCTCCGGCGCGCTGGTTGCTTCGGGCGCCGTCTGGATCGCGTTGGCGCTCCTGGTCGCCGGGGCCGCCGTCGCGTTGGAGATCGCCGATCACGAACTCTCCGGGCGCCTGGCCCTCGAGGGCCGCTGGTACTACCAGGACGGCGCCCATCCCGGCCAGCGGTCCCACGCCGGCGGGTTCGTCGTCGAGCCCAACCTCTACGTCGAAGACGCCGGGGGCAGGAGCCTCACGGTGGCGCCGTTCTTCCGCTACGACGCCGGCGACCGCCGCCGCACCCATTTCGACCTCCGCGAAGCCTACCTGCTGATGCTGGGCGAGATCGGCGACGGCGAGTGGGAGCTGCGCCTCGGCGCCGACCGGGTGTTCTGGGGGGTGGCGGAGTCCCGGCACCTGGTGGACATCGTCAACCAGACCGACCTGGTCGAGCACCCCAACGAGGAGGCCAAGCTCGGGCAGCCCATGGCCCATCTCACCTGGTCCGCGGAGTGGGGCGTGCTGGAGCTGTTCGCCTTGACGTACCACCGGGAGCGCACCTTCCCGGGACGGTCCGGGCGCCTGCGTCCAGGTTTCGTGGTGGACGACGGGCGGGTCTCCTACGAGAGCGCGGCCGAGGAATGGAACGTGGACATGGCCGCCCGGTACAGCCACAGCTTCGGACCCGTGGACCTGGGCGTGAGCGCGTTCGACGGCACCAGCCGGGAACCGTGTCTGGCTTGCGTGCCGCCAAGAGTGAACGAGAGGCGTGAGTTCCTGCTCGTGCCCCACTACGAACAGATCCGCCAGTTCGGATTGGACGCCCAGCTAACCATCGAGTCGTGGCTGCTGAAGCTGGAGGCCATTCACCGCGCCGGCGCCGGCAACTCGGCCGGCCTCGAACAGGACTACGCCGCTCTCGTGGTCGGCGGCGAGTACACGTTCAACGGCATATTCGAATCGGACGCGGACCTAGGGCTGCTCGCTGAATGGAACCACGACGGGCGGGGCGACAAGGCTACCAACGTCTTCGACAACGACGCCTTCGTCGGAGTCCGCTTGGCGTTGAACGACGTGCAGAGCACCGATTTCGTCGTCAGCATGCTCGCGGACCTGGAGCACGCCACACGTTCCCTGGTCGTCGAGTTCAACCGCCGGCTCACCGACCAATGGTCCCTGCACCTGGAGGGCCTGTTCATCCTCGCCGTGGACGAAACCGACCTCACCCACTACCAGACCCGCCGCGACAGCTTCATCGAGGCCACCGCGACCTACAATTTCTAGTGTGGTGTCTGGTTAATTCGCATAATAATATGCGGAGGATTTTTCGTCATCGCGCCTTGCCGACAACAAAAAATCCTGCGCAACTTATGCCAGGTATTTGCGGGACGCGACACTAGCCTACACCGCCTGTTCCCCGGCCTCCTGCAACTCCCGCGGCAGCTTGAAGGTGACGTTTTCCTCGATGCCGTCGAGGTCCGTCAGGGTGACGTCGAACATCTCGCAGAGCCGGTCCACCAGGCCCTGCACCAGCTCTTCGGGCGCGGAGGCGCCGGCGGTGATTCCCACCGTCTCCGCCCCTTCCAGCCAGGCCGGGTCCAGGTTGCCGGCATCGGGAATGAGGTGGCTGCGGGTGCCGGCCTCGTCGCCGATCTCGCGCAGCCGGTTGGAGTTGGAGCTGTAGTCGGCGCCGATGACCAGGATCACGTCGGCCTCCGCCGCCAGCAGCCTGACCGCGGTCTGCCGGTTCTGGGTCGCGTAACAGATATCCTTCACGTCGGGGCCGCGGATCTCGGGGAAGCGGGCCTTCAGCGCGGCGATGATCTCGCGCGTGTCGTCGACGCTGAGGGTGGTCTGCGTCACGTAGGACAGCTTCGCCGGGTCGGCGGGCTCCAGTTCCCCCACGTCGTCCACGTTGGACACCAGGTGCACCGTGCCCGGCACCTGTCCCATGGTGCCCTCGACTTCCGGATGGCCCGCGTGGCCGATGAGCACCACCTCGTATTCCTGCCGCGCATAGCGCTGCGCCTCGACGTGCACCTTGCTCACCAGCGGACAGGTGGCGTCGATGACCTGAAGGCCGCGGCCGTCGGCGGCGTCTTCCACCTTGCGGGATACGCCGTGGGCGCTGAACACCGTGACCGCGCCGGTCGGGATGTCGGAGACCTTCTCGACGAAGCGCGCTCCCTTCTCGCGCAAGCCGTCGACCACGTGCTTGTTGTGGACGATCTCGTGCCGCACGTAGACCGGGGCGCCGTAGATATCGAGCGCCCGCTCGACGATGTCCACGGCCCTGACCACGCCGGCGCAGAAACCTCTCGGTTGCGCCAGGATGACTCGCAAGGGTCGTCTTTTCACGGCAATCCCTCCGATCCCGCCGTACAGCCCCTTCGGCAAGTTCCACTATGCAGCAGTAACCCCGGACGGTCAACGATCCGTCCCGCCCCGAGCGGTCCGTGCAGCAACCATTCGTTCTCTCCCGAAGGGAGAGCAAACGCCCCCCTCTCCCTTCGGGAGAGGGCCGGGGTGAGGGCTCCTCGAACGAAGCAGAGCGCCGGGCCCTCCCGAGCGCTCCGTGTTGGCCTATTTCCCCTGAAAAACTACCATCCAGCCGGGGAAGGCCACACCTATACCACAGAAATCCGTCTAGAATGCCCGTGACGGTGAGTCGGCGCACGAGTCCGTGTCGCCGGCGGCGAAGCATTCATGGAGGCAATCGAGTGAAGGTCGTGGTCACGGGGGCGGCGGGCTTCATCGGCGCCGCGCTGGCGCTGCGGCTGGCGGCGCGCGGCGACCGGGTGGTGGGGATCGACAACCTCGACGCGCGCTGCGACGTCGGCCTCAAGCGCCGGCGGCTCGAGCGCGTGCGCGACGTCGGCGGCGCCTTCACCGACGTGCGCGCCGACGTCCTGGACGCGGACGCGCTGGAGGCGGTGTTCGCGCGCGAGCGGCCCGCCGCCGTGGCGCACCTGGCCGGCCGTCCCGGAGTGCGCGACTCGCTGCGGGACCCCCGCGGCTGCGTCGACGTCAACGTTACCGGCTTCCTCAACGTGCTGGAAGCGTGCCGGCGCCACGCCGTCGGCCACCTGGTGTACGCCTCCTCCAGCGCGGTCTACGGCGACGCCGCGCCGCCGTCGGCCACGGCGCAGCGCGCGGACCGTCCGCTCTCGCTCTACGCGGCGGCCAAGCGCGCCAACGAGCTGATGGCGCACAGCTACAGCCATCTCCACGGCCTGCCGGCCACCGGGCTTCGCCTGTTCACGGTCTACGGCCCGTGGGACAAGCCGGACATGGCGCTGCCGCGCTTCGCCCGCGCCATCCTCGACGGCGAGCCCGTCGAGCTGTTCAACCGCGGGCGGCACCGGCGCGACTACCTCTACGTGGACGACGCGGTGGAGGGCTTGGTGCGGGTGCTCGACCGGCCGCCGGCGCCCGCCGGGGAACCGCCCTCGACGCCGCACCGGGTCTACAACCTCGGCAGCGGCCACGCGGTGGAGTTGGAGCGCTGCGTCACGGAGCTGGAGCGCTGCCTCGGGCGCACCGCGTCGCGGCGGCGGCTGCCGCGCCAGCCCGGTGACGTCGAGGAGACCCTGGCCGACGTACGCGAGCTGGTGGCCGCCTTCGGCGCCCTGCCCGCGACCCCGTTCGAGGAGGGCGTGGCGCGCTTCGCCGCCTGGTACCGGACCAGTGGCCTGTAACCCATCGGTGAACGAACCGTCAATCCAACATTCGCTGCTATGGGGGAGAGGCCCACAGGCCGAGGTCCAGATCAAGCGGCTGCTGTATAGGTCCTCCGTCTTTTTCTTGTTCGGTTTCGGACTCCAGCCCGCGGTCTTCGCTTCGCTCGTCGCCACGGCATGTCCGAGCGCCCGCGGTAGCGTTCCGTGCTTCGCGCGTACATGTTGTTCGTCGGGTTATTCCTGATGCCAGGACAGGGGTTCGTGCCGCGCCCGCGTAAACTCCTCTTGGTCCACCTCGGATCGCGTGGTAAGTTGGCGAAGAAAGGTGACCGTGGCGGGCGACGTGATGGAAGCCGATGACCCAAAGTGGGGAGCCCAATTGTTACTCTACCCTGAAGCGACCGAAACTGTCAGAGTGCTCCGCGCTTACGACCGGAAGACGATATGCGAAGGGAAGGAACCAGACCCCATTCGCGATCTAGGCTTCGCCGTTGTCGCGCCCGCCTCGCGTGGCGAAATTCTGGAAACCGGCGAATTGATCTCCGGGGGTGACAAGCCGTTGACGCTGGCAAAAGTTTGCGACGAGTCGAAAGTTCGCGACCAGTCGAAGGCATACACGAAGGCATACATCCTGATCCTTGATGGTCTCCAGAATGAAAAGGGCGGTGAATTGTATTGGACCGATATATCATCGGCACCAGCCAGTCACGAGGCGTTGCTGAGCAAAGTACCAAAGCGACCGGCCCAATAGGGGATGCCCGCATCCCCTCCAAAGCCTCGAACAGGGGCTCCCCTAGACGCCCGGCGCCGTAGCGCCCCTGCAATCTCCCGGCGCAGTGTCCGCCACGTCTTCCTCACACGATTCGTAGCCAGTCGCGACAACATGGAACGCCCGCGCAGCGGCATGTCGCTGGGCTTCTCAGGACAAGCGAAGTCGAAGGACGGCTCGATGACTCGGACGGGCCACCAGGCACGGACTCGGATGAAAAAGGCAGCGGACACCACGGCCGGGGGGGCTGGGGCGGGGCAAGCGGTGCTGCCGCCGGTGTCGGTCATCGTGCCGGCGCGGGACGCGGAGGCGACCCTCGGGGCGGCGCTCGACTCGGTGCTGGCGCAGGACTACGGGGGCGCGGTGGAGGTGGTGGTCGCCGACGGTTCCGAGGGCGGAGCCACGGCCGCGCTGGTGCGGCGGCGCTATCCCTCGGTGCGGCTGGTGCGCAACCCCGGGGGCAGCGCGCCGGCCGGGCTCAACGTGGCGCTGCGGGCGGCGCGGCACGGGGTGGTGGCGCGCTGCGACGCGGGCTGCGTGCTGCCGCCGGGGTATCTCTCGCGGGCGGTGGAGACCCTCGGGCGCACCGGCGCGGCCAACGTCGGCGGGCGCCAGCGCCCGGTGGGCGCCACGGTGTTCGAGCGCGCGACGGCGCTGGCCATGAGCTGCTGGCTGGGCAGCGGCGGCGCGGCGTACCGGGTGGGCGGCGCCGAGGGGGCGGTGGACACGGTGTATCTGGGGGTGTTCGAGCGGGCGGCGTTGGAGGCGGCGGGGGGATTCGACGAGGGGCTCGCGCGCAATCAGGACTACGAGTTGAACTGGCGTCTGCGCGAGCGCGGCTGGACGGTGTGGTTCGACCCGGCGCTGGCGGTGGACTACCGGCCGCGCGGCAGCCTGGGGGCGTTGGCGCGCCAGTACGTCGCCTACGGGCGGTGGAAGCGCGCGGTGCTGCGGCGCCATCCCCGTTCGTGGCGGGCGCGGCAGCTTGCGGCGCCGCTGCTGGTGCTGGCGCTGGCGGCGTCGGCGGCCTGCGCCGCGGCGTCGTTGGCGCTTGCCGGCAGCGTCGCCGCGTCCGCGCTGCTGCGCGCGTCGGCGGCGGCCCCGCTGGCCTGGGCGTCGGCGCTGCTTGCCGGCTCCGCGGCGGCGGTGCTCGCGCGTCGCCGCGGCGGCGTTGTCGGCCATGCGCCTCGGCCCGGGGGACGGGCTTGCCGAACCGGGCCGCCCCGGAGGACTGGCCGCCGCGCTGCCGGTGCCGGCGACGATGCGCCCGGCCCTGGGGGCGAGCTTCCGGATCGGGGCGCCCCCGGAGGGCTGGCCCCCGCGCTGCTGCTGCCGGTGGTGCTGGCGACCATGCACCTGGCCTGGGGCGCGGGCTTCCTGATCGGCGCGCCCCGGGATGACTAGCCGCGCCCGCCGCCGGGGCGCCGCCGCGCGCGTGCTCGGAGCGCTGCTGCGCGAAGCGGGCCGCTCGCGTTGGGCCAGCGGGCCGGCCGCGTTCGCGCTCCGCCGCCGGAGCTTCGAGCGGCTGGCGCGCCGGCTCGCCGCTTCCGCCGAGCCCGAACGCCGGGCGCTGGCCGGGATGCTCGAGGCGGCGGTGGAGGCGCGCGACGGCGCGGCCGCAGCGCTCCTCGCCTCCACCGCCGCCCGGGTCCCCGACCTGCGCGCCGAGAAGGCGCTCTCGCGCCGCTACCGCTTCCTCTGGCTGTGCAACCCCAAGGCGGCCTCGCGCAGCATCATCGCCGCGCTCCGCGCCGCCGACCCGGGGGTCGAGGTGGTGCGCCACCGCACCGTCGCGGAGATCGTCGCCGCCCGCCCCGAGGTCGCCGGCTACACCAGCTTCGCCTTCCTCCGCCACCCCGCCGCGCGCGCTCGCTCGTTCTGGTCGGACAAGCACGCGCTGGCGCTCCGCCGGCGCGAGGCGCGGCGGCACTTCATCGACCCCTGGCACGGGCTCGTCCCCGGCATGGACTTCGCCGCGCTCTGCCGCTGGCTGGAGACCCCGCCGGGCGCCGACGCCTTCGCCGACCGCCACTGGCTCTCCCAGCACCTCCTGGTCCGCGCCGCCGGCGGGCGCCTGCCCGACTTCCTCGGCCGCGTCGAACGGCTCGACGCCGACTGGCGGACCATCTGCGAGCGCCTCGGCATGCCGCCCCGGCCGCTCCCCAGGCTCAACCCCGCTTCCGGGGAGGCCGCCTCGGCGGCGCTCCTCGACGCGCGGACCCGCGCCCGCCTCGCCCGGCGCTACGCCGAGGACTTCCGCCTCGGCGGCTACACCGTCTGAACGCGGAATCTCGCCCCCTCTCCCCTCCGGGAGAGTATCGCGTCCTGCCCCACTGTCCCGAAAAGGCTCGCCCCCTCTCGCTCCGGGAGAGGGTCGGGGTGAGGGCCACGACGTCGACAGCCATAGACCCCCTCTCCCTCCGGGAGAGGGCTGGGGTGAGGGCCACGACGTCGACAGCCATAGACCCCCTCTCCCTCCGGGAGAGGGCTGGGGTGAGGGTCGCCGGAAGAAGCAGACGATCCGGGCGCCCTCCTTGACTGTGTAAGGTATATAGGATATCGGGATACCGGGCGCCTGCCGGCCGACAAGGACCGCATCTCGCGTCACTGCTACGATGTCGCAGTAATTTCAGCGACGGACGTCGGCCAGTCGGCGTTGGTCGACACGGATCTGCTGGACGCGGTTCGGAACCATAACCTCGTCGCCTTCCGGCAGGCCTGGAAGCGGTTTGAGGAAGCCGTTCCCGGATCGATGAGGCTGGTCCCGCAAGCGGAACTGCGCGCGGTGATCGAACAAGATTACCGAGCCATGCAGGGCATGATCCTCGGCGATGGCCCGGACTTCCTATGGGTGATGGAGCAACTTCGACTTGCTGAAGCTGCAATAAACGGAACCTGAACGTTGACACGGCGAGTCTCCGAATTCGATTCTTCGGACAGCGGTGCAACGGCTGTGTTCCACGTGTAGGCGGCAGGGCGCGCCACACGCCCTTCACGGGGACGCATCGCGGCCTGTGGCGCGGCTCGCCCGAGCGAGTTCCTGGGTATCACGAGGGCCGTCAGATGGCCAGCCTTTGTAGGAACGCTGGATTGCCTGCTCCTGCTTCTTGACTTCGATCCCAATGGCCTTGAGTCCCTTCGTCATTTCTTCGGTGACAGGACCACGGAACGACTTGCCGCCTTCAGCGTTCCAGCTTCCCGGATTCGATGGATCATGAACCAGGCCGTGGGCTGGCTGACGCCCGACTCCCGGTGCCCGCCAGCGGCAGCACGTAACGCTCGTACACCTGCTCCTCTTCACGGATCTGCGCGAACAGGGCGCTCTCCGCGAGAGCGCGCGCGACCCGGGGCCTTTCCGCTTCGGGCGAGACGTTTCGGGGCGGGATCTCGTCTCTCAGAAAGCTGACGACTTCCGGCTTGTAGCCGAGCATACCGGTCATCACCGAGCACAGCCCGTCGGTCAGCGTGGCGAAGTCGAGGAAGACGTCGCACCGCAGGTCGCGAAGATACCGGCCGCTTTCGAAATGGTCGAAGAACTCCGGCGTCTCCATGCCCAGCAGCCGCGCCGGGTCCTCGAACAGCAACGTGATGGCGCGGGTGGTGAGGAACCCGACGGCGTGCGGCGGCGGTCCGACCCCGGCATCCCGGCGCATGATCGCCTCGGTCCTGACGGTGCGCTGAAACCACAGGAAAAACTCCACCGACAGCGTCTCCAGGTCGTCCGCGGAGGCATCCTCGCCGGCGAACCGCTCGAGGAATTCCGCGCGGTGCCGCGCCAGCAGGTCGCGCCGCATCGGGTCCAGCTTGCACTCCTCGCCGTAAACGAGAACGCGGATCGCGCGGGAGAGGAAAGTGTTCTTCATCGCGCGCGTGTAGTGGAGAAATACCGAGCAGTACCACCCCTCCACGTCCCTCGGGCAACAGAGCTTGACGTGGCGCCTCAGCCCTTCGGACAGGGTGCTGTATCCGGCGTGGTGGTCCGGCGCTCGGCAGTTGAGGCTCCCGAACGCCGGCCCGTGCCTCTTGATCGCCTCCACCGCCGCGACCGCGGGCAGCGACGGCACCGCCAGGCGCTTGAGTCCGGCGAGCCGCCTCAGCTCCAGCCAGTCGGCGGCGTTGAGGAAACGCCGGACATAGGTCGTCCCGGTCTTCGGAATGTTCAGGCAAAGCGAGGTCTTCGGCAGCATCGGCTCACCTCCCGCCGCACGGCGTGGACGGGCCGCGCACGGTCACCGGAACGTCGCCCGCTTCGGCGGAACGCGTCCGGAAACGGCCGGCCGCCGCGCCCCGCGCAGCGCGAGGTACAGGCAGCGCACGCACAGCCGCAGATCCAGCCACGGGCTCATCTTCGCGATGTAGAGCATGTCGTAGCGGAGCTTCCGGCCCGCGTTCGTCCGCATCCCCGCGCCCGCCGGCATCCCCTGGCTCTGACGCGCCTGGGCGAGGCCGGCGATCCCCGGACGCACCGCGAGCCGCCGCGAGAAGCCGGGAACCGAGCGTTCGATGCGCGCGGCAAGCTCGGGCCGCTCCGGGCGCGGGCCGACGAGGCTCATCTCGCCCTTGAGCACGTTGACGACCTGCGGCAGCTCGTCGAGGTGAAGGCGGCGCAGCACCCGCCCCACCCGGGTGGCCCTGGGGTCGTCCTCGGCCGCCCACACCGGTCCGGTGCCGGCTTCCGCGTCCACCGCCATGGTGCGAAACTTGAGCATGTCGAACAGCCGCCCGCCGCGCCCGAGCCGCGGCTGCATGAGCAGCACCGGGCCGCCGTCCTCGAGCCGCACGGCGAGCGCGGCCGCGAGCCACAGGAGCGCCAGCACCGGCGTCGAACCGGCGACGAGCGCCAGGTCGAACGCGCGCTTGTAGCGCCCACGGGGCCGTGCCGGCGCCGCCTGCGCGGACGCCGAGGGCTCCGGCGTGCGGTCCGTCCCGCCGGCGGCATCCGCGCCGCCGCCATCCGCCGCGCCGCCGTCCGGCCGCGGCCACCGCCGGGCGAGGTGCCGGAGCACGGCGCGCGCGACACTCCCGGCTCGACCCATCTCGTCGAACCGGAACTGCGCGAGCACCCAGTGCGGGAAGGCCGGCCGGGCGAACGCCGGCGCAAGGTACACCGCCGCGCCGCCGGCCGCTCCCCACGCCGTCAGCTCCACGGCCAGCGCGGCGGCGGCGCCAAGCGATGCGTCCCGCGCCAGCGCCGCCGCCAGCCACAGCGCGGGCGTCGCCCACAGCGCCGCCCACAGCGCCGGCACCAGGCGGCGGCCGTACCGCCTCCAGCCGATCCGCAGCAGCGACAGCGCGAGCTGCGCCACCAGCAGGTGAAGGACCAGCCACGCCGCGGCGACGGCGGCCGCTACCCCGGCGAGCCCCCAGCGGCTTCCCAGCCACGCCCCGGCGGCGAGAACGACGAGACACGACCCCCGCCGCCAGCTCTCGCGCCACACCGCGCCCATCGCCCGCACCACCGAGAGGTGGAGCGCGTCGCACGCCCGGAACGCGCCCGCCAGCGCGAGCACCCGCACCGCCGGCACCGCGCCCTGCCACTGCCCGCCGAGCACGAAGGCGACGATCTCCGGGGCGGCGACGGCCACCATCAGGCTGGCCGGAAACGCCGCCAGGAAGTAGATCTCCAAGCCGTTCTGGTGAACCGACGCGATGCGTTCGCGCCGGTCCTGGCGCGACGCCATGGCCGGCATGAGGACGCTCCTCAGAACCGGGGTCGGGATGGCGGGGGCCAGCGCGAGCCGGGACGCGCGCGTGTACAGCCCGAGCGCCGCCGGCCCGAGGGCGCGGGCGACCAGGAGGTTGACGCCGTGCCGCGCCGCCGCGTTCAACAGCGCGATGGCCGAGAAGCCGCCGCCCGTGCGCAGCAGCTCGGCCGCTTCGCGGCGGCACAGCCGGAGCCGCCGCGGCGGCGGCCTGAACGCCACCACGGCCAGCGCGAAGACGCCGTGGCGGGCCAGCAAGCCCCACACGAGCGCCCAGACCCCGTGGTCGAGGAGCGCGAGGGCGAGGGCGACGAGGCCGTGGCCCACCGCCTGCGACAGGATCGACGCCGCCATCACCTCGCGAAAGCGCAGATCGCGGCGCAGCAGGTGCTCGGAGGTGACGCCGAGCGCGCTCAGCATGGCCGCGCCCGCGAGCACCTCGAGGACCGGCACCACCCCGGCGTCGCCGGTGACGGCGCCCACCAGCGGCGCCATGGCCAGCAGCACGGCGGTCAGCACGACGCCGATGGCGAGGGCGAGCGTAAGGCCGGTGGCGACGTGCCCCTCGGTGAGTTCCAGGCGCTGCATGATCGCGGGGCCGATGCTGCGCCGCCCGGCGGTCTCGGCCAGCGCCAGGAAGACGAGGGCGATGGCCATCCGCCCGAAGTCCTCCGGTGTCAGCAGCCTCGAGAGCGCCATGACGATGCCGAGGGACAGCAGCGTCCGCGCGCCCGCGCCCAGGAACGCCCACTGGAGGCCGGCCAGCGTGCGCGAGGTGAGGGCCGGGGCGCGCCCGCCCGCGCTGCCCGCCGCCTTCATGGGCGCGCCTCGCCGCGTCCGGCGTCCCCGGCGCCGGCGAGGTCCGGCCGCCAGCCCGCGTACACCGCCTCCGCCCCGGCGAGAAAGTCGCGGTCGTCGCGCTTCCAGGTATGCCCGCCGCCGTGCCGGACCAGCAGGTAGCCGGCGTCATGGGTGCGGTAGACGGCGCCGCCGCCGCGTGCCACGTCCTCGACGAGGGCGCGGTCGACGTGGCGCGGCGCCTCCCGCCAGCCGCCCGCGCGATGGAGGTCGCCGCGGGCCAGCAGCATGGTGCCGCCCGCGATCGAATGCGACCACGCCTCGCTCGCCACCGCCCGCCGGCGCACCGTCCGGTCCAGCCGCGCCAGGTAGACGGTCGCCGGGAACTTGCCGACCAGCGCCGCGCCGGAGTATTCATGCGCCAGCACCAGGTCCCACAGGTGCTCCGGCCCGTAGGCGTCGTCGTCGTCCATCTTCGCCAGAAGCGGCCCGGCCGCTTCGGCCGAAGCCGCGTTGAGCACCGCTCCGAGCGGCAGGTCCGCGCCGACGCGCAGCACCCTGGCCGGATGCGGACACGCGGCGAGCGCCCGCTCCAGCGCCGCCGCCTCGAACCCGCCGCCGTGCAGCGCGAGCACCAGCTCGACCCGGGGATAGCGCTGCCGCGCCACGTTCGCCACCGCCCACGCCAGCAGCGGCGGCCGGCGGGTGGCGAGCAGCACCGACACCAGCGCCGGTTCCGGCGGGTGGGCGCCGGCCGCCTCGCACACCTGCCGTGCGCGCGCGCGCAGGGAATGCGTGCGCAACGCCGCCCGGCGCATGGCGACGCTGGCGGATTCGCGCGCCGCCGCGCCGGCCCCGGCGATGCCGGCGCGCATCAGCGCGTGGAGTTCGGCGCCGAGCAGGGCCTCCAGGGCCGGATCGCCGTCGGCCAGGTGGACCGGCACGCCGCGCGCCGCGAGCCGTGCCAGGGTCCCGGCGCGCTCCACCGCCCCGGCATGGAACGCGGCCGTGTCTTCGAGGTGGTGGCAATGGCGCAGCGCGCCGCGGTCGTCGGCGCGCACCGGGACGTGCGCGGACACGCCCTCCGGCAGCAGCCTCGGCGGCCCCAGCGCCGCCACCCGGTGCTCGACCTCGCGCACCCAGCCCACCGGATTGTCCAGCGCGGGATCGAAGGCGGGCACCGCGAGCGCGGGGTTGGCAATGAGCACCGCCGCCGGCGCGCCCGCCGCCGCCGCCGCGGCCGCCGTGTCGGCCAGCACCGCGTCGGCGCCGGCCGCGCCGGGCTCGTGGACCACGCGCGTCGACGCCGCGAACGCCGCGCGGGAGCGCGGCCCCAGCGCCGCGATCGCGGCGCCCAGCGGCGCATCGGCCGGCGCCTCGGCGGCGGCCTCCACCGGCGCCGCCGTCCACCCCCGTCCCTCGCGCAGGCGCCAGCGTATCGCGCCCGCGAGCCAGCGCAGGAACCGCCATGCGGTGCGCGCGCCGCGCACGTGCCGGGCCTCGGCCCAGATCCGGGCGAGGGCCGCGCGCACGCCCCGCCGCCGTACGACGGCCGGCCGCCCGCGCAACCCCCCGCCGGCCCGTAGCGCCCCGCGCCCGAGCCGGCGGACCTCCCCGTAGTCGCCCGCCCAGCCCCCTGCGCGCCGCGCCCGGCTGAGCGCCCAGGCGCGGGCGATGGTCACCTCCGTGCCGTCGTCGAGGACGGCGAGGGCCGCCGCCGCGTCGCCGAGCGCCCGGCCCAGTCCCCGCACCATGCCGGGCTCGAAGCGGCGCACCGGGACCGCGATGTGCAACGGCGACGCCGGGAACGCGTCGAGGGCGTCGGGTTCCCGCGCCACCCGCACGTCCGGCCGCGCCCGGTAGCGCTCCCGGAGCCTGACCCCGTCGGCGTCCCGTCCGGCCGGCAGCGCGACCCGCACCGCGACGTCGTCGCCGGGATCGGCGACCAGGTCCCCGACGCACTCCACGATCCGCTCCACCGGCGCCCGTCCGGCATGGACGGTCACGACGTGCCTGGGCACCGCGAACGTCCGATCGCGGCAAGCGTGCCGGAACCCGGAATCGGCGATCAGCTCGGCGAGCTTGCCGGCTTGCAGGTCCTGGCTGCGTTCCTTGGCGTCGCGCCCCTCCCGCCAGCGTCCCTGGTGCCAGCCGAAGGCGTCGCGCACCGGCACCAGCAGGGCGCCCCGGACCTGGGCGCGGTATGCGAACTCGGTGTCCTCCCCGCCGTAGCGGGCGAACGACTCGTCGAACCCGCCCAGCTCCTCGAACAGCGCGCGCGAGATCGCGAAGTTGCCCCCCGTCACCGCCCGGAACAGGTCCTCGTGGCGAGAAGTCAGATCGTCGGTACGCGCCATGTGGCGATCGGGCCAGGGCGGGTCGAACCCGCGCCCCGCGAACAGCTCCGCGAGCGCCCCCGCGCGGGACCGGATCGCGTCGGCGCCGATGCCGGCGGCCGACACCGACGCGCAGAACCCCAGGGTCAGCGCATCCGAGACCGCGTGGTGCCAGCGCGCATGGGCCGCCAGCAGTCCCGCCTCGGCGATCACGTCGCCGTCGAGGAACACGAGGATGTCGTGCGCCGCCGCGCGCGCCCCGGTGTTGCGCGCCCGCGCCAGCCCGAAGCCGCGCCGCTCCTGGCGCGCCACGCGCACGGCAAGAGAGGAAGCGGGCGGCCGGATCGGCGGGTCGGAGCCGTCGTCCACGACGATGACCTCGAGGAGACTCCGCGGCCAGCTCTGGCCCTCGAGCCCGGCGAGGGTCAGCGCCAGCGCCTCCGGCGCCTCGAAGCAGGGCACGATGACGCTGACCGGGAGCGCCGGCGCGAACCCCCGCGCCGCGGGCACCTCCACCGCGCGCCAGTCGTTGTAGCGCACCGCGGCCGGCGCGGGCCTCGGGGCGGCTTCGGCGGCGCCGGCGCGCCCGGACGGCTCGACGCGGATGCAGCGGCGGCGGCGCGGGATCACGGCTTGTTCCCCTCGCCGGGCGCCCAAGGGTCCGCAGCCGGCCACGCCGCCCAGGCGCTGCAGTCCCGCGGGTAGCGGCAGGCCTTCACGCGGTAGCGGCAACCGGGGCACGGCCCGGCGACGTACGCGCCCGGCGCGTCCCCGTACGCGTACAGCACGGACCGCCAGACCCCCGGCCGGGCCGCCCGCGATAGCTGGTGGTAGCCCGCCCCGGGGGACTTTCGCCACGCGAGTTCGAGACCGCCGCCCGCCACCCGCTTCGCCGCCAGCTCGCCGGGCGGCGCCAGCGGCCGCCGAAACACCGCCCGGTTCGGCGCCAGCGCGCGCGCCCGCGCGAGATGCTCCCGGGCACGCAAGCGATAGCCGGGCTCGGTGGCGGCGGCGGCGCGGTAGAGGCGCGCGAGGGCCCCGGCGATGCGCCAGTCTTCCGGTTCGAACCGCACCGCTTCACGCGCCTCGCCGTCCGCCCAGCGCAGCAGCTTGGCCGCCGCCGCCGCGTCGCGGGCGCGCAGCCACGGCCACTCGTGGGCGAGCCGTTCGAACAGGTACTTGCGGTAGGTGTTGGCGAGCGGAGGAAAAGCGTCGATCCCCTCCGCCAGCACCCCCGAGGCGAGCGGCGCCGGCAAGGAGTAACGCGCATCGGCGGCGCGGAGGATGGCGTGCTGGACCCACAGCCCGGCGAGCGCCGCCGACAACGCGGCCGCGCCCAGGGCGCCGCGCACCGCTCGCCGTCCGGCGAAGGCTCCCCACCGCGCCGCGAACGCCCCGGCGAGCCACCCGGGCGTCCCCGGCCGCCACACGGGCGGCAGCGCCGCGGCCTCCATCCGCGCCGCGAAGGCGAGCAGGAGCGTGGCCGTCAGCATTCCCGCCGCGGTGTCGAACAGGGACTGGAGCTGCACCAGGTACCCCGCCAGCGCCGCCGCCGCGAACAGCGCCAGGGTCCTTTCCCGGCCCCGCGCCCGAGACCTCGCGCGCAGCAGCGCGGCGACCGCGCCGCCCCACAGCGCGATCCACGCCAACACCCCGGCGGCGCCGGTCTCCGCCGCCGCCTCGACGAGCCGGCCGTGGGGCTGGCCGTGAGGTTGCGCCGTCGCGGCGTAGCCCGAGGCGAAACGCCCGTACACGGCGCCGAAATTCTCCGGGCCCCAGCCGAGCAGCGGGCGCTCGGCAAACCCCTGGAGCGCCGTCTCCCATGCCCCCAGACGGCTCTGCACGCCCGGCCGTTGCAGGTGCATGCGACCGAGCCGGTCGAGGGCGCCGCCGCCCGGCAGCACCGACGCGGCGCCCGGCGTCAGCATCGAGGTGCGTTCCGGGTCGGTGAAGCGCATGCCGAGTCCGCTCGCCCCGGCGATCAGCAGCGCCAGCGCCGCGACGCCCGCGAGCCGCCCCCGCCCGCGCCCGGAAACGGCCAACGCCAGCGCCGCGACGCACACCGCCCCGGCAAGGCCGGCGAAGCCGCCCAGCGAACCGGAGAGCGCCAGCCCGGCGAGGTGCAGCGCCGCCACCGCCGACCAACCGGCCGCGGCCGTCACCCGGGCAAACTGGCCCGGCCGCGGCCGCCCGGCGTCCACCGCGAAACCCGTGGCGAGCACGAGGTTGACCACCATGCAGACGCTCAGAAAGGTCGGATTGCCCAGCGGTCCGCTGTAGCGCGGCAGTCTGGGCTCCGGAAGCTGCCCGAAGAACGGAACCTCGACTCCCGCGGCGCGGGCGAGCACCAGGCCCGCCAGCACCGCCGAGGAAATCACCGCCGCGCCCAGCAGCCGCCGCCACCCGCGCGGGTCCCGTACCGACGAAGCCAGCACCACCCCCAGCACCGCCCAGTGGGCCTCGTCCACCACGCCCCGCATGCGCTCGTAGGTGGACCAGAAGCTGCGCTGCGGGCTTGCGCCGGCCCAGGCCGCGGCCAGCGACACCGCCACCGATATCCCGAGCAGCACCAGCAGCCAGGAGCGCGGCGGCCGGTACTCCCGCCGCATCAACGCCAGCACCGCCCAGAGCGCGAACGCCAGCTCGATCAGCGCGCGTGACCACAACGCCTTTCCCACCACGAAGGGGAACACCGTGGCGGGCGTGACCACGAACGGCGTCAGCAGCAGCAGCCCGAACGCACCGAACAGCGCGATTCGGAGCCCCCGCTCCGCCATGCCGGCGGAGGGGGTTTTGCCACCCTCCGGCGGGCACGCGCCTCGCGCCACGCCCGGATCCAGCGGACCCGAACCGGGCCGGTGTCGGCTCATCGATCGCTCCGCGCGAGCTTGCGCCGCAGCCTCGACAGCGGCGCGAGCAGCCTGCGCACGGGCGGCGCGCGGACGATACGCGCCTCCACCGCGATCTCGGCCGCGGCAAGCGTCAGCCGCGCGCGCCGCGCCCGGACCGCCGGCGAGGGGCGTCCGCCCGCGGCAGGGGGCCGGACCGGGCCCTGCGCGGGACGCGGCAGCCCGGCGGCGCGCCCGTCCGGGTCGCCGACGGGATACCCCGCGAAAGCGAAGTCCTCGGCGTAGATCGTCTCGATGGCGCGGCGCAGCGCGGGGTCGCGGCGCAGCGTCTCGCACGCGCCGGAGCCGGGCGCCGAGGCGTTCTTCCGGGGAAGCGGCAGCCGGGGCAGACCGAGGGCCGCCTGGAGGCGGGCGAAGTCGGCGTCGAGGGTCTCGACGGCGCCGGCGAAGCCGAGCGGCGCGGAGGTCGCGCGGGCCACGCCGAACAGCCGCTCGGGATTGCAGTCAGGGAGGAAGTCCACCTGCGGGCGGGCGTGACAGACGAGAAAGCGCAACTCGCGCAGCCGGATGCCCAGCGGCCCGTACCGCCGGCCGGCGTGCTCGGCCCGGAACGCGAGCGCGTCGGCCCCCCACAGCCCGCGCGTGTCCGCGAGGACCTCACCGCAGAGGTCGACGAAGTCGCGCAGGGAACCGTAGCCCCGGGGCTGGCCGCGGTAGCCGGCGCGCGCGAGGCGCAGCGCGTGCCCATGGAGGGAGAGCAAGCGCCGGTACGGGTTGCGCAAGAAGGTGAACGTCAGGTAGCCGGGGTACAGCGCGACGGCGGCCGCGGTCGGTACGATGCGGTGCTCCAGCGGATGGGGGTACCAGGACGGGCGGTGGGTGTAGCGGCCCGCGCCGTGCGCGAGGAACCAGTCGTGCACGGAGGTGCTGGCGCACCTGGGCAGCTTGACGTAGATGCAGCGGTGGCGGTGCGAGATCACGGCCTGTTCCCCTCGCCGGGCGCGCTCATGTGCAACACTATGGCTGATTTACGGTGGTATGTGTGTAGTTTCATCGCGGTTATCGAGTGGTTTTGACGCTAGTGGCGGCCTTTATCCCCAAAGAAACTACCAAATTAACAGAAAAGACTACGCCTATAACACGATCATCCGTCTACTATTCCCGTGGCGAAGGACGGTTCGGACTCGGATGAAAAAAGGGGCAGCGGAATCCACGGCCGAGGGCGCCGGGGCGGGGCCGCGGCGGCGCCGCTGGCCTGGGCGCTGGCGCTGCTTGCCGGCTCCGCGACGGCGGTGCTCGCGTGCCGGCGGCGACCATGCGCCCGGCCCGGGGGCGGGCTCCCCGATCGGGGCGCCCCGGGATGGCTGGCCCCCGCGCTGCTGCTGCCGGTGGTGTTGGCGACCATGCACCTGGCCTGGGGGGCGGGCTTTCTGATCGGAGCCCCCCGGGATGACTAGGGGGCAACCGCCGGTCGCAATCCTGCCCCCTCTCCCTTTGGGAGAGGGTTGGGGTGAGGGTCGCCGTAGCGGCGCCAAGCGTCGCGAAGTCCAAGGACGGTTCGATGGCACGGACAGGCCACCAGGCACGGGTTCGGAAGAAAAAAAGCGCCGCGGGTTCCACGGCCGAGGGCGCCGGGGGGGCGGCGGCGGCGGCGCGGCGGTGGGCCGTGCCGGCGTTGCGGCACGGGGTGGTGGCGGGAGCCGTGCTGGTGATGGCGACGCCGCTGGTGGTGACTCCGGGCACCATCTTCCCCTCGGTGGTCGGCAAGGCCCTGTATTCGCGGGTGCTGATCGAGATCGTGTTTGCGCTGTGGGCGGCGCTGGCGGCGCTGCGCCCGGAGTACCGTCCGCCGCGCTCGTGGCTGCTGGTGCTGCTGGGCGCCGGGCTCGCCTCGGCGCTGCTCTCCACGGCCTTCGGGGTGAGCTTCGAGCGCAGCTTCTGGTCGGACTACCGGCGCATGCAGGGGGTGATGGCCCAGGCGCACTGGTTCGCGCTGGCGCTGGTGCTGGCGTCGGTGTTCCGGGACCCGGCGGCATGGCGGGCGCTGTTCGGCCTCCAGCTCGGCGTCGGCGCGGTGGTCGCGGCGCTGGCGCTGGCGAGCTACGCCGGCTGGGAGGTCCCCTTCTACGGCACCTTCCACGAGGCCGACTTCCCGCGCATCGGCGGCACCGCGGGCAATCCGATCCTTCTCGGCGCGTACATGGTGGTGAACGCGGTGCTGGCCTGCGGGCTGGCGGCGCGGGCGCTGGCGTTGCCCGCCCGCGCCGGCCGGCGCCTGGCGGCGTCCCTCGGCTGGGGCGCGCTGGCGGCGGTGCACGCGGGCGGCCTGGTGCTGGCCGGCACGTCGGCGGGCTACCTCGCGCTGGTGGCGGCCCTCGGCGCGGCGGCCCTGGGCGGGTTGTGGCTGGCGCGCGGGCGCTGGCGGGCGCTGGCGGGCGCGGCGCTGGCCCTGGCCGGCGCGCTCGCCGCGGTGGCGGCGCTCCGCCTCCTCGACCCCGCGGGTCCGGCGGGGCTGCCCTTCGACGCGCCGGTGCTGGACTACGTGGCCGAGGCGCACATCGAGCGTCCGAGCGTGCAGGCGCGGTTGGGCGTGTGGCGGGCGGGACTCGAGGGTCTTGCGGCGCGTCCCCTGCTGGGCTGGGGGCCGGAGAACTTCGACGCCGTGTTCGGCCGCTTCGCCCGCGGCTACGCGGCCGCGTCCGGGGCCCACGACCGCGCCCACAACGCGCTGGTCGAGACCGCCGCCGCCACCGGCGCCGTGGGTCTCGCGGCCTGGCTCGCGCTCTGGGGGCTCACCTTCGCGGTGGTGTGGCGGGCGCTGCCGTCGCTCGCGCCGCCCGAGCGGATGCTGGCGCTGTTCGCCGGCGCCGCGCTGGCCGGGCGGCTGGCGCAGAACCAGTTCCAGTTCGACACCGCGGCCTCGTTGCTCCAGTACGTGCTGCTGCTGGGCTTCGCGGCGAGCCTCGAGCCGGCCGCCTTCCCGGGCGCCGCGTGGCCGCGGCTGCCGGCGCGGCTACGGGACGCCGCTCGTGCCGGTCTCAAGCTCGCGTTGCCGCGCCCGCCCGGCCGCGCCTGGGCCTGCCTCGCGCCGCGCCGGTGGGCGTGGACGGCGCTGGCGCTGGCGGCCCTGGCCGTCGCCGTGGCCGGCGCCGGCGTCCACCGCGACGTCCACCGGGCCGCCAACGGGCAGCACTACGCGGCCCGGCCGGTGGGCTCCACCGGCATCGAGGAAGCCATCGACGGCTTCCCGGCCCTGGCCGGCTACCCCCGCAACCGGCTGTTCGAGGACTTCGGCGCGCGCTGGACGCGGCTCAGGGCGGAACGCGGCGCGGCCGCTCTGAGCCTGCTCGCCTGGGTCGACGGGGAGGCGGTGGCGGCCCTCGCCGCCGAGCCCGAGAACTGGTTCGTGGTCCACTGGCTGGCCCGGATGTACAGCGCGGTGGCGTCCACCGAGCCGGACTACCGCGCGCGCGCGCAGTGGGTGCTGGCGCGGGCGCGGGAGCTGGCCCCGAACCGCGCGGTGTTCCCGCCGCCGCTCACCGCGCCTGTGCCGCTGGGCGCGGCCGAGCGCGCGGACGGCGGGCTCGACCTCGCCTGGCGCCCCGGCGCCGGCGCCGCCTACCAAGAGCTGGCGGCGTGCGCGCCGGACGGCCGCCGGCGCGCATTGGGCTGGGTCTACGCGCCGGCCCCGGGGCGCCGTGCCGTGCCGGCGGCGGCGCGCCGCGCGGACGAGCGCTACTGGGTCCGGGCGTGCGCGCCGCCCGCGTGCAGCGCCTGGGCCGCCTTCGGCCCGGCGCCGCCGCGCGCCGAGGGGAGGCGCCGGTGTCCGTGACGCCCGTGCCCCGCGAGGAGGGGGAGCGGGGGGCGCCGTCCGGCGCTACGCCGGGGGTTCGGCCTCGGCGGCTGCAACGCCTGACCGCGAATAGTCGCCCTTTTTAACGTAATCACTATGGAAAAACTACGATAAAAAGAGATTAAACTACACCTATAATACAATAATTTTCCTATAGTGCGTCCTAATTCCGGTGACCGGCCGCGTGCCCGCCGTATGGCGTGGCGACGATTTCGCGCGTGCCGGCGGCGGAGAATTCACGAGGGGCGATAGCGATGCGACTGACGATTCGCGGATGGTGGACGGCACGGACGATGGCGCAGCCGGGGCAAGCCGAGCCCCTCTCCCCCCAGCCGGCGGGACGTGCTTCCTTCCCTTCCCGTGTCTCCCGCTGCCCGCGTCCGGCGCGCATCGCGCTGGCCGGGTTGCTCCTTGCGGCCGTCGCCGCCGCCCCGGCCGCGGCGGTCACCCTGGTGTCCAACACCGGGCAGACGGAGACCGGTCAGTGGCAAGTCGTAGGGGGCACCAACGGAAACAAGTACCAGGGCTTCACCACCGGCCCGAACTCTGATGGCTACACGCTGGAGACGGTGTCGATCAGACTTCGGACCACCAGCGAAGACAAGAACGACGCGGTCCTGAAGCTTTGTGACGCCGGCACCGGCTCAGTACCGGATCCGAGCCGATGCCACACGCTCGGCACCATCGCCTGGCAGACCATCGAAGACGGATCGAGCTGTGACGAGCATACGGTCGACTCCCGGGATTACTTCCTGAGCCCCCAAGACACCTGGTTCGTGGAGTTGTCCACGTCCGACGGCGGATACGGGCCGGTTGGGTGCAGCATCACAACTGATACGCAGACCGGGGCCAGAGGATGGTCGATTGCGGACGCGCTTCGGGGGCCGAGCCCTAATTTCACTCTGAACAGTGGCGGCAGATCCCTCCCCATCAAGATCACCGGCGTTATCAGAACAAGCAGCACCAACTCGCGCCCGACGGCCGCGGACGGCGAGGTGACGGTGACGCAGGACGTGGACTACGCGTTCGCCTGGTCGGACTTCAATTACTTTGACACGGAGGCGACGGGCACTCCTCACCTGAAGATCATATCGCTGCCGGCGGCCAACAAGGGGTCGCTGAAGGACGATGGCACGGTGCTCACGTCGAGCCACGTCACGTCGGGCCACACGATGGACGAGGGCCAACTGGATTCCGGCGATCTCGTCTACGACCCGCCCACCGGAGAACACGGGGACGACTTCGCGACGTTCACCTTCAGGGTGAACGACGACAACCTCGACAGCACGGCGACCTACACGATGACCATCGACATCGAGTCATCCTCCGCCAACACGGCGCCGACGGCCTCGGACGGGGAGGTGGAGACGAAGGAGGACGTGGACCACACGTTCGCGGCCTCGGAGTTCGGCTTCATGGACACGGACGCGGGGGACTCGCTAGAGAGCGTGAAGATCGAGTCGCTGCCGGGGAGCGGCAAGGGATCGCTGAAGTTCGACGGCACGGCACTCGCGGCGAGCGACGTGACGAAGACGGTCACCAAGGCCGAGCTCGACGCCAACAAGCTGGTCTACGACCCGCCCGACGACGCCAACGGAGACGACTACACGACCTTCACCTTCAAGGTGAACGACGGCGACGACGACAGCGCGTCGACCTACACGATGACCATCGACATCGATCCGGTGCCGGACGTGCAGGCCGTGGCGGTGACGTCGACGCCGAGGTCGGGGACGACGCCCAAGAAGTACGGGGCGGGGGAGAAGATCGCGATCGCGGTGAGGTTCGACGAGGCGGTAACCGTGACGAGCGATCCGGTGCTGCGGTTCACGATGGCCAATTCCGGGAACGCGGGGACGACGAAGGAGGCGGCCCTGCTGGGTGGTTCGGGCACGGTCTGGCTGGTGTTCGAGTACACGGTGGTCGCGGCGGACCGGGACGACGACGGCATCGTGGTCGAGGCGGATTCGCTGCACCTCGATTCGGACTCGGGTTCGGAAGACTACATCCGGGACAGCGACGGCCACGACGCGGACCTCACGCACAGCTCGCTCGGCAGGCAGGCCTCGCACCAGGTGGACGGCAGCCTGACGCCGCCGACCGTCACCTGCCCGAGCGGCCAGCCCGGCAGCAATTTCTTCGAGTCGTGCGTGACGGTGGCAAAAGCCTCCGGCGCCAACCTGTTCGGTTACAGCAGCGACGGTTCTTTCGGTTCGAGCTCCGCGACGACGTTCGACGATGACGGAACCACCCGCACGGTCGAGGCCGTGATATACGATGCCGACGATGACGAACTCCGTCTGACGTTCACCGCTAGTTTCCTGAACTCCGACCTCAAGTACAGGGCCTGGGTGTTTCGGGTCGGAAGCACCGACTATCCGTTCGCCGACGGGACTGTCGGCCCTAGAGGCGGAGCGATGGTGTGGTCGAACCCCTCGACCACCTGGAACTCCGGCAACGTCGACGACAAGGTTTCGGTCAGCCTGCGAGACAGCGGTTTGCCGGTCGTCGTCCTTTCGAAGGGATTTTTGTACGTGGATGAGGGCGGCACGGCCGAGTACACGGTGGAACTCGACATGCAGCCCTCGGCGTCGGTGACCGTCGACGTGGCGAGCGGCGATACGGCCTTGGCGACGGTCCTGCCCGCGCAACTCACCTTCACGGACAGCAACTGGAGCACGGCGCAGACCGTCACCGTGACGGGCGTGCAGGATGCCGACCAGTTGCGCGCAAGGACGACGGTGTCGCACACCGGCACGGGCGTGGTGAACGAACAACTGAACGTGGTTGTCGCGGATGACGACGCCCCCAGCCTGGTGGTGTCGAGCGGTGGGGTGGAGTTCGGCCTTTTAGGTTGGGTGGAAATCATCCATGGCCTTGACGAGACGGTCACGGTGGCGTTGAGCAGGCTGCCATTGGGCGAGGTGACGGTGGCGGTGGATTGCTGCGCGCAGGTCCTGGGTGTCAACACCAGCACGCTCACCTTCGGCACCGCGAACTGGAACACGCCGCAGACCTTGACGTTTACGGACAATCGGGCGGGCGACTACTTGAACTTGGAGTACACCAACGTCGCACTTGAGCCTCACAGTACGGCCGACCCCGCCTTCGACATCGCCAACATCGGCGCGCGACGATTCAACGTGGATTTCATCGATCCCCCGGCGGTGGTGGCGTCGTTCGGGGCGGCGACCTACACGGTGTCGGAGGGCTCCGACGTCGACGTGACGGTGCAGCTCGACGCGGACGGCAAGCGCGACGGGATCGTCGTGCCGGTCTCGGTGGTGACCGGGAGCGACACCACCGCGACCCTCACGACCGACTACACGCTGTCCGCGTCGAGCGTGACCTTCGACCGGGGCGAGACCTCCAAGACCGTGACGTTGACGGCGGTGGCCGACGCCGTCGCCGACCCCGACGAGACCGTGAAGCTCAGGCTGGGTACGCCGACGGACCCGAAGAGCCAGGCCACGGTGGGCAGCCCGTCCGACACGGTGGTGACCATCGGGGAGCTCCCGACGCTGTCGATCGAGGACGCGTCCGGCACCGAGGGCGACAGCGGGCGCACGAACCTGACTTTCGCCGTGACCCTGTCGGAGGAGAGCACCGACCAGGTGACGGTCAAGTTCAACACCTCGGTGGAGGCGTCCGACACGGCGACGAGTGCCGGGGACTTCTTTGCATCCCTGGGCACGCTGACCTTCTCGGCGGGGCAGACGTCGAGGACCGGCACGGTGGGCATCCGCGGCGACGCGACCGACGAGGAGAACGAGACCTTCACGGTGACGCTGTCGGAGGCGACGAACGCGACCATCGCCGACGCCACCGGGACCATGACGATCACCGACAACGACGACCCGCCGGCTCTCTCGATTGGCGACAGGACGGTGACCGAGACGGAGGGCGACGTCAACGCCGCCTTCGCGGTGACGCTCTCGCCGGCGAGCGGCAAGGATGTAACGGTGGACTGGGAAACCGCCGACGGCACGGCGGTCCAGCCCGGCGACTACACGCAGGCCAGCGGCACGCTGACCTTCACGGCGGGCCAGACCTCGAAGACGGTGACGGTGACGGTGAAGGGCGACACGCTGGACGAGGACAACGAGACCTACGCCGTGAACCTGTCGAGCGCGTCGAACGCCACCATCAGCGACTCGTCGGGGGCGGGCACGATCACCGACAACGATAACCCGCCGGTGTTCTCCATCGCCAACGCGTCGGCGACGGAGGGCGGCACCGTGACCTTCACGGTGACGCTGACGCCGGCGAGCGGCCGGCAGACGACGGTGTCCTACGACACCGACGGCGGCGCCGCGGTGCGGGGCACGGACTTCACGCGGGCGATGGGCACGCTGACGTTCGCGGCGGGCGACACCACGAAGACCTTCGCGGTGACGACCCTCCAGGACAGTCTCGACGAGGACGACGAGACCTTCACGGCGAAGCTGACGAGCGCGTCGCACGCGACCCTGTCGTCGAGCAACAAGACGGCCACCGGCACGATCAACGACAACGACCCGCTGCCGGCGCTGTCGATCAACAACCGGACGGTGACCGAGGGCAACAGCGGGTCCCAGAACATGGTCTTCACGGTGAGCCTGACGCCGGTGAGCGGCCGGCAGGTGACGGTCCAGTACGCGACCACGGCCGGCACCGCGACGGCAACCGAGGACTACACCGCGAGGAACGGCACGCTGACGTTCGCGGCCGGCCAGACCTCGAAGAGCGTCTCGATCGCTATAAGGGGCGACGCCAAGGACGAGCACAACGAGACTTTCACGGTCGATTTGAGCAGTCCGACGAACGCGACCGTCTCGACCGCTTCGGGAACCGGCACGATCACGGACAACGACGATGCGCCCAACTTGAGGATCGCCGACAAGACGGTGGCCGAGGGCGACGCGAGCGCGGTGGACATGGAGTTCACGGTGAGCCTGTCGGCCGAGAGCGGCAAGGAGGTGACGGTAGGCTGGGAGACCGCCGACGGCACCGCGGGCCAGCCCGACGACTACGCGTCGGGCAGCGGCACGCTGACCTTCGCGGCGGGCGCCACCTCGAGGACGGTGACGGTGGAGATCGCGGGAGACGTGCTCGACGAGGACAACGAGACCTTGACGGTGACGCTCGCGAGCGCGGTGAACGCCGGCGTCACCGACGCGACGGCCACCGGCACGATCACCGACAACGATCCGCTGCCCGTGTTGTCCATCGCGGACAAGTCGGAGGACGAGGACAACGGCACGATGACGTTCACGGTGTCGCTCGGCGCGGAGAGCGGGCGCGAGGTGCGGGTGGGCTACGGGACCACCGGCGGCACCGCGACCCAGGGCACGGACTACGCGGCGGCCAGCGGCACGCTGACCTTCGCGGCGGGCGATACCAGCGAGACGTTCGCCGTGACGCTGAACAACGATGCGCTCGACGAGCACGACGAGACCTTCACGGTGCCGCTGCGCAGTCCGGTCAACGCGACCCTGTCGTCGAGCGCGAAGACGGCGACGGGCACCATCAACGACGACGACCCGCCGCCCAACGTGTCCATCGCCGACGGGACGGCGATCGAGCCGGACGGCACCGCGACGACGCCGATGACCTTCGCGGTGACGCTGGACGCGGTGAGCGCCAAGACCGTGAACGTCAGCTACGCGACTTCGGTGGAATCGAGCGACACGGCGACGTCGAACACGGACTTCACGGCGAAGTCGGGCACGCTGACGTTCAGCGCGGGCGCGACCCAACGGACCATCACGGTGTTGGTCAGGGGCGACGACGTCTACGAGGGCCGGACCACCGAAACGTTCACGGTGAAGCTCTCGACCGCCGTGAACGTGACGATCGACGACGGTGTCGCGGCGGGCAACATCCAGGACGACGAGGGCCCGCCGCGGCTGTCGATCGCGAATGCGGTGAAGGCGTCGCCGGAATCGGGGAACCTGACGTTCACGGTGACGTACCTGGGCGATACGTCGAACGTCGCGGCGAGCGCGGACTGGGCGACCGACGACAAGGGCACGGACGAGGAGCACGCCACGGCGGGCGATGACTACACGGCGTCCAGCGGCTCGCTGACCTTCCCGGCGCAGACGACGGCCGGCACCGTGCGCAGGTTCACGGTGCCGATCCTGAGCGACAGCCTGGACGAGTTCGACGAGGAATTCACACTGAGGCTGTCGAGCGTCCAGGACGCCACGCTCGACCCGGCGGAGGCCACCGGGACGATCACCGACGACGACGCCGAGCCGCGGATACGGATTCACAGGGAGACCGTGCCGCCCTCGTCGCCCGCCGCGATCAGGAGCAAGTTCATGACGAGGGGGTTTGTGGCGCCGTTTCCCGTGACCCTGCCGGCGGCGAGCGGCCGGACGGTCACGGTGCTGTACTCGAACCCCGGCGTCCGCGCCGCGCCCCTGTTCGCGTTGGGCGACGAGGGCGGCACGGTGCGGTTTCCCGTGACCCTGTCGGCGGCGAGCGGCCGGACGGTCACGGTGCTGTACTCGACGGCCGATTCCGCGCGCCGGCCCGATACGGACAAGGCCACGCCCGGCGTGGACTACACGGCGGCGACCAACACCGAGTTGAGCATCCCGCCCGGCGACCGCCTGGGGTTCGCCGACGTGAGCACCATCCAGGACACCCTCCGGGAGGGCTTCGAGTACCTCGATGTCGTGCTCGCTTCGCCGCGGCACGCCACCCTGAGGTCGAGCGACGCGCGGGCGGAGGGGACCATTCTGGACGACGAGGGCGTGCCGGAGTTGACCATCGACGACGCGACGGAGTCCGAGGACGCCGGCACCATGACGTTCACGGTGACGCTGTCGGCGGGCGTGGACGGGACGGCGACGGTAAACTACGCGACGTCCGGCGGCACCGCGCGGCTGGGCGTGGACTATACGGCGGCAACGGGCACGCTGTCGTTCGCGGCGGGCAGCACGGAAGAGACCATCGTCGTGACGCTGGTCGACGACACGCTGGACGAGGTCGACGAGACCTTCAACTTGAGGCTCTCGAGCCCGTCGTCGCACGCGACGCTCGGCGATTCGTCCGCCACCGGCACGATCACGGACAATGACGATGCGCCGGCGGTCTCCATCGTGGACGCAAAGGCGCGCGAGGACGCCGCCAGGGTGCGCTTCACGGTGACGCTGGAGGCGGAGAGCGGGCGGACGGCGACCCTTGAATGGTCCACCGCGGACGGCACCGCCACGGCGGGCGAGGACTATACGGCAGTGACCGGCAGGACGCTGACGTTCGCCGCCGGCGAGACCCGCAAGACGATCGAGGTGGCGCTCCTGCAGGACGCGGTGAGGGAGGGCGACGAGACCTTCACCCTGTCGTTCGCGAGCGCGGACGGCACCGTGGACGTGGCGGGCGCGAGCGCCGCCGGCACCATCACCGACGACGAGCCGCTGCCGCGGATCGCGGTCGAGGACGTCCGCGCGCCGTCGGAGAGCGGCACGGTGGAGTTCACCGCGACGCTCTCGCAGGCGAGCGCCCAGCAGGTGACGGTCAACTGGGCCACCGCCGACGGCACCGCCACGGCCGGCGAGGACTACACCGGGGTGGCGAACGAGACGCTCACCTTCGCGGCGAACGACACCGAAGAGACCTTCGCGGTGACGCTGATCGACGACACCACGCACGAGGGCGACGAGGCGTTCACGGTGGTGCTCTCGGGCGAGGTGAACGCGGAGATCGGCCGGGGGCAGGCCACCGCCACCATCACCGACGATGACGGTCCGCCGAAGCTCTCGATCACGGACGAGACGCTGACCGAGGGCGATACCGGCGACACCGGCACCATGACGTTCACGGTCACGCTGGCGGGCCGGCCCTCCGGGGACGTGACGGTGGAGTATACGACCCTGGGCGGCAGCGCCACCGAGGGCACGGACTACGAGCAGAAGACCGGCACGCTGACCTTCGACCTGAGCGCGGGCGAGAAGGTGAAGACCGTCGAGGTGAAGATCCTGGGCGACGACGTGTTCGAGGGCGACGAGGAGTTCACGGTGCGGCTCTCCAACGCGCGGATCGGCACGGACACCGTCGAGATGGTCAAGAGGGACGGCACCGGCACCATCGACGAGAACGAGCTGGGTCCGGAGCTGGTGCTGTCGAAGTCCGCGCTGACGGTCGCCGAGGGCGACGCGGCCGGCGGGGAATTCACTGTGGCGCTGCGCACGCAGCCGACGGCCGAGGTGACGGTGAGGGCGTCATTGCCCTCGGGCACGGACCTGACCGCGGTGCCGTCGCAGCTCGTCTTCACCACCGGGGACTGGAATACGGCGCAGACCGTGACGGTGACGGCGGGCGTGGACGGCGACGCGGCCGACGACGTGGATGAGCTGACCCTGCGCGCCACGAGCCGGGACCGCGGGCCGCCGCTGGGCTACAACGGCGTGACCGAGACGGTGGACGTGACCGTGACCGACCCGGACGTGCCGGGGATCACGGTGACGGCGGACAATCCGCTGGTGGTGAACGAGGGCGAGCAGGCCGCCTACACGCTGGAGCTGGTCACCGAGCCGACGGCGAACGTGACGGTGGAGGTGACGGGGGCGCCGGCCGGGGTGGCGGTGAGCCCGACGCGGCTGACGTTCACGCCGAGGAGCTGGGGGGCGAAGACCGTGACGGTGCGGGCGAGCCAGGACGCGGACACCGCGGACATCATGGCGACGCTGTCGCACACGGTGACGGCGCAGGCGGCGGAGTACGGGTCGGTGACCGCGGCGTCGGTGACGGTGGAGGTGGAGGACGACGACAAGCCGAGCCTGAGGGTGTCGCGCGCGGCGTTCGAGATCTTCGAGGACTACGAGGAGACGTTCACGGTGCGGCTCAACACGCGGCCGACCGCGGAGGTGACCGCCGCGGTGCAGGGGGCGAGCGGGGACCTTTCGGTCAGCCCGTCGAGCCTGACCTTCACCGCCGGCAACTGGAGCAGGGTGCAGACGGTGACGGTGGCGCTCGCGTCGGATGCCGACGCCGTCGATAACGGGGACGCGTCGCTGACCTTCGCGGTAGCGAGCGCCGACACCGACTACGGCAACCTGCCGGCGGACGTGCGCCGGACGGTGACGGTGACCCAGAAGGAGCCGCCCGCGGTGACGGTGGCGTTCGACCGCGCGGCCTACGAGCTGCAGGAGCGCCGCAGCCTGTCGGTGCGGGTGCTGCTGAGCGAGGACCCGCGCCGGGACGGGGTGGTGATCCCGATCGAAGCGACGCCGGACTCCTCGGCGACGGTGCCGGCGGTCCTGGACACGGACTACTCGGTGGGCGAGACCAGCGTGACCTTCGACCGGGGGCAGACGCAGAAGAGCGTGCGGGTGCTCCAGGGTCTGCCGGACGACGACACGGATGTCGAGATTTTGACACTCGGGTTCGGCACGCTGCCGGACCGGGTCACCGAGGGGTCGCCGTCCGACAGCACCGTGCAGGTGGTCGAGTACCGCGCGGCGCCGACGCCGGTGGTGGTGCGGCAACCCGACACGGTGGTGCTGAGGGTGTCGCCTTCGGAGGTGGCGGAAGAGGGCGGCCCGGTGACGGTCACGGTGACGGCGACGCTGGAGGGCGCCGCGCGGCAGGAGCCGTTGGAGGTGGCGATCACCGTGTCCGGCGGCACGGCGGCGGCGGCGGACGACTTCGCCGCGGTGGCGGGCTTCACGGTGACGATCCCGGCGGGCGAGACGGCAGGATCGGGGACGTTCCGGCTGGCGCCGGTGGACGACGAGGTGGACGAGGGCGACGGCGAGACGGTGACGGTGGCCGGCACGGGGGCGAACCTCACGGTGACGCCCGCGACGGTGACGCTGGTGGACGACGACGTCCCGGCGGCGTTGCCGGTGGCGCTCTCGGTGTCGCCTTCGGAGGTGGCGGAGGACGGCGGCGCGGTGACGGTGACGGTGACCGCGACGCTGGAGGGGCCGGAACGGGCGGAGCCGACGGCGGTGGCGGTGAGCGTCTCCGGGGGCACGGCGTTCCCGGTGGCGGACTTCGCCGCGGTGGCGGACTTCACGGTGACGATCCCGGCGGGCGAGACGGAGGGGTCGTGGATGTTCCGGCTGGCGCCGGTGGACGACGAGGTGGACGAGGGCCGCGGCGAGACGGTGACGGTGTCCGGAGCGGGCGAGGACCTCGCGGTGACGCCGGCGGCGGTGACGCTGGTGGATGACGACCGGGCGGTGGCGGACGTGGGCGGGCCGCCGCCGGGCACGGTGGCGGGGCTCTCGGTGGCGTTGATCCTGGAAGCGCCGGCGCTGCTGTCGGTGGCGGATGCCAGCGTGCGCGAGGGGGCGGACGCGGCGCTGGAGTTCGTGGTGCGGCTGAGCCCGGCGCGGGAGCTGGAGACGCGGGTGGACTGGGCCACGGCCGACGGCACGGCGACCGCGGGGGCGGACTACGTGGCCGCGTCGGGGACGCTGGTGTTCGAGGCGGGGGAGACGGCGAAGACGGTGCGGGTGGAGGTGCTGGACGACGAGGTGGACGAAGGTGACGAGATTTTGACACTTGCGCTGGCGGACGCGGTGGGGGCGCGCATCGACGACGGCACGGCGACCGGCACCATCGAGAACACGGATCCGATGCCGGGTGCGTGGCTGGCGCGTTTCGGGCGCACGGCGGCCGGGCAGGTGGTGGCGGCGGCGGAGGGGCGTCTGCGGGCGGGAGCGGCGCCGGGAGCGGTGGTGGCGCTGGCGGGCCAGCGGCTGGGCGGCGGAGAGGTTTCCGATGAGGCGGCGGCGCGCAGGGCGCGCTTGCGCGCGGAGGCGCGGGCGCGGTGGCTGCGGGACGGCGGCGACGAAGACGAGGGCGTGACGTGGAGAGCCGTGAGCGGGCGTGACCTCCTGACCGGCACGCGGTTCACGCTGACGGCCGGCACGGCGGAAGGCGGCTGGGCGGGGCTGTGGGGCCGGGGTTCGATCACGCGGTTCGACGGCCGGGACGGCGACCTCACGCTGGACGGCGAGGTGGGGACGGGGATGCTCGGGGCGGACTGGAAGCGCGGCCGGTTGTCGGCGGGGGTGATGGTCTCTCACAGCCAAGGCGACGGCGCCTATCGCGGGCGTCTGGGCTCGGGCGAGGTGGAGTCGGCGCTGACGGGTCTGTACCCCTACGGCCGGGTGGCGCTGAACGGGCGGCTGTCGATGTGGGGGGTGGCGGGCTATGGAGCGGGCACGCTGACGGTGAAGCCGGCGACGCAGGAGCGGGCGGAGGCGGACGTGGACCTGGGGATGGTGGCGTTGGGGCTGCGCGGCGTCTTGATGAGGGCGCCCGGGCGCGGCGCGGAGGTGGCGGTGAAGTCCGACGTGCTCGGGGTGTGGACGTCCTCGGACGAGGTCCGCGGGCTGGCGGCCGCGCGGGGCGACCTGACGCGGGTGCGGCTGGGCGTGGAAGGGTCGTGGCGCGGGCTCGCGGTGGGCGGCGGCAGGTTGGCGCCGACCCTGGAGGTGGGGGTGCGCCATGACGGCGGCGACGCCGAGACGGGATTCGGGGCGGACGTGGGCGGCGGGCTCGCCTGGAACGTTCCGGGCCTGGGCATCGCGCTGGAGGTGAAGGGCCGCGGGCTGGTGGCGCACTCCGACGACAGCCTTCGGGAGCACGGCTTCGCGGGCTCGCTGGAGTGGGATTCGAACCCGTCCTCGGACCACGGGTTCTCGCTCGAGCTGAGCCAGAGCGCCGGGGCGCGGGCCACCGGCGGCGTGGAGGCGCTGTTCTCGCCGGAGGCCATGGCGGCGGCCACGGCGGACGGAAAGGGCGGCGGGAGCCGGCGGTTCGAGGCGGTGCTGGGCTACGGCCTGCCCATCCTCGGGGGCCGCTACACGGCCACGCCCGAGATCGGCACGGCGTTTACGGAGTCGGCGCGGGAGGTCACCATGGGCTGGCGGATCGGACGCGCGGCCAAGGGTCGGGGCAAGCTGAAGCTGCGACTCCAGGGGAAGCATCGCGAGCACGCGGACGGCCGCGGTTCCGAGCAGCAGGTGGAGCTGGGCCTTACGGCCCGGTGGTGAGGGCCGGCCGCCGCCGGAGGCCGAGATGCGGAACCACGGCCGGGTTTCGACGGCGCCGTCCGGCGGGCCGGCAGGCGCGCGCCGCCGGTCAAGGAGAGAAGGGAAGCAGGTGGAGCTGGGCCTTACGGCCCGGTGGTGAGGGCCGACCGTTGCGGGAGGTCGAGATTCGGAACCACGGCCGGGTTTCGGCGGCGCCGCCCGGCGGGTCAAGGAGAGAAGGGATCATGTTCGTGAAGAGCGCGCTGCGGGCCGTGTTCGTGGCGGCGATGCTGGCGGCGCCGCTGCCCGGGTGCGGCGGCGGTGGCGGCGGAGCCCCCGCGCCGGAACCCCCGCCGGAGCCCCCGCCGATGCAGGTCGAGCCGTCCATGGGAATTCCGGACGCGGCCCGGAATCCCCCGGCCGGGGACGCCGTCACCGTCGTGCAGTCATCCACCGACGACACCGGCGCGGCGGCCGGTATCGCGGCGCGGGTGGAGTGGCGCGCGGGCGGTGACGTCGACTACTCGTTGTCGCAGGGCGAGGATTGGTCCGTGGACAGCGGCGACGGCGACACCCGGACCCTGGTCAATCAGCGCGGTATTTCCGCGGCCAGCGGGCTGACCGTCACCGCGGTGCTGGCGTTCAAGGGCCGGAGCCGCGACACCGGCACGTCCGCGGGCGTGCTCAGCGACGGCATCGGGGTCGCCTTCCACACCGACATCGAAGGGGCGGACGACGACTACCTGGTCTGGGGATCGTGGACGGAGGTGCCCGGGGAAGAGGAGGACACGCAAGACATCGATCAGGGCGTGTTCGCCACCGGCAGCGACCCCTTCCGGCCGGAGGCGCCGGCGCAAACGAGCGGGACGGCGCGCTACCGCGGCGACGTGCGCGGGATGTACTTCGCCGCCGGCCGGACGCCCGCCGGCGGGTATTCGTTCGGCGCGCGGGTGAGCCTGCTGGCGGACTTCGGCGACGGCGCGACCCCCGGCACCATCGGCGGCAGCATCGGAGACTTCCTCTTCCAGGTATCCGCGGTGGGGAGTTGGGCCGCCGCGCCCGGCGTCGCCGTGACCCTGGGAGCGGCCCCGCTCGACGGCGCGGACGGCGGCCCGTTCGCCGGCGCCACCACCGGCACCTTCGACGACGGCACCCCCCTGTCCGGCCAATGGGGCGGACGCTTCTACGGCAATGCCGAGGCCGACGGCGCTCCCGGCGCCGTGGCGGGAACCTTCGGAGCCGCCGGCGCCGAAGGCGCCGGCCTTCTCGGCGCCTTCGGCGCCCCGCGCCAATAGCCGCGCGACTCGACTCCGCTTCGCCACGACGTCCCCGTTCCCCGCGCCATTCTTCCCCCACCTCCCCGCGAGGCCGCCATTCTTCCCCCTCTCCCAGAGGGAGAGGGTCTTGGCGCCTGTTTTCCGGAGGTTCTTTGCGCGAGGCCGCCATTCTTCCCCCTCTCCCCGTGAGGCCGCCATTCTTCCCCCCCCTCCCCGTGAGGCCGCCATTCTTCCCCCTCTCCCTTTGGGAGAGGGTCGGGGTGAGGGCTCCCCGGCGCAAGCAGCCTGCCAGGGAGACGCAGGGTTGCCGGGCAGCCCTCACCCGGCCTTCGGCCACCCTCTCCCAAAGGGAGAGGGGAAGAATGGCGGCCTCGCGGGGAGGGGGGGAGAATGGCGGCCTACTTTCCGGGGGTTCTTTCCGCGAGCACTTTCCTGAAATATTTTCCTGAAATACAATCAGCCCGTCATGAGTAGCTCCCCAGGTCGTCGCCCGGCCGGTTTGGATGCCGGCACTCGCGGGAACCTCCTGCTCGCCGCCGGTGTCGTCGTGCTGGCGGCGGTCTGCTATCTGCCGGCCGTGCTCTGGGGCGGCCTGATCTGGGACGACCGCATCTGGTCGCGGTCGCCGGCCGTGCTCCAGTGGTCCGGCCTCCGCGACATCTGGTTCGCTCCCTGGCTCATCGAGGGCGAGGGCCACTACTGGCCGCTGGTCTACTCCACCCTCTGGCTGGAGCACAAGATCTGGGGGCTGGCGCCGGCGGGCTATCACGCCGTCAACGTCGCCCTGCACGCCGCCAACACGGTGTGGCTGTGGCGCATCCTGGAGCGGCTTGCGGCGCCGGGGGCGCTGGCGGCGGCGTGCGTGTTCGCGGTGCACCCGCTGCACGTGGAATCGGTGGCCTGGATCATCGAGCGCAAGGACGTGCTCTCCGCGCTCTGCTATCTCGGCGCGGCGTGGTGCTGGCTGGGTTTCCTGGAGCGGCGGCGCCGGCTCTGCTACGGCGTCGCGCTGCTGCTGTTCGTGGCGGCCCTGTTGAGCAAGTCTATCGTGGTGACCCTGCCGGCGGCCCTGCTGATCGTCCAGTGGTGGAAGGAAGGCCGGGTGACGCGGCAGGACCTGTTGCGGGTGGCGCCGTTCTTCGCGGCGGCGCTGCTCGTCACCGCCGGCGACCTGGCGTTCTACCGCTCGCGCGGGGTGCTGGGAGCGCTCGACTACTCCTTGACCGAGCGCGTGCTCATCGCCTCCCGGGCGCTGTGGTTCTACGCCGGGAAGCTCGCGTGGCCCGCCGACCTTGCCGTCATCTACCCGCTCTGGGACATCCGCGCCGCCGATCCGCGGGCATGGCTGTACCCGGCGGCGGCGCTGGCGCTGGCGGCGGCGCTGTGGTTCAAGCGCGGCACGCTGGGACGCGGGCCCCTGGCCGGGGCGGCGTTCTTCGCCGTGACCCTGTCGCCGGCCCTCGGCTTCGTGGACTTCACCTTCATGCAGTTCTCCTTCGTCGCCGACCGCTTCCAGTACCTGGCGGGGATCGGGCTGATGGCGGTCGCGGCCGGAGCGGCGGCGGCGGGCGGAGCGAGGCTGTCGGAGCGTTGGGGACCGAAGGGCGTCCAGCGCGCGGCGGGGCTGGCGCTGGCGGTGGTGCTGGCGCTGCTCGGGACGCAGACCTGGCGCCAGTCGGGAATCTATCGGGACGAGCTTGTCTTCAACCGCCACATCATCGCCCACAACCCGGTCGCGCGGGACGCCCACCGCAACCTCGCCGCGGAGCTGTTCACGCTGGAGCGCTACGAAGAGGCCTTCGAACATGCCCGCATCGCGGTCCGGCAGTACCCGGACTGCGCCGATTGCCACGCCGGGCTGGCCGCGGCGCTGGTGCGGTTGGAGCGGCTGGACGAGGCCGACGAGCATATACGCCGCGCGCTCCGGCTGGAACCGCGCAACCTGAGTGCGCTCCAGAACGCCAGCGAGCTGCACCGGTTGCAGGAACGGTTCGAGGAAGGCGTCGCCGCCGCCAGGACCTGGCTCGAACTGCGGCCGGGCGCTTCGGCTCCGCACCAGGCGTTGGGGCAACTGTTGGCCGGCACGAACCGCCATGCGGAGGCCGAGAGCCATTGGCGACGCGCCGCGGAGATCGATCCGCGGGACGCCGTCAACGTCCAGAACCTCGCCGAGGCCATCCGCCGCCAGGGGAGGCACGAGGAAGCCCTGGGCTGGTATCGCCGCGTTCTCCGGCTCCAACCCGGCATGGCGCTGGCCCACGCCGGCATGGGGCACGTGCTGTTCCACCTCGGACGGTACGGCGAGGCCCTGGAAGGCTTGACCCGGGCCGTCGAGCTGGCGCCGGACCTCCCGGCCGCTCCCGCGCTGCTGGTCCTGGCGGCGCGAGCGGCGGCGCGGCTGGGGAACGACGCCCGGTCGGCCCGGATCCACGCGCGGGTCGCCGAATCGGAACCCGGTTACGGCCACGCCCTGTTCCGGCAAGGTGTCGGGCTGGCGCGGCAGAAACGCTACGACGAAGCGCTGGAAGTATTCCGGAGCGTGGTCGCGCTGCTCCCCGACAACGCGCCGGCGCATTCCAACCTGGGCGCCGTGCTCTACCACCTGGGCCGGACCGACGAGGCGCTGGCGAGCATCGACCGCGCCCTCGCCATCGACCCCGATTTCAAGAACGCCCTCGACAACCGCCGGGCGATAACGGGCCGCGCCGGGGCCGGGCGCTGAGCGCCGCGACGCCTGACGCGGCCGGATGACGCCTCGCGCCGGACCCGACACTAGCCCGAACTTTGAATGGAACTTCAGACTAGAGAAGTTTGACGAGGGCGACGATCAGGCCGCCTTGGGCGATGAGCGCGCCGAAGAGCCACTTCACAAGATCGGCCTTCAGCGCCTCGATGGCTGATCTGGTTTCGTGCCGCAAGGCGTCCATGCCGGCCTCGACCCTGGCGATGTCGGCCTTGGTTTCGTGCCGCAAGGCGTCCATGCCGGCCTCGACCCTGGCGATGTCGGCCTTGGTTTCGTGCCGCAAGGCGTCCATGCCGGCCTCGATCCTGGCGATGTCGGCCTTGACCGCGGCGACATCCGCCTGGACCGCGGCGACATCCGCCTGGACCGCGGCGACATCCGCCTTGACCGCGGCGACATCCGCCTGGACCGCGGCGACATCCGCCTGGACCGCGGCGACATCCGCCTTGGTGGCGAGGTTGGCGTTGAGGAGGGCGACGTGCTCTTCGGCGAGGGTCTCGGCCTGCTTCTCGGTGAAGCCGCTCTCGGTCAGACGCTTGACGAAGCGATGACTGTCGAAGGCGATGGCCTCGGCCATGGTTGGATGATAGCAACCCCACCAGCGCGGGACAAGGACAATCGATGCTTTGCCAGTTTGAAATGCGGGTGTCGCGGAGCGCGGCGCTGTACTGCCTCCATGGGACGGAGCGGAAGCGGCTCTATGGGACGAGGCCCTGCACGGCGCGCGCGGCCATTTGGCCCGAGCGCACGGCGCTCTCGATGGTGGCGGGCAGCCCGGTGTCGATCCAGTCCCCGGCGAGGTAGACGTTGGCCAAACGGCTTCGCGTGCCGGGGCGGAGCTTCACCTGCGCCGGCGTCTGCGCGAAGGTGGCGCGTTTTTCCTTGACGACGCGGTACGGCGGCAGCGGGTCGCGATCGCGGCCGAGGGCGAGGGCGACGTCGCGCCACGTTTCCCGGGCGATCGCGTCGCTGTCCGCGTCGACCACGTCGTCGGCCGCGCTGATGGTGATGGAAGCCACCTCGCCGCGAACGAACAGCCACTGCGCGGCGCCCCCGATCAAGCCGAGAAACGGTACGTCGTCCGGCAGGCCGCCGGGCGCGGACAGGCGGAAGTGAGCGTTGACGATGGCGTGGCTTTCCTCCGGGACGGCGAGGCCCGGCACCAGGCTTCCCGTGCCCGGCGGCGGGAGCGCCAGCACCACGTTGTCGCCGTCGTCCAGCGGCACCGTCCCGGTGCCGAACTCCAGGCGTCCGGCTCTATTGTCCTCGTACAGGATCTCCCGCAAACGGGCGCCGAAGCGGACCTCGGCGCCGAGGCGGCGCAGCAGCTCCACCGCCGGGTCCACGAAGGTGCCGGAGAGGCCGGTCCTGGCGATTCGCGGCCGGCACGCCGCCTCGCCCCTGGCGAAGGTCTCGCGCAGCACCGGCCACAGGAGACGGGCGGCGCCGGCGCGCGCCGGGCTGTTGAGCGCCGCCACCGCCAGGGGCTCCCAGAACTTCTCGAACAACGCGCCGCGGTCGCCGACACAATCGGTGACGGTGCGCTCCCCGCCCGCGGCGGCGAAGCGGAGACCCGACAGGTAGTCCCGCGCCCGAGTCCCGGGAACCCGCCGGCGGGGGTCGAGGATCCACCAGGGCAGCCGGCCGGCGTTGGGCCGCACCAGCCAACGTTCGCCGGTGCGCAGGTCGAGGAACGGGAAGCACGCCGAAGCCGGTCCCACCAGCCCGTCTCCGGCGCCGATGTCCGCCAGGTAGCGCATGGTGGAGCGGTTGCCGGTGAGCAGCAGATGGTTGCCGTTGTCGATGGCGCAATCGAGCCTGGCGTCGAAATAGGACCGGCAGCGGCCGCCCGCCTGCCCGCTGGCTTCGTAGAGGGTGACCGCGCGGCCTGCTCGCGCCAGGGATACCGCGGTGGAAAGACCGGCCAGGCCCGCGCCGATGACGTGAGTTCGGGACACGGCGCGGGGGGTCAGAGAAGCCCGTGGCGCAGGGCGACCCACAGCTTGCGGGCGCGCGTCAGCCGGACGGGGCTGTCGATGCGGGTCCATCCCCGTTGTTCCAGGCGCCGGAGCGTCTCTCGATAGACCGCCATCATGAGCACGATGGGCCGTATCTGGCGCCACCCGAGCCGGGTCAGCAGCCGTTCGGTGCGGGCGTAGTGGTCCCGCGCCAGCTCCGCCAGCTCCGCGCACGCCGCGGCAAAGCCGGGATGGCTGAACACGGTGCTCAGGGAGATCTCCGCCACGCCGTGCCGCCGGACGACTTCGAGGGGCACGTAGAGGCGCTCGATGGCCGCGTCCTCCTTGACGTCGCGCAGGATGTTGGTGAGCTGCACCGCGTTGCCGAGGGCCTCGGCGATCTGGTAGCCGGGGTCCCGGGGCACCCCGAAGGCGTGGATGGACAGCATGCCCACCGCGCCGGCCACCTTGCGGCAATAGTGCAAGAGGTCGTCCAGCGTCTGCATCCTTACCGCGGGCGCCGCGTCGATCTCCACGCCGTCGATGACGGCGAGGAACTCCTCGCGCGGCAGCTCGAAGCGTTGCACCGGTTGCAGCAGCGCCCGGGTGGTGGGCCAGCGCGGCTCGCCCGCGTAGAGGCGCGCGATCTCCTCCCGCCAGGCCGCCAGTCCCTGTTTCTTTTCGGCGGTCTCGCCGGGTTCGTCGGCGACGTCGTCCACCTCGCGGCAGAAGGCGTAGATGGCATACATGGCGCGCCGCCGTTCCGCCGGCAGCACCTTCATGCCCCAGAGGAACGAGGTACCGGACTGCGCCACCACGCGCCGGACATGGGTCCAGGGCTCGACGGCGTCGTGCCCCGAGGACGGCGCGCCGCTATCTGCCGCCATTGGACGAACCTCGACGGCGCCGGCGGAAAAGGACACCGCCGATGCCGCGCGCACCGCAAGCCGCGAACTGCGCTTTGGTCAATACCACGCGCTCGGCCAGGGGATCGCGCCGACGCAACTCCACGCTGAGCTTGTGGGCGACGGCGACGATGACGGCCGCCTCCATGGCGAACCGGAAGTTGCGCAGCCGGCCGGGCAGGTCGTCGGCTTGCCGCAGCAGGCCGTCGGTGGCGTCCAGGCACAGGTCCAGCACCCGCCGCAACGCGGGCGTGGAGCGGCTTTCGCCGAGGGCCTCGACACCGGCGCCGGCGGCAACCATCCAGTCCCGCGGCAGGTAGACGCGGTCCAGCGCCCGGTAGTCGTCGCCGCAGTCCTGCAAATGGTTGAGCACCTGCAGCGCGTTGCAAAGAGCGTCGGAGGCCGGGTAGGCCGCGGGCGATTCGCCGTGCAGGTCCACCAGGTAGCGCCCCACCGGAGCCGCGGACAGGTTGCAGTAGCCCATCAGGTCGTCCCAGTCGTCGTAGCGCAGCTTGACCGCGTCCTGCTTGAAGGCCCGGGTCAGGTCGACGCAGTGCCGGTGCGGGACCCCGGTCTCGACCAGGCTGCGGCGGATATCGTGGGCCTTGCGGAAGGCGGGGTCGGCGGCATCGGCGCCGCTCACCACGCCGGCAAATCCGTCCAGGCGGGCGATCTTGTCGGCCGGTTCCAGGTCGGGGTTGTCGGCGATGTCGTCGATGGCCCGGGCATAGGCGTAGAAGGTCGCGATATGCGGCCGCAGGCGTGCCGGCAAGAGCCAGGAACCGACGGGGAAGTTCTCGTCAGCCGCGGCCTTGCCGGACGGCGTCTCTATGGCAACGGACTCGGCCATCGGGTACTCACGGGATGAACTCACCGGTGACTCACCGGTGCTGGCGTGCTGCATTCAGGCTATCACGAATACGCCGTTCGCCGCCATACGGCGGGCCCCGAGCGGCGGCTTCCTGAGGGACAAGCTCTTCGTGACGCAACCCTATCCGGCCGAGGTGCAGCGTTTCCTGACGTCCTTGTGGTCTCGGATCAAGGCTGGACATTAGCCGCGTTGTGTTGACCATGGTCGTGACCATGGTATAGTCGTCTCAATCTGTACGGGGGGAGGCAGATTGGAATATGGCCGAGGCGACTTTGACGATAAAGGCGTCCGAATTCAAGGCAAAGTGTCTGAAGCTTATGGATGAGGTAGCGGACAAGGGCTATGACATCGTCATCACCAAGAACGGCCGCCCGGTTTCTCGGCTCGTGCCGTACCGAGAGAAACCGAAGAGTCTGTTCGGCATCGACCGGGGGAGAATCGAGATCCTCGGCGACATCATTGAGCCCATCGACGTGGAATGGGAGGTCGATGCCGGCAAGACCTGGAGCGGCGACCCGTGATACTTCTCGATACCCACGTCATCCTGTGGTTGAGATTGGGGGTTGCCCGATTGGGACCCGACGCGCGACTCGAGATCGATCGGGCATGGCAGTCCGGTGAAGTGGGCGTGTCGGCGATATCGTTTTGGGAAATTGCGTTGCTCAAGGACAAGGGGCGTATCCGATTCCCGGAAGAGGTGGGCCACTGGCGCCGGGAGCAACTCGAGCAAGGCGTGGCGGAGGTAGCGGTGAACGGAGCGATTGCCATCCGCGCCATTGGCCTGCCCGACTTCCATGCGGACCCGGCAGACCGTTTGATCGTCGCGACGGCGCTGGAGGGCCACCGTCTCGTAACCGCGGATGAACGCATCCTGGGTTGGGCGGGGCCGCTGAGCCGGGTTCGAGCGGACCAGTAGGGAGCAAGAACTCCAGGAAACGACATGAAGGAGCAGCCGTGACTCCGGACCACGATGCCGATCTCTTTCGCGTAACCCTTCTTGGGACGGGCGCGCCGCCGCCGGTGCTCGACCGCTTCGGGCCGAGCACGCTGGTGGAAGTGGGCGCCGAGAAGTTCCTGTTCGACGCCGGGCGTGGCGCGCTGCAGCGCCTGCATCAGCTCGGGATTCCGTTCGGCGACATCACCGGCATCTTCCTCACCCATCACCATTCGGACCACGTCGTGGGGTTTGCCGACCTCTGGCTCACGGGCTGGATCGGCCGCCCCTGGGGCAGGCGCACCGTGCCGCTCAAGATATGGGGACCCGACGGCACGGACCAGATGGCGGAGCACCTGCCCCTCGCCTTCGCCACCGACATCCGTGTGCGCAGCCACAGCTACAACGCCGAGGGGGTGAAGCTGGAGTCCACCGAGATCGAGGAAGGAGTCGTGTTCGAATCCGGCGACATACGGGTCACCGCCTTCGAGGTCGACCACGGCGGCGAGCAGCTCGACGCCTACGGCTACCGCATCGACTACCGGGGCCGCTCCGCGGTCCTGTCCGGCGACACCACCTTCAACGAGAATCTCATCGCCCACTCGCAGAACGTCGACCTGCTGGTGCACGAGGTCACCCACGGCATGGGCCGGGGCGTCGAGCGCGCCAACCTGGAGAGGATCCGCCGCAACCACACCATCCCGGAGGACGCCGGCGTCGTGTTCGCCCGCACGAAACCCAAGCTGGCCGTATACACCCACCTCCTGCTGTTCGGCGAGGCAACCGCGGCCGACCTGATCCCGGCTACCCGCGCCACCTACGACGGCCCGCTTCTCGTCGGCAAGGACGCAATGCAGTTCGACATCGGCGAAGAGGTGCGGAATAGCCGATCCGGTCTGACTTGGCCCCCTCCGACCCCCTCTCCCTCCGGGAGAGGGTCGGGGTGAGGGTGTTCGGAGGGGCAGGGTTGCCGGAGAGCCCTCACCCGGCCTTCGGCCACCCTCTCCCAGAGGGAGAGGGGTTGGATTTGGGACGGGTCGCAGGCGCGGAGGGAAAGGGTTTTGACACAGTCCGGAAAGCGGAAGGAGGATGACTTGCCGCAGAAGCAGGTGAGCGCAAGCCGCGATCACTTTCCCCTCACCGTCGCCAGCAACTACTACCCGTTTTTCGGTGCGCTGATGAATGGGCGCCACCAGGCGTACGGGCTGGACATTCGCTGGCACTACGTGGACCCGCCGAACAAGCTGTTCCGGCGTGTGCTCAGGTCACCCGTATACGATGTCACGGAGCTGTCGTTGTCGAGCTACACGATGATGCGGGAGCAGGGGTGGCGCGAATACAAGGCGTTTCCGATCTTCACCTCCCGGCGTTTCCGCCACTCGGCGCTGTTCGTGCGCAAGGGGAGCAGGCTGGTGAGCGGCGAGCAGCTCAAGGGCAAGCGGGTGGGAGTGCCGGACTTCCACATGACGGCGGCGGTGTGGATCCGCGGCATCCTCGAGGAGGAGTACGGCGTCAGGCCGGAGGATATCCGCTGGTTCACGGGCCGTGTGGAGCGGGTCAAGCTGCCAGCGGCGATCGCGGGGAAGGTGGAGTACGTGGGCAAGGAGATGCGGCTATTCGACTGGCTGCTGGAAAATAAGCTCGACGCGGTGATCTACGCCCACCTGACCAGGCCCCCCGTCCCGGAAGGCGCCGTGCGATGCCTTTTCCCGGATGCGGTCGCGCAGGAAAGGGCGTACTTCGAAAAGCACGGGGTCATCCCGATCATGCACCTGATGGCACTCAGGGAGAAGCACCTGGAGAAGGGGCTCGGCATCGCCCGCAAGGTGGAGCGCGTGCTCGGGAAGGAGAAGGAATCCTTCTTCAAGCGGCTGGAACTGGTAAGCTCGGCCGGGGTCCTCCCCTGGTTCTCCGAGTACGTGGAGAGCACCGCCGGGGTCCTCGGCCCGGACCCCTGGCCCCACGGCATCGAGGCCAACCGCAAGGGCCTGGAGAAGTTCCTCGACTACTCCATGGCCCAGGGCTTGATCTCGCGCCGGCCCGACCTGCGCGAGCTGTTCATCGACGTCTGAGGCAGCCGCTAGTGATTCCTACCCTCCCGTGATGAAATCGAGATAGTTCTCCCGATGCACGACCTGAAACGTGCCGTGGGGATATGCCGCGGTCCAGCCGCGCGGGGGCCGGACCTTGGACTGAGGCGACCACTTCATTTCGACGGCGTCGATGCGTCCTCCCCACTCCTCGATCAGGTCGATTTCCTGGCGGTCGTAGGTGCGCCAGAAACGGCTCTCCGCCAATCGGCCGGTGTAGAGGTTGTATTTGAGCCGCTCCACCTGGATGTAGTTCTCCCACAAGATCCCGACATCGTCACGCTGCCCCAAGCCGTTGAAGTTGTTGATCAATCCATTTCGGATGCCGTTGTCATAGAAGTAGTAGCGCCGGCTCTTGGCGATCTCCTTGCGGAGATTGCGGCTGAAGCCCAGCCTGCCGTACAGGACGTAGGCCTTCTCGAGCAAGTCGAGATACCGGATCACCGTGTTCTTGTTCATACCGAGCTGTGCACCCATCTCCACGGTGGAGGTTTCGCGACCGATCTGAAACGCGACCAACTGAAGCAGGCGCAGCAGCTTGTCGGCGTGTCGCACCCCTTCGAGCTGGAGAATGTCCTTGAACAGGTAGGATGCGATCATCTCCTTCAGGTAGAGTTGCCGGTCCTCGTCCGACTCCATGAGCACGACTTCGGGATAGGACCCGTATATCAGCCGCATCTCGAGTTGCGCCCTGGTTTCAAGGGCCGTCTCGATGTTCTGAAGCTCCAACTGCGACAACGGCAACATCAACAGGGTAACCTTCCTGCCGGTGAGCGGTTCACCGGTTTGTTCCGCCAGGTCAAAAAACGAGGAGCCCGTGGCGACAATGCGGAGCCCCTCGACGTGGTCGACCAGCAGTTTGAGGTTCAGACCGATTTGCCGGACGTACTGGGCCTCGTCGACGATCAGCGTCCGGCGCGATCCGACGAAGGCCCGCAGCTTGGCAAGGGATTGGCTCTCCAGATACTCGCGCACCACGATGTCCTCCCCGGACACCAGCAAGGCATCCGGGTCGTGTTGACGGACATAGCGACGGATCAAGGTGGTCTTCCCGACGCGCCGGGGCCCGTACACTACCACGACCCGGTTGGGCGCTATCAAGCGCTCAAGCCGTGCAAGTAGAGCCTGGGGAACGTAAGGGCCTATCATATAACCTAATTTACGTAAATTAGGTTAGTTGTCAATATTTAATTTAGGCCAAAAAGGTACAGATACAAGGCGGGAGTACTACTCCAAGGAGGTGGCACGGGTGAGTTCGGCCGAGGTGCTGCCCTGTTTCCCCGAACCGGTCGATCAGCCGGTTTCGATGTTGCCCGCGGCAACGAATGGGCCCGCCGCCACCAGCTTCTTGTTCCGGGCATCGACTCTCAGGTTAAGGCCTTCCAGCGTACGCGCACCCAGCAACTGAAGGTCGCCTTTCTGTGCGAAGACTACCTCGTCCGTCGTAAACTCCTTGCCGACCCGTATGATGGCGAAGCCGATGGACCGGGTAATTTCCTGGCCATTGGCCATCACGATGCGCCGGTCCTTCTTCTCGGGCTCAACCCCGATCTTCTCCAGGTGCTTGTAGTTGATCCAGGTCAACTCACTGCCCGTGTCGACCATGACCTTGGACACGCGCACGGAACGGGTCCTGTCTTGTTGGTTTTCAAGCGAGCATCCTACGTTGAAGAGTCCCATGACGGTTTCCTTCTCGCTGGTTCCAAGAACCCGGGCCTCACAGCACGAACGGCATCGTGGCCGACAGCAGCACGCTCTGGTCCAGCAGCATGGTGCGCTTGCATATCCTCCACCGGCCGTCCACCTTGCGCAGCACGTCGTCGCGCTTGCCGGCGAAGATGTCGGTGCTGTCCTCGAGCTTGTTGCGGTAGATCAGCACCCGGTACTTGACGCTGACCTCCCGAGGGTCCTCCAGGCTCGGGGTCGCGCGGATGGCGTGGACGTTGGAGATGATGCGGGAGACCCGCGGCGAGGGCTCCTCCACCCAGTGGACGCCGGAGGTGATCTGCTTGATGCGGAGCCTGAGGGTGCTCTTGCCCTCGTCGAACCAGTTCATGTCCTGGCCCTGGCGCGTGTTCTCGGTGTCCCAGTGGCCGTACTGGACGTTCCTGCGCATGGGGACCCAGTAGGCGATGTCGTCGGTCAGGAGATCCAACCACTCGTCGTAGCGGCGCTCGTCCAGCAGGTCCGCTTCCATGCACAGGAACTCGTGAACCTCCTGGGCCAGCAGCAGGTAGGCCAGCCCCTTGCCGCCCTTCGACTCCGCTTCGCGGAGCCTGTCCCGAGCCTTGTCGAAGGGCTCGGGATGAACGGCAGGAGCCTCGCCATGCTCCGGGAGGGTTCGCCTCGTCATTCAGCGACTCCAACCATCATCTTCCGCGGCTCGTGGGCCTACGGCTTGTCATTCATCAGCTCCGCCCAGCGCTGGTAGAAGGCGCGGGCGCCTTCCTCGGAGAACGACGCCTTGACGGTCACGGCGTCGGGGAGGTTCTCCACGGGCTCCGCGAAGCCCAGGCCCATGCCGTAGTGGTAGGGATAGCGCCGGGCGATGGTGCCGCGGCTGGCCTCGGTCGCGTACACCCAGTTGTCCATGTCGTCGGACTCCACCATGCCCGCCGGCCCCGAGAAGCGCATGTAGTAGCGGCGCAGCAGGTCCTTGACCTCCCAGGGCGCGTCCCTGTCCACCAGGTACCAGCGCCATGCCTCGGTCCGGCTCGGGCCCACCGGGTGCCACACCACCATGGTGCGGGGGAACCAGGGGTGGAACGCGGTGTTGGGGAAGATGTTGCCGTTGCCGGGGGTTACCGTGACCTTGCCCTTGAGCCGCTCCCGCCGCTTCGCCTCCACCTCCTTGAAATACTCGGCCACCGCCGGGTCGTTGGGGAACTCGGGAAACCACGGCTCCGCGCCCACTTCCGGCGGCCCGGTGATGCTGGCGTGCCCCAGCGACGGAAACGCCATCAGCCCGCTGGTGAAGCGCTTGGCCTGGTTCTTGTGCACCGAGCCGTGGCGCTCCTGTCCTTCGCCGCCGGGCCCCATGCCGGCCAGCTCCGCCGACTTGTGGGTGGTGGGGCTGTGGTAGGTGTCCCAGGCGAAGTTCTCGGCGGCGAACTTCCAGTTGCACGGCATGCGCCACTTGACCATGCCGCCCAGCACCTCCGACCCGCCCTCGCTGCCGTCGCGAGCGTCCAGCAGGGCGTCCAGGTAGAAGCGCATGCCTCCGAGGTACTCGTGGAAGGACGGCGCCGCCTCGTCCCAGGTGGCCCAGATGGTCCCCTTGTACACTTCCATTTGCGCCACGTGGATCAGCCCCCACTCCGACTTGTCGAGCTGTTCGCGGTAGCCCGCTTTGTACTGGGGAACACCGAAGAGGTCTCCGGGCGTCTCCACCAGGCCGCCGTCCGTGGAGTAGCTCCAGCCGTGGTAGGGGCAGGTGAACACCGAGGTGTTGCCCTGGTCGTAGCGGCACACCTTCATGCCCCGGTGCCGGCACGTGTTCAGCAGGACGTGGAGCTTCCGTTGCGGGTCCCGTGTGACGATCACCGACTCCTCGCCCATGCGCGAGAGGAAGAAGTCGCCGGGCTCGGGGACCTGGCTCTCGTGCCCCACGCACAGCCACGTGCGCGCGAAGATCTGCTCCAGCTCCGAGCGGTAGATGTCCTCGTTGACGAAGATCTCGCGGCTGATGATGCCGCGGTCCACGTCGACCCACCGCCCGTTCCGTTGTCTGCCGTTGCCCACGACGCCTCCCTGGTGGGCTTGGGAACTACCGTGCATCCGGTGTAGGGGCGGGTTTCAAACCCGCCCGCGCCCGGATCCCAGCCGCCCTCGAACCCCGATTTCCAATGGAAACAGCGGAAGCCGCGGGTTGTCAAGGACTCCCGCTGCCAGGCCGCGTCAAGACCCTCTCCCTCTGGGAGAGGGTGGCCGAAGGCCGGGTGAGGGCTGCGCGGCGACCCTGCGTCTCCGTGGGAGGCTGCTGGCGCCGGGGAGCCCTCACCCCAGCCCTCTCCCAGAGGGAGAGGGGGGCGTTTGCTCTCCCTTCGGGAGAGAAGAATATCTACTCACCCCGACCCTCTCCCAGAGGGAGATGGAGTGGTTCTTGCCCCGACCTCTCCCGCTCACGCCCGCACCTTGCGCAGGCTGGGCATGAACGCCACCAGCACGGCGGCCAGGGCCAGCACGATGGCCCCCATGGCCGCCACGGTGTGGGGGGCGCCGATGAAGTGGGCGCTGATCCCGGCCAGCATGGCGCCGGCGGGCGTGATGCCGCGGTCGAGCATGTAGATGCTCATGACCCGGCCGCGGAGCCGGTCCGGGACGGTCATGTGCAGCACCATGTTCGATACCGACATGAACATGACCTGGAAGCCGCCCACGATCCCGAGGGTCAGCAGCGACATCGTCAGGGTGCGCATCATGGAGAACAGGATCAGGAACGCCCCCTGGAACACCAGGCCCGCGATCATGAGGAGCCCGGGGCGGTCCACCCGGCTGGCGAAATGGGCGACACAGAGCATCGCCACCATGGCGCCCAGCCCCGGCGCCGCCATCATCAGGCCGAGGCCGTCGGGCCCCACCTGCAGCACGTCCTTCTGGAAGACCGGCAGCAGCGCCTGGTACGGCATGGCGAACAGCCGCGGCACCATGGCGGTGGCCATCACCGCGAACACCACGGGATCCGACCAGACGTAGCGGATTCCCTCGCGCAGGTTGCTGAGCACGGAGGTGCGGGCGGCTTCCCGGACCCGCTCCGGCACCCTCATCCGGTAGACCATCCACATGACGAAGAGGTAGGTGGCGCTCTGGACGTAGAAGTTCCCGGCCAGTTGGACGGAGAAGTTGCCGTACAGCGCGAAGAAGGCAATGAGCCCCCCGCCGACGCTGGGGCCGACGATCTTGGTGAAGTTGAAGGCCGCGGAATTGAGCGCCACGGCGTTCATCAGCTCCGCCCGCGGCACGATGTCGGGGATGAGCGCCTGCCGCACCGGCTCGCTGAAGGACCACACCGTGCCGGTGGCCAGCGTGAAGGCGAACAGGTGCCAGACTTCCAGCCACCCCAGGTGCGCCACCAGGGCCATGGCAAGGGCCGTCCCGAGCACGAACCATTGGGTGGTGATCATCATCCTGCGCCGGTCCGAGCGGTCCGCCGCCACCCCGGCCAGCGGGCTGAAGATGAGGAAGGGCACGAACCTGAGGCCGTTGATGGCGCCCAGCAGGATGGACGAGCGGGTCATCTCGTAGCACGCCCACCCCACGGTCAACTGCTGCAGCCAGTGTCCGCCGCTGAGGAAGCAGGTGCCGGCCCACAGGTAGCGGAAGTCCCGGTTGCGCAGGGACGAGAAGGTGCTGCGGGAGCGCGTGTCGGTGGCCTGTTCCATACGTGGCGATGTGGGGCCGGATTTCAGCCCCGTCCGTGTACAAACCGCTGCTTTCCTCGGCTGTACGGGCGGGTTTCGAACCCACCCGTGCACAAGCCCCTGCGTTTCTCCGGATGTACGGGCGGGTTTCGAACCCACCCGTGCACAAGCCCCTGCGTTTCTCCGGATGTAGGGGCGGGTTTCAAACCCGCCCGTGTACAAGCCCCTGCGTTTCTCCGGATGTAGGGGCGGGTTTCAAACCCGCCCGTGTACAAGCCCCTGCGTTTCTCCGGATGTAGGGGCGGGTTTCAAACCCGCCCGCGCATCGGCTCCGCCCTACGGCTTCGGTTGCCCGCCCTCCCCGGCCATGGCGGCCACCAGGCTCAGTTGGCGGCGGTCCAGGTTGGCGCTCTTGATGAGAGCGTAGATCTCCTGGCCCTGCGTCAAGGCCAGCTCGCGGACCGCCTGACGCGTGACCAGGGCGGTCAGCGTCGCGTCGCCGATGCGCAGCCGGAGTTCGGTGACGGCGGCGGTGTCGTCGTCCCCGCCGATCTCCGCCAGCGTCCCCTCGAGCACGTTGCGCAGGCTCAGCCCCCGCGGCCGCTCCGTGGCCACGCCGACGTCCCGGGCACGGATCCACACCCGCACCGCCACCCCCTCGGGGATGTCCGCCAGCGGCACCCGCAGCTCGCCGCCGCGGAAGTCGAGGTGCGTGAGGCCGGCCTCGGGATCGTGACGGGAGACGCGGGTCGCCAGCATGGTTCCTTTCTCCGTCTCGTCCTCCGGCGACCACAGCTCCAGTTGGCTCAGGACCTCGCCGGCGGCGCCGGACCGGGTCACCCGGCCCTCGGTCAGCAGCACCAGGTTGCGGGCCAGGCGCGACACCTCGTCGAGGGAATGGCTCACGTAGAGGATGGGAATGCCCATCTCGTCGAGGCGCTCGATGTAGGGCAGGATCTCCCTTTTCATGAGCACGTCGAGGGACGCCAGCGGCTCGTCCATCAAGAGCGCCCGCGGGTTGCTCAGGAGCGCCCGGCCCACGGCCACGCGCTGCTTCTCGCCGCCCGAGAGGGAACGCGGCCGCCGCCCCAGGAGCGCCCCCAGGTCCAGCAGCCGGACCACCTGCTCCATGGTGAGGTAGCGCTCCGCCGCCGGGACGAAACGCCAGCCGTAGAGCAGGTTCGAGCGCACGGTGAGGTGCGGGAACAGGCGCCCTTCCTGGAACACGTAGCCGACCCGCCGCTTCCAGGGCGGCAGGTCGATGCCCGCGGCGCTGTCGAACAGGACGTGGCCGTCCACCTCGATGCGCCCCTGGTCGGGTCTGAGCAGCCCGCTCACCATGTTGACGACGGAGGTCTTGCCCGCGCCGGAACGGCCGAAGAGGGCGGTCACCCCCCGGTCGCTGCTGAAGCGGGCTTCGATGCTCAGGTCCCCGAGCCGCCGTTTGACGTCGATCTCAAGCATGGTTCATCGCTCAGCCCGCGTATCCCTGTGTCCTCCGGGCGACGTAGCGGCCCAGCATCTCCGACGCCACCAGCGCCACGATGGTGACGAGCACGATGATGACGGTGAGGCGCATGGCGCCGGGCTCGCCGCCGGGGACCTGGAGCGCGGAGTGGACCGCCAGCGACAGGGTCTGGGTCTCGCCCGGGATGTTGGAGACGAACGTGATGGTGGCGCCGAACTCCCCGAGGCTCCGGGTGAACCCCAGGATCGCTCCCACCACCATGCCCGGCAGGCTCAGGGGCAGCGTGACGGTGAACCACGTCCACCAGCGGTTGGCCCCCAGGGTGTTGGCGGCGGACTCCAGGCGCAGGTCGATGGCCTCCAGGGAAAGGCGGATGGGCCGCACCATCAGCGGGAACGCCACCACCGCCGCGGCCACCACGGCGCCGGTCCAGCGGAACGCGAACACCAGCCCGAAGGTCTGCTCCAGCCAGGCGCCCACCGGCCCGCGGCGCCCCAGCAGCAGCAGCAGCAGGTAGCCGGTGACCACCGGCGGCAGCACCAGCGGCATGTGCAGCAGCCCGTTCAGGATCTCCTTGCCCCAGAAGCGGTAGCGCGCGAGGACGTAGGCGGCCAGCGCCGCCAGGGGCAGGCTGGCGGCCGTGCTCCAGGCGGCGATACGGACGCTCAGGCGCAGGGCCTCGATCTCCGCCGGGCTCAGGGACCACCCGGACATCAGCGTCCCGTCCCCCTGACCGCGAAGCCGTGCCTCTCGAACACCGAGCGGGCCGCCCGCGACCGCAGGAAGCCCAGGAACCTCTCGGCCTGCGGATGGGTGCTGGCGGCGGGGACGGCCGCCGTGTAGCGGATGGGCGGATGATATTCCTCGGGGAAGACGCCCACCACCGCGACGTTGGGGTCCGCCCTGGCGTCGGTGGCGTAGACGATACCGTAGGGCGCCTCGCCGCGCGCCACCAGCGCCAGGGCGTGGCGCACGGTGGGAGTGCCGGCCACCCGGCCGGCCACCGCGCGCCACACGCCGAGGGTCTTGAGGGCCGCCCTGGCGTACTGCCCGGCCGGGACGTGGCTCGGGTCCCCCATTACCAGCCGCCCGTTTCCGAGGAGCCGCCCCAGCGGGAAGCCGTGGTGGATGGGCACGGCCGCGGCCTGGCGGGCAGGGGCCACGAGCACGAGACGGTTGCCGAGGAGGTTGCCCAGGGTGCCGGGCCGCAGCCACCGGCCGGCCTCCAGCCGGTCCGTCCACCTGGGACTGGCCGACAGGTACACGTCCGCCGCCGCGCCCCGCTCGATCTGCCGCGCCAGGGTGGAGCTTGCCGCGAACGAGATCGCCACCGTCGCGCCGCCCGCCTTCTCGAAGCGCCGCGCGACGGCGTCCACGGTGCCCTGCAGGCTGGCGGCGGCGAACACCAGCAGCCGGTCGGCGGCCGCGGCCGGCGCGGACCATGCCGCGGCGAGCACCAGCGCCACGAAAACCACCCGCAAATGCCCGCATCCGTCATTCCGGCTTCCGCCGGAATGACGGATGCGAAGTGTCATCATTTTCGTCCCCCTTGCATGGCCCTTACCTGGCGGTGGGCGATTCCCGCGTTCCCCGCTGCTCCGGGCACCCTCACCCCGACCCTCTCCCAGAGGGAGAGGGGGTGTTATTGGGCGCGTGTCAAAACCCTCTGCCTTCTGGAGAGGGTGGCCTGCGACCCGTCCCGAACCCACCCCCTCTCCCTTTGGGAGAGGGTGGCCGAAGGCCGGGTGAGGGCTCTCCGGCAACCCCGCTGCTCCGGGCACCCTCACCCCGACCCTCTCCCGGAGGGAGAGGGGGTGTTATTGGGCGCGTGTCAAAACCCTCTGCCTTCTGGAGAGGGTGGCCTGCGACCCGTCCCGAACCCACCCCCTCTCCCTTTGGGAGAGGGTGGCCGAAGGCCGGGTGAGGGCTCTCCGGCAACCCCGCTGCTCCGGGCACCCTCACCCCGGCCCTCTCCCGGAGGGAGAGGGGGTGTTATTGGGCGCGTGTCAAAACCCTCTGCCTTCTGGAGAGGGTGGCCTGCGACCCGTCCCGAACCCACCCCCTCTCCCTTTGGGAGAGGGTGGCCGAAGGCCGGGTGAGGGCTCTCCGGCAACCCCGCTGCTCCGGGCACCCTCACCCCGGCCCTCTCCCGGAGGGAGAGGGGGTGGTTTTGACATGGGGTGTTTCGCGGGAACGACGGAGGGCGGCGGTTCCGGGCGAACAAAGTCATTTTTTACTTGGCATTTTGTCGTCTATAATACCACACGGCCGGCGGCCCCGAGGACGCCGTGCCGGAGCGGGCGCGGCACTGTTCGGCTCGGCCACGGGTATGCCGCAACCGATGTCCCGCGCCGCGAAAGGAGATCATGGCTGGACGGAAGGTTCCCTACGACCCCGCGACCGCGGACCTCCTGTGCTTCGCGTCCGCGGTCCCCTCGTTTCTCGACGGCAGCGACACGCCTCGCGCCTGGCTGGAGCGGTGCCTGGAGACCATCGACGCCCTGGAGCCGGAGGTCCGGGCGTTCGTGCGCATGAACGTGGAGGGCGCCCGCCAGGCGGCCGACGCCGCCGGCGCGCGCTACAAGGACGGCAAGCCGCTGTCGGCGGTGGACGGCATGCCCATGGCCATCAAGGACGTCCACGAGACCGAGGACATGCCCATGGAGGTGGGCAGCCCGGTGCTCAAGGACTTCCACACCGGCTGGGACGGGGCCGCGGTGCACTGCCTGCGCAAGGGCGGCGCGCTGATCCTGGGTAAGACCGTCACCACGGAGTTCGCCTTTGCCCAGCCCGGACCCACCCGCAATCCGTGGGACGTGTCGCGGACCCCGGGCGGCTCGTCCAGCGGCAGCGCCGCCGCGGTGGGCGCGCGAATGGTGCCGGCGGCTACCGGCACGCAGGTGCGCGGCTCGGTGCTGCGGCCCGCGGCCTACTGCGGCACCTACGCCATCAAGGCCTCCTACGGCGCCCTCAATACATTGGGGGGCTTTCCTTCGGCGCCGAGCCTGGCGCACCTGGGGATCCTCGCCGGCACTCTCGAGGACACGTGGAGCACCGCCTACTATATCTCCCATACCGCCGGCGGCGACCCGGGCCATCCGAGCCTGGGGGGCGAGCCCACGCTGCCGCTGGCGGCCAAGCCCCGGCGGGTGGTGCGGCTTGAAACCGCCGGCTGGGACGTCACCGCGGACGACACCCGGGCGGTCTTCGAGGGCTACGTCGAGACCTTGCGGTCCAAGGGCGTGGAGGTGGCGGGCCGGGCCGACGACCCGGACGTGGAGGCGCTGGAGCACAAGCTCAGGGAGCTGCCCGAGGTGATCCTGCTGATGCTCACCTACGAGGGACGCTACCCGCTGGCGGTCTACGCCGACCGCTGCCCGGAACTCCTGAGCGAGCGCGTGCTGGAGCGGGTGGAGGCGGGCCGGGACCTCACGCCGGCGGACTACGCCGGGGCGCTGGACTGGTGCCATGCCTTCCGCCGGCAGTGGGAGGCCATGGCCGGCGGCGCCGACGCGTTCGTCACCCTGAACTCCGTCGACGCCGCGCCGGTGGGCATGCCGGTGGGAAACTCCATCTACGGCGAGCTGTCGTCGGTGGTGGGCGTCCCCACCCTGAACCTGCCGCTGCTGGCCCTCGACGAAATGCCGCTGGGAGTCCAGTTGCTCGGCTATTTCCGGAAGGACTGGGAGCTGGTGGGCATCGGCCGCTGGCTGGCCGAGGCCTGACCCGCTTCCGTCCCCATCGGAGTCGCTAGTGTCGTGTCCCGCAAATATATGAGCAAAGACGTTGGACCTTGGCAAGGATGGAGTCAGCGGTGGCGGTCCACATGAAGGGAGCGGCATTGCGGTTGTAGTTTTGGACGAAGAGTCGGATTTTCTGGACGAGTTGGGAGACGCTGGAGAAGGAGCCGCGGCGGATGGCCATCTGGGTGATGAGGCCGAACCAGCGTTCGACTTGATTGAGCCATGAGGCATAGGTGGGTGTAAAGTGGATGTGGTAGCGGGGGCGTTTAGCGAGCCAGGCTCTGACCTTTGGATGTCTGTGGGTAGCATAGTTGTCAGCGATGAGATGGACGTCGAAAGGTTCGGGGACGTTGGCATCGATGTGGTTGAGGAAGGTAAGGAACTCCTGGTGACGATGGCGTTTTTTGCACTGGGCGATGACTCGGCCGGTAGCAATGTCAAGGGCGGCGAACAGGGTGGTGGTGCCGTGGCGGACGTAATCATGGGTGACCCCTTCGACGTACCCCAATCCCATGGGCAGCATGGGTTGAGTGCGGTTGAGGGCTTGGACCTGGGTTTTTTCATCGACGCACAGGACCACGGCATGGTCGGGCGGGTTGAGATAAAGTCCCACGATATCGCGCACTTTCTCGACGAAGAAGGGATCGTTGGAGAGTTTGAAGTGACGCTGGCGGTGGGGTTGGATGCTGAACAGGTTGAACCACCGTTGCACGGTACTCTTGGAAATGCCGGTTTCCTCGCCCAGCGCACGCACGCTCCAATGGCTGGAACCGTCGCGTGGTTTGCTTTGCAGTGCGGCGTTGAGGGTTGTGGCCACCCGTTCATCTTCATAGGTCCTGTGGCGCCCCCGACCCAGTTCATCGTGCAGGCCCTCGATGCCGCCCATGAGATAGCGCTTGCGCCAGTTGGCGACCGTTGCCTTGTTCACGCGCATGCGCCCGGCAATAGAGCTGTTGGACTCTCCTTCTGCACAGGCAAGAACGATTTGCGCCCGCCGCACCAACCCGTGCGGCAGGGAGCGAGAGTTGGCAAGACTGACAAGTTGGGCTTTCTCTTCCTCCGCCAGAACCACAGGCTTAACCGGGCGACCACGCGGCATGGGCATCCTCCTTTTGGGGGGTTGCCCATTATTATACTAGTTATTTGTGGGACAGTACACTAGTGTCCTGTCTCATAAATAGCGTTATGAAGATGCGAGGGCATTTTGGTCGTCGGCAAGGCGCGATGACGAGCAGTGGCGGGCACCACGCGAGGAAGAGCAACGCAGCCGACGGCAAAAAGGACCCGCAGATTCATAACGCTATTTGTGAGACAGGACACTAGGGAGTGTGAGGCGGTTCGCGACCCTACGGTCTTGACGTGAAAGTCCTTGTCAGCCTGCTCGTCTCCTTCATGGAGGTCCCGGAAACCCGGCGCAACCTGGGCGTGTTGCTCAAGTTCCTCGGCGTCCTGATAGGGATCATCGTCGTCTACACCGTCCTCTTCCACGTCATCATGGTGGGCGTGGAAGGCAAGGACCACTCCTGGGTCACGGGCTTCTACTGGACCCTGACGGTCATGAGCACGCTGGGGTTCGGCGACATCGTCTTCGACAGCGACGTCGGACGGGTCTTCAGCATTCTCGTGCTGGTGTCGGGCATCGTCCTGCTCCTCATCCTGCTGCCCTTCACCCTGATCCGCTCGTTCTACGCGCCGTGGCTGGAGGCTCAGATACGCGGCCGCGCCCCCCGCAAGGTGGCGGACGACCTGGCCGGCCACGTGGTCATCTGCGGCTACGACGCGCTGGCGACGGGCCTGATGGAGCGGCTGGCGCTGTACGACATCCCCTACTGCCTCATCGAGCCCGATCTCGCGGAGGCCGCCCGCAAGCAGCGCGAGGGCCTGTCGGTCATCGCCGGGGACGTCGACAGCCGGGAGACCTACGCGAACATCCGGGCGGCGCACGCGCGGCTTATCGTCGCCAACCTGACGGACGAGGTGAACACCAACATCACCATCACGGCCCGGGACGTGGCCCCGAGCGCTCCCATCGTCGCCACCGCCACCGCCGAGGACTCCATCGACGTGCTGGAGCTGAGCGGCTGCTCCCACGTCCTGCCGCTGCACCAGCAACTGGCGGAACGCCTCGCCAACCGCATCAACGCCGGCCACGCCGAGGTGCACCTCATAGGCGGCATCCGCAACCTGCGGATCGCCGAGTTCGCCGTGCACAACACCCCGTTCGCCGGCCGCACCATCCGCGAGACCCAGATCCGCGAGGCCACCGGCGTCGAGATCGTCAGCGTGTGGGAGCGCGGCAAGCTCCTGCCGGCCCGGCCCGACACCTACCTGTCGAATGCCAGCCTGCTGGTGGTGGCGGGCACCGAGCAGCAGGTCCTGGAACTCAACCTGCTGCTGGTGATCTACGACATCAACTACAATCCCGTGCTGGTCATCGGCGGCGGCAAGGTAGGGCGGGCCACCGCCCGGGCGCTGCGGCGCAAGGACGTGGCGGTGCACCTCATCGAGCGCAACGAAGCCCTGCGCCCGCGTATCGGCGACATCCCCACCCGGCTCTTCCAGGGCGAGGCGGCGGACCGGGACCTGCTCATGGAGGCGGGGCTCAACAACGCGCCCGCGGTGGTGCTTTCCGGCAGCGACGACGCCATGAACATCTACCTGGCGGTGTTCTGCCGCCGCCTCAACCCCGAGGTCCTGATCCTGAGCCGCCTCACCCACCCGCGGAACCTCGAAGCCATCTACCGCGCCGGCGCCGACTTCGCCTTGAGCTACACCTCGCTGGGCGTCGAGGACATCTTCGCCCAGCTCCACGCCCAGGAGCTGCTGGTCATCGGCGAAGGCGTGGAACTCTTCGTGGTGCCCGCCCCGGCCTCCCTCGTCGGCCGCGACCTCGGCGGCTGCGCCGTCGCCGAGCGCACCGGCCTCACCATCGTCGGCGTCCAGCAGAACGGCGTCGTCGTGACCAACCCGCCGCCCTCCACGTCGCTCGACAAGGGCAGCGAGCTGATCATGCTCGGCAACACCGAGCAGCGGCAGGCGTTCGCCAGGGATTTCGGTTAGCGGGCGGTACCGCGTACCGTTCACGCGCGACCGGGCGCTCGTCAACTTGTAGACGGGGCAGCCGCATTACCGTCCCTTCCCGCGGGCACGTCTTCTTCAAGGTACAGGAATGAGATGGTGCCACTTTCTTGGACCGGGTGGCGCACGGGAGAAACACATAAATAAAAGTGATCAGAGATAGAATAATTATCAAATTTACTTCTTGACGATTCTCCTTATACTCAACATCAGAACTCATGCGCATTTCGACATGCAAAGGAGCAAAGGAGGAAATCATGAGCGACAACAAGTGCCCGGTGATGCACGGAGTTCGCACGGCCGCCGCTCGCGGCGGCACGTCGAACCGGGACTGGTGGCCGAACCAGTTGAAACTGGAGATCCTCCACCAGCAATCCCCCCTGTCCAATCCGATGGGCGAGGCGTTCGACTATGCCAGGGAGTTCGGGAGTCTCGACCTCGACGCGGTCAAGAAGGACCTGTTCGACCTCATGACCGCGTCGCAGGACTGGTGGCCGGCTGACTACGGCCACTACGGGCCGCTGTTCATCCGGATGGCGTGGCACAGCGCGGGCACCTACCGCACCGGCGATGGCCGCGGCGGGGCGCGGACGGGCACGCAGCGCTTTGCGCCGCTGAACAGTTGGCCGGACAACGGCAACCTCGACAAGGCGCGCATGCTGCTCTGGCCGGTCAAGCGGAAATACGGCAAGAAGATCTCGTGGGCCGACCTGATGATCCTGGCCGGCAACTGCGCTCTGGAATCCATGGGATTCAAGACGTTCGGTTTCGCCGGCGGGCGCGAGGACGTCTGGGAACCGGAACAGGACATCTACTGGGGGACTGAGGACGAGTGGCTGGGCGACAAGCGCTATGCCGGCGACCGGGAGCTCGAGGCCCCTCTGGGAGCGGTCCAGATGGGGCTGATCTACGTGAATCCGGAAGGCCCCAACGGCAAACCCGACCCGGTCGCCTCGGGCCGGGACATCCGCGAGACCTTCGCCCGGATGGCGATGAACGACGAGGAGACCGTGGCGCTCGTGGCCGGGGGCCACACGTTCGGCAAGGCCCACGGCGCCGGGGACCCGGCCCATGTCGGTCCCGAACCGGAGGGCGCTCCGATCGAGGAGCAGGGCCTGGGCTGGAAGAGCGGCTTCGGCAGCGGCAAGGGCGGCGATACGATCACCAGCGGCATCGAAGGCGCATGGACGCCCACCCCGGTGACGTGGGACAACAGCTACTTCGACACCCTGTTCGGCTATGAGTGGGAAGTGACGAAGAGCCCCGCGGGCGCTTGGCAGTGGGTGCCCAGGGACGGAGCCGGCGCGGACGCCGTGCCGGATGCTCACGATCCGTCGAAGCGGCACGCGCCCATCATGACCACGGCGGACATGGCGCTCAGGATGGATCCGATCTATGAGCCGATTTCGAGGCGTTTCCACGAAAACCCGGACGAGTTCGCCGATGCCTTCGCCCGGGCGTGGTTCAAGTTGACGCACCGCGACATGGGGCCACGCTCGCGCTACCTCGGCCCGGAAGTGCCGGCGGAGGAGTTGATCTGGCAAGATCCCATCCCCGCGGTCACGCATCACGTGATCGAGGAGCAGGACATCGCCGCGTTGAAGGCCAGGACCCTCGCGTCAGGGCTCTCCGTTTCGCAACTGGTCTCGACGGCCTGGGCGTCCGCATCGACTTTCCGGGGCTCGGACATGCGCGGCGGGGCGAACGGAGCGCGCATCCGTCTCTCGCCCCAGAAGGACTGGGAGGTCAACCAGCCCGCCGAGTTGAAAACCGTACTGGAAACCCTCGAGGGTATCCAGAAGGAGTTCAATTCCGCGCGGGCCAACGGAAAGAGGGTCTCGTTGGCGGACGTGATCGTCCTCGGCGGGTGCGCGGCCGTGGAGAAAGCGGCGAAGGACGCCGGACACGACGTGACGGTTCCGTTCACACCGGGCCGCGCGGATGCGTCCCAGGAGCAGACCGACGTGGACTCCTTCGCCGTGCTCGAGCCGGTCGCGGACGGGTTTCGGAACTATCTCAACGGCGGGAACGCCGCGTCGGCGGAAGAGCTGCTGGTGGACCGGGCGCAGTTGCTGGGGCTGACGGCGCCCGAGATGACCGTTCTCGTCGGCGGCATGCGGGTCCTCAACGCGAACGTCGGCCAATCCCGGCACGGAGTCTTCACCGTGCGGCCGGAGGCGCTCACCAACGACTTCTTCGTGAACCTGCTCGACATGGGCACGACGTGGAAGGCGGCCTCCGAGTCCGACGATGTGTTCGAGGGGCGTGATCGTGCAACGGGCGAACTCAAGTGGACCGGCACCCGAGTCGATCTCATTTTCGGTTCCAACTCCCAACTCCGGGCGCTTGCGGAGGTCTACGGATCCGAGGGCTCCCGGGGCCAGTTCGTGCAAGACTTCGTGGCCGCCTGGAACAAGGTGATGAACCTCGACCGTTTCGATCTCGCAGTTGGCGGAAAGAGCTGAGCAGGCGTCACCAAATCCGCCATCATCTCCAGGTTCGTTATCGTCCCTCGGCGATCAACAGGTAGCCACGGTTCTCAACCGTATCGAAGGTGCGCATGGCCTTGATCAGGTGGGCCGCGCTCACCCACACCCACGGGGCCCGGTTCGGGTTCACGTCCATGATCAGAAAGGAATCGCTCGCCTCATCATAGGCTCCGAGGGGGGAGATGTGCCCGCCGCCCTCCTGGCCGAGGGTCTTGCGGTGGTAGTTCACGAGCACGTAGTCACCCGGGACGGCCAGGTTCTTCGCCATCTCGCGTTTGATCACCTCGGCGTTCATCTCCTCATCGACCACGCGGAGCCTCACATCGAGTTCATGGGCGCTCAGGGCCTGGGCCAGTTGCCGGAGCTGAAGGCCAAAGTCCTTCTTCATGGTCCCCTGGATCTCGATGGGCTTGCCCAGCACCTCGATTTTGGTCTTGGTCTGGCCGGTGAGTACGTTGTTCGGCGTGTACTTCCCGAAGAAGGGGTTGAACCCCTTGGGGAGCCAGGCGCGTTCATCCTCCGCGATGGAGTAGGTGTCCTGGGGGAGCCCTTTCTTCCTGCCCAGCCTCAGCGCGTTCAAGACGATGGCCGAAGAGACCGGCCCGCAGAAGATCTTGTTGTCGTGGCTTATGAAGTGGTTGCTGAGCCGGAAGAAGTCCGCCTTGTGGGCGGAGCGCGACAGGCGTCGGGAGCTCTCTTCGGACTCCCACTCGACCAGGGCGGTGGCGGCGCCTGCCTGGCACAGGACAAGGCCCACCAGAAGCAGTATTGTCAGAACGTGCTTCATGGCACCTCCTTGTTTCAGTTCAGGCGCTCCACGACGCGCCAGCAACCTTGTTGATGAGGACGCTGAGTCTGCCAGGAACGGCCGGAGAGGTGGACTCTAGCGCCCTGCCGGATCGGGCATGCGGTAGCCGACGCCGCGCTCGTTGAGGATGTAGGCAGGGCGCTCGGCGTCGTCGCCGAGCTTGCGCCGGAGGTTCTTCACGACAATGCGCACGAGGTTCGCCTGGGCGCCGCTGCGCCCGTCCCACACCCGCGCAAGCAGCGTGTCGTAGGGCACGATCCGTCCGGCATCGAGCGAGAGCAGTCGCAACAGCTCGTACTCGGTGACGGTGAGCTCGACCGCGCTCCCATTCACCGTCACTCGTCGCGGAGAGCCGCACCTGAAGATCGGGATCTACCGGCCCGGGGATGAGCGAGCCACCGGCGGAAGGGAATCGGTGATGGACATCGACAAGCTGAAGCTCGTTGACCGATAGCGATCTGGAGAGGTATTGCCGACGCAGCCTCCACCCGCACGTTCGAGCGGCGCCCCCCCGCCGACTACCTGGAAGGGAACCTCCATGGCCGCGACCACGGGGAAACCTACGGTGTCTTCGATACCGGGTCTTGCATCGGCGCATTTGGAGCGAAGAGGGAGCGGTGAGGGGTGTGAGCGGGAGGGGAGCCGCGCCCATCCGTCAACTTCGGCGTGAGTCCAGGGAAGGACGCTATCCAGGAAAGGACGCTAGGATGCGAGCGGTCTGCTCATGCGGTAGCCGACGCCGCGTTCGTTGAAGATGTAGGCGGGCCGGGCGGCGCTGTCGCCGAGCTTGTGGCGGAGCTTCTTGACGAAGGTGCGCACCAGCTCCGGGTCGCCCGAGTCCTGCCCGCCCCACACCTGGCGGATCAGGGCGTCGTAGGTCGACACCCGCCCGGCGTTGAGCGACAGCACCCGCAACAGGTCGTACTCGGTGGCGGTGAGTTGCACGGGCCGGCCGGCCACGGCCACCCGCCGTTCCTCGTAGTGGATGGTGAGGTCCCCGAGCACGAAGGGTTCGGGATCGGCCCGCCGGCGCAGCGCCGCCCGGATCCTGGCGGTCAGCTCGGTGGGCGAGAACGGCTTGACGACGTAGTCGGCGGCGCCCGCCTCCAACGCCCGGGCGATGGTCTCGTCCCTTCCGTAGCCGGAGATGAAGATGACCGGCAGATCGGCCAGTTCGGAGACGTTCTCCATCAGCTCGATGCCGTCGGCGCCGGGCAGCAGGAGGTCGAGCAGGACCAAGTGGGGCCTTTCGGCGCGGATGATGCGGGACAGCTCCCGGTGGTCTCCGGTCGTCACCGGGGAGAAGCCCGCCATGGTGAGGGCGTCGCGGACGTAGCGGAGCGTCTGCGGGTCGTCGTCCACCACCAGGATGGGAACCGGCTCGCGCCTTTCCCGGGGCGCGGAGGGGTCGCCGCGGACCTCGCCGGGGGCGTCGCCGGCTTCCTCGGCCACGGGAACCGTGAAGGTGACCCGCAAGCCCTGGTCCACGCCGCCGCTGGTGGCCCAGATGCGGCCGCCGTGGGCCTCCACCAGGCCCTTGCAGATGGCCAGCCCCAGGCCGGACCCGCGCAGCGCCGGGTCTCCCTGGCCCTCGCCCAGGCCGGTGTATTTCTGGAAGAGGCGCGGCAGCTTCTCCGGCGCCACGCCGCTGCCCTCGTCGGAGACCGAGACGGCGACGTGCACGCCCTCGCGCTCGGCGGAGATCCGTATGGGCGAGGACTCGGGAGAGTGCCTGGCGGCGTTGGAGAGGAGGTTGTTCAGGACCTGGACGATGCGCTGGCGGTCGGCCATGACCCGGGGCAGGCCGGCCGGGTGGTCGATGAGGATGGTGTGCCGGCTGCCGCCGCTCACGAACGTGTTCCTCGCCTGCTCCACCAGCGACGACACCTCCGTCGACTCGGGGGCCACCGACAGGGTCCCCGCCTCGATGCGGCCCATGTCCAGCAGGTTGCTGATCAGCCCGCTCATGTGGTCGGCCTGCTGGTCGATGATGCGGAAGAACTGGAGCATCTCGGTCACGTTGGGGACCGGCGCGGCGCCCAGCACGGTGGCGGTGGAACCCTTGATGGAGGTCAGCGGCGCGCGCAACTCGTGGCTCACCATGCCCAGGAACTGCGCCCGCAGCCGCTCCAGCTCCTCCAGCGGCCCCAGGTCCTGCAGCGTCGTCACCACCGACTCGACCTCGCTGTCCTCGGAACGGATCGGCGTGGCGTTGAGCAGCGCCCTGACGTTTCGGCCGTCCGGGAGGCTCAGCACGATCTCCTCGGCGCGCACCGTCTCGTCCTTGAACAACCCCACCAGGGGGTATCCGAGTGTGACTTCCGTCCCGTTGCCGCGCTGGAGCGTCAGCACCTCCAGCAGTTCCTCGGCGGAGCCGTCCGGACTCAGCAGGGGGCTGGCGATCCGCTTGGCCTCCTGGTTGAAAAAGACGATATCGCCGGTCTTGGCGTCGAAGACCACCACACCCACCGGCGAAGTGTCCACCAGGGCCTCGATATCGGCCCGTGCCCGTTGTTCGCTGCGGTGTGTTTGGGCGTTGACGACGGCCGTCGCCGCCTGCGACGCGAACAACGCCAGGACCTCTTCGTCCTCGCTCGTGAACTCCCGCCCGCCTTCCTTGTCGCCCAGGAAGAAGATGCCGAATTGCCGGTCCTGATGGCGCATCGGCGTCACCTGGAAGGTCATCGGGTGCGGTACGGCCGCGGAGTAGCCGAGCGAGCGCAGGTAGGCGGGAAAATCCTTCTTTCTCAACGCCCGGGGAAGGTCGCGGAAGTGTTCGAAGACTTGCGGCGCGTCGGGCCAGTCCAGCATCTTCTGTCGTTCTTCCGGAGTGAGGCCGGAGATGAAGAAGTCCTGGAGCCGCCCGGACTCGTCGATGGTCGTGATCGCCCCGCAACGGGCGCCGGTCAGGTCACGAGCGCATTCGACGATCTCTTGCAGCACGGTGTCGAGGTCGAGGCTCGCGCTGATGCGCAGGATCGCCGCGCTCAGCCGCGAGGTCCGGTCGCGCGAGGCCTCGTTCTCTCGCTTGGGATTTTCGCGCTTGGTCAATACGTTGTCCGCCGGGCTTCGCGGGCTACCTTGGCTCAAGGATACCGTACCGGGGGCCGAAAAGACACCAGGAACCCGTCCGAGTAGTCAAATCCCAGGGCCCTCACCCCAACCCTCTCCCAGAGGGAGAGGGCGTAATTTGCCCCCTCCGGGGGAGGGCGTAATTTGCCCCCTCCGAGGGAGGGTGTATTTTGCCCGCTCCGGGGGAGGGTGTAATTTGCCCGCTCTAGGGGAGGGTGTAATTTGCCCCCTCCGGGGGAGGGCGTATTTTGCCCGCTCCGGGGGAGGGTGTAATTTGCCCCTTCCGGGGGAGGGTGTAATTTGCCCCCTCTCCCTCTGGGAGAGGGTTGGGGTGAGGGCCTACGCGCCGGGGTTGCTCATGCGGTAGCCGACGCCGCGTTCGTTGAAGATGTAGGCGGGCCGGGCGGCGCTGTCGCCGAGCTTGTGGCGGAGCTTCTTGACGAAGGTGCGCACCAGCTCCGGGTCGCCCGAGTCCTGTCCGCCCCACACCTGGCGGATCAGGGCGTCGTAGGTCGACACCCGCCCGGCGTTGAGCGACAGCACCCGCAACAGGTCGTACTCGGTGGCGGTGAGTTGCACGGGCCGGCCGGCCACGGCCACCCGCCGCTCCTCGTAGTGGATGGTGAGGTCCCCGAGGACGAAGGGTTCGGGATCGGCCCGCCGGCGCAGCGCCGCCCGGATCCTGGCGGTCAGCTCGGTGGGCGAGAACGGCTTGACGACGTAGTCGGCGGCGCCCGCCTCCAACGCCCGGGCGATGGTCTCGTCCCTTCCGTAGCCGGAGATGAAGATGACCGGCAGATCGGCCAGTTCGGAGACGTTCTCCATCAGCTCGATGCCGTCGCCGCCGGGCAGCAGGAGGTCGAGCAGGACCAGGTGGGGCCTTTCGGCGCGGATGATGCGGGACAGCTCCCGGTGGTCTCCGGTCGTCACCGGGGAGAAGCCCGCCATGGTGAGGGCGTCGCGCACGTAGCGGAGGGTCTGCGGGTCGTCGTCCACCACCAGGATGGGAACCGGCTCGCGCCTTTCCGAAGGCGTGGTCGAAGGCGAGGTTTGGCGGCCGCGTCGGTCGCCGGGGGCGTCGCCGGCTTCCTCGGCCACGGGAACCGTGAAGGTGACCCGCAAGCCCTGGTCCACGCCGCCGCTGGCGGCCCAGATGCGGCCGCCGTGGGCCTCCACCAGGCCCTTGCAGATGGCCAGCCCCAGGCCGGACCCGCGCAGCGCCGGGTCTCCCTGGCCCTCGCCCAGGCCGGTGTATTTCTGAAAGAGGCGCGGCAGCTTCTCCGGCGCCACGCCGCTGCCCTCGTCGGAGACCGAGACGGCGACGTGCACGCCCTCGCGCTCGGCGGAGATACGGATGGGCGAGGACTCGGGAGAGTGCCTGGCGGCGTTGGAGAGGAGGTTGCTCAGGACCTGGACGATGCGCTGGCGGTCGGCCATGACCCGTGGCAGGCCGGCCGGATGATCGATGAGGATGGTGTGGCGGCTGCCGCCGCTCAGGAAGGTGTTCCTCGCCTGCTCCACCAGGGACGACACCTCCGTCGACTCGGGGGCCACCGACAGGGTCCCCGCCTCGATGCGGCCCACGTCCAGCAGGTTGCCGATGAGCCCGCTCATGTGGTCGGCCTGCTGGTCGACGATGCGGAAGAACTGGAGCATCTCGGTCACGTTGGGGACCGGCGCGGCGCCCAGCACGGTGGCGGTGGAACCCTTGATGGAGGTCAGCGGCGCCCGCAGCTCGTGGCTCACCATGCCCAGGAACTGCGCCCGCAACCGCTCCAGCTCCTCCAGCGGCGTCAGGTCCTGCAGCGTCACCACGACTCGTTCCAGCTCGCCCTCCCGCGACCGGATCGGCGTGGTGTTGAGCAGCGTCCGGATGCCGCGGCCGTCGGCGACCCGCAGGACGATCTCCTCGGCGCGCACCGTCTCGGCGTCGCTGAACAACGCGGCCAGCGGGAATTCGCCGAGGGCAAGCTCCGAGCCGTCGGCGCGCAGGCACGTTACCGCCCGCAGCAGTTCCTCGTAAGGGCTGGCCGGCACGCCCAGTTTCTCCACGATCCGCTTCGCCTCCCGGTTGAACAACATCGGCTTTCCGGTCCGGGCATCGAAGACCGCCACACCCACCGGAGAGGTGTCGACCAGCGCTTCAAGACCGGCCCTGGCGCGCTGCTCGTCGCGGTGGGTCCGGGCGTTGGCGATGGCCGTGGCCGCCTGCGACGCGAACAGCAGCAGGACCTCTTCATCCTCGTCGGTGAATTCGTGCCCGTCTTCCTTGTCGGCGAGATAGAAGTTGCCGATGTGCTCGCCGCGGTGCCGCAGGGGCGTCCCCTGGAGCGTCCTGAACAGCGTCAACCGCGCGGTATGGCCGAGGGACCGGACGTAGGCCGGCAGGTCCGCGAGCCGCACCGTGCCCGGCAGGTCCCGGAAGTGCGCGAAAAGCTGCAAACGGTCCGGCAAGGCCAGCAACTGCCGGTGCTCTTCGGGGGTGAAGCCGGAAGTGAAGAAATCCTGGGGCTGCCGCGACGCGTCGATGGTCGTGATCGCGCCGTAGCGGGCGCCGGTCAGGTCGCGGGCGCTGTCCACGATCTCCTGCAGCACGGTGTCGAGGTCGAGGCTCGCGCTGACGCGCAGGATCGCCGCGCTCAGCCGCGAGGCCCGGTCGCGCACGGCCTCGCGCCCTCGCCTTGCCCTGTTGACGTTCTTCAATGTCCCTCCCTTTTCCCGATCCGGGATGCAAATATATCGAAATCGACACGATAAAACCACCTTTGGATGGTTGAAATTCACGATATTTCCATACCGCCTGTCTATAATGCGTCAAATTTATTGGGTCCCAGAATCTCTATGAGAGGCGGAATCAGAAGGGAGGATATCTCATTGCCTGAACACAAACACACCATCCAACGCGAACAGGGCCAAGTGTCGCAAGAGTCAGGACTGGAGAAGGAACACTGTGCAGGAAAGGAGTTCAAGATGATTGGAGTGCGTAAGGACAGCGGAGTAATCCGGTTGCTGATGGCGGCGGCGCTGGTGCTGTTCGTGGCCGCCTGCAGCACCACCGACAATACTGCGAAGAGGGAGCGCGACCAAGCCCAGATGGAGCGCGACGAAGCCCAGATGGAGCGCGACGAAGCCCAGATGGAGCGCGACGAAGCCCAGATGGAGCGCGACGAAGCCCAGCAGGAGGTCGTGAACCTGTCGGGGTCATTGGAAGAGTTGAGGGGGCAGTTGGCGGCTCTCCAAGAGTCGGGAACCGACGCCGACCAGGCAACGATCGACGCGTTGATGGCGGAGATCGCCAGGCTGGAAGAGGTGGAAAAGGAGGCGATGGACGCGGAAGCCGCTGCGAAAAAGGCATCCATCCTGGCGTTGTTCAAGGGGCTTGATAAGAGGATCAATCCTGAGAACGCCGGTGGTGTGGCCGATCCCACCGCCCTTGTCCCGCCTCTCGCGCGTTTTGACGTGGGTCATACTGATGGCACGGCCGAGAACAATATGAGGCTGAGCGTCAATCATGGCAAGGCTACGAAGGTAACGCCTGCCACGGCGGGCACGACGAGCCCCATGAACAACAAGCTGGCCGATGCCGCCGGGATGCTGTCGGATTCTGCTCATGAGGGTTGGTCCAGCACCATGGTCAATGCCCAGGACAGCGGCACGAAGAACACTGATACGGTGGTCGTCTATACGGATATCTCGACGTACACGGAAGAGCCGTTTGCAGACCTCTTTCTGCAACCGGGGGTCGACGGCCAGCCGGGCACCGAGGGTGGAGCGCCAAACGACGTTCGGACGATACAGACCGGTGACGCCGGGCGTATCGTGTCCGACGCGTTCCCAACCACGGCCGGCGTTACAGTTCACGACCCTAACAAGGCCGACACTACCGAGACGGTCCGAATTGTCGGCACGTTCGCCGGTGCCTCCGGAGAATATCGTTGCACGGAAACCGCCGCGGGTACTTGTACGTCGCAAGGCACCAATAAAGGTGTTCGGTTGAACGGCGGCTGGATCTTCGATCCCAACGAGGGCGCCATGGCCAAGGATACCGATGACGAATATTCCTTCTTCGGTTGGTGGTGGCGGGTCGCCCCGGTCACGGCCGGCGGTGGTTACGACATCGATGTGTTTCATGGGAATATGCGCGGGACGGACGGGGCGGCACTTGTCGACACCGAGGTCGCTGCGCTGACCGGCACCGCGACATATGTCGGGCCGGCTGCCGGCAAGTTCGCCATCAGCCCTCAACTTCCCAATGAGCCGGTCATGGGCGGGCACTGGGACGCGACCGCCACCCTGACCGTCGATTTCGAAGAAGGTGAGGCACCGGCTGTCGCAGAAATCAGCGGGTCGGTTCACGACTTCATGCAAGACGGCAACGCGCTGCCGTTCGACGTGGCTCTTCCCAAGACGGGCGTCGGCGCCGTTGCGGATGGTACTGCTGCATTCGACAACGACGGTGTCGCATGGTCGATCGATGGCGAGAAATCCAGCGACACGACCGGTGAGTGGAGCGGCAACCTCTGGAATCGGGGACGTGACCAAGTGCCGACCAGTGTGACAGGAGAGTTTCAGGCTGTCTATAACGACGAGGTCGGCCGGATAGAGGGAGCGTTCGGAGCCAGAAAGCAGTAGTTTCGCTAGCCAGCCCGTGCGTCAGGATTCCTCCCCCGTTCCTGCCAGATTGGGGTGAAGGGTCCGGGGAGCCTTCAACATTCCCCTTCCTGGGCCTCCTGACGCACGGGCTTTTTTTGACAGTGGAACGACCGGGGAAACCCGGTTACAGTTTGCGGGCCGGGGGGTGATTGCCAGTGTTCAACGCAATGGTCACGCATGAACCTTTCTTCCGCCAAAATTCAGGGACTCATGTGGCCCTGGCCCGCAAAACCCATGACAGGCACGCCGCAAGGTCGACCCAAGCCACCAAACTTGAGGCCGGGCGGCGTGCCTGACTAATCCCGCGGCGGAAACTTCCCGCCGGTTGGTAGGGGACCCTACCACGACGCGGAGAGCATGACAAGCGCGGATTTCGACCTTTTTTCGAGTCTCCGCGAAGACCGAGAACCTTCCCGGGCAGCTTCCGTCTAAGGAAGCTGCCCGTTTCCACGTCCAGTTCCAGCCGGTGTTTGACCGTGTTTTGCTCTTTTCCGGCCGTTCCCGCATGGGGCCGGGTTGCGTCCAGCCGCGCGCGGCGCAATAACAGGTGATGGCGTCCGATTCCAGAGCAGCTTACCGCGTCGGCGTGGACGTCGGCGGCACCTTCGTGGATTTCGCCCTGTGCGACGCGGCCGGTGAGCTGGCCGTGCACAAGGTGGCGGCCGACCCCGCGGATCCGGCCGGCGCCATCATGCGCGGCATGGCGGAGCTGGCGGAACAGCGCGGCGCGGGCGTGGAGGCTTTTCTGGGCAGCGTCGACCTGGTGGTCCACGGCACCACCGTGGCCACCAACGCGGTGCTGACCGGCGGCGGCGGCCGCACCGGCCTGCTCACCACCCGCGGCACCCGCGACGCCCTCGAGATGCGCCGCGGGGTCAAGGAGGCGCCCCTCGACAACAAGTACGAAGCGCCGGCCCCGCTGGTGCCGCGTTACCTGAGACTGGCGGTGGACGAACGGGTGGATTCGAGCGGCGAGATCCTCGGCGCGCTGGACACGGCCTCGCTGGAGACGGCCCTCCGGACGCTGAACGCCCACGACGTGGAAGCGGTGGCCGTCTGCCTCATGCACGCCTACGCCAACGACGCCCACGAGCGGCAGGTCGCCGGCCGGCTCCGGGAGGCGTTGCCGGAGGTCTACGTCACGGTGTCGTCGGAGCTGTTCCCTCGGTTGGGGTACTACAGCCGGGTGAGCACCGCGGTGCTGAACAGCTACGTGGGTCCGCTGGTGCGGTCGTACCTGCTGTCGCTGGCGGAGCGGCTCTCGCGCGCCGGGTTTGCCGGGCAACTGCTCATCATGAACTCCGCGGCGGGTTTGATGGCGCCGGCCGAGATCATTCCCCGGGCGGCGGCGGCGCTCCTTTCCGGTCCGGCGGCCGCGCCGGTGGCGGCGCGGGTCTACGCCGGCTCCGCCGGCGCCTCCAACTGCGCGGTCATCGACATGGGCGGCACCAGCCTCGACATCTCCCTGGCGTCGCACGGCGAGCCGCGGGAGGTGACCGAGGGCCGCGTGGGCCTTTACGCCGCCGCGCTGCCGATGATCGACATCCGCACCCTCGGCGCCGGCGGCGGCAGCATCGCGCGGATCGACGTGGGCGGGGGCCTCCAGGTGGGACCCGAGAGCGCCGGCGCCGCGCCGGGTCCGGCCTGCTACGGCAACGGCGGCTCACTGCCCACCTGCACGGACGTCGACCTGCTGCTGGGCTACCTCGATCCCGGTTACTTTCTCGGCGGCCGCATGGCGCTCTCGCGGGAGCCGGCGGAGCGGGCGGTGCGGGAGCACTTGGCGGAGCCCCTGGGAATATCCGTGGAGGAGGCGGCGGTGGCGGCCTTCGAGGTGGTGAACGCCGGCATGGTCGCCGGGGTGCGCGACATGATCGTGGACCACGGCCTCGATCCCGAGACCATGCCCATGGTGGCGGGCGGGGGCGCCGGGCCGGTGCACGCCGCCGCGGTGGCCCTGGAGCTGGCGGTGCCCGAGGTGATCGTGCCGCGGCAGTCCGGGGTCTTTTGTGCGGTGGGCATGCTCTTCGCCGATCTCAAGCTCGACCTGGTGCGGAGCTACTGCGCCGCCGGCGGGCAACTGGACCCGGAGCGCTGGCGCGACCTCTTCGCCGCCATGGCGCGGGAAGGCCGCCGGACGCTGTTGTCGGAAGGGGCGCGTCCGGAGGAGGTGGAGGTGCGGTGCTCCGCCGATCTCCGCTACCTGCGCCAGGTCCACGAACTGAACCTGCCGATAGACGAGGGCCTGGCGGACCGTCTGGAATTTGACGCTTTGCACGCCCGCTTCGACGCCCTCCACGAGCGGCTCTTCGGCTACCGGCTTCCCGACGAAGTGCTGGAGCTGGTCAACCTGCGCGTCCGCTGCGTGGCCCGCGGCTCCCGGCCGGAGCTACCGCGCGTCCGGGCGGCCGGCGCCGCGACGCCGGCGCCCGACGGCGCGCGGCGCGCGTACAACCCGGGGGAGATGTCCTTCCGGGACTTCGCCGTGTACCGCGGAGAGACCCTGCGCGGCGGCGGCAGCCTGCCGGGCCCGGCCATCGTCGAGCTGCCCCAGACCACGCTCGTGGTGCCTTCGGCGTTCGGCCTGCGTCTCGACGAGGCCGGCAGTTTCATCCTGACCGTCGGCTAGTGTCGCGTCCCGTAGTTTCCTGGCACAAGTTGCGCGGGACTTTTGTTGTCGGCAAAGCGCGACGACTGTGTAGGGGCGACCGGCGGTCGCCCATTTGGCGGGCACTACCCCTCGGAGCGTTCCGCGATCGGCCGCAATCAAGCCACGCGGACACGTATTGGCTTCCGACTTCGCAATTTCGCCACGTATTTTCATCAAGGTTCATAATATATTCATTAATGTCTTGACAAAAATGCCGTGCCCGGTAATCCTGCTGGAGACACAGGGCAGTCCAGCACAAGGAGGTACGCATGGTTCGTCTGATGTTGGTACTTGGCTTGGTCCTTTCTCTGGCGGCGTGCGGCGGCAGCAGTGACGGACTCTCCAGATCGGAAGAGGAAGCTCTCCAGGAGCGCGTGGACGCGGCCGAGGAAGCGGCGCGCCTGGCTGAAGAGGAAAAGCGCAAGGCTGAAGAGGAACAACGCAAGGCTGAGGAGGAAAAGCGCCAAGCTGAAGAGGCAAAGCGCCTGGCTGAAGAGGAACAACGCAGAGCGGAGGAGGAACAGGAGCGGCAACGCCAGGCGGCCGAGGACGCGCGCCGGCGGGCGGAAGCGGAACAGCGGGAGAGAGAGAGGCTGGCAGCCGAGGCCGAGAAGGCCAGGCTGGCGGCGCTCGCCGCGGAGTCGAACCTCGCGATTGCGGGACTCCGGGGGACGGTTTTGGGTTCGGCTGACCCGACCGTGAACCCCAAGTATCGCGCCCCGGCTGGGGTGAGCGCCCCGTCCGATCTGGACCCCGGGGTCACATTCCGTAGTCCCAGCGGAGCTTCGGCTGGGAGTTGGTATGTCACCACGGCACAGAATCAGGGGTCGCTCGCCGACGACACCATCGTCGTCTACTCGGACGTCGACGCGCCCAAGGCGACACCCATCGGCCAAGTACATACCGACGAGGACACCGCCGCCGATTCCAGCGTTTTCGAGATTACGATTGCAGACACCCACGCGAACCTGATCGGGGGAAGGTCAAGTGTCTTTCCGACCGGCGGGAACACGAACAGCAACGTTCCCATCACCATCGACACGGACGACCCTCCCGACGGCACCAATGACGTGTCGGCGAATATCCCGGGAACGTTCGACGGCGCCTCCGGCAACTACCAGTGCGAGAGCACCAGCCCATGCACCATTCGCCATACCGGCGCGGGATACATACTCGGCGGCGGCACATGGAAGTTCCGCACATCCGACAGCCGCACGGTACAGGTCACCGACGTGAATTTCATGCACTTTGGTTGGTGGCGGCGGAAGACGACCGATGGGTTTGCGTACCGCGTGTTCAGTGCGAGCACGATGGCGAACAACGCAACGGTGGCCGCCGGCACCGGCTTCGCCGCCCTTACGGGGACGGCGAACTATTCAGGCCCCGCGATCGGACAATACGCCATCTATCAGCCCCTCAGCGATGAGTCCAACCACGGCGAATTCAAGGCCACGGCCCGGTTCACCGCGAACTTCGACACGGACATGCTCTCCGGGACGGTGTCCGGGTTCGACGTGAATTCCGGCTGGTCGCTGACGTTGAAGGAGACCGGCATGGCCGGCGGAACGGTGACTGCGGGCGCTGTCTCCTGGACCTTCGACGGCAACACCGTTGACGGCGGAGCTTGGGACGGCGTTTTCCATTCCGAGACCAGTCCCTACGCGGGCCAGATCCCGGAGGGTCTGACGGGTGAATTCGACGCGGATTTCGGCACCGTCGGCAAGATTCAGGGAGCCTACGGGGCCCACTACACGCCATAGGAGAAGCTGTCCCTCGACGAATACAGGGGCGGCCGGGTTGGAATCCGGTCGCCCCTGGTTGTTTGTAGCGAGGACCTCGACCGGATACGCTGTACTCGTCGCCATGACCTTCGAGCTCAACCCATCCGCCCGCACGGTGGTGTTCCAGCGGCGGGTCAAGTCCCTTACCCACGAGATGGCGCAGGCGCTGTACCGCAGCAGCCGCTCGCCACTCATCAACAACGGCGACTTCGCGCTGGGATTTCTGGATGCCCGAGGCCAGATGCTGGAGCAGGACGAGCACCTGCCGCTGATGGCCTTCTCGCTCTACCCCGGCTGTGGCTACCTGATGGACTTCTTCGGGGAGGACGTCCACGACGGCGACGTCTTCATCCACAACGACGTCTGGTGCGCCAACCTGCAGCACGCCGACGTGGGGTTCTACAAGCCGGTGTTCGCGGGCGGCGAGCTGGTGGCGTGGACGGCCTGCCGGGGCCACTGGGCGGACATCGGCGGCGCGGTCAAGGGCACCTGCAACCCGGAGGCGGTGGAGGTGCACCAGGAAGCGTTGCGGATTCCGCCGGTCAAGCTGTGGGAGAAGGGGCGGCTCCGGCGCGACGTGTGGGAGCTGATCTTCGCCAACGTGCGGCTGCGGGAGATCGTCGAGGCGGACGCCCGGGCACAGCTCGGAAGCTGCCACCTGGGGGAACGGCGGCTGCTGGCGTTGATGCGGGGGGAGGGAACCGAGGCCTTCGCCGCCAACGTCGAGCGCCTCTACGACATGACCGAGCGGCGCGTGCGGGCGGAGGTGGCGGCGCTGCCCGACGGCGAGTACTTGGGCGAGAGCACCATCTACCAGGACGAGCCCGGCAACCCGTCGACTTCGCGGATCGCGGTGAAGGTGACGATCCGGGGGGACCGCATCGGGTTCGACTACACGGGCACGGACCCGCAGACCCGGACCTTCACCAACGCCTCGCTGACCTCCACCACGGCGGCGACCCTCACCACGCTGCTCTACCTGCTGAGCCCCGAAGTGCTCCACAACCACGGCCTGGTGCGCGCGGTGGACGTCCACGCGCCCGAGGGGTCGATCCTCAACGCCTGCTACCCGGCGGCCACGTTCATGGGCAACAAGCTGTGCCAGCACACCGGCGAGGCCATCATGCTGGCGCTGCGGGAAGCCCTTCCCGAGCGCATCACCGCACCGTGGGGCCGGCGCCTGTCCTACCGCATGACCGGCAAGGACCCGCGCAACGGGCGCGGCTTCCACGACATCTTCTTCCTCACCTACGAGGGCGGCGGCGCCACCCACGGGGTCGACGGCTACAACCAGCCCGGCCTCATGGGCGGCGGCAACGTGCTGGCGCAGGACTACGAGACCTTCGAGGTGCAGAACCCGGTGCACCTCATCGAGCACGAATACGTCACCGACTCGGCCGGCCCCGGCCGCTGGCGGGGCGGGCTGGGGACCCGCACGCGGGTACGCTACTACGGCGAGGAAACCGAAGGCTCCACCCACGGCGACGGCACCACGGAGCCGTCCCCGGGCGTGCTGGGCGGCGGCGCGGGCACCCTGAACAGCGTGGAGTTCGAGTTCCCGGACGGCGCCCGCCGGAACGCCCACGCCATGGAGATCATCCCCGACATCCCGCCCGGCACGGTCTCGGTCCACCACGGCGGCGGGGGCGGCGGATACGGACCGCCGCAGGAGCGCGACCTCGAGCGCGTGGACGAGGACCTGCGCAACGGGTTCATCTCGGCCAGGGCCGCGGTCGAGGTCTACGGCGCGGTGCTGACCCCGGACGGGTCCGCGGTGGATTTCGAGGCGTCGCGGAAGCGGCGGAAGGAGAAGGGGCAGGCTTGAAACTTGTACGACTTCGTCTGCAAGGAGCCATGCATGAAGAGATCTCTTTCCCGTATCCTGGCAATCGCTGTTCCGGCGCTTCTCGCTGCGTGCGGCGGCGGCGGAGGAGGCGGCACCGGTAGTCTGCCCGCGGATGTCCGGCCGCCTGTTGAACTTCCCCCGTTCGAGCTGGCAGGCACCGAACCGCCTTCACCCACCCCGAGTGCCGAGCAGGTGATCGCGGAACACTTGGCCGGGCCAATCGAGCAGGGTCGGTCTCCGGGGATTCTTGCGGCCGTGGTCGACGCGAACGGCGTTGTCGGAGCCGCGGCCGCCGGCGTACGCCGGCAAGGTTCACCCGAGCCTTTCAGGACCACGGATCTGGTTCGGATCAACTCGAACACCAAGGCCATGACCGCCACGATGCTGGCGACTTTGGTGGCGGACCGCACCTTCCCGAACGGCTGGCGGACGACCATCGCCGACGTGTTTCCCGAACTCCGCGGGGAAATCCACGCGGATTACCATGACGTAGAACTGGACCAGCTTCTTCGCATGACGAGCGGCATAAAGCGGGACGCGGACGACTGGAACGATCCCGATCACCTCGCTATCCCCGACATCAAGGATAGGCGATACGCCCTGCTCCAAGACAACCTTCAGGAACCGCGGGCGGGGCTTCCTGGGGAGTATCTCTACTCCAACTTGGGCTACATGATCGCCGGCGCCATGGCGGAACGGCTTACAGGGAAGAGTTGGGAAGTGCTGATGCAGGAACGCCTGTTCGAGCCCCTGGGGATTACGACGGGGGGTTTCGGCGCGCCAAGCACTCCCGGCAACGTCGATCAGCCATGGAGTCACTATAGGGACCGTGACGGGAACTGGGTTGCGACCCAGAGGGATTTGCCCCCTCAGATCGGACCTGCCGGTACGGTACACATCTCCGTCGAGGACTGGGCCAGGTTCATTGCTCTGTGGTTCCCCACGAGAACGCCGGCAATCCTGGACCGCGCCACCCTGGACATGCTGGCGACCGCTCGCTCTCACCGCTATGCGGCAGGCTGGGCTGTATGGAGACGCGACGGCGTCACCTATCTTGCGCATGACGGACAGTCTTGGTGGCACAGCCGTCTGGTGATCGATACCGCCGGAGGCAAGGCGTGGCTCGTCGCCATCAACGGATGGAGTCGCGACGACGACGCGCTGCGATCCACTGTCGTCAACAACATTTTTGACGACACCGCTCGCATCTCGCGCAAGGATATGGCGGGACCCGACTTCGCGGCGAGGATCGCAGCCGTGCTGGCTTCGAACCCTTCCTTCCTCAACAGTGACGTGTTGGTCCTGTCCGACGGCGAGACGAGGACGATGGGCAAGATCTCCTGCGACGGCGGGCACTGCGAACTGAATGATCAACGCACCACGGCAGCCGCGTTCCTTTACGCTGACGGACTCCAGTATATGGAGACTCGCCGGGGCGTGGACCTCACGCAAGGACACCAGCAATTCGGCGGCTGGCTTTCGCGGAGCGCCTTCGGCGTCTACTCCGGAGTGAGGGCTGCCGGCACCCCCGGAACCGCCGAATACCTGCATGAGACCACCGTCCACAGCTATTCGGTCGGCGTGCCCTCGAACACGAACCCATCGATCGGCAGCGCATCGTGGGAGGGCATAGTGGTCGGCGCCGACATAAGCCATGCCGGTACCACGGGGAATTTCGTGCGCGGCGACGCAAGCCTTGCCGTCGACTTCGCCGCAACACAGATCGACGTGACGTTCGAGAACATCGAAGACCTCAGCGCGAATACCCGTCATCCCGATATCACATGGACGGACCTGCCCTTGATGGCCGGCGGCTTCCGGTCAGACACGATCGAAGGTCGCTTCTACGGGCAGGACCATGGAGAAGTCGGCGGCGTTTTCAACCGCGACAACCTTCATGGCGCTTTCGGAGCAACGCGGCAGTAGCAGCCTGCCGATCCGAGTTCGTTGATGGCATCGATGAACAACGGCTTGCGTGACGCTGCTACTTCCCGGTCTTGGTGAACGAGCCCACCCCGGGCCGGTACTCCTTGGCCAGGAACTTCTCGATGCCCTCGCCGCCGCGGCCGGTCTGCCGGTGCCGCCAGCGTAGCTCGTTGCTCTTGCTCATGAGGAACCAGTAGGCCTGGTCGTAGGACATGTCCACGACCTGCTTGAACGCTTCCTTGGTGGCGCGCACCGCGGCCTCGTCCAGGGACGCCAGGTGCTCGGCCAGGGCCATGACCTCTTCCCGCAGGCGCGCGGCCGGCACGGACTCGTTGACCAGCCGCACCTCGGCGGCGCGCCGGCCGTCGAAGGTCTTGCCGGTCATGGCGTAGTAGAGGGCGTCGCGATAGGGCATCAGGGTGGCGACGACCTTGGACACCAGCCCGGCGGGCAGGTTGCCCCAGTTGACCTCGCTCAAGCCGAACACGGCGTCGTCGGAGGCCAGGGCGAAATCGCAGGAGGCGACGATGGTGAACGCGCCGCCGAAGCAGTGGCCGTTGACCATGGCGATGGTGGGCTTGGGAAACATCCGCAGCATGCGGTCGCACCACTCGTTGGCCATGCGCCGGTTGATGTGGCGCTCGGCGTCCGCGTCGTCGACCTCGTGGAAGTATTCCTTGAGGTCCATGCCGGAGCAGAAGGCCGGCGGCGCGCCGGTGACCACCAGCACCCGCGTCTTCGGGTCCCGCTCCACCTCGGTCAGGACCTCGTTCATCTCCCGGTGCATCAACGGGTTCATGGCGTTGCGCTTCTCCGGGCGGTTCAGCACCACGGTTGTCACCGCGCCTTCCCTCTCGATGGCGACGGTCCGGTAGTTCGACATGGCGGCTCCTTCTCGGGGCAATATCAATTGTCCATGATTCGGGATTCCGACCGGTCCCGTCAACCCGGCGGCCGGCAATGGGGCGCCCGAACACGGCCTCGGAACACGACACTAGTGGCCGCCATCCTTGAAGGCCGCGCCGGGACCGTGATAGATGTTCTGGATCATTTCGTCGAGGCCTCTGAAATGCAAGAACGAAATCACCTGAGACGTGCCCTCGTCGGGGTCGTGGCCGCGCTGCTGTTGAACGGCTGCACCGGCCCCGCGGGGGAACAATCGAGGTTCCCCAGGCTGGGCGACCTCACCGGCGCGGTTACGGATCTGTTCGAGTCCGACCCGGGCTCCAAGTCGTCGCCCACGGCCGCCGCGCTGTACAAGGACGGCATCGACTATTTCGAAAGGGGGCGCTACGCGCGCTCGATATCGTTCTTCCAGAAGCTCCGGGACGACTACCCCTTCAGCGAGGAAGCCGAGGCCGCGGAGTTGAAGATCGCCGAGGCGTTCTTCCTGAACGAGGAGTACGTCCAGGCGGACGAGACCTACAAGAACTACCTGACCTTCCAGCCCACGGGCCGGCACATACCCTACGTCAAGTACCAGCTTGGACGCGTCAACCTGGCCCAGTTCACCGGCGTCGACCGGGACCTGGACAAGGTCCGGCAGGCAAGAGGCTACTTCGAATCCGTGATCAAGGACCATCCGGAGTCGGAACACGCCGCGGACGCGCGCAAGCGGTTGGCCGAGACACGGCTCCACCTGGCGGCGCGGGAGCTTTACGTCGGCAACTTCTACCTGAAGCAGGAGCGGTATCCCGCGGCGCGGGAGCGCTTCGAGACCGTTCTGCGGGAATACGGCGACACGCCGTCGGCGCCCAAGGCGCAAGCCGCGCTGGCCGCGCTGCCGGCGGCGGGGCAGGACGCGGCGGCGGCACCGGCGGCCGCGGAGCCTCCAGCGCAGCCGGAGGACCCGCGGAGCGCCGCGGCGGAACCGCCCCGGCTCATCACCAAGCCGGGCTACGACTACGAGGACCCGTCGCGCAAGACCTGGTACGGCCGCCTGAACCCGTTCTCCTGGGGCGACCGGCGGGAGGAGGAGCCGGAGGAGCGGAACGTGGCGTCCGTGCCGGCGGCGCCCGGCGACGAAACGAGGGCGTCGGCCGAGGAAACCGCGCCGCCGGAGAAGAAGAAGAGCTGGTTCAGCTACCTCAATCCAGCCTCGTGGTTCGAAGGGGAAGCGGAGAAACCCGCGGCGCAACGTGCCATGCCGTCCGCCTCGGAAACGGCCACCGCCAGGGCGGTGGTGGAAGGCGTGGACAAGACGTTGGCGACAGAGGCGCTTCCCGAGGGCGGCCCGCTCAAGCCTCCGGTGAGCGCCCTTCCGCCGGAGGAGAAGGAAACCGGCCCCACCCCGGATGATCCCGCCCAGGTCATCGGCGACATCGATACGCGGCTGGGCGGCGAGACGGCCTCCGCGAGTCCTCCCAAGGCGCCGGCCGCCGATCCCGCGCTCTTCACCGTCAAGAAGCCCAAGCCCGCCGCCAAGGAAGCCGCCGCCGGCGACGAAGCCGGCTCCGACCTGCTGAGGGGAATCGACCGGCAGCTCGGGAACGAAGGGATCGACCCCTCCCGCGACCTTCCGCCTCCGCCGGCGTCACCCTAGGACCCTCGCCCTGGGACCCTCACCCTGGGACCCTCACCCTGGGACCCTCACCCTGGGACCCTCACCCTGGGACCCTCACCCTGGGACCCTCACCCTAGGACCCTCACCCCAACCCTCTCCCAGAGGGAGAGGGCGAATTTGCCCCCTCTCCCTCTGGGAGAGGGTTGGGGTGAGGGCCTGGCCTACGGGCTGAACTCCGAACCCCGGCCCATCGCCCGGGCCAGGCGCGCCTCCGCCACCTTGTGGTCGTAGATGGACCGTATGTGGTCCGTCTGGGCCCTGGTGTTGATGACCTGGGCTTCGGTGATCTCGATGATCGAACCCACCCCCACCTGGTAGCGGCCGTTGGCCAGGTCGAGGTTCTCCTTGGCCGACTTCTGTTGCGCCTCGTTGGCCCGGATCCGCTCCCCCGCCTCCACCAGGTTCAGGACAGCCTCTTCCACCTCCAGCGCGATGCGTTGCTGCTGCTCTTCCTGTTGCGCCTTGATGACCGCGTAGTCGCGGACGGCCCTCTCGATCTCGGGCTTGAGGGTAAAACCCGGGAACAGGGGGACCTCCAGGGTCAGCGTCGAGCTGAGGATGTCCTGGTCGTTGTGCAGGCGGCGGCCGTATTGCCCGTTGAAGCGGAGCCTCGGCATGCGGCCGCGCTTGACCACGTCGATGGCCTCCTGCTGGGCCTTGAGGCGTGACTGGAACTCCATCAGTTCCGTGCGCGATTCGAAGGCGGCCTCGACCGCGTCCTCCAGCGACAGGGCGGACGGCCGGACGTTGACGTCGGAGGCCACCGGGCGCTCCGGAAAGCGGCTCACGCCCATGGCGCTCTTGAGCCGCGCCCAGGCGATCCTGACGCCGTTCTGTGCCGCGATGAGTCCGGCCTTGGCCGCGAAGAGGCTGGCCTCGGCGCGGGCGACGTCGATCTTGGGGCGCGTGCCCACGTCGAAGAACCCCTGGGCCTGGCGCACCAGGGTTTCGCGGTCCTTGACCGTATCCTGCTCCACCCGCACCAGCGCCCCGGCCCGGAGGTAGTTGAAAAAGGCCCGCCGCACCGCCAGCACCACCTCCTCCATCGACGTCTTCTCCAGGAAGCGCCGGGCTTCCAGCGTGCCCTCTTCCCGGCGGATGTTGCCCTCGCGGCGGCCGAAGTCGCTTACCAGCCACTGCACCTGGCCGCTTGTATTGAAGAGGTTCTTGTCCGCGTTGGGGTTCTCGGTGACGGGCTTGTTCTCGTACGAGCCGCGGACCCCGGCCGTGGGATACCAGGCGGCCCTGGCCCTCGTCACCATGGCCTCCTGCACCTTGATCCGTTCCTTGGCGGCGCGGATTCCCGGATGGTTGTCCAGGGCGATGCGCTCGGCTTGCTGCAGCGTCAGCATTTCCGGGTCCGTCTGTTGAGCAACGGCGGACTGGAACATCCCGAGCAACACCCATGCCCCGATCCCCAATACCGCGGCCCGATTCATGAGGCATCGCATAACGACCTCCTTGTGACGCGCCTCCTCGCGCATGTGTTCCTGGTGTGGTGTCTGGCTACTAGTGTCGTGTCCCGTAAATTCCTGCACTAAGTTGCGCAGGAATTTTCGTCGTCGGCAAGGCGCGATGACGAGCAGTGGCGGGCACCACGCGAGGAAGAGCAACGCAGCCGACGGCGAAAAGGACAAGCAAATTAGTGCAGGTATTTACGGGACACGACACTAGCCTTTGCCTGCAAACCGGTTCTATATCAGCGCCCACCCGTTCAACAAGGGAAAACGCGTGTTTGGAGACCCTCCCGGCGGCGCGCTTGAATGCCTCCGTCGAGAGGGCATAAAGTGCACTACAGAAAGCGCAAAACACATGCCAAGGCGCGCGCCCGATTCCTGGCGGTGGTCCCGCGGCGCCCCGTGGCATGTTTGTTGGATTCATTAGTGTGGTGTCTGGTTAGTTCGCAGCATAATATGCGGAGGATTTTTCGTTGTCGGCAAGGCGGGATGACGAGCAGTGGCGGGCACCACGCGAGGAAGAGCAACGCAGCCGACGGCGAAAAAGACCCGCAGATTATGCTGCGAATTAACCAGACACCACACTAGACATTCATTGGACGATCCGGAGTTCTCCTTGGATTCACTGTCGGGCAAGATCGCGCTGGTAACGGGCGCGGGGAGCGGCATCGGCAGGGCGGTGGCGCTGGCGCTGTCCCGCGAAGGCTGCCGCGTGGTCCTGGCGGGCCGGCGGGAGGAACGCCTGGCGCGGGTCGCCGAGGAGGTGCGCGGGCACGGGGGCGAGGCCGTCCCGGTGGCCTGCGACGTGGGTTCCCGGACCGCCGTGGACGCTCTGGCGAAGAGCGCCGGCCGGGTGGGCGTGGTGCAGATCCTGGTCAACAGCGCGGGCATCGCCCCGGCCGCGAGCTTCCTGGAGATGGACGACGGGCTGCTGGAAGAGGTGTTGCGGGTGAACTTCATGGGCACGTGCTACTGTTGCAAGCGGTTCCTGGGGCCGATGATCGGCGCGGGCTGGGGCCGCGTCATCAACATCGCGTCCACCACGGCCAAGACCGGGTATTCCCACACCGCCGCCTACACCGCCTCGAAGCACGCCGTCCTCGGCCTCACGAGGGTGTTGGCGCTGGAAACCGCGCGCAAGGGCGTGACGGTGAACGCCATCTGCCCGGGGTACGCGGACACCGAGCTGACCCGCGAGAACGCCCGGCTCATGGCCGCCAGGACCGGCGCCACGACGCCGGAGGTCCTGGAGCGGTTCGCCCGCACCTCGCCGCAACGGCGGCTGGTGGCGCCGGAGGAGGTGGCGGAGCTGACGGTGCTGCTGGCCGGGCCCGCCGGTGATTCCGTCACCGGCCAGGGCATCAACGTTGACGGCGGTGCGTTCATGGGTTGACGCGCGCGGGACTTCGTTCCAGGCCGGCGGGGTATGACAAGACGCGCGCCCCGGTTTCGAACCGCGCCCGCGCGGCAAAGACGCCCGGTTTCGAAAAGCGCCCATGCGGCGAAGACAGGACGGTACAATGGCATACGAGAGCTTCGACTACACGGTGGAGGACGGCATCGCCACCATCCGCCTCGACAACCCCGGGCAGCTCAACGCCCTGACCTTCCGCACCTACGAGGAGCTGGCGGAGCTGACCGGCTCGGTGGCGGCGGACGGCCGGGTCCACGTGCTGGTGATCACCGGCGCGGGCAAGGGATTCTGCTCCGGCGGCAGCGTCGACGACATCATCGGCGAGCTGCTGAAGATGGACGGGGCCGGGCTGTACCGGTTCACGCGGCTCACCTGCGACGTCGTGCGCAACATGCGCGCGCTGGAGAAACCCATCGTCGCCGCGGTGAACGGGGTGGCGGCGGGCGCGGGCGCGGTGCTGGCGCTGGCGAGCGATTTCCGGGTCCTGTCGGAGCGGGCGAGGATGGCCTTCCTGTTCGTCAAGGTCGGTCTGGCGGGATCGGACATGGGCGCCATCCATCTGCTGCCGCGCATCGTCGGCATGGGGCGCGCCATGGAGCTGCTGTCCCTGGGAGACACGGTCGACGCCGCCGAAGCCTACCGCATCGGCCTTGCCAACAAGGTGGCGCCCCACGACGAGCTGATGCCCGAGGCGCTGAAACTGGCGCACCGGCTGCGGGACGGGCCGCGCTTCGCCATCGGGGTCACCAAGAAGCTGCTGGACCTGGAAGCCGGAATGGACCTGGACGCGGCCCTGGAGATGGAGGCCATGACCCAGGCCCATTGCATGCAGACCGCGGACTTCCACGAAGGCTTTCGCGCCTTCATGGAAAAGGAACCGCCGCGGTTCAACCGGGGATAGCGCCGGTGCGGAGTCCCTCACCCCGACCCTCTCCCAGAGGGAGAGGGGGACATTTGCGACCCTCCCGGGGGGAGAGGGGTTGGTTTGTGGCCTTCGGCCAACGTCTCAAGGCAATCCGACCCCCTCTCCCTCTGGGAGAGGGTTGGGGTGAGGGCGCCAGGTTGGTGCGCGCGGTAGAGGAGGTTGAGCGGTGAAGATCGCTTCTTCGATTCAACTGCCCGGGCCGCAGCTTCGGCTGCGGCGGGAGGTGGCCGCTTGGGCGGAGGCCGAGTTGGGCGGGATCGATGCGGCCGCCGGCGACGAGGCCGCGCGCGCGGCGTTCCGGAAGCTCGCCGGGCATGGGGTCTTCCGCTTCGTGGCGCCGCGCGGGTTCGGCGGCGCGCGGGTCCGCGTGCAGGTCCGCGACCTGTGCGTCATCCGCGAGACCCTGGCGGGCGTGTCGCCGCTGGCGGATACCCTGTTCGCGGTCCAGGCCCTCGCCGCCCATCCGCTGGTGCTGGCGGGGAACCCGGACCAGCGGCGCGCGTATCTTCCGGCCCTGGCCTCGGGCCGGGCCATGGGAGCGTTCGCCCTGACCGAGCCGGATGCCGGCTCGGACCCGGCCGCCTTGAGGCTGCGGGCGCGCAAGCGCGGCGGCGTCTACGTGCTCGACGGCGTCAAGAGCCTCATTTCCAACGCCGGCCTGGCGGACCTCTACGTGGTCTTCGGCAGCACCCATCCGGCGCGCAAGGGAAAGGGCATCGGCGCCTTCGTGGTGGAGGCGTCGGCTCCCGGCGTGGTGGTCAGGGAGCGCCTGGCGCTGGTGTCGCCCCATCCCATCGGCACCGTGGCCTTCGAAGGCTGCCGCGTTCCCGAAAGCCAACTCCTGGGTGATGCCGGACATGGACTGGGGGTCGCCTTGGCGACCCTGGAAGCGCTCCGGTGCAGCGTGGGCGCGGCGGCGGTGGGCATGGCGGGCCGCGCCCTGGCGGAGGCGGTTGGCCACGCGCGCCGGCGGCGCCAGTTCGGCCGTACCCTGGACCGCTTCCAGGCCGTCCGCTTCAAGATCGCGGACATGGCCACGGAGCTCGAGGCGGCGCGGCTGCTGGTCTACCGCGCCGCCGAGGCCCACGACCGGGGCGAGGCCGGTGTGGCGCGCAAGTCCTCCATGGCCAAGCTGTTCGCCACCGAGGCGGCCCAGCGCATCGTCGACCAGGCCGTGCAGATACTCGGCGGCCGCGGGCTCGTGTCGGGCAGCGTCACCGAGCGGCTCTACCGGGACGTCCGGGCGCTGCGCATCTACGAGGGGACCTCGGAGATCCAGAAGCTCATCATCGCGCGCGAGGTGCTTGGTTCGTAGTGGGAAAACACGAGTGTCCTGTCCGGTCAATTCGCATGATAAGATGTGGAGGATTTTTCGTCGTCGGCAAGGCGCGATGACGAGCAGTGGCGGGCACCACGCGAGGAAGAGCAACGCAGCCGACGGCGAAAAAGACCCACAGATTATTGTGCGAATTGACCGGACAGGACACTAGGTTAGCGGGTTTCCCGACGGAGGACCCATGGATTTCGATCTCTCGGATGAGCTGCTCGCGGTCAGGGAACTGGGCCGCGACTTCGCGGAGAAGGCGATTGCGCCGACGGCGGCGGCCGACGACCGCGATCACCACTTTCGCCGGGAAACCTTCGAGAAGATGGGGCAGTTGGGTTTCTTCGGCTGCGTCGTCCCGGAAGCCTACGGCGGCACCGGTCTGGGGTATCTTGCCATGGTGCTCCTCACCGAAGAGATCGCGCGGGTGCACAGCTCGGTCCGGGTGCACGTCAACACGCAGCTCGCGCCGGCGGTGACGCTGGCGCGCTTCGGCTCCGAGGCGCAGCGGCGCCGCTGGATCCCGGGGCTGGTGGACGCGTCGCGCATCGGCTGCTTCGCCATCACCGAGCCCGACGCCGGCTCCGACGTGGTTTCCATGTCCACCCGGGCCGAGCGCACCGACGGGGGCTACGTCCTCAAGGGCACCAAGACCTGGATTTCCAACGCGCCCATCGCCGACGTGGGGCTGGTTTACGCGGTGACGGACCGGGAGGCCGGGCATCGCGGCCTGTCCGCCTTCATGGTGGAGCTGGACCAGGCCGGGGTTCGCCGCGGCACCCTCGACAAGATGGGCGCGCTGGCCTCGCCCACCGGCACCCTGGAGTTCGACGGCGTGGCGGTGCCCGCCGATCACCGCGTCGGGGCCGAGGGCGAGGGCTTCTCCATGTGCATGTGGCAGCTAAACCAGACCCGCCTGAGTTGCGCGGCGGGGGCTCTCGGCGTGGCCCGGGCGGCCCGGGAAGCGGCGGTGGCCTACGCCAACCAGCGGCAACAGTTCGGCCGGGAGATCGGGCGTTTCCAGATGATCCAGGACAGCCTGGCGCAGGTTATCGTCGAGGAAGAGGCGGCGCGCTTGCTGGTGTACCGGGCGGCCTCGCTGGCCGACCGCGGCAGGCCCAACAACCTGGAGGTGTCGATGGCCAAGTACGCCGCCGCCGAGGCCGCGGCGCACGCCGCCGACAGCGCCTTCAAGATCCTGGGCGCGTACGGATATTCCACCGAGTTTCCGGTGGAGCGCTACCTTCGGGACGCGAAGTCCTATCAGATCGTCGAGGGCTCCTCGAACATCCACAAGCTGATCATCGCCCAGGACGCGTTGGGCTACCGCAAGGCGAATCGGCGGGGCGAGGAGGGCACGTAGACCGGGCGAAAAAAGCGTTGAGACCGCGGCCCTATTCGGTTTCTTTATGCAGCCGTTATGTACTAGTATAATCCTCAGGTGATTGGGCCCTTTCTATGTGTGCCGTAGTGCGTCATCACACACCCGGTGACCTCCGTGTCGGGTACCGGCCACGTGTCGTTCCGGTGTGCCTGTGGCTTGCATTGGCCTTGGTCTTGCCCTGGGCCGCGGCTTCGTCGCATGCGGCCGAGCCGAAGGCGGCGGCGGCCGAAGCCGATGTCCGGGAACAGCGCGTTTCCAAGCGCATCGTCGCCGGCGACACCCTTCCCCGGCTGCTGACCGACCTGGGCGTATCCGTCGCCGTCAAGAATCGTTGGCTCCGGGCGGTCGCGAAGCAGTTCGGCGTGGCCAATGTCCTGCGGGCCGGGGACACGATCCGCTTCTACTTCATCGCGCCCTGGAATTCATGGGGCCCCGGCGAGATGACGGCCCTTCGAATCGAGCGGCCCGGCTCGAATCCGCTGACCTGGCAGTTGCGCAACGGGCATATCGCTTACCACAGGGACAAGAGGCTGCGTCCGGCTGCGCCGGTGGCGACGGCCGCAACGCCTCCGCCCACACCGGCGCCGAGGGCCGCGGCGCCTCCGCCGGCGCCACCCGCCATCGTCGAGACGCCGGCCATCGCCGAGACCCCTGCCAAGCCCGAGCCAAAGGCGTCCGCCGAACCCAAGGCGTCTACCGTGACCAAGCCGTCCGCCGAGCCCGAGGCCAAGACCGTGGCGGCGGTGGCGCCCGCGGTGGAACGCGTCACGCACGTGCTCCGCAAAGGGGAGACCCTCGCGCGAGTGCTGCGCGCCAAGGGGGTCTCCGCAAACGCGGCGCAGCCGTGGATCTCGGCCGTCAGCAAGCGCTATCCGCTGAGACGGCTGTATCCGGGCCGGAAGATCGTTCTCTATTTCGTGCCGCAATCGTCCCAACGCCGGGCGCTACGGGCCTTGCAGATCGAGTCGAGGCGCGGGGACCTGTTTACGTGGCAATGGGGCGACGGAAGGATACGCTACCGGGGCAAGAACCACCGGGTGGACGTGGTGGGCAAGGCCGCGCCCGCGCCCACGACGGTGAAGACCCCGGCCAAGACCCCGTCCGCCCCGGCGCCGACCTCCGCGGCCACACCGTTGCCGCCCACGCGGTCCTTCGAGCCTCTCGAAAGGGTCGTCCGCACGGTGGGCAGGGGCCAGACCCTGGCGCGTATCCTGCGGCCGCTGGGCGTAACGGGGAAGGAAGGCGCGACCTGGTTCGGCGCCATCGACAGACAGTATCCCGTCACCAAGCTCAGGCCGGGTCAACGCCTCCATCTCTATTTCGAAAGGACCCCCGCGCGAAACCGCCGGGACAATCTCAAGGCCGTCGAGATCGAGGTGAGGAAGGGACGAAGACTCACCTGGGAGCGGGTCGGCGGCAAGGTCCGTTTCCGGAGAGGCGGACTCCCGGAAAAGGGGCGCACGACTCACTACGTGGACGCTCCGCGGTCCAACGGCGCCTCTCCGGACGCGCGGCGGGGAAGCTTCCTGTCGGAGTACGCGCTGGCCCGGATCAAGCAGCGAAACGGGCTGCTGGAGTACACCCCGCCGCCCAATGGAACGAAGAACGGGATCCGGCCGGTGCCGCCGCTCGAGAACGCCGACCGCGTGACCCACCGGCTGAAATCCGGCGAGCACCTGTGGGGCGTGCTCAGGAAGTATGAGTTGGACAACGCGGAGCGGCGGCGGTGGCTCGCCGCGCTCCAGCGTTCCAGGTACGTGCGCAGGCTCCGAGCCGGCAGCAACATCAACTTCTATTTCGAGGCGCCCGCCAACGGCAACGGCAAGGCGCCCGCCAACGGCAACGGCGCGGCTCACTCCAACGGCGCCGGCAACCTGCAGGCGCTGGAGATCGTCCTTCGTTCCGACCTGCGGCTCACCTGGTATCGGAAAGAGAAGGACATCCTGTTCTACAAGGACGAAGTTCCGTACCAGCAGGAGGTGCGTACCGCGAGCGGGGTCATCAACGGCGGATCACTCTACGACAACGCCCGCAGCGTGGGCGTGGGCCCCGCGGTCATCTCGCGAATGGTGGACATCCTCGCGTGGGACATCAACTTCCAAAAGGACATTCGCTCCGGCGACACCTACCGGGTGCTCTACCGGAGGAAGTTCCGGCCCGGCAGCAGGACGTCCGACCGGATACGCATACTGGCCGTGGAATTCGTGAACCAGGGACGCAAGCACACCGCGGTCTATTTCGAGGGCGAAGACGGCAGCGGCAGCTACTACAATCCCCGCGGCCGTTCGGTGTCCCGGTCGTTCCTGCGCTACCCCGTCGAGTTCAGGCGGATCAGCTCGCGCTTCTCGCACAGCCGCCTCCACCCGGTGCTGAAGGTGCGGCGGCCGCACTACGGCGTGGATTTCGCCGCCCGGACCGGCACCCCGATCAGGGCCGCGGGTGACGGCCGCGTCACCTGGGCGGGATGGAAAGGGGGCTACGGCCGGTTGGTGGAGATCAGCCACGGGGGCGCCATGAAGACCCGCTATGCGCACCTGAGGCGGTACGGGCCCGGCATCCGCCGCGGCGTGTCCGTGAAGAAGAGCCAGACCATCGGCTACGTGGGCTGCTCCGGCCTTTGCACGGGGCCGCACCTGCACTTCGAGATGTGGCAGGACAACCGCTACGTGGACCCGTTGCGGGCCAACGTGCCGGTGGAGCGGCAGATCGATCCCTTGTTGATGGGGATCTTCGATACCACCAAGAACTTGTTCCTCGAGCGGCTGGACGCCGGCCGCACGACCGCCGCGTTGACGGCGCCGGCGCCTTAACCCGGCCGCTAAAGAAATCTTCCCGGTCGCCGAAGGAGAATATTCGTAGGACCGTGCCGACCTTGCGAGCTTTCGTCGGCGTCCCGGTCGACGCGGCCGTGGCCGCGCGGATGTGCGCGGTCCGCGACGAGATCGCCGTCGGAACGGTTCGCTGGATACCGGCGGAGAACCTCCACCTGACCCTCAAGTTCCTGGGGGACGTCGAGGAGGTCCGGGTTTCCTCCATACGCGCGGCGGTGCGTGATGCCCTGGCGGACAACACCCGGTTCCTCGTCACCGCCAGGGGTTTGGGGGTCTTTCCGGACTCCCGCCGGCCGCGGGTGTTGTGGGTCGGGCTGGCATCGCCGGAGCTGGCTCGGCTGGCGGGACGGGTGGAGCGGGCGCTCGGCCCCTTGGGCTTCGAGAGGGCGACGGCTCCGCTTCAGCCGCACGTAACCATCGGGCGATGGCGCCGGCCCGAGTCGCGGAGCGACCGTCTTCGAGGGGAGCTGGCCCGCTGGCGCGACCACGAGTTCGGCGAGTTCTGGGTCGACGCGGCGACGCTGTTCCGGAGCACGCTCCGGCCCGAGGGGGCCGTCTACGACCCGCTGGAGGTCTTTCCGCTGGATGCCGCCGCCACTCCGCGGACGGTGGCCGGGATACGGCGGTAGACGAATACAACCCCTCTCCCTCCGGGAGAGGGTGGCCGAAGGCCGGGTGAGGGCCTGGCATACGAATCGGAAGCGATCTGCCAAGGAGATCCCATGGACGCGAACAAGGAGAAGGCCATCGACCTGGCGGTCAGCCAGATAGAGAGACAGTTCGGCAAAGGCGCCATCATGAAGCTCGGCGAGGCCGGGCAGCTCCGGGACATCCCCACCATACCCACCGGCTCCATCGGCCTCGACATCGCCCTCGGGGTGGGCGGGGTGCCGCGCGGCCGAGTGGTGGAGATCTACGGCCCCGAGTCCTCCGGCAAGACCACTCTTGCGCTGCACATCCTCGCCGAGGCCCAGCGCCAGGGGGGGATGGTGGCGTTCGTGGACGCCGAGCACGCGCTGGACCTGAGCTACGCCCAGAAACTCGGAGTCAAGACCGACGAGCTGCTGATCTCGCAGCCCGACCACGGCGAGCAGGCGCTGGAGATCGCCGAGACCCTGGTGCGGAGCGGCGCCATCGACGTGCTGGTCATCGACTCGGTGGCGGCGCTGGTGCCGCGGGCCGAGATCGAGGGCGAGATGGGCGACTCGCACATGGGCCTCCAGGCCCGGCTCATGTCCCAGGCCCTGCGCAAGCTGACCGGGACGATTTCCCGCTCCCACTCGGTGGTGATCTTCATCAACCAGATCCGCATGAAGATCGGCGTCATGTTCGGCAACCCCGAGACCACCACCGGCGGCAACGCGCTCAAGTTCTACGCCTCGCTGCGCATGGAGATCCGCCGCACCGGCGCGCTCAAGGACGCCGACTCGGTCATCGGCGGACGCACCCGGGTGAAGGTGGTGAAGAACAAGCTGGCGCCGCCTTTCCGGGAAGCCGAGTTCGACATCCTCTACGGCACCGGCATCTCCCGAGAGGGGGAGCTGGTGGACATCGGCTCCGACATGGGCGTCCTCGCCAAGAGCGGCGCCTGGTACTCGTTCGAGGGCGACCGCATCGGACAGGGCCGGGAGAACGTCAAGCAGTTCCTGCGCGAGCACCCCGACATCTCCGGCCAGTTGGTGGAGCTGATCCGGGCCAAGGCAGGCCTCAAGAGCGCGCCGCGCGAGCCCGCCAACGGACCGGATGAGGGCTAGCGGCCAGCCTGGGTGGGTTTGGCATTTCAGGAGTGGCGATCGCCAATGAGCGGAAGAGCTTCAGTGTCGTCTCGGTGGCTCGGTTCCCGCGATGCAGCGACAGTACCTCTTCCTTTGCCGGAGTTGGAACCCGTTACGATTCCTCTCGTCTTAGCCCCTGGCGAGTGCGCACTGGAAGACGAAACATTTCCCTTTGAAGCGCTCAGCGAGATCGCCGAGATGGAGAGCTGGCGCAAGGAGATCAACCGGCCGCTGTACCATATCCACAAATGGTGGGCGCAACGACTCGGTACGGTTTTCCGTGCGATGGTCATCGGCGCCTTCGCGCCGTCCGGGGCCAGTATCATCGATCTCTTCTACAAACCCGTCCGTGTCAAGGATGCTGTCGTATTCGACCCCTTTATGGGCAGCGGTACAACGCTAGGCGAGGCCGTCAAGCTTGGCGCACGCGCTATCGGGCGCGATATCAATCCGGTTGCCCATTTCCTCGTCAGAAATGCGCTTGCCGTTCATGATCGTGCGGCCATACTCGCAGCCTACTCCGCCATCGAGCGTGATGTGGCAGACGAGGTACGCCGCTACTACCGGGCTACATTGGCTGACGGTAGGGAGGTCGACGTCCTATATTACTTTTGGGTCAAGACGGCGGATTGTCCGGCCTGCAATGCAGGAGTCGATCTATTCGCTTCCTACACATTCGCCCGGCATGCCTACCCACGAAAGTATCCTCGGGGCCACGCCGTCTGTCCCGGCTGCGGTGCTATCAACGACGTGTTCAACGGCACCCACGAAGCGCGTTGCGACACATGCGATAGGGTGTACGATCCGGAGGCCGGGCCGGTCAACGGGCAAAGGGCAACCTGTCCGGCGTGTACCCATACATTCCCGATCGCCAAGAGAATCAGGGACAAGGGTTGCCCGCCGGACCACCGGCTGTACGCGAAAATGGTTCTGATGCCCGACGGCAGCAAAGCATACATGCCGGCTACCGATGAGGACCAAGCGCTATATGACGAGGCGCAGGCGGCTCTGATCACCCGTCCGAATGCTTATCCGGTCGTTGAGATCGCCCGCGGCCACAATACAAACCAGGTGCTGCGCTACAACTACCGGCACTGGCACGAGATGTTCAATGGCCGGCAGTTGCTTTGCCTTTCAATCCTCGCTGACCGGATTGGAAAAATCGAGGACCCCATTCTGCGGGAGCTGTTTACCTGTCTTCTGTCGGGAGCCCTTGAATTCAACAACATGTTCGCCTCGTTCAAGGGCGAGGGTACCGGCGCTGTCCGGCACATGTTCGCCCATCACATTCTCAAACCGGAACGTGTGCCTCTGGAAGCGAACCCATGGGGCACTCCGAAGAGTTCGGGATCCTTTTCGACGATGTTTCAGGGAAGGATCCGGCGTGCGCTCGACTACGCAGACGATCCTTTCGAGGTACGACCCAGGGCACTCAGCGGACGGAGGGAGAATCAGAAGGTCTTTGGCCTTTCGGAGAAGGTCGGCTTCCCGGTCGCGGAGAGCTACACGGAATTTGCCCAGGGCAGACAAGTCTATCTCTCCTGCGGGGATTCGAGTGCGACCGATCTGCCGGACAGCGCCATCGATGCCGTTATTACAGACCCTCCGTTTTTTGACAATGTTCATTACTCGCAACTCGCCGACTTCTTCCATGTCTGGCAGCGCCACATCCTCGGTGCGAAGGGACATCGAGAAGCTTGCTCAACCCGTAGCAAAGACGAGGTCCAGAATGCTGATGTCGGTACCTTCACCGAGCGGTTGCTGGCCGTATGGGCGGAGGCGCACCGCGTTCTGAAGGATGATGGGATTCTTGCCTTCACATACCACCACTCTCGCGCGGAAGGATGGCATGCTGTCCTCGAGGCGCTGATGGCGTCGGATTTTGGAGTAACCGCCGCGCATCCGATCAAGTCCGAGATGTCTGTCGCAATGCCCAAGCATCAGGCTCGGGAACCAATCGATCTCGACATCATCATCGTTTGTCGCAAGCGCTCTCAACTCACGCCGTATCGCCACAACGGCGATCCGTGGGAAACCATCAGGCCGATCGCCGCGGGACAGGTACGGCGTATGCGCTCGTCCGGAAGGCGCCTGAGCCGCAATGACGTAAGGGTGATCATCATGGCACAACTGCTCCGCCAGCTATCGAACTCCGAGGCGATGGAGACGGCATTGGCGTCACTGGATGCCGCGGAGTGCCACATCGAAGCACTTGTCGCCGAACTGCACATGGCCGGAAAGCGACCAAATGGATGGGAATAGGAGACCGGCCGATCCGTGACGAGAGTATCAGCGATTTTCAAACACTGTGTCCAGGCGATCCAGGCCGGCAAGCTGATCCGGCGCGAGGGACGCATGGACAAAGAGTTTCATTTTCAGGACTGGTTCAAGCGGCGTTTGGATGATTTGCGAATCAAATACGACCCGCCTGCCCGCAACACCTATCCGGATTTCCGGCTAGTTCACTCTCCCGAGGGCTACGAACTCAAGGGACTCGCCTATCCGGGGCGCGAAGCCAACTATGACTCGAACAGCCAGGTGCCTTGCGGCGAGCATAATGAGCGGAACGTCTACTACGTTTTTGGCCGGTACCCGGAGGAGCCGGACGGCAACCAGTATCCCGTGCTCGATCTTGTTCTTTGCCACGGCAGTTTCTTGAACGCGGACAACGACTACGTACACGAAAACAAGAGCTTCCGTGGGTTCGGCACCTATGGCGACATCCTTCTGCGTGACCGGAAGATGTATGTCTGCCCCACGCCTTTTGCGGTGGCGGAGGGAACAGCGCACCGGCGTACGCTGATTCTCCCGGCGGATCATCAGGTTGATGACGACCTGCTGGAGATCGGCATGGTCGCGCGCCGTGAGGCCGATCAGATGATTGTCGCCTACCGTTTCGATCTGCGCACAAACGAGATCGAGACGACGAAGGTTCCGAATCCGAATGCGGGGCGCGAACATGTATTCAAGGCCTATCGGGTCGAGGGCGATCCGAGCGACCCGGTTTCGCTCCGCGAGCCCGGCCGAATGGTGGAGGACCCGACTCCGGTTGTTGATGATGAGGACGGCGAAGACGGTGGACGAAGCTAACCGATTGAGCCATGTCGAAGGGGAGCTTGCTCCCGCGGTTTCAACATTGCCTTCGCGCTGGCGGGAATGCTATCAAGGGGCGTCATGACGTCCGGAAAAGCGATACGCGACAGCTTCCTCGACTTCTTCAAGGACAAGACCCACACCGTGGTGCAAAGCTCGTCGCTGGTGCCGGCGCAGGACCCCACCCTGCTGTTCACCAACGCGGGCATGGTGCAGTTCAAGAACATCTTCCTGGGGGTGGAGCAGGCCGCCTTCAAGCGCGCCGCCAGCGCCCAAAAATGCCTGCGCATCAGCGGCAAGCACAACGACCTGGAGTCGGTGGGGCGCGACACCTACCACCACACCTTCTTCGAAATGCTCGGAAACTGGTCCTTCGGCGACTACTACAAGGAAGAGGCCATCGCCTGGGCCTGGGAGCTTCTCACCGGGGTATGGGGGCTGCCCAAGGACAAGCTCTACGCCACGGTGTACCGGACGGACGACGAGGCCGAGAAGTTGTGGCATCGCATCACCGGTTTGCCGGCGGAGCGGGTGCAGCGCTTCGACGAGAAGGACAACTTCTGGGAGATGGGCGATACCGGGCCGTGCGGGCCGTGCAGCGAGATCCACCTCGACCGCGGTCCCGATGCCTGCGACTGCAAGGGCGAGCCCGGCCGCCCGTGCGCGGTCAACGGCGGCTGCGCCCGCTACATCGAGCTCTGGAACCTGGTCTTCATTCAGTACAATCGCGACGCCCAGGGTGAGCTCCACGAGTTGCCGGCCAAACATGTGGACACGGGCATGGGGCTCGAGCGCGTCACCGCGGTGATGCAGGGGGTTTTCTCCAACTACGACGTGGATCTCTTCCGCAACATCATCGCCGCCACCGAAGAGCTGGCCGGCAAGGCCTACGGCGAGGACGACGACGGGGACGTCTCGTTCCGCGTCATCGCCGACCACGCACGGGCGGTGAGCTGTCTCATCGCCGACGGCGTGCTGCCGAGCAACGACGGTCGCGGCTACGTGCTGCGCCGGCTGCTCCGGCGGGCAGCCCGGCACGGGCGGCTGCTGGGTTTCGAGGAGCCGTTCCTGTTCCGGCTGGTGGAGCCGGTGGCCGGGGTGCTGGGAGACGCCTACCCGGAGGCCCGGACCGAGGCGGAGCGCATCGGGGAGACTATCAAGGCCGAGGAGGCGCGCTTCGCCGACACCCTCGACAAGGGGCTGGTGCTGCTGGAGGACTCGCTGGCGGAGTTGCGCAAGACCGGCGGACGGTCGCTACCGGGGGACGTGGCCTTCCGCCTTTACGACACCTACGGCTTCCCCGTGGACCTGACCGAGGACATCCTGCGGAACGAGGGCATCGCCGTCGACTACGAGGGTTTCGAGCATCTCATGGAGGAGCAGCGGACACGGGGGCGGGCCGGGAGGGGGGTCGTACTCCAGGGCCAATCCATGAATGCGTCCGCCGGGTTGTCCAAGGCGCCTCTTGAGGTAACGCAAGCGCTGCCCCGGAGCCTTTTCCTGGGCTACGACCGCCTGAATCACGAGTCTCGCGTGACGGGGCTCTACCGCGGCTACGCGCCGGCGGAGGAGGCCGAGGAAGGCGACGCGGTGGAGCTGATCGTCGAGGAGACGCCGTTCTACGCCGAGGCCGGCGGCCAGGTGGGTGACACGGGCCTCATCCGCACGGAGCGGGGCGACACGGTGGAAGTGCTGGACACGTGGCACCCGACGCCGGAGGTGTCGGTGCATCGCGGCAAGGTCGCCAGCGGCCGTGTCGCGGCCGGGGACACCGTGGAGCTGGCGGTGGACGGCGAGCGGCGCCAGCGCGCCATGCTGAACCACTCGGCCACCCACATCCTGCACGCAGTGCTGCGGGAGAGGCTGGGCGCCAACGTGCGCCAGGCCGGCTCTTCGGTGGCGCCGGACCGGCTGCGGTTCGACTTCACCCACGACGGCCCCGTGGATCCCGAGACCCTGGAGCGTATCGAGCGGGAAGTGAACCAGCGGATTCGGGAAAACGGCGGGGTCTCCACCGAGGAGATGGACTACGACGACGCCATCCGCGCCGGCGCCATGGCGTTCTTCGGCGACAAGTACGGCGACCGCGTGCGGGTGGTGCGCATCGGCGACTTCTCCACCGAGCTTTGCGGCGGCACCCACATCCACCAGGCCGGCGACATCGGCCTCTTCCGGCTGAGCGCCGAGGGCGGCGTGTCCGCGGGCGTGCGGCGCATCGAGGCGCTCACCGGCGCCACCGCCTTCGACGTGATGCGCGCCTACGACGCCGTGCTCGCCGAGGTCAACGGGCTGCTGCGGAGCACCAACGAGGACGCCGCGGACAAGGTGCGGCGCCTGCTGGAGCGGCAGAAGGAGCTGGAGCGCCAGGTAGGCGAGCTGAAGGGCCAGCTCGGGCAGAACCGCGTGCCGGAGCTTCTCGGCAAGGCGCAAAAGAACGCCGCGGGCGTGAGCTGCATCATCGAGAAGGTGGAGGGGCTGGACGGAAGACAGCTCCGGGACACCGTGGACCAGCTCCGGCAGCGGATGCCCGGCGCCTTCGTCTTCCTGGCCTGTCCCGGCGACAAGAACGTGATGCTCGCGGCCGGCGCCGGCAGCGACCTGGACGGACGCTATCACGCCGGAGACATCATCAAGCAGGTGGCGCCCGCGGTCGGCGGCGGCGGCGGCGGCCGCGCGGACTTCGCCCAGGCGGGCGGCAAGCAGCCGCAAAAGACCGACGAGGCGCTGCGTCTGGCCCGGGAGATCGTGTCGGGCATTTCCTGATGAGGGAGGGAGTGAGCCAAGCGACCATCGAAAGCATGCTGCAGGTGCCTCACCTGGCATTCAATGACCCGCGGCTGTTCCGGGAACTCCTGGGCAACCAGGACGAGCACCTGAAGATCGCCCAGCGGACGTTGGGGGTCAAGTTCCGGGTGCACGGCACCGAGATGGAGATCCAGGGCGACCCGCCCGAGGCCGAGTTGGCGCGGGAGGTCATGCGGCAGCTCTACGGGCTCCTGGAGCGGGGCTATCCCGTGTACGGCAGTGACGTCGACTACGCCATCCGCATCCTCAGCAGCAACAGCAAGGCGAACCTGCAGGAGATCTTCCTCGACACCATCTACATCTCGTCACACAAGCGCACCATCACCCCCAAGAGCGTCGCCCAGAAGAGCTACATCGACGCCATCCGCCGCCACGACATCGTCTTCGGCATCGGCCCGGCCGGGACCGGCAAGACCTATCTGGCCATGGCCATGGCCGTGTCGGAGTTGATGAAGAACAACTACGCCCGGATCATCCTGACCCGCCCGGCCGTGGAGGCCGGCGAGAAGCTCGGCTTTCTGCCCGGCGACCTGGCCGAGAAGGTGAATCCCTACCTGCGGCCCCTGTACGACGCCATGCACGACATGGTGGACTTCGACAAGGCCCGCCGCCTGCTGGAGCGGGGCAGCATCGAGGTGGCCCCCCTGGCCTTCATGCGCGGCCGCACCCTGAACGACTCCTTCGTCATCCTGGACGAGGGGCAGAACACCACCCCCGAGCAGATGAAGATGTTCCTCACCCGGCTGGGCTACGGCTCCAAGGCGGTGATCACCGGCGACGTGACCCAGATCGACCTCCCCGCGGGCCGTCTCTCGGGGCTCAAGGAGGCCTGGCGCATCCTGCAGGGGGTGGAGGGCATCCGCTTCATCACCTTCACCGAGAAGGACGTGGCCCGGCACCGCCTGGTGCAGGACATCATCACCGCCTACGAGCGGGACACCCGGCAAGACGAAGAACCGGATGAGTGACGGCGCCGTCACCGTCGACGTGGCGCGCCAAGGGGCCGCGCGGAGAGTGCCCGTGCGCGGCTTCAAGGCCAAGGCGCGCCGGGTCCTGCGCCTGTTGGACCTGGAGGACTGCGAGCTGAGCGTGGCCCTGGTGGGCGACGCGGAGATCCGCCGCCTCAACGGGCGCTACCGGTCCCTCGACGAGCCCACCGACGTGCTGTCGTTCCCCGTGGACGAGCCGCTGCCGTCCGGCCGCCGGCTCATCGGCGACGTGATCATCTCCGTGGAAAAGGCGGCCCGGCAGGCGCGGCAACGTCGCCGGTCGCTGGAAGACGAACTGGAAGTGCTCCTCATACACGGAATCCTGCACAACCTGGGCTACGACCACGAGCGTTCCCTTGAGGACGAGCGGGAGATGCGCGCAATGGAGCGGCGCCTGCGGAGAGCATTGAAGGCCGCGCCGTAGGCCGCATCCGTCATTTGTATGTTGAGAGATCCCCTCAGATCGGCCAATTTGAGGGGTAGGCATGCGGGGCGAGTCGTACGTCATGGGGTGAGAGCCTTTGGGGATCTGCACCGGGCGGGAGTAGGACACCCCGCATGCCAGTTGTCGCTCCGAACAGATACCGGGGGTCAGCGCCCCGCATAAGCAAGTGTGGAGGACAGCGTCATGGTAGCAGAAGAGGAGGCGGTCATGAAGGAATATGCAGGGATAGATGTAGGCAAGCGGGAGTTGGTGGTGTGGGTGTTGGGGAAGGGGTTAGGGCGGTTCAGGAATGAGGCAGGGGGTATCCGGGAGATGCGGAAGTGGCTGAGAGCGGAGGGGGTGACGCAGGTGGTGTGTGAGGCGACGGGGGGCTACGAGCGGGGAGTGGTGGAGGGATTGAAGGGGAGCGGGGTGGCGGTGCACGTAGCGCATCCGACGCGGGTACGGGGGTTTGCGCAGGCGCTGGGACGTGGGGCCAAGACCGATCCTATGGACGCCGAGGTGCTGGCGCACTACGGGGCGATGATGAAGGTGGAGGGGGAGGAGGAGGCGGACGGGGCCAGTGAGGAGTTGCGAGAGGTGCTGGGGCGGCGGCAGCAGTTGGTGCAGCAGCGGGTGCAGGAACTCAATCGGCTGGAGAAGGGGCTTAAGGGAGCGAACAAGAAGTCCTGTGAGCGCCATGTGGCCTGGCTGGGCAAAGAGATCGCGCGGCTGGACAAGGCCCTCCAGGCGCTATGGCAGCGTTACCCGGAGTTGAGTGAACGGGCAGCCTTGTTTCAGAGCGTGAAGGGCGTGGGAGAGCTCACTGCGGCAACCTTGCTCGGGTACTTGCCCGAACTGGGCCAAGGCTGCGGCAGGGGCTTGACCTCCTTGGCGGGCTTGGCGCCCTGGTCTCACGACAGCGGCCAGCGTCAAGGCTACCGCGCCATCCGCGGAGGCCGTGGCACGGTCCGGCGGGCCTTGTACATGGCCGCGCTGTCAGCTACACGGTGCAACCCCGAACTGGGTGGGTTCTATCGTCGGTTGCGGCGCCGAGGTAAGCCCGCAAAGGTGGCCCTGGTGGCGGTGATGCGTAAGCTCTTGTTGCAGCTCCATGCCATCGCACGCCGCGGTACCCCGTGGTTGCCGACCCTCCACCCGCAACCGGATTAGCCCTTGTTTCCCATCACAGATACTCCCGCGAACCAGCCTATGTCAAATATGTCAAATCCACCCCCTCTCCCTCTGGGAGAGGGTCGGGGTGAGGGTGCGCGGAGGGGCAGCGTTGCCGGAGAGCCCTCACCCGGCCTTCGGCCACCCTCTCCCAGAGGGAGAGGGGTTGGATTTGGGACGGGCCCGCGGGACTCCGGCTCCCGGAGGGAGTGGGTTTTGACACAGGCTGGAACGCGGGAATCCAGGGTTACGTTTCTGTCGTTCCGCGACATGCGCTATATTGAGGAGCATCGGCAACAACAAAAGCCGTCGCGGGAGCCCGCCATGTTTGAAGAAGCACGCGAACAACTGACACAGCTCGAAGACAAGCTCGGCCGGCTACGGAGGCGTCTTTGACGTCGACGGCAAGCAGAAGCGCATCGACGAGCTGGTAGCCCTCACCGCCAGGCCCGACTTCTGGAACGACGCCGACAAGGCCCAGGAGATCCTCAAGGAACAGTCCCTGCTCCGGGAGGCCGTGGACGACTACGGCAAGTGCCACTCGAGCATGGAGGAGGCGCGTTTCTTTTTGGACCTGGCGGAGGAAGAGAACGACGCCGAGGCCCTGGAAGAGACGGAAACCCGTCTCCGGGAGGTCACGGACAGCGTCGCGGACATGGAGCTCCGCCGGCTCCTCGGCGGCGCCGACGACCGCCGGGACGCCATCGTCACGCTGCATCCCGGCGCCGGCGGCACCGAGTCCCAGGATTGGGCCGAGATGCTGCTGCGCATGTACCTGCGCTGGAGCGACCGGCGCGGCTACAAGACCGAGATCATGGAGTATCAGCCCGGCGAGGAGGCGGGCCTCAAGCGGGTCACGTTCACCATCGCAGGCGACTATGCCTACGGCTACCTGAAGTGCGAGGCCGGCATCCACCGGCTGGTGCGCATCTCTCCGTTCGACGCCAATTCCCGGCGCCACACTTCCTTCGCCTCGGTGTTCGTCTACCCCGAGATCGACGACAATATCGACGTGGAGGTCAACGAGTCGGACCTGCGCATCGACACCTACCGCGCCAGCGGCGCCGGCGGCCAGCACGTCAACAAGACCGACTCCGCGGTGCGCATCACCCACCTGCCCACCAACATCGTGGTGGCCTGCCAGAACGAGCGCTCGCAGCACAAGAACAAGGCTATGGCCATGCGCATCCTGCGCTCCCGGCTCTACGAGCTGGAGTTGGAGAAGCAGCGGGAGATGATGGACAGCTATGCCAAGGCCAAGAAGGACATCGCCTGGGGCAGCCAGATACGCTCCTATGTGCTGCACCCCTACCGCATGGTCAAGGACCACCGTACCAACGTCGAGATCGGCAACGCCGACGCCGTCCTCGACGGCGACATCGACCGGTTCATCCAAAGTTGCCTCATGGAGGCGGAGGAGGCATGACGATGGACACGCCCCAAGCGCTTGGCGGCGCAAGCCTTCTGTGGCGGCTCGCGATAGCCGTGTCTATTCTGGCGGCACTAGGCGGTTGCGGCGGCGGTGGAGGGGACCGGCGAGTCGGCGGCGACGTTGGCGTTGGCCCCGGCGAGACCTCCATGGTGCCGGAGACGCCGACCACGGCCGAGGTCGAAGGTACGCTGAACAGGTTGCTGGAAAATGCCACCCCGCCGGAGATGTGGAGCTTCGGCGGCGCCGTCGTTACGTGCACGGCAATCGGTTGTCCGGTGCCCGACGCGATTCACGTCGATCATGTTCAGAGGATGCACGGCCGGCTCGATCTTTCCGGTTTCGACTTCATCGAACGGCGTCGAGCGGTATCGCTGGCAACCAAGTCGCAAAGCTCCGGCGAGGGACACCATTTCATCAGCCACCGGACCCTGGGCGGCTGGATGGACCACAGCTTCTTCCTCGTGGAGACGACGCACGAGGGCATGCACGCCGAGTTCAGTTACAGAACCTACTCCATAGGGAACACAAGAGCCACGGACCCCGCCGTTTCGTTCACCGGCACGTGGTCGGGGGTCATGGCCGGCGTTATCGCGTCATTCTCCGATGATGCAGGCGCCTCCGTCAGGGGAGATGCCACCGTAACGGTCGCCTACCCTGGCGCGTCTCGCGAGGCCCTGGTCGACGTCGAGTTCACCGGGATCGCCCGTCAAGACACGGGAGCTCGAATCGAGAGCATGACGTGGAACAACCTGGCATTGAAGGATGGAACGTTCGGCGCGGGCAATGTCCTTCACGGCAACGGCGGAGGATACTTTGGCGAGGAAGGGGGCTTCGGTCCTTCACCAGGGGGCACCATCTTCGGCCAATTCTACGGCCCGAACCACGAGGAAGTCGGCGGTCTGTTCCGTCGAGGCGGCGTCGCGGGCGCGTTCGGAGCCAATCGCGGGGGATGATGCGCATGACACGTACCGCTGGGCCTGCTCGGATACTCTCTGCTCCGCGTACAGCAACACGATGACGCAGAGACTCCCGGCAGGGATGTCGTCAAGGCTCACAAGTCCCACGGGTCCGCTTGCAGGACTTCACGAAACTGCTCCGGCGAAATGCGCATCTGCAGCTCGCAAAACAGATGGTAGGCTGCTTCGCGCCGGTCAGCCGGCGGCTTTCCTGCGGCGAGGTACTCTTCCAGTGCATCCTGAATCAAGTCGCTCAGCGGCCGGCCCTTGGTCGTCGGCTTGCCGCTTTGCCCGGCGAAGGATGTCGGCTTCGATCTCTGTTCCGACCTTCTGTTTCACGGCAGCTCCTATCCCTCAGCATGCATCTCTTTGTGGCGGAAATATAGATACGTCAAGATCCTCGCTGAAACCGCAAGGTCGCCCCAAAATAGCGTGGCCGGAACTCAGTGCCGGTACCCGCGCAGCCGGTCGTAATTCTTGATCTGCTCGGCGGTCAGTAGGCGGGCACTCTCGATGTGCGCCACCAGATGCACGGCCTGAAGCTGGCCGCGCATGACACCTAGGTGTTCGGTGATACGGTTCACTTCCGTCGCCGACGGGCGGCCGGATGCGAACAGGTTTGCGAGGTGCCGCTCCGCCTGGAGGATCTCCTTGCCCTTGGCGATGGCTTGCGTTTTCATGGCGGCGTGTATCTTCTCGATGCGCGCGACCTGTCCGTGCTTGAGCCCGAGCTCGGCCCTGAGATCGAGAAGGTGCCTGGGTCCGGGGAAACTGTTCAACTCGGCCGCTCGCGCAAGCCCCATGCCTTCGCCGTTCCGCAGCTCGCGCACCTCGTCAGGGGTGAGGGTGGCAAACTCGGCGCTTTGCGTATGCGCGTAAGGGGAGTGCGCGTGAGTATGCTGCGCGGGCGCCATCGTCGGCATGACGGCGAACAGGCTGAACACCCCGAACAGCATGACAGTGGTGGCGGACATCGATGACCTCCGTGCGGGCGGATGGGTGCCGGCGTGATTACATACGATCATGTTGTCAGGCCGGACCCCGAGACAACGTTATGTGAGGGAAAGGATGTGGTCGTTCGCATGCCGCAAGGGACGGCCGCTTGAGACACACGCTCAAGCGGCCGTCTTTTACGGTAAAGGAAGCATGATTCAGACGCCGTCGGGGCGGCCTGTTCCTGGGCTAGTGCAGCGGCGAGAACGACGCCGGCACGACGATGGAGTTCTCCTGGTGGAGCAGCATCTCGCGGGTGGCGGGCGGCCAGTTGGGGAGCTTCATGGCCTCGGCGCGGAGCCGGCTACGCTCGCCCATGTCCTTGTACGGCCAGATGTGCACCCACTGGTTGAGCGAGCCGTAGGTGGTGAACCAGCCGGCGGCCAGGGGCGAGATCTTGATCCGGTCCTCGATGCATTCCTGCCAGCGCTCGATCAGGGTCGGGATGGAGCCCGGGTGGACCGTGTAGGTGCGGATCTCGTAGATGTTGCCCATCTCGCGGGGCTCCAGCGGCGGGGAGAAGGGTGCCGCCTGAAAGATCTTGCTCTCCTGGGTCACCATGAACTCCCGCACCTTGGGCGGCCAGTGGCCGGTGGCCCGGGCCTCGGCGCCGATGCGGTCCTTCTCCTCGAAGCTGTCGTAGGGCCAGATGTGGATGACTTGGTTCAGCGCCCCCACCTCCGAGTGAAAGAACGCCCCCAGCGGGGAGATCTTGGCGCGGTGCTCCAGCCCTTCCTCGAACGCCTTCTCGAAATCCGGCGTCTTGCCGGGCTTGAGCGTGTAGGTTCTCATCTCGATGATCATGTGTGTCCTCCTGAAATCTGCCGGTGAAGTCTGCTCCCTTTCTTTCCGTTTTGGCGGGCAAATGCAAGACCCGGCGATGCCGTAGAAATGCGGGACACGGGGACCGGCCCGGCGGGAGGGCACGGCGGGGACGCTGTGTCGGTGGGTGAGGGAACAGTATGCGCTAAGTGCGCGATTCTCCGGTTCCGGTGCGGGGAGCAGGTTCTGCGTGACGTGTGAGAATGCCCTCTATGCGCCCCATGTGGCCGGTAAGGTCGGTCACACGGTCCACCAGCCAGTTCAAACGACTCTTGACTTCGTCGAGATCCTTATCAATACGCGCGAAGTGTTTCTGGACATCGGCCTTGTCCGACCGGCTTACGCGCCAGTTGAACAATCCGAGCGCCACTCCTACGCCAAGGATCGCAATCATCTCGTTGCTCATGGTTCCGTCCCCTTCGCAGTGCCAAGTCTAACCGAACGCGCAACGGTTATCAACGTTTTTGAACGCCCAACCAATATACCATCTCACGTAGAGATTAGATCGGATGTTGGCAGCGGAACTTCAGATAGATCTGGCCGCGAGAATACCCTGAAGCATGCGCCCACCTCGTCCGGTGTTCCCATGGCCACCACCCGGCCGTCGCGCACGCCGGCCCCGGGCCCGAGGTCCACCAGCACCTCCGCTGCCCGGATGGTGGTCTTGTCGCGCTCCACAACCAGCACGGCGTTGCCCGCCTCTACGCAATATTGGCGTAGTTGGAAGCCTAGTTCCGGATACGGAACCTTCCGGAAGAAAAGGGTAGGCTCAGGGTTTCAGGGGTGCTACTTGGTTCTCTTTCCGGATGTCGTCCGCGAGAAGGCCTCGAATGGTTTCTTGCAACGCATCCTCGGAGGAGGTTCCATGCTGCGGATACGGATCGAAGTCATACTGAGCAGGGAAGAGGAGACCGAATTCAAGAAGTGGCGACGGCAACGCGGCACGGACAGTCGTCTTCAGTTCCGGGCGGGACTGATACTCGACTGTGCACGTGGGCTCTCGGTGAGGCAAATCGCCCAGCGGTACCAGATCAGTGAGCGGACGGTTTCCAGATGGCGTCGTCGGTTCGCCGATGAGCGGCTAGCCGGACTGGTGGTGATTCGGGCCTCCGGTGTTCGCGAGAACGCCCGAAAGTCGGAAGGCCGCAAGGCAGTGGCCGGAAAGATAGGCAGAGCCAAAGTAGCACTCGCAGATGTTGGGAAGGCCGTTGCCAAGAAAGCTGCGGATGTGGGCGGCATGATCGGAGACGCTGGTGTCGCTGGGGCGAAAAATGCCGTCAAGGTTCCTGGGATGATTGCGGACGCGAGAGTCTCTGTTGCCAAGAAGGCCGGAGACGTGGGGGATGCAGTGGCGGGTGCCGGGCATGCCATTACCAAGAAGGCCGTTAACATCGGCGAGGTGGCGGTAAATGCTGGTATCACCGGTGCGAAAAGGGCTGCTGACGTCGGCGTTGTCGTCGTGGATACCGGGCACGCCGGGGCGAAAATCGTTCTGAGCGCGGCAATCTTCGGCGCTCAGGCGATGCAAGTCGGTTTCAGGAGGACATTGGATGCGACAGTCCCAGTTGCGGATTGGCTGTCAGCCACGGCACAGGGGCTTCTGGCCAGCAGCTTGGCCGACGACCTGAATGGTTTGCTGCAAAGTATCGTCAAGGGAACTCCCACTATCTATGACAAGGCAATGGACGCCGAGTACATCGCAACCTCCATAGGCGGTGGTCTCCATCGATTGTTCGATGGCGGGCACACAATCTACGGCGCATTCAAGGCCGCCCATGGAGCATCGACTGAAGACAGCCTGCTCCAGGAGTTCTTTGGAAGTATTCTGGGGTTGTTCAGGGACGTGACAACGCCCGGAGGCCTTCCGTTAGGCCGGCACCGTCCTCAAGGTCGTTGGCTCAGGTCGACGGGCACGGCATAGCGGGGTTCGGCGATCGGCTGGCCCGGCGGCGGCGATTCCAGGAAGGTGACACTGTCATAAAAGTCATCCAGCGCGATGAACTTGCCGTTCTGCTCGGCCCATTCCCGCATCCGGCGGTTGCAGCTATGTCTCCACGACAGGACTTCGATGCGCCAGCTCCGGCCCCGCATGCGCTCCAGGTCGGCGTGAAAGCCTACGCCGTCGTCAAACCCGGCACCGTCTCCCGTAAGCAAGACCGCGGTTCCAGGGTCGCCGTTGTAGTCGAACGCATCGCGCAGCATGACGGTTTGCAGGGCTTGGTCCACGCCCTGTTCCCAGCCTTGTAGCGCACCTCGCTCCAACAACTGAACGGTGACGCCTTCGTTTTCCAACCTGTTCCAGACGTGCCGCAGTTCCGGGGGCACGGAACCGACCGCGATGGCGCGCTCGATGTCCCGTTCGCCGTGGGCCAACTGCAAGAGATTTCGAAAATGAATCCGGACGCGAAATCGAGCTGCCTCGCCTTCACGCTCGACAGCGACTTCTTGCGTGCTGATGAAGATGTTGGAGTTGTCCCAGTAGATAAAGACCTTGTCCACCCGAGTGGTACCGCCGTTTCAAAGTAATGGTGAAGTCTAACCCAAGGGGCGTGTGCAGACAAACCGGCAAGGCCGTGTGGTTCCCCTCGGCCCGCTATGTTGTCACCCCGCCCCGTTAGCCTCGAGATATTCCCGCAGCGCCCGTGCCGTGTAGGACCGCTTGCCGTCCCGGGCGACCTGGGACGGCGGGCCGTGTGCGACCACGCGGCCGCCCTTGTCGCCGCCTTCGGGGCCGAGGTCGACTAGGTAGTCGGCGTCCTTGATGATCTCCAGGTTGTGCTCGATGGTGATGACGGTGTTGCCGGCGTCCACCAGGCGGTGGAGGATGTCGATGAGCTTCTCGACGTCGGCGAAGTGGAGGCCGGTGGTGGGCTCGTCGAGGATGTACAGGGTCTTGCCGCGGGATTCCTTGCCCAGCTCGTAGGCGAGCTTGATGCGCTGGGCCTCGCCGCCGGACAGGGTGTTGCTGGCCTGTCCCAGGGCGATGTAGCCCATGCCGATGTCGTCCAGGAGCTTGAGCGGGCGGTACGCCTTGGGGAAGGCGCCGAAGAACTCCACCGCCTCCTCCACGGTCATGTTCAGCACCTCGGAGATGTTCTTGCCGTTGAACCGCACCGACAGGGTCTCCTCGTTGAAGCGCTGGCCGCCGCACACGTCGCAGTCCACGAACACGTCCGGCAGGAAGCTCATCTCCTTGCGGATCCTGCCCTGGCCGGCGCACTCGTCGCAACGCCCGCCGCTCACGTTGAACGAGAACCGGCTCGGGGTGTAGCCGCGCATGCGCGCCTCGGGGTGCAGTGCGTAGATGCGGCGGATCTCGTCCAGGAAACCGACGTAGGAGGCCGGCACCGACCGCGGCGTCTTGCCGATGGGGGTCTGGTCCACCTCGACGGCGCGCTCGATGGGCTCCCAGCCGGCGAGGGCCTCGTGTTGCCCTGGACGCCCGGCGTTCTGTCCGAGGCGCGCCTTGAGCCCCTTGAACAGCACCTCCTTCACCAGCGTGCTCTTGCCCGAGCCGGATACGCCGGTGACACACGTCCACTTGCCGATGGGCAGCCGCACCTTCAGGTTCTTGAGGTTGTTCTCCCTGGCGCCGCTCACCGTCAGCCAGCCGTTGCCCCTGAGCGGCCGTTCCGGCCACAGCCGCCGCCGCGAGACGCCCAGGAACGCCCCGGTGACCGAGGCCGGATCGGCGCACACCTCGTCCGGCGTTCCCATGGCCACCACCCGGCCGCCGCGCACGCCGGCGCCGGGCCCGAGGTCCACCAGCACGTCCGCCGCCCGGATGGTGGCCTCGTCGTGCTCCACCACCAGCACGGTGTTGCCCGCCTCCACCAGCCGCCTCAGGGTCGCCAGGAGCCGGCGGTTGTCGCGGGTGTGGAGGCCGATGGTGGGCTCGTCCAGGATGTAGCAGACGCCGCGCAGGTTGGAGCCCAGTTGCGCCGCCAGCCGCACCCGCTGGGCCTCGCCCCCGGACAGGGAGTTGGCGCGCCGGTCCAGCGTCAGGTAGCCCAGGCCCACTTCGTCCAGGAACCGCAGCTTGTGGTGGATCTCCTTCTGGGTCTTCTCCAGCACCAGCCGCTCCTTGTCCGCGCTGGCCTTCACCAGCCGCTCCTCCAGCGAGGCGAAGCGGCCCAGCGCTTCCTTCACCGACAGCGCGGTGATCTGCCAGATGGCCTTTCCGCCGACGCGGACGTTGCGTGCCCGGGCGTTGAGCCGGGCTCCCTCGCAGGCCGTGCAGGTCCGCTCGCTCATGAACGAGGCCAAATAGCCCGCCAGCGCGCCGTCGCTCTTGACCTGGAGGCTGCCCAGCGTCTTGAGGAGGCCGGGCACCGACGGCCGCGCGCGCCCGTTGAGGACCGCCTCCCGCTGTTTCGGCGACAGGGAGTTGATGAGGACGTCGCCGGGAACGCCGAGCTTCTGCTCGATCTCCCCCTGGCACTGGTTCAGCCGCCGCTTGAGGGCGGCGCGCCCCTCGGGGGCCTCCGCGCACAGCCGGTTCACCACCTCCGTGAGGGTCAGCCCGGAGTCGGGAATCACCAGGTCGGCGTCGAACTCCTCCGAGGAGCCCACGCCGTGGCAGTCGGGGCAGGCGCCCTGGCGGCTGTTGAAGGAGAACAGCCGGGGGTCCAGCGGCTCGTAGCCCACCCCGCAGGCGCGGCAGAAAAGCCGCTCGTTGTAGACGTCCTCGGCGCCTTCGGAGAGCACGTGGATGACGCCGTTGCCGAGGCGCAGTCCCTGGCCCAGCACCGTCTCCATGCTCAGCCGTCCGGCCTTGGCGGTGCCCACCACGATGTCGATGTCGTGCTCGTGGAAACGCCCGAGTCCCTTCTGGAGCAGCGACGCGCTCAGGGCCGTCATGGCGCCGTCGATGCGGGCGCGGCCGTAGCCCAACCGCCGGGCCGCCATCATCACGTCCTTGTGGTAGCCCTTGCGCCCGCGCACTACCGGGCTCAGCACGGTGATGTCCTTGCCGCGGTACTTGCGCCCGACCCGGTCCAGGATACGGCTGCGGGTGAGGGAGGTGATGGCGCCGCCGCACCGCGGGCAGTGCTGCCGTCCCACCTTGGAATAGAGCAGGCGCAGGTAGTGGTATAGCTCGGTGACGGTGGCCACGGTGGAGTTCCGGCCCCCCTGGCTCAGGCGCTGCTCGATGGCCACGGTGGGCGGTATGCCCGCCAGCACGTCCACGTTGGGCCGCGACATGATCTTCATGAACTGGCGCGCGTAGGCGGAGAGGCTGTCGATGTAGCGCCGCTGGCCGTCGGCGTAGATGATGTCGAAGGCCAAGGACGACTTGCCGGAGCCGCTGAGCCCCGTCACCACCACCAGCCGGTCCCGCGGGATGTCGACGTCGATGCCCTTGAGGTTGTGCTCCCGCGCGCCGACGATCTGGATGGCCCCGGCGCCGTTGCTCTTCTTTCCGCCGGAACCCTTGCCGTTCGACGCGATTCCGTTGGATGCCGGAGCCGCCGCGCCGGGAAGGGGGCGCGTCCCGGCCAGCGTCGGGCGGAACCGGGACGCCGACGGGCGCAGGTGGTCCTTCAGGTAACGTCCGGTGTGGGAACGCTCCGCCGCCGCCACTTCGGCGGGCGTGCCCGTGGCCACCACCTCGCCGCCGCCGTCGCCGCCCTCGGGTCCCAGGTCGATGATGTGGTCGGCGCACTTGATGACCTCGGGGTTGTGCTCGATGACCATCACCGAGTGCCCCTGGTCGATGAGCTCCTGCAGGGCGGAGAGCAGCCGGCGGATGTCGTGGAAGTGCAGGCCGGTGGTGGGCTCGTCGAAGATGAACAGCGTCCCGGTCCTGGTCGCCCGGACGATGTGGGAGGCCAGCTTGAGGCGCTGGGACTCGCCCCCGGAAAGGGTGGTGACGGGCTGGCCCAGACGGAGGTAATCGAGCCCCACCCGCGCCAGCGGGCGCAGCCCGCGGACGATCTCCGGCTGGTCTCCGAAGAACTTCATGGCCTCGGCGATGGTGAGGCCGAGCACGTCGTGAATGCTCTTGTGGCGGTAGGTGACCTCCAGGACCTCCTGGCGGTAGCGGGCGCCGCCGCACTCCGAGCAGGTGGCGTAGACGTCCGAGAGGAACTGCATCTCGATCTTCTCGAAGCCTTCGCCGCGGCACGACTCGCAGCGTCCGCCTTCCACGTTGAAGGAGAAGGTGGAGGCGGTGTAGCCCCGGAACCGCGAGAGGTCCACGCCCGCGAACAGGCGCCGGATGGGGTCGAAGGCCTTCATGTAGGTCACCGGGTTGGAGCGCGGCGTCGTCCCCAGCGGCGACTGGTCCACCAGGATCAACTGGGGGACCCGGTCGGCGCCGCGGATCTCGTCGCAGTCCGTGAGCGTCGCCAGCGGCGAGGCCTTGAGGCGCCGGATGTTGCGGGCGATGACCTCGTCCACCAGGCTCGACTTGCCCGAGCCGGACACGCCGGTGACGCACACCAGCCGGCCCAGCGGGATGCTCACGTCGATGCCCTTGAGGTTGTTGGCGCGGGCGCCGCGTATGTCCAGGGTCCGCCCCCGTATCCGGGGCCGGTAGCGGACCGGCAGCGGGATGACCTTGCGCTGGGTCAGGTAGTCCGCGGTAAGGGAGGTCTCGCTCGCCAGCAGTTCGTCGTAGGAGCCGGCGAAGACCACCTCGCCGCCGTTCTCGCCGGCGCGGGGGCCCAGGTCGATGACGTGGTCGCTCTCCTTGATGATCTCCGGGTCGTGCTCCACCACCACCACGGTGTTGTTGTTGGCGCGCAGCCGGTGCAGGATTTCAACAAGGCGGTGGCTGTCGCGCGGATGCAGGCCGATGGAGGGCTCGTCCAGCACGTACAGCGTGTTCACCAGGGACGAGCCGATGGCGGTGGTGAGGTCCACCCGCTCCAACTCGCCGCCGGACAGGGTGCGGGACTGGCGGTCGAGGGTCAGGTAGTCCAGGCCCACGCCCATGAGATAGTCGAGGCGGCGGCGGATCTCGTGGAGCACCAGCTCCGCCACCTGGTCGCGGCCGCCTTCCAGTTCCAGGTCCCGGAAGTAGGCATGGGTCTCGGCGACGCTCATGCGGTTGACGTCGGCGATGTTCCGTCCGGCGATCCGGAAGTTCAGCCCCTCGGGCTTGAGGCGCGTCCCGTGGCAGTCGGTGCAGGTGACGTAGCAGCGGTAGCGCGCCAGGAACACGCGCACGTGCATCTTGTAGCTCTTGCGCTCCAGCCACTCGAACCAACCGCGGATGCCATAGTACTTGCCGTCGTGCCAGCTTCCCTCGCCGTCGATGATGAGCCGCCTGTGCTCGTCGTCCAGCTCGGCGAAGGGTTGCTCCAGGGAGATGCCCCGGCGTTCGCAGAACTTCTTCAGCTCCCGCAGCTCCCAGCGCGCGGCCCGGGTGGTCCAGGGCTTGATGGCGCCCTCGGCGATGGACTTGGACGGGTCCGGGATCACCAGGTCGAGGTCGAGGTCGATGGAGCGGCCGAACCCGTGGCAGGTCTCGCAGGCTCCCAGCGGGCTGTTGAACGAGAAGAGGTTGGGCTGCGGCTCGGCGTAGGAGAGGTCGCAGGCGGAACAGTGCAGGCGGTTGCTGAAGCCTTCCCGGCGCCAGCCGTCCTCCACGTCGTGCAGGTCGAGCCGTCCCTTGCCGAACTGGAAGGCCTGCTCCAGCGAGTCCGTGACCCGCTTCCGCGTGGACTTGCGGAACGCGAAACGGTCGGCGACGACGTCGACGACCTCTCCCGGCGGCCCGTCCAGCGTCTCCAGGTCCACCAGCGCCCGGTCCCGCAGGAGCCGGTGGAACCCCGCCTGCAGCAGCCCGCCCTTGACGTCCCCCCACGGCAGCGACGGCGGCACCGGCACCGGGAACGTCAGCACCCACCGCACCCCTTCGCCGCGGTCCTGAAGCTGTCTCACGATGGAGGGTGCGCTGTCCTTGACGATGACCTTGCCGCAGCCCGAGCAGTGGAGCACGCCGATCTTGGCGAACAGGAGCTTCAGGTGGTCGTACAGCTCGGTCATGGTGCCGACCGTCGACCGCGAGGTCTTCACCGGGCGGGTCTGGTCGATGGCGATGGTGGGCGGGATGTTCTCGATGGCTTCGACGTCCGGCTTCTCCATGCGGTCGAGGAACTGCCGGGCGTAGGCCGAGAAGCTCTCCACGTAGCGGCGCTGGCCCTCCGCGTACAGGATGTCGAAGGCGACGGTGGACTTGCCCGACCCGCTGACGCCGGTCACCACCGTCAGTGCATTGAGGGGGATCCGGAGATCGAGGTCCTTGAGGTTGTTCTGTTTGGCGCCTCGGACGTGTATCCAGCCCTGATCCATGGAATCAGGGCTGCTACCCGATGCCGAGCTTCTGGCGCGCTTCCTCGCTTATCCGGCTGGGGTCCCAGGGCGGATCCCACACCAGGTCCACGTTGGCGTCCTTGACGCCGGGGATCTCCATGATCAGGGACTGGGCGTTGGAGGCGATCATGCCGCCCATGCCGCATCCCGGAGTGGTCAGGGTCATCTTCACCGCCACGGCGTCGTCCTCGACCTCGACGTCGTACACCAGGCCGAGGTCGACGATGTTCACCGGGATCTCGGGGTCGTAACAGTCCTGCAGGGCCTCATAGACCTGTTCCTTGGTAATCATGGCTCCTCCTGGTCAAAGCTCCTGACACTCGTCGCGCGGACACAGCGAACGCAGGTAGTCGAACGTATAGATCCCGGTCACGTGCCCGTCGCTCCAGCGAAACCCGATGGCGTAGTTGCCCACCGGCTCGATAACGTCCAGCTCCACGTTGGGCACCTCCACGAAGCGCTTCTCGACGGCGGCATTGTGTCCCTGGCAGAGGGCGCAGGGGCAGTAGCCCCTGAGGTATTCCTTCGTGTACTCGCACGAGTACCCGTCGTCCCAGGTGATCCGCACGATGCCCTGGGCCTTGACGTGATTGATCTCTACGGGAACCGCCACGGGCGTCCGTTCAAGTCGTCACGATCTTCAGGCCGGGCGCGCCCTCCGCCGCCTCGGACGCAATGGAGAGCTGGCCCGCCAGCCGTGCGGCCGCCTCCAGGAATGCCTTGGCCGTCGGCGAGTCGGGTTCCCGCGCCAGGATCGGTACGCCCTTGTCGCCCCACTCGCGGATCGCCGACACCATCGGGATCTCCCCGAGAAACGGCACTCCGAAGCTGTCCGCGGCCCGCTGGGCGCCGCCCCGGGAGAAGATCTCGTGCTGCTTGCCGCAGCCGTCGCAGACGAAGTAGCTCATGTTCTCCACCATCCCGACGATGGGGATGTGGACCTTGTCGAACATGGACTTGGCCCGCACCACGTCCGCCAGCGCCACGTCCTGGGGCGTGGCCACCAGCACCGCGCCGCTGCACTTGAGCTGTTGGGAGAAAGTGATCTGGACGTCGCCGGTGCCCGGCGGCATGTCCACCACCAGGTAATCCAGTTCACCCCACTGCACGTCGGACATGAGCTGCTGCAGGGCCTTGCCGAGCATGGGGCCGCGCCAGATCACCGCCTGGTCGCGCTCCAGGAAGAACCCGATGGACATCACCGGAACGCCGTGGGCCACCGGCGGCGCCAGCTTGTAGCCGCCGTCCACCTCTACCTTGCCGGGTTCCTCGTTGACGCCCATGAGGATCGGCACCGAAGGCCCGTAGATGTCCGCGTCCAGGAGCCCCACCGAGGCGCCGTGCATCCTGAGCGCCACCGCGAGGTTGGCGGCCACCGTGGATTTCCCCACGCCGCCCTTGCCGGACGCCACCAGCACGATGTTCTTGACGCTGGGAAGGAGGTCCGTCGTCCCGGCGCCGGCCTTGCTGCCGCGCACCTGGGCGCCGAACTCCAGGGCCACCTCCGTCACCCCCAGGGGCGCCAGCGCGCGCTCCACGTCGCCCTGGATCTGGTCCTTGAGCGGGCACGCCGGGGTCGTCAACTCCACCGTCAGCGACACCTTGCCGTCCGCCACCGCCAGGTCCTTCACCATGCCGAGGGTGACGATATCCTTGTGCAGCTCGGGGTCCTGGACGGTCCTCAGGGCCGCGAGAACGGATTCCTGTGTGGCGCTGGACATGTCGCTCCTCTTCTCCCCTTCGGCGTTGCGCCGCCAGAACCGCCTGTCGAATAGTGCCATGGTGATTTTCCTTGCGGTGCTTTCGCGAGCGCGGCTCCGAGGGTTTGGGACGGCCCGGGACGGGCCACCTTCAAGGTTCCCGAAACATCTGAATATAGACTTGCGCCGCGTCTATTTCAATGTGCGGCGGGGCTGGTGCTCCGGCCGCAGCAGGTCGAGCACGGTCTTCACCGGCGCGAAGGTCTGGGCGGGAATCTCGACGAACACCGTGTTCCAGCGCGCCATGGCGCCGTTCCACAGGCCGGGGTGCTCCAGGGCCTTGAATTGGCGTGTCCCGCTGGACTTGACGGAGATGAAGGCGCCCCGCGGGTCGCGGAAGCCCATGAGGTCGAAGCACGCGCCGGAAGACCGGCGGACGCCGCACACGAGATCCACGGGATTGAAGTGGGTGGAGGCGGCGAAGACCTCCCGTTGGCGCGGCTCCTCCATGTCCACCTGCGACGACTCGACGATCTGGAGCGAGCACGCGCCGTCGCCGGCCCGCACCCAGAAGGGGCCGCCGCCCGGTTCGCCCGCCGACGGCACCATGCCGCACACCCGCAGCGGCCGGTCGAGGGTCTCGCGCAGGAAACCGGCGCGTCGGTCCGCGGGCGCGCCCGCGAGGCTTTCCGGCGGAGCCACGGACAGCGTGTCGCGCGCGAACCGCGCCGCCTCGTCCACCAGGGCCGCCGACGGGCCGGCGTGAAGCCCGTCGAGGTAGTGGAACACCCGGGCCTGCAGCTCCACCAACAGGCCTGCCAGCGCCTTCCGGTAGCGCACGGCGGCGCCGGCATAGACGGCGACGTTGTCGACGTTCTGGATGAACACGACGTCGGCCGCGAGATCGTTGAGGTTCGCCAGGAGGGAACCATGGCCGCCGGGCCGGAGCGCAAGGCTCCCGTCGGGTTCGCGGAACGGCCGGTTGTCGAGGGTCGCCGCAAGCGTGTCGGTGTCGGGACGCTGGGGCGAAAGGGTCACGTCGAAAGAGGTCTCGCGGTCCTCGTAGCGGCGGCACATTGCGGCCACGTGGTCCTCCACCTCGGACCAGTGCTCGGGGGAGACGGTGAAGTGAACGCGCACCATCCCGGTCCGGTCCCGGACATACCTGCAGGCCTCCAGCAGGTGCTCGGCCACGGCCGTGCGGCAGTCGTCGGCGTAGCGGTGGAACGGCACCAGCCCCTTGGGAAGCGCGGCGTAGCCCATTGCGCCGGGATCGAGGAGGCAGTCCAGGATCTCGCCGAACCGTCCGGCGTCGCGTAGCGCCTGAAGGCGTTCGCCGCGGCGCGCCAGGGCTGCCTCCAGCTCGGGGTAGAACGCGAAGCGGTCGAGGCGCGCCACGAACTCCCGCAACGCGGTGTATTCCGGCGCGTCACGGAGGTCCTCGACGGCCGCCGCGGCATCCCCGGCCTGCCCCCGGGCCGCCGAAAGCGCCTGGAACATGCGGCTCGCCGCCCCCGACGCCGGAACGAACTTGGTGAGCCTTCCTTCCCGCGCCGCCTCCTCGCCGCGCCGGCACAGGCGGTCCACCTCCGCGTCCGCCAGGACCGTGATGCCGTCGCCCCTCGCGCAGGGCCGGTCCAGCACCGCGTGTGGCACGCCCGCGGCGAAAGTGTCCAGACAGTCCGCGGCGCGTTCCGGGGCGATGCCATGTTCCCGGAGTTGTTCAAGGTCGCGGTCGTTGAAGGGATGGGAGGCAGACATGGGATTGGTGACACCGCCACGGGGAACCGGACGGCATCACATCAGACGCTCATTGCGCCGGGTTTCGGCCCTCTCGACCTTCTTCATCAACTCGTCGTCGGCGTCGTTCATGTAGCCGCGGCACCGCTCGGCCCCGCAAACGCACTCGTACAGCTCGTCGGCCTGGAGCCGGTAGTCGAAAGTGATCTCCTCGCCCTCGGCGATGCTCCGTTCGGCGATGAACCAGATACGGTTGCGGATGATGTCCACCCAGGCATTGCCGTCGCAGGAGTGGTTGGCGAACCGCGCTTCGTTGCCGTTCATCGAGCCGTCGACGTCGTACTTGTCGTTGAGGGTGAAGATGTACGTCAGCTCCTCGTCGTCCCTGGACCGGGTCGTGCCCTCGCCGGAGGGGATTCGCTCACCTTGGTACTCGATGATACGCCGGCCCCGCCGGATCCTTTCGGCGGCGAAGAGCCCGTCGCCGTGAATCGCGGACCTGTCCACGAACACCTTCGGAAGCACGCGCTTCGATCCCTTTGCCACCGTTCTCTCCGATCGTCTCGCGACTCCTTCAACCGTGGGTCGTGTATACCATACCGGTCCGTCCGTTGCCTTGCCGGTGCGCCGGCAATCATATACGAATAGCCTCGGGCGCGATGACCCAGACCCAGGATGATTTCCCACCCATTGACCGAGAAAGGGACGAGATGGCCAAGACAACCCTGTTGAACGTGACCGTGGCGGATGCCTACCTGGCGCTGCTGGCGGACCGGGGCGTGGACTACTTCTTCGCCAACGCCGGCACCGACTTCGCGCCCATCGTGGAGGCCATGGCCAAGGCGCAGTCGCTGGAAACCCGGATTCCCGAGCCGGTGACCTGCCCGCACGAGAACACCGCCATGCACATGGCCATCGGCTACTATCTCGTCACGGGCAAGCCCCAGGCGGTGATGGTGCACGTCAACGTGGGCACGGCCAACGGCATGAACGGGTTCCTGAACGCCGCCCGCGGCAACATCCCCGTGCTGTTCACCGCCGGCCGCACCCCCACCAACGAGGAAGGACTCGCCGGACACCGGAGCCTGGACATCCACTGGACCCAGGAGATGTTCGACCAGGCCTCCATGGTGCGCGAGGCGGCCAAGTGGGACTACGAGCTGCGCAACGGCAAGCAGACCGAGACCATCGTGGACCGCGCCTTGTCGGTGGCCAAGAGCGAGCCCACCGGTCCGGTCTACCTGAGCCTCCCCCGGGAGGTGCTGGCCGAGCAGATGGACGAGTTCACCTACGAGTCGCCCGGGCGCCAGCACGCGCCGGCGCCTCCGTATCCCAACGCGGCGGCCACGGACGAGGCGGCGGCGCTGCTGGCCGGCGCCGAGAATCCCTTGATCATCACCAACTGGGCGGGAAGGAACCCGCGGGTGTGGGGGCCGCTGGGCGAACTGGCGGAGCGCTATGCGATTCCCGTGGTCCAGTACCGCAACCGCTACATGTCGCTGCCCACGGACCATCCCATGAACCTCGGCTACGACCTCAATCCGCTGCTGGGTCAGGCGGACGTCATCCTGGCCGTCGACGTGGCGGTGCCGTGGCTTCCCGCCACGGACAAGGTGCGCGAGGACGCCAAGGTCATCCACATGGGCGCGGACCCGTTGCACAGCTACGTGCCCTTGCGCGGCCACCCCTGCGACATCGCCCTGGCCTGCGGCACCGACGTCGGCCTGACGGCCTTGAACGACGCCCTCTCCGCCCACGAGGGCCGGGTCAAGGGGGCCATCGACAAGCGCCGAAAGGCGTTGACGGAGATGTGGCGCAAGCAGCGCGACGGCTGGGCCAAGCGGCTCGACGAGGTGAAGGACAACAAGCCGCTGCACCCGGTGTGGATCACCCACTGCATCAACCAGATCAAGGGCGAAGACACCATCGTGGTCAAGGAATCGGCGCTCGCGTCGTCGCACATCGACATCAGCCAACCCGGTACGCTGCTCAACGCCGGTGCCGCCTCGGGCCTCGGGCACGGCCTCGGGGTGGCACTGGGGGCCAAGCTCGCCGCTCGCGACCGGCTGGTCATCGGCACCCACGGCGACGGCTCCTACATGTTCGGCAACCCCATCGCCAGCCACTACGTGGGGGCGGAGCAGAAGCTCCCCATCCTCACCGTCATCTTCAACAACCAGCGCTGGCAGGCCGTGCGCCGCGCCACCGTGGGGCTCAACCCGGAGGGCTACGCCGCCCAGAGCAGCCACCAGCCCATCACCATGCTCGACAGCATCGACAAGTACGAGAAGGCGGTGGAGGTGGCCGACGGCTACGGCCAGCGGGTGGAAGACCCCGCCGACCTCATGCCGGCCCTGGAGCGGGGACTCAAGGCTGTAGAGGTGGAGCAGCGGCAGGCGGTGGTCAACGTGATCTGCTCGGCGTAGCCTCCCTCAGACACCCTCTCCCTCTGGGAGAGGGTTGGGGTGAGGGCGCTCCGGCGCAAGCAGCCTTGACGGAAGGACCAGGGTCACCGGGCAGCCCTCACCCGGCCTTCGGCCACCCTCTCCCAGAGGGAGAGGGGCTTGCGTTGCCTTGGGCCGGGCTCTACAGCGGCGCCGCCCGGCCCCACCTTACAGGTAACCCTTGTCCTTGTAGTAGCGCTCGGCCCCCGGGTGCAGCGGCAGGTCCAGCGGTCCGTCCGGTGTGTCGGTGCAGAACTGCGTCATCGGCGGGATTCCCGGCGTGTCGTATTCGATGTTCTCCCGCATCTGCTCGATGACGCCCACCACCTGGTAGGCCAGCTCGTCCGGCAGATCCGCGTGGGTGACGATGGGCCAGCCGCTGAAGTCCACGGCGGTGACGGGCTCGGGTAGCTTGCCGTCGAACAGCGGCCCGTTCAGGGGCGCGCGGGTGAAGCCGTAGCGGTCGAGAGAGGCCATGGCCTTAGGCGAGAAGTGCAGGAAGGCCATCTCCTGCTCCACCGCCGCTCCGGCCCAGGACGGCAGTCCCTCGTCGATGACCGCGTCGACGTCGCCGGTCTTGATGCCCTCCAGGCGCCGCGGGTTGCTGGGCCGCACCACCGGCTCCACCACGCCGCCCCACTCCTCGAAAGTCTTGAGGCTCATGCCGTGGGCGCGCAACGCCGCGTTGATGGCAAAGTTGACGCAGTCGTTGGTGGCCACCGATACCGTGAGGGCGGGTTTCCGGCACTTGAGCTCGTCCATGGAGCGGATGCCGTGCTTCTTCGCCACCGCCACCACCATACGGTCGTTGGAAGGAAACACGGCCAGCGCCCGCAACGGCAGCGCTTTCCGGAAAGCGCCGCGCCCGTGATACGCCATGGAGGCGATGCACGAGGGGTTGAGCCAGGCAATGTCGATCTTCCGCCGGCCCACCAAGCGGGCGCCCTGGATGCCGCTGCACCAGGCCGGGCTGATGGCGATGTTGAAGGCGAAGGGCGGACCGGCGGAACCCCCGGCGCCGGGCAGGTCCACGTAGAGCCGGATGGCGCTGGTCATCATGGTGGGCACGGTGTCGTACAGGCCGGCGAGGAGCTTGGTGCCGATCTGAGCCCGCAACAGGCTCGAGCTCATGGGTTTCACGCTGCGGTCGTCGTAGGCCATGTGATGGTTCTCCTTGCGGGGGGATGGCGGCGGACCCCGAACCGCCGAGGATCGGTCACGGTCCGGGTGTGGATCATCCCTGTCCGAGCCGGGAAGTCCAGTGCCCCATGCATCATATACAATTGACAATTGACGTCACAACGGTTATTATCTGACGTAAAATCGGTTGTCAACTGCATTTAATCATGCTGTACACGTATCCCGTACTAGATGATGACGAGAAGCGAGTAGAGGCCGCCACGGCTCGTATACGGGCTGATCTGCGGAACTACGTCGTCACCGAACCACGTCGTTGGACAGGCCTGTTGGCCCGTATGACCCGGGCACGGGCGCTTATGGCCTCCAATAGCGTGGAGGGCATCAATGTGACCGATGAGGATGCCATCGCTGCGATTGACGGCGAAGACCCGGCAAGCACTGACCGCGAGACGTGGCGGGCGGTCGTCGGTTATCGCGAGGCAATGGACTACATCCTTCAGCGTCGGAAGAGCACGTCCTTCAGGATCACGGAAGACGTGCTCTTGGCCGTCCATTTCATGATCTGCCAGTCGGATCTACAGGCACACCCAGGTCAATACCGTCCCGGGTGGGTTGGTATCAGAAACACCAAAACCGGTGAAGTGGTGCACGAGGGGGTGGACCGTGGGGAGTTGGAGCCGCTTGTCCGCGAGCTGTTGGACTATGTAGACGATGGGGATATCGAATCCGTATTCCTGCGTGCGGCGATGACACACCTGAACCTGGCGCTGTTGCATCCATTTTCGGATGGAAATGGCCGAACGGCCAGGTGCATCCAGACCGCGGTGCTGGCGAGCGACGGGATTGTCGCGCCAGCGTTTTCCTCGATTGAGGAGTATATAGGTCACAATCAACAGCATTACTACAATGTGTTGGCGGAGGTGGGCGGCGGGGGATGGAATCCACGGCGCGATGCCAAACCGTGGGTGCGCTTCTGCCTGAGCGGCCACTACCTGCAGGCACAGACACTTCTTCGCCGGACCCGGGAGTTGGAGAGGGTCTATGCGGAGCTTCTCAACCTGGTGGAGTCCAGGGGCCTTCCCGAGCGCATGGCCATGGCGCTGCTCCAGGCTGCCTTTGGCAGCAAAGTACGTAACTCGTCGTATCGAGTGAGTGCGGACGTGTCGAACAACGTCGCCAGCCGTGATCTGAAGGTTCTGGTGGACACCAAGCTTATCGTCGCGAATGGCGAAAGACGGGGCCGCTACTATGTGGCATCTCCAACCGTCGCGGAAATACGCCGGAAGTTGCGCCTCCCTAAACAGGTTACCGATCCGTTTGCTTCGGACGGGCCGCTTCAGGTCCCGGCCGGCCAGGCGACCCTTTTCCCCGCGAACTAGAGCACTTGCACATGGCAATACTCTTCGCCCTGGGCGCCGCGTTCTTCTTCGGTTCGGCCCACATCCTGGTGCGCTGGGGGCTTCGCACGGGCGGACCCACCACCGCCATCACCTTCAACCTCGTCACCATGGGCGCGGTGTTGCTGTCGGTCATGGGGCCGTGGGCGGACTGGGGGCAGTTGTCGCCGGCCGCGGCGGGGTGGTTCATTTTCGCCGGAGCGGTGGCGCCCCTGGCCACCCAGTTCCTGTTCTATGCCGCCATCTCCCGTGTCGGCGTGGCGCGGGCCTCGCCCTTGCGGAACACCTCGCCGCTTTTCGCCGGCCTGCTGGCGGTGGCATGGTTGGGGGAGCAGTGGACCCCTGCGCTCGTGAGCGGCACCCTCATGATTATCCTCGGGGCCACGGTCCTGGGAATGCGCGACGAGCGGGCGCTCACGAATTTCCGCAAGCGCGATCTGCTGTTTCCGCTCGGCGCGTCGATACTGGGAGGCGTCGCCAGCCCCATCCGCAAGTACGGCTACGGGATGCTGACGTCCGTGCCGCTGGCCATCTGCCTGACCCTGATCGGCAGCGTGAGCGGCCTGCTCCTCTACCTGGTGGCGTGGCGCGGTTATCGCGACGTAAGCGTCAACCGCGGCACCGTGCTGTGGTTCGGCCTCTCGGGAGCGGTGACGAGTTGCGGCATTACCTCCTATATGCTGTCGCTGAGCATGGGCGACGTGGTGCTCGTCGACCCCCTGATCGCCACGACGCCGCTCTTCTCGGTGACCTTCACCCACCTCCTGCTCAAGGACCAGGAACGGGTGACGTCCAAGGCGGTCGCCGGCGCGCTGCTGATCTGCGCCGGAGGGGTCGTGCTCACGGCCTTTTGAGGTCGGCCGACGCGGGCTCTCCAAGGTCCGGTTGACAAGGCGGGGGAGGGCGGCTAACCCGCATGTCTCATGGACCCGGGCGACGAGATCGTGGCCATCGTCGACGAGGACAACAACGTTGTCGGCTCGGCGGCGCGGCGGGAGATGCGGGCGGGGAGGCTGCCGCACCGCAGCACCTACATCCTGGTGTTCAACTCGCGGAACGAAATCTACATACAGAAGCGCACCCGCACGAAGGACGTGTTCCCGGGATACTACGACCCCGCGGCCGGCGGGGTCGTGCTCGCTGGCGAGAGCTACCTGGAGGGCGCACTCCGCGAGCTGGAGGAAGAGATGGGCGTCCGCGGCGTTCCGCTGGAGAGCCTGTTCGAGTTCTACCACGCGGATGACAACAGCCGGGTGTGGGGCGCGGCCTTCCGGTGCGTCTACGACGGCGAGGTGACGTTGCAGGAGGAGGAAGTGGAGAGCGGCGCCTTCATGGCGGTGGACGCGGTGTTCCGGGCCGCGGCCACGGAACCGTTCACCCCGGACGGCCTCTACGTGCTGCGGCGCTACGTGGACACGGCGGGCGGCCGTCCGCCCCCACCTCCCTCTCCCTCCGGGAGAGGGTCGGGGTGAGGGTGCCCGGCACAAGCAGCCCGCTGCAAACCGCGGACCCCGTCATCCAGATAGCCGGCATCCTTGACCGGGCGGAAGCGCAGATGCTGGCGGACAGCGGCGTTCAACGGCTGGGCTTTCCCCTGGGGTTGGAGGTCCGCCGCGAGGATCTCCCGGCGGACGAAGCCGCGGTCATCATACGGACGCTGGGCCTGGGTCCGTGCGCCTGGCTGATCACCTACCTCGACGATCCGCGCGCCATCGCCGCCGTGTGCGACAGGCTCGGATGCGCCGGCGTGCAACTGCACGGCGCGGTCGACAAGGGCCGGGTGGCGGGCCTCCGGGCGCTGCGTCCCGGCCTGCAAGTGGTCAAGAGCCTGATCGTGCGGGACGGCAACCCCGCGGAGCTGGAGGCCGAGGCGGCGGCCTTCGCGCCGCACGTGGACGGCTTCATCACGGACACCTTCGACCCGGCCACGGGAGCGTCCGGCGCCACCGGCAAGACCCACGACTGGGCCGTCAGCCGCCGGCTGGTGGAACTCAGCCCACGCCCTGTCATACTAGCGGGAGGGCTGACGCCGGAGAACGTCGGCCGGGCCATACGGACGGTGAGGCCCGCGGGGGTTGACGTCCATACCGGCGTGGAAGATCGCCATGGCCGCAAGGACCCCTGTCGCGTGCAGGCTTTCGTGGCCGAGGCGGAAGAGGCGTTTGCCGCGCTGGCGGTCCAGTCCGGCCGACAAGTCGGACGGCGTCATCCGTAGACCGCGGAAGCGGGCATTCCGGCTCGGCGGCGCCGGCGGACGGAAACGGGAGAGAGCATGAAACTGGGACTCAGCCCCCTGCAGGGGACCGACAGCTTCGAGGAGACCATCCGCGAATGCGAGCGCGCCGAAGAGGCAGGGTTCGATTCGGTCTGGCTCGGCGAGCATCACAACAACCCCGTCCTCTATCCGGCGCCGCTGCTGGGGCTGGCCGCCATCGCTGCCCGCACCGGCCGGGTCTCGTTGGGAACCGGCGTCCTGCTTCTGCCCCTCTACCATCCCATGTGCGTGGCCGAGGAGGGTGCGATGGTGGACATGATCTCGGGCGGACGCCTGATCCTGGGGGTGGGGGCCGGATACGCGCCCGAGGAGTTCGCCGCCTTCGGCCTTTCGGTGAAGCAGCGCGGCAGCCGGCTGGATGAAGGCGCCGCCCTGGTCCGCCGGCTCTGGACCGAGACCGACGTCACCCATCACGGCCGCTACTATCACGTGGAAGGAGCAACGGTGGGACCGAGACCGGTGCAGCAGCCGGCGCCGCCCATCTGGTTCGGCGCCTGGACCGCTCCCGCCATCGAACGCGCGGCGCGGTTGGGTGACGCCTGGCTGGCGGGGCCGTCAGCGGCGCTGTCCGAGCTGTCGTCGTGCGTGGAGTCGTACCGTCAGCAGCGCGCCGAACTGGGCAAGGAGGCGGGCACCATCGCGGCGTTCCGTTACGTCTTCGTCGCCGGCACCACGGAGGAGGCGCTGGAGACCGCCGGCGGGTCCTTCATCCGGGCCTTCGAGAACATGTACTTCCGCTGGCCGCACCCGGTCGTCAAACGGCCTGCCGGGGAACTCACCATCGAGCGGCTGGCGGAGAACCGCATCATCATGGGCGACCCCGACACCTGCATCCGGGAGATCTCGCGCTTTCGGCGGGAGATCGGGCTCGACCACATCATCTGCCGCTTCTCCGTGCCGGGCATCTCCCGCGAGGCTTCCATGGCATCCCTCGACCTCTTCGCCCGGGAGGTCATGCCGGCCCTCGGGTGAGGGCCGGCTGAACGGCGTCGAGGGCAGAGTCGAGCTCCCGCCACCAGTTGGTCATCACCTCGCTCTGGGCCATTCGTTCCCGCACCCTGCGCCGCTCGTGGCTCACGGCGGTGTAGTCCAGGCCGCCCAGGTGCGCGCCGATGGCCTGCTGGGTCAGGCCGCCGTGGCGATAGAGCAACTCCATCAGGATGCCGCGCTGGTCGCGGCAGCGGCCCCGCTTGCGCCGGAGCCGTTCGGGCGCGAGGTTGAAGTAGCTTGCCGCCTCGGCCGTGATCCGGGCGGGTTCCAGTCGCGGCATCGGAGGCGGCAACGGCGCCGGTGCGGAACTTCCGGTCATGCCGGCCCACTGCTCCCTGGACCTTGCCCAGAAGCGGTCGTCGCCCAGGATGACCTGCCCGCGCAACTCCTTCCAGGGGCTCGCCACGCCCTGCTCCAGCGCATCCTGCACGAACCGCCCGTAACGCCGCCGGGAATTCCCGACTCGCGACAACACCTCGTCGTAGTGGACCCACGATTCCCGGCGCCGCGCGGACACGTACCCGCCGAGGCTGCTCCAGGGGTATAGCCAGAGTTGCCGGACGTGCTCGGGGACGATGCCTCTGCGCAGGCGGGGGGTGCGCACCGGGTTGATGTGGACATGCCGGCTGACCGCCAGCAGCCAGGCCTCGGGCTGTAGCAGGATGGCCTTGAAGCGGCCCTGGTAGAGATGGCCGGTGCGGCGGTGGCGCCGGTTGAAGTAGGAGGTGTAGGCCACGTTGAAGTGGCGCATGAACTCGGAGAGGTTGGCCTTCGGCGTCTCCGCGACGAGGTGGAAGTGGTTGTTCATCAGCACGTAGCAATGGAGCCGGACCTCGTAGATCTCCAGCGACCTCCGCAACCGATCGAGAAAGGCGTGCCGGTCGTCGTCGTCCCGGAAGACGTTCCGCCGGTCGTTGCCGCGGCAGGTCACGTGGTAGTGCGCGTGCGGGTACTCGATCCGTAACGGCCGTGCCATGTTGCTCCCCAAACGACACAGTTCAAGTTCTGACCCTTAGAAGGGCATTATCGCCGCCGGGGAGCGGATGTCAAGGGTAGATGTGCTTGCGGTGCGGTCGAGAGTCGGTCAGCCGGCCAACCGTTCGATGACGGCGTCGGCGAAGTAGGGTTTTGCATTTTCCGCCGCGTTCTGGCAACGGACTATTGCGGGTGACGCCCATGTTCGAGGGATTTGCGACACACGATATCCGCTGCGAGAATGCCACGATCCATTGCCGGGTCGGCGGCCGGGGAAATCCGGTCCTGCTGTTGCATGGATTTCCGCAGACGCATGTTCAATGGCACCGGCTGGCTCCGCTGCTGACCGATGCGTTCACACTGGTCATCCCCGATCTCCGCGGTTACGGGGCAAGCCTTGGGCCCGCGCCCGATCCGGAGCACATCAACTACTCCAAACGCGAGATGGCCAAGGACATGGTGCACGTCATGTCCGAGGTCGGGCATGACCGGTTCGGCATCGTCTCGCACGACCGCGGCACCAGGGTCGGCTATCGGCTTGCGCTCGACCATCCCGAACGGGTCAGCCATTTCGTGAGCCTGGACACGGTCCCGACGCTCGACTCCTGGGAGGCCACCGACATGGCGGTCTCTATCAGGCGATATCACTGGTCTTTCCTGGCTCAACCGGCGCCCTTGCCGGAACGATTGATGGGCGCGGACCCGGACTTCTACATCTCCCACCTGCTGGACCGTTGGGCAGGGCGACCAGGTGTATTGGACCCGGCCGCCGTCGAAGCGTACAAGGCGGCGTTCCGCAAACCGAGCGTGATGCAGGCGATGGCGGAAGACTACCGGGCCGGCGCAACCATCGACTTCGAGCTCGACCGGCAGGACCGGCAGGCGGGGAGGAAGCTCCAATGCCCGGTCCTGGTGCTGCGGGGATCGCCTCGCAAGCCCAAACCGCTCCGCCCGATTTGGGAACGATGGGCGGATGACGTGTCCGAGGCCGAGTTGGACTGCGGTCACTTCATAGCCGAAGAGGCGCCGGAAGCCTGTGCGGAAGCCATTCGGCGTTTTCTGTCGGCCGGATAGCCGGTCTTTCACGCTGAATGAGCCGGTCAGGACACCAAGGGGGCGCGCGATGAGCGAACAGGTGGAGATCCGGCTCGACGTTCCGTACGGCGGAGGCCCCGACGGCACGCTCTGCAACGACGTGTACCTGCCCGCCGGTCCGGGGCCGCATCCGGCGCTGCTGTGCTTTCACGGGGGCGGCTGGGCCCACGGCAGCCACCGCCAGTACCAGGAGTGGGGGCCGTGGCTGGCGGCGCGAGGCTATGCGCTGGTGGCGGTGGACTACCGGCTGTCGAAGAACGTCTCGCCGTCGTGGCCGGGCGTGCACGAGGACATCCGGCGGGCGTTGCGCTGGCTGCTGGAAGAGGCGCCCGGCCTACGCGTGGACCCCGCGCGGCTCGGGCTCGTGGGCGACTCGGCGGGCGGCCACATGGCGGCGCTGCTGGCCCTGGAGGACTGGGTCAGGCCCCACTTGCGGGCGGTGGTGGGAGTGTACGGCATCTACGACCTTCTCGACTGGTGGGAGGTGACGCGGAAACGGCAGGACGACCCCGTGGGCGCGCTCATGGGCAGGACGCCGGCCGAGGCCCCGGAAGACTACCGCGGTTTCTCGCCGCTTCAGGGAGTGGAGGCCCAGGGGGTGCCGCCCGGGGTGCCCTACCTCATCATCCACGGCGAGCAGGACCCCATCGTCCACCACAACCAGTCCGAGCGCTTCATCGCCGCGCTCCGCGCCGCCGGCGCCGAGGTGGAGACCCTGTTCGTCCCGGGCGCCGGCCACTCGTGGTTCACCTACCTGCCGGGCGAGCCCGACCGCCGCCGCGTGGACCAGGAGCCCAACCTCACCGTGCAACCCGTGCTGCTCGGTTTCCTCGAGCGCAACCTGGCGCCTCGCTAGTCATTCCCGCACGCCCCTCTGCCATTCCCGCGAAACAGGCAGTGAAAACCCCTCTCCCTCTGGGAGAGGGTGGCCGAAGGCCGGGTGAGGGCTGCGCGGCAACCCTGGCCCTTCCGTCAAGGGTGCTTGCGTCGGGGCGCCCTCACCCCGACCCTCTCCCAGAGGGAGAGGGAGAGGGAGTGGTTTTGACACTGGCAGTGCCATCCCCCTGCCGACATCTCGCCTCAATCATACTGGGCGGCGCGGCGCTGCCGAAGGAATTCTCCGGCCTCGATGGGCGGGAACTGTCGCGGACGGTCGTCGTCACAGCACGAATCGATACACCGGACCGTGACCCGGCTGTTGGGGTTGTAGAAGAAGACCGTGGAGTAGCGGGACTGCTTCACTTCCGTATCGGGCAGGGCCACCCGGTGCTGGGGCGACCGGAAGATGCCGTTGGTCCAACGCGACAGCAGATCCGCCACGTTGACCGTGACCGTGCCGGGTATCGCCGGGACGGTCAGCCATTCACCACCCACCAGCGCCTCCAGCCCCTCCACCTCATCCTGAAAGACCAGCGTGACCGTGCCGTAGTCGGAATGGCTCCCGGCGCGCAGTTGACCGGCGTCGGGCCGGCGTTCGACGGGTGGGTAGTGAAAGAAACGCACGGTGCTGGCATGGGGCGCGTGCTTGTCGACGAAGAAGTCCTCGGGTGCGCCCAGGGAGAGGGCCATGGCCTGGACAAGGGCCGCGCAAGCTCGGGCCCCCGCCTCGTGGAGTTCCAGGACCGTCTCGCGGAAACCGGCCACCGGGATGCTCCACCGGTCCAGAAGCTTCAGGCTGGCCTGGTTGAGGCTGAAGGACTCCTTGAGGTCCCCGGGCTGTTTCGTGTCGAGGTGCTCGACGGCCACGCCGACATAGCCGGAGATGACGTCCAGTTCGGATCGCCCGATGGCTTCCTTGACCTCGCCGGGCAGGGCGAAGAACTCCCGGGCCCTGTACGAAACGCGCTGGAGCAGGCCCTCCGGCAACGGCAGGTTGGCGACGTTGAGAAAGCCATACTCGGTGCAGGCCCCACGGATCTCGGCGGCGACGCGACGCCGCGCCCCCGCGTCCCCGTTCATGAACGGTTCAAAGTCGACTTGAGGTATGCCTGACACGTTCAGTTCCCCGGTACCGGGCACTAGCTCTCGACAGGGAGCCGATACCCGACAATACAAGTTGCGCCGTAAATCCGGTTAGTTAAGGAGCTAGAGCACAAGTACAAGCTCCGACCCACACAGCCCGGGGCGCCACCGCTGGACTCCGGTCAAGCGTCCGCCGCCTCCCTCAACCGCTTGGCGCTCGCCTCGGTGACAAGCCGTTCCAGTTGCTCGTAGGGCTCGGCGCCGACGATGGCCAGGCCTTCCGACAGGTAGGTGGGAACGGCCGTCACACCCAGGGAGTAGCAGCGCTGCCAGTCGTCGTTGACGGCCTGCTGGAAGGTGCGCTCGGACAGCACCCGCTGCGCCTCCTCCGCCGGCAGCCCCGCCTCTTCCACCAGTTGGAGCAGCACGTCCGGCTCCGCGATATTGGCCGCCTCCACGAAATAGGCGCGGTACACCGCGTCGTTGAAGGCGTCTTCCCGGCCCTCGCGCTTGGCCCATTTCGCCAGCTCCTGCGCCGAGCGGCTGTTGTAGCTGAACTTGCGCTCGGTGAAAGGCAGGCCCTCGCGCTCGAGCATGGCATCCACCCGGCTCGGACCGCTCATGTTGCGCGCCTTGCCCTCGGGCGGGGTCTCGGGATGCAGCGGAAAATGAGTGTAGACGACGTTCAGGTCATGGTTCTGCCGCAGTTTCTCAATACGCCCGGTACTGAGATAACACCACGGTCAGACGAAATCCGTGAAGACCTCGAGGGTCACTTGATCGGCCATCGGCTTCTCCTTTCCCCACGCCACGCCGGTCTGTCCGGCAAGTCGCAACGAGGCGCCATGTTATCAGATCGGCCCGTGCCGCGCGACGAAAACCCGCACGGCGCAGGAGCTTCGGCGCGACTTCGAGAGTGTCCGGCTCGACGCCACGCGCATCAGGTGGCGGCCGGCCTCACCTGCTTGTCGATCTCCACGCCGCGGTCGCGTTCGACGAGGGCAATGTCGTACTGGCTCTGGAGTGTGAGCCAGAAGCCCGGACGATTGCCGAAATAGCGGCCGAGACGGACAGCCGTTTCGGCGGTGATCGACCGCCGGCCGTTCAGGATGTCGGTAATTCGGCCGGAGGGAACGCCGAGCGCCAAAGCCAATCGATTCGCGCTGAGGCCGCGCGCTTCGATCTCGCGTTTCAGCAGTCTCCCGGGATGTACAACTGGGGGCATGGCGTCATCCTCTGTGATAGTCGACAATCTCGACGTTGAAGGCATCACCCTTACGGAACTCGAAACAGATTCGCCAGGGTCCGTTCACGGTCATTGCCCACTGTGTCTTGCGGTTACCCTTGAGCTTGTGTAGCCCTACGCTGTTGAGTGGACTGAGGTCCCGAAGCGTTTCGGCAGCATTCAACGCCAGTAACAGGTCAACGGCCATGTCGGTATCGAGGCTACGGAAGGCCCTGGGTCGTTCGCCGTCCCAGACTCTTTGGGTGGCGGCGCTACGCCAAGAGCGAATCATGGCAGGAACGTAGTACGCAAAACGGTAAATTGCAAGACAACCTTGCGAGTGTTCCACTGACAGACGCGGCGAACAGCCCTGGATGCCACGAAACCATGGGAAGAAAACGCGGTCGAGAGTCTCTCCACGTGGAGCCCCTGGCGAACCGGATCGCCGGCTTTCTCCAGCGGGTACACGGCCGCGGCGTGCCTCGTCCCGTTCGGGAGGTCGCCAAGGAGCATCTGCTGGACGGGTTCGCGACCATGCTGGGCGGGGTGCCGGAGGAGGCGAGCCGCCGGCTGCGCGCCCACGTGGTCGCCATGGGCGGCCGGGGCGAGGCACGGGTCATGGGCACGGCGCTCAAGGTGCCGTGCCAGATGGCGGCCCTGGCCAACGGCGTACAGGGACACGTTCTGGACTACGACGACGCCCAACTCACCACGGCACCGGGTCGGCCTTTCGGGCAGCAGGTGCATCCCACGACGCCGGTGCTGGCCGCGGCGCTGGCATTGGCGGAGAAGAACCGCGCGAGCGGCGCGGAGTTGCTCGCCGCCTACGTCGCGGGCGTGGAGGTGGCCTGCCGGCTGGGCGACGCCGTGGAGCCGGACCACTACATGGACGGGTTCCACCCCACCGGCACCCTCGGCGTGTTCGGCGCCGAGACGGCGTGCGGCTACCTCCTCGGGCTCGACCGCGAGCGTACGGGCTGGGCGTTGGGCATTGCCGGCGGTCTGAGCTCCGGGTTGCGCGCCAACCGGGGCACCATGGCCAAGGCGCTGAACGCCGGACGGGCGGCGGAGAACGGCGTGGTGGCGGCCACCCTCGCGGCCAAGGGTTTCACCGCCTCCGAGGGCGTGTTCGAGGATCCCATGGGGTTCTTCAGCGCCGCCTGCGGCGCTCGCTACGACCGCGAGTTGTTGAGGTTCGGCAGTCCCTGGTTCCTGAAGGAGCCGGGCGTCGCCATCAAGCGGTACCCCTGCGCCGGCGTCATGCATCCGATGCTGGATGCCTTGCTGCCGTTGATCGAGCGGCACCAAGTGCGCCCGGCCGCCGTCGACCGGTTGCGCATCCGCCTGCATCCCGACGCCGCGCGCCCGCTGGTCTACGAACGTCCTGAAACCGGCCTCCAGGGCAAGTTCAGCCTGCCCTATACGGCCGCGGCGGCGTTTCTCGACGGCCGGATCACGCTTGCGCATTATACCGACGGCCGCGTGCGAGACCCGGCGGTTCGGGCGCTGATGCCTCGAGTGGAGCTGGTGCCGGACCCCGGCTTGAACCCTCCGGGCGGGCAGGGTGCCGCGGCGAAGGTGGAACTGGTTTTAGCGGACGGCCTTCGGTACTATGGAGCGGCGCCCGGGGATTCCGGCAGGCGCCCGGACCGCCGGGCGCTGGAAGAGAAGTTTCGGCAGTGCGCCGAGCACGCGCGGGTCGGGAAGGGGAGAGGCCTGAGCAAGTTCGTGGACGAGCTGTGGACCCTGGAGAGCGTCGATTCCCTGGCTTCCTGGCTGCGGCTGCTGCGCGCCTGACCGGGCGCCCTGCCTTGCGGACCGGCCGCCGGGCAGGACGCCGATGAACGGATGGACATGAGCGAGGTTCGTTTCGTCGACACCACCCTGAGGGACGGGCACTTGAGCCTGTGGGCCCTGCGCATGCGCATCGGCCACATGCTGGGAGCCGCCCGGCAGATGGACCGCTGCGGCTTCGAGTCCATGGAATTCTTCGGTTTCGCCAGCATCATCAAGCAGGTGCGCGAGCTGAAAGAGAATCCCTGGGACTGGGTGCGGCTGGGCGTGAAGCAGTTTTCCAGGACCCGGCTGCGCTATCACGGCGGCATCGGCTCCGGCTTCGAGCCCATTCCCCCGTGCATTCGCCGTCTCCTGCTGGAATGCGTCATCGCCCACGGCATCACCCTCACGCGTTCGTCCAACCCGTGGAACGACTACGCTGTTCTGGCCAAGGAGCTCGAGTTCCTGGGCAACAGGGGCATGGAGGTGGTGGGCAACATCATCTACTCGGTGTCGCCCAAGCACACCAACGAGTACTACGAGCGGAAGACCCGCGAGTTGGCGGCGCTGCGCCCCTACCGGGTCTGCTTCAAGGACGTGGGCGGGCTGCTGACGCCCGATCGTGCCCGGGAGATGCTCCAGCTCGTCATGGCCAACGTCGGCGACATCCCGGTGGAGTTCCACGCTCACTGCAACAACAGCCTCGCGCCCTTCAACTACGTCGAAGCCCTCAAGCTGGGGGTCAAGACGCTCCACACCGCCATTCCGCCGCTTGCCAACGGCTCGTCGCAGCCCTCCATCTTCAACGTGGCGGCCAATGCCGAGGCCCTGGGCATCACGCCGATGGTGGACCTGGAGGCGATCAAGCCGGTGGAGGAGCACTTCACCCGTGTCGCCCGGCAGGAGGACTTCCCCGTCGGCGCGCCGAGGGAGTACGACTACGCCCAGTACCTGCACCAGGTGCCCGGCGGCATGATCTCAAACCTGCGCTTTCAGCTCGAAACCGTGGGCATGGGCGACAGGCTGGAGGAGACCCTGGAGGAGGCGGGGCGCGTGCGCGAGGAGTACGGCTATCCCATCATGGTGACGCCGCTGGCCCAGTTCGTGGGCACCCAGGCGGCGGTCAACGTGATGGCGGGGGAGCGCTACAAGGAGGTCACCGACCAGAGCATCCAGTACGCCCTGGGATACTGGGGCGAGGAGGGTGCGCGGCTCATGGACCCGGAGGTCAAGGACAAGATCCTGAGCCGGCCCCGAGCCCGGGAATGGGAAAGCTGGACCTGGCCGGAGCCCACGCTGGACGAGGTGCGACAGAAGTTCGGCGGCCCGGGGGTCTCCGACGAGGAACTGGTGATCCGCGTCGTCGCCGGCCCGGATTCGGTCAAGGAAATGCTGGCTGCCGGCGCTCCCAGGGAGTTTCTCGATGCGACCCGTCCGGTCTCCGTCCTGGTGAAGCAACTCGCGGCCGCCCGCGAGTTGCGACAGGTCCACATCCAGCGGAACGACCTGTCGTTGCGGCTGGGGCAGAGGGACGCGTGAACCGGTCCCGACCGGCCGCCTGTTCAACCCGAGGTGCCCCCGTGAAGCTCAACGACCGGACCCTGTTCACTCTCGGCGTCTTCGTCCTGGTCCTGGGTTTCCTGGTCCTCTCCCTGGACTACCAGCCGCGGGCCCGCCTGGTGCCGCTCATCATCGCGGTGCCCACGCTGCTGTTGACCCTGCTCCAGCTATTGATCGACATGATTCCCGCGGTGGGGCGCCGCTTCAGCTTCCTGCAGGAATACGATCTCTTCGGCATCGACACCGGCCGCGCCGCCGCACCCTCCGAGGAAAGCCGCCCGTCCGGCACGGTCTTCCGCCGCGAGCTCAACTTCGCCGCCTGGCTGCTCCTGCTGATGGCGCTGATCTACTTTATCGGCTACCTCGTGGCCATCCCCCTGTTCCTGGTCCTGTTCCTGCGCCTCCGCTCCTCCGAGAGCTGGCTCATGACCCTCTCCATCACCGCCGTCACCTGGGCGTTCGTCTACCTCGTCTTCATCGTCATCATGGGCGCGCCCCTGCACGAGGGGGTGGTGTGGAAGGCGGTGGGGTTGTAGGCGGGCTTCACGGGCAGTGTCGGCAACTTCAGCGGGATGCGCGACTAGTCCAACTTCCGGCCGACGGAACGCCGATAGCATACGTCTGCATAGCCAGTCGTCTTGGATGGTTGACTGGAGGAGGCCGATGCCGCATCATTGGCATTATAAAACGTACGTACATGGAATACGAGTGGGACGCCACCAAGGATCAAGCCGGCCGCATACGCTTGATCTCCGCCCGCCCAGCGTCCCGGAGGGAAAGGCAGGTTTACCATGAAAAAATATCGTAAACCGCTCACGCCGGCGCAAATCGCGGTTGTGAAGGATGAGGACATCGATTTTGATGACATTCCGGAACTGGACGAGTCGTTTTGGCGAGATGCAAGACTTGTCGAGCCGGACCCCACGGAACAGATCACCATGCGGGTCAAGCGCTCGGTGTTGGACTACTTCAAGGCGTCCGGCAAGGGTTACCAGACGCGAATCAATCGTGTGCTCGAAAGCTATGTGAGGGCCCAGCGCGAGTCGCGATGAAACACCCGCGATGGTGGGAGGAAAGCGGTAACCGCAAGGGCCGCCACCAGGCCGCCCTCGCGGAGAGTGAAGCGTTCTGAGCGCCGCCGTTCGTGGCGGGCATACCTACGTCGAGACGAGCTTCCAGCTTCCGTCGGGCTGGCGGCAGGCGGTGCCGAAGGCTTCTTCGGTGCGGCCGCCGATGGTAACGGTCTGTTGGAACTCACGGCAGTAGGTTCCGTCCGGCTTCCGGTAGGTCTTCTTCGGGGTGATGGTGCCCTGGTTGCCGGAATCGGGGTTCTTCCAGGTGCTGGTGGTGCCGGTCTTCGCTTGTTCCAGCGACTGTTGGGTGGTGCGCTGCATGGCCAGGCGGTCGGCTCGGTCGAGGGACTTGCCGATCTCGTTGCCGAGGGCCGCGCCCAGGAGCGTGCCGATGCCCGTGGCCACGAGTTTTCCGCGGCCCTTGCCGACTTGTGAGCCGGCGATGCCGCCGCCGATGGCGCCCAGCAACGTTCCTACGGCTTCCTTGTCCCCCGGGTTGGCGGAGCAGCCGGCCAGGGCCAGCGTCAGGGCAACCAGTCCCACCAGTGCCATTCTGAATGGATGCATGGCGTCTCCTTATTCGTTGTTGGGCTCAGGTCCGGAACCGGAGCGCACACGTTCACACCCAACAGTGTTCCAGAACCTCGGCGAGAGTCAAGAGCTCGCGGGCAGGAAGAATTCTCGGAAGCTGGAACGGGGGCAGGAAGCTAGGAGAACAGGTCCAGCTGGTAGTCCTGCTTCCGGGCCCGCCTTCCGGCGGCCCGGCCGCGGCTTTGTTCGAGAAGCCGCTCCTCGATGTCGGCGAAGTAGGGAGAAGGGGGCATCTCGCGTACTCGGCCCCGCCACAGCCGCTTGCGGGCGCGGCAGAGATAGAGCCGGGTCATGGCGCGGGTGACGCCGACGTAGAACAGGCGCCGCTCTTCGGCGAGGTCGTCCGGTTCGGCCTTGCCCCAGGTGAGCGGGAGCAGGCCGTCCTCGCACCCGACGATGAAGACGACGGGGAATTCGAGCCCCTTGGCGGCGTGAAGCGTCAGCAGCGAGATCCGGTCGGCGCGGGGGTCCCAGGTGTCCACCTGGGCCGCCAGGGCCAGCTCGGCCCGGAAGCGCTCCAGGTCGTCGCCGCACGCATCGGCCAGGGGCTTGAGCAACTCGCAGGCTTCGTGTGCGGTCTGGTCGCCCGCGTAAGCGGCTTCGAGGCGGTGGCGCACCGAACCCGCGTCGGGGGAGTTGTCCAGGCTGTCCACCAGCGCGGCCACCCCGGGATGATCCAGCAGGTGTTCATGGGAGCGCTGCTGGAAGGGCATGCCGGAGCGCTGGAGCGCCTCCGCCAGTGCCGCGGCCTGGGCTTCGGTGCGGTAGAGCACGGCGAAGTCCGAGAAGGACAGGTCGCGGCCCTGGACCTCGGCCGCGCGCCCGCTGTCGATGGAGAAGAAGCTGTGGCCCCCGAGGGTCTCTTCCAGCGATTGCACGACGAACTCCGCCTCGGCCTTTTCGCTCGGGGCCTCGTGCAGTGTGACGCGGTTGGGGGCGTCGTCGAGCACGGGGATGGACGGGCCGGCCGAGGCCGCCGCGGCCATGACCTGCGAGGAGAGGGTGACGATGTTGGGGTTGGAGCGGTAGTTGCGGCTGAGCCGCGTCACCCGGGCGCCCGGGAAGTGTTCGGCGAAGTCGGCGAAGAACCGCCGGTCGGCGCCGCGGAAGCCGTAGATGGCCTGGTCGGGATCGCCGATGGCGCAGATGTTGCCGTCGGGCGGCGCGAGCTGCCGGATGAGCCGCACCTGCTGCTCGTCCACGTCCTGGTACTCGTCGATACAGACCCACGGATACCGCTGCCGCACCTTGGCGCGAGATTCGTCATCGAACTCCAGGGCGTCCGCGGCGCGGATGACCAGGTCGTCGAAGTCGCACCAGTTGCGCGTCTCCATCTCGCGCCGGTAGGCCTCCCATGCTTGCGCAAGCCGCGGGTCCGCCGCGGGCGCGCCCGTGCGCTTGCCGTGGGAGATGCCCGACAAGCGCGCGCGGGCCTGCCGTTCGGAGATCCCCAGCGTGTCCCGCATCAACGACAGCCGCTCGGCCTCGGAGGCGACCCGGAAGCCTCGCTGCAACCCCGCGGCGTTCCAGTGCTCGCGTAGGATGCTCAGCCCCAGCGAGTGAAAGGTGTGCAGCGGGATGCCGTCCCATGCCTCCGGCAGGAGCGCCCGCAGCCGGGCGCGCATCTCGTCGGCCGCCCGCCGGGTGAAGGTGACGGCCAGACAGCCGCCCGGCTGAGCGCCGCGGCTCGTGACGAGGTGGGCGAGGCGATGGGTCAGGGTCCGCGTCTTCCCCGAGCCGGGACCGGCGACGATGAGCAACGGACCGTCGACGATCTCCGCGGCCCGGCGTTGATCGACGTCCAGGCCGGCCAGCAGATCCCGGCCGCCGGACCAGAGTTCACCGGAGAGCGAAAGTTGGCCGGACGCTGCATCGTCCCACCGCACGCCGCCCGGAGGCGATGCCGGCCCGGGAAGAGGCGGTTGCTGAACGGGAGGGACAACGACTTCGTCCGTCGAGGCCGGGGCCGCCTGCGGAACCGGCTTGGGGTCGTCTCCGAACAGCGACGCGCCGCGGCTTCGCCGTTCCAGCTCGGCGTCCCGGAACAGCCGGATGGTGCCGTACACGCCGTCGTAGCCGGCCTCCCGGATCACCTCGCGCCGGCGCAGGCGCGCCACCGCCTCGGCGACCAGCGAAGGCGCCGCCGGCCCGATCTCCTCCAGCGGCAGGGAGTTCAGGAGAGGTAGCTCCGGCCCGAGGCGCGCCAGCAACCCCTCGTAGTCCTGCGCCACCCGCTTGCTCTTGGGGCCCACGCGGTGGATCTCACCCAGGATCTCCGGCAGCGGGATCAGCCCCCGGGTGTCACCGGCGGTGGCGGGCAGCGCCGCATCGGGGTCACGGTCGGCCAGGTCCTCCACACGGTGCATGACCCCCACCGTCAAGGGCTTGCCGCAAGCCGGGCAGCGGCCGTTGTGGCGGCGGGTTTCGTCGGGCTCCAGGCGGACGTCGCAGTTGCGGTGGCCGTCGAGGTGGTACTTGCCCTCCTCGGGGAAGAACTCCAGCGTCCCGCCGTAACCCTCGCCCGTCTCCAGGGCCCGGCGGAGGGCGAAGTAGTCCATCGCGGTGTGGAACACGCACACCTCCCGCCCCAGCTTTTCCGGCGAGTGGGCGTCGGAGTTGGACATCAGCCGGAAGCGGTCCAGGGACGACACTCGCCAGTTCATCGGCGGGTCCGACGAGAGCCCGGTCTCCACCGCGAAGATGTGCGGCGCCAGGTCGCCGTAGCAGTCGTCGACGGCGTCGAAGCCGGACTTGGAGCCCAGCGCCGCGAACCACGGCGTCCACACGTGGGCCGGCACCAGGTACGAATCCGGTCCCGACTCCAGGGTCATCTCCAGCAGGTGGCGCGAGTCGAGGCCCAGGATCGGGCGTCCGTCGGAGTGCAGGTTGCCGATTCGGGACAGGGCCGCCACCAACCTGTCGGCCGAGTCGAAGTCGGGCACGTAGACCAGGTGATGGATTTTCCGGGTCTTGTCGCCCTTCTTGTAGATGGTCGAGATCTCGACGGACAGCATAAACCGGACCGCGGCGCCGGCGCAGGCCGGCGGGAGCTGTGCGTCGGCGGCCCGCTCGAGGTCGGGGCGCAGGCGGAACAGCCCGGGCTCCGCGGGCACGAGCTGCTCCTTCAGTTCGGCGCGCCACGCCGGATGGGTGAAATCGCCGGTGCCGACGACGGCGATGCCTTTCTTGCGGGCCCATATGGAGAGGTGTTGCAGGTCGCAGTTCCGGCTCGTGGCGCGTGAGAATCGAGAGTGGACGTGCAGGTCGGCGTAGAAGGTCATGGGAGGCCAGGAAATACGGGACACGACACTAGAGCGCGTCCGGCAGCCGACGCCGGGTCCACGCCCGCTTGAGCGGCCCGACCAGCGGCAGGCCCAGGGCCGCGACGATGAGCAGGGTCAGCACCAGCGAGATGGGACGGGTGACGAAGATCAGGAAACCCGTGTCCGAGATGAGCAGCGTCTGGAACAGCGACACCTCGGCGATCTCCCCGAGCACGTAGGCGAGGATGAAGGTGATGAAGGAGTAGTTGTACTTCTTCATGCCGTAGCCGATGAAGCCGAACACGAGCACGGCGAACGCGTCCAGGAGATTGTTGCGCAGCACGAACGCGCCGACGAAGCTGATCACCAGGACGATGGGGATGATGAGCGTGACCCGGATCCGCGTGATCTTGACGAGCTGGTTGGCGAAGAGGAGCCCCAGGACGGAAGTCCACACGTTGGCGGCGATCAGCGCCAGCACCAGGGTGAAGACCGTGGCCTGGTGCGTGGTCAGCAACTCCTTGCCGGGGTTCAATCCGAGCAGCAGCAGCCCCACCAGCAGGATGGCGTGGGGCGCGCTCCCGGGAATCCCGAAGGCCACGGTGGGCAGCAGCGCGCCGCCGTCCTTGGCATCGTTGGAAGCCTCCGGCGCGAGCACGCCCTCCGGTGCGCCGCGCCCGAAGTTGGCGCGGTTCCGGGAGGTGGCCTGGGCCTGGGCATAGGCCAGAAACGCCGCGACATTGGCGCCGACGCCCGGGATGATGCCCACCACGCAGCCGATCACCGCGCTCCGGACCAGCAGGAAGAAGTTGGCGAGCACGAACCGGATGCCGTCCAGCACGTCCCTCAGCGTGGGTCGCACCACGTCGGTGTCCTGGACCAGCTCCTCTCCCTTCACCGCCAGGAAGAACATCTCGGAAACGGCGAAGATGCCGATGGCGATGACACCCGTGTGGACCCCGTCCCAGAGATAGTCCAGGTCGAAGGCGTACCGCACGTCCCCGGTGATGGGGGAATACCCGATGAAGGCCACCAGGAATCCCAGCCCCGCGGAGATGAGCCCCTTGACGGGCTCCTTCTGGGTCAGCGACGCGATCATGCTGATGCCCAGCAGCGCCATGAGAAAGAACTCCGGGGGGCCGAAGGAAAAGACGATGGAGCGCACCACCGGGAGCAGCACCAGAAAGATCACGTAGCCGAACACCGACCCCAGGGCGGACGCCGTGGCGGAGATGGCCAGGGCGTATCCGGCGCGGCCCTGCCTGGCCAGCGGGTGGCCGTCGAAGACCGTGGCGATGTTGGCGACGGTGCCCGGGACGTTGAGCAGGATGGCGGAGATGGAGCCGCCGAAGGTGATGCCGCCGATGGAAGCGGCGAAGACCATCATGGCCAGCTGCGTCTCCATCGCCATGATGATGGGCAGCGCCAGGGTCAGGATGACGATTCCGCCCAGGCCGGGCAGGGCGCCGAACAGCATGCTCACGGTGACGCCGAGAAGCACCACCAGGACGTTGGGGAACCCGAAGACGTTGAGGAGCGCTTCGCCGATGGCCTCAATCACGGAGCATCTCTTTCAGCGTGTCGGAGGGCATCATTCGGAGGGCCCTCACCCCGGCCCTCTCCCGGAGGGAGAGGGGGTCGGAGGGAGGTTCTCCCCGCGACGGAGGGAGGGCCCGGCCTTCTCTTGCCGTGAAGAAGGGAGTTACTTCTTCTGCTGTGCTTTGAAGAGGGCGATCAGGTTCGCGTAGTCCTTGATCAGGTTGTTGACGAGCATGGCCGTCTCTTTCCCGGTGGCGGGCGAGTGGATGACCTGGGCCTTGCTCTCGAGTTCCGCCTTGGACTCGGAGATGACCTGGTGCACGGCGTTGCTCAGCACATCCGCCACGGCCTGCGGCACCTTGGGCGGCGCGGCCACGATGATGTAGAGGATGCCGCCGGCCATGAGGTCCTTGCGGCCGAGGGACTCGGCCGAAGGCACGTCCGGGAAGAACGGGTCCTTGTCCTTCTCCGAGGAGAGCTGCACCAGTCCCCGGACCTCGCCGGACTTGATGAAGGTGATCACGCCGCCGGTGGTCTTGATGGTGGTGTCCACGTCGCCCCGGGCCACCGCCACCACCAGCGAACGGCCGCTCTTGTACCCGGTGACGTCCTTCACCTGGATGCCGGTCTTGTCGATGATGTTGGCCAGCACGAAGGAGCCGGCCGACGCCGCGCCCGCCGAGGAAAACTTCAGGGGCCGCTTCTTTCCTTCCGCGATGAGGTCGTCGAGCGACTTGATGGGGGAGTCCCCCTTCACGAACAGGAAACGGGGAGCCGTGGTGATCTTGGCCAGGTAGGTGAACTTGGAGAGGTCGAATCCCACGTCCCGCGTCGCGGACTGCGCCAGTCCGCCGGCCGGCAGCATGCTGCCGATGACGCTCCCGTCCGCGGGCGAGCCGTACAGCCTCTTCGTCCCCACGGTGCCGCCCGCACCCGGCAGGCTCACCACCTTGACTTCCTTGACGCCGTTGCCCGCGAGCTTCGCCTGCAGCTTCGGCGCCAGCAGCAGGGCCGACGTCCCGGTGCCGCCCCCCAATCCGAAGGGAACGATCCAGGTGATCTTGCTCGGCAGCTTCTGGGCGCCCGCGCTGGAGGCCGCGAGCAGGAACAGCAACAACGCGGCAGCCGCCGCGACCGACATGGTAAGAGACTTCCGCAAACTCGTTCTTCTCCGCATGGTTCACCTCCGTGGCAAACTTGCCAAATCCGAGTTACGCACCGGCAAGCGATGTACCCTCGCCTGCCTGCCCCGCACAACCGCCGGGGTTATCACAGGAGCCCCGTCCTTTGCAATTTGCCCGACGGCGCGGGCGGGTTTGAAACCCGCCCCTACACCTCACCCGGGCTCAGCCCGGAGGGCGACCGGCACGCGACCACGGCGACGGTGCCGCCCACACCTCACCCGGGCTCAGCCCGGAGGGCGACCGGCACGCGACCACGGCGACGGTGCCGCCCACACCTCGCCCGGGGTCCGCGCCGGAGGGCGACCGCCTCGGTAAGGGAGTTGTAGGGGCGGGTTTCAAACCCGCCCGCGATCGCATTGCACCGTCGGCCTCCACGGATGTTCGGGTGCTGTGCGTGCTACCCCAGCCCGGAGCAGTCGAGCTGGATGTCCCAGAGAGGTCTCTGGTCGTCTCGGCTGGGGCAGAAGACGTCGACTTGCAGGAGCGTGGCGCATCCAGGGCACACGTAGCCCAGCAGCACGCCGCGGTAGGGCTCGCCGGAAGGGACGCGCTGCCCGGCCAGCTCCTCCAGGTCCATGACGATTTCCACGGCGCCGTTCTTGTAGTTCTCCCCGCCGGCGCAGAAAGCGTGGGCGCACTTGCGGCACCGCACCACCAGGCGGCCGCCGGTCCGGACGAGATCGAGGTACTCGTGGAGGTGAAGCACGACCTCGGCGTCCTTCCCCTCGCTGACGCCGCTCCCGCCCGGGTCGCCGCCACCGTCCACCGCCGTGCCGGGGTGCGAGTTCCTCGCCAGCCGCGCCACCCGAAGCTCGTCGCGCCGCTCGGCCGTTGCCGCGCCGTCCACGCCGCCGGTGCCGTCGAGCCGGACGCCGAAGATCCGGTCGGCCGCCCCGGGGCTGGTGCGGGCCGTGCGGACGTCCCGCTCCACCTGCGCGGGGTCCCGTTCCAACGGGTCGCCGAAACCGCCGCCGCTCTGGGTGACGTCGGCGATGAAGGTCATCTCGGGGATCGGCACCCGCGGCCGGAAGCCGTCCGGCAGGTCCATCCGGCACCAGTCGAGGCCTCCCAACTCGTCCGCCCCGGTGGGATAGGCGCCCTCGCGCAGGCGTTGCAGCAGGTCTTCGGTGCGATAGAGGGCGCGGGTGCCGCCGAAGCCCGCGGGATAGCCGCCGAACAGGCCGAAGCCGTTGGGCACCGCGCCGTAGGGGCGGTAGTTGGCGGACACGTCGGTGGAGCCGTAGACGAACAGCAGGCGCTCGCTGCCGTATCCGCCGCGATGCCTGCCGAAGCCGGAGCCGTCCTTCACGTGCCTTCGCGCAAGGTAGATGAACGGGTACTGCATCTCGATGCGCTCGATGTCGGAGATGCCCCCGGACGGGATGTTCATGTGGCCGCCGGTGTTGACGCCGTCGCGGTTGGGCGTCGCGCCGAGGCCGCCGCCGTGCACGTCGTAGAGCCCCTGGGCGTTGGCAAGGCCCTCCCGGTTGTGTCCGCCGTACATGAAGCCCGGTCCCCCGGAGTACCAGGCGCCGAACCAGCCGGCGTTGACGTCTTCCTTGCGTCCGGCGGCGTAGAGCATCTTGGCGAGGCACTCGCTGACCGCGGCCACGAACATCCCGCCGATCATGGGCGCCAGTCCGCAGGCCGCGGGAAACGTGCAGTTCAGCACCGAGCCCTCCGGCACCCGCATGCGGATGGGCGCCAGCTTGCCGTCGTTCCAGGGGATGTCCCAGAAGAGCTGGTTGGTGAGGGCGATGTTCAGGTGCGCCACGGTGCTCGGCAGGGTCGAGTTGGTGTCCCCGGACGTCTGGGGGCTGGTGCCGTCGAGGTCGATGTCCAGGGTGTCGCCCTTCTTGGCCACGGCGCACACCACGGCGAGGACGTCGGCGTCGGACTGATCGGCCTCGCGCGCCGAGTAGTAGACCCGCGAGCGCCACACCCCGTCGGGCAGCGAGCGCAGCTTGGCGCGCGCCATCTCCTCGGCGTCCGCCAGCGTCTTCTTCCCCGCCGCCTCGATGAACTCCAGGCCGAACTTGTCCACCAGGTTCAGGTAGCGGGCGCCGCAGACGTTGTTGCCGGCGATCATCGCCTTGATGTCCAGCCCTACGTACTGGGGGTCGCGGCACTGCTCGGTGAGGGTGCGGAACACGTCCTCCCGGAACTCGCCCCGCTCCACCACCTTCACGCCCAGGATGCGGATGCCCTCGTGGAAGATCTCCAGGGCGGCGCCCCGCAGCACGCCGCCGGTGTCGGCGGTGTGGGTGCTGGTGGCGATCCAGGCGATCAGGCGCCCGTCCAGGAAGACGGGTTTGATCACCATCATGTCGTAGGTGTGGGAGCCGGCCACGTAGGGGTCGTTGAAGAAGAGCTGGTCGCCGTCGTGAAAGCCCGGCGACTCCCCGTACCATTCGATGAGGTACTTGATGGCATCCGAGGTGGCGGCGGCGAAGCGCAGGTGGCCGGAGCAGGCCAGCACCATCTTGCCCTCGCTGTCGTAGAAGGAACTCATGACCTCGCCCCCCTGGGCCACGATGGGCGAGGCGGTGACGCGCTGCAGGGTGGAGCGCCCTTCCTCGCCCACCGCCCACAGGCGATGCAGAAACATCTCGTAGCGGATCGGATCCACGTCCATGGTGAACCTCCGGTGGTCGGCCGTACGCTCGCCCTCACCCCGCCCTCTCCCAGGGGGAGAGGGGGTCGCTTGCTCTCCCTGCGGGAGAGGGGGTCGCTTGCTCTCCCTGCGGGAGAGAAGAGGTGGCCGGTCGGCCCGCCCGAATCAACCCCCTCTCCCTCTGGGAGAGGGTCGGGGTGAGGGCCCCCCGGTCAGATAGTCTCGGCCACGTAGTAATCCCCGACGCTCGGCTCGGTCTGCCAGGGGTCGATGGTCTCGCGGAACTTGACGTGCGTCGGCGTGCCACGCCAGCGTTCGTGGTGCTCGCGGGTCGGCCAGTGGAGCAGCACCATCACCCGCGAGGGGTCGTCGTCGCTGCACAGGATCAGCCCGCCGTGACATCCGGCTTCCTTGCTGGACTGGATGGCCTCCTTGTAGGCCTGCACGTATTCGTTTCGCTTCTCCGGATCGACGGTCTGGAACCGGACCTCGTAAATCATGATGTGACCTCCTGTGGAAAGCGGGTTACGGGACGCCGCACGGAGCAGACGCCCCGCGGCTCCCGGCACGTTGACTTTCCGCCGCCGTGCAATGATATAAGGACACGAGTGGCCTGCAACATGCAAATACGGGCCATAGCCGTTTGTCTCGCGGAAAGGAGCCCTTTCCCATGCGCATCGTCGATCTCAGCATGACCGTCGAGGAGTGCGACTCGGCGCCGTTCGCTCCCGACGAGTCCTACTTCAAGATCAAGCCCATCATCAACTGGGAAGAGAAGGGTTTCGTCTCCAACGTCGTGGAGATGACGGTTCACGCGGGCACCCACATCGATTCGCCGCATCATTTCTTCCGCGACAAGCCGTCGGTGGAGCAGCTTCCCCTGGAGCCCTTGATGGGAACGGCGGTGGTGCTGGACCTGTCGTTCCGGTGCCAGCCCGGAGCGCGCATCACGCGCGAGGACATGGAACGGGCCGAGGCCGCGCTGGCGGAACAGGGAGTGAAGATCGAGCCCGGCGGCATCCTGCTGCTCCGCACCGACTGGCCCAAGGGACACCAGACCACCGATCCGTCCTGGTGGAACGACTCGCCGTTCCTGTCCCGTGAGGCGGCGCAGTGGGTCGTGGACAAGGAGCCCGCGGTCATCGGCTACGACTTCGCCCAGGAGGAGAAGGGCTCGGACTACCAGCACGCCGACGAGATCCTCACCAGCGGCATGACCGTCCACCGCACCATCCTGCCCAGGGTCACCTGCCAGATCGAGAACCTCATCAACCTCGACCAGATCGGCGCCTCGGCGAAGATCATCGCCCTGCCGGCGAAATGGAAGACCGAATCCGCCCCGGCCAGGGTGGTGGCGCTGTTGGACTGATGGCGGAGGTGGCCGCCCGACTGTTGCGGGCGTGGGACCGTTCGCGATGAAGGCGGTCCGGGTGCATGAGTTGGGCGGCCCCGAGGTGCTGCGCTACGAGGAGGTGGCGGCGCCCGAGCCCCGGCCCGACGAGGCGCTGGTGGAGGTCGCCGCCGCCGGGGTCAACTATCTGGATATCTACTACAGGTCGGGGTTCCACTGGGGCGGGCACCATGGCAGGAAACTGCCCTACATCCCCGGCGCCGAGGGCGCCGGCACCGTGGTGGCGGTGGGGAGCAGGGTCTCGGAGGTGCGGGTCGGCGACCGGGTCGCCTACGGCATCTCCAACGGCTACGGCTCCTACGCCGAGCTGGCCGCCGTGCCGGAGCGGCATCTGGTGCCGGTCCCCGAGGCCGTGGATCTCCAGCCGGCGGCCGCCGCCATGCTCCAGGGCATGACCGCCCATTACCTCACCCGCGACACCTTTCCTGTGGGTCCCGGCGACACCGTGCTCGTGCACGCGGCCGCCGGAGGCACCGGATTGCTGCTGGTGCAGATGGCCAGGATGCGCGGCGCGCGAGTGTTCGGAACGGTATCGACTTCCGAGAAGGCATGTATCGCAGAAGAGGCGGGCGCCGAGGCGGTCATCAACTACACGAAGGCGGACTTCACGGCCGAGGTCCGCCGCGTGACGGGCGGTCGCGGCGTCAACGTCGTCTATGATTCGGTCGGAAAGAGCACCTTCGAGCAGAGCCTCGACGCGCTGGCGCCACGGGGCTGCCTGGTGATCTTCGGTCAGTCCAGCGGTTCCGTCCCGCCGTTCGACACCGCGGTTCTCAATGCCAAGGGATCGCTATCCCTGAGCCGCCCCAGCCTCACGCACCACACTACCGGCCGCGCCGAAATCCTCGCCCGGGGCAGGGACGTATTGCGATGGATCGAGGCCGCCGAGCTTTCGGTGCGTATTGGCGGCACGCTTCCATTGTCGCAGGCCGGCGAGGCCCATCGCCTGTTGGCATCGCGCAAGACCGCCGGCAAGATCCTGCTGATCCCGTAGCCGTTGCGGTCGCGCTCTTCCGGCTTCCGCGGGAACCGCTTCTACATCTACACTAAAGGATGGACGCAAGCCGCCGACTATCGTCCTTGAAGGGGACGTTGTGAAACGGGTCTTGAATTGAAGACCGTTCATCTTATAATGGGGTAGTTTTCTGGAGGGGCCATGAGCCTGATCGTTTCGGAAGTCTACGACGCGCTGATCGAAGCTGGGGCTACCAAGGAAAAGGCCAGAGCAGCCGCGGAGGTGATTCCGCATTTCGAGCTCTTGGCCACCAAGGACGACATCGCCCGCCTGGAGCACGCCACCAAAGCCGACATCGCCCGCCTGGAGCACGCCACCAAAGCCGACATCGCCCGTCTGGAGCACGCCACCAAGGAGGACATCGCCCGTTTGGACAAGAAAGTTGCGGTACTGAATCTTGCGGTCCTCGTTCTTGGGCCCGCAATTGTCGCGTTGTTGACGAAGCTGGTTTTCTTTCCCTAGGTCGCTTACGAGGGCAGGTCCTGCGAGAACCACTCGGTCGGCAGCTCTGTGCCCACACCACGTTCCTTCGCCAGTTCGTAGATCCGCGCGCCGGCGGCGGCGAACTGAAGCCCCAGCCCGACGTAGTTGAGCATGCAGGTCACCTCGGCCGGGCTTTCCCGCGTAGCGGCTTTCCCGGCCATGAGTTCACCCAGTTCCGGTTTCCCGCTCCAATCCGCCTCCGTGCCCTGGAGTTCCTTCCGGCGGTAGTCGCCTTGGCCCGACTCCGGAATGTGTTCTTCCTCACCGGGCAGCGTCACCAGCCGCGCCGCCTCGCGGCTTGAGACCGCCACCCGGTCGCAGCGAAGCAGCGCGTCCACGGTCATCTCGCTGGAACGCACGGTGGCGATGTGCATGCCGTCGCGGATCCAGCCGGCGGGGAAGAAGGGCCTCAGGGCGTTGGTGGCCAGCAGGACGATGTCCGCTTCCCGGGCTGCGTCCTCGGGTATGTCCACCGCCCGCACTTCGGCAGCCACCTGCTCGTTCATCTCGCTGGCGAAGGCCCGTCGATGCTCCCCGGTGGGGCTGTAGACGCGCACTTGCCGGATGGGCATGGCCGAGCACATCGCCAGCAGGCCGGACCTGGCCTGCCAGCCGGAGCCGTAGAGGGCGAGGACCGACGACTCCGGCCGCGCCATGTACTTGGCTGACAATGCGTTGGTGACGCCGACGCGGATGGCCTGGACCAGGCCGTCGGGGAAGATGGCCAGCAACTCGCCGGTGGCGGTGCTGAACAGGAACACCAGGCCGACGTACTTGTTGCCCATGGCAAGCGGCACCTTGACGCGGCGCCTCTCGCCGTCCACCTCCGGCCAGGTGATGATATCGGAGGTCAACCGGGCGGCGGTCACGCCGAACCGGGGGATGGAGCCGCCGGCGGACTTGAGGCCGTGATAGCTGCCCTCCAGGGGCCCGGGCACCAGCAGGTCCTGCCGTGGCAGGTTGACCGCGGCGCCGTTGCCGAGATCGATGAACGCCGGCTCCATCACCCTGAAGCACTCCTCCAGGGTGAAACAGCTCTCGATCTCCTCGTTGGTGAGGATCAGCGTCATCGTGGCCGCGTTTGGGCACCGCGTGTCGGTTCAACCCGAGGGTTGCGCGTACTTCGCCCGCAGCTCCGCGTAGCGCCGGCCGGATTCGCGGCACGCTTCCTCGAAGTCCTCCGGCATGACGTCGTAGGGCGGCCGGATGGGGCCGGGCTTGCAGTAGCCGGAGGCGCCCATGAGGACCTTCTCCATCTGGATATTGTAGGAGGCGAAGACCTCCTGGGAGCCGGTGATGGCGTGATGGGGCTCGGCGGCCCAGGCGATGTCGTCGGCCACGGCCTTGGCGCGTTCGCCGTCGCCGGCCGCCAGGGCGTTCATCAGCGCCAGCGCCGGCTGCGGCCCCACCGAGGGAGTCCAGCAGGTGTTGGCGGTCTTCGGCGAGATTTGCGCGAACTCGTAGGCCAGCCCGATGGGCGGAACGAAGTTCACCCGCCCCTCGGTGGCCGCCACCGCGTCCCGCAGGATGCCCCGGTTGGAGAACTTGGCCGACATCACCGTCGGCGCGACGTTCACCACCCGGCGCCAGAAGTCCGTGTCGAAGGCGAACCGGAAGGCCCGGGCATTGGCGTACACCATGATGGGGAAGTCCGGGAACGCCGCGGCCACCGTGCCATAGAATTTCACCGCCATGTCCAGGGTGGCCGGCTGCCACATGGGAATGCCCAGGAGCGTGCCGGTGGCGCCCCGGTCCTTGACGAAGCGTATGCGCCGCGCGATCTCGTGGCTCCCGAGGGCGGTGGTGCCGACGAAGGTGGGCACACGGCCGCGCACGGTCTCCAGCAGACAGGTCACGTAGGCCTCGTAGTCGCTCTGGGAAACCGTGGCGCATTCCCCCATGGTCCCCAGCACCATGATGCCGGCGACGCCGTCACGCACCAGGCTCTCGGCCAGCCGGGCGGTTTCGTCGAGGTCGACGGTGTCGACGGCGTCGAGGCTGTCGGCGCCGTCCCTGGCCGGCGTCGGCATGATCGCGAGCACGCCCTGCACGTCCTTGGCTTCCAGCATGTCGTCCTCCTTGCAATCGGCTGCCGGTGCGGCCGCCGGGTGATTCGGTCAGACCCGCATCAGGTCCTGGGCCACGACGATCTCTCCCGAGTAGTGCTCCGCCACCTCGCCCTTGAGGCGCTCCTCCTCCTTCTCGGACCACAGGTGCGTGAGGACGAGCTTCTTGGCGTTGGCTTCGGCGGCGATCTTCCCCACCTGGTGCGGCTTGGTGTGGCGCACGCGGTTGGCCCACTCCGAGTGGATGAACTCCGGATGGCGGCCGGCGGGCGCGCCGTTCTGCTCCATCTCCGGGGAGAAGAGCACCTCGTGAATGAGCAGGTCGCAGTCCCTGGCCAGCTCCACCAGCGCGGGGCACGGCCGGGTGTCGCCGGAGAACACGATGGAACGGTCCCGGGTGTCCACGCGGAAGCCCAGGCTGCCGGGTATGTGTACCACCCGCACGGCGTCGAGCTTCCAGTCCGGCGTCTCCCACACCTGCCCCTCGTCGATCTCGCGGCTGGAGACCTCGAACTTCGAGTTGGTGCCGGTGGCCTTGCGCCCCTGGATGTCCACCTTGAAGGCTTCCAGCAGCCCTTCCACGAAAGCCGTGGTCCCCGCCGGGCCGAACACCTCCACGCCGGTGCTGCGGCCCACCATCCAGCTTCCCAGCAGCAGGTCCGGAAGGCCGATGATGTGGTCGTAGTGGAGGTGCGAAAGGAACACCTGCTCCACCTGCGCCGGGTCGATGCCCGCGCGCACGAGCTGCGTAAGGGCGCCGCGGCCGCAGTCGAGCAGGATGGGTTTGCCGTCGATGACGATGGCGACGCACGACCCCTGCCGGTTGGGGTTGGGCTCCGGGACTCCGGTGCCGATCATGATGACTTCGGTCATGTCGTATCCTCCTGGCGAGAGGCGCAATTGAAAGACGGTCAGTCTATCCTGCGGTTTCGCCGGGGTTCAAGCGCGGTTCGACGCCATTGGCATCGCGGTAGCTACCCATGTTACGCATTTGTTCATGGATACTTCGGACAAGAGCAATAGAAGCGACGATCGTGGCGGCCTTCAGATGGCGCCGGATGTCATGCTCGATCTCGCGCGCAAGGCGGCGGAGATCCTGGTGGACCGCATCGACGGCCTGCCCGCGGACAATGCCTGGGACGGCGACTTTCAGCAGGCGCTCGACGCCAAGCTGAAGGCGGATCCGCCCGAGGACGGCCGGCCGGCCGCGGAGGTGCTCGAGTGGGTCGCGCGCGAGGTGCTCCCGTTCGCGACGCGCCTGGACCACCCGCGTTGCTTCGCGTTCATCCCGTCGTCGCCCACGTGGCCGGGAATCGTGGCGGACTTCATGGCCGCCGGGTACAACTTCAACCAATGCACCTGGCTGGTGGCGAGCGGTCCCAGCGCCATCGAGCTGGCGGTTCTCGACTGGTTCAAGCGCTGGCTCGGCTATCCGGAGAGCGCCGGAGGGCTTCTGACGAGCGGGGGCTCGGCGGCCAGCGTGGATGCCTTCGTCGCCGCCCGGGAAGCCGCGGGCAACCCCGAGCGCGCCACCGTGTACATGAGCGACCAGAGCCATAGCGCGCACGTCCGGGCGGCCAGGATCATCGGCGTCCGGCCGGAGTGCACTCGGCTGCTTCCCACCGATGAACGCTTCCGGCTGGACATGGACGCGCTCGCTCGCGCCGTGGCCGAGGACCGCGCCGCGGGTTTCAACCCCATCGCCGTGTGTGCCAATGCCGGCGCCAGCAGCACCGGTGCCATCGACCCGCTCGAAGCCATGGCCGACTACTGCGAGGCGGAAGGCATCTGGCTGCACGCGGACGCGGCGTACGGCGGCTTCGCGGTGGTGACCGAAAAGGGCAAGGAACTCTTGCGGGGCATGGAGCGCGCCGACTCGGTGAACGTGGATGCGCACAAGTGGTTCTTTCAGCCGTACGAGGTGGGGGGCCTTCTGGTGAAGGACGCGTCCACGCTGGAAAGGGCGTTCGAGGTGCATCACGACGTGCTCCAGGACACCATATGGGGCGCGAATCACCCCAACTTCTCCGACCGCGGCCTGCAACTCAGCCGCTCCGCCCGCGCCTTGAAGATCTGGATGTCGGTGCAGACTTTCGGCATGGCCGCGTTCCGCGAGGCCGTGTCCAACGGGATGGAGCTGGCGGCCCGGGCCGACGAGTACGTGGCGGAGAGCGCCATGCTCGAGACCCTGAACCCGGCATCGCTGGGGATCGTGTGTTTCCGGGTGAACCCTGGCGACCGTGACGTGGACGAGGAGGTTCTGGAGCAGGTCAACCGGAACGTGCTCGCGCGCGTCTTCTGGGAAGACCGCGCGCTCATTTCATCGACGACGTTGGCGAAGAAGTTCTCGCTCAGGCTCTGCATCATCAACCACAACACCACCTGGGACGACGTGCGCGAAACCCTGGAGGCCATCGAACGGTTCGGCACCGAGGCGTTACAGGACCGGTGAGAAGCCCACGGGCATCCTCGCCGGGTTCCCGTCCGAGTAATCGAATACAAACCCTCTCCCTCTGGGAGAGGGTGGCCGAAGGCCGGGTGAGGGCCCTCGCCGGGTTCCCGTCCGGCACCCGGACGAGGGTATCGTAGGGGCGGGTTTCAAACCCGCCCGCGTCACGGGCAGCCGGTCAGCCCCGCTCTCCCCGGAATCCCCCCATAACGACCAGGACCCCGGCCAGGCAGGCGCCGGCCACGTCCGTCCAGATGCCGTAGCTCACCCCTCCGGCAGGGAAGAACAGCAACAGGCCGGCGGCCATGAATAGCATGCGGTGGACCGTGCCCAGGCGCCTGGCGAAAAAGCCCATGAAGCCCGCCGACACGAGCCAGACGCCGATGACCGCGGTGGCGGCGGTGTGAATGATCGTCAGGGCCGAGCCCTCCATGAGAAGTTCGGGCGCCAGCACGAACAGGAACGGGACGACGTAGGCGGTCCAGCCGAAGTGGACCGCGGCGAACCCCGTGCGCAGGAAATCCGACTCGGCCACGGTGGCCGCGGTGAAGGCGGCAACCGCCACCGGCGGGGTGATCAGCGACAGCATGCCGAAGTAGAGCGCGAACAGGTGCGCCGCCATGGGCGGGATGCCCACCTCCACCATGGAGGGGGTCACCAGGGTAGCCAGCAGCAGGTAGACGCCGAGGGTAGGCATGCCCATGCCGAGGACGATGGAGATCAGCGCGGCCAGCAGCAGGATCAGGGGGGTCTGTCCGCCCGCCAGGTGGATGATGGCCTGGGTCAGCGCGAAGCCCAGGCCGGTGATGTTGAGGACGCCGATGATGATGCCGGCCATGCAGCTTATCATCAGCACCTGCACGCACAGGGCGCCGGTCTTGGCGAGCACGGTGAAGATGACCCACCAGCGCATCCGCTCGCCCTGGTAGCCGACGAACAGGCCGACGGGGACGAGGCTCCCGGCGGCCCACAGGGCCGAGGTCTCGGGCCTCAGGTTGAGGTAGAAGAGGCACCAGATCACCACGGCGAACGGCACCACGTAGGGCCAGCCGGCCCGGAACACCGGCCAGCGAGGCGGGATGGAGTCTTCGTCGACGCGCGCGATGCGCTCCCGCGCGGCGAAGAGGTCCGCCTGGATGAACAGCGCCACGTAGTAGAGGACCGCCGGGATCAGCGCCGCCAGCACCACCTCCTGGTAGGAGATCTGCAGGAACTCGGCCATGACGAAAGCGGCGGCGCCCATCATGGGCGGCATCAACTGGCCGCCGGTGGAGGCGACGGCCTCGATGGCGCCCGCGGTATGCGCGGGGTAGCCTCCCTTCTTCATCAGCGGGATGGTGATGACGCCGGTGGAGACGACGTTGGAGGTGGCGCTGCCGGAGATGGAGCCGAAGAGAGACGAGGCGGTGACCGCGATCTTGGCGGAGCCGCCGCGGTAGCGGCCCATGAGCGCGGTGGAAATGTCGGTGAAGAATTTCGATCCGCCGGACAGGTCGAGCAGGTTGCCGAAGTAGATGAACGAGATGACGATGGTGGTGGCCACGGTGAGGGGAATCCCCACCAGCGAGTTGGAGTCGAGGCTCAGGTAGATCACCAGCCGGTCGAAGTCCACGTCGCGCCCCTGGAACTGGCCGGGGATGAAGTGCCCCACGAGGCCCAGGGTGAAGAACGAAACCAGGAAGATGAACAGCACGGGGCCGGCGGAGCGGCGCACCCCTTCGGCCACCAGCGCCAGGATGATCGCCCCTCCTATCAGGGCATCGCGCGGGCGCGAGTAGAGTTCCTCGAAGATCCGCTCGTAGTGCCAGCTCAGGTAGAAGCACACGAGCACGCCGGTGGTCGCCGCCAGCGCGTCGTACCAGGGCACGCGGAGGCGCGGACCCGGGCCGGCCCCCTTGAGGAGGTAGAGGGTCCCGAGGGCGAGGCCGAGCAACGCCAGCAGGCGCTGCTCGGCGAACACCACGATGCCCACGGCCCGGTAGAGGTCGGCGGCCTCCGCCAGGGCCGCCGCCGTCAGCAGGCCGCCCAGCAGGCGTCCGGCAATCCGCACCGTCCAGGACGCCATCGGCGCCCGGGCGGTGTCTCCGTTACCGCCGGCCATGATGAGGATTCAGCACGTCGTCCTCGCCCCGCCTGGGAGCCCGTCCGAGTCGTATTGTAGGGCGACCGCGGGTCGCCCCTACATACCCGGCGATGAACCCCGTAGGGGCGACCCGCGGTCGCCCTAGAGCCCCTTCTCCTTGTAGAAGCGCGCGGCGCCGGGATGATACGGGACGCCCAGATCGACGTGCATCTTGGCGGGATTGAACTGCTTGAACATGCCGTGGGAGCCGATCAGCTTCTGCTTGTTGGCATGTAGCGCCTTCACCACCTTGTAGACGACGTCGTCCGGCGTCTGCGTGCTCGCGTTGACGACGAAGGACGCCTGGAACACGTGGGTGGGCTTCGTGATGCCGGGGTAAAGCTTCTTGGGTTGCAAGGTCGCGATGCTCGCGGCCGGGACGATCTTCCGCATCGCCGCCAGCGCCTCGGGCGTGTTCTCCATGGACAGGACCCGGATGCCGCCCACCGCGGCGTGGGCCTGCCGGGTGATGCCCGAGGTCAGGGAGAAATAGGCCGCGTCGTTCTTCCCTTCCATGAAATCGCGCACGCCGCGCACCCCGTTGGGCACCGGCACGCCCACCACGTCCTTGTAGCTCAGCCCCACGGTGTTGAGCACCGACAGCGAGTTGAGGCCGACGATCTTCTGCTTGGTGTACTTGCTGGGAATCCGCTTGCCCTTGAGGTCGCTCAGGGTCTTGATGTCCGAGTCGTCGCGCACGTAGAAGCCGCCGTACAGCGGGAACAGCACGGCCACGAGCCGTATGTTTCCCTGCTTCCGCCCCTTGAACATCTCCTTGCCCAGCACGGCGAACGAGCTGGCGGCGACGTTGGAGATGGTGAAATCCAGCTCGCCGTTGTTGGCCAGCGGCAGGGTCACCACCGGGCCGCCCTGGGGCACCACGCGCATGTTCACGCCGCCCGCCTCGATGGCCACCTTGGCCACGCCGGCTCCGGTGGCGTACGCCAGCGAGCCCTGGGGGTTGGTGCCGATGCTGACGGTCTGCGCGTGAACGCCCTGCGCCAGAAACACCAGCGCCAATATACCGACCACGTACCTTGTCATGCTGTCCTCCTCTTTCTCGACCGCGTCCGATGTTGGTTTCTCTCTTCTCATTGAAGACCGAGGGGTTTGTCAACCGCCGCGGTGGGCGTCGGAGCTATTCGCGCCTTGTGGCCGCGGTTTCGTCTGTGATAGACGGGAGTTCCGTCGCTTGTCACGAAGTCTGCACCGCGTGAAGGCGAAGGTGTAGGGGCGGGTTTCAAACCCGCCCGCGCCGGCACCGCCGTGTGCCGTCAACGGCTCCCGACCCCAAGGAGGTGGAACATGGACGAGACACGTGCCGCGGACAACTGGCGTATCGGCAAGGACAACACGGCCCTGATCGTGGTGGACATGCAGAACATGTGGGTGGACCCCAGGGGGTGCCGCTACCTGCCGTCGTCGGAGGACATCATCCCGAAGATCCAGGAGATCCTGAAGGTGTGCCGCTCTTCGGAGGTGCCGGTCATCTACCTGTACACCACCAAGCGCAAGGACTTGGCCGACGTGGGCGTGTTCGCCGACCTGAAGCCGATGACCCACAACACCGACGATCCCTGGACCAACATCGAGGGGGCGCCCGGCGCCGAGATCCTGGAGAGCGTGAAGCCCGAGCCCGACGAGATCACCATCAAGAAGTTCCGCTACAGCGGCTTCTACGGCACCAACCTGGAGAACGTGCTGCGGCGCCTGGGACGGGACACCATCGCCGTCACAGGGGTGGCCACCAACGTGTGCTGCGACAGCACCGCCCGGGACGGCGCCATGCGCGACTTCAAGGTGCTCTTCCTGTCGGACAGCAACGCCTGTTTTTCCGACGAGGAGCAGGCCGCCACCCTCCAGAACTTCGACAAGCACTTCGGCGTAGTGATGGATACGGCGACCTTCCTGGAGAAGTTGCAGCAGGCCTGAGCCGCGGCGAGGACGTCAAGGGCCTGTATCGGCCGGCGGCGCGATGCAGGCGCGGGCGGGTTTGAAACCCGCCTGTCATACGACGGCACCGGTGCTCACGCCTTCGATCCGATCGCCAATAGTGCGGTTATTTTCATATGTTAAACTCAGTACGGGAGCGCCAAGCGTTGCCGACGCCCCACTCCCGTGCGCTCCGACTTCCTCTTCGGTGTTGACTTTAGGGTTGACTCCTGTCCGATCCGTGTCTAGAATGCTCGTTTTCGGTTTTTCGCGTTTCGTTCTTTTGTTCATACCCGGAGATGCCCCATGGAACACCCTGCAAAACTCGTCGCCAAGGTCAAGCTCACGCTGACCAAACGCACCGTAGACGCTCTGGAACCCGAAGACAAGCCCTGGATCGCCTGGGACGACAAGCTCACGGGCTTCGGCGTGCGCGTCCACCCCTCCGGGGCGAAGTCCTACATTGTAAACTACCGCGCCGGCAACGGCGGGCGCAAGGCGCCCAACAAGCGCGTGGTGGTGGGCCGCGCCGGGCGGGTCACCGCGGACCAGGCAAGGCGGCGTGCGCAAGAGGTCCTCGGACGTGTGGCGGCAGGCGACGATCCTGCGGGCGAGCGGGCGGAGGCGCGGGGGCTGCCAAGGTTGGGAGAGGCCTGCGAGGACTACATCAAATCCGGCCACGGCCGGGCGGCGAGCACCGAGCGGGGCTACCGCCGCTACACGGCGTTGTATCTCGGCGACTGGCTCTCCCGCCCTCTCGATTCCATCACCCGCCGGGACGTGGAGAACCGCTTCCGGCTCCTTACCGAACGCCACGGCGAGATGCCCGCCAACCAGTGCCTGTCGTTCCTGCGCTCGGTGTACCGCAGGCCGTGCGTGGACTACGAGGGTGTTCGCAACCCTGTGGAGCAGTGGCTGGCGGCGGGAGGGCGCTACCACCGCAAGAGGCGCAAGCGGATATCGTCTCCGGCCGAGGTGCTGCCGTGCTGGCGAAAGGGACTGGAGGAGGCGGTGTGGAACCCGGTGCACCGGGACGTGTTTCTGTTCGGGCTCTACACGGGGATGAGGCGGGGGGAGATCATGGCGCTTCGGTGGGAGGAGGTGGACCTCGGGGCGGGGCTGTTCCGGGTGGAGGAGACCAAGACGGGGGTGCCGCTGGAGCTGCCGGTGACGCGGCAACTCCGGGAGATCCTGAGGCGGCGCAGGGCCGGGAGCGACGCGGTAGGGCAGGAACTCCGCGGGTGGGTGTTCCCTGCACCTGCGAGCGCCTCGGGGCACGTGGAGGAGCTTCACCGGCGCTACGAGGCGATCGGACGGGCGGGCGGAGCGAAGTTCTGGTTCCACGGGTTGCGCAACTGCTTCATCACCGTGGCGGAGCGGGAGTTGATGCTGCCACGGTCTTTGACGAAGCGGCTGGTGAACCACGCGCGGCCCAATGATGTGACCGAGGGCTACGCCGCGGACTGGACGGTTGAACAACTCCGCGAACCCGCGCAACAGATTGCAGACCGCATCGACGAACTGATCTTGTGTTGAGCTGATGGTGAGTTCACCATGGAGGTCAACATTTCATCAGTAATGGTAAGCGCATGGCAATGCCGAGCAGGAGCGGCTCCGGCCCTGAGCTGGGGAGCCGGAGGGCCGGACTCGCTCTCCATTGCTGTATGGTTCTCCTTTTGGCTGTTTCGATTCAGACGGTGTGAAACCTGGAGCGGGAACGAGCAGTCTCGGTTGGGTATCATGGGGCATGTACGACCCTCCAGAGCCTACTGCGAGCAACCGCAGTGGAAGCAAGGATTGTCGTGTCCGTCGGTGTAGTTTCGGGAGGCGGATCGTCCGAACCGACGACTGCGGGTGTGGAGCCAGCTTCAGGAGCGCTTCCGGGGCCGTCAGCCTGCGGCGACGAGGGCCGGCACGCCGACAAGATTGATCGCCCGGCGCATGTTGTACGCCAGAGCGCTCAGACTGAACTCTCCCCGGACGTTTTTCCGGTTGCCGCGTCAGAAAGGCGCCGTGGCCCATCCATTGCTTGATGGAACCGAACGGATGCTCCACCGACGCCCCGCAGCAATCCAAAAGGTCGGGTCGCGCGGCCAGTCGTTTGGCCATGCGCTCGAGGATGTTTTCGTTCGTGTAGCGGGAGATGCGACGATGCGTGTCGGCCGTGCAGTGCGGCCGCAGGCGGCAGCTTCGACAACTGACGTATTGAATCCGAGTGCCGCCGGCAAGTTGATGGAAACAGGTGGGTCGCAGGCGATGACCGCCGGGGCAGGCGTAGCTGTCCGTCGCCGTCGTAGCGGAACCGGGACTCGGTGAAAGGCCCCTCTTTCTTCATCGGGGACCGATCCACCGGTTTGGGCACGTGCGGCGCGACCCCGGCCGCCTCGCAGGCTTCGAAGTCGTCGAGTTTGTAGTACCCTCGTCGGCCACGGCGACGATCTTGTCCGCCGCGAGGCTCTCGCGCGCGGTCACCCCGTCCGCGCCGGCAGACCGAAGTCGTTCAGGTTGTCGTGGACCTGCTGCCCGGCGATCAGGCTGTGCCTGGCGTCAACCGCGATCCGCACGTTGTAGCCCGCCAGCGGGCCCTGCCGCTCCTCATCGCGCGCGAGCCCAGGTCGGTCAGCGACGACTGTCCACGGCCGCTTTCCTCCAGCTTGTCCCGGCACTCGCTCAAGGTCGCGCGGCGTTCCCGAAGCGGCGAGATCTTCCCTTGCAGATCCGCCACCGCACCGTCGCCGCCATCATCCTCCGCGTCCGCCTCCTCCATCTGCCTCACTAAATCGTTAACGCTGTCGCGAAAGGGCAACGCAGGCCGAGGCGGCGAGAAAGCCGCAAGAGTGGCCGGGTCGCTGTTTTCGTCGCCACGGCTTCGGTGAACTCCAATCTGGCGGTGGAGAAAGCCGCGTCCCCGGCGCTACTGAACGGCGCCTTGCCCGTCCTTTACGGCTGTTGCAATTGCGGCATCCAGACCATCCTCGCGAAGTAGATCGGTATGACGGGCAACCCGACTCCCGTCGCTGCGCTCCGTCTAGTGTCGCGTCCCGCAAATACCTGGCATAATTTGCTTGTCTTTTTCGCCGTCGGCTGCGTTGCTCTTCCTCGCGTGGTGCCCGCCACTGCTCGTCATCGCGCCTTGCCGACGACAAAAAATCCTGCGCAACTTATGCCAGGTATTTGCGGGACGCGACACTAGCCCCTCACGCCCGACCGAAACCAAACGAAGAGCGTCAGACACGAACCGACGCCCTTGTCGAAAGTGTGGCATACGATCCCCGCGTTGCCGTCGCCTCACCAAGCGTCTTGTCAACCCACGCCCGCGAAGACGAAATCACGGAGGGTTACGCCGCCGACTGGACCGTCGAGCAGTTCCGCGAGCCCGCTCAGCGCGTGGCCGACCGCATCGAAGCCTTGTTGGAGTCTGGCGCGCCCGTGCCGGAGGCCTGTCGGGTCGCGAACTGAGACGTGGCGGCGTGCGAAAGAAGCGGGTCTTCCCCCCGGTGGCTTGAATTGCCGACCCTAGACGGGTCCCGGCCGGCCACTCCAGCGGCGAAAGGGCGTCAGAGGAGGGGCAACATCGAGGCGGCTATGCCCAAATCGGCTCGTCCCAACACCAGAATCCCATTCCCTGTTTCATTCACCCCGAAACTGTCGCAACTCCAACTTAGCCATGTCTGCTTTCGAGAACCTGTACGTCGCTTGTTTACTTTCGAAGCACGCAGCCTCTCTTGCTCGACTCCCCTCTGGCTCTTGGCTTCAGATTCCATCGGACAAGGGTGCTTCACCGTGAACGACAGATTACACACCCAGATCAGCCCCCTGCCTTTCCGGCGGCGAGATTACCATTTGAACCCGCAATCTTCCTTGCTCGCGCCGGCAACGAACCAGTTCCTACCACAAGCCGTTGTTCGCTCTGCCTGCTGCAACCTTTCTTCCGGCCTTATTGTAAAGGACCCAGTCGCCATGCTCCTTGCCGTCGCGAAAGCTACCCTCCCAGCGGCCTCCATCAGCGAACGTCAGGGTGCCTCGGCCATGCCGCTTGCCGCCTCGATACTCACCCTCGTAGCGACTTCCATTGGAGTAAGTCACGGTACCGCGGCCGTGTTTCTTACCATCCTTCCACTCACCCTCGTAGCGTCTACCGTCAGGCCAAACATAGGTACCGCGGCCGTGTTCCTTACCATCCTTCCACTCACCCTCGTAGCGATCGCCTCTAGGCCAAACGATGACCCCGCGGTCCGGCATCCTGCCCCTGCGCCATTCGCCTTCGTAGCGGGTGCCGTTTCGCAATATCCTGACGCCGCGGCCGTGCTTCCTGCCGTTCCGCCATTCGCCCTCGTAAAGTGTACCATCCGTCGATGTGGCCCTACCTTGGCCGTGCTGCTCGTCTTTGCGCCACTCGCCCTCGTAGGTCCGACCGTCCCACCATTTCGCGCTACCGCGGCCATGCCGCCGACCTTCGCGGTATCCGCCGGAGTAACGCAACTCGAAGCCGTTATTGTCCCAGACCGCATTGCCCTGCCCTGTTGCCTTGCCTCCCTCGCAGCTTCCGGTCCAACTCACCGTCTGGCGCGGTTCCGGATCAGGATTCCAGAGCTTGCATGCGCTGTTTTTCGCCACCGCCCACGCGCCGCCAGACGTGTCCGGGGCCACTTCGAGCAAGGTCTTCGCACCCTCGGTGTCCAGATATCCCGTCTCGGCCTTGCCCGTTGAGGCCTGCCACTTGCCGATCGCCTTGCGCGTCCGTGGACCGAACAGTCCGTCCTTGCCGCCCGCATCGAAACCGCTCGCCGCGAGCGCAATCTGGATGCGCCGCCGCTCCGCCCGCTTTAGACCGAGCGACCTTTCCAACGCCTCCATGTCGCCACCCCTGGTTTCCACTCCCTGCTCCGACAATCGCTTGAGCCGGTTCCGCGCCAACGCCGCGAAAACGCCCTTGGGAAACTGCTTGAGGTAGGCCTCGACGTCGGCCGGGTCCGGGCTCCCCTTGACCGATTCCCAGAACAACTGCTCGTCGCTCTTCGCCACGCCTGTGACGGGCGTGCCTTTCCCGGGCTCCGTCACGGGCACTGAGGAAGGCGCCGCAGAAAAATAGAAGCCCTTGCTCGACAGCGAGCCGTACACGAAAGGCTCCTGGTGACCACCCGTCGCCTTCAGGACCGCGTCCCGCACCTTGCGGAACATCAACCCCACCTCGAGGCCCGGCTCCTCCACATGGGCGAGCAGCGCCGTGCTGTAGGGACTGTTCCTACCCTCGCCGTCCGCGGCCACCGACCCGCCCTTCGCCGCGTAGGCCACCAGAGTCTCCCCGGACGGTTCCACCCGCGCCAAGCCGCGCCCGATCGACCGTTTCCCCCCGGACCGCTTCATCGCCGCCGCAAACGGATTGTCCCGGCACGCGTCCAGGATCACAAGACCCAGGCCCGACGCTCCCTCCACCGCCCGCGAGACCAGGTCCAGCGATACCGTCTCGAACTCTACCTCCCGGTCGCTCAGCAGGCGCGCATCCACCGGGATCAGAAAGTTGCGCTTGTCCACCTCGATGCCGTGCCCGGCGTAGAAGAGAAGCGCGATCTCGGAGGTCGCCGCCGCCCGAGTGAACGCCTTCAGTCCCCGGCGCATGCCGTCGTAGTCCGCGTTCTCGAGTTTGGTCACCTTGAAGCCCAAACGGCCGAGCGCGGCGCCGATATCGTTGGCGTCGTTGAGCGGGTTGGCCAACCCGGGCGCGTGCTGGTACGCGGCGTTTCCTATCACCAGGGCGATCCTCTTGCTTGCCCATACCTGCACAGCGAGAAACTGTAGCGACAACCCCGCCAACATGACTATCATTAGCTTCCGCATGGCCATCTCTCCATTTCCAGGAGTACGGACACCCGCCATGAGATACCGGAGGCAATCACGGCGCCTGGGTGATGTTCCGTATTTCGACCCGCCGATTCACCGCGGCTTCCGGGTTGCCTTCGTCGAGGAGCTGGCGCTCGCCCATTCCCTTCGATGAAATCAGCGAACCGTCCACCTTGAAGTTTTCCACAATGTAACTCGCCACGGCGGCGGCCCGCCGCTGCGACAGCGCTTCGTTGTATTCGTGCGTGCCCCTGGCGTCCGTGTGCCCCACGATCTCGATGGTTTGGCCGCTCAGTTCCTTGCTGGACAGCGCCCGCCCGAGAACATTCAGCGTGAGCAGCGACTCGTTGTCCAGCCTTGCGGAGTTGAACGCGAAGGTCACCTTCAGGTTGATCGACGGCGCCGGGTTCGTGGCCCCGGTCACCTTGATGCCTCTGGCCCCGGACAGGCTGCGTGTCTTGCCGAACCCTTCGGGTCGGGGCGTCAGCGCCTTGATGATCTCATCCTCGGTCGGTACCGACTGGCCGAGAGCGCCGGCCGTCAACGCCATCCATATGGCAGCGCCCACGGCCAGTACAAGCGCAATGCAGGGTTTCTTCTTCATGGCGTCACTCCCGCGGTCTTGTCTCCAGCGCAACGAATCCCGCGCTCACCGTCCGTTCAGGCTGCCCGGGGTCGGGCCGGGCGATGATGGCCTTCCGCAGCGCGGTGAGGAACTCCCGTTCGGTCTCCACAAGCGGACGATCCTCGGAAAAGAGCGGGCTCTTCGACGCGATGGCCACGATCATCTCGTTCCCGAACGGCTCCCCGACCGTGAACTTTTGCCGCCCCTCGAACCCGTCCCCGAACCGCAGCACCGTGTTCGCCTGCAGAGTGGAAAGCGTCAGGGCGTCGGATTCCGCCAGATGGACCACGTTGCCGTCCGCCTGAACATAGGCCACATGCAAGTACCCCTGGAAGCCCGGCATCCGCACGTCGAACGCCAGCGTTTCCGAGGCCTGGTAGGATTCCTTCGGCAACGAAATGGACGGCCTGTCCGCATGTGCCAGCGGCTTTTCGATGGTCATCAGCGTTTCGCACTGCGGCCAGGGCCGGAGCGCTACCTCCACGCGGGCTCCGGACTGCTCCGCGATCTTCCGTACCTTCCCGAGATCATCCGGCTCGCCCACGAACCCGCTGATAACGGTCTTTCCGTCGCTCTCTTCGATTTCCAGACGGCCGCATCCAACTTCCGGCAGTTCTATTTCCGGAACAACGGGCGGAGGCGCCGGCGGCTCGGGCCGCACGGGAGGCTCGGGAGGTGGCGACGGCTCGGGCGGCGCAGGAGGATCAGGAGGTGACGGCGGATCAGGCGGCGCAGGAGGTTCGGGCGGCGGCTCCCGGACGATCCGCATCGAGAAGCCGTACTTCACCCGGTTCTCGAAGGTGTCGTACGAGATCCGTCCGAAACCCCGCCTGCCCCAGTCCGTGCCCCAGGAGTTCATCACCGTGAAGTACTGCCCGGTTTCCGAGTAGCCCACCACCGTGACCGCGTGGTGCCCGTCGTCCTCGTCCGGAAAGCCGGCGCGCCATATCCGCTCGCCTCTCAGCCTGTGAAAATCCCTGTTGGGCCGCATCCCGATCACGACCGGATGCCCATTTGCCAGTTCCGCCTTCACCTGGTCGAGACGGTCGGTATCGACCACTTGCCAGTCCGCGATCCTGAACCTGGTGGCGCGCGCCACGGCATCCGTTCCAGGCCGCCTGCATAGGTCTTCGTCGTAGCGGTATTGGGAGTGGGCGAGGGAACCTTCCCTGAGAAGTTCCAGGGCGTCGGAGATTTTCGTGCCCCTGTCGCAGGAATAACCCGGTTCCCGAATCGAGTCATATATGTAGGCAGGGCTGGGAATCTGGTCGGCCGTCAGGTACCGGCCGCCGCCGGCTTCGCTGCTGTAGTAGGATCGCGCCGCATAGCCCACCGCCCAGCCCACGCAGGAACTCTGTCTCCCTTGGTGGCCGGCGGCCGGGAACCGCCCACTCAGGTCGACGTGCTCAGGGAGAAACGCCCGAAACAACGGCGTTCGTGGTTTGTCCGCAAGCTCCGCCTGCGTCTCGAAGACCGCGCCCGTGGCGTAGACCCTGTCCGGCGCGTCCTGGGCTGTCGCGCTCACGGAAAGGACTACAGCCAGCGCCGCCGTCCAGACAAGGACGACCAGGAACCCCGTGAAGGCAGGTCTCCGATCCGGGTTGTGACCGTCACCCGTCATGAGCGCGCATGATACGAAGCCTCGAAGGTGCACGCAAGAGTGTAGAGTTGTCCGCATGACTCCGCCGCCATCCTGAAGCAGGGCCGCCCTCTGTGATACTCCCGCGCCCACTCCGCTTGTTGGCCGAGCGGGTCGATGGGAGCCCAGACGGTGGCGGCAATCGGAATTTCCCTTCCGCTCATTCGCCGGCGCCGACTTCGGCGCTCACCGGCTTGCGCACCACTCACTTCGCTTCGCACCCGCGCGAACGCCACTGCCCACGCCTCCAACAGCTTGCTCAGCACGACTCTCCGCACCTCCGTTCGACGAACCCCGCTGCCTGTGTTTCAGGCGATCCGAGCGCCAGCGCTCGTGCATTCGGCCGTGAGCCGGAGCGGCAACGCCATCGCCGAAGCGATGGCTCTCCGCCGTTTCACTCCGAAGGCTGACCGTGCCAGGGACGCCGAGGTCCCTCCGAACACGGCCCGCCGCCCTTGCGTCCACGTCGTGCGGCTGGCACTGCAACCATCGCTGCGCCTGCCACTGGCAGAGCGCTCCGCACTGCCCCCTGCGGTTTCGTCCCCTCCGACTGTCTCCGCCACCGTTGAGCGATCCGTGCACGGCCGTGAGCACCTTGCCGCGAAACTCTCCTGCGCTGCACTTGCATTCCCGCGCACTGATTCCTCTATTGACGCCCTCAAGCCCAGCGACGGCTCCGGAACCACCTCACACTTCATCTCAGGCGCGGCGAACGCTGACGCTCAGGCGCCGCTAGGGCTGACCGTGGGAAATTCCGCGGTTTATTCGTCCCAGTGCAACCGAGCGCGATACCCGCGTGCACTTACGCCTTCCGGCGCTATTCTTCTCACACCCGACGCACCGATGGTGGACTTCCCGCTAGTGCCCGCCTTCGCATGAACCGAGCGGAGATCGCCGTAGCGACAGAGCCTTACCGCTCACCGCGTCCCGCTCCGCTTGGCGGCATTCTCGAAGAAACGCCGCCGCGACCGCTTCCGATTGAACGCCCAGGGTAGGGCGGCGATCGGTACGGCCAGGGGCTGGAAGTTGCTGAACGCGCCTCACTCGGCACGCGTCGATCTAAAACCGCGGGCGCGATCTCTTGCGTAGATGCACATGGTTCCTCCCGTCGGGATGTTCGGCAGGCGCGCGGGGACTCGCTCTCGCACAGTCGGCCTCGCCCCTCACGGACCGGCCCCAGGCTCTTGGTGGTGTGGGTTGCTTGCAGGTGGAGAGGCGGAATTCAGAATCGGAATATGCGGCCGGGTGGCTACTTTCCATCTGGAGGTGTCAAGGTACTGCGCGCGGCCCTCCGTTTCACGAAGCGATCGTCCTGAAGCCAGTGTCCCGGCCGGCGGCCAGCTCATCCGGCTGCCATCCCTGGTTCATGTAGAACGCGTTGGTGGCCCAGTTGTCTTCGAAGCTCTCCAACCGGATGGCGGCGTGTTCCGCAAACAAGCGCGCCTCGGCATCGGCCAGAAGCGCGCGGCCGATGCCGCGTCTCTGGTGCGCCGGCGCCACCATCAACGAATCGACCCGTGCCCCCTTGGTGACGCAGGAGCCGACGATGTCGCCGTCTCGCTCCGCGACGCGACACGCTCCCAAGCGCGTGTCTACGTGGTCCATGACTCCCCCGTCGGCGATCCACGTCTGTACCCGACTGGGCATGACACCCTCCCGGAGGGACTCTTCCCTGTATCCAGGTATGGCAACGCAGTTCATCAATCACCCATGCCGGGCAGGAGCAACGCTGTCGTCTTGCCAGCGTGGTGCGACCAACGATGAGCGCCTTTTCATTCCCCAAGGGTAGAGTCGCGTCATAGAAACCCCTGATGTTCATGTAGCTGATTTCAACCGGTTCCACTTCCGTGCTCCCAAGTTTGTGTTCCCGTCCAGGGCGATGCGGATGTCACAGGCGCCTGACGTGTGCCGGCGGATGCAGTCGAGGTTTCGCAGCGTTCAACCGGAGGCGCCACCCTGCAACTGGCTCTGGAGTGCCTGGGCTTCCTTGGCCAGTTTTTCCATCTCTTCGCCGCGTCCTTCGAGGATCAGTTCGTCGTGTTTGTGCGTTGCGAGCACAAACGTGTAACGGAACGTCCGCTCGATCAGCGGCGCGAGCGAGGCCGGGGTCGCGTCGACACGGCCGCGACCAACGTCCAGAATCCTCTTGCGGACGAACTCGGCGGCCGGGACGTCGTGCAGCTCGGCAGCCTCCTTGACCTCTTGCCACCCGGAATCAGAGAAGCGGATGCCTCTGGTGCGGCGCGCGGCGCCCTGGTTTGTGGTGGGGCGGTCGCCGGTTTCGGGTTCGGTTGGGTCGGTTTCGTCACGCTCCTTCTCCTTTCGTCTCCGGAATCGAGCCCGGGAGCGGCTGATCCGCGGGCACGAAGCACATCGTCCCCTTGCGGTCGTTACTACCAGATCGGCTTTGGCGTAGCGATTTCGGGTGGTGCGAAGCCCGGATGTGCCGCTGAGAGTCCTATGGACAGGCCCAATGTGGCGCCCAATCCGGTATTACAGGGCCGGGATGTCGGCGAAGGCTTCCTCATTCGGGCGTGTATGGGCCGGGGACGAACGCTGCCGCGGGCGCCGAGGCGACCATCATGAGCGCATGTCGGTCGTGTGGCGGTCCGTGTTTGCGGCAACGACCAGCGTGTATCGTCCGTGTACCGGTGTAGGACAAGCGTAGCCTTGCATGGCCAGGGGCAGGATGCCGGCGTGTATCGGTGCGACATACGCTCGGTCCAACAAGGCTGCGGCGTCGAAAGGCGATGGTTTCGCAGAGAGCGGGGGGCCAAGGATGCGAATGGCGTCACCAGCATCAGAGATGCGTGGGGTGTGAGAACCAAAGCCGCGGAACGCGGTCAGGAACGACAGAACGAAGGGTACAAGCGAGGTGGGATTGACGTCGGCGAAGGCGACGGAAGGGAGCCGCCACGGCGACTGAGTGGAGGAGAGTGCGGACGGAGCTGACGGCACACGTGCGAAGCACGTTTCCGGAAGCGGGGGCAGGGGCATCCGCAGTGTTGCGGACACGGAGCATGGGGGAAGCGGAGACCGGTGACGGGCGAAGCGCGCGCGGGCGAGGCGCAGGAGGCTGGGCGAACCGGCCCGAAGGAGGGGGGGAAGGCCCGTGTCGCCGAGTGGCGCAGGGGAGGCGCGAAGCGGGTCCTCGGCGACACGGGCCGTGGTGGAGGGGCCGTTCCGAAGACGGGCGCATGTCGGCGGCAATCGAGAGCGGCACGCTGTTGAGGAGAACGTTGGAGCGAGCGCAGCGAGGCGGACGGCGTGAGTACGGCGGTGCCGCCGAAGGCGGCGAGCCGTGCGCACGCTGGGATGAAGCAGCCAGGCATGGCGTTGAAGAACGGCGCACGGACCACGGCGTCTTGTCGGAGAACGAAGCGCGCGGAGGGAGCGCCAGCGGCCGAAGGTGCGAGACCGCGCAGCGGCTCGACAGGGTAGCGTCACCGGCAGCGCCGGTGATGTGGAAACCGGCGGAGCCGCTGCGCCGATTGAGTGGTGGTCAGTGGTGAAGTCGCCGACGGCACGCGTGCGCAGCACGTTGCCGGAGGCGTCGGCTGGGGTGTCCGCAGTGGTGCGGACACCGGGGGCGGCGGGGAGCGGAGGCCGGTGACGGGCGAAGCGGGCACGGGCGACGCGGAGGTAGAGGGGCGTGCCGAAGACGAGCGCAGCGAGGCGGACGGCACGGGTGCGGCGATGTCGCCGGAGGCGGCGAGCCGTGTGTGTGGCCGGAGGCAGTCGGCAGAGGAAGCGCGGAGGGAGCGTCAGCGACCGGAGGCGCGAGGGATGCCGAGTTGAAAGAGCCGAGACTGCGGAGCGGCGCCAGTGCAGGATGATGCGGGTGAAGGTGCCGACGGCACGCGTGCGCAGCACGTTGCCGGAGGCGTCGGCTGGGTTGTCCGCAGCGGTGCGGACACCGGGGGCGGCGGGGAGCGGGGGCCGGTGGCGGGCGAAGCCCGCACGGGCGACGCGGAGATGTGTGCCGACGACGAGCCGTGTGCGTGGCGGGATGCGGCAGCCAGACATGGCGTTGAAGAACGGCGCAAGGACCATGCCGCGGTGCCGGCGAACGAGCGCCAGCGACTGGGGCGAGGGATGTCCGGCCAAAGGGATGATACCGTGCAGCGGACTCAACGGAGCAGCGTCACGGGCAACGAAGACCGGTGTCGGAACGATGCCGCAGGAGGTGAAGCGAGGACTGTGCAACACAGTGCGGGGAAGAACCTCCAATCCGCACCGACGCGCTTCTCACAAGTGTGCGGTTTCGGTTGCCATTGGCACGGCCAGCACCTTCTACGAGCCCAGGCCGCGACAATAACGTTTGCTCCGCACCTGACGGTTTATCTTTGGCTCTGAGCAATCCAACGTTGACGCCAGTTTTCGATGAGCCCGTGCAGTTGCCAAAAGTAGGTGCTTCGCGGCGACGCAAAACTTAAGATTACGGGTTCGTTGAACATTCTGGCCGCAGCATTGTGCAGAAAACCGTGCAAGCCCCACTCGAGAAATATCCCCAAATCATCAAGGGTGGCGAAATTCGTCATGTCCTGGATGCGTTGTTCCTGATTTGAGAGTTCTTGGTTCCATCCCAGCATTCCCATCTTGAAACCCATCGGTATTTCTGTCCACGGTTGGATGTCCGCTTGGGCCGGTCGTTGTTCTTGGGGCAACGAAGCTACCCATTGGTTGAAACGGTCGATGTAGCCATGATGCCAGTTTAGAAATTCGGCACCTGATCCCGACAAAGGTCCGGTCCCTGGAGCCGGCCACGGGTTGATGGTGCGTCCTCCGAGCGAAGGGTTGCCAGGCTGCGTGTGCCAGTTCTCATGTTCGTCGATCATCTTGTTAGGTATGTTTTTTATTTCTGGCATTGGGCTCTCCTTTCAATCGCGGGTTTGGATGCCGAAATGTAGACTACAATGGAGACAGGCTTCAAGTCTAGGCCGTGTGTGTCGGTGATGTGTACGAGACGGCGAGCCGTGCGCACGCTGGGATGAAGTGCAGCCAGGCACGGCGTTGAAGAACGGCGTACGGACCATGTCATCTTGTCGGTGAACGAAGCGCGGAGGGAGCGCAAGCGACCGAAGGCGCGAGACCGCGCAGCGACTCGACAGGGTAGCGTCACCGGCAACGCCGGTGACGTGGAAACCGGCGGAGCGGCCGAGGCGATCCGTGCTGAAGGCGCCGACGGGGAGCGGAAGCCGGTGGCGGGCGACGCGGAGGAGGAATGTGCCGACGACGAGCGTAGCGAGGCGGACGGCAAGGGTGCTGCGACGCCGCCGAAGGCGGCGAGCCGTGGGGCGGTTGCGCAGACGGAGCGTGGAGGGAGCGCCCGTGACCCGAGGCGCGACGCGAAGCGAGCGTTGTTTGTGTTCTTGCCCGGACGCACCGACAAAAAAAAGGGCCGCGCCGCCGAAGCGACGCGACCCCTGTGATGTGCGGCTCAGGCGGCCACCTTCTGAACCGGGATGCCGAGTTGCCGCGCCTTGTCGACGAGATTGTCGGTGATGCCGCTGCCGGGGAACGCGATGACGCCCTTCGGCAGGAGGTTGAGGAGGTCGTCGTTGCGGCGGAACGGAGCGGCCCGTCCGTGGCGGTCCCAGTCGGGCTTGCACACGACCTGGTGGACGCCGCGCTGCTCGGCCCAGCTCGCTGCGATGCGCTCGACGCCCGGGCCGCCGCCGTGGACGAGAACCATGTCGGTGTATTTCTCGCGGACCTTGTCGAGGCGCTGGAAGACCGCGGCCGGCTCGCTCACGCCCTTGCCTCCGGTGACCGCCACCAGGGTACCCTCGGGCAGGTGCGCCTGGGTCTTGCGGTCCTGACGGGCGCGCATGAAGTCACGGGCGTCGACGGCCGCGGAGGTGAGCTTGCCGGTCTGGCTGGTGTGGGAGCCTGAGCGGGGCCGCCAGACGTTGCCGGTCTGGAGCTGGTAGTCCTGGGCCGCCGCGTCGCGCATCTTCTCGAAGGCGTCGCGTCGGGCGGTGAGATTCTGCGCCCGGTCGGTGATGAGTTCGAGCTCGCGGGACTTGATCTCGGAGCCGTCCTGCTCGCGCTGGAGGTCGCGGAGGTCAGGCATGAGGCGGTCTGCGGTGCGGTCGAGGCGCTGGGTCTGAGCGTCGATTTCCTCTATTGGTGCTTTCCTACTACCGACGGGCGAGCCAACAGGGAATCTGTAAGCTATTGATTTATTGGAGAATAAATTGATCACGGACGAACTGCTGGCAGGCTTGAAGATCCGGCGCGAACGCGTCGATTCAACACTGTTGCAACACCGATGCAGGGACTCATAACTTGGCGCAACCGTGTCGTCCCACGGCGCGGAATCTTGAACCTCGGATGCCTTTGGGTGACGCGCGGGGCTAGAGAAGTTTGACGAGGGCGACGATCAGGCCGCCTTGGGCGATCAGTCCGCCGAAGAGCCATTTCACAAGATCGGCCTTCACCGCCTCGATGGCTGCGGTGGTTTCGGATGTCGGCCTCTACACAGGTTGTCGAATTCCTACACGTCCGTTGCTGGTGTGACGGACTGCCCAAGGATCCAGCCCTCAATCTGTGTCGTGGGGTCGCCCGGCGCACCGGATGGCGAATTACCGAGCACTACATCCAGCATGCCAAGCAAGCCGACAAAGGCATCGAAGGGATCCTCGCCGTTGGGACTCTCACCGAATCCGTCAGCGATCTCCGCGCGGAGTTGATCCGTCAGGTGCACTTGGCGGTTGCGCGCCCAAGCGGTCATCGCTCCCGCGTCGAGGGCCCGATCTGACTGTCGACGCTTCGACCGATTGTTCCTGCGAATCTCGAGATCCAGGCGTCGATAAACGTCGGCAGGATAGTTTTCCGTCACGACGACGCCAGGACGCTTCAGGAGCTTGGTCAAATCGCCATCGAAGGGCCAGATCGACACGGCTATGTCTTTGTTCGCCAAGGCCGGGCCGAGCAGGTCTCTCCAACCGGTGATCGCGGCCGCTCCAACCTGATTGCGTCCGACCAGCCAAAACAGCGCCGCAGCCCGGTTGCGACCAGATTGCTTCTCGCAACGCCGATACAGCTCACCGAAGTCCTCCATGCCCAGCCCCTCGACTAGATGCTGCCGGCATGTGCCACGCGGACTCGTCGGGTAGAAGGGGCGAGTCACGGATATGGCGGAGCGCGTATCTGCCGGACGGTAGAAGTCGGGCCAACGACCACGGCCAAAGCGGGGCAGCGCGCTCCGGAACCTCGTTATGCCGGCCTTGTCGGCGTAGGACTTCGGCAGTCCTATCGGGAAATCGAAACCGCTGAGCACGACAGCGTCTGCGCCCGCGCCATTGAGCAGGCGCGTGAAATACGTTGAAAGATCCCCGACCCGCTCTGGAGCCCCGATACGATAGCGACCGCTAGTGTCCAACGTGGCGGTAGAACACCACCGCTTGTTCGGATCCTTGCTCCAGTCGGCGTGAGTAACCAGCTGAGGGTGTGGATTGCCATTCATGCGTTGCTTCCTATGCTTTCATCGCTCAGTCTTGCGACATTGGGGTTAGGACGCTTTACACGAGGGCCTCGACAGGGTTCCGTAGCGATCGCTGTTCGACGATCGCCACATGGAGCCGGTCGCGCAATACGTGAAGGTGTCTTCTCCAAGCATCTTCATTGCGGTTCTCGCCGTCGTCGAAAATCACCAATCTCGGAGTCTCAATCTCAACGTTGCTGTCGGGTTCACCAGCTGCCAAGATTAGAGGATCTAGCGGCTGCATTCTCCTCACAAGGGTCGCCATCGCGTGAAGGTCTCGGATCAGACCGTGTGAAAACTGTGGCGGGAACGAGGAGTCTCAGGACATCATAGGGCATGTACGACCCTCTCGAGCCTACCGCGAGCAACCGCAGTGGAGGCAAGGATTACCGTGTCCATCCCGGTTTGTTTCGGGAGGCGGATCGTCCGAACTGACATCTGCGGGTGTGGAGCCGGCTTCAGGGCTGCTTCCGGGGCCGTCAGCCCGCGGCGACGACGAGAGCCGGCACGCCGACAAGATTGATCGCTCGGCGCATGTTGTACGCCAGAGCGGTCAGACTGAACTCTCCCCGGACGTTTTCCAGTTGCCGCGTCAGAAAGGCGCCGTGGCCCATCCATTGCTTGATGGAACCGAACGGATGCTCTACCGACGCCCCGCGGCGGACCAACAGATCGGGCCGCGCGACCAGGCGTTCGGCCATGCGCTCCAGGATGGTTTCGTTCGCGTAGCGGGAGATGCGACGATGGGTGTCGGCCGTGCAGCGCGGCCGCAGACAGCAGCTTCGGCAACCCTTCCGGTTGACGTATTGAATCCGGGTCCCACCGGCAAGTTGGTGGAAATAGGTCGGTCGCAGCCGTTGGCCGCCGGGGCAGGCGTAGCTGTCCGTCGCGCCGTCGTAGCGGAACCGGGACTTGGTGAAAAGCCCCTTTTTCTTCATCGGCGACCGATCCTCCGGCTTGGGCACGTGCGGCGCGACCCCGCCCGCCTCGCAGGCTTCAATATCGTCGATCTTGTAGTACCCCTTGTCGGCCACGGCGTCGATCTTGTCCACCGCGAGGTTCTCGCGCGCGGCCACCGCCGTCTGCGCCAGCAGACCGAAGTCGTTCAGGTTGTTGTAGACCTGCTGCTCGGCGATCAGGCTGTGCTTGGCGTCAACCGCGATCTGCACGTTGTAGCCCACCAGCGGGCCCTTGCCGTTTCTCATCGCGCGCGAGTCCGGGTCGGTCAGCGACAGCTGTCCACGGCCGCTCTCCTCCAGCTTGTCCCGGTACTCCCTCAAGGTCGCGCGGCGTTCCTGAAGCGCCGCGATCTTCCCTTGCAGATCCGCCACCGCCCCGTCGCTGCCATCATCCTCTGCATCGGCATCGTCCATCTGCCCCAAGTAGCGTTCCAGGCGCTCCTCGGCACTCTTCAGCTCTCTTTCGAGCTTGGCCCGCGTGAAGTTGCGGTGTACGTTGTTCACCGCCTTGATGCGCGTGCCGTCGACGGCCACCAGCTCCCGGCCGTAGAGGTCGAGTTCGCGGCAAAGACGCACGAACTCGCGAAACACCTGCCGAAACGACTCCCGGTTGTCGCGCCGGAAGTCCGCGATCGTCTTGAAGTCCGGCCGAAGCCGGCGCAGCAACCAGATCACTTCGAGATTGCGGTGGGTCTCGGCCTCCAGGCGCCGGCTCGAACGGATGCGGTTCAGGTACCCGTAGAGGTACAGCTTCAGGAGGTCCGCCGGGTCGTAGCCCGGCCGCCCCGTCCTGTTGGCCTGTACCCGCTCGAAACCAGCCCGCTCAAGGTCAAGCCCATCCACAAAGGCATCTATGAAACGAACCGGATTGTCCGCGCTCACCCAGTCGTCCACGGCATCCGGCAGAAGCAGTTGCTGTGAACGATCATCGCCTGAAATGTGTGCCATGTCCTACCATACCAAACTTGCCCGCTCCCCGTGATGGCACGTCGAGTTTTCACACGGTCTGGGATAATTCTACAACACTTCCGATAGGCCACAATTACCTGTTGCCTACGGTTAGGGGATTCTAGATATCTTTGATAATCATTGATTTGCTCGAACACCTTTGGGGTACCGTCTCTCGACCGCAAACGTGTATCCCCAATCATCTTGGCTTCCCAGAAAACGAGACGGATATCTTTCGGAGTGCCCTCCAGAGCAACCATGTCAAGTCGGAGAGCAGTCTTTCGGTCACCGAAAGCGGGGAGGCCCATCTCAAGATCGATCACTTTGGGCGATACTCCAACCAACGCGTCGATGCAGCTTTTTTCTGTGCCGCTGTACTGGCGCGAGTTTCTAACCCAAGCTCGGAGCATCTTGGGGCCACGCCAAGCAACAGGCCGCCCGTCCGGGTCACGTCCCGTGTCACCCGATAGCTTGATGTACCTCTGCCCTCCGTCCGAAGACTTCTTTACGTACTTCTCGTGGATACGCATGGTCGGTGACGAGCCTCCACGGCCGAAAGAGATCTTCGCGATGGATTGCCCCTTCGAATAGAAGTTCATGTACCCGTTGCGAACCGCCAGCCGCAGTTCGCCCCGACTGCCACTTGGGGCCCACTCAGCGAGCAGATCCGGCCACCAGCCCATACGGCTTGAAACAAGCTTCTCTAGCTCCTTCATGCTGTTCTTTGGTAGTCTTCGTTGAAAGTCGCTCACGTTGCCCCTCGCTTTCTCCTGTCAAACTTCCCACCACTTGCCGTCGTCTTTTTGAGCGACATGGCGAAAAAACTCACCAAACCGTCCCGTCTCGAAGGAATGAATCGGCACGAGGGTACGGGGCGCCAACGCGGCTGCCAGACGCTCGAGGTCGGCGACTGATGCGTGGCCGGACGTGTGAATCGTACGACGGGGGATTCCGTGCTGTTCGAGCCACTTCAGCACCCTCTGCGATCCCTTCTCCTTCAGATATCCTTCCCACATCGAATATGTGAAGCTGGCGCCGTCCAGGACCGCCTGAACGCCATGGTCGGTCATCGCCATCGGACGGAACAACATGACGGCCTTGCTGGCCAAGCCGGGCAGCGCCTCCGAAAAGACCCGGTTCGCCCTGTGTCGCCCGAGGTCGTCGAACAGGCCGTTCTCCTTGATGAACACACGCTGGCGGTGAGGAATGTAGACCCGCACCTGATCCCAATTCGACTGCGGGATGCTGTCCCGGCCGGTGGCCTCCAGCACCACGGCGGTGTAAAGGTCGATGAGCAATAACCGGCCGGTCCGTTTGGCGGCCCGGAAGATCGTCACCAAGCGGTCGATGTTCTGCGACGATGTCCAGACGAAGTGGATGCCTTTCGTCTCCCTGAACGCCTGAGCAAACTCCTGCTCAAGCTCGCCCTCGGTGGCGAACCCCTCGTGGGTCCCGGTCCGTCCGATTGTTGTTCCCTCCATGAGAAGGACATCGATGGCCTTCGGCGGGCGGGCGACCATCGCCTCGAACAGCTTCCCCTTGCGCCCATGGGCCCGAAAGTCCCCGGAGTAGAACACGCGTTTGCCATCCGCCTCCACCAGCAGGGAGTAGGCGTCGAATGCGCTGTGGTCCACGAGATACGGCGTGACGCGGAACGGTCCGATCTCGACCGGTTTCCGGTCGGTGATGAAGTGCGGGTCCGTGAAGGCGCTCCCGTTGGGCACATAGGCGCTCGCGGCCTTCATCACACTGTGTGCCCCCTCGCCAATATAGACGGGAACTTCCGGGCGAATGTATTTGGCGAGGCCATAGTGGTCCATGTGGGGATGGGAAATCAAAACACCGAGCAGACTTTCGTCCGGATCCCGAAACCCCGACACCTGCGGCAGCAGGTCCTTGTGCGCCTCGACGTCATCGGGAGCATCAAGCGGAAGGCCTACGTCGAGGGCGATGCGCTTCCCCTGAGCCTCCATCTCGATGCAGGTGCCGCCGATCTCCTTCGTGCCCCGGTGAATACGGATATTCATGGCTTCATCCCGCATGCCACATTTGGCTGGTGGTCAGGACAACTTGGCCTACAAAGTCCCCGCCTAGTCTTCCTGCTGACATATTCGGTCCAATTCCTCCTTGAGTTCCTGACCGCTCACCACTTCCATGCGGCCTTGCCGGATGGCCTTCCTGATCTCCCGTGCGCGGGCCACATCGTATTCGTCTTGAAGACGTTGCACGTGTTTTTCGGAGAGTTGATCCACTTCTGCCCGGGAGAGTCGCCGAAAGTGGTATTTCTCCCGCAGAGTTCGGTCGATCTCGTCTTCAGCTCGACTGCCTTCGCCAAGCGGCGCTCGTGGCTTCATGCGAATCTCGATGTCGTGCCAAAGGCTTTCGGGCGGCGGGCGGGGGCTCGGGCTCGGTCCCGACGCCCCCCAGTTGCGCCGTCGCGACGATGCCCGGGCGTCGACGGACGTGGGCAGGAGCCGCCCGCACAGGAGATATGCGAGCCTCGCTCGACATCTCGCCCGAGCCGATGCAACCGTCTGTAGACAAGGAACTCGGACCATAGCGGTGCTAGCCACCCGGTCCGCTAGCAACCCAGCGCCGCCCGCCTGAGTCCCGCGGCCGGGTTCTCCGTACGAACGGGGGTTCCGAGCCTACAAGCCGCCGGGCGTGGGGTTGCGGATACCCTGTCCGATATCTTCCCCACGTCCGAATTCACTCGTCCAGAAATCCCAACCTCTCCGCGAGTCGTTGCGCCAACCCCTTGTCGTGTCGTGCAATCGGGGCGATGTCAGCGCGGTCCATATCCGCTACCTTGGGGAAGCGTTCATTCGATACGGTGGTTTGGCTCCAGACCAGGTACGCTCCGTCATAGCAGTCCACATGCGACCGGAGTGTCTCCACCTCGTCGCTGTCGGTCTGTCTCGTGTAAAGATGAACGTCACCTTCCTTGATGGGCAGTCCGCAAGAGTCGCAGGAGAAACTCTGCCTGGCTATTCTTTCCTCCTGTGTCAGGACTTCCACTTCCGGTGCTCCGTCGCGCTGAGGAGTGCAGCAGATTACTCGACACGCGCCGTTGTCGCCACCGAACCTGACCGGCGCCTCATCGAGTTCGGCAACTGCATCCGCGGCGCGGCATGCCACCGTGGGCATGCCGCGTTTGACAGGATAGACCGGGATTGACAGTATGTCCACGGATCTTCATGCACGCCATAAACCTTGGCCCGCTGCCAGGCGATTCCCGCCGAGTCCCAAAGATACGAGGGTGGAAAGAACCGGAGTGAGCGATGTCGGGAACAGAGATCATTTTCGAGGTAAGCGAGGACGAACTGGACGGAGGATACTCGGCCAGTGCCCTGGGGTTCGGCATCCACACGCAGGGCGACACCCTGGATGAACTCCGCCGTAATGTCAGGGAAGCGGTGGACTGCTACTTCGACGACGACACGGTCCGGCCGCGCCTGATTCGGCTGCACTACGTGAGGGACGAGGTGTTGGTGGCGTGAGGGTCCCGCGCGACGTAAGCGGCGCCGCCCTCCTGGCCGCGCTTCGTCGGATGGGCTACGAAAAGGTGCGACAGCGGGGCTCCCACGTGCGCGTCACGACACAGGCGGGAGGCGAACACCATGAGGTCATCCCGCTGCACGATCCCATCAAGGCGAAGACGCTGTCGAGCATTCTGAAGAGCATCGCCCGGCATCACGGCATCGACGTCGAGGAACTCGTGCGGGAACTCGACTTGCGGTAGCCGTGGCTGTCCGGATGTCCGCGGTGCCGCCACGGCGAAACCGACGCAGGTTCGCGCTTCGTCTCGCTGGCTGGGCGCGGCAAAAAGAAGAGCATTGCGCAACGTTGGCACCGTGTTCAGTCCTCGAATAGTGCGTTGACCGCGCGCTTCGCCTGGACCTTCGTCAGCGAGGCACGGCCGGCAACCCGGCCCGCGATATCGGTCTTCCTCATTGCTCCCTCCCTCCTGAGCGGCATTCCTTCCTGAAGGACCGCGACAGCGGCACCCGGAACAGAATGCCAGAGCCGAGACGCCCGGCCACGCGAAGCTCCGCCGCGTCGTCCCGCGCGTGCAGCGCCTGCAATGCCTCCAGCCATCATGCCCGAACGCCTGAACGCCGACCTGCAGGTGACCGCCGTCGCTTCCGCCAACCAGGCGTCGCTACGTTTCGGCGACACCTGTGTCGTCCTCAGAGACGTCCTGCACCTCGACTCCGACAAGAGTGCCGGGCATGCTGTCGCGGCATGGCCGCACCACTCTGTTCACTGGCGACTTCTGGAATGTCCGGCACATCTGCACCACCGCCGGCAGCAACGGTCGGGTGAGTGTCGAGCGCGTGTCGCCCAGCCGGGCATCGCCTTGTTCTCCCCTGCTTCCTTGACGCCGGCCTGGAAGCCGCACGACGGGTCCGGGAAGTGTTCCTGCAAGTGCGCGGGGAACCGACGCTGAGCGCCACCCGGTGTCCGTCGAGTTCTCTGGTGGCCGTGTTCCTCGCCGAAGGAAGCAAGACAAGATTCTCTCGGGCTTGAGCCGCGGCAAGGTGGGCAGCGAGCTTGTTGCGGGCAGCGCAGCCTTGGCGCCCGCCAATCCCCGTGTGCTCATGGTGCCCGGCAGCCATATAGCCCCGAATGCCTTGCGTCGCTTCGCCGCCCGCGCAGCCGCGGCCATTGCCTGGTCCGGGCTGCTGTAATCGGATTGTAAGCTGCTGTAAGCCGATTGTAGTACAATCGTAACACGGCGTAGTACGAAAAAAACTATCGATAAAACAGGGATGTATGGCGCCGTGATTCTCCGGAGAATCGCCCCCGGTTCTCCAGAGCGTCGCACCCGGTTCCCCAGGGAATCGCCCCGGTTCTGCAGAGAATCTTCGCCGCCAGACCTGCGCTCGCGACGCCACGGCTGCCGATGCCCGGAGACCGCCCGCGATCCACGGCTTCGGACCTGTATTCTCTGACCTCCATCTCCCGCTCAATCGCCGCTCGGGCTAACTCGTTGATATTGCGCGTCCTTTCGTCCCCCATCGGCTAGATCTCACCTTGCGGCTCCGTCTCTACGGCGGAGCCGGTATTCCTTCACACCTGCCGCACCTCGGTGCCTGTCGTGCCATGTCTGCGTCCGGGTGCGCTCCCTTGCCCGGTTCGAGCCCCTCGGAACCCCTCATACCCTGGAAAAGGCGTGTTCTCTTCGAAACACGGGCGTGTACCGATCGTATGTCGGTCCGAACATCGGCCCGCGAAATCAACGACTTGCCAGTGTGCCAGCACTACCGCCAGCCCGGCTCCTGGCGAGAATCCTATAACGGATCTCCTACGCGCTGACCGACAGATCGCGCGATGCCAGCGATCGGCGGCGGCTTTTCCAAGATCGTTCCGGCTCCTTTGGGCTGTGCAGACGACGTCCGATTCCGACCGTTCACGGCCATCAATGCGCCAGTCATAGAACACGGTCCCGAGGGCGCCCTCGTGCGCAGGAATATGGAGCTATACGGGCGACATACGCAGGAAATCCGCTACCGCCCTGGAGTATACGGGCGGGCGGACCAACGACAGGCCGCGCACGGGAATGACAACCGCGGGACCGGGAGGCCCGGCGGCTGGAGGGAGCGGCTGGGATACCAAGTCCGGTCCGGCGGCCGCGTCGAGCTTTCCAGGTTCGTTTCACGACGGGGTCTTGCTGGCGACGGTCGCTAGGTCGGCCGGAAGGAGCCGGGGTTTCTACATCTCAAGATCGAAATCGAGGGTCACCTGCGCCGGCTCGAAGCTCTCGTCCTGCAGGCGATCGTGTTCCGACTCCTCTGAACGGTCGAGGTCGCCGTCGGTTTCGAGGCCCGGACCAGACTCGCGCTCGCGCTCCGGATCGATAACGTGCTCCTCTTCGAGGGCGTGATCCGTCCGGTCATGTCCATGCGCCTCCTGATCGCCGTCCCGTTCGTGGTCGGTTTCGAGGCCGAACACCACTTCGTGCGCGGCCTCCATCGCGGCCCCATCAAGCGCCGCAACCCGCTCGCCCGTGGCTCTCTCCAGTTGATCCGAGAGCTTCCAGGCATCGTCGGTGACCAGCTCTGCCGCGTCCCGGGCCCGGCTGATCGCCACGTAGAAGGCACGTTGGTTGGTCAGATCCGGGTTCCCCGTGGGCATGGCCGCAACGATTTGGTCCACCGTCCTGCCCTGAAAGGCGTGCACCGTAGAGGCAAAAGCCCAGTCGAGGTGCCGGAGTTGGGGGTCGCGTTCGGCCAGTTTCGTTGCCGATCCGTCCTCGAGGCGGAAGCCGACGCCGTCCTTTCCGACCGATTCCACGGCCGCGGTTTCCCCGTTGGCGAGCCCCGAGCCCGGATCGTTCCGCGTCCACCGCACGCGGTCTCCCTTGCGAAGCTCCATCTCCTCGCTCCGGTAGACCTCCACTCCGCCCTTGGCGCCCGCCAGCATGTAGGGCCGCCAGTCCACCAGGTTGCCGTTTTTGTCGCCGAGCCAGACCGTGTTGCGCTCGTAGTCGACCCTTTCCACCTCGCGCTCGTCGCCTTTCTCCACCCCGAGGGTCTTGTACCGGCGGTTGAAGATCACCGTGTCTCCCGCCGAGTAGTTCGAGGCCCGCGCCATCTCGGCATTGGTCAGGCCCCGCGACACCAGCTTCTTGCCCTGCCTTGCAGGACCGGAGACCGCGCCTTCCGCTACAAGTTGCGCCCGGATCGTCTCGTTTATCTCGTCCCGCAACGCTCGCGTTGGCGCGATCACCCCGGTCGCAGCGCGCTGTTGGGGAGACAGCGAGAGCCAGCGTCCTGCTGCTTCCGTACCGATATCCTCCCTCTCAACCTGCGCGATCCTGTCTCCGAGCTTCTCGAACGCGGTCCTGACCTCGCCCGCAAGGCCCGCGCGGACCGCTTCCCTGAGCTCCATGTCGCGCTGCCGCAGGATCTCGTCCATCACCGCGGTCTGCATCCCGGCCCGCCGAAGTTGCTCGAAAGGCTTCCCTGCCTCCACCGCCCCGAGTTGCTTCTCGTCTCCCACCAGCATCACGCGCGGAACCTGGAGCGTGGTCGCAACCCGCAGCAGTCCCCGCATCTGCTCGCTCGACGCAAGCGAACTCTCGTCCACCACGAGGACCGTCTTCGAGAACCGATCCCGCATGTTCCGAAGCCCCCTTGCCGTGCCCCGGCCTTCCACGATCCCCGCATGGCGCGCCAGAAACCTCTGGACGGTTTCCGACTCGATCCCCGATTCCCGTTCCAGGGTGCGGGCCGCGGAGGCCGATGGCGCAAGGCCCATCGTGTTGTAAGCCCGGCCTTCCGCGAGCGTCCGAAGCCGATTCAGCATCGTCGTCTTGCCCGTTCCCGCATAGCCCTGCACTCCGACCACACGATCTCTGGACGCGAGCACCATCTTCACTGCTTCCTTCTGGCCCTCGTTGAGACGGCCCCCGTGGAGCTTCGTCTCCGCGATCCAGCCCCGCATGATCGTTTTTTCGGCGCCCTGGCCCGCTTGCATCAGCGCAATCGCCTCGGACTCCCGCCCCATTGCCGCGTCCGTGGTCCAGTGCCTGCCGTGTTCGAGACCCTTGGCTGCGTGCAGGCCGCCCTCCCGTTCGAGCTCCGAGACTGCCCGCTCCGCCGCCTCCACAGTGACCGCGCCCGGCTCCCGGGCCAGCACGGCGGCGAGCAGATCGGCATGGCCGAACACCGCCTTCCGTTCGGAAAGATGTTCCACCGCCCAGGACGCCGCTTCCCCGGCAGCCTTGCCCCCATCCGAGAACAGGTCCGGCTCCGGCCGTTCCCGCTCCGCCCGGCGCGCTCTTGCCCTCACCGTCTCGGCCGAAAAACCCAACTCCGTTGCCTGACGCTCCCAGGACCCGCGCAGCTCGTCCCGTTCCACGTCGCGCTTCGCAGCCCTCGTCATCAGCGTGGCCCGCGCCGCCAGGTGAGGGTTGTCGCCCGTCCTGCCCAGGCCCCGCTCCGCCATCGCCGCCTCTATCTCCGACCGCCGCGTCGAGAACTCCTCGATCACTTCGCGCGACACCCCCGCGATCTCGAACCGGCCGTCCGGGTGCGTCTTCTCTATCCCGTAGCCCAGGCCCTGGAGCCGTTGCGCCAGCTCCGCCCGGTAGATCGCCCCGATCGTCATCTTGTTCTTGAAAAGCCCGTCGTCCACCATCGTGCGCCACTTCCCGTCTCCGCCCTGCACCATGTTGGCGATCACGGCATGAGTGTGGAGCTGAGGATCGAGATTGCGGGAGGTGTTGTGGCGGAAGGTTGCGGCCACCATCTTCTGGTCCCCGGCCCGGACCATCGCTCCACTCGCCCTGTCCTGCATCCGGGTCTCGATGGCGTTCTTCTCTATCCAGGCGAGCGTCCTGCCGACCGCCCTGTCGTGGGCGTCCACGATCCGCTCGTCTCCACCCACCATGGCCAGGAGCGACACCGACTTGGGCGCGGAGAGCGTCACGTCCCGGCCCGGACGATGCTGGACGTTGCCGTCCAGGTCCTTGCGGCCGAGCTGGCGCCCGCCCGGAACCTTGCCCTCGAGGATGGCGTGGAACGTGTCCGGATCCACCGGGCCCGAAAGCTCCAGTTCCTCCGCGCCGCGGCCTGCCCAGGCGCTCGCCTCTCGGTGCGCAGGGTCGTCCTTGGCGTAGTACCCGTCACGCTCGTAGTAGCTCGCCCCCTGCGACGGAGAGGCTATCTTGCCTATCGACGCTACCATCGTCCGCGCCCCCCGCCGAGCGCCTGTCCGTGCCGATTCTGTATGTCCATAGTGCCCGGATACGCGCTTCCCGGTTCGGCGACAAGGGACAGGAACGCCATCTCGCAGGCATGTCGGTGAACGGCGGCAATTGTCTTGAACTCCGCTCAATCCGATTCGAGGCACTGTTGATTGAAACAGCGCTGCCGCTGGTGTACACGATCCCTCGTAGGCGGAAGCTGCGACGTCCACAACGCGTCTTGCATGGCTTCCGGTCGCCGACAAGGAGCCGATTTGCCCGAACGGCGGCCTACATGAAGGGATTGGAGATGGCTGAGAACCTCAGGGCCAGCGTGAAGAGGCAGATCGACCGGCTGAGGAAGGATCTGGCCGCGGCCACTGCGCAGTATGCCGCGCTGCAAGACGAGATCGAAAGGCACGAACTGTTCTACGAGATGCTCGATGGCCGGAAGACCGGTAAACGTGCTCGACGCAGTCGCTCCACCGGCGGAGCACTGAAGAGGGGACCGCTCGGCGCCATGATCGACTGGAAAGCGGTTTTCGCCACTCTGCCTGACCTGAGACCATGAAGTTTCCTGGGGTATCTCTCGTGTCTTTGTGTCTGTGCCTCTTGGCGTCGCTTGGCGCAAGGCCCGCGATGGCGGAGGTTTTGTGTGAAGAGTGGAACACGAAAAAGTTCTTCAGGAAGGCCGCCGTGGTGGATGTCTTACGATGTCTAAGGGCGGGAGCGGACGTGAATGCGACCGTCGACAAGCTCGGATCGACACCCCTGCATTTGGCAGCGCAGGAAAACAAAAACCCTGATGTCATCGCGGCCCTCTTGAAGGCTGGGGCCGATATCGATGCGCGGGACCTGCTCGGACGGACACCCTTGCATTTGGCAGCGCAGGAAAACAAAAATCCTGATGTCATCGCGGCCCTCTTGAAGGCTGGGGCCGATATCAATGCACGGGCCATATCCGGAGCAACACCCCTGCATTCGGCGGCGCGGGACAACCCTGATGCGGTCACGACACTCGTAAGGGCCGGGGCCGACATCCATGCGCGGACCAAGGGCGGATCGACACCCATGCAGTTGACCAGTGAACGAGCGAGGACACTGCTGGGGGTGGCGCCTGTTGGCGTCTGGGCGGTAGCCACAGAGAATGCATGCCAACTGTGGAACCCCAATCCGCAACCCGGCGAAGCAGTGAGTTGGACGGGAGCCTGTGAAGGCGGCAAGGCAATAGGGGAGGGAAGGGCGGTGTGGAGGGGTGCTCTTGGGGAGAAGAGTTACGAGGGCGGCTACCGCCAAGGGCGCAAGCATGGCCGCGGCACGTTCACTATTGCCGGCGGCGAGCGCTACGAGGGCGGATGGCGGGATGGCAAGAGGCATGGCCGCGGCACCCTGTTGGATCCTAACGGTGACCGCTACGAGGGCGAATGGCGAGATGGCAAGGAGCACGGCCGCGGCGCCTTCACTTTTGCCATCGGCGTACGCTACGAGGGCGAATGGCGGAATGGCAAGTGGCACGGCCGCGGCACCTTAACTCTTCCCAACGGCATGCGCTACGAGGGCGAGTTTCGAAATTACAAGTGGCATGGCCGCGGCACCTTAATTCTTGCCAACGGCGACCGCTACGAGGGCGAGTTCCAAGATGGCAAGAAGCATGGTCACGGCACCTTAACTCTTGCCAGCGGTGACCGCTATGAGGGCCGGTGGCAAGATGATCTTCAGCACGGCCGCGGCACCCACACTTGGCTCAATGGCGACCGCTACAAAGGCGGGTACCGGAATGGACTGCATCATGGCCTCGGCACTTACACCTACGCTAACGGCAACCGCTACGAGGGCGAGTGGCAGGTTGGCAAAATGCACGGCCGAGGCACCTACACTTATCCCAACGGCGGCCGCTACGAAGGCGGGTACCGAAACGGAAAGCGTCATGGTCGTGGCACCCGCATCTTTCCCGGCGGTTACCGTTATGAGGGAAAATGGCAAGATGGCAAGATCCATGGCCCAGGGGTAGTGCTCGACAAATCTGGAAAAGAGCTTGCGACAGGCAACGCGGTCAACGGCTGCTTTGGTACGCGACAGGGCGTGCGCGTTAACGCGGGTGCGACCGCCAAGGCTTGCGGGTTCAAGTGAGCTGAAGCGTGTTACGATGCCGACGCATTCGAAGGTGGCATTGTTACGTCGACAACGTCCTATGACCACACGTCAATGGATTGCCGATTCAACAGGCTAATCCTGGACCTCTTCGACGCGCCGGGGAGTGATCATTCAGCGCGCGATAGTACGCGAGAATGAAGAGATACGTGAGGACATGCGGTCGTAGCGCACCTCCAAGGTTGTTGGGGCAGAGAGGAGGACGTAATGCCAGTCGATCGCGATAGTTTGGGGAAGATAGTCAAAATGGCATTGGCAGAAGCTATGCGAAGAAGCAGGAATCCGGATGCCAAAGTTGGTGCCGTCAACAAGAAACGATCCGAGGACTGGGTGGACTGCCTCGCAAACGATCAAGTAGTGCGGACGAGCGTAGCACTCTCCCGTTGATTTCGCTTAGGCGCCTCGGATTGGATCGAGCAAGCGCAGGCGAGCAGGGCACAACACGGTCAAAGGTCGTGCATGTCCCAAGTAATCGAGAACCTGCGGTCCCTGGACCGGAAGGAACGGTTCGCAGTGCTCCGGGAGGCTCTAGGGTTTGACCGAGATAGGCCCCACCTCGACAACGGTTTCCGCAAGAGACTGCAAGAGTGCATCAGAGTACGGGTACCGAATCGCGTCTTCCTCGCTATGGACTACCATATGGATTGGATCCAACTCGCGCTTCATCTAACCGAAACCCCGGGAATCCAGCCTGAAACACCCTTCGAGAACCCTGGATTCGAGAATATCAACAAGAACCAGCAAGACATCGATCTCGTCGTCGCCTTCGAGACCAAAGACGACGAGGAGGAAGTGACCCATCTGGCCCTTATCGAGGCGAAGGCCTACCTGCACTGGGACAATCACCAGTTGAGCTGCAAGGCCAAGCGATTGGGAGAGATTTTCGGCTCTAACGGCAGGTGTCACGCGGCCGTTCAGCCTCATTTCGTCTTGATGACGAACTACGTGCCGGAAGGAATTCACACCCATGGCTGGCCGGAGTGGACGAGGGACGGCGGACGGCCTCTATTGTTGAAGTACTGTCTCCCTCAACGCCATGAGGTCGTACGATGGTCCAAGAAGAACGGAAAGCCATCCAAGGAAGGCTCTCACTTGCTCCTCCGTAAAGTACCGAGGAAAGGCAGCTAAACGGCCGCAGCGGAGTCGCTCCCTATTTCCAACTCAGTCACGTGTCAGCTACCTCACAGCCGGTATGAAAGAAGTAAACCCAAAGACCATATCGCCGTCCTTGTCAGGCTTGTCTAGGTAGAATCTCACGTAACCCTTCCCTCCACCTTCATTGACAAATCGACCTGTACATTCCAACTTCCGGTTTTCCGTGGTCGGATTCAAAGTCTCTATTTCGTAGTGCCGGACCAACACCACTGCCTTGTTGACGGTCTCATATCTATCCTTCGAGAGCTTAACGACGAAGGGAGCTAGCTGCTCACAGGTTTCCGAGTCTCCAGCCAAAGGCTCTGAAAATACCATAATCACTCTGGTGACGATCTCGCTTCCAAAGAAGTACCAGCAGACAGGGACCGCTATCGAGAGAAACGGGATCACCAGCAGACGTATGACAGCACTCCAGTTTACTAGCGTTGGCTTATTTTGAGGGTCACTTTTCATTACTGACGACCTTCCTACCATCCGCGGTGGTGACATACTCTGGATGTTCAGCCCGCGCCCACTGGGCTGAGTCCGGAACAAAAAGAGACAGGATGAAAGACAAGAACATACGGCTATGCCTCTGGTGTACCTCCTTGCAAGAATCGTCCTCACGATACACCGATAAAATCGTGCCTTTCAACACTCTTTCTTCCCCTTCCTCAAGCTCGGATCGCGACGACTAGCAGTGGCAAAGATAGCCTTGGCGACCTGCTCCGGCGTCGCGTTCAGCCGGACGAACTCTTCCCCCGGTCTTCTTGTCCTTCTTGATCCTCACTGGCATTTTCTTCGCATCGCGGGGAAATCCTTTCGTCGCTCGTTTAAAGGTTGACGCCTCGGTAGCTCAGTTGGGGATAGCGCGCCTCTATTTCGCAGAGCAGGTCGTGGGTTCGAATCCCACCGCAGGCGCCAACCTCACCTATATTCTGATCCTCCCGTTCTTGCATGTACCTGGGCCTCTTGTGTCGCTTTTCTAAAGGTTAATCTCCGAAGTTCCGCTATCGAGACTCTACCCGGCGCAGCCAGCATGTCTTGGACCGTTTCGTGTGGCGTGAACCCATCCCGCAGTGCGGCAACTTGTCCTGTGGCCGCAGCCGGTCTGAAGCCATTGTGCGGGGACGTCTGCACCCGCATGCCGTGCCCGTGGAGGGCATCCTTCAGCCCGGGACGCGTTAGGCTCATTCCGACTGACGGATGCCTTCCACGGGCGCGGTTGCGTTCATCAGGACTTCGATGCGGTCGGCCACACGCTGAGCGGGCTTGCGGAGTTGCTCGACCGTCCAGTCGGCGGCGTATCCTTCGGTAATGTCGTCGTCGCGGGCGTGGTTGACGAGGCGCTTGGTGAGGGGGCGGGGCAGCATGAGATCGCGCTCGGCCACGGTGATGAAGGCGTTGCGCAGGCCGTGGAACCAGAAGCGTGTACCGGCAGCCTTGCTGATGTCTACATGGTAGCGGTGAAGGCCTGTGAGATGGCCGGTGGCACTCGTGAGCGAGGGGAACACCCAGCCTTCCGCCGCCACTCCCCCGGCCTCGGCGCGGCGGCGCTCTAACGCTGAGACGAGTTGGCGGGTAAGCGGAAGCTCCAGGGGCTCGCCGGTCTTGGTCTCCTCGACCCGGAGTATGCCGCGGTCCAGGTCGATGTGCTCCCAGCGGAGCGAGACCACCTCGCCCAGGCGCATGCCGGTATAGGCTCCGATGGCGAAGATGTCCCGGTGCGCGGACGGGAGCCCCACCACCTCCACCCCCGCACGCCAGCGGGGCAGCACCTCGGCCGGGGAGGAGATGCGCCGGCGGCGCTTACGGTTCAATCGCCCGCCGCCGGCGACCCAGAGCTCCACCGGGTTGCGCAGCGCCTCGTGGTCGATGCTGGAGCGACGGTAGATGGAGCGCAGCATGGAGACGGCTTGGTTGGCGGTGGCCCAGCCGTGGCGCTCGGTGACCCGGTGGAAGCGGGCCTCCACGTCACCCCGGTCGATGGCGTCGAGGGAGCGGGCGAGCCAGTCTCCGAAGCACACCCTGAGGTTCTGGCGGTACATCTCCACTGTGCGGGGCTTTCGCCTGGGGTTGGCGCCAAGGTAGTCCTCGAAGGCCTGGGCAAGAGTGGGCATGTCCCTGGCCTCGGCGCGCTCCCGGGCGGGGTCTTCGCCCGAGGCGACCTTGCCGAGGAGTTCTTGGGCCATGCGTCGGGCCTGTTCCGGAGTGACGCGGCCGAAGCGTCCGAGGGTAACGCGCTTGTTGGGAGCAGAGCGGCCGCCGGAGCCTGAGCGGTAGTTGACGACGAAGGTCTTGGCGCCGGAGGGTTGGACCCTGACGCCAAAGCCCGTGAGGCGGTCGTCCCAGGCGATCCAGGGCCTGAGGTCTGGCTTGAGGGCCTCGACGGTGCGCTTGGTCAGGGTGGTCTTGAGTCTGGCGATGCGTTTGGCGGTGTTGGTTTTCATGCCGGGCATTATATTGAGTCAACCCAAAAGTTCAACCCTATATTCAACACCAGGGAAGAAATCGGAGGCTGGACAAGGATACGCATGGCTTACCAGTCGGGCAAGAAAGCACAGATAACATAGTGATAAACAGCGTCTTAAGTCGAGTCCATCGCAGTTCTGCGCGGATATGGTGACAAAAGCGTCGAGCATGTTGACGAAGCCCCAGAGGAGACTCTCGCGTTCGTCGGCGAGCTGAGTGCCGTCAGGGCCGATGCCGTCTGCGAGGAGCTCGAAGGCAGCGTGTACCGCGTCGATGGCGTCGTCCTCGTCCCAGACGTCCCTGGAGTCGAACTCATCGGGCTCGGGAGTGAGTCCGAAGGTCTGAGCATGCTCACAGGCCATGTCCATGCTGGACTGACCCTGGTCCGGAATGTTCTCTATGCTGTACATGATCTCCTCCTTCTCCTGTTAAGGACCCACCAAGGCCCGGAACTGGGGCGCGTCCGCCCCGAAGTGATGTCCCTTCTTTTCACGCGCGCGCAACGGAGCCACCGGGCCTTGGAATGGCCATTGCGGGCCCCTTGTAGGAGGCAGAACGCATGGGAGCAGGCAGGGAGGCAGGTAGCGCCCGCAATGGCCATTCCGAGGCCCGGCCGGAACGGAGCGAAGCGGAGAGGAGGACCCCTTTAGGGGTTGGCGCAGAGAGCACGTGTGACAAGATGGGAGATCACGTCGGGGAGGACTTTGTTGGAACCGGCACCGTCCCCTTGACGCTCAAACTTTCCTTCGGAGACCGACGGAGCCCTGCCTGCGGGAGAGACCGCCGCGCTTGCCGTCACAACCCGTTATCCCGAGTTCAGAAGAACGGGTGGGAATCGACGAGGCGCTGGGCGACGTCGCGGATGCGGCGGCGGTCGTGCACGCGCCGAGGCCCTCGGGGGTCTTCAAAGAGGTGCACGACGTAGTAGACACGCCCGGGGGCGAGGATGTCGTCGAGGCGGTAGACGTCGCCGACGTGGTCGCCGTCGGCGTAGATGCGGGACTCGCGCGGGGTGAGCCGCTTGAAGGTGACGCAGCCCATCATTCGGCCCTCCTTTCGGCCAAGGCGGCCGCGGCCCAGGCGGCGGCGCGGGCGATCACGTGTCCGTGACAGGGCAGAGGATCGCACCAGCAGGCGAGGCGTTTGCCGTGCAGTTCGGCGAGTTCCTCCATCGTGATGATCCCGCCGCGGATGCGGCGCCAGAGATCGGTGCGGTACTGCGCGATCACCCGCGCGCGCGAACCGTCGGGCCCGATGCGGAACGGGTTGCCCCACCTGGTGCGGCGGTCGACGAGCACGGTGTTGCCGTGCACGGGCGCGTGCTCGAACATCCTGCGGAGTTCGGGTTCGCGTCTCAGGTTGATGACGGTGTCCATACTCCCTCTCCTTCCTCCAGGACCTTGTCCGCTCATGATGACCTCCTCCTTTCGGGTCAAGGGCCTCGCGGTTCGGCCTTGGGGCGTCCGCCCCGAAGTGATGTCCCATCTATTCACGCGCGCGCAACGGAGCCACCGGGCGTGAGCCCGGCCGGAACGGAGCGTCAGCGGAGAGGAGGACCACTTCAGGGGTTGGCGGAGGGAGCACGTGTGAGAAGATGGGACATCATGCCGGGGAGGACTTTGCATGGATTCTGCACCGTCCCCCTTGACGGTTGGGCCGGGCACGGCGTCGAGGATGGAAACCGGGCCGGTGCGCGCCGGCCTCCGAGGTCTTGTCCGCTCAGGCCCGGTCTTCCCGGAGTTCGGCGGAGCGGAAGAGCGGGCCGAGCCTTGCGGCGAGGACGGCGGCGCCGAGCGTAGCGAGGTCGTCGTTGAAGTCGCCGCCTTCGGGGACGATGACCGCGGCGGCGACGCCCGTCCGCGCGCAGCGCCGGGCGAGGCGTTCGGCGGCCCAAGCGCCCTCGAAGTCGTTGTCGCGGGCGATGACGAGGCGGCGGCAGGCGGACGGGGGAGAGAAGGCGCCGAGGCTGCCTGCTGAGAGGGCAGCGGCCGCGGTGATCTCGGGCACGGCGGTGACGAGCGACAGCACGGTCTCGATGCCCTCGCCGACGAGGAGCGTAGCGACGCCGTCGGCGGGCATGCCGAAGCGGACGGCGAGGCCGTGGATGCGGCCGAGGGCCTTCCTGGGGAAGGCGACGTCCGCCTTGGCGGGGCGGCGTGGATCGAGCCAGGTGCGGTGCACGCCTTGGACGGCGCCGTCGTCGCCGGTCACGGCGGCGACCAGCGCCGGCAGGCGGATGACGGAGGAGCCTTCGCGGTAGCGAAGCTCGGGGTGGAAGCGCAGCGCCGGGAACCGGCAGCGCGCGAGACCCCGGGCGAGCAGATACTTCTCCGCATGGGTGCCGTCTACGGGGCGGCATCCGCGCCACAGGCGGCGCGCCGCTTCGGTCGCGTCGTAGTCGCCTGTATCGCCCGCAGCCGGCGAAGCCGGCAGGGCGAGGAAGGCGCGGGCCTCGTCGAGCGCCGCGCGGAGCGTCGGCGCGCCCGTGCGGTGGCGGATGAGGTCGAGGAGGTCGCCGTGGCTGCCCACGGCCGCGTCGGTCCACTTCCCGGGCGTGCCGGGGCCGTGCAGGCGGACGAAAAGGGAGCGTCCGCGGGCGCCGTCGAGATCGCCCGCGACCCAGTAGCGGCCCTGGCGGCGGCCGTGGGGGAGGTAGCGCTGACAGACCTCTTCGGTGCGCTCGGCAAGAGCTGCGGCGACGGCGGCTGCGGGGGACGGAGCGTAGTGCATGGCGGCTCTCCTTCGGGGACGGGACACCCGATGCCGGCCGGTCGGTGCCGGAGGGCGAGCGGGCCGAGCGAAGCGAAGGCGCGAAGCCCGGAGGCGCTTGCTCGGAACGGACAGCATAAGAAAAGGGCCGACGCGCGAGGCGACGGCCCTGGGTGGGAGGAAAGGGAGGTGGAGGAGCCTAGAACGGGATGTCGTCGTCGGGGTCCGGGGACGCGGGCGCGGTGTCGGGCATCGCGGCGTCGGCCGGGGCCTGCGCGCCGTTGCCGTTCGGCTTGTCGAGGAACCGCACCAGGCAGCCGGGGACCAGCAGGATCTCCGTCGAGTAGCGGTCGCCCTCCTCGCCGGGCTTCGACCAGCGCCGGGTCTGCAGCTTGCCGTCGACGTAGACCAGCCGGCCCTTGCGGGCGTGCTTGTCGAGCATCTCGACGAGACCGTCCTGGAAGGTCACCACGCGGTGCCATTCGGTCTTGTCGACCCGCTCGCCGGTCTGCTTGTTGATGTACGACTCGTCGGTCGCGATGCTCATGTTGGCGACGCGGCCGCCGCTGGTCAGGTGGTTGATGGTGACGTCGGCGCCGAGGCGGCCGATCAGTTCTACGCGATTGAGTCCGAAAGCCATGGGAATTCTCCTTCCGTGCTGGTTAGTGACGATGGTCTGCGAGCGTCGAGGGACCGGGGTCCTCCCTCCCCGGCCCCCTTCCGTTCACTCCTCCCCGGCCCTCCTCTCACTCCACCGGTCCGGACAGCTCCGGGCGCGGTCGTCGTCGGTGACGTCCCGGACGGCGCCGGGGTTGAGCCCGATCTCGGCCAGCACCTCGCTGCCGGTCGGGGTTTCTGCGATGTCGAAGTCGATGCCAGACATGTGCGTCCTCCTTGGCTGCTCGCCTTGCCCGGAGCGCGTAAGGGAGACCACCTCCCTCCCCCTCCCGGGCCTTCGCCTCGTGGACGCCTTTCTCCGGCTCTATGGAGAGGACCGGGACCGGCGGATGGCCAGCAGGCACTCGCAGACTGCACGCGGCGGCATCACGCCCAGGTTCAGCACGGGGATGTGGGCTTCCATTGCCATGCGGATCGCCATCCCCGTACCTCCCGTGATCGCTCCTCCCGGCGTCCAGGCCACCACGGCATCGACCGGCTGATTGAGACCTACTCCGAGGATCGCAGCGTTCCTGGCGTGCAGCTTTCGGACGGCCGGAGAGCAGCGGTCCCAGGCGGGGTGCAGGCGGGCGGCGATGGCCATGCAGGATTCGAGCTCGGACGGCGACGGCGCCCGGCAGTCCGGACCCGCACAGCCGTTGTAGCCGGGCCACGGGAGATAGAGCGTCCTCTGGCCGGCCGGCACGCCTTCGGCAAACGCACTGTCGGCTCCGGCCGCGCCGCCGCTGTTCAGGTGCCAGCCCTGCCGCGCCAGCCATCCGGCCATCACGGTCATGGCGGCCAGAACTGAGGGCGGCGTCTTGCGGGCTCCGATGCCGCCATAGGTCAAGGTGGTCATGTCAGGGTCCTCCCCGGTTGATGGTTCGAGCCGCATCTCTCTCTGCGCGCGTCTCTCACCCCCCTCCCGCTGTCCTCGAACACGGGCCGGCCGGACGTCCGAGCGGACCTGAGACGGCGACGGAATTCGGGCCGGGCGATGCGGAAAACCGGGGAATTGATGGTGCGGCGAAGACTCCGGCTGCCAGCGCTGCCGTGGGCGGCCTACTCGCAGACGATCCCGTCGCCGTCCCGGTCCCACATGAAGGGGTACGCCGGGTGGCCGCGGCGGACCGGGGCGATCCCGTGACGGCGCGCTTCCTTGCAGGTGATCCGGCCGTTACGGTTGTCGTCCCAGCGTCGAAGGGCTTCGCGGGAGGGAGGGCAGCTCGTCCGGGAAGGCGGGCGGCTCACACGGGGCGGAGGGTCCGGTGTGGACGGTCGGCTCGCGAAAACCATTTCCGTGGAGTTGCAGCCGGAGAGCACCCGGTTCAGGGCGGCCGCTTCCCGGCGGTCTATGGTGAGCCCGTACTTGCGCCGGACGTCCAGGATACGGCCGGCGAACCAGCACCGGTTCATCGGGGGCAGCCACTCGGCGGCGTCACGAGCGCATTTCCCCTTTTGTCCGCACCGGTTCACCGCGGGCGCCGCGAGAGTGAGGTTCAGGAGGTCGCGGGCAAAGGCTCTCTTCGTGGCGGAATCCGCCCGGCAGAGTCCGCTGTCGTGCGCTTCGGACCTCGCGACGACGTGCTCGATGTCGGTCATGCGGCGGCTGGAGAAGTAGCGGCCGGTGTACGGGCCGTAGATCCTGCCTCCCATTCCGGCGATGATCCGAAGCTCCACCGCCTGCGGGTAGGGATAGTCCTGAGACCGGTACGGAGCGCAGCGGTGCTCCAGGGCGACCGCCAGGCCGCGCCACTCCTCGGCGCCCAGACCACGGGCTGCAACGCCCAGGGCGAGGCACCCGGCGAGCAGACCGCAACGGAGAACGACCAGGCTTCGATTCATGGCGCCGCCTTCATGCATGAGGTGGTCCCGGCCCGCGGCACGGGACGGCGGCAGGAACAGGATGCACCACGGGTTGCCGCCAAGGTTCCTGTCTAGCATGTCCTGCCGTTGCGGTTGAGCCGCCGGCCGGCGTCCGGTTCAGTGCAGGGATTCGTCGTCGGTCTCCGGGGTCTCGGTGTGCATGGAGCGGGCGGCGAGCGCGGTCCAGTCTTCTCTTGAGTGTCCGAGCCTGGCGTTCAGGCGGTCGCACAGCCGCTCGGCGGCATCGACCGTCAAGGCGACGAGAGCGGTCGGCACGTAGCCCTGCACGCCCTCGAAGACGATGCGGATCTGTTGCGGTTCGTCGCCCAGCTCGTAGCTTGGGCAGAACGCGTAGTTTGGGTCGTCGGGCAGGGTCTGTGCGGTCATGGCGATGCTCCTCAGTTGAGTGAACCCGCCGTTGGCAGGCCGGCGGTACGTACCCCCGGCGGGCTGCAGCGGGCGTGGACGGCATTCGGAGGGTCGGCTCCCGCGTCGCGGGCGGCGAGCCGGCGATACGGATTAGGCGAAGGGCTCAGGCGGCGAGGGGCCAGCGTTGGATGACGCGTTCGAGGAGATCGGGGCCTGGAGCGAAGACGCGCGTGCGCCACGAGATGATCTCGACCGTGCAGCCCATGCGCTTCAGGACCTCGGTGTCGGAATCGGTAGGTCCCTCGATCTCGACCCGGTCGGCGCCCATGATGCGGCGGCGGGCGAGACGCCAGCCGTTGGCGAGGGCGAGCGCCGTGCCGCGCCCCATGATCTCATCGAAGGCCTCGGCGCCGGTCATGGCGAGACCGCCCGCGAGGCCGAAGGCCGAACGCACGGCGCGGACCTGCCCGGCGTCGAGCACGCGCCCGATGAGCGCTTCGCCGTCGTCGGTCAGAAGACGCCGCACCCGCATGTTCTCGGAGGGCAGACGGTCCCAGACCGGCAGCAGGAGCCCGGCGGCGAGCCAGAACCGCGATTCCTTATGCGAAGGCAGGCCGGCGATCTCGCGTTCCCAGAGGGCGCGCCACTCGGCTTCCGTGGCCTTCCGCCAGTTCGAGGCATCGAGCTCGGCCCTCGCCATGGGATCCCGGGCGGCGGGACGCAAGAGCCGCACGCGCTCCTGCACGCCGCCGTCGTCGAACATGCGGGACGGTGCCGGAAGCACGACCGCGGCGCGGTCCGACCTGTCGTTGACCATCAGGACCGGGCCGCCGTCCGTCTGTTCGCCGATGCGGATGGCCTCGTCCGCGGACGTGGGCTCCAGCCTGTCGCGGCGCAGGATCTCGACGAGCTCGGTGGCGGCACCGGCGCCCGGATGCTCGTACAGCGTCTCCCGGCCGGCAACGGACAGGGAGTCGGCCCGCACGGTCTCGACGCCGACCTCGTAGGTGCCGGCCTCCATGGCCTGTTCGATGCCCGCAGCGATGCGGTCCTCCAGTTCCGCGAAGAGCTGGTTCTGCTCGTCGATGGGCAGGGCCAGGAGCCTGTTCAGGAAGCGCGGCATGGGCGGCAGGTCCTCCTTGAGCGAGCCTTCCCAGGTGAGCTTCAGCCCGGCGGCGTCCTCGAAGCGCCCCAGCGGCCAGCCCGGGATGTTGCCGTGCGAGAGCGCCAGGTAGAACCGCCTCAGGGCCGCCCTGGCATAGACGCTTTCGAGGTTGTCGCTCTCGCGGAAGAGCGTTGCGTCTCTGCCGCCCATGGCGGTCTGGGAATCCCGCTGCCCGCGGGTGATGGCGCCCAGGCTGTCGAGCCTGCGCGCGATGGTGGCGATGAACCTCCGCTCGCCCTTCACGTCCGTGGTGACCGGCCGGAAGAGCGGCGCCGAGGCTTGGTGCGTGCGGTGGGTGCGGCCCAGCCCCTGGATGGCCTGGTCGGCGCGCCAGCCCGGCTCCAGGAGGTAGTGCACCCGGCGCTCGGTGTTGGGCGAAGAGAGGTCTGCGTGGTAGCTCCGCCCGGTGCCGCCGGCCATCGAGAACACAAGGATGCGCTTGGTTCCCTCCATGAACGCCGCGGTCTCGGCGAGGTTGGCGGAGACGGGCCGGCCGCGGAGCGCCAGGCGCTCGCCTGTCCCGTTATCCAGAATCCTGAGCACCCGGCGCGAGCGGCCCGTGACTTCCGCCACGGACTCGTGGCCGAAGTGCTGCACGATCTGGTCCAGGGCCGTATGCACCGGCGGCAACGAGGCGAGTTTTTCTATCAGCGCATCCCGTTGCGCGAGGGCCTGCCGGCACAGGACTGGACGGCCCTCGGCGTCCTTGGCGGGCCGGCTCATGAGGTGCCCGTCGGCGTCGGTGTAGGGTTCCTGGAGCTGCACGGGGAAGGCGTGGGCCAGAAAGTCCAGGACGGCCTCGCGGGGCGTGAGGTCGATGCCCAGGTCGTCCCACTCCGACGCCGGTATCTCGGCGATGCGCCGCTCCATCAAGGCCTCGCCCGTGGACACGAGCTGGATCACGGCCGAGCGGCCGGCGTCGAGATCGGCCTCGATGGCGCGGATGAGCGACGGGCACTTCATGGCTGTCAGGAGGTGCCCGAAGAAGCGCTGCTTGGCGCCCTCGAAGGCGCTCAGCGCGGCGGACTTGGCGTTCCTGTTGAGCGTGGAACCGTTCTGTACGATGCCCGTGGCCTCGAGCGCGTCTTCGATGTTGGCGTGGATGAACTTGAAGGCTCCGGCATAGGAATCGTAGATGCGCCGCTGCTCCCGCGAGAGCTCGTGCACCAGGATATCCACCTCCACGCCGTCATAGGCCAGCGCGCGGGCCTGGTAGAGGCCCAGTGCCTTGAGATCCCTTGCCACCACTTCCATGGCGGCGACCCCGCCCGCTTCCATGGCCGACACGAAGTCGTTCCGGCTGTCGAACGGCGTCTCCGTGGCGCCCCAGAGACCTAGACGCCCGGCGTAGGCCAGTCCCTGCACGGTTGTGGCGCCGGTAGCGGACACGTAGGCGATCCGCGCGTCGGGCAGCGCGTTCTGGAGCCGCAGGCCTGCGCGGCCTTGGGCCGAGGGCTTCACGTCGCCGCGCTCGCCCTTTCCTCCGGCGGCGTTGGCCATGGCGTGGGCCTCGTCGAAGACGACGGCGCCGTCGAAGGCATGGCGCTCGTCCTCATCGAGACCTCCGGCGAGCCAGCCCACGATCTGGTCGAGCCGCGAGGGGCGGCCCTGGCGGGATGGCGAGCGCAGCGTGGCGTAGGTGGCGAAGAGGATTCCGGCGGAGCGCGGGATCTCCTGGCCCTGGCGGAAGTCGCCCAGCGGGATCAGGTCGTCCTCGCGTCCTCCCAGTGCTGTCCAGTCCCGACGCGCATCTTCCAGGAGCTTGTCCGACTGGCTGAGCCAGAGCGCCCGCTTCCGTCCGCGGAGCCAGCCGTCGAGGATGATCGCCGCGACCTGGCGTCCCTTGCCGCAGCCCGTGCCGTCGCCCAGCATCCAGCCTCGGCGGAAGCGGACCGGCGCGGACAGGGTCTCGCCTTCGTCCGTGACGGTGATGTCGCCCTGGTCCTTGTCGCCGCAGCGTTGGACGGTCTCCCAGCCGGAGCCGATCCGGCAAGTGGCGGCGAGGTGGCCTTCGTGGGCCTGGCCCGCCAGCACGACGCTTTCGAGCTGGGCGTCGGACAGGAGGCCGTCCGTGACCACGCGTTCCGGCAGCATGGGGCGGTAGGACGGCGTTGGATGGGGAACGGCGGCCATTGCCGCGGACTGCACCAGCGGCGTCGGATGCGCCACAGCGCCCGGAATCCGGACGGCGCCGGCGCGCCAGGGCTCGTAGGGGCCTGAGACGGAGTTGTCGGCGTCCGCTGCGGCATCCGCCGGACCGGTCTCGACGGCGAACTCGGACACGGTGCCCCAGTCATGAGCCGGTTCGGATGCGGGAGCCGCGAGCACAGGCGCGGCCTTTCGCTTCGATTGGCGCGGCGCGGCCGCGTTGCCGAAGAGGTCCCGAGCCGGCATGCCCCCGGCAGTACGGACTTCCACGGGCAGGCGGGACGGAATTTGGGCGGTGACCGCGTCGAGCAGCTCCGCCGCAGTGGCTGCGCGGGCGCCGGGATCGAAGGCGATGCCGGGGCGGCTTGTGCGGTCCAGCACGGTAAGCCTGGTGTCGAAGCCCGTGCCCCGGCGCGCGTAGACGCGGCCGTCGACGGCCATGGTGAAGACGATGCGGGCGGGCGGATCGAGGCGGTTGAAGGCGTTGTTCCAGTCGTAATCCCCCGGAACGCAGTTGGCCGACGTGATGGCGGCGAGCCGGCCTCCCGGCGGCAGCATGGAGAAGGCGGAACGCACATGGCGGAGGTCGGCGTCGTGGCGGATGTGGTGGACGCCCGGCGTGGCCGAGAACGGCGGGTTCATGATGACAACGGTGGGCCGGGCGCCGGGCAGGCGGTCGGCGGCGTTCTCGGCGTTCACGCCCGTGACCAGGGTTTCGGGGAACAGCCGGGACAGAAGGGCGCGGCGGACATCTGCGATCTCGTTGAGATACAGGTTCCCGGCCCCGCTTCCGAGCGCGCATTCCGCCATTACCGCCAGCATGCCGGTGCCTGCGGACGGCTCCAGCACCACGTCGCCCGGCCGGATCGCCGCCGCTCGCAGCGCCGCGTAGGCGAGCGGCAGGGGCGTGGAGAACTGCTGGAGGCGGACCTGCTCTTCGGAACGCTTCGTGTGGGACGGCTCCAGCGCGGCGACGGCCTCCAGCATCCTGAGCATGGCGCCGGGTCCGTCCGGACCGGCGCCTGCGTGGCGGCGCATGGCCCGGCCGTGTCGGCGGATGAAGAGCACGACCGCGCCCTCGGCGGCCTCGTAGGCGTCCTTCCAGACCCAGGCGCCCCGGGCGTCCGTGGCGCCGAAGGCGCGCGTCATGGCGTCCCGCAGGGTTGCGGCGTCGAGCGCCCGGCCGGCCTCCAGGACCGGCAGGAGGATTGTGGCGGCGGTGAACAGAGCGTCATGGGCGGAAGGCTCGGAGCCCGGGGCGGCGGGGGCGGAAGGAAGGGCGTGGGGAACGGGAAGGCGCACGGACGCGTCCGGCGTCGTATGGGCGTCGAGCATGGATCTCTCCCTCCTGGAGTGCGTGAAAGTGCCGAGGCGCGGGACGAGTCCCCCCGCGCTGCGTCCGCTGCCTGACTTCGGCCGGCTGCCCGGCCTCCTCGCGGCGGGGAGCGGAGGCGCGGAAGATCAGGCGGGAGCGGTAGTGGCGGGTTTCGGGGCGGTCCGCCGTTCGGCCGCGCGGGCGCGGCAGGCGTCCATCAGCCGGCCGTATTCGCAGGGATCGAGATCGGAGTTGCCCTGGACGAGGAAGGCCAGTTGCGGTGCGCCAGGCTAACTGGTGCGAGTGCAGCCGGTGAAAGTCCGGCAGGAGGGAGAAGGCTAGCCACCACCTTCACCCCGAGTCATGGACCTCCATCCGCGAGGATGGAGGTTAAGCGTTGACAGGGGCGCGTGCGGGCAGGGCCATTGAGCACCGAAAAGCCAATCCGGGACGCCGAGGCGTTCGCAACTGCCGAAGGCAACATCCGACCCACCGATATGGCAAGGAGGGTAGGAGTCCCGCGGTGTCAAAGAACCCAAGGCACGTACGTACGCACTGCACCGGGACCTGGGAGGTCTCCATGCCATCCCGCTGTCGTGGCGGGATCGCAAAGGAAAGGAGGAATCCGTAACCGATGATGAACGGCATGGAGAAGTCAGACTCGGTCATAGTAGCTGAGAAGTCGGCGAACAATGGGACGCCAGTCCCGGCGGAGTCGATGGAGCCAAGGGCCGAGCCCAAGGGGAATCCGGGAAGCCAAAGCACGCGCCGGGCGCAGGACCGGGGAAGCGTGTCACAAGCGGCGGATCGGATACGGCAGTTCGTTCAACGGGAACCAGGGGAACGTCTGACGGCGCTCCTTCACCATGTCGCGGTCGATGCGCTGCGCTGGGCATTCTTCGAACTGAAGAAAGACGCTGCGGCAGGTGCGGACGGCGTGACGTGGCGGGAGTACGAGGAAGGGCTGGAAGGCCGACTGGCCGACCTTCACGACCGCGTACACTCGGGAGCGTACCGGGCGACGCCATCAAGGCCGGTGAACATACCGAAGCCTGATGGCGGCACACGACCGCTCGGCGTCGCGGCCATCGAGGACAAGATAGTCCAGAAGGCGGTGACGGAGACAATCCTGACGCCTGTATACGAGGCGGAATTCCTGGGGTTCAGCTACGGGTTCCGGCCCGGGCGTGGAGCGCATAATGCACTCGACGCACTCGCGGTCGGTATAACACAGCGCAAGATCAACTGGGTGGTGGACTGTGACATCCGCGCGTTCTTCGACAACGTGTCAAGGGACTGGCTCATCCGATTCCTGGAGCACCGCATCGCGGACAAGCGGGTCATCAGGCTCATTATCAAGTGGTTAAGCGCCGGCGTCATGGAAGCTGGAGAGTGGCGGGACGATCTGCGGGGAACACCCCAAGGCTCGGTGGTTTCACCAGTCTTGGCGAACGTCTACCTGCACTATGTCCTCGACCTTTGGTTCCAGAAGAAGTGGCGCAGCCGCGAGGTCAGAGGCGACACAATCATCGTGCGGTACGCCGATGATTTCGTGGTAGGGTTTCAGCACAAGCGGGACGCGGAGCACTTTCTGGAAGCCGTCAAAGAGCGGTTCGGAAGCTTCGAACTGGAAATACACCCCGACAAGACCCGGCTCATTGAGTTCGGAAAGTACGCCCAGGAGCGTCGCCACGGACGTGGGCAGGGTAGACCGGAGACCTTCGATTTTCTGGGCTTCACGCATTACTGCACGGAGACCAGGAAGGGATACTTCCGGTTGGGGCGCAAACCGGTCGCGAAGCGGATGACCCGCACACTGAAACGGCTCAAGGAGGTGTTGCGCAGGTGGATGCACCACGATGTGGTGGATATGGCGAAATGGCTTGGGAAGGTGGTCAACGGATGGCTGAACTACTTCGCTGTCCCTGGCAGCACCCCATACCTACAACGCTTCATCATCCGCCTGAAGCGGCTGTGGCAAACGATGTTGCGCCACAGGTCGCAGAGGACCCGTTCCCAATGGGGCCTCGTCTCGCGACTCACCACGGCCTACTGGCCCAAGCTGAAAATCCGACACCCGTGGCCAGACCAACGATTTGCCGTCAGCGCTGTCATGGGCGCAACCCAAGGGAGGAGCCTCGTGCCTTAGCGGGCATGCGAGGATCTGCGCGGGGGGCGCCGGGTAACCGGCGTCCCTACCGCAATTGGTCATGAGGCGGACCGCGGCGTCTTCCCGCTGATTGCCGCCCTCGTGGATGACCTGGCTGCATGCCTGGTGGATGGCGAGCGCCACGCCGACCGGGTTCGATGCGCCGGGATCGACGATGGCAAGGGCGTCCTTGTGGCGGTCATAGCCTTCGGGAAGGTCGGGAAAGCTCATTGGCCAGCCCTCCTCACCTGGGCCAGGAGGCCTTCCACCACGTCGCCGCCGGCGCCGCAGGCTTCGCCCCAGCCGCGAATGTTCAACTCAAAATCGTCGAGCGATCCGAGATGGGTGTCGAAGAGCGGGTTCTCGTCGGTCGCGGCCAGCACGCAGTTGCCGGAGACGGCTACGCCCGTGATGGCCGGGCTGGTCATGGGCTTGAGACCCAGGAGCCAGCAAAGGAACGCCGAGAACATCGGCGAGAGATCCCGGCCGCGGCGCGGGTCCATCGGATGCATGGCCGGCGGCGGGCCGGCGGGACGTTGGCGACTCATAGCAGGCCCTCCCTGCTGAAGCTGAAGAAACGGTCGTGCCCGCAGACGATGTGATCGTGGATCCGGATGCCCAACACCTCGCCGACCTGCCGGAGCCGGTGAGTGATGTCCACGTCCTCGCGGCTGGGGGAGGGGTCGCCGCTGGGATGGTTGTGGACGAAGATGACCCCGGCCGCGGACTCCCGGACGACGGGATGGAACACTTCCCGGGGATGGACCACGGACGAGGTGAGGCTGCCCGTGGAAACCCGATGGCGGCGGATCAGCTTGTTCCGGTTGGTCATCAACAAGACGTCGAAGTGTTCCCTGTGTTCGTTCACGTAGCGCGGCCGCATGTAGCGGTAGGCTTCCTCGGGGGTGCTGAACAGCGGAGCGTTTTCGTGCACGCAGGCCTCGGCTTCGAGCAGTTGCCGGCCTATCTCGAACGCCGCCTTGACCCTCCCGGCCTGCGCCGCGGTGAGTCCGTGGCGCCGCAGTTCCCGGAACGTCATCGAGTCGAGGTCGAGCAGGGAAAGGCCCGTGAGCTTGGCCGTCCCGCTCGCGCCGATCAGCGCTTCCATCGGGTTTGGGATTTCCATGGCGTTCTCTTTCCCGGCCGGAGTCGACCGATCCGGCCTCTGGCCCCGTCAGGGGATCAGGTGGTGCAAAATGAGTGCCGGGGAATCGCGTCCCGGCGGCGGTGTCGTGGCCGCGGGCATGGGCGATCTCCATGTGGCTGAAAATGAAAGCGCCCCGCCCTGGCCGGGTGGCCGGGGCGGGGGGCGCAGGGGATGGGATGCTCGGGCGGAATGGCTCGGGCGAGGTCGAAAACTTGACGATAGGTGTCCGATTGCCGTCGAGGCTCGGGCCGTCCGCGGGCAACGGCCGCTCCCGCGACCCGGCCGCCCTGCGCCCGGAAACGGCCGACCTCGGCTCCGGGCGGCGCAGGGGCAATTCTGTTGGAGAGGGGCGGAATGTCGGCCGCCGCAAATGCGCTGCGGCGGCCGTCTAGCTCAGGTCGCGGTTTCGGAGGGATCGCCCAGCGTGACCCGGATGTCCGGGCGGGTGATGGAGATCTCCACCTTGCGGTTCTGCGGAACGAGCCAGAAGATTTCGCGCCGGACGGTCTCGGCGATGGAGATCTCCAGCGCCGAATCCTCGCTGCACAGGAGCCTGGTGGCGATGTGGAGCGCCTCCTCGTCGAACCGCATGACCTGGGTCTCGCGGCTGTCGGCGTCGGCATCGTCGGAGAACGAGAAGAAGCCCAGGTGCAGCAGTTCCGCGAGCCGGCGCGGTTCCAGGACGCTGTCCGCGGTGACGAGCGGCAGCGCGTCGTGGACCCAACACCATTCTTCGCCCGCGAAGGCGAGATCGGCGGGGAGAACGATCGTGAGGCTCCGGGCGCGGACGGTCTTGACGGCAAGCGCCATGCGGATCGCCTTAGGACGGGCCGCCAGCGGGGCGGCAGTGGCTCCCGTCCGCTCGGGCGCGGGATACTCGTGGAGCGGCCATGTCTTGCCGTCGCCGTCGGTGACCTCGGTGTCGATGCCCGTGACGCGGTCGAGCCGGTCGTACCAGCCGTAGCCGTTCAGGCGCCTGTCGGCCTCGAAGAGCCCCTCCGCCATGCCCGCGCGCTCGGCGGCGCGCCACAGTGCCTGCGCCTCGGGAGGATCGGGATCGCAGACCACGACCAGTGCGTCGGGGCCTGCCGGCGTGGGCTTCGGTGGCTCGCGCCAGTCGTCTACATCGGCGATGGCGGGCCGCCAGGGACGGAGTACCGCCGGCGGCGGCGCAAGCTTGATGCCTGCGTCGCGCGCCCGGCCCCAGTCGGCAAAGGCGGGACGCGGATCGGAATCGGCGGCCATGGCGCGGTAGATTGCCAGGCGCGCGGCCTCGCGCATGTCGGCCAGAAACGCGTTCTCCACGGCTTCCCGGCGCGCGGGCAGTTGCAGTTCCAGGCCCGGGCAGTCCACGACGTCTGCGTAGACGGACCAGATGCCGCGGTGAACGGTCTCGACCGTGGGCAGGCGGACGGGCACGGTCAGCCCGAAGAAGTTGAGGTCGGGCTCGAGGTAGCCACGCCGGAGGTCCCGGTAGACGCCGAAGACGAGGCCGTTCCAGTCCTCGGCATGGACGGCGCCGTCGAGGAAGGCTTGGCGTTCAAGCGTCTCGCCTTCGAACGTGACCGGCAGCGGGTAGTGGCCTGCCGCGCTGGCGATCGCCGAGCGGATCATGTCCGTGGACACCGTGGCCTGGAACTGCACGGCGGTGCCGGATGGATAGGGCTCTGTGTCGTCGTGCAGGACCTGGGCGTCTCTGTCGCCGGTGAAATGTTCCGGCAAGAGGTCCACGGACCAGCCGTGTCCGACATGGCCGTCCGGCGTGCGCGCCCGCGAGGCGATCCGGCAGCCGCGGTGTGCGAGGCTCAGTATCCCCATGCCGGCGGCGTCCTCGCGGGCCACCAGGTCGTTGCTCCAGCCGTTCTCGCCGAAGCTCAGCAGGACCGCGGGGTCTTCGATGCCGACGCCGTCGTCGGTGACGGTCACGGTCAGGGGTGTTTCGGACGGCTCGGGCGCGTCGCCGGCGGGTTGGCCAACGGCTGCGGCGACGGTGACGCGGACGCGGGTGGCGCCGGCTCGGCGGGCGTTCTGGAGAGTCTCGGTGAATATTTCGTAAAGCGAAGATGAAAAAAACTTTGTGACGCGCTTGAGCGCGCTGTCGTGGACCCGGGCGCGGATGGTCGCGGCGGGTGGAACGGCGGTGTGCGGCATGCGGAGCCTCCATGATTGGATGGAAAAACGGAAGCGCCCCGCCCGGCGGTGTGCTGGGCGGGGCGCTTCCGGGCCGGAGGGCGGTTCAGACGCGGCGCAGGAACTCGGGGATGTCGCCGTGGTCGTAGCCGTTGACCCTGCCGGCATGGCTTACGATCTCCGTGGGTGTCGGCGTGCCGGCAGACTCGACGTCCGCGTCGTCGGCTTCGGCGGTTCTAACGTCATCGCCGGCTGTGGGATCGGTCTCGTCACCCGTAGACGCGGCAACGCCGTTCCCTTTGCCGTTGGTGGCGACGGCCGCCCCCGGGGCCTCGATGCTCTCGGTCGCGGAGACCGGCTGCGACGGATCGGCCGGGGCGTCGGCGCTCACTGGTTCCACCTGCTCGGTGCCGGCGTCTTCCGGTTCCGGCGACGGTCCAGGATCGGCCACGGGGTCCGGCGGTTCGGCGGGCGCTTCCGTCTCCGCGCCGGCATCCTCGACGCCGGCGCGGCCCGCGTCGAACGCCTTGAAGCCGGGCGGGGTCCAGGCCAGCGCGGCCGCGTGGGCCTCCGCCGTGATCCCCATCGGAGGGCTGCCGGCGGCGAAGGCCTCTTCCATCGCCCGGGCGAGATCGGGCTTCTTGCTCTTGGCACGCGCCGAGGCCCATGCCGGTCCCAGGGTCTCCCTGGCGATGTCGAGTATGCGGCCCTTGTTGATGCGCGACCACAGCATGTCATCGGTCGGGCGCACCTGGCCCGCGAAGTCGATGTCGAGCTGGGCGATGGTGGCTTCCAGCTCGGGACGCGCCTGGGGCTCGAAGGCCAACTGCCCCTTGACCGTGCGCGCCACCGAGGCCGCGAAAAGCCGCTGCTTGTCGGCTTCCGGCAACGCCCGGAGCGTCGCGAAGGATTCGCCGTCGTCTTCTATGGTCAGCCAGTCCAACGGCAGGCTGGAGCGGTCGGCGAGCATCGCCTCGCCCGGACTCCAGACGCCGAAGTCCTCGTCGTTCTTGCGCATCGTCGGCCGGTCGGGGGTCTCCGTGATGGCGATGTCGAGCGCATGGGCCTGGCGGCCGGGGGTGAACACGGTGCGGCCGAGCTGGAACAGCATGAGGTCGAAGGCGGCCTCGAAGTCGTTTCCGAGATGCGCCTTGACCAGTGCTATTCGGATCGAGCGGAGATCGTCGGCGAGCCCGATCCCGACCCCGGCTTGCTTGCGGGCCTCGGCCTCGGGATCGGGAGGAGACGCGATGGGCGCGGAGATTGAGGGTCCCTGGAGCCGGACGGGCCCGGTGGCGTCGTCGCCATCGCCGTCACCGCCGGCGCTGTCGCCGGAATCGGCCGGCTTCGGCATGTCCTCGGGACGGACCAAGCCTCCGATGACCTGGAGTTCGCCGTTCCAGGTGATCGTGGCGATGGCCCCGGCGACCGCGTAGTCCTCCGGCCGGTAAGTCTCGCGGGCCGCGATCGCCGCGCTGATCTCGCCTGTCCGGGTCTCGATGGCTTCGGCCTCCTCTTCAAGGTCCTCGGTCCAGTCCTCCTCGTCGAGATTGGCGAGCTCGTCCTCGCGGATTCGCAGACGTTCGAGCTCGGCCGTCTCCTCCTCGGTCGGCGTGGCGCGCTCCGGCTGGATGCGCCCGTAGCGCGCCATCGAGGTCCAGTCGGCCTCCGGCACGGCCGTTGCCCAGCGCCAGCGGGTCTGGAGCTCCTTCACGGTATCGCCGAGCTTCTCCATGGCGAGTTTCTGCAGGAGCACCGGGTCCTCCAGCCAAATTCCGCTTTCGTCCTCGGCGGCGAAGAGGTCCCGCAACACCGGTCCGCCCGCGGCCTCGTAGGCATCGATGCCGACGAAAAAGGCCATGCCGGAGTTCGCCGGGACCCGCTCTTCGGTGAGGAGCCGCTTCACCTCCCAGGGGGCCGGGCGGTAATCCCGGTTGGCCAACTGCTCCCAGACCGCCATCTGGCGGTGGTGATCGGTCGTGACGGTGAATGCCTTGAGCGTCTCCAGGCCGATCTCGTCGGCCCTGTAGGCATTGAGCAGTTCGGGCGCGGCGTTGCCGAGCCGTAGGCGCTGTTCCACCAAGGGCTCGGAGATGCCGAACCGCGCGGCGATGGCCGCGACCGTGACGCCGGATTTGGCCAGCTCCATGAACGCGGTCACCTGGTCCGCCGGATGCATCGCGATGCGTATGACGTTCTCGGCGAGCGACAGCTCGCTGGACGCGGCGTCGCCCTCGACGACCAGGCAGGGCACGGGATGGGCGGCGTCGAGCACGCCGTCCGCGGCGAGCGCCTTGAGGGCCGTGAGGCGGCGGCCGCCCGCGACTACGACATAGCCGCCGCTTGGGCCTTCGCTTCGGACGACGAGGTTCTCGATAAGCCCGTGGCCCGCGATGGAAGCCTTCAGCTCGGCCTCGGCGGCCGCGTCGGGCGGTGTCTTGCGCACGTTCTCCGGTGCGATCACCAGCCGGTCGAGCGGGATCGGACGGATCGCCGGCTCGTGGGCGGGAGCGATGTGGTTCATGTGGTCCTCCGTGTGTGGGGGTTGATGGCCGTGGCGGCGGCTCTCGCGAGCCTTGTCCCGCCGCCCGGCCCCGAGCCAGGCTCCGCCTCCGCGCGGTGTTCGTGCGGTGATGCGGCGCCGGTTGCCGGCGGGCCGCGGACGGGGTGATTCATGGCCTGGCGCTTTTTTCGGTGCGGAGCCCGTCGGACAGGCCGTGCGTTCCGGCGGCGGGTTCGGCCGGAATGCCGGTCAGCTCCGGAAGCGGAACGCCCGAGGGCGACAGTGTGTGGCCGATGCGCTCCTCGAGCGCGGCGTACCGGCGATAGAGCGAAGGTCGGAGTTCGGCGGCGCGGCGCAGATCGAAACGCGACGAGAAGATGCAGAAACTGCACGAACATCGCGTCATCCCCTGCGCGTAGACCCAGTGCGGCGACTGTCCGGCGTCGCGGATGACCCGGAACGCGTCGGCCTCGGTTAGATCGAAGATCGGCAGCCAGTCGAACCATTCCCGGCCGGCGCGGGAGTTGCGGTCGCTGCGTTTCCAGGGAATGCGCTTGGCGCGGTCGGTGCTCTCGTCTCGTCGCAGTCCCATGGCACTGACCAGGCGGCCCTCAAAGCGGGGATGGGCCTTCAGGTAGCGGCGCAGCTCGCGCTCGATCGGGCCCCGCTTATGGCCCGCCGTACACCACCGCTGGTGGATCCCCGGCCATTTTCCGCGCTCCTCGACCCCGTCGAGCAAGGTCTTGCCCGACGCCACAGGCGCGAATATCAGCGGAACGTCGGCCGGGATCGTGTTCTCGATGTGCTCGATCGTGCCCGGCCACTCGACCACGCGGAGCGGGGCGTGAACCACCAGCAACTGATCGTGAGGCACGATCCGGGCGAGCAGGATCGTCATGGCTTGGCTGTCCTTTCCCCCCGACGAATTGATGGCCAAGAGGGCGCCGCGGCGGATCATGTCGCGGCATTCGGGCGGGATGTGGAGGTCGGCGGATCGACGGCCGCGTGGCGGGCTCTCGCTCATGCCTCCCTCCCGTCGTGGTCGGTCAGGGACCTCGCCGCGGTCGGCCAGATGAAGAGCGGGCGGATGAGAACTTCCGGTTCACCGCCGTCTTCAGCCGGGGGACTGAGGTTGACGGCGGCGATGGCCGCGGTTGGTTCGCCGTCGACAAAGCAACTGACGAGGCAGAAATTGTCGAACCGGCCGCTGGTCAGGGCCTCGAACGCGCGGCGATGATCCTCGGTGATATTCGTGTCGGGCATGGCGGCGACCTCCTTGGCGGTAGCGTGGGGGAGTCTGGCCTCGGGCCCTTGGGACTCGCCCGGCCCAAGCCGGCCGCCACCTCCCGGCGGCGGGCGGCGCGTTGGTGGAGGCCGAAGCGCCCGAGCCGGACTGACGGGACAGTCGCCGTGAACGGATCAGCGAAGGTGATCGTCGTCGTGGAGCAGCTCATCCTCCATTTCGCGAAGCCAGGAGTAGGGGCCTATGCGCAACGTCCATTCGTCTGCCTCGCCGTCGTTTTCCGGTAACTCGTAACCGGAGAAGGCGGACCAGTCCCGGTGACGGAACCCCCGCCACAGGGCGCCCGCGAGGCCTGCAACGACGGTCCAGGCAATCGCCGATGTCCAGAGCGGGCCGATGTGCTCCGCGCCCGCGTCGAGACCGAGCGCCACGGCCGTGTAGATGGCGGCGAAGGCGAGCCCGCCGAGCACAACGGCGCCGGCGGGCCAAGTGACACGGCGCACTCCCCTGCCCGGGGCCGGGATGCCGTCCTGAGCTGTGAATGTTCTCGTCATGTTCATGGCCTCCACTCTGCCGGCGGGATCGGCGCGGGCGACCGCCCGGACACTGGGGATTCGCCCGACCCCAGCCAACCACGACCTCCCGGCGGTGGACGGCGTGTCGGAGGAGGCCGAAGCGCTAGGTAGATGTTTGGCTGGAGACCGGGCGGCCACGCTTGTCCAGGCCGTGGCCGTCCGATCGTGCAGGCGAGTCATTCCCGTGCGGCAATGGACACACGTCGATGCCTGTTGCGCCTAGTGACTACCGGGTATGGGGACGGTCCGAAGAGGCAAGCCCGATCCTGGAAGGGTAGGGACGGGTAAGCAAGAGACGGGGTTGGACGATGCAGCCGCGCTTCTGGAAAGAGCGCAGCAGGCGGTCAACGCGGGCGACGTGGTCGAAATGCTCGACACCCTTACCGCGAGTCGCTACCTGGACGGTCTAACTCGTCGTTTGCAAAGCAAGTGGGGTCGCTCCCTGCCGTGGAGTGAGGTAGATGACTGCGTCGCGCAGGCGGTGGACGCAGCGTGTGCCGCAGTGTCCGGTGGTCGAACCATCCGGAGTCTGGGGGCTTGGCTCTGGAAATCGGCCGACAAGATAGCAGACGACAGGTGGAACGACGACTACAGTCGCCGAGAGGTGTTCGATGACGACAGCGTACCGGCCGCCTCAGATAGATACGAGACGGGTCGCGAGAGGGAGGATCTCCGAGAGCTCGAAGAACGGCAGCGCAGGGAGGCGATAAGGATCGCCCGCGAGCTCCTTCCCAAGATTGGCGAAGGGCAAGTGCTGGATGTGATGGAGCTCGTGATCGACGCAGCGGAAGACGGGCTGCCCGACCTGCCCGCGTCTTCCATCGCTGACGCGCTCGGCATCACGAAGAACGCTGCCCGGACGCTGGTGTCAAGGGGAATGAGACGGCTCCGCCGGGTGGCGGAACAGGAGGGGGTCGCTACCGCGACAGACCTGTCGGTGACAGGGCCGGGTGCAGACGGAGAAGAGGAGGACGACGATGAGTGACGGCATCAGGGACAGCCTGACTGATCTGCTGCGTGCGGCGGAGGCGATGTCCTCCGACGTGGGTACGACGGTCGAGGAGATACTGAGGGAGGGGCTTGAGAAACCGCTCTCAGCGGAAGAGGTCCGTGCCCTCCTCACGAGGGTGGTCGAGGCCGTTCGGGCCGGTGCAACGAGGCGGGGTGAGGTGGGGACGGTCGATGCCCTCGACCATGAAGCGGGGGCTCTCATCGAGCGAGCGGAAGGAGTGCGTGCGCAGTTGTCGGCCCGTGCCGAAACGAACGGTTCCGGGACTGAGGGCTCCGGATTGGACGAGGAGTCTACCGCGTCGGTTACCGGCAACAATCGCCTCGTCTTGCAGTCCTACGACGGGATCCAGCCGAGGCCAGTGCAACCTACGCCAGTGTTCCACGAGCGTCCCGTTGCAGTGACGGAGGGGTTCGTGAAGACGAAGGAGGTCCAACTCTGGGACGAGAACGAACGGCTGGACATCCACCTCAACCAGTTCCGGCAGAAGTATGGCCGAGGCCCCGATGCGGTAGAGCTCATGGCGATCATGAAGGGCGAGATGCCCCTTCCGGGAATAGAGGAGACGGACCAGTTCGACATCAGTGCCTTGGCCAAGAGCATAGCGGTTAACGGTGTACGCAAGCCACCGGTCATCGATGTGAACGGCAAGTTACTGGACGGGAACCGTCGCGTTACGGCCTGCTACTACATTCTGGAGGACAACAAGGGTCAGTTCACAGCCGAAGAGAAGCAACGCGCCGAGTGGTTGAAGGTGTGGCAGCTAACGGAACACGCGACGGGCCAAGACCGCGAGGCCGTGATCGTGTCGCTGAACTTCGAGCCAGACTTCAAGCAGGACTGGCCGGAGTACGTCAAGGCCCAGAAGGTCTACGCGCATTGGGAGACGCTGTTGGCACTCGAACCCCGCGCGAATCCTGCGGCAAAGCGCTTGAGGGAGATCCGGCAGCAAATTGCGCGGCAGTTCGCCCTCGCGACGGATGAAGTGTCTCGATACATCAACATGGTAGGTCTGGCGCGCGAGTTCGAGGACTACCAGGTCGTTGAGCTCTCAAAGGACGCCTACGCCGCGAAACACCGCGCATCGGACAGGTTCCAGTACTTCGACGAGTTGAACAAGGGGAAGAGCGCGGGGGGCGTGAACTGGTGCCTGAACCAGGACGACAGCTTCAAGCACCTCGTCTTCGACCTTCTGTACGACGGCAAGTTCCGGAACTGGCAGAAGGTCCGGGATCTGAGGTACGTGTACCAGAACGAGGACGCCGTTGACGTCCTCCGGAAGGCGCGCAACGAGCCCGACGTAGAGGCGGCACAGGAAGAAGTAGACAACGCGATCGGCGTCGCCCGGATGGCGCGAAAGGAGCAGCGGCAGACGGGTGCGAACACCAAGATCCGAGTCTTCACCGAATGGTTCCTCGAGCTGCCAGTCAAGGCCTTCGACCCGAACGATCCCAGTTGCGTCAAAGAGGAGAACCTGAAACGTCTCTGGAGCGCACTGAAACACGTCGAGACCTACCTTGAGACGAGCAGCTCGGAGCATATCTAGGGGGATGGGAGCAGGCCGCCAAGCGGTCCGTGCCGAGGTGCGGTCGGCGGAGACCCTGGACGCCTTGTTCCTCGTGCCGGATGCGGGACAGGGCGCTGCGCTGTTGCGGGCGGTCAGGGCCACCCTCGGCTCAGGAGGAGCTCGTCTGAGACGTTCGGCCGAGGGGGTAAGAGTGCCCGTGGCGATCGCGGGACGTCTGGACCAGTTGGGTGCGTTAGTCCAATTGAGATGGACTGCCGAAGCCGAGCGGTTCGTCCGGAACCGCCGCCACGTCGCATCGGTCCATGCTGAAGTGTTCGCCGCCCTCCTGCGGATCAAGCGGGAAGGCGCCAGCCTCGCCGAGGGGATGATCGCGGACAGCGCCAGCCTCGGAGTGCTCGACGAGCATCAGGTCGTAAACGTTGCAGCAATGACCTTGCCTGAAAGTCCTGGCCTGTGCGTGTTCGATGAGCAGGGCGCTGGGAAGACGGTGACGTTCATCTTCGCGTTCGACCTGCTCGTCGAGCGCGACGAAGCGGACATCGCGTTGATAGTGGCCCCGAAGAGCATGATCGGTGAGTGGCCCAAGGACTTGGAGCGGTTCCGTGGCGACATCTACCGAACGGCCGTGCTCACTGGAACCGCGCGGGAGAAACGCCGCATGCTCGCAGAGGGCGCAGACGTCATGGTTACGAACTTCGAGACCGCGGTGACAATGGAGCGTGAACTGTGTTCCCTCATGCGCGCAAGGCCAGGGCGGACGGTACTGGCCGTCGATGAGTCGTTCTTCATCAAGTCACTGGACGCGAAGCGGACACGAGCCCTTCGCCGGTTGCGGGAGTGGGCTGGGCGGGCCTACGTGCTCTGCGGCACGCCAGCGCCCAACTCGCCCGCTGACCTCGTCCAACAGTTGAGCCTCGTCGACTTCGGGTACTGCTTCGAGGGGGTGGACTTGCCGCCCGAGCGAGAGCTGGCGGCTCCGGTCGTACAAGCCGCGATCGAAGAGCGAGGGCTCTACCTCCGACACTTGAAGAAGGACGTGTTGCCGGACCTTCCGGTAAAGCGGTTCCAGCGCATGATGGTCCCTATGGCGGACGAGCAGGCTCGCCTGTACCGCGCCACTCTAGACGGCCTGGTCACCGACGTTGAGGCTGTAGACGAGACGGGTTTCGTCATGCACCGCAGGAACTTCCTGGCGCGTAGGGCAGCCCTACTCCAGATATGCTCGAACCCGTCAGGTGTGTCAGAGACCTACAGTGAGACGCCTGCGAAGCTGGTGGCGCTCGACTCACTCCTCAAACAACTGGTAGGGCGGGGAGGCGAGAAGGTAGTGATCTGGTCGTTCTACACCGCATCCGTAGCAGCTATTGCTCGACGCTACGCCCGCTTCGGTGTAGTCAGGTACGACGGTTCGGTCTCGGACGTCGGAGTACGGCGAGAGGCGGTCCGGCGGTTCCAGGAGGACGAAGACACAATGGTCTTCGTTGCCAACCCGGCTGCGGCTGGTGCCGGGTTGACCCTGCATCGAGCACGTATCGCGATCTACGAGTCGCTCTCTAACCAGGCGGCCCACTACGTCCAGAGCCTCGACCGTATCCACCGCCGTGGGCAGGAGCGGGATGTCGAGTACGTGGTCATCCTCTGCAACGGCACGCTCGAGGTGAGCGAGTACGACCGACTCGTCCGAAAGGAACAAGCGGCGCAAGCCCTCCTCATGGACGACATTGAGGCACCGTTGACGCGGGAGACCTTCCTCGCCGACGTCCGTGAGGCTGCTGGGATACTGAACAGGGCGGGATCGAGATGAGTGCTGGGTCTGGTCGCCCGGAGACTGTGCCGAGCCGTGCCCACGAGGCGCGGCGTGCCCTCCTGCAGACCATCGCTGAGGCCGCCGGTTACCATCTGGAAATGTGGTTGCCGGACGGTAGGCGTCCGGACGTCCTACGCGTCCATCTCGACCGACCAAGCGTGTTCCTCGGAGAAGCCAAGCACACGGAGGGGCCATGGGACGTGGACAGCGTCGACCGGCTCCGTCACTATCTCGGCTGGCTCGTTGCGCTCCGGCAGCGGGAACTCGGCAGTATACTGGCGATCGCGCACCCTCGCGGCCTGGGGCGCGCTTGGCAGGATCGCATGGACTGGCTCTGCGAGGACGTGAGGATCGACGGTGTCGGCGGAAGCGCGAACGTGACCCCTGCTACCGCGGTCACTTTCGTCGTCTTCGCCGTAGGGGGTTAACGCTACGCCCCACCGGACACAGCGAAGACAGGACACAGTCTTCACAGTGCGGCCTAACCGAACGACAGACGGCGCGACCATGGGCGACCGCGTTCACGTGGAAGTCGAACCGAAGCGCAGGCGGAACGACGACCGACAGGTCGCGGTCAACGGTGGCTAGGGTGCCCGCAGGCACTAGTCCCAAACGGATTGCGACACGCGCCGTGTGTGTGTCTACAGGCAGGACCTCTCGGTCCAGGCTGTACATCATGACGCACTTGGCGGTCTTGACCCCTACGCCAGGAAGCGACGTGAGGTACTGCAGCACGGTCGCGTCGTCGTAGTCGATGAGCTCGGCGAGGGAGACGTGGCCGAAGTCGTGTAGTAGGCGATCAGCGATCCGCTTGAGCCGGAGGGCACGTTGTGTGGAGAGACCGGCGTCGGCGATCAGCGACGTGAGGGCGGAGACAGCCGTTCCGGTCAAGGTCTGCCAGTCAGGCATGGCCGTCTTCAGACGGTCGAAGACACGCTCATAGCTCGGGCCTGTCGTCATCTGCGAGAGGACGATGAAGATCAGCTCGTCGAGCGGATCACGCTTATTGTTCAGCGATGGCGAGCGGTAGCGAACTCTCAAGAGGTCGACGCTCCGTCTCGCCCGCTTCCGTCGCGTCTGTAGCGTGTGAAGCGGAGTCACGGTTTCGTTTCCCGCGATGGGAGGCTGGGGAGGTCAGGGACTCCAACTCCTGGGCGAGTTGAGCGGGGACGTAGTCATAGGCGTCGTCACGCATACGGTGACCATCCCCGTACCAGTCCGTTATCGTGTTCTGTTCGTCGTCCTGTCGCATGCGCGGTGGGTTGACGATCGTTCTGGGTCGCCGGGTCAGCTTGGCGAGGAGGTCGAGGTTGAACGACTCGAAACGGCCGAGCCGATCCTCGCAGACACGGCTGCGCGCTGCCGCGATCAGCGCATCCCCAATCGCCGCACCGAGGCCGACCGGTACGGCGTTCCCGACCTGCTCGTACTTCTTGCGTACAGTGCCCTCGAAGACCCAGTCGTCTGGGAACTGCTGTATCCGAGCGTACTCACCGACGGTGAGCGGCCGCAGCTCCGTAGGATGGCACAGTGTTGTGGCCTTGCTGTCCGGTCGTGTCGTGAGCGCGGGGCTCGGACGCTTGCGAGACAAGCGACGGAAGAACCCCGAGCGGCCCCCCCATGACTGGTAAGCACGCCCCAGAGCCATGCTCCTCAGATCCTCGGGCAACTTGCGCCAGTTGCCGCCTTCCGGGATGAGCCTCAGGTAGCGCTCTTTCGCAGGGCAGAAGAGGTAATAGTCCGGATCCTCTTCGCGCAAGCCCTCCAGGGCCTCACCGAGCGTTCGCCACTTCGACAGCCCTTCGGCTCCCTCCGGGTGGTGGGTCGGTCTCGGCATCCGCACCTTCTTGCCGTCGCGGCTCCCGACTATCACGAGCCGTTGGCGTGTCTGCGGCACGCCGTAGTCGGCGGTGTTCAACACGTCGAACACGCAGTAGTAACCGAGGCCACAGAGTGTCTCGGCGACCGCCCGGAATGCAGAACCCAACTGCTCGTCTTCTTCGAGCGGAGGGTAGCCGGGCCCCCGCTGTTTCAGGGGTCGGTGTCGCACCGCAGCGGAGATCAGACCTCGCACGTTCTCCATTACGAAGAACGCGGGTTGCGTGTCACGGACCACTCGGACGAAGTGCTTGAACATCGTGCTCCGCGGGTCGCCGAGCGACCGCCTCTGGCCCGCCGTACTGAACACCTGGCAAGAAGGGCCACCGACGACGGCGAAGGGTTCTCCGGGTTCGAGTTGTGCCTTTCCCAGTATCTCGCAACTCGGGACATCCTCGATGGGTCTGTCGATCAGAGGAAGTGTCGGGCGGTTGCGGACGATGGTCGCCACGGGGAAGGAGTTGCACTCGAGCGTGACCGCGATGTCCAGCCCGGCCGCTTCGAGCCCGAGGTCCAGCCCCATCGCCCCACTGAACAGCGAGATGACCGGTCTCTTCTTCTTGTTCTTCGTCCGAGGTGTGTCAGACACGAATATCCCTCGCCGGTTCCGTGTAGTCGAAGTCGCTGGCGAGCAGGCAGCGCCGCTGGCTCCCAAGGCCAGCGCGCGCCACGTCGACGCCAGCGAAGAAGTCGTGGAAACTTCCGGTCATAGAGATCATCTAGCGTTCCAACCGGTCGCTGAGGTTCGGAGGGAACGGAAGTTCCCGTTGATCGTCGGTCTGCGCCAGGAACCAAGTGATGGCCCGACGACCGAGCCACGCCATCGAGACGCTGTGCTGTTTCGCGAGCCTTTGGAGCTCCCGATACTCCGCAGCTTCGAGGTTCACGGTTAGACGTTCTTTAGTTGCCACTGCACCTTGCCGCGCTATGCCGCATTTTGCGGCAGATGGTATATCAGGAGAAGAATGGTGTCAATACCAAGTCGCTAGCAGGCTACACTATCCGCCATGGTGTCGGCACCTAACGGCAGGCAGACTACATTATCCGCTCAACTATTGTTGCGGTGTCGCTCGTCGTCCGTGTGTGTGGGAGTCTAGCCGTGGCGATGTCAGTTGGCCTTCTCCGCTGCCTTCGTGAGGTGCTCGTCGGTGACGTGGGGGTAGCTAGCAGTCGTGCGGTGTCCGCGGCGTCCGAGGAAGGACCTTACTAGGTGATTGATTCTATGATAGTCTTCTACCGTGCGGAGGGGCATCGGCACGCTTGATCCTGGATCGCCTGCGTCGCCCTTGCAGGCGTTGTCCCAAAGGCCAGCAAGCGGCCTTAAGGCGCTTTGTGCCGAGACTGGGGCGCTGAGTCACCTTAGCCGCAGCCACGAAAGACTGCTGCGCGAGTTGTGCCGGGTGGTGCACGGGAAGGAGTCTGACCAGTTTTCGCTCGTGTCAGAGGCGCTCGAAGGGGCTTGCCTAGGCCAAAGGAGAGGCTCCGGAGGTCGCGACGGGCGCCGTGCGGTGGAACGCAGTATCCGTCATCTACCGGCAGTTGTTACGAGATGGTGAGCCCCTAGGCGAGGCCCGCACCGAGCCGGCGCGACCTTGTCCTAGCGCAGCTTCAGGCCAGCGCGGCGGCAGCGCATGCAGGGCGTTACAGCCGAGGGCCAACCCGCTTCGCGGCTGTCCCCAGCCGAGCTTGGTCGTCAGGTATCGCTGAGGCCTTGATGCAATCGAAAGCCGACATCCTACACGAATTCTCCCTTTTCTCGGTGCCGACTGGCGGCATCGGTAACTGGTTGACGGAGGATACCCACGACGACGTCTTTGCACGCCTCGGAAGAGTCGACCAGGAGCCTCTTCCCGCAGTTCAGCTAAACCAGCTTCTTGTCCTTGGCCACGAGGCGCCCGTTGGCGACGACTTCTTTCGCTACTACTGGCTAACCGCGCCGGAGCAGCACCCGTACGACGTTCGCACCATTCCTGGCTTCTTAGACAGCTTTCTAGGATCCTCTGGTGTGATCCTTTCCCTAGGGCACCTCAAGTGGGGGCTCTACCGTCTCTACGTTGATGCTTTGCTCTATTTTGGGAACGTCCGCACAGCCTTCCGCAGCCTACGGGATCTCCCGCTCTCTGAGATAGAGGCGTTCTTCCAGTCCGAGCGCTTCGATACGGACGCCATCAAGCGCCGTGGCCCCTCGCTTCCGCTCAAGCTGATAGCGAAGGACGATCGCTACCTCATCTCAGAGATGGCGTGCAAGTCATACGGCGATACATCAGATGCGGGCGACCTTCGGACGGTACTCCTCGATTCGTACGAGGCTTACGCTGCTGCAGGCAACCCGTCGCCAACGATTAGGCAACTCCTTGAGAATACCGTTCCCGCGGAATTTCAGGCCCGTCAGCAGGAGTTTATCTTCTCCGCTGACGAAGTGCTTGATGAGACGGTTTCCTCTGAGGCCGATCTTTCGTCGAAGTACGAGCGCATCGCTTCGAAGTTCTCTCAAGCCCGGGCGACCGCTCTCGACAACACGCGACATTACCTTTCTATGTTGAGCGACCTTGATGTCTACGTTGCGACAAGCATGCGAACGCGCCAGGACTTCCGTAGCATGGCCGATGCCTGCGACCGCATTTTCGCTGATAAGCGACTTGCTTCCATGAACCTACGGTACTTTGATCCGACCCTCAGCGCCGCTGGTGGACACGAAGACAAGGGCCTTATCGAATGTCTCATGGTCAAGTGCGCCAAGGTGCTCGTGTACTGTGCAGGGGAGAGGGAGAGCTACGGAAAGGATGCTGAAGCCGCGATGGCACTGAGCCTCGGAAAGCCAGTCATCTTTTACTGTGACGAAGAGCGGCGACACCGGTTCTATCGGGACGTCCACCCACTTAGTCGGCTCATCAAATTCGAAACGGGTGTCGCCGTGGGCGCGATGGTGACGGATAGTCTTGAAGACGTATCGGAACTGATCATGCGGACCCTGGAAAACCGAATGGCCTACTACCTCGAACAGTCCAAGCCTGGGTTCCTTCGGTTGAAGGAGAAGCTCACGGATTCAGTCGTCCGGATTCAGACCAACGATCAGCTTCTAGCCGAGGCGTTCTGGAATCACTACCACAGAGAGCAGACGGAGAAGCAGCGATACGTGGGCGGCGTCTAACAGCAGGTTGCAGTGGACGCCGCGAAGCATCCCACGACGCGCTCGCCGTAGAGCTTGCCGACGGCCTTGGTGTCGGCGCTTGTCGATGCACGGTCGGCCTAGGTTGCGCTCCAGGGCGACGTGCGTCCAAACTTGGATTGAAGCGGACCGTACAAACTTTTTGGCCTAGTGAGGACACATTTGGCCTAGTGAGGACACATTTTGGGGGCAGGTCACAGAACCTCCAATAAGGCTAGAACCAGCCCCGGTCGAGAACTTCGTGTTCGTTACCGCCAGTGTTGCCCAGAATGCGTTCCACGTGCCACAGAAAGCGCGAGAATGTGTTTGGCGCCAAAGGGTGTTCGGCCAAATGCCGTTCCAGGAGCGCTCGGTTTGCGGAGCGGCCGCTAGATGTTGAGAAGTGTCGGCGAACATCCGCTGAGAGCCGTCTCGCCTTACGGAGGACGATGATCTCTTCTATGGCAGTTACGGCGGCGCTGATTGGCGTCATGTCGAGCCACTCGCAGAGGAGAAAGTACCTTGAGTTCGGCAATGCGAGCTTGAGGTCGTAGGCCGTTGCACTCGCTTCCTGGAACATCGTCTTGTCCAGGTTGGTTTTTATCTCTGCGGCGAGATAGGCGAGACTTGTCTTGGTTTCCTTCTGTTGTCGATAGTCAGGGTAGTGGGAGGTCTTGAGGAACAGGGGGCGAGCAAGTGCGAAGTCGTGGTCCTTTGACCGGACGACCATGCCGCCGCCCGGCATGGTGTCGAGAAGACTCGACTCGAAACGTAACTGCGAGAAGGCGTTAGCCGGACCAAGGAGTAAACCTCGGTCCGCCAGATGATCGGCGAACACCCGGCCGACGAGCCAGGGAAGAAACTCCTCTATAACGGTGTTATCAAGTTTCAATTGTCCCTTTTGCCGATAGAGGAAGTCGTCGCGGCTGTCGAAAACGAGCTCGAGGTCTATCGTTGTCTTGTATCGGTTGAGCAAAGCGACAAGTGGGGCGACGAGCTCCTTCCCTGAGCCTTCGACGTTCTCCATGTCGGCGATCCACGACTCGTACCTCTGGATTGCGGCGGTAACGCGTGGCCTGTCACCGCGCGGCAGTTTTGCGTTCTCTAGAAGCGCACGGAGCTTGTCGCCGTGTGGGGTCGGAAAGTGCATTATCGCGAGAAGAGGTTCGGGAATTGTTGCGGGACGAGCATAGGAGACGGGGAAACTGTGCACAGCCGAGCCAAGGCGTCATCAAGCATCAGGCACTCCTGGTGGGGACCAATTGAACTGCGGGTCGCAGAAAGGATCTCTTCCGCAATGCGCCGCGCCTTAGAGAGAGAAAAGTCTTTGCCCGGTACGTCGCCTGTCGAGCGAAAGTGCAGGATGTCCTCGTAAATCGCCTTCCCGTAACGGTTTCGGAACACACGTTCCTGGCGACGTTCCATCCGCATACCGACTGCGCGAACCGCCAACTCCGCTACAAGCTCTCCGTTGAAGAATCGCACGCCTCGCACCGTGGACTCTCGTCCGAGGACGAGGATTGACAGGGCGCCGGGCCGCATCGTTCGAGCTATCTCCCGAAGTGCAAGCGAAATGTCGAGCGCGTACTGGATTACGGTGAGAAAACGGTTTCCGCGGTTCTGCCTGTTGGAGCCGATCTCAGAGGGTGCGATGGCGAGCACGTCACAGGCAAGGGCCTCGATGGAGCGGCGGTATTGCTGGTGGTAGTTGTGGACATTGATATAGGGTGGGGACGTTAGCACCAGATCGAAGGAGTTGTCCTGGAAGGGTAGCTCCCTAGCATCTGCATGGTAGACTGTCACTGGTCGGTCGGACCGAGGCAGAGCGTGCACGGTCTCACGGAGACGCTCCCAAGTGCTCTGAACCGTTCGGTTGTCCAGCCGACGGCGGTAGAAGTCGCAAAGTACAACCAGCGCTGCTGCGAGGTCCTTGGCCGCGCCCGGTGCAAATTGGCGCCATAGGTCGACTAGGGCGCTTTCGAGTTCAGAGCGATCGGACGCGGAGTTCGAGCGGTCGGCGAACAAGGGGGCAAGGGACGGGGCCAGGAGGCAAAAGATTCTGTGGTGAAGCTCGTTAGTAGCGGCTCCCCGCTCGGCGGCGCCTTTGTTGATGAGACGATATACGTTGGCGAGTACGACGGCCGCAGGATTGAGTTCGGAGCCTCTGGCAGTCAGCTTGAGACGAGCCGCTTCAATGAGGGATGTGCCGCTACCGACAAATGGATCCAGGACGACACCGTTGTGGGGGGCGTAGGCCTTGAGCAGCTGTTCAACGAGCTGCGGGGAGAATTGCCCGGTCCAGGGGAGTAGGTTCGTGCGTACGCGGTCGGCGATGTCGAGACTGTTTTGTGGGAGCGATTCCCTATCCAGATCGATACTGGCGAGGGTCTGGTGCAGAATCAAATTCCGTCCCCGATCATAGTTGTGCGAAACGATACCTTCGGCCCGCTAGGGACAAGGCTAGCGGGCTTTGGACGATGGAGGTCACGGCTCTCTGACTCAGCGCGTGCAACGGTTTCTTGTTCTTCGTTGGATGTCGAAATCTTACTTTGCTTGAGGAAGAGATGTCAAGGCGGAAAGGAGGGAGGCCGGCCGGGGCCGGGAATACCCGGCGCGGTTCATTTGTCCATCACCCACCCACAAACAGCCCCCGCTGGTTAGGCAATTACCGGCTCGAACAGAAAACTTCCAGGAAACGCCTTGCTGGGATGTGCCGGCGGAATGAAGTAGCTGCCCGCCATCCTGACGGTGAGCAGGTTGTTCTCTTCTTCCGTCGTGGACATCGGATCGCCTCCGAAATTTACGCCACCAAGCCACCCTAACTGGGTGAGAATGAAGAATGTTCGATCCGGGTCGTCTTGGAAGCTAACGAAGTTCAGCCCAATGTCCAAACCGTCCTTGCCTTGGTCAAGGAACTCGAACCCCTGGCGGTAGATCCGGCGGGAATCGACGCGCGAAAAGGGCTGGCGGTGATGATTTGCACGCTGGACATGGGATTGCATCAGTTCTGCCGTCAGTCCATCCGGTGGTTCTCGAAATCGCTCGTTGCCACGCTCATGGATTTCCCGCGTTCCCCGGACTGGGCAACGGGAATCCGTGACAAGCGAGCCGTTCGGGTCAATCTTGATGATTGGGCAACCGGTAAATTTATCTCGTCCGACGAGCAGTTCTTGTCGCCGACGGTCTATCGCCTCCCAATTCGTGAGGTTCACGGACAACTTGATGAACACACAATAACTTCCGTTGATCGACCAGTCCTGGCCACCGGCGTTTTCCGGCTTGATGGCAATCACCTGCCGACGCAGCTCGCCTTTGGGAATGTTCGATATTCCGTCGTGAAACTTGATCCAACTTCGATGATCCTGCCGGCTAAATCCGTCTGAGGTCGCATCGATCCAGACCGATGGCCTCTCGGCGTTCTGCGCGTGTCTGGCGAGGTAGCGTTCCGTCTCTACTTGGACACGTGCAACCGCCAGTGGGGTATCTGCGGTGACTTGTACAACTATGGGAGCGTCGCCGACGTTGCGGTCGACGCCGTCAGCGTAGCGAAGCCCGCTATTGGGAAGAATCGGCCGATCAGGCCGGTCTTCCGGCTCAAGAAAGCGCCACCGGTCGTCAATGCCGAACGGGCGAAGCGGCAATTCCTGACTAAAGTCGTCGAACAGCCTGTGTCCAAAACCGATCATGACCTGCAGGCGTGCGGGATCGAAGTCATGCTCTGGCGGCAATTCCGGCGATCGCCCGCGTCGCAACTCGTCCCAAATCCGCCAGAGTTCGGTGAGATGTTGCTTCAACATCACCAAGTCGATGTCTTTGTCGTAGTCGAGAATCAGCAACTTGAAATGGCCGCGAGGCTCTTCGCCACGCCGCCAGATGATCCCGTCCTGTATCGCGCCATCTACCATCTCTACGCTACTCCGGCACGCGACAATGTCCGATTACCGGTAGACATCATACCAGCGGAGTTCTCGAACTCCCGCTTGAGGCGCCGCATGGCGGCGCAAATACTGGCGTCGCGACAGTTGATCGCGCTGGGGTCGGCTGGAATGTTCTGGTAGTCTTCCTCCGAGACCTCGCTCGAATCGCCGACGACCACGAGCGGGCCGACTTCAAGTAGTTCTGCGATCTGGTAGCCGCCCGTTAGCTTAGTTTTACTAGCGCCGCGCAACACCGAGATATCGTCTAGAAACAGGTCCTCGTCGTCGGCCGGGCCGAAACTCAGCCGTTGGAACATACCTTCCTGGCCGCGCGAATAGCGGATCCATTCCTCAGGGATTGGTCGTTTCTCACATTCGAACTGCTGCGGGCTGACCGGTCTCAAATACATGCCGAGATGTGTTGCGAAGGCGACGGCCCTTCCGTCCCAGACTTGATTAAAAGCACCGGCGGCGGCGGCCGGGTCAGCGTTGCGGCAGGCAAGATGCTCGGCCCCGAAAGCACGGAAGACCTCGTGCAGAAGCGCCTTGCGGGTCACGCCGCCATCGTCGACCCTATATGGTTTGGCACCGAACATGACGACATAGATGAGATCGTCGAGACCGTTGATCGGGTGGGTCATGAACAGAAGGTTTTGCCGGTTGACTGAGCCCGTGGGCTGCGCGGGGACGCCCTCGTTCGCCAAACCGCTATCATTGCCATGCCCTGCGGCATTAAAGGCAAAGGTGACACGGCGCTGCTGCGGCGACAAAGATTTCGGATCGGAATGGCCGTAGAGATCCATCCAAGTTGGTGTTCTACCCAGGACATCGTGTGTGGCAACCATTAGTCTGTCCGGGTCGTGTTCGGCCAGCAACAGCCAGTATTCGCGAAGCTCGGAGGTGAAATCCACGCGTTTCGGCCGCATGCGGCCAGAGCGGTCGACTGCAAAACGGATCTGATACTCGCAATATTCGTTCTGGGTTTCGTGCCGCCCTCGAAGTCCCCAGTCGCTTAGTTTCAACGCCCATGTCTTGTCGAGGCAAAAGCCGGGTTCCGCCGGCGCTCCGCTCCACTTCACGGCATTGATGGTTTGACCGTTCGGAATCTGGGCGGGGTCGGCTATAAAAAACCGGCTTCCCCACCCGGACTTCGACTGACTCGCGATTTGGTTCTCTATCTGGTCGTTCCAAATCTGCAGCAAATCATCTGATAACTCGAGACCGCCAGGTGCTTCGAACATCGTACGACCTCCTATTCATTTGCCCCTCGGCTTACGCTGCCCGAATTGGCGGTGGATTGTGGATCGGTCGCTCCAACACACAGACCGCTGCCACGGAGCGTTCTGTCCAACCAATTGTCTGAAAAGGCCCAACCACCTTACGGTGTTGCAGAATTGTGGTCAACAGCACTTTCGCGGGGCGTTCCTTCCAGACTTCCCCAGCGCCCTTTGCGCCACCGCCGCTATGGCCACACCTTGTCACGTCTTCACCCCGAAAGGGCCGCCAATCGCCGTAACATTAGGCGAATGTCGGCCACGCTCCTCCTTAGAGTGTGTCGGTCCCCCCTTGTATCTCGGCGAGGTCGGATCAAGCGCACCGGCCGGGGCATGTACGAGAAGACCTGATTCCGAAGAAACTGGACGGGACGGACGGAGCCGTCTCGACCCGCCTCGTCGCACTGGCTGATTCAACGGCGTGCGTCCGCACGTCGCTGCTGCCAGGATCAGGCCGCTGGCGTATCGGGAACGATTCGCTTTTCGACGGCCGGTCGGCTAACCTGTGATGCGTATCCACGATGGCCGCAAGCGATAGAAGGACAAAGAGATGGCGACAACCGCAAACCGCAGGAACACGGCGGTCAAGGAGGCGATGACCAAGAGCCAACTCCTGGAAGCCCTGGCCGAATCGACTGGGCTCCAAAGGAAGGACGTGGCCTCGGTGCTAGACCAGCTCGGAGTGGTCATCGAGCGTCATGTCAAGAGACGCGCGGTAGGAACGTTCACGCTTCCCGGCCTGCTGAAGATCAAGGTAGTGCGCAAGCCCCCGACGAAGGCGCGCAAGATGATCTCGCCCTTCACCGGCCAGGAGATCACGGTGGCCGCGAAGCCCGCCTCGCGGGCGGTGAAGGTTCAGCCCCTGAGCAGGCTCAAGCGCATGACGGAGTAGGCCTTCCGGGCCGGCGGGACGGGAGCACGGTTGAGCTGTTCGGATAGAGAGTGCGATGGTTGCCATTCGCGCGCGCTGTCGCGGCGTGCGTGGCCGTTCGTCGTCTCCTTGCGAGATCGGCTATCGCACCGAATCGGCGCATCGACGCTATGGGGTGCCGGGAGATGCCGGGTTTGCGCAGCGGTGGTGTTTTCGTTCGGTCACGGGGTGATGCCGGTGCAGAGACAGCGGCGACTCCGGGTTTAGCAGGGCCGCGGATCGCTGGCTTGGCTGGCTGCGTCACCTTCATCACCACGTGGCCGAACACTTACCGCGGTGGGAAAGCGTTCGGTCACGCGGTGATGGAAGGGACGATCGAACTGAGCGAAGGCCGGTGCGGCCCGGCAGAACGCGGAGTTGCCATCGTCTTCCTCATCAGCGTCACCCCTTGACCGAACGCTTTCCGCGGTGGTGGACACACGGTGTTGACCATGTGTTGATTGTTCGTAAGCGAATCATCCGGCCTTTCAAGGGGAGCGTTTTACTTATTTGTTTTCAGCTAGTTACGGGCGGCGAGCGGTAGGAGAAACCCTACACGGGCAAGTTTGAAACCCGCCCCTACGGCGGACATCGGATCTCCTGGGCACGGGCGCGCGGAGCCTCCGTCTCCGGGTAAGCGAATCCGCCCGCCGGCAGCGGACATCCGATTTCCTGGGCGCGGGCGCGAGGGAGGGGACAGCAGGTGCCGGAAGCTCTCAGACTGTACGCCGGGACGCAGGCCGGGATGGTGATCCTGCGCGGGGTGGGAGACATCTGGACCTCCATGCGAGGGTCGCGCGAGTACCAGAGCTTCTTCCCGGACCAGGTGGTGGACTCGGTGTGGGGCTGCCGCGCCGCCCCCGAGGTGGTCTACGCGGGGGTGACCCTGGACGGCCTCTACCGCACCCGCGACCAGGGGCGCCACTGGCAGCGGGTGCTGGAGGGCGACATCCGCTGGGTCACAGTGGACCCCGGTGAGGACCGGGTGGTCTACGCCGGCACCGAGCCGGTCATGCTGTTCCGCAGCGAGGACGGCGGCGACTCCTGGGAGGAGCTTGAAGGGCTCCGCGCGCTGCCTCCCGAGGTCCAGCACCACTGGTGGTTTCCCTACCCGCCGCACCACGGCCACGTGCGCCACATCTACATCGATCCCGAAAACACCGACACCCTCTACCTCGCGCTGGAGCACGGCGGCATCGTGCGCAGCTTCGACCGGGGCAAGACGTGGGAGGACGTGAGCGAGGGCATCGAGTACCCCGACGTGCACATGCTCGCCCGCTCGCCCGCCGACCCCGCCGTCTTCTTCGCCGCCACCTCCCGGGGCTTCTTCCGCGGCGACCCACCCGAGGCCGGCTGGCAACGGGCCGAGAGGGGGATGGAGAGCGACTACTTCCACGACGTGTTGATGCTGCCCGGGGACCCGCCGGCGCTGTTCCTGGCCGGCGGACACGGCTCGCCGCAGTACTGGGACCGCCCCAGCGGCGCCGACGGCCGGCTCTACCGCAGCGAGGACTGCGGCCGGACGTGGCGGCAGGTGGGCGCCGGCCTGCCGGTGACCCACCCCGGCATGTGCTGGCAACTGGCCCGCGACCCCTATGATGGCAACGCCGTTATCGCGGCCTTCGGAGACGTGGCCCGTGGGCACACCGCCGGCCCGCCCGGAGAGGGGGACATTTACCGGACCCCCGACCGCGGCGACACCTGGGAGCGCGTCGGGCGGCAGAAGCGCGGCCCCAAGTTCCTCGGCCTGCCCGCCATCCGCGTGCTGTGGGCCGCGGCCGAGTCTTGAGAGCCTGTTTCGCGTAGCGGCATATAATCCCTCTCCCTCTGGGAGAGGGTGGCCGAAGGCCGGGTGAGGGCCGCGCGGCGACCCTGTCTTTCCGAGGAGGGTGCCGGCGCCGGGCACCCTCACCCCGACCCTCTCCCAGAGGGAGAGGGGGAAGATTCGAGACCCTCTTGCGGAGGGAGAGGGGAAGATTTTGCGACCTCTTCCGGAAGGGGGGAGAAGATGTGGAGCGGTCATGAGCACTATCGGCGAGAACGCGGCACGGGTGGATGGGCCGGCGAAGGTCACCGGAGCCGCCCAGTACACCGGCGACCTGGAATTTCCAGGGCTTACCTACATCAAGGTCTTGAGGAGCCCCCATCCGCACGCGCGGCTGGTTTCCGTGGACGCGAGCGCGGCCGCGGCCGTGCCCGGAGTGGCGGCGGTGCTGACCGGCGCGGACCTCTCGCCGGAACGCTCCCACTTCGGACCGGTGGTCAAGGACCAGCCCATCGTGGCGGTGGACCGTGTCCGCTACGCCGGCGAGGTGGTAGCCGCCGTGGCCGCCGAAGAGCCCGACATCGCGGAAGAGGCGCTCGAGCTCGTCCAGGCGGAGTACGAACCCCTGGCGCCGGTCTTCGATCCGGTGGAGGCCATGGAGCCGGGCGCGCCGATCCTCCACGAAACCCGGGTGCAGTCCGAGAGCCGTCTCGACAAGGGCCACTACCACTACGAGGACCGGGCCAACGTGCTCACCTCCTACAGCGTCGGCCGCGGCGACACGGACGAGGGGTTCGCCGGCTCGGACCTTGTCTTCGAGGACGTCTACACCACCCCCAAGATCCAGCACGGCCACCTCGAGCCCCACGTGGTCACGGCCTTCTGGGACGCGGCGGGGAAGCTGACGGTCTATTCCGCGACGCAGAATCCCTCCTCCATCCGGGTGCAGCTCGCCGAGCTGTTCGAGCTGCCGCAGTCCATGGTGCGGGTGGTGGTGCCCTACGTGGGCGGCGGCTACGGCGGCAAGGTGCACCTGCGGCTGGAGCCCCTGGCCGCGGCGCTGGCGCGCAAGGCCCGCCGGCCGGTGCAGTGGAAGCTCACCCGCGAGGAAGTGTTCCTTACCGGCCACTGCCACGCGTCGGTCGTGCGCATCAAGACCGGCGTCACGCGCGACGGCACGATCCTGGCCCGGCAGGTGGAGGCGCTCTACGATACCGGCGCCTACGCCCTCACCGGCCCCTCCACCTCGCGCAACGGCGGCGAGGTGTCGGGCGGACCCTACCGCATCCCGCACCAACGCCTGACCTCCTACTGCGTCTACACGAACACCCCGCCCACCGGACCCTACCGGGGCTTCGGCGTGCCCCAGGTGTGTTGGGCCTACGAGGCGCAGATGGACGACATGGCGCGGCGGCTCGGGCTGGACCCGGTGGAGATGCGCCTCCGCAACCTGGTGCACGACGGCGACGTCTTCGTCACCGGCGATACCCTGGAGGCGGTGGGGTTGGAGGACTGCCTGCAGGCTGCGGCCGAAGCGGTTCAGTGGCAGGGTGGGACCGAGCAGGGGACGCGGCCACCGGCACCGCTCGCGCGCGGCAAGGGCGTGGCCGTCATGATCAAGACCACCATGACGCCTTCCCATTCCTCCGCCAGCGTGCGGCTCAATGCCGACGGCTCGGCTACGCTGTTGGCCGGGAGCGTGGAGATCGGCCAGGGGGTCCAAACCAGCCTGGCACAGATGGTGAGCGAGGTGCTGGGGATATCCCGGGAGCGGGTGGCGGTCACCCTGCCCGACACCGACGTGACGCCGTTCGACCAGTCCACCAGCTCGAGCCGCACGGTCTTCAGCATGGGCAACGCCGCCATCCGGGCGGCCCGCGAGGTGGCGGACCAGCTCCTGGAGATCGGCGCCGGCGAGCTCGAGGCCGACGCCGGCGACCTGGAGTTGAAGGACGGCTTCGTGCAGGTGGCCGGCGTCCCCGAGCGGCGCCTCGCCATCGGGGACCTGTTCCGCGCCCGTTTCGGCGGGGTGGTGGGCAGCCTCTTCGGCAGCGCCGGCTTCCAGAGCCGTGGCGGCGTCGATCCCGCCACCGGCAAAGGCAAAGCGTCGGCCTTCTTCTTCCTGTCCGCCTGCGCCGCCGAGGTGGAGGTGGACACCGATACCGGCAAGGTGCGGGTGGTGAAGCTGGCCACCGCGGTGGACGCCGGCAAGGCCATCAACCCGCGCCAGTGCCACCTCCAGAACGAGGGCTCGATGCTCATGTCGCTGGGCTCGTCGCTCTTCGAGGAGATGGTCTTCGACAACGGCCAGCCCATCAACTGCACCTTCCTGAGCTACCTCCCGCCGTCCATGCAGGACCACCCCGAGACCTTCGCCTCGCTGCTGGTGGAACACCCCCACCCCGACGGTCCCTTCGGCGCCAAGGGCATGGGCGAGGCCGCCCTCGGCCCGGTGGAACCGGCCATCGGCAACGCCGTCGCCAACGCGTTGGGGGGCGCGAGGGTGAAGGAGCTGCCGCTCAGGCCGGAGCGGGTGCTGGAGGTGTTGCGGGGTGGCAGCCGCCGTTGATCGCAAGTGTTCGAACCCGCCGGTTGCTCAGCCGCGGCGTTCGGCCGCCAGGCACGGCGGTCACGGTTCTCCCGGTTTCGGCATGATGTAGCCGACGCCGCGCTCGTTGGCGATGTAGGCGGGCTTCGCGGGGTCGTCGCCGAGCTTGCGGCGCAGCTTCTTGACGAAGTCGCGGACCGGGTCGGTGTCGCCTTGGTCCCTGTTCGCCCATATCTGGCGTAGCAGGGATGCGTAGGTCATGACCCGTCCGGCGTTGAGCGAGAGCACGCGCAGCAGGTCGTACTCGATGGGGGTCAGCCGCACCGGGCGGCCGGCCACGGTCACCAGGCGCCGGTGGTAGTCGATGGAGAGTTCGCCCAGCACGAAGGGTTCGGGCTCGGCCCCGCGGCGCAGCACGGCCCGCACCCTGGCCGTCAGCTCCGTGGACGAGAAGGGCTTGACGATGTAGTCGGCGGCGCCGGCGTCGAGGGCCTTGGCGATGGTCTCGTCCCTGCCGTAGCCGGAGATGAAGATGACCGGAACGTCGGCCAGCTCGGGAACCGTCTCCATGAGCTCGACGCCGTCGGTTCCCGGCAGCATCAGGTCCAGCAGGACCAGGTGTGGCCGCTCCGTTCGGACGAGGGCGGCCACCTCCTCCGGCTCTCCCGTCGCCAGCGGCGCGTAGCCCGCGGCGTCGAGCGCGTCGCGGACGTAGCGGAGCGTCTCCGGGTCGTCGTCCACCACCAGGACGCGGGTCGGCTCGCGCCCCCCGGCGGACGGATCGGAAGCGCTCGCCGGCGCGCCGTGGCCCGCCTCCTCGGCCGCCGGGAGCGTGAAGGTGACACGGGTGCCGAGCCCCGGTCCGGCGCTCTCCGCCCGGATGCGCCCGCCGTGCGCTTCCACCAGCCCCTTGCAGATGACGAGGCCCAGGCCGAACCCCTCGGGCTCCCGGGTGACGCCGGCGACGTCGGCGTACTTGCGGAACAGGTGCGGCAACTGCTCGGGCGGAATGCCCCGGCCCTCGTCCGAGACCGAGACCGCAACCTCGACGCCGTCGCGCACCGCGCTCACTGCGATGGGCGAGGACTCCGGCGAGTGCCGCGCGGCATTGGAGAAGAGGTTGTTGAGCACCTGCACGATGCGCCGCTCGTCGGCCATCACCCGGGGCAGGTCCGGTTCCAGGTCGATGCGGACGGCCTGCCGGCCCCCGCCGCTCAGGAACGTGGTCCGCGCCTGGTCCACCAGGGCCCCCACCTCCAGCGGCTCGGGGTCCACCGAGAGCGTGCCCGCTTCGATGCGCCCGGCATCGAGCAGATCGCCGATCAGCCCCTGCATGTGGTCGGCCTGCTGGTCGATGATGCGGATGAACTGGCGCATCTCCGCCCGGTCCAACGCCCGAGAGGCGCCGAGCAGCGTCGTCGTCGAGCCCTTGATCGAGGTCAGCGGCGCGCGCAGCTCGTGGCTCACCATGCCCAGGAACTCGGCCCGCAGCCGCTCCATCTCCTCGATGGGGGCCAGGTCCTGCATGGTCACCACCACCGACTCGATGTCACCTTCGGCCGAGGGGATCGGCGTGACGTTGATCAGCATGCGGATGCTGCGCCCGTCGGGCACCGACAGCTCCACCTCGGTGGCGCGGAGCGTCTCGGCGGTCTTGAGCTGGTCCAGCGTGACTTCCCGTCCGTCGGCGAGCCGTGCGTCGAGCACCCCCAGCAACTCCACCGCGGAGCCGTCCGGCATGCGCAGCGTCTCGACGATGCGCCGCGCCTCGCGGTTGTAGCTCACCGGCATCGCGGTCCGCGCGTCGAAGACCACCACGCCCACCGGCGAGGTCTCCACCAGCGCCTCCAGGTCCGCCCGGGCGCGCCGCTCGTCGCGGTGCGTGCGCGCGTTGGCGATGGCGGTGGCCGCCTGCGCGGCGAACAGCGCCAGCACTTCCTCGTCCTCGTCCGTGAACTCCTCTCCACCTTCCTTCTCTCCGAGGAAGAAGTTCCCGACGTCGAGGCCATGGTGGCGCATCGGCGTGCCCTGGAAGGTACGGCACGGGACCAAGCCCGGCGCCAGCCCGAGCGAGCGCACGTAGTCCCCCAGGTCCGCCAGGCGAAGCGGTGCATCGAGGCCGCGCAGGTGCTCGAACAGCCGCACCGCGTCGGGCCAGGCCGCCATCTGCCGCTCCTCCTCCGGCGACAGGCCCGAGGCAACATGGCCGCGCCGCCGGCCCGCTTCGTCGATGGTGGCGATGACGCCGTAGCGAGCGCCGGTGAGCGCGCGGGCGCTGTCGACCACCTCCCGCAGCACGGTGCCGACATCAAGGCTCGCGCTGATGCGCAGGATGGCCGCGCTGAGGCTCGCGATGCGCTCGCGCAGCGCCTCCAGTTCCCGGTTCGATTCTTCGCCCCGGTTCGGTTCTTCGCGTTTCGTCAATGGCCTCTGTCCTCCCGTTCGCGTTGATTTAACGCTTTATCTCCTAAAAAACTACTACGTTTACGAAAATAACTACACATATATCACAATAAAAGTGATAAGGAAAAATCACAACCTGTGCCTTGTGGATATTCTTGTGGATATGCATTCCGCTCGGCCAGGGCACTGACGGGCCACGTCGAGAGACGGGTCAGGTCGGTCGACGGCCCGGCTCTCGAAGCGGCGTCCGTTGGTCAGGGCATGGAGGAGGTGTCTATCCGCTCAGTGCGTACACCCCGCTATGTTTCGATCGACTGAAGCGAGTGCGTCCGCGGGCGTGCCGGCCGGGCTCCTGGGGCTGGTACTGTCGGCCCTCTTGGCAGGCGCCGCATCGGCTCAGGAACCGCCGGTCCGAGCCACGCTCGTGCTGACTCCCGCGGCGATTTCCGAGAACGGAGGCGTGAGCACGGTGACGGCCACGCTGGACGGCGAGTCCGGCGCGGACACGACGCTGACCGTGTCGGTGACGCCTGTCTCTCCGGCCACGGCGGCCGACTTCACGCTGAGCGCCGATCCGGTGCTCACCATCGCCGCCGGCAACACCACCAGTACCGGAACCGTGACCATCACCGCCGTCGACAACAACGCGGAGGCGGCGCACAAGGAGTTCACGGTGGCGGCGACGATCGCGGGCAACGACGGCGTGGCCGCTCCCTCGGGCGTAACCCTCACCATCCGCAACGACGACGGCGGCATCTGCGGGCGGACCTTGCAGGTGCAGACGGGGATACTCGCCCTGCTCGAGACCAGGAGCGACTGCAAGGACGTGACCGCGGCCGACCTGAGCGGGATCACGGGCAGGCTCGACCTGGGCAGCAAGGGCATCACCTCGATCCGGGCGGGCGATTTCGCCGGGCTGTCCTCTCTCGAAGAGTTGACTTTGGATAGGAACTCCCTCACCACACTGCCATCCGGCCTGTTGGCGGGCCTGTCCTCGCTGAAGTTCTTGGCCGTGAGCCGCAACGACCTCACCGCGCTGCCTTCCGATCTGCTGAACGGGTTGTCAAACCTCGAGGAGCTCTGGCTCGAGCGCAACGAGATCACGGCGTTTCCACCCGGGTTCTTCATCGGGCAGGGAGACTTCACCGAACTCCACACGGACCGCAACACCGGAGATCGCGATCTCGAGCCGAGGGATTGGAGTTGGAACATCCCCGGCTCCCCCGTCCGCCTGGACGTTTCACTCGAAGCGGTCGCCGAGGGACAGTTCAAGGTCGTCGCCCCGTCCGGGGTGCCGTTCGACATGGACTTTTCGGTGACCGTGACCAACGGCATCATCAGCGGCGGGGACAACACGTTGACGGTGAACGGCGGAGAAACGGAGAGCAGCGAAACCGCGACCGTCACCCGCGCCGAGGGCACCTCGGGGGCGGTCACCGCGGACATCACCGACGTGCCGCACCATACGGATAGAGGTTGGTCGCCCTACAACAACGGCTTCCTGCCGGCCAGGGACGCCGACGATCTTCCGCTGGAGGTGTTTCCGGCCCGCAAGCCCCTTGTCAGCATCGCGCCGAAGGCGGACGGCGTCGCGGTGTTCGAGGGGACCGCCGCCGAGTTCATCCTCACGCGGGATACGCCGCACGACGACGCCCTGACGGTGACGGTGGAGGTCGCCCAGACCGGCGCGGTGATCAAGACCGCGGATTCCTATGAGCCGCCGGACAGTGTCGACTTCGGCGCCGGCGAGGGAACCGCGACCCTGACCGTGGAGACCCAGGCCGACTCGGTGGACGAGCCCGGCGGTACCATTACCGCGACGGTGACCGCGGCCGAGACCGACGACTATGCCGCCGGCAGCCCCGCCGAAGCCGAAGTGACGGTGCAGGACGACGACAAGACGACCGCCACCGTGGACAGCGTGTCGCTCTCCTCCGACCCGGGGACGGATGACACCTACGCCATCGGCGACGCGGTCAAGGTCACCGTCACCTTCGCGACCGGGTCCTCCGGACCGGTCACGGTCACCGGGACGCCGCAACTGGAGATCACCGTCGGCACGGCCACCCTCACCGCCATCTACGAGAGCGGCTCGGAGAGCAACGACCTCGTGTTCGCCTACACGGTGGCGGAGGACGACGCCGCCCCCGGCGGCATCGCCGTCCCCGCCAACGCGCTCAGCCTGAACGGCGGCACCATCGGCATCGGCGAGGACGCCGCCGTCCTGACCCACGCCGCGGTGGCGGCCGACCCGGCGCACAAGGTGGACGGCGTCCGCCCCACGATCGTGAGCGGGACTTCCTCGGAGGACGGGACTTCGCTGACCCTGACCTACGGCGAGACCCTGGACACGGCGCGTGCGCCGGCGGGGAGGGGGTTCACGGTGACGGTGGACGGACGCGGGCGCGCGCTCGGCGGTGCGCCGACGGTCAGCAGCACCGAGGTGACGCTGCCCCTGAAGGCCGCGGTGACCTACGGCCAGCCGATCGCGGTGAGCTACGCTACCCCGAGCGCCGAAGACGAGCCCCCCGCCGCGGTGTATGACGTCGTCGGCAACGCCGCCGCCTCCGCGGATTCGCAGCCGGTGACCAACCACGCCGCCGAGAACCGCATCGCGCTCTCGTCCTACGCCGGGCGCGACCGCACCTACGCCATCGGCGACGTGATCGAGGTGACCCGCAGGTTCCTCTCGGCGGCGACGGTGAGCGGGACCCCTCGATTGGACCTGACGATAGGCGACGCGACCCGGCCCGCGGGCTACGCGCGCGGCAGCGGCACGCGGACTCTCGTGTTCGCGTACACCGTGGCGGAGGGCGACGCCGACGCCGACGGCGTCTCCATCGCCCAGGACGCCCTGAGCCTGAACGGCGGCAGCATTCGTGTCGGCGGCGATGACGCGCGCCTGGTGCAGGGCGCCGTCGCCGCCCAGGCGCGGCACAAGGTGGACGCCGTGCGCCCCGTCTTCGCGAGCGCCGAGACCTCGGCGGACGGCCGCTCGGTGACGATCACCTTCGACAAGACGCTCGGCGAGGCCAACGAACCCTCGGCCGCGCCGTACCGGGTGTACGTGGACGGCGAGAGCCTGGGCGCGTTGACCGGTGACGTGGCGGTGAGCGGCGCCGAGGCGACCCTGGACCTGCCGGCGACATTGACCGCCGGCCAGGCGATCCAGGTCGAGTTGCCCGCCAACGCCATCTACGAGCCGGTGCGGGACCTCGTGGGCAACGCCGTGGCCGCGTTCGAGAAGCAGACGGCGACCAACAGCGCCGGCGACAACGCCGGGCCCCGGCTGAAGATGGCGGTCCTGGACAAGGGCGTCCTGACCCTTACCTGGGACGAAGCGCTGGACGCCGCGAACCCGCCGCCGCTCGGCGCCTTCGCGGTGTCGGTGGACGGCGTGGGCGCCACGCTGACCGGCGCTCCGGCGGTGAGCGGCGCCCGCCTGACCCTTACCCTGGCCTCGGCCCCCACGGCCGGACGAAGGGTGACGGTGAGCTACACCGACCCGAGCGCCGCGGACGACGCGGCGGCGGTCCAGGACGCGGACGGCAACGACGCCGCCTCGGTGGCGGACCAGCCCGTGATGCGGCTCAAGCGGGTCACCATCGTGGCGACCCCCGCGACCATCACGGAGAGCGGCGAGGCAACGGTCACCGCGGCCCTCGACGCCCCGGCGAGCGCCGCCTTCACCGTGGCGATCTCGGCAACGCCCGGCGCCAACGCCCAGGCCTCGGACTACACGCTGAGCGCGGCCCGCACGCTAAGCTTCGCGAGCGGCGCCACCGAGAGCACCGGCACGGTGACCATCACCGCGGCCGACGACACCCGGACGACCACCTGGTCAGGGAGGTGCGGGTGAGCGGCGCCCTCGGCGGCGGGGCTCCCGAAGACGTGGGGATGCTCGGCGCGCGCGTTCTCACCATCGTCGATGACGACCCCGCGCCGCGGGCGCTGCTGGGTCTCAGCGCGGACCCGCTGGCCGAGGACGGCGGCTCGACCACGGTGACGGCGGCGCTCGACCGGCCGTCGTCGCGGCAGACGACACTGACGGTGCAGGTGGCGCCGGCCGGGTCGGCGACCACGGATCATTTCAGCGTGTCGCCTTCGCAGACCTCGCATACCTTCACGTTCGCCGCCGGCAGCACGTCGTCCTCGACCTCCTTCACCATCACCGCGGTGGACAACGATGCCGCCTCGGCGAACCGCAAGGTGCGCCTGACCGGCGCCGTGACCAGCACCAACGGGGTCCTGGCCCCGGCCGCGCTGGACCTCCTCATCGCCGACGACGAGGGCACCGCCCCGGCCGCGCCCACCGGCCTGACGGCGACGGCGAGCGGCACGAGCGTCGTCCTCGGGTGGACGGCCCCGGCCGACACCAGCGCGGTGACCGGCTACCAGGTGCGCGTGAAGGCGGGCGACGGCGGCTACGGCAACTGGACGGACATCCCGGACAGCGCCCCGGACGGCGCCAACGCCACCGGCTACACGTTGGCGGACCTCGCCGGCGGGGTGCGGCACTCCTTCCGGGTGCGCGCCGTCAGCACCGCGCGCGCGGGCCCGCAGTCCGACGAGGCGAGCGCGACGCCGGGAGCCGCCGACCGGACCGCGCCGGTGCTCTCGCGCGCGGCCGTGGACTGGGACCGGTTGACCCTGACCTACGGCGAGGCGCTGGACACCGGCTCCGTGCCGGACGCGACCGCGTACGAGGTGCGGGTGGGCACCGCCACACGGACGGTCCGCGAGGCGGCGATCGCCGGCGCCGCGGTCGTCCTTTCCCTGTCGTCCCCGGTGGCGGCCGGCGAGCCGGTGCGGGTAACCTACACGGTACCCACCGGCGCCAACGCGACGCCCGTTCAGGACGCGGCCGGCAACCCGGCTTCGCCGCTGACCGGCCAGGTGGCGCTGAACGTGACGCCGCGGGTGACCCTGGTGCTGACCCCGGCCGCCATCGGCGAGAACGGCGGGGTCGCCGCCGTGACCGCGACCGTGCGGCCCGCCGCGGCGCGCGCGTTCACCCTGACCGTGGCGTCGGCGCCGGCCCGATCCGAGGATTTCATCCTGAGCCCCAACCGCAGGCTGAGCTTCGCCGCGAACCAGGGCGCCAGCACCGGGACGGTGACCGTCACCGCCCTCGACAACGACCTCGCCGCCGCGGACGCGATGGTGACGGTCTCCGGAGCGGTGAGCGCGTCGGCGCGGGTCACCGGCCCCGCGGACGTCGTCCTGACGCTGAGCGACGACGACGAGGCGCCCGGGGCGCCCGCGCTGAGCGCCACCGGCGGCGACCGCTTCGTGTCGCTCGCGTGGAAGCGGCCGGCGAGCGCCGGAAGCAGCCCGATCGGCGGTTACCAGTACCGGCTCAAGAGGGTGACCGGCAGCTACGGCGACTGGACGCCGATCCCCCTGAGCGCGCCGCGCCAGGCCAACGCGGCGCGCTTCGCGGTGGCCGGCCTCACCAACGGCACCGTCTACGTCTTCGAATTGCGCGCGGTGAGCGCGGCCGGGCCCGGCCCGGCGTCGGCGGAGGCGTCGGCGGAGGCGCGGGCCACGCCGGCGGTCAACGCCGCCCCGGAGTTCCCGGACCGGGAGATGGTGCGGCGGGTGGTCGAGCACACTCCGGTCGGCGGCAACGTGGGCGCGCCGGTGGTCGCCACGGACGCCGACGGCGAACGGCTGACCTACACCCTCGGCGGCGCGGATGGCGGCGCGTTCGCCATCGACCACAACTCCGGACAGATCACCGCCGAGCCCGGCACGGTGCTGGACTACGCGTCCGGCACCACCTCGTACACGGTGACGGTGACGGCCGCCGACCCGGCGGGAGCGACCGATACGGCGACCGTCACCATCGAGGTACTGGACGTGCCCGAGACCCACCTCGACCTGCACCTCGACCCGGCGTCCATCACCGAGAGCGGCGGGGTCAGCACGGTGAGCGCCACCCTGAGCGAGCCCGCGCCCGCGGCCTTCGCGGTGGAGGTCACGGCCGCCGCGGTCTGGCCGGCGGAGGCCCGCGACTTCACCCTGAGCGCGGACCGGACCCTCAGCTTCACCGCCGGCGCGCGGGCGAGCAGCGGCACCGTGACCGTCACCGCGGTCAACAACAACGTGGCGGCGGCGCACAAGAGCGTGACCGTGTCCGGGACGTTGAGCGGCGGCGGCGCCGACGTGAACGTTGCGGACCGGACGTTGACGATCCTCGACGACGACACGTATGCCGACGTGTGCAGCCGCACGGCGGTGGTGCGCGACAGCATTGTCGCGATTGTCAAGGACAGGGACACCAAGACCTGCGGGGATGTGACTCAGAGCCAGTTGGTGACGAAGATCACTTACGTGAACTTGCCCGGCAGGGGCATCACGTCGTTGCAGTCCGGGGACTTTGCCGGGCTGACCCGAACGTACTCGCTCGATCTGAGCGCCAACCGACTCACGACCCTCCCGGCCGACATCTTCGCCGGGTTGCCGGCCCTGACGACGGTCTACCTTCACCGCAACCCGTCCCTGTCCCTGCCTGCCGGCATCTTCGCCGGGCTGCAACTAGATACGCTTTATATGCAAGTGGACGTGCCCGTGACCCTCGAACGGGTCAGCCCCGGCCGGTTCCGTGCCGTCGTCGCGACCGGCGCGCCGTTCACGATGACCCTGCCGCTGACGGTGACCAACGGCGCGCTTCCATCCGGCGCGACCAGCGTCACGATTCCCGCGGGCCGGATCGCGAGCGGGACGCTCGCCGTCACCCGAACCGGGTCCGGGGCGGTGAGCGTGGACCTGGGGACCCTCCCGGCACCGCCGGCCGACAAACACCGCGGATACAGCCTCATCCGGGGCGCCGGGCTGCCGCTGGAGGTGCTGGCGGCGTCGCCCCGGCCGGTACTGGTGCTGACCCCCGCCACCATCCCCGAATCCGGCGTCGCCACGATCACCGCCGAGCTGGACGAGCCGGCCCCCGTCGCCTTCGACCTCACGGTGTCCGCGGCGGCCGGCACCAACGCCGTCAGCGGCAACTTCCGGTTGAGCGACGGGCGGACGCTCCGCTTCGACCGCGGAGCGACGGAGAGCACCGGCGTGGTGACCATCGCCGGCGTGGACAACGCCCACGACGACCACCGGACCAAGGAAGTGGAGGTGAGCGCGGCCTTCGACGGGGCGGTGACGGGCGTGCTCGCGCCCGAGAGCCAAACGCTGACCCTCGGCGACGACGATCCGCCTCCGGTCGCGACGCTGGATCTCAGCGACGATGCCATCTCCGAGAACGGCGGCACGGCCACGGTGACGGTGGAGCTGGACCGCCAGTCGTCGCGGGAGACCCTGGTGGACGTCAGCGTCACGCCGGACAGCCCGGCAACCACCGGCGACTTCAGTCTCGACCCCTCCACCGCGCCGCACCGGATCACGGTGCCGGCCTGGACGACGGGGGGCACCTCCAGCCTCACGATCACCGCCACCGACAACGCGGCGGACGCGGCCGACCGCACCCTGACGGTGGCCGGGACGGTGGAGAGCGGAAACGGCGTGGTCGCCCCCGAGGCGCGCCGGCTCCGAATCGCCAACGACGACGCTTCCGGCCGCGGGCCCGAGCTTGTCCGGGCGGCCGTGGCGGGGACGACGGTGACGCTGACCTGGGACGAGACGCTGGACGCCGCCAACCCGCCGCCGCTGAGCGCGTTCTCGGTGTCGGCGGGTGGCTCGCCGGTGACCCTGAGCGGTGCTCCCGCCGTCAGCGGCAGCGTGGTGACCCTCACCCTGGTCACGGTTCCAGCCGCCGGCCGGACGGTCACCGTGACCTATACCGACCCGACGGGCAGCAACGACACGGGCGCGGTGCAGGACGCCGCCGGCAATGACGCGGCGACCGTAACCAACCACGCCGTGACGCGGCTGAAGACGGTCACCCTGGTGCTGTCGCCGGCGGAGATTCAGGAGAGCGGGGCCAGCACGATCACCGCGACCCTCGACCGGGCTACCAGCGAGCCGTTCACGGTCCTGGTTTCCGCGACCCCGCTGTCGGCCGCGGCGGGCGATTTCCGGCTGAGCGCCGAGCGCACGTTGCGCTTCGCGGCGAACGAGACTACCAGTACCGGCGCCGTCAGCATCGCCGGCATCGACAACCCGCACGACGACGACTCCGCCAAGACGGTGAGCGTCACGGGAACACTGCACGGCGCCCCCGGGGACGTGGGCACGGCGGTCGCGCGGACGCTCACCCTGACCGACGACGATCCGCCGCCGCGGGCGAACCTGCGGTTCACCGCCAACCCGCTCCCCGAAGACGGGCGGACGACCGTGACCGTGGCGCTCGACCGCCAGTCCGCGCGCGCGACCACGGTGGCGGTGCGGGTCGAGCCGGTCGCCCCGGCGTCGACGGGCGACTTCGTGCTGTCTCCGGTGGGCAGCACGCAGACGTTCACCGTGGACGCGGGCGAAACCGCCCCGACCGGCTCGCTGAAGTCGTTCGACATCGTCGCGGTGGACAACAACGTCGCCTCCCCGGACCGCAAGCTGCGCCTCGGCGTGGAGGTGACCAGCAACAACGGCGTGACGGTCCCGGACCCGGTGGAGCTTCTCATCCAGGACGACGAGGGCAGCGTTCCGGGGGCGCCGACCGGCCTCTCGGCGACGCCGCTCGGCAGCTCGATCAAGCTGGCGTGGACGGCGCCGGCGTCGGGCGGCAGCGCGATCACCGGTTACCAGTACCGGCGCCGAGCCGGCAGCGGGACCTACACCGGTTGGACCGACATCCCGGACAGCGAACCGCCCGCCGTCAACGCCGCGAGCTACACGCTGCGCGGCCTGGCGGGCGGCGTCGAGCACCGCTTCCAGGTGCGGGCACTGAACGCCAACGGCGCGAGCGCGGCCTCGGACGAGGCCGGCGCCGTGCTGCAACGGACCCTCACCCTGGTCCTCGATCCGGCGACGATCACCGAGGGCGGCGTCACCACGGTGTCGGCGGTGCTCGACCAGCCCGCCAGCGCGCCGTTCAGCGTCACGGTGTCCGTCTCCGCCGGCTCCAATGCCCCCGCGGATACGGCCGAAACCGTGACGCTGAGCGACGACCCGACGCTGCGATTCAGCAAGGGCGCCCGCCTGAGCGCCGGGGTGACCCTCTCCGGCGTGGACAACACCCGGGACGACCACCTCGTCAAGGAGATCGTGGTGAACGGCGCGCTCGGCGCCGGCGCCCCGGCCGACGTCTCGGACCGCATCGCGCCGCGCACCCTGTCCATCACCGACGACGATCCCGCGCCGCGGGTGCGCTGGATGCTGAGCCAGGACCCGCTGTTCGAGGGCGGCAACAAGAACCAGTCGTTCGTGGGTGTGGAACTGGACCGCCCATCGTCTCGGGACACGACGTTCCTGGTGCGCATCGTGCCCATTGCGCCGGCGACCAACAGCGACTTCCAGGTGAACCCCACGGGGAACATCAGACTTGCCGTTGGGGCTGGGGACACGGCTCCGTCCGGGTTCCCCCTTGTCACCGCGGTGGACAATGACGCGGTGTCCCCGAACCGGAAGCTGCGGCTGACGGCCACGAACCTCGGCGCCAACGGTGTCGTGTCTCCGGACGCGTGGGAGCTGTCCATCGCGGACGACGAGTCAACGCGCGCCGGCCGTCCTGCCAGTCTCTCGGTGACGCCGCGGGACGGTGCGGCGTGGCTCGCCTGGAGCCACCCCGCAGATCCGGGTCCGGTCACCGGGTACCAGTATCGAGCGGTCCCGGCAGGCCAGGAAAACCCCGGTTGGTTCGACATTCCCGACAGCGCGCCGGGCCAGGAGAACGCGACGAGCTACCTGGTCACCGGCCTTTCCAACGGCGTCGAACACACCTTCCGGGTGCGCTCGGTCGCTTCCGGTGGCGGCAGGGGGTCGAACACGGTAAAGGCCACCCCGGTCGCCGGCGCCGCCGACCCGGAGGTGACGGTGAGCTACGACGCGGCCAGCTACACCGCGACGGAGGGCGGGAGCGCCGCCGCGGTGACGGTGACGCTGAGCGAGGCCCCCGGACGGCGGGTCGCGATCCCCATCACGAAGATCTACCGCGGCAGCGCCTCCGGCGACGACTACTCCGGCGTCCCCGCAAGCCTGACGTTCGGCGTCGCCGACACCTCGAAGGCGTTCACCGTGACCGCCACCGACGACAGCGAGGACGACGATGGGGAGAGCCTGGATCTCGGGTTCGGCCCGCGGTTGCCGGAAGGGGTCTCGGACGGGACCCCGAGCACCGCCACCGTGTCCCTCGCGGACGACGACGAGTCCGAGAACGCCGTCCCGACGGCTTCGGACAAGACGGTGGAGACGAACGAGGACACGGCGTACACGTTCCAGGCGTCGGACTTCAACTTCATGGACGCGGACACGAGCGACACGCTGTCGAGCGTGAAGGTGGTGACCCTGGAGAGCGCCGGAGACCTGGAGCTGGACGGCACGGACGTGGCGGCGAACGCGGAGGTGAGCAAGACGGACATCGACGACGGCAAGCTCAAGTTCACGCCGGCGGCGGACGCCAACGGGGACGGCTACGCGACGTTCGCGTTCAAGGTGAGCGACGGCACCGCCGAGAGCGCCGATCCCTACACGATGACGATCGACGTGCAGCCGGTGAACGATGCCCCGACGGGCAAGCCGGCGATTTCGGGCACAACCACAGTGGGGCGGACGCTGACGGCGGACGTCAGCGGCATCGGCGACGCGGACGGCCTGGGGAGTCCGGGCTGGACTTACCAGTGGGTGCGCCAGGACGACACTTCGGGCTCCGGCGCGGCGGACATCGCGAGCGCGACGGCCGCGACCTACACGCTGGTCACCGCCGACCAGGGCAAGCACATCGTGGTCAAGGCGAGCTTCACCGACGACGGCCGCACGGCCGAGGGACCGCTGGCGAGCGATGCGACGGCGGCGGTGGCGGCGACGGTGCCGGGCGCGGTGCGGAACCTGACCGCGTCCGCCAACGGCGCGACGCGGATCGACCTGTCGTGGGAGGCGCCGGCGAGCGACGGGGGTTCCGCGGTGACGGGCTACAGGGTGGAGGTGTCGGACGACGGCAGCACGGGCTGGATCGACCTGTCGGCGAGCCAGGCGGGCAGGGAGTATGCACACACGGGGCTGACGGCGGGGACGGCGAAGCACTACCGGGTGTCGGCGATCAACGATGTCGGCGCCGGGCCGCCGGCAACGGCCAACGCGACGACGGCGGCGGGGACGTTGGTTCTGAACGTGGCGGCGGTGACCGGGGACGACAAGGTGAACATCGCGGAGAAGGCGGCGGGGTTCGCCATCGCGGGTGACACGGGATCGGAGGGGGAGGTGGCGGTGACGGTGGTGGTGGGGACGACGACGTTGACGGCGGAGTCGGCGGACGCGGACCCGGCGACGTGGTCGGTGAGCGTGGAGGGGGCCGCGAGCTACATCACGGAGTCGAGCGTGACGGTGACGGTGTCGGCGGAGAAGGCGGGGTACGTCTCGCCGAGCGACGTGGAGCGGACGCTGGCGGTGGACCTGACGGCGCCGGAGGCGCCGACGTACACGGCGCCCGGGTCGTTGAAGGTGGGGGCGGCGATTACGGCGATGGACCCGGGCGGGGGCAGCGGGATCGACGGCTACAAGGCCGCGGGGCTGCCCGGGGGTCTGAACATCGCGAGCGGCACAGGAGTGATCAGCGGGACGCCGACGACGGCCAGCACGGTGACCGTGAAGGCGACGGTGACGGTGTCGGACGCGGCGGGGAACGAGGACACGGTGGAGATCACCTTCCCGGCGGTGACGAAGGGAGACCAGACGCTGTCGGGGTTCGAGTACAGCTCGTCGACGGTGACGTTCGGGGGCACGGCGCCGACGGTGACGGCGCCGACGGGAGCGGAGACGGCGCTGAGCTACTCGACGGGAGACGCCGAGGTGTGCACGGTGGACAGCGCCAACGGGACGCTGACGCTGACGGGGGTGGGGAGCTGCGTGGTGACGGTGACGGCGGCGTCGAGCAACGACTGGAACGGGGCGACGGCGACCTACACGGTGACGGTGCAAGCGGCGGGGACGTTGGTTCTGAACGTGGCGGCGGTGACCGGGGACGACAAGGTGAACATCGCGGAGAAGGCGGCGGGGTTCGCCATCGCGGGTGACACGGGATCGGAGGGGGAGGTGGCGGTGACGGTGGTGGTGGGGACGACGACGTTGACGGCGGAGTCGGCGGACGCGGACCCGGCGACGTGGTCGGTGAGCGTGGAGGGGGCCGCGAGCTACATCACGGAGTCGAGCGTGACGGTGACGGTGTCGGCGGAGAAGGCGGGGTACGTCTCGCCGAGCGACGTGGAGCGGACGCTGGCGGTGGACCTGACGGCGCCGGAGGCGCCGACGTACACGGCGCCCGGGTCGTTGAAGGTGGGGGCGGCGATTACGGCGATGGACCCGGGCGGGGGCAGCGGGATCGACGGCTACAAGGCCGCGGGGCTGCCCGGGGGTCTGAACATCGCGAGCGGCACAGGAGTGATCAGCGGGACGCCGACGACGGCCAGCACGGTGACCGTGAAGGCGACGGTGACGGTGTCGGACGCGGCGGGGAACGAGGACACGGTGGAGATCACCTTCCCGGCGGTGACGAAGGGAGACCAGACGCTGTCGGGGTTCGAGTACAGCTCGTCGACGGTGACGTTCGGGGGCACGGCGCCGACGGTGACGGCGCCGACGGGAGCGGAGACGGCGCTGAGCTACTCGACGGGAGACGCCGAGGTGTGCACGGTGGACAGCGCCAACGGGACGCTGACGCTGACGGGGGTGGGGAGCTGCGTGGTGACGGTGACGGCGGCGTCGAGCAACGACTGGAACGGGGCGACGGCGACCTACACGGTGACGGTGCAAGCGGCGGGGACGTTGGTTCTGAACGTGGCGGCGGTGACCGGGGACGACAAGGTGAACATCGCGGAGAAGGCGGCGGGGTTCGCCATCGCGGGTGACACGGGATCGGAGGGGGAGGTGGCGGTGACGGTGGTGGTGGGGACGACGACGTTGACGGCGGAGTCGGCGGACGCGGACCCGGCGACGTGGTCGGTGAGCGTGGAGGGGGCCGCGAGCTACATCACGGAGTCGAGCGTGACGGTGACGGTGTCGGCGGAGAAGGCGGGGTACGTCTCGCCGAGCGACGTGGAGCGGACGCTGGCGGTGGACCTGACGGCGCCGGAGGCGCCGACGTACACGGCGCCCGGGTCGTTGAAGGTGGGGGCGGCGATCACGGCGATGGACCCGGGAGGGGGCAGCGGGATCGACGGCTACAAGGCCGCGGGGCTGCCCGGGGGTCTGAACATCGCGAGCGGCACAGGAGTGATCAGCGGGACGCCGACGACGGCCAGCACGGTGACCGTGAAGGCGACGGTGACGGTGTCGGACGCGGCGGGGAACGAGGACACGGTGGAGATCACCTTCCCGGCGGTGACGAAGGGAGACCAGACACTGTCGGGGTTCGAGTACAGCTCGTCGACGGTGACGTTCGGGGGCACGGCGCCGACGGTGACGGCGCCGACGGGAGCGGAGACGGCGCTGAGCTACTCGACGGGAGACGCCGAGGTGTGCACGGTGGACAGCGCCAACGGGACGCTGACGCTGACGGGGGTGGGGAGCTGCGTGGTGACGGTGACGGCGGCGTCGAGCAACGACTGGAACGGGGCGACGGCGACCTACACGGTGACGGTGCAGGCGGCGGGGACGTTGGTTCTGAACGTGGCGGCGGTGACCGGGGACGACAAGGTGAACATCGCGGAGAAGGCGGCGGGGTTCGCCATCGCGGGTGACACGGGATCGGAGGGGGAGGTGGCGGTGACGGTGGTGGTGGGGACGACGACGTTGACGGCGGAGTCGGCGGACGCGGACCCGGCGACGTGGTCGGTGAGCGTGGAGGGGGCCGCGAGCTACATCACGGAGTCGAGCGTGACGGTGACGGTGTCGGCGGAGAAGGCGGGGTACGTCTCGCCGAGCGACGTGGAGCGGACGCTGGCGGTGGACCTGACGGCGCCGGAGGCGCCGACGTACACGGCGCCCGGGTCGTTGAAGGTGGGGGCGGCGATCACGGCGATGGACCCGGGAGGGGGCAGCGGGATCGACGGCTACAAGGCCGCGGGGCTGCCCGGGGGTCTGAACATCGCGAGCGGCACAGGAGTGATCAGCGGGACGCCGACGACGGCCAGCACGGTGACCGTGAAGGCGACGGTGACGGTGTCGGACGCGGCGGGGAACGAGGACACGGTGGAGATCACCTTCCCGGCGGTGACGAAGGGAGACCAGACACTGTCGGGGTTCGAGTACAGCTCGTCGACGGTGACGTTCGGGGGCACGGCGCCGACGGTGACGGCGCCGACGGGAGCGGAGACGGCGCTGAGCTACTCGACGGGAGACGCCGAGGTGTGCACGGTGGACAGCGCCAACGGGACGCTGACGCTGACGGGGGTGGGGAGCTGCGTGGTGACGGTGACGGCGGCGTCGAGCAACGACTGGAACGGGGCGACGGCGACCTACACGGTGACGGTTCAGGCGGCGGGGACGTTGGTTCTGAACGTGGCGGCGGTGACCGGGGACGACAAGGTGAACATCGCGGAGAAGGCGGCGGGGTTCGCCATCGCGGGTGACACGGGATCGGAGGGGGAGGTGGCGGTGACGGTGGTGGTGGGGACGACGACGCTGACGGCGGAGTCGGCGGACGCGGACCCGGCGACGTGGTCGGTGAGCGTGGAGGGGGCCGCGAGCTACATCACGGAGTCGAGCGTGACGGTGACGGTGTCGGCGGAGAAGGCGGGGTACGTCTCGCCGAGCGACGTGGAGCGGACGCTGGCGGTGGACCTGACGGCGCCGGAGGCGCCGACGTACACGGCGCCCGGGTCGTTGAAGGTGGGGGCGGCGATCACGGCGATGGACCCGGGAGGGGGCAGCGGGATCGAGAGCTACAAGGCCGCGGGGCTGCCCGGGGGTCTGAACATCGCGAGCGGTACGGGAGTGATCAGCGGCACGCCGACGACGGCCAGCACGGTGACCGTGAAGGCGACGGTGACGGCATCGGACGCGGCGGGGAACGAGGACACGGTGGAGATCACCTTCCCGGCGGTGACGAAGGGAGACCAGACACTGTCGGGGTTCGAGTACAGCTCGTCGACGGTGACGTTCGGGGGCACGGCGCCGACGGTGACGGCGCCGACGGGAGCGGAGACGGCGCTGAGCTACTCGACGGGAGACGCCGAGGTGTGCACGGTGGACAGCGCCAACGGGACGCTGACGCTGACGGGGGTGGGGAGCTGCGTGGTGACGGTGACGGCGGCGTCGAGCAACGACTGGAACGGGGCGACGGCGACCTACACGGTGACGGTGCAAGCGGCGGGGACGTTGGTTCTGAACGTGGCGGCGGTGACCGGGGACGACAAGGTGAACATCGCGGAGAAGGCGGCGGGGTTCGCCATCGCGGGTGACACGGGATCGGAGGGGGAGGTGGCGGTGACGGTGGTGGTGGGGACGACGACGTTGACGGCGGAGTCGGCGGACGCGGACCCGGCGACGTGGTCGGTGAGCGTGGAGGGGGCCGCGAGCTACATCACGGAGTCGAGCGTGACGGTGACGGTGTCGGCGGAGAAGGCGGGGTACGTCTCGCCGAGCGACGTGGAGCGGACGCTGGCGGTGGACCTGACGGCGCCGGAGGCGCCGACGTACACGGCGCCCGGGTCGTTGAAGGTGGGGGCGGCGATCACGGCGATGGACCCGGGCGGGGGCAGCGGGATCGAGAGCTACAAGGCCGCGGGGCTGCCCGGGGGTCTGAACATCGCGAGCGGCACGGGAGTGATCAGCGGCACGCCGACGACGGCCAGCACGGTGACCGTGAAGGCGACGGTGACGGTGTCGGACGCGGCGGGGAACGAGGACACGGTGGAGATCACCTTCCCGGCGGTGACGAAGGGAGACCAGACACTGTCGGGGTTCGAGTACAGCTCGTCGACGGTGACCGTGGGCGCCACGGCGCCGACGGTGACGGCGCCGACGGGGGCGGAGACGGCGCTGACGTACTCCAGCGGCAACACCGCGGTGTGCACGGTGAACAGCGGCACCGGGGCGCTGACGCCGAAGGCGGCGGGCAGTTGCAAGATCACGGTGACGGCGGCGTCGAGCAACGACTGGAACGGGGCGACGGCGACCTACACGGTGACGGTGCAGGCGGCGAACACGGCGCCGAGTTTCGGGGCGTCGACGGCGACGCGGACCTTCACGGAGACCGTGGGATCGGCGACGGTGGCGAGCGCGGAGGACATCGGCGCGGCGGTGGCGGCGACCGACGCGGAGAGTGATTCCTTGGCCTACACGCTGGAGGGGACGGACAAGGACAAGTTCACGATAGACGGGGGTTCGGGGCAGATTCGGACCAAGGTGGGGGAGAGCTACGACCGGGAGAGCGACGCGAGCCACGCGGTGACGGTGAAGGCCGACGACGGCAAGGGCGGCACGGCGACGATCGCGGTGACGCTGGAGGTGGCCAACGCGGTGGAGAAGCCGCTGGCGCCGTCGGCGCCGTCGGTGGCGGCGGCGGAGGGCACGGAGTTGACGGTGCGGTGGACGGCGCCGGCGAACGCGGGGCGGCCTGCGATCACGAGCTACGACGTGCGGTACCGGGGGAGTTCGGACAAGGCGTGGACGGACGGTCCTCAGGACGTCACGGGGACGAGCGCGTCGCTCACGGGGCTGACGGCGAATGAGCAGTACCTGGTGCAGGTACGGGCGACGAACTCCGACGGGGACGGAGCGTGGTCGGGTTCGGGCGCGGGGAGGCTGGGGCTGCCGGGGGCGCCGGCGGGGCTCATGGCGGCGGCGGGGGACGCCATGGTGAAGCTGGCGTGGACGGCGCCGGAGGCGGGGACGAGTCCGGTGACGGGCTACCAGTACCAGCGGAAGGAAGGCAGCGGGAGCTACGGCGCCTGGACGGCCACGGACCATGGGCTGGGGGTGCACCAGACGGTGAGCGGACTGACCAATGCCACGGCGTACACGTTCCGGGTGCGGGCGGTGAACGCGGTGGGAGCGGGGGCGGCTTCGGCGGAAGCGACGGCGACGCCGGACACGGCGTTCCGGCCGGTGATCGTGAGCGACTCGACGGGGGAGCAGGCGGCGCCGTTCCGGATCACGATCACGTTCAACCGCGACGTGCCGGAGTTGCGGCGCTCGGCGCTGGTGGTGCGGGGCGGGAGCCTGCAGGAGCATGCGCAGCCGGCGTCTCCGCGCATGAGCCAAGCTGACGGACGGGAGTGGACGGCGCACGTGGCGCCGGCGTTCGGGTTCACGGGATGGCTGACCATCGACATCCCGGCGGGGGCGGTTCGGGACAAGGACGGACGGGCAACGTGGCGGCGGTGCAGTACCGGCGCATGATCAAGGCGGATCACGAGCGTCCGCGGCTGTACATGGAGCTGGCGTCGGACCCGGAGACGGGAGTGGTGCGGGACCAGACGGCGCCGGTGAGCGGGCCGTTCACGGTGCGGTTGTCGTTTGCGACGGGGTTCATATTGCATCAGCCGGTGACGGGGCTGACGATCGACGAGATAGCGATCACGAACGGGACGAAGACGGATCTGGTGCAGGAACGGGGGAACGGTTTGGACGGCGACTACGAGGTGACGATCACGCCGGAGTCGACGTACACGGGTCCGTTCACGATCACGGTGGAGGAGGGGGCGGCGTACGCGTGCGCGGACCTGGACGACCTGGCGACGTGCGACGAGGGCAACCTGAGTCTGGGGGACACGTTGGTGGTGGACGTGGTGGCGACGAACACGAACAAGCCCCACTCGCACCTCGATGGGAAGCCTGTGAAGCCCAACAAGGACGACGAGTTGCTGACGCGGGGGCGTACGCCGCCGGACGGTTCGGCGCGGGGCTGCGAGGTGGAGGTGACGGTGCGTTTTCGGGACGAGGGAGGCAATGCGGTGTCGGTGGCGGGGCTCGAGGCCTCGGACTTCACGGTGACGAACGGGCGGCTGGGCGAGCCGGCGGCGTCGGCGGACGGGCTTTTGTGGACGGTGCCGGGGTGGGCGAAGGCCGGTTACACGGGGCTGATGCGCGTGCGGCTTTCGGAGAGCGAGGGTTGGATTGGGTCGGAGCAGGTGTTTCGGGTGAGCGGGGACGGGAGTTGCGCGCCGGCGGGGCGCGGCGAGCTTCGGCGTCTCGGGCTCGACGGCATGGAGCTGGAGCCGGGCTTTTCGGGCACGGTGACGGCGTACACGGCACGGGCGTTGGCGGAGACGGAGCAGGTGACGGTGACGGCGGCGGCGGTGTACGGGGCGTCGTCGGTGGCGGTGGCGCCTGGGGACGCGGACACCGGGACCGAGGGGCACCAGGTGGCGCTGGCCGGGGGCGAGAACGAGATCACGGCGACGGTGACGCCCGGGGACGGGAGCGCGGCGAAGACGTACACGGTGACGGTGACGCGGGCGGAGGACCCGGACGCGGCCGCGGCGCTTTCGGTGGCGGACGCGCGGGCGGAGGAGGGACCCGGCGCGGCCCTGGACTTCGCGGTGACGCTCGACCGCGAGCCGGCGGCGACGGTGACGGTGGAGTACGAAACCTCGGACGGCACGGCGGTGGCGGGAGCGGACTACACGGCGACCAACGGCACGCTGACCTTCACCGTGGGGGAGACGGAGAAGACGGTGTCGGTGCCGGTTCTGGGAGACCAGCATGACGAGGGGGAGGAGACGCTGACGCTGACGCTGACGAGCGCCACGGGGGCGACGATCGCGGACGGGGAGGCCACCGGCACGATCGCGAACTCGGACCCGATTCCGGCGGCGTGGACGGCGCGGTTCGGGCGCACGGTGACGGGTCAGGTGCTGGAGGCGGTGGAGGCGCGGCTTCGGGGGCCGCGGGCGGCGGGGTCCAAGGCGCGTCTGGCGGGCCAGGCGTTGCCGATGGGGCGGGACGGCGGAGATGGCGCGGCCGGCGGCAATGCCACCACGGCCGGGTCGCGGGCCGGCGCGGAGGAGCGTGTGGCGGCGATGACCTCGTGGCTGGCGCGGGCGGGCGCGGACCCGGTCATGGCGGGGTCCGGCGCCCACGGCGGCGAGACCGGACCGGCGACCGGCGGCGGGCGCTGGCGCGCGCTGACCGCGCGGGATTTCGTGACCGGGACGTCGTTTACGTTGAGCGGCGGCAGCGAGGAGGGCGGCGGCTTCGGGACCGTGTGGGGCCGGGGTGCGGTCGCGGGCTTCGACGGCCGCGTGGACGATGTGACGGTGGACGGCGAGGTGACGAGCGGGTTCTTGGGCGCGGACTGGGCGGCGGAGGGCTGGCGCGCCGGCGCCGCGCTCGGGCACAGCCGCGGCACCGGGGACTACGGCCAGGGCGGCAGGTGCGGGGAGAACCCGGACGACAACTGCTCGGGCGGGATCGAGGCGACCCTGACCGGCCTTTACCCCTACGCGGGCATCGAGTTGACGGAGCGGTTGTCGGCGTGGGCGGCGGCGGGCCACGGCGCCGGCGAGGTGACGGTGACGCCGCGGGGCGGGTCCGGGCTGGTGGCGGACCTGACCATGTCGATGGGGGCGGCTGGGGTGCGCGGCGAGGTGCTGGGGCCGGGGGCCGGCGGCGGCCTTGCGTTGGCGGTGAAGGGGGATGCGCGCTTCACCCGGACCTCGTCGGACGCGGTGAGCGGCGACAGGGGGAACCTGGAGGGGTCGGACGCGGACGTGTGGCTGGTGCGGGCGGGGGTCGAGGGCTCGCGCCGGATCGGGCTGGGGCGGGTGTGGGCCGGGGCGAGCGTGACGCCGTCGTTCGAGCTGGGGTTGCGTCTTGACGGGGGCGACGCGGAGACGGGGTTCGGCGCGGACGTGGGCGGCGGGATCGCGTTCGCCGGCGCCGGGCGCGGGCTCAGGTTCGAGGGCCGGGCGCGGGGGCTGGTGGCGCACGAGGCCGAGGGGTTCCGGGAGTGGGGAGCGGCGATGTCGTTGGGCTGGGACCCGCGGCCACGGAGCGAGCGGGGGTTCTCGCTCTCGCTGCGGCAGAGCTGGGGGGCTTCACCCACAGGCGGCATGGACGCGCTGCTCTCGCGGGAGACGCTGGCGGGACTGGTGCCCGAGCAGGACGGGGCCGGGTTCGAGGCGTCGAGCCGGCTGGAGGCCGAGGCGGGCTACGGCTTCGCGGTGTTCGGGGGCCGATTCACGGGCACGCCCTACCTGGGCGTGGGGCTCTCGGAGAGCGGCCGGGACTGGCGCATCGGCTGGCGCCTGAAACCGGCGCGGCGCATGGCGCTCGACTTCGCTCTCGACATCGAGGCCACGCGCAGCGAGCACGCCGGCCACGACGCGAACCCCGAGCACGGCGTGATGCTGCGGGGCTCCATCCGGTGGTGAGGTGCCGCGGGGCGGAGACCGTAGCGGCACGTGTCGGCAAGCGTTGCGCCCCGTCAGTTCTCGTCCCGGCCGGCAACGAACCCGCCAACGATCCTGTCCCTCTCGAAGACGCCGCTGACCTCTTCGTGGTTCGGCCCATGGAACCGGCCCTGGAGCCCGTCGCGGGAGAAGGCTCCGCGCCGCAGCGCCAATCCCGGCCAGTCCATGTCCGGGTACGTGGCGGCGTTGTCGATATCCGCGATCTCGCGGAAACTCACGTCGACAGCGGCTCGGGTGAAGTCAACGCTCAGCATCGCATCCCCTTCGATCGTCGTACCGGTTTCGGTCTTGCCTGCCATCGCCCCGGTCCAGGTCGCCGAGCCCGACAGGGGATTCGTCCCGGTAGTCTCGCCGAGCGAGACTGCCAACATGACGGCCTCCGGCCGCGCCCCCTCGCGGTCGGTCTCCGGCTGCACCCCCTCAACCGTACCATGACTGACCGCGAAGCTGCCGTATCGCATCCAGCCGCCGTACGTGCGCACGGTCAGCGTTCCAAGGCCCAACACTTGCTGGCTTGCCTCGCTGGTGCCCATGCGGACGCCACCGCGCGTCCCGGCGGGCTCGAAGTCCCTGTCACCGGTGGATGGGGAAGAGGTGCTCACCTCCGCGCCGTCGATGCTGTAGCTGCATTCCGAGCCGCCGCAACTCGCCCGGGCCCGAAGCGGCTCGCTGTTCGCGAACAACATCAGCATATCGGTGGAAACGGCTGTCACTTCCAGCGGCTGCGGCTCGGTCGGCGGTGGCCCGGTCGGCCGCGTATCGCCTCCTCCACCTCCGCCGCAACCCGTCAGCAGCATCGCGGCCAGACCGACGACAAGGATTCGTCTCATGGCGCGTTCCTTCTTCCCTGCCCCCGGCCGAGCGGCAGGGTCAGCGTCAGCCCGATGCGATACTCCGACTCACTCGCACCGCTCTCGACGTGCTCGCCTGCCAGCTCCGCCCGGATACCGTCGACCATCCCGAGCCCGGTCAGAGTCACGCCGCCGCGGAGCCTCAACTCTTTCCGGTCCGACCACTTCAGCTCCACGAACGGCGTCACCAGCGTCACGAGTCCGCCCGCGCTCGGCGCGTGGAGCCCGTACCCGAGCCACCCCGCCACGCGGCCTTGGGGTCCGGCCGCCGCCGGTTCCGCCATTTCCTTCCGGGACCACAGGTCCCCCGTGCCGCCCGGCACGGTGCCCCACGACGGCGACACCGCGGCCCGAACGCCGCGCCCGGCAACGCCCGGGGCATAGCTCAGCGTGCCCGCGGCCCCCCACTCCTCGGCGCCGTTGTCGGCGACGAACCCGCGCAGGCGCGCCGACGCCTCGATACCCGAAAGCGCGCCCGCGTAGCCGACGGTAGCCCCGAACTCGACGCCGGTGCCGGTCCGGTCGTCACCGCCGTCCCGCCGCACGCCGGCCTCGAAGCTCGACGACAGGGCGCCGTCGGTGCGCGAACCCTCGACCAGCATCCGCAGCCGGCTCGCCTCGGCGGCCACCGCCGCCAGGTGGCCCGGTGCCGCCGCCACGGTCATCCGTGAGTTGAAGGCGTCGGTCTTCAGGGCGACGTCGAAGCCGTGCACGCTTGCCAGCAAACGCCGCGCCCCCAGCGACACCAGCGACATGCCGACCTCCGTCCGCCGGCCTTCCGCGTCACCTGCCTCCGTGGACTCCGTCAGTGTCAACGCCCCGCTCCCGTAGCCGAGAACGCTCCACAGCGAGAAACGGTCGCTCAACGCATACCGCGCGTAGGGATGCACGCCCATGAGCGAGCCCTTGATGCCGTGGCCATCATGGCTGCCGGCGACGTCGCTGAACGACAGCGCCACCCCCGCCCGCAGCCACCGGTTCTCGTGGTCGGCCCCGAGCACCCCGGTGATGCCGTCGCCGACGGCCCCGCCTACGCCACCGAACCGCATCGGCGACACCCGGCCCCAGCCGGACCAACGTCCCGCGCCGTCCGGCCGGTCCGGAGTCGTGAGGTGGAACGAGGTCCCGAGCAGCAGGTCCCGGCTGGTCATCGTCCGCGCGCCGGAGCGCTCTTCGCCGTCATGCCCGGCGAAGCCGCCCGCCGGCCACACCGGCCATCTCCGTCCGCCGCCATCCGGGGCGACGCCGCCGACCCGGTAGCCGCCCAGCGTCAACTGCGAGCTTCGTGCGCCGTCGCGCAGGCGCTCGTCGAGCATGTCCAGCACATCCGTCGACAGCGACCGCACGAACTGTGCCAGCCACTCCCGGCTGATCCGGCGTCGCTCCGGCTCCGGCGTGACTTCCCCGTCGTCGTCCGCGATCGTTCCGGTCGCCGCGTCCGCCGGGATGGCCGCGTTGAGCGGATTGCTCAGCGTCACCGTGAAGGTCTCGTCGTCCTCGGAGACGCTGTCGTCCACAAGCGTCACCCTGATCGTCTTCGCGGTCTCGCCCGGCGCGAAGGTCAACGTGCCGCTGCCCGTCCGGTAGTCCCCGCCCGCCGTCGCCGTGCCGTCGGCGGTCGACCAGTCCACGCTCACGGGCAAGGAGCTCGGCGGCGCCAGCGTCACCGCGAAGGTCATGACGCCGGCGTCCTCGGCGGCCGCCGCGGCCTCGATCGAGAGGCGCGACGCCGCCAGCAGGTTGATCGTCACGTCGATGGTCCTGGCCCCGCCTCGTCCGTCCGTCGCGGTGACCGACACCGCGTAGCTCGGCCTGATGTCGTGGTTGTAGACGACCCCGGCCACCGTGCGGATCTGGCCCGTGGCCCTGTCGATCGAGAATGCATCCGCATCCACGCCCGACAGCGCGAAGGTCACCGGGCCGCCCTCCGGATCCGTCGCCCGCACCGGCGCGCCCACGGGCGTACCGGCACCCGGGTTCTCGACCACTTGCCGGATGACCGGGGCGGCGTCCACGAACACGGGCGGCAGGTCGCTCGACGGCGCGCCCGTCCCCGATTCCGACCACGGGCTGGTACCCTCGCCGTTCGTGGCCTGTACCTGCACCTCGTAGGTCGTTTCGGTGACAAGATCCGTCAACGTGATGGAGCGCGCGAGGCTGGCGTCGTCGTACGCCGCGTCGGTGAAGCCGGCCGTCGAACCGGCGATGCGATACCGCACGGCGTAGCCCGAGATGGCCGGACCGGTGTTGGCGGGCGCGGGCCACGTCGCCTCGACGCTGGACACGGACAACGCGCTCACCGTCGGCGGCTCCGGCGCCGACGGCGGCTCGGGGGCATTGACGAGGTCGACCGTCACCGCGATCCGGGCGGCGGCGCCGAACTCGTCGGTGGCCACGACAACGAGCGAGTAGCTCGGCTTCTCCTCGAAGTCGTAGACCTCCGCCGCCAGCGTGCGCAGCACGCCGCCGGCCTCGATGGCGAAGGAGCCCCCGTCCTCGCCCTCGAGGGTGTAGCCGAGGGCGTGGTTTTCCGGGTCGGTGGCCGCCACCGGCGCGCCTATCGCCGCGTCGGCCTGCGGATTCTCGGCCAGGCTGCGCGAAGCCGATGGACCCTCGGCGAAGGAAGGCGGTTGATTGGGGCTCGTGGCGCCCGTGCCGGCGGACCACGGCCCGGGAAGCTCGGCGTCGCCGGCGCCGTCGTCATTGATCGCGCGCACCTGCACCTCGTACAGCGTGCCGGACTCCAGTTCCGTGATCGTCCCCGTCAGGGCCGTGCCGGGGTGGGGCCAGTCCTGCCAGGTCCCGGTTGCCGGCGGCGTGCGGTACTGGACCTCGTAGCCCGCGATCGGGCGGCGCCCCGCGTTGTCCGCCGGCGCCGTCCAGGTGGCGGTCACGCTGACCGGAGACGCGGCCGCCACCGCAGGCGTGCCCGGCGCATCGGGCGCCTCCGGCAGGTCCTCGACCTCGATGGTGACGTCGAGCCGGGAGACGCCTTCCCGGTCGTCCGTCGCCGTTACGGTAACCGAATAGCTCGGCTTGGCTTCGTGGTCGTAGCCGTCGCCGGTGGTCTGGATCTGGCCCGTGTCGGTGATCGTGAAGGCGCTGCTGTCGGCGCCTTCCAGACCATAGGTGATCGACGTGCCCTCGTCGGTGGCGGTCACCGGCGAGCCGACGGCGACGCCGGCGCCGGAATTCTCCGGCACCTGCCGCGTCACCGGGGGGGATTCGACGAAGACCGGCAGCACGTTCGGGATCGGGTCCCCGGGCTCGCCCGTGCCCGACTCGGACCAGTCGCCGGTGCCCTCGTCGTTGACCGCCTGCACCTGCACCTCGTAGGTGGTGCCCTGGGTCAGGCTCGAGATCGTGGTCGTCAGCACCGTGCCGAGACTGTTCAGGGGAGTCCAGCTCGCCGCCGACTGCTCGCGGTACTGGAGGTTGTAGTTGGTGATATCCGGGCCGGTGTTGACGGGTTCCACCCACCTCACCACGAGGCTCGTCACGGATTCGGGTTGCACGGACGGCGGTCGCGGGGCGGACGGCGCCTCCGTGTCGTCGTCGGTGACGGCGATGTCCACGGTCAGACTGGCCGTGAGGACTCCGATCGTCGCGATCACCGTCACCGAATAGGAAGCCTTTACTTCATGGTCGTAACCGACGTCCGTCGTCACCAACCGGGCCGAACCGTCGGCGGGAGTTTCGAGCTCGAACGCGTCGGCGTCGGGACCTCCGAGACTGAAACCGATGAGCCTCAAGGGAAATCCACTGATGGTTGCCTCCATGTCCGCGCCGAGCGCGACACCGGCCGCGGTATTCTCCGGCAAATCTCGAGACGTCGAAGAACCGTCCTTGAACGTAATCGTGGTGGCTCCCAGGGCGATATCGGAGGTCTCGGACCACGGGCTCGATTCGCTGCCGTGGACGGACCGCACGCGAACCTCGTATACGTTCTCGGCCGTGAGTCCGGTGATCGTCACGGTCGTTTCCGTGCCGGCAGGTCGCACGCTCCGCCAGACCTGGCCGGCGGCCTGAAGCCGATATTGGACGATGTACCCGGTTACCGGCGAGCCGGTGTCCTCCGGAGGGGTCCACTCGACGGTCATGGTGGTATCGGTGGACGTGGGGAAGGTCGGCGCCGCCGGCGCCACGAGGTCCTCCTCGACGTCCGTCAGGTTGATGGCCACGTCGATGGTCGCGTGGCCCCCCTGTCCGTCGTCCACCCGCACCGTGACCTCGTAGGTGTTCTTCCCCTCGAAGTTGTACGTGACGCCCGCCTTGGTGCGGATCTGGCCGTTACCTCCGCCGATGGTGAACGAATCCGCGTCCGTTCCTTCGAGACTGTAGGCCAGATCGCCGTTGTCCCCGTCCGTCGCCGCCACCGGCGCGCCCACGTCCCGGCCCGCGGGTGTGTTCTCGGCTACTGAACGGGTGGCGCTGGCGCCATCGGTGAACACCGGCAACTGATTGCCGATCGCCGTCTCTCTCACGCTATCCGACCAGGCATCCGCGCCCTCACTGTTCCTCGCCGCGATTTGAACCTGGTATTCGGAACCGACGGTCAAACCGGTGATTGTCGTCGACGTAGCGGGGACATTACCCTCGTGTGTGACGACGATCCGCGTGCTCCGGTGGGTTTCCCAAATGCCCGAACCGTAAGGGGTGCGATATCGGATGTCGTAACCCTTGACGGGCGGCTTCTGTTCCTCATCGGCGGCAGCCGACCAGGACACGTCGAATCTTCCTCCAGGCGAAGCCGTGACCTTGAGTGAACCAGGTATGGAGGTCGGCGGCTCATTCACGTCGGAGATGAAAACCGTCAGGTAGAAACGGGCAATGCCTCCCGCGGGGTCCTTCGCAACGACGTAGAACGAGTGCCCTTGAGGTCGCGCTTCATGGTCATAAGTGTGCCCCGTTATCGTTGCAAGCTGACCACTCGCGGTACCGATGGTATAGGGCGGCGCCGGATCGCTGGTGAAGCGCTTTTCGAGGTAGTAGGTGACCGAACCGTTATCGGGGTCCGTGGCCGTCACCGGATCGCCCACGTTGACGCCGGCCCCCGTGTTTTCCGGTACGGCCCAGGACTTGCCCGACAGATCCGCATCGAATACCGGCGGATCGTTGTCCGTCTGGGCCGATTCCGACCATGCTCCGGCGCCGTCGGCGTTCCTCGCCTGCACCTGGAAATCGTATTCGCCGCTTGCGACAAGGTTCCGGCACAGGAACGTGTTCTCGCTCTGTGGATGGGCACCGCACCCGCTCGACGACCAACCGCCGACCGGATCCGTATCCGTTCTCCGATACCGAACCGAGTAGCCGGTGATCTGCGGGCCCGGGTTTGCCGGCGCGGTGTATCTCACCGCCATCCGCGTGCCCGTCCGGTCCAGGGCCGGCGGGTCCGGGGCTGCCGGCACCTCTCCGCCCACGTCGGTGAGGTCGACGGTCACGTCGATGTCGGCGCTGCCGCCGTGCACGTCGTTCGCGGAAACGGTGAGGGAATACCGGCTCTTGGCTTCGTAGTTGTAGTCGAACTCCTTCGTGGTGAGCGCGCCGGTGTTCGTGTTCAGGCTGAACGCATCGGTGTCCCCGCTCTTCATGGCATAGGTGACCGGCCGGTTGTTGTCGTCGGCGTCCGTTTCGGGGTCGGTGGCCGACACCGTGCCCACCGCGAGATCGGCGGCGGAGTTCTCGGCAAAGGAGAACTCCGGTGACGCGTCACGGGGCACCGGCGCCCGGTTCGCGCCGGTGGTCCCGTCCACGGTCGCCGCCGTGCCGTCGCCCTCGTCGTTCGTGGCGAGGACGCTGAAGGTGTAGGTGGTGGCCGGGTCCAGGCCTCTCGCCACGTACGAGGTGACGCTCGCCACGAGAGACCGGGGGGTGGCGGGGGGAGGGCTCACCGGATCCGCCACGGTGGTCGTCCAGGACAGCTTGTAGCCGGTGATGTCCGGGCGTCCGGTGTTCGAGGGCGCCGTCCAGCCGACGGTGATGCGCGAGGAGGTCTGCGCCGAAACCGCCGGCGAAGCCGGCGGGTCGGGCGGCTCGTCCACGTCGCCGACGTTGATCGTTACCGTGGCGGTCGCGGTCAGGGCCGGGGTTTGGCCGTCGGAGGCCGTTACGGTGACCGTGTAGCTGTTCTTGTCCTCGAAGTCGAGCGCCGCCTTGGTCTTGAGACGGCCGGTGGCCGGGTTGATGCCGAAGGAAGCGCCGTCCGTTCCGCCGACGGTGTAGGCCGGCGTGTCGCCGTCATCCGGGTCGGTGGCGGCCACCGCCCCGCCGAACTCGGTGGCGGTAGAGGTGTTCTCGTCCACCGACCGCGTCACCGAGTCGGCGGCAAACTTCGGCGGCTCGTTCACGTCGGTGACGTTGATGGTGACCGTGATGGTGCCGCTCAAGGGCGTGGCGGCGCCGTCCCTGGCCGTCACGGTGACCGTGTAGCTGGCCGTGTCCTCGTGGTTGAGGGCGCCGCTGGTCTTCAACTGGCCGGTGCTCGAATCGATGCCGAAGACCGAACCGCTGACGCTGTAGGTCGGCGAGTCGCCGTCCGGATCGGTGGCGGTCAACGCGGCGCCGATGTTCTGACCCGTGGCGGTGTTCTCGGCCACCGAGAGCGTCGCCGTCGAGGAGCCGAACGCCGGCGCCTCGTTGACGTTGGTGACGTTGATGGTCACCGCGACGGTGTCGTCGGTGTTGACCGCGTCGCTCACCCGCACCGTGACGCTGTATTGCTTCTTCGGCGCCTCGAAATCGAGCGCCGCCTTGGTCTTCAGGAACAGGGTGCTCGTATCGAAGGTGAACGAAGAGGCGTCGGTCCCTTCCAGCGTGTAGGTGAGAGAGCCGACGGTGTCCGGGTCGGTGGCCTCGAGCTTGGCGCCGATGTTCTGCCCCGCGGCGGTGTTCTCTTCCACCGAACGCGTCTCCGTCGAATTGGCGAATTCCGGCGCCACGTCGTTCAGGTCGGTGACGTTGACGGTGACGGAGAGACTGGCCGTAAGGTTTCCGCCGTCGGTGGCGATGAGCGTGACGGAGTAGGAGGTCTTGTCCTCGTAGTTGAGCGCCGCCTTGGTCTCTAGCTGCCGGCCGGACGTGAGGGTGAAGGAGTCCCTGTCGGTTCCCCCGAGGGAGTACGACACCGAGTCGCCGGCATCGACGTCGGTGGCGGCCGGCAACGCGTCGCCGATGTCCGTCTCCGCCGCGGTGTTCTCGGCCACCGAGCGGGTCTGCGCCGATGCGGAGAACGCCGGCGCCTCGTTGACGTTGGTGACGTTGATGGTCACCGCGAGGGTGTCGTCGGTGTTGACCGCGTCGCTCACCCGCACCGTGACGCTGTATTGCTTCTTCGTCCCCTCGAAATTGAACACCGTCTTGGTCTTCAGGCGGCGGTTGCTCGCATCGAAGGTGAACGAAGAGGCGTCGGTCCCTTCCAGGGTGTAGGTGAGAGAGCCGACGGTGTCCGGGTCGTCGGCGGCCGGCAACGCGGCGCCGATGTTCTGCCCCGAGGCGGTGTTCTCGGCTACCTCGCGCGTCGCCGCCGAATCGGCGAACATCGGCGCCACGTCGTTCACGTCGGTGACGTTGACGGTGACGGAGAGACTGGCCGTAAGGTTGCCGCCGTCGGTGGCGACGAGCGTGACGGAGTAGGAGGTCTTGTCCTCGTAGTCGAGCGCCGCATTGGTCTTGAGCTGCCGGCCGGACAGGGTGAAGGAAGCCGCATCGGTTCCACCGAGGGAGTACGACGGCGAGTCGCTGGCATCGGGGTCGGTGGCGGCCGGCAGTTCGCCGCCGATGTCCGTGTCCGTGTCGGTGTTCTCGGCCACCGAGAGGGTCTGCGCCGATGCGGAGAACGCCGGCGCCTCGTTGACGTTGGTGACGGTCACCGTGATGGTCTGGGTCGCGGACATCGCCCGGTCGCCGGCGCCGCTGGTGGCCGTCACCTCCACCACGTAGGTATTGTTGCCCCCGGTATCGGTGGCGTTCTCGAAGTCCGGCGCGGTAGAGAAGCTCAAGACACCGGCCGTGGTCAGTGAGAACTTCGACTCGTCGGCGCCGCCGCTCTTGCTGTACCCGGTCACCTCATCGGCGCTGTCCGTGTCGCTCGCCGCAACCGTCACCACCGCCGTCGTGTTCTCCGCGACCGACACGGCGCTGTCACTCGTGAACGACGGCGGGTTGTTGTCCTGAGCGGAGGCCGCGTCGCAGAACAGGATTCCCGCGAGAGCGATAACGCAAGCGGCCAAGAGACGCACGAAGCGCGCAACCATGTCCTTGGACACGGCGACCACGATCGCCGAGCCTTCGCGCTGACACGACATCTGAAAAAACTCCAGTCGAACGTGCAGCGTACCGCCCGTTCCTCCCGAGAACGGAGCGACGGCCGAGCCTGCACTCATGCCAAAGGGCGTAGGAGTATATAAGATTGTGTGGGTGATGTGTGTAGTGCAATTGTTTAATTTAGTAGTTTTTCGAGGTTTTCAGGAAAAGATTTTCGCCATCGGCTCCGGTGGCCGTCGCCCGCCCCGGGATGTTTCGGACCCTACAGGTGCTTCGGCCCTGGCTCGGATGCGGGCCATGGGCGGACCCGCACTCGGCCCTTTGGAGCCCGCCATCGGCAACGCCGTCGCCAATGCGCTGGGGGGTGTGAGAATGAAGGATCTCCCGCTACGGCCGGAGCGGGTGGTGGAGATGCTGCGCGCGACCTATGATTCCGACTAGGGCGCCGTATCGCGGTTGTTTTCCCGGCGGGCGAAGCCTTCGAAGAGCCCTTCCAGACGAGCCATGCGCTCCCGGAGTTCCCCTACACTGTCCCGAAGTTCGCCGACGTCCCTCTTCATCGAGCGCAGGTCCGGCAGGATCAATCCGGCCAAAGAGATGCCGGTGCCTATGATGGCGACAAGGATATAGAGATCTGATGGAACCGTGCTCATAGCTGAGACCTCCCGATGAAGAAGCAAGTTCAATACCGATTGTACAATAACGGGCGGTCATGTCAACGACTCCTACAGATACTCCTTGAACCAGTCCACCGACAGGTCCAGCAGTTGGGTCAGGTGCGGTTCCTTGTAGATGTCGTGATGGTTGACGCCCGGAATCACGATGTAGCTCTTTGGCTCGGGTGACTCTTCGTAGAGGCTGACCTGCTCGTCCAGGGGGGTCAGGGTGTCGAGTTCGGCGGACACGTACAGGGCGGGACATTCCATCTCGTGGGCCACGTTTTCGGGCTTGTACTCGATGATGGCGTCGGCGCACTCCAGGGGCATCTCGACCTCGCCCCGTTCCGGGTTGGCGGCCACGGTTTCCTTCCAGAACTCCCAGCCCTCCGGCGTCGTCTCCATGATGTGGTAGGGGTGGACGCGCCGGGACTGCCCGCTAAGGACCCGCTGGTCGCGGTCCTCGTCCAGTTCCTGCAGGAACGCCTGCCACTCCCATTCCCGCCTGAGGCAACGGAGCCAGCGTTCGCCGTCGCCAACGCCGACGACGCTGACGATGCAGCGGACGCGGTCATCGACGGCGGCGGCGTAGGTCGCATGGGCGCCGCCGAAACTGGTTCCCCAGATGGCGAGGCGTTCGGGATCCACCTCGGCGCGCACGCCCAGGCAGGTGAGGCCGTTGCGGATGTCCTCGATCTGCTCCAGCGGGATCAGGCGGTGCCGCGGCCCTTCGCTCTCGCCGAAGCCGCGGTAGTCGAAGCGCAGCGTCGCGTACCCCTCGGCGGAGAGCCGCGCGGCCACCGCCGGCATGAGCGCTTCCTTGAGCCCGGCGTAACCCTGGCACAGGATGACGCCGGGGCAGGGTTCCGTCCCATCATATGTGTCGGGGATGGAGATGACCGCCGACAGGCTGTAGCCGGGGCCGCTGTAGTACCGGACCTGTTCTTCCATGATGCCTCCCGTGCCGTGAATGTGTTTCGACCGACCCGACCTTGCGCAACCTGGAGGCTATCCCTTCCACGCGAGTAATTGAAGCCCCTTTCGAGCATTCCAGCGTTCCGCCCATTGCGCCGGCAATCATCCGCGAATACCCCCTACGACAGCCGAAGACGGGGTCGAATGTGCTTCCGCTACGCCGGCCCGCTCACGGCTACTACCCAGTCGTCCTCGATGCGCCGGATCGCGGCGCGCACGCCGTAGACTTCGGCCATGCGCTCCGGCGTGAGCGTCTCCGCCGGCGGACCGTCCGCGACGATGCGGCCGTCTCGTATCCACACCAGCCGGTCGGCGAAACGCGCGGCCAGGGCGGCCTCGTGCAATACCACCAAGGCGCTCTTACCCGCTTTCGCGTAGCCGCGGAGCAGGGTCAGAACCTGATGCTGGTAGAGCGGGTCGAGGGCTTCGGTGGGCTCGTCGGCCAGGAGAATCGGCGCTTCCGCGGCCATGGCCCGGGCCAGGTGGACGCGGCACAACTCACCTCCGGACAGGGTGTCGCAGGGCCGGTCGGAAAACGTCTCGAGATCGTTGGCCGCAAGCGCTCGCTGGACGGCCGCCTCGTCTTCGGCGCGCATCCTGCCGGGGCCGGCGCCGTGGGCGAAACGGCCGAGGGCCACTACGTCGCGCACCCGCAAGGGCCACTCCAGCGGTCTGGACTGGGGCAGGTAGGCGATGCGCCGGGCGCGTTCGGCCGCGCTCAGCCGGGAGGGATCGTCGCCACCCGCCTGGACCGTCCCCCGGGTGCGTTTGACGAGACCCAGGACAGCTCGAAGCAGAAGCGTCTTGCCGGCGCCGTTGGGGCCGAGCAGGACCACCAGCTCGCCGGAGCTTACGTGCACGGACGCCCCGCGCAGCAGCTCCCGTTGCCCGAGGGTTACGGCGACGTCGCTTGCGCGCAGTTCAACCACGTCCCACCCGCCTCCTGGCGGCGATCCAAACGAACACCGGCGCCCCCAGCAGCGCCGCTACCACTCCGAGTTTCAACTCGGTGTCCGTGGGCGCGATGCGTACGCCGATGTCCGCGAGCACCAGGATCAATCCCGCGAGCAGGGCGGCGGGCGCCAGCGTACGGGCGGGGTCGTGATGCACGAGGGGGCGCACGAGGTGCGGCGCCACGATGCCCACGAAGCCGATGGCGCCGGCCACGGACACCGCCGCGCCGGTGGCCAAACCGGCACCCACCACCACCAGCAGCCGTGTCCGGGGCAGGTCTACGCCCACACCCGCCGCCGTCTCCTCGCCAAGGGACAAGGCTGAAAGGCTGCGGCGCGCGGCGAAGAGGAGGCCCAGGCCCGCCACCAGAAAGGGCGCCGCCGGCGCCAGGTCGTCGAGACTCCGGTTGGCCACGGTGCCGAGCATCCAGTTCAGCATGTCGGAGAGGGAGAAAGGGTGCGGGGCGAGGTTCATCAGCAGCGCCATGAGCGCACCCGCGAAACTCGAGAGCCCGATTCCCACCAGGATCAGCGTCACGATGGAACCGACCCGCACCGCCGCCACGGTCAGAAGGGCGGTGGCGGTCAGCGCGCCGGCGATGGCCGCCAGGGGCAGCGCCAGGGCCTGGGTGTTCACGAGGCCGTAGTAGATGACGAATGTCGCCCCCAGGGCGGCGGTGGCGGAGACCCCGAGCACACCGGGCTCGGCCAGGGGATTGCGCAACAGCCCCTGCAAGGCCGCGCCCGACGCCCCCAAGGCCACGCCCACCACCAACGCGGCTACGGCCCGCGGCAAGCGGATCTCCCACACCACCACCCGGTCGCCCGCGGACGTCCCGCCGGCGAGCGCGGAGAGTACCCGGTCCAGGCCCATGGAGGTGGAACCCACCAGGCACGCCGCCGCCAGCGCCGCCAGCACGGCCGCCGCCAAGGCGGCAAGCAGCATGCGGTCACTCACCGCGCGCCACCCTCGGGGGCGGGTACATCCCGTGCCTGCCGCCGCACGTCTGCCCGGTGTCCACCGGGTGGCGGAAATCCGCCTCTTCCCTCCGCCTTCCGTGGAATCTTGTCCCGCAGCGCCGCCAGCGCGGTTACCGCGTCGGCCACGAACCAGCCTCCGCACGCGATGGTGGCGCCGTCCACGGCGGCCACGGGGATCGTGCGCATGGCGCGTTCGGCCACGGGATGGCGGAACGGCGTCCAGGCGTCGTCGTGGTTGGTGCCCTCGCCGAAGTCGGCTCGGGCCACGAGGTCCGGCGCTTCGTAGGCCAAGGCTTCGAGGGGAATCGGGTGCCAGCCGGGCCGGGTCTGGAAGTTGTCGAGTCCGGCGGCCGTCAACGCGTCATGCACGAGGGTGTCGGGCCCGGCCGAGTACCCGGCCGGCGTCATGTACAGGGCGCGCGTGTCCGGCTCATCGAGGCGGGTCGTACGCAATCGCGCGTCCATCCCGGCGATGAGCGCTTCGCCGCGTCTCGGCACACCGAGAGCGCGCGCGGCGTGCAGGATCACTTCCCGCACACCGGCGATGTCGTTCGCGAAACGGATTTGCAGCACCGGCACGCCCGCGCGTTCGAAGAACACGCGGGCGTTGGGGCCGCCGCCATAGGAGCGCACTACCAGGTCCGGCTCCAGCGCCAACACGTCCTCGGCACGGGGACGGACCGTCGGCAACCCCCGGGCGGCGGCGCGCATGTAGGAGAAGGCCGCGCCCGCGTCCGGCGAAACGGCGAGAATATCCGCGCGATCCGCCAGGCCGAGCACGAACTGGTCCGCGCAGTAGTCCAGGCTTACGATGCGGCGGCCCGGCGACTCGGCGGGCGGCGGGGGTTGGCAGGCGGCGAGAACGAAGCACGCGATGAGCGCCAGGATCAACGCCTTCTTGCCCGCAAGGATTCCCGACATTTTCCGACTCCGGTCAGGGCCTTCCGGGTGACGGACCCGCGGACGCGCCTCCCGCGCGTGCTACTTCGGGCCCTTCGTCAACCCCCTCTGCCAGAGGTACTCCGTCTCCCCGAGATTCTTGCCCACCCATCTCCCCAGAACGTAGAAGAGGTCGCTCAGGCGGTTGACGTACTTGAGCGGCCACTCGCCGACATCCTCGAGCCGCGACAGCCGCAGGATCTCCCGTTCCGCCCGCCGGCACACCGTGCGGCACTGATGGAGCTGCGCACTGATGGGGCCGCCGCCCGGCAGGGTGAAGGACTTGAGCGGCTTCAGTTCCCTCTGGCATTCGTTGATGAGGCTTTCCAGGCGGGTCACCTCGTCGGCGCCCACGTGGTGCATGCCGTCGTAGGTGAAATCCCCGGGGGTGGCCAGTTCGCTGCCCAGATCGAACAGCTCCTGCTGAATCTCCTGGAGCATCGCGTCGAGCCTCAGGTGCAACTCGCGTTGCCCCCTTCCCTGCTCGTTCCAAGCGCGCACCAAGCCCACGACGGCGTTGAGCTCGTCGACGGCGCCGTAGGCCTCCACCCGGGCGGAGTCCTTGGGGACCCTCTTGCCGCCTACCAGGCCGGTGGTGCCGTCATCGCCGGTTCGCGTAAACACGCGTGTGATACGGATGGTCATCCGGAAACCCTTCGCTCACGCGGCCTTCGCCAACCGCGGACAGTCGCGCACAAGCGTACCAGTTCGTGGAAAGAAAACCGAATGTCTCCGGACCGGGCGATGACGTCGGGTTCCTCACGGGCGGCCACGGCGCAGCCATCGGGTGGCGCCGACGTAGATGTGCTGGGTGCCCATGTTCACCACGACCACGCGGGCCAGGTGGAAGGCGATGACCGCGGGGACGCCGATGCCCAGGGCCTGGGCGGTGATGGACATCTCCGCCATGCCTCCGGGCGAGGTGGAGATGATCATGGTGGCGATGGGGAGGTCGAACGCCCAGGCCAGCGCCAGCCCCACCGCCATCGACGCGACCAGGGCGAAGAGGGAGCTCAGCACCGCGAACGGGATGAACAGCTTGTGGCGGGCGAAGAAGGCCCGTTCATAGCGGGCCCCGAGCACGAGGCCGAACATGAGCTGGGCGAAGTCCGTCATCCACTCCGGCACCGCCGAGAGCTGCACGTCGCCGATCGTGAAGGCCGCTCCGAAGAAGATCGGCGTCAGCAGGTAGCCGTTGTGCATGTGAAGGCGCTCGGAGATCTCCCCCAGCACGAATCCCGCCAGCAGCCAGGGCACCAGCACTCCGATGTCGAGAGGGATTTCGGGCCGGTAGTCGCCGGTCTCCAGCGGGATGCCGCCGTAGGTGAGGACGAAGGGGATGACCAGGACCAGGATGGAGACGCGCAGGCTGTGGGCCACCGCCACCGGCGCGATCTGCGCGCCGTAACGTTGCGCCAGGTTGGCCATGGCCATGGCGCCGCCCGGGATCGACGCGAAGAACGTCGAGCGGGGCTCGACCCCGGAAACCCGGCTCAGGATGACGGCCGCCAGCGTTGCGATCACGAAGGTGGACAGGGTCGCCAGCACGACCACCGCCCAGTTGGCGGCCAGCGCCGTCACCACCGGCGGGGTGAAGTAGAGGGACAGCGCCGAGCCGAGCAGGACCTGCCCCATCTGTCGCGCGTAGGGCGGCGAATCCATGGCGACGCCCAGCAGGTTGAGCGCGGCGACAACCACCATGGGGCCGATCATCCAGGGGATCGGCAGGTTCAGCCAGTCGCAGAAGTATCCCGCCGGGATGCCCACGACAAGGGCGGTGAGGATGGCGGGCGTGCGCCGGCGCAGATCCGCCGCGCGCCGGCGCAGATCGGCGAGTGCCCGGGACGCTAGGCTCATGGAACCCGGCCGCGGCTCCGGGGCGCGGGCCCCGTCATACGATGTTTCTTTCCCTGAAGGAAAGGATTTCCTCGGGGGTGTAGCCCAGGTCCGTGAGGGTCTCCTCGTTGTGCTCGCCCAGTGTCGGGGGCCGGAGCCTCAGGGTGATGGGGGTGTCCAGCAGGTTGAGTCCGTTGCGCACCAGCTTGAAGGGGCCGAATTCGGGATGGTCCACGTCCCAAAGGGCGGACAGGTGCTTGACCTGCGGGTCCTCGAAGACCTCGGCGAAGTTGTTGATGGGCGCGCACGGAACGTCCCGGGCGCGCAGCTCCGCGAGCCAGTGCTCGCGGGGCGCCGACTGCACCACCGCGCCGAAGGTCTCGGAGATGAAGTCGTAGTTCTGTGCCCGCGCCGGCCGGTCCTTGGTGCGTTCGTCGGTCTGGAAGTCCGGCCGCCCCATGACCTCGGTGACGCCGATCCAGAATTTCGGCGGATGGGACAGGTGGATGACGAAGGGCTTGCCGTCGCCCGCCACCAGGGCGTAGACGCCGGCGGTCTTGATGCGGCTGCGCATGGTCGGCACCTCGCCGCTGAACAGGTACTGGGTCATGCCCAGGCCCAGGAAGCAGATGGTGGACTCCAGGAGCGAGGTCTCCACCTTCTGGCCCGCGCCGGTGCGCTCCCGCGCGGCCAGCGCCGCGAGCACGCCGTAGCAGCCGAAGACGCCCCCCAAGTGGTCGGAGAAGGCCGCCCCCGGGCCGTGGGGTTGTTCGACGTCGGTGAGGACGCTCAGGAGTCCGCTCAGGGACTGGCCGATGGTGTCGTAGCCGGGCCGTTCCCGGTACGGGCCGTCCTGCCCGAAGGCGGAGATGGAGCAGTAGATGATGCGCGGGTTCATTTCCCGCACCACGTCGTAGCCGATTCCGAGGCGGTCCACCACGCCGGGGCGGAGGTTCTCGACGATGACGTCGGCGTCACGGGCGAGCTTGAGGAACACCTCCCGGCCCTCCGGCGCCTTCATGTCCAGGGTCAGGCTCTTCTTGTTGCGGTTCAAGGCGCAGAAGCTCGGGCTGTAGTTCCTGGGCTCCTTGTCCCAGGTGCGGAACGGGTCCCCCTTGCCAGGGGTCTCGATCTTGGTCACGTCCGCCCCCAGGTCGGCCAGCAGCAGCGACGCGTAGGGGCCGGCGATGTAGTTGGTGATGTCGAGGATCCTGATACCTTCGAGTGCTGCGGGCATGGGACGGACCTTTCGTGCCGTTGTCGTCAGCGGGTTCGGTTGTACTCGTAGTCCTCACGCTCGGTGGCGCCGGAGCGGAGCTCGGGCAGCAGCGGCGGACGGGTGGTGTTCACCTGCGCGTGGACGTCCAGGGCGGCCTGGTCGACCCAACGCTCGATGATCACCATCTTGTCGGGGTTCACGACGCTGCGGAACACCTCGAACTGCTCGCAGCCCGGTTCCTTCATGACCTCCTCGCAGCGTCCCCGGTAGGCGTCGGCAAGCTCCGCGCCTTTCCCCTCGACGGCGTTGATGGTGACGATGAGTCGCAGTGACATATCGGTTCCTCCCTGTCGGTGTACGTGGGCCTGCATCTCCCGCAGGGTCTCCAGTGTGTAGCAGATCAGGCGGTGAGCCGCGAGATCAGACCGGCTCGGGCATCTCGGACAGCAGCCGTCCGTAGCCGGGAATCGGGTGGCGCACGCCCAGGCGCATCTGCGTCTCCCAGCAGCGCGCCGGCAGCGCGTGCACCACGGGCACGCCGAGGTCGGCCTCCATCGGTTCGATGATGTCCAGGGTCTTCCACGCCGATCCCAGCATGTAGAGGCACTCGCCGCCGGGATGGCGGGCGAACATCTCCGTGAGCTGCCGCCGGATCTCCGAGGAGGGGACCTTCGGCACGTCGGCGAAGGGCACGTCGATGCCTTCCATTCCCAGCATCTCGAAGCCGGCGTCGGTGAGGTAGCTTCGGAACAGGGCGTTGAGTTGTTCCGGGAAGTAGCTGGCGCCCACGATTCTCCGCACTCCCAGGGTGCGGAACGCGCGCACGTGGTTCTGACCCGAGGTCACCATCGGGACTCCGTACCGGTCTTCCCAGGAGCTAATGGTCGCGGCTTCGCCTTCGTAGCCGAGAAGCATGAACGGCGGGGCGCCGATGGGCCGGATCAGGTCCGCCCCGAGCTCCGCCAGCTCGGCCACCTTCGCCTCATAGCCCGGCATGGCCGCTCGGAACTCGGCTTGGTCCCCCTGGGTGAAACCCATGGTCAGGTGCACGAACCGGATGCTCGGCGGCAGCTTCGGGTCCAACTCCTGGTCCCCCAGCACCCCGGTGCGGTTCGTGGGCCACACCGATCCCACCAGGTACTGCGTCCGGGTGTGTTCAGCGCATTCCGCCATACTCTTTCGCGGTGACGTGTTCGCCGCCGAAGGGTTCGGGGCGGTTGCCGTACAGCAGCAGGCGTCCGGTGCCCACGTTGGTGATCTGGTAGTAGTCCTTGGCGTCGAAGAAGACCGCCTGACCCTGCTCGATGATGCGCTCACCCCCGTGGATGTCCTTGACGCCGGCCTTGCCTTCGACCACCAGAAAGCTTTCCGGCTCCGTGTGGTAGTGCATGTCGGTGTGGTCGCCGGGCTTCAGGTGGAGCATCCAGGTGCAGAACTTGGCGGTTCCGTAGAGCCGGTTGAACCGCTGCTCGTTACCGGCCTTTTCCGCGAGATTCACGAACTCCATGGACGACCTCCCGGGTTAGAGGTTGCTGAATCCTGTTGCATCCAACACCCAAGCCCTTAGCACAAACCGCCGACGGCAGACAGCAGGTTGCCATGCCGCCCGGCAGCGTGATACGGGCGTTAGTCAAATCCTTCGCAAGAGAACAGGAGACGACCTATGCGCGGCGTGATGTTCAACGGCAACCGGGAGTGCGAGATACGCGAGTTTCCGGACCCCCACGCGGGACCCGGCCAGGCGGTGGTGAAGATACGCGCCTCGGGCATGTGCGGCACCGACCTTCACCGCTACCGCGGCGACGTGGCCATCGACGCCATCACCGGCCACGAGCCCTGCGGCGTGATCCACGAGCTGGGCGCCGGCGCTCCGGCCGGTCTCAAGGTGGGCGACCGGGTGGTGGTGCACCACTACGAGGGTTGCGGCATCTGCGAGATCTGCTCCAAGGGGTTCGAGCAGGCCTGCCCCCACGGCCACGTCACCTTCGGCGGCGTGGACGCCCACGGCGCCAACGCCGACTACATCCTCGTGCCGTCGCGCCTGCTGATCCATCTTCCCGAGGAGCTGTCCTTCGAGGGCGGCGCGGCCATCTCCTGCGGCACCGGCACGGCCTGGAACGGCCTCAAGAAGATCAACGTGGCCGGCGGCGATGTCGTGTCGATCTTCGGACAGGGGCCGGTGGGCCTGAGCGGCACCATGTGCGCCAAGTACATGGGGGCCAAGGTCATTGCGGTGGACGTGGTGCCGGAGCGGCTGGAGCTGGCGCGGCGCTACGGCGCGGACCACGTCATCGACGCGGGCGACACCGACCCGGTGGAAGCCATCAAGGAGCTGACCGGCGGCCTGGGGTCGACGGCGGCGCTGGAGACCTCGGGCAACCCGGAATGCCGAAGCCAGATTCTCAAGGCCATGCGCACTTTCGGCCGCTGCTGCTACGTGGGCATGGGCCCGCCGTCCACCATCAACTTCCGCGACGACGTCATCTTCAAGGTGGCCACCATCATCGGCTCCTGGACCTTCAACAAGTCCGAGCTGATCGAGATCTGCCGCTTCATGGTGGAGGAGAAGGTGCCCCTGGACGACCTCGTCACGCACCGCTTCGCCCTCGACGACGCCGTCGAGGCGTTCCGCGTCTTCGACAGCGCCACCACCGGCAAGTGCGTGTTCGTGCTGGACTAAGGGAGAGAGGCCCATCGCGGGTCACGGTCCGGTCCGAGGGTCTTTCACCGCGGATATATATCGGGTATATACCACGACATGTTGATAGACCGTGTGGTTGCCGCTCTCCGACGGGAGAGGGTTCGTTTCGCCATAGCCGGAGGGCATGCGGTATCGTTGCACGGTGCGGTGCGTGGCACCTTGGACCTCGACCTGGTGTTGGCGTTGTCCCGCGGGAACTTCACAGCGGCGGAATCGGCGCTCAACAGCATGGGGCTGCAGTCGCGACTGCCGCTGAAGGCCCAAGAGGTGTTCGACTTTCGCGAAGAGTACATCCGTAACCGGAACCTCATCGCCTGGAGCTTCGTCAATCCGGCAAACCCCGCGGAGATCGTCGACATCATACTGACAGAGGATCTGGAGTCGATGCGGGTGGATGTGATCCCGGCGGGAGGGCTCCGGTTGCCGGTGGTGGCGGTCGGCGACCTGATCCGCATGAAAGAAAAGAGCGGCCGGCCGCAGGACCTTGAAGACGTGAAGGCTCTGAGGGGTATAGGTTCATGAGACCGGTGCAGTACTTTTCGGACGAGTATCTGGAACAGTGCAAGCGGATGAAGCCGGCCGACATCCTGCGGTTTCTCGACGATTTCCGTAGGCTCTACTCGCCTGCCGCGAGAACGGGTAGCCGGCTCATCAGCCTCAAGGTCCCCGAGGACCTGCTGGAAGCTTTCAAGTCCAAGGCCCGCCTCCACGACGTGCCCTATCAGACCCAGATAAAGCGGTTGATGACGGAGTGGGTGGCGGGAGAACCCGCGGACCCCGAAGCGGGAAAGGCTGCCGCTTCGCGCCGCCTTCGAGGCCGGGCGGCGAAGCCGTAATGGCGATGCAGTCGCGTGCGCCCCTCAACGGTTCCGAGCTGTCAGGAGGATCACGATGCCCATTTGGCAAGAGCTGAGCTGGCCGCGGATCAAGGAGTGCGCCGAGAAAGGGTGCGTGGTGATCATCCCCATCGGGGTGATCGAGCAGCACGGCCATCATCTGCCGCTGGATACCGACGCGTTCTTCGCCCAGGAGATGACCCGAGAGGCCGCGCGGCGGGACCCGGAGATCCTGGCGGGGCCGACGGTGCCCTTCGGCTTCACGCCCAGCAACAAGAACTTCCCCGGCAGCATCAGCCTCACCGCCGACACCTGGACGGCGCTGATCCGCGAGATCGTCCGGTCGGTGCACCGCCACGGCTTCACGCGCATCGCCCTGCTCAACGGCCACGGCGGCCAGGTCGCACTGTCGCGGGCGGCTGTCTCGGCGCTCCAGGACGAGGAGGGCATCCGGGCGGTGGTGCTGAACTGGTTCGGCCTGGTGGTCCACGACATGGACCGGCTGTTCCCCGACGAGAACATGCCCGGCGGCCGGGTCGGCCACGCCGGAGCGGTGGAGACATCCATCAACCTGCACCTGCGCGGGGAGCTGTGCTCCCAGGGCAGCCTCGTGACCCACCTCGGCCCGCAGATGCCGGACTTCGTCCGGAAGGTAGGGGGCTACGTCCAGACGCCGCGCGAAGACCTCTCGCCGTCCGGCGTGATGGGCGACCCGAGTCTCGCCAGCGCCGAGAAGGGCGGCGAGCTGTTCGAGCTTTGCGTTGAACGGCTCTGCGAGTTCGCGCGGGAGTACCGCGAGAACGAATAGACCTGTGTCGGATTGCGCTTCGCCAATCCGACCTGCGGGACTCCCGCCGGGAGGGTGAATCCGATTCCCTCTCCCTTTGGGAGAGGGTCAGGGTGAGGGCTCCCCGGCGCCAGCAGCCCCCACGGGAAGGCAGAGTGCCGCGCAGCCCTCACCCGGCCTTCGGCCACCCTCTCCCGGAGGGAGAGGGGATTGACGGCTCGCCGTACCGTTATTGCACCAGCGACCGGGCGGCCTCCTCGATGCGTCCGGCCGTCGGCGTGACGTAGTCTTCCAGCGGCACCGCGAAAGGCACCGGCACGTGCGGGATGGCGACCCGCTTGATGGGCGCCTTCAGGCTGTCGAAGGCCAAGTCCGCCATCAGCGCCGCCATGTTCGCGGCCACGCCGCAGTTGTCGTGGCTCTCGTCGGTCACTACCAGCCGGCCGGTTTTCTTCACCGACGCCAGCAGGGTGCCGGTGTCCAGCGGTTCCAGCGTGCGCGGATCCACGACCTCGGCCGAGATGCCGTCCCTGGCCAGGGCCTCCGCGGCCGCCATGGCACGGGGCACCTGCACGCCCGAGGCGACGATGGTCACGTCGCTGCCTTCCCGCGCCACCGCCGCCTTCCCGAACTCGGTCTCGTACTCCTCGTCAGGCACGGGCCCACGCTCGCCCAAGAGCCGCTCGTGGGCGAAGAAGATCGTCGGATCCTGGCTCTTGAGCAAGGCGGTGCGGAGCAGCCCCTTGGCGTCCGCCGGGGTGGCGGGCATGGCCACCTGAAGGCCCGGGGTGTTCCAGTACCAGGGCTGAGGGCTGCCCGAGTGTTGCACGCCGCCGCCTCCCCGGATGCCGTAGCGCATGAAGTAGGTGACCGGCACGTTGGTCTGGCCGCCGGAATTCGAGTACGCCACCGCCGCCTCGTTGTTGATTTGTGGAATCGCCTCGTAGGAAAACGTCGCGGTGCCGACGTCCACCAGCGGCCGCAGCCCGGCCATGGCAGCGCCGGCGGCGATGCCGCAGTAGCCCAGTTCGGCGATGGGCGGGGACTTGATGCGGCGGCCGTGCCGCTCGCGCACCGAGCGGAACCGCGCCGCCGCCGGACCGGAGCTCACCAGGCCGCCGCCGATCAGGACCACCCGCGGTTCCTGCTCCATGGCCTCGGCCAAACCCTCGACCAAAGCCTCTCCCAAGGTCATTTCCCGCGCCATCGCTATTCATCCCTTCCCGCGTACGCGTACCTGACCGCCGCCGCCGGCGGCGGCAGGGGACTGGTGAGCGCGAACTGCGCCGCGGCGTCCGCCTCAACGCGCACCTCTTCGTCCAACCGCACGACGGTCTCCCGGTCGCAGTCCTCGCTGTCCGCCAGCTCCCGGGCGTAGGCGAGAATGCCGTCTCCCTCCGCGTACCAGGAGCGCACCTTCTCCGGCACCGGGCTCACGTCCCATGCCCAGTTGATGTCGGTGAGCCCGGCCACCAGTTCCGGGTGGGCGCCGTCGTTGCCCGGCCACGGGTGGGTGCTGGCCTCCACGAAGAAGGGGCCCTCGCTGGCCCGGGTGCGCCGGACCAGCTCCTTGACCGCGTTGTACACCTGGCCGACGTCGCCCCCGTCCACCGTGGTGGTCTCGACGTTCAGGGCGCGCGGGATGTTGGTCAGGTCGTCGGCGCTGTGGCCGTCGTTGACGCGTCCGGCCCGGCGGTAGTTGTTCTCCATCAGGAAGATCAACGGCAGGTCCCACAGCTTGGCCATGTTCAGGCTCTCGTAGAACACGCCCTCGTCCATGGCGCCGTCGCCGAAGAAGACCACGGTGACGGCGCCGGACTCCAGCACCTGCGCCGCCAGCGCCGCGCCCGAGGCCAGCGCGGTGCTGCCGCCGACGATGGCGGAGGTGTGCGGCATGTTCAGGTCCGGGGCGGCCACGTGGAAGGTCCCGCCGCGCCCCAGGCAGTAGCCGGTCTCACGTCCGATGACCTCCGCCAGCACCTTGCCGGGGTCGCCGCCCTTGGCGATGACGTGGCCGTGGTTCCGGTGGGTGCTGAAGACGTAGTCTTCCGGCGCCAGCGCGGCGCACACGCCGACGCCCGTGGCCTCCTGTCCGATGTAGATGTGGAAGTGGCCGCGGATGAGGCCCTCGTGCTCCTCGTTGAACCGGACGACGTGCTCTTCCGCCCGCCGGATCATGAGCATCTTTCGCAGCAGGTCGAGCCGCTGGTCGCGTGGCATGTCGGGTAGCATGTCTCCTCCGGATGGTTGAATTTCGCAGGTGGAATCTACTCCGCCCGGCCGAAGAAGGAAAGCGCCCGGATTCCCGATTGCCAAGCGGTGCGAAGTCCCCCCTCTCCCTCTGGGAGAGGGTTGGGGTGAGGGCCATACCGTCGACAGCCATAGACCCCCTCTCCCTCTGGGAGAGGGTTGGGGTGAGAGCCATACCGGCGCCAGCCATAGACCCCCTCTCCCTCTGGGAGAGGGTTGGGGTGAGGGCCATACCGGCGCCAGCCATAGACCCCCTCTCCCTCTGGGAGAGGGTTGGGGTGAGAGCCATACCGTCGACAGCCATAGACCCCCTCTCCCTCTGGGAGAGGGTTGGGGTGAGGGCCATACCGTCGACAGCCATAGACCCCCTCTCCCTCTGGGAGAGGGTTGGGGTGAGGGCCACAACGTCGACAGCCATAGACCCCCTCTCCCTCTGGGAGAGGGTTGGGGTGAGGGCTCCCCGGCGCCAGCAGCCTCCCACGGAGAGCCAGCGGCGCCGCGCAGCCCTCACCCGGCCTTCGGCCACCCTTTCCCAGAGGGAGAGGGGGTGAATCGGGACGGGTCGCGGCGGTGAGCGGTGGCGGGCTAGAGCCGGAAGAACTCGACGGCGTTGCCGCATACCATCCGGTGGCGTTCGTCGGCGGGCACGCCCTCCATTTGCGAGTCCAACAATTCCATGGAGTGGGGCCAGCGCGTGACGACGTGGGGGAAGTCGCTGCCCCACATCATGCGGTCGACGCCTACGTCGTGCCGCAGGCGCACGCCCACGTGGTCCTCGAAGAAGCCCCAGTAGGCATGCTCCCGGAGATACTCGCTGGGGAGCCGTTTCAGGCGCGGCAGGCCCATCTGCCGCTCGGCCCAGAACCGGTTTGTGGTGTACTCGTGGTCCATCTGCTCGTAGAAGTAGGGCAGCCAGCCGACGTTGTTCTCCGCCCAGTAGATACGGAGCTTCGGGAACCGGTCGAAGATCCCGGCCACCACTATCTGGCTGGCTTCCACCGAGCCCGAGTGGTAGGGACCCTGGCGGGCCAGGCGCTGCACGAAGTCGGTGGGCGGGCGCTGCTCGCCCGGCGGTTCCTGGGAGTAGTTGAAAAGCGGCGTCTCGCGGGTGCCGACCTTGGTGGGGAACGAGGTGTGCACCGTCAGCGGCATGTCGAGATCCAGGGCGGCGGCCCAGAAGCGGTCGTCCTCCGCGGATGGGAAGCCCCGGCCGCTGGGATAGGTGGCCAGCCACGCCACCTTGAAGCCCAGGCGCTTGCAGTGCTCCAGTTCGGCGATGTCGTCTTCCACGCCGCGGTTGGGAAGGATGCCGACGCCGATCAACCGCTCCGGGTCCACGGCGCAGTACTCTTCCGCCATGAACTCGTTGAAGTGGTGGATGATGCCAGTGAAGGCCTCCCGGTCCCGGATGGCCGGATTGCGGATCTCCAGGGCGTACAGCACCTCGGCGTCGACGCCGTCCTGGTCCTGCTCCCGCAGCCGCTGCTCGGCGGAGCCGCAACCCGGCGTGTTGTCGAAGTCGATGACCGCGGGATTGAACTCTTCCGGCGGCCGGCCGCCGTAGAAGCTGGTGCCGCCGTACACCAGCGGCCGGCCCTCCCGCTGCAGCCCGTCGTGGCCGTTGGGGAGGCGGATCCTTCGCGAGGCCCGGTCGCGGTACCGCTCCGGAATGCGGTGCCGCCAGAAGTCCGGGGGCGCCTCGAAATGGCTGTCCGCGGAAACGTGCCGGTAAATTCGTGCCATGGGACGCGACACCAAGGGCATCGCCCGACGGTGAGGTGCGGGCGCGGGCGGGTTTGAAACCCGCCCCTGCAACGTCTTCTTCCTCCGGCTCAGGCTACGGCGACTCGGGGGCCGGCCAGTCCAGCCACTCGGCGATGGCCCGCCCCAGGATCCACTCCTTCTCGTCCGCGGTGAGGTTGTCCAGCTCCTCGGTGAACAGCGTCAGCGCCTGGCGGTAGGGGCAGGGGAGGTGCGACAGGTCGGTGCCCCAGAACACCCGCCTGGGCCCGAAGGCGTCGACGACCCGGCGGATCTGCGGGTGCAGCGATGGATAGGGGTAGTCCTCCGTGGAGTAGCACGGCAGCGCGGAGGCCTTCACCGCCACGTTGGGCAGGACCGCCAGTTCGATCAGACCGTCGATGATGGGTCCCAGGGGCTTGCCCACCAGGCTGGTGTTGAGGCCCATGTGGTCGATGCACAGCCGCAGTCCCGGGTGGCGCGCGGCCACCCCGGCGAGTTGCGGCAGGTGGTGCGGCGCCAGCGCCATGACCGGGACGTCGTGGCGCTCGGCCGCCGCCCAGAACCAGTCGATGGTGTTGTCGTCGAGCCAGTTGCGGTAACGGCCGCGATGGAAGGTCAGGCGGATGCCCAGCATGCCGGGCTGGTCCTTCCAGGCGGCCATGCGCTCGCGGCTCTCGGGGGCGTCCAGGGTCAGCCGGCCCATGACTTTGAAGCGGTCCGGGTGGAGACGCGCGGCCTCCAGCGAGGTGTCGTTGCGGTCCGATTCCCAGGTGGGCGGCACCAGCACGGCGCGGGCGACGCCGGCGCCGTCCATCTCGCGCAGCAGCTCCTCGTGCCCGAGGGGCTCCGGCCGGTGGGGCTTGGCCGCGTCCACCCGGTCCCAGGGTTTGTCGGCGGTCTCGGGCGCCCAGATGTGGACCTGTGAGTCGATGATCAGCATGACCGGGAGCTCCGACAGCGGTGGACGGCTACGGCGCCGCCTGCGCCTCGGCGTCCCGGTAGGTCCACTGGAAAGCGCGGTCGCGGTAGACCTCGTCGGGCATCAGGCTGGTGAGCTGCCGCTTGTCCAGCTCGGACTCGAAGCGCTCGCGGATCGACGGATCCTCGTCGGCGTACTCGATCTGGTCCCTGGCACGGTCCTCGACCTTCTCGGCGTGGCCGCGGAACTGCCGGGGCGGGTGCAGCGCCAGATAGCGCGCCGGGGTCCCGCCGGCGTTGAAGTGCTGGTGGAACCACTTGCCGGGGGGCACGAACATGCTGGCCTCGTGCCACGGCGCCACCACCTTCTCCTTCCCTTCCTCCCACAGGATGGAGTAGCCCTCGCCGGCGGGGATGACGATGACCCGGCCTGGGCCGTGCCGGTGGGCCTTCTTGTAGGTCCGCGACGGGAACACCGACATGTGGCAGGACATCTCGGAGTTGGGGAAGGTCATGAGCACGCTGTGGCCGCCCGCGCCCCGGCGGCTGCTGCGGTTGAGCTTATTCCAGGAGCCCATGTCGGGAAAGAAGTTGCCGTACCAGAAGATGCCGCTGCGGCCGCCCCAGGTGCGGGCCGGGTCGCCGTCCCGCACCAGCTTGGCCTCGGAGTAGAGCTGGCCGCCGTCGGACAGGAAGTCCTCTCCCTCGTGGTGGTTGTTGAAGAAGAACGACGGGTCGGTGTTGAGCGACATCGCCAGCGGCAGGTAGCTGTAGCGCAGCAGCCGCACGGGCTGGTCGCCGCGCATGTTGCTCATGGTGTGGTGGTAGTTGTGCGGGACCTGGAACAGGCTCCGGGGCTGCCATTCGAAGCTCGTCCTGGAGCCGTTGTCGCCCGGCCACACCGTGGTCACGCCATGGCCCTGGAGCACGTAGACCAGCTCGTCGAGGGCGAACTTCAGCGGCGGCAGCGTCTCGCCGGGAGGGATCTCCTGCACCATGGCGGAGGTCACCCCCTCCTGTCCCACGAGCTGGACGAACGCGCTCTCGCACCCTCGTTCTTCCCACCAGCCCAGCTCCACCGTGCGCAGGTCCTGGATGAAATAGCCCCGGTGAATCGGCACCCCGGTGGAGGCCATCCAGTCGTCGTAGGTGTACTCCTTGACCTCCAGGTCTGGGGGGACGGTATCGTCGGAACTCGTGTCGGGGTCAACCTGCGCCATCTATCGTTTCTCCTTGTCCTGGCTTACGAATCGGCCACCTCGTCGAAGGTGGGCTCGGGCATGCCGTCCTTCCACGTCGGATCGCGTAGCTCGAGGCGGTTGCCGCTGGGGTCCGAGAAGTAGAGTTCTCGCCCGGGAAAGTAGCCGCCCTTGCGGTAGTAGAGTTCCACGACGTCCACCTTCTTCTCCCTGAACACCTTGCACGCCTCGTTCAACGTCTCCGGGCTCACCGTGAAGGAGTGATGGACGCGGTCGTCCTCTGGCTTGTCCGGCAACTCCCGGCGCTCGCACAGGAGGATGTTGTGATCGCCCACGTTGAAGCACGCCATGACGTTGTTGGATAGCCGGCCCAGGTTCTTGAGCCCGAGCAGATCGCCGTAGAACTTCTCCGCCTCGCCCAGGTCGTTCACGGGGATCGACCAATGCGTAACGCCTTCGATCTTGAGCATGTGCCTGTCTCCTTTTCTGGTTGTCCGCCGAGCGCAACGGCAGCTCGGGATGCCGTCAACGTACCTGACCTTTCGCTCACTGTTCAAGGGATTGCAATTCCACTACACCGTAACTACAATATATGCCTGTGGCAGAAATCCGTTTCCAGTGGGATGAGCGAAAGCACACCGACAACAAACACAAGCATCGGGTGAGCTTCGAAGAGGCACAAACCGTATTCCAGGACAATCGTGCCTTGCTCATCGAGGATCCGGACCATTCGGGCGACGAAGACCGGTTCGTGCTCTTGGGGTTGAGCTTTTCACTCAGGACTCTGGTAGTCTGCCATTGCTATCGGGAAAATGAGGAGATCATCCGCATCATCTCGGCGCGCAGAGCGAATCGAACGGAGCGCGCCGAGTACAACCGCAGGTGGAGAAATGAGAGATAACTACGACTTCTCGAAGGCCAAGCGGAATCCTTACGCAAAGCATCTCAAGAAGCAGATCACCCTCCGGCTGGACCAGGACACCCTTGCCTATTTCAAGGCCCTTGCGGCCCAAAACGGCGTTCCCTACCAGACTCTGATCAATCTATACTTGCGTGACTGCGCCACGAGCGGAAAGAAGCTCGTCTTCCGTTAGCATCCTTCAGGCGGCAGCCAGACGGGGAACCGGTGGATCCTGCCGTTTCCAGAACATTAGTGTCTTGTCCTACATGGTTCTGCACCCTCCCCAACCCCTCTCCCTCTGGGAGAGGGTGGCCGAAGGCCGGGTGAGGGCTGCGCGGCGACCCTGCCTCTCCGTGGGAGGCTGCTGGCGCCGGGGAGCCCTCACCCCAGCCCTCTCCCAAAGGGAGAGGGGGTCTATGGCTGTCGACGTTGTGGCCCTCACCCCAGCCCTCTCCCAAAGGGAGAGGGGGTCTATGGCTGTCGACGTTGTGGCCCTCACCCCGGCCCTCTCCCGGAGGGAGAGGGGGCAAGTCGGGCGCCCGGCGAGGGCGGCTAGCCGATCCAGGGACAGGGAGGGAACAGGCAGCCGAAGGGTTCGGGGATGACGCCCCGCATCGCCACCATGGTTACGCCGAAGAAGACGATGACGAAGACGACTACCCCCACGAAACGCAGCAGGCCCGAGACCCGTGACAGCGGGCGCATGCTGCGCGCGTCGTAGCGGTGGTAGTGAGCGTTGCCGGTATCCAGCACGCCGCGGTCGTCGAGGTCGACGATGCGCCGCGCGTAATGCCGGACCCACGGGTCGGTCTGGTCGTGCAGGAGGTAGCGGAAGAAGACGGGCTCCAGTTCCTTGGCGTCCGCCTCGGCGCCGAACCAGTCGGCGTGGGCGAGCTGGAAGATCTGGAACTCCCCCACGCCGAGGCGGTTGGCGGCCTGGGCGACGATGTTGTCTTCCGGCTCTTCGAGCGAATATAGTATCTTCAACGCGGACAACATCAGATTGTAGGTCTTATCATGCCGGACGCCGATGACAAGTGGATCGATGTGGTCTTCGTCGTGGTCACCGCGCTGATCGCGTGGCACGGCATCACCTTCCGCACCAAGGACGGCGAGCGCGAGTGGATCCACGCGCTCTTCGGCTGCATCGCCCTGTTGTTCTGCATGTTGGTTCTCACCCGCGATCTCCTGGAGATCTTCTGATGGATCGCGGGTGACCCTCACCCGGCCTTCGGCCACCCTCTCCCAGAGGGAGAGGGGAGGGCGCCTGGCGCCCGGTTCAGTCCTTCCCGTGGACCTTGTAGGAGCGTTGCGAGCTGTCGAGTTCCGGCACCTGCAGAAGGCGCTCGGCGGCGGGCTTCTTGAGTTGTTCGGCGAGGTAGGCGGCGCGGTCCCGGATGGTGGGGGGCGCCTGGGGCTGCTTGCGGAAGAACCGCGTGATCCAGCCGGGGCCGTCGGCCAGGGAGGCGTCCAGCGCCAGCGCCCGGCGGTAGTCGCCCAGCGCCTTCTCGCTCAGGCCCATGCGGTCGTGGAGAATGCCGCGGTTGGCGAAGGCCGCGGCGAAGTCCGAACGTAGCGCGATGGCGTGGTCGATTGCGGCCAGCGCCTCGTCGTTCCGCGCCAGTCCCATCAGGGCGAGGCCCCTCCCCAGATGGCCGGCGGGTTCCTCCGGGTGGAGCCGGAGCTGTTCCTCGAACTCGGTCAGCGCCTCCCGGTAGAGGCCGTCCTCCAGCCGCAGGTTGCCCCGGCGGTAGTGCAGCTCGCCCTGGTCGTAGTTGGTGAAGACGTACTCGTAGGCCACCGCGGAGGCGACGAAGATGGCGGTGGCCACGGCAAGCCACACCATGAGCCGGTGGCCGCTGGATCCGGTCTGAATCACGCTAGGCCCTCACCCCAACCCTCTCCCAGAGGGAGAGGGGGACTATAGCTGTCAACGTCGTGGCTTTCACCCCAGCTTTCTCCCAGAGGGAGAGGGGGACAATGGCTGTCGACGTCGTGGCTTTCACCCCGACCCTCTCCCAGAGGGAGAGGGGGCAGGGCCGATACAACCCCTCTCCCTCTGGGAGAGGGTGGCCGAAGGCCGGGTGAGGGCCTAGGCTCCCCGCGCGGAAATACCGGCCCGAAGGGTGTCCGTGTGACGCCATGGTCATCAGTGTCCTGTCCGCTAGCGAAGGACCACGTGGTTGAAGAGGTAGGCGAATGTGAGGACGATGAGCCCGGCGACGATCCGTGTCTTGACCCGCAGGGACTCGATCTCTTCGTTGGTGGGCTTGTTGCCCGTCCGTGCTTCCAGCCTGCGCACGCGCATCACCCAGATCAGGCGGTGCACCGGGAAGTAGAGCAGTATCGCCAGCAGCCACGTCGTGATCCAGAACCACACCAGCGAGGCGGAGGAGGACGCGGACATGGGTCACGCGGGCGCGGAGGAAAGGGAAAGGAACCCCATCCGGCACGGGCCGGATGGGGTTCCCGACGTCTGGACGCGGATCACGCGCTGGCGGCCTGCCGGTCGCCGATGTCCTCGGTGAGCGCCTCCACTTCCTTGCTCGGCACGATGGACATCTCCATCTTGTAGGCCAGGAGCCACATCATGCCGACGCCCAGGGCCCACCAGATGATCTGCCACACCCAGATCGACGGCATCCCGAAAACCCACCAGGAGGCCGGGTTGTTGGGATCGCCGAACAGGGTGTTGCCGATGACGGCGCCCGGGCCGATGGCGAAGAAGAACCACAACAGGGTCACGATCCAGGCCATGGGCACCATGCCGCGCTTCTCTTCCGGCAGGCTCGAGTGCTCGGCCAGGAAGTTGTGGTACTGCATCCGGTGCTTCAGCTCCTCGGCGTTCTGCGTCACCGCGGAGATGATGATGGCGAGGCCGAGGTTGAAGAAGATGCCCCACCCGGCCGCGTGGATGGTCCAGGGCCAGCGGCCCCACGGCAGGTTCGGCACCAGGTTCTGGCCGATGGTCTCGGTGAACGTCACCGCGATGACCCCGGCCAGGAGCCCCCAGCTCACCCCTGCACGCGTGAGCCAGGGCCACCAGCATACCGCGATCAGGGCGGGCCACATCTGGAAGCCGTAGGCCACGGCCAAGCCTCCCAGCAGCACCAGCGCGTCGGTGGAAACCGTGGCCACGATCAGAGCCGCCAGCACGATGATGAGAACCCCGATACGTCCCACCCACACCTGGGTGGCGTGGTCGGCGCCCGGGTTGAGGTACCTCTTGTAGAGGTCCCGTGTCAGCATCGATCCGGCCGTGGACATGTAGGCCGCGCCGGTGGACTGCATGGCGGCCAGGGCGCACACGGCCAGCAGACCCAGGAGCCAGGGGGCGACGTCCGCCATGAGGTTGATCATGGAGGGCACCAGGAGCCCTTGCGCCATGAGCCCCGACGTCGCGTTGTAGCCCGCGTCGATGCCCATGACGTTGGTCGCGAGACCCGCCTTGAGCATGAACTCGTTGCCGCCCAGGAAGTGTCCGGCCATGGCCTGGAAAGCGGTGAAGAAGAACAGGATGAAGCCGATGGCGAAGGACGAGGCCCAGACCTGCTGGGGCGCGAACGGCGCAGGGTTGCGGTTGGAGAACGACCACATGGAGAAGGCCGGCGCGGACTGGATCCCCATGAGGGCGAACATGTAGGTGAGGATCATGATGCCGGTCCAGGCGCCCCCAATGGCCGACGGCCCGGATGAGACGAATTGAATCACCCCTGGTATGGCGACGTAGTGGCTGTATCCGTCCGGCGTGATCTTGATCTTGTTGGCGACCTGGTACTGGACCAACTCGGCGATCTTCGCGGTGAGGGCGCCGAAGCCGCCCACGTAGGCCAGGCCGATGATGCCGATGATGATGATACCCAGCGCCAGCAGGATACATTGCAGGGTGTCCACGTAGGCCACCGCTCGCAGCCCTCCCGACGCCACGTAGATCAACACGACCAGGGAGAGCATCCACATGCCGACGTCGATGGACAGCGCCGTGTCCGTGAGCACGTGGAACAGGAAGCCGGAGGCCCGCAACTGCACCCCCAGGTACGGGATCGAGAAGAACAGCGCCACCACCACCGTCAGGATGCGAATGAAGTCGCCTCTGAAATAGTCCGAGAACATCTCGCCGGGCGTGACGTAACCGTAACGCTTGCCCAGCATCCACTGCCGCTTCAGGAACATCACGCCGGTGAACGGGATGGTGATGGTGTAGAAGGAGGCGTAGGCGTACTGGAACCCGTCGCGGAACACCAGTCCGGGATGGCCGATGAACGTCCAGCCCGAGAAAGATGTGGCCGTGGCCGCTAGCACGAACACCCAGAGCGGCAGCACCCGCCCTGAAATGAAGTAGTCGGCTGCGGTTCGGGCCATCCTCGCGCCGCGTATACCCCAATAGATGCAATACGCCCAGTAGAGTATTACGAACGCGAACAACCATATGACCTTGGCGGACATGGACACCTCCTTCAGCGAAAAGGATTAGCGTTGCACGGCACACCAACTATGTATGTGTTGCGGATGGGTCAGGTCTCGATCGAGACCGGATGTGGTTCTGGTTTGCTCGTCGGGCAAGCGAAGTTTCCCCCTCAACGCCGGCACCGAAACTGTGGCAATCCTGTCACGAGTGACAATATTATGACGGATATACGGAAACGTATGAATTTGTCAAGGAAAAAACAAATAAAACTCCTCTAACTCCGCGTCCGTGGGACAGGACACCGGACGGCGCACGTCATGCCTTCGGGTACCCGAGACGACCCAGGTCCTCCCTGATCTCGTCCAGGATCGCCGGGTCGTCGATGGTCGCGGGGGTCTTGAATGGGGTCCCGTCGGCCATGCTTCGCACCGTGCCCCGCAGTATCTTGCCGGACCGCGTCTTGGGAAGGCGCTTCACCATCAGCGCTTGCTTGAAGTCGGCCACCGGCCCGATCTTCTCGCGCATGAGGCTCACCAGCTCCGGCACCAGCTCCTTCTCCGTGGTCTCGACTCCCGTCTTCACCACGATGAGTCCCAGGGGCAGTTGCCCCTTCAGCGCGTCCGCCACTCCCAGCACCGCGCACTCGGCCACCGAGGGATGGCCGGCGAGCACCTCCTCCATGGCGCCGGTGGAGAGGCGGTGGCCGGCGACGTTGATGACGTCGTCGATGCGTCCCATGATCCACAGGTAGCCGTCCTCGTCGCGGTAGCCCCCATCCGAGGTGACGTAGTAGCCCGGATGCTGCTCCAGGTAGGCCTTGCGATAGCCTTCCTCGTTGTTCCACAGGGTCGGCAGGCAGCCCGGCGGCATCGGCAGCTTCACCGTGATGCTTCCCATCGTTCCCGCCGGCAGGTCCCGGCCCTCGTCGTCGAGCACGCGGACGTCGTAGCCGGGCACGGCCCGCGTGGGTGAGCCCGGTTTCACCGGCAGGGGCTCGATCCCCATGCAGTTGGCCGCGATGGGCCATCCGGTCTCGGTCTGCCACCAGTGGTCGATGACCGGGACCCCCAGCATCTCCTGAGCCCACACCAGGGTGTCGGGGTCGCAGCGCTCGCCGGCCAGGAACAGGCTCCGGAAACGGCTCAGGTCGTACTTCCTGACGTATTCGCCGTCGGGGTCTTCCTTCTTGATGGCGCGGAAAGCCGTGGGCGCGGTGAACAGGACGCTCACGCCGTGCTGGCTGATGACGCGCCAGAAGGCTCCCGGGTCCGGCGTGCCCACCGGCTTGCCCTCGTAGAGGACGGTAGTGCAGCCTTTCAGCAGCGGCGCGTAGACGATGTAGGAATGGCCCACCACCCAGCCGACGTCGGAGGCGGCCCAGTACACCTCGCCCGCGTCCACGTCGTAGATGTTCTTCATGCTCCACTTGAGCGCCACCGCGTGGCCGCCGTTGTCACGGACGATGCCCTTGGGCTGCCCCGTGGTGCCGGAGGTGTAGAGGATGTACAGCGGATCGGTGGCGGCCACGGAGACGCACGGAGCCGGCTCGGCGGCGGCCACCGCCTCGTTCCAGTCCACGTCCCGCCCGGGCGTCATGGCCGCCCGCGCCTGGGGGCGCTGCAGCACCAGGCAGTGCGCGGGCTTGTGCGAGGCGAGCCGGATGGCCTCGTCCAGCAGCGGCTTGTACTCGACGATGCGGTTGACCTCGATGCCGCAGCTCGCGCTCACGATGACCGCGGGCCGGGCGTCGTCGATGCGGGCGGCCAGTTCGTTGGCCGCGAAGCCGCCGAACACCACAGAGTGCACCGCGCCGAGGCGGGCGCACGCCAGGATGGCCACCACGGCCTCGGGCACCATGGGCATGTAGACGATCACCCGGTCGCCCGCCCCCACGCCGTGCTTCCGCAGCGCGCCGGCGAAGGTCGCCACCGCATCGCGAAGCTCCCGGTAGGTCAGCACCCGTGTGCTGTCCGTCACCGGGCTGTCGTAGACCAGCGCCGGCCGGTCGCCGTTCCCCTGCTCCACGTGGACGTCGACGGCGTTGTAGCAGGTGTTCAGCGCGCCGCCGGCGAACCACCGGTAGAAGGGCGGACGCGAGTCGTCCAGCACCCGTTCCCAGCGCTTGTCCCAGTGGATGTCCTCGGCCGCCTCGGCCCAGAAATTCTCGGGGTCGTTCAGCGCCCGTTCATATACATTCGTGTAGCTGCCATCACTCATTTTTCGTCTCCCGGCGTGCGAAAATCCCTGGGAACTCCATAAACCCGGAGAGCCCGGATTCGCAAGCGGAATCGGCCGCGTCGGATCGTCGCCGAGGAGGTCTTCGAGACCCGGGTACCAGGGGCTCACGGGCCCTCACCCCGACCCTCTCCCAGAGGGAGAGGGGGGCGTTTGCTCTCCCTTCGGGAGAGAAGGATGTCTCCCTCACCCCGGCCCTTTCGCGGAGGGTGAGGCGAAATTGTACAACCGGAACATGGTTTACGTTTTGAACCGGGAACATGGTTTACAGGGGTTACAGCCGAGATGCGCCTCAGGCTCGCCGTGGGTGGACCCGGCCAGTCGCCCTGGCCGGAAGTCCGCTTCCGGCCATAGGTGCCCGAAATGCCGACGCGAACGACGAGTCACCCGAAGGGCCGGAGCGAAGCGGAGGAGGCGCGTAGCGCCTTGACTCGTTGTGAGCAGAGGCTATCCCAACCCACAAAAACGTAAACCATGTTCCCGGTTCAAAACGTAAACCATGTTCCCGGTCTGTACCAAATCTTCCCCCTCTCCCTCTGGGAGAGGGTCGGGGTGAGGGCCCGCGGTCTTTGACAGGGGCACGGACTTGTTCTACGAACTCAACTCATGACGCACACCACGGGGCCATCATGAGCTACAAGACGATCCATCACCAGGCCGACGTGCTGGTCATCGGCGGCGGCGCGGCCGGCGCCATGGCGGCGATCCGCGCGCGCGAGGCGGGGGCGGACGTGCTGCTGGTGGACAAGTCCGTGTTCGGCCGGAGCGGCTGCGCGGCGCTGGCCTCCGGCGCCTACATCACCTACATGCCGGGCGACGACCTCATGATCCACCTGGGCGGCCGCGGCGTGCTCACCAATCAGACCAAGGCCATCGAGGCCATCTACGCCACCCATGACGTGCTCAAGATCCTCGACGGCTGGGGCGTGCGGTTCGTCAAGGAGCGTGGCGAGATCTGGCGCGGCAAGGGCGGCTCCGGGGCGGCCGCCAGCGGCGGCCTCGCGGCGGGCCTCGTGGGCGGCGGCACGGCGATGATGAAGGTGGTGCGGGGAGTGGCCCTGCGCGCCGGCGTGCGGGTGCTCAACCGCGTGTCGGTCACCGACCTTTTGACCTCCGACGGCAGGCACCCCACCGGCGGCCGCGTAGTGGGCGCCCTCGGCGTGTCCGGGCGCGAGCGCGAGGTCCACGTGTGCGAGGCCAAGTCGGTGGTGATGTGCGCGGGCGGGTTCAACTTCGGCTACAAGCGGCCGGGCCAGTGGTTCGCGGGCATGCCCCTCAACATCACCAGCGACGGCGTCGCCATGCAGCTCCGGGCGGGCGCGGTGATGGGCAACATGGCGTGCGGCAGCAAGTACCTGCAGACCATGGAGTTCATGTGCGCCCCGGGCATCGAGCACTTCACCACCATGGGCACCAGCTACTTCAACCGCCAGGGCGAAGACGTCATGAAGCGGTTCTCGGAGTCCGAGGCCGAGAACACACGCCGGCTGTCGCTGGGACAGGCGGTGGCGCTGGAGATGCTGGAAGGCAACGGTCCGGTGTATCTCGACTGCACCAGGCTCCCGCCCGAGAACATACGGATGCTGTACGAGGTGATCCCCATCATCATGAACACCCTCGAGGCGGGGGGTTACAATATCAGCAGGGAGCGCGTCCCCTATCTGCCGGTGCTGGCGGCCACCTACGGCTCCAGCCACGGCGGCGGCGCGGTGGTGGACGACCAGTGCAGGACCTCGCTGCCGGGCCTCTTCGCCGCCGGCGCCAGCAGCGACGGCATGAACATCTCGCCCAACCTGAACCTCTCCTGGTGCATGGTGCTGGGCTGGTGGGCCGGGCTGCACGCCGCCGACCACGCCCGCAACGCGGAACTCAAGGGCGCCGTGGAGCGTCAGGTGGAGTCGCTGACCCGGAGCGCCACCCAGTACGTGAAGCCCGAAGGGACCTCCTTTGACGAGGTCCACGGCCGGGCCGCGGACCTGCTGCACGAGCTGGGGGTCATCCTGAGCGACGAGAAGATCACGCGGGTCCGGCGCGGCCTGTTCGAGATCCTGGAAACCTATGACAACGTGATGGCAAAGGACCCTCACGACCTCGTGAAGGTCCTCGGGCTGCGGAACTCCATCGAGGCGCTGACCGCGGTGCTGGACTACCTGCTGCACCGCCAGGAAAGCCGCGGCTCGGTGATCAACCGCGACCATCCCGAGACCGACAACGAGAAGTGGCTGGTGCTGAGCAAGTCCATCATCGAGAACGGCGCCCTCAAGATCTGGGACGAGCCCATTCCCCACGACGAGTTCTACGTGCACTACCGGCCGCGGTCCGGGAAGGCGATGCACCCTTTCTTCAAGGTCGCCGGGCAGGCGGTGGAGGCGGGAGAGTAGCTGCCATGGCCCAGGATCTGCATCTGCCCAAGGTCGAGATCTACAAGGAAGTCTGCATCTCCTGCACGGCCTGCGACGACGCCTGTCCGACGGACGTCATCAGGATCGGCAAGGACGGCTACCCCTTCGCCATGTACGAGGAAGACTGCCAGGGCTGCTTCATCTGCGAATGGGACTGTCCGGTGGGCGCCATCAAGATCCGCGTCGCGCGCTGGTACGAGGCGGAACAGTAGGTGTTACGTATGCCCGTCCGCCGGCCTGAGCTCCAACGGACCGGCGCCGGGTTGTCCTCGCGGCCGGGAACTCGCGGAAAGACCGCGTCCGTCCCGCACCTCCATCTCACATGGCCATATTCTACTCGCTGATCGCGTCGCTCAGCTTCGCGGGCTCCCATATCCTGATCCGCCGCGGGTTGGCGCAATCCAATCCCTTGGCGGGGTTCGCCATCTCCATTGTCATCTCGGCGCTGACCCTCTGGTCCATGGCGGCAGCCACGCTGCCCCTGGCTGTTTTCTGGACCCACGCCATCCTGTATTTCGCGGTGGGCGGCCTTTTCGCGTCCGGCTTGGGCCGCTGGCTCGTCTATGTCTCCATTGACAGGCTGGGGGTGGCGCGCTCCATCCCGGTCGTGAGCACGACTCCCATGTTTGCCTCGATCATGGCCGTCATCCTGGTCGGGGAGCGCTGGACGCTGGGCGCGTTCTTCGGCACGGTGCTGATCATTTGCGGAGTCATCGTCATCTCACGCACCCACGAGCAGAAGTCGGATTGGCGCCGCTGGGACCTGATCTTCCCGCTCTTGGGGGCGTTGTCGTTTTCCTTCTCCGCCAGCGTTCGGAAACTCGGCTTCTTTATCGACAACCTGCCGCTCATGGCGTCGTGCGTCAACGCCACCACGGGATTGGTGCTGGCCGTCATGATGGTCTACGCCCGGGGCGGCCCGCGCAAGGTCTTGCCCATGACCCGGTCGGTGTTCTGGTGGTTTGTGGCCGCGGGGATCGGCAACACCACCGGGATGCTGGCGAACTTCTACGCCCTCTCCGTCGGCGATATTGTCATCGTGGAACCGCTGATCAGCACCAACCCGGTGCTGACCGTCGTTCTCACCGCCATCTTCCTGCGCGACGTGGAGACCGTGAACCTGCGGGTATGCGTGGGCGTCGCCTTCACCTTCGTCGGGACCATGCTGCTGGTCTACGCCCGGGCGGGCGGCTGAACCCTCGTTCCGTCCCAAATCCAACCCCTCTCCCTCCGGGAGAGGGTGGCCTCGTTCCGTCCCAAATCAACCCCTCTCCCTCTGGGAGAGGGTGGCCGAAGGCCGGGTGAGGGCCGCCCCGCAACCCCGCAAACACAACCCCCTCTCCCTCCGGGAGAGGGTCGGGGTGAGGGCCTCCCGTGTCCTTTCCCGGCCCGCTTCGCTACAATAACGCCGTGCGTACCGGACTGGAGCGACTCCTCGAACACCCGCGTCGCTGGCTCGGCACTTCGCGTGTAGGGCTCGTGGCCAACCCCACCGCCGTGGACCGCCGGCTGGCCCACGCCGCCGACCTTCTGAACCAGCACCCGGACGTGGATCTGCGCCGCCTGTTCGGCCCCGAGCACGGGTTGCGGGGATCTGCCCAGGACATGGTGGGGGTGGCCGACGACACGGACCCAGGAACCGGCCTGCCGGCGGCGAGCCTCTACGGCGCCACCTTCGACTCGCTGTCGCCAACGGCCGAGCAGCTCGCGGGCCTCGACGTCCTCCTGTTCGACATCCAGGACGTCGGCGCCCGCTACTACACCTACGGCGCCACCATGGCCCTGTGCATGCGCGCGGCGAAGTCTTTCCAGGTGAAGGTGGTGGTCCTCGACCGCCCCAATCCCATCGGCGGCGTGGCGGTGGAGGGAGGCGGTCTGGATGACGGGTTGGAGAACTTCTGCGGCCTGTACCCGGTGCCGCAGCGGCACGGGATGACCCTGGGCGAGCTGGCCCGGCTCTACAACGACACTTTCGGCATCGGCTGCGAGTTGGACGTGGTGGGGTGCGACGGCTGGTCGCGAAGCGCGTACTACGACGAGTGCGCCCTGCCCTGGGTGATGCCGTCGCCCAACATGCCGACTCCGGAGACGGCGCTGGTGTACCCGGGCATGTGCCTGCTGGAGGGCACCAACCTGTCCGAGGGCCGCGGCACCACGCGTCCGTTCGAGCTGTTCGGGGCGCCCTTCATCGACGGCGGCGCGCTGGCCCGGGAGCTGCGGCGCCAGGACCTGCCCGGGGTGCTGTTCCGCCCGTGCGTCATCGAGCCGGCGTTCCACAAGTTCGCGGGCCGGCGGTGCGGCGCGCTGCAGTTGCACGTCACCGACCGGAGCGCGTTCGCACCCTACCGCACCGGCCTTGCGGTGCTGGTGGCGGCGCGGAAGCTCTGGCCCGAAGCATTCGCCTGGAGAACGGAACCCTACGAGTTCCGCGCCGACGTTCCCGCCATCGACCTCTTGACCGGCCGGCCCGCCGTCAGGCAAGCCATTGACGGCGGCGCCGGGCTCGACGAGGTGGCGCGCATCGCCCGCGGCGGCACCGAGATTTACGAGTCCGGGCGCGACCGGGCGTTGCTGTACGATTGAGTGCGCGTTCCGCACACGACACCAGGATCACGAAGGAGGGAGATCATGGCAGATCAGGAAGTTGCAGTGGTGGTGGGAGGCGGGCCAGGGCTGAGCGCTTCGCTCGTCCGGCTGTTCACCCGCGAAGGCATGAAGGCGGCCATCGCGGCCCGCAACCCGGACAAGCTTCAGGCATTGGCGGACAGCACCGGCTGCCGCACCTACCGGTGCGACGCCGTCGTCCCGGAGGACGTTGACGACCTGTTCGGCCGGGTCGCGGAGGACCTGGGAGATCCCAGCGTGGTGGTCTACAACGCCAGCGCGCGCGTGCGCGGTCCGCTGACCGAGCTTGACGTGGGCGCGGTGCGGGACTCCATCCTGGTCACCTGCTACGGCGGTTTCCTGGTGGGACAGGCGGCCGCGGCCAGCATGCTCCGCACCGGCGGCGGGACCATCCTCTTCACCGGCGCCTCGGCGAGCGTCAAGGGCTACGCCAATTCCGCCTGCTTCGCCATGGGCAAGTTCGGCCTCAGCGGCCTGACCCAGAGCATGGCGCGGGAGCTTCAGCCGAAGAACATCCACGTCGCCCAGATCGTCATCGACGGCGGTATCGCCTCGCCCAAGCGCGACGTGGCGCCCGGCGAGGACTCCTGGCTGAGCCCGGACAGCATCGCGGAGACGTACCTGCAGCTTCACCGCCAGCACCGTAGCGCGTGGGCTTCGCAGATCGAGCTGCGACCCTGGGTCGAGAAGTTCTGATCAACTGGTAGGCGCCCCGCGACTTCGCTGCGCTACGCCTGTCCTGAGCTTGTCGAAGGGCGCCATCTTGCCCGGCGGCAATTGATCAGAGCTTTCCTAAAGGAACCGCCGCCTTCGCCGATCATTCCATATGAGGTGGAGAGGCAGGATTCACGGTCGACGGCTGGCGGTGTCGGGGTCTTTCTTGGAAGCCAGCGGGGCATCGTCCTCCCGTCGGCTCTCATGCTGATCGCGGTGCTGGCCATGGTGAGCGCCACGAGCATGACCGCGACGCTGACCGACCTTCGGATCGCCGGCGCCTACTACAAGAGCGTGGCGGCGTTCCACATCGCGGAAGCCGGGCTCGTCCACGGCCGGCACGAGCTGTCGGACGAGGACGGCGACCGCGATTTCGCCGGGGTGTCGGCGCCCACCACGGTCTTCAGCGGCCGGGTTTTTCACGGCGGCAGCTACACCGTCGTGGCCGCGCCCGTGACCGGCGCCACGCCGGCGAGGCTTCGGCTCCGTTCCTCCGCGTGCTATCCCGCCGCCAACCCGTGTCCGCGCTCCCATGCGAGAGCCGTCCTCGAAACCCTGCTGGAGCACGACCCCGCCGGCGCCACCCCCCGCGAACGGGTCCGCCTGATAGCCTGGCGCGCCCTGGATTGAGCAGCTACCGAATCCTCTGCCCCCTCTCCCTCTGGGAGAGGGTCGGGGTGAGGGTACTCGTAAAGGCAGGGATCCCGGGCAGCCCTCACCCGGCCTTCGGCCACCCTCTCCCAGAGGGAGAGGGTCTGGTACGGTACGTCTGGTACGGTACATACGCGGCTACGGTGCTGGTTCGAACCAGCTCGCGCTCAGTCTAACGTAAACTATGTTCCCGGTTTAAAACGTAAACTATGTAGCCGGTCCGTACCTCTCCGACTCCCTCTCCCTCTGGGAGAGGGTCGGGGTGAGGGCCTCTTCGACTCTTTCCAGCACGGCTTGCTCCTGTTGCAGCACTTCGTGGTTCCAGAAGCGGAGGACCGTAATACCTTTGCGGGCAAGAAAGACCGTCCGCGCCGTATCCTGCTGTTGGGTCTCGGGCTCGTTGTGCTGTCCGCCGTCGACTTCGATCGCCAATCGTGCTTCGTGGCAGTAGAAGTCCAACACGAACGGCGGAATCGGGTGTTGCCGGCGGAACTTGAAGCCGCTGAGCCGTCGGTGGCGCAACAGTCGCCAGAGCCGCAGTTCGGCTTGGGTGGATGCTTTACGGAGCCCGCGCGCGCGGGTGGTAGCCTCGTCGTTCATGGCAGGTCGCTCTTGCGGGGAGGGTCGCCGTCGTCGCCTTCGAAGATGGTGCATCGCGGGACCTTCAAACGCGTTTGGCGGGGGTTCGGGCCGTTGCGAACGGCTTCCAGCACGACTTCGCACGGGGTGATGGCCTTGACCCGGTAGTGGCGGCTGCCGAGGCGCGCTCCCGGTTGGACGACGTAGGCCGATCCTTCGGCGTCCTTCACCAGCGCTACCGCAGCGCGCTTCTCCCACACGATGCCCGCGGTGTGGAATCGTTGCACGGGATCGTGTTCCACCGGCTGATCCCGCGCCGGCTCAGGGAGGGCTTGCGGGACCGGTCCGGGTGGGACCGGGGGCTTGTAGGGCTCGAACGGATCCCGGGGCGGAGGTTCGGCGTCGACGCGCGCCGGAGCCGGAATACCAACCGACAAGGGGGCGGCAGGATCCGGCCCCGCGCTGATCTCGGCGTCCGCATTCTCCGCCGGCACCCGTAGCGCGGCCATCTCCAAGGTGATCCGCAGCATGGTGCCCCCGTCTTCGGCGGGAAGCGCGTCGATGGCCAGCCCGGTGGCGTCAAGCAGGTCGCGCGATCCGGCCGTCAGATCGAAGAATCCCAGGAGGTCGTGGAAGGTTCCCTTGACCTCTACCTCCATCGGGATCTCCTTGAAGTGCTCTCCGGCGCGGACGGCGCCGGGCCGGAACCGGATCATATCGAGTCCCGCCATGGCCGCGCGGGCGGAAATCGTTTCCAGCGGCGTCGACGGGCCGGTGCGGGGGAGCCGCGAAAGCAACGCGCGCCGCAGCGTCGCGGCCTCCTTGCGAAGCCGTGGCAGGCGGCCGAGCTGCGCGCGCAGCCGGGCCTCTTCAAGGCGAACGAGATCGAGATCCGCCGCGATGCGGGCGATGCGGCCGGCCTGGTGGCGGTACACGAGAGCATAGTCGAGTCCCGCCAGCACCAGGACCAGCGCCGCGACGAGCAGCAGTTGCCGGGAGAGCGGGAGTTCCAGCAGGACGTTCAGGTAGTACCGCGCCATCGGTTTAGCCGTCCCGTCGCCGCAGTTCCTCGGGCGTAGTGGAAGCCGCGGGCGCGCGGGACCCGGCGTGGATGACGAAGCGCCGGAGGCCGTTGTCGCCGCCGGCCTGGCCGGCCTCGACGAGGCGCGGGTCGCTGAAGACCGGGAGGAGTCCCCGGAGAAACCGCGTAATGGAGCGGTCGTCGGCCGCTCGGCCCTCCAGGACCGTCTTGCCTCCGGACTCGGCGTAACGGGTCAGCCACAAACGGTCCGGCGCGGCGGCCGAGAGGCCCCGCAGGATCGGCGAGTGCCGCGCGCTTCCTTGCAGCCAGGCCTCGACCGCACGGTTCCTTCGGTGCTGCCGCCGGATCCGTTCCTCGAGTTCCTCGACGGCCCTGGTCTCGAGCCGCAGTCCGGCCGCGATTCGCCGGCGCGCGGTCAATTCGGATTCCAAGGCATTCTGCCGGCGCTGTTGCGAGACGTTGACGGCGGCCAGGGCGCCGGCGGCGAAGCAGAGCACGGCGGCGCCGGCGATCACCGTGCGTCGCTTCCGCCGCGCCGCGTGGATGGCCCGCGTGGGCAGCAGGTTGATTCGAATCATCGCCGGGACCGCGTGGGTCTCGTGGTTCTTCTTGCCGCGCGCGAAGATGGCTTTCATGGCGTGACCTCGTTGCGACCCGCTATTCGAAGGGGTTCCTCGTGACCAGGCCGGCGACGACGGCGAACGCGGGTCCGGTGTGCCTTTCGTCCGGCGGCATATGGGGCCCGAAGAAGGGTCCCGAGACCCGGACTTCGGCTTCGAGCGCGCGGGCCAGGCTCGGCGCAAGGCCGGGGAGCAGGGCGCATCCGCCGCTCAAGGAGACCCGGCGCGGGCCGGTGCCGCCGCTCAGCGTCCCGACCAGGGCCAGGCCGCCGCTCACCTTCGCCGCGAACTCCTCGCACAAGGCGTTCACCATGCCGGCGACCTCGGCGGACGGAACGCCCAGCTTGACGGCCTCGGCCTCGTCGCGGGAAACGCCCAGGTTCGCTGCCAGACCTTCGGTGAACTGCTCCCCGCCCATGGGAAGTTCCTTGGTATAGCCGGGCGCGTCGTCGGCCGGGACATGGACGGTGGTGGAGGCCGCGCCCGCGTGAACCAGCGCATCGGCGGGTCCGTCCACGCCGAGGCTGCCGCCGCACCGGAGGGCGAAATGATCCACCTCCACGACGGCCGGCACCAGCCCGGCTGCTTCCACCAGATCGACGTGGTTCTCGATCAGGCTCTTCCTGGCCGCTACCAGGAGTACCTCCAGGCCGCTGCCGTCTTCCGAGGGTCCGAGTACGTGGTAGTCGATGTTGACGTTGTCCAGGTCCTCGGGAAGGGCGTCCATGGCTTCGAACTCGATCACGTCGTCCAGCTTCCGCACGTCCCGTTCGCGGACGTGGAGGCGCTTGATGATGACTCCTCTACCGGGGACCGACACGACGGTTCGACGCGGCTTTCCGGGCGATGGGCCGGCGAATTCGCGGATGGCATGGCCGAGGGCGTCGGTCCGGCGCACGAACCCGTTCTCCACGGCGCCGGGGGGGACCGGCAGTAGGCCGGTGCGGAGGGCGTGCGGGCCGTTCCGGGCTTCGGTGACCTCCGCGATCTTGATGGAGGTGGAACCCACGTCGACAGCGAACCAGGTTCTGGCCCGCCGCAGGGGAAGGAGGACGTTCATGGGGCGGAGTGGACGCAAATTGTGGGCCAGTGGTCGGGGAGCCCTCACCCCGGCCCTCTCCCAGAGGGAGAGGGGGTCGGAACGGCACCTGCGCTGAGCGGGAGAGGGGGTCGGAACGGCACCGGCGCTGAGCGGGAGAGGGGGTCGGAACGGCACCTGCGCTGAGCGGGAGAGGGGGTCGGAACGGCACCGGCGCTGAGCGGGAGAGGGGGTCGGAACGGCACCGGCGCTGAGCGGGAGAGGGGGTCGGAACGGCACCTGCGCTGAGCGGGAGAGGGAGTCGAAGCGGCACCGGTGCTGAGCGGGAGAGGGGGTCGAGACGGTACAAAGGGCACGAATGCCGGGAGGAGAAGGAAAAGCGGAAGGGAATGGGGCGGGGAGGGCAGCGAGAAAGGCCGCCGGCGGTGTCAAAGGCGTGGCATTCCGGCGGCGTCTCATCAATAATTCGGTGAGATGGCAACAAGCGGCAAATACGCGCTGGTGGCGGTGCCGGCGCCGCTCGACGAGCCTTTGACGTATGCCGTGCCCGAGGCCCTGGGGGGGCGCCTGGACGTGGGCATGCGCGTGCTGGTGCCGCTGGGGCGGCGGCGGGTGACCGGCGTGGTGGTGGGGTTCGAGCGGCAATCCCGGGTGACGGGGGTGAAGGAGGTGGCGGAGGCGCTGGACGACGAGGCGCTGCTGGACCCGGCGTTCCTGGAGCTGTGCCGCTGGGCGGCGGACTACTACGTCGCCTCCCTGGGCGAGGTGCTGGCGGCGGCCTTGCCGCCGTTGCTGCGCGCCGAAAGCCGGCTGGTGGTGGCGTTCGGCCGGGAACCGGACGGTTTGCAGAGTACGCTGGACCGGGAGGTGCTGGAGGCGGTGAGGAGCCGCGGGCCGTTGACGCCGGCGGCGTTGAGCCGTCGCTTCCCGCGCCGGGGCGTCAAGGCCGTGGTCGATCGGCTGGCCGCGGCCGGCGCGGTGGTGCTGGAGGACCGTCTCCGGGGCCACGTGCGCGAGGCGCGGCGCAGGCGCCAGCCGCGCCCGGAAACCACCGCCGGCGCCCCGTCGGGCCGCGCTCCCGTGCTCACCGAGGAGCAGCAGGAGGCGCTACGCTCCATCGAGCCGCGCCTGGAACAGGGCGGTTTCGAGACCATGCTGCTGCACGGCGTCACCGGCAGCGGCAAGACCGAGGTCTACCTCCGGGCCATGGAGCAGGCGCGCCGGCAGGGCCGGCAGAGCCTGATCCTGGTGCCGGAGATCGCCCTGACCCCGCAACTGCTGGACCGGCTCGAAGCGCGCTTTCCGGGCGACGTGGCGGTGCTTCACAGCGGCCTCACCGCGGCGGAGCGGTGGCGTCACTGGTGGCGCATCGCCCACGGCGCGGTGAAGGTGGTGGCGGGGGCCCGCTCCGCCGTCTTCGCGCCGGTGCGGGAGTTGGGGCTGATCGTCGTCGATGAAGAGCACGACACCAGCTACAAGCAGGAGGAGGGCGTCCGCTACCACGGACGCGACCTCGCGGTGGTGCGCGGCCGCATCATCGGCTGCCCGGTGATCCTGGGCTCGGCCACGCCGTCGGTGGAGAGCTACCACAACGCCCGCGGCGGCCGGTACCGGATGCTGCGGCTCACCCGGCGGGTGGAGGCGCGGCCCATGCCGCGCGTGGAGATCGTCGACCTCAAGACCCGGCCCGGACAAACGACCGCCGACGGACTCTTTTCCGCCCCGCTCGTGAGCGCGCTGCGGGAGAACCACGAGCGCGGCCGCCAGAGCCTGATCTTTCTCAACCGGCGGGGGTTCGCGTCGTTCCTGCAGTGTTGGTCCTGCGGCTTCGTGTTCCGCTGTCCGCGCTGCAGCATCAGCCTCACCTATCACCTCGGGCGCGACAGCACCTTCTGCCACCACTGCGGCTTCCGGCAGCGCAAGGCGGACGCCTGCCCCGAATGCGGCAACCTGTCCCTGAGCGAGGTCGGCTTCGGCACCGAGAGGGTCGAGCACGAGTTGCGGCGGCTGTTGCCCAAGGCCCGCATCGGCCGCATGGACCGGGACACCACCAGCGCCCGGGGCGCCCAGGAACGCATCTTCCGGGCGTGGGAGAAGGGGGACCTCGACGTGCTGGTGGGGACCCAGATGGTCGCCAAGGGACATGACGTGGGCGGGGTCACGCTGGTGGGGGTGGTGCTGGCGGACTCGTCGCTCAATATCCCCGACTTCCGGGCGGCCGAAAGGACCTTTCAGATCATCAGCCAGGTGGCCGGCCGCGCCGGTCGTGCGCGCGAGCCCGGCCGCGTCATCGTGCAGACGCTGGTGCCGGGCCACTACTGCTTCGAGCCCGCCAGGGGGCACGACTATCCCGCGTTCTTCGCCACCGAGACGGGCTTCCGCCGGGAGGTCGGCTACCCGCCGTTCCAGCATCTCGTGCACCTGCGCCTCGACGGCACTCATGAGGACAAGGTGGCGCGCGGCGCCCGCGACCTGGCCCGTGCGTTGCGGCGGGAGAAACCACGGGCGCCGCTGGAGATTCTCGGTCCGGCGCCGGCGCCCATCGCGAGGTTGCGCAGCCGCTACCGCTGGCAGATCCTGCTCAAGGGGCAAAGCCGGCCGGCGCTCCTGACCATGGCCCGGCGGGCGGCGGCGCTGGTGCCCAGGGGCAGGGCGTTCAGGCTCCACGTTGATGTGGATCCGCACAACATGCTATGAATTCCGTAAGTTATGATCCTCGAAATCCTCAAGTTCCCCGATCCGATCCTGCGGACACCGGCGCGGCCGGTGGAAGCCATCACCGGCGAGACCGCCGAGCTTATCGAGAACATGCTCGAGACCATGTACGCGGCGCCGGGCATCGGACTGGCCGCGCCCCAGGTGGGCGTTTCCAGGCGCATCATCGTGCTGGACCTCGATCACGAGAACCGTGGAGTCGACGTCATCAAGCTGGTCAACCCGGTGATACGCGAGGCCGAGGGCGAGGCGGTCTTCGAGGAGGGATGCCTGAGCGTGGTGGATTTCACCGCCGAGGTGAAGCGTGCCGAGCGGGTGGCCGTATCCGGCTACGACGAGAACGGCGAGGAGGTGGACATCGAGGCCGATGGACTCCTGGCCGTGGCGCTCCAGCACGAGATCGACCACCTCGACGGCAAGCTCTTCATCGACCGCATCAGCCGGCTCAAACGCGACATCTACGTGCGCAGGCTCAGGAAGTCCGTCCGCACCGGCAAGGAGCCGCAAGAGAGCCGCGGCGTCGTCATCTGAGGTCCGCCGGGGGCCCTCACCCCGACCCTCTCCCAGGGGGAGAGGGGGGTGGTCGCGCGCGTACAAGACAATCCGGGGCTTCTTCACAAACACCCGGTCGGCCAGGGCTTGTCCCGCGCGTACAAGACGATCCTTGCCACGTCCGGCAAGACCATGGGCCTCAGGGGCCTGCCCGCACGTACAGAGACCATCGATGCGAATCGTCTTCATGGGAACGCCGGCTTCGGCGGCGGCTACCCTGGACACCCTGTTGGGCGGGCCTGACGAGGTGGTGGGCGTGGTGACGCAGCCCGATCGTCCCGCTGGGCGTGGCCAGGCCACCATGCCTTCGCCGGTGCGGCGCGCGTCCGCGGCGGCCGGCATTCCGGTGCTGACGCCGCGGAAGATGACGGACCCCGGCCTGCTGGAAGAGCTTCGCGGCTGGCGTCCCGATGTCGCCGCGGTGGTGGCCTACGGGCGCATCCTGCCCCAGGCGATCCTGGATCTGCCCCCGCTGGGCTGCGTCAACGTCCACTATTCACTGCTTCCCAGGTACCGCGGCGCGGCGCCCATGCAGTGGGCCATCCTCGAGGGGGAGGCGGTGACGGGCGTGACCACCATAAGGCTCGTCGCGGAGATGGACGCGGGTCCGATTCTGCTGGTGGAGGAGGTGGCCATGGAGCCGGACGAGACGGCGGCGACGCTGGAGGCGCGGCTCGTCCCGGTCGGCGCGCGGCTGCTGACGGCCACGCTGGAGGGCGCCGCACGGGGTTCTCTAACGCCGCGCCCGCAGGACCCCGCCGGCGCGACCTTCGCTCCCATGCTCACGAAAGAGGACGGGATGATCGACTGGGCACGGCCGGCGCCGGAGATCGAGCGGCGGATTCGGGCTTTCACCCCCTGGCCCTCGGCCTTCACCCACTGGGGAGGCAAGCGGGTCAAGGTGCACGGCGCGAGTCCGGTGGCGGCGGATGCCGCGGACGGGACCGAAGCGCCCGGAACGGTGGTGCGGGCGGGGACGGAGGGCATTTCGGTCGCCACCGGCGACGGGGTGCTGCTCCTCACCGAGTTGCAGATGGAAGGCCGCAAGCGCATGCCGGCGGACGCTTTCTTGAGGGGCGCCGGGCTCCGGGCGGGGATGCGGTTCGAAGGGTACCTTTCCTAGTGTGGTGTCTGGTTAATTCGCAGCATAATCTGCGGGTCTTTTTCGCCGTCGACTGCGTTGCTCTTCCTCGCGTGGTGCCCGCCACTGCTCGTCATCGCGCCTTGCCGACGACAAGAAATCCTCCGCATATTATGCTGCGAATTAACCAGACACCACACTAGCGCCCGGTCTCGAACCTACCCGTTGGTGGCTCAGCACCCGACAAACCCCCGCGAGATCGCCCTCGCCATCATCGACCGCGTCGACCGGGGCGGAGCTTACGCCGACGTGCTGCTCAACGCCCGCCTGGAGGAGGCGGAGCTGTCGCGGGCCGACGGCGCCCTGCTGACACGCATGGTCTACGGCGTCCTGCGCTGGCGCGGGCGCATCGACTGGGTGCTGGGCTCCCTGCTGCGGGAACCCCTCGAAGGCCTCGATCCCACGGTCCGGAACCTGCTTCGGCTGGGCGCCTATGAGTTGCTCTTCCTGGACCGGGTACCCTCTTATGCCACCGTCAACGAGTCGGTGGAATTGGCCAAGCGGCGGGCCGGTCCCGGGAAGGCGCGGCTGGTGAACGCGGTGCTGCGGGGGATCGCCCGGCGGGAGCGCGAGGCGTGGACACCGCCGGCGGGGTCCGGGGACGCCGCGGACCTGGCGGCGCTGGTTTCCCATCCGCGCTGGCTCGTGGACATGTGGCGGGAACGGTTCGGCGACAGGGAGGGCCGGCGGCTCATGGAGGCCAACAACCAGGAGGCGCCGCTGGTGCTGCGGGCCAACCGTCTGCGGACATCGCGGGACGCGCTGGTGCGGCGCCTGCGCTCCCGGGGCGTCGATGCCGAGCCGGGGACGTGGTCGCCGCTGGCGGTGCGTCTGCGCGGGGCGTCGTCGCCGGCCGGCTTGCCGGAGTTCCGCGAGGGGCTGTGCCAGGTGCAGGCCGAGGCCTCCCAGGTGGTGAGCCTGCTGGCCGCCCCCGGGCCGGGAATGCGGGTGCTCGACGTCTGCGCCGCCCCCGGTGGCAAGACCACGCACATGGCCGAGCTCATGGACGGCGCCGGCGAGGTGGTGGCCTGCGACGTCTCGGAACGCGGCCTCGCGAAGGTGGCGGAGAATGCCCGCCGCCTGGGGCTCGACTGCATCCGCGCCCGGGTCGGCGATGCGACTCGGGCTCTCCCGGGGGAGACCGGCGCCTTCGACCGGGTCCTGGTGGACGCGCCGTGCTCGGGTCTGGGGACCTTGCGCGCGCACCCCGAAATACGCTGGCGGCGCAACGAGCAGGACCTGCCGCGCATGGCCGCGCTCCAGGCCCGCATCCTGGACCATGCCGCCTCGCGGGTGCGCCCGGGCGGGGTTCTCGTGTACGCCACCTGCACCCTGTCCTGCGTCGAGAACGAACAGGTGGTGGAGGGTTTCCTGGACCGCCACCGAGGTTTCGTGGTGGAGGAGGCCGCGGCCCACCTCCCGGAAACCGCCCGCTCCATGACCGCCGGGCCCTACCTGCTGGCGCTTCCCCACCGCCACGACACCGACGGATTCTTCGCCGCCCGCATGCGCCGGCCGCGGCCGGAACCGTCTCCCTGATTTACGTCGTATGATCCGTGTGTTAGATTTCCCGGACAAGCCAGGGTTCGGTCGGATCGAGTGTCGGGGCGTGGCTCAGCCTGGTAGAGCGCACGGTTCGGGTCCGTGAAGTCGCTGGTTCAAATCCAGTCGCCCCGACCATCCCACTTACAACCCCTCTCCCTCCGGGAGAGGGTGGCCGAAGGCCGGGTGAGGGCGGGCGGCGACCCTGGGTCTCCGTGGGAGGCTGCCGCTCCGGGGAGCCCTCACCCCAGCCCTCTCCCAGAGGGAGAGGGGGACTATGGCTGTCGACGTTGTGGCTTTCACCCCAGCCCTCTCCCAGAGGGAGAGGGGGACTATGGCTGTCGACGTTGTGGCTTTCACCCCGACCCTCTCCCAGAGGGAGAGGGGGTCGGAGGGGGTGAGCGCCTAGTGCTCCCGCAGCAGCCTCCCATACCCCTCGATCCGGTCGTCCATGTCCAGGGTGCGCAACGCCCACCACAGGATCGCCTGGCTTCCCTGGACGACGTTGACGCCCAGCTCCTGCTCGATGGTCTCGATGACCGCGCCGGTGGCCCAGTGGGGAGAGCCCAGATGGATGGTGTCGATGTCCGCGTGTTCCTGCTTGAGCTCCCGGGCGAGTTGCAACGGCACTTCGGAGGGAATCGCGCCCACCTCGATGAACGGTACGCCGGCGAACTTCTGGCCTGCCAGGGTGGTCTTGTCGGGGTCGGTGAAGCGTTCGTTGGGGAGGTGTTCGGTGCTTCCCGGAGCGGACGCGTAGGTGACCGAGCCCACCACCCGTGCGCCCAGCGCGGCGTCGGCCTGGTGGTAGGCGGTAGTGCTGTTGGTGACCGGGATGCCGAATTCCTGCTGCAGGTCGCGCATGGTGTCGTCGGCCCGCTGCTGGCCCCCGGAATAGACCACCGGGCCGCCGCCGAAGACGATGATGTCCACCTTGGCCCGGGCCATTTCCCGGACCGCGCGCACGGCGTGGTTCCAGCTTTCCTGGGCTTCTCCGGACTCGGCCGAGTGCCGGGCCACCATGAGGGTGGTCAGGGCGAGGGTGACGCCGGGCGGCGCCATCTTGTAGAATTCGTAGGGGAAGACCTCGGTGACGATGGGCGGCGAGGTGTACCCTATGCGCGCGCGATGGCCGTACATGGCTGACCTCTTACGCTTCGAAGCTCCCGCTCTTCGCACCCGGAGGAGAGAGTCGGGGGTCTGGGCGCCGGCGCCCAGACCCCCGACGGATTCAGCGCAACGCTACATGCCCGCCTTGACCTTTGCCGCCACGTCCGCGGACACCCACTTCGTCCACACGTCCGCGTTGTTCTTCAGAAAGTACTCCGCGGTCTCCTTGGCGTCGGCCTTCTTGTCGGCCTTCCAGGCCAGCACCTTGTTCAACACGCTGTTGGCTATGGACACGCCCGACACGAACTTGAATGCTTCCGGTTCTCTTTTCGCGAAGTCGCCGACCACGTAGGTCAGCACCACGGATTTGGGGTACATGTTCGGCTTCGGGTCGGCGCAGTCCTTGTCGGTGATGCACGCATAGGTCTTGGGGTCGTGCTTCATCCCGCCGAGCTTCACCATGGGGTACTTGCCGAGCACCGAGGTGGGCGCCCAGTAGTAGGTGAAGATGGGCTGCTTCCGCTCGTAGGCGCTGGCGATGGCCGCGGCCAGCCCTGCCCCGGATCCGGGATCGAACAGCGTGAAGTTGGCCTTGTCGAGTCCGTACGCCTTGAACAGGTTCTGGTTGATGATCTGGCAGGCCCAGCCGGAAGGACAGCCGTAGAACCGGCCCTTTCCGGGCTCTTCCTTGTCCTGGAACAGGTCCGGACGTTTCATGACCGCCTGCAACGTCGTGAGTTCGGGATTTGCCTTGACGACGTACTCCGGCACCCACCAAGCCTCCTCGCCGCCGTCGCTCAGGATCTCCCCGGCCTTTTTGAGCCGTCCCTCCTTCTCCGCCTTGGTCACCACCTCCTTGACGGAGTTGAACCAGATCTCCGGCGCGACGTCGGGCTCGCCCTTCTCGGTCATCGACGTCACCGTCGGCACGGTGTCGCCAGGCACCAGCTCCGCCTGACAGCCGTATCCCTTGGTTAGAATGATGGCCTCCACGTGGGCCAACATCGCCGCGGAGTCCCAGTTCATCTCCGAAATCGTCACCTTGCCGCACTTCGCCTGCGCCGAGGCGGCCAGCCCCAACAACAGAAACGCGCCCGCCAGCACACCTGCTATTCGCAATCTCATGTCATGCCTCCTTTTCCTTCTCCGTCCACGCGCCCCCGCCCGGACTGTGCGTGCGCATCCAGGCGGCGATCCATGAACCGGTTTCGATATCGCCTCGCCCTCGTTTCGATACTCGTTACGCGCGGCGCCCGGTCGCATGATCCCTTGCACGCAACCCCGAAGACCTTGTCCCGACCTTGAACGCCGCCCGTATCCTTGTCAGTGCGGAGATTATCTACCAAGTCGGCGGGGGTGGCAACCCCCTGGCGGCCGTTCGTGAAGAGTTCCGCTCACACCCGCAACCCGCACCCCTCGAACGCCTCCCGGGTGCGCCCCTTCTCCTCCTCGGTGAGTTGGAGGAACGGCGGGCGGGTGGGGCCGCCGACCTGGCCCAGGAGCTCCTGCCAGTATTTCTGGTGGGCGTGGGGTTTGCCGCCGGGGCGGGTCGACGAAAGAGCCTCGCGGACGGGGTCCAGGCTGTCGCGGACCTGGCGGGCCTTGTCGGCCTGGCCGTCGAAGGCGAGTTGGGTGTACTCGTGCATGCGCCGGTCGTTGCGGGTCTGGAGCAGGTAGGGCGGGGACGAGCACAGGTAGAGCTGCCAGCCCAGCTCGACGATGTTGTCGAGCCACTCCTCCTCGGAGGCGGTGCTGACGATGAGGCGGTCTCCGGCCAGCTTTGTCAACTCCGCGTACATGGGCCGAGGCACCGAGTACTTGATGCCCACGATGTTGGGCAGCTCCGCCACCCGCGCGCACAGCTCCGGGCTCATGAGGTAGCCGGAGTCCGGGTGGCTCCACATGGCGATGCCGATGTCCACTTGGTCGCAGACCGCCTTGTAGTAGCTGTAGATGGTGTCGTCCCGGTCGCTGATGAAATGGAGCATGGGCGCGTGCACCACGATGTAGTCGGCGCCCACGTCCTCGGCGTGGCGGGCCAGCTCCACCACCGTGTCGAAGTTCTGGTCGGAGCAGGACATGATGGTGCCGGCCTTGCCCTCGGTCTCCTCCACGGCGATCTCGAAGTTGCGCTTGCGCTCCTCCAGCGACATGGAGAAGAACTCGCCCTGCTTGCCGGCGATGAAGAGCCCCTGAATCGCCAGGTCGTCGATCCAGTGCCGGATGTTCCGCCGCAACCCCTCTTCGTTGAACGAGAAATCGTCGTTGAAGGGGTTCATGGCCGCGGCCCATATGCCCTTCATGTTCTCGCGGGCATAGTCCTTGGCGTCGTGCTTCGAGTACTTCATGATTCCGTCCCTCGCCGGCCCCTATTTGCCGGCCAGCAGTTTGGGCCAGTTGGCGTCGCCCTTGGTGATGTTGCCGGGGATGTCCTGGGACCACTGGTCACGCACGCCCAGGCTGTAGTTGAGGTAGAGGGCGCCGTCCACCAAGCTCCAGGCGTCCGGGTCGATGGAGGCCGTGTAGCCCTGACTGACGGCCCAGGCGCAGTATCCGCCGTACTTGGGCGCGTATTTCTCGGGATTGGCCTCGAACATTTCCTTGTTCTTGGCGCTGGCGAACGACCAGGTGGCTCCCTTCCACTCCACCCGGTGGGCTCGCTTGCCCTTCACGGGCTTTTTCTCGGTGTGGTAGGCCACGGGATCGTACCCGCGGATGGCGCCGCCCAGATAGGTCGAGTACACGGGGTCCAGGGCCGATGCCGTACCGGCCCAGCCCGCCAGGAACGCGGTGACGAGCATGACAAAGAAGGCCTGTCGGATACGCTGCGTGAGATGCATGGATGCCTCCGATAGCACTGGGGTAGTTGCTTTCATTTCAGCCCATTCCGGGTGAGTTTGCAATACGCCGACGTGCGCGCCGGCGAAAATCCGTAGCCCTTCACGAGGGTCCAAGGCTCGTAGCAAGTCTCAACCGTCATGCGGCCTGAAGGGTGTTTGTTATGTCGTCACTTTTCGGCTATTTATGACGATATAATGTACAGCCGGATCACACGGCTACCGGGTCGCAGCTTCTTCCTGTTCGGCGTTCGGGGGGTCGGGAAGAGCTCATGGGCTCGTGCGACTCTGCCGAACGCGGTGCGCCTCGACCTGCTGGATGAAGCGCTGTTTCACGATCTCCTGGCCGAACCCTTGCTGTTTCGGGATTTGGTCTCTGCCGTCACACCGGGCGATTGGGTCGTCATCGACGAGGTACAGCGTGTTCCCGCTCTGCTGAACGAGGTGCACCGGTTCATCGAGGAACGCGGCCTGCGCTTTGCTCTGCTCGGTTCCAGCGCGCGCAAGCTCAAGATGGCGGGAACCAACCTGCTGGCCGGACGAGCCGCCCGCAAGGCCATGTATCCGCTGGTCCCGCGGGAACTCGGCGCCGATTTCAACCTGAACGAGGTGCTCAGGTACGGCAGCATCCCCTTGGTGTGGACCGCGGACGGCCGTCGCGAAGTTCTCGAGAGCTATGCGCAGCTCTACCTGCGGGAAGAGATCCGCGCGGAAGCCGTGGTGCGCAATCTGCCCGGTTTCGTTCGTTTCCTGCCCATTGCCGCGTTGCTTCACGGACAAGCCCTGAACGTGGCGGGTATCGCCCGGGACGCCGGCGTGGCTCGCACCACCGTCAACGGCTACCTGGAAGTCCTCGAAGACACCCTGCTCACCTGGCGCCTGCCGGCCTTCGAGGCCAGGCTGCGGGTACGCGAACGACGCCGGCCGAAACTGTACTGGGTAGACCCTGGCTTGGTACGGGCCGTGAAACGCCAGTTCGGCCCGGTATCGGCGGAGGAACGCGGAGCGCTGTTCGAGGGATGGGTTCTCGGCCTGTTGCGCGCCCACGCGGAAGAAGAGCCGCTGTTCGACGACATCTACTACTGGGCTCCGGTGGAATCGAACACGGAGGTGGACTTCCTCCTCCGCCGCGATGCCGAATACCTCGCCATCGAAGCCAAGGCGGCACGACGGTACAATACCGCCTTGCTCAAGGGGTTGCGCGCCATCGACGGCCTGCCGCGCCTGGTTCGACGCGTCCTCGTCCACGATGGCGGACGGGCCTTCCGCACCGAAGACGGCATCGACGTCTGGCCGGTGAAGCGGTTTCTCGAAGCGTTGGGATCGGATGGACTCTGGCCCTGAACTCGGGTGGATGACCCACGGATGAACCACATGCCGACCAACCGCCGCACGATTTTGGCCTGGTGCCTCTACGACTTCGCCAATTCGGCCTTCACAACTCTGGTCGTCACGTTCATCTATGCGGCGTTCTTCACCAAGGTCATCGCCCCGGACGAGGTGACGGGCACGTGGCTGTGGTCCCGGAGCGTCAGCATCACCGCCATCGCGGTGGCCCTGCTGTCGCCGCTCCTTGGCGCCTTGGCCGACCGGGGCGGCTACCGCAAGCGCTTTCTCGGGTTCTTCACGCTGGTGGCGGTGGTGGGCACGACGTTCCTCTACACGGCCATGCCGGGGGAGGTGGTCAGGGCGTTGTTGTGGTTCACGTTGGCGAACATCGCCTTCGAGATGGGCGGGGTGTTCTACAACGCCTATCTGCCGGACGTCGCGCCGCCGGACCGCATCGGGCGCATCTCGGGCTATGGGTGGGCGCTGGGCTACGTCGGCGGCCTGAGCGCCCTGGGGCTGGCGCTGGTGGGCTTCGTCGACGCGGAGGTGCCGTGGTTCGGCTTCGAGAAGGCGAACTACGAGCACATCCGCGCCACCAACCTGCTGGTTGCCGGGTGGTTCGCCCTGTTCAGCCTGCCTCTGTTCCTCTGGGTGCCGGAAGGGCCCGCCCGACCGGATCCTTCCCGGACGCTGCTTTCCGACCCCTTCCGCCGCCTGGCGACCACGTTCCGTGAAATCCGCCGCTATCCGGACATTTTCCGCCTGCTGCTGGCGCGTCTCTTCTACGCCGACGGTCTCAACACGGTGTTCGCCTTCGGCGGCATCTACGCCGCCGGCACCTTCGGATTCACCTTCGAGGAGCTGCTGTTCTTCGGACTGGTGCTCAACGTGGCCGCGGGCTTCGGCGCCTTCGCCCTGGGGTTCGTGGACGACTGGCTGGGAGGCAAGCGCACGATCCAGATCAGCCTGCTGGGCTTCATCGTGGCGGCCCTGACGGCGCTGCTCACCGGCCGGCGCGCGCTCTTCTGGGTTGCCGGCCTTCTGATCGGCTTGTGCGGCGGTCCCAACCAGGCCGCCAGCCGCTCGCTCATGGGCCGGTTCGTGCCGGAGGAAAAGAAGAACGAGTTCTACGGCCTCTTCGCCTTCTCGGGCAAGGCCACGGCCTTTCTGGGGCCCTTCCTGCTGGGTGAGCTGACGCGCCTGTTCGCCTCCCAGCGCGCCGGCATGGCGGTGGTGCTGGTCTTCTTCGTCATCGGCCTCGCGCTGATCGGGCGCGTGGACGAGGAGCGGGGGAAGCAGCGGGAGGCGGGGCAGGGGCGCCCCTCCTGAGGATGGCCAGCGCGGCCTTGACGCGGTTGTCCACCTTGAGCTTGGCGAAGATGCTGGTGACGTGGGCCTTGACCGTGCGTTCGCTGATGAAGGTGCGGGCGGCGATCTCGTCGTTGCTGAACCCCTCGGCCAGGAGGCTGAGGACCTCCATCTCGCGCCGGGTCAGGTTCTGCAGCCCGTCGGCGTCCTCGCCCGCCGGCTCGACGTGGGGCTGGGCGGCGATGGCGGCGAAGTCGGCGGCGCGAGGAAGCTTCTGGTCGATCCATACGCCGCCGCCGTAGACCGTGCGAATTGCCTGGCACAACGTCTCCGGCGTTGCATCCTTCAACATGTAGCCGCGCGCTCCGGCCTTGGCCGCATCGAGGATGCTGTCCTTGTCCTCGGAGGCGGTGAGTATGATCGTCCTGTTGTCGGGATGATCCTCCTTGAGTTTCAGGAGGGTCTGCACGGACTCCCGGCCGGGCATCCTGAGTTCCAGCAGCAGGATGTCCGCCGTTCCCTCCGCCACGGCCGGCCCGACATCCTCCGGGCGCGACGCCTCCGCGGTCACCAGCAGGTCGCGCTCCTGCGCCAGGATTCGTTTCAGCCCTTCTCTGAAGAGGGTGTGATCGTCGGCCAGGACGATTTTGATGGGCTCGGGCACCGGAATATTATCCGTCAATGAGGGTCATTTCGCTCGTCGCAGGGACACGATCCGTCCTCGGAGACACTATCCTTTCCGGCGGGCTCGATGTCAACGTCAGGGGGTGTCCCAGGCCCTCACCCGGCCTTCGGCCACAAAGTCATCCTTCTCTCCCAAAGGGAGAGCCCACGCCCCCCTCTCCCCTTGGGAGAGGGTCGGGGTGAGGGTTCGCTGGCCCCCCTCTCCCTCCGGGAGAGGGTCGGGGTGAGGGTTCGCTGGCCCCCCTCTCCCTCCGGGAGAGGGTCGGGGTGAGGGCTCCGAGCCACTAGAGAAAGGCGCTCCCCGCGTGATCGCTGAATGCATCCGCGTCGCGGATGTAGTTCATGACCGTCGCCGGGCTGGTGTGTCGCGTCACGGCCATGATCTTGTCGAGGCGCGCGTGGTGCGCCGCGGCGCTGGTAACGAATCCGGCCCGCAACGAATGCCCCGATAGTTCTCTCGGGTCCAGCCCTATCAACGCACCGTAGCGTTTGACCAAGCGCGGAATGTCCGAATGGTGAAGCGGTTTCTCCCGGACCGCTCCGCCGCGTCTCATGGTCCGAAACAGCGGTCCGTTCGTGATGCCCGACGCCGTTAGCCACGCCTGCACGCGATCGATCGGTTTGACCGTCTTGCCTTCCGGCACGGCGATGGTCTGGCCCCTGCCGGTCTGGTCGGTCTTGGACCGGCGGATGGTGAGCAACATCCGTCGGGGATGTGGACGGGCCGGTGGGAGGATAGCCACGTCGTCGACACGTAGGTCACAGAGTTCGGACCGGCGCAAGGCGCCCGCAAAACCGACTGCGAGAACAGCGGCGTCACGCCTCCCGATCACCGTTTCGGGACATCGGGCGATCATGGCCCTCAGGTGCCCCTCGCGCAGGGCCTTGACCCTTCGCGGAGCCGTGCCGGCAAGCCGGCTCAAGCCTTTGAGGGTGGCCCGGACGGTGGGGTGGTGTGTCGGCGACGGCCTGCCGGCGTCGGCGTCGTCGAATCGTTTGGCGACCGCACTGCTGTAGAGGAAAACCGTGCCCATCGAAAACGGCAAGCCGCTTCCCGGACGGGGCCGGGTGGCGCAGTCCAGAAGAAAACGGGCGACCGTCTCGGGAGAGGCGGACAGCGGGTCGGCGACCTGTTCCTTTCTGCAATACTCGGTGAAGCAGTTCCAACCCTTGCGGTAGGCCAGTCGAGTGTTGGGCGCTACCGCCGACGACAGGACGATGTTGTGAAGGTCGGAATCGGTGGTCATTGGAAGGTCTATTGGATATCGACACATCCCGTACATTCCAGGATGTGCGGCTGGGGAAACCTGACCGGATGGAATTTTACAAAAGTAAAGTATTTGAGCAACCGGTCAAGTTCGGATCGAGATGCGAACTTGAGCTGGAAGCAAAGAGGCATCACGGAGGTTGGAGGCTACGGAAGCGGCTTGGCGATGGTCGCGTTTGGCGGGCGGAAAGCATGCTCGGAAGATAGCGGGCAGATCTCCGGTCTTCGATGCGGTTCAGTCCTTTTGCGGTTCAGTCCTTTGAAGCCAAGAAGGGTCTGAGCGATACACGATTACAGGCCAGCGACAAAGGGGCCGTTCCGAAGGTGGAACGGCCCCTTTTGCTACGGTTCGGGACAACGGCTAAAACCTGTAATCGAGGATGATCGTGAAGACGTTGAAAGAATCGTCGCCGTCTTCGGCTACGTCGGCAAAGCCGGGGCCGGGGCAGTCACCCTCACAACCGTATGTATCCCACACGCCGTGGATCTGCATCCAACCGCCGGGAACGTTGTAGACGACCGCTAGTCCGCTGTTGGTGACCTCGGAGTTTCCGCCCGCAAAGTCGATATCGGACGCGTTGTAGAGCGGAGATACGGAGATACCGCCTTCAGCCGCGCTTCCACCCATCATGCCGCTCTGGGGCCCCCACAGCCATACCCGTGCCGCAAGCCGAAGGTCCGTGGCTTCGACATCAACGTTACCGCTACCGGCCGGCTCTCTCTCATAGGTAGCGTAGTTGGCGGAGAGCGACAGCCACGGCAACGGGTTCCACGCCAAGCCGTGAGACATGTATGTGGTGTCGGCGTCTACCTCGTCGATAAGGATCAACGTCGGGGGGTTCACCGACACGGCGCCGGCGGCTTCCACGGCGGACGGCGTATCGGTATGGGCTTGATAACCGAAGCTGTACGAAAGGCTCGATATGGTGAGGCCGCCCATTCCCTCGGCGTTTGCGAGAGGCTGTAGCTCCAGCGCGAAACCTACGCTATTGCCGTCGTGTCCCGCTGTATTTTCGTCCTGATTGTCCTGGCCCCACGCCACTTGCAGGCGACTGATCCTGGAAATGCCCATACCTGGCAAAGTCGTCCAGGACAACACGAAACTTCCGTCTTGCCCTCCGCTCAGGCCCAAGCCGTCCATAAGCGGGGTGCTTTCCGTACGGAAGGCGCCTGCCTGCGTCTCGACGTCAAGGCCCGGACTGTAGCCCCAACCGAAGCTCGGAAGCCACGGGTTCAACACGTTGAAATTGATGAATCCGTCGCCGCCGAAGGTGGTGCCATCGCTACCGTTGTTGAGGAGCCAGTTGACCGCGTAGAACCCCTGCTGCGACGTGACGTTGATCGTCGGTCGAAAACGCCGTATGCGGGTTTCCATGTTTTGGTAGCCAGCGTCCGGATTGTCGTTGCTCAGCCATATGCTGTTGTAGATCTGCAGCCTCTGGGTGAAACGGATGCTCCAGTTGTTGTCCGCGGCGGCGATCGTGAGGCCTCTGCCCGCGGCGTACGTGAAGGACGGCGGGGTCGGGGGGTCCGTTGCCGCCCTGGCAGCAGCTTTCGTCGCGAGCGCCTCCGCCGCGGCCGCTTTCGCCGCATTGGCTGCCGTCTCGGCCGCTTTCTTGGTTACATCCCCCGGCTTGGCTGCCGCGGTTGCCGCCGCTGCCGCAGCCTTGGTCGCGGCGTCCGCCGCCGCCTTCGCCGCCGCTGCTGCCTTCGCCGCGGCGTCCGCAGCAGCCGCCGCCTTGGCCGCTGCGGCCGCTTCCTCGGCCGTCGGCACCATCATCTCGGCGGCCAGAGCACTCTCTTGATTCTGCTTCAACTGCGCCAACTCACGTTCCAGGGCCTGAATCCTCGTGTCCACATCAGACGCCTGGACGGGCGATGCCGCAAGCACCATCACTGCCATTAAGACCAAGGCACTTGCGAATCCGAGCGCCTTTTTCAACACCTTATTCATGACCCCCTCCTTGGTAATCAGAGTAACGGTGCTCTTCAGGGGGTCCGCCAACTGCTGGACCGGACAGCGCCCGAACAGCCGGCGTGTCTTGTGCGTCGGGTGTATCGGTGGTATATCTTCTGGAGTTGTGGTGCGGCGCTACGAAGAGGACGAGACCGTTGGCCGGGGCAACGTCCCTGTCGACCATCTCGTCGGCCGGCGCGTGTCGGAACTCAAAAAAGAACTCGTGCTTGCCAAAAATTAAAACTTGGGTACTACATTTTGGCACCTCATGTCCCGGCTTCGAAGGAAAACCCTACTTAGGGACAATTGCATGGATACCGCCAAAAAAGTAGAAAACCTTAAGCAGATTTCGCTGGCTGTAGTAGATAACTCTGATTACCAAGGAGGGGGTCATGAATAAGGTGTTGAAAAAGGCGCTCGGATTCGCAAGTGCCTTGGTTTTAATGGCAGTGATGGTGCTTGCGGCATCGCCCGTCCAGGCGTCTGATGTGGACACGAGGATTCAGGCCCTGGAACGCGAGCTGGCGCAGTTGAAGCAGAATCAAGAGAGTGCCCTGGCGGCCGAGATGAAGGGGCCGTCGTTCAAGTACAAGCCGGGTGGTGGTCTGACGATCGCCGCGGCGGACAACAACTGGAGCATCCGTTTCACGCAGAGGCTGCAGGTCTACCACACCATGTGGCTCAGCAACGATAATCCAGAGGACGGCTACCAGAATCTGGAGCTTCGTGTGCGGCGTTTTCGGCCGACCATCAACGTGACGTCTCAGCAGGGGTTTTACGCGGTTACCTGGCTCCTCAACAATGGTAGCGATGGCACCGCCTTCGGCGGCGACGGCTACATCAACTTCGACAAGTTGAACCCGTGGCTTCCGAGCTTCGGTTGGGGCTACAGTCCGTCCTTTAGTGGCAATACGCAGGCAGGCGCTTTCCGTACGGAAGACAGCCCGCTTCTGGATGGTTTGGGCATCGGCGGACAGCAAGACGGGAGTTTCGTGCTGTCCTGGAAGAAGTTGCCGGGCATGGGTATTTCCAAGATCAGTCACCTGCAAGTGGCGTGGGGCCAGGACAACCAGGCTGAAGCAGCCCAGGGAGACGACGGCAACAGCGTAGGTTTCGCGCTGGGTCTGAAGCCTCTTGCAAAAGCCAAGGGAATGGGCGGCCTCGCCGTATCAAGCCTTTCGTACAGCTTCGGTTATCAAGCCCATACAGGTTTTACCGGGGCTGATAAAGACGGTAAGCCGTCAGGTGGATTGGACCACGCCCGTGTGAGAGCCCGTACCCCCACGCTGGGGAACAGGCCGGCCTTGATCGACATCAAGCAGGCCGCCGACACCGAGTATGACACCACGTATATGTCTCACGGTTTGGGATGGTCCCCGTTGAAGTGGCTGTCGCTCTCCGCAAATTTCGCTACCTATGAGAGGGATCCGGGCGGCGGCGCCGATGTCGAAGCGACGGACGTTCGGCTTGCGGCACGGGTATGGCTGTGGGGGCCCAAGAGCGGCATGATGGGTGGAAGCAAGGGTGAAGGCGGCGTCTACGTAGCTCCGCTCTACAGCGCGGCCGAGGTCGACTATGCGGGCGACAGCTCCGACGTGACCAACACCGGGGTAGCGGTCGTCTACAACGTTCCCGGCGGTTGGATGCAGGTCCACGGTGTGTGGGATACATTCGGTTGTGAGGGTGCCTGCCCTGGCGCCGGCTTTGCCGCCGTAGCCGAAGACGACGACGACTCTTTCAACGCCTTCACGATCGTCATCGAGTACAAGTTCTAGCGGTTTATCCCAGACCGAATAGCAAACTAGCAAACAGGGCCGCTCCTTCAGGGGGCGGCCCTGTTTTTTTGTTTGAACGAAAGAGAGACCGGATTCGCTTGACGAACAGCGATCGGTGGACTAGATACTCGCAACGGCGGCACGGAAGCGTCGTCTTGCGGGTTCGTCGCGTTGGTTCTTTTACGTGACGGTGGTTCGAGACCTGGTCGGGTACGGTTGGCGAAACAAGGGTTCATGGGGGAGCAAATGGTGCGATTCGGACACGCGACTTTGGGAGTGCTCGGTGCGGTTGTGGTTTCGAGTATTCTGGTGACGTCCCTTTCCGGCTGCTGGAGGCCCGCGGGTATCGGCGTCGGCGGCAACTACAACGACGCGTTGTTGGAGTTGGGCAAGACACAGCGGGGCGGGAACTTCAAGAAGGCCATCGTCCACCTCGAGTACGTGGTCCGCAGGAACCCGAAGTACAAGGACAGCCTCACGCAGCTAGGGCGTGCCTACTACTATGCGGGCAGGTACGGCTCGTCTTTCGAAGTGTTGAAACGCGCACTGTCCGTGAATCGCGAGGACGAGATCGGCTGGATCGTCCTGGGTTTGACGCAGATGCAACAGGGCGACGACGAGGCCGGCCTGGAGAGCTTCAAGGGGGGCCTGACGTTGCTGGCCAAGGCGACGAAAGGGGGCTACCAGGAAATCCCGGAGGAATTCTGGGACGGCAGAGGAGTGGTGCGCCGCGCCCTCCGGCGAAGCATTTCATTGGCCCGCAAGGGTGTCGTGGAGAAACACCGGATCATTCTGTCGGGTGAACTCTTGCTGCACCGCGTCGACCGTGAACTCTATGACGCCGAGCAGGACCAAAGCCTCAGCGAGTACCTGGATTCCCGGCGGGATCCGAAGAAGGACAACTAGTTCTTGCGACCGGGACCGTTACGTTCAACGACCACACGAAGAGCCGCGCCCTGCTCACGGAGCGCGGCCCCCTGCTCACGGAGCGCCTCGCCTTGTCGTTCCAGCGCGAGGACATTGGCATTGAGGACCTTCATGGTTTCCTCGTGGTTCGCCATGAATTGCGCGTGATTGGCCATGTATTCGGCGTGGTGTCTTTCCTGAGCGGCGATGGTTTCCGCGTGTTGCCTGTCCCTGCGTTGCATCCCGCGGTGCATCAGCCATAGCCCGGATCCGATGAGCATACACTGAGCGGCCCCTACGCCACCGCTAACCCATAGCGCGGCATACTGGTAGGAAAGTGCTGCAGCCTGGTATGCGAGCGTTGCGGTTTCAAACTCCGTCATTGGGCTACGCTTGCTCGTTGGTCCGATCACGTCGGATACGCGCTCTGTTTGGGTGGCGCATATACTTATCGTCGGCAACGAGGTGGAAGTTCTTTAACGCACCGAAGAAAAATTCTAGTTTCCGCGACGACGGAATGCAAGGACGGTTGCGCCCGGCGGGTCGACTGGCCCCGGGCCGCCTAGAGATAGTGGGGCCTGAGGTTACCCTCTCGCAACTTCGTTTCCGTCGCCGCCAGCCGCTCCGGGGTCCCCATATCCTGCCAGTCACCGTCGAAGGGAAAGCCGCAAAGGCGCTCGGAGCCGGCGAGCATTCGCGGGTAGGTGGTGCGGGTGATGCTGAAGGGTTCCGGGCCTTCCATGTATCGGAAGATCCGCGGCTCGACCACGTGAACCCCCGTGAACATGTACTGTTCCAGTGGGGACGGCGTGGCGCCGGGGGTTTCGTGTTGCAGCAGTTTCCGGATTGTTCCCTCGGAATCGGTCCAGATGGCCCCGTATTCATCCGCCAGCGGGTCCTTTCTCAGAACCAGCGTCGCCACGGGCGCACGGTCGCGGTGAAACCGCAGCACTTCGTCGAGTCGGAGATCGATCAGCACGTCGCTGTTCACGATCACGAAGGTGTCCTGGTCAAGAAACCGCTTGGCTCCAAGCACGCCTCCGCCGGTATCCAGCAGCACGGGTTCCCGGGAATAGACGATGTCCACGCCGAAACGCGAGCCGTCGCCCAGGTGTTCCTCGACCCGTTCGGCATGGTGGTGGACGTTGACCACGATCTCGCGAATGCCGTAGTAGCACAGCAGCATCAGCGGGTAGTCGATCATGGGCCGTCCGTTGACCGGGACGAGGCACTTGGGCAGTTTGTCGGTGAGGGGCCGGAGCCGGGTGCCCAAGCCGGCGGCGAAGAGCATCGCCTTCACGAGATCTCCTCGAAGTGCGCCGCCAGGACCGGAGCAAGGTGTTCCAACCCCGGCGCCCGCCGGAGATTCCTGCCGATGCGCCTCAATGTCGGGGGGATGTATCGCTTGTAGCCGGGCTTGCCCTTTACCAGGTCGAGGTAGCGGAAACGGCCTACCACCTTGAAGTCCCGCTGCAGGGCGGAGAGCAGGTAGGTCTCCCGGAATTCATCCCGGACCGGGCGGGCTTCTCCCCATTCGTCGAGCCGCTCGAGATAGTAGTCGAGCAGCCGGTCCTCCACCGCCGGCGTGACGACCTGGTCGGTCTCACGATCGTTGAGCAGCGACGCGAGGTCGTACTGCGCCGGCGCCAGCAGCGCATCCTGGAAGTCGATGACCACCACGGCGTCGTCGTGTATCATCAGGTTCCAGCTATGGTAGTCCCGGTGATTGAGCACCCGCGGCTGGCCGGATAGACGCCCGGCGATGGTCTCGAAGGACTCGTCCAGGAGCCGCCGTTCGGACGCCGGCAGGCTCCCCTCGTCGCCCGCTTCCAGGCCGTACTGGATGAAGTGAGCGAACTCCCAAAGGTACAGCCGTTGGTCGAAGGCTTGCCGGAAAGCCATGCACTGGTCGTTCCGGGCTCGGGTGCCGCCGATCTGCAGCACCAGCAATTCGTCAATGGCCCTTTGGTACCACCGGATCACATCGGCTTCGGACGCCTCCCGCACGCGGTCCCAGAGGCACACGTCCCCAAGATCCTCCAGCAGCATCAAACCTTGTTCCGCCCAGTGGCCGTGGACCGCCGGCACCCTCACCCCGGCCGCCTTGAGAAAACGCTGCACGTTCAGGAAAGGCAGTTCCTCGGGAGGCCTGTCGAACACCGCCAGTTCCTCGGATGAAATCGGCAGTCCGGAGTCGTTCCAGCTCATCACGATGGCGGAACGCGGACCTTGGGGCGCGTCGAGGGCCGCCCGGAAATAGCGCCGGGACGACGCGTCCCCGGCCAGGGCCTCCAACGTGGTCATGCGCGCGCCGGCCCCGAACACTTCCGCCACTTTCTCCGCGACGATCTCTCGGATCTCCTCCACGAGTTTGATGTAACCAATTGACTTCTCGAATTCTACAGAGCCGGGAGCCGGTCCCAAATCCAACCCCTCTCCCTCTGGGAGAGGGTGGCCGAAGGCCGGGTGAGGGCTCCCCGGCAACCCTGCCGCTCCGGGCACCCTCACCCCGACCCTCTCCCAGAGGGAGAGGGAGTGGTCTTGCCTCTCGCCCCCGGAGAGGGAGTGGTCTTGCCTCTCGCCCCCCGGCTCCGCTTCCTCCCCCCGCGGAAATGTGGTAGCCCCTCCCCTCATGTCGTTCCGAGTCGGCATGGCGCAGATCAACCCGAAATTGGGGGACGTCGCGGCCAACATGGCCCTTTACGAGGCCGGGGTCCGGGAGGCGGCCGGGCAGGATGTGGACCTCGTGGTCTTCCCCGAGTTGAGCCTGACGGGTTACTTCCTGCGCGACATGGTGCCGGACGTGGCGGTGCGGTTGGCGAGCCCGGAGATGGAGCGGCTCAAGGCACTGAGCCGGGAGCTGTCGCTGGTGGCGGGGCTGGTGCTCGAAAGCGAAGACCACCGGTTCTACAACGCCGCGGTGTATTTCGAGGACGGCGAGGTCCGCCACATCCACCGTAAAGTCTACCTGCCCACCTACGGCATGTTCGACGAGCAGCGCTACTTCGCCCGGGGCGACCGGCTACGGGCCTTCGACACCCGGCACGGCCGGCTCGTTGTGCTCATCTGCGAGGATCTCTGGCATCCCTCCACGGTGTACCTGGCGGCGCTGGACGGAGCCCTGACGATTCTCTGCCCGTCATCCAGCCCGCTGCGGGGCGTCACCGACGGGGCGGAACAGGACGACAACGCGCGCTACTGGGAACTCCTCACCCGGAGCTATGCCGAGACCTTCGGCATGTTCGTGGTCCACTCCAACCGCGTGGGCTTCGAGGACGGCGTCGGTTTCTGGGGCGGCTCCGGCATCCTCGACCCCTTCGGCCACACCGTGTGCAAGGCCGACTACTACGACGAGGCTTTCGTGGCCGGGGAGGTGTCCCACGAGGTGGCGCGGCGCAAGCGCACGCGGGCGCCGCTCATGCGCGACGAGGACGTGGATCTCACCATCCGCGAACTGGAGCGCATCCGCCGCGAGTAGGGCAGTCCATGATTCCCACCAACGTGTCGCTCATGCGCCGGATCCTGGTGGCGTTCATCCGGAACGAGGTGCGCAAGGTCGGCCTCGATCGGGTGGTAGTAGGCCTTTCCGGCGGGGTGGACTCGAGCCTCAGCGCGATGCTGGCGGCCGAGGCCCTTGGCCCGGAGCAGGTGCTGGGCATCATGATGCCCTACCGGACCTCCAGCGCCGAGAGCCTGGAGCACGCCCGCCTGGTGGTGGAGAAGAGCGGCATCCGGTCCGCCACCGTCGAGATCACCGCGCAGATCGACGCCTACTTCGAGGGGTTCCCGGACGCCGACCCCAGGCGTCGCGGCAACAAGATGGCCCGCGAGCGCATGACCATCCTCTACGACCACTCCGCGCGCTGGGACGCCCTGGTGGCGGGCACCAGCAACAAGACCGAGCTGCTGCTGGGCTACGGCACCCTGCACGGCGACATGGCGTCGGCCCTGAACCCCCTGGGCGACCTCTACAAGATCCAGGTATGGGCCCTGGGCGAGGCCGTCGGCGTTCCCGAGGTGATCATCGACAAGAAACCCTCGGCGGACCTCTGGGAGGGCCAGACCGACGAAGCCGAGCTGGGCTTCAGCTACCGCGAGGTGGACGAGTTGCTCTACCTGATGGTGGACCAGCGCTACGGCCGGGCGGAGCTCATCGCCGCCGGATTCACCGCCGACTTCGTCGACGACATCGCCCGCCGCATCATGACCTCCCAGTTCAAGCGCAGGCTCCCCGTCATCGCCAAGGTCTCCCACCGCACCATCGACCGCGACTTCCGCTACTCCCGGGACTGGGGCAGGTAAACGCAAGTTGATAGCGCTACGACGGTCCGAGAACGGCTTTTTTCGGAATGTTGATTAAAGATTTGACTGGCAGGGCCGAAGCTATTAGCATGGGAAACGTCAGACCAGGGATGAGGACAAGACGTGACAAGTGAGATGATCGCCATCATCGGTGTCGGCATAGCCCTCGCGGTCTTCAACTGGCGCGTGATGGTACGGATGGAGAATCGGCTGGACAGCAGGATAGACCGGCTGGACGGCAGGATCGATCGGTTGGACGAGAGGATGGACCGGTTGGGTGAAAGGGTGGACCGGTTGGGTGAGAGGGTGGACCGGTTGGGTGAGAGGGTGGACCGGTTGGGTGAGAGGGTGGACCGATTGGACGAAAGGATGGAACGGCTGGACGAACGGATCGACCGGTTGGACGAAAGGATCGACAAATTGGATGGCCGGATCGACCGATTGGATCTCAGGTTCGATGCCTTGGGGAAGAAGGTGCACGACCTCGCTAGAGAGTTTTCCGAGCTGCGAGGGGAGATACGAGGCAGCCGGGCATGATACGACCCTAGATTCCAGAGCCGTCATCGCCGGGTCGCTGCCCCTTGGCAACCTCCAGCACCAGCTTGTATACGTCGCGTTTCGCCAAGTGGTGGCTATCCGCCACGAGCTTGGCCACGTCGTTGGCCTTGTGTCCCGTCTCAAGGAGGCGGGTAATTTCCGTGCGCAGCAACTCTTCGTCAACCCCGGAAGCGGTGTCCCGTCCGGCGACGACGACGACGAACTCCCCCCGTTGCCGATCCAGTTCACCCGCCAGTTGAGACAGCGTTCCACGCAGCAACTCCTCGTGCATCTTGGTCAGCTCCCGTACGACCACGGCGGCACGGTTCCCCAGGATCTCGTGCATGTCCGCAAGCGATTCCCGGATACGGTGTGGAGCCTCGTAGAACACCATCGTGCGATCGTCGTCTTGAAGCTGTCGCAGCATCTCCCTTCGCCGGTTTCGTCTCCCCGGCAAGAAACCCTGGAACACGAATCGGTCGGTGGCCAGACCACAGACGCTCAGTGCGGCGGTGGCCGCGGACGCTCCCGGAACCGGCGTCACGGGCACGCCCTTCTCGGCCGCCGCCCGAATCAGGTGATAACCCGGGTCGGAAATGGTCGGCGTGCCCGCGTCGGATACGAGGGCGATGGTTTGGCCGGCCTCCAGGCGCTGCAACAGCGCTGCCGCCTTGGTCCGTTCGTTGTGTTCGTGATAGCTGGTCAGCGGCGTGTGGATGTCGTACCGGTCGAGCAGCTTCCGGGTGTGGCGGGTATCTTCCGCGGCAATGAGGTCCACCTCGCGCAGCACACGCAACGCGCGCAAGGTGATGTCCTCCAGGTTGCCGATTGGCGTGGCCACCACGTACAGCACTGCGTCACCCGGGGACCCTCACCCCGACCCTCTCCCGGAGGGAGAGGGTGAAGGAGACGGAGAGGGGGAGGGTTCGCCGCTCAGCAGCGCGCGCAGCTCGTCCTCGTCCAGGATGCGGACCCCCAGCTCCCGCGCCTTGTCGGCCTTGGAGCCGGGGTCGGCGCCCACCACCACGTAGTCGGTCTTGGCGCTTACGCTGCCGGCCACCCGCCCGCCCAGGGCGGCGATGGATTTCTGCGCCTCGCCGCGCGACATGGTCTCCAGGCTGCCGGTGAGCACGAAGCTCAACCCGGTGAGGGCGCCCTCGGCCCGGGCTTCCGCCTCGGGCCGGAAGCCCGCCGCCAGGAGCTTGTCGATGACCCGCCGGTTGGCCTCGTCGGCGAAGAAGCCGGCAATGCTCTTGGCCACCTCCGGGCCGATGTCCCGGACCTCGGTGAGAGCCTCCTCCTCGGCCGCCATGATGGCATCGAGGCCGCCGAAGTGGTCCGACAGCACCTTGGCGGTGGCTTCCCCCACGTGCCTGATGCCCAGGGCGGTGACGAAACGGGCAAGCGTCGTCTCCTTGCTCCGGGCCAGCTCCCGCACCAGGTTCCGCGCCGACTTGGCGCCCATGCGCTCCAGCGAGGCCAGGGTGTCCTCCTCCAGGCCGTACAGGTCGGCGCTGTCCGCCACCAGCTTCTTCTCCACCAACTGGTCGATGAGCTTCTCGCCGAGCCCCTCGATGTCCAGGGCGTTGCGCGAGCCGAAGAACTTGAGGCTCTCCTTGAGCTTGGCCGGGCACGCCAATCCCACGCAGCGATAGGCAGCCTCGCCCTCTTCCCGATAGACCTGGGACTGGCACATGGGGCAGCGGGCGGGCATCGCGAAGCGCCGCTCGTTGCCGTCCCGCTTCTCCGCCAGTACCCGCACCACGTACGGGATCACGTCGCCCGCGCGCTCGATGACGATGGTGTCGCCGATGCGGATGTCCTTGCGCTCGATCTCGTCCATGTTGTGCAGGGACGCGTTCCGCACCGTCACTCCGGCCAACTGCACCGGCTCCAGGCTCGCCACCGGCGTGAGCGTGCCGGTGCGGCCCACCTGGGGCTGGATGTCGGCGATCCGGGTGGTAGACTGGCGCGGCTTGAACTTGTAGGCCATGGCCCAGCGCGGCGAGCGCGCGATCTGCCCCAGCCGGCGCTGAAGCTCCAGGCTGTTGACCTTCACCACCACGCCGTCGATCTCGTAGGGCAGCTCGTCCCGCCGGCTTTCCATCTCTTCCTGGTAGGCGACGATCTCCTCGACACCGGCGCACACGCGAGTCAGCGGCACCGGCTTGAGCCCCCAGCCCAGCAGGGCTTCGAGGAAATCCGCGTGGCTCGCGAAGTCCGCGGGCTCCACCGTTCCCATGCCGTGGAAGAAAAGGTCGAGAGGGCGGCCGGCGGTGATCTTCGAATCCAGTTGCTTGAGGGCGCCGGCCGCGGCGTTGCGGGGATTGGCGAACACGTACTCGCCAGCTTCTTCCCGTTGCCGGTTGAGGCGTTGAAAACCCTCCGTCGGATAGAAGACTTCGCCGCGCACTTCCAGCAGCCACGGCACGGCGGTTCCCTCCCGGCGCAACGACAGTGGGACCGAACGGATGGTGCGGATGTTCTGCGTGATGTCCTCGCCGTTGGTGCCGTCGCCGCGGGTGGACCCCACCGTCAACTCGCCGTCCCGGTACACCAGCTCCACCCCGATTCCGTCGATCTTGGGCTCCACCACGTATTCCAGGGGTTCGTCGGTCTTCAGGAAGCGCTGGATCCGCTGCTCGAAGTCCGCCAGCTCATCGGGGTTCGTGACGTTGTCCAACGACAGCATGGGGAGGGTGTGCCGCACGGTGCCGAACCGCTCCACCGGCGGACCGCCCACCTTGGCGGTGGGCGAGTTGGGCAGCGCCAGCTCCGGGTGTTCCTGCTCCAGCCGGCAAAGGCGCCGGAACAGCTCGTCGTACTCGGAATCGCTGATGTCGGGCCGGTCGAGGACATGATAGCGGTAGCCGTGCTCCTCCACCCGCGCGGTCAACGCGCGGATTTCTTCCCTCAACGCCTCCAGTGAATCCGTCACCATCGGGCTCCTCTAGTGCTCATTCCGAATAACTCGCATACGCCGGGCGGGTATTCAAACCCGGCGCGCGGCGCCGGTCAGGCGGGAGCGGGTCTCCATTCCGGCGAGTTCGCGAGCTGCTTCCCGCGCCGTCAGAAGGCCGCGTTCGGTGACGATGCCGGTGACGCAGTCGAGGGGCGTCAGGTCGAAATAACGGTTGACGACGCGCAGTCCCGCGGCGGCCCGGGCGAGGACTTCAGCGGCGGGCCGCTCCTGTCGCAGGGCGCCGGGCGATACGGCCGGCAGAAACTTCTCGCTTCCCGCGAGCACGTAGAAAGGAATGCCCCAGCCCCGGGCCGCGGTCACCAGGCCCAGGGTTCCGGCCTTGTTGATGACGCCCTCGGCGGTGATCGCGTCCGCTCCGGTCGCCAGCACGGGGTGACCAGCCTGCCGCAGGAGCGAGAACGCCAGGCTGTCGGTGGACAGGGTGGTGGCGATGCCGGCCCGGGCAAGATCCTGTGCCAGCGCACTCCCTTCACAGAGCGGGCGCGACTCGGTGCAGTGGACGGTGATGCGGCGGCCCGCCTGCGCGCAGTGCAGCAGGGCGGCGCGCACGGTGGAGCCCGCGGAATGGGTGAAGATCGCGGCGTTCTCGTCGATGACTTCGCAGAAGTGGCGGGCGATGGACCGGTTGTGCTCGTCCATCCCTTCCACGAAAGCGGCCGCCGTCCGCGGCAGCCGGGCGCGAGCGTCCTCCACGGGAGCGGTGTCGTCCAGGCACAGCAGCAATGAATCGAACAGGTTGTACAGCGGCGCCATGGCCGGGTGGGCGTCGATGAGCGCCGCCGCCAGTTCCCGGAGCCGGTCTTCGATGTCGCTTCGCGCCCGCGGCGTCCCTCCGGCATCACGCGTCCCGGACGAAACCTCGGCAAAGCAGTCTTCCACCAGCACCGCGGCACGCCGGGTGATGGCCTGGGAACCGGAGACGTTGTCACCGCGTATTTCTTCCACGGCCGCGGCAAGGTCCGCGGGGGTGTTCCTCGTTGACCGCTTCCGGTGCCTGTGATAGCTATTTTTTGGCATTTCTCGTCTGGAAATTATCATGTGGCGTCTTTGTTGGGGAGTCGTTTTCGTACTGTTTCTCACGGGTTGCGTTCCCGTGGAGCCGGTCCCCGAATCGCCGCCCGCTCCCTTTGCCCACGAAGAGGCGGTCGAGGTCCCGCCGGCCGCCCGGTCGATGTACCACTACCTGCGGGGTCGCGTGGAGCTTCTCTCCGGCGACTCCCGCGCGGCCCACGAGCAGTACCAGGCAGCGGTCGAGCACGATCCTTCCAGCGCCTTCCTGCGCGCGCGCCTGGCCAAGTCGTATCTCGGCCTCGGCGAGATCGACCGCGCCCTGGGCGAGGCGGAGGCGGCGGTGCGGCTCGACGACGGCGACCGGGAAAGCCGCCGGCTGCTGGCCGGGCTCTACAGCGGCGCGGGCAAGGTGTCGGACGCCATCCGCGAGTACCGGGCGCTGTTGGAGAGTGATCCGGACGATGCCCAGACACTGCTCTACCTGGGGGCGATCTACCTCGACCAGGAACAATACCAGCCGGCGCGGGAGCACCTGGAGCGCTATGCGCGGCGCAATCCCGCGTCGCCGCTCGGCCACTACTACCTCGGACGGACCTTGGCCGAGTCCCGCGAGCTGGCCGACGCGGAAAAGAGCTACGAGGCCGCCGTCAAACTGCATCCGTCGTCCGCACCCGTGCTGACGGAGCTGGCGCTGGTGCGCGAGTTCCGCGGCCGCCGCGACGCCGCGTTGGAGGCCTATGAAAAGGTGCTCCAGGCCGACCCGCGCAACGAGTGGGCCGGACAACGCCTCGAGGCCCTGCGCTCGGGCGGGCCGGACTTGGCGGGCGCCCGCGCCGAGTTCGAACGCCTGCGCTCCCGGGAAGCCGCCCCCGGCGCGGCCCGGATGAAGGTGGCGCTGGTCCACTACGAGCTCGGCAGCCTCGAGGAAGCGGTCACGGAGTTCAACCTCGCACTCGCGGAACGGCCCGACGACCAGCGGGTGCGGTTCTTCCTGGGCCTGACCTACAGCCGGCTCGACGATTCCATCGGTGCCGAGACGCAGTTCCAGCGCATTCCCGCGGAGAGCGAGTACTTCGTCGATTCCCGTGTGCAGCTCGCCTCGCTCTTCGAGAAGCAGGAGAAGTATTCACAGGCCGTGGCCGCCGTCCGCGCCGCCCTCGACAAGGACGACCGGCGGCGTAAGGAGCTGTTCCGCTTTCTGGCCGAGATATACCGTCAGGCCAAGGACTATCCCAACGCCATCAAGGCCATGCACAAGGTCGTGGAGCTGGATCCGAAAAGCCACCGCGTGCACTTCGCGTTGGGGGCGCTCTACGACGAGAGCAAGGACAAGGACAAGACCATCGAATACATGCGGAAGGCCATCGAGCTGAACCCGGACTACGCCGCGGCACTGAACTACCTGGGTTATACCTACGCCGAAATGGGCGTGGAGCTCGAACAGGCGGAACGGCTCATCATCCGCGCGCTGGAGATCGCGCCCAATGACGGTTTCTATATCGACAGCCTGGGCTGGGTGTACTACCAGAAGGGCGACTACCGGCGCGCCATCGAGGAGTTGGAGAGGGCGGTCCATCTGGTGGTGGACGATCCCGTCATCATCGAGCACCTGGGCGACGCGTATCTCAAGGACGGCAAGCCGGTGAAAGCCTTGCGCAGCTATCGCGACGCGCTCAAGGCCGCCGACGAGGACGAGCAGGTGGAGCGGATCCGCTCCAAGATCGCCGAGCTCGAACGAGGGATCTGAAGGCGTTGCGGCGGAAACGAATCAGTGCGGTCGTCGCCTCCCTGGGCGTCGCGGTTCTGTTGTCGGGATGCGCGGTCAAGGAACCCGCCCCTGCCCCCGAGCCCGCGCCGGGGCCAAACCCGCGGCTGCCCGTGGTCCTCTCCGAGCGGAGCGACTCGTTCCAGTCGCTGCGGAGCCTGGCCAGGATCCGCTACGAGGCGGGCGGCAGAAGAGGCAGGTTCGACGCCGCGGTACTGGTGCGCAGGCCCCACCGGCTACGGCTGGAAGCGTTCTCCGTGGTCGGCGCGGCGCTGGTCCTCACCGTGGATGAGGGTGTGGTCACCGGGTTCCTCCCCTCTGAAGCGCGATACTACCGCGCCCGGACTTCCCGCGCGAGCCTGTACCGCGCCACCCAGATCCTCCTGGAGCTGGACGAGATGGTCGCCTTGATGCTGGGCCTTCCGCCGGTGGATCCCAAGGCCGCCTGGGACGTCGGAGCGCGCGAGTTGCGGCGCGTCCGCGCGGACGGCACCACCGACATCCTCACCTTCGACGCCGACGGGGCCGCGCCGATCCGCTGGCAACGCCTGAGCCCGTCGGGGAATCCCTGGTACAACGCGACCTTCGAGGACTATACCGATACGCCGATGGGGCGCTTCCCCTTGAAGATCAGGTTGGAAACCCCGCCGCTCGAACGGTCCTACGAGATCCGCTACGACAGCCCGGAGCTCAACGTCACCCTGCCCGAATCGCATTTCGTCCAGGAACTCCCCGAGGGCGTCGTCAGGGTGCCGTTGCCGTCGCCGACCGGTTGACCGGACAGGACCCTCACCCCAGCCCTCTCCCAGAGGGAGAGGGGGATTATGGCTGTCGACGTTGTGGCTGGGACCCTCACCCCAGCCCTCTCCCAGAGGGAGAGGGGGACTATGGCTGTCGACGTTGTGGCTAGGACCCTCACCCCAGCCCTCTCCCAGAGGGAGAGGGGGACTATGGCTGTCGACGTTGTGGCTGGGACCCTCACCCCAGCCCTCTCCCAGAGGGAGAGGGGGACTATGGCTGTCGACGTTGTGGCTGGGACCCTCACCCCAGCCCTCTCCCAGAGGGAGAGGGGGACTATGGCTGTCGACGTTGTGGCTGGGACCCTCACCCCAGCCCTCTCCCAGAGGGAGAGGGGGACTATGGCTGTCGACGTTGTGGCTGGGACCCTCACCCCAGCCCTCTCCCAGAGGGAGAGGGGGACTATGGCTGTCGACGTTGTGGCTAGGACCCTCACCCCAGCCCTCTCCCAGAGGGAGAGGGGGATTATGGCTGTCGACGTTGTGGCTGGGACCCTCACCCCGACCCTCTCCCAGAGGGAGAGGGGGACTATGGCTGTCGACGTTGTGGCTGGGACCCTCACCCCAGCCCTCTCCCAGAGGGAGAGGGCCAATTCTTCCCCTCTCCCTCCGGGAGAGGGTGGCCGAAGGCCGGGTGAGGGCCGTCGAAGGCCGCCGCCACCAGTTCCCGGGTGTATTCGTGGCGAGGGGTCTCGAAGATGGCCGCGGCCGGCCCCTGCTCCACCACGACGCCGCGATGCACCACCAGGACGTGGTGGCTCATGGCGCGCACCACCTTGAGGTCGTGGCTGATGAACAGGTAGGCGCAGCCGTGCTGCTCCTGGAGCCTGCGCAGCAACGCGACGATCTGCGCCTGCACCGACACGTCGAGGGCGGAGGTGGGTTCGTCCAGCACCACGAACCGCGGTTTCAGCACCATGGCCCGGGCGATGGCGATGCGCTGGCGCTGGCCGCCGGAGAACTCGTGGGGATAGCGGTTGCGCGCTTCGGGTTCGAGCTCCACCTCCCGCAAGGCGTCCACGATCAGCTCTTCGCGCTCCTCCGGGGTGCGGCCGAGGCCGTGGACCACCAGGCCTTCCTCGATGATCTGGGCCACGGACAGCCGCGGGTTCAGCGATCCGTAGGGATCCTGGAAGACCACCTGCATGTCGCGGCGCAGCGGCCGCAGGGTGCGGGAGCGCAGGCCCTGGATGTCGCCGCCGTCGTAGCGGATCGGCCCGTTGCTGCCTACCAGCCGCAGCAGCGCCAGCCCCAGCGTGGTCTTGCCCGAGCCGCTCTCGCCCACCACCCCCACCGTGCGGCCTTCCCGAAGCTCCACCGAGATGCCGTCCACGGCGCGTATATGGTCCACCGTGCGCCGCAGGATGCCCGCTTTCACCGGATACCAGACCTTGAGGTCCTCGCACGCCACCAGGGGTTCGTCGCCCGTGTCGCCCGGCGCGGGCCCCCCCTTCGGCGTCGCCGCCAGCAGATGCCGGGTGTACGGGTGGCGGGGCCGCTCCAGCACCTCGGCGGTTTCCCCGGCCTCGACGATCTTTCCCTGTTGCATGATGCACAGCCGGTCGGCCAGCCGGCGCACGATGCCCATGTCGTGGGTGATGAACAGGATCGCCATGCCCAGCCGCCGTTGCAGGCTCACCAGCAGCGCCAGGAGCTGCGCCTGGATGGTCACGTCCAGCGCGGTGGTGGGCTCGTCCGCGATGAGCAGATCGGGCTCGTTGGCCAGGGCCATGGCGATCATCACCCGCTGCCGCTGGCCGCCGGACAGCTCGTGAGGGTAGGAGCCGAGCCGGCGCTCGGGGTCCTCGATACCCACGAGCCGCAGCAGCTCCACCGTGCGCGCGGCGGACGCCGGCCCGTCGAGGCCCTTGTGCAGCTTCAGGGTCTCGCCGACCTGGCGCTCGATGGTGTGGAGCGGGTTCAGCGACGTCATGGGCTCCTGGAAGATCATGGCGATGCGGTCGCCGCGGATGCCTTGCAGGGTCTGGGGGTCGGCGCCCAGCAGCTCGGTGCCCTGGAAGCGGATGCTGCCGCGCGGATGGCTGGCGGCGGGGTAGGGCAGCAGTTGCAGGATCGACAACGCGGTGGCCGATTTGCCCGAGCCGCTCTCTCCCACCAGGGCCACGGTCTCGCCCCGGCGGATGGCAAGGGAGACCCCGTCCACGGCCTCCACCGCCCCCGCCCCGGCGCCGAAACGAACCGCCAAGTCTTCGATGGCGACCAGGGCCGTGCCGGATCCCGATCCGGCGCCGGCGCCGGTGCTCCCCTCATTGTCCGGCGCGGTTGCGGCCGCGTCGTTTTCGACGCCGGCTTCGGGGGCGAAGGTCTTGCGCGGGTCGAAGGCGTCGCGCACGGCCTCGCCGATGAACACCAGCAGGCTCAGCATGACGGCAATGATCAGGAAAGCGGAGAAACCGAGCCAGGGCGCCTGCAGGTTGTCCTTGCCTTGCTTGAGCAACTCGCCCAGGGAGGCGGACCCCGGCGGCAGGCCGAAGCCCAGGAAGTCCAGGGCGGTAAGCGTCACCACCGCGCCGCTGGTGATGAACGGCAGGAAAGTCAGCGCCGCCACCATGGCGTTGGGCAGCACGTGGCGGGCAATGATGCGCGGGTTGCCCACCCCCAGCGCCCGCGCCGCCCGCACGTAGTCGAGGTTGCGCGCGCGCAGGAACTCGGCCCGCACCACGCCCACCAGCGCCATCCAGCTAAACAGCAGCATGAACGCCAGCAGCCACCAGAAGCTCGGGGTCACCACGCTGGCCAGGATGATCAGCAGGTAGAGGGTCGGCAGCCCCGACCACATCTCGATGAAGCGCTGGAAGAGGAGGTCGAGCCAGCCGCCGAAGTACCCCTGGACGGCTCCCGCGGCGATGCCGACGACCGAGCTTACCAGGGTGAGGATCAGGCCGAACAGCACCGAGATGCGGAATCCATAGATCAGCCGGGCGGTGACGTCGCGTGCCTGGTCGTCGGTGCCGAGCCAGTTCCGGATGCTCGGCGGCGACGGCGCCGGCGTCGGCAGGTCGAAGGCGATGGTGTCGTAGCTGTAGCGTATGGGAGGCCACAGGATCCAGCCGCGCTCCTCGATGAGCGCCGCGACCTCGGGGTCGCTGTAGTCGGTATCGGACTCCAGGAAGCCGCCGAACTCCGTCTCCGGATAGTCCACCAGCACCGGCACGTAGAACGCCCCGTCGTAGCGCACCAGCAGCGGCCGGTCGTTGGCGATGAACTCGGCGAACAGGCTCACGAACAGCAGCGCGCCGAAGATCAACAGCGACCAGTACCCGCGCCGGTTGGCGCGGAAGTTGTCCAGGCGTCTTCGGTTGAGCGGCGTCATGCGAGTCGCAGATTGTTGTTGAACGGCGTCCTTCCCGTTCGGCCAGAGCGTAGCGAAGCGAAGTCGAGGGACGCCATTACAATTGACCGGACTCTCCCACCTGGCGTCAGGTCTCCCGGCTCTCGAAGTCGATACGCGGGTCCACCACCACGTAGGTCAGATCCTCCACCAGCTTCATCGCCAGGCCCAGCAGCGTGAAGAAGTACAGCGTGCCGAACATCACCGGGTAGTCGCGGTTGATGGCCGCCTCGAAACCCAGCAGGCCGACGCCGTCCAGCGAAAAGATCACCTCGGTGAGCAGCGCGCCGGTGAACAGGATGCCGACGAAGGCGCCGGGAAAGCCGGCGATGACGATGAGCATGGCGTTCCGGAACACGTGGCGGTACAGCACCCGGCGCTCGCTCAGCCCCTTGGCGCGCGCGGTCATGACGTACTGCTGGTTGATCTGGTCCAGGAACGAGTTCTTGGTGAGCATGGTGAGGCCGGCGAAGCCGCCGATGACCATGGACAGCACCGGCAGCGTGATGTGCCAGAAGTAATCGGCGATGCGTTGCCAGAAGCCGAGATCCGCCCAGTTGTCCGATACCAGGCCGCGCAAAGGGAACCAGTCGAGGTAGCGGCCGCCGGCGAACAGCACGATCAGCAGGATGGCGAACAGGAACCCCGGCACCGCGTTGCCGACGATCACCGCCCCGGAAGACCACACGTCGAAGCGCGAGCCGTCGCGCACCGCCTTGGCGACGCCCAGCGGAATCGACACCAGGTACACCAGCAGCGTCGTCCACAGCCCCAGGGAGATGGACACCGGCAGCTTGTCCATCACCAGTTGCACCACCGAGCGGTCGCGGAAGAAGCTGTCGCCGAAGTCGAAGCGCAGGAAGTTCCCCATCATGAGGAAGAAGCGCTCGTGGGCGGGCTTGTCGAAGCCGAACTGGCGCTCGATCTCCTTGATGAACTCGGGATCGATGCCGCGGGCGCCACGGTACGTGCCGACGGCGCCGCCGCCGGCATCCCGCGACTGCGGCTTCGAAGCCTCCACCTCCCGCTGGTCGCCGCCGCCGCTGAACCGTTCGGTGGCCGACACGTCGGTCTGCTGGAGCTTCGCCAGGAGCTGCTCCACCGGCCCCCCCGGCGCCGAGTGTATGATCACGAAGTTCAACACCATGATGCCGAACAGCGTCGGAACGATCAGCAGCAGCCGGCGTATGATGTAGGCGAACATGAACTAGTGGTGTGTTTTTCCGTCACGGCAACCTGTCAGAAGCCCGATTCCGCCACCCTCCGACCCCCTCTCCCTCCGGGAGAGGGGCGGGGTGAGGGTGCCCGGCGTAGCGGGCAGCTCGCCGTCAACCCCCCTTGCGCTTCTTCTCCAGCTCCTCCGCCTTCCTGGCGTCGACCCACCAGGCGTCGAACTGCACACCCTGGGTGGGAGTGACCTCGGGGCGGCCGAAGCGGTCCCAGTGCACCAGGCGGTCGTAGGGGATGTGCCACTGGGGTATCACCCAGTGGCCCCACTGGAGCACGCGGTCCAGCGCGCGCACGTGGTTCACCAGGCTCTTGCGGTCGGGGGCGTGGATCACGCCCTCGATCAGCTTGTCCACCACCGGGTCCTTGATGCCCATGAGGTTCCGGCTTCCGCGCCTGTCGGCGAAGTCCGAGCCCCAGAAGTCGCGCTGCTCGTTTCCCGGCGACAGGGACTGGCCCCAGCTCCCGATGACCACGTCGAAGTCGAAGTCGTCCAGCCGCCGGCGGTACTGCGCGGTGTCCACGGTCCGCACCGTGGCGGAGATGCCGAGCCGCGCCAGGTTCTTCTTGAAGGGCAGGACGATGCGCTCGAACAGCGGGCTCACCAGCAGGATCTCGAACTCCATGGTCCGCCCGCTGGCCTTGTGGGTGAGCTTGCGGCTGGTCTTGTCGATGCTCCAGCCCGCCGCCCGCAGGAGCTTGGACGCCTCGCGGAGGTTGGCGCGTATGCGGCCCGAGCCGTCGGTGGCCGGGGGATTGTATTCCCTGGTGAAGACCTCCTCGGGCACCCGGCCGCGGTAGGGGGCGAGGATGGCCATCTCGGCCTCGCCGGGAAGCCCGGTGGCCGCCAGCTCGGAGTTGTCGAAGTAGCTGCGGTTGCGTTGGTACTGCCCGTAGAACAGGGTGCGGTTGGACCATTCGAAGTCGAACGCATAGGCCAGCGCCTGCCTTACCATCCGGTCCTGGAACAGCGGCCGGCGGGTGTTCAACGCGAACGCCTGCATGCCGGTGGAGCGGTCGTGGGGGATCTCCTCCTTCTTGACCAGGCCCTGCTTCAAGGCCGGGAAATCGTAGGCCGTGGCCCAGTTCTTGGAGCTGTTCTCGTAGCGGAAGTCGTACTCCCCGGCCTTGAACGCTTCCACCGAAACCGTGCCGTCGCGGTAGTAGTCGTAGCGCATGCGGTCGAAGTTGTCGCGGCCGACGTTCACCGGGAGGGCCTTCCCCCAGTAGCCGTCCACCCGCTCGTACTCCACGAAGCGGCCGGGCTCGAAGGCGCCGATCCTGTACGCGCCGCTGCCCAGGGGCGGCTCCAGGGTGGTCTTGGAGAAGTCCCGCGTTTCCCAGTAGTGCTTCGGCAGCACCACCAGTTGCCCGAGGATCAGCGGCAGCTCGCGGTTGGTGCCGCCGCCGAAGTTGAACCGCACGGTGCGCTCGTCGAGCTTGTCCACCTTCTTCACGTCGCCGTAGTACCCCCGGTAGAAGGGCACGGCCTTGGTGATCAGGGTTTCGAAGGTCCAGATGACGTCGTCGGCGGTCACCGGCTTGCCGTCGTGCCAGCGCGCCTCGGGCCGCAGCCTGAACTGCACCCACGAGCGGTCCTCAGGCACGGTGATGCTCTCGGCCAGCAGGCCGTATTGGCTGAAGGGCTCGTCCGCGGACCCAGTCATCAGGGTTTCGTAGATGCCGCCGATGCCCGCCGCCGGGTTGCCCTTGACGATGAAGGGATTGAAGCTGTCGTAGGTGCCGATGGCCGCCAGCCGCACGGCGCCGCCCTTGGGCGCGTTCGGGTTCACGTAGTCGAAGTGCTTGAAGCCGGGCGCGTACTTGAGATCGCCGTGCATGGCGATGCCGTGGCTCGCGCGGCCCTGGTCGCTTGAAGCCGCGAAGCCTGCCGTGGCGGCCAGCGCCAGCACCGACAGCACCAACCCCCATATCCAACTCGATCGCATGGAACCTCCCTCGGCCACCAGCGCCCTGTCCGATCCATCGACGGAACCCCTCTCCCTCTGGGAGAGAGTGGCCTGCGACCCGTCCCAAACCAACCCCCTCTCCCTCTGGGAGAGGGTGGCCGAAGGCCGGGTGAGGGCTCTCCGGCAACCCTGCTGTTACGAGCACCCTCACCCCAACCCTCTCCCAAAGGGAGAGGGGGACAACGGCTGTCGACGTTGTGGCTCTCACCCCAGCCCTCTCCCAGAGGGAGAGGGGGACAACGGCTGTCGACGTTGTGGCTCTCACCCCAGCCCTCTCCCAGAGGGAGAGGGGGACAATGGCTGTCGACGTTGTGGCCCTCACCCCAGCCCTCTCCCAGAGGGAGAGGGGGACAATGGCTGTCGACGTTGTGGCCCTCACCCCAGCCCTCTCCCAAAGGGAGAGGGGGACAACGGCTGTCGACGTTGTGGCTCTCACCCCAGCCCTCTCCCAGAGGGAGAGGGGGACAATGGCTGTCGACGTTGTGGCTTACACTACAATATGCTGGCCGCCGGAGGCCATTGCAAGATCACAGCAGTTCGACGTTGGCGCGGGGCACGATGACGAGGTCGCCGTTGGCGAGGCGGGCTTCCAGGACGCGGGCGCGGGCGCCGGTGGCGATGGGGCGAGGTTCCGCGGGCAGCGCGACGACCTCGGCGGCGGCGCCGAAGTGGGGGTCGCGGACGATGCGGACGGGCGCGCCGACGCGCAGCCCGGCCGCCGGGTCCCGGTCCGCCGGGCCGGCGCCGGCGTCCTCCCGGGCGACGATGATCTCCGGGCGCACGGCGCCGGCCCGAACCTGGGTGGCGCCGTTGATGGAGGCGGCGCGCCCTTCGAGGCTACGCAGCAGGGAGTGGGTGCGCTCGGCCAGCGGCAACCAGCCGAAGCCCTCGGTGACGATGACGGTCATGGGGACTTCCTCGTGGCCGGTGACGGCCATGCCGAGGTCGTACCCGAGGTAGCCGGTGAGCGCGTAGTCGTCGATGGACCCCACGATCAGGCCCGCCGCCCCGGTGTCCGCGGCCCGCAGCAGGGTCTCCAGGGTCGGCCGGGTGCCGCCCACGAGCACCTTCCCCTCGGCATCGGAAGGGATCGTTGCCGGGCCCAGAATGGTATCGGGACCGCCCTCGATCATCCGGATGGCGCCGTAGCGCTCGCCGCCGACCCCGAAGATCCCCTGGATGAAGGCCCCACGGCTCTCGATGGTGACGGACTTGCCGGGGTCCGTGGCCACCACCGTGCCCTGCACGTAGGCCCGCAGCTCGATGGCATGGGGCTCCAACCGCACTCCCACGTGCCCGGTGCGCCGGGACACGAACTCCACGGTTCCGTCCACGGGCGCCTGGTAGCGCGACCGGAAGAGCCCGAAGAGGCCCACGTGCTCGCACAACACGTCGCCGGCGGCGACGGCGGCGCCTTCGTCCACCTTGAGGCCCTTGACGGCCTCGTAGGGCTCGATGCCCAGGGTCTCCGGGACCCGCAGGATCTGCAGGTCGCCCGGCAGCTCGGCCCGCGCCACGATGGCGTCCGGAGTCACGGTATCGCCGCGCTCGCACAGAGTCCGGCCGGGCACCGGAAGCTCGCGCGTCTTGCGCACCACCGTGCCGGCCAGCACCTGAAGCGCGGGTGTCAGCGCCTGGCTCATGATACCGCCAGCCCCAGTTCCGCCATCACGGCGTCGCGTTCCACGATCTGCTCCTCCGTGGAGGCCGGAGTCCGCAGCGGACGGTTGCGGCCGTCCAGGACCACGCCGCAGACCCCGGCGGTGAATTCCCGTTCCAGGGTCGCGCCGGCGCCGGCGCCCACGTCGATGCTCCTGCCCTCGGGCTCGACGGTGAGGCGCACGGCGGCGCCGGGTTCCAGCTCGACGTGGCCGACCCTGCCGGCCGTAATGGTTCCCGCGGGCCTGCCGTCCACGGAAACGCGCGCCAGCACCGAGTCCGCCGGACGCTTGCGCGGAAATACGGGGACCACGGCATGGGCTACGCTCACGAGACAGTCGTGCAGGAAGATCTCCCGGGCGGCGTCGGGATGAACCGAGGCGAGGACCCCCAGGTGGGGCATCATGAAGATGGAGTCCACGGCGATCTGCGTGAAGCCTTGCAGTTCGAAGCCCTCCAGGATCATGAGCGCGGCGCCCATGCGGTCCGGGGCGTGGCTCAGGACGCCGCCGGAGCCGACGACCAGGTCCAGGCGCATCATGTCCACCAGGTCCGCGCGGCTCGCGGTCTGCGAAAAGATGTCGGCGATGCCGCGCTGCTGCTGCACGCCGCTGAGCCCCACCGCCAGGGAGCGGTGGTGGAAGAGCGCCAGGCGCAGTGCCTCCCGGCATACCGCCTGCTCCAGCCACAGGTCCTCCAGTGTCTGCGGGATCGAGGTCGGCCGGATCATCTTGTTGCGCAGCCGGTCGCGGAGCGCCGGCGGCTCCATCTCGTACGGCAGCCAGCGCCGGATGGACTCCACTCCCGCCTCGATGAGGACGTTGGCCACCGAGTAGCTCATGCCCAGGTTGGCGCTCACCGTGCGGTTGAACACGGGCTCGCCCCGGCGGTTCTCGAAGACGCTGAAGACGTCGGTGGTGGCGCCGCCGATGTCGGCGCACAGCACCGCCTGGCCGGTGGCCTCGGCGTAGCCGCGCACCATGTCGCCCACGGCCGCGGGCGTGGGCATCACCGGCACCGGCGTCCACCGCAGCAGCTTGTCATAGCCCGGCGAGTGGCTCATGACATGGGCGAGGAAGAACTCGTGGATGGCTTCGCGGGCGGGCGAGAGGTTCTCCGCCTCCAGGGTCGGGCGGACGTTGTCTACCACCGCCACCTGCGCGGTCTTTTCGAGTATGCGGCGGACGTCTTCGGTGGCGTCGCTGTTGCCGGCGTATATCACCGGAAGGCGCAGCGAATCGCCGAACCGGGGCCGGGGCGAGGCCGCCACCAGGGTCTCGGCCATCTCCACCACGTGCTCCTGAGAGCCGCCGTCGACGCCGCCGGTCAGAAGCACGATGTCCGGCCGCAGGTGGCGCAGCCGCTGGATGCGCTCGTGGTCCTCGCGGCCGTCGTCCGCGGAGATGGCGTCCATCACGATGGCGCCGGCGCTCAGCGCCGCCCGTTCCGCGGATTCCGCGCTCATCTGGCGCACCACGCCCGCCACCGTCATCTGCAGCCCGCCGCCGGCGGAACTGGTGGAGAGATAGAGGTCGATGCCGCGCGCGGCGTCGTCGCCGGACTCGACGAACGGGGCCGCGCCGTCCGGGCCGGCACCCGGCGCCAGGATCGCGTGCCCGCTCACCTCCTCGACCTCGGCGAAGGCGTTCAGCGCCCCCGCCGTCACGTCCGCCACGGGCTGCTCCACGGTGGTGGGAGCCTCGCCTCGATACGTCTGGCGCCAGCCCTCGGCGGTCTTTTGGAACAGCAGCGCCTTGGTGGTCGTGGAGCCGCAGTCGGTGACCAGAACGGTCCGGAGCGTTGCGGGATCGGTCTTCATGCAACCAGGTTGGCCACCGTGCCGTACCAGTCGATGAGCAGGAACTGGACGCGCTCCACCAGCAGCGCGGTGCGCGCCATCACCGTGGAGCCGAAGAATGCGCCGAAGCACACCATCAGGAGCCAGCGGCCGGAGAGGGACAAGCCGTTGGCCGCCCGGTTGCCCTGCCGGAAAGAGAAGAAGAAGTAGTACATGACCGCCAGCAGCGTGAAGATGAAGAACGCGTTTTCCAGGCTGGGTCCCCAGGCCAGGGCGCCGTCGGTGAACACCGCCAGGGGCCGGAAGCTGCTCGCCACCTGGGGCATGATCTGGTTGAAGAACCCCTTGAACGCCAAGCCGCCGCTCATGCCAAGGGAGAAGCCGATCACCAGCTTGGCCAGCCACCCGTACCGTTGCGAGTAGATGAAGTAGTAGAGGAGGCCGAAGAGCATGGGCAGCAGGTAGAGCAGGAGGCGCGGGTCGTACTCGTGGGAGAGGCTGCCGTCGGGATAGGTGACGATGTCCAGGCCGAGCATGGGCACCAGCACCTTCGGCCACAGGAAGTTCTTGATGCCCAGCACGAGGCCGAAGCCCGCGGCGATGCCGATGAAGAGGTGCTCGAACAGGCGGAAGAACGGGTTCTCCCTGATCAGGAAGCTGAAGATCGCCAGCGTCCCGATGCCTCCCAGGAGCACGGTGGCGGCGTGCCAGGTGTCGAGGCTCGTCATGGCTCGACGTCCTGTCCGGCTCCGTGTTGCCGGCGGCGCGGAGGACGCAGCAGACCGGCCAGGTTGCCCAGCACGATGAAGGCGATGACCACGAGCTGGGCCACTCCCAGGCCGGTGTTGAGCATCAGCGATTCGTCCACCGGCCGTTCGGGATAGCGTTGCCGCAGCAACTCGGAGTACCACGCCGCCCCCGCCAACCCGCCCAGCAGACCCTGGATCTGACCCGAATCGAGGTAGATGAACGCTTCCGGGATGGTGATGGAGGTGCAGCCGTGGCCGAACGCCGGGGTGTAGTCCTTGCTGGTGAAGTACTGGACGTAGTTGTCGAAGACCCCCACCAGGCCCGTGAACTCGGCGAGGAAGGCGATTTGCCGAAGGGTGCGCAGTCCGCTGAAGGCTGGCAGCTCGGATATGCGGTTGCCGCGGGCGTCCTTCTCGAACAACTCGGCCAGGTTCTCGGACTTGGGGATGGCCTGGATGAGGACGCCGGCCCCCGGCCGGTAGCCGAGGTTGATCCAGTCGCGGCCGTATTCCCAGGTCTCGCCCGGGTGCTCGCGCTCGAGCTGCCGCGCCACTTCCTCGGGAACCGATTTGAGAAACGGCTCGGCCAGGTAGTAGAGCGAGAACAGGATCACCGGGATGCGCTTGCGCATCAGGTGCTCGATCACGGCGCGCGCCTGGGGCTGGTTCTCGCCCTTGGTGCCGGGGCCGAAATCCATGGCCACGAAGGCGTACCTGCCGGGCTCGGCCTCGATCCCTTCGACGACCTCGAAGAACCGTTCGGCGTCGCTCATGCGGGCGGGCTGCACCGTGTACTGGGTCGCGATGGGCACGCTCAGGGCGAGAAAGACCAGCAGGTAGATCCAGCGGCGGTCCAGCCGAGCGAGGTTCAAGCTAGTGTCCTGTCTCACGGATAGGGCCATGGATCTGCTTGTCCTTTTCGCCGTCGGCTGCGTTGCTCCTCCTCCCGTGGTGCCAGCCCTGGGGCGACCTACGGTCGCCCCCACTCGTCGTCGCGCCTTGCCGACGACGAAAAGTCCTGCGCATCTTCACGACCCTATCCGTGAGACAGGACACTACCCCTCCCCGTCGAAGGATTCCGACTCGATGGAGAACCACATGCGGAACGCCATCACCAGCCCCGCCACGCCGGCGCCGATGGTGATGGCGCGGAAGGCCGCCGAGTTGGGCACTTCCAGTAGCCACAGCCTGACGTCCGGCAGGCCCGACCAGATCCACACCCCGAAGGGGATCTGTCCCAGCATGACCAGCACGGCCGCGATCATCATCAGCGAGGACTCGGCGGAGCGCACCCGGAAGGCGCGGTAGGCCGCGGCCGCGATGTAGAACCCGAGCAGCGAGAACATGGCCGACCCCAGCGAGACGAACAACCCCTCGAAGAGCAGCCGGTAGACGTGCTTCGGCGTGGAGTGTTCGTATTCGAGGTTGCGGAGGTTGCGCCAGGAGTCGGCGACGCCCCTCAGCGCCCTGGCCGCGGCGGTGTTGGCGGCCAGGTCCGTGCCGGTCGCGGTCGCCTTCTCGAGGGCGGCCCGGACGGCCGCGGCGCCGGCGCCCGCCTCCGCCAGGTATCTCCGGGCCAGTCCGTGGTCGATGCCGCCGGCGCCGAAGCGGCCGAGATCGTAACCCCGGCTCTCGCCTTCGACGCGCGCCAGCAGCCGCTCCGCCGCCTCCCGCAGCACACGGTTGCGTTCCGCCGCGGGCAGCACGCCTTCCACCTGCCGCTCGCCGTCCGACCGGATGCGCTCGGCGAAATCCGCCAGCCGGGTGATCTCCGCCACCTCCTCGGCCACCCGGCGGGTGCCGGACCAGTCGTTGAAGGTGACCACGATCATGACCGCCAGGCCGGCGAGGAGCGCGGCGCTGTAGACCCATTCCCTGCGCCGGAATACGATCCTCGAGCCGTGCTGCATCAGCAGGTTGATGAGGCCCAGGCCCGCGGCCATGGCCCCGACGGTGATGAAGCCGTTGGAGATCTGGTCGTGGTAGGCATCGATCTTCACCCCGAACACGGTGCCCGGGAGCACGAACTCCAGGAAGAAGTATATCCCGCCCAGGAAGGTGACGAGCTTGATGAGCCCCGTCCGGACGTTCACAGTCCCAGGCTCCAGCCGAGGTGCAGCAGCGCGTCGAGGTTGGCGAGGTCGAAATCCGGCCAGACCGAGTTCGCCGTGGCGATGCCCACCCCGGCCACGATCATGAGCAGCAGGAACAGCTTGGCGCGGTCCTGGCCGTAGAGGCTGCCGAGCTGGATCGGCTCACGGGTGAGATAGGCCGAGGCCGCGAACAGCTCCTCGCCGATGAGGGTGTAGTCGCAGGCGGCGATGAAGAACGCCACCTGCTCCGGACTCACCGAGGCCCCCACCTGCATGGCTCCCGCCTGCTGGCCCGCCTCCGCCAGGATCAGCGACTCGGCGGCGAAATGGCCGAAGAGAAAGGCCCCGGCCACCCGCTCCCGCTGCACCAGGCCGATGTAGCCGGCGGCGAAGGCGAACTGCTCCTCGGACAGGAAGCGGATGTTGCGCGGGTCGAACTGGGCCGAGCGGCCCTCGGCGCGGTAGGCGTCCCGCAGTACGTCCTCGGCGATGGCCATGACCTCGGGGTTGTTCTGCGGCAGCAGCAGGCGCGACTTGTAGCGCGCCGCCTTGCGCCCCACGTAGTAGAGCACGCCCAGGCAGGCGTACAGCACCGGGCTGACGACGGTGATGCCGGTGCAGAAGGAGAGGGGCCGCCCCAACTCCGCCGACCTGCCGGCGGCCTCGTCGATGGCGTCCACCCCGGCCAGGCGCCGGACGTAGAGGTCCCGTCGCCGCCGCGCCACGCGGATGTAGTAGAGCACCGGGCCGATCATCAGCGCCATGATCACCATCACGCCGGGGGTGGCGTTCTCGAACCCCTGCATCAGCGTTCCCCGCCTTCCCCGGCCAGCTCTTCGATGCGCGAGATCAGCCGCTCGACGTTGTCGCGGGACTGGAGGAACGCCGGAAGCTCCCGAGCCCTCGCGCCGAACAGAGGCAGCAGCAATGGCAGGCTCATGACCGCCGCGGTGTGGAACAGCGACGTCAGCGGCTTGTGGGATTCCAGGAACAGGATCGTCGGCACCGTCATGCGGCGGGCGTGCACGGCGGAGGCCAACTGCTCGATGAGCGCGTCCGTGTTCCCGGTGCGGTTGTGTTCAGGCGCTTCCATGGCTGGCGAGAGCGTAAGGCCCTGCTGTCCATGCGTGAGACGGGACACCAAGGTTCGCGTCTAACAGGATTCCTCCGGCCTATCAAGGAAACCGCGGCCGGTGTAGCCGGTCGAACTCCGATTTCATTTGCACCCATGCCTTTTTTTGGTACATTGCGCGCGTGCGGGTCCAATAGGCGGGTTAGGCAGGAGCGGCCGCGGGGCATGGCGACACTGCTTGAAATCAAGAATCTCCACACCTCGTTCGTGACCTCCGACGGTGAGTTCCCGGCGGTGGACGGACTGAACCTCACCATCGAAGCGGGCAAGACGGTGGGACTCGTGGGCGAGTCGGGCTGCGGCAAGAGCGTGACGGCCCTTTCCGTCATGCGGCTGATCCCCAACCCGCCCGGACGGGTGGCGGAAGGCGAGGTCCTCTACCGCGGGCAGGATCTCCTGAAGCTGGCGGACGAGGAGATGCGGCAGATCCGCGGCAACGAGATCTCCATGGTGTTCCAGGAGCCCATGACCTCGTTGAACCCGGTGTTCACCGTCGGCGACCAGATCATGGAGGCCATCCGCCTCCACCAGAAGGTTTCGCGCCGGGAGGCCAAGGACAAGGCCGTCGAGATGCTTCGGCTGGTGAAGATCGCCGATCCCGGCATCCGCGTCAACGACTACCCGCACCAGATGAGCGGCGGCATGCGCCAGCGCGTGATGATCGCCATGGCGCTGTCGTGCAACCCAAGCCTCCTCATCGCCGACGAGCCCACCACGGCCCTTGACGTCACCATCCAGGCGCAGATCCTGGAATTGATGGGCGAACTGCAGGACCAGCTCGGCATGGCGTTGCTGCTCATTACCCACGACCTCGGGGTGGTGGCGGAGCAGGCGGACGACGTGGCCATCATGTACGCCGGCCGGATGGTCGAGCGCGCCAAGCCCGAGGTGATCTTCAGCAAGCCCCTGCACCCGTACACCATCGGCCTCCTGAACTCGCTCCCCAGCGGCACCAGCAAGCGCCGCCTCGACGCCATACCGGGCGTCGTGCCCAGCCCGCTGGACCTCCCCAGCGGGTGCCGCTTCCGGGACCGCTGCTTCAAGGCGACGGGAATCTGCGAGGGCCACGAGCCCACCCTGGAGGAAAAGGCGCGCAACCAGTGGGTGGCGTGCTACAGGACGAACTAGCGCGACGCCTCTGACAGGACCACCGATCCCATGAGCTTGCTCGAAGTCAGAAACCTGAAGAAGTACTTCCCCGTGGAGGAAGGACTGCTCGCCCGGCGCAAGGGCGACGTCAAGGCCGTGGACGGCGTCAGCCTGACCGTGGAGGATGGAGAAACCCTGGGCGTGGTGGGGGAGTCCGGCTGCGGCAAGTCGACGCTGGGCCGCACGATCCTCCGCCTGATCGAGCCCACCGACGGCGAGATCCTGTTCGAGGACAAGGACATCATGAGGATCTCCAGCGCCGAGATGCGCGACCTGCGCAGGCGCATGCAGATCATCTTCCAGGACCCCTACGCCTCTCTCAATCCCCGCATGAGGGTCGGCGAGATCATCGGCGAGGGCCTCAAGATCCATCGCATGGCGTCCGGCGGCGACCGCAAGGAACAGGTCATGGCGCTGCTCGACAAGGTCGGCCTGCGCGACGACCACTACGACCGCTACCCGCACGAGTTCAGCGGCGGCCAGCGCCAGCGCATCGGCATAGCCCGGGCCCTGGCGGTGTCGCCCAAGTTCATCGTCGCGGACGAGCCGGTGTCGTCGCTGGACGTGTCGATCCAGGCCCAGATCATCAACCTCCTGCAGGAGCTGCAGGAGAGCATGAGCCTCACGTTCTTCTTCATCTCCCACGATCTCAGGGTGGTGGAGCACGTCAGCCACCGGGTGGCCATCATGTACCTCGGCAAGATCGTCGAGATCGCCCCCAGCGCGGCCATCTACACCGACGCCCGCCACCCCTACACCCGCGCCCTGCTGTCCGCCGTGCCCATGCCCGACCCCAATCCCAAGAAGGACCGCATGGTGCTGGAAGGCGACGTCCCCAGCCCCGTCAATCCCCCGACCGGATGCAACTTCCACCCCCGCTGCCCGTTCCGCGAGCAGATCTGCACCGAGGTGGAGCCCGAGCTCGATTTCTCCCTCGGCGGCCACGGCACCGCCTGCCACGTCTTCGGCCCCGGCAAACGCTCCTGGCCCAACCCCCCGCGCGACTCCTGACGGCGGGGGCTGCGTTTGGCTGTGTCCGCTTGCCCGTCGTGCGCCCACCCCCCGAGAACCGCACTCCAGCTTACCGAGTGGCTTGATCTGTTCCGGTTGAGTCGATTCAGAGTTTGCGATCATTCCCATCCGCCCCCTCTCCCTCCGGGAGAGGGTTGGGGTGAGGGAGTCCGAGGACACCCCCGCCGTTGGGATGGACATGGACCTCGCGGACAGGGCCGCCGAGGCGCCCTCACCCGGCCTTCGGCCGACCTCTCCCAGAGGGAGAGGTGTCGGAGGCGGCCTCTTGCTCGCGCGGTGCCCGCCGGTCGCCCTGCCGGTTTTCCAAACCCCTTCCTTGATTTCTCGCTGACGGGTGTTACACTCCCCAGCGGGTTCAAGTCCACGGGCAGGCGGAGGTTTTCTCGGCTTGCCCGCAAATTTTTAGAGGTGCGGTTGTATGGCAGACAATGACGGCCCCGTGCCGATGACGGCGCAGGGGCATCAGCGATTGCTGGAGGATCTCCAGCGCCTCAAATCCGTTGAGCGTCCCAAGAATGTTCGCGACATCGAGGAAGCCCGGGCCCATGGCGACCTGTCGGAGAACGCGGAGTTTCACGCGGCCAAGGATCGCCAGTCGCTGCTCGATGTCCAGATTCGCGAGATTGAGGACAAGATCGCGCGGGCTCAGGTCATCGACGTATCCAAGCTCTCCGGCGACAAGATCGTATTCGGCGCCACCGTCGAGCTGGTGGACGACGACACCGACGAGAACGTCATCTACAAGATCGTTGGCGAGCACGAGGCGGAGCCCAGGGAAGGGCGGATTTCCCTGGGCTCCCCGGTGGCACGGTCCCTGATCGGCCGCCGGGTGGGTGACCTGGTGGAGGTGCGTACGCCCGCGGGCGTGCGGAACTTCGAGGTACTGGACGTCTCTTTCATCGAATAGCCTCCTTCGACTTCGTCGACTTCGCTTCGCCGGCGCTTCGCCACGGCCTGTCCCGAGCTTGACGAAGGGCTCGGGGCCGGCGGGGTGGGCCGTGGTTCTGGCGGCCTTGGGGCTCTTTGTTGCCGCTCATGCCTCGGCCGAGGTTTCGATTCGGGCGCAGCCGGGTTTCGGAGGTATCTTCCGGCTCGGCGAGCCCTTGCCGGTGCGTATCGAGCTGGTCAACTCCGGGGTGGCCGTCCGCGGCGTCCTGGAGGTGGTGGAGGCCCGCGGCGGTCCCACCCGGGGCATGGAGCCCTACTCGTTCATCCAGCGCCGCGACGTCTTTCTCTCGACCCATGCGCGCAAGGTCGTCTACGTCACCGTCGATCCGGACTCGGTGGCGCAGCCGCTGGTCCTGCGTTTCACCGGCGGCGGCCGAAGGCATGAAACCGCTGTCACCTTGCGCGGCCGCTTCACCGGCCAGCCGCTGATTCTCCTGCTCACCCGCAGCAACGTCGCACCCGCCATCCCGCTTTCCTATCAGACCCCGGTGCCCGTGGTCTCCGTGGCCCTGAGCGATCTTCCGGAAGACCCCAGGGCATTCGGTGGCGTCTGGAGCGTCATGCTCTACGAGCAGTCCCTGCGGGGGTTGTCCAGGACACAGCGGGGCGCCCTGACGCACTGGCTGTCCGCGGGCGGGATCCTGGTGGTGCTGGGCGGCGCCCACTTCGCCCTGTACCAGGACCCGGCCACCGCCGCGTTGCTCCCCGTCAGGGTGGACGGCCTCAAGCGGCTGGACGCGTTGCCGGAGCTGTCGGCCCAGTTCGGCGGGGTGCTCGAGGACGTGCTCGTTCAGAACGCCGCGCCCACCGCCGACGGCCGCGTCCTGCTGACGGAGGGCGGTACCCCCGTCCTTGTGGAGAAGCCCCACGGCGAGGGCAGGGTCGTCTATCTGGCGCTGGACGTGGGCCGGCCGCCGGTATCGGATTGGAAGGGCCTTGCGGCGCTCTTCGGGGAGGCCCTGGGAGCGCCTCCTCCCCGGCGCACGGAGCCGTGGACGGCCTGGAACCTGCCGTTGTTCATCGGGTTGCTCCAGGACTTCGGTTTCTCCAGCCTGCGGTCCCCGATGCTGTCCCTGCTTCTGGCGCTGGCGCTCTACGCCGGCTCGCTGCTGCTGTGGTTCCGTTACTGGAAGGCCGGCGGCGCCCGCGGATACGCGCTGACCCTGGCGCCGGCGGGGCTTGCGCTGGTGTGGGCGCTCGCCGGTTACTGGTACTTCGACCGGGGCGGCCACACACCGGACGGAATCCTGATCTCTTCCACGGTGGTGGACGGAACGCTGTGGTCGGACGTGGCGCCGGTGCACTCCAACGTGGGCCTGTTCGCGACCCGCCACAAGGATTTTTCCTTCAGCCTCGGCCGCGACCTGACCCAGCTCGACCTGGTGCCGGCGCCCGGCGGCGAAGCGGAGGCGTCGTTGGTACTGCGAGAGGGGCGCCCGCGCAACCTCGTTCACGTTCCGCTGGTGGAATGGAACACGGCGCTGTTCCGGCTTCGCGCCGTCCGGCCTTCGCCGGTCGCCATCGAGTGGGAGCATTCGCGCCGGACCTACCGCATCGCCATCGCCAACCGCGGCGCCGGCAGCCTGACCGAGTGCTGGCTGCTGATCGGCGGGCGCGGCTACAGGTTGGGAGACGTTCCGCCGGGGGGCCGCCTGCGGCGCGAGCTGCCGGAGGTTCGCAGCGCCGGCGAGGCGGTGGAAGGGCTGGAACCGCAGGCCGAGGACGTCTGGTTCGACGAAAAGGTGCGGGAGGTGCTGCTTCGGCGCTCGGTGTTCCCGGACGGAGACCCGGACCCCAAGACGGCCTTCGTCATCGGCTGGATACGGGGAGAGGAGGCGGAGTTGCGGGTGAAGGACCCCCGCGTGGCGACCCATCACTTCAAGTTGTTTCGCGTGGCGATCCCGTTGGGTGGGGAGGAGGAGGACCTGTGAGGCCGTGGACGAACCCGGTTTTCCGGGAAGCCGTGACGGTCTATTGGGACGAGGGTCAGGCCTGCATGACCTATCTGCTGTACGTGGCCATCCTCGGCACGCTCCAGGTGCTGGCGCTGGTGCTGCCGGCGGCCGAGGCACGGTTCTGGATCGGCCCCGCGTTCCTTTTCAAGTTCTCGGTGGTGGCCGCGCTGCTGCTGATCGTCTACCTGACGCTTCGGTTCGCCGGTCTCGAGTTCCTCGCCTGGCGCTTCTCGCCGCTGCGGCATTGGCTCGAAGAGGAGCGTCTCGGCGTCTTCGCCGTGGCCGCCGGGTTGCTCTCCGTCCTGGCGGTCCACGGGCTCATCCTCCTCGGCCTTGCGGCGCCGCTGCTGGCGTGGTCCGGCGCCATCGCCCGGGCGCCCCTGGACGACATGGCTTCCACCCTGCCCATGCTCTTCCTGTATGCCGTGGGCTACGGAATCTGGGGCCTCGTGGGCCTGGCCTTCTGGGAGCGCAAGGCCGACAGCCGCCGGGTCTTCATTCGCTGGATCTTCGTCTGCTTCTTCCTGATCTCCGGCGCGTTCGGGGCGTGGGCCCAGACGTTGAATCCGGTGGCGTTTCTGCTCTATCATCTCGGCACTCTGGACATGGCCCCGCCGTGGGGTCCGGCGTGGCCGCCGGCGCTCGTGCACTGGGCCTTCCAGGGGCTGGTGTTCGCCATGGGCCTGGGGTTCCTGGCCCGGGGCCTGAGACGCATCCAGAAAGGCTATTCGTGAACGATCCTGGAATGGTTCTGGAGGAGAAGCTGGCCGGCCTGCGCCGCTGGGAGCGCCGCAAGCGGCGCGAGCGGCTGCTGCTGGAAAGCCTCTTCTACACCGCGTTGGCTGCCGCCGGCGTGGTGCTGGCGAGGGCCCTGGCACCCGTGGACGCCGGCCTGCTGTGGTTCGCGCCGCTGGTGTTCGCCGCCGCGGCGGCAGCGGTGTTCCTGCTGCGTCCGTGGCGGGAGCAGGCGTTCGTCCGCTCGCTCAAGCAGGTGGATGACGGACTGGAGCTCAAGGAGCGGGTGCTGACGGCGTCGGAGATACTGTCCCGGTCGCGGGAGCGGCCGGAAGGACGGCTCGGCCCGGAGGAGTCCCTGGTGGTGGAGGAAGCGGCGGGGAAGGTCGGTGCGGTGGCGCTGCAGCCGCTTTGCCGGCGCCGGTTCACCTGGCAGGCGCTGGCCGGGCCGCTCCTGGTGCTGTTGGCCGCGGCGGGGTTGTGGCTGCCGCAGGGCGGCGCTCCCCAGGCGGCGTCGGCGCCGTCGCGCATGGCCCAGGCGATCGAGGAGCATGCCCGGGAGCTGGAACGGCAGGCGCGGGAACAGGACCTCGCCGAGAGCCGGCGCATGGCCGCGGCCTTGCGCGAGATGGCCGAGCGGCAACTGGGCGAGGCCGGCCCCGAGAAGTCGCGGCTGGAGGCGTCGGTGGCGGCCGTGGTGGACGTGCTGGAGGACATGACCCGGTCATGGCCCGCGCGGTCGGGTCTCGAATGGCCGGCGCTCTCCGACAAGGCCCTGGAGCGGTTGCGGGAACACCTGCGGCGTTCGGAGGCCGGCCGGACCGGGGACGCGTTTCAGGGGAAGAGCAGAAGCGATCTGCTGGAATCCCTGGGGCTGTCTTCCCTCGACCAGCGGCCCGGCGCCTCCGAGGATATGAGCGAGCAGGAAGTGCAGGAGTTCCTCGACCGGTTGGAGCGGGACGCCCGGCAGGAGCAGGACCGGCGCTCGCTGGAGGGCACCCGGCAGTTCCTCACCGAGTTGCTGCTCGGTGACGAGACCGGCGAGTCCATGGCCGAGGCGACCCGGCCCGGGCGCCCCGAGGGGCCCCCGGAGGACTCGCCGCCGGCGGGGCGGCAACCCGGGAACGAGCCCGGCAAGGGCGGGCAGGAGCCCTTCGACCCCGGTTTCCAGGCGCGTGTGCGCACGCACCTGGAAGGGCTGCTGGGTCCGGGCAAGAGCAGGGGATTCGGTTTCAGGGGCGAGGCGCGCGCGGGCGACAGCACCGTGGGCGAGGAGGAGGTGGTGGTCCGGTACCGCCGGCAGGTGGAGGCGGAGCTTTCGTCGGAGGAGATTCCCGCCGAGTTCAAGGAAACCATCAAGCAGTATTTCCTGTCCCTGGGGGTGACGCGAACGGGACCTGGACCGTGAGTCCGCGCCGCGCAAGGAGCGTGTGTAGGGGCGGTTTTAAACCCGCGCGCGGCCGCGCGGAAGTGCCGGCCGGCAAGGTTTCATGGGAGTGACATGGCAGTGACATCGGAAGCAACGATCGACGGGGTCCGGCACCGCATGGAGAGCGCGCAGCACGCGTTCGAGGAAGTCAGGAGCGAGATGCGCAAGGCGGTGGTGGGCCACGAGGAGCTCATCGAAGGCATCTTCATCGCGCTGGTGTGCGGCGGCCATTGTCTGCTGGAGGGCGTTCCGGGCCTGGGCAAGACCTTGATGGTGCGCTCGCTGGGAGAGCTCATGGACCTGAGCTTCTCGCGCATCCAGTTCACCCCCGACCTCATGCCGGCGGACATCACCGGCACCAACGTGGTCAACGAGGACGTCTCGGGGCGGAAGGTGTTCGAGTTCGAGGCCGGTCCGGTGTTCGCCAACATCGTGCTGGCGGACGAGATCAACCGGGCCACTCCCAAGACCCAGTCGGCGCTGCTGGAGGCGATGCAGGACCAGAGCGTCACCGCCGGCGGCGCGGCGCATGCGATCCCGAGCCCGTTCATGGTCCTGGCCACCCAGAACCCCATCGAGATGGAGGGCACCTATCCGCTCCCGGAGGCACAGGTGGACCGTTTCTTCTTCAAGCTCATCGTCCGCTACCCCTCCTACGACGAGATGGGACGGATCGCGGAGTTGACCACCGCGGCCCCTTCCGGCGGTCTCACCAAGGTGTTGGCGGCGGAGTCGGTGCTGGAGATGCGCGAGGCGGTGCGGGCGGTGCCGCTGGCCGGTCCGGTGCGGGACTACGCCGTCAGGCTGGTGATGGCGACCCATTCGGAGACCGATCACAGCACCGAGCTGGCGCGGAAGTACGTGCAGTACGGCGCCAGCCCCCGGGGTCTGCAGGCGCTGATCCTGGCGGCCAAGGCCCGGGCGCTGCTTTCCGGCCGGCCCAACGTGTCGTTCGAGGACATCCGCCGCGACCTCATGCCGAGCCTGCGTCACCGGCTGCTCCTCAATCTCGCCGCCGAAGCCTCCGGCATCGCCCCGGAACGGGTGCTGGAGGAGGTGGTGGAGCAGGTGCCGGAGGTGCAGCCCTGATGGCCGAGGCCGACGCCCACCGTTTCCTGGAGCCGGACTTCCTGGCCCGGCTGGACAAGCTGCGGCTGGTGGCCAAGCGCTTGAGCTGGGGCATCGCGCGCGGGGAGCATCCCACGGTCCGCAAGGGCTTCAGCCTGGAGTTCTCCGACTACCGCAAGTACAGCCGCGGCGACGACCTGCGCTACGTCGACTGGAACGTCTACGGCCGCCTGGAGAGGCTGCTGCTCAAGGTGTTCACCGCCGAGGAGGAGATCACGGTCTACCTCCTGCTGGACACCAGCCTGTCCATGGCGGAAGGCTCGCCCGCCAAGATCGACTTCGCCAAGAACGTCGCCGCGGCCCTGGGGTACATCGGCCTCAAGACCCACGACCGGGTGGGGGCGGCGGGTCTGGCCGAGGACGTGACCGCGCAGTTGCCGCCGGCGCGGGCGCGGCGTCAGCTGCTCTCCCTGTTCAACTTCCTCGCGGAACTGTCGTGCGCCGGCCGCACCGACCTGGAGACCTCGGTGAAGACCTTCACGCGGCTCTATCCCCGGCCCGGGCTGGTGGTGCTGTTCAGCGACCTGCTGGACGCGTCCGGATGCCGCGCCGCCCTGGAAGAGCTGGCGCGGAAGCGGCACGACGTGCTGCTCGTCCACGTGCTCAAGGACGGCGAGACGCGGCTGGACCCGGGGGGCGACGTGTCGCTGGTGGACGTCGAGACCGGCCGGGAGCGCCGCGTGTTCGTCGACCGGGACCTGGCGGAGCGGTTCCACCGGGAAGCGGAGGACTTCTTCGCCGGCGCCGAGCGCTTCTGCGAGGGCCGGCAGATGGACTACCGGCGCACCACCAGCGACGTCCCCTTCGACGACTTCGTGCTGCGTTACCTGATGCACGAGCCCGCGTCGGCCGACGACGTGGAACCGGCGCGGGCGGGTTCGAACCGCGCTCCCGCTCCTTCTTCCTCGAGCGCGAGCTAGCGGGACACCAGGATAGCCTCCGATGCTGTGGCTCTTTCCCGCGGCTTTTCTCTTCCTGCTGGGAGCCGTCCCGCTCATCCTGCTGCTCAACAGCCTCAGGCCGCGGGGCCCCCGGGTGCCCGTCACCGCGCTCTTCCTGCTGGAGAAGGTCCTGCGGGAGAGGCCCATCGGGCGGCGCCTGGGCTGGCTCTGGCGCCGCAACCTGCCGCTGATCCTGCAGCTCCTGGCCGCCGCCGCGGTCATCATGGCGCTGGCCGGGCCGGCGCTCCTGGGCGTGGGCGGCGGCGGCCGCGACCTGGTGGTGGTGATGGACGTGAGCGCCAGCATGAAGGCGGCGGGGGAGTCGGGTTCGCGCTGGAGCGCGGCGCGCGACGAGTTGCTGAGCCGGATCGACGGACTGGGAGGCAGCGACCGGATGATGATCATCGCCGCCGGCGCCGCGCCCGAGGTGGTGCAGCCCTTCACCCGGGATCGCGCACGGCTGCGGCAGGCGGCGGAGGGATTGGCCGCCACCGACGCCGAGGCGCCGGTGAAGGAGGCGGTGCTGCTGGCGCACACGTTTCTCAAACGCCAGGGGCCGCATCGGGTGGTGGTGATCACCGACGGCGCCTTCGAGGACATCGAGGAGCTGCCGCTGTCGGCGTCCTACCTGGAACTCGTGCAGGTGCGGGGCGGGGCGGACAACGTCGGAATCCTGGGGTTCCAGTTCCGCAGGGTGGCCGGCGAGGCCGACGAGTACGAGGCCATGGTGGTGGTGCAGAACTTCACCGAGCGGCCGGTGCACGCCCCCCTGATCGTCACGGTCTCGGACCGGGTGGTGAGCCGCGCGCTCCTGTCCCTGGAGCCGTTCGCCCGGGAGGTGCTGATCTATGGCATCCCCGGCCCCCTGCGCGGCCGCGCCACCGCGCTGCTGGCTATTGACGACGACCTGGAGACCGACAACCGCGCCTTCCTGGCCTTTCCCGACGAGCGCCCCACGCGGGTTCTCTACGTGGGCCCCGGCAACCCGTTCCTGGAACGCCTGCTGCGGTACTTTCCCCACGTCACCCTGGCGCGCATCGACCGCATCCCGGTGGACCGCGTGACCGAGCAGGTGGCGGCCTATGACGTGGTGATGCTGGATCGGGTGCCGGCTCCGCCCCTCGCCCGCGGCAACTTCATTCTCATCCGCACCGTGGCCGAGGGCCTGCCCCTGCGCGTCGCCGGGCGGACGCGGCGGCCGGCGCTGGTTTCCACCGGTTCCGACCATCCGCTGGCCAAGGGAGTGAGCCTGGACGGGCTCTACGTCCAGGATGCGCTGAAGCTGGTCGGGGACGGCGGCGGCGTCTCCCTGGCCGAATCCGGGAGCGGGCCGCTGATCCACGCGGTGGAATCCGGCGATCTCAAGGCGCTGGTGTTCGCCTTCGACCTGACCCAGTCCGACCTGCCGTTCCGGGTGTCGTTCCCGTTGCTGATGCGCAACGCCTTCTCCTGGTTCCGGCCTACCGCCCGGGAGTTCCCCGCCAGCCAGGTGGCGGCGGGCCTGCCCTTCGTGGCGGACGTGGGCGTGGACGAGGAGCGGCTGGTGTTCGTGGACCCCTCCGGGGAGAGCAGCCCGGTTCGTGTCCGGGAACGCACCGGCACCTACGCCGACACCGAGCAGGTGGGTTTCTATCGTTTCCAGGGCGAGCGTGGAGAAGGCGAGTTCGCGGTGAACCTGTTCAGCGAGCAGGAGTCCCGCATCCGTCCGTCCTACCAGGCGGATGCGACCGCCTCCGCGCCGGCGGCGGTGGAGAGCGGTCCGGGAGTGCGCTTCGACCTCTGGCCGGCGCTGCTGGTGCTGGCGCTGGCGCTGCTGTTGGCGGAAAGCGTTGTGGTTTGCCGGACCCGCCGGTCGCTCCTCCCCCTGTGGCTGCGGGTGCCGGCGATGGCGGTGCTGGTGGTGGCCCTGGTGAACCCGCGGATTCTCGCCGAGGACCCGGAGCTGGACGTGGTAATGGCCGTCGACCTTTCCCACAGCGTCGGCGAGGAGGCCCGGGACCGGGCCTCGGACGTCCTGGAGCAGGCCCAGGCGCTGGTGGGTCCGAAGGTACGGCTCGGCGTGTTTTCCTTCGCCCGCCGCCCACAGTGGGAGTTCCTGCCCACCGACGAGCTTCCCCCGAGCGAGCTGCCGCCGCCGCCGGAGCGCGACGCCACCGACCTCGGCGCCGCGCTTCAGGGCGCCCTGGGCGAGCTCAGCGAGGGACGGGAGAACCGTATTCTGCTCATCTCCGACGCCAACGAGAACCGCGGCTCGGTGGAGCGCGTGCTGCACATGCTGCGGTCCCATGGAGTCGCGGTGTGGTCGTATCCCGTGAGCCTCGCGGAGGGCCGGAACGAGGTCTACCTGTCGGAGCTCACCGTCCCCTCGGTGGTGGACAGCGGCGAGACCTTCGAGATCAAGGCCGCCCTCACCAGCGCGCGGGCATCCTCGGCGGCGGTGACGCTGCTGCGCGACGGGCGCGTCGTCCGCTCCATTCGGCGGGAGCTGACGCCCGGCGCCAACTGGCTCAGCTTCACCGACAGCGTGGAGCGCCGCGGCACCCACACCTACGAGCTGATGGTGGAGGCGGACGCGGACGTGCTGGCGGAGAACAACCTGCTGCAGGGCATCGTCAGCGTCAAGGGACCCTCCCGCGTCCTCTACCTCCACGACGCCGACGCTTCACGGCGTTTCATGGCCGAGGCCCTGCGGGTGCAGGGGTACGAGGTGGTGGAGAAGACCCCGGCGTGGGCCAACCTCACCCTGCCCGAGCTATCGGGCTTCGACCTGCTGATCCTGGACAACGTCCCCGCCTACCAGCTCGCGCAGGTGAAGATGGAGCGCGTCGAACGGTTCGTGCGCGACCTCGGCGGCGGCCTCATCGTGCTGGGGGGGACCCGCAGCTACGGCGCGGGGGGCTACTACCGGACGCCGCTGGAGCGCACGCTGCCGGTGGAGATGCGCCCGCCGGCGCGCATGGAGTTGCCGCACGTGACGCTGCTCTTCGTGGTGGACAAGTCCGGCAGCATGGGCAGCGGCCCCTACGGCACCACCAAGCTGGACCTGGCCAAGGCCGCCACCATGGCATCGGCCGAGCTGCTCAACCCCGCCGACGAGGTGGGCATCCTGGCGTTCGACTCCAACTGGGAATGGGTGGTGCCGTTCCGCGCGGCGGGCGGCGCCGAGGACATCGCCGAGGACGTGGCGAGCCTTACCTCGGACGGCGGCACCGATCTCCGCAAGGCCATGGTGGAAGGGCGCCGGGTGCTGGCGGCCAAGGAGGCCGCCATCAAGCACGTGCTGGTGCTGTCCGACGGCCTCACCGAGAAGGACGACCTGCTGGAGCAGGTGACGCGCATGGCCCAGGAACGCATCACCGTGTCCACGGTATCCATCGGCGGCGATGCCGACCGCCGTCTCATGACCCAGCTCGCCCGGAGCGGCAGCGGCAGGAGCTACGCCACGGTGGACCCGCGGACCATACCGCAGATCTTCACCACCGAAACGCTGCTGATCTCCCGTGACCTGCTGGTGGAGAAGACCCTGACCCCCAGCGTCGCCGGGCCCGCGGGGCCCATGCGCGGCCTTTCGGACGGGCCGCTGCCGCCGATCCTGGGCTACGTGCTGACGCACGTCAAGCCCGGGGCGGAAGTCCACCTGCTGGCCGGCGAGGACCCGTTGCTGGTGTCGTGGCGCTACGGCCTGGGCCGGGTTTACGCGTTCACCTCGGACGTCTCCGGCCGTTGGGGGCGGCACTGGGTGCAGTGGCCGGCGTTTTCCCGGTGGGCCGCGCAGACGGCGCGCCTGGCCGTCCGGAGCGTCTCCGACCACCGGCTGCGGACCGACTTCGTGAGGGAAGGCGAGGTCATGGACGCGGTGGTGGACCTCTTCTCGGCCGCGGGGCGGCCGGTGAACCACCTGAAGCTGCAGGGATTGCTGACCCGCGCCGACGAGACCCTGGAGGAGGGAGCCTTCCGGCAGGTGGCTCCGGGACGCTACCGCACGAGCTTCGCCACCCCGCGCCGGGGCATCAACCTGCTCACCGTGAAGCAGCCGTCGGGACCCGCCGGGGCCCCTCCGGTGGCGCTCACGGTCCCCTTCATCGTGCCCTTCTCGCGGGAGTACCGGGAGATGGACGCCAACACCGAGCTGCTGGAGCGGCTGGCCCGGGAGACCGGCGGCACGATGCTGCGGTCGGAGACCCTGGCCGAGGACATCGAGCGCCTCTTCACCGCCGACCCCGACGCCGCGGGCTCCACCCGGGGAATCTGGTGGACGCTGGCCGCCGCCGCCCTGGGGATCTTCCTCCTGGACCTGGCGCTCCGCACCTTCATCCACGTGCGAAGGGCCGGGTGAAGCGCCGGACGGGGAGTCCCGGCAAGACCGCCAGCAAATGTTTCTGGAGGGCTGAGTTCGATTCAGCGAACGTTCACGGCGGGTTTTCGTCAACTCGGCGGTTTCACGTCAGCAGGCTCATTCCCCATAGCACGGGGAAGGATCGTGCCGTATCCCAACAACGCATCTCCGGCCACCAGTTCGAAGTCGCCGCCTTCGGGCAGTTGTTTCGTTCGCTCGGCATGTACCAGAAGTTCGATACGGACAAGGTTGTCGCCCTTTTGGCAGGCATCCATCAACAGGCTGACGGGCGGCGTGTCCGTGCCCGTGAAGCGGGCAAGACTGCTTACGGGCTTGCCCCGGCAAAGGACCGCTCGGGTCCGATCGTCCGCGGGACGGAAGGTGGCAAACACCGCGTGTTGTCCAGGACGTCTCATCCTTCGTACCTCCGTATGTCCACGATCCGAAGCCGCCACAAGTCGTCGGAGTCAATGTACGCCGCATGTCCGATGCCGTCAAGATTTGCAAAGAGGGTGGCCCTCTCGGCGACGTCGTCGTCCAGATCCAAAATGACAACCCGACCTGGGAAACGCTCGTCCAGTGCTCGCCCCCACCGCCAGGCGGCCTCCTCGCTGCCAGCCAACCACTTGCCGGATCCGCAGCTATTGCGCCCCGGTTTCAGCATCCCGCTATTGGTTATATCCTTCCATTCGGAGTCTTCGATGTACCTGTACCATCGCATCCTCCACTTCGTCGCAAAGTATGGGCCATCACCAAGTCAGCGCTGGCGGTAGTGCCGTGCGCACCGGGATGAAACGCCATCCCATGCCGGTCTGCGCTCGTCGGGGCCGCGGATTGACGTGTCCTCCGCCCGTGCCATAATGGATCGATGGCCGCCACCGAGTCCACGCCCGGGGAGCAGGAGGAAGCGCCTGTTCCGGCGGATTTCCGCTCGGGTTTCGTCGCGATCCTGGGCCGGCCCAACGTGGGCAAGTCCACGCTGCTGAACCAGTTGCTGGGGGAGAAGATCGCCATCGTCACCCCCAGGCCGCAGACGACCCGGAACCGGATCATGGGCATCAAGACGGTGCCGGGTGGCCAGATCCTGCTGCTGGACACGCCGGGGATACACCGGGCGCGGTCGCTCCTGAACCGGCGCATGGTGGACGTGGCCAAGCGCTCACTGGGCGACGTGGAGGCGGTGGTGTGGGTGGTGGACGGCCGTGCGGGCCTGAGGGCGGACGACGAGGACATCGCCGGGCTCCTCGCCGGCAGCGGGCACGAGACCGTGATCGCGCTCAACAAGATCGACGCGGTGTCCAAGGGGCGGCTGCTGCCGGTCATGGCGCGCCTGGCGGAGCTGCTGCCCGACCGGGAGATATTGCCCATCAGCGCCCGCACCGGGGAGAACGTCCCGCTGCTGGTGGAAGGGATCCTCGGGCGTCTCCCGGCCGGTCCCCGTTACTTTCCGGAGGACGAGCTGACCGACCAGACCGAGCGGTTCATCGCCGCGGAGATCGTCCGCGAGAAGGTATTCCTGCGCACCCGCCAGGAGATCCCGTACGGCACGGCGGTGTCGGTCCAGGGCTTCGAGGAGAAGAACGGCGGCGCCCTGGTGGTTATCGCCGCCACCATTCACACCGAACGGGACAGCCACAAGCCGATCCTCATCGGCAAGCACGGCGCGGCGCTGAAGGAAATCGGCAGCGCGGCGCGGGAAGACCTGGAGCGCCTGCTGGGATGCCGCGTCTACCTGGAGCTCGCCGTCAAGGCCGCCCCCGGGTGGAGCCGGGACCCCCGGAGCCTCGCGGCCTTCGGGCTGTGACGGGACCCTGTCAGGATTCGTGAGGCAACGACGTTCCAGGTACGTCATTTGTATGTTGAGAGATCCCCTCAGATCGGCCAATTTGAGGGGTAGGCATGCGGGGCGAGTCGTACGTCATGGGGTGAGAGCCTTTGGGGATCTGCACCGGGCGGGAGTAGGACACCCCGCATGCCAGTTGTCGCTCCGAACAGATACCGGGGGTCAGCGCCCCGCATAAGCAAGTGTGGAGGACAGCGTCATGGTAGCAGAAGAGGAGGCGGTCATGAAGGAATATGCAGGGATAGATGTAGGCAAGCGGGAGTTGGTGGTGTGGGTGTTGGGGAAGGGTTAGGGCGGTTCAGGAATGAGGCAGGGGGTATCCGGGAGATGCGGAAGTGGCTGAGAGCGGAGGGGGTGACGCAGGTGGTGTGTGAGGCGACGGGGGGCTACGAGCGGGGAGTGGTGGAGGGATTGAAGGGGAGCGGGGTGGCGGTGCACGTAGCGCATCCGACGCGGGTACGGGGGTTTGCGCAGGCGCTGGGACGTGGGGCCAAGACCGATCCTATGGACGCCGAGGTGCTGGCGCACTACGGGGCGATGATGAAGGTGGAGGGGGAGGAGGAGGCGGACGGGGCCAGTGAGGAGTTGCGAGAGGTGCTGGGGCGGCGGCAGCAGTTGGTGCAGCAGCGGGTGCAGGAACTCAATCGGCTGGAGAAGGGGCTTAAGGGAGCGAACAAGAAGTCCTGTGAGCGCCATGTGGCCTGGCTGGGCAAAGAGATCGCGCGGCTGGACAAGGCCCTCCAGGCGCTATGGCAGCGTTACCCGGAGTTGAGTGAACGGGCAGCCTTGTTTCAGAGCGTGAAGGGCGTGGGAGAGCTCACTGCGGCAACCTTGCTCGGGTACTTGCCCGAACTGGGCCAAGGCTGCGGCAGGGGCTTGACCTCCTTGGCGGGCTTGGCGCCCTGGTCTCACGACAGCGGCCAGCGTCAAGGCTACCGCGCCATCCGCGGAGGCCGTGGCACGGTCCGGCGGGCCTTGTACATGGCCGCGCTGTCAGCTACACGGTGCAACCCCGAACTGGGTGGGTTCTATCGTCGGTTGCGGCGCCGAGGTAAGCCCGCAAAGGTGGCCCTGGTGGCGGTGATGCGTAAGCTCTTGTTGCAGCTCCATGCCATCGCACGCCGCGGTACCCCGTGGTTGCCGACCCTCCACCCGCAACCGGATTAGCCCTTGTTTCCCATCACAGATACTCCCGCGAAAGCGGGAACCCGGGGGTGGAGGGGCGTGCGGCGATTTACGGCCCCGCCCCAAACCCTCCTGGATTCCCGCTCCCCGATCGGGGTCGGGGACAAGCTTCGCGGGAGTATCTGTGATGGGAGTCAAGGGCTAAGTGGCTGTGGGTTGGGGGTCGGCAACCACGGGGTGCCACGGCGTGCGATGGCATGGAGTTGCAACAAGAGCTTTCGCATCACCGCCACCAGGGCCACCTTTGCGGGCTTGCCGCGGCGCCGCAACCGACGATAGAAACCACCCAGTTCGGGGTTGCACCGTGTCGCTGACAGCGCGGCCATGTACAAGGCCCGACGGACGGTGCCACGGCCACCGCGGATGGCGCGGTAGCCTTGACGCCGGCCGCTGTCGTGGGACCAAGGCGCCAAGCCCGCCAAGGAGGTCAAGCCTCTGCCGCACCCTCGGCCCAGTTCGGGCAAGTACCCGAGCAAGGTGGCCGCGGTGAGCTCTCCCACGCCCTTCACGCTCTGATACAGGGCCGCCCGTTCCCGCAACTCCGGGTGACGCCGCCACAGCGCCTGGAGGGCCTTGTCCAGCCGCGCGATCTCCTTGTCCAGCCATGCCACATGGCGCTCACAGGACTTCTTGTTCGCCCCCCGAAGCCCCTTCTCCAGCCGATTGAGTTCCTGCACTCGCTGCTGCACCAACTGCTGCCTACGTCCCAACACCTCCCGTAACTCCTCACTGGCACCGTCCCCCTCCTCCTCCCCCTCCACCTTCATCATCGCGCCGTAATGCGCCAGCACCTCCGCGTCCATAGGATCGGTCTTGGCCCCACGCCCCAGCGCCTGCGCAAACCCCCGTACCCGCGTCGGATGCGCCACGTGCACCGCCACCCCACTCCCCTTCAGTCCCGCTACCACCCCCCGCTCGTAGCCCCCCGTCGCCTCACACACCACCTGCTTCACCCCCTCCGCTCTCAGCCACTCCCGCATCTCCCGGATGCCCCCTGCCTCATTCCTGAACCGCCGCAACCCCTCGCCCATCACCCACACCACCAACTCCCGCTTGCCTACATCTAGCCCTGCATATACCTTCATGCCCGCCTCCTCTTCTGCTAGGATGACGCTGTCCTCCACACTTGCTTATGCGGGGCCACTACCCCCCGGTATCTGTTCGGAGCGACAACTGGCATGCGGGGTGTCCTACTCCCGCCCGGTGCAGAGCCCCTAAAGACTCTCACCCTATGACGTGCGGCTCCCCCCGCATGCCTACCCCTCAAATTGGCCGATCTGAGAGGCTTTCTCAACATACAAATGACGTTGGCGGGCGTCGGCGTCGTTTCCGTATCTATCTCCGATCATGAGCACTTCCGAGAACATGCCGCTGGTGGCCATCGTGGGCCGGCCCAACGTGGGCAAGTCGACGCTGTTCAACCGCCTGAGCCGGGCCCGGCGCGCCATCGTGGACAACCAGCCGGGGGTGACCCGCGACCGGAACTACAACCAGGTGTCGTGGCGCCGGCACCGTTTCAAGCTGGTGGATACCGGCGGCCTGGAGCCGGACGAGCGCGAGGGGCTCAAGGGGCGGATCCTGCAGCAGACCCTCACGGCCGTGGACGAGGCGGACGTCATCGTCTTCCTCCTGGACGGACGCACAGGCCCCACGCCGCTGGACACGGCCGCCGCGGAGCTGTTGCGGCAGACCCCCAAGCCGGTCTTCTACGCGGTCAACAAGCTGGACACCGGGCCGCGCGAGAGCGACCTCTACGACTTCTACCGGCTGGGCGTGGAGCGGCTGTTCCCGCTCTCGGCGGAGCACGGGCTGGGGGTCGCCGACCTCATGCAGGAGGTGGTGGACGCGCTTCCACGGGACCAGGAAGGGGACCGCGAGTCCGTCGAACCCCTGGCGCTGGCCGTGGTGGGACGGCCCAACGTGGGCAAGTCGACGCTGGTCAACCGGCTGCTGGGCTACGACCGCTCGCTGGTGGACTCGCGGCCCGGCACCACCCGCGACGCGCTCCAGGCGGACTTCACCTGGCGCGGGACTGCCTGCCGCCTTACCGACACCGCTGGCATCCGGCGCAAGGCGCGGGTGGTGGACCCGGTGGAACGCTACAGCGTGAGCCGCGCGTTGCGCTCGGTGGACGCCGGCGACGTGGTCATCCACCTGCTGGACGGCTCCGAGGGAGTGACGGACCAGGACGCGCAGGTCATGTCCTATGGTTTCCAGCGCGGCAAGGCCATGGTCCTGGGCATCAACAAGTGGGACCTGCTGGATACGGACCGCCTGAGCCTTCAGGTGTACCAGGATTTTTTACACCGCCGGCTACCGTTTGCCGACCATGTGCCGATAGTTTCCTTATCGGCCCTGGAAGGCTCCGGGATGAAGAAGCTTATGGACATGGTGGTGCGGGTTGGCGACGCCCAGCGCAGATGGATCAAGACCCCGGCGCTCAATCGGGCGCTGCGGCGGCTCACCGAGAGGCACTCCCCGCCGCAGTTCCGGGGGCGCGCCGTGAAGTTCTACTACGGCACCCAGACGGACGTGCAGCCGCCCACCTTCACGCTCTTCGTCAACTATCCGGAAGGCATCGGCGCGGGCTACCGCCGCTACCTGGTCAAGGCGCTGCGCGCGGAGCTGGGGCTCGATCACACGCCGTTGCGCCTGACCCTGCGGCCGCGGGCCGGCAGGGGGAAGCAACCGGATGCCGGGTGAGAACCGGCGAGACCTTGCCTGGCTGGCTTTCGGCCGGGTGCCGGGACTCGGGTGCGTGGGCTTTCGGCGCATCGCGGACCACTTCGCCGATCCCGTCGATGCTTTCTTCGGCGGCCGCGCGGCGTTGTCCCGGGTGCCGGGACTGAACCGGGCGGCCATCGACGGCATCCTGGCCTTTTCCGCGTGGGCCCTTCCGGCGGACGAGCTGCGCCGGATGCGGGCGGCCGGCGCCCGCTTGGTGCGTTACACCGATTCGTCCTACCCGGAGCGCCTGCGCGCCATCCCGGACCCGCCGCCGGTGCTTTACGCGCGCGGATCGCCGGAAGTCGTCGCGCGCCCGTCGGTGGCCGTCGTGGGCACCCGGGCGCCGAGCGAGTACGGACGCGAGATGACCCGTCTCCTGTGCCGGGGGCTCGCAGCCACGGGCGTCGCCGTGGTCAGCGGCTTGGCCCGGGGCATCGACGGCGAAGCGCATGAAACGGCGCTGTCCCAAGGCGGCGGGACCGTGGCGGTGCTCGGGTCGGGAGTGGACGTGGCCTATCCGCCGGAACACCGTGACCTCTGCCGCCGTGTCGAGGCCGGCGGTGCCGTGCTTTCCGAGCAACCCATGGGGACGGCTCCGCTGCCGCACCATTTCCCCGCCCGCAACCGCATCATCAGCGGCCTCTCCCTGGGCGTGGTGGTGGTGGAAGCCACCGAGCGGAGCGGTTCCCTGATCACCGCGCGGTGGGCCCTGGAGCAGGGCCGTGAGGTCTTCGCGGTGCCCGGCCCGGCGGGATCGAGCCGCAGCCGTGGACCCCACGGCCTGATCCGCCAGGGAGCGAAGCTCGTGGAAAACGTGGCCGACATCATCGAGGAGATCGCGCCGCAACTGGCGGCCGCGGTGCCCCCTCCGTCCGCCCCTTCGCCGGAGATCGCGATGCGGCCGGACGGAACCTCCGGCGGCCGTTCTTTTTTCGAGGGAGCGGCCGGGGGGATCCTGCGGGACCTCGAGGACGGACCGCTGCAGGTGGACGACGTGATCGAACGGACCGGTCTTTCACCGCAGCAGGTCTCGCAGATGCTGTTGGAATTGGAACTGCAGGGCCTGCTCCGGCAGTTGCCAGGAAAGAGATATGCCTTGGGATCCACCGGGACCGGCAACCGGTGAGCCCGTGGAGCGGCCGTATTGCCGCCTTTGGTGTCTTACGTTCGCCGTACCCTTGTGGTATGGGTAGCCGTGTGGAGCAAGCCATGATGGACGCGTCTTCGGAGACCTATATACTCGTCGCCATCTTTGGAACCGGCATCGCCTTGGCCGGACTGATTCTTCCCGATCTTCGGTCCATGAAGCGCGATATTGGCGACCTGAGAGAACGGATGGCGCGGCTCAACGGACTGTTCGAGGGATTTACCCGGCGGGACAACAACCCCGACGTCGCATCCTGACAAGGGGGAAGCGTGAACAGACCCTGTGGTAGGGGCGGCAGAGTTTCAGTCTGTCGCCCCTTCGTGTTTTCTTGGTGAGTGATGGGTGAAACCACGGAGCGTGTGACGGTCGTCGGCGGCGGTCTGGCCGGCTGCGAGGCCGCGTGGCAGCTCGCCAGGCGGGGAGTGCCGGTGGACCTGTACGAGATGAGGCCGGTCACCGGGACCGCGGCCCATGCCACCGGCGATCTCGCCGAACTGGTGTGCAGCAACTCTTTCCGGTCGCGGTCCCTGACCACCGGGGCGGGGTTGCTGAAGGAAGAGATGCGGCGCATGGGCTCTCTCATCATCTCCCTGGGCGAGGCCCACCAGGTGCCGGCGGGCTCCGCCCTGGCGGTGGACCGCACACGCTTCGCCCGGGCCGTCTCCGAGCAGGTGGCGGCGCTGCCGGGCCTGCGGCTGATCCGCCGGGAGCTGGAGGCGGTTCCGCCCGGCCTGACCATCCTGGCCACCGGACCGCTGACGGCGCAGCCCCTTTCGGAGCGCATCGGCGAGCTTCTGGGAACGGAGCACCTCTACTACTACGACGCCATCTCGCCGGTGGTTACAGCCGAGTCCGTGGACGCAAGGGTGGCCTTCCGGGCCTCCCGCTACGACGAAAGGCCCGGCGACTACCTGAATTTGCCGCTGGACCAGACGGAGTACTACCGGCTGGTGGAGGCGGTGGTGGAAGCGGAGAAGGTGCCGGTGCGCAGCTTCGAACGGTTCTTCGAAGGCTGCCTCCCCATCGAGGAGATGGCCCGGCGCGGGCGGGAGACCCTGGCGTTCGGTCCCATGAGGCCCACCGGGCTCGTGGATCCCGCCTCGGGCGAACGGCCTTACGCCGTGGTGCAGTTGCGCCAGGAGAACCACGAGGGAACGCTCTATAACCTCGTGGGCTTCCAGACGAAGATGACCTACCCGGAGCAGAAACGGGTCTTCTCGCTGATACCGGGGCTGGCCGATGCGGTGTTCGTGCGTTACGGCAGCCTGCACCGCAACACTTTCATCAACGCGCCTCGGCACCTCCTGCCCACGCTGCAATGGCGCGGAGCGCCGCGGCTCTTCTTCGCCGGGCAGATCACCGGCGTCGAGGGGTATATCGAATCGGCCGCGTCCGGGCTTCTGGCGGGGATCAACGCGGGCCGCCTGGCGCTGGGGGCGGACCCGGTGACGCCGCCCGGCACCACCGCCCTCGGTGCATTGCTCCACTACATCACCGATACCGGCCGGGAAGCCTTCCAGCCCATGAACGTCAACTTCGGGCTCTTTCCGGATCTGCCGGTCAAGGCCAGGGGCAGGCGCAAGAAGGAGCTCATGGCCGAGCGTTCGCTGCGGGACCTGGAGCGCTGGTGCCTGGAGACGGGCGAGGGGGATCTCCCGTCCGCCGTCCGGGAAGCATGAGGCCCATGGACGCAACAAGTCTCATCGCCCTCGAGGATGTCACGAAGACCCACGCCCCCGGCGACCCGGCGGCGGTTTCCGGACTGAGCTTCACATTGGGGCAGCACGAGATTCTGGCGCTCCTGGGGCCGAGCGGCTCGGGCAAGACCACAACGCTGCGGCTGATCGCGGGCTTCGACCGGCCCGACGGCGGCAGGATCCTGCTCAACGGTGCCCCGTTGTCCGGCGACGGCATGTGGATCGAGCCCGAGGAACGGCGTATCGGCATGGTCTTCCAGGACTACGCTCTGTTCCCGCACCTGACGCTGCTGGACAACGTCACGTTCGGGCTTCGGAACGGGACACGGAAGTCGCGGACCGAGGCGGCCCTGCGGGTGCTCGACGTGGTGGGTATGGAGGAGCTGGCCCGGCGTTATCCCCACGAGATCTCCGGGGGGCAGCAGCAGCGCGTCGCGCTGGCCCGGGCGCTGGCGCCGAATCCTCTCGTGCTGTTGCTCGACGAGCCCTTCAGCAACCTCGATTTCGACATGAGGGCCGAGATGCGGGAGGAGCTGCTGCGGATCCTGCGCGCGTCGGAAACCAGCGCCGTCATGGTGACCCACGACCAGGAAGAGGCCCTGGCGGTGGCCGATCGGGTGGGAGTTCTCAACCACGGCGTGCTGGAGCAGCTTTCGGAGCCCGAGGTGTTGTACCGGCAGCCCGAAACGCGTTTCGTCGCCGAGTTCGTCGGCCAGTCCGACTTCGTCGCGGGTGTCGTGCGGGACGGTATCGAGACCGAGGTGGGGAAGTTTTCCAACGACTCCGGATGGCCTGCCGGCGCCAGGGTCGACCTCCTGGTCCGGCCCGACGAGGTGGGTATCGAAGCATGCGCCGACGGCGAGGGGCTGGTGACACGCCGGCAGTTTCGAGGGGCCGAAAACATCTACCATCTCACGCTGCCGTCCGGAGCGCAGATCCGCAGCAGCCAGCCGTCCACCCGCGCCCTTGCCGCCGACACACGGGTGAAGGTCACGGTGCGCCCCGCCAACATCATCGTTTTCCCGTGCGCCCCGGAGCTTCACGACGGCGGCTCCAATGATTGACATTCCACACGGAATCTGAAGAAATGTACGCTTGTGGCGGCCACCATGGCGTTGGCGTGGTGGCCTTTTTTGTCGTTTTGCGGAAGCGCCGAACAATTGGAGCCCTTGGGCTTCGTTTCGCCCTGTCCTGAGCGTAGCGGAGCATCAGCGACGCGAAGTCGAAGGGCGCGAGCCGGAGAGTCTCGATGTCTGTGAGGAGCGAAAAGATTTGGGTGGACGGCGAGATGGTGGACTGGGATGACGCCAGGTTCCACGTCATGAGTCACGCGCTCCACTACGGCACCGCGTACTTCGAGGGGATCCGCTGCTACTCGCTGGACGGAGAGCGGTCGGCGGTGTTCCGGCTGCCCGAGCACATCCGGCGTTTGCGGGACTCGGGGCACATCCTCGGCTGCCCCTTGCCGTACAGCGCCGAGGAGATGACCGAGGCCGTGCTCGAGGTGATCCGGGTCAACCGGCTGAAGGAGTGCTACATTCGGCCGCTGGCGTTCCTGGGCGACGGCGAGATGGGACTCTACGCGCTCAACAATCCCGTGCGGGTGATCGTGGCGGCGTGGGCCTGGGGGGCCTACTTGGGCGACGAGGGGCTCAAGCAGGGGATCCGCGCCAAGGTGTCCTCCTACACCCGGCATCACGTGAACGTGATGATGACCAACAGCAAGATCTCCGGCAACTACGTGAACTCGGTGCTGGCCAAGCACGAGGTGAAGCTTGCCGGGTACGACGAAGCCATCATGCTGGACCCCGAGGGGTGCGTCTCGGAGGCCAGCGGCGAAAACCTCTTCATCGTGAAGGACGGGGAGTTGAGGACCGCGCCCGTGACCTCGATCCTCCCCGGCATCAACCGCGCCAGCGTCATCGAGCTGGCCCGGGAGAAGGGGTACCGGGTCAACGAGGAACGCTTTGCCCGGGACGCCCTCTACATCGCCGACGAGGCCTTTCTCACCGGCACCGCCGCCGAGGTCACCCCCATCCGGGAAGTCGACGACCGGGCCATCGGCGAGGGCAAGCCGGGACCGGTGACCCTCGACCTGCAGCAGGCCTTCTTCGACGTCATCCGGGGCCGGACCGAACGCTTCGGCGGCTGGCTGACCCTCGTGTGATCCGGGGGCTGATCGCCCGTGCACGCCGCCGGGCGTTTGTGGGCGACCGTCGTCGCCCCGCCAGGCCCTCACCCGGCCTTCGGCCACCCTCTCCCAGAGGGAGAGGGGAAAGACATCCTTCACTCCTAAAGGGAGAGCGGACGCCCCCTCTCCCTCTGGGAGAGGGTCGGGGTGAGGGACACGACACCAACTAGCACCGCTCGTTCCAGCTCCGCGCTGAGTACTTCCGCTCCACCAGCGATGCGATGGCGGCGTCGGGAACCTCGAAGCCGCCGCCGGCGTTCCAGCAATCCGTCAGGAGCGCCTTGATGCGCGCGGCCGGTTGCCGCAGGTTGGTGAGGAAGGTGCCGTGGCGGCGGCGCCGGCGGTAGCGCGGCGTCCGGGGAGGATAGGGGAGGATCTCTTCCATCAGCGGGATCGGGAAATCCAGCAGGAAGGTGCCGTGGAACAGCAGGAACCGGCGCCGCCGGCGTTGCGCGTTGCCCGAGAATTTCCGTCGATCCACCGCCAGATCGGTGACGCCCTCGCGCCGTACCGGAAGGCCGGTGGCCTCCGCCAGCAACCGCCGGTGGCGTTCCATGACGAAGGCGTTGGTGGAGTCGATGCGTTCCAGCGGAGGGTTGCCGTCGATGCGCAGGACGAGCGCGTAGCTCAGGCAGCCGGGTCCCTGGACCACCGTGCCGCCGCCGCTGCATCGCCGCAGGATGGGAATGCCCCGGGCCGCGCACGCGGCCGCGTCGACCTCGAGGGCCCGCCGGCTTCCGAGGCCGAGCACCACGAAGGGTTGGGGGGACTCCCAGAACCGGAGGATCTCGTGCTCCTGCGTCTCCTCGCAGTGGTCGAGCAGCGCCTCGTCACAGGCCAGGTGGCTTCGGGGCTCGGTAGCGTGAGGTCGAGGCACAGCATCGGAACCGGTGTCGGGTGGGCGTCCGGCGAGCGGCTTTCGGCACGCGAAACGCGCCGATCCGAAAGGGCTTGACACGCGCGGGCGGCGGTGAATATGTTGCCCGGCACGTGTTGCTTACGCAAACGATTCTGTAATATTTCAGGAAGGTCATGAGCGCCAAGGAGTTGACAACCCCTGCCTATTCCGTGACGGAGGGCGAGGTCCGCACCGGGTCCGAGCCGGTTGCGGGGGCGGAGGGGTCCGGGCGCGACGCGGCGCAGAACGACAGGTGGCTCGACTCGCTGGAGAGCCTTCTCGGAGACGTGGTCCGGAAGAAGGGTCCCGAGCAGGTGGACTTCCTTCTGGCGCAGCTGGTGGCGCGCATCCGGGACCGGCGGCGCGACGATTCGGCCCTAAACACTCCCTACGTCAACACCATCGCGCGGGAAGACGAGCCCCGCTATCCCGGTGACCGCCGCATCGAGCGGCAGGTCAAGAGCTACGTCCGCTGGAACGCCATGGCCATGGTGGTGAAGGCCAACCGGCTGCACTCGGGCATCGGCGGCCATATCTCCACCTATGCCTCGGCGGCGAACCTCTACGAGGTTGGCTTCAACCACTTCTTCCGGGGCGGTGACGGCGAAGCGCCGGGCGACCTCGTCTATTTCCAGGGCCACGCGTCGCCGGGCAACTATGCCCGCGCCTACGTGGAGCACCGCCTCGGCGCGCGCAAGCTGCACCTCTTCAGACAGGAGCTGGCGAAGGGGGGTGGATTGCCTTCCTATCCCCATCCTCATCTGATGCCCGACTTCTGGCAGTTCCCCTCCGTGTCCATGGGGCTGGCGCCCATCATGTCCATCTACCAGGCGCGCTTCGCCCGCTACCTGGCGGCCCGGGGCCTGCTGTCGCGGGAACCGCGGGTGTGGTGCTTCCTGGGCGACGGCGAGACCGACGAGCCGGAATCCACCGGGGCGCTTTCCCTGGCCTCGCGTGAGAACCTCGACAATCTCGTCTGGGTGGTCAATTGCAACCTGCAGCGTCTGGACGGGCCGGTGCGCGGCAACGGCAAGATCATCCAGGAGCTGGAGTCGCTGTTCCGGGGCGCGGGCTGGAACGTCATCAAGGTGATCTGGGGCTCGGACTGGGACCCGCTGCTCGAGGCGGACGCCAGGGGGCTGCTGGCGGAGCGCATGGAGAAGGCGGTGGACGGGGACTACCAGAAGTATTCGGTGGCCCCGGGCAGCTACACCCGAAAGCACTTCTTCGGCACCCATCCCGAGTTGCTCGAGATGGTGAACCACCTGAGCGACGACCAGATCCGCAGGCTCGCCCGGGGCGGGCACGATCCCCAGAAGGTGTACGCCGCCTACAGCGCGGCCATCAGCCACGAGGGGACGCCCACGGTGATCCTGGCCAAGACCGTGAAGGGTTACGGCCTCGGCGAAGCGGGCGAGGGGCGCAACATCACGCACCAGCAGAAGGCCCTCAACGAGAAGGAGCTGCGCGACTTCCGCTCGCGGTTCGGCGTACCCCTGTCGGACGAGGAGGTGGTGGAGACGCCGTTCTACCGCCCTCCCCTCGAGAGCGAGGAGACCCGCTACCTGCTGGAACGGCGCAAGAGCCTCGGGGGCTTCCTGCCCCGGCGGGCGCGCAAGACGCCGGCGCTCCAACTGCCCGGGGAGACGGCCTACGAGGAGTTCCACAAGGGCTCTTCGGAGACCCGCGTCTCCACCACCATGGCGTTCGCGCGGCTCCTGAGCAAGCTGTTGCGGGATCCGAACGTCGGCAGGAACATCGTGCCGATCATCCCGGACGAGGCCCGCACCTTCGGCATGGACGCGCTGTTCCGCCAGGTGGGCATCTACTCGCCCAAGGGTCAGCTCTACGAGCCCGTGGACCGGGAGACGCTGCTGTTCTACCAGGAGGCGCGGGACGGGCAGCTCCTCGAGGAGGGCATCAGCGAGGCCGGCGCCATGTCCTCGTTCATCGCCGCAGGGACGGCCGACGCCAACTACGGCAAGCCCATGATCCCGTTCTACACGTTCTACTCGATGTTCGGCTTCCAGCGCATCGGCGATCTCATGTGGGCGGCGGCGGACAGCAAGGCCCGGGGTTTCCTGCTCGGCGCCACCGCCGGGCGCACCACCCTGAACGGGGAAGGACTCCAGCACGCCGACGGCCACAGCCACCTCCTGGCGAGCACGGTCCCGGCCCTGCTCACCTACGACGCGGCGTTCGCGTACGAGATCGCCGTCATCGTCCGGGAAGGGCTCAGGCGCATGTACCAGCGCCGTGAGGACGTCTTCTACTATCTCACGCTTTACAACGAGAACCACGAGATGCCGGCGATGCCGCCGGGAGTCGAGCAGGGCATCCTCAAGGGGCTCTACAAGTTCAAGGCCGCGGACGCGGGTCACAAGCACCGCGCGCACCTGCTCGGCAGCGGGCCGCTGCTGTTCGAGGCGCTTCGCGCCCAGGAGATCCTCGCGAGCCGCTACGGCGTCGGCGCCGACGTCTGGAGCGCCACGAGCTACAACCTGCTGCGCCGCGAGGCCCAGCAGGCCCGGCGCTGGAACCTGATGCATCCCGGGGAGAAGCCGCGCAAGTCCTACGTGGAATCGTTGCTGGGGCCGGAGGAAGGAGTGTTCGTGGCGGTGTCCGACTACATGAAGATCGTGCCGGATCAGATCGCGCCGTGGGTGCCGGGCGGACTGGTGACGCTGGGGACGGACGGCTTCGGCCGCAGCGACACCCGGCCCAGGCTGCGCCGTTACTTCGAGGTGGACGCGGAGTCGGTGGTGGTGGCGACGCTGCATTCCCTGTGCCGCACGGGCCGGATCAGGAAGGCGGTCGTGGAACGGGCCATGCGCGAGCTCCGTTTCAGTCCGGGCAAGTCCCACCCCGAAATGGCCATTTGACGGTCCTGGTGCTGACCCGACATGGATGTAACGCTTCCCAAACTCGCCGAAGGGGCGGACTCCGGTACCGTCGTCAATATCCTGGTGGCGGAAGGGGATCAGGTCCAGGTGGACCAGACCCTGCTCGAGCTCGAGAACGAGAAGGCGGTGGCGCCCATTCCTTCCACCGGAAACGGCAGGGTGGCGAGGGTTCACGTCGACGTGGGGCAAGTGGTTTCCGTGGGCCAGGTGCTGGTGACCATCGACGAGGACCGGGCCGCCAGGGCGGCCGCGGCTCCGGCGCCGCCTCCTGCCGCGGGGCCGGCGGTTTCGACCGCGCCGGCCGCTCCGCCTGAAGTTCCGCGGGAAACTCCGGTCCACGTCTCCAGCAGCGGTGCGCCGCCGCCGGCCTCGCCCACGGTGCGAAAGATCGCCCGGGAACTGGGCATCGATCTCACCCGGGTGAAGGGCAGCCAGCGTGGCGGCCGCATCGTCATGGCGGACGTCCGGAGCTACATCCAGGGGCTGCAGCAACTGGCGCTCAAGCCCGCCGCTCCGGCGGCGGAGCCGGCGGTCGACGTCTTCCAGACCCTGGACCTCGCCAAGTGGGGACCCACCAGGCGCGAGAGGATGTCGCCGCTCCGGCGCACCATCGCGCAGCGGATGACCAGCTCGTGGACCACCGTGCCCCACGTGACGCAGTTCGACGACGCCGACATCACCGGCCTGATGGATCTCCGCAAACGTTACGCCAAGGCCTACGAGAAGGCCGGGGCGCGGCTTACGGTGACGTCTTTCGCCATCAAGGCGGCGGTTTCGGCCCTGGACAAGTACCCGGCGTTCAAGACCAGCATCGACTATGAGGCCCTGGAGGTCGTCACCCGCGACTATGTCCACATCGGCGTGGCGGTGGACACCGAGGCGGGACTGATCGCGCCGGTTATCCGCGATGCGGACAAGAAGGACCTGCTGAGCCTGTCCGTCGAGCTGGACGAGCTGGCGGAGAGGACCCGGCAGCGCAAGCTCTCCGCGGACGAGATGCAGGGGGCGACGTTCACCATCTCGAACCTCGGAAGCATCGGCGGCTCCTACTTCACGCCCATCGTGAACAGCCCGCAGGTGGCGGTCCTGGGCATGGGACGGGGTGTCCAGCGCCCGATGGTGCGGGACAGGAAGGTGGCGTTGCGGATGGTGCTGCCGCTGGCGCTCTCCTATGACCACCGGGCGATCGACGGCGCCGACGGAGCGCGTTTCCTGCGCGAGATCGTGCGCTGTCTGGAGGACTATCCCGAAGCGGAGGTCAAGTGGCCTGTCTCATGAACGCGTTTGCGAGAGTCAAACACAACCCGTCTCCCTCCGGGAGAGGGTGGCCGAAGGCCGGGTGAGGGCCTGGACCGTGGAACCCATCACAACGGAAATCGTCGTCGTCGGCGCGGGACCCGGCGGCTATGCCGCGGCGTTCTACGCCGCCGACATGGGAAAGCGCGTGCTCCTGGTGGAGCGGGACGAGCGCCTGGGCGGAGTCTGTCTCAACCGCGGCTGCATCCCGTCCAAGGCTCTCCTCCACGCCACCCACGTCATCGACGAGGCGGCGCTGTCGGAAGCGCGTGGCGTCGCCTTCGGCAAGCCCAAGGTCAAGCTCGAGAAGCTGCGGCAGTGGAAGGGAGCCGTCATTGAAAAGCTGGCCAAGGGCCTGGACGGGCTGTGTTCGCGGAGGGGCGTGCAGCGGCTCCACGGCCGCGGGCACTTCGAGGACTCCCATACCCTGCGGGTGGAGACCGCCGAGGGACAACAGTTCGTCAACTACGACAAGGCCATCATCGCGGTGGGGTCCAAGCCGGCCATGCCGGCGGCCTTCGATCTGGGCAACCGGCGCATCATGACCTCCACCGAGGCGCTTGAGCTCGAGGACATCCCGGGCCGGCTGCTGGTGGTGGGGGGCGGCTACATCGGCATGGAGCTGGGGATGGTCTACGCCCGGCTGGGGAGCGAGATCGTCCTGGTGGAAGCGTTGAGTCACTTGTTGTCGGGGGTGGACGCGGACCTCGTGCGGCCCGTGGCCAAGGTCGCCGAATCGTCGTTCAAGGAGATCCGCCTCAAGACCAAGGTTTTGCGCATGGCCACCAGCGGCAGGAAGATCAAGGTGGCCATGGAGGTCGGCGGCGCCAGGCGCGAGGAAACCTACGACCGCGTGCTGGTGAGCGTGGGCCGGACCCCCAGCTACGAGGACCTGGGGCTGGAGAACACCGGGGTCAGGATCGGCGCCAACGGCTTCATCGAGTGCAACGATCAGCAGCAGACCGGCGACCCGGCCATCTATGCCATCGGCGACGCCAACGGCGGCGCCTTGCTGGCGCACCGGGCCACCAAGGAGGCTCGTGTGGCGGTGGAGGTCATCGCCGGCGAGTCCAGCACCATCGCCGACGTGGTGATCCCGGCGGTGGTCTTCACCGAGCCGGAGGTGGCGTGGTGCGGACTTACCGAGCAGGAGGCCAAGGCCGGGGACATTCCGGTCGATATCGTGAAGCTTCCCTGGGGCGCCTCCGGAAGGGCCCTCACCCTCGACCGCCCCGAAGGCCTGACCAAGTTGATTGTTGACCCCGAGACCGAGCGTATCCTGGGCGTGGGCATCACCGGCGCCGGCGCCGGCGAGCTGATCGGCGAGGGCGTCCTGGCCATCGAGATGGGCGCCACCGCCAGGGACCTGGCCGAATCCGTCCACCCGCACCCGACCCTCTCCGAGACCCTCATGGAATGCGCCGAGATGTTCTACGGCACGGCCACCCACGCGCCGCCCCGAAAGCGTCCCAGAGGCAACGCCAAGGCGGCCTCGTGAGGAGGTCCGGCTGAGACTCGCGCTTGACTTGAACCGGCCTATTTGTTAGCGAAAAAATTGTAGCCTGTTCGTGGTCGGGCCCACTAGAATCTCCAGGAGGAAGTGAATGACCTACGTGATTGCGGAGCCTTGTGTCGACGTCAAGGACACGGCTTGCGTCGATGTTTGCCCTGTCGATTGCATCCACCCGACCAAGAACGACCCCGAGACATTCGAGAAGGAGAACATGCTCTACATCGATCCCGAGGAGTGCATCGACTGCGGCGCCTGCGAGCCGGTGTGCCCCGTGGAGGCCATTTTCGAGGAGGCGGCGGTCCCCGAGAAATGGCAGGAATACACTCAGATCAACGCCGACTGGTTTCAGAAATAGCCGCTAGTGCCTCTGGGCGCCGGCCGTGTCCGTCGCGGGCGTGGCCGCGTCTTCTCCCCGCACGAACCCGTCGTATTCGAAGGTCCCGCAAAAGCCTCGTACGAGAAGGGACTTTATCTCCTCCATTTCCATCGACTTCCCGGTCTCCCGCTCCATCGAGGTGATCCGCGCCCAGTCCAGGCCGCAGGGAACGATCCTGCGGAAGTAGCTCATGTCGGGCGCCACGTTGAGGGCCGCGCCGTGAAACGTGACGCCGCGCCTGACGGCGACGCCGATGGCGCATATCTTCCGGTCGCCGATCCAGACGCCGGTGAAGGGCGGCCGGCGGACGCCCTCCAGGCCGAAGGATCCCAGGACGTCGATGATGACCTGCTCGAGCCGGTCCAGGTAACGGTGGACGGCCCGGCGCAGCTTCGACCGGAGATCGACGATCGGATACGCGACCAGTTGCCCGGGGCCGTGGTAGGTCACGTCGCCGCCGCGGCTGGTGGCGTGGACCGGGACGTCGCCGGGGTCGAGGATGTGGGCGCCCGCTTCCCTCCGGCCGGTGGTGATCACGTGTGGATGCTCCACCAGTATCAGGCAGTCGTCCGCGGGCTCGCGGGTCTTCGTTTCGAGGACCCGTTCCTGAACGGCAAGCGCGGCCTGGTAGTCGAGCCGGCCCAGATCCATGACACGCAACATACGGGGCATCTTCAATGACCCATACCCACATCGGCGATTAAAACAAAGCGTGGAGGCATCGTTGGCGCACGGGCTTCTTGACTCCCGGTCCCGGCCGCATTAAGAACGGGCCAGATGAGAGCGGACCGGATGGCCGTGTGCCAACCGATCGAACAGTGCTGCCGGCCACCGAGTCCGGGAACTGGAGCGAACCAGGTGACGGGAACTATCAAGAAGATCCTGAGGGACAAGGGATTCGGATTCATCGAGCCGGACGACGGCGGCGACGACGTCTTCTTCCATCGCGGCAGCGGCGCCCCCCGGGTCCAGTTCGAGGATTTCGGCGAAGGCGACAGCGTGCAGTTCCAGACGCGAGCGGGCGACAAGGGGCCCGTCGCGTTCGGCATGAAACTGCGCTGAGATCCCGCTTCCTTCACCGTTCTTCCTCGCAAGTAACATGGCAACCGGCGCCGAAAGTGGGAAGGACACGCGCGGCGATCCCACCGGGCGCCCGGAGGCCGCGGACCCGTCGGCGACGGCGGCGAAGCAGGCGTTCCTGACCCAACTCGAAGACATCCGCGGACGCTATCTGCCCGAGGTCCTCTTCCTCCTGGACGACGTAATCCGCGAAGCGGAGCTGGCGCGTTCGGGCTTGGCCGAGATGTGCCGCTATCATTTCGAGACCGGCGGCAAGCGGCTGCGCGCGCTGCTCCCGCTGCTGGTGGCGGATTGCCTCGGCGAAGACCCGGCCAAGGCGGTGGCCATGGGCGCGGCCTGCGAGATGCTGCACAACGCGACGTTGGTCCACGACGACGTGCAGGACGGCGACGAGGCGCGCAGGGGGCGGGAGACGGTCTGGCACCGGTTCGGCGTGGCCCGCGCCATCAATCTCGGCGACGCCATGTTCTATTTCACGCTGCTGCTGGCGCAGCGCGCGCCGGTGGACGGCGAGCGGCGGGAGGTTCTGGCGCGGCGGATGCTGACCGAGACGCTGAGGGTCATCGACGGGCAGGAGCAGGAGTTCGCGCTGCGCGCGAGTGCCCGGCCCTCGATGGACCAGTACCTGGACATGATCGAAGCCAAGACCGCCCGCTTCTTCGTGCTGGGCATGGCGGGCAGCGCCGAGATGCTCGGGCGCGAGCCGGCTGTCGTCGAGGGACTGACCGAGGGCGCGCGGCAGCTCGGCATCCTGTTCCAGATTCAGGACGATGTGCTGGATCTTTACGGCGACAAGGGCCGCGACCAGCACGGCAGCGACATCGCCGAGGGGAAGCGCAGCGTCCTGGCGGTTCACGCGCTGGAGAACGCCGCGCCGGACGACGCCGGGTGGCTGCTGGAGGTGCTGGACAAGGAGCGCGCGGCGACGTCGTCCGCCGACGTGGAGCGGGTCGCGGGATTGTTCGACCGGCTCGGGTCGCTGTCCTTCGCGGTGAAGGAAATGCACGCCCGCCGGCAGGCGGCCCTGACCGCCATCGGGACGTTGAAGCAGCCGCGTCTTTCCGCCATGATGCAGGGCATCTCGGAAACGGTGCTGGAACCGATTCGGGACTTGGTGTAGCGGAACCGGTGTCCCTCACCCCGGCCCTCTCCCAGGGGGAGAGGGGGGCGTTTGCTCTCCCTGCGGGAGAGACGGGGTGGCTGGTGCTGGAACCGATTCGGGATCTGGTGTAGCCACTCGTCAAATACAACCCCTCTCCCTCTGTGAGAGGGTGGCCGAAGGCCGGGTGAGGGCCTGGCAAACAATGGAGTGTGACCGCCCATGAAGATGTTTCTCGCCGGAGAGTGGGTCGATCGGCCCAGGATGCAGGACGTCGGCAACCCCTACGACCACTCCGTGATCGACAACGTGCCGAAGGCCGGCGCCGACGACGTCGAGCGCGCGCTTGCGTTCGCCGAACGCGGCGCCGCGGTCATGGCGCGCATGACCGCCCACGAGAGATGGCGCGTACTGACCCGGGCGGCGGCGCTTATGGCGGAGCGGGTGGACGAGTTCGGCACGCTCATCTCGAGCGAGGAGGGCAAGATCCTCGCCGAGGGGAAGGGCGAGGTGCGCCGGGCGGTGGAGACTCTGACCGCTTCGGCCGAAGAGGCCAAGCGGGTCCACGGCGAGACGGTGCCGGTGGACGCGGACCCCGCGGGAGCGGGCAAGCTGGCGTTCACGCTGCGCGTCCCCTGTGGCGTCGTCGTGGCCATCGGGCCGTTCAACTTCCCGCTCAACCTCCTGTGCCACAAGGTGGGTCCGGCCATCGCCGGCGGCAACTCGGTGATCATCAAGCCGGCCTCGGACACCCCGCTGTCGGGCCTCAAGCTCACGGAGATCCTGCTCGAGGCCGGGGTCCCCTCCGAGGGCGTCCAGTGCCTCACCGGCTCGGGTAGCGAGATCGGCGATCCGCTTGTATCGGACAACCGGGTCCGCAAGATCACCTTCACCGGCAGCCGCGAGGTGGGAGAGAACATCTGCCGCATGGCGGGCATCAAGAAGGTCACCATGGAGCTGGGCTCCAACTGCCCGGTGATCGTCATGCCGGACGCGGACCTGGACAAGGTGGCCGCGGCCGTCGCCGCCACCGGTTACGCCAACTCGGGGCAGGTCTGCATCTCCACGCAGCGCGTGCTGGCGGACCGCCGGGTGTACGCGGACTTTCTCGGCGTGCTGGCCCCCAAGGTGGAAGCCCTGGCCACCGGCAGCCAGCTCGACACCGCCACCCAGGTGGGGCCGATGATCAAGGAGAGCGAAGCCGTCCGGGTCGAGCAGTGGGTAAACGAGGCCGTGGGCGAAGGCGCCCGGCTGCTGGCCGGCGGTTCCCGCGACGGCGCGGTCTACGCGCCCACCGTGGTGGCGGACGTCTCCCGCGACATGCGCATCTCGCGCGACGAGCTGTTCGGGCCGGCGGTGGGGGTCACCCCGTTCGAGTCCATCGACGAGGCCATCGCGCTGGCCAACGACACGGTCTACGGCCTTTCCGCGGGGATCTTCACCGAGAACATCGGTTGGGCCATGCGCTTCGCCCGTGAGGTCGAGTCCGGCAACCTGCACGTCAACTGGGGGCCGCAGTGGCGCGCCGACGTGATGCCGTACGGCGGCCTCAAGGAATCCGGTTTCGGCAAGGAAGGACCGCACTACGCCATCGAGGAGATGACCGAGCTCAAGACCGTGGTCTTCCATCTGTAGGGGCGGGCTTCAAACCCACCCGTGCACGGCCCGCTGCCGCGGGGACCGGACAGGATACCAGACATGCGAACGAACGGACGCGGCGGCGAGGACCTCCGTCCCATCGACATCACGCCGGATTTCATCAAGCACGCCGACGGCTCCGCGTTGATCGAAATGGGCGACACCCGGGTGATCTGCACCGCCAAGCTCGAGGACCGGGTGCCGCCGTTCCTGCGCAAGTCCGGAAAGGGCTGGATCACCGCCGAATACGGCATGCTGCCGTCGTCGTCGCCGACGCGCATACCCAGGGAGGCTGCGCGTGGCAAGGTGGGCGGCCGTACCCACGAAATCCAGCGCTTGATCGGCCGCAGCCTCCGCTCGGTAGCGGACCTCGACCGCCTGGGCGAGCGCACGGTGTGGCTGGACTGCGACGTCATCCAGGCGGACGGCGGAACCCGCACCGCCTCCATCACCGGGGCCTACGTGGCCCTGGCCTGCGCGCTGGAGCGGTGGGTGGCCGACAAGACCGTGCCCGAGGGCCTGCTCAGGGACAGCGTGGCCGCGGTTAGCGCGGGGGTGGTGGATGGGCAGGCGTTGCTGGACCTGGACGCCGGGGAGGACAACCACGCCGAGGTGGACATGAACTTCGTGATGACAGGGTCGGGGCAGTTCGTGGAGGTTCAGGGCACGGCCGAGAAGCAGCCCTTCAGCCCGGAAGTACTCGATCAGTTGATCCACCTCGCCCGGAACGGCATCCAACGGATCCTGGACGTCCAGCAACAGGTCCTTCGGGAACGGCGGCCGTCATCGTAGGGGCGGCCGAACACTGCGACAGCCCTGCGCCCCCGACGTAGTCCTTCGGGCTTGGCGTCGGTCATTGTACGGGCGCCACGGACCCTCACCCCGACCCTCTCCCAAGGGGAGAGGGCAAATCTTCCCCTCTCCCTCTGGGAGAGGGTGGCCGAAGGCCGGGTGAGGGCTGCCCGGCTTGATATCGGCGCAGCATCAGGTACAATCAGACACGGTGACGGGGCGTAGCGCAGCCAGGTAGCGCACCTGCCTTGGGAGCAGGGGGTCGGCCGTTCAAATCGGCTCGCCCCGACCACGCCGGCAAGCTGGACGGACCGCGGTTGGCGGGAGCCGGCGACTTGCCGGGAGAGCGGGCCTTGAAGGAACGATTCGACGCGCCAGTAGCTCAGGTGGATAGAGCAACGGCCTTCTAAGCCGTGGGTCAGGGGTTCGAATCCCTTCTGGCGCGCCATCAATCGGTGTCGGAAGCAGGATGCGTTCTGGTGAGTGTAGCTCAATTGGTTAGAGCACTGGACTGTGGCTCCAGGGGTTGAGGGTTCAAGTCCCTTCACTCACCCCAATCAAAAACTCTTCGTGTGGGCCGCTAGCTCAGTCCGGTAGAGCAGCTGACTCTTAATCAGTAGGTCCGGGGTTCGAATCCCTGGCGGCCCACTCCTCCCTTCCCTAGTGTCCTGTCTCGCAAATTCGCGCGATTATTCGCTGGTCTTTTTCGCCGTCGGCTGCGTTGCTCTTCCTCGCGTGGTACCCGCCCTGGGGCGACCTACGGTCGCCCCCACTCGTCATCGCGCCTTGCCGACGACGAAAAATCCTGCGCGACTTATCACGCGAATTTACGAGACAGGACACTAGGCCTCACGGGCCGTTATTTGACTTGCGGTTTGCGGGGTTGCTACAGCACACTAAACCAGCACGCGAGAGTGGCGGAACTGGTAGACGCACTAGACTTAGGATCTAGCGGGCAACCGTGGGGGTTCGAGTCCCCCCTCTCGCACCATCGCCAAACCGGTTTTCGGGAGCGGATCAGGGATGAAATGTGAAGTCGACGTAGTGAGCTCCACCCAGAGAAAGCTCCGGGTGGAGATACCGGCGGACCGCGTGACCAAGGCCTTTGCGCGCATGTACCGTCAGTTCGGGCGCCAGGCCAAGGTGCGCGGCTTTCGCTCCGGCAAGGTGCCGCAACACGTGCTGCGGGGCCTGTACGGCACCGAGATCCAGGCACGGGTCCTGTCCGAGCTGGTGGAGGAATCGCTTGCCGGCGCGGTGGCGGACGAGGGACTGGAGCCGGTGTCGGAGCCGCGTCTGGAGGCCGGCGACCTGAACGAAGCCCAGCCGTTCGCGTTCACCGCCGTCATAGAGGTCAAGCCGGAGATCGAGCTCAAGGACTACCGCGCCGTACCCGTGGAGCGCATACGCGCCGACGTGGGCGACGAGGAGGTGGAGCGCGCCCTGGAGGCGCTTCAGGACCGCAATGCGCAGTTGGAGCCGGTGGAGGGGCGCGACGAGGTGGCGGAGGGGGACTACGTGCTGGTGGATTTCGCGGGGTCGGTGGAGGGCGAGCCGTTTCCCGGGGGCACGGCCGAGAACTACGCGGTGGACGTCGGCGCCGGCCAGGCCTTGCCGGAGTTCGAGCAGGGCCTGGTGGGCATGAAACGGGGGGTGGCCGGCAACATCGCGGTGAATATCCCGGCGGAAGCCGACGACGGGCGCCTGGCGGGGAAGACGGCCGACTTCCAGGTGACCGTGCGGGACATCCGGCACAAGATTCTGCCTCCACTCGATGACGAGTTCGCCCGCGACTACGGCGAGTGCGACTCGCTGGAGGAACTGCGCGAGAAGCTCCGCGCGGAGCTGCAGAGCGAGATCGAGACCCTCCAGAACGGTCCGTTGAAGGACCGGATCATGGAGCGACTCCTGGAGGAGCACTCCTTCGAGGTGGCGCCGTCCATGGTGGATCGGGAGCTCTCGTATCTCATGCGGCGGGCCAGGAGCCAGCGGGAAATGTCGGGCGCGGAGACCCCGGAGCCGACCACGGAGGAACTCCGGGAGGAGCTGACGCCACGGGCGGAACGGCGCGTCAAGATGATGCTGCTGGTCGAGAAGATCGCCGCCGCCGAGGGAATCACGGCCTCCGACGAGGAGGTCGACGGCCGGATCGAGGCCCTGGCGCGGGCCAGCGGCGGCCAGGCCGCCTCGGTGCGCGAGCAGTACGGGCAGGACTGGGCACGGGAGACGATGCGCTCGCAGTTGGTGTCCGAGAAGACGCTGGATTTCCTGCTGGAGCAGGCCGACGTCACGGTGGTGGATCCGCCGGAAAGTGGTTGCTGACGCATACAAAAGAGGTTAGACTTTTCTGGTGGCGTCGCCACCCGGGTTGAGCAACATGAACTTCATTCCTTTCGTCGTAGAGCAGACCGGACGCGGGGAGCGCGCCTATGACATCTATTCCCGCCTTCTGAAGGACAGAATCGTATTTCTGGGGAGTCCCGTCGTAGACGAGGTGGCGAATCTCATCACCGCCCAGTTGCTGTTCCTGGAATCCGAGGACCCGGAACGCGACATCTACTTCTACATCAATTCTCCGGGCGGCTCGGTGACCGCCGGTCTGGCCATCTACGACACCATTCAATACATCCGCCCGCAGGTCTCCACGGTATGCCTGGGTCAGGCGGCCAGCATGGGCGCCGTCTTGCTCGCCGCCGGCGAGAAGGGCAAGCGCTACGCGCTGCCGCACTCGCGCATCATGATTCATCAACCGCTGGGCGGCTTTCAGGGGACCGCGGCCGACGTGGACATCCAGGCCAGGGAGATTCTCCGGATGCGGGAAGAGCTCGGCGCGATTCTCGTCAAGCATACCGGCCAGTCGCTCAAGAGGATCGAGCGCGACACCGACAGGGACCTCTTCATGACGGGCCAGCAGGCCCTGGAGTATGGGTTGGTGGATGAAGTGATCACCAGCCGCCTTGACGTAACCGCGAAGGAGTGAAGGGGAGTTTTCGATGCCAAAGCACGGGGATGATCGATCCGGCAGTCTCGTCTGTTCGTTCTGCGGGAAGAGCCAGGATGAGGTGCGCAAGCTGATCGCGGGCCCGACGGTCTACATCTGCGACGAGTGCATCGATCTGTGCAACGACATCATCGCCGAAGAGTGTGAGCACGAGGACTCCATCGCGTCGTCGTCCGGCGTCCCGAAACCCGTCGAGATCAAGCGCGTCCTCGACCAGTACGTGGTCGGCCAGGATCCGGCCAAGAAGATTCTCGCGGTGGCCGTGCACAACCACTACAAGCGAATCGACAACCAGATGCTCACCGGCGACGTGGAGCTGCAGAAGAGCAACATCCTCCTGCTGGGTCCCACGGGCTCGGGCAAGACCCTGCTGGCGCAGACGCTGGCCCGGCTCCTGCAGGTCCCTTTCACCATCGCGGACGCCACCAGCCTGACGGAGGCCGGCTACGTGGGCGAAGACGTCGAGAACATCATTCTCAACCTGCTTCAATCCGCGGAGTACGACGTTGAAAAGGCGCAGCGGGGCATCGTCTACATCGATGAGATAGACAAGATCTCGCGGAAGTCGGAGAACCCGTCGATCACCCGGGACGTGTCCGGCGAAGGCGTGCAGCAGGCGCTGCTCAAGATCATCGAGGGCACGATGGCGAGCGTTCCGCCCAAGGGCGGGAGGAAGCACCCGCAGCAGGAGTTCCTGCAGGTCGACACCACCAATATCCTGTTCATCTGCGGCGGCGCGTTCGTGGGCATCGAGGACATCATCCGCAAGCGCACCGGGCGCCGGCGGCTCGGGTTCGGCGGCAACGAGACCGAGGTCGAGATCCGTCCCGACGCCAAGGTGGTCCACGACGTGCAGCCCGAGGATCTTCTCAAGTTCGGCCTGATACCGGAGTTCGTGGGCCGGTTGCCGGTGCTCGCCACGCTGGACGAGCTCAACGAAGAGGCGCTGGTGCAGATCCTCAAGGAACCGAAGAACGCCCTCACCAAGCAGTACTGCAAGCTCTTCGAGATGGAGGGCGTGCACCTCAACTTTACAGACGAAGCGCTTTGGGCTATTGCACGGGAAGCGATGAAGCGGAAGTCGGGGGCGCGGGGGCTGAGAGCGATCATGGAAAACACCATGCTCGACGTGATGTACGAGATGCCTTCCCAGCCCAACATCAAAGAGGTGGTCATCACCGAGGAGGTGATGGCCCGCAACGAACCTCCTATGGTAGTGTACTCGAAGGCGGCGGAGAGCGCGTAAGGGGGGGCCCCATGCTATTTCGCAGCGACAAGAAGGACGACGACGAGCAGGGAGTGGACGACACCGTGCAGGCACCGTTGCTGCCCCTTCGGGACATCATCGTCTTCCCGCACATGGTCGTGCCCCTTTTCGTCGGGCGGCAGAAATCGATCCGGGCGCTCGAAGAGGCGTCCCGCAAGCAGACGGCGATTTTTCTCGCCTCACAGAAGGACGCGCGGACCAACGAGCCCAGCGAGGATGACATCTACCCCATCGGCACGCTGGGAAACGTCGTCCAGATGCTCAAGCTGCCGGACGGGACCGTCAAGGTCCTGGTGGAAGGCAAGCGGCGCGGCAGGATCTCGCGGTATCTGACCCATCCCGAGTTCTTCCTGGTGGAGGTGGAGGAGCTGGACGACGTGGTGGAGCAGGGCACGGAAGTGGGCGCGGTGGTGCGTGAGGTCCACGGCGCCTTCGAGAACTACGTCAAGGTCAAGAAGAAGATCCCCCCCGAGATGGTCATGTCGGTGTCCTCCATCGAGGAGCCGGGCAAGCTGGCCGACACCATTACCGGACATCTCGGAATCAAGCTGGAGGAACGGCAGGTACTGCTGGAGACCATCAACGCCACCGAGCGGCTGGAGAAGGTGCTGGGCCATCTGCGGGCGGAAATCGAGATCCTCGAGGTGGAGCGGCGGATTCGGTCGCGCGTCAAGAAGCAGATGGAGCGTTCCCAGAAGGAGTATTATCTGAACGAGCAGATGCGGGCGATCCAGAAAGAGCTCGGCGAGAAGGACGAGTTCAAGAACGAGATGCAGGAGATCGAGGAGAAGATCAAGCAGAAGAAGCTGTCCGCGGAAGCCAAGGAAAAGGTCGAGAAGGAGCTGAAGAAGCTCAAGATGATGTCGCCCATGTCCGCCGAGGCGACGGTGGTGCGGAACTACATCGACTGGATACTCGGTCTGCCGTGGTCGGAGTACACCGACGACAAGCTCGACATCGCCGAAGCCGAGACGGTGCTGGAAGAGGACCACTACGGCCTCGACAAGGTCAAGGAGAGGATCCTCGAGTATCTGGCGGTTCAGACGCTGGTGGGCAAGATCAAGGGGCCGATCCTGTGCCTGGTGGGACCTCCGGGAGTCGGCAAGACCTCGCTGGGGCGTTCCATCGCGCGCGCCACGGGTCGGAAGTTCGTTCGCGTGTCGCTCGGCGGCGTGCGTGACGAAGCCGAGATCCGCGGCCATCGCCGCACCTACATCGGCGCGCTGCCGGGGAAGATCATCCAGTCCCTGAAGAAGGCCGGGTCGAGCAATCCGGTCTTTCTGATGGACGAGGTGGACAAGATGTCCATGGACTTCCGCGGAGATCCGTCCTCGGCCCTGCTGGAGGTGCTGGACCCGGAACAGAACCAGGCCTTCAACGATCACTACCTGGACCTGGACTACGATCTCTCCAAGGTCATGTTCATCACCACCGCGAACACCCTGGACGGCATTCCCCGGCCGTTGCAGGACCGCATGGAGATCATCCGGATCGCGGGTTACACGGAGCTGGAGAAGCTCAACATCGCGAAGAAGTACCTGGTGATGAAGCAGCGGGAGGCCAACGGGCTGAGCGACGAGAATATCCTCCTGTCGGACAGCGCCATTCTGGGTCTGGTGCGGCACTACACCAAGGAGGCGGGGGTCCGGAACCTGGAGCGGGAAATCGCCTCCATATGCCGGAAGGTCGCGGTGGACGTGGTCAAGAACGACCGCACGTCGAAGACCACCGTGGGCGCCCGCAACCTCCAGAAGTACCTGGGGCCGCACAAGTTCCGCTACGGCATCGCCGAGGAGGAGCACCGGGTCGGCACCAGCACCGGTCTGGCCTGGACCGAGCTCGGCGGCGAGCTGCTGTCCACCGAAGTGTCCATCATGCCCGGCAAGGGCCAGTTGACCATCACCGGCAAGCTCGGGGACGTCATGCAGGAGTCGGCCCAGGCGGCGATGAGCTACGTCCGTTCGCGGGCTCAGGACCTGGGGTTGGACAAGGACTTCTACCAGAAGAACGATATCCACATCCACGTCCCCGAGGGAGCGATTCCCAAGGACGGGCCTTCGGCGGGCATCACCATGGCGACTTCGCTGGTGTCGGCGTTGACGCGCATCCCGGTCTATCATGATGTGGCAATGACCGGCGAGATCACGCTCCGGGGCAACGTGCTGCCCATCGGCGGGTTGAAGGAAAAGGTCCTCGCCGCTCATCGCGGCGGCATCAAGGCGGTCCTCATTCCCGAAGAGAACAAGAAGGACATCAACGAGATCCCGGCCACCGTATTGAAGGGCGTGGAGTTGATCCTGGTCTCGCACATGGACGACGTCCTCAAACGAGCCTTGGTGGTCAGTGATCCGGAGGCGTTGTTCACCCCCCGCGAACTGGACGATGTCCCGGCCGATGCGCCCGCCGGGTTCGAGAAGAAGGACACCGAGTCCAGGCCCAGTCTTCCCCAGTGACCGGTCCGGGGCCTTCGGGCGGTTAGCTCAGTTGGGAGAGCATCGGCCTTACAAGCCGGGGGTCACAGGTTCAAGTCCTGTACCGCCCATTCCCAACGCCGGACCAAAACAACCCCTGTTTCGTGGCGCCGACCCTCACCCCGGCCCTCTCCCAGAGGGAGAGGGGGTCGTTTGCTCTCCCTGCGGGAGAGATGGGGTGGCCAGGGTTGCATTGTCCCCGGATTACCGTTACATTCTTTTTCCAAAACGGGGTCGTAGTTCAGCTGGTTAGAACGCCGGCCTGTCACGCCGGAGGTCGCGAGTTCGAGTCTCGTCGGCCCCGCCAAACTTGCGATATGCGAACGGTACAAATGACAAAGGCGGAGTCCCTTGCTCAGCGCCGCTGGTACGTCGTCGACGCCCAGGACAAGGTGCTTGGACGGATGGCGACCGAAATCGCCAGGGTGCTGCGCGGGAAGCACAAGCCGTCCTTCAGCCCTCACGTCGACGCGGGCGATTTCGTCATCGTCGTGAACGCGGAACGTGTCAGGCTGACCGGGGCCAAGGAGACCGACAAGCGTTACTATCGCCATACCGGTTATCCGGGGGGGCTGCGGACCACGACTCTGCCGGAGATGCGGGCCAAGAAGCCGGAGGCGGTGGTGCGGTTGGCGGTGAAGGGCATGCTCCCGAAGAACCGGCTCGGAAGGGGCCAGCTCAACAAGTTGAAGGTGTACGGCGGCCCGGAGCACCCGCATCAGGCCCAGTTGCCCGAGCCCCTCGAGATCGCGTAGGAGCGCCCTCACCCGGCCTTCGGCCACCCTCTCCCAGAGGGAGAGGGCCAAATCCGACCCCCTCTCCCTCTGGGAGAGGGCCGGGGTGAGGGTCGGCGGCAGGAAACAGGTTCACGAATATGGCAGACGAGTTCGTTTACGCAACCGGCAGACGCAAGACCTCGGTGGCACGCGTCTACCTGAAGCGCGGCAAGGGAGATATCCGGATCAACAATCGCGTGCTGGAGGACTACTTCGGCCGCGAGACCGCCAGGATGATCGTTCGTCAGCCCTTCCACGTGACCCGGACATTGGGTGATTTCGATCTCGTCGTAAACGTCAAGGGCGGCGGAAGCTCGGGCCAAGCCGGCGCCATCCGGCACGGAGTCACCCGGGCCCTGATGCAGGTCGACGAGGGTTTTCGCAGCCCGTTGAAGAAGGCCGGTTACGTCACCCGCGACCCGCGCGCGGTGGAGCGGAAGAAATACGGCCGGCACAAGGCCCGGAAACGGCCGCAGTTCTCCAAGCGCTGACTAGTGTCCTGTCCGGTTAATTCCCACGATAATCTGCGGGTCTTTTTCGCCGTCGGCTGCGTTGCTCTTCCTCGCGTGGTGCCCGCCACTGCTCGTCATCGCGCCTTGCCGACGACGAAAAATCCTCCGCATCTTATCGTGCGAATCAACCGGACAGGACACTAGCATTCACTCCGAGCCCGTGTAGAGATACAGGCTCAACAATCCCACCAGCAGATTAGGCGACCAGGCGGCGAGCCACGGCTGCATCGCCCCAGCCTTGCCCAGCGATACGCAGAACCCCAGAAGCAGCCAATAGGCGAAGCCGAACGCGACGGCCAGTCCGAAGTTCACGACGAGACTGTCTTTTTTCCCGGGTTTCGTCGCCAACCCCACCGCCAGGAGGATGGTTAGCGGAATGACCAGCGGGATCGCCACCTTGGCGTGCAGGTTGACGGTATCCCGGACCGTGTCGACGCCCTTGCTCCGGAGGTCGGCGATCCGGGCTTTCAACTCGAAGTAGCTGAACTCGTCGGGCGAACGCGCGAAAATCCGGAAGTCGTCGGGTCCTTCCTTGAGAGGAAGGGTCGCTCCCACGGGCAGGCGGCTGACGGCTCCGTCCTCCGGCAAGCGCCACTCCGTGCCCCCCTCGGGGATCCAATGGGTCCCGTCCCAGCTCGCGGCGGGTACCTCGATGAGCCCGTCCAGCTTGAATTCCGGGGTGATGCGGTAGATCACCAGGCCGTGGAGCCGGCCGCGTTCGGTGTCGAAGTCGTCGGCCCGGACGAAGTCGCCGTTGCTTCGGATCCAGATCTGCCTGTTGCCGAACACGGATTGGCGCTGTTTCCCGTGCACCTTCACGTCGTAGATCTGCTTGGCCGTCCGGGTAGCGAAGGGGACCGCGGTTTCGTTCCAGATGAACGTGGCGACGCTGATTCCCAGAGCCGCCAGCAACAACGGCGCCGTGACGCGATGCAGGCCGAGGCCGCAGGCGCGGATGGCAACCAGCTCGTGCCGGCGCGACAGCGAACCGAGGGTCAGGAACGCGGCGAACAGAGCTGCAAAGCCGATACCGCGGGAGACCAGGAGGGGCAGCCGGTGGATGAAGTATTGAACGGAGGTCGACAGCGTCGCATCGTTCCCCATCAGGTTGTCGATCCGGTTGAAGACGTCGCCCACCAGGTGCAATAGAATGACCACGGCGAGCGTGGCGACGAAGATGCGCGAGAACAGTGCCAGCAGGTACCTGTCGAGGATGCTGCCCAGGGGCGGGCTCGGAAAGCGTCTCATGGAGTGAATCATTTCTCCGGGACGTCGCGCGCCGGCGTGGGCCTCCCACGCAGGGACCGGAGCAGGTTCCCGGCTCGGCGTCGGAACGGTGACGGCGATTCCTTCAGCGCCCTGACGAACAGGTAGACGGCGATGAGCCCCACGAGCAGGTTCGGCAGCCACGGCCCCAGGGCGGGCGGGATCCTGCCGGTCTCGGCCATGGCCGTGCCCGTGGAAAGCAGGGCGTAGTAGGCGAACAGCCAGGCGAGACACGATGCGACCCCGTGGGAACGTCCCGCCGGCCGCCGGTTGGGTGTCAGGACGATGGCGATGCCCAGGAGGGCGAAGACCAAGGGGGCGAACGGGAAGGCGAATCGCCGATGCAGCTCCATGATTTCCTGCACGGCGCCCGCCCCCTGCTCGGCCTTTGACCGTATGGTGTCCCGCAGCCGCGGCAGCGACATGTCCTCGGGGCTGTGCCGCCCCGGAGTCAGCGGCGCCAGCAGGGGATCCATCTCCAGGTGGAGGTTATAGACGTTGAACGACGTCTGGCTGAATCCGGCGCGCGTCTTCCGTCGTTCGTGGACCGTGCCGTCGTACAGTCTCAGGCCGATGGAGCCCGGATCGGAAAGTAGCAGCGCGACCCGTCCGATGATAATATTTTCGGCGGCCCGGTGCCTCTGGTCGACGATCAACACCCCCTGGAAGGTGTTGCCCGGGGGAACGATCCTGTCGACGTAGATCAGCACGTCGGGGAAGACGTGGTTGAACACTTTCTCCTTGAGCAGCGATCCGGCGTGGCTCTGTGCAATCGAGTAAAGCTCCTGCTTGACGGCGAGATTGGCGGCGGGTCTTACGAAGACCGACATGCCGAGGGCGAGCAGGGAGGCCGCCAGCGCCACCAGGCCCACGGGGATCAGGAAGTGGAACGGTCCGACGCCGCACGCCTTCAGGGCCAGCGTCTCGTTGTCCCGCGTCAGGCGGCCGCAGCCATACAGAATTCCCAGCAGGAAGGCCATGGGCAGTGTCGTTTCCAGAAGCGTCGGCAGGATGAGGGCGAAGAGTTTGGTGATCTGCCCCGCGGATGCGCCACGGCTGACCACGAGTTCGACGAGACGGACGATACGGCCGGCGAGGAATACGAGGGTGAACGCGAAGAGTCCGACCAGGAAGGGCGGGACGATCTGACCGGCTACATAGACGCTCAGGGTCCGATGCACACCGGCAATGGTAGCTTTCTTTGAGGAATTCCTCAATCAGGCCAACAGGCCGATCGACGGGTATGGGGATTGACCGGACGGAACGCGGGCAAGGGGTTCGCGGGTCCAAGCCCGAGCTGGTGTACGGCATTCATCCCGTGCTGGAGAAGCTCCGGGCGGCGCCCGGCGACGTTATCGAGGTGCTCCTGGCGCCCGGTGACCGTGGTTCCTCCGCGCGCAGAGTGGAGCAGACGGCCCGGCGGGAGCGTTGCCGGGTCTCGGCGGTCGACGCGCGCTCGCTGGACGCGCTTACCAACGGCGCGAACCACCAGGGAGTCGCCGCGCGGGTGGCGCCCTTCGCCTACGGGTCGTTCGATGAGCTGTTGTCCGCGGACGCCGATTGCGTGCTTTTCCTGGACGGAGTCGTCGACCCCCGGAACCTCGGCAGCATCCTGCGCACCTGCGAGGCCATGGGCGTCGGCCGCATCGTCATTCCCAGGGACCGTGCCGCGGGCGTTACCGGGGCGGTGATCAAGGCCTCCGCCGGCGCCGTCCACCACGTTCGGCTTTATCGTGTCCCCAACCTCCTGCGGGGGCTCCTGGCGCTGCGGGAACGGGGCTACTGGCTGGTCGGGCTCGACGCTGAGGCGGAGAGCCGGGCTTCCGACGTGGTCTATCCGGAAAGGCTGGCCGTGGTCCTGGGCGGCGAGGAGCGTGGCATCCGGCCGTTGATCCGGCGAAGCTGCGATTTCCTGGTCTCGATCCCCATGAGCGGCCGGATCGGTTCGTTGAACGTCGGCGTTGCCTGGGGCATCTTCGCCTATGAGGTGACGAGGCAGCGAATTTCGGCGGATACGCGCGACCCCCGTTGACATTTTCTCTGGCAAATGCTTAAAATCCCGGTAATCTGTAGCAATCATGTGCCCTGCCGTCGTGTGCATGTGCGGAAGAGGGACAGGGTTGGTGTGACTTTTTGTGCTTGAGCGCGATGCGTTCATCCGCTGGCGTAGCTCAACGGTAGAGCAGCTGATTTGTAATCAGCAGGTTGTAGGTTCAAGTCCTATCGCCAGCTCCACGTGAGCGAACTTGTTCGGCTCGTTCGCCGGCTTGGTTTGTCGTCGGTGGCGTTCACGGGCGAGTTTCAAACCCGCCCCTAAAGACGGGGCGAATCGGGGAGAGGTTCCCGAGTGGACAAAGGGAGCAGACTGTAAATCTGCCGCCGATCGGCTTCGGAGGTTCGAATCCTCCCCTCTCCACCATCAGTTGCGGGACTCTGGAGCGAAGGAGTCGTTTTTGCGGGAATAGCTCAGTTGGCTAGAGCACGAGCCTTCCAAGCTCGGGGTCGCGGGTTCGAATCCCGTTTCCCGCTCCACAGTAATGTCCGTGGGAAGCGGCGCGCCCGGCGTCAACAGCCGGCGGCGTCCGCCTTCCGTCACGTGGCCCCATGCCCAGGTAGCTCAGTCGGTAGAGCACGTCCTTGGTAAGGACGAGGTCGGCGGTTCAAGCCCGCTCCTGGGCTTTGCCTGTTTGTGAAGGATTGAATCAAACCAAGCCATATCCACGGGAGGAGAAGAAGAACGATGAGCAAGGCCAAATTCGAGCGCACGAAACCGCATCTCAACATCGGCACCATCGGCCACGTCGACCACGGCAAGACCACCTTGACCGCGGCCATCACCAAGGTGCTGGCGGAAAAGGGGTCGGCGGATTTCGTGCCCTTCGACCAGATCGACAAGGCGCCGGAAGAGCGGGAGCGCGGCGTCACCATCAACATCGCGCACGTTGAATACCAGACCGACAAGCGGCACTACGCCCACGTGGATTGCCCCGGGCACGCGGACTACGTGAAGAACATGATCACCGGCGCCGCCCAGATGGACGGCGCGATCCTGGTGGTGTCGGCGGCCGACGGACCGATGCCGCAGACCCGCGAGCATATCCTGCTGGCGCGGCAGGTGGGCGTCCCCTCCATCGTCGTCTATCTCAACAAGGCCGACATGGTCGACGATCCCGAGTTGCTGGAGCTGGTGGAGCTGGAGGTCAGGGAGCTGCTTTCCAAGTACCAGTTCCCGGGCGACGACATTCCGGTCATCACCGGCAGCGCCCTGAAGGCCCTCGACGGCGAGGTGAGCGAGCTGGGCACCGAGTCGGTGATCAAGCTCATGGATGCCGTGGACAGCTACGTCCCGGATCCGCTCAGGGACGTCGACAAGCCGTTCATCATGCCGGTGGAGGACGTCTTCACCATCAGCGGCCGCGGCACCGTGGTCACGGGCCGCGTGGAGCGAGGCATTCTGCACGTGGGGGACCAGGTCGAGATCGTCGGCTTGAAGGAAACCCAGACGACGGTGGCCACCGGTGTCGAGATGTTCCGCAAGCTCCTGGACGAAGGCCAGGCCGGCGACAACATCGGTGTTCTCCTCAGGGGCATCAAGCGCGACGAGGTGGAGCGGGGCCAGGTCCTCGCCAAGCCCAAGACGGTCACGCCTCACACGAAGTTCAAGGCCGAGGCGTACATCCTGACCAAGGAAGAGGGCGGACGGCATACGCCGTTCTTCAACGGCTATCGGCCGCAGTTCTATTTCCGCACCACGGACGTTACCGGTGTCGCCACCCTGCCCGAGGGGACGGAAATGATCATGCCGGGCGACAACGTGCACATCGATGTCGACCTCATCACCCCCATCGCCATGGACGATGGTCTGCGCTTCGCCATTCGCGAAGGCGGCCGCACGGTGGGCGCGGGGGTCGTGACCGAGATCGTGCAGTAGGCGGAGGTGAAAGATGCGTGACCTGGTGGGACTCGGCTGCGACGTCTGCAAACGCAAGAACTACACGACGACCAAGAACAAGAAGAAGACCACGGACAAGCTGGAGTTCAAGAAGTTCTGCGCTCACTGTCGCACCCATACGGTCCACAAGGAAATCCGGGTCTGAATCAGCGGAGCCGGGTCAGTAGCTCCAATTGGTAGAGCACCGGACTCCAAATCCGGCTGTTGCAGGTTCGAGTCCTGCCTGACCCGCCATTTCATCTCCGGCGATGGAAAAATTGACTGATTCATTCGCGTCCGTGGGGCGCCTGACCGACTTCGTCCGCGAGGCGTGGCAGGAGTTGAAGAGGGTACACTGGCCTACCCGACGCGAGACCTACGCGGCGACGGGCGTTGTCGTGCTCGTGGTGATCTTTTTCGCCATCTATCTCGGCTTGGTCGATATCCTGCTTTCCTACGCGAGACAGTGGCTGATGCGTTAGTGCAACCGGGTGTCCCATGGCAAAGCACTGGTATGTCGTCCACACGTTCGCGGGGTTCGAGCACAAGGCCAAGGCCGCTCTGGAGGAGCGGGTCAAGGCGCTGAAGGGCAACGGCGACTGGTTCGGCGAGATCCTCGTGCCCGCCGAGAAGGTCGTGGAGTTGGTGAAGGGGAAGAAGCGGACATCGTCCCGAAAGTTCTTCCCCGGCTACATCCTGGTCCAGATGGAGATGAACGACGAGACTTGGCACGTGGTCAAGTCCACTCCCAAGGTGACCGGCTTCGTCGGCGGCAGCACGCAGCCGCCGTGGGTCAGCGAGGAGGAGGTGCAGTCGATCACCCAGCAGATGGAGGAAGGCGCGGTGCGGCCGCGGCCCCGGGTGGTCTTCTCGGTGGGCGAGAGCGTCAAGGTGATCGACGGTCCCTTCTCGGAGTTCAACGGCGTGGTCGAGGAAGTGAAGCCGGACAAGGGCAAGTTGCGGGTGCTGATCAGCATCTTCGGCCGGGCGACCCCGGTTGAGCTGGATTTCATTCAGGTGGAGCGGAGCTAGTGTGGTATCCCACAAATAGGCTTGTGAAGATGCGAGGGCATTTTGGTTGTCGGCAAGGCGCGATGACGAGCAGTGGCGGGCACCACGCGAGGAAGAGCAACGCAGCCGACGACCAAAAGGACCCGCAGATTCACAAGCTTATTTGTGGGATACCACACTAAGGAGTTTGGCCATGGCCAAGAAGGTGATCGGCGAGATCAAGTTGCAGATACCCGCGGGGCAGGCGAATCCGAGCCCTCCGGTGGGTCCGGCGCTGGGGCAACGGGGCGTCAACATCATGGAGTTCTGCAAGGCGTTCAACGCCGCCACGCAGAATCAGCCCGGGATGATCATCCCCGTCATCATCACCGTCTACGCCGACCGCACTTTCAGCTTCATCACCAAGACACCGCCCGCCGCGGTGTTGTTGAAGAAGGCGGCCGGTCTCGACAAGGGCGCCGCGGAGCCCGGCAAGGAAACGAAGGGCGAGGTAACGAGGGCGCAGGTTCAGGAGATCGCCCAGCTTAAGATGCCGGATTTGACCAGCGCCAGCATCGAGGCCGCGGTCAAGACCGTCGAGGGCACGGCCCGGAGTCTCGGACTCAAGGTCGTCTGATCGGAGCCGGGAGCTGCAATGAAAGCGAAAGGCAAGAAGTACAAGGGTGTCGCGGACAAGCTGGACCGGACCCGGAAGTATCCGCTGGAAGAGGGGATACGGATGGTCAAGGACACGGCTACCGCGAAGTTCGATGAAACCGTCGAGTTGTCCGTCCGGCTCGGGGTCGACCCGCGGCGCGCGGACCAGAACATTCGCGGCGCGGTGGGGTTGCCGCACGGCCTCGGCAAACCCGTCCGAGTCCTCGCGTTCGCCAAGGGCGAGAAGGAGAAGGAGGCGGAGGAAGCCGGGGCGGAATTCGTCGGCAACGACGAGTTGATCAAGAAGATCACCGAGGGCTGGCTCGATTTCGACAAGGTGGTGGCCACACCCGACATGATGGGGGCGGTTGGCCGCATCGGCAAGATACTCGGGCCCCGCGGCCTGATGCCCAACCCCCGCTCGGGGACGGTGGCCGCGGAAATAGGCAAGGCGGTCCAGGAGATCAAGGCGGGCCGGCTGGAGTACCGAGTGGACAAGGCGGGCATCGTTCATCTGCCCATCGGCAAGGTGTCCTTCGAACCCGACGCGCTTCTGGACAACGCCAAGGCGGTGGTCGGCGCGCTGATCCGGGCCAAGCCCGCCGCCGCCAAGGGTACCTACATCAAGAGCGTGGCCGTGGCCGCGACCATGGGGCCGGGGATCAAGATCGATCCCGCGGAAGTCCGCACGATGGCGGTTTGAGCCGTCCGCGGCGTTGATTGGAGAGCAGCGTGGATCGTGAGGGAAAAACCGCAGTCGTCGGTGAGTTCCAGGACAAGTTCAGGACCGCCACCATGGCGGTGGTGACCGACTACCGGGGACTGTCCGTCAGCAAGATGACACAGCTTCGTTGCGACATTCGCGAGGCGGCGGGCGAGTACAGGATCGCCAAGAACAACCTGGTGCGGCTGGCGATACGCGAGACGTCGTATCAGCCCCTCGAGGACTTGCTGACCGGGCCGAACGGCTGGGTGTTCGCCTACGACGACCCCGTGAGCCTATCAAAGGCGCTGGTCAAGTTCACGGACCAGAACGAGGAGTTGACCATCAAGGGCGCGGTCCTGGATGGCGCAGTGCTCGAGCCGGTTCAGGTCAAGGGCCTGGCCAGCCTGCCGAGCCTGCCGGAGCTGCAGGCCCAGGTGCTTTCGCTGATGCAGGCCCCGGCCAGCCAACTGCTGCGGACCATCCAGGAGCCGGGAAGCCAGTTGGTGCGGCTCATCGACGCGCTCAAGGAAGGCAGGGAGTAGCGGCGGGTTTCAAACCCGCCCGCGTGTGGCCCGGGCAGGCCGATACGACGCGGGCAATGTTGACGGCCACGGCACGATGTTTCGGACAACCGTAGATCACGATTAGCTGAAGGGAGAATCCACCAATGGAAGTGAGTCGCGAGCAAGTCAAGGACTACATCAAGAACATGTCGTTGCTGGAAGCGGCGAGTCTGGTGAAGGAGTTGGAAGAAGAGCTCGGGGTAAGCGCGGCGGCGCCCGTGGCGGTGGCGGCCGCGCCCGCGGCCGCGCCGGCGGCCGAAGAGAAGACCGAGTTCGACGCCGTGCTCACCAGTTCCGGCGAGAAGAAGATCCAGGTGATCAAGGTCGTACGGGAGATCACGGGTCTGGGACTGAAGGAGGCCAAGGATCTCGTCGACGGAGCGCCGAAGAACGTCAAGGAAGGCGTCTCCAAGGACGAGGCGGAAGAGATCAAGAACAAGATCGAAGAGGTCGGCGGCAGCGTCGAGGTCAAATAACGGGTGCCGGACACCGGGGGGGTCCGGCCGTCATGGCCGGGCGTCATTGGTCCAGGTTGTAGGGGCGGGTTTCAAACCCGCCCGCGTTGAAGGGGGATCTCATGCCGGTCCAGGTGGCCAACAATGTGAGACTGCGCCGGGATTTCGGGCGCATCAAGAAGATCATCGATCTGCCCTATCTCATCGAGATACAGAAGAACTCCTACGACCATTTCCTGCAGCGGGACGTTCCCGAAGACCAGCGGCAGGACATCGGCCTGCAGGCGGTGTTCAAGTCCGTGTTCCCCATCAAGGACTTCAACGACACGGCCTCGCTGGAGTACGTCAGCTATTCCCTGGGGGAGCCCAAGTACGACGTCGACGAGTGCCACGAGCGCGGCATGAACTTCGCCGCGCCGCTCAAGGTGACGGTGCAGCTCGTGCTCTGGGACGTCGACGCCCAGACCGGTTCCCGCAGCATCCGTAACGTCAAGGAACAGGAAGTCTATTTCGGCGAGGTGCCCCTGATGACCCGCAACGGCACCTTCATGATCAACGGCACCGAACGGGTCATCGTCAGCCAGCTCCATCGTTCGCCGGGCGTGTTCTTCGAGCACGACAAGGGAAAGACCCACGCCAGCGGAAAGTTCCTGTACTCGGCCCGGGTCATCCCCTACCGCGGCTCCTGGCTCGATTTCGAGTTCGATCCGAGGGACATCCTGTTCGTGCGCATCGACCGCCGGCGGAAGTTTCACGTCACGGTCCTGCTGCGCGCGCTCGGAATGGAGCCCGAGGAGCTGCTGAACTACTTCTACAAGACCGATACGGTGGTGTGCGGCGGCGACCGGCCCATGCTCGACGTCAAGCCCCGCCAGCTCATGGGGCTGAAGGCGACCTGCGACGTCAGGGATCCCGCGTCCAACAACCTCATCGTCCGGGAAGGCCGCCGGTTCACGCGCGCGGTGATGCGGCAGATGGAGAACGCCGGGATCAAGCAGATCCCCATCGCCTGGGAGGACGTCCTCGGCCGGGTGGCGGCGAACGATATCGTCGACCCGGAGTCGAATCAAGTCATCGTCGGGTGCAACGACGCCATCACCGAGGAGAATCTGGACCACATCCGCGACAGTCGGGTCGATCGGTTCGAGCTGTTCTTCCTCGACGACGCCGAGACCGGACCCTTTCTGCGCAACACGCTGCTGCAGGACAAGATGCAGTCCTGCGACGAGGCGCTGCTGGAGATCTACCGGCGGTTGCGGCCGGGGGACCCCCCGACCATGGAGACGGCCACCACCTTCTTCAACAATCTCTTCTTCAGCGCCGACCGCTACGACCTGTCCCGGGTGGGGCGCCTGAAGCTCAATCACCGCCTCAAGCTGGACGTGCCCCTGGAGCACGGGGCTCTCCGCAAGGAGGACATCCTCGAGGTCGTGCGCTACCTCATCGTGTTGAGGAACGGCAACGGCTCCGTCGACGATATCGACCACCTCGGCAACCGCCGCGTGCGGCCGGTGGGCGAGTTGGTGGAAAACCACTTCCGCGTCGGCCTCGTGCGCATGGAGCGGGCCATCAAGGAGAAGATGAGCCTGCAGGACATCGACACGCTGATGCCGCAGGAGCTGATCAACCACAAGCCGGTGTCCGCGGCGCTCAAGGAGTTTTTCGGCTCGAGCCAGTTGTCGCAGTTCCTGGACCAGACCAATCCGCTTTCCGAGATCACCCACAAGCGGCGGTTGTCCGCGCTCGGTCCCGGCGGCCTGACTCGGGAAAGGGCCGGCTTCGAAGTCCGTGACGTCCATCCGACGCACTACGGACGGGTTTGCCCCATCGAGACTCCCGAGGGTCCGAATATCGGCCTCATCGCCTCGTTGTCCACCTACGCGCGGGTCAACGAGTTCGGCTTCATCGAGACGCCCTACCGGGAGGTCCTGGAAGGGCGGGTCACGGACCGCATCCACTATCTTTCCGCGCTGGAGGAGGAAGACCACGTCATCGCCCAGGCCAACGCGGCGCTCGACTCCGAGGGCGGGTTCACCCAGGACCTGGTCTCCGCCCGCAAGGCCGGCGAGTTCGTGATGGCCCACCCGGATGAAGTCAACTTCATGGACGTGTCGCCCAATCAGCTCGTGAGTGTCGCCGCCTCGCTCATTCCCTTTCTGGAGAACGACGACGCCAACCGCGCGTTGATGGGCTCCAACATGCAGCGCCAGGCGGTGCCGTTGCTGCGCACGGAGGCCCCCTTGGTGGGCACCGGCATGGAGCGGGTGGTGGCGCGGGACTCGGGCGCCACGGTGGTGGCGGCCCGAAGCGGCACGGTGGAGAGCGTCGACTCCACGCGCATCGTCATCAAGGCGGACGAGGCTTCCGGCGCGTATGCCGACACCGGCGTGGACATCTACAGTCTGATCAAGTACCAGCGCTCGAACCAGAATACCTGCATCAACCAGCGACCCATCGCGCGCGTCGGCGATCACGTGGGCGACGGCGACGTCGTGGCCGACGGGCCCTCCACCGAGATCGGAGAGCTCGCGCTGGGGCGGAACCTGCTGGTCGCTCTCATGCCCTGGGGCGGCTACAACTTCGAGGACTCGATCCTCATCAGCGAGCGGGTGGTCAAGGAGGACATCTATACCTCGGTCCACATCGAGGAGTTCGAGTGCGTGTCCCGTGACACCAAGCTGGGTCCCGAGGAGATCACCCGGGACATTCCCAACGCCGGCGACGAAGCGCTCAAGGACCTCGACGAGAGCGGCGTGATCCGCATCGGCGCGGAGGTCAAGCCCGGAGACGTGCTGGTGGGGAAGATCACCCCCAAGGGCGAGACGCAACTCTCCCCGGAAGAGAAGCTGTTGCGGGCGATCTTCGGCGAGAAGGCCGGCGAGGTGCGGGATTCATCCCTCAAGGTGCCGCCGGGTGTCGAAGGCACGGTGATCAGCGTCCGGATCTTCTCGCGCAAGGGCATGAACAAGGATGAGCGCACCAAGCTCATCGAGAGCCAGGAAGTGGCGCGGCTCAACAAGGACCAGCACGACCAGATCCGCATCGTTCAGGAAGGCGCCCTCAAGCGGCTGAAGGAATTGCTGGTCGGCCGCCGCGCGGCGGCGCGCCTTACGGACGAGAACCGCAAGGTCCTGATCGCCAAGGGCGACGAGTTGACCGAGGAGCTTCTGGACGGCATCCCGCTGTCGTTCCTGGCCGACGTCAAGCTGGAAGATCCGGGGCTGGAGAGTGACGCGGTGCGGGTGGTTTCCAACACCATGGCGCAGGTCGAGTCCCTGAAGATACGCTTTCAGGACAAGATCAGCCGGTTGACCAGCGGCGACGAGCTGCCTCCGGGCATGATCAAGATGGTCAAGGTGCTGGTGGCCATCAAGCGCAAGCTGCAGGTAGGCGACAAGATGGCGGGACGCCACGGCAACAAGGGCGTCATCTCCTGCATTCTGCCGGAAGAGGACATGCCCTACCTCGAAGACGGCACCCCCGTGGACATGGTCCTGAATCCGCTTGGAGTGCCTTCCCGGATGAACGTCGGGCAGATCCTCGAGGCGCACCTCGGTTGGGCCGCGCGCAGCCTGGGCCAGCAGATCCAGGTGCTTCTCGACCACAGCTCCTCGGAGGTCACGGCGCGGCTGAAGGACTACCTGGGCGAGAGCGAGTCGGGCAAGGTCGGCCTCGACCGTCTGCCCGGCGACGACGTGCGCCGTCTGGCGGAGAAGTACCGCCAGGGCATTCATCTGGCTTCGCCGGTTTTCGACGGCGCCCGGGAGGACGAGATCTTCAACCTCCTGAAAAAGGCGGACCTGCCGGTGACCGGACAGGTCACGTTGTATGACGGCCGCAACGGCGAGCCCTTCGACGAGAAGGTGACCGTCGGCGTCATGTACATGATGAAACTGCACCACCTGGTGGACGACAAGATCCATGCCCGGTCCACCGGTCCCTATTCGCTGGTGACCCAGCAGCCCCTCGGCGGCAAGGCGCAGTTCGGCGGCCAGCGGCTTGGGGAGATGGAGGTGTGGGCGCTCGAAGCCTACGGCGCCGCGTATACGCTGCAGGAAATGTTGACGGTGAAGTCCGACGACGTGACGGGCCGGACCCGCATGTACGAGGGCATCTTCAAGGGCGATCACTTTCTCGAGCCGGGATTGCCGGAGTCCTTCAACGTCATGGTCAAGGAATTGCAGAGCCTGTGCCTCGACCTGGAGTTGGTGGAGTAGGAGGCCCCCATGGAAGAAGTATACAGTCTGTTCGAGAAACCCAAGAATCCGCTCAGCTTTCAGGGCATCAAGATCGCCCTGGCCTCGCCGGACAAGATCCGGTCGTGGTCCCACGGCGAGGTGCGCAAGTCCGAGACCATCAACTACCGGACCTTCAAGCCGGAGCGCGACGGTCTGTTCTGCGCCAAGATCTTCGGCCCCACCAAGGACTACGAGTGCAACTGCGGCAAGTACAAGCGCATGCGCCATCGTGGGGTGGTGTGCGAGAAATGCGGCGTGGAGGTGATCCAGTCGAAAGTCCGCCGCGAGCGCATGGGGCACATCGAGCTGGCCACGCCGGTCGCCCACATCTGGTTCCTCAAGAGCCTGCCGAGCCGCATCGGCGCCTTGCTGGACCTGTCGCTCAAGGACCTGGAGAAGGTCCTCTATTTCGAGTCCTACGTCGTGCTGGACCCGGGCTCCACCAAGCTCCAGTACAAGGAGTTGCTGACCGAGGCCCGCCACCGCAAGGCGCTGGAGGAGTACGGCGCCGACTTCACGGCGCAGATGGGGGCCGAAGCGATCCGCGAGCTGCTGGGCCACATCGACGTCGAGGCGCTGTCCGCGGAGCTCAAGGCCGAGCTCAGGGATGCCAATTCGGAGGTCAAGCGCAAGAAGATCGCCAAGCGGCTCAAGGTCCTCAGCGCTTTCCGCAGCTCCAAGAACCGGCCGGAATGGATGATACTGGAAGTCATTCCGATCATTCCGCCGGACCTGCGGCCCCTGGTCCCGCTGGACGGCGGCCGCTTCGCCACCTCCGACCTGAACGATCTTTATCGCCGGGTGATCAACCGCAACAACCGGCTCAAGCGCCTCATGGAGCTGAACGCCCCCGACATCATCATCCGCAACGAGAAGCGCATGCTTCAGGAGGCGGCGGACGCCCTGTTCGACAACGGCCGGAGGGGCCGGGCCATCACCGGGCCCAACCGGCGTCCGCTCAAGTCGCTCAGCGACATGCTCAAGGGAAAGACCGGCCGGTTCCGGCAGAACCTGCTGGGCAAGCGCGTGGACTACTCGGGCCGTTCGGTCATCGTCGTTGGTCCGGAGCTGCGGCTGCACCAGTGCGGCCTGCCGAAGAAGATGGCGCTGGAGCTGTTCAAGCCCTTCATCTACAACAAGCTGGAGGAACGGGGCTACGTCACCACCATCAAGAGCGCCAAGAAGGCCGTGGAAAAGGAGCGCCCGGAGGTCTGGGACATCCTGGACGAAGTGATCAAGGAGCACCCGGTGCTGCTCAACCGCGCGCCGACGCTGCACCGCCTGGGCATCCAGGCGTTCGAGCCGGTGCTCATCGAGGGCAAGGCGGTGCAGTTGCATCCGCTGGTATGCGCCGCCTACAACGCCGACTTCGACGGCGATCAGATGGCGGTCCACGTGCCGTTGTCGGTGGAGGCGCAGGTGGAGGCGCGCGCGCTCATGATGTCCACCAACAACATCCTCTCGCCGGCCAACGGCAAGCCCATCATCGTGCCGTCGCAGGACATCGTCCTGGGCCTCTACTACCTGACGCGCGAACGGCCCAACGTGAAGGGCGCGGGGAAGGTGCTGGCGAGCCCGGCCGAGGTGCGCATCGCCTACGACCAGGGCGAGGTCGCCCTGCAGGCGCGTATCCGGGTGCGCGTCGACGGCGAGATGTTCGACTCCACGGTGGGACGGGTGCTGCTCTACGAGATCGTCCCGCACCAGATCCCGTTCCGTGAAGTGAACCACGTCATGAAGAAGAAGGAGCTGGGGAACCTCATCGACCTCAGCTACCGCCTGGCCGGAAACAAGGCCACGGTCATCTTCGCGGACAAGCTGAAGGACACGGGTTACAGCTACGCCACCAAGGCGGGAGCGTCCATCGCCCTCAAGGACATGGTGATACCCGCCAGCAAGGAGCGGTTGCTGAAGCAGGCCTACGGCAGCGTCCAGGAGATCGACGAGCAGTACAACAACGGCCTCATTACCGACGGAGAGCGCTACAACAAGGTGGTGGACATCTGGGCGGAGGTCACCGACCGGATCTCGGACGAGATGTTGCGGGACCTGGGCACGGAGACCGTCACCGATGAGCAGGGCTACACCATGCGGGTGCCCAACTTCAATCCGATCTTCATGATGGCCGATTCGGGCGCCCGCGGCAGCGCGCAGCAGATACGGCAACTGGCGGGCATGCGCGGTTTGATGGCCAAGCCGTCGGGGGAGATCATCGAAACCCCCATCACCGCCAATTTCCGCGAAGGGCTGACGGTCCTGCAGTACTTCATCTCCACCCACGGCGCGCGCAAGGGGCTTGCCGACACCGCCCTCAAGACCGCCAACTCGGGCTACCTGACCCGGCGTCTCGTGGACGTGGCCCAGGACGCCATCATCACCTCGGAGAACTGCGGCACCCTGGACGGCATCGAGATGGCGCCCCTCATGGAAGGCGGCGAGATCATCGAGCCCCTGGGCGACCGCGTGCTGGGGCGGGTGGCGCTGGAGGACATCAAGGACCCGTTCAGCGGCGAAATCATCGTCAAGGCCAACCAGGAGATCGACGAGGGGCTGGTGCAGCGCATCGAGGACGCCGGCCTGGAGCGCATCTGGATCCGCTCGGTGCTCACCTGCCAGTCGAAGAAGGGCGTGTGCGTCATGTGCTACGGCCGCGACCTGGCCCGGGGCGAGATGGTGAACGCGGGAGAGGCCATCGGCGTCATCGCCGCGCAGTCCATCGGCGAACCCGGCACGCAGCTCACCATGCGGACCTTCCACATCGGCGGCACCGCCAGCCGGCGCGCCGAGCAGACCACCCTGGAGCCGCGCACCGACGGGTTCGTGAAGCTCATCAACGTCAGCACCGTCACCAACCGCGAAGGCGAGCTGGTGGTCATGAACCGCAACGGCGAGCTGGCCGTCGTGGACTATCCCGAGGGTTCCGACCGCTCGCGCGAACGCGAGCGCGAGCGCTATCCGCTGATGTACGGCGCCAAGCTCAAGAAGGAGGACGGGTCCGCGGTCAAGGCCGGCGAGCTGCTGGCGGAGTGGGATCCCTACACGATTCCCATCATCACCGAGATCGCCGGCAGCGTGAAGTTCGGAGACATCGTCGAGAGCACCACCATGGAGGAGAAGGTGGACGAGCGCACCGGCCTGTCCACCAAGGTCATCATCGACTTCAAGGACATCGACAAGCGGCCCCGGCTCTCCATCAAGGACGACGCCGGCAAGACCCTGCGGCTTCCCAGCAACAACGAGGCCCGCTACATGCTGCCGGTGGGCGCCCACATCAACGTGACCGAGCACCAGGAGGTGTCGGCGGGCGACGTGCTGGCGAAAATTCCCCGGGAAACCACCAAGACCAAGGACATCACCGGCGGGCTGCCCCGCGTGGCCGAGCTGTTCGAGGCCAGAAAGCCCAAGGAGTTCGCGGTCATCAGCGAGATCGACGGCGTGGTCTCGTTCGGACGGGACACCAAGGGCAAGCGCAAGGTGGTGGTGACGCCGGACGTCGGCGAGCCGCGGGAGTACCTGATCGCCAAGGGCAAGCACATCAGCGTGCACGAGGGCGACCGGGTCCGCGCCGGCGAGTCGTTGATGCAGGGTTCGTCGAATCCCCACGACATCCTCGGCATCCTGGGCGAGAAGGCCCTGGCCAAGTACCTGGTGGACGAGATTCAGGAGATCTACAGGCTCCAGGGCGTGCGCATCAACGACAAGCACATCGAGGTCATCGTCAAGCAAATGCTCCGGCGCGTGCGCATCAAGGAGAGCGGCGACACCGACTTCCTGATGGGCGACCAGGTCGAGAAGTGGCGCTTCGACGAGGAGAATCAGCGGGTTCTGGCCGAGGAAGGACAGCCGGCGGTGGCGGAGCCGCTGCTGCTGGGCATCACCAAGGCGTCGCTGTCCACCGGGAGCTTCATTTCGGCCGCGTCGTTCCAGGAGACCACCAAGGTCCTCACCGAGGCGGCCATCAACGGCAGGCTCGACCCTCTCAGTGGGCTGAAGGAGAACGTGATCATGGGCAAGCTGATTCCCGCGGGGACCGGCCTGGCCGAGTACAACGTCCTGGAGGTCGAATGCGACGAGCAATTGGGCGAGATCGACGTCTCCGAGGTGGAAGTGGCTTGAGGTTGACAGGAAACGGAAGTTGCGATAAAATCGGCGGTTTATTGACAGGATAGGAACCAATGCCCACGATCAATCAACTGGTCCGCAAGGGACGCGAAATACAGCGGCAGAAGAACACCGCGCCGGCCCTCCAGGGCTGTCCGCAGAAGCGCGGCGTGTGCACGCGGGTCTACACCTCCACCCCGAAAAAGCCCAACTCGGCACTGCGCAAGGTGGCCCGGGTGCGGCTGACCAACGGCACCGAGGTGACCTCCTACATTCCCGGAATGGGGCACAACCTGCAGGAGCACTCCGTGGTCCTCATCCGGGGCGGCAGGGTCAAGGACCTGCCGGGGGTGCGCTATCACATCATCCGCGGCGCGCTGGACTCCATAGGCGTGCAGGAGCGCCGCCAGGGCCGCTCGAAGTACGGCGCCAAGAGGCCGAAGTAGGGACATGCCGCGCAAGGGTGAAATCAAGCGGAGGGAGTTGCTCCCCGACCCCAAGTACGGTGACAAGCTGGTCACGAAGTTCATCAACAACATGATGAACCGTGGCAAGAAGAGCATCGCCGAGGGGATACTGTATCGATCGCTGGACATCATCGCGGACAAGGCCAAGACCGAGCCGCTGGGCGTGTTCAAGCGGGCCGTCGACAATACCAAGCCCATGGTGGAAGTCCGTTCCCGGCGGGTCGGCGGCGCTACCTACCAGGTGCCGGTGGAAGTCCGCCCGGACCGGCGGCTTTCGCTCAGTCTCCGCTGGCTGATCAGCGCGGCCAGGGCCAGAAGCGAGAAGGCCATGGACGAGAAGCTCGCCGGAGAGCTGATGGATGCCGCCAACCAGCGGGGCAACGCGGTCAAGAAGAAAGAAGACACCCATCGGATGGCCGAGGCGAACCGCGCCTTCGCCCATTACCGCTGGTAGCAAACCAAGTCAGACAATGTCCGAACGAGGAGGCGGGAGAACCGCCTCCTCTTTTTTGCCGTCGTACAGACACGAAATGAGCAGACAGATTCCACTCGACCGGATCCGCAACATCGGCATCATGGCCCACATCGATGCCGGCAAGACCACCACGACCGAACGCGTGTTGTTCTACACCGGCATCAACTACAAGCTGGGCGAGGTGCACGACGGCACCGCCACCATGGACTGGATGGTCCAGGAGCAGGAGCGCGGGATCACCATCACCTCGGCGGCGACGACGTGTCACTGGCAGGACCACCGGATCAACATCATCGACACTCCGGGGCACGTGGACTTCACCATCGAGGTGGAACGTTCGCTGCGGGTGCTCGACGGCGCCATCGCGGTGTTCTGCTCGGTGGGGGGCGTGGAGCCCCAGACCGAGACGGTGTGGCGGCAGGCGGACAAGTACGGCGTGCCCAGGATCGCGTACATCAACAAGATGGACCGGGTCGGCGCCGATTTCTTCCGCGTGGTGAAGATGATCGAGGACCGGCTGGGAGCGCGCCCGCTGGTGATCCAGCTCCCGGTGGGATCCGAGGACAGCTTCCAGGGCGTCGTCGATCTCGTGCGCATGAAGGCGATCCTGTGGGACAACGAGAATCTCGGCGCCAGCTTCCGGGTGGATTCGATACCGGCGGACTTGCGGGAACAGGCGGACGAATACCGCGAGACCATGCTGGAGACGCTGGCGGATTGCGACGACGGCATCATGGCCGCGTACCTCCAGGGCGAGGAGATCTCCGGCGAACGGCTGGTACAAGCCATTCGAGCCGCCGGGCTGAAGCTCCAGCTCGTGCCGGTGCTGTGCGGCGCGGCGTTCCGCAACAAGGGCGTGCAGACGTTGCTCGACGCGGTCATCGACTACCTGCCCTCGCCGCTGGACGTGCCGCCGATTTGCGGCACCGATCCGGACAGCGGCGACGAAGCCGTGCGCGTGACCTCCGACGAGGCGCCGTTCTCCGCCCTGGCGTTCAAGATCATGGCCGACCCGTTCGTGGGATCGCTGACGTTCTTCCGGGTCTATTCCGGAACGCGCAAGTCCGGCGCGTTCGTCTACAACGCTTCCACCGGCCGGCGGGAGCGTCTCGGCCGCATCCTCAAGATGCATGCCAACAAGCGGGAGGAGATCGACGAGGTCTGCGCCGGGGACATCGCCGCGGCGGTGGGCCTGCGCAGCGCCAAGACGGGCGACACGCTCTGTGACGAGAACAACCCCATCCTGCTCGAGTCCATCGATTTTCCCGAACCGGTCATCGCCATCGCCATCGAGCCCAAGTCCCGTGACGACCAGGAGAAGCTCGCGTCCTCCCTGCAGAAACTGGCCAAGGAGGACCCGTCTTTCCGGGTGACCGTCGACCAGGAGACCGGCCAGACATTGATCTCGGGAATGGGAGAGCTCCATCTCGAGGTCATCGTCGACCGGCTGTTGCGGGAGTTCAGGGTGGACGCCAACGTGGGCAAGCCCCAGGTGGCGTACAAGGAGACCATCCGCCGGACGGTGGAGCAGGAAGGCCGGTTCGTCCGGCAGTCCGGCGGCCGCGGGCAGTTCGGCCACGTCTACCTGCGCCTGGAACCGCAGCCGACCGGCCGTGGCTTCGAGTTCGCCAGCGCCATCAAGGGAGGCGCGATCCCGCAGGAATACGTGCCCGCGGTGGAGAACGGCGTCGTCCAGGCCATGACCAACGGAGGCCTGGTGGGATATCCGGTGGTGGACGTGAAGGTCACGCTGCTGGACGGCAGCTACCACGAGGTGGACTCCTCGGAGATGGCGTTCACCATCGCCGCCTCGATGGGGTTCAAGGAGGCGTTGCGCAAGGCCTCCCCGGTGTTGCTCGAGCCGGTGATGGACGTGGAGGTGGTGGTGCCGGAGGAGTTCATGGGCGACGTCATCGGCGACATCAGCGCGCGCCGGGGCAAGGTCCTCGGAATGACGTCGAAGGCCGGCGCCCAGGTGGTGGAGTCCCGCGTTCCGTTGTCGCAGATGTTCGGCTATGCCACGGACCTGAGGTCGAGGACCCAGGGCCGGGCAACGTACACCATGCAGTTCTCGCGCTACGAGGAAGTCCCGGAAACCGTGAAGGAAGATATGCTGGGAGAGGTGAGGGTGTGAACGAGAAAATCCGCATTCGGCTCAAGGCCTACGACTACCGGGTCCTGGACCAGTCGGTGGGCGAGATCGTCGAGACCGTGAAGAGGACCGGAGGGCGCGTCGCCGGCCCCATCCCGCTCCCCACGCGGATCGAGAGGTTCACGGTGAACCGCTCCCCGCACGTGGACAAGAAGTCGCGGGAGCAGTTCGAGGTCCGCACCCACAAGCGGCTGCTGGACATCCTCGAACCGACCCAGCAGACCATCGACGCGTTGGGCAAGCTGGATCTGGCGGCCGGCGTCGACGTGGAGATCAAGCTTCAGTAGGCGGAAAGATGACGGGTCTCATCGGCAAGAAAATCGGCATGAGCCAGCTCTTCGACGACACGGGCAACGTGGTGCCCGTGACGGTGGTGGAAACCGGCCCGTGCGTGGTGGTGCAGAAGAAGGACGTGGCCCGCGACGGCTACAACGCCCTGCAGCTCGGTTTCGGGACGCAGAAGAACCAGCGCGTCAACCGGCCCCTGCGGGGTCACATGGCCAAGGCGGAGAAGGGATCGTTCCGCGTGCTCCGGGAGTTCCGGGTGGATGACGTCTCCGGCTACGAGGTCGGCCAGGAGCTGACGGTGACGGACCTGGTGAAGCCGGGAGACCTGGTGGACGTCACCGGCACCTCCAAGGGCCGGGGCTTCACCGGCGTCATGAAGCGCTGGGATTTCGGCGGCTTCTCTCGCACCCACGGCACCCACGAGTACTTCCGGCACGGCGGCTCCATCGGCAACCGCTCCTATCCGGGCAAGGTGTTCAAGGGCAAGCGCATGGCCGGGCACTGGGGCAACGAGAGGGTGTCGATCCAGAACCTCCGGGTGGTCGAGGTCCGTCCGGAAGAGAACCTCCTTCTCGTGAAGGGCGCGGTGCCGGGCGCCAACGGCGGCCTCGTCCTCGTCCGGCGGGCGGTCAAGGGGTAGGGAATGGAACTTCGCAGGATCGAGCCGGTGCTCCCGGACAGCATATTCGGCGTGGCCGTCCGCCCGCACCTGTTGCACCAGGCGGTAGTCATGCAGTTGAACAACCGGCGCGCCGGCACCGCCTCCACCAGGACCCGCGGCAAGGTCCGCGGCAGCGGCAGGAAGCCATGGCGCCAGAAGGGCTCCGGCAGGGCCCGCGCCGGCAGCGTGCGCTCGCCCATCTGGGTCGGCGGCGGAACCGTCTTCGGCCCCTTGCCCCGGGACTATTCGTATCGCATCCCCAAGAAGGCCCGCCGCCAAGCGCTGCTGTCCGCTCTCAGTTTGAAGCAGCAGGAAGAGAAGCTGGTCGTGGTGGAGCCGGAGGACGTGACCGAGATCAAGACCCGCCGCATGGCCGAGGCCATGGCTTCGCTGGGGGTCGGCAACTCGCTGTTCGTGATCGCCGAGGGCGACGAGAAGATCGAGCTGTCCGCGCGCAACCTGCCGCACGTCAAGGTGCTGCGGGTGGCCGGGCTGAACGTGTACGACCTGCTCCGTTTCGAGTACTTGGTGTTGACACGGGAGGCGCTGCAGAAGATCGAGGAGAGGTTCTCGCAATGAGGGGCGTTCGAGATACGGTTCTCGGTCCGTTGATCTCCGAGAAGGGTTCGATGCTGGCCGAGTCGTCGAACCAGGTGATCTTCAAGGTCCGTCCGGATGCCAACAAGATAGAGATCCGCAAACAGGTGGAGACCCTGTTCAAGGTCACGGTGCTGGATGTGAGGACCGCGCGCTACCTGGGCAAGATGCGCCGCGTCGGCAGGAACACCGGACGCTTGCCGCTTTGGAAAAAGGCGTACGTCACGCTGAAGGAAGGCGATCGCATCGACTTCTTCGGTGTGGGTTAGAAGGGTTGTAGGCCATGTCGATCAAGAACCGCCGCCCGACATCTCCCGGGCGCCGCTTTTCCACCGGCTTCGGGTTCGAGGAGATCACCAGGGACTCGCCGCACAAGGCGCTGCTGCGGCCGCTCAAGGGCCACGGCGGACGCAACAACACCGGCAGGATCACCAAGGACCACCGCGGCGGCGGGCACAAGCGGCGGTACCGTTTCATCGACTTCAAGCGCGACAAGAAGGGGGTCGAGGGCCGGGTCGAGGCCATCGAGTACGACCCCAACCGCTCGGCCCGGGTGGCGCTCATCTGCTACCTCGACGGCGAGCGCCGGTACATCCTGGCGCCGGACAAGCTCAGGGTGGGGAGCCGCATCGTATCCGGCGACCAGGACATCGACATCCAGCCGGGGAATTCCCTGCCGCTGAGGTTCATCCCCACCGGAACGCTGGTGCACAACATCGAGTTGAAGGCCGGCAAGGGGGGACAGATCGTCCGCAGCGCCGGGGCATCCGCGCAGGTGATGGCCAAGGAAGGCCACTACACGCTGCTCAAGCTGCCGTCCGGCGAGTTGCGCAACGTGCGCTCCGAGTGCCGCGCGACCATCGGCGAGGTGGGCAACAGCGACTACGAGAACGTCACCTACGGCAAGGCGGGCCGGTCCCGCTGGATGGGCCGGCGGCCGGTCACCCGGGGCATCGCCAAGAATCCCGTCGATCACCCGCACGGCGGCGGCGAGGGCCAGTCCAAGGGCAATCATCCGCAGACGCCCTGGGGCAAGCCCACCAAGGGGTACCGCACCCGTGGCGTGAAGCCTTCCGACAAGTACATCGTGAAGCGCAGAAAGGGACAGTAGGCATGGCTCGTTCGATCAAGAAGGGTCCTTTCGTGGACGACCACCTGATGCGCAAGATCGAGGAAATGAACCGGTCCCAGGCACGGAGGGTGGTCAAGACATGGTCCCGGCGTTCGACCATCACCCCGGACATGATCGGCCACACCATCGCGGTGCACAACGGGCGCAAGTTCCTGCCGGTGTTCGTCACCGAGAACATGGTGGGGCACAAGCTCGGAGAGTTCTCGCCCACGCGCACGTTTCACGGCCATGCCGGAGACCGCCGGGGCGACGCCAGGGGCGTCAGGAGATAGGGTATGGAGGCGCGCGCGGTTACGAAGTTCGCACGGGTCTCGCCGCGCAAGATGAGGCTCGTGGTGGACCAGGTGAGGGGCCGGTCGGTGGAGGACGCGTTGACGATCCTCAAGTTCACCCCCAAGGGCTGCGCCGGCATCGTCGCCAAGACCCTTCGGTCGGCGGTGGCCAACGCCGAGAACACCCAGAGCGTGGACGTGGACCTCTTGTACGTCAAGACGGCCGAGGTCGGCCAGGCGGGGATGTGGAAACGGTTCATGCCGCGCGGGATGGGCCGCGCCAACCGTATCCGCAAACGCCTCAGTCATCTGACCGTTGTGGTCGACGAAAGGGCCTAGTGTGCGAATTAACCGGACAGGACACTAAGATGGGACAGAAGACGCACCCCAAGGTTTTCCGCATGCGCGTAATCGAGTCGTGGGACTCGAAATGGTACGCGGGAAACGACTACCCGGAACTGCTGCACGAGGACCTCAAGATCAAGGGCTTCCTCAAGGGGCGGCTTCATCACGCGGGCATTTCCAAGATCGAGATCGAACGCGCCACCAACAAGGCCAAGATCAACATCCACACGGCGCGTCCCGGCATCGTCATCGGCAAGAAGGGCGCGGAGATCGAGAAGCTCAAGGATGAGTTGGGGAAGCTGTCCCCGCGGGAAGTCTTCATCAACATCCACGAGGTGAGAAGGCCCGACCTCGACGCCCAGTTGGTGGCGGAGAACGTCGCCCTCCAGCTCGAACGGCGGGTGGCCTTCCGCCGGGCCATGAAGGAGAGCGTTTCCCGGGCGTTGCGCATGGGCGCCCAGGGGATCCGGATCCAGTGCGGCGGCCGGCTCGGCGGCCAGGAGATCGCGCGCACGGAATGGTACCGGGAAGGACGCGTGCCGCTGCACACGTTGCGGGCGGACGTCAGTTACGGCTTGGCGGAGGCCAAGACCACGTACGGCGTCATCGGCGTCAAGGCGTGGATCTTCCGGGGTGAGATCCTGACCAAGCAGGAAGAGCAGCAGAAGGCCTCGCTGGGACTGTAGAAGGCTGTAGGCCATAGGCGGATCGAATCATGCTCGAGCCAAGAAAAATCAAGTACCGCAAGGTGCAGAAGGGCCGCAGGGGCGGGTTTGCCGAACGCGGTTCCAGTCTTTCCTTCGGCGACTACGGGTTGAAGTCGGTGGATCGGGGCTACATCACGGCGCGCCAGATCGAAGCCGCCCGGATCGCCCTGACCCGCTACCTGAAGCGGCACGGCAAGGTCTGGATCCGGGTCTTTCCGGACAAGCCCATCACCAAGAAACCCGCGGAAGTCCGGATGGGCAAGGGCAAGGGACCGCTGCACGCCTGGGTAGCGGTGGTCAAGCCGGGCAAGCTGCTGTTCGAGATGGAAGGGGTGCAGCGGGAAGCCGCCAGGGAAGCGTTCCGGCTCGCCTCGCGCAAGCTGGGTCTGGCCACCGTGTTCGTCGAGCGGTAGGCGGGGGTTCTCGATGCAAGCCAAGGAATTGCGCGACCTGAGTCCGGACGAGCTGCGGCAAAAGCGCACGGAGTTCAAGGAGCAGCTCTTTCATCTGACCCTGCGCCGCGCCACCGGCCAGCTCGAAAGCCCCATGAAGCTGCGGCAGACGCGGCGCGACGTGGCCCGGGTGGAGACGGTCCTCGGCGAGCAACGCCGCGCCGCCGAACAGGAAGAAAAGAAAGAGCAAGAAGGCAACCATGAGTGAGCGTGGCGTCACGAAGCAGCGCGAGGGCGTGGTCCGGACCAACCGCATGACCAAGACCGTGGTGGTGGAGCTGGAACGCATCATCCTGCACGCGCGGTACAAGAAATATCTCCGGCGGCGGACCAAGGTGAAGGCCCACGACGAACGCAACGAGTGCCAGGTGGGCGACCGCGTGGTCATCGTCGAGTGCCGCCCCTTGAGCCGGCAGAAGCGGTGGCGCGTAAGCCGCATCCTGAACCGCCCCGCGGGGGGCGGGAAGGCCGTCTCGCAGAGCGCAGAGGTTTAGTGCGATGATACAAGTGGGGACGGTGCTGGACGTGGCGGACAATTCGGGCGCCAGGAGAGTCCGGTGCATCAAGGTGCTTGGAGGGACGAGGCGCAAGTACGCTTCGGTTGGCGACATCATCGTCGTGTCCGTCAAGGAAGCGATGCCCAACTCCAAGGTGCCCAAGGGCGAGGTGGTCAGGGCCGTGGTCGTGCGCACCGCCAAGGAGCTGAGCCGGGTGGACGGCTCGTACATCCGTTTCGACAACAACTCGGCGGTCTTGATCGACAACCAGAAGGAGCCCGTGGGCACGCGTATCTTCGGCCCGGTGGCGCGTGAACTGAGGGCGAAACGTTTCATGAAGATCGTTTCGCTGGCGCCGGAGGTTCTCTGATATGTTCGTCCGCAAGGAAGACACCGTGATGGTGGTGGCCGGGAAGGAACGCGGCAAGACCGGCAAGGTCATCAAAGTGGTGCCCAAGAAGAGCCGCGTGTTCATCGAGCGGGTGAACCTCGTCAAGCGCCACTCCAAGCCCCGTAGCGCGCAGCAGCCCGGCGGGATCGTGGAGAAGGAGGCTTCGATCCACGTCTCCAACGTGATGATCATGTGCGATCCCTGCAATGCTCCGGTGCGGGTCGGATACAAGTTTCTCGAGGATGGAGAGAAGGTGCGCATATGCCGGCGTTGCGGCCAGGGGCTGGGCTGACCCGGTAAGGCCGGCGCGCTAGGTGGAATTCGACGATGGTCAGGCTGGAACAGAAATACAATGAGACGATCGTGCCCGCGATGATGGACCAGTTCGGCTACCGCAACAAGCTCCAGGTGCCGCGGTTGAAGAATGTTTCCATCAACGTCTGCATCGGCGAGGCGGTGCAGAACGCCAAGCTGCTGGACGCCGCGGTGGCGGAGTTGGGCGCCATCAGCGGCCAGCGCCCCGTGGTCACCCGGGCGCGGAAGGACATCTCCAACTTCAAGCTCCGGCGCGGCAACCCCATCGGCTGCATGGTGACCCTGCGCCGCGCGCGCATGTACGAGTTCCTGGATCGTCTGATACAGGTGGCCCTTCCCCAGGTGAGGGACTTCAAGGGCATCTCGGACCGGGCCTTCGACGGCTGCGGCAACTATTCGCTGGGGATCCGCGAACAGATCATCTTTCCGGAAGTGAGAGCGGAGTCGGTGGAACGGCTGCACGGGCTGACGGTGTCCATCGTGACCACCGCCCAGACCAATGAGGAAGGCAGAGCGTTGCTTCAGCAGCTCGGGATGCCGTTCATCAGGGACGAGGGTACGACAAGTGGCTAAGAAGTGTCTACGCATCAAGGCGGACAGAACGCCGAAGTTCAAGGTACGTCAGTACAACCGTTGTCCGCTTTGCGGCAGGGCCAGGGCCTTCTACCGGCGATTCCGCATGTGCAGGATCTGCCTCCGGCTGTACGCGCGCCGGGGAGAGATCCCTGGAGTCATCAAGGCGAGCTGGTAGAGGCGGGGGTTCGCATGAGCATGACCGACCCAATCGCGGATTTGCTGACCCGGATGCGCAACGGCGGGATGGCGAAGCACGAAACCGTGGACGTACCGTGGTCCCGGCTGAAGGAAGACATCGTGAAGGTGCTGGTGGAGGAGGGGTACGTCCGGCAGATCCGGCGCATCCCGGTAGAAGGCCAGGTGCAGGATACGCTGCGCATCTATCTGAAGTACGACCGGAACCGCGAACCGGTGATGAGCGAATTGAAACGGGTGAGCCGCCCGGGGCGGCGCGTCTATCTCGGCTACAGGGACATTCAACCGGTCCGCAAGGGCCTGGGGACCCACATCCTGTCCACGCCCAAGGGCATTGTCGTGGACCGGGAGGCGGTCAAGGCCAAGGTCGGCGGCGAGCTGCTGTGCTCGGTCAGTTAGTTCGCTAACCCCATTTATGGGTTGGTGAACGAGGGGTGTCACGTGTCACGTGTAGGAAAAATGCCGATCGTCGTGCCCGGAAGCGTCAAGATCGCCCGGGAGGGCGCGGAGATACGGGTCCAGGGCCCCAAGGGGACGTTGTCTCACAACATCCCGGAGGGCATCGAGGTGGACCTGGACGGCGGCACGCTTCAGGTCCGCCGGACCGACGAGACCAAGGCGGTCAAGTCGCTGCACGGCCTCACCCGCAAGCTTCTGGCGAACATGGTCGAGGGTGTCAGCGAGGGTTTCAAGAGGGTGCTGGAGATCAACGGCGTGGGCTACCGGGCGGAGCTCAAGGACCAGTCGCTGCACCTGACCCTGGGGTTCTCGCATCCCATCGTGTTTCCGTTGCCGGAGGGCGTGTCCGCCTCGGTGGAGCGGCAGACGGTCATCACCCTCGAGTGCCATGACAAGCAGGTGCTGGGCCAGGCGGCCGCCGAGGTGCGCGGCTTCCGTCCGCCGGAGCCCTACAAGGGCAAGGGGATCCGCTATCAGGGCGAGATGGTCCAGCGCAAGGCGGGCAAGGCCATGGGCGGCGCCGCGGGCTGAGCGAGCGGGAGAGGTGAGGCCAACAGGTAGGGGGCGACCCGTGGTCGCCCGTCGGGTGAACCGATGTTGACGAGCAAGAAGGTTCTGAGCCGCAAACGGCGGCAGCGAAGCGTGCGGAAGCGAATCACCGGGAGCGACGCCTGTCCCCGGCTTTGCGTGTATCGCAGCTCGAAGCACATCTACGCACAAGTGATCTCCGACGAGCGTGGGGTGACGCTGTTGAGCGCGTCGACGTTGTCGAAGGAGGCAGCGGGCTCCGAGGAAAGCAAGGGAGTCGAGGCGGCCAAGCAGGTCGGGCTCCGGATCGCCAAGCTGTGCGAGGCGAAGCAGATCTCTCGGGTGGTGTTCGACAGGAACGGCTTTCTCTTTCATGGACGGGTAAAGGCGCTGGCGGAGGCTGCACGGGAGGCCGGCCTCGTCTTCTGATTCGGGGGTTGTCTTGGAAAATGTCGATCCGCAGGGCTTGGAGCTCAAGGAGAAGGTCATCCACATCAGCCGGGTGGCCAAGGTGGTCAAGGGTGGACGGCGCTTCAGTTTCAACGCGCTGGTGGTCGTGGGCGACGAGGCCTCCGTGGTCGGTTACGGGTTGGGCAAGGCCAACGAGGTGCCCGAGGCCATTCGCAAGGGCGTCGAGCACGCCAAGAAGACCCTGCTCCGGGTGCCGCTGGTGGACGACAGCATTCCTTACGAAGTCATCGGACGTTTCGGCGCGGGTCGGGTCCTGCTCAAGCCCGCGGCCCCCGGCACCGGGGTCATCGCCGGCGCCGGGGTCCGGGCCGTGGTGGAAGCGGCCGGAATTCCCAATGTCCTGAGCAAGTGCATCGGCTCCAACAATCCGCACAACCTCGTCAAGGCGACGTTCGAGGCCCTCAAGAGCCTCAAGTCCCCGGAGGAGGTGTCGGACCTGAGGGGCAAGCCGCTAGCGGAGATTCGGTAATGGATCTGGGTGATCTGCGCCCCGCCAAGGGGGACAAGCATTCGAAGAAGCGCGTGGGCCGGGGCATGGCTTCCGGGACCGGCAAGACCAGCGGCCGCGGCCACAAGGGCCAGGGGGCCCGCGCCGGAGGCGGTGTGAGGCCGGGTTTCGAGGGCGGCCAGATGCCGCTGACCCGGCGGGTCCCCAAGCGGGGTTTCCACAATCCCTTCCGGAAGACCTACACGCCGGTGAACCTGGACAGCCTCGGGCGCTTCGAGGCGGGTCAGGAAGTCTCGCCGGAACTGTTGCGGGAGACCGGGTTGGCCGGTAACGGGCTGGTGAAGATCCTGGGCCGCGGGGAGCTGGACAAACCACTGACGGTGAAGGCCCACGGCTTCTCGCGGAGCGCGAGGCAGAAGATCGAGGCGGCGGGAGGCCGCACCGAAGTCGTTTGACATGCTAGGCGGTTTTCAGAACGCTGGCCGCATTCCCGAGCTGAGGCGACGCATCCTGTTCACCTTGGCGATGCTGGCCGTCTATCGCATCGGCGTCGCGATACCGACTCCGGGTATCGACCGCGAGGGGCTGGCGGCGTTCTTCGCCCAGGTCGAGGGGACGATCTTCGGGCTATTCAACCTGTTCTCGGGCGGCGCGCTGGAGCAGTTTTCGGTGTTCTCGCTGGGCATCATGCCCTACATCAGCGCCTCCATCATCCTGCAGCTTCTGACGGTGGTCTTTCCCTACCTGGAACGGCTGTCGAAGGAAGGCGACGTCGGGCGCAAGAAGATCACGCAGTACACGCGCTACGGCACCATCGTGCTCTCCGTCATCCAGGGCATGATGATCAGCCTCGGCCTGGAGGGCACCCGCGGGCCCAACGGCGAGGCCATCGTGCTGGAACCCGGCTGGAACTTCCGCCTGATGACGGTGCTGACGTTGACCTCGGGAACGGCGTTCATCATGTGGCTGGGCGAGCAGGTCACGGAGAGGGGAATCGGCAACGGCATCTCCCTGATCATATTCGCCGGCATCGTCGCCGCCCTGCCGTCGGCGGTGACCTCGACGTTCCAGTTCGTCCGCGAAGGCGAGCTCAGCATCTTCTTCGTGGTGCTCCTGGTCCTGTTCGTGGTGCTCGTGGTCGGCGTGATCATCTTCATGGAACGGGGACAGCGGCGCATACCGGTTCAATACGCCAAGCGCGTGGTGGGACGCAGGATGTACGGCGGACAGCAGTCGCATCTGCCCCTCAAGATCAACACCTCCGGCGTGATCCCGGTGATCTTCGCGTCGTCGGTGCTGATCTTTCCGGCCACCGTGGCGCAGTTCGTCCAGAATCCCTGGGCGCAGGCGCTGGCGGGCTCCATGGCGCCGGGGCAGTGGCTGCACGACCTGCTTTACGTCGGCCTGATCATGTTCTTCTGCTTCTTCTACACCGCCATCGTGTTCAATCCGGTGGACGTGGCCGAGAACATGCGCAAGTACGGCGGATACGTGCCCGGCATCCGACCGGGCAAGAGGACGGCGGAGTTCATCGACAGGGTGTTGTCGCGGCTCACCCTCGGCGGCGCCGTCTACCTGTCGCTGGTGGCGTTGTTGCCGACGATCCTGATCTCGCAGTTCAACGTTCCGTTCTTTTTCGGCGGGACCGCGCTGCTGATCGTGGTCGGGGTGGCGCTCGACACGGTTTCACAGATGGAGACCCACATGATCTCCAGGAACTACGACGGCTTCATGAGACGCGGGCGCATCCGCGGCCGGAGAGGCTGAATGGGTGCGGCCGACCCGCCCGGCATCTCACGCGGGGCCGGACGGTACGAGTGGGCCGAGTGATCGTCATATGATTTATCTCAAGTCCCGAGCCGAGATTGACACGATGCGCCGCGCCAGCGTCATCGTCGCGGAGGTGCTGCAAACGCTGAAGGAGACCGTGAAACCCGGGATGACGACCCTGGAGCTGGACGAGCTGGCCGAGCGGATGACCTACGAGAAGGGCGCGAAGCCGGCGTTCAAGGGTTACGGGGTTGCCGGCAGGGTCTTCAACCACAGCCTGTGCACGTCCATCAACGAGGAGATCGTGCACGGGATTCCCTCGGACCGGGTGCTCAGGGAAGGGGACATCCTGGGCATGGACTTCGGGGTGGTCTACGAGGGCTTCTACGGCGACTCGGCGGTGACGGTGGGGCTCGGGCAGGTGAGCGCCGAGGCCGAGCGTCTCATGCAGGTGACGGAGACGGCCCTGAACGAGGGCATCGAGACCCTGCGGGAGGGCAACCGGCTGGGGGACCTGGGCAGCACCATCCAGGGCATCGCGGAACGGTCCGGTTACTCGGTGGTGCGCGAGTTCGTGGGTCACGGTATCGGCAAGAAGCTTCACGAGGAGCCCCCGGTGCCCAACTACGGCGACGCCGGCAAGGGCTGCCGGTTGCGGGCCGGTATGGTGCTGGCCGTCGAGCCCATGGTCAACGCCGGCAAGAAGGAAATCAGTATCCTGGAAGACGGCTGGACGGCGGTTACGCGGGACCGGAGTCTCGCGGCCCACTTCGAGCACTCCATCGCCATCACCGCCGACGGGCCGTTCGTGTTGAGCCGGCTGTAGAGGTGTTGAAGTTTCCGGGAAGCGATGTAGGGACGGGTTTCAAACCCGCCCGTGCCCCGCACGAGCACGGACGCAGAGGTCGGAAATGAAGGTACGAGCATCGGTCAAGAAGATCTGCAACAAGTGCAAGGTCGTTCGCAGAAACGGCGTCGTGCGGGTCATCTGCGTGACGCGCAAGCACGCCCAGCGGCAGGGGTGACAGAGCGACCGGAGGGAGCGAATCATGGCACGCATAGCCGGGGTGGATTTGCCCAAGAACAAGAGCATGGAAATCGCCTTGACCTACATCTACGGGATAGGCGGGAGCACGTCGCGGACATTCTCAAGGAAGCCGGAATTCCGTTCAGCCTCAAGTCCGACGACCTGTCCGACGACCAGGTGGTGGTGATTCGGCGGATCATCGACCAGGAAGTGAAGGTGGAAGGCGATCTGCGCCGCGACGTCACCATGGACATCAAGCGGCACATGGACATCGGCTCCTACCGGGGCCTCCGCCACCGACGGGGACTGCCGGTGCGGGGACAGCGGACCCACACCAACGGCCGTACCCGGATGGGACCCCGGCGGACCATAGCCGGCAAGAAGAGGCCGCCCTCGAAGGGCTAGGAGCCTGTCCGAGTAATCGAACACAACCCCTCTCCCTCTGGGAGAGGGTGGCCGAAGGCCGGGTGAGGGCCTAGGCACTAGACCAGAACAGGAGCATCCATGGCTCAGGCCGCGAAGAAAGCGCGTGACGCGAGGGCGCCCAGAAAAAGGCGCGGGCGGAAGAACATCGCAGAAGGGGTGGCGCATATCCACTCCACCTTCAACAACACGATCATCACGATTTCCGACACCCAGGGCAACGTGGTGGCGTGGTCAAGCGCCGGCGCCATCGGCTTCAAGGGGTCCCGCAAGGGCACGCCCTTCGCGGCGCAGCAGGCGGCGGACAACGCGGCGCGGAAAGCCATGGATCACGGCATGCATTCGATCCAGGTCTACGTGCGGGGACCGGGCTCGGCCAGGGAGTCGGCCTTGAGGTCCCTTCAATCGGCGGGATTGAACATCAGCCTGATCAAGGACGTGACGCCGATTCCGCACAACGGCTGCAGGCCGCCCAAGCGCAGGCGTGTCTGAGAGGAGATAGTCAGTGGCTAGGTATCATGGTCCGGTGTGCCGGCTCTGCCGGCGGGAGAACCTGAAGCTGTTCCTCAAGGGGGAGCGCTGCTACACGGACAAATGCGCCATCGAGCGGCGCAACTATCCGCCGGGGCAACACGGCCAGAGGCGCCTCAAGTTCTCCGAATACAGCCTCCAGCTCCGGGAGAAGCAGAAGGTCAAGCGCATGTACGGACTGCTGGAAAAGCAGTTCAGGGGCAGCTTCGAGACAGCGGAGAAGTCCCGCGGCATCACCGGCGAGAATCTCCTGGTGATACTGGAGAGAAGGCTCGACAACGTCGTCTACCGCCTCGGATTCGCCTGCTCGAGGGGCGATGCCCGCCTCCTGGTGCGCCACGGCCATGTCCAGGTGAACGGCCGGCGGGTGACCATACCCTCGTATCGCGTGGGGGTGGGGGATGTCGTCTCCGTGGCGGAAAAGAGCCGCAAGTCGGAACGGATCATCTCCGCGATGGAAGGAGCCCAGAGGCGCGGCGTGCCCGACTGGATGGAGGTCGACCCGGAGAAGTACTCCGGCACCGTCAAGGTCCTGCCGAGCCGAAGCGACATCACGACACCCATCAACGAGAAGCTCATCGTCGAGCTGTACTCCAAGTAACTGTTGGAGATCCTATGCACAAGCATTGGAGCGAACTGATCAAGCCCGAGACCGTAGAGGTCGACGAGAAGAGCCTCACCGGCACGTATGGCAAATTCGTGGGAGAACCCTTCGAAAGGGGATTCGGCCAGACCATCGGCAACAGTCTGCGGCGCATCCTTCTTTCTTCGCTCCGGGGCGCGGCCATCACGTCCGTCCAGCTCGACGACGCGCTGCACGAATTTTCCACCATCCAGGGCGCGACGGAGGATGTCACCGACATCATCCTGAACCTGAAGGAGGTGCGGCTCAAGCTCCACGATTCGGAACGGGAGGTCATCCGCATCGAGGCCGCCGGTCCGAGGGAAGTGCTCGCCAAGGACATCGTCACGGGCCCGCAGGTGGAGATACTCAACCCCGAGCACCACATCGCCTCGCTCTCCAAGGAGGGACGGCTCAACGCCACCATGGTGGCGCGGATGGGCCAGGGGTACGTGCCCGCGGAACGCAACCGGGAGGAGGAACAGCCCGTCGACACCATCTTCATGGATGCGGTCTTCTCTCCCATCCGCAAGGTCAACTTCACCGTGACGAATGCCCGGGTCGGCCAGCGCACGGACTACGACCGCCTCGTCCTCGAAGTCTGGACCGACGGCAGCGAGACGCCCGAGGATGCTTTGGCGTATGCCGCGCGGATCCTGCAGGACCAGGTCTCCATCTTCATCAACTTCAGGGAGGGGCCGCAGCCGGCCGAGAGCGATCCCGACGGCGAAGCGGCGTTGCTGAACGAGAATCTCTTCCGCGCGGTCGAGGACCTGGAATTCTCCGTCAGGGCACAGAACTGCCTGCAGAACGCCAACTTGAAGTACATCGGCGAGTTGGTGCAAAAGAGTGAGCAGGAGATGCTCAAGACCAAGAACTTCGGGCGCAAATCCCTCAACGAGATCAAGGAGTTGCTCGGCGAGTTGGGGCTGGAGCTGGGCATGAAGCTGGACCATTTCCCCAGCCGCGAGGAACTCGAGAGCCGGAAACAGGATGATCAGAAGGAGACGGCGTAGTCCATGCGGCACCTCAAGAAAGGCAGAAAGCTGAACCGTAGTCCGAGCCACCGTCTGGCCATGTTGCGGAACATGGCCACGTCGCTCCTGCGCCACGACCGCATTACCACCACCGATGCCAAGGCCAAGGAACTGCGCCGTTGGGCGGACTGGCTGATCACGCTCGGCAAGGACGGCAGCCTGCATGCGCGCCGGCGCGCGCTGGCCTTCGTTCAGGACAAGGCCGTGGTGGCGCGGTTGTTCAGCGAGCTCGGGCCGCGCTTCCAGGATCGTAACGGCGGCTACACCCGGATCATCAAGGTCGGACGCCGGCGGGGCGATGCGGCGCCGCTATCCGTCATCGAGTTGATCCCGGCGGGGGACGGGACCGAAGAAGCGGCCGTCGCGCCCGAAGAGACCGAAAGCGAAACAACCTCGACCACCGGGAACTAGTGGCCTGTAAATAGTGTCGCGTCCCATGATTTCCTGGCATAATTTGCTTGTCTTTTTCGCCGTCGGCTGCGTTGCTCTTCCTCGCGTGGTACCCGCCACACGGGCGGGTTTGAAACCCGCCCCTACAAGTCATCGCGCCTTGCCGACGACAAAAAATCCTGCGCAACTTATGCCAGGAAATCATGGGACGCGACACTAGTGGCTTCCATTCCGGTCTATGGCCAACCATCGAAAGGCGACGGATGGCGGTAGTGTTTCTTTCAGCCGCCGCCAGTTGTTCATCGTCGCACCCCTCTACGTCATCGCATCAGCCTTTATCTTCCTGCTCGGAATCCTGATCGGACAGAGCATCGAGGAGCGGAAAATCCTGCGCCGGGAAGAACCGGCGGTGGAGGTCCCGGTGAAGTCCGATGCTCCCAAGGGCGACCAGGAGATGACCTTCTACGATACGCTGAACAAGCCCGATCCCGCCCAACCGCCCGCCGCCCAACCGCCCGCCGCCCAACCGCCCGCCGCCCAACCGCCCGCCGAACAACCGCCCGCCAATGCCGGCGCCGGGAAGGTCCCGTGGAGCGTACAGGTCGCCGCGGTCCGGAGCCGCGCCACCGCGGACAAATTGGCGGCGGAACTGACGAACCGGGGCCATCGAGCCTACGTGACCACCGGCAGGCTCAACGACAAGACCTTCTACAGGGTGCGGGTGGGCAGGTACGGGACTCGCCAGGAGGCCATGGCCGAGCTGCAAAGACTCAAGGCGGCGAAGTACACGAGCGCCATGATCCGGAGAGACCGATGAACATCCAGCAAGCCATTGCGCAACTGGTGGCGGGCACCAACCTCACGGAACAGGAGATGGTCGAGGTCATGAACCAGGTGATGACCGGCGAGGCCACTCCCATTCAGGTGGGAGCGTTCCTGACCGCCTTGCGGATACAGGGCGAGACCGTGGCGGAGGTGACCGGCGCGGCCCGGGTCATGCGGGAGAAGGCGTCCCACGTCGACGCCGGCGAGGGCTGTGTCCTGGATACCTGCGGCACCGGCGGCGACGGCAAGAACACGTTCAACATATCCACGACGGTGGCCTTCGTGGTGGCGGCCGCGGGCATTACCGTGGCGAAGCACGGCAATCGAGCCGTCTCCAGCGGCTCGGGCAGCGCGGACGTCCTGGGCGCCCTTGGCGTCAAGATCGACGTTTCCAAGGAGACGGTGGAGCGATGCCTGCGCGAGGTGGGGCTGGGCTTCCTGTTCGCGCCGGCGTTGCACGGCGCCATGAAGTACGCCGCGGCGCCGCGCCGCGAGGTGGGCATACGGACCATTTTCAACCTCCTGGGCCCCTTGACCAATCCGGCCAGGGCCAGCCATCAGCTCATCGGCATCTACGACGGCACGCTGATCGAAACCGTGGCGCAGGTGCTCGGCAACCTCGGCAGCCAGCGCGCCATGGTGGTTCACGGCGACGAAGGCCTCGATGAAATCTCCCTCGGCGGACCCACCGCGGTGGCCGAGTGGAAGGACGGAGCCGTCGCCCGCTATACCCTGACCCCCGAGGACTTCGGCTTCGAGAAGTGCCCCGCGGACCGTTTGACGGCCGCGGACCCGGCGGAATGCGCCGCCATCGTGACCTCGGTGCTGCAGGGAGAGACCGGATCTGCCCGGGACGTCGTGCTGCTCAACAGCGGCGCGGCGCTGTGCGTTAGTGAGCGCGTAGCGACCATCGCGGACGGCATCGACCTGGCCCGGGAGCGTATCGACTCGGGAGCCGCCCTGGAAACGCTCCAGCACCTCGTGGAGGTCACCAACGAGGAATAGGAGCAGGTAATCCGGCTCCCCCTCCCAAGAGGCGAGGGTAATCCGGCCCCCTCTCCCAAGAGGCGAGGGTAATCCGACCCCCTCTCCCAAGAGGCGAGGGTAATCCGGCCCCCTCTCCTAAGAGGCGAGGGTAATCCGACCCCCTCTCCCAAGAGGCGAGGGTAATCCGGCCCCCTCTCCCTCTGGGAGAGGGTTGGGGTGAGGGTCGATTGTATTCGACTACCTCGGACAGGCTCCCAGATCGAGTCACGAGACACGCTGATGAGGCAGGACGCCACGGCACCGGCGAAGAACGATATCCTGGAACGGATCGTGACCCACGTGCGCGCGGATACCGTGTCCCGCCGCAAGGAACGCCCGGTGGAGTGGCTGAAGGACCGCCCGCTCTACCATCGGGAGCGTCGGGGTTTTGCGGCGTCGCTGTCGCGGCCCGGCCGCCACGTCATCGCCGAGGTGAAACGGGCATCGCCCTCCCAGGGGATGATCCGCCAGGACTTCGAACCCGTCGCCATCGCGTCGCGTTACGAGGCCAGCGGCGCCACCGCTCTTTCGGTGGTCACCGAGGAACGCTTCTTCAACGGCTCCCTCGACTACCTGTCCGACATCGCGGCGGCGGTCTCACGGCCGCTTCTGAGAAAGGACTTCGTGCTGGAGCCCTACCACCTCGTGGAGGCCCGCGGTTTCGGCGCCGACGCCGTACTGTTGATCGCCGCGATCCTGGACGCGGGCGAGATGGAGAGCCTCCACGCCGAGGCCCGGTCCCTTTCCCTTGACGTACTGGTGGAGGTACACTCCGAGCGCGAGCTGGAGACGGCCCTGGGCCTGGGCGCGTCCATGATCGGCATCAACAACCGGAACCTTCACACCTTCGAGGTGGACCTCGGAGTCGCCGAAGCCCTGCTGCCGCGAATCCCGGCCGGCGTGCTGGCCGTGTGCGAGAGCGGCATCAAGGATGTCGGCCACGTCGAGCGCCTCGAGGCCTCGGGGGCGCGGGTCTTTCTGGTCGGCGAGACCCTCATGCGCTCCGCGGACCCGGGCGCCAAGCTTGCCGAGCTTCTCGGCGCGGAAGCCGCCGCCCATGGTCAAGGTTAAGATCTGCGGCGTCACCACCGCCGAGGACGCATCGAAGGCGGTGGAGTACGGCGCCGACGCCCTGGGGTTCAACTTCTACCCGCCGAGCCCGAGATACATCCTGCCCGACAAGGCCGCCGCGATACTGCGGGAGGTGCCCCCCGGAATCTGCACGGTGGGCCTGTTCGTCAACGAGACCCGGCAACACGTGACCTCGGTGCTGCGGACCTGCGGGTCCGCGGAGGGCTCCGGCCTCACCGCCGTCCAGTTCCACGGCGACGAGGATCGCGGATTCTGCCGCCGCTGGCCTCTCAAGGTGATCAAGGCGTTTCGCGTCCGGGATCGGGAAACCCTCGGCAAGATCGGGGAGTATCCCGTGGACTACTATCTTCTGGACTCCTGGAGCAGGGAGTTGTTCGGGGGTTCCGGGTCCGCCTTCACGTGGGACTGGTTGGGGGAGCCGCTGGCGCGCCCCGTCATCCTCGCGGGCGGTCTCGATATCGAAAACGTCGGCGAGGCGGTGCGGCTCGCCAAACCCTTCGGCGTGGATGTCTGCACCGGCGTCGAGGCGGTGCCGGGCCGCAAGGACCACCGGCGGATGAAAGACTTCATCGCCGCCGCCAAGGCGGAATGACCGCCGCATGGGCGAGAGCCCGGGTAGTCGAATCGTGCGAGGACCCTGTCCCACGTAATTCTTTACCGACAGGCCTTCTTGTCGTCGGCAAGGCGCGATAACTTTGTGGGGGCGACCGGCGGTCGCCCCCTGTGGCGGGCACCATCCGTGAGTTCCTACCGGAAGAGTCTCGATTTCATCTACGATCTCCGCGGCGCCGAGACTCGCGGCGCCGACTTCGACCTGCGCCTCGAGCGCGTGGCGCGGGCGTTGTCGCTGTTCGGCAATCCGCAAGACCGCTTCCGGGTTTGTCACGTCGCCGGCACCAACGGCAAGGGGTCCACGGCCGCCATCATCCATTCGGTGCTGTCGGCGCAGCGTTATCGGGCCGGACTCTACACGTCGCCGCACCTGGCCGATTTCACCGAGAGAATCCGCGTGGGCAAACGGCCCATCAGCCGGGCGAAGGTGGTCGCGCTGGTCCGGGAGGTGGCCGCACGAACGGAGCCGGCGTCCCTGCGTCTGACTTTTTTCGAGTTCGCGACGGTCATGGCCTTTGTTCACTTCGCGCGGGAACGAGTGCAGGCCGCGGTGGTGGAGGTGGGGCTCGGCGGGAGGCTCGACGCTACCAATCTGGTGCGGCCGAGCGTCTGCGCGGTCACCACCATCGCCAGGGACCACGAGCGTTTTCTCGGCAAGGGGATCGCCTCCATCGCGCGCGAGAAGGGCGGCATCATCAAGCCCGGGGTTCCGGTAGTTTGCGGCGCCCTGCCGGCCGCCGCCGACCGCGTCATTCGCGGGATCGCGCGTTCCCGGGAAGCTCCGGTCCGCCGCTGGGGAAGGGACTACTCGGTGGTCCCCCGTGACGATGGCCGGTTCGACTATCACGGCCGGGAATGGTCGTTGGACGGGCTGGGACTGTCCCTCCCCGGCGGCTACCAGAGGCACAACGCCGGCGTCGCGCTGGCATCCCTGGAGGCGCTCCGGACGGCGTTGCCGGTCCGGGAGCGGGCGATACGCTCGGGCCTCGAATCGGTGGCATGGCCGGGCCGGCTGGAGGTCCTGCCGGGCCGTCCCGGCATCATATTGGACGGAGCGCACAATCCCGGCGCGGCGGAGGCGCTTGCCGGCGCCGTCCCGGGCCTCGTCGGCGGGAGGAAAGTCCGTTTGCTGTTCGGCAGCATGCATGACAAGGACTGGTCATCGATGCTCGCCGTCCTGTGCGGCCTGGCCGGGGAGGTGGTACTGACCCGCACGCCCACCGGACGGGGCGCGGACCCGGGTTCGTTGTGCTCCGCGCTGCCGCGCGGGCTGCCGGCAACCGTGGTGGACGATCCGGTCGCGGCCCTCGACCGTCTGGCGGCCGACCGGCGGCAACGGGACGTTCCGATTCTGGTGACGGGTTCGCTCTATCTCGTGGGAGCGGTGCGCGCCAAGGCCCTGGAACTGTCGGCACGGTTCCGCCGCTGAACGGACCCGGCATCGATCATGTATCCGTGGCGCACAAGAATTGCGACGTGTCTGCTGGCAGCCTGTTGCGGCGTGACGGCCGTTGCCGTGGACCCGGCCCGGTCCGACGACGAAAAGGAGCGAGTCGAGGTGTCCGCCGAGGACGCCATCGAAGTGCGCGGGGCAGGCGATACCATCGAGGCCACGGGCAACGTGGAGATCCGGCGCCGGGGAACGGTCTTCGGAGCGGACTCCGTGGAGTTCGACCGGTCGAGGCGGACGTTGCGGGCACGAGGCTCCGTCTACCTCCGCGATCCGCGGTACCGGCTCCAGGCGTCCGGGCTCGAAATGGACTTGGCGGACGAGACCGGCACGATTCTCGACGCCGACGTATTCATTGAGGACGGCAACCTCAGCCTCGGCGGCAGCCGCGTCGAGAAGTTCACGGGACAAACCTATGCCGCCCAAGACGGGCGTCTCACCACGTGCCTCTGCGAGGGGGACGGCACGCCTCCCTGGCGTATCGGCGCCAGGGAGATCCGGTTGGGCGAGGACGGCCGGGCGGCGGCGGACGACGTCACCTTCTACGTCTACGACGTTCCGGTGCTGTATTTACCCTACGCGACGTTCCCTTCCGTTGCGGAGCGGGCAACCGGTGTGCTGTCTCCTTCCTTCGGCTGGTCCGACCGGGCCGGACTGCGCTACCGGCAACCTTTCTTCTGGGCCGTGGACGAGAGCAACGATGCGACGGTCAACCTCGCGCTGGAGTCCAGGAGCCGTGCCGGCGTCACCGGACAGTACCGCGCCGTCCTCGACGCCAGGACCGCCGGACGGCTGGACCTCGCCTACTTCAACGAGCGGACGCACGGGGTCCGGTCCGTGGAGGACGAGAGGATCGCGGACGCCACGGTCCCGGCGGACCGCTGGAGCGTACGGCTCACGCACCGGCATCGCGCGCCGTCGGGGTGGGCGACCTTCAGCGACGCGGCCCTCTACAGCGACAGCCTCGTGACGCGGGAGCTCATGGACTTCACCGACCTGGACGCCGGCGAGAGGAGGCGCGCCCGGGTGAGCCGCTCCAGCCCGTCGCGGCTCGGCTTCTATTGGCACCAGTCGGGCTCGCTCCCTCTCCCTCTGGGAGAGGGTCGGGGTGAGGGCAGCGTGACGCTGCGGGGGGAGCTGGACTACCTGCAGGACCTGGTCCAACCCCAGCGGCAAGCGCTCCACCGGATCCCTCACATTGCCTTCAGTGGCTCGCGGCGTCTTGGCAGTGGCCTCGATCTGGGCTGGGACGCCACCGTGACCCGCTACGTGAGGGAGCGGCTGGCGGACGGCTTGAGGATCGATATCCGCCCCGAATTGACGTGGCCGGTCACCCTCGGGCGCCATTTCAGACTCGCCAGCAGCGTGGCGCTGCGCGAAACCCTCTATCGCCTCGATTCCGTCGAGGGTCGGTTCGCCGCCGCGCGCGACGACCACTCCGCGCAGTTCGCCCGCAACAGTTCCCGTGAGCTCGTGGAGTTTCGATCGACCCTGTCCACTTCGTTGAGTCGCGTGTACGACGGAAAACTGGGTCCGTGGTCCCGGTTCCGGCACGTGGTGGAGCCCGCCGTGCGCTATGTGTTCATTCCCTCGACGGACCAGCGGCATCTCCCCCTGTGGGACGGCGTCGACCGGATCAATCGACGCAACCTGCTTGCGTTGTCGTTGACCAACCGTTTCTGGGCCAAGCGCGGCTCGGACGTTCCGGCGGTCGCCAATGACCCCGCCGCCGGCGACCGCGGGGGCGGTGGCGGGCCGGCTATCGTGACCCGGGTCGCCCGAGCCCGGGTCGCCGCGAGCCTGGACCTCGACAAGGCGCGCAAGGGTAGCGGCCGCCTTTCGGACCTGGATATCGGCCTGGGCGTCCACCCGGCCGACAACGTGGACGTCGTCGTCGGACTCGGCATCGACCCCGGACCCTGGAACCTGCGCGAGGCCGCGCTGGGATTCTCGCTGTTCGAAGCCGCGCCTCCGGATATCCGGGTGCCCGACCGGGATTTCCGCAGGCCCAACGGCCTTTCGTTGAGCTACCGCCATATTCGAGCGAACCCGCTTTCGCCTCTGGCGGACCATGCCAACCTCGACCTGCTCTCGGACTGTCCCACCGACCCGCGATGTCTCGAGCGGGGTCCCCTCGACGCCGTGCACGCCAGCGCCGTGTTGCGCGTGGCGGATCGTCTCCTGCTGCTCTACGACGGCAACTACGACGGCGCCTCCGGCCGCTTGACGCGCAACGAGATAGGCATGAAGTACCTCTCACGGTGCCGGTGCTGGACCGTCGCCGCGTTCGTGGACCTGCAGACCAACCCGGATCGGACGCTCCTCTCGGTCAAGTTCAATCTCCTGGGCCTGGGTTCCTAGCGTCCCGCCGGTCCGTCGCGTCGGCAGGCGCAGACCCTCCCCGCCCCGACCCGGGAGAAGGCAACGATCTGCTCCCTCTCCCTCTGGGAGAGGGTTGGGGTGAGGGCAGCCGGAAGGAGCAGAGCGCCCGGCCGCCCTCACCCGGCCTTCGGCCACCCTCTCCCGGAGGGAGAGGGGTTGGACGCGCCCGGGGCGGCCTGGATTTTGCGTCATGGCAGGACCATGCTTGCCAGGCTGTTGGCGGTTTCCGCGTGGATCGTGTTGGGGACTTGTCTCGCCGGAAGCCCGGCGCGGGCGCTGGAAACGGCCCCTCCCGGCATCCCGCCGGAGAGGCCCGCGTCCGTGGAGGACCCGGACGGCGCCGGCATGGTGACCCTGAACTTCGACGCCGTCGAGCTCGTCGAGGTGATCCACGTACTGGCCCGGCACCTGCGCCTCAATTACACCATCGACCCCGACGTACGGGGCGTCGTCACCATCTTCAGCGGACAGCCCGTCAGAAGGGAGGATCTCCTCCCCATATTCCACGAGGTCCTCAGGGTCCACGGCGCCGTGGCGGTCAGGCAGGGAAGCCTTTATCGGATCGCGGCCGTCTCGGAGGCGCCCGGGCTGGCCCGTCCCGGCCGCTCCGAGGGCGCCGGCATCGCCATGCGGGTCCTGCCGGTACGCTTTTTCCCGGTGGCGGACATGAAGCGCTTGCTCGCGCCCTTCATGAGCACGAGCGGGACGATTCTCGACCATGTACGCGGCAACTATCTGGTGGTTGTCGATTCGCCGTCAAATATTCGACGATTGTCGGAGATCAAGGCCTTGATCGACGTCGAAGCGTTCAGCGGCACCCGCATGGAGCTGTACAGGCCCAGGGCAGCCGCGGCCGCCGATCTCGCGCGGGAGATGTCCGCGGCGATGACGCTAACCGGCGCTTTGGCGGCGCAAGGTGAACCGTTCGCCGCGCGGTTCCTTCCGTTGCCGCGGATCGATCGACTCCTCGTCATCGCCTACAGCGACGCGGCCTGGAACTACGTGAAGCATTGGCTCGAGCGCATCGACGTTGTCGGCGAAGACCGCGGACGGCAACTCTTCATCCGCGCCGTCGAGAACCGCAAGGCTACGGAGCTGGCCCGGGTCCTGAACCAGGTCTACGGGCGCCGCGCCGGCGCGGCTGCACGGCGCGGACAAGCCCGAGAAGTTGCCGGGCACGTCTCACCTTCTTCCGGGGCAAACCCGGCCCGGACTCTTGAGGCTGTCAGGGCGGCCGGGGGAAGGCGCACGACAGGTCCGGCGACGTCGCCGGCACCCAAGTCCCCGGATCTTTCCGGTCAAGGCGTTCGCGTGGTGGCGGAGCCGGACACCAACTCCCTGGTGATCCTGGCGACTCCGCGGGAATACGCGGAACTGGCGCGGGTCCTCGAAGGGCTGGACCTGGTGCCGCGCCAGGTGCTGATGGAGGTGCTGGTGGCGGAAGTGACGCTGACCGACGACTTCGAGTTCGGCGTCGAGTATGCCCTGGCGAAGGGCGGTTTCGGCCCGCCGGCGGCCGAGGGGGACGGCGCGGACGAGCCCGCCGCGGGCACGGGTCTCGGGACGCTCGCGGCGGGGTTTACTTCCATCGTGGACGCGGGACGGGATTTGCGCGTGTTCGTCAAGGCGCTGATGCAGGACGCCCGCGTAAAGGTCCTGTCCTCGCCCCATCTGCTGGCGGTGGACAATCGCCCGGCACGGATTCGCGTGGGCAGCGAGCAGCCGGTGGCCACGGGAACGGTGGTGTCGCGGGAGGCCGAGGCGACCACCACCACCATCGAGTTCAAGGAGGTCGGACGGATCCTCACCATCGTCCCCCGGGTTAACTCCGAAGGACTCGTCAACCTGCGGGTCCGGGTGGAGGTGAGCGACGTGGGCGAAAGGGTGTTGGTGGGAAGGCAGTCCTTCGACGCCTTCAACGTCCGGGAGGCGGAGACCGCCGCCGTGCTCCATGACGGCCAGACCCTGGTCATCGGCGGCATCATCACGGACAATCGGCGCCGGTCGCGAATCGGCATTCCCCTTCTCATGGAGGTGCCCGTGCTGGGACCGCTGTTCCGCACGGACCTCGAACGGTCCGACCGCACCGAGCTGGTGATCCTGATCACCCCTCGCGTGATCCACGACCGGCGCCAGGGAGACCGCGCGACGAAACGGTTCCTGGACAAGGTACGGTCCGTCGGAAGGGAGCTGGAGACGGGCAGGGCGCCGCATGCGGCGATGGATGAAGCCGCTTCGCTGCCCGCAGGCCGTTAGCGATTGGAATCATGAGGAATAGTCGACCCGCGCCGATTCACGCCGGTAGGCTGGAACTGCGAACCTAGCGCCCCCGGGCAGCGGGCTTCTTCTCTACTGCCTCCCTTCCTTCTCGATTTTCCGATCCGCCGCCTTGAACATGGCCCGCGCGATCTCACGCGGGTCTTCCGGCATGGGACAGTGGATGACGCGCTTCCTTTGTTTCTCGGGTGCTTTGGTCATCGACGGTCCTCCGGTCATCGCAGTACCACGGTCGGGTCCCTGTTGACACTACCAGCGCACCGGTAGTAGCCTACTTTGAAATCCGTCGCCCTCGACACGACCTCCTAGTGGCCAAAAGGGTCGCGCCTCCCAGAGTTACTTTGGTCGTTGACGGCGCCGGACCCTTCCGATACCATCTTGACCCTATTGACCGGCATGCGATAATGATTTATATGAGCAGGTTTTGCCCGGAATCTGTTGTTCCGGTTTTCGGAGAGAGAAGGCGACGTGTGGAAGAAAGTTCCTGATCCTCAGAATCCCGGCCAATACGTCGATGCTGTTCCTGTAGAGATAGTAGATGGCCAAACAGAGGCCCTCCTCTATGCGCAGTTGGCAGATGGAACAAGGATAAGCCTCACGGTCCATATTATTGACATCTCACGCATTGAAGGCCGTGTGGATGCCCAAGGTCAGCCTTTTTACAACGTGAACGTGAACGGCCAAGTGAAAACGGTGCCACCTAATCAGGGAGGAGGAACGGCATGACATCCTTCACCCAACTCCTCGATACATGTCAACAGGACAACTCGCTGTTGTGCAATGCGGGTCTCCTCACATTTCAAAGAGATGTTCAACTCCGAAGCGAAAGTTTCGGGATTATTCGAAGCGAACCACATAGCGTTGTCCTGTTTCAGGGTGATCAGAGTCCTGGAGACTGGTCCGACGTGGGGGATAGGCTCGTCGTCGCCGTGAGTTCAGACGACGACTTTTCGACAGCCACCTACATCTTCTTCCACATGGGTTGGTTATTCTTTCTCGCCGGGATCGTTCTTCTCGCCGGGGGCTTTTTCGTTGATGTCGCATGGATCGGCATTTTGGCGAGCAGTTGCCTCTTGATCGGTCTACTAGGATTCTGGCAGTGTCGTATTCATGCCGAAAGTTCTGCGACCCAAAAAACTCGTACAATGGATTATCGAAGGTAATCCAGCGCGAAGGCGCGGGTTGGCCCTTTGTTTTGGAACGCCTTTGATCGCCGGGGCTTTTTCCTATGTCCCTGGGGATCCCGGACAATTCCTGCAATGGCTGCCCGTAATTCCGGGCTTAGTCGGTGTTTGGGTTTTCTGCGGATTCCCTTGTCCTTGCGCTACCCCACCCACCACCCCCTCCTGACCCTCAGTGCCTTGGTCGCCGCGGCGTCCATCTGGCGGCTCTGTCTTTATTGTCCTGTCCCTAAACCCGGCGGCCTCAACCCGCCAAGAAGAGCGAGGAAGCCCCGAAGAGGACGTAGCGATCAGGTCGGCGTACCGGAGCGGCTTGCCAACGAACCTGCGGGCGATTGCGGCCACTTGCTCTAGGGTGTCCCTGGACCGGATGTTGTGCCGCCCGGCGAGTTCGTTCACGTACCGCTGAAGGCGCTATAACTCTCTTAACGATTGCGCTTCTTCAACCCCTCCCAGGCCTTCATCCGCTCCCGGACGATCTTTTCGTGTCCCTCGTCGCTCGGCTCGTAGTAGCGGCGTCCCCTTAGTTCCGCCGGCAGGTATTCCTGTTCCGTGACGTGGCCGGGAGAGTCATGGGGGTAGCGGTAGTCGGCGCCGTAGCCCAGCGACTTCATGAGGCCGGTGGGGGCGTTTCGAAGGTGAAGGGGGGTGGGCAGGGCGCCTTTCTCGCGCACGTCGCGGGTGGCTTCCAGCAGCGCCTTGTAGGCCGAGTTGGACTTGGGCGCGGTGGCCAGGTAGACGGCGGCCTGGCTCATCGGGATTCGCCCCTCCGGCAGCCCCACGAAATGCACGGCGTCCTTGGCCGCCACCGCCACCTGCAAGGCCCGCGGATCCGCGTTGCCGACGTCCTCGGCCGCGAAGATGACCATTCGGCGGGCGATGAAGAGCGGATCCTCCCCGGCCTCGATCATCCGCACCATCCAGTAGACGGCGGCGTCGGGGTCGCTGCCGCGCAGGCTCTTGATGAAGGCGGAGATCAGGTTGTAGTGCTCCTCGCCGGACTTGTCGTAGCGCAAGGGGCCGAGCTGGAGGGCCTGCTCCACGTGCGCGATCTCGATGCGCGCGGCCCCGGCGTCGTTGCGCGCCAGCGTCACCGCCCCTTCCAGGCCGTTGAGCGCCACCCGTGCATCCCCCTGCGCCCGCTGGACCAGCATGGTCCGGGCCTCGGGCGCTATCTCCAGGTGGGCGTCCCACAGTCCCCGGCCGCGTTCCGCCAGGGCCCGGTCCACCACCCGCGTGAGCGTGTCCTCGTCCAGCGGATGCATGACGCAGACCCGGCAACGGGAGAGCAGCGGCGAGATCAGCTCGAAGGACGGGTTCTCGGTGGTGGCGCCGACGAGGGTCAGAAGCCCCGCCTCCACGTGCGGCAGGAACGTGTCTTGCTGGGTCTTGTTGAAGTGGTGGATCTCGTCTACCAGGAGCACCACCGGGACGGCGCTTCGTTGCAGCCGCCTGGCGTCCGGGAGGATCTTCTTCAGCTCGCCGGTGCCGGAGCTTACCGCCGAGAACTGGATGCAGTGCGCCTGGCAGGCATCGGCCAGCAGCCGGGCCAGGGTCGTCTTGCCGCAGCCCGGCGGACCCCAGAGGATGATGGATTGGAGCCGGCCGGTGTCGGCCATGCCGCGCAGCAGCTTGCCGGGACCGAGGAGGTGCTCCTGCCCCAGGACCTCGTCCAGGCTGGCGGGCCGCATCCGCTCCGCCAGGGGTGTGTTCTTCCCGGCGTTGCGGGAACTCGCGGAGTCGAACAGTTCCACGGCGTCACAGGTTCCGGCGGTGTCACGCGGGCCGCCGAGGCCCTCACCCGGCCTTCGGCCACCCTCTCCCAGAGGGAGAGGGCCAATTTGACTCCCTCTCCCTCTGGGAGAGGGTTGGGGTGAGGGTCCCCGGGGCAGGTTTCAAACCGCCCGTGCGTCTAGCCGAAGCCGCTCAGCGCGACGCCCGCGGCCTGCGGTCTTCTTCCAGACGGGCGCGCTTGCCCGAGAGGTTCCTGAGATAGTACAGCTTGGCTCTGCGGACCCGGCCCTGGGTGACGATCTCGACCTTCTCGATGCGCGGCGAGTGGAGCGGAAAGATGCGCTCCACGCCGACGCCGTAGGAGGTCTTGCGGACCACGAACGTCTCCCGGTTGCCGCTTCCGGAGATGGCGATCACCACGCCTTCGAAGACCTGTATGCGCTCCTTCTCGCCTTCCACGATGCGGACGTGGACACGGACCCGCTGTCCGGGCTTGAGCGCCGGCGCTTCCCGTGTCTGCTCCTGTTCGATCCGGTCAATGACGTTCATCTGACGCTCCCTTTCATCCAGTGTGGTGTCCCAGTATGCGATCGAGCATGATGGCGGACGCGGCTCGCACGGAAAGATGATTGTAGTCGGCCTTTCCGGCGATGGGTTCGAGGACCAGGTCCGAGCGGGCGAAGACGGCATCCGCCAGGCCCCAGCCCGTGCCCAGGAGGATCATGCAGGGGACATCGTCCATTAATAGCATCTCCCGCATTTTTCCAAAAGTTATCGGCTCGTTTCCATGCCCGGACCGCGCGGAAGTCGCCACCAGGCGGGGAGCCGTGCCGCATTCCCGGGCGACGTCCGCCACCGCCTCGTCCAGGGTGCCGCGGAGACGGACCAGGGAGAGGGCTTCCCTGCGGGTGCTGTTGTAGGAGCCGCCGTAGCCCCGTTCCCAGTGGTCGATGATCCTGGCCGCGAGTTTCTGCAGGGTCTCGACGGGATTGACGACGTAGAAGCCCGCGACGCCGTAGGTGCGGCAGGTGCGGGCGATGTCGTGGATGTCGAGGTTGGTGATGGACGAGGTGACGGTGTCGCCGCGGCGGTCGGACACGGGATAGTGCAGCAGCGCCACGTAGACCTTCCCGCGGGGCTTCAAGGCCTCGGAGGGCGCCTTCGCCAGCAGGTCCGGCCTGAGCCGGGCGGTCATCGCCACGCTCATGTCGTGCCGCCACCGGCGGATCTGTTCGTGGTCGCCCGAAAGCAGCACCGGCGGCACCTTCATGCCCCGGTATTCCGCCGGCCGGGTGTACTGCGGATATTCCAGCAGGCCCTCCGCGAACGAGTCCTCGCGCGCCGACTGCTCGTTCCCGAGGACCCCGGGCACCAACCGCGCCACCGTGTCGATGACGGCGAGGGCCGGTATCTCGCCGCCGCTCAGGGTGTAGTCGCCGATGGACAGGATATCGTCGGTAAAGCCTACTACCCGTTCGTCGACCCCTTCGTAGCGGCCGCAAACCAGGACGATCTCCTCGTGCCGCGACGTCGACGCGGCGACTTGGTGGTCGAACACCCGGCCCCGTGGCGAAAGCAGCACCACCCGGGGGTTCTTGAGCTTGCGCCGGCAGTCCTCGATGGCTTCGATGAGCGGCTCGGGCTTCAGCACCATGCCCTGGCCGCCGCCGTAGGGATAGTCATCGGTAATGCGGTGCCGGTCCCGGGCATACTGCCGCAGGTGCACCAGGTCGATGGAAACGAGCTTCCTGTCCCGGGCGCGTTTGAGGATGCTGTTAGCCAGCGGGGATTCGAAGATCTCCGGGAACAGCGTGATAACCGAGAAATGCATGGCGGGCGCCCCTACAGGTCCAGGAGCCCTTCGGGCGCTTCGATGGTGACGGTTCGCTCGACCACGTCGATCTGCCGGACGAACTCCCTGACCGCGGGGATCAGGTGTTCCTTCCCGGGCGCCGCGACCACCAGCAGGTCGCCTCCCTGCGTGGGCCATATGCGGGTGATGGTGCCGATACGGTCCCCCTTGGCGTCCCTGACCTCGAACCCCACCACCTCCTGGTAGTAATACTCGGATCCGCCCAGAGGCGCCAGGGCGTCCTGGCGCACGGACACGCGATAGCCCACCAGGTCCTGGGCCGCGTCCATACCGTCCACGCCCCGGAGCTTGACCAGCACCACCCCCTTGTGGGGTTTGGCCTCGTCGACGGCAAGCGCAAGGCGGGTCTCGCCCCGCGCCAGGTCCACTTCCCTGGTCGAATAGATCGTGCGGCCTTGCGGGTTGAACAGCTTCAACCGCAGCCAGCCGGCGACGCCATGCGTGGCCACGATGTCGCCCAGCGCGATCTGGTTCTCGGACAATGGGGGAGGGGGTGGCTACTGTTCGTCGACGATCTCGAGAACGACCTTCCGGTCGACTCTCGCGGCGGCCGCCGTCAGGATCGTGCGCAAGGACTTGGCGGTGCGTCCCTGCTTGCCGATGATCCGGCCCAGGTCCTCCTTGGCGACCTTGAGCTCGAAAACGGATGCGTCGTCGTTCTGCGTTTCCGTGACCTCGACTGCGTCGGGCTGGTTCACGATGGAGCGCGCGAGATACTGTACCAGCTCCTTCAAGAAACCCGTCTCCTGGCCGCTATGTCGCCGCGGCCGCGGCGGCTTCCTTGGCCGCCCGCTTCATGAGATTGCGCACGGTTTGCGTCGGTTGCGCACCCTGCTTGATCCAACCGTCGACCTTTGCCCGGTCGAGCCTTAGCGCGGCATCGGGTGTGCGGGGGTCGTACGTGCCCACCTGCTCGATGAATCTCCCGTCACGGGGATCGCGGGCGTCCGCCACCACGATGCGGTAGTACGGCCGCTTCTTGGCGCCGTGCCGGCTCAGCCTGATCTTCACGCTCATATCTGGAATCTTCCTTCTCTTTGTTTTCTACAGTTCTTAGATCATTGGAACGGCGTTGACAAACGGCCCAGCATGCCGCGCCGCTTGCCGCCGGACTTCTTCATGCGCTGCATCATCTTCTTCATCTCCATGAACTGCTTCATGAGGCGGTTGACGTCGGTCACGGTGGTGCCGCTCCCGTCGGCGATGCGCCGCCGCCGGCTGCCGTTGAGCAGGCCGGGGTTGCGCCGCTCCTTGAGCGTCATGGAATTGATGATGGCTTCGACGCGCTTCATTTCCTTCTCGGCGTGGGAGACGTCCACCTGCTGGCCGAGTTGGCGTCCCCCGGGCACCATGTCGAGCAGGCCGCCGATGGAGCCCATCTTCTTGATGGCCTGCATCTGCGTCTGGAAGTCCTCCAGAGTGAACTCTCCCTTGCGCATCCGCTGTTCGAGCTTGGGCGCGGCCTTCTTGTCCACCGCCTGCTCCGCCTTCTCGATCAGCGAGAGCACGTCGCCCATGCCCAGAATGCGCGACGCCATGCGGTCCGGGAAGAAGGATTCCAGGGCGTCCGCCTTCTCACCGACGCCGACGTAGAGCACCGGCTTGCCCACCACCGCCCGCACCGAGAGCGCCGCCCCGCCCCGCGCGTCGCCGTCCATCTTGGTCAGCACCACTCCGGTCAGGTCCAGCGCCTCGTTGAAGCCCTGCGCCTGGTTCACCGCGTCCTGCCCGATCATGGCATCCACGGTGAGCAGGATGTTCCGGGGCTCCAGCGCCGCGCGAATCGCCACCAACTCCTGCATCAGCTCTTCGTCGATGTGCAACCGCCCGGCGGTGTCCACGATCAGCACGTCGCACAACCGCTGGTTCGCCTTGTCGACGGCGTTGCGGCAGATCTCCACGGGTGAAGAGCTGTCGCCCGAGTCGTACACCGGCAGCCCGTGCTCGTCGCACAGCGTCCGCAGTTGCTCCCGGGCCGCCGGCCGGTACACGTCCGCGGACACCAGGTAGGGGGTCCGTTTCTGCTGCTGCTTCAGGTGCAGCGCCAGCTTGACCGCGGTGGTGGTCTTGCCCGATCCCTGCAGCCCCACCAGCATCAGCACCACCGGTTGCCGCCCCTTGAGATCCACCCGGGCCGCTTCCCCGCCCAGGATCTCCACCAATTCCTCGCGGACGATCTTGATGAGCTGCTGGTCCGGCGTCAGGCTCTCGAGCACGTCCCGGCCCATGGACTTGGCCCGCACCGAGTCGACGAAGCTCTTGACCACCTTGAAGTTGACGTCCGCCTCCAGCAGCGCCAACCGCACCTCGCGCAGCGACTCCGCCACGTTGGACTCGGTGATCCTGCCGTGCCCCCGCAACCGCTTGAAGGTCTGCTCCAGTTTGTCGGTGAGGTTTTCGAACATGGCTACCTTGACCGCTTCAATATGCCAGTTTCGTGATGCAGGTCAAATCTTCCGGCACCTGAAGTGATGTACGAGAGTACGAGGGCGGGAATCGCCACGCACCGGATTCACCGGGCGTAAATTATGGGTGCCTCCTTGACAAAGGGTAATGGCGAAAGGCTCCCGCGCTATCGAATTCAAGGACATGGTTGACCATGGCGTCCATGGGGTTCCCCATGTTTTCGAGATACTCGATCGCCGCATGAAGAAGGGCGACGGAGCGTTGTCGGCCGACACAAGGCAAGACAATCAGTCCTGGGTGAATGTCTTCGGTTCGGACTAGTGCGCGAAAATCGCGTGCGTTCGCCGTAACGATTACCAGTTCGTGAGCGATGCATCGTTCCAACACACGGTGGTCGGGCATCCCACGGCCACCGAAGTCCAATGGGTGCTGAGCGACGTGTTGGCCACTCTGATTCAAGACGCGGGCAAGCTGTGGCGACAGGCATTCGTCAATGAACAGGCGCATGGGATGTGACGGCCTTCGTCACGGGACGTTGCGCCAGGGACGTCCGCTCGGTCGGCCTCGCAAGGGATGCGCGCGAGCAAAGATGGCCGCTGCTTCAAAAGCTTCACGAGGGACATCGGAGTTGTCCGCCGTGAGATCATCGATGCTGTCACCGTCCTGTAAACGTCCCAGCACCGAGTAGACGGTCATCCGCGTCCCCCGTATCACGGGGGTGCCGCCGAGGATGTCCGGATCGGACACGATGTGAGCGTCACGCGATTCTTTGTAGCGCAACGCCGTTTGGAAAGTTCCGCCCGCCAGTTTGTCCAAGTGCACGAAGGTCCCGGGCGAAAATTCGATCGCCGTAAGAGCCATGGGCTCGAGGCGGGCGAGTTTGGCCCAAAGCGCCTTTTTGTGACGTATCGGGAGATCCACGAGGTTTGCTTGCTTCAACGCTGCAAAGTACGCTACCGCGGACAATGGCAGATAGCGCGTCGCGCCTCCGCGCAAGCGTGCGGGACCGTTGAAGGTTCGGATAATATCCGCCTCCACAGCCTTTTCCACGGTTGTTTTCGTGACGCCGGCCAGTTCAGCCGCTTCGCGAATGGTGATATCAGGTGCTGCCGACATAATTCGATCCCCTTTAGGGATTAATTATGGGCCAACGGTATACGCGATGCAAGGTGGAGATCAGCCTCCCGCATCTCAGCCATTTGCTTGCGAGCCAAGACCTTCCCCATGTCTCGGCCAATCCGGATCCAGTCGTTCCTCAGAGCACTGGCCACATCCGGGTGACGGGAGGGTATGCGCCTCGCTGGGTGACCAAACGAAGTAAGTGCAGCAAAACCGCTCACAAGCGAAGCGCTCAATTGCACGGATGCCACTCTGCCGGTCTTTTCTTGTCTATCGGCTCTCTTGCCCATCGCCTCCCCCCGATTGCGTCAATATGCCAGTTCCATGACGGAGGTCAGTAATGCGGACGACTTCGACGCCGTCGAGTTTCTCCAGATCGTCTACGGCCGACAGGATTGCATCGTTGATGTTCTCGGCTTCGCGATCGAAGTCGACATACTGCACGCCGTCGCTGCAACCGATCGTCGCGTCGTCACAACCTGCCTCGAACAACGAATCGATCAAGGACCGATCCTGGAGGTCGGGACCGTCGACGATAAGCGTGAAGTGGAAGGTAGACATGTCTTCTTTGGATGTCTTGGAGGTGTTTGCCACGTTACGATATTTTTGACTGAGCGTCCAGTGTGCCGGACTGGGATCGGCTTCGACCGAAGATTCTGGCCGGACGATGTAGCCCAAGTGACACGCAAAAACCAAGTGACACGCAAAAAAAGGGCCTGAAGCCTCTCTCCGGAGACTCCAGGCCCTTAACTGCCGCAACGGCAGGGTTACATGGTTACATCATGCCGCCCATTCCACCCATGCCGCCCATTCCACCCATGCCGCCGCCCGGAGGCATCGGCGGCATGGCGGGCTTGTCCTCGGGCTTCTCGGCCACCATGGCCTCGGTGGTGAGCAGCAGGCTGGCGATGGACGAGGCGTTCTGCAACGCCGTCCGCACCACCTTGGTGGGATCGATGATGCCCGCCGCCAACAGGTCCTCGTAGGTTTCCGTGGCCGCGTTGAGGCCGACGTTGCCCTTGCTGTTCCTGACCTGCTGCAGCGCGATGGAGCCGTCGATGCCGGCGTTGGTGGCGATCCGGCGCAGCGGCTCTTCCAGGCACCGCTTGACGATGTTCACGCCCACCTGCTCGTCGTCCTCCACCTCGAGCTTTTCCAGCGCGGGAACGGAGCGCAGCAGCGCTACGCCGCCGCCCGGCACGATGCCTTCCTCCACCGCCGCCCGCGTCGCGTGCAGGGCGTCCTCCACCCGGGCCTTCTTCTCCTTCATCTCGACCTCGGTGGCCGCGCCGACGTTGATGACGGCAACGCCGCCCACCAGCTTGGCCAGACGCTCCTGGAGCTTCTCCCGGTCGTAGTCCGAGGTGGTCTCTTCGATCTGCGCGCGGATCTGCTTGATGCGGCCCTCGATGTCGGCCTTGGAGCCGGCGCCGTCGACGATGGTGGAGTTCTCCTTGTCCACCACCACGCGCTTGGCCTGGCCGAGATCCTGCAGCGAGACGTTCTCGAGCTTGATGCCGAGCTCCTCGGCGATGAGCTTGCCGCCGGTCAGGACCGCGATGTCCTCGAGCATGGCCTTCCTGCGGTCACCGAAGCCCGGCGCCTTCACCGCCACGCAGTGCAGGGTGCCGCGGATCTTGTTGACCACCAGGGTGGCCAGCGCCTCGCCCTCGACGTCCTCCGCCAGGATCACGAAAGGCTTGCCGGTCTTGGCGATCTGCTCCAGCACCGGCAGCAAATCCTTCATGTTGGAGAGCTTCTTCTCGTGGATGAGCAGGTAACAGTCGTCCAGGATGCACTCCATGCGCTCCGGATCGGTGACGAAGTACGGGGACAGGTAGCCGCGGTCGAACTGCATGCCCTCGACCACTTCCAGGGAGGTCTCCAGGCCCTTGGCCTCCTCCACCGTGATGACGCCTTCCTTGCCCACCTTGTTCATGGCCTCGGCGATGACTTCGCCGATGGTCTCGTCGTTGTTGGCCGCGATGGTGCCGACCTGGGCGATCTCCTTGGGGTCCTTGGTGTCCTTGGACATCTTCTTGAGGGACGCGGTGACCGCTTCCACGGCCCGCTCGATGCCGCGCTTGAGAGACATGGGGTCGTGCCCCGCCACCACCATCTTCAGCCCCTCGGCGAAGATCTGGCGCGCCAGCACGGTGGCCGTGGTGGTGCCGTCGCCGGCGACGTCGGAGGTCTTGCTGGCGACTTCCTTGACCATCTGCGCGCCCATGTTCTCGAACTTGTCCTCCAGTTCCACCTCTTTCGCCACGGTGACGCCGTCCTTGGTCACGTTGGGAGCGCCGAAGGACTTGTCGATGACGACGTTGCGGCCCTTGGGTCCGAGAGTCACGGTCACCGCGTCTGCCAAAATATTGACACCGCGGACGATGGACTCCCTTGCATCCTGTTCGAACTTGACGATTTTCGCTGCCATTGAATCCTCCTTGACAAAGTGTGCGTGGTTAACTGCGTGGCAAAGGGTGTGCGTTTACTTCTGGACGATGCCGAGGATGTCGTCCTCGCGCATGATGATGTGCTCTTCGCCGTCCAGGTTGATCTCGGTGCCGGCGTACTTGCCGAACAGCACCCGGTCCTTGACCTTCACGTCCAGCGGAGTGACCTTGCCGTCTTCGTTGGCCCTGCCCTTGCCCACCGCGACGACCTCGCCCTCCTGGGGCTTTTCCTTGGCGGTATCGGGGATGATGATCCCGCCCGCGGTCTTCTCCTCTTCCTCGATCCGCTTGACGATGACCCGGTCCTGTAAGGGCCTGATGTTCATGTTCTCTCCTCCTTTTCCAAGTTCGTCGTGACGTATTTCCGATGGACCGATAGACGTGCACAATGAGGTGTGGCCGTAAATGTAAGTACGGTCTCCCCACTGTCAAGGGGTGTGGACAACTTTTGTCGGAAATCCGCCACACGACACCACCGCAAGGCGGGGAATGCGCCGTCAATGTTTGCCGTGCCACCAAAATCTTGACAAAATGGCGTCCAACGCCCTGCAAACACGTCATGAACCTCCTCAAACCGCCGCCCTTGAGGCCCGGAGACACGATTGGGGTCATCGCCCCGGCCGGAGCCGTGTACGAGGATCTCCTGGCCAGGGGCGTCCGCGCCCTGGAGGCGAGCGGGTTCCGCGTCGTGCTCGCCGAGGGAATCCTCGCGCGCAAGGGTTACCTGGCCGGGAGCGAGCAGCAGCGCGCGGAAACGCTGGCGCGCTTCTTCCTGCGGGACGACATCGCCGCCATATTCTGCGCCCGCGGCGGTTTCGGCTCGATCCAGCTCCTGCCCGCCCTCGACCCCGAGCTCATCCGCGCCCACCCCAAGATCTTCGTAGGCTTCAGCGATGTCACCGCCCTGCTCAACTGGATGTCGCAGTGTTGCGGCATCGTGGTCTTCCACGGACCCATGGTCGCGGTGGAGTTCGCCGGAGAGCTCGAAGGCGGCGTGAGCAGCGGCTTCTGGGACGCGCTCACGGGGAAGCGGCGGCTCTGGCAGATCAAGGGCTCCGGCGTGCTCCGCACCGGCGGCGCTCCCGTCCGTGGAGCGTTGGCCGGCGGCTGCCTGTCGGTGCTGGTGACCACGCTGGGGACCCCCTACGAGATCGACACCGCGGGCAAGATCGTGTTCCTGGAGGACGTGGGCGAGCGCCCCTACCGCATCGAGCGGATGTTGACCCATCTGCGCATGGCGGGGAAGCTGGACCACGTCGCCGGCATCGTCACCGGCGCCTTCAACGACTGCGAGTCCGGAGCCGAGCGGGACGTCACGGAGGTCCTGGCCGACGTTTTCGCCGACGCGCCTTATCCGGTGGTGACGGGCCTGCCCTGCGGCCATGCCACCCCGAACACCCTGCTTCCCATCGGGCTCAACGCCGAGCTGGACGGCCGCAACGGCGTGCTGATGCTGGTGGAGCCGGCCACCCGGGCGGCGTGTTGATGTGGCGCGCGCTCGACGAGACCTGTTGCCGCGGCGTTGCCGAGGGGGCATTCCCCGGCGCCGTCGTGTTGGTGGGCGACGGTAGAAAAATCTTGCTCCACCGGGCCTACGGCCATCGGGCGCTGACGCCCGAGCGCCTTCCCATGACGCCCGACACCGTGTTCGATCTCAGCTCCCTCACCAAGCCCATGGCCACCACCACCGCCATGATGCTGCTGGCGCGGGACGGGCGCGTTCGATTGGACGACCCGGCGTGCACGGTCATCCCCGAGTTCAGCGACGGCGACCGGGCAACGGTCACGTTCCGCCAGCTACTGAACCACACCTCCGGCCTCCCCGCGTGGAAACCCTACTACGAATCCGTCATCCCCGCGGACAACCGGAATCCACCCCCTCTCCCTGGAGCGCATGGCCTTCGACCCGTCCCAAATCCAACCCCTCTCCCTGGAGCGCATGGCCTTCGACCCGTCCCAAATCCAACCCCTCTCCCTTTGGGAGAGGGTGGCCGAAGGCCGGGTGAGGGCTCCCCGGCGACCCTGCATGATCTCCCTCACCCCGACCCTCTCCCAGAGGGAGAGGGGGACCGTTTCCGGGCGACGGTGGAGAATCCCGACCCTTCACCGGCGGGAGCGGGCAGCCGTACTCACGCGGCCGCGGAGGCCGCCGTGCGAAAGCGCCGCTTCTTCGCACGGGTCCATGCAGAGCAGTTGCTGGCGCCGCCCGGCACGAAGCACCTTTACAGCGATCTCGGCTTCATTCTCTTGGGCGAGGTCGTCGAGCGGCTGAGCGGCATGCCGCTCGACCGGTTCTGCCAGGACGAGATCTTCGCGCCGATGGGGCTCGACTCGACGTTCTTCGTGGACTTGAGCCGGTTCGCCCCGGAGCCCCGGCCGGGCGCCGTTGTCGCCGCCACCGAGGACTGTCCCTGGCGCGGCAGGATACTTTGCGGCGAGGTCCACGACGACAACGCCCATGCCATGGGCGGAGTCGCCGGACACGCCGGCGTGTTTTCGTCGGCTCCGGACATCCACCGCTTCATCCGGTTCCTCGGCCGATGCCTCGACGGCGCCGAGCCCGATTTCCTTCCCGCCGCCGTGGTGCGCGAATTCCTCGAGACGGAGGGTCTCCTACCCGGACAGACCCATGTGCTGGGCTGGGATACACCCTCGCCCGCCGGGTCCTCCAGCGGCCGCCATTTCTCGGCCCGCACCGTCGGTCACCTGGGGTTCACCGGCACCTCCATCTGGTGGGACCTGGAGCGGGAACTCCACGTCGTGTTCCTCACCAACCGGGTGCACCCGTTCCGGGACAACCCGGCCATCCGCGAGTACCGCCCGCTGGTGCACGACGCGGTGATGGAGGGTTTCTTTTCGTGATTCCGGACCTGAGCCCCGGGGCGCATATTCATTTCGTGGCCGTCTGCGGCGTGGGCACCGGTTCACTGGCGGGCCTGCTCAAGCAGCAGGGCTATCGGGTGACCGGCTCCGACGAGAACGTCTACCCCCCCATGAGCACTTTCCTGGAAGGCATCGGCATCGACATCAAGCCGGGTTACAGGGAGGAACACCTCGGCGACGGCCAAGGCCCGGACCTGGTGGTCATCGGCAACGCGGTGTCGCGAGGAAACCCGGAGGCCGAGGCGGTGCTGCGGCGCGGCCTGCCCTACGTGTCGCTGCCGCAGGCCCTGGGCCGGTTCCTCATCGACGGGAAACACTCGGTGGTGGTGGCGGGCACCCACGGAAAGACCACCACCACGTCGCTGATGTCGTGGGTCCTGGTGGCGGCGAAGCTGGACCCGAGCTTCTTCATCGGCGGCATCCCGGTGAACTTCGGCAGCGGCTTCCGCTCCGGCGCGGGAGACTGGGTGGTCATGGAGGGAGACGAGTACGACAGCGCCTTCTTCGACAAAGGGCCGAAGTTCCTGCACTACCAGCCGGAGCGGGTCATCCTCACCAGCCTGGAGTTCGACCACGCGGACATCTACCGGGACTTGCAGCACGTGAAGCAGGCCTTCAGGCGCCTGGTGGAGATGATTCCCCCCGGCGGCAGCCTGCTGGTGTGCGACCAGGCCGCCAATGCCATGGACCTGGCGGCCGAGGCGGCCTGTCCGGTGTTGTCCTATGGCCTGAGCGCATCGGCCGACTGGCAGGCCCGCGACGTGCGCGGCGAAGGGGCGGGGATGGCCTTTACCCCCTGCTACAAGGGCGCCGCCGAGGGTCGGGTGGAGGTGCCGTTGATCGGGCACCACAATGCCAGGAACGCGTTGGCGGTCTACGCCACGGCGAGGGCCATCGGCCTGGGCGCGGCGGCCATCCGTGCGGCCATGGCGACCTTCCGCGGGGTGCGGCGGAGGCAGGAAATCGCCGGCGAAGCGGCCGGCGTGCTGGTCATCGACGACTTCGCCCACCATCCCACCGCGGTCGCCGAGACCATCGCCGCGGTCCGCGCGGCCTGGCCGGCGCGGCGGCTCTGGGCCGTCTTCGAGCCCCGCAGCCAGACCAGCCGCAGGCGGGTGTTCCTCGAGGAATTCGCCCGCGCCCTGGCCGGGGCCGACCGCGTCATGCTCCCCGACCTCTACCATCCCGAGAAGATCCCCGAGGAGGAACGCCTCTCGGCCGCGGACCTCGTGGACCTCATCAACCGCAACCGGGGAGAGCGGGCCGCATCCTACCTTCCCGGGGTCGACGACATCGCCGAGGCCCTGGTCCGGGACGCCGCGGAGCGAGACATCGTGCTGGTCATGTCCAACGGCGGCTTCGGCAATCTCCCGCAAAAGCTCCTGACCGGCCTCCAGCGCCGACCCGCCCCCTCTCCCTCCGGGAGAGGGCTGGGGTGAGGGCAGCCGGTCCTGACCGGCTTCAGCAGCGGGGAATCTTGACTTGCCCGGAGCCGTTGACTAGACTCCAAACCGTGGAGAGCCAAGAGCAAATTCTGCGCTTGACCGATGCGGCCATTGCCCACGTCAAGAAGATCCGCGAGCGCGAGAACCTCGCCGACCGGGGCCTGCGGGTGTCGGTGATGCCCGGGGGATGCTCCGGCTACTCCTACAAGCTGGACTTCGACGACGGTCCCGGGCCGGAGGACGTGGTGCTCGAGATGGACGGCCTGCGGGTCTACGTGGAGAACGCCATCCTGCGGCAGCTCGAAGGGACCACCATCGACTACGTCAGCGAGCTTCAGGGCGCCAGCTTTCGCTTCTCCAATCCCAACGCCACGGGTACCTGCGGGTGCGGCACCTCCTTCTCGGCCTGAACGCCCGCCGCATCCCTCTCGATCCGTCCGATACTTCTCCGGGGGCACGGTCTTGAAAGCCGTACAGATTTACGAGCACGGCGGAGCCGACAAGCTCCGCTATGAGGACGCCGACGACCCGGTGCCGCGTTCGCCGCGCGACGTGATCGTGCGCCTGCGGGCGGCCTCGCTGAACCACATCGACCTGTGGAATCGCAAGGGGTTGACCGGGATGAAGGTGGAGTTCCCGCACATCCTCGGCGCCGACGGCGCGGGCGTGGTGGAGGAGGTGGGGAGCGAGGTGCCCCACCTGACGAAGGGCGACGCGGTCTGTCTCTATCCCCCGGTGGGTTGCGGCGGCTGCGAGTTCTGCCGCACCAGCCGCGAGTTCATGTGCGTGCGGCTTCGCGTCCTGGGCGAGGGCATGAAGGGCTCGTATGCCGAGTACGTGGCGATTCCCGGCGCCAACTGTTTCCCAATACCCGAGGGCTACGGGTTCGAGGCGGCGGCGGCGTTCCCCCTGGTGTTCGTCACGGTCTGGCGCATGCTGGTGACCAACGCCCGTCTCGCGCCCGGCGAGAAGGTGCTGATCCTGGGCATCGGCGGCGGCGTGGCCCTGGCGGCGCTACAGATCGCCAAGGCCATGAACACCTGGGTGGCCGTGACCTCGAGCAGCGACGAGAAGCTGGAAACGGCCCGCGGCCTCGGAGCGGACTACGGCCTGAACTACACGCAGTGCGATTTCACGAGGGAGATCCGCAACGTCACCGGCAAGCGCGGGGTCGACGTGGTGGTGGACTGCGTGGGCGGCGAGAGTTGGGCCAAGAGTCTCGCGGCCCTCGTGAAGGGAGGACGGCTGGTCACCTGCGGCGCCACCACGGGTGCCACGCCGCCGACGGATATCCGGCGCATCTTCTGGAACCATCTCAGCATCTTTGGCTCCACCCTGGGCAGTCGCGAAGAGTTCGAGCAGGTGCTACGGTTCGTCGAGGCGTCGAGGGTCAAGCCGGTGATCGACAGGACCTTTCCGCTGGCCGAGGCGGCCGCGGCCCAGACGAGGCTGGAGACCGGACAACAGTTCGGCAAGATCATCCTGATTCCGGGCTAGCTGGACGCCGTGGCACCCTCACCCCGACCCTCTCCCAGAGGGAGAGGGGGAAGAGCCAATATAGTCCTCTCCCATCTTCCCCTCTCCCTCCGGGAGAGGGTGGCCGAGAGGGCCAATTCTTCCCCTCTCCCTCTGGGAGAGGGTGGCCGAGAGGGCCAATTCTTCCCCTCTCCCTCTGGGAGAGGGTGGCCGAGAGGGCCAATTCTTCCCCTCTCCCTCTGGGAGAGGGTGGCCGAAGGCCGGGTGAGGGCCCGGCGGCATGCGCATCATCGGAGGCACAGCGCGGGGTAGAAGGATCAAGGCGCCCAAGGGGAGCACCATCCGTCCCACCGCCGACCGGGTCAGGGAGGCGCTGTTCGACATCCTCCCACGGGACTTGGCGGGACGGCAGGTGCTGGACCTCTTCGCCGGCAGCGGCAGCCTGTCGCTGGAGGCGTTGAGCCGGGGAGCGGCGTCGGCGTTGCTGGTGGATGAATCGAAGGGGGCGGCGGACCTGATACGCGGGAACCTCGAGACCCTCGGCTTCACGGACCGGGCACGGATTTGGACGGTGCCGGTGGGCAAGGCCTTGAGCCGGCTGACGGACGAAGCCCTGGCGTATGATGCGATCTTCCTCGATCCTCCCTACGATGGCGGCTGGGTGAGCAGGACAATGGCCCTGATCGCCCAAGCGGGGATACTGCATGCGGGAGGCGCCGCCGTGGCGGAGCACAGCGTGCGCGAAAGGGTCGAAGAGAAATACGGCGAGCTTGTGCGCCGTGACCGCCGGCGCTACGGCGACACGGTGCTGTCGTTCTTCGAGCTCGACAACCAGGTGGCTCAAGGGTCACGGACGGGTCTTTAGATGGCGGAAATCAGCATTGCGGTGTACCCCGGGTCCTTCGACCCCATTACCAACGGCCACGTGGACCTGGTGCGGAGGACCCTGCGCATTTTCGACCAGGTGATCATCGCCATCGCATACAACCAGGAGAAAGGCGGAACCCTCTTCTCGGTCGACGAGCGCATGGCCATGGTGCGGGAGGTCTTCGAATCCGAGGAACGTGTGCGCGTGGACAGTTTCCAGGGCCTGCTGGTGGACTACGCCGAGGCGGTGGCGGCCAAGGTGGTGATCCGGGGGCTGCGCGCGGTGTCGGACTTCGAGTACGAGTTCCAGATGGCGACCATGAACCGCCGCCTCAAGCCGAATATCGAGACCTTCTTCATGATGACCAGCGAGTCGTCCTTCTACATCAGCTCGCGGCTGGTCAAGGAGGTCGCCGGACTGGGCGGGGACGTGGCGGCGTTCGTTCCCGAGGTCGTGCTCGATCAGCTTCTGGAGAAGTTTCCCCGGCCGTAGTAGGCCCTGATACAGGCTCCCATCCCGACTCCGGTTGACACCGCCATATCGGCGGGCTACAAACATCCTGCGGGGTGGAGCAGCCCGGTAGCTCGCAAGGCTCATAACCTTGAGGTCGGTGGTTCAAATCCACCCCCCGCAACCACCGAGACCGACAAACCCGATGAGGGTGGGTCGGTCTTTTCGATTCCGTCCCTGATCCGGTCCATTCAAGGGTGGCGCCTAGGTCGCCGTGCGGCGCGTCAGTTCGTCTTGTCAGCCCGCCGAAGGGTGTGGAGCTGGCTTCAGGACTGCTTCCGGGGCCGTCAGCCTGCGGCGGCAACGAGGGCCGGCACGCCGACAAGATTGATCGCTCGGCGCATGTTGTACGCCAGAGCGGTCAGACTGAACTCTCCCCGGACGTTTTCCAGCCTTCACGTCAGAAAAGCACCGTGGCGCATCCATTGCTTGATGGAACCGAACGGATGCTCCACCAACCTGTCCGATTTTCCGGGACCACCTCACTCCGAAACACACCGTGAGGTTCTGGCGGTACATCTCCACGGTGCGGGGCTTTCGCCTGGGGTGCCGGAACCCGCGGAGGGCGATTCCGGTGACGAGGGGGACGCGTCTCAGAATACCGGCGGGGCGGGCGGCCAACTGCCTCCCGGCGGCGACCAGCGAATGCGCTCGGACGCCTTATTCCTCTTCTCGCTTGGGCGGTCCGAAAGGGGCGATCTTCGGATCGGAAAACGGACCCGAGAGGATGAAATCGCTCCGGATCGCCTCAGGCATCTGATCGGGGTCAACCCGGATCGCGTAGATGTCGCGTTTCGGGTCAACAAGGATCACACCGAACTGGGCATCAAAGGCGCAGAGTGGCACCGAGAGTTCCCTGGCCACACGTTCGATCGAGGGCTGCTCTCGCACTCCCGAGATCGTCATCATCACCATCTCGCCCAAGAAGCACCTCCCGACTGAGTTAGGTGCTGGATGCCCTCAGACGGTCGGGGAGAGGACGTATCGAGCGTAACGCCTTCCGGCATGCGCCCGCTGACATCGGAACCAACCCCTGTCGTGGCTACGCGGCCAGAATCAGCTGCGACCGCCGCGGCGCGCGCGGATTCGTAAAGACTCTTGCTTGCCGAAAGAACCACAAGAACGGGAATAGCGACCAATTTAGAACCCTCCGTGATTCAAGGCAGTTCCAAAGTGGGGCGTCCCCACTTTCTTCAAGGCATTGTACCCCCAAGGAAGGCTACGGTCAAAAGAATAGGACGGATGAGCACACGGCGACGGTTCAGCGGGGACTTCAAGGCGAAGGTGGCGCTGGAGGCGCTACGCGGGGACAAGACGATCCAGGAGATCGCAGCGCGGCACAAGATCCATCCGAACCGGGTGAGCACGTGGAAGCAGCGAGCGGTGGAGGGGAGTGGCCGAAGGCCGGGTGAGGGCTGGGCGGCGACCCTGCCTTACGAGCACCCTCACCCCAACCCTCTCCCAAGGGGAGAGGGGGTGGATTTGGGGCGGGCTGGAAAGCGGGAACGACGATTCCCGGGGCGTCTTTCGGATCGTTCTGAGGAGAGGCTTCGCGGGGTCCAAGAACCCGAGCACGCGGCTACCACGCCATTCTCTCCAGCAATCGGTCCGCGGCCATGGAGACACGCTCATCACGGTGGTTCCGGAACTGCGTGTAGAGCGACAGTGGGTCCACGGTACGCGCGCCGGACAGGTCGGCCGGGTCGCAGGCCCATGTTTCGACGATGTGGGCGGCTTGCTCCGGATCGGTCTCGACGAGCCCCCGGTCTTCGCCAGGGCCTTCCAGTCGCCGGCCGCGACGGCGAGAGTGTGCCGTGGCGGCGGGGACAAATCCGTCAGGTCCGGAAGCGCACTTTCACCCGCGTGTTTCAGCGGTGCGGCGATGTCACCGTCTCGGACGAACTTCCTGGCGCGTACCGGGCCGCGCGGCAGATCGTGCGCGGCATCGAAGAGCTGCCGCCCTTCGGTCTTGAACCGGATATGCCGTTCCTTGCCGCGCCTTTCTGCATGAGCAAGGCCGGTATCGACGAGATGATCGAAGGCGCGTCCGATCGACATCGCCGAGTAGCGCGGTTGCATGGCAATGAGAGATGGGGATGCCGCCGCCTGGTCCGGTCGCGGGAGGTGAAGGAACAATACAGCCTGAGCGGCCGGCGAGAGGGCATTGGGCCGCGGCTCCTTGTGGGTGTGGAATTGTTCGCGCAAGTCCATGGCGAGGTCGGGGATGTAGAGCTGCCTGCCCGGCACGACAAACGGGACGCCCCGTTTGATGAGGCGCGAGCGGTTGTATGCGCTGAGCGACGGAGCGACGAAGACGACGGTCGAGTCAACGGCGTGGCGGACCAGGGCAAGGTGCTTTGCAGCTCCTCGGTGATCGACCATTCAGGCGTGACTTGTGGTCTCTCTAACATCATAGCGCATACCAACAGGGCTACATCGGCTCGGATCAAGACCACGATCAAATGTCGGTTTCGTTGCGTACCCCCGTAACCACCGAGACCGACAAACCCCCAGCTCGATCTCTTGGATGGACGCAACGATCTCTTCGAACGCAGGGGCGACCCCGAAGATCATTGCCGTCGTGTTGGCGTAGTCGTTTTCGAGCGCGCGGACCATTGCGCCGGTTGGCGTGATTGAAAATGTACCCGGTACGGCGGAAGCGAGGTCATAGTCGGGGCGGTCGAAGAACATTCGGGCATGGCGAACGCAATCGGCACCTAGGTTTTGATCGACGAGTGCCGCTTCGCCGACATCCGAGCGAAGTAGGCAATGGAGGTCGTAGTAGTGCCGCGACACGCGCTGTCCCTCCTGCCGAAGAAATCCGCGGCGCTCGTGCCAACGGCGCAGACCATGCGCGATTACGACCTTGTCCCAGAAGGTGCGGGTGGCGTCGATGGCGGTCACCCCGCCGGTTGCCAGATCGAGTCCTGGGGTATCCTCAGCGATGTAGGGCTCGATCGTGACCGAGCGGTGAGGGTCGAGTGCCGACTTTGCGCCGGCTTCGATGCGGACCGCCGGTTGCACATAGGCTCTGTCGCGCGGCTCGACCTCGGGATACCAAACAAGCAGCGTCTGCCCGTCGGGATCGGCGTCGTCGATCTCGATTCGCCCGGCGCCGTCGGTGGCGTCGGCGAGCTGCGCGTCCAGGAACTCTCGGAGCGGACCGGTGATGTAGGCGCGGCACGCGTCCCTGATCGTGTCGAGCCTGGCTCGACGCTTCTTGTTCGACAGGGATTCCAGTTCCTCGACGGATGCCGGCTGGTCGAGGTCGTCGCGGAACACCGTAATGTCGATGTCCTCGGAGAAGCGCTTGACCAGGCCGTAGGCTTTCGACAGGGATGTGCCGCCCTTGAAGAGCAGACGGGGGCCTTCGGCGGATCGCTCACGATAGAGCGCGTTCAACGTCCAGCAGACCCAGAAGTCCTTTTCTACGTTGCTGACTGGAGCGCCGAGACGGTTGGCGGTCGCGAGAAACAGGTCGAGCCGGTCGCGCGGTGTGGCGGCCATGAGTTGCCTGTAGGCTGCGGTGGTCATCGCGGCAGCTCGTCCGCGTCGGCGGAGATAAGCAGCTCGCGCAGGAACTCCTGCATCCAGATCGGCAAGGCCGCGAAACCTACCTGTAGATCGTCCCGGATCGATTGTCCGTGTCGGGGGTCGGCGAAGAGGCCGCGGAGTTTGGCCTCGACGCGCTGACGTTCGCTGTCCTGGGAGAGCATGTCCTGCATCCAGTGCAGTGCCTGGACTACACGCATGGCCGGCCGGCCGGCCCAATAGAGGCGGCTGGGCGCGGCATACCTGAAATGGATTTCCTGGCTGCCTAGCTTGATCGGCTTCAAGCGTGCATCGACCAGGACTTCGATGCGTGCCGGCACTGCGGTGGTAAGGCCGAGTTCGTTGGCGGCGGTCATGCCGTCGATGAGGGCACGCGCTTGGTCGCGGCGGGTGACAGCGCGGATGACGGCACGGTAGTCGGGTACTGTCGGGCGTCTGGTCAGGTCGTTCATCCGCGGCCGATCGTAGAGGCCGCGGTCAATGTGGCGTAGGTCGCCCGCCGCGACCAGGCGCTGCAAGGTCTTGTCGATAGCGGGGCGGTTGGCCAAGTCGGCGAAATCGCCGGGGACCCAGACCTCATCCGGGTTGGCCGCAATTCGCGCGAGCAGCCGGGAGCGCAAACCGGTCTCTTGCGTCAACGTCGCCATGTCTGAGATATGACACATGTTTCGGACAAAGCAAGAGCCGTCCGAACAATGCTACATACTTCGGACAAGATGAAGTGAGGTGGTCCCGTAAAATCGGACAGGTTGCTAAGGGGTATTCCACCGACCGAGGGAGGGATGCGCAATGAGCACACGGCGACGGAGCACACGCCGACGGTTCAGCGGGGACTTCAAGGCGAAGGTGGCGCTGGAGGCGCTACGCGGGGACAAGACGATCCAGGAGATCGCAGCGCGGCACAAGATCCATCCGAACCGGGTGAGCACGTGGAAGCAGCGAGCGGTGGAGGGGAGTGGCCGAAGGCCGGGTGAGGGCTGGGCGGCGACCCTGCCTTACGAGCACCCTCACCCCAACCCTCTCCCAAGGGGAGAGGGGGTGGATTCGGGGCGGGCTGGAAAGCGGGAACGACGATTCCCGGGGCGTCTTTCGGATCGTTCTGAGGAGAGGCTTCGCGGGGTCCAAGAACCCGAGCACGCGGCTACCACGCCATTCTCTCCAGCAATCGGTCCGCGGCCATGGAGACACGCTCATCACGGTGGTTCCGGAACTGCGTGTAGAGCGACAGTGGGTCCACGGTACGCGCGCCGGACAGGTCGGCCGGGTCGCAGGCCCATGTTTCGACGATGTGGCTGGCTTGGTCCGGATCGGTCTCGACGAGCCCCCGGGTCTTCGCCAGGGCCTTCCAGTCGCCGGCCGCGACGGCGCGAGTGTGCCGTGGCGGCGGGGACAAATCCGTCAGGTCCGGAAGCGCACTTTCACCCGCGTGTTTCAGCGGTGCGGCGATGTCACCGTCTCGGACGAACTTCCTGGCGCGTACCGGGCCGCGCGGCAGATCGTGCGCGGCATCGAAGAGCTGCCGCCCTTCGGTCTTGAACCGGATATGCCGTTCCTTGCCGCGCCTTTCTGCATGAGCAAGGCCGGTATCGACGAGATGATCGAAGGCGCGTCCGATCGACATCGCCGAGTAGCGCGGTTGCGTGGCAATGGGAGATGGGGATGCCGCCGCCTGGTCCGGTCGCGGGAGGTGAAGGAACAATACAGCCTGAGCGGCCGGCGAGAGGGCATTGGGCCGCGGCTCCTTGTGGGTGTGGAATTGTTCGCGCAAGTCCATGGCGAGGTCGGGGATGTAGAGTTGCCTGCCCGGCACGACAAACGGGACGCCCCGTTTGATGAGGCGCGAGCGGTTGTATGCGCTCAGCGACGGAGCGACGAAGACGACGGTCGAGTCAACGGCGTGGCGGACCAGGGCAAGGTGCTTTGCAGCTCCTCGGTGATCGACCATTCAGGCGTGACTTGCGGTCTCTCTAACATCATAGCGCATACCAACAGGGCTACATCGGCTCGGATCAAGACCACGATCAAATGTCGGTCTCGGGGGTTCCGTACCCCCGCAACCACTTGAAACCCCCGAAAACAAGGAGATTTTCGATCATCCAAGCAACTCCGGCCGTTGATTCTCGGCCGGACTCCATCCCCTTTCGAGTGCTGTCGGAACCCGTGACGGGTGGCCTCTGCCGCGGCCCGTGGAAGAAGAAAACGACTTTTTTGCTTGCATGCCCCATGGGGGTGTGTTAGGCACGGACATGTGTGCTGGTTGATGTTGTGCAAGCCGCTAAAGCAGTGCAAAGGACCGTCCGGGATCTTGCGTGATTTTTCGGGATGGCGGGCATTTACCCTTTGCATTTGCCATTGACATGTGTTAACGCACCTGAGTTAGGTTACGACTTTGAGGACGGAGGCGCGGCAGGACGCCTCCAGGACTCTTCAAACGGTAAGGAGGAACCGGGAATGTTGAAAAGTAAAATCGCGATAGCCCTGGCTGCCGCCATGGTGATGGCAGCGCTTTATGGCTGCTCGAGCGGCGTCAGCGACAGCACACATAATCAAGTCAAGAACCAGGTGACGGAGCTTGAGGCCCAGATTCAGGAGCTGCGCGACCAGCTTGCGGATCTGGAGGGTCGGGCCGACGTTACACCGGAGCAGGTACAGGCTCTGCGCGACAGGATCACGGCCTTGGAGGGGCGCCCCGACCAGGACGAAGTCGATGAGTTGCGGGCCCAGATCGCCGCGCTCCAAAACCCGGTCGTCGTGGATATGCCAGCCGACGTACCGGCAATGGCAGGCAATGTCGAAATCGCCGCGGGTGAATCCGCAACTATCGGCTATGTGACCTACACGTGCGCTGCCGGAGACGTAGGCTGCACCGTCACGGTGGACGCCCACGGTAATGCGGTGTCCACCGGCGGAGAGGTTACGGCGGCGGCCTCGGAGGCATATCTGACCAAGAAGGAACAGGAGAGGATGACCGCCGTGACGACCAAGTCGGCGGGGACCAAGGAGATGGCAATCGCCGCGGAGGCCGCTCAGACGGCCGACGCCGGTCTAGGTGGTAGTGATCATGTCAATGCAGACGGCAGCGCCGGAAATGACGATGACATGTATCGACTCACTATCGAACGGGACCGCATGAGCACCACAATCGAGATTCACGACTTCGGTATGGCGGACGAGGAGAAAGATCCCCAATTCGAGCAGCAGATGATGGATCTGGGCGACGGAATTACCATGCACGTGCGTGACAACGGCAAGGGCGTCGAGGAAGTCGTAGTCGTCAGCACGGACATCGAAGCGCCGACGGGGGTTGCGTTCGACAAGTTCGAGTTGGCGGATGGTACGATGCCTCAAGCGTTTAATGCCGAAGCAGACGGCACGGCCGCGACCGTGGGCAGCGACGAAGCTGTGGCATTCGATCCCGGCGACGCTTTGGCCAGTACTGACGCCGATCAAAAGGCTATCCTGGACAATATGATGGCGGCCTCTTTTAGTGCGGCCTCTGGCGGGAGCACTTCTGTCACGCATACTTTCAGTGCCGCCGTAGCAGCTAACCCTACGGCGACTCCTCCTGTAGCAGGCGTGGATGCCGCCGAAGTTGACGGCACCTACAACGGTGCGGAGGGAAAGTACAAGTGTACTGGTGCCGATGATTGTACGGTCACCGTCAACGACAAGGGCATGCTGACGGCCGCCAGCAATGGCTGGATCTTCACGCCCGATGAAGGCGCGACATCCGACCAGCCGGACCACGATTACCTGAAATACGGCTTCTGGCTGATGACGACGGCGCAGGATGATGGTTCGACCAAATACGACGAAGTCGAGACCTTCGCGGCTTCCTCGCGCGACGCGAGCACCGGGGGCGAGGTTGACCTAGTCCGGGGCAGCGCGAGCTACAAAGGCGATGCGGTCGGCGTGTACGTGCATTCTGAGAGCAATACCGATGGCACGCGCGCAAAGGCCACGTCCGGCCATTTCACGGCGGCCGTCAACCTGACGGCGATCTTCGCTCAGGTTCCGATTTCTGAAACCGATTCCACTGGAACCATTGCAGCCAATCTGTTGAACACGGTAAGAGGCACTATCGACAACATCGAACTCTCCGGCGGTGAGACAGACGAGTGGGAGGTTACTGTAGATGCTAAACGCGCGCTTGGCGCGAACACGTTCTCCGGCACGGCCAAAGGCACCATGGGTGACGGCAGCATCCTGGGAACCTTCTACGGTGCGACGCCTGACACTGCGGCCGACGACGACGGCACCGCCAAGGTGGCGCCGGGTTCCATGGCCGGCGAATTCAACGCTGGCTTCACGAACGGCAGCGTGGCCGGCGCGTTCGGCGCGCGGATTGATAAGGAGTAGCAGTTAGAAGAGTAAGACGCCTTTGCCTCGGGGCTTCACGGCCCCGGGAACGGGTAGAAATAGGCAACACACCAAAAGGAACTGCCCCCCTCTCCCCGAGGGCGGGCGGTTCCTTTTTTCGTGCTCAAGAACACGCACAAACCAGAAAAGGGCAACCCATGTCGGGTTGCCCTTTTCTTTGTGCTACCATAGACGCTTCCGCAATCCATCTCGAGTGAGGAAGAACCTATCCGGATGCTGCACCCCATTCTTCGTGTACCGATACTGCTACTCTTGTTGTTGTTCATGGGGGTGCCTCGCGGTGTGGCGCAGGAGGTTGCCCCTTCCTTCGATTCCCGCGTCAAGGAAGCCCAGCAACTGTTGAAGGCGCGGAAGTTGGGAGAGGCGCTGCCCATACTGCGTGCGCTCACCGAGGAGCGGCCCGGACGCGGGGATCTCGTGTTTCTCAAGGGACTGACGGCGCTGCAAATCTCGCGGCACAAGAACGTGCCGGCAGCCGCCCGCGAAGCACTGCTGGACGAGGCCATTGCGTCCTTCCGCACCATGCTCATCGATCAACCCGGCCTGGTGCGTGTACGGCTGGAGCTGGCGCGGGCTTTCTTCTACAAGGGCGAGGACGGGCTTTCGCAGGAGCACTTCGAGCGCGTGCTGGCGGGGAACCCGCCCGGGCCGGTGGTGGCCAACGTGCGGCGGTTCCTCCTCCGGATCCGGGCGCGCCGGCGCTGGAACATGCACCTGGGGTTCGCGGCGGCGCCGGCGACTACCAGCATCCGCTTGGAGAGCAGGTCCGGCTCCGGCTAGCGTTCGACGCGCCGCGGTCCACAACCGTGCCCTTACCTTCTTCGGAGTTGAACTTCACGGTTGAGCGCGTGGCGCTTGGGTGTTTGCTTGCGGTATGGAAAGCTCCGGCCGCGTCCAGGGGGCCGCGCGATGAACGTCCTGACGGATCTCGTTGTGTCGGTATCGGAGTCCGAACGCTTGTCCCTGCCCGCGTTGTTCGCGGCCATGTCGCGATTGGAAGTATCGCGGTTTCCCGCGCTGAGGCCTCATCAACGTCCCGCGTGGCACATGTTTCTGGTTCAACTGGGAGCTTTGGCGCTGTGGAAAGCGGGACGGACGGAGTTGTCCCGGGACTCTTCGGTATGGGCCGCTCTGCTGCGCGGCCTGACCCCCGACCATGCTGGCGACGAGCCTGGGCGCATGGTTGTCGAAGATTGGACGCGGCCCGCTTTCCTCCAGCCGCCGGCTCATGGGAAGCCGCGGCGGCGGCCGGTGGAAACTCCGGACGAGCTCGATGTGCTCATCACCGCGCGAAACCACGACCTCAAGCGAACGGTGGCCCGCGGCGCGGAGATTGACGACTGGCTGTTCGCTCTCGTGTCGTTGCAGACGACCGCCGGCTACGACGGGAACCGAAGCTACGGAATCGCCCGGATGAACGGGGGTTCCTCGAGCCGGCCGATGTTGGCGCTGGCGCCTGCCGGCGGCGCCAAGAGTCACGGGCCGAATCCGAGCGAGTGGTGGTCCCGGGACGTCCGGCGTCTTCTGGCGGACCGCGACGGCAGTCCACGGGGCAACGAGCCGGCCCTGCTCTGGTGTCTTGACTGGCCCGAGGGAGAGCAACTGCATCCGCGCGAGATCGACCCCTGGTTCATCGAAGTCTGCCGGCGAGTGCGGCTTGTCGACAACGCAAGCGGCCTCTCGGCGATCCGGGCGGGCTCCGGGGCGGCGCGCGTTGATGCCAGGGCTTACCACGGCAATGTCGGGGATCCTTGGGCGCCGGTACAGGTGGCGGGCGGGAAGAGCCTGACCCTGAGCGCCGGCGACTTCGGATACAAGAGGCTCGCGGAGATCATGTTCGGAGGCGAGTGGCATGTGCCCCTGCTGGCCGCATCAGGACCGGACGACGCCGCAAACGACATGGTGCTCGTGGCGGAGGCGTTGGCTCGCGGGAAAGGCAGGACGGACGGGTTCAAGAGCCGCGCGGTGCGGGTTCCGAATCGCGTGGTCCGCCTTCTGCGATCCGTTGCGGCCGCGGAAATCTCGAAGTTGCAGATGGAGGAGATCGCGGCGTTCGACCGGGCCTTGCGTGACGCCGTGGCTCTATTCGCGGCGCGAGGGACCTGGGAAGGCGTGAGAGCCGCGAGGTATGCCGTTGCCGCCCCGGCGAGAAGGCGTTTCGACCGCGTGGCCGACAGGTTGTTCTTTCCGCACCTGTGGCGGCGTCTCGAGGCCGCTGACGGTGGCGAGCCGGAGGTCATCGAGAGAGCGGGACACGATTTCAGGAAGGCGCTTTTCGACGCGGCCCGTACGGAACTCGCCGACTCCCTGCGGAACGTGCGGTGTTCGGTGATACAGCGGCCGAGGGGGGAAGCGCGGGCGTGGACCGCCTTTCACGGACGGGTCCGGAGGCGCTTTCCGCGGATCTACGAGAAGACGGACGACGGTAGTGCCAGGAACTGAACGTCCAGTCGAGGCAACCGCGGTAGGCGCGGCCCGGATGCTCCAAGGGCTCCCGGCTGGCAGGCTGGCCGAACTTCGCCGGATGGAGACGCCGGCCGCGGTTCCGGTCTTCTGGCTGCTGGCCGCGCGTTATCCCCACACCATAGGCCGAAGACCTGATGAATGGGCCGCCGTGATTCGCATTCTCGCCATACTGACGGCACGAGGCGAAACGGCGCAACGGGGGTTTCTGCACAGCGCCGAGCACCGGTGGGGAGAAGTTCTCTGCGACGGCGGCGACCGGACATGGCCCTATTCGACGGGCCTCCGTCCCGTAATCAGCGAGCAACGGCTTGCGCACCTGATTGCGGCGCGAGGGACGCAGAGGAGGGTTCTCCTGGAGCGCATTGCCCGCGTGATCGCCCGTACGCGGCGACACGGGGTGAACGTGGCCGATGTTGCACTGACGCTTCTGAGCCCCGGCAGCGACGTTGGGCGGGTTACGTCATGGGGGCCAGTCCGTGAAACCCCTGTTCCTGATCAGGGCGCCCGTGGACATGGGCAGGCTGGCGCGTTGCGCCGGCGAGCGCGGCTGGTTGCGCTACCGTGGCCACGATGTCGAGTTCGACGAGGGCCGCGCGCTTCATCACGTGGTGAGCGAAGCCTTTGGCCCTGCAGCGCTTCGTCCGTTCCGTTTGCTGGTTCCGCCCGGAAGCATGGAGGGAAGCCTCTACGGCTACAGTCGGAGCGACGCGGAGACCTTGCGGCGCACCGGTGACGTGTATGCCCTTCCGGAGCATCTGGGGGTTCTGCACGTAGAACAACTGGTTGGGAAGGCAATGCCGGCGTCGTGGAAGGAGGGCCAGCGAATCGGCTTTGACCTCCGCGTGCGCCCCGTCCGCAGGCTGAGCGACGATCTCGGACGCGGACCGTTCCGGAAGGGAGCCGAAGTGGATGCCTTCCTCGTCGTGGCATTGCGGCGATTTTCGGACGATCCCGCGGGCACGGCCGGCGGCGGCCGCACAAGAGAAGCCGTCTACCTCGATTGGCTCGCGGAGCGGTTGGCTCCGGTCGCCGAACTCGACCGTCAGGCTACACGTCTCGTCCGTTTCCAGCGCGCCCGTGTGTCGCGCGGAAAAGGTTCGACCGAGGGGCCGGACGCAACCGTTCATGGTGTGCTGAGCGTAAAGGACCCGGAACGATTCAGGTCAGCCTTGGCGGCGCACCTTCGGCGACAACATCGTGTATACCGACTGGCACCGGGACAATTACTTCGTTGCGGTGAAGCGGCTGATCCAGGACGGCTGCAGGGTCGGCATCGAGTTCGACCATGTCAACCTGGAGAACATGCGCAAGCTTCAAGGTGCGTTGCCCACCGCGTACCTGGTGGATATAGGCAAACCCGCCATGCGCATGCGCATGGTCAAGTCCGACGAGGAGATCGCCTGGATACGCGAGGGCGCGCGCATCGCCGATATCGGCGGCGCGGCCTGCGTGGAGGCCGTCGGGGTCGGAGTCCCGGAGTACGAGGTGGCCCTGCACTCGACCCGGGCCATGGTGCGCGAGATCGGCCGGAGCCAGCCCCACGTGGAGTTGATGGACACCTGGACCTGGTTCCAGTCCGGCGTCAACACCGACGGCGCCCACAACCCTGTGACTTCGCGAAACATCGAGCGCGGCGACATCCTCAGCCTGAACTGCTTTCCGATGCTCGCCGGTTACTATACGGCTTTGGAGCGCACGCTGTTCGCCGAGGAATGTTCGGACGAACACCTGCGGCTTTGGCAGATCAACGTCGAGGTGCACGAGGCCGGGATCGCTCTCATCAAACCGGGGATGCGTTGCTGCGACGTCGCCGCCGAGCTGAACGCCATCTACGAGCGCTACGGCCTGCTGGACAACCGCACGTTCGGCTACGGGCACAGCTTCGGGGTGCTGTGCCATTACTACGGGCGCGAGGCGGGCCTCGAGCTCCGGGAGGACGTGACGACCGTGCTGGAGCCCAACATGGTGGTGTCCATGGAGCCGATGATCATGATTCCCGAGGGCCGCCCGGGCGCCGGCGGCTACAGGGAGCACGATATCCTGGTGGTGACCGAGGACGGCTCCGAGGACATCACCGGGTTTCCGTTCGGACCCGAGCACAACATCGTGCGGAGTTGACCCGCCCGAGTGCCTAGTCCGGCGGGGGAACCTGGAGCTCCGGACACTCCTCGATTCCCGACGGCTCGTTTCTTTATGGACTTGTAGCCCGATCGTCTCTGGTATATCGTCAGTCGTTCAACAGAGGGCGAGCCCGCGGACCGTGGATGTGGTGATGGCGCGGCCGGCTCGCCTTATCCCGTACGCTCCTCCGGGGCGGGTAGTGGGATGGTTGAGACCAAGTCCAGGATTGTCAGGTTCGACCGCGTTCAGAAGAGCTACGATGGCGAGACCCTGGTCATCAAGGATCTCAATCTGGACATAGAAGCCGGCGAGTTCCTGACCATGCTGGGGCCGTCCGGCTCCGGCAAGACCACCTGCCTGATGATGCTGGCCGGTTTCGAGCCGGCGACCCACGGCGAAATCTATCTCAACGACCAGCCCATCAACCATGTCGCGCCGCACCGGCGCAGCATCGGCATGGTGTTCCAGAACTACGCGTTGTTCCCGCACATGACGGTGGCCGAAAACCTGGCGTTTCCCCTGCAGGTACGCAAGATTCCCAAGGCGGACATCCGGACCAGGGTGGAGCGTGTCCTCGACATGGTGCGGCTGTCCGGCTTCGAGAGCCGGCGGCCCGCCCAGCTCTCGGGCGGCCAGCAGCAGCGCGTGGCGGTGGCCCGGGCGCTCGTCTTCGAGCCGGCACTGGTGCTGATGGACGAGCCCCTGGGCGCGTTGGACAAGAACCTGCGCGAGGAGATGCAGTTCGAGCTCAAGCGCATCCACAAAAATCTCGGCGTGACGGTCATCTACGTGACCCACGATCAATCCGAAGCGCTGACCATGTCCACCCGAATCGCGGTCTTCAACGATGGCGTGATCCAACAGCTTGCGGCCCCCAGCGTACTGTACGAGAAGCCCGAGAACGCCTTCGTCGCGCAGTTCATCGGCGAGAACAACCGCCTGCGGGGCACCGTGGTATCCGTCGAAGGGCACTATTGCGAGGTGGTGCTCCAGGACGGTGCCACGGTCCGTGCCCTGAAGGTCAACGTGGTCGGCAAGGGGGCGAAGACCTGCCTGTCGCTGCGCCCCGAGCGGGTGGCCATCGAGCCGAATGGGGAAGACAATGTCGTCAGCGGCCACGTGGAGGAGCTGATCTATCTGGGGGACCACATCCGCGCCCGGCTGACGGTCGCGGGATATGACGAGTTCGTAGTCAAGGTGCCGAACGCTCCGCGCCACGCTTCTCTTTCCGAGGGCGCGCGGATCCGGCTCGGCTGGGCCGCGGAGGACTGCAGGGCGCTCGATGCGCCCGGCGACGGCTCCGCTCCCGCATGACGCGGGACCTTGTAACCGTGGGACGTCCCGCCCACCACGACAGGGACAACAGAGAAAGGAGCAGATCGATGAAGCGAATAACGAGCTGCGTGGCAATGGCGGTGGGCCTTGTGCTGGCGGCCGCAAGCGCCCAGGCGCAAAACCTGACCATCGTGTCGTGGGGCGGCGCCTATACGGCAAGCCAGCAGAAGGCCTACCACGACCCCTACATGAAGGCGAACCCCGGCGTGAAGATCATCAATGACGATTCCGCGGCGGAGGGGTTGGCGAAACTGCGCGCCCAGGTCGAATCCGGCAAGGTCACCTGGGACATCGTCGACATGGTCGCCGCCGATGCCATCAATGCCTGTGACGAAGGGCTGATCGAGCCCATCGATGCCGACCAGTGGCTGGCTGCCGCGCCCGACGGCACACCGGCGTCCAAGGACTTCTTTGCCGGAACCCTGACCATCGGGGGAACCAACTGCTTCATCCCGCAGATCGTCTATTCGACGACCTTCGGCTACCGCACCGACGTCTTCAAGGGCAAGCAGCCCTCCACCATCGCCGACGTGTTCGACCTGAAGACGTTTCCGGGCAAGAGGGCGCTGGAGAAGAAGCCCATCGGCAACCTCGAATGGGCGCTCATCGCCGACGGCGTCCCCGGCAAGGACGTCTACAAGGTGCTGAACACTCCCGAGGGCGTGGACCGGGCGTTCGCCAAACTCGACACCATCAAGGACCAGGTCATCTGGTGGACCAAGGGAGCCCAGCCGCCGCAGTTGCTGGCGGACAAGGAGGTCGTGATCGCGTCGGCGTACAACGGCCGGCTGTTCTCCGCCATCGTCGAGAAGAAGCAGCCGATAGCGATTCTGTGGGACTGGCAGGTCTTCGATCTGGACGGCTGGGTGGTGCCGAAGGGAGGCAAGAATCTCGCCGCGGTGAAGAAGTATCTGCGCTTCGCCACGGACACGCAGAGGCTGGCCGACCAAGCCAAGTACATTTCCTACGGGCCCGCGCGGTACTCGTCCGCTCCCAAGGTGGGGAAGCACGCGGAGCTCGGCATCGACATGAAACCGCATATGCCGACCGACCCGGCGAATGCCAAGACCGTCATCAATTTCGACTACGTGTGGTGGGCGGACCACCGCGCCGAGCTTGACGAGCGCTTCAACGCCTGGCTCGCCAAGTAGGCGTTTTCCCGCCCGGCAAACCCTCCCAATTTGCCTGACACCCGGCCGATCCGCATGTCCACGACGACCGATGAGGTGATGCGAACGGCTGACGGCGTGCCGCTGAAGGTCAGTCTTCAGAAGGCATTGCTGCGCAGTCGCATCCGCGCGCTGATGCTGGTCCTACCCTTGCTGGCCTTCGTTCTCGTCTTCTTCCTGTTCCCCATCGGGCACATGCTGTTGCGCAGTGTCGACAACCAGATCGTCCCTTCCGTCTTGCCGCGCACCACCGTGGCCATCCAGGACTGGGATCCCGATCGCGCGGGGTTGCCCAGCGAGGCCGTCTTCGAAGCGTTGGTTCGGGATATTCGGACGGCCTTCAAGGAAAAGACCCTGGGGCGCGCCGGCCGCCGGCTGAACTACGAAAAGCCCGGCATGTCGAGCTTGTTCAGAAGGTCGGGCAGGCGCGCGGCGCGCGTCACCGGGCCTCCCTACCGGGACCAGATGATCGCCATCGACAAACGCTGGGGCGACGTGAGCACCTGGCGCCTGATCCACCGGGAGTCGGACGCGTTGACGGGCTCCTACTTCCTGGCCGCTGCCGACCTGAGGTTGAGCGACCGGGGCGGGATCGTGAGGCAGCCGGAGCCGCGCCGAATTTACCTGACGCTGTTCTACCGGACTCTGTGGATGAGCGCGTTGATCACCGTGCTGTGCCTGCTGCTGGGTTATCCCGTGGCATACCTTCTGGCCACGCTGCCGCTCCGCCTCAGCAACCTCCTGATGATCCTCGTCCTGTTGCCGTTCTGGACGTCCCTGCTCGTGCGCACCACGGCCTGGATCGCGCTCCTGCAGACCGAGGGCGTGCTGAACGACATGATGGTCTTCGCGGGGCTCATAGCGCACGACGGCCGGCTGCAGATGATCCACAACAAGTTCGGAACCATCGTGGCGATGGTCCACATCCTGTTGCCGTTCATGATCCTGCCTCTCTACTCGGTCATGAAGACGATTCCCCCGTCCCTGATGCGCGCCGCCCGTTCGCTCGGCGCGACCCCCTTCACCGCCTTCGTGAGGGTGTACATGCCCAACACGGTCTCCGGCGTCGGCGCCGGCTGCATCATGGTTTTCATTCTGTCCATCGGTTACTACATCACGCCGGCGCTGGTCGGGGGCCGCACCGGCACCTTCATCTCCAACTTCATCGCCATCCATGTCAGCGAAACGCTGAACTGGGGCCTCGCGGCCGCGTTGGGCGCGCTGCTGCTCGGGCTGGTGCTGGCGCTCTACCTGATCTACGACCGGGTCGTCGGCATCGACAACATGAAGCTGGGTTGAGTCTGTCCGATGTCCCTGCCGATATACGCATCGCCGATGGAGAGGGCATGGCACTACGCCTATCGCGTGATCTGTGTCCTCATCTTCGTGTTCCTGATCGGCCCCATCTTCGTGTTCATCCCGTTGAGCTTCAACGAGTTGCCGTACTTCACGTTCACACCGGAGATGCTCTCCCTGGACCCCGCCGGCTACAGCACGAAGTGGTACCGCGAGTTCTTCACCGAAGCTTCCTGGCAGGACGCGGTACGGAACAGCCTCGTCATCGCGGTCTTCGCCACCCTGATCTCGACGGTCCTCGGAACCTTGGCGGCCCTCGGCCTGAGCCGCTCCGAGATGCCGTTCAAGACCGCCTTCATGGCTCTCCTGATATCGCCGATGATCGTGCCGCTGATCATTTCGGCCACGGGCATGTACTTCTTCTACGCGCTCATCGGGATCTCATCGACGCACCTGGGCGTGATACTCGCCCACGCGGCCCTGGGCACGCCGTTCGTGCTGATCACGGTGACGGCCACGCTGGCCGGTTTCGACCATTCCCTGCCCCGGGTCGCGGCCACCCTCGGCGCCAACCCGGTCCAGACCTTCTTCAAGGTGACGATGCCCCTGATCCTGCCGGGCGTCGTCTCCGGCGCCCTGTTCGCCTTCATCACCTCCTTCGACGAGGTGGTCGTGGTGTTGTTCGTCGGTTCCGTGGAACAGCGGACCATCCCGTGGAAGATGTTCTCGGGCATCCGGGAGGAGATCCGTCCGACCATCCTCGCGGTAGCCACGCTGCTCGTCTGTGTCTCGATCCTGCTGCTGACGACACTGGAGCTGCTGCGCCGGCGCGGCGAGCGCCTGCGCGGCATCCGGGCGAGCTGACCATCCCCTCCTCCTTCCCGTCCCCCTCCCTCTCCCTCTGGGAGAGGGTCGGGGTGAGGGCTGTCCGACCGAAGCAGAGAGCCGGGCAGCCCTCACCCGGCCTTCGGCCACCCTCTCCCAGAGGGAGAGGGTAAGAAATGATCGAAGAGGGGAAGGGAGTCAGAGCTTGGCGAGGCGTTCCCGGCGCATCCGCTCGCTCTTGGAAAGCCGCCGCGGGTTGCCCTTCTTGCGGCCGTCCGGGCGGCGCGGAGGAGCCGCGAATTCGTCGTCGTCCTCCGCGGCATCGGTCGTCGTCGGATCCGTCCGCATCTTCGCGAGAAACTCGCCGACGTACACCGCCACGGCGCCGCTGCTCTCCACGCTACGGCGCAGTTCCCGGTCGGAGGTCACCACCACGCACTGGTTCCCCATCTCGCTGGCCATCCGCTCGATGACCGCGTCGGCCTTCTCGCCATGGCGGGAGAACACTACCGTCACCTCGCCCAACTGTTGCCGCGTCTCGTCTGGGCGGCCGCCCCGCCACCCGTCGAAGACCGTGGTCAGGGCGTGGCCCGTGCGCGCCTGGTATTGCGCCGCCTCCTTGACGAGGTCGACCCGTTTCTGCTCCAGGTCGCCGCGCAGACCCTGTTCACTGCCGATGACGTTGTAGCCGTCGACCACGATATGGAACGGCATGGATGGATTCTCCGTCGGAGTTGAACGTAGAGTGTCAAAATATAGCCGGTTCGGCTCACAGGCGCGAACACGAGGGCAAGGGTTTCACTAGCGCGAAGGAAATGTTGTAAGCTCGCCCTGATTCAAGACTGTCCCGGATGCGGGCTTGCGCGGAAACACCCCCTTGAGTCCCCATCCCTCAACCGAGAAAGCGAGTCGCCCGTAATGTTCAACAAGGCAAAACGCATCCAGGAGCTGCCGCCGTACCTGTTCGCCGAGATCGACCGGAAGAAGCGGGCCGCCATGGCCAAGGGAGTGGACCTGATCGACCTGGGCATCGGGGACCCCGACATCCCCACGCCCGGCAGGATCATCGAGAGGCTTTCGGAAACCGCCACCAAGCCCGCCAACCACCGTTATCCCAGCAGCTCGGGGATGATGGAGTTCCGCCAGGCCGTGGCCGATTGGTATGATCGCCGCTTCGGCGTGACGCTTGACGCCGCCGCCGAAGTGGTGTCGCTCATCGGCTCCAAGGAAGGCGTGGCCAACATGGCGGTGGCCTACGTGGACCCCGGCGACGTGGTGCTGGTGCCGACGCCGGCCTATCCGGTGTACGCCATCGGCACGCGGTTCAACGGCGGCGACGTCCATTTCCTTCCCCTGACGCGCGACAACGGCTTCCTGCCCGATCTCGCGAGCATCCCCGCGGACGTGCTCCAGCGGGCGAAGATACTGTGGATCAACTACCCCAACAACCCCACCGGCGCGGTGTGCGATTTGAGCTTCTTCCAGGAAGCCGTGGAGTTCGCCCACCGGCACAACATCGTCCTGTGCCACGACGCCGCCTACACCGAGCTGGGCTTCGACGACTACTGGGCTCCGAGCATCCTGCAGGTAGACGGCGCCAAGGAGGTCGCCATCGAGTTCCATTCGCTCTCCAAGACCTTCAACATGACCGGCTGGCGCATCGGCATGGCGGTAGGCTGCGCGGAGTTGGTCGGGACCATGGCGCAGGTGAAGTCCAACGTGGACTCCGGCGTCTTCCAGCCGGTGCAGGAAGCCGCCATCCTTGCCCTGGAGCATGCCGAGGAGTTCCTCGGCCCCATCCGCCAAGTGTACCAGGAACGGCGCGATACCGTGGTCGACGGCCTCCACCGCGCCGGCTTCGATCTCCCCGTTCCCCAGGCGACCTTCTACGTCTGGCTGCCCGTGCCAAGCGGATGGACCTCCACGGACTTCACCGCCCGGCTCCTCGACGAGGCCGGCATCGTCACCACCCCCGGCAACGGCTTCGGCGACCCCGGCGAGGGTTTCATCCGGATGACCCTGTGCTCCCCGGCCGAACGGTTGAAGGAGGCCGTGGAGCGGCTCCAGCAGGTCGGCCTGTAGCGGTTCCGTGCGGCATCGCGCCTACATCGGGGTGGGCTCGAACCAGGGAGACAAGGAGGCGAACTGCCGCCGCGCCGTCAGCGAGATCGGCCGAATGCCGCGAACACGGCTGCGGCAGGTGTCGAGCTGGTTCGCCACCGAGCCCTGGGGAACGGCGAGCACGGAATGGTACGTCAACGGAGCCGTGGCCGTCGACACGGACCTGGAACCGCAAACGCTCCTGCGGCACTGCCAGGCCCTCGAAGCGAGGATGGGCCGCCGGCCCGGCCCGGTGCGCTGGGCGGACCGGGCCATTGATCTGGACATCCTTTTTTTCGATGATATGGTTTTGGAAGAACCCGGGTTGACCATCCCGCACCCGGAACTTCACCGCCGCCGGTTCGTGCTGGTTCCGCTGTGCGAGATCGCGCCGGATCTCAGGCACCCGCGCCTGGACGGCGATGTCCGGGAGCTGCTGGCGCGGGTGGACGACGACAAACGGGTCCGGGAGAGACCCTCTCCAAGCGCATGAGCCACGACGATCATTGACGGTACGCCGCCATGTTCCTCAGGTTTCTGATACTGGGCCTGCTGGTCTACCTGTTCCTGGTGCTGCTCTACTCGAGCATCAAGAAGAAGGGCAAAGGCAGCGCCTCCGACCCCTCCCAGGGCGAGTCCATGGTCCTCGACCCCCACTGCAAGAGCTACGTCCCCAAGAACGAGGCCTACCGCTCCGGCGGCAACTACTTCTGCAGCGAAGAGTGCGCCCAGGCCTACGCGGCCCAGCAGGGCTGAGTTTACATACTTTACAAGCTGGACAGGTTGCGCTATTCCTGGTCGAGGAGGGGGGTAAGAGTGACATGGCCAAGTCTATTGGATCGCTGAACCAAGCGATGGGAGTGCTCGCGGAGGGCTTTCCGGGTTTATCGAGCAGTGCCAGGCACTATGTTCGCGATCACCCTCGCGAAGCGCATCTCGCTGTGGCCGTCGCCCTGGAAACGGCCGCAGCGCAATGCGAGGCCGAAGAGCGTAGCGCTGTCGTTGACATACCGGAAAGGCTGCGCCCGTTTGTCGTTCGCCGAGGCGGCGAGGACATCCTGGGCGTTTCGGAGGCGGCGGCGCGGCTCAAGGTCTCCCGGACCACCATCTACGACTGGGTGGAAAGGGGAACTCTTCTTGCCTGGAGGTCTACGAAGCGAGGGCTGAACATCCCCGCGGCACAGATCCTCGGTCCCGGGCGGGTGGTCGCTGCCTTGGCAGATGTCGCCGCTGCCGTCGGAGACCCAGAACTGGCTTGGGCGTTTCTCACCCAGGAGTGGCCGTTTGAAGACACCGCTGCGCTACCTCTTGAGTTGCTGAAAGCCGGCCGTATCGAAGATGTCCTCGACGCGGCACCCGGCTTCGGTTCCACTTTCACGTGAGCGTGCCCAGCTATCCTCGGCGCAGGATTCGGCCGCTCCTCCTCAAGGCGGCGTTTCCCGAAAACTACCGTATCGTACCAAGCCGTTATCAGGCATCGCCTCTCGGAACCAGCCACGGAGATTCCCGGTTCTCCTCTCGCAGCGACGGCCACACGGTCCTTTATGCGTCGCCCGACTTCGCCACTGCCTTTATCGAAACGGTAGTGAGAGATCGGTTCACGCGGCGTCGCAAACGCGAGGTCGGTCTGAAGGAGATCACGGAGCGCGTTTGGGTGCGCATCTCCGCGCAGCCCGGAGCGGTGTTGACGTTGATCGACCTTCGCGGTGACGGCTGCGCCCGCATCGGTGCCCCGACCGATGTGGTTCATGCCAGGAATCATGCCGCGGGGCGCGCTTTTGCCGGGGCGATCTACGCGCAACACGCCGACATCGACGGACTGCTCTATCCCTCTCGCTTGACCGGGCAGGATGTTTACGGAGTGTTCGACCGTGGTATGGCGAAACTGCAAACGACCGAGAAGGGGACATTGGCGGACCATCCTCAATTGCCGGATCTCCTGACGCGGCATGGAATTGTCCTCCTGGCGTAGAGCGGGCGGATACTGACGGCCAACATCAAGCGCCACCATGCGTGAATCGCGTGCGCTGTGCTGATTCGGCCGCATTGGAATCGTCCCGAAGCTCGTTGTCACGTCGGGCAGGCCGAGCTTCAACTCAATCGTACTTGAGGGACGACGGGTTGTTGCCGTCTTCGTAATCGATCGCCAAACCAAGAAGCTGAGCAGTGGAATCGATGAAAGTGAGATGCGTCAGAAACCACTCCTTGCCCGCGCCGCTTCGACGGTTTTGGTTGTGGTCCGCGTCGTTGAGATGCCCGTGCATCCTCGCCTCCACCTTTGCGTAGTCGACATTCGCCTCTCGAAGCACATATCTTCTCAAAACGAGAGGGGGCTCGGGTCCCTCCTCCGTCTCGCGGTCACGGTCGGCGCGTGTCACCGGCCCAGTCCGTCGCCGGTCTCGTGGCCTGCGATGCCGGCTGGGTCCACGCGCTCACTTGGTTCGGTGCACCTCGTGCCGTATGGTGCTCTCCCGTTGCGCTACGTATAGCAGTCCAGAAAATCCTTCAGCAGCGTCTTTCCTGTCTCCGTCAGGATCGATTCGGGATGGAACTGGACGCCCTCCACCGGGTAGCGGTTGTGGCGGACGCCCATGATGACGCCGTCGCTGGTGCGGGCGCTGACGCTGAGCTCGGCGGGCAGGCTGTCCGGGTCGAGCACCAGGGAGTGGTAGCGCATGGCCGGGAAAGGGTTCTCCTGGGACCGGTAGATGGTCCTGGAGTCGTGGGTGACGTCGGACATCTTTCCGTGCATGATCTCGTTCGCCCGCACCACCTTGGCGCCGTAGGCGGCGCCGATGCACTGATGGCCCAGGCACACGCCGAGGATGGGGGTGCGTTCGCCGAAACGCCGGATCACGTCGCACGATACGCCGGCCTCGGTCGGCGTGCACGGGCCCGGCGACACCACGATGGCTTCCGGCTTGAGCTTTTCGACGCCCTCCGCATCGATGCGGTCGTTGAGGGCCACGCGGACCTCGGCGCCCAACTCGGCGAGGTAGTGGTAGAGGTTGTAGGTGAACGAGTCGTAGTTGTCGAGGAGCAGGATCATGGCGCTATCGCTCTTTCCCCCAGGCCTCCGCCAGCTCGATGGCCTTGAGCATCCCCTGTGCCTTGTTGAGCGTCTCTTCGTACTCCGTGGCGGGATCGGAGTCGGCGACGATGCCGGCTCCGGCCTGGATCACCGCGGTGCCGTTGTGGACCGTGATGGTGCGGATGGCGATGCAGGTGTCCATGTTTCCGTTGAAGCTCATGTAGCCCACGGCGCCGGCGTAGAGTCCGCGCCTCTGCGGCTCCATCTCGCTGATGATCTGCATGGCCCGGACCTTCGGGGCGCCGGAAACCGTCCCCGCGGGGAAGCAGGAGGCGAACAGGTCCAGCGGCGTCTTCCCACGAGCCATCTCTCCCCTGACGTTGGAGACGATGTGCATCACGTGGGAATAGCGCTCGATGGTCATGAGCTGGTCCACCTCCACCGAGCCTACCTTGGCCACCCGGCCGACGTCGTTGCGCCCCAGGTCCACCAGCATGATGTGCTCGGCGCGCTCCTTCGGGTCCGCCAGGAGATCCTCCTCCAGCTCCTGTTCCTCCTGCGCGTTCCGGCCCCGGGGCCGGGTGCCGGCGATGGGGCGAAGCTCGATGTTCCGGCCGGTGAGGCGGACGAGGATCTCCGGCGAGGAGCCGATGATCTTGAGGTCGTCCAGCTCGAGGAAGAACATGTAAGGAGACGGGTTGGTGAACCGCAGGGCGCGGTAGATCTCGAACGGCTCGATCCCCGTGCGGGCTTCCAGCCGTTGGGAGAGCACCACCTGGATGACGTCGCCGGCGGCGATATATTCCTTGCCCTTGCGCACCATGCCCTGGAAGACCTGCGGCGTGACGTTGGAGCGGTACTTGACGGCCGAGCCGGTTCCCGTGAGGCTCCTGGCTTCCAGGGTCTTGGGCGATTTCCGCAGGGACGACCGTACATTGTCGATACGGGAGACGGCGTCGCCGTAGAGGACGCGCAGGCGCGCGCCTTGTTCGATGGGCACGTTGTCGATGATGGTGATGGTGTGCTTGAGGTTGTCGAAGCTCACGAGAGTGCGCACCAGCAGGAAGTAGACGTCCGGATAGCGGCTGGCCCGTTGTGCCGGGTTGGGGACCCCGTGCAACATTTCCACCGAGTCATAGGATACGTAACCCAGCGCGCCGCCAGTGAAGGGGAGATCCGGCACCGTGGTCGCCGGCTTGTAGCCGTCGAGGATCTCCGCCAGCACCCCCAAGGGATCGTCGCTGGTCTGGCGCTCGGTCTTGCGTCCGCGGGTGATCTCCACCTCGCGCCCCCAGGCCTTGAAGACCAGCTCGGGCGCGGTGCCCAGGAACGAGTAGCGCGCCCAGCGCTCGCTGCCCTCCACGCTTTCCAGCAGGAAGGAGTGGCGGCTCTTCTTCAGCCGGTTGTAGAAGGACACGGGAGTTTCCAGGTCCATGAGGATCTCTTCATAGACCGGGACCACGTTCCCCTGTCTAGCGAGCTCCGCGAACTCGCGGTACGAAGGTTGGATCATGGTGTTGTGGAGGGGTGTTGAGTGACTACAGACTAACGCGCCTGATTCCTGGAGGGTAACGCGCCTGATTCCTGGAGGGCTATTCTAGCCGATATGCACTCATAGCGCCAATGTCCGGCCGCGCACCGCGAACACCCCGTCTGTCTCTATTTGATTTGACGGGATCGTCGTGGTTTGTCATGATAATCAGCAACTAAGTTGCCGCTGGTCACCATGAAATCACCGATCATCGCACGTTATCTCGATGCCAGGGAACTCCTGGGGCAAAGGTCCTGTTTCCTCTTCGGCCCGCGGCAGACAGGGAAATCCACCTTGATCCGCCAGCAACTGGGGGACATCCGCACCTACAACCTGCTCGACCGGACGCTCTTCATTCGCCTCTCTCGAAATCCCGCGTTGATCAGGGAGGCTCTCACGCCGGAAACCAAGACCATCGTCATCGACGAAATTCAGAAAATGCCGGCGCTGTTGAACGAAGTCCAGCTCATGATCGAGGAGCATGGCGTTCGCTTCTTCCTGACGGGATCGAGCGCCCGTACATTGCGACGAAAGGGCGTCAATCTGCTGGGCGGCAGGGCGCGTTCCCGCGTGTTGCACCCGTTCGTCAGCGCCGAGTTGGGGGACCGCTTCCAACTGGAGAAGGCGCTCGAATTCGGGTTGTTGCCGCCCATCTATTTCTCCGACTCGCCGGCCGAAGACTTGGCCGCCTACGCGGGAGACTACGTCAAGGAGGAAGTCGCGGCGGAGGCTCTGGTGCGAAATATCGGCGCATTCAGCCGTTTCCTCGAGGTCGCGGCGTTGTCGCACGGGCGGATGATCAACTTCGCGCAGATCGCCAGTGATGCTCAAGTGCCCGTGTCGACGGTGCGGGAGTACTACGGGATCCTGAAGGACACGTTCATCGCGCATGAGATACCCGCCTATACCGAGACCCGCAGGCGAAAGGCGGTCTCGACCTCCAAGTACTACCTCTTCGACGTTGGCCTGACGCGGCACCTGCAGGGCCGTCGCGGTCTGCCCGTGGGAACGGCCGAGTACGGCGAGGCTTTCGAGACCTTCGTGTTCCAGGAGATCAAGGCGTTCTGCGACTATCACCGGCACGCCCCGCCCAGTTACTGGCGTTCGAAGTCCCAGTTCGAAGTGGATTTCGTCGTCGGCAAGCTCGCGATAGAGGTGAAAGCCAAAGCGACGGTATCCAATCGCGATCTCAGGGGGCTGAGGGCATTGCGCGAAGAGAACATGTTGTCACACTTCGTGGTCGTATCCCTGGAGCCGATGCCTCGTCGCGTCGACGGCATCGATATCCTGCCGTGGCGCGAGTTCCTCACCCGGCTGTGGGGAGGTGTGTGGCCGACGTCGTGAGGGCACGCCGCACGAGGGCGCGCCTGTTCTTCTCCCTGGGTTGCGCGTTCCTGCTATGCGTCCAGGCCGCCTGCCACAACGAACCGCTGGTGGTTTTCGCGGGCGCCGGCGGAACCAAGGCGAGTTTCCGGGTGGAGGTCGCCGATACCGCCCAGAAGCGGCGTTGGGGGTTGATGTACCGGAACGAGTTGGAGACGGATGAGGGCATGCTGTTCGTGTTTCCCGACGAGCGCGATCAGTCGTTCTGGATGAAGAACACCCCCCTGTCCCTCGACATCATCTTCATGGACACGCGCGGGCGGGTCGTGGGAATCATCCACGATACCGTGCCGTTCTCCACCCGGTCGGTGAGCGTAGGGGTTCCCAGCCGCTACGTGCTGGAGGTCCGCGCGGGACTGGCGCGCCAAAACGGTATCGTCGTGGGAGATACGGCGCGCTTCGAGCGCGTTCCGGGCACGTTCTAGGACCCTCACCCCGACCCTCTCCCTCTGGGCGAAGGCAATTTGACCCCCTCTCCCTCTGGGAGAGGGTGGGGGTGAGGGCCTTGCGGACGTACCGCGGCCCGCCCCCTCGGGGTGGCTGGCGGCCCGGGGCGCGGAAGCTCGCCGGATCAGATTTCCCGGAAGAAGTAGGGGCGGATGGGCTGCAGGCGCTCCTCGTAGGTGTCCGGGTTCAGCAGCCACAAGGTGGCCGCGATGCTGCTCAGGAGCGAGTTCCCGTCCTGGGAGGTGAAGCACATGCCCACGACCTCCCGGTCCCCCCGCAGCGCGATGCTCTGGGTGACGATGGCGGTGTGATTGAGGATCCGCCCGAACAGGCCGTGGTCCCGGCCGAAGGAGAACACCGACGCCGACGACTTCTTGTTGGTGACGGCGATGCGGGCGTTGGCGCGGATCCTCTGCATGAGCTGCTCCATGGCGATGGCGCGCTTGAGGATCAGGTTGAAGTGGATCGTGTGCATGTACTGGGTGTTGATCTTGAGAGCGGAGGAGTAGATGTCGAGGTCGAACCCCATGGACTTGAACAGGTAGTAGGCGTCCCGCCCCTGGTGCGTGCCGAACCTCTCGTCGTCATGGCGTCCCACCTCGGGCGCGGGAATGAAGTCCCCTTCCTGGCTGATGTCGTTGGCCCGTCGCATGCAGACGAACCGCCCGGCCTCGAGGTTGTCCTCTTTCTCGGGCCCGAGGGCGAGGGTGTCGATGAGCACGGCGAGGTTGTGGGTGTTGCAGCTCACCACCTGGACGAAGCGGTCCTCTTCCCTGTCCAGGGCCGCGTCGTTGATGCCGCGGGCATACATCTTGCCGAAACCGAACTCACTGCCCTGGGCGATGAATCCCTTGCCGTTCTTGCCCGCGAACTGCTGGTAGTGCTTTTCCTTGTTCTGGTTCCCCACCGGGGTGCAGTCGATCACCACCGAGGCTCGCTCGATGGCTGCTTCCGAGTCGAAGGACGGGTCCATCCCAAGCTTGACGAACTCGTCCCAATGGTCCTTCCCGACGCTCAGCCGGGCGCCCTTGCTCTGAAGCGCCGTGATCTTGGAGCGGTCGGTGACCCGTGGGGTCTGCTTGTTGAACGTCACCTCGTCGATTCCGAAGGCCTCCCTGAAGCTCGCGAGGATACCGATGAGCGGCTCGCCTATGGTACCGGTACCGACTATGTGAACGACCTTCTTGCTCATCGATGCAACTCCTCGAATCGTCCGCCGAACGCGCGCCGCGTCCTTTCAAGTTCCATGTCTTGCCGGTAGACTGTTCGTATACCGGAGGGGGATGGGGCGGCCGGGCACCGGCTCTCCTCATAGTATACTAGCTGGGCTGATGTAAGGAAAGGGAGCGTTTTGGACAAGAACCTAACGAGCCGGCCCGCGTTCTCGCCGGCGGCGTTCTTCGACGAACGATTCGGCCTCACGGCGCGCGATCTGGATCGGGTCCTGGGGCGGGCGATGGCCCGGCAGGCGGACTACGCCGACCTCTATTTCGAATACCGGACCAACGACCAGGTCCACCTCGAGGAGGGTCTGGTCAAGCATGCCTCAGTCTCCACGGCCAACGGCGTGGGCGCGCGGGTGCTGGCAGAGGACAAGACCGGATACGCGTTCACCGACGACGTCACCATCAAGAACCTGGATTCGGCGGTAAGGACCGCCAACGTCATCGCCAACGACCGGGGTTCGGAGCTGCCGGCGCGAGTTCCCGCTCCGGACGGCCCGCGCCACGATCTCTATCCGGTGCCGCATTCTCTTGCCGATGTTCCCCTGGAGCGGAAGATCGGTCTGTTGCAGGACCTGGACCGGTTCGCCAGGAAGGCCGATCCTCGTGTGAAGGGGGTCTTCGCATCGCTGCTGCTGGAGAACAAGGTGGTGCTCATCGCCTCGTCGCAGGGCTGGGTGCTGGGGGACCTCCAACCGCTGGTCCGGTGCAACATCCGCTGCATCGTGGAAGCCGGCGGCAAGCGGCAGGCCGGGTACTTCGGATGGGGCGGGCGCATGACGCTGGACGACTGCACGGACACGGAACGGTGCGAAGCGCATGCCCGGGAGGCGGTGCGCCGGGCGCTGGTGAACCTCGAGGCGGCGGCGGCGCCCGCCGGACCCATGGACGTGGTCCTCGGGCCTGGCTGGCCCGGCATCCTGCTTCACGAGGCCATCGGGCACGGTCTGGAGGCCGACTTCAACCGCCGCAGGACCTCGGCCTTTTCCGGGCGCATCGGCGAGCGCGTGGCCACCGAGCTCTGCACGGTGGTGGACGACGGCACCATCCCGTGGCGGCGGGGGTCCCTCAACGTGGACGACGAGGGGACGCCGACCCAGCGCACGGTGTTGATCGAGGACGGTATCCTGCGCGGCTACATGCACGACCGCCTGAACGCGGCGCTGCTGGGCATGGATCTCACCGGCAACGGGCGCCGCGAGAGCTACGCCCACGTCCCCATGCCGCGCATGACCAACACCTTCATGCTGGCGGGGGAGGAGGACCCCGAGGACGTCGTCCGCTCGGTCAAGGACGGCCTCTACGCGGTGTCCTTCGGCGGCGGCCAGGTGGACATCACCAGCGGCAAGTTCGTGTTTTCCGCCAACGAGGCCTACCGGATCGAGGACGGACGCATTACCCATCCGGTACGGGACGCCACCCTCATCGGCAACGGGCCGGACGTGCTCACCCGCGTGAGCCGGGTGGGGGCGGACCTGGCGCTCGACGACGGCATCGGCACCTGCGGCAAGGACGGCCAGGGAGTGCCGGTCGGGGTGGGTCTGCCCACGATTCGTGTGGACCAGATCGTGGTCGGCGGCACCAGCGTGCGCGGCGCCGGTTCCTTCCAGGGTTAGTCATGAAGCGCTTACCGGTGGATCGGGAGTTGGCGGCGGGGCTGCTGGCGCGGGCCCGGGAGAAGGGCGCCTCGCAAGGCGACGTGACCCTGGCGGAGCATGAGGGCGCCCAGGTAAAGGTGCGGCTCGGCAAGGTGGAGACCGTGAGCCAGGCCCACGAGACGCGGCTCGGGCTGCGGCTCTTCTTCGGAAAGAGCTCCGCCGCCACCTCGACCTCCGACCTGTCGCGGGCGTCCCTGGACCGATTGCTCGAAGAAACCTGCGCCATGGCCCGGGCCACGGCCAAGGACGAGTTCGGCGGCTTGCCGGAGCCCGGCGAGCTGGCGACCGAGGTGCCGGACCTGGATTTGCTGGACGGGGAGGCCCGGGAGATGCCGGTGGAGCGCTGCATCGACGCCGCCCGCGAGGCCGAGGAGCACGCGCTCCAGCACGATTCGCGGATCACCAACTCCGAGGGCGCGGAGTTCGGCACGTCCTTCAATCGCATCATCCACGCCAACTCGGAGGGTTTTGCCGGAGAGTACGCGACCTCCGGCTTTCGTGTTTCCGTGGCCCCGGTGGCGACGTCCAACGGCTCCATGGAGCGGGACCACTGGCACTCGGCGGCGCGGCACCATGACGGACTGGACGCTCCTGAAGACGTAGGGCGCGAAGCCGGGCGGCGGGTGGTCCGGCGGCTGGGCGCGCGCAAGGTGCGCACCCGCGAGGTGCCGGTGGTGTTCGACGCCGCCATTGCCGGCACCCTGGTGCGGCACGTGGGCCAGGCGGTTTCAGGGTACGCTCTCTATCAGCGCGCGTCTTTCCTGTGCGACCGGCTCGGGCAGCGCGTGGGTTCGCACCTCGTCCGCATCGCCGATGACGGCACCATTCCCCGCGCCCTGGGGTCTCGTCCGTTCGACGGCGAGGGCGTCGGCGTGCGGCGCAAGGACGTGGTGGAGTCGGGCGTCCTGCAAAGCTACCTGCTGGACGCCTACAGCGCCCGAAAGCTCGGCGGCAAGTCCACCGGCAACGCCACCCGCGGCGCCGGCCAGGGGTCGGGGGTGGCGCCGATGAACCTCTACCTCATCCCCGGCGAGCACAGCCTCGGGGACATCATCGGCTCGGTGCAGGACGGCTTCTACGTCACCGAGCTGATGGGCTTCGGCGTCAACCTCGTCACCGGCGACTATTCCAGGGGCGCCGCCGGCGTCTGGATCGAAAAGGGCGAGCTGGCCTATTCCGTCTCCGAGCTCACCATCGCCGGAAACCTCAACGACATGCTGACCCAGGTCGAGATGGTCGGCACCGACCTCCGGCCGCAAAGCCCCGTGGCCGCCCCCACGCTCAAGATCGCGCGCATGACCGTGGCCGGGGAGTAGGCCGCCGCGGGTCAATCCTTCCGTCCGACGCCAAGTCTGCCGTACGAAGTGCGGTGGGGACCAGGTTCCAGGGCTAACCCGACCACCGATTTTTGTTGGAAACTGAAAATTGGCTGCATTTTTGTGGTTAGCTACTGCATTTTTCGCCAGATATCATATACTGTACCCATCCGGCGGTATGGAATGACGGATGTTCGAGCGACTGATCAAGAAGCCTCTGGAATCACGCAAGAGTTTTTTTCTCTTCGGCCCGAGGGGAACAGGTAAGACAACGTGGTTGAAGCAGCGGCTTCCCGATGCGCTCTTCGTCAACCTGCTTCAATCGGAATTCTACAACCGCCTGTCTGCCAACCCTGGACACCTCAGGCAACTCATTCCTCCGGACTACACCGGATGGACAGTTATCGATGAGGTGCAGCGTCTTCCCGCGTTGCTGAACGAGGTCCATGATTTGATCGAGGCACGTGGCATGGACTTCGTCCTGACCGGGTCCAGCGCGAGGACGTTGCGGCGGAAAGGGGTGAATCTGCTCGCCGGCCGTGCCCTGACGTATCGCATGCACCCCCTGACGGTGCTGGAACAGCAGGATGCCTTCAACCTGCGCGATTCTCTCCAGCTGGGTCATTTGCCTGCCCGGTTCAGTGAACCCGACCCGGTGAAATACCTTAAGGACTATGTGCAGACGTACCTGCGGGAAGAGGTCGTGCAGGAGGGCCTGACCCGCAACGTCGGCCATTTCTCGCTTTTCCTGGAAGTGGCGAGCTTCTCCCAAGGAGCCACGGTCAATATCAGCGCCGTGGCCCGAGAGGCGCACATTGACCGGTCCGTCGCGGAAAACTATTTCTCCATCCTCGAAGACCTGCTCATCGCTGTCCGTCTGCCGGTGTTTTCCCGCAAGGCCAAGCGGAAACTCATTTCGCAACAGAAGTTCTACTTTTTCGATGTAGGGGTGTTCCGGGCCATCCGGCCGACAGGGCCGCTGGACTCCGACGCCGAGTTGGACGGACCCGCACTGGAGACGCTGGTGCTCCAGGAACTGCGGGCGGTCAACGACTACTACGATTACGGCTATCAGACGTTTTTCTGGCGCACCCGAAACTATCTGGAAGTCGACTTCGTCCTCTACGGCCCGCGCGGCCTGCTGGCCATCGAGATAAAACGCTCGACTCAAGTCCAGCCCAAGGACACAAGGGCGCTCCGAGAGTTCAAAAAAGACTATCCTCCCGCCAAATGCTTTGTCTTCTACGGCGGATCCAGCCCTCTCTACTTGGACGGCATCACCGTCCTCCCCATCGAGCACGCGTTGCGAAATCTCCATCGCATCCTTGGCGAATCATCGTAGGGACCGAACCGCGCGGCAAGCTGACCCCTTGTGTGTGGGCGGATGTACTCGGATCCTATCTCACGCATATCGTGTCTTTTTGATGATTAGATCATCGAATTGACACGAATCAGATTCTTTGCCAGAATCGCTGTATGCTGCGCCGTCACTTGACTGAAGCGCTAAGGGTTGCCGCTGCGTCCAATCCGGTGGTGACGCTCACCGGGCCTCGACAATCCGGGAAGACGACGCTGGTCCAGGCGTTGTTCGCGGATCATCGTTACCTGTCGCTCGAAGCACCCGACATACGGGCGAGAGCCATCGAAGACCCGCGCAGCCTTCTGGCCCAAGGCGACAGGCTGATCCTGGATGAGGTCCAACGCGCGCCCGAGTTGCTCTCCTACATCCAAGGGCTGGTGGACGCCGACCCTCGCGCCGGTCGCTTCATCCTGACCGGTTCCCAGAACCTGCTGTTGATGGAAGCAGTGTCTCAGACCCTGGCGGGGCGCACTGCGTTTCTCCGTTTGTACCCGCTGTCGCTCGCGGAGTTGTCGGAGAGGGAACCCCTCGACCCGCTGAATCTCGACTGCGTCGACGGCCCTCCCGCCGTAACAGACACCCTTTCACCCGGCAGGGCGCTCTGGGCGACACTGGTCGAGGGCTTCTATCCGCGCATTCACGACCGCGGCATTCCCGCGAGCGAGTGGCTGGCGGACTATTTTCGTGCCTATGTGGAACGGGATGTCCGCGAAGTCATGCAGATCTCGGATGCCAGGAGCTTCGAGCGTTTCGTCCGGCTGGCCGCCGCGCATACGGCAACGGAGCTCAACCTGGCATCGCTGGCCAGCGATGTCGGCATCACGCAGCAGACCGCCCGGCGCTGGCTCACGGCGCTGGAGATCGGATACCTGGCCACGACGCTCCCGCCACATCACGCGAACTACCGTAAGCGGTTGCGCCAGCGCCCGCGGCTGCACTTTCTCGACACGGGGCTCGTCTGCTATCTCCTCGACATCCGCGACGCCGCGACACTGGAGCGGCACCCTTTACGTGGCGCCATATTCGAATCCTTTGTGGTCTCGGAGTTGGTCAAGAGCTTTGCCGCCATACGCCGGGACCCGCCCCTCTACTTCTGGCGGGATTCCACCGGGCACGAAGTAGACATCCTGATCGACGCCGGCGGCCGCGTTGTCCCTGTGGAAGTCAAATCGGGCCAGACGGTCGCCGGCGACGCCGTCGATACCCTGTCGTGGTGGACGTCGATTCCTTCCAATCCGAACCGGGGAGGCGTCCTGGTCCACGGGGGAGAGGAGAGCTTCGACTTCAAGGGGTTCCGGGTTCTGCCTTGGTTCCTGAATTGATGCCGGTCGCGGTCTCGTTGCTCAACCGATCAGGCGGAGCAGCATGAAGACGCCGACAACGAGTATCAGGCCGATCACCGTGGCGGCGCCCAGGTGGCGCTCGATGAGCGCGCGAGCCGCGGGGCCGAAGTACCATAGTAGCGTGGCTTCGACGTAGAAACGGAAACCGCGGGAGAGCAGGGACGCCAGGATGAAGACGCCGACATCGAGCCGGGCAACACCGCATGCGACGGCAACCAGCTTGTAGGGCAGCGGGGTGAGTGCGCCGGCAACGACGAACCACGCGCCCCACTGACGCCGGTACGCCTCGAATACATCGAGTCTTCCCTGATACCCCCAGAGGCTGAGCAGGGGTTCGCCGAGCGTTTCGTAGAAGAAGTAGCCGATAGCGTACCCGGCCAGACCCCCGGCCGTCGATGATAGGGTGGAGATGGTGGCCGAGCTTTCCATAGACGTCGCGCACCAGTTCTCGGAAATCAGGCAGCCCTGCCGGGCGCGAAATGCCTGCACCGCAGATGAAAAGCACTTCGCCCCGCGCATGTGCCAGAAGCAAACGTTCCGGAATCTCCGGGAGGCCTGGGCGGAGCGAAACGGCGCGGCGAGCGTCGTCACCGTGATCGGAATGAGGTAAGTTGCTCATGACGGTTCAAGTGTAGCAGAGCAACCGCCCGTCAGCATGGCGGTAAAATGAGGGTGGTAGGCCAAGATGTTTGACGACAGCAACGGTCGCGGCTTAATTTGAGGAAAAGGAGAAATTCAGAGGTGGCAGGAAAGAAGAATACGGTGGGCCGAAAAGGAAAGACGCGCAGCGCCAGGAGTTACGGGCATCCAGAGGCGAGTGCGCTACTCCGACCGGACATCGGGATGCAGGCGCAGTTCCGCAAGAAGAAGCCGCCGACCACCTATCGCTACGACCCCTCGCTGTCTCCAGCCCTCGACTGGGACGGACAGAATCCCGTTCGGGAAGAGGGAGAAGCGAAAATCGCTTCGTTGGAGGACCGCATAGCGAGGCTGTCCGCGATCGTCGATTCCGTTAACGGGGACATCTCCGAAAGGGATGTCGCAAGGGCCAAGGAGGAGCTTGCCGCCGCCCGGGAAGACGCCGCCGCGCTGAAGACACTTTCCAAGCCCTTTCTCAACTGGGCTGGAAAGGCCGAACGGCTCTCCTTTGACGCGCCGACTCTGCCGTTGTTTGTGCACGAGCGTCTGTCCACGTCCGCGATCCTGGAGACGTTGAAAGGGCATACCCGGGACCGTCAAGTGAACATGTTCGATCTGTTCGGGGAGAGCGATCTCCCGATTCACGATCGGCTGCTGAGGGCGTACGAGCATCAGAACGGGTGGGTAAACCGGCTGATCCTCGGCGATTCGCTGGTGGTGATGAACTCTCTGCTCGGGTACGAGGGCTTGGGCGGTCAGGTGCAGACCATCTACATGGATCCGCCCTACGCCGTGAAGTTCGGCTCCAACTTTCAGCCCTTCGTGCGCAAGCGCGACGTCACTCATGGCGACGACGAGCACATGGTGCGGGAGCCGGAGATGGTCCAGGCGTACCGGGACACCTGGGAACTCGGCCTGCATTCCTTCCTGACCTACCTGAGGGACCGGTTGCTGCTGGCGCGGGAGTTGCTCCATCCGTCCGGGAGCATCTTCGTCCAGATGTCCGACACCAATCTGCACCATGTCCGCGAGGTGCTCGACGAGGTGTTCGGCCCGGAGTGCTTCGTGTCGCAGATCAGCTTTCAGACCACGTCGGGGTTTCAGACCAAGACCCTCGCGACCCTAGGCGACTTCCTGTTGTGGTACGCGCGAGACCCGGAAAGGCTGAAGGTGAGGAAGCTGTTCGAGGAACAACCACTAGTGCTCGGCGAAGGCAATGCGAGATGGGTTCTGCTCCCGGACGGGAGCTACCGGGGCGTGACTGCGGCAGAGAAACGTGGGGAGGCGGTGCCGCCCGACGATGCTCGGTTGTACAATCCGGGTGACTTGCAGTCCCAAGGAGCCGCTCGGGAACTGCAGCCCTTTGAGTTTGAGGGTAAGATCTACAAGCCGGGCGTCAACTCACACTGGAAACCTAAATTCCCTGATGGGCTGAAACGTCTTGCCAATGCCGGCCGTTTACATGTTGCTGCCAGCAGCCTCAGGTACCGGCGTTTCGCCTCAGACTTCCCATACAAGGAGCGGGGCAATCTCTGGACGGACACCTTGACCGGCAACGTCACTGAGGAGAAGACGTACGTCGTCCAGACGAACCCCAAGGTCATCGAGCGCTGTATCCTCATGACTTCCGACCCCGGCGATCTCGTATTCGATCCTACGTGCGGCTCGGGGACGACCGCGTACTGTGCAGAGAAGTGGGGGCGGCGCTGGATCACCACCGACACTTCACGGGTGCCGCTTGCGCTCGCGCGGCAGCGGCTGCTCACGAGCACCTTCGAGTTCTATGAACTCAAGGAGTCCGGAAGGGGTCCGGCAGGAGGCTTCGAATATCGGCGCAGGCAGAACGCCAGGGGAGAAGAGGTCGGCGGCATCGTGCCGCACATCACCCTCGAATCCATCGCGCACGACGAGCCGGCAAAAGAGGAAGTGCTTGTTGACCGGCCGGAGACGGATGCCGGCGTCACCCGAGTGAGCGGTCCGTTCTGTGTCGAGGCGACCATTCCGACACCGGTTGATTGGGAAGGAGACGGCAAGGAAGATTCGGGTGACGCCTCTGCGGCCAAAGCTTACGCGAGTCACGTGGATCGCATGATCGCGGTGTTGCAGCATTCGCCGTTGCTCCGTCTCGGCGGCGGTCAGACCGTAACCCTCTCCAAGGTGCGCCCGCCCGCGCGGACCATGAGCTTGTCGGCTGAGGCGTCGGTCGAAGGCTATGGAGAGCAGACGGCTGCCATCGTCTTCGGTCCGGAGAACGGCGCAGTCTCGGAGATGCTGGTGTTCAAGGCCGCGCGTGAGGCATATGCCAAGGGGTACGGCCACCTCTATGTCATCGGCTTCGCCATACAGCCTGATGCGCGGCGCCTGATTGAGGGTTGCGAGCAGACGGTCGGCGTACCCGCGACCTATGTGCAGGCGAGTATGGATCTGTTGATGGGAGACCTGCTCAAGAACCTGCGGTCGAGTCAGATCTTCTCGGTATGTGGTCTCCCGGACGTGCGGATCAGAAAATCTGCCAAGCAAGGCTATCAGGTCGAGCTTCTCGGTCTCGACGTGTTCGATCCAGTCGGGATGGAATCGGATCATCGGCAAGGGAGCGACGTCCCGGCGTGGTTCCTCGACACGGATTACAACGGACTCTGCTTCCACGTGTGCCAGGCGTTCTTCCCGCGGACTTCGGCGTGGGAAGGTCTCAAGCACTCGCTCCGGGGCGAGTTCGAGGACAGCGTGTGGGCGCATCTGTCGGGGACTGTCAGCGCTTCGTTCCAGGCTGGCGAGCACGGGCAGGTGGCGGTGAAGGTGGTCGATGATCGCGGAAACGAACTGATGGTTGTCAAGCCGCTGTCGGAGGCGGATGGGTGATCCACACGGTTCGCATCCGGGGCTTCAAGCGTTTCGATGAGGTGGAGTTCCGTCTACCGGGACACGTGGTCTTGGCCGGTCCCAACAACACGGGCAAGACGACGGTGCTTCAAGCCATCGCCTCGTGGTCTCTCGCTCTCCGCAGGTGGCGTGACCTCAATGATTTCAATCGTCGGAACGGGTACACCCGTGCGCCCATGGCGCGACAGGCGTTCACCGCGGTTCCCCTTCGGAGCTTCGATCTGCTGTGGACGGATCGGCGATATCAAGGGCAGATCGAGATCGAGCTTCAACACGACGCGGGCTGGTCCGTGACGATGGAGTTCATACCCGACAGCACCGAGCAGATATACGTCCGGCCCGAGGCCAACGTGTCTGTGGATACGTTGCGAGAGTTGGATCTTCGCGCGGTGTATGTCCCTCCAATGAGCGGCCCCGGAACGGACGAGCCGTTGCTTCAAACCCCCAAGATCGAACAGCTTCTCGGCACGGGGCGTCCGGGAGAAGTTCTGCGCAACCTACTCGCGGAGGCGAACGGCAATGAACCTGCCTGGGAAGCGCTTCAAGCTTCCGTCAGGAGACTTTTTGGCTATGAACTCTTGCCTCCGGATAGCAGTGGTGCGCACATCCTCGCGGAATACCGGACGGTGGAGGGTGGACCACACCTGGACATAGCGAGCGCCGGCAGCGGTTTTCAACAGGTCTTGATGCTGCTGGCGTTCCTCAATACGCGAAAAGGCGCAGTGCTGTTACTCGACGAGCCCGACGCCCATCTGCACATAATCCTACAGGATACCATCTATCACGAGTTGCGAACGGTGGCCGCCCGGCAGCGTTCGCAACTCGTCGTCGCAACGCATTCGGAGGTGGTTATCAACTCGGTGGACCCTCGCGAGCTTTGCGTCACGCTCAACGAGCCGAGGATGGTTGCCGACACTGCTGAGCGCAGCCAATTGATTTCCTCGCTTCGCGTTCTGAGTAACGCGGACATCACACAGGCGCTGGGGGCCCGGGGCGTTCTCTATGTCGAGAACTATACGGATATCAATATCCTTCGCGAATGGGCCGCGACGCGTCAACACCGTGCGTCGGACCTGCTAGCTACGGAATTGATGTGGCGGCCACAGAATTTTCAGGCGCAGGAAGGACAACGGGGTCTGAAGGGAATCACGGCGAGCGATCACTTTAAAGCGTTGCAACTTGTGCGCGACGGGTTGCCTGGGCTCGAACTTCGCGACGGCGACGCGCAGCACATGATGCCGGACACCGGGATCTCCGGCGCCGGTTTACAATGGCTTCGCTGGCGGCGCTACGAGATCGAAAGCTATCTGATCCACCCGGATACGCTCACCCGTTTTGTTGAGGCAGTAGTGGGGGTTAGCTCTGCTGCACCGCACGTCGAAGAAATGCTCGCCTACTGGCGCCGCGCGTTTCCTCCTGCGGTGGTGGAGGACCCTCTCGGCGACCATGAATACTTGGTCGAAGCCAAGGCCCGCACGCGGCTTCTCCCTCCGCTGCTGGACGCGGCCGGGCTATACGGTTTACCCTACACACGCTACCACGAGATCGCTGCGTTGATGCTTCCCGAGGAGATTCACCCGGAAGTGGTTGAGAAGCTCGACGCGATTTGCCGCGCCTTCGGAGTCGAGCCGTGAACGCGCACGAAGTCCCCGAGCCCATCCTTAACTCACCCTTCGAGGAACCCACGGAGCACTGGTGGATCACGGAGCACGATCCGCCGGAGCGGCGGGAGGGCCGGCGTCCCGCGATGTATTTTTACCGGCGTCCGGGAAGCGAGCCGTCGTTGGAGCAGCGGGGAACCGGCACGGCCATCGGGTTGATACTGGTCAACCGGGTTCGCGCCAAGCTTGCCGAATGGCGGCCACTGGCGCTGCGCGGCGAAGGCGGCGTGACCCGAACCACCATGGAGTTGTTGCGTTACTGGCGGCAGGAAGGACGAAAACACCGGTTGTTCTTTGCTCAGATCGAGGCCGCCGAGACGATCATCTTCCTCACCGAGGCCCGCCCTGATTTCCTGCAGGGGATTCGCGTTCCGCTCGACGAACCGGGCGAGGAGGCCCAGGCGGACGGGTTCCGGGCCTTTCGTCGCTACGCTTGCAAGATGGCTACGGGCACGGGAAAGACGACCGTCATGGGCATGCTCGCTGCCTGGAGCATTCTCAACAAGGTCGCAGCCCGTGGCGACGCTCGTTTTTCTGACGCGGTGTTGATCGTATGCCCCAACGTCACGATCCGGAACCGGCTTGAGGAACTCAAGCCGCAAGCCGGCGAGGCCAGCCTCTACCGCACGCGCGACCTCGTGCCGTCACACCTCATGCCCCAACTCGCGCGCGGACACGTGCTCGTCACCAACTGGCACGTGTTCGAGCCGAAGACCGCACAGGTTGCGGGCCAGTCGGCAAAGGTCCTCCGCGCCGGACGGGAGATTCGCACCAAAGAGACTATCCGCATTGGCCCCAAGACGACCACGGCGCGCGGCATCCGTTACCTGACTTTGGCCGATCTCGAACGGCAGGCGGCCACTGGCCTGATTGCTGTTCGTGACGAGCAGCGGGACCGGCAAGGGAATCTCAAGTCGGTTTCCGTGGAATCGTTCCGGTACGTCGAGAGTGATGCCAAGCTCATCGACCGGGTTCTCGGGCGAGAGATCGGGGGCAAGGGTAACATTCTGGTCATGAACGACGAGGCGCATCACGCGTACCGGCTCAGGCGTGTTGAGCCGGAGGAGGGTGAGGAGGACCTGTTCGGCGAAACCGATGACAGCGAAGAGTTTTATCGGGAAGCGACGGTATGGGTCGACGGCCTCGACCGTATCCACAAGCATCGCGGTATCAACCTGTGTGTAGACCTCTCCGCCACCCCTTACTACCTGGGTCGGGTCGGACAGGACGCCAACCGGCCGTTTCCGTGGGTCGTCAGTGATTTCGGACTCGTCGACGCCATCGAGTCGGGACTCGTCAAGATTCCGCAGCTTGCGGTTAGGGACACAACCGGCAGCCCCATCCCCGGCTACTTCAACATCTGGCGCTGGATCCTGCCGAGATTGACCCCGGCGGAGCGCGGCGGCCGGCGGGGAAGCGTGAAGCCTGAAGCGGTCCTCAAATATGCGCATGTTCCAGTCGCCATGTTAGGTGGACTGTGGGAGTTGCTGCGCGAGGAGTGGAGCAAACGGGATGGCGAAAGCCGGCCGCCCGTATTCATCATCGTGTGCAAGAACACCGCGCTCGCCAAGGTCATTTACCAGTGGCTCGCCGAGGACAAGGCGCCGGTGGGGATTCCGCCCGCGCGTCTCGAAGGTCTGCGGAACACGGACGGGAACCTTTGCACCATACGTGTGGACTCCAAGGTTGTGCGCGAGTCCGACAGCGGACAGACGAGGTCCGATGCGGACCAATGGATGCGCGTGACGCTGGATACGGTCGGTAAGACCGACTGGCCGCGGGACGGACAGGGACGGCCCATCTACCCTGAAGGCTTCGCGACGCTGGCCAACAAACTCGAACGACCACTCCATCCACCTGGCCGTGACGTAAGGTGCATTGTGAGCGTCGGAATGCTCACCGAGGGTTGGGACTGCAACACCGTGACCCATATCGTCGGACTTCGCCCGTTCATGTCGCAGTTGCTTTGTGAACAGGTGGTCGGGCGAGGGCTGCGGCGGTCCAGCTATGCCGTGGGGGAGGACGGGAAACTCGGTGAGGAAGTCGCGAAGATCTTCGGTGTACCGTTCGAGATCGTGCCCCTGAAGGAGAATCCCCCGGACAACGGAGCGCCGCCACCTCCGAAGACTTGGCGAATACGGGCAGTGCCCCAGAAGGCACCTCTGGAGATCCGGTTCCCCCGCGTCGAGGGTTACACGCAAGGGATCAGAAACCGCGTAAAGGTGGACTGGGAAAGCATCGCGCCTCTGCGTCTCGACCCCATGGACATCCCACCTGAAGTGGAGATGAAGGCAGGCCTTCCGAGCAACACCGGCCGGCCTTCGCTGGTGGGTCCTGGACAACTTGAACGCGTCGATCTCAACCCGTACCGCAACAATACACGGTTGCAGCAGTTGGTGTTCGAGATGGCGCGGGACCTGACACGGGATTATCGGCAGCAACCGGGTTGCGACGCGCCTCCTCACGTACTGTTTACACAACTCGCCACCATCGTGGATCGCTACATCAGGGAAAAGGTGGTCCCTGTCGAACCGGCGCGAGACATCGATGCGTTCCTCTCCCCTTGGTACGGTTGGCTGGTGGAACGCCTTGTCGCCGCCGTCCGCCCGGATCATGGCAACGGAGACGAGGCAGAACTCCCGCGCTACGAGAGTGGCCGCGGTCCCGGATCAACGGCCGAGGTCGACTTCGAGACGCGGCGGGTGCCCTATCCTGTCGTCAGGAGTCACGTCAACGCGGTCGTGCCCGATACCGCGAAGTGGGAGCAATCCGCTGCCTACCGTTTGGACACTCACGAACTCGTCCACTCGTTCGTCAAGAACGCAGGTCTGGGCTTCGCGATCCCTTACCTGCACAACGGCGAGCAGCATGAGTACCTGCCCGATTTTATCGTCCGGTTGACCGGAGACGCTTCTCGATACCTGATTCTTGAAACCAAGGGCTATGATCCGGTAGCCCAGGTCAAGTCACAAGCAGCCCACCGTTGGGTCCAGGCCGTCAACGCAGACGGCGGTTTCGGCTCCTGGAGCTACGTCCTGGTGTCGGACATGGGCAAGGTCGGAGAGGCCGTCAACCAGGCAGCCGCTTCGTACGCCGAGGGAGTCTCGATGGAGGATACCTGAGGGAGGCTTGTCGGACAGCGATAGCGGATACCGTAAGTGGGCAAACTCAAGGACAAGAATGATGTTGCGGTGACTGATCTTGAGCGCCTCCGCGAGGGGCCGGCGCAGCAGCGCTTGCGCAAATCAGCCGATCTGTATGCCCAAGTCTATGAAACCGACGGTGAAACGCAGGAGTGGGCTGATACGGAGTTGGCGGCGTGGCCGAATTGAGTCACCTTGCACAGGGAACCGTCAACTACAATTCAATGAATGGGTATTGTGCAGGAATGACGCTCAAAGCACCTTGTACCCCTTGCCCAACACGACCCGCATCAGCGCGTCGATGTGGGTTACTTCGGGATCGAACTCGATGACAGCGACCTGCCGCTCCACCGAGAAATCCACCTCGGTGACGCCGGGTGCGTTCTCGAAGGCTTCGGTCAACTCCGGTACCGCCGTCTCCGTCAGGTCTTCGATGGAGATGATGGCCGTCTTGGTGTTCATGGCGTGGTGGCTCCGGTGGCGGCCTTGCCCGAGTCGAGCAACCGCTTGATCTCCCGCCCGGCCCGTTCGGCCTCCGGCTCCGGCACGAGGGCCTCGAAGGCGGGGAAGAGCTCACGTTCCTCGCTCCGGATGTGCTGCTCCAGCAGGTCGCCGAAGTCGAACAGGAATTTCCGCGGACCCCCGGGCTCGCCGGCGGTTTCGACCATTCTCCGGAACTGCCGGTGCTCGCCTTGGAGCTGCGCCACGAGTTCCCGGCACTCCTTGTGGGCGGTCATCAGCGGAAACAGCACCGTCTCTTCGGCCTCGAAATGGGGTGCGAGGTTCTCGTTGAAGAAACGGGACGCCTCCGCCGCGCATGCCTCCATGGCTGCCGGGTCGCCGGGATTGAGCTGCCCGAGGGAGTGCTTGCGGCAGCGCAGCGCCAGCGCCAGTCCATGGTGGTGGTCGTGGGACAAAGGAATCAGAGCGGGATGTCGCTTGGCCATGGAAATCGACGCAAATTGACGGTGCGGGGGCTATGGGCTACCCTTTCGACCCATAGTCATCCTGGAGGTTGATATATGGCGGACGACATGATCGTCAAACGCGAAGTCGTGATGGAGGCCGACGCCGAGATGCTGGAGCGGCAGCAGAAGCGCGGCGAGGCGCGCGGCTTCACGGTGATGTGCGACGAGGGCGGGCGCATCGGCGGCGATAACACGGCGCCTCCGCCGATGGCGTACTTCGCGCTCTCCATCGGATTCTGACTGCTCACCCAGCTTTCCCGGTACGGGGAAATGATGAAGGTGAAGATCGACAAGGCGCGCGTGCACGTCACCGCGCGCTTCAGGGTCGAGGGTTCGGTGCTGCGTGAGACGGTGCAGGCCGAGGGCGTAGGCGTCGAGACGAAGCTCGACGTGGAGTCCGACGAGCCCCCGGAACGGGTGGCCGCGGTGATCCGCAACTCGGAGCAGGGTTGCTACATCATGCAGACGGTCAGGAATCCGACTCCGGTGGAAACACGGGTGACGCTCAACGGCGCGGATTTCGACACGAGCAGGAAGTAGCTGGCGACAATCGGCCCACGGGCAGCATCGTTTCCACGTACGGGAAGGCGCTATGCAGGGTTCTCGGGAAGGAATGGAAACGCTGGTCTTCGACGTCGACCAGACGGAGTTCGAGGCGCAGGTGTTGGAGCGCTCCCGGGAGACGCCCGTGGCGGTGGACTTCTGGGCGCCGTGGTGCGGGCCGTGCCGTGTCCTGGGCCCGGTGCTCGAACGGCTCGCCGAGGAATACGGCGGCAAGTTTCTTTTGGCCAAGGTCAACGTGGACGAGAACCAGGAGCTGGCGGCCGGCTTCGGCATCCAGGGGATCCCGGCCGTCAAGGTGTTCAAGGACGGCGCGCTGGCCGCGGAGTTCACCGGCGCGCTGCCCGAACCCGGAGTTCGCGAGGTCCTCGACCGCGTCGTTCCCTCGCGCGAGGATGAGCTTGCGCTGGAGGCCGCCCGGTTGTGGGCCGGAGGCGAGGCCGAAAAGGCATTGGAGATCTTCGAGCAGGTCCTGGAGGAGTCGCCGCATCATGCCGGTGCGCTGCTGGGATTGGGACGTGGGCTCCTGGAGACTGACGCGGAACGCGCCCTTTCCCTTTTGGAGAGAATCCCTCCCGGCGGTCCGGAACGCAACGAGGCCGACCGGCTGATCGCCCGGCAGAACCTGAGCGCGGGTGACGGCGCGGACGTGGATTCGTTGCGGCGGGAGCTGGCTGCGGACCCTGACCGTATCGACGTGCGTTTCAGGCTGGCCCAGGCGCTGGCCGCGGAAGAGAGCTACGAGGCCGCCCTTGGAGAGTTCCTGGCGGTGCTGAAGCAGGACCGCGCCTTCGAGGACGACGGCGCCCGCAAGGCCATGGTGCAGATCTTCGAGGTGCTGGGGCGGAACGAGTTGGCCGACCGCTTCCGCTCGGAGATGGCCAAGGTCCTGTTCAGTTAGCCCTGAATCGTCATTCCCGCGAAAGCGGGAATCCGGGAGGGGTGCGGCGGGGAAACAGGCACGTCTCATCCGCTCCCCACCCCTGGATTCCCGCTTTCGCGGGAATGACGTTTCGAAGGGTCGCTGTCTCGCCGCGCCAACTCCTCTACGCGCGAGCCCCGGCGGCTTCCCTGGACGCCACCGCCGTGGCGTCCAGCCGGGCTCGCAGCCCCGGATAGAACCTGAGCGGGTTCTCGAACAGGATCTTTTGCTTCAGTTCGTCGCTCATGTCCTTCCGGCCCAGCAGGTGCGGGATGTCCTCGCTGAAATCCCGCTGATCCCGCTCATGCGGGTAGTCCGAGGCCCAGAGAAGGGTATGCTCCGGTACCAGTCGCGCGGTCTCGGGCAGCAGCGTCTCCTCGACCTCGGCGGCGAAGTAGATGTTGCCCTCCCGAAAGTACTCGCTGGGCTTGCGCTTGCAGTTGGGCGAGTAGTGTCCCTTGCGCTCGTACTCCTCGTCCAGGCGGTCCATCATGTAGGGGACCCAGCCCGCGCCGCATTCCAGCACGCCGAAGCGCAGCTTGGGGAACTGCTCGAACACGCCTTCGCAGATCATCGCCACGAGTTGCCGGAACTGCGCGAAGGGGTGCTCCAGGGTGTGCGCCACCATGAAGTTCCGGGTGTCGTCGATGCCCAGGTCGGGAAAGCTCATGCCGCCGTGGGGCGACACCGGCACGTCGAGCCGCTGGGCTTCCTCCCACAGGGGGTAGAAGTCGGGCCCGCTGAAGAGCTTTCCGCCCGGGGTGGCCGAGGGCAGGACGGCCCCCACCATCCCCAACTCCTCGACGCTGCGGCGCAGCTCCTTGACCGCCTCGTCGATGTCCTGGATGGGCAGCAGCGCCACGCCCACCAGGCGCGGGCTCACCCGCATGAAGCGGTCGTGCAGCCAGTCGTTGTAGGCCCGCGCCATGGTGATGGCCCATTCGTGGTCGCGGATGGCGGCGTGGGTCAAGCCCTGGGTCGGGTACAGCACGGTCAGCTCGATGCCGTTCTTGTCGAGGAAGTCGAGCCAATGCTGCGCGTTGGGTCCGGTGCCCGCGCCGACCCAGCCGCCCGGCTGCCTCAACGAGCGCAGGTAGCCGTCCATGGTGAGGCCCGGCCAGAAACCGTAGGACCGGTGCCATTCCAGCTCCGCGTAGGGGCCGCCGATGTAATCGCGAAGCTCGTCGTCGAGCTCCATGACGTGCCCGTCGGCGTCGATGATTCGTTGTTGTGACATGGCTTCTTCCTCTCGTTCGATGCTGTTTCGATGCCGTAGATAGTAGCCCGGACGGCGTGTACGGGCAAGCTCGGAAGTGCCTCCTCCGACCCCCTCTCCCCCTGGGAGAGGGTCGGGGTGAGGGCGCCCGGCCCATGGGCCGGCATGATGCGAGGGCCCTCACCCAGCCTTCCGCCACCCTCTCCCAGGGGGAGAGGGGGTTTGGACTCCCAGGTGAGTAACCAAGCCCCGTCTCTACCCATACCCATTGTGATTCCCTATAATCACATTCGTGCATTCATCCGAGGAGGTACGTATGATGTCGAAACTGCTCAGGTTGATGCTGATAGCGGCCGTCGTGACGGCGTTCGCCTTCCCCGCGGCCGCGCAGCGCGGCGCCGACGGCGAGCTCAGGATGCTCTACTGGCAGGCGCCGTCGGTCCTGAACCCGTTTCTTTCCGGGGGAACCAAGGACATCCACGCCGCGGCATTCGTCATCGAGCCGCTGGCGCGCTACGACGACAACGCCAACATGGTTCCGGCGCTGGCGGCGGAGATACCGACCGTCGAGAACGGCGGGGTGGCGGCCGACCTCAAGTCCGTCACCTGGAAGCTCCGGAAAGGCGTGACTTGGTCCGATGGTACGCCGTTCACCGCCGCCGACGTTGCCTTCACGGCGGCCTACTGCATGCACCCGGACGGGGGTTGCAGCGCCTCCCCCCGGTTCGAGAACGTGGCCGCGGTGGAGGCGGTGGACGACCACACCGTGCGGATCTCCTTCAAGGTCGCGATGCCTTTCCCCTACGGGCCGTTCGTGGGCTCCACCTGCCCGGTGATCCAGAAGAGGCAGTTCGCGGGCTGCCTGGGGGCCAAGGCGCCCGAGTGCACCGAGCAGAACTTCGGCCCCGTGGGCACCGGCGCCTTCAAGGTGAAGGAGTTCCGGCCCAACGACGTGGTGCGCTACGAGATGAACGAGCGCTACCGCAACCCCGACCAGCCGGCCTTCTCCTCGATCCTGGTGAAGGGCGGCGGCGACGCCGTGTCCGCGGCCCGCGCGGTGCTGGAAACCGGCGAGTTCGACTACGCCTGGAACCTCCAGGTGGAGCCCGAGATCCTCGCCGCCATGGAAAAGGCCGGCAAGGGCAAGGTGGTGTCGGCCTTCGGCACCCTGGTGGAGCGGCTGATCGTGCAGCTCGCCAATCCAGATCCCGCGCTCGGCGACAAGCGGTCCACCTACCAGGACGGCAAGAACCCCCACCCCTTCCTGTCGGACCCGGCGGTGCGGCGCGCGCTGTCCCTGGCCATCGACCGCAACATCCTGGTGGAGGCCGGCTACGGCCAAGCCGGCCGGGTGACCTGCAACGTCCTGCCGGCGCCGCCGGTCTACGCTTCCACGGCCAACGACTGGTGCAAGACCCAGGACCTCGCCGCCGCCAACAAGCTGCTGGACGAAGCCGGCTGGGTGCGCGGAGCCGACGGCATCCGCGCCAAGAACGGCGTGCGCCTTTCGATCCTCTACCAGACCTCCACCAATTCCGTGCGCCAGGGCACCCAGGCGCTGATCAAGCAGATGTGGCGGCAGATCGGCGTCGAGACCGAGCTCAAGAACATCAGCGCGTCGGTGTTCTTCGGCAGCGACCCGGCGAGCCCGGACACCTACCAAAAGTTCTACGCGGACATCCAGATGTACGCCAACCAGTTCAACGGCACCGATCCCCAGGCCTACATGCAGGGATGGCTGTGCAAGGAGATCCCCGGCCCCAACAACCAGTGGATCGGCAACAACATGCCGCGCTACTGCGACGCGGAATACGAGAACCTCGCGGCGCGGTTGGCCAAGACCGCGGGCATCGAGAAGCGCGCCGCCATCGCCAGGCGCCTGAACGACATGCTGATGGACTACGGCGCGTTGATCCCGCTGATCCACCGCGGCGAAGTGGGCGCGCATGCGCTGTCCTTGGGCGGGGTCCGAATCAACGCCTGGGACGCGTTACAGTGGAACATCCAAGAGTGGCACCGGCGGAAGTAGGGGCCCCCACGAGTGAGCGCCCATGTCACGCTACGTGGCCAGACGCCTGCTCTTCGCGGTCCCGACGCTCCTGGTCATCAGCTTCATCGTTTTCGCGCTGCTGGACCTCGCCCCCAGTGACCCCACGGCCCAGCTTCCGCTGACCATCCCGCCCGAGACCCGGCAAGCCATCCGGGAGAGCCTGGGCCTCGGGCAGCCGTTCCACATACGTTACCTCAAGTGGCTCGACCAGTTCCTGGTGAACGAGCCCCTCAACCTGCTGGAGCGGATGTGGGGCATCGAGATCGGCGACTCCGCCGGGCGCCTGCGGGTGCGCTCGTGGGCTACCCGCGCGCCGGTGGTGGACCTCATCGCGGAGCGCCTGCCTCAGACCCTGACCGTCGTCGGCATCTCCTACATCGTGGCGATCCTCATCGCGGTGCCGGTGGGCGTCTACTCGGCCTACCGGCAGTATTCGGTGTTCGACCAGGCGGGCACCTTCGTCACCATGGTGGGGTTCTCCGTGCCGACCTTCTTTACCGGAACCGTCCTCATCGTGGTTTTCAGCGTATGGCTCGACTGGTTCCCGTCCATCTATGACACCACCCACCGGGTGACGGACCTGGAGAGCCTTCTCGTCCAGGTCCGGCAGATGGCGATGCCGGTGATGGTGCTGGGGCTCTTCAACGCGGCGCAGCTCAGCCGCTTCACCCGCTCCTCGGTGCTGGAGAACCTGAACCAGGACTACGTGCGCACGGCCCGGGCCAAGGGGGTGGCCGAGGGCGGCGTCATCCTCGTCCACGTGCTGCGCAACAGCCTGATCCCGGTGGTGACGGTCATCGCCCTCGGGCTGCCGACGACCTTCGCCGGGGCCATCATCACCGAGCAGATCTTCCGCGTCAACGGCGTCGGCCAGTTGCTCATCGGCGCCATCGAGGGCGGCGACATCCCCACGGTCCAGACGGTGACCTTCATCTTCGCGGTGCTGATCGTGGCGTTCAATCTCGTGGCGGACGTGCTCTACGGCGTGCTCGACCCGAGGATTCGCTATGATTGAAGGGTCCACGGATCTCGCGCCCCAGGGGCCGCAACATCGCCCGCCCGCCCAGGGCGTGTGGCAGCAGTTCCGGCGCCACAAGGGCGCGGTGGCCGGCGCCGCCGTGTTCGCGCTGACGGCGCTCGGGGTATTGCTCGGCGCCGCGCTCTACGGCGTCGATCCCCAGTACCTCGACTACCTGTCCCGCAACCAGGGCATTTCGCTGGCGCATCCCATGGGCACCGACAACCTCGGCCGCGACACGCTGGCGCGGGTGCTGGCGGGCGGGCAGATCTCCTTGGCCGTGGGGATCGCCGCCATGGTGCTGTCGTTGAGCCTCGGCACCTTCGTCGGCGTCATGGCCGGTTTCTTCCGCCGGCTCGACGGTCCGCTCATGCGCTTCACCGACCTCTTCCTGGCGCTGCCGGTGCTGCCGCTCTTGCTGGTGGGCATCATGCTGTTCCGGGATCCGCTACGCGCCGCCCTGGGACCCGAGGCCGGCATCTTCATCCTGATCGTGGCGGTCATCGGCCTGACGAGCTGGATGCAGACCGCCCGGCTGGTACGCGGCGAGGTGCTGGCGGTCAAGGAACGGGAGTTCGTCATCGCCGCCCGCGGCGTCGGCGCGGGTCCTCGCTATATCATCCTGCGGCATGTCCTGCCCAACGCCCTGAGCCCTATCACCGTCGCCGCCACCCTGGGCATCGCCAACGCCATCATCACCGAGAGCGCCCTGAGCTTCCTGGGCCTGGGCTTCCCCTCCGACTTCCCCACCTGGGGCCGGCTGCTCTTCGACGGCGTCCCGTTCCTGGAGATAGCACCCGCGCGGGTGCTCTGGCCGGGCCTGGCGATTTCGCTTACTGTATTGAGCGTGAACTACATGGGTGACGGACTGCGCGACGCGCTGGACCCGCGCGTCCGGCGGCATTAGCCCCAATGCTGCGGAAGCTGGAAGCATGGAGGGGCCCGGGAGGTAAGCCGGCTGGGGTTTGGAAGGTTGGAGGGGGGTTGTTGGGGAATGTCACTGTAGGTGAGGTTGAGCGGTGGAGTGTGGTTATCGGGGATTGTACGAGTCGTCATTCCCGCAAAAGCGGGAATCCAGGAGGGGGAGGCGGGGGAACGCCGCTGTAGCGCCCCAGCACCGTCCCTGGATTCCCGCTTTCGCGGGAATGACGACTCGAAGGACACAAACCTCTTCCAGGAAAGTAGAACGTGAGCTACGAATTCGACCTCGGCGCCCATACCAGGCAAATCACCACGAGCAGCCGCGACGCCCAACGCTGGTTCGACCGCGGGCTTCTATGGCTCTATGGGTTCAACCGCGAGGAGGCGGTTGTCTGTTTCCGGGAGGCGCGGCGCGCCGACCCGGACTGCGCCATGGCCTGCTGGGGCGAGGCTTTCGCCGCGGGGCCGTTCATCAACCTGCCTTGGCAGTGGCAGAGCGAAACGGAGCGCCAAGCCGCCCTCGCCACCTGCTTCGCCGCCACCGGGGCGGCCATGGCGCGGCACCGGGGCGCTGCTCCCGTGGAGCGCGCCCTCATCGAGGCGCTGCCGGAGCGGTATCCGCGCGGCACGGCGGGTGCGGTGGAAGAGTTCCCGGCGTGGGACGATGCGTTCGCCGCCGCCATGCGTGGCGTGTACCGCCGGTTCCCCGAAGATTCGGACGTGGTCGCCCTTTTCGCCGAGGCCCTCATCACCCGCACGCCCTGGGAACTTTGGGACCTCGACACCGGCGAGCCGGTTGACGGCGCCGATACCGTCGAAGCCCGGGAAGTGCTGGAGACGGGCATGCGGCAACGGCGCGACCGGGGGATGCCGCCCCATCCCGGCATGCTGCACATGTACATCCACGTGATGGAGATGTCGCGGACGCCGGAACACGCCCTCGCCGCGGCCGACCAACTGCGCGGCCTGTGTACCGACAACGGCCATCTCAACCACATGCCCACCCATATCTATTTCCAGTGCGGCCGCCACGCCGACGCCCTGGAGGTGAGCCGGGAAGCAGCGGCCGCCGACGGGAAGTACGCACGGCACGCGGGCCCGTTCAACTTCTACACCACCGCCCGCTGCCACCACCTTCACGCCATGATGAATGCCGGGATGCTGCTGGGGGACTACCGCGGCGCGGACGAGGCGGCGCGGAAGATCGATGAGGCCGTGACGCCGGAGCTGCTCCGCCAGGACCGCCCGACCCTGGTCCAGACCCTGGACTACTTCCGGTCCGGGACCATCCACGTGCCGGTACGGTTCGGGCGCTGGCAAGAGATCGTCGACGCCCCCATGCCCCCTCACCCCGAGCTCTACGTGACCACGACGCTCATGGTCCACTATGCCAAGGCGGTCGCCCACGCCGCCCTCGGCGACTTCGAGGCGGCAGACAGGGAAGGCTCACGCTTCGATGCCGGCCGCGCCGCCCTGCCCGAGGACCGCATCTACGCCAACGACACCGCGCTCAACGTCATGGCCGTGGCCCGGGAAATGCTTTACGGAGAGACCGCCTACCACCGGGGCCACCACGAGGCCGGCTTCGCCCACCTGCGGGAGGCCGTCCGTCTCAACGACCGCCTGCGCTACAGCGAGCCCTGGCCGTGGATGCATCCGCCCCGCCACGCCTTGGGCGCCCTGTTGTTGGAGCAAGGACAACTGGAGGAGGCCGAACAGGTCTACCGGGCGGACCTCGGCCTTGACGATGGCGTCAGGCGTTGCCTGCAGAACCGCGAGAACGTCTGGAGCCTGCACGGTTACCACGAATGCCTGCAGCGCATGGGTCGCGACCGCGAAGCGACGGCCGTTGCACCGTCGCTGGCCGTGGCGCTTGCCCGGAGCGATGTGGAGATCGCTTCGTCCTGCCATTGCCGGATGCTGCAGGCGGAGGGGGGCCGGTCCTAGGCCCTCACCCGGCCTTCGGCCACCCTCTCCCAGAGGGAGAGGGCGAATCTTGCCCCCTCTCCCTCTGGGAGAGGGTTGGGGTGAGGGTGCTAGGGCGCCGGCCTGCTTCGGGAGCGAACCCCGGTTTCGTCATCCAGGGCGTACCAGAACCGTCCACTGTTCAAGGCCAGACACGCCGGGCGAAAAGGTACGGAGATACGCTCCACGACCCGTTCGCGCACCGGGTCGTAGCGGAGAAAGGCGTAAACCGCCTGGCGCTCATCACTCCAGTCGCCGAGGGGCCCGGGGTCGCATTCGACGCACCAAAGCTCGTCCCCATAAGACGTGGGGCTGAGGACTTGGTGCTCCATGCGGATCGTCCACAAGTTGCGGCCCTTCTCCGGATCCAGGCAGAAGAACTTGCGGTTGCGCCGGTGGCTCAGCCACAGCTTGTCGTTCACGACCGTGACGCCGGAGGCGGCGCCGTCCGGGCAGTCGAAACGGCGTATCATCCGGTTCGTTTCGGGCGACCAGAGGAGCAATTGCTGGCCCAATCGGCCGCCGCCGGCGATGAGCCAGACGCCTTCGCCGGACGGGCAGGCGTGCCGCACGTCGGGAAGTGACAGGATTTCCTCGCAGGATTCAGTGGCGGGATCGTAGGTCAACACCATCGATGTGCGGGCGGACGTAAGCCACAGGCGTCCGGCGTGCCACTGCATGCCGGTTATGTGAAGTGACCGTATGTCGATCATGGGCGTTGGTGTCCTGCGGTGCCGGGGCGGGGACTTGTCGCGCCGGATGGCTGGCTGTCTACCCAACCGTGCCCTCGCGTTCGACCGCGTCGTGTCTAGTGTCGCGTCCCATGAATTCCTGGCATAATTTGCTGGTCTTTTTCGCCGTCGGCTGCGTTGCTCTTCCTCGCGTGGTACCCGCCACTGCTCGTCATCGCGCCTTGCCGACGACAAAAAATCCTGCGCAACTTATGCCAGGAATTCATGGGACGCGACACTAGCGATTTCTCGGACCAGTTCTCTATACTCCCGAGCCAGACGGCTTGTCGGGCGATCCCGGGTAAACACTACCTGGTTCAGCAAGGAAAGGCTGTCGTTCCTGTGCACGATGAAGGGCTCGCGCCGGAAGCCGAGCTGTTCCTGGAACGCCTTGATCGTGTCGCTCAGGACGCCGTCTTCGTCGTCCAGGTCGGGCACGTTGGACATGACGAAGTGAAGGGTGATGGCCCTGCAGCGCGGTTCCGAGGCTTCGGCTCGGATATCGCGGACCACCCGTGTGAGGCCGCGTAGGTTCTGTTCGTTTGGAATGAACAAGACGGCCACGGAGTCGGGGAGCTGGCGCGTGCAAATGCCGCCGGCGTCCGTGTGTCCCGTGCACGAGTCTATCAGAACGTAATCCGGTTCGACGAAACGTCTCCATTGCTCCTTGAGGTCTTCGAACAGCAGATAGCCGTCCCGCTCATCGTAAAGCGCTCTCCAGTCGATATGGTGGAAGTTCGCGGAGTAGGTCTCGCGCCGGGCGGACGGCATGATCCACAGTCCGCCGCCCTTTCCGCCCGTGTGGGCGGCTTCGCCAATGAAACGTTGCGCGTCCGGGGCTTGCCCCGAAACCAGGTATTCGTTGACGAAGTCGATGATGCCGGGCACCTGCTCGCGGGGCCGCATGACGTCGAAGGTGTCCAGTGCGGGTGCATCCAGATCGAAGTCCACCGCGAGGACACGATGGCCGCTGTTGGCGAGCGCGACAGCCACGTTCACCAAGGCCATCGTCCGGCCGACGCCGCCCTTGAACGAATAGAAGGTGGTAACGTACATGGCGTCAAGCAGCCGGGCGGAGCCGGAAAGACTCCTGGCCCCTGCGCGTGTCGTCGGTGATCTCCAGCGTTCGGAACCGATCTCCACCCTCGCTCGTATCCGTTCTCACGGACGGTCGCCTCTCCACGATCTCCTGCAGTTGCTGCATGACTCCGGGCAGGGCCAGCAGTCGAAGGTATCTGTCGTAGGCATGCGTCTGGATGTTGAGCGCGTTCTCCCAGCGGTTCAGCGAAGCCTCGCCGATACCAGTGACCTCGGCAAACCTTGCGCGTGTCATCCCGTGATGTTCCCTGACGCGACGAATCTCGTTGGGCGTCAGGACACCGAAGTGTTCGCAGAGCGCGGTATGTTTCAGTTTCTCGCCTACTTCATCGAGGTATTCGATGTCGCAGGAGTCGCAGCGACGGACCGGTAGGGTTACCGTCACCTCGAAGGCCGATTCCCCCAACCCATGTTGGAAGGTGTGGCGATGCATAATGGTGGCGACTCCATCGCCTCCACATAGCGGGCACCTTGGTTTCTTCTGGACCGGCTGCGGCCAAGCTGTCGAGCGTTGCAATGCCATCTCCGTTACCTCAGCCCCTTCGTTCGGAATAGTGAAAGCTGCGACCAAGAATTTCCCCGGATCCGAGTTCCAGCTTGATGTAGATTTGGGGTTGTCCCTGCTCGATGTCGATCTTCATCACGTAGCCTGTTCTCCCTGCCGGCCTGTCCAAACGGACTGTCTCCAAAGGGTGCCCCTCTTCGATTCTGGACGCGATCAACTCCCAGGCCTCGTCGTCTGAGAAATAGGGGTACAGCAAACCATTCGGGTTTCGGACTTGTTCTGGGCGCCACTCGGTGGGGCGACCGCGGCTGAATTCTGTGTGGCGGGCGGTCTTCCTCCTGGCAAGAACCACCAAATGGTGTCTCGTCGCCTCGTCTACGTCCAAGTTCCGCTCCAACGTAGCGAAGCGACAGCATTATGGGACATCATATGATTCCTTTGGGTCGGTTTCAAGTACGGTGAGCTTTCATTTGAGCTGCTGTGGTTGAATTGCTTCCGCAACCGGCCTCTTCAACTACTATCGGCGGCTTCGGACCCTTCCTTAGGCCCGCCAAGGAAGTCACTCGCGGCAAGTTACCGAGGTTTGACTCAGCAGCAGGGTTGCGTTATCAACGGCGAGTGTCGCGCGGCTGAGGGTCCGGTTCGGAGATGATTGCCGTGCCCAACGTGCGCATTCCGAGTCCATCCACGCCATGTATCCCGCCGCCTTCGACTACACCGTCGCCGAATCCGTGGACCACGCCATCGACCTCCTCCAACGCTCGGGGGAGGGCGCAAAGCTCTTGTCGGGCGGGCAGAGCCTTGTGCCGCTGATGAAGCTCAGGCTGGTGCAGCCGACCCACGTCATCGACATCGGGCGACTTGGCGGATTGTCGGACGTGTGCGAGGACGCCGTGGCCGGGGTAATTCGCATCGGCGCCCTCGCCACCCACGCGCAGGTGGGCGCCTCCTCCGTCGTCCGCGACAAGCTGCCGCTGATGACCGAAGCCGCGGGCGTCATCGGCGATGCGCAGGTGCGGGGATGGGGGACCCTGGGCGGGGCGCTGGCGGAGGCGGATCCGGCGGGGGACTGGGGTCCGGTGGTGCAGGCGCTGGAGGGGCGGGTGGAGTGCACCGGCCCGTCGGGGGTCCGGGTGGTGGACGCGGCGTCGTTCTTCGTGGATGCCTACACCACGGTATTGGCGGGCGACGAGGTGATCACCCGGCTTGAGGTGCCCGTGCCGTCGACCGGCGGCGCCGGGGCCTATCTCAAGATGGAGCGGCGGGCCGGGGATTTCGCCGTGGCCAGCGTGGCGGTGCAGCTCGAGCTGGACGGCGCGGGGAGTTGCACGAGGGCCGGCGTGGCGCTGGGTGCGGCCGGCCTCACGCCCATCAAGGCGGTCGCGGCCGAGGAAGCCCTTTGCGGACAGGCGGTGGCTCCGGAGGTGGTGGAGGCTGCGGCCGAGCGCGTCATGGAGGCGGCGAATCCGCTGGCGGACGTGCGCGGGTCGAGCGACTACAAGCGGGCAGTGTGCGGGGCATTGTTCAGGAAAGCCGTGGACATCGCGCTGCGGCGTCACCGGGGGGAAACCGTGAAAGGCGGCCATGTCCGTTAGAGTGAAGGGCCGCATTGCCGCTGGCGGTAGAACCGGGACCGGCCGTACAGGGTATCCGCATGTCCGATAAGGCGAAGATCCGCATCACCGTCAACGGCGCGGCGCACGAGGGCGAGGCGCCACCGCGCATGCTGCTGGTGGACTACATCCGCGACGTCGTCGGCCTCAAGGGAACCCGCTACGGCTGCGACACCAGCAACTGCGGCTCGTGCACCATCGTCATGGACGGCCGCGGCGCCAAGTCCTGCACCTTCCTGGCGGTGCAGGCGGACGGGCGCGAGGTGACCACCATCGAGGGACTCGCGGATGGGAGCGAGTTGAGTCCCTTGCAGGCGGCTTTTCAGGAGATGCACGCGCTCCAGTGCGGCTTCTGCACATCGGGCCTGGTCATGTCCGCCCACGCGCTGCTGGCGCACAATCCCGCTCCCTCGGCCGACGAGATACGCGAGGGGATCATAGGCAACCTGTGCCGCTGCACCGGCTACGTTCCCGTCATCGAGGCGGTGCAGGCGGCGGCGCAGCGCATGAAACCCGAGGCAGGAAACCGATGAGCGCCGGAGGAACGGAGCACCGTGACCCGCACTCGCGGCGTGACGTGACGAGTCCGATGAGCGCCGGAGGGACCCCATGAGCGCCGCTCCGCGCCCGCCGCTGGTGGGCACCCCGGTCCCGCGCAAGGAGGACCCGGACATCCTCCGGGGCCAAGCGCGCTACACCTTCGACATCGAGCTGCCGGACATGCTGCACGTGGCGGTGTACCGGAGTCCGGCCGCGCACGCACGGATCCGGAAGGTGGATCTTTCCAAGGCGCTGGAGCTGCCGGGAGTGGTAGCCGGGTTGACCGGGGAGCAGGTGCGGCAACTCGGCTACGTCAACCCGCTGTCGCCGTTCCCGTTCCAGAGCCGGGACCCGTTCCGGCGCGGCAACCCCACCATCAAGTTCTTCGACCACTACTGCCTGGCGTGGGACAAGGTGCGCTTCGTGGGCGAGCCGGTGGCGGCGGTGGTGGCCACGGACCGCTACATCGCCGAGGACGCGCTGGACCTGATCGAGGTGGACCTCGACCCGCTGCCGCCGGTGGTGGACTCCGCGGACGCCCTGGAACCCGGCTCCGAACGCCTCTACGAGGACTGGGACGACAACGTCATGCTGACGTTCCGGGTGTCCGGCGGCGACGTCGACGCCGCCTTCCGCGACGCGGAGGTCGTGGTCAAGGAAACCATTCGCAGCGGCCGCTTCACCGGCACCCCCATCGAGACCCGCGCGGTGGTGGCCGACTACGACGCCAGCGTCAGGACCCTGAGCCTGTGGAGCACGACCCAGATCGGCCACGCTATCGGCACGCTGGTGGAGAACACCATCGGGCTGCCGGGCCTGAAGGTCCACGTGAATTTCCGGCGCATCGGCGGCGGCTACGGGCAGAAGTGGGCCTTCTATCCGGAAGAGATCCTGGTGCCGCTCTTGTCCATCCTGGTGGGGCGCCCCATGAAGTGGGTGGAGACCCGGCGCGAGCACATGACCGGCACTATCCACGCGCGCGAGCAGACCCACCACATCGAGGCGGCGGTGCGCCGGGACGGCACCATCCTGGGGGTCAAGGACCGCATCGTGGCCAACATCGGCGCCGCCTATCCCACCGGTGGTCTGGCCTCCATCGTCACCACCGGCATGTTCGTGCCCGGCGCCTACCGGATCGCCAACTACGAGGGGCAGGTCCAGGGAGTGGTGACCAACAAGACGCCCTACGGCGCGCACCGGGGCTTCGGCAAATCGGAAGCCTGCTTCGTCATCGAGCGCATGGTGGACCGGATCGCCGCGAACCTCGACCTCGACCCGGTGGAGGTGCGCCGGCGCAACTTCGTTCCCCCGGACGCGTTTCCCTACCGCTCCGTCACCGGTCCGCGATACGACAGCGGCCGTTACGGGGAGGCGCTGGACAAGGCGCTGGAGCTTCTGGACGTGGACCACTGGCGCAAGGCGCGGAAGGAGGCGGCAGCCGAGGGACGCTACCTGGGCATCGGCACCTGCCTGGTCATCGAGCCGTCCAGCTCCACTCGCATGGGCTCCTACAACGCCGGCTACTACAGCGTGCGCATGCGCATGGACCCCAACGGCAAGGTCTACGTCTTCCCGGGCGGCAGCGACGAGGGCCAGGGCCACGCCACCTCGATCTCGCAACTCGTGGGCGACGAGCTGCAGGTGTCGTTCGACGACGTCATGGTGGTGGAGGGAGACAGCCTGGCGTGCCCTTACGGCTCCGGCTCCTACTCGAGCCGCTTCTCGGTGGTGGGCACCACCGCCGTGACCCTGGCGGCGCGGGCGCTACGGGACAAGATCACCCAGATCGCCTCCGTGATGCTGCGGCACCCGCCCGGCGGGCTCGTGTTCGCCGACGGCCGGGTGTCGGTGGAAGGGCGCCCGGCCGAGGCGGTCTCCCTCTCGGAGATCGCGCGGGTCGCGTACTTCTACCCGTTCCAGTTGCCTGAGGGCATGGACCCGGGGCTCGAGACGCTGTACCACTTCCGCGATCCCAACATCGAGTTCGAGGCCGATGAGCGCGGGCGCGTGGCCATGTTCAGCAGCTTCCCCTACGACGCCGAGGCGGCGGTGGTGGAGGTGGAGGCGGACACCGGGCTCTTGAGGATACTGAAGTTCGTCTCCGTCCACGACTGCGGCAACATGCTGAACCCCCTCATCGTCAGAGGCCAGCACGTGGGCGCCCTGGCCCACGGCTTCGGCGGCGCCCTCTACGAGGAGCTGCCGTACAGCGAGGAAGGGCAGCCCATGGCGGCCAGCTTCAAGGACTATTTCCTGCCCACCGCCATGGAAATGCCGGAGATGGTGCTGGAGCACATCGAGACCCCCAACCCGTTCACGCCCGGCGGCTTCAAGGGCGCCGGCGAGACCGGCACCGTGGGACCTCCGGCGGTGCTGGCCAACGCCGTGGAGGACGCGCTCAAGCCCCTCGGCATCGCGATTCGCAGGCTGCCGCTGACGCCAAACTACCTGTGGTCGCTCATCCAGGAGGCCCTCACTCTTCCTCCCTCTCCCTCTGGGAGAGGGTCGGGGTGAGGGAGTTCGGAGGGGCAGGGTTGCCGGGGAGCCCTCACCCGGCCTTCGGCCACCCTCTCCCAGAGGGAGAGGGGTTGGATTGAGGGGCCAAGGGAAAAGGCCGAAAAGGGAGACGCCTCATGTCCGACAAGGTCCTGCTCGAAAAGACCGGCGACGTCGCCGCCCTGACCCTGAACCGCCCCGACAAGGGCAACGCGGTGGACCTGGAGCTGATGCTGGCGCTCACCGAGAGCCTCGCCGAGGCCGCGGCCGACAAGGCCCTCCGGGTGCTGGTGCTCGAGGGCAGGGGCGAGCATTTCTGCTCCGGGCGCGAGCCGGACGTGCCGAGGCCGGAGAACGCGGCCCAGTTCGCCGAGGCCCTCGGCCGCATCGTCCGTGTCAACAAGCTGCTGCAGTCGTTTCCGGGGATCAGCATGGCCGTGGTCCGGGGCAAGGCCTTCGGCTTCGGCTGCGGACTGGCGGTCCAGAGCGACGTGACGCTAGCCGCCGAGGACGCCAGGTTCGCGTTCCCGGAGATCAACGCCGGGTTCCCGCCCACCATCGTCATGTCCTACCTGAGCCGCTGGATCCACCGGAAGAAGGCCCTGGAGCTGGTCATGACCGGAGGCGAGATCAGCGCGCGGGAAGCGGAACGGCAGGGTCTCGTGAACCGGGTGGTGCCGGCGGATCAACTGGAAGACGAGAAAAAGCGCTGGATGGAAACGCTGGCGAGCCGTGACTTCCAGGGGCTGCAGGCGACCAAGGCGTTTTTCAGGGACACCGCCGAGTGGTCCACCGAGGCGGCGGCACAATACGGGGTTACACGGTTGGCGAATTTCTTCGCGAGCCGGGACAAGGCCTGACCCGCAAATACAACCCCTCCCCCCTTGGGAGAGGGTGGCCTCGTTCCGTCCCAAATACAACCCCTCTCCCTCTGGGAGAGGGTGGCCTCGTTCCGTCCCAAATACAACCCCTCTCCCTCTGGGAGAGGGTGGCCGAAGGCCGGGTGAGGGCCTAACGCTTCAAGTCGATCTTGCGCCCGAAGCTGACCTCGCCCTTGTCTATCCTGAGAGAGAATCCGCAGTCAGGGTTGGTGCAGACCCAGGCCTTGTACATCACGGAAGCACCGTCCTGACCGTAGTCGGAAAGCGGGATCAACGTGCCATTGTCGCATTTCTGACATTTCGGCAGCTCCATCTCCACTCCTCCTTTGCAGCGAGCGCCGTCCGGCGAGGCGCTCCGCGACCGCCCACGCCGGCCGTTTCCCGCCGCGACCCGGCAGGTTGAAAATTTGCGTCGACCTTATAGAAAAACCCCGTCGAAAGCAAGAAGCCGAGCCGTCGCCGCGGGCCCGTCGCGTCTCCGTTTTCAGCGTCGTTTCGGCCCACGGGAGGGTCCGGAAACACCCCTGTGATTTGACAGCTTCAAGGCGCCGGGGATATGATGATTGCGGACTTCCGGTGGGACGGGGAGCGGTTAAGCCGGAAGTCCCCTCGCTACGCGATATCGTACATATCTCATGTCCGTGGTGGCTATCATACCGGCCCGTTATGGATCGACGCGGTTCCCCGGGAAGCCGTTGGCCAGGATCGGTAAGAAGCCCATGATCCAGCACGTCTACGAGAGCACCGCGACGGCGGACCTGGTTCACCGGACGGTGGTTGCCACGGACGATGCGCGGATCCTGGAAGCCGTACGGGCCTTCGGCGGGGAAGCGGTGATGACGTCGAAGGACCACCTGAGCGGCACGGACCGCCTGGCCGAGGTCGCCGGGGGTCTCGACGCCGAGTGGATCGTCAACGTTCAGGGAGATCTTCCGTTCATCCAGGCGGAGACCATCCGCGGGAGCGTCGACTGCCTGGTGCGGGACCCGGCTGTTCCCATGGCCACGGCGCGCACGCCCATCACATCGGAGCGGGAGTTCCTCAACCGCAACGTGGTCAAGGTCGTGACCGACCAGGAGGGGTTCGCCTGCTATTTCTCCCGCGCCCCCATCCCCTTTCATCGGGAGCCGGCGGCGGTCCCGGCGCAATGGGGCCATCGTCACCTGGGCATCTACGTCTACCGGCGGGATTTCCTGTTGCGCATCGCCGCCATGCCCGCGGTGGCGCTGGAACTCACCGAGGGACTGGAGCAGTTGCGGGCGCTGTACTACGGTTACCGGATCCGGGTCGCGGACGTGGTGGAGACGGGCGTGGAAGTGGACACGCCGGATGACCTGGAGCGGGCGGAGGCGTACTGGAGCCAGGTCAACGCAAAGGAATGCCATGGCTAACCTGCGACAGAAGTTCATTTTCGTCACCGGCGGGGTCATGTCGTCCCTCGGCAAGGGGCTGGCGGCGGCCTCCATCGGCGCCCTGCTGGAATGCCGCGGCCTCAAGGTGACGCTCCTGAAGATGGACCCCTACATCAACGTCGACCCGGGCACCATGAACCCGTATCAGCACGGCGAGGTGTTCGTCACCGACGACGGCGCGGAGACGGACCTGGATCTGGGCCATTACGAGCGCTACGTTTCTTCCACCACCGGACGGGCCAACAACTTCACCACCGGCCAGGTGTACGACACCGTCATCACCAAGGAGCGCCGCGGCGATTACCTGGGCGGCACCGTCCAGGTGATCCCCCACATCACCGACGAGATCAAGCGCCGGATCACGGCCGCGGCCGAGGACTACGACATCGCGATCTGCGAGGTGGGCGGCACCGTCGGCGACATCGAGGGACTTCCGTTCCTGGAGGCCATCCGGCAGTTCGGGCGCGACTACGGCAGGGAGAACGTCATCTACGTTCACCTCACCTACGTGCCCTACATCGCCCCGGGCGGCGAGCTCAAGACCAAGCCCACCCAGCACAGCGTCAAGGAGCTTACCGGCCTGGGGATCCAGCCCGATTTCCTGCTGTGCCGGACCGACCGTCTGCTGAACCGGTCCCTCAAGTCGAAGATCGCCAGCTTCTGCAACGTGGACGAGAACTCGGTGATCACGGCCAAGGACGTGGAGTGGATCTACGAGGTCCCTCTGGTGTTCCACCAGGAAGGCCTGGACGACCGGATCGTGGAGCGGCTCCAGATGTGGACCGGCGCCCCCAACCTGCGCAAGTGGCAGAAGACGGTGCACATCCTCAAGAACGCCCGGGAAACGGTGCGGATCGCGGTGGTGGGGAAGTACATGGAGCTCAAGGAGTCGTACAAGAGCCTGCTGGAGGCCCTGGTCCACGGCGGCATCGCCAACGGCGTACACGTCGAGCTCGACTGCATCGAGGCGGAGAAGATGGAGAAGCACGACGTCGAGAACCGGCTGGGCGGCGTCCAGGGCATACTGATACCCGGGGGTTTCGGAGACCGCGGCACCGAGGGGAAGGTCCGCGCGGTGCGCTACGCGCGCGAGAACAAGGTGCCGTTCTTCGGCATCTGCCTGGGGATGCAGATCGCGGTGGCCGAGTTCGGCCGCAACGTCTGTTCCCTCAAGGGCGCCAACTCGGTGGAGTTCGACCCGAAGACCCAACATCCGGTGATCCACCTGATGGACGAGCAGAAGGGCCTGGACCGGATGGGCGGGACCATGCGCCTGGGCGCCTATCCGTGCGTCCTGGGCGCCGATTCGCTGTCCGCCAGGATGTACCGCAAGAAGCGCATCTCGGAGCGGCACCGGCACCGGTACGAGTTCAACAACCGCTACCGCGAGTTGATGCAGGACAAGGGATTGAAAATCAGCGGCCTGTCCCCCGACGGCAACCTGGTGGAGATCATCGAGCTGAACGACCACCCGTGGTTCGTCGGCTGCCAGTTTCACCCGGAGTTCAAGTCCCGCCCGACGGACTGCCACCCGTTGTTCAGGGGGTTCATCCGCGCCGCCTTGCAGCGGAATTCGTCGGCCAGGGAAGTCCCGCGCATGCGCATCGTGGCGGACTCGACGAGACCATGACGGCCAGCGAGGTCCCTATCGGCGGGATCCGCGTCGGGGGAGGCCGGCCGCTCGCCCTGATCGCCGGCTCCTGCGTCATCGAGAGCCGGGAGTCCGCGCTGCGGCACGCGGCGTACCTGCACGAGTTGACCCGGCGCCTGGATATCCCGTTCATCTACAAGTCGTCCTACGACAAGGCCAACCGCACTTCCGTGGAGTCGTTTCGCGGCCCGGGGCTCGACGAAGGATTGCGCATTCTCGAGGAAGTCAAGCGGGAGATCGGGGTCCCGGTGCTCACCGACGTGCACGAACCGGACCAGATCGCGCCGGCCTGCGAAGTCGTGGACGTGGCGCAGATCCCGGCTTTCCTCTGCCGGCAGACCGACTTCGTGACGGCGGTGGCCCGGGCCGCCAAGGTGGTGAACGTCAAGAAGGGCCAGTTCCTGGCGCCCTGGGACGTCCGGAACGTAGCCGCCAAGGTGGTGGCGGCGGGCAACACCAACGTGCTGCTCACCGAGCGCGGGGCCTCCTTCGGCTACAACAACCTGGTGTCGGACATGCGCTCGCTGGTGATCATGCGGGAGACCGGGTTCCCGGTGGTCTTCGACGCCACCCACAGCCTGCAGCTTCCCGGCGGGCTCGGCAACGCCTCGGGCGGCGACCGGCAGTTCATCGCGCCGCTGGCGCGGGCGGGCGCCGCCGTGGGCGTGGACGGCCTGTTCATGGAGGTGCACGAGGACCCGGACCGGGCCCTGAGCGACGGCCCCACCTCCTTCCCGCTCGACGCCCTCGACGGCCTGCTGCGGACGGTCAAGGAAATCGACGACCGGGTCAAGGAACACGAGGGCGGCTGACATGGGCGGCGGCACGGACGCCATACGTAGGGCTCGCGAGGTGCTGGACATCGAGATAGCCGGCCTCGCCGCCGCCCGGGACCGCGTCGGTGACGCGTTCGTCCGCGCCGTGGACGTCCTGCATGACTGCACCGGCAAGGTCATCGTCACGGGGGTGGGAAAGTCGGGGCTCGTCTGTCACAAGATCGCCGCCACCCTCGCCAGCACCGGCACCCCCTCGTTCTTTCTCCACGCGGCCGAGGCGAGCCACGGCGACCTGGGCATGATCATGCGCGACGACGTGGTCCTGGCCGTTTCCAACAGCGGCGAGTCCGAAGAGGTCCTGAAGATGCTGCCGCTCATCAAGCGCTGGGGCCTCAAGCTGATCGCCATGACCGGCAACCAACGATCGTCCCTGGCGCTGTCGGCCGACGTGATCCTCGACGTCGGCGTGCCCGAGGAAGCCTGTCCCCTGGGCCTGTCGCCCACCGCCAGCACCACCACCGCCCTGGCAATGGGCGACGCCATCGCCGTGGTGCTGCTGGAACGCCGGGGGTTCAAGACCGAGGACTTCCTGCTGCGCCATCCCGGCGGCGCGCTGGGCCGAAGGCTGCTGCTCCACACCCGGGACCTGATGCATCGCGACAAGGAGATACCCCTGGTTTCCGAGGACACCCCGCTCAAGGACATCCTGCTGGAGATCACCTCCAAGCGGCTGGGCGTGACCGGGGTGGTGGACGGGGAATCGGCGCTGGTCGGCATCATCACCGACGGGGACCTGCGGCGCTGCCTTGCCCGCGGCGACGGCAAGGCGGACATCCTGGAGCGCAAGGCCTCCGACATCATGACGCGCGATCCCAAGACCATCGGCGCCGATTCGCTGGCCGCCGAAGCCGTGGCACTGATGGAAAAATTCTCGATCACCTCCCTCTTCATCAAGGCCGGGGACTCCGAGCGGCCCCAGGGGATCATCCACCTCCATGACCTGCTCAAGGCCGGCATCGTCTGATCCGCGGACCGAAGAGCTGCGCCGGAAGGCCGGGGGCGTCAAGCTGCTCTTGCTGGACGTCGACGGGGTGCTGACCGACGGCGGCATCGTCATCGACGAACGGGGCGAGGAGGTCACGCGCTTCGACGTCCAGGACGGCCACGGCATCAAGCTGCTCCAGCAGGCGGGCATCCGCGTCGGGCTGCTGACCGGCCGGGCGTCCCGGGCGGTGGCGGTGCGCGCGGAGCGCCTGTCGATCGGGCTGGTTTACCAGAACGTGGCCGACAAGCTGCGCGGCTATGAACGGGTCAAGGCCGACACCGGGCTGGCCGACGGCGAGATCGCCTACGTCGGCGACGACATGCAGGACCTGCCGGTGCTGCGAAGGGTCGCTTTCGCGGTGGCGGTGCCCAACGCGTGGGACGACTTGAAGGGGCGCGTGGACTACGTCACGACCCGCACGGGCGGCCACGGCGCGGTGCGCGAAGTAGCGGAGTTGCTGCTGCGGTTGACCGGCAAGTGGGATCCATTGTTAGAGGAGTACGACCGTTAGGCCCTCACCCGGCCTTCGGCCACCCTCTCCCAGAGGGAGAGGGGAAGAATTGGCCCTCTCCCTCTGGGAGAGGACAATATTGGCTCTTCCCCCTCTCCCTCTGGGAGAGGGTGGGGGTGAGGGTCTGCGGTTGGCTTAAGCAATTTCCGTGCCTGTACCTTTACACTCAAAAGCGGAATTGCTATCCCGGAAATAGTGGCCTGTCGCATGCCACTAGTGGCCTGTCTCCATGCGGTCCAAACGGTTACTGCTCTTGCTCGTCATGGCCGCCGGGGCGATCTTCGTCGCTGTCGAGGTGGCGCGGCACATGCGGGAGCAAGCGCTCCAGGACCCCCGGGAGCTGTTGGAATTCACCCCCGGGGTTCCCTTGCAGGTAAGGAACTTTCACCGCAGCATGGTCCGGGACGGGCGCAAGGCGTGGGAGATCAAGGGGGCCGAGGCCACCTACTTCAAGGCCGAGGAGCGGGCCGCCGTCAGGCGTCCGCGACTGGTCTTCTACCGGAACAACGGCGGTACGCTGGAGGCCAGGGGCCGGGAAGGGAACGTTTTTCTGCCGAAAGGGCAGTTGCAACGGGCGGTTCTTGACGGTGCGGTGGACGTGGTCTACCGGGAGGCGAGATTTCGGACCGACAAGCTCATCTACCTCCACGCCGATGACCGCATCGTCTGCCCCGGCAGGGTTTGGGCCGTGGTGGACGGGGTCGAGCTCGAGGGCGAGAACATGACCTACTCGCTCGCGGACGACACGATCAAGCTCCAGGGCGCGGTCAGAACCACCCTCCATAGGGGACGTTGGAACGCGGCCACGGGCCTGTAACGAACGGATCGGAAGCAGGATGCGCACGACTGGCGGTTCTCGGAAGGACGTTGTTAAACGGTGGAGCGGGTTTCGAACCGGCGTGGCGCGACTAAAGCCCTTGCTGGCGGCGGCCCTGCTCTTGCCGGCGGTCGCCTTGGCGGCGTGGGCGGCGGAGGGCGGCCCTCGGAGCGGGGAGCGCGGCACGCGCGGCCTGTTCGCGGACACCGAAACGCCCATCGTCATCACCGCGGATGCCATGGAGCTTCAGCGCAAGACCAACACGATCATCTACAAGGGCAACGTCTTGGTGGTCCGGGACGACGTCAAGGTCACCAGCGACGTCCTGTCCGCGCGCTATGACCCAAAGGACGGAGGGTTGAGAAGCGTCGTCGCTGAAGGGACCGTGCGGGTGCGCGATGGAGGACGCGAGATGACCGGTGACAAGGCCGTTTTCGACGGCCCGGAGGAAACCATCACCGTGTCCGGCAACACCACCGTCCGGGATGGCAACAACAGCATTTCCGGCGATCGCGTCACCATCTACGTGAAAGAGGATCGCATTCTGGTGGAAAACAGCGGCGGACGTGTCAGGGCGGTGGTTTTCCCCGGCCAGTTGAACCGTTGAACCATGGTCCGGACGCCCGGCGCGAAGAGCGTTCTCAACGCGGACGGAATCATCAAGTCGTACCGCGGGCGGCGGGTCGTCGATCAGGTCACGCTCGAGGTTTCGAGCGGCGAGGTCGTGGGTCTCCTGGGACCCAACGGAGCGGGGAAGACGACCCTGTTCCACATCGTGATCGGGCTGGTGCGCGCCGACGGAGGAAGGGTCGCCCTGGACGGGACGGATCTCACGACCGCTCCCATTTACCGGCGGGCGCGGGCAGGCATCAGCTACCTGCCCCAGGAGTCGTCGGTGTTCCGGGGCCTGACGGTCAAGCAGAACCTTTTGGCCATTCTCGAGACCCTGGGACTCGGCAAGGATGAGGAAGAGGAAAGGAGCCGGCGGCTGCTCGACACGTTCGGTCTGGAACACCTGGCGGATCAGAAGGCCTACACGCTTTCGGGCGGCGAAAGGCGGCGCGTGGAGATAGCCCGGGCGCTGATTCTTTCGCCCTTTTTCCTGCTCCTGGACGAACCCTTCACCGGTGTCGACCCCATCGCCTTGGCGGACATCAAGGACGTGATTCAGCGGCTGACAAAGAGCGGGATCGGGGTCCTGATCACGGACCACAACGTCAGGGAAACCCTGGAGATCTGCACCCGGGCCTACATCCTGAACGAGGGGGTGGTGCTGGCCGAGGGGACGCCGGGCGATATCGCCTCCAGTGAAAGGGCGCGCACGGTGTACCTTGGCGAGGGATTCAGCCTTTAGTCCGATGGCACTCAGTCCGATGGCACTCGAATTCAAGCTCTCCCAGAAACTCATGCCGCAACTGGTGATGACGCCCCAGTTGCAGCAGGCCATCAAGCTCCTTCAACTCTCCCATCTCGACCTGCAACAACGGATCTCCGAGGAACTACAGGAGAATCCCGCCCTCGAGGAAGCACTGGACGAAGAAGACGGCGCCGAGACGGTGCGTGAGCCCGAAGCCGTTCACGAGATGATGGTCACCGACCGGATCGCGGACTGGCAGGACTACCTGGACAACCACTCCAACTCGCGTCACGACATGGTGAGCACCGAGGCGGTCCGGGAGGAATCCGATTTCCCCTCCCTCGAGAACACCGTGGTGCGCCGGGAGACGCTTCAGGAGCACCTCCTGTGGCAGCTCCAAATGGCCGGGCTCGACCAGGCCGGCGAGAGCATCGGCATGTGCATCATCGGCAACCTGGACGAGCGGGGCTACCTGGAGGCGTCGGTGGAGGAGATCGGCGAGCTGGCCCACGCCGCGCCGGACGCGGTGGAGGATGTGCTGGCCTGCATCCAGCTCTTCGATCCCGTGGGGATCGCCGCCCGGGACCTGCGCGAGTGCCTGCTGGTGCAGCTCCGGAATGCCGGGATGGGGGAGGGCGTGGCCGCCGGCATGGTGGCGCACCACCTGCACGAGCTGGAGTACAAGCAGTACGACCGGATAGCGGCGGGCCTGGACGTCGGCCTCGGAGAAGTGATGGAGGCGGCTCATCTCATCGGCTGCCTGGAGCCCAAGCCGGCACGGAGTTTCGATGACGGCGAGGTCTTCACCATCATCCCGGATGTCGTGGTCCAGAAGGTGGCGGGAGACTATGCCATTCTCCTGAACGACGACGGCGTGCCGCCGTTGCGCGTCAGTTCGCTGGTGCGGCGTCTCGCCGGCGAACGTGGAGACGAGGTGCGCAAGGCCAGGGAGTACCTGGAGGCCAAGGTCCGCGCCGCCACGTGGCTGATCAAGAGCATCCACTGGCGGCAACAGACTCTCTACCGCGTCAGCGAGAGCATCTTCCGTTTCCAGCGCGAGTTCCTCGACCACGGCATCGCCGGCCTGAAGCCGTTGGTGCTGCGCGAGGTCGCGGCGGAGATCGGCATGCATCCCTCGACGGTGAGCCGCGCCACCTCCAACAAGTATGCCCACACGCCACAGGGCGTTTTCGAGTTGAAATTTTTCTTTCAAAGTGGGATTGCCCGAAATGACAGCGCCACCGTGGTATCCTCGGAGTCGGTGCGGGAGAGGATCCGTGGGCTGGTGGAGTCCGAGGACCCCGGGGACCCGTTGAGCGACCAGCAGATCGCCGGCGCGTTGCAGAAGCTCGGGATCGACATCGCGCGCCGCACGGTGGCGAAGTACCGGGAGCAGCTCGGTATTCTGCCGTCGTCCCGGCGCCGGAGGCCGTTCGCGAACTATCGGATCGCCCCGGATTGACAGGCGCGTCGACAAAGGGGGTAGGGGTTGCGAATCACCGACGTTCTGGATCCTGAGGCGGTCATCCCGAGTCTCGAGGCCCGGGAGAAGTTCGCCGTGCTCGAAGAGATCGTGACGCGGGTGTCGAGTCACTACGGATTCGAGGACTCGCAACGGTTGCTCGAGGTGGTCCGCGCCCGCGAGAGGATATGCAGCACCGCCATCGGGGAAGGAGTGGCTATCCCGCACGGCAAGCTTCCCGGCCTGAGCCGGGTCTTCATCGCCTTCGCCCGCAGCCGCGAAGGCGTCGACTTCGACGCCCAGGACGGCACCCCCACGCATCTTTTCTTTCTGCTGGTGGCCCCGGAAGGCTCGACCTCCGAGCATCTGAGCGCATTGGCGCGGGTGTCCCGCCTGGTGAAGGACCCCGCGCTCAGGGAGCGCCTGATGACGGTCCAGACTCCCGAGGAGGTGGTGAGCCTCATCGAGCAGAAGGAAAGGGACCTCTGACCTTCACGCCTCTAGGCCCTCACCCGGCCTTCGGCCACCCTCTCCCAGGGGGAGAGGGGTTGTATTTGATTACTCGGACAGACTCCTCGGTGGGTCATGATGAGTCCCCCGCGAAGCACATGGCCAGCCTGCTTGACATCGTCGTCATCACCGGCATGTCGGGTTCCGGAAAGAACGCCGCCATGCGGGTCCTCGAGGACAACAGCTTTTTCTGCATCGACAACCTGCCGGTGCTGCTGATCCCGAGGTTCATCGATCTCTGCCAGGGCTACCGGGAAGGCATCCGGCGGGTCGCTTTCGGAATCGACCTCCGCGGCGCGCAGTTCATCGAAGGCTGGGACGAAGTGCTGGCGGAGACCCGCCGCGCCGGCCACCACGTGGAGGTGGTCTTTCTGGACGCCAGCGACGAGCTTCTGCTGCGCCGGTTCAACGAATCGCGCCGGCCGCATCCTCTCCAGGGCGGCGGTCCGGTCCAGGAGGGCATCGCCCATGAGCGGACGGCGCTCACGGGGATGCGGGATTCCGCCGACCGGGTCATCGACACCACCCACCTGAACGTCCACGACCTCAGGAAGGTCATCGAGGATTCCTGTGTCCAGGCGCTGGGGAAACGGCAGATGTCGATCTTCCTCCTGTCGTTCGGGTACCGGTACGGAATTCCCGCGGAAGCGGACATGGTCATGGACGTGCGGTTCCTTCCCAATCCATTTTTTGTTAGTGGGTTGGAATCCAAGAGTGGATTGGCCCCGGAAGTGCGGGACTTCGTGCTCAGCCGCACGGAGACGCAGGCGTTCGTGGAGCGCATGAACGCGCTGCTTGACTTCACGCTGCCCAACTACGAACGTGAAGGCAAGAGCAACCTGACCCTGGCTTTCGGTTGTACCGGCGGCAAGCACAGGTCGGTGGTGCTGGCCGCCGAAATCGCGCGGCGGCTCGAGGGGACGCCGTGGCGCATTCAGTTGAGGCACCGGGACATTGACAGATGATCGATGCACCGCGTTAGGAAGAGACTCGAGATAAAGAACCGCCTCGGGATGCACGCCCGCGCCTCCGCGTTGCTGGTCCAGACCGTGAACCAGTTCTCCTCGGAGGTGAAGATCTCCAAGGACGACAACGTCGTCAATGCGCGCAGCATCATGGGCGTCCTGACGCTCGGCGCCGCCAAGGGCAGCAAGATCCGCGTCGAGACCAAGGGCGAGGACGCCGAGGAAGCGATGCTCGCCATCGAAGAGCTCATCGAGGACAAGTTTCGCGAGAGCGACTAGCGGCCTCGATTTGCATGTTGCGGACCAACCAGGAAGGATCGAACAGGAATCATCCATGACGAACAAAGATTTTGTTTTCACTTCGGAGTCGGTCTCGGAGGGGCATCCCGACAAGATGTGCGACCAGATCTCGGACGCGATCCTCGACGCTCATCTGGCACAGGACCCCAACAGCCGGGTGGCGTGCGAGACCCTGGTCAAGAACGACCTGATCGTCATTGCGGGGGAGATCACCAGCAAGGGCAAGGTGGACTACGTGGGCGTGGCACGCCGGGTGGCGCTCGACATCGGCTACGACCATCCGGACAAGGGCTTCGACGGCAACACCTGCGGAGTCTTCGTGAAACTGGTGAGCCAGTCGCCCAACATTTCGCAGGGGGTCACCGAAGGCCAAGGGCTCCACAAGGAACAGGGCGCGGGCGATCAGGGGATGATGTTCGGCTACGCGTGCGACGAAACCGACGAACTCATGCCGCTCCCCATCAAACTCGCCAACGATCTCGTGTCCGACCTGGCCGAGATCAGGAAGTCCGGGAAGGTTCCGCTCTCCGGGTTCCTCCGTCCCGATTCGAAGTCTCAAGTCAGTGTCCAGTACCGAGACGGCCAGCCGCACAAGGTTAGCAACGTCGTGGTTTCGACCCAGCACAGCTCCGAGATCGAGCACGACGAGCTCAAGAGGGATATCGTCAACAGTGTCATGAGGGAGGTAGTGCCGGCCCAGTACCTCGACAGCGAAACGGAGTTTCTCGTCAATCCCACCGGCAGCTTCGAGATCGGAGGCCCCCAAGCCGACGCCGGCCTCACCGGCCGCAAGATCATCGTCGACACCTACGGCGGCATGGGGCGGCACGGCGGCGGCGCGTTCTCGGGCAAGGACCCCTCCAAGGTGGACCGGAGCGGGGCGTACATGGCCCGTTACGTGGCCAAGAACATCGTGGCCGCTAAACTGGCACGGCGTTGCGAGATACAGCTCGCGTACGTCATCGGCGTCGCAGAGCCGGTCTCTGTCGCCGTCGATACCTTCGGCACCGGCAAGTTGCCGGATGCCGAGATCGTGAAGCTGGTGCGAAAAAACTTCGATCTCACTCCCAAGGGAATCATCGATGCCCTGAATCTACGGGCGCCCATCTACGAGAAATCCGCCGCCTACGGCCATTTCGGCCGCAAGCCCGAAGGCCCGTACTTCACTTGGGAAAAGACCGATCGGGCAAACGACCTGAGCGGCGCCATCAAGGGTTAGAGAGCCTGTATCCGTCATTTGTATGTTGAGAGATCCCCTCAGATCGGCCAATTTGAGGGGTAGGCATGCGGGGCGAGTCGTACGTCATGGGGTGAGAGCCTTTGGGGATCTGCACCGGGCGGGAGTAGGACACCCCGCATGCCAGTTGTCGCTCCGAACAGATACCGGGGGTCAGCGCCCCGCATAAGCAAGTGTGGAGGACAGCGTCATGGTAGCAGAAGAGGAGGCGGTCATGAAGGAATATGCAGGGATAGATGTAGGCAAGCGGGAGTTGGTGGTGTGGGTGTTGGGGAAGGGGTTAGGGCGGTTCAGGAATGAGGCAGGGGGTATCCGGGAGATGCGGAAGTGGCTGAGAGCGGAGGGGGTGACGCAGGTGGTGTGTGAGGCGACGGGGGGCTACGAGCGGGGAGTGGTGGAGGGATTGAAGGGGAGCGGGGTGGCGGTGCACGTAGCGCATCCGACGCGGGTACGGGGGTTTGCGCAGGCGCTGGGACGTGGGGCCAAGACCGATCCTATGGACGCCGAGGTGCTGGCGCACTACGGGGCGATGATGAAGGTGGAGGGGGAGGAGGAGGCGGACGGGGCCAGTGAGGAGTTGCGAGAGGTGCTGGGGCGGCGGCAGCAGTTGGTGCAGCAGCGGGTGCAGGAACTCAATCGGCTGGAGAAGGGGCTTAAGGGAGCGAACAAGAAGTCCTGTGAGCGCCATGTGGCCTGGCTGGGCAAAGAGATCGCGCGGCTGGACAAGGCCCTCCAGGCGCTATGGCAGCGTTACCCGGAGTTGAGTGAACGGGCAGCCTTGTTTCAGAGCGTGAAGGGCGTGGGAGAGCTCACTGCGGCAACCTTGCTCGGGTACTTGCCCGAACTGGGCCAAGGCTGCGGCAGGGGCTTGACCTCCTTGGCGGGCTTGGCGCCCTGGTCTCACGACAGCGGCCAGCGTCAAGGCTACCGCGCCATCCGCGGAGGCCGTGGCACGGTCCGGCGGGCCTTGTACATGGCCGCGCTGTCAGCTACACGGTGCAACCCCGAACTGGGTGGGTTCTATCGTCGGTTGCGGCGCCGAGGTAAGCCCGCAAAGGTGGCCCTGGTGGCGGTGATGCGTAAGCTCTTGTTGCAGCTCCATGCCATCGCACGCCGCGGTACCCCGTGGTTGCCGACCCTCCACCCGCAACCGGATTAGCCCTTGTTTCCCATCACAGATACTCCCGCGAAAGCGGGAATCCAGGGGCGGGGGAGGGGCGCAACAGGGGTGATCCCCACCTCGCCCCGCCTGGATTCCCGCGTTCGCGGGAATGACGGTTTCGGGCACTGAACAGCCGATACGGAGACAACAGCAACATGGCAAAACAGAAATTCGACATCGCGGACTCCAAACTGGCCGCCGACGGCTGGAAACGCGTCCTTTGGGCGGATCAGGAAATGCCGGTGCTGCGCAGCGTGCGCGCCCGTTTCCAGAAGGAAAAGCCGCTCAAGGGGCTGCGTTTCTCCGCCTGCCTGCACGTGACCGCGGAAACCGCCAACCTGGTTCGCGCCCTCAAGGCCGGGGGCGCGGACGTGGTGCTGTGCGCGTCCAACCCGCTGTCCACCCAGGACGACGTGGCCGCGGCGCTGGTGAAGAAGGAAGGGGTGTCGGTGTTCGCGGTGCGCGGCGAGGACCACAAGACCTACTACAGCCACCTGCGGTCGGCCCTGGACCACCGGCCGGTCATCACCATGGACGACGGCGCCGACCTGGTGTCCATGCTGCACCAGGAATACTCCCATCTCGCCGGCGGCATGATGGCCTCCATGGAGGAGACCACCACCGGCGTCATCCGGCTGCGCGCCCTGGAGGCCGACAAGGCCCTCAAGATCCCCATCATCGCGGTCAACGACGCCGCCACCAAGCACCTGTTCGACAACCGCTACGGCACCGGCCAGTCCACCATCGACGGCATCATCCGGGCCACCGACGTGCTGCTGGCGGGCAAGCGGGTGGTGGTGGCGGGCTACGGCTGGTGCGGCCGCGGCGTGGCCTCGCGCGCCCGCGGCATGGGCGCCAAGGTGGTGGTCACCGAGGTGGACCCGGTGCGCGCTCTGGAAGCCTCCATGGACGGCTTCGACGTCATGCCCATGAAGGAAGCCGCCAAGGTCGGCGACCTCTTCATCACCCTCACCGGCGACATGCACGTCATCGGCAAGGACCACCTGAAGGTCATGAAGGACGGCGCCATCATCTGCAACTCGGGCCACTTCGACATCGAGATCGACCTCAAGGCCCTCACCGCCATGTCGACGAAGCGCGAAAAGAACGTGCGCAACCACGTCGACTGCTACACCCTCCCCGGCGGCAGGCGCCTCTTCCTCCTCGGCGAAGGCCGCCTCGTGAACCTGGCCGCCGCCGAAGGCCACCCCGCCTCGGTCATGGACATGAGCTTCGCCACCCAGGCCCTGGCCTCCGAGTGGGCCGTCCAGAACCGCGACAGGCTCTCCCCCCAGGTCTACGACGTCCCCCAGTCCCTGGAAGAATGGGTCGCCGGCATCAAGCTCGAAACCATGGGCATCCGCATGGACAAGCTCACGCGCGAGCAGAAGAAGTACCTGTCTTCGTGGGAGATGGGGACCTGAGGCGGCACGGTCAAGAGGATCCGTTTTCCACCACTGTCCCGGCAAGACGGGACCGAATCTCTCAGACACTCGGAGACGCGCCGACACTGTGAATCCGTCATTCCCGCGAAAGCGGGAATCCAGGAGCGGAGTGCCGGCACCCAAGAGTCCAACTCAGCGTCGTTGTCGACTCTTTCTTTAGTTATCAGACACTGATAAGTCATCTAGGATGACAGTGCCCGACCGTGATCACGGACTCGACACGTTGCTGGACCTTGACGGTCAGACCTTGTTCTTGGATGACATCGGGCATTGGGCGAAGTGGACCGGATTTTGAAGGAAAGAGGATCGATCTCATGAAGACACTGAAGATCGGCATTGCTGGATACGATCAGATGAAAGCGCGCACAATGGCGATCGCACGTGGTGAATACAAGCCCGCCAAAGGCGAGCCCAAAGTGTGGTTCACGTCGGTCGAAAGCTTCGCCAAGGTACTCTCCCAGCGCAATCGGGAGCTATTGGCATTGATCGCCCGGGACAAGCCCGATTCGTTGACTGAATTGGCGACACTAGCGGGGCGGAACAAGTCCAACCTGTCGCGTACCCTCAAGACAATGTCGCAGTACGGCTTGGTGGAATTGAAGGAAGGACAGCGCGGTACGTTGATCCCTCGGGTCCGCTACGATCAGGTGAGGCTCGACGTTTCGTTTGCGGCGACCACGTAGCCGGTCACGGCCCGCTGGGGCATCCGCATGGACAAGCTCACCCGCGAGAAGAAGAAGTACCTGTCTTCGTGGGAGATGGGACCTGAGGAGGCCGGGTCAGTCCTAGGAGAGTACGACTATTCCCCGTACATTTCCGTGATGATCCGTCGGAGTTGAAGGGCTTCGTCGGTTGACAACCTGTCGAGCCTGCGCCCAAGCCGTTGCTTGCTGATCGCGCGGATCTGGTCTACGGCGATTTCTGCTTCCTTCCCCTCGCAACGAATCTGCAACCGGCTTCGCCACTGAGGATGCAAGACGGTGGTGAGAGGACAGACGACCACTGTATCCAGGAACCGATTCATCTCGGTTTGACTGACGACCACTACCGGCCTCACCTTGCGGATTTCTCCGCCCACACTTGGATCAAGATCAGCGAAGTAGACGACGTACCTCCGGGGAAACGGTACCATCAGTCCAGACCGTCGCCGACCGTCGCGTCGAAATCATTCCAATCTTCCTTCTCTGCCGCCATGGCGCGGTAGGTTTCTTCCCAGGATAGTTTGTCCGTCTCCTCACTGTATAAGAAGACGCCTCCTTCCATCTCTTCCAGTACAAGAGACTCGCTCCAGCCGTACTTCTGCAACAGGCCCTTGGGAAGGCGAATGCCCTTGGAATTACCCACGGCGACCAGCTTGACGTCTCTCCTGGCAATTTCTTTGCTCATTGCTAGAGTTCCCCTTGTCTCTTGTCCGACTATAATGATTACGGTAATTACGTTTTTGGCGATAGTCAAACGGTCGAGGCGTATCTTCTTCCCCTGTTGTCACGTCGGAAGGAGGTCGTTCATCGGCCGGGTCCAGTATCTCCTTTCACGAAGCCAGTAGTGCGCGTTTGACCGCCTCCGGTTCCTTCGCGATCACTCGCAAAAGGGTGGCGGCCGGACCGCTGACCCGCCGGGTCCCCTGTTCCCACTTCCGGTAGCCGGAAAGACTCATCCCCATCAATGGCGCCATCTGCGCTTGGGTAAGCTTCGCCTGCTTGCGGATCTCACGGGGAGTTGCAGGGGCGTGCACGACGCCAGGACCCTGGCCTTTCGCGTGGGCGAGTGCTTCGTTGAGGGCCTGGATCAGATCGTCGCCGAATGTGGTCATGTTGTCCCCTTGCGCGCTGCCTTGAGTGCTGCCGCGAGGGCTGACACCCTACGCTTCTCGTCTGACGTCAGGTAGGTCTTGGCGGCCTTTCCGTATGCGAGCAGCAAATAGATGGGCATCGTTTCGTCGAGATAGTAGTAGATCACCCGCACACCGCCCCGTTTGCCTTGACCCGAAGTCGCATAGCGTAGCTTCCGGACTCCGCCTGTGCCGCGGATGATGTCTCCGGCCAGCGGGTTCTCCGCGAGGAGGTTGATCAACTCGCGCTTTTCGTCCTCGCTGAAGAGCTTATCGGCCTGTCGCGTGAATGTCGGGGTTTCGGCTACTGTCTACACTGTATACCCCAATGGGGCAGTATTCAAGCCCTCATTTCCTTCTGAAGTTACTTATCCGGCCAGTGCTGCGCTTACATAAGCCGAATGAACTGTACGTTGACAAAAGGCACACGTAATGCGATGCTTTCACACGTGCATGAATTTGACTGGGATGACGAGAAGAATGAGCTTCTTGAGAAGACCCGGGGCGTATGTTTCGAGGATGTCGTCTTCCACGTCAGCAACGGCGACATCCTGGACATCATCAAACATCCCAACGCGTCCCGGTATCCGAGTCAGAGGATCATCGTCCTGAACATGGAAGGGTACGCGTATTTGGTCCCATACGTGGAGCAGAAAGGAACACGGTTTCTCAAGACCATCATCCCGAGCAGAAAGGCCACCAAGGAGTATTTGAAATGAACAGCCCTCTCAAGCTGGACGCGGAAGAAGTGAAGCTCCTCCAGGATTTTGAACGGGGGGAACTCGAAAGCATCAACAACTTCAAGGAAGCGAAGCAAGAATTGGAGGAAGCCGCACACAGCTTCCTTCGGAAGGACAGACGAATCAACATTCGGATCTCATCACGCGATCTGGAAGCTCTGCAAAGAAGAGCCAGCAAGGAAGGGATGCCCTACCAAACCCTCATTTCAAGCACACTCCACAAATTCGTCACGGGTAAGCTCAAGAGCGTGGAGTAGCGGCGGCAAGCAACTCCCGTGGCGCAAACCGCAGACGTTGGCCGTCCTCGACCAGTAGTCCCTCCGAGAGCAGTCGTTCGAACAAGCGGGAGGGCGGCGGGGTCATCAGCTACTCGCGTTTCGTGTGGGCACCGAAGGCGCCGGCCAGGCCGATGAAGCCGGCATCACCGTCTCCCACCTGCGGCGTCCCGGTGGCGGCGTGAAACTCGCCGAGGACGGCGGAAGGGTAGCCATGGATCCATCGGAAAAAACCTCCCGTCCAGTTGCCGTCGTCCCAGGTGCGCCCGTCCACGCCGCCTGCCACGGCCCCTTTGAACTTGTAGACATCGGTGTCGTCACCAAGAGTCGTGCTCATCAGATCCACGGTCCACCCACCCAGAGGCAGGTCCCCTTCCCGGAAGTCTCTCACAGAACCGCTGATCGTTCCGTCAGCCCCGAAGTCCGCGGTCAGCATGACTGTGGCGGTGAACATGCCCTCTCGGGTCTCCCTGGCACCCGACGGCCGCGTCACGTAGAGTCCGGCGGCAGGGCCCTCGTAGGTCGCCGCAACCCGATAGTGCAGAACGTTACGTAAGCGAACCCTGTCATTCCCGCTTGTGAACGTATCGAAGCGAGCGCTTTCAGGGTCTTCGGGAGTCGTTCGCCACCACCCGAATTTGAGAGCGTCCGGATGCGAATACACGACCAAGTGCTGGGGAGAGCCTACTATTTGTATAAGCCGGGTCGCCACTTCCCGCAGCTCATCCTCCAGAACGCGCTGTCTGGCTATTACGTGTTCAATCATGCCTCCCGGATCCGGATAGGGTGGATCGTACAACAGGAAGAAAGCGTGTATGTCCAGGAGCTCGTCCTCGAGCGTCTGTTTCGTTTCCGCGAGTTCCTCTCTGAGGCGTTGCGCCTCGTCCGGGTCAAGGATCTCGACGGCTCCCAGGACCTCTCCTGTCCACTCGCCGCCAACGTCGGGAGGGCCGGTGGCCAGCCGTTCAAAGCTTCCCGGGGGGGAGAGGCGACAACTACCCGTTAAATCACAGCCGGAATAGTTGACAAATGGGACTTGGTCAGGAGCCGTCTCCGTAGAGAGGGCGACGATTCGACCCGCGAGCGCCCGCGCATTGTCCTGATACGTTGAATCCGTGCCGATGCTGCTTCCGCGGCCGCATGAAGCGGCCAAACTGGAAAGGCAGAGCACGGAAAGAATCTTGGCGATTCGCCGCATCATCGTTCTCCCGAGGCCTGCCCGAGGCACTCAGCGTGCACCGATTGCCTTGGGCAAGATCGCAGGCAGTTGAAATGGTCTTCCCACGTGGAATGTCGGAGCCGGGTCTGGCCTCAGACTACACGAGTTTCACGAACAGTTCATTGGCCACCAGCAGCCCTCGTGGCGCAAGGCGGAGCCGCCGGCCTCCTTCGATCAGCAGGCCGTCCGAGAGCCAGTCCGCGATTACCGGAAAAGCGTGCTCGGGTCTGGTCCCGAAACGCCGGCGGAATTCCGGCACCGAAACCCCTGCCATCATCCGCAGTCCCGTGAACAGGCATTCCGCCATCGCCTGATGCAACTCCGGCCGCTCACGCTCGGTGACGGCGTGGCCGGCCGCCCTCGTGCGGCGCATGTAGCCGCTGGGCAACCGCTCGTTCTGCCAGCGTTCCCCAAAGGGGTCATCCGGCCTGCGGTGGTAACTGTGGGCGCCGGCGCCGATGCTTAGGTAGTCGCCGCCCTGCCAGTAGTTGATGTTGTGGCGGGACTCAAGGCCAGGGCGGGCGTAGTTGGAGATCTCGTAGCGCTCAAGGCCGGCGTCCGCCAGCGTGCGCTGGATGCGGGCGGCCATCTCGATCTCCACCTCTTCGTCCAGGGGCGTCAGGAGGCCCTGGCGGTAGCGCGCGTGGAAGGGAGTGCCTTCCTCGATGGTGAGGTTGTAGGCGGACAGGTGGGGCGGCTCATGCTCCAGCGCCTCGGAGAGGTCGCGGCTGACGCCGTCAACGGTCTGGCCCGGATTTCCGTAGATGAGGTCCAGGCTGAAGTTGTCGAAGCCCGACTCCCGGACGCTCCTCAGCGCCTGACGGGTCTCGTCGGCGCTGTGCACCCGGCCCAGGAACTGGAGCAGCTTGGCATCGAAGCTTTGCGCCCCGATGCTGATGCGGTTGACCCCGCAGGCGCGATAGTCCCGGAAACGGCCGGCGTCCACCGCGCCAGGGTTCGCTTCCAGCGTTATCTCCATCGCCTCGTCGAAGCCGAACAGTTTGGCGGCTTGCTCGAGAACGGCGCCGATGCTGCTTCCCTCGAAAGTCGACGGTGTTCCGCCGCCGAAGAATACCGTCTTCACGGACCGGCCGGCCCAGGCTTCCGACTCGGAATAGTGGCGCAACTCCCGCAGCAGCGCCTGAGTGTACTCCTCTTCGGGTATCCGGGCGGCGACGTGCGAGTTGAAGTCGCAGTAGGGGCACTTGCTGACGCAGTAGGGGATGTGGACGTAGAGGGAGAAGGGCTCCGCGGTGTGGTCAGTGACGTGGGACACCCCTGCTCCCGATCAAGGCTTGATATCCTGGAGGAACCAGTCGCTGGCGACCTCCTTGCCCAGGTCCATCTTCTCGGCTGCCTTGAGGATGCAGTGGCCCATGGAGGCGAACTGGACTCCGGTGCCGATGTTGTTGAGGAAGAAGGTGATCTGGCCGGCGTCGGTGCGGCCGGGGACGCGCCCGGACAGGAAGTCCGAGATCTCCGGGTAGACGGTCCAGTCACGGGGCTTTTCCTGCCGGATTCCCGGCAGGTCGTCGATGCCGGGCGGCAGGTGGTGCCGTATGCCGCCCATCTTCGTATGGATGCCCAGAACGTCTGCTTTGGCGTACACGGATTCGTCGATCTCGAACTCGCGGATGGCGTTGTAGTGCACGCCCGGTTGCAGCAGGTCTCCCGAGATGATGGGCGTCGAGGTGCTGGTGGCGGTGCAGATGATGTCGCAGCCGGCAACGGCCGAGGCGACGCTGCCGGTGGGTTCTACCTCGATGGCGTCGGTCGACATCTCCTCGGCGAACGCTTGCCGGTGCTCGGGCCGGGGACTGTAGACCTTGACCGTGTCGATGGGGAGCACGTGGGTCAGCAGGCGGAAGTGGGCGCGGGCCTGCCCGCCGGTGCCGATGAGCCCCAGCTTTGTGGCCTCCGGCCGGCACAGCGCCTTGGCGCCCAGCGCGCTCGTGATCGCCACCCGGGTCTGCTGGATGACGCCGTCCGGCATGATCCCCAGCAGCTCGCCGGTCTCCAGGCTGAACACCTGGACCAGACCCAGGAACAGCCCCCTGCCGGCCAGCGGCAGCTTCTCCACCCGCATCGCGCCGTTGTAGGTTTCCTGGCGGACGATGTCCGAGGTGATCCGCAACGCTAGGACACCGAACTGCTCTACCGCCCCCTCGACGGACTTGAAGCTGTAGGAGGCGTCGTCCATGGAATGGTGTGTGTAGACGTGGCTGGTCGGTCGGTGTACCGAGCGGCCCTCGGCAAGGTCCCGGTAGGCCGTGGTCAGGGCCTCCAGGCATTCGTCGAGGTCGATGGCCTGCCGTACGTCGTCGTTGTCGAGGATGCGTGTCATGGTTGTTCCTTCCGTCAGTGGGGGTCATGCACCGGCGCGGCCTCCAGGCGCCGCAGCCGTTGCTACTTCCTCGCCCGCCCCCGCGGCCCGGATAGCGCGGACCCTCTCCGCCGTGGCCGGATGCGAGTCGTGGTAGGCGGAGTACCACGGATGAGGCGTCGGATTGCTCAGGTTGTTGACGGTCAAGGCCAGCAGGGCTTCCTCCAGGGGCTTGCCGTCGTCCAGCAGCCGCACCGCGAAACCGTCGGCCTCGTACTCGTGCCGGCGCGAGATATGGTTCATAAAGGGCGCCAGCCAGAATGTAAACGGGCCGGAAATCAGAGAGAAGATGACAAGCGCGGTGTGGTGCGCGGGTTCGTCGAGCCCGAAGGTCCGGAACAGGGGCGGGTAGTCCAGCAGGAGGCTCAACACCCACAGGCCGGCCAGCGTGAACACGGCGCTCAGGCCCAGGCCCTTGAGCACGTGGCGCATCTTGTAGTGCCCCATCTCGTGGGCCAGCACCGACAGGAGTTGGCTACGGTCCAGTTGCTCCAGCAGCGTGTCGAACAGCACGATGCGCTTGGCCTTCCCCAGCCCGGTGAAGTAGGCGTTGGAATGGCCGGACCGCTTCGAGCCGTCCATGGTGTAGATCCCGCTGGTCCTGAGGCCCACCCGCTGCGCCAGTTCCGCGATGGCGTCCCGCAACGAGTCGTCAGCCACCGGTGAGAAGCGGTTGAACAGCGGCGCGATCAGGGTGGGATAGATCACCAGCATCAGGCCCTGGAAAGCGAACACGAAGGCGAAGACGTAGACCCACCACCACGCGCCGGTGGCCTTCATGAGCCACAGGACTCCGTAGAGGAACGGCGCTCCGAGCACCACGGCCAGGACCGTCCCCTTGACCCTGTCCGTGACGAAGGTGCGCACGTCGGTCTTGTTGAAACCGAAGCGTTCCTCGAGCACGAAGGTCGAGTAGATCCGCAGGGGCAGGGAGGCGACGGCGAAGACCCCGCCGACGGCGAGGCAGAACAGGATTCCCCCGGCTTCCGAAACCGGCAGGAAGCCCCCCGCGCCGCTGGCGAGCCGGTCCACCCACGGAAGCACGCCGCCGAACAGCACCACCAGCGTCAGCGCGGTGCCGTAGGCGGCGGACCAGCGCGCGAATCGTCCCTTGGCGAGCGCATAACGTACCGATTTCTCGTGGGTTTCAGGGCTGATGGTGTTGGCCAGGAACTCCGGCAGCCGGCGCTCTCGCCACTGCCGCTCCAGGTGCCGCATGTTGGCTTCGTTGAGGAGCGATTCGACGATCAGTTCCGCCGCCAGGAAGGCGACGAACAACCAGGCGATGAGGGATTCCATGGGAAATTGCGTAAGACGGGACAGTGTGGTTAGGTGTAGTGTAAGGTTAGTGTCCCGTCCGGTCAATTCATGCACCCCCGTGGCCGGACAGGGCACTAATCTGATTTTGTAGCCGAGGCAACGCTCTGGTCGGCCCTGCCCGGCGTCGCGGAGGTTTCCCATGCTGACCAACAAGGTAAGCGAAATCATGACGACCGCGGTCATCACCGCCGAGCCGTCGAGCACCATCCGGGAGGTGACCCAGTTGATGGTGGATCGCCGTGTAGGCCGGGTGGTGATCACGGAGAACGACGCCCCGGCCGGCATCTTCACCGAGACCGATGTCTTGAGACGGGTCATGAACCGCATCCTGGATGTGCACAAGACGCCCATCCGCCGGGTCATGACCACTCCCGTCCAGGGAGTTCCCGAAGGGACGTCCATCGTCGAGGTGCTGGGGAGGATGTACCAGGGGCGCTACCGGCACCTGCTGGTCTACGGCGACGACCGGCGCATGGTGGGGCTGGTCTCCATGCGCCGGATACTCAACCTGGTGGTGGAGTTGGGGGCGGACCTGCGCGACTCGCGGACCGTGGGCGAGGTGGTTTCCGGCGCGGTTCCCACCGTGGATGCCGCCATGCCGGTGACCCAGGTCATCGACAAGATGGTGCGGGAGCAGACCGGCTGCGTCATGGTCTCCGGTGACGGCAAGACCGCCGGCATCTTCACCGAGCGGGACGTGCTCACGCGCATCGCCCTGGAAGACCGCGACATGGGGCAGGTGCCGGTGTCCGACGTCATGACCCCCGATCCTCTGGTCGCTACCGGTTCGACGCCAGTGCAGGAGGTGCTGGCGACCATGCGCGAAAACGGCTTCCGCCACATGCCGGTGGCCGGCGACGGGGAGGAGCTGGCCGGTATCGTCTCGGTGGCGGACGTGCTCCAGTACGCCAAGGCGCTCGACATCGACGACGTGGTGCGCAAGGCCTGGAAGGAGATCGAGGAGTTCTGGGAGTCCGACGAGAACTACACGCCGGGGTAAAAGGATACCAAAACCGGCTGCAATCTTGCGGAATTCACTGTCAAAAAGGGGTTAAGTCCTTGTTTCGGCTACGTTCTGTTGTTAGAATAGCGAGCCAATCTATTTCGCCCCGCAACAATGGAGAACGACATGCCCGTTGTCAACGATCTCAGCATTAGCGTCGCTACTGCCAACGGTTCAGGAAGTGCCTCGTCCAACAACATCCTGTTCAAGTCCATCTTCAAGATGGGCATCCCCTGCTCCTCCAAGAACATGTTTCCGTCCAACATCCAGGGGCTGCCCACCTGGTACCAGATCCGGGCCAACGGCGACGGCTATCTCGGACGCAAGGACGTCATCGACGTCATGGTCATGTTCAACGACGACACCTCGGACAAGGACATCTACCGGGTCCGGGACGGCGGGCTCATTCTCTACGACGACTCCAAGCCGTTGCCCGACCACCTGAAGCGCGACGGCGTCCAGTATCTCGGCGTCCCCGCCAACGCCCTGGTCCAGAAACACGTGGAAGCCGGTCCGCTGCGGGCCAAGCAGCGCAACATGCTGTACGTGGGCGCCCTGGCCTATCTCTTCGGCATCGACATGGAAACCATCCGCGAGGTGCTGAGCGACACCTTCGGCAACAAGCCTGCGGTCATCGAATCCAACCTCCTCTGCATCGAGCTCGGCTACAACCACATGCGCGACAACAACCTGAGCCAGTCCCTCTCCATGCTGGAGAAGATCCCGGGCGGGAACGAGGGGAAGATCGTCACCGAGGGCAACACGGCCTGTGCGCTGGGCGCCATCTACGGCGGGGTCACGTTCTGCGCCTGGTATCCCATCACCCCGTCGAGTTCGTTGGCCGAGGCGCTCGAACGGTACATGCCGCGGCTGCGCAAGGACCAGGACGGCAAGAACACCTACGCGATAATCCAGGCCGAGGACGAGATCGCCGCCACCAACATGGTGGCGGGGGCCGGATGGATGGGCGCCCGGGCCATGACCTCCACCTCGGGACCGGGCCTGTCGCTCATGAACGAGACCATCGGCCTCCAGTATTTCGCGGAGATCCCAGGAGTCTACTTCATCATCCAGCGCGGGGGGCCCTCCACCGGACTCCCCACCCGCACCCAGCAGGCCGACATCCAGCTCATGCACGTGGCCTCCCACGGCGACACGCGCCACATCATCCTGATCCCCCACGACATGAAGTCCTGCTTCGACCTCGGGCGCAAGAGCTTCGACTTGGCCGACCGGTTCCAGACCCCGGTGTTCGTCATGATGGATTTGGACCTCGGCATGAATCTCTGGGGCTCGGACCCGCTGGAGCTGGTGCAGGAGCCGTTCGACCGAGGCAAGGTCCTCGACGCCGACGGACTGGAAAAGCAGGGGAGCTTCGCGCGCTACCGCGACGTGGACGGCGACGGCGTGCCGCAGAGGACCCTGCCGGGCACCGAGCATCCGCTGGCGGCCTATTTCGCCCGCGGCTCGGGCCACGACGACCAGGCGCGGTACTCCGAAGACGAGAAGGACTACAAGGAGGTCCTGGACCGGTTGCGGCGCAAGCACGACACCGCCCGCGCGTATGTCCCCAAGCCATTGGTCGAGGCCCAGCCGGACGTCAACACCGGCGTGATCTGCTTCGGGTCGAGCTACGAGGCCGTGCGGGAGGCCCGGGACCGCCTCCGGGCCGCGGGCACCGAAACCAACCACCTGCTGCTGAGGGCGCTGCCCCTGGCCGCCGAGGTCCGGGAGTTCGTGGCCTCCCACGAGGTCATCTACCTCATGGAGCAGAACCGCGACGGGCAGATGGCGGCGATCTTCAAGGAGGAGTATCCGGAGTTCGCCACCAAGATCGTCAGCATCCTCATTTACGACGGACTCCCCGCCACCGCCGGCGAGATCGTGCGGCAGGTCGAGCAACATCGTGACGAAGCCACCAACGGAGTGGGAACGAAGGTAGACGAATCATGGCAAAAGCAAATCGCGTCGATCTGACCGAGAAGGACTACAAGGGGGCGGAATCCACCATGTGCCGCGGCTGCGGCCATGACGCGATCTCGGCGTCCATCATGCGCGCGTTCTTCGCCAGCAGCGTGGACCCGCGCAAGGTCATCAAGTTGAGCGGCATCGGCTGCTCCTCCAAGACCCCCAACTACTTCATGAACCAGGCGTTCGGCATCAACGCGGTGCACGGCCGCATGGCCTCGGTGGCCACCGGCGCCAACGTCGGCAACCACGCCATGATTCCGCTGGGAATCTCCGGCGACGGCGACACCTCGGCCATCGGGCTCGGCAACTTCTGCCACATGATGCGGCGCAACGTGAACATCACCTACGTGATCGAGAACAACGGCGTGTACGGACTGACCAAGGGGCAGTTCTCGGCCACTGCGGACGAGGGCACCGTGATGAAGGGCGGCAAGATCAACGACATGCCCGCCATCGACCTGTGCGAGCTGGCCATCACCCTGGGCGCCACCTACGTCGCCCGGAGCTTTTCCGGCGACCGCAAGCAGCTCGCGCCGCTGATCCAGGGCGCCGTCGCCCACAAGGGGACCGCCATCCTGGACGTGCTGAGCCCCTGCGTGACGTTCAACGACCATTCCGGCTCCACCAAGAGCCTCAAGTACATCCGCGAGCACCTCGACCCGCTCCACGACATCGACTTCATTCCGCCCTACGAGAACATCGAGGTGGACTACCAGGAGGGCACCGATCAGGAAGTCACCCTGCACGACGGTTCCCGCATCACCCTGCACAAGCTCGGCCACAACTACGACCCCACCAACCGGATGCAGGCAGTGACCGCGCTGCACGCCGCGGTGGCGGAGCACAAGTTCCTGACCGGCCTCGTCTACCTGAACGAGGAGCGGGCCGAGTTCATCGAGGACCTGAACCTCTGCGACACGCCGCTGGCCTTTCTGGACCAGGAGACGGTTCAGCCGTCCCCGGACCACTTGGACCGGATCAACGCCGAGCTGATGAAGTAACCCGCGCGGCGTCCCGCCCGCGGGTGAGACGACACGACGCGGTTCTACGGGCGGGCAACAGGGCGCGCGGCGTCCCGCCCGCGGGTGAGACCCTGCGAAGACGTGTAGGGGCGGGTTTCCAACCCGCCCGCGCCCGCCCCTGTTCCGACGCACCGAAGGCATGATCCATGAGCGCATCCCGTGAAGTCCTTATCGTCCACACCTCCGACCTGCACCTGGGCGCCGACAGCGTCCTGACCGGCGATGCCTCCGCCAACGTGCCGGTCCTCGAGCAGGTCCTTTCCACCGCGCGGGAACAGGGCGCGGACCTGGTCATCCTCGCCGGAGACACCTTCGATCACAACCGGCAACACGCCCGGGTCCTGGAGAAGGTCTCGGAAGTCATGGCCGACGCCGGCCTTCCCATCGTCATCCTGCCCGGCAATCACGATCCGTTGACGCCGGACTCGGTCTACCGCAGGTCCGAATTCACCAACGCCGGCAACGTGCACGTCCTCGGCCTCACGGCCGAACGCAGCGACTTTCCGGAGCTGGACCTGGAGGTGTGGGGCCGGCCCCACGTGGACTATCTGGACATGATGCCGCTGCCGGAACCCCCGGAGCGGCGCACCCGCTGGCAGTTGGCCGTGGCCCACGGCCACTACGTCGAGGACGACCCCGGCAGGGACATCCTGCTGGGCTCGTGGCTGATCCGCCAGGAAAACCTCACCACCAGCGGCGCCGACTACATCGCCCTGGGCCACTGGAACCGCGCCGTACCCGTGGGCGACCAGCAGATCCCTGCCTACTACTCCGGCTCCCCCAGCTACGCCGGCACCGTCAACGCCATCCGCCTACAAAGCGACGGCCGGGTCATAGTGACGCAGATCCCTGTCTGATCACCTCCAACCTCATCATCCGCTCCGCACGTTCCTCCCTCTCCCATGGGAATCCGAATCTCCGCCTCCCTCCCATCGGGAATAGGCATCTTCCCCCTCTCCCTCTGGGAGAGGGTTGGGGTGAGGGCGAACGGCACCAGGATCTCAGTGATGATGGTGCCCGTGCTTCTTCTGCAGCCCGCCGTGCCCCATGCGCAGGATGTCTTCCCGGGTGACCCGGGTTCCCGCCAGGAGCTTGGGCAGCATGAAGTCGAAGGCGGTGACCGGGTCGTGGAGGACGCACCCGGACAGGCCGAGGACCGGTATGTCGCCGAGGTAGCTCATCAGGAACATGGAGCCCGGCAGCACCGGGAAGCCGTGTGAGATGACGTCCGCGCCGCTGCGGCGGATGCCTTCGGGGGTGAGGTCGTCCGGGTCCACGGACATGCCGCCGCTCACCAGGATCACCTCCGCGCCCTCCGCGGCGAAGTCCTTGATATGGGCGGCGATGACGTCGGGGTCGTCGGGTGCCAGGGTGGCCGGCTCCAGGGTGGAGCCCATGCCCTCCACCTTCTTCCGCACGGCCGGCTCGAAACCGTCCTTGATGCGGCCGGTGAAGACCTCGCTGCCGGTCACCAGCAGGTAGACCTTCTTCGCCGGCATGGCCGTCACCGAGACGATGGAAGCGTCCCTGCACAGGGCTTCCGCCTGCGCCACCAGCTCTTCCTTCACGACTATCGGGATGGTTCGGGTGCCGCCCACCACCGTGCCTTCGCGGACGAACTCGCCGGAGGGCAGGGTAGCGAGGATGAGGTCTCCCAGTTCGTTGAAGCGGAACAGCAGCTCCTCGTCCACGTCAAGCGCACCGTCTTGAGCCGCCACGAGGTTGACCCGCCCCTCGCTCGGGTCGGTGAGCGTGAGGCCGGCGCCGGCAGCCGCCCGGGCCAGCCGCTGTGCGGCGTCCTCTTCGTGAAGCTCGTCCGCCTCCAGCTCCATGATGTAGATGTGGGCCTTCCCCACGTCCAGGAGCCGCGGCACGTCCTCCTCGGCGATGAGATGTCCGCGCTTGAACCGCGGTCCCTTGTGGCCGCCGGGAATGATCTCCGTGATATCGTGGGCGAGCCGCAGCCCCACCGCTTCTTCAACCGGAATGACCTTGAGCATCCGTCAACTCTCCGTGAAACTTGGGGGATTCTGATCTATTGGAATGTCCTTCGACTTCGCGCCGCTGACGCGGCGCTACGCTCAGGACGAACGGCTGAGAAACCCGATTTCCGTTCGTCCTGAGCGTAGCGAAGCGAAGTCGAAGGACGCGCATTCCCCTAATCCCGTATGTTCTGCGTGAACCACTCCCTGGGGATCTCCCGGCCTGCACCGACTTCCCGGGCCTTCTGCACCACGTACCCGGCCACCGACGCGAACTGCAGCCCCTGGGTGCCGTCGTTGAGGAACAGCGTCACATCCGAATCCTTCTTCCGGCCCCGGGCCGTGCCGCCCATGAGATCGGTCAGCAGCGGGTGCTGGCCGGCGAACAGGTCGACACTCGGCGTGACGATGCGTTCCGTCTCGTCCTCGGTGCCGGCGACATAGGAGGCATACCCGGCGATGCGCCGCATGCCCTGGTCCAGGGTGCCGATGGTGCCGCGCCCGAGCTTCACGATGACGTCGCAGCGGTCGAGGATACCGGGTTCCCATTCGTTGCTGCGGACGCAGGTGACGAAGGCGCCGTCCTCCACCCAGCCGGAATTTTCCACCACCACCCGGACCGAGTCGGTGCAGGTGGCCACCATGTCCGATCCCCGCACCACCTCCTCCACGCCTTCCCGCGCCGTCACCGGCACGCCGAGCATCTCGCTCATTCTACGCGCGTAGGCCTCGCGGTTTGCCTGGGTGGGGCTGTAGACCTTCACCTCGCGGAGCTTCCGGACCTCGGCGAAGGCTCGCAGATAGGTCTCCGCCATGCCGCCGGAGCCGAGCATGCCGACCACCGCCGCGTCGTCCCGGGCCAGGTAGCGGGCGGCCAGCCCGGCGCAGGCGCCCACCCGCATGTGCTGGATGATGCCGTCGTTGATGATGGCCAAGGGCTCGGCGTTCCGCGCCGAGAACACCAGCACCAGCCCGCAGTAGGTGCCGGGCTCCATGCAGTACTTCTCCACCGTGCCGCCCTCGGGCCACTCCAACATGTCCGACTTCATCCGTATGGCGAACACGCCGAAGGAGCGGGAGGCTCCCTCCATGGTGCCCCAGCGGTACATGCGTTCGGGGTCGTCCTGGGGCACGTAAAGATCGATACGGGGCCGGTACACCGCGCGCTCGGCCAGCAGGTCGCGGTAGCCGGTCTCCAGGGCGTCGATGCACCCCTTCATGTCGAGGATTTCCTCTACGGTTTCATTGTTGATGAGCAGCATGCGAGTGTCCTGGCGAAGCGGCCTCGCCCGGCCGGGCCGTCGGTGCAGGGATGAGCGCCGTGGGTTCGGCGCTCGCGGGTCAGCCCCCCAGCGTAATCATCTCGATCTTGTCGTGTTTCTCGGGGTCGTAGCCGTCGGGCGATCGTATGGCTTCGAGCCGTTCCGCCGAGAACCGGTCGGTCCGTCCGCTCCACACGGCTTCCATCCAGTTGCGGATCTCGTCGTCGCCGGCACCGCTCCGGAGCCGCGCCTTGAGGTCGTGTCCGGTGCGGGAGAAGAGGCAGGTGACCAGGCGGCCGTCCGCGGTCAGGCGTCCGCGGCTGCAGGTGCCGCAGAACGGCTCGGTTACCGAGGCGACGACACCCACCGTGCCCTTGCCGTCCCGGAACGCGTAGTCCACGGCCGGAGCGTTGCCGCCTTCCCTGCCCGCCGGCTCCAGGGGAAAGCGCGCGCCGATCCGCTCGACGATCTCCTTCTTGGGCACGGTCCGTTCCAGCCGCCAGGCGTTGGCCGTGCCCACGTCCATGTATTCGATGAAGCGGATCACGAAGCCGTGCTCGCGTCCGAATGCCACGAGCTCGAGTATGTCTTCCTCGTTGACGCCGCGCTCGATGACCGCGTTGATCTTGACGGGCTTCAGCCCGGCGTCCCGGGCCGCGAACAGGCCCTTCAGGACCTCGTCCAGGTCGCCGCGCTTCGTGATGCGCTCGAAACGCTCCGGATCCAGGCTGTCGATGCTGACGTTGATGCGCTTCAGGCCGGCGGACCGCAGCGCTCCGGCCATCTCGCCCAGCCGCGAGCCGTTGGTGGTGAGCGCGATGTCCTCGATGCCGTCGATGGCGGAGAGCTGGCGCACCAGGTCCGGCAGGTCGCGCCGCAGCAACGGCTCACCCCCGGTCAGGCGGATCTTCCTCACCCCCAGGGGCACGGCGAGCCGCACCACCCTGCAGATTTCCTCGTAGCTCAGGATCTCCCGCTTGTCGATCCAGTCGTAGTGGTCGAAGGGCATGCAGTAGGTGCAGCGGAAGTTGCACCGGTCCGTCACGGATATCCGCAAGTCCTGCAGGGGGCGATGAAATTGGTCCGTCAACACGACGAAACAATATGGAATTTGGTGCTTCCCAAGTCAAGGAACGGCTATTTCAGCGATGCGACGAACTCGGCGTGTTCCGGGGCGTTCAGTCCTTCTTGCAGTTCATCCATGACCCGGGCCATATCGCCGGCCAGCAAGGACGCGACCGCCAGCCGCAATCCTGGAAAGCTCCTGCTGTCGCATATACCGTCTGCATCGGGCACGATTCTGACGTATTCGCCATTGCGCAGGACGAACCAGTCGAACTCCCGATCCTCCACCCGCCAGACTAGGTATTCCTTTACGCCTGCCCGACGGTAGGCATCCGTGTTGTCATGCAGATCGTACCAGGCTGTGCTCGAAGAAATCTCGGCTACGAGTTCAGGTGCGCCTTCCACGTAGTCATCAGCGCTGATACGTGAGTTGGCTCGGTCCTCCGCCTCCACGCGCAACAAAGCGTCCGGCTGCGGCTCCGTGTCAGAAGCTAGGCGGACCGTCGCATTGTCGCCGAGTCCGACACCTTGGGTGAACGCGACGTAGGTTCCCAACCAAGTGAGCAACCTTGCGTGCGGCTCGCCGTGTGTTCCGAAGCGAACAGGTGAACCGATGTGCACCACTCCGTTGATGAGCTCCGCCTTCTTCAAATCCGGCATCGCGTCATACCGCCTCTCGAACTCGTCACGGGTCAAGCGGTCGCCGTTCGCCAGCGGGGGAGTGGACGAGCCAGGCCTGCAAGAGTCCGTTCCGGTCGTCGGAGTCTTTCGGATTTCACCGTTCCGCCTGGCTTGCTTGATCGCCATGGTCCCACCTCCTGTAGTCCCTCCCGTCAAGGATAAACGCAATCCACGTGCCAGTCGAGAGATTGTCCGGGTTAAGTACAAGACATCGGCCGAGGCGTCTGATTGCGTGGGGGTCTGTCGGTCGGTATGATTGAAACCGCTGGCGCAGTTTCAGGCCCGACGTCTACACGGTCCTTACCCGGCGCCTTCGATGTTGGAATATCGGTATGGGGAAATCGGGATTTGTCCGGGTTGTCGAATCCGGAACCTTCGAGTGGCCGTGGCCTACTTCCCTTGGCTTGGTCATCGTTAAGGGCGCAGCCGGTGGTGGTGGCGGCGGCGGTGGCGCAATTTGCATTGAAGGCCTGAATCTCTATGGCGCAAGCGGTGGCGGCGGCGGTGGCGGCGGCGCGGCAACGACGGTCACGATCGGAGGGGAGACGTATCAGGCCGCCGGTGGTGCCGGTGGCGGCGGCGGCGACAGTGGTGGCTTTGTGGATGGCAAAGCGAGGAACGGGGCCAACGGACGAGGATGCCACTACGGTGACGGTGGTGATGGGGGCCGTGGAGGAGTAGTGCCGCAAGGTCCGGGACGAACTGTGTCAAATGGAGGGAATGGCGGCAAAGGGTTCCCAGGGGAAACCCTTTTGGTGGAACTCAGCAACCTGTCGGTTGGCGATCCGTTCGAGATCATCATTGGGGAAGCCGGTGGTGGAGGAGGTGGAGGTGAAGGCTATGAGCCAGGGGAAGAAGGAGTCATAGGCACCAGCGGATCTGTGATCTTCATCCCGATATTCGAGGCACGGGGAGACGCATGATGTACGCCATGCACGGCGAGGCGGGTAGTACCGGTCAAAATAGCTTGCCCCAGGACTTGATGTCGCAGCGTACCGAGCCAGCGGTTCAAGGTTACGGGCGGCTACCAGGGCGTATTGAGTCGAACTGGCTCGACGCGCAACCCGAGATTGGCCGCAAGTTTCGCGGACAAGAAACCGGCCGGCTGACCGGCCCAATCCAATTTGTCCTGAAGCTGTTTGATTTCTGGCGCTTGAAGCCCCACGAGAGAGTGGGTTTGCTAGGTTTCCGTTCAACCGAGGCTGACCGTGTTTTCGCCGTTCTTCGTGGGCACGGAATATTCCATGGTCGAGATGTGAGAGACAGGATTGCTCACTTGTTTCACATTCGCGCGACTCTCCGGTCGCTCTTCCGCGATCTGGACACGGAAAACGACTGGTTGCGGGAGCCGCATCCGCTGTTGGACCAAAGGTCGCCTCTGTCGCTGATGCTCGGCTCGATGGAAGATCTCCTGTTGGCAAAGGAGTATATTCAGTCAGTGGCAGGACGGTAGTCGTGCTCGATACACTACCGAGCGAGAGGCGTCGGCGCCAAGTCTTTCGCTTTGCAAATCTCTCGATGAGCGAAGATCTAATGTCCGAGCTTGAGTTTGATCCGCGAAGCCGAGACGAACTGCGGGAGTTGCTGGCCGATGCTGGCTATGGCGTGCAATTCAATGAGTTGCTCGACGGGCCTTTCCAGCCAAAGCTGAAATGGCGGAGTCCATCGCGTTTTTCAGACGGATCTTTTCCGGTGTTGTACACCTCGCTGGATACCGCAACTGCCGAAGCGGAAATAACATATCGGTTTCCGCAATATGCGGCAAAGCCTGAAAACCCTCGCACTGCGTTCTATCAGGGCTTCAGTTGTACGTTCGATGGCGTAGAGATCGACCTTCGGTCCCAGGTTCAGGAATGGCCTGACTTGGTCCATGACAGCGATTACTCTTTTTGCAATCAGCTTGGCGCCGAGGCCAGGCGCTTGGAGGTCGACGGCCTAGTGACTTTGTCCGCCCGGCACGATGGGGCGAATCTCCCGGTATTTTCGCGCCGCGCTGTTAGCAACCCGGAGTCGGGTCGTATTGTCGCAATGACGTACGATCCGGACACTGGCAACGTCTCTGTTCGGCGTCTTGACGAACAGGCGCCGAATTGATCCTTTGAGTCAGCATTGTTTCGCCGAAAGGAGTCTCACTTATGGCCAATTCATGGGACGATATTCTGACCGACCGCGACAAGGAAGTGTTCGCGCTGTCCGGCTACGGCGCCAAGGCCGGCTTCGGCCAACGGCCGGCCGTCCTCGTCATCGACGTCAACTACAACTTCGTCGGCGACCGCCGGGAACCCATCCTCGAGTCGGTCAAGCGGTACCGCAACAGTTGCGGCGAGGAAGGATGGGTCGGCGTGGACCACATCGTGACCCTGCTAGACGAAGCCAGGAAGAAGCACCTGCCGATCTTCTTCACCACCGGCCACGGCGAGGAGGACTCCGTCGCCTTCGGCCGCTGGCACGGCAAGAACTCGCGCGGCACCGAGGATTTCGAAGACCTGGCGAAGAAGGGCAACGAGATCGTCTCGGAGATCGCGCCGCTGAAGGGCGAGGTGGTGGTGCGCAAGCAGAAGCCCAGCGCGTTTTTCGGCACTCCGCTCACGAGCATGCTGAACGAGGTGCACGCCGACTCACTGCTGGTGGCCGGGACCACCACCAGCGGCTGCGTGCGCGCTTCGGTCATCGACGCGTTCTCGTACAACTACACCGTCAGCGTCGTTGAGGAATGCACCTTCGACCGCGGCCAGTCGTCGCACAAGATCAACCTCTTCGACATGAACATGAAGTACGCGGACGTGGTGTCGCTGGAGGAGACCGTGGACTACATCAGGGGCCTGCCCGACAACCTCTACGCGCCGGCGCTGTAGGCACGCGGCAGGTGTGGTCGCCGGCATCTCTTTGTAGGGGCGGCGAACCCGTTCGCGCCAGCAGCGGCTGTCGATAGAAGCCGATATCGTAGGGGCGGGTTTCAAACCCGCCCGTGCCCGCTTCGACAGGCGCGGCGAGCTACCGCATCCGATGGACGAATTCGCACGGCGAATCGAGGGCTTCGGGGACTATCTGCGGCACCAGGCGCGTTTCTCCCCCAATACGGTCAAGGGCTACCTCACCGACGTGGAGGGGTTCCGCCGCCACCTGGAAGAGAACGGCTTCGAGCTGGACGCCCCCGGCAATGCGGCGCTTCAGTCCGTGAACGTCCGCTGGATCCGGAGCTACCTGAAAACCCTTCACGAGACCCGCAAGAAGAGCACCATCGGGCGGAAGCTCGCGGCCCTCAAAGGGTTCTTCCGCTACCTCGTGCGCGAGGGGGTGATCCTCAAGGATCCGCTGGTGGGGTTCTCCACCCCCAAGCAGGAGACCCCGCTGGTATCATTTCTTTCGGTCGACGAGGCGTTTCGGGTGTTGGGCTGCCTGCCGGAAGAAGGGATCCTCCCGGCCCGCGACCGGGCGGTCATGGAGGTGCTCTATTCGTCGGGTGTCCGGGTGAGCGAGCTGGTGGGTCTGGACTGGCGCGACGTGGATTTCTCCCTGGGCGTGCTCAGGGTCCTCGGCAAGGGCTCCAAGGAGCGCATCGTCCCGGTAGGAGAGGTGGCGCTGGCCGCGTTGCGCGACTACGCCGCGCACCAGCGCGGCCGGTGGGGGCGCGAGGCCCGGGGCGGAGAGCCGGTGTTCCTCAACCGCTTCGGCAGCCGCATCACCACCCGCAGCGTCGCCCGGATTGTGGAGAAGTACCTGCGTCTGGCCGGCATTCCCGTGCGCATGGGACCCCACGGCCTGCGCCACACCTTCGCCACCCACCTGCTGAACGCCGGCGCGGACCTGCGCTCGATCCAGGAGTTGCTGGGCCACGCCAGCCTCTCCACCACCCAGCGCTACACCCACGTCAATCTCGATCAGCTCACGGCCGTGTACGACCGCGCCCATCCCCGGGCGTAAAGGACCGCAGCCGTGTACGGAGATGCCGTTCCCAGCCCTTGCCGGGCCGCGAGGGCCTGCGAAGTAGGCGGTTTCGTGTTAAGAATACTCTGATCAATTTGTACGGGCGCCCTTCGACTTCACTTCGCTACGCTCAGGACGAACGGAAACTGATTGCCAAATTCGTTCGTCCTGAGCGAAGCGAAGTCGAAGGGCGCCATTTTGCTCGGGGGCCGCGCGTCATTGACGCGGTCCGGGGCCCTCGCGGAGCGGTTTGACAGACGATGTTCCACGGAACCACCATTCTCGCCGTCCGCCACGGCGACAAGATCGTCGTGGCCGGGGACGGCCAGGTGAGCCTTGGCGACACGGCGCTGAAGCACACGGCGCGCAAGGTGCGGAAGCTCTACGGCGACCGCATCATCGCCGGGTTCGCCGGCGCCACGGCGGACGCGTTCACGCTGTTCGAGAAGTTCGAGGGCAAGCTCGAGCAGCACGGCGGCGTTTTCCGGCGGGCGGCGGTGGAGCTGGCCAAGGATTGGCGCACCGACCGGGTGTTGAGGCGGCTGGAAGCGCTGATGATCGTCGCCGACGTCGAGGCCTCGCTGGTGGTATCGGGCAACGGCGACGTGGTGGAGCCCGACGACGGCGTCATCGCCATCGGTTCGGGCGGAAACTACGCGCTTGCGGCCGCGCGCGCCCTGGTCCACCATAGCCCGCTCGATGCCCGCGCCATCGCCGAGGAAGCCATGAAGGTGGCGGCGGCGATCTGCGTCTATACGAACGACAACCTGACCATCGAGGAGTTGCCCTGATTCGGGGCGGGGCACGGCGCGCCCGGCTCGCGTGGGCCGGCCGTTTCCCGAAACAGTTTCATGAAGGATGAAAGCCGACAGATGAGCGTCCGGGCGCCGGCGGGCCATTCGCTGACGCCGGTCATGACGCCCCGCGAGATCGTCTCGGAGCTGGACCGCTACATCGTCGGCCAGCGCGACGCCAAGCGGGCCGTGGCGGTGGCGGTGCGCAACCGCTGGCGGCGGCAGCTCGTGCCGGAGGAACTGCGGGACGAGATCGCCCCCAAGAACATCATCATGATCGGCCCCACCGGGGTGGGCAAGACCGAGATCTCCCGGCGGCTGGCCAAGCTGGCGCAGGCGCCGTTCATCAAGGTGGAGGCCTCGAAGTTCACCGAGGTGGGCTACGTGGGCAGGGACGTGGAGTCCATCATCCGGGACCTCATGGACCTGTCCGTCAAGATGGTCCGGGAGGAGGAGCAGGAGAAGGTCCAGGTCAAGGCCAGGGACCTGGCGGAAGAGCGGGTCCTGGACCTGCTGCTGCCGGAGCCGCAGGCCCCGGACAACGGCGGCGGCGAAGAGGCGTACCGGCCGTCGCCGGACACCCGGGAAAAGCTCCGGAAGATGCTGCGCGCGGGCAGGCTGGACGACCGCGACGTGGATGTCGAGCTGACCCAGAACATGACGCCGATGATCGAGGTGCTCACGCCGCAGGGAATGGAGGAGATGGAGTCGAACATCAAGGAGATGTTCTCCAACCTGCTTCCCAAGCAGTCCAAGCGAAAGACCGTGAAGATACCCGAGGCCATGAAGCTGCTGACCCAGGAGGAGGCGGCCCGGCTGGTGGACATGGATACGGTGGTGGGCGAGGCCACCCGGCGGGTGGAGCAGTCGGGCATCGTCTTCATCGACGAAATCGACAAGATCGCCGGGCGGGAGTCCGTGCACGGCCCCGACGTGTCGCGGGAAGGGGTCCAGCGCGATCTCTTGCCCATCGTCGAAGGCTCGACGGTGAACTCGAAGTACGGGCTGGTGAGGACCGACCACATCCTCTTCATCGCCTCCGGCGCCTTTCACAACTCCAAGCCGTCGGACCTGATCCCGGAGTTCCAGGGCCGGTTCCCGATCCGCGTCGAGTTGAGCTCGCTGGACAAGAACGACTTCGTGCGCATCCTGACCGAGCCCAAGAACGCGCTGATACGGCAGTACGTGGCCTTGCTGGAGACCGAGAATATCCGTCTGCTCTTCCAGGAGGACGCCATCGAGGAGATCGCCCGCATCAGCGCCGAGGCCAACGAGAGGATGGAGAACATCGGCGCCCGCCGGCTGCACACGATCCTCGAGAAGCTGCTGGACGACGTTTCCTTCACCGCGCCGGAGATGCCGGGCCGGGAGGTTCGCATCGACGCGGCGTACGTAAGCGAGCGTCTGGACGCCATTCTCAAGAACGAGGACCTGTCGCGGTACATCCTGTAGGAGGCATGCCAAGGCGCGCGGGATCCCGTTGTCGGTCCGGCGCGACGACGTGTAGGGGCGGGTTTCAAACCCGCCCGTGTCCGTTCACGCTGTGCTGACCGATTGCTTTCGGAAAGGGGCGAAGACCCGACGTGGATGATTTCATAGGCAAGGCGGAAGTCCTGCTGGAAGCGCTTCCGTTCATCAAGCGGTTCTTCGGCAAGACGTTCGTCGTCAAGTACGGCGGCGCGGCCATGGTGGACGAGGAGTTGAAGCAATGCTTCGCCCAGGACATCGTTCTGCTCAAGTACGTGGGCATCAACGTCGTGGTGGTGCACGGCGGTGGACCCCAGATCAACGAGACCCTGGGGAAGATGGGGATCGAGAGCCGCTACGTGCGCGGCATGAGGGTCACCGATTCCGAGACCATCGACATCATCGAGATGGTGCTGGTGGGCAAGGTCAACAAGGAGATCGTCGCCCTCATCAACCAGCACGGCGGCGTCGCCGTGGGCCTCAGCGGCAAGGACGGCCAGCTCGTGCTGGCGCGCAAGATGAACGTGACGGTGCCCGGCGACGGGGAGAGCACCGAGATCATCGATATCGGCATGGTGGGGGAGATCGTCCGAGTGGACCCGACCGTGATCCGCTCCCTCGACGGCAACCGGTTCATCCCGGTCATCGCTCCCGTGGGCGTTGGGGAGAACGGCGAGACCTACAACATCAACGCGGACCTGGTGGCGGGACGGGTGGCGGCCGCCCTCGGCGCGGAGAAGCTCATCCTCCTCACCGACGTGGAAGGAGTCCGGGACCGCGAGGGCGGGCTGATCAGCACCCTCACCATTTCCCAGTCCGCCGACCTCATCGAGCGGGACGTCATCTCCTCGGGAATGATCCCCAAGGTCGAGTGCTGTGTCGACGCCCTGAACGGGGGCGTCGTCAAGACCCATATCATCGACGGCCGCGACCGCCACGCCGTGCTGCTGGAGATCTTCACCAACCGCGGCGTCGGAACCGAGGTGGTCCGGGACCCCTAGTGTCGTGTCCCGCAAATATATGAGCAAAGACGTTGGACCTTGGCAAGGATGGAGTCAGCGGTGGCGGTCCACATGAAGGGAGCGGCATTGCGGTTGTAGTTTTGGACGAAGAGTCGGATTTTCTGGACGAGTTGGGAGACGCTGGAGAAGGAGCCGCGGCGGATGGCCATCTGGGTGATGAGGCCGAACCAGCGTTCGACTTGATTGAGCCATGAGGCATAGGTGGGTGTAAAGTGGATGTGGTAGCGGGGGCGTTTAGCGAGCCAGGCTCTGACCTTTGGATGTCTGTGGGTAGCATAGTTGTCAGCGATGAGATGGACGTCGAAAGGTTCGGGGACGTTGGCATCGATGTGGTTGAGGAAGGTAAGGAACTCCTGGTGACGATGGCGTTTTTTGCACTGGGCGATGACTCGGCCGGTAGCAATGTCAAGGGCGGCGAACAGGGTGGTGGTGCCGTGGCGGACGTAATCATGGGTGACCCCTTCGACGTACCCCAATCCCATGGGCAGCATGGGTTGAGTGCGGTTGAGGGCTTGGACCTGGGTTTTTTCATCGACGCACAGGACCACGGCATGGTCGGGCGGGTTGAGATAAAGTCCCACGATATCGCGCACTTTCTCGACGAAGAAGGGATCGTTGGAGAGTTTGAAGTGACGCTGGCGGTGGGGTTGGATGCTGAACAGGTTGAACCACCGTTGCACGGTACTCTTGGAAATGCCGGTTTCCTCGCCCAGCGCACGCACGCTCCAATGGCTGGAACCGTCGCGTGGTTTGCTTTGCAGTGCGGCGTTGAGGGTTGTGGCCACCCGTTCATCTTCATAGGTCCTGTGGCGCCCCCGACCCAGTTCATCGTGCAGGCCCTTGATGCCGCCCATGAGATAGCGCTTGCGCCAGTTGGCGACCGTTGCCTTGTTCACGCGCATGCGCCCGGCAATAGAGCTGTTGGACTCTCCTTCTGCACAGGCAAGAACGATTTGCGCCCGCCGCACCAACCCGTGCGGCAGGGAGCGAGAGTTGGCAAGACTGACAAGTTGGGCTTTCTCTTCCTCCGCCAGAACCACAGGCTTAACCGGGCGACCACGCGGCATGGGCATCCTCCTTTTGGGGGGTTGCCCATTATTATACTAGTTATTTGTGGGACAGTACACTAGGAGTCTGTCCGAGTAGTCGAATACGACCCCTCCCCCTCTGGGAGAGGGTGGCCGAAGGCCGGGTGAGGGCTCTGGCACACACGAACCATTATCGTCGCCACAGGTCATTACCGGTAGGGGCGACCGGCGGTCGCCCTCCGCGCCCGATGGATGCACCATGTCGAACCTTGAAGTACAACAACTCACCGACAAACACGTGATGAACACCTACGCGCGCTTCCCCATGGCGCTGGTACGCGGGGAAGGGGCGCGGGTGTGGGACGCGGACGGCAAGGAGTACCTGGATTTCGTGGCCGGCATCGCCGTGAACAGCCTCGGCCACTGTCACCCGGCCGTAGCCAAGGCCGTGTCCGAGCAGGTGCGGTCCCTGATCCACGTGTCCAACCTGTATCACATCGAGCCCCAGGCCCGGCTGGCCAAGGCTCTGTGCGACCATTCCTTCGCTGACCGGGTGTTCTTCTGCAACAGCGGCGCCGAGGCCAACGAGGCCGCCATCAAGCTGGCGCGCCGCTACGGCTCGGAGCAGGCCGGAGGCAGAAGCGAGGTCATCACCGCCCTCAACTCGTTCCACGGGCGCACCCTCGCCACGCTCACGGCCACCGGCCAGGAGAAGATCCGGCTCGGCTACGATCCGCTGCCGTCGGGTTTCCGCTACGTGCCGTTCAACGACCTGGACGCCGCGGAAGATGCGGTGGACGAGCGCACAGCGGCCATCCTGGTGGAGCCCATCCAGGGCGAGGGCGGCGTGGTGGTGCCGGACGTATCCTATATTCGCGGGCTTCGGCAGCTCTGCGACGACAAGGGGCTGCTGCTGATGTTCGACGAGGTCCAGGTGGGCATGGGACGTACCGGCCGGCTCTTCGGCTACGAGCACTTTGGCGTCGAGCCCGACGTCATGACCCTGGCCAAGGCCCTGGGCGGCGGTCTTCCGCTGGGCGCCATGCTGGCGCGGGAAGAGGTGGCCAAGAGCTTTCCGCCGGGTTCCCACGCCTCCACCTTCGGCGGCAATCCGGTGGTGTGCAGCGCCGGGCTGGCGGTGATGAAGACCATCCTGGAAGCCGGCCTGGTGGAGCACTGCGAGGCCATGGGCGCCGAGTTGCGGCAGGGGCTGGAGGCGTTGGTGCAACGCTTCGGCTTCATCCGCGAGGTGCGGGGCAAGGGGCTGCTCCTGGGCATGGAGATGGACCGGGAATGCGGGCCGATGGTGCAGGAGTGCATGAAGGAGGGACTGCTGGTGGTCCTGGCCGGACCCAACGTGCTCCGCATGGTGCCGCCGCTTACCATCGAGAAGGCGGACGTGGAAGAGGCGCTGGAGATATTGGGACGGGTGTTGGAGCGGGTGCAGGGGTCATGAACAAGCGGGACGTACTGACGTTGCGGGACCTCACCCGGGCGGACCTGGACGAGGTCCTTTCCCTGGCGGCCACGCTCAAGCAGGAACGCGGGGAAGGGCGGCAGCGGCCGTTGCTGGCCGGCAAGAAGCTCGGGATGGTGTTCCAGAAGCCCAGCCTCAGGACCCGGGCCACCTTCGACATCGGCATGACCGAACTTGGGGGCAGCACGCTCTTCCTGGGACCGGACGAGGTGCGGATGGGGGCGCGGGAGACGCCGGCCGACTGCGTACGGGTGCTGGACCGCCTGGTGGACATCCTGGCGGTGCGGACCTTCGCCCAGGACATCGTGGCGGAGATGGCGCGCTACGGCTCCGTGCCGGTGATCAACGCGTTGTCGGATCTCTACCATCCCTGTCAGGTGTTGGCGGACCTCCTGACTCTCCAGGAGTGCAAGGGGCGCATCGAAGGGCTCAAGGTGGCGTTCGTGGGGGACGGCAACAACGTGGCGCATTCCTGGCTGCTGGCCGCGGAAAAGGTTTCGTTCCGGTTCGTGCTGGCCTGCCCGGAGGGCTTCGAGCCTGATGGCGGGATCTTCGACTCGGTGGCGTCCGGCGGCGCCGAGGTGGCCGTGACCCACGATGCCGCCGAGGCCGTGAGCGGCGCCGACGCCATCTACACCGACGTGTGGGCGAGCATGGGCCAGGAGGCGGAAGCCGGCGACCGCAGACAGTCCTTCGCTCCCTTCCAGGTCAACGGGGACCTGGTGTCGCGGGCGAAAGATGACGTAGCGGTCATGCACTGCCTGCCGGCCCACCGCGGCGAGGAGATCACCGACGAGGTCATCGAAGGCCGCCATTCGGTGGTGTTCGACCAGGCCGAGAACCGCCTTCACGCCCAGAAGGCGCTGATGGTGTGGTGCCTCGGCGTGGGAGCGTAGGGCTCTCGCGTCCGGTGAGATTACGGGAACGCCGTCATTCCCGCTTTCCAGGCCGTGTCGAAATCCGCCCCCTCTCCCTCCGGGAGAGGGTCGGGGTGAGGGCTGTTCCAACATGGCGCCGGGCCGGGCAGCCCTCACCCGGCCTTCGGCCACCCTCTCCCAGAGGGAGAGGGGTTGGAATCGGGACGGGTCGTGGGGCGCTCGATCGCCAAACGGAGAGATGTCATGAAACCGAAAAAGGTCGTTCTTGCCTACTCGGGCGGTCTCGACACATCCGTCTGCCTGCGCTGGGTGAAGGAGAGCTATGACTGCGAGGTCATCGCCTACTGCGCCGACGTGGGCCAGGAGGAGGATCTCGAGGAGGTACGGAAGAAGGCGTTGGCCACCGGCGCCGGCAAGGTGGTGGTGGACGATCTCAGGGAGGCGTTCGTCCGCGACTACGTGTTCCCCATGCTGCGGGGCAACGCGGTCTACGAGGGCTCCTACCTGCTGGGCACCTCTATCGCCCGGCCCCTGATCGCCAGGCGCCAGCTCGAGGTAGCCGTCGAGGAGAACGCCGAGGCCGTCTCCCACGGCGCCACCGGCAAGGGCAACGACCAGGTCCGGTTCGAGCTGACCTACTACGCGCTCAAGCCCGACATCCAGGTCATCGCGCCGTGGCGGGAGTGGGACCTCAACTCGCGCACCGCGCTCATCGACTACGCCAAACGCCACGGCATTCCCGTCCCCGTGACCAAGGACAAGCCCTACAGCATGGACCGGAACCTGTTCCACATCAGCTACGAGGGCGGCGTGCTGGAGGACCCGTGGCAGGAGCCGCCGGCGGACATGTTCCTGTGGACCACGGCCCCGGAGGACGCCCCGGACGAGCCGCAGTTCATCGAACTGGAGTTCGCCTCCGGAGACCCGGTGGCGCTGGACGGCCGGCGCCTGGAGCCGGCGGAGATGCTGGTGGCGCTCAACGACCTCGGGTCCCGCCACGGCATCGGCCGGGTGGACATGGTGGAGAACCGCTACGCCGGCATGAAGTCCCGTGGCATCTACGAGACCCCGGGGGGGACCATCCTGCACGCGGCGCGGCGGGCGGTGGAGCACCTCACCCTGGACCGGGAGGTCATGCAGCTCCGTGATTCGCTGATTCCCCGCTATGCCCAGATGATCTACAACGGCTACTGGTTCGCGCCCGAGCGCCAAATCCTGCAGCAGACCCTGGACGCCACCCAGGAACGGGTGACCGGCACGGTGCGGCTCAAGCTCTACAAGGGCTCGGTATCGGTGGCCGGCAGGCGCTCGCCGGTGTCGCTTTACGATCCCGTCACCGCCACTTTCGAGAAGGACGAGAGTTACAACCAGGCGGATGCCGACGGTTTCATCAAGCTGAACGCGCTGCGGCTCAAGATGGCCGGGCGGGTGGCGGGCGCTTGACGCGCGTGGCGGGTGCATAACCGACATGGTGAATAAGGAAGCGGCGATGCGTCCGGTTCAAGGCGCGTAATCGAGATGGCGAAGAAGAAACAGCTCTGGGGTGGCCGGTTCGCCGGCTCCACCGCCGATACGGTGGTGGCCTTCACTGCCTCCGTGCACGTGGACCGGCGCCTCTACCGGCACGATATCGCCGGCAGCATCGCCCATGCCCGCATGCTCGGCAAGCAGCGCATCATCCCCGCGTCGGACGCGCGCAAGATCGTCGCCGGACTGCGGGCGGTCCAAAAGGAGATCGACAGCGGCGAGTTCCCCTTCAGCGTCGTCGACGAAGACATCCACATGAACATCGAGCGGCGGCTCACCGAGATGATCGGCGACGTTGGCGAGAAGCTGCACACCGCCCGGAGTCGCAACGACCAGGTGAGCCTGGACATGCGGCTCTACCTGCGGGACGCCCTCGACGGCATCCTGGGGGATCTGGAGGCCCTGCGGAAGGCGCTGGCGGCGGCGGCGCGGCGGAACGAAGGCGTGCTGATGCCCGGCTACACCCACCTCCAGCGGGCGCAGCCCGTGCTCTTCGCGCATCATCTGCTCGCCTACGTGGAGATGTTCGAGCGCGACAAGAGCCGCTACCGCCACTGTCGGGCGGAGACCGACGTCATGCCCCTGGGCTCCGGCGCGCTGGCGGGCACGAGCTTCCCCATCGACCGCGCCTACGTGGCCCAACTGCTGGGCTTTGCGCGCGTTTCCGAGAACAGCATAGACGCCGTCAGCGACCGGGACTTCGTGCTGGAGTTCCTGTCGGCGTCGGCGATCCTGTTCGTCCACCTGAGCCGCATGGCGGATGAGCTCATCCTCTGGTCCAGCGAGGAGTTCGGCTTCATCGAGTTGCCGGACGCCTACTGCACGGGCAGCTCCATGATGCCCCAGAAGAAGAACCCCGACGTCGCCGAGCTGATCCGCGGCAAGACCGGCCGGGTGTACGGAAACCTGAACGCGCTGCTGACCATCATGAAGGGACTGCCGCTGGCCTACAACCGCGACCTCCAGGAGGACAAGGAGCCCTTGTTCGACACCGTGGACACGGTGACGGCGTGCCTGCTCATGGCAAGGGAGCTCGTGAACGGCCTGAAAGTGCGTAGTGAAAGGATGCTCGCGGCGGCGGAAGGCGGCTTCATGAACGCCACCGACCTGGCGGATTATCTCGTGGGCCGGGGCCTCAGCTTCCGGGCCGCCCACGATGTGGTGGGCCGGGTCGTGCGCCACTGCATCGACACGAAGCACAGGCTGGAGGAACTGTCCCTTGAGGAGCTTCAGGGGTACTGCCCGGAGATCGGCCCCGACGTCTACGATATCCTCACGCTCCGGGCCGGCGTCGAGCGCCGGCGCGCGCCGGGCGGCACCGCCTCTGTCAACGTACGCCGCAGGTTGAAGAAGTTGGGGGTCTGATGGCGACCGCCCCGATTCCACCGCGGGTCATGGAACCGAGCACCTTCCGACCCCCTCTCCCCCTGGGAGAGGGCTGGGGTGAGGGTGCTCGTAAAGGCAGGGTCACCGGGAAGCCCTCATCCGGCCTTCGGCCACCCTCTCCCAGAGGGAGAGGGGTTGGATTTGGGACGGCGGGTATCCTGTGCCTGCTCCTGCTGCCGGCCGTGCTGGCCGCCGGCTGCGGCAGGAAGGGTCCGCCGCGGGTGCCCGAGCTGCTGGCGCCCGCCGCCGTCGCCGACCTGACGGCTCGGGTCGAGGACCGGGGCATCCGGCTCGGATGGTCGCGTCCGCGGGTCGCCCTCGACGGCCGGAAGCTGACGGACCTGGCGGCGTTCGTGGTGTTGCGCAAGAGCACGCGCGCGGACTGCCTTGAGTGCGGGAGCGGGTACGAGGAGCGGGCCGTCATCGATGTCGAGGACCGGGGCAGGTTCTTGAAGCGTACCGAGTATGATTACACGGATCGGGATCTCCGCGCCGGCATGGTGTACCGGTATCGGGTCCTGGCCCGTCTGTCGGACGGCTCCGCCAGCGGACCGTCGAACGAGGTGAGCATAGAATGGCGACCGTGACGGATCGTTTCACGTACAGGAACGACGAGATGTATTGCGAGGACGTGCCCCTGCGGGAGATCGTCGACGCGGTGGGGACGCCGGCATACGTGTACAGCCTTGCGCAGTTGCGTGACGCCTTCCGGTCTTTCGACCAGGCCTTTGCCGCCAGCCGCCACCTGGTGTGCTTCTCGGTCAAGGCCAACTCCAACCTGGCGGTGCTGCGGGCCTTCGTGAACGAGGGCTCGGGCTTCGACATCGTCTCCGGCGGTGAGCTCTTCCGGGTGCTCAAAGCCGGGGCCGACCCGGGCAAGGTGGTCTTCTCGGGGGTGGGGAAGACGCGCGAGGAAATGGAGTATGCGCTGCGCTCCGGAATTCTCATGTTCAACGTCGAATCGGAGCAGGAGATGGAGGCGCTGAACGAAGTAGCCGGGAGCATGGGGGTGACGGCGCCGGTGAGCTTTCGCATCAATCCCGACGTGGACCCGCAGACCCATCCGTACATTTCCACCGGGATGAAGAAGAGCAAGTTCGGCATCGCCATCGACCCCGCGGCCGCGGCCTACCGCCGCGCCATCGCCCTGCCGAACCTCGATGTGGTGGGCGTGGACTGCCACATCGGCTCCCAGCTCACCTCGACGTCGCCCTTCGCGGACGCGGCCGAGCGTGTCCGCGCCTTCATCGAATTGCTCCAGGGGGAAGGGGCGGACATCCGCTACGTGGACCTGGGCGGCGGGCTCGGCATCCGCTACGACGACGAGGAGCCGCCGGCTCCCGAAGACTACGCCAAGGCGCTCATGGAGGGGGTGCGCGGCCTGGACGTGACCCTGGTGCTCGAGCCGGGACGCTCCATGGTGGGCAACGCCGGCATCCTTGTGACCCGGGTGCTCTACCTCAAGCGCACCGAGGCCAAGAACTTCGTGGTGGTGGACGGCGCCATGAACGACCTCGTCCGCCCCTCGCTCTACGGCGCGTTCCAGGGCCTGCGCCCGGTGGACCGGCGTGAGGCCGAGCCCATGACCGCGGACGTGGTGGGCCCCATCTGCGAGAGCGGCGACTTCCTCGCCCAGGACCGCGACATCCAGCCGCCCGAACCGGGTGATCTCATGGCCGTGATGAGCGCCGGCGCCTACGGTTTCACCATGGCCTCCAACTACAACACCCGCCCCAGGGCCGCGGAAGTGCTGGTGGACGGCAAGGAGTTCGCCGTAGTCCGGGAGCGCGAGACCCTGGAGGGCCTGGTGGCGGGAGAGAAAATTCCGGCGATGCTGTAGGATGTCCCGCCCTCCGACACCCTGCGGGAAGGGCCGCCCTCCGACACCCTGCGGGAAGGGCTGCCCTCCGACTCCCTGCGGGAAGGGCTGCCCTCCGACTCCCTGCGGGAAGGGCTGCCCTCCGACTCCCTCTCCCTCTGGGAGAGGGCCGGGGTGAGGGCGTCCGGGGCGAGCGGACATGCTACGGGCGCGGAGGAGCCATGAACGAGATCACGTTTACCAAGATGCACGGCTGCGGCAACGACTTCGTGGTGCTGGACTGCATGGAGGCGCAGCCGGCGGGGCTGGCGGACATCGCCAGGAACCTGTGCCACCGCCGCTTCGGCGTGGGCGCCGACCAGTTGCTCACCATCAAGCCGTCGGCTGCGGCCGACTTCAGGATGGAGATCTACAACGCCGACGGCGGCGAGGTGGAGATGTGCGGCAACGGCATCCGCTGCTTCGCCAAGTACGTCTACGAGCACGGCCTGACCCGGAAGCAGGAGATCGAGGTGGACACCTTGGCCGGAATCATCCGGCCTCGGCTCAAGGGCGACCGGGTGGAGGTGGACATGGGCCGCCCGGTGCTCGAAGGCCGGGACATCCCGGTGGACGCCGACGGCCGTATCCTCGACCGTCCGCTCGTCGTCGACGGCAGCGAGTACACGGTCACCTGCGTGTCCATGGGCAATCCCCATTGCGTCCTCTACCTCGACGACGTGGACGGGCTGGACCTTCCCCGCCTTGGACCCGGCTTCGAGCACCACGACTTCTTCCCCAACCGGGTCAACACCGAGTTTGTGCAGGTGCTGGCGCCGGACGAGGTGCGCATGCGCGTGTGGGAACGCGGCGCCGGCGAGACCTGGGCGTGCGGCACCGGCGCCAGCGCGGTGGGCGTGGCCGGCGTCTTGACCGGGAGGACCGAGAAGAAGATAACGGTACACCTGATCGGCGGGGACCTGGAGATCCACTGGGCCGACGACGACCGGGTCTACATGACCGGACCCGCGCAGGAAGTGTTCCAGGGCAGCATCCGCGTCTGACCGGAAAGCGCGCCAGGGTGGGGTCCCAGGACCGTGTAGGGGCGGGTTTCAAACCCGCCCGCGCCTGACCTGCTTCGAAGGGAAGGGCGCAAAGGGGGTGACGACATGTTCGCCGGATCCATGACTGCAATCGTCACGCCGTTCAAGGACGGCGGGGTAGACTATGCCTCCCTCGAGGCGCTGGTGGATTTCCAGATCGAGCAGGGCACCCACGCCCTGGTGCCGTGCGGCTCCACCGGAGAATCGGCCACCCTGGACCACGAGGAGCACCACGCGGTCATCGACGCGGTGGTGCGGGCGGCAAGGCAGCGGGTCCCGGTCATCGCCGGAACCGGCTCCAACTCCACCCGCGAGGCCATGGACCTCACCCGCGCGGCCGAGGAGTCGGGTGCCGACGGCGCGCTGCTCATCTCCCCCTACTACAACAAGCCCACCCAGGAGGGCATCTACCGCCACTACCGGGCGGTGGCCGAGCACGTGGGCATCCCTCTCATCGTCTACAACATTCCGGGCCGCACGGCCTCGAAGATGGAGCCGGAGACGCTGGCGCGGCTGGCGGAGATCGGCAACATCGCCGGCGTGAAGGAAGCCACCGGATCGGTGGACCAGGCCATCGACGTCATCCGGCTGTGCGGCGACTCCCTGGCCGTCTATTCCGGCGAAGACTCGCTCGTGTACTCGCTCATGACGCTGGGCGGCAAGGGCGTCATCACCACCACGGGCAACGTGGCGCCGCGGGCCATGGCCGACCTGACGGAAGCCTGCCTGCGCGACGACTGGGCCACCGGCCGCCGGATCCAGTTCGAGCTGATGCCGCTGATCCGCTGCCTGTTCAGCGAGACCAATCCCATCCCGGTCAAGACCGCCCTGTCCCTCATGGGCAAGTGCGGCCCGGATCTGCGGTTGCCCCTGACTCCCATGGGCGAGTCGAACCTCATGCAGTTGAAGACCGCAATGGTGGAATACGGGCTCTGTGGGTGACGGATGGCACCAAACCTAAGAGATCTATGTAGCCGAGGTTACCGTCATTCTCTGAATTCTGATTGCCAGTCCGATTGAGGGCCGAGTCCTATCGGTCAAGGAGATCACGTGAGTTTCGCAGAGCGGTACGGTTACAGGTCGCCCAAGGAAGTCATCCAAATAGAGTCAATAGATGAACCGCTCCGGAACGGGCTTTGGAGCCTCGTTAAACTTCAGTGTTGGGACTACATGCGGGATGATTTTCTGGGCTATTCAAGCAACCGGGAAATCAACGTACTTTGTCAACGGCTGTGGTTCAGCCATTTTAAGCTTCCACTTGACGAATTGCCGAACTATTGGCCGCAGACAGTTAAGTTCCTAAGGCAGCAATTCTTTGGTTGCCAGTGGTACGATGTGTATGAGTTTGTCGAGTTTGTCGCGCAAAACTATGAACGAGGTGGTTTCAAAGACCGTTTCACGAAGGCATGCAACTCCCTGTTTGAGAGGGAGTTGTCCGGCTACCGGTTTGTAGCCGGAAAAATAACAAGAATGACGGACCAGCAAGAGGTAGCCGAAGTTGATCAGGCTATCGCATTGTCACCAGACCCGGTACGGAATCATCTACATCGTGCTCTTGAGCTACTGTCAGACAGGAATGCTCCTGACTACCGGAACTCAATCAAGGAATCGATTTCAGCAGTAGAGAGTCTCGTCGCGGCTACGGTCGGATCCGATAAGGGTACGTTAGGTCAGTTGATAAAGAAGCTTGAGAATGAAATCGGTTTGCATCCTGCACTGAAGGCTGCTTTCAGCAACCTTTATGGTTATACGTCGGACGAAGGTGGTATTCGGCATGCACTAACAGATGAAGAAAAAGTGGACTTCAGCGACGCTAAGTTTATGCTTGTCGTCTGTTCAGCCTTCGTCAACTTTGTTGTGGCGAAGTTGAGCACCGCCGGATGACGTATCGCCAACGGCCATCAAAGTGACGGATACTGTGAGATCAACATGTTTTAGACGCCCCAGACCCCTAAGCTCACAGTTGGGGTTATGGTCAACTCCGAATGCAAAACGCGAAACCAAACACGCTCGGCCTGATCGTCTGCGGACCGGGCGGAAGGATGGGCGGCACGCTGGTCCGCCTGATCCAGGATACTCCGGGCTGCACCCTCGTCGGGGCCGTTGACCGGCCCGGCAGCCCTAGGCTCGGTCAGGACGCCGGGGAAGTGGCGGGCGCAGGCCATCTGGGCGTAAAGATCGTCGACCGTATCGAGCCGGCGGCGGAAGAAAAGCGCGTCATCGCCGACCTCACCACCCCCGAGGCATCCATCGCCCATATGAAGGCCGCGGCCAAGACCGCCACGCCCATCGTCATCGGCACCACGGGGTTCAACGCCAGACAACTCCGGCAGATCCGTACCCTGGCGGCCCGGACTCCTACCGTCCTCGCCCCGAACATGAGCCTCGGGGTGAACCTGCTGCTGGGCCTAGTGGGCCAGGTGGCCCGCAGCCTCGGCGACACCTATGACGTGGAGGTCGTGGAGGCGCACCACCGGTTCAAGAAGGACGCGCCGAGCGGCACCGCGCTGGCCCTGGCCCGGGCCGCGGGCGACGCCCTGGGACGGAAGCTGGAACGGGTGGGCGTGGAGGGCCGCAGCGGGTTCGGCGAGCGGAAGAAGACGGACATCGGCCTCCTCTCCGTCCGCGCCGGGGACATCGCGGGCGAGCACACCGTGATGTTCGGCGGCATCGGAGAGCGGATCGAACTGGTTCACCGCGCCCACAGCCGGGACGCTTTCGCGCGCGGCGCCATACGGGCGGCGCAGTGGGTGGTGGACAAGGAGAGGGGCCTCTACAGCATGCGCGACGTACTGGGGCTGGCACACTGACAGCCAAGTTACCATGAAAATCGTCTAGTTTCTGTGTGATTTTCATGGTATCTTGCAGTAATGGTAATTCGCCGCAGTCCTCTTGAGGCGATCCGTACTGCACTGGGGCGCGCATCGGTAGTGGTGCTGGCAGGCCCGCGCCAGTGCGGAAAGACTACGCTGGCAAGGCAGTTCCTCGACCCCGATTCCGTCAATTACTTCGACCTGGAGTCTCCGGCCAGCTTGGCCCGGCTTGACGAGCCCATGACGGCACTGGAACCGTTGCGTGATCTGGTCGTCATCGACGAAGTGCAACTCAGGCCGGAGCTGTTTCCCACGTTGCGGGTGTTGGTGGATCGGACTCCGTCGCCGGCCAGATTCCTGGTCCTGGGGAGCGCGTCCGGAGGGCTGCTTCGCCAGACGTCCGAAAGCCTTGCCGGCCGTACGGAGCGGGTGCTCCTCGGCGGCTTCACGGCGAATGAGGCGGCGGATCATTCCAGTGACGCTCAGGCCAGGTTGTGGCGTCGCGGCGGGTTGCCCCGGTCCTTTCTAGCCGAACGCGAGGAAGACAGCGTGGCATGGCGCCGTGAGTACATCCAGACTCTTCTGGAGAGAGACTTTCCCCAGTGGGGCGTACGCGTGCCGGCCGCCGCCATGGGGCGTTTCTGGGCCATGCTCGCGCATTACCACGGCCAGACCTGGAACGCCGCGGAACCGGCGCGTGCGCTTGGGGTCCGCCCTGCCGTTGTGGCGCGTTACCTCGATGCGCTTACCGATGCCATGATGGTGCGTCAGTTGCGGCCCTGGTTTGCCAACATCAAGAAGCGTCAGGTGAAGGCGCCGAAGATATACGTTCGCGACTCGGGTCTGTTGCACCAGTTGCTCGGCATTGCAACCGAGAAAGCCCTGCTCACCCACCCACGGGTGGGCGCGTCGTGGGAAGGTTTCGTCATCGAGCAGGTGTTGTCGACCGAGTTTCACGACGAAGCGTTTTTCTGGGGCACTCACCAGGGCGCGGAGATCGACCTGATCCTTCGGCGGGGCGACGCCCTCTACGGCATCGAGTGCAAGTTGGCCGACGCGCCCAGGGTGACGCCGTCGATCCGGAACGCGCTGACGGACATCGGACTGGCGCGGGTGGCGATATTGTACCCCGGCACCCGGCGTTTTCCGCTCTCCGACCGGGTAGAGGCGGTGCCGTTGGAGGCGCTGAGTCGCGGCGCCCCCGTGTTCACCGGAACTTCGGTCTAGCAACCGCTGAACTGCCATGCGTCTTGTCCCCCTCGGTTGACATCCGGAATCGCTTATATTAATCACGTTTTCTATTCTCAGTGGCTTCAGAACCTCCAACATCCGACCCTGAGTCGACGGAAGCGGAAGTCGAGCGGCTTGCCGAGCGCATCGGCCGTTTGATCCGTTCCGTGGAGCCGGAGAAGCGGGAGGATCTGAAGGAGCTCGCCTTCTCGCTGGTCCGCGAGGAGCTGATCCGGGGCGAGGAGCCACGGGAGGCAGCGAGCGGGTCCACCCCGGCGCCGATGAATCCCCTGGGCGCCGGCGTGCTGTTTTTCGTGTTGGGGGCCGGCCTTTCATTCGTGTTCGGGCCGGTGGGGCTGGCGTTGATGGTCGGCGGCCTGTTCTTCATCGTTTGGGGGGCCGTCATAAGCTGGTTCAAGAAGAAGTAGGGGCGCGATGGCTACGAGCGAGAAACGGAAAATCGAGCGAGGCATCTGGAGCCGCCGGGACTTCTTCGGCCGCCTCGGCTGGCTGGGGTTCGGGGTGTTCTCCCTGGTCTCCCTCTTCGGTTTCATGCGGTCGGCGTTTCCGCGGGTGCTCTTCAAGCCGCCTTCCACGTTCAAGGCGGGCTTTCCCTCCGACTACGCCATCGGCGAGGTGAGCGAGAAGTTCAAGAAGGACTTCCGCGTGTGGATCGTGCGCGAGGAGGCGGGTTTCTACGCCATCTCCTCCATATGCACCCACTTGGGATGCACGCCGCGCTGGCTCTCCGCCGAGAGCAAGTTCAAGTGCCCCTGCCACGGCAGCGGCTTCTTCAAGTCGGGGCTGAACTTCGAGGGTCCGGCGCCGCGGCCGCTGGACCGCTTCGAGATCGCGGTGGCGGAGGACGGGCAGCTCGTGGTGGACAAATCCAGGACGTTCCGCATGGCGCCGGGCGGGGAACCGGATGAGCAGCACCCCAACAGCATCCTAAAGGCTTGAGACCGACCATGATCAACCTGGAACAGATCAAGAAGGACATCGTCGAGAGCCAGGTCTGGAAGTCGATCTTCCGACACGGCTACGAGGACACGCCGCGGAACCGCGTGCTGATGGTGACGGGCAACGTGTGGATGCACCTGCATCCCGCCAAGGTGCGCAGGCACGCCGTGCGCATGCGCTTCACCTGGTGCATGGGGGGGCTCACCTTCCTCATGTTCCTGCTCACGGTGGTGACCGGCATCTACCTGATGTTCTACTACCGGCCGGTGCCGCAGTACGCCTACGCGGACATGAAGTACCTGGAGTTCGACATGCCCTTCGGCATGCTCATGCGCAACATGCACCGCTGGGCGGCCCACGCCATGGTCATCTTCGTGTGGCTGCACATGTTCCGGGTCTTCCTCACCGGTTCCTACAAGCCGCCGCGGGAGTTCAACTGGATCGTCGGCGTGCTGCTGCTGGTGCTGACCCTGCTGTTGAGCTTTACCGGCTACCTGTTGCCGTGGGACCAACTCGCCATCTGGGCGGTCACCGTGGGCTCCAACATGGCGCGGGCCACGCCCTTGCTGGGGCATGAAGGACCCTTTGCCGAGTTCGTCGGCGCCAACCCGATCTACGACGCGCGGGCGTTCCTGTTCGGGGGCGGCGACATCGGTCCGCACACCCTGCTGCGGTTCTACATCCTCCACTGCATCTTCATCCCGCTGGTGGCCAGCCTGCTCATGGCCGTGCACTTCTGGCGCATCCGCCGGGACGGCTTCTCCGGCCCTCCGCTTTAGGTTCGTCGGCGTACGGGTTCATCGCTAAGGGAAAGGGTGCCATCGTATGGCTGAGGCCCAGGAAAGAAGCCGGACGATCGTCGTCGACGACAAGATTCACACGTGGCCGCACCTGGTGCGCGGCGAGTTCCTGGTGACCATCTTCGTGATGGTGGCCATGACGCTGTGGTCGCTGCTGGTGGACGCGCCGCTGGAGGAGCCGGCCAACCCGGCCCGCACCCCCAACCCCTCCAAGGCGCCGTGGTATTTCCTCGGACTGCAGGAAATGCTGGTGTACTTCGATCCCTGGTACGCCGGGGTGGTGCTGCCGACCTTCATCATCATCGGCCTGATGGTGATCCCGTTCATCGACATCAACACCAAGGGCAACGGCTACTACTCCTTCAAGGAACGCAAGTGGGAGATCATGACCTTCTACATCGGATTCCACATCCTGTGGGTGGTCACGATCATCATCGGGACGTTCTTCCGCGGGCCGGGATGGAACCTGTTCTGGCCCTGGCAGCGATGGGACCCACACAAGGTGGTGGCCCTCACCAACGTGGACCTGCCCTACATCGTGGGCCTGCGGGACTATTGGGCTCAGGCCGGCTTCGGGCTGTTCCTCGTGCTGCTCTACTACGTGGTCTCGACGTGGCTGTTCTACAAGTGGGTGGTCTGGATCAAGGGCAAGGAGTTCATGATCCGGTGGGGCGCGGTCCGCTTCGCCATCACGTCCTTTCTGTTCATCACCATGATCGGGCTCCCGGTGAAGATGTTCCTGCGGCTGGTGTTCAACATCAAGTACATCATGGTGACCCCCTGGCTTAATATCTGATGTTCTATCTGGCAAAGCTTATTCAGGCCCTGGGCCTTGCCGCGGTGGGTTTCACGTTGTTCGTGGGCATCTTCCAGGGCATAGCCATGGCCGAGGAGATCATCATGACCCTCATCGGCGTGATGGTGTTCTGGCTTGGGCGCGTGTTGGAGAGCAAGGCGGCTTGACGCCGAGATGCGGATAGATTCTCTGCGTGCTGTGAGGGAGAGTGAATGGCGGTTCGCGGCGTAGATCCTGACGAAGAAAAAAAATCCTACGGGACGGTCTTTTTCGTAGGCTCCATCCTGCTGGTGGTGGTGTCCCTGTGGTCGGTGTTCGACGACAACATCACCAGGCGGGTGTGGAAGATTCACCAGGCGGAGTTCATCCAAACGGACTACGAGCGCGCCGCGGCGGCGCTGGCCAAGGAGCAGGAGCGCCTGAACGCGGACCCGAAGTACGCGGAACTCGTGAAGCAGCGCGCCGCCGAGGTGGAGAGCCTCGAGAGCGGCGAGAAGGGCGCGCGGCTCGCGGAACTCAAGGAGCTTCAACAGCGGGTCGAGGTCGAGTACTTCGACGCGGACCAGGAGGTCAAGTTCGTCAAGAGCGAGCTGGACGAAGCCTGGTACGAGTTCGACCACGCGGTCCAGTTGGGAGAGGACGCGGGCCCGTACCGCAGGCACATCCAGGAGTTGCAAGCCCAGCAACGCGCCCTCGAGCCGGCCCTGGAAGCCGCGCGCAAGAAGCGCGTTGACGTCAAGGCGGAGATCAGGGAGGTCCAGGACGGCGTCAAGAAGATCGACGAACAGATCTACGCGCTGGAGGGCGACAAGCGCAAGTGGCAGCGCCAGATGGACAACGCCACCGTCACGGTGGGCCCGGACGGCTTCCCGCAGTTCACCCTCTACAAGGTCCCCAGCATCCAGCAGGTGGTCCTCAAGGACTTCGACCGCAATAACTTCGACCAACAGGTGGACCGGGTGGACCGCTGCCAGTCGTGCCACATCGGCATCAACCGCGCCGGCTTCGACGACCTGCCGCAACCCCTCACCACCCATCCCAAGCGGCTGACGTTCTTGAGCGACACCGCCCATCCGCCGCGCGTTTTCGGCTGCACCGTTTGTCACGAAGGACAGGGAGAGGGGGTCAACAGCCTTGCCCAGGCCCACGGCAACGTGAAGTTCTGGGAACACCCGTTGCTCTTGGACAACGACGTGCAGGCCAACTGCGTCACCTGTCATCTCAACGTTGCAGGCCTCGAGGGCGCCCAGGTGGTGGCACGGGGGCAGCAGATCTTCGAGCAGGTAGGGTGCACCGGCTGCCACCTGGTGGTGGGCTACGGCGACATCCCCAAGGTCGGGCCGAGCCTGCGCAAGGTCCAGGCCAAGCTGGACCCCGCGTGGATGGTCCAGTGGATCAAGGACCCGCGCGAGTTCAGGTCCCGCACCCGCATGCCGCACTTCTTCTTCACGGAAGACGAGGCGCTGGCCGCGGCCTCGTACCTGTGGAGCGTGTCCAAGAAGGAAGCCGATGGCTGGCTCAAGGAACACCCCGCGCCGGAGGGGTACAAGCCGGGTGACGCGGCCATGGTGGAGAAGGGCCGGGAGCTGGCCCGTTCGGTGGGGTGCCTGGGCTGTCACGGGTTCGCCGAGGGCGAGTTCACCACCCGCATCGCCGGCAAGGACCTGGTGCCGAACCTGAAGGACATCGCCGCCAAGGTGAACCCGCGCTGGACCTACCACTGGCTGCTGAATCCCAAGAGCTACAATCCCGACACGCGCATGCCGAGCCTGCGGCTGTCCGAGGAAGAGGCGGCGGCGCTGACCGCTTACCTGATGACGCTGGGCACGAAGCCCGAGCCCGACGCCGAGGTAGTGGCGCGCCTCGAGGAGCCCGCCAACGTCGTCAAGGGCGAGAGGCTGGTGCGCAAGTACGGTTGCGCCGGCTGTCACGACATCCCGGGGATGGAGAAGGAATCCCGCATCGGCGTCGAGTTGACGACCTTCGGGTCGAAGCCGCTGGAGGAGCTGTTCTTCGGCAACGACACCAGCATCAAGCACACCTGGAAGGACTGGACTTTCAACAAGATCCACAACCCCAGGGTGTACGCCACCGAGCGGGTGGAGCAGTTGATGCCCCACTTCGACCTGCCCGAGGAAGACATCAAGGCCCTGCGGGTGCTGCTGCACGGTTTCGTGGAGCGGAAGGTGCCCGTAGCGTTCAAGGCCGACCACTCCGAGCGGGCGCAGCAGATCTCCGCCGGCCGTCGCCAAGTCCAGGAGTACAACTGCATCGGTTGCCACGTCATCGATGGTGAGGGCGGGTACATTAGCAAGTACTACGAGGAGAACCCGACCCTGGCGCCGCCGCCGCTCAACGGCCAGGGGGAGAAGGTCCAAGCCAACTGGCTGTTCGGCTTCCTGCAGAACCCCGAGACCCCGATCCGGCCCTGGCTCAGGATCCGCATGCCCACCTTCGGCTTCGACGGTCCCCACGCGGATATCTTCGTGAACTACTTCGCGGCCCTGTCCGAGGTCGAGATCCCCTACGTTCACGTCGACGAGGCAAAGGTGCCCGCGGGCTATCTCAAGGCCGGCGCGACGTTGTTCTCCGATGACTACTTCGAATGCGGAAGCTGCCACGTCCGGGGCGACAAGAAGCCCGACGGTCCGGTGGAAGACTGGGCGCCGGACCTGAACCTCGCCCGCCAGCGGCTGAACCCGGACTGGATCGAGAAGTGGATCCTCGACCCGCAGAAGCTCCAGCCGGGGACCAAGATGCCGTCGTTCTACCCGGGCGGTCCCGAGGACATCCTCGGGGGAGACGAGAAGAAGCAGATCGAGGCGCTGACCGACTACATCATGGCGCTCGGCTTGCCGCCGGCCGCCACGGCCAAGGCCGAAGAGGCGCCGGCAATGGAGTCCGGCAAGGAAGGTGTTGAGGAAGCCAACAAACAGGGTTAACCTGGAACTGAAGGCAATTTCGCAAGATCGCAAGAGGAGAGACTGATATGAACCGCAGGTTTCCGTTACTCGCCATGCTGGCGGTTTTCGTGGCCGCCACTCTGACCCTGGGCGCCTATCAGCCCGCGCTCGCCGCCGGCGGTGGCATCTCCGGCGCCGTGCTCTTCAAGGGCACCGTGCCCGCGCCGAAGAAGCTCAAGGTCACCAAGGACAAGAGGCGCTGCGACAAGTCCCCCAAGTTCGACGAGTCGCTGGTGGTCAAGGACGGCAAGCTCGCCAACGTGATCGTGTACATAGCCGACGTCAAGGGCGGCAAGAAGCTGGAGAAGAAGGGGGTGACCCTCGACCAGAACGGTTGCGTGTATCAACCGCACGTGCTGGCCGTCGCGGCCGGCGCCGATGTCACCATCCTCAATCCCGACAAGGTGCTCCACAATATCCACACCTACAGCAAGATCAACAAGCCCATGAACCGGGCCCAGCCCAAGTTCAAGAAGAAGCTGAAGGTGAAATTCGACAAGCCGGAGATCATGGAAGTCAAGTGCGACGTCCACGGCTGGATGGGCGGCTGGATCTTCGTGGCCGGCAACCCCTACTACAGCGTCACCGGCGCAGACGGGGCCTTCAGCATCACCGACCTGCCCGCCGGCAAGTACCAAGTGCAGATCTGGCACGAGAAGCTCGGCACCCAGACCAAGGAAGTCGAGGTCAAGGCCGGGGAAACCGCCAAGCTCGACGTCGAGTTCGCGGGCTGATCCTCGGGGCCGTTTGAAGCCAAGACGCCATGCCGGCTTGTCGGCATGGCGTCTTTGACGTTCCAGAACCGTCATTCCCGCGAAACAGGCCGTGTCGAATCCGCTCCCTCTCCCTCTGGGAGAGGGTCGGGGTGAGGGCTTCACGGCGCCAGCGGCCTCCCATGGAGAGGCAGAGTCGCCGCGCAGCCCTCACCCGGCCTTCGGCCACCCTCTCCCAAAGGGAGAGGGGTTGGATTTGGGATGGGCGGCGGCTACATCCCCACCCGGCTCTTGAAGAAGTTCCAGGCGCGCTCCATGTCCGGGGGCGGCAGCGCCTCCTTCTGTCGCGAGCCCGCCGCCTCCCGGGGAAGGAAACGCGGCGTCCCCACCTGCATGGCGCCGTAGAGCACCTGCGCCGCCTCCTCGAGGTAGATGGCCATCATCACCGCTTCCGGGATGGTCCGGCCCACCGTCACCTGCCCGTTGCCTTGCAACAGCACCGCCGCCGCATCCCCCAGCGCCGCGGCCGCGCCTTCGCCCAGCTCGCGCGTGGAGATGAGGTCGATGGTCCTGAACACCGGCACGCCGCCGCTGAAGAAGCTGCCGTGGTTGTGCACCGCGTCCAGGGGCGTGTCCGTCACCGAGAAGATGTTGGCGGTCCGCGCGTGGATCCGCGTGATGGCGTTGACGTCCGGCCGGGCGTTGAAGATGGCCGTGTGGAGGGCGGTCTCGAAGGATGGCGTCGCCGGCGCCTCCAGCACCTGACCCTGCAGGTTCACCACCACCAGTTGTCCGGGCTGCACCAGCTCCAGGGCGATCCGCGGGGTGATCACGAACAGGTCCGAGTCCGGGATGCGCGCGCTCACGTGACCGAACCCCTGCACCAGCCCCTCACGGCTCAGGATCCGGGCGGCCGCGATGATGTCCTCGTTGAGCTGCTCGACTCCGTCGGGCATGTTGCTTCCTTTCGTTTCGGAGAACGTTGCTGGCTCCAGGTGTGGCGGAAGCGGGATGGCCCGTCAAGCGCGAATCTCGCGCCTGCGCTCGGAGACGCGGAAGTTCAGCTTCTTGCTGGGCTTCATCGATGGAAGGGGATTGAACCGGAACTTGAAGTTCGTGGGGGCCACTTCGATGGTGAAGTAGTGCGCGACCATCAGCACGTTGACGGCCAATTGCAGTTCCAGCCACCGGGAGCCGAGGCACGTGTGCGTGCCCAGCCCGAACGGGGCGTACCCGGAACCGTGGTGCTCATTGCGCGGAGACAGATAACGGTCGATGTCGAATTTGAAGGGCTCGGGGAACACGTCGTTCATGTAGTGCGCGGCCGTCTGCGCAATGAAGATCTGTGACCCCACCGGCAGTTCGTAGTCCTCCACCACGCACGTATTCATGACGTTCCGAATGGACACCGGGACGATCGGGTAAATGCGCAGGCACTCCATCAGGAATCGGTGCGTCACGTCGATGGCGGACGGGTGGAATGCCTCGGCCTCCGGATCGCCGTCATTGAACAGGGCATCCGCTTCGCTCCGGATCCTCGCGTAAATCTCGGGCCGTGACGCCATGGCGTAGAGTGTGAAGCTGAACGCATCGCCGAGGTAAACGCTGGCGATCAGCGCCGCTGAAAGGGCGAAACGCAGATTCGACTCAGGGACGAACTGGGGATCGCTCGCGTGCAGGCTCAGCAGGTCATCCGCCAGGTCCCGAGCAGCCTCGGCCCGCTGGGCCGAGGTATGGATGCTCTGGACCCGCTCCAGCAACGTGTCGACGGCCTTGGCCCGGCGTCTCATTCCCGGGGTGCCCAGCGTGAATTTGGGCAGCGCCCGCATGATGTGGGTGGTGAGCGCCCGCTCCTTGTACGTCGACAGATCGTCGAAGATGTCCTGCGATTCAACGCCCAGGAAGATCGGAGAAAGCTGCGCGTTGACCATTTTCCGGCACATGGTCGTGGCGGGCAAGGTGTCTCCAACTTTCCAATTCGCCATGTATTTTCGGACATGATCGAAGAGCTGGTGCAGTTGCCCTTCCAATCTGCCCCGGGAATACGCAGGCGCCAGGGACTTGCGGAGCCGGAAATGATCGGCCCCATCCAGGGAGGGCAATACGCCATTCGCGCCGTAGATTTTCTCGAAGTCGGCGAAGTAGTCCTTGGCTCTCAGATACATGCGCCCGCGCTTGTTCGTCCAGTGATTCGTCTCGGCCCCGGCGAGGAAGATCATGGGTTTCTTGAACGGCGGACGGATCTTGAACACCGGACCGTACTCCTGCGCAACGTCCGCAAGGAGAGCCGGGATGTTGCCGTCGCGAAGATGTGAATTGAACAGCAATTTACGCAACGGAACCGTCGGGATCTTCTTGGTGAGGTGGGAACGCCGAAGCAACGGGCCGGCAAGGTTGTGGGCGACCGCCTCGGCGATGGAACGGCCGATCAGTTCCAACTGGCAGACGACCTTGATACGCCTCTCCGACTCGTCATCGAGTTCGAATATGAAGCGCAGGACATCGCACGTATTGAGAAGGCCGACGATGATGATGTCTCTCGGCGTAGGAATCTCGTTGTAGAAGAGCACCTTCGTGATGCGCGATGTGACGAACTCGACCGCCGTGCCTTCTCCATTGCCGGTGTTGAGGTCGTCCTGACCGACGGCGTGAGACAACGTCCAGAATTCACCGTCGTGGTGCTCCAGGATCTTCATGTCGACAAGGCGATCCAGCGTCAGGTCCACGATCGAGTCCGCCCGGGGCGCGAGCCGCTCGATCCAGTAGCGCGCGTTCCGTTGGACGGGGTCTTCGGCGATCTCATCGAGGATGGGATCGAGGATGGGGTCGCCCACCGCTGTTCGGTCCAGAAGAATCAGGGACCTTCTATCGGTGTCGATGCGGGATACGAGCGACAGCTCCGCGAGCACCGCTCCGATGACGGCGCAGTTCAGGTCCCAGCCGGGCACCTGGTGAAAGTAGCCGGATTCTCCGTTGAGGAGCATCAGCAGCAACTCTTCGGGCAAGCTCAGTTGCCGGGTCACGATGCCGTCTGTCGAGAGAGCCATCGGTCTCCCCTCCTGAGGCGAACTTTCGTTATCAATCTTGTTATCAATTCTAGCACAGCGTGCGCGACAGTGGTACAAAACCGTTAGATGAGGACGGAGGCCACGAACGCCCCTTTGCCTTCCCCGTTCCCCGAGGGTTGGTACTTCATAGCAACCCGCCAAGCCGTGCTGAAGGCCGGACTAGGGCCTGTTAACACTAAATTGAAGATATGCTATGCTCATGGGATGGAATTGACGGAAGCGCAATATGAGCGCATTGCAGGGTACCTCCCGGTGCAGCGAGGGAATGTGAGCCTTTCGAACCGACAGGTGCTCAACGCTATTTTGTATGTGGCGGAGCATGGTTGCAAGTGGCGAGGGTTACCGGCTCGGTTCGGCAATTGGCACACGATCTATACCCGGATGAATCGCTGGTCGAAGAACGGGGTGCTGGACCAGGTGTTCGAGCTGCTCCAGAGGGAGCAGATGGTGCGCATCAAGATCGAGGCGGTGTCGCTGGACAGCACCATCGTCAAGGTCCATCCCGACGGGACGGGGGCGCTAAAAAAAACGGCCCCCAAGCCATCGGCAAATCCCGAGGAGGCTGGACCACCAAGATTCATATGGTTGCCGCGGATGCTCGAACGGCCATCACCTTCTCGCTCTCCCCTGGACAGGCCCACGACGCCCCAGAAGGACGGAAGCTGCTGAATCGCTTGGGTCAGCAGCATGACAGTCCCTCGCTGGTCATGGACCGAGCGTACGAAGGCAACGAGACGCGCCAGTTGGCCCTCGATCTAGGGTTTATCCCTGTGGTGCCGCCGTTGTCGACGCGACTCGACCCATGGATGTATGATCGCCACATGTACAAGCGCCGCAATGAAATCGAGAGGTTGTTTCGCCGTCTCAAGGGATTCCGGCGCATCTTCTCCCGCTTCGAGAAGCTCGACGTGGTCTTCCTCGGCTTCATCCACTTCTCGCTTATTGTTGAGGCATTACGATAGTGATTAGTGTTAACAGGCCCTAATCCAAAAGACATGGATGGGTGAGAACATCGTCGTCTGGTGTGACGGAGACGGACGCGTCTGTGTTGCCGAATCGGTTTGCCCGCACCTGGGCTCCGATCTCGGACCTGCCGCGGGAGGACGGGTACGCGACGGCCGGCTCGTCTGCCCCTTCCATGGCTACGAATACGATGCCACCGGCCAATGCGTCGCCACTCCCTTGGCCCCTCCACCCAGAACCGCGAAGCTGCGGGTCTTCGAAACGCGGGAAGTTCTCGGCCTGATCTTCGCCTGGTGGGGGCTCGGCGGACGGGACCCGCAATGGAGCCTACCCGCGGAGGCGCCGGATCAGGCGGGCTGGAGCGGCTTCGCGATCAAGACCCTCCGCTTTCCCGGTCATCCCCAGGAGACGTCGGAAAACTCGGTGGATTTCGCGCACCTGTGCTACGTGCACGGCTACGAAGACGTGAACCCCGTCCAGGCACTGTCCGTGGACGGTCCCCGTCTCGAGAGTCGTTTCGCCTTCAAGACGAAGCGGACCATCGCCAGGGTCGCGACCCTCACCTTCGACACCTCGGTCACCACCCATGTCTTCGGGCTGGGCTACTCGTACGTGGAAATCCGCGAACATTCCATCGGCCTGGATGCGCGCCTTTGGGTGCTGGCGACGCCGGTGGACGGCACGCTCATCGACATGTCGTTGGTCTCGCAGGTGCGGGAGATACGGAAGCCGGCGCGGAAGATCGCAGGCCTGGGGTTTCTCCCGGTGGGGTGGCGCGCCCCCATCATGAACAGGTTCATGGTGTCCCAGCAACGGCATGACGTCCTGCAGGACGTGGTAATCTGGAGCCGCAAACAATATCGATCGCGCCCGCGCCTCTCCGCTTCCGACGGCAAGATCATGCCCTTCCGGCGCTACTGCGCCCAGTTCTATGCCGACCCGTGCGGGACGGACGGCGGCACACCTCGAGGCGCGCCGCCCGCACCTACGCCTTCCTGAATCGCCACCCGTACAGGATGCTCCCATAGTGGTTGAACCACCGCTTCGCCGCGGGATCGTCGAAGGGGTAGTCCGCGCCGAGCTGTCTTGCGGCGGCGAGCCCGGTAACGAAGCAGGTCTCCTGGCTGTTGATCAGCGTGTGGGCGCCGCAGTGCCACGTTCTTCTGCTGCCCTGAATGAAGCGGAACAAGTTGACGAGCCACGCAACGTGACGCACGTCATGGACGATGTGCTGAAACGACCGCTTCTCGAGGATCGTTCGCTCATCGATGGGACTGTTCGGGTTGTAGGTCACCAGACACGGCTTGTCGGACCGGCTGGCCCACGGCTGCTGGTTGTGCATGATGTAGGTGATCTCGTAGTTGTCCGGTTTCGCACCGTACTGTTCTATATGGTTGCTCCGCGTCGACAGGGGCCGCGCTTCGTTGTCGGGAAGGATCGAGGAGTCGGAGTGGACGACGGCGAGGTGGTGGATCTCGTCATCGTAACGTATCGACGAGAGAATATAGCGTTCGAGAAACGTGGGGTCTTCGAGGATCCTCAGCGTCTGGTCCGCATTGCATGCGAAGACCACCTCGTCGAACGTCTCCCGAACACCCTCATCGTCCTCTACCACTACACCGGACACCTCCCGGTTCACCTTTCGGACCGGCCTGCCCAGATGGATCTTGTCGTGAAAGTCGGCCGACAGGTTCTCGTAGATGCGCCGCGTTCCCCGGTCCCAGGTCTGCATGGGCGTGGCGGTTTCGATGTCGAAGAACTCGAGATACCTCGCGAAGAGCGCCGCCGGCATGTCGAATATGTTCGTAGCCAGCACGAAGTTGATGAACATGGGCTTCAGGATCTTGTAGCGGAAGTCTCCGGAGAATCTTCCCAGATTCAAGACCGTGCCCATGCTGATGTAGTTGAAGGGGTTGACGGCGTTCAGCAGTTTCGAACGGGAACGGGTCAGCCAACCGAACCGATGCAAGCACTTGAGCAGCCGCTGGAACTTCGCGATCTCGGATTGCAGTTCTTCCCTGATGTCGGAATTGAAATCGTGGGCGTAGACACCGTCGCCATACTTCACGCTGTAGCTGAATCGGGTGTCGACAAGTTCGATGCCGAACCGTTCCATCAGCAACAGGATGTGTTGATACACGGACGGTATGCACGCGGTGACGGAAATGTCGAAGGGAATCGAGCCGCCGTCATCCTGGGGCATGTCGACCGTGACGGCATTGCCGCCGATCCGTTCCTGGGCCTCAAACAGCCGGAAATCGAATCGGTCGGGGTGATGATGGAGCGCCCATGCGGCGCCCAGCCCCGAGATGCCTCCGCCAACAATGGCGATCCGTAGGGGCATCCAGGCTCAGTTCCGTACCGAAAGACTTGGGCTCAGGTCTTCCGGTCGATGGCCATCAGCAAGGGCGGCAGGAGCAGGAGGTCGAGGACCAGCGCGAAGCCGAGGGTGAGCGCGACCAGGAGGCCGAGCATCCAACTGATGGCGAATCCCGACGTCGCGAACACCAGGAAGCCCAGCACCAGCATCATGGTCGTGGTGAAGCACGCACCCCCTACCGAATCGAAGGAGTAGCGCACCGCCTCGGTCGAGGTACGTCCCTCGCGACGCGCCTTCAGGTACTTGGCCATGATGTGGATCGTATCGTCGACGACGGTGCCGAAGGCGATGGCGGTGACGAGGGATCCGGCCGGCCCCACCTCGCTGTACAGGTAGCCCCAGACGCCGAAAGCCATGGCCGAGGGGATCAGGTTGGGAACGAGGCTGATGAGGCCGAAGCGCACGCTTCTGAAGATCGCGATCAGGATCAGCGAGATGACGATCATCCCGGTGACCGTCCCCCACAGCATGCTCAGGGTGTTCCGTATGGCGAGGTGGGCGAAGACGAGGCTGTAGCCCGATGCCTCGCTGGCCAGGTCGCGGGCGTTGGCGCGGAGCCAGTCCTGACCGCGCACCTCGAGCGCGCGCAGCTCCTCGGACTTCAGTCGTTTGAGCGTGACGGTCATGCGCGTCGCCGACTTGGCGACGTTGATGCGGTTGTTGAGGTCCATGCCGAAGGGAACCGAAAGCTCGTAGAGCAGCAGGTACTGCGCCGCGAGCCGGGAGTCCTCGGGCACCCGGTAGAAGGCCGGGTCGTCGCCGTGCATGTTCTTGTTCAGGCGCTTCATGATGTCCGAGAACACCTGGACATGGGCCACCTCGGGCTGGGCACGGTACCATTCCGCGAACGCGTCGACCTTCCGCAGATAGTCGGGATCGGTGATGCCGCCGTCGCGCCCGGCGTCGAGGCTGTACTCCAGCGTTTCCACGCCGGTCAGGTTCTCGATGACGAAGTCCGTATCGCGCCGGAACTCGTAGCGCTTGTCCAAATGCGTGGTCCAGTTGTCCGTCAGCTCGACGCGGGGCACGCCGGCCACCAGGGCCACCGCCGCCGCGGCCACGGACCAGAGCAGGAGCTTGCGGCGCGCCACCACGAAGGCGCCGAGGCGTTCGAAGAAGGCGGAACCCCCGCCCCGCGCGGCACGCGCGCGCAACGGCAGCACCGACATCAACGCCGGCAGCAGCGTCATGGAATACACGTAGGCGACCAGCATGCCGACGGCCACCAGGTTGCCGAGGATCCGGAACGGCGGCGAGTCCGACGCGTTCATGCTGAGGAACCCGATCATCGTCGTGGCCGTCGTGAGGAACACCGGCCAGGCGTTGTCCCGCAGCGATTCGGCGATGGCCGCGTCCCGGTCCAGACCCTGGCCCATGCCGGAGTTGACGGTCCCGATGATGTGGACCGAGTCGCAGATGGCGAGGGTCATGATGATGAGAGGAATGCCGGAGTTGGCGGCGTTGAGCACCAGCCCGGTCCAGCCGATGACGCCCATGGTGGAGGCGACGACGAAGATGAGCAGGGTGACGATGCACAGCGTGCCGAACAGGGAGCGCAGGAGGAAGGCGCCGACCAGGACGATGACGAGGAAGGCTGCGGGCGCGAGAATCCCCATGTCGTCCTGGGCCGCTTCGGTCAGGACCTGGTTCACGAAGACGTTGCCGGTCACGTGATAGGCGATATCCGGATGGGCGGCCCGGGCCTTGTCCAGGAGGCCGCGGAGATAGTGGTAGGTCTGGATCTCGGCGGCGTCCGAGTGCTCGGGCAAGGTGAAGCTGATCACCAGTCCGGCAACGCGCCCGTCGCGGGAGACGAGTCGGCCGGCGACGCTGGGCTCGCCCAATGCGATCTTCTTGATTCGCGCGAGGTCTTCATCGCTGAGCGATGCGGCGTCGTCCACCAGCCGTTCGACGTTCAGGTCGTCCTCGATCGCCTCGCTGTGGTTGTAGTTGACAAGGGAGTCGACCCGGCTGGACCAGGGCACCTCCCACGCGGCCTCGGTCAGCTCCTCGATGGCGCCCAGCGCCTCGCGGGTGAATACCGATCCTCCCTTGGGCGCCACCGCGATCACCGCCGCGTTGGTGGCGGTGTAGGTATCCTCCAGGGCATCGAACGCGACGAGTTGAGGGTTGTCCTCGTCGAGCATGTCGCGCCAGTCGTTGGAGATGTGGAGGAACTGGCCGCCGGCCGTCATGACAAGCATGACCGCTACGGACGCCAGGAGGACCAGCCATCGGTAGCGCAGCAGGAACGCGGCGTAGCGGTCCGGAGACAGGGAGGTCATGCTTTCGTTGCCGGGCGGTTTTCGAGCGCTTCTTCGTTCACGTCGCTTGCCATTATCACGTCAAACTCACCGGCGTCAAATCAAGCCTTTGTTCAATGAGGCAGCAGGCTTCGGCCGATTTTCTGGATTTTCTATTCTAAAACAAATAGTTACTTAGGGTTTGTTTGATGGATGCCACCTGCGGGTTTCGTGGCCAAACACGTCAGTAAAGTCATGACGGTACCATGCTACTAGGCAGACTATTCAACTCGCTCAAGCACGCACCCCGCGGGGCGGACGTCGCCCGACGCAGGCGAACTATCGACGGCTGGATCGACGGAGTGGCGGAGACCGCGCGCGACCATGCCGAAACGGTGAAAGGCTACTATGACCTTTGCAGTGACCTCATGGTCTTCGGCTGGGGTGAATCCCTGCACTTCGCGCCCCTGACGCCGCAGGAGAGTCTGGAGGAATCCGTCATCAGGCATCAGCGCTTGATGATCGCCAAGCTGGAGTTGCGGCAGGGTATGACGGTGGTCGATGTCGGCTGTGGGATCGGCGGCCCGTTGCGTCGGGTTGCGCATGAGGCCGGTGTCAAGGTTGTGGGGATCAACAACAGCGCGATTCAGCTTGAAAGGGCAAAGACGCTGACCGGTGAAGCAGGCCTCGACCACAGGGTCGATTACCTGGAGTGCAGTTTCATGGACATGGGCGCGATCGAAGACAATACGTTCGACAGGGGCTATGCCATCGAGTCGACGTGCCATGCGCCGGACAAGCAACGTGCGTTCGCGGAGATATTCCGCATCCTGAAACCCGGAGCCCTGTTCTGGGGCCAGGAGATGTGCCTGACGGACAAGTTCGATCCGGACGACGACCGGCACCGGACCATCAAGCAGGGTCTCATGCGTCACGTTGCTCTACGGGATATCGCGACCACGGGCGAGGTCGATCGCTCGCTTGAGGCGGCGGGATTCCATGTCATCGAGGGAACCGACCGAAACGTCAAGGAGGGGCCATCCACGCCATGGTATCAGCCCATGGAGAATCAGCGGGGGACGTTGAGGGGTGTTTCCTACAGGGCTCCGTGGGGCCGCAAGGCGATCTTCGCGATCTTGAAGCTGACCGAGGCGCTACGGCTCTTTCCGGAAGGCTCCGCCGAAATATGCCGGTTCCTGGATCAGACCGCGGCCGCCTACGTGGCGGGCGGTAGATCCGGGGTCTTCACACCGTTGTACTGCTTCCTCGCTCGCAAACCCCTTTAAAGGGCCTCCGCCGAGTCGTTCCAGCGGTATCCACACGCGCCCCTCGCTTGCCCCACGACACCAAATGCGGTAGGGGATTCAACGCGTTCCCACGCTGCCGGAAGATGCCGTGGGCGTGTATCCGGGAGTAGACCGTTGAGTGGAAACCAACACAGTCGCAGGATGTCGGGAGGCCACGCCGTCGCGTGGTCGCTACGCAACGAGGGAGTGCGCCATGCCTTCTCCGTGCCGGGCGAGAGCTACATCGCCCTGCTGGACGGATTGAGGGACGTCCCCGAGATCGCCCTCATCACCAACCGGCACGAGGGCAGCGCCTGCCTCATGGCCGAGGCCTACGGCAAGACCACGCGCACGCCGGGCGTATGCATGGTGACCCGAGGCCCCGGCGCCACCAACGCGAGCATCGGAGTGCACCTAGCCAGGTACGACTCGACGCCGCTGATCCTGCTCATCGGCCAGGTGGCCAGGTCCCACCGGGGCAAGGAGGCCGGCCAGGAGATCGACTACACGCATTTCTTCGGCAGCATCGCCAAGTGGGTCATCGAGATCAACGACCCGCGGGAGGTGCCGCGCATCATGGCGCGGGCGTTCCACGTGGCGCGGTCGGGCCGGCCGGGTCCGGTGGTGGTGTCCCTGCCCCGGGACATGTTGGAAGAAGAGGCCGACGTCACCATGGTGGGTCCGTATCCTGCGGTCCGGCCGAGTCCGGATCCGGAACTGATCCGCGAAATGGTGGAGCGCGTCAACCGGGCGGAGAGGCCGGTGCTGCTGGCGGGTTCCGGCACGCAGTACGCACGCGCCCGCGACGAGCTCGTGGCCTTCGCCGAGAAGTTTCAGCTACCGGTGGTGAGCGCGTTCAAGCGCCACGACGCGTTCCCCAACACGCATCTCCACTACGTGGGAAACCTCGGCGGCCGCAAGAACCATGCCCGCAAGATCGTGGACGACGACGCGGACCTGCTGCTGATTGTCGGCTGCCGGTTCAACCAGCAGGTTTCCGGCAACTACCGGTTGCCGCACCCGGGGCTGGCAACCATCCAGATCGACGCCGACGCCGGCAACATCGGCCAGAACTTCAGTCCGGACATGGCCGTGCTGGCGGACCCGCGGCAGGCCCTTGCCGCGGCGCTGGAATGCGACGGCGTCGTCCCCAACGAGGCGCGGGCCGCCTGGATCGCCGACTATCACGCCCGGCAGCGGGCCTACGCTACCCCTCCCGAGCGCCCCACGGGCGCGGTGTCCATGGAACGGGTCATGGCGGACATCAAGGCCACCGTCCCGCCAGATGCCATCCACACCCACGACGCCGGCAGTTTCGGCGGCTGGGTCCAGCGTTACATCGAGTTCGACCACGCCGATTCCTACATCGTCCCCAACCTGGGCAGCATGGGCACGGGGGTCCCCGGCGCGGTGGCCGCCAGGCTGGCCCATCCCGACCGCACCGTCATAGCCCACGTGGGCGACGGCGGTTTCCTGATGACCGGCCAGGAGATCGCCACCGCGCGCCAATACGGCGTCAAGATCATCGTGATGGTGTACGCCAACGGCTCCTACGGCACCATCCGCATGGACCAGGAAGCCCAGTACCCCGGCAGGAACTACGGCACCGACCTGGTCAACCCCGACTTCGCCGCCTTGGGCAACGGCTACGGCGCCCTGGGGATCAAGGTGAGCCGGGACGACGAGTTCCTGCCGGCGCTGAAGCAGGCCCTGGCCGCCCCCGGCCCCGCGCTGATCGAGGTGTTGACGGACTTGGAGTACGTTTCGCCTACGACGACCCTGACGGAGGCTGCCGCTTCGCGGAGCGTGGCGTAACGCCGAAGACCCTCACCCCAACCCTCTCCCAGAGGGAGAGGGTGTTTCGGCCACATCTCCCTTGTCCGAATCGCAACCTCCGATTCCTTCTCCCAGAGGGAGAGGGTATTTTGGGCCACATCTCCCTTGTCCGAATCGCAACCTCCGACCCCCTCTCCCTCTGGGAGAGGGTTGGGGTGAGGGCGCCCCGAAGGACCTGCCTCCCCGCCGTCGGCGTCCTGTTTGCATCATTCCCGGTTCAGCTCCGCGATATAATCACGCAGTCCCGCCTCCAGCTTGTACTCCGGCGCGTATCCCAACTCCTTGCGGGCACGGGTGATGTCCATTTGCGGCCGCTTGGGCGTGAGCGTGCCGCGGCGCAGGCGGATGTCCGGGAAGATCGCGTGGAGCGCCGCCTCGACGTCCTCCACAGTGGTGAGGGTGCCGCTGCCGAGGTTGTAGGTGTCGTGGGACAGGGGTGCCGTGTGCACCGCCCGTGCGATGCCGTCGGCGAGGTCCTTGACGTAGACGAAGTCCACGGTCTCATAGGCGTCCAACACCGCCTCGTTCCCCGCCATGGCGGCCCAGACGGCTTCCTGCACGGCCACGCCCGGGCCTCCGGCCACCGAGCGATACCCGTACACGCCGGCGAAGCGCAGCAGCACCAGCTCGAAGGCCTGCTTGGCGGCAAAGGTCCGGAGCACGTGCTCGCAGGCCAGCTTGGAGGCGTTGTACACCCGACCGCGCCCGTCCAGCGGCGAGTCTTCCCGGAGCAGCACCCCGGGGTCGGCGTCCTGGTACACCGCCTGGGTGCTGGCGTGCACGAGCCGGCGCACCCCGGCGAGCCGCACCGCTTCCGCGACGTTGAGGGTGGCCACGAGGTTGACCTGGAAACCGGCGTACAGGTTCGGGATGTTGGACTCCCCGACCGACGCCGCTAGGTGGATGACGCAATCGGGCTTCAAAGTCAGAAAGGCGTCCATCAAGGCCGCCAAATCGCAGATGTCGCCCCGAATCAGCGGCAGGTCCCTGCCGGTGACGTGGCGGATGTAGTCGGGCTTGGCCACCACGTCGAAGAACGTGACCTCATCGCCCCGCGAGCTCAATTCCGCCGCCACGTGGGAGCCGATCAGTCCGGCCCCGGTGATCAACACACGCATGGTTTCTCCTTTTCCGCGCTTGCGGATTTGGCGGGAATCTACACCAATCCGACCGGCGGGTCCATTCCGACGAGCCGCCGGGGGCGGCTTTTCATCGCCTGCGAACCTTGCTACCCGTGACAGGTGGTCACGCCGGTTTCAACACATCATGCACACGCATCGGGACGGATCTACTACGGCTGGTACATCGTCGCCGTCGGATTCATCGCCAACGTCGCCTCCTCGTTCGCCCTTGCCAGCACCCTGAGCATTTTCCTCAAGCCGATGACGCTGGATCTGGGAGTGTCCCGCGGCGTCTTCTCCCTGCTGCGCTCGGGCGAGGGTCTCATCGGCGCTTTCATGGCGCCCTTCGTCGGTCCGCTGGTGGACCGGCACGGCAGTCGGTGGCTCGTGACCGCGGGTGCGGTGGTGGCGGCCGTGGGTTATTTCATCCTTAGCCAGGTCGAGGTCTTCTGGCAGTTCGTCCTTGTGCGCTGGACCTTCGTGACGATGGGCGACGCCTTGCTGGGTTACATGGTGATCAACGTCATGATCGCCCGGTGGTTCGTCCGGAAACGCGGCCGGGCCATCGCCGTCTCCAGCATGGGCATCGGCTTCGCGAAGATCGTCATGCCGTTCCTCGTGGTGCCCCTGCTGGCTTGGCTGGGCTGGCGCCACACCTGGGCCGTGTTCGGCGTGTTGACCCTAGTGCTGATCGTCGCCCCGGCCCTGTTCTACATCCGGCGGTCGCCCGAAGACATGGGGCTCAATCCGGACGGCTTGGATCTCGGGGCCGTGACAGAGGGAAAAACGCCCCGGCCGCGGCCGGACGCCGCAAGCGAGGCCCGCATCTGGAGCCGGAAGGCGGGCCTGCGGACCCGGGCCTTCTGGTTGATCGTGGCGGTTTTCGGCGTGTCCGCGGTCGGCGTCACCGGCGTCAATCTGCACGTGTTCGCCTATGTCACCGACATCGGCTATTCGGACCTCCGGGCCGTCGGCGCCCTGAGCGTCATTGCTTCCACCCAACTCGGCTCGCCGCTCGTCTGGGGCCTGATCGCGGACCGCGTGGACATACGCTGGAGCACCCTGGCCAAGTTCCTGATCCAGGCCGCCGGTCTGACCGTGGCCATCACCGCCGGCTCCCTGACTCTCGTCTATGTGGGGTTCTTCTTTTACGGCGTGGGGCTCGGTGGTAACATGGTGTTGCAGGACGTTGTGTGGGCGCGGATCTTCGGGCGCCTGTCGATGGGCAAGATCCGGGGCCTGGGGATTCTCATGACCCACAGTTTCGCGGCCCTGGGGCCGCCGTTCTTCGGCTTTCTCTTCGACTGGACGGGCAGCTACACGGTTCCTTTCACTCTCTTCGCCGTGACGCTCGTGATTTCCGGTTTCCTGAGCCTGTTCATCGTGGCCCCGCCCCGGGCGAGTAGCGCGTAACCGGAGCCGACTCGCAAATTCCGTATGGGAGCACCGCTCATGGTCATCGACGCTCACACCCACATCGTCCCCGAACACTTCCCGCCGGTGGGCGACCGCGCCGCGGGCGACCGATGGCCGTCCATGGACCACACCGGGCCGGACACCGCCAACGTCATGATCGCCGGCCGGAACTTCCGCACGGTGGTGGACCGCTGTTGGTCGGTGCCGCGGCGGCTGCGGGAGATGGCCGCGCCGGACTACGCTGTAGACCGGCAGGTGCTGTCGCCCATGCCGGAGCTGCTGGCCTACCGGCTGGACCCGGGGGACGGGCTCGACTTGGCGCGCCATCTGAACGAGGTCCTGATGCGCATGGTGGAACAGGCGCCGGACCGCTTCTACGCACTCGGCTCGGTGCCGCTCCAGGACGTGGATCTCGCCACCGCGGAACTGGAGCGGGTCAAGTCCCTGGGCCTTCACGGCCTCGAGCTGCTGAGTAACGTCAACGGCAAGAGTCTGGGAGAGCCCGAGTTTCTGCCCTTCTTCAAGGCCGCCGAAGAGTTGGACATCCCCATCTTCGTGCACGCCCAGCACGCCACCTTCATGGACCGGGTGACCGGTCCGCCGTTCATCGAGAACATCGTCGCTTTCCCCCTCGAAGGTGCCTTGGGCATCGCCAGCATCATCACCGGCGGGCTCATGGAAGCCTGCCCGGGGCTCAGGCTCTTGTTCAGCCACGGCGGCGGCACCTTCACCCAGCTCCTGCCGCGGCTGGAGAACGCCTGGGACAAGAACCCCAACTTCCATGCGCTCATGCCCCGCAGGCCCTCCGAGTACGCGCGCATGTTCTTCTACGACGACGTGTTCTTCGACAACCGCACGGTGCGCTACCTCATCGACACCGTGGGCGCCAGCCAGGTGGTCATCGGGTCGGACTATCCGTTCATGTTCCGGGACCAGCCCCCGGACGACGAGTTCAACGAGCTGGGGCTCACCGCCGAGGAGCGGGATTGGGTGTCCTCGGAAAACTGCCTGCGGTTCCTGGGGCTGGAGGGTTGAGGAACCTCTGATCGATTACCGCCATCACAATCAGGAGGACCCAATGGACTATCTCGTTCGAGGCAAGTTCGTTGTGACTATGGCGAGGGACGGCTCCCCTGGCGCGATCCGCGACGGCGCCGTGGCGGTGTCGGAACGGGACATCGTCGAGGTCGGCCGGTACCGGGACCTCAAGACCTCGTACTCCAACGCCGCCGTCGTGGGCTCATCGCGACACTGGGTGATTCCGGGCTTCGTCAACGCGCACCAGCACGGCAAGGGGCTCACGGACTTCCAGCTAGGCGGCGAGGACGACTGCTTCGAGATCTCCCGGTTCGCGGCCAGTCCGCGGGGCGCCCTGGATCCGTACCTGGATGTCCTCTACGCCTGCAAGACCATGATCGAGTCGGGCATCACCACCTGCCTGCACTACAATTCCAGCCTCTCGCCGCAAACCTACGAGGCCGACGTCGACGAGCGGCTGCGGGCCTACCGCGATGCAGGAATGCGCGTCTCCTTTGGACTGGATATCCGCGACCGCAACCACATAGTCTACGGTGACGAGGAATTCCTGGCGTCGCTGCCGGCGTCGCTGCGCGAACAGGCAACGGAGCGCTACAGCGAATCGCGCACCGCGGCGCCGGACGACTACTTCCGCGTCGCCCGCCGGCTGGCGGATCGTATGAACGGCGACAACGGTCGGGCACGGCTGTTCCTGACCCCGGCGGGGCCCCAGTGGTGCACGGAGGATCTCCTGCGCGCGATCCGGCGGGAGTCCACCGAGCACGGGCTGGGGATCCAGATCCACGTCCTGGAGACGAAGTACCAGCGGTCGTATTTCCTGCGCCAATACCGCCAGAGCGCGGTGCGGTGGCTGGCCGGCCTCGGCTTTCTCGGGCCGGACGTGAGCCTCGCCCACGGCGTGTGGCTCAACCGCGAGGACGTCCGGACCGTGGCGGACAGCGGCGCCGCCGTCGTGCACAACCCGAGCTCCAACCTGCGCCTGCGCAGCGGCATCGCCCCGCTGATGCACTACCATGCGGCGGGCGTGCGCCTGGGCATGGGGCTCGACAGCAGTCCGCTGAACGACCGGCCCGACATGCTCCAGGAGATGCGTCTGGCCGCCAACCTCCAGCGCGTTCCGGGCGCCGGCCCGGGTCTCATGCCGCTGGCCGATATCTTCCGCGCGGCCACCGCGGGCGGGGCCGATATCCTGGGCTGGGGCGCGACCGGCACCCTGGAGCCCGGGAAGCGCGCCGACCTGGTGCTGGTGGACTCGCGGCCCATCGCGGAGCCCTATCTCGCCAGGCATCACACGCCGGTGGACGCGCTGATCTATCGCGGCGGCGCCGGGGCCGTCGACACCGTAATGGTGGACGGCGAGATTCTCTATCGCGGCGGCAAGCACGTGCGGCTGGACGAGAAGGCGCTGCTGAAGGAGGTCCGGCAAAAGGTCCGGCCTGCGCCGGGAAGGAAGGCCGGCGGGCTCGAAGCCCGGCTCCTCCCCCGCGTCAGGGATTTTCTCGAGTCGCGCGAAGAGTATCCGGTGGAACCCTTCTACAAGTTCAACGACGCCGGCTGAGGCTGGTGGTCGGCCTCGTCACGAAAGGAGCGGCGCATGTTCGGCTACCGCGCGAGAATCGGCTACATCTCTCCTTCCATCATCGAGCTCAACGCCTATGACTTCTACCGGATCGTGCCGGACGGGGTAGGCTTCATCGGCGTGGCATGCATGGTGGGGGGCTGGAAAGAGGAGGCGTACAAGGAGGCGCTGAAGCAGGTGGAAGCGTGCGCGCGGGAGCTTGAGCGGCGGTCCTGCGACTTCATCATCCATGGCGGCTCGCCCCTGGTGCTGAGCCAGGGCAAGGGGTTCGAGACGAAGCTGATCGACCAGCTCGAGACCATCACCGGGGTACCCTGCACCACCAGCATTGTCGCCGCCCTGGATGCGTTCCGCGACCTTTCGGTATCGCGTCTGGCCGTGGTCGACCCGTATCCTCCCGATCTCAACGAGAAGGTCGTGAGCTATCTCAACGCCTGGGGATTCGAGGCGCGCTCGCTGGTCTCCCTGACGACGGAATTCACCACCTCGAGCGCCGTCTCGGTGGGGGACATCTATCACGCGGCCAAGCGCGCGGTGAACGAAGCCGGCAACCCGGACGCCGTCTACATCCCCTGCGCCAATTTCCCGGTGGTGGACGTCGTCGAGGAGATCGAGACGGACCTCGGGCTGCCGGTCATCGCCAACATGACGTCGCAACTCTACGCGGCCTTCAAGGCCATCGGCATGCGCGAGAGGATCGACGGCTACGGCCGGCTCATGCGCCTGCTGGCCGGCGGTTGACGGGGGCTAAACGGAGCGGCTAAGTGCTGTGAAGCAAGCGGGGGATTCCAGGCCATGATCAAGGGGATCGTCATTCCGGTGATCACGCCGTTCGAACACGACGGAACGGTGGATGAGCCGATGCTCCGGAAGCTCGTGGACTTCTACGTCGGCGCGGAGGTCCAGGGCCTGTTCATGCTGGGCTCCTCGGGGCAGGGTCCGGCGATGTCCATGGCCGAGCGCAAGCGCACGGCCGAGATCGCCGTCGATCAGAACGCCGGGCGTACGCCCCTCATCGTGCACGTGGGGACGGCCGACGCCGAGAGCACGGTGGAGTTGGCGCGCCACGCCGCGGACCAGGGCGTCGACGGCATCGGCGTGATCCCGCCGTACTACTATTCCGACCACTCCGAGTACGAGCTCATGGCTCATTTCCGTGCGGTGGCGGATGCCGTGCCCCTGCCCATTTTCATCTACGAGAACCCCAAGTACTCGGGCATCTCCATCGCGCCGCCGTTCGCACAGCGCATGAAGGAGGAGATCCCCGCCATCCGCGGCATCAAGGTGGCCTACGGCGCCGGCGCCATGCTGGACTACGTGCGGTTGTTCCCGCCGGACGTGTCGGTGTTCACCGGCAACGCCGACATCTTCGGACTGGTGCCCTTCGGTGTGGCGGGCATGATCAATCCGCCGACGAGCTGCCTTCCCGAGCTGTGCGTCGAGCTGTGGCGCGCGCTGGAGCGGGAGGACTACCACCAGGCGGTGCAACTGCAGCGGCGGGTCAACGACGTCACCGCCGTCATCATCGGCCTGATCAAGCGTCACGGCCGGGCCGTGGTGGCCGAGATGTACCGCATGCGCGGGTTCGATATCCAAAGGTTCCCCAAGTGGGAAACGAAGCCGCTACCGCCGGAGGCGCGGGACTCGGTGCACCGCGAATTGAGCCGCGGCGGCTTCCTGGACTGAGATCAGGCAGGACGGAATCCAACCGAGGTCTTTGCGTGGGCACTTTCAAGAGCACCAACAAGGACATCCCGCGCGTGGGACGAGGCACCCCGGGCGGCGAGTGGCTGCGGCGCTACTGGCTGGCGGTGGCCACGGAGCACGAGCTGCATGACGTCCCCCAGGCGGTGCGCGTGCTGGGCGAGGACCTCGTGCTCTTTCGCGACCTCCAGGGCCGTCTCGGCCTCATCGGGCGGGACTGTTCCCATCGCGGCTCGTCACTGGAATACGGCGACATCGAGGAGCGCGGCATCCGCTGCCCCTACCACGGCTGGCTCTACGACGTGGCGGGCAACTGCTTGGAGCAGCCGTCGGAGCCGCCGGAGACCGCCTTCTGCGCCAAGGTGAAGCATCCGGCCTATCCCGTTCGGACCCTTGGAGGACTGATCTTCGCCTACATGGGGCCGGATCCCGCCGAACCGCCGCCCCTGCCCAACTACTCGCCGCTGGTGGACCACGGCGGGCAGCGGCTGGTGGAGACCACGCGCCATTTCGAGTACAACTGGTTCAACTTCTACGAGAACAGCGCCGATCCCTGCCACGTGTGGATCCTTCACAGCCGCAGCGCCTACGGCGAGCAGACCTGGGGCGGCGAGTTCTTCAGCGCCAAGAACCCGCCGGACTACGAGCCCGTGGAGACCCCCTACGGCATGAAGATGGTCATGTCCAAGCCGGGTCCGGCCGAAGGCACCGAGTTCGTCGACGAGATGAGCCTGGGGCTGCCGAGCATCCTCCAGGTGGGCGACACCGAGTTCGTCCACGCGCGGGTGGAGCCGGAGGTGCTGGAGAAGGTAGGCTCCAACTACGAGCACTTCATGTTCCTCACGCCCAACGACGACGACCACTTCATGCTGTTCACCGTCGACTACTACACCGGCCCCGACCCGGACATCTTCGAACGGCTGGGGCGGATGAGGAAGCGGGAGGCTCCCAAGGGAGAGGTCCAGCCCTACGACAAGCGACCGTTTATGCCCTTCCGCGGCAACATCCGGCGGGAGGACATCGTCACCCAGGGCACCCAGCAGCTTTTGGGGGAGCGCGAGGAGCGCCTGGGCACCTCCGACCGCGGCATCATCATGCTACGCCGTATGGTGCGCGACGCCATCGACGCCGTCGCCGCGGGCCGGGAGCCCAAGGCGCTACACCTGGAGGAAAACGCGGAAGGGCTGGTCAAGCTGGACTCGTTCGTCGGGGTGAGGGCCAGAGATCCGCGTGGCGGGTAGCGATATGTGGGCGACGACGCCATGTAGGCGTAATGGCTAACGCGATGCGCGCGACGACAACATGTAGGGGCGGGTTTCGAACCCGCCCGCGCCCGATATGCCCAAGGTAGTCGTCACCGGCGGAAGCGGCCGCCTCGGACAGCAAGCCATCGGCCACCTGCTGGAACACGGCTACGAGGCCCTGAGCCTGGACATCGTACCGCCGCCGAAAAAGCAGTGCGACTCCTGGCTCTGCGACCTGCGCCGCTCGGGCGATCTCTACGAGGCCTTCAAGGGGGCCGGCGCGGTGATCCACCTGGGCGCGTACCAGGCCCCCAACCTCGCGCCCGACTGCGAGACCTTCGGCAACAACGTCACCGCCACCTACAACGTGCTCAGGGCCGCCGTGGACATGGGCGTCCCCCGGGTCGTCTGCGCTTCGAGCATCGCCGCCTACGGCTTTCTCTACGCTCCCAGCATCTGGGAGCCCGACTACCTGCCCCTGGACGAGGCTTATCCGTGTCGGCCCCAGGACCCGTACGCGCTTTCGAAGGTGTTCGGCGAGCAGTTGGCCGACTCGGTCACGCGGTACAGCGACGTCGCGGTGGTGAGCCTGCGGTTCAGTGGCGTGAACTTCGACCCCAACTACGGCACGCTGCCCGAGCGTTGGGCCGACCCGGGCGCGAAGATGGGTACGTTCTGGAGCTATGTGGACGCGCGCGACGCCGCCGTCGCGTGCCGTCTGGCCATCGAAGCGCCTCTTTCGGGACACGAGGTCTTCAACATCGCCGCCCCCACCAGCCGCTACCTCGAACCCACCGGCGAGCTCGTGCGGCGGTACATCCCCGGCACCAGGATCAAGGAAGGTTATTCAGGACACTGGGGCGGTCTCGACGTCACCAAGGCGGCGGAGGTGCTGGGTTTCGAGGCCGCCCACGTCTGGCGGGACTACCTGAACTCGGACGGCACCCCCAAAACCCCCTCTCCCACCGGGAGAGGGTCGGGGTGAGGGGGCTCCGTCAGGCCAGCGCCACCACATCTACTTCCACCAGCGCCCCTTTGGGCAGACCCGCCACCGCCACCGTGGTGCGGGCGGGCTTGGCGGAGCCCAGGTAACCCTCGTAGATGGCATTGACGGCGGCGAAATCGGCCATGTCGTTCAGGTAGATGGTCGTCTTGACGACCTGGCCCCACGAGCTGCCCGCCGCTTCCAGAACGGCGGTGACGTTGTCGAGCACCCGGCGCGCCTGCTCCTCGATGCCGCCGGCGACGAGTTCGCCCGTTCCCGGTTCCAGCCCGATCTGCCCCGCGGTATACACGAAGCCGTTGGCCTTGATGGCCTGTTCATAAGGGCCGATGGCGTTCGGCGCCTTGTCGGTATGAATCACTTCCATGGACATAGCCTCTCCTTGGCGTTTGTTGGAACTACCGGAAATCTACTAGATATAGGCAGACGACGTTAGACTTCCAGCGGGATATTCGAGCCATGAGACTGATAACCGCCCACAAGATCCTCATCGGGACGTCCATCGCCTTCTTCATCTTCTTCAGCGGGTGGGAGCTGACGAACTACCTGAGCGCCGGCACAGGCTGGGCCCTGGTGCGGAGCGTGCTGTACCTCGGCGTAGCCGCGGGTTTCGCGGTGTATTTCAGGTCCCTCAAGAACAAGGTGCTGTAAGGTGGTTGCGGACCCCGACGCCTTCATCGTTCCGGTAGCCGATGAAGAGATACGCCGCGAGCGCCGCAAGGCGCGGGAGCTGCGCAACAGCCAGTGGTGGAAGAACCGGACCAGCAAGGGGGTGTGCGCCCACTGCGGCGGAAGGTTCCCGCCCCGGGAGCTGACCATGGACCATCTCGTTCCGGTCATCCGCGGCGGCAAGAGCACCCGGGGCAACGTCGTCCCGAGTTGCAAGCCGTGCAACAGCGCCAGGAAGCATAGCCTGCCGTTCTGATTCCACGGCCGTTACGGTCCGCTACTTGGGCGTATAGTCGCTGCGTAGCAGCAACATCTGTACTTTCGCGTTGAGGCCGCGTCTACCCGCGGGCGACGAGAGAGTTTCCGCCGCCGCTAGGCAGCGGAGCTGATGCGGCACGGGTAGGAGCGGTGCGGCACCGAGCCCGTGATGGGGTCGATGACTTCGTTGTCGATGATGAGGTTGACGTTGGCGCCTTCGCTGCTGAACGGATCGTAGCCCGGTAGTCCCAGATCAGGGCAGCCCTGCCACCAGCCGTGCATGACCCGCACTACCCTATGAGGAAGCTCCGGGTTGAGTTGGGCCTTCATGGTGACGGCGCCGACCTTGGTCTCCACGCACACCGGTGCCCGCGGCGAGATCCCGAGGTCGGCGGCATCCTCGGGGTTTAGCTCCACCAGAGGCTCCGGCGTCTTCGCGCGGAGCGACGGCACTGACCGGTGCTGGCCGTGGCAGAAGTTGATGGCCTTGGCCGTGGTCAGGGTGAACGGAAAGTCCCGCGTCACCTCGTCTCCGAACCGGGTTTCGCTCGGGCTGTAATCCGGGAGCGGCCCATACCCGTATTCCTGAAACGGGATGGAGTAGATCTCCACCAGCCCCGTGCGCGTGTCGAATCCCTTCTCCAGGTACTTCCGGTAGCGCGTCTCCCGGGGCACGGACAGTCCGCCCGGGTGGTTCTTCAACTGCGCCACCGTGATGCCGGCGGGCTCCAGCATGTAGTTCAGCGCCCCCTCCCGGTCGCCGTGCCAGAACTGCTCGTCGAAGCCCATCCTCCCCGCCAGGTCGAAGAGGATGTCGGCGTCGGAGCGGGACTCGTGCTGTGGCTCTACCACCGGCGCGCGATACTGAAGCCAGGTGCTGGTGGCCGCCCCCTGGTCGAAGGAGGCCTTCACGTGCCAGTCCTCCCACGAGGTGGCCGCGGGCAGGAGGAAGTCGGCGTACCGCCCGGCCGGCGTCTCGTAGAAGTCGGTCTGCACGTAGAGGTCCAGTTGCTGGAGGGCGCGGCGCCCGCGGAGCGTATCGCCGTTGGCCATGATGATGTCGCCGCCGAAGCTCAGGAAGCCCTTGACGGGGTAGGGCTCGCCTTCGAGCACCGCGCGGTAGACCTCGTACGCCTGCACCCGCCCGGTGGCCACGGGTCCCAGGGGCCGGGCGTCCAGTCCCAGCCGCTTCGCCTGCTGCCCCGGCGCGAGGAGCCCGCGCCCGTCCATACCGTTCACCGGGGTCTTGGCGAACCGGACGTTGCCGCCGGGCCGGTCGTGGTTTCCGGTCAGGCTGTAGAACAGGCACACCGCGCGGTTGGTCTGCATGGCGTTGGCATGCTGTTCAAGGCCGTTGTAGCTGTAGTAGCAGGCTGGTGGCGTCGTGCAGAACATGCGGACCGCGCGCCGCGCCAGGTCCGGGTCGATTCCGGTGGCGGCGGCCGTGGCCTCGGGGGCGAACCGGCCCAAGTGCCGCTTCAGAAGCTCGAAGACCGGTGTGACACGCTCGGTCGCGCCGTCCGCTAGCCGCACCTCGAACGAGCCTTCCAGGGCCGGATCCGAAACAAGGGCTGGACTTGCCGGGTCGTGGAATACCAGTTCGTTTGCCGCCCCGGCCCAAACCCCGTAACGAGCCGGCGACCCGCCGCTGATCACGGCCTCCTGGGTCAGCATCTCTCCCGAACCGTCCCGCACCAGCAACCGCGCGTTGGTCCAGTCGCGCAGGAACTCCTCGTCGTACAGCTTCTCGGCGAGCATGACGTTGAGAAAGCTCAGGGCCAGCAGCCCGTCGGTGCCCGGCCGGACCTTGAGCCAGAGGTCGGCCTTGCGGGCCAGGGGGATGTCTCTCGGATCGATGACGATGAGCCGCGCGCCGCGCTTGCGGGCGGCGGAAATGCGGATGGCCTGGGTCGGCCAGGAGGCGTTGGGGTTGTGTCCCCACAAGAGGACGCAGGCGGTGCGCTCGAAGTCCGGATTGGGGATTCCGGTGCCGTACGTGTAGCGCGAGCCGTTGTCCTTGTGCCAACTGCAGATGTGCCCGGTGGAAACGGTGTTGGGACTGCCGAACAGGCTGGCGAAGCGTATCAGCCAGGGCTCGTATTCCGCCGACGCGCTGCCTCCGGACGCCCCGCGGTAGAAGAACACCGACTCGGCGCCGTAGCGGTCCCGCAACGCGCCCAGCCGTTCCGCGATCTCCGCCATGGCCTCGTCCCAACCCACCCTTTGCCAGCGCGGATCGGGATCGTCCTTGGGAGTCGTGCGCTTTAGCGGATAGCGTAGCCGCTGCGGGTCGTACACCAACTCGGGTGCGGCCTGCCCCTTGATGCAGATGCCCCGGTTGGGATGCTCCACGTCCGGCTCCAGGCGCACGAAGCGTCCGTCCTCCACCGTGGCCACCACCCCGCAGCGGGACTTGCTCATGGCGCAGTAGGTGCGGATCTTCTCGCTCATGGCCGCATGCTACCAGATTGAGACTCCGGCTTCGATACGTCGATGACACAGACGGAGATCTTGCTGTGTTCCTCGGAAGAGAGGTTGGCGGCCGCGAGAAGCTGTTCGCGGAGGGCGTCAGGAGTGTCTGGCACAGGCCCGGTCGGCGGCCGCTTGCACCGGTCGCGTCCGAACCAGAACACCAGGTAGATGCCGCATCCATCCGCGCCGGGATCGCGCGTGTACTTGGCGATCAACTGGCCGCGGATGGCCTTCCAGAGATCGTCGTGTCTGCTCTTCTTGATCTCGATCGGGACGTTGAAGCCGTCGCATGATACGCGGATATCCGCTCTTTTGTCGTCGGCGTAGGTACCCTCGGGTTGGGCATCCACGCCTAGTGGTTCCAACCTTTGTCTCAAGTCGGACAGGAGATGGTTTCGGCATTCGTCTTCGGGCCTCGGTTCGTCAGCACGTTTCGGGCGGTCTACGTTCCAATACTGTCGCCAATCCGAGGTGTTCCCGTGGCGGATGGTCTTGGCCAAGTCACTCAGGACATCCGTGGTCAACGAAAGCAGGTCGCTTGCATTTGCCGGGCGGCGATTGTTTAGGGTTTCCAGCACCTGTTCGACCGTCGGGTGACGAAAGGTAGCTTCCCGGCGGACTTCCCACTGCCGGCTGGCGGCATCCTGTAGCTTGAGACGCCAAGGCCGTAGCATGTCGTCTGCGCAGAGGCGTCCGAACGCTTCCGTGGCGTGGCAGGAGGACTTGGAAGATAGCGCGTTGATGAGTGAATCGACGATAAGACCTGTGTAGTGCGGACGGCTCCTGGTCACGCGCCGTGCTGTCTCGACACCATCGTCAGGCCAACCGACGGGTCGGTACGACTTGCCAAGGGACTCGACAAGAAGCTCCAACGCGGCCACATCAAGCGCCTCAATGGATGAGGCGTCGCAGTTGTACAGGAACGCTGCCGCGTGTCGGACGCGCTGTTCGTGCCCTCGTCCGGCGAGCTTACTTCGCAGCCGGTCAACGAACAGCGCGGGCCGCAGAAGCAGACCGGCACAGATCCAGTACAATCGCTGTGCGGCGTCCATACTGTGGAGGGCTAGCTTGCTCTCGACGATTCCCAGCAAATCGCGGTGGTTGATATGACGGGATGCGAGGTGGAGCAGTACGTTCAGAACGTGCAGTTGATCGATCTTGTGTCGAGTCGGAAACGATTTCAGCAACGGCTTTACTGCAATTTCAGCAACCGGTTGGTAATCGTTGTCGTGACCTAGTTCATAGAGACCGAGACTCGAACTCGTGCCCTGTCGCATAGTGTCCTGCGCCTCGGCTGCCCTTGGAGCAGATACCGCGCGGAAGGGGCGGTTGACGTCGGGGCTCCAGCCGAACGAAGCTTATCCACCGTGGTCACGCCAGCGCCCGTCCCGAGCGGACGACGATGTACGCGCCCAACAGCAGCAGGGCGATGAAGAGGACGCGGCGGAACCTTTCCTCGGAGAGGCGTTTGCGGATGCGTTGCCCGAAGGCCATGCCGATGGCCGCCGGAACCAGGGCGGCGGCGGAAAGGGAGCCGAGGGAGACGCGCAGCAGGCCGTTGCCGTGCAGCGCGACGGCGAGAGCCGCGGTGGACAGGGTGAAGAGCATCCCCAGGGCCTGGACCAGTACGTCGCGCGACAGGCCGATGGCCTGAAGGAACAGCACGCCGGGCATCATGAAGGTACCGGTCATGCCCGTGAGGAGGCCGTTGACGACGCCCAGCGCGGGACCGGCCCAGACCTCCTGCCGCGCCGAGAGCGCGAAGCGGGCGCCGCCGAGGTTCAGCGTCGAGTAGGTGACGAGCACCAGGCCCAGAAGCCCGGAGAGCCATGCCGCGTCCACCCGCACGAGCACCAGCGCGCCCAGCCACACGGTGGCCGTCGCCATGGCGAGGAACGGCCAGATTCGCCCCACGATGGCGCGGCCGTTGCCGCCCGCCGCCGCCTGCCATACGTTGGTGACAAGGGAAGGAACCAGCACCAGCACCATGGCCGTGGTCAGGTCGAGGGCCAGGGTCAACAAGGCCAGGCTTATGGCGGGCAGTCCGAAGCCCACCAGGCCCTTGACCCCTCCCGCCACCAGGAAGACCGCGAACACGGCGGCCGCCGTCAGCGGATCGGTCACGGCACCGGGTTCCCTAACCTCCGAAGGTGGTGCGGTAGTCCTCCCAGGCCTTGGGGCCGGCCCGGTCGAAGACCTTCTCGCGGACGCCGCCCGCGTACTGGGCGGGGATGAAGTTGATCTTCTCGGTGAGGGACGGTTTCAGGCGCACGCCCTGGGCGCGCAGCTCGTCGGCCATGACGAGGTTGTCCAGGACCACCCGGATCTCGTCGTGATCGGTCCACATGGCCTTGTAGACGATGCGGCCTTCCTTGCTGACGATGTAGACCATGTTGGGGAGGACGCCGTAGAGCCGGTGCACGGTGCCGTCGAGGTCGTCCACCAGCAGGGGGTTCTCGATGCCGTCCTGGTCCCGGCACTGGCGCGCGAATTCGAGCTTCTGCTCCAAGTCCTTGTGCGGGCCGTAGTTCTCTCCCGGATGGGGCTCGCGCACGTAGACGGTGAAGAACTCGAAACCCTTGTCCCGGTAGTTCCGGTACATTTCGTTGAGGGGCGAGACCTCGCCCACGAAGGGCGGTCAGGTGATGCTGCCGAACTCCAGCAGCACGTGCTTGCTGCCCTTGAACGCCGAAAGGCTGACCTGCTCTCCCTCGATGGTTGGAAGGGTGAAGTCCGGAGCTTCCTCGCCCGCCCGCAGGCGCACGGCGAATTCCCCTGCCTTGGCGGAGCTTTCGGAGCGGTTGAAGGTCTCGTAGTTGTAGGTGCCGGCCGATTCATCCATCGTTGATCTCCTTTTCTGCGCGTTAATCCCTGACTGCCGTTTGAACCGCAACGAATCTACTACGAAGGAAGCAAACGGGTCCATACGGGCCATAAGGGGACACCTGGAGAACGCCGAGGAAGCCGCGAACGGTCAGGAGCGGCAGTCTTCCTCCAGAGCGTTCAGCAGCACCCGCATGTCCTCCGGCACGGGCGCGGCCCATTCCAGGGTTTCGCCGGTTTCCGGATGCCGCAACCCGAGGCGCTTCGCGTGCAGCGCCTGCCGCCGGAATTCCCGCAGCGCCTCGGTGAGGGCGGTTCCCTGGCCCTTGCGGGCGGCGGCGGCCCGTCCGCCGTACACCGGGTCACCGACCACCGGGTGTCCGATGTGGGCCATGTGCACGCGGATCTGGTGGGTGCGTCCGGATTCCAGCCGGACCGTCAACAGCGTGTGGTGCCGGTATGCCGCACTCACGCTGTAGTGGCTTGTGGCTTCCTTGCCGCGCCGTTGCACCGACATGCGCGTGCGGTGCACGGGATGCCGTCCGATGGGCGCCGTGACCGACCCGCCGGCGCGGACGGCGCCCCGCACCAGCGCCAGGTACTCCCGCTTGATGCGCCGCGCCTGCAGCTCCCGGACCAGTCGCAGCCGCGCCGCATCGGTCTTGGCCACCACCAGGAGGCCCGACGTGTCCTTGTCCAGCCGGTGGACGATGCCGGCCCTGGGGACGGCCTCGAGGGCGGGGGCGTGGTGCATCACCGCGTTCAGCAGGGTGCCCTCGGGATTGCCCGCGCCGGGATGGACCACCATCCCGGGAGGCTTGTTGACCACCAGCAGCGCGGCGTCCTCGTGGACGATGTCCAGGGGTATCGGCTGCGCCTTCCAGGCAACCTCGGCGGGCTCCGGCACCTCGATCTCGATGGCGGCGCCGGCGGCGACCTTGTCCGAGCATTCCGGGACGCTGCCGTCGACCCGGACATGCCCGTCGCGCACCCATCGCTGGAGCCTGGATCGCGAGTATTCGGGTAAGAGCGCCGCCAGGGTCGTATCCAGCCGTTTCCCGTGGAGCGATTGCGGCACGGTCACGCGGATCTCCGACTCCCGGTTTCTTGTGGTCGTGGTCATGGTCAGAGGCCGCGGGGACGACGCCAGACTTGTCGAAACAAGCCCAAAGCTTGTTCCTTTCGAATGAGTATTGCAACGCAAGCGACGCCCGTGGGGTCCGTCCGGCGGAGCGCCTCGCGGCAACGGGCACATTGACGGGCACGTTGGCGGGCCGTACACTCGGGCGATGGACCTGAGAACCTACATCGATTCGGTGAAGCGCCTCGCACCCGAGCGGCTGCTGGAGGTCACCGACAAGCACGACATCGATCTGGAAGTGTGCGCCATGATCGCCGACCTGGAGAAGCAAAAGCGGGAACCGCTCGTGCTCTTCTCCAACATCGACAACCTGAGCGGCGAGCCCTCCGAGTTTCCTCTCCTGATGAACGTGTTCGCATCCCGCGCGGCCTGCGCGGTGGCGCTGGACCTGCCGCCCGAGCAGTCCGGACGGGAGCTGATGCTGGAGTTCCAGGCCCGTGAGGCGCGACGCGAGAAGCCCGTGGTCGTGGACGCCGCCGGCGCCCCGGTGAAGCAGGTGAGGATGGACCCCAACCTCCATTTCCTGCCGGTGCTGACGCACCACGTCGCCGACCTCGGTCCCTACGTGACCATGACCTGGTGCGCCAGGGACCCGGACACCGGCGTCTACAACTCATCGTTCCACCGTTGCTACGTGCGCGACCCGAACCACCTCGTGATGTTCTTCGAGAGGCGGCATCTCTGGGACTACTTCGTCCGGGCGGAAGAGCGCGGCGAGGCGCTGCCGGTGGCCTGCGTCGTCGGCCACCACCCGGCCTACTACCTCGGCAACTGCATCCTCAACGGCATCGCCGACGACGAGTACGAGAGCATCGGCGGGCTCATGGGCGAACCGTTGCGGCTGGTGCCGTCCGAGACCTTCGGCGACGAACTGCTGGTGCCCGCGGACGCGGAGATGGTCATCGAGGGGCGCGTGCTTCCGCACCAGCGGGAGGTGGAAGGCCCGTTCGGGGACTTCACCGGCCTGTACGGGGATCCCGGGAAATCGCCGGTGGTGGAGGTCACCGCCATCACCCATCGCCGCGATGCCTGGTGCATGGACATCCTGGCGGGACACCGGGACCACCGGCTGCTGGGCGCCGTGCCCAAGGAAGGCGGCATCTACCGCAAGGTGCAGGCGGTGGTGCCGACGGTCCAGTCGGTGTGCCTGCCGCTGAGCGGCGCCGGCCGGTTCCACTGCTACATCAGTATCGACAAGCGTTGCGAGGGCGAAGCCAAGTTGGCGGCCATGGCCGCGTTCACCGGCTCGGAGCTGCTCAAGCACGTTGTCGTCGTGGACGCCGACATCGACGTGTACGACGAGGAGGAGGTGCTGTGGGCCGTGGCCACGCGGGTGGACGCGGCCACCGACGTCTCCATCATCGACCGCGTCAAGGGCAGCCGCCTGGACCCCGTGCATCCGGGCAAGGACTGGGGCTCGAAGCTCATCATCGACGCCTGCCGCAACGAGGACATCGAGTTCCCCGACCGCATCGCCGCCGCGGAGTACCGGCCGAAGCGTGCGAAGGATTGAGGAGGTCGTTCCATGACCAGGACCCACGGCGCCCGCGGTGAGCGTCCATGAGCGGCGCGGAACATCCGGCGGACCCCGAAGCGGAAGAGCCTCGGGTCCGGGCAACGCAGATATCCTGCGCCAGGTGCGGCGAGGATTGGCGCATGGCCTGGCGCATCGGCAACCTCACCCCTGCCGAGATGCGGTTGCTGGATGTGCGGTTCCCGCACGGGCGGTTCCGCAGCGGCCTTCGGGAGCTTGCGGATGTCCGCGTCGCGCCGTCGGCAAGCGCGGACCTCGAAGCCGTGGTTGCCTGCCGCGGCAGCGATGGCGAGGTGGTGGAGAATACGTTCTTGATTACCACGGTCGAATGGCGGAAAGTCCTTTGGAGGATACTGGCGCGCATGACCGTCCGCTTCGCGGCGGACGGGTCGCCCGTGGCCACCACGGAGCTCGTGACGGTTCAGCGGGTGGGATTTTCCGATTCCGGAGATCCGGAGAAGGCGTCGGGGGCCTGAGGGTTGGCACGAAATTGACGCTCGAACGTCATGTGTAGCAGCCTGGAGGGAAGCATGACAGAACGCGAGAAGTACATCTTCAAGCGCATGGGTGGCTGATACGGCAATTGAGGCCTCGGCTTCGAAGAGACCGCGGGTATGGTCTCCAACACCCTCGAGATGGAACTCGACGACCTCGTCGCGACGCTGAAGCGCATAGGTGAAACCTGCGGCGAGGACCCCGAGTACCGGAAGCTGCGCGCGCCGCTGCCGGACGACTGGCCGCTCTGAGACGGCGCTCGAAGTCCAGCGGCCGAATCCACCCCCTCTCCCTCTGGGAGAGGGTCGGGGTGAGGGCTCCCCGGCGCCAGCAGCCTCCCACGGAGAGGCCGGGTCGCCGCGCAGCCCTCACCCGGCCTTCGGCCACCCTCTCCCAGAGGGAGAGGGGTTGAATCGGGACGGGTCGCGGCGGTTCGTGCGGTGCTGGCCCTCAGGCCTGCCGCACCTCCGGCAGGCCCGCCTCCGCCTGACGCGGGTCGAAGGGCCGGACCCCCGGCCAGAAGTCCCGCCGGCCGGTCATGGCCTGGACGTGGCCGTCCCATTCCAGCGTGAAGGCGGTGATGCCGAGCTTGACGGCGCGGCGGATCTTCTCCCGGGTTTCCTCGTCGACGGCGGCCCGGCGGAGGGTGTCTATCTGCCGGGAGCCGTGCCCCACGTCCTGTTCCGCGTGGATACGGTAAGTTTCCACCTGCCGTTCCGAAAAACCGTAGTGCCCCACCAGCTCCTTGTAGGCCCGGGCGGCGGCGCCGTCCGGGCCGCCGTGCTGGCTCTCGACGAAGGCGAGCATGGCCACGCCTTCCAGCGCCGACCTCCGCTGGCAGCAGCCGATGATCATCTCGATGGCCGCCAGGGTGCCGGGCGTGGGCTCGGCGTTGTCCGCCTCCTCGCGGGAAATCCCGGCTTCCTCCAGGAACTGGTACATGATGTCGACGTGGCTGCGGTCGCCGGACAGCTCCTCCAGGAAGTTCTCCAGCACCACGTCCGCCAGGCCCTGCTCCCGGTTCGCCACCGCGTTGACCGCCATGTACCCGAAGTAGATGGGGTTGGTGCGCACGCGCAGGTAGTGCTGCACCTCTCCCAGGACGATCTGCTCGCGGGTCCACCGGTGGTCGACGATACCCTTGAACCAGGGATGCTCCACCATTGGCACCTGGTTTGCGTAATTCCACAACTCGTCGATGAATTGATCCGTTGACTTCACGGCGGCACCTCCTCGGCGGGATTGAACCGGCCCATGTAAACGAGCATACTCGTATCAAAGGGGTAATCCAATAGCGGCGGAGGACGCCACCAGGGGTCGATGGGGACCGGCGAGGAGGCCGTGCATCGACCCGACATTCAGGAGCGGGAATATGCCTTGGTGGGGCTGGGTCAGCATCGGAATCATCTTGATGGGCGTGGAGTTGACGGCCGTGGACGCGGCTTTCTACCTCATTTTCGTGGGCGCCGCCGCGGTTTGCGTCGGCATCGTCGGGCTGGCGGGGGTGGACCTGCCGGTGTGGGGTCAGTTGCTGGGCTTCGCGATTCTCGCGGTGGTGTCCATGGTGCTGTTTCGGGGGAGGCTCTACGACCGGATTCGGGGAGGCCTGCCGGGTTTCGAGTACCAGGTGGCCGGCCGGATCGTATCGGTGGGTGAAGAGGTCCCCCTGGGCGGACAGACCCGGGTCGACTTGCAGGGGACACAATGGACCGCGGTGAACGTCGGCCCGGCGCCCATCGCCGCCGGGGGGCGCGCGCGGGTGGTCGGGCGAGACAGCCTGAATCTGTCCATCGAAGGGTTGACGGACAATGCAGCGAATGAGTCGAGGGAGGAAAAATAGATGGATGCCAATCTGGGTTTTCTGATCACGGCGGGTGTCATCGCCCTCGTCGTGCTGGTGGTGCTGGTCAAGACCGCGGTGGTGGTGCCCCAGCAGAACGCCTACGTCATCGAGAACCTCGGCAAGTTCTCGCGCACGCTCAAGCCCGGATTCAACATCCTGGTGCCGTTCCTCGAGCGGGTCGCGTACCGGCACAGCTTGAAGGAGCACGCCCTGGACATCGAGGAGCAGATCTGTATCACCTCGGACAACGTCCAGGTGGGGGTGGACGGCGTGCTCTACCTCCAGGTGGTGGACCCGGAAAGAGCGTCCTACGGCATCGGCAACTACATCTTCGCCATCTCCCAGCTCGCGCAGACCACGCTCCGCAGCGAGATCGGCAAGATCGAGCTGGACAAGACCTTCGAGGAGCGCGGCCACATCAACCAGAGCGTGGTCGAAGAGCTCGACAAGGCCTCCGATCCCTGGGGCGTCAAGGTGCTACGGTACGAGATCAAGAACATCAACCCGCCGGGGGACGTGCTCTCGGCCATGGAGAAGCAAATGCGCGCGGAGCGGGAGAAGCGCGCCACCGTGTTGTCGTCCGAGGGCGAACGCGACGCCAAGATCAACGAGGCCGAGGGCGAGAAGCAGCAGGTCATCAAGGCTTCGGAGGCCGCCAAGCAGCGGCAGATCAACGAGGCCGAAGGCGAGGCCGCGGCCATCCTCGCGGTGGCGGGGGCCACCGCCGAAGGGTTGAAGAAGGTGGCGGAGGCCCTCGACTCGGAAGGCGGCGACAAGGCCATGCAGCTCCGGGTCGCCGAGAACTACCTGGAACGTTTCGGCAACCTCGCCAAGGAAGGCAACACCCTCATCGTGCCGGCGAACCTGAGCGACCTCACCTCCATGATCGGCGCGGCCACCACGGTGCTGGGCCACACGGCGAGGCGCGGCAACCAGGAGCCGGAGCAGAGTGCCTAGGGAGCGTGTCAACAACGATCCCAAAGCCGTGACCTTGCTGGCGGGCTTGGTGCGAGCGTTCAGGGCAGGGGACATCGAGATGCGCTTCGATGCCGCGGACCGCGCTATCCTCGATGCGCTGTCGGCCGAAGGGCTGGTGGACCTCGCCAACGACGGCTTCCGGCTTACCGACGCCGGCGGCTCCTACACGGTGCGATCCCAGGTCCCTCCCGTAACCGCCGACGGGATTCTCTACCTCGAACGGCTGCCTATCGACGAGTTCGCCGACCGCCCCGGTCTGTTCCGGTTCCTCGGGTGGCTGTGACGGACTCCGCGGCAAGGATGGATGTCATGGATGGGCTTGCGAACACGGTTTCGGAATTCGTCACCGGCAGCGACTTCGACAGGTTGCCGCCGGAAGTCGTCACGGCCGCCAAGGCGGCGTTCCTGGACTGCGTCGGAGTGGCGCTGGCAGGCTCGGACGAGGAGAGCGCGCGGATCTGCGCGGCGACGGCGCAACAGGAATCCCGCGCCGGCGAGGCCACGGTCATCGGGCATGGATTCCGGACCTCGGCCACCCTAGCCGCGCTGTGTAACGGCACCTCGGCCCATGCCCTGGACTTCGATCACAGCTATCTCATGGGTCAACCCACGGCCGGCCTGATCCCGGCCGTGCTCACCATGGGAGAGACGCTGGGGGCTACGGGGCGGGACATCCTCGCCGCCTACGTGGCGGGCTTCGAGGTGGTGTCGCGGCTGGCCCGTTCCATGCCGCAACTCTCCACCCACGGCCACTGGCACGCAACCTCCAGCATCGGCGCGGTGGGGGCGGCGGCCTGTTGCGCCCGCCTCATGGGGTTGGACGCCGCGGGCACGCGCAACGCCCTCGGCATCGCCGCTTCCATGGCGTCGGGGATGGTGTGGAACTTCGCCACCATGACCAAACCGCTGCACTCGGGCCTGGCGGCGCAGAACGGGGTGCTGGCGGCGCGCCTGGCCGGGCAGGGTTTCACCTCCAGCCCGGCGGCGCTGGAGGACGGCAAGGGGCTGCTCGACTGCTTCGGCCGCGGCCTTGACTGCGACGCCGCCCCGTTCGAGGACCTTGGCCGCACGTTCGACCTCACCGGCATCGGCATCAGCGTCAAGCCGTACCCCTGCGGCGGCCTGACCCATTCCGCGGTGGACGCCGTGCTGGAACTGCGGCAGGAAGGTCTTCGGCCGGATCAGGTGGATTCGATGCGAGTGGGCGTGACCTCCCAGGTGTCTGACCGGATCATGAACGCGCTGCCGGCCAACGGCATCGAGTCCAAGTTCAGCATGCCCTACATCCTGGCGAGGGCGCTCGCGGACGGGGCGCTGGTGCTGGATACGTTCACGGATGAGGCCGCGGCGAACCCCGGGATCCGCGACCTCGCGGGAAGCATCGTCATGGAGCTGGATACCGGCCTCGTGGAAACCCCGGACGGCGCCCGTCCCGCGGACGTGACCGTGCGTCTCAAGGACGGCGGCGAGGTGCGCCGGCGGGTGGACCACTCACGGGGCAGGCCCGAGAAACCCCTGACCCCTGCGGAGTTGCGGCAGAAGTTCGATACCTGCGCGGCCACGGCGCTGGACCCGGAGCGGAGCCGGCAGGTCGCCGATCTCATCAACGGTCTGGAGGGCCTGGAGAACATCCGGGGTCTATGCGAACGGCTGGGAGGCTCGGAGACGTCCTGACCAGACGGCAACACTCCGAGACCCGACGGGTAGTGTAGGGGCGGGTTTTGAACCCGCCCGTGTTTCGTCCACTGCTCAGTTTATGACCGACAACGCCGTGGCTTCCAGCGCCGTCACCACCATCGCCTCCCGGTCCAGCATCTCCTGGATGTCCGGGACCACCTCGTTCTTCCAGTAGTCGCTCTCCGCGATGGTCTTGGCGAACGCTTCCTTCTGCTCCTGGCTGTCGAAGCGGCGCAGCCAGACGTAGGTGTCGTCGTCGTCCCGGCCCGTGAAGCTGCCGGAAATCACCACCCCGTTGGACGCGTGGAACGGGATGATCTTCTCTTCCATGGTCTTGACCCAGGCGTCGCGCTTGCCGGGCCTCGTCTTGTACTGGCGCAGTTCGAAAAACATGAAACGCTCCCTTGTTGTCGCTGTCCAAAGGATCGGCGAGCCGCCTTACCGGCCGTCGCCGGAGCCGTTCTCTTCCTCGGATTCCGGAACCCAGCCCTCGCCGAATTCCTCGGCCTCCTGAATGCCTTCCGCCCGCCACTCGTCGATGAGCTGCCGCACGGGAATCTTGCGCCGCATGAGTCCCTTCATGAGGTTCTTGTACATGGGCGCCACGGGGGTCTGGGCGTTGATGGGGCACACCGTGAGGCAGACCTTGCAGCCCTCGTACTGCTCGAAGAAAGGACGGCAGGTGGGGGTGTCCACGTGCCAGCGTACGGTGCCGAAGACCTCCTGCTTCTGGGGGACGATGGAATCCCCGGGGCAGAAGTTCGTGCACGCGTTGCAGCGCAGGCAGAAGTCGTCGAAGCCGAAGTTCGCGGGTTGCGCCTCCGGGATCAAAGGCATTTCGGTGGTGACCGCGCCCAGCCGTACGCTCGGCCCGAACTTCTTGGTGATCAGCGAGCCGTGGCGCCCCAGCTCGCCCAGGCCGGCCTTCCAGGCCACCGGAATGAACAGCAGGTCGCCCTCGTTGGGATAGCCCACCGCGTGGTAGCCGTAGGCGCGGATGTACTGCGCCAGCCGGACGGTGACATCGGACAGAAGATAGTAGACCTTGTGCACCTCGGTCTGCGCCAGCGGACCCAATCGCTTCATCTCCTCGAAGCTCATGTGAATGGCGAAGGAGATGGCGACCTTGTGGTTCTCGTGGGGCTGGGTGCCGCGCACGAAGTCGAACTCGTCGATGGGTGCCACGCCGACGATATCCACGCCCATGTCCAGAGCCACCTTCTTCATGGTACGGGTGACCCCGGCCCAGTCCTCCGTCTCCAACCGGTCGGGGTTCACCGGACCGTCATGCAGGTTGCGCCGGTCGTGGTCCTCCCGCATGAACATGTACCGGCGGGTAAGCGGGTGGCGCTGGGCCTTCCTCGCCTGCCCCACCTTCTTGTCCGGGAACGGCCACTGCTTGACGGGCTGCTCGCGCCGCTCCGTGAAAATGATGCCATTGGGCTCCATGGCTGCTCCTCTCTTGAGGGAGGCTTCCGCGAAGCCGGAATGATCCGGGTCCGCGACAGCACGGATCTTACCAGACGCACCGAACGGATGCCACGCCCATTTCGGTACCAAGACCACCCCCTCTCCCTCTGGGAGAGGGCTGGGGTGAGGGTGCCCCGGAACGTGCAAATCCATGACCGGCACGACCGGTCAACCCTTGTGTTGCCAGTCCGCCTCTTTTAGGTTTCCGGAGAGTACCGTGCGCGCCTCTTGCGCATCGACCGACCCGGAGGAGAACCATCATGCAAATGACCGCAGGCCATGCCGTGGCCGAAGTCCTGGCCCAACTCGGCGTGCGCAAGGTGATCGGCGTCGTCGGCTCCTGCATGCTCGAGATCCTCGACGGCATGTACGGCCGCGACGACATCCAGTTCCTGTCCACGCGCCACGAGCAGGCGGCCGCACTGATGGCCGATGGCTTCGCCCGCATCGCCGGAAGGCCCGGCGTGTGCATCGCCACCAACGGCCCCGGCGCCACCAACCTCTTGACCGGGGTGGCCAACGCCTTCCACGCCCAGAGCCCGGTGCTGGTCATCACCGGCGCCCCGATGATGAAGGACATGTTCCGGGACTCCAGCCAGGAGATCGACCAGCAGGCCATGTTCCGGCCCGTGGTCAAGTGGTCCGTGCAGGTGCGCAAGCCCGAGTTGGCGGCGGCGCTGACCTGGGAGGCCTACCAGCGCACCATGACCGGCGTTCCCGGACCGGTGCATCTGGACCTGCCTCGCGACGTCCTGAACGAGAGCGTGGAGCGGCCGGACCTGTCCCGGCTGATTCGCGGCGAGGTGGCCGCGCCGGCGCCCGAACGAGAGGCCGTGACCGCAGCGGTCCGTATGCTCGAAAGGGCGCGCCGCCCGCTGCTGCTGGCCGGCGGCGGCGTGCTCTGGTCCGAGGCCGGCGCCGAGGTCGTCACGCTGTCGAAACGCCTCGATGCTCCCATCATGTCCTCTACCGGCAGGGACGACGTGGCGCCGCAGTCTTACCCGCTGTACCTGGGCACCATCGGACGCGGGGCCTTGCCCGAGGCTCAGGCATTCTTCAAGCAGGCCGACCTGGTGCTGGCGGTGGGCGCCAGCCTGGGCCACACCACCACGTTCTGGCGCCCGGACTTCTTCGCCTCCGGGACGAAGCTGATCCACGTCGCGCAGGACCGGAACAACATAGGCCGGGTCTACCCGGCGGCTGTGGGGATTCAAGCCGAGGCGCGGGCCGCGCTCGAGGCGCTGCTCCGATCGGTGAAACGAAAGGGAGTGAGGCGCCCGGGTTGGCTGAGCAAGGCGAAAAAGGTGCGCGCAGCGCAAGCGGCGCACCGGGACAAGGCCGCCGGCTACAATGGCCGGCCCATCGATCCCCGCCGTGCCCACGCCGCCCTGCGCAAGGTCCTGCCCAAGGACGCCATCATCACCATCGACGCCGGTGTCGGCCCGGGCTATGTCTACGAGTACCAGACCTTCGAGCGCCCCCGGAGCCTGCTGGCGCCCCAGGGACTCGCCGCCATCGGCATCGGCTACCCCGTGGGCCTCGGCGCCAAGCTCGCCGCGCCCAAGCGCCCCGTGGTCACCATCAGCGGCGACGGCTCCTTCCTCTACAACGGCGCCGAACTGGAGACCGCCGTACGCGAAGGCATCCCCACCACCTGCATCATCCTCAACAACTTCAACTACGGCTCCGAGCGCGCCTACCAGAAATTCTACTACGACGAACGCTACATCGGCGACGCCATCGGCAACCCCCCGTTCGACGAGTACGCCCGGCTCTTCGGCGCCCACGGGTTGCGGGTTGCCGACCCGGGTGAGCTGGAAGACGCCTTCGCGGACGCCCTGCGCTTGGGCCGGAACCAGCCAGTGCTAGTGGACGTGCTGTGCACGCCGGACGTCTTCCCCGAGCCGCGGCGAAAGGAGACGGTGAAGGCGGACCGGTTGAGGCGAGGCTAGAAGATCTTCCAAGTCACGTGGCGGGAGCCGATCCGCGGCACCTTCGTCCGGCATTTCTTATTGTCGACAATTAATCTCCGACAGAGCGGAAGAGCGAATTGGCGTTTTCACGCTTCGTAAACGGTGCATCATCCGCATCGTGGCGCTACGGTATCCTTTGCATCGGGGCCCGCTAATCAGGCAAATTCTGAGCGTATCCAACCGCGGCAATATTAAACTGAGCAGTATACTTGACAACGCCGTCCACAAACGCGAAATAGTTCTGCTTGGCGAGAATCCCGTTACGCAACCACCCTTAGTATGAAAAAGTCACGTCGCGCACCGCGCCGGGCCAACATCCTTGACGTTGCCGCCGAAGTCCTGGTCGAGCGGGGATACCGCGACAGCACCATGCTCGAAGTGGCCCGGCGATCATCCGCGTCCAAAGAGACACTCTACGCTTGGTTCGGCGACAAGTTGGGGCTGTTCGAGGCGGTCATGCGGCGAAACGCGGGGCGCGTTCGTGTGGCGCTCACCGGGCATCTCGACGGCCACACATCCGTCGAGGCGGCTCTGACTGATTTCGGCCGGGCGTTGGCCGCGCACGTTCTTTGCGACAACGCGGTCGCCGTGACCCGGGCGGCCATATCCGAGGCGCGCTCCGGCCCGTCTCTGGCCGGCAGCCTGTACAAGTCGGCCCACGACCCCATACGCCGCACGTTTGTCCGGTACCTGGACCAATGCCAGGCTCGTGGCGTCCTCAACCTCCAAGACTCGAACGAGGCCGTGGAAAACTTCGTCGGGCTGCTCCTGGGCGATGCCCAGACCCGCCGACTGCTCGGCGTAGTGGAGGCACCCCATGAAGCCGATATCGACGACAGGGCGAAACGGGCCGCTCAGAAATTCTTACGCCTTTATGGCGTGTGAAGCCACGTCGGCCACCGCGGGCGCCGCCGCATCATTCACCCACCAGGCGCCATACGTGCGGCCAACCGTGACGGGCGGGTTCCCGGTACCGATCCCGGGAGTCGGTCGGGATTCCGTCGATGCTTTGGCGTATGTCGTCGTTGACACTGCCGCAGTGATAGTAATTGTGCTCGATCAGGCCAGTCACGAGTCGACTGCAATCCACCTGGTGGACGCGGTCGGGCAAATCCGCGGGCCGTTCGGCGCCGTCCCAGCCGAGCCTGTCCGTGTTGCCCCTTGTGTAAGCGGAAAGCGGCGTGGTGTCGTCGCTCTTGTTGTGGTAGACGGTCACGGCCCGAGCTATCTGGGGAAGGCGGTGGAAGGCCTCGCCGGGCTGGAATACGTCGGCGGCCACGTCGGGGGCGCAAAGGAAGACTTGGTCGAAGATCCGCGGCAGCCTGCCGCCGACGGAGTACTTCTCGGCCCGTATCAGAGCGTTCTGTAGGACGAAATTCCCCATGGAATGACAGAGCAGGTGTATGGACGGTTCACAGGGGGGTTCGTTCTTTTGTCGTGAGACTTGGCGCGCGTCGATGAGATAGTCGCGGAGCTTGAGGAGTCCGCGTCCGAAGGCATAGCCGGAGACCGTGGCGTCGCTACGGTCGGAAAAGTATGACCAGGCGGGAATGATCCGGCCTTCGGACGGCCAAGTGAACAGCACGACATGCACAGGCCTTGAATCATCGCCGGTTTCGTGTCCGCCGCAATGACGGTTGAGCATGCTTTGCAGGCTTCCGGCCGAGGCAACTGCTTCCCACCAACTGACGTTGAAACCGTGAACGAAGACGAGGACATGGTCTCCGTTCGTCATTTTCCGGCGTAGGTCGGCGAAGATTTGCGCGGAGCCCAGTTTCGCTTGCGGCTGGGAGGACTCGTTTTCGCTCTTGAGAAGATCTTCGGGAAATGCGGTAATGCTCGCCTCGGCCCGCTGACCGAAGAAATAGTTGGCGAGTTTCTCTCCGTTGCCGCTGCCGAATCCACAATCGTCTTGAAGGAACTCGGTCGCCTTGCTGTGATCAAAGCGGATTGTGACTCGGCCGAATCGGAGGTTCTCGGTACCGTCTTTGCTCGGTTCCGGGCCGTATCCGGTAGGTTGCCAGCGATCTCGGCCTTGGTGGCGCCGGTTGGTCGCGTAATACAGTTGGGTGCTTGCCATGTGTCGCCCTCCTGCGTCCGAAGAGCCTAGAAACCCGGCAATCTGCTCCTTTCATCCTGAGGTCCCTTAAGGTTTCTGCCTTCTTCCACAGGCGTCGCCGTACCCGATGGTACATTACGGTCTACACACAACTTCCTGGCCGTGTCAAACGGTAGTCTTGCCGGGAACATTTGTTGTGCCGACTTGCCGACGGATTAGCAACGCCGCGCCCAAGCGCACGGTTGTTGCCATCAGCGGCAACGGCTCCTTTCTCTACAACGGAGCCGTGCTGGAGACCGCCGTGCGCGAAGGCATCCCCACTACCTGCATCCTCGAGGTGGCGCGGCGGTGGGCTGCGTCGAAAGAAACCATCTGGCCTGGTTCGGCGACAAGTGGGGCGTCACGGGGAGGGTCGAGAAGGATCTCACTCGAGGGCGAATTGCCGCCTGTCCAATTCTACCGACACGACCCGGCGGGTACTGCGGAGTTGCTCTAGGCTATTGTTGTCGATGTCAGCAACGAACATGCCGGGAAGGTCCATCAACTCCTTGGCACCACGGATCGGCGGTTCCATACCTTCCCCGGTAGATCCTCCCCGACGGCAAACGATTATGACCGAACACCGCTCGTGAGGCGATTGTGCCAGATGCCTTACGACCTCCGGGTCAATGTGTTGTTGTCCTTGCACCTTGCCTCATGCTGTGCGGCTCTGCCACCGCCGTGCCGACGACAAGAATCCTGCGCCACCCGCGGCAGGAAACTAAAGGCCACTAGAGCATACCAAGAGTCATGAAATCGCCGCAAGACAGTCCAAAAGGCCGGTCCCGGTCTGCGGGTCGTTCCCGGGCGATCCCAGGTCGCCCGCAGTTGCCTTCAGGCGCTCTCGGATCTGTGCGGGTGACCAGGTCGGACGGATTTCCGCTACCAACGCCGCAGCGCCCGATACATGGGGGCAGGCCATGCTCGTACCTGATTTGATTGAGTAACGGCCGCCCGGGGTCGTGGACCGGATTGCCACTCCGGGCGCTGATATCTCCACGCCTTCAAGCCGGTCCAGTGACGGCGGCCCCCACGAGGAGAAGTCTGCCTTCCGGCCGTTTCGGTCAACAGCGGCAACCGCCATGAAACCGGAGCAGCGTGCCGGTTGACCCACCCAGTGGTTGGACTCGCGTCCCGAGTTGCCTGCTGCCGCAACGACCACGCACCCCGCCTCTGCAAGCCGTTCCGCTGCCGTCTGGTATGCTATCGAGCACGGCGTGTCAGGGCTGTGGACATTGCTTCCGAGACTCAGGGATGCGACCCGAATACGGTTGCGCACACACCAACCCATCCCGGCCAGGATCCAACTCGTTTGTCCGCTCCCTCGGGCGCTGAGTACCTTAACCGCGTACAGTTCGGCCTCCGGTGCCACACCGACAATACCGCCCGCATCATTGCGGGCGGCGACGATACCGGCGCAATGGGTCCCATGGGAGTGATCATCGTCCCAACTCTTTATGTTTGGTACGAACGAAACACCCCCACAGACTCTAAGGTCGGGATGGTCGTCATCAATACCCGTGTCCAGGATCGCGACACTTATTCCACGCCCGGTTGTCCGTTGCCATGTTTTCTCTGCATTGACCATCGAGATATTCCATGGGATCGGTTGAAGCAGGCTCGAGTCTCTCCGCCCCGGTCCTCGTGGTTTTCTTGCCCTCAGTTGAAGAACGTAACGCGCGATGTCTTCCTCGCGGAAACGCGATTGGTTCATTTTTTCAAGAAATGCTCCGACGTCTTCAAGCGCTCGGGAATACCCCTGGTGGAATTCATCCGTAACGCCGGTGCACCCCTCTTCGCCGAACCCATCAACTCTTTCCATGTCGTCCGTCAGGGCGAACACCTCGTCGTCTTCTTCGACACCAAGCACCGCCCGGTTTCTGCGGAGCTTGGCGGCCTCGTCGTCGGAAATCGTCTTGGTATAAATGCCAAGTTCTTCCACGGCCAGGACATCGGTGTCGTCCTTGTAGTCGTCGGACTCCAAGGCCATCACCGCATCCTTGACCGACGCCTGTTTGACTCCCAGTGCCCTAGCGGCGTCGCCTGCGGAAACGCCACTAACCGTCGTGATGATGTAACGTTTTGCCACTTTGGTTCCTCCCACGATTGAGCCTTCGTCGCAAAGTAACCGTACTGACTGGTACGTCCCTGCTTAGCCCACCGTCAGCCTTCTGTCAATCCCCTTTTTTTGGACCGGGAGCGGTTCTTGTCCTTTTTCTCCAGCCGTCGGGAATGTCCAGGGACAGGAAGGCAGACGGGATCGGACTTCCCTTCACGACCCGGAAATGGTTCCATAAGGTCCGCAAGCGCGAATCTCGACAAGGAGAGCGACATGACCAGAATGCTACTCGCCGCCGCGACGGCGTTTCTGATTTCCTCCGCGTCCTGGGCCGCGGATTTCAAGCCGGCGGTGGTCTTCGACAAGGGCGGGAAGTTCGACAAGAGCTTCAACGAGGGTGTCTGGAACGGGGTCCGGAAGTTCGTGGACGAAACCGGCGTGGAGGTGCTGGAGTACCAGGTCACCAATGAAACCCAGCGAGAGCAGGCCATGCGCCGGATGGTCCGGCGCGGCGCCACCGTGGTGTTGGCGGTGGGCTTCGCCCAGGCCGACGCCATCAACGCGGTGGCGCCGGATCACCCCGACCGGCAGTTCGCGATCATCGACGTCCACTGGCTGGACCGGCCGAATCTCCGCCAGTACGCCTTCAAGGAGCACGAGGGCTCCTACCTCGTCGGCGTCGCCGCCGCGCTCACCTCGAAGACCGGCAAGATCGGTTTCGTGGGCGGCATGGACGTGCCGTTGATCCGAAAGTTCGCCTGCGGCTACGTGCAGGGGGCCAGGGAAGCCAGATCCGGCATCGAAGTGCTCCGGAACATGACCGGCACGACGCCCGCGGCGTGGAACGATCCGGCGAAGGGGGCGGAGCTGGCCCGCGGCCAGATCGACCGGGGCGCCGACGTCGTCTACCACGCGGCCGGCGCCACGGGCCTCGGCGTCATCCGGGCGGTGGCCGATGCCGGCAAGCTCGCCATCGGGGTCGACTCGAACCAGAACGGGCTGGCGCCGGGGCACGTGCTCACCTCGATGCTGAAGCGCGTGGACGTGGCCGCCTACCAGACGCTGAAGGACGCCATGGACGGGAAGTTCACCGCCGGAGTGGTGACCCTCGGCCTCGCCGAGGGCGGCGTCGACTGGGCGCAGGACGAGCACAACGCCGACCTGGTGTCCGCGGAGGTGCGCGCCGCGGTCGAACGAGCCAAGGCGGCCATCATCGCCGGCAGCCTCACCGTGCACAATTACGAACGCGACTCCAACTGTCCGTTCTGACGACACCGGATTCGCGTGGGCCGTTCCCGGCCTGCTGGAGGGCATCTCGGTGAGCGGAAACACCGCGCCGGCCGTACGCCTGCGCCGGATCTCCAAGCGTTTCGGGGCGGTGCTGGCAAACGACGCCGTCGACCTGGACGTCGACGCGGCGACCATCCACGGCATCATCGGCGAGAACGGCGCCGGCAAGTCCACTCTGGTCTCGATCCTCTACGGCTTCTACACGGCGGACGAGGGCGAGATCGAGATCGAGGGCCGCTCCGTCCACGTCGCATCGCCGGCCGACGCCATCGCCCTCGGCATCGGCATGGTCCACCAGCACTTCATGCTGGTGCCGACCTTCACGGTGCTGGAAAACGTGATGCTCGGCGCCGAGAAGCACGCGCTGCTGAAGCCCGGCGCCGCGGAGGTGCACGCGGAACTGCTGCGGCTCGAGCGGAGCTACGGGTTGCAGGTCGATCCGGATGCCGTGGTCGAGGACCTGCCGGTGGGGCTCCAGCAGCGGGTCGAGATCCTCAAGGCCCTCCGCAGGGGGGCGCGCATCCTGATCCTCGACGAGCCCACCAGCGTGCTCACGCCGGCCGACACGGAGCGGCTCTTCGAGATCCTGCGGGGTCTGCGCGAGAGCGGCGTGACGATCCTGCTCATCACCCACAAGCTCGCCGAGGTCATGGCCGTCTGCGATTCGGTCTCGGTGATGCGGTCGGGGAGGATGGTGGGACACCGGACCCCGGGCCGGACGACGCGCGAGCAGCTCGCTGAAATGATGGTCGGGCGCAAGGTGGTGGTCCAGACCAGGCATGAGCCCGGGACACCGGGCGCGGCGGCGCTGGGGGTCGAGGACGTCACTTGGTGTGACGCCGCGGGAACGGTGCGGCTCGACAAAGTTTCGTTCGAGCTGCGCTCGGGGGAGGTGCTGGGCGTGGCGGGCGTCTCCGGCAACGGCCAGTCGGAGCTGATCGGTCTGCTCTCGGGCACGGCGCCGATTCAGGAAGGGAGGATGGCGCTCTCCGGGCGCACCATCGACCGCGCACGCCCCGCGGACAGCGCGGAGATGCGCCGGCTGGGCGTGGCCCATGTGCCCGAGGACCGGCAGCGCCGCGGTTTGGTGCTGCCCTTCGAGGCGCGGGAAAACGCCATGCTCGGTTATCCCGAGCATTTTGGCGACGGGATCTGGGCGTGGCCGTCCGCCATGGAACTACGGGCGTTCTCGATGATGGAAGGCTTCGACGTCCGGCCGCTGAAGACCCGGCTCCCGGCCGGCGGTTTCTCCGGCGGCAACCAGCAGAAGCTGGTGATCGCCCGTGAATTTGTCGCCGGGCCGAAGATTCTGCTCATGGGCCAGCCGACGCGGGGAGTGGACATCGGCGCCATCGAGTTCATCCACGCGCAAATCCTCTCGCTCAAGCGCCGGGGCTGTGCGACCCTGCTGGTCTCGGTCGAGTTGGACGAGATCCTCGCGCTCTCGGACCGGATCATGGTGATGCACGCCGGGCGCGTCGTCGCCACGGTTGACCGCGGGGATGCCACGCGCCGGCAACTCGGGCTGATGATGGCCGGCGAGGCGCCGGCATGATGCCGCTACCGCGCTGGCTGGAAATCTTCGTCGTCCCGCTGCTCAACCTGGCCCTGGCTCTGCTGGTGGTGGCGCTGGTCTTCGCCGCCATCGGCGAGGATCCGTTGCGGGCTCTGGCCGTGATGGCCCAGGGCGCGTTCGTCTATCCCGGTTCTCTCGGCTACACCCTCTACTACACCACCAACTTCATCTTCACCGGCCTCGCGGTGGCGGTGGCCTTCCACGCGATGCTGTTCAACATCGGCGGCGAGGGGCAGGCCACGTTCGGCGGGCTCGGCGTCGCCCTGATCTGCCTCGCCCTCGACCCGTTCCTGCCCGGTGTCGTGGTGATCCTGCTGGCCGTCGGCGGCGCGGCGCTGTTCGGGGCCGCCTGGGCGTTCATCCCCGGCTGGCTCCAGGCGCACCGCGGCAGCCACATCGTCATCACCACCATCATGTTCAACTTCATCGCCGCGGGGCTCCTGGTCTGGCTGCTCTCGGGCATGCTGATGATGTCGGGGCAGGGTTCGCCTCAGACCAGGAGCTTCGACGAGGCCGCGTGGCTTCCGTTCGTCCACGACATCCTGCGCGCGGTGGGGGTGGAGGCCGAGCGCTCGCCGTTCAACATCTCCTTCTTCATCGCGCTCGCGGCCTGCGTCGGAGTCTGGCTGCTGATCTGGCGCACCAAGTTCGGCTACGCGCTGCGCACCATGGGCCACTCGGAGCCGGCGGCGGTCTACGCGGGGATCCCGGTGCGGCGGATCACCGTGCTCGCCATGGCGATCTCGGGCGCGCTGGCCGGCTGCATGGCGTTGAACGAGGTCCTGGGCGTGCAGCATAGGCTCGTCCTCAACTTCTCGGCCGGCTACGGCTTCACCGGGATCGCGGTGGCGTTGATGGGACGCAACCATCCGGTGGGGATCGTCATGGCGGCGCTGCTGTTCGGAGCGCTCTACCAGGGAGGCGCGGAGCTCGACTTCGAGTTCACTTCCGTCACCAGCGAAATGGTCCTGGTGATCCAGGGACTGATCATCCTGTTCTCGGGCGCGCTCGCGCACATGCCGGTGCCCTGGCTTGTCCGGTTGGCCGCCTGGTGGAGGCCGGCCAATGTTTGAAGCGTGGGTCGACACCCTCCGCATCCTCGACGGGACGCTCCGGCTGGCGACGCCGCTGATCCTTTGCGCCGCGGCCGGGCTGGTCTCCGAACGGTCGGGGGTCATCGACATCGGCCTGGAGGGCAAGCTCCTGGCCGGGGCCTTTGCCGCGGCCGCGGCCGCGAGCCTCACCGGCTCTCCATGGCTTGGACTCGCCGCGGCCATCGGCGTCGCGGCCCTCCTGGCCCTCGTGCACGGGTTCGCCTGCATCACGCAGCAAGGCGAGCAGATCATCTCCGGGGTCGCGATCAACATCCTCGCGGCCGGGCTGACGGTGGTGGCGGGCATCGCGCTCTTCCGCCAGGGCGGCCAGACGCCGCTGCTCGGGCCGGCGGAGCGGTTCGGCCCCATCCAGCTCCCCGGCGTGGACGCGCTGGCGTGGGTGCCCGGGGCGGGGCCGCTCTATGCCGAGTTGATCTCGGGCCACAACGTCCTCGTGTATCTCGCCCTGGCCGCGGTCCTCGCGGTCTGGTGGCTGCTCTATCGGACGACCTTCGGATTGAGGCTTCGGGCGGTGGGGGAGGCCCCCGAGGCGGTGGATACGGCCGGGGTTTCGGTCCCCCGGCTGCGCTACCGGGCGGTGGTCCTCGCCGGTGTCCTGTGCGGCATCGCCGGGGCCTATCTCTCCACCGCGCACGGCGCCGGCTTCGTGCGCGAGATGTCGGCCGGCAAGGGCTTCATCGCCTTGGCCGCGATGATCTTCGGAAAGTGGCGTCCCGGCCCGGCGCTCGTGGCCTGTCTCCTCTTCGGTTTCCTCGACACCATCACACCGAGGCTCGAAGGCGTGCGCATGGCCTGTTCCGACGGAAGGACCATCGAAATCCTCATAACGCTGCTCGGCAGCGCCTGCGACGAGCCCCCGCTCAGGCTGCCGACCGCTCTGATCCCGATGCTGCCCTATGTCTTCACGGTGGTCCTGCTCGCGGGCTTCTTTGGGCGCGCCGTTCCGCCGGCTGCCCTCGGGACGCCGTACGTTAAGAAGCACTGACACCGGCCGGCACGTTGCATGCCGCCCGGCCCCGTATCCGGGTGTGTTCCCGTAGGGGCGACCGGCCGGTCGCCCCTACCCTCGCTACAATCGAATACAACCCCTCGCCCTCTGGGAGAGGGTGGCCGAAGGCAGGGTGAGGGCCGGGCGTCGTCAATCGGTGATGTCGAAATGCAGCAGCGTCGCCGGAGTCTTGTAGTACGCCGCCCGGCAATCCGGTTCGGACTCGTACCGTCCGGGTTTCATCCGGCGCGCGCGTACGGAGACCCGTAGCGGCGCGACGTCGAAGGGGTAGGGGTCCATCTTGACGGAGCCGTCTGGGTTGGGCGTGATGCACAGTTCGACGGAGTCGTCGGGCATGTAGCCGGCCGGAATCGGGGCGAGCCGCTCCTCCTTGAACCCGCCGTCTCCGTAGCCGTCACAGCAGAAGTAGAGCGACAGCAGGTCGAAGAGTTGGAGCATGCGGTAGTTGATCCACAGCTCCTCCTCGAAACCGGAATTCTCGGCGGCAAGGACGGCCTTGTCCTGTTGCTGCTGGTCCTCGAGCGCGCCGAGAACCACCTTGACCCCTTCGCTCAGGTCGCGGATTCGCGGCTTGGGGCTAGTCAGGACGTCGTATCGGCCGCGCCACAGGCCGGTCCGGTGCATGGAGACGAGCAGGCCGGCGTAGAGGTCGTGGCCGCGGACCCAGTCGGCGTTTCGCCGGTAGGCCTTCAGCTCGGTGTCCTCGAACCCGGGGATCCGCTCGCGGTGCCCATAGGGACGGCCTTTTTCGACGTCCATCCGCGGCACCCCTTCCCACTCGCGGTAACCGCTGTCGTGGAACGTGGTGGCGAAGACCATCGTGTCGTAGGGCCGGAGCCGCGCGAACCGTCCGTTGCCCCAGTGGGCGGCGAACTGCGCCGACAGCTCGGCGTGCTCTTCCTGAGTGCTCACGTAGGTCGAGCCGTCACCTGCTTCACGTATGACCATTGACGCTCCTCCTTTGCCCGCGCACTGTCCTTCTCATCTCAAATTCCTTCTCGTCGCGTCAAGGGCGGTTGTGCCGGCGGCCTCCCTATTCTATTTTCTCCTTCCCGCAATCGTCTCCAACCGTCGGGGAGGGCAACGGGTCCCATGGTGGCCACCGTCCGGGAGAGATCACATTTGAAGCAACCCCCCCAAGACACCGCCGCGGTCCTTGACCGCCTGCGAGCGGCCGGAGGATTCCACTTCCCCGACTACCGGGGAGGCTCCATCGTGAATCTGCTCTCGTCCGTCGTCCATGCCCTGGGCGGGGTTTCTCCCCATCCCCCGCTCAAGGCATTGGATCCCGATTCGTTCAAGGGCATCTCGCGGATCGTCTACCTCGTGCTCGACGGAGTGGGCCACGATCAATTGGACCGCTTCATGGCGGCGGGCGGCGGCGGACACTTCTTCTCCCGTCATCCCTTCGAGCGCATCACGACGGTGTTCCCCTCCACGACCGCCGCGGCGGTGACCACCCTTTCCACCGGCGCCACCCCGGCCGAGCACGGCGTGCTGAGCTGGCATCTGCACCTCCACGACCTCGGGCTGGTGGGCGCGGTCTTGCCGGGGAGGACCCTCACCGGAACCCCTCTGGCGGGCAGCGACTTCAATCTCAGGCGCTACCTCGGCCTGCCGTCGTACCTCTCGTCGGTGCGCCGCCACAAGCGGCTGCTGTCCTTCGGCGCACTGGGCCAAAGCGCCTATTCCAACGCTGGCACCCGCTGGAACGGCTACGGAGCCTACAAGACGCTGAGGGGGATGGAACTGCAAACGGTACGTTTCGCCCAGGAGGGACGACGCGGCGTCGCCTATGTCTACTGGCCGCTGTACGACACGCTGTGTCACCGGAAGGGCGTCCAGGCTAGGGAGACGCGGCGTCATCTGGCCGAGATCGACCAGTCTCTGGGCCGTCTCAAGAGCCGGCTCGCCGGCACCGGGACCCTTCTACTCGTGACCGCGGACCACGGGGTTGTGGATTCGCCGCCGGCCAAACGCATCGATCTGACCGCCGTCCCGGGGCTGCTGGACTGCCTCGCCCAGCTTCCCGCGGGGGATGGCCGGCAGGTGTCATGCTTCGTCCGTCCCGGGCGAGTGGGGTGGTTCCACGAAGTGTTGGACCGGCATCTGGCGGAAGCGTGCGTGTGCATCACCGGAGAGGATCTCCTCGGGAGCGGGCTCCTTGGACCGGGCCGGCCCCATCCCGCGCTGCAGAGCAGAGTGGGCGACTACGTTCTGCTGGCCCGCGACGACTACGCCTTTCAGGTTGCGGCTTCCCAGACCAAGGCCCGGGCCCACAAGGGCAACCACGGCGGGCTGTCGTCCGATGAGGTGTATGTGCCGCTCTACGCGTTGCGCTTGTGAAGCGAGTCGGCCATCGGCGCCCCCCGGCACCGCCCCGCTTTCCAGCCGGTGTCCCCCCTCTCCCTCTGGGAGAGGGTCGGGGTGAGGGTGCCCGGAGCAAACGGAGGCCGGACACGACCGTAACGAAACAGTCAGGATCGTTGCGGCGCCCTCACCCGGCCTTCGGCCGCCCTCTCCCAGAGGGAGAGGGTCTTGACACAGCCCGCCTTGCGGGAATGACGGAAGGGAGCCGGGAGCGGTATAGAGATCTCCTAATGAAGCTGAACGAGCTTGCCGAGACATCCGCACAGGTAACCCGGAACGCCGGCCGGCTGGCCAAGATCGGACACCTGTCCGAATGCCTGCGGCGCCTGGGTCCGGGGGAGATCCCCATCGCCGTAGCGTACCTGTGCGGTGAGCTGCCCCAGGGAAAGATCGGCATCGGCTGGTCCATGCTGAAGGACGCGCTGGCCGGCGGGCCCGCCGAAGGCGGCGTCTTGACCTTGGCCGATGTCGACGCGTGTTTCGAGAACATGCGGCAGACCACGGGCGCGGGATCGAGCGCGCGGAGGACAGAGATCTTGGGCGGGCTGCTCGGGCGGGCCTCGGAAGCGGAACGGGAGTTCCTGCACCGCCTGGTAATGGGAGAGATGCGCCAAGGCGTCCTGGAAGGCGTCATGATGGAGGCCGTGGCCAAGGCGTCCGGCCTGCCGTCCCGCGCCGTGCGGCGGGCCTACTTCGTCAACGGCTCCCTCGGGCAGGTGGCCTCGGTTGCTCTGTTCCAGGGCGAAGCCGGCCTGGGCGGTTTCCGGCTGACACCGGGACGCCCCATCCTGCCCGCGCTCGCGCAACCCTGCGCCGATGTCTCCGACGCGCTACGGCAACTCGGAACCGCCGCCCTGGAGTACAAGATGGATGGGGCGCGTGTGCAGGTCCACAAGGTCGGGGCGGACGTGGCGGTGTTCACCCGGGGACTGAGGGACGTGGCCGCGGCGGTGCCCGAGTTGGTGGAGACGGTGCGTGGGCTAGGTGCCGAGGATCTGATCCTGGACGGCGAAGTGCTGGCTTTCCGGCCGGACGGCAGGCCCCACCCGTTTCAGACCACCATGCGGCGGTTCGGCCGCAAGCTCGATGTGGCCGAACTCCGCCGCGAACTGCCTCTGACGCCGTACTTCTTCGACTGCATCTACCTCAACGGCGACACCCTGATCGACTCGCCCGGCCGGGAACGCATCGACGCCCTCGCCGCCAGGGTGCCGGCGGCCCTGCGGATGCCCCGGATGATCACCGACAGCCCGGCAGCGGCCGAGGCCTTTTTCGCCGCGGCCGTGTCGGCCGGCCACGAAGGAGTCATGGCCAAGGCGCCGGACGGCCTCTACGAGGCGGGCGAGCGCAGCCGGAACTGGCTCAAAATCAAGCGCGTGCACAGCCTGGACCTCGTGGTCCTGGCCGCCGAATGGGGCCATGGCCGCCGGCGGGGCTGGCTCAGCAACCTTCACCTGGGCGCCCGGGACCCGTCCAACGGCTCGTTCGTCATGCTGGGCAAGACCTTCAAGGGCTTGACGGACGCGATGCTCGTGGAGCAGACGGAGGTCCTGCAGCGGCTGGAGACCGCCCGGGACCGGTACACCGTCTACGTGCGGCCGGAGGTGGTGGTGGAGGTGGCCTTCAACGACCTTCAGGCGAGCCCGCAGTATCCCGCCGGTCTGGCGCTGCGATTCGCCCGCGTCAAACGGTACCGGCCCGACAAGCGCGCCGAACAGGCGGACACCATCGAGACCGTGCGCGCGATTTACGAGGCGGCGAACGCCGGTTAGGAGCCTGTCTCGACCGATGGCGCGATGCGAGCACGGGCGGGGTTTACCTTTTGCTGTTCGAGCGCCGCCCATATATCCCTTGGTGGACTTCCCCTTCGGCCTTGACCCGGCGAATGCCGGCTTGTTGGAACCGAGGCCGTTTTCGCGTACCAAGGATATACAAGGGGGACAGGCCAAATGAACTGGCGAGAACACATCACCGTCGATCCCGAAGTCTGCCACGGGAGAGCGTGCATTTCGGGCACGCGAGTTTTGGTCGCCACCATCCTCGACAATCTGGCGGCGGGCTTGGATTCAGAGGAAATCACCAAGAGCTATCCTTCCATCACAAAAGAGGCCGTGCAGGCAGCCGTTTGCTACGCCGCGGAGTTGGCCAAGGAGCGGACGGTGGCCCTATCCGGGTAGGGAACGGCCCAAGTGCGGTTCAAGCTGGACGAAAACCTCCCCGCGGAAATGGCGGATTTGTTCAATAGGGCAGGTCATGACGCGGTGACCGTTCTTGATGAAGAGTTGGGCGGTACAAGCGATCCAGATCTGGCGACCGTCTGTGTTCAAGAGCGCCGCGCAATCGTGACGCTTGATAGTGACTTTTCGGATATCCGAACATACCGACCCAGCGAATATCCGGGAATAGTGGTATTTCGACTGGACAATCAAGCACGCGACCATCTTCTGGAAGTTGGAGCACGGTTTCTTCATCTGCTTTCCACCGGCTCCCTCAAGGGCCAACTCTGGATCGTGGAGGAATCGAGAATTCGGGTGCGTGATTGAGGAGTCCGTTCGACGCGATTTCGGACCTTCAGATATCGAACTTATTGGAGCGCCGGGGAACTGATCCCGGACGGCGAGGCGCTGGCCTTCCACCCGGACGGGAAGCCCCAACGACCTACAGGCAAGCCCGCAGGTAGGAGCTAGTCTGTCTCGACCGATCGGACGATCACCTTCTACATCTTCCCGTTATCGGAACCGCTCCTCTTGCAGCCGCCAGTAGGGGGCCGTGTCCTTCAGGGCGGCGTTCTGTTCCGCATAATCCCAGGGTGTTTTGCCCGCCTTGTCCCGGGCGGCGGGATCCGCCCCGGCGCTGAGCAGGGCGGCCACGACGGCCGGGGTTTTGCTGAACCACGCCGCCAGATGCAGGGGCGTCCATCCGCCGCGTTCATCCCGCGCGCCCACCTTGGCTCCTGCATTCACCAGGGCGGTGACGAGCCTAGCCGCCTGTCCTTGCGCCGCATAGTGCAGGGGCGTGCGGCCGTTCTTGTTACGCGCATTGGGGTCTTTCGTTTTGAGGCAGCGGGAGAGATCCTCCAGGCCAGCGTTCTTGAAAAAAGCCGGCGTGTTCCACTTCTCGCAGGGAACCTCGACCGCCGGCCTTGAGGATTCCCCCGCTTTGGCCAGCGCCGTTTTCAATGCCGCCATCACAGCGGGAGTCTTGTTGAAGTTCTCCGCAATTTCCAGGGGCGTGCGTCCTCTCTTGTCCCGCGCATTGATATCAGCACCGGCGGCGAACAGCGCGGCTACGACGGCCGGGGTCTTGCCGGATTGAGCAGCCAGATGGAGGGGCGTCCAGCCACCGCGTTCATCCCGCGCGTTCACCTTGGCCCCGGCCTCGACCAGAGCGGTGACGAGCCCGGGGGCGTCGCCTTGCGCCGCGTAGTGCAGGGGCGTGCGCCCGTATTGGTTGCGCTCGTCGGGCTTCTTCGTCTTGAGGCAGCGAGAGAGATCCGCCGCGCCGGCGCTCCCAAAAAAGGCCGGGGTGTTCCACTTCTCGCAGGAAACGCGCCCCATACGCGGTCGCTGTTCCACTTGTGGCTTTCGGGCGGCGGCGGTTTCTTTCAGAGTTCCGGCCTTTTTCAAGATCGCTACGACGGCGGGCGTTTGGCTGAACTTTTCGGCGAATTGCAGGGGCGTGCGCCCGCGCTTGTCCTGGGCGTTCAGGTCGGCTCCGGCCACTATGAGCGCTGTCACGACCTCGGGCTCTTCACTGAACACCGCCGCCGTGTGCAGGGGGGTCCGCCCCTTCTCATCTCGTGCTTTCAGGTCTGCTCCCGCCTTCCTCAAGGTCGCGATGACGGCGGGCGCTTTGCTGAACTTTGCCGCCATGTGCAGAGGCGTCTCACCATATTGGTTACGGGCGTGCAGGTCCTTGTTCTCAAGACAGCGGGAAACGTCTTTCTCTGCGGCATGTTTGAAGAAACCGGAAGTACTCCATTTCGTGCACGATACCCGCGCCGCGCGCAGCCGCTGCTCAACCTTCCGCTTCCGCGCGGCCGCCGCGGCTTGCCTTGCTTTCTCTCTGACGGTAGCTATAGCGTCTGCCGATAAAGCCGCCACGATGGCGCGTTTGCTTTCCAAGACCCGGAGCTTGATCGAGGACTTCTCCTTGGCAGTTGCTTCCGCCCACGCCTTTTCTCCCGCCCTCGCGATATCCAAGGGTGTGTTGCCTTTCTTATCCCTCGCGTCTGGGTCGGCTCCAACAGCTATGAGGGCGGAGATCATTTCTTCGGATACGCCGTCAGCCGCAACATGCAGGGGCGTCCGGCCGCCGAGATCCCTCGCGTCGAGGTTGGCTCCGGCAGCTACGAGGGCGGAGATCGCTTTCTCCGAAGAGCCGTCAGCAGCATTATGCAACGGCGTTTTTTCGCAGTGAGTTCTCGCATTGACGTTTGCTCCTGCCTTAACAAGGGCCTCGATGGCTGCGGCGGCGTGGTAGTTATCCGCTGCGAAGTGCAGGGGCGTGATTCCACATTCGCAGCCATAAGCACTACCATCATGACACGAGCGCATGTCTAACCCTGTATTGACGTTTGCTCCTGCCTTAACAAGGGCCTCGATGGCTGCGGCGGCGTGGAAGTCGTTACGCGCCGCGAAGTGCAGGGGCGTCTTTCCCTCGTCATTGGCGAACCGGCCGCGAACGACAATCCTCGCGTTCACGTCTGCTCCTGCTTTCAACAGCACTGGGATTATGACCGCAGGGGTTTTGCTCTCCTCCGCAGCATTGTGCAGGGGTGGTCTTGAATAACTGTCTATCGCATGGACATCTGCCCCGGCCGTGAGGCATCGGGAGACATCCGCCGCGCTGGCTTTTTCAAAGAACTCCGTCGTGTTCCACGCTTTGCAGGTAATCTCCGCCGCGCCAGGCATCGCGCCGAGCAACGACGCAAATACCAAGCCACTAAAGCCACTAATTCCCGCCACAAATGGCCTGACAAATAGGAGCACGCTTGCTTTTGTCATCGTACCTCCTCCGTTTCTTCGTCCAGTTTAGAGGGACGGGGTTGGAGAGCCTCTCATCGGCCGCCGGTCGATATCCGCTCCCTTGGACGGCGTTGCTCCGTTTCAACTCAAGGTTCGGATTCTTCCTGAAGGGAATAATATTTGCAAACCGAAAAGTAACCTGGGAACGCGCAACTCAGGTCGGACTGCCAGAATTGCGTGGGACTACGCCAGGAAGAACGCGACCCTCAAGGGGACGGACGTCTATCGGCAACTGAACGAGGTGAGGTTCCAGTAGCGCGAGAGAAGAACGGGGACCCAAGGGAGAAGCGTTTGAATGGCTCGAGTGGTTGACTTTCATGCTCCGGAAGCGTATCCGACTGTCAAATATTTGTCGGTTTCTACATGGACTTTCCGATTGGCTGGTTGAACCGGGATACCGACGCCGGCCCGGGCGCAAGAGGAGAAGCCCCATGAACATCGGAACTACAGGAATCTGCTTTCTCGCGGTGACATCCCTTACGGGAATCTCCTTTGCGCAGAGCATTGATGAGTGTCACGCCGAACGGTACAAGAGCTGCTCCGCATTCAGGACCAGCCGCGCAATTGAAGAACACTCTCCCGTCATCGACAATCATCTGGCCGGTTTCACGCGCAGCACGGGGAGTTGGAAGATCACCGTTGGATACGGGCCGCCGGAGACTTGCGCGAAAGTGTCCGTGATGTTGGGCCTTGGTCCGCTGGACGTCCCCCGCAAGTACGAGCGCGTTTTCCACAGTGGTGGCGGTGTCATCAGCGACAGCGGCTCCTTCATGCACCAGATGGGCGAGGTGGAAAGCGGCTTGAAGATCCTGACCAGCCATTGCCGCGTCCCTGACCCGGAAACACGAAAGGCGGACGCCGAAACGCAAAAGGCCCACCAGTTGGACGAGGAACGAGAACGCCTGGCGATGGAGGAGGAGCGGGAACGGCTGGAACTGGAAGCGGAGCGGGAACGGCTGGCTGGGCAGGATGAGCGGCAAAGGCTGAAGGAAGAGCTGAGGCTGGCCCAAGAGCAACAGGCTCGGGAAGAAGAGCGGAAACGCCAAAGGTTGGCGCAAGAACAACGGAGGCGGGACCAGCAAAGGCAACGCCGCAGGCTCGCGCAGCAGCAACGGAAAGCGAAGCGCCAAAAGCCGGAGAAAAGCAGCACCCAGCGCATGCTTGACGAATTGTTGTCTGACTACGAAGCCGCGATAAGAAGAGCACATCGACGGGAACAAGAGCAAAGGGAACAGCTAAGCCGGGACAATACCGCGGCCGTGATGGGTTTCTTGACGGGTCTTGCGGGAGGCGCTTCCGAAATGAACCGTAGCGGGAACGCCGGAATGGCTGCCCTTCAGGGACTCGCGGATGGTTTGGAGGCGTCGAGCCGAATGGAGCTCGCCGGACTCTCCGGTGACGGCGGGGCGGTCGGCGGCTCCTGCGAGCAGGCCCAACGCCGGATAGAACAGAAGCTGGCATCACAAAGTCCAACCGTGAGTCGGATGGGAATGTGCGACGGCGCGCGATACTACGTGCGTATGCTGCAAGACGTGCGGCAAGAGCTGGCCAGCGGAGGCTGTCCCGCACACGCGATCAGCACCTACGACCAAACCATCGCACAGGCAAGGCAGACCGCTCGTGCAAGCTGCAACTGACGCACCCCAAGCCGGTGTCAGGACCGGTGAGGAGCGCTCTGTGTGTGACTGTGTCTGCCACGACTCCCTGTGGAAAGGAGTTCAGCCATGGCACATGGTTTGAAGCAGTTCGATATTCTTGCACCCCGCTCGAAGCTCTACCAAAGCCCCTTTGGCCGAATCTGTCCTGACCTTCCGGCTTGGGAGCCGGACCCGGCCCCTTTCGACTCGACCGAAGACTATCTCAAAAAGGTGGCCAATACGCTCATGGTTGAGTTGCCGGGGGAAAAGCCCGGTGACATCGCCAAAGACCCGGCTAAGGTCCAGAAACTCGAAGACGATTTCGATTCGAACATACCGGCCGGGTACACGTATTTCGGCCAGTTCGTCGATCATGACATCACCTTCGATCCGGCGTCTTCCCTCATGCGGCAGAACGACCCGAATGGACTTCTCAACTTTCGGACGCCGCGGCTGGACCTCGACAACGTATACGGAGCCGGCCCCGACGACCAACCCTATCTCTACGACAAGGACGACAAGGCAAAGATGGCCACGGACACCATTGATGGCCGCCCGGATTTGCCTGATCTGCCGCGCTACAATGGGCAGGCGTTGATCGGCGATATGCGCAACGACGAGAACGCCATCGTCAGCCAACTCCAGCTTGCCTTCCTGCTCGCGCACAACAAGCTTGTCGACCGGGTGCGCGAGGTCGAGGGCATCGATAAGAACGATTCGAACCAAATCCGTCCGACCTTCGAAGCCGCTCGGAAGACCCTGCGTTGGCTTTACCAGCACATCGTCTGGAATGACTTCATCCCACGCATCGTCATCGATGATATCCACAAAGGCGCGCTGAAGAAAGAAAAGGGGTTCGACGGGCGCACCACGTGGGTCACCGGGCTCGACGACGTCTACAAGTGGAAGCGCCAGCCCTTCATGCCGGTCGAATTCTCAGTCGCGGCCTACCGCTTCGGCCACTCGATGGTCCGCAACGGATACCAGACGAATTCATCCGCCCGGGGCATTGTCGACGCCAACAATAACCGCATCTTCGTACCGATTTTTGACAACTCCGGCATCGAGGATGACCCGGACGATCTGCGCGGCTTTCGACCGATGACGCCCGAGAACTCTATCCAGTGGGATTGGTTCCTACCGATGTGCACCTCGAAGTCGTCCTTCCCGCAAATGGCGCGGAAGATCGACACCAAGCTGTCAAACGCGCTTTCCTTTCTTCATGAAGGCGACGCGGGCGACGAACTGAACGTGCTCGCGTTCCGCAACCTTCTGCGCGGCACGTCCTTCGGACTGCCGTCAGGCACGGCAATCGCCCGCAAATGGTGCCTGGAACCCCTGAAACTGAATGCGGGCTCGGAGCCCATGCCGGCAGAGCCCGATGCGCTTTGGTACTACATCCTGAAGGAGGCGGAGGAGAACGGCGGCAACACGCTGGGCAGTGTCGGTTCGGTAATCGTCGCGGCAGTCTTCGCCGGGCTCCTGAAAAGTGATCCCTGCTCGTTCTTCACGACGGAGCCCTGCTGGACGCCTGACACGGACCGGTATCTCGGCGGAACGGGCTACAACCGCGACGACCCGAGCTGGACGCTCGCTTCGATCATCCGCATCGCGGGTCTGAAGGCTGACAAGATCGGATTCGAAACGCGTGCGTAAGGCGACTGGAAGGGTTGTCTCTCCTTCAAAAGGCCGTCAATCAAGCCCTCGCCGACTGAGGCTTTGCAACATTGAGGTTAGGAATATGAGCTATCCGGACCTTCCGAACACTGTTGGAGATATGCTTGCAGATGAACGTCACCGGCTCCACCATCACTTGTGGCACTTGGTCCGCAATAGTGACGCTTGGAACGGCCTGTCGCAGACCGCCCGCGATGCCCTGACGAATGAAGGCTGGAAGGCTCCCAGGTTCGTCGAACAACGTGGTTCGGGTATCGACTTCCTCGGCATGCACAGACAGATGATCGAGATGACTGACAAGGCATTGGCGACGGCCAACGATCCCAATTGGCCAGGGGTGACGGGGTGGGACCCGATCCCCTGGGTCGACAACGATACGCACTGGCCTGTCCCGGCATGGCAGGCGACGGCGCCGTCTTGGGCGAGTGCCCAACAATGGAAAGACTACACGGTTTTGGCCGAGTGGGCGCGTATGCCTCAGCAGACGGTCACGATGCAGCGCCTTGCCGATCACTTTGGCGACAAAAGCTATCTGCGTAGCGTTTCGTTGGACGAACTCGGAATCGCTTTGGAGGGTTCCATTCACGGCTGGATGCACATTCGGTGGAGCGGCGCACCGCACGACGATGAATTCTCGGCGGACGTGAGCAACGATTGGCTGTTCGTCCCTTGGTCGTCGCACGTGAACAAGACGTTTTGGAAGCTTCACGGCTGGATCGATGCTCGAATCGGTGACTGGGAGGTCGCAACAGGCCGTACTGCTGACCTGTCCCAGATGTGGGCCGGGCCAGCTAGCGTATCCGGCACTACGCCGCACACGGCCGACATTCGTCTGCTGGCTCATGTCCCGCCACGTGAAAAGGTTCCTTTGCCGATGGCGGTTCGCCAACACGTCGTTGAAGGCTTGCTCAAGTGAGTAGCAAACTGCGTGGACCTCGGACGCTTCCGGCAGGTTTCTCGGTCGTGGCGCGGGAGAATTGACCGTTACTTTTCAGATAGGTCGGCGCGAAGAAGATATCCGACCAGCGCTACGGGATGGAACGAACCACAGCACCGGCTGGGTAAGGCTTACCATCGAACTGCATTTGCGCGCCGTCATTCCCCGGCCGCTGAACGGTTACCCACGAGGCGCCGGGAGATGCCGGGTTTGCGTAAAGGCGTTGGACACGCGGTGTTGGCCGTGTGTCGATTGTTCGTGAGGAAATCATCCGGTCCTTCAAGAGGAAAGGTTTACTCCTTTGTTTTCTACCAGTTATGGGTGGCGGGCTGTAGGACAAACCTTATTACGACCAAGTTTGAAACCCGCCCCTACATTTGTGTCGTCCCGCCCCGCGGGCCTGTGGGTCCGCGCGTCCAGTCGTTGTTCACTCGCCGCGAAAACGCCGCAGCACGTTGTCGAGCATGCGCGAGATGTTGTTGTCGAAACCGTTGTGGGGGAGGCTGCCGCAGAACGTGATCGAGCCCACCGAGAACACCGCGCCGCCGTTGGGCGTCTCGAAGAACACGATCTCGGAGCGGAGGAGATCCCGCACGAGGTGGGGACGTCTGCGGTAAAGGGCCACGATCTCCTCCGGGACCAACGTGAAGCTGTCGTCCGGCTCCTCGGAGCGGGCGAGCACGAGGGCGTGGGGTGGAGATCCCAGTTTCGTGTCGAGCCGGTCGAGTTCAAAGCCGGCCGCGCCCCCGCCGCTCAGTCCGAAGTCGCCGAGGACCTCGTCGTCGATGCCCTCGAAGATCCAGGCGGCTCGCGGGTCGTCGGAAGCGGGCAGGCGCCGGTAGCAGGTGCCGCGAAAGTCGCCCTGCGAGATGAACCCCACTCCCGCCAGGCGCTGGGGAGCGCGGCCGCTGCTCCGCCACAGTCCGCCGTAGCAGCCGTCGAAGGCGTTGTAGTACTCCCCGGGCTCCGCCGCCCAGGCGCGGATGCCGGTCTCGCTCCGGCGGATCTCCACCGCGCCGGGGAACTCCGGACTGACCGCGACGTGCCAGTAGAAGCCGTTGCCGCCCAGGTACATCAGGCGCCCGCCCTGCCCGGTGTAGTCAGTCAGGGCGTCGAGCGAGCGCGGGGTGTGGTACTCGGGGTGCGTGGTGGTCATCACCACCTTGTAAGGCGCGATGGCGTCGGCGCCGTCGGCGTCGAGGTCCTCGTCGGTGACGACGTCGAAGTCGTGGCCCAGCGCCTCCAGCCACGCCAGCAGGTGGGTGTCGGCGGGGAAATGGCGCAGGCCGGAACCGGCCTTGGGATCGGCGTAGGACAGGTAGCCGGAGCGCTGGTTCAGGATGGGACGGAGCCGCGACGAATAGCTCACCCCGCTGCCGTCGGGGTGGAAGTTGTAGGTGGAGATGCCGTACTCGGGATGCTCGTCCGGCGTCCAGGGGCTTGCCCCCCAGCGCTTCACGTGCGCGCGGTAGGCGTCGTTGGCCCTGTCGCGGACGGAATTGGCATAGACGATGTAGGTGAAGGTGGGGATGAGCACGCAGGCGCTCGACTGGGGCCGCCCCGGGGCGGCGCGCACGAAGAAGGGCACCATGTCCTCGTCCCGGCCCGCGCGCAGCCGCACCGCGTACACGCCGCTCCTGAAGTCCTCCGGCACCTCGAAAGTGAAGTCGGTCTCCCAGCCGCAGTCGTAGAGGTCGTCGTCGTGGAAGTGGATGGCGCCGTAGTGCTCCGGGGCATGGCGCCAGCACATCTCCTCGCCCGTCCACCGTGAGCCCTTCATGGCGCGCGTCGGCAGGTTGACCGTCTCGCCGTGCATGGCGTGGGGGCCGGTGTCGACAATGCGCGCCGACGACATCTCGCGGGAGAAGTCCCAGGCTCCGACCACCGCCGCGCCAGCGCCGGGAGCCTCGCCCGCGGCCTGGAACGCCGCGTCCGGGTCGAGCGCCTCCCCTAGTATCCGCGGCGCCTCGAGCTTGCCGTTGTAGTGGTCGCAAGGGGGCGAGCCCGCACGCGCCGCCAACAGGAGGTCGCCGCTCCCCGCGCAGCTTCCCGCGAACGTGGCGGGGGCGGTGACGGTTCCCGAGTCGTCGATCATCATTGCCGGCGCGAATGGCTGCTGGCCTAGCGCCAACTCGCCCTTGTCCGCGTCGTAGCTGAGGAAGACCCGGTACCAAGCCCGTGCACGGCACTCCTTGCCGACACTTGCGCTGCTCGTGGCGGTACCGTCGCTCAGGGTGGCGGCGAGCGAGCCCTCCTCGTCGATTTCGAGTGTGAAGCCGGAGCCGGTGGCGGCATCGACCCGTGACACGAGGCATTGCCGGCGCGCTAGGACCGGCAAGGTAGGCCAGATGATCGCCGTCACCGTGAAGCTCCCAAGGGCGTCCAGGGCCGCGGCGCCGGCGACCCGGACATACGAGCCGCTGTGGATCGGCTGCACCCGCGACGGGTAACGCCCGGTGAAGGCGGCATCGACGGGTTCCTCCCGGATGCCGGGGCCTTCCGGGTTAGGGTCGCCGCTGATGACGCGGACCAGGCGGGCCTCGTAGTCCTCAGCGCCGGCCGAGCTTACCTTGAACGCTATCGCCTCGCCGGGCGCTACCGAATAGCGGTCGGCATAACCGGTGATGGGAAGCATATCGGGTCTCCTTTGTTGGTGGCATGCAACGCGCAGTCCCAGACCAAGATGCGCAGGATACTTGGTAGTCGGCAAGGCGCGATGACTTGTAGGGGCGACCGGCGGTCGCCCCACGTGGCGGGTACCACGCGGGGAAGAGCAACGCAGCCGACGGCGAAAAAGACCAGCAGATTGGTCTGGAGCCGGACTTTACATTCCACTAGTGTCGTGTCCGTCAAGAGTTGGTCAGGACGACCCTTCCGGTGCTCTTGCGGCTTGCCACCAGGTCCAGGGCCGCGTTGGCCTCGGTGAGGGGAAATTGGGCGCTCACCACTATTTTCAGTTGATTCGAGCGCAGGTAGCCGAGCACCGCGTCGCCGGCCGGCCGCAACGCTTCCGGCCTTTCGTAGCGGTGCCCGCCGGTACTGTAGCCGATCGCGGCCTTGTTTCCGGCGTGCAGGAGATCGGTCGGGATCTTGCCGGCGGTCCCACTCGACTTGCCGCAGGCGACGATGCGGCCCCAGGGAGCCAGGCATGCAAGGTTCTGCTCCGTGACCGAACCCCCTATCGAATCGAGAATCACATCGGCGCCCTTGCCGTCCGTGATGGACATGACCCGGGAAGCGATGGGTTCGGTCCGGTACAGGATGACGTGATCGCAGCCGAGGCTGCGGGCCAGATCAACCTTGGATTCGTCACCGACGGTGCCGATGACCGTGCCCGCGCCGAGCAGCCTGGCCAACTGGGTCGTAGTTGTCCCCACGCCGCCCGCGGCCGCGTGGATCAACACCGTTTCGCCCGCCGCCAGGCGTCCGGCCATGGTGAGCAGGTTGTATGACGTTACGCCATTGGTGGGGAAGGCCGCGGCCGAGATGGTGTCGATCTCGTCCGGCAGCGACCAGGTTATGGCGGCGGGCGCCACGACGGTCTCGGCGTAGGTCCCGGTGAGCGAGATCGCCGTGACCCGCTCGCCGACGCGGAACCCGGTCGTCCCGGGCCCCAGGGCGGCCAGAGTGCCGACGACGTCATGTCCGGGAATGACGGGCGGCTTGCGAGGGGTGTGGTAATTTCCCCGGCGCATCTCGATGTCGCCGAAACTGGCGGCGGTTCCTTCCATGCGGATCGCCACCTGTCCCTCGCCGGCAACGGGATCAGGAACTTCTTCCAGCACCAGCTCTCCGCGTCCGTTTCTCTGAACAACGACCATCGCTTTCATGTCCGCCACCTGCTCTTCGACGGATCGGATCCGCCACGTTTGGCGAAGCCGTTCCAGGGGTGTCTCGTTTCTTCCGTCAACACGATGCCCGACCCTCCAGCGTTGACAGGGTCCCCCGGACGATCTTGTCCGGGGTCACGCTGATCTCGTGCTCCAGGTTCAGGTTGTATGGGACCGGCACGTCGGCCGTGGCCACACGGCCAATGGGCGCCTTCAGATACGACAAGGCCGCTTCCGCCAGCGTGGCCGCGATCTCGGCGTTGACGCCGAAGCTCTTGTGGCACTCGTCGACGACCACGGCGTGCCCGGTCTTCCGGACGGAGTCGACCACGGTCGCCGCGTCGAGAGGCGCCAGCGTCCGCAGATCGATCACTTCGGCGGAAACGCCGTGATCCGCCGCCAGGGCGTCCGCCGCCTCGAGGGCCCTCGGCACGGTCACCGAATGCGCGATGAGGGTTACGTCATGCCCGGCCCTGCTGATGCGCGCGGACCCGACGGGCAGCATGGGCGACGTCCGATCGATCTCGTCCTCGGACAGGAGCAAGGCGGTGTGCGCGAAGAAGACCGTGGGGTTCCGGCTCTCGAGCAGGCACCACTTGAGCAGCCCATAGGCGTCGCCGGCCGTCGCCGGCGCAAAGATCTGCAGCCCCGGAACGTTGCCCAGCATCGCCTGCAACCGGTGCGAATGCTGCGACGACCCGCCCCCCCGGATGCCGCCCAGTGCGTAACATGTCACCGGCGCGATGCACTGTCCGCCGGTGGTGTAGTGAACGTTGGGGGCCTCGTTCACGATCGGCGGGAAGCCATGCAGCATGAAACTGCCGATGTTGAAGCTCAGGAGCGGCCGGCCGCCTGCCAGGGCGGCGCCGACCGCGGCGCCGGCGAGCCCGAATTCCGCGATGGGCACGTTCATGAAGATCCGGTCCGCATGGCGATGCAGCAGGTCGGCGAATGCCTCGTTTTCCTGCGCGGTGTAGTGGCCTCCCATGCGAGAGCCCATCAGAATGACCCGCGGCTCGGCCGCCATGGCTTCGTCGATGGCCGCCGCCAGGCCCTGCAGGTACGACATCTTCATGATGAGCCCTCCCGAGCGGCCCAGACATCCGTGTAGGCGCTATCGAGCGGCGGATGCGGGCTGCCGATGGCGGACTCCATCGCCTCGGCGATCCGCGCGGCGATGGCGGCATCGATCCGGGTCACCTCATCGCGGGAGGCCACGCCCTGGTCCAGGAGCCTGCGAAGAAAGCCCATCAGCGGATCGCTGTGCCGGCTCCAGCCGGCCAGTTCCTCGGGCGGCTGACCTTCGTCCCAGGCCCAGGCGAGGTCGGTTTCCGCCTCCGCCAGCCTTGGCCACAGGGCCTGGTTGCCCGGATAGCGCGTCGTGCGGACCTCGACGAAATACGGGGCGAGGTTGCGCCGCACCGTGCCGATCACCTCCGTCATAAGCTCGCCCAGCCCCTCCACGTCCGCGCCGTCGATGGTGGCGGAGGGGATGCCGAAAGCGGACGGAATGTCGGCGAGGCGTCTGGCCAGGAACGTGGAGGGCTGCGTGGTGTCGAGCCCCCGCAGCTCGGCCGGCACGCCGTTGTTCTCGCAGACGCAAACAAGCGGCACCTGCCACAGCGCGGCCAGGTTGATCCCCTCGTAAAAGGCCCCCTCCTCCATCACGCCGTCGCCGAAGAAGGCGATGACCACGCCGGGCCGGCGCTGCTGCTTGTGGACCAGGGCCGCGCCCACCGTCAACGGGACGACGCACCCGACCAGCGAGGTCGTCCACGGCATCCCCAGCTCGGGAGCGATCATGTGCAGCGTTCCGCCCTTGCCGTTGGTGTTCCCGCCGACGCGGCCCAACTGCTCCGCGAACATCCATCCCGGATCCGCGCCGCGGGCGATCAGGTGGCCGTTGCTCCGGTGATTGGTAAAGAGCACATCATGCTCCTCGGCGGCGCCGCAGACCGCGACCGCCGTGGCTTCCTGCCCGATGGAGACGTGAAAGTGGCACGGCAGGATGCCCCGCCCATGCAGGCGCAACATGCCTTCCTCAAAGCGGCGGATCAGGAGCATGCGTTCGAATCTGTCCTTCATGGACTCAAGTGCGGGCAATGTCTTCCCTTCCATGCTGGTTGACGGCGGCGACGAAGGGGGACCGACCCCGCCGCGCCGGGCTCGGCCGCGGGACCGCGGGCGACCCGGCGAGCGGGATCGATCCCTTCGTCCACCCAACAGTCCTATTTCATCCAACCCCGTTCCTTGTAGTACTTGGCGGCGCCCGGATGATAGGTGACGCCGAAGTCGGTGGCGGTGCTCTCGACCTTCACCAGCTTGAGCCCAGGATCGGCGAGTTTCAGGTCTTCCCATTTCTCGACCAGGACCTTCGCCAGGCTGTAGGCCCTGTCATCCGAAACGTTCTTGCTCATCACCAGCACGCGCGGCACGGACAGGGTCTGGAAATCCGCATCCACGCCGGGGTAGAGCCCCTTGGGCAGCACGAGCGGAACGATGCCCGGGTTGATCTTCCGAAGCTCCTGCTTCTTCTCGTCGGATATCCGCAGAAGATTGATGGGACGGTTGAGCGAGGCGTTCATGATCAGCGAGTCCGGAACCGGCCCCATCCACATCATCGCATCGACGTGACCGTCCTTGAACAGGTTGACCGCGTCGGGTTTGGACACCGTCTCGGCCTTCGAGAGGCTCTTGAGCGTCATTCCGTGGACCTTCAGCACCAGCAGATTGATGGCATGGGCGGCAAACCTCTTCGGCTTGACATAGACACGCTTTCCGGCCAGCTCTTCAAACTTGCCGAGCCCCGACCGCTTGTAGGCAAGGAACTGGAAGGCTTGCGGGTCGAGGGATGCCAGGGCGCGCACATCCGGATGCGGTTGCGGAAAGGGGGGCCTGCCCTTGATCCCGTCCACGGCGGCGCTGGAGAGCGTCATGCCGACGTGGGCCTTGGCCGTGCCGGTGGCGACCACCGATCCGACGCCACCGCCCGGCGCCAGGCTGACATTGAGGCCGGGAATGTTTTTCTTCCACACCTCCGCGAGAGCCACCGAAAGCGGATAGAACGAACTGCCCGGGCCGGAGGTGGCCAGGAAAAAGTCAACCGTCTTACTCTGTGCGGCCGCGGACGGGATGCCGGAGAACACGACCGAAATCGAGATCAGGACAGCCGCGGCGAAGAGCGCCGCCGATTTCTTTTTGTTCATGACATTTTCTCCTTGGTATTGACGGGTAGCGGGTATGGGCCGTGTTATTGAACGTATTCCAAAGTGCCTGGCTCTTGTCCTCCTTTCTCACTTCGTCACACCTGCATCAACGTCGGACTCGCGTAACCCGGCACGCGCGTCTTCGTCCCGGACGCGCATGAACTGGCCGGCCAACACGAGCGCGATCAGCGCGAGGCCGGCGATATCGGACCAGATTCCGGGGAAAATGCTCAGAAGGGCCCCACCCAACGCCACCAGGCGTTCATACCAGCGCATGTGCGTCAGCCAGTATGCCGACGCCACGACCGACACCACGTAGACGCCGATCAAGGCGGACGGGACGGCGATGGCGACATCCTGCCAGGAACCGATCAACATCAATTCGGGTGAGTACGCAAACATGAACGGGACCACGAAGCCCGACGCGCACAGCTTGACCGCGGCATAGCCCGTCTTGTTCAGGTCGGCCTGGGCAAGGCCGGCGGCCGCATAGGCGGTCACTGCCACCGGAGGGGTGACCTGGGCCAGCACGCCAAAGTAGAAACCGAAGAAGTGCGCCTGCGGCACCGCGAGACCGACCTTGAGCAACCCCGGTATGATCAGCGCCACCAGCAGCAGGTAAACCGCCGAGGTGTTCATGGTCATTCCGAGGACCATCGCGCCCAGGAATGCGAGCAGCAGCGACGCCAACAGATTGCCGACGCTGAGGTCCACCATCAAGGAAGAGAGCTTGATCCCCAATCCTGTCAGGCCGACGATCCCTACGATGATTCCCACCGCCGCCGTCGCCATCGCCACCCCGAGAATGTCGCGGCTCGATGCCACCAGGGCGTCGAACAGCGCGTGCCAACTCATGCGGGTCGCGCGGTGCAGATAGGCGAAAACGAACAAGGCAATGATCGAGACCGTTATCGAATACATCAGCGAGCGGTTCTGGACGATCAGCCATATCAGGATTCCGATGGGCACCAGCAAATGAAGATATTTCGGAACCTGGGATTTCCAGTCCGGCAGTTCGTCGCTCCTGAGACCCCTGAGTCGCAGCTTCTTGGCCTCCAGGTCGACCGTGACGAAGATACCGAGGAAGAACAGGATCGCCGGAAAGATCGCGTACTGCATGATGGTGACGTAGGGGATCCGGGCGAACTCGGCCATCAGGAAGGCAGCCGCTCCCATGATCGGCGGCATTATCTGGCCGCCCGTGGAGGCCGATGCCTCGACCCCGGCGGAAAAGTGACTCGAGTAGCCGGACCGCTTCATCAGCGGGATGGTGAAATTGCCCGTGGTCAGCGCATTCGCCGTGGCGCTGCCGTTGATGGTGCCGAAGAGCGCGCTGGAAATGATCGCAACCTTCGCCGGCCCACCCCGTGTGCGCCCCGCAACGCCCATGGCGAAGTCCGTCAGGAACCCGCCGAAACCGGTGGCGTGCATGATACGTCCGAAGATGATGAACAGCGGCAGGAACGTGGCCGAGATGCCCAGCGCCAGGCCGAACATGCCGGCCAGCGACAGGTATTGATTGTCGATAAAGACTTCGTAGCCGAGCGCCGCATAGCCGATGCCGTCGGACGGGAAGTACGGGCCGACGATGTAGTACAGGATGAACACGACAACGACGATTGCCAGAGGCATCCCGAGCGTTCTTCGCACGCCTTCGAGAACAACCGATATCAGGCAGATGCCAAGAGCGGTCTCGAGCAACGTGGCCGGTGTCAACATGGAGATGCGTTCCTGGGTCAGATACTCGCTGTTCCAATAGAGATAGCCCATCGACACGAGCGTGAGCGCCAGGAAAACGTAGTTGGAGACGCCGCGTGTTTCCTTTGCCCCCTTTTTTGCGGGATAGATCAGGAACACCAGCACCAGGGCGACCCCCAAATGAATGCTGCGTTGCAGCATCGCATTCAGAGTGCCGAACACACCCGTGTACAGGTGAAAAAGGGCGAGGAATAGCGACAAGCCGACGATCAGGAGCCCGATGATGGTCGGCTTGCCGGAGGTCTCGGATCCGCCTTGGGTTTCGTTCACGGCAGTGACTCCCCCAGCCGGTGGTTACACGGCAACTCTTCCCACTCGCGGCAGCCGTTGTCGTGGTACGCGGTGACGAAAACCATGACGTCGTAGGCTTACCGTCAGGAGGGTTGTTTCTTCTCTTCCCAAATTCCTTTCCCAGGAGTCAAGGGTAGGCGATCCTTTCGCCTTGGGTCCCTGGCCGGGAACCGGACAACACCTTCAAGGGCTTGACAGACGCCGTGCTCATGGAGCAGACGGAGTTCTTGCAGCGGCTTGAGACCGCCGGACCGGCCCCGTTTACGTGCCGCCCGAGGCGGGGGTGGAGGTGGCCTGCAACGCGAGCCCGCGGTATCCCGCGCGGCCGGCGGAGACTGGAATGAGCGACCTGGCAACCATGAGAACCGACGTGATCGGCAGCCTGCTTCGTCCGGAGCGGCTCAAGCAGGCGCGGCATCGTTTCGATGCCGGCGAGGCGGACGCCGTGGAGTTGCGGGCGGTGGAGGATGAGTGCATTCGGGAGGCGGTGACGTTGCAGGAAGGCGCGGGCCTGGAGGTGGTCACCGACGGGGAGTTCCGCCGGCTGAACTTCCAGGACAGTTTCGGCGCCTGTGTCGAGGGGTTCCGTTCGGTAGCCGCCCGCATCGAGACCCTGGAGAATCAGTCCCGGCACGGGAGGGCGCTACAGCGCTGGGACGTCCACCGCGACGTGGAGGCCGGGGTGCCTATCTGGCACCGGCTGCCGGCGGCGGAGCGGCTGCGCCTTGCGCGCAACCTGCCGCTCGACGAGTACCGCCATGTCAGCGACGTGGCCCGGGTCCCGGCCAAGGTCACGCTCATCGGCCCGGACCGTATCAGCCAGCGCTTCGACCACGAGAACTCCCGCGACGTCTACCCTGCCGTGGACGATTTCCTTGCGGATGTCGTGGCTATCGAGAAGACCATCGTGGCGGCCCTGGTGGAGGCGGGCTGCCGGTACGTACAGATCGACGCCCCCGGCTACACGGCCTACGTTGACGAGCCGTCGCTGGACGCCATGCGGCAGCGCGGAGAAGACCCCAACGCGAACCTGGAACGGTCCATCGTCGCCGACAACCAAGTCCTCGAAGCCTTCGGCGACGCCGTGTCCGGTATCCATCTCTGCCGCGGCAACCAGCGCAGCATGTGGCACCGGGAGGGCGCCTACGACGCGGTGGCGGAGCGGCTTTTTGGGAGCCTGAAGCACGGCCGGTTGCTGCTGGAGTACGATTCCGAACGTGCCGGTGGCTTCGAGCCGCTACGGTTCGTCCGCAAGGGCACGGTGGTGGTGCTGGGGCTTGTGAGCACCAAGGTCCCGGAGCTGGAGAGCGTGGACGACCTGACACGGCGCATCGATGACGCCGCTCGGTTCCTGCCGCTGGAGCAACTGGCCATCAGCCCCCAGTGCGGCTTCTCCTCGGACGTGGTGGGCAATCTCATCACGGCCGACGACCAGAAGCGGAAGCTTGAGCGGGTGGTTGAGACGGCGCGGCAGGTGTGGGGCTAGTGTCGCGTCCCGCAAATACCTGGCATAATTTGCTTGTCTTTTTCGCCGTCGGCTGCGTTGCTCTTCCTCGCGTGGTACCCGCCACTGCTCGTCATCGCGCCTTGCCGACGACAAAAAATCCTGCGCAACTTATGCCAGGTATTTACGGGACGCGACACTAGGAGGAGATCCCATGAGCGACTCGACCTCCTTCCCCGCGTTTGTGGACGGCCGCGTGGTGGTCAAGGTGGGGGACATCACCCAGGAGGCGGTGGACGCTGTGGTGAACGCGGCCAACGGCACCCTCATGGGCGGTGGCGGCGTGGACGGCGCGATCCACCGCGCCGGCGGCCCGGCCATCCTCGACGAGTGCAAACACATTCGGGCTACGCGCTACCCCGACGGCCTTCCCACCGGCGGCGCGGTCCTTACCACGGCAGGCAGGATGCCGGCACGGCACGTGATCCACACCGTGGGTCCGGTGTATGGCAGCGGCGGGCCGGACAAGGCGGAGAAGCTGTCCCAGTGCTACCGCAACTCCTTGAGAGTTGCCGCTGAGGCAGGCTTGGCCACGGTGGCCTTCCCGGCTATCTCCACCGGCATCTACGGCTATCCCATGGACGAGGCGGCCGCGGTGTCTTCCCGGGCCATCGAGGACACCCTCCGTTCCAACCCCTCCGTCCGGGAAGTCCGGCTGGTGTTCTTCCTGCCCGCGGACGCGGAGGTATTCGTGCGCCACCACGCCTTTACCGCAGAGAAGTCTTAGGCAGCCTCGTTCCGGCGGATTCCCGTAGGGGCGACCGGCCGGTCGCCCCCAACCCGCGCGGACAGGCCCTCGGACTGACGGAGACCCGACACCATGAAGATCAGCGCCATCAAGACCCGACGGCTCGCGAACATCCCCCTGGATCTGCCCTTCCACGAACGCCGGACCGCCTCCGTCGACCTGGTGTGGGTGGAGACCGACCAGGGGCTGATCGGCACGGCCGAGATCGGCCACGGTCCGGGGTCCGCCATCCTGCGGTTCATCGAGGCCGACCTGGCGCCCTTCCTCCTGGGCCGGGACCCGCTCGAGAACGAGCGCCTCATGCACGAAATGCGCTGGCGCTTCAACCCGCGGGCCGAGCCCGGCGTGTGGAATCCCGCGGTGAGCGCCATCGACGTGGCGCTGTGGGACATCAGGGGCAAGCTCTACGAACTGCCGGTTTGGCGTCTGCTGGGAGGGGCGCAGAAGTCGGTGCCCTGCTACTTCACCTTCGGCGTCAGGAGCTACGGCCGGGACGCCCTGGTGGAAGCCGCCCGCCATTGGGTGGAGCGCGGCCACAAGCGTCTCAAGCTGATGGTCGGCCGGGTCAACATCCACGGCGACATCGACATGCGCGGCGCCAGCGGGGCACACCGGGAGGACGATCCCTCGGAGGACGAGCGCCGGGTGCGGGCGGTCCGGGAAGTGGTGGGGGACGAGGTCGAGCTCATGGTGGACGCCGCCTGTCTCTTGCGCTACGACGCGGCGCTCCGCTGGTGCAAGCGGCTCGAGCCCTACAACCTGATGTGGTTCGAGGAGCCCCTCCTGCGCAACGATCCGGCCAGGCTGGCGGCGCTGCGCCGCCAAACCTCCATCCCCATCGCCGCCGGCCAGTGGGAGGATTTCTACGGGCTGGCGGGGCTGACGCGGGGCGAGGCCGTGGACTTCCTCAACATCCAGGTCGGTTCGGTGGGCGGCTTCACCATGGGCATGAAGGCTGCGGCGGTGGCCCAGGCCTTCGACCTGCCCATCGGCAACGGCGCCTACTACGACATGAACCTGCACGCGGCCGTGCCCAACGGCTGGCGCACCGAGTTCCACGTGAACGACTGGCACATGGCCAAGACTCTCTACAAGGATCCGCCCGAGCCCGAGGACGGCTGGGTGACGCTGCCGGAAACCCCGGGGCACGGGATGGTGCTCGACGACGACGCGGTGCGAGAATACGGCACGGACTGACATTGTTGGGCGAGGAGGAACCGGCATGCATCAACTCGAAGGCAAGGTGGCTCTGGTCACGGGATTCGGCTCGGGCCTGGGGCGCGCCATCTCGGTGGCCTTCGCCCGGGAAGGCTGCGCGGTGGCGGGGACCTCCACCACCGCGAGCAAGGGCGAGGAGACCCTGGCGCTCATTCGCTCCGAGGGCGGCGACGCCATGTTCACGCCCGCCGACGTCCGGCGGCACGACGAGATGGGGGCGGTGGTGACCGCCGCGGTCGAACGCTACGGCGGCCTGGACATCGTGGTCCACAGCGCCGGCGTCCGCACCAACGGCGCGGTGACGGAGATCACGGAGGAGGACTGGGACCGAACCCTCGACACCAACCTCAAGGGCGTCTTCAACGTCTGCCGCCACGCCATCCCCGAGATGGCCAAGCGCGGCGGCGGCGTCATCATCAACATCGCCGCCCGCTCCGGGATGATGGGGCAGGCGGGGCGCGCCGCCTACTGCGCCTCCAAGGGCGGCATGGTCCGGCTGACCGAGGCCATGGCCGAGGACCACGCCCGCCAGAACATCCGGGTCAACTGCATCTGCCCCGGCCCCAACCGTACTCCCATGGTGGACACGTCGACCCCGGAAAAGCTTGCCCGCTATGCCACCCGGGTGCCGCTGGGCCGCATTGGAGAGCCCGAGGACATAGCCCAGGCGGCCGTGTACCTGGCCTCGGACGCGGCCTCCCACGTCACCGCCGCCATCCTGCCGGTGGACGGCGGCATGCGGCTCACAGGGGCGTGACCTGGAGCCTTGGGGGTCTCGCTGGCCACCCACGATTCGTGGATGGAATCGCCTCCAAAGACCCGTTCAGGGGGCCGTCTCCGAGAACGAATTCCACCCAAAATGTCAAGCGGAATGGCCTCCCGATATGGCTTGACCCCTCACCGGGGATGGTCTAAGAGTGCTACTTTCGAAATCGGACAGGAGAGGAACGAGGTATGACGGCAGACACTTTAACGGTGACGGATAACCGGACGGGGACGTCCTACGAGATCCCCATCGAGAACGGCGCCATCAATGCTTCCCACCTTCGCCAGATCAAGGCTTCGGAGGGCGATTTCGGTCTGATGAGCTACGACCCGGGCTTCCTGAACACGGCATCCTGCCACAGCCGCATCACCTACATCGACGGCGACGTGGGCATTCTGCGCTACCGCGGATACCCCATCGAGCAGTTGGCCGAGGAGAGCACCTACCTGGAAACCACCTACCTGATCTTTCACGGCGAACTGCCCACGGCGGCCGAATTGCAGGACTGGAGCTGGAACATCAACCACCACACGCTGCTCCACGAGAACATCAAGAAATTCATCGACGGCTTCAAGTACGACGCCCACCCCATGGGAACGCTGGTGAGCTCCATCGCGGCGCTGTCGACCTTCTATCCCGACTCCAAGAACATCTTCGACCCCGAGTCCCAGCGCAAGCAGGTCTTTCGCCTGATGGGCAAAATTCCCACCGTGGCGGCCTTCGTCTACCGCCACTCCATGGGGTTGCCCTACGCCTATCCGGACAACGACTTGAGCTACACGGGCAACTTCCTGAACATGCTCTACAAGATGACCGAGCTGAAGTACTCGCCGGATCCGGTACTGGAGAAGGCGCTGGACGTGCTCTTCATCCTGCACGCCGACCACGAGCAGAACTGCAGCACCAACGCCATGCGCAGCGTCGGCAGCTCCCAGACCGATCCTTACTCCGCCCTGGCCGGCGCCGCCGCCGCGCTCTACGGGCCGCTTCACGGCGGCGCCAACGAGATGGTGCTGCGCATGCTCGCCGAGATCGGCTCCACCGACAAGGTTCCGGCCTTCATAAAGGGGGTGAAGGCGGGTGAAGGGCGCCTCATGGGCTTCGGGCACCGCGTCTACAAGAACTATGACCCCCGGGCCAAGGTGATCAAGAGGATCGCGGACCAGGTTTTCGAGGTGACCGGGCGCAATCCGCTGTTGGACATCGCCCTGGAGCTAGAGCGCATCGCCCTGGAGGACGACTACTTCATCCAGCGCAAGCTCTACCCGAACGTCGATTTCTACTCCGGGCTCATCTACCAGTCCATGGGACTGCCCGTGAGCATGTTCCCCGTGCTGTTCGCCATCGCCCGGACCTCCGGCTGGCTCGCCCAATGGATAGAGATGCTGGAGGACCCCGAGCAGAAGCTCGCCCGGCCGCGCCAGCTCTACCTCGGATCGGACGTCCGCGACTACGTGCCCATGAACCGCCGGCAGGCGGCGTAGTGTCCTGTCCCACGTAATTCTTGACTAAGATGCGCAGGATCTTTTGTTGTCGGCAAGGCGCGATGACGAGCAGTGGCGGGCACCACGCGAGGAAGAGCAACGCAGCCGACGACAAAAGAGACCAGCAGATTAGTCAAGAATTACGTGGGACAGGACACTAGGGACGCGCGGCGGACCGCCGACCTTTCCGCGGCCGGGGCTTGCCGGCCGACCGATTCTTCCGCCCCGCGCGAATAAACCCATGACCGAACACCGCGTCACCCTGGGGTTGATCCAGTCCCGGGCGGTCGCAGACCCGGACCGCAACCTTGCCGCCGCCGCCCGGCGCATCCGCCTGGCCGCCGAGGGCGGCGCGCGGATCGTCTGCGTCCAGGAGCTGTTTCGGTCCCGGTATTTTCCGCAGACCGAGGACACGGCGGCCTTTTCCCTGGCCGAACCCGTTCCCGGTCCCACGACCGAGCGGCTGTGTCCCCTGGCGCGGGAGCTGGAGGTGGTGATCGTGGCCTCCGTCTTCGAGGCCCGCGCGCCCGGCGTCTACCACAACACCGCCCTGGTCATCGACGCGGACGGGGAGATCGTGGGCCGGTACCGCAAGATGCACATACCGGACGATCCGGGCTTCTACGAGAAGTTCTACTTCACTCCCGGCGACCTGGGCTTCCGTACGTTCCAGACCCGCCATGCGCGAGTCGCCGTGCTCATATGCTGGGACCAGTGGTTCCCGGAAGCGGCGCGGCTGGCGTCCCTGGGCGGAGCCGAGATCATCTTCTATCCCACCGCCATCGGCTGGGGGGCCGGAGAGACCCGGGCCGAGCGCCGGACCCAGCGCGAAGCCTGGGAGCTGGTGCAGCGGTCCCACGCGGTGACCAACGGCGTCTACGTGGCCGCCGTCAACCGGGTGGGGCGCGAGGGGAAGATCACCTTCTGGGGCAGCTCCTTCGCCGCGGATCCCGCCGGCCGGGTCCTGGCCCGGGCCGGCACCGGCAAGCCCGAGACCCTGCTGGTGGACTGCGATCTCCGAGTCATCGCCGAAGCCCGTCAGAACTGGCCGTTCCTGCGGGACCGGCGCATCGACGCCTACGGCGGCCTCACCAAGCACTTGCTGGATTGATCCGTGGTACGGGATGTCCGGTTGGCGGATCCGCGGGGCGCGGGCTATCGCATGCCGGCGGAGTGGGAGCCACACGCCGCCACGTGGCTTGCATGGCCGCACAACCTCGACACCTGGCCGAACGATCTGGAACGGGTGCGCGAAACCTGGTCGGAGATGATCCGTGCGCTGGTCGCGGGCGAGACCGTTAACTTCCTGGTCAACGACGCTTCCTCCGAAGCCGCCGCGGCGGCAGGGCTCCGACACGGCGGAGTCGACGCGGGCCGCGTGGTCTTCCACCGCATTCCGACCGTCGACGTGTGGATACGGGACTACGGGCCGACCTTCATCACCCGCGCGGCGCCCTCGGGGGCGTTGGCCTTCGTCAACTGGCGCTTCAACGCCTGGGGGCTGAAGTACCCCGACTACGTGGCGGACGACACCGTGCCGCCGCGGATCAACGAGTCCCTGGGCCTGCCGGCGTTCTCGCCCGAGATCGTTCTGGAAGGGGGCTCCATCGAGGTCAATGGCGCCGGTTGCTGCCTGGTGACCGAGCCGTGTCTGCTGAATCCCAACCGCAACCGCGGCCGTGGCAGGGAGGATATCGAGGCGCTGCTGCGATCGGCGCTGGGGCTCCGGCGCATCGTCTGGCTGCCGGCGGGCATGGCGGGGGACGATACCGACGGGCACGTCGACAACCTCGCGCGTTTCGTGGACCCGGAGACCGTCGTGTGCGTGGTCGAGGAGGACCCGCTGGACGAGAACCATCGAGCCCTTCGGGAGAACTACCGCTGCCTGGAGTCCGTTTCCGATGCGAAGGGGCGCCGGTTGCGCGTCGTCCCGCTGCCGCAGCCCGATCCCGTGACGGCCGGAGGAACGCGCCTGCCGGCCAGCTATGCGAACTTCTACATTGCCAACGGCGTGGTGCTGTTACCCCTCTACGGCGGTGCCAAAGACCGTGTTGCCCTCGACACGTTGGCGGGACTGTTTCCAGGGCGCCGGGTGGCCGGCATCGACGCGCGCGCGCTGATCCTCGGCCTCGGCGGCATCCACTGCGTGACCCAGCAACAGCCCGCGACTTGACACGCCGCCCGCGTGTTTCTAGTGTCCTGTGTCATGGCGCGCGTCGTCGGGCGGGCCTTCGGCGCGGCTTTCACCAGATCATGCGCTGGACCCGGTAGTGGGCCTGGACGTACTCCTTGGCGGTGGTTTCGGCCGCGCCGGCGCTTTCGCCGCTGAAACGAAGCGGCATGCCCGAACGCGCCAGCACGAGGCAGGCATCGTCCAGCGCGGCGCCGCCGACGAGGATGGGGTAGGCGGCCCAGGAGCCGCTTTCCTCGACTGACCGGATCTCGACCCTGACGACGCCGTCGATGGAAGGAACGTGGATGTCGAGCTTCATGCGGCGCAGTCTGTCGTCCGGGCGGTACCAAGTCAAGGCGGAGGGTGGAACGGATGTAGGGGCGGGTTTCAAACCCGCCCGGTCGACGCGTCGCGGATGAAAGGCGGGACACCGTGCCAACGCAACCCAGCAAACAGATAGAAACCATACCCAACCCGCGTGAGGACCGGGACTACGAGGTGGCCATGGAGTGTCCGGAGTTCACCTGCGTATGCCCCAAGACCGGGCAGCCGGACTTCGCCACCATCCGCATCCGCTACGTTCCCGGTCCGCGCTGCATCGAGCTGCTGTCGCTCAAGCTCTATCTCTGGTCGTTCCGCGACGAGGGCGCCTTTCACGAAGACGTGGTCAACAGGATCCTGGACGACCTGGTGGCCGCCTGTTCACCCAAGTACATGAGCGTCACCGGGGACTTCAACGTGCGGGGCGGCATCCACACGGTGGTGACCGCGGAACGCGGAACGGCGCCGGGGGACTCCGGGAGAGAACCCGGCGGAGAGTGACCCATGGCGGACGTGACCGAAAGCCTGCACCGGCTCCCGCCCCAGAACCTGGAGGCCGAGGCTTCCGTTCTCGGCGGCGTGCTGCTCGAGAACGAGGCCATCAACGCGGTCCTCGAGCTGGTCAACGCCGAGGATCTCTACCGCGAGTCGCACCGCAAGATCTTCCGCGCCATGGTGGATCTCTGGGACCGTAACGAGCCGGTGGACCTCATCACCCTGAGCGACCAGCTCAAGGCCAACGGCGACCTCGAAGCGGTGGGCGGGTCCGCCTATCTCGCGGAGCTCGCGAGCCAGGTTCCCACCGCCGCCAACATCGCCTACTACGCGCGGATCGTGCGGGAGAAGGCGATTCTCCGGCACCTGATCCGTGCGTCCACCGACATCGCCTCCCGCGGCCTGGAGGAACGCGGCGACGTCGACGACTTCCTCGACGACGCGGAGCAGGCCATCTTCGACATCGCGGAAAAGCGCATCAGCTCGTCCTTCGTCCGGGTCGGCGACGTCATGACCGAGACCATCAAGAAGGTCGACGAGCTTTACCAGCGCAAGGAGATGGTCACCGGCGTGGCCACGGGCTATCGCGACCTGGACCGGCTGACCGCGGGGTTCCAGCCCTCGGACCTGCTCATCGTGGCCGGCCGCCCGGGCATGGGGAAGACCGCGTTCGCCCTCAACATCGCCGTGAACGCAGCGTTCCGGGGCATCGGCGTGGCCGTCTTCTCCCTCGAGATGGCCATGGAACAGCTCGTGCTGCGGATGCTCTGCTCCGAAGCGCGGGTGGACCACTCCAGGCTCCGCACCGGCTATCTCCGGGACACCGAGTTCCCCGCGCTGGTGAAGGCGGCCGGGCGGCTGGGAGACGCGCCGGTCTACATCGACGACACCCCGGCGGTGACGGTGCTGGAGGTTCGCGCCAAGACCCGGCGGCTGGTGCGCGACCGCAGCCGCAAGATCGGCCTGGTGGTCATCGACTACCTGCAGCTCATGCGCGCGCACCGCGACTCGCCCAACCGCGAACAGGAGATCTCGGAGATCTCGCGCTCCCTCAAGGCCCTGGCCAAGGAGCTGCAGGTTCCGGTGGTGGCGCTGTCGCAGCTCAACCGGCGGGTGGAGGAGCGGGGCGACAAGCATCCCGTGATGGCGGACCTCAGGGAGTCCGGCGCCATCGAGCAGGACGCCGACGTGATCATGTTCGTCTACCGCGACGAGGCCTACGACGCCACCAAGAACCCCGGCGTCGCCGAGATCATCATCGCCAAGCAGCGCAACGGCCCCGTGGATACCCTCAAACTGACTTTCCTGAAGGAATACACCCGCTTCGAGGACTACTCCGGGCGCGAGGACGAAGGCTATTCGGACGCCGAACAGTCGTAGCTAGTTGGCGTGCGGCCCTCACCCCGACCCTCTCCCAGAGGGAGAGGGGGTCGTTTGCTCTCCCTTCGGGAGAGAAGAATGGCTACTCACACCGACCCTCCCCCAGAGGGAGAGGGCCAATTCTTCCCCTCTCCCTCTGGGAGAGGGTGGCCGAAGGCCGGGTGAGGGCGCGCGGCTAACCCGGCTCTTGTCGTATAGCCAGAATCTCTCTGACCCGCGCCCCGGCGTCGCCGCCGCGGGTCAGGTAGCTGATCATGGCGGCGGCGTCCGCTCCGCTGCTCCACGTCTGTGCGACGTTCTCGGCGGTGATGCCGCCGATGGCGACGATGGGGAGGCTCACCCGCCGCCGCACCGCCGCGAGCATCGAGAGGCCGCGGGTCTCGTAGCCGGTCTCCTTGGTGCGGGTGGGGAACATGGGCCCGAAGCCGATGTAGTCGGCGCCGCCCCTTTCGGCCTCCTCGGCCTGCTCCACGCTGTGGGTGGAGACGCCGATGAGCTTTTTCCCCACCAGCGGCCGCGCCGCTTCCATCGGCAGGTCTTCCTGTCCCAGGTGCACACCGTCGGCGCCGGCGGCGAGGGCGATGTCGACGCGGTCGTTGACGATGAAGAGGCAACCGGCGCGGGAGGTGCGCTCGCGAACGCTCAGGGCCAGTCTCAGGAACTCGTCCGCCGGCCGGTCCTTCACTCTCAACTGGAGCACCGAGACGCCCCCCGCCAGCATGGCGTCGAGGACGGGCGCGAACGGACGGCCCCCGGTCTGGTCCGGGTCCAGGATGGCGTAGAGTCGGGACGGAAGAACGTTCACGGTTCCCGCTTCACGGTGATCTTGAGGTCGGTGATCTTCTTCCGCAAGGTATTGCGGTTGATGCCGAGGAGCTGGGCGGCGCGGATCTGGTTGCCCCGGGTAGCCTGCAAGGTCAGCTCGATGAGGGGCCGCTCCACCCGCGCCATGACCACGGAATAGAGGTTCACCACCTGCACGCCGCGGGTGCGCCGGAAGTAGTCCGCGAGCTTGCCCCGGATGATTTCCTCCAGCGACAGGCTGTCGTAGTCGTTGGACGCGGGCTCGGGCGCGCTCGACAGGGCGAAGTCCCTCGACGACAGGATCGGTCCCGGCGACAGCACCGCCGCGCGGATGATCACGTTCTCCAGCTCGCGCACGTTGCCGGGCCAGTCGTATTGCTGCAGCTCCTTCAACGCGTCCGGCGACACCCCCGACACCTGCGTGCCCATGTCGCTGTTGACCTTGGCGATGAAGAAGTCCACCAGGGAGGGGAGATCGGTGCTCCGCTCCCGCAACGGCGGGATGTGGAGCGGTATGACGTTCAGGCGGAAGTAGAGGTCGTCCCGGAAACGGCTCTCGTGCACCGCTTTTTCCAGGTCCTGGTTGGTGGCCGCCAGCAGCCGGGCGTCGGACTGGAGCATGTCCTTTCCGCCCACCCGCCGATACGAGCCGTCCTGCAGCACCCGCAGCAGCTTGGTCTGAAGCTCCAGCGGAAGCTCGCCGATCTCGTCGAGGAAAAGCGTCCCACCCTGGGCCAGCTCGAAGGTCCCGAGATGACGTTCCAGCGCCCCGGTGAAAGCGCCTTTCTCGTGGCCGAACAGCTCGGATTCGAGCAGGTCCCTGGGAATCGCCGCGCAGTTCACGGGCACGAAGGGCTTGTCCCAGCGCGGCGAGTTGTAGTGGATCGTCTTCGCCACCAGTTCCTTGCCGGTGCCGCTCTCCCCGTGGATCAGGATCGTGGTGTCGGTGCCGGCCACCTGTCCGATGGTCTTGAAGACCTGCTGCATGGCCGCGCTGGTGCCGATCATGTTGACGCCGGGCTCGTACTGTTTCTTGACCTCCTTCTTGAGATCGCTGAGCTCCCGGGTCAGTTGGCGCCGGTCCAGCGCCCGTTCCACCACCACCATCAGGACGTCGAGGTCGAACGGCTTGGTGAGGTAGTCGAAGGCGCCAGCCTTCATGGCGTCGATGGCGTTGCGCATGGTGTTCTGCGCGGTCATGACGATGAACGGCGTTTGAAGGCCGGATTCCTTGGCGAAGTCCAGGAGCGCGAGTCCCTCGATATCCGGGAGCCCGATGTCCAGCACCACGGCGTCGAACCCGAGACGCGGCCAGGCGTTGGCGGCGGTCGTGGCCTCCTCCATCAGCTTGCGAGCCTCCGCTCCCGTCCCGGTGGCCGCCACCCAGTAGCCCTGGCCCTCCAGCGCCTTCCTGAGCACGCGGCTCAGCGACTCGTCGTCTTCCACCAGCAGGATGCGGCCCTGTTCCATGGCGACTAATCGGGTTGTGCGGGTAGAGACACCCTGAACACCGATCCTTCTCCCAGTTGGCTTTCCACTCCCAGGCGGCCGCCGTGCTCCTTGATGGTGCGGTCGCAGATGGCCAGCCCGAGGCCGGTGCCGCGGCGCTTCCTGGTGAAGAAAGGCGAGAAGATGTCGGGCAGGTCGTCCTCGTCGATGCCCGAACCGTCGTCCCGGAAGTCCACGGTGACGAACTTGGTGGCGCTGGAGTGGCCGGTCCGGAGAAAGAAGTCCGTCTCGATGCGGGTGGTGACGGCGACACTGGTGGGCTTGGCCTGGAGCGCGTTCTCCACCAGGTTCAGGAACACCTGTATGAGCCGGCTTCGGTCCCCGATGATCATCGGCAGGCTGGGGTCGAAGAAACGACGGATGCGCACCCTGGCGGCGGTGGCCGCGTGGACCTCCAGTCCGAGGACGTGCTCCAGCAGTTCGTGGACGTTCAGCGGCTCCACCTGCAGTCCGGCGGGACGCGCCAGGTCCAGGAGCTGGTCCAGGAGCTGGTTCACCCGGTCCACCTCCCGGATCATGATGTCGGTGTTTTCCAGCAGCGAGGCGTCGTGCGCCACCTCGGCGCGGATCAGTTGCGCCGCTCCCTTGATCCCCCCCAGGGGGTTCTTGATCTCGTGCGCCAGGCCCGCCGCCAGCTTGCCCAGCAGCGCCAGCCGGTCCGAGCGGCGCAGGTCCTCCTCCATGGCCTGCCTCAGGGTCCGGTCGCGGAGGAGCAGCACGCTGCCGGCGAGCCGGCCGTCCTGGTCCCGGAGGGGCGACACCAGAGCGCTCACGGGTACGTTCTTTCCCCGCGGCTTGACGAACTCGTTCTCCGCCCGGCTGGTGCTCTCGTTGGGACCGAGGCTGTTGTCGATCATGTCCAGCAGCCATCGGTTGGCGTCGAAGAGGTCGTCGGAAGCCCTTGCCAGCAGCTTGCGCGCGGAGAGTCCGGTGAGGGTCTCGGCGGCCTGGTTCACGAAAGAGACGGCGCGTGACAGGTCCACCACCATGACGGCATCTTCCAGGCTGGTGAGGACGTCCTGCCAGGAAGCCGCCGCCGAAACGTCGCTCGAGTGCGTTACGGTGGGCATGGGCCGAGGCTTCAACATGGGTGGCTTCAGACACGGGATGATAGCCGGTGCGGGGGCGGGTTTCAAACCCGTCCTGGGCCTCCGCGAAAGGCCCGGCGGGAACTCCTGGTTTGCATTGGGGGGCGTCATTGTTGTAAAAGAATAAGCATCAGTGGGCGCCTTGCCCGCTTTTTTATTTGAGGTGCCGATGGCGAGGAGCGAGACGCTGGACCGCCTCTGGGAGTTGGTGGATCCGCTGGCCGCGGGCGAGGGTTTGGAGGTGGTGGACGTCGAGCTTCGACACGAGGGGAGGTCGGGCCGCGTGCTGCGCGTCTACCTGGACCGACTCGAGAAGCGGCACGAAGACGAGGCGCCCGGCGTGGACGAGTTGAGCCGGGTCAGCAGGGAGCTGAGCGATATCCTCGACGTCCATGACGTGGTGGAAGGTTCCTACACCCTGGAGATCTCTTCTCCCGGCATCAACCGGCCGCTCAGGAAGCCGGAGCATTTCGCCCGGTTCGTCGGACAGAGGGTCCGGGTCCATACCGGCGAGATGATCGGCGGCCGCAGAAAATTTCTCGGACCGCTGCACGACACCGCCGGCGACGGTGTCGTGGTTTTGCAGGACGGGCGCGAGGTATTTATCCCGTTCGGCCTTATCGTCAAGGCCAACGTAGAGTACGACTGGGCGTGATCAAGGTGATCCGGTAAAGCCTGGCTAGGAGCCTGTCCGAGTAATCAAATACAACCCCTCTCCCTCTGGGAGAGGGTGGCCGAAGGCCGGGTGAGGGCCCTAGGGGACAGCGATGCAGCAGGATCTGGTTCGAGTCATCGAGCAGGTGACGAAGGAAAAGGGCATCGACAAGGAGATCCTCGTCGAAGCCATCGAGTCGGCCATGGTGTCGGCGGCCAAGAAGACGTTCGGAGCGGAGCGGACCTTCGAGGCTCAGTACAACCCCGATATCGGGGAGGTGGAGATTTTCGAGGCCAAGGTAGTGGTGGACGACGTCGCCGACCCCGATCTCGAGATCGATCTCGACGAGGCCCGCGAAATGCTGGATCCGGACGTGGAGCTGGGCGACGAGCTGCTGATGAAGATCGACGCCACGGTGTTCGGCCGCATCGCCGCCCAGGCGGCCAAGCAGAACATCGTGCAGCGGGTGCGGGACGTCGAGCGCGAGATCATCTTCAACGAGTTCAAGGACCGCCAGGGCGAGTTGGTGCACGGCATCGTGCAGCGCTTCGAGAAGAACAACATCATCGTGAACCTGGGACGCACCAACGCGATCCTGCCGGAAAAGGAGCAGGTGCCGCGGGAACGCTACCGGCAGGGCGACCGCATCCGCGCCTACATCGTCAGCGTCGAGATGACCAGCCGCGGCCCGCAGATCGTTCTTTCGCGCACCCACCCGGGCATGCTGATCAAGCTGTTCGAGCAGGAGGTCCCGGAGATCTACGAAGGCATCGTCGAGGTCAAGGGAGCGGCTCGCGAGCCCGGCGGCCGGGCGAAGATCGCCGTGACCTCCAACGACCCCGACGTGGACCCGGTGGGCGCCTGCGTGGGCATGAAGGGGACCCGGGTGCAGTCGGTGGTGCAGGAGCTGCGGGGAGAGAAGATCGACATCGTCCACTGGATCCCCGAGCAGGCCGAATACGTCTGCCGGGCGCTGGCCCCGGCCAAGGTCACCAAGATCCTGCTGGACGAGGACGATCACACCATGGAGGTCATCGTTCCCGACGAACAGCTCTCGCTCGCCATCGGCCGCAAGGGCCAGAACGTCCGGCTGGCGTCGCGCCTCACCGGCTGGGGCATCGACGCCCGCAGCGAGTCGGAGGCGGACGAGGAAAGCCGGGTGGCGAGGCAGTCGCTGTCCGCGATCCCAGGCGTCAGCGAGGTGATGGCGGAGCTGCTCTACCAGTCGGGGTTCAAGTCCGCCGAGGACCTGTCCGAGGCCGAGCCGGCCACCATCAACGAGATCACCGGCATCGAGACGGAGAAGGCATCGACGATCCTGGAGGCGGCCGCGCAGCACGTGGAGGAAGAGCGCGAGCGGGCGGCCCGGGAGGCGGAAGAGGCCGAACGGGCGGCGGCGGAGGCAGCGGCCGAGGCCGGCGATGCGGTGGAGACGGAAGGCGAGTCCGACGAGACCGAAGGCGAACCCGCGGCAACGGCGGACGAAACCGTGGCGGCGGAAGGCGAAACCTTGGAGACGGTGGAAGAAACGGCGGCCACGGCCGGGGAATCCACCGCCGCGACCGCCGCGGCGGGGGAGGCCGTGGAGCAGCCGGCGGCGGCATCGGATGAAGAGGAGGTTGAGTCGAGCCCTCGGCAAGGGGCTTGACGCGGCGCGCGGGGAATGAGTGCCCGTTCGCCGGTACGGACTTGTCTGGGTTGCGGTCAGCGCGACGACAAGGCCGTGTTGATGCGGATCACGGTGACCGAGGACGGCCTGCAACCGGAAGACCTCAGGGGACGAGGAGGCTATCTGCACAACAGCGAGGATTGTTGGCGAGCTTTCCTGAAACGGAAGAGTGTCTATCGGGCGTTCCGCCGCGATCTGCCCCGCAGGGATCGGGAGGAACTGTTGGGAAGGCTTCGCGCCCAACGGAGTGGGAAATGAGTAAAGTGAGAGTGCACCAACTGGCCAAGCAGCTCGAGATCGAGCCGAAGGATCTCATCGCCCAACTCGAAAAGATCCGGATCCGCGGCAAGAAGCCTCAGAGCTCCCTCGAGGAGCCGGAAGTCGAGGCGGTCAAGGCGGCCCTCGCCGCCATGGAGAAGCCTAAGGTCACGGTCGGCGAGGAACGCGTCGTCGTCGATCGCACGATCACGGCCGAGGACCAGGACATGGGCGAGGTGCAGGCGCACGAGAAGGTGGTCGAGCGCCGCGTCCGCGCCAACGTCATCCGGCGCCGCAGAAGCACGGTCGAGCTGGTTACTCGCAAGCCCATTCATCCGGTGGAGCGGGAGGAGCCGGAAGAGGTCGAGGAAGGCGTGGAGGCGGCCGTCGAGGCCGCGTCCGCGGAAGCCGCCCCGCCTGAAATACCGGTTCCGGAACCCGCGCCTCGCGAGGCGGCCGCGGTGGCCGCCCCATCCGAGGGAGTTCCCGAGGAAGCCGCGTCCGCGGAGATCGAGGTCGAGGCGCCCGCCGCCGAGCAGGTCGACGCTGCGCCCGCCGCCGTCGACACGGAGGAGGCCGCCGAGGTTCAGGCGGAGACCGGGCAGGAGGCAGGGGCGGAGGAGCCGGCGTCGCCGGCCTCGGTAGAGGAGCTCGAGCCGGCGTCGCCGGAGGCGACCGAGGCGGCCAGCGGCGCCAACGGTGCCGCCGTCCCCGCGGAAGACGATGCCGGGGCAACGCCGGGGCAACCCGCCGTGACCGGGCCGCGGATCCTTGGCCGTATCGATTTGAGCCGGAAGACGACACCGGCGCCGGCAAAGTCCGCGCCCTCCAAGACGGCGGCTCCGGCGACGGCGCGCGACGGGCAGCAGCCGGCGGAAGCCGACGGACAGGACAAGGCCGGCAAGGGGGCCAAGGGCAAGAAACGGGTCATCCGGAAGCAGGAAGTCATCGAGCTCAAGGAGCGCGAATTCCGGTCGCCGCGCGGCCGCGTGCTCCGGAAGAAGCGCGCCCTGCCCGGCAAGGAGCAGAAGAAGACCGAGATCACGGTGCCCGCGGCCCGCAAGCGGGTCATCCGCATGGACGAGGCCATCACCGTGGGCGACATGGCCAAGGACATGGGCATCAAGGCCGGCGAGGTCATCAAGAAGCTCATGGGCCTCGGCATGATGGCCACCATCAACCAGGTGCTGGACTACGACACCGCGACCCTGGTGGCCAACGAGTTCGACTACCAGGTGGAGAACGTCGGCTTCGACGTGGAGACCGCGCTCCAGGACCAGCACGAGGTCATGGATCCGGAGGAGGCGCGGGAGGCGAGGCCTCCGGTGGTCACCATCATGGGCCACGTGGACCACGGCAAGACGTCGTTGCTGGACGCCATCCGCAGCACCAACGTGACCGACGCCGAGGCGGGCGGGATCACCCAGCACATCGGCGCCTACCATGTACGGCTCGACGGCAGGGGAGTGACCTTCCTCGACACGCCCGGACACGAAGCCTTCACCGCCATGCGCGCGCGGGGCGCCAAGGTCACCGACATCGTGGTGCTGGTGGTGGCCGCCGACGACGGCGTCATGCCGCAGACCATCGAGGCGGTGGACCACGCCCGCGCGGCCGAGGTCCCGATCATTGTGGCCGTGAACAAGATCGACCGTCCCGACGCCGACCCGGAGCGTGTCCAGCGCGGCCTGTCCGACCATGGCCTGGTGCCCGAGGCGTGGGGCGGCGACACCATCTTCGTGCCGGTTTCGGCCGTGACCCACGAGGGACTGCCCGGCCTGATGGAGATGCTGCTGCTTCAGGCGGACCTGCTGGAGCTCAAGGCCAACCCCAACAAGCTGGCCCGCGGCGCGGTCGTCGAGGCCAAGCTGGAGCGGGGCCGCGGCCCGGTGTCCACCGTGCTGGTGCAGGAAGGGACGCTCAAGGTGGGGGACCCCATCTTCGCCGGGCCCCATCACGGCAAGGTGCGGGCCATGATCGACGACCAGGGACGCAAGGTCGACAGCGCCACGCCGTCCATACCGGTGGAGATCCTGGGCCTTCAGGGGGTGCCGCAGGCCGGCGAGGGCTTCTCGGCGCTCACCGACGAGGGAACGGCCAGGCAGTTCGCCGAGTTCCGGGAGACGCAGCAGCGGGAGGCCGAGCTGGCCAAGACCAGCAAGGTGTCCCTTGAAGAGTTCTACGACCAGATCAAGGCCAATGAGGTCAAGGAGCTGCGGGTGGTGGTGAAGGGCGACGTCCACGGCTCCGTGGAGGCCCTGAACGAAGCGGTGACGCGGCTTTCCACCGACGAGGTGAAGATCCGGGTGATCCACGGCTCGGTGGGCGGCATCACCGAGAGCGACGTGCTTCTGGCCAGCGCCTCCAACGCCATCGTCATCGGCTTCAACGTCCGGCCCGAGCCCAAGGCCACGAATCTCGCGATGCAGCAGGGCGTGGACGTGCGCCTGTACACCATCATCTACGAGGTCATCGACGACATCCGCTCGGCCATGGAAGGCCTCCTGGAACCGGTCTTCCGCGAGGAATTCCACGCCCGCATCCAGGTCCGGGAGGTGTTCAATATCCGCGGCGTGGGCACCATCGCGGGTTGTGCGGTCACCGACGGCAAGATCATGCGGTCGAGCATGGTACGCCTCCTGCGCGACCAGGTGGTGGTGCACGAGGGCCGGCTCGCGAGCCTGAAGCGGTTCAAGGACGACGTGCGCGAGGTGGGAACCGGCTACGAGTGCGGCATCGCCATCGACGGCTACCAGGACGTCAAGGTAGGCGACGTCATCGAAGGATTCGAGAAGGTCCCCATCGCGCGGGGAGCCGCGCGAGTGGACGGCGGCGGCGCCCAGCTCTCGGCGGACCGGTAGCCCTCCCTTCGACGTTGCTCGGCCTCCTCAACTCCGCGTCGATCTTCTCTTTCACCCTCTCCCCCTGGGAGAGGGTCGGGGTGAGGGTCCGAGACAGGACGTCAGCGTCATGGTGGTCGGTGTTCTCAAGATCGCGTTGATTCTGCCGGAGAACCATTCCCTCAAGGGCAAGAGATCGGTCCTGCGGAAGATCCAGGCCCGGGTTTCCAACAAGTTCAACATCTCGGTTACGGAGTGCGGCGACCAGGAACTGTGGCAACGTGCGCTGCTGGGCTTCGGCGTCGTCGGCAGCAACGCCAGGATCGTCGAAGCCACGCTGCGGCAGGTGGTCGAGTTCGTGGACCGGCTGAGCTTGGCCGAGCTCGGCGAGTCGGACATCCGCATCCTGCACGAGTAGGGGCGGGTTTCAAACCCGCCCGTGCCCGGCTCCCGCGCCGGCCGACGAATTTCATGAGGAATCGAAAAAAGGCAGAAGGCTCCCGCTCGGAGCGGGTTGGCGAGTTGTTGATCGAGTTCGTCTCACGGCTGCTCGCCCGCACGCTCGATGATTCACGGGTCCAGGGGGTGACGCTCACTGGCGTGGACGTGAGGCCCGACCTGAAGCACGCCAGGATCTTCTTCACGGTGCGCGACGGCGCTGCATCGAAGGACGAAACGCTCGCGGGCCTGCGCGGGGCCGTCGGCTTCATTCGCGGCCGCATCGCCGCCGACCTGAAGCTCCGCTACGTCCCGGCCTTGGAGTTCGTCTACGACGAGGCGCCGGACCGTGCCCGCCGCATCGACGACCTGCTCAAGGACGTGGCGCCGGAAGAGTAAGGCGGGCCATCATGAAACTGGTCAGGAGCGGCATCCTGCTGGTGGACAAGCCGGAAGGCCCTTCCTCGGCCCGGGTGGTCGCCGCCGCCAAGCGGGTCACCGGGGCGCGGAAGGTCGGCCACCTCGGTACCCTGGACCCGTTCGCTTCGGGACTCCTGCCGCTGGCGGTCAACGAGGGGACCAAGATCGCGCAGTATTTCCTGGACGCGGACAAGGGCTACAGCGGCGTGATCACGCTGGGAGCCGAGACCGACACCCAGGACCGCACGGGCAACTTCCTCTCCCGGCGCGAGCCCCCGCGCCTCGGTGCGGCGGAGATCGAGTCCCTGCGCCGCGAGTTCAGCGGTTCGCTCCAGCAGGTGCCGCCGATGTATTCGGCCCTTAAGAAGGACGGTTCCCGGCTCTACGAGCTGGCGCGCAAGGGGCAGGAGGTGGGACGGGAGCCCCGCCCCGTTCGGATCGATCTCACGCGGCTGGCGCAGGTGAGCCCCGCCGAGCTGGAGTTCGAGCTCACATGCTCCAAGGGGACCTATGTGAGGACCCTGGCGGCCGATATCGGGCGGGCCTTGGGGTGCGGCGCCTACCTGAGCCGTCTACGCCGGGTGGCGTCCGGCCGGTTCCGGATCGCCGACGCCGTGCTCCTGGACGACCTCGAAGCGATCGATGACGGCGATGCCGTTCCCCTGGTGCCGTTGAACGACGCCCTGGCACACCTGGACTGCGCCGTTCTGGGGGCGGAGGCGGCGGATCGGCTCAGGCGCGGCATCCAGGGCGCCCTGGCGGAGGTCGCGGAGCCCGCGGCCGCCGAGACCACCCGCCGGGTGGTGGATCCCGACGGTCACCTGGTGGCGCTGATAGGCTGGGAGAAGGCCGCCGGGGCATGGCGGCTCGTGCGGGTTTTCGACGATCGGCCCTGACCGGGCAGCTTTACAGGCGCGGGACCCGTATGCTACAAACCATGTGAAATAGAGAAAAAGGGAGAAAGAAAAGGGTCAGATGGAATCAGCTCGGGAGCAGACCAGCGAGACGGTCAAGAAATTCAGACTCCACGACACCGACACCGGTTCGCCTGAGGTGCAGGTCGCCATTCACAGCCACCGCATCGCTTACCTGACAGAGCATCTGAGAACTCACAAAAAGGACCATCACACGCGGATGGGCCTGCTCAAGCTCGTCGGAAAAAGGCGGCGGCTTCTGGATTATCTCAAGAAGAGGGATGTTCAGAGGTATCAGACTTTGATCCAGCGTCTGGGTATTCGCCGTTAGAATACCCGCTGCTGGCGTCCCTTCCCGCGTTCTTCTCTTCAGCCCCCACTACCCTTGAGGGGATACCTATATGCACACGAAGATAGAGTTGGATTATTGCGGCCGGCCTCTGTGTATCGACCTGGGAAAGGTCGCCGGGCAGGCCGACGGCGCCGCGCTGGTACGCTTCGGCGAGACCGTCGTGCTGGCCACCGCCGTGGCCTCCAAGGATGTCCGGGAAGACATCGACTTCTTTCCGCTCACCGTCGACTACCAGGAAAAGACGTTCGCCGCGGGGCGGATCCCCGGCGGCTTCTTCAAGCGTGAGGGCCGCCCGTCGGAAAAGGAGATCCTCACCTGCCGGCTGATCGACCGCTCCGTTCGCCCGCTGTTCGCGGGCGGGCTCAAAGCCGAGACGCAAATCATCGTCACCGTGCTCTCCGCTGACGGCGAGAACGACACCGACGTGGTGTCGATGTTCGCCGCTTCGCTGGCCGTGGAGATATCCGACATACCCTTTCAGGGCCCGCTGGCGGGCGTCCGGGTGGGCAGGATCGACGGCGAGTGGGTCATGAACCCGTTAGTGAGCGAGGTCCCGCAAAGCGACGTCAACATCTTCCTATCAGGGACCCGCGACGGCATCGTGATGGTGGAAGGCGGCGCGGCCATGGTGCCCGAGGAGGGTGTGCTGGAGGCGCTGTTCAAGGGACACGAGGCGATCCAGCCGCTCATCGACCTGCAAGAAAAGCTCAAGGACCAGCTCGGCAAGACCAAGCGCGTACCGCCCCCCGAGGAAAAGGACGAGTCGCTGGCGGCCCGGGTCCGGGAGCTGGCCCAGGAGAAGGTCAGGGAGGCGGTGACCATCGCCGACAAGAAGGAACGCAACGCCCGCATCAGCGAGGTGGGCGGCGAGGTCATGACGGCCGGATCGGAGGAGTTCCCCGGCCGCGAGAAGGAGGTCAAGGGCGCCTTCAAGGACCTCGAGAAGTTCCAGCTCCGGGACCTCGTGCTGCAGCAGCGCAAGCGCATCGACGGGCGCGGGCTCAAGGACGTGCGCCCCATTACCTGCGAGGTCGGCCTGTTGCCGCGCACCCACGGCTCGGCGCTCTTCACCCGGGGCGAGACCCAGGGGCTGGTGGTGGCCACCCTCGGCACCGCCGCCGACGTCCAACGGATCGACGCGCTCACCGGCGAGCAGTTCAAGAAGTTCATGCTGCATTACAACTTCCCGCCCTACAGCACCGGCGAGGTCAAGTTCCTGCGCAGCCCGGGCCGGCGCGAGATCGGCCACGGCGCCCTGGCGGAGCGCGCGCTGCTCGCGGTCCTTCCCGAAGAGGACGAGTTCCCGTACACGCTGCGCGTGGTCGCGGAGATCCTGTCGTCCAACGGCTCCACCTCCATGGCCAGCGTCTGCGGCGGCTCGCTGTCGCTGATGGACGCCGGCGTGCCGATCAAGGCGCCGGTGGCGGGCATCGCCATGGGCCTGATCAAGGAAGGCGACGAGGTGCGGGTGCTGACGGACATCCTCGGCGACGAGGATCACCTGGGCGACATGGACTTCAAGGTGGCCGGCACCCGTGACGGCATCACCGCGCTGCAGATGGACATCAAGATCACCGGCGTCACCCGGGAGGTCATGCAGGAAGCCCTCTACCAGGCGCGGGAAGGGCGGCTCCACATCCTGGACATCATGGACGCCACGCTGGCGGAGGCGCGCCAGGATGTTTCCCGCCATGCGCCTCGGATCACCACCATCAAGGTCCGGCCGGACAAGATCCGCGACATCATCGGACCGGGAGGCAAGGTCATCCGCGGCATCGTCGAGGCCACCGGCACCAAGATCGACGTGCAGGACGACGGCACCGTGACCGTGGCGGCCGTCGACGAGGCGGGAAGCCGCAGGGCCATCGACATGATCGAGGGCATCGCCGCCGAGGTGGAGATCGGCAGGATCTACAAGGGCACCGTCCGGCGCGTCATGGACTTCGGCGCGTTCGTCGAGATCCTTCCGGGCACCGACGGGTTGGTGCACATCTCGCAGATCGCCGACGACCACGTGCGCCGCGTGAGGGACGTGCTCAACGAGGGCGACGAGCTGATGGTCAAGGTGCTGGACGTGGACCGGCAGGGCAAGATCCGGCTGAGCCGCAAAGAGGCCCTCAAGGAAGAGCAGCAATCCGAGCGGGTATAGGGGCGGTTTCCATCGCGCCAGCGTCGCAGCGGTTTCACAGGTCGCTTAGGGGCTTCAAACCCCGCCGTGGCGCTTTTCCACGGGTCGTGTAGGGGCGGGTTTCAAACCCGCCCGTGTCCGAATCTATTCTCCAATGTTCGACAAGACCGTTCTGGACAACGGCATCAGGATTCTGACGGAGCAGCGCACCGGGACCCGGGCGGTGAGCCTCGGCATCTGGGTGGAGAACGGCTCCCGTCACGAGGAGCGCCGGCAGGGCGGACTGTCACACTTCGTCGAACACCTGCTGTTCAAGGGAACCGAGAGGCGTAGCGCCCAACGGATCGCCGAGGAGATGGACTCCGTCGGCGGCGTCATCAACGCCTTCACCGGCAGGGAGACCACCTGTTACTACGCCAAGGCGGTGGACGAGCACCTGCCGCTGGCGGTGGACGTCCTCAAGGACATCTTTCTCAACTCGGTGTTCGACCCCGATGAGATCGAGCGCGAGCGGACGGTGATACTCCAGGAGATCGCCTCCGCGGACGAGAACCCCGAGGACTTCGTCCACGACCTGTTCAGCCGCGACTATTTCGGGGACCACCCGCTGGGCCGGCCCATCAGCGGAGAAGCGGAAACGGTCAACGGCTTCACCCGCGACGACCTGGTGGGCTTCATGGCGGAGCGGTATCTCCCGGGCCGGGTGATCATCGCCGGCGCCGGCAACCTCTCGCATGCCGAGTTGGTGGAGGCGGCGGCCGGCGAGTTCGGTGCGCTTCCGTCCGGCTCGCCGGAGGGCGCGGACGTGGCTCCCGAGATCGGCCACGGCCTGTTCCAGCATCCCAAGGAGCTGGGGCAGGTGCACATCTGTCTGGGGGCGCCGGGACTGCGCCACGGCGACCCGCGGCACTACGTCGCGTACGTGCTCAATACGCTCTTGGGTGGCGGCATGAGCTCGCGCCTCTTCCAGGAGATCCGCGAGCGGCGCGGCAAGGCCTACTCGGTCTATTCGTTTCTGTCCTCGTACCGGGACGTGGGCTACCTCGGCGTCTACGTCGGCACCAAGGCGGAATGGACCCGGGAGGTCATCGACCTGGCCCTGGAGGAGATGTTCAAGGTGGCGAACGGGGATGTGACCGAGGCGGAACTCGATCGGGCGCGGAACCAGCTCATCGGCAATACCCTGCTGGGCCTCGAGTCCGCCGACTCCTGGATGAGTCACATGACCCGGTGCGAGATGCACCACGGCAGGCAGATATCGCTGGACGAGATCGCCGAGGGCGTCCGCGCCGTGTCCCTCGACGCCGTCGAGGCCCTGGCCCGCGAGTGCTTTGCAGCCGAGTCCATGACCGCCACCGTGTTGGGCGACCTTGACGGACACAGGCTCGAAGGGCTACCGTTTGGCAATCCCGTGCAGCCCTCGGTGGCTGCCGAAGTCAACCACTGACAGAAACCCCTCTCCCTCCGGGAGAGGGCGGCCGAAGGCCGGGTGAGGGAGCCCGAACAACCTGCGCCGGTGCGGCGCGAACGGGGCTCTTGACACGGGGCATCCCTCACCCCGACCCTCTCCCAGAGGGAGAGGGGGCCGGAGGGTTCATGGCCGAAGTCAAGGTCGAGATCAAGCGGGTGCGGCGCGGCGAACCGGCGGTTCCGCTGCCCCGGTACATGACCGAGGGCTCGGCGGGCCTGGATGTCGCCGCGGCGATCGACGATGACGTCGTGCTGGCGCCACTGGAACGGGCGCTCATCCCGGCGGGCTTCGCGCTGGCGCTGCCCGCGGGTTACGAAGCGCAGATTCGTCCCCGGAGCGGTCTTGCGCTCAAGCACGGCGTGACCCTGGTGAACAGCCCCGGCACCATCGACTCGGACTACCGGGGCGAAGTTCAACTGGCCATGATCAACCTGGGCGCGGAGCCGGCGATCATCCGTCGCGGCGACCGGATAGCCCAGATGGTGGTGCAGCGCGTCGCCCGTGTGCGCTGGGACGAGGTGGACGAGTTGCCGGCGTCGACACGCGACGCCGGAGGCTTCGGACACACCGACGCCGAAGAAGCGACGGCCCCCAACACTCCGACTCCGCCCGGGAGAGGGCCGGGGTGAGGGGCTGCCGGGAATACCCGAGAAGCGGCGGCCCTCGGCACTCCGACTCCCTCTCCCTCCGGGAGAGGGCCGGGGTGAGGGCTGCCGGGAATACCCGAGAAGCGGCGGCCCTCGGCACTCCGGCTCCCTCTCCCTCCGGGAGAGGGCCGGGGTGAGGGTTGCCGGGAATACCCGAGAAGCGGCGGCCCTCGGCACTCCGACTCCCTCTCCCTCCGGGAGAGGGCCGGGGTGAGGGTTGCCGGGAACAACTCGTAGAATGATCGAACGCTACACACGGCCCGCGATGGCGCGGATTTGGTCGGAGGAGAACCGCTTCGCCAAGTGGCTGGAGATCGAAATCCTGGCCACCGAGGCCCTGGCCGAGATGGGCAAGGTGCCGCGGGACGCGCCCGCGCGCATACGGGAGAACGCTCGCATCGACGTTTCCCGCATCCGCGAAATCGAGCGCGAGGTCCATCACGAGGTCATCGCGTTCCTGCGCTGCCTGGCGGAGTCCATCGGCGATGACGCCCGCTTCGTGCACGTCGGCATGACCTCGTCGGACGTCATGGACACGGGGTTCTCGCTGCAACTCAAGGATGCCAGTGCGCTCCTGCTCGAAGACGTGCGCGAGCTCCTGTCGGCGTTGCGTGAGCAGGCGTTCCGCCACAAGGACACGCCGATGATGGGCCGCACCCACGGGATCCACGCCGAGCCCATCACCTTCGGCCTGAAGATGGCCCTGTGGCACGAGGAGATGCGTCGGAACCTGGAGCGGCTGGAGGGCGCCGCCGGCGAGATCAGTTGCGGCATCATCTCCGGCGCGGTGGGCACCTACGCGCAGGTCCCCCCGGAAGTGGAGGCCTACGTGTGCAAGGCCGCGGGCATCACCCCCGATCCGGTGTCGAACCAGATCATCCAGCGCGACCGCCACGCCTACTTCTTCAGCGTCCTGGCGGTGCTGGCCAGTTCCATCGAGAAGTTCGCGGTGGAGATCCGCCACCTTCAGCGCACCGAGGTGCTGGAAGCCGAGGAGCCGTTCGCGGCCACGCAGATGGGCTCGTCGGCCATGCCCCACAAGCGCAACCCGATCCTGACCGAGAACGTCTGCGGGCTGGCGCGGCTGGTGCGCTCCTACTCGGTGGCGGCGCTGGAAAACGTCGCCCTGTGGCACGAGCGCGACATCAGCCACTCCTCCGCGGAACGGGTCATCGGCCCCGACGCCACCATCGTGCTGGACTTCATGCTGTACCGGGTGACCCACGTGATACGGAACCTGTGCGTCTATCCCGAGAACATGGAGCGCAACCTCGCGCTGAGCGGCGGCGCGGTGTTCTCGCAGGGGGTCCTCCTGCGCCTGGTGGAGAAGGGCATGTCCCGCGACGATGCCTACAAGATCGTCCAGCGACACGGTCTGGTGGCCGCCAAGGAGGGAAAGGACCTCAAGCAGCAACTGCTCGGAGACCCGACGGTGATGGAGAACCTCACCGCCGGCGAGATCGACGAAATCTGGGACCTCAAGGATTGCTTCAGGCACGTGGACGCGATCTTTGACCGTGTGTTCGGCGAAGCGTGAAGCGGCGGCTGCGCCGGACGGGATTCAACACGCGCCCGCGGGGCGCACGAGGAGAGCCATGGAAAAGCGCGACTTCATGTACGAGGGCAAGGCGAAGAAGCTCTACGCCACCGACGATCCCGCCAAGATGATCCAGTACTTCAAGGACGACGCCAGCGCCTTCAACAAGAAGAAGCTCGGCACCGTCACCTCCAAGGGGATCGTCAACAACGCCATCTCCGAGGTGCTGTTCAGGCACCTGGAAGACAACGGCGTGCCGACGCATTTCCTGGAGCGCCTCGACGAGCGGGAGATGCTGGTGTGGAAGCTGGACATGCTGCCCATCGAGGTCATCATCCGGAACATCGTCGCCGGCAGCATGGCCAAGCGCCTCGGGCTGGAGGAGGGGCAGTCGTTGTCCACGACCATCCTGGAGTTCTGCTACAAGTGCGACGAGCTCGACGACCCGATCATCAACGACTACCACATCCTGGCCCTGGGCTACGCCACCGCCGAGGAGCTGGCGGAGATCAAGCGTCTCACCTTCCGCATCAACGAGCTGATGACGGCGTTCTTCGACGAGCGAGACCTGATTCTGGTGGACTTCAAGCTCGAGTTCGGCAAGCGCGAAGGCCAGGTCGTCCTGGCCGACGAGATCTGCCCCGACACCTGCCGCTTCTGGCAGAAGGGCTCCCTCGAGAAGATGGACAAGGACCGCTTCCGTCGCGACCTGGGCGGCGTCGAGGACGCCTACCAGGAGGTCTGCCGCCGGGTGACCGGTTCGTAAGGCCGCGCGTTCGCGCCACGAGACCCCCTCTCCCACCGGGAGAGGGTTGCAATCCGGCTCCCTCTTTCACCGGGAGAGGGTTGCAATCCGGCTCCCTCTCCCTCTGGGAGAGGGTCGGGGTGAGGGTTCTTCCATGCTCGTCAAAGTCTTCGTGACCCTCAAGGAGGGAGTCCTGGACCCCCAGGGCAAGGCGGTTCAGAACTCCCTCCACAGCCTCGGCTTCGGCGCGGTGCGGGACGTCCGCGTCGGCAAGTACCTGGAGCTTCACCTGGACGCGGCCGCCGCCGAGGACGCCGAGCAACAGGCCCGCCGCATGTGCGACAAGCTCCTCGCCAACCCCGTCATCGAAGACTACCGCTTCGAGATCGCGGAACCCGCGGAATAGCCGCATGCGTTGGGGGGTAGCCGTCTTTCCCGGGTCCTGCGACGACGACGACGTCGTCCACTGCCTGCGCAACGTCCTCGGGCAGGAAGTCCGCACCCTCTGGCACAAGGACCCGTTCCCCGGCGGCTGCGACGGCGTGGTGCTGCCCGGCGGCTTCTCCTACGGCGACTACCTGCGGGCCGGCGCCATGGCCCGCTTCTCGCCGGTCATGCAGGGCATCGTCGACTTCGCCGGATCGGGCGGGCTGGTGCTCGGCATCTGCAACGGCTTCCAGATCCTCTGCGAATCGGGGCTGCTCCCGGGGGCTCTGACCCGTAACGCTTCGCTGCGTTTCGTGTGCCGGCGGGTGCATCTCCGGGTCGAGGACAACCGCTCCCCGTTCACGCGGCTGGCCAGCCCGGGAGAGCTGCTGGAAATGCCCGTCAAACACGGCGAAGGCCGCTACTACGCCGACCCCACCACCCTGAAACAACTCGATGACAACGGACAGGTGCTGCTGCGCTACGCGGACGCGGCGGGCGAGGTCACGGAAGAGGCCAACCCCAACGGCTCGGTGGACGGCATCGCCGGCATCTGCAACCGCGCGCGCAACGTGTTCGGTCTGATGCCCCATCCCGAGGACGCCACCGAAGCCGTGCTTGGTGGAGAGAGCGGCCTCAGGATTTTCTCCTCCATGGTCGCCGAGGTCTCGAGCGGGAGCGGCTCGTGAGCGGCGGCAGGACCAAGGACGGCGTCAGCGGCGGAACCGCCGACGATGGCGTCGTGGGCACCAACCCCGACCCCACCGCAAGCACCAACCCCGCCGCCGCGCCCGTGACCCCCGAGGTGGTCGCGGCCCACGGCCTTACCGGCGACGAGTACAACGAGATCCGCAAGCTTCTGGGCAGGGAGCCGAACCTCACCGAGCTTGGCGTCTTCTCGGTCATGTGGTCCGAGCATTGCAGCTACAAGAGTTCCCGGAAGCACCTGAAACAGTTCCCCACACAGGGCGCTCGGGTAATCCACGGCCCGGGCGAGAACGCCGGCGTCATGGACATCGGCGACGGCCTGGCCGTCGTATTCAAGATCGAGAGCCACAACCACCCCTCCTTCATCGAGCCGTACCAGGGAGCGGCCACCGGCGTGGGCGGCATCCTGAGGGACATCTTCACCATGGGGGCGCGTCCTATCGCCAGCCTCAACTCGCTCCGCTTCGGCGACGTCAGCCACCCCAAGACCCCCTACCTGGTGAACGGCGTGGTGGGCGGCATCGGCGGGTACGGCAACTGCATCGGCGTGCCCACCGTTGGCGGAGACATCTACTTCGACGAGTGCTACGACGCCAACATCCTGGTCAACGCGTTCACGCTGGGCTTGGTGGAGCGGGACCGGATCTTCACCGGCAAGGCTACGGGCGCCGGCAATCCGGTGGTGTACGTGGGCTCCAAGACCGGGCGCGACGGCGTCCACGGCGCTACCATGGCGTCCGAGTCCTTCTCCGAGGACTCCGAGCAGCGTCGGCCCACGGTGCAGGTGGGCGACCCCTTCACCGAGAAGCTGCTCCTCGAAGCCTGCCTCGAGCTCATGAAGACCGACGCCATCGTCGGTATCCAGGACATGGGGGCGGCGGGCCTCACCAGCTCGGCCGTGGAAATGGCCGGGCGGGGCGGCTCGGGGGTCGAACTGGAGCTGTCCCGCGTCCCGCTCCGGGAGCAGGGAATGACCCCCTACGAGATCCTGCTGTCGGAGTCCCAGGAACGCATGCTATTGGTCGCGCGCCCGGAATCGGTGGAGCAGTTGCAGGCCATCTTCCGGCGCTGGGACCTGGACGCGGTGGTCGTGGGCAAGGTCATCGACGAGCCCGTGTTCCGGGTGATGTCGGAGGGGCGCGAGGTGGCCTCCATCCCGGTGCCCGCGTTGACCGATTCCGCGCCGTCCTACGACCGGCCCGCCGCGAGGCCGGCGAGCCAGGACAAGGCGCAGCGCCTGGACGAGGCCGCGTTGCCGCAACCCGAGAACATGAACCGGGTCCTGGAACAGCTCCTGGAGTCCCCCAACATCGCCTCGCGGGAATGGGTCTACCGGCAGTACGACCACTACGTGCGCAGCAACACGGTGGTGGCGCCCGGCGCCGACGCCGCGGTGGTGCGCATCAAGGGCACCTCCCGGGGCCTGGCCCTGACCGTCGACTGCAACGGCCGCTATTGCTACCTGGACCCCCACACGGGCGGCATGGCCGCGGTGGTCGAAGCGGCCCGCAACCTGGCGTGCGTGGGCGCAACGCCGCTGGGACTGACGGACTGCCTCAACTTCGGCAACCCCGAGAAGGAAGAGGTGATGTGGCAGTTCTCCCAGGCCATCCTCGGCATGCGCGAGGCCTGTCTGGCGCTGGACATCCCGGTGGTGAGCGGCAACGTCAGCTTCTACAACGAGACCGAGGGGACATCCATCCATCCTACCCCCACGGTGGCCATGGTGGGCCTGTTGGAGGACGTCGAGCGGGTGGCCACGCCGTGGTTCAAGGAAGAGGGCGACCTGGTGGTGCTGTTGGGTCCGAACCGCGGCCAACTGGGCGGCAGCGAGTACCTCAAGGTGGTCCAAGGGCAGGTGTCCGGGAAGCCGCCCGCGGTGGATCTCACGCAGGAAAGGGGGGTCCAGCGGACCTGCCGCGCGGCCGTGGAGGCGGGGCTCCTGTCCTCGGCCCACGACGTTTCCGAGGGCGGTCTGGCGGTGGCCCTGGCCGAGGCGTGCTTCGGCGATACGGGCATCGCTGCGGTCATCGACGTGGAGCCGGAGGACCGCCCGGACGCCTTCCTTTTTGGTGAGTCGCACTCGCGAATCGTGGTATCGTTGAAGGAAAAGGACTACGCCCGGCTCCAGGAGCTGGCATCCACGGAGAACACCTCATGTGAGGTCATTGGCCGCGTAGGTGGACCACGGCTGGTGATCGGCGACATGGTGCGGGCTCGCGTGGACCGCCTCAAGAATCTCTGGTCGACGGCGTTGGAGCGCTGTGTTAAGTGAGACTGGTACCGATGGAGTAGCCCCTGACAGACCATATAGGTCGTAGGGGCGGGTTTCAAACCCGCCCGTGCTCGGGCTGACTCCTTACTCGGCAGGGACGTCATGTTCGACAAGTTCCACGAAGAATGCGCGGTGGTTGGCGTCCACGACCACTCGGAAGCCGCCAACATGGTGTACCTGGGGCTCTATGCCCTGCAGCACCGCGGCCAGGAGTCCTCGGGCATCGTGTCGTCCGACGGCGGCGCCCTCATCTCGCACCGCCAGATGGGCTTGGTGGCGGATGTCTTCAACGAGGACATCATCAAGAACCTGCAGGGTACCGCGGCCATCGGACACAACCGTTATTCCACCGCCGGGCAAACCGACATCAAGAACGCCCAGCCGTTCGTGGTGGAGTACGCCAACGGACCGATCGCGGTCTCGCACAACGGCAACCTGATCAACGCCAATCAGCTCCGGGAGCAGCTCGAGGAGTCCGGCTCCATCTTCCAGTCCACCTCCGACACCGAGGTGATCATCCACCTTATTGCCACCTCGAAGGAGACCACCCTGACGGCCCGGGTCATCGACGCGCTCCGTCAGGTCAAAGGCTCCTACTCGCTGGTGTTCCTGACCGCCGACACCATGATCGCCGCCCGCGACCCGGTAGGCTTTCGGCCGTTGATCCTGGGCCGCTTCCCGCGAGCCGACAAGTCCGGCTCCTACGTGGTGGCGTCGGAAACCTGCGTGCTCGACCTCATCGAAGCCGAGTACGTTCGCGAGGTGGAGCCGGGGGAAGTGCTGGTCCTCGGCCCCGGCGGCATGGAGTCCGTCAAGCCCTTCCCGGAGGTCCCTCCCGCCCGGTGTATCTTCGAGTCCATCTACTTCTCCAGGCCTGACAGCAACGTCTACGGCCACAGCGTCTACCAGTACCGCAAGGAGCTGGGCCGCCAGCTCGCACGGGAGAGCCACGTGGACGCCGACCTGGTGACTCCGGTGCCCGACTCCGGCGTGCCCGCCGCCATCGGCTACGCCGAGCAGTCCGGCATCCCGCTCGATCTGGCGCTGATTCGCAACCACTACGTCGGCCGGACCTTCATCGAGCCGCAGCAGCACATCCGGAACTTCGGCGTCAAGATCAAGCTCAACGCCATGCGCGAGGTGCTCCAGGGCAAGCGCGTGGTGGTAGTGGACGACTCCATCGTCCGCGGCACCACCAGCCAGAAGATCATCCGCATGCTCAGGGAGGCAGGGGCCACCGAGGTCCACGTCCGCATCAGCTCTCCCCCCACTATCAGCCCCTGCTACTACGGCATCGACACTCCCACCCACAAGGAGCTCATCGCCTCGGTCCACTCCGTCGAAGGCATCCGCGCCTTCATCGGCGCCGACTCCCTCGCCTATTTGAGCCGCGAAGGCCTCTACACCTTCTTCAAGGGCGACACCTCCGGCTACTGCGACGCCTGCTTCACCGCCAACTACCCCGTGCTGGCGGACGACAACGGCAAGACGCCGCAGTTGCATCTGTTCGAGGCGGCGAGCCGGCGGTGAGTTACTGAATCAACATGAACTGGATTCATACAATGGCACGTATCCACGAAAGTTACTCGACCACTGCCAGATATGTCGTTCATCATGGCGACTGGCGCGAACTCCTTGACCAACTCCCAGCAGAGAGCGTTGACCTTACTGTAACGTCGCCGCCGTACTGTATCGGCAAAGATTATGACATGAGTCGAACCGTGGAAGATTTCCGCAAAGAACACGAGACCATCATTCCCCGGATCACAGAAATTACCAAAGATGGGGGAAACATTTGTTGGCAAGTTGGATACCATGTTAAGAATGGCTCCCTTACGCCGCTAGACTTCATCGTTCACAGCATATTTTCGTCTATATCAGGCATCGCCCTTCGTAACCGAATTGTTTGGACGTTCAACAGCGGGTTGCACTGCTCGCGTCGCTTAAGTGGGCGGCACGAAGTTATCCTATGGTATAGCAAAGGGAAGAAATATCACTTCAATGTAGACCCAATCCGGCTTCCACAACGATATCCCGGAAAGAAACACCACAAGGGCTCGAAACGTGGCCAGTACAGCAGCAATCCTCGTGGAAAAAACCCTGGTGACGTGTGGGATATTCCCCTTGTGAAGGCTAGCAGTGTCGAGAAGACCCAGCACCCTTGTCAGTTTCCCATTGGTCTCGTTCAGGGCCTAATCAAGGCCCTTTCCCCACCCGATGGGCTAGTTCTCGATCCCTTCTTAGGCTCTGGTAGCACGGGAGCGGCCGCAGCAATCGAAGGCCGTCGATTTGTGGGCGCGGAAGTACTTGACGAATACCACGGGGTGGCAACCGAACGGATAGCCGCCGCGATTGACGGCAAGCTTCGCTATAGGCCTTACGGGACACCCCTCTATACGCCTTCGGGAAGCGTTGCGAAGAGGCCAGTCGAGTTTGACCAAACCGAAACGGAGTTGCCGAATGGCTAAACACCTCCACTACAAGTCCATTCTTGTTGAACAGCACGGACGCTCGTTGTACCTTTTCTCTGCCCCTGCCAAGGTGTTGTTCAAGATTCTGGCGATTAACGAGCGAGACTCTGACAACGATGAAGGCTATCAACGCATACTTTCACAGTCCAGGGTCCGTTCAATATCCGCTTTCGTCGAAAGCAAGATGGTCCTCGCACCGGCTATCGTCGTGTCCCTCAAAGATGCCAAGTTCGACCAACAAGCTGGTGAACTGTTGATTCCTGAAAAGCCTGGGACAGGCTGGGTGATTGATGGCCAACACCGGCTGGCCGGATCGGCAAAGTCACGAGAAGACATTGAACTTCCCGTCGTCGCGTTTCTAGATGCATCCCTGGAGGACCAGATCTTTCAGTTTGTGACCATCAACCGTACCGCTAAGGGCGTTCCGACATCACTATACTACGACCTCCTCCAGCACCTTCCAGCGACGAAAAGCGCCTCGGAAATCGCGAAGGACAAGGCGGCAGACATTGCGCAGACTGTTAGGCGGGACGAAGAATCCCCTCTGTTCAACAGAATTACGGTAGTACCCCCCAAGCCGGGCCAAACCGTGTCGTTGACGAATTTTGTACGAAAGGTGTCACCACTTCTCCAAACCAGTCCGAACAAATCCGTTATTTCCGATTTCAATGTAGCCTTACAAACGAAGATCATCGATAACTATTTCAAGGGGTTGCGTGAACATGAACCAGAACTCTTCCGACATGCGCCTTCGATAATATTTCGGACATTGGGGTTTGGCGCCTTTCTGAACGCGTTTCCGACTATATTTAGTTTGACAATTACACACTACAAGGGGTTTCGCGTAGGTGATGTATTGGGAGTCTTCAACAAGGTGGATTTTGACTTCTCGGAGTGGGAAAAGGCGGGAACCGGGAATGCTGCAGAATTGCAGGCAGCGAAGGACTTGGAGGAAGAGGCACGCGCGGCTTACGACGATACGGAGTCGGGCGTGATTCCGCTGTGACGACGTTCGACAGGAAAGTCAAACGGTTGTCAGGCAAGAATTGGTCTATTTTGCGGGCTTTCTGGCTTGATCATATCCCTGAACTTGCGCCTGGGCACATGCTTGATGAGATGTTGCAACAGGATGAGGCACTTCGGCGTGAAACAAAGAGTGTACAAAGAAATGGCGAACATCGGTTCGAACCGAGCGTAAGCCTAGCACCACAACTGTTTCGCGAAACTGTTTTCCTCGTTCACAAGGCGGTTCGGGTGTCGTGTGAGGCGACACGAGAGGTAGTCGAGGGGCTTCCGACGTGGGCGGTCTCGACGGCGCACCACGGTAGTATGTTTGCACTGCGGGCATTCTTGGGACTCTGTGGCGTGGCGTATATTGAGGTGGACAACCGTTGCTTTTTGCTGGACGTGCAGCCGTCGGAGCGGAAGGGAAGCCGGACCAGGACACGACAGTTTGATGGCAGTCGCGAAGTGCATCTGATTGACGTTGGTCAGATGCAGCACAGAGAGTGGTGGAAGGTTTATCAGCGGATATTGAATTCATCGGGCGGAACGTTTAACTGGTGGCCGTTTCCGATTGATGCGAGATTGTCGCTTTGTGACGTGAAACAATTGTCGAGGCATCGCAACGAACTGCACTACCGACTCAAATGGTTTCATGAAGATCTTTTCGGAAAAAAAACGGTACCGTTGTTTGGGATTTATAGCGACGAGGCAGCGCTGGGAGTCGTGGATAGGTTTGAAGATGATGCGGCTTGGGATGCAACGCTCGTCCTCAACCAAGTATTGCTAGGAAATTGTTTGGCGATGCTGGCAGACTTGGCGGAAACGAGTGAGCGCGTAAGGGAGATCGTTGCGACAATTGACAATGTGGTCGAAGGACTTGCAAATGACGTGCTGGTGAGTTGGTACGAAAGACTAGATCGACGAACTCGGACTTGACCGTCTCCACGGGGGCGATCATGCCGTTTTTCAGGTGGAAGGACGTGGCAGAGGCGCCGTCCTTGCCGTTCCGGCCGTCCACACCGCCGAAAATCTCGTACTGGACGTAGCTGCGCTTGCCGTCGCGGGCGCGACCGCCCAGGGCGATGGCGCCGCTGCCGGAGTCTTCGGCGATGGTCTTGTCCAGGACGAGGGTGCTCATGGCCGGTGACCTGTAGCACGGCTTCGGCCACCACCAGCGCGCTGGGCATCTAGGCGTTGATCCCGGCAGCGCAGTCCGGGCCGTTCAGTCTCTGTTCTGTGAACGCAGGGCTGCGAGTCGAGGAATAATGTGAGGCGCCTCTTTGGCGTCGCAGAGAGGCGGCAACTCGTTCTCGACGGTTTCCCAAGCAAGCTGGTGGCCGGTGCGAAGGATGACACCCTCAATGTCGCTCCAGTCGCGGGGACGGTCCGCAAACGCCTTGAGGATGACTAGGTCCTCTGCCGAGCAGGTGTTCAAACGCGCTTCCCGCAGGAACTGATAGAGTGTAGCGCGTTCGATCATACGCTCCTCGAAGGGGAGTGCGGCAAGCGAGACGTCGATGGGGATGCCCCGCTCCGACTGAAGTAGCAGGCTCCGGCTCTGACAAGCGAAGTCGGCGGCATCGGGGAAACGCCCGGCAAACGCGCTGCAAAGTTCTTCGATATAGTGTGCCTCGGAACCGAAGCCGGTGAGAATGGTGAGGTCGATGGCGGCGGTCAATCGAGGCTCGCCCCAGCGCTGCAATGCGATGCCGCCAATGAAACAGAAGCGCCAACCTCGGGCCTGACAGAACGATTGGACCTCACTTGCCAGGTGGAACAGGTCGCGCATTTCGTATCTTGGCGAATATAGCCTGTTGTTCCACGAGCCCGGACGTGGTTCTTTTCTGAGTCGACAGCGCGGCCTCGAAGGCGCCGTTCATGGCCTCGATATGCTTGGCCACGTCGACGTTGCGGAGGTCTTGGCGTCGCAGTTCCTCGAACTTGGCGGAAGCCAGCCGCCACCGTTCGACATAGGCGCGCAGTTCTTTCTCCTCGTTGTCAACCATGTCCTTGAAGACAGTTTACGTCTTGGGTTCGAGGACAACAACCGTTTACGACCGCGGTCCCGAATCAACGGGAACCGTCATTTTGCTTGCCGCGCAGTTCCCGAGTCGCGGCACGATCCAGGACGGTCGCGCCCTCTCCGCCACCCAAGACCACCCGGTAGTCGCTCGTTGCCCGCTCCACCGACACGTACCCCTGCCGCACGTCGTCCAGCACCGCCTCCGGGCTTCGCTCGACGGCAGCCCCAACCCCGCCTCCCCCGGGACGCTCCACCCTTAGCACGTCGCCGCTCTTCAGCCGCTGGTCTCCGAACCGTGACGGCATGCTGCGCTCGTCCTCTCCGCCGGGGTTGATGATGCAGCCGCCGGTGCCGCCGGGGTGGCCGCCGTCGATGCCTTGGGGGGCGAGGGCGTGCTTGTCGGTGCGCATGGAAAAGCGGACTTCGTCCTGGAGGATGCGGTATTCGCGGACGAAGCCGAGGCCGCCGCGGTGGCGGCCGGGGCCGCCGGAGTCGGGCAGGAGCTCGAAGCGCTCGACCCGGGTGGGGAACTCCGACTCGATAATCTCCACGGGGGCGATCTTGCCGTTGCTCAGGTGGAAGGACGTTGCGGAGGCGCCGTCCTTGCCTTTTCGGCCGCCGACGCCGCCGGCGAAGATCTCGTACTGGACGTAGCTGCGCTTGCCGTCGCGGGCGCGGCCGCCCATGGCGATGGCGCCGCTGCCCGACCCCTCGGCGATGGTCTTGTCGGGGACGAGTGTGCTCATGGCCTGGAGCACGGCTTCGGCCACCACCAGCGCGGTGGGCATGTAGGCGTTGACCGCGGCGGGGTAGTCGGGGCAAACCACGGTGCCCTGGCGGAAACGGGTCTCCACCACCCGCGCCAGGCCCTGGTTGATGGGCAGGAACGGGTCGATGAGGGCGATGAGGCAGTAATAGCAGCAGGCCCGTACCAGGGGAGGGCGGATGTTCGCGGGTCCGGTGGTCTGCGGGCTGCAATCCGAGAAGTCGAACAGGATGCGGTCGCCGGTCTTCTCCACGGTGACGCGGATGCGCACGGGCGTGTCGAGGTCGATGCCGTCGTTGTCGACGCAGGCTTCGCCTTGGTAGCGGCCGTCGGGCCACGAGGCGATGACCTGTCGCAGCCGGCGCTCGGCGTGGCCGGCCAACTCCTCGGTGGAGGCTATCACCGTGGGCTTGCCGTACTTGTCCAGCAATTCGGCCAGCCGCCTTTCTCCCAGCCGGTTGGCGCCCACTTGGCCGCGGATGTCACCCACCACCACCTCGGGCGTGCGGCTGTTGGCATGGATGAACCACTCCAGCTCGCGAACGGGCCGGCCCGCGTCCATGAACTTCACCGCCGGCAGGTGAAGGCCTTCCTGGAAGATCTCCCTGGCCGTGCCCGAGCCGCTGCCGGGAACGGTGCCGCCGATGTCGCTCTTGTGGGCCATGCTGGCGCAGAAGCCGACCCATTCTCCCTGGTAGAAGACCGGGGTCAACACGCCCATGTCCGGGGCGTGGGGGCTGCCGCCGCGGTAGGGGTGGTTGACGATGTAGGCGTCGCCCTCCCGCAACTCGTCGGCGGGATACCGTTCGAGAAGGCCCGCGGCGCAGGCGGGGAAGGCGCCCATATGGAGTGGCAGCACCACGTGCTGGGCGATGACCTCGGCGTTCGTGTTCAGGATGGCGCAACTGGCGTCGTGGGATTCGCGGATGATGGTGGAGAAGCCCGTGCGGAAGAGCGAGGTCTGCATCTCCTGCACAATGCCGTCGAGGGCCGCGCGGATGACCTGGACGGTGATGGGGTCGGCAACGTGGGCTACGGACATGGGTTCGTGACCTCGACGGGACTTCTTCCGTTCGTGGACCAATGCCCCTCTCCCTTTGGGAGAGGGTGGCCGAAGGCCGGGTGAGGGCTCTGCGACGTTTCTGGCTGTCCGGGTGTGGCGGGCACCCTCACCCCGGCCCTCTCCCAGAGGGAGAGGGGGTCGGACGCGACTTGGCGCGCTCCTGGCGCGCGGCGGCCGTCCGCGCCTCGTCCAGCACGAACGCGCCGTCGGCCTCCTCTACGGCCACCCCATACGCCTCCAGGGCATACTCCGGCGAGACGTAGCCGTTCTTCACGTCTCTGAGCACCGCTTCGACGTTGCGTTCCAGGGGCTCGCCGAGGCCGCCGCCTCCGGGGGTCTCCAGGCGGAACACGTCGGCGCGGCGCACGGCGACGTCGGAGCAGCGGGAGGGGATCTCCCTTTCTTCCTCGGAGCCGGGGTTGAGGATACCCTTGCCGGTGCGGCCGTTGCCGCCGCCTTCCACGCCCTTGGGCGCCACCACGTGCTTGGTGGAGCGGAGCGAGAAGCGGCCCTCGGGGTTCAGGAACTCGTACTCGCGGACGAAACCCAGGCCGCCGCGGAACTCGCCGGCGCCGCCGGAATCTCGCACCAGCTCGAACCGCCGCACGCGGGTATCGAACTCCGACTCGATGATCTCGATGGGGGCGATACGGGCGTTGGACTGGTTGACGTTAGTGCCGGAAACCCCGTCTTTGCCGGAGCGGGCTCCCGAGCTGCCGCGGGCGCCGGAGCCGCCGCCGAAGATCTCGTACTGGACGTAGCTGCGGCCGGTCTTTTCGTTCCTGCCGCCGATGATGATGGAGCGGCTGGCGCAGCCGTCGGCGATCTTCTTGACCGGGGTGAGCTGGCTCAGGGCCTCGAACAGGGCCTCCACCAGGGCGTGGACGGTGGGGTTGTAGGTGTTCACGGGCGCGGGGAAGCGGGGGTTGAGCACGCTACCCTCGGGGCAGTTCACCTCCACCACCCGGGCCAGCCCTTGGTTGGTGGGGAGCGCCGGGTCGGTGAGGGCCGTCAGGCAATAGGAGCACGCCGCCCGCACCACCGACGGCCGGATGTTGGCCGGGCCGCGGGTCTGGTCGGCGCTGCCGGTGAAGTCGAACAGCAGGCGGTCGCCCTTCTTGTCGATCCGGACGCGGATGCGCACGGGCTTGTCGAGGTCGATGCCGTCGCTGTCCAGGAAGCGCTCGCCCTCCGCGCTCCTGTCGGGCCAAGTGGCGATCTCGTTGCGCACCCGTTCCTCGGTGAGCTGGAACAGCCGGTCGTAGCAGGCCAGCACGGCTTCGCGGCCGTACTTGGCCATCATCTCGCCGAAGCGCCGCTCGCCCAGGCGCGCCGCCCCCACCTGCCCACGGATGTCGCCCACCACCAGCTCGGGTGTGCGGCTGTTGCAGCCGATGATCTCCTCGATGTCCTTGCTGGTCCTGAAGCGGTCGATGTACTTGACCGGCGGCACCTGGAGCCCCTCCTGGTAAACCTCCCGGGCCTGGCTCCAGCAGCTTCCGGGCACCGGCCCGCCGATGTCGCTCTTGTGGGCCATGGTCGCGGAGAAGCCCACCCACTCGCCGTCGAAGAAGATCGGCGTCATCACGCACATGTCCGGGGCATGGGGGCTGCCGCCCAGGTAGGGGTGGTTGGTGATGTAGGCGTCGCCCTCGTGGATCTCCTCCGGACCGTAGTTCCGCAGCACCCCCTGGGCGCAGGCCGGAAACGCCCCCATGTGGAGCGGCAGCACCACGTGCTGCGCCGCCACCTCGCCGTCGCAGGTGAGGAGCGCGCAGCTCGCGTCCTGGGACTCGCGGATGATGGTGGAGAAGCCCGTGCGGAAGAGCGAGTTCTGCATCTCCTGCACGATGCCCGCCAGCCGCGCCTGGATCACCTGAAGGGTGATGGGGTCCGCGGCGGCGGTGTCCGCGTGGGGTTCCGAATGTGCCATGGTTTGCCTTCGGCAGGCTGCTCGCCTGCGTGGAGTTTCGACGTAGGTCGGGTTAGGGCCTGTTAACACTAAATTGAAGATATGCTATGCTCATGGGATGGAATTGACGGAAGCGCAATATGAGCGCATTGCAGGGTACCTCCCGGTGCAGCGAGGGAATGTGAGCCTTTCGAACCGACAGGTGCTCAACGCTATTTTGTATGTGGCGGAGCATGGTTGCAAGTGGCGAGGGTTACCGGCTCGGTTCGGCAATTGGCACACGATCTATACCCGGATGAATCGCTGGTCGAAGAACGGGGTGCTGGACCAGGTGTTCGAGCTGCTCCAGAGGGAGCAGATGGTGCGCATCAAGATCGAGGCGGTGTCGCTGGACAGCACCATCGTCAAGGTCCATCCCGACGGGACGGGGGCGCTAAAAAAAACGGCCCCCAAGCCATCGGCAAATCCCGAGGAGGCTGGACCACCAAGATTCATATGGTTGCCGCGGATGCTCGAACGGCCATCACCTTCTCGCTCTCCCCTGGACAGGCCCACGACGCCCCAGAAGGACGGAAGCTGCTGAATCGCTTGGGTCAGCAGCATGACAGTCCCTCGCTGGTCATGGACCGAGCGTACGAAGGCAACGAGACGCGCCAGTTGGCCCTCGATCTAGGGTTTATCCCCGTGGTGCCGCCGTTGTCGACGCGACTCGACCCATGGATGTATGATCGCCACATGTACAAGCGCCGCAATGAAATCGAGAGGTTGTTTCGCCGTCTCAAGGGATTCCGGCGCATCTTCTCCCGCTTCGAGAAGCTCGACGTGGTCTTCCTCGGCTTCATCCACTTCTCGCTCATTGTTGAGGCATTACGATAGTGATTAGTGTTAACAGGCCCTAGCCGAAGCGTAACCCGACACCGGTCGCGTCTCCCGTCGGATTACGCTTCGCTAATCCGACCTACTCTCCTGTTCTTTCGCCGTGATGATCAAGTTCTTGTAGTCGTCCACCCGTGCCTGTTGCTCCGGATGAATCACGGTTGTGGTGTCCATCTGCTCCACCACCGCTGGGCCGGCCAGTTCGTGTCCCGGCTCCAGGCGCCCGCGGTCATAGATGGGAGTGTCGTGAAAGCCCAGGTCGCGGCCGAAGAAGATCCGGCGCTCGCCGGTGCGGGCGGCGTCCACCTGTGCCCCCGTGGCCTTGAACGGCGACAGCCGGGTCTGCGGCACCCGCCCCTCGGACACCAGCCGCACGCTCACCAGCTCCACCGGCTCGGACTCGGCCTTGTGGCCGTGGGCCTGCTCGTGGACCTCGTGGAAGCGCTGCTGCGCCAGTTCCATGTCCTCGGGCTTGAGCGGCGGGGAAGGGCACGGCACGGTCAATTCGTAACCCTGACCGGCGTAGCGCAGGTCTAGGTACGGCGTCAGCACGATGTCCTCGTCCGAAAAGCTCTCTCCGGACAGCTCTTCCCGCGCCTGTTCCATGAGCTGGTCGAACAGCGAATTGATGTCTTCGGGCGCCAGCTCCCGCATCGGCGCCAGCTTGGAGCGCACGTGGTCGTGCTTCACGTCCGACATGAGCAGCCCCAGCGCCGAGTTGACCCCCGGCGTCAGCGGCACCAGCAGCGTCGGGATGCCCAGGTCCAGGGCCAGCCGGCCGGCGTGCATGGGCCCGGCGCCGCCGAAGGCCACCAGGGTGAACTCCCGGATGTCGTAGCCGCGCTGGGACGACACCGCCTTGATGGCCTCTTCCATCTTGACGTTGATGATCCTGAGGATGCCGTCGGCGGCCTCGTGGAGGCTCAGCCCCAACGGTTTGGCGATCTTCTCCGCCACCAGCGATTCCGCCTTGCCCTTGTCCAGCGCTAGCCGCCCGCCCAGGAAGTGGTCGGGGTCCAGCACGCCCAGGATGACGTTGGCGTCGGTGACGGTGGCGTTCTCGCCGCCCCGGTCGTAGCAGATGGGACCGGGATCGGCGCCGGCGCTGTCGGGCCCCACCTGGAGCGCCCCCACCGAGTCGATGCGGGCGATGGTGCCGCCGCCGGCGCTCACGGTGTGGATGTCGAGCATGGGCAGGCTGATGGGGCGCTGGCTGATGCGCCCCTGGGTGGTGACCACCGGGCGGCCCTGGTGGATCAGCGCCACGTCGCAACTGGTGCCGCCCATGTCGAAGGTGATGATGTTGTCGATGCCGACCTTGCCGCTCACCCCCAGCGACGAGATCACCCCGCCCGCCGGACCCGAGAGCACCGTGGCCACGGGGATGCGGGCCGAGGTTCTGAAGGTCGACACGCCGCCGTTGGACTGCATGATGTAGAGCTGCGGGGTGGTGACCCCCATCTCCCGCAGGCGGTCCTCCAGCGCGTCCAGGTAGCGGCTCATCACTGGCGCGATGTATGCGTTGATCACCGTGGTGCTCATCCGGTAGAACTCGCGGATCTGCGGCAGCACCTCGCACGACAGCGACAGGCTCGCCTCCGGGAACTCCTCGGCCATGATCTTCTTGACCGCCAGCTCGTGCTCGAGGTTCAGGAAGGAGAACAGGAAGCACACGGCCACGGACTCGACGCCCTTGGCCTTGAGGCGGCGCACGGCCTCGGCCGCCTGCCCGACATCCACGGGAGTGAGGGCGTTGCCCTGGAAATCCACGCGCTCGCGAACCTCCTCGGTGGTGTATGGAGTCGCCAGAAGCCGTGGCTTCTCGAAAAAGAGGTCGTAGGTCACGGGCCCGTAGCCCCGGCTCTGCTCCATCACCTCGTAGATGCCGCGGAAACCCTCGGTCACCAGCAGCCCGGTGACCGCTCCCTTCTCCTCCAGAAGGGCGTTGGTGCCCACGGTGGTGCCGTGGGAGAAGAAGCTCACGTCCCCGGCGGGCACGCCCCGGTCGAGCAGCTCCCGGACGCCGTTGAGCACCGCCTGGAAGGGCTCCCTGGGTGTCGAGGGCACCTTCGTGATGCTCAGCTCGCCGCTGTCCTCGTTGAAGAAAACGAAGTCGGAGAAGGTCCCTCCGGTGTCCACCGCTACCCGATATCGCGCCATCGGAGTTGCGTTAACACGATTCGCCAGGGGGTTCAATTCGGGGTCCGGAGCAACGTCGCTAGGGCGAAAGGAGGCGTCAGGACAGGCGCGGGCGGGTTTGAAACCCGCCCCTACATGAGGCCAGCGGGTCTCGAAGGCGGGCCGGCGCAAGTTGTCGTAGGGGCGGGTTTGAAACCCGCCCGCGCCCATATCGGCACCGCGTGAAGGCGGTTTCAAACCCGCCCGCGTCGCTTGACACCGTGTTCGGTTTCCCGATAGAGCAGTCCCAGAACAGTATCGCGGCCGCGGCCACGATCCGCGCTCATGCGGGCTGCCGGCCGAGGCAGGAGAGGAGCACTCATGATCGAAGGGTTGCAGGGCAAGGTGGTAATCATTACGGGCGGTGGGCACGGCATCGGCAAGGCGTACGCCGAGGGGTTTACCAAGTCCGGATCACGGGTAGTGGTCGCGGACATCGACGGGGAGGCGGCGGAGAAGGTGGCGGCGGACCTCGCGAAGCTGAGCGAGGCCGGCTCCATGGCGGTGACCGTGGACGTGTCCGACGAGGAATCCACCAACCAGATGGTGGCCAAGACCGTCGAGCGCTTCGGCCGGGTGGACGTGCTCATCAACAACGCGTCGATTTTCGCCACCATTCCCATGAGCCGCGGCCGCATCGAGGAGATCAGCATCGAGGAGTGGGACAAGCTCATGTCGGTGAACCTCAAGGGCGTGTTCCTCTGCTGTCGCGCGGTGCTGCCGCAGATGCGCCAGCAGAAGTCCGGCAAGATCGTCAACATCGCTTCCGGCACGGCGCTCTACGGCCCGCCGGGACGCATCCACTACGTCGCCTCCAAGGCCGGAGTGATGGGATTCAGCCGCACCCTGGCGCGCGAGGTAGGCGACGACAACATCCAGGTCAACATCCTGTGTCCGGGCTCTACGCTGTCCGAGGAGAATCCCACCGAGGAGATTCTCAAGATGCGCCAGAGCAACCTCGGCGCACGCGCCCTCAAGCGCGTCCAGGTGCCGCAGGACCTCGTCGGAGGCGTCCTGTTCATGTCCTCTCCGCTGGCGGATTTCATGACCGGACAGACCCTGGTGGTCGACGGGGGTCAGAACATGCACTAAGGGGTTCCCGGTAGGAACCCCCATATTTTCGAGGAGTTACGGGCACACACGCCGACACCGTCCAGCGGCTCGCCGAGCGGTTGGGGGCGGCTTCCGTCCTCACCGATCCGGATGAGCTGGACCTGCATTCCTGGGATGCGTTGAGCCACGGCCGCATCCACCCCTCGCATCCCATCGTTCCCGTTCAACCGCTGTGCGTCTGCACCCCGGCATCCACCGCCGAGGTGCGGGCCGTCGTGGAGGTGGCAAACCGGGATCGGGTGCCGCTGGTGCCCTATGGCGGCGGTTCCGGGCTCATGGGGGCGGCGATCTCGCTGAGCCCCGGCGTCGTCGTGGACCTCAGGCGGATGAACGCCGTCCTGGACATCGACGCGGACGCGTTCACGGTCCGGGTCCAGGCCGGCGCGGTGCTGGAAGCTCTCGACACGGAGCTGCAGCGGACCGGGCTCATGTTAGGCCATGACCCCTGGACGCTGCCGGTGGCCACCGTGGGCGGGGCCGTCTCCACCAACAGCCTCGGCTACCGCGGCGGGAAATACGGCTCCATGGGGAATCAGGTGCTGGGAGTGGAGGCGGTGCTGCCCCAGGGCCAGGTATGCCGTACCCGCGGCGTCGCCAAGAGCTCCACCGGGATCAACCTCAACCACCTGTTCATCGGCGGCGAGGGGTGTTTCGGCATACTCACCGAGGTCACCCTCCGCGTATTTCCCGTCCCCGAGGCAAGGGCGCTCCTTGCCGTCCGCTTCCCCTCCTTCGAAAGCGGCTTCGATGCCGTGCGGGCGTTTTTTGCCGCCGGCCTGAGGCCGATCCTGCTGGACTACGGCGATGAGACCGAGGACGCCGGCGGACCCTCCATCCTCTACCTCGGGTTCGAAGGAAAGGGGGAGGTCGTGGCCGCGGAGGAGGTCGTGGCCCTGGAAGCGTGTCTGGACCGGCAAGGCGAGAGGCTGGACCCGGACAAGGCCGAGCGGTTCTGGCGGGAACGCCACGCCGCCGCGCGGCGCTTCGCCGCCAACCGCCGGGAGCGCCGAAGACCCAGCGAGAGCGGCGTGCACCAGGACTGGGTGCACGTAGCCTTGCCGGCGTCGCGGGTGCTGGCCTTCAGGCGGGAGGCCATCGCCATGGTGGCGGAGCGCGGGGTCCGCTTCCGGGACAGCGGGCTCTGGACCGGTCCGGATCTCTTCTCCCTGCGCCTGTCCAGAGAGGGCGGGGAGGAGGCGCGGGCGGAGTTGGGCGACGCCGTCTCGGCCCTGCTCCGGGCCGTTCACGGTTTCGGCGGATCGGTGGAATACTGCCACGGCGTCGGGCTCAAACTGGCCCCGCTCATGGGCCGCGAGCACGGCGACACCCTGGAGGCCATGCGTTGGCTGAAGCGCTGTCTGGACCCCAACGGCATCATGAATCCCGGTAAGCTCGGGCTGTGACGACAATCGAACCTACTGGTACGGTTCACGGTAACGTCAAGAGGTTTGTGTCAGGGAGAAGAGGGAGGGGACTCCCTGAGACCTGTTTTCGTACGTGAAGACGGCGAACAGGATGCGGTCCATGGAGGTACGATCCTGGAAGACGCCCATGGGACGGGTCCGTCTTCGGACTTCACGGAACCTGCGTTCGATGGCGTTGGTGGTGCGCACGGCCTTACGCTCTTCGAGGGTCGGATAGCGGAAGCAGGTGAGCAGATCGTCGAGGTCTGTGCGCAGGGAGGCGACGACCTTGGGGTAGGCCTCCAACCAGCGTTGGGCGAAGCGGCGGGCATGGGAGCGGGCCTTGCGGAGGTTCGAGGCGTTCATGATGCTGTGCAGGGCTCTTTTGACCGCAGGCTGGTCGGCCTTTTTGACCCGGTCGAGGAGGTTGCGGATCTTGTGGGCCCAGCAGCGCTGGACCGCCACGTTGGGGTAGACCGTGGAGAGGGCTGCAAGCAGACCCTTGCCGCCGTCTGAGCAGATCATCTCAAGGGTCTTGCCTTCGAGGCCGCGGCGGTAGAGGTCTGTGAGGAACAGCTCCCACTGGGCGGCGCTCTCGGCCGTGGCCAGGCGGTAGTCGAGGATCTCCTTTTTGCCGTCCGGATCAAGCCCCAGGGCCACCAGCACCGGGCGGCGCACAGCGCCCAGGCCGGTCTTGCGCGCCAACACCACGCCGTCGAGCATCAGCACCGGGTAGTGGTCCTTGAGGGGCCGGCGGTGGAAGGCGGCCACCGCCTCGTCCAGGAGCTTGGCCACCTGGCTGACGGTGCCCGGGCTGATCCGCCGGCCCAGCACCGGCTGGAGCGCCACCGCCACCTTGCGAGTGGAAAGACCCAGCACGAAACAGGCCAGGATCATCCGGTCAATGGGGGCCGAACGCTGGGCATAGGCCCGCACCACCACCAACGCACTGTATCGCCGGGTGCGCGGCACCCGCAGCTCGATCTCCCCCAACTCCGTCATCAGCCACCGCCCGTAGCTGCCGTTGCGCCGATCCGCTTCCCCGCGCTCCGCCATCTCTTCTAGATGACGATCCACCTGCGCCGCCATGCCCCGCTCCAGCACTCCCTTCAGCGCTAAAGCCCCGGCCCGGCGGTAGTCCTCGCTCCACTCAATCTCCTGGGCTCGCATCTGCTTCAGCATCCGGAACGCTTGCGGTATACTCTCGATCGTTGCCCTTTGTGGCATCGGGGGTGCTCCTTTCTGTGTGGATCTGGTTAACCCACTGGAGTACCCCCTCCCTTCCTGCTGACACAAACTCTCATACATCACCACGGTTCACTGGCCCTTTGACAACGATCTGGAATATCGATACGATATGTATCAAGCATGAAGGTAAGGGACTATCGGACACGATCAGAAAGCCGAGACCGTAATGGAAAGAACTGCACCCGCCGGTGCGGTTCTTTTTTTGTTTCGCGTCCGGCGACGGGAGGGTAAACGTGTTGCGGGAGCAGTTGGAGACCTTGGCGGTGCTTCAGGGCATCGATCTGGAAGTGAAGAAACACAGGGACGTGCAATCGGAACACCTCAAGGAAATCGCAACGCGTGAGAACGAGATCGCTCGGCTGGCAACGGAGGTCAGGACGCTCAGGGAGGCGTGGCAGGAGAGGGAATCGGTCCGGCGCACCAAGGAACAGACCGTGACGGATGCCAACAGGAAGGCGACGGACAGGCGCATGCGCATGAGCCACGTCAAGAATATCAAGGAGCTGCAGGCGCTTCAGCGGGAAATCGCTCAGATCAAGGAGTCCAACGCCATCCTCGAGGAGGAGTTGATCGAGGTGATGACCGACCTGGAGGAACAAGAAGGCGTCCTGAAGCAGAAAGAGGAGGAGTTGAGCGGCCTCCAGGCGGAATGGAGCGAGCGGAAGGGGCCCCTGGAGGGAGAGATCGCTGAAATAGAGGACAAGATCGCACAGACACGGCAGGCGCGCGAAGAGACGGCGGCGCGTCTGAACGACGATCTCATGGGGAAATATGAACTGCTGTTCAACCGCCGCGGGGGCACCGCGGTTGTGTCGGTGTCCTCGGCCATTTGCCAGGCCTGCTACATGAACATCCCGCCCCAGCTATGGAACGACGTCCTGCGCAACGAGCGCGTGAACCTGTGCCCGAGCTGCCAAAGGATCCTCTTCTACAACCCTCCCGCCCCCGGGCAGGACGGGCCGCAATAAATCGACATCCATCAAGTGCCAGGGGTTGCAACGCCCCCGTGTAACCGCGAAACTGAATCCGGGGCACAGCGGATCAGACGGTCGCTTCCGCGTTCGTCGCGGAGGAGGAAAGTCCGGACTCCACAGGACAGGGTGGCCGTTAACGGCGGCCTCGAGCGATCGGGGGAAAGTGCCACAGAAAACATACCGCCCGGCGGATCCCGGTCGAACCGGACCGGCGGGTAAGGTTGAAAAGGCGAGGTAAGAGCTCACCGGTCCGCCAGTGATGGCGGGCGCATGGTAAACCCCACCCGGAGCAAGACCAAATAGGAGGGTTGGGTCGTCCGCCTGAAACCCTCGGGTAAGGTCGCTGGACCCCGCGAGCAATCACGGGGCAAGATGAATGACCGTCCCGCTTCCTGTTGGGAAGCAGAACAGAATCCGGCTTAACGATCCGCTGCCCCCATCCCCCCGAAATTCCTGACCTCAGCCATTTCCAGACTGCATCCGGCCCTTTTTGCGCCGCGTTCGCGGCGACCCGTGCCGCCGTCCTCCCGGACCCACATCTTGTAGTCCAACCGCCCGGTCGCGGCCATCTACAACCAGATGTAGACAACGCCGCGATTTTTTTGCGGATTCGGCCGCCATATTTCCTCACCCGAAATATGACGTGGTAACGTCAAGAGGTTTGTGTCAGGGAGAAGAGGGAGGGGACTCCCTGAGACCTGTTTTCGTACGTGAAGACGGCGAACAGGATGCGGTCCATGGAGGTACGATCCTGGAAGACGCCCATGGGACGGGTCCGTCTTCGGACTTCACGGAACCTGCGTTCGATGGCGTTGGTGGTGCGCACGGCCTTACGCTCTTCGAGGGTCGGATAGCGGAAGCAGGTGAGCAGATCGTCGAGGTCTGTGCGCAGGGAGGCGACGACCTTGGGGTAGGCCTCCAACCAGCGTTGGGCGAAGCGGCGGGCATGGGAGCGGGCCTTGCGGAGGTTCGAGGCGTTCATGATGCTGTGCAGGGCTCTTTTGACCGCAGGCTGGTCGGCCTTTTTGACCCGGTCGAGGAGGTTGCGGATCTTGTGGGCCCAGCAGCGCTGCACCGCCACGTTGGGGTAGACCGTGGAGAGGGCTGCAAGCAGACCCTTGCCGCCGTCTGAGCAGATCATCTCAAGGGTCTTGCCTTCGAGGCCGCGGCGGTAGAGGTCTGTGAGGAACAGCTCCCACTGGGCGGCGCTCTCGGCCGTGGCCAGGCGGTAGTCGAGGATCTCCTTTTTGCCGTCCGGATCAAGCCCCAGGGCCACCAGCACCGGGCGGCGCACAGCGCCCAGGCCGGTCTTGCGCGCCAACACCACGCCGTCGAGCATCAGCACCGGGTAGTGGTCCTTGAGGGGCCGGCGGTGGAAGGCGGCCACCGCCTCGTCCAGGAGCTTGGCCACCTGGCTGACGGTGCCCGGGCTGATCCGCCGGCCCAGCACCGGCTGGAGCGCCACCGCCACCTTGCGAGTGGAAAGACCCAGCACGAAACAGGCCAGGATCATCCGGTCAATGGGGGCCGAACGCTGGGCATAGGCCCGCACCACCACCAACGCACTGTATCGCCGGGTGCGCGGCACCCGCAGCTCGATCTCCCCCAACTCCGTCATCAGCCACCGCCCGTAGCTGCCGTTGCGCCGATCCGCTTCCCCGCGCTCCGCCATCTCTTCTAGATGACGATCCACCTGCGCCGCCATGCCCCGCTCCAGCACTCCCTTCAGCGCTAAAGCCCCGGCCCGGCGGTAGTCCTCGCTCCACTCAATCTCCTGGGCTCGCATCTGCTTCAGCATCCGGAACGCTTGCGGTATACTCTCGATCGTTGCCCTTTGTGGCATCGGGGGTGCTCCTTTCTGTGTGGATCTGGTTAACCCACTGGAGTACCCCCTCCCTTCCTGCTGACACAAACTCTCATACATCACCTATGACGTTTTTGTGTTGACACGGGCCAAACGGTCTGGCTATATTCCCGTCAGGTGGGATAAAGTGGGATAAATTCCCACAGGGTGTCAGACGACAGAGCGTCAGGCATGTTTCGTGGCAGATACGAGCATACGGTCGATACCAAGGGTCGCCTGAGCATTCCGGCCAAGTATCGCGAAGTCCTCCTGGGCAAAGGCGACGAACGCCTCATTATCACAAATTTCGTCGTCAGCTCCAAGCGCTGTCTGGACGTCTATCCGCTGGACGAGTGGCTGGCCCTGGAGGAGGCGGTTCGCGAGAAGCCCAAGTTCGATGCGCGAATGGTGCGGTTTCAGACCTACTACCTCGGCGGGGCGACCGAATGCGCGGTGGACCCCCACGGCCGCATCCTCATCCCGCCCACGTTGCGCAAGTACGCCGACCTCAAGCGCGACGTGATGCTGGTATCGGCCGGCGAGAAGTTTCGCATCTGGGACAAGGACGCCTGGGACACGGTGTTTACGGAGGCCGAGGAGCAACTCATGGAAGATCCGGATTCGTTCTCGGACCTGGGCTTGTAGTGCCGAGGGGGCGCCGGAAGAAAGGAGCCATCCATGATCGGACTCGACAGGAAGCCCATTCAGGATATCGCCGTGATCGATGTCAACGGCGACATCGATCTTCGCGAAATGGTGCGGATCAAGGACCTGATCGGAGGCCTGATCGAGAAGGAGCGTCTCAAGGTCGTCCTGAATCTCAAGGCGGTCGACCACATCAACTACCTGAGCATCGGCGTGCTGCTTGACCGCCTGAGGCTGTTGCGCGAGATGAACGGCGACCTGAAGCTCTCGGGCATGCACCCCCATCTGAAGGACATATTCCGCGTCGTGGGCATGGACGGGGTCTTCGAGTTCTACGCATCCCTGGACGAAGCCATCGAGAGTTTCGACGACGATTGGGAGGGCGCGGCTACCTGTCACTGAAATACCGGTCGCATGAGCTATGCACACCAGCCCGTGATGCTTCGCGAGGTGCTCGAAATCCTCGCGCCGAAGCCGGCGCGAAGGTATCTCGATGCAACCGTGGGGGGAGGCGGACACGCGGGAGAGATCCTGCGCCTGTCGTCCCCCGACGGCGCTCTTCTGGGGCTGGACTGCGACGACCAGGCGATTGCCGCCGCCGGACACGCCCTGGCCCGTTTCGGCGAGCGGGTAACGCTGCGCCGGTCGGGATTCGACCGGGCGCGGGAGGTTTTGGACGAAGTGGGTTGGCCGGGCGTGGACGGCTTGCTGCTGGATCTGGGTCTGTCCTCCCACCAGCTCGATACGCCGGAACGCGGATTCGGTTTCCTGAGCGACGCGAGACTGGACATGCGCATGGACCGGCGCCGTCCGGTGGACGCGCATGAGCTGGTGAACGGCCTGCCGGCGGTCGAGCTGGAGAGGATCATCCGAGACTTCGGTGAAGAGCCGCGGGCGCGCCGGATCGCCTCGGCCATCGAGGCCCGCCGCCGCAAGGAGGCCATCGACTCGACGCGTCAACTTGCCGAGACGGTGGCCCGGGCCATGGGCGGTTCGCCCGGGCGGCCGCGGAAGGGCGGCGGGCCCGCGACCCATCCCGCCACCCGGACGTTTCAGGCGGTGCGCATCGCGGTGAACCGCGAACTGGAGAGTCTCGAGAGGTTTCTCGAGTCGGCGTACGAGCTGTTGTGCGCCAAGGGGCGCTTGGTGATCATTTCATTTCACTCGCTGGAAGACCGGCTGGTCAAGCGCACGTTTCGCCGCTGGGGACTGGACTGTGTCTGTCCCCCGCGCATGCCCGCGTGTGTCTGCGGTTGGGCCCGCAAGGCCACCGCCATCACGAAGAGACCGCGGGTGCCGAGCGAGGAGGAGGTGCGGGCCAACCCCAGGGCGCGTTCGGCCAGGCTACGGGCGGTCGAGAGGTTGTGATGAACTTCGCTCGCGTGATCAACTCCGCCCGCGTGATCAACTCCGCCCGCGTGATCAACTCCGCCCGCGTGATCAACTCCGCCCGCGTGATGCGCTTCGCCCGCGCGGGTGAGGGAGGAAAATGCTGTTTTCCCGGCGAGAACCGGCCGATGGCGCAGGCGTTCTCGACAACCAGCAGGTAGCCGATACGGCACCCGAAGCAGGCCGCCGAGGCGCGCTGTTGCCGGTGGTGCTGACTTGCCTCCTGGTGGCGTTGGCCCTGTTGCTGGTGTGGCAGCGCCTGCGCGTCGTGCAACTCGGGTACGTGCTCTCCACCGGCGCCAAGCTGGAGCGCCGGCTGGAGCAGACGAACCGGGAGCTGAAGCTGGAGGTGGCGACCCTGACCGCACCCGAGCGCCTGGAAGCCATGGCGCGGAGACGTCTCGGGCTCAGGGACCCCGAGACCGGACAGGTGGTGAGACTGCCGTGATGAAGACGCAGCCACAGGACCTTTCCGCCAACTCGCGGTTCCGGCTCCGGCTGACCGGCGGTCTGCTGCTGGCGCTGCTGCTGGCGTTGGCGCTGCGGGCCATCCACCTCCAGGCCTTCGACGGTGCCAGGCTGGCAAGGCTGGGCGAGCGCCAGCATCTCCAGGAACAGATCTTCGTACCCAAGCGCGGCACCATCCTGACCCGAAACGGAGACTCGCTGGCCATCAGCGTCGAGTCCAAATCGGTCTACGTAAGGCCGCGGCGGGTCAAGTCCCCCAAGAAGCTGGTGCCGGCGGTGGCACGCGCCCTGAAGCTGAAACCCAAGGACGTGCGGCGCAAGGTCACCTCCGACAAGCCGTTCGTGTGGCTCAAGCGGCAGGTGACGCCGCGCGAGGCGCAACGCATCCGGGCCCTGAAACTCGAGGGAATCGGTTTGTACCACGAGCCCAAACGCTACTACCCGCAGGGCCATCTCGCCGGACAGGCGCTGGGGCTGGTGGGAAGGGACGCGCAAGGGCTGGAAGGGGTGGAGCGCAGCTACGACCGCCACATACGCGGCAAGACCCGCTCCTCGTGGGTGGAGCGGGATGCCCTGGGGCGCCGGGTCCTGGTCACCGGCCTGGACGACCTCAAGGTCCGTCCCGGCGCGGATGTGCGGCTGACCCTCGATACCACGCTGCAGCATCTCGCGGAAAAGCACCTGGAAGCCACCGTGAAGCGTTACCGCGCCAAGGGCGGAACGGTGGTGATGGCGGACCCCTTCACCGGCGGGATCCTGGCGCTGGCGAGCTACCCGTTCTTCAACCCCAACCGGTTCCGCAACCAGGATCGGGAGCGGTGGCGCATCCGCGCGATCACGGACACCTACGAACCGGGCTCGGTCTTCAAGGCGGTGTTCGCCGCGGCTGCCTTCGAGGAACGGGTGGTGGGACGGGAGGACCTGATTTTCTGCGAGTTCGGGCGCTATCGGTACGGCGGCCGCACCATCCACGATTTCAAGGAATACGGCTGGCTGTCCTTTGCCAAGGTGCTCCAGCTTTCCAGCAACATCGGCGTCGTCAAGGTAGCCGACAAGCTCGGCCGGGAGCGGTACCACCGCTACATCCGTCGCTTCGGCTTCGGCGACAAGACCGGCGTCGATCTCCCGGGCGAAGTGCCCGGGAAGGTGCGGCCGCACCACAGGTGGTACGACATCGACCTCGCCGCAACCTCTTTCGGACAGTCCGTGGCGGTGACGCCCCTTCAGATGGTCATGGCCTTCTCCGCCATCGCCAACGGCGGTCTGCTCATGAAACCCTTCATCGTCGATCGTGTCGTGGACGAGGACGGCAGGGTGCTGCTGCAGAACCGGCCGGAAATGGTGCGGCGAGTCGTCTCCAGGACCACCGCCCGCACGGTGGCGGACATCCTCAAGGGCGTGGTGGCGGAGGGCGGTACCGGCACCCGCGCCGCCCTGGCGGGATTCGAGACCGCGGGCAAGACCGGCACCTCCCAGAAGGCGGACCGGGTGAAGGGAGGCTACTCCAAGACCAAGCGCGTCGCCTCCTTCGTCGGTTTCGTGCCGGCGAGCGAGCCACGTTTCGTGCTCCTGACGCTGGTGGACGAGCCTACGGTCAACGTGTACGGGGGCGTGGTGGCCGCCCCGCTGTTCCGGCGGATCGCGGCACCCGCGCTCCATGCCCTGGGCGCGACTCCGAACCGGCGGCTCCTGTCGGAAGTTCCGTCGGGGAAGGACCGGGGCGTCATCCGGGTGTCCCGCAAGGCCCCGCGGCCGCGCGAATCGGCCCGTAACGGCCGCCCGAGCCTCATCGGCCTGAGCATGCGCGAGGCGGTGAACAAGGCCAAACAGCACAAGCTCTCCGTGGTTCTCCGGGGCCACGGTTACGTGGTGGATCAGCGATTCGACGGCGCCGGCGGGCGCTTGGTGCTGACGTTGAAGGATTGAAGTCGATGCTCCTCCGGGACCTCCTGCATACGCCGGACATCCGGGACCAAAGCGGACCCTTGGACCGCGACGTCCAGGGTCTGGCGTGTGATTCCCGCAGGGTCCGCGAGGGCTACGTCTTCTTCGCGCTCGCGGGACAGTCGGCCGACGGCCACGACTACGTCGACGAAGCGGTCGGGCGGGGAGCGGCGGCCGTGGTGGTGGAACGATCCGTGACGGTTTCATCGGAGGCCGCCTGCGTACGCGTATCGGATACGCGGCGGGCCGTGGCCCATGCGGCGGCGGTGTTCTTCGGGCGTCCGAGCCGCGGCCTGGTGCTGGTGGGCGTAACCGGCACCAACGGCAAGACCACGGTGACCTACCTCCTCGACGCCATCTTCTCCGCCGCCGGCCATCCGTGCGGCGTCATCGGCACCATCAGCCGGCGCTACGGCCGGTGGCAGCGGCCGGCGCCGCTCACCACCCCGGAATCCATCGACATCGAGGAGCTGCTGTCCGACATGGCGGCGGCGGGCGTCAAGTTCGTCGCCATGGAAGTGTCCTCCCACGCCCTGGACCTGCGGCGCGTGCACGGGCTCGATTTCGACGGCGCGGTGTTCACCAATCTTTCGCGGGATCACCTGGACTATCACCGCGACATGGACACGTACTTCGCCAGCAAGACGCGGCTGTTCACCGACTGCCTGCCCGCCAGCGTGAAGGAAAGGCCGTTCGCGGTCATCAACGCCGACGACCCGCGAGGCCCGGAGCTGGCCCGTCTGGCCGAGGAGGCCGGGCTTGCGACGCTCACCTACGGCAGGTCGCCGGAACGGGACATCCATCCCGTGGCCTTCGAGAGCGGGCTCGACGGGTTGAAGGGGACCCTGGCGTGCGGGGAGCAACGGATCGAGTTCGAGTCCGCGCTCATGGGAGAGATCAACCTCGAGAACATCCTCGCGGCGGCGGGAGCGGCCTGGGCCCTGGGCTTCGGCCCGGACGCCATCGCCGCCGGGCTGTCCCGGCTCGAGCGGGTTCCGGGGCGGCTGGAACGGGTTCCCAACAGCCTGGGGATCACCCTGGTGGTGGACTACGCGCACACGCCGGACGCCCTGGCCAAGGTCATCCGCGCCCTGCGCGCGCTGACCCGTGAGAGGCTGATCACGGTGTTCGGGTGCGGCGGCGACCGGGACCCCGGGAAACGGGCCGTCATGGGAGAGATCGCCGCGGCGGAAAGCGACTGCGTCGTGCTGACCTCCGACAACCCGCGCGGAGAGGATCCGCTGGCGATCATTCGGGACATCGAGGAAGGGGTTCGCGGCGGGGGCATGAAACGGCTCGGGGACAGCGGCGCCGCCGCGCCGCAAGCCGGATACCGGGTCGAGCCCGACCGGCGTTCCGCCATCCGGCTCGGACTGTCCATGGCGACCCCGGGCGACGTCCTGCTGGTGGCGGGCAAGGGCCATGAAGACTACCAGATCGTGGGAAAACGGCGGCTTCGGTTCGACGACCGCCAGGTCTTGCGGGAAGAGGTGCACGGCGTCGGCGGCTGACGCGGGCACGAGTATCAAGCGGCCATGGATTGGACCATTGAAGAGCTGGCGCGGGCGGCCAAGGGCACCATCGTTCAGCATGGTGCGGCGAGCCGGTTCCGCCGCATCAGCACGGATTCGCGCCAGGTGGAACGGGACGGCGTATTCGTGGCGCTGCGCGGGGAGTTGCGCGACGGTCACGTGTTCGTGCCCGAGGTGGCGCGGCGCGGGGGCGGGTGCGTGGTGGTGCAGCGGAACGTCGCCGGCCCCGGGCCGGTGTCGGTGATTCGCGTACGTGACACGCTCCGGGCCCTGGGCGACATCGCCCATTTCCATCGCCGGAGGACGGCGCCGCGGGTCCTGGCCATCACCGGTTCCAACGGCAAGACCACCACCAAGGAGATGCTCTTCTCCATCCTGCAGCGCGCGCGCATGGAAGACCGTCCGTTGCGCGGCAAGGTCCTGAAGACCGAGGGCAACTACAACAACCTGGTGGGTTTGCCGTTGACCCTGCTGCGGCTTCGCGGACACGAGCGCGCGGCGGTGGTGGAGCTCGGCACCAACCGGCCGGGGGAGATCCGCCGCCTGACGGCCATTGCCAATCCCGATCTCGCACTCATTACCTCGGTGGCTCCAGCCCATCTTTCGGGACTGCGAACGCTCGCCGGCGTGGCCCGGGAGAAGGGCGCGATCTTTCGCGGGCTCGGTCCCCGGGCTACCGCCGTGGTCAACCTGGACGACGACCGGGTGGTGCGCCAGAGCCGGGCTTTCCGGGGCCGGGTGGTGACCTACGGCACCGGCGGTTTCGTCCGCGGCGAGGACGCCGAGATGCTGTCCGGCGGCCGGTTGCGGTTCAACCTCCGCGTGGGCCGCGTGCGGGAGCCGGTGCGGCTGCGCCTGTGCGGCATGCACAACGTCCGCAACGCGGTAGGGGCCGCCGCCATGGCCCACGCCTTCGGCGCGGACATGGCGGCCATCCGCACGGGTCTCGAGGCGGTGCGGCCGGTGGCCATGCGCATGCAGGTGGAGCGCTGGAACGGCATCGGCATCATCAACGACGCCTACAACGCCAATCCCGCCTCCATGGAAGCGGCGCTGGCGGCGCTGAAGGCGATTCCGGCGCGCGGACGCCGGGTAGCCGTGCTGGGCGACATGCTGGAGATGGGCGCCAACGAGGCCGCCCTCCACCGCGACCTCGGGGAGGCGGCGGCGGCGAATTCGTTGGACGCCGTCTACCTGCTGGGCCGCTTCGCCCGCGACATGCGGCAGGGAGCGCTGGGCGCGGGCATGGAGCGGGCCGCGGTGCACGTGGCGAGGAGCCACCGGGAGATGGGGTCGGTCTTGCGGGCCGAGCTTCGCAAGGGCGACTGGGTCCTCGTCAAGGGTTCGCGGGGCGCGGCCATGGAAAAGGTCCTCGCGGCCATGAAGGACGGGGAGGCGTAGCGCAGTGCTGTATCTTCTGCTGTTTCCGCTGCATACCACGTTCCCGGTCCTGAACGTGTTCCGCTACATCACGTTTCGCGCGGCGCTGGCGGCGCTCGTGTCGTTGCTGCTCGCCTTCGTCATCGGCCCCTATCTCATCCGCGCCCTCAAGGAGTGGCAGATCCGGCAACCCATTCGGGACGACGGCCCGGACCGCCATGCCGGCAAGGCCGGCACCCCCACCATGGGGGGGACCCTGATCGTGCTCTCCCTGGTGTTGTCCACGGTGCTGGTGGGCGACGTAACCAACGTGTACGTGCTGGTGGCGCTCGCGGTCACAGTGGCTTTCGCCGCCATCGGCCTCGTCGACGACTTCCTCAAGGTCCGGCGTGAGAGCAGCCGGGGACTGGGCATGTGGAGCAAGCTCGTTCCCCAGATCGTCGTGGCTTCGGCGGCGACGGTGGTGTTGTTGCTACAGCCAGATTTCAGCAGCACCGTCGCCGTCCCCTTCTTCAAGAACGTACAGCCGGACTTCGGGCTCTGGTACGTCCCGTTCGCGGTGGTGGTGGTGGTGGGCGCCTCCAACGCCGTCAACCTCACCGACGGGCTCGACGGTCTGGCCATCGGCCCGGTGATGACCGCCGCGGCCACCTACGCTCTCATCGTTTACCTCGCGGGCCACGTGAAGTTCGCCGAGTACCTGCAGATCCCCTACGTGTCCCGGGTCGGAGAGCTTACGGTGTTCTGCGCGGCGGTGGTGGCCGCGGGCCTGGGTTTCCTCTGGTTCAACACCTACCCGGCGCAGATGTTCATGGGCGACGTCGGCAGTCTGGGCCTGGGGGCCGCCCTGGGGATCCTCGCGGTCATCAGCAAGAACGAGATCCTGTTGGTGGTGGTGGGGGGCGTCTTCGTGGTGGAGGCGGTGTCGGTGATCGTACAGGTGGCGTCCTTCAAGCTGCGCGGCAAACGCGTCTTCCGCATGGCGCCCATCCACCACCACTATGAGTTGAAGGGTTGGCCGGAACCGCAGATCATCGTGCGGTTCTGGATCGTGTCGATCATTTGCGCGCTGTTCGCGTTGAGCACGCTCAAGCTGCGCTGAAGGGTCAGGGTGCGGTTGCAATGGCGTCCTTCGACTTCGCTTCGCTACGCTCAGGACGAACGGGAACGACTCCCTGGACCGTTCGCCCTGAGCGTAGCGAAGCGAAGTCGAAGGGCCGTGCGCCGCCGGGCGGAGCCCCCGTGATGGAAGTCGAGGGCAAAAGGATCCTGGTGCTGGGACTTGCCCGCACCGGCCTGGCGGCGGCGCGGTTTCTGGCCGCCCGCGGCGCCCGGGTGGTGGGCGCCGACGCGCGCTCCGAAGACGGCATGTCGCAGGCAAGGGACGAGCTGTCGCGGTTGCCGGTGCCGGCCGCCTGCCACTTCGGCCCGGAGCGAACGGCCTGGCTCGACGGCGTGGACGTGGTGGTTCCCAGCCCCGGAGTGGCGCGGGACAATCCGCTGCTGGTGGAGGCCGAGGGGCGCGGAATCGAGGTGTTGAGCGAGATCGAGCTGGCGGCGCGTTTCAGCCGCACCCCCATGGTGGCCATCACCGGGACCAACGGAAAGACCACCACGACCCGCCTGGTGGCCGCCGTCCTGGAAGCGGCCGGGCTGCGTGTCTTCGCGGGCGGCAACATCGGCCGGCCGCTCATCGAGTTCGTGGACGGAGACTGGGACTGGGGGGTCGTGGAAGTCAGCAGCTTCCAGCTCGAATGGGTGCGCGATTTCCGGCCTCACGTCGCCTTGCACCTGAACCTCAGCGAGGACCATCTCGACCGCTATGACGGCCTCGCGAGCTACGGCGCGGCCAAGGCCAGGATCTTCGCCGCCCAGCAACCCGGCGACGTCGCCGTGCTGAACCGCGACGACCCCCGGGTGTGGGGGTTGCGGGAAGGACTGGACGCTCGGGTGGTTTCCTTCGGCTGGTCGAGGGTGGAAGAGGGCGCCTTCGCCACGGCGGACGCCATCGTCTGGAGCGGCGGCGGAGCCGAGGAACGGTTCCCCCTGAGCGACGTGAGGCTGCGCGGGGTCCACAACGTGGAGAACGTCATGGCGGCGGTGTGCGCGGCCAAGGCCGTGGGCGTCGATGGACGTCACATCCGCGCCGCCACCAGGCGGTTCCCGGGCATCGAGCATCGACTGGAATTCGTCCGGGAATTCGCCGGGGCGCGCTACTTCAACGACTCCAAGGGCACCAACGTCGGCGCGGTCCTGAAGTCGTTGGCCAGCTTCGACAGCCCCATCGTCCTCATCGCCGGCGGCGTCGACAAGGGCGGCGGCTACGGCGGACTGGCGCCGTTGGTGCGGGAGCGGGTGCGCAAGCTGATCCTGCTGGGCACATCCGCGGAGCTCATGAAGGAGGCCCTGGGAGCATTGACCGACACTCTGGTGGTGAAGGACCTCGGAGAAGCGGTGCGCGAGGCCCGGGCCGCCGCTCATGCCGGCGACGTGGTGCTGTTGTCGCCCGCCTGCTCGAGCTTCGACATGTTCGAGGACTACGCCGAGCGGGGCCGCGCGTTCAAGGAGCTGGTGCAGGCCCTATGAACGGCATTCGCAACGTGGATCGGTGGATGCTGGCGAGCCTGGTGGCGTTGCTCGCCATCGGCATCACCATGGTGCTGAACACCAGCTACCTCTTCGCCCAGGAGCGTTTCGGCGACGGCACCTACCTGTTCCGTAGGCAGTTGGCGGCCGCCGGCCTGGGCCTGGCGGGACTCTCCATGGCCTTGCTCCTGCCGCCGGCCACCTATCGCCGCCTCGCCGTCCCGCTGCTCGTCGCCGCCCTGGTGGCGCTGGTGCTGGTGCTGATCCCGGATGTCGGGGTGGCCCGGGGCGGCGCCCATCGCTGGCTGGGAGTGTCGCCGTTCCTGTTCCAGCCCTCGGAGGTGGCCAAGGTGTGCTTCGTGCTCTACCTGGCCTTTACCCTCTCCAGGAGGGCCGACCGGTTGGACGGCTTCATGTCCGGAGTCCTGCCCCCGCTGCTGGTGACCGGGGCGTTCGTGGCCCTGCTGATGGCGGAGCCGGACTTCGGCTCGGCTTTCATTCTCGCCGTCGTGGCCATGGCCATGCTGTTCGTGGCCGGCAGCCAGGTGAAGCATCTGGCCTGGGTGGCGGCGGCGGCGCTGCCGCTGGCCGCCTTCCTGGTCATGTCCGCCGACTACCGGGTGAGACGGCTGCTGGTCTTTCTGGACCCCTGGAGCGACTCCACCGACAGCGGTTTCCAGATCATCCAGTCCTACATCGCCTTCGGCTCGGGGCAGTTGTGGGGCCGCGGGTTGGGCCAGAGCCGCCAGAAGCTCCTCTACCTGCCCGAGGCCCACACCGACTTCATCTACTCGGTGATCGGCGAGGAGCTGGGTCTGTGGGGGGCGCTGCTGGTGGTGGGGTTGTTCGGCATCCTGCTCTATCGCGGCCTGCGGCTGGCCCTGGAAAGCGAGGAGCCCTTCGTCCGCCTGATGGTGTTCGGGCTCACGATGCTCCTGGGGCTCCAGGCGCTGGTCCACATGAGCGTGGTGATGGGCCTCGTGCCCACCAAGGGCCTGGTGCTGCCGTTCGTCAGCTACGGCGGCTCGGCCCTGGTGGTCCACTTGACGGTGGCGGGAATGCTCCTGGGCGTCTCCTGGAGGAGGACACGGCCATGAGGCTGATCGTGGCCGGCGGCGGCACCGGAGGACACCTCTTCCCCGGCCTGGCCGTGGCGCGGGAGTTCCGCCGGCGCAACGACGCGGCGCGCATCCTCTTCGTGGGCAGCCGCTGGGGCATCGAGAGCCGGGTGATCCCCGAGACCGAGTTCCCGCTGGAGCTGCTGCCCATCCGCGGCCTCAAGGGGCGCGGCCTCAAGGGGTTGCTGGAGGGGCTGTACGGAATACCGGCCAGCCTTTGGCGCTCTCGCTCCATCATCCGCCGCTTCGATCCCCAGTGCATCATCGGCCTCGGCGGCTACGCCTCCGGGCCGCTGTTGCTGGCGGGGGTGTCGCGGCGCGTCCGTTGCGCGATCCTGGAGCAGAACCTGCGCCCGGGATTCACCAACCGTGTCCTGGGCCGGCTGGTGGACCGAATTTTCACGAGCTTCCGCGAGAGCGTGGATTATTTCCCGGGGGCCAAGGTCGTGCTGACGGGCACGCCGGTACGGTGGCGCGACCTTCCCGCGGTGGAGCGGGAGGAACGCTTCCATCTGCTGGTCTTCGGCGGCAGCGCCGGGGCTCATCGGATCAACGAGGCGGTGCTGGGCGCGCTGGCGCACCTGGGCGATCTCGCGGCCGGGTTCCGGGTGACGCACCAGACCGGGCGCGCCGACGAGGAGCCGGTGAGAAAGGGCTACGAGTCGCTGCCGTGCGCGGCGGAGGTGTTGCCGTTCATCGACCGCATGGACAGCGCCTACGCAGCGGCTGACCTCGTAGTGTGCCGGGCCGGGGCCTCCACGCTCTCGGAGCTCACGGTATTCGGCAAGCCCTCGGTGCTGATCCCGTATCCGTACGCGGCTCACGACCACCAGAGGCTCAATGCGCAGGCCCTCGAGGAAGCCGGCGCCGCCGAGGTGATCGTGGAGCAGGAACTGACATCCCCGGGGTTGGCCGAAACCATCCGCGCCCTCCACGGGGATGCCGCGCGGCGATCGGCCATGGGCCGCGCCGCCGCGGGCCTCGGGCGCGGGGATGCGGCCGAACGGATCGTGGACGAGTGCCACTCGCTTGTCCCCGAGTGGCGGTGATGGGTCCGAGAGCGTTTGAAAGACGCCATCGTGTGCACTTCGTCGGCATCGGCGGCGTCGGCATGAGCGGAATCGCGGAGGTCTTGTTGAACCTGGGCTACGAGATAAGCGGCTCCGATCTCCAGGAGAACGACGCCACCCGGCGTCTGCGGTCCCTGGGGGCGGAGGTGCGCATCGGCCACGATGCCGCCAACCTGGCCGAGGGTCTTTCCGTGGTGGTGATCTCCACCGCGGTGAAGTTCTCCAACCCGGAGGTGGTGGCGGCCAAGGAGCGCCAGATCCCGGTGATTCCGCGCGCCGAGATGCTCGCCGAGCTGATGCGCATGAAGTACGGCATCGCGGTGGCCGGCAGCCACGGCAAGACCACCACGACGTCGATGATCGGGCACGTCCTGACCGAGGCGCGGATGGACCCGACCCTGGTCATCGGCGGCCGCATACGGTCCCTGGCCGGAAACGCGCAGATGGGCAGGGGCGACATCCTGGTGGCCGAGGCCGACGAGAGCGACGGCACCTTCCTGCTGCTGTCGCCGTCGCTGGCGGTGGTGACCAACATCGACCGCGAGCACATCGAGTACTACGGCACGACCGAGCAGCTCGCCGACGCGTTCCTGGAGTTCGTCAACAAGGTGCCCTTCTACGGGGTCGCGGTGCTCTGCCTGGACCATCCCACGGTCCGCGGCCTGATGCCGCGGGTGAACAAGCGGGTGGTCACCTATGGCCTTTCGGCGGACGCGGACTTCAGCGCCGAGGAGGTTCGCACACGGGAGATGGAGTCGAGTTTCTCGGTGCTGCACCGCGGCCGGGCGCTGGGAGCGGTGACATTGCCCATGCCGGGCCGTCACAGCGTCGCCAACGCCCTGGCGGCCATCGCCGTGGCGGTGGAGCTGGGCGTCGACTTTGCCGGCGCGGCCGGAGCCCTGGGCCGGTTCGCCGGCATCCACCGCCGGTCGGAGATCAAGGGCGAGGCGGCCGGGATACTGGTCATGGACGACTACGGGCATCATCCGACGGAGATCGAGTCCACGCTTCAGGCCATCACCGAGGGTTGGGGGCGGCCCTTGACGGTGGTGTTTCAGCCGCACCGCTACAGCCGCACGAAGGACCTGTTCGAGGACTTCGTCTCGGCCTTCGACCGCGCCCATCGGCTGATCGTCACCGATATCTACGGCGCCGGGGAAGAACCGCTGCCGGGGACCAGCAGCGAGGAGCTGTACCGCGCCATCAGGCGCCGGGGGCACATGGACGTGGAGTTCGTCGCCGCCAAGGAGGACGTCGCCCGCGGCCTCCTGCCTCGGCTCGCGGACGGCGACATGGTGCTGACCCTCGGCGCCGGGGACATCCACAAGGTTGGGGAGACGCTGCTTGAGTCCTTGCGGGAACAGAGGCAATGACCACCGACCCGTTGACCGCGGAGCTGGGCGGCATCGCCGGCGTGGCGGTGCGGGTGCGCGAGCCGCTGGCCCGCTACACCTCCTTCAAGGTCGGCGGGCCCGCGGACTACTTCGTGGAGGCGAATACGAGCGGGGGCTTGAGCGCATGCCTGAGGGTATTGGCATGCCGCGGCCTGCCGGTGCTGTTGCTGGGCAACGGCAGCAACCTGTTGGTCAGCGACCGGGGGGTGCGCGGTGTGGTGGTGCGGTTGCGGGGGGAGTTTCGCCGGGTGCGCTGGCGGGATGCGGGCGCGGACGTGGGCGCCGCCTACGCGGTGAGCCGGCTGGTGCGCGAAACCGTGCGCCGCGGGCTGGGCGGACTGGAGTTCGCCGAGGGCATCCCCGGCAGCGTGGGCGGCTCGCTGGTGATGAATGCGGGCGCGTACGGATCGGAAATGGAGCGGATCGTGACCAGGGTTGAGGCGGTCGACGGCGGCGGCGAGCCGCTGGTCTTCGCGCGCGAGGAGTTGAGCTTCTCGTATCGCGAGACGCGGCTGCCCGAGGGCGCCGTCGTCACCCGCGTCGAGTTGGCGCTGACGCCGGAGACGCCGGATGCGGTGGACTCACGCATGCGCGCGATCATGGCGCGGCGCCGGGAGAGCCAGCCGTCGGGCCATCCGAACTTCGGCTCGGTGTTCCGCAATCCCCCGGGCGACCATGCCGGAAGGCTGATCGAGGCGTCGGGTCTCAAGGGCCTGCGCGTAGGCGGCGCCGAGGTGTCGCGGCGCCATGCGAACTTCATCGTCAACCGGGGCGGCGCCCGCGCCGAGGACGTCCGGCGGCTCATCGACCAGGTGAGCAGCAGGGTGGAGAGCCGGTTCTCGGTCACCCTGCAAACCGAGGTGCGGTTCGCCGGGGAGTGGCCGGCATGAGCGCGCCGCCGGCAGCCTGGCGAACGCGCCGGGTGGGAGTCCTCTACGGCGGCCCCTCGGCGGAAAGGGAAGTATCGCTGGTGTCGGGCAAGGAAGTCGCCGATGCCTTGCGACAACGGGGTTACAAGGGAGTGTCTCTCATCGACGTGGGCCGGGACCTGCCCGGACAACTGCGAAAGCGCCGCATCGACGTCGCCTTCAACGCCCTGCACGGCAAGATCGGCGAGGACGGCTGCGTGCAGGGACTGCTGGAGGTCATGGGCATCCCGTATACGGGTTCGGGCGTGACCGCCTCGGCGTTGTGCATGGACAAGGTGCTGACCAAGGAGGTGCTGGTCCGGAACCGCGTTCCGACCCCGCCGTACCAAGTGGTGTCCGGAGACGGAGAGTCGGCGGCGAAGCTGCCGTTGCCCGCCGTGGTGAAACCGCGGGCCGAGGGCTCCTCCATCGGCGTCACCATCGTGCGGCGGCGAAGGGAGTTGGTTCCGGCGTTGCGCGAGGCGTGTCGCTTGGACCGGGACGCGCTGGTGGAGCGGTACGTGGCCGGCAGGGAAATCACCGTGGGTCTGCTTAACGGCGAGGCCCTGGGGGTCACCGAGATCAGGCCGGCCAAGGGTTTCTACGACTTCAAGACCAAGTACACCTCCGGCATGGCGTCCCACGTCTTCCCGGCTCCCCTGCCGGGCACGCTCTATCGCAGGGCCATGCGGCTGGCGGTCCGGGCCTGCGCGGCGTTGGGGTGCGAGGGCGCGCCCCGGGTGGACTTCCGCCTCTCGCGGGAACAGCGGTTGTACGTGCTGGAGGTCAACACGCTGCCTGGGATGACCCCGCTGAGCCTCCTGCCGGAGATCGCCGCGGGGGTCGGAATCGATTTCGGCGGGCTGGTGCAGCGGATTCTGGACCGGGCGTCGTTGAAGAACGCCGCGGCCGCGCGGGAGGCGGGCAATGCCTAGTGTCGTGTCCCGTAAATACCTGCACTAAGTTGCGCAGGAATTTTCGTCGTCGGCAAGGCGCGATGACGAGCAGTGGCGGGCACCACGCGAGGAAGAGCAACGCAGCCGACGGCGAAAAGGACAAGCAAATTAGTGCAGGTATTTACGGGACACGACACTAGGTTCGGGAAGCGCGGCAGGCGTTGGCCGGCCATGGCGGCGGCGGGCGGTTTGCTGGCGGCGTTGGCGGCGGTCGGGTGGCTCGGCCGCGGATACTCCGCGGATCTCTATCGCCACGCGCGCTCGGCGCTGGACGTTGCCGCGGCGACGGTCCGGTCGGCGGCGGGGGAGACCTCGGGCTTCTTCATGACGCACCCCTATTTCGCCATCCGGGAGGTCAAGGTCGTGGGGGTGGAGAAGGTCAAGGGGGCGGAACTGGTGGTGATGTCAGGGCTGGGACCTCATACCGGCATCTGGAGCATCGATCCGGCAGAGATCGAGGAAAGGGTGCGGGAGCACCCCTGGGTCAAGTCGGTCCTGATACGGCGGGAGCTTCCGGGCCGCCTGGTGATCGACATCGAGGAATGGAGCGCGAGCGCCATCGTGGCGCTGGACAAGCTCTACTACGTTGCCGACAACGGCGTCATCTTCACGGCGCTCGACGATGAGGACTCCGTCGACTTTCCTTTCGTTACCGGGCTGCGAGCCGCTGGGTTGCCGCCGCGGGAGCCCGGCACGCGGGAGAAGCTGTCCGAGGCGATGGCCCTGGGGCGAAGGGTGGAGCGGGCGTCGCTGGGCCTGTCGGAGATCCGCTTCGAGCCCGGCGGCGGCATCGTCCTCTATCCGGTTTCGTACGCGGTGCCGTTTCGCATGGGCTGGGGCGACTGGGACGAGAAGCTGACGCGGATGCGGTGGTTCCTGCGGAAGTTCCAGGGGCAGGGAGCCCGTTTCCGAGCCGTGGATTTGAGTTTCCGGGGGCAGGTGGTCGCGCGCCCGCGGAAAAGGGTGTGATTCGATGGAATCGAACAATGAAAGAGGTGGGAGTATCCATGCCTAAGAAGACCAATGTTGTCGTCGGGCTCGACATCGGGACCCACAAGATCTGCGCCGTGGTGGGGGAGCAGACCGAGCAGGGGCCGGAGGTGGTGGGGGTCGGCATTCACCCGTCGCGCGGTTTGAGGAAAGGCGTGGTGATCAACGTCGAGGCCACCATGGAGGGCATCAAGAAGGCGGTGGAGGAGGCGGAGATGATGGCGGGCTGCGAGATCAACACCGTCTTCGCCGGCATCGCGGGGGGCCACATCCGCGGGTTCAACAGCCACGGGGTGGTGGCGGTCAAGAACAACGAGGTGACCGACGCCGACGTGGACCGGGTCATCGACGCGGCCAAGGCGGTGGCTATCCCCATGGACCGGGAGGTGCTCCACGTGCTTCCCCAGGAATTCGCCCTCGACGGCCAGGGCGGGATTTCGGAGCCCCGGGGCATGGCGGGCGTGCGGCTCGAGGCCAGCGTGCACGTGGTCACGGGCGCGGTGGCCGCGGCTCAGAACGTCATCAAGTGCTGCAATCGTACCGGGCTCAACGTCGCGGATTTCGTGCTCGAGCCGCTGGCGTCCGCCGACGCGACGCTGACCCAGGAAGAGAAGGAGGTGGGGGTGGCGCTGGTGGACATGGGCGGCGGCACCACCGACATCGCGTTGTTCCACGGCGGCTCGGTGAAGCACACGGCGGTGCTCAGCGTGGGCGGCAACCACCTCACCAGCGACATCGCCGCGGGATTGCATGCCCCCATGGCGGCGGCGGAGCAGTTGAAGCAGCGTTACGGGTGCGTGGAAACCGACCTGGCCAACCGCAACGAGACCCTGGAGGTGCCGAGCGTGGGAGGCCGCGGCCCGCGGTCGGTGTCGCGTCAGATCCTGTGCGAGATCATCGAGCCGCGCCTGGAGGAAGTCTTCAACCTGGTGCAGCGGGAGATCGGCAAGTCCGGCTACGAGGACCATCTGGTGTCGGGCATCGTCATGACCGGTGGCTGCACGCTTCTGCCGGGGATCATCGATATGGCGGAAAGGATCTTCGACGTGCCGGTGCGCCAAGGGGTGCCGGCCAACGTCACGGGGCTCGTGGACGTGGTGTCCAGTCCGGTCTACGCCACGGGCACCGGGCTTCTGCTGTTCGGCCTCAAGCAGCAGGATCGAAACCTGTTCCGAATCCGCGACAACGAACATCTGTTCTACAAGGTCCGCGGTCGGATGACGGAGTGGTTCAGGGAGTTTTTCTAGTCAAAAGGGCGGGAACGGTCGGGCGGCGCGCGTGCGCACGCCCGTTTCCATGGGTCGAACACTGAAATGCAACTGGGGAAAAGGAGGAAGTGCAATGTTTGAAATGGTGGACCCGATAGATGCCGGAGCAAGGATCAAGGCCATCGGTATCGGCGGCGGCGGCGGCAACGCCGTCAATTCCATGATCCAGGAAGGCCTCAAGGGTGTGGACTTCATCGTGGCCAACACCGACAGCCAGGCGCTGGACGCGAACCTGGCCGAGATCAAGGTCCAGATCGGCGACTCCCTTACCAAGGGCCTCGGGGCCGGCGCCAACCCGGAAACAGGCCGGCGCGCCGCGATGGAGGACAAGGAGCGCCTCCGCGAGTACCTCACGGGCGCCGACATGATCTTCATCACCGCCGGGATGGGCGGCGGCACCGGCACGGGCGGTGCGCCGGTCATCGCCAGCGTGGCGCGCGAAGTCGGAGCGCTCACGGTGGGCGTGGTGACCAAACCCTTCGTCTTCGAAGGCAAGCGGCGCATGCAGCAGGCCGAGGAGGGTATCCGGGAGCTCAAGGACAAGGTGGATACCCTCGTGGTCATCCCGAACCAGCGGCTTCTCAGCATCGCCGGCAAGTCCACGACGTTGCTGGAGACCTTCAAGGTGGCGGACAGCGTGGTCACGCAAGCGGTCCGGGGCATCGCCGACCTTATCGTGACGCCCGGGCTCATCAACCTCGACTTCGCCGACGTCCGTACGGTCATGAAGGAGATGGGATTCGCGCTCATGGGCGCGGCCACGGCCTCGGGCGACAACCGCGCCGTGGAGGCGGCTCAACAGGCCATCTCCAGCCCGCTCCTGGAGGACGTTTCCATCAACGGCGCCCGCGGCGTCCTGATCAACGTCACCGGCGGTCCTGACATGAGCCTGTTCGAGGTCAACGAGGCGGCGACCCTGATCCAGGGTGAAGCCCACGACGACGCGACCATCATCTTCGGCGCCGTGATCGACGAGACCGTGGGGGACGAGCTCCGGATTACGGTCATCGCCACCGGGTTCGGTGACGGCGGCGTCCGGCAGCCGGAGGCCGCGCCCGCCGAGCAGAAGCAGGCGCCGTCGAGCAGGCAGGGCTCGCTGGGGTTGGGTCTCAAGGACACCAAGGGCAAGAAGGTCGTTCACCTCGGCACCCTCGAGGATGACGGATTCGGCGAGCCGAGCTGGCACGGAGAGTCGGGAAAGGATTCGGCGGAGCCTCAGACGCCCTACGACCTCAGCGAAGACGAGGTGGCGGAGGACGATTTCGACATCCCGGCGTTCCTGCGCAAGCGGATGGACTAGCCCTGTTCCCGACGAGAGGCGCTAGCGGCGAAGCAAGAGCAGCGGGAGCGCCCCCCAGACGCCGAGCATCAAGCCGGCCAGGGTCCAGCCCGTCTGAGTGCGTCCGCCGTGCCCGTTTCCTTGGCGGTCGTTCTCAAGGTACAATATTTGAGCACGACCGAGAGATGAACCGACATGACCGTGAGAACGATCCAGTGGCGCGACGGTGAGGTGATCCTCATCGACCAGCGGCGGCTCCCCCGCAAGGAGGTGTACCGGGTCTGCCGCGACTTCCGGCAGGTTGCCCAGGCCATCCGCACGATGGTCGTTCGCGGCGCCCCGGCCATCGGCGTTGCCGCGGCCATGGGGGTCGCGCTGGGGGCGCGTCGCATCCGGAACCCCAAGCTGGCCGGAACCGTGATGGAAAGGGTTTTCCGCACGCTGGCCGACACGCGACCCACCGCCGTGAACCTCCATTGGGCGCTGGCGCGCATGCGGCGCATTTATGAAGAGCACAAGGACGGCGAGTTGGAGTTGCTCAAGCGGCGACTCGAGGAAGAGGCTCTCGAGATCTACCGGGAAGACGTCGCCGCCAATCGCACCCTCGGCGGCCTGGGGGCCGGCTTGCTCAAGGATTCCCGGCGCATCCTCACCCACTGCAACGCCGGCGCCCTGGCCACCGCCGGCTACGGCACCGCCCTGGGAGTTCTGCGGGCCATGAAGGAGTCGGGCGCGGCCATCGAGGAAGTGTTCGTGGACGAGACGCGGCCCTTTCTTCAGGGAGCCCGCCTGACCGCCTGGGAGCTGGACAAGGAGGAGATTCCGGTCACCCTCATCACCGACAACATGATGGGCTACGTGATGCAGAGCGGCCGGGTGGACGCCGTGGTGGTGGGGGCCGACCGCGTGGCGGCCAACGGCGACGTCGCCAACAAGATCGGCACCTATACGGTCGCGGTGCTGGCCCACCGGCACCGGGTTCCCTTCTACGTGGCGTGCCCGACCTCCACGGTGGATCTCGACTGTCCGTCCGGAGCCGATATTCCCATCGAGCAACGCAGCCGGGACGAGGTGACGCACATCGCCGGAACCCGTATCGCCCCTGACGGAGTGAACACGCTGAACCCCGCTTTCGACGTCACCGATCATTCCCTGGTTTCGGCCATCATCACCGAAAAGGCGGTGGTCACGCCGCCGTACGAGCAGAACCTGCGGGCCGTCTGCCGCGGGTAGAAGCAACCGGACAGGACACTAGTGTTGCGTCCCACGTAAAAGTTGACAAAGATGCGGAGGATTTTTCGTTGTCGGCAAGGCGCGATGACGAGCAGTGGCGGGTACCACGCGAGGAAGAGCAACGCAGCCGACGACGAAAAAGACCAGCAGATTTGTCAACTTTTACGTGGGACGCAACACTAGGTCCTTCGGCGAGGATACGGCGCGATGTCCGTGATCGAGAGACGCGACGAGCTGGAAGCCTTCTTTCACGATGCCGGCAAGCCTCGTGAGCAGTGGCGCGTGGGCACCGAGTACGAGAAGGTGGGCATCGAACGCGATACGGCCAAGGCGCTGTCGTACTCCGGCCCGCGCGGCGTCAGAGTCATCCTCGAGGGTCTCGTAAGCGACTACGGCTGGGAGCCGCAGGAGGAAGGCGGCTTCGTCATCGGGTTGAAGCGCGGGAACCACGCCATCACCCTGGAGCCGGGCGGGCAGATCGAGTTGAGCGGCGAGCCCTGCGACGACATCCACTGCAGCAACGCCGAGTTCTCCCAGCACATCCGCGAGCTGATCGACGTCGCCGGGAAGTTCGACGTCGTGTTTCTCGGCCTGGGGATGCAACCCTTCAGCCGGGTCGACGAGATCGAGTGGCTGCCCAAACGGCGCTACCGCATCATGGGGCCGTACATGGCCAGGGTGGGAAGCCTGGGCCAGCGGATGATGAAACAGACGGCCACCGTGCAGGCCAACATCGACTATGGCGACGAGACCGACGCCATGGCGAAGATGCGAACCGCCATGGGGCTCGCGCCGATCATCGGCGCGACCTTCGCCAACTCGCCCATCTCGGACGGCGAGCCCAACGGTTTCAAGAGCTACCGCGGCCATATCTGGACGCGCACCGACGCCGACCGCTGCGGACTCCTGGAGTTCTGCTTCTCTCCCGACGCCAGCTTCCACCACTACGTGGAGTACGCCCTCGACGTGCCGATGTACCTCATCGCCCGGGACGGCAACTACCTGGACATGACCGGGGTCCCGTTCCGGCACTTCCTGGAACACGGGCACCAGGGCCACCGCGCCACCATGGCGGACTGGCAGCTTCATCTCACCACGCTGTTCCCCGAGGTGCGGCTCAAGCACTACATGGAGTTCCGCTCCGCCGACAGCCAGGCGCCGGAGCTGATGCCGGCGCTGCCCGCGCTCATCAAGGGCATCTGCTACGACGCCGACTGCCTGCAGGCCGGGTGGGACCTGGTCAAGGGATGGTCCTTCGACGAGCGCATGACCGCCTATCACGAATCTCACCGGCTCGGCCCGGCGGCGCGCTTCCGGCGCTACTCTCTGGGTGACTTGGCCAAGGAGATGGTCGACATCGCCTGGGAAGGGCTGGCGCGCCAGCGGGGCTTGAACAAGCGTGGCGAGGACGAGACTATTCACCTGAAGGCCCTGCGCGATCTGGTCCAGCAGGGGCTGTGTCCCGCCGACGTGATCCTCTCCAAGTGGCAGGGCGAGTTCCGCCAGGACCTCCGAAGACTGATCGAGGACAGCTCCTACAAGCTGCCGTGACCCCGGTCGGCGGTTGCCGCCAGTTTCGAGACCCATCGAAAAACCCCACTGGACTTTCCGCGCGCTTCGCGCTAGTATCCCCCCATCTTTCCGGAAAGCCCCGGAGCGGCCAGGCGGAGCCGGCCGACTCCAGGACGGGGGAACGGGAAGACGCGAAAGACGTGAGTTCCGCTTGGATCCGGGGGAGCCGTACCGAGACGGATGAGACATTCTGGCATCTATCGTCTCCAACGGTAGCGGGATGGCCTTCCGGATTGGTCCGGGAGGCTTTTTTTGTTGTGGATGTTCAGCTTGAGGAGGCTGCCGAATGGGACGGAAAATGACGGTGCCGGAAGTCCGGAGCATGAAGGAGCGGGGCGAGAAGATCGTCTGCCTCACGGCCTATGACTACTGTTTCGCCCGCATCCTGGACGAATCGGGTATAGACCTCCTTCTGGTCGGCGACTCCCTGGGCTCGGTGGTGCAGGGCCACGACAGCACGCTGCCGGTGACGGTCGAAGACATCATCTACCACACGCGCGCCGTGATTCGCGGGCGCAAGCGTGCGCTGGTGGTGTCGGACATGCCATTCATGACCTTCCAGCTCGGAGTGGACGAGGCCAAGCGCAACGCCGGCAGGCTCATCCAGGAAGGGGGCGCCGAGTCCGTCAAGCTGGAGGGCGGGGTGACCCAGGCCGTCACCATCGAGGCGCTGGTCAAGATGGGCGTGCCGGTCATGGGCCACGTGGGGCTCACCCCCCAGTCGGTGCACCAGTTCGGCGGCTACCGTATCCAGGGGCGCGGCGAGGCCGACGCCCGCAACATCCTCGACGACGCCCTGGCGGTGGAGCAGTCGGGAGCCTTCGCGGTGGTGCTGGAGGGCATCCCGGTGCAACTGGCGCGCGAGATCACCCGGCGCGTGTCCATCCCGACCATCGGCATCGGCGCCGGCATGCACTGCGACGGGCAGATCCTGGTGGTCCACGACATGCTCGGCCTGTTCGACGACTTCACGCCCAAGTTCGTCAAGCGCTACGCCAATCTCAAGGACACCATCGCGGGCGCGGTCCAGAGCTACATGGAGGAGGTGCGGACCGAGGCGTTCCCGGCGGAGGAGCACACGTTCCACTAGGGGGCCGGCGGCGCATCGCGCCATGCAAGCGTTACCCAACATCCGCGCCATCCCGGAGATGCAGGCATGGAGCGGCCGTGCCCGGCGCGAGGGGAAGCGCATCGTCCTGGTGCCCACCATGGGGTACCTGCACGAAGGCCATCTGAGCTTGGTGCGTGAGGCCGGGAAGCACGGCGACTGCCGGGTGGTTTCCATCTTCGCCAATCCCGCCCAGTTCGCTCCCTCCGAGGACTTCGACAGCTACCCGCGGGACCTGGAGCGCGATGTTCGGCTGCTCACGGAGGAGCGGGTGGATCTTCTGTTCAACCCCACGGTCGAGGACATTTACCCGCCGGGGTATCAGACCTACGTGGACGTGGAGGAGGTCAGCCGGCCGCTGTGCGGCGCCCACCGGCCGGGACACTTCCGCGGCGTGGCCACCGTGGTGCTGAAGCTCTTCAACATCGTGCGCCCGCATGTTGCCGTGTTCGGCCGGAAAGACTACCAGCAGGTCCAGGTCATCCGGCGAATGCGCGACGACCTGAACCTGGAGGTGGAGATCGTCGAGTGCGACACGGTGCGGGAGGACGACGGCGTGGCCATGAGTTCACGGAACCGGTACCTGCAGCCGGCCGAGCGGGAGGCCGCGCGCTGTCTGCAAAGCGCCCTGGGCAAGGCCGAGGCGCTGGTCCTCGGCGGCGAGACCGCGGCCGCGCGGATCCGTGAGGCGGTGGTGGAGGAGATCTCCCGCCAGCCCTTGGCGCGCCTCGAGTACGCCGACCTGCGCGACCCCAGGGAGCTTCGCCTGGTGGAGGAGGTCACGGGGCCCACGCTCCTGGCCGTCTGCGCGTGGGTCGGCAAGGCCCGCCTGATCGACAACCGGATCCTGGCGGCGACGGAGCCGTAGACGGCGCGCTTCCCACCGTCGATCTCACGGGCCGCAAGCGTACGAACCGAATTCGATCCCATGGCCTCTACAAAAGAAACAGCCGAGAAGACCGTTACCGTCAACCGCCGGGCGCGCCGGGAGTACTTCATCGACGAGTCCTTCGAGGCCGGGATGGTGCTGCTGGGCAGCGAGGTGAAGGCGCTTCGGGACGGCCGTGCCAACTTGGCCGACAGCTACGCCCGGGTCGACAAGGGCCAGGTGTACTTGGTCAACTCCCACATCAGTCCCTATCCGGCGGCCAACATGTTCAACCACGAGCCCACGCGGCCGCGGAAGCTGCTTCTGCACAAGCGCGAGATCATGCGGCTCACCGGAAAGGTCAAGGAGCGCGGCTTGACCCTGATTCCGTTGAAGCTATACTTCAAGGACGGGCGCGCCAAGGTGGAGTTGGGTCTGGCCCGCGGAAAGAAGCTCTACGACAAGCGCGCCACGGTCAAGGAGAAGATGGTCCGGCGGGAGATGGAACGCTCCATGAAGAGCCGCAGAAGTTGACCGGCGGACCAGGGCGCATCATTGGGGGCGATATGGGTTCGACGGGGGTGGGAAGTCAAAGTGGCATGCCGGGGTCCTGCGGCCTCGTTAAAAACGCAGGACTGCAAGTAACTGCAGACGAACACGAGTACGCTCTGGCTGCTTAGACAGCCAGCGTCTTGCCGGCTTTCTCCCGCGGGGTCGGACAAGGCGTCATTCAGCGGGATGGACCGATTCCCCTGCCGGAGGGGATGAGGTCGAGATCCAAACCGGCTGGCCGCGCAAGACCCTGTCGTCGGGACCTTTCGCGGCGAGACTCAAACGGCGACTAAGCATGTAGTCACTTCTGGCGGAAAGCCTTCGGACGGGGGTTCGATTCCCCCCGCCTCCACCAACGCCCCTTTTCACCCGTTCCCATCTTCCGTCCGCCCGGTGAACTAGCTTGGCTTCAGCAAGGGTTGAACAGGTTAGAGGAGAAGTTTGATAAACTGGATGACCGGTTGCGCGCCGTCGAGAACAAAATCAGCAAGGCTACAGGGTGGGTAATGGCCGGGTTCGCCTTTCTGGTGCTGCTTCAAGTGCTGCTGAGGTTCGTCAACATTTCAATCTCCCTCAAATGACGGCAGAGTGGGAGAGGCCGTGGGATTAGTCCCTGCCGGTCTCCTAAAAATATAATAAAATCGATTGGTTAGCAATTTTACTCAACGTCATGAGCAATTCTACTCACGACGTTGAGTAGTTTGTCGTGCCATGTCGTCTCACCCGTGGCCCGGGATGCCTTCGTAGGCGTGCTCGCCCCAGAGTTCCTTCACCGTGCGATCGCGGCCGCAGCTAAACCGGTAGTAGCGGTAGCGGAGCGGGTTATTCTTGTAATAGTCCTGGTGGTAGTCTTCCGCTTCGTAGAACGGGGCGGCGGCGAGAATCGGCGTGACGATGGGCTTGTCGAGCAACTTCTGTGCGGCCTCCTTGGATGCCTCGGCCAGATTGCGTTCCTTCTCGTTCGCCACGAACACCGCGGTCGCGTAGGACTGGCCCCGGTCGCAGAACTGTCCTCCGGCGTCGGTCGGGTCCACGGAGCGCCAGAACGCGGCGAGCAGCATCTCGTAACTGACCTTGGCCGGATCGTAGGTGATCTCCACCGCTTCGTAGTGGCCGGTGCGTCCGGCGGTGACCTGCCGGTAGGTCGGATCCTTGGTCTTGCCGCCGGTGTAGCCGGAAACCGTCGAGACGACGCCCGGCACCTTGTCGAAATCCGATTCCACGCACCAGAAGCAGCCGCCCGCGAAGACTGCCTTCTCGAGTTGCTGCGCGCTTGCGGCGTGAGCGATGAGCGAGAATGCAACAACCGTCAACAGGATTCGTTTCATGATTTGCCTCCGTGTACTTCTTCCACGATACCAGAATCTTCCACGATACCAAGAAGCACCCGGTCTCATCACATCGTGATCCAAAAGCATTGAGCCGAGCCGGCGGCCTCGCGGCGCTCATATCAACGACCTCGACTGGCAGCCGTCGACGTTGATGCAGGCGCCGGAGATCCAGTTGGCCCGGTCCGAGGCGAGGAAGACCACCACGTCGGCCACCTCCTCCACGGTTCCGAAACGCCCGGCCGGGAGCTCGCGTTGGACGAACGCGGCGATGCCCTCGGGATCTTCCTTCCGGCGCCGGTCCCAGGACCCTCCGGGGAAGAGGATCGAGCCGGGGGCGACGCTGTTGACGCGGATTCCGTGGGGCGCCAGCTCGCGCGCCATCTCCTTGGACAGGCTGATCATGGCCGCCTTGGCGGCGTTGTAGGTCATGGGACCGCCCCACTCGCGGCCGTAGATGGAGGCGATGTTGATGACGCAGCCGCGTTTGCTCTCCTGCATGGCCGGCACCACCAGCCGGCAAAGGCCGAGGGCGGAGAAGAAGTTCAGGGAAAAACCGCGCTGCCAGTCGTCGTTCGGCGCCGACAGGTTCCCGCCGGGCCGCGAGCCGCCGACGTTGTTCACCAGGATATCGACGGCCTGATAGGTGGCGACGGTCTCGTCGAACCATGTGCGCGCCACGGACTCGTCGGTGACGTCCAGGGCGGACGCGAGTACCTCGGCGCCGGTCGCGCGCAGCTCGCCCGCGGTTTCGTCGAGATCCTCCCGGCCACGGGCGCACAGGCTGAGCCGGCATCCCTCCGCCGCCAGCCCCAGCGCGATGGCCTTGCCGATTCCGCGGCTCGCGCCGGTGATCATCGCAACCCTTCCGGTCAGGCCAAGATCCATGCATGCTCCATGCTGTTTCGCATCAACGGTGAACGGGCGGGTTTGAAACCCGCCCCTACAATCGTTGACCGCGTCGACCCGGCATCTAGGAGTCTGTCCGAGTAATAGGTCGGCGAATCTGCTTGTCCTTCTTGCCGTCGGCGGCGTTGCTCCTCCTCGCGTGGGGGTGGCCACTGCTCGTCGTCGCGCCTTGCCGACAACAAGAAGTCCGGCGCATCTTCACCAACCTATTACTCGGACAGGCTCCTAGTGTCGCGTCCCGCAAATATATGAGCAAAGACGTTGGACCTTGGCAAGGATGGAGTCAGCGGTGGCGGTCCACATGAAGGGAGCGGCATTGCGGTTGTAGTTTTGGACGAAGAGTCGGATTTTCTGGACGAGTTGGGAGACGCTGGAGAAGGAGCCGCGGCGGATGGCCATCTGGGTGATGAGGCCGAACCAGCGTTCGACTTGATTGAGCCATGAGGCATAGGTGGGTGTAAAGTGGATGTGGTAGCGGGGGCGTTTAGCGAGCCAGGCTCTGACCTTTGGATGTCTGTGGGTAGCATAGTTGTCAGCGATGAGATGGACGTCGAAAGGTTCGGGGACGTTGGCATCGATGTGGTTGAGGAAGGTAAGGAACTCCTGGTGACGATGGCGTTTTTTGCACTGGGCGATGACTCGGCCGGTAGCAATGTCAAGGGCGGCGAACAGGGTGGTGGTGCCGTGGCGGACGTAATCATGGGTGACCCCTTCGACGTACCCCAATCCCATGGGCAGCATGGGTTGAGTGCGGTTGAGGGCTTGGACCTGGGTTTTTTCATCGACGCACAGGACCACGGCATGGTCGGGCGGGTTGAGATAAAGTCCCACGATATCGCGCACTTTCTCGACGAAGAAGGGATCGTTGGAGAGTTTGAAGTGACGCTGGCGGTGGGGTTGGATGCTGAACAGGTTGAACCACCGTTGCACGGTACTCTTGGAAATGCCGGTTTCCTCGCCCAGCGCACGCACGCTCCAATGGCTGGAACCGTCGCGTGGTTTGCTTTGCAGTGCGGCGTTGAGGGTTGTGGCCACCCGTTCATCTTCATAGGTCCTGTGGCGCCCCCGACCCAGTTCATCGTGCAGGCCCTCGATGCCGCCCATGAGATAGCGCTTGCGCCAGTTGGCGACCGTTGCCTTGTTCACGCGCATGCGCCCGGCAATAGAGCTGTTGGACTCTCCTTCTGCACAGGCAAGAACGATTTGCGCCCGCCGCACCAACCCGTGCGGCAGGGAGCGAGAGTTGGCAAGACTGACAAGTTGGGCTTTCTCTTCCTCCGCCAGAACCACAGGCTTAACCGGGCGACCACGCGGCATGGGCATCCTCCTTTTGGGGGGTTGCCCATTATTATACTAGTTATTTGTGGGACAGTACACTAGGACTGAAACGTCGTCCCGCTTCCCTGCCACCGTCACGGCGCCGCGTGGGAGGCCTCCTCCTTGCCGGGCTTACGGAACCCCATCCAGCTCCACTGGTCCGGATGTTGGCGCACCATCTTCTCAATTTCCCGGACGAACCGGGCGGCGTTGACGCGGAGATCTTCCTCGTGGTCCTCGGTTTGAACGAACCGGACCTCGGGCTCGACGTGCAGCGTGAGCCGGTCGTGCGCATCCCGGACCATGAAGACGGGGAGCACCGCGGCGCCGGTCCGTTGAGCGATGGTGACGGGGCCTTTGGGCGCGGGCACTCGGCGCCCGAGAAAGCTCACCTCCACCCCGGTGGTCTTGAATTCGTCCGGGATCACCAGAACGACCTCGTTGCGCCGCAACGCCGCGATGATCCGCGCGACGGACTGGTGCTTGGGGCGTGTCGGTATCACCGTGACGCCGGCCCGCGCGCAGTAGGCGTTTTGCAGCGAGGCGAAACGCTTCTCCCGCGGTAGCTTGATCACGACGCTGAAATCATAGCCCTGCGCCACGAGCCGGGGGCCGATCATGATGAAGTTGCCGAAATGGGCGCTGAGCGCGATGACGCCCTTTTTTCGGGCGAGCGCTTCGCGCAGACGCTCCTCGCCCTTGATCTCGATGCGTGCGCACAACTCGTCTCTTTTCATGAACAGGGTGGCAAAGGCTTCGACGAACGCGTAGGCGAAGTTTCGCCAGGCCCCCCGAACCACCGCGCGGCGCTCGGCGTGGCTGGGCAGTTCCGCGCCCATGCTGCGTTCGAGGGCGTCGTGCATCCGCTTCCGGTATCCCCGCAGCAGCAGGTAGCTCACCCGGTCCGTGAACCACGCGATGCGCGGCCTTGCGGTCGCCGGCAGCCGGCTGAGGCTGGCGACAAGCGCTCGCAGCAGGTATTCACTGGTGCGATAGCGAATGCGGTAGGGGAGGCGGCTGCGTCTGTCGGGTCTCATGCTTGCCCCGGCAGACCTTCTTTCGTTCCCACCCGCCCTAACGCGGACAGCCCCTGGAGGCGCCGGATGATGCCCGGAATCTTCTCCGCGGCGAAATCGATTTCCGCCTCGGTATTGTAACGGCTCAGACTGAAGCGGACGGCTCCCTGCAGCCATTGCGGCGGCACTTTCATGGCCCGCAACACGTGGGACGGCTCCACCGAGCCGGCGGTGCAGGCGGAGCCGGTGGAGGCGCAGATGCCGAACTCATCCAGCAGTACCAGGATGGACTCCCCCTCCAGGTATTGGAAGGCGATGTTGAGGGTGTTGGGCAGGCGCTCCGACTTGCCGCCGTTGATCCGGGCGCCGGGGCAGGTCGCTACCAGCGCGCTTTCCAGTTGGTCGCGCATGCCGCTCAACTGCGCGCATTCGGCGACGATGTCCTTGCCCGTGATCTCCGCCGCCTCGCCCATGCCCACGATGCCGGCGACGTTCTCGGTGCCGGCGCGGCGGTTGCGCTCCTGGTGGCCGCCGACGATGAAGGGGCGGAGGGTGATCCCTCGCCGCACGTACAGCGCGCCCACGCCCTTGGGCCCGTGAAACTTGTGGGCCGAGACGGTCAGAAGGTCGATGGGGCTGTCTTTCACATCGAGCTCGATCTTGCCCGGGACCTGTACCGCATCGACGTGAAAGGGGATGCCCCGGGCCTTGACGATCTCGCCGGCCTCGCGCACCGGGAAGACGACGCCGGTCTCGTTGTTGGCGTACATGATCGACACCAGCGCGGTGTCGTCCGAGAGGGAATCCCGGAGCTCTTCCAGGTCCAGCATGCCGTTCTCGTCCACCCCCAGCCAGGTGACCCGGTAACCCCTCTTCTCCAGGTGCTGCCCCAGGCCCAGCACGGCGGGATGCTCCACCGCGGTCGTGATGAAGTGACGCTTGTCCGGCGCGCCTTCGAGGATGCCGCGAATGGCGGTGTTGTCACCCTCGGAGCCGCAACTGGTGAACAGCACCTCGACCTCGTCTTCCGCTCCCAGGAGCGCCGCCACCTGGCTGCGCGCGCGGTCGAGGGCGCGCCCGACCCGGCTTCCGAAGCTGTGGATGCTCGACGGGTTGCCGTAGAGCTCGGTGAGGTAGGGCGCCATGGCCTCGTAGACCCGCGGCGCGATGCGCGTGGTGGCGTTGTTGTCGAAATAGATGACGTCGGACATCAACGAGCCTCAGACCACGAACGAGGCGCCGCAGCCGCAACTGCGCTTCACGTTGGGATTCTGGAACACGAAGGCCGCCTCCATGAGCGTTTCCCGGTAATCGAGCTCGGTGCCCCCCAGGTACAGCAGGCTCTTGAGATCCACGATCACCTTGGCCCCCTCGTGCTCGAACACGCGGTCGGTGGGCCTGGGGTCGTCGAGGTCCATCTTGTACTGGAGGCCGGAGCAGCCGCCGCCGACGACCTTGAGGCGCAGGCCGGTCAGGTCCCGCTCGTCCTGGTCGAGCAGCTCCTTGATCCGGTGCGCCGCCGATTCCGTTATCTGGACCTCTGTCGCCATTGCCCCTATCCGTGCGCTCCCGCCGACCGCTTGGCATAGAGCGGCGACAGTCCGCGCAGCCGGGTGACCTCCTCCTCCACCCGGTCCAGGACGTAGTCCACCTCTTCGTCGGTGTTGAAGCGTCCCAGGCCGAAGCGAATGGAGCCGTGGGCGAGGTCCTCCCTGACGCCCATGGCCTTGAGCACGTGGGAGGGCTCCAGCGCCGCCGACGTGCACGTGGAGCCGGAGGAGACCGCGACGTCGTTGAGTCCCATGATCAACGATTCGCCTTCCACGTAACCGAAGGCCACGTTGAGGTTTCCGCACAGGCGTTCCGTGGGATGCCCGTTCAGGTGAAGCTCGTCGAGACGCGAGAAGAGCCCGGTCTCCAGGCGATCGCGCAGCCGGCCGATGTGCGGCAACTCGATGGCCATTTCCTCGCGGGCGATCTCGCAGGCCTTGCCGAACCCGACGATGCCGGGAACGTTCAGGGTGCCGGACCGCATGCCTCCCTCGTGGCCGCCGCCGTGGATGGTGGGGTTCAGGCGCGCCGCCGGCTTTCTTGCGCTGACGTAGAGCGCGCCGACGCCCTTGGGCCCGTGAAGCTTGTGGGCGGTCATCGAAAGCAGGTGAACCCCCCAAGCCGCCACGTCGACGGGCATCTTGCCCACCGCCTGGGTGGCGTCGGTATGGAAGAGGACCCCGTGCTCGTCGGCGATGCGGCCGATCTCCGCCAGCGGCTGGATGGTCCCCACCTCGTTGTTGGCCAGCATGATGGAGATGAGCAGCGTCCTGTCGTCGATGGCGGCGCGCAGCCTGTCCATGTCAACCGTGCCGTGCGCGTCCACGGGCAGGTAGGTCACGCGATAGCCCTGCCGTTCCAGGAACTTGCAGCAGTCCAGCACGGCCTTGTGCTCGGCCGCGCAGGTGATGATGTGGTCTCCGCGGTCCCGGTGAAGTTCCGCCACGCCCTTGATGGCGAGGTTGTCCGATTCCGTCGCCCCGCTGGTGAAGACGATTTCCTTGGGAGCGGCGCCGATCAGGTTGCCGATGTGCTTCCGCGCCTGGTGCACGGCCGCCTCCGCCTCCCATCCGAAGGCGTGCTTGCTGGCAGAGTTCCCGAACTGCTCGGTGAAGAACGGCAGCATGGCATCCACCACTCGCGGGTCCACCGGCGTCGTCGCATGATTGTCGAAGTAGATGGGCAGCTTCACGGGCACTGGCCTCCAGACCTTGAAATTTAGGCTCGAAGCCTCGCGAATGTCAAGAAAGCGTCCTCGTCGGTAGTGTCTCGGCAATTGAGACACTACATCCTGGTCGGCGCGGGGCCGGCGCACATGCTCCTCAGGTGCCGGCCGGTGGCGGATTCGGCGACCTCCATGACCTCCTCGGGCGTGCCCGCGGCCACTACGTAGCCGCCGTTCTCGCCGCCCTCGGGACCGAGGTCGACGATGTAGTCGGCGCACCTCAGGAAATCCGGATTGTGTTCGATGGCGATGACCGTATGACCCGATTCCACCAGGCGGTCGAGGATCTCCACCAGCCTGCCCACCTCCTCGAAGTGCAGCCCCGTGGTGGGCTCGTCGAACAGGTACAGGGCCTTGCCGCCGGAGCTTTTCCCCAGTTCCCTCGCCAGCTTGACCCGTTGCGCCTCTCCGCCGGACAGGGTGGTGGCCGGCTGCCCCAGCCGCAGGTAGCCCAGTCCCACCTGCCACAGGCTCTCCAGCCGCCGCCGCACCAGCGGCACGTTTCCGAGGAAGTCCAGGGCCTCGGCGACGGTGAGGTCGAGGACGTCGGCGATGCTGGCGCCCTTGTAGAGGATTTCCAGGGTTTCCCGGTTGTACCGTCGTCCGCCGCAGACGTCGCAGGTGACCGACACGTCCGGCAGGAACTGCATCTCGATGTCCACGGTGCCGGCTCCGAGGCAGGCTTCGCAGCGTCCGCCCGCGGCGTTGTAGGAGAAGCGTCCGGGACCGTAGCCGCGCAGGCGTGCCTCGGGAAGGCGCGCGAAGAGGTTGCGCAGGGGATCGAAGAGCCCGCCGTAAGTGGCCGGCGTGGAACGGCTGCTGCGCCCGATGGAGCCCTGATCCACGTAGAGGACCCGGTCGAAGGCGTCGAGCCCGGAGATCGCGGCGGCGGCCGGCGCCTTCCCCGTGGACGCTCTTGATCCCTTTGGCGCCGCCGCCGTTGCTACATGTCGCCGTTGCCCCCGCGCCGCGTCATAAAGGGTATCCACCACCAGGCTGCTCTTGCCCGAGCCGGAGACCCCGGTGACGCAGGTCATGAGCCCGATGGGGAAGGCAACGTCGATGTTCTTGAGGTTGTGCCGGTTGACGTTCCGGAGCGAGAGAATGCCGGACTCCGCTCGGCGTGCCCGTGACGCCGGCGGCGCGGTTCCGGCCAGATAGGGGCCGGTGCGGGAAGCCCGGCTGCGGCGCACCTGATCCACGCTGCCGGCCGCCAGCACCTCGCCGCCGGCAACACCGGCGTCCGGGCCCATGTCGATGACGTGGTCGGCCGCCATGATCACGTCCCGGTCGTGTTCCACGACCAGCACCGTGTTTCCAGCGTCCCGGAGCTGCCGCAGGATGCCGAGGAGCCGCGCGGTGTCCCGCGGGTGGAGGCCCACCGTGGGTTCGTCCAGCACGTAAATCACGCCCGACAGGCGGGCGCCGATGTGGCCGGCAAGCCGGATCCGCTGGCACTCGCCCCCCGACAGGCTGTCGGACGACCGCTCCAGCGAAAGGTAGCCGAGCTCCAGCTTCAGCAGGGTGTCGGCGCGTTCCCGTATCTCGCGGAGGACCCCGGCCGCCGCCTCGGCCTCGCGCTCGCCGAGGTCGATGTCTTGGATGAAGCGGCCGAAGTCCGCCAGGGGCAGGGCCGACACCTCTCCGATGTTCATACCGTCAATGCGCACCAGGAGACTCTCGTCCCGGAGCCGGGTGCCGGCGCACTTCGGGCAGGGTTGCTGGATGGCGTCGGCGGCGCCGGCGCCGCTCTGGGACCGCCCCCTGGTCCGTGTGCCGAGGCCGTTGCACGCGGGACAGGCTCCGTGCGGGCTGTTGAAGGAGAAGAGCTGCGGCACCGTTTGCGGGAACGGCGCGCCGCAGTCCAGGCAGGCGGAGCTTTGGGTGTAGCGGCGTGACTCCGGGGCGGGCGCATCGTGTACGTCGATATTCACCACCTCGTTGCCGTGCTTCAGCGCCACCTCGATGGAATCGGCGAGCCGCTTGGCGACCCCGTCCCTCATCACCAGACGGTCCACCACCAGGTCCGCCACGGCGGGCGGCTCCGAGTCCGGCAGGTCGGCCAACTCCGCGATCTCGCCGTCCACCTTGATGCGCACGAAGCCGGCGCGCAGCAGCGCGTCGATCTGCTTCCGGTACCCGCCTGCGTCGTTGCAGCGGAGCGGCGCCAGTACCTGGATGCGGGTGCCGGAAGGGAGCTTCAGCAGGTCGTCCACCATCTGCTGCACCGTATGCACCGTGATGGCGCGGCCGCAGCGCCGGCAGTGGGGCCGGCCGACGTGGGTGAAGAGCAACCGCAGGTGATCGTGTATCTCCGTCAGGGTCCCCACCGTCGACCGAGGGTTCTCGTGGAAACGGCGTTGAGGCACCGCGATGGCCGGAGAAAGCCCCTGGATGGAGTCCACGTCCGCCCGCGCCAGCGGGTTCAACAGTTGCCGCGCATAGGTGGACAGGGACTGCATGTAGTGCCGCTGCCCCTCGGCGTAGACCGTGTCGAACGCCAGCGAGGACTTGCCCGAGCCGGAAACCCCGGTGATCACCACGAGCTTGCCGCGGGGGATCTCGACGTCGATGTTCTTGAGGTTGTGGACGCGGGCGCCCTTGATGACGATGTTCATGAACGGCGGCCTGCCAACTCCGCCGCCAGCAGGATCGCCTGCTTCATGCTCCTGGCGTCGGCCACGCCCTTGCCGGCGATGTCGTACGCGGTGCCGTGGTCCACCGAGGTCCTGATGAGGGGGAGGCCGAGTGTGAGATTGACGCCGTCCGTGAAGTGCAGCAGCTTGAACGGCCCGAGCCCCTGGTCGTGGTACATGCAGACGACGGCATCGTAATCGCCGGCCGCCGCCCGGTGGAAGAGGCTGTCGGCGGGAACCGGCCCGGTGACATTCATGCCCCGGCCTGCGCAGTCGCGCACCGCCGGCCGGATCACCCGGCGTTCCTCCTGTCCGAACATGCCGTCTTCGCCTCCGTGGGGGTTCAGGGCGGCGACCGCCAACCTCGGTTTCGCCACGCCGAACCACTGTCGGAGGGCATGGTGGGTGATCTCGATGGTGGTGCGAACGCGCCCGCGGGTCAGCGTCGCGGCCACCTCCGTAAGCGGCAGGTGCACCGTCGCCAGCACCACCCTGAGGCGCTCCCCGTGCAGCATCATGCGCACCTCCCGCGTGCGCGTGAGGTCCGCCAGCAACTCGGTATGGCCGGGCCAGGCGTGGCCGGCGTCGTTGAGCGCTTTCTTGCTGATAGGCGCCGTGGCCATGGCGTCGGCGGCGCCGGTCCGAACGAGGTCCACGGCCCGCAGGATGTAGCGGTAGGATGCTTCGCCGCCGCTTCGGGTCGGGCGGCCGGGTCGGGCGGCCGGAGGTTTGAGGCGGGTGACGGATTCCACCCGCACGGCAACGTCCGTGCCGGGCGCGGTCCCGGGTTCGTGGGCCGGCCATCGGGGGGCGCGGGCGCGTTCCAACGACGGCGCATCGCCCACGATCACCACCCGGCAGGCGCGCCGCACCGCTGGACTACGCGCGGCCTTGACCACCACCTCGGGCCCGATGCCCGAAGGATCGCCCATGGTTACGGCCACGACGGGTTTGGACATGGCGATCGTGGCGAGTCGTCGGAGTTACAGGACGCCAGGGGCGGGTTACGGCGCGGGCGTGCCGCGTTCCAGGGGCTGGTCCAGGGGCACGTCGTCGTCGTCGCCGGCTTCGGTGGTGAACAGCGGTATGCCGAACAGCTTGACCCGCTTTCGGTCGCCGACGACCCCCGTCGGGTCGGGTATGAGTTCTTCCTGGTAGATGTAGGTCGCCGGGTTGAGATAGTCCCAGAAGCCCCTGTCTTCCCGGTCCTCGGTGGCAGTGGCCACCAGGCTCCCGACCGTGCCGCGCTCGGCCTGCTGCGCCTCGAAGGCGTAGCCGTCGAGCTTGACCTCCACGCGGTGCTTCTTGCGCAGGTCGGTCTTCAGCCACCTTGCGAATCGCTCCTGGAGCGTCTTGTTGTAGAGCTCGTCCCGCACCTTCTCCGAAACCGTCTCGAAAGGCAGCCGTTCGCCGCCCTCCCGGTCCTCCGCGCGGACCAGGTGGTACCCCAGGCTCGTGCGCACCGGTTCGCTCACCTCGCCCTTCTTCAGGGCGGCGGCGACGCGCGCCAGGGAATCGGGCAGGTCCTCGGGCTTGACCCAGCCGATATCGCCGCCCTCGGTGGCGCCCGCGCCCTGGGAGCGGGCGGTGGCCAACGCGGCGAAGTCCCCTCCCTCGAGAATCTGCCGGCGCAGCTCTTCGATGTCTGTCTTGACAGCCTGTTCCTGCTCAGCCGACGCGCCCTCGCCCACCGGCAGCATGAGATGGCGGAGATGGACCTTGAGCTCGGCGCGGTACGAGTCCGGGTTGGCGTCGTAGTAGCGCCGCGCATCCTGCATTGTGATGTGGACCCTTCGCCGGACGTTGCGCTGGATCAGCTCGTCCTGTTCGATGCGGCCGCGAACCTCGTCGCGATACTGGGCCAGAGTCTTGCCGTCCCGCTTCAGGAGTGCGTCGAACTGCGCCGGGGACAGCTCGTTCCGTTCCCTGACCGCGCGTATGTACCTGTCGATGTCGGCGTCGCGTACCCGGATGCCCGTGTTCCGCACCTCGGTCCGGATGAGCTCGTAGGTGATGAACTCCTCCACCCACTGCTTGGGCACGCGGCCGGCCGTCAGCTCATCGAGCTTGACGTCCTGGTTCAGCCTGTCGCGGGCGAACTTCCGCATGTCCGAGAAGGTGTGGGGAGCACCGTTCACCACCACGACGACCTTCTCCACCAGGCTTCCGGAAGACGCTCCGGGAAAGATCACCAGGAGGGCAAGGATCGCGGCCGTTTTCGTGAGACGGGACACGGAAATCACCATACCTCCCTAACCGACCGCGTGCAATAACTCGCAGGCCTCGTCGATCAGCCCGGACCAGTCGGCATGGTCCGGGCTGAAGGAAAGGCGCCCCTCCGGCGAGAAACGGAAGCGCCGGGGGTCCTCTTCCGCCAGCCTGAGCAGCCGGTCCACGTTCAGCCTGGAGGTGGCGTGGAAGTTCAGCGACAGTCGGCCGCCCTGGTAGATGATCTGGGTCGCCAGGGAGCCGATGAGGGCGTGCCTGAGCTTCATGACCCTGAAAAGGTTCTCCACCACTTCGGGGTGGTTCCCGTAGCGGTCGCGAATTTCGTCCTTGATCTCCCTCAGTTGTTCCGGATTGTCCAGGTTGGCGAGGCGCTTGTAGAAGAGCAGGCGCTGGTTGGCGCTGGGTATGTAGTCGTCGGGAAAATACGCCGGGATGCCCAGCCGGATCTCGGGCTCGACGCTGACCGTGCGTTCCTCCCCCTTGAGCTCGTGAATGGTCTCTTCCATCATCTGGGTGTAGAGCTCGAAGCCCACCGCCGCGATCTGGCCGGACTGCTCGCGTCCCAGCAGGTTGCCGGCGCCGCGGATCTCCAGGTCGTGCAGCGCCAGCTTGAAGCCGCTGCCCAGCTCGTCCAGCTCCTGCAGCGCGCGCAGCCGCTTCTCCGCGTCCCTGGTCACGGTGCCGCTTCGGGGCAGCAGCAGATAGGCATAGGCTCGCCGCGACGAACGCCCGACCCGCCCCCGCAGCTGATAGAGCTGGGCCAGGCCGAAGCGGTCGGCGCGGTTGATGATGATGGTGTTGGCGTTGGGATAGTCCAGGCCGGACTCGATGATGGCCGAGCACACCAGCACCTGGGCCTCGTTCTCCTGGAAAAGACCCATGTTCTTCTTTAGCTCCGCCGGCTTCATCTGCCCGTGGGCGACGGCGACCCTGGCCTCGGGCACCAGGTCCATGATCTTCTGCCCGACGCGCTGGATGCTCTCCACCCGGTTGTGCAGGAAGAATACCTGTCCTTCGCGGTTGATCTCCCGCAGGATGGCGTCGCGGATCAGGCCCTCGTCGTAACGCGTCACGTAGGTGCGCACCGCGAGCCGGTTGGGCGGCGCCGTCTCGATGACGCTCAGGTCGCGGATGCCCACCAGCGACATGTGCAGGGTCCGGGGGATGGGCGTGGCGGTGAGGCTCATGACGTCCACGGTGTAGCGGAGCTTCTTGAGCTTCTCCTTGTGACTGACGCCGAACCGGTGTTCCTCGTCGATGACCACGAGGCCGAGGTTCTTGAAGGCCACGTCGCTCTGCAACAGGCGGTGCGTGCCGATGACGACGTCGATGAGGCCGGCGGCGAGGTCCTTGAGGGACTGCTGCACGGTCTTGCCGGTGACGAAGCGGCTGAGGCTCTCCACCCGCACCGGGTAGGGGTCGAAGCGGGTGCGGAAGGTCTCCAGGTGCTGCTGCGCGAGGATGGTGGTGGGGGCCAGCACCGCCACCTGCTTGCCGTCCATCACCGCCATGAAGGCCGCCCGCATGGCCACCTCGGTCTTGCCGTAGCCCACGTCGCCGCAGATCAGCCGGTCCATGGGCTTGCTCCCGGTCATGTCCTTCAGGGACTCGGCGATGGCCTGCTCCTGGTCCGGCGTTTCCTCGTACTCGAAGGCGGCTTCGAACTCGCGGTACGCCTGGTCCGGGGCAGGGAAGCTGTGCCCCTCGTGCAGCTCCCTGGTGGCGTAGACCCGCAGCAGCTCCTTGGCCATGGCGACGATGGACTTTTTGGTCCTGGCCTTGAGCCTGAGCCAGGAGGTCCCGCCCAGCCGGTCCAGCACCGGCGCGGTCCCGTCGGCGCCGATGAACTTCTGCACCAGGTTGATGCGGTCGATGGGCAGGTAGAGACGGTCGCCCCCCTGGTACTCCAGGTGCAGGAACTCGCCCTCGGTGCCCGCCACCTTGAGGTACTTGAGGCCGCGGTAGATGCCGATGCCCTGGTCCAGGTGCACCACCACGTCGTCTTGCCGCAGCTCGCTCAGGCTGGTGATGAAATGGCTCGGGGTCTCGCGCTTGCGCACCGAGCGGTCGCGCTTCCTGCGGCCCCACAGTTCCTCCAGGGTGATGATGATGAGCCGCTGGTCGGGGATGCGCACCCCCTGGGTCAAGCCGCCCAGCAGGACCACCGGGCCGTTGGCGGGGTTGCCGGCCACTTCGTGGAAGGGCCGCTCCGATACCGGCAGATCCACCTCGTAGTAGGCCAGCAGTTGCTGCAGCCTCTGCGCGTCGCCCGGATGCGCGCTCACGAACAGCACCCTTTGGTCCCGCCACCCGTTCAGATGCTCCACCAGCGGCGCCAGGGAGCGTTCCGCCCCCTGCTGCGTGGTGAGCTCGTTGTGCAGGTCGGCGTTGGTGTAGGAGCGCACGGACAGGGTCGTCGCGCCGTCCTCGGAGGAGGCGAGAACGTCCAGGCTCTCGCCGTGGACCTGACGGAAGGCCGCCGCCTCCTCGCGCCAGCCGTCCAGATCGAGGTAGAGGGCCTCGGCAGGGGGATGGAAGCGGCCCTCGGCCGCGGCCTTGTCCGCCCGCTGCTCCACCAGCTTCCGGAACCGCTCCAGCTCCTCCTCCACCCGGGCGGGCTGATCCCACCAGAAAATGCTGGTGTGCGGCAGGTGGGCGAGGATCGACGGCAAAGGGCTGTCATGGAAGTAGGGGACCAGGAACTCCATGCCGGCGAACCGCACGCCTTCTCGCACCGACTCCAGGAGCGCGCGCTTGTCACGCCGCGTGAAGCCGAGATCGTCCGCCCGCTCCTCGATGCGCGCCAGCGTCTCGCGGCTGGTCCGTGCCCCGGAGGCGAACTCCTTGACCGGCAGCAGCAGCAGCTCGCCGCGCCGCGACCGGGAGCGCTGGGTGCGGGCGTCGAACTCGCGGATGGAGTCGATGCGGTCGTCGGCGAACTCCATGCGCACGGGCTGCTCACAGGCCGGCGGGAAGAGGTCGACGATGCCGCCGCGCACGCTGAAATCGCCGCGTTCCTCCACCAGCGGGGCGCGGGTGAAGCCCAGGTCGGAGAGCTGCCACAGGAGTTTCTCGCGGTCGATTTCCTGACCCTCGCTGAAATGCGCGCCGCCAAGGCTCTCCCTGGGAATCACCCGTTGCAGCACCGCCGCCGGGGTGGTCACCAGCACCGGCGCCGGCTGTTGGGCCAGCCGGTGGAGGCCCTCCATGCGCGCCGCCATCTGATCGGGATGCGGCGACAGGCTCTCGAACGGCAGGATGTCCCAACCCGGGAACAGGTGGAGGCGCCCCTCCAGCGGAGAAGCCCCGTCCTCCTCGCCGAGAAAGAAAGCTAGATCGAGAAAGAGGCGCTCCGCCTCCTTCACCGTGGGCGCCAGCACCACCAGCGGACAGTCGAGCTGCCGCGCCGCCACGGAGACCGCGTAGCCCTTGGCGCTGCCCTGCAGGCCGGAGATCCGTTTTTCGCCGCGCCACTCGTGGGTGAGGAGCCGCGAGATCTTGTCGTCGAGTGAAAGTGTCGTCACGGGGCTGGAAACTCCCGAAGAACTCGCAAACGAACGGTGCGGAAGTGTAGCCGAAAGCGGGTTGCAGCCGCAACGGGACCGCCGGCAACATCGCTGGATTTCCCTAGTCCGGGAGGATAAAGTCGGTGCCCATGGAACGCAATACTGTTGATCGTGGACGCTTGAATCCGGACGCCACGCTCCCCTATGAACTGCGAATTGATGACTTCCGTCTCGCAATTCAGGATGTTTACGACTTTTTCTACGACGTGAACCGGCATCTTACGTCGAAAGGACTCCAACGACTGGACGACATGCTTCGTCCTGCGATCATGTCGGGGGTCGTGTCAGATATGCTCACCTCCAGTCTTGCAAGCCACTCGCGAGTTCTCGTTGAGAACAGCTACTTCAACGGTCACCCGGACCTCGTCGTTCAGGGGGTCTATCCCAACAACGCTGTGAAGGCGGGAGACGAGGGCGTGGAGATAAAGACGACTCGGAAGAAGGGTGGCGCCGTAGACACCCATGGCGCGCGGAATCAATGGATGTGTGTATTCGTGTACGAAGTCGATCAAGAAACAGAGCCGGCATCAGAACGCCGACCGATGACATTCAGCGAAGTGTATCTGGGGAACGTGACGACCGAGGATTTTCGTAGAAATCCAAGAGGTGAGCTTGGGACCAGGACCGCTACTCTCCACGCCGAAGGGATCAAGAAACTTCGGCAGCATTGGATTTACAGGGTTTAGTCCCCGATACTCCGTAGTTGGTCAACTTTGGGATGGATTCCACTGCCATTGAAAAATAGTGGGGGTCATTCTCGACCCCGACACTCTCGTATGAGATAGCGTTACACGCGGCAAGCGTGGATCCAGATCCGGCAAACGGATCCAGGATCGTGCCTTCGCCGAGAGGCAGAACCCCCCTCACGATCTGTCGAAGAAACGCCTGAGGTTTAAGGCTTGGATGCGGGGCGATCTCCCGTTCGGCCTTCCGGCTTGGTGCCGAAGGAATGACGTCTCCGAAGGGTTTGCCGGGTTCCGGGCGACGAAAACCGCCGGTTTTCCATTTTCGCAGGTTGTCCTGCACGCGCCCGTCCAGCTTTTTTCTGAATACCAGCCAAGGTTCCCACATTGAGCGCGGCATCACGCTGATGTCGCGAAATTCTTCGTGCGCGCCCTTCGGGCGGTCGCCACCGCGCATTGTCATGGTGAGCCTTATTATTTCGCCTCGCCGCTCCAGCCCGGCTTCCGACAATGCCCTGGCTACGATGTGCGAAACCAAGGGATTTGAAGCAACGATGACGTTTGCGCCTGGCACCAACACCGGAAGCAGGGAGCGCGTCCAGGAGAAGAAGAAATCCAAGAGATCGTCCAGTTGGACCGTGTCCAGGGTTGTAAAGCGGGGAACCGGGGAACGTTGGTGCCCATCAAACGAGGGCGGAATGCGCCAGACACCTCCTTTCCCAACTCGAAGTTTCCGCTGCTGCTCTTGCGAATATTCATGGAGGCCATAGGGAGGATCGGTGACCACTGCATGAATCGAGTTGTGCTGCTGCCTATCCAACCACGCGAAACAATCGTCGTGGTGAAGTCTCGTCATTTGAAACGAGAAACTGCTTTCTCTCTTATCAACCTCTGGGAGAGTTCTTTGTCGTGCGTTTGAAGGGAGATGCTTGGCGCGATACTCGCCCCGCGTCTCGCGAACAAAGAGTTCTGGGGTGTTTAGCCTGAGATATGAGCGTACTGAGGACGGGGGTGCGTCTCGGACCTGTCTTTGAACTTCCGCGACGATTGCGGCCACGCTCAATGAAGTCGGCGATTCGGACAGCACATTAAGGATCGCGTCGCGTATCCGGCCTGGCGGGTTTTTGGGGTTTCCGGGCATGCCTGACAACATAGACGTCTGGACGTCTTTGGTCAAGGCTTCGGAATCTGCTACTGACCTATAATAGTTGAAGGTTGATGGGTCACCAAACTATGCGGGGGAGGGGGCATCTGAGGATGATGGCGCGCTGGGGATTGGGCGGCCTTGGCCGAAGTCTACCCGAAACCCGGGCACAGCGCTGTTGGGTGCACAGACCGCCAACGTCCTCGACAAGCTACCCAAGTACCTTCAGTCCGGCGCCAAGTCGATGCTGCACCAGATCTGGCAGGCCGACACTCGAAAGAGCGCGGACCAAAACCTGGAGCGCTTCTGCGCACGTACGGGGTCTTGGAATCCCTTGAACCAGTCTAGGAGGAGACATGGAGATTCCGGTAAGTCTTACTGCCAAGGATTATGACGATGGAAAGGATTTCCACTTCCGCAATGTGAGACTGTTTCCGTCAGGACGTAAGGGACTCTCTTTTAACTCGTCAGAGGGCTTTGACCAGTTGTCAGGACATATGGTTCAAGGAGTGGGCAATTTCCCTGTCTCAACCTCGTGGGAGATGAAAATCTCTGGCGAGACGTGCTCCTTCTCGGGGAGGATGAAGTCCCTCAACCAGACCGGGGGCGCAGAAATTTCTGGTCTCCCAATCGGGATAATAGCCTTGAATTGGTGCGAGCGCCGGCGTGTGCGGAAGTTTCTCGTCGCGCACTTGGGCGACGCAGGGAATAGAATCCTGGGAGTTCAAAGATTCTGGCACGAGGCTATGGTAGCCGGAGCCATCTCGGGAATTGTCTCGGGAGTGTTGTCTGGCTTAGTAGGGGCTTGGGTATTTATGCTCCTCACCGCCGAGTGATCCCCAGTTCCGCCTCCGTCAGTGTCGCCAGTCCCTCAAAGCCCCGCAGCACCTCCGCCGCCAGCATCGCCTCCAGCCGCGGGTCTCGTGCTGGCAAAGAGCTTATCTCGGTACCATCGAAAAGGAAGTCATCCATTGTCGGGTCTCCTGTTGTTGGACCGGGAAGGTTTCGTCTCTGTCCCAGCAAGCCTGTGTCTCGGTTGACCCTGCGGCAACAGGGTCAGCCACCGCGCACCTTGTCCCGCTGTTGGTGTCCCCGACCCGACTGGAACCGGCAACCTCCCATTCCGTCAAAAGGGTGCGCTTTCTGCTTACGCCACGGGGACTACCCCGTGGCGCTACAAAGTGTTTCGTACCTAGTGTACTGTCCCACAAATAACTAGTATAATAATGGGCAACCCCCCAAAAGGAGGATGCCCATGCCGCGTGGTCGCCCGGTTAAGCCTGTGGTTCTGGCGGAGGAAGAGAAAGCCCAACTTGTCAGTCTTGCCAACTCTCGCTCCCTGCCGCACGGGTTGGTGCGGCGGGCGCAAATCGTTCTTGCCTGTGCAGAAGGAGAGTCCAACAGCTCTATTGCCGGGCGCATGCGCGTGAACAAGGCAACGGTCGCCAACTGGCGCAAGCGCTATCTCATGGGCGGCATCGAGGGCCTGCACGATGAACTGGGTCGGGGGCGCCACAGGACCTATGAAGATGAACGGGTGGCCACAACCCTCAACGCCGCACTGCAAAGCAAACCACGCGACGGTTCCAGCCATTGGAGCGTGCGTGCGCTGGGCGAGGAAACCGGCATTTCCAAGAGTACCGTGCAACGGTGGTTCAACCTGTTCAGCATCCAACCCCACCGCCAGCGTCACTTCAAACTCTCCAACGATCCCTTCTTCGTCGAGAAAGTGCGCGATATCGTGGGACTTTATCTCAACCCGCCCGACCATGCCGTGGTCCTGTGCGTCGATGAAAAAACCCAGGTCCAAGCCCTCAACCGCACTCAACCCATGCTGCCCATGGGATTGGGGTACGTCGAAGGGGTCACCCATGATTACGTCCGCCACGGCACCACCACCCTGTTCGCCGCCCTTGACATTGCTACCGGCCGAGTCATCGCCCAGTGCAAAAAACGCCATCGTCACCAGGAGTTCCTTACCTTCCTCAACCACATCGATGCCAACGTCCCCGAACCTTTCGACGTCCATCTCATCGCTGACAACTATGCTACCCACAGACATCCAAAGGTCAGAGCCTGGCTCGCTAAACGCCCCCGCTACCACATCCACTTTACACCCACCTATGCCTCATGGCTCAATCAAGTCGAACGCTGGTTCGGCCTCATCACCCAGATGGCCATCCGCCGCGGCTCCTTCTCCAGCGTCTCCCAACTCGTCCAGAAAATCCGACTCTTCGTCCAAAACTACAACCGCAATGCCGCTCCCTTCATGTGGACCGCCACCGCTGACTCCATCCTTGCCAAGGTCCAACGTCTTTGCTCATATATTTGCGGGACACGACACTAGCAGCCCTCGTTTCTCCGGCTCAGCGCGTGCGCCAAAACCCGCCGCGTCCTCCGTAACTCCTTCAAATCCCTATATCCGTCTACTGAATGTTAAGGGTGCGTGAAGTTTGTGTTACGTGACATCTCCCGTCCAGCCCGTGCGCTGCTGTGTCAGTTGGTCGCGAATCCATGTAAGTTATTGAAATTCAACCGGAGCCAGTACCGGTTATTGAACCTTGAGCATTTCTCGAATAGGTCAAGTATTTGCGGGACACGATACTAGAGATCAAGTTCTCCTGACGCCCTCGCACTTGCAGGGCTTCTCGTGAGTACAACCGCAGCCGGCCATGGGTGAAGTCTTAAACTTGCTGGAAATTTGAAGGGGGTGGGACACCTCCTTCGCCAAAGAGGCTGTCACCTCTGTTGCCGGAACGCGTTTTCAAGATCACACAGTGCCCTAGTTCATGTCCCTAGACTTCCCCGGCTGGGGTACGATAAGGTGCCAGTCTTCACTAACCGCAAACCCACCCACGGAAAAGGACCCCCGACATGGCAAAGAGGAACCCGAGGATCGCGAGCGCGGCGCGGAAAATACCGGAGCGGGCCTACCCGGACCTTCACGAACATCTTCGCCGGCTGGACGACGCCGGCCTGCTGGTCCGCGTGGACCGGCCCGTCGACAAGGACCAGGACATGCATCCGCTGGTGCGCTGGCAGTTCCGGGGAGGCATCAAGGAACGGGACCGCAAGGCGTTCCTGTTCGAGCAGCCGGTGGACGCCAAGGGGAAGCGCTACGACATCCCGGTGGCCATCGGCGTGCTGGCGGCCAACCGGCGCATCTACCGCATCGGCCTCGGGTGCGACGAGGACACCGACATCAACGCCCTCTGGGCCGACGCCAAGACCAATCCCGTGGAGCCGGTGGAGATCCCCTCGGCGCACGCGCCGGTGCACGAGGTGGTCTTTTCCGGTGCGCAGCTCAAGAGCCGGGGGCGGGGCATGGACGGCATCCCGGTCCCCATCTCCACGCCCGGCTGGGACAACGCGCCGTACGTGAGCGCGGCCCATTTCGTGTCGCGCGACCCGGACAGCGGCGTGCACAACATCGGCACCTACCGGGCCATGATCAAGGCCCGGGACCGGGTCGGATGCAATCCGTCCATCGAGCTGGGGCAGGGGATCTACCGGCATTGGCTCAAGTACCGGGAACGGGGCGAGAAGATGCCGGTGGCGCTGTGCATCGGCGGCGTCCCCGCCATCTCCTACGTGGCCGCGCAGAAGCTCGCCTACGATCTCGACGAGTTCTCGGTGGCGGGAGGGCTGGTGAAGGCGCCCATCCGGGTGACCCAGGCGCGCACGGTGCCGGTGATGGTGCCGGCGGACGCGGAAATCATCGTCGAGGGCTTCGTCTCCACCGAGTGGCTGGAGCCCGAGGCGCCCTTCGGCGAGTCCCACGGCCACGTGAACCCCAAGGAGTACAACCCGTTCATGGAGGTCACCTGCATCACCCGCCGCCGCGACGCCGTGCTGTGCTCCATCATCAGCCAGGTGACGCCGTCCGAGTCCAGCGTCATCAAGAAGATGGCCTATGAGCCGATCTACCTGGAGCACCTGCGCGACGGCATCGGCGTGAAGAGCGTCGTGCGGGTGATGCTCCACGAGCCTCTGACCGCGACCCAGAAGCTCACCGTGATCCAGATGCGCAAGCCCAGCCCGGCGGAGGTGTGGCGCGCGCTCATGGGCGCGGTGGCCTTCCGTCCCTCCATGTCCAAGATCGTCATCGCCGTGGACGAGGACATCGACCCCGACAACCTCGACGCGGTGTTCTGGGCCATGGGCTACCGCTCCAAGCCGCACCGCGACGTGCAGATCATGCACGGCATGGACGTGGGGCACGCCCCGCGCCACGATGCCCGCGGCTCCGCCGAGGACTCGTGCCTGCTGTGGGACGCCACCCTCAAGGACAAGCTGCCGCCCATCTCGCTGCCTACCCGGGAGTACATGGAGCGGGGCCGCAAGCTCTGGGAAGAGTTGGGATTGCCGGAGCTGGAGCCCCAGTCGCCGTGGTTCGGCTATTCGCTGGGCGACTGGAACGCGGAGCTGGAGCAGGAGGCCGCCCTGGCCACCCGCGGCGAGTTCTGGAAGACCGGCACCAAGATCGCGCGGCAGCGCCGGCGGACCAGCGAGATCCTGCCCAACACCTCCTTCTACGGCGAGGACGAGGACTGACCGGGGCGCGCCTTCACCCCCACGCCCCACCCAACCTGGATCCCGCTTCCGCGGGAATGACGGAGGGGGGCACGGAACGACGAGTTCGGGGTAAGGACCGAAAGGACCAGGTGTCATGGACTACAAGACGCTCAAATGGGAAGTGCATGACAACCCGTTGCGGCCGGGAGAGCCTTGCATCGGGGTCGTCACCCTGAGCCGTCCGGACCAGCTCAACGCGGTGGACCCGCTGATGCGGCTTGAGCTGGACGCCCTGTGCAACGAGATCGCCCGCAACTCCGTCCTCAAGGTGGTGATCCTGACGGGCGAGGGGCGAGGCTTCTGCGCCGGTGGCGACCTCACCTCGGAAGGGGCGGTGCTGGGGGCGTTCGAGGGTTCCAGCGGCATCGAGGGTCCGTACAAGGAGCTGGCGGAGTATTTCCTGAACGATCTCCGGCACCGGGTGCTGCAGAGCGCCATGCGCAAGCTCGAGGACCTGCCGCAGCCCACCATCGCCGCGGTGAACGGCCCCGCCGTGGGGGTGGGCCTGGAGATGACCACTCTGTGCGACATGCGCATCGCCTCGGATCGGGCGCGTTTCGGCGAGGTGGCGGTGCCGGCGGGTTTCGTTCCCGAAAGCGGCGGCTCCCGCAACCTCCCCAAGCTCGTGGGCATCGGCCGGGCCATGCGGCTGATCCTCACCGGCGACATCATCGACGCCGAGGAGGCGTTGCGCATCGGGCTGGTGGACGAGGTGGTGCCGCACGAAAAGCTGATGGACGAGGCCTTCGCCCTGGCCGCCAGAATCGCGGCCAACCCCTACCTGTCGGTTCGTCACGCCAAGCGGCTGGTCAAGATGTACTGGAACTGGAACCGTACCGACGAAGGCTATCGCGAGGAGCTGGAGTCGGTGCTCGAGATCACCCGCACCAAGGACTGCCAGGAGGGCATGCGGGCGTTCAAGGAAAAGCGCCCTCCCCGCTACACCTATCCCTACGACGCCGGCTGGCCGTTTCCGGACAAGGGTGGAGGCAAGAAGGAGTGAACAAGTAGGCGCCAACGCCCGAGGCGTCCCAGGGTTGCGGTCATGTCCGAGGTTTCGATGCTGTGGCCGGGCTATCGCGAGATCCCGCCGCGACTGAATATCATTGCGGAAGTGCTGGAGCGTCCCGTGGCCGCGGGTCATGGCGATCGGACCGCCATGCTGTGGCGCGACGGCTGTCTCAGCTACCGGGAACTCCTCGACAGGGTGCACGGTTTCGCCAAGGGGCTTCGGGAGTTGGGGGTCTCGCCTGGAGACCGGGTGCTCGTACGGATGCCCAACTCGCCGGAGTTCGCCACCGCGTTTCTCGGCGCCGTGAAGCTGGGGGCGCTGCCCGTGGCGGTCAATTCGCTGCTGGGGGTGCGTGAAGTCCGGGCCATCCTGGAGCAGACCCGCCCCAGGCTGGCCGTGACCGAGAGCAGCCGCGCACAAGCCCTGCGCGACCTGCGCAAGCCGATGGACCTCCGCACCGTGGTCTGCGCGGGGGAGTCGCCGAGCGACGAACTGCCCTTCGAGGCCCTCCTCCGCGCGTCTTCAACCGACGTTGCAACCCGGGACACCTCGCCCCACGAGCCGGCCTTCATGGTGTGCACCTCCGGCACAACGGGCCGCCCCAAATGCATCGTCCACGCGCATCGCTGGATCGTCGCCCTGGGAGACCTCAACCGCTATCGGCTTCCGCCGGAGTCGAACGACGTGGTGATGGCCACCGGCGAATGGAGCTTCATCAGCGCCCTGGGGCACAACCTGCTGTTTCCGCTCCGCAACGGGGTCACCTGCGCGGTGCTGTCGGGCCGCGCCACGCCCGAGAACGTGCTCGATCACGTGGCGGCCCTGGGCGTGACCGTTCTGCATTCGGTGGCCACGGTCTACCGCCGCATGCTGGCCACCGAAGGCATGGAGGACGCGTACGACATCCACACGCTACGGGGTGCCCACTCCACCGGGGAGGCCCTCCGGGAAGCGACATACCGCCAGTGGAAGGCAAGGTTCGGCTGCGAGATGTACGAACACTATGGCGTATCGGAGTACCAGCTCGTGGTCGGGCAGGGGGCGCGGCATCCGGTGAAACCGGGCTCGGTGGGAGTACCGGCGCCCGGCGTGGGGATCGACATCGTCGACGACGACGGTCGCGCCGTGGCCGACGGCGCGGTCGGGCGGACGGTGATCTCCACCGAAGACCCGGGACTCTTCCTCGAATACTACGGCGATCCCGGCCGCACCGAGGCGGCGCGCCGGGGCGGGGTCTACGATACCGGCGACCTGGCCTACCGCGACGACGACGGCTACATCTTCATCGCCGGACGCGGCGACGAGTGCTTCAAGACCCGCGGGTTGTTCCTGGTGCCAACGGAGGTGGAGAACGCGCTCCAGCGGCATCCCGCGGTGGCCGAAGCCGTGGTGTTGCCCGAGCCCGACCCGGAGATCGGCAACCGCGTGCTGGGGGTGGTGGTGCCGTCGGCGGGCTACGATCCCTCGTCCGAACTCTCCGAGATGTTGCGCCAAAGCCTCCGGGAAGAGTTGGCGCACTACAAGATCCCTTACCGGATTGATTTCACCGAGGCTATTCCCAAGAGCCCGGTGGGCAAGATTCTGCGCGGCGAGGTGGCTCGGCGAAGCCGGCCGGACGCCGCCGCGAGCCCGGGTGACCCTCGGCCGGAGTAATCGATGTTCAGCGAGGCCTTCAAGATTGCCGCCGAGTTCACCCGGCCGGTGGTGATCTCCAGCCGCAAGGTCAACGGCATCACCCCGCTGATGTACGCGCTGTTCCTGTCGGTGGTGACCCAGTGGGACCCGCTGGTGGCCATCGCCTTCCTCATCGGCATGGACGCGCGTGTACAAATTGAAGTCGCCACTTGCATTTTGTGCAACTTGTAGTATCGTGACGTCATGATCGAGCGCGAGATCATGCCCCGTCTGGGCGCGCTGTTTCGCCAGTACCCTTTCGTGACAGTCACGGGCCCACGACAATCGGGCAAGACGACACTCTGTCGCATGGCCTTTTCGAATCTGGAGTATGCCAACCTCGAAGCACCCGACCAACGGGACTTTGCCGAAACGGACCCACGGGGCTTCTTGTCGCAGTTCAGGGACGGCGCGATCATTGATGAGGTTCAGCACGTTCCCGAGCTTCTGTCCTACCTTCAGGTCCTCGCCGACGAGAAAGGCCGAAACGGTCTCTTCGTGCTTACGGGCAGCGAGCAGTTTCAGCTCTCCAATGCCATCGGTCAGTCGTTGGCCGGGCGCACGGCACTGCTCCGCCTGTTGCCGTTTTCCTTGAACGAACGTCGTCGCATGGGCGCGAGCGATGCCATGGACGACATTGTCTATTCTGGGTTCTATCCTCGGATTCTCGACCAGGGGCTGGACCCGCATCAAGCGCTCGGCGACTACTTCGAAACCTATGTCGAACGTGACGTCCGCCGGCTGGGTGAGATACGCAACCTTTCAAGTTTCCGGCGTTTCGTGCGCCTGTGCGCCGGACGCGTCGGCCAACTGGTGAACCTGAGCTCGCTAGGTTCGGACGCCGGCGTCTCACATTCTACGGCGCGGGAGTGGCTGACCGTCCTGGAGACGAGCTACATCATCTTTCAGCTCCCGCCGTTTCATGCCAATCTCCGAAAGCGTTTGGTCAAGACACCCAAGTTTTATTTCCACGACGTCGGGCTCGCCAGCTACCTGATCGGCATCGAGAACAAGGAGCAGGTCGTTACCCATCCCCTTCGAGGAGCCCTTTTCGAGAACGTGGTCGTCTCGGAGGTGCTCAAGCACCGCTTCAACAGGGGCCGTCAGTCCAATATCTCCTTCTTCCGCGATGCAAGGGGGTTGGAATGCGACATCTTCTATGAAACCGGCCGCGGCATTGGGGCGATCGAGGTCAAGTCCGGCTCCACGGTCGCTTCCGACTACTGCGATTCTCTCAACCGTGTTGCCGATCTGATCCCGGACATCTCCGCCAAGATCGTGGTGTACGGCGGAACCGCCCGTCAGTCCCGAGGCGATTGTCGCATCGTACCGTTGGCTTACCTGGACGAAACCCTCCGTCGGCTGGAACATTGCAACGCGATGCGTGCGTGAAGGGCGACGCGTCCTGCGCGCCATCGCCGGCCCGCCACCCATTCATGCTCCGAAGAATCAAAGACGGGTTGCAACGGGCAGGTGGATCACTCGCGTACCGCGAGTTCCGGCTGTTCTACGTGGCGGTGGTGAGCGCCTCCATGGGCAACCAGATCCAGCGGATCGTCGACCTGTGGGTGGTGTACGAGATGACCGGCTCGACGGCCTACCTGGCGCTCACCGGTCTGGCCCGCGGCGTCCCCATCATCGTCTTTTCCCTCGCCGGCGGCCTCATCGCCGACCGGGTCGACCGCAGGAGCTTCATCATGGTGATGCAGCTCGGCAGCGCCGCGGCGAACCTCCTGCTGGCCGCGCTGATCGTCACCGGGACGGTCCAGTTGTGGCACATCCTGGTCATCTCCATGGTGAGCTCGTCTTTCGTGGCCATCAGCGCGCCTGCGCGTACCGCCATCACTCCCGCGCTGGTGCCGCGTAACCTGCTGGTCAACGCCTTTGCTTTCACCGGCACGGCGTGGAAGCTGGCGCAGATCATCGGCCCGGCGTTGGCGGGGCCGATGATCGCCATCGCCGGCAGCGGCGTGACCTATGGATTCAACGGCTGTGTCTATCTCCTAAGCGCCGGGGTGATGCTGTTCATGAGCTACCGGTCGGTCCCTGCCACAACCGGCCAGTCCGCCGTCAGGAGCCTGGTGGAGGCTTTGTCGTTCGTCAAGCGGGAGTCGGTCATCGCGGTCCTGGTGTCCATGGACGTGGTGGCGGTCTTCTTCGGCGCTTATCGAATCCTTTTGCCGGTGATCGCGGTGGATCTCGGCATGGGCGCGACCGGCTTCGGTTTGTTCTCGTCGGCGCCCGCGGTGGGAGCGATCCTCGGCGCGGCCGCGATCATGGCGTGCGGAGACATGCGCTACAAGGGTCTGGTGGTGGCGGGAGGCATCCTCGGCTACGCCGCGTGCCTCGCGGGTCTCGCGCTTTCGCCGTGGTTTCTCATGTCGCTGGCCGTGGTAACGCTGCTCGGCGTCTTCGACGCCGTCCAGACCATCCCGCGCAATGCGGTGATCCAGTTGGTGACCCCGGACGCGCTACGAGGCCGCGTGTCGAGCTTCACCCGCATGCTGAGCGTCGGCATGCCCGGTCTCGGCGAAGCCCAGATGGGCGTAGTGGCCGCCGTCCTGGGCTCGGCGACGACGCTGCTCCTGGCCGCCTTCGTGTGTGCCGGCGCCACCCTGGGAATGCTCGGTTGGCGCTCCGACCTGCGTGGCCCCGACCTGGGGGACTCCTCGCGGCTTGACTCCGCGCCCGTCGGTCAATAAGAGAACAGGCTGGTGACGTAGTCCGGCAGAGGCGGGAAAAAGGGCCGTAAGGCCGTTGATGACAAGGGAGGTTCACGACATGGCAGACCTTTCGCACACGGTGATTCACGAAGCTTCGGGCGAGCTGCTTGCCGAGCTGGCGAACGAGACCGGGCGTCCGGTATCCTGGGCGGTGCTGAACGCCCACCGGGAGCTGTTGCACTACACGCGCATGGACGGCGCGCCCTACCGCTCCAGCGTCCTGTCTCACAACAAGGGATACTCCGCGGTTTGGTTCGGCCGGGACTCGGTGGAGATCGAAAAGATGGTGGGCACCCGCGGCATCGCCGCCTATGGCGATCCGAACCTCACGTCCATCGGCGGCGGGGTGCTCATCAAGGACAAGGATGGCACCATGGTGGGGGCCATAGGGGTGAGCGGCCGCACGATGGAAGAGGACATCGAGGTGGCGGTGCGGCTGTTGGACAAGATCAAGGGTAAGGCCGGAATCTGACGGCGCCGGGCAACCCCGGCGCGTTGACACCACGGTCGGTCGTCTTCGGCGAACGACCCGGAACTCCCACGGGAAGGAGATTCCAATGAAAGCATTTCGTACCATAGTCATCGGTTTTGCAGCGCTTTTGATGCTGGCGGGGACGACCTGGGCGGCGGACGCGCCCTTCTACAAGGGCAAGACCATCCGCATCATCGTCGGCTACAGTCCCGGAGGCGGTTTCGATACGTTCTCCCGGCTCCTGGGCAGGTACCTCAGCAAGCACGTGCCCGGCAATCCGTCGGTGCTGGTGATGAATATGCCGGGAGCCGGGAGCAAGTCCGCCGCCAACCGTGTCTATGCCATGCAGCCGGGCAACGGCCTCACCGTCGTCGTGTTCAATGCCGGCTCGCTGGTCGATGGCGTGGTTGGAGACCCGTCCGTCAGGTTCGACCCGCGGAAATTCATTTGGCTCGGAGATCCGGCCATCGGCAGCCTTCCGGAGGTTTTGTGGGTCCGCAGCGACCTTCCCGTCAAGACCTTCGAAGACTTCAAGAACTTGAAGAAGCCCCTTCACGCCGGGTCCACGGGCAGGGGCTCGGCATCCACCGCGGCCACGCTGTTTCTCCGCCACCTGGGCTATCCCATCAAGGCGATCATGGGCTACCGGGGCACGGCCAACGTCATGGCAGCCATGGAGCGGAAGGAGCTGGACGCGCGGGTCATGTCCCAGCAGACCATGCAGGGCAACTACCGCCGCTACATCAAGAGCGGCCTCGTACGCCCGATCCTGTCCATGGGGGAGGAGCCGCGGCTCAAGCCCATCCCCGGCATCGCCACGCTCAAGGATCTCAACCTCAACGCCGAGCAGCAACGGATCGCGGACTTTTTCATAAGCACCATGAAGCTCCTGCGCCTCTTCGCGCTGCCTCCGGGCACGCCCCCCGACCGCGTGGCCATCCTGCGCAAGGCCTTCATGGACACCCTGAGCAACCCCGAACTCCTGAAGAATGCCGAGCGCCAAAACCTCGTCATCTCTCCGGCCTCTCCGGAGACCATCGAGAAGACTGTCACCGACCTCTACGGGGCGCCGCCGGAGCTGCTCGCCAAGTACAAGGAGATCGTCTACGCCAAGCAGTGAAAGGAATTGAGCGCGAGCGCCAGACCGGACTGACCAGGGGTGCCGGCGTTAGCCGGCCAGTCCGCGCTCCATGATGTAGCGGCCTGCCGCCCGGACACTCTCGGCGGCGGGGATGAAGTCCATGTCCAGCAGCGCTCGGGCGCGAGAGCTGTCCAGTTCCTGGCGCCTGCCGAGCAGCGGGACGATGGAGCGGATGGAGCGGTCGAAGAGGCCGGCGAGGCGGATCAGGAAATCGGGCGCCGTCCGCAGCGGGATCCTTCGTTCGGGGTAGGCCGCCTTCAGGATCTCGGCGATCTCCGCAATCCACATGAACTCCGCGGCCCCGATGAGCCGTTTCCCTGGCGCGCCCGCCGCCGTCACGGCGCGCACGTGCATGCGGGCGACGTCGGTGACGTCGACGATCCCCATGCCCACCTTGGGAAGCAGGGGGTCCTTCCCTCGGAGCAGCCTTTCCACTACGCGCAGCGAGGTGCCGTAGAAGTCGTCGACGGGGCGGCCGAGGACGAGACAAGGGTTGATGGTGGTCAGTTCGATTTCCGGCGCACGGTCGTCGACAAAGTCCCATGCCGCGCGTTCGGCCAGGGTCTTCGACTTCGAGTAGGGCGTCATCCCGGTCCATGCCGGGTCGCTCCAGTCCGACTCGTCAAAGCGTTCCTTGTCATTCCCGGGTCTCCGGTTCGTCACCGCGGCGGTCGAGGAGGTCAGCACCACGCGCCGGACGCCCGCCGCGCGCGCGGCGCCGAGGGCCCGCAAGGTGCCGTCGACCGCGGGCCGGACCAAGTCGTTCTCGTCTCTCGGCTGCGCCATGGGAAGGGGCGACGCCGTGTGCATCAGCACGTCCACGCCCGCCATGGCTTCGCGCCAGCCGGCGTCGCTGGAGAGATCCAGCTTGACGAAGCGCAGGCGTTGGCCGAGGTCCCGGCGGGACGGGAGATGCGCCGGCACCGCCGCCAGGACTTCGTCCCGGCGCGAATCCGACCGCACCGAGCCCACCACGCCATAGCCGGCCGCCAGCAGCTCCAGCACCACGTGCTTGGCGATGAAACCGCCAGCGCCCGTGACCAGCACGGTGGTCGGGTCATTCATGTGTTCTCCGTGCCGGCGCCGGGGGACATGGGGCGCCATCGGCTCGCCGGGTCGCGTTCCGCCCGTGCCCGCGGCTGTCCGCCATGCCCTTGATCACGTTTGGTACAGGCTGTCGATGAAGCCGCTGTCGTCGATCCGGCGCAGGTGGTGATAGTCCCACAGGGATGTGGGCTCGACCTCCGCGGCCGCCGGGTCCTTGCGCTTGGCCAGTTCGTAGACGTTGCCCACGGCCTGGAACGAGGCATAGGGCTTCGGGCTCAGGATCTTCGACAGGCTCTCCCACAGGCGGGTCGCCGCCTCGAGGTCCAGTTCCCCTTCGGCCTTGTGCTTTTCCTGTATGATGCGGATGGACTCCTGCCGGTGGGTCTTGAAGTAGGCAATGCCCTGGCACGCTCCCTTGAGGAAGCGTTCGACGATGTCGGGATGGGCGTCCACGAACTTTCGTCCGCTGGACATGGTGGTGAACCAGACCATGGGCAGCGGGTCCACGGCGATGACACGGAGGCCGGCGCGCTCCGCGAAGACGTCGGCCGGCGGGCTGACCAGCGCCGCGTCGGCCTTGCCGTCCCGCACCGCCTCCCAGGTGGCGGCGCCGCGAATCGTTTCGAGCGTTACGTCGCCGCGGTCCTGGTCGAGCCCGTTCTGCTTCAGGAACAGCCAGGTGTTGAGGCCCGGGTGGTTGCCGCGCGTGGCCACCACCTTCTCCTTGAGATCGGGTAGACCCTCGATACCCGAGTCGGCCCTCACCACGAGCCGGTGGTCGAGAAGGCTCACGGTCTGCCCCAGGTAGAGCCACTGGTCGCCGCGCGTGCGCGCGCCGTAGGTGGAGACGTGGTTGCCGCCGACGAACTCCACGCTGCCGTCGGCCACATGCTTGTGGGCATCCTCCGAGCTGATGTAGACGTCGTACTCCACGTCCAGACCGTGTCTCTCCCAGGAGCCGGACTCCGCCGCCACGTGCAGGAACGCGAGATGGCTGCCGGATCGGTAGGGGAAATGTATCTTGTCCATGTCTCCCTCCCTTGAGATCGATGGGGGTCACGAGCCCCTGATCCTATACACCAGCCGTCCCGGCGGCGCGAACTCCCGGCCGCCCGCCAGGGTTGAACCGCAACACCGAAGGGGAGTAAATGGGAGGGAGACCGGAAAACAGGCTATGCGCCGCCTTGTACCTTGCGGCGCTGCAACGCGTGGGGAGGAGCTCTCATGAACAGGATCGGAACCCTCGGTTGTCTGGTAGTCGCCGCTTCGTTGTGCTGGCTCTCCTCGGCTCACGCGGCGCCGGACTACACCGGCAAGACGTTGCGGCTCATCGTCGGCACGTCTCCGGGCGGCGGCTACGACACCTACGCGCGCGCCATCGCGCGCCACATGCCCAAGCACCTGCCGGGCAAGCCCAACCTCATCGTCCAGAACATGCCGGGGGCCGGCAGCCTCATCGCCGCCAACTACCTCTACAACGTCGCCAAACCCGACGGGTTGACCTTCGCCATGCTCATCAGCGGCCTGGTCATGGAACAGACCATGGGCACCGAGGGGATCAAGTTCGACGCCGGCAAGTTCCACTGGATCGGGGCGCCCAGCGTGGGCATGCCGGTGTGCGCGTTCATGGGCTTCAGCGGCGTCAAGAAGCTCCAGGACCTGGTGACGTCGAAGAAGCCCATTACCATGGGGGCGGCCGGCAGCAGCACCCGCGAGCAGCCCAGGATCCTCAAGCAGTTGATCGGCGCCAACGTGAAGCTGGTGCCCGGCTACCAGGGCACGGCGGGCATTCGCGCCGCCATGACCCGGAGGGAGGTGGACGGCGCCTGCTGGCAGTGGGTGTCCATGAAGATCACCGCCCGTGACATGCTCAACGCCAAGGGCGACGGCCGGCTGATCCCGGTGCTCATACAGGGCGACTCCGACGACCCGCGCGTGAAGGGCCTGCCCAAGTACACCGACTTCATCAAGGCCGCCGAGGACATGGAGGCGTTCAACGCGTGGATGGCCCAGTACCGCTTCTTCCGCCCGTTCGCCGCGCCGCCCAAGACCCCCGCCGACCGCGTCGAGGTGCTGCGCCGGGCCTTCAAGGCGACGCTGGAAGACCCGGAGTTCCTGGCCCTCGCCAAGAAGACGAGGATGGTCATCGACTACGTCTCGGCGGACGACGTGGCGGCCCAGGTCAAGCGCGTGCTGTCCACCTCGCCCGCGGTCAAGGTCAAGCTCAGGAACATTATCGGAAACTGACAACGCCTCCCGAGGCGATCCGTCAGGAAGGAGAATACCCATGGCACGGCCCAGGATACGACACATCGCCATCAACACCCACGACCGCGACAAGGTGGCGGACTACTACAAGGAGCACTTCGGTCTGGAGGAGAAGAGCCGGGGACCCAACGGCACCATCTACCTCTCCGACGGGCACGTCGACGTGGCGCTGATCAGCAGCCCGAACCTGCCCTACGGAATCCACCACTTCGGATTCGTCGTGGACAGCGTCAAGGCCGTCGAGGAGTCCGTGAAGGCCACCGCCAACGCCAACACCTACGGCGCCGTCGCGGAGAGCTGGATCACCGATCCGGAGGAGAACCGGGTGGACGTGTCCGAGCACGGCTGGCCCGTCTGAACCGGCAACGGCAGCGTGCGAGCCCTGGACGTAGGGGCGGGTTTCAAACCCGCCCGTGCCGCGGGTCCACGCCGGCGGATCCATCCGAATCGGAGGTACCCATGAGCGAGTGGACGAAAGCGCGCACCGTCGTCGACGACATGGTCAACCGGCATTTCGAGAGCGCGGAATACCGGCGCATCTTCGGCGTCCGCCTCACCCCGGCGCGTCAGGCCGTTCTCGATCTCCACTACCCCCACTACATCAAGAGCCGGCGCGACTGCTGGGCGGTGGCCGGGGCCAAGGCGCCGCTGGACGTGAAGCGGGCCGTCTGGGAGCATGAGAAGGACGAGCTGATCTTCGACGAGCGGCTGGGCGCGGCGCACCTGACCGACGAGGACATGGCCGCGGCCGCGGACGAGGCCACCCTTCTGCCGGGGGCGCGGGCGGCGTTCTGGGCGTGGTTCCACCTGTGCTCCACGCGCTCGTGGATCGAGGCGCTGATGGTCAACCACACCACCGAACGCAAGAACAACAACGAGATCGTCAAGGGCGGCGGCTTCACCCACCGCATGGCCATGAAGAAGGCGCGTGAGATCGTCGGCTCGGTGGAGAAGCTCGACGCCAACACCCAGCTCCACATGACCGCGGACATCGGCCACTCGGACATGTTCGACCCGGTGTTCGAGAAGTACGTGCGCGACGCCGACACCGGCGCCCTCATCATCCGGGCGGCGCGGGACTGCCTGGCGCTGGATCGGGCGTACCGGGGAGCGCTGGGGTCGGCGATGATGGAGGTGCCGGAGGACCGGGCGGCTTGAGGGCGCGCGACCGCGCTCGGAACGGGCTTTCAGGAGCATCATGGGTACAGTGATGGGCAGGAATGGGATGGTCGCCTGTAGCCAGCGCCTCGCTTCGCTGGTGGGCGTCCAGGTCCTGTCCGAGGGCGGCAATGCCGTGGATGCGGCGGTTGCCGCCGCGGCCATGCTGGGGGTGCTGGAACCCATGTCCATCGGCGTCGGCGGCGACGCCTTCGCGCTCCTCTACATCGCCGAGACCGGTGAGATGAAGGCCCTGGACGCCAGCGGCCGGTCCCCCTACGGCGCCGATGCCACGGCTTTCCGGAAGCAGGGCCTGGACGTGGTGCCGCAGACCGGGATCCATTCGGTGACGGTGCCCGGCGCGGTGCACGGGTGGGAGACGTTGCTCGCGGCTCACGGCACGCGCACGCTGGCGGCGGTCCTGGAGCCCGCCATCCGCTATGCCGAGGAAGGCTTTCCGGTGAGCGCCTTCACCAGCGAGGAGTGGCGCGGCCTGGAGGGCAAGCTCCGAAAGAACCGGGAAGCGGCCGAGGCCTACCTGGTGGACGGACGCGCGCCGCGGCCGGGAGAGATCTTCCGGCAGCCGGATCTCGCCCGCACGCTGCGCGGCATCGCCGAGGGCGGCGCCGAATACTTCTACCGCGGCGAGGTGGCGGAGAAGTTCGTGCGCTGCTCCACGAAGCTGGGCGGGGCGTTCAGCCCGCGGGACATGGAGGAGCACGCCTCGGAGTGGGTGGAACCCATCCACGCGTCCTACCGCGGCCACGAGGTGTACCAGTTGCCGCCGGCCACGCAAGGGTTCGTGGCGCTCGAGATGCTCGGCATCCTGGAGGGCTACGACCTGGGCTCCCTGGAACACAACGGCGCTGACCACCTCCACCTCTTCATCGAAGCCAAGAAGCGCGCCTTTGCCGACCGCGAGCTCTACCTCGCCGACCGCGACAGCATGACCGTGAGCTGGCGGGACCTGGCGGCCGAGGCGCGCATCGGCGCGCTCCGGGCCGGTATCGCCATGGAGGAGGCGGCGGCGCGCGTGGACGCGGCCCCGCTGGGTGGGGACACCGAGTACGTGGCCGTGGCCGACGGCCAAGGCAACCGGGTCTCGTTCATCCAGAGCCTGTTCATGGGCTTCGGCTCGGGCGTGGCGGTGGAGGATACCGGCATCGTGCTCCAGAACCGCGGCCACATGTTCTGTCTCGACGAAGGGCACCCCAACTGCCTCGGCCCCCACAAGCGTTGCAGCCACACGCTGATGCCGGGGATGGTGTGCCGGGACGGGCGGCCGGTGCTGGTGGTGGGGCTCAAGGGCGGTCACGTGCAGGCCCAGGTGCAGGCCCAGATCATCGCCAACGTGGTGGATTTCGGCATGGACGCGCAGGAGGCGCTGGCGGCGCCGCGGTTCAACCACCTGTCGGGGCTGGAGGTGGCGCTGGAGCCGGGCGTTGCGTCCGGCACCCTAAGCGGCTTGGATGCGCGCGGCCACCGCGTGGTGTCGGCGACGCCCGAGAGTTTCGGCGGCGCCCACGCCGTCGCCATCGAGCCGGAGACCGGCGTGCTCATGGGCGGGTCGGATCCGCGCAAGGACGGCTGTGCCATCGGGTTTTGATTCGCGTCGCGCTTCGGCGAGACGGGTCAGGAGGGATCGAGCATGGAAGTTCACGAGTGGCGCAAAGCCATCGGCGATATCGTGCGGGAGCATTCGGCTTCCGATGTCGTTACCCGTTACTTCGACCTGAAGCAGACGCCGTTGCGCGCCCAGGTGATCGTCCGGGAACTGGCCCATTTCATACGCCACCGCCGCGATTGCTGGGCGCACGTGTCCGGGAACTGCCCGGTCTGGTCGGTGAAGCAGAAGATCCTGCAGCACGAGTACGGCGAGGTGATCAAGGACGAGTTCAGCGAGCACGGCCACATCACCCTGATCCTCAACCAGGGCAAGACGGTGGGACTCCAGCCGGAGGACATCCTGAACGCCGACCCCCTTCCCACCACCCGCGCGGTGCTCTACGCCTGGGGCTGGATCACCCGCGAGAAGCCCTGGCTGGAGGGGCTGGCGGCGCTGACGGTGACCGAGTGGTGCAACGACGACCGCCTGCTGGGAGACCACGGCGGCGGCCACTCCACCCGCATGGGCCGGCGCTGGAGCGAGGACATGGGCTTCAAGATGAAGGAGATGCCCAACTTCGACGTCCACTCCCAGGCCGACGAGGAGCACAGCGACATGTTCCTGCCCGATCTCGAGAAGCACGCCACCGGGCCGTTGCAGGAGGAGGCGCTGCGCGCCGTCAGGGAATCCATGGAACTCATGACCATCTATCGCGCCGGCGTGCTGGAGGCCATGGAGCGCATACCGGTGGACGGCTGAAAGGAGCAACGGGATGGATGCGACGGTAGCACGGTACGACGAGTCACTGAACCAGTTGACACGGGACACGTTCGCCGAACCCGAGGTCCAGGAGTTCTACGACATGCGGCTGACTCCGCGGCGGGCGCAGATCATCGCGCGGCAGTTCGGGCTGTTCGTGCGCGGGAGGCGCTCGGCCTGGGCCTACCTGATCGCGCGCTGTCCGCACATGGAGGTCAAGAAGGAACTCCTCGCTCACGAGACCGAGGAGATGCTGTTCGACCCGCGTTGCGGCTCGGACCACTACACCCTGTGGGTGCGGCACGGCGAGGCCGTGGGCCTCAGCGCCGACGAGGTGCACCACGCGCAGCCGCTGCCCACCACCCGGGCAGCCATCTGCGGCTGGAGCTGGCTGGCCTTCAACCTGTCGTGGCTGGAAGGGCTCGGCGGCGTGGCGGTGCTGGAGCGGGTCAACCTCGACCCCATCATTCCCGGCGGGGCGCACCAGACCCGCGCCCAGGAGCGCTGGACAAAGGACCTCGGGCTGACCTTGGAGCAACTTCCCAATTTCAAGCTGCACCGCGAGGCCGATACCGACCACAAGGGCCAGACCATGGAGCTGTTGGCCAACTACGCCACGACGGATGTCGAGTGGGAGGGCATTCTCGAAGCCGCGCGGCAGTCGCTGGAGTTCTGGCAGGTGTTTCTCGGCGGCATCGCCCGGGCCATGGAGGCCGTCGAGTGACCGCGTCCGGTTCAGTCGAAAACACGCACGAAAGAGAAGGAGAGGAACCATGGCACGATTGAGGCATATCGCCATCGCCACCAAGGACCCGGAAAAGACCGCCGCGTTCTACCAGAAGGTGTTCGGTCTCAAGTTCGTCAAGAAGGTGCCGGACTCGCCTCGTGGCGGGGGCGTCTTCCTCTCCGACGGGCACATCAACTTCGCTTTCCTGAACTATCCTTCCGACGAGGCCGCGGACATGGTGGGAGGGGCCAGCTACGAGGGGCTCCATCACATGGGGTTCCAGGTGGACGACCTCAAGGAGGCCAAAACACGGCTGGAGGGGACGGAGGCGGAACTGCTCGGCGACACCGTGGGCTCGCACCACAGCTTCTACTTCGAGCAGAAGGTGCGGGGTCCTCACGGTATCATCATGGACATGTCCACCCAGGGCTGGGACCTCGAGCCGCCGAAGGCCGCCCCCGCCGAAAAGAAGGCCTGAGTTTGCTCGTCGCGCGGGCCGTCAGACGCCGGTGGCCTTCAAGGCGTCGGCGACGGTCTGCATCGCTTCCTCGGTAAGCTCCTCGGAAGGCCAGCGCGGGTAGCGCTGGATCCTGAAGCCCCGCGCCCGCATGGCTTCACGATGGGCGCTGCGGCCGAAGCGCTGCCCCAGCCGGCCGATGGTCCGGCCGAAGTCGTCGGCCTTCTTCTGCAGCGGAATCGCCTGCTCGTAGTCTCTTCGCTCCAGGGCCTCCCACAGCGCCACGCAGATCTCGGGGATGGCGCTGGTCAGGGGCGGGATGGCGCCGCTCAGCCCGTGGGGCGTGGCCGGCAGGAGATCGATGCTGTTGCCCGACATGACCGCGAAGTCCTCGGGCATGGCCTCCAGATAGCCCATCAGCGGTCCCTGGGCGTAGTAGCTCGCCTTCATGCCGCACAGCGACGGCACTTCCTGCTGCAGGGCCTTGGCCGTGGCCGGCGTAAAGGCCCATCCCGAGTACTTGACGTTGTCGTAAAGGAACAACGGAGTGCCGTTGACCGCGGCCGCCACCGCCTTGTAGTGCGCGGTAATCTCCCACGGCGTGTGGTCGGTGTAGTAGTACGGCGGCACCACGGCGACGGCATCCACGCCCAGGTTCTGCGAGTGTTGGGCAAGCCGGCAGGTGGTCTGCACGTCGGCGGCGCCGGCGTGCATGATGACCGGCAGCCGGCCCCGCACGCGCTCCATGACGAATTCCGCCGTGGCGAGGCGTTGTTCGGTCGTCATCGCCGGCCCCATGCCGGTGGAGCCGAGCACGAACAGACCGTGGACGCCGGCGCTGATGTTGAACTCCAGCATCTCGCCGAGCACGTCGAAGTCCACCTCGCCGTCGTCGTGGAAGGTGGTGAGGGTCGGAATGAAGATGCCGCGGAATCGGGGTTTCATGAAGGCCTCCCTGCTTGGTGCTCTTCTAGTGTGGTGTCTGGTTAATTCGCACAATAATCTGCGGGTCTTTTTCGCCGTCGGCGGCGTTGCTCTTCCTCGCGTGGTGCCCGCCACTGCTCGTCGTCGCGCCTTGCCGACGACGAAAAATCCTCCGCATATTATTATGCGAATTAACCAGACACCACACTAGTGGCGAGGGTCGGCGCCGGTCCTGCGGCAACCGCCCCTCCGTTCCCAAATCAAGAGGGGCATGCCTCCGATCTCGGAAGCATGCCCCTCATCTTCGCTCGTGTGAGCCCGTGGCGTTACGGGTTCACGCTGATGTCCATGCCGTAGATGCGGGAATCGGCAAGGGGCTGGTAGTCGATCTTGTTGCTCATGCCCCACAGGAACTGCTGCCGCCACATGAAGCAGGCGGGCGCATGGTCGGTGATGAGCTCCATAGCGGTGGTGAGGTGCTGATTCCGCTTCTCGGGATCGAACTCCTGCTGTTCCGCGTCGAGGGCCGCATCGATGTCGGGATGGGAGTAGCCGATCCGCGGCGAGCCGCCCTTTCTGAAGTACTGGTGGAACGCGGAGCTCGGGTCGACGACGCCGCCACGGCCCATGTAGAAGAACGGCACCTTGCCCTTCTGGACGTTGGCCCACAGGGTAGGCCACTCCGGCGTCCGCAGCTTGGCCTTGAAGCCCGCCGCGTTGAGCATCGGGATCATGGCCTCGGTCGCCTGCTTGTCCAGGACGTAGCGGCCGACAGGGGTCTGCAACTCCACCTCGACGCCTCCGTCGGGGTAGCCGGCCTTGGCCAGCAGCTCACGCGACTTCTTGGGGTCGTAGGTGTAACGGGTCTTCAGGTTCGGGTTGTACCCCAACTGGCCGGGACCCAGGGGCCCGTCGAGCCGTGTCGCCTGCCCTTGGAGAAGGGTCTTGATGATCTTGTCCCGGTCGATGGCGTGACACACGGCCTGGCGCACTTCCTTCTTGTCGAAGGGCGGCTTGGGCTGCATGGCCAGGAACATGATCACGACGGAGTCGACTTTCACGATCTTGTGGTTCGGGGAGCCGTCCACGGTCTTGAACAGATGCGGCGGAATGAGCTGCGCGATCTGCACTTCGTCGTTCAAGAGCGCCGCCACCCGCTGCTCGGCCTCGCGCATGACCCGGAACACGATCTCGTCGGGCGCCTTGGGGTTCAGCTTGGCGGCCGGGTGATCGGGGCGCTTGCGGGTGACCATGCGCTGTCCGGGCACCAATTCCACCAGCTCGTAGGGGCCGCCGCCGTAGTGGAACTTCCTGTCCGCGGTCCTGGCGCCGTGCTTGTCGTAGACCTTCTTGCTGGTGATGATGAGCGCGTCGCAGAGGAAGTCCAGGAGCGGCGCGGTGGGCTTCTTGGTGGTGACCCGCACCTTGTGCTTGCTGATGGCGGTGGCCTCCTTGACCGGGCGGGCCACCGAAGCGATCTGCTTGGTCTGGGGGTCGTTCAGCACACGCCAGAAGGAGTGCACGATGTCGTCCGCGGTCACCGGCGAGCCGTCCTGGAACGTGTAGCCCGGGTCCAGCTCGAAGACCCAGTTGTTGGGGTCCTCGACGGTCCAGCTCTTGGCCAGCCCCGGCACCCACTTGCCGTTCTCCCAGTCGAACTTGCACAGCGGGCCGCTCAGCTCGGTGTAGATGCCGTAGAGCAGGGCGACGCTGTCCCCGTACGGGTTGTGCGTCTCCATGGTCTCGGTGGTGCCGATGCTGATACGCGTCTTCTTCTGCGCCAACGCCGTGGTGGCGAGGCACAGGGCCAGTCCCGCGACGAACAGCGCCAGGACAGTGGTTCGTAAACGATTTCGCATTTTCCTCTCCCTTCGGATGGTTGACGATGGGCACCCGACCTCGGGTGATTTGGCGCTTCTATCAACGCGCCGTGGCGTTGTCAACCTTGAATCAGGGCTTCCGGATACCGGTTTTGGCTTCAAAGCAGGGCCGCGGCGAGGCCCCCGGCGACCACCACGCCGGTGGCGAGCCAGCGGAACGCGGCCACCGAGACCCGTGCCCGGAGCCATGCGCCGGTGAAGTACCCAAGGGCGATGCCGGGCAGACCGTAGAGCACGAACCACCAGACCGCGGCAGTGAGCAGCTCCATCTCCCAGTAGAAGGGCAGGGAGAAGGCGGAGATCACCAGGAAGTAGGCGATCAGGGTGGCGCGGAAGCGGGCCGGTTCCCAGCGCTGCTTGAGCCCGAACAGCACCAGCGGCGGACCGGACACCGAAGTGCTGGCGGCGAGAAAGCCGGCGATCAGGCCGGTGCCGACGCAGGGAGGCAGCTCCCGCGAGAACGGAGGCCCCGGTTTCACCTGCAGCAGCAGCGCCAGTGCGATCATCAGCAAACCGATGCCCCGCTGCAACGTGACCGTGTCCACCTCCCTCAGGACCAGGGCGCCCAGGGGAACCATCGGGGCGGAGCTCAGCAGCAGCGTGGCCAGGCGCCGGCGGTCGATGTCACGGCGGAGCTGGATGATCTGGGCGGTGCCCAAGGGCAGGTAGAGAAGGACGATGCCGGGCACCACCACCGTAGCCGGCATCGCCACCACGAGAGGCGGCACCGACAGGATCATCATGCCGGCTCCGGTAATTCCCTGCAGGCTCGCGGCCGCAAGCACCACGGCGAAAGCGTAGAGGCCGATCTCCCAGCTCATTCCGGTGTCTCGGGTCAGGTCGCCAAAAAATATTCCTACCCTGCGAAGTATCCTACCCTCCGAAGTATCCTATCCTCCGAAGTAGCCTACCCTCCGAAGTAGCCTAGATGGCGGAACCAGACGAAATGAAGCGGCAACGTGACCACCCATGCCAGCAGCGTGAGGGTTAGCAGCAGACGGGTGGCGTGACCGATCCCCATCCCGGCCATTCGCGACGCCACCACCATGGGCGGCAGCTCGTAGGGGAAGGGCACCATGGTCCAGTTGACGGCCTGCACCAGCAGCACGGTGGCCACGGGCCAGCCGCTGGCGGCGCTGATGTCCCGGGCCAGCGTGGCGGCGATGACCGGCTCGCCCGGGACCGTGGTGGCCATGCTGATGATCATGCCCACGGCGCTCATGGCGGCGAGATTGGAGAGGTCGTGGCCGGGCTGCATGGGGAGCCGGTCCAGCAGCCAGCCGGCCAGCAGGCCGCCCAGCCCGCTGTGCACCACCACCGATCCCATGCCGATGATGCCGCAAATGAAGAGCCACGGACCGAGGTTGACCTTGCCCGTGAGGGAGGTGGGCGGGATGCATCCCAGGCGCGGCAGCAGACAGAGAATGCCCGCTCCCAGCGCGATCCACGCGGGAGACATCCCGTGCCAGTGGTCCGTGACCCAGAGCGCCAGGGTCACCGCCAGGATCAGCACCAGGTTGCGTTCGGCGGCCGTCCACGGCGCGCTTGCGGCCGGCGCCGAAGCCGGTTCGAGCCGGGCCGGGAAAAGGGCCGCGACCAGGAAGGGAAGCGCCACGATATTGACGATGCTGATGACCGGGAAATGCAACAGGAAAAATTCGCCGTAGGTGATCTTGATTCCGTGGAGGCTCTCGGCCGCTCCCAGGAGCACGACATTGGGCACGGCCGCCGTCAGGATGCCGAAGCTCGGGAAGATGCTGCCGGCCGCCACGGCGAGGGTGATGCCGACACGGCCCTTGCTGCCCGGGCCGAACCCGAGCCGCTCTCCCATGTTCAGGAAGATCGGCAGCATGACGAGCACCCGGCCCATGTTGGAGGGCATGATGAAGCCCATGAGGGCGGCGGTGAGTACGATACGCCAGAGGAACCCCCGGTAGGACTTGCCGAAGTAGGCGACCGCGGCGGTGGCGATACGGGCTCCGAGGCCGGTGGCCTGCACCGAGGCGGCAACGATCAACCCGCCGAACACGAGCCACGCCGCGGTTGACTGGAAACCGGCGAAGACCACGTCCGGCGGGGCGCCGGCCACGGTAACGGCAAGGAAGCAGAAGATGACCGCGGTCAGGTACTCGGGTATGACGGCGGTCGCCCACAGCCCGATGCACACCACCGTGACCGCGGCCGCGGGCAGGATTTCCACCGGCATCCCCGTGGGTGCCGGCGCCAGGGCCAGCGCCACCCCGGCGGCGCAGACGGCGGAAGCCACCAGCCGATGAGGCGTCAGGGTCATTCGGCGTCGGGTTGTCGTTCGGGGGCCTGATCCGCGAAGGCGGGCAATCGCATGCAGTTCTCGTAGATCCGTGCAAGGGTCGGGTAGCGGGCCAGATCCAGACCGAAGCGGCGCGAGTTGAACACCTGAGGCACGAGACAGATGTCCGCCAGCGTCGGCTGGTTCCCGAAGCAGTGGGCGCCCGTTCGCGAATCGTCCTTGAGCATGGCCTCCATGGCCGAAAAACCCTCGTCGATCCAGCGTCTGGCCCACGCGCCTCGCGCATCGTCGTCCAGGCCGAGATCGTTCTCCAGGTACTGCAGGACCCGGAGGTTGTTGATCGGGTGGACATCGCAGGCGACGATCTGAGCCATTGCCCGGACCCACGCCCGGTCCACAGCGGTAGGCGGCAGTAGGGGCGGCGCCGGAATGCGTTCATCGAGATACTCGATGATGGCCAGGGATTGCGTGATCACCGAGCCGTCGTCCTCCAGGGCTGGAACCAAGCCTTGGGGATTGCGGTCCAGAAAGCCGGGTGCCCGCTGCTCGTTGCGGCGGAGGTGCACCGGCTGGAGGACGTAGTCGACGTCCTTGAGCGCCAGCGCCACGCGCACCCGGTAGGACGCGGAGCTTCTGAAGTAGCCGTAGAGTTTCATGAGTCCTCCCATGCGAGGCAGGTCCACTTTCCGGGGCTTCCTGCTCCCCCCGCCCGCAAAAGGGGTATCCTAGCACGACATCCGCGCCGGAGTTAAAGGAGCCGAATCGTCGCGGGCCGACACGACGTGTTCCTTCCGGTCCCCGTCCTCCGGCCCCCCGACCGTCTCTTCATTCCGACTCGCCTGGAGTCCCGGGTCTTCGCCCGCAAGTTCCATTACGGTCTTTCTTGAAAATACTACTCGTTTAAATTGCGCCGCAAATTCATACTTGCGTTGGACAAGGTTATATGTTCTTATAAATTATCGTTGTCCGGCGCCGGTTCCGAAAAATTGTGGTCGCCTGCGCCGCAAACTTGAACTCAACCGATAGCGGCGCGGAGGTCAATCTAGTTCAACGTCGAGAAACCTTATGCCCACCCGTAGACGTTCACATAATGTAGGGACGGCGTTGCATCGCCTGAGAAGGGAGAACGGTTGGACCCTTTCGACCGTAAGCAACAAGACGGGCGTTGCCGTCTCCACCCTCTCCAAGATCGAGAACAACCAGACATCTCCGAACTACGATGTGCTGGTCCGGTTGTGTGAAGGCCTCGACCTCAATCTGGCCGAGTTCTTCGAAGGCGGGAGTTTCGCCACCTTCGCCCACGGATCACGGACGGTCAACCGGCTCGGCGAGGGCCTTCGGCTTGGAAGCTCGGACTGCGAAACCCTCGTGTTGAGCGGCGAATTGTCGACGAAGGCGCTGCACCCCCGAGTCATTGCGGTCGCGAAGGCGACGGACGACGACGTCGTAGCCGGGGCCCACGCCCACACCGGAGAGGAATTCGTCTACGTCGTGAGCGGGTCGGTGAGGTTCTATATGGAGCCGTACAGTATCATTGAGCTCAATGCCGGCGAGTCGGTCCACTTCGATGCACGCATGCGCCACGGCTGGGCGGCCGCCGGCGATGTTGCGGCCGTGACGCTTGTCGTGGCGCAGACGGCGGTGGATGGCAGTGCGGGGCGAAGTGCAGATTCGCGAATCGCGAACCATACCGAAGCATGAGTGGTGAAAGACGGGGTTGACCAATCGAAAATTGCTATAAATTAACGGTAATACTTTTCATCGGGCAAACAAAGTAGCATTCGCGAAACGCAGGCGAAACGTGCACGGCGGTCGAAAGTCGAGGTAGAAAGGCGTTCCTTCTCAAGGAAGGCATCGGCGACAGCGGTGGCGGCGGAAGTTTCAAAAATCGATCGAACGGTACAGGGACCGGACCTTGGACATGAAGACCGGCTCCTCGAGTCACCGGCCGTTCGGCGTCCGGGCCGCTGACACAGCGGCGTCCAGTTGTTCCTCCCGAGAAACGGTACCCGGAACCGCAAGCAGGGCCTACCGTTGACAGCGGTGGCCCTTTTGCCCGATAGTGCGACCGGAGCGTGCCGCGTTGCGGCGGTGGCCGAGCGAATCCTGTAGGAGGATGGACCTATGCGAGAGCTGGGCGTTGTCGATGCGGACTCCCATGTCATGGAAGTGCCGGAGACGTGGGACTATCTGGATGATGAGTTTCGCGACAGGCGGCCGGTGGTGGTTCGGGGGGAGGGGCTTGCGACCCACTCCCACATCGATGCCTGGTGGCTGATCGACGGTCAGATCCATCCCAGGTTGTGGGGTTCGGGCACGACGTTCAGCGGCACGCCGCTGGAGATGAAGTTCGCGCGGGACAAGATCTTCAACATCGGCAGCCAGGGGATGACCGACATCGACGCGCGGATCAAGGACCTGGACGCCTTCGGCATCGACATACAGGTCATCTATTCCTCGATCCTCTTCCATCGCCTTACCGAAGACCCGAGGTTCGAGGCGGCGTTGATGCGGAGCTACAACACGTGGATCGCGCAACGCTGCGCCGAGCGGCCGGAGCGCGTGAAGTGGGCCGCGGTCATTCCCATGCGGGACCCGGATGCGTGCGTGGCGGAGGTCCGCCGGGCACGGGAGCTGGGCGCGGTGGGGCTCATGATCGGGGGCAGCGCCGGCCAGCGGCTGCTGCACCACCCGGACCTTTCGCCGTTCTATGCCGCCGCCTGCGAGGTGGACCTGCCGGTTTGCATCCATACCGGCTGGAGCGCGCCGGGCCTGACGCAGACCTGCGAGGACCCCTACGCGGCACTCATCCTCAGCTTCACGCTGCCGGTGCTGATGGGATTCTTCAGCATCCTGGGGGGCGGGGTGCTGGACCGTTTCCCGAAGCTTCGGGTGGCTTTCCTGGAGGCGGGTTCCGAATGGATCCCGTACATGGTGGGGCGGATGGACCACTACCATCCGGTTGTCGCGATGCTCGGCAACCGTTCGAAGAAACTTCCCAGCGAGTATCTCAAGGAAGGGCGGGTTTACGTGACCTGCGAGGCCGAGGAGCCGCTCCTGCCGCAGGTGATCGATCTGGTGGGAGAGGACCAGATACTCATCGAGGGCGACATCCCCCATGCCGAGGCCCGCGAGACCGGAATCGAGGAGATCCGGGAACGCACCGACATCTCCGAGGCCGTCAAGCGGAAGATCCTGCGTGAGAACGGCCTGGCCTTCTACAATCTTTGACGATCCACCCTGGCGGTTCCGGAGAGCGCGTGCCAGTCGCTGGCGGGGCCACGGGCCTTGACGTGTAGGTCCTCCAAGGTGAGCTTCCCGGCTCAACTCCGCTTGATCACCCCGCTGGAAGTGAATCCGCCGTCCACCGGCAGGGTGATGCCGGTGATGTAGCCGGACTGCGGCAAAGCCAGGAACAGCGCCGCGTGGGCTACGTCTTCCGGAAGGGCGAAACGGCGCATGGGAATGGCCCGGTCATACGCGCGGCGGGTTTCGTCGTCGTACATCTTGCGCGTCAGGGCGGTGTCGACGGGTCCCGGCGCCAGCGCGTTTACGGTCACGCCGGTCTCCGCCCATTCCAGGGCCATGACACGGGTCATGGTGATCATCGCGCCCTTGGTGGCGCCGTAGGCGACCCGGCCGGTGCCGCCGCGCATGCCGGAGATGGAGGCCATGGCCACGATCCGGCCGTAGCCCGCCTCCGCCATGACCGCGCCCGCCGCCTGCATCACGAGGAAACTGCCGGTGAGATTGGTGGCGATCATCCGGTCCCATTCCTCACGGGTCGTATCGAGGGCAAGCTTCTCGAGCCCGATTCCGGCGAACGGCATCAGGACCTCCAGCGATCCGAACCGCGCCGTCGTAGCCCGGATCAGGGCGTCCACGTCTTCGCCCCGCGTTACGTCGGTCTTGACGAACAGCGCGGCGACGCCCTGTGCCGTCAACTCCTCCACGGCTTGCGCGCCGCCCGCTTCATCGAGGTCGGCGATGACGACGTTGGCGCCGGCTTCGCCCAGCAATCCGACGGTGGCGCGGCCGATACCGTTGGCGCCGCCCGTAACGACGGCAGTGTGTCCTTTCAGAGAGTACATCTCGCTTCCTCCGTCGTCAGGCCGCCGGATGATACGAAGTCCCCGCCGCCGATCCGGGGGAGCGGCTTGGGGGGTGGGTCACGTCTCGCTCCGCGCGACCTCTTCCCAGACGTACAACGGCTCGATCTTGCCGGCTTCGATCTCGCGCATGCGCGCCTCGCTCACGGGATAGTTGAACTGGGCATTGCGGAACCGCACCCGCGCGTCGCCGTGACGCTTGACGTATCCCTTGATCCGCTCCAGGTCTTCCTCGGTCAAGTCGAGGTCGTGGAACCGCTGCAACTGGTCGGCGCCGTGCCGCAGCTCGTCGTTCAGGACCACCTTCATGGCTTCGGCCACCCGCCGTTCGAGCTCGCCGCCCTTGATCCGGCTCAAGGCGAAGAACGTGCCCGAGCCGCCGCCCTCCAGCACCCCTTCGTCCCCCACCAGGGCCGCCCAGGGCGCCCCCTCCGCCGCCAGCTCGTCCGCGATGGCCTTCTTCTCACGGGACAGCCGGATGCTGGCCTCGTTTTCGGGGAGGGTCGGGTCGGGGTTGAAGATGTCGTAGCGGCGCAACTCGCCGATGAAGGGCTGTTCGCCCGTGAACCACGCCAGCACGTCGTGGCACATGACGTAGTGGTTGGTCTCCTCGTGAAGCTTCTCCAGGGTCTCCAGGTAGGTGTGCCGGTCCACGGTGACGCCCAGCCAGCCCAATTGATTGGCCAGCAGGCCGCCCAACTGGTACACGCGGGTCAGCTCCCGGCCGGTCTGCTGTCTCAGGAACCGGATGTGGTCTTCCCTGGGCCGCGGCCGGCTGAAGTAGGTGGTGGCGACCTCCGCTTCCCCCGCCGCGCACTTGCCCAGCAGCACGCCCACTTCCCGCGCCGCCCGCTCGCCGATGCTCTCCCGTGAATCCGCCACCGCGGCGCCTCCTCTGAAACGTCCGGCCGGCAGCGCCCGCGGCGCTCGTGTCCGCAATGCGGGGCGCGGCCGGCTGCGTCGGGCGGGCCCTCCGTCAGAGCCCGTAAAACGCCTTCGGGTTGTCCACCAGTATCTTCTCGATGACGCCCGCCGGGACGTCCTCGCGCGCCCGCATCACGTCCACCATGCGCGGCTCGTTGGCGGGGTCGGTGTGGCCGTAGTCCGAGCCGATGAGGAGGTTGTCCGCGCCGGTGTAGTTGAGCAGATAGGGCAGGTCCTCGTCGGCTTCACAGGCCACGTAGATGCGGTAGTCGCGGAAGAGGTCCACGTTGGACTCGTGCTTCCACCTGGGACGCTGGATGCCTTTACGGCCGCTCATGTTCACGGCCCGGGACTCGCGCCGAAGCAGGTGGATCAGGTAGGGGATCCAGCTTGCCTTGGCCTCGATGAAACCGAAACGCAGACCGGGATATCGCGCCGGCAGGTGGTTGGCCACGATGTCCCGGAACGCGAACAGGGGCACCACCACCTGGTTGGCGAAGACCGAGCTGATGGCCAGGTCGAACATGTTGAGAAGGGTGCGCGAGCCTGATCCGGTGTGGATGCAGATGGGAAGGTCCAGCTTCTCGGCCTCTGCGTAGAGGGGGAAGAAGTAGGGGTCGGCGACGCTGCGGTCGCCTTCGAGCCCCCTCAGCGCGACTCCCACCGCGCCGTTGGACTTGGCCTTCCGCATCTCCTCCAGCGAGGCGTCCATGGAGTGGAGCGGCGGCACCAACACCCAGCGGAGCCGTCCGCCGGACTTGGACCATACGTCCGCCATCCAGTCGTTGTAGGCGCGGCACAGCGCGGTCTCCAACTCCGGGTCGTCGGTGAGGTAGATCAGGAACAGGGTCGGGTAGATGACCTGCACGTCCACGTCCAGCCGGTCCATGTCCGCCAGCCGCGCTGGCACGTCGGTGATCTCCCGGCAGGCGATGAGCACGTCCTCTCGCCGGCCCTGGGCCTTGGAGCGGGACGGCGTCACGAGCCGGAAGCCGCCCCGGCCGGCGGGCTTGGGGAAGAGGTTGCCGTCGATCAGCCACAGGACGTTGATGTCCGCGTAGAGCGTGTCGTCCGGCACCTCGGTCATCACCGGCCGACGGGGATACATGGAAGGCTCCATGAGCTCCCACATCCCCTCCGACTCGGAAATATGCGTGTCCGCGTCGATTACACCCGGCATGTCGTCCTCGTTCGGTTGTCGTCCCGCGTGCGCCACGGGAAGAATACGTCGTAGGGGCGGGTTTCAAACCCGCCCGTGCCCGCATCGCGTTGCCGGTCGATACGGAATCCCGGACCGTTTCCTACTTCTTGAGCGCCTTGCGGATGCCGTCGGCCTCCTTTTGCACGTGGCCGATCAGGTTGTTGGCCGACTTCACCGCGGCCGCCGAGTCGCCCGGATCGATGGGCGTGCCGCTCTTCTTGGCCCAGTCCGTGAACAGCGGGTCGTTCATGGCCTTGACCACGATCTCCTCCAGCTTCTTCGCCGTCTCGGGAGGGACGCCGGGGGGCAGGGCCACCAGCCGCAGGACGCTGCTCAGGTAGCCGTTGCCCAGCTCAGCCGAGGTGGGCGTTTCCGGACAGGCCCAGGAACGTTTCGGCGCCAGGTGGACGACGCAGCGGAGATTGCCTTCTTTCGCCAGCGGCCCCACCGTGGAGTGCTCGCTCGGGTTCAGCCAGGTGACGAAGTCGCCCCGCATCAGGCCGGGCACGCTGTCTCCGGTTCCGCGGTAACCGGTGACGACGTCGAAGCGCAGCCCCAGGTTCTTGGCCGCCAGGTAGGACGGCAGCCACCGCCCGGTTCCGATGCCCTCGACTCCCCAGGGCAGCCGGTCGAGCTTCTTGAGGTCGTCCAGGGTCTTGTGGGGGGATTTGCCCGCCACGAACAGCGTGTAGGCGTCGTTCCCCATGCGGGCGATCCACTGGAACTTGTTCAGTTCGTAGCCGGGGTTTTTCGAGGAGGTGATGGTGGGCGGGATCAGGCCCAGGAGGTCCAGGAGCCCTACCGTGTGGCCGTCCGGCTTGGAGCGGTACAGGTAGATGGCGCCGCGCCGCCCGCCCGCGCCGGTGACGTTCTTGACGATGACGCGAATGCCCTTGGGCAGGTACTTGTCGAGGCTTCGGGCCAGCGCCCGGCTCATGGCGTCATAACCCCCGCCGGGCGGAAACTGCACCACCCAGTTGATGGTCTTGCTGGGGAAGTCGGCCTGCGCGGGTACCGCGGCGAATGCAAACGCTGCCGCGACCAGCAGCACGCCAGTGAGGCGAACGATCGATCTCATGGAACCCTCCTTCTGTCGTCCTCAGGCTTCCGCCTTGACGTTCAACTCCATCACGCCGATCTTTTCGATCTCTCCCCTCAGCTTGTCGCCGTCCAGCAGGGTGTGGACCCCAGCCGGCGTTCCGGTGGTGATGAGATCACCGGGTCTGAGGGTCACCACGCTCGACAGGAAGCGGATGTGGTCCCGGACGCCGCAGATCATGTCGCTGGTGTGAGAGGTCATGACCTGCTCGCCGTTGTGCCAAGCGCTGAGGGAGAGGTCCTGGGGCTCCGGGATCTCGTCCCGGGTGACGATCCAGGGCCCCAGGGGGCTGAAGGTGTCGAAGCCCTTGCGAATGTTGCGGGTATTCTGTTTGCCGCGCCCCCAGGGATCCCGCTGGCTGATGTCCCAGCAGATGGTGTAGCCGAAGACGTAGTCCAGGGCCTCGTCCTCGGTGACCTTGCGCGCGGTCTTGCCGATGACCACGCACAGCTCGCACTCGAAGTCCACGTCGTGGGAGACCTTGGGGATGATCACGGTGCCGCCGGGTCCGATGATGGAAGACACCGGCTTCAGGAAGTCCTGCGACATGTGGTCGTCCTTGTCCGGCAGCTCCTGGTGGCCGCCGCCCATGCGCGTCTCCATCTCCTTCCGGTGGTCCATGTAGTTGGCCGCCGCCGCCCACAGCGAGGTCGGGTTGTCGATGGGCGCGCGCAGGGTCACCTGGTCCAGCGGCGTCGCATTGCCCGCCCCGACGCATTCGTCGACACAGCCTGCGGCGTCCGGGTTGCCGGTCATCGCCTCGATGACCTGGACCATGGTGTAGCCGTCGTTCAGTATCCCGGCCGCCACCATGGCGGCGCCCACGGGATAGACCTTGCCGTCCACCACCACCCCCGCCTGCCTGTCGTCGTAGGTACAGAATTTCATGCGTTTGAAGTCCTCCGCGTTGGAATCGTTGCCTTATACCACAACGGGCGAGGAGTGGGACAGGGGAGTCGGGCTCGGTGCGCCGGGCTTGACACCCGCGCCGAAATGTTCGATCCGGATGGCATCCCCAGGGGCTTGTACGACTGGGGCGGGAGGTCGACCATGAAGACGCGTATCCGGCACATCGCCCTCAACACGGAGAACTGGGACCGTATGGCCCGGTTTTACCAGACCATCTTCGGCATGAAGAAGATCACCACCGGCATGACCGACGAGAAGGGCAACTACAACCCCAACCGCGGCCACATCAGCGACGGCGTCATCGGCTTCGCCATGCTGCAGAAGCATCCCGGAAACCAGTCCGGGCTGGACCACTTCGGCTTCGAGGTGGAGGAGATCCCGCTGGTGCTGGAGCGCATGCGCAACGACTATCCGGAGTTGCTGGTGGCCAAGAGCCTACCCCACGTGCCGTTTTCCGTCTCCCGAGGCACCGACCCCTGCGGCACCCAGTACGACATCTCGCAGAAGGGCGTGGCCAAGGTACGAGAGGGCTACCTGGAGGACGGCTGGGACCAGCCGCGGCAGATCAGCCACATCTCGATCCGTTCGAAGCAGCCCGAACGGGTGGCGGAGTTCTACCACAAGGTGTTCGAGCTCGATGCCGGCGAGGCGCCGGGCCCCGACGGCAGCTTCCGCGTCACCGACGGCAAGGTGCAACTGCTGGTACGCCCCTGCGACAACTCCCTCTACCGCGGCATGCGCGAGGGACTCGACCACATCGGTTTCGCCGTGGAAGACCTGGAGCGCACCCGCAAGGAAATAGAGGAGCTGAGCGAGTCGGCCCCCGAATCGGCCCCCGCCAACCTGGACGCGGGCCGTTTCGGCCCCATGACCCGCGCCGACCTCGAAGGCTGCGTCATCGGCCAGTACGCCATGGCGGACCCAGACGGGGTCCTGCTGGATCTCACCGAGGCGTAAGTCGAAGGGCGTCGCCGTCCAGCACTAGTGGTAGGGCGACCGGCCGGTCGCCCTACGGCCCGCGTTGGCTCCTACGCCGCGCTGCTCAGGAACTCCGCCAACCGTTCTCCGATGACGTACACCGTGGAGTTGGTATTGGCGCGCACTACCTCGGGCATCACCGAGGCGTCGGCCACCCACAGGTTGTCCAGTCCGTGGACCCGCAGCCGCTGGTCCACCACCGCGTCGGGGTCGTCGGCAGGCCCCATCTTGCAGGTGCCGCTGGCGTGTTGGTAGCTGTCGTAGGTCGAGCGGGCCCAGGTCGCCCAGTCCTCGTCCGGCGCCGGGTTGCGCAGCTCGCCGTAGAACTCCCGCATGGGTGAGGTCCGGGTCAGGTCGCGGATGAACTCCATGGCGGCGACCATCTTCTTCACGTCCGCGGGGTGCTCCAGCAGCCCGGTTTCGACGGCCGGGAAGTCCTTGGGGTCGGCGCTTTTGAGGCGGATCCGCCCGTGCGCCTCCTGCTCCAGCAGTTGGGCGGAGAGGGGGAGCAGGGAGCCGAGGTCCTGGATCTTCGTGGGCGGGCGCAGGGTGACGCTGAAGTCGCCGTGGTCCAGGCCGGCGGAGCTCCGGGCCATGAGCCGCAGCCTCGGCAGGGTCCAGTCCACCTCGAACTCCCTGGCGGCCGCGAAGGTCATGTGGATGGAGGCGTGGTCCTGGAAGTTTTTCCCCACGCCGTCCATGGCATGGGTGACCTCGATGCCGAACGCCTCCAGTTCCGCGGCCGGTCCGATGCCCGACAAGAGCAGGAGCTGCGGGCTGCGGTAGGCGCCCGCCGCCAGCACCACCTGGCCGGCCGTGTCCGTGTGGACTTGGCCGTCCTTCTCGTAGCGCACCGCGTCGACGCGGCTGCCCGACAGGGTCAGGCCGAGCACCGGCGCTTCCGTCTTGATGGTGAGGTTGGGACGTTCCCGCGCGGGATCGAGATGGCTCACCACCGCGGATTGGCGCACGTCGTCCTTGATGTTGCAGACCCCGGGGCCCACGCCCACGGGATCGGGGAGGTTGGTGTCGGGCAGGCGCGGGATGCCCAACTCGGCGGCGCCGTCGATATAGGCCCGGACCACCGGGGCGAGGTCCGAGTCCAGGCCGAAAGGGCGCTTGACGTAGACCGGTCCGGCGTGGCCGTGGTCGGGGTCGTCGGGAAAGTCCTGGTCCGCCTCGATGCGTTTCAGCACTTCATGGACCGTTTCCCAGGACCAGTCGGGATTGCCCGCCGCCACCCACCGCTCCATGTCGTGGCGGAGCGGCCACACCCAGCCCATGGCGTTGACGGACGAGCCCCCGCCCATGATCTTCCCGGCCATGGGATAGAAAAGGCTCCCGTCGATGGGCCGCGCGACGGGCAACGTGTCGATGTAGGGACTCTCGAACCAGAGCCGGTCCCGGCCGCTGGCCAGCCGGACGGTGTCTGGCGCCGGCCGCGGATCCGTGGCGGCTTCCAGCAGCAGCACCTTGCGGCGTGGGTCCTCGCTGAGCCGCGCCGCGGCCACGCAGCCCCCGGAGCCGCCGCCGATGATGATGACGTCGTAGTGATCAGACATGAGTTACTCCTTCTCACGCCGCGCTGCTCAGGAACTCCGCTAGCCGTTCGGCGATGACGTAGACCGTGGCGTTGGTGTTGGCGCGGGTTACCTCGGGCATGATCGAGGCGTCGGCCACCCACAGGTTGTCGAGTCCGTGGACGCGCAGGCGCTGGTCCACCACGGAGGCGGGGTCTTCCGCCGGCCCCATCCTGCAGGTGCCGGAGGCGTGGTGGTAGCTGTCGTAGGTGGAGCGGGCGAAGGCCGCCCAGTCCTCGTCGGGCGCCGGGTTGCGCACCGCGCCGCAGAACTCGCGCATCGGCGCGGTCCGGGCGAGGTCCCGGAGGAACTCCATGGCCGCCACCATCTTCTCCACGTCCTTCGGGTCTTCCAGCAGTCCTGTCTCCACGACGGGGAAATCCCTGGCATCCAGGCTGGGGAGGCGGATCCGTCCCGACGCCCCTTGCTCGAGCAGTTGAACGGACAAGGGCAGGAGGGTGCCCACGCCCTCGATCCGGGTGGGCGGCCGCAGCGAAGCGCTGAAGTCGCCGTGATCCACGCTCGGGGAAGTCCGTGTCATGAGACGAAGCCTCGACATGGTCCACTCCACCTCGAAGTCCTGGGCGGCCTCGAAGGTCACGTGGATGACGGCGTGGTCCTGGAAGTTTCCTCCGACGCCCTCCAGCCCGTGGGTCACCTCGATGCCCATCCGTTCCAGCTCCGCGGCCGGGCCGATGCCCGACAACATGAGGACCTGGGGTGTGCGGTACGCGCCCGCGGCCAGAACCACCTGGCCCGCGGTGTCCGTGTGGATGCGGCCGTCCTTCTCGTAGCGCACGCCGTCCACGCGGCTGCCCGACAGGGTCAGCCCCAGCACCGGCGCCTCGGCCTTGACGGTGAGGTTCGGGCGCTCGCGTGCCGGTTCGAGATGGCTCACCACCGCGGACTGGCGCACGCCGTCCTTGATGTTGCAGGCCCCCGGTCCCACGCCCACGGGGTCGGAGATGTTGGTGTCGGGGAGACGCGGGAGGCCCAATTCGACGGCGCCGTCGATACACGCCCGCACCACCGGTGACAGGTCCGAATCAAGGCTGAAGGGACGCTTGACGTAGACCGGTCCGGCGTGGCCGTGGTCCGGATCGTCGGGGAAGTCCTGGTCCGCCTCGATGCGCTTCAGGACTTTGTGGACCGTGTCCCAGGACCAGTCGGGATTCCCCGCCGCCACCCAGCGGTCCATGTCATGCCGGGTCGGCCATACCCAGGCCATGGCGTTGACCGACGAGCCCCCGCCCATGATCTTTCCCGCCAGGGAGCGGAACGGGCTGCCGTCGATGGGCCGCACGACCGGGACCATGTCGACGTAGGGTGTCTCGAGCCAGACCCGGTCGCGGAGGCTGGCCAGCCGGATGGGTTCCGGTATCGGTTGCGGGTCCGGCGCGGCTTCCAGCAGCAGCACCCTGCGGCGCGGGTCTTCGCTGAGCCGGGCGGCGGCGACGCAGCCGCCCGAGCCGCCGCCGATGATGATGACGTCGTAGTGATCGGACATTTTTTCTCCCCAAGTGGCACGGTGCTCCAACCCCGCCCACTCCCTCTCCCTTTGGGAGAGGGCCGGGGTGAGGGCGTCCCGTCCGACCGGCGGGCCTTGATGCGAGCGCCCTCACCCGGCCTCCGGCCACCCTCTCCCAGAGGGAGAGGGACTACTCTAGGGCGTGGCCGCGCGGGCAAGGGCGCCGGCATCCTTCAGCGCCGCAACTTCCCGGCAACCGCGAATCATCTCTTGGGTGGAAGCCTCCCCCAGCATCGGATCGGCGAGGGCGTGGACCTTCGTGTCCATCTGTTCGTCGGACAGCGGACACTCCAGGCTGCCGGAGGCCTGCTCCACGACCTCCTCGACGGTGCGTCCGTCCTTCAGCCGTATCGTAACCACGGCGCCGGCTTCCCGGATATTCCCGTCCACCACCGCGGAGACCCGGTCCCGAACGGCCGTGACCCGTGAGTCCCGGACGACTTCGTCGGTGAACTCGGCTACGCCCACCCGTCCGAGCACGAGGGCGGCGCCCACCGCGTGGTACACGCTGAACTTGCCCTGGAGGCCGGTGCGCGGCGTCTTGTTCCCGGTCAGCTCCAGCACCAACGGGTGGACCCGCAGGTCCACGGACTCGATGTCGTCGCCGGTGAGTCCGTATTGTCGCTTCAGGCTGATGCAGCCGTCGAGGCTCGGGTGGATCACGACGCCGCAGGGGTAGGGCTTGTAGGTGTTGAGCAGGATCTCGTAGCTTTCGCCGAGGCCGTCGCAGATGGCGGCGTAGTCCTGTTTCGCGGACAGCACCCGGGCGAACCCGCGGGGGGCCTCGAGGGCCTGCTCGGAGCCGGTCAGCCCCTCGGCGGCCAGCAGGGCGGCGGCCAGACCGTTCTGGGCTGCCCGCCCGATGAGGAAGGGCTTCAACATGGTGCCGAACATCTCTCGCAGGCCCGCGGCCTGGGTGGCGGCGCCGGCCAGGGCCCAGCACATGCGCTGGACGTCTAGTCCCAGCAGGCGTCCGGCGGCGGCAGCGGCGCCGAACACCCCGGCCGTGCCGGTGATGTGCCAGCCCACGTCGTAGTGATCCGGGTAGACGGCGTTGCCGATGCGGCACTCCACCTCGACCCCGAGGATCAGGGCGTGGAGGAAGTCCCGGCCCGACACCGGCCGGTGCTCGGCCAGCGGCATCAGCGCTGACGCCACCGGCCCGGCGGGATGAATGATGGTCTGTAGGTGGGTATCGTCGAAGTCGAACACGTGGGAGCTGATGCCGTTGAGCAGGGCAGCGTGCAGCACGTCCACCTTCTCCGCACGGCCCAGCACCGACGCCTGCGGCTGCCCCATGAACGGCCCCAGCGCCCTCAGCGCGATATCCACGGATTCGTGGCGCGATCCGCCGACGGCGCAACCCATCCAGTTGAGCAGCGTGCGCGCGGCTTCGTCGCGCACGGCATCGGGGACGGCGTCGAAATCCGACTCACAGACCCACTCCGCCAGTCGCTTGGTTACTTCCGTCTCGGGTGTGCTCATGGGAAGGGCTCCGTATTCGTCCGCCACCAGGATGCTTGACAACTTACCATGGTGCCTTCAATGTTGGTGGGTGTCCCGTGCTCGGAGACGGGACACCCGGGCAATGTTACCCTGAATCGACGGAGGTGAGAAATGGACTGTGTAGACGCTGACGGCCACGTGGAAGAGTGCCTGGAGACTTTCGACGACAAGTACCTGGACCCCAATTTCCGCGGGCAGCGGCCCCGGGTGGTAGGGGTGGACGGCATGGCCTACTGGATGATCGACGAACAGCTCTTCCCGCGCCGGGTGGGCCGGGGCTGCAACAACCTCGGAACGCCGCTGACTATCAACGGCGAGCTCGCGAAGCACTCGGTGGGCAAGGTGGACAGCGTCGGCAGCCAGGAGCTCACCAACATACCCGAGCGGCTGGCGATCATGGACGAGGAAGAGATCGCCGTGCAGGTGGTGTACACGACGCTCTTTCTCGCCTATCCGCTCACCGACAACGTTCCCCTGGCCACGGCTCTGTGCGACTCCTACAACCGCTGGCTGGGCGACCGGTTGAGCGGCAACGACCGCATCAAGTGGGCCGCGGTGGTGAATCTCGACGACGTGGACGGCGCCGTGCGCTCGGTAAACGAGGCCGCGGAGCTGGGAGCCGTGTCCGTCATGGTGCTGGGAACCGCCGGAGACCGGCTGCTGGACGACGACGCGCTGCTGCCTTTCTACGAGGCGGTGGAGGGAAACAACCTCGCGCTGGGCGTCCACGTGGGTTGGTCCTGCCCGTCGGTGAACAACCTCTACTCGCACATCTACCCGTCCGGTGTCATCGCCTTCCACATGCCGGTGCTGATGGCATGCACCTCGCTCATCGCCGGCGGCGTCCTCGACCGGCATCCGGACATGCGGGTGGTGTTCCTCGAGGCCGGGTGCATGTGGGTGCCGTTCATGCTCGACCGGCTCAAGCACCGCTACGAGAACCAGGGAGAGTTGCTGCTCAAGTTCCTCCCCGAGTGCGTCCCGAATCAGGCGCTGCCGGCCATGGACTACGTGGAGAAGGGCAATCTCTTCTTCAGCGCCGAGATCGAGGACTCGCTGCTGCCGCAGGTGATGGATCTGGTGGGACAGGAGCAGATCGTCATGGGGACGGACATGCCCCACGGCGACAGGGAACGCTTCGCCGCGCGCATCCTGCGGGAGCGCACGGACATCTCGGACGCCGCAAAGGACGCCATCCTGGACACCAACCCCAGGCGGCTCTACGGACTGTAAGATTTCGCGGTGGATTTGCGTCCTTCGACTTCGCTTCGCTACGCTCAGGACGAACGGGGAGCGGTTTCCAGGAGACCCGCATGGCACTGAAAGCCTCCATGGGCGCTACTTACGGCTGGCGCGCGCGCATCGGTTTCGTAACTCCCAGTCCCGGCCACGAGAACAACGGCTACGAGTTTTACCTCATGGCCCCCGACGGGGTCACCATCGTGATGACCTCGCTCCACGTCACCCAGTTGACCCAGCAGCAGTACGACGATGCGGTGAGCCGCATGGACGCGGCGGTGAAGGAGCTGGAGGACCGGCGGGTGGATTCGATCATCCAGGCCGGGGTGCCGCTGGTGGTGACCCGTGGATGGGGCTTCGAGGAGACGCTCCTGGCCGAGGTGGCAGGCCACACCGCCATTCCCTTTGCCACGGACATCGGCGCCTGCATCCGCGCCATGGGGGCCTTGGGCATGACCCGGGTGGTGATGCTGACGCCCTTCGACGAGGTCATGCACCGGCTGCTCGCGGAGTACGTGGGGCATGCCGGCATCGAGGTGGTGGCGGCACGCTCCCTGTGGCCCTCCGACGAGGCCGCCATGTCACGCCGCTACGGCGTCTCTACCATGCCCCTGGCGGAGATCTACCACGCCGCCAAGGACCTGTTTCTCTCCACCCCCTCCGCCGACGGCATCTGGATCACCGGCGCCCTCATGCCCAGCGTCGCCATCATCGACAGCCTGGAGCTGGACCTTGGCGTCCCGGTGGTGACCAGCATGCAGGCCATGATGTGGGCCGGTCTGGGGCTGGCGCACGTGTACTCGGAAGTGGAAGGATACGGCCAGTTGTTCGATTGCGTGTATGACGCTGAACCGGATGACGACGACGCATAGGGGAAAGAGAATGCTCACGCCGGGGGTTTGGGGCGGAACGTCTTCCTGACGATCTCCGCCACACGGTTGTCGCGGCCGGCGCGGACGACACGAAAAGGAACGAGTCCCCGGAATGATGGAAGGTTTGCCGAGCGTCTACGCGAGCCTTGGCGCCACCTTCTCGGTCAGCAGCCGGATGGAGTTGATGACCTGCTCCTGCGGGATCTGGCCGCCGTGGTTCATGTCCAGGATGAGTCCCGTCATTCCCATGCGCTCGCGGAATTCCTCGATGCGCTCGATAACCGATTCGGGTGAGCCGAAGATGACGCGGGTGCCCAGGAACTCGTCGTAGTCTTCCAGGTACCTTTGGGCCTGGGCCACGCGGTCGGCCGCTTTCATGGCGGTGGCTTCGGCGATGACCCGGTGGAGGTCGTGGACCACGCTGGCCCTCGGTATTTCCCGCCCCTGCGCTTCCGACTCGGCGATGAATATGGGGATGCGCACGTGGATATCGGGCGGTTGGGCGTGGCCCGCGGCCTGCCACTCGTCGCGGTAGATCTGCAGGCGGTCCTCGTAATAGTCGCCCATGAACCACAGCACCACGTTGAATCCCCGCCGGGCGGTGGCGGCGAACCCTTCGGGGGTGCGCACGGCCATGTAAATCGGCGGATAGGGCTTCTGCAACGGCCGCGGCGAGATGCTGACGTCGTGGTACGAGTAGTAGTCGCCCTCGAAGGAGAAGGTGTCCTGGGTGAAGGCGCGCATGACGATCTCGAACGACTCGGTGAAACGCGCCGTGCTTTCCGAGTAGGGGATGTTGAAGCCTTCGTAGAACTTGGGGATGCTGCTCCGGCCGACGCCGAAATCGAACCGCCCGTGGCTCATGTGGTCGATGGAGGCCACCTCTTCGGCGATGCGCAGGGGGTTGCCCAGCGGCAGCACCTGCACCGCGGTGCCGATGCGGATGCGCTTCGTGCGCGAGGCGATGGCGCCCGCCACCGCCATGGAGGAAGAGAGGACGGAAGCCTGGGGCCGAAAGTGGTGCTCCACGATCCAGATGGAGTCCATCCCCATGGCCTCGGCGGCGTCGATCTGTCCGAACATTTCGTCGAAGGCCAGAGTCTGTCCCTGGTCCTTGCGAACGTGACAATCAACCAGTAGCCCGAACTTCATTCGAATGATTCCTGTCCGTTTCCGGAGCCTCGGTCTCCGGGTAAGCGAGTCCGCCCGAGCGCAGGACAGGGACATGGCGCCCTGCCTCGTTCCGGAACGCGGTTCTTTCGAACGTCGCCCCTACGCTGCCTGCAGATCCTTGTAGTGGGCGTCCTTGGAGATGGGCGCCAGCCCGCTGGCGATGACCGACCAGCTATCCCCGGCGTCGTCACTGCAATAGACGTCCCCGTTGGTGGTGGCGGCGAAGACCGAGACGTCGTCGCCGGCCGCTTCCAGGCAGAGCGCCTCGATGCTCGCCTGCAGCCGGTGCGGGAGCCCGTTGGCCAGGATCTCCCACGTGCTCCCGCCGTCCTTGCTGCGGGAGATGCGCGCTTCGGCCGAACCGGTCTTTCGCCACTGTCCCGGGCTGTACTCGGCCGCGCTCAGGAACATCAGGTCGGGCCGTTGCGGATGGAGCACGCAGCCGTCTGGATAGTTGCCGATGTCCGACGGGCGGGAGAACCATTCCTCGAAGCTCTTGCCGCCGTCGACGGAGACGTACAACCCGCGCCCGGTGACGACGTACAACCGCCTGCTGTCTTCCGGGTGGATCACCAGCCGGTGCGCGTCCTCGTAGATGCCGTGGAGCTGCTCGAAGGACTCGCCGCGGTCCGTGCTCCTCAGCAGTCCGCCCACCTCCACGCTCACGTACACGGTGTCGGGATCGTGGGGATCGAAGTTGATGTGCTTGGCATGGGCGATGTGAGGCGGCGCCGGGAAACTCCAGTCGGGCACGCTGGGCACCGACCGCAGCGCTGGCAGCTCGGTCCAGTGCCCGCCCAGGTCATCGCTGCAGAACAGGTGCGCCGGCTCGGTGCCGCAGTAAAGCCGGGTGCCGCCGTTGCTCCGGGAGGAGGCGACGCTGTAGACGTCGTTGGAGGTGAGCCCGTTCTCCCGCGCCTCCCAGGAGGCGCCCTGGTCGGCGCTTACGTGCAGCCCGCCGTGGAACGCTCCGGCGAAGAACAACCCGCTTTCCGGCTCCTGGTGGATGGCGCTGATGTGCTTGTCCGGGAGCATGTGCCGGGCGACGCGCCAGCCGTTGCCGCCGGAGTCCCGCTCCAGCACGGCGATGCCCTTTTGGGTGCCTACCCAGACCTCCTGGGAGCGGGAAGGGGACGAATAGATGGTGGTTCCGCCGTGGGACAGTGCGATGGTCATGGCCGTGCCTCCTTGCGACGATCGGGCTCGGGTCCCGTGCTTGCCGAATCAGCCGTGCGACGGTGTCGAACCGGCCCGGCCCTTCTATGCAAGGCGGTACACCTTCGCTATGGTGGTGTCAAGTTCCGCCCGGCGGGGCCGCGTGGGACGTGGCTGGTCCGGGGGTGGAAACCCGGGAGGCATGATGGAAGTGACACGGTTGAGGGTCCTGTACGGGGTCCTCGGCGAGGGGAAAGAGATGGTGGCGCGCGACCCGACGGGCTATCTGGCCATCGAGCGGGGGATCTACCGGCGCCGCGGGCTGGAGCTGTCCTGGGACCATGTTCAGGGCACGGAAGAGCGGAACCAGGCGCTGGCGGCGGGCGAGGCCGACCTGTCCCTGGTCATCGGGCGGGCGTCGCTGCAGCATTTCCTCCGTACCGGCGCGACGCGGCTCATCGGCTCCTGCATGAACCGCAGCCCCTACCTGCTCATGGCCGCGCCCGGCATCGAGGCGATCGCCGGCCTGCGCGGCAAGGCGGTGGCGTGCCGCCGGATCATCGCCGAGACCGCGCCGCTGGCCGGGACGTTGCGGGACCGCGCCGGCCTCGAGCTGGGCGCCGATGTAGGGCTCGAACCGGTGGACACGGACCAGCACGCGTTGGACCGGCTGACGGCGGGTTCCACCGACGCGGTGCTCATACCGCGCCCGTTCGACTTCGTCGCCAGGGAACGCGGTTTCCTGCCCGTCTCCGACTGGCCGGAGGTGGCGGGCGATCCGCTCCCCATCAGCATCGAAACCATGGCCTCCACCCTGCGTGACAAGGGCAACGCCTTGAGGATGTTCCTGGTCTCCCACCGGGAGGCGATCCGATACCTGCAGGGCCACCGAAGCGAGACTCTGGCCATGCTCGAGCGGGTGTTCAGGTATGCGCCCGATCTGGCGGCGGTGCTCTACGACGACTACCTGGGGCTGCTGGATCCGCGCATGACCGTGGATCTCCCGCAAGTGGACAGGCTGCTGCGCCTGACGGCCCCGGATGCCGGCGTCGGAGTGGAGGACCTGGCGTCCCGCTGGCTTGCGCCGGGCGCCGCCAGCCCGCGGCCGGCGGCGGGTCCGGAGTGACGCGCGGCCGAGGATCCCCGCTCCGGTGCCCGCGGAAGCCATAGCCCTGATGGCGGCCTTCGCCTACGCGTCGGTCTCGGTCTCCTCGCGGCTGGGGCTGCGTTATTCCACGCCCCTCACCGCCACCTGCGTGGCGATGGCAGTGCGGATGACGCTGCTCTGGTGCGCCGTCCTGGCCACGGGCGGTGTTCCCCCGGTGGCATCGCTTGCGGTGTCGATCTTCGTGCTCCTGGGAGTCATGCAGACGGGCACGAGCTACCTCACCTTCACCGGAGTGGCAAGGATCGGCGCCTCCCGCAGCCAACCGTTGCGGACCACCTACCCGCTCTGGAGCGCGGCATGGTCGGTGGCGCTGCTGGGGGAGAGCCTGACTCCGGGCGTCATGGCGGGCACGGTGCTGGTGGTGGCCGGGACGGTCCTGATCTCCTGGAGTCCCGACCGCGGCGCCCCCAGCTACCGCTGGTGGCACATCCTGTTCCCGCTGAGCGCGGCGTTCCTTGCCGGCATCGCGTTTCCGGTGCGGCGCTACGCCCTCGACATCTCGAATCAGCCGCTCTTCTTCGCCGCGGTGCTGGCCACGGTGGCATCCGTCTGTCTCGCCGTTTCCCTGTCGGCGGGCGGCACGCGCGACCGAATCGCCTGGGACCGGCGCGCCGTGCTGCCGTTCGTGGTGGCGGGGGCCTTCGAGACCGCGGCGTCGCTGTGCTCGCTCATCGCCGTGAGCATGGGCAAGGTGGTGGCGGTGGCGCCCCTGGTGGCCACCTCTCCCCTGTGGACCCTGCTCCTGGCCGTGTTGGTGTTGCGTGGCGTGGAACGGATCACCGCGAAGTCGGCGGCGGGCACCCTCGCCGTGGTCGCCGGAACCATCACCATCATCGCTACAAGCCACTAGCCGGACTTGGCCGTCATGCCTCCCGAACTCATCGCCATCCTGTCGGCCGTCCTCTATGCCTTGAGCTTTGTCCTGGCCCGCAAGGGCATGAGGTATTCCAACTCGGCCACCGTGACGGTGGTGTCCCTGATCGCCATGTGCGCGATGTTCGGTATTCCGGTGGCGATCCTCGGAGTGCCGTCGTGGAACTGGACCGCCCTCTGGCTCATCGTCATCGCCGGGAGCTTCCAGCCCTTCATCCGCCACCTCACCTACCAGGGCATGCAGATGATCGGCGCGGCGCGCACCGGCCCCCTGCGCGCCACCCACCCTTTCTGGGCCGGGCTCATCGCGGTCACGCTGCTGGGAGAGGTGCTGACGCCGCGGGTGTTCCTCGGCAACGTCACGGTCATCGCGGGCATTACCGCGATTTCCTGGCAGCGCGCCGAGGCCCGGATGGAGGTTTCGCGATGGTACGTCCTGTTGCCGATGACCGCCGCATTCCTGGCCGGCGTCGCTTTCCCGTTGCGCCGGGTGGCGTTGACCCTCACCCCCGAGCCGCTGTTCTTCGCGGCGGTCATGGGCCTGGTGGGACTGTTGGTCGTGGGGATTGCCCAGGCCGTGCCGCCGCTGGCGCAGCGCTACATCTGGGACAGGCGGGCGCTGTGGGCGTTCGTGTGGGCGGGCGCCTTCGAGTCGCTGGGCGGCGCCGGCATCCTCTATGCCCTCAACAGCGGCGAGGTCGTCGTCATCGCGCCCATCACGGCGACCCTGCCCATGTGGATCCTGCTGGCCACCGTCATCTTTCTCCGAGACATGGAGCGGGTCACCAGGACCACTGTCCTCGGCACGGTGCTGGTAGTTATCGGCATCATCCTGGTCACCACGGCCCGTTGAGCGCGGCCGAACGGCTCACGGCCGTGCCAGCTCGAAATCGATCTCGCCCTGGAACAGCTTGACCCGGACGACGCGCACCGTGACGGCGTCGCCCATGCGGAACGCGCGGCCGTGGTTCTGGCCCTTGATGAGGTGGGCGGTCTCGTAATATCGGTAGTAGTCATCCTCCAGCGACCTGAGGTTGACCAGCCCTTCCACGAACCAGCGGTCCAGTTCCACGAAGAAGCCGAAGTTGGTGAGATCGGTGATGACGCCGGTGTGCACCTCGCCGATCTTGTCGGTCATGAACTGGGCCTTTTTGAGGTCCACCATCTCGCGCTCCGCGTCCATGGCCAGGCGCTCCCGCGCGGAGCTGTGGTCGGCGGCCTCCTGGAGGTAGGCGGCGAGCTCTTCCCGTGTCCGCGGGGCGAGCCTGGAATCCGTCTGGGCCTGATCGATGAGCCGGTGCACCACGAGGTCGGGGTAACGGCGTATCGGCGAGGTGAAGTGGAGGTAGGCGCCGGAGGCAAGGCCGAAGTGGCCGATGTTCTCGGGATCGTAGACGGCCTGCTTCATGGAGCGCAGCAGCATCCGGTTCAGCACGCGCTCCTCGGGCTTGCCGCGGCACGCCTCCAGAACCCGCTGGATTTCTGCGGCCGAGACCTTCTCGCCGCCGCGGTGCAGCGGGTATCCAAGGGTGGAGAGGAAGGGCTCGATGGCGTCCAGGGTGTCCTCGTCGGGACCTTCGTGCACCCGGTAGACGCAGGGGAACTTCCGCTCCCGCAGGTAGCCCGCCACCGCCTCGTTGGCGGCGATCATGAACTCCTCGATCAGCCGGTGGGCGATGGTGCGTTCCGCGCGCCGGATGTCCGTGGGCATGTTGTGGTCGTCGAGCAGAATTTCGGTTTCCGGCAGCTCGAAGTCGAGGCTGCCGCGGGCGCGCCGCCGTTCCATCAGGATGTGCGTCAGCTCCTCCATGGCCCTGAGCGCCTCGATGATCTCCGGATGCGTGGCGAGTTCCGGGTGCCCGTCGATGACCCCTGTGTCTCCGTCCGTCAGGATCTGCGCGACCGCGGTGTAGGTGAGCCGGGCGTCGCTGCGGATGACCGAGCGGAACAGCTCCGTCCGCTCCACCTCTCCCTTGCGGTTGATTTCCAGCAGCGCCGTCCGGGCGAGCCGGTCGGTTCCGGCCTTGAGGCTGCAGATGCCGCTGGACAGCGCCGGCGGCAGCATGGGAAGGGCCCGGTCCGGAAAGTACACGCTGGTGCCGCGCGCGTACGCCTCGCCGTCCAGAGCCGAGCCCTGGGGCACGTAGGCGGCCACGTCGGCGATGGAGACGTAGAGCCGGTAACCCTTCGCCGCGGTCGTCTCGATGCTCACGGCATCGTCGAAGTCGTGGGCGGTCTCGCCGTCGACGGTGAAGGTCGTCAGCCCCCGCAGGTCCCGGCGCCCGTGGAGGACCGTGGAGCTCACGGCGGCGCCGTGGCGCGCGGCCTCCTGGCGGGCCTCGGCCGGGAAATCGTCCGGCAGGCCGTAGCGGAAGATCACCGCCTGCGCCTGGACCTCGGGATCGTCGGGAGATCCCAGAAGCCGCTCGAGCCGGGCTTCCGGAGTCGTGTAGCCGCCGCCGTAGCGGGTCATCTCCACTGCCGCCACCTGGCCGGGAGTGACCGCCGCGGACGCCGACAAGGGAATCGCGGGGGCGATGCGCGGTTCCATGGGCACTACCAGGACACGATCCCCGTCGGTCTGGACCACGCCGACGATGCGGCGCTGTCCCCGCTCCAGCACTTCCACCACGTGGCCCTGGGTGTCGCCGTGGCGCTTCTTCTCCGGACGCACCAGCACCCGGTCGCCGTGCATCACCCGCCGCATCTCCCGGCGGCTGAGGTAGATGTCCTCCATCCCCTTCTGGTCCGGCACCACGAAACCGAAGCCGTCGGGATGCCCCTGCACGACCCCCGACACCACGCTGGCGGCCTTGGCGAGGGTGTAGTGGTTCTTGTGAAGACGGATGACCTTGCGCTCGTGGATCAGCTCCTTGAGCGCGTCGACCACGGTTTCCCTTGCCGGCTTGCCGAACCCTTTGCGGATCTCCCGCAGGCTGAAGCGGTGGCCCGGTCTCGACAGCATGAACGAGAGAATGCGGGGTTTGAGGGCGGAGGGGTCGTTCATCGGTGTGGTATGTGGCCGCCGGGATAGCGGTCGAGGGGGGAGCGCCGACCGGTCATGCGTCGTCGCCGGCGTGCGGTCCGGGGGTGGTCAACTCCGCGAGCAGCCAGTCGTCGCCCAGGCCGGCGGGACGCGGAACCTCCTCGATGTCCACTTCATCCGCCAGGGCGGCCAGCACCTCACGAGCGAGTGGAAGGGAGTCCTCCAGCACCAGCAGTACGATGACCGCCGCGGCCGGGTCTACCGTACGGATGATGCCCAGCAGCTCATAGGACTCCACGATGAACTTGATGTAGGCGATGTCGCGCCGGCTTACCCGGAGGTAGATCTCGTTGACGTCCATGGCGGAAGAGCTAGTGTCGCGTCCCGCAAATACCTGGCATAAGTTGCGCAGGATTTTTTGTTGTCGGCAAGGCGCGATGACGAGCAGTGGCGGGCACCACGCGAGGAAGAGCAACGCAGCCGACGGCGAAAAAGACAAGCAAATTATGCCAGGTATTTGCGGGACGCGACACTAGGGGTTCCTCCCCCGAGCGATTCGAGGGAGAGATCACCGGCGGCGGGCGCTCAACGGAGCAGCTCTCGGAAGCCTCGCCCCAGTCGCTCCCACAGGTTGGCCGCGTCGGCGTCGTCGGGTCTCGGCCCCCTCTCCTCGGCGAGCTTGTCGTACATGTAGCGGGTGAGCTGTGCGGCATCGGGCTCGACGGAGACCTCTGGGATGTTGCCGGCGAGCCGGAACGGCACGCTGATGCCGTCGGCATCGAAGAGATAGCGGACATTGCGGTAGCGTCCGCTCAGGTCGTGGGAGAATCCGGATGACAGCACCAGCGTTGCCCGCAGGTCCACCTTGCCGTCATGGTTCGCCCAACCCCTTCCGACGACGCTGTACTCGTCGGAGATCAGCAGCAGATCGTCGCTCCGGATGCGGCCCTTGTGGACGGTGAAGGTCCCCTCGATGAGCCGGAAAGGTGCGCGGTCGCCGCTCACCAGCGGGATGTAGGCCGGTCCGGCGGTGTCGATCCTGTCGATTCCTTCCACGGCCTCCATGGCGGCCAGCACGCCGCGCACGGGATTGAACTTGCGGAGGACTCCCTTGTCCAGCGTCACCTTCCCGTGTCCACTCAGGTTGCGGACCATGGCCGGCCAGTCCTTGCCGGTGCTTTGGAAGCGGCCGCGGAGGTTGATGCGGCCGTTGATGGAGTCCTTGGCGGCGGCGGGAAACAGCGGCAGCAGACTGCCGAGTTCCAGGCCCTCCGCCGTGGGGCTCAACTCCAGGTCGAAGGTCTGGCCGTTTCGGCTCGTCAGCGTGCCGTGCCCACGTACCTTGCCGCCCAGGGTCTCGACCGTCACCCTGTCGGCCTTCAGGTCGCCGCCGGTCCAGTTCACGCGCCCCTCAAGGTTTCGGTACGCGATCCCGTTGAGCCGCCCGTTGCTGGAGGAGACGAAGCCCCTGACGGACAGGACGCCCTTGGCGAAGTCGGCGGATCCCTCGCTCGCGACGTTGCTGAAGGAATCCGCTCGGTATCTCGCGTCACCGGTGAGGTCCGCCACGTTGAGCAGGTCGGACTGGACACTGTAATGCAACGTGGGGCTGCTCAGGTTCACCAGGAGTCCGCGGACTCGGAGATCCGACAGTCCCGACCGCAGTTGAAGCCTCCGGATCTCGACATCTTCGCCGCGGAACTCCAGGTCCGCCTGGAGCCCCTGGATGGTCCGGCGCTTTCCCGGAGGGCCGATGACGTTGACGTCGGCGAGCCGCAGGCTGCCCATCAGCGTCGCAGGCTCGTCTTGCGGGGCTGCCTTGTGCCGCAGCGAGAGTCCGCCGCTGAGGGTGCCCTCCAGCTTGTAACCCGCCGTTGCCGGCACCAGCGTCTCCCATCCCCCCAGTGCTACGCCGTCGGTCTTGAGGCGTAGCCGCACCACCTGCTCGGGGTGACGGTCGACGGAGCCGGAGAACACCACCCGGCCGTTATGGAGCCGCGCCTCGGACTCGTAGATGACCACCCGGTGGTCGCGCACCCTTGTCTTCATGGCGAGACGGGCCGCCACCCCCGGCTCCTTGTCGAGCCACCTGCCGTACTGGAGTGTGTTGGCGTCCGCGGTGACCGACGTGTCGACCCTGAGGTCGTCGAAGCTTCCCTCGACCAGATTCGACAGGGTCATGGGTTGATGCACCGCCAGCCCCGGCGGCACCACCCGGTCCACCCATGGAATCTGCCGCAGTTGGTCGATGCTCACCGGTCCGAGCCGCAGCTCGGCCTTGACGCGGCCCTCGTTCCAGGACAGGGCCCGGGAGAAGTCCAGGTTGCCGGCCAGCCGGGCGTTGTTCGTAACCGCGCCGAACAGTGCCGCGGTTACGTCCATCTCCAAGATCCGGGGACGTTCGAGCGTTCCGGAGACGCGTGCGTTCACGGCGATCGGTCCGGACGGGCGGAAATAGGAGGGGAGGTGATTCTCGATCGACTTCCAGCCCCGCGCCACCAGAACCGGAGGCACGGCCGTTGCCCGCAACTCCAGGTCCACGGCGTTTCCGGCCCACTCCGGCAACGGCCGTGACGTTCCAACGGTGCCGGCCAAAGAGAACGGCAGCTCTCCGCCCGTGGCCATGGCGCCGGACACCTCGACGTAGACACTCGGTTCCAGCGACCATTGGAGCGCCACGGACAGGTCGTGCAGGCGGAGTTCCTCGGGCTTGTCGGCGGAACGGTCGATGAAGTAGAGCTTGCCGCCGCTGGCGTGAACGGCCATGGCGGTTCGATGGGCTGAGCGGAAGAGGGCGTCGAGCGGCTGCGCCGGCGTCAGGAAGTTGATGTCGCCGTACTCGTTACGGATGATCTGTATTTCGGGGCGGTGAAGGACGATGTGGGACACCGTCGGCTTGCCCGCGAGCAGCGACAACCACCCCAGTGTGATCGTGAGCTGGTCGGTATGGACCAGCGGGGTCGCCGCGAACCGCGGATCGTCGGCCACCCGCAGGTCGGTCACCGTGATGCCGAGGTTTCCGGGACTGCCGAGGAAGTTCAGGCTGATGGAATCGAAAGCCACGGCGCGCCCGAGGGCGCCTTCGATGCTCCGGCGAACGGCTTCCTTGCGGTTCTCAAGCAGCGCTTCCGCTCCCGCCACCACCGCCACCACGAGCACTGCCGCGAGAGACAGGAGAACCAGGAGTCTGGACGCTTTGCTTTTCATGCTCCGCCCTATTCAGGGTCTGGTGCGACTCCGGGATGAAACCCCTTTCATTCCAGAAAACGGAACCTACTAAAACACCATATATAGCATTTCCGGCCGTCTTGCCAAAGCATATGTAGTGCCTGGTGGGACCCCCTAGTCCGCCCGCTCGACGATGGTGGCGATGCCCTGTCCCACGCCGATGCACATGGTAGCCATGCCGTAACGGCTTCCGCGACGCTTCATCTCGTGGATCAACGTTGTCATGATTCTCGCGCCGCTGCAACCCAAAGGGTGGCCCAGGGCGATGGCGCCGCCGTTCACGTTGACCTTGTCCGGGTCCAGGTCAAGCTCCTTGACACACGCCAGCGACTGGGAGGCAAAGGCCTCGTTGAGCTCCACCAAGTCCAACTGTTCGGCGGTGAGCCCGGCCCGCTCGAGCGCCTTGCGGCTAGCCGGGATGGGTCCGATGCCCATGAACGCGGGATCCACCCCCGCCACCGCCGAAGCGACGATCCGGACCATGGGTTTCAGCTTCAGCGCCTCCGCCCGCTCGCGGGAAGCGACCAGCAGCGCCGCGGCGCCGTCCGACAGCGGCGACGAGTTTCCCGCGGTCACGGTGCCGTTCTTTACGAACGCCGGCCTCAACGCCGCAAGCTGTTCCAGGCTGGTGTCCGGCCGCGGGCCCTCGTCCCGGGCGTGCGCCACCGGGTCGCCGCGCCGTTGGGGCACGGGCACGGGGATGATCTCGTCGTCCAGCCGCCCCGCTTCCTGGGCCGCCACGGCGTTGCGATGACTCCTGAGGCCGAAGGCGTCCTGCCGCGGGCGGTCGATGGAGTACTTCTCCGCCACGTTCTCCGCGGTCTCGCCCAGGCTTATCAGCGGGTACAGTTCGCCCATGCGGGGGTTCGGAAAACGCCATCCGAGCACGCTGTCGTAGACCGTGACGTCGCCGCGCGCGAACGCGACGGCGCCCTTGGGCATCACCAGCGGCGCCCGCGTCATCATTTCCACGCCCCCGGCCACGAAGAGGTCGCCCTCCTCGGCCCCCACCGCCCTGCCGGCCTGGTTGACGGCCTCCAATCCCGAACCGCACAGGCGGTTGACGGTGGCGCCGGGCACCGACTCCGGGATGCCGGCGAGCAGGGACGCGTTGCGACCCACGTTGCGGCAGTCTTCCCCGGCCTGGTTGGTGCAGCCCAGGATCACGTCCTCGATGGTCTCCTTGTCGATCCCGTTGCGGGCGATGAGCTTGGCGATGACGTGCGCCGCCAGGTCATCCGGCCGGATGTCCTTGAGGATACCTCCATAGCGGCCCATGGGGGTGCGAGCGGCGTCGATGATAACGGCTTCGGGCATGTTGCGCCTTTCCTGCGCCGCGATGGCGCGTTTCGAATTGAATGTTCCGATATTCTCGCGGGCCGGTCAAGCAGCGTCGTCGCCGGGTTCCCCGTGTTCGTAGAATCCCTGCCCCACGGCTTCGCCCAGCCGCCCGGATGCCACCAGCTTCTTCAGCAGCGGCGAGGGCCGGTAGCGGTCGTCGCCGGTTTCTTCCTGGAGTCCCTCGATGACCGCGAGGACCTCGTCCAGGCCGATCTCATCGGCCCAACGGAGCGGCCCCTGCGGATAGTTGGTGCCCAGCCTCAGCGCGATGTCGATCTCCTCGGCGGTGGCGATACCCTCGTCCAGGCCGCGTGCCGCCTCGTTGATGATGAGGCTCAGGATCCGCGGGAACACCAAACCCGGCGCATCCTTCACCAAGGCGCTCTCCCTGCCCAGGCCGCGCACCAGGGATTCGGCCGCCCGCACCGCCTCGTCGGCGGTATCGAGCCCGCGCGCCAGCTCGATGACGTTGCGTCCCTCCAGGGGGTGGAAGGTGGCGAAGCCGACGACGCGCTCCGGACGCCGGCTCCAGCAGGCGATGGTGGTGGCGGACCAGCGCAGGCACGAGGTCAGAACCACCGACGCGCCCGGCACCGTGCCGTCGAGTTCTTCCAGCAGTTGCGTCTTGGCTTCCACCCCGTGGGGCAGGGTATCCACCACCACCGCCGTCGCCGGGTCCACCTCGGCGGCGCGCCCGTATCGATGGACGGTCAGGCCGCCGTCCCGGGCCAGGCGGAACCAGTCCTCCGCCATGCGGTTGCCCCCGAGGATCGCCACGCTATTTTGCGCCATAGTCGTAGAAGCCCTTCCCGGTCTTCCGTCCGAGGTGGCCGGCCAGGTACAGCTTCTGCTGCAAGGGGCTTGGCCGGAAGCGCGGGTCTTCGAAGAACGCCCGGTAGAGCGTCTCCGTCGCGGTGAAGTTGATATCGATGCCGATGAGGTCCTGAAGCTCGAAGGGACCCATGCGGAAGCCGCCCGCTTCGCGCATGACGCGGTCCACGGTGCCCACGTCGACTTCGCCTTCGCTCAGGATGCGCAGCGCCTCGTTGTAGAACGGCCGGGCGATGCGGTTGACGATGAACCCGGGCGTGTCCTTGGCGCGGACGGGCGTCTTGCCGAACTTGCCGACGATGTCCACCGCCTTGGCAACCGTGGCGTCGCTGGTCAGCTCGCCCTGCACCACCTCCACCAGCGCCATGAGCGGCGCGGGATTGAAGAAATGCATGCCCAGCACGCGGGAGGCGTCCTTCACCGCGCCGCCGATGGCGGTCACCGACAAGGAGGAGGTGTTGGTGGCCAGCAGCGTTTCCGCCGCGCACGTGGCGTCCAGCTTCTGGAACAGCTCCCGCTTGACCTCGAGGTTCTCGGTGGCCGCTTCGATGACCAGGGTGGCGTCGGCGAGGTCCTCCAGGGCCAGCGACCCCTTGAGGCGCGAGAGGATGCGTTTTTCCTGGTCTTCGTCGATGTTGCCCTTCTCCCGGCTGCGCCCGATGAACCCGCGGATCCGCCCCAGCCCGCGGTCGAGGAACTCCTGCGCGATGTCGTACACCATCGCCTCGAAGCCGCCCTGGACGGCCACCTGGGCGATGCCGGCTCCCATGGTGCCGGCGCCGATAACTCCGATCTTGTTTTCGTTGACCATGACCGATTTTGGGGAGAACCGCGGGTTCCGTCAGGAACCTATTCCCCCTTGAACACCGGGTCCCGTTTCTCCATGAACGCGCGGACTCCCTCGTCGTAGTCGGCGGTGCGGCCGGCGATCTCCTGGGTGCTCGCTTCGTATTCGAGCTGCGCCGCCAGCTCGGCGTACATGGACCTGTTGAGGGTCCGCTTGATCAGGCCGGCGCTGCGGGGGCCGCGGGCCAGCCTTTCCGCCATGGCACGGGTTTCCGCCGCCAGTTCCGCCGCCGGCACGACCTTGGTCACCAGGCCGTAGCGGAGCGCGTCCTGGGCGTTCAGGGGCTCTCCCAGCAGGAAAAGCTCGGTGGCCTTGCCGAGGCCGATGAGCCGCGGCATGAAATAGCTGCCGCCGCAGTCCGGGCCCAGCCCCACGCGCACGAACGCTTCGATGAAGCGCGCGTTCTCCGAGGCGATGCGCAGGTCGCAGGCCAGGGTGAGGTTGCATCCCGCGCCCGCGGCCACGCCGTTGACGGCGCACAGGACGATCTTCTCGGTCCGGCGGATGGCCAGGATGATGGGGTTGTAGCGGGACCTCAAGGACTCTCCGAGCGATCCCTTCCGGTCCGGCGAACGTTCCTTGAGGTCCTGTCCGGCGCAGAACGCGCGGTCGCCGGCGCCGGTCAGGACGAAGCAGCGGACGTCCTTGTCGCGGCTGCCGTCCTTGAGGGCGTCCAGCAGCTCCCGGTTCATCTCCGCCGTGAACGCGTTGAGCGCCTCGGGCCGGTTCAGGGTGATGGTGGCGACGCCGCCGAGCTTTTCGTAGAGAATCGTGTCGTAACTCATTTTCCCTTGAACTCGGGTTTGCGTTTGTCAAGGAACGCCTGCATGCCCTCCTTCCGGTCCTCGGAGGCGAAAAGCGTGGTGAAAGACTTGCGTTCAAAAGCCAGGCCGTCGTCGAGGGGCGTGTTGGCGGCCTTGAGGATGGCTTCCTTGGCGAACCGGATGGCGATGGGCGGCTTGCCGGCAATGGTCCGCGCCATGGCCTTGGCTTCGTCCAGCAGCACCTCCACCGGCACGACCTTGTTCACCAGGCCGCACCGCGCCGCCTCGGCGGCATCCATGAACCGGCCGGTCAGCACCAGCTCCATGGCCTTGTGCTTGCCCACCAGGCGGGTGAGCCGCTGCGTGCCCCCGGAACCCGGTATGGTGCCGAGGTTGACCTCGGGTTGCCCGAACACCGCGGATTCCGAGGCGATGATGATGTCGCAACTCATGGCCAGCTCGCAGCCGCCCCCCAGGGCGAAGCCGCTCACCGCGGCGATGACGGGCTTGGAGAGGTGGTTGATGCGGTCCCTGAAGGCCAGCCGCTCGTGGGCCCGGCCGGCGAACGGGGTAGCCTCCACCATCTCGTTGATGTCGGCGCCCGCCGCGAACACGCGTTCGCCTCCCGTAATGACGAAGACCCGGACGGACTCGTCGTGGTCGAGTTCCTCCAGCGCCTCGCACAGATCCTTGCAAAGCCCGTAGGAGAGTGCATTTAGCTGTTTGGGACGGTTCAGGGTGGCCACCGCCACGAGCCCGTCCCTTTCAACGGTGATGTTTTCGAACTCCATATCCATACAAACCGGCAGCTATACACCATGAGGTATGGCGATTCAATTCGACGGCGGGGGCGGTCCGACCCGCGGCCGCCGCGGCCGTTTCGTTGACTTCGAAAACCCTATTTGACAAGATCCGTGCTGATGCCGAACGATTCAGGGTCGCCTACCGCCCACCACGACGAGAAGCTGCAGCAGATCCTCGAGCACTCCGCGAGGATCTTCGCGGAGAAGGGTTTCGACGGGACTTCCATCCGCGAGATCAGCCGCGCCACGGGCATGAGCCTCGCCGGCCTCTACTACTACTTCCGCACCAAGGAAGAGCTGCTCTGCCTGATACAGGAACGCTGCCTCGTGACGTTGCTGGAGAACGCCGGCAGGGTACAGGAATCCGGGAAGTCCGCGCGGGAGAAGATCGCGCTGTTCGTCCACAACCATCTGGGCTTCTTCCTGCACAACATGGACGAGATGAAGGTGATGTCCCGGGAGGACACCGCGCTGACGGCGGACTACGAGCGGCGGATCCTGGATCTCAAGCGGCGTTACGTGAAAGCCCTGGTGGACATGGTCGAGGAGCTTCAGCGGAACGAGCACGCCGCGAAAATCAACGTGCGGGTGGCGGCGCTGGCCCTCTTCGGCATGATGAACTGGATCTACACCTGGTACAATCCCAAGCGGGACCCCTCCCTTCGGCCCCTCATCGAGCAGATGCTGCACATTTTCTTCTTCGGCATCCTGAACGGCGACGTGCAGGACGCCGGAGTCGAGGACGGCCTGCTCAAGTCTTTCCTGCCCGACGAAAAGAGCTTCGGCCTGTGGCCGGGGTCCGTATAGGGGCGACCGGCGGTCGCCCTACCTGGCCGCGCTGGGACGCTGGCTGACCCGGCCGTACCACTCGGTGGCGCGGCGGCACTCGGCCGGGAGGCTCATCTTGATCCAGGCGGCGAAGTCCACGGCCACCTGCGCGGTGATGTCGGCGATGGTGTAGCGCTCGCCCGCGACAAAGGGGTGGTGGGCGAGCTGGGCGTCGAGGGCGGAGAAGAACCGTTCCACTCGCGTGCGTCCACGCTCCACCAGCTCCGGGATCTGCGCGACGCTTCCCGGTCCGGTCAGCGCCCGCCCCGCCAGTCCCTTGGCTTCGTTGCGAAACGCCTCGGTGACGGCGAGGAAGCCGTCGATCTCGAAACGGTGCTCCCACATGGCCACCACGGCCCGGTCACGGGCGTCCACGCCCATGAGCGGCGGCTCGGGATGAGCGTCCTCCAGATACCGGCATACCGCCACCGCCTCGCTGATGGCGGTGCCGTCGTCGAGCTCCAGGACGGGCACCGTGCACCAGGGGTTGAGCGCGCGGAACGTGTCGGAGAGATGTTCGCCGTTGCGCAGGTCCACCTGCACGGTGGGGATGTCCAGCCCCTTCTCGGCGATGAAGATGCGTACCCGGCGCGGACTGGGTGCGGTGCTGCAGTCGTGGAACTTCATGGCTTCCTCGGTTCAGGCCCGGACCGGAATGCCGTATTGCCTGAGGGTGGTCTCCAGCGTCGGACGGCCGAGCCGGAGGCGGCCGTCGTTCAGCAGGTACGAGAACAGGTAGCCGGCCCCGAGCATCAGGATACCGATCAGGAAGCAGTACATGACCGCCCGATCCGGGTAGGAGTCCTTCAGGTATCCCACGTAGAGCGGGCCGAAAATGCCCGCGGCCGCCCAGGCGGTCAGCACCACGCCATACATCTTCGCCATCTTCTCCGTGCCGAAGACGTCCAGGATGTACGGCGGCATGGTTGCGAAACCGCCGCCGAAACACAGCAGGACGTAGCACACCAGCACGGAGAAGACCCACGGGTTCTCCTCGGTCATGAGCACCCCGAACACCACCATCTGGCTGGCCAGCAGGATGCGGAAGACCTTGACCCGGCCGATGCGGTCCGACAGGAGGCCCCAGAACAGCCGCCCGACGCCATTGCACACGGAGCTGGCCGCGATCAGCGTGGCCCCGTACTCCGCAAGCACCGCGGGCTCCACGGTGGGGTCGGCCAGACCCCAGACCTCCTGCAGCAGCTCCGACTGGAAGCTGATGACCGAGATGCCGGCGGCGATGTTGAAGAAGAAGACGGTCCACATGATGGTGAACTGGCCGGACTTGAGGTAGGGCAGGGTGGAGTCCGGCTCGGCGGCGTCAAGTGGTGTGGCGGTCGCTGAGCCGCTCGGAGCCTTCACCGGCGCCACGGGATCGCTCAACGCCAGGCTGCAAGGGATCAGTATTCCCGCGAATATTATGCCGAGCCACAGGAAGACCTGGGCCAGGTCGCCCTCCGTACGCACCACCAGGAACGGCGCCAGCCCCTTGCTCAGGAGCAGCGCCCCTATCCCGAAACCCATCACCACGATGCCGGTGACCAGCCCCTTCATGTCCGGGAACCACTTGGCTACCGTCGCCACCGGGGTCACGTAGCCGAGTCCGATGCCGGCTCCGCCGATGACGCCGTACCCCAGGTAGAAGAGCGGAAGGTAATCCAGCCACAGGGCCGCGCTGGCAATTACGTAGCCGCCGGCGAACATGAAGCTGCCGGTCAGCGCCAGCCGCCTGGGTCCCAGCCGCCCCAACGCGGAGCCGGCCCAGGCCGCGGAGGTGCCGAGGCAGAAGATGGCGATGCTGAAGGCCCAGGCGGTCTCGGTGTGGGTCCATCCGGACTGGCGCACCAGCATGGTCTGGAAGAAGCTCCAGGCGTAGACCGTCCCGAAGCAGATCTGCAGCATGGTGCAGAAAAACGCGATGGCGGCTCTGTGGATACGCACCCGCGCGGCCTCCCGTTGCCTGCTACCCGGTCCGTTCCGTCGACGGCGGCGGCTCTTCGGCGCCGTTCTTGCGTTGCGCGACGTGGAGGAGCAGGCGCGCCAGTTCTCCGGCCTCGTCGTCGCGCGCGAGGATCTTCTCGTCGCCGGCGCCGCCGGCGTCCTCCTCCTTTGCCAATTTCACGGCGAAGGCCAGGAGTTCCCCCAACGGCTTGGCGGCGAGATTGACGAACCAGATGGCCCCCAGTACCCCCACCACCAGCAGGACCGAGATGAGGTACACCTGCTGGCCGATGGCCCGCTGTATCTTGAGGCCGATGGTGTCGAGGTCCATGCCGACGTGCACGACGCCGCCGAACCCTGCCAGGATCGGGCTGGCCACTTCCACGAACTCGCCCATTCCGGGCAGCGTCCGCTTGACCGTGGCGGTCTCGAACGGATCGCTCTCCAAAATCGCTTCGGGGATGCCGGGAACGAAGGTGTGGGCCAGGTATTCGCCGTTGTCGCTGGTGATGTAGACGTAGCGGATGCCCTGGATCTCCACGAACTGGTCGATGAGCGACTGGAGCGTGGCGAGGTTGCGGTTGAGCAGGATGTCCACGCTGGCGTCCGCGATGGTCTTGGCGATGTTGCGGCTGTTGCTCTCGTACTCCGCCGACAGGTGGGTCTGCACCGTGTAGATGGTCAGCGCCGAGGTGGACAGCACGATCAGGCCGAAGAGCCCGAAGATGCCGAACTGGGTCTTCTGAAAGAGCTTCCTGATCTTCATGATCGTCCGAACTTGGCTTTCCAGTCGTCCAGGGTGACGAACCGGCCCCCCTCGACGACCGTGTAGTAGACTTTCTGCAGCCCCTGCCGGCGCTCCGGCCCGAAGGACACCGCCTCGCCGATGCCCAGGTCGTAGTCGCGCACCGAGAACACGGCCTCCTCCAGGCCGCTTCTGTCCGGTCTGCCCTTGAGGCGCCGGAGTATTTCCACCAGCAGCTTCGCATCCAGAAACCCTTCGAGGCTCACGAAGCTGTGCGGAAACGGCTCGTAGGCTTCCTTCACCAGTTCCTTGGGCACCTGGGGGTCGTGGCGCGCCATCAGCTCGCGGTACTCCTTGACGGCCGGGATCGAGGTGTCCTCGTAGCTGGGCACCACCTGTGAGTTCACCAGGTAGCGGGCGTAGGCATCGGGGTCGTCCTGCCCTTCCGACAGCAGGTTGAGCAGGTTCTCGCTGCCGACGAAGGAGAGGTTGGCGATGGGGACCCGCAGGCCCAGGTCCACGGCGTCGCGGGCGAAGCCGGCGCAGGCGGCGTAGGCGCCGACGCAGATCACGGCGTGGGGAGAGGCCTTCTTCAGGATCTCCACCTGGGCCCGGAAGCTGCCGGTGAACCGCGACCCCCGGCGGTACGTGGCCTCGCCGACCATCTCGATGCCGTGCTTGGCCAGGGCCGCCCGCACGCCCGCCCAGCCGCTGCGGCCGTAGGCATCGGCCTGGTAGAACATGGCGATGCGTTCCCGGCCTATGCGCACGAAGTTGTTCACCAGGCCCGCGGTCTCCTGGCGGTAGGACGCCCGCAGGTTGAAGGCGAACTCGCCGTAAGGCGGCTCGCGCTGGGGTTGGGCGCCGGTGAAGGGGAAGAACAGGTAGACCCGCTGGGCCTGGAACTTCTTCAACATCGGCAGAACGCGGGTGACGGTGGGGGTGCCCACGTACCCGAAGAGCAGGAAGACCTGGTCCTCCAGCATCAGCTTGACGGTGTTCTCGACGCAGGGATCAGGCTGGTAGCCGTCGTCGTAGAGCTTCAGGACGATCTTGCGGCCGTTGACGCCGCCGTTCTCGTTGACGTGGTTGAAGTACGATTTGGCGCCGCGGTAGAGCTCGGTGCCGAGGCCGCGGGAAGGGCCGGAGAAGGCGGCGGACACTCCCAGCACGATCTCGCCGCCGGGTCCGATTCCGCGGACGGCGGCCGCGTCGGCGGGGCGAGGGGAGTGGATCCAGGGCGGCGCCAGGACCGCTGCCAGTCCGGCGCGAATGACCGCTCTGCGCGTCAGCCGTGCGCCCTCAGCCCCCAGCACCCGACTGTCTCTTCCGGTAGGACCATGCGTGCTCACTAGCGGCCCTCGCTTTCCTGATGCTCGATTCGCCGGGGATCCCCGGTCCGTGTGGAAGACGACCTTACGAAGATTAGCGCGCAATCACGTGCGAATCAACGAAGCGTGATGCAGTTCACGATTCGTGTCCGGGTGAAGGTGGCGACGCGCCTACCGTGGTTCACGCGTCCTCACGCGTCGCCCCGAAAGGACCGTAGCAGCTCAAGAGTCTCGCGATCCTCCTTCAGGTCCTTGCCCTTGGGGGTTTCAAGGCACATGGGCAGTCCGAAGAAGCGCCTGTCGTTCATCAGCAGCCGGAACGGCTCCACGTCGATGTGCCCCTTGCCGATGAGCTCGTGGCGGTCCACCCGGCAGTCGAGCTCTTTCTTCGAGTCGTTCAGGTGGAAGGCGGCGAGGAGCTTGACCCCGATGGTCTCGTCGAACTCCGCAAAGGTCCGCTCGTAGCCTTCGGGAGTGCGAATGTCGTATCCGGCGGCGAACGCGTGCTGGGTGTCGAAGCACACGCGGAGCCGGTCGCTTTCCCTGGCGCTGTCGATGATGTTACGGATGTGCTCGAAGCGGTAGCCCAGGTTGGTGCCCTGGCCGGCGGTGATCTCCAGCGCGACCCGCACCTTGAAGCCCGCGCAACGGCGGTGGATCGCGTCCAGGGAACGAGCGATGGTGCGCAGTCCCGCGCGCTCGCCCGCGCCGGTGTGGGCGCCGGGATGGGCGATGAGGCAGGGGATATCCAACGCCTCGCACCGTTCCATCTCGTCCACGAAGGCGTCCACCGACTTCTCGCGCAGTTCCCGGTCGGGGGCGCCCAGATTCAGCAGGTAGGAGTCGTGGGCCACCACCGTGTGGATCCCGCTGGCCCTCTGCGTCGCCCTGAAAGTCAGGATGTCTTCCTCGCTTAGGGGTTTCGCGGCCCACTGCCGCGAGGACTTGGTGAAGATCTGGATGGCCTCGCAGCCCACGCTGTCGCCGGCATGCAGCGCGTTGTGGACCCCGCCGGCGATAGACATGTGGGCGCCAAGCAGCGGACGGTCTCTGGGTTTCTTCTCGCGTGCGAGCGCCATGAATATCTGTTGTACCACAGACCCATCGGGAAAGCGGGAGCGGTACGAGATTTTCCGATCATCTGTGGGTGACTCCGCTTGCCCTCTATATCAAAATCGGTATATCTTGGGGATGGTCTGGCGCGTGGAAATCCTGAACCAAACGGTCAGAGAAGAGCTTGAGAGACTCCCTGCGGATATGCGAGCGAAGATGGACCATATTGTCGGCCTGATCGAAGAGTTCGGTCTGAATCAAGTTCGCGAGCCTTATGTCAAACCTGTACGGGACAAACTCTGGGAAATGCGACTCAAGGGCCGTGACGGGATTGCCCGTGCTCTGTATGTGACAGCCAAGGACCGTCGCATCGTCGTCTTGCATGCGTTTCACAAAAAGACCCGAAGGATCCCCAAGAGGGCAGTCGAGACAGCCTTGTCCAGAATGAAGGAGGTAGATCAATGACCATTCCATAAGTCGACTCTCGGATACGACCACAAATGATCGATAGCAGGAAACTATATTATGATTAAATTTGATGATCTGCGGAATGAGTGGAACAAGGATCCCGAGTTCCGGGCGGAGTTCGAGGCCCTCAAACCCGAGTTCGAATTGGCACGGAAGCTCATTGAGGCACGGGTCAGGGCGGGAATGAGTCAGAGCGAGGTTGCTATCCGGATGGGGACGAGCCAGCCTACCGTCGCTCGCCTGGAAAGCGGCCACAAACCGTCGCTGAAGACATTGGAACGCTATGCGGACGCTGTCGGCATGAAGGTGGAGATCAACCTCGTCGCAGGCTGAAACCAGCGCGGATTCGGGGCGACGGGGATCCGAGCGACAGTTTCAGACAAATGTCTCTGGGCGTCTGACTCCTCCCCACGGTTGCCGCATGTGCCGGTTTGCAGTATCTCAAGACGACGCCGAACAAGGAGGAGGATTACGATGGCCAACTGGCTGCTCAAGACCGAACCCAGCGTTTATTCCTTTGCCGACCTGCAGCGGGACAAGTCGACGATCTGGGACGGCATCAAGAACAATCTTGCGCTCAAGCACCTCAAGACCGTGAAGAAGGGCGATCGCTGCATCGTCTACCATACCGGCGGCGAGCGGGTCTGCGTCGGCCTCGGCACCGCCACCACCGGCGCCTATGCGGATCCCGAGAAGGATGACCCCAGGCTCCTGGTGTTCGACATCAAGGTGGGCAAGGCGTTGAAGCGCGAGGTGTCGCTGGCCGAGATGAAGCTCAACCCCAAGCTGGAGGGCTTCGACCTGTTCCGTCTGGGCCGGCTTTCCTTTGTCCCGGTGAGCGACGCCCACTACGACGAGATCCTGGAGATGGCCAAGGGCTGATCGCACCACCGGTGCGGTCGCCAAGATGCGCCCGCGCCGTCAGGAGGACATCCATGAAGAAGGCAGACTTCCGCCAGTTCTATCGCGACGCCCACGCCGTCGAGTGCCTCAGCGAGCGGGAGAAGATCTTTCTCGGCCTCGCCGTGGCGATGACGCGCAACTGCGATCCCTGAGTGGACCGGCGCCTTGCGGACGCAAGGAAAGCAGATATTCCCGAAGAACATCTCGACGCCGCGGTTGACGTCATCGCCGCTGTCGCCGCCGGCATCCTGCAGTCGCTGAACCAGCGCATCAAGCAGCGGCACAAGGAGCGGGAGTGACTTGCCCGCCGGGGTCGCGGCGTTGTTGAAACCCGCCCCCTGAGGTGGTAAACGTCAAGGTCCCACAGTGGTCGCATAGCTCAGTCGGCTAGAGCGCTTGCCTCACATGCAAGAGGTCGCAGGTTCGAGTCCTGCTGCGACCACCACCTCTTGCTTTTTCTCTATATATTTCACGATGTTAGCGGTCCGAGTTGTCCAACCTCCGCAAAGGTTGGACAACTTTTTTGAGCTTCGCCATGCCCGAGCTGGTCAGCCTGCTTCGGTTCGCCGCCATCGCGTACCTCGCCGCTTCCCGCGTGTTCTTGTGCGCGAGAAACGCCATGATCTCGAACTCCGTGGCGCCCGCTTCGGCTAGTCGCCGCGCGCCTGCCTTGCGCAATCCATGAGCGGAGCAGTGTGGCAATCCCGCATCCCGGCACCAGTCGGCGAAGGCGTTGCCGAGTCCGGCGACGGAGTATGCCCGGCCGTTCTGGCTGTGGCCGATGAGCATCATCTGGTTCGCAGGAACGTGCGCCAGCTCCGCGGCCAGCTCTGGCATAATGGGCAGGTCCACGTCCTGGCCGGTCTTGTGCCGGCGATAGTAGAGCCGATCCCCGCGGATGTTCCCGCGAGTGAGTGCAGCTCCGTCCTGTCTGGCCGCGCCCGTGCCGAGGAAGATCTCCAGCGCCAAGCGCGCCTTGGTCCCGGTGGGATGGTGCGCTCGGTAGATTGCGATCTCCTCCTCGGTCCAGGTGTGATAACCGCCAGGCTTGACCTTGAGTCCATCCGCGAGTGCCGCAGGGTTCGGGCCGGTGTAGCCGAACCGCTTCGCCGCGTACCTGTACAGTTGCGCCAAGTCCGCCTTGAGCCGGTTGCCCGCAGCTGGCCCGCCCTTCTTTTGCATGAGTGCTTCGACGTGGCGGGGTTCCATCGAGGCGTACCGGCCTTGGCCAACGGCTTCCCTGAGCCAGTCCAAGCGGTAACGCTTTGACCGCCGCGTATCGGCGGCGAGGTTTCTGAACGCCGTGGAATCCAGGTACGAGGTGATGAGGTAGGCCAGCGTGCCGGGCTGTGCGCGGCGCGTTGTTGCTACACGCGCGCCCTCAATCGCTTCGTCGTATGCCGCTCGAAACGCTGGCGAAGCATACGGATTGGGGAGGTAGGTGTCCACGCTCCGGCCCTTGACGACCCGGCGCAGGCGGTAGCGGCTCTTGCCGTGGCGATCCTCGACGACCGTCACGCCCGGAAACGGATTTCTAAGACGGCGGCGCATCGTTCTTGACCCTCCCTATCAACCTGTCGAAGTCGTTGGCGCCCGTGGGTTCGGGCTCCCCCTCCCCCGCGATGACGGAAATCTTGCCGTCCGGCGAAATTTCCACGCGGCCCGAATCGAAGCCGGCACGCCGCAACGCCTTCAGGTAGCGCGCGAGCTCGACCTCGGTGATTGGGGACCTCCTCATTGGTCTGATCACAGAGACTTGCCCGAAGCTTAGGGTGCCACTTCCTTCTCCCAAGCCTCGATAGTACCCCGCGCAATCAGCAGGGCGAAGCGCACGACGTTTGAGTTTGTAGGATCCGCGCGTTCGGCCGGCCACCCGGATGCCTCGTTCTTCGCCCGCATGTAGGCCTTCACACGCTTGAAATCATCCATGTCGCGCGGGTTCAAATGCGCGGTGACGTATGCTCCATCTTTGGTTGGCAAGGGGTATACCTCCTAACGAAGCTTACGGATTTATACCTTGGAACGGGAATCGAGTCAAGTGGGGGGTACCGCCCGGACGGAGATAGGCGGATCAATCGGTTTACGGGAAACCGATTGATCGAACGATCAACTGGTGGCGGGGGTTGGACATGGTGGCGCGGCTGTGCGGATGCATGTCGCGCAGTGGGTAGGCCGTGACCGACCGCCGCCAGCGAGAGCGGCTTGCCGGTCTACTTGTGCCTTGCCGGCGCCGCGCGGCTGGGCGGGGGAGCGTGTGGAGACCCAACTGAAACTTCTTGACAAGCACTTTCGCTTTTACTAGACCAAGAAGAGAGGGAGCTGTTGCTCGAACATCGTCCTCCCTATCGCTCTAGGGCCTGACCATTAGGGTGAATGGATCTGATCAGGGAACTTCCCTCCTTGTAAACATGAGTCGCTACCCGTCAAGCCCGTCCATATCCTCAAAGAACCGGAAAGAGGTGGTGAAATATGGCAGCGAAGCGGTCCTCACAAGGGATCCCGAATAAGGCCGTCTTTCAGTTCGAGAAGGACCAAGATTATCGGCTAGTTGCGGTTGACGGGGCATGGGGAGGAGTAACGAATAAGGGTGAAATCGCCATGCATCTTTACTCGGAACAGCACGCGCTCCCGACCTCAATTACACACGTGGTGGAGCCGGAAGGTCGGATTGGCGCTCAGATCGACCCCCAACCCGGTCAACTCAAGTATGTACGGCATCTCTCAGTGGGTGTAGTGATGAGACCCGAAAACGCAAGATCAATCGCTACATGGCTGCTCGGTAAGGTCGACGAATACGAAAATCTCCAGAGGCAGAGACTGGAAGAAGAGAAAAAGGGAACCCTCCAGTGATAGATGAAGCCAGTGCCTCAAAGACCGACGATAGCTACGGATGGGATCCAGGAATCGTCAGAGGGATTCTTGCGAGCCAGTTCTTGGGTAACGATCAGACCGGTCCTGGACTGCCGTGGAGTCCACAATCCCACAATGTTGATGAATGGTATGAAGCCGTCCGTCAGCTTCCCAATCATTCCCCGCAGCATTCCGGTGCGCCCTATTGCGTGGTGACGTTTATCAACGCCTTTCCGGAAGAACCATACGATGTTATCAAGCCTATCGAGGTGAGGGTTATACAAAATGCCCCTGACGATTTCACGGCAAGCTTTGAAAAGGCCAATGTTGCCATGCCAGGAGAAACCAGCGAGGATGCGGTCGGAAACCTCGCTGCACACATTCTTGACATGTATGAAGTGTTTAGTCGCAGGCCTTCCAAGCAGCTTGGCAGCACTCCCAGGACGCAATTGACCATCCTTCGGAAGCACCTACGACCCCGCAAATAGAATGGTGTTAAACCAGACACATGCGGAGAAGATCGCCAAGAAACTATCCGCGGCTTCCGGAGACAACACTAGGCACGGCTTTGTCGAGATAGAGTACAATGGCAAGGTTCTTTTTTCCTATGGAATAAGAAGAGCCTCAAAGGCAAAGGGGCACGACTATATCCCTAAGCAAATTAAGGTTAGCATGCGGCAAGCCCGAAACCTCGCCAACTGTCCAATGAGCAAAAAGGCCTATTTCGAACATTTACGCAGTGAGGGCTACATCGAGGACGAGGATACCACGCCTCAAAAAAAGGGCTGAAGTTCCCCAGGAGCGACCCAGAACTTACGATCTCTCTTGCCCAGCCGCCCTCCCCCGCCCCCGCCAGCCACCGGCACGGAGCCAGCCATCGGTCGCGTCGCCGGCTTGGCGCGCCGGATACATCGGGCGCAGTGATCGTCGTACCGCGTCACGGTAGGACGGCCACAGGGGCACACGCGTGGTGGATTCATCATTCCTCCGCGAGCAGACCGGACGTCGCCAGGGCCTCGTTAACAGGCACGCCACCGGCCACGAGCCGTTGAAACGCGCTGGCCCGGCCTTGCAGATCGTGCGCCCACAGGCCGCCCAGGTCGAAGGAGACGGCCGTCTCGAGCTTGCGGGACACCTCGGCCCCTACGATACCGAGCAGGGGCTCCACAGCGCCCATGACGAAGCGTCTCCACCCTTCACGGGCCGCGGTTCCGTCCGCTGATTCCGCCAGCGCCCGCGGCACTCCGCAAGCGTCCAGGACGGCCATGCTGGCGGCGTCCCGGAGCACGGGCAGGGTCGCCGGTGGGTTGGCCCCGAGTCGGCGAGGCTGCCAGTCCTGATTCGGGGCGTTGGCGCGGCCCTCGCCCCAGCCCGCGCTGGTCGTCTCGATCAGGAGCGGCCGGCCCCTGGCGGCCCGGACGTCGGCTTTCAACTTCGCGAGCGGATCGCCATCTCCACCGTCGCCGCCGTCCGCCGGAACCGGAAGCAGGTGCCCCACCGGGCCTCCGGCTTCTTCGCTCAATCGTTGCTCGAGGCTGGCGGCCAGGGCGCCCGTGGTGCGGGCGCTGTCCAACGGCCCCACGCCGCGCCACGGCCGCGCGGGATCGGCGGCGTAGCGGACGTGGACAACACCTTCCGCGCCCACGGTGCGCGTCGCCAGGTAGGAAGGACCCGCCAAGTTCAGCCTGTAAACCCACCCGGCAGGGTCATACCCTCCCGTCACGTCATGGTCAGCGGCCGGCCACAAGCGCAGCTCCCCGTCTGCCGCGTCAATGGCGAGCACGATCTCTCCCTCGCGGATGAGCGCCCGGCCGATCATCCCGAGACACGCCGGAGACAACGCCACTTGCGCCCAGGCAGGACCCTGGACCTTCGCCGCGGCGAAGGCCCGGGCGTAGAGGTTCGCGGCGGTCTCGAGTGCCGCGATGGTGGTGGGCAGCGCAAGAGACGCCCCGGACGCCGTCGCGAGGATCTGCGTCACCAAGGCGTCCGTGAAGGAGCTTTCCCGCTTCTCGCGTTTGGACCACGGCCAGCGCATCAACAAGCCCCTCCCCGACGAACCTTCCAGCGCGTCAGGAGGCTGGCGGCGCCACTGTGGAGGAACCACGCCGCGGTATTCGTCACGTGCTCCACGCTCAGAGGGCCGACGGACTCTTTCGGAAGCGCCCCTCGTGTGTCCCGGAGCCAGGCCGCGCCGCGGATCACCGCTTCGTCCTTCGAGGGTTGTGGCGCGTTCGGGGCGTACTCTTCAACACGCGCCGCCACGGTCGCACCCAGGCGCTGCACTTCCGCGTCCACGTCGTCAAACGTAAAGGGGTGAGACGTGCTCTCGCCCCGGCCCAAGGCGGCTCGGAGGGTTTTTGTCGCCGCACGCAAGGCGACGGTGGCCGTGCTCGACGGCCAGGGACTCAGAGCCACCAGCGCCTCCTCTCCGGCGTCGCCGCCGGCATCCACTGGCGGAGATCCACTTCGGTATCGGGATAGGCCGGGCGCGTCACAAGCGAGAGCTCGAACAACACGGCCCTCCGGATCACGCGGATTGCCACGTCCGGGTTGCCCGGCTCCGGTTCGAAGGTTTCAGCGCCGGGAACCACGTCTCGAGGAGGCACTCGGAAACCGGGAGAGATTCCGCCCACCAGGCCGGCCCGGATCATGGAGACGGTATCGCGCATGAAGGTGGGTTGCTCGTCGGGCAGCGTCGCCTCGAACTCCAGGGCCTCGTCGGTGTCAACGAGTCGCAAAGACCCGGCCCGCTTCGACGCCAGGGGTTGATCGAAGGAATGCCCGCGCAGCAGGTGGATCTCCCGCTCCGGATCCTCGACGGCGAACGAGAAGGCGCGGGCCGCGAACGATTCCTTGCGGACGCGGCCTCGGTCGCTCATGGTCGCCATGGAGCCGTAGCGGAAGCGGCCCCCGAGGGTCCGGCCTTCTTGCCGGACCTCCAGGGCTTCGACAGGGAACACCAAGTCCACGAGGTCGCCCTTACGCGTGTTGAGTCTGCTGCTTGTAGAAACCGTCCGCCCGCAGCAGCTTGACCGCGTGCAGCATGACGGCCGTCACGACGATCTGGCCGTTTGCGGCCTTGGTCACTTCGTCCGGGATCAGCGTCACGCCCTCCCAAACGGGCGCCACCATGTCGCGTCGGGTGCCGCGCCGGATGACGGCGTTCTGCTTGTTCGACGCCACGGCCGGGACGTGTGCGGAAACCTTGACGCCCCCGGTGATCTCCATCAGCCGGTCCAGCACGTTCCTGTCCACGCTGTTGTTGCGGTACACGGCGCCGGCGTGCGCGTAGGTGGCGGCGCCCATGACCACCCGGAGATCCCCGGCCGTCATGGCGTAGGTGCCGTCCACACGCCCATAGCCGAACTCCTTGAGGTAGGTGGCGAAGTCCGTCACGGCGTTGACGTTGTGGTTCGCCAGGACGGTGCCGTTGAGGAGCCCGCTGGTGCCGGAAAGGATTTGATCGTCCAGCGCGTCGCCCAAGGCCATCGAAAGGTTCTCCCGGAGCGCCGCGTCCATGCCGGCGAACCGCGCCCGGTCCTCCCGGGAATAGAAGAAGGCCGCCTGGAGCCGTTTGGGAGACAGCACGTCGGCGCTGAACGATCCCGTGGTGTCGGCCGCTTCGGCGTTCTCCGCGGGCGCGTGGACCGTGGCGTTGGTGGTCAGGACCGGGAACACGGCTTCGCCCACGCTTACCCGCGGCATGTCCACGGACAAGAAGGCCGCGCACGACTGCGGAAACACTCCGGGGATGGTGGCCGCCTGGTTCTGCCCGACGTCGGCGGGCGCCGGCGTCACGGCCCGCCGTTCCAGCAGGTCCAGGGGAACCTGGTTCGGGTTGAGTCCGTAGTGTTGCTGCAGCTCACGTTCCGGCCCCTCGATGGAGCGCTGTTCCAGGGCCGCGTCGTAGATGTTGCCCAGGTTGCACTGGCTCACGAGCTCGCGGAGCTCGCGCTGCTCGGGGCTCCCCTCGATCCGCGTCTCGGTCGCGGCCTCCGCCATGATGGCGGCCCGGAGCTCCACTTCGCACTGCTGCATCCTGGTGGTGAGTGTCCCGAGCTCCGCCCGCTGTTCGTCCGTCAGGGATTCCAGGACCAGCAGCTCGTTGACGCGCTGGCGCTTCTCGGACAGCTCGAGGGAGAGTCTGGCTTTGGGTGTCATGATAACCTCCAATATATAAAATGGACACGATTGATCGATTTTACCTATCAGAAGATCCCGGGTCAATAGTTTTCAGATGAGTTTTTCGAGGTAGGCCAGCCACTCGGCCCGGCCCGGCGTCATGTCGTCGGGCCGATGGTGACGGATGTGTTCGTCGCGGGTGACGACGATGATGTTGTCGAGGCTGTAGGGGTCGCCGCCGAGCTCAAGGGGTACTCGATGATGGCATTCGAGACGCCCAGGCTTACCGGAGATCTCGGACCGAAAACCCGAACGCTTCAATGCCAGCTTCCTTGTACACGCCCATCGGCGAGCGTTCAGCTTGATGTGGTTCTGGCTCATGCCGCACCTCTGTACTTCCACCGCGGTCGATGATCACGTTGAAAGTGCCGCACCAGCGCACCTCCAGCCAGCACGCCACAGACCGCGACATCATCCCTTGAGCGCCCGTGGCGTCGCTTTTGGAGGCGAACACTACCTTGGTCATCGGAGAGTACCGACGCCTGGGACAGCGCCAGGGCGGCCAGAGCACGCCCCTCTGCCACGATGGACAGCGGGCCATCGGCCACCAGCCGGCGGAATGCTGCGATGTCCTCGGTTGCCTCCGACCACCGCGTTGTCCTCGGCACGACAGGACATCGACCACCGACAGCATCTTCGAGGGCACCGAGGAGGAACCTGTCGCAGTAGATCGCCGCCGGGCGAATCCCCACCCCGAACACGTGCTCGATCAGGACCGCCGGCCTCGACACCCGGAGCCCTTCATCCACCAGGAGAACGCCATCGGCATGTAGACGGCGATACAGCCCCCTGGGGATGGCGTCTTGGCGCTCGCGCTCGTCCAGGTCCGGGATCCCCGGCGCCAACGCATAGACCTCCGATCTCCCGTTCGGCCACAGCGCCCATGCACCAGACCATGACCGCTCGGAGCCCAGGTCCAGCCCCAGGATCGGCCGGCCTTCTCGTGGTGGAACTGGACGGGCTTCAACCCGGCGCCAAGCCTCCACCTCGACCAGCACCTCGGCGCTGACGTCGATCATGCGGTTGAGCCGGAAGGCCTCGTAGGACCTCCTCAACGTGTCCGACTTCCGGGCTTCATCCCGCTCGCGGAGTACCGTCTTGCGCAGGGGCTCCGACACCCTCAGCAGCGGGTTCGCCTTCAACACGGTCCGCCATGAGTCCCAGGGCTCGTCCGGTGGCGCCGCAAGAACCTCTACATGACGCCCATGACCGGAGCCCGCATCCAATAGCTCCGGCCACCAGGAACCCGGCGCGGCCGGCGCTCTCGTGCCGATGAGGAACAGCCGTTGACCGGAGCGCTTCCCGAGCGACTGGCGGAGCGCATCCCACATCAACGCACCCCCGCGGGCCTCGTAGCTCGCCGGCTCGTCCGCGTAGATGGTGGAGAACTGGCTCAGGCCGAGTGCCCGTTTTCCGGAACTTGAGAGCACCCTCAACTTCGTGCCCGTGGCTTTGTGCGTCACCTGGAGCCGCTGCCCGCTGTCCAGCCAGCGGTAATCGTCCTCGACATCCTCAAGAGCCTGGCGGACGAAGGACAGCATGATCCTCGACTGTTCCAGGGAGCCCGAGACCATCAGGGTCTCGATCCCCTTCTGAAACGTCGGGGACCCCGGCCTCAGCGCCAGGGCGGCGAGCTGTCCGAAGCACCAACTCTTGGCCGAGCCCCTGGGAGCGGACAGCGCGGCGACCTCGATGTCGGGCGCGAACGCGCGCCTGATCCACCGCTCATGGAAAGGGAGGATCGTGACGCGCTCCCGCAGAGCCCTTACGATTGCCGATGCATGCATAGTTGGCTCCACCCCGCGCACGGCGCCCGCCAGAAGGCGCCGGCCGGTGCCATTCGGAGGGTCAGTCCTTCGCCGGTTCCTCGCCCCAGCTCGTGTCATGCACCTGGTGGATCTCGTACCAGCACCGAGCCAGCTTCTCCCGCAAGACCCGCACGACACGACGGTCCGGCTCCGGCACGCCCTTCTCGGTCTCGTTCAGCACCCGCAGCATCATGTCCGCGAACTTCCCCACGACGACGTGGGCGATTCGATCCTCGAACTTTTCGGAGATCATCTTCGCGACTACCGCGTCCGCGATCCGGGCCACGTCCTCATCCGACAACCTGTGTTCGTGCTCCTCCATTGTGTCCCTCCCTTCACTGTAGCCGATCCGACCGCCCCGCCAGGATCGTTGCAGCCGTCCCGAGCAACGCCGACAGATGGCGGACTCCGTTGTTGTTGACGGCGACCGCTTCCTCGTCACCGGCGTCGGCGTCAAGCACCGTTTGAACGGCCCTCTGCAGGTAGCCCTCCATCTCGCCCTGCGTCATGCCCCGGTGCGAGGCCAGATGCAGCAGCATCACGGACAGAATCCGTTGCACGAGTTGGAACTGTTCCGGCGTGGTCTCGCCTTCGGTCATCGTATGCTCTCCTTGACGGCCACTAGGCGCACGTGCCACCCTTTCCCCCGAGGCACGCACGATCCGTGTTGCCTGGCCTGGATGAAGGCAAGCCGGCTGCCACCGGCTCGGGTACTCGGTTACCTGGACCTGTCGACCATCAGGCCCCCGGCGGCTGGACATCACCCGGCCGCCGGCCCCCTCCCCTCACGGGGACTGTCCACAACCACCACCCACCACATTGTGCACTCCGCGAATCGCCTAGGCGATTTACGGGACCGGGATGCAAGGGCGCGCCGGTCACGACTCGGCGCGGGTCGGCTTCGGAGCAGAGCCCGGAATTGTCCTCGGGTCGCGAACCCTCGGGGTAGCCCATTTTCGCCATTCGCGGGGCCATGGCGCACGTCGCGCGTCTCGACGTGGGTTGAAACACCGGGCCATCGATGCCGCAAGGCGAACCTCGCCATCTCCGGTTGCCGGCGTCGGTTGACTTGTGGTGTCCAAAGGTTGGACAATCGGGAAGAAAGCTTAAGGAAATCAAGCCCCGGTTTGGGCCGGTTGGACAATGTAAGTCGCTGTATTTATTGGGAAAGTGGTTTCCTGCTGCGACCACCATTCTTTCCACGAAAGACGCATACTCCTGCCCAAAGGTTTGATCAGCCGTTCGCGGGCTATTTTGCCACCAGGAGGACACGATATGGGTGCAGATCTCAAGATGTTTCTCTTAACCGCCGACAATCTGGTCCGGTGCCACTGGGACGGCCGTTCCAGGCAAGTGGAGGTGCTGGACCGCGTGCTCGAGGGCGAGGTGCTGCGCGAGGTTGCGCGGGACGCGGGGGACCCCGCCCAGTTGTATGCCGCCACCAGCACGGAGATGCACGTGAGCGAGGACGGCGGGGAGAGCTGGAAGTGGATTCCGTCCGGCGGACTGGACTATCGGGACATCTGGACCATGCAGGTGCATCCTACGCGGTCCGGGGAGCTCTACGTGGGCACCTTGCCGGCCGCTGTCTACGTGAGCGACAACGGCGGCCGCTCGTTCCGCGAGCTTACGGCGTTTCGGAAGCTCGAGGACTACGCCCGCTGGACGTTTCCGCCGCCGCCCCACACGCCGCACATCCGCTGCATCGTGCTGGATGGGCGCGTGCCGGACGAGATCGTCGTCGGCGTCGAGGAGGGCGGCGTGGTGCGCAGCCGCGATCGTGGCGAGACCTGGGAGGACATCAGCGGCCCGGGGAGCGACGCGGCCTACCCGGAGGTCAACGATCCCTCGGGGGTGCTGCCCTACCAGATGGGCGCCCACGAGGACGGCCGGGTCTACCGCGACGTGCACTGGGTGAGGCGGGATCCCGCGAGCCTCGATACGCTATACGCCACCACGGGCATCGGCACCTACCGCACGGACGATGGCGGCGCGTCCTGGCGCAAGCTGGAATACGACATGGGACGTTCCTACGCCATTCCCTTCGACATTCACCCCACCGTCCCGGAGCGTATCTTCCTTGGCGCGGCCGAGAACGGCCCCACCTCCTGGAAGGGTTACCGCACGGTCCGTCCGGGACCGTACAACACCATCCGCTTCAGCCGTGACACCTCGGAGGAGTTGGGGGGCGCGAAGTCCGCCATCCTGCGCAGCGACGACCGCGGGGCGACGTGGCGCAAGCTGGAAGGCGGTTTGCCCCACGGGCACGCCCATATGACGAGCTGCGTCACGGTGCATCCGGACGATCCGGAAACGGTGGTCATCGGCTACACCGACGGGTCGGTGTACGCCAGCCACGACGCGGGCGAAGCGTGGGAGAAGCTGGATTTGCCGGAGACCCGGCTATACGGCGTACGGCTGCTGTCCGCTTCCTGATCCGCACCGAACGAACAGGACGGGTTTGCCCGTCCGGTCCGCCAGGCTTCTCAGCTCGAACAGAGCGTGTGGGTGACGGTGATCCGCTCCGCCCGGTAGAACTCGTTCAGGAAATCATCCGGACCGTCGTAGCGCCGGTTGGGCACCAGCCGGGCCGGAAAGCTGAACACCAGCGGGTCCACCGAAAACGGGTAGGGGTCGATGACGGCGCGGTGCTCGGCCACGGTATCGACGTGGATGCGCGCGGGAGGCGCGCCCTTCCTCGTCGGCACGTCCACGTCGTTGAGCGTGTCGCTGGGGCCCAGCTTCCGCTTCTTGCTGTTCAGAGGGTAGCGGTTGCAGACGTACTGGGCGAGCTGGTCGAACACCTCGATGTAGTCGTAGTTGGTCCAGATCCGCTCCTCGGAGCAGTAGTCGCCGAACTCTTCGGTTTCGGCCAACTCGGCGGCCAGCCGCTTCCTCAATTCTTCCTGGTGGTCCACGTAGGCGCGCACCCGCGGGTCGGCGGTGCGATCGGGCGGATGGGTGTACTTGCCGTAGCCGGCGTTCATGAGCGCCACCCCGTGCATGGCGATCAGCATGGCCGCGTAGGGGTCCCGCTGGAGCACGTTGTCCACCACGTTCTTGTAGAAGTCGAGCCGGAGCTGGCCGAGGAACTTGAAGCTGCCGTCGTGGTAGTCCATGGGGAAGTTCTTGTCGTTCAGCGTCGACGGCCGCATCTCCCATTCCCACCAGCCGTGGTCGTGCTCCTGGGCCGCCAGCACCACCGACGCATACGGCTCCGGGCGGTCGAACTCCTCGTTGCCCCAGTGGGCGGCGAAGAAGCCCGCCACCCGCGAGTGGTCGAACTGCAACGCCAGCATCAACTGCGAATCGTTGTAAGGATTGACCATCATGACGAATCTTCTCCTCGGCCCGCGCGGCGGTGCCTTGCGACCCTCGCGCGCTGCCTGCGCGCGGCTATTTCTTCTTGAGCGCGTCCAGCATCGGCTGACGGTACTTGCTGTAGAGGTCCACGAATACCTTCATGTCGCCGGCTGCCGCGGCGGCGTTCCCCGGCACCAGCGGGATACCGAACGAAGCCGCCCAGTCCTTGTACGGCTTGCTGTTCATGGTCTTCAACAGCAGGCTCTCCCACTGCTTATGGATGTCCTTGGGCAGCCCCGGAGGTCCGACCATGGCGCGAAACACCTTCACGATCAGGTTCTTGTAGCCCAGCTCGATGGCCGTGGGCGTATCCGGGGCGTTCTTGGCGCGGCTCTCGCCGAGGTTGACGATGGGCACGATTTCGCCCGACCGGATGTACGGCAGCGTGGAGGGGTGGTCGATGGGCTGCGTAAACACGTCGAAGTCGCCCCGCAGCAGGCCCGGCAGCGTCTCGCCGGTGCCGCCGTAGCCGGCCACCACGTCGAACGGGATCTTCAACTCGTTGGCGGCCAGAAACGCATGGACCCAACGCGCGATGCCGATGCCCTCGACCCCCCAGGTCACCCGCTTGGCCTTCTGCAGGTCCTCGACCGTGCGGTAGGGCGATTGCTTGCGGACCAGCAACGCCTCCGCCTCCTGCGAGCTCACCACCGCTAACCAGGTGAACTTGTCGATGTCGTAGCCGACGTTGTCCCGGATCATCTGGGTTCCCAGCATGCCGTCGGCGTAGATGTGGCCGATGGTGTAGCCGTCGGGTTTGGCCCGGTACATGGCGACGGTGCCGGTGATGCCGCCGGCGCCGACGACGTTCTTGACGACGATGTCGACGTTCTTCGGTATGAAGGGTTTCATGTAGCGGCCCAGGGCCCTGGCGATGGCATCGAACCCGCCTCCGGGCGAAGCGTGCACGAGAATCGTGACGGTCCGGTTGGGGAAATCGGCATGAACGGTGTTGGCGAATACGATGAGGCCGAAGGCGGCGATCACGGCGGCAAGCGTTCTTTTCATGTCATCCTCCTGTATGGCGTGTGTGCGAAGCGAAACGGGCCGCATTATAGGGTCGGGCGAACCGCCGTGTCAACGATGTGGCTGCGCGGGTGCCGCTGAAAAAAACGCTCGTTACACCGTTGACCCTGCCGGTTTCGATGCTTACCTTTTCCTTGCGACAAGGAGCTCCACGGAATTAGGGTAAGCATTGCAGCAGAGGGTTGCAGGGAAGGAGGCATGGAAATGTTGGGACATGAAGTGACAAGATGGCATCCGTTCGTATTCGGCGGACATCGTGACGTGGATGCCGTACTCGACCGGTTCCTGGGGCGCCGTGAGCCGAACGTCGGCTGGACGCCTCCGATGGACGCGTACGCGAGAGACGGACACTATGTCTTCCGGATCGATCTGCCGGGAGTGGATCCCAAGGACCTGGACATCAAGGTGGAAGGCAGAGTCCTCACCATCAAGGGCGAGCGGAAGGCGGAGGAGAAGGACCACTACTACAAGGAGACTTTCCACGGCAGGTTCGAGCGCGCGGTGAGGCTGCCCAACGGCGTCGACGGCCACAAGATCGAGGCCCGTTACAAGAACGGCGTGATCGAGGTTACGGTGCCGCTGCCCGCCAAGGCGGTGGGGCGCAAGGTCCCGGTGCTGAGCGAAACCGGGGAAGCGGAGGGCGCCGAGCACAACGCCGGTTGAGCCACGGGCTCGCCGGGAAGTCGGAACAGGCACGAAAGGGGCCTCTCGAAAGAGAGGCCCCTTTTTTCTTCCTCACACTTCCACGATGGGCTGCCCGATGATCCACAGGCTGAAGATCGTGTAGCCGACCATCAGAAACAGCATGGGGAGTTGGGGCGCCACGGCGGCGTTTCCGCGGTGTTCGTCGCGGGCTGCCCGGTGGGCCAGCCACACGGCGATGACGTGGCCGGCGACGATGACGAAGAGGGAGAACAGCCACAGGAACCGGGCATCCACCACGGTGGGGTCCGGCGTCACGCCGGCCGTGCCGAAGAGGTCCCAGCCCACGCCGAACGGGTCGGAGATGTGCCCGTAGAGGAGCTGGCCCTCGATCATCAACAGCAGCAGGTAGTGCGCCACGTGGTAGGCGACGGCTATGGGCACCAGCGTGAGCACGTACGAAGAGGCCAGGGCCGCGGCGCCGCGCCGCGCGTTGGTTCCGCGGCTCTCCATGTGCGCCGTGAGCTTGCAGGCGCCCAGGAACAGGGCCAGGAAGCAGAGCGGCGCCAGCACAAGCCCCGAGGTGAAGACCAGTGTGCGGGCGCCGGTGTGGCCCAGGAGGTGCGTCCAGCCGAGATCGTAGAGGCCGTGCGCCGCCGCGGCGTAGAGCCGTGCCCATATCGGGGTGTGGAGAAAGCCGTCGAAGCTCACGGTGGCGAGCAGCGCTATCACCAGGACGACCATGGACACAGGGACTTTTTCGCCGGCGGCCAGCCCGGACCCGTAGTGCCGCAGCACGAGGGTTCCCCCGGAGGTCCGGGCCACGGGAGCGAAACGGCCGAACAGTCCGAAGACGATGGAGAAGGTCTCGCCGCACCGCAGCCACGGTTCGACGCCGTAACGGGCCATGGCGGCCCATGTGATGGCGCTGTAGATCAGGATGAGGGAAGCCAGCTTCGCCGGAGCGGTGTTGTCCGGCCACACCAGCTCGGCCCAGGCGAAGCAGAGGTAGAGGAACACCGCCGGCCACACGCCCATCCATGAGGGAAGCGGCCGCACGGGGCGCCGGCGCAGGCCTTCGGGCAGCAGCGCCGGCACCGCGGCCCAAGGGTTCAGAGCGGGCCAGACGTTGCCGGCCAGCGCGCACACGAAACCCAGACCGACCCACCAGGCCACCCACACGAAGGCGGGCAGGACGTTCGCCAACTGGTCCTGCTGCGTCCCGAGCAATCCGGCGGCGATCAGGAACACGAAAGCGGCCACGGAAAGGACGCCCAGCACCTTCCCGAGTCCATCGTTGGTGATCAGACGCCCGGGCCACGTCCGGGAGATGTCGCGGCTTCACGGCGGCGCCGGCGCCGCTTCCCCGCGAAAGGCCATCAGCACGACGAAGGTCAACGCCACCACCAGCCCCGCCCCCGTGAGGTAGTACCAGAGAGGCACCGGCAGTTCGTAGCGCTGGACCACGGCATGCGCCCACGCCGGGCCCGGGAGCAGGGACAGGAGGCCGAGGGCCGAAACCGCGGCGCGGGCGGTCTTGCCCGCGCCGGAGCGAACGGAGTGCAACGCCGACTCGTTCATGGCAGCGACTTGCCGGTGCGTGCTTGTGCCGCGGATTCCTCCGTCAGGGGTCGCCGGGTTGGAGGCGCCGGTCCTCAACGGCACTGCATATTGGTGCGCACGACCTGGTGATGCGTCGTGCCGCTGCTGCCGCCCCGCCGGATGCCGCCGCCGGGCAGGTGTATCCAGCCGTTCAGGTAGACCAGACCGGTGACGCCGTGGACGGGTATGGGCATATCGGGCAGACGCGTCCAGGTGTCCGTCCTGGGGTTGTAGACCTCGTGGTGCGGGAATACGCCCGACGGACCCGCGGACGGATGCTCGCCGCCGAAGGTGTGGAAGCAGCCCTCCACGGCGATGCCGTTGAGTCCGCCGCGGGCTTCGGACATGGGCCGCCGTGTGGCCCACTGGTTGGTCTTGGGGTCGTAGACTTCCAGGGCCGGGGTGATCTCGCTGCGGAAGCCTCCGCCGAAACGCCCTCCGGCCACGTAGAGCTTCCCGTCGATGTTGGCGGCGGCAATGTGGTTGCGCTGGGTGGGCAGGTCCGGGAGCGTCGTCCACTTGTCCGCCTTGGGGTCGTAGACGGCGAAGTCGTGCCCTTGCGGCGGACGGCCGCCCGCCACGTAGAACTTGCCGTCGATGACGTCATGGGCCATGGCGCTGCGCTTGGTGGGCATCGACGCCCGCGTCGTCCACTTCTTTGTCTTGGGGTCGTAGGCGTGGACCGCGTCGGTATAGCGGGACCGCTCCCTCCGTCCTCCGGCGTTGGTCTGGCCGCCGATGACGTAGAGGAGGCCGTCGAACCCTATCGCCGACGCGTGGTTGATGGTGGTGGGGTAGGGCGTGGTGAGCTCCCACTTGTCGGTCGCCACATCGTAGACCTGCACGGTGTCGACGCTCTCCCGGGTGGAGGGGTAACCGCCGACGACGTAGATCTTGCCGTCGAGGTAGGCCACCGCCATTTCCGAGTTGGGCTCGATCATCTCTCCGCGTTTGCCCCACTCGGATGTTGGCTTGGAGTCCGCCGCCAGGGCAGGGGACCCGGCCAGCGCGGCCACCGCGCAGAGCAGGGCCGGAGCCAGCCATGTTGATACGGCACGGTACGCTTGCGTGGTCATGTCCGGACCTCCTTTCACGCCTCGTTCGGGACTTGTACGCTCATTGACAAACGAGGTCAAAAGACAATACAGGGGAATCAAACCCCAATGGAGGTGGAATCATGGGTAGCGCGACTTGTGTGGATACAGATGGACACGTTCTTGAACGGCAGTCGGACATCCGCAAGTACCTGGAGGCGCCCTGGAACGAGCGCCCTACGCCGCTGTGGCCGGGTGACCAGCCCTGGGACCCGAACCTGTTCAACGGCTTCAAGATGTCCGTGAACTGGGAAGGCCTGTCGCCGGAGGAACAGGTGCGGCGCTGGCACACCCTGATGGACAAGCAGGACATGGAGGTGGCCATCTGCTTCCCCACGGGCTCGGGCAACATCGCCAAGAACCAGGAAGTGCCCTTCCAGGTGGCCGCGGCCAAGGCCGCCAACACGCACTTCGCCAAGGAGTACAACGCGCTGTCCAACCGGCTGAGCTGCGTCGGCGTGCTGCCCATGAGGGCGCCGGAAGAGGCGGCCAAGGAGCTACGGCGCGCGGTCAACGAGCTGGGCCTCAAGGGCTTCGAGATCCTGCCCACTGGGCTGCCCATCGCTCTCGGCGAAACCTACTATGATCCCATCTACAACGCCGCCGAGGAAGAGGGCGTGGTGCTCGGCGTCCACGGCACACGCAACACGTCGCGGGAGCTGGGAGCCTCCATCCTCAGCACCTTCGCCGAGGTCCACTCCTACGCCTTCACCGCCGGCATCCTGCTGCAATTCACCAGCATGGTCTGCCAGGGCATCACCGAGCGGTTCCCGAAGCTCAAGATTGCCTTCCTCGAGATCGGCGCCACGTGGCTTCCCTACTACATGGACCGGCTCGACGAGCACTGGGAGAAGCGCGGCGCCCACGAGATGCCGCTCCTGAAGCAGAAGCCCAGCGACGTGGTGCGGGAGTCCAACATGTACTTCAGCCTGGAGTCCGGCGAGTCCCAGTTGGCCGCCACCGTGGACTACATGGGCAGCGACCACTTCGTCTACGCCTCCGACATCCCGCACTGGGACAACGAGTTCCCCGAGAACCTGCACCATCTCAGGAACCACCCGGACCTGTCTGACGAAGTGAAAGAGAAGATTCTGCGGAAGAACGCCCGGCGGCTGTTCGATCTGAACTAGGGCCTGTTAACACTAATCACTATCGTAATGCCTCAACAATGAGCGAGAAGTGGATGAAGCCGAGGAAGACCACGTCGAGCTTCTCGAAGCGGGAGAAGATGCGCCGGAATCCCTTGAGACGGCGAAACAACCTCTCGATTTCATTGCGGCGCTTGTACATGTGGCGATCATACATCCATGGGTCGAGTCGCGTCGACAACGGCGGCACCACGGGGATAAACCCTAGATCGAGGGCCAACTGGCGCGTCTCGTTGCCTTCGTACGCTCGGTCCATGACCAGCGAGGGACTGTCATGCTGCTGACCCAAGCGATTCAGCAGCTTCCGTCCTTCTGGGGCGTCGTGGGCCTGTCCAGGGGAGAGCGAGAAGGTGATGGCCGTTCGAGCATCCGCGGCAACCATATGAATCTTGGTGGTCCAGCCTCCTCGGGATTTGCCGATGGCTTGGGGGCCGTTTTTTTTAGCGCCCCCGTCCCGTCGGGATGGACCTTGACGATGGTGCTGTCCAGCGACACCGCCTCGATCTTGATGCGCACCATCTGCTCCCTCTGGAGCAGCTCGAACACCTGGTCCAGCACCCCGTTCTTCGACCAGCGATTCATCCGGGTATAGATCGTGTGCCAATTGCCGAACCGAGCCGGTAACCCTCGCCACTTGCAACCATGCTCCGCCACATACAAAATAGCGTTGAGCACCTGTCGGTTCGAAAGGCTCACATTCCCTCGCTGCACCGGGAGGTACCCTGCAATGCGCTCATATTGCGCTTCCGTCAATTCCATCCCATGAGCATAGCATATCTTCAATTTAGTGTTAACAGGCCCTAGCGGAGGACAGGCGTCAGGGAGTGATGTTCGATGCAGGGGCGACCGGACGGTCGCCCCTGCATCGACTGGAAAGCAACTCGTCTATACGCCTGGAGGCATGGGGATTATCGCATGCCGGCAATATCCATGTTCTATGGCATCATTGTGTACATGTACTTCCTGGACAACCGGGGACACAGCAGGCCGCATGTGCACGCCAAGTATCAGGGTGATGAAGTGGTGGTAGCGATACCGGACGGGGAAATCCTGGAGGGCGACATTCCGAACCCCAAGATGAAGCTCTTGCAGGCATGGATCGAACTACATAAGGAAGAGCTCGAAGCCAACTGGGAGCTTGCTGCATCAGGGCAGCAACCCTACAAGATCGATCCTTTGAGGTAACATTTGTGAATCCCAGAGTGTCAGAAGTCACGGTGTTGGAACAGAAGAGACTGAAGTTGCGGTTCGACAACGGCGAACAGGGCATCTATGACTGTTCGGGCTTGTTGGGCTTCGGGGTTTTCCAAGAACTTCAGGACGAGGCCTATTTCCGGCAGGCAAGGGTTCTTGACGGCACCGTGGTGTGGCCCCACGAGCAGGATATTTGCCCAGACACGCTTTACCTAGAGTCAGTAAAGGTATCGCACCGAACTGATTGATCCAGTGACCCGAAACCTTGTTCGGGAGAGAAGATCTGGTAAGGCTACGTGACGTTGCCGAGTTCCCGGGCCAGTTCCAGAACACCCGAAATGGACCGCCAACCTGCTTGTCGGTCGCATCCCGTTTCCGACCGGACCTCAACCAAAACCACTAACTTACGGGTGAGGACAAACGGGGAGCAGGTCAGAATGTCAAAAGGACAGATCGACGACTCGGGATCGGAGTTATTCCTGGCGCGCTGAGAGACTCGCCTTTAGCCCCTTTAGTACACCCATAATCCGAGACACCTTCTGGTCTAGAGGAACCTCCAAGTTTTTCCTGCCCCATACCAGTAGGGCGTTCCGAATAATCTCGTCAATTCGTTGTGCAGCGTGGGAAGACTTGTAGTCCACTTTTTCGACGTCGTACGGCAATCCGAGATAGTAAACGAAGGTATGCACTCTAAGCATGTATTCTTCGGCCTCCGCTATCTGACTCTCATTGAGTTTCTCCCCTATCTCAAGTAAGTGCTCTATCTCTCTAACTGCTTCCTTGCGAAGCAGATTTCCGACCACGTCAGACTTCTTGATGTACGCGCCTTCTTGTACGACCTCCAGCTTCGCAATCCGCAGGATGCCATTGTAAACGGCGACTCCGCTAACAAAGCCGACCACTAGGCTAGTCAGAACTACCATTATGGGGTGTTGTTCGATCTGCTCCCTGAACGGCGCCATCGTACCTGTTCCTCCTCTGCCTACATCGATTCAACGAGACACCGGGCGATCTGCGGGCGAATCGTTCCGCAGCAAGATGAAACTCGCGACTCGGGTCGTAGTTGGTGGCGATCTCCTCTCCGGTGGGAGCCTCGCGTAGGAGATCACACACACCGTCAATCGGCGGGCGTTCGCCGAGGCGAGCGCGTGCGGCCGGCCTCGACTACCTGTTCGAGGAACGCCAGCGTCCCGAAGCGACGGTCTTTCCGCGGGAACACCCCGACCACCTGGTACTGTGAACAGTCATCGGTGCCGGTCTACTGATACAGCCCTGCACCGATTTTGCAGACATCCATCTGCACCTGATCGCCGGGAAGCGGCCGTGAGAAACCATGTATAAAGCCCTTCCTTATCTCCCGTCATACAACCCGCATCAACTGTTCAATGGTCGGCGTCCACTTCTTTGTTCGTCAGTCAAGCAGGCTGAATCATGAGGTCCTTCTATTAGACATGGTCCACGTCTTCGACCCCAGTGTCTCCCTCAGTAGTTGAAGGTCTTCTTCAGCACCGGCTTGTTCGCGTCCGGGATGTCCACCATCTGGGCCACCAGCGTCTGCAACTCCTTGCCGTGGAGCGGGTTGATCTGAATCCGCACCTTCTTGGCGTCCGCGAGGAAGCCCGGATCCTTCATCACCTGGGCGAACGCGTTGCGCATGGTCTCCACGCGTTCCGGCGGCACTCCGGGAGGCATGGTCCAGGGGCGTCCCACGGAGAGCTGCTTGTTGTAGACCTCCAGGATGGCTTTCTTGTCCCCCTTGGCGAGGTCGGATGCCAGCGGCACGTCCTTGAGCCCGGGGTGCTTCTCGCGCCCGACCTGCACCAGGATGCGGATGGCCTTCTTCTCGAACCAGTCCTTCTTGAGCGCCCGCAGCGAGGCGTAGCCCCAGCCGCAGATGCCGTCCACCTCGCCCTTGTCCACGGCCAGGGCGGTGGCCATGATGCCGCGGTACCCGGAGGTCACCTTCATGTTGGCGCCCATGACGTTGTTCAGCATCAGTGGCACGATGAAGATGTCGGAGCGCGGCTGGGTGGCCGCCATCTTCACCGGCTCCTTGGCGTTGACCAGGTCTTCCGCGGTCTTGTACTTGCTGTCGGAACGGACGAAGCAGGACGCGGTCTCCTGCACCGGCGTGCCGATCCAGTTGAACTTCACCGGATCGAACCGCGCCTGCTTGACGCCCAGCGCCTTTGTCAGGGGCAGGGTCCGGTGAATCGCGCCCATGGTAAGGCCGTCCTTCTTGGCGATGTTGTAGAGCCAGTTAGCCGCCACCATGCCCGAGGCGCCGGGCATGTTCTTCACCACGATTCTCGGGTTTCCGGGAATGTACTTTGAGATGTGCCGGGCGGCGGTCCGCGGGTAGAGATCGTAGGAGGTGCCGGCGTCCGCGGACACGACGATCACCACCTGCTTGCCCTTGTAAACCGACTCGTCGGCAAGCGCGGCCTGCGCGAAAAATCCGAGCACCATCGAAGCCACGAGGAAGTTGCGAAGAAACGTCATCGTTGTCCTCCTTCTGCTGCGCCGTATGTTGCGGGTCCTCCCTTGACTTGTCCTCCACTTGTCCTTCGTTTGTCAAGCCGGCCCTGACGCCCCGGCGACGGCACCGCCCCGGCGGCGGACGCTGCAGTTTTGTGCGGCGGGACGAATTGTGGCAATGTCGGCGGTGCCGTCCTTGCGGTGTCGCCACGGAGCGGCGTGCCGGCGAATCAGGTCCAGGAGGAAACGGCGGTGCTCATCAAGTACGTCGCCATGCGCCTCGTGCAGTTGGTCCCCATGGTGCTGGTGGTCACCATGGTGGTCTTCTTCGTCATGAGGATCATCCCGGGAGACCCGGTCCTGGTGATGCTGGGCGCGGTGGAGGGGGCGCCGATCTCGCAAGACGTGTATGACGCCATGCGCCTTCGACTCGGCCTGGATCGACCGCTGACCGTCCAGTATCTCGACTGGCTGTGGGACATGGTGCGGGGCGACCTGGGGGCCTCCATCACCTACCGGGTTCCGGCCCTGGACGTCATCCTTCAACGCCTGGTGCCCACCGCCTACCTCATGGTCGGCGGCGTAATCATGGCCGTGGCCATCGCCGTGCCCGGCGGCGTGCTGGCCGCCATCCACAACAATACCAAGTGGGACCACTTCGCCACCGGTTTCGTGATCCTGGGCATCACCGTGCCGACCTTCTGGCTGGCGCTGGTGGCCATCCTTGTCTTCGCGGTGTACCTGGGCTGGCTTCCCGCCATCGGCTACGCGCCTCCACAGAAGGACATCGTGGCCTTCCTGCGGCACCTGATCCTGCCCATGACCGTGGTCGCCCTGAACGTGGCCGCCACGGTGTTGCGCTTCCAGCGCCAGGACTTTCTCGAGCAGATGAACCTGGACTACGTACGCACCGCCCGGGCCAAGGGCCTGAGCGAGAGGCTGGTGCTGTGGAAGCACGTCCTGCGCAACTCGCTGATGACGACGGTCACGGTGGTGGGCCTGCAGATGGCCTACCTGAGCGGCCTGGTGACCGTGGTCGAGAACGTCTTCAACTATCCCGGCATCGGTTTTCTGCTGTTGAACTCAATTCACACGCGGGATTTCGTGGTGGTCCAGGGAGTGGTGCTGTTCATGGTCTTCCTTGCCATCGGCGTGAACCTGGTGGTGGATATTCTCTACGCGGTGCTGGACCCGCGGGTCCGCTACAAGTAGGGAGGAACGCCGGGTGGAACTCCAGGCCCCCTATCCGCCGACAACCCCCGGGCCGGGGTACCGTTTGTGGCGCGCGTCCGGCCGCGCCGTCAGCGCGACCCGCAACGACCCGCGGGTGGCGGTGGGCGTCACGCTGCTCGCCTTCTACATCCTGATCGCCCTGGTGGGGGCGAGCTTCTCTCCCTACGATACCACCACGCCCAACATCAAGGTGCGCATGCAGGGACCGAGCTGGGAGCACCCGTTCGGCACCGACCGCATCGGCAGGGACGTCGCCACCCGCATCATCGCCGGCTCGCGCGTGAGTCTGCACGTGGCCGCGGGCGCGGTCATCGTGGCGTTGCTCCTGGGGGCGCCGCTGGGCGCCCTGTCGAGCTACGTGGGCGGGGCTTTCGACGCGCTGGTGCAGCGCGTGATGGAGGGCATCATGGCCTTCCCGTCGCTGGTGTTGGCGCTGGCGCTGGTGGCGCTGGCCGGGCCGAGCGTGCCCATGCTGTGGTTCGCCATCGCCTTCAGCTCCATCCCGCGCTACGCGCGCATCGTCCGAAGCGGCGTGCTGACGCACAAGGAACGCGAATACGTCGAGGCCGCCCGGGCCATGGGGCAACGGCCCATGGGGGTTCTGTTGAAACAGATCCTGCCCAACATCATGGCGCCCATCGCCGTGCAGATCACCCTGGACTTCGCCCGCGCCATCGGCGTGGAGGCCGCCCTCAGCTACCTGGGCCTGGGTCTGTCGGTGCCGTACATCAGTTGGGGCCTGATGGTCCGGGAGGCCCAGGACTTTCTGGAGGTGGCGCCGTGGCTGGCAGTGTTTCCGGGCATCGCCCTGGCGGGCGTTATCCTGGGCTTCACCCTGCTCGGCGACAGCCTGCGGGACCGCATGGACCCGCGCACGCGCCTGCCTTTGAACCGCCGGGGACAGTAGGGCACGGAGGGCCCTCCACCGCGCCGCGCAAGTTGACACTCGTCCGGTCGCGGTGCTAGCGTCGCGGCCGTATCAGCACCTCGGTTGAGCCCGCCAAGACAAATCCGAGAGGAGGAGATCACGATGGCAGCCAGCACCCTGAAAGGTATCGTGCGCGGTTTATTGGTGGGCGTCGCATTCCTGTTGGCCGGTTGGGTTGCTCCCGACGGCGGTGCGCTGGGGTTGAGTTCCACGGCCGAGGCCGCAGACAAGCCCCGCATCGGAGGAACCCTGAAGTTGGGCAACGCCAAGGGCATCGGCACGCCCATTCCCTTCGTTGCCTTCACCTCCATCCCCGAGTACATCAAGAACAACATGTACGAGCCCCTGGTCATGTACGACCAGAAGGGCGACATCCACCCGTGGCTGGCGGAGAGTTGGTCGCCCAACGCCGATTCCAGCGAGTGGACGTTCAAGCTCCGCAAGGGCGTCAAGTTCCACAACGGCAAGGAGCTGACCGCCGAGGACGTGGTCTGGTCCGTCAACCACATCCGGGATCCGGCCAACGGCGCGGCGGGCCAGGGCCAGTTGGCGGACAACGTCGCCGAGGCCGCGGTCGTGGACAAGCACACGGTGAGGTTCAAGGCGCCCGGTCCGCGCGGCCTCTTGCCGGAGATTCTCGCCAACACGTCCACGCTTCACATCGCCCCGGCCGGATCCCTGGCCAAGGGCCAGCAGAAGATGAAGGGCGGCGCGCCGCCGTCGGGCACGGGCCCGTTCAAGTTCAAGTCCTGGACCCCGGGCCAGGAGCTGCACGTGGTCCGTCATGACGACTACTGGGGCGGGGCCGCGTACCTGGACGGCGTCCGCTTCATCGTGATCCGCCAAAAGGCGGCCCGGGCGGCGGCGGTCCAGGCGGGCGACGTGCACCTAACGGAGCGCCTGGGGCCGACCTTCGTGCAGCGCATCGACAGCAAGCGCATCAAGGGGCTGCAGTACATGCCCATCGGCGCCGCCGGGCTCAGGCTCCTCGTCTTCAACACCCAGTCGGCGCCCGTTTCCGATCCGCGCGTGCGCAAGGCCATCGCGCTCTCGCTGGACAAGGCCGCGATCCTCGACGAGGCTACCTTCGGACTCGGGGTCCCGGTGGAGACCTGGGGCGTCCCGAACACCGACTGGGAGACGTCCCTCGGCTTCAAGTGGAAGCGGAACGTGGCCGAGGCCAAGCGCCTGCTCAAGGAGGCCGGGTACAAGGGCCAGCCCATCACCTTGGGAGCCACCCGCGGCCAGGGCGATCCCTGGACCGAGCCCATCATGCGGCAGGCGGCCGAGGCGGGCATCAAGTTCTCGCTGCAGAACCTGGGCGGAGCCGAGCTCATCAAGAAGACCATCGCCGGCGAGCTTCACGTCTCCGTGTACGGGGGAGGCGGGACCGGCGAGCCGTTCGTGGCCAACATCCAGCACCTCGGCTGCGCCGAGGGCAAGCACGGCGTCAGCAACGTCACCCGCTACTGTACTCCCGAGCTGGAAAAGCTCGTCACGCAGTACCTGGAAGAGCCGGACCGGGCCAAGCGGCTCGCCATCTGGAAGAACTTCGCCCGGACATACTTCGTCGACGACGTGGTCCACTACATCATCGGATGGTCCAACATCCGCAACTACGTCTGGCGCGACGAGGTCAAGAACTGGGAGCGGGGTCCCACGCAGGAATACTGGCACGCCAAGGGCGGCCTTTGGAGGACGTGGCTGGAGCCGTAAGGGTCCGGTTTGACACGGCCCGGGGCCGGGAGTACACCGAGAGCAAGTTCGAGTCGCACTCCGAGTGGGAACCGATCAGGCTCGACTGGAGGGCCGGAATTCTATGGCTACGCTCAAGATGAAGTACGGCGTCGTCTCCGCGGACGATCACATCCAGGAGGCCCCGGATGTCTGGACCAACAGGATGTCCAAGGCGAAGTTCGGTGACGACATCCCCCACATCGTGGAGCTGCCGGACGGCACCCAGACCTGGTCCCTGGGCGGCAACGCCAAGGGATTCGGCGGCTTGGCCCGCGTTTCCGGCGTCAACCCCAACGTGAAGAGGTGGGAGGACGTGCCTCGCTCCACGTACGAAGTTTCGGAGCGTCTGAAGGTCCTGGACCAGGAAGAGCTGGACGCCTCGGTGCTCTTTCCCAACATCATCGGCATCACCAACCAGAACTTCCAGAAGGAGGGCAGCGAGGCCTTCCGGCTGGCCTGCATCCAGGCCTACAACGACTGGCTCATCGACGAGTGGCAGGACGTCACCCCCCGGTTCATCGCCCAGTGCGTCGCCCCCATGTGGGACGTGGACCTGAGCGTGGCCGAGATCCATCGCGCGGTGAAGCGCGGCCACAAGGCGCTGGTGTGGCACGGCGCCCCCCATATCCTGGGGCTCAAGCACTTCAACGATCCCTACTGGTACCCGGTCTATCAGGCCTGCTGCGACCTGGACGTGCCCCTCTGCCTGCACTCCACCGCGCTGCCGGCGCTGCCATCGTGGGAGTCACTCGAGAAACAGGCCCAGTTTGCTCTCGGCGTTTCCATGAGCTTCGTGAGCCACATGGAGATCGTCTCCAACGTCCTCTATTCGGGCGTGTTCGAGAAGTTCCCCAGGCTCAAGACCATCAGCGTGGAGAGCGGCGTGGGCTGGCTGCCCTACCTGCTTGAGGAGTTGGACCACGAGTTCGAGGAGCGCAAGGTTGCCGAGAACTCCTCTCTCACGCGCAAGCCCAGCGACGTTTTCCAGACCAACATGTGGGCCACCTTCTGGCACGAGCGCCACGGCATCCGCAGCCGCGACGAGATCGGCGTGGACAAGATCATGTACTCGGTGGACTACCCGCACGGCACCACTACGTGGCCGAAGTCGGTGTGGTGCCGGACCCATTCGCTGCAGGACGTCACGTCGGCGGACGAGCGCAAGCAGATCCTGATGGACAACGCCATCGGGCTCTACAAGCTCGACGTGGACGAGTCCGGAATCCAACAACCCCTCTATGAGCCTGGCCCGATCACCGTCGGGCCTCGGCCCGAGGCGGCGTAGCTTTCCAGGAGAGACCCCCTAGGCGTACGCGGGGTCGCCGTAGGTCATCAGCTCGATGAGGTTGTCGTCGGGGTCGCGGACGTAGAGGCTCGTGCCGACGCCCTCGGAACCGGTGCGGGCCACGGGGCCCGAGACTACCGGAACGCCGGCCTGTTGGAGGAAGTCCTGGGCTTCCTGCACGGTCCCCTCCCAGCGCAGGCAGAAGTCGGCGTTCCCGGTGGCGTAGTTGGGAGCGTGGGTCGGGCTCTCGGTGGTGTAGCGGTCCACCACGTAAAGGTTCAGTTTCTGCGTCTCGCTGATGCGGATGATCGGACGCTTGCCGCCGTTGGGACGTTCCTGCCAGCCCGCGTCAAGGCCGAGCCCGCGGTAGAACGCGAAGGTCTCTTCCAGGTCCTTGACCACCAGGACCCAATGGTCAATGGCTGCGATTCCCATGGTATGTCCTCGTCGAAGTGGTTGCGATACGTTAGTGCACGTTGATGCGCTTCAGTCGATAACGCAGGACATTAGTGTAAGTCGCAGGGGTAGTTCAAGGGAAGGGAACCCATGTGGGAAGCGGCCCTCAGCGCGGTGGAGAACGTTTTCGGCTGTCCGTGTGTCGCCGAGGTGATCCCTCGTAGCCTCGCCTTCCTGGTCCTGGGCGTCCTCATGGGCCTCTCCCTGGGCGCCATCCCCGGCCTCGGCGGGCTCGTGGGCCTCGCCATCCTGCTGCCGTTCACGCTGGACCTGGACACCCTGAGTGCATTCGCCGTGATGATCGGGCTCATCTCGGTGACGACCACGTCGGACACCATCCCGTCGGTGCTGTTCGGGGTGCCGGGCACCGCCGCGTCGCAGGCCACCATCCTGGACGGCCATCCCATGGCCAAGAAGGGCGAGGCGGGCCGGGCCTTTGGGGCCGCCTACATGGCTTCCATGATGGGCGGCCTCTTCGGCGCCTTGATCCTCGCCGTCTCCATCCCCGTTCTCCGTCCCATCGTGCTTGCGTTCAGCGCGCCGGAGTTCTTCATGATGGGCATGTTGGGCATCTCCATGGTGGCGGTGCTGAGCGGCGGCGCGCCCCTCAAGGGGCTGGTGGTGGGTGCGCTGGGGCTCATGGTGGGCATGGTGGGCATGGACTACCAAGTGGGGGAGATGCGCTGGACCTTCGGGCAGCTCTACCTCTGGGAGGGGGTCCCGTTGGTGCCCGTGGCCCTGGGGATCTTCGCCATCCCGGAGATGGTGTACCTCGTGATCCGGGGCACACGCATCGCGGACGTGCCCAAAGATGCCTTGAGGGGCGTCACCGTGGGCATCCGCGACGCCTTCCGCCACTGGTTCCTGGTGTTGCGCTCCAGCGCCGTGGGCGTGTGGGTGGGCGCCACGCCGGGCCTGGGCGGCGCGGTGGTGGACTGGTTCGCTTACGGGCATGCGGTCCAGACCGAACGCGGCGCCCGGGACTCCTTCGGCACGGGTGACGTGCGTGGCGTCATCGCGCCGGAGAGCGCCAACAACGCCAAGGAGGGCGGCTCGCTGATCCCGACGCTGGCCTTCGGCGTGCCCGGCAGCGCGGCCATGGCCATCCTGCTCGGGGTGTTCCTGATCCAGGGCATCAGCCCGGGGCCCGACATGCTCACCAAGCACCTGGACGTCACCTACACCATGGTCTGGAGCATCGCCATCGCCAACATCTTCGGCACCGGCCTGTGCCTGCTCCTCACCAACCACCTGGCCCGGCTCGCCAACGTCCGGGTCCACCTGCTGGCGCCGCTGGTGATCGTGGTGGTGTTCCTGGCGGCTTTCCAGGCCAAGCGTCACTTCGGCGACCTGATCCTGTTGCTGTCCTTCGGTTTCCTCGGATGGCTCATGAAGCGCTTCGGCTGGCCCAGGCCGCCGCTCATCCTGGGGCTGGTGCTGAGCAGCGTGCTGGAGAACTACTTCTTCATCGCCGCCAGCCACTACGGGGTGACCTGGCTCTGGCGCCCCATCGTGCTCATCATCGGCGCGCTCATCGTCGCCAGCCTGGTCTACGGCCAAAGGTGGACCCGGACGGGCATGCCCGCATACGAGCCGGCGCCCACGGCTTCGCCGTGGCGGTTCCAGTTCCACCTCAGCGTCCCCGCGGTGTTTACCCTGGCGATCCTGGTGCTGGTGCTCAGCGGCGTGGTGACCGCCCGTGGGTGGCCGGACCAGGCCCGTCTTTTCCCCGTGGTGGTGGGGTTGGCTGCGGTGGGGATGTGCGCGGCTCAACTCTTCCTGGACCTGTTCCGGGCTTCCGAGGGAGGTTCGGCCCGGATCATGGACCTGGAAGCGGAGCGCGGCGTTCCGGGGCAACTCATCGCGCGCCGCGCCGCCGATATCTTCGGCTGGATACTGGGGCTGCTGGCGTCCATCTGGGTGATCGGCTTCCTGTTGAGCGTTCCGCTCTTCATGTGGCTCTACCTGGCGCTGCGTGGCCGCGCCGGCTGGCGGCTCTGCCTCGGCTATACCGCCTTGGCGCTTGTCGTCCTGCTGGGCGTGTTTCACTACACGCTCAGCATCCCTTGGCCGCAGGGCTTGGTGGCCGGGCCCCAGGAGGCCCTGCTGGAATGGTTGGGAGGGTAGCCCCCGCTCACAGTCCCTGGCTGGCGATGAACCCCCGCAGCACCTCGTTGAACTCCTTCGGATGTTCCCGGAAGGAGAAGTGGCCGGCCTCGTTGATGATGTGCATGCGCGAGCGGCGCTCCCGCATGCACAGGAGCTCGAAAAGGCGCACTCCCTGCCCCAGGGTGGCGGTGGGATCGTTGTAGCCCCACACCAGCAGGGTGGGTTTCCCCATGCCCCGTTCGCGGATCCAGCCGAGGGTTTCGCCCTTCTCGATCGAGTGCCGGGTCAGGAACAGGCTCTGCCGCAGGCCCTGGGTGATCATCTTCTCCACGCTCTCCTGGTACTTCGGCAACTGCGCCATCTCGGTCACGATGTCCAGCCAGTCGTCGGTGACGTGGGCGCCGCTGTAGGAGTAGCGCTCCAGCACCCAGCGCTGGCTCTCCCGCGAGAGCCGCGGCTCGGGGGTGTCGGCGAAGACGATGTGGTTCCGTCCGAAGCCGGGCGCCAGCGTGTTGGTGTCCACCGGGATGCAGGACCTCACCAGGTCCGGCCGTTCCAGGGTCATGCGCGCCGCCACGTAGGCGCCGCGGGAGTGACCCACGACATGCACGCCGCGCAGGCCGAGGGCTTCGACGAAGCCGATGGCGTGGCGGGTGGTGGCGGCCATGGTGTAGTCGTCATCCGTGGGCGGGTTGTCCGTCAGCCCCTGTCCGAGCTTGTCCAGCGCATAGACGTGGAACCACTGAGCCAGAGCGTCGAAGTTGAGCCCCCAGTCCACGCTGCAGTCGGCGGCATCGTTGGATCCGAAGACGCCGCCGTGGATCAGCACCACGTTCTCGCCGGTCCCCTTCTCGAAGTAGCGCGTGCGGATGCCGTCCACGTCCACGAATTTTCCGTCTGCTGATTTCACTGGGTGCCTCCCGAGTTCTGTGCCGAAGAATCTGTGCCGAAAAACGTACCTTACTTTGCGGATTTCGTTCAAGACAGGACTCCTTCTCGACCGAACCGTTGGTCATTTTCCTGGTGATCAACGTCGGTCTCGTGGTAGTCGGCTTGGTAATGGACGACGTTTCGGGAGTCCTGCTGGCCGCCTACATGCCGGAAGCCGCGCTGGCGCAGCACCGGCTGGTGTTGGGGACTTGAGAGAGCGCGTATGCCACAAGCGTTCCTCACCGATCTCGCAACCCGGATCGAGAACCTGAAGGCCGAGGGTCTTTACAGGCACGAGCAGGTCATTGCCTCGCCGCAGCAAGGTGAGATCACGCTCGAGACGGGCGCGGACTGCATCAACCTGTGCGCGAACAACTACCTGGGGCTCTCCAACCATCCCCGGCTCGTGGAGGCCGCCAGGGCGGCGTTGGCGGAGTACGGTTTCGGGATGTCGTCGGTCCGGTTCATCTGCGGCACGCAGGTCCCTCACAAACGGCTGGAGGAGAGGCTGAGCGAGTTCCTGGGGATGGAGGACACGATCCTGTTCCCCAGTTGTTTCGACGCCAATGCCGGCCTGTTCGAAAGCCTGCTGGGTCCGGAAGACGCCGTCATCTCGGACTCCTTGAACCACGCATCCATCATCGACGGCGTCCGCCTTTGCCGGGCCATGCGGTTCCGTTACGCCAACAACGACATGGGGGACCTGGAGGCCAGGCTCAAGGAAGCGGCGAACGCCCGCTACCGCCTGATCGCAACCGACGGGGTGTTCTCGATGGACGGCCACATGGCCGACTTGCGGGCAATCTGTGACCTGGCGGAAAGACACGACGCCATGGTGATGGTCGACGACAGCCATGCCGTCGGCTTCGTGGGCGCCACCGGACGGGGAACCCCCGAACGTTGCAACGTGGCCGGGCGCGTCGATATCCTTACCGGAACCCTCGGCAAGGCCCTGGGAGGCGCGGCCGGCGGTTATGTCTCGGCCCGAGGCGCCATCGTTGAATGGCTGCGCCAGCGGGCGCGCCCGTATCTCTTCTCCAACACGCTTGCCCCCGTCATCGCTCAGACCAGCCTGACCGCGCTGGATCTGATCACCGGTTCCGCCGAGTTGCGGGAGCGCCTTTGGCGCAACGCGAGGCATTTCCGCACCGAGATGGCCGCCCTCGGATTCGAGCTCCTGCCGGGGGAGCATCCCATCGTCCCGTTGATGCTGCGCGACCCGAAGCTGGCGCAGGGCCTCGCCGACGGACTCCGCGAGAAGGGCGTGTTGGTCACCGCCTTCTCCTTCCCCGTGGTCCCGCGCGGGCAGGACCGTATCCGCGCCCAGATGTCGGCGGCCCACTCCATCGAGGATCTCGACCGCGCCATCAACGCCTTCGCCGAGGTAGGCCGCCCACTTGGGGTCATCCCGTAGCGCGGCGCGACACGACATCGGGATGTTCCGCATCGCCCGATTCAGCTAGAAGATTCCCGGTGGCGAAGCATCGCATTCTCCGTTAACAACTGCCGTGGAGGTGTGCCCATCCAACGGCCATGAGAATCGTCGATGCAAAGAGTACGTCCGTCGTCGCCGCGATCCTGCGCGCTTCGCACCAGATCCTCGACCATGAGCCGAAGATATTCGACGATCCGCTCGCCGTCGGACTTGTCGACGGCTCCACCGAAGAGGAGATTCGCCGGGACCGGCGCCTGCTGGAGGACCCCATGTTCCGTGCCGCACGCTGCCTCATCACCTACCGCAGCCGCTACGTGGAGGAGCAGCTTCGCGAGGCGGTGGCACGGGGTGTCGGGCAGTATGTGCTCGTCGGCGCCGGCTTCGACACCTTTGCGTACCGCCAACCCGAGTGGGCGCGGGGTCTGCGCATCATCGAGGTGGATCATCCCGACTCGCAGGCGGTCAAGCACACTCTGCTGCGGCGGCACAACATCGAGGTTCCGGACAACGTCGCCTATTGTCCCGCGGATCTGGAGGTCGACGGACTCGAAGCCGGGCTCGCGGCCGGCTCCTTCGACCGCCGAACGCCGGCCTTCTTCTCCTGGCTGGGGGTAACGGTCTACCTGCGCCGCGATGCCGTGGACATCACCCTCCGCTACATCGGCACGCTCCCGTCTCCCAGCACCATCGCCTTCACGTTCAACCTGCCACGGCAGTCCCTCCAGGGCATCGACCGCGATTTCCACGACTTCGGCCGCCAAGTGGGCGCCCAGCGGGGAGAGCCCTGCATCACGTTCCACGACGCCGAGCCGTTGCGCCGGTGGCTCGAAAACCACGGCTTCAGCGAGGTCTACCACCTGGAGCCGGACGTGGCGGAAGAGCGTTACTGCACCGGGCGGACCGACGGGCTGAGGGTGCCGCGGATGCAGCAGCTCATGCTGGCCACGGTCTGATACGGCTTGATCTCGCCGTGACGGCGGGCGGAATGAATCACCGGAGTTCGATGATTACCGCGCACGAAAAAATTTGCGAAGTCCTCGTGGAGGCAGGGATCGACCTCCTCTTCGGCATCCCCGGCGGAAGCGCCATGCGCATCTTCGATTCGCTGGCCGGCCACGCGGATCAGGTGCGGCCCATCCTCGTGCGGCATGAGCAGTCGGCCTCGGTGATGGCGGACATCTACGGCCGCCTCACCGGCAAGCCCGGAGTCGTCCTCGGCCAGGGAGCGTTCATCGGCACCAACGCGATATTCGGCACCCTGGAAGCACACTTGGCCGGTTCACCCATGGTGGTGCTGGCGGATACCACCGAAGGCGGCGATTTCTCCCTGAATCCCCGGAATGCCAGCGGCTGGGGCAGCTACGGGGCGTTCGATCTGAGGAACCTGCTGGACGGGATCACCAAGTTCTCGGTTCTTGCGGCCAGCCCCAAGGAAGCCGTCCTCGGACTCCAGATGGCCATCAAGCACTCCATCACGGGGAGGCCGGGACCGACGGCGGTGGTGATGCGCCAGGGTGCCATTGCCGGCGAGCTGGATCCGGACAAGCCGCCGCGAGTTCACCCGACCGGACACTGGCTCCGCGAATCGCTCACCATCGCGTCCGCGGATGAGTTGGTTTCGGCCATCGAGCTGCTCGGGGCGGCGCAACGGCCTGTCATCATCGCCGGCAACGGCGTCCACGCCGCCAAGGCCTACGACGAGCTCGTCGCCATGGCCGAGCTGCTGGGCAGTCCGGTGGCGACCACGTACAATGGCAAGAGCGTTTTCCGTGAGACCCATCCGCTTGCCCTCGGCATGATGGGCCGCTACGGACAGCCGCTCGCCAACAGTGTCGTGCAGGAAGCGGATACGATCCTCGTAGTCGGGTCGCGTCTCGCCCCCAACGATACCAACAGCGAGCTCCTCATCGATGCAACCAGGCAGAAGCTGATCCAGATCGACATCGAGCCCAGGAATGCCGGGTGGTCCTATCCGGTGGAGGTCTCGCTCATCGGCGACGCAAGGACGGTCTTGAGGCAACTGCTTCAGATGGGCGGGGAAGGTCTCCAGACCAAGGACCCGCGGGCCACGGGGCGGCTTGAAGAGCGCAAGCGCGCCGAGAAGTTCTTCGAGAGCCCCGCGCTTCACTCCGGCGCCGTGCCGATCATGCCCCAGCGTCTGGTCCGGGACCTCAACGAGGCGCTGGACCCGGAAGCCATCGTCACCCTCGACGCCGGCAGCAACCGCGTCTGGATGGCCCACTACTTCAAGACCAGGGCGCCCGGGACCCTCTTCGTGCCCGGAGGCTTGGCGGGCATGGGCTGGGGGCCGCCGGCCGCGGTGGGAGCCAAGCTCGTGCACCCGGACCGCCCCGTGGTGAGCGTGAGCGGCGACGGCGGCTTCTCCATGTCCGTGCACGTCATCGCCACGGCGGTGCAGTACGATCTCCCCATCGTCTTCGTGGTCATGAACAACTCCGCTTTGAGCATGATCGCGACAGGGAAGTTGGGGGGCGACTCGCCCGCCGCCTTCAACGACACGGATTTCGCCGCCATCGCCCGCGGATTCGGCGCCGAGGGTATGCGCGTGCGGAACCCGGCCGATATTCAGGACGCGGTCAGGGAAGCGTTGAAAATGGGTCGCCCCACTGTGCTCGACGTGATCACGGACGGGTCGGTGAGTCTCGACAGCGTCACCAGCGGGGCCACGGTTGGCTGACGCAGGGAATCCGGCGCGTGGCCCTTGTGCAAGGAGAACGTCAATGAAAGTACTCGACGCGGACGGCCACATCATTGAAACCGCGGAGGAACTCCGGAACGCCGCCCGCTTCAACGGGCTGTCGCTCGGCTGAACCCGTCGGTACGGCCGCAAAACTCTGTTGCAATACCGGAAAAACTGATATCATATGTGGTATGAGTGATTTCCGGTTCAATGTTCCCTCCACGAGCTCGTTGATCGCCTTCGAGGCTACGGCCCGGCTCGGCGGCGTGATACGCGCTTCCGAAGAGTTGAATACCTCGCAGTCGGCGATCAGCCGTCACATCCGCAATCTCGAAACGGCGTTGGGTGACAAGTTGTTCCAGCGCCAGGGTCGAGGCGTGGTTCTCACCCGAAGCGGAGAGGACTACTACGTCGCCGTGAAGTCGTCGTTGGAGAGCCTGCATGCGGCAGGCCGCGGGCTTCGTACCCAGACCGGCAGCGTCATCATCGCCTGCACCCATGAGATCTCGGATTTCCTGTTGCTGCCCGCTTTGGGCGAGCTCAAGCGGTCCATGGGCGGAGACGCCCGTTTGAGGATACTGAACGCCGACTATGACATGTTGCACCTGCTGCTGCCCGCGGGGGTCGATATCGTCTTCGAACACTCGGTGACGCCGACGGATCCCAGCGCGGTCAAGCTGCTGGACGAGGAAATCGTCCCGGTCGGCTCGCCTGTCTTCGTGAAGCGGTTCGAGCGCGTGCTCGGAAGGCACCCCAGATACTGGTCCAATGTCCCAAGGCTGGACCTCGCCCAACCCACCCAGTCGTGGGCGACGTGGACGACGTGGTTCCAGGCCCATGATTGCGATCCCCCGAAAGCGCCGGTGGAGCCCTTGGACAACTACCAGCATGTGCTGGACGAGGCTGTGGCCGGCACCGGAATGGCCCTCGGCTGGAATGGCTTCATGAACGGCTATCTGGAGTCCGGGCGGCTGGTCCGGATAAGGGATAGCTGGCTGCGGTCACAGCTCAGCCTGTATGCGGTCCTGACTCAGACCGGATACAACAACCGCAACGCCGCACGCTTCCTCAAGAGCCTTTCCGCCCTCGGAGACGGTTTGGCGGGCGCGAGACAGGTATCCCCGCAGCGACAACCGACTCGCGAAGCCGGCTCATACCTCAAGCTGTTGTAAGGAAACGCCGCAGCACGCGGCTCAGGTTGAACGCGTCCGCCGTGCCCGCCAGCTCCCGGATGGAATGCATGGCCCACTGGGGCACGCCCACGTCCACGGTGCGGACGCCGGTCTCGGCCGCCGCCAGGGGTCCGATGGTGCTGCCGCACGCCATGTCGCTGCGAACCACGAAGGTCTGCACAGGCACTCCCTCGTCGGCGGCCAGCCGCCGAAAGGCCGCGGCGGTTTCGCTGTTGGTGGCATAGCGCTGGTTGGCGTTGATCTTGATGACCGGTCCGCGGTTCAGCAGCGGACCGTGGTTGCCGTCGTGCCGGTCGGCGAAGTTGGGGTGGACGCCGTGGGCGTTGTCCGCCGATATCAGCATGGAACGGGACAGGGCGCGGTTGCGGTCCTCCGGCACGGGCAGCAGGCGTTCCAGCGTCTGGGTCAGCATGGGTCCCCGGGCTCCGATCGCCGTGGTGCTTCCCACCTCTTCGTGATCGTTGCACACGAGGAGAGCGCCGGCTTCGCCTGCCGCGTCCAGCAACGCCATCAGGCCCGTGAAGCAGCTCAGCAGGTTGTCGAGCCGCGCCGACGCAATGAACTCCTGCGCCAAGCCGACGAGGGCCGGCTTCTGGGTGTCATAGAGCACCAGCTCGTGGTCCAAAACCTGGCCGACCTCCGCGCCGGCGTCCGCCTCGAGCCGCTGGCGCAACAGGGTCTTGAGGTCGAAATCGCCGCCCGGTCCGCCCAGCACGGGCGGGAGATAGGTCTGGGCGTTGATGGCGCGGCTCTCGTTGGCCTCCCGGTCCAGGTGAATCGCCAGGCTGGGGATCACCGCCACCGGCTCCTTGAAATCCACGAGGCCGTGAGCGAGGGCGCCGCCGCGGTCGAGATAGCTCACCCGTCCGGCCAGGGACAGGTCCCGGTCGAACCACGGGTTCAGCAGCGCTCCCCCGTACACCTCGACGCCCAACTGGAGGTAACCGTTCTTGTCGAGCTCGGGCTGCGGCTTGACCTTGAGACAGGGCGAGTCCGTGTGCGCACCCACCATTCGAAGCCCGGCATCGGGAAGCGCCGAGCGCGCGGGCACGGTCCAGGCGACGATGGAGGAGCCGTTGCGGGTGGTGAAGTAGCGTCCGCCGGGCTCCAGCCGCCAGGGCTCGGTTTCAGGAAGGCGTCGGAAGCCGGCCTCCTCCAGCCGCCGGGCCATCTCGTAGCCCGCGTGGAACGGCGTCGGCGACGCCGCCAGGAAGTCCATCAATTCGCCGTTGAAGCGCTGCTGGTCCATGACACGACCTTGGCTCAGGCCAAGCGGTACTCCCTCCGGGGGTTGGCGACCGCAATCAGGTCGATGGCGTCCTGATCGAGCCCGGCTCTCTCCAGGCTCTCCAGCGGGTCCGGGTCGCCGGGTGGAAAGGGCGCGTCGCCGCCCAGCAGGATGCGCTCGACACCCACCAGGTCCCGGAGAAACAGCAGCGCATCGCGGCTGTGCAGGATGCTGTCGTAAAGGAAGCGCCGCAGGTAGGCGCTGGGCGGATCGGTCGCCTTGTCCCCGGTGACGTTCCCGTCGGCCGCTTCGTGCATGCGGTCGAAACGGCCGATGAGGTAGGGCAGGTTCCCGCCGCCGTGGGACAACAGCAGCCGGAGCCTCGGGAAACGGTCCAGGGTGCCGCTCATGATCATCGAGCCCGCCGCCAGCGTGGTATCCAGCGTGTAGGCGCAGATCTGGTTGAGGCTGAACTTTTCGGCCCGGGTCATCGGTTGCGGCAGGGAAGGGTGCACGAAGACCGGCACGTCGAGGGTCTCACAGGCGCACCAGAACTCGTCCAGCGGAACCTCGCCGAGGTTCCTGCCGTCGACGTTGGCGGTTACGATGACGCCCACCGCGCCGTGGGCGGCGCAGCGCTCGATCTCGCGCGCCGCCGCCGCGGCGTCGGTGAGCGGCGCCGAGGCCATCCAGGAGAAGCGCTCCGGACGGGCCGCGCTCAGTTCGGCGAGGCTGTCGTTCAGGATCCGGTGCCATGCGTCGCAGCGCGACGCGTCGAGGCCGTAGCCGAAGATGTCGGTCCACACCGAGAGGATCTGCCGCTGGACTCGCTGGCCATCCATTTCCGCCAGGCGCGCATCCACGTCCAGCAGGCCGGGGAGGAACGGACGCACTTCCAAGCCGTCGTCGAAGCGGCAGCAGCGCGCCCCGCCGGCCTTCTCCACCAGCGCGATGCCGAGGTCGGCGCCCCGGCCGGCCAACGCGTCGAGGACGGCCGGCGGCACGAAGTGCGCGTGCACGTCAATCGCGATCACGGGAACGGTCCATCAAAGCCTTTTCCTGACCGCCGTCGATCTCGATCATGGTGCCGTTGACGAAGTGCATGAGCGGCGACGCCAGCATCACCACGAGATTCGCAACCTCGTAGGTTTCGGCGATACGCCCCAGAGGGATCGATCGCGGCGCGAGCTGGTCCGCATCCTCGTAGCTCAGGCCCATGTCCCGGGACATCGCCTCCACCAGGCCGGTCCAGCGTTCGGTGCGCACCGGCCCCGGATTCACCGCGGCGAAGCTGATCCCATACTTTCCGTACTGGCCGGCCAGCGACTTGGTCAGGTTCTGGCCGGCCGCGTTGGCCGCTCCCGGCGCGATCTCCCAGTAGGAGGTCTTGACGCCGTCGTTGCCGATGAGGTTCACGACCCGTCCGCCGCCCTGCTCGCGCATGATGGGAAGGGCGTAGCGCATGCAGCGGACGTATCCCATGAACTTGAGCTGCAGCGCCCCGGCCCATTCCTCCTCGGTGAGGTTTTCGATGAGCCCGCCGGGCGCCGATCCGGCGTTGTTCACGAGGATGTCGATGCGTCCCAGTGCCTCGGCGGCGACGTGGATGAACCGGTGGGCGGCGTCATCGTTGGTCAGGTCCGCCGGAATCGGGACGATCTTGCGGCCGGTGGCCTTTGCCACCGCCGCGGCGGTCTCCTCCAGCGGCCCCGCCCGCCGCGCGCAAGTGGCTACGTCCACTCCCTCCCGCGCCAACGCCTCCACGATGGCCTTGCCGATGCCCTCGCTGCCGCCGGTCACGACAGCCGTCTTTCCTTGAAGCTGCAGGTCCATGTCGCTTTTCTCCTCGATGGCGCGTGGCCGGTAGCGGCTCGATTCGGGCGGTTGAAGCCGTCCCTACCCGTCGTCTCCGTGCCTCTCGGACGAGGCGTTCGGCGCGTTCTCCGCCTAGCTGAAGAGGTCGCGATACCGCTCCCGCAATGCCGCCTTGGCCACCTTGCCTAGCTCGTTGCGCGGGATGGATTCCACGGCGATGATCCGCTTCGGTACCTTGTACGAAGCCAACTCCGTCTTGAGATAGCCGATGCAGGCGCTTTCGTCGAACGATGCCGGAGCCGGCGATTCCACCACCGCCGCGACCGCCTCCCCGAAATCCGGGTGCGGCACGCCGAACACGGCGGACCCCGCTACGCTGTCCAACCCGTCCAGGGCGTCCTCCACCTCCTTGGGATAGACGTTGAGGCCGCCGGAGATGACGACGTCGGTTTCCCTTCCCAAGATGCGAACGCATCCTTGTTCGTCGATCTCCGCCACGTCGCCGGTGACGAACCAGCCGTCGTCGGTGAACGCCTGCTCCTCGGGCCGGTTCCAGTAGCCGGCGAAGACATTGTGTCCGCGGGTCTCCAGCACGCCGGTGGCAGCCGATTCGAAGCGTCCGTCCTCGTTGGCGACCCTGACCCGCACGCCGGGGAGCGGCCAGCCTACCCAGCCGCGCCGGCCGGCGGTGCCCGGCGGAATCGCCGTGATGATGGCGGCCTCGGTGGTGCCGTAGCGTTCGATGATCTCCATGCCCGTAACCTGCCGGAACCGGTCGGCGGTGTCCGGCGGCAGCGGCGCCGAACCGGAGATGGCGAGACGGAACGCGCCCTTGGCGGCGGCGGCAAGGCCGGGCTCCGTCAGCAGCCGCCCGTAGTGCGTGGGCACCCCCATCATGACGCTGCAGCGGGGCAGCTCACGCAGCACGCTCCCGGCCTCGAACCGGTCGAGAAAGCAGACCGCGCCGCCGGCCGCCAGCATGACGTTGATGGCGGTCAGAAGCCCGTGCGCGTGATAGGCCGGCAGCGCGTGCATCAGGACGTCGTCGCGGCCCAGTTGCCACACCTCCACCAGCGCCCGGGCGCTGGCCGCCAGGTTGCCGTGGGTGATCAGCGCCCCCTTGGGGCGGCCGGTGGTGCCGGACGTGTAGAGCAGCGCGGCCGGGGCGTGGTCGGGGAGGTCGGCCACCGCGGGTACGGGTCCGGACGCGCGCGTCAGATCGATGAAGGAGCCCTGGTCGCCGCGCATCCCCTCCACCCGGAAACCTTGCCGCCGGGGTTCGGTGAACGTCTCTGCCTCGTCCGGGTCGCAGACCAGCAGGGCAGGGCGCGCGTCCGCCAGCAACGCATCCACCTCCCGCGGCGTGTAGGCCGTGTTCATGGGGTGCAGGACGGCTCCGAGCTTGAAGCACGCATGGGCCAGGAGCACGGCCTCGACGCACTTTTCCACTCGAACCGAGACCCGGTCGCCCCGTCTCACCCCGCAAGCGGCCAGGGCGGCGGCGGCCCTGTCGACGGCGTCCAGCGCCGCGCCCGTGGGAAGAGCGGCGCGGCCCGGCAGCAGGAAAGCAGGGTCCACCGAACTCCTGGCGCCATAGAGGGCATGGATGAGGTTGCGGTTGTTCATCGTCTTCCCGTTAAGGTCAATATTTGACCGACCGATATATCCATTGTACGATATCTTCCAATGAAGGGGTGGTGCATGGGAATTCTGAAGGAATATGCCGCCGCAATCGCGGCATGGGTGACGGTGGCTGTGGCCTTGGGCGCCTTGGGCCTGTGGGTCATCAATGCCCAGGTGACACCGGAGATCAACCGGCTGGAAGCCCGCATCGACGTACACGAGACGCTTCTCAGGCAGATCGACCGCAAACTGGACGCCAGCATCGCGGACCAAAAGGAGCGGTTTGGACGCATCGACAAACGGTTTGAACGCATCGACGGCGAACTCAAGATCATCCGTAACGACATCAAGACGATTCTGTTGAGACTCCCAAAGACGGCAGAGGCCGGATAAGCCACGACCATCCAGTCGTGGCCCGACTCCTATCGCCCCCGGAACTCGGGTTTGCGCTTTTCCTTAAACGCCGCCAGGCCCTCGGCGTAGTCCGCGCTCGCGTCCGTTTCAAGGGCGAGCCGGCGGAGCCTTTCGTCGTCGCCGCCGCCTCCGGCCAGGGCGGCCAACGCGCCCTTGGCCGCGGCCACGGTGAGAGGCGCGTTCCGGGCCATGCCGCCGGCCAGGCGGCGGCCTTCCGCCAGCACCGTCCCCGGCTCCACCAGGAGATGCACCGCACCCTGCGAGTGGGCCGTGTGCGCCTCGTAGCGCTGGCCGCCCAGGAGCAGGCCACGAACCGCCGAGTCGCCGAACACCCGGACGAAGCGGGCGATGCCGCGGGGGTCGTAACCCAACCCCAGGCGCGCCGCCGGCACCATGAAGTAGGCATCGTCGGCGGCGATCCGAAGGTCGCAGGCGCAGGCGAGGGACGCTCCGGCGCCGACGCACGGCCCGGCGATGCAGGCGAGGGTGGGCTGCGGCACCGCCTCCAGGGCGCGGAGCGCGCTCTCCACCAGGTCGTCGTAGGCGCGGGTGGCGCCGGGAGCCCGAAGGGCGGCGAACTCCCGGATATCGGCGCCGGACGAGAACACCGTGTCGTCGCCGGCCAGCAGGATCACCCGGACCGCGCGGTCGCGAGCGGCGCTCCTGGCGAAGCGCCGCAACTCCTTCCACATGGCGGCGGACAGGGCGTTGCGGCTGTCGTCGGCGCACAGCCGCAGCTCGGCCACGCCTTCGGCGACGGTCACGCGTATGCCGTCGGCGGCTGATGCCGGGTCGCTCACCTTTCCCTCCGGTGCGCCATCCAGGCGCCGTCGGCGACGGCGCTGAACAGCTCCGCCAGCGCCGCGTTGACGGCCGCGGGCTCTTCCAGCGTCAGCGTGTGTCCCGAGCGCGGGACCACCACCAGCGCGGCCATGGGAGCGGTGCGCTTGAGGAATACGCTGCCGTCGAGGCAAGGGTCGTCCTCGTCGCCGACGATCACCAGCAGCGGAACCTCGAGCTTCGACAGCGGCGTTTCCAGGTCCCCTAGGGTAGGGCGCAGTCCCTGCACCCGCGACATGGTGAGCGCCAGGCCAGCGGCCGAGTGGTCCGCGAGCTGCCTCTCGAACTCGGCGAAGCCCCGCGGGTCCTTGGCCTCGAAGGCCTTGCGCATGGGGTAGCGAGCGTACTTGGCCGCCGCCTCCGCCATGGGTTCGTCGCGGAACATGCGGGCGATGTCCGCGCACATGGCCACGCGTTCCTCGCGTTCGTCCGGATTCGAGCCCCAGCCGCAGCCGATGGCAGCCACGGACAGACACCGTTCCGCGTGGTGGATGGCCACGTGCAGCGCGGTATAGGCGCCCATGGAGTGCCCGACGATGTGCGCCTTCCCGAGTCCCAGGCCGTCGAGCACGGCCACGACGTCGTCACGGGCGATGTCCTGGCCGTACGCTTCGGGATCCTCCGGAACGTCCGACGGCAGGTAGCCGCGGGCGTCGAAGGCGATGCAGCGGTGGGAGCGCGAGAAGAACCGCACCTGGGGCTCGAAGCTCCGGTGGTCGCCGGCGAACTCGTGGACGAACACGATGGGGACGCCCTCCCCGGACTCTTCGTAGTGGAGCCGGGTTCCGTCGGACGCGGTGACGCTCGGCAAGAAAGCCCTCCTCTTCCCTTCCTATCCCAGTTCCTTGCGGTGCACGCTCAGCAGCACCGCCGAGCCCGCCGACACGCCCACGGCGATCAGGGAGTACATCGCCGCCAGCACGACGTCGGCGCCCGACGGCGGCGGGTTGTTGCTCCAGTAAAGGAACAGGTTCGCGACCACGTAGAGGGCGTAGGCGTGCGCCATCCCGATGACGATGCGCTTCATGTGCCAGAGCCCCAGGCCGTAGATCACCAGGTAGGCGCCGAACACCAGGCTCCACAACACGCTGTCACCGCCCGCCAGGCGGGTCCCGAACAGAACGAAGCCACTGTGCTCGGTCAACTGAAGGGGCTTGGAGAAGTTCGAGATCGCGAGCAGCCAGAAGCAGATCGCGAGCCCGCGGAAGATGCGCGCCATTCGTGGCTCCATCATGGTTGTGCTCCTTCCCGGCAGCGACGGAATCCCGCGAATCTTAGCATACGTCCCGGCGGACGGGACACCGGGAGCCAAGTACAATCCCTCTCCCTCTGGGAGAGGGTGGCCGAAGGCCGGGTGAGGGCCCGGGCGGGATCGTGCGCGCGGCCGTCAGACCTCGCGCAGGGCGGTAGCCGGCGGCGTCCGGACCAGCCTGCGCGTGCCCAGGTAGCCGACGGCGGCGACCATCAGGAGGCCGAACAGCGGCCCCACCGCCCAGATGTGTGGATGCAGGCTGGTCGGGAGATCGAAAACGAAACGGTTCAGCGTGAACGTCGTGATCTCCGCGCCGACGACGGCGACAATGCCGGCGAACGCGCCCAGGGCCGCGAACTCGGCCACCAGCGCGCCGGTGATGAGCCGGCGTGTCCCGCCCAGGGCGCGTAGTAGCGCCAGCTCCCTCAGGCGCGAGTCGCGGCTCGACTGGATGGACGCGATCAGCACCAGCAACCCGGCGCACAGCACCAGCGCCAGCACCAGTTCCACGGCCTGTGCGACGTGGGCGATGATGCGCCGCAGGTGGGTGATGAGCTGGTCCACGTCGATGACCGAGACGGTGGGATGGCGGGAGAGCAGTTCGTTGAGGAACGCTTTCCGTTCCGAGGGTAGGTGGAAGCTGGTCATGTAGGTGGCGGGCTGCCCGTCCAGCGCCCCCGGCGACAGGATGATGAAGAAGTTGGGCTGCAGGCTGTCCCAGGCCACCCGCCGGGTATTCGTGACCTGAGCGGTGAAGGGCAGCCCGCCGACGTCGAAGGTCAGGGAGTCGCCCAGCCCTAGCCCGAGGGCCGCGGCGTACTCTTCCTCCAGCGACGCGGATGGAGCGGCGCCGGCGGACCACCACTTGCCGTCCACGACGACGTTGTGGGCGGGCAGGTCCGCCAGGAACGTGAGGTTGCGCTCGCGCAGGATTCCGGGCCGGCTCCGGCCGCCGGGGCCATCCCGGTCGTCGTCCGGTTCTTCCCGGTTCTGGGGCCGTTCCCGCCGCCACTGCGCGGCCGCGATGCCGTTGACCGCGGTGATGCGGCCGCGGATCATCGGGAACATCCTGCCGTCGTAGCCGGCCCGGGCCTTCAGCAGGGTTTCGACTGCGTCCACTTCGGCCGGCGCCACGTTCATCACGAACTGATTGGGTGCACGCTCCGGTATGCGTGCCTGCCACTCGTCGATGAGCGCCGTGCGCACCAGCAGCATGATCAGCAGCAGCATGACGGCCACGCCGAAGACCACGATCTGCCCCACGTTCTCACGGTGGCGGCGGTGCAGGCCTGCCAGCGCCAGACGCCACACGCTGCCGGCCTGCATGCCCAGGGCGCGTCCGCCGCGCAGCAGGATCAGCGCCAGCCCGGCGAACACGGTGACGGTCACGGCCGCTCCGGCCAGCGCCCATCCCGTCAGCGTGGCGTTGCCGCTGTACCACACCAGCAGGCCCAGGCCGCCGGCGGCGGCGCAGCCGTAGGTCAACGCCGAGGTCGTCGCCGGCGCCAGGTCCCGGCGGATGACGCGCATGGGCGAAACCCCGCGCAGTCGCAGGAGCGGCGGCAGGCCGAAGGCCAGTACGCAGATGAAGCCGGTGAGAAGACCCACCCACAGGGGCCGTGTCCCCGGCAGCGGCAGCGATACCGGCAGGAAGCCGCGGAGCGCCGCGATGATGCCGAAGTGGGCCAGGGCGCCCAGGGCCAGGCCGGCCAAGGCGCCCGCCACGCCGATGATCAGGAGCACGAGGGTGTAGCCCCACTGGACCTGCGCCGGCGTCGCCCCCAGGGTCTTGAGCACGGCCACGTGGTCGTAGTGCCGGCGCGCGTAGCGACGGGCGCTCAAGGCTACGGCGACCCCCGCCAACAGCACCGTCAGCAGGCCGCCGAGCAGCAGGAAGCTCTCCGCGCGCTCCAGCGCGCTGTCGATGCGGGCGTTGGCGGCCCGCACGTCGCGCCAGCGGTAGCCGGGGGCCAGCTCGTCGCGGATGGCGTCGTGGAGCGAGCGCAGCGCGCCGTCACCGCCCGCCAGCAGCAGGCGGTAGCGGATGCGGCTTCCGGGCTGGATCACCCGCGTGGCCGGGAGGTCCTCCGCGCGCATCAGCAGCCGCGGCGCGAACCCCAGGAAGCCGCCGCCCCGGTCCGGCTCGGAAGCCAGCACGGCCGCCACCGTGAAGTCGGCGTAGCCGACGGAGACCGTGTCACCCACCTTGACGCCCAAGGCCGGAAATAGCCGCGAGTCCATCCAGACCTCGCCCGGGGCCGGCAGGCCGCCGGTGCGCCAGCCACGGCCGAAGGGCTCGTCCGCCACCCGCAGCGTGCCGCGCAGGGGATAGCCCGGGGTCGCGGCCTTGACGCTGGCCAGTCGGCTGCGACCGCTGCCGTCCGACGACGCCATGGACGGGAAACGAATGATGTCGGCCAGGGCAAGCCCGCGCGCGGCGGCGAGTTCGCGGAAGCGTTGCGGCACCGGGCGCGAGGCATCGATGACGCGGTCCGCCCCCAGCAGCGTCGCCGACTCCGCCACCAGCGCCCGTTGCAGGCGGTCGACGAACAGGCTGACCGCCGTCACCGCGCCCACCGCCAGGAGCAGCGCGGCGAGCAGCAGCCGCAGCTCCCCGGCGCGCCAGTCGCGCGTCGCCAGCCGTAGCGCCAGCGACAGGGTCACGGGGCGGGCTCCGGGGCAGGTTGCATGCGCCCGGCGTCCAGGGTGATCACTTCGGTGCAGCGGCCCGCCAGCGCGGCATCGTGGGTCACCAGCATCAGCGTGGTTCCGGCCTCGCGGTTAAGCTCGAACAATAGGTCCGCGATCTTGCCGCCGGTGGCGGTGTCGAGGTTGCCGGTGGGCTCGTCCGCGAAAAGCACCTTGGGTCCCGAGGCGAAGGCGCGCGCGATGGCCACCCGCTGCTGCTCGCCGCCGGAAAGCTGGAGCGGATAGTGGGTGGTCCGGGCGCCCAGGCCCACGCGTTCCAGGAACTCCAGGGCGCCTTCCCGTGCCCGCCCTTGGCCGCGCAGCTCCAGCGGCAGCATCACGTTCTCCAGCGCGGTGAGGCTGTCGAGGAGTTGAAAGGACTGGAACACGAAGCCGACGCTGCGCGCGCGCACCCGGGCGCGCTGCTCTTCGTCCAGGGCGGTGATCTCGGCGCCGTCCAGCCAGACGTCGCCGCTGGAGGGGAGATCGAGACCGGCAAGGATGCTGAGCAGCGTGGTCTTGCCCGAACCGGATTCGCCCACCACGGCCACCTGTCCGCCGGCGTCGACCGCGAGATCGATGCCGTCCAGGATGATCAGATCACCCTCGGCGGTGGGTACCCGCTTGACCACGGCCGTGGCCCGCAATATGCATCCTGACATGAAAGTTTTCTCGATGGGACGGTCGCCGGCTCTTCTGATTGGACTGTTGCGGGGTTCCCTGCTCGTGGCCGCGCTTGTTGCAGCGGCTGGACACGCGCCGGCTTCGGACGCGGGCAAGACCGTGCTGGTCATGGGAAACAGTATCAGCGCCGCCTATGGACTTCAAACCGGGAAGGGTGAACGCGGCTGGGTAGAGCTGCTTCGTGAGCGCCTAGAGCCACGTCACCGCGTGATCAATGCCAGCATCAGCGGCGACACCACCGTGGGCGGCCTGGCGCGCCTGCCCAAGACCCTGGCAGTCCACAAGCCCGACATCGTCATCATCGAGCTGGGCGGCAACGACGGCCTGCGTGGCTACCCGGTAGCCTCCATCCGCGCCAACCTCCTGGCCATGAGCCGGGCCGTCCTGGCCGCCGGCGCCAGACCCGTGCTCGCCGGCATGCAGATGACCCCCAATCTGGGACCGCGCTACACCACGGCCTTTCGCCGGATGTACTCCGACGTCGCCGCCGAAACCGGCGGTGCGCTGGTGCCGTTCATCCTCAAGGGAGTCGCCCTGGACGACACGCTCATGCAGCGCGACGGCATCCATCCCAACGCCAGTGCCCAGCCGCTGCTGCTGGACAACGTCTGGCCGGTGCTGAAGCCGTTGTTGGAGGGGGATTGAGAGCCATGACCGACCTACGCGTGCGAGCGGCAACCTTGGCGGACGTGGAGCGCATCGCAGCGTTTCAGCAGGCGATGGCCCTGGAGACCGAGGGCAAGATGCTGGATGCCGTCACGCTGCGGCAAGGCATAGCCGCCGTGTTCGATGCGCCGCAGAAGGGCTACTACCTGGTGGCAGTGGCCGACAACGCCGAAGGCGACACCGCTCCGGTCGTGGGAAGCCTGCTCATCACCTATGAGTGGAGCGATTGGCGCAACGCCACCTTCTGGTGGATTCAGAGCGTCTATGTTGATGCCGGCTGGCGGCGTCGGGGCGTATATCGCGCGATGTACGGCCATGTGTTGAGCCTTGCGGGCACCCGCGGCGACGTCTGCGGCATACGCCTCTACGTAGAGCGCACGAACGCCGTCGCCCAACGGACCTACGACAGTCTCGGCATGCACAAGTCGCACTACGACCTGTACGAGATTGACTTCACGTCATGAGCGAGGGCGATAGAAGCGCTAATCCGTGTTCGCCAGTGGAAAAAGCCTTCGTGCCGTTTCGGCCTCGGGTATGAATAGATTGCCTTCTCACGCCAGCTCGGCCAGCAGCCTGCCGCAGTTTTCGCAATGACGTAGCACGATTGTTACTCTCCCGGAAAAAGGCGTTTGTCCCACCAAACAGGTGTTTCCAGCCCGGCCCTTATGTTTACGAAATCGGGGTGCTGGCAGTTAATGACGATGTTGCGCTCGATCCGGGCGACGACCGACGGGACGATCAATAGCGCACTCCGGCGCTCCTCATACCATTGGCGCCCGAAACGGCGGGCAGCTTCGCCGTCGGGGCTGAGGCATTGGGGAAAACTCTGTGGCGTAACGACCTCGTATCGGGTGCCTTTGGGTATCGTGATCTCTACGAAGTGCTGGTTGGGCGGTGGTCTTCCGTTCCAGTGAGCGAGTTGTTCGAGCATGGCGGTCGAATAGTTCTCGGATGTGTAGATCACTTCGGAACCAGCTTCATGCCATCTTGCGGATACCCGTTTGGCCCCTTCGGGGCTCCAAATCGAGTACAGTCCTGCTGGATCGCCGATGCGATAGGCGCACAGTGTGTCGGGTAGGCGTCGACGAGTTGTCGGGAGGATGCTCTGTGTGTTTTCCATGCATCCCCTGAGCTATAGGCTTTCTGACGGATTTCAGACGGCGACGCCCGCTTCGGCGCGTCGAATCAGATTCAGGACGGCTTCAGCGCCTGCTGAGCTGGACCGCGCCATGTCGAAAGGCGTCTCGCCGTCCAACAACGGATGCGGGCGATTCAGGAACTCCTCGATGGCGTCTCTGTCATCATGGTAGGCGCGGCTCACCGCATCGACGACCCGCCCGACCTCATAGAGCCGTTCGCTGATCTCCCTGGACAGCCGCTTGTTCGCCTTGCGGGCGCGCCTCAACGTGGCTTCGGGGACGACGGGTCCAACCACGCGCTTGGTGCCGACGACGGCTGCGAGCGCCGTTACGGAACGCGCGGAAAAGCCCCGTGAAACACGTCTAGCGAACTGCACGTCGTTCAGCGTGTCGGGTTCATCGAGGTCGAGAAGGCGGGCGACCCGCGTGACCTCGCTCTCGGGAAGGCCCGCTGTCAAGTCGGATTGGGCTGGGAGTTTCATTGTGCGCCTCCTAACCGTCAATTGACGATTGTACGATAGTCATTTGACTAACGCAAGCATAGAGGTGCATCAAACCTTGTTGTCGAGCGAGAAAAGCCGTCGCGCAGTCTCGGCATCGGGGATGGACATCTTCCCCTCCCATGCCAGCTCGGCCAGCAGCCTTCCGGTCAGCGGGCCGAATTTGAACCCGTGGCCCGAGAAACCGGCGCCGAAGGCGATGCGGGGGTTGTCGGGATGCAGGTCGATGATGAAGTCTTCGTTTGGCGAGACGGTGTACAGGCAGTGCTCGGCGCCCGCGAGGGTCCATCCGGGTGAAGTGAAGAACCCGGCTATGAAGTGACCGATGTCGTCGATCTTGTCCTGCTGGATGGAATCCGGTGGCGAGGCGGGGTCGTCGTCCACCCCGTATCTCACGTGACGGGCCACCTTGACGCCGTCGCGGCGGAACTCCGGCATACCGTAGAACACGTCGTTCCCTTCACCCATGTACATCCACACCGGGAAACGGCTGGGTTGGTAGTCGTCCGGACTCCCCGGGGGCGTGAAGTAGCCCACGGTCTGGCGGGCCACGGTGAGCCTGGGCGCGAGAAACGGCAGCAGGTCCCGGGCCCATGCGCCCGCCGCTACGACCAGGCGCTCGGCTTCCAGGGTCCCCGCGCTGGTCTTCACTGTAATGGGGTCGGTATGGGGGTCGATCCCGTGTACGACCGTGTTTTCGAGCAGACTTGCTTCGCTCTCTCGGGCCAGCGCGGTCAATGATTCGATGGTTTCCTGGGCCGAGACGATGGCGGCGGTCCTGTCGAGCAGGACGGTTTCGATGTTCTCGAAAGTGAACTGGGGATACAGCCCGCGCGCCTTGCCGGGCGTGATGGCTTCGACATCGACGCCCTCCTGCTGCACCGCCTGAATGTACTTGTTGAAGTATTCGCAAGAGGGACCCACGAAGAGTCCCGGGTTGGGGTGTCGAAGGCGCCTGCCGGCGTCCCGTTCGAGCCGGGGCCACTCCTCCGCGTGCACCCATTGCATGAGCCGGACGTATTCCGGCTCGCCGTAGGCGCTGCGCGTGATGCGGGCCGCGCCATGGGAGCTGCCGCGGTCGTGGCCGATGGAGAATTGCTCCACCAAACCGAGCCGCTTCGCCCCCAGCCGCCCGAGATGATAGACGGCCGACAACCCGTTGATTCCCCCGCCGATGACCAGAGCATCGAAGGTGTCGTCACGCATGCGGATTCTGCCTTCCGGATAGGGTGCGACGAGGGGCCAACGGGCTACATAGTGTCCGCCGTCGGGCGTCAGGACGCCAGCGCGGCCACGGGCTCGTTGGTGGCCGGGTCCACCTCGTAGGGCCCGGGCAGGCCCAGCTCCCTGGCGATCTCGCGCATGGCGGGCAGGACCTCCTCGCCCATGAGCTTGAGCGTGCGCATCTGCGACTCGTGGTCCATGGCGCCGTCGCCGGTGCGGAAGATGATGATGCCGGGGCGCAGGTACTCCATGATGTAGCGGATGCCCTCGACGCACTCGTCGGGGGTGCCGACGATCATGCCTCGGGTGGCCACCTGGTCCTCGAAGGAGGCGAGGGCGCCGGCCCGGGTCTTCCCCGTGGCGTCGGGCGCCGTCATCTGCCGCCGCAGGGCCACGGCCCTTCGGCTGTTCAGGCCCGGCGGGCTCATGATCCACGGGATCGGGCGCTGGACGCCCGGATCGAAGGGGCTGCGCACTCCCTGGGTGAGGGTGCGCCCTACCTCCATGGCCCTGGCCTTGGTCTCCTCGACGTGGACGAAGAACATGTAGCCCAGGTGCTGCGGGCCGGCCTGGTAGCCTTCCTCCTCCGCGGTCTCGTAGTAGACCTTGAACATCTCCCGTGTGAGCTCGAGCTGGGTCGAGAGCATGACGTAGGGGTAGCGGTGCCGGGCGCACCACTCCACGGTCTCCCGGCTCGAAGTTCCCGGCACCCAAATGGGCGGGTGCGGCTTCTGGTACGGCACGGCCCAGGGATTCACGTAGCGGTAGTGGAAGTGCTTGCCCTCCCAGCGGAAGGGCCCGGGCGTGGTCCAGGTCTTGATGAGGAAGTCGTGGGCCTCCTCGAAGCGTTCGCGGTTGTAGTGGGGTGGGATGTTGTGGCTGATGCTCTCGCCGCCCGAGCCGCGCACGATCCCCGGGATCAGCCGGCCCCTGGAGATGACGTCGATCATGGCAAGCTGTTCGGCCAGCCACAGCGGGTCGTCATGGATGGGCAGGATGTTCCCCAGCAGCAGGATCTTCACCTTGGTGGTGATGCGGGCCAGGATCGAGGCCTGCACGTTGGCGACGCCGTTCATGCAGAAGGGCGCGCTGTGGTGTTCGTTCACCATCAGCCCGTCGAAACCCACCTCCTCGGCGTAGATCTTTTCGTCGAGGTAGCGGTTGTACAGGTTGGCGGCGCGCTTGGGGTCGTACTCGGAGTTGCTGACCTTGTGGATGCCGGTGCCCCACTCGTCGGGCCAGTTGTCTACTTGCCAGGGCTCTTCAGTGAAGTGGCCGATGAACATCGTTACCTCCCGGCCTGTAACGTGGCGCAGGCCAACAGCCGCTAGGAAGCCATGGCGGCGACCGGTTCGTTGGTCATGGGATCGATATCGTACGGGCCGGGAAGGCCCAGCTCGTCGGCGATCTCCCGGAGCTTGGGCATGACCTCCTCGCCCATGAGCTTCAGCGTGCGCATCTGCGACTCGTGGTCCATGGCGCCGTCGCCGGTTCGGAAGATGATGGTGCCGGGCCTGAGTTGCTCCAGGATGTAGCGCACCTTGGGGATGACGCTGTCGGGGGTGCCGACGACCATGCCGTGGGTCGCCACCTGGTCCTCGAAGGTCGCCCGCGCGCCCGCGCGGGTGCGGCCGGACGAGTCCGCGGCCGTCATCTTGCGCCGGAGCGCCCGGGCGCTCTTGGTGGCGATGCCCGGAGGGCCTGCGATCCACGGCTTCGGCCGCTGCGCGCCGGGATCGTAGGGGCTGCGGACGCCTTGGGTCAGGGTCCGCCCCACCTCGATGGCCCGCTCCTCGGTCTCCTCCACGTGGAAGAAGAACATGAAGCCGAGATGTTGCGGGCCGGCTTCATAACCCTCTTCCCGGGCGGTGTCATAGTAGACCTGGTACATCTGCTGGGTCAGGTCGATCTGGCTGGCCAGCATGATGTAGGGGTAGCGGTGCCGGGCGCACCATTCCACCGTCTCCCTGCTGGAGGTGCCGGGCACCCAGATTGGCGGGTGCGGTTTCTGATAGGGCACCGCCCAGGGGTTCACGTACCGGTAATGGAAGTGCTTGCCCTCCCAGCGGAACGGGCCGGGGGTGGTCCAGGTCTTGATGAGGAAGTCGTGGGCTTCCTCGAAGCGCTCGCGATTGTAGTGGGGCGGGATGTTGTGCGTCAGGCTCTCGCTGCCGCCGCCGCGGACCACGCCGGGGATCAGGCGGCCGCGGGAGATCACGTCGATCATCGCCAGCGACTCCGCCAACCACAGGGGATCGTCGTGGATGGGCAGGATATTGCCGAGAAGCAGGATCTTGGCCTTGTTGGTGACGCGCGCGAGGATGGAGGCCTTGACGTTGGCCACGCCGTTCATGCAGAACGGCGCGCTGTGGTGCTCGTTCACCATGATGCCGTCGAAGCCCATCTCCTCGGCGTACTGCTTCTCGTCGATGTAGCGGTGATAAAGGTTGGCGGCGCGGACCGGGTCGTATTCGCTGTTGCTCACCGCCATGACGCCCGAACCCCATTCCACGGGCCAGTCCTCTTTCTGCCAGGGCTCTTCCGTAAAGTGGCCTATGAACATCGTGCTTAACCCCCTGTTTCCGCCATCAATCTTGCAGAAAATCGATGACGGCCTTGGCGAACTCCTCGGGCTTCTCCATCTCGGGCATGTGGCCGCAGTCCTCGATGACCGCGACCCGAGCATTGGGTATTCCCTGCTCGTAAACCTCGCAACTGCTGATGGGGACGATGCCGTCCTGCCGCCCCCACACGAGCAGGGTCGGGGTGGCAATGGCCGGCAGCAGGTCGGGCAGCGTGACGCTGTGCATGTACGGGCGCCAGAGGTAGCGGATGGCCGCCTCCCGGTTGGTCTCGACCTGTTCGGCCTCGTCCGGAGTCCAATCCCTGCCGTAGTACTTCAGGTACTGGGCCGATTCATGGTCGTGGAACGATGTTTGGAACGCGTCCTTGGCGGAGTTCAGGAAATAGTCCCAGATCTCCCCCTCCCGGGGCCTGATGCCGCCGGCCCCCACCAGGACCATCTTCGAGAAGATGGCGCTATTCACGGTGGCCATCTCGGCGGCGATCCATCCGCCCATGGAGAAGCCGATGACCTTGAGCGGGGTCGGCAGGCCGCTTTCCCGAACGAACCAGTTGACCCACGCCGACAGATCCCGCACCGTCATCAACCAATCCGGGAACGACGAGGTGCCGAAGCCCGGCAGGGAGGGGACGCATACCGAGTAGTGCTGGGCCAGACGCTCGTGCGCCTCGATCCAGTCAGGCACCCAAAGCTCGCCATGGAGGATCAGCAACGGTTCTCCGGAGCCGCCGCGTCGCAGTTGCACGGATGTGCCGGCCATGTCGAGGGTCTCTTCGGTGAAGTTGGGCGTCGTTGTCACTCGGTCCTCCGCTTGATTGTGTGGGTGCCGCAAGGCTGCGGGAATCATAGACAAGAGCGGCCGGTTTCGTCAATGCGGCGCCGGGAAGTTGGTCGGCCAGCCTGCCGGACAATGTCAAGACGGCGTGTTGACACCCACTCCATTGTCGCTACGGTTGTAGGATGAGCAAAAACCAGGAGTTTCAGGCTCTGTGTGGGGAACTCAGAGCACGTTCCCATGCGAGATCCTACGTTCTTGCCGAACTGCACGACTTCCTGGCAAGTCTGAACGGCGGCAAATTCGAGGAGGCTCTACGGCACGCACCGGAGGTCCGCCTCCCCCCGTTCGAAGCGAACTATCTTGCCGCCATGGTCGAGTACGCCGCCGGGCTCCAGGGGACGGTTCCGCCCGCGTGGACAAGGGATATCCCGCCCCTGGAAAAACCGTGGTTTGCGACGTCGTTGAAGAGCCTGCGGTTATATCTGTTGATCAACTCACCGCCGCCGTTCCGGCGCCGGAACCTGTTCGTCGATAATGGCGTTGAAAAACGGGTGTGATGGAACGCCTGCGATGCGACATCCAAGGCTGATTGTTCGCGCGGCACGATGGAGGCGTAGCGGTCGGTCGTTGTGGGCTATCGTTCCTTCGCAAGCATGGACTGAATGCTCGGATGTAAACCGCTGACCAAGCGGTCGAAGCGCTCCCGCATCCACTCCACGGCGTCACGAAATTCCACACTTTCCTCCTCTTTGGCTAGGACGGACAGGCTGGTTTGACGCCAATACCCGATCCTCGGGCGGCCTTGGTCCTCCCAATACTCCAAGTCACTACCCAAACCCGCCTTGCTCCGCCTCCGGAATCCCACCGTCGGAAGCTCCGGCTCCGAGGGACACGCGTTGCAAGACTTCCGGCGCCTTGTCGGCGCTCACCCGCATCAAATGCCCATACATTGATGTGCTCCTCTCGCAATCCGGTCTTCAATTCGCCTTGGCGGTCTACCAATACGATCGAGGCATCCACCGTCTCATCTCGACCTGTTGCTCTCCAGGAAACAGCTCAGAACCAGCCCCGCCACCGCTGCCGTCAGCCCCACCAGGAACGCCCACCACAGCGCGTTGACGAGGGCGCCGATGAGGGAGGGCATGAGGTCGGCGGGGATCAGCGCGCGGGTGGCGGGGTCGAGGAGGTTTTGCGGGTTCAGGAGCTTTTCAAGCACGGACTGCGGCAGCGATGCCTTCAACTCCGTGGCGATGACGGTGAAGGCGGCGTTCATGCGTTGCAGGAGGATGCTGCCCATGATGCTGATGATGAGGGCGCCGCCGATGGTGCGGAACAGCATGAGGGTAGAGGTGGCGACGCCCAGGTTCTGGAAAGGCACCGCGCTCTGGGCGGCCACCAGCGCCGTGACATTGGTCATCCCCATGCCGGTGCCGGACGCGAACGTCGCGATGAGCATCACGGTCATGCCGCCGGCTTCTTCAAGCACCATGAACGGGATGTAGCCGGACACCATCAGGGTCATGCCGGTTGCGCAGACCCTGCGATAGCCCCAGACGGGGGTGACGCGGCCGGAGGTAAGGCTCCCGACCGTCCATCCCACGCTCAAGGGCAGGAGGGTCAACCCGGCCAGCGTGGCGCTTCCGCCCAGGGCGCCCTGGACGTAGAGAGGCAGGAACCCGATGACGCCGAAGATGCCCATGGCCGCCAGCAGGCTCAGGTAGGTGGGCCGGCTGTAGCCGGGCAAGCGGAACAGGGACATGGGCAGGAGCGGGTCCCTGGCCTTGCCTTCGACGACGATGAACAGCGTAAACAGCACCACGACCCCCACCACCACCGAGACGGACTCCGCGGTGACCAGGTCGAGCTGGTTGGCGGCCACCAGAAGGCCGTAGAAGAGCAGCATCAGCGCCGACAGGAGGATCACGGCGCCCGCCAGATCCAGTGACCGGCGCGCCCCGTCGGCGCGTTGCTCCCGGAACCCCGCGATGATGAGCCCGGCCGCCGTGACTCCCAGGGGCAGGTTGATCCAGAAGATCCAGCGCCAGTCCCAGTGTTCGGCGATGAAACCACCGCCGGCGGGGCCGAGCACCGAGGCGACGCCCCACACGCTGGCGATCATGCCCTGCATCCGGGCGCGCTGCTCCACCGGGAAGACCACGCCCACGATGATGAACGCCAGGGCGTAGACGGCGCCGCCGCCCATGCCCTGCACGGCACGGAAGACGATGAGCTGCGTCATGCTCTGGGCCGCGCCGCAGGCCACCGAACCCAGCACGAAGGTGGCGATGGCCAGCAACATCAGGGTGCGCCGGCTGTAGAGGTCCGAAAGCTTGCCGAAGATGGGCGTCGCCAGCGCCGAGGTGAGCATGTAGACGGAGAAGACCCAACTGTAGAGGTCGATGTCGCCGAGCTGGGAGACCACCGTGGGCATGGCGCTGCTCACGATGGTGGCGTCGATGGCGAAGAGAAAGACCGCCACCATCACCCCGGCGACGGCGACTCCGGCGGATGTGGGGATGGTGGTCTGCGCGTTACTCACCGCGGGCGTAGGCCATGATGGCGTCGAAGATGGGCGTGTACCCCGTGCAGCGGCAGAGATTGCCGTCCAACCCCTTCTTCACTTCGTCGAGCGTCGGTTGGGGATTTCGCTCCAGCAGGGCCTGGGCGGCCATGAGCATTCCCGGACCGCAATAACCGCACTGGACGGCGCCGTGTTTGAGGAACGACTGCTGGAGACGGTCGAGTTCCATGCCGTCGCCGCACCCCTCGACGGTGGTGATCTCCTTGCCCGCACAGCGGGCGGCCAGCACCACGCAACTGTGGACGGCCATGCCGTCTACCCGCACGGTGCAGCAGCCGCAGTGGCTGGTCTCGCAGCCGCGCTTGGCTCCGGTCAAGGCCAGCCGCTCGCGCAGCACGTCCAGCAGGAGCACCGTGTCCGGAGCTTCCACCTGGACCTCCTGGCCGTTGACATTGAGCTCAAGCAGCGCCATGGCCGTTCTCCTCGATCTGCTTCGCCGCCTGGAGCAGCGCCCGGCGGACGAACACCGACACCATCTTGCGGCGGTAGTCGGCGCCGGCGTGGGGGTCGGAGGGGGGATCCACTTCCGTGGCGGCCATCTCTCCGGCCGCGCGCGCCGCCTCCTCGTCCAACACGGCGCCTTGCAGGGCGGCCTCCGCCCCGGCTGCCCGGAGGGGGGCCGGCGCGGCGCCGCCAATTCCGATCCGCGCCTCGGCCACGCCGGCGCGCTCGCGGTCCGGCACCACCACGGCCGCGACACTCACCATGGCCAGGTCCTCGGGACTGATGGCGTGCTTCAGATAGACTCCGGCCGCTCCCGCGGGCGGATGTTCGACGTCGATGCGGCACAGGATCTCGTCCGGCTCCAGCGCGGTCTCGAAGTATCCCGTGAAGAACTCGGCCAGCGGGAGTTCACGGGTGCCCGTGCATCGCCGCAACACGGCGCGGGCATTCAGCGCCAGCAGCGCGGGGGGCAGGTCGGCGCCCGGCTCGTTGTGGCACACGTTGCCGCCGATGGTGCCGAGGTTGCGCACGGCGGTGGAGCTCACCTGCCGCGCCGCGTTCGGAAGTACGCCGACCTCCTCCCGCAGGATCGGCGACTCGATCAACTGGCGGCACGTGTTCATGGCGCCGATGGAGATGCCGTTCGAATGAACCTCGATGCCGTGGAGGTCCTCGATGGGGTCGAGGTCGATCAGCGCCGCGGGCATCACCAGCCGGTTCCGCATCATCACCAGCAGCGACTGCCCCCCGGCGATGGGCAGGGCGTCGTGCATGTATTGCTCGCGCGCCGCCAGCGCCTGGTCCAGGTCGGCAGGTCTGATCAGATTGCATTCCATGGGTTATCTCTTTGAGCGCCGCGCCCCGCCCCTGGATTCCGGCTTCCGCCGGAATGACGGGTTCGGGCGTCGGCGGGCGATTCGTCCTTGCCGGCCTTACCGTGCGCGGTCGAACTCCTTCTCACCGCCCCTCGCCCTTCCGTTGACGCTCCACGGCTTCCAGCACCCGTTCGGGATGTAGCGGCAGCTCCTTGAGCCGGACGCCCAGGGCGTCGTGGATGGCGTTGCCGATGGCGGGTGCAATTCCTACGATGGCCAACTCGCCGATGCCCTTGGCGCCGAACGGACCTTCCGGGAGCGGCACCTCCACCGCCATGGGCGTGATCTCCGGGATCTCCTGGCTCGACGGAATCTTGTAGTCCATGAACGAGGGATTGATGATCCGGCCCTGGTCGAACTGGAGCCGTTCGTGCAGGGCATATCCCAGTCCCATCACCACGCCGCCCACGATCTGGCCGTCGACGCTCACGGGGTTCAGGCTCTTGCCCACGTCGTGGGCGGAGGCGATGCGCCGCACCCGGACGATGCCGGTCTCCGCGTCGATCTCCGCCTCCACGGCCTGGGCCGCGTACTTCCAGCCGGGGACGTACTCCTTGCGCTGGACCTTGTGCGGCAGCGTCGGATAGTCGCCCTTGCCGCCGTAGGAGCCCTTGCCCAGGATCGGCCGCTCGCTGGTATGAGCCCGTTCGAGGACTTCGCCGAAAGTGAGCGAGATCTCGGGGTGTCCGGGCGACACCACGCGCTGCGCCGCCACCGCGAGATCGCTCTGCGGAACTTCCACCATCCTGGAGGCCACCTCCAGGAGCTGGGTCCTCGCGTCCTCCGCGGCGATCTTCACGGCCATGCCGGTGTAGAAGGTCACCCGGCTGGAGTAGGTGCCGCGGTCGTAGGGCGTGGTGCCGGTGTCCGCGCTGGAGATGCCCACCGCCTCCACCGGGAGCCCGAGCACCTCGGCGGCGATCTGGCACAGCACCACGGACATGCCCTGGCCGATCTCGGAGGCGCCTGTCAGCACCTGGGCGCTGCCGTCCTCGTTGAACTGGACGTAGGCGCTGGAGATGCTGGAGTGGGTGGTGGGGGACTTGGCGACGACCGCGAGGCCGCGGCCTACGTTCGGTGGCTTGGGCGTACCCCAACCGATCTCGCCGGCCACGCGTTCGAGGCATTCCCGGAGCCCGATACTTTGCACCACGTCGTCTATGGAGTTGATGTCGCCTTCTTCGAGGATATTCTTGAGGCGGAGCTCCAGCGGGTCCATGCCCAGGCGCTCGGCGATCATGTCCAGTTGCGACTCGATGGCGAAGGCGCCCTCGGGCACCCCCAGCCCGCGCAACTGGGTGCCGCGCATCTTGTTGGTGTAGACCAGGGTGGAGGTGACGCGGATGTCGTGGATGCGGTAAGGGCCGACGCCGTCCTTCATGGCGCGGTTGCTGGGGGCCAGGCCCTCGGCGTGGGCGCCGGTGTCCCACAGGAAGCTGATGTCCCGTGCCGCCAGGGTGCCGTCCTTCATGACCCCGGTCTTGACCGTCACCGTGGCGGGCGTCGAGCCCGCCGTGGCGGTGAACTCTTCGGCCCGGGTCATGACCATCTTCACCGGCTTGCGGCTGCGGAGCGACAGGGCCACGGCCACGGGCTCCAGCCGCGGGTCGATCTTGCCTCCGAAGCCGCCCCCCACCTTGGTGCAGATCACCCGCATGCGGCTTTCCGGAATGGCGAACAGGGCGGCAAGCAGGGTGCGGAGCGGGAACACCTCCTGGCTGCAGGTCCATACCGTGACGGTGTTGCCCTGGGCCGCGGCCAGGGCGGAATGGGGTTCCATGTAGCTGTGATGGACCTGGCTCGCGTGGAAGGTGTCTTCGAACACGTAGTCGGCCCGCGCCAACGCCGCGTCCACGTCGCCGCGCTGGTGCGTCGACCGGTGGATGATGTTGGTGCCGGGCACGGGCTCCCACATCGCCAGGTACACGGACCGGGACGGCCCCAGCTCCTCGTGGACCAGCGGCGCGCCGTCGCGGGCCGCCTCCGCGGCGTCGAACACCGCCGGCAACTCCTCGTAGTCCACGTCGATGAGGGAGAGCGCCTCCAGCGCCCGCTCCTCGTCGGGCGCCGCGGCCGCGGCCACCGGCTCGCCGACCCAGCGCACCTTGTCGGCCGCGAGGATCCGGTTGTCCTCGATGGCGTAGCCGTAGCGCCGGTCCGGCACGTCCCGCGCCGTGATGACCGTAACCCCCGGGAGCGCCCGGGCCTTGTCCACGTCGATGGACCGGATCCTCGCGTGGGGCAACGGGCTGCGCAGGATCTTGCCCCACAGCATGCCCGGCTGGCTCACGTCCGGTCCGTAGACCGCCTGCCCGGAGATCATCTCGGCGCCGTCCGGGCGTATCGCCGGAGTGCCGATTACGCGATAGTCGTCAGCCATGTCGTTCGCTCCGTGGGCACCGTACAGCCCATGTGGGCGATGGTCAACAGGGGTGCGGCGTCTCCTGCCGGCTGCGTACAATTCCACGCTCTCTCTCCCGACAATCCCACGTGGTGATGTTTGGCCAACGCACGGCGAGTTGCTATCGAGGGTTGACGGATCTTCAGGCGTGGTGTAATTACAGTGTAACCACGTTAACGAAGCGGAACTCACGATGAAAGCGGCACTGATTCGGATCGGCAATTCTCGCGGTGTTCGAATCCCCAAGGCGATCTTGGAGGAATGCGGGCTTCAGGACGAGGTCGACATGGAGGTTCGGGAGGATCACCTGGTCATTCGTGCGGCCACCAAACCTCGGATGAACTGGGACGAGGCTTTTCGCCGAATGGGTGAGCGTGGCGATGACGCCCTTCTCGACGAAGACTCGCTACCACCCACCAAGTGGGAGACCACGGAGTGGGAGTGGTAGTCGTCCGTTTTGAGGTCTACTTGGTCCGCCTGGATCCCTCGGAAGGCCACGAGATTCAAAAGACTCGCCCGTGCGTCGTGATCTCGCCGGATGAACTCAACCGGCACATCGCCACCGTCATCGTGGCCCCCATGACTACCACACGCCGTGCCTACCCCACCCGTGTTCCCCTACGCTTCCAGGGAAAAGACGGCCAGATCGTTCTGGACCAGATCCGTACCGTCGACAAGACTCGCCTGGTACGCCGCCTGGGCAGAGTCAGCGAGACGGCTGCGCGAAACGTTGCGGCCGTCCTCAACGAAATGTTCGCGTACTAGGGACCCCCGGGTGGAATACTACGCGCATAGTCACCCGTCCGTGGGGCGGAGCGACTGGCACAGGTTGTCGGTACACCTGCAAGACACGGGCGACCGTGCGGCCGCCTTCCTCGAACGGCTGGGCTGCGCAAACCTGGGCAAGATCGTGGGCCTGCTGCATGATCTCGGCAAGTACACGCCTGAATTTCAAGATCGACTGGCAGGTGAGGTCTCCCGTGTCGATCATTCCACGGCCGGAGCCAAGGTGGCGCTGGAGCGCTACGGGCCGAAGATCGGCAGGTTGCTTGCGTTCTGTATCGCGGGCCACCACGCCGGTCTGGCCAACGGCGTGAATGGCGGAGAGACGAGCGCCTTGACCGACCGGCTGTCGGCGCCGACCCCCAGACTTGATGCCCTGTGGGAGACCGAGATTGCTCTACCAGAACCTACCGCGCCGCCCGTGGTGCCGCGGGACGCCGAGGCCATCGGTTTCAGTGCGGCATTTTTTACACGCATGGTCTTTTCGGCGCTCGTAGACGCGGACTTCCTGGATACCGAAGCATGGTTCGCCGAGCGGGAGGGAGTTCGTCCAGCGCGGGGAAGGCACCCGACACTCGCGGAGTTGTCGAGGCGTCTTGACGGTTATCTGAGCCGGATCGAGACGAGAGCGGAACGAAGCGAGATCAATGAGTTGCGGCGAGAAGTGCTGCGCCACGCACGGGGGAAAGCGGCGGAGGCTCCCGGTCTGTTCACCCTGACCGTGCCGACCGGCGGCGGCAAAACCTTGACTTCCCTTGCCTTCGCCTTGGGTCATGCACTGCGCCATCAGATGGCGCGTGTCATCTACGTCATTCCGTACATGAGCATCATCGAACAGACCGCGACCGTCTTCCGTGAGGCTCTTGGTGCCGACGAGGCCGACCCGGGGGAATTCGTGGTCGAGCACCACAGCACATTCGACGAAGACCGTATCCGCGGGCGCGAGGCGGGAGACAAGCTGCGTTTGGCGATGGAGAACTGGGACGCTCCGATCATCCTCACCACCGCAGTACAGTTCTTCGAGAGTCTGTTCGCGCGCCGACCGTCGCGCTGCCGCAAGCTGCACAACATCGCCAATAGCGTTGTTGTCCTCGATGAGGCACAAACGCTCCCACTGCCGGTTCTGCGGCCGTGCATCGCCGCCGTCGACGAGTTGGCGCGCAATTGGCGTGCAAGCGTCGTTCTTTGTACAGCCACCCAACCGGCGTTGGGCGAGAGGGACGGTTTCGAGCGCGGATTGCCGGACCTGCGCGAACTCGCTCCCGATCCGCCGAGCCTCTATCGGCGGCTCAAGCGCACCAGGATTCATCCAAGGGGACAATTGGCCGACGGGGAGTTGGCGGAGCGACTGCGCGAATCGCGGCAGGTACTATGTATCGTAAACACGCGCCGTCACGCCAGGGAACTATACGACGTGATCTCCGAGGCGGAGGGCTCCTGCCACCTTACGACGTTGATGTGCGCACGCCACCGCCAGGAGCGGCTGGACATTGTGCGCCAAGGGCTGAGGGACGGCGAGCCGGTGCGTCTGGTCGCCACATCCTTGGTCGAGGCGGGCGTGGACATCGACTTCCCGGCCGTATGGCGTGCCCATACCGGGCTGGAGTCGATCATTCAAGCGGCGGGACGCTGTAACCGGCATGGCCGGATGCAGGAAGGCGACGTGTTCGTCTTCGAGCCGGCGGAAGGAGAAGGCCGGAAACCGCCACCTGAAATCAAGCAGTTCGCTGCGGTGGCTCGCAGTGTGATGCGGCGTTACGAGGACCCGGCATCGCTGGACGCGATCAAGAGCTACTTCGAGCAACTCTACTGGATCAAGGGGGACAAGCTGGACGCAAGAGGCATCCTGCGGCGACTGGAGGAAAGATGCAGCGACCTGAATTTCCCCTTCGAGACCATTGCCAAGGAGTTCCAACTCATCGAGACGCCTATGGTGCCGGTGATCGTGCCTTACCGCGGGTTGAACGAAAAAGATGAAACGGTGGACAGCTTGCTGAAGGAGCTGCGGTGGGTCGAACGACCCGGCCTCATCGCACGTCGACTTCAACCCTATGTCGTTCAGGTCCCCCCGTTGGCGAGGAATGCCCTTCTTTCGGCCGGTGCGGTGACGGTCATCCGTGAGAGAGATTTCGGACAGCAGTTTGTCGTCTTGGCCAATCCAGACCTCTACAGACCCGATGTCGGCTTGACTTGGGCCGATCCCACCTTCCGCAGGGCAGAAGGCCTGGTGTTCTGAGTTGTTGGAACCAAGGGGACTATCTGCCTCGGAACCTTCGCCGAAACGCTTTGAGCCTTTCCCGTAGACCGCCCGCGGGCCTCGTTTGACGCGTGATTTTCCAGATATCGCGGTTTCTTTGCCATTTGGAAAATTTGGAAATATTGTAGTAGTTGAGGCTGGCAGGACTGGGCGAGCCGTACTCTCACGCGAAGTTTCCCGTCGATATTGGAGCATCATCATGCCCTACGGAGTCAAGCTGCACGTTTGGGGCGAGTACGCCTGCTTTACGCGGCCGGAGATGAAGGTGGAAAGGGTGTCTTACGACGTCATGACGCCGTCCGCCGCGCGGGGTGTGCTGGAGGCCATCCACTGGAAACCAGCCATCCGCTGGATGGTTGATCGGATACATGTCTTGAAACCAATCCGTTTCGAGAACCTGCGCCGGAACGAGTTGGGCAGCAGGCTGCCTGCGGCCAACGTCGCCAAAGCCATGAAGGCGGACAGAACCGAGGGCTTGTACACTTTGATCGAAGAAGACCGTCAACAGCGTGCCGCGCTCCTGCTGCGTGATGTGGCCTACGTCATCGAGGCCCATTTCGTCCTCACGGATCAGGCAGACCCTGCCATTGAGGCCAAACACTTGTCGATCTTCAACCGGCGTGCCGCCAAGGGGCAGTGTTTCCACCGGCCGTATCTGGGCACGCGCGAGTTTGCGGCGGATTTCGCGTTGGTGGAGGGGGCCTTGCCGCCATCCGAGCTTCCTTGTGACCAGCGGAACCGCGACCTGGGTTGGATGTTGCACGATATCGACTACGGGAAGGACATGGCTCCGCGCTTTTTCCGCGCGGAATTGCACGACGGCGTCATTGAGGTGCCGGTCATTGATAGCGGCGAGGTAAGGGCATGAGCATTCTTCAGGCCCTGGTTGGACACTACAAGCGCTTTGAGTCCGAATCTACAAGCGATCTTCCCCGGTACGGGTTTTCGCGTGAGAAGATATCCTATTCCATCGTCTTGTCAGTCGACGGCGACGTGGTGGACGTCGTCCCTTGGCTCGATATGTCCGGGAAAACGCCGAGGCCGTCGCTGATCCCTGTACCCCAACCGTGCGGTCGGACATCAGGCGTCGCCGCCAACTTCCTGTGGGACAATACCGGCTACGCACTGGGTGTAAGGCGCGACAAGCAGGACCCGCGGTCCACCACGCCGGTCCCCGCGTCGAAGGAGCACCAGGCATTCAAGGACCTGCATCGGCGTCTGCTCGTCGAGTCCAACGACGACGGGGTGATGGCTCTCCGAAGCTTTGTTCTGGGATGGAACCCCGAGCGTTACGAAGATCTGCACTGCGCCGGCGACATGCTCGGCACCAATGTTGTGTTTCAACTGGACGGTGAATCGCAGTTCGTCCACGATCGACCGGCGGCCCAGAGAATCTGGCGAGACCATCTGGTCGATCAACAAGGTGGCGAAGGATTTTGCCTGGTCACCGGAGAAAGCACGTCTATCAGCCGGTTGCATCCGAAGGTCAAGGGGGTCAGAGGCGCGCAGTCCTCCGGTGCTTCGCTTGTTTCCTTCAACCTGAACGCGTTCGAATCTTTCGGCAAGAATCAAGGCGCCAACGCGCCCGTTTCGGAACATGCGGCGTTTGCCTATACGGCGGCACTAAACCACCTGCTTGCAGCTGACAGCGGGCGGCGTATCCAGATTGCGGACGCGACGACCGTCTTCTGGGCTGAGGCGGCTGATGGGAGAGAGAAGGCCGAGGCAGCGGAAGACTTGTTTTCGTTTTTGCTCGCGGATCCCCCGTCGGACGCGTCGGAGGCAGCCAAGGTCGCGGATATATTACAGCAGATCGAGTCTGGCCGCCCGTTGGCCGATGTCGCTCCGAACGTGCGACAGGACACGCGGTTCCATGTCCTCGGATTGGCGGCGAACGCGGCTCGTTTGTCCATACGGTTCTGGTACGAAGACACGATCGGGGTCATCGGCGAGCGTGTTCGTCAACACTGGCAAGATCTGCACCTCGTGCCCACCCCATGGCGGACCCCGCCCGCCGTCTGGCGACTGCTTCGTGAGACCGCGGTTCAACGCAAGTCCGAAAACATTCCGCCAACCCTGACCGGCGCATTGATGCGGGCGATTCTTGGCGGCGGCCGCTATCCTCAATCCCTGCTCGCCACGATAGTGGGGAGGATGCGTGCCGATGGGCAGATCAACGGGTTGCGGGCGGCGATCTGCAAGGCATGCCTTGCGCGCGATTGCCGTCTCGGATTCACAAAGGAGGGTGTTCCCGTGAGTTTGGACCCTGACGAAACCAATCCAGCCTATCGGCTTGGAAGGCTGTTCGCGGTTTATGAGCGTGTGCAGCGTGCAGCTTTGGGCAGCAGCGTCAACGCGACCATCAAGGAGCGCTATTTCGGAGCCGCGTCGGCTACGCCGGCTGCTGTTTTTCCGCTGCTTGACCGCAAAGCCGTCCATCACCTTGCAAACCTGCGGAGGAGGGACCGAGGCGGGCTCGCCTATTGGTTCGAACAAGAGATTGACGCCATTCTCGGCGGTTTCGGCACCGTATTCCCGACGGTCCTTCGTCTTGAAGACCAGGGGCGGTTCGCTCTTGGTTACCACCACCAGCGTGCTGCCCGTCGCGACGCGGCGAGTGAGGAAGGGGCGTGGGCTGAAGCGGAGATCCAGGAGGACTGAACATGACCGTGCTCAAGAACCGATACGACTTCGTCTACTTGTTCGATGTCGCAAACGGGAACCCCAATGGCGACCCGGACGCGGACAACCTCCCGCGCCTCGATCCGGAGACCAGTCACGGTCTTGTCTCCGACGTGTGCTTGAAGCGTAAGGTCCGCAACTTCGTACAGTTGGTTGGGCAAGAAGGATGCGAGATATTCGTTCAGGAACGAAGGCCCTTGAACCCTCTTATCGCGGAAGCTTGCCAAAACAAATCTCAGCCGGACTACCGCAAAGATAAGGGCGGCTGGGATACGACAAAGGCCAAGACGCGCTCTCAAACGGACATTGGCGTGTTGCAGTCTTGGCTCTGCAAGAAATACTTCGACATCCGGACCTTTGGGGCCGTGATGTCGACCGGTCCTAACGCGGGGCAAGTGCGCGGCCCGGTGCAGTTTGCGTTCGCCCGCTCGATTGAGCCGATCACACCTCTTGAACAAGCCATTACCCGTGTCACGGATGTGGACAAAGAAGAAGGCGAGATGGGCAGAAAGCATATCGTGCCCTATGGTCTCTATCGGGCACATGGTTATGTGTCAGCTTGTCTCGCTGGCGACGGCAATAGGGGCACCGGGTTCTCCGAAGACGACCTCGAACTGCTGTGGACGGCGCTCGAACAGATGTTCGACCATGACCGTTCCGCGGCACGGGGCGAGATGAACGCTCGCCGGTTGGTTCTTTTCAGGCACGCCAGCGCGATCGGCAACGCGCCCGCACACCGCCTGTTCGACCGTGTGACGGTCAAGCGTAGTTCCCAAGGACAGGAATATGAACTCGCTGATGCCCGAGCGGCCAGCCTGCCGCCGGCTCGCGCGTACACCGACTACGTTGTCGACGTGGACCATGATGGCCTGCCCGACGGGATCGAGATCCTGGAAAGAATCTGATCTGCGATGACGGACATCGGTTCCGAAGCGTTCAGTGAGGACGAACTCGTGCCGATCTCGGCCCTCCAACACATGCTCTACTGCCCAAGGCAGTGCGCACTGATCCACATCGAACGGCAATGGGCGGAGAACCGCTACACCGCCGAAGGACGCGTCCTGCACCAGCGTGCCGACGCCGGTGGCAAAGAACGCCGCGGGGACACGAGGGTCGGGCGCGGCGTGCCTCTGCGATCACTGCGTCTCGGGGTTTCCGGGTTTGCCGACGTGGTCGAGATTCATACAGGTAATCGCCCCTACCCCGTCGAGTACAAGCGTGGACGTCCAAAGACGCACAGCGCAGACGAGGTGCAGCTTTGCGCCCAGGCAATGTGCCTGGAGGAAATGCTCGAAACTCCGGTACCGGAAGGCGCGTTGTTTTATGGACGCAATCGGCGCCGCAAGGTCGTGGTGTTCGACGACCGGCTGCGTGCTCTCACGGAGCGCGTGGTGTCAGAGACGCGGCGGTTGTTGGCCGACGGGGAGACGCCGCCACCGGAATACACGTCGGGCAAGTGCGATCCGTGTTCTTTGTTGGAGATTTGCCAGCCACGGAAGCCGCGTGGACCGGGTACTGTCGAACACTGGCTAAAGGAAGCCATCAGGGGTTGATGGACAAAGCATGCGCCGCCATCTGAACACACTGTACGTGACAACGGAGGATGCATGGCTGTCCAAGGACGGTGAAAACGCGGTCGTCAAGGCAGACGGCAAGGAGTGCGGCCGTGTGCCGATGCACTTGCTCGGCGGTATCGTCTGTTTCGGCGCGGTGGGCGCTACGCCTGCGCTCCTCGGTCATTGCGCGGACTTGGGGGTGTGTTTCTCATTCATGAGCCGGAATGGCCGTTTCCTTGCCCGTGTAGAAGGTCCTGTTTCCGGGAACGTGTTGTTGCGACGAAGCCAATACCGCGCCACGGACGACGGCGCGATGAACACGGCAATGGTGCGCCACCTTGTGACCGGAAAGATTCTCAACCAGCGCACCGTGGTTCGGCGAGCGCTCCGCGATCACGGAGAGAACTCGGCGGGAGAAACCCGAGATAGATTGAAGGCCTGCGAGCGCCGGCTGACAGATGCCGTGCAACGCGGTACGCGTGCTCACGGCGCCGACAACCTGCGGGGAATCGAAGGAGAAGCCGCTCGGGTCTACTTCGAGGCGTTCAGCGATCTGGTGCGTAGCGAGGAACCAGCCTTCCGGTTTTGTCGTCGCTCGCGCCGGCCGCCGCTGGACCCAATGAATGCGTTGCTGTCGTTCCTCTATGCGCTTCTCGTCCATGATTGCCGCTCGGCCTTGGAAACGACCGGTTTGGATCCGGCAGTGGGTTTCCTGCACCGGGACCGCCCCGGCCGTCCGAGCTTGGCGCTCGACTTGATGGAAGAGCTGCGGCCGGTGCTCGCTGATCGGTTGGCACTGTCATTGGTCAATCGTCGCCAGCTATCGGCGGGCGATTTCGACGCCGCGCTGAGCGGCGCAATCACTTTGCGTGAAGACGCGCGAAAGACGGTCTTGATTGCCTACCAGGAGCGCAAGAAGGACGAAATCATGCATCCCTTCCTCAAGGAAAAAACCACTTTTGGCTTGGTCCCATTCGTCCAGGCGATGCTCATGGCTCGGTGGCTGCGCGGCGAACTCGACGGCTACCCGCCTTTTCTCTGGCGGTAGGGGAAGCGCTTGTGTTGATGCTTGTGACCTACGATGTCGCTACCCGCGATTCTGCTGGGCGCCGCCGGCTGCGTCGCGTGGCCCGTCTTTGTCAGGACTTCGGCCAACGGGTTCAGTATTCGGTGTTCGAGTGTGAGGTAGATCCAGCGCAATGGACCGTCCTGCGAACGCGGCTCATGGAGGAGATCGATCAAGGCGCTGACAGTCTCCGCTTCTACAGGCTTGGGGCCAACTGGCACTCGCGAGTCGAACATGTCGGGGACAAGAAGACCTACGATCCCCATGGACCGATGGTCCTATGAGATGCGCGAACCTATAGTGCCGGCGTTTTTGTCAAGGGATTCGCGCGCCCTGCAAGTTCGCGGGTGTGCGACGGAATGGTTTAAGGTTGGTGGTGTAGCCAGCCTGAGCTTCTTGGCCTCGGTCCCACGTTCGCGCAAACGGTCCATTTTCGTATTGTAATACGGGTAGTTCGGAAATTGCGGTCGCCCCCCGTGCGGGGGCGTGGATTGAAACCCTTGTGCCCGCGCCTCTTGCAAAGCGCGCAGACAGTCGCCCCCCGTGCGGGGGCGTGGATTGAAACGTTGCCATGGGCCAGCCCCTCCCTTAGAGCAGGAGTCGCCCCCCGTGCGGGGGCGTGGATTGAAACGGTTTCCCGCCAGTCGAAGCCAATGTGGTACCCCGTCGCCCCCCGTGCGGGGGCGTGGATTGAAACATTGATCCACAGCGAGAGCCTCGAGGCCACGGCGGTCGCCCCCCGTGCGGGGGCGTGGATTGAAACACGATCTCTTCCGGGCCGCGCAGCGCGCGCTGGAAGTCGCCCCCCGTGCGGGGGCGTGGATTGAAACGACACCAACGTCAACGCCATTGTCAGCCAACGACCAGTCGCCCCCCGTGCGGGGGCGTGGATTGAAACATCAAAGAAGGTTACGACGGCTCAGCGCTCGCAAGTCGCCCCCCGTGCGGGGGCGTGGATTGAAACAACCCATACTCACCAATGAGATAATGGACACACGTCGCCCCCCGTGCGGGGGCGTGGATTGAAACCAGATTTTGGTGCGAATGCCACCAGTGGGAGAAGGTCGCCCCCCGTGCGGGGGCGTGGATTGAAACTTTTTGTGAATGCCTCGATCGCCGGTGCTTGTTGTCGCCCCCCGTGCGGGGGCGTGGATTGAAACACGACAGGATCCTTGGATCGACCAGTTGAAAGAGTCGCCCCCCGTGCGGGGGCGTGGATTGAAACGTACATCCGAAGTTCGAAGAACTCGAAGGCTATCCCGTCGCCCCCCGTGCGGGGGCGTGGATTGAAACCCCTCGCGCAGCCGTATTTCACTGGCCGCATCGGGTCGCCCCCCGTGCGGGGGCGTGGATTGAAACAGGTTCGGCTTTCTGACTGTCGACAGCGACGAGGGTCGCCCCCCGTGCGGGGGCGTGGATTGAAACATCCAGCTTGCCGGGCTGGCGCTTGCCGAGGTGATGTCGCCCCCCGTGCGGGGGCGTGGATTGAAACCCCCGCTGGGCGGGCGTCCCGCCGCCCGTGGTGGTCGCCCCCCGTGCGGGGGCGTGGATTGAAACAAGCTGCAACTCCAGGCGCTGATCCATCTCGGCCGCGTCGCCCCCCGTGCGGGGGCGTGGATTGAAACAGTTTCGTGGCCGCGTCCGGGGCCACCTCCAGGCGGTCGCCCCCCGTGCGGGGGCGTGGATTGAAACCGGCTCCCCTCTATCCGTACCGCGATTGGTCCCGTCGCCCCCCGTGCGGGGGCGTGGATTGAAACCGCCGGGACGGCGCTGGAGTTCGGCGCGTGCGGCGTCGCCCCCCGTGCGGGGGCGTGGATTGAAACTGGGAGCCGGCCGCCGCCTCCGCCGTCGGGGGGTACAGTCGCCCCCCGTGCGGGGGCGTGGATTGAAACGCGAGCCAATCACGCATGCTCTACGAGATCGACCCGTCGCCCCCCGTGCGGGGGCGTGGATTGAAACCCCGCGAAATGTGAAGCCCATCCTGAGTAATTCCAGTCGCCCCCCGTGCGGGGGCGTGGATTGAAACACCTCTGGGCGCTGCCCGTATTCCCGCTGGCGCTCGTCGCCCCCCGTGCGGGGGCGTGGATTGAAACACGTCATCCAGGCGGATCTCCACGCCGTCCAGGAGTCGCCCCCCGTGCGGGGGCGTGGATTGAAACGAGAGTAGTAGACAAAGGCCCTCGCCCCGGCGCTGGTCGCCCCCCGTGCGGGGGCGTGGATTGAAACGCTGGCGATCAGGTCTTGCGCGGTCGATGCAAGGTCGCCCCCCGTGCGGGGGCGTGGATTGAAACAGCTCGTGGGGCGACTGCCCTCGTCGGGCGGCTTTCGTCGCCCCCCGTGCGGGGGCGTGGATTGAAACTGGTCAATGAGGCGTATCACCATGCCGGTGACGTCGCCCCCCGTGCGGGGGCGTGGATTGAAACCTTACTAACCACTAACAGACCACAGGGTCACCCTGTCGCCCCCCGTGCGGGGGCGTGGATTGAAACATGGTTTTCGCGGATGCTGCCCTCGACGGCCCGTCGCCCCCCGTGCGGGGGCGTGGATTGAAACATGGTTTTCGCGGATGCTGCCCTCGACGGCCCGTCGCCCCCCGTGCGGGGGCGTGGATTGAAACCCTCGTGGAAGTTGAAGAAGCCAAAAAGGCCGCCAAGTCGCCCCCCGTGCGGGGGCGTGGATTGAAACCTTCAGGTAATCCGGCCAATCCGTCCAGTACCAACGGTCGCCCCCCGTGCGGGGGCGTGGATTGAAACTTAAACGGCAGCTCCTTTTGACCAGGCGCAGGCACGTCGCCCCCCGTGCGGGGGCGTGGATTGAAACCCGGCACCAAAGTACACACGAACTCCCATCGGCTTGTCGCCCCCCGTGCGGGGGCGTGGATTGAAACTTGAGGGCCGGCGTTCCAAGCGCATCACCACGGCGGTCGCCCCCCGTGCGGGGGCGTGGATTGAAACTCTTTATTCCGTGTGTGCTGAACCGGGGCGGACTTGTCGCCCCCCGTGCGGGGGCGTGGATTGAAACTAGGGCCTCCTGCAAATCCCGCCGCATTGGCTAGTCGCCCCCCGTGCGGGGGCGTGGATTGAAACACCCTGACGGACGACCACAAACAGCAGGTGTCCGGTCGCCCCCCGTGCGGGGGCGTGGATTGAAACGCTAGCATACACCTTACAGGGTCAACCAAGTCGGGTCGCCCCCCGTGCGGGGGCGTGGATTGAAACCTCTTGAGCCTTGTAAAGCGTCTCCAAAGCCTGCGTCGCCCCCCGTGCGGGGGCGTGGATTGAAACAAAGCAAGACCCATGGATCGACCAGCTCAAAGAGGTCGCCCCCCGTGCGGGGGCGTGGATTGAAACGGCGATACCTGTGCGGTACGGACCAGCAGACCCAGTCGCCCCCCGTGCGGGGGCGTGGATTGAAACAGCGGCGCGAGGTGCTGCCACCGCTCACGCGACAGTCGCCCCCCGTGCGGGGGCGTGGATTGAAACCACTTGTCGTCGAGTTGAAGCATGAGCGCCGTTAGTCGCCCCCCGTGCGGGGGCGTGGATTGAAACACCCGTAAATGGGCAGAAGACCTCGCAGGGATCCCGTCGCCCCCCGTGCGGGGGCGTGGATTGAAACCCCTGAACGTCTTGGATCGTATCTTTCAAAGTATGTCGCCCCCCGTGCGGGGGCGTGGATTGAAACCAAAGGAAGTGTGGGGGAGGGGAGTCTTGACACGTCGCCCCCCGTGCGGGGGCGTGGATTGAAACACCTTCCGCGTCCGCGCGGTCAGCGCCGCCGGCGCGTCGCCCCCCGTGCGGGGGCGTGGATTGAAACACCTCCATCTCGGCGCGGAGCGACCGCGCATGGCGTCGCCCCCCGTGCGGGGGCGTGGATTGAAACCGTTTTCTGCTGAAAGGCCAGTAGATACACTCCTGTCGCCCCCCGTGCGGGGGCGTGGATTGAAACATCCAAGGGCCGGGGATCGCGTCGGGGCCTCCTGTCGCCCCCCGTGCGGGGGCGTGGATTGAAACCTACATGGACTGGCTGAAGGACCGCATTCGGGACGTCGCCCCCCGTGCGGGGGCGTGGATTGAAACCAAGCGCATCACCACGGCGAACACGTTGTCGGTGGGTCGCCCCCCGTGCGGGGGCGTGGATTGAAACATGTTCAACGGCCTCCGCGTCGTGCCTGGCCTCATGTCGCCCCCCGTGCGGGGGCGTGGATTGAAACGACGACGTGTCGGAGTACTGCAACGCCAACAGCCTGTCGCCCCCCGTGCGGGGGCGTGGATTGAAACACATGACCAGGCGCGCATTGTCTGGAAACAGGCGTCGCCCCCCGTGCGGGGGCGTGGATTGAAACTCTCCCTGGCATTGGAACGCGGCCATTGATACGAGTCGCCCCCCGTGCGGGGGCGTGGATTGAAACTCCAGGATCGTCGGCTCGATCCAGCCCGACGACAGTCGCCCCCCGTGCGGGGGCGTGGATTGAAACCACAACTACGGAGGCAACGGCCAACAGTCACTCGGGTCGCCCCCCGTGCGGGGGCGTGGATTGAAACCTCAAGTACACGCATCGGATCGAGAAAGACGGTGGTCGCCCCCCGTGCGGGGGCGTGGATTGAAACTGCAAGGCCGTCGCGGAGTACCTTGGCCGGCCGGAGTCGCCCCCCGTGCGGGGGCGTGGATTGAAACTTGGAGAAACCGATCTTGATGGCGCCGCGACACGTCGCCCCCCGTGCGGGGGCGTGGATTGAAACATCTGCTCCACCAGGTCCATGCGCTTGAACTCGAGTCGCCCCCCGTGCGGGGGCGTGGATTGAAACTGCATGCTCTCCAGGACCTCGTCCTGCCGCTCATGTCGCCCCCCGTGCGGGGGCGTGGATTGAAACCGGAGCTTGACGATCACCTTGTCGTCCAGGACCAGTCGCCCCCCGTGCGGGGGCGTGGATTGAAACTCGGGGCTAGCTTCCGCGAACGCGCCCCTTGCCTCGTCGCCCCCCGTGCGGGGGCGTGGATTGAAACCCAGTCGGCAAGCTGCTTCAGGGCACCGCCCTTGGTCGCCCCCCGTGCGGGGGCGTGGATTGAAACCACTCCTCCACCGGATGGCGGTTCGGCGGATGGAGTCGCCCCCCGTGCGGGGGCGTGGATTGAAACATGCCCGGGTTCGGATCCTGACCGCCGCCCGGGTGTCGCCCCCCGTGCGGGGGCGTGGATTGAAACGCTACGAAGACGACAGCGATCCCTACGACCTGGGGTCGCCCCCCGTGCGGGGGCGTGGATTGAAACTTTGCCGTCTGCCGTCACGAGGACCATCTCCGTACCCGGTCGCCCCCCGTGCGGGGGCGTGGATTGAAACTCCGATCCGATCATACGCCATGACAGCCTCACAGGTCGCCCCCCGTGCGGGGGCGTGTGTTGGTGGCAAACCAGACCGTGTGAAAACTCGACGTGCCATCACGGGGAGCGGGCAAGTTTGGTATGGTAGGACATGGCACACATTTCAGGCGATGATCGTTCACAGCAACTGCTTCTGCCGGATGCCGTGGACGACTGGGTGAGCGCGGACAATCCGGTTCGTTTCATAGATGCCTTTGTGGATGGGCTTGACCTTGAGCGGGCTGGTTTCGAGCGGGTACAGGCCAACAGGACGGGGCGGCCGGGCTACGACCCGGCGGACCTCCTGAAGCTGTACCTCTACGGGTACCTGAACCGCATCCGTTCGAGCCGGCGCCTGGAGGCCGAGACCCACCGCAATCTCGAAGTGATCTGGTTGCTGCGCCGGCTTCGGCCGGACTTCAAGACGATCGCGGACTTCCGGCGCGACAACCGGGAGTCGTTTCGGCAGGTGTTTCGCGAGTTCGTGCGTCTTTGCCGCGAACTCGACCTCTACGGCCGGGAGCTGGTGGCCGTCGACGGCACGCGCATCAAGGCGGTGAACAACGTACACCGCAACTTCACGCGGGCCAAGCTCGAAAGAGAGCTGAAGAGTGCCGAGGAGCGCCTGGAACGCTACTTGGGGCAGATGGACGATGCCGATGCAGAGGATGATGGCAGCGACGGGGCGGTGGCGGATCTGCAAGGGAAGATCGCGGCGCTTCAGGAACGCCGCGCGACCTTGAGGGAGTACCGGGACAAGCTGGAGGAGAGCGGCCGTGGACAGCTGTCGCTGACCGACCCGGACTCGCGCGCGATGAGAAACGGCAAGGGCCCGCTGGTGGGCTACAACGTGCAGATCGCGGTTGACGCCAAGCACAGCCTGATCGCCGAGCAGCAGGTCTACAACAACCTGAACGACTTCGGTCTGCTGGCGCAGACGGCGGTGGCCGCGCGCGAGAACCTCGCGGTGGACAAGATCGACGCCGTGGCCGACAAGGGGTACTACAAGATCGACGATATTGAAGCCTGCGAGGCGGGCGGGGTCGCGCCGCACGTGCCCAAGCCGGAGGATCGGTCGCCGATGAAGAAAAAGGGGCTTTTCACCAAGTCCCGGTTCCGCTACGACGGCGCGACGGACAGCTACGCCTGCCCCGGCGGCCAACGGCTGCGACCGACCTATTTCCACCAACTTGCCGGTGGGACCCGGATTCAATACGTCAACCGGAAGGGTTGCCGAAGCTGCTGTCTGCGGCCGCGCTGCACGGCCGACACCCATCGTCGCATCTCCCGCTACGCGAACGAAACCATCCTGGAGCGCATGGCCGAACGCCTGGTCGCGCGGCCCGATCTGTTGGTCCGCCGCGGGGCGTCGGTAGAGCATCCGTTCGGTTCCATCAAGCAATGGATGGGCCACGGCGCCTTTCTGACGCGGCAACTGGAAAACGTCCGGGGAGAGTTCAGTCTGACCGCTCTGGCGTACAACATGCGCCGAGCGATCAATCTTGTCGGCGTGCCGGCTCTCGTCGTCGCCGCGGGCTGACGGCCCCGGAAGCAGCCCTGAAGCCGGCTCCACACCCGCAGATGTCAGTTCGGACGATCCGCCTCCCGAAACAAACCGGGATGGACACGGTAATCCTTGCCTCCACTGCGGTTGCTCGCGGTAGGCTCGAGAGGGTCGTACATGCCCTATGATGTCCTGAGACTCCTCGTTCCCGCCACAGTTTTCACACGGTCTGGGCTGACATTGACAGCCCCCCGTGCGGGCGCGTGGATTGAAACACGAAGCCGTGCCGCACCTCGTCCACCTTGCTGGTGGTCGCCACGCGGCCGGCCCGTCAGATGTCGCAGACGTCGGGCCAGCGTTTCCGGATGCGCTCCTTCAACTCGGCGCCCGCCTCCGCGACCTTGGGGAACGTTCCTCTTCGGTTCCAGGGGCGGCAGGCGTCGATGAGCATCCGCTTGTTCAGGTTCCTGCGGTCGTCGGGATAGGCCATGGGGTCGAGGGGGCTGCTCCAGGCATTGCGTATGATATCGAGGTCCGAATCCGGGTCGAGTCGCGTGCACATCGCCCACAACACCGCGTCCGCATCGGTGGGATCGATATCGTCGTCGACCACGACGATCATCTTGTTGAGGTAGGAACCCGCGTAGGAGCCGGCGGCGGCCATGGCGGCCTGTTTCGAGTGGCCTTGATACATCTGCTCGATGGCGATGGTGATGAACATCTGGCTGCCGCAGCCCTCGTGGTTCCAGACGCCCTTGATGCCGGGGACCCCCGCGGCTTCCATCTGTTCCCAGATGGCCGAGCTGCCGAGGAAGCTGGACATGTAGGTGTCGTCGCTTGGAGGTCTGCGCGGCGGGGTGCCGAGGATGATGGGGTCGTTCCGGTACATCAGCGACGCCACCTCGATGACCGGCTGGTTCTCGCGGCCCCCCGCGTAGTAACCGGTCCACTCTCCGAACGGGCCCTCGGGCTCGAAGCGCCCCGGCGGGATGTGACCTTCCACGGCGATCTCGGCGGTCGCCGGAAGCGGCAGCCCCGTGACCGGGCCGCCAACGACATCCACGGGCTCTCCGCGTATTCCCCCGGCCACGTCGTATTCGCAGACGCCGGCGGCGGCGTGGAGTCCGGCCATCAGGTAGATCAGCGGGTCGTGCCCGAAGGAGACGGCAACGGGGCAGGCCTCGTTCCGGCCCCAGTATTTCTCCATGATGAGCCGCCCCTGCTTGCCTCCCGTGATCATGATGCCGAGAATGTCCCGGTCGTGGACGGCGACCCGGTAGCAGCCCACGTTGACCCAGTCCGAGTCCGGGTCCCGCATGACCACCGCGCACCCGGTTCCCAGGTAGCGCCCGCCGTCGTCTTCATGCCACTTGGGGGTAGGAAACCGGAGCATGTCGATGTCCGGGCCGGTGGCCACGTTCTCCAGAAGCGGACCCGAGTCCACGACCCGGGGCTCGATGCCGGGCAACGCACCGTGGAACCGGCGGCAATGCTCCACCATCGCCCTCAGCGACAAGCCCTGGGGGATGTCGAGGGCGGCGGCGATCCGTTCGGGCGCCGTGGTGACGTTGGCGAGTACCCGAAAGCCTTGCGGATAACCGGGTATCTCGTCGAAGAGGAGCGCCGGACGGCCCACCCGTTCCATGTAAAGATCGGTAATGGCGCCGATCTCCTCGTCGCAGCCGGCGCCGTTGACGCGGCGGAGCTGGCCGAGGGCGTCGATACGGTCGATCCAGTCACGCAGGTCGTTCACGGGCATGCGCTGACACTCCCGGGTTCAGAACTGGAAACGGCTGCCCGGCGTGCGTGGGATGTATTGTCCCTTGGTGCTGGCGGTGATCAGGGCCTTGGGCTCTCCCTCCGGCCATTCCGTCAGGACCTCGCCGCGGCGAATGGTCATGACGGGCCAGCCGGTCATCTCGCGCCCTTCGAGGATGGTCCACCCCGGGCGGGTGTGGACCAGGTCGTTGGTAACGGTGACCTTGCGCTTCAGGTCGACGATCACCACGTCGCCGTCCGAGCCCACCTGCAGGCTTCCCTTGCGCGGGTAGAGCCCGAAGATCCTGGCGGGCGCCTCGCACATCATCTCCACCAGCCGCTCCAGCGAGATCCTCCCCTTGTTGATCCCCTCGTCGAGCATCAACGGCAGCATCATCTCCACGCGGGAGGGGAAGCCGCTGGTGGTCTTCCAAACGTCGCCGGGCACCTCCATCTCGGCGCGCGAGCCGTGCGAGACCACATGGTCCGACCCCAGGGCGTCGATCTCCCCGTTCTTGCAGGCTTCCCAAAGGATCTCCATGGTCTCGGGATACCGGAGCGGCACGTTGATCTTCCACGTACCCGCGGGCAGGCAAAGGTACACGGGGTTGCTTTGGGCATAGATCGTGACACCCTCGTCCTTCGCCTGGCGGATGGCCAGCAACGACTCGGCGGTGGTCGTATGCTGGACGTACATCGGGCACTTGGTGATCTTCGCCAGGTAAGCGTACTGGCGGATATGGTGGGCCTCGACGAAGTCCGGCGAGCGGTCCGTCCATGCCTCCATGTCCATTCGCCCCGCGTCCATCAGCCGCTGGGAGAAGACCCGGACGATCTCGAAGTTCTCGGGGTGGAACGAGACGATTCCCGGCGGCCCGATTTTCGCGACGTTCTCCAGGGTCTTGTAGACCACCCCATCGTCGAAGCCCGTGGCCAATCCCGAGCGGTACACGTACCAGAGCTTGGCGGCGATTTCCGGGTGCTTGGCGTGACAGTAGAACTTGTAGGACGTGACGCCGTACTTGTCGGCGTATTCCCCCACCTCTTCGGCCTGCTGGTCGGTCTCGAGCTGCGGCGTGAAGTAGAAGTCCGTGATGCAGTTTTCCTCGCCGGTCTTGATGGCGATGTCCATGACATCGTGAAACGACACCACGTCTTCCGGCCGCGTGTCCTGTACGAACGGCTTCTTCCCCATCCGCGGACTCGGGTCCTGGATGCCCCAGGTGGTGACCCCCGCGGCGGCCGCGGCCGGCGACTCGGTCTCGAGGTCGATGTCGAGGGGAAACGAATGCCCGGGGTGGCCTTCGGGGTCCACCAGGCCCGGCAGGACATGCTTCCCGGCGGCATCGACGACCCGGGCCGCATCGATCTCGAAGCCGGGCTTGAGGATGGCGACGACCTTCTCGTCGTTGATGGCGATATTGGCGGGACGGCAGCCCTCGTGAAAGACCACGTCACCGTTCTTGATCATCAGATCCACGCGTTCCATGGCGACTCCTCTCGGCATGTCCGGCGGCACTGAATCACATGCAGCCGAACTCCTTGTAGTAGCGTTCGGCCCCGGGGTGCAGCGGCACCACGCATCCGGTGCACAGATGTTGCGGGGTGATGGGGACTTCGATGTCCCTCAAATGAGGCGGCAGGTCCTCGTAGGGGGCGGCGATCCGGTCCCTGCGCTCCATGCTCGTTTGCGCCAGCAGCCAGGCGATCTCGTCCGGAAGATCGTCCCGGCAGAACAGCAGCCAGCCGCCGAAGCTCAGGGTCAGAAGGTCGCGCTCGATGCCCTTGAGCCGGCCCTTGGGAATGATGGCCCGGTCGTAGCCGAACGTATCTTCCATGTGCGCCACCGCCCCCTCGTCCAGCTCCAGGCAACGCATGGGCCTGGCTTCCGCCAGCTCCTCCCAGGACTCGTCGTGAACGCCCTCCTGGAACACCGCGTTGCCCTCGCCCCTCCGCACCATGGGCACGCCGACGACCGCGGGTCCGGGAAACAGCACGCGTCCCCCCCAGGAGTTCACGTCCTCGTAGCTGAAGCCGTACCATTTCATCACCTGCTCGACCGTCCAGGTGAGCGTGTCCGGCCCCGTCGGCCCCACCCGGCCCGACACAAGGGTCATGGGCGGCTTGCGCGTCGCTATCTCCTCCATGGAACCAACGCCCAGCTCTTCGGCCACGAGCCAGAAGATGTAGTCGGGTTCGGGGAAACGCGCGATGGCCCTGAGCTCTCCGACGCTGGCGTCGAACAGCCCCCTTCCCTCGGTGGCCATCTTGGCGTTCACCGGCGGGTTGGTGATGCCCACGTCCGCCAGTCCCGCTCCCACCGTCTTCGGGTTCTCCAGAGACCCGAGCCCGAACCGGCCGGTGAAGACGCCTACGCTGGAGATCAGCCCGGGCTCTTCGCGATACCCGTTCAGGCCTTCCGCCAACTCATCGGTGATGCGCCACCAGGGATGGGACGGCGAATGGGACGCGATCCTGAGGATATAACCGCCGCTGTCATCTTTCTCGGGCATTCGGTCGCCAGCCTCCTTGGGTGGTGATTCGGGCCGAGGGGCCCGGTTCCGGCCCGGACAATAGCACCGGCTTTTTTCCCAGGTCAAATACGCCGTGGCCGCCTCGGGAACGGTCTTGCGCCCATGTCCGTGTCTGCCCTATACAGGGCGAGTAGGCGGATCTCCTGATGATCCGCCACACTCCGGCACGCCCGCGGGCAGGCAGTAGAGGCATGCCGAAAGGGTGGCCCGTATGACCAGCGACATGGTGGACACCGTCATCGTGAATGGCAGGGTCGTGAGCGGCGCCGGGACGAGAGAGACGGGAATCGCCATCAACGACGGCATCGTAGTGGCCCTGGGCGAGCCTGAAGCGTTGCCCTCCGCAAGGCGTACCATCGATGCCCACGGGCAGCATGTCCTGCCGGGCGTCGTCGACCCCGAGTGCCACGTCGGCTCGCACCGGCCGCTGCAGGACAGTCTCGACAGCGAGACCCGCGCGGCCGCGGTGGGCGGGGTGACGACCTGGGGGATCATGCAGTCCAGCTCCAAGCTCAGGAAGGACTACATCCACGAGCCCCGGCCCGAGGACGTGGTGCCCTTCTCCGAAGTGATGCCGGAGTTCATCGAGGTCCTGGAATCCCATGCGTTCGTCGACTGTTTCCTCACCGGGTTCATCACGACCGACGCCCAGGCTCTCGACATTCCCCGCGTCGCCCGGGAGTTCGGCATGACCTCGTTCAAGTACTACCTGCACACGATTCAGGGGGCGAACACCTACAGCGTGTGGCCCGGACGCGAACGGGGCGGCCACTTCGGCTTCGACGACGGCACCGTCTTCCTGGGCATGGAGAAGACCGCCGAGTTGGGACCTCCCGGCGTCGTTTGCATCCATCCCGAGAACTACCAGATCGTCCGGCTCTTCGAGGAACGCCTCAAGCGGGCGGGACGCACAGACATGGCGGCCTGGGACGAACGGTCTCCCCATTTCTGCGAGGCCGGGCACGTGAGAACGTATGCCTACTACGCTGGCGTTACCGGCTGTCCGCTCTACGTCGTGCACACGACGACCCGGGAAACCCTGGACGAGATCAACAAGGCCAGGGCGGAGGGGGTCGAGGTCTACAGTCAGACAGGGCACCACTACCTGTCGTTGTCTCGCGACGTCTGGAAGATCAACGTGCCGCTCCGGGACGAAGAGACCATGGGGATCCTGTGGGATAGCCTGAGGGACGGCGAGATCGACTGCATCGGCTCGGACCACGTGGACTGGGGCATGTCGCGGGCGGAAATGGACAAGGGGAACGTGTGGGAAACCAGCAGCGGATTCCCCTCCCGCGTGGAAGCACTGCTGCCGGTTCTCTTGACCGAGGGCGTGCACAAGGGTCTCATCAGCCTCGAGCGGCTCGTGGAGGCCTGTTGCGAGACTCCCGCCCGCGTGTTCGGAATCTATCCCAAGAAGGGCGCCATCGGCGTGGGCTCGGACGCGGACTTCGTCATCGTGGACCTCGACCGGACCCTGCGGGTGACACCGGAGATGATCCACAGCTCCGCCGGGTGGTCCATATGGGAAGGCAGGGAGCTCAAGGGGTGGCCGACCATGACCATCCTTCGCGGCAACGTGATCATGGAGTGGCCCGAGGGAGAGCCGCGGGCCAGGGTCCTCGACGCACCCGGCGGACGGTATATCCCCAGGAAGCCGGGCCGGCAGTTGTATCCCGTGTGAAGCACGGTCGGGAGGGCGGATCCGGAAGATGGAAGAGCGGGATCTGGAACAACTGACGATTTCGCGGTTGGCCGCGTGGATCGAAAGCCGACAGGTATCGCCGGTCGACCTGACGAATCTCGTATTCGAGCGGATTGAACGGCTGAACCCCGTCCTGAACGCGTTCGTGACGCTGACGAGGAATCAGGCGCTTGCCGATGCCGGGACGGCGGCGAAGGAGATCGAGAGCGGGCGCTACCGCGGCCCGCTGCATGGAATCCCGTTCTCCATCAAGGACAACATCGCCATCAAGGACGTGCGCACCACCGCGGGGTCGAAGACGCTTTCCGACTGGAAGCCCGACCATGATGCAACCGTGGTGAGCAGGCTCAGGGCCGCGGGCGCGGTGATCCTGGGCAAGACCCACATGCACGAGTGGGCCAAGTCGAGCCACACCAACAACGTGTTCTACGGCCCCAGCCGCAATCCCTGGGACGTGAGCCGGGCCACCGGCGGATCGAGCGGCGGCTCCGCCGCCGCGGTGGCGGCGAGTCTGGGCCTGGCGTCCATCGGCACCGACAGCGCGGGGTCGGTTCGCAACCCCGCGGCTCTTTGCGGCATCGCCGGCCTGAAGGCCACCCACGGGCGCGTGAGCCTGTCCGGCGGGGTGCCCGGTACCGGACCGGGCTCCATCAACCACTTCGGCGTTCTCGCCAAGACCGTCGAGGACTGCGCCCTGGTCCTCAACTGCATCGCGGGAGCGGATCCGCGGGATCCGTACTGCGCCGAGGTGCCGGTGCCGGACTACACGGGCGACCTGACCGGCGCGGCGGGCGGGCTGCGGGTCGGCCTCGTCCGGGGCTATTTCGACGCGTTGATGTTCGACGAGGTCCGGCAGGTGTTCGACGAGGCGGTGCGGTTCCTGGGCGCCCTCGGAGTCGAGACCGAGGAGGTCGAGATCCCGCACATGGAGCTCCTGCCGGCGGTGCAGGCCTGCATTGCCCGCGTGGAGGACATGCCGGACCACGATCACTACCTGCGCACCCGGCCCCGGGACTACAGTCCCGGTATGCTGAGAAACCTCATCGGCTCGCTGCTCATATCCGGCAGCGCCGTCAACACCGCGCACCGGGTGCGGCGGCTCATCTACGAGGGTTTCGAGCGTGCCTTCGAGCGCGTCCGGGTAATGGTGGTGCCCACCATTTCGTTCCCCGCGCCCACCATCGAGGAGCTGGACCGGGGCACCGCCCGCATCGACGGCCGGGAGGTGAGGCTCTCGGACCGCCGCGGCAACCTCTTTACGCTGTGCACGATCCCGTTCAACCAGACCGGGCTGCCCTCCCTCAGCGTGTGCTGCGGCTTTTCCCCCTCGGGCCTGCCCATCGGCATGCAGATCGTCGGCCGGCCCTTCGACGAGGAGACGGTCCTGCGGGTCGGGCATGCGTACGAACGGGCCGCGGGATGGTACAAGAGGACGCCGGATCTGTAGAGATGAAGAACGTCGGGAAACCAAGGCGGGGGACGGGGTTCGCGCCGGATTCGACTTTGGAAATAGTTTCCATGTTCGACAAGTCTGCGCCACAGCGGTCCCTATGGGGAGAACGCAAAACCACAGCCATGGGAGGAGAAATGAGGAGGTTTGGAATCGCAGTTATGCTTTGTATTCTCGTATCTGCATGTGGTGATACGGGGTCGTTCCTGACTTCGACGAAGCTTACGGACCTGTCAGTTTCCGCAGCGAAAGGCGTTATATATTCGCTCCCACGGACATGGGTCAGTTTGACTGTGACCGTCGGAGACAAGAAATTTCCGACGGCGGAACAGGCAAAGAGAATCGCTCAACTCAGCACGAGGATCGCCACACTGCGCAAGCGGATACAAGTGTTGGAGAACGAACTCAAGGGGAAAAAGCTCGACGAAGAAAAGAAGAAACGGGTCGAACTGGGGCAACGTAAAGCGCAATTCGCAGCCGAAGGGAAGGAACTCGACAAGGTATGGGCGCGGGTTTCCAACAAGAGGGGAGTATCGTCGTCAGCGAAACTAGGTGCAGTGACACCCGATCTCGCACATACCTACAACCTCGCCTACTCTCATGATACACGAAGTCATGACACGATTGACATTAGAACTAGTCCGGCTGGTTTGCTTACGTCCATATCCACGGCTAGCCGCGACGAGGCTGCAGCAATCGTGAAGGACGTGGTTGGCGTCGTAGGCGACGCGGCTGTGTTCTTTGCTACCGGAGGTTTCGTGCACGTTGCAGATGCAAACCTAGTGCTTTCCGCCGAGAGTCAAGCCCCTCAACCCCTTTCAAATGATGATCCGTGTGCCTCTGAAAAGGACTTTTCAGCAACGTTTGTGATCGACCCCATAGGGGTGACTAACGCAGGGGCGAAACACCCTGTGTCTGATAAGTTCAATGAGTTAAGCGAGGGACAGGACTGCTTTTCAGTCAAAGTCTATGACGGTTCGCTTGAGGCCGTTAAGCCTCCACCGAAGACACCTCCAAATTATAGTAACCCGTGCTCGCGGTGTATCTACTACAGGCGGCTTGGCACGCTGTTCGTTGAGGTGACCCACAAAAAGTTGCCAAACCTTACCGGTCTTATCATGCTTGAAGTCCCGCAAGCGGGACCAATCGGATCAATCGATATCCAAAGGCGGGCGTTTGTGGAGAACAAAGCGGACGTAGAGTTCCACAATGGAATGCTGAAGCGGCTGAAGTATGAAGACCCGAGTGAAGATTGGGCAGTTGCGAGCATTCCTATCGATTTCCTTGAGGAGTTGTTTGGGATTCCAGCGGAGATCATCAACACGAAGAGTGCCCAAGCAGATGCCGAGGCCAAACTAACAGAGGCGAAAGCGAGGTTGATTGAGGCTGAGGTAAGGCTGGAAAAGGCGCGCACGGAGCGTCGCGAACAACAGTCAGTGGGTCAATAGGGCGAAAGCGTCTCGACACTTGGGAACAAACCGAGACCACGGGTTCGGAAGCTGCCGCGGGCGCACGATAAGGGTAGGTGCCATATTCCCGTGTGATCGTTCCGTCGCTTGGTTTTCGGAGCCAAACGGGGAGGTAACCATGCCGCGCGTGGCAGTCGCACAGTTCAGCGGGAACGTGGATTGGCGGGAGAACATCGCCGCGGTGCGCCGGCTGGCGCGGCGGGCGGCCGCGGCGGACGCGGACATGGTCTGCTTTCACGAGGTCGCCAGCACCATCTACCCGGCGTTCACCAACGACCCGGAGTTCTTCCGGCTGGCCGAGACCGAGGACGGTCCCTCCGTGACGGAGGCGCGGAACATCGCGCGGGAGGCGGGTCTGGCGCTGGTCTACCCGTTCTTCGAGCGGGAAGGGGAGCACTACTACAACAGCGCGGTGGTGTTCGGCCGCGACGGCGCGCGGCTCACCAAGTATCGCAAGAACACGATTCCCAGCGGCCTGGGGCGGCTGGTGGGGACCAGCGGCAGCGAGGAATATTACTTTCGGCCGGGGGACCTGGGATTCCCGGTGGTGCAGACGGACCTGGGCGTCAAGCTCGGCCTCAACATCTGCTATGACCGGAACCTGCCGGAGCCTGCCCGGTGCGCGGCGCTGAACGGCGCCGAATTGTTGTGCGTTCCGGTGACCAGCACCCAGCGGGCGCGCTCGCGTTGGGAGATGCTGCTGTGCGCGCGGGCGGTGGAGAACGTCATGTACGTGGCGGCGCCCAACCGGGTGGGCGTGGACCGGGGCGGGGCGCCCGAGTTCTATTTCGGCGAGAGCCTGATCATCAACCCGCGGGGCGAGGTCGTGGCCCACGCCAGCGCTACCGAGGAAGACGTGGTGTGGGCCGACCTGGATCTCGGCCTGCTGGAGAGCCAGCGCAAGAACTGGATCTTCTTCGCGGACCGGAGGCCCGACCAATACGCGGCCATTCGGCGGTGAAGGGGCGCCGCATGAAGACGAACCTGTAGGGGCGGGTTTCAAACCCGCCCGGGTCCGCACCGCGCCATCGCGGGCGGGTTTGAAACCCGCCCCTACAGGCCAGAGCGAAATCACGGAGACGGCTAGAGCGAAGTCACGGAGACCGACATGGAGTACAACCTGGGGGTGGATATCGGCGGCACGTTCACCGACTGCGTGGTCGTGGACGAGGCCGGCGAGTTGACCGTCGGCAAGTCGCTGTCCACGCCGGACAACTTCGCGCTGGGGGTTCTCAACGCCGTGCGCAACGCCGCGGAGCACCTGGGCATGACCGGCGAGGAGGCGCTGCTGCACACCGCCAAGCTGTTCTTCCATGGCTGCACGGTGGGTGACAACACGCTGCTCACCCGCTCCGGGGCGAAGACCGGGCTGATAACCACCAAGGGTTTCGCCGACAGCATCTACATGATGCGCGGCCGCATGACCGAGGGGCTCACCGAGGCCGAGACCGCCCATTTCTACGCCCTGACCAAGCCGGACCCGCTGGTGCCGCGCACGTTGATAGGGGAGGTGAAGGAGCGGGTCGACTACAAAGGCGCGGTGGTGGTGAAGCTGGACCTCGACGAGGCGGCGGCGGCGGTGGACCGGCTGGTGGCGGAGGGGGTCACCGCGGTGGCCGTCTCGCTGCTGTGGTCCATCGCCAACGACAGTCACGAAAGGGCCATCGAGGAGGTCGTCAAGGCGCGCCATCCCGACCTGTTCGTGAGCTTGTCCTCGGAGGTGGCGCCCTACCTGGGCGAGTACGAACGCACCATTACCACCATCTTCAACGCCTACATCGGCCCCACCATCTCGTCGTACCTTTCCGGCCTCGGCGAGTCCCTGGCAGCCAAGGGGCTGGCCAACGCGCCGCTCATCATGCAGGCCTACGGCGGCGTCCTCGACAGCGACGCGTGCGTGCGCCGGGGCGTGGGCCTGGTGGAGTCGGGGCCGGCGGCGGGGGTGGTGGGCGGCCAGTACTTCTGCGACAAGATCGACGAGCCCAACATCCTGGTCACGGACATGGGCGGGACCACCTTCAAGGTGGGATTGGTGCGGGACGGACGCATCGAGAAGAACTACAGCCCGGTGATCCTGCGCCACGCCGTGCTGGCCACCAAGATCTGGGTGGAGTCCATCGGCGCGGGCGGCGGCAGCATCGGCTGGGTGGACGAAGAGAAGGGGCTCATGAAGGTGGGTCCCCAGGGGGCGGGCGCCAAGCCGGGGCCGGCGAGCTACGGCCTGGGCGGCACCGAGCCCACGGTTTCCGACGTCGACCTGGTGCTGGGGTACCTGAACCCCGACTATTTCCTGGGCGGGCGCATGCGGCTCGATCGGGAAGCGGCGGAACGGGCGATCCGGGAGAAGGTGGCCGACCCGCTGGGAATGAGCCTCACCGAGGCGGCCAGCGGGCTCTACCGCATCACCAACGCGCAGATGGCGGACCTGATCCGGCGGGCCACGGTGGAGCGCGGCCACGATCCCCGGAACTTCGTCTTGTTCGTGGAGGGCGGGGCCGGCCCGGTGCACTGCGGCCGGTACGCCGCGGAGCTGGGGATCCGGGAGGTGGTGGTGCCCATGACCTCGTCGGTTCACGGCGGTCTTGGCCTGCTGGCCTCGGACGTGGTGTTCGAGTACGGCAAGGCGGAGCGGCTGGTGTATCCGCCGGATCCCAAGGTCGTCAACGCAACGTTTGCGGGGCTGCTGGACAAGGCGCGCGCGGACCTGGAGAAGATGGGGTTCGCGGGCGAGGAGATCGCGGTCATCCGCAGCCTGGACATGCGCTACCGCTTCCAGTGTCACGAGCTGAACGCGGAGTTGCCGCCGGGGACCGCCGAGCTGGGCATGGAGGATTTCCAGTGGCTCGACCAGGCCTTCGACGAACTGTACGAGAAGTCCTACGGCCCGGGGTCGGGTTACCGGGAGGCGGGCAAGGAGATCATCACCTTCCGGCTGCGCGCGGTGGGCAAGATCCAGCATCCCAACATCAAGCGGTACCCCATGGGCGCCGCGGACCCCGGCGAAGCCCACAAGGGGAGGCGAAACGCCTACTTCGAGCAGGAACGGGACTTTCTCCCCGCCGACATCTACGACTTCGAACGCGTCAAGCCCGGAATGGAGATCCGCGGGGCGGGAATCATCGAGAGCCCGGTGACCACCATCGTCGTGGGCCCGGGCGACACCGCGGTGATGGACGAGTACCGCAATATCAGGATGCACGTGCAGGTCTGAAGCGCCGGTGCAGTGTATGGCGCGGCGCCATGGAGCCCGTCCGGTCAATCGACCGTAGGGGCGACCGGCGGTCGCCCCTAGGGGATGCGCCATAGCCCGCCCGCGCCCGACCGTGAACAAGGAGCGTTCCATGTCCGAACCCAAGCTGTCCGTCGACCCGGTGACCTTCGAGATCCTCTCACACCGGCTCTACCAGATCACCCAGGAGATCGGCACCACCCTGGAGCGGGTCGGAGGGACCGTCAACACCACCCAGATGCGCGACTACCTCGCGGGCCTCTACCAGCCCAACGGCGACGTCCTGTGCGCCGGCGACGCCATGGCCTGGCACGTGGGCTGCGCCGGGGTGGCCGTCCGCCGCATCATCGAGCGCTTCACCGACGAGGGCGGCATCTTCCCCGGCGACATGTTCCTGATCAACGACCCCTACCTGGCGGCCATCCACCAGCCTGACATGTACGTGGTCTCGCCGATCCACGTGGACGAGCGCCTGATCGGCTGGAGCGCCACGTTCGTGCACGTGGCCGACGTCGGCGCCATGTCCCCGGGCGGGAATTCCCCGGGCGCCACCGAGATCTGTCACGAGGGCATCCGCATCCCCGGCCTCAAGCTCATCGAGCGCGGCAAGATCCGCCGGGACGTCTTCGACACCATCACCAACATGACCCGGCAGCCGGTGATGGTGGGCCTGGACTTCAAGTGCGAGATCGCCGCCAACAACGTCGGTCGCGCCCGCATGCAGGAGCTGTACCGCCACTACGGCGTCGAGCTGATGGAAAAGGTCACCAGCGAGATGCTCGACCACACCGCCAGCCTGTTGCGCCGGCGCCTCCTGGAGGTGCCCGACGGGGTCTGGCGCGCCCGGGGCAACATCGAAGCCAGCGACAAGCTGTGGAGCATGCAGGTGCAGCTCACCAAGAAGCGGGACCTGCTGACCTTCGACTTCACCGGCACCGACAAGCAGGCGCCGGTGGGCATCAACCTGCCCTACCACGCCACCGTGGGCGCGTGCTTCGAGTCGCTGCTCCAGACCCTCGGCTACGACCTGCCCAAGAACCACGGGCTGTTCCGGGTCATGGAGGTCATCGCGCCCGAGGGCACCATCGTGAACCCCACCTACCCGGCGCCGGTGTCGCTCAACACCACCTCCGGCGGCGCGGTGGCCCGTTTCCTGGCCGGCAGCACGCTGATCCAGATGATCGGCACCAGCGAGAAGTGGTCCAAGGAGGTCACCGCCCAGACCCTGGGCACCCGCCTGGCGCGCCACGCCGGGGTGAACCAGACCGGCGGCTACTACGTGTCGACCCTGGTGGGACTGGGCGGCATCGGCGCGCGCTCCTGGGGCGACGGCATCAACACCGCCGGCATCGAGATGGGCCGGCCGTCCACCGTGCACAACGTCGAGTGGGTGGAAGCCAACTTCCCGCTGCTCTACCTCTTCCGCCGCCACCTCCAGGACGGCGCCGGCGCCGGCAAGTACCGCGGCGGCGCCGGCGAGGAGTCCCTCCTCATGACCCACGACGCGCCGGAGGCGAAGCTTCAGATCGTCGCCCTGGGCGTCGCCGGCCTCAGGAACTCCGGGTTCGGCATCTACGGCGGCCACCCCGGAGCGCCCAGCATCCTGGTGCACGTGGAGGACAGCGACGTGCAAGAGCACGTGGCCGGCAAGACCCTTCCCGACGAGCTGGAAGAAGCCGGCGGCACTCACAACCTGCTGGGCTACCGCGACCTGCGCCTGGAGGCTGACGACCTGCTCTACCTCAGGTGCGCCAACGGCGGCGGCTACGGCGACCCGCTGGAACGAGACCCGGAAAGCGTGGCCGTGGACGTGGTGGACGGTCTGGTGTCGCGGGAAGCAGCGGAGTCCATCTACGGCGTCGTGCTCGCCGAGGAGGGCGGCGTGAACGCCGACGGCACCCGGGAGAAGCGCGAGTCCCTCAAGCGCGAGCGGCAGGCGGCGGTCACCCGCGAGACGGCCGTTGCCGAGCCTCCCGTCACGGGAACGGGCGCCGTCCGCCATCCCCTCCAGGAGTCTCTCGTTCTGTGCGATCTCGACGACCGCGCCTGGGTCCAATGCGCCCGGTGCGGCCATATCCTGTGCGAGAGCGACGGCGACTGGCGGGAAGCCTGCTCCCTGGGTGGGGCTCCACCCACCGAGGCCGGTCCCCTGATGGACCTGCTGTTGGACCAGTACGAGTTCCAGCGTTGGTATTGCCCCGGGTGCGGCGTGCTGCTCGATTCGGAGATCGCGGCCGCGGAGGCGCTTCCGGGGTAAGCGAGCGTCGGGCCTTTCGACTCCGCCGCGCTTGGCTGGTCTCCGTCGCCGAGCGCGATGGGCAACCCGCTCGCGCGGTCGCTCTTTCCGACCGCAACCAGTGAGGGACGACATGACCATCAAGACCCGTGTGCGAAGCCTGGCCGGTGGCGATGCGGCGCTCTTTCGCCGTTTGCTCGACTTGTTCGGCGACGCATTCGAAGCACCGGAGACCTATCGCGCCCGTCAGCCGGACGATGACTATATCGAGCGGCTGCTGGCGAAGGACCACTTCATCGCACTGGCGGCGTTCGATGCCGAGGACCGGCTGACAGGGGCGCTTACCGCCTATGAGCTGCAAAAATTCGAGCAAGCGCGCAGCGAGATCTACATCTACGATCTCGCGGTCCGCGCCGAGCACCGGCGGCAGGGGGTCGCGACCTGCATGATCCGCCATCTCCAGGAGTTGGCGGCCGAACGCCGGGCTTGGATGATCATCGTGCGGGCCGATCCCGTGGACGAACCGGCGGTCGCGCTCTACTCCAAGCTCGGCAGGCGGGAAGATGTGCTTCACTTCGACATAGATGTGGCCAGCATGGCCGACGTTAAACCGCGAGTTTCAAACCCGCCTGCGTGATTTCGTAACCGTCCGTTGCCGTACTTCCGACCGATTTGTGACGCTATTGCAAATTGGCCGATCAGGATTCCCGCCAGGATGATCTTGTCGGCATTCATGCGCTCTTCTCCACGCGGGCCGCTCGATGTCGGGGCAATTCCTTATTTCGTAGCCGTCGAGGCGGCTTCCCGGTAGTCTCTTTCCGCGGCGCGCGCCCTTTCCATGACCTCCGGAGCGCGCTTGCGGTCCGCCCACGTCTCCCGGGCCTCCGCGACTTTTTCGGCGAGGCGCCTGGCCTGACGGGCCAGCTCGGATTCGTCGATCCGCGGGCTTTGCCCGCCTTCCAGAACGACCTCGCCCGCCACCAGCACGGTATCGACGCTACGGCCGTTCTCGGAGTAGACGAGGTTCTGCACCAGCTCGGTGGCCGGCCACATCCGGGTGCCGGGCTTCAGGATGCAGATATCGGCGAGGTAGCCCGGGGCGATCCGGCCGGCCCGGATGCCGAGCACCTCGGCCCCTCCGGCGGTGGCCATGGAGAAGGCTTCCCTCGCCGTGATCCAGGACTCGAACTCGGTGACGCTGCAGCGTCGCATGACCGCCGCCATCTTCATCTGGTCGAACATGGAATAGCCGTCGCTCGAGTCGCCGCCGTCGGAGCCCAGGGCCACGGTGATGCCGCGGTCCAGCATTTCCCGCACACGGGCCAGTCCGCTTCCAAGCTTGGCGTTGCTGGAAGGATTGTGGACCACCGCGGGCTGTTTCTCGCCGAGGAGGTCCAGCTCCTCGTCGGTCAGGTGTATGGCGTGGGCCAGGGACACCCCCGGCTTGAGCAGGCCGAGCCTCGAAGCTCTTTGCACGGGCGTTTCCCCGTCGGCCGTCCGCTGTGAAGCCTCGAACCGGGTCTCCAGAAAGTGAGTGTGAACGGGGAGGCCCCGTTCCTCCGCTATTGCGCGACATTGGGTCAGGAAGCCGTCCGAGCAGGTATGAATCGAGGTCGGCGCCACGACCCCCATGACGTGGGCGGGACCCTGCCCGATGAGATCCAGCGCCTGGTTGAGACCCGCGATCTCTCCGGCTCCGGCAGTCGACTCCTCCCCGCTCGGCCCGGCACGCCCCCATCCGACGTCAGCCACCGAGGGGGCGATGGCCGTTCGGATCCCGAGCCGTGCGGCAGCATCTATGCAAGCCCGAATCTCTTCGAGGTCGATCGCCCGTCTTCTCGAGAGATGGTGCAGGACGCTCGTCGTCCCGTGCTTGAGGTTTTCCAGAAGGGCGATGTGGTTCGCGCCGAGCAGGTCGTCATAACCGGGATCGAGGATGTCCTCGGTCCCCCGCCTCTCGAAATGCCACAGCTCGAAGGGAAGCGCGTCCCGCAGACTCCGCTGCAGGATTTCGGTGTGGTGCGTGTGCGCGTTGACGAACCCGGGGATCACGACCTTGTCGCGCGCATCGACCACGTCGATTTCGCCGGACTCCTTCTCCGGCGAGAACGTCGCGGGGATGGGCTCCACGCTCTCGATCACCTCCCCCCGTATCCGGATCAACCGGTCGGTCACAACCCGTTCGGACTCGGGGTCGAGCACGGTCCCGGCCACAATGACTTTTAGATTGTTCATGTAAGTCACTCCCACTGTCCGTCACGCAAGACCGCTCGGCGTCGGCCGGCAGGCTTCTCTTTCCGTGTCCTTCTCCCGGCCTATCCGGGTGTGCTCATCAGGCGAGGCAGCCACAGCGCCAGATCCGCCCATACGAGCAGGAGGCCCATGACCACGAGATCGACGATCGTAAACGGGATCACGGCGTTGATGATCTGCATCGTGCCGTACCCCGGCATGAAGCTCTGGCCGATGTAAAGCAACACACCGAAGGGGGGCGTCTCGTTGGCGACCTCCAGGTTGATGAGGACGATGATGCCGAACCACAATGGATCGAGGCCCAGGGAGGTGATGATCGGCATGTACACGGGCAGGGTAATAAGCATCATCGAAATCTGATCCATGAACATGCCCATGAGGATCAGGACCAGCATCATGAAACCCACGACCACGAGGGGTGCCACGTCGAGTTGCGTTATCAGGTCCACCAACCCTCGGGTGGCGCCCGTAAAGGCGAGAACCTGGCTGAACGCGGCGGAACCGGCAATGATGAGAAATATCCCCGCGGTGATTTTCACCGTTTCCGCCACGGACACCTTGACGGCTTCCAGGGAAAGCTTTCCGTAGGCCGCCGCTACGATGAACGCCGCCAGCGCCCCGAGGGCCGCCGACTCCGACGGGGTGGCAACACCGAGGAACATGAGCCCCAGGACCATGAAGAGCAGGAAGCTGACCGGGATCAGCAGGTTCAGCGTCCGCAGCCGTTCTCCCAGAGTCGGCGGCACGTAAACCTCTTGCGGGACCAGCTTGGGATTCAGCCAGACGCGCGTGAGGATGACCACGAGATAGCCCGCCGCGATGAGCAGGCCGGGGACGATGCCGCCGATCAGCAAGTGGCCGATGGAGATGTGCGCGATGGTGCCGAGCAGCACCGCCATGGCGCTGGGCGGAATGATCATCGCCAGACCGCCGGCGCCGATGATCGGCCCGGCGATCATCTCCGGGCTGTAGCCACGATCCTTCATCTCCGGGGCCAGGGTCGCGCTGAGCGTCGCGGTCGTGGCCATGCTCGACCCGCTGATCGCTCCGAACACGGCGGCGCCGACAACGGTGACAAGGCTCAGCCGGGCCGGAAGGGCGCCGATCCACTTTCCCAGCGCATCGAGGACCTGTCCGGCGACCCCCGACCGGAAGAGGATCTCGCCCATCAACACGAACAACGGGACGGCGCCCAGCGGGAACGACGCGATGCTGTTGATGATGCTGCCCGGCAGCAGCGACAGGGCCGGCCAGCCGCCGACCACGAAATACAGCCCGGCCACGTCGATGAGGATAAAGACCAGGGCGACCTGCAGACCGGATGCGAAGAGGGCAAGCAAGAAGACGATAACGAGCGAGAGGCTCAGATACCATTCCATGTTACTTGTCCGGAATCGGGGTCGGGGCCTCGGGCGGCGCGCTGCCGGTTCGGATCTGGCGGAACGACTGCCATGCCTTGACCCCGAACCCGGCCGCCAGCGCAATGCTGCCGACCGGGATCGCGATACTGAGCCAGACCCGCGGGAAAACCGTGCCCCCCATGAGCATGCGCTCCGTCAACAGGTCTGCCAGGCTTTCCTCCGCCCCGGTCAGCGCGACCACCAGCATCACCCCGGCGCCCAGCAGGTTGGTGGCAAGCCCCATGACGCGCTGCACCCGGACGGGGAGGAGGCGCACGAGGGTTTCGATGCGGACATGGGCGTTCTCCCGCAACACCCAGGCGGCGGCGAAGAAGGTGATGAAGAGGAGGCTCACTTCGCCGAGATCGACGATCCAGGGATGCGACTGCACCAGCAGTTTCCTGGAAGCGACCTCGTAGCTGATGGTGAGCATGAGGACGATCACCAGCCCGCCGGCGATGGCGCCGCCGGCGGTTACGACGCCTCTTCCAAGTAGGCGCAAGAGTTTGATCACGGGAGTCGTGTGGGAGCGCAGGCCGGGGAAAGGGCACCTCGTTCCCCAGCCCGCACAGGGTCGAGCACGATGTTACTGACTGAGCATCTTCTTCAGCCGTTTCCCGTTCTCCGGGGTCCGCTGGATCACGAACGCCCAGCAAACTTCGTCCAGGGTGCTCAGGAACTTCTTTGCCTCGTCGGGTGGCAGATCGACGCGCTCCAGTTTCTCGAGCAGGAGCTTTTCGGCTTTCGCCGCCCGTCCCTCCGCAAACTCGCGTGCCTTTTTCTCATACTCTCGTGCGGCATCCTGGATCATTGTCTGCAATTCGGGCGAGACCTTCTTCCAGGTGTCGGCATTGACCAGGACATAGTCCCGCACCTCGAAGAACGACGGGTAAATGAGATACTTGGAAACTTCATAGAGGCGTTCGTTCGCAATGCTGCTGACCGGCGCCATGGCCAGATCGACCAGGCCTTTTTGCAGCGTGATGTAACGTTCCCCGCCGGGGACCCTGACCGGTGTGCCCCCGAGGCTTTTTACCCAGGGATTCGTAAGCGAGATGCTGCGGACCTTGAGGCCGTTGAAGTCGGCACGCTCCAGCTTCGTGTTCCCGATGAGCATGAACGGCTCCCCCATCCACATCCAGCCGAGGGAGTGGGCATTGGCCTTCTTCATCAAGACCTGCTTTATGAATGCTTCGACGCCGGTTTCTCTGAAAATCTTGTCCTCCGGTCCCTGCACGAACAGGTCGACCATGGCCTCGGGTACCTGTCCCGAAAAGTAGGCGCCGGGAATGAAGGCCATGTCGATGACTCCCTTGCTCAGGGGAGACAACGCTTCAAAAGGCGGGATCGCTTCCGGCCCGCCGACGAAGTTGATCTTGATCCCGCCCTTGGAACGCTCGGCGATGGCGGCAAGAAAGTCCATGTAGGGCTTGTTGCTGTGATCGGTCTTGGGAAAGACCGTATACGCCTTCAAAACCACTGGTTCGGCCTGTGTCGTAGCTAGCTGTAGACCTGGAGCAAGGGTCAAGAACCAGAACATCAGCACCGCGATCGCATAGTGCTTGATCATTTGACTTCCTCCCTTGTGTTAGAGCCCAGCCTATTGAAATCCAACGCGACGGCTAATCGTTTCCCAAAGACCGGCGATGGCTTCGGGGCCGAGTTGATCGCCCGGCTGAAAACGTGCCGACAGTTCCTCGATCAGCAGTTGTTGCGCGTCGTGGCGCATCCAGGAGGGCAGGCCGCGGAAGCGCGCGACCAGTTCGGGAAGGTCGCAACGCGTACCCGTGTCGAAGAGCGCTCGCTCCAGCCCGTGGGCGAACGCCGGCAGCTCTCCCCGCTTTCTTCTGAGGGCCGCCCGCATCTCGTCGGTCCGTTCGACAGCGACGGCTCCGTCGTCGATGACCACGCCGAAGTCGGTTTCGGCCGAGCCTTTCGACAGGGCGCCGTCTTCCACGTCCCTCAGCACCAGCTCGGGCTCTCGTTCCAGGGGGTCGCCGTAGGCGCCGCCGTAGGACGATACGAACCGGAGCACATCCCCCTGTTGAAGCTCGACCACGTCCCGGAGAACGTCGTACGCGCGTTCGCGTTTCGTGCCGGGGTTGAGCCACACCCGCGATTGTCCGCCGGGTTCGCCCCCCAGTCTGCCCCAGGGCCGGAAATTGACACGGCTTCTGTTGCGTGCGATCACCTCGCAATTCGGGCGCAGGACCTCGAACTCGAAGACGGTCCCCCGGCCGCCCCGGTGCTTGCCGGCCGAGATCCGTCCATCGAGCTCGTACTTGCCGACAAGAATGGGCAGGCCGGCCTCCAGCGACTCCGTCGGTACATTCTTGGACCACATGTGACCCGGATCCACGCCGTCCACCCCGTCCTTGCCAGCGCGGGCGCCGAACCCGCCGGGCAGGGGCTCCAGCAGGGTGACCGTCCCGTCGGACTTGTCGTCCGGCGGGACCGCCAGGAACGCCAGCGTCGAGTCGCCTCCGCCGGCGGGCGGCAGCTCCGGAAGCGCTTGCGACATCGCCCCTCCCACCATGTCCATCACGCGCGCGACGACGGCCATCCGCGTACCGATGGCAGGGTAGCCTTCGGGATTGACGAGGGTGCCCGGGGGAACGACCGCGCTGATCGGCCGCAGGATACCGGCGTTCAGAGGAATGGTGGGATCCGCCGTACGCATCACGTTTACGATCCCGTACACGATGTCGGCGTGCGCCTTGCCCCCGGTCGACAGGTTGAAGGCGAAGGGCACTTGCGGATCGGTCCCCGTGAAGTCCATGCAGACGTCCGACCCGTCGACGGTAATAGCCAGGGAGATACGGACGGGAGCGTCCGGAACGTGGGGCATTTCCAGGTAGTCCGTCATGCGCCAGGTGCCGTTCGGGAGGCTTTCGATCATCGCGCGCGCCTTCTGTTCTCCATAGGACAGAAGGTCCGAGACCCCCTCCTTGACCACTTCCGGGCCGTACTTCTCGAGGGTTTGCGCAACCCGCATCTCGCCGCAGTTGAGCGCCGCGGTCAGGGCCTTGAGATCACCCCAGTTCAAGTCGGGAGTCCTCGTGTTGGTCAGGAAAATGTCCACCAGCTCCTGGTTCAACCGGCCTTCACGATAGAGCTTGGTCGGCGGGAACCGCACACCCTCCTGAAAGATGTCGCGGTTCGAGCTGGTGACGCTGCCAGGCACGGTCCCGCCGATGTCCGACAGGTGGAGGAAGTCCCATAGAAAGAACAGCAGCTCGCCTTCCCAAAAGAACGGCTTGATCAGATTGAGGTCGTTGTTGTGAGTCATCAACCCTTCGGTCGAGTGGGGGTCGTTGGCGAATATGATGTCGCCGGGCTTGAGGTCGTGGATGTAATCGATGGCGGCCTTCGGATTGCTGCCTAGCAATTGGGTCGCCGCCCAGTCCGGGAACGCGAACACCTCGCCCTCGGCGGTCGAGAGACCCGCGACGTAGTCCTGCGTTTCCTTGATAAAGACCGAGAACGCGGTGCGGTGAATCGTGTACGCCATTTCGTTCGCAACCCCGCCCAGGCGGTTGGAAAGAATCTCCAGGAGGACCGGATCGGTTTTCATTTTTGCAGCTCTCCCACGAGGTTTCCGAAGCGGTCCACGTGGCACGTAAACCCCTCCGGGATCAGCACGGTGGAGTCATACTGCTCGACCACGGCGGGCCCCGTGATCTGCTGGTCTTGTTGCAGGCCCTTGCGCTCCCAGACCGCGGCCGACCATCGTTGTCCCTGGATCCGGACGTCGCGCGTTTTCCGGGGCCCGGCGGGGGCGCCCCCGAGATGCTCCCACACACGGGCCAATTCCTCGGTTGTGGGTTTCTGCGTGCGCCCCACCCCGGTCACGCGCGCGTTTATCACCTCGACGGCGGCGCGGTCGTCGGAGTGGCCGAAAATCCTGTTGTGCTGCTGATGAAACGCCTGCGATACGCCTTCGACACGTCCATCCTGCAAGTCCTCGACCCCCAGCGGCACGGTGATCTCGTAGGATTGCCCCAGGTAGCGCATGTCGGCGCTTCGAATGAGGGTGCTGTCCGCCTGCCGGACCTGCTGCTCGCGAAGCCAGGCGGTTGCCTGTCCGTCCAGTTTCGGAAACGTCGTCTTCAGGACATCGAACTCGGCCGTCGATTTGCCTGGCGACAGCACGAGGTTGACGGTCTGGATGAAGTCCGACTTGATGTCGGTAGCCAGACAACCGAGCGCGCAAAGGAGCCCGGGCGTTGCCGGTACGATCACCCGCTTGATGCCCAGTTCGTTGGCCGCCAGGAACCCGTGGGTGGCGCCGGCGCCGCCGTACACCAGCAGGCTGAAATCGGAGACGTCTACACCCTTCTTGGCAATCAGGCGCACGATCTCGGCGTACATCTTGGCGGTCACGACCTCGATGATGCCGTCAGCCGTCTCTTCCGGGGACCGACCGATCTTCTCTCCGATGGAGCGCAATGCGCTGAGCGCGCGATCACGGTGAATACCGACCCGACCGCCAAGAAACTGATCGGGATCGATCACACCCGCGCCGACGTACGCATCGGTAAGCGTTGCATCCCGTCCGCCGTGTCCATAGCAGGCCGGTCCCGGCCTCGCCCCGGCGCTTTGGGGCCCCACCTTGAGAATCCCGGCCGCATCCACAGAGGCAATCGAGCCTCCGCCCGCTCCGATGGATGACACGTCCACCATGGGGATCATGACGGGAAAGTCGCCAATGGCGCTCTCGGTAGCGTAGGGCAACTCGCCATCGACGATCGCCACGTCCGTGCTCGTGCCGCCGATGTCCAGCGCGATCAACCTTTCGAAACCCGCTACCCTGCTCAGGTACAATGCGGCGGCCACACCTGACGCCGGCCCTGACCCGAGCGTAAAGACCGGACTCTCGGCGGCGGCCGCCACGTTCATCAGCCCACCATTTCCTCGAGCGACCAGGAAACCTCCGCCCAGGCCGAGGGACGTCATTTCGTGGTCGAGAGACAGGTAATAGCGGCTGACCTTGGGGCCGATATAGGCGTTTATGGTGGTCACCAGGGTGCGTTCGTATTCCCTGATCTCGGGCCAGATCTCCGACGAGATGCACACCTGAAGCTCGGGAAAGGCTTTCTGGATCGCCTTCTTGACCAGCACTTCGTGTTCGGGGAAGCGGTACGAATGGTGAAAGCAGACGGCAAGCGCCTCGATACCCTGTCGAACCAACTCCGCCACCGAAGCGATGGTCGCATCAACATCGACAGGCTTGCGGACCTGTCCGTCGGCAAGGCGCCTTTCGGAGACGGTACGAACCCATTTGCGGGGCACCAACGGAGCCGCCCGTTCCCCCTGGAGATCGGAGGTGTCCTCCATGCCCAGCCGCCGGATATTCAGGATGTCGCCGAACCCCTCGGTCACCAGCAACGCGGTCCGTGCTCCGTTGCGCTCGATCAGGGTGTTGGTGCCGACGGTGCTCCCGTGCCCCAGGTACGCGATTTCCCGGGGCGGTATGCCGTGATCCTCATTGAGTTGTTGTAGTCCCGCGATGACCGCGGTTGCGGGGTTGTCCGGAGTGGACGGAACTTTATTGACGACGATCTGACCCGTCGAGGTGTTCATCAAGACGAAGTCGGTGAACGTGCCACCGATGTCTACCCCGAGTCTCCAGGGCATTGCTCTTACCTCTTGTCCATCACTCCACGACCGCGATGGCGGTCATCTCGAGCAGGTAGTCGGGATGCACGAGCCCCTTGACCTCTACCTTCGCTCCGACGGGAAAGTCGGCGCCGAAAAACTCGGCCCTTACCTTGCGCAGGCCTTCCACGTGCTTCTGGATGTCGGTGTCATAGGTGATCGTTTGCACGACATCCTTCATGCTGCCGCCGGCCGCGCGCACCAGCGCCTCTATGTTCGTCAGGACCTGGCGAGCCTGGGCCTCGATGTCACCTTTCCCCACGAGCTCGCCGTGCTCGTTGACGGCCACCTGTCCGGCGATGAACACCAACTGCGATCCGCTGGCCTTGATGCATTGCGAATATTGTCCGACCGGTTTGCACACGTGATCCGGGTTCAAGATCTGCTTCATCGGCGTTCCTCCTTGAGGATATGAGGCGGGTGAGAGCCGCCCGATTAGATGTCAGCCCGCGGCGATTTGTCAACACACCAGGGAGAAATAGTCGTCCGCGCTCACAGCATATTCGGCAGCCACAGCGCGATGCCCGGGAAGGCGATGAGCAGGACCAGCACCACCAGGTCGCAGGCCAGGAAGGGCAGCGCGGAGACGTACACGTCGCGCATGGTGGTGTCGGGCGGCGCGGCGGCCTTGACGGCGAAGAGGCTCGTGCCGAAGGGCGGCGAGGTGAGGGCCATCTCGGCGTTGAGGAGCATCAGCAGCCCGAACCACACGGGGTCGTAGCCCAGGGCGATCACCACCGGCAGGAAGATCGGGATGGTGACCATGAAGATGGTCACCACCTCCATGATCATGCCCAGGATGAGCACCACGATCATCATGCCGATGATGATCAGAATGGGGGCGACGTCGAGGCCGGCGACGAAGCCGCTGATGCCACGGGTGATGCCCGCGAACGCCATGATCTGGCTGAAGGTGGCCGAGGAGGCGAAGATCATCAGGATCATGGTGGACACCCGCACGGTGCCGCGCAGCGACACCATCACGAGGTTCCAGTCGAGCTTGCCGTAGACGGCGGCCAGGATGAACGCCCCCAGGGCGCCGGTGACCGCCGACTGGGACGGAGTCGCCACCCCGAGAAAGATGAGCCCCAGGGTGAGGAAGACGATCAGGCCCAGGGGCACCACGTAAACCAGGGTATCGTAGATGCGCTGCCCCATGGGCGGCCGCTCCACCGCGTACGCGGGAGCGAGGTCCGTCTGGATCGCCGCCCGGGTGACGATGTAGATCATGTACAGGGCCGCCAGCATGAGCCCGGGGACCGCCCCGCCGATGAGGATCTTGGCCACGGATATCTTGGCGATGGCCGCGAGGATGATGGCGAGCCCGCTGGGCGGGATCATCATGGCGAGGCCGCCGCCTCCCAGGATCGGACCCAGGCTCATGGGCTTCTTGTAGCCCTGCTTCTCCATCTCGGGGGTCAGCACGGTGGCCATGACCGTGGAGCTGGCCAGGGAAGAGCCGCTCATGGTGGCGAACAGGGTGGCGAAGGCGATGCCCAGGATGGACAGGCGTCCCGGTACGGCTCCCAGCCAGTCACCCAGCACCCTGAGCATGGTGTTGCCCATGCCCGAATGGAAGATCACCATGCCCATGAGCGTGAATTCCACGATCGCCAGCAGCGTGAACGTGGACAGCGCGGTCTGCATGTTGAGCACCACCAGCTCCATGCCCGGGCCGCCGCCCCAAAGGGTCAGCGCGCCGCCGGCGGTCACCAGCATGAAGACGAAGGCGATGGGCAGGCCGGTCATCAGCAGCACGACGATGACCGAGAAGAACACCAGCAGCAGGAGCGGCCAATCCATGGCGTTACCGGGGAACAGTGGGGCTGCCGGCCCGCGCGCTCACGGCCGGTCCTCCGGCGCCGTCCTGGCCTCCTGCCAGCGCCGGTAGTAGCTGAAGGTCCGGCGCATGAACTGGATGCACAGCGAGGCGGCGCCTACCGGAATGGGGATCAGGAGCGGATACAGCGGCGGCTTGAGAGGGCTTTCGTACATCTTGGTGCCGGCCATGTACTCCATGACGGTGGTGGTGGTGGCGAAGTAGGCCAGCACCCCCGTCACGAGCACGCCCACGGCCGAGGTCGCCACCCCCAGGAATGCCTGGCTCTTGGCGCCCAGCACCTCCACCACCACCTCCACCTTGACGTGCCCGTCCTCTCGCAACAGCCACGCCGCGCCGAAGAACGCCAGGTAGAGGAGGCAATACTCGGCGATCTCGATGGCCCAGCCCTGTGCCGAGGCGAAGAACTGGCGGCTGGCGATGTCGGAAAGGGTGAGCAGGGACGCCAGGACCACGGCCGTGGCGGAGACGACCATGGAGATGTCCAGGAACCGGTCCCAGGCGGCGCCGAGTTTCGTGAGGAAGACCTTCACCGCGTCCTGACCCTTCCAGCGAGAATGCGCGGAGAGCGTACCGAAAGCGGGAACGGGGTGGGAAACCAGCCCTCCGGCCGCCCGTTCGACGGCGGCGCGGAGGGCCGTTCCCGTGTCAGGTGCCCGTGCGGAGCCGTGTCACCGGCTCATCATGGGCCGCATCTTGTCGACGAGCTCCTTGCCGACTCCCTTCTCGACCCGCGCCCAGGACTTCTTCATGACTTCGTTGAAGAAGTGGTCGTTGACGTCCTTGGGCCAGTCGATGCGCACCATGCCGTTCTTCTTGGCAACCTGCCAGGCGTCGTCGAACTCCTTTTTCTTGAGGCTGACGAGGCCCTTTTCGGTCTCGGCCGCGGCATCGACCAGGGCTTTCTGGTGGTCGGCGGAAAGACTGTTGAACTTCTTGAGGTTGACGCAGAGCACCGTGTTCTGGGCCGTGAAGAAGCCGGGCCCCACCCAGTACTTGAGGACTTCGTAGAGCTTCCCGTCCACCACGGTCGCCATGGGGGCCGGCCTCACGTCGATCAGGCCCCGTTGCAGGGCCGAATAGACTTCCGGACTCGCTACCCGCACCTTGCGGCCGCCGGCCTGTTCGATGATCGGCTCGTAGATCCCGGAAGTACGGAATCCCAGGCCCTTGAGGTCTTCCGGCTTCTCCGCCTTCTTGGTGCTGACGAGCACGTAAGGCGTGGCCGTGGAGGTACGACCCAGATAGCGGAAACCGCTTTTCTCGAACTCCGCCACGAGAAAGTCGTAGAGTCCGCTCTTGCGCTCCTCCGCCGGGGTGAGCTGGGAAAGGTGCATCACCTGCGCCGCCTTGACGTGGAGCACGTAGGCCCACGCCACGCTCATGTCCAGGACGCCCTTCTGGACAGCGGCGGGCTGCTTTCTCCCCGGCGTGATCTCCGGCCCGCCGATCCAGTCGACCTTCAGCGTGCCCTTGGACTTCGTCGCCACCAGCTCGATGAACTTGGGTATGGCGGAAAGGGTAACGGCCGTCTTCGGATCATAGGTGGCGAGCTTCAAGGTGACGGTGTCGGCGGCGGCCGGATTCCAGCCCGAAAACGCCAGCGCTACGGCCAGGATCAGGCCCAGTAAGAAAACCTTTGCACGTTTCATGGCGATACCTCCTCGGTGCGTCCTTTGAAAGCCGGTTACGGTCCGGCCAAAGCGCCCCGACGTTACTCGCTAAACCGAGAGAATGTCAAGAACGGTTGGCCATCGCGGCTACCCGGTGAACTCCAGAACGTCGAGTCCGCACAGGCGGTCCAGCAGGTACACCCGGCCGTTGGTCCGATCGAGAAAAACGTCGTTGCTCTGGACGATGGATTCCCCCTGGCCGGGCTCGGGCATGTAGTAGCCGATCTCCCGCGGACTCCAGGGGTCGCTGATGTCCACGGCGCGGAGACCGCCGGCGAACCAGGTGACGAAGATCGTGTTGTCCTGGACCTGTTCCTGCGGCTGATGGGAGCCGAACCATTCGTCCGGGTTGAACGGCTCGTCGTTGGGCACCCGGAAGGTGGCGATGGGCACGGGTTGGGTCTCCTCGGTGATGTCGACGATCCACATGAAGGCGTTGGGCGCAGGCGTCAGCCGGTCCACCACCTCCTCGTCGGTGACCACCAGTAGTCGCCGCCCCTCGATAGTCTGCGGGATCGGCAGCGCGGTGTGGGTGGGGCAGGGGTAGGGCGGGCTCCAGTCGAGGCCGCCGACCCGCCGCGGGCGGGCCATGTCCGATATGTCGAGGATGACGAAACCGCCGTGCCAGTAGCTGGTGTAGAGCCGGTCGCCCAACCGGAGCGGATGGTGGCAGCGGTGCCGGACCCCCTGCCAGGTCGGCTCTTCGCCGCCCGCGGTCCACTGCCCGGGCATCCACCAGCGTCCCACCTCCTCGGGCCGGGAGGGGTCCTTCAGGTCGAGGATCATCACGATGTTGCCGACGTAGCCCTCCACCTGCGGCGAGAAGTAGGCGTAGTCGCCGTCGAAGTCGAAGCGGTGAACGCCGCCGCCCGCGGCCCGGTACAGGCCGATCTCGCGCGGGTTGGCCTTGTCGGCGACGTCGTAAATTCTGAGCCCGCCCTCGAAGCCGTTCTTCGCCGCCCCGCCGTAGCGTTCGTTGTTCACCAGCATCACGTCGCCGTGGACCCGGACCTTGTGCGAGTGCGTCCCCTCGGGGACCTCGATGTGCGATGCCACCCTGAGGTTCCGGGGGTCGGAAATGTCCACGATGGTTGTGCCGTGGGGCGGTTCGATGTGTCCGACGTAGGCGTAGTCTCCCTGCACCACCACCTGTCCACCGCCGGGGATGTCGATGTGCCCCAGGCGCTCGAAACCTCTGCTGCTGCCGTAAGGTTCACGTTGTGCCATGCCGAGCCTCCGTTGTAGGGGGCGGGTTTCAAACTTGGCCGTGTAGGGTTTATCCTACAGCATCCGGCCCATAACTAGCTGAAAACAAAGCAGTAAAACTCGCCTCTTAACGGGCCAGATGATTCGCACCCGAACAATCAACACATGGTCAACACCGCGTGTCCACCGCCGTTGTTTCGTTCGGTGGCGGGGTGATACCGGCGCCGCAACAGCGGCGATTCCCGGTTCTGCCTAACGACACACCGGCTAGGCCCGGTGGTTCCCTCGCCTCCATCACCCGGTGACCGAACACCTTACGGCGATCGGCGTAACTCTTCGTCCGGGCCGTGGAATTGTTTGACCGACGGGTAAGGTCGGTGTGGGCAGCCAACGGATTTCTCTGCACAGTTGCCGTTCTCCACGTCCCCCGGCTGGGTCATCACGGCCGGGACGAAGGATTACCGAGTGCAAAACCCCCTAGATAACCGATGGTGTCACGCACGCACTGGGTGCCGACTGTTGTACGACCGATTTCACGACTTGAGCGAACCACGGCGCGGAGCGCGACGACACCACGATCTCCTTCACCAGGATGCTCAGATCCACAGGTACATATCGGCCTCTCTGTTCCTCTACGTCTGGATCGAGGCGGATTTCCAGTTCTTTCGAATAGCCCTTAGGGAGAGGTGGGCCGGGCAGAACTGAACCGCCCCGGGTTTACCGGAGACGGAATTGTTTGAGTCAGGCCACCATGGCCGACTCTTCGCACTGCCGATCGTACGCCTCTTCGAGTTCTGCCGGGGGCACATAGCCGATCCCTTCGAGGAGTCGGCGGTGGTTGAACCAGTCGACCCATTCGAGGGTGGCGAACTCGACTGCTTCAAGATGACGCCAGGGGCCGCGTTGACGAATCACCTCGGTCTTGTACAAGCCGATGATGGACTCGGCCAGGGCATTGTCGTAGGAATCCCCGACGCGACCCACCGACGGCTCAACCCCGGCCTCAGCCAAGCGCTCGGTGTAGCGGATCGACAGGTACTGGGCGCCACGGTCGCTGTGGTGCACCAGAGCGCCCTCAGCGCCCACCGTGCGGTCATAGAGCGCCTGCTCAAGGGCGTCCAGGGCAAGGTCTGTGTGCAACGAGTCCGAGACGCGCCAGCCTACGATGCGCCGGGCATAGGCGTCGACGACAAGGGCAACGTAGACGAAGCCGCGCCAGGTCGCCACGTAGGTCAGATCCGCCACCCACAGCGCATTCGGCCGGCTGGCCTCGAACACCCGGTTCACTCGGTCTGCTGGCCGTGCCAACTCTTTCGTCGTCAGGGTCGTCTTCGACCTCCGACCCCGGACCACGCCACGAAGTCCCAGCTCCCTCATCAACCGCGCCACCGTGCATCGGGCCACCACAAGGCCCTCCCGGTTGAGCGCACGCCATACCTTGCGCACCCCGTACACCCCGAAGTTCTCCTCCCACACCCGCCGGATCTCCGCCCGCAGCACCGTGTCCCACTGCGTTCGCACCGGTAGCCGACTACGACCGGCCTCTCGCGCCTTGGACTCGTAGTAGGTCGAGGGGGCGATCGGCAACTCCTTGCAGATCGGCTCGACCCCGTAAGCTTCCCGGTGCGCGTCGATGAACGACACCATTACGTCCCGCGGCGGTCGAGCTCCGCCTGGGCGAAAAAAGCCGCCGCCTTGCGCAATATCTCGTTCGCCCGGCGAAGCTCCCGGTTCTCCCGCTCCAGCGCCTTGAGCCGCTCTCCCCCTTCGCTCTTCTGCCCCGCCCCCTCACCCGCTTCGCCCTCCGCCCGGCGCACCCACTTGCGCAACGTCTCCGCCGTGCACCCAAGCTTCGACGCCACCGACATGATCGCCGCCCACTGCGATCCGTATCCCGCCTGATGCTCCAACACCATCCGAACCGCCCTCTCCCGGACCTCCGGTGAATACCTCGTTGACTTCTTCATGACCCCATCCTCTCAAAGAATAGAGTCTCCGGTAAACCCGGGGCGGTTCACTTCTTCCCGGTCTTGTCCGACAACCATCCCGCGTACGCCTTCGCATCCTCCCAACTCACACACACACCACAGGCTCGGACGACCTCTGGCTGAACCCGGGATCCTCCCACGAACGTCCTGTCTCCTCTTCCATTTTCCATCCTGAAATACCTGGCAGCCCGGCCCTTCGTCCCGACCCGTTTCCCGCACGAAACGCCGGTACTCCTTCACCGTCACCTCGTACCGCCCCACCGCAAATGGCCCCGGTATCGTCACCCGGTGACCCGGCCCCTCGCGGTCTTTGCTCTCCTCCTCCCAACCCGGCGACCCCATCATGAACCCGCCGGCAACACCACCATCTGCGGACACTCGTCGCAGTCTCTGAAGACCTCCCCTGCCTTGAAGCCCTTCTTCACGGGCTTGCGCTTCGCCGGCAGCCCTACCGCCACCTTCGCTTCCTTTCCCACCGTGGTCAACGCCCCCGCCTGGGTCGAGATAGCGCCACAGCCTGCCCTCGTGGCTCCGGTCGTTGACGAAGAGCGACTCCAGCGTCGCCTGGTCCGCATCCCGCAGGTGGATGACGTTCTCCAGGTCGTAGCCCAGCACTTCCACCGCGTAGTGCAGGAACGCCGCGGCGTCCCGGGGCGCGTAGCTCACCTCCGGCACCCGGTCGTTCCCGTAGTTGCGGTTGCCCACCACCACCCCCTTGGGGTCCCGGATCTCGGCCAAAGCGCAAGGAAGACCGAAAACCGCCGTCAGGGCCACGGCCAGCCCCGCGCCTGCCGCCAGTACGGCCAAGCGCCGTGTCGGCTCTCTTTTCGGGTTCATGTCGCACCCCCGTGTCCCGATCACCTCCTCGATACCCGGTAGGGCAGCACCGACACCGCGGCGCGGCTCAAGTCCAGCCGCGCCAACCTCTCGAAGAACACGCCGCCCGACACCGCCGCTTTCATGGTCGCGGCCACGGAGCCCCCGACCGGCGGCGCGAGATTCTGGAATGCCAGGTGCCCAGCGGCGGCCACCACGATGATGGCCTCGTGGTCGGCCGCGTTTCCGGGGAGCGGCGCCGAGCGGAGCCGGCCCTCCCCGGCCCGGGGCAGCACCACCTTGCCGCCCGCGGGCACCGTGAGACCCGCCGTGTTCGCGACGGGATAGAGACGCACCACCCTGTTGTCCGCGCCCCAAGCGAACACCGCCACGTGGACCCGTTCCCGGGCCGAGAGCTGGATGACGATGTCCTCCATGGCGCGCAAGTCGTCCCGCGCGAGCCGAGCGCGGAAGTCCGGCCGCAACTTCGACCCCACCTCGACCACCCGCGCGTCCAGCTCCACCCGCCACGCGCCTGTGGCATCCTTCACCGGCCCCCGGAACCGTTCGGCGGCCGGGATGCCGTGGTCCAGGGTGCGGCTGAGCGCCCGGACGCCGTCGCGCTCGGAGCGGATCTCGGCGATGTCCGGCGGCTCCCGGCCCAGGGCCTCGGCCACCACCCGGGCGCGCGCGAGGTTCTTGACCGCGCGCCGGGCGCCCTCCTCCCCGAGCCTGTCCGAAACCACGGCGCGGGCCCCGGCGCGGTAACGCACCCGCCCGGCACCGGGACGGACCAGGTTCTGCGGGAGCCAGCCACGCTCGAGCCGGCCGGCGCGGGCAGTCATCCGTTCGCCGCCGCGCCGGAGCGACACCGACAGCTCCGCCACCGACTCCGTCATCCACGTCACGCCGCCACGCAACTCGTAGGCGACGGAAGGCGCCGGGGCGCCGCCGCCCTGTCCCGTGACCTTCCGCAGGTTGGCTTGGCCCCGGAGGACGCGGCGCCGTTCGCCGAAGCGGTCCTCCACCACCCGCCGCATCGTCCGCTCCATGTGCTCGGTGAGGGCCGAACGCTCACCGCCCGGGCCGGTGATGCGCACCCGGACGATTTTCCCGGGCCCGGGCGCCCGGCGGGCGATCTCGAGGCCCAGGCGCGTGAGCGTGTACTCGTACCGAAAGAGCGCGCGCTTGACGGGAAGGATCGCAAGCGGCCCGTGCACGTCGCTCCCGAGCTTGCTGTCCTTGCCCACCGGAAAGGCGGCGCAGGAAAGCGCAACGCCCGGACCCGTGAGGCCGCGGTCCTCGCAATGCACGGTGACACCTACGCGACGCCGGTTCCAGAACTCTAAAAACTTTCTGTTTCCCCGCTCCGCCTGCCAGCTCTCCCAAGCCTTGACGTTGCGCTTCTTGTTGGTGAAGCGATGGCGCCCGTGCGACGCCTGGGACAGGGCCCGGGCGATCCGGTCGTAGAGATCGTCGGCGACCTCCCGCGGGATGGCGGTGCTCGGAGGGCCGAAGGGCACCAGGCCGACGTGCTCGCCCGCGGGGATCCGGGCGGTAAGCGCGCGGGCTAGGCAGGCGGCCGCGCAGGGTTGAGTCGGCGACGCCGGAGCCCCTTGGCCTTGGGCCTGGGCCGCTTCCAGGCTCAGGAGCGTCGCGACAGCCGCCGCCAGGGCGCCCACGCGACACGACGCCGCGATTGCCCGCGCTCGCGCGCGACCGCGCGTATCACTGAATGACCTGGAGGCCGGACTCATCCTTCCTGTCCCCGGTCCCTTCATGTTCCTTGTCCCCGGCGGCGGCTGAGCCTCCCGGATCCGCGTACACCACCACTTCCACCCGCCGGTGCCGCGGCGAGTGGGGGACGACGCCCTCCAGCAGCCGTTCCTCGCCGAAGCCGCCGTGGCGGAAGCGGGCGCGGTCCAGGCCGGCGCGTTCCGTCAGGTAGTCCACCACGGCCCTGGCGCGCATCTCCGAAAGCTTGCGGTTGTACGGTGCCGGGCCGGAGGCGTCGGTGTGGCCGTAGACCCCGACCTCGAACCGCCGCAGCCTGTCCCCGGCCAGCGCCGCCCCGAGCTCCGCCAACTGCTCCCGCGCGGGCTCGGTCAGCTTCGCCGAGTTCCTGGCGAAGGGCACCGTCAGGTCCACCGAGCGCGCGTCGTCGCCGGTGACCGGAACGAGCCTGCCGGCAAGCTCGGCCCGGCCGATGGGGGCGTCGGATGCCGCCGCCAGCGGAGCCCCCGCCGCGCAGGCGAGGCACATCCCCGCCACAAGGACGAACGGACGAAAGATCGGGGGTAGGTTCATCATGGCCATGTTCGTCTCCGCGCCGCCGTCACTTGGCGGTGGCCTCGTCTTCGGGAGCCACGCGGACGCCCACTTCCCGGTCCGGCGCGACGGACGCCACCTCGGGCATGCCCATGAGCTTCAACAGGGTGACCGCGTCCGCCTCCAGCGCCATGAACGGCAGACGGTCGAGGACTCTGGCGGACTCCCGGATCTCGGGGTCAAGCCGGGAGAGGATGCGTTCGGCCACCTCCCGCGCGCTCCCGGCTGCGCCGCTCCGCACGGCCGGCCCTCCGTCCGCAAGCTCCACGATGATCCTCCGGCGCTCGGCAGGCGCTTCTGCGCCGTCCGGCGCGCAAGCCCACAGGATCGCAAACGCCGCCAGCAACAGCGCCCCATACGGCGTCGCCCTTGCCCTGCCACACGCCTTCGGAATGTTCATGCCTTCAATCCCCCAGCGGCCGCCATCCACCTTTCTCGTCCGGCGCCGCGCCCCCGGGCGGCTCCTCCCTGGACGGCGCCGGTTTCGGCGGTTCACGCCGAGCGGGCGTTTCGCCCTGGCTTCGTCCCACGCCCAGTGTGGCGAAAACACCGGACACGTCAAGGGCCGGCTTCACGATGCCGTTGCGCCGGTCGCGCACGGCCCGGCCCCCACTGACCAGGGCGCCGTAAAAATCCCGCAAGTACCCGTGAGGCGCCGCCTGGCGCAACAACGCGAACGCGCCGGCCACGTGAGGAGCGGCCATGGAGGTCCCGGAAAGTTCCCGGTACGGCGTGCCGCCGCCGGAGCCGGACACGGCCGAAAGGATCTTCACGCCCGGGGCCAGGAAGTCCAGGATCGGCGCGCTGTTGGAGAACCTCGCCACCCTGGCCTCCTTGTCCACGGCGCCGACGCTGACCACGCCGTCCACGCACGCCGGATGCGCAATGCCGCCGCTCTGGCGCTCGTTGCCGGCAGCGGCCACGATCACCACGTTGCGCTGGGCCAGCAGCCGCGCCGCCCGCTCGTAGATGCGGTCGGGGCAGGGCTGGCGGAAGTGCGCCGGCGCGCCCAGGCTCAGGTTCACCGACGCGATCCGGACGGGCTCGGTCCATGCCTCCCCGATGAGCCAGTCGAGGGCCGCCAGGATGTTCGAATCGCGCGCCTTGCCGTCGGGGTTGAACACGTTCACCGCGATCAGCCCGGCCTCAGGCGCCATGCCCAGGATCTTCGGGCCGCGGCCCAAGGCGATGCCGGCCACGTGGGTGCCGTGCGCCGCCACCGGCCGCGCGGCGCCCGGACCCAGCATCCGGCCCCGCCCGTTGGGACAGCGGTCGGCGAAGCAGGCCTCCCGGATGGGCCTCCCCGCGATGAACGGGTGCTCCACGTCCGTGCCGGTATCGACGACGGCGACGAAAGTTCCCTTGCCGGTGTACCCCCTCCGATGCGCCCGGTCTGTCCCCACCATCGGGCCGCTGTCCGACAGGAACGTCTTCACCGCGCGGTCGCGCAAGACCCGCACCCCGGAGCCGTAGCTCTTGGCTGCTGCCAGCGCCGCCGCGTTCACCGTCATGGCGACGGCCGGAAGGTGCTCGAAGCGCCGGACCGCGGTCACCCCGCCGCCGCCCTTCACCCGCTTCACGAACTCGTCGCCGGTGATCGCCACCAGCCCTCCGGCGCCGCCCGGGCCGGCGACGCCGGGCTCCTCGCCGGTCACCGCGTGCCACCCGGTGACCAGCACCGATACCGCGCCTCTCGACGACGCCTCCGAAGCCAGCGCGCCATAGTCGTCCGGAAGTTCCTGGGCCCCGGCGGGGACTGCGACAAGCAGCACCGCGGATGCAAAGGCGGCGAGCATCCTTCGCACCCAGGGCTCTGTGTCTGACCGCATGGCGTTCGCACGGATCATGGCTGCTGTCTCCTTACGGGGCTCGGATCACACCCGCCTTCTTCTCACCCGCAATGGAAGACGGTGGACAGGTTTCGGAGCCTCCAGACATCCTGCGGCGCCCTGCATCCATCTTCCCCCAACGGCCATCGTCACGGCGCCAGCTCGATCCTGGCGCGGACCACGGACAGCCCCAGCGGTTCCAGGTCGGCAAGCATCGCGCCGCGTTCCGGGCCGCCGCGCAGCAGCCGCGTCACGTCCGCTGACCCGACCGGCGACCACACCGCCGTCAGTGTCCAACTCCAGGAATCCCGCAGATAGAGGGGCAGCTCCTGCGACAGCCGGAGCGGCCCCTGGGTCAATGGACCTGCGACCATGCGCCGGGCCGGCAGCAGACCCGGACGGGCTTCGCTCGGCGCGGTCAGGCGCAGGGCGATCCAGCCGTGGACGGCCAAGGCCCCTTCCGGCGCGGACGTCCGCACCTCGAAGCCGCACAACGAGCGCAACCGGTCCAGCCGATGGACGCCGCCGGAAGCCGGCGCCGGCGCGTTGATCGTCTCGCCGCCGCGGAAACGCAGCCCGGCGCAGGAGCCGCCGTCGGCGGGACGGCGCGCAGCCACCGTCACCGCGGGAGCCGCGGCCGGCGCTGCCCGCTTCAGGCTTTCCCGAAAGGTCCGGGCTGCCAGGGGCAGCGGAAAGGCATCAAGCGCGCCCGCCAACTCCACGAAGCGGCCACCGTCCCGGAGCGCCAACCAGCCCCGCTCGGCCTTGCGCCAGGCCGCGTAGCCGGCCCCGGCGGCGGCGCTCGCGAGGCACAGGAGGAGCACCGCGATCAACCACCCCCGGCGCCGGCCCGCCCGGTCTCCCGAGAGACCGGAAACCCCCTCGGGCGCAAGGGGATCAAGGCCGTCCGGCGCCATCACCCGGCTCACGTCGCCGGTCCCGGCCACGGCGTGCACGGCCAGACCCCGGCGGAGCCGCTCCGGCAGCCGCGCCAGCGCGTCTTCCGCCTCCGCGGCGTTGTCCCGTGGAACGATGAGAAACACCCGACGGCCCGCCCGCGCCTCTTCCGCTGCCCGCCCGGCCAGGTTTGCGACCTTTTCCGTTACGTGGCCCACCGCCCGCACCTCGGCGCGGCGCTCGGCGTCCGCAGCCAACGCCACCTCGCCGGTGGCGAACACCGCGGCGTCCGCGGCCTCGTCCCCGAGCGCCAGCCGCCCCTCAGCCAGCAGCAGGTGGGCGGTCCACGCCCCCAGCATCCAACTGCTCCCGCCGTCGATGCGGCGGTCGAGGTCCAGGCGGTACGCGGCCCGCCCCGACAGGCCGCGCACGTGGTCGCGCACGAAATAGGTGTAGGCTCCCGTGATGGGCAGACGGGTGGGGGCGCCGTCCAGGCACACCGCCGAAAGACCGGCTTCCACAAGCCCCTCCTCGGGCGCCAGCCGCCGCACCAGCGCCGGCCCCTCGGTAGTGGCGATGTAGACCCGCGCGCGCATCGTCTTCTTACCTCAGCGCCAGCTTCGACGCCGAATCGCGGATGGCCCGCACCAGCGGCGAGTCGCCGTCCTCAATGAGCTGGTAGACGCCGTCGATGTCCTCCGGCAGGGTCGCGCAGACCGGCTCGCCGGCGGGCGGGAGCGCCACCAACGACGAGGGCCTGCCGGCGTTCCCCTCCAAGACCTGGACCAGCACGTAGACCTGATCCATGTTTGCGCTCGATTGGCGGATCCACACCTTAAAACCCGCCTCCTCGCGAGTGTCAAGGTCCTCCTCGCCGGCGGCCGCCGCGGCGACGGGGAACCAGCAGATCGCGAGGTCGGACAGGAGCGCCTCGAACGACGCCCGGGCGCCGGCGTCGGAGGCCAGCGCCCGCGCCAGCGGACCGGCCAGACGGGCCGGGGGGTCGGCGGCCGCGGCGTACAACTCGTCGAAGCGCGGCGGCCGCGTCGGGACGCCGGGTCGCGCCTCCTGGACCGTCAACTCGTCCGCCGCCAGCCCCGCGGCGAAGCAGCGGCTCATGGCGGCTCGCTCTGCCTCCGGTATCCCGCTCCATCTCCGGCTCATGGCGCCGTTCCTCCTTCCCGCATGGCGGCGGTCCCGTATATCCGGGAGAATTGTTCCTGGAACACCGGCGCATCCTCCTGCTGGCGCGGCGCCCACGGCGCCCCGGCCGCGAGCCGCTCGCACAGCGGCGCCAGCCGCTGCCCCAGTTCGATCACCGCCGGCGCCGCCTGCCGTAGCGCCGTCAACGCCTCGGGCGCGCCGGCCCGGACTTCCTCGAAGCCTCGGCGGCGGATGGTGTCGAGGGCACGGCGGCCCCTGCCCAGAGTTTCCCGGTCGAGGCCGGCCAGTACGCCGTCCTCGCCCCCGGCCCGGGCCAGCGCGTACGCAGCCGCGTCCGTCACCCGGCCGAGATGGACCAACAGGTCCGCCAACGCCCGGGCCTCGTCGTCGTAACCTTCCGCCGGCGCCCCCCGCGTGAGCGCCGGCGTCTGCGCCGCGCCGGTCCTCAGGGCCTGGGAGATGCGCCCCTGAGTCCGGCCGAAGACGGCGTCCCGCAGCAGCGAAAGCGCCAGCGCGGGCAAGAGCCGGGGATAGGCGTCCACCAGGACAAGACGGCGCGCCTCGCCGGCCAGCAGGACCTTGACGCCGGCGCCCGAGAGCCGCTCCAGCGGTGAGGCGGCCTCGTCGTCCGGGCCTTCCCACAAACCCGGCGCCGGAACGGGCGCGCGCATCCGGTCCAGACCCGGCGAACAGAGGTCGGCGGGGTCATATCCCGCCTCTGCGGCGCCCCCGTCAAGGGACAGGGGTTCGTCCGCGCCCCGGCGCAACGCCTCATCTCCCATGGCGTCGGCGAACTGCAAAAACGCCCTGAAGGTCTTGCGGAACGTGCGGAAGCCGGAACCCGGCTCGGTCGAGGCCGCGCGCCAGAACGCCAGCACCGCATCGTCGTCGATGTCGTCCTCGGTGAAATCGCCACCCTCGCCGCGGGTGGCCAGGAAACGGGCGAGGGCCTCGAAGTCCCGGCTTTCCTGCACCGGTCGGGCATGAAGCCGCAGCCACGCGTAGATGGCCCGCGAAAGGGCGTTGGCGGCGTCCTGGAGCCCGCGCCAGTCCAGGTCCCGGCGCGACAGCGGCGCTAGCGCGTCGCGCACGACGTCGTAGCGAAGCGCGTTCAGCAGAAATTCCATGAAGGCGGCCAGGAGCGGCATAGCGCCGTAGGAAAGAAGCACCGGCTCGGCGCGGCCAGGGTAGCGCAGCACTGCCGCGGCCGCGGCCACGGCCGGGCCCTCGGCTGCATCCTGCTCCGCACCCGGCAGCCGCTCCCGAAGCCAGCCGGCAGCCCACCCCGAACGGCCCGCCCCCGGAGCGCAGAAGAACTCCAGCCAACCCTGGGGGCCGCCGCCCTCCGCGGCGAATGCCGCGCAGCGCACCAGGTGGCACAGGCGGAAGGCCAGGGGCTCATGGGCGCGGCCTTCCAGGATCTTGGCCGCCAGACGGCGCAGAAGGGGCTCGGGGTACTTGGGTCCGTCAACGTCGCCGATCTGGCCCAGGTCCCAGAAGACCCCCCGGAGGGTCTCGTCAGCGCCGTGGATGAACTTCCCCGCCATGATGGAATTCCTGACGGTCAGGGAGACGCCGCCGGCCGGTGCCGCCGCGGCAAACGCCGCCTTCATGCCGCGAGAAATTTCGGCCAGGGGCTCCGGCCCCGAGCCCCCCAGGACGTGAAGAGGCAAGGATTCATGGAGTGAGCGTTCTGGCTATACGAAACCCGACTGCGGCACCCCGACCCGGTCCGTTCCAGCTGCGTTGGGCGGACCGCAGGAGCCCCGGTTCGACGTTCCATGCACCGCCGCGCGCCACGCGGTACCCGCAATCCAGACCAATCACGCGAACACTCCTATCCTTCGGACTCCCGTCCCTGAGCGCCCCGTCGTAGTCGTACCAGCAGTCCTCCACCCACTCCCATGCATTCCCGTGCACGTCATGCAATCCAAACCCATTTGCCTCGAACGACCCCACGGGTGCAGTCCGACGATTGTCCCACCGACTCCCGCACCCGTCGCAATTCGCACGGTTTTTGCCCTATGCTACTTCCCCACCAATATTTCGTCCGCGTCCCTGCACGCGCCACGTACTCCCACTCCGCTTCGCTCAACAACCCGTACTCCTCACGCGTCTTCCTCCTCAGCCACCTCACATACGCCTTCGCGTCGTCCCAACTCACATTCACCACCGGCTGCCTCCCGCGACCCCATCCTTCGTCATCTGGCCGATATCCTCCACACCCACCCCCAGCCACACACGCATCCCATTCCCCAAACGTCACCTCATACTTTCCCACCGCAAACGGCCTCCCGATTTCAACCCGGTGCGGCGGCCACTCGTTATCGTACCCCTCCCAACTCTGTGAACCCATCGTATACTCCCCCGCCGACACGACGACCATCTCCGGACATCCCGCACAATCCCGAAATTCCCTCCCCGGCCTCATCCGCTCCCGTTCCGCCTGCTCCCTAGCCTTCCGCTCCGCTTCCTTCCTCTCCCTCGCTTCAAGCGCCAAACGCTCGCGCTCTGCAGCCTCCCTCGCCTCGCGTTTCTGCTTCGCCCTCTCTTCGGCCTTGCGCTCCTCTTCCTTCTTCTCCCTCGCTTCACGCGCTTCCAGCCTCGCCCTCTCTCTGGCCTTCCGAGCACGTTCCTCCCGTTCCCTTCGGATCCCTTCCCCCGCCGCCTTAAGCGCTTGCGCCTGCTCCGCCGTCAGGTACCCCGTGGCCGCAAATCCCTTCGCCTCCTGCCATGCCTCGACCGCTCCCCGCGTCCTCTTCCCGAACAACCCGTCCACGAACCCTATCTCGTACCTCATGGCGGCCAGTCCCTCTTGAATCAGCACCTTCCCCTCTCGCTTCAATCCCAACCCCGCCTCCATCGCAGCGTGCTCCGTGCCCGAGCCCGCCTTCGTCACTTCCTGCTCGGCGCCTCCCTCGACTGCCAATACTGGACGCGCGGGGTAGGCTCCGCTATGGTCGGCCCTTGCCAGTACTACTCCGCCGGTCCCCCGCAGCGTCGCCTGCTGCACCCGCCTGTTGAAGAGCCACGCCGACGCGGTCATGTGGCGGTCGAGATAATCCTTGGCTTCCGCGGCGGTCACCTTGCGGTCCCCATTCTCGTCGGCCTTGCCGTAAAGGGCGTCCAGCAGGTGGTGCGTGAACAGGCCGTGCCGCGCCTTCTTGTCCCAGGTGGCAATCTGGGTCTTCGTCACCGCCGTCATGACCATCATCCGGTCCGCCACCTTCTCCGGGAATGCTGTCTCCTGGTACACCGGCGATCCTGTCACTAGCCGCCCGCCGTCGCTACTCCCGGAAAAAACAAGTATCCAGGAACACCCACACCGACTCGGCGCCGCGCAAGCGCTCCATCATCTTGTAAAGCAGATCGATGGGGTATCCCTCCGCCCGGGCGGCATGGGGCGGCACGTCCACCGGCAACAGGAAAGGCTGCCCGCTCCTCCCCGGGACGCCGTGCCCAGAGTAGTAGACCACCACCTCCGACTCGCCGTTGCCCCCGAGGATGTTGAGCCGCGCCTGGATGTCGTTTATGGCAGCGGCCGGATCTCCCAACACGTCGAGCATCTCACGCCTAGGGCCTGTTAACACTAAATTGAAGATATGCTATGCTCATGGGATGGAATTGACGGAAGCGCAATATGAGCGCATTGCAGGGTACCTCCCGGTGCAGCGAGGGAATGTGAGCCTTTCGAACCGACAGGTGCTCAACGCTATTTTGTATGTGGCGGAGCATGGTTGCAAGTGGCGAGGGTTACCGGCTCGGTTCGGCAATTGGCACACGATCTATACCCGGATGAATCGCTGGTCGAAGAACGGGGTGCTGGACCAGGTGTTCGAGCTGCTCCAGAGGGAGCAGATGGTGCGCATCAAGATCGAGGCGGTGTCGCTGGACAGCACCATCGTCAAGGTCCATCCCGACGGGACGGGGGCGCTAAAAAAAACGGCCCCCAAGCCATCGGCAAATCCCGAGGAGGCTGGACCACCAAGATTCATATGGTTGCCGCGGATGCTCGAACGGCCATCACCTTCTCGCTCTCCCCTGGACAGGCCCACGACGCCCCAGAAGGACGGAAGCTGCTGAATCGCTTGGGTCAGCAGCATGACAGTCCCTCGCTGGTCATGGACCGAGCGTACGAAGGCAACGAGACGCGCCAGTTGGCCCTCGATCTAGGGTTTATCCCCGTGGTGCCGCCGTTGTCGACGCGACTCGACCCATGGATGTATGATCGCCACATGTACAAGCGCCGCAATGAAATCGAGAGGTTGTTTCGCCGTCTCAAGGGATTCCGGCGCATCTTCTCCCGCTTCGAGAAGCTCGACGTGGTCTTCCTCGGCTTCATCCACTTCTCGCTCATTGTTGAGGCATTACGATAGTGATTAGTGTTAACAGGCCCTAGTCGCATTCTTGAGATGGATCACGTTGGCCGGATCGAAACCAAGGACGTTGACCACGTAGCGCTTGAACGCCTCCGCGTCGCGGACGGCATAGTCCACCGGCGGAATGTCCTTGCTGCGGTAGTCGCCATTGCCAATGATCACCGCCAACCCCTTGGGATTGCGCGCCTCCGCCAGAGCGTACCATGCGTCCGTCAGGCTCCACGAGACAACCGCAACGGACACCGCGGTGAGGACCCGGCGTCGCCACGCATCACGAGCTCTCATACGATCCCTCCGGCGCGGACGGCCGTGGACCCGTCCGGCTTTGGCGTGGGCTCAGAAGAACCGGAGCGACCGGTCGTTGCCGTAGGCCGGTTGGTCGTCGGACCGGAACCGGCCACGCCAGTCCAGCCAAGCGGCGCCGTTCCCGGAACCATGGGCTTGCGTGGCGCCTGGCGCGCCCGGCGTTCTGGCGTTCGCCTCCGTGTCCGGCCGCGCGCCGCGCGCCGCATCGTTGCCGCTCCCGCCCGTCAGCGCCGCCACGGTCTTGTCTTCCTGATAGCGCCGCCACCACTCCATGACCCCGGCCACATAGTCCACCGTATGAACATGGGCCACCGGGCGGCCCGCGCAACGCGGCAGTAGGCCGCCCCGGTAGTGGGACAGCGCCAGGTCCCAGCGCTCGCCGTAACGCCGGTAGAGCCGCTCCAGCAGCGCCACGCCGATGCCCGCGTTGGCGCGCGCATCGCCCAGGCCGTAGGCCTGGACACCGAGCTCCGCCTGCGCCACCGAGGGCAGCACGTGCATGATGCCCACGGCCTCCGGAGTTTCGGCGCCGGTGAGCCGCTCATCCCGTCCCGCCCGGGCCACCGCCAGCGCGAGCTCCGGCGGCACCGCGCTCTTGAGGGCCGCTCCCACCACCACCCGCTGGGCATGGGCGGGATAGGCGAATTCCCTGGCCTCGGCATGGCCGGCCACGGCTCCGGCGAGCAGCGTCAGCGTTGTCAACACAGCCCGGCGGCCCATACGGACCGCGCCAATGGCCGCCAACCCCGCGGCCCGCCTCCCTTGTCCCTGTTCCTTGATGGACATGTCGGTCTCCTTTCTCGACAACCTCGCGCCCAAATGGCGCGCCCATACCCGCAATGGAAGACCTGGAGACCGATTCGCTCCCCAATCGGGAGAAAAATCTCGGCCACGGGGCTCCGCGCCCCCCGGGCCCCCGCAGCATGTAAGAGGATAAGGATTCATGGGGTGAGCGTTCTGGCTATACGAAACCCGTAGTGGTAGTACCGAAGGCCGGACGAGTTCCTAAGGCGGTTCGCAGACCGGAGGAACCTCGGTAGGTCGAACCAGGAACCGCCGCGCAACACGCGCTTCCCGCAATCCCCGCCACTCGACCAGGCGCTCCCGTCTACCGGCGCCCCCTCATAGTCTCCGTGCCAGCAGTCCACCACCCACTCCCAAACATTCCCGTGCACATCGTGCAAGCCAAACCAATTCGGCTTGAAGGATCCCACTGGGACCGTCCGCTTCCGGTACAACCCCTTCACCCCAGATCCGTAAGTGTAGCTCCCATCGTAGTTGGCCTTGTCCATCGATATCGTCGTCCCACCGTAGTGGAACGGTCCCGTCGTCCCCGCACGCGCCGCATATTCCCACTCCGCCTCGCTCAACAACCGGTACTCCTTACCGGTTTTTCTCTTCAGCCATCCCACGTACGCCTTCGCGTCCTCCCAACTCACGTTCACCACCGGCTGCCTCCCCCGGCCCCAGCCCGTGTCAGGCGGCCGATATCCTCCGCACCCACCCTCGGCCACACATGCATCCCATTCCCCAAACGTCACCTCGTACTTCCCCACCGCAAACGGCTGCGGTATTGTCACCTGGTGACGCGGCCCCTCGTTGTCATCGCGCTCCTTCTCCCAACCCGGCGAACCCATCATGAACGCACCCGCCGGCAGCACCACCATCTGCGGACAACCCTCGCAATCCCGAAACGTCTCCCCCGGCTGCCATCTCTTCTTCGCGGGCTTCGGCTTCGCCGGCAGCCCCACCGCCACCTTCACCTCCTCTCCCACCGCCTTGAGCGCCTCCGCCTGCTCCTTCGTCAAGTACCCGGTTGCCTTGAATCCTTTCGCATCCTGCCATGCCTTGATCGCTCCCCGGGTCCTCTTCCCGAACAGCCCGTCCGCGTAACCCACCTTGTACTTCATGGCCGCCAGTCCCTTCTGAACCAGCGCCCTGTCGCCACGCTTCAATCCCAGTCCCGCCTCCACCGTGGCGTGGTCCGGCCCCGGCCCCTTCGCGCCCCCGGTTCCCCGCTTCCGCGGGATTGACGGTACGGGCGATTCCGGGGCTCGGGCGGTCCGACCCGACGGGGAGGCTCCCGCGGTCTCGCCGGACCGGCGCGAGGCCGTGCCCGCCTTCGCCACTGTCTCCGCGGCGCCTTTTCCGCCTCCCAACGCCGGGCGCGTCGGGTAGGTCCCGCCCGCCAACGCGGTCGTCAGGACCACCTCTTCCGACCCCAGCAGGCTCGCCTCCTGAATTCGCCGGTGCATCCGCCGCGCCGCGCGCGTCATCCAGCGGTCGAGGTACGCCTTCGCCTCCTTCGCCGTCACCTTGCCATCCTTGTCCGTGTCTCCCTTCCCCCACAACGCGTCCAGCAAGTGGTGCGTAAACAGTCCATGACGCGCCTCGGCGTCCCATGACGCAATCTGCTTCCCCGCGGCCGCAGTCAACGACGTCACCTTCTCCCCAGCCCCCGAGGGCAGCTCCGGCGTCACATACACCGGACTGGCATCCCGTACCAGCCCCCCTTCGTTACTTCCCCCGAGAAGCACGCGTCCAGATACACCCGCACCGTGGTTGCCTCCGCCAGCTTCCCCAGGTTCGTGTACAAAAGGTCGATGGGGTAGCCGTCCTCCTCCGCCGCCTTGGGATCGGCGTCCACCGGCAACAGATAACCGCGCTTGTCCTTGGCCCCAGGCACCCCGTGACCCGAATAGAACACCACCACCTCCGAGCCGCTCTCCGGATCGAGATAGCTCCACAAGCTGCTCCGTATGTCGCGGCGGGTCCCCAGCGCGTCGAACAACTCCCGCCGCGTCGCGTCCCGCAGATCGATCACGTTCTTACGATCGAACCCCAGCAACTCCACCACGTAGCGCTTGAACGCCTCCGCGTCCCGGTGCGCGTACTTCACGTCGGGAACGTCACGGTGTTCGTAGTCCCCGTTGCCGATGATCAGCGCCACTCCCGTGGGGTTGCGAACCTCGGCCTCGGCATCCCCTCCAGCACCCAAGCCCCACACGGCGGACAGCGCCGCGCACAGGCCGACCACGAGCCGAAGGCACAGGCATCCCTTTCTCACTCTCATTTCGCCCTCCGTTCCGCTGTGTGGCCCCTCCGCACCCGGAAATCCTGATCCGCTGCATGGAAGAATCTGGCGGTCCCTGCGACCGCCTCCGGTTGCATCCAGAATATACGGCGCAGTATGATGATCCGACATGCGTGACCCCGCGTCAACCCTTCCGCGCGTGCGAGGGAACCGCTGGCAGGAGGATGGGACGAAACCCTCTCTGGCTCTTCCATGACCGGGGCGGCACGGGCGGGACCCGTGAACCGATCATCGCAGAAGAAGGAGGCGACCATGTTAGAGCTTTGGAGGAAAACCCGTCTGACCTTGGGCATCGCGGCGCCAGCGCTGGCCTTCGTGCTGTCGGCCTGCGGCCCGACGGCGGCCCAGACCCAGTACAACGACGTGCCGGTGCTGGTGGCCGGAGAGGACGAGGACAAGACCACGGTCAAGCGCAGCAGCGACATCTTCAAGCGGGTGCTGGCCGAACTCAAGCACGGCATGAAGCGCACGGGCTTCCGCATGGTGGACGAGGAGTCCGTGTCGGTGGACATGGACTGGAAGATCCGCGACCGTCGGCCCAAGACCGAGCTGATCCAGGTGGCCAAGCTGCTGAACCAGAGCGGCAAGGCCACCCACCGGGTGCGCGCCCTGGTGCTCTTCCGGATCCACGCCGCGGCCAAGGACCTGGGCGGCTTGACCTTGGTCCGCACCCGCATCGACGGCGAGGTCTACGACATCCAGGCCAACGAGTTCATCGACACCTTCGAGATGCCGCGGCAGGAGTACCCCGCCCCCCACGACTGCCTCCAGAACAAGCTGTGCATCACCGAGGTCGTGGGAGACCGCGCCCGGGAGATCGCCGGCAGTCTCGGCGTAGTGCTGGCCAAGAAGCTGGCGCGCTACCGCGACGTCTCGGCCGGGAGCGGCCAGGCCGTTGGAAGCGGCGGTGCGGAACGCCCGGTCACCGGCACGGGCCGCATGGCGCGGGGCGGCAGCGGCCACGGCATGCAGACTCCCTACACGGTCACGTTGCGGTACTTCGGGAGGCGCGAGGCGCTGACCATCATCGGCGTCATGGCCGACGAGTTCCCGGGCTACAAGAGCCACACGCTCATGAGCGCCGACCCGGCGGTGCGCAAGTACGAGTACGTCACCTCCGCCAAGCCCAACAAGATGGAGGAATGGCTCACCATCCTGCTCGCGGACATGAACTTCAACCCCGACAAGGAAGTCGCCATCCTCATCCGCGGCAGCGACATCACCGTCGAGAAGATCGTCCCCACGCCGGACCGGCCCAAGTCTGGAGACGAGAAGGCGCGGTTCAAGTAGAGGCCGCCGCCCCCGGGACCAGCGACATGGGGGACGGGCGCTGGAGGTTTGTACGTCATGAAGTTGCTCGGCGCACACGGTGCGGGAAGGCCGGCGCTGTTGCTTGCGGCGTGTGCATTCCCGTGGCCTTGCGCGCCAGCCCACCGGCGGAGAACCGGCAGATCATGGTGGAGTTTGCGGTGGGTGCAGAGCCCGTCCGGAACCTCGCTGGCAGGATGACTCTGTCCCCGATCTTTCTCTTTCGTCCGCTGGTTTCGCCGCCGGTATGTGCTCGGCGCTGGCCGGGAAGAAGCTGTGGCGGTTGTAGGCGGGGCCTACGACCGTCAGCCTCTCGATTCGGAGCGGGCCAGGGCCACGGAGGCCGCAATGTCGCGGCTGGCACCCGCAACGCCGATCCGAACAAAGACCCTGCGAAAAGATCACGGGACTCAACGTCCCGGTTTGTCGCGCGACCGGGAAACCGCCATGGAGTTGCCCGAACGCCGGATGGCCCACTCGATCCCTCGGTGGGAAGCGCTCGACTTCGCCCCGGAAGAGGACTTCGGCTCGGCGGGCCATGGCCAAGGCGCTCGACATCGAGACGCCTTCGCCGTCATGGTGGGAGCCTCGCAGCTCGTGAACGCGTTCTGCCACGTCGCGGGCGCTTCGGCCGGGGTGACCGGCCAAGTCGTGGAATCGGCCGGGCAGGCTCAGCATATGGGGATACGATGAGATTGCCTTCGCCAAGCTCGGTCCGGGCTACGAGGAAGCTATAGAGATTCTGACGGAGAGCGTGATGCGGCAGTTCAAAGGGGGAAATTCGACGCCCAGGCGACGGAAAACAGATAGGTCGGATCAGCGAAGCGTAATCCAACAAGGACCGTCCGGGCGACGACGACGCAGGAGCGCTCGCCGAACTGGAGACGCGGGTCCTTCCCGTCGTCCGCGGCAGGATCGAGCTGGCGCCCGTGAGGAGAGGCCGTTCCGGAGACGGTTTTTCGGGGCGGCGCATGAAATTTCGTGATCCGTCGCGCGGCAGGCGACCCGTGAACGGTCGATCCTTGGGCCGCTTGCAGAGTTCCAGCACGGTGTTATAGAGGTCGTGGCGCGGGATTGGGCATTTCCCGAACGAAGAGGAGCTAACCATGAACCAGTGGAGACTGGCGGGCTACGTTGCACTGGTCGGTTGCCTGTTCGCGCTGTCAGCGACGGGAGCGTTGGAGGTCGGCGCGCAGGGAGGCGCGCGCAACCCAGGGGGGGTGGCGGTGATCATCGGCAACGGCGACTACGAGCATCGGGACGTGCCGGACGTGACCTTCGCCCACAACGACGCCGAGGCGTTCAAGCGCTACGTGGTGGAAGTCCTGGGGTACGATCCGAAGAACGTGATCGATGTGCGTGACGCGACACGGCGGCGCATGTACGACGTGCTGGGGACCCGCAACGACGCGCGCAGCGATCTGTGGAGCTATCTGGACCCCCAGGAGGGTTCGGACGTGGTGGTGTTCTACTCGGGGCATGGCGTCCCCGGACAGAAGGACGGGCGGGGCTACCTGTTGCCGGTGGACGCGGACCCGAAAGCAGCGGAGGACGACGGATATCCCATCGATCTGCTGTACAGGAACCTTGGGGGGCTGAGGGAAGCGCGGCGCGTGCAGGTCTTTCTCGATGCCTGCTTCTCGGGCGGAAGCCACGAGGGGGGGCTGATCGGTTCCGCCAGTCCGGTGTACGTGAAGGCCGCAATGCCCGCGGGGGCGAGCACGAAGGTGACGTCCCTGACGGCGGCCACCGGAGCGCAGATCGCGTCGTGGGACGAGCGCGCGAAACACGGTCTATTCACGCATCATCTGCTGGACGCCCTCTACGGCAAGGCGGACTCCGACCAGGACGGGAAGATCACCGCGGCCGAGGCCAAGCAGTATCTGGACGATCACATGACGCGGGCGGCCCGCCGCGCGCACCGGCGCGTCCAGGAGGCCGACTTGATGGGGGCGGAGGGTGTGGTGCTGGCGTCGGCAGGTGTATCCGGGGGGTTCCCGAAGCGGCTTCCTCTGGGCGGCGGGAAGACGACTGGGAAGAAAGTGGAAAAGAAAGTCACCAGGCTTCCGAAGCCCGTTGTGGAGGAGAAGCCGCCGGTTCTCGATAGGAAGAAGAAGGTTCAGGTGCAGCGCGGTCTTGCCTCGCTCGGTCTGTACAAGGGCTTTATCGACGGCGCGTTTGGTCCCAAGACGCGCGAAGCGGTCCGTTCTTGGCAAAGAGCGAAGGGGTATGACGAGACCGGCCGCCTGACCAAAGACCAGGCCGACGCTTTGGCTGCGGTGGGTGGCGAGGCGTATCGGGAGAAGGCCGAGCGTGAACGGGATGCCGAGGAACGTGCGCGAGCGGCCAAAGACGCGAGAGAGAAAGCAGAAACCGAGCGCAGGGCGCGCGAGAAGGCCGAGCGAGACCGTCTGGCGCGGGAAAGAGCAGAGGCTGAGCAGAGGGCGCGTGAAGCGGCCGAGCGCAAGGCAAGAACAAAATGCCCGGAAATCAACGGCAAATTTGTGCATCCAGGTGGTAATAATCTTGGGAAACGTTACATTACAGTCCGTTCGGAGGTCGCAATTGATCCTCCAACATATAGTTTCACAGACCGTACCGAAGGTTACCCATCCTCTAGTTACCAAGTAAAAATTGGCACTTATACCACAACAAATTCTTACGGGCCTGTTCGCTCGACGAACCAATGCAAAGATAATAAACTAATCACTGAAGATTTTCACATGTACGACTCCATCAGTTGGGCGATAAATCACCCTTTTACGCTCCGACGAACTTTCGAATTATCCGGCGATAACTTAAAGGTAGTTGAACAATCAATCAATGACCCAAGAGACGGTCGTCCTGACTTCACGCAGAAACCGTATGCGTATATTTATCATCGCCTGGGAGAATGATGGAATAGAGTTTCAAACGGGGGTTAGTAATGCCGAGCCTTAGCTTACGGTGATGTGGTTGAATCAGTGGCAGCCCCGGGCCACACGTTACGAAGCATGGCGACGGACGAGGGCCAGAAAGTCGGCTTCCACTGTGCGCTCCAGCGTCTCAAAGATATATTGACTCCGATAATAGTTGCCATCTGAATACGAATGATCATATACTGGGTGCATGGATACAGACGGGCGGAAGTTGGGTCACAAGACGCTGACGGAACTGCGCCAACGGGCGGTCGCAGGCATTCAGTCCGGGGAGAAGCCCTGGGCGAAGGCGCGGCGCTGGGGGTGAATCTGCGGACGGTGTTTCGGTGGCTGGCGCTGTATCGGAGTGGGGGATGGGAGAGTCTGGATGCGCGCAAGCGGGGCGGGCGGCGGCCGAAGCTGGACGGGGCGCAGTTGCGGTGGGTGTACGAGACGGTGGCGGAGAAGAGTCTGATGCAGCTGAAGTTTCCGTTTGCGCTGTAGACGGCGGCGATGGTGCGGGAGTTGATCGCAAGGCAGTTCCGGGCGCGGTGAGCTACAGCTCGGTGTGCCGTTTGCTGGGACAGATGGGACTGAGCGTGCAGCGGCCGCTGTGGCGGGCGTATCAACAGGACCCGGAAGCGGTGCGACGGTGGCGGGAAGAGGAGTACCCACGGATCCGCCGCCGGGCGAAGCGGGTGGGAGCACAGATCTTCTTTGGCGACGAGTCGGGGGTGCGGTCGGACTTCCACAGTGGCGGGACCTGGAGTCCGCGGGGACGGACGCCGGTAGTGTCGACGACCGGAGCGCGGTTCGGACCGAACCTCATCTCCGCCATCAACTATCATGGGCAACTCCCGCTTCATGGTGACCCCCGACCGGGTGACGACCGCGGTGTTTATCGAGTTTCTCAGGCGCCTGCTGGTGAACGTCCCTTCACCGGTCTTTCTCATTGTCGACGGCCACCCGACTCACAAGGCCAAGGTGGGTGGAGCGTTATGTGGAGGAACAGGACGGAGCCCTGGAGTTGTACTATCTGCCGCCGTATTCTCCCGAGTTGAACCCCGACGATCTGGTGTGGAACGATCTCACGAACAAGGCCCTAGGGAGAAAGGTGAACACTTCCCGGGAGGGCTTGCGCAACCTCGCCATCTCGCATCTGCGCCGACTTGAGAGTCTTGATATCTGTCGCCGCCGTCCTCCTGCGTCAGATTCTTCTATCACCTCGAATCATAACTCATTCCGGAGTTCAGACGTCCCTCTTCTATGAAATATCCGGGCTAGTCGTGGCCCGTCGCGCTTTTGACATGGCCTTAGCTTCCAGCGCCCGGTTCACCATCTCACGGATCGGTCGCAACGGATGGTCCTGCGGTACCCGCGCCTCCGGCGATACATAGCTGAACATCCCTTCTTGACGCAGATCAGTGCCTCTCATCGTTTACTCCCTCGCGCTACGAACGTATCAAATCTTCATTCGCGCCGGGAGGCGTTTTTCAACAACCTGCTAGTGTACTGTCCCACAAATAACTAGTATAATAATGGGCAACCCCCCAAAAGGAGGATGCCCATGCCGCGTGGTCGCCCGGTTAAGCCTGTGGTTCTGGCGGAGGAAGAGAAAGCCCAACTTGTCAGTCTTGCCAACTCTCGCTCCCTGCCGCACGGGTTGGTGCGGCGGGCGCAAATCGTTCTTGCCTGTGCAGAAGGAGAGTCCAACAGCTCTATTGCCGGGCGCATGCGCGTGAACAAGGCAACGGTCGCCAACTGGCGCAAGCGCTATCTCATGGGCGGCATCGAGGGCCTGCACGATGAACTGGGTCGGGGGCGCCACAGGACCTATGAAGATGAACGGGTGGCCACAACCCTCAACGCCGCACTGCAAAGCAAACCACGCGACGGTTCCAGCCATTGGAGCGTGCGTGCGCTGGGCGAGGAAACCGGCATTTCCAAGAGTACCGTGCAACGGTGGTTCAACCTGTTCAGCATCCAACCCCACCGCCAGCGTCACTTCAAACTCTCCAACGATCCCTTCTTCGTCGAGAAAGTGCGCGATATCGTGGGACTTTATCTCAACCCGCCCGACCATGCCGTGGTCCTGTGCGTCGATGAAAAAACCCAGGTCCAAGCCCTCAACCGCACTCAACCCATGCTGCCCATGGGATTGGGGTACGTCGAAGGGGTCACCCATGATTACGTCCGCCACGGCACCACCACCCTGTTCGCCGCCCTTGACATTGCTACCGGCCGAGTCATCGCCCAGTGCAAAAAACGCCATCGTCACCAGGAGTTCCTTACCTTCCTCAACCACATCGATGCCAACGTCCCCGAACCTTTCGACGTCCATCTCATCGCTGACAACTATGCTACCCACAGACATCCAAAGGTCAGAGCCTGGCTCGCTAAACGCCCCCGCTACCACATCCACTTTACACCCACCTATGCCTCATGGCTCAATCAAGTCGAACGCTGGTTCGGCCTCATCACCCAGATGGCCATCCGCCGCGGCTCCTTCTCCAGCGTCTCCCAACTCGTCCAGAAAATCCGACTCTTCGTCCAAAACTACAACCGCAATGCCGCTCCCTTCATGTGGACCGCCACCGCTGACTCCATCCTTGCCAAGGTCCAACGTCTTTGCTCATATATTTGCGGGACACGACACTAGAATGACTGTGGACTCCGCAGATACCGTCTTGCCACGATGGGGTTTGAGCTACACCCAGTCGGCAAGTTTCTTTAACGCAGGTTCGAGACCACCGTCGATGTGCCCTAGTTTCGGTTCGCGGGCCATCGCACACCCTGAAATTGTGCCGTCGCTACAAACGCGAAGAACTGCGACCCCGCATGCATCGCAGCCGGCAGCCCACGTTTCGCGCCTTCGGCCACGTCCGAACGCACGCACAACGTCGATCGAAACTTCAAGAACTCCTAGTCGACGGGCGACTTCGTACGCTTCGTCAAGGATCTGCCCTTCGTGTTCATAACGTATCACTGCCACACGAACCGGTATCCCAAGGGACACCGCGTGTTCAATGTTGTCTCGTGTGCGGGCAAAGCTACCGTCAACGCCCGTGAATCGATCATGCAGTTCCGCGCTCGCTCCGTATAGCGACGTGGCGAGCGATACTTTGTTCTGCCTCATGGAGTCAAAGAGCTTCGCGTTTAGCCTAGTGGCGTTAGAGTATAGCTCAATGCCGCAAAATGCGAGCAGCCGCGCATGTTCCATCAACGTCGGCAGCAACGGATGAGTTGTGGGTTCGCCACCTATGAACTGCACCCTGGGAATGCCCAGGTGCTGCGCGTCAGCCAGACAAGCCAGCCAACTTTTGCGAGACACGTAGTGGTGGTCCTTGACGCCGGGGGCGGCCGCCACGTAACAGTGTCGGCAGTGAAGGTTGCACTGGCGCGTGAGTTCTAGGGCAAGGTACACGCCTTCAATGTCGCGCTTGGTGGTTGTACTGTTTGTGATATTTTCGGTGAGCGCCTTTGTAATAATAGGCGTGCAAAAACGACTTGCCTTTACGGGTTGGCCGACCGCAGGGTGTGTCATGATCATTTCTAGATCTCCTTGCTGAGAAAGTCCTGAGTGAGTTTTTTCTGCAGTGGCTTAAAGCAGTAATGTGACAAGTTGCCAGTAAGTCGAGTGCGGTTATGACTGAGTACGTTGTCAAGTTCGGCGTCGAAAGTCAACTGGAGCAAGTAATCGCGATCTGTGTCGACTGCGTTCTTGACGTCTTCGATTACGTCGCCGTCGCCGGTGTTTTGGGGATCATACATTGCGAGCCGTGCTTTAACGATTGCACGGTGGTAGTACGCGGCGGCCTTCTTTTGGTTGAGCAGTTCAGGAGGTAGGGAGGTAGCATACGATAGCGCAGTGCAGCAAAATGACTCGGCGGTACGGAGATCCGCGACGAACTGTGGGACCGTGGGGGTACGGTGGGCCAAGGTCTTACCTGCGTCGCAGAGTCGTACGATGAGTTGGCTGGATGCGAGCAGGCCGTCAAATTTAACGCGTGGGACGTTGGATTTGCGCATCGAAAGGAACTGCTCGGCGGCCTGAGTCCACGCTTTTCGGTTGGTGAGTAGCTCGCCATACATGAAAAGAGTGTTGCTGGACAACTTGCCGCTTGTGGCCTGGAGTTCAACTGAGAAACCGAATAAGGAGACTTTTGACAGGCGTTGGAGAAGGTCAGGCAAACGTGGAAGGCAATATGCGACGACAACCCAAACGGCGACGACGTGCCACAAGGAGCTAGCGGGCGATCCAAGAGGATCCGTGAACAAGCGGTATAAGATTGGAACGCTTAGTGCGCAGGCCAAAAGGCACGCCAGGACGGTCGTTGTGCGGAAAGACATCGTAGACTAACTCCAGTTTACGTTGCCTACGGCAACAGCAGTCGGGACCCAAACAATGCCCGGCGGATGCGCTCGCGCTCTCCGTCGTCGACGTGCCTGAGGGGCGGGCGCACGAGGGCTTTGTCGAGGCGCCCGAGCGTCGCCAGCGCTTCCTTCATGCGGTCGTGCATGTACACGAAGGGCGGTGCGTAGAACACGTCCACCAGCAGAGCCAGGCGGTCGTTTGAGGCGGCGGCCGACTTCCAAGTCCCGGGCCTGCACCGCGCGAAACAGATCCGCGTGCAGATCCGCTGTCACGCTCCCCATTCGAGAGATGGAGCCGTCCGCTCCCAGTACGTAGCTCGCGGACAGCGACATGATGTAGCTGCTCAGCATGGACGCGGGCCGGCCCGTACCGTACAATACGCACGAGTTGCCTTCCAACATGTCGTTGCTCCAGTTTTCACTCCCACCACGTGGTCGACCTCCACTAGCCGTGCCGGCGTCTCGGGATCGTAGTCGATGCCGATGGCCGGCGGATACTCGAAGACGATGAGCGGCAGGTCGGTGGCCTCGGTGATGGTGTCGAAGTCGACAACGGCAAACTCGGGCCGGCGCCCCACATGAAAAGCGTCCGGGGGGAAGACCAGGAGGCCCGCCGCGCCCGCCGCCTTGGCGTCCGTAGCAAGCTCGGTCGCCTCCAGTAAATCCGGGGGATGACTTCCACCTGGTCGCCCACGGCGTCGGCTGCGATGGCCAGCGCCCGGCGCCGCTCTTCGCGGTCCAGTGACGACACCTCGCCAACGTGCCCGTCGCAGACGATGGCGTCGACGCCGTCGCGGTTCGCCAGCCAGGACAGATGCGTGCGGTAGTTGACGTCGTCGAAGGACAAGTCCTCGTTGGAGGGCAGCAAATTGGCCAGGATCGCGCTTTTGAAACGGAGTGTGCCGGTCATGAGGTTTCCTCCTGTCGACTCACAATATAGTGATGTAGGCGTCCGCGGACAAGGAGTTGGTTAGCCCCACAAGCAGCTTACCGGCACCGCGTACAGGCGGTTTTCGAATAGGAGCTTCTGCTCGCCTAGGTAGTAGATGATGGACGTCACGTTCCGGGTCTTGCCCGAGCCTTCGCCGGCGAACCACTGCAGCTGCCTGAAATCGCCTCGGCTCACGGACGTTGAGGGATTCACTGCCGTGGCAGCCAGACTATGATCGCTTTCCGCCAGGATGTCGATCTCCCACCCGCGCTGGTCACGCCAGTGATGAAGCGAAACCATGGGGTCTAGTAGGGGCGGAGCGAAGCAGCTCGACAAAGACGAAGCGGTCCGCCGCGAGCGGTTCCTCACGCCCGGGGAGTACCGCAGGCTCGGCGGCGTGCTCGACGAGGCAGAGGCCGACGGCTCGGTGTTTCCGTCCGCCATCGCGGCGATCCGTTTGCTGTTGCTGACCGGCTGCCGCAGGAACGAGATCGTGACCCTCAGGTGGGACGACGTGGACCGGAGCGCCGGAGAGCTGCACATCCGCGACGGCAAGACGGGACATCGCCGGGCGCCGCTGACCCCGGCGGTGGAAGAAGTGCTCGAACGCATCCCGCGCATCGAAGGCAACCCGTGGGTTATCACCGGCCAGAAGGCCGGGGGCCATCTCACGGACCTCGACGCGGTCTGGCTGCGGCTGCGCCAGCGGGCGGGGCCGCATGGCGTGCGGATTCATGACTGCCGGCACTCGTACGCGTCGCGGGCTCTGGGCGCTAGGCGAAGGGGTGCCGATGATCGGCAGGCTGCTTGGCCACCGCAAGGTGACGACGACCGCGCGCTATGCGCACCTGGCGCGGGATACCGAGAAGGCGTCGGCGGCGAACGTCGGAGGCAGCATCGGCGCCAACCTTCTGTCGCCACGCGTGGTTGCGGGCTGAGGCGCAAGAGGAATCGGCACGGCGAAGCTCACCACGACGACGATCTCGAAACGCACCGTCGAAGCCCTCAAGGTGGGGAAGGACACGGTCTTCTGGGATTCGGATCTCTCGGGCTTCGGCGTTCGGGTGTACCCGTCGGGGAGCAAGCACTACGTTGTGCAGACCCGCGCGGACGGGAAGGCGGCCAAACGGGTGACGGTGGGCCGTCACGGGATCGTCACGGCGGAGGAAGCGAGGCGCCGTGCAGCGCTCATCATCGCGCGCATCAAGGCGGGAGAGGAGCCGGCGCCGGAGCCGCTTGCGGTGACGCTCGCCGAGAGCCCCACGGTGGGCGATCTCGCCAGGGTGTATCTCGACGAGCACGTGGCGGTGCGATGCAAGCCCGAAGACCGCGGCGATGTACCGCCTGATCGTCAACAGGCAACTCCTGCCCGCGCTCGGCAAGACCCCGGCGTTGGCGGTCGATCATGCACGGGTGACTGAGCTGCATCATTCGCTGCGTGCGACCCCGGTGATGGCGAATCAGGTGGTCGGCACGCTCTCGCGCATCTGGAACGCGGCCGAGAACCGGGGCCTGGTTCCCGAGGCGAGCAATCCGTGCCGTCTGGTGGTGAAGAACCGCGAACGCAGGCGCGAGCGGTTCCTGAGCGAGGAAGAGTTCCGCCGGCTCGGCCGGCTGCTCGCCGAAGCCGAAACCCGCAAGGGGGTGTCGGTGCATGCGGTCGCGGCGATCCGTCTGCTCCTGCTGACCGGCTGCCGGCGCAACGAGATCCTGACCAGAGGCACCTGCCTCCCTCATTCATCTGTCCCACGCCGTGCATGGGTCATGGGAAGATGTGGCCCGGTCCATCGCCCAAGGCTTCGGCCTCCTTGGCGCCGTCAGCATCCAGGGAAACGCGTGAAAGAGTCCTCTGTATGGCTTGCGCTGTTGCCCGTCCGGCGGGCGGATGCGCTTACTTACGCCTCGGGCACTTCGCTTCCCGTGGGAGAGTGAGGCACAGTCGTCATGTGTCGTGCCATCAACTCATCGATGCGATCCGCGACCCGTTGCGCAGGCTCCCGGAGCTGCTCCGCCGTCCAGTCCGCGGCGTAGCCCTCGGTCACGTCACCGGGTCGGGCATGGTTCACCAGACGCTTGGTCAAAGACCGCGGCAGCATCAGCTCCCGCTCCGCCACTGTGATGAAGCAGTTCCGCAACGCGTGAAACCAGAACTTGGCGCTGCCCGTCCGCCCGATGGCTTCGTAGTGCGCCTGCAACTCCTCCACATGCCCCGACACGCTCGACCGCGACGGGAACACCCATCCCCGAAGCTCCTCCGGCACAGCCTCGCCCCCGGCCCGCCGCCGCGCCAAGATCTCCCCCAACTGCCGCGTCACAGGCAACTCAAGCGGCACCCCCGTCTTGGTCTCCTCCACCCGGAACAGCCCCTTGTCCAGATCCACTCTGTCCCACCGAAGCGCCAGAATCTCTCCCCGCCTCATCCCCGTGTAGACACCGAACAGCAACACGTCCAGGTGAACCGGGTTGTTCACTGCCGCCTCCATCCCCTTGCGCCAGCACGGCAGCACTTCGGCCGGTGACGATATCCGCTTGCGGCTCTTCCGGTGGTAGCGCCCCCCGGCCGCCAGCCACTGCTCCACCGGGTTGCTCAGACCCTCGTGATCCACGCACGGCCTTCGGTACACCGAGCGCAGGAACGACAGGCACTGGTTGGCGGGCATCTCCCCGTGGCGCTCCGTGAGAAGCCGGAAGCGGCCCTCCACGTCGCGGCGGGTGATGGAATCCAGAGGGCGGGAGAGCCAGTCGCCGAGATACAGCGCCGCGTACCGCCGATAGCCCCGCCCGGTGCTCGCCGCCCACCCGTGGCCGCACCTGATGTAGTCCTCGCACGCCTCGCCGAGCCTCGGCAGCCCCCGCGCCTCCGCCCGCTCCCCCGCGGGGTCCTCGCCCGCCGCCACCCGCCCCAGAAGCTCCTGCGCACGCCGCCTTGCCTGGTCCGGGGTGATCCGCCCGGCGCGGCCCACCACCACGCGCTTGTTCGGGGCCTTGCGTCCGCCGTCGCCCGCGCGGTAGTTTACAACGTAGGACTTTGCGCCCGAGGGATGCACGCGCACGCCGAACCCCGTAAGCTTGTCGTCCCAGGCGATCCACGGCTTGTCTCCGGGCTCGAGAGCGTCTACGGTGCGTTTGGTCAGGGTGAGCTTGACCCTGGCGGTGAGCTTGGCGGTTTCGCGGTGTTGTTCCACTTGCTCGTTGTGTCGAACGAAAACCTGTTCGATGGGATCAGCATAGCGTGGACCTCGCAAAAGTCAACCCTGAAGTCAACACGAAAACGGAAAACGAAGCGCGTCAGAGTGTACGGCAGTCACCGTTTGGCGCCTGCCGGTTTCAGCTAATGTGGCAAAAAGCATGTACTTTCCGGTACTATTGGCGCTGGCAGCGCATGCGCGAGCATAGGGTGCGCTCGACTGATAACAGGTGGATAGGCGGGTTTCAAACCCGCCCGCGCCCGTCTTCACTCCCGGCCGCCGCCAACTCGCGGCGGCGCATCCGCGATGCCGTCAGGATCTGCGCGCCAGCGCGGCCACCACCCCGCCGCTGGCCGGCCCCTGGTGCTCGGCGCCGGCGGAGACGTAGCACATGGTGTCGCCGGTGACCGACGCCACCACCGCGTTGACCGCGCCGCGGATGTGGCGGGTGTAGTTGATGTCCGAGTCCTCGAACACGACGTGCCGCCGGCCGCGGGTGTTGCCGGACGGGTCGGGCTCGCACTTGACGAACATGTTCACCAGCCGGTCCTGGTCGCGCTCCGACAACTCGCCGTTCACCTCGAGCCCCACCTTGCGGAGCGCTTCCCGCACCGCCGCCGCGTCGATGGCGTCCTTCATCACCGCGTGGTCGATGATGAGCCCGCTGGTGGAGCGCGGCGAGTTGCCGAGGACGACGATCTCGCAGTTCATCAGCTCGATGCCTGAAGAGGCCGAGGCCACGTTGGAGAAGATCGCCAGGTCCTGTCCGATGACCGCCTCGCTGACGTTGGCCTCGTCTATCTCGCCGGTGGCCATGCCGATGCCCAGGGCGGCGACGCTCCTGGCGTAGGACATGGACTTGTAGGTGTCGGTGGTGACCACGCTCGCGTTGCGCGAGTAAGCGTCCTTGATCCGCTCGGTGGTGAGGGCGCCGGTCTTGATCTGGACGAAGTGGATGTCCGCGGCATCCTCGATGCCGGCGTCCTCGATGGCCGCCTTCACGCCCTCGGCCGCGGACTCCACGTGCGCCATGGTGCCGAACTCCTCCGGCGTCATGTCGCGGGTGTAGGCGGTGCCCACCGTGAAGCCCTTGCCTTCGCCGCCGCCGTCGCCGTCCGGGTCCTTCACGAAGATGGTGGCGTGGGGGCTCATCAACCCCTCGGTGCCGCCCGACCAGATGATCGGCACCTTCCTGGCGATGTCGTCCATGGTGAGCCCCGACTTCTCCGCGATCAGCAACTGGAAGCACTGGGTGGCCAGCGCCCGGGTGTAGTCGTTGACCCCGCCGTTGCCCTCGGTCTTGCCCAGGATGGCCACCACGTGCTCGGCGCGGAACGCTCCCGCGTCCAGCAGCTTTCGTCCTTCCGACACGTCGTCGGGGGCGCCCATCCCTACCTTGAATGCGCTTACGTTCATGAGAGGACTCCTTGTCGAGTTGTGAGTTGTCCGTCTTCCCGAAGCCGTCGAGCCAATGCGGCGACCGCCTGTTCCATGCACTCCAGCGGCGCCCGCGTGACCCCGGCGCCGATCTGGCCGACACCGGCTTCGCGGTGGGCGATGCCGGTGTTGATCACCGGCGCGATGCCGGTGTCCACGCACTTGCGTACGTCGATGCCCGCGGGGGTGCCCTGGAAGTCCAGGACCGGCAAGGTCCACGCGGGGTTCCTTCCCAGGGTGATGTGCCCCATCTCCGCGGTGGCGCCGAGGGCGTCGGCGGCGGATCCGCCCACGAACTTCACGATGGCCGGCGCCGCCGCCATGGCGAAGCCGCCGATGCCGGCGGTCTCGGTGATGGCGCTGTCGCCCAGGTCCGGGGCGGCGTCGTCCACGCTGTATCCGGCGAAGAAAAGCCCCTGGACCCGCGGCGCCGGGGTTGTGAACCAGTCGTCGGCGGTGCCGCTCACCCGGATGCCGAACTCCACCCCATTGCGCGCCATGGCGGTGACCATGCTGCTGCCGGGAACGTTGTGGGCGGCATCCAGCATGGCCTTGCAGGCAGCCATGGAGAGGTTGAGGAAGAAGTGGTCGTTGCCGGTGATGAAGCGCACGGTGTCGGCGACGCGGTCATGCGGTGCGTCGCTCTCCAAAAGGCCCGGCAGCAATGCCCGAAGCAGCAGGGAAGTGGCCGCGACATTGCGGTTGTGGACCTCGTCGCCCATGTGCAGCGCCTGTGCCATGAGGGGCTTGAGCGGCAATCCCTCGTTTTCCAGCGCCGCCTTCAACGTTGGCGCCAGCACGCGCTTCATCCACCGGAGCCGCTTCAGCACCTCCGCATCATAGGCGCCCATGCGCAGCACCTTCCCCAGCCCCTCGTTGAGGTTGCAGTAGGCGGTGTGGCCGTGCTCGGCATCGCGCACGATCCACACCGGCATGGACGGGCTCGTGACCCCTGCCATGGGCCCCACGCAGGAGTGATGGTGGTTGGGCTCGAAGATGATCCCGCCGCCGGCCGCCAGCGCCCGGGCGCCGTCGGGATCGTCAGCCCATCCCTCCAGCAAAATCGCTCCGGTCACCGCCCCCTGCATGGGCCCGCACATGCGCTCCCACGTCACCGGCGGGCCGGCATGGAGGATCATGCGTTCCCCCATCCCAGGGATGTCCTCCCGTGCCGTGCCGATCCCCTCCAGCACGGGCTGCGCGGCGAGGTAGGCGGCGATTGCCCGGCCGTTCGCCTCCTCTACCTCCGCAAGGTTCGCGAGGGACGCGAGAGCCGCGCCGATTTCCCGGTTCCCGGCCGCGGGTGGACGCCAGTCGGTGCGTTGCACGGCGCCGCCGGCGGAGTCGATGGAGTCTGCAAAGCGCTCGAGGCCGACGTTGAAGACCCGGAGCTCTTCGCGGAACAAACGCTCAATCATAACACGCGCTCCAGCGCGATCAGGACAGCCTCGGCGTTGCTGCGGCCCACTATTACTCCCGTGTCGCGCAACCTGGATTCCTGGCCGGTTCCGTTCTGTGGGTCGTCCGGGGTTCCACACACGGACGCCACGAACTCGAGCCGTCTGCCGGCCCGCTCCGCTGCCTCGCGGGCTTCGCGGATGACCGGCGTCAGCGCCCCCGCGGGATCGTCATGGGCGCCGTGACCCAACACCACGTCCAGGAGGATCACGGCCACCTCCGGGTCGGCGGCTTCCCGCAGGATGCGCTCGCCGCGCAGGCGCGGGTCGATCATCGGATGCGGGCGTCCGCGGGTCAGCCGGGCGTCGCCCAGGTCCAGTACGGTATGTCCCCGGCTCCTCCAGATATCATCCAGGGAGGGCGGTATGGAAGTATTGCTGTAGACCGGCGCCACCGCCTCCCGCATGAGCAACACCGCCTCGGCGGCCAGCGAGCCGCCGCTGTAGAGCCCCCGGATGAACCCCTGGCCGGGGGCCCTTGGGAGGCCCGCGTTCGGGAACCCGCCGTCGGGTCCGATCCGGTCCTCGGGCGTGGTGTCCGGTGAGAAGGCAACGCCCTGGGACAGGGCGGCCGCCCGCGCGGCCGCTTCCTCCAGGGTCCTCGCCGAGATCACTCCTGGCGCCGGTTCGGCTTCCGGCGCTGCCCCGAGAAAGTTCACCACCACGGGCTTGCCGGCGCGTCCGGCCCGTTCGAGAACCCGTGCGGCCACCTCCGGGTCCGGGGGTTTGGAGACCAGGACGATGACGCGCGTCGCCGGATCCCGTGCGAGGGCGTCCAGCGCCTGCAAGGTGGAGAGGCCGCCGACGGCCCGTGACAGGTCCCGTCCGCCGGTCCCGATGACCTGGGACACGCCGGCGCCGTGACGATGGACGAGCGTGGTTACTTCCTGAAGGCCGGTGCCGGCGGCGCCGATGCAGCCGATGTCGCCGCGCCGCACCACGTTGGCGAAGCCCAGCGGCACGCCGTTGATGATGGCCGTGCCGCAGTCCGGTCCCATTACCAGCAGGCCGTTGGCGCCGGCGAACTGCTTGAGCGCCACCTCGTCCGCCTCGGCCACGCCGGCGCTGAACAGCATGACGTGGAGGCCCGATCGCAGGGCTTTCAGCGCCTCGGCGGCAGCGTACTCGCCGGGCACCGAGATGAGGGCTAGATTGGCGGGCGTCTCCTGAAGGCCCATGGCCAGACCGCGCGGCAGGGTGGGACTCGCGCCCGCGACGGCGCGGGGCCCCGGCACGTCCGGGCTCAACGCTTCCGCGAGCGTAACGAAGGCCTGCTCGATGGTCTGCCTGTCGTCGCCCCGTATCACCACCAGCATGTCGTTGGCGCCGGCATCCGCCGGATCGGCCAGCAGCCCGGCGTCGCGCAACAGCTCCTGGTTCCCGCCGGTCGCCATCACCGCGGCGGCCGCGTCCACGCCCGGCGTCTCGGCCGCCCGCGCCGAGAGCTGCATGAGCGACAGGGAGTCGCGGTAGCAATTGGGGATGACTCTGGTCAGAGTGATCATGGCTCGGACCGTTGAGGGGAAACCCTCTCCGATATTGAATGGACGCCGGCCTCTCCGGCGGCCCCGCCGGGGACTCTACTACGAAACCCCATGGAGGGTCCATTTCGGTTGGATTTTCGCGGGATATCGCCGAAACTTGCCTTCCATCAAAGGCACCAGGGAGCAATCATGAGCGAACCATTCGATCTCTTGATCCGGAGGGCACGGCTGCGGCGCCGGCCGGAAGCGTTGCACGACATCGCCGTGCGCGCGGGACGAATCGAGGCCATCGGGGAATCGGCGGACTGGTCGGCCGCGGTCGTGCTGGACGCGGCCGGGGGTCTCGTCACCGAGCCCTTCGTGAATCCCCACCTGCATCTCGACAAGGTCTACACGCTCCAGCGTCTGGACGAGGAGTCGTCCCTGCGCGCCTATCACGGCCAGGGTATGGGCAGCGCCATGAAGGCTATCGAGGCGGCGTCGCGGGTCAAGGAGTCCTACCGCCAGGACTGGATCGTCGAGAACGCCCGGCGGGCCCTTCGCGCGGCGGCGGTCCACGGCAACACCCACATCCGGGCGTTCGCCGACGTGGATTCCAAGGCGCGTCTGGAGGGCGTCAAGGCGCTGCTCCAGGTGAGGGAGGAGTTCCGCGGTGTGGTGGAACTGCAGGTGGTGGCCTTTCCGCAGGACGGCGTGCTGCGGGAGCCCGGAGCAGCGGACCTGGTGCGGGAGGCCGTGGCCCTGGGCGCGGACGTGGTGGGCGGTATCCCGTGGATCGAGTACACCGACGCCGCCGCTCGGGAGCACGTGCGCCAGATGTTCGAGATCGCCGTGGCCGGCGACAGGCCCGTTTCCATGCTGGTGGACGACGCCGGCGACCCTGGACTGCGCACCCTGGAGATCATGGCGGTGAACGCCATCGAGGCCGGCTGGCAGGGACGCGTGCTCGCGCACCACGCCCGCGCCATGGCGCTCTACCCCGAGCCGTATTTCCAGAAGGTGGCGGCGCTCCTGCGACAGGCCGGCATGCCCGTGGTCACCGACCCCCACACCGGCCCGCTCCACGCCCGCGTACGCGAACTCCTGGACGCCGGCGTCGGTATCTGCCTGGGCCAGGACGACATCTCCGACGCCTACTACCCCTTCGGCCGCAACAACATGCTGGAGGTGGCGTTCCTGGCCGCGCACCTCCTGTGGATGACCACCGAAGACGACATGGAACGCCTCTACGACATGATCACCGTCGACGCCGCCCGTGCCATGGGCCTCGACAACTTGCGCCTGGAAGTGGGCTGTACGGCGGACATGGTGGTGCTGGAGGCGCCCTCGGTGCTGGAGGCCCTGCGCGAGCACCGAGCGCCGGTGCACGTAATCCGTAGCGGTAAGGCAGTGGACGTCGAGTCGCTTGGCGCCCTTGGCTAGCAAGTCCAACTCGGGGTGCGGGTGAGGACGGCCGCGGACGTAATTGACAGACCTCCGTCTCCGGGGCATGATTCGGTTATGGACACCTTGCAAGCAGCCAAGGCGCTTCAAGGAGCTGGTTTCGACGAAGCCCAGGCCGAAGCCGTAGTGAACGCCATCGGCCAGGCGGTTGGTGACAACGTCGCCACCAAAGCCGATATTGCAGAGGTGCGGTCGGACGTGCGGGCCGATCTCGAACGCTTGCGCGCTGAATTGTACCGGGCAATGGCTGTGCAGGCCATTGCCATCGTCGCCGCAGTCGTTGCAATGCTGAAATTCCTCTAGGCGTCCGAGATCGCAAAGAGAACGCGTGAAGTCTCTCGTTGGGTAGGCGCACCCTAGTCTTTTCAACAACACCGCCGGCAGCCGTTTTAGCCCCAATGTCGCAAAAAAGTTCGTGAAGAGCGATCCGAAACACGCCCTGCGAGTCGTCATTCCCGCGAAACACGCTGTGCCAAACGGCGACTTCAGGGCACGATAGGCCGAATCGTCATTTGTATGTTGAGAGATCCCCTCAGATCGGCCAATTTGAGGGGTAGGCATGCGGGGCGAGTCGTACGTCATGGGGTGAGAGCCTTTGGGGATCTGCACCGGGCGGGAGTAGGACACCCCGCATGCCAGTTGTCGCTCCGAACAGATACCGGGGGTCAGCGCCCCGCATAAGCAAGTGTGGAGGACAGCGTCATGGTAGCAGAAGAGGAGGCGGTCATGAAGGAATATGCAGGGATAGATGTAGGCAAGCGGGAGTTGGTGGTGTGGGTGTTGGGGAAGGGGTTAGGGCGGTTCAGGAATGAGGCAGGGGGTATCCGGGAGATGCGGAAGTGGCTGAGAGCGGAGGGGGTGACGCAGGTGGTGTGTGAGGCGACGGGGGGCTACGAGCGGGGAGTGGTGGAGGGATTGAAGGGGAGCGGGGTGGCGGTGCACGTAGCGCATCCGACGCGGGTACGGGGGTTTGCGCAGGCGCTGGGACGTGGGGCCAAGACCGATCCTATGGACGCCGAGGTGCTGGCGCACTACGGGGCGATGATGAAGGTGGAGGGGGAGGAGGAGGCGGACGGGGCCAGTGAGGAGTTGCGAGAGGTGCTGGGGCGGCGGCAGCAGTTGGTGCAGCAGCGGGTGCAGGAACTCAATCGGCTGGAGAAGGGGCTTAAGGGAGCGAACAAGAAGTCCTGTGAGCGCCATGTGGCCTGGCTGGGCAAAGAGATCGCGCGGCTGGACAAGGCCCTCCAGGCGCTATGGCAGCGTTACCCGGAGTTGAGTGAACGGGCAGCCTTGTTTCAGAGCGTGAAGGGCGTGGGAGAGCTCACTGCGGCAACCTTGCTCGGGTACTTGCCCGAACTGGGCCAAGGCTGCGGCAGGGGCTTGACCTCCTTGGCGGGCTTGGCGCCCTGGTCTCACGACAGCGGCCAGCGTCAAGGCTACCGCGCCATCCGCGGAGGCCGTGGCACGGTCCGGCGGGCCTTGTACATGGCCGCGCTGTCAGCTACACGGTGCAACCCCGAACTGGGTGGGTTCTATCGTCGGTTGCGGCGCCGAGGTAAGCCCGCAAAGGTGGCCCTGGTGGCGGTGATGCGTAAGCTCTTGTTGCAGCTCCATGCCATCGCACGCCGCGGTACCCCGTGGTTGCCGACCCTCCACCCGCAACCGGATTAGCCCTTGTTTCCCATCACAGATACTCCCGCGAAAGCGGGAATACAGGGGCGGTGGTGGGGCCCTACAGCGGCGTTCCCCCGCCTCACCCCTCCTGGATTCCCGCTTTCGTGGGAATGACGATTCGTAAAATTCCCGATAGCCACACTCCACCGCTCAACCTCACCTACAGTGACATTCCCCTACAACCCCCCTCCGCCCTTCCAAACCCCATCCCCCTTGCCTCCCGGGCCTCTCCATGCTTCCAGCTTCCGCAACATTGAGGTTAGTTCCTCGTTGCGCGGGTCGACCTCGAATCCACCGGACTCCAGGGCGCAAACTAACGCCGAGCAGCGGCTCGGCGTCTTCTTCGCCGTAAACGACTGTGCCGCTGACGGTCTCTACTTCGAATTCGGTCTCGGCGACCGTGATGTCCAAGGCGGTGGATTTCCCGTCCGCAAGTACGTAGTCGCGCTTCCCTACCGGTAGGAGGCCGATTCCTTCGAAGCGCCCCCGTGGCACCAGCGAGTCGAATGTCCAGTGTCGGCCAGGAACTTCCAAGGCGGTTGACATCCCCCCTCGTGCAACTCATTACCCCTGATGGGGATCAGGGACTCGAGTGTCTGCCAGAGGTCAGGTTCAAGTACAGGAACTCATTACCCCTCATGGGGATCAGGAACGGCGACCCGCGCCAACGAGCTACCCCGGGTCTACGACTCATTACCCCTCATGGGGATCAGGAACGACGCGCTTCTTCACCTTCTTCTTGACTTTTTTGACGGCTCATTACCCCTCATGGGGATCAGGAACGGTGAATGGACAGAGAAGGAGGCTGAGGGAGTTCAGCTCATTACCCCTCATGGGGATCAGGAACAGTTGCTGGATCAGCCCGGTGACCCCGGCCGGGATCGTCTCATTACCCCTCATGGGGATCAGGAACTGAACGTTTTACAAGCCTTGGGCGTGCCGATGCCCATCTCATTACCCCTCATGGGGATCAGGAACTATCGCGGCCGGCCAGCTTTCGCCCGGCCTCCGGCTTGCCCAACACGCACCCGACCGGAAGGGGTTTCCTCCTCGGGTTCGAATGCACCCATGTAACCGCCAGCTCCGTCAAGCACAGCGAATCGGATTCCTCGCCTGCCCATGTCCTTGAGCAGCCGGATGGAGATCGAACCGTTGCCCATGCAAAGGACATGCTTGACTCCGTTCAACGGAATCGACTTTCTTCCTGCGTGGGATGTGATAACGAGCGCGTTCTCGTGCCGGTTCAACCGTGCATCGCGAGGTATGATCACCGTGTCCATATCACTCTTCCTCCCAGCAAATGGGTTTGCAACTACAGGAGTCGCAGAGGCGAATGCGCTTGGCCGCGGGGGCGGAACCCGCGGCCAATCCCGGACTGTCGATAGCGTCTCGGATCAGTCCTTCGACAATCTCTTCGGTAACGCGGTAAGTCGCCGTCTTCCTTGACCCGTACACCTGCACCTCGGCACTCCATTGCTCACCGGTGGCACCCGTCATGAATGTCGCGTAAAACAGCGCTTGCCGGGAAACGGCGTCGGCCGCTCCGCTCGTTCCTTTCCTTTCGATCACTACACGCCGTTCGAAGTCGATGGCGTCTGGAGCGATCCCGAGACCTTTTGGCACCTCCTCGGGGCGTTTCTCGGTTTGGTGCAGGGCGAGTCCTCGCTGAACGCGTGAGTTATGGACGGCATGCGTTGCACCCGCGAGATGGAGCCATGCCCGTCGGCGGCAGAGAGCCACGTGCTGGAAGTAGAGGCCGTGCAAACTGTACTGTTCCACGAGGTCACGCAAATAGCGCGCTTTCTGAAGCAGCATCCTCATAGTCCTCTTCCAGTGGCGGCCGTCCGAGTTTCTCCACGAGGGCGGTGGCTGCGCCCATCACCCGAACACGGGGGTCTTGCGTCATCTCGCCGGGGGCCGGGATAAACTTTCCAAACCGCTCCCGCCAAGCCTCCACCAACCGGCGATGAAGCTGCTCCGTTCCCTTCTCGAATTCATGGATTGAGAGCGAAAAATCACCCTCGCCGATGGGCGACGGCACATACAACGTCAGTCGTTGAGCTGCGTCCGCCTGCGGGAGTGACTTGGTGAGTTCCTGGTTCAGGGTCCCGGACAACAAATAGATGACCCGTTGACCGTCTTCATCACAAACGACGTGTCTTCTGAGGATATCGGTTGCACGCCACAAGAAGGACTCCGTGACGGTGTGCCGAGTGTCGTCCGAATCGACAACGACAACCGTCGCGCCGATGTCGCGGTACGTGAGGACGCTGGCGAGCAATGCCTTAACCCAACGCTTGTGAGGCTGCGACTGTTGCCGCTGATTGGGGTTGACCACATCCACCGACATGATCTCCCTGATCTTTGCGTCGACGAATCCGACAACGCGCGGCGCGATTTGCATCAAGCGCTTGTTGGCCTCTTTCTGCACCGTCATCTTCGTGTGTCGGACGGCGACCATGAATAGGGCGGACCAGTACATGCCGCGCCAGGACACGCGCCGGTAGTACTGCACCATCCCTCCAACCTCAGCAGCATCCGCCTCAACTTCCTTGCGTGTAGGTTCAAGACGACGACGTACGTCCCGCAGTACTTCATCGAGGAACGCGTGGACGTGAAGCTCGTCGTGTTGTTCGACAACTTCGCCGATTCGCCGAGTCCAGGCCTGTCGGTTTCGTCGACGTTCCGGTAGCGACACGACAACTTGTCCGTCGATCGCCCCGCGGGCTACGCGTCCGATGCGCTGTACAAAGCTTGCAAGCCCGTGCCCGGGCTCCGTGAACATGAGCGAGCTGTGGAAGGTAACGCCGATCTCTACCGACGACGTGCACAGCAGCACATCGTACTCACGAGGGTCCTTATATTGTACGCCGCGCCGCGGCCCACCCGGCTTTCGCTCCGAGTCGTCGATGGAGTTGATGAGCAGAATCCGGTCCTCGGCGACGCCGACACCACGAAACGTGGCGCGTATTCCGGCCTCGTCCTTCTTCAGGCGTGCCAGAGAGTCGTAAATGACGATGACGGTACGCCGGTCGCGGAGCGATGCTCGCACCTCGTCGATGTTGAGTGCTACGGACTCAGGGATGGAGCACTCGCGTACGAGCACGGTGACGTCGCCATGTATCGGGAGGTTCCCGGGCGCATGTCCGTCGACAACGGCCTCAGCTACCATCTCGACGTCGTCTGCGCCGACCCCTGTCTGCTTGAGCACATCGGTGACGTCGATCGGCGTCGCGGACAAAAGGGATACCTTGCCCTTCCGCTCCGAAACCGCCAGGAGCGAGAACAGGCAAGCCAAGCCGAATGCTCTGTCGTCGATGGTGTGGAACTCGTCGAAGACAAGGTGATCAAACACACGCGGATAAAGAAACGGGTTGACAGCGCTTGCACCCGTCGACCCGAGGCCGGAGATCATCCGGACCACCACTTCGGGAATCGCAAAGATGACCCGTCCGCCGGGATGTCCGCCGCCGCTGAGAAGCTCCCGGACCCGCGTCGTTGCCAGTGTCTCTTTCCCATCCGTAATCTGATTGCCGGACCATTCCGTGATGTGTTCGTCCAGCCAGCCGTCAATATGCGCTTTGCTCCAACCTCGGTGATCGAGTTGAAGGATTGCCTGTTCCCGCGCGTCGTCGATCAGATTCTGCAAGAGCCGCTTGGTGGGGACGATGAACAGAACGCGTGCGTTTTCGTGGAGCACGGCGTGCATGAAGGCGTACGATTTGCCGGAACCTGTTGGCGCGGAAACGAGGCGCACAAATCTGTCGGACCGTAGCAGCCTCTCTTGCATCACCGACAATCCGCTGGGCAGTATCGGCACCGAATGGGCGCGAATAATCATCGGACAACTCAAGACCAGCCGGCGGTGACTCGTAGGGCCTCATGGAGTTGAAGCGGGCGACTCGGTTGGATGTTGTACAGACGGTACGGTCCTGCCTCCATCTGGAGTTCGGGATCGAATAGCCGCGCGGTGTGCAGGTTGAGGTAGATGCCAGGTTCGTCTGCCATCGGTTCGAGGAGTCCCATGCCGTTGCGCCCGAGGCCAAGCCTGACGACGAGCCTATCGACCGCTTCACCATAGGCATCCCGGGCGATGCGCAGTGGGTCCGCGTGCAGGAAACAACCGTAGAAGACGGCGCCGGCCGCAACTTCCTGGACGTGGTAGTAGTCCTTGATATTTCCGCTGGTACGCGCGAGATGAATGCTGGTAGGCATGCCGCACTCCACGTCAAGGTTGAGGCGGCGTGCAACCGGTCGGTTGAGACGGTTTTCGTAACCCAGGAAAAGCGTCGTCTTGAAGGGTAGGGCGGCTACGTGACTGCGGTAGTCCGGTGTTGACCAGAGACAGGGCCGGCGGGGCATCATGCCGAGTGCCGCCGCGGTGGCGAACGCCATCGCGGTGTCGGTGACGACGTCGTTAAGCGTAGCGGTCCCAGAGGGTACGGCCAGCCCGTGCCACGCCCACGGTGACAGTGCCGTGAGTTGAAACGGGAAGACATCACCGGCCATTTGTCATGCCTTCCTTGCGGTGAAGTGCTGCTCAAACAGATCGCCGATCTTCGGCGCAGCCTCCTCGTAACGGCCTCGCAACCCGAGGTCGTCATGCTCGAACGCCTCGACCAAGCTACGCTGATAGGCTGTCGCTTCCTCGCCATCCGAGTGAACCTGGTAGTGCCTGGACATCGCCTGCGTGATCGCGACCCCAAGCTCGGCCACCGAGTGGGCGTTCTGCAGCTCCCTTAACAACTCGTAAGGAGACGCCAGATAGGTCTCCAGTCGGCACCCGAAGATGCCGGCGATGCGCGTGCGCACGTTCACACCGGTGACGGAAGTCTGGCCGCCGTAGGATCCGGCGAGGCCGAGGCTCAGTAGCAGGTGGTCGAGGCCTATGGGTGGTAGCTGGCGGCCGTTGGCGGTGAGGATCTGGATCAGTAGTGTGCCGGGCACGACGAAATGTCGTGTAAACAGGTTTTCGGTGTTCTTTTTTCCCTCTGCATCCCATAACGTACCCGTTTCGTCGCCCCGGTGGTGGAAGGTTTCGCCGACGGCGTCGCGGTACGGGACCGTGCTTAAAGCGTCGGAGTACTGCACCGCGGCTTTGACGGGAAGCACTCGCGTTCCCGACATCGCCGAGTCGCCGAAGACTAGCGTGTTCAGGTCAAAGGCGTCGCGTATGGGCATGCGGTCACCAACCGCGGTTCTGTTCTGAGGCATCCGCCCGCCGACGTTCCAGGCACGCAGTACCAACAGCCCGCGTCCCCGCTCGCCGAACTTGAACTTGCTTGCAGTCGCGCGCACCCGGCGCACACCGTCCCGGTCCTCGATGTCGGTGATTTCTTCCTCTGCATTGCGGAACACGGTCGGCGCTGTGATCTCCCGGATCAGCACGATGGCCAGGTGTCCGGCGTTGCGGCGCGCGGGCATCACGTACGTGTCCTTGCCATTGGCGGCGGTGACTTCCTCCACCAGGCTGTCGTCATTCAGGTACGGCATGAATTTCTCGATCATCACATACTCCTTACTTGGAACTGCGAGGTTGGTTCACACATCTTCCGCTTCGGAGGTAAGCGCTTCGTCGGGAGCAGATTCGGCGATGCCGCGTTCCCGGTAGGTTTCCAGCAGCGCGAAGCGGTAGATCGCCGCCGCCCGGCGTTGGGACTTCGAACTAGGCTCCCTGGATTGAAAAACGCTTGGCCAGACCTCGTTCGCGAAATGGCGTGCGAAGTCGATACACGCTTCGTTAAGCGGCCGTTCGTCCCGGTGTTTCTTGGCCGCGGCGTCGTTCTTGCGCGTCAACTCTTCCTCCAGAGTGCCGGCCAGACCGAGTATCAGAGCGGTACGGTCTTGGCTTACGGAACGTTCGGCACCCACGTAGAAGTCGAGGGCGGTTTTCCAGCACAGAAGTTGCTTGCTCGCAGAGTCTCGTGAACTGCGCCGCTTCTGCACGCAGCTTGCGAGCCACGCTAGGCGGATCAACGGATCCTTGTTGTCTTTCAGGTTCACCGGTTCACCTCCGATATTTTTCACAAGTACAAGTGCTCGTTCGCGGGTCACGTCCCTGATCATCGACCATGCGTGTCTTTTCTGGATGTCGGCCCCCCAGCGGTCGATAGCAAGTGTCCATGCCACGCAGAGAGCGCCGAGACGTACCGTTCTGTCGGAATCGGCGAGTTGCTTCGCCCATTCGATTCCCAAGCCATCGGCGTTCGCCAAATGCTCGAACAGCTCCAGATCCGCGAGTGCGCCTGGAAGCTGCTCGATCCGCAGAGAATTGCCTCCGAGTAATCTTCGCAACCACGGCGGTAGTGCATCGGAGTGGAAGATGGCCGGATTCCTGACAGGTGCTCCCCGAAAGACATGGATCGGACGCCCCAGGCGCTGGACGGCCTTGAGTGTCATGCGGAGTTGGGTGACCAATTCGGCGTCGCGTTCGGGCGATCGTTCCAGTCGCGCCAAGCGAATGCGGCGGGTCTGGCAATCGAGTCCGTCGTAGACGGCGCCTTTCTTCAGGTCGAGGCGGTTCAATTCATTCAAGCCCATGGACGTGTCGCTACCCCTTTCGCGTTGAAATGCGAGTGCGGCGAAGAGGCCGGTGGTCGCCGGTGACGAGATGAGAGGGGGCAGGTCACCGCCGCCCTTGAACTCCGCCTGCGCCTTCTGGCGCAACTGCAGCTCGGCGAGGCAGACCGGGCAGAGGTGGGTGTCGCCGGACGGCGACGCGAGATGGTCATTGCGCCCGTCGCGGCCCGAAAATGCGGAGACCTTGACGCCATGTGCTTCCGAAGCGGTATCGACCTTGCGCATGGCGGCGACCGGCTCGTTACAGAGAACACAGCGTTTGGGGGCGTTGTCCCCGTCCACGGCCATAGCGGGGCTTCCCGTGAGATAGGCGGTGAAGCGTGCTCGCAGGGCGTCCCGGATGGCGCTCGCCCTGTCCTCGATGTGGGAGGCGAGCCCGGCTCGCGTCTCGTCGCCTTCCAGCCAGAGTCCCACCAACCCCTCAGGCCCGACGACGCGATCCAGCAGTTCCCGAGCCGCGTCCGGATCCGTCTCGGCCAATCGCCACACCTCGGCAATCGTCCACAGTGCGACCAGAATGCGCCGAGTCCGGCCGTCCTCCTCCGCCGCTGCCGTCACCGCCTCAGGCGGCTTCTTGCTCTCCGTGCTGAGCAGGTCCAACAACTCTCGCTCACGGACCTCGGCGACGGGTGCCGAGCCTCTGCGTTCGCTGTCGTTGTGGTTCAGTGAGATCACCAGAAACGCGAGTGCATGCGCCGGCTCCATGTCCAGGTCGCAAGCGTCCCCGCCGGGGTGATCGAGCGCCGGTTTCACCGTAGCTCCCGCGCCGCCCACCAGTGGGCTCCAGGAAGTCTCCATTCCCGCCGCGGCGAACAGATCGTCGATGTCGGACCGATGTTTGACGGCGAACGGTCGCGGCAGGGCAAGCAAATTTGCGAACCGGCGGCGCCAGTCGCCGTTTCGTGCCATCAAGTCACGACACGCCTGCCACGATGCCGCGCCACCGATGAATTCGGACGCCAAGCGGTTGTTGATCGAGAAGTCCAGGCCGTAGGGAAGCTCGAGGAGAAAGCGGTCGAGCGCCCGCTTGCGAATCTGGGCGGCCTGTTCTCGTGGGATGACGCACAGCAGGCGGCCGTCGTGGACGATCTCGATCAATGGCAGGCGGCCGGCCAACTCCGTGGTGGTGTAGGAGATAGCCCGCTGGAAGCGGTCCAGTATAAAGACGTGAAGGTGATCATGGATCTCGATTTTCTCCCACTGTTTCAACGCCGAGTTACGCAGCACCGGCCAACGATTGCCGTCGCTCAACGAATCGATGACCCCGTCAACGCCGGCGCCGGTCTCACGGCTCGTAAACGTGCCGTCCAACTTGTCGGCCAGTTCGATATAGCGGCACGTTGCCGCGATCTTACGGTCATAGTCTGAAGCCGCAGGGGTCCGTGCCGCCTGTGTACCTTCCACCTCTTCGATGTAGTTGAGCATCGCAGCGGGTGAGATGCGCAGGCCGTGCCTTAACAGGAACTCATCGATCCCGTATCGGCTCATCCGTTCGGCCACCGCGTCCGTGGTGATCCGCGCGCCGCGGTTGAGTTGGAGGTCCTTGTCGATGTCGTGGAGAAACGCGATGCAAACGAGGCCATGGGCCAGCCGCTTGACCTCTGCCAGATCGGCGTCGCTTGACCACGGACGCGGAGCCTCCTCCACCCAGAACATGAGCGCGCCCCGCGCCACTGAAAGCAGATGATCGAGCAGACTGACGTTGTCGTTTTTCGCCCAATGTTGTGCGAGGGCTGGCCTCTCCGACCACCCGCCCTTGCCGCTGATGGTGACCAGGCGGACCGGTCGCCCGTCGATCTTGCCGGCAGAAGCTCTGCCGGCTTGACCCTCTCGGTCCTGGCCGACCCGTGCGATGATACACTCATCAAGGAATGCGCCGTAGACATCGACAGCCGCTCGGTAGGCAAAATCCCCTGCCTGGAGGCTCATGGACGCTTCCCCGCGAAACCTATGCAGCCGAAGCCGTATCGGTTTTTTTCCCCGATCCCAAGCGTCCAGGCCGAGCGGAGATCTGCGAGACTGCCGTTCAGGACCAGCGGAGACATCATCCCGATGACGAACGCCGGCCTCGCCCGAGGCACGGCCCTTGTGCGCACCAGCGTCGCGTGGCGCGGATTGGCGCGCAGATACAACCGGTCCGTCTGCACATCCAAGCGGACTTCCCGCCCCGTAAGGCGTGACAGGCGAGCGTTGATAGCCTCACTGAGGTAAGGCTCGACTTCGGAGAGGTTCGCATGCCAACGCCCCTTTCGGCCACGTACCGAAAGCACCAAAGGCGAGAGCATGATGGCGGGCAGCGTTGCCGGTACTCCTGGTTCTTGAGCCACGGGCAACTCTTCGGCGGACTTGTCCCAAGCTGAAAGGTCGATGCTGTCGCCATTGGTTGATGTCTTGCGGACCATCTCCGGATCTAGTTGCCCAATCATTTGGTCAAGAGGCCCTGCCTCAGCCCCCACCACAACGGACTTCAGGAGAAATCCGTTGGGTGAGGCCGCTCCAACGGCCCCAAAAGACCAGTTGGCGGAATCTGAACCAACGACCTGGCGCGCACCATTGAGGCATTACGCGCAACGAACGCGACTTTCGTCGGACTCGATGGCGATGACGATTGGCATTCGATAGATGAGAGCCGTTTCAGGCTTTCGCCGGAACTCTCTCACGAGGAAAGGTTGAGCTATGAGCACGAGTACGGCATCGCGGAAACCGGCTTCCTCCTGGTGAAGGAAAGGCGGGCGTTGATGCCCTACGTGAGTCAAGAACTGTCGGAACGCCGATGTTGGCGTCGGGACGGTACTTCAGTGCCAATCTGGTGTGACTGATGCTGCGATCTCAAGGCATGGCGAGTGGTACAGACCATAGTGACAGTTCGATCGGATCTCAGACAGGACGCTTCGCCTCACGGGACGAGTTTCTTCAACAACACCGCCGGCAACCGCTTCAGCTCCTCATTGCGGGGGTCGACCTCGAATCCGCCCGATTCCAGCGCGGTGACGCCGAGCATCGGCTCTGCGCCTTCTTCGCCGTAAACGACCGTGCCGCCGACGATCTCTCCTTCGAATTCGATCTCGGCGATGGTGATGTCCAAAACGACAGGTTTGCCGTCTGCGAGTACGTAATCGCGGCGTCCTCTCGGCTGAAGCCCTATTTCTTCCAGATGCCGTCTCGGTACGAGCGAGTCGAATGCCCCGGTGTCGACCAGGAACTTCCCAGTCCAGCTTCGTTGCACGTCCGCGGGATTTCGGATGGTGACGTTAACGTACGTTGTGCCCATTGATGATTCTTCCTCTCGCACGATGGGCAAGAGCAGCCTTGGCCCATTTCCGGACCACAAACCCTCTTCTCCCCCCTTCGGGAACGTCTTTCATACGTTATACGTGGAGCGGTCTGAAGTCCACACGGAAAGCCACGCCGGGTCGTCCGGCGGGCAAGGAGTGCCGTACCCCTCCACATGCAAGAATGCTTGACACCGATCATCCGGCAGTCCTATGTAGTGCCCATGCCAGTCATCGACGCCGACGCCCACGTGGATGAGACCGAGGATACCTGGGCCTACATCGACGAGGCCTACAAGCAGTACACGCCGGTCACGGTCATGCAGGACCCCGCCAGCTCCGGCGGCACGCAGCCGCGGGGCTACAACCGCTACTGGTGCGTGGACGGCCGCTTCCTGGTGCGGCGCATCAGGGACGACAAGCGCACCGAGACGACGGTGGAGACGCGCGAGTTGCTGGACGTGCCGGCGCGGCTGCGCCACATGGACGAGTTGGGCATCGACGTCCAGGTCTGCTACCCGACCACGTTCCTGCTGCGCTGGAGTCCGCGGGACGACATCGAGCACGCGCTGCGCAGGGCCTACAACCGCTGGATGGCGGACCGCTGGAAGCTGAGCGACAACCGCCTGCGCTGGGTCTGCCTCCTGCCCATGGGCGACGTGGACGAGGCCGTGAAGGAGATGCGCTTCGCGCGGGAGAACGGCGCGTGCGGGTGGATGAAGAAGGGGCTGGAATGCGGCAACAGGCGCGCGGGCGATCCCTACTTCTTTCCGCTCTACCAGGAGTCGGAAGCCCTGGACATGGCCGTGTGCGTCCACACCGGCACCGGCGACCCGGCGCTCACCGATGCCGACGCCACCGTCCTGAGCCTCCACAACATCACCACGCCGGTCATCGACGCCTTCAACTCCCTGGTCATGGCGGAGGTGCCCGCGAAGTTTCCCAAGTTGCGCGTGGGTTTCATCGAGGCCATGGCTTCGTGGGTGCCGTTCGCGCTGGCGGAGCTGCGCGCGCGTCACGAGCGCGCCCGCTGGTTGTTCTCTTTCGACATGGACAAGAACCTGCTCAAGGAGTCGCGGTTCTACGTGGCGTGCCAGACGGTGGAGGACCTGCCCTACATCATCCAGCACTGCGGCGAGGACAACCTCGTGGCCGGGACCGACTACAGCCACGCGGACCAGTCCGCCGAGATCCGCACCCTGAGCCTGTTGCGCGAGATGGGAGCGGAGGGCGTCATCACGGGCCGTCAGGCGGAAAAAATCCTGCAGGACAACCCTGCGGCCCTGTACGGACTGTCGTAAGGGGTGCTGTTGCCGCCGCGGAGGTGGGCCGAGCCCGCGTGGGCGAGACGGCCCGGCAGCTCGAAATCAATACATGGGAGGTTCAATCGGTGCCGATCCTGAAACGCGATGACGTGGATCTCTACTACGAGGTAGAGGGCGAAGGCCGGCCCTTCGTCTTCATCAGCGAGACCGCCTGCGACGGCGAGGTGTGGAAGATGTACCCGGTGCCGGAGTTCTCCAGGGACCACATGTGCATCACCCACGACTACCGCGGCACCGGACGCTCCGGAAAGCCGTCGATTCCTTACAGCACGGACATGTTCGCCGCCGACATTGCCGCCATCATGGACCACGTGGGCGCCAGCAACGCCGTCGTGTGCGGCCACTCCATGGGCGGCCGGGTGGCGCAGCTCCTGGCCCTGGACCACCCGGGGAAGGTGAGCAAGCTGATCGTGGCGTCCAGCGGAGCTTCCTTTCCCGACACCAAGGGGATCCCGCTCAAGCTGGCCAAGGAGATGGTGGAGATGGGCTACGAGCGCTACGTGAGCGACAGCTCCGTGGCGGTTGGGTTCACCGATGCGTTCGCCAAGGAGCACCCGGAACGCGTCCAGGCCTACCTGGACGTGCGCATGGCCAACCCGTGCCCGCCGGAGTTCTACCTGCGCCACGTCATCGCCCGCCAGGAGCACGACACCAGCCACCGGCTCAAGGACATCACGGTGCCGACGCTGGTCCTGGTGGGGGAGGACGACCGCAGCGTCACCAGCGACATGGACCACCGGACCTCGGCGGACATCCTGGCGGCCGGCATTCCGGGCTCCCGCCTGGTGATCCTTCCGGGCGAGCGGCACAGCTATTTCTTCGCGAACCCGGAGGCGTCGTTCAAGGCCATCCGGGACTTCCTGTAAGGCGAATCGGTTCTCACGATCATCCGGGGGGAGGCATCCATGGCGGATTTCACCGTAGCGCAGTTCAGGGACGTATCCGGCGGCCTGCAGGAGGGCCAGTTCGCCATCGGCGAACGGAGCAAGGCCGCGAGCCTGGAGGACCTGGACCCCACCTACAAGCAGTTGCTGGACATGCCGATCACGGTCACCCTGGGTCTCACGGGTCCGGACGGGCGGGTGAATCTCACGCCCATGTGGTTCGACTACGAGGGCGACAAGGTGCTGGTGAACACGGCCTCGCACCGGGCCAAGTGCGGCTGGATACGAAAGAACCCGCGAATTACCCTGTTGCTGGTGAACCCGCGGAACCCCTACCACTGGTTGAGCATCAAGGCGACGGTGGTGAACGAGATACGGGAGGGCGAGCCCGGCGGCGAGAGGGCCGGCGAGCACATCGACCGCATGTGGACCAAGTACACCGGCCAGGAGCCGCCCTACGGGCTGAGGGATCCCGTCATCGACGAGAAGCGCGTGCTGTTCGAGTGCCGCGTCGACCGCGTGGCCACATTCGGCCAGCCGTGATCGGCAAGACCCATGGTCCAGGGTGCGGCCGCATCGGGCCGGCCGCACGAACCCGGAAGGAGCGTGTCATGATGCATTTCACCGTGGTGCGAAAGAGATTGGCATGGGCCGTGGTGCTGGGCGGGCTGCTGGTGCTGATGACGCTGGCCGGGGCGGGATCGGGAGCCGCGGCCGACAAGCACTTTTACTCCGGCAAGACCATCAGGGTGATCGTGCCCTTCAGTCCCGGCGGAGGCACCGACAACTACGCGCGGTTCGCCGCCAGGCACTGGGTCAAGTACATTCCGGGCAACCCCAAGATCCTGGTGCAGAACCTGCCGGGCGGGGGCGGCGCGCTCACCTTCGGCTACATGTACTCCAAGGCGTCCAGGGACGGCCTGACCCTGGCGGTGGCCTCGGAGGGGATTCCCGTCCGCCGTCTCCTGCGGCGTCCCGGCCACACCTACAAGTTCACCGAGATGTCGCTCATAGCCTCGGCCCCAAGCTCCAGCACCCATTACGCCGGCAAGAGCCTGGGGCTCAAGGAGCTTAAGGACCTCAAGAAGGTCAGCGGAAAGATTGTCGCCGGAGATACGCAGAAGGGGTCCACGGTGGCCACCATCTCCGGGCTGATCTTCAAGCTCCTGGGCCTCGAGTACCGTCAGGTCTACGGCTACAGCAGTTACGGCGAAGCCCGGCTCGCGCTTCTCAAGGGCGAGGTCAACGTCACCGGCGGGGACGCGTTCAACTACGCCCTGGTGGTGGAACCGTTGGAGAAGAAGGGCGACGTCTTCATGCTCTTCCAGTCCGGGCTTCTGGACAGCAAGGCGAACGTCATCCGGCATCCGGTCCTGCCGCACGTACGTACCGTGGAGGAAGGCTACGTGGAGCTGTTCGGCAAGCAGCCGTCCGGGACCGTATGGCAAGCCATCAAGGGCATCATCGCCGTCAACACTCTCGGCAAGTCCGTTTGGGCTCCTCCGGGCGTGCCCGAGGCCAGGATACGCGAGCTCGAGGACGGATTCCGCAAGATGGTCGCCGACCCGGCGTTTCAGGCGGATGCGGTGAAGGTGATGGGAGGCAAGAACGAAGCCGTCATCGGCAAGGACGCGCAAGCGGCGCTGAAGCAGTTCTTCGGCCTGCCGGAGGATGTGGTCAAGCTGTATCGCTGAAAGGGGCGGCTCGGTTTGAAATCCCGTTCAAACCGGGCCGCTACCCGCTGAATCGACGCGGGGCATGCTTGAGTCGCTGCTGACCGCCCTGGGGGTGATCTTCTCCCCCTACCATCTTCTGCTCCTGTTCCTGGGTGTGCTCCTGGGGATCGTTCTCGGGGCGGTCCCGGGTCTGGGCGGCATCGTCGGCCTCACCATCGTGCTGCCCTTCGTCTTCGAGATGTCACCCTCCGAGGCCATGGTCCTGCTGGTGGGCCTGGTGGCGGTGGTGACCTCTTCCGACAGCATTCCCGCCGTTCTGTTCGCGGTCCCCGGCACCGCCGCGGCCCAGGCCACCATCATGGACGGCCATCCCATGGCCAAGAAGGGGGAGGCGGGCCGGGCCTTCGGCGCCATCTACAGCGCTTCGATGATGGGCGGCGTCTTCGGCGCGCTGGCGCTGCTCCTGGCCATCCCCATCATGCGTCCGCTGGTCCTCTCGGTGGGTTCCCCCGAGCTGTTCATGCTGGGGATCCTGGGCATCTCCATGGTCGGCGTGCTCAGCGGCCGGGCGCCGCTCCAGGGCCTCGTCGCCGGCATGGCGGGGGTGCTCGCCAGCATGGTGGGAATGGATCCGCAGACCGGCGTGCTGCGGTGGACCTTCGGCGCCCTCTATCTCTGGGAAGGCCTTCCCCTGGTGCCCGCGGTCATGGGCGTGTTCGGCATTCCCGAGATCGTCGAGATGGTGATTCGCCGCCGGAGCATCGCCGACGTTCCCCGTCACGCCATCAAGGGCATTCTCGTCGGCATCGGCGACACCTTCCGTCACTGGTTCCTGGTGCTCCGGTGCAGCGTCCTCGGCACCTGGATCGGCCTGATCCCTGGGCTCGGCTCGGATGTCGTGGACTGGTTTGCGTACGGCCACACGGTGCAGTCGTCACGTCCTCGCGAGAGCTTCGGCAAGGGCGACGTCCGCGGGGTCATCGGACCCGAGAGCGCGGCCAACGCCAAGCTCGGGGGCTCGCTCATCCCCACCATCGCCTTCGGGATTCCGGGAAGCCTGCAGATGATCATCCTGCTGGGCGCTTTCATGATCCTGGGCCTGAGACCCGGCCCGGAGATGCTCACCGACAACCTGGACGTGACCTTCACCATCGTATGGAGCCTGGTGCTGGCCAACGTGTTCGGGACGCTGATCCTGCTTCCCCTCACCGGCCAACTGGCGAAGCTCGCCCTGGTGCGCATCCAGATTCTCGCCCCGGTGATCATCAGCATCCTGTTCCTGGCCTCGTTCCTCACCACCCGTGACTACGGCGACCTCATCGTGCTCATCGGTTTCGGCCTGTTTGCCTGGGTCATGAAACTGGCGGGTTGGCCGCGTCCTCCGCTGGTCCTCGGCCTGGTGCTCGGTCCTATCATCGGCAAGTACCTGTTCATCTCGACCCACGCCTACAACGGCTTCGGCTGGCTCGCCCGGCCCGGAGTGATATTGCTGTTTTTGGCCATGGTCGCCAGCGTCGCCTTCGGGCTGGTGCGGGAGAAGCGCGGCGAAACGGCCCCTGAAGGAAGCGTTGTTGGAGGATCCCATGAAGCCTAGCGTCGGCCAGGGACTGAACCTCTTCATGGCGGGGCTGTTCGTGACCGCCATCCTTTCCGCCGCCGAGTGGCCGGTGCACAGCCGCGCGTTCGTGATGGCCATCGCTTTCCCGGGGCTGCTCCTGACGGTGGTGCTGTTTGTCCGCCAGCTCTGGTGGCCGGGCACGGAAGCGACGGCGGCCTCGCCAGGCCTCGGCGACACGCCGTTGGACGCCGACCTGCCCCCCGCCTTGGCGCGCCGGCGCATGGTGAACGTCTTCGGGTGGATTTTCGCCCTGTTCGGGCTGATCTGGCTCGTGGGCTTCGAGATCGCGGTGCCGCTGTTCACGCTCGGCTACTTGAGATTCCAGGCCCGGGAGAGTCTCCTCGTGTCGGGGACGGCCGCGGTGGTCATGGTTGCGTTGATCGTCGGGGTCTTCAACTGGATCCTGCACGTGCTCTGGCCGCAGGGAATGCTGCAGGGCTGGCTCGGGCTGTAACCAGAGCGGCTTGTCACGGCCTTACCCGCTGTACGTCGCCGGTGGAACACCAAATTAAACTGAGCTATGAAATACAGTGTGACAGTGTGCTTTGTTGACTCCTGCAACACTCGCGAAACTGAAGATGGATGAGCTACGGAGTCCGACCGTAATCGACACGGTGCTTCTCAAGGTCGCCAGCCGCTGCAATCTCAACTGCAGCTACTGCTACGTCTATCACATGGGTGACGAAGGTTGGCGGCTGCAGCCGAAGCGTATGTCCGCAGCCGTGCAACGAGCCACTGTTCGACAACTCGCGGCCCTTTACTGCCACCAGAGTCGGCCTCTCAGTGTTGTGTTGCATGGCGGAGAACCGTTGCTTATCGGGATCCGTCGATTGCGCCGCTTATGCGGGCAGCTTCGGCGCGCTCTCCCCACCCCTTGTGGTGTTCACATTCAGACCAATGGTGTTTTGCTGACCGACGAGATCATCGATATTTTCGTAGAGTTCAACGTGGGGATCTCCATCAGTATCGATGGCCCATCCGAAGTCCATGATCGTCTTCGCCGCGATCACAGTGGAAGCGGGTCACATCAGCGTGTTACCGAGGCAATCGGTCGACTTACGTCGCGAAGGGATGCCGTCCCTCTGTTTGCCGGTGTCCTTGCGGTTATTGATCCTACCTCCAGACCGGATCGGATCTATGCCGCTCTTAAAGAGACCGGGGCCCCGAGCATCGATTTCCTGGTGCGCGACGGCAACCATGTGTGTCTTCCACCCGGCAAGACGAGCATTCGGTCAACGGAGTTCGGACGCTGGATGATGGGCCTGCTCGACGTTTATCTAACCGACCCGGAACCGCCTCGTGTCCGAGTTCTTGATGACATGTTGCGGCTCATACTGGGCGGGCAGGCCCAAAAAGAGGGGGTTGGGACCACCGACTATGGCATTCTGGTGATCGAGACCAATGGTCGCATCCAGAAGAACGATACGCTAAAGGTGGCGCACCAAGGCGCTGATTGCCTGGATCAAAACGCTTGGTCCATCCTTTCGGACAGCCTGCTTGATGTTGTTCGTAGCCATGCATATGCAGACTACTATCGTCAACAACGCCCTACTGCAGGCGCCTGTCTTGTGTGCCCGGAACTCGCAGTATGTGGTGGCGGGATGGTGGCCCACCGCTGGAGTAAAGATCGTGGTTTTGACAATCCGTCCATCTATTGTGCCGACCAACTCTTACTGATTGGACATATGCGGAAATGGATCGAGCGACACAAAGCGGTAATGACTGCAGAAGGAGGTGTTTATGCAGCCGAAAGAACTGCCGAACGAATCGCCTCAACCGGGGGCGCCCAAGGCGGACGAGAACTCCGAGCTTGAAGTACGTGGGCTTGAGAGCGTTGCCTTGACCCGTCTTATTGAGGAGGTTCGGAACAACGGGGGTGGTGAAGTTACGTCGTCGACTGCGTACAATCGCACGTACCATCGTCACAACCGGTAGCCGCGGCGGCGTTTGTTGCCATGTATCTCCCACCGAGGTCGCCCGAAATCAGTCTGGGGGTGGTGGACTATCGTGTCTCTCCTTTTCCTTATTTCTTGGCGCGAAATTGCGTTGGTGCGGAAATTTTATCAGCCCTTCTGAAATGGTTCGAGACGGAAGCCCCTTGGCGACTCGTTACTACCGATTTTTACGAGCAATACGAGTTCAGTATGCTCGACGCTGCGCTTCCCGAGGAAGTGTCTGAACTTATTTCGCGAGACAAACTTGCGGTATTATGTCGGGAAATGGCAGAGGTCTTTGGTGTAGCGTTTGATTTACCGATACTACTGGTGGCGCATAAGTTGGTGCCCGGTCAACGCATCGCAATACACAACGACTATCTCCGAGGCAAGGAGACGCACCGGCTCACTATTCAGTTGAATCGAGGCCTTGCTGATGAGGATGGCGGGTTCTTCATGCTATTCAATAGCTTTGATCCTAAGGATATTCATCGGATCATCCGTCCCGTAACCGGTAGCGCGATCGGGTTCGAAATTGGGGAACATTCCCATCATGCGGTTTCGCGGCTGCATGGCGGCCAACGCTACACTCTCGTATACTCCTTTCGTGCTCGACGGTATGTCTGTAGTAGTTAGGCAAGCGATTAGGACGGCCCTCCAACAACCCGTGGAGCCTTGGTTCCCTGGCTTGGCTCGCGTTTTGACGGAGGCTGCGTGGCGACAATTCGCGCGACGTGGTTTCTTTGCTGCCAACTATGGTACACACCGGTGGCTGTACGACAGCCCGAACGCTGAACGCTGGGAACTAGGTAGCTTTTCGCCTGCCAGGACACATGTATGCCGGATAGAAGGTCTACGGGAGCACAGCCGACAACGCTATGAAAGATGTGGCTTAGTCTTTAGGCAACTCGAATCTGCCTCGGACATCGCGGCTCTTACATCAGCAACGTCGCTGATAGCGTTTGTTCCGAGCCTTCATGTTTCGGTCGCCACTTACCTCCATACCGTGCATGTCCTCCAGGCACCAACCGCCGACTATGACGTCAGCCACAGTGACCCATCGGTACCTTTCTCAATCTTCGTCTCGATCCCACGGTGCGGACGCGTAGGGAAGCTACGTCTTGCGGAGTCCATCGTCCACGAATGCATGCACCTCCAACTCACCATGATCGAAGCTGTGCTACCTCTAGTAGGGCATGCGAAACGGGTGACCTTTTCGCCATGGCGACAAACTCTGCGACCGGTTGGTGGCGTGTTGCAGGGAATGTATGTCTTTGCTGTGATAGACGCCTATTATCGGGTTCTGAGCAAGTATCCTTCGCTTACGGCAGACGAAGAAGCGTTTATTGTCAAACGGCGAAAGGAAATTGGGCGAGAGATGCGTCAGGTTTCCCAGGCCCAAGCGGCAGTGGGCCTAACGGAGGCCGGCTGCGTTCTGGCTAGACAAACGCTAGAGCCGTTTCTCACCCGAGACTGGGGACAAATAATCGGAGGCCATGGCACTGAATAGTGCCGCTGGCTCCACAGCTGCCTGGATCTCACGTCGGGCGGTTGTCACCAATTCCGTCGCCTTCGGCTCCGGGTTGCCATCTAGTAGTTGTGTGATATCCAAGAGCCGCTGGATTTGTTGTAGCCGATTGAGTCTGTCTTCGATCAACGCGGGGCGATTGAGGCCCGCAACGTCTATGGTAATTTGGCCGAGTTTGGTGGCACCCAAAGCCAAATTCTGGCGAAAACGGATATGGCGGCGAGGATCTTCCGGACCACCAGGGTTAATCATTAGTGGAGCTTCGGCAGAAAGGTCGTCATTGTGCGAGCGTGCCCTTTTGGCAGGATCAACTAGCGGGAAGAGATCTCTTTTGTATGTCCTGTTGCAGGTCTGGCAAGAGAAAAAGAGATTGTCCCATGAGTATGCTAACCAAAAGTAGCCGGGGTGTAACGCATTTTCTCCGATGGCTTGCCTGACAGAGCCCTTGGGTCGATAATGTTCCACATCACCGTATGCGTATGCGCTGAATCGGCCTTCACAGAAACAGCATTTTTGGTGTTGGGCTTTGAGTAGCGCCGTTTTCACGGCCTTGTGTCCATAGATCCCTCTATAGAACGTGAATGTTCTTGTGCCGTTTAGAAAAGCAGACCGATGCGCCCCAAAAATTGTGCAGTCTTGTTGTGTCCGCGTAAGTCCTGCTCTTAACCTCGCAGGCGCCTTCGGCTTAGACACCAGGATCATGAAGAACTGCTCTCTGACTGCAGGAACTTGGCGGCTTGGCGTATGATTTCCATCGCCTTTTGATCTTCTGGAGTAGTGGCGGTCGGCAGTTCCATCACTTTTCGTTCCAAATCGGCGAGTTCACGGCGTTCTTCTCTGGACAAAGCACGCTTCTTTGCGAGTTCCTGGCGGCGTTTTTCTAGTTTCTCAACCTCAGGAATTCGTGCTGATTCGAAGCCGAAGAGATCGCTTGTAAGCACCTGGTCAAGTCGCCATTCTCGTATGGCGACGGGATCGTTATTGATTACGGCATGGTCATTGGACCATCGAACGACCGCCAAATTCTCGCCAAGAGAACTCTGGGTCATCAACGGACTGTGTGCCGTCCCGATGAACTGGACGTTTGGAAAAAGGCTCGTCAGATCTTCGCGAATCCTGCGTTGCCAACGAGGATGGAGGTGGAGATCGATCTCGTCCACGACGACGATCGCGGGTTCGTTGAGGGGGTCTGGACTGTCCCGATGGTACTCAATCAATCTCCAAGCGATGTCGACGGTCCACGCCACGATGGTCTGGTAACCCAGACTCAACTGACCAAGCGAAACGTTTCCGGAAGGAGTCTTCACGTAGACACCAGTATTGTCGAAAAGATGGCCAAGACTTGGTGGGCCGAGGACCTGAATGTCTTGAGGACGCTTTAAGTCCGGCAGCATCACCGAGATCATGTTCTTCAAGCTGTCCAGAAGTCCCTGGGCACCCGAATGCTTCTTCAACGAAGAGTAGTCGAGTTGGCACAGAAGTTCTTCGGCGTCATAGAGTTCAGATGCCACCTCAAAGAGTGACCCGATCGGGTCGGGTGTCTTGCCTTGGTCGACATTGGGGAGCTTCGGATGCCGGCCAGCGCCATACGCCAATACCAGCGGTTCTCCCACGCGCTTGGAGAACTCGCCTTTGTGATCAACATTAGTGATCACTCCCTCTTTCCGAGATATTGCTGACGAGGTCTTTATGGTCGCCGGTTTGCTTGGTTGTTTCCCGGTGAAGGGTAACCCAACTGAGAGATACGCCTCCAACCGGGCGTCACCGTCGGTGCCAGACCGCACGATTGCGTGGAGCACGTCGTTGTCCACCTCGCTTGCGAGTTCGGGCTCCATTTCGGCTGGAGGTGGACCTGGGTCATTGGGGTCATCTGAGGGATCGTTGAACACCGGCCGCATCCGTGCGAGGCACTGGAGTAGTGTCGTCTTTCCTACACCGTTATCGCCGACGATGAGGGTCCATCGGGCGGGACGCCCATCGTCGGAGACGAGTCTCAACTCCTGTCGCTCACCAAAAGAACGGACGTTCTCGACGACGAGTTTAGAGAAGTATATCGGAAGGGCATGTCGTCGGGGCATGGAGAGTTCAAGTTACGCGGAGTGGCCGATGCTGTCAAATATAGGCCCCGCGGTCCGAGATGACGTGATCCGGGCACGCTAGTCCCGCGGCGGGAACTCGAACGTAACCTTGCCGTCGTCGTCGGTCGTAAGCCAAGCGGCGAACGAGCGGCCTGATTTGGATGAGACGAAACCGGGCAGGAGATCGGTCTTTCCCTCGTCCAGGAGCTTGGCCATCTGGGCGCGCTCCAGTGGCTGTTCCAGGATCACCGTGCCGGCCTTGAAGCGGCACGGCTTCTTCTCGGCCTGGAACTTCTCGCACACGTACTGCGAGTCCCACTCGAACACCCGGCCGCCGCAGCGCGGGCATTTGCCGAGCGGTTCCTGACCCGAGAAGTCCGCCTTCGCCGCCGGCTTGGCGCGGGCGGGCGCGGCTGTCTTCCTCGGGGCGCGAGGTTCGAACTCGAAACCCACCTTCCCGTCCTGCAGCGCCAGGAACGCCTTGAACCGCCGCCCGGTGCGCGAGGAAACGAAGCCCGGCAAGAGGTCGCTCTTGCCTTCCTTCAGCATCTTGACCATCTGCTCCCGCGGCACCTCCTGCCGGAGGATGATCCTGCCGGAGCTGAATTCGCACGTCCGTGCGTCGCCCACGGCGTTCTCGCACACGTAGCGCATGGGCAGCTCGAACACGCGCCCGGCGCAGCGGGGGCACTGCCCCAGGGGTTCCTGGCCGGTGAAATCCGCGCCCGGCTCGGATTCGCCGTCGCCGTTCCGGGACTCGTTGCCGAAGTCGAAGGCGATTCTGAACTCCGGGGACAGCTTCAGCACGGCGGCGAAGGGCCGTCCCTGACGGCTGCGGAACCCCTGCAGCGGCCCGATCTGGCCGTCTTCGATCAGGTTCTCGGTCTCTTCGGCGCTCAGCAGCCGTCCGGCCAGTATCTTGGGCAGGCTGACGTCGCAGTTCACGCACTGATAGTTCCGGTAGCGCTCGCGCACCTCGCCCTTGCACTTGGGGCACGGCGCCGATAGGGAGCCGAAGTCGCCGGGAATGGTGTCGTGCTCGTACTGCCGCGCCCGGTCCACGATCTGCCGGGTCATCTGGGCGATCTCGCCCATGAACTCGTCGCGGCTCTTCTTGCCGCCCTGCATCTGAAAGAGCTGGTACTCCCAGTTGCCGGTAAGTTCCGGCCTGGTCAGCTCCCGGACGCCCAGGCCGTTCAGCAGCTCCATGAGCATGAACGCCTTGGAAGTGGCGTGAAGCTCCTTGCCGTCCCGGATGAGATAGTCCTCGTCCAAGAGCCCCTCGATGATGGACGCCCGGGTGGCGGAGGTGCCGAGCCCCTTGCCGGCCATGGCCGCGCGCAGGTCCTCGTCGGTCACGAGCTTGCCCGCGCCTTCCATGGCGCCCAGCAGCGTGGCCTCGGTGTAGCGCGCCGGCGGCCGGGTCTCGTTCGCCTTGACCTCGGCATCCAGGGTTGTGACGGTGACGGCGCCCTGGTCGGTCCGTGCGCCGGTGTCGTCGACCGGCGCCGGGGCGTCTTCGGCGGCTTCGGCTCTCCCGGACGTTCCCGCGCCTGCCGCGGCCGCGGCTCTCAGGGGCGCCAGCGTCTCGTCGCCCTGCCTTCCGGTGTCCCTGCCGTGGACTTCGAGCCAGCCCGCCTTGACCATGACCTTGCCGGTGGTCTTGAAGGGCTCCTTCTCGACCCGGGTGACGCGGGTGGTTTCCAGGAACTCCGCCGGCGGGTAGAAGATCGCCAGGAAGCGCCGGGCCACCAGGTCATAGATCCTCTGCTCGATGTCGTTGAGCCGCTTGGGCGCCTCGGTGGTGGGGATGATGGCGAAGTGGTCCGACACCTTGGCGTCGTTGAAGATGCGCTTGTTGGGTTGGACCCAGCCCTGCTCCAGGATGGTGTCGGCGAACCGCGCGTAGTCCGTGCCCTTGAGCATACCGAGCGAGTCCTTGACCGTGCCCACGTAGTCTTCCGGCAGCGCCCGCGAATCGGTGCGCGGGTAGGTCAGCACCTTATGCCGCTCGTACAGGGCCTGGGCGATCTGCACGGTGCGGTTGGCGCTCAGCCCGAACCGCGCGTTGGCCTCGCGCTGAAGGCTGGTCAGGTCGAACAGGGGCGGCGGCGCCTGGCGCGTGGGCTTGCTCTCCTCGGTCGCGCTGCCGTCCTTGCCCAGGCACTTTTCGCGGATGGCCTCGGCCGCGGCCTCGTCCCAGATCCGTTCGGGCCGGGCGTTGGGCTCGTTCTCCTTCTTCCGGAACCCTTCGTCGAACCAGCGTCCCTCGTACTCGCCGCCCTCGGCCCGGAACGTCGCCGTCACCTCCCAGTAGGGCTCGGGCTTGAAGTCCCGGATGGCGGCCTCGCGCTCCGCCACGATGGCGAGGGTGGGAGTTTGCACCCGGCCCACGGTGGTCTTGTAGAACCCGCCGGGCTTGGAGTTGAACGCGGTCATGGCGCGGGTGCCGTTGATGCCCACCAGCCAGTCCGCCTCGGAACGGCTCAGGGCGGCGTCCGCCAAGGGTTGCATCTCCTCGTCCTCGCGCAGCTTCACGAACCCGTTGCGGATGGCGTCGGGGGTCATGGACTGGAGCCATAGCCGCTTGACCGGCTGCTTGGCCTTGGCGTGGCGGACGATGTTGCGGAAGATGAGCTCGCCTTCCCGTCCCGCGTCGCAGGCGTTCACCAGCGCGTCCACGTCCTTGCGCTTGATCAGCTTGACCAGCGTCTTGAGCCTGGAGGCGGTCTTCTGGATCGGCTTGAGATCGAAGTAGGGGGGTATCACCGGCAGGTTGGCGAAGCTCCACTTGCCGCGCTTGGCCTCGATCCCCTCGGGGGGAATCTGCTCCAGCAGGTGGCCCACGGCCGACGAGAGCACGTAGTCGTCACTCTCGAAATAGTCCTGGTGCCGCTTGAAGCCGCCCAGGGCCCTGGCCACGTCCGCGGCCACCGACGGCTTCTCCGCGATGATCAGTGCCTTGCCCATGTTGATGTCTCGACTCGATCAGAGATGCCGGAAGTCATGCCGTCCGCTCCCTCCGAGCGTTTGGCGTGAGCTTTTGAACAGTGCATATGGCTAAATTGAGGATACCTGTCAAGATGCCGGAGGCAAGCCGTTAGCGGTAAATCGTGAATCCGTGTAATAAGGGGCACGGAGAATCGAGGGGCCGAACTGGCGGTCCCCAAGGAGGAGAAACCCATGCCCAGCGTGAAGCTTGCCACCGGCGTCGACCTCTATTACGAGACCCACGGACAGGGCGAGCCCCTGATCTTCGTACCCTCCACGGCCTATTCCGGCGAGGTCTGGAAACCCTCGCAGATGCCGCTGGCCGACGAGATCAGCCTGATCTTTCACGACCCGCGCGGTTGCGGGCGCTCGGTGGCGCAGCAGAGCGTCTACACCATCGAGCTCATGGCCATGGACATCGTGGCGCTGATGGATCACATCGGGTGTCCGTCGGCCCACTTCATCGGCCACTCCATGGGAGGGCGCATCGCGCTGTCGCTGGCGCAGAACTTCCCCGGCCGCATCAAGAGCCTGATCATGGCCGCCGCGGGCTCGGGCACCGCGGGCCGCGCCGGGCCGGACTGCGTTCCGGGCCTGCCGCACCAGCTTGTCTACGAGCTGGTGGAGATGGGGTTCGAGAAGTTCGTCCGCGACGAGATCGTCGACTCCGACACCTTCTTCACCGCCGACTACCGGGCCAATCATCGCGCCGAGGTAGAGGACTTCTTCAAGCTCGCCTGGGAGACCCATGCCAAGCTGCCGGAGTTCGTTCACCTGGTCATGGCGCGGCACAGCTTCGAGGGCACCCACCGCCTCCAGGACGTCAAGTGTCCCACCATGGTGCTGATCGGTGACGGCGACACCGTCGGAAGCAACCACGTGGCCCAGGCCCAGGTGCTGGCCGACCGCATCCCGGGCGCGGAGCTGAACGTGCTGGAAGGGCAGACCCACGGGTTCTTCTGGCAGGACCCGGAACTGACCAACGACGTGATCCTGTCCTGGGTGAAGCGCCACAGCTAGTGTCGTGTGCCGTGGCGACACGGGGTCAAGCCACCTGACTTTCATGCCGGATGCCAGGCCGAGTTTCTGGACGCGCACGTTCATCCTGCTCAGCGCGTCGCAGTTTCTGGCCTACGGGCATCACGCGGTGCTGACGCCCACGCTGCCGCTGTACCTGGACCACCTGGGCAGCTCGCCCTTGATGGTCGGCCTGCTGCTGGCGTGCTTCAGCGCCACCAGCATCGTGATCCGGCCGCTGGTGGGCACGTGGGTGGATTCCGGGGGAGAGCTCCGGGTCCTCGGCCTGAGTTGCATCGGCCTCTGCCTGACGGTGCTGATCTTCGTCGTCCCCAACGTGGAAGGCGCCTTCACGGCCAACATCCTGCGGGGCTTTGCCTGGGCCGGGATCAACACCAGCGGCTACGCGCTGCTGGCCGCCGTGGTCCCCGCCGACCGGCGGGGAGAAGCCAGCGGCTACTACTCCGGCATCCAGAGCAGCGCCTCTCTGTTCTTTCCGCCGGCGGCGTTGTGGATCATCGGCCTTCCGATGGGCGGCTATGTCGCGGTGTTTGCGCTGTCGAGCGCCGTGGCGCTGCTGGCCGCCGCGCTGGCCCAGGTGTGCGGCCGGGGGGTGAGGCGGCAGCCCCCGCCCCCTGCCACGCCACCCGGCCCGGCGCCTCCCGCCGCGGCCGGTGGAACGGCCGGCGGCCGTCTCCGGACTTACTCCCGGACGTACTTCGACCGCGGTATCCTGTTCATCGCCCTGTTGCTGTTCTGCATGAACCTGCCCTGGTCCGGCCTCAACTCCTTCATCGTTCTCTACGCCCGGGAAGTGGGCATCGAGAGCCTCGGCTGGTACTTCGCGGCCATTGGCCTGGCCAGCGTCGTGGGCCGGCCGCTCCTCGGCCGGGTTTCGGACCGGATCGGCCGCCCGCCGGCGGTGGCGGCATCGTACGTGATGGAGATCGCCGGAATCGCTCTGGTGTTGCTGGCCTCCGACATCACTCTGATGGCGGTCGCCGGAGCGTTGTACTTCTTCGGCTATGCTCTGGGCGTCTCGACCACGCTGGCGCTGGCCATGGAGCGCGGCGACCCCAAGCGCCGGGGCGTTACCATGGCGACCTTCTCCATCGCCTTCCCGCTGGGGTCGGGGCTGGGATCGGCGCTCTCCGGCGGCGTCATCGCGCTGGTCGGCTACCGCGGCATGTACATGAGCCTGATCGGCGTGTTGGCGACGGGGCTGCTGCTGTCCCTTTGCCACCGGGGAGGCCTGACCGCCCAGCCGCGCCCGGGGGCATGAGGAGGAGTCTTTTTTCTCGGGCGAGGCTTGTGTTAGCCTGTCGGCTGGTTTAAGACGGCTATCTTTACGTAAACCAATCAGGCGAAGGAGGTTTTCATGTTCGCAGAGGTACTCAAGAGAAAGAGCCGGTCGCTACGACTCTTTGGCGGGATGTTCGCAGCGGTGCTGGCGGTTTCGCTGCTGGTCCCCTCCGGCGCATGGGCGCAGCGCTCCGAGGCGGAACTGAAGAAGCTGTTCGAGTCCAAGCCGGTGAACATCATCGTCGGCTCGGCGCCGGGCGGCGGCTACGACACGTTCTCGCGGCTGGTGGCCCGTTTCGTGGCCCGGTATCTGCCGGGCAACCCGTCCTTCATCGTCCGCAACGTTCCCGGAGCGGGACAGCTCCGCGGTCTGCGCCGGGCCATGAAGGCCAAGCCCGACGGCATGACGCTGGGTCTGCTTCATCCCCGGTTCGTCCAGCGCGAGCTGGCCGGCAAGGACGTGCCGGACTTCGATCTCAAGACCGTGCGCGTGCTGGGAAGCCCCAGCGCCGGCGAGGTGCCCCGCATCTGGTGCGTGCGCCGCAGCATCGGCGCCTCCTACGCGGACCTGGTGAAGCGCGGCAAGCCCGTGACCAGCGGCGGCAACGCCCCGGGCGCGGCCTTCGGCATCGGCCCCCAGTTCGTGATGGAGATGGGCGGGCCCATCAAGATGGTCTACGGCTACGGCGGAACATCCGAGATCATGGCCGCCTTCGACCGTGACGAGATGGAAGGCGTCGACCGCTGCGTCGAGGAGAACGTGCCGCGGCTGTTCCCGAAGTGGATCACCGACAAGAAGGTGGCGCCCATCTTCTGGTGGGAAAAGGAGCCCTCCAAGGACTGGCTGGGCAAGCTCGGCGCCACCGAGGTGCCGCACCTCTTCGAGGTCGTGAAATCCACCGAGGAGCAGCAGAACGCTTTCCTCGTGGCCCAGAGGTTCAATACGTTCAGCCGGATCTACGTGCTTCAGCCCGGGGTCCCGAACGACGTTTACAATGTCTGGAAGAAGGCTTTCGAGTCCACCACGAAGGACGCCGATTTCCTGAAGGCCGCGGGAGTCGCGGGCTACGAGGTCGCGCTGGGCACCGCGGAAGACTTCAACGACGGGCTCAAGCGCTACCAGTCGCTCACGCCGAACGGCGAGAAGCTGCTCAAGAGGCTCATGGGTCTCAAGTAGGGTAGGCGGGCGCCCGTCCCTCAAGGGTACGAACGAAACGGCCATCCGTCACTCGGCGGATGGCCGTTTTGCGTCTCGGTCAACCCCAGAACAGCCTGAGCAGCGGCGGGTCGTGCCAGGTGGCGTTCAGGAAGTTGTCGTAGACGCCCACGATCAGCGCCAGGAACAGGAGGCCCAGGATGGCGGACCCGATCCATCCGGCGCGGCTGTAGATCAGCGTGTAGAGGAAGACCCCCAGCGGGAGAGCGATGTGGAATCCTACCAGCCAGATGGCCGCGTACAGGCCCGCGATGAAGAGGCAGATGCGGATGAAACGCATGCGTTCGCCCCGGGGATCGGCGCCGGTGCGAAAACCCAGGTCCATGATCATATCGGCCGAGGTCTCCCGCGTGCTGCGGACCAGGGTGATCAGGCGAGCGACCCAGAACGGCGTCCCCATCACGATGGCGATGCGCGGCATCAGGGCCGAGCCCTCGGGCCAGCCGAAGGACTCGATGAACATGTAGACGAAGAACGATCCTACGATGGCCAGCAGGATGATTTCCCCCACCACCTCCACCGAGAAGCCGCGCCGCGCGGTTCCCGTCGGCTCGTTGCCCGGGCTCATGTTCTCGCCTCCGTTCGCCATCAATCGTCTTCCAGCTCCGATTCCCGCGCCTCGCCCGTGGACTCCTCCGCGGCCCGCCTGGCGCCCTGCTGCATCCGCAGGCTCACCACCATCACCAGGATCATCACCACGATGATGGACAGGAACTGCGGGCGCGCGAACATGGACCAGCCGTAGCTGTTGGCCGAAAGCCAGAGGTATTTCTCCACGATCTCCGCCAGCACCACGGCGATGAGGATCGGCGGCCGCGGCCAGCCGTAGCGTTTCATGAACAGGCCCAGCACGCCGAAGGCCAGCACCAGTCCCAGGTCCTCCATGGAATAGGTGGCCTGGAATGCCGCCAGGGTCACCAGGCCGATGATGATGGGCGCGAGCACGTTGGGGGAGATGGCCGCGATGCGGGTCAGGTAGGGCGCGAAATAGAGCATGATGGGTACGACGATGACGTTCCCCAGCACGATGGTGTAGACCAGGCTGATGGTGAGGTCCAGGTGCTTGGTCAGCATCGCCGGGCCCGGCTGGACCCCCGACAGCACCAAAATCGCCAGCAGGATGGCCATGCCGCCGCTGCCCGGTATCCCGAACACCACGGTGGGAATGAGCACGCCCCCGTCCACCGAGTTGTTGGCCGAGTCCGCGGCGATGACGCCGCGTACGTCGCCCTTGCCGAAGCTCTCCATGGCGCCCTTTTCGGTATGGCGCGCCTGGGCGTAGGCGATCCAGTGAGCCCCGGAGGAGCCGATGCCCGGCATCATCCCCACGAAGGTGCCGATGAGCGACGAGCGCACCAGCAGCCACTTGTTGTTGAGGGCTTCCTTCATGCCCTTGTAGACGTCCCGGTCCGCTTCCTTCAGCATGGTCTCCAGGCGTTCACGGGCGATGGGAGTGTTGGACACCACCAGGTCCACCACCTCGGGCAGGGCGAACAGGCCGATGACCACCGGGGCCAGGGGGATGCCGTCCCAGAGGTAGTCGATGCCGAAGGTGGTGCGGACGTTGCCGCCGATGACGGAGAAGCCGATCATGGAGATGGCGAGTCCGAAGCAGGCCGTCAGCATGCCCTTGACGAACGCTCCGGAGCTGACGATGGCCACGCACATGAGCCCCAGGAGCGACAGCAGGAAGAACTCGGCCGACCCGAAGAGCCGCAGCAGCTCACGGGAGACGGGCAGCGACAGCAGCAGCGCCAGCGCGCCCACGATCCCGCCCACCAGCGTGCACATGTAGCTGGCGCCCAGGGCGACTCCCGCCAAACCCTGGCGCGCCAGGGGGTAGCCGTCGAGGATGGTCGCCTGGGCCGAACGGGCGCCGGGAATTCCCATGAGGATGGAGGGGACCGGTTCGGTGATGTCGCTGGCCGCCAGGAAGAAGACCACGGCGGTCACCGTGATCCAGGGGTCGATGTACCCCGCGAACCCCAGCAGCACCACCGCGATGGGCAGGTTCCCGCCGGGCATCAGGCCCGAGATCAGCGCGACCGGCAGTATCACCAGCATCGCCAGCAGCGGCCCGAGGGAAAAGAGCTTTTCCGCCGCTTCTATGGAAGCTTCCCACATGTGTTCCTCATGAATTCACGGCCCCGGAATGCGAAGTGCTGACTTGCCACGACCGGAGTGCCGTGTCAACTTCCGCGTCTGTCAGTCCGCCGTCCGGAGCTCGTAACAGGTCGCCGGGCGGTCGAACTTGAACTTCTTCACGATCTTTCGGTGTCCGGGGCCCGGCGTCGGCGCTTCCGGTGGAGTGTTCGCATTTTCCCGTCATCCGGGATAGGCCGTGAAACAACGGCATCGCCTCCGGTGCGCCACACCGATGTCGTTCCAGGCTCGCCCGTCACTTGGGAAAGAGATGTCCGCCGAACTGCTCGCGCTCCTCACCGCCTTGTCCTACGCCACGTCGAACATCTCGGCCCGGTGGGGGATGCGGTACTCGACGCCCAATACCGCGACGCTTTTCTCGTTGTCGATTCACGCCGTCGGGCTGCCCGCGATCGTCCTGCTCACACAGGGCATTCCCGCCGTTCCCGGCACCGCGCTCTACTTGGTAGCCGCCACCGGGCTTCTGCAGGCGGTGCTGCGCACCTGCCACTACCTGGCCATCTCCAAGGTGGGTGTATCCCGGGCCGTCACCCTGCGCAATACGCACCCCATGCTCACGGTGGTGATAGGCGTCACCGTGCTGGGAGAGCAGACCAACGCCCTCAATCTTGCGGGCGTGGTGTTGATCGTCGGCGGCACGGCTCTCACCTCATGGAGAATGGACGAGCAGATCCCCCACTTTCGTCCCTGGTACCTGCTGTTGCCGGTGGCGACGTCGGTCATGACTTCCACCGTGCATCCCATCCGGCGATACGCCATGCTCCTTGCCGACGAGCCCCTCTTCTTCGCCGCGCTGGTGGGGGTCGTCTCCCTGGGCTGCTTCACCACCTATCTGGCGCTGCCGCTGCCGCGGGACCCCATCGTCTGGCACCGCAAGGCCATGCTCCCCCTGGCCCTCTCCGGCGCCTGCGAGACCCTGGCGATCCTGCTCCTGTTCTTCGCGCTGGCGTCGGGACCGACGGTGGTTGTCTCGCCCATCACCGCCACCTCGCCGGTATGGACCGTGCTCCTGGCCAGCCTTGTGCTGCGCCGCGTCGAGAATACGACGCCGGCCGTGGTCTTCGGCACGCTGCTTGTTGTGGCGGGCGCCATCAGCGTGGCCCTCGGGCGGCACTGGTAACACGGGCGGACGACCAGACGCCTGTTACACCGCGGTCAGGTGTCCGGTCTTGACGTAGAGGGTGCAGCCCTCGCGGGTGCGCGGCGCATGCGAACTGCCGGGAGGGTTCCGCAGCCAGGTGGCCTTGGGGTAGGTCCCGTCGTCGTCCTCGAGAGTGCCTTCGAGCACCCAGATCTCTTCGCCCGCGGGATGGTGGTGCCGCGCCAGGCGAGCCCCCGGCTCGAGCTTCATCAGCACCACGGTTTCGGTCGCCGACGAGTGGAGCGGCATGACGAGAAGACCCGGTTCGTTTGCCGGCGACCACGCGGTGTCGGCGGTATCGACGCGCACGAATCGGCGCTCTTCCACGTCCATCTGCCGGAGCTTCACGAACAGCGTGCAGCCGTCGCGGCTGCGGGGGCTGTGCCGGGAGCCCGGCGGGTTCCGCACGTAGGTGCCGGCGGGATAGTCCCCGTGCTCGTCGGAGAACACGCCTTCGAGCACCAGGAACTCCTCGCCCAGCCCGTGGGAATGCGCCGAGAAGCGGCTTCCGGGCGCATAGCGGACGATGCTCGTGGCCCGCGCTACCTCCTCGCCGTCGCGCTCCAGCATGCGCCGCCGGACCCCGGCAAGCGGCGAGTCGGTCCACGGCATGTCTTCCGTGTAAAGGACCACGCGTCGCGATATGTCCGTGTTCAGCAGCATGTCGGTGGTCCCCGCATCGAGGGCCGCCGGTTGACCTGTCCGGCCGGCTCATATTAACTTTCGTGGCTCGCACAGACAATACGGACCGTGTGAAGATACAGGAGGAAATCCAATGGCCAAAGCCAAGGTGTTCATATTCGCTCCCAACGACGAGAAGGGCGACTCCCACAAGAAACTCGAGGACAACGGCTGCGAGCTGGTCCTGGGCAAGGCCGGTTGGCACAACCCCCAGGGGGACAACGAGGCGGAGATGGTTTCCATGGCGGAGGGTGCTCACGCGCTGGTGGGGACCTCCATCCGAAGCTCTCCCATCAGCCAGGAGATCATGAAGGCCTCCAAGGATCTTCGGGTGGTGGCCAAGTACACCATCGGCGTGGACGACGTGGACGTGGACGCGGCCACGGAGATGGGCATCATGGTGTGCCACGCGCCCACCGAGTCCAACTGGGGCGGAGTTGCCGAGGGCACCATCACCGGCATGCTGACCATGCTCAAGCGTACGCGCGAGCGTGACCGTCACCTGAAGAGCGGCGGCGAGTGGCGCGACCTGAGCCACCAGGGAACCTACGTGGGGTCCCGGGAGATGGACGGCTACCCCGGCATCGTGCTGGGCATCATCGGCCTGGGGCGCATCGGCACCCGCGTCGCCAAGCTCATGAAGCCCTGGGGCATGCGCATGATCGCCTGCGATCCGTACGTGCCCGACGAGAAGTTCGCCGAGGCCGGCGTCGAGAAGGTGGACCTGGCGACGCTGTTGCGCGAGTCCGACGTGGTGACCCTCCACGTGGTCCTCACCAAGGAGACCCGCCACATGATGGGCAAGGAGCAGTTCGCGCAGATGAAGAAGGACGCCATCTTCATCAACACTTCCCGCGGCTACTGCGTCAACGAGCCGGAGCTCACCGAGGCGTTGGAAAACGACGTCATCTCGGGCGCGGTCCTCGACGTGTTCGAGGACGAGCCCCTGTCCATGGACAGCCCGCTCCGGAAGCTAGGCGACAAGGTGATCATGTCGCCCCACATGGTTTCTTCCAACAAGGGCAGCGGGCTCCATCCCGGCGTGGTGTGGGCCACCAGCTCGGTCCTGACCGCCCTCCGCGGCGAGGTGCCCGACAACGTCTACAACAAGGAGGTCATCGAGCAGTGGAAGAGCCGCTTCGGCGGCAAGAGCCTGCTCTAACCCACATGTCCGGCGCGCTTTTGGACACAGAGCTGCAGGCGCTACACGCCTACTGGCGCGCCGCCAACTACCTGTCCGTCGGGCAGATCTATCTGCTCGACAACCCCTTGCTGAAGGAGCCGCTGGCCGCCGCCCACATCAAGCCGCGGCTCCTCGGCCACTGGGGCACCACCCCGGGGCTGAACTTCATCTACGCGCACCTGAACCGGGTCATTCGCGAGCAGGACCTCAACGTCATCTACGTCGCCGGCCCGGGCCACGGCGGGCCCGGGCTCGTGGCCAACACCTACCTCGAGGGGACCTACAGCGAGGTCTATCCCAACGTGTCCCGTGACGAGGCGGGGATGCGGCTGCTGTTCAAGCAGTTCTCCTTTCCGGGCGGCATCCCCAGCCACGTGGCCCCCGAGACCCCGGGCTCCATCCACGAGGGAGGCGAGTTGGGCTACGCGGTCTCCCACGCCTACGGCGCGGCCCTGGACAACCCGGACCTGATCGTCGCTTGCGTAGTGGGCGACGGCGAGGCCGAGACCGGCCCGCTGGCGGCAGCCTGGCATTCCAACAAGTTCCTCAATCCCGCGCGGGACGGCGCGGTGCTGCCCATCCTCCACCTGAACGGGTACAAGATCGCCAATCCCACAATCCTCTCGCGCATCGGCCACGACGAACTGGAGAGCCTGTTCGTGGGCTACGGCTACGAGCCGTACTTCGTCGAAGGCTCGGAGCCCTCCGAGATGCACCGGCTCATGGCCGAGACCCTGGACACGGTGATGGCGCGGATCCGCGCCATCCAGGAGGGGGCGCGCGGCGCCGGCGTCACCGCCCGTCCGCGCTGGCCCATGATCGTCCTGCGCACTCCCAAGGGCTGGACCGGTCCGAAAGAGGTGGACGGGCTCAGGACCGAGGGCTCCTGGCGCTCCCACCAGGTGCCCCTGGCGGAGCTGACGGCCAAGCCGGACCACCTGAGGCTGCTGGAGGAATGGATGAGGAGCTACCACCCGGAGGAGCTCTTCGACGAGTCCGGACGGCTCGTGCCGGAGCTGGCGGCGCTGGCCCCCGAGGGGACGCGGCGCATGGGCGCCAACCCCCATGCCAACGGCGGCCTCCTGCTCCAGGACCTCAGGATGCCAGACTTCCGCGACTATGCCCTGGATGTGCCCCGGCCCGGCGGGACCGTGGGCGAGAGCACCCGCGTCATGGGGCGTTTCCTGCGGGATGTCATGGGGCGCAACCTCGAGAGCCGGAACTTCCGCGTGTTCGGGCCGGACGAGACCGCGTCCAACCGTCTCGGCGCGGTGTTCGAGGTCACCGACCGCGTATGGATGGCGGACACCCTCCCCGAGGACGACCACCTGGCTCCCGACGGTCGGGTCATGGAGATTCTGAGCGAGCACACCTGCCAGGGCTGGCTGGAAGGATACCTGCTCACCGGGCGGCACGGCATCTTCTCCACCTACGAGGCGTTCGTGCACGTGGTGGATTCCATGTTCAACCAGCACGCCAAGTGGCTCAAGACCACCCGGAGCCACGTTCCCTGGCGGCGTCCCATCGCCTCTCTGAACTACCTGCTGTCGTCCCACGTGTGGCGGCAGGACCACAACGGCTTCAGCCACCAGGACCCGGGCTTCATCGACCACGTGGTCAACAAGAAGGCAGACGTCATCCGGGTCTACTTCCCGCCGGACGCCAACACGCTGCTCTCGGTCACGGACCACTGCCTGCGCAGCCGCAACTACGTCAACGTCATCGTCGCCGGCAAGCAGCCCGAGCCTCAGTGGCTGGACATGGACGCGGCGGTCAAACACTGCAACAGGGGCATCGGCATCTGGGGATGGGCGAGCACCGACCAGGGCTCGGAGCCGGACGTGGTCATGGCGTGCTGCGGTGACGTCCCCACCATCGAGACCCTGGCGGCGGTGGACCTGCTGCGCGAGCACGTTCCCGACCTGAAGATCCGCGTGGTGAACGTGGTGGACCTGATGAAGCTGCAGCACGCGGAGGACCACCCCCACGGCCTCGGCGACCGGGAGTTCGACGTGATCTTCACTACCGACCGGCCCGTGATCTTCGCCTATCACGGCTATCCCTACCTGATCCATCGCCTCACCTACCGGCGCACCAACCACGCGAACCTTCACGTCCACGGCTACAAGGAGGAAGGTACCACGACCACCCCGTTCGACATGACCGTGCTCAACGGGCTGGACCGCTTCCACCTTGTGGAAGCGGTCGTCGACCGGATCCCCAGGCTGGGAAACATCGCCGCTTACGCCAAGCAGGCGGTGCGCGACAAGCTCATCGACCACCGGCAGCACATCGCGCGCTACGGCGAGGACCTGCCGGAGATCCGCAACTGGACGTGGGCGCGATAGGAGTCTGCGCGGGTAACCAGGAATCGAGCGCGAGGCATGGCATTAGTCCGTGTAGGGGCGACCGGCGGTCGCCCTCGGCCGCGGACAGTGACACGGAAGATCATCGATGAATGCCGGCGATCAGTCCATCCTGTGCCTGAACAGCGGGTCTTCCTCGCTCAAGTTCGCGCTCTACCGACCTCAAGGCGCAGGCGAGGCGTTGTTGGCCGCCGGCGCGGCGGAGCGCATCGGCTTGGCGGCGGGGCTGCTCTGGGTGCGCGGTGCGGATAGACGCCGACCCCTCCTCCTGGAGCGGAAGGAGGATTTCTCCGACCATGAGGCGGCGGTAGACGCGGTCTTCGGCGCGGCCGCGCGGTTGCTCCTGCCGGAGCCCGGCGCCGTCGGGCACCGGGTGGTGCACGGCGGCGCGGACCACTCGGCTCCCGAACGGGTGGACGCGCGCCTGCTGGCGGACCTGCGCGCCCTCGTCCCCTTGGCGCCGCTGCATCTGCCCGGCGCCGTCGCCGGCATCGAGGCCGTGGCGGCGCGTTTCCCTCGTCTTCCGCAGGCGGCGTGCTTCGATACGGCCTTCCACCGGCGTATGCCGGAACTGGCCCAGCGTTTCGCACTGCCCGACGCCCTGTGGGAGGAGGGCGTGCGCCGCTACGGATTCCACGGCCTGTCGTACGAATACGTCCTGGAGGCGCTGGGGGACGCGGCCCGCGGCCGGGTCGTCGTCGCCCACCTGGGGAACGGCGCCAGCATGGCGGCGGTGCGCGACGGCGCGCCCGTGGACACCACCATGGGCTTCACCCCGGCCGGCGGATTCATGATGGGAACGCGCAGCGGCGACCTCGACCCCGGCGTCCTCATCCACCTGGTGCGCGAACGCGGCTGGAGCGCGGACAAGGTCGAGCGGCTGGTGACCCGCGAGGCCGGCCTGCTGGGCGTCTCCGGCCTGAGCCCGGACATGAAGACCCTGCTGGAGGCGCGCGAGCGGAACCCGCTAGCGGCGCTGGCCGTAGACCTTTTCTGCTACCAGGCGCGCAAGCACGTCGGCGCCCTGACCGCCGCTCTCGACGGCCTCGACACCCTGGTCTTCACCGGCGGCATCGGCGAGCGCGCCGCCCCGGTCCGCCGGCGGATCTGCGAGGGCCTCGCCCACCTCGGCATCGAGATCGACACCGAACGCAACCAGGCCCACGCCGGCACCATCAGTACCCCGCGCAGCCCATGCACCGTGCGCGTCATCCCCACCGACGAGGACCTGATGATCGCGCGGCACACGCGCAGGCTGCTCTTTCCAGAGGATTCGCGGGCGGAAGGGTGACAGGCTTATCTTGAGTGGAGCTTCAAATTGTCATGATGGATGGAGGTTGAACTTCCAATTGTCATGACAATCTTGAATCGGCGTTCATGCGTAGGGCTCCGGAACTCGGCGCCGCCGGGCGTGCAGCCGACCTGCAAATTCTGGGGTGTGGGTGCTATGCTGCCAAAATCTCGCCGGCTCGGCGTCTTGTTACGCCGGCCGGTCGGGCCGGGACGAAGCCGGCAAACAGGAACCAGCCATGGGTAGCCAGGACGTACTACGCGACGAGGACGCCGCCGAGCTTCGGTCGTTCATATCGCACCTGCTGCGGGACGTGCAGGCGCTGGAGCGCATGCTCGACGAGGGCATGATCGAGTCCGGCGTGCACCGCATCGGGGCGGAGCAGGAGCTTTTCCTCGTGGACGCGGCGCGGCGCCCGGCGATGCTGGCCATGGAACTGCTGGAGCAGGTGGCGGACCCCCACTACACCACCGAGCTGGGGCTCTTCAACCTGGAAATCAACCTCGATCCGCTGGAGTTCGGCGGCGACTGCCTCAGCCGGCTCGAGGGGCACCTCGAATCGGCGCTGGGGCGGCTGAGGGAGGCGGCCCACGAACGCGGCGCCGAGGTGGTGCTCGTGGGCATCCTGCCGACCCTTCGCAAGTCCGACCTGGCGCTGGCCCACATGGCCCCGCGGCCCCGCTATCGGGCGCTCAACGAGGTGCTGACACAGCTCCGCGGCGGCGACTACGAGTTCAGCCTGAAAGGCGCCGACGAGCTGAACATCCGCCACGACTCGGTGATGTTGGAGTCCGGCTGCACGAGCTTCCAGGTGCACTACCAGGTGGAGCCGGCGGAGTTCGCCCAGTGCTACAACCTGGCGCAACTCGTGACCGCCCCGCTGCTGGCGGCGGCGGCCAACTCGCCGCTGCTGTTCGGACGCCGGCTGTGGCGCGAGACCCGCATCCCGCTGTTCCAGCAGTCTATCGACACGCGCCGGGCGGGCCACCACATGCGCGAGCGCGCCGCCCGCGTGAGCTTCGGCCAGAAGTGGGTGCGGGAGTCCATCCTGGAGTTGATCCGGGAAGACCTTGCCCGCTTCCGCGTGCTGCTGGGAGCCCCCCTGGACGAGGACTCGCTGGACGTGCTGGCGCGGGGAGGACTGCCGACGTTGCCGGCCCTGCGCACCCACAACGGTACGGTCTATCGCTGGAACCGCGCCTGTTTCGGCCTCGGCGAGGGCACGGCCCACATCCGTATCGAGAACCGGGTGCTGCCCTCGGGCCCCACGGTCCTGGACGAGGTGGCCAACGCGGCCTTCTTCCTGGGGATGCTCCGTGGGGGACAGGAGGCATACGGCGACGTGGCCGCGACCATGCCCTTCCATGACGCCGAGGCCAACTTCCTGGCGGCGGCGCAGCGCGGGCTGCGCGCGCAGTTCACCTGGGTGGACGGCGCCACGGCGCCCGCGGACGACCTGATCCGGCGCGAGCTGCTGCCGCTGGCATGGCAGGGCCTGCGCGCCGCGGGCCTCGACTCCGCGGACGTGGACCGCTACCTGGGGGTCATCGAGCAGCGGGTGGCGTCGCGCCGGAACGGCGCGTCCTGGATGCTTCGCTCGCTCGCGGACATGCAGGGGGCGGACACCCAGGACGCGCTCTTGAGCGCCCTCACCGCGGCGACGGTCACGCGGCAATGGGAGGGAACGCCGGTGCACGAATGGCCTTTGGCGAAAGTCGAGGAGGGCCGCGGCGGCAAGCCCCACGCCCTCCGCATCGAGGAGTTCATGACCACGGACCTCATCACGGTGCACCCGGACGAGCCCATGGACCTGGTGATCAGGCTCATGGACTGGCGCCGCATCCGCCATGTGCCGGTGGAGGACGAGGAGGGCAAGGTGGCGGGCCTGCTCTCGTGCTTCGAGGCCCTGCGGCAGTGGGCTCCGGCCGCGCCCGACGCCGGCGGCGAGCCGGTGCCGGTGCGGGAGGTCATGCGGCCCGACCCCGTCACCATCGCGCCGGAGGCCACGGTCACGCAGGCGGTGGCGCGCATGCGGGAGGCGCGGAGCGACTATCTGCTGGTGGTGAAGGAAGACCGGCTCGTGGGGATCGTCACCGAGAGCGACATCCTCCAGCTTACGGCTCGGCTGTTGGAGCAGCTTGCCGGGGAGTCCGGGGCGGATGGCGGTTGAATCCTCGGCCCCGGACCGCCGTTTCCCGCGGCTGCTCGGCAGCTACGGCGGAGACAGCGACGGACCGCTCGTGATCGGCATCGGCGGCATGCACGGCAACGAGCCGGCCGGGGTGCACGCCCTGGAGCGGATGCTCGGGGAACTGCGCTCGGCCGCGGTCCCGTTCCGCGGGTCGTTCGTGGGCTTCGCCGGCAACCGGGCGGCGCTAGTGCGGGGATGCCGGTACATCGACGAGGATTTCAATCGCGCGTGGTCGCACGACCGCGTCGCGCGGCTGAGGCGCGAGCGTCCCTCCGAGGAGGCGACCGCCGAGGAGCTGGAACAGCGCGAGCTGCTGGAGTTCCTGGACGTGGAGCTGGAGCGGCGCCGGGGGCCGGTGGTCTGTCTCGACCTGCATACCACCTCGGCGGCGGGCACCCCCTTCGTGGTCATAGGCGATACGCTGCTGAATCGCCGGTTCGGCTTCCGTTTGGGCGCTCCGGTGGTGCTGGGGCTGGAGGAGCGGCTGGAGAGCACGATCCTGAACTATTTGGGCGAAGAGGGACATGTCGCCGTGGGCTTCGAGGGGGGGCAGAACGATTCACCGGCGGCGGTGGCCATACACATGGCGGCCATCCGGACGGTGCTGGCGACCGCGGGCTGCATCCGTGCCGAAGACCTGCCGCTGCCGGCGGAAGGCGATGACACGCCCGCCACCGAGGGCGATGTCCCGCCGGTGGTGGAGGTCCGTTACCATCACGTGATCCGGGAAGGCGACGAGTTCGTCATGCGGCCCGGGTTCAGCAACTTCCAGCCCGTGGAGCGCGGACAGATCCTCGCGCGCGACCGCGGCGGACCGATCCACGCCGGCGAAACCGGACAGATCCTCATGCCGCTCTACCAGGGACAGGGCACCGACGGCTTCTTCCTGGTCCGGCCGGTGCGGCCGTTCTGGCTGCGGGTCGCGCGGTGGCTGCGCCGTCTGCGCGTCGAGCGGCTCCTGCCGGCGTTGCCGGGGGTGCGAAGATTCCCGGACAGGCCCGGGACCCTGGTGGTCAACCCGCGCATCGCCCGCTGGTTCGTGCTGGAGCTGTTCCACCTGCTGGGCTTCCGTAAGCGGCAATCGCGGGAAGGCAAGCTGATCCTCAGCCGGCGCTGGCACGAATCACGGGCCCTCGACGAACTGCGGGGCTAACGGGCGCGCCGCTCGCAAGCGCCTCTACGGCCCGGACTCGCCCGCGCATCCGGCGGCCCGCCGGAAATCCCATTGTTTTCATTTTCCGTAACGCGGTCCTAAAGAAGCGGTGTTATCGCGCGAAAGGAAGGGAAGGGGGGTCACCATGGGAAGCGCGAAGTTGCGGATCTCGCTGATCGGGGCGGTCTTGACGCTGGCCGTTGTCGTCATGACCGGAAGCCCGGGTCTGGCCAAGCCGGTGGAGCTTACCATCGTTCATTTCAACGACCTGGACCGGATGGAGGAGAAGGACGGTCAGGGCGGCGTCGCGCGCCTGGCCGCGGTGGTGCGAGCGGAGCGGGCGCGGCGGCCCCATGTCCTCGTGACCTTCGGCGGCGACGCCATCTCTCCTTCGTTGATGTCCGCCATCGACAAGGGCGCCCACATGATCGAGCTGTTGAACCGCATCGGCCTGACGGCCATGGCCATCGGCAATCACGAGTACGATTTCGGTCCGGATGTGGCGAAGCAACGGTTCTCCGAGGCGAAATTTCCGATCCTGGGCGCCAACAACATCGACACCGACGGCGAGATCATCGACGGCGCGGCGGCTTCCATCACGGTCGACGTAGGCCGGTTCAAGGTGGGGATCTTCGGCCTGACGACCGTCGGCACCGCCGTGAAATCGAGCCCCGGCGGCGTCAGGTTCACCCCGGTCCTCGAGGCGGCCTCCGCCCAGGCCGCGGCGCTGCGGGCGGACGGCGCTCATCTGGTCGTGGCGCTGGCCCATACCGATGTAGCGGAGGACGAGGCCCTCTTGCGGCAGGGCGCGGTGGACGTGCTGCTCAGCGGAGACGACCACCGGCTCCGGCTGGACTACGACGGCCGGGTCCTGTTCGCCGAGTCGGCACAGCAGGCGGATTGGGTCACCGTCATCGACCTTACGCTGGACGAGGTCGAATCCCGCGGCAAGAAGCGCTTCGTCTGGAGCCCGGCCTTCCGCGCCGTCCATACCGGCCGCGTGGACCCCGACCCGACCCTGGCCAAGGCGGTTCGCGCCTATGGCGAGCGGCTGTCGCGGGAGCTCGACGCCGAGATCGGCACCACCGAGACCGAGATCGACAGCCGCCGGCCCGCGGTGCGGACGCGGGAGACGGCCATCGGCAACCTCGTGGCCGATGCCATGCGCGTGGCGGTGGACGCCGATGTCGCGCTGACCAACGGCGGCGGCATCCGCGCCAACAGGGTCTATCCGCCGGGGACGACCCTCACCCGCCGGGACGTCCTGAGCGAGCTGCCGTTCGGCAACAAGACCGTGCTGCTGGAATTGTCCGGCGCCGAGCTGCGGACGGCGCTCGAGAACGGTTTCAGCGGAATCGAAAAGACCGCGGGGCGGTTTCCCCAAGTCTCCGGGATAGAGGTGGTCTACGATCCCCGCCGGCCCGCCGGCAAGCGGGTGATCGAGGTCCGGCGCGGCGGCGGCGCCCTGGATCCGAACGCGAAATTCACAGTTGCCACCAACGATTTCATGGCCCGGGGCGGCGACGGCTACCGGGTCCTCGCGGGCCGGAGGCGGCTCATCGACGCCCGGGCCGGTACGTTGATGGCCACCCAGGTGATCGACTACATCACCGCCCGGAGAGTCGTCGCGCCCCGTGTGGAGGGGCGGTTGCGGGCCCTCGACTAGGGCCTGTTAACACTAAATTGAAGATATGCTATGCTCATGGGATGGAATTGACGGAAGCGCAATATGAGCGCATTGCAGGGTACCTCCCGGTGCAGCGAGGGAATGTGAGCCTTTCGAACCGACAGGTGCTCAACGCTATTTTGTATGTGGCGGAGCATGGTTGCAAGTGGCGAGGGTTACCGGCTCGGTTCGGCAATTGGCACACGATCTATACCCGGATGAATCGCTGGTCGAAGAACGGGGTGCTGGACCAGGTGTTCGAGCTGCTCCAGAGGGAGCAGATGGTGCGCATCAAGATCGAGGCGGTGTCGCTGGACAGCACCATCGTCAAGGTCCATCCCGACGGGACGGGGGCGCTAAAAAAAACGGCCCCCAAGCCATCGGCAAATCCCGAGGAGGCTGGACCACCAAGATTCATATGGTTGCCGCGGATGCTCGAACGGCCATCACCTTCTCGCTCTCCCCTGGACAGGCCCACGACGCCCCAGAAGGACGGAAGCTGCTGAATCGCTTGGGTCAGCAGCATGACAGTCCCTCGCTGGTCATGGACCGAGCGTACGAAGGCAACGAGACGCGCCAGTTGGCCCTCGATCTAGGGTTTATCCCCGTGGTGCCGCCGTTGTCGACGCGACTCGACCCATGGATGTATGATCGCCACATGTACAAGCGCCGCAATGAAATCGAGAGGTTGTTTCGCCGTCTCAAGGGATTCCGGCGCATCTTCTCCCGCTTCGAGAAGCTCGACGTGGTCTTCCTCGGCTTCATCCACTTCTCGCTCATTGTTGAGGCATTACGATAGTGATTAGTGTTAACAGGCCCTAGAGCGGCCGTGAGGGGAGCGGCGAAATAGGGTAACGGCCGGTCACAAATATTTTCGGAATGCTTGAAACCTGTGCTTAAATGGAGTAGGTAGGGCGCTTGCTTTGGATGGAGCACTAATGACGGTAGGTTCGCCGAAATGAGGCACACGGTAACGGTCACGGCGGTTTCGGCGCTGCTGCTCGGCATGAGCGGTTGGCTTGTGGCCGGGTCCGCCACCGCACAGACGTCATCGACGCTCAAGACGGCGTCACTGCGCGCGTCCGATGCCGTGGAGCGCCGTACGGCCGATCTTCCGAGCCTGCTGTCCCGGCATGACGCGGCCCTGTACCGAAGGATTTTCGCTCTCCAGAAGGACGGGCACTGGAACGAGGCCGATGCGTTCATCAAGTGGGTCCGCGATCCGCTGCTGATGGGTCACGTCCGGTTCCAGCGCCTCATGCACCCCACCCTCTACCGTTCGTCCTACGGCGAGCTGTGGACCTGGATGAACGCGCACGCGGACCATCCCGGCGCCCGGCGAGTCTACCGCTTGGCGAAGAAGCGGCAACCCGAGGGCTGGAAGTCGCCGAAAAAGCCCGCCCGCGCCGTGCTGGTATCCGAGCTCAAGTCCGATCCGGTGCCGGTGACGCGGTGGAGCGCCAACGGCCGCCGCCAGAAAGGAGCGGAGGCCGAGGCCCGTTCCCGCGCGAGCCGGCCGGCGATCCGCCAAGTCCACGGCGAGATCCGGAAGATGGTGTCCGGCGGCTACGTGACGAAGGCCCTCCGTTTTCTGGAGCAGCCGCACCATGTCCGCGTCCTGGACGCCGTGAGCTTCGACGAGAACCTGGCGTGGATCGCCAGGGGATACTACTTCTGGGACCGGGACCGGCAGGCGTTGAAGGTGGCAAGACGGGCGATCGCGCGGTCGGGCGCCCGGGTTCCGCTGGCTTACTGGTGGGGAGGGCTGGCGGCTTGGCGGCTTGGGCAACACCGCGATGCCGCGGAGCTGTTCCGGGCGTTGGCGGAGTCGAAGTCGGTGAACCCGTGGCTGGTATCGGCCGGCGGCTACTGGGCCAGCCGCGCTTACCGTGTGGCCGGCGAGTCGGGGCGCGCGGCCCCCATGCTGCGGGCCGCGGCCCGGCATCCGCGGACCTTTTACGGGCTGCTGGCCATCACCGCCCTTGGCGAGCGGCCGCCGCTCGATTTCGGAATGCGCGGGCTCAGCGCCGCGGATCTCGGCGACCTGCTCGGAATGCAGCCCGTGCGCCGCGCCCTCGCCCTGATTCAGGTCGGGGAGCACGTGCGGGCGGGAACCGAGCTGCGACGGTTCGCCCACCGCATGTCGCCCCGCCTGGCGCTCGTGATCCTGGCCCTGGCGTCCGAGTCGGGTTTGGCCGACTTGTCCTACCGTGCCGCCGAGAGCCTGTTGCAACGCACCGGCGTTCCGGTGGACGCGGCGCTCTACCCCCTGCCGGTGTGGGAGCCGGACGGCGGTTACACCCTCGATCGCGCCTTCCTGTTCGCCGTCATGCGGCAGGAGTCCAACTTCCGGGCCGGCGCCCGCAGCTCCCGTGGGGCCAGGGGCCTGATGCAGCTCATGCCGCGGACGGCGGGCGTCATGGCCGGCCGGAAGTACCGGGGGGCGCAGCGCCGCGAACTGCTGGAACCCGTGCTCAACGTCACCCTGGGAGAAAAGTATCTCCGCTACCTGCTTTCGCGGGAGGAAGTCGACGGCAACCTGTTCTACGCGTTGGCCGCCTACAACGGTGGTCCGGCCAAGCTGCGGGAATGGAAGCGCAAGGTCGACTACCGGGACGATCCGCTGCTGTTCATCGAAAGCATCCCCAGCCGGGAAACCCGTATCTTCATCGAACGCGTGCTCACCAACATGTGGATCTACCGGATCCGGTTCGGACAGGCGACCCGCTCCCTCGACACCGTCTTGTCCGGAGGCTGGCCCACGTACGTCCCGCTGGACCGCAGGCGGGCGGGCGCCCGCTCCTGATGATCCAAGGCCGATGGCCCGGCCGCCTTACTGGGATCGTCTTCCGCACGACGACGGGGTGTAGGGGCGGGTTTGAAACCCGCCCCTACGACGTATCCCGCCCGCGCTTGCAGTTCGTCTCCCCGTGCGATAGTGCTGTGCGCATCTCAACCGGTACGATCACACAGGAGGTTACGATGAAGACGCACCTGCGCACTGCAATGTTCTCGTGTTTCGTTGCCGTCGCCGCGCTGATCCTCACGGGCTCCCTGGCGGGAGCGGCGGACTTTTACGCCGGCAAGACCATCACCATCGTTTGTCCCTATTCCACGGGCGGTACCTACGACCGCATGTCGCGGCTCGCGGCCAGGTTTCTGCCCAGACACATACCCGGCAACCCCGCCGCCATCGTGAACAACAAACCGGGCGCCGGCGGAGTCATCGGGTTGAGGTCGGTCTACAAGGCGAAGCCCGACGGCCTGTCGCTGATCCATTTCACCAGCCCCATGGTGGTGCGGAGCCTCACCGGCGGCATCAAGGACATCGATTTCAAGAAGCTCACTTGGCTCGGCAGCGTGGGCGGCGCCCACTACATCTTCGCCCTTCGCAGCGACCGGCCCGAGCGCACCATCAAGGACTTCCAGACCACCAAGAAGCCCATTCGCGTCGGCGCCTCGGGACCCAGCTCGCTGCTCACCCAGGCGCCCAAGTTCCTGCAGCGGGCGGGCAAGTTCAACATCCGGCTGGTACCGGGCTACAAGGGCTACAACCCCATGGCGCTGGCCATGAAGCAGAACGAGGTGGACGGCGTGTCCACGGCGGGGTCCGCGGTGAGGGTCAATACGGCGACCCGCGAGATGCACAAGGACGGCACCATCAAGCTGGTGCTTTCCATGGGCGGCGCTCCGCCTCCGGACCCGCTCAAGGTGGAGGTCGCGGCGCTCCCGAAATTCGTGGACGCCATCGCCGACCCCAAGGACCGTGACGCCTGGGTGGCATTCTCGGGTCTTCTAAGCGCCAGCCGCCCGTTCGCGACCACGCCGGGACTGCCGGCGGAGCCGGCCGCTATCCTCAAGAAGGCCATGGCGGACATGATGGCCGATCCCGAGTTCCGGAAGACCGCCACCGACCAGGGGTTCGTGCTGAACACGTTGAACGCCGCGGAGGCGGAGAAGCTGATCCTCTCGGTCTTCAACCTCCCGGCGGACATCCAGGACCGGTTGAAGGTCCTGCTCAAATAGTCCCGTTGAGATGAGTGTCCCGCGCCCGTGGCGCGGGACACTTCCGCGAAATGGCTTTTGAGGCCTTCCTCGAGGCCCTCGGAATCACCTTCACCCTGCCGGTCCTGGGCGGGACTCTGCTGGGGGTTGCGCTGGGGCTCGTTTTCGGCGCGGTGCCGGGTCTGAACGCGGTGCTCGGCATCGTGCTGCTGCTCCCGTTCGTCTGGAGCCTGTCGCCCTTCGTGGCGTTCGCGATCATGCTTTCCCTGGTGTCGGCGGTCCACACCTCCAACACCTTCCCGGCGTTCTTCTTCAACGTGCCCGGCAGCCCCAGCGCCGCCGCCACCATCCTGGACGGTTACCCCATGGCGCGCAACGGCGATGCCGCGCGCGGGCTGACCGCGGCCTTCGTGGTGTCCGCCGTGGGCGGGATCATCGGCGCGCTGGTGCTGCTGATCGCGCTGCCGGCCCTGCAGCCGGTGGTGCTGGCCTTCGCCGCGCCGGAACGCTTCATGCTGGTGGTGCTGGGGATCCTCATGATCAGCTTCCTGAGTGGCGCGAAGCCGGTGAAAGGGCTGATAGCGGGCGCCCTGGGCCTTTGGCTGGGCACCGTCGGGCAGGATCCGCAACTGGGAGTGGCCCGCTTCACCTTCGGCTCCGACTACCTGCTCGACGGGCTTCAGACGGTGCCCATCATCATGGGCCTGTTCGCCCTCCCCGAGGTGGTTTCCCTGGCGATCCGCGGACGCATCGCCGAACGCACCCACGTGGACATGGGCGAGGGGTTCCGGCCGGGGCTGCGGGCGTGTCTGGCGAACCGCTGGCTGGTGGTGCGGAGCGCGGTGGTGGGCGTGGTGGGAGGCGCCATCCCGGGCATCGGCGGCACCGCGGCGGCCTTCTACGCCTACGGGATGGCGGTCCAGGGGGCCGAGGGCGCCGAGCGCGGGCGCTTCGGCAAAGGCGAGATCAAGGGCGTCATCGCGCCCGAGAGCGCCAACAACTCATCGGCGGGCGGAGAGTTGGTGCCGTTGCTGGCGTTCGGCGTGCCCGGCGGCGCCACCTCCGCCATCCTGCTGGCCGCGTTCCTGATTCTCGGCATCAACCCCGGCCCGGAGATGCTGGGCGAGAAGCTCTCGCTGAGCTTCTCCATGGTCATCGTGTTGGTGCTTTCGAACCTGCTAGCCACGGGCGTATGCATCGCCATCACACGGCCCGCCGCCCGTATCGCTTTCCTCAGGAGCAACCTGCTGATCCCGGCGCTGATGCTGTTCGTGCTGTTCGGCGCCTACGTCGCCTATCCCCACCCCTACACCCTCGTGCTCACGCTGGCGTTCGGGGTGCTGGGTTACCTGATGATGCGGTTCGACTGGGCCCGGGCGCCGCTGCTGGTGGGTTTCATCCTGGGTCCGCTGGCCGAGAACAACCTGGTCATCTCGCTGTCGAGCTACGGCGCGGCTTTCCTCGTCCGGCCCATTCCGCTGGGGTGCATGGCGGTCATGGCGCTGGTGGTTTTTGTGGCGGTGCGCCGGGGGGTAGGTAGGCGATGACGCCGGCGCGGGAGATCGTGCTCGGCGGCGTGGTGGCCGTGCTGTTTGCCTGGATCGTGCACACCGCGCTCGAGTGGCAGCCGGAGACCGCCACCTTCCCGCTGCTCATAGGGTTCACCGGCCTGGGGCTGGCCGTTTGGAGTGTGGTGAGCGATGTGCTGCGCTGGAGGTCCGCGGTCACAGGCGATAGCGGGCCGAACGCCGAGGATACGGCGCGCGCCCGCGCCGCGTTCGCATGGATCGCCGTGTTCTTCGTCCTGGTGCTGCTCGCCGGTTTCCGCTGGGGAATGCCCCTGGCGGTGCTGGCGTATTACCGGTTGGAAGCGCGTGTCGGTTGGGTCGCCGCGGTCAGCGCCGCCGCCGCGTGTGCCGCCTTTCTGCACATCGCAGTGGTCTATCTCTACTTGCCGCTGTACGGAGGCGTCCTGTTGCAACCCTAGGCGGGCGGCGAAACAGCCACACTAGGACCCTGTCCGAGTAAGCAGAATGGTGTCCTTCGAAATGGCGTCCTTCGACTTCGCTGAGCGTAGCGAAGCGAAGTCGAAGGACGCCGTCTCGGTCAGATGCCGTACAGCCGTTTCGGATTGGTGTTGAGGATCTTCTCCTTGGCCGATTCGCTGATGTCCTCCCGTTTGTTGAACTCCCGCACCGCGAAGCGGTCGCGGTCGCCGTGGGGCATGTCGGAGCCGAAGACGACACGGTCGTCACCCACGAGGTCAAGAACCTGCGGCAGCAGCGGGTCCTCCACCTCGGTGCTGAGGAAGAGGTTGCCGCGGCTCATGTACTCGGCGGGGGAGACGGCGGCCCGGGGCGCGGCCTCGGGAATGGATTTGCCGAAACGGTTGGTGAAGGCGAACCGGTGCTCCAGCCGGTCCATGAGGAAGTGGACCCAGAGGCACCCGGCTTCCAGGAACGCCACCCGCAGGGTCGGGAAGCGGTCCAGCACGCCGCCGGTGATCATGGCCGTGAACCCCATGAGGAGCGGCACCAGGAACGGGATGATGGTGCCCGGATAGAGGTGGTCGTACATGTTGCTCAGGGGCGGACACGACCATCCCACGTGAACCGCCAGCGTCAGGTCCTCCTCCGCCAGCGCTTCGTAGAACGGCAAGAAGCTCGGGTGGTCCAGGGTGCGCTCGCCCACGGTGCCGAGGATCATCACCGCCACCGCCCCCAGACGCTTGGCCTCGCGCACCTGCTCCACCGAGGCCGGGACGTTGTCCAGGTCCACCACCGCGGCCCAGTGGAGCTGGTCCGTCGACCCCGTGGCGTCCGCGAGCCAGCGGTTGTAGGAGCCGCACAGGGCGGCGCCGAGGTCGGGGTCGTCCACCAGGGGATGGACCAGGAAGAAGCTCGGGTAGATGACCTGCACGCCCAGGTCCTCGTCGGCCATGTCCTTGAGGCGGGCCTCCGGATGGCTGATCTCGATGCTCTCGATGCTTTCCGGCTTGGACGCCGTGTAGAACGAGCGTTGCCCCTCGTGGTGAGCCGGGGTTCCCATGTTGTGGCAGCCGCGTCCGAACAGGCGCGGGTAGATCTGGTCCTCCACGCGCCAGTAGAGCCGTCCTTCCGAGTTCACCACTTGAGGTCTGCGCTTGCGGAACGCCGGGTCCAGGTAGTCATCGCTGAAGGTTGCCGGAGACTCTTCCACGTGCGCGTCGGCGTCGATTACGATCATCGGAGGGTCCTCCTCTTCTCCAGTGGACCGTGCCATGGCACGATCGAAGGTCGTCGAGAGAACGCACCCATACCGCAATTCCGAAACGAGACGCAAGAAGGTAGTCCTGACGGGAGGTGATCATGCCGATTCTGTTGACCAATCGCGACGTTCAAGAGCTGATCTCGCCGGAGACGGCGGTGGAGGTCATGCGGGAAACCTATCGCGGGCTTGCCGCGGGCACGGCGGTCACCCGCACCCGGAGCCAGACCTTCGCCGAGACCACCGAGCCGGGCACCTTCGTGGAGTTGCGCACCATGGACGGCATCGTTCCGGCCTTCGGCTCGGTGGGCATGCGGATCCTGCCGGACCTGCACCGCTGGCCCCGCATCGGCGACAACCGGCGATACGACAAGGTGCCCAAGAGGAACGGCAAGTTCCTCGCCTTCGACCTGGTCTTCGACCTGGACACCGCCGACCTCCAGGCGGTGGTCCAGGATGCCTGTCTTCAGAAGCTGCGCATCGCCGGCACGCACGGGGTGGCCGCCGAGTACCTGGCCCGCGCCGACGCATCGCGCGTCGGCGTCATCGGCTCGGGCTGGCTCGCCGAAGGCGTGCTGATGGGACTCGGAGTCGTCCGCGAGTTGGAATCCGTCAAGGTGTTCAGCCCCACTCCGGCCAACCGCGAGCGGTTCGCCGAGAATGCAAGACGGAGTCTTCGCCTCGACGCCGCGGCCGTCGATGACCCGGTAGCGGCGACTCTGGACGCCGACATCATCGTCGTGTGCACCAACACCATCGATGCGGTGTTCTTCAGCGACTGGCTTGGCCCGGGCGTCCACCTCGATTCGATATCCGGACGCGACATCGACGAGGCCTGTTTCGCGCGCGCCGACTACACGGTGCTGAGCATGCGGGAGGGGCGCTGCAACGAGGGGCTGAACTTCGCTCCGCCGGTGCTGCGCGAAACCCTCGCGCCGCGTTTCGCACCGTTCGAGAAGAACGTCCCTTGGGACGAGTATGCCGAGCTGGGTGAGGTGATCGCCGGACAGGCCCGCTCGCGGGAGAACGACCGGGAGATCACGTTTTTCTGCAACAACGTGGGCTTCGGCGCGCAGTTCGCGGCATTGGGAGGCAAGGCCGTGGCTCTGGCGAGGGAGCGGGGCCTGGGCAAGGAGTTCTCCATTGACGAATGGTACGAGGACGAGCGGTAGCAGGGACCACGGATACGTCATTTGTATGTTGAGAGAACCCCTCAGATCGGCCAATTTGAGGGGTAGGCATGCGGGGCGAGTCGTACGTCATGGGGTGAGAGCCTTTTGGGATCTGCACCGGGCGGGAGTAGGACACCCCGCATGCCAGTTGTCGCTCCGAACAGATACCGGGGGTCAGCGCCCCGCATAAGCAAGTGTGGAGGACAGCGTCATGGTAGCAGAAGAGGAGGCGGTCATGAAGGAATATGCAGGGATAGATGTAGGCAAGCGGGAGTTGGTGGTGTGGGTGTTGGGGAAGGGGTTAGGGCGGTTCAGGAATGAGGCAGGGGGTATCCGGGAGATGCGGAAGTGGCTGAGAGCGGAGGGGGTGAAGCAGGTGGTGTGTGAGGCGACGGGGGGCTACGAGAGGGGTGTGGAGAAGGGATTGAAGGGGAGCGGGGTGGCGGTGCACGTAGCGCATCCGACGCGGGTACGGGGGTTTGCGCAGGCGCTGGGACGTGGGGCCAAGACCGATCCTATGGACGCCGAGGTGCTGGCGCACTACGGGGCGATGATGAAGGTGGAGGGGCAGGAGGAGGCGGACGGGGCCAGTGAGGAGTTGCGAGAGGTGCTGGGGCGGCGGCAGCAGTTGGTGCAGCAGCGGGTGCAGGAACTCAATCGGCTGGAGAAGGGGCTTAAGGGAGCGAACAAGAAGTCCTGTGAGCGCCATGTGGCATGGCTGGGCAAAGAGATCGCGCGGCTGGACAAGGCCCTCCAGGCGCTGTGGCGGCGTCACCCGGAGTTGCGGGAACGGGCGGCCCTGTATCAGAGCGTGAAGGGCGTGGGAGAGCTCACTGCGGCAACCTTGCTCGGGTACTTGCCCGAACTGGGCCGAGGGTGCGGCAGAGGCTTGACCTCCTTGGCGGGCTTGGCGCCTTGGTCCCACGACAGCGGCCGGCGTCAAGGCTACCGCGCCATCCGCGGTGGCCGTGGCACCGTCCGTCGGGCCTTGTACATGGCCGCGCTGTCAGCGACACGGTGCAACCCCGAACTGGGTGGTTTCTATCGTCGGTTGCGGCGCCGCGGCAAGCCCGCAAAGGTGGCCCTGGTGGCGGTGATGCGTAAGCTCTTGTTGCAGCTCCACGCCATCGCACGCCGCGGCACCCCGTGGTTGCCGACCCTCCACCCGCAACCGGCTTAGCCCTTGTTTCCCATCACAGATACTCCCGCGGAAGCGGGAATGACGTATCCGTGGCGTCCGTCCGGCTACGGGTGCACGTCCTGGGTGAACCACTCGGTGGGTAGGGTGCGGCCGACGCCTTTCGCTAGTGCCTCTCGGTACACACGCTGGGCCACGGCGGCGAACTGAAGGCCCTGGCCGACGTTGTTGACGAAGGCCGTGGTCTGGTCCCGCGATTGCCGGCCCTCCGCGGCGCCGATGATGGCCTGCGGCAACTCCTGGATACGCTCCCACAGCGGCGTGTCGCGCTCCGACCACCAGCCTCCGGTGCCTTCCGGCGTTTCGACGGCCGGCGTACGGTAGACCTGCGGGCGGATGTTGGCGGGGTTCCTGGAGAACTGGAACACGCGGTCCATGGCGTCGAGGAAGTCGTAGTCCATCTCCTGCACCTTGACGGCGCTGTAGTGGACGCCGGGCCGTAGCCACTCGCGCCGATGCACGGGCTCCATGGAGTTGGTCCCGGTAACGATCAGGTCGGCTCCCTCCACCGCGTCGTCCGCGGACGCCACCGCCGTGAGACGGGCCTCGACGCGCGGCGCCAGCTCCCGGCAGAAGCGCTCCCGGTTCGCCGGGTTGGGGCTGAACACCTTGACCTCGGCGATGGGCCGCACCGCGCAGTGGGCCATCAACTGCCCGCCGGCCTGCCAGCCGGTCCCCAGGAGCGCCATGACCGCGGCGTCCTCCCGCGCCAGGTAGCGGGCCGCCAGCCCGTTGGCGGCGCCCACCCGCATGCGCGAGATGTAGCCGTCCGGGCAGATCATCACCGGCGCGCCGGTCTCCATGCTGAAGAGCAGCATCAGCCCGTTCCAGCGCCCGTCCGCCGAGGGCAGCCGGTCACGCCTGACGTTGCCCGCCACCTCCGGCCATATCAGCACGTCGCTGTTGATGCGCAGCGCGGCCATGCCCTCGTCGGGCCAGAGTCCGCTCATGGCCTTGAGGCTGTATACGCCCTTGGTCTCGCCCACGGTGGTGGGCGCCAGCGTGTCCACCCGCGGGCTGTTGACCGCTTCCTGGGCCTCCAACGACCGTTGCGAGCGCTCGACGCAATCGAGCGCCATCTCCATGGTCAGTATCCCGTCGATCTCTTCATTGCTTAGCAGCAGTGTCATCGAAGAACCTCGCGAAACGTCGGCGCGGCACTTGGCCCGTGTTGACGCACCCCGTAATTTCGGCCATATTTTTTATCTCTGGCCAGGTAGCTCAGTCGGTAGAGCAGAGGACTGAAAATCCTCGTGTCGGCAGTTCGATTCTGTCCCTGGCCACTTCCCCCAACCCCGTTCCCCACGGATCAAAGCTGCGCCTCCAGCTTCTTGAACTGCCTGCTCAAGGTGTCCACCTCTTCCTTGGCCTGCTTCCGGTACTCGACGACCTTGTTCAGTTCCTCGAGGGTCGGCAGCGTCAACTGCCTGTGGGGAATGCCGCTGTTGGGGCGGTTGTGGACATGGTAGGCGCCGTCGTCGCCGAAGTGGCCGGTCTCTTTCCCGCTCAGCACACTGACGGCCAGGTTGAGGTTGTTGATCATCTTCTTGATCTCGCTGTCCATGACCGAAAGGCGTTGCTTGGCCGCCAGCAGGCGTAGATAATCCGCGCCGATCTTCTCTTCGACTTCGCCCATATGACTTCCTCCCGTTGGGGTTACGCCCGTATGCCACGAACTCGAGTGTCCTGCCGTTTTCGATGTGCGCCCATACCGATACCCCGAAACGCCGTCCGGGAGCAAATCCGTCCCGCCGTTTCGGCACGGGCAGATTGCCCTTGACAGCATTCCGGCCCGGATACTAGTCTGGCCCGGCATCGAGCGCGGACCCTGCGAATCGACAGAAGGAGGACGAACCGATGAAGACGGCACTTCGTTGTATCGTTGTTTGCATTACCTTGGGTCTGTTTACCGTGGCGCTGGCGCCGGCCGCGGATCTCGTGCTCAAGGGCGCCACCGCCTGGAAGAAAGACTACGTCTTCAATGCCGGCTACTGGGAGTTCACGCGCCAGGTCGAGAAGCTTTCCGGCGGGAAGATCAAGGTGGAGTGGAAAGGCGGACCCGAGATCGCGCCCGCCTTCGAGATGTTGAGTCTGGTGCAGCGCGGCGTGGTGGATGTCCTGGGCAGCTCCGCTGCCTATTATACGGACAAGTACATGGAAGGGGTCTTTCCCGAGTACTTCATCGGCACGCCGGCGGACCTGCGGAAGGCGGGCATCACCAAGTGGTTCGACGATCTGAGCCAGAAGAAGACCGCCGTCAAGCTGCTGGGCATGACCTCGGGGCCGGTGGGTATCGCCATCTTCACCAAGAAACCGGTGAAGGGCATTGCCGACTTCAAGGGCCTGAAGATGCGCAGCACGCCCACCTACCTGCCGATGGGCCAGGCCCTGGGCGCGACGATGATCCGGATACCGTGGGCGGACCTCTACCCGGCGCTCGAACGCGGTGTGGTGGAGGGGTACTTCTCGCCGGCCATCGGCACCCTCCAGACAAAGCTTTACGAGCAGGTCTGCTGCATGATCGCGCCCCACTTCTGGACCGTGCGCACTTGGCTCTACATCGGTAACAAGACCTGGAACAAGCTGACGCCGGAGCAGCAGAAGATCCTCACCGACGCCATCGTCGCGACGGAAGATTGGGCCCAGGGCTACTACGCGGGGATCATCGGCAAGGAAATCGATACGCTGGTGAAGCAGCACGGCATAAAGGTCATCGAGTTCAAGGGGGACGAGGCCAAGCGCTTTCTCAAGATGGCGTACGAGTCGGCCTGGAACAAGTACGTGCCGGAGTCCCCGGAGCACGGCAAGACGATCCGGGCGATGGCGCAAAAGCTGGAGAGCCGCTGAAGCCGGCGAAAAGACCGGTGTCGTGTCCCGTAAGTTCAAATTATTGCAGGAATTCGCGGGACACGACACTGGTTGAAACCAACCAACCGTTGAAGGGGAGGATGAATCCATGAGAAGGGCACTTGGCTGTACCGTTGTATTCTTCACTCTGGGTCTCTTTGTCGCGACCGCCGCTCCGGCGGCCGACCTGGTGCTCAAGGGCGCCACCGCGTGGAAGAAGGACTACATCTTCAATGCCGGCTACTGGGAGTTCTCGCGCCAGGTCGAGAAGCGGTCCGGCGGCAAGATCAAGGTCGAATGGAAGGGCGGTCCCGAAATCTCGTCACCCTTCGAGATGCTGGGTCTTGTGCAACGCGGGGTGCTGGATGTCCTGGGGGGCGCCGGCGCTTACGATTCCGCAAAGATACCGGAGGGAGTCTTCCTGGAGTACTTTGTCGGCAGCACCAGCGACCTGCGCAAAGCCGGCGTCACCAAGTTCTTCGACGAAGTGACCCAGAAACGGGCCGGAGTGAAGCTCCTCGGACTCAGCTCGGGGCCGGTGGAGTTCGCCATCTTCACCAAGACGCCGGTGACCAGCATCGGCCAATTCAAGGGCATGAAGATGCGCAGCACGCCCACGTATCTGCCCCTGGGCCAGGCCCTCGGGGCCACCATGATCCAGGTGCCGTGGCCCGACGTCTACAACGCCCTGGAGCGGGGGGTCGTGGACGGGTACTTCGCTCCGGTCATCGGCACCCTGTCGACGAAGCTCTACGAGCAGGTCTGTTGCATGCTCAAGCCGCACTTCTGGACCGTGCGCACGTGGATGTACATCAGCCTGGACAAGTGGAACACGCTCACGCCGGAGCAGCAGAAGGTCCTGACGGACTCCATGATCGCGGTGGAGCAATGGACGACGGGTTTCTACAACGACTACATCGGCGGGGAAATCGGTACACTGGTGAACAAGCACGGCCTCAAGATCCATGAGCTCAAGGGCGACGAGGCCAAGCGCTTCCGAACCATGGCGTACGAGTCGTCGTGGAAGAAGTACCTGCCCAACTCGCCGGAGTACGGCAAGCAGATCCGGGAAATGGCGCGGAAGCTCGAGGACAAATAAAGCGCCATCACAGGCGCCACGCACGTAACCACCCGCCGGGCCGTCCGCGCGCGCCGCGGACGGCCCGGACACGGGATAGCCGAATCTCATCATGTCGCAACTCGGGCAGACTCTGGAGCGAGCCTGGGACTCGCTGCTGAACGGCCTCGCTTACTTTGCGGGGCTCCTGGTGGTCACGGTGACCTTCTCCGTGCTCTACGAAATCGTGGCGCGTTACTTCTTCAACAGCCCGACCATCTGGGCGGTGGATCTGACCGAATACTCGCTGGTCTACATCACCTTCCTCGGCACCCCCTGGGTGCTGCGCGACCATGCGCACACGCGCGTCGAGCTGGTGGTGGAAAGGCTCCGGCCCAGGGTGCGCCTGATCCTGGGCATCGCGGTGTCGCTGGTGGCGGCAACGGGCGCGGTGGTGATGGCGTGGGAAGGCGCCTGGGAAACCTGGGAGTCCTACCTGGGCGGCCATGCGGAGCTCAAGGCGTGGCGGGTGTACCGCTGGCCGCTCATTCTTCCCATCTGCGTCGGCAGCACCATGCTGGTCATCGAGTTCCTGCGCCAGGCGTGGCACAACGTCGGGATCCTGCGCCGCGGCGACCCGATCCCGGACGAATCGACCCCCGTGGGCCAGGATTCCCTCTGAGCACGAGATGGAGTGGTACGAAGTACTGATCTTGATGCTCGCCGTGCTGATGGTCCTTTTCGTGGCCGGCACGCCGGTGGCGTTCGCGTTCCTCCTGATCAACATCGGCGGGCTCTTCCTGTTCATGGGCGGGTTGCCCGCGCTGCGGCTCATGGTCACCAGCGCCTTCGCGACCCTGGCGAGCTTCGTGCTGGCGCCGGTGCTGCTGTTCATCCTGATGGGCGAGATCATGTTCCGATCAGGGCTCGCGGTGCGCACCCTGGACGCCCTGGACAAGTGGATCGGCGGCATACCCGGACGCCTGAGTCTTCTGGCGGTAAGCGGCGGCACCCTGTTCTCCACCCTCAGCGGCTCCAGCATGGCCACCACCGCCATGCTGGGAACGACGCTGGTGCCGGAGATGCGCCGCCGCGGTTACAGCTACCTGATGTCCGTGGGCCCCATCTCGGCGGCCGGCGGGCTGGCCGCCATCGTCCCGCCCACGGCCATGGGCGTCTTGCTCGGCAGCCTCGCCGAGATCTCCATCGCCAAGCTCCTGATCGCCGGCATCGGCCCGGGTTTGTTCATGGCCGGCCTCTACGCGGTCTACATCGTCGTCCGGGCCAAGCTGCGTCCGGAATCGGCGCCCACTTACGACGTCGCGCACGTGTCCACCCGCGAGAAGGTCGTCAGCCTGCTGCACTTGGCGCCCTTGAGCCTCATCGTGTTCATGGTCCTGGGAGTCATCTTCATCGGCGTGGCGACGCCCACGGAGGCGGCGGCCCTGGGAGCCCTGAGCACCGCCATGGTGGCGGCGATGTACCGTAGCCTGACCTTCAAGGTCATCGCGCTGTCTGTGATGAGCACCGTGCGCGTGTCGGTGGTGGTGCTCATGATCATCCTCGCGTCCAATGCCTTCAGCCAGGTGCTGGCGTTCACCGGAGCCAGCCGCGGCCTGGTGGAGATGGTGGCGGGGTTCCAGGCGCCGCCGGTGGTGATCCTGGTGCTCATGATGGTGATCGTGCTCGTGTTGGGCATGTTCGTCGACCAGATCTCCATCATGATGATCACGGTGCCCATCTACTTCCCGCTGGCCGCGCAGCTCGGCTTCGACCCCATCTGGTTCGGGATCCTGATGCTCCTCAACATGGAGGTGGCCAACACCACGCCCCCCTTCGGCCTGCAGTTGTTTGTCCTCAAGGGAGTGGTTCCCGACGCTCCCATGATCGAGATCTACAAGAGTTGCTTTCCCTTCGTGCTCCTCGATATGTTGAATCTGGCGGTCATGATCGTCTTCCCCGCCCTGGTGCTGACCTTGCCCCGGCTCATGCTGAATTGAGCCCGGGAAGCGACCGTACGCCCCAGGCGGCGGAGATATTGGACCACAGGACGCTCTACGGAATCTGATGGACTCCCCAAACCATCCCATGCTGGCTGCCGCCAAGGCGCTGGCCCCCAGGATCCGCTCTTGCGCGGACCGGATCGAGGCTGAACGCGAGCTGCCGCGGGAGCTGTTCGACGAGTTAGCCGACGCCGGGCTGTTCAAACTGGCGCTGCCGCGGTCCCTGGAGGGCGTCGAGATCGACCTGCCGTCCTACATCGAGATCCTGGGGGAGCTCGGCCAGGCCGACGCCAGCACGGCGTGGGTGGTGAACCAGTGCTCGATCTTCGCCACTTACGCGGCGCGCATGCCCCATGAGATCGCCCGGGAGATCTGGACCGATACGCCGCGTTGCGTGGTGGCCAACACCGCCATGCCTACATCGGAGGCGGTGCCGGCGCCGGGCGGGTACCGCGTCACCGGGCGTCATCGTTTCAGCTCCGGTTGCCGGCACGCGTCATGGTTCGCCGCACGGGCGTGGATCCCGGACAACGGCGAGCCGGTGCAGAAGTTCCTGTTCGTGCCGGCGGCCGAGGTGGAGGTGCTGGATACCTGGAAGGTCCGCGGCATGCGCGGCACCGGCACCCACGACTTCGCGGTGGACGGCGCCTTCGTGCCGGCCGAACGCACGGTACGCCAGCGCGGCGCCCCGGTGGTGGAGCCCGGTCCGCTCTACCGGCTCACCACCGTCCTGCTGTTCTCCTGCGGCGACGCCGCCCTCGCCCTGGGGGCGGCCCGGTCGTGCCTGGACGCGTTCATGGAGCTGGCCGGAGCCAAGACGCCCCACTCCATGCAGGCCTTGCTGCGCGACCAGCCGGCGGTGCAGGTGACGGTGGGTCAGACCCTGGCCGCCCTGGCGTCCGGCCGGGCCTACCTGCGTGACGCGGTCCGCGCGCTGTGGGCCGAAGCCGCGTCGGAGGGGCCCCTCACCCTGGACCGGCGGGTGGCGTTGCGGCTGGCGACGACCCATTGCATCCGGGTCGCGGTGCAGGCGGTGGAGCAGCTCTACAACGCCTCCGGCACCACGGTCATCTACGAAGGCAACCTCATCCAGCGCCACTTCCAGGACCTGCACGTGGTCAGCCAGCACGCGCAGGCGCGCCAAGTCGCCTACGAGTTGGCCGGGAAGCACGCTCTGGGTCTGGAGATCGAAACCACGCGGCTTTGATCTGGAAACCTCAGTGACCCCCGCGAGGGCGACCGCCGGTCGCCCCTACCGCCCCATGGCCTTGGCCATGGCGGCGCTGTATTTCTCCACCGTCGCCTGGGCCAGGGCCACGAGTTCCTTCGTCTCCGCGGCATTGCCCGGCACCAGAGGCTGTCCGGACTTCTTCAGGAAGTCCCGGTAGTCGGCGTCGGCCATGGCGTTGACGAGCAGCCGTTCCAGGACCTTGGCGCGATCCGCCGGCAAGCCCGGCGGTGCGGCGATGGCGCGTATCACGCCGATCAGGAATTCCGTCCCGGTAGCCTCCTTGGCAGTGGGTACGTCGGGCAATGTGGCGTACCTTTTCTTCCCGAGAACGACGGGGACCCTGATCTCCTTGTCTCTCACCAGGGGAAGGACGGCCGGCGAAACGGGGACCGTGGCGATGGCGTCGAAGTCGCCCCGCAACAGCGCAGGGATGGTCTCGCTGTTGCCCCGGTATCCCGACACCACGCCGCTGAAGGGAATGCCCAGGGCCTTGGCGGCCACGAAGCTCTGTTGCCAGATGGGGCCGCCGATGGCGAGCACACCCCACTTGATCGTCTTCGCCTTCCTGAGGTCGTCGACGGTGTGGTAGGCGGACTTGGCGTTGACCATGATGCCTACCGGCTCGAAGCCGACCCTCGCCAGCCACGTCATCTTGCCCATGTCGTAGCCGACCTTGCCACCCCGCAGGAGCTGGTTACCGATCAGACCCTGCACGTCCAGGTGCGCGATGGTGTGTCCGTCCGGCTTGGACCGGTAGAGCGCGGTGGTTCCCCGCACCCCGGCGGCCCCGGTGATGTTCTTGACGATGACGTTGAGCCCTTTGGGCATGCCCTTCGTCATGCTCCTGGCGATGGCCCGGGCGATGGAGTCGAAGCCGCCGCCCGGCGAATAGGTCACTACCAGGTTGATGTCCCTGGAGGGAAAGGCATCTTGCGCGGCGGGCGCGGACGCGGTCACGGCGATGCAGGCAGCGACCATGGTCAGCACGAAAGAAGATCGGCGCTTCATGGAACACCTCCGGGTAGGTGTGGGCGCGCGCGGCGCGGCCCGCAACAGGGAACCTCAGCGGTCTGCGCGGCCTACAGCCGCCACAGCCGCTTGGGATTGTCGTGCAGGATCTTGCGCTTAGACTCCTCGTCGATGTCCGTCCGTTGCTGCATGACGCGCAGGGCGTCCATCTGGCTTGAGCCGTCGTAGTGGCCGTAGTCGCTGCCGATGACGAGGTTGTCCGGCCCGCACCGGTGGGTGTAGGCGAACTCGTCGTCGTTCTGGCAGGTGACGAAGATGTTGAACTCCTTGAGCACGTCGTCGGGCAGGGGGGTGCCGCGCTGCAGGCTGCGCCGTTTGGCCTCGTGGAGCATCCACGGGAGCCACATGGAGCCGGCCTCGATGAAGGCCCAGCGGAGGTCGGGGTACTTGAGCGGAAGCTGGCTCTCGATCAATCCCTCGCACGACCCCGCGGTCAGGAGGCGGAACCGCATGAGGCCGAAGGCGTTGGGGTCGTAGGCCGGCCGGGTGATGTCGATGATGTCCTGGTTGCCGTTGCCGATGTGGGTGGCGACGACCATGTCGAGGCGCTGGGCCTCCTCCCAGAGCGGATGGAAGTAGGGGTCGATGACAAGCCGCCGTCCCAGGATCGGCGGGATCGAGATTCCCACCGCGCCGTGGTCGCGCGCCCAGTCGAGGAGTTCCAGGGACGCGTCCATGCTCATCAACGGCAGCACCGTGCACCACCGCAAGCGCCCGTTGGCCCTTTCCCACATGTCCGCCACCCAGCGGTTCCAGCTCTTGCACAGCGCCAGCTCCACCTCGGGCTGGTCGGTGGTGGGCACCGTCCACAGCGTGTGGAACAGCACCTGGGTGTCGATTCCCAGGCGGTCCATGTGCCGCAGCCGCCGCTCCACGTCGTCCTCCCGGGAGCCGATGGGGGTCACGAGGTCGCGGCCCTGCTCGCGGGACCGCTCGGCCATCTCTTCCTCGGTTAGGGTAATGAACCGGAAGCCCCGGGCCTGTCCGTTGATGATCCACCACTGGAAGTGAGGGTCCGTGGGGTGAGCCGCCAATACCGGGCGGTACTTCTCGTCCTCCGGATCCATGAACTCCCAGGTCCGTTCGGTCTCCACCACGTGGGCGTCGGAGTCGATGAGGGCGTAGTCCGCGTCCGATTCAACCACGGGTCGAGCGTTGATGGCCATGACCGCCTCCTGTCGCTGGTTGGAAGGGATGTCGCTACAGCACCACCGCGGACTCGTAGGGCTCGTCAAGGGGTGTGTCGGCGCCGAAGAGATTTCGCGTCGCGATCCAACGGTGCGTTTTCTCGTACACTTCCCGTGTGTAGGGCTCGAAGACCATGCGCTCGCCGACACCCATGGCGCTGACGTCCACCAGCTCGTGGTAGCGCTCGGGAATCTCCCTGAGGAGATAGTGCCGGTAGCGCTCCGGCTCCATGTCGATGTCGCGCTGGGCGCGTTGCAGCGCGTTGAAGTACTTCCGGGTGTCCTCTTCGTCGGCGTCCGGCTCCAGCAGGAAGCCGATCATGAACGTGGTATCGATGATCTTCCGGAACCCTTGCTGCTCCAGCACATACATGGGCGCGCCGAAGACGTTGCCGGCCGCAACGTCGCGTTCCAGCAGCCGCGACATCCGGTCCAGCGGACGGCCGGCGAACTGCAGCTTGACCTCTTCAGAGTCGAGGATCGGCTCCAGCGCCTGCAGGGCCGAAAAATGGCTCCCGGAGTGATAGCCCACCGCGATCTCCACGTTGGCGAGGTCGCGGGGCTTGCAGACCTCGGACTCCGGCGGCACGAAGATGCCCGAGGGCGTCACCGAGTAGGCGTGTCCCCACATGCGGCCATGCTGCCCGGTGGCCGCCACGTTGACCATCCAGTGACAGGCCGAGCTGACGTCGCAGGCCCGTCCCTTCGTCATGTCCTCGAGGGCGCCGTGGCGGACTTCCTTGGGCTTCTCCGACTGCTGCGAAATGATGCCGAAGATGAACTCGTAGTCCAGCCCTTCGTCCTTGAAGTACCCCTGCTCCTCCGCCACCCATTCCTGAAGGCGACCGTGCGGTTGTATGCGAAATTTTGCCATGGGCCCCGTTCCTTCCGAGCGAGTGTTGTCGACCGCGTGTCGACGTACAAACGTTACTGAAAGGAAGGCGGCGCGTCAATGGCGCGAACGGCAAGGTCGTGAGCTCAAGACGAGGCAGGACCGGCGGCGCGGAGGCCACGGCGAAGGGGCTCCCCGCCCGGCGACGGGAAGCCCGCATCTCCGGCAAGGCCCGGGCAGGACCCGGACTCAGCGGCTTTCCTTCACCACCTCCACCGGCTCGGACGCGCTCCGCCCGTCGCCGGTGGTTTCCCCAGGGGAGGCCACGAAGGTCTGGTCGGCGTTGACCGATCCGGGGGTGGCACGGCCGGGCCCGTGCCATTTGAAATCGGCCAGGGTATTGCCCGAGCCCCGGAGCTGGAGCGAGTGGCCGCTCTCCGTGGAGTTGGACTCGCGCACGCCGATGTCCGTGGCCGCAAGGCCCTCGGCCGGTCCCGAGGCCGCGGCAAAGCCGCCCTCGTAGCTCAGGAACTGGACCACTTCATTGTCCGGGTCGACCAGCGCGATGCCGTCCGGCGCGCCGTTCTCGATGCGGTTGATGGGAAACGAGACCGTACCGTACCCACCCTGCTGGTCGGCAATGATGCCCTCCAGGGGGATGGTCCGGTACGGCTTGCCGTTCTTGCCGTTGTACAGCACGAGGCTCCATCCCTTCATGTCTGTGCCGGCCGGACCGGCCACCTCCACTCCCTCGTCCGCGTCCGCGCCGCGGTTGTCGTAGTGGATTTCGTTGATGAAGATGCCCTGGCCCCATGCCGGAAACCCGGCCCACAGGAACACTCCCAATATCGCGGCGGTCAACAGCCACGGCCGACGGCCTTTCGAACCTTTGCGCATTGTGTACCTCCTTCGCGCAAGACGTTGGATCATGCCGGGTCCATGGCATCCCGGCGCCTATATTGATCAATCGCCGGAAAGGCCGGAGACTTTAGCGCGGTCTCGCAATTTTTCGGGGCCGAGCCTGGAATCCGCGGAAGACAGGGCCGGGGGCAGGTTGTGCGGCCGTGGCGGAAGGGTCAGTTCATGAGGCTGGGCAGCCACAGCACCAGGGCGGGGAAGACGATCATGAGCGCCATGACCACGAGGTTCAGCCCCACGAACGGCAGGGCGGCGCGGTAGATGTCGCCCATGGTGGTGCCGGGCGAGGCGATGCCCTTCATGACGAACAGCGACAGGCCGAAGGGAGGCGAGATGGTGGCCAGCTCCAGGTTGAGGAGCATGATGGCGCCGAACCACACCGGATCCCATCCCAGGGCGTTGACGATGGGCATGTAGATGGGGATGGTCACCAGCACGATGGAGGTCTGCTCGATGAACATGCCGAGGAACACCAGCACCACCTGCATCAGGATCAGGATGACGATGGGGTGGACGGGCAGATCCACCACCAGATTCGTGATTCCGGAGGTGACGCCGGTGAAGGCCAGGACTTGGCTGAAGGCGGCGGAGCCGGTGAGGATGATCAGCACCATCACCGCGATGGAGGTGGTGGTGCCGACGGCTTCCTTGGTGACGGTCCAGGTGAGCTTGCCATAGGCCATGGCCAGCAGGAAGCAGAAGAGCGCACCGACGGCGGCGGCTTCCGTGGGGGTGGCCACGCCGAAGAAGATGGTGCCGATGACGATGACGATCACCGACACCAGCGGCACCACGTAGCGGAACGTGTCCGCGATGCGGCGCCCCAGGGGCGTGGGGGTCACGTCGTAGGCGGGCGCCAGGGAGGGCTGGAGGGTGCAGCGGATGACGATGTAGGCGGCGTAGACGCCGGCCAGCATCAGGCCGGGAATGATGATGCCCACCAGGAGCTTGCCCACCGAGATCTTGCCCAGGCTCGCCAGGATGACGCCCAGGGCGGTGGGCGGGATCATGATCGCCAGGCTGCCGCTCGCGAGGATGGGCCCGTACGACATGGACTTGCTGTAGCCGCGCTTCTCCATGTCCGGCACCAGGGTGGAGCCCAGCATGGCCACGCTGCCCATGGCCACCCCGGTGAGGGTGGCGAACAGCGCGCCGGCGCCCACCGCCAGCAGCGACAGCCTGCCGGCGATGCGCCCCAGCCACTCGTCCAGCACGTCGATCATCCTGTAGGCCACGCCTGAATGGAACATCACCGCGCCCATGAGGATGAACATGGGCACGGGCACCAGCACGAAGGTGGAGATGGAGCTGTCGATGCTCAAGACAAGCTGTTGCAGGCCGATGGCGCCGCCCCAGAAAACGTAGACGCCGACCAGGTTCACCAGCGTGAAGGCGAAGGCCACCGGCAGCCCGATGAGCAGCAGCACGGTCAGGCCGCCGAAAAAAAAGAACATGTAGGCCCACCACTCCACCGGCGCTACCTCACTGGGCGGGGCCGGCAGTGGCGGGCGGTGCTACCTCGTCGAGGGCGCGGCGGGCCCGTCGCATGAACTGGAAGGCAAGGAGGAAGCAGCCCAGCGGGATGACTCCCAGGTTGATGACCCTGGGGATCTCGATCTCGGCCGGGATGAGGATGCCCCGCTGCCAGGACGTCACCGCTTCGACGGTGCCGAAGTAGGCCACCACCAGGCAGATCAACGCTCCGACGACGGAGTTGACGCAGGTCAGCCGCCGGCGGGTCGCGGCTCCCAGCCGGGTGACCAGCAGGTCGATGGTGACGTGCTCTTCCCGCCGGAGCACCCAGGCGGCGCCCAGGAAGGCGATGTAGACGAGCAGCGTGCCGCTGATCTGGTCGACCCCCAGCAGGCCCTCCCGCAGACCGTACCGGAAGAAGACCTTGACGGAGGTGAGGAGCATGACGGCCACCAAGAGGGCGCCGGACAGCGCCGCGCCGGCATCCAGGAGCCAGTCGAAGATGCGGATGATTTTCTTGCCGGCCGTCATGCAGGGGTGTGAGCCGTCAGTTGTATCCCATCAGCTTCCTGGCCGCGGCATAGTCGTCCGCGCTCATCACGGTCTTGAAGTGCGCCCACAGGGCCTCGTTGGAGGTCTTGGCCCAGTTCTTCGCCTCGGCGTCCGAGAACTTGATGACCTTCATGCCGGCCTTCTTCATGGCCGCCAACTGATAGGCCTGGTGCGCGGACATCCACCCGGCGGACCAGCGCTGGACCGGCGCCACGGAGTCCAGCATGGCCTGCTGCACGTCCTTGGACAGGCTGTTCCACTTCTTCAGGTTCACCGCGATGCCGATGCCGTCCCGGTACAGCGGGTGGCCGATGAGGAACTTGGTCACCTTGTGCCAGCCGAAGTTGGTGAAACCGTCATAGTACGGCCAGGTGAAGCCTTCCACCGTGCCTCTCTCCAGGGCCAGGTAGACTTCCGACGGCGGCAGGGTCACGGGCTCCGCGCCCACCGCCTTGACGAAGAAGCGCGTGAGCGGCGGCACCCGGATCTTCATGCCCTTCAAGTCGGCCGGGCTGGACACCTCCTTCTGGGTGGACATGAAATGGTTGCCGGTGTTCCGGTCGCCCGAGAAGGCGCCCAGGTACCGGACACCCTGCTTCTCGTACATCTTCACCATGAAGTCGTGCAGCGCGTTCCCCGGCCCGCCGTCGGGCGGCTCCATCGGCGACAGCTCGGTGACGTATCCCGGTTTGACCACGCCCGCCCAGTAGTTCAGGGCGCCGTACCAGACGTCGAACACGCCCCGCACCAGCGCCTCGGGCTGGTCAAAGGTGGGCACGACCTCCCGCGCCCCCTTGAAGTTGATGACGACCTTGCCGTTGGCCCGCCGGTTCACTTCTTCCATGTAGCGGATACCGACGTCAGCCGCGGAAGATACCCCCGGCGGCCAGGAGCCCACCATGTTCAGTTTCGTCTGGGCCGATCCCGTGGTCGCCCACAACAGGGCCAGCGCCACAAGGAATATTCCGATCAAGCCGCTTCGTTTCATCTTCGTTCCTCCTCTCGGGCCGCCAAAGGTAGAGGCGCCCGCAACGCACTGTTCCGGGAACTCGCCGGTCCCCCTCCAAGGCCCGGCTCGATTAGACGCCTTTGCCGGAAGGCTGTCAACACGTTTCGGCGGCCGGGAATGCCCCCGGTCGGTGGCGAGGATTCAGGTGCGGAACATGGCGGGAACGTAGCGCGGCGCCCCGATCGCATCCATGAAACGCTGCTTCATCATGGGCGGGTTCATGGGGAACGCCGGCTTCACCGGCGGTATGTCGGGTTCCGTGGCCAGCACCAGGAAGGAGGGACCGTCGTCTGTCAAGGCCGGCGGCAGCAGCGTCCGGAAGGCGTCGAGGGAGGCCACGCTCTCCGCCTTGCCGATGCCGGCTGAACGGGCCAGCGCCGCCAGGTCGAGTTCCGTGTTGGTAAGCGGCTGCCCGCCGGACGCCGCGTGGATGTTGTTGTTCACCAGCAGCACGGTGAGGTTTGGCGGAGCCACGGACCCCACGGTGATCAGGGTCCCGAGGTGCATCATCAGGCCGCCGTCGCCCTCCGCCGCGACGACCCTCCTCCGGGGTTGGGCCACCGCCAACCCCAGGGCCAGCGGCAATGCCAGCCCCATGGCGTCTTCGAGGTAGAAGTTCTCCGGACGGTCGCAGACATTCGACCAGACGTAGGAGGCGTTGCCCAGGGAGGTCACCACCAGCGTCTCGGCCGACACGCATTCGGCGAGCACCCGGTAGTAGGCTTCCCGTGTCGGAGTCGACTCGCTCACCAGCGTATATCCTCGCTGTCCAGCAGCAGCACGAAGGGCGCCGAGCCTTCCTCGGCAAAGGTTGCCGCCCGTTCCACCTGCGCGCCGATGGGCAGATCGGGCTCGGCCACGGCATAGGAGAGTCCGTAGGCCCGGAGCACCGGCTCCGTCGCCCGCCCCTTGGGGAGGTGGTAGAAGACCGGGTCCCGCGGCGACCCGCGATACGAGGCCAGGATCAGGATCGGGAACTGGTAGCGCTGGGCCAGGCAGACCATTCCCGCCCCGGTGGTCAGAAGCCCGACGTTCTGGATCAGCAGCACGGTGCGTGCGTCGCCCAGCCGGGCGCCGCAGGAAATGGAGAGGGCCTCCTCCTCATGGGTGGCGCGGATCAGGGTCATGTCCGGGTCCTCCTCGACCCTTTCCATGAAGACGCCGATCCAACTATCCGGAACCGAGACCACGACGCTGACGCCGGCCCGCTTCAGGGCGGCCAGCAGTTCGCTGGGGCGGTGGTTGGTTCCCTCGCTCATGGGATTCGTTACGCACACAAGCCCGCGGCCAACGGCTCTTTGTCGTCGGCCCGACGGGTCAGCCGGGCGCGATCATAGCCAAGGCGTCTACGGATAACAAGACGGAACTGCTATGAACCAGTGAGGGACCGGCCCTACGGTATCAGGTCCGACACCCGCCATGCGTATTTTCGCCATTTCCGACGTGCACGCCGACTACCCGCAGAACATGGCGCTGGTACAGGCGTTGTCCGCCGACGACCATCGCCGTGACACCGTGCTGGTGGCGGGAGACGTCACCGACGACCTCGCCAAGTTGGCCGGGGTGCTCCGAACCTTCCGCGAGAGTTTTGCGCACGTCTTCTTCGTGCCCGGCAACCACGAGCTCTGGGTCCGGCGCGGCGAGTCGGGAGACTCCGTGGGCAAGTTCGAGAAGGTCGTGCGCCTGTGCGCGGACCTCGGGGTCGGCACGAGCCCGGCCCGGGTCGCCTCCGGCGCGGGCGATCCCGGTGCCTGGGTGGTGCCGCTGTTCTCCTGGTACGTGAAGCCGGAGCAGGGCGCCGAAAGCCTCTACGTCCCCAGGGAGGGCGACGACCCGAGCCTCTCCATGTGGGCGGATGAAGTCCTGACCCGATGGCCCGAGCGGCTGGCCGTGGCGGACTACTTCCTCGACATGAACGAGCCCCATCTCGGGCGCGAATTCGACGCGCCCGTGCTGTCATTCAGCCACTTCCTGCCCCGGCGGGAGGTCATGTTCCGCTCCCCGACAGCACCACCCCCGCGCGCCGGACGCGCGATCCGGTTCAACTTCAGCCGGGTCGCGGGCAGCACCCGGATCGACGACCAACTCCGCGCCCTGGGCTCGGTGCTCCACGTCTACGGCCACCAGCACCGCAACCGCGACCGCCTCATCGACGGCGTGCGCTACGTCTCCAACTGCCTGGGCTATCCGCCGGAACGGGCGCGCGGCGAGATCGGCGAACCCTGCGGGAGTCTCAGGCTGGTGTGGGATACCTTTCCTAGTGGATGATCCCGCCACCTTCCACCACCAGCAACTGCCCGGTCATGAAGTCGCTGTCGGCGCTGGCGAGGAACAGGGCGGTGCCGGTGACGTCCTCGGGGACTTCGACCCGTTTGAACGCCCGGCGGCCGGCGCTGTCGGACCGGCGCTTGCGGATCTCGTCGGTGATCACGTCCTCGCTCATGGTGGAGCCGGGGGTCATGCAGTTCACGTTGATGTTCCAGTCGCCGAGCTGTCGCGCCATCACACGGGTCAGGCCGACCACCCCACCCTTGGAGCTGGTGTAGTGGGGCATGTTGCTGGTGCCGTTCAGGAAGGTGCCCGACGCGATGTTGATGATCTTGCCCGACTCCTGTTCCTTCATCACGGGGATGACGGCGCGGCAGCACATGAAGACGCCCTTGAGGTTCACCTCCATGACCCGGTCCCACTCGTCCAGCGGACAGTCCTCCACCCGGCCCATCCACATCTCCTGGGTCACGTAGATGGCCGCGTTGTTGAGCAGCACGTCGATGCGCCCGAACCGGTCGAGAGTTTCCGCCACGAGGCCCTCGATGCTGTCGTACTTGGTCACGTCCGTCGTCCTGGCCCATCCCGTCCGACCCGCCCGGTTCAACTCCTCGGCCACGGCTTCGCCGGCCGCGCCGTCGATGTCGGCGATGACGACCCGCGCGCCTTCCTCCGCGAACCGTTTGGCGTACGCTTTCCCGAGCCCGTGCCCGCCCCCGGTGATGATGGTGACCTTGTCCTTGAGTCGCATGGATCCCTCCCCGTTCCGGATGGCGGCGAGTATAGCACATGGGTCCGGCGGTCCCCGTGGCCTTGTCCACCGATTGATCTAACCCTGCCTGTAGGCGTACAAAAGGAGGACGCGCCGAGGCGCATTCCGGCGCAAGGAGGTTCGCCGTGCAGTTCGTTCGATTGTTCACCGGAGACGACGGCCAGTCCCATTTCGAGGACCTGGACATGACCGCCGAGGGCGGCCACTTCTTCGAGACCCTGCCGGCAACGGGCCTGGTGCTGAAGAACGACCCGGCCACCCACCTGGGGGATTTTCACAACGCGCCGCGCCGCCAGTACTGCATCACCCTGGCGGGCTCCGCCGAGATCGGGGTGGGCGACGGCACTTCGAGGACGTTCGTGGCCGGCGACGTGTTCCTCGCCGAAGACGTCACCGGACAGGGCCACACGCTGACGCCGCACGACTGGGCCAGGGCGTTCGTTCACATCGATTAGAAGACGGCACCAACACGGGGTTCTATTGTCTCGTGCAGGTTTGGAAAGGAGACGAACATGAGCAGTGAGGAAACGACCCCCATCAAGGTCAAGAAAATCGGCCACGTGGTGTTCAACGTGAGCGACCTGGAGCGCAGCACCAAGTTCTGGACCGAGATCATGGGCTTCAAGGTGTCGGACGTGAACGAGCGCGGCATGGTTTTTCTCCGGAACGCGGCGGACCATCATGCTGTTGCCCTTTTTCCGTCCAAGTCCAACAAGGGACAGCCCGAGCCGGACCAGGTGGCGTTCAACCACTTTGCGTTGGAGGTGGGGAGCGTCACCGAGCTGTTCAGGATCCGCGACTTCCTGAAGGCAAAGGGCGTGCCCATCCTCTACGAGGGACGCCGGGGGCCGGGGTGCAATCCGGGGGTCGAGTTCACCGACCCCGACGGCTTCCAGATCGAGCTCTACGCGTCCATGGACCAGATCGGCTGGGAAGGCGAGAGCCGCCCGCCCGAGCAGTGGTCTCGCGCCACCACCCTCGAGGAGGTGCTGGAGAAGCCGATTCCGGGCGTCACCTACGAGTGATCCGACCAACCACGGGGCAGGGGCCGTGCGGCTCCTGCCCGTTTCTACTCGGCTCTACGGAACAAGCGGAACTCGATGGCGGTGGACGTGATCATGCCGGCCATGGGCGCGACCCAGGAGACGGGTCGGCTCGTGCGCTGGTTCAAGCTGGAAGGGGACTCCATCACTAGGGGTGAGATGCTCATGGAGGTAGAGACGGACAAGTCCGTGGTGGAAGTGGAGGCGCCGGCTTCCGGAATCCTTACCAAAGTCACCGCGGTGCCGGATGACGAAATTCCCGTAGGACAGACCATCGCGCTCATCGTGGAGCCGGGCGAAGCCGTGTCCGGAACCGGAGAGATCCCCGGCGCAGGCCCTCGGCGCAAGGTTCCGGCGCGCAAGAAAGTGAAAAACCCGACTGCTCCAAAGCGTGCTCCCGCGACTACCCCGGACACTGGCCGGTTTCTTGCCTCCCCCGCGGCAAGACGGTTGGCGAAGGAGAGGGGTGTGGAGATCGCCGGCATACAGGGCACCGGACCGGAGGGTGCCGTGGTAGCGCGCGACGTCCTCTCCACGGCCGAGGCCGCTCCTGCCGCGGAGGGCGAGCAGGTTCGGCCAAGCCGCATGCGACGCATCATCGGCGAGCGCATGACCTTGAGCAAGCAGACCGCGCCGCACTTCTACCTCCACATGGACGTGGACATGACCGCCGTCGCGGCCCGACGAGACCTGTTGAAGCAGCAGGGGGCGGAGCCGGTCCCGTCCTTCAACGACTTCATCCTGAAGGCCGTGGGTCGGACGCTGGCGGAATCACCGTCCATGAACGCGTCCTGGACGGACGAGGGGATCGAGCAGCACGGTGAGGTGAACCTCGGCATGGCCGTCGCGGTAGACGACGGCCTCGTGGTTCCCGTCATCCGCAACGCCGACAAGCTTCCGCTGGAGGAGCTGGCGCTACGCAGCCGCGAGCTCGCGGCCCAGGCCCAGAGTCGCAGGCTGACACCCGCCAACTACCAGGGCGGCACCTTCACGGTTTCCAACCTCGGCATGTTCGGCGTCGACAGCTTCACCGCCATCATCAACCCGCCGCAAAGCGGCATCCTGGCCGTGGGCCGTGTCGCCCTGCGGGTCGTGCCGGACGGCGATGCCGTCGCCGTCCGCTCCATGATGACCATGACCCTTTCCGCCGACCACCGCGTCGTCGACGGCGCCATTGGCGCCCGGTTCCTGCAGCGGGTCCGTCGCTATCTCGAGGATCGAGAGGGTATGGCGGCGCCGTCGAAGTGGGATTAGGTATCCCTAGAAAGGGACATCAGCAATGACCGAGACGGCGTTGACAGTGTTTGCTGGACTGTTGGGTATCGGCGGTGTGTTATCCGGCGCCGTTGCTAACGAACTACTGCGACGAAACCGACGTATCGAAACTTATGCTGCAAGAGTTTTCGATGTACGGCTGGCGAAATACGAAGAGCTGATGCGTCGGATGCACGCCGCACATGCGATTGCGTCGGACGTGATGGACAAAGCGGACTATTCCCCAGAACAACGACACAAACTCATCTCTGCTGCCATAATGTCGATTGCTGAGTTCACGGATGAGAACGAGTTGTATATCGATAGTGATCTTGGCGCGCATTGTGTAGCCACATTCATGGGAGCTGAGGACATTCCTGAAATAACGGACCTAGACAAAAAGGAAGACGCCAAGAGGGAGATACGGGAACTGTATAAGCAGGCACGCCAAATGATAAGACAAGATTCAGGCGTTGAGGAAGTCGACAGGCTGTTCAAGAAGATTGCTAAATCTACTTTGTCAGGACCAATCATCGAGTATATCCGATTCCTTAGACAAAGCCGGGATTAGCCTCGTATGGACGGTCGCCACGCCGGAAAGTGGCTCCTCCCGTATTCTCTTCTCTCCCCGCTCACATCCCCGGCCAGCTCTCCATCGGCTCGGTGGAGCGCACCAGGTGCATGCCTGCGGAGGCGGCTTCGTCCAGGGTCTGCTCGGCGGATTCGGTGAAGTCGACGGCGATGGCGCCGTCCTCTCCCCGCACCACCACGGACGACATGCAGTCGGTCATGAGGTAGACCTTTTGTGCGAGCGACGGGTCTTCTTGCCGTATCTCTACCATCAGGTCCTGCACCGTGCTCTTGACGCAGTGGCTGGCCGCCTGTCCGGCAACGATCAGGGCGTCCGCCTCCACCAGGGCCCTGTAGAACCGCACATTCCTCTCGGCGAGGACGCCGCCGTCCCAGGTGGTCAGCACCTCGGGACGCAGGACCGAGTAGTTCTCGGTGAGGTTATGGGTCCCCTTGATCTCCTCCCAGGACTGTGAGGCTCGCGCGAGGGAGTGCAGCGTCCGGGCCTCGTCCACCACGCCGGTGACGGTGTGGCCGGGACTTCCCACCAGGCAGTGCGGCGGCCACAGGTACAGCGTGTAGCGTCCCCCCGCCGCCAGTTCGCGGTTGTAGAAACGGCACTGCTCCACGAGCCAGTCGTAGCCCTTGTCGGTGACCCACGAGGTGATAGCGGGGTTGGGGTTCACGTCCTCCTGGAGGACGTTTCCCATGGGGTCGGTGTTGACCAGCCGCTTGGCGTCGCGTCCGTCGACCGTGATGAGGGTGTGGGGCGCCAGAGGCTCCCCGTGGGAGTCTACCCAGAACCAGGGGAAGAAAATCTGGAAGTTGTTGTGGCTGTCCAGAGTGCAGCGGATGTTGGTGATGGATGCGAGGTTGCGGTAGATGAACTCGGCGATGCGCCGGTTGTCCTCGACGGCGCCCTGTCCACTGCGGCCGCCGACGTACAGCGTGCCTTCGGGATGGCAGAAGTCGCGCTGCACGTCGATGAGGAGAAGGTCGATCCGTTTTGAATCCGCCGCGGCTGGCGCGATGTCGAACTCCCTCCGGAAGCGCCCGGCTTCCTCGAAGACCGCCATGCGGTCCGGCGTGTAGGAGAAGTCCGCAGCGTTGTCCGGGCTGTAGCACGCGGGCAATTGGCCTGTTTCGACGGCGGTCATGATCCCATTCTATCAACGCGCCGAACGCAAGCAACAAGGAAATGCGTGTCTCCTTCCCCCGGTCGCCGGGCCTGTGACATAAAGGGGGGCATGTCTCACGGCTGGCTCGAGCTCTCCGTCCGGGCTCAAGGCCCGGTGCAGGACACGATCTCCAGTTTCCTGGTGGAGCAGGGCTCCACGGGTGTCGTCTGCGGCGACCGCTCCCTGCGTGCGTTCTTTCCCGGCACGGTCGACGACGCGGTCCTGAAGCCCGCGGTCCGCCGCTATCTGCGCGGGCTTGGGGACGTCTTCCCCGAGTACGTGCTGGGCCGCTCGCGCTGGCGCGTGATCGCCGACAAGAACTGGCACGACGCCTGGCGCGCCCATTTCAAGCCGCAACGGATCGGCCGGCGGTTTCTGGTAGTGCCGCCGTGGGTTCAACCGAAGGAACGCCGCCGCCACGTGGTCCGCATCGAGCCCGCCATGGCCTTCGGCACCGGCACCCACGATACCACCCGCTGCTGCCTCGAGTTCATCGACGAGCTGTGCGCCGAGACGGTGCCCCGGAAGGCCCTGGACGTGGGCACGGGGTCGGGCGTCCTCGCCATCGGCATGGCCCGTCTGGGGGTGCGCGAGGTGCTGGCGCTGGACAACGACCCCGTGGCGTTGGACGCGGCCTGGGCGAATCTCCAGCTCAACGGCATCGACGGCGCGGTCACGTTGAGTGACGCCGGCGTCGGCCGGCTGCGGCGCCGGTTTCCGCTGGTGGTGGCCAACATCATCCTGGAGACGTTGCTGGAGATGGCCGGCCCGCTGACCCGGTGCGTGGGCGCCCGGGGCTCACTGGTCCTGTCCGGGCTGCTCCACGAACACGTGCCGGCGGTCAGGCGGCGCTTTCGTGGTTTCCGGCTGGTGCGGCGCAAGGACCGCAAGGAGTGGAGCACGCTGCTGCTCCGCAAGGAGCCATGAGCCTTCCACGCTTTCTGGTTTCGCCGGACGCGGTGCGCGATGGTAGCGCCACGGTGAGCGGCGGGGAACTCGCCCACATGCGCAAGGTCCTGCGTCTGAAACCCGGCGCACGGGTGCTGCTGTGGGACGGCGCCGGGACCGAGCACGAGGCCCTGATCCGCGCCTATGAAGGTGGAGTTGCGGCCATGACCGTGGTACGGTCCTACCACCCCGAGCGGGAGTCGCCGCTGGCGGTCACCCTGGCCCAGGCCGTGGGCAAGGGCGACAAGATGGACTGGATCGTCGAGAAGTCCACGGAGCTGGGGGTGGCGTGCGTGGCGCCGTTCTTCTCGTCGCATACCGTGCCGCGCTACGACGGCGACAAGGGCGGTAGGCGCCGCGAGCGTTGGGAAAAGATCGCCGCCGCCGCTGCCAGGCAATCCGGGCGCACCCGGATCCCCGAGATCCGCGACCCGGACCGGTTCGACGCGGTGGTCGCGCGGGACTGGCAGTGCGACGCCAGGCTGCTGTTCTGGGAGGGTTCTTCGGGCCGAGGGCTCGCTTCTTTCAAGGAGGAGCACGGAACCATGCGCTCCGTGCTCGTGATGGTGGGGCCGGAAGGGGGCTTCAGCGAAGACGAGGCGTCGCGGGCCGCCGCCCACGGATTCCACACGGTCGGGCTGGGCCGGCGAATCCTGCGCACCGAGACCGCGGCCGTGGCCGCTGTCTGCGCCGTGCAGTTGCTGTGGGGCGACCTGGGGTGAGGCGGGACAACATTGCCGAGAACGGGAGGTTCGTCATGGACAAGCACACCGAGGAAACGCTGAACCGGTTGCTGCGCCGGGCCGGCCTGAAGATGGCCAAAAGCGATCGGGCGCGCTTCATCCCGATGCTGGAAACCTACATGGAGAGCCTGGAGAAGCTGCACTCTATCAACCTGGCCGGCGAGCAGGTCGGCGGAGTCTTCCGGCCCGAGACGGACGAGGACCGGTAGGGGCGGCGGTTCGGGATCAGCGAGGAACGGACATGTCGGATTTGTGTTTTTCCAGTATCGACAGCATGGCCCCGCGCCTGCAGAAGGGCGAGGTCTCTCCGGTTGAGCTGACGCAGGCCTACCTCGACCGCATCCACGCCCTGGACGGCGACTTGTGCGCCTATGTGAACCTCATGGAGGAGAGCGCCCTGGAGGAGGCCCGGACGGCGGAACAGGAAATCCGGAGCGGCCGCTACCGGGGCCCGCTCCACGGCATTCCCGTCGCCGTGAAGGATCAATACGACGTCGCGGGCGCGCCCTCGATGGTGCGCATCCCGCAGCCCGCCGGCCCGGGGGAGGACTGCGAGGCCGTGCGCCGCATGCGCGAGGCCGGGGCGGTAATGCTCGGCAAGCTCAACATGAGCGGGCTTCCCGGCGGCGTCAAGGGCGCCCGCAATCCCTGGAATCTCGACCACGTCCCCGGGGGTTCCAGCACCGGCTCCGGGACCGGCATCGCCGCCGGCCTGTGCATGGGCTCCATGGGCGAGGACACCGCCGGATCCATCCGGAACCCGGCGTCCTACTGCGGCATCTCCGGCCTGAAGCCCACCTACGGGCGGATCAGCCGTGCCGGCTTGGCGCCCCTGGGCTGGTCGCTGGACACGGCGGGCCCCATGACCCGGGTGGTGGAGGACCTCGCGCACATGCTCCAGGTCCTGGCCGGGTTCGATTCCAGGGACCCCACCAGTAGCCAAGTGGAGGTCTCGGACTACTCCGCGGACCTCAAGGCCGGGGTCGCCGGCATGGTCATCGGCGTGCCGAGGGACTACTTCGGCTTCGTCGACACAGACCCCGAGGTACTGGATCTCCTGGACCAAGCGCTGGCGGCGTTCGAGTCCCTGGGCGCCAAGGTCCGGGACGTGACGGTGCCGAGCATGGAGTACGCCACCATCGCCAACGGGCTGCTCTACTCCTGCGAGTTCTACAACATCTGCCGGGCCGACATGGACGCGGCCATGGCCGGGGAAGCCTCGGAGTCCCGCCGGGCGCGGCTGTTCATCGGCGCGGTGTCCACCAGCGGAGACTACATCCAGGCCCAGCGGATGCGGAGCCGCTTGAGGCGGGAGTTCAACGAGGTGTTCCGCGAGGTCCACGTCATGGCTCTGCCCACCAATCCCACGGCGGCGCCGCTGGCCTCGGAGCTGGACGGCCTGGACGCGGTGAACAAGATGCTGCGCCCGGACTACCCCTCGCCGGCCAACCTCGCGGGCGTTCCCGCGCTGGCCATCCCCTCCGGCTTCAACTCCGAGGGGCTGCCGGTGGGCATGCAGTTCTGGGGCAAGGCCTTCGCCGAGTCCACGCTGCTGCGGGTAGGCTACGCCTACCAGCAGCACGCCCGCTGGTTCGAGCGCCGGCCGCCGATCTAACCGCGGGGGTGGAAACCGGGCGTCCGCCGATTAGCGGCGGGGCCGCAACCGGCCGGGGCCGATGCGACGGCGGAGTCGAAACCGGCCCGTGGGACCGATGTAGGGGCGGGACTCAAACCCGCCCGTGCCCGCACCGGCAGACCGGCCGCCGAGCGAAAGGAGGATCCGCCATGCTCACCATCGACGCCGATGCCCATGTGCTGGAGAATCCCCACACCTGGGACTTCCTGGAGGAGTCGGAAGAGGCCTTCCGGCCCGAGGTCGTCGTCTCGGGGCGGCAGTACACCAAGGCCGAGATGCGCGACAAGTGGGACCGGATGCCCAAGCGGGGGGCCGAGTACTGGTTCGTGGATGGCCGGCTGCAGCCCAAGAACCACAACGTCGGGCTGGACACTACCCCGGAAACGCGGGAGATGCGCGACGTGGAGGCCCGGCTCCGGCACATGGACGAGCTGGAGGTGGATGTCCAGGTGCTCTACCCGACCCTCTTCCTTCGTCCGGTGACCATGAATCCGGCCGTGGAACTGGCGCTCTGCAGGAGCTACAACCGCTGGCTGGCCGGGCTCTGCGAGGGCACCAAGGGGCGCCTGCGATGGATCGCGCTGCTGCCGTTCCTGACCATGGACAAGGCCCTTGCCGAGCTGGCGCGGGCCAGGGACGCGGGCGCCTGCGGGTTCATGATGCGTGGGCTGGAAGGCGACAAGCAACTCACCGACCCGTATTTCTTTCCCCTCTACGAGGAGGCCGCGAGGCTCGACCTGCCGGCGTGCGTTCACTCGGGCATCGCCAGCTTCACCTACCAGGACATGTTCCCGGCGACGGCCGGGTTCCGTCGCTTCAAGCTGGCGGTGGTTGGGGACTTCCACTCGTTGATCATGGAGGGCATCCCGGCGAAGTTCCCGGGCCTCAAGTTCGGCTTCATCGAGGTCAGCGCCCAGTGGCTGCCTTACGTCATCCACGACCTCATGCGGCTCTCCGAGCGGCAGGGAATGGACTTTCCGGACGACGTGCTGCGGGAGAACCGGGTGTACGTGGCCTGTCAGACCGACGACGACCTCGCCACCATCCTGCGCTACGGCGGCGAGGACAACCTCGTCATCGGCACCGACTACGGCCACGCCGACCGCTCCGCCGAGATCGAGGCCCTGCGGGTGCTCAGGAACAAGGGCGAGGTGGCGCCCCACATCATCGACAAGATACTGGGGGAGAACGCCAAGAGTCTTTACGGTCTTTGATGGGCGTCGGATTACGTTTCGCTGATCGCCAAGAGTCTTTACGGTCTTTGATGGGCGTCGGATTACGTTTCGCTGATCCGACCTACAAGCGGCTACGGCCCGCCGTGCGGGTAGGGCGACCGCCGGTCGCCCGTGCGAGGGTCCACCGCGGCGTAGGCTTCCAATCTGCTACCGGAGGTACTGTAAAATGGTCGAGAAGGACCTTGCGACCCTGACCATCAGCGACGTCGCCTCGAAGATCCGCGAAGGCGAAGTCTCGCCGGTGGCGTTGACGAAGCTCCATCTGGAGCGGATCGAGCGGCTGAACCCGCTCCTGAGCGCCTTTCTGACGCCCACTCCCGAGAGCGCGTTGGAAGAGGCGGCCGCCGCGGAGAAGGAAATTCGGTCCGGCAGCTACCGCGGTCCGCTCCACGGCATCCCGGTCTCCATCAAGGACAACCTCGCCACCCGCGGCGTGCGCACCACCGCCGGCGCCAAGGCACTGTCGGACAATACGCCCGACTTCGACGCCACCGTGGTAACCCGGCTGCGGGAGGCCGGCGCCATAAGCCTCGGCAAGACCAACATGCACGAGTGGGCCAAGGGCAGCCACGGCATCAACCCGTTCTACGGCACCCCGTGCAACCCCTGGGACCGCAACCGGATTCCCGGCGGCTCCAGCAGCGGCTCGGCGGTGGCGGTGGCGGCGGGCATGTGCATGGCCACCGTCGGCACCGACGCCGCGGGCTCGGTCAGGAATCCCGCCTCGCTTTGCGGCATCGTCGGCCTCAAGCCCACCTACGGCCGCATCAGCGTGTTCGGCGGCGTGCCGGGCACCGGCGGCTATTCCACCAACCACTTCGGCCCGCTGACCCGCTCGGTGGCCGACTGCGCGGCGATGATGCAGGTCATCGCCGGGCACGATCCCCAGGATCCGCTCAGCTCGCGGGAGCCGGTGCCGGACTACGCCGCCGCGCTGGGCTTGCCCGTGGAGGGCATGCGCGCGGGCATCGTCCAGGGATATTTCGAACGGTTCGCATCGAAGGAGGTCATGCACGCCTTCTCCGGCGCCCTCGACCTTCTCCGTTCCCTGGGTATGACCGTGGAGGAGGTCACCGTGCCCCACATGGACCTCGTCCCCGCCGTGCAGCTCTGCGCCAGCCGGGTCGAGAGCACCGCCGATGCCGAGTACTACCTGCGGAACCACGCCCGGGACTACAGCCCGAGCATGCTGTCCACGCAGATCCAGGCCCTGACGGTGTCCGGAGGGATGTACAACCAGTCCCAGCGCATCCGCCGGCTCATCTGCGACGGCTTCGACGAGGCGCTGGACCGGGTGGACGTCATCGTGTCGCCCACTTCGCCGGTGCCGGCGATCACCATCGACGAGTCCATGAGCAGCTACGTCACCGTGGACGGCCGCAAGCAGCCGCTCCAGGGTCGCGACGGGAATTACCTGACACTGTGCACCATCCCCCATAACGTCAGCGGGCTGCCGTCGCTGAGCATCAACTGCGGTTCTCGGCGAACGGCGTGCCCATTGGAATGCAGATCGCGGGAGGCGCTTTTCGGGAGGATACCGTGCTCACGGTGGCCCATGCCTATGAACAGGCGTCGCCGTGGACAGGCAAGGCACCGGATCTGCCGTAACAACCTGCGTACGGGCAGCGTTTTCTCCCTCTCCCCCTGGGAGAGGGTCGGGGTGAGGGCGCCGGCAGCCACCGCTCCGTGAGGGCATCGAGCCCACGAAAGGAGATAGACATGAACGGCTTCATCGACGCGGATACCCACATCGTCGAATCGGCGGACATCTGGGAGTACATGGACAAGGACATGTACGACCGCCGGCCGATCCTGCTCCAGGCTCCCACCGACACGGAGTACGCGAACTCCAACGCCTTCTGGCTCATCGACGGGCAGATCTATCCCAAGTCCGTGGGCAAGGGCAGCGCCCGGCTCAGCACCCCGGCCGAGCAGGAGCGGCAGTGGACCCGCCAGGACATCGACCTTGCGGTCCGGCAGTTGACCGATCCGCACGCCCGGGTGGAGGCGCTGGACAAGCGCGGCGCCGACGCCGAGGTGATCTACTCGACGCTCTGGGGCGTCCGTCTCACCGAGGACGTGGACCTGGACGTGGCGCTGTGCCGCGCCTACAACCGCTGGATGGGCGAGGTCTGGGCCCAGGGAGACAACCGGCTGCGCTGGACCGCGGTGTTCCCGCTGACCTCCATCGAGGAGTCCATCAAGCAGTTGCACTACGCCAAGGAGCACGGCGCGGTGGGCGTCAACATGCGCGGCATCGAGGGCGACCGCTCGCTTGCCGAGCCCTACTTCTTTCCGCTCTACGAGGAAGCGGCGCGCCTGGACTTCCCCATCTGCATCCACATCGGCGCGGGCTCGCCGGCCATCTCCAGCGTGTTCGACGTGCGCGTCAGCCATACGCTGCCGCACCTGCGCATGCTGCCGCTGATCGCCTTCCGCGACCTCGTGGCCAACCGGATCCCGCAGCAGTTTCCCGGCCTGCGGTTCGGCTACGTCGAGGCCAGCGCCTCCTGGGTGCCGTACCTGCTGCACCAGCTCCGGCGCACCAAGGCGAGCGACTCCCCGCCGGGACCCGAGCTGTTCGAGGAGTGCCGCATGTGGGTCGTGTGCGAGGTGGACGAGGACCTGCCCATGCTGCTCAACTACATCCACGAGGACCACATCATGATCGGCTCGGACTACGGCCACCTCGACCAGTCCTTCGAGGACAACGTCGCCGCCAAGCTCCGGGCCCGAGACGACATCCCCGCGCGGGTAGTGGAGAAGATCCTCTACGACAACCCGAAGGCCTTCTACGCGATGTAGCCGGGGTTGCGAAACTGGCAGGTAGACGTAGCAACGCGCTGCAAGCCAGTTTGTGGCGCGACGTGACGTGGGGCATAGTTGAGCAGTGTAGGTTGGACAGAGGCGTGCGACAATCCGGGTCGCCGAACATCCCGGCTTGGTAGTAACTCATGCAGTGGCTGCGCCATACACTGACGGCTTTTCAGGACGTTGGTGGTCTCTTGGTCAAGAGAGGAACAGCGATGGGGCCGTTGGTCCCTTCGCTGCTTCTGGTGCCCGTACTTGGCTTTCTCGCGTAGTTGTTTCTGTCCGTCGCAGTGGTGGGCGGCGTGCCCATCTTCAGCGCTGTACTCCTGATTGCCGCTTTGGCGATCGTTTGGAGTTACCACCGCCACTATGCATTCTTTGCCAAGAAGGAACCTGACCGGTTGCAATCAGAGGAATACAGGTACGAGATGGCGCAAATCCAAATGATCGCCGCCAAGGAGTTGCCACATCCAATGCCAGCCGATAGGCTCGCGTTGGCGCTTCCTACGGAAAACCCCCGTCAATTGACAACGGAGCCGGAAGAGACATCGGAGCCGCGCGCCGCGGAGGAGGAGTAACGGTCATGAAAACATATCTCCTCACTTATAGTCAGGCTTGCACACCAACCTATGTGCAGCACTTCCTCAACGATACCCAAGCAGTTGAAACATGGGTGGCGCCGTTTCCCTACGCAGCGATTCTCTTATCCAAGTTGAGCGTTCAGGACCTCGCTGCAGTGCTTCGCGATAGGATCCCGGGCGTGTGGTTCATGGTGACGGAATTGAGAGGTGACTCTGTACAGGGGTGGCTGCCCGGCAATCTGTGGGAGTACGTCAACGATCCAGAACAAGCGTGGTCACGGCAGTTCTTTGCCGGGCTCGGAAGTCTGTCGTCTGATCCGCCATTGCAGACAACTCGTCCGCCGGGTGTCACTCGTTGATGAAGACGTCGCCGCCAAACTTGCGTCAACCTACGTGTCCAGCATCGTGGGGTGGAACATGTCCTCGGGCCGGAAACGGTCCCGGGTGAGGCCTTGGCGCTGGGCGTACTCCAGCATCTTGTCGACCTCGGCCCGCGTTGCCTTGAATCCCCAGCGGTAGAAGTCCTCGCCCGCGGCGGCGCGCTCCTCTTCCCACAGGGCGCGGTACCAGAGGCCGGTCTGGTGGACGCGCTGCCATTCCAGCCACTGGTAGCAGCGGCGCTTGGACTCCTGCCAGGCGTCGAACATGCTGCGGGCCACCCAGGGGTGGGCCTCCAGCACCGAGTCCCGGATCAGCAGGGTATGTTGGATGGGGAAGAAGCCGGTCCTGCGGTAGTACTCGCGCTCACGCTGGGCGTAGTCGGGAAACAGGAAGTCCACCCGCGGGCGGTCGTCGGGCGCCAGGGTGGCGGTGGTGATCATGGCGTCGATGGCCCCGTCCAGAAGAAGCTCCCGCAGCTTGCCGTATCCCTTCACCACCTCTAGCTTGAGCCAGTCGGGCGGCGACCACTCGTGCGGGTTCTCCGGCGGGCGTCCCGCGACCCAGGTGATGGATTCGAGGTCGACGGCGTGCTCCTCCGCCAGAATGCCCCGCGCCCACAGGGCGGTGGTGGTGAACCAGCTCTGGATGCCTACCCGCTTGCCGTTGAGGTCCGCGGGCCCGGTGATGCCGGCGTTCGTGTTGACGTAGATGTAGGAGTGCCGGAACATCCGCTTGACGAATATGGGAATGGCGGTGAAGCCCAGGGTCCTGAAGGGAAGGTCGACGATGTAGCGGCCGGTGAAGAACTCGGCCACGTCGAAGCGGCCCTCGTGGCCGCCGAAGTGGCGGTTCACGTCATCGTCGTCCACGTGGACACGGAGGTCGATGCCCTCCGGCTTGACCGCTCCCTCGATGAGCGCACGGGCGCGGTCGTAGGGAGCGCAGATCATGCTCAGCTCGAGCGGCATGCTTCAGGACCACACCTTGAGGTTGGTGGCGCGGCCGGTGGTTGATTCCACCGGAGCGCTGATACACAATTTCAGAACGTGTCTTCGTGCCTCTGACGATACTGGATCGGGACCCGTATAGCGTACGGGAACGGAGGATTCCAGCATGGGAGACGATACTCTGAGGATCAAGGCCACCGGCGTCGACCACGTGGTGGTGCACGTGGAGGACGTGTCGCGGGCCAAAGGGTTCTACGTGGACCTCCTCGGCATGGAGGTGGCCCACGAACACGACGGCCGGGTCTTCCTGCGGTGTGGACAGCAGCAGGTGGGGCTGTTCGAAGGCCGGCAGGGGACTACCGGCTCCGCCGGGCGTGATCTCAACCATATCGCGCTTCAGGTGGAGTCGGGCAGCTACGAGGAGGTGAAGGCCGCCCTCGAAGCGGCGGGGATCGCCGTGAGCGGACGGAAGGGGGACCGGCGCTGCATCTACTTCCGGGATCCGGACGGTCACCTGCTCCAGATCCTTGCGCCGCGAACATGATCCGCGGGTGCCGGCACGAAAAGAGCGTGTGTCATGCAATACAGGATGCTGGGTAGGACGGGGCTTCGGGTCTCGGAGATCGGTTTCGGCTGCGGCAATGTCGGCGGCCTGATGACCCGGGACGGCCATGACGAGCAGCTCGACGCGGTGCGGCACGCGCTTTCCCTGGGGATCAACTATTTCGACACGGCCAGGGCTTACGGGGAGGGCAAGTCGGAGAGGAACCTCGGCCGGGTGCTGGATGATATCGGCGAGGAGATCGTGCTTTCCACCAAGGTCCGCCTCGAAGCCGACGCTCTCGGTGACATCGCCTCGGCCACCGTCGCCCACGCCGACGAGGGGCTCGCCCGCCTGGGCCGCGGCTCGGTAGACCTGATGCAGCTCCACACCCGGCTCGTCGACAAACGGGAGGACGGGCGCTTCGGCATGACTCCGGCCGAGGTGCTGGGACCGGGGGGCGTCATCGAGGGATTCAAGCGGCTGCGCGACCAGCGACGGGTCGGGTTTTTCGGATTCACCGGCCTGGGCGACGTCGACGCCATTGACGCGCTCGTGGACAGCGGCGAGTTCGACTCCTTCCAGGCCTACTACAACCTGCTCAATCCCAGCGCCGGCCAGCCCGTGCCCGATGGTTTCAGCGCCCTCAACTACCGCCGCGTCATCGACCGGGCCGCCGCGCAGGGAATGGGAGTCGTGGTAATACGCGTGCTGGCGGCCGGAGTTCTGAGCCCGACCCCGGAGTCGGGCGGCGGCACCAGCCGGGAGCCGCTCTCCGCGGGATCCGACTACGAGCTTGACGTGGCCCGGGCACACAAGCTGGGCTTTCTCATGGAGCACGGGCTGGAGTCCCTGCCCCACGCGGCCATCCGCTTCGCGCTCATGAAGCCCGAGGTCGGGACGGTGCTGGTGGGGTTCTCCAACAACGCCCAGATCGACGAGGCCGCGGCGTGCTCGGGCGCAGGCCCTCTGCCGGAGGGCGCCCTGGCCGGGCTTCGCAGGATTTGGGACAGCGACTTCGGCGGCAGCTAGCGGCCGCTGGCGGATCCCAGCGGGGGCCGGCACTCTCCTCCGTTTCGCCGCGACGATTGCTCGGACAGGCCCTTAACGGCCCTCGCCAATACGCTTCACGTGCTCCTGCACCACCTCCCTCGGGCACAGCGCGATGAACCCCTTGGCGCCCAGGAACAGCAGCAGAATATCGTCCACGTGCCCCAGGGCGGGGAGCAGGTCGGGCAACAGGTCGGCCGGAAGGATCAGGTAGCCGAACACGCTCAACGCCAGCAGCTTGGCCTTGAAGCCGACCCGCGGGTCCTTGAACAGGCGCCAGAACAGCTTGCCGAAGCTGGGCAGGTGCTGCACCAGCCCCAGGAGCCGCCGGGGGCCGAGGCGCAACAGGTAGAAGAGGGAGCCGAACCGGATCATGGCGCCTCGGCCGGCCGGGCCGCGGCCGGTACCGTGGCGGCACGCCGGAAGAGGGTGCCGCGGTCGCCCGCCAGCAGCGCCGTCCCGTTCTTCGCGGCCACGGCGGTGAGCCGGTCGGGGGTGCCCAACCGGGTCCTTTGCCAGCGCTCGCCGTTCCAGCCGAAAACCGCGCCGGCCTCTCCCACGGCCCAGCACCCGGTGCGGGAGGCGCACGCGACGGCGCGCAGGCGGAACAGGGACGCCGGCGCCTCGACCTTCTTCCAGGCGGCGCCGTCATACGTGAACAGCGCGCCGTGGTCTCCCACCGCCCAGCCGAAGTCGTCGCCGATCACGGCCAGGTCGTACATGCGCGGGACGTCCTTCATGTCGGCCTTTTTCCAGTCCTTGCCGTCCCAGCGGGCGAAGAAGCCGTCTCCCACCATCCAGCCGGCGTGCGCGGACGAGAATTGGATGGCGTGGATGCGTTCCGTTTCCACCGGGCTCCGGGCGTCGTGCCACTTGTCGCCGTCCCACTCGATGAGGCGGCCGTCGCGGGTGCCGGCGAAGCAACGGTCCGGGGCGGCGCAGCCGGCGCCCCACAGCCGTCCCTGGGACGGCTTGCGCCAGGAAAGGGGATTGTCCACCCGGGTCCACGCCTTGCCGTCGTAGCGTAGCGATAACGCGTCGTCGCCGAAGACCCAGACGTCGTCGGCGGCGTTCACCACGAACTTCCGCGGGCTCACCTTGGCCGGGTGGTCCACCGGGTTGAGACGCGCGCCGTCCCAGTGCAGCAGGCGCCCGTCGGAGGTGCCAAGGTAAGCGTTGTCGCGGCCGACGACGGCGAGGGCGTTGACGTTGGGCGGCGGCGCCTTCTTGCGGGCGGCGGGAGCGTTCCAGGAAACCCGCTCCCAAGCCGCGCCCGGCGCGGGCGTGGACAGACTCGCGGCCATCAGGAGCAAGGCGCCGTATGTCAGGGTGCCTCGCGGCATCGGTCAGTCGGAGCGGTCGGCCGCGGCGGTCCAGATATCGAGGAGCTGTTGGGAATCCACCACGTCGGCGAAGCGTTCCATGCGCCGGAGCGCGTCGTGGTGGGCGTTCTCCCGGTTGGTTCCGACACAGTCCCGCACCACGATCATGGAATAGCCGCGGTAGTACCCGTCCCGGACGCTGCCCTCGACGCCGGCGTCGGTGCGGCAGCCGACGATCACCACGGTGTCCCTGTTCCAGTTGCCCAGCAACTGCTCGAACTCCGTGCCGAGGAAGATGGTGGGTCGGTGCTTCTCGATGAGGACGTCGTCGTCCTCGGGCTTGAAGGGCTCGATGAGCTGCCAGCCGAAGCTTCCGCGGGTGCGGCGCGGTCCCAGCTCGCTCGGATGGCTGACTCCCTGGTCCTTCATGGCGCGGCGGATCATGACGGCGGCCTCGTCGCGCCACGGGTAGGGCGTGGCGAAGGCGTAGACCACCCGGACCCCGGCGCGCTTGGCCGCGGCGATGAGCGGGGGCGTCGCGCGCAGGAACTCGTCCTTGTTGAACGAGCTGCCGGCCTGGTCGTTCTGCATGTCCCACACCAGCAGGACGGCCCCGCGGGGATCGGCGACCTCGTCGAGGGTTGTCGGGATGGCTCTACCTTCGAAGTCGATCATGGTCTGAGAGATGGTACCGGCAAGGTCCGTTTTTGACAACGCCCAGGGTTCGCGCTACTTGTACGTTTCCAGTACTGCGGCTCCCGGGAGAAGGTGGATGGATTCTCGCGACGACATACAGGCTTCGGTGCGCATCAGCGGCGACAAGGGCGCGGGCAGGGAGGACAACTCGTTCCGCGCCCGGGATCCCCTGACGGTGGTGATCTTCGGGGCTTCGGGCGACTTGAGCAAGCGCAAGCTGATCCCGGCGTTGTACCACCTGGAGCAGGAGGGCTACCTGCCGGAGCGGTACGCGGTGGTGGGCTTCTCGCGCACGGAGATGAGCGACGAGGCCTACCGCGAGCGCATGATCGGCGAGATGCGCCAGGACTTCGGCGACGTGGACGCCGGCAGTCCGTTGTTCCAGGCGCTCCACTACCAGCCGGGAAACAACACCGACGTGGAGTCGTTCCAGAAGCTCAAGGCGCGTCTTGACGAGATCGACGCCGAGCGGGACCTCCCGGGGAACCGGCTGTTCTATCTCTCGGTGGCGCCGGAGTTCTTCACGCCCATCATCCACAACCTCCAGGCCGCGGGCCTGATCCGGGACCCGGGCGAGGAGCAGTGGTCGCACGTCATCATCGAGAAACCGTTCGGACGCGACCTCAAGAGCGCCCGGGAGATGAACGACGAGGTCACCGGCATCCTCGACGAGAGCCAGATCTACCGGATCGACCACTACCTCGGAAAGGAAACCGTCCAGAACATCCTGAGCTTCCGCTTCGGCAACGCCATCTTCGAGCCGCTGTTCAACCAGAAGTACGTGGAGAACGTCCAGATCACGGTGGCCGAGACCCTGGGCATGGAGGGCCGCCGGGGGGCGTTCTACGACAAGGCCGGGGCGCTCAGGGACATCGTGCAGAACCACATGCTGCAACTGCTGTGCCTCATTGCCATGGAGCCGCCGGCGGCGGTGGAGCCGGTGTCCATCCGCGACGAGAAGGTCAAGCTGCTGCGGGCGCTGGTTCCCTACGCCACCCCCGAGGAGGTGCACGCCAACACGGTGCGCGGCCAGTACGGGTTCGGCGAGCTAAAGGGGGAGGTGGTGAAGGGCTTCCGGCAGGAGGAAGGGGTGGACGACCTGTCCGTCACCGAGAGCTACGTGGCGCTGCGCGCCAAGATCGACAACTGGCGCTGGGCCGGAGTGCCGTTCCTGCTGCGCACCGGCAAGCGGCTGCGCAACCGGGTCTCCGAGATCGCGGTGCAGTTCAGGCATCCGCCGCTGCGCCTGTTCCACGATTCGGCGGCGGCGGACGGCCTCGCTATGGCCGCGGCCAGCGCCAACGTGCTGATCCTGAGGATCCAGCCCAAGGAGGGCATCAGCCTCTCCTTCGCCTGCAAGCGTCCCGGGATGCAGATCAACCTGGCGCGGGTCAACATGGATTTCGTCTACGACGCGTTCGAGCAGCGCTCCCCCGAGGCCTACGAGCGCCTGCTGCTCGACGCCATGCGCGGCGACGCGTCGCTGTTCACCCGCTCCGACGAGGTGGACTACGCGTGGCGTTTCACGGACTCGATCCTGTCGGGGTGGGACAAGCTGCCGGCGCCCCGTTTTCCCAACTACTATCCCTTCACCGACGGCCCGGACGAGGCGGACCGCTTGCTGCAGGACAGCAGCACGGGATGGCGCCAGCTCAGCCAGATGGGCATCGCGGAGGTCGGGCGGTAGGAAATAGGCCGGCCGGTAATCGATCATGTCGACGCAAGGGATGACCGAAGTGCTGTCGCGGTTCCGTGACGGCACCTTCGAGATCGACGGGTGCACGGTCCACTACCTGGAGTACGGCGACCCGAGCCAGGAGACCTACGTCTTCATCCATGGCAACCGGGACCACTGCCACAGTTGGGATTTGCTGCTGGAGTCCTTCGACAAGGCGGGTTTCACCCTGCCCCACGTGGTGTCTCTCGATCTCCGCGGGCACGGCGACAGCGGCTGGGTCGGCCCGGAGCGGGGTTACCGGCACGAGGACTTCGTCCTGGACGTCGTGGGTTTGCTGCGGCACCTGAAGAAGGACGCCGTGACGGTGGTGGCGCATTCCCTGGGCGGCAGCATGGCCGTCGTGTTCGCCGGGGCCCTGCCGGAGCGAGTCAAGCGCCTGGCCATCATCGAGGCCGCCGGCCCCTACGGCAGGACCGAACAGGAGGCCCCGGAGCTTTTCGGACGCTGGACCAAGGACGACGGTTCCGACACGATTCTCACCTACTACGCTACGGTGAACCAGGCGGCGGACGCCATCTGCAGGCGTTTCCCGCTCGTTCCCAATCGGGCGGCCATGCACATGGCGCGCCACGGAACCCGGCTGACGCCCCACGGGTGGGTTTGGAAGTACGATCCGCGGGCCCGGAACCCGTCGTACTCGTCGTTTTCCGAAACCCAGGTCAAGGCCTTCATCGAACGCATCGACTGCCCGACGCTGCTGGTCTTCGGATCGGACTCGGGCTACAAGGAATCGCCCCGCTACGGCCGGGTCGACCATTTCAGGAACAAGACGCTGGTGGAGATTCCCGACACCGGCCACCACGTGCAGCAGGAAAAGCCCGACGAGCTGGCCGCCGTGCTGATCCCGTTCCTGAGCAACCATAGCTGAAGGAGTCTTTCATGGATTTCGCACTACCCGAAGAACTGCAGATGCTGCAGGACACCGTCCGGAAGTTCGTCGACCAGGAGCTCATCCCGGTGGAGATGGAGTGCCGGGACGGCGTCACGCTCAAGCCCGAGTACCGCGAGCGGTTCGAGGCCAAGACCCGGGAGATGGGTCTTTGGATGCTCGACGTCCCCGAGGACTTCGGCGGCGCCAGCCTGAGCCTGTTGGCGCAGGTCATCATCTGGGCCGAGGTGGCCCGTTCGGTGGCCATCCCTTCCCGCGGCCGCAGCATCTTCGGCCCGGAAGTGCGGCCGGTGCTCTACGCCATGAACGAGGAGCAGAAGGAACGCTACCTCTACCCGCTCCTGCGGGACGAGAAGCGCGCCTGCTTCGCCCAGACCGAGCCCGACGCGGGCTCCGATCCGGGCTCCATGCGCACCCGCGCCGTGCGCGACGGCGACGAGTACGTGATAAACGGCGTCAAGCGCTTCATCACCGAGGCGGACGAGGCCGACTTTGCCCAGGTGATGGTGGCTACCGATCCCGAGAAGGGCTCCCACGGCGGCATCTCCTGCATCCTGGTGGACATGGACAACCCCGGGGTGAAGATCACCGCCAAGTACAAGACCATGATGGGCTACGAGCCGTGCGAGATCGTCTTCAACGACTGCCGGGTGCCGGCGGCGAACATGATCGGCGAGGAGGGCGAGGGCTTCAAGCTGGGACAGAAGTGGCTCGGCATCGGCCGCCTCAAGCACGGCGGACGCGCCATCGGCGTCGCCCGGCGCGCCATCGAGATGGGCGCGGCGTACGCCAAGCAGCGGGTCACCTTCGGCAAGCCGCTGTCCGAGCGGCAGGCCATCCAGTTCAAGCTGGCGGACTCCTTCACCGAGCTCCATGCCGCCACCCTCATGGTCTACCACGCCGCCTGGAAGTGGGATCAGGGCGAGGACATGCGGAACGAGGGCTACATGGTCAAGGTGTTCGCCGACGAGATGTCGTTCCGGGTGGTGGACCGCGTGCTGCAGATCCACGGCGGCGTCGGCCTGACCACCGATCTTCCCATCGAGCTGTGGTTCCGCGACCAGCGCAGCCGGCTCATCACCGAGGGCGCCTCCGAGGTCATGCGCATGGTCATCGCGCGGCACGTGCTGCGGGAGTTCGGCAGCTAGGGTCTTCAGGCGGGGTTCGTCCGGTGCCCGGAGATTTGGAGATGCACCGGCTTCATGCTATAAACTCCTGATTCAGCGAGGTCTGCGATGAAACCGGACATTCACCCCGAATACCAGCTTGTCAACGTGGTTTGCGCCTGCGGCAATTCCTTCGAGGTGCGCTCCACCGCCAAGTCCATCCATACCGAGATCTGCTCCAACTGCCATCCCTTCTACACCGGCAAGCAGAAGCTCCTCGACACCGCCGGCCGGGTCGAGAAGTTCAAGAGGAGATACGGTATCAAGGACTGAGGGAATGTTCCTGACCGGCTCTTTCGGCAAAGGGGCAAAGGGTGGCTCGGATTCCCTTTGCCCCTTTGCTTTTTTTATGCGGACGAGATCGTGAGCATGCTGGAAAAACTGGCCGAGGTGGAGAGCCGCTACGACGAGCTGGAGGACCTGCTGGCGGACCCCAAGCTGTTGGAGGATCGCAAGGAGTACTCCCGGGTCGCCAAGGAGCGCGCGGACCTGGCCGAGGTGGTGACCTGCTACCGCGAGTGGCGCAGGCTCGACCAGGAGGTCCGGGACAGCCGCGAGCTGCTGGAGGACGCGGACCCGGAGGTTCAGGAGCTGGCGGCGGAGGAGTTGACCGGGCTGAAGGAGAGGCAGGAGGCGCTGGAGAGGCAGCTCAGGGTCCTGCTCCTGCCCAAGGACCCCAACGACGGCAAGAACGTCCTGCTTGAGATCCGCGCGGGCACGGGAGGGGAGGAGGCCTCGCTCTTCAGCGCGGACCTCTTCCGGATGTACGGCCGGTACGCGGAGGAGAAGGGCTGGAAGGTGGAGGTGCTGAGCTCCAATCCCACCGGCCTCGGCGGGTTCAAGGAGATCATCGCGCTCATCGAAGGGCAGGGTGCCTACAGCCAGCTCAAGTTCGAAGGCGGCGTGCACCGGGTCCAGCGGGTGCCGGTGACCGAGACCTCGGGCCGTATCCATACCTCGGCGGTGACCGTCGCGGTGCTGCCGGAGGCCGACGACGTGGACGTGGACATCGATCCCAGGGAACTGCGGATCGACGTGTTCCGCTCTTCGGGTCCCGGCGGGCAGAGCGTGAACACCACCGACTCCGCGGTGCGGATGACCCACGTGCCGACCGGCATCGTGGTCTCCTGCCAGGACGAGAAGTCGCAGCACAAGAACAAGGCCAAGGCCCTCAAGATCCTGCGCGCCCGCCTCCTGGAGAAGACCCAGGAGGCGCAGCGCTCGGAGATCGCGGCCTCGCGCAAGCTCATGGTGGGGAGCGGCGACCGCAGCGAGCGCATCCGCACCTACAACTTCCCCCAGGGCCGCGTGACCGACCACCGCATCAACCTGACCCTTTACAAGTTGGACCAGGTCATGGACGGCGGCGTCAAGGACCTGATCGACGGTCTGATCACGCACCACCAGGCGGAGGCGCTCCAGGCCACGGCGTGATTCGGCCGCCCGCGGGAAAATGATAGTGAATGGCCCCATGCCCGATATGGCAACACACGCGACATCCCGCGCCACGCCCCAAGACCGTCATTCCCGCGAAAGCGGAAATCGAGGTGGGGTGGAGCGGGAGGGTGCGAAGACTATCGCCGGTGTCCTGCGGCACGGGAGCACGCGGTTGCAGGAAGCCGGTATCGACACCTCCAGGCTGGACGCCGAGCTGCTCTTGATGGAGGTACTCGGATGGTCGAGGGAGGACCTCTACCGGAACCCCGAGGGTGAGTTGCGGGAAGCCCAGGCGGAACGGTTCGAGAGCCTGGTTTCACGCCGGCTCCGGGCCGAACCCGTGGCCTACGTGACGGGGACGCAGGAGTTCTGGTCCCTGGACTTCCGGGTGACGCCGGACGTGCTCATCCCGCGGCCGGAGACCGAGCACCTGGTGGAGATCGTGGTGGGGTTCCTGGCTTCGCGCCCGGGGCCGTGCCGGGTGCTGGAGATCGGCACCGGCAGCGGCGCCGTCGCGGTCTGTCTGGCCAGGGAATGCCCGGAGACGGAGATCTGGGCCACCGACGTTTCCGCGCCGGCGCTGGACGTTGCCCGTGACAACGCCGCGCGGCATGGCGTTGCAGGGAAGATCCGGTGGCTGCGGGGCGACCTGTTCGCCCCGGTGCAAGGGTTGGCCGGGTGGTTCGACGTGCTGGTGTCGAATCCGCCCTACGTTCCCAGCGGCGCGATCGGCGCCTTGCAGCGTGATGTACGCGATTGGGAACCTGCACTCGCGCTGGACGGCGGCGCCGACGGCATGGATTTCTACCGGCGGTTCGTTCGCGAGGGCGTGGGTTATCTTCGCGACGGCGGCATGCTGGCGGTGGAGGTGGGAGCGGGGCAGGGCCGAGCCGTCTCGCGGCTGTTAGACGCCCAAGCCGGGCTACAGCAAGTCCGGGTGCGGCGGGACTACGCCGGGCTCCCGCGGGTTGTGACGGCGAAAGGATCGGCTCCTAGGAGCCTGTACCGGCCGGCAGCACGGCGCGGTCGCGGGCGGGTTTGAAACCCGCCCATACAACCTGGTTTTTGTGGCGCAGGTTGGCGCGGCATTACAGGAATCAAGGGGTCGGAGGTTTTGGATAGCATCGTCATCAACGGCGGAACGGTTCTGGAGGGCACGGTGCCTCTCGGGGGGTCGAAGAACGCGGCTCTTCCGGTGCTCATTTCGTCGCTGCTGACCGCGGACAAGTGCTCCTACGACAGGGTGCCGGCGCTCCGCGACGTCAGGACCACCCTGCGGTTGCTCTCGCGCCTGGGGGTGACCATCGAGCGCGACGTTGTGGCCGGCGGAAGCCTGGAGCTTACCGCGGACAAGGTCTATGAGCGCGAGGCGCCCTATGGCCTGGTCAAGACCATGCGCGCCTCGTTCCTGGTGCTGGGGCCGCTGCTGGCGCGGTTCGGCGAAGCCCGCGTGTCGACACCCGGCGGCTGCGCCATCGGTTCGCGGCCGGTGGACCTGCATCTCCAGGGGCTGGAGCGCATGGGCGCGGTCATAGGCCAGGACCATGGCTACGTCGACGCCCGGGCCAGGGAGCTCCGGGGTACCGAGATCCCGCTCGCGTTTCCGTCCGTGGGCGCCACCGAGAACCTCATGATGGCGGCGACCCTGGCCCGCGGGGAGACGGTGATCCGCAACGCCGCCCGCGAGCCGGAGATCGTGGAGCTCGCCCAGGTGCTGAACAAGATGGGCGCCAGGGTGAGCGGCGCGGGCGGCGAGGTCATCCGGATCGAAGGGGTGGACGAGCTTCACGGCGTGTCGCACGAGATGAGCCCCGACCGGATCGAGGCCGGCACGTTCATGGTGGGCGCGGCGCTCACCGGCGGCGACGTGCTGATCGAGGATGCCCGACCGGAAGAACTCGAAGCGTTCGCCGCGAAGCTGCGGGAGGCCGGGGCGCGGGTGGAAAGGGAAGCGGGCGGGGTGCGGGTGACGGGCAACGGACGGGCCCGCGGCACCGACGTGGCCACGCTCCCGTATCCGGGTTTTCCTACCGACCTGCAGGCGCAGATGATGGTGCTGATGGCGGTCTCGGACGGCGCCAGCGTCATCACCGAGAACATCTTCGAGAACCGGTTCATGCACGTCCAGGAGCTGAACCGGATGGGCGCCCGCATCACCCTCGACGGCAACCGCGCCACGGTCCATGGGGTGGCGGAACTCTCCGGCGCGCCGGTGATGGCCACGGACCTGCGGGCGAGCGTCTCCCTGGTGCTGGCGGGGCTGGTGGCCAGGGGCGAGACCGAGGTGTCGCGGGTGTACCACCTGGACCGGGGGTACGAGGACATCGAAGGCAAGCTCGCCCGCCTGGGCGCCGACATACGAAGGGTGGACCGTGACGATTGACATCGTGAAGACCACCGATCCCGGCTTCAGGAAGACCCTGGACCGGATCCTGCAGCGGCGCGGCGAGATCGAGCGGGACGTCGAAGCGCGGGTGGCGGAGATCATCGAGAGCGTGCGCCGGCACGGGGACCGGGCGCTGGTGCGCTACGCCAAGGCCTTCGACGGCATCACCCTGAAACGCTCCCGCATCGAGGTGTCGGCGGAAGAGATGGACCGTGCGTACCAGTCCGTTTCCAGGGAGGATCTCCGGGCGCTGCGCCTGGCGGCGGCGCGCATCAAGCGGTTTCACCGCCGTCAGTTGGAGAAGAGCTGGCGCTACAGCGACTCCCTGGGGCTGGAGCTGGGCCAGCGCATCACCCCGGTGGAGCGGGCCGGCGCCTACGTGCCCGGCGGCAAGGCCGCCTATCCGTCCACCGTGCTCATGACGGTGATCCCGGCGGTGGCCGCGGGGGTCCGGGAAGTGATGGTTACCACCCCGGTCCAGGCGGAGGCGGCGCTGGTGCTGGCGGCGGCGCGCGTGGCCGGCGCCCACCGGGTCTTCCGGGTGGGCGGCGCCCAGGCCGTGGCCGCCCTGGCCTACGGCACCGAGACCATCCCGCGGGTGGACAAGATCGTGGGGCCCGGCAACGTGTATGTGGCGGCAGCCAAGCGGCTCGTGTTCGGTCAGGTGGACATCGACTCCATCGCCGGCCCCAGCGAAGTGCTGCTGCTGGTGGACGGGTCGGCGGACCCGCGCTACGTGGCCGCGGACATGCTGTCCCAGGCGGAGCACGACGAGCTGGCGGCGGCGCTGTGCGTAACCCCGTCCATGACAACGGCCCGGAAAGTCCAGGCGGCCATCGCGGAACAGCTCAAGAGCACCCGGCGGCAGGCCATTACCCTGGGTGCGTTGCGGCGCTTCGGCACCATCATGGTGTCGCGTTCGCTCAAGGAAGCCGTGGACATCACCAACGCCGTGGCGCCCGAACACGTGCAGATCATGGTGCGGCAGCCGGAGAAGTGCGTGGACGCGGTACGCAACGCCGGCGCGATCTTCGTCGGCGCCTACGCCACGCCGCCCCTGAGCGACTACGTCGCCGGACCCAACCACGTGCTCCCCACCGGCGGCAGCGCGCGCTTCTTCTCGCCCCTGGGCGCCTATGACTTCGTCAAGCGCACCAGCATCGTCCGGGCGGAGGCCGCGGGATTCGCGGCCCTCGCCCCGGCGGTCATCCATCTCGCCCGCCGCGAGGGGCTGCACGAGCACGCCCGGGCGATGGAGGCACGGCTGCCGGCACAGTGAGAACCAGGAGAGACCCAATGGGACGAACGGCAACGGTTCACCGCAGGACCAAGGAGACGGACATCACCACCGTGGTCGACATCGACGGCAAGGGCGAAGCCCATGTGGGAACCGGCATCCCCTTCTTCGACCACATGCTGGAGATCTTTACCCGCCACGGCTTGTTCGACATCTCGATCAAGGCGGTCGGGGATCTCGATGTGGACTACCACCACACGGTGGAGGACGTGGGGCTCACCCTGGGGCAGGCGTTCAAGGACGCGCTTGGGGACAAGCACGGCATCCGCAGGTTCGGTGAAGCCACGGTGCCGCTGGACGAGGCGCTGGCGCGGGTGGTGGTGGACCTGAGCGGCCGTCCCTACCTGGCCTACCGCGTCAAGATCCGCGGCGGCCGGGTCGGCACCTTCGACACCGACCTGCCGCACGAGTTCTACCAGGCCTTCGTCAACCAGTTGGGGATGAACCTGCACATGGACGTGCAGCACGGCGAGAATCCGCACCACGTCATCGAGGCGTGCTTCAAGGGGTTCGCACGGGCCATGGACCGGGCCACAGGGCTGGATGAGCGGGTCGAGGGAGTGCTTTCCACCAAGGGGAGCTTGTAGGGGCGGGTCTCAAACCCGCCCGCGGGCGGGTGCCGGATTTGGAGGAGACAAAGTGATCGCCGTCGTCGACTACGGCATGGGTAATCTGAGAAGCGTGCAGAAGGGGCTGGAGCGGGTCGGCTTCGAGGCCGAGGTCACCCGGGACCCCGGGCGCATCGCCGAGGCCCGAGGAGTCGTGTTACCGGGAGTGGGCGCGTTCCACGCCTGCATGGAGAATCTCCGGCGGTTCGGGCTGGTGGACGTGGTCCGGGACGTGGTGCGCCGGAAACGGCCGTTCCTGGGCATTTGCCTGGGCTTGCAACTCCTCTTCGACGAGAGCGAGGAGTTCGGCGGGCCGGAGGGTCTCGGGCTGGTGCCGGGGAAAGTCCTGGGATTCTCCGCTACCGGCGATCTCAAGGTGCCCCACATGGGCTGGAACGCCATCGAGATCCGCAAACCCACGCGCTTCCTGGAGGGCATCGACGACGCCGCGCAAGTCTACTTCGTGCACTCGTTCTACGCCGCGCCCGCGGACGAGTCCATGGTGGCGACGGTCACCTCTCATGGGACGCCCTTTGTGTCGAGCATCGCTACCGACCACCTCTTCGCGTGCCAGTTTCACCCGGAGAAGAGCCAGGCCATCGGCCTGCGTATCCTAGAGAACTTCGGGCGCTTTGCCGAGAACGGGGCCGCCGGCTGGCCGCGCGCCGGTTTCCGAGCAAGGGCCGCACCATCAACTACGCCGGCATGCTGATCATCCCCGCAATCGACATCAAGGACGGCCGCTGCGTGCGCTTGTACCAGGGCGACATGGAGCGGGAGACGGTGTACTACCAGCAGCCGCTCGACGCTGCCCGGCATCTGGCGGCGGAGGGCGCCCGCATGCTCCACGTGGTGGATCTCAACGGGGCGGTGGAGGGGCATCCGGTCCATCTGACGGAGCTTACCGCTATCTGCGCCGAGTCGGGCGTGGCGGTGGAGGTGGGCGGAGGGCTGCGGACCCTCGAGGCCGTGCAGCAGGCCATGAACGCGGGCGTGGAGCGGGTGGTGATCGGCACCAAGGCATACGAGGACCAGGACTTTTTGCAGGCGGCGTGCGAGGGCTTTCCAGGCCGGGTGGTGGTGGGCATCGACGCCCGCGACGGAAAGGTCGCGGTGCGGGGCTGGCGCGACGACACCACCATGGATGCGGTGGAACTGGCGCGCCGTTGCGAGCAGGACGGCGCCGCGCGCATCATCTACACCGACATCAGCCGCGACGGCACCGGCGCGGGCGTGAACGCGGAGCAGACCGCGCAGGTGGCGCGGGCGGTGGGCATCCCGGTCATCGCGTCCGGCGGGGTCGGCACGCTGGACGACATCCGTAAGCTGGCGGGCTTCGCTGGCGACGGTATCGAGGGGGTCATCGTGGGCCGGGCACTGTACAACGGCGCCTTTTCACTTGCCGAAGCCATGGCGGCCGCGGGAGACGGCGATGCTCACTAAACGCATCATCCCGTGTCTCGACGTCGATGCCGGCCGGGTGGTGAAGGGCATTCGCTTCGTGGAGATCCGCGACGCCGGCGACCCGGTGGAGGTGGCCCGTGCCTACGACGCCGCCGGCGCCGACGAGCTGTGCTTTCTCGACATCACCGCCTCCCACGAACAGCGCGGCATCATCCTGGACGTGGTGGCGCGCACCGCCGACGAGATCTTCATGCCGCTGACCGTGGGCGGCGGCATCCGCGAGAACGCCGACATCCGCAGGCTGCTCAAGGCCGGCGCCGACAAGGTGTCCATCAACACCGCCGCGGTGGCGCGCCCCGAGTTCGTGCGCGAAGCGGCCGAAACCTTCGGCAGCCAGTGCATCGTAGTCGCCATCGACGCCAAGCAGGTGGAGGACCACTGGGAGGTCTTCACCCACGGCGGCCGCAACCCCACCGGTATCGATGCCTGCGACTGGGCCGAGCGCATGGCCGACTACGGCGCCGGCGAGATCCTCCTCACCAGCATGGACCGCGACGGCACCAAGGACGGCTACGACCTGCCCCTGACCCGCGCCATCTCGGACCGGGTCACCGTGCCCGTCATAGCCTCCGGCGGCGTGGGCAACCCCGAGCACATCCACGACGGATTCGCCCGAGGCCACGCCAGCGCCGCCCTGGCCGCCTCCATCTTCCACTACGGCGAGTACACCATCGGCGAGTGCAAGCAGTATCTGGAGGAGCGAGGGATTCCGGTCCGGCCGGTCCAGGCATAGTCCTTACGCACTGGGAGGCAGCGTTGTCGAAACGCCGTGGAGCACGGACGAACTGTATGTTTACGACCCGAGCGCCAGCTTGGTGAAGTTCGGTCAAGTGACGGCAACGTAGGTCGGATCAGCCGCTTTCCAGTTCGGTAAGAAACCGTTCCGCGTCGATGGCGGCCATGCAGCCGCTGCCGGCGGCGGTGACGGCCTGGCGGTAGATGCGGTCCTGGACGTCGCCGCAGGCGAAGACGCCCTCCAGGGTGGTCTTGGTGCCGTCGTGGGTCTTGATGTAGCCCAGCTCGTCCATCGCCAGGACGCCTTCGAAGAGTTGTGAGTTGGGCTGGTGGCCGATGGCGATGAAGACACCGTCGCAGGCGAAGCTCTCGTCCTTGCCGGTCTTGAGGTTCTTCAGCGTGACGCCGGTGACGCCGCCGTCCTGGGGGTCGCCGAGGATGTCCTCAACCGTGGTGTCCCAGATGAAGTCGATCTTGGAATTGGCCCGGGCGCGGTCCTGCATGATCTTGGAGGCCCGGAGTTGGTCGCGGCGGTGCACGATGGAGACCTTGCTGGCGAACTTGGTGAGGAATGTGGCTTCCTCCATGGCGGTGTCGCCGCCGCCCACCACGACGAGTTCCTTGTCCTTGAAGAAGAAGCCGTCGCAGGTGGCGCAGGCGGAGACCCCGTGTCCCATGAAGCGGTTCTCGGCTTCGAGGCCCAGGAGCTTGGCGGTGGCGCCGGTGGCGATGATCAGGGCGTCGCAGGTGTAGCGGTCCTTGCCCGCCTGGAGCGCGATGGGCCGCGTCCCGAGGTCGACGGCGCTAACGTCTCCGAAAACGATCCTGGTGCCGAAGCGTTCCGCCTGCTTGCGGAACTGGTCCATCATATCCGGACCCATGATGCCGTCCGGGAAGCCGGGGTAGTTCTCGACGTCGGTGGTGATGGTGAGCTGGCCCCCGGGCTGGGAGCCTTCCACCACCAGCGGCTCCAGGTTGGCGCGGGCCGCGTACAGGGCGGCGGTGAGCCCGGCCGCCCCCGAACCGAGGATGATGACGCGGTAATGAGTCTGGTCTGCCATGATTTCGTTCATACCATACGGGCCGTCCCCCTTGTAGATCGGGGTCGTCGTGTCCGCTTGCTTTCGCGGCTCCGGGCGATACACTGACCGCCGGACGGTTCGGAGGACCCATGATGGCCAAGTTGTCTCACGTCGATGAACAGGGGCGGGTGCGGATGGTGGATGTCACCGCCAAGGACGTGACCCGGCGGGTGGCGGTGGCCCGGGGCGTGGTGACCATGCGCGCGGAAACCCTGGCGGCCATTGCCGAGGGCCAGATCCCCAAGGGCGACGTCCTCGCGGTGGCGCGCATCGCCGGCATCATGGCCGCCAAGAAGACGTCCGATCTCATCCCCATGTGCCATCCGCTCAAAATAAGCGGCGTGGAGGTCAAGCTTACCCCCAGGCAAGAACCGCCGTCCGTCGAGGTCGAGGCCACCGTTCGGATAGCCGGGCAGACCGGCGTCGAGATGGAGGCGCTCACCGCGGTGTCCGTGGCGGGCCTCACCATCTACGACATGTGCAAGGCGGTGGACCGGGAAATGACCGTCGGCGAGATCTGCCTCGTGCACAAGAGCGGCGGCAAGAGCGGCACCTTCGACCGAGAGTAGCCCCATCATCGACGCGGGCCTCGCGTCTTTTCAGGCGCGCCGCTAAAGTCCTTCGCGGAAGCGCCGAAGTATACCTCTAAGCGGCAAACAGACCGGTGAACCCCGGGTCGCGCCGGGTTGTGCGCGTGTATTCTCGTATTTGAAGGCGCGGACCCTGGTGCTTCCGTTGCCGCGGACTGTGATGGCACGAATCAATCAATGGCCGATGGAGGACCGTCCGCGGGAGAAGCTTCTCGAACGGGGAGCGGAGCACCTCACGGAGGCGGAACTGCTGGCGATTCTCCTGGGCACCGGTAGTGCGGGCGAAAACCAGAACGCGCTGGACCACGCGCGCATGCTGTTGATGCAGTTCGACGGCCTAAGCGGCATCGACGATGCGTCCATCGCCGAGTTGACGAGCTTCAAGGGCCTGGGCCGGGCCAAGGCCGCGCGTATCAAGGCGTGCCTGGAACTCGGTCGCCGCCGCGAGGACCTCCGCTGCGAGGCGGGCCAGTTGTTGAGCTCGCCGGAGGAAGTCTTTCGCCATTTCCGGCCCCGCTGCATCAACGCCAAGCGCGAGTCGTTCTACGTCGTGCTGCTGACCAACCGGAACCGCAAGATCCGGGACGTCAAGATCTCCGAGGGATCCCTCACGGCGTCGGTGGTCCATCCCCGGGAGGTGTTCAACCCGGTCATCCGCGAGTCCGCGGCCGGGGTGATCTTCGTCCACAACCACCCCAGCGGCGACCCTTCCCCCAGCCGCGAGGACGTGGATCTCACCCATCGTCTCAGGCAGGTGGGCGAGGTGCTGGGCGTCCGCGTCCACGACCACGTGGTGGTGGGGCACGACCGCTTCTTCAGCTTCAACCGGGAGGGCCTGCTGTAGGATCGTTCCGCGAGATGGACATGCGCGAATGCGTGGTATATTGGAGTTTGATCGGAAGAAAAGGAACCCGGCATGATCGAGTTGCATGCGATAAGGATAGGAGAGCTTCTGGGTCCGATGGCGACCCTGATCGTCGGTACTGCCTTGTGCTGCTTGACGTGGCTTGGTCTGCGACGAATGGAGCGGGCATCCAGGCAACGTGACCGGCAGATGGAGAATCAGAGCCGGGACGCCGAGCGTCGGCATGGCGAAGCGAGTCGGGATGCCGAGCGGCGCCACGAGGAAGCGATGACCGCGCTCCGAGCCCTGATCGAGCGCACGGCCGGTTCCGGACCCTCCTCGCTTGCTTGACCCCCGGTCGCGCTACGGAGTACGTTAATCCGCAATCGCGCCTTCAGGGGGTCAAGCCACATGTCTCAGGTCAAGCACTACACCACCGACATCGCCATCGTCGGCTCCGGCGGAGCCGGGATCGCCGCGGGCATCGAGGCTCGCGACGCGGGAGCAAGCGCCATCGCCTTCGAGAAGGCGCCGGATCTGGGCGGCGCCGCCATCATTTCGGGCGGCGGCTGCCTTATCGTGGGCACGCCGATCCAGAAGGAGAACGGCATCATCGACACGCCGGACTTGGCGTTCAACGACTGGATCAAGTGGGGCGGCCCCTCGGTGGACGAGGTCTGGGCGCGCTACTACATCGAGCACTCGCTTCACGACCTCTACTTCTGGGCGGAGCGCATGGGCGTCAAGTGGGTCGACATGAAGCAGCAGGAAGGCAACACGGTCATTCGTTGGACCCGCTCCCAGAGCAACGGCCTGGGCCTGATGACCCATCTCATCGAGGCGTTCCGCGAGCGCGGCGGCGAGATCGTCGCCAACACCGAAGTCACGGAGCTCAAGAAGGAAAACGGACGCGTCACCGGCTTCCTGGGCAAGGACGCGGCCACGGGCGACGACGTGGACGTGGACAGCAAGGTGGTGGTGGTGGCCACCGGCGGCTTCAACTCCAACCTCGACATGGTGCTGGAGGCCAACCCGGGGCTCAAGGGCGAACGGATCATGGAGGGCTCCGGCCGCGGCTCCACCGGGACGGGCCACCGCTTGGTGCGGCAGGCCGGCGGTTACCTCACCCACATGGACCACATCTGGTTCTACGTCTACGCCACCCCCGACTACCGCGACCCCCACGGGCGGCGCGGTCTGGTCTTCCGCCAGGCGCCGGGCTACATCTGGATCAACCAGCAGGGCCGGCGCTTCCACAACGAGGCCCTGTCCGGCGGCAACTCGGCCACGCCCGCGCTGATGAGCCAGGAGCCGCGCCACGCGTGGGCCGTGGTGGACACGCCCATCGTCTCCAAAGTCGAGATCGCCGACCCCTACTACCGCGCCGGCGACAAGGTGGACCGGGATAAGGTCCAGGAACTCCTGGACAACTCTCCGTTCATCAAGAAGGCGGACTCGCTGGAGGAGTTGGGCAGAGCCATGGAAGTGGACGTCCCGGCCTTCCTCGACACCGTCGAACGCTACAACCAGGCGTGCGAGCAGGGGCTGGACAAGGACCCCGAGTTCGGCAAGCCCCTGAAGCTGTCCAAGAAATTCGACACCGCGCCCTACTACGCCATTCAGATCTTCCCGCTGGCGCGCAAGAACTTCGGCGGGGTCAAGACCGACATACGCTGCCGGGTGCTGAACAAGCACTTCGAGCCGATTCCGGGCCTCTATGCGGCGGGCGAGGTGGCCGGCATGGCCGGAGGACACATCAACGGCCGCGCGGGCCTCGAAGGCACCATGCTCGGGCCGTCCATCTTCAGCGGCCGCGTGGCCGGCGGCTGGGCGGCCAATGAGGCCGGCTGCGGCGACGGCTTCGTCGGCGTCCCCAACCGCGATTGACCGGCTTCGGCGACTTGTAGGGGCAGCGAACGCAACCCCCGGCAAGACCGGATCGGCAGGGTCACCCACATGATGACGGAACCACGAATCGAGAAGGTACGGGGTTACTGCGTGCTGTGCACCGCCCACTGCGCCACCGTCGCCACGGTGGAGGACGGCCGGGTGACGCGGCTCGACGCGGACCACGATCACCCCAACGGCGGCGCCATCTGCGTCAAGGGAAAGGCCGCCCCGGAGCTGGTCTACAACAGCGACCGCCTGGACTACCCGTTGCGCCGCACGAACCCCAAGGGCGCGGAGGATCCGGGTTGGGAACGGGTCGGTTGGGACGAGGCGCTGGACGACATCGCGGCGCGGTTGCTCGACATCCGGGAGCGCTACGGCGCCGAGGCCGTGGTCATGGCGCGGGGGACCGCCAGCGGCACCTCGACGGACGACGTCAACGGGTGGTCGTCGCGTCTCCTGAACCTCATCGGCAGCCCCAACGCGCTGTCCACCACCCACGTCTGCAACTGGCACCGCGACACGGCGTTCAGCTACACGTTCGGCGTGCCTCAGCCGTCCCCGGACGTGCTCAACAGCGGCGCCTTCCTCTTGTGGGGCCACAACCCGAGCTCCACGCAGTTGTTGCTGGCCCAGGACACCGTCACCGCGCGCAAGCGCGGCATGAAGATCGTGGTGGTGGACCCGCGGAAGGTCGGCCTCGGCAGTCAAGCCGACGTCCTGCTGCAGGTGCGCCCGGGCGCCGACGGAGCTCTGGCGCTGGCCATGGTCCATGTCTTGATCGAGGAGGGACGGTATGACGAGGAGTTCGTCCGCGACTGGACCAACGGCCCGTTCCTCTTGCGCACGGATACCGGAGAGCCGCTGACCGAAGCGGACCTGGGGGCAGGCGGCAGTCCCGGCCGCTACGTGGTCTGGGACGAGGCTTCGAATCAGGCCGCGGTGTACGATCCGGCGACACGGGCCTACCTGGGAGGTGGAGTCCGGCCGGTGCTGGACGGGACCGTCAGTGTGTCCTTGCAGGACGGGGACGCGGTCTCGTGCGAGCCGGCTTTTTCTGCCTTGGCGCGGTTGGCCGCGTCCCACGCCCCGGAACGCTCCGAGGGCGTCACCCGTGTCCCCGCGGACTTGGTACGCGAGGCTGCCCGCGTCCTCGGCGAAAACCGTCCCGTGAGCATGTTCATGTGGAACGGCGTCGGACAGCACACCAACGCGACCCAGACAAGCCGGGCCATCTCCACGCTGTACGCGTTGCTGGGCGACGTCGACGCGTTGGGCGGCAACCTGATGCTGCCCATGGCGCCGCTTCGCGCGGTGGACGGCAAGGAGTTCATTTCCTCCGAGGCGCTTTCCAGGCGTATCGGCCTTGAAGAGAAACCGCTGGGACCGCCGGCGACCGCCGGCGCTTGCGCGGCCCACGACGTCTACACCGCCATCCTCGAGGAGCGGCCGTACCCGGTCCGCGCCCTGATCAACCTGGGCTCCAACACGGTGATGTCCAACGGCGATCCGGCGCGGGGCCGCGAGGCCCTTTGCGCGCTGGAGCTGGGAGTCGCGACCGAGCTGTTCATGACTCCCACCGCCGAGCTTTGCGACTACGTGTTGCCCGCGACCAGCTTCCTGGAGATGGACCATCTGGTGGGCGGGTTCCGGCACCGGGTGGATGCCCGCTCTCACGTCCAGTACCGGCGCCGGGCGGTGGACCCGCTGGAGGAGCGGCGCCCGGACACGTGGGTGATGTTCGAGCTGGCCAAGCGCATGGGCTTCGGCGACGATTTCTGGGACGGCGACGTGGAGGCGGCGCGTGCGTACCAGTTGGAACCCACGGGCGTGACGCTGGAAGAGGTCAAGGCTCACCCGGGCGGTATGACGCTGGAGAACCCGCGACGCTACCGAAAATACGCGGACACCGACGGGGAGGGGCGGCCGAAAGGTTTCAACAATCCGTCCGGCAAGGTGGAGATCTACTCACACCGGCTGGCGGAGCACGGTTTCCCGCCGTTGCCGGAATACGTGGAGCCGGCCCTCAGCCCCTTGAGCCAGCCGGAACTCGCCGCGGACTATCCCCTGGTCCTGACCAACGCCAAGGTGACGACGTTCATCCATAGCCAGCACCGCGCCCTGCCCAGTCTTCGCAAGGCGGCGCCGGAGCCCAGCGCCGAGCTCCATCCGGATACCGCCGGGGAGCACGGCGTCGAGCACAAGCAATGGATGATCGTGGAGAGCCCCAAGGGCGCGGTCAAGGTGCGGGCGAACCTCACGCGCCGGATCATCCCCGGAGTGGTCTGCGTTCAGCACGGCTGGTGGCAGGCGTGCCGGGATCTCGAGCTGCCGGGCCACGATCCCTTCAGCGGGCTCGGCGCCAATCCCAACGGGCTCGTGGACGCCGAGCACCGCGACCCCATCAGCGGTTCGCTGCCGCACCGTTCGTTTCTGTGCCGCGTACGCCCAGCCGACGGCTAGTGGCTGAGGAGGATTGATGGTTCTAGTACTCAAGAACGAACAACTGGAAGACCTCGTCCCCATGGCGGACGAGATCGACGCCATCGAGCAGGCGTACCGGGAGATGGGCGAAGGCAGTGCGGTGAACTCGCCTCGCGCCCGCATCCGGGTGCAGGCGCCGGGAAAGAAGCCCGGCTTCCAGTACTACTTCAACAACATCATGGGGCTCGTGCCCGGGATGAAGTCCATGGGGCTCCGGATCGACTCCACCTTCTCGGACGAAGAGGAGGTGGCCGGCACCAAACGGCGGATCTATCCCGGCGACTACGTCGGCCTCGTCTTCCTGTTCGACATGGAGGATTGCTCGCTGCTGTCCATCATGGACGACCACTTCATCTCCATCTTCCGCGTCGGCGCCACCAGCGGGGTGGCGGCCAAGCACCTGGCCCGAGCCGACGCCCGGGTGATGGGCTTGGTGGGCTCCGGAGAGCAGGCCAAGACCCAGCTCTTGGCGGCCTGCGCCGTGCGCGAGATCGACAAGGTCAAGGTGTTCAGCCCCACCCGCGCCAACCGCGAGCGCTTCGCCGAGGAGATGACCGAGAAGGCGGGAGTGGAGATCGTGCCGGTCCATTCCGCGGAAGAAGCCGTACGCGGCAGCGACATCGTCACCGCCGCCACCAACACCGTGGACCCCGTCATCAACGGCGAGTGGCTCGAGAAGGGCGCCTTCGTCAACAGCATCGTGGGCGGCGACAGCTACCTGTCGCGCCACGAGCTCGACGACGCCGTGATCGAGCGCGCCGGCCTGATCGTGGTGGGTTTTCGCAGGCAGGTCTTTCTCGACAAGCAGGCCGAGCTGTTCCCCCGCATCGAGCGCGGCCTCATCAAGGAGGAGGACCTGCACGAACTGGGCGAGCTCCTCACCGGCCAGTGCCGCGGCCGCGAGAACGACGACGAGATCATCGTCTTCAAGAACAACACCGGCATGGGCATCCAGTTCGCCGCCACCGCCCGCATCCTCTACGAGGCCGCGCGAAAGAAGGGCATCGGAACGGAGCTCCCCTCCGAATTGTTCATCACCGACCGCAAGGGCAAGACCTACTCGCCCTAGAGGCCGTTGGGCTTCACCGGCCGCCTGATGAGCAGGGTCAGTCCCGCGCACAGGATCTGCACGGCGATGAAGAGGATCAGGGACAGGTCATAGCTGCCGGTGTAGTCGTAGAGAAATCCGAAGAAGGGTGCGCCGGCGGCGGCGAAGAGCAGCAGGATCGGCACGCTGAGGCCGCGGACGGTGCCGAGGGACAGCCGGCCGAAGTAGTTGGCCCACATCACTTCCTGAAGGACCTGGGCGCCGCCGAGGCCGAAGCCGTAGAGGAAGAAGGCCGCGTAGAGCCCTGTCAGTCCGCCGGTTTGCATGGCCGTGACGAGTCCCGCCGCCTGAATCACGAAACTCAACGCCGTCGCCCTGCGTACGCTCATCCGCTCGCTGATGAGCCCGAACAGCAGGCCCGAGCCGAGCTGGGTCCCGGCCAGGACCATCACCACGATCCCCGCCTGCGCGATCGAGTAGCCCATGTCGGAGATGTAGGAGAACACGTGCAGGTTGAAGCCGGCGACGCCGAGGTCGACGGTGCTGAATACAAAGGTGATGAGCCAGAACGTGGCGGTGCGCGCCGCTTCCTTGCGGGTCCAGGTGACGTCGGCCGGCACGGCCGCACTCCGGGACGGATCGGCATTGGAGGCCGGTTCAGCTCCGTAGGGTCCCGGCGCGCCGTCGGGATGGAGCCCCATGTCCTCGGGGCTCCGGCGCATGAACAGTGCCGCGGGGATCAGTATCAGCACCACCACCAAGCCGCCGGCCAGCATCCAGACCCGGCGCCAGCCGATGGCCGTGAGGAGGTAGGCCGCCACCACTGAAATGGTGGTCTTGGAGATGCCCTGACCCAGGTGGGCGATGGCCACCGCCCGTCCGCGTTTCTTGACGAACCAGCGCGAGACGGTGACGTTGACCACGAAGTAGCACACCAGCGCGTGGCCGATGGACACCGGTCCCACCCTTAGCACGGTGAATTCCCAGAAGCTGCGCGCGTATCCCAGCAGGAAGAAACCGACGATGGAGATGAGCGCCCCGATGACCATGAGGCGGCGGGCGCCGTAGCGGTCCAGCAGAGACCCCACCCAGGGCGATACGGCGGCGTAGGCCACCAGCTCCAGCGACCGCATCAGCGAGAAGGTGCCCCTGGATACTCCGAGATCGGCGGTGATCGACTTCAGCAAGACGCCGAGTGTGCTGGACAGATAGAAGGGGCAGGCGAGTTGCACTACGAAGCCGGTGGCGACGATGTACCAGCCGTAGAACAGCCTGGGTCTTGCGGGGTTCTGCATCCCTTCGATTCGCCCGACGGCTACGGCGCCGTTTCAAGGCCTGCCGGATGCCGCGGCCTCCGGATCGTCAGCGTCAGCGCGGCCGAAATCAGCAGCATGGTCATGAACATGTAGAAAGAGATCGTGTACGAGCCGGCGTAGTCGTTCACGAAGCCGAAGAACGGCGGGCCGCAGACGCCGCAGAGCAGCACAATCTGCAGGGAGGCGCCGCGCACCGTGCCGAGCGAGATCCGGCCGAAGTAGTTCGCCCACATGACCTCTTCCAGCACCTGAACGCCGCCGAGCCCCAGGCCGTAAAAAAAGAAGCCCAGGTAGATGGTCCAGAGTTCGTGGGCATTGGCCGCCACGTACAGGCCGGCCGCCTCCATCAGAAACAGGAACGAGATGATCTTGCGCACGCTCAGGCGCTCGCCGACGAACCCCCACAGAAGCCCCGAAGCCGTTTGCGTCCCGGCGATGACGGTCATGACGAAAGCGGCCTGGACCAGGGTGAATCCCAGGTCCGACACGTAGGCAACCACGTGAAGGTTGAGGCCGGTGACGCCTATGTCCACCATGCCGAAAACCAGCACGATGAGCCAGAAGGTGGAGGTGCGGCGGACGTCCTTTCGGGTCCAGCGGATGTCCGGCTCGCGGGACTCCCGGTTGCCCGCGCCGCTCCCTTGGGCGCGGACCGGAGCGTCCTCCGGCGGCTCGTCCCCGGCGGCGCCGTCGGGATGAAGGCCCATGTCTTCCGGGCTCCGCCGCATGAAGATGGCCACCGGGATGACCGCGAGCACGATCACCAGCAAGCCGAACAGTGTCCAGACCTGGCGCCACCCGATGAACGTCAGCAGCCAGGCCACCACCAGGGAAATGGTCACCTTGGCGATGCCGTGCCCCAGATGAGAAAGGGCCAAAGCCCGCCCGCGCATCCGGACGAACCAGCGGGCCACCGTGACGTTCACCACGAAGTAGCAGACCAGCGCATGGCCGACGGCCATCACGGTAGCGCGGACGGAAGCGAACTGCAGGAAGGATTGTACGTGTCCCAGCAGCAGAAAACCGGCGGCCGAGAGGAGGGCGCCGGTGACCATCATGCGGCGCGGCCCGTATTGGTCCAGTTTGGCCCCCACCCACGGCGCCATGAGCGCGTAGAGGAGATGCTCGCCCGACCGCAGCAGCGAGAAAATGCCTCTGGACACACGGAGATCGGCGGTGATGGGTTTCAGAAGGACGCTGAGCGTGCTGGAAAGGAAAAAGGCGCAGGAGATGTTGGCCAGGAAGGCCGCGCCGACGATGTACCAGCCATAGAAAACCCGCGGCGTCCTGGGACGGTGGGTGGTATCAGGGGTCACGGGTTCGGTCGCCTGTCCCGGGCGGGGCGGTGGCCCGGGCACGGGCGGGTTTGAAACCCGCCCCTACATCTCCTCATCGAGCCTCGGAGGGTTCAAGGTGACTGATCAGAGTCCCCTTAGACTAGGCAATCGCCCCGGCGGAGTCAAACTTTGCCCGAAGCCGGCCACAGCCGCCGGTCGAAGCGGCGCATCCAGTCGAGGCCCGTGATCCATACCGCCAGCACCGAGACCAGCAGCAGCGAGTTGGCGACGGTGAACGAGACGTAGTAGTCGCCGGTGAGATCGTGCAGCGCGCCGCCCATCCAGGCCCCGAGGCCGCCGCCGACGCCCACGCTCATCACCGAGAACCCGAAGATGGTCCCGAAGCCCCGGCCGGCGAAGATGTCGGCGGTGATGGCCGACAGGATGACGGCGCGGGAGCCGAAGGCGATGCCGAAGCCGCCGACGTAGACGTAGAGAAGCCAGGGTTGCGAGGTGTCCGTGGCCAGGGTGAGGGCCAGCACGCCGACGGCCGCGCAGACGATGTTGAGGGTGTAGGCGGCGGTCTTGGTGAGGGCGTCGGCGAGGTAGCCGAAGGCCACGCGTCCGCCGGCGCTGACGAACGCCATGACGCCGAAGACGCCGGCGGCCCAGATGCGGCTGTAGCCGATATCCACGACGTGGGCGACTTGGTGGGTGACGATCAGCATGGTCCCTATGGAGCCGAGCATCCGGGAGATGAAAAGGCTCCAGAATTGCAGGCTCCTCAACGCCAGGGCCGTCGACCACTCGCCGGCCGCGGCCGCGCCCTTTGCGGCCCCGGACGGTTCTTGCGAACTGCCCGGGCTGGGCCGGTAGATGCTCAGCACCAGGGGGACGATCAGGATGAGGATTGCCGCCGCCAGCGCCTGGAAGACCCGCGGCCAGCCCCACAGGGAGATCAGTCCCTGGCTCAACGGCGAAAGGACCAGCGTGCCCACGCCCACCGCCCCGTAGACGATGCCCAGGACAAGGCCGCGGCGGGAGGGGAACCACTCCGAAACCACGACGACGTGGGGGATCACGCCGGCGGTGGCGAACCCCAGCGACACCACCACCCCGAAATAGAGATACAGCTCCCACGCGGTGCCGACCCGGCTGCACAAGACCAGGCCCGCGGCCAGGACGACGCTGCCCGCCACCACCACCCGCCGGGGTCCCAGGCGGTCGGTGAGCCGTCCGACGAAGGGCGAGACGAGGGCGTCGGTTACCAGGTTCGCGGTCTGGAGCCCGGCGGTGACTCCCCGGCTCCAGTGGAACGTGTCCAGGAGCGCCACGAAGAAGACCCCGAAGGACGTATGGAGGCCGCGAATGAACCCGAAGGTCAGGCAAGCGGCTCCGGCGATGACCCACGGTTGGTTGACTCGGCGGGTCATGGCGTCTCCAGGCTGTGTAGGGGCGACCGGCAGTCGCCCACCGCCCGGAACGGCTGATTCGCTTGGCCTGTCATGGCGTCCCCCGGAGGGCCTCCCCGTGCGCCGCGGGGTCCGCCTTGCGGGGCGGACGGACGGCCAGGACCAGCAAGGCCGACAGCAGTAGCGCAACGATGAAGACACCGAACGACAGGACGTAGCTGCCGGTGTGGTCGTGGAAAAAGCCGAAGAAGGGCGGCCCCACGGTGGTGCCCGTGCGTGTGATCATGATGCCCAGATTGCGCACCCGGCCCAGGGAGACGCGGCCGAAGTAGTTGGCCCAGAGCAGCTCCCGAATCACCAGGATCCCGCCCAGGCCGAAACCGTAGATGAGAAAACCCAGGGAGACCGGCGCGAGGCCGGTGACCGCCAAGGCCAGTGACAGGCCGCATGCCTGAAGCAGGAACTGGGCGGCGGCCGCCTTGCGCACGTCGATACGTTCGCCTACCACGCCCCAGACAACGTTTCCCACCGTCTGCGTCAGCGCCATCATCCCCATGACCGTGGAGGCGATCTCGGGTGAGTATCCAATGTCGGTGATGTAGGGATGGATGTGGAGGTTCAGCCCGATGATTCCGAACGTGACGGTGCCGTAGGTGACGACCAGCAGCCAGAACGTGCTGGTCCGGATGGCTTCAGCCCGGGTCCATTGGACATCGGCTGCGTGCGCTTCCAGGGTCTCCGGCCGCGAACCGCCGCCGGGGGCGGGTTGCGGGGACGCCAGCGCGCCGTCCGGCTGAAGCCCCATGTCTTCCGGGCTGCGCCGCACCAGCAGGAAGGCCGGGAGCAACACCATGGCCAGCGTCACCAGGCCGAACACCATCCAGGTGTTGCGCCATCCCACCAGCACGAAGAGCCACACGGCCACCAGCGGGATGCCGGCCTTGGCGATGCCGTTGCCCATGTTGGCGATGGAGATGGCGCGGCCCCGCTTTTGGATGAACCAGCGTGAGATCATCACGTTGATCACCATGTAGCCCATGAGGGTATCGCCCACGGTGACGGGCAGCCAGCGGACGACCATGAACTGCCAGAACTCCAGGGCCTGGCTCAGCAGGATGTATCCGGTCCCTGCCACCAGGGCGCCGGTGACGATGAGCCAGCGGGCGCCGTAGCCGTCGATGAGGGGACCTACCAGGGCGGCCACCACCGAGGACAGCATGACCTCGCCGCTGCGGATGAACGAGAAGACGCCACGGGAGACGGTGAACTCCGCGGTGAGCGGTTTCATGAACACGCTGAGGGTGCTGGACAGCGCAAAGGACGAGGTCAGGTAGCAGATGAAGGCGACGCCGACGATGTACCAGCCATAGAAGAGCTTTCGGGACACGATAACGAGAAGGTTTACTGGTGCGTGGCGGGAAGCGCAACCGCGATGACGAAACGGTGCAGGTAGCTAATCATCGCCGAAAGTGAATGATTATTCGCAAAAAGTGATGATTATTTCGACAGGTCCCGGAAAAACGCCTTGACAGGATAGGGCGATATCCTTACATTTTTCATTAGGAAAAAGGGAATAGAGAGAACGTTGGATAGGGAACCGGTCGCGGTCTAATAGAACGGACGGTACCAACGATGAGCGAAGAAACGAAAGTCACGGAGGTTGCCGCAAGCGGCCGGGAGTCCGGCAACGCGGCAAAAGAGCGCGGAATGGCCGATGCCTTCGATGCTGTGACGCTGTTCGACGCCGACGGCGTGGACGCCGACCAGTACGCGGACACGGTCCAGCGGAAGACGCCCCTCGAGCCTGAGAAGCACTTGCTGCTCGCCATCCTCGAGGATGCCCTCGCCTGTTACCGAAAGAACCTGTTCGCCCGGACCGCCAAGAAGCAGGCAGCCTATCGGGACGCGGAGGAATGGATCTTCGCCAAGGACGACGAGCGTTTCCTCAGCTTCGAGAACGTTTGCGGCGTTCTGGACATCGAGCCCAGCTACCTGCGCCGGGGCCTTGTGGAATGGAAGGAACGCAAGGTCCGGGCACGCGCCAACGCCCCGGCCGAAGCCGCGTAGGGGAGCGGGTTTCTGTTCGCGGGCGGGTCTGAAACCCGCCTCTACGGTCGGCCCGATTTCTTGAATTCGGTGCGAAGCTCGGAAGCGAGCCGCCCCAGGCGGTAGGTCTTCCAGTCGATGAACTTGGCGTAGCTCGCCAGCCTGGGGTGCACCGCGCCGATCCGGCGCCACATCTCCTGCGTGATGGCGCGGTAGTCGGGATGGCCTTGCGGCATGGTCCGCAGCTCGCCGATGTGCACCGCCTCCCGCAGATTCATCTTCATGTACCATCGGGTCCGGTAAGCGAAGGGGACCACGTACTGGGCCTCCCGGGGATGGTCCGCCCGGATCCGTTCGTGGACCTCGGCCGCGCGCTCCATGCAGCGCCGGAAGTCTTCGCCGAACCCCGCCTCCATGAGCTCCGGCGGCGTGTCGTAGCCGTGGGCAGTGGTGAAGTCCTGCCGTTCCTGGCTCAGCAGGCGATGCCTTTGCAGATCGCGGTAGGCGCCCAGGTTGCCGATGATGTCGAACGTGTAATAGACCTGCTCCAGCGCGCGGCCGGGCTTTTCGCGTCGGTGCCGCCGGCCCTTCATGTAGGTGTCCAGCACTTCCTGCCTGCGTTCGTCCGGCAGCCGCGCCGCCAGCTCCCGCAACCGCGACAGCGGCTGCGTCGTGTGAGGGTAGAGGATGGCGGCGATGATCCGCTCTTCCGCCTGCTCGTCGTAGTCCACCAGCGTCACCGCCGGCCCCTCGCCCACCGGCTCGGTGACCAGTTCCACGGCCAGCGCGCGGGTCCGGTTGAAGGTCTCGGAGAGGTACGGGCTCGGCTGCGCCCGCTTGACGAACGAGGGTATCAGCGTGCCGAGCTCCCCGTGGATGGCGGTTCCCAGGTCACGAAACTCGGCGAGATCGCTGGAGTAGCACTTCGACAGCAGGTACTCGAAGGCCTGTCCCACTCCGAACAGCCCGACGTTGGTGCGGGTGGCCGCCGGCAGGTAACCGCGCAGGAGATCGCAGGCATGGGCGCGTACGGTGGACCGGTAGGCGCTCTCCGCCCACTTGGCCAGCTTTTCGTCGCGCCGCGCCTCGGCGTAGGTGACGGTGTCGCCGGTGCGCGGGTGACGCAGTTCCGTGTCCTCCAACGGAACGGCCTTGCGGACATGCTCGATCATCGGCTCCATCTGCCGCGAATAGGTCTCGAACAAGAGCTCCATGACCTCGAGATAGTCCCGGCCGTGCTTCGACTCGGCCAGCGTCGGCTCGACGAAGTAGAGGTGGCGGCCGTCCCGGTCCTTGCGGTCGAAGCGCACGTAGCGGGTGGACTTTTCCAGCGGCGCGATGCCGATGCGCGGGTCCTCGAGGTGCTTGGCGGCCACGTTGGAGATCCCTTCGCAGGCCACGTGGGCGCCGCCGAGCTGCGCCACCGAGTCGTCGCCGTAGCCGACGAGCACGCGGTCATAGAAGGCGCGCGCGCGGCGCACCGCCGGATCGTCGCCGCTGGCGGGTCCCGTGCTGTCCAGCACCACGGCGAGGTCGGCGTCGCCGAGGAACTCGTCCAGGAACGTGCGCCGGAGGTCCCTGGCGGAGCGGCTGTAGCGGGAGAAGAGCGCCCCGGCTACCTCCTGGGGCAGCCTCAGCCCGAAGACCGGCCGGTCCACGTTGGTGAAGAATGGCGCGAGCCGCTCGCGTTCCGCCGGAGTGAAGTTTTCCATGGAGATTCCCGGAGAATATCCGTTGTCCGGCCAAAATCCAACCAATGCGCGGAAAACCGGCCGAAATCGGCCTCTCGCGCGTTGTGTGCGGCCGGGATCATCTGGCACACTTGAAGCAGGGGGTCCCATACCGCGCAAGGTCACGAATTCACGGAGTTCCTTTTCCATGAGCGACGCCAATCTCGACGATCTCTGCATCAATACGATCCGCACCCTGTCCATTGACGGGGTGCAGCAGGCCAACTCGGGGCACCCGGGCACGCCCATGGCCATGGCGCCGGTGGCCTACTGCCTGTGGCAGCGCTTTCTGCGCTTCGATCCCGACGACCCCATCTGGCCCAACCGGGACCGCTTCGTGCTGTCGGCGGGCCACGCGTCCATGCTGCTCTACTCGATGCTCCACCTGACCGGGGTCCAGGCGGTCAGCAAGGACTACGAGACCCTGGACTCTCTTTCCGTTCCGCTGGAGGCCCTGAAGCAGTTCCGCCAACTGGACAGCCGCTGTCCCGGCCACCCGGAGTACCGCTGGACCTCGGGAGTCGAGACCACTACCGGACCCCTCGGACAGGGGGTCGCCACCAGCGTGGGCATGGCCATTGCCGGGAGCTGGATGGCGAGCCGCTACAACCGGCCCGGCTTCGAGGACCTCATCGACTTCGACGTTTATGCGCTGTGCGGCGACGGCTGCATGATGGAGGGGGTGTCCAACGAGGCGGCCTCGCTGGCCGCCCACCTGAAGCTGTCCAAGCTGTGCTGGATCTACGACAACAACCGCATCACCATCGAGGGGAACACAGCGCTGGCGTTCTCCGACGACGTCGCCACCCGGTTCCTCGGCCACGGCTGGAACGTGGTGCGGGTGGGCGACGCCAACGACCTAGAGATGCTGGAGCGGGCGTTCCGCACGTTTCGCGACACCACGGACCGGCCTACCCTGCTGATCGTGGACAGCCACATCGGCTACGGCTCGCCCAACAAGCAGGACACCAGCGGCGCCCACGGCGAGCCCCTCGGGGCGGAGGAGGTCAAACTCACAAAGAAGGGCTACGGCTGGCCCGAGGACGCGCAGTTCCACGTCCCCGACGGCGTGCGGGAGCATTTCCGCGCGGGAATGGGAGACCGCGGCAAGTCCCTGCGGGAGGCCTGGTTCGCGCGGCTCGACGACTACCGGGCCCGCTATCCGGAGCTTGCGGACGAGCTTTACCGGATGCAGCACCGCCAGCTTCCCGAGGGCTGGGACCGGGACCTGCCGGAGTTTCCCGTGGACCCCAAGGGGGTGTCGGGCCGCGACGCCTCCGGCAAGGTGCTGAACGCGCTGGCGCAAAACGTCCCGTGGCTCATGGGCGGCGCGGCGGATCTGGCGCCGTCCACCAAGACCCGCCTGACCTTCGAAGGCGCCGGCGACTTCTCGGCCGAGAGCCCGGACGGCCGCAACCTGCACTTCGGAGTGCGGGAACACGCCATGGCGTCGGTCATGAACGGCATGGCGCTGGTGAAGGTGCGCGCCTACGGGTCGGGATTCCTGATCTTCAGCGACTACGCCCGCGGCGCCATCCGCCTGAGCGCGCTCATGGAGCTGCCGGTGGTCCACATCTTCACCCATGACTCCATCGGCGTGGGCGAGGACGGGCCGACGCACCAGCCGGTGGAGCACCTGGCATCGCTGCGGGCGGTGCCGGGGCTGATGGTGATCCGGCCGGCGGACGCCAACGAGGTCGCGGCCGTCTGGAAGGTCATCATGAAGCTCCACCACGAGCCGGCGGTGCTGGTGGTGACGCGCCAGGCGCTGCCGACCCTGGACCGCACGCGGTACGCGTCGGCGGACGGCGTCGCCCGGGGCGCCTACGTGCTGGCCGACGCGCCGGACGGGAAGCCCGATGTGCTGCTGCTCGCCACCGGCAGCGAGGTGTCCTTGTGCGTGGAGGCTTACGAGACCCTGGCCGGGGAGGGAATCAAGGCGCGGGTGGTGAGCATGCCTTGCTGGGAGCTGTTCGACGATCAGGACGAGGACTACCGCAACAGCGTGATCCCGCCCGTGGTGACCGCCCGGGTGTCGGTGGAGCAGGCCTCGGTGTTCGGCTGGACCAAGTACACCGGCATCGGCGGACACCAGATCGGCATGCGGTCCTTCGGCGCCTCGGCGCCCCTCAAGGACCTCCGGAAGAAGTTCGGCTTCACCGCGGACGACGTGGTCGCCGCGGCCAAAGAACAGATCACGCGGGCGCGTTAGGTCTCTGTGCGTGGGGGAACGGCTACAATGTACCCCCTCTCCCTCTGGGAGAGGGTTGGGGTGAGGGTCCGGGCGGCACGCTGACCTGGGAGGAAACATGAACCCGTTGAAGGCTCTGAGCGAACATGGGCAGTCCGTCTGGCTGGACTTCATCCAGCGGAAGCTCCTGACCGGCGGCGAGTTGCAACGTCTGGTGGAAGAGGACGGCCTCAAGGGCGTCACCTCGAACCCGGCCATCTTCGAGAAGGCCATCGCCGACAGCGACGACTACGACGACGTGATCGCGCGCATGGCGGGCGACGGCGCGGCGGAACCCAAGGAGGTGTACGAAGCCATCGCCACCCGCGACATCCAGGACGCGGCCGACGTGCTGCGCCCGGTCTACGACGAGACCGGCCGGCGCGACGGCTACGTCAGCCTGGAGGTGTCGCCTTACCTGGCCCATGACACCGAGGGCACCGTGGCGGAGGCCCGGCGGCTCTGGAACACCGTGTCGCGGGACAACCTGATGATCAAGGTGCCCGGCACGCCGGAGGGAGTGCCGGCCATCGAGCAGTTGATCGGCGAGGGCATCAGCGTCAACGTGACCCTGCTGTTCGCCCGGGAAGCCTACGAGCAGGTGGCCCAGGCCTACATCCGCGGCCTCGCCAAGGCCGCCGCCGACGGGTTGGACGTGGGCCGCATCGCCAGCGTGGCGAGCTTCTTCATCTCGCGCATAGACTCGCTGGTGGACGGCACCCTGGAGAAGAAGCTCGAGGCCGCCGACGACGCCGGGAAGGAACGCCTTCGGGCGCTCATGGGCAAGGTCGCCATCGCCAACGCCAAACTCACCTACAAGCGCTACAAGGAAATCATGCAGGGCGAGGGCTGGCAGGCCCTGGCGGGGAAGGGAGCCCGCCCCCAGCGGCTCCTGTGGGCCAGCACCAGCACCAAGAACCCCGACTACCGGGACGTGATGTACGTCGACGAGCTTGTCGGCCAGGACACGGTGAACACCATCCCGCCCGCCACCCTTGACGCGTTCCGCGATCACGGAGAGGTCCGCAAGAGCCTCGAAGAGGATGTCCAAGGAGCCGCCGAGACCATGGAGGCGCTGGAGCGGGCGGGGGTGTCCATGAAAGAGGTGACGGACAAGCTCCTGGAAGACGGGGTGCGGCTCTTCTCCGAGGCCTTCGACAAGCTGCTGGCGGCCGTGGAGGAGGAGTGCCGCAAGGCGGGGGAGCATGGGCAAGAGAGTTAGCATCCTCCCCTCCATCCTCTCCGCCGATTTCCGCATTCTCGGGCAGCAGATCGCCGAGGTGGACGAGGCCGGCGCCGACGCCATCCACGTGGACGTCATGGACGGCCGTTTCGTGCCCAACATCACCATCGGCCCGCTGATGGTGGAGGCGGCGCGGCGCAGCACCCGGCTGCCGCTGGACGTTCACCTGATGATCGTGGAGCCCGAGCGCTACCTGGAGGACTTCGCCAAGGCCGGCGCCGACACCCTCCTGGTCCACCAGGAAGCCTGTCCTCACCTTCATCGCACGGTGCAACAGATCAAGTCACTGGGCAGCAAGGCCGGAGTGGTGCTCAATCCCGCCACGCCGCTTGCGACCCTCGACGAGATCCTGCCGGAGCTGGACCAGATCCTCATCATGAGCGTGAACCCGGGGTTCGGCGGCCAGAGCTTCATCGAGGGCAGCGTGGAGAAGGTGCGCCGGCTCAAGCGCATGCTCGACGAGCGCGGCCTGGAGACTCCCATCGAGATCGACGGCGGTGTGGGTCCGGAGAACGCCGACCGGGTGGTGGCGGCGGGCGCCACCCTGCTGGTGGCCGGCTCGTCGGTCTACAAGGCGCCGGGCGGCGCCGCCGCCGGCGTGCGGCGGCTGCGGGAAAGCATCCCTTCCAGGCCATAAGGGGGAGGTCCCGCCCACGTTGACGGCCTCCGGGTTCACCGGTTGGGCAGAATCACGTCCATCCGCGTCGTGGTCCCCGGGCCCACGACCACCTGCCGCGATACCTCACCCAATCTCTCGTGCCAGAAGCGCAATCGGTAGTTCCCCGGCGGTACTCCGCCGATGGCGTAGCGGCCGCGGGAGCCGGTCACCGCGAAGAAACGGTTCGGCGTCACCACGATGTAGGCGCTCATCCAGGCGCGGTGCAGTTCGCAGATGATCTTCATGAGGCCGGGCTGCCGTAGGGTCCTGGTCACCCGGCGCCAACGGGGGATGCCGTCGTTGAACAGGGTCCGGGGTCCGATTCGGGCGTGGGCATCGTGGAGTATGACGTCGCTGTTCAGGAGCAGCAGGCGGCTCCCCACCGGGGCGGCCTGAACGTGGGGCGCGAACCGGCAGCCGATGTTGTCGAGCTGGATGTTCAGCGGTTGCCCGGTCTGCCCGTCGACGCCCGGGCCCCTCAGGGTCACGACGACGTTCCGCAAACCGCCGTCCGCGGCCACGACAAGGCTCTGGTCGGGAACCATGGAGCCGCAAAAGGCCTGCTCCTTGTGAACCCTCAAGACGCCGGGCGGAGGCGGCTTCCCCGGGAAGCGTAGGGTTCCGGCGATGTTTCCGGTCGTGGTGGAATGGGAAGCCCGGTCGGAGACACGGGTCGCGGGTTGTCCCAGGGCATGACCCGGGACGGACCAGAGGATCGCCAGGAGCAGGCCCGTTGTCAGTGTCCGGCGAGGTTTCAAGCCGACCCCGGATAGGCCGTGAGGTTCCTTGGAAAAAACAAAATCGGGAAGACCCGGCGGGCCTTCCCGATTGCATTGAAGTTCGCTGCCGCCCTCATGCCGCCCCGGGCAGGCCTTGAGGACCCGTCCCGGAGGCCGCGAGCGCCGACTGTTGCTAGTGGGCCGACTGCTGAACGTCCAGGTTCACCAGCTCGGTAGCGGCCTCGTTCTCGGCCAGCATGCCCCAGCTCTTGATCCAGGCTGCGGTGCGCTCCAGCTCCTCGGCTGGGATCGGCGCCGGATCCACCACTACGATGCGGCTCGCGCGCAGCTCGTCCGCCCTGATGGCGGCGATCTCCGGATCGTCGCTGTGGTAGTCGATGAAGTACTGCATGTACTTCTGCTTGTCGGCGTTGACGCGGCGCACGGCCTCGCGCACGGCGCGGTTGAACATGGCGTAGGTCTCGGCGTCGACGTTGTCGGATGCCACCTCGGTGCCGTGGAGGGAAGCGGAGACGACGATGCGGCAACCCTTCTTCTCCGCCAGCGTGAGGTACGGCTCGGTCAGCGGCGTGGACTCGATCTCGCCCTTCATCACCGACTCCAGGCGGTAGCGGGAGCCGCGAGGCGCCTGGCAGAGCTTGATCTGGTCGCGGGTGAGGAAACCCTCGAGCATGTGGAGCGTCAGGTAGTGGGTGCCGAAGTAGAACGGTACGCCCACGAGCTTGTTGGCCAGTTGCTGGGCCGTGTAGACCTCGGAATCGGGCCTCACCACCAGCCCGGCGTAGGCGATGATGGAGCGCCGGCCGATCTGCCTCCCGGCGTCGACGTTGGAGTCCTGCACGCGGCAGTAGTTGCCCCACTCGCAGGCGTTGTACATGTCGGCCTTGCCCTGCTCGAATAGCATTCCATGGCTGGCGTGCGGGTCCGCGTCCTTGGGGTCCTTGACGTCGGTGTGAGTGTTCTTGTCGCCCGGACCGCGGTCGGCAAACTCGATCTCCAGCCCTTCCTTCTCGAACAGGCCCTCGTTGTACGCCACCAGCTCGCACAGACCCTGGAACGGTGCGGTGCTCTCAAGAACCAGTTTCTTCATCGTGGTCTCCTTGTGCAGAAAGTTTCGCGAATTTATGGTGTTGCGGCGCAAGGCCGCCGTGAATAGTGTTCGTCTACCACAATTTGCCGCCGGATGGCAACCGTGTTGACGCCGGGACGGGGAGCTTTCCCGGCGGCCCCGGAACTTGTCCGGGCGCCGGGCTTCGTGCCACACTGCCACCGTGCCGCGATCCCCCACCACCCAGCCGGATGCACGGACGGACGACACCCCGGAGAGCGCGTCTCTCAAGGACGTGAAGCAGTCCGGAGTCTCCTTCGGCGCGCTCCGGCAACCTCACTTCCGCGCCTACTTCACGTACACCATGCTGGCCATGATGGCCGACAACATCGAGCACGTGATCAGCTACTGGGTCATCTACGACCTGTTCCGGTGGGAAGAGCTGCAGGGATTCGCGGTCATCAGCCACTGGTCGCCGTTCCTGCTGCTGTCGTGGTACGTCGGCCTGCTGTCGGACCGTTTCGACTGCCGCCGGGTCATCCAATGGGCGATGATCCTCTATTTCGTTCTCACCATCGCCTGGGCGTACTTCATCATCAGCGGGACGCTCACGGTCTGGCACGCCTGCGCGCTGCTGGTGGTGCATGGAGTCGCCGGCGTCCTGTGGAGCCCCGGAAGCCAGCTCATTCTCCACGACATGGTGGGTCCGGAGCACCTCCAGAGCGCCGTCCGCCTGAGCGCCACCAGCCGGCAACTGGGAATCCTCGCCGGCCCGGCGTTGGGCGGATTCATGATGCGCGGGCTGGGAGCGGCGTGGGGTCTGGTGGTCAACGCGCTGTTCTACATTCCTCTGACCCTGTGGCTGTCGCGGGTCCCCTATACCGGCCGCCGCGCCCACGAGGTGCAGGCGCGCCGGGTCACCTGGGCGCGGGCGCTGGAGGCCCTGAGGGAGGCCCGAAGCAACCGCGTCATCGTGTCCATGGTCTCTCTGGTGGGGGTATCCTCGCTGGTGGTGGGCAATGCCTTCCAGGCCCAGATGCCGGGGTTCGCCATCAACCTCGGGGTGGGCGAGGCAGGGTACAGCGTGCTGCTCGCCGCCAACGGAGCCGGCGCCTTCGTCAGCGGCATCCTGCTGGAGAGCCGGGGTTTCCTCCAGGCCCGGGCGCGCACCGCCATCGTCCTGGCGCTGCTCTGGTGCGCCGCTCTGGGCTGCTTCGCGTTCACGCCCTACTACTACCTGGCGGTGGCGTTGCTGTTCGCCGCCGGATTCCTCAACCTCGCCTACCTGACCATGTCGCAAACCCTGGTGCAGCTCGTCTCGCCGGCCCACCTTCGCGGCCAGTTGATCGGCCTGTTCATCATGTCCGGTCTGGGACTGCGCACCTTCAGCGGCATTACCGTGGGCATCGCGGGCGGCGTCATCGGCATACAATGGTCGCTGGGCCTGAGCTGCGCGTTCCTGCTGGCGATCATGGTGTTGCTGCTGGCGGTCACCGCCCGCGCCCGGAGCGACGAGGCCCTCCCCTGAGCCAAGCCTCAATCAAGCGGGAGAAATGGATGGCACGGACTTCCAGAAAAACGCTTTATCTGGCCAATCCTTACGGTTTCTCGCGGCAACTGCGGGAGGGTCCGCTGGCGGCCCTCACCGCGGCGCTGGAAGCGCTGGGAGTGGAGGTGTGGGAGCCGTTCGCGCGCAACAACCAGGTGGACAAGGCCGAAGCCGGCTGGGCATACCGCGTCGGACAGGCGGATCTGAGCGACGTGCGCGCCGCGGACGGTCTCTTCGCGGTGGTCAACGGCTGCCCGCCGGACGAGGGCGTCATGGTCGAGCTGGGGATGGCCATCGCCTGGGAAAAGCCGGTGTTTCTCTTCCGGGACGACTTCCGCCGCTGCACCGACAGCGAGGACTATCCCTTGAACCTCATGGTGTTCTGCGGCCTTCCTCGAGTCGGCTGGCAGGCCTACCTGTATCAGTCGGTGGAGGAGATCGGCGACCCGGACAAGCCCCTGTCCCGGTGGGTGCGGGACCGTGCGCGTGAGTAGCGGTCACCGCCCCGCCGGTTGTTGACACGGCGTCGCTTGTTCGACTATCATTCGGCGTGTAACTTGCGGAACGTGCGAGGAGCAACAAGACCGGGATGGGACCTCCGAAGGTCCGCCGGACCGACCTGAGACGTTTCGTGCCCGGGGCGCGGAGGCGGCGGTTTGGTAGTACTCTCCACCGGTCGGTCAACAGCATGCCGAGTTCCGGTATGATTCACATCAGTCGTTTGGGATGGCTCCGATGAAGGCGGCCCTTCCGCGGCTTTCGCTCGACCTCGAGCCCGAGCTCTCATCCGCGCTCAAGGAACTGGCGGCCGCAGTGGCGCGCTTTGGCGAGGCCAACGGCCTCTCGGACTCGCAGGTCCACAATCTCAGCCTGGCCCTGGACGAGTTGGCGACCAACACGATCTCGTACGGTTTCGCGGACGTCGACCGGCAGGAACTCCGGGTGGAGTTGCGCATCGAGGATGACGAAATCGTCGCTCAGCTATACGACACCGGCACCCCCTTCAACCCGTTCGAGGAAGCGGCCGTACCAGATATCCATGCCACGATCGACGACCGCCCCATCGGCGGTCTCGGCGTTTTCCTGACCAAGGCCCTGTTCCCGAATGCGGACTACGAGCGTGCCGACGGGTTCAATCGCATTACTCTGCGCGCACCTGTGAAAGGAGACAGTTGATGGCAAACGGAAGCGTTTTGGATCTCAGCACGGAGACGGACGGCGACACCACTGTAGTCATCCCCACGGGCCGTATCGACGGCAGCACGGCCAGCCCGTTCCAGGAGGCCCTCCTCAAGTTGATAGAGGAAGGCAAGGGGTCCCTGGTGGTGGACTTCGAGAATATCGAATACATCAGCAGCGCCGGGCTCCGGGTCCTCCTGCTGGCGGCCAAGCAACTCCAGGCCGGCGGCAGAAAGATCGTCCTCTGTGCCATGCGAGACCACATTGCCGAGGTGTTCAAGATCAGCGGTTTCAGCGAAATCCTGGCGATTCACCCCACGCGCCAGGACGCGATCAATGCCGGTTGAGATGGAAGAAAGCGAAGAAACAACCTCCGAGGCCGTATCCGAGGCCGTATCGTCCTACGACGGTGAGCCCATCAAGATCCTGGTCGTAGACGACGAGGTGGATCTAGAGGCCTTGGTGCGCCAGAAGTTCCGCCGGCGCATCCGCCGGAACGAGTTGGTGTTCGACTTCGCGCACAACGGTCAGGAAGCCATCGACAAGCTCGACCAGGACGGCGATATCTCGATGGTCATATCGGATATCAACATGCCGGTGATGGACGGCCTCGCGCTGCTCAAGCAACTGAACGAGACCAAGCCCAACATCCGCTCGGTCATCGTGTCCGCCTACGGCGACATGAACAACATCCGCACCGCGATGAACCGCGGGGCGTTCGACTTCGTTACCAAGCCCATCGACTTCACCGATCTCGAGATCACTATCGACAAGACGCTGAAGCACCTGGCGCTGGTGCGCGAGGCGTTGTCCAACCGGGACCAGTTGGTGGCCCTCAGCCACGAGTTGGACGTGGCCAGGGACATGCAGTTGTCGGTGCTGCCGCGTAGCTTTCCTTCCACGGACCACTACAAGACTCACGGCCTCATGATCCCGGCCAAGGAGGTGGGCGGCGACTTCTACGATTTCTTCACGTTGGACGAAGACAGGATCGGCGTGGCCATCGGCGACGTCTCGGGGAAGGGAATTCCCGCCGCGCTCTTCATGATGGCTTGCCGTACGCTCCTGCGGAGCCGGGCGTTGGAGGGCGGAACGCCCGACGAGTGCCTGCGCTACGTCAACGACCTTCTGTCCGAGGACAACGAGAACTGCATGTTCGTAACCCTCTTCTACGGCGTCCTCGATACCCGCAGCGGCGCCTTCCACTACTGCAACGGCGGGCACAATCCGCCGCGCCTCGTTCACAGGGACGGCGAGGTCGTGCAAATGCCCACCACGCGCGACGTGGCCCTGGGCGTGCTGCCCGGCCATGCCTTCAACCATGACACGCTCCAGATCCAGGCCGACGACACGTTGTTCCTGTACACGGACGGCGTCACCGAGGCCGAGGGCCCGGGGTCGGAGGAGTTCGGCGAGGAACGTCTCGACTCGTTGCTGGCCAGGATCGACCAGGCCGACTGCGAAGGCGTGAATACACTCGTGCTCGACCAAGTTCGGGAATTCGCCGGCGACAATCCCCAGTCCGACGACATCACCTGCGTGGCGGTGCGCTATCACGGGAGCTGACCAACCGTGCCATGCAGCCGGATGGCACCATCACCAATCACCCATAGCCAGGAGTTGAAGTCCGTGAAGGGGTTTGCACGGCTCGCCGTCGTGGCAGTGCTCGCCGGGATCACATCGTTGACCACCGTCGCGGGGGCCGCCGCTCAGACCGCGCCGCCGGGCTCGGTCACGCCGGGCGTCAGTCCGGGCACCGTCATGTTCGGCCAGTCCTCCGCCCAGAGCGGGCCGGCCAAGGCATTGGGCGAGGGGATGCGCGTGGGCATCACGGCCGCGTTCGAGGAGGCGAATCGCGCCGGCGGCATCCATGGCCGGCAATTGAGCCTCACCACCCTCGATGACCGCTACGAGCCCGAGGCGGCCATCGCCAACACCAACCGGCTCATCGGCGAGAAGCAGGTATTCGCGCTGATCGGCGCGGTCGGCACTCCCACCTCGAAGGCCGCCGAGCCCATCGCCACCGAAGCAGGGGTGCCGTACGTCGGTGCTTTCACGGGCGCGGAGTTCCTGCGCGACGCGCGCAAGCGCCCCACCGTCATCAACGTGCGCGCCTCCTACTACCAGGAAACCGAGGAGATGGTCGAACGGCTCACCCGGGACCTCGGGGTGAAACGCATCGGGATCTTATACCAGGACGACTCCTACGGCCGCGCGGGGCTTTCGGGCACCCTCCAGGCACTTCACCGGCGCGGCATGGCGCTGGTCGCGGAAGCCACCTATCCGCGCAACACCCAGGCCGTGAAATCCGCGGTGCTGGACCTCAGGCTCGGCGACCCGGAGGCGGTGATCATCGTCGGCGCCTATCAGCCCGTGGCCACCTTCATCAAGTGGTGCCGCTACCTGGATTTCAACCCCATCTTCGTGAACATTTCCTTCGTCGGCAGCTCGGCGCTGGCAAGGGCGCTGGGGACGGCGGGCAGGGGCGTCGTCGTCACCCAGGTGGTTCCCTTTCCCCACGACCGCTGGATTCCTGTCGTCGCCCGGTACCATGAGGCCCTTCGCGCCGTCGCCGCCAACGCCGAGCCCGGCTTCGTTTCCCTCGAAGGATACCTGACCGGCCGCGTGGCCGTGGAGGCGTTGCAGCGGGCGGGAGCGCGCCCCACGCGCCAAGGGTTCATCAGCGCCCTTCAGAAGGCAGGCACCATGGACCTCGGCGGCTTTCTGTTGCTCTACGGGGAGGCCGACAACCAGGGTTCCGACCGGGTATACCTGACCGTGATCGACCACGCCGAGCGGTTTCGTTCGATCCGGAACCTGGAGCGACCGTGAGTCTCGCGGACCTCTTCAAACGCATCGAAAGCCGGCGCATCGGCCTCGGCGCCAAGATGTACGGCGCCTTCGGCCTGGGGGTGGTGCTGATGCTGGCCGCCAGCGCGGTGGCGCTGCTGTCCTTCCGGGTCGTGAGCAACTCGCAGCGCCACATTACCGAACAGAGCGTCCCCAGCCTGGTGGCGGCCATCCGGGCGGCGCAGCAAAGCTCGGCTCTCGTCAACGCGGCGCCGCGTCTCGTCTCCGCTTCGTCCGCGGCGGAGCTCGCCGAAGTCAAGGTGGCCATCGCCAGGGACAAGGGACTGCTCAACAACCTGATCGGGGAGCTCCAGCTACACGAGTCACTGGAGAGCCAGGAGCAGGCGCGCGGGCTTCGTTCCCTGTCCGACGCCCTCACCACGACGTTGGAGAAGATCGAGAAATCGGCCTTGCGGCGGCGGGAGTTCCAGCGCCATCTGGACGCACGGGAGGCCGAGATCCCGGCGATGACGCGCCAGGTCGACCGTGTGCTGGTCCCCGAGATCGACGACCAGGCGTTCTTCCTGGCCACCGGCCTGAGGGAGATCGGCGACCAGCCGGTGCCTCCGGCCGAACGCACTTCCTACGCGGAGTTGGTGCGCTATCGCGATCTGCTGACGCTGCACACCCAGGCCAACCTTGCGGCGAGGCTGCTCGCGGAAGCCGCGGTCGTCAACGAACGAGCCCTGATTCAGCCGCTCCGGGAGCGCTATAACGCGGCCGTGGGCTCGTTCGAGCGCGCCTTTCGATCGTCCGAATCCCACGCCTCCCCCACCCGGATGCTGGACTTCGAGTTCGAGCGGCTCAAATCCCTCGGACAGGGTGCCGACGGCATCTTCGCGTTGCAGGAAGCCATCCTGAAAGAAGTGGAGGCGGAGGCCCGCTACATCGAAGAGAATCGGGCGACCGCCGCCAGGCTGCTGGCGGCCATGGACCGGGTGGTGGCGGTGGCCGACCGCGAGGCGGAGGAGGCCAGCCAGGCATCCACGTCGGCCGTCAACACCGGCATGATCGTGCTGATGCTGCTCAATCTTCTGAACGTTATCGCCGCCGTCGCCCTCGGGTGGTTCTTCGTCGGCCGCTATCTGATCCGGCGGCTGACCGGCCTGGCGGCTTCCATGCGTTCCATGGCCGAGGGCAACCTCGAGGTCCCGGTGGAGGTCCGTGGCAACGACGAGGTGACCGACATGGCGGAGGCCCTGGAGGTGTTCCGGCGCCACGCCCTGGAAGTGCAGCGGCTCAACCTGGTGGAAAAGCTGGCGGACGAGCTGCAGGAGAAGAACGCCGAGCTGGAACAGACGCTCAAGGACCTGAAGACCGCCCAGCACCAGGTCATCATGCAGGAGAAGCTGGCGTCCCTGGGCCAGTTGACCGCCGGCATCGCGCACGAGATCAAGAACCCTCTCAACTTCGTCAACAACTTCTCCGAGGTGTCGGGCGAGCTGATCGAGGAGGCGCGGGAGGTCCTCGGCGAGGTGCGTGAGCAGGTCCCCGACGAGGCCCGGGACGAGATCGAGGGGATACTCGACGACCTGACCTCGAACCTCCAGAAGATCAACCAGCACGGCAAGCGCGCCGACGGCATCGTGCACAGCATGCTGGAGCATTCACGGGGTCAGACAGGCGAACGCCGCGCGGTGGACCTCAACGCCCTGCTCAAGCAGTACGCCGATCTCGCCTACCACGCCATGCGCGCCAAGGACCAGCAGTTCAACGTGACGTGGGAAGAAGACCTGGACGGCGAGATGGGCGAGATCGAGGTAATACCCCAGGACCTCAGCCGCGTCTTCCTCAACCTGATCACCAACGCCTGTCAGGCGACCTTCGAGCGGGCCAGGAAAACGGACGGCGACTACCAGCCGTGTATCCGGTTGGCGAGCAAGCGCGAGGACAACCAGGCCGAGTTCCGTATCCGGGACAACGGCCCCGGTATCCCCCAGGACATGATCAAGAAGATCTTCGAGCCCTTCGTGACCACCAAACCCACCGGGGAAGGCACCGGGCTCGGCCTTTCCCTCTCCCAGGACATCGTGGCCCAGCACGGCGGCATCATGGGTGTCGAGTCCGAGCCGGGAGTCTTCACCGAGTTCTGGGTCACCATCCCCACGGACGGCCCGCAGGCCTGATCGGGGAGGGACGGGTTCTTCGAAGAGCCCTCACCCGGCCTTCGGCCACCCTCTCCCAAAGGGAGAGGGGTTGGATTTGGGACGGAACGAGGCCACCCCCTCCCGGAGGGAGAGGGTGGAACCGCAAGCCGCCGCCGTTGCCCCTCAGTTGCCGCCGCGCATCAGGTCGGCGTCGTCGGGGTCGGGCATGACCACGAACTCGGGATAGGCTTCGATGCCCAATTCCCCGGCGTCCTGGCCGAGTTCTTCGACCGACAGGGAAACCCGCACTCCCATGAGCTGCCTCAGCACCATCCACACCACCCACGAGACCGCGAACACGTACACGCCGATGGCCACCACTCCCAGGAGCTGAACGCCGAAGTTTCCCCCGGCCACGATGCAGGTGGCGAGTGTCCCCCAGATGCCCGCGAACAGGTGCACGGGGATCGCGCCCACCACGTCGTCCACCTTGAGTATCTCAAGCAGCCGCAGACCCGCGACGCAGATGCCGCCGCCGACGGCGCCGATGATCACCGCCCAGTAGTGGCTCGCGAAGTCGGGTCCCGCGGTAATGGCCACCAAGCCCGCCAGGGCGCCGTTGAGGCCGGCCATGAGGTCCACCCGTCCGAGCAGCGGCCGCTCGATCACCAGCGCGACCAGGAACCCGGCGCCCCCGGCCAGGTTGGTGTTGACCAGGATGTGGCTGATGGCCACCGCGTCGGTGGCGCCGCCCAGCGCCAGTTGCGATCCGCCGTTGAAGCCGAACCATCCGAACCACAGGATGAAGACGCCGAGGGTGACGATGGGGATGTTGGAAGGCGGCGTCGCCTTGACGCTGCCGTCGGCGCGGAACTTGCCGCGCCGGGCTCCGACCACGATGGCGCCGGCCAGGGCTGCCCAGCCGCCGGTGGAGTGGACGATGGTGGAGCCGGCGAAGTCCTTGAAGCCCATGGCGCCCAACCATCCGCCGCCCCAGGTCCAGGCGCCGACGATGGGGTAGATGACGCCCGTCAGGAGGATGATGAAGACGAAGAAGGTCCAGAGCCGCACCCGCTCGGCCAAGGTGCCGGAGACGATGGACGCGGTGGTGGCCACGAACACCATCTGGAAGAACCAGTCCGACATGGTGGCGTAGCCGGAGGACTTGAGGACCGCCTCGGTGGCCGCCGCCTTCGCGTTGTCGTCGGCGCCCAGCAAGGCGATTTCCTCACCCGTGGGCCCGTAGAAGGGCGTGAAGGTGCCGATGACGCTGCCGACGTCCACGTACATCAGGTTGTAGCCGATGAAGAAGTACATGATCCCGGCGATGGCGTAGAGGCCCATGTTCTTGAGGCAGATCATGGACACGTTCTTGGTGCGCACCGAACCCGACTCGAGCATGGTGAAGCCCGCGCACATCCACATCACCAGGCATCCCCAGATGAGGAACGAGAAGGTGTTCAGGACGAATTGCAACTCCTTGTCCACGGCCGCTTCAACGGCGGTGGCCAACCAGAAGAACCCCAACGCGGCGGCGAGTCCGCCGGCGACGGCCAGGCGGCCATAGTGCCCGCCAAGGAAGGAAACCTTCGTGGAAATCCCGAATCTGCTCATGTTCGCGGCACCTCCGTTCTGGTCGATTCTGGTCTGCAAACCCAAAGCCCGTGACAAAACTCGTCACCGCACCCAGCCGCCCCGGACAGTTGCTAGATGTGGTAGTAGTGGAAGAACTCCGCCGGGACGGGATGAAGAAAGACATCCCTTGATTCCTGCTCCTTGAACGCGATGTAGTGGTCGATGACGTCCTGTGTGAAGACTCCTCCTTCCAGCAGGTAGTCGTGGTCCGCGCCGAGGGCCGCCACCGCTTCCTCCATGGAAGTGGGAACCGAAGGGATGTTGGCCGCTTCCTCGGGCGAGAGCTCGTAGATGTCGGCGTCGGTGGGGTCGCCCGGGTCGATGCGGTTGCGGATGCCGTCGAGCCCCGCCATCAGCATGGCCGAGAACGCCAGGTAGGTGTTGGCGGAGGGATCGGGCGGACGGAACTCGATGCGCTTGCTGGCGGACGAGGTTTCGTACGTGGGGATGCGCACCGCGGCGGAGCGGTTGCGCGCGGAGTAGGCGAGGTAGACCGGGGCCTCGAAGCCCGGCACCAGGCGCTTGTAGGAATTGGTCGTGGGAGCGCAGAAGGCCAGCAGGGACGGGCTGTGCTTGAGCAGGCCGCCGATGTAGTACCGCGCCAGCTCCGACAACTCGGCGTAGGCGCCGGCCTCGTAGAAGAGCGGGGTGTCGCCGAGCCACAGCGACTGGTGCACGTGCATGCCGCTGCCGTTGTCCCCGAACAGTGGCTTGGGCATGAACGTCGCCGTTTTGCCGTGGGCCCTGGCCACGTTGCGCACGATGTGCTTGTACCACTGGGTCTCGTCGGCTTTCCGGCGCAGGGTCTGGAAGCGGGTGGCGATCTCGCCCTGGCCGCCGGTGGCCACCTCGTGGTGGTGGACCTCGAAATCCATGCCTACCTGGCCCATCTTCTCCGCCATCTCCCAGCGCAGGTCCGCGAGCTGGTCGAATGGCGGGATGGGGGAGTAGCCCTGCTTGGGCGGGATCTTGTAGCCGAGGTTATGATCGTCTTCCTCGCGCGCGGAGTTCCAGTCGGCCTCGTCGGAGTCGACGACGTGAAACGACGAGTTGGGCTTGAGACCGAACCGTACGTTGTCGAAGACGAAGAACTCGAGCTCCGGGCCGAAGAAGGCCTTGTCGGCGATGCCGGAAGCCGTGAGATGTTCCTCGGCTTTGGTGGCCACGTAGCGCGGATCGCGCGTGTAGCGATCGCCGTTGACCGGGTCCACGACGTCACAGATGAGCTTGAGCGACGGCTCCGGTTCCACCGGATCGATCCGGGCGGAGTCGAGATCGGGCACCAGCAGCATGTCGGACTGGTCGATGGACTGGAAGCCCCGCAGGCTGGACCCGTCGAAGCCCTGGCCGCGTTCGATGAGACTCTCCTTGACGTTGGAAGGAGGGATCGACCAGTGTTGCCAACGGCCGATGAGGTCGGTGACCAGTAGGTCGACCCGCCGCACGTCGTTGTCCGAGATGAGTTTCTGAACGTCCGCAAGTGTCACGATAGACCCTCCTTGAAATGTTAGCGTTGAACTGCTTACCGGTTAGATAGCAGAGTTTGCTACTATCGCATAACACATACCCGATATGGTAACGAAGATCGCGGTCGAGGCATCCGTGAATGAGACCGTCGCTTGACCGGTGGCCGCGTCAATCGCAGAGGCCGCGGCCTATGCCATGACGCAGGTGGAGTTCCACGAAGTCTACCTGCCCAACGGGCCACTACGCAGGCGAATGCAAACGGAGGGGGTGCTGGATCCGGCGAAAACCTCGCGCGAGGAGATGAGGAAGGCCATGGCGGAGTACCGTGAAGAGCACGGTTGATGGCGGGTTAGGGTTTACTTAAGCTCCCGGGCCGGTGTCCGCGATTCGCTCGATGAGCACATCGGTCGTCAGCCCCGAGCCCGCGGCGCCGCGGAAGATGCCCCGGCTCGGCGGGACGTCGGCATAGTCCCTGCCGACCGCCACGCGGATGTGGCGTTCGTCTCCTTCGGTGTCGTTGGTCGGGTCGAATCCGGTCCAGCCGATGCCCGGCAGCCAGCATTCCACCCACGCGTGACTCTCGCTCCGGGCCACTCCGCCCGCGGGCGGTCCCAGGTATCCCGACACATAGCGGCAGGGGATCCCCCAGCCGCGGAGGATGGCGGCCATGACGTGGGCGTAGTCCTGGCAGACGCCGCGCCCGGTCTCGAGGATCCGGTCGATGGGTGAATCCACCCGGGTTTCGCCCGGAGCGTACTCCAACACTTGGTGGAGCGCGGTGCAGAGGTCCCTTGCGCTTGCCAGGGGATCATCGCCCGGCGCGAGACCGTGCGCTTCCTTGAACCGGTCCAGGGCAGGGGTCCAGGCGACGAAGTGGCTGGGGTGAACCATCGGCCACAGCTCGGCGCTCTCCGCGGCAGGCTGAAGCGCCTCCCATGCGCCGTCGGCGAGCCGGTCCGGCGTCGATGCCAACGGCCCCACTTCCACGATGGAGCGGGCGGTGACGGCAAGATGCTCGTGCGCATGGGCCCGGTCGAGGAAGTGCCCGGTGTTGCCGAAGGAATCGATGAACTCGAACAGGGCGCCGTCCGGATCGGTGTGCACGCCGAACTCCCGCAGCACCTGGGCGCGGTCCCGAATCGGGCACACGTACAGCGTCATCACCGAGTCCTGCGCGGACTCCGCGTACTCGAAACGCATGGTGTGCTCGATGGCATAGGTGACGATCACGTCACGAGCCCCTGGGGTGGAGAATGGGTTACGTAGGCGGCCATGGTCAGGTGATGGAGCGTCCGGCTCTCGTCTTCCAGCGAGCGGAAGAATCCTCCCGCCTCCGTCTCGTCCGACCCTCCGCTGTTTCCCATCTCGACGGCCGCCGTCAGGCGCAGCGCCATCCGATGAGGCGGCGCCAGGGGGTAACGGGCGCCCACCGGATCGATGCCCGTCAGCACTTCCTCGATGCGGTGGACCGAGAAGCGAAGCGAGCGTGGAAGCTCCGGGTCGCGGGTGAGCAGGTTGAGGGTTTCCGTGCGGTCGACGTTCGTCGAGTGGCGCCGGCAATACACCTCGTAGGCGCCGCACACTCGCAACAGGTCGGCCCAGGAGAGCGCGCTGGCGGCGTGCTCCTCGCGGCTGAACTCGACCCAGGAGGCGAGCAGCACGGCCTGATGTTGCACCCGCTCGATGAAGCGGCCCAGCTCCAGAAAACGCCAGGCTTCGTCCCGCGGCATGGCCGCATCGACGACGCCGGCGAACAGCCGCAACCGGTCGATGGCCTCGTTCACCAGGGCGGCCGGCGCCTCGGCCCACGCCGCGCTGAAGTCGCAGTCCCGGATCCACAGGTAGCCCTGGTTGAGGCACGTCCACACCGGCAGCGGCAACTGCGCGCGCACGCGCTGGCCGTTCTCCCGTCCGTGCTCCCAGCAAGAGAGCAGGGAGTCCGGATTGGCGCGCTCTTCCACGAGGTCCCCCGCAAGGGTGTAGGCGTCGGGTATGACGACGGTTTCGGCGTCGTCGCCGCTCGCCGTTTCTCCCACCGGGGGCTGTCCGAGGATGCGGTACACGGCCTGCCAGCCCAGGGTCAGCTCGTCCGCCGGCCGATCGGCGAGCCGGTCGAGCTGGAACCGGAGAAGTCGCGCGGTGTGCTCGATACGCTCGACATAGCGTCCCAGCCAGTAGAACTCGGCGGCGACCCGTGCCAACATCATGCGGACCTCAATCCTCCAGGATCCACAGATCCTTGCAGCCGCCGCCCTGGCTGGAATTGACCACCAGACTGCCGCGGCGGAGCGCAACGCGGCACAACCCGCCCGGAACGACATGCTGCTCGTCGCGCCCTTGCAGCACGAAGGGGCGAAGATCGACGTGCCGCGGCTCGATGGCGCCGCCGACGAAACACGGAGCCCGCGACAGCGCCAGCACCGGTTGAGAGATGAAATTCGCCGGATCGGCGCGCACGCGCTCGGCGTAGGTCGCGCGCTCTTCGGCCGAGGCGTGGGGACCCACCAGCATCCCGTAGCCGCCCGATCCGCCGACTTCCTTGACCACCAACTCTTCGAGGTGCTCGAGGGTGTACGCCAGACCGTCGGGCTCCCGGCACAGATGAGTGTCGACGTTGGCCAGTACCGGTTCTTCCCCGAGGAAATAGCGGATGATGGCGGGCACGTACGAGTAGAGGCTCTTGTCATCGGCCACGCCGGTGCCGGGCGCGTTGGCCAGCACGAGGTTGCCCGTACGGTAGGCGTGGAACAGGCCGGCGGCCCCGAGGACCGATTCGCCCCGGAACATCACCGGATCGAGATAGTCGTCGTCGATGCGGCGGTAGAGCACGTCGACACGGCGCAGGCCCGCCGTCGTGCGCATGTGCAGCGCGCCGTCGCGAAGGACCAGATCCTGGCCCTCCACCAGGTGGATGCCCATTTCGCCGGCGAGAAAGGCGTGCTCGTAGTACGCCGAGTTGTGTATGCCGGGGGTCAGGATGGCGACCTGCGGGTCCTGCAGGGACGGGCGCAGGGAGGCGAGGGTGGAGTAGAGGCGCTCGGCGTAGTCCGCCACCTCCCGGACGCGGTGGGCCCGGTAAAGCCTCGGGAAGGCGTCCTTGATGGCGTTGCGGCACGCGAGCATGTAGGAGACGCCCGAAGGAACCCGGAGGTTGTCCTCGAGGACCGCGAAACCGTCGTTGGTACGCACGATGTCGGTGCCGCAAACCGCCACGTAGACGTCGTGCGGGACCTTGAGGCCGCGCATCTCCATGCGGTACTGCGGGCAGCCGAGCACCAAGTCGATGGGGACGATCTTGTCCCGCAGGCACCGGCCGTCGTGGTAGACGTCTTTCAGAAAAAGGTTGAGCGCGGTGAGGCGTTGCTTGAGGCCGCGTTCGATGTGTTCCCACTCGGCTCCGGTCAGGACCCTGGGTACACAGTCGATGGGAATGATCTGCTCGGTAGCGCGTTCGGCGTCGAGGACCGTGAAGGTGATGCCTTCGTGAAGGAAGTGGCGGTAAACGCCCTCCTGAAGCCGGGTCAGGTCCTCGGGGTCGAGTTCCGCCAAGGCCGCGTTGAGGCGCTTGCACGCTTGTCGCGGGCTACCGTCGGTTCCGAACATCTCATCGTAGTAGTTCGGATCCAGTTCGTAGTCTGTGAAGACGCCTCCTTCCGATGCACGACGTTGCGACACACCGCCTCCGGCCTCCGGGGTTTGGTGGTGGAGCCGACCGGGATCGAACCGGCGACCTCTTGAATGCCATTCAAGCGCTCTCCCAGCTGAGCTACGGCCCCACGCCCGGGAATCGCAGCGGTCGCGGCTTCATGCGCAACCGCTCGTTCAGTCATGAAGCATAACGGATCGACCGGCCCGGTGGCAAGAGCTGTCGCGGGAATTGACCGGACAGCCTGCCCGCCGAGCCCTCACCCGGCCTTCGGCCACCCTCTCCCAGAGGGCGAGGGGTTGTATTCGATTACGCGGGACGACCGTGCGCTTTCAGCATCTCGGCCGCGTGCCGTTCCGCCTGCGCGGTGATCTCCGCCCCTCCCAGCATGCGCGCCAGCTCCCGGACCCTGTCGTTCTCGTCGAGCCTCCGGACCGTCGTAAAGGTCCTGCCGTCCGACACCTGCTTCTCCACCACGTGGTGGAGATCGGCCAGCGCGGCGATGGGGGCCAGGTGGGTGACGCAGATCACCTGGTGGGACCGCGCCACGCCGGCAAGCTTCCTGCCCACCATCTCGGCCACCCTGCCGCCGATCCCGGCATCCACTTCGTCGAAAAGCAGGGTGGGTATCTCGCTGCGGGTCAATACCAGCGACTTGAGGGCAAGCATGAGCCGCGAGAGCTCCCCGCCGGAAGCGATCCTGGCCAGCGCCCGGACGGGCTCGCCGGGGTTGGGCGAGAAGTAGAACTCGGGGTCGTCGACGCCGTCATCCGCGATCCTCGCGCCCCCCAACACAAAAGGCGGGTCGTCCGGGGCGGCGCCGCGATGGTGGAACCGCACCTCGAAGGTCGTCTGCGAGAGGCCCAGCTCGCTCACCTCCCGCTCCATGGCGGTTTCGAGGCTGCCGGCGGCCTGTTGCCGCGCCTGGGACAGCTCCCCCGCCGTCTTCCACGCGGCGTCCCGCGCGGCTTCGAATCGCCGGGTCAGGCCGGCGAGATCCTCCTCGCCCGAGGCGAGCGGGGCGAGGTCTTCGCGCGCCCGTTCCGCAAGAGCCAGGATCTCTTCCACCGACGCGCGGTATTTGCGCTTCAGCCGCTCGATCTCCGCGAGGCGGTCCTCGATCCGTTCCAGCTCGCTCGGGTCGAAGGACAGCTTGTCCGCGTAGCGGCGAATCAGGGTGCTTGCCTCGTCCAGTTGCGCGGCCGAGCCTTCCAGCAGCGTCACCGCCTCGGCCAGCGTCTCGTCGATCTCCGCCATCTCCCGGAGCCGCGGGATGAACCGGCCCAGCTCCCCCGCCAGCGCGTTGTCGCCTTCGTAGAGAAGCAGCTCGCCTTCCCTGCAGGTCTGGTAGAGCCTTTCGGAATGGGCGATGATCTCCCGGCGGCGGCGCAGCGTCTCGTCTTCCCCGGGTTCGAGGCCCGCCCCCTCGATCTCCTCCACCTGCGCCCGCAGGAAGGCTTCCTCCCGGGTCTTGCCGGCCAGCGCATCCTCGAGCTCGCGCACCTCCTTCCACGCGGCCGCGAACGCGCCGAACCGCTCCTTCATGACGGCGGCATGGGCTTCCAGGCCCGCGTGCGCGTCCAGCAGCGCGAGATGGGTCTCGGTGCGGCGCAGGGTGTGCTGCTCGTGCTGGCCGTAGATGTGGATGAGGCCCGCGCCGATGTTGGACAAGAGGGACAGCGGGCCGAGGCTGCCGTTGACGTAGATCCGGTTGCGGCCGCCGCGGGTGACGATGCGTTTCAGCACCACCTCGTCCCCTGCCTCGCAACCGGCCGCGGACAGGGCCTCGCGGGTAGCCGCCGGCAGGTCCGTGAACAGCGCCTCCACCACCGCCTCGTCGGCTCCTTCGCGAATCAGGTCCGCGGAGCCCCGCGCTCCCAGGAGAAGTCCGAGGGAGGCCAGGACGATGGTCTTGCCGGCGCCGGTCTCTCCGGTCAGGACGTTGAGCCCGGGACCCAGCTCCAACTCGACGTGATCGATGACGGCGATGTTGCTTATCCGGAGCTCTTGCAGCATGGCGACGACCCTTGGCGCGGCGGGTCAGTTCTTGCGGACGATGGTTCCGGTCATGCGGACGCGGACGGGTCGAAACCCGCCCCTACAGTTCACCCCACTTGAGCTTGCTGCGAAGCACGTCGAAGTAGGAACGGGTCGGCACCCGCACCAGAGACACCGGCGACTTGTGGCGGCGCACCTCCACGCGGTCGCCGTTGTGGAGCAGAATCCCCTCCTGGCCGTCCGGGATCAGCACCACGGTGTCCCCGGCGGACCTCAAGGTCGAACGGATCCTGGCATCGCTGGCGATGACGATGGGCCGGTTGGTGGTGAGGGTATGGGGGCAGATGGGGCAAAGGATGATCGCACCCATGGCCGGATGGAGAATCGGACCGCCGGCCGCCAGCGAGTACGCCGTCGAGCCCGTGGGCGTGGAGATGATCAGCCCGTCGGCCCGGTAGGTGCACAGGTAGTCGCTGCCCACATAGGTCTCGAGGTCGATGATCTTGGATCGCGCGCCCTTGGTGATGACCGCGTCGTTGAGGATCCTCAGGCTGTGGACGCCGTCCTGGCCGGAGATGCTCACGCTCAGGGTCATGCGTTTCTCGATGGTGTAGTTCTCCGCGATGGTGCTGGCCAGCACCTCCTCGATCTCGTCCATGGCGATCTCGGTGATGAAGCCGAGGCCTCCGAGGTTTACGCCCACGATGGGCACCTCGGGCCGTTCGACGAGGCGGGCGATGCTCAGGAGCGTGCCGTCTCCTCCCAGCACGATGACGAGGTCGGCGCGCTCGGCCATCTCCGCCTTCTTCGCCACCCGGCCGCCGGTGGTGCCGAACTCGGCCTCCACCAGCACCTCCATGCCGCGGCCTTCGAGCCACGGGATGGTGCTCCTCATGAGCGTCTCGGCCTTCTCTTCGCCGTACTTGGCGACGATTCCAACGACGTTGACCATGTTGTGTCTCGCGAACAGGTGTACAAAGATGCGCAGGATTGCGTGGGACAGGACACTAACACAGGGTGGGGAAGGATGCCATCTTGTACGGGAACAAGCCGGCCGCAGGGAGGACAACGTGGAGGCTGAGAAACTACTGGAAGTGATGGCGACGCGGCGCAGCGTGCGCGTCTACAAGAGCGGGCGGATAACCGACGAGCAGCTCCGGCTCATGTTCGAAGCCGCGCGCCTGGCTCCCTCCGGCGCCAACAGCCAGCCGTGGGAGTTCATCGTGACGCGGGACCGGGCGAAGATGAGGAAAGTCCGGCGGATCTACTCCAATGAGTGGAATCAGCGCAAGCTGGAAGATCCGGTGAACTACAAGGGGCTCAAGAAAGACTACGTGGGCGACGTGAGCGCCCTGATCCTGGCATGTGGGGACGCGCGCACCAAAAGGGTGTACCTGACCACGCGCCAGCCGTCCGACAGGGAGAAGCTTTTTCAGGCCAACGTGGCCAACGCGGTGGAGCACATGATGCTGGCTGCCGCCGGCATGGGGTTCGGCACGGTGTGGGTCTCGGTCCGCAAGGAAGTGGAGCCCGAGCTGCGGGCGCTGTTCAAGATTCCCAGGGCGCTCCGTCTGCTCTGGGTCGTCCCCGTGGGCCGCGCCCGAAACTGGCCCAAAGCCAAGCCGCGCCGCAAAGTCGCGGACTTCGTCCACTGGGAAACCTACGACAGGAGGAAGCTGCGCCGCGAGTCGCAGATTACGTCCTGGCCCAAGTCGTAATCGCAGCCCGTAGGTCGGGTTAGCCGAAGGCGTAACCCGACTTCGCACGGTCCGGTGTCGGATTACGCTTCGCTAATCCGACCTACAACCCTCGATCCCGATCGGGGGCGGGAATCCAGGGGCGTGGCGGGAGGCCGTTCACCCCTCCCGCAACGCGTTGTAGACCTTCTCCGCGGTGATGGGAAGGTCGAGGATGCGCACGCCCACCGCCGCCTCCACCGCGTTGGCGATGGCCGGCGCGGTGGGTACGATGCTCATTTCGCCGATGGCCTTGGCGTTGTAGGGGCCGGGCCCGGTCTGGTCTTCCACCAGCACGGTCTCGAGCGGCGGCAGGTCCTTCACGCACGGCACGCAGTAGTCGCCAAGGTTCAGGGTGGTGACCCGGGGGCCGTCTTTGACCATCTCCTCCATCACCGCGTAGCCCAGGCCCTGCACGAAACCGCCGTCGATCTGCCCCTGGTGGCCCAGGGGGTTGATGATGGTGCCGACGTCGTGGGCGCTCACTACCTTCTTCACGTCCACGGTGCCGGTCTCGCGGTCCACCGCCACCTCCGCCACCTGGACGAAGAACGCCGGAACCGGCGAGCGCTGAGGCTGGTAGGACTTGCGCACCGTCAGGTCCTCGTCCTCGGCGATGAGCCGCCCGGCCACGTCGGCGAAGGCCAGCGCCGCGCCGCCGGCGCTGAAGCGGCCGTCGGCCAGGGTGACCTCGTCCGCCTTGCAGCCGAGGGCGTCGGCGGCGGCCTCGGTTATCCGGTCGCGCAGCTCCTCCACGGCTTCCACGAGGCCGCGCCCGACCATGGCGGTGATCTTGCTGCCGCCGGGCTCGGCGTCGGTGTCGAAAGTATCGGTGTCGCCGCGGGCGACCTTGACCTGTTCGGCGGGCACGGTCAGCAGCTCGGCCGTGATCTGTCGCAGAAGCGTGTGGGTGCCGGTGCCGATGTCGGGAATGGCGGTCAGCACCGTGACTTCGCCGCCGGAGCTGCACGAGACTTCCAGGTTGACCGTGCCGCTGCCGCCGGTGTGCCGGAAGCCCAGGGCCATGCCCCGGCCGGTGTCCCCCCGGCCGGTGTCCTTGTTCGGCTTGTCTCCGTGCCAGCCGGCGGCCGCCAGCGCGGCCTCGATGGTCTCGCGGCAGCGGATCTTTTCCATCCCGCGTTTGTTGGGCAGCACGTCGCCGTCCTGCATCAGGTTCCTGAGCCGTATCGTCACCGGATCCAGGTCCAGCTCCCGGGCCAGCATGTCCAGCAGCGACTCGATGGCGAAGACCGCCTGCGGCTGTCCCGGCGACTTCATGTAGCCGCCCGGGACGCCGTTGGTGTAGACGTTGTAGGTGCGGATGGCGTAGTTGGGGATGCGGTAGGCGTTGACGACGTACGAGCCGTCGATTTCCGACGGCTTGAAGCCCGAGTACGCGCCGCTGTCGAAGTAGATGTCGCTGTCCAGCGCCACCAGGGTGCCGTCGCGCTTGGCCGCGAGCTTGACGCGCATGACCGAGGGGTGGCGCGGATCGCCGGCCATCAGTTCCTCGGTATAGTTCATCACCATCTTCACCGGGCGCCCGGCGGCCCGTGAGAGGTAGTAGCAGACCGGCACGTCCATCTGGGAGCCCTTGCCGCCGAAGTCGCCGCCCAGGGCCACGCCATGGACGTGGATGTTCTCCTCTTCCAACGCCAGTTGCGCGGCCAGCATCTTCTTGAGCCGGAACGGCGCCTTGCACGACGCCCAAACGTCGATGCGCCCGTCGTCGCCGGTCGACACCACGGTGGCGTGGGGCTCGAGGTAGACTTGGTGCACTCCCGGCGTGCGGAAGGTGTGCTCGACCACCACCTCGGCCTCTGTCATGCCCTGCGCCATGTCGCCCGCGGTGTGCTCCGTGAGCGACAGCACGTTGGGCTGGTCCGCCGGCCGGCCGGGCACGCCGGCATAGCCGGCGAGCCCCTCGTGAATCACCGGGGCGCCGTCGGCCAGGGCGTCTTCGACGCCGGCGACGGCGGGCAGTTCCTCGTATTCCACCTCGATCAACAAAAGCGCCTGTTCGGCCGCGTCGAGGGTGTCGGCCGCCACCGCGGCGATCTTGTCCCCGATGAACCGGACCCTGTCCCGCGCCAGCACCGGCAGGTCCTCGAGGCTGACCCCCACGCGAACATCCGGCACGTCGTCTCCGGTCAGCACCGCGCGGACCCCGGGCACCTGCCGTGCCCGCGACGCGTCCACGCGCACGAGCCGGGCGTGCGCCATCGTGCTGCGCAGGCACTTGCCCCAGAGCGCGTCCGGCGCATCCACGTCCGCCGTGTAAACCATCCGCCCCGAAACCTTGTCCGGTCCCTCCACGCGCCCTATCGGCTGCCCTACGACCTTGAGATCCATGGTTGCTCCTGTTTGTTGCTCGGCCCTCACCCGGCCTTCGGCCACCCTCTCCCAGAGGGAGAGGGCCAATATTGCCCCCTCTCCCTCTGGGAGAGGGTCGGGGTGAGGGTCCCGTATAAGGACACTGCGCGGAGAAGTTTGGCCGATTGGCGGCAAAAGGGCAACGAGAACGTGTTGCAGAACCGCGGCCGATTCAATATGCTGCTTTCCGCAAGGCGGGTGCCGGAGAGACCGGTGCCCCCTTCCATGTCCACGCGTTGCGACCAAGGAGGACTCGTCCATGGAATATGATCTGCTGATACGCGGGGGCCGCGTGGCCGACGGTTCCGGACTGCCGTCCCACACGGCGGATGTCGGCGTGAAGGACGGCAAGATCGCCGAGGTGGGGCGTCTCAAGGGATCGGCGGACCGCACCATCGACGCCGCCGGCCTGGTGGTGTCGCCGGGGTTCATCGACCATCATACCCACATGGACGCGCAGATCCTTTGGGATCCTTACGGCACCTCCGAGCCGCAGCACGGCATCACCTCCATCGTCATGGGCAACTGCGGGCTGGCCCTGGCGCCCGTGGACGACGGCGGCGAGGATGCCCTGGTCAAGAGCTTCGTGCGGGTGGAGGCGATTCCCCGCTTCGCGCTGGAGAAGGGCGTGACCTGGCGCTGGCACAGCTACGGCGAGTATCTCGACACCCTGGAGGGCAAGCTCGGCATCAACGCCGGCGGCCTGGTGGGGCACATCGCGGTACGGCAGAACGTCATGGGCGAGGAGTCGGTGGAGCGCACGGCCACGGCCGCGGAAGTCCAGAAGATGAAGGGCTTGGTGCGCGACGCCATGGACGCCGGCGCGCTGGGGTTCTCCACCAACCGCAACGAGCGGCACATGCGGGAGGACGGCAAGCCCGTGGCCAGCCGCCTCGCGGACGACGACGAGCTGTACGCGCTGTGCGACGTGCTCGGCGAGCTGAACAGCGGCATCATCGAGACCATCCTCGGCCGCAACAAGATGGAGCACTTCGACAACTACTACGACCTGGCGAGCCGTACGCAGCGGCCGATCATCTGGCAGAGCGTGCATCATCGCTGGGCCGAGCCGACGCTGTGGCAGGAGCAACTGGACGCGGTGTCGCGGATCTTCCGGGACGGCTACCGCGCCTACGGGCTCACCCAGACGGTCCCCCTGGTGCGGCACTTCAACCTGCAGAACGCCCAGCTCTTCGATGAGTTCCCCAATTGGAAGAACATCATGTTCCTGCCGGTGGAGGTGCGCCAGCAGGCGTTCGCCGATCCCGCCACCCGCGAGAAGCTGCGCGCGGACCTGGCCACCGAGCGCATGACCAACTTCCACAGGCGCTGGGACATCGTGCAGGTGGAGAAGGTCGTCAAGGAAGAGAACAAGCGCTACGAGGGCAAGAGCGTCGCCGAAATGGCGGCCATGCGCAACCAGGACCCGGTGGACGCCCTCCTCGATCTTTCCCTGGAAGAGGGTCTGCTGACCACCTTCCAGAACGCCAACACGGGCGGCGACGCGCAGGCCATGGGCGAGATCCTGCGCAGTCCCTACGTCCTGGTAGGCACCTCGGATGCCGGCGCCCATGTGCTCTACGGCGCCGACTTCGGCTACGGCACGACGCTGCTGGGCCTGTGGGTGCGGGAGCGGGGTCTCATGACGCTGGAAGAGGCGGTGCACAAGCTCACCTTCCACGTGGCTTCGGTCTACGGCCTCGAGGGCAGGGGGCTCATCCGGCCCGGGTACGCGGCGGACCTGACGCTGTTCGATCCCGAGACCGTGCGCGCGTACGAGCCGGAATGGGCCGAGGACTACCCGGCCGGCACCAAGCGGCTGATCCAGCGCTCCGAAGGTATCCACTACACGGTCGTGAACGGCGGCGTCATCTACGAGGACGGCCGTTTGAGCGGCGACCTGCCGGGGCAGGTGCTGCGCGGCTCAGCCTACGCCCCGTCCCGCGCGGCCGCCGCCTAGCCCCTCACCCCGACCCTCTCCCAGAGGGAGAGGGGGGCGTGTGCTCTCCCTTTGGGAGAGAAGGATGTCTTTCCCCTCTCCCTCTGGGAGAGGGTGGGCGAAGGCCGGGTGAGGGCTTAGGGCGGGCGGGCGCGGATCACATCGAAGTTCAAGGCCCGGGCGGGTTTCAGACCCGCCCGGGCTTCTTTCAGGGAGGTCGTGTGGGAATCACCTACATTCCGGTGGCACAGGCCGGTGAGCTGGAGCCCGGGCAGAGGAAGGCCGTCGACCTGAACGGGCGTCCCGTGGTTGTCACGCGCGTGGACGACGGCTACTTCGCGTTCTCCCGCTATTGCCCGCACGAGAGCGCGGACCTCATGAACGGTCCCATCGTCGCCGGCAAGGTACGCTGCGACAATCACGGCTACTGCTTCGATCTCGACTCGGGAGAGTGCGTGCTGCCGAAGGGCGGCGACCCGCTGACGGTGCTTCCGGTGGAGGAGCGGGGAGAAGAGGTCTGTATCCGGATCGAGTGGTAGTCCCGCGCCGCTGCCGTCAGCCGGGCTCGTGACACCCGCCGCCGTTCCGTTCGATCTGCTTCAGCAGCTTCCTGCCGTTCCGCTTGTGCAACCCATGACCGATGATCCATCAACGGAGGAGATGCCGGGTCCGGCAGGCGACGTCCGGAGCCCTTTTGACGCGGTTCTCCTCATCGCCTTCGGCGGTCCGGAAAGCCCCGGCGAGATCCGCCCGTTCCTCGAACGCGTGACCGCTGGGCGGGGCATCCCGCCGGCGCGCCTCGAGGCGGTGGCGCGTCACTACGAGCTTATCGGCGGCCGCTCGCCGCTGAACGACCTCACCCGCGCACAGGCCGATACCCTGCGCCGGCGGCTGGCGCGGGACGGAGTCGCGGTCCCGGTCCATGTGGGAATGCGCAACTGGCGCCCGTTTCTGGACGAGGCTCTGGCCGAGCTGGCGGCGGGCGGTTGCCGGCGGGTGCTGGGGGTTATCCTCTCCGCGTTCCAGACCGAGGCATCCTGGGGCCGGTACATCAGCGCCGTGGAAACCGCCCGCGAGGCCATGACGGCGGACGCCCCCACGGTGGAGTATGCACAGGCGTGGTCCCGCCATCCGCTGTTCATCCGCGCCGTGGCCGACCGCGTGTCCGCTACCGCCGGCGAGATGCCGGAAGCCCTTCGGGACGCCCCGCTGGTGTTCACCGCCCACAGCATCCCGCGGTCCATGGCCGACGGTTCACCCTACGCCGCGCAGTTCCGGGAGGCGTCGCGGCGGGTGGCCCAGAGTCTCGGGCGGGCCCGCTGGACGCTGGCGTACCAGAGCCGTAGCGGCAACCCCCGCGACCCCTGGCTGGAGCCCGACGTGGGCGACGTCATCGAGGAGCTGGCGGGAGCGGGCGAGAAGGCGGTCATCGTGGTGCCCATCGGTTTCGTCTGCGACCATGTCGAGGTCCTCTACGACCTCGACGTCGACGCCCGGCAAAGAGCTCGGGAACTGGGAATGGGCTTCTACCGGGCTCCGGCGGTCAACGACCACCCCTTGTTCATCGACATGCTCGCCGAGATCGTTTCGGCATCCGGCTAGGCCCTCACCCGGCCTTCGGCCACCCTCTCCCAGAGGGAGAGGGGTTGTGCTTGATTACCCGGACAGACTCCCAGGCCGTATTGACCGGATCGGATTCCGGCTATAGGATGGCCGGTGGGACAGGATACGGCTGTCCCGCCCATGTCCATCGCGAAGGGAGGGGGATCATGCTCTCCGGATTCCTGAGTTCGCTGGCGGCGGCGTTCCTTGCGGTGTTGACGTTCGTTTCGGTCTCCGCGGGATCGGAACGGGTGCCTGTCCGGGTCGCCTACGCGGGTTTCGGCGCGGGCACCATCGTTACCGCCATCGCCAGGGACAGGCATTTCTTCGCGAAGTACGGTCTCGACATCGACGCCGTCTACCTCGACAGAGCCGCCACCGGCGGCGTTCAGTCCCTTCTGGGGGTCGACATCTTCGTCTCCTCCGAGGACGTGTTGCCCGCGCTGGAGGCCGCCGGCGAAGGCGCGGACCTGGTGTTCTTCGGGGGCCACGTGAGGCCGGAGAACTATCGCTTCGGCGTGGCCTCCTACGTCGATCACCTGGCGCAGCTCAAGGGCAAGAAGGTGGGCGTGTCGAACCTCGGCAGAAAGTCCGACCTGATCGCGCGCGTGGTCCTCCGACGGGCGGGGCTGGACCCGGTGAAAGACGTGGAGATGGTTCCCATCGGCTTTTCGCCGCAAAGAATGGCGGCCATCTATCGCAACGTCGTCCAGGGCGCGCCGCTGGTGCCCCAGGTGGCCGCGGAGGCGCGGCGGGTGGGCATCAAGGTGCTCGACATCGGCCAGGTCGACCTGGTGAACGATCTTTTGGTCACCTCGCGGTCTTTTGCCAACCGCAACCCCGGCGGACTCCGGCGCTTCCTGATGGCCTACCTCAACGGCGTCCAGCATTTCCTCACCCAACGCGCCGACAGCATGCGGATCATGAAAGAGCACGTGACCCTGCCCCGTGGGACTTCCCTCCGCGAGGCCTACAACTGGCTCGCCCACGGGCTGGAGCCGCTGCCGCTGCCGCACGCCGAGGCGCTCCAGGCGCTGATCGACGCGGTCTCGGTCACCGATCCGCGCGCCCGGGAACTCGATCCCCGCCGGCTGCTCGAGCTGGATTTCCTCGGGCAGCTCGAGCGCGCCGGTTTCATCAAGGGTCTGTATTCGGAGAAGATCGAGTTGTAGAAGCCGCCCATATCCCATAAAATGGACGAATCGGGGCTTGCCCACGCCCCGGCAGACGCCTCCAACAGCATGTACACGCTAAAGCTGGCCCTGATCGTCCTCGGAAGCATTCTCCAGAGCATTCCCATCATCGCCCTCGGGCTCGCGGATCCCGACGGCAGGCGCGTCTATCCCATGTTCCGGTTCTGGTCGTGGTGTGTGCTCAAGACCGGCGGCGTGGGAGTGAGGGTCCGTCAGGCCGGCCGCCTGGATCCCCGCCGGGCCTACATCTTCATGGCCAACCACCAGAGCAACATCGACATACCGGTGTTGGTGGGGGCGCTCGAGCCGTTTCAACTGCGGTGGATGGCGAAGCGGGAGTTGTTGCGGGTGCCGTTCTTCGGCTGGGCGCTGTGGGCCTCCAAGCACATCATCGTCAAACGCACGCGGTCCAAGGACATGGCGGCCGCCATGTCCAGCGCATGCGAGAAGCTGGCTCACGGACTTTCGGTCGTGGTGTTTCCCGAGGGCACCCGCAGCGCGGACGGGCAACTGCTGCCCTTCAAGCGGGGCGGGTTCCGCCTGGCCGAGAAGGCCGGGGCGGACATCGTGCCCGTCACCATCAACGGCACCGGGGTGCTGATGAAGCGGGGCGATTGGCGGTTCAGGTCGGGAGAGGTCGAGATCGTCATCGGCGACGCGATTCCGCCGGACGACAACGACGATCGTTCCCGCCGGCAGATGGAGCGGGTGCGGGAGGCGATAGGCTCACAACTAGTGCGGCCGGACGAGCCGTCCGGCGAGACCGGCGGTACCTGGCAGGCGGAGGGTTCTCCGCCGGTGGCGGGGCATCAAGGGCACTGAGATGGATCAAGGACGCTGAGATGGAGTCCCTGAGGATCGTGCCTCTCGGAGGCCTGGGAGAATTCGGCTGCAACATGCTGGCGGTGGAGTGGGGCGATGCCGTGATCGCCGTCGACTGCGGCGTGATGTTTCCCGGCCCCGAGCTTTTGGGCGTCGATCTGGTGATTCCCGACATCAGCTACCTGGTGGAACAGGGGAAGAACCTCGGCGCCATCGTCCTGACCCATGCCCACGAAGACCACATCGGCGCGCTGCCCTACGTCCTCCAGCGCTGCCGGGTGCCCGTGTACGGCACGCGCCTCACCCTGGGCTTCGTGCGCCACAAGCTGCGCGAGCACAGGCTCGAGGAGTCCGTCGAGCTGGTCGAGATCGTCCCGGGCGAGCGGTTTACGCTGGGGCCTTTCACCATCGAGGGGATATCCGTAACCCACAGCCTGGTGGACTGCATCGGCCTGGCCATCGAGACGCCCGTGGGCTGCATCGTTCACACCGGCGACTTCAAGATCGACAACACCCCCGTGGGCGGCGAGAGCTTCGACTTTCATCGTTTCGCGGCTTACGGCGACAGGGGCGTCCTGCTGTTGCTCTCGGACTCCACCAACGTCGAGCGCGCGGGCAGCACGCCGTCGGAACGCACGGTCGGGGAAGGGCTGCGGGGGGTCTTCGGGGGCAGTCCGGGACGCATCTTCATCGCGACGTTCGCCTCCCACATACCGCGCATTCAACAGGTGGCGGAGCTGGCCGCCGATTTCGGGCGCAAGCTGGTGCTGAGCGGCCGGAGCATCATCAACAACACCGGCATTGCCGCGGACCTGGGCTATCTCCGCCTGCCGCACGACGTCATGACGGACGGCCAGAGCTGGCAGGACTTCGCCGACGACCGGCTCTGCTTCCTCACCACCGGAAGCCAGGGAGAGCCCCTGTCCGTCCTTCACCGCGTGGCCTTCGACGAGCACCGGTCCATCAGGATCCAGCCGGAGGACACCGTGGTGCTGTCGGCGAGGTTCATCCCCGGAAACGAGAAGATCATCGGCAACCTCATCGATCACCTCTACCGGCGGGGCGCCCGCGTCCACTACGAACGCACCTCGGAGATACACGTGTCCGGGCACGCCAGCCAGGAAGAGCTGAAGACCATGATCCGGCTCACCCGTCCGCGCTACTTCATCCCCGTGCATGGAGAGCTCCGGCAACTGAGCAAGCACGTCGAGCTGGCGCGCGCCGTGGGCGTGCCGGCGGACCACTGTTTTCTCCTGGAGAACGGCGACGCGCTGGAATTGACCGCGGACGACGCGTGGCGCGTGGCGCCGGTGACCACCGGCCGGGTCTTCGTCGACGGCAAGGGCATCGGCGACGTGGAGGACGTCGTCATCCGTGACCGCCGGCACCTGAGCGAGGACGGGCTCGTGGTGGTGGCCATGGCGGTTCACCAGCGCACCGGCGAGGTGGCCGCGGGTCCGGACCTGCTGGCCCGGGGATTCATGCGTTCGGAGGAAGAGGAAGAGGTCCTCGGCACGGCCAGGATTTCGTTGCGCGAGTACATCGACGGCTGCGGCGCGGAGATGCGCACCGACTCCGCCGAGCTCAAGGAAGGCATACGGAGGTCGTTGCGCAAGTTCTTCGAGAAGAGGCTGCAGCGCCGGCCGGTGATCGTGCCTTATATCATGGAGATGTAGGCCAGGCCCTCACCCGGCCTTCGGCCACCCTCTCCCAGAGGGAGAGGGGTTGTTTTTGGTCACTCCGACAGGACACTACGACTCATGCAGAAAGGCTCTCGACTGAATCGTGAACTTTGGGGCTCGGTGGTAGTGGTCACCGCCGGTTTCGCCGTGCTCAGCCTGTTTTCCTACAGCCCCATGGACCGCTCCTTCAACGTGCCGTCGGGTTCCCCGGACACCATCAACCTGGGCGGACTTGTGGGCGCCTACTTGGCGGACGCGTTGCTGCAGGGACTGGGCGTGATCGCTTACGTGCTGCCCGTCATCCTGTTGCTGCTGGCCTTCCGCCTGTTCCGCCGCGACCCCGGCAGGCCGAGGATCCTCAAGGTTCTCGGCTACGGCGTGTTGGTGTGGGGCTTGGCGCTGCTGGTGAGCCTCGTCCACGAAATGGAGCTGGCGCGGGAAAGCGGCGGCGTCCTCGGGGGTTTTTCCAGGGAGTTCCTGACCCAGATGTTCGGCTATGCGGGGACCTGCGTCATCACGGTCTTCGCGCTGCTGGCGGCGGCGATGCTGCTGTCCCAGACCTCCATGCTGGCCTGGTGGGGCCAGCTCGCCGGAGCGCACCGAAGGCTTCGTTCGACTCTGGGCGCGGGAGTCACCTCCGGTTGGCGCAAGGTGGAGGGGAAGCCTCCCGCCAACCTCAAGAAGGAGCGGGAGTTCAAGGCGCCGCCCATCGTCCTGGAAGAGGACTTCCCCAACGAACGCCCCAAGGCGCGCCGCAAGAAGGCGAAGGCCCGGAGCAAGCGCGACGCCGAGCAGTTCGTCTTCCCGGAGATCACGGGCGGCTACACCCTGCCGTCGCTGGCCTTTCTCGATTCCCCGCCGAAGGAGAAGGCCAGCATCGACAAGGCCACGCTCGAAGCCAATTCCCTGATGCTGCAGCGGAAGCTCCAGGACTTCGGCATCGAGGGCGAGGTGCTGGCGGTAAGGCCCGGGCCGGTCATCACCGTGTACGAGTTCCGCCCGGCGCCCGGCGTCATGGTGCGGCGGATCGTGGGCGTGGCGGACGATCTCGCCATGGCCCTGAGCGCCGTCAGCATCCGCATCCTGGCGCCGATCCCCGGTGAGTCCGTGGTCGGCATCGAGGTTCCGAACACCCGGCGTGAGACGGTGCATCTGAGAGAGATCCTCGAAGACCTCTCCTACACCGACTCGGATTCGATGCTGACGCTGGCCCTCGGCAAGGATATCGCCGGGGGGCCGTTCACGACCGACCTGGCGCGTATGCCGCATCTGCTGGTGGCCGGCGCCACCGGCACGGGCAAGTCGGTCTCCTTGAATTCGATGATCCTGAGCATCCTGTACAAGGCCACTCCGGACGACGTCCGTTTCATCATGATCGATCCCAAGATGCTCGAGCTGACGCCTTACGAGGGACTGCCGCATCTGTTGACCCCGGTGGTGACCGATCCCAAGGAGGCCAGGGCGGCGCTGTTCTGGGCCGTGGAAGAGATGGACCGGCGCTACCGGCTCATGCGAGACAAGGGCGCCCGCAACATCGACAACTACAACCGGATCCTGGAACGCGAGCCGCCGCCGGACAAGACGCGGAACACCGACGCGGAGGAGGAGATGGAGGTTGGCGGCAGGCTCGACGGCGACGAGGAGCTGGAGCACGGGCGGCTGCCGCGGGTGGTGATCCTCATCGATGAGTTGGCGGACCTGATGATGTCCGTGGGCCGGGACATCGAGGAGCACATCACGCGTCTGGCGCAGAAGGCGCGCGCGGCCGGAATCCACATGGTGCTGGCGACCCAGCGGCCGTCGGTGGACGTGATCACCGGCTTGATCAAGGCGAACTTTCCGGCGCGGGTGTCGTTCCAGGTGACCTCCCGGGTGGATTCGCGCACCATCCTGGACGGCCAGGGCGCGGAGCAGCTCCTGGGGAACGGCGACCTGCTCTTCCTGCCCCCCGGCACGGCCCGGCTGATCCGGCTCCACGGCCCCTTTGTCTCCGACAAGGAGGTACGCAAGGTCACCGACTTCATCAAGCGGCAGGGCCGGCCGCAATACCGTCCGGAGATCCTCGAGGCCGCGGCGGCGGGCGGCGACGACTTCGGCGGCATGGACGACGACTACGACGAGATGTACGACCAGGCCGTGACGGTGGTGACCGAGACGCGGCAGGCGTCCATATCGATGGTCCAGCGGCGCTTGCGGGTCGGTTACAACCGGGCGGCGCGCATGATCGAGAAGATGGAGCGGGACGGCGTGGTGGGGCCGGCGGACGGGGCCAAGCCGCGCGAGGTTCTGGCGCAAAAGATCGAGGAGTGAGCGCGGTGACGAAGAGAACAAGTCCGAAACGCCCCACCGGCGGCAGGGTCGGTTCCCGATGAGGCGCGTCTACGGCTTCCTCGGCGTGGTCGGTTGCATGGCGGCCTTCACTTTGCCGGCGCCGGGCGCGCGCGCGCAGGACGCCCAGCAGGTGGTTCGGGAAATACAGCGGCGCTACGACTCCACCAGGGACTACAGCGCGGATTTTCGCCAGGTCACGGAATACCGCACCCTGAACCGGCGCGTCGAGGGCGACGGCCAGGTCTTCTTCAGCAAGCCGGCGAGGATGCTGTGGCGCTACCGCGAGCCCGCCGGCCAGTTCGTGCTGTCCGACGGCAAGCATCTCTACTTCTATCAGCCCGCCGAACGCCAGGTCATCAAGACCGCCCTTGGCGCGGTGTTCCGATCCGACCTGCCGCTCTCCTTCCTGCTCGGCATCGGCGACCTGTCGCGGGACTTCCGGCCCGAGCTGATCGAAACCGACGGCAAGGGGCACCATCTGAAGCTTTCTCCCAGGAAGCCAAGTTCGGGTGTTCGCGAGGTCCGCCTGACCGTCGACCGCGACCACTATGATATCCGCGAGGTGCTCATCGAGGATGGCGGCGGCAACCGCTGGACGTTCCGGTTCGGCAACGTCCGCCGCGGGGTAGGGCTGGATCCGTCTTTCTTCGAGCTGGACGTGCCGCAAGGCGTCGACATCGTAGAGTTCGGTTCCTAGGGCGCCATCTGCATTTCCGTGGTTGACTCCGCCCTCGATTAGTGGAAAATTGGGTCTCTTCTCAGGAGAGACAAAATGAGGAAAGACGTGCTGAAGAAGTTCCGGGAGACCCTCCTCGAAATGAAGGGGCAGCTCCTGGAAGACATCCCGGACCGCCTCAAGCACGAGGTGGAAAGTTCCAAGGACGAGGGACGCGACACCTACGATCTGGCCAGCGACGAGCGCGATCGTGAGATCAACATGATACTCAACGACCGCGAGAGGACGAAGCTGATGGCCATTGAGGATGCGCTGCTCCGGCTCGGCGAGGGCTCGTACGGCATCTGCGACGAGTGCGGCGAGGAGATCGGCGTCGGCCGGCTCAAGGTAATGCCGTTCACGCGCCTGTGCGTGCGCTGCCAGGAGGAGTTGGAGAAAGAGACCCGCATGATGAAGAGCTTCGACGATGACCGGACTCTTCGGCGGCTCCCGACGGCGGACACGGAAGAGGAGAGCTACTAGCACGCAGTCCCGGTCGCATCTCTCCACGCATCCACAACGAACTCGACGCCGCTCGGAGGACTCCATGAAGTACTTCTTCAACAAGGATGAAGCGGAGGTGGTGCGCATCGAGGGCGAGGCGCCGCGCACCCTCTACCCGTGCGTCGAGCCGGGCACGACGGAGACCCGCCACTTCTCCATGGGCCTTCAGGAAGTCGATCCTCACAGCGAGATTCCGCTGCATTCGCACGACGACTTCGAAGAGATCCTCTTCGTGGTCGGCGGCCGCGCCACCGCCACGGTCGGAGAAGAGACCGCGGAGATAGTGCCGGGCTCCATCGTGTTCATACCGCCCCGGACCAACCACGGGTTCGTCAACAACGGAGACGAGCCGTTGTGGCTGACCTGGACCTTTTCACCCCAGGGCTTCGAAGGCTACATCCGCGGGGTTGCCGAGGGCACGGTGCAGCTCAAGACGGTGTAGCCGCGGCTTCTTCCGGCCGTCAGGCCCCGGCAACGGGCGCCGACGGCATCCCATTCTCGCACACGCTCGAAGGGTTGTGGGCCGGCCACGTTTCGCGCGTGGCCGCAGGGAGACCTCATGCTTGAAGACAAGATCGGCTTCATCGGCGCCGGAAAGATGGGCAGCGCCATCATCAAGGGGATCCTGAGGGCAGGCTTGGTGGAGCGGAGCCAGGTTGCCGCCAGCGATCCCATCGAAGCCTTGGGGAAGGTGTTGGTGGAGGAGACCGGCGTCCGGTTCGTGCAGGACAACGCCGGGCTCGTGGCGTCCTCGGATATCGTGGTCCTAGCGGTCAAGCCGCAGGTCATGGACGGCATGCTGGGGGACCTCGCCGGGGCTTCGCTGGACAACACGCTGTGGGTCTCCATCGCCGCCGGGGTCCCGATCAGCCGTATCGAGGGGCTTCTTCCCGAGGGCGCGCGCGTGGTGCGGGTCATGCCCAACACGCCGTGCCTGGTGGGGCAGGCGGCTTCCGCGTATTCCGGAGGCCGGTGGGCGAAGGGCGAGGATCTCGACAAGGTGGGCGAGATCTTTTCCAGCGTCGGACTCGCGGTCGCGGTGGACGAGCACCATCTCGACGCCGTGACGGCCTTGAGCGGAAGCGGTCCGGCCTACGTCTTCCTCTTCATCGAGTCGTTGACGGCGGGGGGCGTTCAGATGGGGCTCAGCCGGGACGTGGCTCTGAAGCTTGCGCTCCAGACCGTCTACGGGTCGGCGGTGATGGCACGCGATGCAAAGGAGCATCTGGCCGAGCTGCGGGACGCGGTGACGTCTCCCGCCGGGACCACGGCGGCGGGGGTTTTCGCCTTGGAGCAGGGGGCCTTTCGCGCCACGGTGATGGAAGCCGTGATCCAGGCGGCCGAGCGGTCCGAGGCCCTGGGGCGAGGCGAGCACTAGTGGCTTGGCGAGCTGGCCGGACAGGCCGCTAGCGCCGGGCACGGGACGGGGACGACATGACTCATCGCCATCCGCCGCCAGGCCGCCGCCTGTCGCGCCTCGTACTGATGCTGGCGTGGCTCGCGACCGGGCCGGCGTACGCCGAGCAACACGCGCCGCCGCCACCGGACGCGGAGAAGCAGGCGTTCGAGAAGATTCTGGAGGCCCGGGGAAGCGCCCGGGCAAAGCGCTATCCCGAGGCCCTGAGTCGGCTCGACGACGCCGTCGCCCTCGCGGAGGGGTTGGGGGACAGGCTGCCGCTGGCGTTGGCGCTGCACAACGTTGCCGAGGTCCAGCTCCTCAAGGGAGAGCCTCTGGACGCTTTGAAGGCCTACCATCGCGCCCTGGAAGTCTACACCCAAATGGGCCACGAGGCCGCTGCCGGCATGGTGCGAAAGCGCATCGATATACTCTCACGGCATCTCAGCAAACCCAAGAAACCCGCCGTTCCCGACCCCAAGAAGGTCGCGCCGGGCGGCGCCGAAGAGCCGCTCTCGGCCATCGACCAGGCCATCGCGCGAGTCCGGCAGCGCCAACGGTCCCGCGACCAGGAGGCGCTGGAGGCAGCCGAAACCGGGCCCGTCCGGATCACCCGATCCGAGCCGCTGACGGCAGGCGGCTCCGGGGAGTGGGAGTACGTCGAATCCGTCCGGCAGAAGATCAGAGGCGATTCGAGATATCCCGGCTTCGCCAGGCGAATGGGTCAGGAGGGGACCGTCGAACTGGCCTTCGCGGTCCAGAGGAACGGCGAGCTCCAGAATGCCGAGGTGGTGAAGTCGTCGGGCTTCGTGGTTCTCGACGTGGAGGCCCTCCGCAACGTCAGGGAATCGGCGCCCTACGACACCGTGCCCGACGGTGCGGGCTCGGGTCCCTTGACCGTTCGTCTGACGTTCATCTACAAGCTGCCGGCGCCGTCGGACGGCGCGCCGTGACTCCGCCGAGGCGCGGACTCCGCCGGGCTTCACCCTGACGCAACGGTTTCACTCGTCGACCGTGTCGATGGCGGTGAGTTGCGCCAGCGCGAAGGCGTGCCGCGGATCGAGGCGGAGAGCGCGGACGTAGTTGACGTCGGCTTGCCCCTGGAATCCAAGGGCGGCCGCGTTGCGCGCCCGCAGGACGTGGACTTCGGCCAGCCAGCGTGCATCGGCCGCGAGCCTCAGTTCCGCCAAGTCCAGAAAGTCCAGAGATTCGCGGTAGTTCTCCAGGAAATAGTGGGCTCGGGCGATGAAGTAGTGGCTGTAGGGATTGGTGGCGTCAATGCCGACGGCCTGCTCGAACCGGGCCAGCGCCGCCTTGTAGGTTTCCCCTTGCAGGAGCGCCCGGCCCTGCTGCAACAGCTTCGTTGAGGCATTCCGTTGGGGCAGGACCGCGCCGTCGGCCGGCCCCAGCGGCGGCAACTCGTAGGAGCCGTCCGGTTTCTCGAAAGCCGCGCGGACAGCCTGGAGGTCCGCGGGCGGAGCCGGAGGAGAGGGCGTCACGACCGTGGCGGGCGCGGGTTGCGGCGATGCCTGCGGATTTTCCCGAGGCACTGCCGGCTGGGGCGGCAAAGGCGGCCGCCGTTGGGGGATGGGCAACTCCTCCTCTTGAATCTTCCCCTGGCGAAGGAACGGGGCTACGGGCGCGTCTTCGCTCGTGGGCGGGCTCTGCGGCAAGCCGGTCCCGGCGGCGAGAAGGATGGCGAGGAAGACCGCCGCGGCGGTCACCCGCGCCGGCGACGTCGACGGCTCATCCGAGGCGTTTCTCAACGAGGGAATCACAGCAGGATCACGGCTACCACCGTGCCGAGAGCGAATGGGACCAGCGCCGCCGGAGGCAGGTTGCCGCTTACCGTATCGATGACCACCAGCAACGACAGTCCGATGAAAACCAGGCCCGGGTAGGTCACCAGAAACTCGATCATCGTATCAAGGTCCGATCATCCGGTCCGCCCGACGGCGATCCGGATCGCATGGCGTTGCATCCCATTTTGGGCTCCGTCATGCGGGGTGTCAACCACGGCACCAGCAGCAACTCCATGTTCTCCCCGGTCCATCACCAGAGACGATCGGCGAAGACGCGGCAGTTCGGATCCGCGGTGCCCACCGCACGGCCAAGGTTGGGACGTTTGAAGCCCGCCCCTACGAGCGGCGGGCTTCGTCGAGGGCGATGAGGGTGAAGACCTTCTTCATCTCCTGTTTCCGGAACCTGCCGGAGAGGCGTCGCATCACCTCGCCCTTGTTCTCGGACAGCTTGATGCCTACCTGCCGGTACTCGGCCATGACCCGGCTCTTGAACTCCATCTCTTCACGCACCTCGGCGATGCATTCGTCGATGCATGTCCTGAACCGTTCTATCTCATCGTCGGCGTACTCCTCCGACAGGAGCGGGTAGAGCGTCTCGTAGGTCAGCACGTCCTGGGTTTCGAACAGGTTCCAGCAGGTGGCGGTCACCGACGCCTTGTTGATGCCGGCGACCCAGTGGACCTCCTCCACGGACTCGGGCTTGCACTTGAACAGCACGGTGTGGTCGGCCTCTGTGCGCACGTACCAGACGGCGCCCTCGACGCCGGTGATCTTGCCGTCCTCGGCCGCCCGGTTCCCGCCCTCGAGCCTCCGGCGGATTTCGGCGTACTCCGCTACGGGATCCTTCCCCGGAGTTAGCGTGCCGTACAGGGTCGCCACCGGCACGCCCCGGCTCTCCAGGACCGATGGCGAGAGTGGGTTTCCCCCTTCGCCGACGCCGAACAGCAACACGCAGTCCAGGGGTTCCTCGTAGAGAATCAGATGGGTGTTGCGCCTGCCGTAGAGTTCGAAGCCCAGGGAGCAGCCGTTGATTTCCACCAGTTCCGGAATGACCGGATAGCGCAGCAGCATCTCCTTCCACATGTCGAGGAACGCGCCGAAACGCCCGTTCCGCAACACAGGGGAAAGACGGAGCTTGTAAGTCAGATAACGGCGTCCTTGGGCGTCGTGATAGGCATAGGCCAGGACGTTGGTGCCGTCGTACTTCTCGAAGATCTCGACCTCGCGAACCGGCGGAAAGTTGAATTGGCCCAGCCGGTCGAAGGGGTAGTGCAGCTTGGGTGTGGCGAAGACGAGCTGCGGTGCAGGTTCCCCTTTCACGTGCGTGACGGCCAGCGCCCCGTACCGGTGATCCGGCCTCATGGACAGAAAACCGCGCAGGGCGGCATCGTTGAATGGATCGACGACGTCGAACTCCTGGAGCCACTTGGCTTCGAGCGACAGGGCTTGGGCTGCGGTATCGAGGTCGTTCATTGCGGTATCGTACCGGAGGATTTGAGCCTGAGATACCGCCATCCATCTTGTACAGGCAGGCGGCCGAATCAAGGCCATTCCAACTGGTCGTTCAGGTTTGTCTAGCACGTTTTCCTGTTCCGGTGGAGACGGCGGAGGGGTCGATTGTCGAAGGAGGGTTTGGCCTCGACCTTGCAGCCGATGCGCATGGCCCACGCATGACCCTCGGCGCCTTGCTTGCCGGACCCCTGACCGAGTGCTAGTCTCCCTCCCTGACCATCGCTCGAACGGAGGGTTGACTCATGATCATCGATCTGGACTCGCATCTGCGCGAGGGATACTTCATGGACGAGGTGTACAGGCTCGACGAGCCGTTCGCCCAGTTCACGCCGAGGAAAGCCAACGACCAGGGTAGGAGCCACGGCACCCGCTTCATCCATTCCCTGGAGCCGCTCAATCCCCAAGGCATCGCCACCCACAAGCATCCCTACATCTACGACCCCAAGATCAACTGGCGCGCGGGCGAGATCGCCGAGCGGCAGGTGGGCGGCTACGACATGGCGCGGCGTCTGGAGGACATCGGCAAGGAACGGATCGACAAGGAGATCATCTTCCCCACCGGCATCAGCATCGCCACCCAGAACCAGGGCCGCCTCGGCGCCGCGCTGGCGCGGGCGTTCAACGACTGGGTGGCGAACCTGGTCAAGGGCTACGAGGACACGTTTCTCCCCGCGGTCATGGTGCCCGCGGGGTGTCCGGAGGCCATGCCGGACGAGGTGACGCGCTGCGTCAAGGAACTGGGTTTCAAAGCCACCCACCTGGCGCCTTACGTGGGGTCCCGCAACATGGACGATCCGGTGTTCTATCCGTACTATGAGACCGTCCAGGACCTCGGCGTGCCGCTCTTCTGCCATCCCAACAGCAACGGCGACCTGACGGACCGCTTCGACAACTTCTACAAGACCCACGTGGTGGGTCGGGTGATGAACTGCACCGCCGCGCTGGTGGCCCTGGTGCTCGGCGGGGTATTCGAGAAGTTCCCGCGCCTCAAGGTGGTCTTCTTCGAGTGCAGCGCAGAGTGGATCCTCTTCTGGATGCACCGGATGGACGACGACTACGAGTGGGCCAAGGACTTCTCCCAGCTCACCGGCCACCTGAGCATGGCGCCGTCGGAGTACATCAAGCGCAACTGCTACGTGACCTGCGAGGCGGACGAGCGCGATCTCGCCACGCCCATCAAAGAGTTGGGCGAGGACCGCATCTTCCTGGCCACGGACTATCCGCACTTCGACTCCGAGTACCCGCATACGGTGTCCGGCATCGAGGAGAGGAGCGACATCACCGACAGCCAGAAGGCCAGGATCCTGGGCGAGAATGCCGAGGAGTTGTTGAATCTGTAGGGCCTGCGTGTTACGAGCGGTTCAAGAGCCATGGGCTCACGCCGCGCACGATCCCTTGACAGACAGTCGCAGATCGGAGGAACGGCCGTGAAGGAACGGATTCGCGAGATCGACAAGGAGTACGGGTTCAATCTCACCGAGGAAGAGATCGAGTCCATCGCCAAGCAGGCCGAGGAGACCCACGAGCTGCTCCAGGACCTTTACAAGGTCGACGTCGGCGGAGTCATGCCCATCATGAAGATCGACAAGCAGCGCAAGAGCTAGCCCGCGCCCAACACACCCGACTACATGGACAGCAGCACCAACGAACAAATCCTCCAGCACATCGACGGCCAGGAGCTGGCCGAGCTCACCCGGGACTTGGTGGACATCCTTAGCCCCACCGGCTCGGAGAAGGAGATCGGCGAGTTCATCCTCGACTGGTACGGGCGCAACGGCCTCAAGCCCATTCGCCAGGAGATCGACCCCAACCGCGTCAACGCGGTGGGAGTACTCCAGGGCACCGGCGGCGGCGTGTCGTTGATGATCAACGGCCACATGGACACGAGCTTCACCGGCGGGGAGGACGACCTGATGCTGTGCCGGGAGTTGGAGCCCCAGAGCGAGCTTCAGGGAGCCATCCGGGACGGCAAGGTGTTCGGTCTGGCGGCCTCCAACATGAAATCGGGTCTCGCGGCGTTCATGGTGGCGGGCAAGGCGCTCAAGAAGAGCGGCGTGCCGATCAAGGGGGATCTGATCCTGGCGGCGGTGGCGGGCGAAATTTCCCGCACCCCCATCGGGCCGTACCAGTCCGGGCTCTACCGCGGCGAAGGCACCGGCACGCGCCACCTGCTCACCTACGGCGTCCAGTCCGACTACGCCATCGTTGCCGACCGCTCGGCCCTGTCCATCGTCTGGACCCAGGCCGGCGTCGCCCAGTTCAAGATCGACACCTTCGGCAATCCCCACGCCGCCTGGGGCGTCACCCGCCAGCAGGAACCGCCCGAAGAGCACAACGCCGTCCTCAAGATGTCCAGGGTGGCGCAGGCGGTGGATGCCTGGGCCGAGGAGTTCGAGGCCAATCACGTCTACCAGTCCGCCAACGGCCCGATCATCCCCAAGGTCAACCTGGGCGCGGTCCAGGGGGGCGCGCCCTACCGGCCGAACTACCATCCGGGCATCTGTTCGCTCTACGTGGACGTGCGCATCCCGCCCGAGCTTCGGCCCGTGGAGGTGCAGCGGCAGCTGCGCGCGGTAATGGACGCCACCGGCTACGAGTACGACATCGAGATGTACACGTCCAAGATGGGCTACGAGGCCAAGGGCATCGAACCCGTGGTGGAGGTCATCGAGAGCACCCACCAGGAGTTGTTCGGCAAGCAGACGACGCCGGTCAACACCTTCCGTTCCAGCATCTGGACAGACACCAACATCTACAACGAGATGGGCATCCCCGCCTGCAAGTTCGGCCTCGGCGGCGGCCGCTTCACCACCCGGTCGGAGCAGATCGACATCGACGAGATCGTGCGCGCCTCGCAGATCTACGCGTTGTCGGCGGCCACGATATGCAACTGGGAGCGATAGCAGTCGAACCAGGAGCTTTTCATGGAACCCGTGCTTGCTGAGAAGATCGTCCACGGCTTGAAGGCGGTGGGCATCGATTTCATGACCTACCTGCCGGAAAGCCGGCTGAGCCAGATCCTGCCGCTCCTGCGCGAGGACGGCACCGTGCAGTTGGTGCCGGCCGCAAGCGAGCAGGAGGCCATCACCATCGCCGCGGGCGCCGCCCTCGGCGGCAAGCGGGTGGCCTGCTACATGGAGAGCACGGGGCCTTACGTGTCCGCCTACTCGCTCCTCACCGTGGGCAAGCAGATGGGCGTGCCGATCCTGCTGCTCATCGGCTTCCTGGGCGGCTTCGCGGACCAACGGAACAGCTTCCTCTACGTCACCATCGGCATGCGCATGATCCCCACCCTCGAGGGGCTCGGGCTCGAATACCGCGTCATCGAAAACGCCGACAATCTCGAGCGGCACATCAGGGACGCCCAGCGGGTCAGCGACTCCATGCGGGCGCCGGCCGCGCTGATCTTTTCCGGGGAGTTCGCCCGATGATCCGGCGCGACTGTCTCGAGCTCGTCGCTCCGTTGATGACCGATCAACTGGTGCTCTCCTCCCAGAGCGGCCAGCGCATCGAGTGGTTTCACCTGTCTCAGCACGAGGGCAACCTGCTGGTGGGAATGATGGGGTGCGCCACCGGCGTGGGAATGGGGCTGGCGCTGGCGCTGCCCCACCGCCGCGTCATCGTGCTCGAATCCGACGGCAGCGTCCTGCTGTCGCTGTTCAACCTCCCGACCTTGGGCAATCTCAATCTTACCAACCTCACGGTGTTCGTGTTCGACAACGAGGTATACAGCGGCAGCACCATGAGCGAGCCCACCGCAACCGCCGGGAACACGGACATTGCCGCCATCGCCCGGGCGTCGGGGATCGAGAACGCCGTCACCGTGGACGACATCGAGGGCTTCAAGGAACACGGCCTCCCGGGCGTGACCGGAGAAGGGCTCCACTACGTGGTGTGCAAGGTCGAGGAGAGCCTCATCCACCGCGAGATCCCGCGTCCCAACGTCGACCTGGCGGAGTACAAGTACCGGTTCGTGCGCTACATCGAGCGGACCGAGGGCATAACCATTCCTTTCGTCGGCCTGGGATAGGGGCGTCCCGGCGTTCGAAATCAGACATTCCGAGTCACCAAACCAAAACCAGAAGGAGGTGCATTGCAATGCCAACCAACGCTGAAGCGGTGAAACGGCAGGAAGCGGAGAAGACGGAGTACGACTGGGGTACCCTCTGGCCGCACTACCACAAGGAGAAGATGAACTGGGCCACCGGTTTCCGCACTAGGGGCGACGTGGACATCCTGTTCCTTTCCGGCTCCACCGGACGCGATCCGTTCGAGGACGCGCCCTGCCGGGAGCCCAACCAGGAGCGCGAAGGCCGCGGCAAGGTCGTCGGCGGCATCAAGGAGCAGACCACTCAGGCCTGGCAGGATATCAAGGACAACCTCGAGATGATGGGCGGAGAGCTCAAGCACATCGTCATGATTCGCTACTTCCTCACGCGGCGCGAGGACGTGTTCGACATGCGTGACGCGATGTACGCGTTCTTCGAGGAGCACGAGCCGGATCTGCGGGCCCATCCCCGCCCCGCTACGCTGCTGCGCGGCGTCGGCATCGACCTGCAGGACATGCTCATCGAGATCGAGGCGTGGGCGGCGGTGCCCCGGAAGAAGTAACCGACTGAAACGTGATGCGGGGGTCCCCGGCAAGCCGGCGGACCCCCGCATCGTTCCAAATCCGCCCGAGTCCTACGGCCAGTCCAGCTCCGCCATCACCGGCGCGTGATCCGACGGCTTCGAGCCCTTGCGCTCGTCCCGGTCGACGCCGGCCGACGTTGTCCGCGACGCCAGCTCCGGGGTGGCGAGGATGTGATCGATGCGCAGCCCCTGGTTGCGCGGGAACGCGAGCTGGCGGTAGTCCCACCACGAGTAGAGCCCCGGATCGGGGTTGTGTATCCGCACCACGTCCTGGAGCCCCCATTCCACGAGCCGCGTCATCACGCCTGTCATGTCGGGGTTGAAGAGCACGGTGCCGCGCCACTCGTCCGGCTCCGCAACGTCCGCCACGTCCGGCGCGATGTTGAAGTCGCCCGAGATCAGGAGCGGCGTGCCCGGCGAATGGGTCTTGTCGAGATAGACGAACAGCCGCTCCAGCCATTCCCGCTTGTAGACGTACTTGTCCGAATCGACGGTGCTCCCGTTGGGGACGTAGACCGATATGAACCGGATGCCCTGGACCATACCGCAGATGCAGCGCGCCTGCGGATCGTCGGCGCCGTCGCCGAAGCCGATGTGCACGTCTTCGATGGACTCTCGGGAGAGGATTGCCACGCCGTTATAGGTCCTCTGGCCGTGCACCGCGGCGTGATAGCCTTGCTCCTTCAAGACCTCGTGGGGAAACTGTTCGTCGGTCACCTTGGTCTCCTGGAGACAGACCACGTCCGGGCTCTGGCGCGAAAGCCAGCTCAGCAACCGCTCCTCCCGCGCGCGGATGGAGTTCAGATTCCACGTGACGACTTTCAAGGCATCCTCCCCTTTCGTCCTACCACGAAACGTCCTGCAATGCCTGAATCCGTCAGGCTCCGACCGTCCAGTAGCGCCCGTTGTTTCGCCTCAAGGCCAGCGGAGTCTCGTACAGCTCCTGCAGCAAGGTCTCGGTGATCACCTTGTCCGTGTCGCCGGACCGCAACACCCGGCCGCCCTTGAGCACCAGGGTCCTCTCGAAGGCGGGCAGGATCTCCTCGATGTGATGGGTGACGTAGACCAGCGCGGTGGCGTCGCTCGTGCGCCCCAACTCCTGCAGCGCGGCCAGCAGGCCTTCCCGGGCGCCCGGATCCAGCCCCGCGCACGGCTCGTCCAGGAACATCAGGTAGGGGCGGGCCATAAGCGCCCGGCTTATGAGGACCTTCTGCTGCTCACCCTGGGAGAGCGTGCCGAACCCCTGGTCCTTCAGATGGAGGCATCCCATGCGCTCCATGAGGGCCTCGGCCCGGGCGTAGTCTTCCTCGCCGGGACGGACCGTGGACATCTCGAGCAGGCCGATCTGGGCGAACTTCCCCGACACCACCGTCCGCAGCGCCTTTTCCCGGCCGGGAATCTGCGGCGTCAGCGACGCGGTGACCCACCCGATCCCCTTGCGCAGCTCCCGGAGGTCCAGCCGCCGGCTGCCGTTGCGGTAGACGACGCCGCCCTGGTTGGGCCACAGGTAGCCGCAGGCCATCTTCAGCAGGGTGGTCTTGCCCGAGCCGTTGGGTCCCAAGACCACCCAGTGCTCGCCCCGCTCGACGGTCCAGTCGATGGAGTCGAGGATCGTGCGCTCCGACGCCGAGTACGAGACGTTCCGGATGTCGAGGGGGACTGCCGTGTCCATGTCGCCGGTTTCTCCTCGGTTGAAACGTGGTGCCGCTCACGCCCCCTACTCCGTCATTCCCGCGCATGCGGGGATCCAGGGGGGTCGTCGTGGCGGGGGCAATTCCCGGGACCATTGCCAACGCAGGGCGAAGGTTTTAAATAGCATTCCTATGCAAAGACTCGAAGGCCGGACGGCCATCGTCACCGGAGGAGGGCAGGGAATCGGCGAGGCCATCGCCCTGGCGATGGCGGACGAGGGCGCGAGCGTGGTGGTGGCGGAGCTGGGGGAGGAAACCGCCGGCGCCGTGGGGCGCAAGATCGAAGAGAACGGCGGCACCGCCCTCGCCCATGCCACCGACGTATCGCGGGAAGACTCCGTCGACGCCATGGTGCGGGCATGCCTGGACCGTTTCGGCAAGGTCGACATCCTGGTCAACAACGCCGGCATCTATCCCACCAACACGGTGGCGGACATGCCCGAGGACGAGTGGGAGCGGGTCATCGGCACCAACCTGTTCGGCACGTTCCTGTGCAGCCGGGCGGTGGTGCCGCAAATGCTCGCGCAACAAAGCGGCGCATCATCAGCATCACCTCCGGCCGGGGCCTGCAAGGGGCGGACAACGGCGCCCACTACGCGGCCTCCAAGGGCGGCATCATCGGCTTTACCAAGAGCCTTGCGCTGGAGCTGGCGCCCTCGGGTATCGCCGTCAACTGCATCTGCCCGGGCGTGTCGGACACCGCTCAACCCAGAGGCCACAGGACCGAAGAGGAACTCTACGCCAGCGCGGCCAGAATTCCGCTGGGGCGCATCGGCCAACCGCGGGACATGGCCAGGGCGGCGGTGTTCCTCGCCAGTGACCGGGCGAAGTTTGTCACCGGGCAGACCGTGGTGGTCAACGGCGGAGCGATCATGCAATAGCGCCGCCGGACGGTCCGGCGGGCGCGTGTGGCCTGGAAAGAAGGACACGTGATGGATTCAATGGTAGTCAATTTCACTAGACGATCCTAACTAACCGATTCTACTGCGTCTTTTTCTGGGCAGCTTCCCGTCACCACCTTCGCCGTAAGCAAATCGCAAGCGGATCGAATACTATACTCGCGTATGTCTAGCGCACACTCGTCCAGATTCTTCGTCTTTGGAGTTAGGTTTTCTGGCAATGGCGGGGGGCGACAGCGCGGGCTGTGGACAGCATTTTGGTGGGAACGCCTCACGAAAGACGTAGCGGCGAAATTCACTCAGTCTCGGCGACGGGTCTTCTTCGCTCTGCGGTGTACCAGATCAAACTCATAACCGTACCGGAGCCTTGCTACGGCCCCTTGTCTTGCCAGTTGCCCTTGCGCGTAACGCCCCGGCATGACCGGTGAACGCCAGCGCCCGGCGAGCTGCATCTCGACGAGGGAGGCGCCTGCGTTTGCCAAGCTCTGGGCGCTGCCCACGCGCAGGCTGTGACCGCTAACACGGCCCTCTACCCCGGCGGCCCTGGCCCGCCGCGTGATTATTTTCCGGATGGTCCTGGCCGTGAGGCGCTTGCCCCTCAATCGACCCGATTTGTTGACACCCTGGAACAGTGCTCCCTCCGTCAGACGAGAATTAATCAACCACGCCTGAATGCGTTCCGTTGTCGGCTTTCCGAGGAATTGCAAGATACCCTTGCCCTCCTGATCGGTCTTGCTGCGGCGGATCAACACCGTCTGCTCCGCCAGGTCGACGTCCGACACGTCCAGCGCCGCAACCTCCGACACCCTAAGCAGCGCGTCACTCGCCACCGCCACAATCGCGGCGTCCCGCGGCCCGGCCAGATCCCCCGATTGTTCGGCCACGGCTGCCGTCCGGTCGGCCTGTTCCCAGCGCATTCCGGTCACTTTGCCGCGGCCCCGCCCCTGGGCCAGCCGCCGGAATCCGGCCAGAACCCGCATTGCCGCTGCACCGACCGGCGAGGGACAACCCTGTAGACGGGCGCGAAACCGCAACGCTGCAACCACCATGCCCGCGCAGGCCGCGGAGCGCCCCTTTTCAATCGGCTACCTGCCCGTCACCCAGGACGGCGCCGTGCTCTTCTTCCAGCTCATCAACGCCCGCCACGAACGCGCCTCCACCGTGTGAGGGGTTCGACTCCGGTCGCTACGCTCTCCGTCCAACCCCTCACACCCCACCGAAGCCAACCGAAGAGCGTCAGATCCGTACGGGCGCCCTTCTCGAAAGTGTGCAGTTTTCGATTGCCAAAAGTGTGCAGCTTTCGGTTTTGATTTTTGATTGGACAAAAGTGGAAAAAGTGTATAGATGACTGACAATTTTATAGTTATCGAGAGCAAAACGAAGCTTTCGGGAGGCACGATGATGAGCGAGGCGCGGGCACTCGGACACCACGGCGCGGGGCAGGATAGCACCGGCGCGCACCCGGCCGGGGACGGCGAATCCGGAGCAGGCGCGAACGCCCGCGCCGGGCACGGAGGGAGCGCCCGGGCGGACTGGGGGGGGGGGCCGCGCGCCTCGCGGCGGCGCTGCTCGTCTGCGCCGGCGTGCTGCTCGCCTCGGCCGGGACCGCCCGGGCTCAGTCGGAGACACCCGACGTGGAGTACTGGTCGGCGAACCTCACGGTGCGGGACTTGGGTGGTGGGGATCGGGGCTGTACCCGTAGACTTAGCGCATCCAATACCAGCGACTGCCGCAACACGGCCACCCTGACCGACAGGGACTTCCGGCACCTCGACCGCGAGTACGGCGTCAATGGTCTCTTGCGTTTCCAAACAACCGGACGCCTCCGGCTCAGCACCGCTACAACAGATACGACTTTGGTGTCACGGGACGAATTCCGCACCGAGCTGACCCTGCGCATCGGCAACAACATCGCCCTCGCGTTCTCGGATGCCATGGTTGTCTCGGCAGACAATGACCCGGGCGACGGGCGTGTTATCTCCTGGCCTTTAACCACGGCCATCAACAACGCGATGACGGTGGGCAGGACGGTGAGGGTTCGCATCACCGGGCCGGACCACGCGCCGGAGTTCCCCAGCTACAGGCTGGTGGCCCAGGTCGAGGAGAACAGCGGGGGCGGCGTCGTGGTGCGACGCCCCGAGCATACCGGCGTGAGCGGGGGGACGCCGCCCTACCAGTTCAGCCTCGAGGGCACGGATGCGTCGCGCTACGACATCGACCCGAACACCGGCAACATCGTCACCCGCGCGGGCGTGACGTACGACCACGAGAGCACGCCCGAGTGCTACAACTCGACGGGGCTCGTGGGCCGGTGCCACAAGCTCACGCTGCGCGCGACCAGCGCGGGGAGCGGGACCACCAGGCTGAGCGCGACGCGCTCGCTGTGGGTGCGGGTCCAGGACGAGTTCGAGTGGGAGGGGCATGCGACGCAGGAGCCGGGCGTGCTGCGGCTCGAGTGGGCCTCGCCGCCGGGCCTGAGCGAGCACTGCCCCGTCGCGCAATACGACGTGCTGTACTCGCCCCTGGACGGGACCAGCGGACAGCGCAGCTTCGACGGCGGGACGACGAGCGGCACGCTGCGCGGCCTGTACCCGGGCCACGAGTACGTGGTGCGGATGCGCGAGCGCCATCCGGAGCGCGCCCCGGGCACGGGCTGCCCCATCTCCGGGGCGCAGCCGTGGGTGAGGGGGACGGTGCGCACGACCGGCCACCCCGGCACGGGGACGGCGATGCCGCGCATCTCGCTGGTGATTCCCGACCCGCTGAACCCGGACGACCTCAACCTCCCGGGGTCGGAATCGCTGGATGTCGGGCAGGGCACGACGCAGAAGATGCGGGTGCTCGTCGACCTGTCGGAGGCGGAGTACTTCCCGCGTCATGACGACGGGTTCGCGCTGAGTTTCGTATACACCTGGGCGAACCGCGCGCCTCCGGGGTCGACGTCGCGGAGCGAACCCGCCGTGCTCCGCACGGTGGCGCGGCGCCACGGCAAGCGCTGGGTCATGGACTACGCGGTGGTCATCCCCGACGGCAGCACCGGCAACGGGCCGCTCCACATCGGGATGAGCGTCCGGCACGTGAAGCGCAACGGCGAGCGCGTGCCGGGCTCGGGATCCGGTGGGGGCTACTTCACGGGCGGGACCGGGGTCAGCTTCGCCGTGTGCGCCGGCGGGCTGAGGCTTCGGTCCGCGGCGGTTCCGGCCGACGGCGGCAAGCTCGTCCTCACCTTCGACGAGGCCCTCGACACGAACGTCGACGTGCGGCCCGCGGCGAAGCGGTTCACCGTGAAGGCCAGCAACCGGGACTTGAATCCGGACACGGTCCGGGTCTCGGGGCGGACCGTGACGCTGTCGGGCTTCTCGCGGTCCATCCGCGCGAACCAGGTAGTGACGGTGAGCTACGAGGACGAGGGGGGCTGCGGGGTCGACGACGCCAGGGCCATCCAGAACGCCTCCGGTGACGACGCCCTGTCGTTCACCGACGTCGCGGTCACCAACAACTCGACCGTGGAGAACCCCCCGCTGCGGTTACAGGGGGTGGAGCATTTTGAAAACATATACATCAGGGTGGAATTCGATGGGAACGTTTTGACGTCGCGCCCTCCTCTGCTCAGCGCCTGGCGCCTGTTCATCAACGGGGAAGACGAGTTGTATAGGGATTCAGGGTACCCCCATTGGCAATTTTACCCCTATTGGCACTCGGGCCGCAGGTTTGGCGTGACTCATGTTCATGATGGTCCATTGCAAACCGGGGACCGCGTCCGGCTCGAGTACCGGGACCCCACGCCGGGCGACGACAGGAATGCCCTGCAGAGCGTGCACGGCCTCGACGTGGCCTCGTTCTGCGTCGAGTTCACCCATTCTCCTGACCGGACTTCAAGGGATTACACGCGCTGCACGCCGTCCTCGGAGCAGGGCGGCGAGCCGGAGCCCGATCCGGGCCCGCTGACGGCGCGGTGGAGCCCGCCGCCGCCGGCGACGCACAACGGGGCCGCGTTCACGGTCGGCCTCGAGTTCAGCGAGGCCGTCTCGGCGAGCGCGGAGGAGGTGACGGCGGCGGTGAGCGCGACCGGGGCCGCGGTGACGGGCGCGGCGCTCGCCGAGGGCAGCGACCGGCTCTGGAACCTCACCGTGACGCCGTCCGGCACCGACGGCGTCTCGCTCCTTCTCGCGGCGACGAGCGACTGCGCCGATGCGGGGGCCATCTGCACCGCGGACGGGAAGGCGCTCTCGGGCGGCCTCGCGCACGCGATGCTCTTCGCCCGGTGGCTCTCGGTGGACGACGCCGAGGCGACGGAGGGGGACGACGCGACGCTCGACTTCACGGTGACGCTCGCCCCGGCGGCGAGCGGGACGGTCACCGTCGACTACGAGACCTCGGACGGAACCGCGACCGCGCCCGCGGACTACGCGAGCACGACGGGCACGCTCACCTTTACGGCGGGGCAGACGACGAAGACCGTCTCGGTGCCCATCGTCGACGACACCGAGGCGGACAGCGGCGAGACCTTCACGCTGACGCTCGACAACGTGAACGCCACCGAGTTCGTGGACATCGTGGACGCCACGGCGACCGGCACCATCCTCAACGACGAGGCGCCGGCGGGTCCCTTGACCGGCTTCACGCTGGTGGACGCGTCGACGAACACGGATGTGGGCACGATCGCCGACGGCGGCACGTTCACGCTGTCCGACCCGGCGAACGGGAGCTACGGGGTGCGGGTGGAGACTTCAGACAACGCCGAGATCGGCAGCGTGAAGCTCGCGCTTTCGGGCGCCAAGGCGGTGACGCAGACCGAGAGCTACGTCCCCTGGTCGCTCTACGGCGACGACGGCACGAACGTGGCGGGCGCGGGCCTGCCCGCGGGGAGCTACACGCTGACCGCCACGGCCCATGCCGAGGCCCGCGGCCAGGGCGCGGCGCTGCAGACGCTCACGGTGTCGTTCACGGTGGCGCCGCTCCCTCTTACTGTCGCGTGGACGACCGACCCGCCTGCCGAACACGACGGCTCAACGGCGTTCAGCGGCGAGTTCTCGTTCAGCGAAAACCTCAAGAGCGGGTTTAGCTGGAACACCATCGCCGCAGCGCTCGACGTGACGCAGGGCGGGGAGAGCCTCACGCCGTACGTCAGGCGCAAGACCAAAGGGGGAGGCAACGACCAGCACTGGGTGGTAGAGGTGACGCCTGACGGCTATGGCGACATCTCCATCGGCCTGTCCGCGAGCGCGAGCTGCGGAGACGACGGCGCGATCTGCGCGAGCGGGAACCGGGCGCTCTCGAATGCGCTCGCGACGAAGGTGGTACAAGGACCGCTCACGCTCTCGGTGCAGGACGCGGAGGCGAACGAGGGCACGGACACGACGGTCGACTTCACGGTCACCCTGAACCGCGCGTCGGCGGATACGGTGACGGTGGACTACGAGACCTCGAACGGCACGGCGACGGCGGACGAGGACTACACGGCGACCTCGGGCACGCTCACCTTCGCCGCGGACGATCTCTCGAAGACGGTCTCGGTGCCGATCCTGGACGACGCGCTCAACGAGGGGAACGAGACGTTCACGCTGACGCTCTCGAACGCGTCCGGCGCGCGGATCGCGGACGGCGAGGCGACGGGGACGATCGTGAACTCGGACCCGCTGCAGACGATTTGGCTGTCTCGCTTCGGGCGCACGGTGGCGGACCACGTGACGACGGCGGTCTCCGACCGGCTGGCGAACCCGCTCTCGGGGGCGCAGGTGACGGTGGGCGGCCAGACGGTCGACCTGGCGGAGACCGGGGACGAGGCGTGGCTCGGGCGGACGCTGACCTCGCTCGCGCACCTCTTTGGCGCGACGGCGGGCCCGGCCCCCGGGGACGACCCCGATGGCTCCGGGACGGATGGCTGGCCGGGAACCGGTCTCGGCCCGCTGGAACCTCCGGCTCGGGCGGGCTCCCCGGCGCGGCTGCGCGAGGGCCGCGAGCTGCTGCTCGGCAGCGCGTTCCACCTCGCCCGTGAGGGCGACGGGACCGGACCGGGGCTGGCGGCCTGGGGCCGGGTGACGGCGGGCGGCTTCGACGGCGAGGCGCCGGCGGACGACGGCGGCGTGCGCGTCGACGGCGACGTGACCACCGGCATCCTCGGCGCGGACGCGACGTGGAACCGGCTGCTCGCCGGCGTCGCGGTCTCGGTGAGCGAGGGCAAGGGCAGCTTCGCCCAGCCCGGCGTGGACTCGGGGAAGATCGAGAGCACGATGACCGCGGTGAGCCCCTATGCGCGGCTCAGCCTGAACGACCGGCTTTCGGTCTGGGGCCTGTCGGGCTTCGGAAACGGCGACATGACCATCGTCCAGGCGGCGAACGAGAACGGCCAGCCCGAGCGGGTGACCCGGACCGACCTGGAGATGCGGCTCGCCGCGCTGGGCGGCCGGGGCGCGCTGATGGAGGCCGACGAGGCCGGCGGCTTCGACCTCGCGCTCAAGGCGGACGCGTTCTACGTCGAGACCGAGTCGGAAGCGGTCTCGAACGAGGGCGCCACGACGGCGGTGGCGAGCCGGGTGCGGATGGCGCTCGAAGGCAGCCGCGCGTTCCGGATGGATGGCGGCGGCGTGCTCACGCCGGGCCTCGAAGTGGGGCTTCGCCACGACGGCGGGGACGCCGAGACCGGCACGGGCGTCGAGCTCGGCGGGCGGCTGTCCTGGCAGGACCCGGAGACGGGCCTCAGCGTCGAGGCGCGGGTGCGCGCGCTCGTTGCGCACGAGGACTCGGACTACAAGGAGTGGGGCGCGTCGGGCGCAGTGCGCCTCGCCCCCGGCGAGCGGGGCCGGGGTCTCTCGTTCAGCCTCGCGCCGACGTATGGCGCGGCGTCGAGCGGCGTCGGCCGGCTGTGGTCGGCGCGCGACGCGCGGGGCCTCGCGCCGGGCCATGAGTTCGAGGCCGGGCAACGTCTGGAGGGCGAGCTCGGCTACGGGCTCGGCCTGCTGGGCGACCGCTTCACCGGCACGCCGAACGTCGGGCTCGGGCTCTCGGACACGGCGCGCGACTACCGCATCGGCTGGCGCCTGACCTCGGCGGTCCGGGGCGATCCCGGCTTCGAGGTCAACCTCGACGCGACGCGCCGCGAGGCGGCGGGCGGCAACGAGCCGGCCGATCACGGGATCATGCTGCGGGGCGCGATCCGGTGGTAGGGCGCGCGCCGCGATGGCGGCGGCGCAGGGTCCGGCACGGCATCATGCGGGGAGCGCAGGTGCGGTGGTGAGACCCGGGACGCCGGGTCTTCGCCGCGTCGGCGTGGCGGCCCTCCCGCCCCCCAGGCGCCGCCAGGGGGCGTTGCCCGCCCCCGAGCGGGGTCCGGGGCAGGCGCGGCCGTCAGGCGCGGGTGACCTTCCACAGCACCTTGCCGACGATGTGGACGTCGTCGGCGGGGCGCTCGTAGGCGGGGTAGTCGGGATGGGCGGAGGCGAGGCGGAGCGTGCCCTTCGCGGTGAGCGCCTCGACGCGCTTGACCACGAGCCCGGTGCCGTCCCAGAGCACGAAGAGCTCGCCCGAAGCGGGCACGGTGCGCGCGGTGTCGACGACGAGGCGGTCGCCTTCGCGGAGCTCGGGCTCCATCGAGTTGCCGCGCACCTTGAGGATGCGAAGCGCGGCGGGGTCGGCGTCGTCCTCGTGGCGCACCATCGATTCGGGCAGGCGCCAGCGGGCCTTCTCGTGGACGAAGTCCTCGTTCCAGGCGCCGGCTCCGGCGGCGGCCTCGACCTCGGCGACCGCGGCGCCTGCGGTGCGCCGGCGCTTCGGCCCGGTCCAGGGCTTCGGCGCAGGCAGCGTGTCGTGGCGCAGCTCCGCGGGGTCGCAGCCGAGGAGCTGCCCCAGGGCTTCGGAGTCCTGGACCGAGAGCGCGCGGGGCATGCCGCGCGCACTCGTACTTCGTTGTCCCATTGTCTTCGTCCGATATTCTGGCCCTGCTTGAAGCGCCGGTAGAGAGCGCAGGCAGGATCGGAATGCGGACCAGGCCCGAATGCCGGCGGGGGGTTGTACTGGACCTGGGCCATCGAACACACGGGTACAACAACGGTCACGAGGACCGCGAGCATGAACGTGCGCATCGGTCGATCCCCCTACCAGTTGTGGCAGTCGCCGTAGACTTCGCGTGATCCGAAGCGGCTGCACCGGATCGCGCGCTCCTGCTGTTCGGCCTGAAACTCCTGTTGCCTCTGCTGGAAGATCCGCTCCTGCTCGGTCCGGAACTCCCGCATCATCCGGTCGTAGGAGGTCTCCTGCGGGTAGTTCCACTGGAGGGATTGGGGCTGCGAGCGCCGGCGTGGCCTGACCCTCCGGCGGGGCTCGTATGGCGCGAAGCGGACGTTGGAACCAGCACACACAGGTAGTGTGAGAGGTCCTGCCTATTTCGTCGGGCTCAGGGAACGACCCTTCGCCAAGCACATGACGTGTTCTATTCGAGCAGGCGATCCGACGTACGCGGGCTACCTGTGTCGATGGTTGCAGGGTCAAAGCGCCTTCTTGGATTTTGGCTCATGGTCCTCGACATCGCCCACCGCGATGTCCGTGATGAGCCTCCCCAACTCATTCACGTCTCGGGGTCTCCGTTTCATGCACGCTACCTCCATGGTCGGTATCCTATACGGGCAACGAAGTTTTTTGACGGTCTGGGTTGCCCGCAACAGAAACGGTCCAACAAAGTGGGACCACGTCTGAGACGCCGGAGAAACAGACCGTCGTTGAGGCTGCCACGGAGGCCATCGCTCATCCGTCACGCCCGCCTTATCACCCACAAGACCTTGCCGAGGATGTGAACGTCTTGGGCAGGGCGCAAATAAGGAGCGTAGTCCGCGTTTGCAGAGATCAGCCTGAGACGGGGCGCTTCATCCTGGTCCACCGCATCGCCATGGATCGCCTCCACGCGCTTGATCACCAAGCCGACGCCGTCCCAGAGAAGGAACGTCTCTCCGGTGCTCGGCAGCCGGCGCGAGACGTCCACCACGATACGGTCGCCGTCCCGCATCTCCGGCTCCATGGAGTTGCCCCGGACCCGTAGGATTCGGAGGTGCTCGGGCTCGGCGTCGACCTCGTGGCGGATCATGCTTTCCGGCCAGTGCCAGCGCACGGTCTCCGAGACGAACTCTTCGGCGAGCGCCCCTGGGCCGGCGGAAACCTCGGCCCTGACTTCCGCGATTGCGACAACCGCAGCCCCGGAGAACCCGGCCGGGAGCCGGGGCCGTCTTCTCCGCACGGGCTTGGGTCTCGGCACGGCGTCGTGCCGCAGTTCCGCGGGATCGCAGTCGAGCAGCTTGGCCAGGGTTTCGCTGTCGCGGTAGCGGAGGACAGTGGGCACGCCTCGGTCCACGAATTGCTGAAGGTAGGTCTGGTTGCGGCCGATCGCCCGGGATGCGGCAGCGAGCGTAAGGTCGTTCCGCCGCAGCAACTCCTTCAGCCGGAGCCGCACCGGGTCGCGCCGAATGGCCTGTCTCTCATCGGTTGTCGGCTCCATTCCACCACCTCGCGTTTCGCTGCCGTCCGGCACGCCGGGCCTTCTTCCCGCATACCTGCGTAGCTAACCGTAGGCGTGAGCATGTGTGTAGGCAAGCGTAGGTCATACACTATCAAAACCTATTGTCAAGCGTCGCACGTTTCCCTATGTTCAGGCGCATGGCAGCGCTCGACCTCCCCGCCGGCATCCCTCTGGACGACCTGTTGCGCCGCGCCGTTGCGGTCTGGCGGCAACGCCACGGGATGAGTGCGCGGCGGTTCGGCATGGAAGCTCTGGGGGACCCGGATTTCGTTTTTTCGCAGTTGCGGGGACGCTCGGTGCGTCTGGCGACGGCGGACCGACTGCTGGCCTTCATGGAGTGTCCACCTCTGGGTCCGGCCTTTCGCCGTGAGGTCGAAGCGTTCCTGGAGGTGACCGGGACGAAGGTCTCGGTGCTGGGGGAAGAAGCTGCAGGGAACCCGTCGTTCGTAGGGAGGCTCCGCCGCGGGGCGTCGCCTCGGCTCAGGACGGTCGACCGTGTGCGCGGCTGGATGGCCGGGCACGTGAGCGTGGAGGAAATGAGCGCTATCCGCATGAGGATAACGAGCTGTGAAAATTTTTTCACTGATTTTGTAATGAGCGACACATTTAGTTCGTCGCGCCCGCCAGCCGGGTGCGGGGTCGAAGCAATGGAGGAAGGAGGCACATGCATGAACGAGAACGGCACGAACTACCTCAACACGAGGGAGGCGGCCGCGTGGCTGAACCTCTCACCGAGGACGCTGGACCGCTACCGGGTAAGCGGCGACGGGCCGGCGTTCCACCGGTTCGGGGGACGGGTGCGCTACTTGATCTCAGACCTGGAGACCTGGGCCTCCGCACGTCGGCGGGTCTCGACGTCCGACGACGGCATGGCCTTGAGGAGGGCGGCGCTATGAGAATGCAGTTTCTGACGATGAGGTTGCTGCCGGCGCTCTTGTGGGCGCTGTGGAGCGTTGATGCGGCTTGGGCCACGACGGACACGACCTTCGCGGGTCCGCTGGGCACGGTGACGGACATCGTGTCGGGCACGGGCGGGCAACTCGCCGCGGCGCTCGCGGTAGGGGCGGCCCTGGTGGGCTCGGTGCTGCGTTTCAACGCAGGGCAAATCGCGGGTGCGGTCGGCGTGGGCATCGCGGCCGGGGCCGGCACGGGCGTGGTGACCGGCCTGGTGGGCACAGCGATCATTTGAGGACGGGGGATGAGCGACGCGGCGAAACACGCGATACCCTCGCGCCTGGACGACCCCGAACGCTGGCTCTTCTGGACGCTGGACGAGGCGGCGGCGCTCCTGGGACCGGCGGTCCTGGGTCTCGCCGCCAACGCCTTCGTGACCGGGCTTGTGGTCGGGCTCGGGGCGTGGGCGTTGCTCCGCCGCGCCAAGCGGGGCGGAGGCGCGGACACGGCGATCTCGGCGCTCTACTGGTTCCTGCCGGACTTCGCGCTGGGGTTCAGGGGGGCGCCGCCGAGCCACTTGCGGCGCTTCATCGGATGAGGGGTCTTGGATGAGACGGGAGTTGCTGGATGCGGAGCGCCGGCGGGTGCGCGATGGGCGCGCGGCGCTGGCCGGGCTCCTGGGCTTGTCGCTCCTGGCCAACCTGGCCCTCGGGGTGGGACTTGCCTCGGTGGAGCGCATGGCGGTGCTGGTTCCGGCCGTGTCGGGGCCTTCCTGGGAGGTCGGCGGAAGCCGGGCCGGGCTCCGCTACCTGGAGGACATGGGACGGACCGTGTCGGTGACGCTTCTGACGCTCACGCCGGAGAACGCGGAGCAGGTGCGGGAAGCGGCGGCGCGGCTGAGCCATGCCTCGGCGCGGGGCGCGATCGGCGCCTGGATTGCGGCCGAGGCCGGGCGGATGGAGCGGCGCGACCTGGCGACAGCGTTCTATCCCGAGCGGATCGAGGCGGACCCGGAGGCGCTGACCGTCATGGTGGCGGGAGAGCTGGCGACCTGGATCGGGCGCGAGCCCGTGTCGCGCGAGCGCAAGCGTTACCGGCTGACGTTCCGCGTGGATGCCGGCCGGATCGGCCTGCTGCGCTTCGAGGAACTGAAGGACGGGGAATGAAACCGAACAAGAGAACGGCAGGCGGAAGAAGTCGGCTGCGAACCTTCTTCCATGACGCGGTCACGCATGTGTCAATGGTGGCGCTCGTTCTGTCGGCGTTCATTCAACTCTCGCCGGCGCCGGCAGCCGCGATGCAGATACTGGACGCTGTGGACCACGCGGAGCTCGAGGCGGAGATCTCGGACCGCGCGGTGAGCCGCATCGCGCTTGCCGGAGACCGGATCGCGCGGGTGATCCGCGGGCCGGACGGTTTCGTGGTCGAGCACGACGCCGCACGGGGAGACCTCTACCTGCGGCCCGCGGACCCCTCCGGCGGCCGTGTCGGCGGGGCGCCGCGCCGCGAGCCCCTGACGCTCTTCATCGGCACGGCCGCCGGGTTCACCTACCGGCTGGCGCTGACCGTGGCCGAGCGCGGCTCGGCCCAGGTCCTGATCCGCAATGCGGCAGCGGTGACCGAAGCGGAACTCCCGAGGCCGAGTGCCCCACGCGTGGGAGCGCTGGTGGGGTTGATCCGCGCGGTGGCGCGGCGCGGGGCCCTGCCGGGCTACTCGATCGAGACGCTGCCCGAAACGGATGATGGGGAGGGTCTTGCAACGATCGAGATCTGGCGCGGACGGGAGTTTACCGTTCGCGTGCTGGAGGCGGAGGCGGGTCCGGAATCGGACGCCGAGACCCTGGCCCGGCGTCTTGCGCCGGAGACCGCGGCGATCTGGCTGGCGCCGCCGGGCACCGGTCCCTCGGGAGGACGGCTGGTGGTGGCGGTGGCTGACGCCTCCCGGCTCGGTCCGGCGGGGGTGGAGCGATGAGCGGCGCCGGGAAGGCGCCGATGGACCCGGAAGCCCGGCGCACCCGCCAGCGGCAGGTGCTGCTCTTCTCGGGCATTGCCGCGGCGGCGCTCGCGGCCTTCGCGGCGTGGATCTCGGCGGGCGGAGGCGGCGGAAAGCCTCCGCCGGGCGGGATCGAGGCGGAGCTCGTGGGTGCGGAGACCGCGGAGGCGAGTTGGGTGCGCCGCTCGGAGGCGCGGATCGGCGAGCTCGAAACGAGGCTCAGGGAGATGGAGACGCGGGGACGGCGGTTCGAGGACGAGAATGTGCGGCTGCGGGCGCGTCTGAGACGCAACGCCGAGGACGGCCGGGCGGTGATCGACCGGCAGGCGGCGGCGATCGAAGAGCTTCGTAGCCGCCTCGAAGCGCCGGATGCTGGGGTGCCGAACACTCCGGGCGCGGACGGTTTCTTCCCAGGCGGCGCACGCCGTCCCGCTTCGGGCGGTAAGGCTTCCGTGGCTCCGGCAGGCGGCGCCGCGCCGGGCGGCCCGATGATACAGGAGTTCGAAGGCGATGCGGGGCGGGCGGACGACGGAGCGGCCGCCGCGGGTCCGCGCCGGCTGGAATCCTGGCTTCCGGCGGGTTCCTACGCGGACGCCGTGGTGCTGGCCGGCGTCGACGCCTCGGTGGGCGTGACCTCTCAGGGCGATCCACGGCCGGTGCTGCTCCGGCTGACCGGTCCGGCCCGGAGCGCGGCGCAGGGAGGAGAAGCGCTCGAGGCGGAGGTGGCGGGCTGTACGGTGACCGGCGCGGCTTACGGGGACCTCTCGTCCGAGAAGGTCTACGTCCGGCTAAGGACCTTGACCTGCGCCGGACCCGATCCGGAAACCGTGATCGAGACCGAGGTCGCGGGCTTCGTGGCCGGCAGCGGCAAGGTGGGCGTGCGGGGTCCCGTGGTGAGCCGGGAGGGGGCGCTGGTGGAGAAGGCGTTTCTGGCGGGTCTCGTCTCGGGGGCCGGGGAGAGCGCGGCCAACCTGCTTCAGCCCAGGGCGTCCGGAGAGGAAGGGTCCGCGAGCCTCGCGGACCTGGGCCGCGCGGGCCTGGGCGGGGGCGCGGGATCGGCCGGCCGGCGGGTCGCCGACTACCTGATCCGCCGCGCGGAGCAGTACCAGCCGGTGATCCAGTTGCAGACGGGCACGCGCGTGACCGTGGTCTTTATCGAGGGCGCCCGGATCGACGGGCGCGGGGATGCGCGGAAAGGAAGCAACCGGGGGAGAGCGGGGAAATGAAGACTCCAACGACGATCCGTCCACGAAGCAGGGGCGGCCGACATTTCATTCCAGCGGTGCTGGCCGCAGCGCTGGTCCTGGGCGGTTGCGCCGCGACCCACGTGGGCGACGCCTGGCAGTGCCCTCTGGCGCAGGGCGAGGCCTGCACGAGCGTGGCGGCAGCCGATCCGGCGGTCCTCACTTTCGGGAGTCCTGAGAGTCTCGGAACCCGTTGGCCGCTCCAGCGGGCGGAGCCCGGCCATGCCGGAGGTGACGGCTCCGCCTGCACGAGGGGCTGCGATCCGCTTGCCTTGGTTGCGGATTGGTTCGGGCGTGCCGAGGCGCCCCGGAGCCGCGTGCCCGTTGCCGAAACGGTCTCCCCGCCGGCGGACGAAGCCGCTCCGGACGCGGACGGCGAGAACCTTCGCACGAAAGAGAAGATCGCGCGGATCTGGATCGCGCCGTTCGTGGACGCCGATGGAGTCTACCGGGAGGCCCATTGGGTGCGCACGGTGCTGGAGCCGGCGCGCTGGAGGCTCCCGTGATCGAACGGCTCACGGACCTGCTTCGTGGCCCGGACGCGCTTCAGCCCTGGACGCTTCCGGCCTTGCCGGCGCCGCTGGTGGACCTTCTGCCCTGGCGGGCTTGGGACGAGGGGAGCGAGCTCTACATGAACGCCGCGAGTTGCGGCTTCCTGGTGGAGCTGCCGCCGTTCGCCGGGATCGACGAGGAGACGCTGAGTGCGTTGGCCGGCGCCCTTGCCGACGCCGCTCCGGAGCGCGCGGTGGTCCAGGTGATTCACTGGACGAGCCCGCGGTACGGAGCGGCGATCCGGGACTGGGCCGAACCGCGGCATCTGACGGGCGCCGTTCAGGCCGGGATGGCGGCGCGGCGCCGGGCGCTCTTCGCCCAAGCGGGTTGGCGGCCGCTTCACGCGGGGGGACCGCCGTTCACGCTCAAGGACTGCCGGGTGTTCCTGGCCGCGTGTCTTCCCGGGGAGCCGGGTCCCGCGGCGGAGACGGCGCTGGGAGGGTTCCGCCGGGCGCTCGAAGGGATGCTCGCCACGGCCGGGGCCGGGGCCCGGCGGGTCGACCCGGACGCGCTGCTGTCGCTTGCCGCCGAACTGGTTGCGCCCGACCCGGCGGGAGAGCACGACGGCGAGCTGGACCGGCCCCGCCGGCGCTGGTCGCCCCGGGATCCGATCCATCTCCAGTGCGCCGCTCCGGGCCGCGCCCTGTCGGTGGCGCCCGCGGGCCTGGTGTTCCACCACCCGGACGGGACGGACGTGGCGATCCGGGTGCTCTCGGCGCGGGCGTTCCCGGAGGTGTGGCCGGGCTGGCGCGGCAACGCCTTGCTCGGGGACTTCCACCGGGACTTCCTTCAACCGGGCGCCCCTGTCCTGACCGCGCTCACCGTGATGACGGGCGATGCGGCGGACGGCGAGCGGGCCTTCCTGAAATCCGCCCGGGCGACGCAGCAGGCGGGCACGGGGATCGCGCGCTACCTCCCGGGTCTTCCGGAGAAGGCCCGGGACTGGCGCTTCGTCACCGAGCGCCTCAAGGACGGCGAGAGGCTGGTAAAGGCGTGCTACATGATCGCGGTCTACGCGCCGCTGGACGCCATCGACGAGGCCGAGCAGGCGGTGCGGGCCATCTACCACGGCCAGGGGTGGCGCCTGGGCGCGGAGCGTTACGCGCACCTTCCGGCCTGGCTGGCTTGCCTGCCCATGGTCCCGGCCGGCGGCCTCGACTCCGACCTCGGCAAGATGGGCCGGGTGAAGACTCTCCTTACCTCGTCGGCCGTGAACCTTGCTCCGGTGCACGGCGAGTGGCGCGGCCAGGGGGCGCGGCCGGACGCGCCGCCGGCCCTGCTGCTCCTTGGAAGGCGAGGCCAGCCCGCGTGTTGGTCGCCTTTCGCGAACGAGGCCGGGAACTACAACGTCGCGGTGACCGGCAAGTCCGGGTCCGGGAAGTCGGTGCTCATGCAGGAGCTGGTTGCGGGGATCGCGGGCTCGGGCGGCGAGGCCGTGGTGATCGACGACGGGCGTTCCTTCCAGCACACGGCCGAGGCGCTGGGCGGGGCCTTCATCGCCTTCGGCAAGGACCCCGCCCGGCTGAACCCGTTCGCCATGATCGACGCGGAGACGGCCTCCCGTGACGGCGACTACCGCGAGGAGTGTTTCGCGATGCTAGCCGCGGTGATAGGCCGCATGTGCCGGCGGCGAGGGCGCATCGACGACATCGAGGCGGCGCTCATCGACGAGGCCATCGCGGGCGCCTGGGAGGACGGCGGGAACGGCGCCGACCTGGGCGTTGTGCAGCAGAGGCTGGAGGCGGCGGGCGACCGGCGGGCGTCGGACATGGCCCTGGCCCTGGGGCCGTGGCGCCCGGGGGGCGCCCTGGGCCGGCTCTTCGAAGGAACGGAGACCCCGGCCCTGGACGCCGCCCTCACCGTGTTCGAGCTGGCCGAGCTCAAGGGCCGGGGCGACGTTCAGGGCGTGGTGCTCATGCTGGTGATCTTCCTCGCCACCCAGCGCATGTACCACGGGCCGCGTACCCGTCCCAAGGCGATCGTCATCGACGAGGCCTGGGACCTCCTGTCCGGGGAGGACAGCCGTGCGTTCCTGGAGGGCGCCGCGCGGCGGGCTCGCAAGTACCGGGGCGCCCTCGTCACCGGCACCCAGAGCGTCAACGACTACTACTCGAACCCCGCTGCGCGCGCCGCCTGGGACAATTCGGACTGGGTGATCTTTCTGGCCCAGAAGGACGAGTCCGTGGAACTCCTGAAGCAGGAGAAACGCATCCACTGCGATCCCGGCATGGAGCGGGCGCTCAAGAGCCTCGCAACCGTGGACGGGCGTCATGCCGAGCTGGTGCTGCACGGCCCGGACGGCTGGCGCGTGGCGCGGCTTGCCCTCGACCGCTGGTCGACGGCGCTCTACTCATCGCGCGGGCCGGCCTTCGCCGAGGTCGAGCGGCTCAAGGACGAGGGTCTCACGACCGAGCAGGCAATAGACCGAATTGCCGACGGCGGCGGGGCGTGACGGTTCGGTGTCGAAGCCAGGCGGGCAAGAAGGGCGAACAAAAGGAGCGGCAAATGAAAGAAGAAACCGGCATAGGCGCAAGGGTCGGGCAGATGTGTTGGCCGGGGGATCCCGAGTCTCTGACGGCCGGCGCCGTCGACTTCGAGGCTCTGGCCCACGTGCTGGCCAACACCTGCCGCCGGAGTGGACGGCTCAGGCGGTTCCACTCCCTGGCGGCCCATGCGGTGCTGATGAGCGAGGCGGTCGAGAACGTGGACGAACACGGGACCGGAGACCGCCGGGAGGCTGCGCTCCACGCGCTTCTGAGTGACGCGAGCGTGGCGTGGCTGGGCTCCGAGGCCGTTCCTTCACAGCGGGGCGCGGAGCGGCTTGAGCGGCTCCGCAAAACCGTCGACCGGGCCGTGCGGGAGGCGGCGGGGCTGGATTCCGAGCCTTCGCCGGAGGAGGCGGAGCTGCTTCGGTTCGTGACGCGCATGGCCGAGGCGGCGGAGGACCGGGACCTTCCGGGAGCTCGCGACGGCGCGGCCTCCGCGGTCGCCTTCCCGCCGCTCAAGCGCCGCATCCGGACCGTCGAGCCCGACCGGGCGGCCAGGCTCTGGCTGGACCGTTTGCAGTCTCTCGGTGGGCCGGCGGGCGCGGGAGGGAAGGCCGTGACGCCGGGAGAGGGATCGCCGCCGTCGCGCGTCCGGACGGAGCCCGGGGCCGGAGAGGTGAGCTATGAGGACTGAGCCTGGCCGCAGCGGACGAGAGGCCCGGCCATGAGCGGGATGCCGGCGCTTGGGGCTGCCGTGCTGCTCGCGGCGGGCGTGGCCGCGGCCGTGTCGGCGCTTTGGGCGCGCATGACCCTGGAGAGGGTCCCGCGCATCGCGAGCGTGCGGCTCGCCGAGCTTACCGCGGACTACGTGACGGAGGCTGCGCGCGAACACGGCGACCGCGACGAGGCCGTGGAGGCCGTGCGCGACTGGGCGAACCGCCTGGAGAACGCGCTTGTGCGGACCGCGGCGCGCCACCGCGCCGTGCTGCTTCCCGCTACGGCGGTCGCCGCCGGCGCGCAGGACCTGACCTTCGCGGTCCGGGCGGCGCTCGAGGAGCCGCCGCCCAAGGGCGATCCTGCCGCGGATCCGGAGGACGAACCGTGAAGAAGGGCACGAACGGCTTGAGTGGCGGCTGCGGACGGCGCAACGCGATTCTCATCTGGGCGGCGGCGCTCGCCGTCGCGTGGCTCGCGTTGGCTTCGCGCGTCTACGTCAATGCGAGTTGGTCCGACGGGGCCTGGGGCTATCTCGTGCTGCCGCTCCGGGGCGTACCGAAAAGGGGTGATGCGGTCGTGTTCGACCCACCCGAAGCCCTGGGTTCTACGATCCCTTACCTCAAGACCGTGAGGGGCGTGCCCGGAGACCGGGTCGAGTTGGACGGCGATCGCCGTGTCTCGGTGAACGGCGCCGTCCTGGGCATCGCAAAGACCCACGCCCGCGACGGGCGTAGGCTTGAGCCGGCCGCGCGGGGGACGATCCCGCCCGCTCACTACTACGTCCATGCCGATCACGCGGACAGCCACGACAGCCGCTACGCGGAGATAGGGCTGGTGCCGCGGGAGCGCATCCGGGGCCGCGCGTTGGCGCTGCCCGACATTCCCTGGCTCGGGCTGGAAGGGCCGCTCGCAGGTCCGGGGGAGGCGCGGCCGTGACGCAACGCGTGGTCGGCTGGGGTTTGGCGCTGGCGGCGCTTGGTTGCGCGGTGACGCTGGTTCCGCGGCCCGGGCCGGCGAAGGACCTGGGCGTGCGCGGCACGGTGTGGCCGGTCGCCGAGCCCGACCTGCTGGCGCAGGTCGAGGCACGGCTGAGAGCAATGGAAGCGTCCGGCGAGCTGGATCGCATGCGGGGCGAGGCGCTTGCGGCGGCGCGGCGGCGCGTGGAGGCTCCGGGACGCGTGGAGGGCATCGTGCCCGCCCGTGTCCATCGCACCTGGCTGTTCGATCCTTCGATAGAGGTCGAGCGCGACATCCGGGCCGCGGACGGGACGCTGATTGCCGCCCGCGGCACGCGGTTGAACCCGCTCGATGCGCACGGCCTGGCCCGGGACCTCTTGTTCATCGACGGGGGGCGGCCGGTCGAGGTCTCCTGGGCGCTTCGCCACCAGAGGCCGGCGCGGATCGTTCTCCTCGGGGGTCGTCCGCTGGACCTCATGCGCGCCCACCGTCGTCCGTTTTTCTTCGACCAGGGCGGCCGGCTGTCGAGGCGTCTCGGGCTCCGCGCCACGCCGACGGTGGTTGCGGCCGAGGGGTCGGCGCTCCGCATAACGGAAGTGCCGCTCGAAGACGAAGCGGGCGGTGGGGCCGCGGGAGAAGAACCATGAGATTCCGGACGGCCGTTGTTGTGACGCTGGTTCTCGCCGGCGTTCTCGTTTCCGGGCCCGCATCGGCCCAGTCGTGCACCGGGCGTTTCGTGAACCCGGTCACCGACGTGTGCTGGGAGTGCCTGTTCCCGATCTCGATCGGGCCGATCCGGATGGGGAGCGCCGCGGGAGCGCCGGACACTCCCAATCCCGGATCGCCCATCTGCTACTGCGGCAACCCGATCCCGCGCATCGGGCTCTCGCTCGGGATGTGGGAGCCTGCGCGGCTCGTGGACGTGAGCCGCGCGCCCTGGTGCTTTCCGAACCTGGGAGGCATGACCGTCGATCCCGGCCTCCCGGCCGGGCGTGGACGCACGGGCTCCTCGGGCGGCGACGGCGCCTCCGGCTCCAAGTGGCACGCCCACTACTACGTCTATCCGCTCCTGTCCTGGATCGGCGCCCTCCTCGATCTCGGCTGCCTAGAAGGCGGCGCGCTCGACATCGCCTGGGTCTCGGAGCTCGACCCCACGTGGCAGGACGACGAGCTCTCGTTCCTTCTGGACCCCGAAGCCGCGCTGTTCGCGGAGCTGCCCGCCCAGGCGGCGTGCGCGGCCGACTGCGCCGCCGCCTCGGCCGGGCTGCCCCTCGATGCGCTGTTCTGGTGCGCGGGCTGCCAGGGCGGGATGTACCCCCTGACCGGCAACGTGGCCGCCCACGTGGGCGGGGTGCAGGCCTCGCTGCTGGCCGCGCAAAGGCTCGTGTTCCGCCTACACCGGCTGCTGCTGGCTTGGGGCACCTCCGGGTCGGCGGCGCTCTGCGGGCGCCACCCGATGCCGGTCATGAAGAAGTCGCAGTACCGATGGCAGATGACGCAGCCGGTGCCCGCCACCTCGCCTCTCACGGGCTGTAACCCGACGGGGCGGTCCTCGGTGCTTTGGGAGGCGCTCCGCGAGCTTCCTGTGTCGGGAGAGAATTTTGGGTATTTGCTCTGGCGCAAGCGGAACTGCTGCCTGTTGTGAGGACCTTGGGATGGACTTCGAACCGGTTCGCGTGACCGCCGCCTTGCTGGCGTGCGGGATGCTTCTGGCGGGCTGGTCCGGCCGGGGCCGGGCCGAAGACACGCCTGCGGACACAGCGCGCGGCATGGTCGACGAGATCGTCAGGAGCGCTGAAAAGACCCACGGCGGCGGCCTGGACGCCTGGTCGCGTTCGGTGATCGGACGCGCGCTGCAACGCGCGGGCAAGCAGGCCTCGGGGGCCTCCGCCCCGCTCCCGGCCGAGGACCATGCCCCGCGGGTTTCGGGCGGTCTTTCCGAGCGTTCTCACGGTCCCGAGGTGATCGTCTTCATGAGCCTCTCGGCTCCGCCGGCGAGCTGGCGGCAGTGGAGCCGGGAAGCGGCGCGGATTGGCGCGCCGGTGGTGGTGCGCGGCCTCGGTCCCGAGGGGTTCCAGGCCACGGTGAAGCGCATCGCTCCGTACCTGGACCGCCGGGGAGGCGCCGCCATCGATCCGCGCCTGTTCCGGCTGTTCGGCATCAAGGTGATCCCCGCGGTCGTGGTGGCGCCCGGCGGGGTCCCGCCCTGCCGGAGCCCGGGTTGTGCCGGAGATCCCGCGCCGCCCTACGACCGGATCGCCGGGAACATCGGCCTCGAAGCGGCGCTGGAGTCCGTCGCCGACGAAGGGGGACCGGGCCGCGCGGCCGCGCGGCGGCATCTTGCAAGGTTGAGAGGAGGCTCGCCATGAACCGCCCCGACGGCAAGAGGGCCGTGATCGCGGTCGCTTCGGTGCTGGCATGTTTCGCGTCCGGCCATGCTTCCGCGGAAGACCCGAAGGCGGCGGCCCGCGCCGTGGGCCAGGCGGGCCGTGCGGCGGCGAGCACCATTGCGAAGGACGAGGATTCCGCGGCCCGGGTCCCGGGCTATGCCGGGACGAGCCTGCCGGAAGGAGGTTTGAGCGCTTCGGAGCTTGACGCCGCCGCGGCACGGGTTCTGGCCGACCCGGAAGATCCCAGGGGCCGGGCCGGCCGCCACGTGATCGAGGCCGCCGGCGCGCGCCCGGAGGCGTCGGTCGGGACGGATGATCCGATGGCGCTCCGCGCGGACGGTATCCAGGACGATGCGCACTCTCCGGGCTGGGGCGCGGACGGGCTGGCGTCCGGGCAGGCGACGGAGTGCGGAGCCGGACTGGAGGCAGCCCGGACGGGCGGCGCCTGCGGCTCGGTCTCCTGGTGCGTCGGCTCCGATTGCGAGACTACGGATTCCCAAGCCAACACCGGTTTCGTCGAATCGACGGCCCGGCTCAACATGGTGCTCGAACTGGGCGGCGAGGAGTTCGACCGTGACAACCTGCGGTTTTTCCGGGGCCAGCGCCGCTCCTGCCAGATCCGCTGGGGCGGCCTCGCCGATTGCTGCAAGGACTCGGGGGTGCTCATCGACCTTGCCGACTGCACGGAAGAGGAACGCCTGCTGGCCGAGGAGCGACACGCGGGGAACACGCACTACCTGGGCAGGCGGTGCGCCAGGCGCATCCTGGGGATATGCGTCCGCCGGGAACGGTCCTGGTGCGTGTTCGGCTCAAAGCTCGGGCGCATCCTCCAGGAAGCGGCCCGGAGCCAGCTCGGGATCGGCTGGAGCAGTTGCCGGGGCTTCACCGTCGAGGAGATGGAGCGAATCGACTTCGAGGCCGTGGACCTCTCGGAGTTCACCGAGGACCTGATGGACGGGTCGCGCGAGCCTTTGATCGCGCTTCCGGAAGCGGGCCCGGCCGGCGCGGTGATGCGGGCGCGCATCCGCGGCTTCTACGACAGGAGCGAGTGAGGCAGGCCGCCATGACCATCGTGCGCGCCCTGGCCCTCGCCTGCCTCCTCCCGGTCCTTCCGGCCCTTCCCTCGGACGCACGGGAATGGCGGCCTTGGTGCGGCTCGGGGCCGGGCGCGGACGGCGACGCGCCCGCGTTGGGCTGGCACTTCTACTGCGACCCGAAAGAGAAGGACCCGGAAGAGGACGCCCCGCCGGCGAGGACGCCGGCTCCGTCGCCGCCATCGCGCCCGCCGAGCGCGATTGAGCGCATCGGGGAGATGCGCCGGGTTCTGGAAGAAACCCGCGCCCGCGCGATTCTCGATCCGAGCGCGGAGAACGTCGCCGCGTACCTGCGTCTTCAGCAGGAAACCCTGCAGCGCGCGGCCTCGTTCTCGGACGCCTTCCGCCGCACGGTCTGGGCGAGCCCGGACCTGGACTACACGCTCAGGCGCCCGGTGGGCGCGCTGGCCAAGCGGCTCTGGTCGGACGAGCGCCGGGCCGAGCGCGCGGCGGTCCTGGCCCGGCTCGGCGAGCGCTACGGCCTCATCTATCTCGGTCATGCGAAGTGCCCCGCGTGCCGCGTGTTCGGTCCGCTCCTGCGCGCGTTCGCGCTCCGCCACGGGCTCGACGTGCTGGCAGTGTCGATGACGGGCGAGCCGCTCGAAGGCTGGCCCGAGGCGGTTCCGGACCAGGGACGGGCCGCGCGGCTCGGCCTGGACGTAACGTCGGTCCCCGCCGTCGTCCTCTACGACACGAGGACGCGGCGGGCGCTGCCGGTCTCCTACGGCGTGGTCGCCGAGGACCAACTCGCGGAGCGCATCTTTGCCCTCACTGCCCGGGAGGTCGGACGTGACTACTAGAAGAACGCTAACGGCAGTGCTGTTGGCGGCCGGGCTCTCCCTTGCGCCATCGGTGGGCGCGGACGTCCTCTCCGAAATGGAGAACTTCTGGAGGGGCGCGGCAGTGAACACCACCGGACCGACCGCGTTCGACGGCCAGGCCTCCGGCCACTGGACTCTGGGCAACATCTACCTGCGGGCGCCCGTTCGCTCCGAACCCATCGCCACGGTGAGCCTGCCGTCGTTCCGGGCCGGCTGCGGCGGAATCGACGCGTTCGCGGGGTCGTTCTCCTTCATCGACTCCGACCAGTTGGTCGCCTTCGGCCGCGCCGTTGCCCAGAACGCCGTGGGCTTCGCCTTCGAGCTGGCCCTGGAGACCATCTCGCCGGTGATCGCCGAGACCATGTCGAAACTCCGGGCCCTGGCGCAGTGGGTGAACAACCAGAACCTCGACTCCTGCGAGACCGCCCAGGCGCTGGTGGGTGCCGTGTGGTCGCGGAATGACCGGGCGAGCGCGGCGATCTGCGCGGCCGTGGGCACGCGGCAAGGGATCTTCTCGGACTACGCGGCCGCGCGTCACGGCTGCGGCTCGGACGGCAAGCGGAACTCGACCCTGGCCGCCGCCTCGGGACCGCTCAGGGACCAGGTGCCGGTCAACGTCAACTACGCCTGGCGCGCGGTGCGGGCATCGAGCTTCCTCGGCTCGGACCGGGACTTGGGCGAGTTCGCCATGTCGATCTCCGGGACGGTGATCGTCACCGCGCCGGTCTCGGACTCGGACCCTTCCGGCCCCAGGGTGCGCGTCCTGGAGCCCCTGGCCCTGGATCGGCGCGTGACCGAGATACTCATGGAGGGGGGCGGCGACCTTCCGGTCTACCGCTGCGACACGGCCGCCGACTGCCTGAACCCCACCAACGGGCGGCTCACCGTGCCGGCGGCGCGCGGCTTCCGGAATCGCGTCGCCGACCTTCTCGGAAGCCTGGTGGACGCGGTCCGCAACGACACCGCGCCTCCCGCCGACGCCCTGGGGCTCGTCAATCTCACCACCCTGCCGGTCTACCGGGTGGTGAACACCGCCGCCGCCTACCGCGGCGCCGTGGTGGAGCAGGAGGTGGACGCCTTGGCTGAAGCCGTGGCGCTCGACGTCCTGCAGGTCTGGATCTCGGACCTCCACCGGACGGTGCAGGAACGGGCCGGCACGCTGGACATCGCGGACGGCGACCAGTTGGAGCGCTGGCGCGAGGGGCTCAGGCGGAACCGGGCAGCGCTGGCGCGTCACCGCCACGAGGGGCTCCAGCGGTTCAATACCGCCCTGGCCGTGGTTGAGAAGCTGAGGCTCATCGAGACCGAGCTTGCAGGAGCGCTGTCCGCGGACCTCCGCGCAGCCCTCTCCTTCTCCCGCGGGGCGTCCGTGTCTCGGTAGCGGCGGGATCGGGGACGGGCGGTCATGTACGAGATCTTCACCCTGGGCGGCGGCACCTACCTGGTCGACCTCCTGAACGCGGTCGCCGCCATCACCGGCGGCGGCGCGTTCCTGACGCTGGCCCAGTTGGCCGGCGCCGCGGGGCTCGGCTGGGCGCTCTTCCGCACCGCGTTCGGGGGCTCCTGGAAGGACAACGCCCGGTGGATGCTCCTCTTCATAGCGGTCTGGGGCGCCATGGTGGTGCCGAAGGCGACAGTGCGGGTCGTGGACCGCCTGGACCCCGCGCTGGCGCCGGCCGTGGTGGCCAATGTCCCCATCGGACTTGCGCTCTTCGCCTCGGTGACGAGCCAGGTGGGCGACGGCCTCACCCGGCTGACCGAACAGGCCTTCTCCCTCCCGGCCGATCTAACCTACCGCCGCCACGGCCTCATCTTCGGCGCCAGGCTCGCGGCCGAGGCGACCCGCATGGAGGTCACGGACGCGGTGTTCGCCCGTAACCTCCGGGCCTATGCGCGGCAGTGCGTGTTCCACGCCCTCCTCCTGGGCCACATCTCCGCCGACGATCTCCGCGAGAGCACCGATATCTGGCGGCTCGTCACCGCCGCGGGCTCGCCGTCCGCGGGCGCCTCTCCGGCGCGAATGGTCGAGTACGCGACGCGGGGCGCTCCTTCGGGCACGGGCGCGACGACCGTGGACCGCGAGATCATCACCTGCGCCGATGCCGCCACGCGCCTGAACGCGCTCTGGGGGGCCGAGATCGCGAGGGCTTCGGGCATCTTCGGGTGGAGGCTCTTCCCGGGCGCGCGTACGCAGGCGCTGGCACGGGCCGAGCTCATGGCCGCCCTGCCGGCCGCCCACACCTACCTGATCGGCGCGTCGAGGACAGCGGCCGAGATCCTGCGCCAGCAGATGGTGCTCAACGCCGTCCACGACGCCGGCGAGCAGTGGGCCTCGGAGACAGGCAACGCCGCCGCCCTGAGGGCCTACACCGAGGCCCGGGCCGAGACCCAGACGGTCTCCGCCTACCGGGCCATCGGCCGCCAAGCCGAGACCTGGGTGCCGATGCTCCGCATCGTGTTCGAGTGCCTCTACGTGGGCGCCTTCCCCATGGCGGTGCTGCTCATGCTCACGCCCGCGGGCGGGGCGATCTTCCGCTCCTACTTTTCGGGTCTCGTCTGGCTCCAGAGCTGGGGGCCGCTCTACGCGGTCCTCCACCGGATCTCCATGGGCGAGGCGGCCGAGCGCATGAGCGCTGGCGCGCTCATGCCGGGCGGCGACGTTGGCGTGTCGCTCGTAGCGCAGGCGGGCATTCAGGCCGTGGCGTCGGATGTGGCCGTCATGTCGGGCTATCTCTCGATGTCGGTGCCGTTCCTCGCCGCGGCCCTGGCCTACGGGGTGGGACGGGCGACCGCGCTCGCCACCTCGGTGCTGGCGGTGGGCCAGGACGCGGCGTCCTCGGCCGCCCAGGAGGGTACGACGGGCAACGTCTCGCTCGCCAACACCCAGTCCGACACGCACCGCTTCGCGACCGTCGAGGGACACCAGGTCCGCACCTCGCTGCATGCCGACACCGACCGCTACACGGGGTTTGCCCCCGGTGGCGCGGGGTTCACCGTGACCGGCGACGGCGCCGTGGTGGCGGACGCCGGCTCCGCCACGAGCCGGATCCCGGCCGCCGGGGTGAGGCTTTCGGAGTCCCTTGCAACAAGCCACGAGAACCGGGCGAACGCCGCCCGCGAGCAGGCCCGCCACTGGTCGGCCGAGGCCGCCACGGCGCGCACCGCGGTCGCCACCGATTCGGCCGCCCTGGTGGAGCGGTTCTCGCGGGACGTGAACACGGGCGTGGCCCATTCCAGGGGAGTGACCGAGAGCGAGAGCCAGAGGGTCCAGAGCCTGGAGTCCCACTACAAGCGGCTCTCGGAGGCGGGCGGCATCACCAGGGAGCAGGCCGCGGCTCTGACGAGCGAGGCCAAGGCCGGAGGGGGCTTCGACTTCATAGTGAAATTCGGAGCGGACGGGTCGGTGAGCTGGCGCGGCCATACCATCGGCCGGGAGGCCTGGAACCGGATGACGGACTATGCCGAGCAGCAGAGCGTTCTGGACGTCTGGTCGCGGGTGGCCGAGGCGTCGAGGCGCTACTCCACGGCTTCCGGGGAGAGCGAGCTCAAGAGCCTGGAGGAGAGTTTTGGAGCCAACTTGGCGCGGATGCGCCGCTACGGCGAGCAGGAGGCCACAAGCCACCGCGAGGCCGAGAGCTGGAGCCGGCAGGCGGCGGAGGTGCGGAGCCGCGGTCAAACCATCGACCGGGATCTGGGCCAGCCGTTCTTCAACTGGCTCACGACCCGCACAGGCGCCGACGGGCGGGAGATCGGCGCGGCGGGCGCCATGCGCCTGGCGCAGCCCCAGACCCCTGAGGACGCCGAGCAGCTGCGGGGCCACGCTGCCGCCTTCATCGCGGAGAGGTTTCCCGCTCCCGGGGGCCCGGACCCGGCGTCGGCGCCGGATCTGGCGGACTACGAACGGACCCGTGAGGGGTTTCGGGAGTCGCGCAGGAGCGGGACCACCGAGGCCTGGGCGGAATGGTCGGGCTGGGCCCGGGAGGCGGGGCGCGGAGGCGGCAGGCACGCGCGGGGAAGCGTCGGACGAGAGGCGGGAGTCAGGCGCGCCGAGACCGACACCGAGCTCGATATCCGGGAGGCGGAGCGCGAGGCGCGGGGTGGTCTGGCGGGGGAGCGGAGCGAGCGGGGCCGGGCCAGGGTGGCGGCGGAAACCGGCCGGCCGTTCGGCGAGCATGCAGCGGAGTCTGTTCCGCTGGTGGGCGAGTGGCTCGGCGGCAGGCTCTACGGCACGGCGCCTAACGCGGCGCCGGACGCGGGCGGGAAGAAGGAACGGGCGCGCGGCGGTCCTATGGGCGGGGACGAAGTGCTTGGGCCGTGACAGGCACGGGCCGGCAGGCGGAACCCGTGAACGGGAGGATCGGTGATGTTCGGCAAGGCGACGCTCAGGGGCGGCCAGACCCTGCTGCACGACGTCCACATGTGGGGGCAGCTGCTCCGCTGGGAGGTCCTGGGCCTCGTCCTCGTAGTCGTCCTGGTCCCCGCCGTCGCGGTGTTCCGAACGACGACCGCCTATGAGTGGCGCGTCGTGGGCATGGGGACCATGGCCCAGGTGAAACTGGCCCTGGGGTATTCTCCCCGTTCGGGCCAGGAGTACGAGTGGCGGGAGGGCCTTGGAACTGCGACCAGGATCGTCGACATCGCAGCCGACCCGAGGATTGAAAGGATACGCGGACGCATGCTCGGCACGGTCTACGCCAGGGCATGGGCGGGCCTCGGGTTGGGGGCGGGCGGCATGGCGCTCTCGACCCTCGCGTTCTGGATCGTGGGACGGCGCCTGGCCCGGACCAGGCGGCTCCGCGGCGCGGAAATGGCGACGGCGCGCGAGCTCCGGAGGCGCGTGCAGCCTCTTTCCGCGCGGCTGGTCGAAGCTCTCTTTCCGGCAGCCCGACGGGCCTCCTGCCGGATCGCCGGAATCCCCTGGCCGGACCGCGCCGAGACCCAGCACACCATCGTCTCGGGCACCACGGGGTCAGGCAAGACCGTGCTGATCTCGGACTTGGTCGCGCAGATCCGGGCGCGGGGCGAGCGCTGCATCGTCTACGACAAGATGGGGACCTACACGCGCTCTTTCTTCGATCCCGCCACGGACGTGCTCATGAACCCCCTGGACGCCCGGGCGCCGCGGTGGTCGCCGTTCTTCGAGGCGAGGACCTCCCGCGACTTCGACATGATGGCCGCCGCCCTGATCCCCCAGCAGAAGGACACGGTCGATCCTTTCTGGGTGACGGCCGCACGGCAACTCTTCTCGAACGGCGCCGGGGTCCTCTGGACGCAAGGCGAGACCGAGAACCGGAAACTCGTCGAGCACCTGCTCAAGACCGAGCTGTCGGAGTTGGCCGAAGCCATGGAGGGCACGGTTGCGCAGTCCATCGTGAGCCCGGAGAACCCCAAGACCGCGCTCTCGGTGCGCGCCATGCTGACCGCGAACCTGGGCGCGCTGGAGTTCCTGCCCGACACGGGCGAGCCCTTCTCGATCCGCGAGTGGGTGGGCCGGGAGGAGGAGACGGGGTTCCTGTTCCTGACTTCCCGAGGCGACCAGCACGCGAGCCTTAGGGGGCTCATCTCCACGTGGCTCGAGATCGCGGTCAACGCGCTTCTCTCGCTCCATCACGACGACGCGCGCCGGGTGTGGGTGGTGCTGGACGAGCTGCCGACCCTCCACCAGGTGCCGAGCCTCCAGCCGGGGCTTGCGGAATCCCGCCAGTTCGGCGGCTGCTTCGTGCTGGGCATCCAGGTGTTCTCGGCGCTCCGGGACATCTACGGAAGGAACGGAGCGGAGACCGTCTCCGGGCTCTGCGGCACCCGGGTGGTGCTGTCCGCGCCCGACCAGGAGACCGCGCAGTGGTCGGCCGAGAGCCTCGGCCGCGGCGAGGTCGAGGAGTACACGCACGGCATGAGCTACGGCGCCAGCACCATGCGGGACGGAGTGTCGCTGACCCAGCACCGCCAGATGCGCCCGCTGGCGCTGCCCTCGGAGATCATGCGGCTCGAGAACCTGCACGGGTACCTGAAATTCCCAGGCCCCTTCCCGGTCACCGACATCAAACTCCGGTACGTCGACCGCCCCGCCGCCGCCGAACGGTTCGTCCCGCGGGAGGCCGATGTGGCGGACGCTGGCGCGGACGCGTGCCCGGCCGAACCGGAGGCGGACGATCCGGGCCGCGTGGACGAACCGACGGAGGGCGGGAGCGAGGCGGAACCGCCGCTCGAAGCGCCCGCGCCTGCCGGCGAGCCGCAGCCTGGGCCGCCGGCCAACCCCCCGGCGCGTGACTGGGCCTGAGATGCTGTCGATAGGAGCTTCGCCCGCACAGGGCTCGGCCTACTACGAGGAAGACGGTTATTACGCCAGGGACGACCCCAGGCACAAGTCCGCGAGCGCCTGGGCCGGCAGGGGCGCGGAGGAGCTGGGGCTCGAAGGCCCGGTCGACGCCGACGTTTTCCAGGCCGTGCTGGAGGGCGAGGTGCCGGACGGCTCCGGCCGGCGGCTCGGCCGCCGCGACAGGGACGGGAAGATCGTCCACCGTCCGGGGCGCGACCTCACCTTCTCCGCTCCCAAGTCGGTCTCGCTCGCCGCGCTCGTGGGCGGCGACGGGCGGATCGTTGACGCCCACGACCGCGCGGTGAAGGCCACGCTCGCCTGGGTCGAGAGGAACGCCGCCGAAACCCGCGTGCAGGACCCGGAGACCGGGAGGATGGTCCGGGCGCGCGGCCAGGAGATCGTCGCCGCCACGTTCCGTCACGACACTTCCCGCAACCTCGACCCGCAGCTCCACACCCACGCCGTTCTGGCCAACATGGTCAGGGGCGAAGACCGGAAGTGGCGCACCATGGCCAACGAGGGCCTCTACGAGCGGCAGAAGCTCATCGGCATGCTCTACCGGAACGAGCTTGCGCGGAGCCTCGCTGAGTTGGGCTACGGCATCGAGAAGACCCATGCGGACGGGCGCTTCGAGATCGCGGGCGTGACGCGCGAGGTGGTGGAGGCCTTCTCGACCCGGCGCGCCGAGATCGAGGCGGCGATGGAGGAGCGCGGCTTGGGCGCCACCGCCGAAAATCCCCGCATCGCCGAGCGCGCGGCGCTGATGACCCGTGCGGCCAAGCGCGATGTCGACCGGGACACACTCCTGGGGGTCTGGGAGAAGCAGGCAGGGGACCTGGGGTTCGACGCCAGAGCGCTTGGTCAAGAGGCGGCGTCCAAGGCGGCAGCGGCCGCGATACGGGGCCGGGGCGCGGCGGTCGCCGCCGGGCGTCAGCCAGCGGCCGAGGCCGTCTCGTGGGCGATGGAGCACCTTTCGGAGCGCGAGGCCGTGTTCGCCCGCGCCGATCTCCTGGCCGCCGCGCTCGCGCACGAGCCCGGGAGGGTGACCATGGCCGAGGCCGAGCGGGAAGTGGCGGGCCTGGAAAAAAAGGGTGCTTTGCACACGGTAAGCCTGCCGTCCGCGGAGGACGCGCTCGCGACGGACCGGACCGTGGGCGAGGAGCGCGAGACCATCGCGCTGATGCGCTCGGGCGAGGGCCAGGGGCCCGTTCCGATGCGCGCTTGGGCGGTGCAGGGCCGTCTCCACCGGGGGCCGCTCACCGCCGGACAGAAGGATGCGGTGAAGCTGATCCTGTCCGCCACTGACCGCGTGGTCGGCGTCCAGGGCTATGCCGGCACCGGCAAGACCACCATGCTCGACAGGGTCAGGACCCTTGCGGAGAAGAAGGGATGGAGGATGGTCGGGCTCGCGCCTTCCGCATCCGCGGTGAAGACGCTCGCGTCCGAGGCCGGCATCGAGTCCGAAACCCTGCAACGGTTCCTTGCCCGGAACGCTGGCGCCGCCGAGGGAAGGCTCACGGAGAAGGGCGAGCGGGCGATGCGGGCGGCGTTTGCCGGGACCATCCTGGTGGTCGACGAGGGCTCGCTCGCCTCGACCGTGCAGGCCCGCGACCTCCTGCGCGTCGCCAACGCGTTCCGCATCCCGCGTGTGGTGTTGGTGGGCGACGCCAAGCAGCTCGACGCGGTCGATGCCGGCAAACCCTTCGCCCAGCTCCAGGCCGCGGGCATGAAGACGGCGGTCATGGACGAGATCATGCGCCAGCGCGACCCGGCGCTCAGGGAAGCGGTGGAAGCGAGCCTCAAGGGGGAGATCGCACGCGCCTTCGAGAAGCTGGGCTCCAACGTGGCCCAGGTGAAGGCGGACAACATCGCCGGCGCGGTCGCAGCCCGCTGGCTGGCGCTCTCGCCCGAGGCGCGCGAGAACACGGGCGTCATGGCGCCGAGCCATAAGCTCCGCCAAGCCATCAACGGCCACATCCGCGAGCGCCTGGTCCGGGAGGGGCGCATCCGCGGCCCGGCGATGGTTTCCGAGCGGCTGGTCTCCGAGGGCTACACCAATGCCGAGAAGGCGTTGGCGGGGAACTATGCCGTCGGCGACGTGGTCGCCTTCCATCGTCCCTACAAACGCTTGGGCGTCGAGAAGGGCGACGAGCGCCTCGTCGTGGGCGTCGATCACGAGGCCCGCTCGGTGATTCTGGAAGGTATGGACGGCGGGACCGTCGCCTGGAAGCCCGCGGAGGTGGGCGGCCGCAAGGGCGGAATCGAGGTTTACCGGATGGAGGAGATCGAGCTTCGCGCCGGCGACCGCATCCGCTGGACGCGCAACGATGCCGGTCTGGGGCTCGTCAACAGCCGCACGGCTGAGGTTGCCGAGGTGGGGAACGGGCGGGTGAAGTTGCTTCTCGAGGAGGGGCGGAACCTGGAGCTCGGGCGGAAAGATCCGCAGCTTCGCCATCTCGACCATGCCTGGGCGTCGACCGTGCATGCGTTCCAGGGCCGGACGGTCGACAACGTGATCGCTGCCATGGAGGCGCGGCACCCGCATCTGACGACGCAGAAGTCGTTCTACGTCGAGATCAGCCGCGCCCGCGACCGCGCCGAACTCGTCACCGACGACGCGAAGGAACTCCGCGCACAGCTCCAAGCCGCGACAGGTGAGCGCATCGCGGCACTGGAAGGCGTCGGCGAGACCGTAGAAGCCGGACGGGACAGGGCCGTCGATGCCGTAGGACCGGACGGTAAATCGCGGAATCAGAGACCCGAGGCGCCCGCCGCCAAAGAGGTTGACGGCCAGTCGTCGCAGGAGAAGACCCCGGACCCGCCCGCGCAGGAACGGAGCCGGGGGTCCGGGATGGACCTGGGGTTGTGACGGCGTGCGAGGCGGGACGGGAGGAGGCGGGCGGGGACGACCGCGACGGGTCCTTCCGGCAGTGTTCGCAGTCCGAGCCTGATCGACTGCATCACCGTGCCCTGCTTGTCCGTCCGGGCGCATTGCGCGCCGTCATTTTCCAAACCTTCCGAAGGTCCCGCGGTCTACCCGCCGTTGGATTGCCTTGCGAAGATCACGCAACCTGTACTCCCGCAGTTCGCCATGCTCCGCGTACGGGAAGAAAGTCCAGGGCCTGCGGCGCATGGGCAAGGTGCACCGCATGACGGTTCCTATTCGGTTGGCGCCCACGTACACCCCGTAAGTCGGGACCGGACCGCGGACCTTGCCGTGCTTAAGCCGGATCTTCATGGCCGCCTCCCCGCCGCCTCGCAAGCTCCATGCGGTGTCGCCGCGCCAGGGCATCCATCGCATTGAGCACGGTCGGCTCGTTGATTCTTCCGCCAGGCCTCCTTCCCGCCCGCTGCCGCCGGATTTCTTCCCACAACTCGTCCGGGTCGAACCCGGCCAACAGCGTCGCGATCATCCACATGTCCCGGGCGGGCCTGGACATGAAGGTGGCGGCCCGCAACCGGTGGAACTCCCGGCTCCGTACGTCGATTGAGCCATCAGGATTGCGCGGTAGTTCGGTCATGTCGCGTCCGGTTCCCTTTCAGGTTGGCCACAGGGTCTGTGGAAAACCCCGTGCATACGGCGGGTACGCGCACGAAATCGCCCTGTTCATCCGGGATCCAACGGAATGCACAGTTCATGTGCAGCGATCTCTCCACGAAAATCGGTCAGTTGCGAAGATGAGGCTCCGAAGGCCCGGGGCGTCCGCCGGACATCAGGCGCCGAGGTCGATGCGCTCGCCCCAAGGCTCACGGTTCCAATCCGACGGGACGGGGCCCCAATTCACCCACGTCACAGGAAATCCAGGCTCGGCCTCGGGGTAGCGCGAGCACTTCATGTCCGTGAAGTAAAGGCACACCGCAGGTTGTATCCCCTGCTCGTCGAGCCACTCGAAGCCCGGGCGGAAGTCGGTGCCGCCCCGGCCCTTGAGTGCGATCTCGTCGGGGAGGTCGTCGGCCGTGTACTCGGCCGCGTCCTGCAATTCGGTGTCGACCTGGAGCACGATAACCCTCCCGGGCCGGATCTCGTCAACGACCTCGCGCAACTCCGCCCAGAACTCGGCGAGAGTTTGGGCGGGGACAGACCCCGAGGTGTCGACGATGACCGCGATGGTGTCGATGCCTTCGGAGCGGATGGAGGGCAGGTAGAGGCCTCTAGCGATGAAGCGCGGGTTGGGAACGCTCCAACTGTAGTCGCGCTTGGCGGCGTCGGTCATGTAGCGGCGCAGCAGCGTGCGCCAGTCGAGCTTGCTGGCGTGGGCGTTCCGGACCGTCTCCGCGACGAGGCCCGGCGTCTTGCCCTCGGCCCTGGCGATGTTGAGCGCCTGGTGCATGGCCTCGTCCCACGCCTGCTCCTCGGCGTTGACGTCCACGGGGGCTTCGCCGGAATTGGAGCCGTCGTCCTCGCGGGCGCCGGCGTCCATGACCTCTCCGGTGCCGGAAGGATCGTGGCTCGGCGGCGCATCGGATGAGCCGTCCTGGCCCTCGGGGTTCCCGTCATGACCGTCGCCGCCGTCCCCGTCCTGGCTGTCTGCATCGTCCCCGCCGTCCTCGCCCTGATCGTCGCCGTCTCCGGCGGGATCGGAAGGATCGCCGGATTGATCTTCGTCGCTGGGAGGCGGCTGGCCGTCCACGCCCGCCTCTTGTGGCGCGTTGCCGTCGTCGCCGTCCTCGTCGTCCCTGGGTTCCGGCAGGCGGTCGTATGCCTGCTCGACGCTCAGGTCCTCCCAGGCTTCAGCGTCAGGCGGGAGCGTGAAGCCGGCATCGCGCAGCAATGCGTGGGTGACGAGCTGCGAGGCCGTCTGCCAGCGTTCCGGGTCGCGCTCGCCCCGGCGGGTGTGGTGCTTCAAGACGCAGGCCATGACCACGCGCGCCATCGCTGTCTCGATGAGGTGCGCGTCGGTCTCCGCTACCCAGCCGGGCGAGTAGCGGATCTCCTGTCCGTCCGTGGCGAGCGTCTTGCGCGTGGGATCCGCGCGGAGCGGGAGCCTCAGCACGAGGCTCCCGAAGAAGGGCTGCTTGCGTAAAAGCTCGGTCACACAGTCGCTCACGCGAAGCGCGGATTCACGGAGCACGCCGGGAGACATCACGCCACCTCCCGTGCCGCCTCGGCCGGCGGCGGCGAGAAGTAGCCGGCGAACTGCTCCATGAGCGCGTCGGCGTCGCGCTTGACCCGGTCCCGAGCCGTGGGATCGAAGGTCCTGGACGGTCTGAGCGAGTCCGGCTCGACGCCCGCGATCCTGTCCTTCACCTGCTCGCACAGGCTCGCGAGCCTCAGGTCGCCGAAGATGTTGAGCCGGGGAACCACGTCCACCAGGTCCCGAATGTTCGAGATCATGGTGTCGCGGAACACCAACGGCTTGCCGTTCTCGTCCTCGTCCAGACGCTCCGAGACCCGCTCCACCGCTTCGGCCAGACGCCGGTAGAGATCGCCCACGGCGTCGCGGAGCTGCTCCTCGATGTGGTGCTCGATGTCGCGCTTGACCCGCTCGGTGTCGTCCGAGGCGAGTTTGGCGATGAAATGGTCTGCGTCGGGCACGGGCGTGATGCGGTAGCTGATGGAGAACCTGTCCTGGAGCGTCTCCTTCGAGGGGTACTCCTCAATACGGAAGAGCTTGCCCAGGTCGAGCCGGGCCTGGGCGACGTAGTGGTCGTAGTCCTCGATGAAGCGGGCGCGCTGGCGGACCACGCGCTCGCGGAGCCCGTCCATGAGCTCGGTGTAGCGCTCGTAGTTGGCGACGGTGAGCAGCCGCGAGCCCTTGTCGTCCCAGGGGAGCGAGTTGCCGTAGTGCCGGGTCCTCGCTTCGCTCATGGTGGCGGTGAGGGCGGCGAAGGCGGCCTTGGGGAGCAGCCGCTTGTTGTACCGCCCGGCGCTCGCGCTGGCGTCGTGGTGGACGGCGACGTGGTCGCTGGCCTCGCGGTCGTAGAGCCGGCCGGACCAGGCGCTGATGCGCAGGCCGACCAGCATGGCGTCGCGGTTGAGGTCCATGGGTTCCTCCTTTACTGAGTTTTGGCGGCGGCCCAGCGGATGAAGGCGTGGGAGCGCTGGAGCGCCGGCTCGCGGCGCACGCACGCGCCGACCAGCGATTCGCCGACTTCCCGCCGAAGCCGCTGCGCGAAGGTGACGATGGCGTCGATGGTGACGTCGGTCGCGAGCCGGTAGAGCGAGCCGCACAGCGCCATCAGCGCGCTCGCGTTCTCCGGGATGTCCGCGTTCCCGGGGTCGTTCAGTACCGCCCTGGGATGGGGCAATTCGCGACAGACCTTCAGGAACGCCGTGAACTCGACCGCCGCGGCCTCCCCGACCGTGCCCCGGAGCAGTGCGCGCTCGGCCGCCGGATCGAGGCCGTTGCGGTTCTTGACGATGTTGCTGGCGAACTCCCAGGTCCGCGGGCACGCGAAGGCGCGCTCCTTGGACTGCGGGTCGAAGCGGTGCAGGAGGTCGGGCTCGTAGGTGATGAAGAACAGCACTTCCGGCGCTATGCCGTTGGCCGCGCCCCAGTTGCACCAGTCCTCCGCGTCCACGCGGATATCGAGGTGGACGAAGCGCGAGGCCAGAGGCGCCAGCATGCGGTGCACGACCCCGCGGTCCGTCTCCCGGTTGCCGCAGGCGATCAGCGACGCGCCCTCGGGCAGCTCGTACTCCCCGATCTTGCGGTCGAGCACCAGTTGATAAAGCGCCGCCTGGACCATCGGGACCGCGGACGGCAGCTCTTCGAGGTTGATGAGCCAGCGGCCGGGATCGTCGGACGGCGGCAGGAAGGCGGGTGGCGCCCAGCGCGTGCGGTAGGAGCTGTCGTACCAGGGGATGCCGCGGAGATCGACGGGGTCGAGAAGCAGCGCCCGGATGTCGACGTACCGGCGGTTGGCGGCCGCGGCGACCTGCTGGGCGATCTGGCTTTTGGCCGCCCCGGGCGGTCCCCAGACCATGGTCGGCTGGCGCATCTCGACCAGGCGGGCGAGCACCGAGGCCAGGGCGTTGGGGGCCAGCGTGTAGTCGGCGGAAATCTTCTCGGGAAGGGACATGGGCAACCTCCGTGTGGCGGGAAATCGGCGCGGACGCTCTCCAGGACCGTCCGGGCCGTGCCCTCGCCGGGCCGGTCTCGAACTCCACGGGCCGGACCGCAGGTTGCCGTGAGGGAGTCGGGGCGATGGCGCAACCGCCCTCAGGCGGTCTCTCGGGCGGCGTCGGTGCCGACGGGAGGGCAGGCCAGCCGGCCGACGCGGATCCGTTCGAGCCAGGCCCCGGAGCGGGCGGCAGGATCGCCGTCGCGAAGCTGCCCGCGAAGCTCCATCCAGAGCCGTCCGAGGACGTTCCTGCCCTCGTAACGGTCGGCGACGGGACGGGCGCCCCACCAAGGGTCGCGCACGGAGACCTCGACAATGGGGCGGTCTGCGGTTGCAGCGAGCAGCGCGTCGATCTGGGCTGCATTGGCCTCGCGTTTCAGGCGCAGCACCCAGCGCATGACGTCAACGCGTTGCCCCGTCCAACCAGGGTCGATGCCGATACCCGGGGTGCGGCCGATGGCGGCGGCCTGCCTCGGCGTCGGCGCTTCGGCGATGCGCTGCTGAATGTAGGGGCGCAAGGCGAACTTGCCCGCCTGATACAAGGCCTCGGACGTGGCAAAGGTCCAGGGGCCGGCGGCGATGGGTACGGCCAGGGGCTGGAAGTTGCTGAACGCGCCCCATTCGGCGCGCGTGAATCTGAATCCGCAGGCGCGGTCTCTTGCGTAGATGCGCATGGGTTCCTCCCGTCGGGACGTTTGTCCGGTACGCGGGGACTCGCTCCCGCGCCGCCGGCCTCGCCCCTCACGGGCCGGCCTCGGGCTCCCAGTGGTGCGGGGCGGCGGCAGGTGGAGAGGTGAATTCAGGAAGTGCGGCCGGGAACGGGGGCTACGGGCAGGCGGCAGGAGCAGCGTCTGCTGCCAGCGCAGTTTGGGCACGGTGTCCGTTTGTCCCGAGGTTGGGCGACGCCAGAGGTGGGAGAGGCGAGGGGTCGAGGTGGCGTCAATTCGTGGTTGTTCGCGTCCAGTTGTTAGCCTCAAATATCGCAAAGTTAAACTGAACGGGCGTCCTTGGCTTCAACTCGAAGGTGTTTGCGACCAGTTGTCACAAATGGTCCCTTGCGTACTGGCACTAGCAAATTGCTACGGCTGTCCTGAGCAGTAACCGTCCGGTCATCCCGCCCTCGCGATGAGATAGCCAGCCGTTCCAGGCTTGAAGGTTGGTAAGGCGGATAGGTGTCCACCAACGATGAGTGGACACTTGAGGAATCTCGATGCCGGGACGGAGACGTATACGGCGGCGGCGGTGGTCGCGGGACGAGACGCACCGGATCGTGGCGCAGACGCTGGTTCCGGAAATCTCGGTACCGCAGGTTGCCCGTCGATATTTGCGCCGCAGGTTCGAAAGACTCGAGTATCCCCTAATTAGCTTTTTCGATACTTATCTATGATCATACAGCTTCGCTCTAATCGTGCTTGCACGGCTCTCTGTTCTTCTGGCGACATTGGATTCAGTTTGATTCTTTGAGACCCTATTGTCGCTACTCGATCGACAGACAAATCTGCAAGAGACTTCATGCCTACATCGCAGATGAAAAAATGGCGTTCACCATCAGATGAGAAACCCGAGAATGCCGGCAACCAATCCGCAGGGATATCCAGTCTCGGTATCCAATTTGAATCGTCGTCTCCCCACAGGCACCAACCTTGCCCGCACGCATAATTTCCCCCAAGAAACACGACGATGGTCAACACCAATGCTGATACGAATCTGACTGGCCGTTTAGGGTGACTTAGCCCTTCTATCAACTGTTCTATGTATTTTATGGCCATAGTTTTTGTCTCCTAGTTAGCTGTCGCGTGCGTCGGGCGGACTGAATTCGGGGGGTGGTGTGGGCTCTTCGTACGTGTCGATGATGACCGACAGCGCTTCCTTCAACATCCCGGTGCCGGCCCATGCACCGCGGCTTTCGTGGAGGTATCGCCATTCCGCGAACAGGTTTCGGTTTTCTTCGAGGACTTCTCGAATGCCGGGGGGTATCGGTGGCAGCTGAGGGTGGATTGGCGGCGCTCCGGGCATCTTTTTCTTGAGGCGTTGCCTTGTCCGTTCCGGCAGACGATCGAAGAGATCGAGCAGGTCGTGAGACTGCGGCGGGGCGCCCACGTCGCGCATGATCAGCGCTTTGAGCGCGAGTTCGGTTGCGAGCGCCAGCAGTGTGGGGACGGTGAGCATGAATCCGTGAAACAGCAGTGGGCCCGTTAGCTTCGGGTCCTTGTACGCATCCAGGTGGTTGGCGACTTCCAGCAGGGCCTTGGCGTTGTCCATGGCCCCGTCTGGATTGAGGATTTTTTCAGACTGCTTTTCGTGCGCCACGTCTACTTTTCCGCGGTCAGGCGAGTCCGCTGCCAGGGTCTCGCGTGGTGTTCGCATCCAGGGTGATTAGGAAGTTACAGGTACCCGAGATGCAGTCGAGGCGTCGCAGCGTTCAACCGGAGGCGTCGCCCTGCAACTGGCCCTGGAGTGCCAGGGCTTCCTTGGCCAGATTTTCCATGTCTTCGCCGCGTCCTTCGCGGATCAGTTCGTCGTGTTTGTGCGTTGCGAGCACATATGTGTAGCGGAACGTCCGCTCGATCAGCGGCGCGAGCGAGGCCGGAGTTGCGTGGGCGCGGCTGCGGGCGACGTCCAGAATCCTCTTGCGGACGAACTCGGCGGCCGGGACGTCGTGCAGTTCGGCAGCGGCCTTGACCTCTTCCCACTCGGAATCGGAGAAGCGGATGCCTCTGGTGCGGCGCGCGGCGCCCTGGTTTGCGGTGGGGCGGTCGCCGGATTCGGGTTCGGTTGGGTCGGTTTTTGTCACGCTCCTTCTCCTTTTCGTCTCCGGAATTGAGCCCGGGAGCGGCTGATCCCCGGACATGAAACACCTCGTCCCTTACGGTCGTTACTACCAGATCGGCGGAGGCGTGGCGATTTCGGGTTGTGGAGAGCTCAGATGTGATCGCTGAGAGTGCTATGGACACGCTCAATGCGGCGCGCGATCCGATATTCTAGGGCGGGGAAGTCGGCGAAGGCTTCTATATTCGGGCGTGCACGGGCTGGATACAATCGCCGTCACGGGCGTCAAAGCAATGAGGATGGGCGTATGCCGTTCGTGTATCGGTCCGTATTTTCGGCAGTGTCAAGCGTGTATCACCCGTATATCGGTGCGACATACGCTCGGTCCAACAATAGAAGGGCATCGAAAGGTGGCGGGTGCGCAGACAGGTGTAGGCCATAGGTGCGCAGGGCGGGCACGCGCAGCGGGCTGCGTGGGGTGTGAACACCAGAGCCCGCGCCATGCGGTCAGGAACAGAGAACCTGCGGTATGAGCGAGTGGGGATGGACGCGTGCGAAGCCGCCGGGAGGGAGCCGCCACGGCGACTGAGTGGAGGAGAGTGCGGACGGCGCTGACGGCACACGTGCGAAGCACGTTGCCGGAAGCGTCGGCGGAGGCGTCCGCAGTGGTGCGGACACGGAGCATTGGGGAAGCCGAGGCCGGTGACGTGCGAAGCGCGCACGGGCGAGGCGCAGGAGGACGGGCGGACCGGACCAAAGGAGGGGGGAAGGCCCGTGTCGCCGAGTGGCGCAGGGGAGGCGCGAAGCGGGTCCTCGGCGACACGGGCCGTGGTGGGGGGTCCGTTCCGAAGACGGGCGCATGTCGACGGCAATCGAGAACGGCACGCTGTTGAGGAGAACGTTGGAGGGAGCGAGCGCAGCGAGACGGACGGCGTGAGTGCGGCGGTGCCGCCGAAGGCGGCGAGCCGTGCGCACGCTGGGATGAAGCAGCCAGGCATGGCGTTGAAGACAGGCGCACGGACCACGGCGTCTTGTCGGAGAACGAAGCGCGGAGGGAGCGCCAGCGACCGAAGGCGCGAGACCGCGCAGCGGCTCGACAGGGTAGCGTCACCGGTAACGCCGGTGAGGTGAGGATCGGCGGAGCGGTTGCAGCGATGGAGTGGCGGTCAGTGCGGAAGGCTCCGACGGCACACGTGCGAAGCACGTTGCCGGAGGTGCCGGCTGGGGGTGTCCGCAGTGGTGCGGACACCGGGGGCGGCGGGGAGCGGAGGCCGGTGGCGGGCGAAGCCCACACGGGCGACGCGGAGGTGGATGGGCGTGCCGAAGACGAGCGCAGCGAGGCGGACGGCACGGGTGCGGCGATGTCGCCGGAGGCGGCGAGCCGTGTGTGTGGCCGGAGGCAGTCGGCAGACGAAGCGCGGAGGGAGCGTCAGCGACCGGAGGCGCGAGGGATGCCGAGCTGAAGAGCCGAGACTGCGGAGCGGCGCCAGTGCAGGATGATGCGGGGGAAGGCTCCGACGGCACACGTGCGAAGCACGTTGCCGGAGGTGCCGGCTGGGGGTGTCCGCAGTGGTGCGGACACCGGGGGCGGCGGGGAGCGGAGGCCGGTGGCGGGCGAAGCCCACACGGGCGACGCGGAGGTGGATGGGCGTGCCGAAGACGAGCGCAGCGAGGCGGACGGCACGGGTGCGGCGATGTCGCCGGAGGCGGCGAGCCGTGTGTGTGGCCGGAGGCAGTCGGCAGACGAAGCGCGGAGGGAGCGTCAGCGACCGGAGGCGCGAGGGATGCCGAGCTGAAGAGCCGAGACTGCGGAGCGGCGCCAGTGCAGGATGATGCGGGGGAAGGCGCCGACGGCACACGTGCGAAGCACGTTGCCGGAGGTGCCGGCTGGGGTGTCCGCAGTGGTGCGGACACCGTGGGACGGCGGGGAGTGGAGGCCGGCGGCGGGCGAAGCCCGCACGGGCGACGCGGAGGTGGATGGGCGTGCCGAAGACGAGCGTAGCGAGGCGGACGGCACGGGTGCGGCGATGTCGCCGGAGGCGGCGAGCCGTGTGTGTGGCCGGAGGCAGTCGGCAGACGAAGCGCGGAGGGAGCGTCAGCGACCGGAGGCGCGAGGGATGCCGAGCTGAAGAGCCGAGACTGCGGAGCGGCGCCAGTGCAGGATGATGCGGGGGAAGGCGCCGACGGCACGCGTGCGCAGCACGTTGCCGGAGGCGTCGGCTGGGGTGTCCGCAGTGGTGCGGACACCGTGGGACGGCGGGGAGCGGAAGCCGGTGACGGGCGAAGCCGGCAGCGGCGACGCGGATGCGGAGGGGCATGCCGACGGCGAGCGTAGCGAGGCGGACGGCACGGATGCGGCGACGCCGCTGGAGGCGGCGAGCCGTGGGTCGGATACGCAGGCAGGCATGGCGTTGAAGTGACGCACGGGTCACGCCGTCTTGTGGGCAGAGAGCGCGGAGGGAGCGGGAGCGACCGGAGGTGCGAAGCGAACGCGAGCGCGAAAAGGGGACCTATCGAGTTGAGTCCCCAATGTCACATTCCTCTGGAAATGAACCCATGACGGCCTCCAGAGTCCCGACCTCGCAGATCATCGCGTGGCGAACCCGGATGGAATCGGCAGCGACACCGCCGCACCCGCGACATCGGCGCTCGCCGTGGGAGTATTCGTAGAAAAATCCGTAGTCCGCGTCATTGTCCCGTAACGCAGCAACCGCATCGCGGAGGTCTGCACACAACTCCAGCGTTGAATGAGCGTCGATCATTGTCATTCCTCCCCCCAAGGGACTTGACTCCAACAAGTCCGACCAAAAAAGGAGGGCCGCGCCGCCGAAGCGACGCGACCCCTGCGATGTGCGGCTCAGGCGGCCTTGACCTCTTGTACCGGGATGCCGAGCGAGCGGGCTTTGTCAACGAGGTTGTGGGTGATGCCGCTGCCGGGGAACGCGATCACGCCCTTCGGCAGGAGGTTGAGGAGGTCGTCGTTGCGGCGGAACGGAGCGGCCCGTCCGTGGCGGTCCCAGTCGGGCTTGCAGACGACCTGGTGGACGCCGCGCTGCTCGGCCCACCTTGCCGCGATGCGCTCGACTCCGGGGCCGCCGCCGTGGACCAGCACCATGTCGGTGTACTTGGAGCGGACCTTGTCGAGGCGCTGGAAGATCTCGGCCGGCTGGCTCACGTCCTTGCCTCCGGTGACCGCCACCAGGGTTCCCTCGGGCAGATGGGCCTGGGTCTTGCGGTCCTGCCGGGCGCGCATGAAGTCACGGGCGTCGATGGCCGCGGAGGTGAGCTTGCCGGTCTGGCTCGTGTGGGAACCGCTCCGGGGCCGCCAGACGTTGCCGGTCTGGAGCTGGTAGTCTTGGGCCGCTGCGTCGCGCATCTTCTCGAAGGCGTTGCGGCGGGCGGTGAGGTTCTGGGCGCGGTCGGTGATGAGCTCGAGCTCGCGGGACTTGATCTCGGAGCCGTCCTGCTCGCGCTGGAGGTCTCGGAGGTCTGGCATGAGGCGGTCTGCGGCGCGGTCGAGGCGTTGCGTCTGAGCGTCGAGCATGTTGACGAAGCCCCAGAGGAGGCTCTCGCGTTCGTCTGCGAGCTGAGTGCCGTCGGGGCCGATGCCGTCCGCGAGGAGCTCGAAGGCAGCGTGTACGGCGTCGATGGCGTCGTCCTCGTCCCAGACGTCCCTGGAGTCGAACTCGTCGGGCTCGGGAGTGAGTCCGAAGGTCTGAGCATGCTCACAGGCCATGTCCATGATGGACTGACCCTGGTCCGCGATGTTCTCTATGCTGGTCATGATCTCCTCCTTCTCCTGTTAAGGACCCACCAAGGCCCGGAACTGGGGCGCGTCCGCCCCGAAGTGATGTCCCTTCTTTTCACGCGCGCGCAACGGAGCCACCGGGCCTTGGGATGGCCATTGCGGGTCCCTTGTAGGAGGCAGAACGCCTGGGAGCAGGCAGGGAGGCACGGAGCGTCCGTAATGGCCATCCCGAGGCCCGGCCGGAACGGAGCGAAGCGGAGAGGAGGACCCCTTTAGGGGTTGGCGCAGAGAGCACGTGTGACAAGATGGGACATCACGTCGGGGAGGACTTTGTTCGGTAGGGCACCGACCCCATTGACGCTCAAACTTTCCTTCGGAGACCTGGCGACAACTCGACTGGCGGGAGAGAACGCTGCACTTTGCATCACCGCCAGAGCGGGTGGGAATCGACGAGGCGCTGGGCGACCTCGCGGATGCGGCGGCGGTCGTGCACGCGCCGAGGCCCTCGGGGGTCTTCAAACAGGTGCAGGACATAGAACACTTGGCCTGGAGACAGGATGTCGTCCTGGCGGTAGACGTCGCCGACGTGGTCGCCGTCGGCGTAGATGCGGGACTCGTGCGGGGTGAGCCGCTTGAAGGTGACGCAGCCCATCATTCGCCCCTCCTTTCGGCCAGGACGGATGCGGCCCAGGCGGCGGCCCGGGCGAGCACGTGTGCGTGACAGGGCAGGGGGTGGCACCAGCAGGCGAGGCGCTTGCCGTTCAGCTCGGCGAGTTCTTCCAGCGTGATTACCCCGCCGCGGATGCGGCACCAGAGATAGTCGCGGTAGAGCACAATCACCCGCCTGCGCGTTCCGTCGGGTCCGATGCGGTACGTGTTGCCCCACCTGGTGCGGCGGTCGACGAGGACGGTGTTGCCGTGCACGGGTGCGTGTTCGAATATGTCGCGGAGTTCGGGTTCGTTCCTCAGGTTGACGACGGTATCCATACTCCCTCTCCTTCCAACAAGACTTTGCCCGCTCCGGGCCACTCTCCCCGGACTCCCGGACGGAAGAGCGGCCCGAGCCTTGCGGCGAGGACGGCGGCGCCGAGCGTAGCGAGGTCGTCGTTGAAGTCGCCGCCTTCGGGAACGATGACCGCGGCGGCGACGCCCGCCCGCGCGCAGCGCCGGGCGAGGCGTTGGGCGGCGCAAGCGCCCTCGAAGTCGTTGTCGCGGGCGATGACGAGGCGGCGGCAGGCGGGCGGGGGCGAGAAGGCGCCGAGGCTGCCGGCGGAAAGCGCGGCGGCCGCGGTGATCTCGGGCACGGCGGTGACGAGTGACAGCACGGTCTCGATGCCCTCGCCGACGAGGAGTGGAGCGACGCCGTCGGCGGGCATGCCCAGGCGCACGGCGAGGCCGTGGATGCGGCCGAGGGCCTTCCTGGGGGATGCGACGTCCGCCTTGGCGGGGCGGCGGGGATCGAGCCAGGTGCGGTGCACGCCCCGGACGGCGCCGTCGTCGCCGGTCACGGCGGCGACCAGCGCCGGCAGGCGGATGATGGAGGAGCCTTCGCGGTAGCGAAGCTCGGGATGGAAGCGCAGCGCCGGGAACCGGCAGCGCGCGAGACCCCGGGCGAGCAGATACTTCTCCGCATGCGTGCCGTCGACCGGGCGGCATCCGCGCCACAGGCGGCGCGCCGCCTGTGTGGCGTCGTAGTCGCCTGTATCGTTCGGGGCCGGCGAAGCCGGCAGGGCCAGGAAGGCGCGGGCCTCGTCGAGCGCCGCGCGGAGCGTCGGCGCGCCCGTGCGGTGGCGGATGAGGTCGAGCAGGTCGCCGTGGGTGCCCACGGCCGCGTCGGTCCACTTCCCGGGCTTGCCGGGGCCGTGGAGGCGGACGAAGAGGGAGCGGCCGCGGGCGCCATCGAGGTCGCCCGCAACCCAGTAGCGGCCCTGGCGGCGGCCGTGTGGAAGGTAGCGCTGGCAGACCTCTTCGGCGCGCTCGGCAAGAGCTGCGGCGACGGCGGCCGCGGGGGACGGAGCGTAGTGCATGGCGGCTCTCCTTCACGGACGGACACCCGGCGCCGGAGGGCGAGCGGGCCGAGCGAAGCGAAGGCGCGAGGCCCGGAGGGTGCTCGCTCGGAACGGACGGCAAAAAGAAAGGGCCAACGCACGAGGCGCTGGCCCTGGGTGGGAGGAAAAGGAGGCGGAGGAGCCTCAGAACGGGATGTCGTCGGGGTCGACGTCCGCGGGCATGGTGTCCTGCATCGCGGCGTCGGCCGGGGCCTGCGCGCCATTGCCGTTCGGCTTGCTCAGGAACTGCACCCGGCCGCCGGGGACCAGCAGGATCTCGGTCGAGTAGCGGTCGCCCTCCTCGCCGGGCTTCGACCAGCGCCGGGTCTGCAGCTTGCCGTCGACGAAGACCAGCCGGCCCTTGTGGGCGTGCTTCTCGAGCATGTCGATGAGACCATCCTGGAAGGTCACCACGCGGTGCCACTCGGTCTTGTCGACCCGCTCGCCGGTCTGCTTGCTGATGTACGACTCGTCGGTCGCGATGCTCAGGTTGGCGACGCGGCCGCCGCTGGTCAGGTGATTGACGATGACGTCGGCGCCGAGGCGGCCGATCAGTTCCACGCGATTGAGTCCGAATGCCATGGGAATTCTCCTTCCGTGCTGGTTAGTGACGATGGTCTGCGAGCGTCGAGGGACCGGGGTCCTCCCTCCCCGGCCCCCTTCCGTTCACTCTCCCCAGGCCCTCCTCTCACTCCACCGGTCCGGGCAGCTCCGGGCGCGGTCGTCGTCGATGACGTCCCGGACGGCGCCGGGGCCGAGCCCGATCTCGGCCAGCACCTCGCTGCCGGTCGGGGTTTCTGCGATGTCGAAGTCGATGCCGGGCATGTCTGCGTCCTCCTTGGCTGCTTGCCTTGCCCGGAGCGCGTGAGGGAGACCACCTCCCTCCCCCTCCCGGGCCTTCGCCCCGGCGGACGCCTTTCTCCGGCTCTATGGAGAGGATCGGGAGCGGCGGATGGCCAGCAGGCGCTCGCAGACTGCACGCGGCGGCATCTCGCCCAGGTTCAGCACGGGGATGTGGGCTTCCATTGCCATGCGGATCGCCATGCCGGTGCCTCCGGTGATCGCTCCTTCCGGCGTCCAGGCCACCACGGCATCGACGGGACGGCCGAGACCGACTCCGATGATCGCCGCGTTCCTGGCGTGGAGCTTTCGGACGGCGGGCGAGCATCGGTTCCAGGCGGGATGCAGGCGGGCGGCGATGGCAAGGCAGGGTTCGAGCTCGGACGGCGACGGAACCCGGCAGTCCGGACCCGCGCAGCCGTTGTAGCCGGACCAGGGCAGGTACAGCGTCCGTTGGCTGGCCGGCGCGCCTTCGGCAAACGCACTGTCTGCCCCTGCCGCGCCGCCGCTGTTCAGATGCCATCCCTGCCGCGCCAGCCAGCCGGCCATCACGGTCATGGCGGTCAGGATGGAGGGCGGCGTGGCTCGGGCGCCGATGCCGGCATAGGTCAATGCGGTCATGTCACGGTCCTCCCCGGTTGGTGGTTTGAGCCGCGTCTCTCTCCGCGCGCGCCTCTCACCCGCCTCCCGCTGTCCTCGAACGCCGGTCGGCCGTTGGACCGGACTTGAAACGGCGCCGACGATCCCGGCTCGCCGGGGCAATGGGGCGTCGCACCCTGTTGTTGGTGTCGTTGTTGGGCCGGCTGCGCAGTAGAAGAGCATGTTCAACGACTGTCGTCCCAAAGTGTCAGCATGCGTGAGGAGAAATGGACGAGCCTAACCCGACATGGTAAATAGCAAAATCCGTCCTCCCCTTTCCCCTTCTTGCAAACACAGGTATGTTTGAGATGGCTGCGTCGCTGACGACGGTACCTGGACGGGCCGACAGTCTCAGTGCATCGCGATGGGATTTTAGGTTCGGTACCCTTCCGGGAACCGACATATCGTACCGTTGGCAGCGTCATTCTACTGTCTTTGAAAAAGGAAGAAATCGATGGCAGCAGGTTCCCGTTATGATGACCTCCACGACTATTACCATAAGATTGCAACGACCAAGCCTGGCAATAGGTACGAGCGCCTTGCGGCGCTCGTATTCAAAGCGCTGGAATCCAGAAACACTGTAATCCATGATTTTTTTCTTAGAGGCGATGACTCCGACGTGAAACATCAGATTGACGTAACGGTAGAGTTGCCAGGGAAGAGAGCCCATCGTGTGTTAATCGAGTGCAAAGACTACGACGTGTCTGGTAAGTCGGCCGGTTTATCAATAGTCCGGGACTTCCGATCGGTGATCGAGGACACCAAGGCGGATCAAGGGATTATTATTACCTGCACGAAGTTCACCCAACCCGCGCGAAAATACGCGAAATCGAAAGGCATTAAGCTCGCAATTCTACGTAAATTCGAAGATCCTGACATGGAAGGTAGGATAAAAACAATTTTAGTTAATCTTGTGATTCAAACTGCAAGAGTTGAGACGGCGATGGTTTGTTTCAAGGAAGAAGAGGAAAGCGATGCATTTAGACGGAATCTTGATTCCAAAAAACTTGGCAGGCCTGGTATTCACCATACGGACCCTGTCTATTTCGTCAAAGGCACACATAGAGAACAGTTCTCTTCTTTTCTTTCCCGTCGTGTGCATGAGGAAAAGTTATGGACGATGACAATGCATGGTAGATTGGCGATGCCGGCTGATGGTTGGAAACTCCAGGTCGATGATCTCGCGCCAGTCGAATTTGACGGCATTATCGTGAACGTGAGCGAGGAATATGAGGAAGAAGTACTGAAGATCACGTCTGATCGCGTAGCAGAGCTTATACTTTCGGGGTTTGGCGATAGGGATCTAGTGATTTTCGGAGATCAACTTGCAGCCTATTACATAGACCCGGAGTCAGGAGTTGTCCTAGGAAGCGAATGAGAACAGTCGTCCGGAGTCAACAACCGCGGGACGCGTGACGAAGTGGAGCTACTGTCAAATCTGGTGTTCACGGTTTTGCCCGCGTTCGGTTTAGTGCAGAGATTCGTCGTCGATCGCCGGGGCCCATGTACGCATGGAGCGGGCGGCGAGGGCGATCCAGTCTTTCCTTGAGTGTCCGAGCTTTGCGTTCAGGCGATCGCACAGCCGCTCGGCGTCGTCCACCGTCAAGGCGACAAGAGCGGTCGGCACGTAGCCCTGCAGGCCGTCGAAGATGATGCGGATCTGCTGCGGCTCGTCGCCCAGCTCGTAGCTTGGACAGAATGCGTAGTTCGGGTCGTCCGGCAGGTTCTGTGCGGTCATGGCAATGCTCCTCGGTTGAGTGAAACCCGCCGCCGGCAGGCCGGCGGTACGTACCCCCGGCGGGCCGGCGGCGGAGTGGACGGCGGCGGGCCAGCCATACGGATGATGCGATGGGCTCAGGCGGCGAGCGGCCAGCGTTGGATGACGCATGCGAGGAGGTCGGGGCCAGGGACGAAGACACGCGTGCGCCACGAGATGATCTCGACCGTGCAGCCCATGCGCTTCAGGACCTCGGTGTCGGAATCCGTGGGTCCCTCGATCTCGACCCGGTCGGCGCCCATGATGCGGCGGCGCGCAAGCCGCCAGCCGTTGGCGAGGGCGAGCGCCGTGCCGCGTCCCATGACCTCCTCGAATGCTTCGGCGCCGGTCATGACGAGACTGCCCGCGAGACCGAAAGCCGAACGTACGGCGCGGACCTGCCCGGCATCGAGCACGCGCCCGATCAGCGCTTCGCCGTCGTCGGTCAGAAGCCGCCGCACCCGCATGTTCTCGGAGGGCAGACGGTCCCAGACCGGCAGCAGGAGCCCCGCCGCGAGCCAGAACCGGGATTCCTTGTGGGACGGCAGGCCGGCGATCTCGTGTTCCCAGAGCGTGCGCCATTCGGCTTCCGTGGCCTTCCGCCAATTCGAGGCGTCGAGCTCGGCCGTCGCCATCGGGTCCCGGGTGGCGGGACGCAGGAGCCGGACGCGCTCCTGCACTCCGCCGTCGTCGAACATGCGGGACGGCGCCGGAAGCACGACCGCGGCGCGGTCCGACCTGTCGTTGACCATCAGGACCGGGCCGCCGTCCGTCTGTTCGCCGATGCGGAGGGCCTCGTCCGCGGACGTGGGCTCCAGCCTGTCGCGGCGCACGATCTCGACCAGTTCGGTGGCCGCTCCGGCGCCCGGGTGCTCGTACAGCGTCTCCCGGCCCGCAACGGACAGGGAATCCGCCCGCACGGTCTCGACGCCGACCTCGTAGGTGCCGGCCTCCATGGCCTGCTCGATGCCCGTGGCGATGCGGTCCTCCAGTTCTGCGAACAGTTGGTTCTGCTCGTCGATGGGCAGGGCCAGGAGCCTGTTCAGGAAGCGCGGCATGGGCGGCAGGTCCTCCTTGAGCGACCCCTCCCAGGTGAGCTTCAGCCCGGTGGCGTCCTCGAATCGTTGCAGCGACCAATCGGGGATGTCGCCGCGCCAGAGTGCGAGGTAGAACCGGCGCAAGGCCGCCTTGGCGTAGACGCTTTCGAGGTTGTCGCTCTCGCGGAACAAGGCCGCGTCGTTGCCGCCCATGGCGGTCTGGGAATCCCGCTGCCCGCGCGTGATGGCGCCCAGGCTGTCGAGCCGCCGCGCGATGGTGGCGATGAACCTGCGCTCGCCCTTCACGTCGGTGGTCACCGGCCGGAAGAGTGGCACCGAGGCCTGGTGCGTGCGGTGGGTGCGGCCCAGTCCCTGGATGGCCTGGTCGGCGCGCCAGCCCGGCTCCAGGAGGTAGTGGACCCGGCGCTCGGTGTTGGGTGAGGAGAGGTCTGCGTGGTAGCTCCGCCCTGTGCCGCCGGCCATGGAGAACACAAGGATGCGCTTGCTTCCCTCCATGAAGGCGGCGGTCTCGGCGAGATTGGCGGAGACAGGCCGGCCGCGGAGCGCCAGGCGCTCGCTGTTGCCGTCCGAGATCCTGAGCACCCGGCGGGAGCGGCCCGTGACTTCCGCCACGGCTTCGTGTCCGAAGTGCTGGACTATCTGGTCCAGGGCCGTGTGCACCGGCGGCAACGACGCAAGTTTCTCGATCAGCGCATCGCGCTGGGCGAGCGCCTCCCGGCACAGGACCGGATGGCCCTCGGCGTCGACCGCAGGTCGGCTCATGAGGTGCCCGTCGCTGTCGGTGAAGGGTTCCTGGAGCTGCACGGGAAAGGCGTGGGCGAGGAAATCGAGGACGGCCTCGCGGGGCGTGAGGTCGATGCCCAGGTCGTCCCACTCCGACGCCGGTATCTCGGCGATGCGCCGCTCCATCAAGGCCTCGCCCGTGGACACGAGCTGGATGACGGCCGAGCGGCCGGCGTCGAGATCGGCCTCGATGGCGTGGATCAGTGATGGGCACTTCATGGCGGTGAGGAGATGCCCGAAGAAGCGCTGCTTCGCGCCCTCGAAGGCGCTGAGGGCCGCGGACTTGGCGTTCCGGTTGAGGGTGGAGCCCTCCTGCACGATGCCCGTGGCCTCCAGCGCGTCCTCGATGTTGGCGTGGATGATCTTGAAGGCCCCCGCATAGGCGTCGTAGATGCGCCGCTGCTCCTGCGAGAGCTCGTGCACGAGGATGTCCACCTCGACGCCGTCGTAGGCCAGCGCGCGGGCTTGGTAGAGACCGAGGGCCTTCAGGTCCCTTGCCACCACTTCCATGGCGGCGACCCCACCCGCTTCCATCGCGGACACGAAGTCGGTCCGGCTCTCGAACGGCGTTTCGGTTGCGCCCCAGAGCCCGAGGCGGCCGGCATAGGCCAGTCCCTGCACGGTGGTGGCGCCGGTGGCGGACACGTACGCGATCCGCGCGTCCGGCAGTGCGTTCTGGAGCCGCAGGCCCGCGCGGCCCTGGGCCGACGGCCTGATGTCGCCGCGCGCGCCCCTCCCTCCCGCGGCGTTGGCCATGGCGTGGGCCTCGTCGAAGACGACGGCGCCGTCGAAGGCGTGGCGCTCGTCCTTATTGAGGCCTCCGGCGAGCCAGCCCACGATCTGGTCGAGCCGCGAGGGGCGGCCCTTGCGGGACGGGGAGCGCAGCGTGGCGTAGGTGGCGAAGAGGATTCCGGTGGAGCGCGGGATCTCGGCGCCCTGGCGGAAGTCCGCGAGCGGGATCAGGTCGTCCTCGCGCCCGCCGAGCGCAGTCCAGTCCCGGCGCGCGTCTTCGAGGAGCTTGTCGGACTGGCTGAGCCACAGCGCCCGCTTGCGTCCGCGGAGCCAGCCGTCGAGGATGATGGCCGCGACCTGACGCCCCTTGCCGCAGCCCGTGCCGTCGCCCAGCATCCAGCCCCGGCGGAAGCGGACCGGTGCTGATAGGGTCTCGCCTTCGTCCGTGAGGTCGACATCGCCCTGGTCCCCGTCGCCGCAACGCTGGACGGTCTCCCAACTGGAGCCGATCCTGTAGCTCGCCGCAAGATGGCCTTCGTGGGCCTGGCCCGCCAGCACGACGCTTTCGAGTTGGGCGTCGGAGAGCAGGCCGTCCGTGACGACGCGTTCCGGCAGCATGGGGCGGTAGGACGGCGTGGGATGGAGGACGGCTGCCATTGCCGCGGATTGCACCAGGGGCGTCGGATGCTCGACGGTGCCCGGAATCCGGACGGCGCCCGTCCGCCAGGGCTCGTAGGGTCCGGAGACGGAGTTGCCGGCGTCCGCTGCGGCATCCGCCGAACCGGTCTCGACGGCCAGCTCGGACACCGCTCCCCAGTCATGGGGCGGTTCGGATGCCGGCGCCGCGGGCACAGGCGCGGCCTTTCGCTTCGATTTGCGCGGCGCGGCCGCGTTGCCGAAGAGGTCCCGAGTCGGCATGCCCCCGGCAGTACGGACTTCCACGGGCAGGCGGGACGGAACCCGGGCGATGACTACGTCGAGCAGCTCCGCCGCAGTGGCTGCGCGGGCGTCGGGATCGACGGCGATGCCGGGGCGGCTTGTGCGGTCGAGCACGGTAAGCCTGGTGTCGAACCCCGTGCCCCGGCGCGCGTAGACGCGGCCGTCGACGGCCATGGTGAACACGACCCGGGCGGGCGGATCGAGACCGCCGAAAGCGGCGTTCCAGTCGGAATCGCCCGGAACGCAGTTGGCTGAGGTGACGGCCACGAGCCGGCCTCCCGGCGGCAGCATGGAGAAGGCGGAACGCACGTGCCGGAGGTCGGCGTCGTGGCGGATGTGGTGGACCCCCGGCGTGGCCGAGAACGGCGGGTTCATGATGACAACGGTGGGCCTGGCGCCGGACAGGCGGTCGGCGGCGTTCTCGGCGTTCACGCCGGTGACCAGGGTTTCCGGGAACAGCCGGGACAGAAGGGCGCGGCGTACGTCCGCGATCTCGTTCAGATGGAGGTTCCCGGCCCCGCTTCCGAGCGCGCATTCCGCCATCACCGCCAGCATGCCGGTGCCGGCCGAGGGCTCCAGCACCACGTCGCCCGGCCGGATCGCAGCCGCTCGCAGCGCCGCGTAGGCGAGCGGCAGGGGCGTGGAGAACTGCTGAAGGCGGACCTGCTCTTCCGAACGCTTGGTGTGGGACGGTTCCAGCGCGGCTACTGCCTCCAGCATCCTGAGCATGGCGGCGGGTCCATCCGGACCGGCTCCGGCGTGGCGGCGCATGGCCCGGCCATGGCGGCGGATGAACAGCACGACCGCGGCCTCGGCCGCCTCGTAGGCGTCCTTCCAGACCCAGGCGCCCCGGGCGTCCGCAGCGCCGAAGGCGCGCGTCATGGCGTCGCGCAGGGTCGCGGCATCGAGCGGCCGGCCGGCCTCCAGGACCGGCAGGAGGGTTGTGGCGGCGGTGAACAGCGCGTCATGGGTGGAAGGCTCGGAGCCCGGGGAGGCGGGGACGGAAGGAAGGGCGTGGGAAACGGGAAGGCGAGCGGACGCGTCCGCCGCCGTGTGGGCGTCGAGCATGGATCTCTCCCTCCTGGAGTGCGTGAAAGTGCCGGGGCGCGGCGTGGGACAAGACCTCCCGCACCGCGCCTACGGCCTGCCCTGGGCCGGCTGCCCGGCCTCCTCGCGGCGGGGAGCGGACGTGCGGAAGATCAGGCGGGAGCGTCAACGGCGAGCTTCGGGGCGTTTTGCCGTTCGGCCGTACGGGCGCGGCAGGTGTCCATCAGCCGCCCGTATTCGCAGGGATCGAGGTCGGAGTTGGCCTGCACGAGGAAGGCCAGTTGCGTGGTCATGAGGCGGACGGCGGGGTCTTCCCGCTGATTGCCGCCCTCGTGGATGACCTGCTTGCATGCCTGGTGGATGGCGAGCGCCACGCCGGCCGGGTTCGACGCGCCCGGATCGATGATGGCGAGGGCGTCCTTGTGGCGGTCGTAGCCTTCGGGGAGGTCGGGGAAGCTCATCGGCCCGCCGTCCGCACGCGGGCGACGAGGCCTTCCACCACCTCGGCGCGGGCGTCGCAGGCTTCGCCCCAGCCGCGAATGTTCCTTTCGAAGTCGTCGAGCGATCCGAGATGCTGATCGAACAGAGGGTTGTGGTCGGTCGCGGCCAGCACGCAGTTGCCGGAAACGGCGATGCCGGTGATGGCCGGGCTGGTCATGGGTTCGAGACCCAGGAGCCAGGACAGGAACGCCGCGAACATCGGCGAGAGGTCCCGGCCGCGGCGCGGGTCCATCGGGTGCATTGCCGGCGGCGGGCCGGCGGGATACTGATTGGTCATAGCAAACCCTCCCGGTTGAAGCTGAAGAAACGGTCGTGCCCGCAGACGATGTGGTCGTGGATCCGGATGCCCAACACCTCGCCCACCTGCCGGAGGCGGTGAGTGATGTCCACGTCCTCGCGGCTGGGGGAGGGGTCGCCGCTGGGATGGTTGTGGACGAAGATGACTCCGGCCGCGGACTCCCGGACGACGGGATGGAATACTTCCCGGGGATGGACTACGGACGACGTGAGGCTGCCCGTGGACACCCGATGGCGGCGGATCAACCTGTTCCGGTTGGTCATCAACAAGACGTCGAAGTGCTCCCGGTATTCGTTCACGTAGCGCGGCCGCATGTAGCGGTAGGCCTCCTCGGGGGTGCTGAAGAGCGGAGAGTTTTCGTGCACGCAGGATTCGGCTTCGAGCAGTTGCCGGCCCAGTTCGAAAGCGGCCTTGACCCTCCCGGCCTGCGCTGCGGTGAGCCCATGGCCCCGCAGTTCCCGGAGCGTCATCGAGTCGAGGTCGAGCAGGGAAAGGCCGGCGATCCTCGTTGTCCCGCTCGCGCCGAGCAATGCTTCCATCGGGTTCGGTATTTCCATGGCGTCCTCTTTCCCGGCCGGAGTCATCCGATCCGGCCTCTGGCCCGTCAAGGGATCAGGCAGTGCAAAATGAGTGCCGGGGAATCGCATCGCGGCGCCGGCGGCGCCGCCACGGGCATTGGCAATCTCCATGTGGCTGAGAATGAAGGCGCCCCGTCCCGGCCGGGTGGCCGGGCGGGGCGCGCAGGGGATGGGGATCCTCGGGCGGAATGGCCCGGGCGGGGTCGAAAACTTGACGACAGGTGTTTGATTGCTGTCAGGGTTCCGGCCGTCCGTGGGCAACGGCCGCTCCCGCGTCCCCGCCGCCTCGCGCCCGGAAAACGGCCGGACTCAGCCCTGGGCGGCGCGGGGGTAATCCTGTGGGGAGGGGCGGAATGCCGACCGCCGCAAATGCGCTTCGGCGGCCGACCGGCTCAGGACGTGGTTTCGGAGGGATCGCCCAGGGTGACCCGGATGTCCGGGCGGGTGATGGATATCTCCACCTTGCGGTTGTTGGGAACGAGCCAGAAGAGCTCGCGCCGGGTGGTTTCGGCGATGGAGAGTTCCAGCGCCGAATCCTCGCTGCACAGGAGCCTCGTGGCTATGTGGAGCGCCTCTTCGTCGAACCGCATGGCCTGGGTCTCGCGGCTGTCGGCGTCGGCATCGTCGGAGAACGAGAAGAAGCCCAGGTGCAGCAGTTCCGCGAGTCGGCGCGGTTCCAGGGCGCTGTCAGCGGTGACGAGCGGCAGCGCGTCGCCGATCCAGCCCCAGGCCTCGCCCGCGAAGGCGAGATCGGCGGGGAGGTCGAGCGCGCGGCCAGGACCGTCGGCGGTTTCGATTGCAAGCGCCATGCGGATCGCGTCAGGACGCGTCGCCAGCGGGGCGGCGGTGGCTCCGGTCCGCTCGGGCTCGGAATACTCGTGGAGCGGCCATGTTTTGCCGTCGCCGTCGGTGACCTCGGTGTCGATGCACGTGACGCGGTCGAGCCGGTCGTACCAGCCGTAGCCGTTGAGGCGCTTGTCGGCCTCGAAGAGCCTCTCCGCCATGCCGGCGCGCTCCGCGGCGCGCCACAGCGCCTGCGCCTCGGGAGGATCGGGATCGCAGACCACGACCAGTGCGTCGGCGCCTGCCGGCGAGGGCTTCGGTGGCTCCCGCCAGTCGTCTACATCGGCGATGGCGGGTCGCCAGGGACGGAGCACCTGCGGCGGGGGCGCAAGGTCGATCCCTGCGTCGCGCGCCCGGCTCCAATCGGCAAAGGCGGGACGCGGGTCGGGACCGGCGGCCATGGTGCGGTAGACTGCCAGGCGCGCGGCCTCGCGCATGTCCGCGAGAAACGCGTTCTCCACGGCTTCCCGGCGTGCGGGCAGTTGCAGTTCCAGGCCCGGGCAGTCCACGACGTCGGCGCGGACGGACCAGATGCCGCGGTGAACGGTCTCGACCGTGGGCAGGCGGACGGGCACGGTCAGCCCGAAGAAGTTGAGGTCGGGCTCGAGGTAGCCGCGGTTGCGGTCTCGGTAGACGCCGAAGACCAAGCCGTTCCAGTCCTCGGGATGGACGGCGCCGTCGAGGAAGGCCTGGCGTTCAAGCGTCTCGCCTTCGAATGTGACCGGCAACGGATAGTGGCGCGCCGCACTGGCGATCGCGGAGCGGATCATGTCCGCGGTCACCGTAGCCTGGAACCGTACAGCGGTGCCGGATGGATACGGCGCGGTGTCGTCGTGTCGGACTTGGGCGTCGCTGTGACCGGTGAAATGTTCCGGCAAGAGGTCCACGGACCAGCCGTGTCCGACATGGCCGTTCGGCGTGCGTGGCCGCGAGGCGATCCGGCAGCCGCGGTGCGCGAGGCTCAGGATTCCCATGCCGGCGGCGTCCTCGCGGGCCACCAAGCCGTCGCTCCAGCCGTTCTCGCCGAAGCTCAGCAGGACCGCGGGGTCCGCGATGCCGGCGCCGTCGTCGGTAACGGTCACGGTCAGGGGTGTTTCGGACGGCTCGGGCGCGTCGGCGGCGGGCTGGCCAACGGCTGGGCCGACCGTGACGCGGACGCGGGTGGCGCCTGCACGGCGGGCGTTCTGCAGAGTCTCGGTGAAAATTTCGTAGAGAGTGGATGCAAAGAATCTCGTGACGCGCTTGAGCGCGTTGCCGTGGACCCGGGCGCGGATCGTCGCCGCGGGCGGATTGGCTGTGTGTGTCATGCAGGGCCTCCTTGACGGGATGAGAAGATCGAAGCGCCTCGCCCGGCGGTGTGCTGTGCAGGGCGCTTCCGGGCCGGAGGGCGGTTCAGACGCGGCGCAGGAACTCGGGGATGTCGGGCCCGTCGCCGTGGTCGTAGCCGTTGACCCTGCCGGAATGGTTTGCGATCTCGAGGGGTGTAGGCGTGGCGACAGCCTCGGCTTCCGCGCATTCCGCTTCGCCGGTTCGGCCGTCATCGCCGGTCGTGGGATCGGTCTCGTCATCCGCGGACGCGGTGCAGTCGTTCCCGTTCCCGTTGGCGGCGACGGCCGCCCCCGGGGCCTCGATGCTGTCGGTCTCAGAGACTGGCTCTGACGGATCGGCGGGGGCGTTGGCTCTCTCCGGTTCCACCTGCTCGATGCCGGTGCCGTCCCGTTCGGCCGGCGGTTCCGGATCGGTCACGGAGTCCGACGCCTCGGCGTCTGTCTCCGTCTCCGCCCCGTCATCCTCGACGTTGGCGCGGCCTGCGTCGAACGCCGCGAAGCCGGGCGGCATCCAGGCGAGCGCGGCCGCGTGGGCGTCGGCCGTGATTCCCAGCGGAGGGCTGCCGGCCGCGAAGGCCTCTTCCATCGCCCGGGCGAGATCGGGCTTCTTGCTCTTGGCTCGCGCCGAGGTCCATGCCGGTCCCAGGGTCTCCCTGGCGATGTCGAGGATGCGGCCCTTGTTGATGCGCGACCACAGCATGCCCTCGGTCGGGCGCACCTGGCCCGCGAAGTCGATGTTGAGCCGGGCGATGGTGGCTTCCAGCTCGGGACGCGCCTGGGGCTCGAAGGCCACTTGGCCCTTCACCGTGCGCGCCACCGAGGCCGCGAAGAGCCGCCGCTTGTCGCCCTCCGGCAATGCCCGGAGCGCCGCGAAGGATTCACCGTCGTCCTCGATCGTCAGCCAATCGAGCGGCAGGCTGGAGCGGTCGGCGAGCATTGCCTCGCCCGGGCTCCATGCCCCGAAATCCTGGTCGTTCATGCGCATCGTGGGCCGGTCGGCGGTCTCCCTGATCGCGATGTCGAGCGCCTGGGCCTGGTCGCGACGGATGAACACGGCGCGGCCGAGCTGGAACAGCATGAGGTCGAAGGCGGCCTCGAAGTCGTTCCCGAGATGTGCCTTGACCAATGCCGTGCGGATCGAGCGGAGATCGTCGGCAAGCCCGATCCCGACCCCGGCTTGCTTGCGCGCCTCGGCCTGCGGATCGGCAGGAGACGCGATGGGTCCGGAGATCGCCGGTCCGTGGAACCGGACGGACCCGGTGGCGTCGTCGCCATCACCGTCACCGGCGTCAGCGGCAGGGCCGTCGCCGGAATCGCCTGCCTTCGGCATGTCTTCGGGACGGACAAGGCCCCCGATGACCTGAAGCTCGCCGTTCCAGGCGATCGTGGCGATGCAGCCGGCGATGGCGTAGTCCTCCGCCCGGTAGGTCTCGCGGGCCGCGATCGCCGCGCTGATCTCGCCCGTCCGGGTCTCGATGGCCTCGGCCTCGTCTGCGAGCGCCTCGGTCCACTCGTCGTCGTCGAGATTGCAGAGTTCGTCTTCGCGTGTGCGCAGACGATCGAGCTCGGCCGTCTCCTCGTCGGTCGGTTCGGCGCGCTCCGGCTGGATGCGCCCGTAACGCGCGAGTGAGGTCCAATCGGCCTCCGGCATGGCCGTTGCCCAACGCCAGCGGGTTTCGAGTTCCTTCACGGTCTCGCCCAGCTTCTCCATGGCGAGCTTTTGCAGGAGCACCGGGTCCTCCAGCCAGATCCCGCTCTCGTCCTCGTCGGCGAAGAGATCTCGCAACACCGCTCCGCCCGCGGCCTCGTAGGCGTCGACGCCCACGAAAAGGGCCATGCCGGAGTTCGCCGGAATCCGCTCCTCGGTCAAGAGCCGCTTCACCTGCCCGGCGGACGGGCGGTAGCCCTGGTTCGCCAGTTGCTCCCAGACCGCCATCTGGCGGCCGTGATCGGTGGTGACGGCGAACGCCTTGAGCGTCTCCAGGCCGATCTCGTCGGCGCGGTAGGCGTCGAGCAGTTCGGGCGCGGCGTTGCCGAGCCGCAGGCGCTGTTCCACCAAGGGTTCGGAAATGCCGAACCGCGCGGCGATGGCCGCAACCGTGACGCCGGATTCGGTCAGTTCGGTGAACGCCACCACCTGGTCCGCGGGATGCATCGCGATGCGTACGACGTTCTCGGCGAGCGACAGCTCACTGGATGCGGCGTCGCCCTCGACGACCAGGCAAGGCACCGGATGGGAGGCATCGAGCACGCCGTCCGCGGCGAGGGCCTTCAGCGCCGTGAGGCGACGGCCGCCCGCGACCACGGCATGGCCGCCGTCGGGGCCTTCGCTTCGGACGACGAGGTTCTCTATAAGCCCGTGGCCAGCGATGGAGGCCTTCAACTCGGCCTCCGCGGCCGCGTCGGGCGGCGTCTTGCGCACGTTCTCTGGCGCGATGAACAGCCGGTCGAGCGCGATCGGGCGGATCGCTGGCTCATGGACGGGAGCAATGTCGTTCATGTGATCCTCCATGCGTGGGAGTTGATGGTTGTGGCGGCGGCTCTCACGAGTCTTGTCCCGCCGCCCGGCCCCGAGCCAGGCTCCGCCTTTGGGCGGTGTTCGTGCGGTGACGCGGCGCTGGATGCGGCGGGCCGTGGGCGGGGTGATTCATGGCTTGGCGCGCTCTTCGGTGCGGAGCCCGTCGGATAGGCCGGGCGTTCCGGTGGCGGGTTCGGCCGGAATGCCGGCCAACTCTGGAAGCGGAACCCCCGACGGCGACAGCGTGTGGCCGATACGCTTCTCGAGCGCGGCGTACTTGCGGTAGAGCGCAGGGCGAAGCTCGGCGGCGCGGCGCAAATCGAAGCGCGATGAGAAGATGCAGAAACTGCACGAACATCGCGACATCCCCTGCGCGTAGACCCAGTGCGGCGACTGTCCGGCTTCGCGGATGACCCGGAACGCGTCGGCCTCGGTCAGGTCGAAGATCGGCAGCCAGTCGAACCATTCCCTGCCGGCGCGGGAATTGCGGTCGTTGCGTTTCCAGGGAATACGCTTGGCGCGGTCGGTGCTCTCGTCGCGTCGCAGTCCCATGGCGCTAACCAGGCGGCCTTCAAAGCGGGGATGAGCCTTCAGGTAGCGGCGAAGTTCGCGCTCGATCGGTCCCCGCTTATGGCCCGCCGTACACCACCGCTGACGGATTCCCGGCCATTTTCCGCGCTCCTCGACCTGGTCGAGCAAGGTCTTTCCTGACGCCACGGGCGCGAATATCAGCGGAACGTCGGCCGGAATCGTGTTCTCGATGTGCTCGATCGTGCCCGGCCACTCGACCAGGGGGAGCGGGGCGTGAACCACCACCAACTGATCGTGAGGCACGATACGGGCGAGCAGGATCGTCATGGCTTGGCTGTCCTTGCCCCCCGACGAATTGATGGCCACAAGGGCGCCTAGGCGGATCATGTCGCGGCATTCGGGCGGGATGTGGAGGTCGGCGGCGGGCCGGCGGCCGCGTAGTGTGCTCCCGCTCATGCCTCCCTCCCCTCATGGTCGGTCAGGGTCATCGCCGCGGTCGGGCAGATGAAGAGCGGGCTGATGAGATATTCCGGGTCGCCGCCGTCCTGAGCGGGAGAACTGACGGTGACAGCGGCGATGGCCGCGGTCGCCTCGCCGTCGACGAAGCACGCGACGAGGCAGAAGTTGTCGAACCGGCCGCTGGTGAGGGCCTCGAACGCGCGGCGGTGTTCCTCCGTGATATTGGTGTCGGGCATGGCGGCGACCTCCTTGGCGGTGGCATGGGGGAGCCCAGCCTCGGGGCCCGGGACTCACCCGGCCCAAGCCGGTCGCCACCTCCCGACGGCGCGCAGCGCGTCGGTGGAGGCCGAAGCGCCCGAGCCGGACTGACGGGACGGTCGCCGTGGATGGATCAGCGAAGGTGATCGTCGTCGTAGAGCAGTTCATCCTCCATTTCGCGAAGCCAGGAATAGGGGGCTGTGCGTAGCGCCCGTTCGTCTACCTCGCCGTCGGTTTCCGGCAGCTCGTATCCGGAGAAGGCGGACCAGTCGCGGTGACAGACTCCCCGCCACAGGGCGCCCGCGAGGCTTGCGGCGACAGTCCACGCAATCGCCGCCATCCAGAGCGGGCCGATGTGCTCCGCGCCCACGTCGAGAACGAGCGCCGCGGCCGTGTAGACGGCGGCGATGGCGGGCCCGCCGAGCACGAAGGCGCGGGCGCGCCAAGTGGTCCGGCACACGCTCCGGACTGGGGCCGGGCTGCCGTTCTGAGCTGTGAATGTTCTCGTCATGTTCATGGCTCCGCTCTGCCGATGGGACCGGCGCGGTTCCCGGGCTCCCGCCGCTGCGCTGTGCTTCGCCCCTTCTCCGGCCAGGCTCAGGCTCCAGGCGGCGGGCTGCGTGTCGGTGGAGGTCGAAGCGCCAAGTACGTGTGTGGCTTAGGGTCCGTGCGGCCACGCGCGTATGCAGGTTGTGGCCGCCGGGGCCTGCCGACGAGTCATTTCGGGGCGGCAATGGACGCGAGGATGGGCTCGCAGACGATCAACTTGACTTCGTCACGCGGGAGCTCCGCGAAAACGAAACATCACAGCGGTTTCAGTTGGAATTCGGCGCGTAGCTTGACAAAATTGGGGTATCGGCAGCTTGTGTTGGGGCGCGTTCACACCTCGTTTGCCGGCGGCCAAGCGCGACCTGTTACCCCGAAGGAAGGTCCGTGAGGCTGGTCGGGACAACTCGGCTAGACGCCTCCTGGAATCTACAGGGATTGCCCGCCGTGGCCATGGGCGGGGAAATTCTATCCCCGGATGCTTAGCCTACTTGGCCCTTTGTGGTGAAATGATATGGAAAACGAAGAACACGACCCGCCTGAGAGGGACGATGACGAGTTTGAGAAGCAGATTCTAGCGGTCGTCAAGAAAGCCATCCCAGTTCTGCACGCCGCTAAGAATACGACGAAGGTTCTGCACCGGCTTTCATCCGTGGGGGCGGATACTATCGTAGCTGCACTTGAAGCGGGAACATCTTGGTTTCGTTTAAAGAAAGTCCGTAACGAGCAACTTATTGCTCAGCTTGCCGAGCTTCCCATCCCACAGTCACCGATGGGCGCGAAGGTGGCTGAGCGGCTGGTTGAGGAACAGCGTCGTATCGACCAACTGGTTTTTACGGCTATTGAACATGTTCAAGCCTCTGACCATTCGGTTCTTTCCGAAGAAAAGAGAGCAGACGAAGGGAGCGATGAAATAGATGACGATTGGATCGAGAGCTTCCGGAGAGAAGCGGCTGATCGAAGTCAGGGCGAGATGCGAGAGACTTTCGCACGGATTTTGGCGGGAGAGATCCGTGAGCCGGGGACGTTCTCGATCAAGACCTTACGTACCGTCGGAGCCCTCGGCCAATCCACTGCAAGTCTGTTCCGTAAGGCAGCCTCGTTGCGCATTGGGATGGAAATAGCGACTTCGAATGATGGTTCTTCCCGACCTCATGTCCTTGATGCCCGCATTCCAGCGCTTAGTGGAAAACTGGGAAGCAATTATCTTCAGGACCAAGGATTGGACTATGGACGAATCATTGAGCTCACGGAGAATGGTCTCCTCCATCCGGACCTTAATTCCTGGCAAATATACAACTCGGCAATGCCACATCCACAGATCGGTCTTAGGGGAGGAGTCGTCCCTTTTGTTCATCAAGATCAGAGATGGATATTGATCCCGTTGCCGGAGTTCAAGGCTGGTTCGGAATTAAAGCTTCATGGCACCAAGTTCACGACTGTCGGTCAGGAACTGCTCCACATCGTGGACATCGAGAGAAACCCCGAGTTCCTGGAGAAAGTTCAGGCGTATCTCAAGGGCCAACACGTTGATATGGTTCCCTTATTGTCTGGTACAACGTGAACGTCCTGGCTCATCCGCGTGGGGAGAGGTCGCTCAAGTCCCAGAAGTTCCTCACAGATCTGTGGCGAGGATGCCGAGATGTCGTGGAACCCGCATATTCTTGCCGAAGCGCGTTTCCGACAAGTGGTTCGATATGGGCAACGGGTAAGGGTTGTGCGAACGTCAGCAGAGGACGGGGTGCTCTGAGATCGCAGTTAGCCGCTCGAGTGTGCTGACTTGCGCCCGCAATTGTCCTCGGCTGTAAGTTCGCGGTGTTACAGTGCGATCCGCTCGGGACGGGATTGCAAAGTCTCGGGGTGTGAGTCCCTTGAGGCCTGAAGCCGAGCAGCCAGCCGGACCGGCAACGGTCTGTCGGAACGTTGCCAAGCGATTCCTCGCAACGCATCACTGGTCAATGATGTCGTCGAGGAAGGCGCTCAAGCGCCGTGCGACGCCATCCTCGTCGATCAACTCGCACTCCCATAGCGTAAGCCCTGACCAACCGTCCGCCGCCAGTCCATCGAGCTGATCCGAATGGCGTGCGACGTTGCGCGCGATCTTCGTCTTCCAGTATTCGGCGTTGGTCTTAGGTAAACGACTTCCACGCTTGCACGAGTGTCCATGCCAGAAACATCCGTGAATGAAGACGACCTTACGGCGCGGGCCGAAAACTATATCCGGCTTACCTGGCAGGTCCTTCCGGTGTAGTCTGTAGCGATAGCCCATCCGATGCAGTAGACGCCGCACCGTCAACTCGGGCTTGGTGTCGCGGTCCTTGACCGCGCGCATGGTTCGGCTGCGCTGTTCTGACGGCATGGCTAGGATCGCCGGATTGCCGTCGGATCGGACTCTCTCTGGACTTCGCCATCACGAACGATGCGTGTTGTCCTAACGGTGTCGGCGCCTTGGTGGGCAACGTCAAAGCTGACGTAGTTGATCTCGTCCGGCCCGCATCGGAAACAGTCATTGAAGGCTTGCATTATCTGGACGTCGGAAAGCCGTTGAGAGCGGGGGCTGGGGTTGTTGCGTGGACTTGGAATCGTGCCCGGCAAGATATAGAGGCACGGCGGCGGCAAGGAGTACGGTCCGACAACGGTTACGCGGGCGGCATCGGCCGACAGTTTGGGACAGGGCCGCCCGATGGTGCCACAGACCATGTCCCAAATGACTATCCCGTCCACCTGCTGTGCGCGGGAGATGATCTCAGCGCTCAGGCGCGTGTGGATCCCGGACCAGGCGTTATGACGCGGATCGGCTCCGGTATTTGTGCAAACGCTCCAGATGATGAACTCATCCGCGTGTGGCGGTCGTTCGAATATCGTGGTGTTGTTCCCGTCGAGACATCCCTTCAGTTCGACTATGGCTGTCCGGCCTGAATCGAGACTGATGGCGTAGTCGTGGCGGTTGGCTTCGCCCGCGGATTCCCAATCGTTGAGGAACCCCTCGTCCTGCATATAGTTGAGGACGTGCTGGACGAACTCTCGCTTGTCGCGCATCGAAGCTGAAAATTGACCGCGAATGCGCTCAATAGCCCCCCGGAATAGGCCGCTGCTGTAGAACTCCGACTCACTCAGGCCGTGATGACCGAGCGTGTGGGCCTCGGTCTTCAGGGTTTCGGCGAATGCGTCGATTTGCCGTTTCAGGTCACTGTTGCGCTGGCATGGGATGACGCTCATGCAGCCTTCCCCGCCTCGGTCGCATTCAGCACCACAGGCTCGATGAGCGCCTTCGCCAAGAAACGGACCACGGGCACAACAACTCCGTCTCCTGTCAGATGGTAGGCTTCATTGTAATTCTCGGGAAGGACGTAATCGTCTGGAAGTCCCATGAGGCGAGCGGTTTCGCGGCTAGAGATAAGGCGCGACCGCACCCTGTTGCCCTCGACAATGACGACAAGCTGCCGGCTTGAGCCGCCGGCTGGAGTTCGCAGGCATCCAGCGATGTTGTCGAAGCGCACCTCTGCGCGTTGGGCTTTGCGGCCGGCAGCGTCACGCCGGGTGCGCTTGTAGACTGTGCCGACGATCCACCTTCCTTCCCGTTTCGCCGACCGGACCTTGTCCAGGTTTACGTCTGTCATCATGTCCAGGAGCTTCTGCGTCTGAAGATCCGTATGCCAAGGAACGTCTTGCGGGTTCTCCTCAACGAGATCGGAGAAGCCAGCCTTGCGGGACGGCGGCGTGGGAAGTCGCCACCATATCCATCTGTCCTTCAGGTCGACCGGCAGCTTTCCAAAGGAGTTCTGGAGCGAACGCGGGTGAAACACTCGGCCCGGTTCCCTTCCACAGAGCCTGTCTGGAATTGGGAAGTCATCCCTCACTGCAACGATCAAGAGACGGGGGCGCGATTGCGGGACGAACAGAACGGCATCGATCACGAGGGCGCCAAACCTGTACCCGCCGTCGCCAAGCGCCTTGCAGATCGCGTTGAAGTCCTTGCCCCCATGCGAAGATAGGGTTCCGCAGACATTCTCCAAGACGATTACGCTAGGGGCGCGCGACTCCGCAGCAAGATCCGTCATCAGGCCCCAGAACGGCCAAAACGTGCCGGAGCGTTCGCCCTTCAGACCGGCCCCGCCGCCGGCGAGAGACAGGTCCTGACACGGGAAAGACGCCCAAGCCAGATCGGCAACACCCGTCAGATTGTCCGTCGTGACGTTTCGGACGTCGTCGCACAGTAGTTCGTCTGCGCCCCAGTTGCGAGAGTACGTCGCGGCCTTCTTATGGTCGAAGTCATTTGCGAACAGGCAGCGCCACTGGCCTCCAAGGCCAGCGCGCGCCATGCCGGCCCCAGCGAAGAACTCGTAGAAATTTCCGACTATAGGGACCATCTACCGTTCCAGTCGATCGCTGAAATTTGCCGGAAACGGAAGCTCCCGTTGATCGTCGCTTTGCTCCAGGAACCAAGTGATGGCCCGACGGCCGAGCCACGCCATCGAGACGCTGTGTTGCTTGGCAAGCCTCTGAAGCTCCTGATATTCGGTAGCTTCAAGGTTTACTGTCAGGCGTTCTTTAATTGCCACCGCTCCCTGCCGCGTTATGCTGCATTTTGCGGCAGAGAATACAGGAAGGGACGAATCCTGTCAATGCCTTTGAAGCATCGGGTATCTGTCCAGTTCGGGTCCGGCTTTGCAGGGTCCATAGGGGAAAGTTGGGACCGAAAGGCTGGACAGCCTCGATGGCGAACCGCAACTGGACGGGGGGTGGCTCAAGGGGAGACCAGCGGTGTTGCGAGCCGTGGATTACGGGTTCAAGCCCCGCCACCTCCATCCAAGTCAGGTCATCCCTGGTTGGCCTGTTCACGGAGAGCGAGCCGGATACTGCATGTCCCGTGCTGCGGCTCCTTGGTGAAGAGCTCTCGAGCTTCGTGCGTCAGCTCATCGGCATCGAAGGAAAAAGGGATTGCGTCTGGAATCCTTTTCTCCCTGGGTAACAGGTAGTGGTCCCAAAAGCCGCAGACGACGATCACAATCTTCGAATCCGTGAAGTCGCTGCACTGCCATTCACTGACCTCAAAGGCTACCCGCAAGGCACCGGCACCGAATGGCGACGCTATCGTTCGGCGCGATGAGCGCCTCAGGAGCAGCAACATCAGTGGATGGAGGTTGGGCCCATTGCCGACACACGCAACTACACGGAGAGACTGGGGACTCTCCACGGTTCCTCCCTTCTCGGGATTCGCGCCCCTCGCCCTGTTTCTTGCCTGATCACCGAGGGCTTGCCCTGATCCTTTGCCAGCACCTTTCAGGCCGTCGTCTTTGTGGCAAAGACGCATGGCTCTGCACTTGTCGGCGCCGCTAAGATTGGCCACCAAAACGAATGTGCAGTCCATCCGCGTTCGCGACCGCCCTTTTGTTGTAGCAGAATGAGAGCAGGTTTCGACCGCGGCACGTCAACGACGCGTGTGCGCATTGCGGGGCCGAGAATCGATCGCCCCGATTTGTCGCCTGACCCGGTCCGGGTGAGTTCTCTGCCGGTTGCCGCGAGTAGCAAAACTTCCCCGTCACAGGTCTGCGCATAGTAATCGATCATACCGTGCATCGCGTCCCACTCAAACTCAACGGTATCGAAGTCCAGCGTGCCTTTGATAGCGTCAAGGATCTCATGGGCCACATCACGACCGACTGGCACGAATTCTCCAGTATCACGCCATTCAGGACGGATAAGGTCTTCTATCTTGCCTTGTAGTTTGGCCATACGCTTACCGCCAATAGTCTGGAAGTCAGACGGCAAGAGCAGCGTGTCTCGGGATACAGTGACGATGTCGCTCAGTAGCACCTTGTTTGGGGCGCATGGCCGAATGCGCCCATTTGCGTCATTCTGAATAAACACCACACCTTGGCCATGGGCGCCGCTTTCAAAGGCGTTCCGCAACGCTTTTTCGAAATCATTAATGGCATACAGACGATCAAAGACCGCTTGCGAAGTAAAAAAGCGCGTGACCGCCAGATCATCGGGGTGACGATTGCCATACATTCGGGAGTGTTGCAAGACCGTATCCGACTGCATCACCCGTGGGTTGCGGCCGTAGTAGAAGGCGATAAGGTTAGGGATAGTGATGCCGCGGTCGAGAATGTTGCCGCCAACAAAAATATTGTAGGCCGTCCGCAGCCTAAGTTCGGCCTTTTCGTCTAGAAACGCCATCACATCGCTGTCGGAGTTCACCTTCTCTACAACGACGTCGTCGCTCTGGAGTGCATCAACAAAGATGTCGAAGGCCTCCTCATGCGGCGGCATTCGACAGCCTTGCGCCGTTACGGATTTTGACAGGTCGTCGAACGCTTCATCGAACATTGGACGGAGCGAATCTGGGTTAGTTTCAGCGGCGTCGATAATGGCGCCGCATATCCAATCGATCACCTGACTTTGCCAGGCATGGGCGGCGCGCTGGGTGTCGTTGTGAATGATCATGGAGTATTTCTGCTCTTTTTCTCCCCGTTCACGCTGTTGCCATTGACGGACGCCGGCGGCGACGATGAACGTAGTGATAGCGCGCCGTATACCAGTTGTATTCTGACTCTCCAGCACTCTTTCCGGACCAATGCGGCGGTGATCCGGTTTCCGAAGCGCGTTCTGTTCTTGTTCGGTGACCTCCACGTATAGCCTGGAACGAGGATCGTCATCCTCAAAAACTCCAAAATAGTGGTCTCCGCCCACGTAGCCACTGTGAATAGGCAACACTTCGGTAAATGCCGGGCGCTTGGGCCGGAAAACGAAGTCGTCACCATTGCCCGGGTCTTCGTAGCTCTCGGGCTGCAAATAGAGAGAATAAGGGGTTGCCGTGACTTGGAGGAAAGCGAGCCCGTCACTAAGTGCGCGGAGCCTGTCGACTTGATCGGCAATGGTACCTTGACTGGGATTGGGGTCGCCTTTCTTTTGCACGAAACGGACGCTTGCGAGATCCGCCTCGTCATCGACGATTAGGACCTTTCTTTTCTGGAGTCCGCTCTGGTTGGCAACAAAGTCGATCAACCGGTCAAGGTTTCGAGCTTGTTTCTTGGCGACGATGACGATTTTGCGGCGCAATTCGCTTCGTGTTAGCTTGCCGGGAAGCTTCATGATGTCGAGGACCATCAGTTCATCTTCGTCAATAAATTCGGTGAAGTCCGCGCTCAGCCGCGAAACGGTCTGGGCAGAGAGTGTCTTCGTGCCCTTGGTCAAGACCAAGGCAATATCGAAACCGCGGTCGAAGGCGCTGGCGATGACACCGACGAATGCGCGCGTTTTCCCGGCCTGGATCTTTCCGAGAAGCATCCCGGGTCGGTCATCGGAAGTGACGGACTCATCGAGTCGGTTGACGACGCGCTCTATACAAACCGCCAACTCGTCGCTGTCGTTGCGGAAACTCTTTAGGCGCGCGTAGAACCGGGGGCCGTTTTGCAGATCGTCGAGTTGCCGGTTGTTGCGCCGCAACCATGCCCGGATCTGCGCGGAGCGGAACACCGGACCCGAGGCCAACTCCTTGATCGGGTGAGGAAAATCAGCGGCGCGGGAACGCCAGTTTACTACGGCTTGGCTCGTTACTCCGGCTAAGTCGGCGATCTCGTTAATTCCAACGATGTCGTGTTCCATATGGAACCTCCCTGTGTACAGCATCAACAGGAAAGTACATTAATCAGGGAACGTTGTCAACCAGTTCGGAAAACTTTGGGTTTCTGCTGGGGACTTCCGTTCTGGGAAGAAGGGAGGGTGCGTAGGGCGATTTGGGTGTTGAACAAACGGTGGCTGCGGTTTTCCATTGATGGCGCTGTGCTGTTGTGCGCCGGGGAAGGACTCGAGGGCGGGGGATTCTTCCGGCAGTCCGGATCACGTTGAGCCACTCGCGTTGCCCCGCTGGCGGAGGTTTCACTGCAAGGCGTCTGTTTGAACTCTGAACGGTCGTCGGTGCGAGCCCACGGTTGCCGGGAGCATGGGCGGCGCGGACTCTGGAGTCGGGGGGACACGGAGGCGCCAGGAGTGTTCGATGCCCTCGGGCGAGGAGACCTCGCGGTGAGTGTGGTCCAGTGGGCTGCGGAGCATTCGCCCTTCGTAACGCGGCGGCGTGTGTGCGGTTGAGACCGCCGTCGATCGCCACGAGCGCCTGTAGGAGATCTCCGAATGTAGCGGATCAGGTGTTTTCAGGGCGCGAATCGTCGTGTCGCCTGAGGAAGACGAGATTTGAGATACGCCTGGGAGAGCTGTTGGCGTGCTGGAGGGGTTGTGTTGTACAAATTGTTCCTGGCGTCGGCCAAGTCGGAATCCGCGGCAGGGGCTTACGGACCAGCGAGTCCGGATTATGGTGCGCGGTCGTGTCTGAGGCCGGCAGGGATTGAGAAGATGGAGATAGAGACAATATGACGCCCGTGACACCCGATACCGTAGGCAGGCAGGTAACGAGCATACCGGTGGCGCTTAGCACACGTTTCTTGGAGCATTTTAGTGAGCAGCTCTATTCCTCGCCACAAAAGGCCTTTGAGGAACTGATTTCGAATGGCTGGGATGCGGGTGCCAACATCGTCGATGTGCGCGTGGACCCGAACCTGCAGGCACCGACGGCCACAATGGCAGTGTTCGACAATGGCAGCTCGATGGACTTGAATGGCCTTCGCGAGCTCTGGCAGATCGCGTTCTCTCCGAAGGAAGGCCGCACGACGGAGCACGGTCGCCCGCTGATCGGCAAGTTCGGTATAGGAAAGCTCGCCACGTATGTGCTTGCGGGGCGGCTTACCTACATATGCAAGGCGCAGGACGGCGTGATCCGGCGCGTAACGATGAACTATGGCGATGTCGACACCAAAAAAGGAGCAGGGTCCAATCGCCTGATCAACGATCTGGAATTGCACGTTTTCGAGCTCGACAGGCAAGAGCTGGGGAAGGCGCTGGGAAGCGTGTACGGCGGGAATGAAATCCTTCGGTTGATCGACCGCCAGACCCCGGATGAACAGGAGGAGGGAAACACCGAGAATGTCGCGCCGACAATCTCTCAGGAGGAATTCGGCGGAGCGCCGGCGGAGTTGGATCGAGCAGAGAGCGAGACATGGACACTGGTGGTTCTGTCTGACCTAAAGCCTGCTGGTCGCGATCTGAAGATAGGCATCCTGCGTAGAATGCTGGCGGCGGCGCTTCCCTTCGGGTCAGAGATGGCGATCCTTGTAAACGGTGCTCGGCTAAGGTCGAACAAGATGGACGCGGCGTTGGTCGAGACTTGGATCATCGGACCGGATTTGGATATCGACTACATCGAACTCGACGAGACGGACGCCGAACCGGAAGCAGACGGGGAAGAAGCTTCGTCGGACAATGATGCGGACGCCACCGACAGCCCGGGGGCGACGCGAATTTCGGTCAACTCAGGGACAAGCCCATATCCGTATGTCGAGCTGCCGGAGATCGGGCGCGTTACCGGTTTGGTGCGGCTCTTCGAGGAGAAGATCAGCGGGGGCAAGAGCGAGGAACGCGGAGCGTCGAACGGATTCCACGTCAATGTTCTGGGGAGAGTCGTAAACCAGAGCGATCCGAGCTTCGGGGAGGAAAACCTAAACCACGCGGCCTGGGCGCGGTTCCGCATGACCGTGCGCGCTGACGGTCTGAACGAGTACCTGACGACGAACCGCGAGCAGTTCAAGGAGAGTCATGGGATGAAGGTCTTTCGCGCCTTCCTGCGAAAGGCCTTCAATAAGGCGAGAAACGTGCACGACAGTGATAGCAATGCGATGATGCCAGACGGTGGCGATGTGCTTGTACAGTCGCTTGGGGTTGTCTCGCTGAGTCCATTGCGCAGCGTAGTGTCGGAGGCACTTCGCACGCAGCCGGCCATTCCCGGTTTGTTTGACGAAACCGGGATAGATGATCGGGAAGAGAAGATGCTGTCGTGGCGCGAAAACACAGCCGAGAACATCAAGAGCGCCCTCGGGCAGGTGAAGTACGAGAAGCTGGATGACGACAGCTTCGTGAAGTTCAGGATAAAGGATAGTTCCGTCGTGGTTAACAGGGAGCATCCTTTCGTTATCGAGCATTCTCGTAGCAAGGCAGAAAAGGAACTGTTGCGCACGATCGCGATGATCGATCTGTTGGCCGACGTGTACGCTCTCGACATCGGCATCGAGCCTGGTCGGCTCCACAGCGTGCGCGGCTACAGAGACAGGCTTATGAGATTCCGGGCGCTGCAACGTCGCCGGTCGGGTGTCTTTATCGCACGACTGCTGAAGGACACGCAGCACGACAGCGGGAACAGCAGGCTCTTGGAGGCAGCGGTCTCGGACGCGTTGCGGTATCTGGACTTCGATGTTCGGGATCTTGGGCAGTCGGGCGAACCCGAGGGCATTGCGAAGGCGTTCGCGACGCCTACAGATAGCAAACCAACAGCAGAGAACCCCCGTCCGCCGTTGTACAGCTTCTCGTTCGATGCCAAGTCATCGAAGCACCGCGTTGCGAAGACAGGGAATATCTCGCTCGATGCGGTGGTGGAGCACCGTGACCGGTACAACGCCAACTACGCGCTGGTGGTGGCTCCTGGGTTTAGCGACGGTGCATTGGCAACCCGATGCGGGAAGCTGGGGGTAACTCCGATGACGACCGGCGATCTCGGGACGCTTCTTGAGTATACCGTCGAGTACGGAGCCATCCCGGTAACCACCTTTCGCGAGGTTTTTGAGCATTCCGATCCGCAGGACGTGTCGAATTGGGTCGAGACGCTCGCCGGCAGAATGAAAGAAAACCGGAAGCTGACGATCGACGTGTTTGTCAAGGCGCTTGAGGAGCTCAAGGGGAAGGTGCCGGATGCTCTGGCCGCCTCAATGGTCGCGTTCACCTGTCGAGAAACCCTAGGCGTAGTCGAAGTGCAGGAACCGGACGTCATTTCGCTCGCGAAAGGTCTTCAGGTGATCGTACCTGATTTGGTAGGTGTCGACGACGACAAAATTGTGGTCAACGCCAGTGCGTCCCATGTCGCCGCAGCGATCAGGTCCCAGATCGAGAAGCTCCATGGGGACGAAGAAGACGATGGCGGATAGCTTGGAGCGATCGGTATTGAAACCGATTCACCCGTTCCCGGCGAGAATGGCGCCGGGCCTCGTGTTGGAGAGGCTGGGGGAAATCGACGAAAACAGCCGCGTACTTGACCCAATGGCAGGGTCGGGTGTCGTACTGAGACACGCGATCGAGCTCGGACACAAGGCAGTTGGGTTCGATCTGGACCCGCTTTCAGTGTTGATGGCGCGGGTCTGGACGACACCACTTTCGGAGAAGAACCTGGACGAGTGGACGGCCCGCATTAGTGCCGAGGTTCGGGCTACGAGCGCGAGTGCCGCCAGTCTGGATTGGATGGATGCCGATGAAGAGACGCGGTCATTCGTAGACTACTGGTTCGGGGCGACACAGCGGGCGGATCTCAGGCGGATAGCGTTTGTGCTGAGCAGGCTCGGCCAAGGAGAGTGCAGTGAAGACAAGGCGTCGCTGGATCTCATCCGGTTGGCGCTGAGTCGGATCATCGTCACCAAAGAGCCTTGTGCTTCGCTGGCCCGAGACACTTCTCATAGCCGGCCACACAAGGTTCTGGAGGAATCCGATTTCCAGGTCTTCCCTGCGTTTGAACGATCAATTCGTTTGCTTCGAAGGCGGTTGGCGGAGCATCCGCCGAGCGATGCGGCAGATGTGGAGCTTGGTGACGCCCGCAGCTTGGGGGCCGTTGGCAACAGGACGGTCGATGCGGTCATCACTTCTCCTCCATACCTGAATGCGATCGACTATTTACGGGGGCACCGTCTGGCATTGGTATGGTTGGGACGGGGACTCAAGCAGTTGCGGCGGATACGATCAAACAGCATCGGTGCTGAGCGCGCCCCGGATGACTGTGAAGTCCGCGCCTTGTTTCTGCGTATCCGGAACGCGATGGGAAATTTGGAGCAGTTGCCGAACCGCTACCGCTTGATGATCGAACGGTACGCGGAAGACCTTTACCGAGTCATGTCGGAGATCACCCGCGTGCTGCGTCCTGGAGGAACGGCGACATTGGTTGTCGGAAACAGTTGCCTGAAGGGAACTTTCATAGAGAACGCGGCCGGAGTTTCCGAAGCAGCGCAAATGGTAGGCCTCACCCCGACGCGCGTGCTTGAACGCGCGCTACCGGATAGCAGACGCTACCTGCCGGTCACGAAGGAAGGCCAACTCGGGCGCAGGATGCGTACGGAAACGATCTGCAGTTTCGTTCGGTGAATCGACTGTGGTAGCGGTTGGCCTCGATTGAGAGATATTCTTGCGCTCCGAAGAGGGGTGGTACAAGCGTGTGCCGGTAGAACGGTGTTGGATTATTTCGGGCCAGACCCGCGCCAGGGTGCGCACAAACGAAAGTGAATCCGCTTACAGTACGCTTATGGCGAGTTTTGGAAACGCTTCGGCTATCCACAAGTTCCGCGCCGATTAACCACAGTAGTTTCAGATAGTTATGAGTGATTCCTGAGGTCGATACATGGGCCAAGACCGTCGATCGCGACAAGGGCTTTACGGCCAGCTGTGGCCACCAGCCCAACGAAGGGTTCGACCCGGGCGGCACGGCCCGCTCAGATTTTTCAAGGATTGCAAAAGCCGTCCGAAGGAGTTTTTCATGCACACCTTTGTGTTCATTTTGGTAGTGTTGGCGATCAGTGCTCAACCGTCATACGCATGGTTAGGAGTTCAGGGGACCGAGAAGGTAGAGGTCGACGATGGGGCAGACAAACTTTGTATTGACGCTACAACTGACACGGTTTCGGTATGGCTCAAGCGATTGGTAATCGAGAAATCGGTAGGTTGGCCCGGTTCAGAGGATACAGTAACCTTTCTGGCCGCTAGCAAGATCCAGAAGCGCGATAGTGAGCCTGCCACCACCGAGGTCACAATGCCCTCAGTATTTCATGCAAATGTGAGCCGTTTCGACGCTGGAATGATTGTAATCCCAATGTCAATTCCGCTCATGTCGCGTGTCCCACTCCAAGCAAAGGACTCAACAATTGAACTATTGCAGGTTGACTTTTCGATCGTCAGTTCGTCACAGGAGACAATGCTGACCGCGGTCATATCAAAATTACCTGACATCGCTAAAAGTATATCGCTCCTAATGACACCTTACTCCCGGGCTTTCGCGGCTACGTCCGCTGTCCTTAACGGAGTGATGGAGACGGTCGTCAAGGACGAAACCAACCAAGAGCTTGTGAAGAGCGGAGGGAGAAGTGCGTTGGAGTTTTGGTCCAACGGACGGTGCGGTCGAACTGGCGCTTTTTCCGGCACGTACCTGTTCATACAGTCACACAAGCCGCCGGTATACAGGAACCGCGACAACCCGAATACGGTAGACTTGGCGGAACTGTCGCAGTATTGTTTTATGACATTTCAGGGGAGTGACGCCGTCTACTTCGAGAAGAAAGGGGCAGAGGACGGGAAATGCACAATGCACCCCAAAAACTCGAAGATGCTCCTTAACCCACACTTCACGCTAGTCGTGGAGATCCCCAGCTCCGGAAGGCGGTTGAAGAGGGAGGTCATACCATCAGCGAGGGCGGTAGCAGATAATCCACCTGGTTATGGTGATTTGCGGGCCGTCGCGAAAATCAATCGAGCGACGACGGTCCACGAACTCAAGCGTGCCGGCCTCAGGTCTTTTACGCAATATGAAGGGCCGAACTATCGCTTGTCAGGGGGCACCATACTGTACAAACCAAGAAACGCAACGGCCGGTGTCGAAATGCGTTACGTCGAGCGGGAGGAAGTTGTGTTGAACTACATGTTGAGGTGTACGTTGTCGGGGCTGGCTTGCGCTGGGAGCCGGCGGCAGGTCGAGCGTTGAAAAACTGCACGACGGCGCCACCGCGCCCAGATACTATTCCTCCCTTGATAGGTGAAGGCCCAGGCGGGATCTGGGCCGGGACTTGTCGACTTTAATGGGGAGACCTCTACAGACCCCGCTGCCTGCGGAAGATGGACTGGATACCACCATCCTGAAGCAGTTGCTCTCCGTTGCTGTCCGGAAGACACGCCGGAACAGTGCCGCCCACCATCAAGAGGCTGTCATGAATAGCGACACCGAACTGGTCATCCGGGAGCTCATCGAAGAATTTGATGAAGCAGGGCTCTATGCCGCAACGACCGATGCTTGGAAGTACGGAGACAGGCCTCCGAGGGCTAGGTCGCGAAGAGGTACTACTAGGAGTTGTCAAGGAGGTGCTCAGTGGAGGTAGTGGATGAACTCGTCAGGAACTCTGTGTACAGGCACCCCGTGCTACGTCACAGTCGTGAAGTGACAGAAAGGTAAGGGGACAGCGGATGGCTGGTCTGCTCCCCCCCACCAGAAAAGAAAATAATCGTCCTATGTCTACAATGAGATGGGTCGGGCCGGTCCTGCTTCAAGGAATACATCAAGCCAACACCGAACTAGGATACATCGCCTACGAGGAACAAACCAACAGCTATGTGATCTGGCTCAAGGACTACTGGGGTCACGCAGTCCGAAGAGGCGGTTATGTGCGGGGAGACACGTTTTCCACCCTCGAAGAGGGTATGAGCAAAGGCCCTACGCAAGGTGCGACGTTTCTTTTCCACCTGATGTGGCAACAGACCTTGGCCGAAACCGCCGATTCAACAGTGACGCCCAAACCCAGCCCGCCACAACAGATAGACACAGCACAGAGAGTTCCAAGGTGGGGCGCCCTCGGGAGGTTCGGCATGAAGGTTGCCTTCTTGATTATGAAATTCCTCCCGTGGATATCCTTTAAAAAATGCCGAATAGCAGCCACGCCCCTGAACGCCCTCGGCGTTTGGTGATATCGCCTTGGCTTGAGACGATCGGATGAAGCTCACCGCCTGGAATGCGGAGTGGCTGGATGACGATTGGGGCGTGATCACCGGCATGTTCACGCCGGGACAGAAGATAGGACCCGGCAACAAGAAGGCACCGACGAAGGCGGACGCCAGGAAGCGCGTCGAAGCGGTCGGCGGATTTCTCAGGCTTCTCGGCGCGGACATCCTGTTCATATGCGAGGCGCCGAAGGGCGAGGACGCGATGAAGGACTTCGTCCGAAACGTGACACCGGACTACGACCTGATCACCCGCCAGCCGGCGGACGATTACGAGACCCAAGGGCGCCAGTGGCAGTGGTTTCTGGTCCGCAAGACGCTGGCCGACCATATCTCGCCCGAACTGATCCCGGTTTCGATCTGGCGCAGATTCGCCGCGGAGCAATCGGAGTCGATCAACGAGAACGGCACGTGGATAGTCGCTGCACCCCGCCTGCGCAACGTCGGCGGCGTCAAGGACGTGCCGGTCTCCGAACGGGTCGAGCACCGCTTCTTTCGCGAGCCACAGATTCTGAAGTTTACATCCGGCGGCGCACGGCACGAGATCATCGGCGCACACCTGAAGAGCAAGTTCACCGGCAAGACCCCGCCGAAGCGCCTGCCGAGCGAGACCTTCGACAAATATCTGGCCGATCACAAGACGGCCCGCCAGTTCGTGGCAAAGGCGCATGAGGCCCGCGTAAAGCTGACGTCTGAGGCAACGACGATCCGCGCCTATATTGACCACCGGTTCAGCCAAGAGGCCGATCCGTCGATCCTTGTCGTCGGGGATCTGAATGACGGCCCTGGCAAGGAGTTGATGGAGCGCGAGTACCTGCTGCATGACTTGATCTCGAACCTACAGGGCGACGTGTTCTTCGCCCGCAAGTTCCTGAACCATGCGCTGTTCGACTTCCCGCAGGATCTGCGCTGGACCTCGAGGTTCGAGGACCGCATCGATCCGGGCCGAGACGAACGCATCCTGTTGGACCACATCCTGTCCACCCAGGCTTTGACCCGGTCGGGCACCAGCCCGCTACTGGTGAAGGCCAATGCGGGGAAAGTCGAGCATCTCGCGTTCGAGACCGGTGAGGCGATCTTCGGGAAGGGGCTCCTGAGCGACCACCGGCCGGTCAGCATTGAACTCGCCGTGCGGACGCCCTGAGCGGCTGGCCCGCCTCTCTGGAGTAAGAGGGCGTCGTGAAGCGAGTTGGGGTCGACAGAGCCACGCCACAGCGCGCACGGACTGGAATGAATCCGTCTATGGACGCCCCCGATGATGCAAGCACTTTCTTCGAACGGCTTGGGGTGCATGCGGTCAGGTGCTCTCGTCTATCCGGCCTGTTGTTGCGGCTGTCAGGAGCCGCCGGTCCGTATGGAGATACGCGGGTCGGGTTCAGATCGCTTACGCGAGCTTGAAGGCTCTCCGGATTCAGCTGGTTTGCCCGATCCCGTCTCATTGACCGTTTGCCCTTACTCGTTCTCCGTCCTGCCCACATCCCCGACGGCTCCCGTACTTCGCCCCTTCAGGCGGCGACGGGAACCCGGTAGTTCTCCCTCTTGGCCATCAGCGCCCAAACGATCCGCGCCATTCGGTTGGCCAGCGCCACTGCCATCAGCATCCTCGGTTTGAGCGCCAGCATCCTGGCGAGCCAGGGATCGGTCGTCACACCACTTCGAATCGCCCCGCAGACGACGGTCATGGCGCCCGAAATCAACAGCCGTCTGAGGTCGCGCTGGCCCATATTCGACGTCTTGCCCAGCCTCGGCTTGGCGCCGGTGGTGTGCTGGCGCGGCACCAAGCCGAGCCAGGCCGAGAAGTCGCGTCCGCGCTGGAAGCCCTCCAACGGCGGTGCAAACGCCTAGAGTGGCATCGCCGCAACCGGCCCGATCCCCGGTATCGTCATCAGTCGCGCGGCCTCTTCCTCCTGGCGCGCGCAGGCATTGAGATTCGTCTCCAGGCCAGCGATCTTCGCCTCGATCTCGGCGATCTGAGCGAGCAGAAGGCCGCCCAACTCGCGCACCGGCTCCGGCAGCCCGGAGTCTGGATTCTCCACTGCCCATGCCAGCCGGCCAACATGGGCCGGCCCCTGCGGAGCGATGACGCCGTACTCCGCCAGGTGACCCCGCAGAGCGTTGATCGTCTGCGTGCGCTGACGCACCAGCAGGTCCCGCGCAGGGAACAGCATTCCCTGGGCCTGCTGTTCTTCGGTCTTCACCGCCACAAAGCGCATGGTCGGGCGTTGCGCCGCCTCGCAGATTGCCACCGCGTCCGCCGCGTCGTTCTTCTGGCGCTTCACGAACGGCTTCACGTAGATCGGCGGGATCAACTTCACCTCGTGGCCCAGCTGCAAGATCTCCCGGCCCCAATAGTGGGCACTCGCGCACGCTTCCATCGCCACCACGCATCGTGGCTGCGAGGCAACAAAGTGCAGCAGCTTCTCACGGCTCACCTTCACCCGGAACGCGACGGACCCGTCAGCCCGCGCACCGTGCAACTGAAAACTACGCTTCGCCAAATCGATCCCGATCACGGTAACCTGCTTCATGGATGCCTCCTCCTCCCATATCGGCTGCGATACTGGCCGAGACCTGCGGCCGACATCTTTTACGGACTCGCGCGCAAGGTGGCGTAGTGGGTCGGCCGTTAGGTCAGCGAGGCAGCCTCGCAAACTATCAACAGAGGAGAACACGGATGAGGCGAATGGCGATCTGGCTGGTCGGGGCCTGCATCGAACTACAGACGCCCAATCGCGTGGCCGATTCACAGCGCCCTTGACTACTAGTCTACAAGTGGTAGACAGAAGACGTTGTCCCCACAATATGCGGTAATTTTTCGGCCTAACATGGAGCTGGGGTCGAGATCGGTGGCTGGGTACGCCCAAATATGGCTCTTCCAGGTGGGACCCCCGGGCTCGAAGTTACTCATACGGAAGGTGTGGTTCGGTACACTTTGCGGTTCTGATAAAGACCGGGACCTGCAGCAAATAATTCCGGTCTACAGCACAAAGGGAGAGAGGTTACCCATGAAAGCAGCAGGTGTAGGTCGCACAATCGTATTTAGCTTCGATGGCACTGGAAACGAGCCGGACGATGTGACCGGCTTCAAGGAAGATGAAAGTGTCAGCAACGTTTTAAAATTACATGTGCTTATGGGTGGAGGATTGGCGGAGGATAATACTTCGACGAAAACCCCCAAGAACGAAAGCCAGAAGACTTACTACTACAACGGCATTGGAACACGAGAAGAGGGAGAAACAATCCCGCTTGTCGGTTGGTTGGTCTCGAAAGTGAAAAGGGTAATTAACAGCACTCTGGCACCGAGTTGGGGGGACGCACGGCGGATATTGGCCGAGGCGAGTCGGGACCTGAAGGCTGAAGAACCGACGGTGCACGATCGTATCGTAGTTTTCGGATTCAGTCGGGGTGCGGCGTTGGCGCGGAAATTTGCGAGCCGGACGCTTGAGGCATATCCTGATTTGGAGATTGCGTTTCTGGGCGTCTTTGACACTGTGGCGGCCATGGATGGGATTCACAGAAGCCATGAAGAAATCAGCAGCGATGTCGTATTCGAAAACGGAACTCTTAATGCCCGGATACGGCGAGCGGTCCACATCGTCTCTCTCGACGAAGACCGGGTAGCCTTCGAACCTACGCTCATGAACCGAGATAAAGAAAAACCTGAACGGATTACGGAGATTTGGTTTCCGGGGGTTCACAGTGACATCGGGGGTGGGTATTGGCATGACGGACTCGCGGATGTGAGCCTAAGCTATATGATCAAGAAATGTAAGGAAACTATGAAGGACGATCTCTTTATCGAGGAATCTTCGAGGAAGAAAATTGGCGCTTTGCTCCGTGCGCAAGGAGAGATTCTGAGACTTCTCGAGGAAGACGACATCCTTATCCACCCGAGTGTGACGGGTATGGTCCACCACCACACCGCTGGAACCCAGAAGTTCTTTTCAAAGGACATTAGGAAGGTGTGTGTCCGGGACAATGACGTAGCGTTGAAACCCGAAGTGTGTTCGCCATTGGTGCATCATTCCGTAAAGGCTCGGTTCGACCTAGTTGCCGAATACCGCCCACCGGCACTAAGGGGGCTGGAGTTCAACCTTCTGCTTCCCGATGAAAGGGTGAAACCGATATCGGGGATTGCAGGCCTCCGGGAGTACCAGGACAAGCGACCAAGGGCGAAAAAGCTGGCAGGGTAGACAGCATAGCTTTACTGGGGACGAAACTGTTGTGGATGTGACCTCGGCGGAACTTGCGACAGGCGATACGACGACCGGTAGGAGGTAGTGGATTCGTCACAAACTAGATGCCGTATCCACGGTGGCCGCAAGCGACGGAAGGACAAATGAGATGGCGACAGCAGCAAACCGCAGGAACACGGCAGTCAAGGAGGCGATGACCAAGAGCCAACTCCTGGAAGCCCTATCCGAATCGACCGGGCTCCAAAGGAAGGACGTGGCCTCGGTGCTAGACCAGCTCGGAGTGGTCATCGAGCGTCACGTCAAGAGACGCGCGGTGGGAACGTTCACGCTTCCCGGCCTGCTGAAGATCAAGGTGGTGCGCAAGCCCGCGACAAAGGCGCGCAAGATGATCTCGCCTTTTACCGGCCAGGAGATCACGGTGGCCGCGAAGCCCGCCTCGCGGGCGGTGAAGGTTCAGCCCCTGAGCGGGCTCAAGCGCATGACGGTGTAGGCCCCTCTGGGCTGGCGGGAAGGGAGCACGGCTGAGCCGTTCGGATAGAGAGCGCGATGGTTGCCATTCGCGCCTGTCGTGGCGTGCGTGGCCCGATGCATGCGGTGGTCGGAAATCCCATCCGGCATGGAACTTCGCGCTCCCCTTTGCGAGATCGGCTATCGCACCGAATCGGCGCATCGACGCCAAGGGGCGCCGGGGGATGCTGGGTTTGCGCAGCGGTGGTGGACACGCGGGTAGAGTCGAGGACTGGCGCGCCAGCGTTTGGGTCCGGTAACAGTTCCGTCGCTTTCGCTCCGGGCCTCAGTCCGGCTCCCGCAGCCACGTTTCCAGTCCCCGCTCATCAAACCGGACGTGCGGATTTCCCGCATCCGGCTTTCGGACGAGATCATGCCTTCGCCCACGGAAGGCCCTTCGTGGTACTCCCAAGGTGAACGAGGCCGTATTCGTTCCACAGCCTGCCATCCGGGAACTGCACATATTTCCCGTCCCTCACCTGGTGTTTCCGATAGAGCCACTGGCGCAGCCGCCGAGTCGCGTGTTGGTCCACGGCGTTGTAGGCGGGGCTTACTTGGCCGAGACAGAAGTAGGCGGCCCAGCCGGTGATGAGCCGGTTCAGGCGTTCCACGGCCATCTCTGCCGTTTGTCGGCCATAGCCGTATGCCGTGATGTCGCTGATTTTGCGGCAGACGCTCTGGACGCTCGCCTTGCTCGGTCGGGTGCCGATGTAGCTCCCCTTTCCGTTCGGGCGATAGTTGCGTCCAATACGGTAGCCGAGGAACTGCAAGGGTTCCTCAGGGCACCGCAAGCCTCGGGTTTTCCGTTCATTGACCGCGAGCTTCAGACCCGCCATGAGCCGCTCGACCACCATCAGCATTTCCGCCGCCGGGGCCTTGCCGAGCACACAGAGGTCGTCGGCATAGTTCACGATCTCCGAACGGAAGCGCTGGGCGTAGCCCAGCACCTTCCAACCCAGTATGAAGCGCCGCATGTAGACGTTGCTGACCAGGGGCGAGATCGGGGAACCTTGCGGGGTCCCCTTCCTCTCCCTGCGCGCCCGGTTCGTGCGGCGCTTGCCGCCCTTGCCGTCGTCCTCCTCCACCGGCATTTCCAGCCATGCCTTGATGAGCTTGAGCATCCGCCCGTCGCTGATGCGCCGGGCGAGGCTCTTTAGTAGCTCGGCATGCGGAATCTCGCCGAAGTAGTTGGCCAAGTCGCAGTCAACAACCTCGTTGTGCCTCTCATTCAGGAGGCGATGGACGCGGTTCACCGCGTCATGGGCGCTCCGCCCCGGCCTGTAGGCGTACTGCTCCGGTTGCAGGTCCGCTTCGAAGATCGGCTCAAGCACCAGCACAGCCGATGTCTGCGCCACCCGGTCCCGTATGCAGGGGATGCCCAATGGCCGGAACTTGCCGGGCTGTTTCTTCGGGATGAGAACTTGCCGCACCGGCTTCGGTGTGTACGTCCCATCCTTCAGTTCCCGCGCCAGTTCCCCAAGCCAGCGCCCCACGCCATAGGACTCGATGTCCCCGAAGGTCTCTCCATCCACCCCGGCAGAGCCTCCATTGCGGTGGACCTGCCTCCAGGCTTCGGCGAGAAAGTCCTCGCGCCAAACCTTGTCGATCAGCGCGTGAAAACGCCGCCCGGGTTCTTCCTTGGCTTTCGCATGTAATACGGTCTGGAGCTTCCGAACCTTTTCCGACCCTGATAGGCTCTCGCCAGTGGTCATGCCTTCCTTCCTTCCCGCATCCCTCTCGAACCAGGGCTCCTTCCCTCCACCGGCATTACCCGGCTTCCGCGGTACTACGAGCCCCTCCGCCACCCTGCCGGCCCGGCCTGCCCCTCACGGGGTTCCGGTTGGTGTGTGCGCACCACCGTCAGGGCTTCCCGTGTTGCTACCCTCTCCCTCTTCCATGCGTGCCGCCGCCACTACCCCGGCGGAACCGGCCGGTGCTCGTGTCGTTCTCTTCCCGGCCGGTGGCAGCCTTCCCCAAACAACAGGCGGGTCGGCTCCCGCATTACACGTTTCGAGGCCTGCTCGGCGTTCACTCGCGTTGCGGCCCGCATGGTCGCTAGACCGCCCAAGGCGGTCCGTTTCACCGGAGTGCTTCAAGCCATGTCGTCACCTCCATGACCCGCTCTGATTGCTACCGGCTGGAACGACAGTTGCCGGGCGGGGTTCGCACCCGCTGAGAGATGGTGCCTTTCCACGGCACGCTGTTGACCATGTGTTGATTGTTCGTGAGCGAATTCCCGGGTCTTTCAAGGGGATAATTTTACTTCTTTGTTTTCAGCTAGTTACGGGCGCCGGGCGGTAGGGCAAACCCTACACGGCCAAGTTTCAAACCTGCCTGTCATGCGGCGGCATTGATGCGCGGAGACACGTCCTTGTTGCCAGTAGTTAGATGTGTAAAGTACAGCTCGCAACGCCGAGGCGTGCCATCCCCTCGCTTTCGTGCGCGCCGAGTCCTTCTCTGGTGTTGACTCTGCCGTCGACTATGGGCCGGACCAAGCCCAACAAGCAGGTGGTAGTGGGCCGCGCCGGCCCAGACTAGGCCAGGCCCTTGGCCCTCCCCCTTCTTCGGTCAAAGACTAACCTCTGAGTGAGGACATTCAAGGGGAGCAGGTCATTGGAGTTGAGGTAACTGGCACCTAGATCACGGTCAAGGGTAGTGTAGGAAATGCCCGATAAACGCTCCGCTGGGTTGTTCTTGGGGATTGGCATTTGGGGAGTGTCGGCCGTCCGCTTTCCCACCTTAGCAAACTGGCCGGTCGGCGCTCGGCGTTGCTGTACGGGAGAATGGCTTTTCCATATCGGCTGCAATACTCTCTGAGACCTTGGCGGCCGACATCTTTACCGACTCCCGGGCAAGGTGTGCGTAGCGGGCCGTTGTCTGTACCTTCGTGTGGCCGAGGAGTTTTCCGATCATCGTCAGGCTCTCCCCGAGCGCGAGCGCCCTTGAAGCGAAGCTGTGTCGAAGGTCGTGGATACGCACGTCTTCTAGCCCGGCCCGCGCCCGGACCACAAGCCACCGGCCGTTGAGGTTACTGAAGTGGCTGCCGGGCCGGGCTCCGGCAATCACCCACGGGTTGTCCGGCAACCGGGGTAGGGCGGCGAGCACCCTTCTTGCCGGCGCCGACAGCGCTACGGAACGCGGTCCGGTCTTGGCGTCCCGAAGCCTCAACTCTCCCGCATTGAGGTCGACGTCTTCCCACCGGAGCGTCAGGATTTCGTTCCGCCGGCACCCGGTCAGCATCAACAGCCGGAAGGCCGCGACGGCACTCGGCGAAACCCTGCCCTCGGCTTCCAACTCACGCAGCACCCTTCCCAGCCGACGGAACTCCCGCTCGGACAAAAATCGCTCGCAACTCCGGTCCGGGTACTTCTTGACGAACCTGCACGGGTTCCCTCCCTCCGGCGCGATGCCCCATGCGTCCGCCATGTGGAAGATGCGGGAGAGCGTCTCCACGACGCAGTTAGCCATGTTAGGCGTTTTGTGGAACCGGTAGTGCAGGGAGGCCACCTGGTCGCGACCGATTCTTTCCAGAGGCACGGAGCCGAAGGTCGGCAGGAGCACTTTGTCGAGAGCATGGCGGTACCCTCTTGCCGTGGCGGGCTTGCAGCGCACGGCTACGTGCTCCCTCATGTACCGCTCCGCCACTTCCGCCAGTGTTGGCCCAGCGGCCTTTGCCGGCAGGGAGCCGTTTTGCCCCGGGGCGTGGCCAGCCTTAATGCTCGCGATCACCATCGCCGCCTTGCGCCGAGCCTGTTCCGCCGACACCAGCCCGTGGCGACCTATGGTGATCCGCCTTGACTTCCCGCCAGCCCTTGTCTGGACCACGTAGACCTTCGCTCCCGAAGGATAGACCCTTACCCCGAAGCCCGAAAGCTCCCGGTCCCAGAAAACCGCCTCTCGTTCTTCTGTAGGGAGCCCTTCGACGGTGCGCCTGGAGATCGTTCCGCTGTTCAACCTCGCCATTGTCCGCTTCCTTTGACTGCGCTACTAGGGCAGGATGTCCGCCCCGATGCTTTCCGCGACCTTGGCCGTCGATGCCTGCACCGAGTCCCGTGCCAGATGAGCGTACCGCGCCGTGGTCTGCACGTTCCGGTGCCCCAACAGTTCCCCGATCATCGACAGGCTCTCGCCGAGCGCCAGGGCCCTCGAAGCGAAGGAGTGTCGCAGGTCATGAAGGCGAACGCCGTCAAGACCTGCCCGCTTGCGCACGCGATCCCAAGAGTCGTTGATGTTGCGCTGGCCCGTGCCCTTCTTCCTCCCCGGAAACACCCACGGATTGCCCGGAACCCGTGAGAGGCCGGTCAGCACGCACGCCGCCACCGGCGGTAGCGGCACCACCCGCGCTCCGGTCTTGCTGTCCACCAACCGCATCTCTCCCGCCTCGAAATCCAGGTCCTCCCACCTAAGTCCCAGGATCTCGTTCCGCCGGCAGCCGGTCAGCGCCAGCAGCCGGATTGCCGCGGCGGCGTGGGCCGATGCCAACCGCTCGCTTGGCGCCGCGTCCAGCGCTTGGCCGAGCTGGTAGAGTTCGTCGGGGGTCAGGAACCGCTCGTGGTGTTTTTCCAACTTGTAGCGGCGCACGAACCGGCAGGGGTTGGTGCCTGACGGACGCCATCCCCACGCATCGGCCAGGCTGAACATCTTGACAAGGATGTCCACCGCGTGGTTTGCCACCGCAGGCGTGTCCCTTAGGCCATACTGAAACGCCATGATGTGTTGGCGCTCGACCTCCGAGACCAGGAGCTTCCCCAGCGCCGGCACGATGTGCTTGCGGAGCACGAGACCGTAGTTGGACACGGTCACGGGCTTGCAGTGCATGGCCACGTACTCCCGTTGGTAGCGTTCGGCCAGGTCGGCGACCGTCGGGGCGGCGGAAGGCTCGGCTAGGGCTGCGGATTCGCCGGCTTTGATGCGGGCGATGATCCCGGTGGCTTTCCTGCGAGCTTGGTCGGCGGAGAGCTTGCCGTGGCGGCCCACGGTGACGCGCTTGGAGCGGCCGAAGACGCGGGTCTGCACGACGTAGACCTTGGCGCCCGACGGGTAGACGCGGATGCCGAATCCGGGAAGATCGCGGTCCCAGTACACGGTGTCCTTGTCATCCACGGACAGACGGTCGATAATGCGTTTGGAGAGGCTAAGGTACTCGGGTTTGGCCACGTCGGCACCTCCTGAGACAAGAAACCTACAGGCCGCATCGGAAGTGCGGACCGTAAGCGTAGCGAAAGCGACTGGGATCAAATGCAGAGAGAATTAAAGCGCATCAGTGACGACGATGCAAGCCCCAGGATGAGCGAGAATCAGAAAATAAATAGCGTAAATACAACAGGTTATGATGCATCTGCGGCCTCTCGCGCACGTGGGGCGGGGATGTAAGACACGAGGTTTACTGTTATGGATTCCAAGGTGATTGTGGTGACCGGCGGCGCCAGCGGCATCGGCCGTGCCACGGTGTTGCGTTTCAGCGAAGAGGGCTACCGGCCGGTGATACTCGACCGGGACGCAGACGCCGGTGCGGCGACACTGGCGCTCCTTGAAGCCACGCCGGTGGAGGGGCAGTTCATCCAGGCGGGCTTGACGAAAAAGGAAGAGGTCACGGCAGCGTTCGGGGAAATCCTGGCCGCCTGCGGCCGCATCGACGTGCTGGTGAACCTCGCCGGGGGCACGTTTCACAAGGGCGCGATTCACGAAGTCACGCCCGCGCAGTGGAAGGAGTGCCTCGACCTGAACCTCAAGACCACGTTCCTGTGCTCCCAGGCCGTCATCGCGCCCATGAAACAGGCGGGGCAGGGCACCATCGTCAACACCGCCTCGAACTTCGGCGTCACCGGCGGCGCGGAGCGGACCCACTATGCCGCCTCCAAGGCCGCCATCATCGCCTTCTCCAAGTCCCTGGCCACGGAGCTGGCGCCCCACGGCATCCGCGTCAACACCATCGCCCCCGGCCTTACCGGCACCCAGCGGGTGCGGGGCAAGTACGATGCCGACGAGTGGGCCGCGCTGTCCGGCACCTTGCCCATGGGACGGGCCGCCATGCCCGAGGAGATCGCCGACGGCATCTTCTTCCTCGCCTGCGACGAGAGCGAGTACGTCACCGGCGCCACCCTGCACGTCAACGGCGGCATGGTCATGCCGTGAACGGATATCGCGGAACGGCGGGCGGGAGGCGACGGACGTGACCGACGACGAGTTGCTGGCTGGCCGCATACGTGTGCTTCTCTCGGCGCGGAAGGGACTGTCCGAGCGGAACATGTTCGGTGGCGTCTGCTTCATGATCAACGGAAACATGTGCGCCGGCACCTGGAAGGGGTCCCTCATCGTGCGCTTGGACAAGAAGGACCACGACCAGACGCTGGCCGAACCCCACGCGAAGCCCGCCAACATCACCGGCCGCGTCATGAAGGGGTGGGCGCTCGTGGAACCCGAAGGCGTCCAATCTGAGGGTGACCTGAAAACGTGGTTGGATCGGGCCGTGGAGTTCGCCGGTTCCCTGCCGCCCAAGTGACATGTTCAGAGATGTGCCCTGGCGCTGTGTAGTCGCGTACGTCGTCACCCTGACCGTTTGCTGGTCAGGGGTTGCCGGCGCGGACACCATTGAAAGGACCGATCGGCACGCCGTGCGGGTCCGGATCCTGACCCGTGGGCTCGAGCGCCCGTGGTCCCTCGCGTTCCTGCCCGACGGACGGATGCTGGTCACTGAACGGGCCGGTCGCCTGCGGTACGTGGCCGCCGACGGAACGCTGGATCCCACGCCCATCTCCGGGCTTCCCGCGGCGGTCACGGAAAGGCGGCAGGGCGGGCTGCACGACGTGGTGCTGCATCCCGACTTCTCGCGCAATCGCCTGGTCTATCTCGCCTATGCCGGCAGGGGCTCCGGCGGTTACGGCACCGAGCTTGCCCGGGGGCGACTCGACGGCCACAGCCTCACCGACGTGCGGGTCCTGTTCAGGGCCCTGCCGAAGTCATTCGGCGGTCGCCACTTCGGCGGACGGGTGGTGTTCGACGGCAAGGGCCACGTGTTTCTGACCCTGGGAGACCGGGGCAACCGCCCGAGCGCGCAAGACCTCGGCAATCACGCCGGCTCCGTGATCCGCCTCACCGAGGACGGCGGCGTGCCGCCAGACAACCCGTTCCGGTCGGTGGCCGGGGCGAGGCCCGAGATCTACACCCTCGGGAACCGCAACATCCAAGGCGCGGCCATCCATCCGCGGACCGGCGAGCTCTGGACCCACGAGCACGGCCCGCAGGGCGGCGACGAGGTCAACATCATCCGCGCGGGGGTGAACTACGGCTGGCCGGTGATCACCTACGGCAGGAACTACGGCATCGGCACCCGCATCGGCGAAGGGACCCACAAGCAGGGCATGGCCCAGCCGCTCTACCAGTGGACACCGTCCATCGCCCCCTCGGGAATGGCCTTCTACGACGGCGACAAGTTCCCCGGCTGGCGCGGCAACCTGTTGGTAGGCGCGCTCCGGTATCGGCTGCTCGCCCGTCTGGAACTCGACGGAGAGCGAGTGGTGCGCGAAGAGCGGATATTGGAGCGGACCATCGGCCGAATCCGCGACGTGCGGGTGGGGCCGGACGGCTACGTCTATCTCCTGAGCGACGAAACCAACGGGGTAATCGCGCGCCTCGAGCGGGCCGGCTGATCCAGCTTGTCGCGAGGACTGTCACTAGCGTACTGAGAAGCTACCCACGCACAAGACGACACGGCCTCCAGTTCTTCGACCAGTGATTGTCCGAGTGAACATGGCCCTCGCGAACGCTCTTGCAGACGTTGAGATGAAACTCGTTGCCTCGGAACTCTCGCGTCAACCTCATCACCACCCCTTCCCTGACACCACCCAGCGCAGACGGCTCTGCGTGAGCGCGGCTAACGAAATCCCGGACCTCGTCGACGGATGGGAATGCACCGTCGTAGAGGATGGGGACCGTGGGGATTTCGCGTTCATGGGCAAATTCCAGGAGGGCGGGGAACGAAGAGAAAGACCCGTCTGCGAATCGAAGGGCAAAGGCGTAGAAAGTCTTGTTCTCCGGCACGGGATCGTACTCAATACTGTGGACCCCGTAGATGTCCTCGCCGTACAGGAAGACGTCCGGCTCCGTCACTTTCCAGGCGTGGTGTTTCCTCACCATGGCCATCCACTTGGCCGTCGAAGGAGCCGAAACGCTTCTGCCGTAAACCTCGCCTTTGTGGAGCAGCGTGTTGGCGCCGTCGAGCTTCTCGGTCACGACGACCGGAGTTCGAGTGAACCGGAGCGGATCGTCTAGGAGATCGTCACCTGCTGCACGGGCTGGCGAGTACGGCCAGTAAGGGGTCTTTGGATACTTGAGCATGGAATCCGTCGCGAGAACGACGATGGTTCAGCGACTGCTATCCCTTTGTGGCGTGTTGCGGACAAATCTGGTGGACCGGCACGCCCAGTCGGTTTGTCAACGCCTCGCATTCACTCCAATCACTGTCCGTCGCGTTGAGAATGGTGGCCTGTACCTTCCGGGCTACTGCGAGGAACTTACGATCTGACTTGTCCAAACCATTCACAGGTAGTTCCTCGAAGCCCCGGCTCTCGTCGTCCGAGGGCGTGATAGAGACGCGACTCACGCGTGTGGGGACCCCTAGATAATTGTTGATATGCTTGAAGAACATGTCCCCGACGCCAGGACCCCCGGCGAAACTTAGGTTGTGTTTGTACTCCTCGAATATGAGGCCCAACTCATCAATGGCGATAGTCTGTTTGTTACAAACCTCTCGCAGTTCTCTGATACATGCCCGCTGACAGTCCAGATCGGCGTGTGTGTTCCGGCCGTTGGCAGCGATAGCAACATTGGTATCGACTACGTAGGGGCTCATTTCGAGGCTCCAGTCCGACCCTCCGCTTTGATTCGTCTGTCTAGAGCCGCTGTGCTGATGGCCGCGATTTCCCCCATTTCATCGCCAAAGAATTCGTCTGGCCAATTCTCAATCTCGCCCCACTCATTCAGTCGGAGGTCGCTCAACTCGGCTTCGCCGTGATTTGTGTGCACGAAATAGAGTCGGAGATCCGATGATTGAGCCTTTTCTTCTGCCACGTGTCGCTGAAAGCGCCGCAGTAAATGTTCGCTGTGGCTCTCAACAATGATCTGTACCTCTCGAGTCTTGGCCACTTCGAGCATCACATCCCCGAGGCCGCTCTGGACAGATGGATGCAGATGGATCTCCGGTTGCTCCATCAATACGATGGAGCCCTCCGGGACGTAGTACAGGAGCACTAGAACGGGCAGAACCTGGGACACGCCAAAACCGACGTCAGTAAGCATCGTTTCCGGACTGTCCTGATCCTTCTTGACACGGGCGTGATAGAGGTTGGTACCTGGTTTGATTTCCTCAACTTGAAAGTCGTCGATCAGGCCAAGTTCCTTCAACCAATGGCCAACTACATTTTGAAACTCCGCGCTTTTTCGTGCCCTCGATGGGAGTTTCCACTTCTCGCCGCTCAATGTGGCTGCCAGAATTGCGTTGACGGTGAGTTCCCCACGTGGTCCTACACCATCGGGGCTAGCGCCTGACCAGCCGTATTGGCGCTGGGGGTACTCTCGAAGCGGGCCGAGGTAGAAGATGCTGTCCATCAGCGATTCGTACTGAGACTCGAATTCACTCAGAAAACCGGTGTTCTGAAAGTACGTCCGGGCTTGGTCGGGAAAGCGGTGCGTCTTCACCGGGCCGGGCAACTCTCCGGGTCTTCCTCTGTTACGACGGAATTTGAACCGAGGCCTACCTTCCGTGGACTCAAGATCGAAAACGCCGGGGCTGTCCGGCTTTGGTCCGATGCCGAAGTCGGTGTCAGAGAATCTGTACTTCATATTGCGAGCCAACAGTCGCGAGTCTTTCAGTCCCACGCACGCACTCAACCGCAAGTCGTTGCCCTGGTAAGAGTTCTTGCGACCCGCCGGAACATCCAGCGTAAGTGCTTCCGAAAAAGCCCAATCCAGCGTCCAGTTGATGTCGTCCTTCTTCCTCCCCCGATGAACTATGGCTTCGTAAGTCCCGAGATTGACCAGTGGTCCTCCGAAATCCAACACGAGACCACGGTCTGTCGCATCCTTGGTTTGTTTCAGCAGCAGAAGGAACTGGAGAACGCTACTCTTGCCGGAACTGTTGGTCCCGAAGAGTCCGGTGACTCTTCCCAACTCTAGGTCGAGCCTGCGCCAAGCCTTAAAGTTGCTCACGAGAAGATGTTTCAACATTGGCTAACCGCTTTCTCCGACGAAGCCGCGCTAGCTAGAGCCGACCCTTGAGCTTCGCCAAGCTGGGCGCAGGACCGAGGCTACGGGAACCGCTGTATGCGAGCATCCGTACGAAATGCTCAGTATCACGAGAAGAAAGGTGGCACCCGAACGGCAAGGCCACTCAATCGGCGTTCCCCTCCGCCTTCAGCGAATCCAGCGCCTCCTCCACCAGCTTCCTCCGCAAGGCTTTCTCCTCGTCCGCCGGCAGGCTCGCGTCTCCGGCCACGTGGACGATGCCGGTCCCCAGCACGACGCGGTTGGACCCGACCATCTTGGCGATGGGGAGGGCGGAGGTCATCTGCACGACGGGGACGCCGGCCTTTTCCAGCTCGGTGGTGATCGCAGCGCCGCTGCGAGTGCTGGTGCCTCACGTGGAGGTGAGGATGACGGCGTCGACCCCTTCCTGTTTCACCTTCTCCGCCATTTCCCGGCCCAACCGCCGGGTGTTGGAGAGGGGATTGGAAAGGCCGGAAGTGGAGAGGAACTCGCCGTGGATCCTGCCCACGGCGCCCTCCTTCTCCAGTTGTCTCAGGGCGTCAAGCGGCACCAGGCGGTCGGGGTCGGCCTGGACGAAACGGGGATCGTAGCCGCCGTGGGAGATCTCGTAGTCCTCGCCGGCGAGGTCGTCGGCGTTCGAGATGTCGTAGGCGCCCCAGCGGGTGGCCGCCATTCCCTCGATGTTGTCCGGATTGCCCTTGGGCACGAGGCCGCCGTCGGTGATCAGCATCACCTTGGCCTTGGAGAGGTCGTCCACGCCCCTTGGCTTGGCCACGGGCTCGAACGAGGTGACGGGCATCTCGGTGTCGAAGGGCTGTCCCTGGACCTTGGCCAGGACCATGTCCACGAGCCGCTCGGCCGAGGACCTGTCGACGAACCGGTCCCGTATCAGGCCGCGGGTGAGGTAGCCCTCTTCGCGGGGCGTACCGATACGGTCGCCGGCGACCAGTTTCCGGGCCAGCCCGGCCATGCGCTGGACCACTTCCTTCATCTTGGCCGCGTTCCTTCCGGAATCGACGATGTAGAGGCTCTCGCGGTAGAGGTCCACGCCCGGGTTCTCCTCGTGCATGGCCGTAACGGCCGGGATGCCCAGCTCGGCCTGCACCGCGCTGCACAGAGCGCCGGCCGCCATCCCGTAGCGGCCGGCGTCGAAGCATGGGCCGGCCACGAACAAGTCGGCCTCGGCATTGCGCACCCGTTCCACGACCGCGGCTACCAGCGTGTCCAAGTGCTCCACGGCGTGGTTGTCGCCGCAGATCAGGGTCGCGACGACGGTGGCTTCGTTGCCGAGGGTCTGCTCCAGCAGACGGCCCGGGCCGACCGCATTGTTGGCCTCGCCAAGCGGGCTGCCGGCCTGCTCCTCGCCGCCGATCCCTCCGAAGAACTGGTTCAGGTAATGAACGATCCTCATGGTTAAGCCTCCGTTCCCGACGTCGTCATAACGCGCCCCGCGGATGATGGTCTTTACGCCCTCCTCCAGCCCTGGATTTCTGCTTCCCAGCCCGTGTCAAACCCCTCCCCCTCCGCGAGAAGGCGGCCGGCGACCCGTCCCGAATCCAACCCCTCTCCCTCCGGGAGAGGGTGGCCGAAGGCCGGGTGAGGGCTGCCCGGCCCGGCGCTACATTCGAACAGCCCTCACCCCGACCCTCTCCCAGAGGGAGAGGGGGCTGGTTTGGTACTGGGAGCGCTCTCACGAGGCCCTGGACCGCCGCACTCCCGGCTCGGTCCACCAACCCTGCCCTCGCTCTTTCCCAGCCAAGCTCCCCGAAGTGCAGTACGATTCCACGGTCACGGTCCGCAGGGTCCGCCACAATGGCGAGTTCAAGTGGCGCGGTCATCTCATCTATCTCTCCGAGGTCCTCGCCCAGGAGCCCATCGCCCTCGTCCCCGTGGACAACCACCGATGGGAAGTCCGCTACAGCTTCCACCTCCTCGGCACCCTCGATGAGCGCACCCAGACCCTTTCTCCAGCTCTACAATGGCACCAACGGTAACCCAAAAGTGTAAACCATGTTCCCGGTCCAAAACGTAAACTATGTTCGGCTTGCACAGTTTTGACACGGCCTGTTGCGCGGGAATCACGTGTTCGAGGTGCGGTAGCAGTCCACACATGGGGGACCTCAATAGACCACCGCCCGCAGCCGCGACGCGCCTTGCTGATTGGTCACGCCCGCCACGTTCATGGCGCCCAGCTCCCGCGCCCCGGCCAGCAGTTCGCCGATGGCCGGGGTCGCGGCGATCACCCGCGCGGCCGGCGCCACCTCCCACCGGGTGTCGTTGCCGCCGCCGTAGACGATGGCGTCGACCTCGGGAAAGTTGAACAGCAGGGCCGATTCCACGCGGCGGTCCCGCGACACGTCCGAGACCATGACCGAGGTGCGGACGCCCTCCGACTCCAGCAGCCGGGCGGTTTCGGCCAGGTCGGCATGGGGTACGCCGCCGCCGTACTTGGTGAGCACGGCGGCGTCGGCGTTGAGCGCCCACTTGACCAGGGACGCGGCGGTGCGGCAGTTGCGGTCCCGGTCGGTGTTGTCCGATCCGGCGATGCTCGCCACCGTGCCGACGAAGTTCAGCTCCCCGGCGTGGTGTCGCCTGTAAAGTTCGGTGATGATGGGATGGTTCTGGTAGAGGTAGGTCTCCGCGCCTCCCATGGAGGTATAGTAGGAGGTCACTACCGCGCCGTCCAGCCACTCGTCGGGATGCAGCAGCACCGGCAACATCCCCGTGGTGTTGTGCCCGTACAGCACTGGCTCGTCCAGCTCCGCCCGGCGCTGGCGGGAGAAGACCTGTCCCACGTACGCCACCCGGGGCAGGCCCTGACGGCCCGGCGGGCCGGGATCCACGGGCTCGAAGGTCCGGCTTTCGGCGGGTACGTCCGAAGCCGCGGCCCGGGCCAGGTAGACCGCCGCCTTGAGCCCGGCCACCCGTTTCGCTCTCTGGGCCGCGGGACCGTCCTTTCCCGGGGCAAGCCGGGGGACCACCACCAGGTGGTGCAACGGCGAGTAGCACGAACCCTCGGCCGCCGGTCCGGTCATCTCCAGGACGCGGCCGATGGAGCCGCGTGAGCCCCCCGCGGCGTGCTCGTCCAGGACGGTGACAGCCATGCCCGACAGCACGTGCGTGGTGCCCTTGCCGGCGGTCAGGGGAGGTCCCAGAATGCCCGGAAAGTCCGGACCGTCGCCGGCCGCCTTGGCCCGGGGCTCGATGATGTCGAAGACCGGCCCCGCCCGGCAGTCCTCGCCGGGCGCGACGTGCTCGAAGGCGACGTCGGCGAGCGCCTCGTCTTCGAGCAGAAGCGCGCGAAGATCGTCCGTGTCGATTTCGAGGGTGGTTCCGTCGAGCCGGGTAGCCGCGCCAAACCGAAGCGCACGCACCGGATGGTATGCCAGAGTCAGGTTCACGTGGTGGCCTCCATGCACCGGAGTCGGCCACATGATTTCACATTCCCGCGGTGATGGCAAAGCGGCGGCGACGCCCCGTGACAGTCATCCCCGCGCAACAGCCTGTGCCAAACCACTCCCTCTCCCTCTGGGAGAGGGTCGGGGTGAGGGAGTCCGGAGGGGCAGGGTTGCCGGGGAGCCCTCACCCGGCCTTCGGCCACCCTCTCCCAAAGGGAGAGGGTTTGGATCTTGCGACGGATCGCAGGTCACCCTCTCTCGGAGGGAGAGGGTTTCGACACAGCCTGGTAAGCGGGAATCCAGGCGCGGAGAGCCACGCCCATGCACGTTCACTGCTTGAAGACGGTCCTGCCGTAGTCCGCCAGGGCCATCCCGTATTCCGCCGCGTGGACCCCGTGGTCGGCGAAGTCTCCGTGGTAGCACTTGAGGGCCCACAGGGCGGCTTCGAGGTATTCGGGCTTCGCCGTCAGGTCATGGAGCTTCAGGAAGAAGCGCGCCGCGGCGCCGTTCTCGGTGACGAGGGTGAGAGGATAGCGAAGGAAAGCGGGCCCCTTGTCCGCAATGTCGAAGAACCCGCCCGCCGGGTTTTCGAGGCGGGTCCGGATGAACCCGGCCAGTGCTTCGGCATGTTCGAGGAAGGCCGGTTCGCCGGAGGCTTCGAAACCCTCCGCCAGCGCGCGGCCCATCAGGACCTGGTCCGTGAGCAGCCCGTGCAACCGCGGAGCGTCGTCGACGTAGTGGGCCATGCAGCCGGCGCGGTCCCAACAACGGTTCAGCAGGAAACGCAGGGTGTCCAGGGCGCGTTCGCCGCAATCCGTGCGCCCGAGGGTCCGGGCGGCGCGCAGGCAGGCCGAGACCGCGCGGGCGTTGGCGTCCGTGTACATCCAGGGGTCGGTGATGGAGAACATGCCCCGGTTCCTGTGGAGCATGGCCCCCGGCGGCATGTCGCGGCCGGGCGTGATGCGGATATAGTCGCGGCAGCCGTGGAAGTACGGCGCGGCAGGGTCGCGAAACCCGCGGTCCAGGTAGTCCAGGATCTCTTCGGCCAGCTCCCGGAAGAAGGGTTCCCCGGTCAGCTCGAACACGTGCAGGGCGTTTTCCAGCAAGCCGGCGTGGTCGGCCAGCAGCTTCTCGTGGTGGGGCTCGTTCCAGTCCGGCTTCGACGAGTAGCGGAAGAAACCCCCGTCGGGGTCGTGGGTCTTGCTCTGGTGCATGTTGTACAGCGTCAGCCGCACATGGTTGAGGAAGCGCGTGTCGCCGGTGGTCGCATGATGCCGCAGCAGGAGTTCGTTGGCCTCGCAGTGGGGAAACTTGCGCTCCCGTTCGTAGCCGCCGTGCACCGGGTCGGCGAGGCGCCAGACCATCTCGGCGATTTCGGTCGCCGCGTCCGGTTGCGGCGGCGGGTTGCCGGCCGACGGGACCGGGGCGCTCGGAGTTGGCGTCGCGGGGGCCGGCTCGCGCTCCTGAAAACCCACGTGGACGCGCACCAGGACATCGCTGAAGTCCTTGGGGGACAGGTAGTTCACGCTTGCCAGGAAGTCGCCCTCGGCGCTCAGGAAAACGATGGTGGGCCAGCCGTTGCGGTTGTAGCGCACGTCGATGTCGGGCCGTTGCGCGTCTTCCACGCGCACCGGGACGAAGTAGGCGTTCAGCAGCGCGATGATCTCGGTGTCCGAGAAGGTCGTCTCGTCCATGCGCTGGCAGATGCCGCACCAGAAGGCCCCCAGAAAGAGCATCACCGGCTTGCCTTCGGCGCGTGCGCGCTCGAAGGCGGCCGGACTCCAGTCGGTCCAGCGGATGCGTGCGGCGCTGTTGGGGTTGGGGGAGAAGCGGAACATGGCTTGGACTCCGGGTCGGCGACTGTCCATGAACTTTGTGGACGGCTCCCGCACCCTTGTCAAACGATGGCGCCCGGCACTCCCCTTGGCCGGCCGGGCGCGTTTGCCGGGCGTGTCCGCAAGGCTTGTGGCGGGCGGACCGTCTCTGTAGTAGACAGGGGAGGCTCCTAAGGAAAGGACTTCCATGACCGGTTCACGTATCGAATTACCCGGGACGGTGTCGCGCGAACAGATCATCCGCGATTCCGAGGCGGTGCTGGGCATGCCCGACATTCCGGTGAGTGTCGAGGAGGACATCATCCGGATCGAGGCCCTGGGCATGGATTGGGACGTCGGCATGATGGTCTACCAGCCTCGGGACGAGGCACGGATCGCGCGCGGCGCGGACGGCAGGAAGGTGGGGATCTTCCTGCTCCACGGCGGCTCGGGCGACTACAAGACCATGGAGAGCGTCGCTCTTGTCGCCGCCGGCAAGTTCGGCTTCAAGGTCCTTAGCGGGACGTTTCCGGGCCGGTTCAACTTCGCCGAAGCCGGCCGGGACTGGCCGGGCGACACCATCCACCCGGACGGCAGCGTCCGCACGCCCATCTGGAAGCAGGGCGAGCCCATCGGCCGAGAGGAGTACGAGGTGGCCCGGGACGTTTCCATGCGCCCGCGCTACGGCACCCGGACCGTCGCACGGGCCAAGCCCGGCACCAACTTCTACTACCGCATGGCGGCGTGGCCCGTGGCCTTCGAGGAAGGGATGAAGGAGGCCATGCGCCGGCACCTGCCCGAGGGGGCGTTCTCCATCTACGGCGAGGGCCACTCCACCGGCGGCCCCTTCGTCTCCATGCTGTCCCAGCGCGTGCCAAACTTCGCCGGCGTGGTGGCCACCGAGCATACCCCCTTCGGCCACGTGGGCGCCATGCGCGATAACTGGAGCGGGTCGCTGGGGAAGGTCTCCGGTTTCGAGCGCGTCAGCACCGACGAGGCCGTGCGCAGCGACCCCTTCAACGAGCTCTACATCCGCACTTGGCGCGACTTGGCCCGCTACGCCGGACCCGAGGCGCTGGGACAGCAGGGGCCGGCGGCGCTGATGCAGTTGCCGATGCTGATGGAGGAGATCCTCGACACCTGGGAAAGGGCTAGGGCGCGGCCGCAGTTCAAGGCGGAATACGTCGTCACCCACGACATCGCGGCGTCGCTGACCGAGGCTGCCCGGGTCAGCGCCGAGCGGCTCGGCATGAACGGCGAGGAGACCGACGCGCTCGTCGCGCGTTACCGGGGCTATCCGCGCGAGCTGTCGGGGCCGGACGCGCCGCCGCTGCCGCCGTTCCTGTTCGTCATCACCAAGGACAGCCGGGACCACAGCCCGGAGGTCTACAAGGAGGTGATCCTGCCCGCCTTCGCGGCCATGCGGCCGGCGCCGAAGACCCATCTGACCCATTTCGGCGCGGGCGTCCACAGCTTCTGGAAGGCCGAGGAAGGGCTTCCCCGTGGTGTGGCCCCGGCCGCCATCAAGCTTTGGAACGACGCCATCACCGGCGGCTATTTCGAGGTATGACGATGAAGTTCTCCTTTTTCATGATGCCGATCCACGACCCGTCGGAGAACCCGGCGCTGGCGTTCGACCGGGACATCTCGCTCATCCACTACGCCGAGGAGATGGACTTCGACGAGTTCTTCATCGGCGAGCATCATTCCGGCGGCTGGGAGAACATGCCGGCGCCCGAGCTGGCGCTGGCCAAGGCCGCGGCCCACGCCAAGCGCATTCGTCTCGGCACCTCGGTCATCAACACGCCGTTCCACCATCCGTTCCACGTCGCCGAGCGCATGGCCTTCCTCGACCACCTGACCCGCGGGCGCGCCATCCTGGGGGTGGGGCCCAGCGCGCTGGTGACCGACAAGAAGCTCTTCGGCCTCCCCAACGAGAAGCTCCACGCGATGCTGGCCGAGTCCGTCGACGTCATCGTGCGCCTGCTGGAGTCGCCCGAGCCCATCGACCACCACGGCGAGTTCTGGAGCTTCGAGGGCATGCGGCTGCAGCTCCGCTCGTACCAGCAGCCGCGCATGCCCCTGGCCGTGGCCTCGTCGGGAACCTCCGGAAGCCTCGATATGGTCGGCAAGCACGACATGATGCTGCTGTCCCCCGCGGGCAAGAACCGGTGGCGGAACCCGGCCCACTCCGAGCAGTGGAAGACCGTGGAGGCCGCGGCCGCCAAGTACGGCAAGACCGCCAGCCGGGACAACTGGCGCATCGCCACCAGCGTCTATCTCGCGGAGACGCGCGAGCATGCCTGGGCGGACGTGGAGGCGGGCATCGCCCGGGACATGGAGTACTTCTTCGCCATCGGCCTCAAGAGGCCCTACGAGTCCTATCCCGACCAGCCCGCGTCGGAGATCACGGCGCGGTCGGCCGCGGACCGGCGCGACTGGATCATCGGCACCCCGGACGACGCCATCCGCCACATCGAGCGCATGCAGCAGGAGACCGGCGGTTTCGGCGGCCTCCTGCTCACCACCCACGAGTGGACCGGCAGCCAGAACCTGCGCCGTTCGCTGGAACTGTTCGCGCGCTACGTCATGCCCCATTTCCGCGGCCATACCCACGGGTTCAGGGACGAGTGGGACCGCCTGCGCCAGGCCGCCGGCGACGGCGGGGTGAAGCTGCGGGGGAATGGACGCCCCAGCAATCTCACCAACGGATAGCCTGAGGTTCTCCGGAAACGTCATTGCGCCAACCAGCCTGTGTCAAATCCACCCCCTCTCCCTCTGGGAGAGGGTCGGGGTGAGGGCTTCCCGGCGCCAGCAGCCTCCCAGGGAGAGGCAGGGTCGCCGCGCGGCCCTCACCCGGCCTTCGGCCACCCTCTCCCGGAAGGGAGAGGGGTTGGACACAGGCTGGAAAGCGGGAATCCAGGTGTGCGGGGGTCGGACTACGCTTCCGCCGGCCGTTCCGCGCGCCACGCGTGCAGGTACTGCACGATGTCGTCGAGCGGCAGCACGTCGGCGTACTTCTGGTTCATGTCGAACAGGTTGATGGCGTGGCAGGCCTCGTGGCGGTCGAACACGCACTCCTCGGCCACCACCATGCGGAAGCGGTAGGTGCAGCCCTCCACCACGCTGGCGCGGACGCAGCCGCTGGTGCTTTCGCCGCAGGTGATGACGGTGTCGATGCCGTGCTGGTTCAAGTGCGCCACCAGCGGCGTGCCCCAGAACGCGCTGGGCGAGAGCTTGCGCAGCACCGCCTCGCCGGGTTGCGGCGCCACCTCGTCGATGATGTCGAACTTGTTGCGCCGGCGCTCCAGGGCTTCGGCAGAGAGGTTGTCCGTTCCCCCGTCACGCCGGAAGGACCACTCGTCGACGCCGGCGCCGGGCAGACCGGAGATGTGAATGACGGGAATCCCCACCTCGCGCGCGGTCGCCAGCAGTTTCTGGATGTGGGGGATGGCGTTCCATCCGGCCATGCCGCAGCTTCCCGGCCAGTCCTTGATGGCCTCCAGCACGGGCTCGGGCTTGTCGCCGAAGACCCACCGGTAGAGGTCGATGAGAAGCAGGGCGGGTTTCTTGCCGAAGCCGATGGGCCTGGGCGCCTTCATCGCCACGTGCGCCTTGTCCTGTTCCGAAAGATAACGATCCCATACGCGTTCGCTCATGAGCGGTCTCCTTGTGTCGCTGGTATGGTTCCTGTTTATGATGCCCCGGCCGTGGCAGTCAAACGGGAGCGGACTCGCGCTAGCCAGCCGCCGGCAGCGCCTCCCGCCCATGCGGCTCCTCCAGGTGATCCATGGACGGACCGAGCGGGACGATGCCGGTGGGGTTCACGTGGGACTGGCTGCCGTAGTAGCCCGCCTTGATCTTGTCGAGGTCGCAGGTCTCCCGCACTCCCGGCCACTGGTACAGCTCCCGCAGGTAACCGCTGAGGTTGGGATAGTCCTGCACGCGCCGGAGGTTGCACTTGAAGTGGCCGTGGTAGACCAGGTCGAAGCGCAGCAGCGTAGGGAAGGCGCGCCAGTCGGCCTCGGTGATGCGGCCGCCCGCCAGGTAGCGTCGCTCGGTAAGCCACCTCTCCATGGTGTCGAGGCCGTGAAAGACCCTCTTTACCGCCTCCTCGTAGGCTTCCTGCGACTTGGCGAAGCCCGCCCGGTACACGCCGTTGTTCACGTGCTCGTAGACGAAGTCGTTGACGCGGTCGATCTCCGCGCGCAGGCCGGCCGGGCAGTAGTCTTCGCCCGCGCCGGTCAGGCCGTCGAACGCCGAGTTGAACATGCGGATGATCTCGGAGGACTCGTTGTTGACGATGGTGCGCCGCCGGCGGTCCCACAGGGTCGGCACCGTAACCTTGCCGCTGTAGTCGGGCTTGGCCGCGGTGTAGACCTGGTGCAGCCGGAAGACGCCGTCATCGCCGGGGCCGAGGTCGTCGATGCCGCGGGAATAGGACCAGCCCGCGGTCTTAGGCCGGTCCGCGCTGGACATGGAGACGACGTCCTCCAGGCGCTTCAGCTTGCGCAGGATCATGGCGCGGTGCGCCCACGGGCATGACGGAGAGACGAACAGGTGGTAGCGACCGGGTTCCGCGTCGAAACCCCCCTCGCCGGTAATCCCCGGAGCGCCGTCGGCGGTGATCCAGTTGCGGAAGACGGAATCGTCCCGGACGAAGCTGCCGCGCGCATCGGTCTGCACCTGGCCGTCCTCGTGCCATTGGCCGTCGATCAGAACACCCATGTCGTGGTCCTCCTGACGCCTCCGGTCCGCGAATTCCATGGATGGACGCGATACTCCCCTTGACGTCGCCGCATGCATTCTTGAATACTCCCACCGGTCGGCGGCCGCAAGGGCGGCGCGGGCCCCGGAAGGGCGCCAAGCATACGCCGTACTGAAACATCGTTACTCAGACCATGTATAGAACTTTCGGGTTGGCGTTTCTGACCGTCCACCTCCTGTGGGCGCCGGCATCAGCGGCCGAGCCTCCGCTGCAAGGTCTGGCGCGGAAGGTGATCGGCGCCGACCACGGGGTGTTCGCGCGGGCGGAGAACGGCAAGGTGCTGGCGGCGTTGAACTCCACCCGCCCGTACCATCCCGCGTCGGTCACCAAGGTCGCCACCACGCTGGCGTTTCTCTCGAAGCTTGATCCGGACCGGCGCTTTCGGACGCGATTCCTGGCCGCGGGTCCGGTGGACGGCGGGACTCTTCACGGCGACCTGATCATAAGGGCGGAAGGCGATCCGTACTTCCTCTTCGCCAACGCCTTCCGGGTCCTGTTGGAGCTTCGGGACAAGGGTATCCGCCGTGTCAACGGAGCGATCGGCGTCGAGGGGCCGTTCTATTTCGACTGGACGCCCGACCCGGCCGGGCGCCGGCTCAAGCGCGTATGGACGGGCCGCCTGGCCGCCGAGAGCTGGCCGGTGGTCACCCGGGCGCTGTTCCCCGGCGCGTCCATGCCGCTGAAGGACTACACGCTCCGCTTCCGGCGCCACGCGGCCCGGAAACGGAGCGAGGCGCGCCCGCCGCGTGTGCTCGTGGTGCATGCCTCGCCACCGCTGCTGCGCCACCTCAAGGACTTCAACAGCCACTCGAACGACAACTTCCACGAGTTCTCGTACCAGATCGGCGGCCCGGAAACGGTCCAACGCATCCTGCGCAGAAGCGTCTCCGGCGTGCCCCGCTCGGCCATCGTCATCGACAACGCCGCCGGCGACGGCCGCAACAACCAGATGAGCCCGCGGGCGGCGGTAGCCATGTTCGCGGCCCTGGAACGGACCCTCGGGAAGCGCGGCCTGTCTTTCCCGGACGTGCTGCCCGTGGCCGGCGTGGACCCCGGCACCCTGCGGGACCGGCTGACGGCGCCGCGCTATCGCGGAGCGGTGGTGGGCAAGTCGGGTACGGTGCGGGTGCTGCGGATTGGGACCCTGGCCGGCGTCGCCTACACGCGCAAGTACGGCCGCACCTTCTTCGCCATCATGACCCGCGGCGTGCCCCTGTGGGTCGCCAGGGAACGCCAGGACGTGTTCCTGCGGGGACTGCTCGACGCCGGCGGGGCGCGCCCCATGCCCGCGGGGACCGCGCCCCCACCCGCGTTCATGGATGCGCGGCTGGAAGCCCCGGGCTAAGTTCGGAGCCACAAGCCGTCATTTGTATGTTGAGAGATCCCCTCAGATCGGCCAATTTGAGGGGTAGGCATGCGGGGCGAGTCGTACGTCATGGGGTGAGAGCCTTTGGGGATCTGCACCGGGCGGGAGTAGGACACCCCGCATGCCAGTTGTCGCTCCGAACAGATACCGGGGGTCAGCGCCCCGCATAAGCAAGTGTGGAGGACAGCGTCATGGTAGCAGAAGAGGAGGCGGTCATGAAGGAATATGCAGGGATAGATGTAGGCAAGCGGGAGTTGGTGGTGTGGGTGTTGGGGAAGGGGTTAGGGCGGTTCAGGAATGAGGCAGGGGGTATCCGGGAGATGCGGAAGTGGCTGAGAGCGGAGGGGGTGACGCAGGTGGTGTGTGAGGCGACGGGGGGCTACGAGCGGGGAGTGGTGGAGGGATTGAAGGGGAGCGGGGTGGCGGTGCACGTAGCGCATCCGACGCGGGTACGGGGGTTTGCGCAGGCGCTGGGACGTGGGGCCAAGACCGATCCTATGGACGCCGAGGTGCTGGCGCACTACGGGGCGATGATGAAGGTGGAGGGGGAGGAGGAGGCGGACGGGGCCAGTGAGGAGTTGCGAGAGGTGCTGGGGCGGCGGCAGCAGTTGGTGCAGCAGCGGGTGCAGGAACTCAATCGGCTGGAGAAGGGGCTTAAGGGAGCGAACAAGAAGTCCTGTGAGCGCCATGTGGCCTGGCTGGGCAAAGAGATCGCGCGGCTGGACAAGGCCCTCCAGGCGCTATGGCAGCGTTACCCGGAGTTGAGTGAACGGGCAGCCTTGTTTCAGAGCGTGAAGGGCGTGGGAGAGCTCACTGCGGCAACCTTGCTCGGGTACTTGCCCGAACTGGGCCAAGGCTGCGGCAGGGGCTTGACCTCCTTGGCGGGCTTGGCGCCCTGGTCTCACGACAGCGGCCAGCGTCAAGGCTACCGCGCCATCCGCGGAGGCCGTGGCACGGTCCGGCGGGCCTTGTACATGGCCGCGCTGTCAGCTACACGGTGCAACCCCGAACTGGGTGGGTTCTATCGTCGGTTGCGGCGCCGAGGTAAGCCCGCAAAGGTGGCCCTGGTGGCGGTGATGCGTAAGCTCTTGTTGCAGCTCCATGCCATCGCACGCCGCGGTACCCCGTGGTTGCCGACCCTCCACCCGCAACCGGATTAGCCCTTGTTTCCCATCACAGATACTCCCGCGAAAGCATGCCCTCGATCCCGATCGGGGGCGGGGATCCAGGGGCCGCAGGGGCCAACGAGCGCCTCGCCCCGCCTGGAGTCCCGCTTTCCACCCTGTGTCAAATCCACCCCCTCTCCCTCTGGGAGAGGGTCGGGGTGAGGGCTTCCCGGCGCCAGCAGCCTCCCACGGAGAGGCAGGGTCGCTGCGCAGCCCTCACCCGGCCTTCGGCCACCCTCTCCCAAAGGGAGAGGGGTTGGATTTGGGACGGATCGCAGACCACCCCCTCCCGGAGGGAGAGGGTTTTACACAGCCTGTTCCGCGGGAATGACATGATTGGGAATGTTGTCCTTGCATTGCCTGGGAACACTGGTGTACGAGTCCGGTTCGTGGTGACGCGCAAGGTTACCGTGGGACGGCTCGCAGAACAGGAGGCATCCGCAAATGGCTGACAAACCCTTGGAAGGAAAAGTAGCGTTGGTGACCGGGGCCGGCAGCCCCATCGGCTTCGGCCGGCGCATGACGTTCGCCCTGACCGCGGCGGGCGCGCGCGTGGCCATGATGGACGTGAGCGAGGAATGGGTCAACCGGACCGCGGACGAGGTGCGCGCGGTGGCCGGCAAGGACAGCGTGCTGCCCATCGTGGAAAGCGTTTCCAGTTGGGAGAGCGCGGCGCGGGCGGTGAACACGGCCATCTCCGACCTGGGCGGTCTGGACATCCTCGTCAACAACGCCGGGACCAACCAGCGGAACATCGGCCTGGAAACCGAGTTCCGCCTGAAGTGCTGGGAAGCATCCCCCGAGGCGTGGCTGCGGGTGTTCGCGGTGAACTGTCACGGACCGTTCTTCACCGTGCGCGCCGCGGTGGGGCACATGATCGAGAAAGGGTGGGGCCGCATCATCGGCGTCACCACCAGCCTGGACACCATGTACCGGGCCTACGGCTCGCCCTACGGACCGTCCAAGGCGGGCCACGAAGCCTTCATGGCCACCCTGTGCCAGGAATTGGAGGGGACCGGGGTCACCGCCAACGTGCTGGTGCCGGGCGGGCCGGCCAACACCAACCTGATACCCCAGGATGCCCCCTACGACCGGAACCAGTTGATCCAGCCGCCCGTCATGGAGAAGCCGGTGGTGTGGCTCGCGTCGGAGGCCTCCGACGGCATCAACGGCCGGCGCTTCATCGCCTACCACTGGGATGAGAGCCTGCCGTTGGAAGAGAGGTTGGCCAAAGCAAGCGCGCCTGCCGCGTGGCCGCAGGCAGGGCAGGCCGCCATCGCACCGGACCGCTAGCTAGCAGACAACGCCGACGGTGTCAGCGCGGCGATTTGGGAACATTTGCGAGGGACATCGCCAGTTGCATCAAGTCCACTTGCCGGGAGAGGCCGCACTTGTCGAAGATGTTTCTGAGATGCCACTTGATGGTGGTTTCGCTGCGCCCCGTCTCGCCTGCAATGTCGCGGACGGTCCTTCCTTGCGCGAGCAGTACGACCACGTGGCTCTCCGCCGGCGTGAGGCCGAACGTGGCCGCCACCAGGGCGGGATCCAGTGGTGCCTCGCGCAAAGGGTCGACCACCAACACGATTACGGCCACGCGCAGAGTAAGAGAGTCCCTCCGACTCTCGCTCACCGGACTGACGTGCAACGCGAGCCGCGGCGAAAGACCCTCGCGTGTCACCGCCAACGAGCCGCTGACACCTTGGCCGCCGAAGGACTGAAGCGCACCCGACAGGAGCTTCTGGAGACTTTCGTCTTCGGCCTGCAAGGAAGCGTGAAGGAAACCGGTCCGAGCGACCAAGCCGTCACGTCGGCGTAGGAGGTCTGCGGCCTCGTCGTTGGCTTCCACGATCCGGCCGCGCCGGTCCAGTTGGATGACGCCCATCCTCGTGTTGCCGAGCAGCATGGCGAGGGACGAGCCCAGCGCTTCCGCATCCATCAGCGCCTGCCTGACACGTACGAATTGACGAAGGTGGGGGAGAAGACGTTCGATCGTCTCGACCTGATGGGACGACCAGCCGTCCCCTGCCACCGGATCCGCGACAGCCCATATGATCTGCGATCCGGCCGGCCCTTCGAGACGCGCGTTAAGGCTGTTCCGGGCATTGTAGAGGGGCAACGCCTCATTGTAGAGCCGGGAAGTCTTGGCTTCCTCGTCCGTAAAGAACGAGGAGACGTGCACCAGTCGGCTGTCGGGCAATTGGACTATGCGCGGGACGCGTTCGTCCACCGGGAGGTAGACCTCGAGGTACAGGCGCTCCAACTCGTGGCAGCGTTGCCCGCCGAAGCAAAGCCAGGTGAAGAGCACGTCCATATCTTCCCGGTGAGTTCCGTCGCCGAACCCCAGGAAATTACCTTTCGCCCCACAGGCTTCATCGATGAGGGCAGAGGTTGTCGGCCAGTGGGAATCATCCCACACCGTTTCATGAAACGAGCCCAAGATGCGCGGGAAAAGGTCCTGTCGACTCATGGCGGCCCTACACAAGCATGACGACGCACGCAGTATAACGACACACCCCGCCGTTGTACCCCTTCTTACGGAGGGGGAACCGTTTCGAGGTTACCGGGCAGGTCAGTTGGATATCCGGCCTCCCGACGGGAGTGTCTCCGCTCACGGGCTCTGATGGGTCCCGCACCGCCGACCTCAACGATCGGGCGGCCTCGGGAAAGACCTCGCCAATCTCGTGTAATCCCCTACGTTCGGAGGGCGCACTTCGTCCTCGTATCTGTATCATCCGGGTCTTTGTGCGGAGCACGTTAACACTATTGACCCTACGCGCTCCACGGACATCAGTGAACGGCTCATCAAATCTGGGTACGGGAGGAAGATCCATGTCTCTTGTCAAATACGTTGCCGTTGCTCTATTGCTTGCGCCAAGCGTCGCCGCCGCAGACTTTGATGTTCAGCACGAGCCGCTCCGGGTCCACATCCGTGTCGACTGGTCCAGCTACGAGATCTATGGCCGGCTCTTTCGGCCAGCCGTGGAAGGGCCTCGACCTCTAGTGGTGCTTGCGCATGGCACGTGCGGAAAGCGTTGCCGGCAGCGGGGCGCCAAATACATGGCCGTCGCGGCGGGAGTGTTCGCGCGGTCCGGATACGTGGCGTACGTCTTTGATCGCCTGGGTTACGGCAGATCGGAAGGGTACTTGGGGAGGCCCCTTCGGCACAACGAGGGACACGGGGGTTGCAATACCCAAGACTACGAGAAGGCTGGCAGGTTGGTTGCTGACCAGATCCGGTTGGTAACGGCGGAGGTCGTGAAGGCGTCGCCCTCCATCGACCCCGGCCGGATCGTAGTGATGGGCCATTCCGGCGGCGGACTGGGTGCCATTGCCTTGACCAAAAAAGGGGCTCCAGGACTCCGTGGCGTGATCAGTGCGGCGGGCGCTCGCGGTGGCGCTTGCGCGAAGGGAGAATACTTGGGCGGGCACTTCTACAACCAAAACATGATTGCGGCCTATCAAACCTTCGCCCAAGGCTCCAAAACTCCGGTTCTGATGCTGTTCGCGGAGAATGATCCGCGCACGGCGAGGGCCGGGTCATGGCGCGAGGCCTACGCTGGCGCGGGTGGTTCGGCGAAGCTTGTCGTCATGCCGCGTCAGAGCGGTTCCGGGCATTCGTTGAGTCGATGGAGCGCTACTGACTGGACCCCTCCCGCAAGCCGGTTCCTGGACGGCTTGGGCCTGCCGACCCTGAAGTAGTAGCGAGGGTTCTCGGTGACCGCTTCACCTCGACGCCCGACACCGATCCCTACCAGCCTCCCCATATCGCGGAGGCCGTCTCTACGATCCGGTCGAGCTTGCGCCACTGGTCGTCCTCGCTCAGGGATTCGTGGTAGAGGCCGCTGGCGAAGCCGCATTGCGGGCTCAAGGCCAGTTGATCCGGCGGGCAGTGCCGGCTTGCTTCGTCCACCCGTCTTCTCAACTCGTCGACGCTTTCGAGGCGGGCGCTCTTGGTCGTCACCAGCCCGAGCACGACGGTCTTGCCCGCGGGCACGAAGCGGAGAGGCTCGAAGGAGCCGGCGCGGTCGCTGTCGTACTCCAGCAGGAAGCGGTGGTGGCGCAGGCCGTTGAAGAGGCGCTCGGCGATGGCGTCGTAGTAACCTTCCCGATGCCACTGCGGCACCAGCTCGCCGGTCTCGGGGTCGTGGGTGCGGGCGTTTCCCCGGCACAGGTGGATGCCGAAGGTCACTCCGGGGAAGCCGTCGATCAGGGCGTTGTCGGCGCGGATGGAGCGTTCAAGGTTCTCGTCCGGGTCCTCGCCGCGGGAGCGCATGCGATCCAGCGACACCCGGTCCATGTAGGCCGTGTAACCGGGGGCGTCGATCTGGATGTAGCGGCAGCCCGCCGCTACCATGTCGGCGATCATGCTCCGCTCGATGCGGACGACGTCGTCGGTGAACTCGTCCAGACCGCCGGGGTACACCAACCGCGACTCTTCCCACTTGAACCGTTGGGCCTGGTGGACCTCCGTAGGGACGACCGGCCGGTCGCCCCGACCCCCGCTACAATCGGATTACTCGGACGGGCTCCTAGTCTCCCCGGGCGGCTTCGTCGCCCTTGAGCTTGGCGAACCCCGCGCGGATCGACGGCAAGAAGATCAGGATGATGGCGAAGAAGAGCAGCGCCAAGGTCATGGGCCGCTCCCACATGAAGCTGATGCCGTCGGTGAGGTTCATGGCGCGCGCGAAGTTGTCCTCCAGCAGCGGCCCGAGGATGAAGCCGATCAGCATGGGCGCCAGCGGGTAGCCGGCCATGCGCATGATGGTGGCCAGGATCCCCATGCCGGTGAGCAGCAGCAGCTCGGTGGCGTTGTTCTGGCCGATGTAGCTGCCCATCATGGTGAAGAACAGGATGAACGGGATCAGGTAGTTGCGGGGGATTTCCAACAGCTTGGCGATATACGGGATCAGCGGCAGGTTGAGGATCAGCAGCACCACGTTGCCGATGTACATGGAGATGATCACGGCCCAGAAGATCGAGGGATTGTCGACCATGAGGCGCGGTCCCGGGGCTACGTTCAGGGCGATCAACGCGCCCAGCAGGATCGCGGTGGTGCCCGATCCCGGAATGCCCAGCGTCAGCAACGGCACGAACGAGCCCGTGCAGGCCGCGTTGTTGGCGGTCTCCGGGGCGGCGAGCCCCTTGACCGACCCCTTGCCGAACTTGGCCCGGTCTTCCCCCTTGGCGATGTTGCGCTCGACGGCGTAGCCGAGGAACGACGCGATGGTGGCCCCGGCGCCCGGCATGACCCCGATGAAGAAGCCTTGAAGCGACTGGCGGCCGATGACAGGCGCGATCTCCTTTGCCTCCTCGCGGGTGATCCGCAGGTTGGAGATCTTGCTTCCGCCGTCCCCGCCCCGCTCGGAGCGCTTCGGGTTGAGCACCAGGTAGAGGGCCTCGGGCAGGGCGAACAGCGCCATGGCCAGGGTGATGAAGCTGATGCCGCTCTGCAGGTCCTGGACGCCGAAGGTGAAACGCGGCTGGTTGAACAGCGCGCTTTCGCCCACGGTGGCCAGGATCACGCCCAGCACGGTCATCATCAACGCCTTGGCGACCTGGCCCGAGCCCGCGAAAGCGGCGATGGCGGCAAGGCCCACCACCATGAGGGCGAAATACTCCGCGGAGTGGAACAGCAGGGCTACCGTGGCCAGCCCCGGCGCGAACCCCATCAGCAGGATGGCGCCGACGGTGCCCCCGGAGAAAGAGCCGATGGCGGCAACGGTGAGCGCCTTGCCGGCCTGTCCCTGGCGCGCCATGGGATAGCCGTCGAACGCGGTGGCGACGGTACCGGCCACGCCCGGGGCATTGATGAGGATGGACGAGGTGGAGCCGCCGAATATGGCGCCGTAGTACACCCCCGCCAGGAGGATCAACGCGGCTGCCGGGTCGCCGATCTGAATGGCCACCGGGATCATGATGGCGATGATGGACATCGGCCCGAGGCCCGGCAGCATGCCGATGAAGGTGCCGATCAGACACCCCGCGACGACCATTAACAGGTTCTGGATACTGAAGGCGGTCGACAGACCGGTGAGGATTCCTTCCAGCATCAAACTGTTCCCTCTAGACGAACCAGGGCCACGGGCGGAGGAAGATGCCGAGCACTTCCTGCACCAGGTACCAGATCAGGAACGCCGACAGCACGGCGACCGGGACCAGGAGCGCGTAGCGTCTCTCGCCGAGAATCACGGCGCCGCCAGCGAGGAACAGTGTCGTCGTGGTCAGGAATCCTACGGGTCTAAGCAGGAGCGCGTAGGCCACCATGAGCGCCAGCAGCAGAATCGTCTGGCCGAGGTTGTACTGCCGGAGATTCCCGGTGTCGATGCCGTCGGGGTCCTCTTCGCCCGCGTGCTCGCCTCGGGACTGGATCAGCACCGCGAGCCCCACCACCACGCCGATGACGCTCAACCACTTGGGCAGCACGTTGGGCAGGAACGCAAGGTTGCGCTCGAACGGAAGGATCGAGGCCTCCATGACCACGAAGGCCGTGTAGCCGTAGGCCAGGCAAACGGCGATGAAAACAAGGGCGATGGCGCGTTCGAGGGTCATGAAGCCACTCCTGTCCGTCCCTCGCGCTACGGGGAGAAAAACCGGGGCGCCCTGCGCGGACGCCCCGGCTTGCGTCGGGCTGTTACTTCAGGAAACCGAGCTGCTGCATCAAGGTCTTGATCACCTTCTCCTGGTTTTCCAGGAACGCGACGAAATCCTTTCCGGAGTTGTGGATGTCCACCCAGCCGTTGCGGTCGCGCACGGCCTTCCACTCCGGCGTGGCATACATCGCCGCCAGGGCCTTGCGGTACTGGTTCGCCTTGTCTTCCGGCAATCCCGGGGCGGCGAAAAAGCCGCGCCAGTTGACGAAGGTGACGTCGATGCCCTGTTCCTTGAGAGTCGGCGCATCCTTGAACGCCGCCACGCGCTCCGGAGCGGTGACCGCCAGAATGCGCATCTCGCCGGCCTTCGCCAGCCCCACGGCTTCCGAGAAACCGGTGGAACCCGCGGCGACCTCGCCGGACAGAATGGCCGCGTTCAGCTTGCCGCCGGCGTCATAGGCGATGTACTTGACCTTTGTCGGATCCGCTCCGGCCCCTTGAAAGGCCATCGCGATGGACAGATGATCCAGGGATCCGGGCACCGACCCGCCGCCCACCGACACCTTGCGGGGGTTCTTCTTGTAGGCCGCAACGACATCCGCAAAGTTTTTGTAAGGGCTGTTCTTGCCCGTGATGATGGCCTGGTAGTCGCCGATGGTGCCGGCGATCATGGTCAGATCGCGGAAGTTGTGGGGAAAGCGCCCCACCAGCGAACGGATGATGATGGGAGTCGAGTTGACCATCAAGGTGCCGTGATTGGACGCGGCGTTCTCGATGAGGAAGCCGATGGCCTTGCCGCCGCCGCCCCCGGACATGTTCTCGTACGAAGCCGATCCGACGATGCCGGCCTTGGTCAACGCCTCTCCGGTGCCCCGGGCGGTGCCGTCCCAGCCGCCGCCGGCGCCGCCGGGAATGAGGAAGTGGATCTTGTCGAGCAGCTTGTCGGCCGCGGAAGCAGGGTTCGATGCGCCCAGGGCCAAAACGGCCGCGGTGGCGGCAACCAAGCCGAAGCGGGTGAGAAAACGGAATCGTCTCATCTGGTGTTCCTCCTGAAAAGTGATAGTGAGCTAGGTTGAAATACCCGAACGGCGGCCATTTGTCCAACCCGGTTCAAAAGGGGATCGAACGGTGGTCCGTACCGTCCGTCCCGGCTCTTGAGCTAGTTGTTGATGTTGCGTTGCAAATGCGATAAACAGGCCGAATCGACAAAACCCAGGAGGTATTCGAATGAATCGAAAAGCCGTGTTCTCAAGCGTGGTTGTGGCGGTGGCCCTGCTGCTGGGCTCGAGCGCGTTGGCGCAGGTGAACATCTCGGTGGTGGGGTCGCCGGCGGGCGGCACGCTCCAGGTGAAGGCGGAAGGGGTGGGCGAGGCCCTGCGCCGGGGCGTCGCCAACTCGAACGTCAGCGTGCCGACGTCCAGTCCCGGCGCGGGTCTGGCGCTGATCGGCACCGGCAAGGCGGAAGTGGCCGTGGGCGCCTCGGCGCGCATGGCGGTCAACGCTCTCCGCGGCAACAAGCCGTTCAAGCAGAAGTACAACTTCAACCTGTTGGCTTTCTGGGGCGCGGACCTCTTCATGTTCGTCGCGACCCCCAAGGCCGGTCTCAAGACGTTCGGCGACTACGTGTCCAAGAAGGCCAAGGACGGCATCTCGGTGGGTCCTCCGGGAAGCGGCTCGTACATGGTCTTCGACGATGTCGCCAATGTGCACGGCACCAACTTCAAGGCGATGGAAGCGTGGGGCGCGAAGATCCACTACCAGTACTCCGCTCCTTCATTGGAGTTGCTCCAGGACGGCCAGATCGAGGGTCTCGGCGGTCTTTGGGGGCAGCCGAGCAGCCGCATCGTCGACCTCACCAACAACCGCGAGATGGTGTGGGTGGGCCTGGACAAGGAAGCCATCGACAAGCTGGGCGCGGAGTTCGGGTATGAGTACGTGATGCTCGACAAACCGGGGGACTTCGGATACGGCTACAAGTTCGTCAACAAGGAGCCCCTGCACACCGTGCGCATGGCCGACATCGTCTGCATCCGGGCCGACCTGAGCGTCGACCAGGCCTATGCCATCACCAAGGCCATCTTCGGCAGCAAGAAGTATCTCATCAGCGTGCACAAGTCCTTCGTGGACCTCACAGAGGCCAACACCGTCGCCCTGGACAAGGCGTCGGACGCGTTGAATCTCCATGAGGGCACCGTGAAGTACTTCAAGGAAGTAGGCGCCATGTAGTAGCGGCGCATGGCAGCGTACGCGGGACGTCCTGTCCCGCGTACGCTCCGCGCTCTCGGTCGCGCAACGGCGGCGAGTGCTCCCGTGCGTGACCGGCAAGACCCGTTCCCGTTCAACCCATGTCCTTCCTGACAACCCTGGGCCAGGTGTACGAAGAGTACGCCGAGGGGAGCCGCAGGCAATTCACCGGCGTTGCCGCCAAGCTCGTCACCGGCTTCGCCATCCTGTACTCGTGCTACCACCTCTATGTGTTCCTCATCGGCGTCGGCAAGCTGAACATATTTCAGCACCGCTCGACGCATTTGCTGTGGCTCCTGGCCTTTTCCTTCATCGTTTACTCCCCGGGGGCGAAGAAGACGCGGGTGGGGTGGTGGGACTGGACCCTGGCGGGTATTTCCATCGCCATCTGGGTCTACATGATGTTCAACCTCGAGCGCATCACCCTGTGGTTGAGCCTCATCGACGAGCCGCCGCTCTGGGACCTCATCTTCGGCAGCCTGCTGGTCCTGCTGGTGCTGGAGGGGGTGCGGCGAGTGTCGAGGATGCCGCTGGTGTTGGTCACCGTGGCCTTCCTCGCGTACATGTTCTGGGGAAACTTTCTCGGCGGCATCTGGTGGCACTCGGGCATGACCTTCGACCGGGTCGTCGACGTGCTGTTCCTGAGCCCCCAGGGCATGTGGGGCTCGCTGATGAACATCTCCGCCACCTACATCATCCTGTTCGTGCTCTTCGGCCAGTTGCTGCTGCACATGGGCGGCGCCGCGTTCTTCGTGGACCTGGCCGACGCCATGGCCGGACGCGCGCGCGGGGGCCCGGCCAAGGTGGCGGTGGTGGGGAGCGGGCTGTTCGGCACCATCTCCGGCAGCCAGATCGCCAACGTCGCCACCAGCGGCTCCTTCACCATCCCGATGATGAAGCAGGTGGGCTTCCGGCCACAGTTCGCCGGCGCGGTGGAGCTGTCGGCCTCCATGGGGGGCATGTTCATGCCGCCGGTGATGGCCTCCACCGTCTTCCTGATGAGCGACATCAGCGGCATCCCCTACGTCGAGATCATCGTGGCGGCGTTCATACCCGCCTGCCTCTACTTCTACACGGTCTTCTGGCAGGTGCACATGGAGAGCGTGAAGATGGGGATCATCTCCCCCACCGAGGGTCGGCGCTCGGCGTGGGACGTGCTCAAGGAAGACGGCCACTTCATCGTGCCGCTGGTGGTCATCGTCTGGGTCCTGCTGGAAGGCTACACCCCCATCCGGGCCGCGCTGGTGGCCATCGCGACCTTGCTGGTGGTCACGGTAGTCCGGAAGAAGGGGCGCAAGGACTTCGTCAAGAACGTGCTCAAGGGGCTCGAGACCGGCGCCACCACCACCATCATCGTGGCGCTGCCCATCGCCGCCGGCGCCATCATGGTCACGGCCATCTCCGCCACCGGCCTGGGCGGCAAGTTCGGCTCCATGGTGATGCTCTTCTCCGGCGGCTACCTGTTCCCGGCCCTGGTCATCGCCATGATCGCCTCCCTGGTGCTGGGGGCGCCGCTGTCGGTGGCGGCCACCTACATCCTGACGGCCATCATGATCGTGCCCGTGACCGTGCAACTGGGCGTGCCGCCGCTGGCCGCGCACCTGTTCGCCGTCTATTTCGCGGTCATCGCGCCCATGTCCCCGCCGGCGGGTCCGGCCATGTTCCTTGCCGGAGGCCTGGCCGGAGCCAACCCCATGATCGTGGGGCTCCTGGGGATGCGTATGGCGATCGGCGCGTTCGTGCTCCCGTTCCTGTTCGTTTTCAACACCGGCCTGCTGATGAAGGGGAGCCTCGCCGAGATCGCGTTCGCCACCGGCGTCGCCGCGCTGGCGTTGTTCGCCCTGGCCGCGGGCTTCGAGGGTTGGATCTCCAAGGCAACCGCCGTGTGGGAGCGGATCCTCCTGTTGGCGGGCGGTTTCGTCATGATCTTCCCGGGCACCCTGACCCTGAGCGCGGGCGCTGCCGCCGTGGTCCTGGCCATCACCGCCCACCTGGTGCGGGTGAAGGTTTTCCAGACCGCGCCCGCGTCTCCTTGACGGGCCGGGAGCGGACCCGCGTCATGCCACACGAGAAGACCATCAACGTGTCCGTTCCCGTGCGGGAGCGACAGGCCGCGGTCGGCAAGAGCGTAGGCAGATGTTGGTAGCGCGGACAGCGCTGGTCGTGCTCCTGCTCGCTTGGGTGGCGGGTTGCTCCTTTTCGACACCGCCGCCGAAGCGCCAGGCGGACATCTGCCAGGTCTTCGCGCAGTATCCCGACTGGTACGACTACGCGGTCAAGTCCCAGCGCAAGTGGGGCACGCCGGTGCACATCCTCATGGCCTTCGTGCGCCACGAGTCCAGCTACCGGAGCCACGCCAGGCCGCCCCGGCGCTGGCTCTGGTTCATCCCGTTGGGGCGGCCGTCGTCGGCCAAGGGATACGCCCAGGCCCAGGATCCGGTGTGGGGCGAGTACCAGGCGGAACGGGGCAGGCTCTTCCGCAGCCGCTCGGACATGGAGGACGCCCTGGACTTCGTCGGCTGGTACAACCACAAGACTTGGCGCCAGCTCGGCATCTCCCGCACCGATGCCGAGCAACTCTACCTCGCCTATCACGAGGGCCGCGGCGGCTATAGGAGAGGCACCTGGAAGAAGAAGCCCAAGCTCCAGCGCACCGCCAGAAACGTGGCCGCCACCGCCAGCGAGTATCGCTCCCAGCTCGATCAATGCGAGTCGCGTTTCCGTTGCGACTCCTGGTACCAGGTCTGGCCGCTGTGCCGTTGACCGGCCGTAGAGAATTCCGTCATCGAGCCTTCAACCCCTCTCCATCCGGGAGAATCCAACCTTCAAGCCCCTCTCCCTCTGGGAGAGGGCCGGGGTGAGGGTTGCCCGAAACTCCTCCATACCCGCTTGCAAACCAAGACGACTCTGTCATAGAGTGCGGCCACTCATCGGCTGGCGGTGAAGAAAAACCACAAGGAGCGACGAAATGAGCAAATTCAGGAACAAATGGACAGCCCCGGCAGCGTTGTTGGCCTTCGGTCTCGCAACCCTTGCGGCCACGGCCGCCACCGCCGCCGACATGACGGGCATCAGCGTGGGCCGGACGACCTCGGCGAGCGGATTCCACATCCCCTCGTACATCGCCATGGAGCAGGGCATCTTCAAGAAGTACGGGCTCGACGCCAAGTACCGCAGCATGAGCGGCAAGGCGCTGCTGAACGCCGGCATCGCCAAGCAGATCGACTTCGTGCCGATCCCCGGCGGCGGCTCCCAGGCCGCGCTCAAGGGCGCGCCCATCACCTACCTGGTGGGCCAGTCGCTGATCTCCCAGTGGACCGTTACCGCCCACGCCAGCATCAAGTCGGTGCAGGACCTCAAGGGCAAGATCATCGGCCTGGGACGGCCCGGCAGCGCCGACTACGATGAGGCCGACATCGTCCTGTCCAGGAACTTCGGCATGGAGCCCGGTCGCGACTACAAGGTCATCAGCTTCCGGGGCGAGGCCGAGCGGATCGCCGCCATGATCAACGGCGACATCCACGCCGGCCTGCTCACGTTCCCCCACGCCGCCAAGGCCAAGCTCGCGGGCTTCAAGGTCATCCTGAAGACCGGCAAGTACCTGCCCCGCATCGGCGGGAGCTTCTGGGTCCACAACGACTACCTCAAAACCAATCGGAAGGCCGCCAAGGCGTTCATCCACGCCATGGCCGAGGCCGCCGAGTACATGAAGAACAACAAGGAAGGGTCGGTCGACGTCATCCAGAAGTACTTCGCCATGAAGGACCGCCGGGAAGCCGAAGGGGTATGGGAGGAAGTGTTCGACCAGTACGGCCCGGACATGCCCGAGGCCCTGGTCCTGAGCCTGTTCTCCTCCCGCGTCAAGCGCATGATCGCGAAGAACCTTTGGCCCAAGGACAAGCCCCTCCCCGACGTGGAGAAGTTCGTCGCCAGAGACCTGCTGAACGAGACCCTGAGAGAGCGGGGTTACTACCTGCAGCCGAAGCCGCTGTAGGTCATCCGCTTCATACAATCATACAATTACGGGGGACACGGCCTGTGACCGTGTCCCCCGTAATCTTCATCCGGTTCGCGAGACCTCAGAACGTCTTCACCTGCTCCGGCCGCCACCTGCTCAGGCGGTCCTCCAGCTTCTTGACCGCCATGGTCATCACCAGCGAGATGCCCATGAACAGGATGAGGCCGGCGAAGACCACGTCGACGATGTAGTTGCCGGCGGCCGCGGCCATCAGGTAGCCGATGCCCTGGTCGGAGCCGAAGAACTCACCCACCACCACGCCCAGGATGGCGCGGCCGATGGCGAGCCTCAGGCCGGCGATGATGTAGGGCAGGGAGTTGGGCAGCACCACGATCTTCATGAGCTGCCACTCGTTGGCGCCGAAGGAGCGCACCACGTTGATCAGAACGCGGTCTACGTTCTTGACGCCCTCGTAGGTGTTGATGAGGAGCGGGAAGAGCGCGCCGATGAAGACGATCACCACCGTGGACCAGATGCCGAAGCCGAACCAGAGCACCACCAGCGGCAGGAACACCAGCCGGGGGGTGGCGTTGAAGGCGGTGACGAAGGGGTCGAACATGGCGTTGAGCGTGTAAAAGCGCCCCATGACCAGCCCCACGGGCAGCGCCACGATGATGGAGAGGCCGAGGCCGATGACGAACTCGCTGGCGCTGACGTAGAAGTGGAACGCCACCTCGCCCGAAGTGCTCATCTCGAAGAGCTTGAGGACGATGTGGTACGGGGTGGTGAAGAAGAGCGCCAGCCCCTTGGGCAGGGGCACCACATGCGGGGCCGCCTCCCAGACCAGCAGGAACAGCACGATGAAACCCCATCCCAGGATGGGCTCCTCGTTCTCGCGGTACTGTGACAGGTAGCGGTTCATCGTGTTTCCTGGGTGCGCCAGGGCGCGATGGCGAGCTCGGCCTTGCGCAGGCCCACGGTGAAGAGCACCGCGATGATCATCATGACGAGGATGCACACGAACATGTGCCCCAGTTGGTACATGTCGCCGAACCAGATCAGCGCGTGGCCGATACCCTCGGAGGCGGCGTAGAACTCGCCGACGATGATGCCGACGATGCCCCGGCCGATGGCGATCCGTGCTCCTGCCACGAGGTAGGGGAGAGTGCTCGGCAGGATGACCTTGAAGTAGAGGTCGCGCTCTTTTCCTCCCAGGGACCGAACGACGTTGATGAGCAGCGTGTCCACGGAGCGGACACCGGCGAAGGCGTTGAAGATGAACGGGAACACCGCAAGGAGAAAGATCAGGATGGTCTTGCCCTTGACTCCCACCCCGAACATGACGATGAGGAGCGGCGCCAGCGCCACCAGCGGGCTCGCGTACAGGGCCGTGAGGAACGGGTCCAGGGCGAATGCCACCCGGCGCCGCCAGCCCATGACCACGCCCAGCGGAATGCCGACCGCCACCGCGGCGGCGAACCCGAACACGAAGGGGGTGCCGCTGACGTAGAGGTCTTTCCAGAGCTCGCCGCTGAGGATCAGGCCACCGGCGGCCTCCCACATCAGCGACGGCTTGGTGATGAAGAACGGGTTGAAGACGAAGACGAAGGTCAGCAGGAACTCCCAGACGAGGAAGAAGCCCAACACCGCCCCTGCCCCCAGCAGGAACCGCACGCTACGTTCCGAAAGTCTTCCGAATCCCATGTCACTCCCTCGCGGTCAGCTCGTCCTTGAGGGTGTTCCAGATGTCGAGCTTGATGTCGTTGAACTCCGGCGACAGGCGCATCTCGTAGCCCCGTGGCCGCGGCAGGGCGATCTTGATGATCTTCTTGGTCCGTCCGGGCCTCTTGGTCATCACGATGACGCGGTCCGACAGGTACGCCGCTTCCTCGATGCTGTGGGTGACGAACAGCACCGTCTTCTTGTGCTTGTCCCAGATCTGCAGCAGCTCCGCCTGCATGAGGTCCCGGGTCTGCGCGTCCAGGGCCGCGAAGGGCTCGTCCATGAGCAGCACCTCGGGGTCCGTGGCCAGGGCCCGGGCCAGCCCCACCCGCTGCTTCATGCCGCCCGACAATTCGTGAGGGAAGTGGCCCTCGAACCCCGTGAGCCCCACCAGGTTGATGAGCTCCTGGGCCCGCGGACGCCGCTGGGCCACCGACTCTCCCTTGAGCTCCGGCCCCAGCTCCACGTTGCCGAGCACCGTGCGCCAGGGCAGCAGCCCGAACTCCTGAAACACCATGGCCCGCTCGACCCCCGGCCCGGTGATCTTCTTGCCGCCGATCTCCAGCTCGCCCGCATCCGGCTTGAGCAGCCCCAGCAGCACGTTCAGAAAGGTGCTCTTGCCGCACCCGGACGGCCCCACGATGGAGACGAACTCGCCGCTGTTCAGCTCGATGCGGAAATCCTTGAGGGCGGTGACCGCGTCCCTGTTCTTGGGCGTGAACGTCAGCGTGATATCGGTGGATCGGATGTAGGGTTCCATCGGCCTCGAAACTACTACAAGGACAGTGGATTTGACAAGTGAGGCCATCCGGATTGACCCGGCCCCCTTCCCTGCACCACGGGATTCCCCAGGGTCATGCCTCGCCGAAGGAGCGCTCCGGCAGGACAAACGACAACCCAAGCCTCACGCGCAGGGTCGCTCCCTTCCCGATGCCGTCGCTCAGGGCCTCCAGGCTCCCGCCGACGCTGGCGACGAAATTCGCCGCCGAATGCAGTCCCAGCCCGCTCCCCGTGTCCTTGGTGGTGTACCCGGAGGCAAAGATGTCTTTCAGGTCCTTCGGGTCGATGCCGGCGCCGTTGTCGACGATGTCGATGACCAGGAACTCGTCCTCGACATACGACCGGACGCGAATCTCCGGCGGCCCGCTCGGGGCGCCTGACAGGGTTTGTTCGTCGATGGATTCGATGGAGTTCTTCATCAGGTTGACGAGCATCTGGTGGAACTGACTCTCACGGATACGGACCGGCGAGGGCGCGCCCACGCAATCGACGTCAACCCGGATGCCGCGCTTGCCGATCGAGTCCCGCAGGATCTGGATGGCCGTGTCGATGCTCTCTTCCATGTCCACGTCCTTGCGGGCCATGATGTTCCTGTCGAAGGCTTGTTGCGTCCGGACGATATCGGCGATGTGCGCCACCCTGTCCTGAACCCGTTCGACGGTCTGCACCAATTGCGTCTCCATCGCTCCGAAGTCGTTGGCAAGAGCGAACAGGAAAGGCAGCGCTTGGCGGCCCTTCGGATCGTCTCTCAGGTAATCGATCCAGTCGTCCTCGCGCGCCTTCAAGGCATCGACCAGCGCCTGAAGGCGGCGTACCGTCCCGTTTCTCTTCAGGAGTTCGTGCACGGTTCCGATGCCGATAGCCGCGCTGTTGATTGCGTTGCCGATGTTGTGGAGCACCGTTTCGACGATCTCCAGTCGTCCCTCGGCGAACGCGCGGGCCAGCGCTTCCTTGGCGCGCACGCGCTCCGTGACGTCGCGAAACACCACGACGCCGCCCCTGATGGAGTTGGATGCGTCCTTCAGGGGCCTTCCGCTGGCGGTGAAGTAGGCACCGTCGGGGACCTTCGGATTGTGCACGAATATCTCCACGTCATCCGACGCTTCGCCCAGCAGGGCGCGCGCGAGCGGAAGTTGATCGGCGGGGAAGAGGGTCTTCTTGTCGGGAAGATAGAGCCCAACGGCCGCCGGCAAGGCGGGAAGGTCCGTCATCGTGAGGTCTTCGACACCGGAGGGCGCGGCTCCGGTGAACCGTTTCGCCGCGGCGTTGACAACGAGGTAGTTGCCCTGGAGATCGGTGGCCAACACCGCGTCGCTGATACTGTCGAGTACGGATTCCATGAGGCGAGTCTGGCTCTCCAGCCGCCCTACCGCCCGCCTTAGCTCGGCCTCCGACCGCTTGATGGACGTGATGTCGCGGAACACGGCCAGGCCTCCCCTGAGTTTGCCGGAATCGTCAAGCAGCGGTCTGGCGCTGGTGTTGATGTAGATGCCTTCCGGTTGGACCGGATTGCGCATGACCATTTCCTCGTCGTCCGTCGACTCGCCGCGGAGGGTGCGCGCGATCGGCAAATCGAGAGAAGGATATTGAGTCACTCCGTCGAGCTTGAAGACGCCGTAACGCGCGCTCCAGTCCTCCGGTCCGGAGTCCGGTTGGTACGGACCCATCATGCGTTCCGCGCTCGCGTTGCGCATGATCGGGTTTCCACGCTCGTCGATCACGATGATGCCGTCGTTGGTGCTTTCCATGAGGGTGCGCCACGCGCGGGCTTCTTGCCGAACGCCCTGCGCCAACTGCTCCGTGTCGATCCAGTGGAACGCCAGCACCGTGCCTTCGGCACGGCCGTTTCGGTCCTTGGCGGGCGCCACATTGTAGTCGATCGCCACCTCCTTCCCGGACCGGGTCCTGAGCATCATGTCGCCGCCCGTGCGAGCGGTGTCGCCGCCCTCCTCGAGGAGGCGTTGCGTGGTCTCGAACTGCACCGGCAGAACTCCCGAGGCGCCGTGAAAAATCTCCGCCAGAGACCGGTCGATGGCCTCGTGCCGGGACCAGCCCGTAAGGGTCTCCGCGGCGGAATTCATCAACGTGACGGCCCCGCCCTTGTCCGTGACGACGATGGCCTCGGTAGCGCATTCGATAGCCGTGGCCGCCCGCCGTTGCGGTCGTTGCCGGGCATGCAGGCGCAAGGCGGTTTCGACGTGCAGATGGAGCTGTCCTGCCGGCGCCGTCTTGAGCACGTAACCGAGTGGATCGCTGTCCAGCGACCGTCGCTCCAGCGCCTGTCCGGCATTGCCGTTGAGATAAAGCACCGGGATGTCGAGTGTCCCGCTCATGTGCCGTGCCGTTTCCACGCCGTCCGGGTCTCCTGTCAGTTCCAGGTCGATCAGGGCCAGGTCCGGCGCCCGTTCCGTCGCCGCTGCCGCCGCTTCCTGTCCGGACGGAACCGAAGCGCACGCGTATCCCGCGGTCTTCAACTCTTGTTCGAGGCGCGCGGCCACGGGCCGCTCGTGCTCGACAATGAGGATTCTTGCCGCTGTCACGACGCTCTCCTTTGCCGCCGCCGCGCTGTCTCCGGCATCCGCGCAGGCCCGGCCCCGGTTCGAAGAGCCTGCCGCCGTCAAGCGCAGCCACGGGGTTTGATTCATCGATATGTACACATCTTGTCGAAAAATTTGAACTCGTGACGTCTTCCTTGAAAATTCCTTTCAGATAGGCTGAACATGGCTTAGTTGCGTCAAATCAGAAATCAACCGAGACGGTATTCGTTATCTAAACGATATGCTCATTGGCCAATACACCGAGGATCGGCTTTGGCCGTCAAGTGCCGCTCCCTCCGCCGCCTGATCCCCGAAGGGCGCGGTAAAGGGGGACGCCGTAAGCAGCACGACGGAAGGCGAGACGGCTCACGCCTTTGGGTGTGGCCTATCCTCTCCCCATCTTCAAACCCCTGAGTCCGATCAGGCGCCCCCTCCCCCTCGCCTCCCTTCAGGCTCATGTCCGTATTGGAAAACACTGGAAGGTGTCACCTGGGAGGGACGGGGCGGCCCGGGCATCGGCGTGGTTCCGGGCTGCCTCGGTTTGACTTCCAGCGTGCGGGTATTCACAGTCGTGACGAAGGAATGGTATGTCTCGCGTGCATGGATCGGGTGAGGCGCGGGGATGCGCGACGCAGGGTCAAGGAGGAAAGAACGGGCGATGGCAGAATTCGTGGATGCGGCCGCGGGGTTGTTCTACCGGCTTGCCGCCACCGGAGCATTGCCCGCGTCGTGGTTCCGCGACGTAGATCCCGCCTATGTGGTACGAGCCAAGCGGACCGGACGCCTCTCCCTGGAGATCGTGAGCCACTGCTGGAGGTACGGGCACTTCCTTGCGTATCAACTCAGCTCCCTGGTCAACCACACCACGGTAAAGCTCGACGTCACCATGACCGTGTACCATGCGCCGGACGACGAATCGGTGCTGCGAGTGCTGCGCTTCTTCGAAGGGATCGATGTACCTGGCGTCTCGTGGGACTGGCGGTCGCTGTCCGGGGAACGGTTGTTCCGCCGCAGCATTGGCCGCAACCTCGCCGCCCGGGCCACCAGAGCCGATTGGATCTGGTTCACCGATGCAGACGTCGTGTTTCACGAGGGGTGCCTTGACACCTTGGCGGACCTGTTGCAGGGACGGGACGATATCCTCGTGCACCCGAGGTCGCCACTGGGCACGGCGCTGCTTCCGGAAGACCATGAACTCCTGAAACAGGGACGCGCCGCCCCGGCTGTCCTCGACATTCCGGTAGCGGAGTTCCAGCCCTACGGGGGGAACCACGACCGCGCCAAGGGACCCTATCAGATCACCCACGGCGACGTGGCTCGAGCCATGGGTTACTGTGAGTCCATCGGCCTCTACCAGAAACCCGCGCCGCGCTGGCGCAAGGCATACGAGGACCGTGCGTTCCGTTGGCTTCTGGGCACGGAAGGCACCGCCCTCGACATCCCGGCCGTCTGCCAGATTCGCCACGCGGCCAAGGGACGGTACCGGAACAATTCGGCGTCAGGCCGGTTCCGTTCCTTTCTGCGGTCGAGTCAGGACCGGTGGTCCCCGTGACCCCGGCCCGGGATGGTGCCGTGCCAAGGCACCTGGTCGACATCGTCAACGACTACTGTCTTCATAGACTTGGAGTCTTGCCGAACCTCGCCAACCCAGAAGGCTACAACGACAAGGTAAATTGGCTGAAGATCCATGACCAGATGACCGAACAGATCACCTGCTGTGACAAGCTGCTGGTGCGCGCCTACGTCGCCGACCGGATTGACCGTGGTTGCCTTCTCGACGTCTACCAGACGGCGCGCAGCGTTGACCGGATTGCCTTTGAAGCCTTGCCTGAACGCTACGTGTTGAAAACCAATCACGACAGTGGGAGCGTGTACGTGGTCACCGACAAGAGTGCGCTCAGAAGCGCACGGAGAAAGATCCGCAGACGGATCAAACGGACCTATGGAGTGGACAAGGGCGAATGGGCCTACGCGCACGTCTCTCCCTTTGTGTTCGCGGAAGAACTGATGCACGGACCGACCACCGACTACAAGTTCCACTGCTGTTCCGGAGAAATCCGCTGGGTCCAGATCATTGTAGACCGTGCCTTGGACAAACCACGCGAAACGATGGTCGACGAACGCTACAAGCCTCTCCCGCTTCACTTCAATTGGGAGAATATCCACGAACCTGAGCCGCCAGCTCGGCCGAAGACGTGGGACAGGATGAAGGAGATCGCCCGCGCCCTCAGCGGGGCATTTCGATATGTCCGCGTCGATCTCTACGAGTACCAGGATCGGCCCATCTTCGGGGAGCTGACCTTTTGGCCCTTGGGAGGCTGCTGCAGGACCAGGGACGAGCCCGCTTTCGGCCAGTTCCTGGACTTCGACACCACCTTCAAACGCCCCATGATCCACGACGTCGTCGAGGGACGAGAGGGTGGCCGCATAGGGGCGCTGGCCGATGTCGTGAAACGAAAGTTGCCGCGCCTGGGCGGGACCGCACTTTGAGTAAGGATTCCCGTGCGCATGTGGCTCTTGTTCTTCCCAACCTCAGGGGAGGCGGTGCGGAGAGGTCGCTGCTGGCTGTTGCCGGAGGACTGGTCGAACGCGGCCACCGAGTTGATCTCGTCCTGTTCCGATCGCGCATTCACTATCCCATGGAAGTTCCCGCGGACACTCGTTTGTTTATCGTGGACAACAAGCCGGACAAGCTCACGGAGGATGGCGCCAGTCACGTGCTCGCCAATTCGACTCAGCTTCCCGTATCGCCGAGCTGGCGCGATTGGATCAGCATCATGGGCGCGCTCAAGTGGGACCCGCTTTGTCTGCCGGATTTGCCGCTGGTCAAGCAAACCCAGGCTGTCGCCGCATACATGCAGCGTGAACGACCCGATTGTGTCGTCCCAAGTCTGCCTCGCGCCAAGATCGCGACCTTGTTGGCAAGCGGTCTGTCGACCGCCCCTCCGCCCATCGTGCCAACCATCCGCAACGTGATCCAGGCCCGCCGCCGCAGCCACAGGCGCAGTTACCAACGGCTGTTCGGACGAGCATCCCACTTCGTTTGTGTATCTCAGGGTGTAGCGGACAGTATGGTGGAACAACTCGGGATCGCCGGGGCAAGGGTTTCCACCATATACAACCCCATAGTTACCGGGGTTCTCGACGCCCAGATGGCCCAGCCGGCGAATCACCCGTGGATGAACGACGGGGGAGCACCGGTCATCCTCTCGGTCGGACGCCTCGCTGCACAGAAGGACTATGCAACCCTCATCAGGGCGTTCGCGCGCGTCTCCGCAAGCCGGCGTTGCCGGCTGATCATCCTCGGTGAAGGAGGGCGGCGGAAGGCGCTTGAACGGCTCGTAGGGGCTCTCGGCCTTGCCGACCGCGTTTCCCTTCCGGGTTGGGTGGACAATCCCTTCGCGTTCATGTCGCGCGCCGCTCTGTTCGTGCTTTCTTCGCGACACGAAGGTTTGCCGGGGGTGCTGGTCCAGGCGCTGGCGTGCGGCTGCCCTTGTGTCAGCACGGATTGTCCTGCAGGACCCACGGAAATACTTCAGGGCGGGCGTCTCGGGCCGCTCGTGCCCGTCGGGGACCCCGTGCGCTTGGCGGAGGCCATGACCGCGGTACTCGACCAGCCGGCAGACAGGCAAACGCTGCGCGAGGGTGCAGATCGGTTTTCCGCCGAGAAGGCCGTATCCGCCTACGAGCGCCTGATCCTGTCCGTCATTTCGAGCCGTCGCCAAGGTGCATGGACTTTGGAGCAAGCATGAGAAGAAACGTCCGCGAGGTCGGCGAGCATCAGCGCTTCCCTACACTCCCAGGTACCGGTGCCGCACGTCCTCGGCCGCGGCCAGGGCGGCGGAATCGCCGGTCCAGGTGATGCGGCCCTTCTCCATGATGTAGTGGCGGTCGGCGATCTGCATCAGGGCTCCGTGGTTGCTGTCGATGAGGAGGATGGCCTGGCCGACGGCCTTGAGCCGTTCCAGGCAGCGCCAGATCTCGGCGCACACCAGCGGCGCCAGACCCTCGGTGGCCTCGTCCAGCAGGATCAGGCGGGCGTTGGTCATGAGCGCCCGGCCGATGGCGAGCATCTGCTGCTCGCCGCCCGAGAGGGCGGAGCCGTTCAGATGCTTGCGGGACTCGAGCGCGGGGAACATCTCGAATATCCGCTCCACGGTCCACGTCTCTTCCTCGTTGGCTTCCGGCCCGGCGCCGTATCCCTCGGCCACCAGCAGGTTCTCGCGCACGGTCAGGTTCGGGAAGACCTGCCTGCCCTCGGGCACCAATCCGATGCCCGCCCGGGCCACCGCATAGCTCGGCCAACCCTGGATCTCGGCGCCCTGGAACCGGATGGTTCCCGCCCGGGGGCGCACCAGACCCATGATGGACTTGACGGTGGTGGTCTTGCCCATGCCGTTGCGACCCATCAGGGTCACCATCTCGCCGGCGTCGACCCGGAGGCTTACGTCGAAGAGGACCTGGCTCGGGCCGTAGAAGGTCCGGACGCCCTCCAGTTCCAACACTACGCGTCCTCCCCCAGATAGGCCTCGCGCACCACCGGGTCGGCGCGGATGGCGTCCGGCGGACCGGTGGCCACCTCCCGTCCGGACACGAGCACCGTGACCCGGTCCGCCAGGGCGAAGACGGCGTCCATGTCGTGTTCCACCAGGAGGATCGCCACCTGCCCCTTGAGACCGCCCAGCAGCGCCACCATGCGGTTGGCCTCGTCGGGTCCCATGCCGGCCATGGGTTCGTCCAGCAGGAGCAGCGCCGGTTCGGTGGCCAGCGCCATGGCGATCTCGAGCTGGCGCTGCTCGCCGTGGGCGAGATTGCGGGCGACGATGTTGCGGCGTTCGCCCAAACCCACCTGTTCCAGCGTCCGGCGCGCCGGCTCCCGCAATGCCGGGTCCGGGCGCGCCGGACGCCAGAACCGGAAGGAGTGGCCGTCGTGGGCCTGCACCGCCATGGCCACGTTGTCCTCGGCCGTCAAGCCGGCGAACACCGAGGTGATCTGGTACGAGCGGGCGAGGCCGAGGCGGGCGCGTTCGTGGACGGGCTTGCGGGTGATGTCCCGGCCGCCGAGGTGGATGGCGCCCTCATCCGAGGCCACCTCCCCGGACAGTTGCCGGATGGCCGTGGTCTTGCCCGCGCCGTTGGGGCCGATCATGGCGTGGATCTCGCCGTGGACCACGTCCAGGGAGAGGGAGTCGGTGGCCTTGAGGGCGCCGTACGCCTTTGTGATCCCACGCGCCGTGAGCAGCGGTTCAGTCATCGGCGCTCCTCCCCGTCTGAAACCAGCCCCAGATGCCGCGGCGGGCGAACAGCACCACCAGCACCAGCACCGGTCCCAGGATGATCATCCAGTGCTCCATGTACGCCGACAGGATCTCCTCCAGGAGCAGCAGCGCGGCGGCTCCGATGACCGGGCCCGCCAGCGTGCCCATGCCGCCCAGGATCACCATGATCATGATCTCCCCGGAGACCATCCAGTGCATCAGGCCCGGGCTGACGAAGCCCATGTAGTTGGCCATGAGCGCGCCCGCGAGGCCGGCCGTCGCGCCGGCCATCACGAAGGCCGTGAGCTTGTAGCGGTATACGGGAAAACCCAGGGCCAGCATCCGTTGCTCGTTTTCCTTGCAGCCCCGGAGCACCATGCCGAACCGGGAATGCACCAGGCGCCAGCCGATGAGCAGAAAGACCGACAGGATGAGCAGGCAGACGTAGTAGAGAGTGGCTTCGTTTTCCAGGTCGAGGCCGGGAAGCCGGTTCCTCTGGGCGATGCTCAGGCCGTCGTCGCCGCCGTACTTTTCCAGCGAGACGAAGAAGTAGTAGAGCATCTGCGCGAACGCCAGCGTGATCATGATGAAATACATGCCGCTGGTGCGCAGGCAGACGGCGCCCACCAGCAGGGCCAGCAGCGCCCCGGCCGCCACCGCCAGCGCCCACGCCGCCAGGGCGCTCTCCATGCCCTGAAGGGAGAACGGCCACGCCGGGGCCTCCCCGCCGGCCGCGTGGAACGACAGGATCCCGACCACGTAGGCGCCCGCCCCGAAGTAGGCCGAGTGGCCGAAGCTCACCATGCCGCCGAAGCCCAGGATGAGGTCCAGGCTGACCGCGGCCAGCGCGAAGATGAAGATCCGGGTGAAGAGTCCGATGAGAAAGGACTCGTCGAGCGCCTCGGCCGCGGGCGGCAGCACGACCAGCGCCGCCGCGACGCCGGTCAGGAGCCCGACTCGCCACCCGGCTGCAAGGCGTCCGGTCTTGCCTTCGGCCGCCGGCCGGGAAACCGCTGCCGTTTCGGATGAATCGCTCATGAGGCGGTAGCAGGGTTCACGACAACCTGGGTGAGCCATGCAACCCTCACCCCGACCCTCTCCCGGAGGGAGAGGGTGTCGGACTCATCGCGTCTTGCCGTCGTGTCCACGAAAAGGAAGCCCCCAAGATCAGGATCGGCCGTAGACCGGCAGCAGTCCACGGGGCTTCCACACCAGGATCGCCGCCATGAAGATGTAGATGGACATGGAGGCCAGGGAGGCGCCGACGCCGTTGGCGGTGGCGGGGTCGAGGAAGAGCCCCAGCCACACCGGCAGGAACGCGCGTCCCATGGTGTCGATGAAGCCCACCAGGCAGGAGCCCAGGAGCGCTCCCCGCACCGAGCCGATGCCGCCGATGACGATCACCACGAAGGTCAGGATCAGGATGTTCTCGCCCATCCCCACCTCCACCGACCACACCGGCCCGGCCATGGCGCCGGCGAGTCCGGCCAGCAGCGCGCCCAGGCCGAAGACCAGGGTGTAGAGCAGCGGCACGTTCACCCCCAGCGCTCCGATGATCTCCCGGTTGCTGGCGCTGGCGCGGATCATCATCCCCATCCGGGTGCGGATGATGAGCCAGTAGAGCGAGAACGCCACCAGGCCGCCCACGGCGATGATGGCGAGCCGGTACAGCGGGTAGTCCACGCCCGGGATGATCTGCACCGATCCCGACAGCGCCGCCGGCACGTCCAGGAACAGCGCCCGCGGCCCCCATATGATCTTGGTCAGCTCGTTGAAGAACAGGATCAGGCCGAAGGTGGCCAGCACCTGGTCCAGGTGGTCGCGGCTGTAGAGCGTCTGCAGCGCCACCCTTTCCACCACGATGCCCACCAGCGCCGAGGCGCACAGCGTGGCGGCCAGCGCCAGCCAGAACGAGCCGGTGAGCTGGTAGACGGTGGCGCACACGTAGGCCCCCACCATGTAAAGGGAGCCGTGGGCGAGGTTGATCATCCCCATGATGCCGAACACCAGGGTCAGGCCGGCGGCCATGAGGAAGAGCATCACCCCGAACTGCAGGCCGTTCAGGACCTGCTCGAGGACCAGCAGCATGGACATGGATCGTGAGATCGGTCTCGCCCCGCCCCCCTCCTGGATTCCGGGTCAAGCCCGGAATGATGGGTTCGGGTCTCGGTACAAAGGCTGTGGGTGTCCCGGCGCATCGCTTCCGGCGCCGGGACACCGGGTCAATGGTGGGTCCCTACATCTTGCACTGGCCGGCGTATGCGTCCGCGTGGTTCGAGAAGGCCTTGCCGATGATCTTGTTGGTCAGGACCTTGCCTTCACGCACCACCTCGCGGACGTGGACGTCCTGGACCGGGTGGTGGTTCGGACCGAACTTGAAGCTTCCCCGCACCGACTCGAAGTCGGCCTTGCGCAAGGCCGCGCGGAAGGCGGCCTTGTCGGACACCTTCCCGCCCGTGCTCTTGAGCGCGCCGCCGATCAAGCGCGCGGCGTCGTAGCCCTGGCTGGCGTAGAGCGACGGCAGCCGCTTGTAGGCCTTCTGGAAGGCGGCCACGAACTGCTCGTTGGCCGGGTTGTCGATGTCCTTGTTCCACTGGGAGGAGTTGATCACGCCCAGCGCCGCGTCGCCTACCGCGCCCAGGATGGTCTGGTCGAACGAGAACGCCGGACCGAACAGCGGGATCTTCCCGGTCAGGCCCGCCTGGTGGTACTGCTTGATGAAGCTGATGCCCATGCCGCCGGGCAGGAAGAAGAACACCGAGTCCGGCTTGGCGCCGCGCAGCGCGGCGATTTCGGCCGCGTAGTCCGTCTGTCCCAGCTTGGTGTAGACCTCTCCGGCCAGCTTGCCCTTGTAGAAGCGCTTGAATCCCCGTAGCGCGTCCTTCCCGGCAGGGTAGTTGGGCGCAAGGATGTAGGCGTTCTTGTAGCCCTTCTGCGCCACGTGCTGGCCCATGGCCTCGTGCAGGTTGTCGTTCTGCCAGGCGACGTTGAAGTAGTTCTCGTGGCAGCCCTTGCCGGCGAGCTTCGAAGGCCCGGCGTTGGGGCTGATGTAGAATACACCCTCATCCACCACCTTCGGCACCACCGCGATGGCCAGGTTCGACCAGATGATCCCGGTCATGATGTCGACCTTGTCGCGCTTGACGAAGCGGTTGGCTACCTGCAGCGCCTTCCCGGACTTCCGCGCGTCGTCCTCCACGAGGAACTCCACCGCCGTCCCGCCGAGCTTTCCCCCCTCCTGGTCGACGGCCAGCTTGAAGCCGTCACGCACCGCCACGCCGAGCGCGCTGCCGCCGCCCGACAAAGTCGTGATCATGCCGATCTTCACCTGGGCCGCCAGCATGGTTGGCGCTCCCGCTAGCATGGCCACGGTGATCAACGCCATCGTCGATTTGCGCATCTAAAGACCTCCCTTTCCGCTAATGCCGAGACCATACCCAACAGGGTCTTGCTCCGTCAAATTGACCATCGTCGTGACAGCATTCAACACTGTCCTCCATGCCAAAGTCGTGCCGTCAGGACTTCTCGAATATGACGACGCTCTCTCTTGCTGGCATGCGTCCGTACCGTCCCATCTGTTGCGCACTGTTGCCGCGCCATCGAACCGCTCTTATCTCGGTGCAGATTAGCCCTGTCTGTTCTCCGATTTCGGCCGTGAACTCGTCAACAAGGAGAGGGTTGCCGTCGTATCGTGCATTGCCGACGACCAACGCAACCTTTGCACCTTTGCGGCAAACGCGGTTGACTTCGAAAAGACATAGGTACATGTCCAAAAAATATCCCTCCAGCATGCGCTGGATACGCTTGTCACGCAAACCGCAGACACTTCGACGTAAAGCCGCTGGAGGGATGTATTTTGTCGCCTCCGGTCGCTTTGGTCGAGCCTCTGGATGGGAATGAAAAGTCTGGTATCTGAGCGCACGATTCGCTTCCCAACCATGGAAGCCAAACAACAACTCAATGCCGAAGACCCTGGTATAGTCATGACGGTTCGGGTATGGGGGCGATGTGATCACAGCCGTGTATGCTCCATCCGGCGCCGGCATGAAGCGCGCATCGGCCACACAGGCGCGCCACGATCCGGTATGGCGCGGGTTTGTTTCACCGACGTCCGACAGCATCAACTCAACTCGTTGCGTGAACAAACGGACGGCCTCTTCGGCCCTTGCACCCTGGTTAAGCCACCTCAACCATCCTCCGTTTGCAACGGCGTTACTGAAGCGTGGCACGACCGCAATCAATGCCAGCCGGAAAAAGTCCTGTTCGGGCGATGGACAGTTGATGCTTCGGATAGCTGTTGCGATCGCGTCGAGTGCTTCAAGCCGGCCCTCTGGAAGCGCCCGGTATAGAAGGTCAGGGTAAGCGCGAGTCAGGCACGCTCTCTTCTTGCGTACAAGTACGCGGCGCAGTGTCTGCCAGGCCTTTTCCAGCCGCAGTCGCGAGAAACCAGCGATTTTTGTGTTGGACGCCAGTACGGCAAGGGGCGAAAGATCGTACCCGTCACTCGAAACACCTGCTTCCTTCGAGGCCAACAGTGTTGTGCCTGACCCGACGAACGGATCAAGGATCTTGTCCTGCCTGTTGAGGTCCCATTCACGAATCAATGCCTGTACTAGTTCCCCCGTGAAACTGTGTGGAAACAGGTACCATCTGTGAACTGCGGTCCCTTTTGCACCTTTTGGAGTCAGCCATTGTCTCCACCCGGAATGTTCGGTGATCTGTCGGTTCATGGCGACCGATCTGGTGCGGAAACAGGCAAATCCGGTTTCAAATTGCCGTCGGCGGTGACGGTGTGGGCGCTCGGCAATTGGATGTCGTCCACGTCTCCCAGTATGATCTGCGTGACAAGCTCTTGGAGTCGTCGCCTGATCGTTTCATAGCGTGGTTCTCCGCCGGGACGGTGGATCGAGTTCACGGTATCCTTGAGGTAACCGTCCGTTGTCAACAAGTAGTCTGCTTGCGCAATAAGGGCGCCGGCGTAAATGATGCTGTCCATGGCCTCAATGTAGATCAGTCCATTGATGCCTTTCGCCAACTCCAAAGTGTAGTTTGCCTGTTCTGTAGTCTTGGTCGCCACGGCGACACCGGACTCCTCTATCATGGTTGTCAGCCTGTCCACCGCTTCCTTGATGTCCGTGGTCTCAGCCAACGGCACCCGCTCACGGATCTCGTCCTCTCTGAACTTGGACCACATTCGATCCGGTACGCCTTCCTCTGCAGCATGTCTGATGGCAGCGCCTCTAGTTCTGCCGGTCAACAGTTCAAGTTCCGATACTGGTGAATACTGGACTTCGACGTCCAGAGTGGCAAGGAAGTCCACAGTTTCCAACCCGCGTTTCAGGCTGTTCTTGAGCGCATGCTCTTGCAGGTCTTCCACACTCTGTATCGCCGTCGCTTTTCCATCAGCCGAGCCGACGGATCCCCAAGGAAAGAGATCCTTACTCCTTGCGTATTTCAGGTAGATACCGATGAAATGAAGCGTGTTGGTGTCCAAGAAAGCAACTTTCCGAACCAGGTCACTGTCGGTCATGACATGGGACTCCCGTCCGGTGGCGAGGCGGGGTAGAGGCCGTCTTCGATCATGTGCAGGTAATCTTCGTCAAAAGGCAGCGGAACGGCATCGTTCCATTGGACAATCGCGCGGAAGCATGTCTTTACGAGCCGTCTGGGATTCGAGTACGTGTCTGGGCGGAAAACAATGTGATCGGGGAATGGGAAAGTAGGCCCCAGCGATTCACCCGGATCATTCCGAGCGGCAGCGACCCGTGATTCGATCAAGTCCAACGCAGCGGTCTCGGTTAGGGGTGCCAGGTGCAATGTACGATTGGAGAGTCGGCTGACGAGCGGGGGTTCCAGCACACTCGTCATTTCATAGGCTTCGGGTGTCATGGACAACACGATCCAGAATTCGACCTGTCCATCCTCAGACAGATTGATCAAACGCTTAAGAGTCGCCAGATAGTCATGCGCCGCCCTTCTGGTAAGTCGTTTTTGAAGACCGATTTCCTCGAATTCATCGATCAAAAACGCAATGGCCTTGGCGCCCGTGCCTTGTGCGATCGTCTTCAAGATTGCTCGGAAATACGGCGCCTCCTCGCCCTCCGGGACAACACTACCTTGTTGTCGTGGTATGAAATCCCGATACTCGAAGTATGGCTTGTTCGTTACGCCGGTGACGATACGCGCAAGGCAATGAGCGATCTCTTCGTCGGTTGTGATACCGGCGGTCTTGATGGCGGTCTGAAGTGGGCCGGCCATGTCCTGTTGTCGGCGTCGGCGAAATGAGTCGGACAAGTATGCTTCGTAACCGCGTTGAAACAGGCTCCCCTGGTAGGGGCTCGACACGTGTGCGCCGGCAAGCTCCCAGATGAACTTCGCGAAGTCTTTCCGGCCGATAGTACGCAACAGGCGATTGGCAAGATCGTAGAACTGCACGCCAGGGTTGTCGAAGTAGAATGACTTGATTTGACGGTTTGGAAGGACCTTTGTGTGCAGCCATTGCAGGAAACACGTCTTGCCGATCCCGTACTCGCCGACAAGGATGATAGCCTTGACGCCGGCTGCGTTGTCTTGAGCATCAAGAAGATCCTCCGTCTGCTTTGCCAACGCGGGCGGCAGTGACAGAGTGCCCAAGAGCGGAGACCCTGTTGCAGACGGTTCGAAGGGATTGGCCTCAAGTCCTAATTTTTCAAGGATGGACGTATGCATGGTCCAATGGCTCCACGGGTCTGGTTGGAATGTTCTTGTGTATGCGGATGTGGGAAACGTAAGGGCCGTTTGCAATCCTGTAATACCGCCTTAGCTCCAGATTGTCTCGGGGAGGAGAGGTTGCCGTCAGCGTGGCGAGGGCGCGCGATGTCGGTATCAGCACGGTGTGGTTCGGCCATTCGTGACGTAGCCAGTCGATAGCCCGAAAAAGCAAAGATATAGGCCGTCGGCGGACCTCGCAGAAGCGGACGATCAGATCGGGCACGGACAGCAACGTCCAGTCGTCGGCGGTACGCAGAGAAAGGAGACTGTGCACGATCCCAAGCGCCGCGGAGTCGATGCTGGTGGCAAAGGCCGTAGGCGGGAAAACAGGAAACATGACCGTATTGTCGTCGGATCGTTGAGTGTATTCGTCGATCAGCTTCAATTCGTCGCGTGCCCAATAGCGTATACCGTATAGAACAGCGGTTACGCTTGCGGGCGAGGTACAGCGGGATGTGCGGCCTGTTTTGTCGTTTTTGAAGACGACCTCTGTGGCATCGGCGGTGCGGAAGCGGGTCCACTTGACAGAAGACCCCTTTCCCCGAAAGTCCGAGACCGAAATGGAAGTTGCGTCCGCAGGCATGAAAATTTCAAAGAACAGGGTTTGGCACTCCCGGTTTTTGAAGACCAGTGAGGCGAATGGTTCTGTTGCGTCATCACTCAGAGATCGCTCACCGTCGGCTGGGGTCGGCATGTTGAGAAGCTTGTAGACATCAGCGTCTTCCCAGTTGACGCGCAAAATTTTCCCATTTCGTCTGAGCGCTCCCAAGTGAAGCAATGTGTTGCGGTAGTGGTAGAGGGTGGTAGGCGAGGGGGGTGAACTACGCTGAGTGAGAGAGATGCTGTTGTCCTGAATCAGTTTGTTGAGTTGGCCGGCCGTCACTCCGCCTGGAAAATCCGCGGTGGTTTTCAAGATACGATGAAGTCCGGTAAACGAGACGGTCCGCATCCAGTAGTCGGTCAGTGGGCGACTGTGTTTGCTGGACCGTGTTCCGTGCTTCATGTCGGTCACCTTGGGTTGGTTGCGGCATTGGCTGCAAAGCTACCCCTTTAACCGATCCCGGTACCTCGTGGAGACCATTCCATACATTTTGCACAGAAATGCGGGCAGTTCCAGGCAACGAGTCAGGGTCCCAGCACTCCGATGGGGATGACGCCCACGTCCCCCGCTCCCACATAACCGTACCCGCCCGGCACAATGACCGCGAGGCCGGAAGGTTCTTCGTGGTCGCTGCGCGCTATGCGCGCTGCCAGCTTGCGGAGACTCTTGGCGCCGTCTTCGATCCATCGTTCGCCCAGTTTGATCTCGAATGCAGCCCAACGTCCATCGGCTGCCTCCACGATAGCGTCCACTTCCAGTCCTTCCTTCTCGCGGTAGTGGAACACCTGCGCATCCGCGGCTTGCGCGTACACGCGGAGGTCGCGGATGACCATGGACTCGAAAAGGAGCCCAAGGAACTCCAGATCGGCCGTCAAACGCTCCGGCGTGGCCCGCAAGGCCGCCACCGCCAGTGAGGGGTCGACGAAGTGTCTGACGGGTGCGGCTCGGAGAGTCGTGCGGGACCGCAGGTGCGGCGACCACGCCGGTTGGTTTTCCACCACCATGAGCCGGTCGAGGGCATCGAGATACGCGGCAACGGTGTCGGCGTTCAGGGCGTGCTTGTCGCCGTCCACCTCGGCGGTCAGCTTCGACATGGCTACGGGCGTCGCGACGTTGCGTGCCAGCGAACGTAGCAGACGCCCTACCTTGTTGGGATCCCGGGTCTTGCCGCTTACTCTCGATATGTCGACACGGCGGATTTCGTCGAGGTAGCCGCGGGTCGCGCGCATCGTCTGGGGCAGCGCCTTGCCGATGTTGCCCGGCCAGCCTCCGGCGCACAGGAGTTCGGCAATGGTCCGGATCGACAGCTCCGATCGTTGCGCCCGTTGACCTTCGCCCTCCAGGAGTCTCCGTAAAGAGATTTCCCCGGTGGAACGTCCGATTTCATACAGCGACAAGGGGCGCATGCGCAGCCGGGTGAAACGGCCAGCGCCGGTATGGCGGGTCACGTCGTCGGCGGGAACGGCAGAGCCCGTGAGGATGAACTGGCCTGGCACGCTGCGACGGTCGACTTCCCTGCGCACATGGTTCCAGATGGCCGGTTCCAGTTGCCATTCATCGATCAGCCGCGGGGTCGCACCATCCAGGACGGCCACAGGGTCGGCGCCGACCATCCGGCGGGCATTGACGTCGACGTCGAGCAACACCTGGCTTTGTGCCGCCTGCATTGCCGTGGCCGTCTTGCCGGAGGCTTTGGCTCCTTCCACCAGGACCGCTCCGGTGGCGTTCAGCAGTTCTGCCAGCTCGGTGTCGACGATTCGGGACAGGTACGTCATCGTTCCAAACCGGCAAGCAGGCGTTCACGGAAACGCCGTCTTCCATTTGGGGAAACGGGCTAACCGGCAAGTCGGCGTAAATATAACAGGTAATTCGGCTGGTTTACAACGGGTATTTCGGCGGGGAATCGGTAGGCCATTCAGCGTGCCTCTCCATCGGTCCGTTTGACGAGACCTCGGACCGATGGATGAACGGCAGCATCTCCCCGCCTCAGCTCGCCTCCCGGTAGAGGTCCAGGGCCTTCACCACCGGGGCGTCGCTCATGGACAGGAGGATGGCGTCGGTGTCCGAGGAGGTGTTGGCGTGGGCGTGCTGGTGCCACAGCGGCACCACGAAGGAGTCGCCCTGCCGCCACTCGAAGACTTGGCCGCCGATGATGGAGGTGCCGGCGCCGCGGCAGACGTGGTAGATGACGGTGCTCGTGTGGCGGTGGGGCAGGGTCTCGTGCCCCGGCTCGAGGAGTTGGACGGCGCACTGGACGGTAGGCATGGTGGGTCCGCCGGTGACGGGGTTGAGAAACTCCAGCAGGTATCCGTCGTAGGGGTCCCGGCCGGCCTTGTTGTGCCTGAGCTGTTCCAGGCTGCGCGCGGTATCGGCCCACTTGTAGTGGAAGAACTGGCGCGGCGGCTCCATGGCCGGACGCGCGTGGCTGTAGAAACCCGCCACCTCCTCGCTGTCGGCCTCGACGGTCTGTTGCTCCTGGGTGTAGGGCTCGAAGTAGAGTTGGTGCAACGCCTGCGTGAGCGGGATATCGAGGCCGTCGAGCCAGATGATGGGTTTGCCGGAGTCGTTGACGTGGTCGTGCCAGGTGAGCTGCGGCGTGAGGATGAGATCGCCCTCTTCCATCACGCACTTCTGGCCGTTGACCGTGGTGTAGGCGTCCCGGCCCTCCAGCACGAAGCGGAAGGCCGCGGCGGTGTGGCGGTGGGCGCGCGCGTACTCGCCGTGCTTCACGTACTGAAACGAGAAGTGGATGGTGTGAGTGGTGCCGTGGCCGCCCGGGATGCCCGGGTTCAGGAGCCGTATGGTCCGCCGTTCGGCATCATCCAGGTTTACCACTTCCCCGGCCCGGAGCATGCTTTCGTGCACGTCCTCCCAGCGCCACAGGCACGGCTGCACCTGGGTGACGGGGTAGGGCGGCAGGTCCTCCAGCCCCAGGCTCCAATGGCCTTCCAGGCTCTTCTCGCTCATGTCGCGGTTGAGCTGCTCGATCGAGTCGACGATGCGCTCCTGTTTCATGGTCGTCTCCTTCTCGCCGGCGCGTGGGCGTTGCCAGAATACTACATGACTGGCCGGGCAAGTGAAACGATGCCCGCGCCACCTGTCCGCCCGACAATTTGAACGGGCGGCCGGGCGCCGTTGCAATTGCGCGCACGGCCGGATATGTCAGTCTTTCCTGTCCGGACAAACCCGCAACCCAAGGAAGTCTCATGCTGGTCATCTCCGAAAGCGAGGTAAAGGGCCTTCTGGATCTCGACGAGTTGATCGCCGCGCTGGAGCAGGCCCACGTTCAGTTCTCCGCCGGGAAGGTGGTGATGCCGGTGCGCCTGGTGGTGCCGCTGCCGGAGGTCCAGGGCCGGATCACCAGCATGCCGGCGTTCATGAGCGAGGGAAAGGCGCTCGGGATCAAGATCATCTCCTACTTCCGGGACAACCCGAAGCAGGGGCTGCCGCCGATCCTCGCCACCATCTCGCTCTACAGCGCCGAGACCGGAGGACTCGAGGTGCTGATGGACGGCGTCTACATCACCGCCATCCGCACGGCGTGCGCCTCGGCCATGGCCACCAAGGCGCTGGCGCGGCCGGAGGCTCCGGTGCTGGGGATTCTGGGCGCCGGCACCCAGGCCCGCACCCACATCCGGGCGCTGAGCCGGGTGCGCGCCATCGAGCGGGTGCTCATCTGGAGCCGGTCGCGGGTCAACGCGATCTACGTGAAGGAGGAGCTGGAGGACGAGATGGGCTTCCCGATCCAGCCGCAGGAATCCGCCGAGGCGGTGGTCCGCGGCGCCGACATCCTGACCGCGGTGACCGACGCGGCCGAGCCCATCCTCGATGCCGCGTGGTTGAAGCCCGGCGTCCACATCAACGCCGTGGGCTCTCACAGGCCCGAGGCCCGGGAAATGGGCAGCGACACGGTGAAGCGGTCGACGGTGATCGTCGACTCCCTGGACGCCATCAACACCGAGTGCGGCGACATCCTGCTGGCCGTCAAGGAGGGCGACATCACCCCGGACCATGTGCGCGGCGAGATCGGCGAGGTGCTGGCGGGCGTCAAGCCGGGACGCACGGCCGACGGCGAGATCACCATGTACAAGTCGGTGGGCATCGCCGCGCAGGACGTGGCCGCCGCCAGCCTGGTCTACCGGCGGGCGCTGGAGCGGGGCGCGGGCACCGAGGTGGAGATGTAGGGCCTGTCCCGCGGACAAGCCTGCCCCTGGGGGCCAGGGATCGACCGGGAACCTCCAATGGTCAATGTAGGGCGGGTTTCAAACCCGCCCGCGCGACACCGCGCTGCCGGCAGGTACGGACTCATGGACGCGAACACAGCCAGACAACGCATCGAGGAAAGCCTGGACGAGGAAGAGGTCCAGCGTCTTCTCGTGAAGCTCCTGCAAACCCCCAGCCCCCAGACCGAGCTCCTCGAGCGCGAGCCCCAGGTGCTGGCGTTGATCCGCGACGTGGTGCGGCCCGAGCTGGAGGCCGAGGGAATCGACGCCGCCATCGACGATATGGGCAACCTGACGGCGCGGCTCGCGGGCGCCGGGTCCGCGCCGGGTCTGGTGCTGGTGTCGTATGCCATGAACGCGGCGCCCAGCACCATGCCCAACCCCTACTCCGGCGAAATGGTGGACGGCGCGCCCTACGGGCTCGAAGGGCCGTGCGGCTGGGGCCGTGGCGCGTGCGAGCAGAAGGGCAGCCTGGCGGCCATGCTGAGCGCGGTGAAGCTCATCGCCCGGAGCGGGTGGGAGCTGCCCGGCGACCTCTATTTCGTCACCAGCACCGCGGGCGAGAGCGGCAAGCACGAATCCCTCGCCTACGTGCTGTCCAGCGGCGCCATCGACGCGGACTGGGGTCTCATCGACGGCCCGCCCGAGATCCAGTTGGGCAACAAGGGCCGCATCGACGTGCGCATCGTCGTGCGCGGCCGCCAAGCCCACAGCAGCCGCCCCTGGGACGGCGTCAACGCCGTGGACGGCGCGGTCAAGGTGCTGGAGAGGCTCGCGCCGTTGATGCCCTATCCCGAGGACAAGAGCCATCCGGAACTCGGGCGGGTGTCGCTCACGCCCACGGCCATCGAAAGCTTCCCCAAGTCCACCCACACCATTCCCAGCGAGTGCCACATCAAGATGGACCGTCGCCTGCTGCCGGGTGACGACGCCGACCGTGCGGTGGAACAGCTCGCGCAAGCCGTCGGCGGCATCGAGCCCTGCGAGGTGGCGCTGGAGAAGGAAGAGTTCATGTATCCCTGCGAGGTGGGGAAGGACGCCGGCGTGGTGGTGGCCCTGGCCGGCGCCATCCGTACCATGCTGGGGCGGGAGCCGGAATACAGCTTTTCCACCGCGGCCAACGACACCGGTCTGCTCAACGTCCGCGGGATCGAGACGGTGAACTACGGTTCCCGAGCCGTCCGGTTCCAGCACACGGACAACGACCTGGTGCCCCTCAAGAGCGTCATCGAGGCCGCCAGGGTGTTCATGTTCATGGCGCTCCACCGCTGACACACAGTCGTCACCCCGGACTCGATCCGGGGTCCAGAACCATGGGTAATCTTCCGGAGGCAACGCCATGCCAATGACCGACGAGAAATTCATCGACGTGGACGGGGTCCGTACGCGTTACTTCGAGCAGGGGACGGGGGAGCCGCTGGTGCTGTGGCACGGCAGCCACTTCGGCACCACCGACGCCTGTGACAGCGCGCTGGACTGGGAGCTCAACTTCGACGCATTGGCCGAGTCGTTCCGGGTCATCGCCGTGGACAAGCTCGGTCAAGGTCACACCGGCAACCCCAAGACCGACGACGACTACACGCCCGCCGCCGTGGTGGAACACGCCCACGGTTTCCTCAAGGCCATGGGACTGAAGGATGTCCACCTGTGCGGCCACTCGCGCGGCGGCTACCTGGTGGCCCGGCTCACGCTGCTGCATCCGGAGATCGTCAAGTCCTGCATCATCGTGGACAGCGGCACGCTTTCGCCGGGGCCCTCGCTCACCGAGTTGATCATGGCGGCACGGCCCGAGCCGTACCTGAGCCGGGAGAGCCAGCGCTGGGTGGTGGAGCACTACTCCTACGGCACCGAGCACATCACGGAAGGCTGGATCGACGCGGCGGTGGAGATCTCCAGCCTGCCCAAGTACCAGGAGTCCGTACGGGCCATGAGCAGCGGGGGGCTGAAGCTGTTCATGCGCAACCTCGTCCTCGACAAGGAGGAATGCCTCCAGTGGATGCAGGAGGGGCGGCTCAAGACCCCCACCCTGGTGGTGTGGGGCTACAACGACCCGACGGCACAATACCGGCGTGGCCTCACGCTGTTCGATTTCGTTGCCGGCAGCACGGAGAACGCGCAGTTGCACGTCATCAACAAGGCGGGGCATTTCTGCTACCGGGAGCAGCCGGAGCAGTTCAATCAGGCCGTGACCGGGTTCATCAGGAGTCTCTAGTGTCCTGTCCGAGTACTCGAATTTCAGGGGGGCGACCGCGGGTCGCCCCTACACGTGCCCCAGATGAACCCAATGTAGAGGCGACCGGCGTCGCCCCAGATGAACCTCATGTAGGGGCGACCGGCGGTCGCCCTGGGGGGAGAGCGGCCCGAATGGAGCAGGCACCGGCAATGCCACGGCAGCGCGGAGTTTCGCGGGAGCGTGGAGCAAGACCATCATGAAATTGATTGTGCTTCTGTCGAGCGTGTTCCTGTTGGTGGCAACGGTCGGCTGTACCGGCGGCGGTCCGAGGATGAAGGAAATCGAGCTTTCCGAGACGCAAAGGCGGTTCAGGGCCAACACGATCTTCAAGGACGGGGTGGTCGGCGTCGAGGTGCGACGCGGGGACGGAAGCACCAGGACGCTGGATAGTAAGTTGGACCTCGAGCGGACGTGGGCGCAGTTCGATCCCCCGCCGCTCCTGCCGGGAACTGCAAGCCGCGAATGGTTGCTGGTGCAGAACCACCACGACGGGAGACTCTACGCTTACGCGAACATTGGTTGGGATGTGGACAATCCAGCCGACTACCTGGCCGTGGGGTGGTGGGCCCACTTCCCCCCGGGGGTTTCGCGGCGTAACGTGGAAGAGGCCGAAACGGGCGTGTTCATTGACGGTCCCGAGATCGATCCGTCGAACCCGGCGGAGATGCCCGTAACCGGCGAAGCCACCTACGCGGGTGGTGTCGGCGGCGTCTACAGGTACGGCTACGGCAGCGCATGGGGCGAGTTGGAAGGGCGGAGTCAGTACACCGAGTTCGGCGCCGTCATCGGGCTCAGGGCCAACTTCGCGGACGGCACCGTTCAGGGTTGCATCGGGTGTATGGGGGACATCGAGGTTCAGGCGGGTCAGTACCTGTATCCCATCGTAACCTGGTGGAACCGGGACCCCGTTGCATTGCCCACGGACTACGAACTGCGCTTCGGCCCCACGCGTTTCAACCCCAATGGCACTTTCGAGAACACCGACGTAACGGTGACGCATCCGGAACGGACCGTCACGGAGGCGACCGGTGTGTGGGCCGGACAGTTCTCCAACGTCCCGGACCCGGACGGCAATCCCCGCCGGGTGGTCGGCTTGAGCGATGTCGCGTTCGATGAAGCCGACGGCAGCAGCGGGAGCTTCATGGGCATATTCTCCGCGCTGACGCCGGCGGTCCTGGGACCGGCGGAGGGCGAGACGCCTTGAGCCTGGACGGCGTCCTTCGACTTCGCTTCGCTGTGAGTGCGCTCACGATCAACGCGAGGCGCGCGCAATCCGTGTGCCCGGATGATGCAATGCCTGCTACGATAAAGCGGCCTGCACGAGTTGGTCGGCGTACCATTGCATGGGGACCCGTTCGGCTCTGATCTCGGCTACACGGCGAAGCCAGCGTTCGGGAATGGCGTCCCGGCCGAACCGCGCGCCTAGCAGCGCACCCACCGGAGCGCCGTTGGTATCGGTGTCCCCGCCTTCCCCGACGACGCACGCGAGACAGGATTCGAAGTCCTCCGCGCGCCAATAGACGAACAGGACCGCCTGCAGGGTGAGAAGCGTGAAACCGATGTTGCCGGTGCCGAGTGCCAAGTCCTCGATGCGCGCGCAACTCTCCGCGGTGCGTACCGCTTCGACCACGGAATCGGGAGGTTCGGGACGGTAGCCGTAGGGTTCGAGTACCGTCATCGCTTCCTGTAGCCCGTGGCGGGCCGAATCCAACAGCGCGTCGGCCGCGCGGACGTCTCCCCGCAAGGCGTCGGCGGTGGCGAGGTTGGCCAGCGCACAACTCCAGCCGCAACGCGGGTCCCAGTGGGTCGGTACGGCCGAGACCACGCTTTCGCGGACCAGGCGGTTGGGATCGCGGGCCCACCGTATCGCCAGCGGCGCGCAGCGCATCACGGCGCCGTTGCCAGCGTGGCAACCGTCCCACCCCAGCTTCGACGCCTCCCGAATAGGCAATCCCCGAGGCGGTCGTGCTTCCCCGGCCGCTCGCTGGCGCGCGAGTCGTTGGGGAGCGTCTCCACCAAAGAGACGGAGCACCCGGTGGGTCAGGCCGCCCATGCCGGCGCCATTGACCTCGCCCCATGTCCAGAACCGCCGGCCGAGATCGTCGATGTCCAGCGGACCCTGGGCGGCCGCTTCGGCGATCACCATGGCGAGGGCGAGATCGTCATCGTCCGGATATCCCGAGCTCGCCGTCATCTCCCGGACCCCGTCGGGCTGGACCTCGGTGATCCGTTCCTTCGGCCAACCCTCGTAGGGGATCCCGAGCAGGTTCCCCACCGCAATGCCCTCCATCAAGCCTCGCGCGCGCATCAAGTCAGTCATTACGTGCTCTCCATGTTCGCGGTTTCCGCTGCCACGGGCCCAGTTCAAAGGTGCAAGGGAACGGCGTCCTTGAGAACGATGGCCCGGCTGTTGACCCGTGCGCGGTAGGGATAGACCTCCACGCCGGCCTTTGCCGCCCGTCGCAACCAGCGTCCGTACTCCGGGTCGATCTCGTCCGCCGGGCGAATGGAGTCGCAGTCCGCCCTCTGGATTATGAACAGCAGCACCGCCCGTCGCCCGTGGCGTCGCAGGTGCATCAGTTCCTTCAGGTGCTTCGTCCCGCGTTCGCTAACCGCGTCCGGGAAGGCGGCGATCCGGTCCACCGCCAACGTGACGTTCTTGACCTCGACGTAGCACTGGGCCCCGGAGCCTTCCAGCAGGAAGTCGAGTCGGGAGCCCGGACGCGTCGGCACCTCGGCGCGCAAGCGATCGTAACCTTGCAATTCCTGGATCACACCGGTCTCGATCCCTTCCCGAGCCAACCGGTTGGCCGCCAGGGTATTGATCCCCACCAGCGTTCGTCCCACCCGGATCAACTCCCAGGTGTAGTCGAGTTTCCGGCCTCGGCCGCTCTGATCGGAGAGGTGGACCCGGCTTCCGGGGCCGTTGCAACCCAGCATACTGCCCGTGTTGGTGCAGTGCGCGGTCACGAGCGCGCCGTCGTCGAGACGCACATCCGCGAGGAACCGCTTGTAGCGCTTGATCAGTGTGCCCGGAACGAGGGGGGAAGAGAAACGCATGGAGCCAGTGGCCCGTTCCGGATGCGTGAATTGAGAGAGTCGACGTTCAACGCCTCAGGCGCGCACGAACCCGCAAGAACGTCTCCCCGGCCGTGCCGGACGAAATGTCTCCACGCTGATATGATTCGTATCGTCGCGCCGCTTCGTCAAGCCAGAGTTGCTCGACATTCTCATCAAGGTCTTTGTCCAGGGAATCAATCAGTGTACGCGCCAATTCGGCTCGCTGTCTTGTGGAAAGTCTGTCAATCTCCTCTCGGAGCTCGGCAATTTCTCGCGCCATCTTCGCCTCCCGCAAGAGATTTTAAAGGGTGAGGACTGCGCCACGGTGACTATGTGACTTCCAACAGCCAGATGCAATGGCGAAACTGGCGGCTGGAGTAGAGATTCACAGGTTCATGTAGCGATCCTCCAGGTACTTGAGCAAGTCGTGAGGATCTACGGCAGACCCCTTCTGAACATTGCACGGTGGGTGTGCAAGTTGGAGATTGGTTCGCTCGTTCCCGCCGCCGTACTTGAAGGGAATAATGTGGTCCACCTCATATCCATGCGGTTCCATCGGTTCTCCGCAGATTCCGCACAACCCGTTCTGCGCGTCATACATTTCCCTGAGGACTTGTTCCAACCATTTTTTCCTCTTCCTCGGGGCGATTTCCTTAAACATGGAGGAACACTCTTCGACAAGCGTCCAAAACTCCGCAAAAGTAGCTTTCTCAAGGCGTATGGCACGTTCCAGAAGATTTCTAGATCTGTCCATACGGGTCTCCTGTGCTACGGCTACTATGCTGCCAAGGCATTCTGAATTTTGGTCCGGTTGTACCTCAACTGGTGTAGAAGCTTCTTGGCGCGTTCGATTTCGTCTTGTCCTTCCACTTGTTTAACCAAGGCTTCGACACTGTCCAGTAGATTGCCGATGTCCTCTCGCAGCTGATTCAGTTCGTCCCGCGTCTTGTTCTTATAATCTCCGAAAGCGGCGGATTTGAAGTCGCGCTCCAAGTCATTAACATTGACCTCAAGAGCTTTAACGCGTTGCTCCAACTCCGGCAACCCCAGCTTCTGTCCCAAGTAGTCAATAAGAAAGTTCATTACTCTTTCTCCTCGGGATGTCGTGTTTGGCGGTCGTATCTCCCCATCCAGTGTCCTGGGCGTCTTCTGTGATGTGAAACGGCCACAACTACGAGATCATTGCCTTCGATCGTGTAGATCAGTGTGAAGGGGAACTTACGAAGCGGAAACCGGCGAAATCGTCCGACGGGTCTCCCGATGTGAGGTCGATCGAGCAGTAGCTCCACACAGCCCTCCACCTCGTCCAAAAAACGCTCTCCAAGTCCGACCGCTTGGTCTTCGTAGAACTGAGCCGACTCCAGCATTTCCCCTTCGGCCGGGTCAAGAAACCGGATATTCATCGTCTCAGCAAGCCCGAGCGATTCCAGGTTCAGGCCGTTGAGTTGTTCACTCGTCTCGGTCGAGGCACTTCCTGGCGGCGCGGTGCAGCAACACGCCTATGAGGTGGCGCTTGTATTCCGCGCTACCTTCGCGGTCGTCGGTCAGGGCGGCTTCGTCGGCGAGCGCGTCGGCGGCTTCCTGGAGCCGTTGTTCCACGGAGTCCGTGGGCCCGGTGATGAGGCTTTCCGCGGCCTGCGAGCGGCACGGGGTGGGGCTGACACAACCCACCGCACACCGGGCATCGCGGATCTCCCCGCCGCTGTCGTCCAGTTCGAGGGACAGGGCCAGGCCGAGCAGCGGCCGCTCGTGGACCTGGAACTTGAGGTAGGCGTTGCGGTGTGACGGTCCCGGCAACGGCACGTCGACGCCGGTGAGGACTTCGTCCGGGGCGAGGGAGTTCTCGTAGGCGCCGGCCAGAAGCTCCTCCATGGCCAGCGTCCGCTCGCCCGACTTTCCCTGCGCCCGCGCCGTGCCGCGCAGTGCCAGCAGCAGCGTGGCGGGATCGGAATGAGGCTCGGCGAAGCACAGGTTCCCGCCCAGGGTGCCAGTGGCGCGCACCCGGACGTTGGCGACGTTGGCCTCCATCTCGGAAATCACCGGCAACAGCTCCCGCACTAGGGCGGAGCGCTCGATGATCCGGTGGGTGGCGCCGGCGCCGATGTGCAGGTGGCCGTCCCGGCGCTCGATGCCGTCGAGTCCGGCCACGGACTTGATGTCGATCAGGTGCTCGTAGCGCAGCAGGTCGTGCCGCATTGCCAGCAGCAGCTCGGTGCCGCCGGCGTACAGGGTGCCGCTGTCGCCGTAGTGGGCAAGCATTTCCGCGGCCTCGCCAAGGTCGGCGGGACGGTGGATGCTGAAGCGTCTGAGCGGCATCATGACTCGTTCTCTCCACGGGCCGCGCGCGCTTCGCGGATGGCGCGCCAGACCTTCTCCGGCGTCAGCGGCGCCCGGCGCACCCGGGCGCCGGTGGCGCTGTATACCGCGTTGGCGATGTTGGCGGGCAGCGAATTCAGCGAGGCCTCGCCGCCCCCCTTGGCGCCGTAGGGTCCCACTCCGTCACGGTTCTGCACCAGCTCCAGCTTCACCGTCCGCGGCATGTCGGAGAAGCGCGGCAGGCGGTACTCCAGCAGGTTGCCGTTGAGGAGCTGGTTGCGGTCGAACTCGAGCTCCTCGAACATGCCGATGCCCATGCCCGTCGTAGCGGCGCCGACGTCCTGGCCCTCGGCCAGGGCAGGGTTGATGGCCAGCCCCACGTCGCCGGCCGTGCCGAGCTTCTCCATGGTGACCTTGCCGGTCTCCTCGTCCACGGACACCTCGATGCCGGTGGAGGCGGCCTCCCAGAACACCGGCAGTTGGGCGAAGTCGCCGTCCTTGCGGATGTAGGCGCGGCCGATGACCTCGCCGTCGGGCAGGCGGTAGTAGCGCGTGAGCACCTCGGACCAGGTAAGGTGCGCCTCGCCGCAGGTGATGCCGCCGCGGACCGTTTGAACCTCGGATTCTTGCACCCCCAGCACGTCCGCGGCCATCCGGACCATCTGCTCCATGGCCTCCCGGCTGGCCTCCTGCACCGCCCGCCCCATCAGGGTGGTGGTGCGGCTGGCGCCGGTGGAACGGTCATAGGGGGTGATGGCGGTGTCCGAGGAAACCACCCGGACCAGGTCGAAGGGGACCCCGAGCTCCTCGGCGACGATTTGCGGCAGCACCGTGTGGCTGCCTTGGCCCAGCTCGGTGCTGCCGATCATCAGGGACGCCGAGCCGTCGGCGTGCACGCGCACGGCCGTGGAGGTGAGAGGATAGGCGCCGGCGTCGCTGGCGGAGCAGCCGATGCTGCGCCCGTGGCCCTTCGGCAACGGCTCCTTCCACCCCAGGTTGTCGGCGACGATCTTCAGGTCCTGGGTCAGGGTACCGTCGAACGGGCGCATGCCTGGAAAGAACTCCTGCTTGGGCCGCGCCGCGTTGTGCACCCGGAACTCATAGGGGTCCATGCCGATCTTGGCCGCCAGCTCGTCTATCTGCGACTCGCCGGCCATGGTCACCTGGGCGCAGCCGAATCCCCGGAAGGAGCTGGCCGGCACGGTGTTGGTGTAGACCATCTGGTTGTCGATCTGGACGTTGGGAATGGCGTAGGGGCCGACGCAGCGGTTGGACGACTTCTCGCACACCAGCGGGCTGTTCTCCGCGTAGGCGCCGGTGTTCATGTAGATCTTCGCCTGGCGCGCGATGATCTTGCCGTCGGCGTCCACCGCGGTGCGCATCCAGGTGAGGGCGTCGTCGCCGCGGGTGGTGAGCATGGCCTCTTCCACGCTGAGCTGGAGCTTCACCGGGCGCCGCGCCTTCCACGCGCACGCCGACACCAGCGGCTCGATCTTGGTGTAGGACTTGCTGCCGTAGCCGCCGCCCACGAACGGCACGATGAGGCGGATCTGGCTCACCGGCATGTCGAAGATGGTCTTGAGGTCGTGGCGCACCATGAAGGGGTGCTGGGCCGACGAGTAGATGGTGACGCCTTGGTCGCCCACCTCGGCGATGGCCACGTAGGGCTCCATGGCGTAGGCGTAGGCCATGGGGAAGTAGTACTCGCCCTCCGCCACCGCCGCCGCCTTGGCGAACGCCTCGTCCACGTCGCCCCACTTGATGTGGTGCTCCTGGCAAAGGTTGGTGCCCCGTCCCGCGGTGACCTCGCCCTCGAAGCCGCGCAGGGCGCCGGCCTCGAACTCGCGCTGGTGCAGCAGGGGCGCGGACGCATCAAGGGCTTCCTGGGGCTCCATCACCGCCGGCAGCTCCTCGTACTCGACGTGAATGAATTCCAGCGCCTCGTAGGCGGTGAGCTCGTCCTCGGCGATGACCGCGGCCACGGGCTCGCCGGCGTAGCGCACCTTGTCGATGGCCAACAGCGGGTGGTCCTTGACGGCATGGCCGAAGTAGGGGTTCAACCCCTCCAGGTCGTCGCCCCGCAGCACGTTGTAGACGCCGGGGTGGGCCTCGGCCTTCGACGTGTCCATGGAGACGATCCGGGCGTGGGCGTAGGGGCTCCGCAGCACCTTGGCGTAGGCCATGCCCGGGAGCTTGACGTCGCTCACGTAGAGCGCCCGGCCGGACACCTTGGCGCGGCCGTCGCGGCGCGGCACTGAGCGGTTGACCACCTCGAAGTCGCGGCTCTTGTCATCGCTCATCCGCGCGCCTCCTTCATCACCGTTGCCGCCTTGCGGATGGCCTTCACGATGGGGACGTATCCGGTGCAGCGGCAGAGGTTGCCGTCCATGTGGTGAATGATCTCGTCGTCGCTGGGGTCGGGGTTGTCGTCGAGCAGCGCCTTGGCGGACAGGATCATGCCCGGCGTGCAGAAGCCGCACTGGAACGCGAACTCGTCGATGAAGCACTGCTGGATGGGGTGCAGCGAGCGGTCGGCGTTCTCCATGCCCTCGATGGTGATGACGCCGCGCCCCTGGGCCTCGTAGGCCAGGTAGGTGCAGGAGCTCACCGGCAGGCCGTCCACCAGCACCGTGCACGCGCCGCAGACCTGCACCTCGCACGAGATCTTGGTGCCGGTGAGGTTCAGGCGGCCCCGAAGCACCTCCGAAAGGGTCTGCTGCGGCTCGCACTCCACGGCCACGTCCTTGCCGTTGAGCGCGAAGCGCAGCTCCACAATGCGTCGTGGTTCTTTAGACATAGTGCGGAATGATCTCCTCGGACCAGAGCAACATTTCCTTGTACATGGTGTCCATGTCCGGATAGATGAGCTTCAGCTCGAAGTGCTCCACGCCGGCATCGATGAACTCGTCGATGCGGCGGCGCACGTCGTCCACCGAGCCGATGATGTGGCGGTCCAGGGCGAACTGGATGTTGTCCACGTCGCGTTCGTAGGTGTGGGAGCTTTCGCGGATGGTGGGCAGCGCCAGGGTCATGGCCTCGTCCCGGGTGCGGGCGATGGCCGCCAGCTTCTCCACCGCGATCTTGATGCCCGCGGGGTCCCGGCCGGCGTCCTCCGCCGCCTTCCTGAGGATGTCGGCGCCTCGGGCCATCTCCGTGGGCGACAGCCAACCGGGGATCCAGCCCTCGCCGTAGCGGCCGGCGCGCACCGCGGCCTGGTCCATCCAGCCGCCCACCCACACCGGAGGATGGGGCTTCTGGATCGGCTTGGGGTGGATCTCGGCGTTGTCGAACTTGAGGTACTTGCCCTCGTAGGAGGCCATGGGCTGGGTCCAGATGGCTTTCATGGCCTCGATGTACTCGTCGGTGCGGTTGCCGCGTCCCTTGATGGGCACCTCGAACACGTCGAACTCGCTGGAATCGCGGGTGGCCTTGGAGCCCAACCCCACGCCGACCAGCAGCCGCCCGTCGCACAGGTGGTCCAGGGTGGCGCACTGCTTGGCGGCGTAGATGGGGTTGCGCAGCGGCATCACCAGGCAGGCCACGCCGATCTGGATGTTCTTCGTCTTGGCCGCCAGGTACGACATGGTGGTCATGCACTCGAAGAAGTTGGCTTCCTGGGCATCGTCGAGGGCCTCGGCGGCGCCCGACGAGATGTGGTGCCGGTGCATCTCCGAGCTCCACACCACGTGGTCGTGGAGCCAGATGGTGTCGAAGCCCAACTCCTCGGAGTTCTGCGCGGCCTTGACGATGTTCTCCTTGCTGGAGAGCGGCCCCGAGTTGGGCACCCGGATGCCGAATTCGAATTTACCCATTTCGTCTCCTCGTCGCGTCGTATGGGCGCGGGCGGGTTTGAAACCCGCCCCTACATCTTGTCGTCACGCCTCAGGAATCGTTGTAGGGGCGGGTTTCAAACCCGCCCGTGGCCGCATCAGGCTGTCGGTCGATACGGCTCCCTACGGTTCGGTGATGCCGATGCGGTCGTATTTCAGGTGGCGGTTGTACCAGTCCACCACCTCGCCGGCGATCTGGTCGAAGTAGTCGTTGTAGACCCCGTAGTGGGTGGTCTTCTTCAGCATGACCAGCTTCTTGGGCTCTCCGGCCTTCTCGTACATGCGGACGGAATGCTCCTCGGGGGTGGTGGCGTCGTACTCCACGGCGACGAACAGAACGCCCCGAGGCGAGATCTTGTGGACCACGTCCTCCGGGGCGTAGTCCAGGATCGCGTCGGCGCACTGGAGCGGCATCTGGTTGGGGATCTTGGACGCGACTTCCTTCTTGATGTTGGTGGTCTTGCGCTCCGGGGTCTGGACCATGATCTCCTCGCGCGCCGCCACCAGTTCGCCCGAACCGTTCAGCACCCGCTGCCGGCGGTCTTCCTCGATGCGCTTGAGGTAGTCGATCCACTCGTACTCCCGGCGCATGGAGTGAAGCCAGTCGCGGCCGTTGCAGACGCCCAGGTAGCACACCACGGCCTTGACCCGGTCGTCGGTGCCGCCCACCAGCACGGCGTTGCCGCCGCCGGTGCCGCCGGAGCCGTAGGTGGCGATGCGGTCGGAGTCCACGTCGTCGCGGGTCTCCATGTAGGTGATGGCGTTGCGGATGTCCTCCGCCTGCCAGGTGGGCATCACCCAGCCCTTTTGCGGACCCTCGCTCTGCCCCCAGCCGCGGTAGTCGAAGCACAGGCACGCGTACCCCGCCTCGCACAGCCGCTCGAACATCATGATGTAGTGCTTGGCGTCCTTGAGACCCAGGAACCCCGGGCCCTGGACGATGCCGGGCCAGGGTTTGCCCTCGTCGCCGTCCGGCAGATAGACGGTGCCGTGGACCTTGTAGCCCTCGCTATAGAATGTGATGTCCTCTGTTCGCATTTGGCTCTCCAAAAGAGCGCCTAGGCGCGCACCGCCGGCAGCACTTCCTTGCCCAGCAGCTCGATCTGCTCGTACCAGTCCTCGTAACGGAACCGGAGGTCGTAGACGATGTGGTCGAGGCCGCCCTCCTCGTAACGCTGGGTATCGCGGACGATGTCCTCGGGCGTGCCGGCCAGCAGCAGCCCCTCGATGTCCTTGAGCTCGGAGAAGGTCCCGGACGCGGGCTTGACCCAGGTGGGCTTCTTGTTGCCCTCGTTGATGAGCCCGGGGGCGTTGACCTTGCTCACCGCGGTGTCCTTGTCCTTGGCGATGCTGGTGATGGGGATGGCCCCGGTGGTGACCATGGGCTTGCCGGCCTTGTCGCACAGGTCGTGCAGGTACTTGATGCACTTGTGGAAGGTCGCCAGCGGGATCCGTCCGGGCATCCACCCGTCGCAGTAGTCTACGGCGCGCCGGCACGAGGCCGGGGTGCCGCCGCCGTACCAGATGGGGATGGGGGCCAAGGGCGTGGGCTTCAGTTCGACATCCTCGAAGGAATAGTACTCGTCCTCGTAGTTCACCTTCTCGCCGGCCCACAGCCGCCGCACGAGGTTGGAATTGACCTTGGCCATGTTGAACCGGTCCTCGCGGGTGTTCTTGAGCCCCGCCGCGGCGAACTCGTGCTGGAACGTTCCCGCGCCGATGCCCATGATCACCTTGCCGTCGGCCAGCACGCTCAGGGCCGCCATGCACTGGGCGAGGTGGATCGGGTGCCGGTGGGAGATCATCGTCCCCGTGCCCAGGATCAGCTTCTTGCACACCGACGAGATCGCCGACAGGATGGCGACGCACTCGATATGGGTGTTGTCCGTGCCTTCCATGCCGTGGGGCTCGAAGACCAGGTGGTCGCGGACCCAGACGGAGTCGAACCCCAACGATTCGGCCAGCTTCGATCCCTCGATGCACTTCTCCGCCGATCCCTGATCCCCGAAATGGGGCAACAACAGTCCGAACTTCAGGTTGGTCGCCATTCTCAAACCTCCTTGCGGCTTCTTGTGATCATTGACCCGAACAGAATGACTCGCCTCGCGGATGCGAGGTTCGCCGGCTCCAAGTGCTCGAAATGACGCCGTTAGGCGTCATCTCCGTGGGATTTCATGAACGGATGGTCGGCCCGGCGGGAGCAGTGTTGGACCACACCACGGCATTGACGTTCCGCATGACTTTCCGAGCGAGCCTCATATATAGACTCCGCCCGCGACGACTGTCAAGCGTGGTCCGGCCGGTGGGCTGCTCGACGAGGGAGCGTCGGGATCGCGGGGGAAAGCGGCCTCGAAAACACCGGCTTAGCCGCCTCCGGCGGGCGTGCGGCCCTTGGTGCCGGCGGCAGGCTGATGACGCATCAACGCGGCGCGCACGTTGCCGAGGTAACTGCGGCTTACCGGTACCACGTGGCCGTCGGTGAGTTGCAACAGCCAGCGTTGATTGTGTCTTCTCCAGCCTTCGACGTGAGAGTACGCTACCCAGTAGGAACGGTGTACCCGAAGCCCCCGATCACCGAGCTCGGCGACGGCATCGACGAAGCGCATCAATACGGCGCAGTGACCCAGTGTGGTGACCACCTCCACGTAGTGGTCGCTCATCTTGAGATAGATGACGTCGCGCCCCGCCTCGACGGGCAGCCGGTCGAGGAACGTGGACGGTGGTTCGGCGCGTTGAGGGCTGGCGGCCCCAACGGCCGCGACGCTCGTGTCGGGAGCCGGAGGCGAACCGGGTTTCGCGGCCGTGTCCGTTCCTGGGTCACCGGAAGGCTCGTTCCGGACGCGTTGGCTCACCAGGTAGTGGACCACCGCGCCGCACAGCGCCACCGACAGCAACATGAACAGGTACACGGTGGACAGATCGTGAGGGTGAAGGATTCCACCGAGCAGCGTGTCGATGCCGTAGGCGATGACGACGGATGTCGGCGTTGCCACCAGGAAGGTCGCGGCGACCGCCATGGTGATGTGAAACGGGGACCAATGGCGTGTGAGGTAGAGGACTACCACGTACTCGGCGTGGCACAGGGGAGCGCACAAGGCCGCGCCCAGGCCGGAGTACGCGAGGCGGTGTGTCCATGCAAGGTCGTTGGCGCCGAGGGGGCAGATGGCCGTGTAGGCGCCCAGGTAGATTCCCACTACGACCAGGACTCTCCTGAAAATGTAGGGACTCAGCGCCTCACGGTACGCGAGTTCCCACTGCCGTCCTCCCGCGGCGGCCATTTCGTCGTCCCGAACCGAAGACGGGCAAGGACTGTCTTCCATTTGCTTCCCTCGGCGTTCGCTCGCGGCGTCAACCAAGCCGGTCGAGCGAAATGGAGCGAGGCTGTCAACTCCCCATGGATCGGTTTGGTCAAAAATAAGACGATCGGTCCAATTTAATTAGTCGCTGTCGGCCGGCATGTCAACCAGCCACTCGCGTTCTTGTGGTCGCGTTGGAATTCGTCTAAGAAAGCTCAAGCAAACGGGCGCGCGACACGGCGCCGGCAGGCCGGGGAGGAACACAATGAGCGACTTTTACAGTGAATGGCTGAGCACGACCCAACGGAACGAGGACTTCGTCGAGAACGCGCCGCGGGTGGCGCGCCACAAGGAGCTCGACTGGGTCGAGACACGCCAGGACGCCAAGGCGGCGCTGATGATCGCGCCCGAGCTGGGCTTTCCCACCGGCGGCAGCATGATGATGCGCGCCGAGATTCCCGTGGGCTGGCATACCGGACGCCACAGCCACGGCGAGGAAGCCATCTACGTCGAGAGCGGCACCGGCTTCATGGTCCTCGACGGCAAGCGCTACGACTTCGGTCCGGGCACCGTCCTGCACGTGCCGTACCGCTCCGAGCACCAGTTGTTCAACGACGGCGACGTGCCGGTGGGTTATATCTCCGGGCTGGCATGGCACCTGGAGGCGTCGGTTTACATGGGCCGCATGGACCAGTTCGAGGACTGCGGCGCCAACGACGCCGGCACGCTGGGCGCCGTCGGGGCGGAGGAGTCCCAGTACTGGCCGGAGGACGGCCGGCGCATCTCCATGCACCAGGACCAGCACGAGCTGTCGGCCGAGTCCAAGCACGGCGCCACCTATTTCCTCATGGGCCGCAGCGGCAGCCGCAACGGCTTCAAAGCCACGGCCGCGGCCATCAGCTCCATCTTCGTGGAGCTGCCGCGCTCCAAGAGCCACAGCCACGCCCATCCGGAGGCGTACCTCTACGCGCTCCAGGGGGCGGGGTACTCGGAGATCGGCGGCAAGCGTTACACCTGGGAGCAGGGCGACGCGGTCCACGTCCCTCCGGGCATGATGCACCACCAGCACTTCAACCCCAGCGACGGCGAGACCCGGGAGCTCCGCTTCGAGTTCGGCATCCGCTACTGGCTGGTGGACCAGTGGAAGGGGTACACCACCATCGACAAGCACCTGAAGGCCATGTCGATGGATGAGGACGACGAGGACAAGTAGGGGGCCGCCCTCACCCGGCCTTCGGCCACCCTCTCCCAGAGGGAGAGGGGAGATCTTGTAGGGGCGGGTTTCAAACCCGCCCGTGCCGGCAATCTTCGGCAGGGTGGTTGGCGCAGACGGCTACTCCGCGATCCCGGCCAGGTCCAGCAGAAACGCGTATTCCAGGGCGATCTCGCGGTAGCGCTTGAAGCGCCCGGATGCGCCCCCGTGTCCCGCCTCCATATTCGTCTTCAACAACAGCCGGTTGCGGTCGGTCTTGGTGGCGCGCAGCTTGGCCACCCACTTGGCCGGCTCCCAGTACTGCACCTGGGAATCGTGCAGGCCGGTGGTCACCAGCATGTGCGGGTAGTCCTTGGCCCCGACGTTGTCGTAGGGCGAGTACGACAGCATGTAGTCGTAGTACTCCCGGTCGTTGGGGTTGCCCCACTCGTCGTATTCGCCGGTGGTCAACGGAATGTCCGGATCGAGCATGGTGGTAACGATGTCGACGAACGGGACCTGCGCCACCACGCCCTTGAACAGCTCCGGGCGCAGGTTCACCACCGCGCCCATCAACAGGCCCCCGGCGCTCCCGCCCATGGCGAACAGCCGCTCCGGGGAAGTGTAGCGCTCCTCCACCAGGTGCTCGGCGCAGGCGATGAAGTCGGTGAAGGTATTCTTCTTCCTGAGCAGCTTGCCGTCCTCGTACCATGGCCGCCCCATCTCCTCGCCGCCCCGGACGTGGGCGATGGCGAACACGAAACCCCGGTCCAGCAGGCTCAGCCGCGCGGAGCCGAAGGCGGCGTCGAGGCTGTGGCCGTAGGAGCCGTAGCCGTAGAGCAGCAGCGGATTGCGGCCGTCCCGTTCCATACCCTTGCGGTACACCAGCGATATGGGCACCCGGACCCCGTCCGACGTCGTGGCGTGCAGCCGTTCCGTCCGGTAGTCGTCTGAATCGAACCCTCCCAGCACCTCCTCCTGCTTGAGCAGGGTCTTCTCCCGGGTCACCATGTCGTAGTCGTAGATGGAGTTGGGCGTGGTCATGGAGGTGTAGCCGTACCGCAGCACGGTCGTGTCGAACTCCAGGTTGACGTTCGTGCCGGCCAGGTAGGCGGGCTCGCCGAACTCCAGGTAGTGTTCCCGCGAGCCGTCCCACGGCATCACCCGGATCTGCACCAGCCCGTCGCGCCGCTCTTCCAGCACCAGGTGGTCGCGGAACACCTCGAAGCCCTCCAGCAGCACGTCGGGGCGGTGCGGGATGACCTCCTGCCAGTGCTCCCTGCCGGTGCGGTCCAACGGCGTCGACATGAGGCGGAAGTTCCGGGCCTCGTGGTTGGTGTGAATGAAGAAACGGTCCTCGAAGTGGTCCACGGCGTGTTCGTGTCCACGTTCCCGTGGCAGGAAGATCGTGAACGCGCCGGCGGGGTCGCCGGCGTCGAGATAGCGGTATTCGTTGGTCAGGGTCTGGGAAGAGACGATCATCAGGAATCGTTTGGACTTGGTCTTGAACACGTAGGTGGAGAAGGTATCGTCGACTTCCTCGTAGACGAGCACGTCCTCCGCGGGATCGGTTCCCAGCACGTGGCGGTAGATGCGGTGCGACCGCAGGGTCTCGGGGTCCTGCTTGGCATAGAAGAGGGTTCGGTTGTCGTTGGCCCAGGTGATGTTGCTCGTCACCTCCGGGATGGCGTCGGACAACGTCTCGCTGGTGGCGAGGTTCTTGAAGCGGATGGTGTAGATGCGCCGTCCCTGCGTATCCTCGGTGTAGGCCAGCAGGTCCTGCCCGGAGCTCACCGCGAGCCTCCCCGCCGCGAAGAACTCGTGCCCCTCGGCCAGGACGTTGACGTCGAGCATGAGCTCTTCCGGGTTCCCCAGGGACTCGCGCTTGCGGGCGTAGAGGGGATACTCCTGCCCTTCCTCGTAGCGGGTGTAATAGTAGTAGTCGTCCCGGCGGTAGGGCACCGACATGTCGGTCTGCTTGATGCGCCCCTTGATCTCCTCGAACAGGGCTTCTTCCAGCGCCTCGACGTGGGCCATGGCCTCCTTGGTGTGCCGGTTCTCCGCCTCCAGGTAGGCCACGGTGTCGGGGTTGTCCCGTTCGCGCAGCCAGTAATAGTCGTCGGTGCGCACGTGGCCGTGGTGCTTGAATTCATGCGGAACGACCTTGGCTGCCGGAGGATTTTCGCTGTTCGCCATGCGCTCACCTTAGCAAATATCCGCGTCTTGGCCACGGCTCGCTTTCTTGGGCCAAAGTCGATAGCCTGTGCCCATTCCTTCCGGAAAGGAGCGCGGCATGGCCACCAAGGCAGTCATGGAATTCAAGGTACACCCCTACGTCCAGTTCATGAGCGACCGGTTCGGCGCCTACGACCGGTGGATCGAATCGGAAGGACTGCCGGTGGTGAGCGGCTCCCACGTCCAGGACGTGCGCACCGTGGAGCTGGGGGAGTGGCCGCGCAGGGGCGGGAAGGGTGCGTACATGTCGTTCTCGGACCAGCGCGTGGCCGACGGCTACGTGTGCGAGATCGCCGCCGGCTCGAGCCTCGCGCCCCAGCGGCACCTGTTCGAGGAGATCGTGCTCATCGCCGAGGGCCGGGGCGCCACCACAGTATGGTACGACGAGGCCCGCAAGCGGACCTTCGAGTGGGAAGCCGGCAGCCTGTTCGCCATCCCGCTCAACGCCTGGCACCAGCACTTCAACGCCAGCGGCACGGAGCACGCCCGTTACTTCGCCCTCACCAGCGCGCCGGTGGTGTTCGAGCTGTACCGGGACGCGGACTTCATCTTCAACACCGACCACCTTTTCCGGGACCGCTTCGACCCGGCCCAGGAAGACTTTTTCAGCCGGGAGGGGAAGTACAACACCGACTACTACGGCGGCATCCTGGAGAGCAACTTCATCAGCAACATCCGCGACATCAAGCTGGTGCCGCGAGAGAAGCGCGGCAAGGGCAACCGCAACATGTACATACACATGGCCGGCAGCACCATGCTGGCACACGTCTCCCAGTTCCCGGTGGGGACCTACAAGAAGGCGCACCGCCACGGCCCCGGCGCCCACGTCTACATGCTCGACTCCACGGGCTACTCCCTCATGTGGCAGGAGGGCGAGAAGCCGGAGCGCTTCGACTGGCAGGAGGGGACCGTCATCTCGCCGCCCGCGGGAAGCTGGCACCAGCACTACAACACCGGCCCCGAGCCCTGCCGCTTCGTGGCGCTCCACGCCTCCACCGCGGTGCAGGGGGAGGAGCGCGGCGTGGAGCAGATCGAGTTCGAGGACGAGGACAAGGTCCTGCGCCAGATGTACGAGGACGAGTGCGCGCGCAACGGCGTCACCGCGCAGATGTGAGGCAGCGTCGCAGGCCGGGACCCGATACCGCGCGCAGGCAACCAGGGGGGTTGAACCCATGATTCCGCAACACGATTCCTTTTACGACGTGTTCTCCAGGGCGGCGAAGCTCGACATCCGCTGGCCCGGCGATGCCCGCATCGCGGTGGCGCTGGCCGGCAACCTCGAAGCGTGGACCGAAACCCCCGACCCCAAGCTGCGGCGCTCGCGCCACGTGGGCGGCTCGAACCCGCTGACCGAGGAAGTCCGCTGCCCGTACGACTTCCGCACCGCCAGCGAGAACGACTACGGCGGCCGCACCGGCGTGTGGCGCATCCTTCGCATCCTTGAGAAGTACGGCGTCAAGGCGTCCTTCAACACCAACGCGCTGTGCGCCCTGCGTTATCCGGAGGCGGTGAAGAAGGTCCACGAGGACGGCCACGAGGTTGTCGCCCACAGCTACGCCGAGGACGTGCAACTGGTGCTGCTGTCCAGAGACGAGGAACGGGAGGAGATACGCGCCTGCGCGCAGACATTCGAGGACCTGGTGGGCGTCCGCCCCTCCGGCTGGCTGTCGTCGGGCATGCGCCACACCGAGAACACCCTGGAGCTCCTGGCCGAGGAAGGCTTCACCTGGCACGGCGACGCGGTGAACGACGACGTCCCCTATCTCGTGCAGGCGGCCGGCAAGACCATGGTGGTGATCCCGTACAAGAACGCCATCAGCGGACTGAACGACACCGGCATGTACCGCCGCGGCAAGAGCGCCAGCGACCTCCTGCAGGCGTTCCGCGACGAGTTCGACATCCTCTATGAGGAATCGGCCACCCATCCCAAGATGCTGACCCTGGCCATGCACTGCCAGATGGCGTTCCCGGCCACCGGCAAGCTCTACGACGAGGCCATCCGCTACGCCAAGTCGTTCCCGGACGTGTGGTTCGCTCGCCGCGACGAGATCGCGCAGTGGATCCTGAAGAACTACAGCGGATAGCGGCGAACGGACAGAAAGGAGCGGTCATGAGCGAGAACGCGCCCAGGAAGGCCCGCGCCATGGGCATCAACCACGTGGTGCTGGAGGTGGGAGACCTGGACCAGGCGCTGGAGTTCTACGGCGCCATCTTCGACTTCAACCTGCGCGGCCGGAGCGACCACAACGCTTTCATCGACCTCGGCGACCAGTTCATCCAGTTAAGCCTCGGCAAGACCCAGGAGGCCGACGGCAAGCGCCACTTCGGGTTCGTGGTGGACGACCGGGAGCCGGTGCGGGAGGCGCTGGAGCGGCTCGGGGTCGAGCGCCTGGACCAGCGGCTCAACTTCCGCGACCCCTGGGGCAACCGCATCGAGGTTGTGCCCTACGACGACGTGCAGTTCTCGAAGGCGCCCAACGTGCTCGGCGGCATGGGTCTCGGGGGACTCCGGAAGACGGACAACGCCATCGAGGAACTCACCAAGAAGGGGATGGCGCCGCACTGAAGCCCGGCGCCGCAAATCCGTCAGCGGGACAATCTCCTGCTGGGGCGACCGCCGGTCGCCCCAGCAGGCGGGTGGTGCAAGAACAGCGGCAGAACGAACTCCCGTAGGGGCGACCGGCGGTCGCCCCAGCATACCCACGGTCGAACCCACCACGGATAGCTGCCTTGCCGCGCCGGCTCAGGCCTTGGGCTTCTTGAAGCCGGTCAAGATCTGAAGATACTCCTTGATCTTCGGCGGCATGTTGTTGATGGAGTGCAACGCTTCCGCGATGTCCTTGGGCGAGACGTAAGCGATGTTGAGTTTGGCCTTCTTCGTCTCGGCCAGGAAGGCCGGGTCCCCCATCACCGCCTTGTAGGCCTTCCGAATGATGGCGACGCGGTCCTTGGGCGTGCCCGGCGGCAGCGTGTAGACCCGCGTGATCTTGTTCTGCCCGTTCCAGGCGTTGAAGGCGGCGAGATTCTCGCCCTTGAGGACGTCCGAGAAGAGCGGGATGTCCTTGACCTCGGGATCGTCCAGGCGCTTGGCGATGATGAAGGGGATCATCCGCTTGTCCGGCGGGGCGTCGAGCAAGCCCCGGGCCGTGACCCTCTTGGACTCCCAGGTCCAGCACGCGCCATCGACCTCGCCCGACTCCATGGCCAGCCGGATCTTTGCCGTCCCGCCGTACCCCGGGATGGCCTTGAACTTGGTTCCCAGCTCCTTGTTCAGGAACAGGAAGGGGTCGGTCGTGTTCCCGGGGGCGCGGGTGCCGCCCATGGTCACCACCCGGCCCGACTTGACCACGTCGTCCAGGGTCTTGAGCCCCGAGGCCGCCATCAGCGAGCAGGTTACCGTGTCGGACGTCGGCGTGCCGATGTACTCGTACTCGGCGGGCTCGATCGGCACCTTCTTGTCGCCCATGGCCTTGGCGAAGATCAGCGCCGGGCTCCACACCCCCATGGTCCTGCCGTCGGGCTTGGCCCGCTTGAAGATATAGTTCGCGGTAATCAAGCTCCCCGCTCCCGGCATGTTCTGAACCACCGGAGTCGGGTTTCCGGGGATGTACTTGCCGATGTAGCGGGCGATGTAGCGAGTGTAGGTGTCGTAACCGCCGCCGGGCGAGAAGCCCACCAGCATCCTGATCGTCTTGTCTTTGTAGAAGTCTTCGGCGCTTGCCGGCGCGTGGCCGAGCATCAGCGCCAGAAGCACCGCAAGCAACACGATTCTGCGCAACATAGTGCCACCTCCTGGTATGTTCGGTGCAAATCCGACTGCGGGCTACCGCTACCAACAAGGACCTGCCATGTCAACGGGAACGCCCGGGAAAGCCGCGAGAACTTGCCCGGTTCATGAAACGGTCTGCGGGGCTCCGCCGCCGTGTTTGCACACCCGGCACGGTCTTGATAGGGTGCGGCCCTTCCACGGTGTTTCCACACCAGGCACGGGTTCTCGATAGAGGGTCCCTGACGCGGCGGCGCGCGGCGGACGCGTATTTGCCGAGGCTCGCCGAAAAGGAGGAGAGAATGATCAGCAGTCGGATATCGAAACGTTTCTTGTCGAAGGCGATCGTGCCCCTGGCAGTGGTGGTGATGGGCGCCGGCCTGTCGCTGGGCAGTGCCAGCGCCGCGTCGCTTCTGGAGAAGGCAAAGGCCGGTGGGACCGTCCGAATCGGTTTCGCCAACGAGAATCCCTGGGCCTATCCGGGGGACAACAACGTCCCCAAGGGCTTCGTCAACGCCATCGCCATCGGCATTCTCAACGAGATGGGGATCACCAAGATCCAGCCCGTGGTCACCGATTGGGGCGGCCTGATCCCCGGCCTCAAGGCCAACCGCTTCGACGTCGTCACCGGCGGCATGTACATCCTCAAGAGCCGCTGCGAGAACGTCAACTTCTCCGATCCCATTGGGATCTTCGGAGACGCGTTCATCGTGGCGAAGGGGAATCCCAAGAACCTGCACAACTACCAGGACGTGAAGAAGCAGAAAGCCATCCTGGTGACCGGAGCCGGCTACAACATCGTGGAGGCGGCCAAGAAGGAGGGAGTCCCCGACTCCCAGGTCATGCAGGTGCCGGGCCCCACGGAGATCCTGGCCGCGGTCACGTCCGGACGCGCGGACGCCGGTGGCGTGACGTTCTTCACGGCCAACGTACTGGCGAAGCAGAGTGGCGGCGCGGTGGGCATCAGCGACCCGACGAAGCAGCCGGACTGGACCTACAACTGGGTCGGAATCGGCTTTCGCAAGTCCGACACCGATTTCCTGAAGGCATTCAACAAAGCGCTGGCCAAGCACATCGGCTCGAAGGAGATGATGGCGGCGGTCAAGGAGTACGGCTACACCAAGGCGCAGCTTCCCGGCGACGGCAGCACGGCCTTCGCCTGCGCCAATCGTTGAGACGGGCCGGGAGTCACGGCACGGGGCGGGGGAGGCATCCGGCTGCTTCCCCCGCGGTCCGTTCACACACCCGCATGGTGCGAACCGGGTCCTCCGTGCGCGCTCGCTACGATCGAGCTTCTCTAGCCCGTGAGGGTGAGGCGCGATGTCCTACCTCGATTTCCTTGCGGTCCATGGCCTGAGGCTCGCCGGGGGCGTTGTCGTCACGGTGCAGCAGACCGTGCTCGCGGCGGTCCTGGCGGTGGTCATCGCGCTGGTGGTGGGGTTGATGCGGCTTTCCCCCAACCCTGCCGTTCGCGGCGCGGCCACCTGCTACATCGAGATCTTCCGCGGCACGTCGCTGCTGATCCAGCTCTACTGGATCTTCTTCGTCCTGCCCCTGTTCGGGCTTACCCTCGAGAAGTTCGTCGCGGGTTTCGTGGCGGTGGGCATGAACCTGGGCGCCTACGGCGCGGAGGTGGTGCGGGGCGCCATCCAGGCCGTGCCCCGGGGCCAGTACGAGGCGGCGCTGGCGCTCAATCTTTCACCCTGGACGCGGATGCGCCGGATCATCCTCCCGCAGGCCTTCCTCATCATGCTGCCGCCCTGGGGCAACCTGTTCATCGAACTGTTGAAGGCAACCGCGCTCGTGGCACTGATCTCGGTGACCGACCTCATGTTCCAGGCGAAGCAGATCAACGGCTACACCTTCCTTTCCGTGGAGGCATTCGGCACCGCGCTGGTGATCTACTACGTCATGGCGCGGCTCTTTATCTCGCCCGCCATGCGCTGGCTGGAGGGCGTGATGGCGCGCAAGATGGGGCGAGCCTGAGCGAGGCGGAGATGTTCGACTGGCGCTGGGACTTCACGTTCGAGATCTTGCCGCGGCTCCTGTGGGCCACGCTCAACACGCTCATGGCGGCGGGCATCGGCTACTCCATCGCCCTGGTGCTTGGACTGGTCTTCTGCCTGGCGCAGCGCACCCCGTGGCGGGCTTTGACCATGGTGGTGCGCGAGGCCGTCGAGTTCATCCGCTCGACCCCTCTGGTGCTGCAGATTTTCTTCGTGTTCTACGTCGGCCCGCAGTTCGGCATCCGGCTGTCGCCGTGGGTCTCGGGAATGATCGCCATCGGCCTTCACTACGCCTCCTACCTGTCGGAAGTGTACCGGGGCGGGCTCGAGGCGGTGCCCCGGGGGCAATGGGAGGCCTGCCGGGCGCTCCACCTGAGCACGACCCGGACCTACTTCAGGATCATCATCCCGCAGGCGCTGCCCGCTGCCCTGCCCGGCATGGGCAACTACCTGGTGGGGATCTTCAAGGACACGCCCATGCTGTCGGTGATCGCGGTCACCGAGCTTCTGCAGGCCGCCAATGCCATCGGCTCGGAGACCTATCGTTTCCTGGAGCCCTACACCATGGTCGGCGTGATCTTCCTGGCGATCTCGCTGCCGGCGGCCGCCGGACTGCGGGTCTTCGAGGCATGGGTCCGCAGGGCCCTGGGAATGGGACGATGACGCGATTTGGCGAGAACCCGGGAGCCTGTGCCGTGCGAAACGATGTTGTAGGGGCAGGTCTCAAACCCGCCCGCGGCCACAACGCACCGCTGCCCGCGGCCGGTCCCCGGACGCGTCCCTGGAGGATCCCGTGACTGAACCCGCCCATCCCACGAGTCTCGAGCCCGACGGCCCCATGGTGCGCTTCAGCAGGGTGACGAAGCGGTATGGGCCCCTCACGGTGCTGGACGCCCTGGACCTGGATGTCCAGGCCAACGAGATGGTGTCCATCATCGGGCCCTCCGGCGCGGGCAAGACCAGCGTGCTGCGCATGCTCATGACCCTGGAGGAGATCGACGACGGCGTCATCTACGTCGACGGTCAGCCGCTGACGCACATGGAACGGGGCGGCGCGCTGGTGAAGGCCAACGCCGCCCACGTGCGCAAGCACCGGGTCAACATCGGCATGGTGTTCCAGCACTTCAACCTGTTCCCGCACATGACCGCGCTGGAGAACTGCATGGAAGCGCCGGTGCAGGTGCTGGGGCTTCGCAAGGACGAGGCCGAGGCGAGGGCGGTGGAGTTGCTGGGGATGGTGGGGCTCGAGGACAAGAAGGACCAGCATCCTTCGCGCCTCTCGGGAGGTCAGCAACAGCGGGTGGCCATCGCCCGGGCGCTGGCCATGCGGCCCAAGGTCATGCTGCTCGACGAGGTGACCTCGGCCCTCGACCCCGAGGTCATCGGCGAGGTCCTGAGCGTCATCCGCCGGCTCAACAGCGAGCACAACCTCACCATGCTGATGGTCACCCACCAGATGGGCTTCGCGCGCGAGATCTCCGACCGGGTCTGCTTCCTCTACGAGGGCAAGATCGCGGAGCAGGGCAGCCCAGACGAGATTTTCGGCAATCCGCGGAACGAGCGGACCCAGCAGTTCCTGTCCGCGGTGCTCGAGGCGCGGTGAACCGCTGAGATGGCGTCCTTCGACTCTGCTGCGCTGACGCGGAGCTACGCTCGGGACGAAGGGGAATCGTCCTCGTAGCCGCTGAGCCCTTCGACAAGCTCAGGACAGGCTTGTCAGAGGGCTCAGGACAGGCGTAGCGAAGCGGAGTCGAAGATCAGAGTTTCTTGACGTTCTCGTTGAGGGAGCCGGTGCGGTAGCCCTGCAGGTCGATGCTGACGTAGGTGAAGCCGGCGTCCTTGAACCGCCGCAAGACCTCTTCGCGGACATCCGGCCGGAACAGCTTCTCGATCTCGTCCGGCGCTACCTCGATGCGCGCCAGCTCGTCGTGGTAGCGGACCCGGTACACGCGGAAACCCAGCTCCCGGAGCACGCGTTCGCAACGGTTCACCTGGGTGAGTTTCTCCGGGGTGATGGCGGTGCCGTAGGGGAAGCGGCTGGACAGGCATGCCAGGGCGGGCTTGTCCCAGACCGGGAGCCCCATTTGGCGGGCCGCTTCGCGGATGTCGGCCTTGGTGAAGCCCATCTCGTCCAGCGGCGAGCGCACGCCGCGCTCACGCGCGGCCTTGCGGCCCGGGCGGTGGTCGCCGCGGTCGTCCAGGTTGAAGCCGTCCAGCACGTGGGCGATGCCCAGGGAGGCGGCCTCCTCGATGGCCTTGCCGTAGAGCTCGGTCTTGCAGAAGTAGCAGCGGTTGACGGGGTTGGCGGCGTAGCGGGGGTCGTCCAGTTCGTAGGTGTCGACGAGCAGATGCCGGGCGCCGATGCTCTCGGCCAGACTGCGGGCGTCCGCTCCCTCTTCCGGCGCGAGGCTGGGGGAGACGGCGGTCAGCGCCAGGGCGTTGTCCCCAAGGACGCTCACGGCCTCGGCCAGCAGGTAGCCGGAGTCGACGCCGCCGGAGAAACAGACCACCACGTGGCCCATTTCCCGTAGCAACGCCTGTAGCCCGGCGACCTTTTGCGCCAGTTCCGCCGCCTCGGGGGGATCGCTCCCCGGCCCCACGTCGTCAGCCCCGCGCACCACTCCGTCATTCCCGTGGAAGCGGGAATCCAGGGGCGGCGGTGCGGGGCCCTCCTTCATCGACGTTGCGGCGAGTGTCGAAGCCCTACGGCGTCGACTTCACCTTCGGCCGCTCCAGCAGCGAGTCGCGCCACCGCTTCACGTTGGGCAGGTCGTCGGTGATGGACGTCCGGTAGGAGTCCTCACGGGTGAAGAACGGGATGTAGGTGATGTCCGCCAACGAATAGTCGTCGACGATGTAGTCCCGCCCGGCCATGCGTTTTTCCAGCGTCTCCAGGTGCTCCCGCAGCCGCTTCTTGTTCTTCTCGACCTCGTGGTCGTGGCGGATGTTGCCCGCGGCGGCCTGGAGCCGGGTGTTGCAGAAGTCGACCCAGATACGCACCTCGGCCCGCTGCGCCAAGTCCTTCGGCATCAGCGACACCTCGGGGAACTTCTCGTCCAGGTACTCGTTGATGACGGCCGATTCGTAGATCACCGTGTCGCCGTCCACCAGCACCGGCACCTTGCCGTACGGGTTGAGCGTGACCAGCTCCTTCGATTTGTTCTTGAGGTCGCACTCGACCAGATCGTACGGGATGTCTTTTTCCGCCAGGACAAGCCTTGTCCTGTGGGCGTACGGTCAAGGACCGTAGGACAGTAATCTCAGCATGTTGTCCTCCTTGAGTGTTTGCCTACGTGAAACCTACGCGATGATCGGCTGCCGGACCGGAATATGGCTTGGCCGCCTCGGCACCCGGGTGCGCGGCTTGCCGTCGACCTGCGAGTTGCCCGCGCCGAACAGGATCAAGCGCCCCTCGCCCGTGTTGCAGAGCTGGTAGGGGTTGCCCGATTCCAGCAGGATCATGTCGTGGGGCTTCAGGACGTACTCGTTCTCCGGCGTCCGCACCGTGCATTCGCCCTCGAGGACCATGAAGATGTGGTCGTCGTTCTCGTGGTAGTGCATGTCGTCCTGCATGTTCTCTTCGCAGTTGATGGTCCAGAAATAGGTCAGGTCCGTGCGCCACAACGAAAGATGCCGGACGTCCGGGTTGGCCTTGGCCTCCTCGATGGGGTTTTTCACCTCGTACATGCGCCTGTTCTCCTTGCAACTTTCTCCTTGGGGCTACTTGGACGCCACCAGCTTTCCGTGGGTGCCGTCGCAGTACGGCCGAGTCCTCGACCGCCAGCACGCGCAAATGGCCATGGTGCGCGGCTCGTCCACCGTGATCTCGCGGGGCGTGATGGAGGTCACCTTGTGCGACCCGTCGCAGAACGGAAAGTTCCGCGTCCGCCCGCACATGCAGTAGAACCGGCTCCTGGATTCCTGCCGGACGATTACCGGCTCGATCAGATCATCGTAGGCCAAGCCCATCGAGGTCCTCCCTTGGTGCTCGCGCTTTTCACCCGACCGGGCAGCCGCCCGGTCCGCTGACCATCGACGCTTCAAAGATATACTCCAGTTTGCCGTCTAGGGCCAGACGAGGGCTAGGCCCTTGCGTGCCGTCAGACAGCCCTTGGGCATGGTGTCGCAATCCTACACCAGTAGCCCCATGACCGTACGGGCATCGACGACATGGAGACGGGACTCGGCGTCCTCGGGCGTCTGTTCTGGAACGAACAACGCCCGGTGCAGTTCGATGTCCTCATCGCCAGTGAGGTCGCCGAGGTGGACACTCACGTCCGTGCCGGGGCCCTTGACCGGCTGCGTCGTCCACTTGACCTCCCCTACCAGCAGTCGCTTCCCGTCCACCGAGCGTGCGACGATGTCGAGCTCCGGGGCGTTGCCGCGCCAGTAGCGCCGCGCGGGCTCCCACGGACCCAGGCGGCCCAGGGTCGTATCCGAACGGTGCAGCAGGGGCACGACGCCGCGGCACAGCTCTTCCCAGGCGACGGCCTCGAGACTTGTCCGGTAACGTCGCCAGTACGTGAGCCGCGTCTCCCGGGGCGCGGCCGCCAGGGCCGCCCGATAGGGAGCGACCACCCGGAACCACAGCCGGAGGAACGGATCGTCGATGCGATAAAGGCTGCGCTTGCCGGACTTGGGGTCGGTGCCGAACGGCGTGTCGCGGCGCACAAGCCCCATCTCCGCCAGCGACGCGAGCGGCCGCGAAAGGCTGGAAGCGGGCTTGCCGAGACGGCCCCCGATCTCGCTGACCCGGTGCGCGCCGTTGCCGATGACGTCGAGCAAGGGCCGCAGCGCCGTGGCCGGAGGGGTCTCCTCCCGCAACAGCCGATCGGGTTCACCATGCAGCGGCCCCGCGGCGTCCAGGACCAGTGCATCCACCGCCGCCTCGACATCGTCCCCGAAAGGTTCGGCAAGCTCCCAGTAGCGGGGTATGCCGCCCCACAGCGCATAGGCGCTGACCAGGTCGCGATGCTTGTCGAAGGGAAAGGCATCGGCGAGGTGTCCCGGCGGCAGGGGGCCCACCGCGAAGGCTTCGGCAGCCCGGCCGTAGAGCGGGGCGGCCGCGTCCAGTATCACGCCGTGCATCATGTGCTGGCTCGATCCGCACACCACCAGGCGAACCCGCCGCTCCGGCCGATCCAGCCAGTTCTGCAGCACCCCCGGCAATCTGGGGTCCGCATCGATCAGATAGGGCAGCTCGTCGAGCACCCACGGACCCTCCCAGCCGGCGCGGTCGGCGTCCGCGGAAAGCCGCATCAGAAACGAGCGCCAGTCCGGGTACTCGACGTCGGCAAAGCCGTGGAATCGTTCAGCCACTGCTTCCGCCAGGTAGCGCCGCTGCACGGGCGGCGCGGACTGGTCCGCCACCGTGTACAGGCCGTCGTGATCGCGGGACCATTCAATGAGCAGCCGCGACTTCCCGATCCTGCGGCGCCCCCAAATGACCGCGAACGCTCCGGGCTGCGACAGCGCATTGTCCAGCCGCTCCATCTCGTGGCGGCGATCGAGAAATTGCATTCGTTTATTATGCTCGGCAACATTATGTATTTCAACATAATCAAAGCAAGTTTGATTTGATTGATCCAGCATCCGCTCCTCAAGGCGCTTCGACTGCGGTGACCCCGGCTGAATCCCCCTCGCCATGGTTGAGAGCCTGCGGTTGTTCAATCAAATGCAGGAGCAGCGGTACTTGGCCGATTACGACCACGAACAGGTGTTCTCCGAATCCCACCTCGCATTGGCATGCGAGAACGCCCGGCTTGCGCGAATGCGGTTTGGTGTCGCGTCAAACGCCGCTCGCGAGGCACTCTTCGCGCTTCTTACAGTAAGGCGGGATGATTTCCGCCGACACTGAACCCGGAAGATCTTCAGACCATACTGGGCGACGGCTGGGTGCGCGCATGCCCTGAAGTTGCTGTTTGACACGGCCTGGTTCGCTCGAATGACGGAGAGTTGGAGATGACATATCGCCGATGCATGGGCGCCCTTAGTTGACACCCCTCAACCCGTATACTAGGCTTCGTTTCCAGCCTCGGCATGACTTTCCTGAAAAGATTGTACGCGGCGAAACATCATGGGTAGCGAGACGCTCTGGCCGCTGGGCCTGTACTTTCTGATTGCTCTCGTGGTGGCCGGGAGCATGATCGGGCTGTCGTTCGTCCTTGGGGAGCGGCATTCGGATCGTGCCACCGGGCAGCCGTACGAATCCGGCATCGTTTCCACCGGCTCGGCCCGCGTGCGGTTGTCCGTCAAGTTCTATATCGTCGCGATGCTGTTCGTGATCTTCGATCTCGAAGCGGTCTTCATCTTCGCCTACGCGGTGGCGTACGAGGAGGTGGGATGGCCCGGTTACGCGGGCCTGGTGGTGTTCGTGGCGATTCTGGTGGTGGCGCTGATCTACGAATACCGCATGGGCGCGCTCGACTGGGAGCCGATCCGGCTCAGGATGGCCAAGGCCGGTCGGGAGAAAGGATAGAGGGACACCCATGCAATGGTCGTTGTCCAGGCCCCAGCCGGCCGAGCCGGAGAAGGGCGGCTTCGACGAAGCCATACGGAAGCTCCTGGTGATGGCGCGCCTGGAGGACCTGGTCCGGTGGGGGCGCAAGAACTCCATCTGGCCGTTCCATTTCGGGCTGTCCTGCTGCTTCGTGGAGATGGCCACGAGCCTCACGAGCAAGTTCGACGTCGCCCGCTTCGGCGCCGAGGTCATCCGCGGAACGCCCCGCGAGGCCGACGTCATCGTCATCGCGGGCACCCCCTTCATCAAGATGGCGCCCATCGTGCGGCGGCTCTACGAGCAGATGATGGAGCCCCGCTGGGTCATCTCCATGGGAGCCTGCGCCAACTCCGGGGGCATGTACGACATCTACAGCGTGGTCCAGGGGGTGGACAAGATCCTGCCGGTGGACGTTTACGTGCCGGGCTGCCCCCCCAGCCCCTGGGCGTTTCTGGAGGCGTTGACGCTCTTGCAGAAGGCCGTCGGCAACGAACGCCGGCCGCTGAGCTGGATGGTGGGTCCCCAGGGGGTGGAGAAGGTGCCGCTGCCCGCCATGCGTGACGTGAAGCGGCCCGACCGTATTCACGCCACCAGTCTGCGTTCCCCGGATGAAGTCTAGTCTGGCGTCCCGATGAGCACGGTTCTTTCGTTTTCCGACACGGATCACGGCCTCCATGCGGCGCCCGTTCGACAGGAACGGCGCAACGGGTGCGGCTCATGAGCGATGCGCCCGCGGTGGTGACCGAGCTCGAAGGCCGCTTCGGCGCCGACGCCTTCACGGCGCAGGAGACCCGGTGCGGGTTCCCCACCCTGTGGACGTCCAGGGATCGCCTTTCCGCGGTCCTCAAGTTCCTCAAGACCGAAGTGGACCGGCCCTTCGGCACGCTCTACGACCTCACCGCCATCGACGAGCGCTTCCGCAGGCAGCGGGACGGCCAGCCCGACAACGATTTCACCGTGCTCTACCATCTGCTCTCCTACGGGCGGAACGAGGACCTGTGCATCAAGGTGCCGGTGAGCAACGGCGACGCCTCCCTGCCCACGGCGACGGGCCTGTGGCCTTCGGCCAACTGGTACGAGCGCGAGGTCTGGGACATGTTCGGCGTCCGCTTCGACGGACACCCTTCGCTGCGCCGCATTCTCATGCCGCTCACCTGGGAGGGACACCCCCTGCGCAAGGAGCACCCGGCGCGGGCCACCGAGATGGGTCCGTTCGAGCTTCCCGACGAGCGCCAGGACCGGGAGCAGGAGGCGCTGCGTTTCCGGCCCGAGGACTGGGGGATGAAGCGCACCCACGAGGGCACCGACTTCATGTTCCTCAACGTCGGGCCCCAGCATCCCGGCACCCACGGCGTCATCCGCATCGTCCTGCAGCTCGACGGCGAGGAGATCGTCGACTGCCTGCCCGAGATCGGCTTCCATCACCGCGGCGCGGAGAAGATGGGGGAGCGGCAGTCCTGGCACTCCTTCATCCCCTACACGGACCGCATCGACTACCTGGGCGGGGTCATGAACAATCTCGCCTACGTCCTTTCGGTGGAGCAGTTGGCCGGCATCGACGTCCCCGATCGCGCCCAGGTGATCCGCGTGATGATGTCCGAGTTCTTCCGCATCGCCAGCCATCTCGTGTGGTACGGCACCTTCGCCCAGGACGTGGGCTCTCTCTCGACGGTCTTCTACACCTTCAACGACCGCGAGCGGATCTTCGACATCGTCCAGGCGGTTTGCGGCGGACGCATGCACCCGAGCTGGTTCCGCATCGGCGGGGTGGCCCAAGACCTGCCCAAGGGCTGGCAGGCGATGGTGCGGGACTTCGTCGACTATCTCCCCGACCGGCTGGTGGAATACGACAAGATCGTGATGCAGAACCGCCTCTTCAAGGCGCGTACCCAGGGTATCGGCGCCTACACCGCGGAGGAGGCCATCGACTGGGGCGTCACCGGGCCGGGCCTGCGGGCCTGCGGCTTCGACTGGGACTTCCGCAAGAAGCGGCCCTACTCGGGATACGACCAGTTCGACTTCGACATCCCCATCGCCCGGAAGGGCGACTGCTACGACCGCGCGGTGGTGCGCATCGAGGAGATCCGACAGAGCCTCCGGATCATCGACCAGTGCCTCAAGAACATGCCCCCGGGGCACTACAAGTCGGATCATCCGCTGACGACCCCGCCGCGGAAGGAGCGCACGATGCACGACATCGAGACGCTCATCAACCATTTCCTCAGCGTGAGCTGGGGGCCGGTGATTCCCGCCGGTGAATCCTTCATGGGCATCGAGGCCACCAAGGGCAACAACGGCTACCGGCTGGTGAGCGACGGCGGCACCATTCCATACCGCGTGCGCATCCGCACCCCGTCCTTCGCCCACATGCAGATGATCCCGCTCATGAGCCGGGGGACCATGGTCCCCGACCTGCTGGCGATACTGGGGAGCATCGATTTCGTGCTGGCGGACATCGACCGATGAGGTGACGGACGCGGGCGCTGACGAGGTTTCCATGCTGACGGAAAAGGAGCGCCAAAGAATCAGGGAGGAGGCGGGTCACTACGACTACGCGCAGGCCGCGTGCGTGGAGGCGTTGAAGATCGTCCAGGAAAGCCACCGCTGGGTGTCGGACGAGCACCTCAAGGAGGTCGCCGAGCTTTTGGACATGAGCCCCGAGGCCCTGGACAGCGTGGCCACGTTCTACAACCTCATCTTCCGCAAGCCGGTGGGGGAGAACGTCATTCTCCTGTGCGACAGCGTCAGTTGCTGGATCATGGGCTACGACGACATCTGCGCCCACCTCAAGGGGCGGCTCGGGGTCGAGCTGGGCGAGACCACGGCCGACGGCAAGTTCACGCTGCTCCCCATGGCCTGCCTCGGCACCTGCGACCGCGCGCCGGCCATGATGGTGGGGGGCGACCTTCACCGCAACCTGGACAACGAAAAGGTGGACGAGATACTGAACCGGTACCAGAGCGCGCCGGAGGACTGAGGCAGCTACGCGCGCGGGCGGGTTTGAAACCCGCCCCTACAGGCGGACTATGGCGAACGGAGCATCCATGGACAGGCCTCTCACCGGGGACCTGAGATCGGACGGCGGCGTGCTGGACCTGGCGGCCTACGAGAAGGTCGGCGGTTACCAGGCGTTGCGCAAGGTCGTGAAGGAGATGACCCCGGCGGACGTCCTGCAGGAGGTCACCGACTCCAGGCTCCGGGGCCGTGGCGGCGCGGGCTTCCCCACGGGCCAGAAGTGGAGCTTCGTGCCCATGGGCGACGACGCGCCGACGCCCAAGTTCCTCATCGCCAACGCCGACGAGATGGAGCCCGGGACCTTCAAGGACCGCATGATCCTGGAGGGGAACCCGCATCTCCTCATCGAGGGGATGATCCTGTCGGCATACACGATCCAGGCCACCAACGGGTACATCTTCCTCCGCTGGGCCTACAAGGTCGCGGCCGAGCGCATCACCCGGGCGCTGGCCGAGGCGTATGACAAGGGTTATCTGGGGAAGAACATCCTGGGGTCGGACTACAGCTTCGAGCTGCACCTGCACACCAGCGCCGGCCGCTACATGTGCGGCGAGGAAACCGGCTTGCTCAACGCGCTCGAGGGCAAGCGCGCCAATCCCCGGGCCAAGCCGCCGTTCCCCCAGGTGAGCGGGTTGTGGGGCAAGCCCACCATCGTGCAGAACGTCGAGACCCTGTGCAACGTGCCGCCGATCCTTCGCCACGGCGCGCAGTGGTATCTCGGGCTGAGCCGCAGCGAGGACGGCGGCACCAAGATCTACGGCGTGAGCGGCAAGGTGCGGCGTCCCGGAGCCTGGGAGCTGCCCCTGGGCACAACCATGCGGGAGATCCTCGAGCGCCGCGCCCGGGGCATGCGCGAGGGTTTCAATTTCCGCGGCGTCCTCCCCGGCGGCGCATCCACCGATTTCCTGGTGGAAGAGCACCTGGACACCAAGATGGACTACGGCTCGGTGCAGGCGGCGGGCAGCCGGCTGGGCACTGGTCTGATGGTCGTCCTCGACGACAAGACCTCGGTGGTGGGCATGGTGCTCAACCTGGAGCGCTTCTTCGCCCAGGAGTCGTGCGGCTGGTGCACACCGTGCCGCGACGGCCTTCCCTGGACGGCGCGGATCCTCCAGGGGCTGCTGGAGGGCCGGGGGCGGCCCGGCGACCTGGAGCGGCTGGAAATGCAGACCCGGATGATGGGACCGGGCAATACCTTCTGCGCGCTGGCGCCCGGTGCCATGGAGCCGTTGCAGAGCGCGCTCAAGTATTTTCGCGAGGACTTCGAGAAGCTCATTCCCAGTGTCCTTTCCCATGAGATCTCATGCTAAGTTGCGCAGGATTTTTCGTCGTCGGCAAGGCGCGATGACGAGCAGTGGCGGGCACCACGCGAGGAAGAGCAACGCAGCCGACGGCGAAAAAGACAAGCAAATTGGCATGAGATCTCATGGGAAAGGACACTAGTTCCGACGCAGCTTGAAGAGGATCATGGCTACCATCTACGTCGACGATCGCCCCTACGAGGTGGACCCCGGCAGGAACCTGCTGGAGGAATGCCTCTCGAAGGGCCTGGACCTGCCGTACTTCTGCTGGCACCCGGCGCTGGGGTCGGTGGGCGCCTGCCGCCAGTGCGCGGTCAAGCAGTACCGGGACGAGAACGACCAGCGCGGCCGCATCGTCATGGCGTGCATGACCCCGGCCATGGACGGCGCGCGCATCTCCATCAAGGACAAGGACGCGGCGCAGTTCCGCGCCGGCATCATCGAGCTCCTGATGAGCAACCATCCCCACGACTGTCCGGTGTGCGACGAGGGCGGCGAGTGCCACCTCCAGGACATGACGGTGATGACCGGCCACAACTACCGCGGCTACCGCTTCGGCAAGCGCACCTTCCGGAACCAGGAGCTGGGCCCGTTCATCAACCACGAGATGAACCGCTGCATCACCTGCTACCGCTGCGTGCGGTTCTACCGCGACTACGCCGACGGCAAGGACCTGGACGCCTTCGCGTCCCACAACCACGTCTATTTCGGCCGTCACGAGGACGGCGCCCTGGAGAACGAGTTCAGCGGCAACCTGGTGGAGGTCTGTCCCACCGGCGTCTTTACCGACAAGACGCTCAAGGGGCACTATACGCGCAAGTGGGACCTGCAGACGGCGCCTTCGGTGTGCGCCCATTGCAGCCTCGGCTGCAACACCATCGCGGGTGAGCGTTACGGCCAGCTTCGCCGCATCCTCAACCGCTACAACGCCGAGGTCAACGGCTACTTCCTGTGCGACCGGGGACGGTTCGGCTACGACTTCGTCAACGGCGACCGGCGCCTGCGCCAGCCGCTGCTGCGCGGCCAGCCGGCGGCGGCGCCGGAGGCGTTGCGCCGGGCGGCATCGTTGCTCGGCCGGCAATCCCGCATCATCGGCATCGGCTCGCCGAGGGCGTCGCTGGAGGCCAACTTCGCGCTCCGCACTCTGGTGGGGGCGAGGAATTTCTTCAGCGGCATGGCGGCCGGCGAAGACCACCTGGTGGCGCGCATGCTTCGCGCCCTGCGCGGCGCCCGCGTGCGGACGCCGTCGTTGCGCGAGGTGGAGTCGGCGGACGCGGTCTTCATCCTGGGCGAGGACGTGACCCAGACCGCCCCGCGGCTGGCGCTGGCGGCGCGCCAGGCCGTAAGGCAGGCCCCCCGCGCGGAGGCCATGCGGCTGCGCATCCCCCGCTGGGATGACGCGGCCCTGCGCGAGGTGATGCAGCAGCAGAAGGGCCCCCTGTACATCGCCACCACCGGCGCCACCAAGCTGGACGAGGTGGCGACGGCGAGTTGCCGCGGCGCGCCCGACGACATCGCCCGGCTCGGGTTCGCGGTGGCCCGGGCGCTGGACGACTCCGCCCCGGAGGTGGAGGGGTTGGCGGACGGCGACCGCGCGCTCGCGGAGGCCATCGCCGGCGCGTTGCGGGCGGCCGAGCGCCCGGTGGTGATATCCGGGTCGGGCAGCGGCAGCGAGGCCGTCATCGACGCCGCCGCGCAGGTGGCACGCGCCCTGGGGCGGGAACGGACCGCGGACCTGTGTTTCACGGCGCCCGAGTGCAACAGCTTCGGCCTCGGACTGCTGAACGCCATGAATACCTCGGAAGCTTTCCAGAGGGTGGCCGACGGCCATGTAGACGCGGTGGTGGTGCTCGAGAACGACCTCTATCGCCGGGCCCCGGGCGCGGTCGTGGACGCGATGCTGGAGTCGGCCCAGGTGATCGCCATCGACCACTCCGCCCACAAGACCGCCGAGGGTGCCGCGGTGGCGTTGCCGGCGGGGTCGTTCGCCGAGACCGAGGGGACCCTGGTGAGCAACGAGGGCCGGGCCCAGCGTTTCTTCCAGGTCTTTGTTCCGGAAGGGGAGGTGAAGCCGGGTTGGAGTTGGCTGATGGAGCTGGCGCGGGCGGCCGGGCGCAATGAGCTCGCAACCCTGGCGTCGCCGGACGATTTTCTGGCCGCCCTGGCCCGTGCGGTGCCGGTGTTCGCTCCGCTGCCGGAGCACCTGCCCACGGCGGCTTTCCGCGTCAACGGGGAGAAGGTGCCGCGCCAGTCGCCGCGCGCCAGCGGCCGCACGGCCGTGCAGGCCGACGTCACCGTCCACGAGCCCAAGCCGCCGGCGGATCCCGATTCCCCGCTGGCGTTCTCCATGGAGGGCTATCCCCAGCAGCCGCCCTCCGCGCTCATCACGCGGTTCTGGGCGCCCGGTTGGAACTCGGTGCAGTCGCTGAACAAGTTTCAGTCGGAAGTGGGCGGCGCGCTGACGGGCGGCGACCCGGGAATACGCCTCCTGGAGCCCGGCGCCAACGGCGACGCGGCCTACAGCGAGGATATACCGCCGCCCTTCGAGCGGCGCGGCGGCGAGTTCCTGGTGGTGCCGCTGTATCACATATACGGCTCGGAAGAATCGAGCGCGGCCGCGTCGGCGGTGGCCGAACGGTGTCCGGAGCCCTACGCCGCGCTGAACCCCGAAGACGCGCGAATCCTGGAAGTGGAGGAGGGAGCGCTGGTGGAGATCGAGTTCGACCGCGCCCTGTACCGGCTGCCGGCGCGTTTGTCGGCGGGCATGGCCTCCGGCGTCGTCGGCGTGCCGATGGGAATAGCGGTTCAGGGCGTCGACGTTCCGGCCTGGAGCCCGTGCCGCAAGGTTTGATGTGAAGGACGTGGTCTTACAGATCGTGGTGGTTCTGGGGGTCCTCAACGCGCCCCTGATCCTGGCCGCGCTGCTCATCTGGCTGGAGCGGCGGTTCCTGGCCCTCCTGCAGGACCGCTACGGACCCAACCGCGTGGGGCCGCTGGGACTCGGCATCGTGCTGGCCGACATGATCAAGATCTTCACCAAGGAGGACTGGATCCCGCCGTTCGCGGACCGGGCGGTGTTCATCCTGGCGCCGGCGGTCATCGTCGTCACCGGGCTCATGTCCGTTGCGGTGATACCCATCACCGAGACCATCGGCGTCACCGACCTCAACATCGGCCTGCTGTTCTTCCTCGCCATGTCGTCCATGGGCGTCTACAGCGTGGTGCTGGCCGGCTGGGCCTCCAACAACAAGTACGCCCTGCTGGGCGGCCTCCGGGCGTCGGCGCAGATGGTCAGCTACGAGGTCTTCATGGGCCTCTCGCTCATGGGAGTGGTGCTGCTGGCGGGCTCCTTCAGCCTGCGGGAGATCGTCGAGGCGCAACGCAACGTGTGGTTCATCGTGCCGCAGTTCCTGGGCTTCGCCATCTTCTTCATCGCCGGTCTGGCCGAGACCCATCGCCTGCCTTTCGATCTTCCCGAGGCCGAGGCCGAGCTGGTGGCCGGTTTTCACTCCGAGTACTCGGGGATGAAGTTCGGGATGTTCTTCGTCGGCGAGTACGTCGGCGTAACGGTGGTCTCGGCCATGATCGTGACGCTGTTCTTCGGGGGGTGGATGGGGCCGGTGCTGCCGGGCATCGTGTGGTTCGGGCTCAAGCTGCTGTTCTTCATCCTGGTGTTCATCACGCTGCGGGCGGCGTTGCCGCGGCCGCGGTTCGACCAGTTGATGGCTTTCGGCTGGAAGGTGCTTTTGCCGCTGTCGCTGCTCAACCTGGTGGTGACGGCGGGAGTCTTGCTGCTGTTGAAGACATGAGGAGTCGTGAATGTCGCGGGCGGGTTTGAAACCCGCCCCTACGGGAGCCGCCGATGTGTAGGGGCAGGTTTCAAACCCGCCCGTGATGGGAGTCCTTGATGATGTAGGGGCGGGTTTCAAACCCGCCCGCGCATGAGGAAGCACCAATGTTGAGCATGCTACGAACCATCTGGACGGTGTTCCTGCACCTGTTCCGGCGGCCCGTGACCGTCCAGTATCCGGAAGAGAAGCCGTACCTGCCGCCCCGTTACCGGGGCCGCATCATCCTGTCCCGGGACCCGGACGGCGACGAGCGCTGCGTGGGCTGCTACCTTTGCTCCGCGGCCTGTCCGGTGGATTGCATCGCCCTCCAGGCCGGCGAGCGCGACGACGGCCGGCGCTACCCGGAATGGTTCCGCATCAATTTCTCGCGCTGCATCTTCTGCGGGCTGTGCGAGGAGGCGTGCCCCACCTACGCCATCCAGCTCACTCCCGATTTCGAGCTGTGCGACTTCGACCGCCAGAGCCTGGTCTACGAGAAGAAGGACCTGCTCATCGACGGCACCGGCAAGTACCCCGGCTACAACTTCTACCGCGTCGCCGGCCTGGCCATCAGCGGCAAGGACAAGGGAGCTTCGGAGAATGAGGACAAGCCCGTCGACGTGAAGAGCCTGCTCCCATGACCCTGATCTACTACCTTGCGGCCGCCATCGCGGTCATCTCGACGGCCATGGTCATCACCCGGACCAACGCGGTGCACGCATTGCTGTACATGATCGTGTCGCTGCTGTCGCTGGCGCTGATCTTCTTCACCCTCGGGGCGCCCTTCGTGGCGGCGCTGGAGGTGATCATCTACGCTGGCGCCATCGTGGTGCTGTTCGTGTTCGTCATCATGATGCTCAACCTCGGCGCCGAGGCCACCGCCCGCGAACAACAATGGCTGCAACCCGTGGCGTGGCGCGGGCCGGCGATTCTCTGCGCGATCCTGTTCGTCGAGTTCCTGGTGCTGCTGGTGGTCGAGCCCGGACAGGCGGGCGCGCCGGCGGTGGTGGGAGTCAAGCGCGTGGGCGCCGCCCTCTACGGCCCGTACGTGCTGGGGGTCGAGTTGGCCGCCATGCTGTTGCTGGCCGGGCTGGTGGGAGCCTTCCATCTCGGCCGGCGGGTGCCGTCGGACGGCGAGGAGGGTGAGTCCTGATGGCCGCGGTCCCCATGGAGCACGGCCTGGTGCTGGCGGCGGTGCTGTTCGGGCTGGGCCTGACCGGCGTGCTGGTGCGCCGCAACATCATCTTCGTTCTCCTGTCCCTGGAAATCATGCTCAACGCCGCGGCCCTGGCCTTCGTCGTGGCCGGCGCGCACTGGGGTCAGGCGGACGGCCAGGTCATGTTCTTCTTCATCCTGGCCATGGCCGCGGCCGAGGTCGCGGTGGGTCTGGCGCTGGTGGTGCAGATCTACTACCGGTTCAACACCCTGGACGTCGATACGCTGAGCCACATGAGAGGATGACATGCTCGAGCTGCTGTGGCTGATACCCGCGCTTCCTCTCCTGGGCTTCGTCGTCCTGATGCTGGCCGGCTCGCGCCTCTCGCATACGGAGGTCGCCTTTGTCGGCTGCGGCTCCGTCGGCCTGTCCGCGGCGGTGACCCTGATCGTGGGACTGAGCTTCATGGCCGCGCCGCCCGCGGGGGCGGCCTTTACCCAGACCCTGTGGGTATGGCTGGACGTGGCCGGCTTCCAGCCCGCGTTCGCCTTCTACCTGGACGCGCTGTCGCTGACGATGATCTTCGTGGTCACGTTCGTGGGTTTTCTCATCCACCTCTACTCGGTCGAGTACATGATGGAGGAGGAGGGCTACAGCCGTTTCTTCGCCTACATGAACCTGTTCGTCTGCGCCATGCTCACGCTGCTGCTGGCGGACAACCTGATGTTGCTGCTGCTCGGCTGGGAGGGCGTGGGCCTGTGCAGCTACCTGCTCATCGGCTTCTTCTACAGGGACGAGGCCAACGGCGCGGCCGCGAGCAAGGCCTTCATCGTCACCCGAGTAGGCGACACGGCGATGCTGATGGCGCTGTTTCTCCTTTTCGCCGAGCTGGGAACGCTGGACATACAAGAGCTCGTGCAGCGGGCCGGCCAGCAGTTCGAGCCCGGCTCGGGGCTGGCGGTGGTGGTGGCGCTGCTCTTGCTGGGAGGGGCGGTGGGCAAGTCGGCCCAGCTCCCGCTCCAGACCTGGCTGCCGGACGCCATGGCGGGCCCCACGCCGGTGAGCGCCCTCATCCACGCGGCCACCATGGTGACGGCGGGCGTCTACCTCATCGCGCGCACCCACGCGCTGTTCATGCTGGCCCCGGAGGTGCTGACGCTGGTGGCGGTGATCGGGACGCTGACTCTCCTGATGGCGGGCTTCGCGGCGCTGGTGCAGACCGACATCAAGCGCGTGCTGGCCTATTCCACCATCAGCCAGATCGGCTACATGTTCCTTGCCCTGGGGGTGGGGGCGTGGTCGGCGGCGCTGTTTCACTTCATGATCCACGCCTTCTTCAAGGCGCTGCTGTTCCTGGGCGCGGGCGCGGTCATCATGTGCCTGCACCACGAGCAGGACATGTACCGCATGGGCGGCCTGCGCCGGCTGATGCCCTTCACCTTCTGGTGCTTCCTCATCGGCAGCGGCGCGCTGGCGGCGATCCCGGTGGTCACCGCCGGTTTCTACAGCAAGGACCTGATCATCTGGAACGCCTACAACTCCGACATCGGCGGCGTGTGGCTGTGGGCCGGGGCCCTGGCCGGGGCGCTGCTCACTTCCATCTACACCTTCCGCATGGTGTTCCTGACCTTCTTCAGGGACGCCACCGAGTGGGTGAAGAAGCTGTTGCCGATCCACCAGCCCGGTCCGTGCGTCCATATCCCGCTGGGCGTGCTGGCGGTCCTGTCGATTGGCGGCGGGTTCATCGAGCTGCCCCATACCATGGGGAAACTCACCCTGTTTTCCGATTTCCTGAACACGGCGCTGCCCGAATTTCACGGCGCCCACGCGAGCTACGGCACCGAGTTCCTGTTCGAGCTCATGGCGGCGGCCGCCTCCATCGGCGGCATCTACCTGGTGTGGGTCCTGGTGATGGGGCCGGCCCGCCACATGCAGCGCATCGTCGCGCTGCCCTGGGCGCCCGCGCTGGAGCGCCTGTGGCTTTCCGGCTGGGGCTTCGACCGGCTCTATGACGCGGTCTTCGTGGAACCCTACCTGTGGTGCGCACGGGTCAACAAGAGCGACTTCATCGACGCGTTCTATCGCGCCACGGCCTTCGTCGCCGAGATGCTGCACTTCGTCGTCAGCCTGACCCAGACCGGCGCGGTGCGGTGGTATGCCACCGGCATCGCCGTGGGAGCGGTGGTGACCGTGGGACTGGTGATCCTGCTATGAGTGTTGCCTGGATCCTGCTGATGCCCCTGGCGGGCGGACTGGCGGCGTGGGTCGCGGGACGCTGGAGCGACCTGTGGCCGCGCTGGATCTCCCTCGGGACGGCGCTGCTGCACCTGGTGCTGCTACTGGCCACCTGGGGCGTCTTCTTCGCCGGCATCGAGACCGGGCAGGGCGGCTGGCTCGTGGTCTACAAGCAGCCGTGGATACCGCAGTTGGGAATCAGCTTCCACCTGGCGGTGGACGGTCTCAGCCTGCTGCTGTTGTTGCTGACGAGCTTCCTGACCGTGCTGGCGGTGCTGACCTCCTGGAACTCGGTCACGCGCTCGGTGGGGTTCTTCCACTTCAACCTGCTGCTCATCCTGACCGCCCTGTCGGGCGTCTTCATCTCCTTCGACCTGTTCCTCTTCTTCGCCTTCTGGGAGATCTCGCTGCTGCCGCTGTACTTCCTCATCGGCATCTGGGGCTACGAGAACCGGGTCTACGCCACCACCAAGTTCTTCATCATCACCCAGGGGAGTGGGCTGCTGATGCTGCTGGCGATTCTGGGGCTGGTGGTGGTGCACTGGCAGTCCACCGGGGTCATGACCTTCGACTACCTGGAGCTGGTGGGGACGCCCATGTCCAGCGCCACCGCATGGTGGCTCATGCTGGGCTTCTTCATCGCGTTCGCGGTCAAGCTCCCCGTGGTCCCGTTCCACACTTGGTTGCCGGACGCCCATACACAGGCGCCCACCGCCGGCAGCGTGGCGCTGGCGGGCCTGGTGCTGAAGATCGGCGCCTACGGCATGCTGCGGTTCGTGATGACACTCTTCCCACAGGCGGCCGCCGACTTCGCGCTCGTCGCCATGATCCTGGCGGTGGTCGGCATCCTCTACGGCGCCTTGCTGGCGCTGGCGCAGACCGACCTCAAGCGCATGGTGGCGTACACGAGCATCAGCCACATGGGGTTCGTGCTGCTGGGGATCTTCGCGTGGAACGAGCTGGCCCTTCAGGGCGCGGTCATCATCATGCTCTCCCACGGCTTCAGCGCCGCCGCGCTGTTCATGCTGGTGGGCGACCTCCAGCACCGCACCCATACGCGCGAGTTAGGCCGTTTCGGCGGCCTGTGGGCCGTCATGCCCCGGATGGGGGGCGTGGGCCTGTTCTTCGCCATGGCGTCCCTGGGACTGCCCGGGCTGGCGAGCTTCGTGGGCGAGTTCCTGGTGCTGCTGGGCGCCTTCCGGGTCAACGTCCCGCTCACGGTGCTGGCCTCGGTGGGCCTGGTCGCCGCCACCGTCTATTCGTTGTGGATGATGCAAAAGGTCTACTACGGCGCCAATACGGGAGAGTGGAAGCTCGACGACACCAGCGGCCGGGAGATGGCGATCATGGCTTCACTCATCGGCGCGACCCTGTGGCTGGGTCTCTATCCGCAACCCGTGCTGACGACGTCCGGCGACGCGCTGGCGCAGATGCGGCAGTTCGCCGACAAGGCCCGGGCGCCGGCGTCGCGCCCTCCGGTCAAGGAGGTCCAGGGACCCAAGGCCATGGCGTCGATGCCGCAGGGTGGAGGTAAGCGGCCGTGAACGTGTTCGGCGCATTGACCCCCATCGTCCTGCTGGGCCTGACGCCGCTGGTGCTCATGCTGGTGATCTCGTTCCGGCGCAGCCACGGGCTCGCGGTGGTGCTGTCGCTGGCGGGCCTGGGGTTGACGGTGGCCGTGCTGCCGGGCGTCGCCGAAAGCACTGCGCCACCGGTAGCGCCGCTGCTGGCCATGGACGCGTTCGCCCTCTTCTACATCGGGCTCCTGTCAGCGGCCACCATGGTGGTGGTGGTGCTGTCGTACGGCTACCTGGAGCGCGCGCCCGGGAACCGCGAGGAGTTCTACCTGCTGCTGACCTTGGCAACGTTCGGCTGCGCCGTGCTCGCCGCCAGCAATCACTTCGTGTCGTTCTTCCTGGGACTGGAGATCCTGAGCGTCTCCCTCTACGGCCTGGTGGCGTATCTCCGCACCACCCGGACGGCGCTGGAGTCCGGCGTCAAGTACCTGATCCTGGCGGCGGCGTCCGCGGCCTTCCTGCTGTTCGGCATGGCGCTCATCTACGCGGACCTGGGCACCATGGATTTCACCGCCATGAACTCGGTCCTGGCGGGCAAGGCGCGCGAGCCGACCCTGCTGCTGCTCGGGGGCTTCGGCATGGTGGTGATCGGCGCCGGCTTCAAGCTGGCGGTGGTGCCGTTCCACATGTGGGCGCCGGACGTCTACCAGGGCGCCCCCACGCCGGTGACCGCCTATCTGACCACGGTCTCCAAGGGCGCCATGGTGGCCCTGCTGCTCCGTTACGGCCAGTACGGCGGACTCCTGGACTACGAGTCGGTGGCCACCGTGCTGGCGATCATCGCCGTGCTGTCGATGTTCCTCGGCAACCTGCTCGCATTGTTGCAGGAGAACGTCAAGCGGCTGCTGGCGTACTCGTCCATCGCCCACTTGGGCTACCTGCTGGTGGCGGTGATCGCGGCGTCCCGGGAGGGGTCCCACGCGGTCACCTACTACCTGGTGGCCTACTTCATCACCTCCCTGGGCATCTTCGGCATCATCGCGGCGCTCTCGGACGAACGCAAGGAAGCCGACGAGGTCAGCGACTACCGGGGCCTCTTCTGGCGCCGCCCGTGGGTGAGCGGCGCGCTGTCCGTGATGCTGTTCTCCCTGGCCGGGATCCCCCTGACCGCCGGGTTCGTGGGCAAGTTCTACGTCTTGACCGCCGGCGTGCTGTCCGACCTGTGGGCGCTGGTGATCCTGCTGGTGGTGAGCAGCGTCATCGGCCTCTACTACTACCTCCGCCTCATCATCACCATGTACCTGTCGGCCCCCGACGACCCATCCTCGCCCCTCCCCGCCACCCGCCGCTTCTCCCTTCCGGAAGGCCTCGTGCTCGCCGGCCTCACGGTGCTGCTCATCTGGTTCGGCGTTTATCCCGCGCCGCTGCTAGGGGCGATTCAGGCGGCCATCGGCAGCCTGACTTGAGGCGGTCCCGTGCTCCGTCGCCGGGATGATTGAGAACGGGCTCTCGGATTTCGCGAGTGGAAGGGGAGGGATGTCTCAGGCCAATAGTCCGCCGCGCAGAACGGTGACCGCCTGACCCGATAGCGCGATGCGCTCGCCGCGGACCGTGACTTTGATGAGGCCGCCACGCTCCGAGACCTGCCGCGCGGTGAATGTGTCGCGGCCGAGGCGCGATTGCCAATAAGGCCCCAGGCAGCAGTGAGCCGATCCGGTGACGGGATCCTCGTCGATGCCGGTTCTCGGGGCGAAGAAGCGTGACACGAAATCGATGCCTTCCCTATCCGCCCGCGCCGTGGCGATGATCCCGCGCGTGTCGATCTCCGCGAGACGCGTAAAGTCCGGGGCGAGCCGCTCGACGGCTAGCTGCTTGTCGATCTCGACGAGGTAGTCGAAGCGGTTTCGGCCGACGTGAGTCGGCTCAGCGCCGAGGGCGGCGGCCAGTCCGTCGGGAACAGGAACCGGTTCGGGCGGTTCGGCCGGAAAGTCCATCTCGATCCACTCGCCGCGCAGTTCCGCCGACAACCGGCCGGAGCGCGTGTGGAAGATGGCCGGCGCGTCTGGTGGCAGGTGTCCTTCCTCCCAGAGCACGTGGGCTGTTGCGAGCGTGGCGTGGCCGCAGAGGTCGACCTCCACTGCGGGGGTGAACCAGCGCAGGTCGAACCCGCTGTCTTCGCGGCGAACCAGGAAGGCGGTTTCCGAGAGGTTCATCTCCCGCGCCACCCGCTGCATCCACTCGGCGTCGGCCGGAGCGGGCAGGAGGCACACGGCGGCCGGGTTGCCTCCGAACGGCTCGCTGGTGAAAGCGTCGACTTGAGTGATGGTCAGGGACATCTTCGACTATTCAGGACAGTTCCGGGATCCTGAGCAGTTCGTCGCCGGGGCGGGGCGGTTCAAATTCAACATCGGTTCCTTCGGGCATCGCCAGTAACTCGACGATGCTGCCCCGCTTCCTGGCATTGCTTACCTGCTGGTTGAGTTCTTTGTTGTCCGTGTTCTTGGGGTCCATCCGTCAATCCTCCCTGCGCGATTGGATACTTTATCACAAACCTGCGGGCAAGCCTGATTGACAGACGTAACGCACAGGGATTAACTAACTCCATTTTGTCGGTGCTGCGGTAGCAGGATGCAGCAGCCGGCAAGCGCCTCCGCGAAGGAAACGCAACCATGGCAAGGGTTTCGACCGACAAACGAACCTCCAGCACGGCCGAGGATACGCTGGCGCAAAAGAGCCGCGACGAGAGTGTCGTCTCCGGCGGCCATCTGGTGGCGGCGGCCCTCAAGAACGAGGGGGTGGACACCATCTTCACCCTGTGCGGGGGCCATATCATCGACATCTACGACGGCTGCATCGACCACGGCATTCGCGTCGTGGATGTCCGGCACGAGCAGGTGGCGGCCCACGCGGCCGACGGCTACGCCCGTCAGACCGGGCGGCTGGGGTGCGTGGTGACCACCGCCGGGCCGGGTTTCACCAATGCGCTGACCGGTATCGCTACCGCGTTCCGTTCCGAGAGCCCGGTGCTCCATATCGGCGGGCAGGGCGCCCTTAGCCAGCACAAGATGGGGTCGTTGCAGGATCTTCCCCACGTGGACGTCGCCGCGCCCATCACCAAGTTCTCGGCGAGCGTGCGTTCCACCGAGCGCATCGCCGACATGGTGGCCATGGCGGCGCGCGAGTGCTTTGCCGGGGCGCCGGGGCCGAGCTACCTGGAAATACCACGGGACGTGCTCGACCGGGAGGTGCCGGCGGACAAGGTGATCGTGCCGGAGGGCGGGCGCTACCGTGCTTCGACCCGCTCCGTCGGCGACCCCGCGGATGTCGAGAAGTTGGCGGAATTGCTGGTGAAGTCCGAGCGTCCGGCGGTGCTGCTGGGCGCTCAGGTGTGGACCTGCCGCGGCCACGAGGCCGCCACCTCGCTGTTCAAGGCACTCAACGTGCCCTGTTACATGAACGGCGCCGCCCGCGGCCTGCTGCCGCCCGGCGATCCCCACTACTTCAACCGCACACGCGGCGACGCCTTCAACGAGGCGGACGTCATCGTCATCGTCGGTACGCCCTTCGACTTCCGCATGGGGTACGGCCGACGGCTGCGCGCCGATGCCACCGTGGTCCACATCGACATGGACTACCGGACGGTGGCCAAGAACCGCGACGTCTCACTGGGCCTGGTGGGCGATCCCGGCGCGATCCTCAAGGCGGTGCACTCGGCCGTCGGGGAACGTCCTGACAACGGCGCCGAGGCCCGCGCCGGCTGGCTCGCGCACCTCCGTGGGCTGGAGGGCGAGCGGGCGGCGAAGCTCATGCCGCTCTTCCAGTCCGACGCCAACCCCATCCATCCCTACCGGGTGGCATGGGAATTGAACGAGTTCCTCACCGAGGACACCATCTACATCGGCGATGGCGGCGACGTGGTCACCATCAGCGCCCAGGCAGTGGAGCCCCGCGCTCCCGGCAACTGGATGGACCCCGGTGCCCTCGGAGCCCTTGGTGTCGGCACCGGATTTGCCCTGGCTTCGAAGCTGGTGCACCCGGAGAAGGAAGTCGTGTGCTACTACGGCGACGGCTCCTTCGGCATGACCGCGTTCGACATGGAGACCGCCAACCGCTTCGGCGCTCCCTACATCGCCGTCATCGGCAACAACTCGGCCATGAACCAGATCCGCTACGGTCAGCTCTCCAAGTACGGCGAGGAGCGCGGCAACGTGGGCAACCTGCTTGGTGAAGTGCCGTTCTCGAAGTTCGGGGAGATGCTCGGCGGATACGGCGAGGAGGTCACCGATTGCCGCGAAATAGGGCCGGCGTTGCGGCGGGCCCGGGAGGCGGTAGCCAACACCGGCAAGTCGGCCGTCGTCAACATCTGGGTGGACGCGGCCGAGTGGGCTCCCGGCACCAAGCGCCAGACCATGTACAAGTAGTCCGAGCTTCGAAGAACAAGAGCCACGAAGGACAAGAGCTACGAACAACCAGGGAACATGATGGACAAGGCACTCTCCGGCATTCGCATCCTGGACATGACCCACGTGCAGGCGGGTCCCACCTCGAGCCAACTCATGGGTTTTTTGGGCGCGGACGTCATCAAGCTCGAGTCGCCCGCGGGCGACGCCACGCGCAAGCAGCTCTGGGACATCCCCGACGCCGACAGCCTCTACTTCACCATGCTGAACTGCAACAAGCGCTCCATCACGGTGAACCTCAAGAACGACCGCGGCAAGGAAGTGTTCACCCGCCTCGTGAAGGTCAGCGACGTGCTGCTGGAGAACTTCGGCCCGGGCGTGTTGGACCGTCTCGGGTTCGGCTGGGAGAAGGTGCACGAGTTGAACCCCCGCTTGATCATGGGTTCCATCAAGGGGTTCGGCACCGAGGGGCCCTACGCCGCGTTCAAGGCCTACGAGAACGTGGCCCAGGCCATGGGCGGGGCCATGAGCACCAGCGGCATGTTCGATGGACCCCCGGTGGTGACCGGCGCCCAGATCGGCGACTCCGGCACCGGCGTGCATCTGCTGGCCGGGATACTGGCGGCGCTGCTCCAGCGGGAGCGCACGGGACGCGGCCAGTACGTCGAGTGCGCCATGATGGATTGCGTCATGAACCTCTGCCGCGTGAAATTTCGGGACCACCAGCGCATCGAGCGCGGTCCGCTGGCGGAGTACTCGGTGCAGGAGTTCGAGGACTTCACCCCGCGGGCGGGCAACGACTCGGGCGGCGGCCAGTTGGGCAATGCCGTCCCGTGCAAGCCCGGCGGCGCCAACGACTACCTCTACGTGGTGGTGCAGGAGCACGTCTGGACGGCCCTGGCCAGGCGCATCGGCGGCGAGTCACTGGCCACCGACCCGCGTTTCACCGACATCGACGTCCGCCGCGCCAACCAGGCGGAGATGTGGCGCCTGCTGGCGGAGTTCGCGCGGGACTACACCAAGTGGGAGCTGATGGAGATCCTGAACGATCTCGACGTCCCCTGCGGCCCGATCATGAGCACAAAGGACCTGGCCCACGACGACCACGTCAAGCTCCGGGAGATGATGGTGGAGGTGGACCATCCCGAGCGGGGCCGGTGGCACAACGTGGGCTGCCCCATCAAGCTCTCGGACTCGCCAGTGGAGGTCAAGCGCTCGCCGCTGCTGGGCGAGCATACCGACGAGGTCTTGAGCGAGGTCCTGGGTTACGGCGAAGAGGAGATCGCCGCGCTGAGAGGCGCCGGCGCGTTCACTCGGTAGACTCTTCCGAATCGAGATCCGCCCGTCGCGCGTTCGGGGAAGCCGTCGGGTTCATTCTACAGGGAGGGAGGCCGTACAAGATGCAATCGGCAACTGATCGGCGGGAGCAAGTCCTTGCGGTCTTGCATGGAGCCAGGTCCGAGGGACGGACCACGTTGTCGCCGTTTGAGTGCAGCGCCTTGCTGCGGGCCTACGGCGTTGCGCTGCCGCGGGAAAGCGTGGCCCAGTCGGCGGCGGAGGCCGCGGATCTGGCCGAGGACATCGGCTTTCCGGTGGTGATGAAGATCGTCTCCGAGGACATCCTGCACAAGACCGAGGCCGGCGGCGTGCTGGTGGGGGTGGCGGACCGGGAGCAGGCGGAGCAAGGCTACGGGACCCTCATCAAGAACGCCCGGGCCTACAAGGCCGACGCCGCGCTGGGCGGCGTCCAGGTGCAGCAGCAGGTGTCCGGCAAGGGCGTGGAGGTCATCGTCGGCGCGGTCACCGATCCGAGCTTCGGCAAGGTAGTGGCCTTCGGGCTCGGCGGGGTGCTGGTGGAGGTGCTCCGCGACGTGACCTTCCGGCTGGCGCCGGCCACGCGCGACGACGCCCTCTCCATGTTGGACGGCGTGGCCGCGGCGGAAATGCTCAGGGGCGTCCGGGGCGGGCCGCCGGTGCAGCGGGAGGCCTTGGCGGACGTCATCGTCGGCGTCTCGCAACTGGTGAGCGATTTCCCGGAGATCCGCGAGGTAGACCTCAACCCCGTGCTGGCGGACCGCGACGGCGCCACCGCGGTGGACAGCGTGATGACCGTGGACTTCACGGCTCAGCCCGAGCCCTACCGGCCGTCCCGGGACGAGATCGTCTCGGCCATGCAGCGCATCATGAACCCCAGGGCGGTGGCGGTCATCGGCGCCTCGGACGGGGAAGGGAAGATCGGCAACTCGGTGATGAAGAACATCATCAACGGCGGCTACGCCGGCGAGCTTTACCCCATCAACCCCAGGGCGGACGAGATCCTGGGGAAGAAGTGCTTCAAGAGCGTCAACGACATCCCCGGCGACGTGGACGTGGCCATCTTCGCGGTGCCCGCGAAGTTCTGCGCCGCCGCCATGACCGAGGTGGGGGAGAAGGGCATCCCGGGCGCGGTGATGATCCCGTCGGGCTTTGCCGAGGTGGGGGAGAAGGAGATGCAGGCGGAGCTGCTGGCGGAGGCGCGCAAGTACAACGTGCGCGTCATGGGACCCAACATCTACGGCTTCTACTACACCCCCGCCAACCTGTGCGCGACGTTCTGCACCCCCTACGACGTCAAGGGCCCGGTGGCGCTGTCGTCCCAGAGCGGCGGCGTGGGCATGTCCATCATCGGCTTCAGCCGCTCCACCCGTCTGGGGGTTTCGGCCATCGTCGGGCTGGGCAACAAGTCCGACCTGGACGAGGACGACCTGCTCACCTACTTCGAGCAGGACGACAACACCCAGGTGGTGGCCATGCACGCCGAGGACCTCAAGGACGGCCGCAGCTTCTACGAGGTGGCCAGCCGGGTGTCCAAGAAGAAGCCCGTGGTGATGCTCAAGGCCGGCCGCACCCAGCTCGGCGCCCGCGCCGCGGCCTCCCACACCGGAGCGCTGGCCGGCGACGACAAGGTCTACGACGACCTCCTGAAGGCCTGCGGCGTGGTGCGCGCCTACTCCCTCAACGACATGCTCCAGTTCGCCCGGGGCCTCTCGGTGCTGCCGACCCCCAAGGGCGAGGAGATCGTCATCATCACCGGCGCCGGCGGCTCCGGCGTTCTGCTGTCCGACGCGGTGGTGGCCAACGGCCTCTCGCTCATGAAGTTCCCCCAGGACCTGGACGAGGGCTTCAAGCAGTTCATCCCGCCCTTCGGCGCCTCGGGCAATCCCGTGGACATCACCGGCGGCGAACCCCCCACCACCTACGAGCGCACCATACGGTTCGGCCTCGAGGACGACCGCATCCATGCCCTTATCTTGGGCTACTGGCACACCATCATCACGCCGCCCATGGTGTTCGCCGAGCTGTGCGCCCGGGTGGTGCAGGAAGGCCGCGACAAGGGCATCGAAAAGCCGGTGGTGGTGTCGCTGGTGGGCGACGTGCAGGTGGAGGAGGCCTCGGAGTACCTCTACGAACGGGGCATTGTCGCCTGTCCCTACACCACCGAGCTGCCGGTGGCGATCCTGGGCGCCAAGTACCGGTGGGCGAGGGGAGCCGGGCTTCTGGGATAGCGGCGGCAACAAACTTTCAGCATCGGAGGACAACCATGGAGCGACTGCCTCGCGGGGCGAATTTTCAACGAAGCCTGATGTTGTGGCAGATCGGGCTGCATGTCGCCGGTGATCCGAACGAGCCGTACTACGGCAACCGGGACATGTGCATCTCGGTGGGGAGCGGGTCGGCGGACAACTTCCGTCCCTGGCTGCGCATGTCCACGGGCTCGCCGATCATCGCCCACGCGGTTGCCAAGGGCGAACTGGAGATGTCCATGGTCAACCCGTCGGCCTTTCTCACCCAGGCATACCGGGGCTGCGGGCTCTTCAAGGAGCCGCTGCCGCTCCGGGTGGTGGCATGCTACCCGTCATGGGACCGCTTCGTGTTCATGATCCACCCGCGCACCGGGCTGACTTCGCTGTCGCAGATCAAGGAGCGGCAGTATCCGTTGCGTCTCTCCATCCGCGAGGACGCGACTCACTCCACGCGTGTGCTGCTGGACCAGACCCTGGAGATCTACGGGTTCACGCTGGCGGACCTGGAATCCTGGGGCGGCAGCCTGCAGCTCAACGGCGGACCGGGCGATGAGCGCCGCATGGCGGCGCTCAGGGACGAGACCATCGACGCGGTCTTCGACGAGGGTCTGGTGCTGTGGTTCGACGACGCCCTGTCGCGCGGCATGGAGCCCGTCATGCCGGACGATTTCGCCATGGAGCAACTCAACGCCTTGGGTTGGCGCACGGTGACCATGCCCGCGGGATGCTACCCGCACCTCAAGGCCGACCACACCTGCATCGACTACGGCGGCTGGCCCCTCTACACCCGCGCCGGACTCCCGGACGAGGACGTGTACAAGGTGTGCGCGGCGTTGAAGGCGCGCCAGAACGAGATCTACTGGGAGACGCTGACCGGCATCGACCAGTTGTGGAAGGACACCGAGGCCACGCCACTGGACGTGCCGCTCCATCCGGGCGCCGAGCAGTTCTGCAAGGAGCAGGGCTACCTGTGATGGACCTGAGAGACCTCACCATCGCCGAGGCCGCGCGCGGTATCGAGGCGCGCGAGGTCTCGCCGGTGGAATTGACCCGGTCTTTCCTGGACCGCATCGACCGGCTGGACCCCGACCTCAACACCTTCGTCACCGTGACCCGGGAACAGGCCCTGGCGGACGCCGGGCGGGCCGAGGCGGACATCGCCGCGGGCCGCTACCAGGGCGCGCTGCACGGCATCCCCGTCTCCATCAAGGACAGCCTCGCCACCGCGGGCGTCCGCACCACCGCGGGCGCGAAGCACCTGTCCGGGTGGGTTCCCGACGAGGACGCCACCGTGGTGGCTCGGCTCAAGCAGGCCGGGGCGGTGATCCTGGGCAAGACCAACATGCACGAGTGGGCCGCCGGCTGCACCACCATCAACCCATTCTACGGCACCACCCGGAACCCCTGGGACCGGGACCGGGTCTCGGGGGGCTCCAGCGGCGGCTCGGCCGCGTCCGTGGCGGCGAGCCTTGCCCTGGGGTCCATCGGCACCGACAACGCCGGCTCGGTGCGCAACCCGGCGTCCCTGTGCGGCGTGGTGGGCCTCAAGGCCACCTACGGCCGGGTGAGCCGGGTGGGAGGCGTGGCCGGTACCGGCGGCTATTCCACGGACCATTTCGGCGTTCTCGCCGGCACGGTGCGTGACAGCGCACTGATGCTTCGGGCCATCGCCGGCCCCGACCCCAAGGATCCCTTGTCCAGCGACGACCCGGTTCCGGACTTCAGCGCGCAACTCGGCCAGGGCGTGGCCGGCCTCAGGATCGGGATCGTCCGTGACTACTTCGACGATCTGGCGGTGGATGAAGTCAAGGAGGCGGTGGCCGACGCGGTGGAGTTGCTGGAGTCCTTGGGTATGTCGGTGCAGGAGTTGTCCATTCCGTACGTGGAGCACATCCCGATGGTGCAGCTCGTCACCGCGCGGGCCGAGAACCTGTCCCCGGCCGAGCCCTTCCTGCGCACCCGGCCGCGGGACTACAGTCCGGGGCTGATGCACCGGCAGGTCCTCGCGCTGACGCTTCCCGCCCATGCCTACGTCACCGCGCAACGCGTCCGCCGCCTCATATGCGAGGCCTTCGACCGGGCCTTCGAGCAGGTGGACGTGATCGTGAGCCCGGCGGTGAGCATGCCGGCGGAGACCATCGAGGAGTGCGAGCAAGGGTACGTGGAAACGACCGGAGGACGGATCCCGTTGTCGGACGGCCGGGGCACCCGCGGGACCCTTTGCACGATCCCGTTCAACGTGACCGGCGCGCCGGCGGTGAGCGTGCCCTGCGGCTTTTCCTCCCATGGCCTCCCCATCGGGCTCCAGATAGCGGCACCCCATTTCCAGGAACCGGCGCTGCTGCAGGTGGCCCACGCCTACGAGCAGGCGGCCGGATGGCACGCCCGGAAGCCGCCGGCAGGGTAGGAGGCGGCACCGTAGAAAGTTGCTGGAACCCGTTATTGTCCTGCACCCTCTCCCGGCCTTCGGCCACCCTCTCCCAGAGGGCGAGGGGTTGACGGACACCGGGTCTGGAGAAGGTCGTTAGGAGGCCTCATGCGACACCGAGACATAGGCGTGCTGGTATACGACAGGGCCAAGGCGACGCCGGGCTACACGCTGATCGTGCCGCAGTCGTCACGCAAAGCATACCTCATCGGGATGCGTGGCGAGGTGCTCCACGAGTGGTCTTTCCCGTTGTGTCCGGGGAATTACGCCTACCTCCTCCCTACCGGCAACCTGCTCTGGGCCGGCCGCGTGGAGGACGCGGGGCCGCCGCTCTGGCGCGGCAAGGGCGGCCTCCTGCGGGAGTACACCTGGGACGGGGAAGTGGTCTGGGAGTACTCCGACCCGGCACAGCACCACGACTTCCGCAGACGCCCCGACGGCAACACCATCTACATCGGCTGGGAACCGGTGCCGGCGGACGTCCAGCCGCGCATCAAGGGAGGTTACCCCGGCAGCGAGCACGAGGGCGTCACCTACGGCGACTATGTGCGGGAGGTGTCTCCCTCGGGCGAGACGGTGTGGGAATGGCACGCGTGGCGCGACATGGATCTGGACCGGTGGGAGCTCTGCCACTCCTGCGGCCGCGACGAGTTCGCCCACGCCAACGCCTGCTTCCCGCTCGACGACGGCGGCGTGATGCTGAGCTTCCGGCGCCTGAATGCCATCATGATGATCGACCGGGAGACCTGCAAGGTGAGATGGTCGCATCAGGACCCCACCTGGGGCCATCAGCACGACTGCACGGTGCTCCCCAACGGCAACGTCCTGCTCTTCGCCAACGGCATCCACGGTCTGGACAACCCGTTCTCCAGGGTAATCGAGCTGGACCCCAACTCGGGGGAAACCGTCTGGCACTACCGGGGATCACCCATCTGGACGTTCTTCAGCCCCAACATCAGCGGCGCCCAGCGTTTCGACAACGGCAACACGCTCATCTGCGAGGGGCAGATGGGGCGGGCCTTCGAGGTCACCCAGGCGGGCGAGATCGTCTGGGAGTACGTCTGCCCGTTCTTTGCGGACTACCAGGGCAGGGGCCCCGCCAACAGCATGTTCCGGGTCTACCGCTATGCGGCGGACTCGCCGGAGATCGGCGGTCGGGTGGCGACGCCGGTGGGGTGGTAGGAGAGTGTTGGCAGGAACATCGGGAGAACGAACGTGACCGCGATCCGAGTCCTCGTGGGCACCAGAAAGGGGGCCTTTGTCCTGACGGCCGACGGTCGGCGCAGGGACTGGTCCGTGGCGGGGCCGCATTTCTCCGGCTGGGAGATCTACCACGTGAAAGGCTCCCCGGCGGATCCCGACCGCGTCTACGCATCGCAGAGCAGCAGTTGGTTCGGACAGGTCATTCAGCGCTCGAACGACGGCGGCCTGACCTGGGAGCAGCCGGGATCGGACCCGCCGGAGCAGGATGCACCCCCGGGCGATGCGGCGAACCCGCCGATGCCGCGGGGCGAGAGCAACAAGTTCGCCTACGACACTTCCGACGAAACCGGCCGCCCGCTGACCACGCACCAGTGGTACGACGGCACGCAGCATCCGTGGGAGTTCGCCCGGGTGTGGCACCTGGAACCGTCGCTCACCGATCCGGACGTCGCCTATGCGGGCGTCGAGGACGCCGCGCTGTTCCGCACCGCCGACGGCGGGGAGTCGTGGCACGAGTTCGCGGGCCTGCGCGGCCACGATTCAGGTCCTGCGTGGATGCCGGGGGCGGGCGGCATGTGCCTGCACACGATCCTGCTCGACCCGAAGAACCCGGAGCGGATGTTCGTCGCCATCTCCGCGGCGGGTTCGTTCCGCACGGAGGACGGCGGCCGTAACTGGACGCCCATCAACCGCGGCCTGCACTCCGAGTTCATGCCCGATCCCACCGCCGAGATCGGCCACTGCGTGCACCGCCTGGCGTTGCACCCGTCGAATCCCGACACCCTGTTCATGCAGAAGCACTGGGACGTGATGCGCAGCGACGACGCCGGCGCGAACTGGCATGAGGTCAGCGGCAACCTTCCCAGCGACTTCGGCTTCCCCATCCACGTCCATGCGCACGAGCCCGAGACCGTGTACGTCGTGCCCATCAAGAGTGACTCGGAGCACTACCCGCCCGAGGGGAAGCTGCGCGTCTACCGGAGCCGCACCGGCGGCAACGAGTGGGAGGCGCTGACGGACGGACTGCCCCAGAAGGACTGCTACGTGAACGTGTTGCGGGACGCCATGGCCGTTGATTCGCTCGATCCCTGCGGCATCTATTTCGGCACCACGGGCGGGCAGGTGTACGTATCGCCGGACGGCGGCGATCACTGGTCGGCCATCGTCCGGGACCTGCCGAGCGTCCTGTCGGTGGAGGTGCAGACCCTGCCGTGATCCGCGTCGTGCTACCCTATCACCTGCAAACGCTCGCCGGCATCCGCTCCGAGGTGACGTTGACGGTGGCGGGGCCGGTCACGCGGGACAGCGTGCTGGACGCCCTCGAAGCCCGCTACCCGATGCTCCGCGGCACCATCCGCGACCACATGACGCGCCGCCGCCGGCCCATGGTGCGTTTCTTCGCCTGCAAGGAGGACGTGACCCACGACCCGCCAGACGCGCCGCTGCCGGACGCCGTCGCATCCGGGGCGGAGCCCCTGCTCATCGTCGGCGCCATCGCCGGAGGGTAGGACACGGAGCACCGGAAGCGAACCTGCGGTTGCTCGATTGTGACCGTGAAATCTCGGTGGTAATCGCCGATATTTCCTGGTTGGCGGATCCGCGGACTGCGCGCCGCGTGAGGCCGAGGGGGCTTTCCGATCGCTGTCACGCCTTCCGGAAGTGCAGGATTCCCCACTGCAGGTAGCCGCGTTCCCCGCCGTCCACCCAGTGCCGCAGGCCGGTCTTGACGCGTTGGACATGATCGGCGCCGCAATGCTTCGCCAGATCCTGCTCGTTGCCGAGCAATCCGTCGAGGATTCGTCCGTAGTGGGTGGCGAGGTGCGGCGTGAGGTCGGCGAACTCCAGTTCCTCGAAACCCAGTTCCGACAGCATCGCCCGGTACTCGCGGAGGGATCCCAGGGAGTCCAGGTGGACGCGGTCGAGGATGGGCTGCAGGGCTTCGGGAGGGCAGGATTCACCCACCATGGGATCGGTGAAGATGAACTGTCCGCCCTTGCACAGCACCCGGCCGACTTCGGCGAAGACCTGCTTTCGCCGGGTGCTGTGCAGGATGGCGTCCTGCGACCACACGACGTCGAAGCTCTCATCCGTCACGGGGATGTCTTCGAAGCTCCCGTCCACCACGTTGATGGCGAGGGAGCACCTGTCTCTGGCATTGAGGTCCCGGTTCCGGGCGTTCTGGGCGTCGCTCAGGTTGAGGCATGCCACGTGGCAGCCGTATCGGCGGAACAGGTACCGGGCGGACCCACCGTGGCCAGCGCCGATGTCCAGCACGCGGGTGCCGGGGGTCAGTCCGCGGATCATGGAGGCGATTCTCTCCACGGTCCGCTGACCGGCTTCGTCGACCGTATCCCGTTCGCTCTCGTAGATGCCCAGATGGAGGTGCTCGTCGCCGTACGACACATCGTAGATCCGGCGCACGTCACCGCTGTTGTAGTAGCTCCTGACCGCCTCAACGGCCTCGGAATAGGGGCCCGCCACGGGCTCCTCACCGGCCCGGGCGGCCCCGCCTGTCTCATTCATCCTTCAAGTCCTTCAGACCTTCCGGAAATGGAGAATTCCCCACTGGAGATGGCCCTTGTTGCCGCCGTCCACCCAGTGCTGCAGGCCGGCCTTCATCCGGTCGATGTACTCGGCGCTGCACACTTTCAGCAGATCCCAGTGATTCGCCTGCACCTCGTCCAGGACCCGCGCGTAGTGGGTGGCGAGTTGCGGCGTGAGATCGACGAACTCCAGCTCCTCGAAGCCGAGTTCCGCCAGCATCGTCCGATAGCGCGGAACGGACCCCAGGGAATCGAGATGGATACGGTTCAGGATGGGCTGCAACACGTCGGGCGGACAATCCGAGTGTTGCATGGGATCGGTGAAGATGAACTGTCCGCCCTCGGCGAGGACCCGGTCCACTTCCTTGAACACCTGCCGCCGATCGCCGCTGTGCAGGATGGCGTCCTGGGACCACACCACGTCGACGCTGTCGTCCGGTAGGGGGATCTGCTCGAAGCTTCCGTCCACCACGTTGATTGCCAGGGAACACTTTCTGCGGGCGTTGAGGTCGCGATTGCGCGCGTTCTGGACCTCGCTCAAGTTCAGGCATCCGACCTGGCAGCCGTAGTTGTCGACCAGGTAACGGGCCGACCCGCCGTACCCGGAGCCGATGTCCAGCACGCGGGTGGTGGGCTCCAGGCCCTCGATCATGGACGCCATCCTCCGCACCGTCCTGCGGCTGGCGTCGAAGATGGTGTCTCCTTCGCCCTCGTAGAGACCGACGTGGATGTCCTCGCCGCCCCACACGGTGGCGTAGAAGCGGTCGGCGTCGTTGCTGTTGTAGTAGTCCCGCGCCGTCTCCACCGTTTGGGAGTAGCTGGCTCCCAACGCAGTCCTGATTGGACGTTCCTCGTTCTTGTAGATCTTCTCCGCCAGGTGGATGAAGAAGTCCGGGTCTTCCACCCGATGGGTTTCCTGGAAGTCGGCGAAGGTCTTCACCTGCTGGAAGCCCACCTCGCCCATCAGCTTGCGGACGTAGTCCTTGCGCAGCGGGAACATGTTCAGGTGGAAAACCGAGTTGTCCGGAAACTCGTAGCGGAATCGGGCCAGTCCCTCGTCGACGTACTCCGGTTCGGCGCTGACGTTGTCGCCGCAGTAGTAGTAGACGTGCTTGGAGGTGAACCCATCGTCGAGGATGCCGTCGTAATTGCGTTGGTCCAGGACCAGGACGCCGTCGTGGTGCAGCACCGAGTAGAACTCGGCGAGAGCCTTCCGGCGATCCTGCTCCGAGAACAGATGGGTCAGCGAGTTCCCGAGGCAGATGACCGCGTCGTACTGGGTGTGAACGTCCCGGCTCAGCCAACGCCAATCCGCGTGAAGGGTCTTCATGATGAAGCCCTGTTCCTTGGCGTTCTCGAAGGCTTGAGCCAGCATCTCCGGGCTGCCGTCCGCGCTGGTGACGTCGAACCCGGCCTTCAGGAGCCGAATGGAGTGGAAACCGGTCCCGGTGGCCACGTCCAGCACGCGCTCGACACCGCGTTCCTTGAGAATGTTGATGAAAAAGTCCCCTTCGCTGGCGGCGCGGGCGTCCCAGTCGATGAGCTCGTCCCACTTCCGGACGAAGTCGTGAACGTACTCGCGCTTGTACTGGTCGGTCTTCCGCTGGGCAATGGGGTTGTCGCCATACAACTGTTCCTCGGCCACGATACACCTCCTCGGTTGTGGGCCTCACAGCGCCGTTTCGCGCATGTAACGATTCTTCGAGCGCGACTCTGGCAAGAGCAGTGGCCTGAAGCATCCAGTCGATTTCAGGCCACCGAAGGTTGGGAAGCCACTAGTCTCCCAACATTGACCCGGCAAAGTCAACCCACCCGGAATTACCCGCCGGCCGGAACATGGTTGGAACCCGGCCGCGTTGTGTGTCGATGACAGGAATGCTATAAGGCGCGCACGAATCTCCGGGTGCCCTGCGGGCGCCAATCCGCGCAGAGCCCATCCACAAAGAGAGGACCTTCACCATGGCGATATTCGACACCGTGCTTCACGGCGGGGCCATCATCGACGGCGCCGGCAACCCCTGGTACTACGGCGACCTGGCCATCAAGGACGGCCGGATCGCGGCCATGGGCCGGCTGGACCCGGGCTCGGGCACGCGCTCCATCGACGTCCGGGGCAAGATGGTGACGCCGGGCTACATCGACATGCACACCCACAGCGACCAGCCGCTGGTGGCGGACGGCAACGGCGAGAGCAAGATCCGCCAGGGGGTGACCCTGGACATCATCGGCGAGAGCCAGACGGTGGCGCCGCTGGTGGGGCCGGTGTTCGAGGAGTACGTGGCCGAGCACCGGCACCGGAACGGCATCGAGGCGGACTGGACGACCTTCAGCGAGTACTTCGAGCGGGTCGAGGCGGGCGGCATCTCCATGAACGTGGCCTCGGGCGTGTCGCCGCAGCAGGTCAAGCGGGTTGTCGTGGGTTTCGGGGAACGGCCGGCCAACGCGGACGAGCAGGCGCGCATGGACGGCTACGTGGCCCAGGCCATGGAGCAGGGGGCGCTGGGGCTCACCGCCGCCTGGCACGCCAAGGGACCGGAGTACCCCGACGAGGTGGTGTCCATGGCGCGGGTGGCGCGCAGGTACGGCGGCTACTACGGCGTGCACCTGGGCAGCGAGGGCTTCGACATCATGGAGGAGCTGGAGAAGGCGCTGAAGGTGGGGCGCGAAGCGGACATCCCCATCCACGTCTACCACCTGAAGATGCGCTCCAAGGAGAACTGGGGGCGGGTCATGCAGGTGGTGGAGCAGATCGAGGAGGCCCGGCGCGAGGGCCTCGACGTCACCGCCAACCAGTACCCCTACACCGCCATGCAGCACCCGTGGCGGCGGCTGTTCCCGCGCTGGGTGCAGGACGCTCCGGTGCAGGAGACCATCGGCCAGTTCATGAGCCCGAGCTTCCGCCAGCGGGTCATGGACGATCCCGAGTTTACCCAGTACGTGAGCGAGCACGGCGGCTGGGAAGGCATCGTGGCGGCGCGGCTGGACAAGCCCGAGCACCATGCGTGGGAGGGCAAGACCATCGCGCAGATCGCGGAAATACGCGGGCAGGACCCCGCCAGCACCTGCTTCGACCTGGTCTACGGCGAGGGCATCTTCATCCACGGCATCCACCACACGCTGCGCGAGCAGGACGTGCAGGACGTCATGCAGGTGCCCTGGATCTCCGTGGCCTCGGACGGCAGCGCGCTCAACCTCCAGTCCCGCGGCATGCCGCACCCGCGCAGCTTCGGCACCAACGTGCGGGTGCTGGGCCGCTACGTGCGCGACGAGAAGGTGCTGACGCTGCCCGACGCGGTGCGCAAGATGACTTCGCTGCCGGCCCAGGTGCTGGGGCTCAAGGACCGCGGGCTTCTCCGCGAAGGGTACTGGGCGGACGTGGTGGTGTTCGATCCCGACACGGTGGCGGACCAAGCCACCTTTGAGAATCCCAAGCAGTATCCCAAGGGCGTCGAGTACGTGTTCGTGAACGGCCAGATGGTGATCGAGAACGGCGATCACACCGGCGCCCGGCCCGGCCGGGTGGTTTACGGTCCGGGGAAGAAAGAGGGGTAGGATGGCGTTGCCGGAGAGTCTCTACGCGGACACGATCCTGGTCAACGGCAACGTGATCACGGTGGACGACGCCCGTCCCACGGCGGAAGCCGTGGCGGTCAAGGGCGACCGTATCCTCTACGTGGGAAGCAACGACGAGGTGCGTGAGTGCGCCGGCCGGAACACGCGGGTCATCGACTGCGGCGGCAAGACGGTGCTGCCCGGGTTCATCGAGCCCCACACCCACTTCATGTCCTTCGGCATCCGGCTGGGCATGGTGAACGTGCGCACCCCGCCCAACGACTCCATCGAGGACGTGCTGGCGCGCATCCGCGAGCGCGCGGCCGTCACGCCCAAGGGGCAGTGGATCGAGGCCCAGGGCTACGAGCACACCGCCGTGGCGGAGAAGCGCTGGCCCACCCTGGCCGAGCTGGACAGCGCGGCTCCCGACAACCCGCTGGTCATGACCTACCGTTCGTCCCACGTGTGGATGGCCAACAGCGCGGCGCTCAAACTCGCGGGGATCAACGACGACACGCCCCAACCCGAGGGCGGCCACATGGACCGGGACCCGCAGACCGGCAAGCTCACCGGGGTGCTGAGGGAGAAGGCCGCCGCCCGGCCGGTGACGAGCCTGGTGCCCCATCCGACCCTGCGGCAACTCAAGGACGGCGTGGAACTGGCGGGCCGCGAGTACAACTCGGTGGGCATCACGTCCACCCACGACGCCGGCACCGGCGACACCCCGGACCACTATCGGGCGTACCAGGAGACCATCGACGAGGGCCGGCTCAAGGTGCGGGTCTACCTTATGATCCACGACCTCCCCTACAAGCGCTTCTACCTGGAGCGGGATCTGGGGCTCCGCACCGGCTTCGGCTCGGACTGGCTGCGGCTGGGCGCGGTCAAGACCTGCAGCGACGGTTCCATCCAGGTGCACACGTGCGCCTTCTACGACCCTTACATCACCAGCGACACCGACGACCCCACCAGGGACCCGCGCGGCGTGCTCCAATACTCGCCCGAGGACCAGAAGAAGCTGGTGCTGGAAGCCCACGGCAAGGGCTACCAGGTGGCCATCCACGCCCAGGGCGACCGCGGCGTGGACGTGGCGCTGGACGCGGTGGAGAACGCCATGAACGAGGTGCCGCGGCCCGACCCGCGCCACCGCATCGAGCACTGCCAGGGGGTGACCCGGGAGGCGCTGGCGCGCATGAGCCGCCTGGGAGTCATCGCGTCGTTCTATCCCCACCACGTCTGGTACTGGGGCGACCGCCACATCCACGACTTCCTGGGCATGGAGCGGGCGCAGCGGCTGGACCCCATGCGCACCGCCATCGACCTGGGCGTGGTGACCGTGGCCCACTCCGACACCCCCATCGCGCTGCCCAAGGACCCGCTCTTCGCCACCGATCCGCTCTTCGGCATCTGGTGTGCAGTGAACCGCAAGACCCGGGCGGGTGTGCTGCTGGGCGAGGACGAGCGCATCACCCCCATGGAGGGCATCCGCGCCTACACCATCAACGCCGCCTACGCGGCATTCGAGGAGAACAGCAAGGGCTCCATCACCGCGGGCAAGCTCGCCGACCTGGTGGTGCTGGGGGACAATCCGCTGACCGTGGACCCGTGGGAGATACGCAACATCCCGGTGGAGCGGACCATCGTGGGGGGAGAGATGGTGTACGAGAATTCCTAGCCCCTCTCCCTCAGGGAGAGGGTGGCCGAAGGCCGGGTGAGGGCGCCCGGCTTTCCGCTTCGTTCGGGCGCCCTCACCCCGACCCTCTCCCGGAGGGAGAGGGTGTGTTTTCGATCACGCCTTGACGTCCATCTCCTCCAGCAGGATCTTCTCGTCAGGACGCGGCGTCCACACGAGGTTGCGGGCCGCTCCGTAGTGGTCGAAGAGTTGGTACAAGGGGATCATCGGCGCCTCCTCCATGATGACCTCGCTCATCTCCTGGAGGATCTTCAGCCGCTTGGCGTCGTCCGGCTCGGCCTGCTCGGCGTCCACCAGCGCGTCAAAGCCTGCATGGCTGAAGTTGGTGCGCTTGGAACCGCCGGTGCGGAAGTACTGGTAGAGCGGCGTGTCGGCGTCCAGCACGCTGCCCCGGCCGATGTAGTAGAACGGGCTCTTGCCGCCGTTGACGCCGTCGCGACCCCAGAAGACCACCCATTCCTGCGGCACGATCTCGACCCGGAAGCCGCCCTTGGACATCTGGCTCGCCACCACCTGCACCAACTCGGTGTCGTTCGAGTACTTGCCCGGCGAGAAGTGCAGCTTCACGTCCACGCCGTTGGGATATCCGGCCCTGGCCAGCAGTTCCTTCGCCTTCTTGGGGTCGTAGGGGTAGCGCTTGACGTTGGGGTTGTAACCGTAAACGCGGGGTCCCACGGGTCCCTGCAACACCTCGCCGTTGCCGTCGAAGATGTTCTTGACGATGGAGTGCGCGTCCACGCAGTAGTTCGCAGCCTGGCGCACGAGCTTGTTGTCCCAGGGCTTGAAGTTGACGTTCAACGCGAAGAAGTAGATCCGCAGGCCCGGCACGCTGCGCACCGAGACGCGGGAATGGCGGTTGACCCGCTCCACCTCGTGCACCGGCACGCGGTCCATGACGTCGCACTGTCCCGCCTGGAGGCCGGCCATGCGCGAGTTGACCTCCACCACCTTGCGCCACACCAGCTCCTTGATGGCCGGCTTCTTGCCCCAGTAGTCGTCGTTCCGTGTCAGCACCAGGTCGCCGTCACGCTTGAAGCTGACGAACTTGTACGGGCCGGTTCCGGTGGGGTGCTTGTCCACGTCCTTGCCGTACTTGTCCGCCACGGTCTTGCTCATGATGAAGCGGTTGCGCACGCCGCGGGAGAGGAACGTGACCGAGGGTTTCTTGGTGATGACCACCACCGTGTTGTCGTCCGGCGTCTGCACCTCCTGGACGTTCCGGAACGAGCGCCGCTGCAGGCTCCTCTTGTCGTTCTTCATCCGGTCGATGGAGAACGCCACGTCCGCCGAGGTGAGCGGGCTGCCGTCGTGGAACTTGACGCCCTTGCGCAGCTTGAACTCCCACTCCTTGCCCCGGAACTCCCAGGACTCCGCCAGCCGGCCGATGAACTTGGCCTGCGAGTAGCTGAACTCCACCAGCGGCTCCATGATGTGCTGCCACTGGCCGTAGATGGCGCCGCTGCTGTGGTCGTACGGGTGCAGGTTGTCCATGTTGCTGGCGTTGTACACGATCACGCGGTCCTTGGACGCCGCGTACGCGAACTGCCCCAGCGAAGGATTTATCAGGGCCGCCGCCCCCAAGGCGGCGCCGCCCTTGAGCACGTCACGCCGGCTGATCAGTCTCTTCTTGTCGCTCATATCGCAACCCCTTTCTTTTTGGATCCTTGGTTCTCCGGTGGTTTGCTATCGTCCATAGGATGACGCTCGAGGAAGTCCCGGAAGTGAGCGTTGGCCACCTCCGGCATCTGGCGCAGGTAGCCGTGGTTGCCGCCTTCCACGAGTTTGAACTCGGCGCCGGCGATGCCCTCCGCCAACACCTTCGATGACTCCACGTGGCTGCCGGTGGATGCCTCAACCGTGTCGCCGGCGCCGCAGATCACCAGCGTCGGGCACTGTATGCGGTCGAGCAGGTGTCGGGTCTCGTGCTCCTGCCGCGCCACCACGTGTCTGAGATAGGGTTTCAGGGGTGTCAGGTGCTCCATGTTGACCTCCCGGAACTGCTGTACCTTGTCCGGGTGGTCACGCACGAAGTCCGGCGGGAACATGAAGCTGCCCCCGAAATGGTCCTCCATGTAGCGGGTGTGCCCCTTCTCGGCCATCTCCGCGGCGGTGGCGTAAGGGACGCCGCGCTCGTAGTACTGTCCGTCGTAGGAGGTGCCGGGCCCCGAGCCCGAGAGGATGAGGCTGTGGACCACCTCGGGATGGTCGATGGCGATCCACTGGCACACCCGTCCGCCCATGGAGTGGCCCATGAAGTGCGCTCGCTCGACGCCCAACGCTTCCATCAGGTTCACGCAGTCGTCGGCGAACATGCGGGTGGTGTAGTGGACGTCGGGCTTGTCGCTGCGGCCGGTGCCGCGGTGGTCCCAGGTCAGCACTCGGAAGTGCTTCTCCAGTTCGGGCACCTGGAAAACCTTCCAGTGGTCGCCGGACATGCCGGTGCCGCTCACCAGCACAAGCGGCTCGCCGGTGCCGTGGAACTCGTAGTGGAAGTTCAGACCGCTGACGTTGGCGATGGGCATGGTTCGTTGGCGACGCCGTGACGCGGCGTTCAGAACACCACGACGCCCCGGGCCGCCTCTCCCTGCTTCAGCCGCTCGACTCCCTCGTTGATCTCGTCGATCTTGTAGCGGTGGGAGACCAGCCGGTCCAGGTCCAGCCGTCCGGCCTTGTAATGCTCGACCATCCTGGGGATGTCGATGAGCTGCCGGGCGTTGCCGTATCCCGTACCGGTGAGGGTCTTCTGCTCCCTCACGAAGCGGAGAGGATTGATGGACGCCGTGTGGTCCATGGGCGCCATCCCCACCACTACGACGGTGCCGCCTGCTCGCGCGCACTCCAGCGCCTGCTCCACCGTTGGGCCCAGGCCGATGGCCTCGAAGACGTAGTCCACGCCGCCGCCGGTGATTTCGCGGACGCGTTGGGCCGCGTCCTCGCGCGCGCTGTTGATCTTGTGGGTGGCGCCGAACTCCTGGGCGTACTCGAGCTTCCCGTCGAGGATGTCGATGGCGATGATCGTGCTGGCGCCCACCAGCCGGGCGCCCTGGATGCAGTTGAGGCCCACGCCGCCGCAGCCGATGACCGCGACGGTGTCCCCGGCTTCCACCCGGGCGGCGTTGGTGACCGAGCACACCCCGGTGGTGACGCAGCAGCCGATGAGGGCGGCCACCTCCGGCGGGATGTCGCCGGGGACCCGCACGGCCTGCTCCGCCGGGCACACCACCTGCTCGGCCCAGGTGCCGAGCCGCGCCGAGATATAGAGCGGCTGCCCCTTGAGGCTCACCCGCGCGGTGCCGTCGTGCATGACCTGGCGCGGAGAGTCGTGGCCGTTGCAGAGGACCGACATGCCGCGCGCGCAGTTCTGGCAACGGCCGCAGTTGGCGCGGAAGGAGAGGATGACGTTGTCGCCCGGCTTGACGTGGCTGACGCCCGGACCTACCGCCTCCACCACGCCCGCGCCCTCGTGCCCCAGGATCGCCGGCCTCAGGTTGTCCCACTCGCCCTTGATGTTGTGCAGGTCGCTGTGGCAGATGCCGGTGGCGCCGATGCGGACACGCACCTCCTCTTCCCTGGGCTCCTCGATGTCGACGTCCTCGACCGCCAGGGGGGTGTTGGTTTCCAACAGCACCGCCGCTCTCATACGCGTACCTCCGTGAAAGGCCCCGTTCTGACGGGCAGGCTCGAAGCCCGCCCGTGTTCGAAACCAGCGTAACGGGCGGGTTTGAAACCCGCCCCTACCTGAGTGTCATCTCCCAGGTACGGATCCGCTCGTCGGAGCGGGGCTGCCACTCGATGTTGCTCGAGAACCCGTAGATGTCCGCCAGGTTCCACAGCGGCACCCACGGAGAGTCCTCTTTCAGGATACGGCCGATCTCGTGCAGAATCTTGGCGCGCTTCTCGGGATCGGCTTCCGCCATCTCCGCTTCGATGAGCTTGTCGAGCGCGGGGTTGCTGTAGTCGATTCGTGGGCTGGCACCGGTCTTGAAGTACTGCTCGACATGCGTGTGGACGTCGATGACGCTGCCCCGGCCGATGTAGTAGAAGGGCATCTTGCCCCCGTTGACGCCGGACCTGCCCCAGAACACCACCCACTCCTGAGAAATCAGCTCGACGTTGAATCCGCCCTTCTTCATCTGGGCGGCGAATGCCTGGAGGACCTCGCTGTCCTTGGGATAACGTCCCTGGGAGTAGTAGAGCTTCACCGAAACGCCGTCCGGGTAGCCGGCCTTGGCCAGCAGCTCGCGGGACTTCTTCGGGTCGTAGGGATAACGCTTGGCGTTGGGGTCATGGCCGATGTACGTCTTCGCGCCGGCGCCCTGCACCACGAAACCCAGGCCGTCGAAGATGTTCTTGACGATGGAATCGGCGTCTATCGAATAGTTGGCCGCCTGCCTCACGAGTTTGTTGTCCCAGGGTTTGAACCCCGGGTTGATGGCCAGGAAGTAGATGCGCGATCCGGGAACGGACTTGATGGTGATCCTGGGGTTCTGCTTCAGGCGCTCCACTTCGTGGGGCGGCACGGCGTTGATGACGTCCACCTGCCCCGCCTCCAGGGCCGCGACCCGGGCCGCTTCCTCCGTCACCTTGCGCCAGACCATGGTCTTGACCTGCGGCTTCGGCGAGCCCCAGTAGTCGTCGTTGCGCTCAAGCACCAGGTCGCCGTCGCGTTTGAAGCTCTTGAACTTGTAGGGCCCGGTGCCGATGGGCTGTTTGTCCACGTCCTTGCCCAACCGCTCCGCGGCCGCCTTGCTCATGATGAAGCGGCTCTGAAGCTTGTCGAGAAACACGACGTTGGGCGTCTTGGTCACCAGGACGATGGTATGGTCGTCGACGACCCGCATCTCCGTCAGCTCTCTCAACTGCCGCCGCTGAAGGCTCTTCTTGTCCTTCTTGATGCGGTCGAACGAAAACTCCACGTCGTGCGCGGTCAAGGGCGAGCCGTCGTGGAACTTGATGCCCTTCTTCAGCTTGAAGACCCACTCCTTGCCCTTGAACTCCCAGGACTCGGCGAGCTTGGGAACGTACTTGTTGAGCTTCTGGTCCACCTGCACCAGCGGCTCCATGATGTGCTCCCAGATGCCGTAGGCCGGGCTCAGGCTGTGGTTGTAGGGATGGAGCGAATCGATGCCGCCCGCGTGATAGATCACCACCCGGTCCTTGGAGGCGGCCCAGGCGGAGCCGGCGGCGAGCACGCCCAGAAGGAGCGCCGCGCCCGCGACCAGTGTCCCTGTCCGCTTCCACAAACTTCCATGACTACGTGTGTCGAGTTTCATTGAGCGGTCCCCCCTTTTCGGAATGCGGGCCCTCTCCCCACCGTGGAGGAGAACTTGTTTGCTACTTGATCCTCATCTCCCAGGCGCGGATTCTCTCGTCGGAACGAGGTTTCCACTCGATGTTGCTGGCGGCGCCGTAGATGTCCGCCAGGACCCACAACGGCACCCACGGCGAGTCCTCCTTCACGATCCGGCCCAACTGGTGCAGCAGTTTGAGACGCTTCTCGGGATCGGTCTCCGCCTGCTCCAGCGCCATGATCCTGTCGAACTCGGGATTGCTGTAGTCGACACGGACGCTCGCGCCGGTCTTGAAGTACTGCTCGAGGTGGGTGTGCGCGTCGACGACGCTGCCCCGGCTGATGTAGTAGAAGGGCATCTTGCCGCCGTTGACCCCGGACTTGCCCCAGAACACCACCCATTCCTGGGTGATCAGCTCGATGTTGAAACCGCCCTTCTTCATCTGGGCGGCGATGGCCTGCACTACCTCGGTGTCCTTGGGATACCGTCCCGCGGAGTAGTACATCTTTACGTTGACGCCGTCCGGGTATCCCGCCTTGGCCAGGAGCTCACGGGCCTTCTTGGGGTCGTAGGGATAGCGCTTGGCGTTGGGGTCGTAGCCGATGTGTTGCTTCCCGGCGGCGCCCTCCACCACGAAACCGAGGCCGTCGAAGATGTTCTTCACGATGGAGGGGGCGTCCACCGAATAGTTGGCCGCCTGCCGCACGAGCTTGTTGTCCCAGGGCTTGTACGCGGGGTTGAGGGCCAGGAAGTAGATGCGCCCTCCGGGCACCGTCTTGATGTTGATCCTGGGGTTCCTCTTCAGGCGCTCCACGTCGTGGGCCGGCACCGCGTTGACCACGTCGGCCTGTCCGGCCTCCAGGGCCGCGACCCGGGCGGCCTCCTCGGTGACCTTCCGCCAAACCATGATCTTGACCTGCGGCTTCGGCGAGCCCCAGTAGGCGTCGTTGCGCTCCAGGACCAGGTCGCCGTCGCGCTTGAAGCTCTTGAACTTGTAGGGGCCGGTGCCGATGGGGTGCTTGTCCACTTCCTTGCCGTACTTCGCCGCGGCAGCCTTGCTCATGATGAAGCGGGTCTTGAGCTTGTCGAGGAACACGACGTTGCGCTTGTCCGTCACCAGGACGATGGTGTGGTCGTCCACGACCCGCATCTCCACCAGCTCTCGCAGTTGCCGCCGCTGCAGGCTGTTCTTGTCCGTCTTGATGCGGTTGAACGAAAACTCGACGTCGTGCGCCGTCAGCGGCGAGCCGTCGTGGAACTTGATCCCCTTGCGTAGCTTGAACGTCCACTCCTTGCCATTCAACTCCCAGGACTCCGCCAGCTTGGGCACGTAGGCCCCACGCGCCTCGTCCACCTGCACCAGCGGCTCCATGATGTGCTCCCAGATGGAGTAGGCCGGGCCGAGGCTATGGTTGTAGGGGTGGAGCGAATCGATGCTGCCGGCATGGTAGACCACCACCTGGTCCTTGGAGGCGGCCCAGGCGGAGCCGGAGACGAGCAAGCCGAGGAGGAATGCCGCTCCCGCGACCAGCGCTCCAGCCTGTTTCCACAGATTTCTGCGAGTATCCAGTCTCATTGAGCCTTCCTCCTTTCGGAATGCGGACCCACTGCGGTCCGTGTCCCGCGATACATATGAAATTGTCGTGTCGGAAGTCAACCCTGAGTGCCTCCTGATTGACGTTGCACAGGCGCGGCTATATCCATAGATCTGCGCCGCCGACAACGGCATCCCGGCAACTACTTGCGGAGGTTCTCAATGGCTGGAAGTCACTTGCCCTATCCCGACACCGTGTTCTTCAACGGGAAGGTACGCACGTTCGCGCCGGGGGCGCCCGTCGCCCAGGCGGTAGCCTGCTCCGGAGGCCGGATCGTCGCCGTCGGCGCCTCGGAGGAGGTGCGGCGGCTAGGCGGCGCCGACACCCGCGAAGTAGACTTGAGGGGCCTCACCGTCATCCCGGGGCTGACCGACGCCCACGTGCACCTGGCGGACAAGGGGCTGGCGGACATGCAGTTGGTGGACGTCCGCGACTTCTACGGTCCGGTGAACAACATCGACACCGTGCTCACGCGCCTGTCGAAGAAGGCCGCGGAGACTCCCGCGGGCGACTGGGTGGTGGCGCAGGGAAGCCCGATGCAGGATTTCCGCATGAAGGACAAGCGCTTCCCGGACCGCGTCGACCTCGATGCCGCCGTCCCCGAGCACCCGACGTCCGTCTCCTTCGGCGCCCACGTCACCGTGGCCAATTCGAGGGGCCTGAACCTCGCCGGCATCGACCGGGAAACGCCGGATCCGGCCGGCGGCGTGATCGAGCGGGACTCCGGCACCGGAGAGCCCACCGGCATCCTGCACGAGCGCGCCCAGCACATCGTGACGGGCGTGATCCCGGACTTCGACGCCGAGACGCGCAAGCTGGGCATCGCCTTCGCCGTGCAACAGGCCCTCGAACGGGGAGTCACCACCATCCACGACATCGTCAAGGACCCGTCCGCGGTGCGCGCCTACCAGGAACTCAGGGCCGAGGGCGCCCTGCACATGCGCTCGAGCTTGCTGCTGCGCGTCATCGAGTCCGAGATGAGCACGGACAGCGTGCTGGAGACCGGTCTCCAGACCGGCTTCGGCGACGAGTGGCTGCGGGTGGGCGGCGCGAAGATGAGCATCGACGGCGGCATCACCGGCCGCAACGCGCTGTTCTACGAACCCTACCTCGACACGCCGGACTACAGCGGACTCATCCGCATCCAGCAGGACGAGTTGGATGAGACCGTGCTGCGCTGCCACCGCGCCGGCCTCCGCTGCTGCGTGCACGCCATCGGCGACCGCGCCTTCGACATGTCGCTGGAGGCCTACGAGAAGGCGCTGGCCGAATTGCCGCGCGAAGACCACCGCCACCGCATCGAGCACATGGGCAACTGGCTGATGACCCCCGAGCGCATCGAGCGCCTCGTGCGCATGGGCATCGTCGCCATCCCCAACATCTCCCTGGGCTACTTCGTCGGCGACTCCATCCGCGCCGCCATCGGCGCCAAGCGCCTGGAGCGGGCGTTCCCGCTCAAGACGCTCCTGGAGGCGGGCGTCAAGATGGCCGGCGGCTCCGACGCTCCGGGCTACTGGCCGGTGGACCCGCTGCGCGACATCGGCGCCTACGTCTCCCGCCAGATGCTGTGGGGCGAGACCCTGGCGCCGGAGGAGGCCCTGAGCGTCCAGCATGCCTTCAACCTCCACACCGTCCACGCCTCCTTCGCCGGTTTCGAGGAACACCTCAAGGGAACCCTGGAGGTCGGCAAGCTGGCGGACATGGCGGTGCTGGCGGAGGATCCCTTCGAGGTGCCCGCGGAGCGCATCAAGGACCTGAAGGTGGAGATGACGGTGGTGGGAGGGGAGGTCAAGTACCAGGCGTGAGACGCTCGGCGCATCTCTTCCGCAAGTATTCGGGACTACCTCTCGCCACGTCCCGTGCCAAGACCGTCAGTAGCCGAATGAGAATTGCTGCGTTCTCAGGTCAGAACGCGGAGCGCGGTCTCAGGGGCCTTGTCGAGAATCCGCAACAGTGCGCGCGCGGCGCCGGTCGGGCAGCGTTTCCCCTGTTCCCAGTTGCGGATCGTCTCGTGCGGCACGTCGATTCGCCGCGCCAACTCTACCTGGCTGAGCCCCAGCCGCCGCCGGATCCGACGAGCGTAGCGTGCCACGTCCTGCATGGCCTCGGCGTCGTCCTCCTCCTGCTGCAGGGCGATTTCCGTCTCGGTGGTGCCGTCCACCACAGCGGGGTCGATCCGCCCCTTGGGGAGAGTCGCGGAATCCTCTGGATCAATCCTGACTCGCGTTGTGCTCATAGTCCCCGACCTCCTTCCCGCTGGCCTTGCGGGCCGAAATGATGCGGATGGCGAAGCCCGGCACGGTGTAGACGACGGCATAGACGCGCCCGTCGATCATGCCGAGCATCTGGTAGCGCTTTTCGCCGTAGTCTCGCCGGCGATCCTGCATCACGATTCGATGCGGATCGAAGAAGGCACGGACGGCATAGGCGAAGTCGAAGCCGCGACGCATGAAACAGGCATTGTTCTTGGCATCGTCCCATTCGAACTCCACCTTGATCATATAGGCCATTGGCCTACCTGTGTCAAGTACGTCTCCGGTAACCGTTGGTGGCTAAGACAAAAAATCCCAAGCGTCTCAGGAGGAGTCCGGAGGCTCGTGCATCGGACCGCGCGGAGGAAGTTCGAGTTCGACGCCGCCAAGGGGCGCGAAGCATTCGCGGGTAAATTTTCCCAGATCTCGTGGTACGGTCCGCCCGCGGTTCACCGCATCACCCAGGATGACGCGGACCTCTTCCTCCATGGAACGGTGGTGTTCGGGGACGAACGTCTTCTGGCAACTGAACGGGGGGAGGTTCGAGTAGCGCGAGAGAAGAACGGGGGAGCAAAGGGAGGGGAGTCTGACGCGATCCGAACCGACATGCGCGGCGCAGGCGCGGACGGCGCTACAGCAGCTTGACCAGCGTGACGATCAGGCCGCCCTGGGCGATCAGCGCCCCGAACAGCCATTTCAGAAGATCCGCCTTCACAGCCTCGATACTGGCTCTGGTTTCCTGTCGCAGGGCCTCGATGCCGGCCCTGGTTTCCTGCCTCAGGGCATCCATGCCGGCCTCGATCCTGGCGATGTCGGCCTTGACGGCGACGATCTCCGCGTTGACGGCAGCTACATCCGCCTTGGTGGCGAGGTTGGCGTTGAGGAGGGCGACATGCTCTTCGGCCAGCGTCTCGGCCTGCTTCTCGGTGAAGCCGCTCTCGGTGAGCCGCTTGACGAAGCGATGGGTGTCGAAAGCGATGGCCTCGGGCATGCTTCGATCATAACAACCCCAATGAGGCTGGACAAGGAAAATCGCACGTCCGGCCGGGACCGCGACTCCGCTGACTTACGCTGAGGCGATTTGGACAACGAGGCGAGTCGCCGCATCTGACCCTCAAGGGGATGGAGGTCTACTGGCAACTGTCCAGTACTTGACAATCGTCTTTGCCGTGCCTGATTTCTATGGCCGTTCCGACTATCCTGTAAAAAAAGGGACGGCTTACTAAGGGTCTCTTCTTTTATTTTTTGACGACTTCACGAGTGTCCGCGCCTGGCAGCCTTAATTGACAAAGTAGCTGTTTTCGTTGACGCAGGTTACCCGTTCCCAGTTGCCGATCGTCTCGTGCGACATGTCGGTTCGCCGCGCCAACTCCATCTGGCCGAGCCCAGCCGCCGCCGGACCCGACGGGCGTAGCGCACCGCGTCCTGCATGGCCTCGGCGTCGTCCTCCCGTTGCGGCAAGGCGACTTCCGACTCGGTGGTGCCATCCACCACAGCGGGGTCGATCCGCCCCTTGCGGAGGGTCGCGGAATCCTCTGGATCAATACTGACTCGCGTTGTGCTCATAGTCCCGACCTCTTTCCCGTGCAGGACGCGCCACACATCAACCTCCGCCCCCCGCCCGACATCGAAGGCCAACTATGGAAACCCCTTGAGGGTCCCGAATCGCAGGCTGGGGAACTCCAACCCATGGGCATGGCGGAGGCGGAGCGAGTCAGCCGCCGGCCGTGCGCCAATCCGCCGGCAGGCATCTTCCCGTGCGTCGACGAAGTCGAGCGCAACCGCTGCTCCCGCCTCCGTCAGATAGTACCCGACCGCCCCGTCGACATCGTGCTGCGCCCGCTCGCGAAGGATGACCCGCTTGCCGTTCACCGCCGGACGGTTTCGCGGACCCGGCCGCGCAGCCCGTCGAAGTAGCCCGCGTTAGCCGTGACGGCCGACGGCGAGGCCGGGCCTCCGAGCAGCAGGCCGCGAAGGTGCTGGCGGTCCTGTTCCTTGCGGATCAGCTCCCGGACGAATTCGCTCGAACGCCTGAAATCGCTCGCACCGACCTGATCGTCCACGAACGACTTGAGGGCATCGGACAGCGACATGTTCATTGTCGCCATGGTGCAACGCTACCCGGTATCGGCGGGTGTTGTCTGGATGCCTTCCTCAAAAATCGGTTTGTACCGGCATTACCGAGTGTTGTAAAGAAGGGAATCTCTTTCCGAAGGTAAAGATTGGTCGTTCGCGAGATGCCGGAACGACGTATCAACTCGGGCGACTGCATTGGGAGCGGGCTATTCTTGGGCTCATGGAGACGGTCTTACGAGAAGGGGGAATAGGATGGTGCCTTTCTCAGACGGCGAAGGACGAAGAAGAGGTTCAGGGCTGACCCTCGTGGGCACGCTGTCCCTCGCCGGACTCGTGGTGTATGTCACGACGTTGGTCAGCGCCACAGCGGCCGTGGCGGCGGTGTCGTGCAAGGACTGGAATACGGACAAGTTCTTCAAGAGTGCCAGCGTGGCGGATGTTTCTCGTTGCATAAAGGCGGGCGCGGACATCAACGCGCGGAATGACTACAAGGAGACCCCTCTGCACAAGGCGGCGAGGCACAATAAGAACCCGGCTGTCATAACCACCCTCGTGAAGGCGGGGGCCGACATCAATGCTCGGTGGAAGTGGAAGGACACCCCTCTGCACTATGCGGCCGGCGGGAACAACCTCGCCGTCATTACCACTCTGCTCGAGGCGGGGGCCGACATCAATGCTCGGGGCCACTGGAAGGACACCCCTCTGCACTACGCTGCGGCGTTCAACAAAAACCCGGCCGTCATTACCACCCTTCTCAGGGCCGGTGCCGACATCAACGCGCGGGCTGACGGCAAGAGAACCCCTCTGCACCGGGCGGCGAGTTCGAACGAGAACCCGGCGGTCATGACCACCCTCCTAAAGGCGGGGTCGGACATCAATGAGCAGAGTGACAACAAATCCACCCCTCTGCACTACGCTGCGTGGTTCAACAAAAACCCGGCCGTCATTACCACCCTTCTCAGGGCCGGTGCCGACATCAACGCGCGGGATGACCGCAAGCGCACCCCTCTGCACAGGGCGAGTTCGAACGAGAACCCGGCGGTCATGACCACCCTCCTAAAGGCGGGGTCGGACATCAATGCGCAGAGTGACAACAAAACCACCCCTCTGCACCACGCTGCGTGGTTCAACGAGAACCCAGCGGTCATAACCATCCTCGTGAAGGCCGGGGCCGACATAAACGCGCGGAACGATTACAAATCCACCCCTCTGCACTACGCGGCAAAACGCAACGACAAGAACCCGGCGATGATAACGGCTCTAGTGGCTGCTGGGGCAGACTTGAACGCTCGTGATAGGAAAGGGAGGACACCCCGACAACTCGCGGCATCACGGGACAAGAACAAGCAGGCCTTCGTGGATGCCTTCTCGGACGAAGCTGTGGCAGCCTTCAGGGAGAAGGAGAGAAAAGCCAGGGCTGCCGCTGACAGGCGAAGGATCGAAGAACGTGTGAAGGCGGCGCGCGTTTCCTGCGAGAAATGGAACACCTCGGGATTCTTCAGGCACGCAGACGTAGCGGACGTCTCCCGCTGTCTCAAGACGAAGGACCCCAACGCGCGGGACAAGAAAGGCCGCACGCCCCTGCACAAGGCGGCGATGTTCGGCAAGACCCCCGCGGTGGTGGCGGCTCTGGGGAAGGCCGGGGCCAAGTTGAACGCCCGGGACGGAGAAGGCCGCACGCCCCTGCACCTCACGGCCGCGTTCGGAGAAACGCCCGCCATGGTCGCAGCCTTGGTTAAGGCCGGGGCGGATATCAAGGCGCCCGACGGGAAGGGAAGGACACCCCTCCAATTCGCCGAGAAGTTCAGCAAGACACCGGCTGTGGTGACCGCGCTGCGAAAGGCACAAGCGAGAGCCAGCGCCCCAAACGCGGCAGCGCAGGGACTCTGCGCCAAGTGGAACACGCCGGCATTCTTCAAGCAGGCCACTCTGACGGATCTCTCCCGCTGTCTCAGGACGAAGGACGCCAACGCTCGGAACGAGATCGGCCGGACGCCGCTTCACCTGGCCGCGCAGGGTCAGGTGCCGGCAGTGGTGGCCGCCTTGGCGAAGGCGGGCGCCGAAGTGAACGCACGGGACCAACGCGGCGGATGGACACCGCTTCACTTGGCGGCGTGGTTCGGCAAGTCTCCCGCGGTAATCAAGGCACTGCTGGGCGCCGGCGCCGATTTGGAGGCCAAGGACGAAGCGGGCAAGACGCCGTGGGATTACGCAAGAGCGAACCCGGCCCTCAAGGAGATGGACTTCCAAGAGCGGCGCAAGGCGGTTTCATGCAAGGACTGGAACACCAAGGCGTTTTTCGAACGGGCCGGCGCTGCGGATGTCTCCCGTTGCCTCAAGGCGGGGAGCAAGGTGAGCGCACGGGACGAGACGGGCCGGATGCCCTTGCACTTGGCAGCGCATCACAGCAAGACGCCGGAAGTCGTGAAGTCCCTGGTGAATGCTGGGGCGAGGGTGGGCGCGCGCGATGAAACAGGGGCGACGCCACTGCACACGGCCGCGGTGGCGAGCAGGACTCCGGCCGTGGTCAAGGCACTGCTGGACGCCCGGGCCGACCCCGCGGCCAAGGACGAAACGGGCAAGACGCCGCGGGACTACGCGAAAGCGAACGCTGCGCTAAAGGGGGCGGACCTCCACGGGCTCCTGGCGCGGGTTTCGTGCGAGGACTGGAACACGGAAGCGTTTTTCGCGCGCGCCGATGCGGCCGATGTCTCCCGTTGCCTGAAGGCCGGCGGCAAGGTGGCCGCACGGGACCAGACCGGGGCGACGCCCTTGCACACGGCGGCGTTCAAGAGCAAGACGCCTGCCGTCATCAAAGCCCTGCTGGACAACGGGGCCGACCCGGCGGCGCGAGACAAGCAGGACAAAACGCCGTGGGACTACGCGAAGAGGAACTCGAACCTCAAGGGGACAGACGTCTACTGGCAACTGAACGAGGGGAGGTTCAAGTAGCGCGAGAGAAGACGGGGGAGCAAGGAGGGACTCAATAGTGCTCGATGGTTGACTTTCCCACGCCAGGGCCGTATCCAATCGTCAATTATTTGTCGTTTGCTACATGGAATTTCCACTTGGCTGGTTGAACCGGGATGCCGTCGCTGGCTCAGGCCCAAGAGGAGAAGCCCCATGAACCTCAGAACTACAGTCATTTGCTTCCTCGCGGGGACGTCCCTTACGGGAATCGCCTTTGCGCAGAGCATTGATGAGTGTCACGCCGAACGGTACAAGAGCTGCTCCGCATTCAGGACCAGCCGCGCAATTGAAGAACACGCGCCCGTGATCGACAATCATGTGGCCGGCTTCACGCGCAGCAAGGGAAGTTGGAAGATCACCGTTGGATACGGACCGCCGGAGACTTGCGCGAAAGTCTCCGTGATGTTGGGCTTGGGTCCGCTGGACATCCCCCGCAAGTACGAGCGCGTTTTCCATAGTGGCGGCGGTGTCATCAGCGACAGCGGCTCCTTCATGCACAAGATGGGCGAGGTGGAAAGCGGCTTGAAGATCCTGACCAGCCATTGCCGCGTCCCTGACCCGGAAACACGAAGGGCGGACGCCGAGTCGCGAGAAGCCCAGCAGTCGGACGAGGAACGAGAACGCCTAGCGATGGAGGAGGAGCGGGAACGGCTGGAGTTGGAAGCGGAGCGCGAACGTCTGGCCGCGCAGGACGAGCGAGAGAGGCTGGAAGAAGAACTGCGGCTGGCCCAAGAGCAACAGGCTCGGGCAGAAGAGCGGGAACGCCAAAGGCTGGCGCAGGAACAACGGAGGCGGGACCAGGAAAGGGAACGCCGCAGGCTCGCGCAACAGCGACGGGAAGCGGAGCGGCAAAAGCCGGAGAAAAGCTACCGGCAAGTGATGGACGAATTGTTGTCTACGTTGTCTACCTACGAAACCGCGATAAGAAAGGCACATCGACGGGAGCAAGAGCGAAGGGAACAGCAGAGCCGGGACAATACCGCGGCCGTGATGGGTTTCTTGTCGGGTCTTGCGGGAGGCGCTTCCGAAATGAACCGGAGCGGAAACCCCGGAATGGCCGTCCTTCAGGGACTTGCAGATGGTTTGGAAGCATCGAGCCGAATGAACCTCGCCGGACTCTCCGGTGACGGCGGGGCGGTCAGCGGCTCCTGCGAACAAGCCCAACGCCGGATCGAACAGAAACTGGCATCACAGAACCCGAACGTCAGTCGGATGGGAATGTGCGACGGCGCCCGATACTACGTACGCATGCTGCAAGACGTGCGGCAAGAGTTGGCCAGTGGCGGCTGTCCCGCACACGCAATCAGCACCTACGACCGGACAATTGCACAAGCGAGGCAGACCGCTCGTGCGAGTTGCAACTGACACAACCCAAGCTGTCGTCGGGACCGGTGAGGATAGCTCTGTGCGACTGAATCCAGGATGGCTCCCTGTGCCGCGGTATCGCCCCGCTTCTGATGGAAGCGGCGAGAAACAGGTCGCCGCACGTCTTGCGTTATCCACTCGCGGATGGATCCAAGAACGCGTAGTCACGGTCGTGGCGTGGTGGTGGTAGTAGCGTTGGTCTTGGCCGCCTGGGCGCTTGGATGGTGGACATCGCTGTCACCAACGGAGAACCGGATCGATGCTGGGGTTAGTGCCACCTGTGTATGTAAAACGGAGCGAGAAGAAGTAGATGGCAGCGCTGGCGGTAAGGAGACCCACGCCCTACACGTGCCGAAGTTGATCGAAAAGCGTGTCAAGCGCCTTGTGGCCGAAACGTTGGGCGTGGAGGAATTGTTGGTTACGCCGGGCGCTTCGCTGGTAGGTGATCTTGGTGCAGATTCGACGGACTTGGTCGAACTGGTCATGGCACTAGAGGGGGAATTCGAGATCGAAATCCGCGACGAATACGCGGGAGGATTCGTGCGAGTCAGGGACATCAACGCGTATGTGGCGCAGCCTCCTCTAAGCGGAGAGAAACAAGCCACTAGCCTCATTGAGGCTCCGTTCCTGATGGCCATCGAAGACGTGTTTTCAGTTGCGAATGGGGAGATCGTGACAGGACAGGTGGAGCGAGGCAAAGTGGGAGTTGGCGACGTAGTCGAGATTGTCGGCCTGCTAGAAACAACCCAAACGAGCGTTGTTGCGGCGGTTGAGATGTATCGGAGGCCAGTGGACGAAGGTCTTCCAGGGGAGAGTGTTGGAGTCATACTGCGCGACAACGTAAATCTCGAAAGAGGACGAGTGTTGGCACAACCCGGCTCGATTGCACCGTATAGCCGCTTCAAGGCTGATGTGTGCATGCTTACGAAAGACAAGAATGGACGCGAAACCCCGGTATTCGATGGGTATCGGCCGCAGTACCACATCCGAACGACCGACATCACGGGAACAATGCACCTCCCAGAGGGGCTGAAGAACCTTAAGCCGGGTGAGGGAACAATAGTGACAATCGAGTTGGGCGCGCCGATGGCATTGGAGAGGGGCACGTTGTTCCGGATTCGCGAAGGTGGTCGAAATGTCGGGTGCGGCGATGTCTTGAAACTGATTCGCTAGAGTCGACGGCACGCCTATCGCCGGCGTAGCAGACCCTATAGAGGAGCATCGCCCATGCAAAACGGCCACGGTAAAAGTACCGGGTTCCGCTTTGGCCGTCTGATTCCAGAGGGCACCTTCCACCCGCTGATCCTCAAGAAAGACGTCGCTCGGCAACTTGGAGATCGGATGGTGAAAGGCACCCCCACAGGCGATAGCCAGATCCCTGCGGGCTATACCTACCTTGGTCAATTCATCGACCATGACATCACGAGAGACATCACCGAAGGTGAGGCAGATACCCTGGATGGCGACATCGAGCAGACGCCGGACAGCGAGTTGGTGCAAGGGCGCTCGCCGTCACTAGACCTGGATAGCCTCTACGGGTCCCCCAATAGCTTGGCTTCCGGCGTTTTCAAGATAGGCGAGACAACGCCGGCCGGGGGGCACGGGCATTCTCGCAAGAGCCTCCAGAACGACTTGGTCCGCGGCAATGGTGAACAGGCCGTGCTTATCCCGGACCGCCGCAACGATGAAAACCTAGCTGTGGCCCAGATGCACTTGGTGTGGATGCTCTTCCACAATGTCATGTTCAGGCACGTGAAGGAGTTCGGGAACGGCGACGTCCTAGCTGAGGCACGGGATCTGGTAGTCAAGCACTACCAGCACATAGTCCTGCATGACTTCGTGCGCCGCTTGATTCAGGAGAAGGTCTACGAAGAGACCCTCGTTGATGCCAGACGGTCCCTGTTGCACTGCTGCGCTGGCGAGGTGCCGTTCATGCCGCTGGAATTTTCGGTGGCTGCCTTCCGCCTAGGGCATTCCATGGTGCGTCCGACCTATACCTGGAACATCAACTTCACTGGCGCCACCCTCAGACAGTTGTTCGAGTTCTCAAGCGGCAGCGGGAGATTGTCCTCATCCAGTCCCCTCCCATCCAACTGGATTCCCGACTTTCGTCGGCTGTTCGACCTGCGAGGCTACGCCCCAGACCATCTCAGAGAGGCCAGGAACTTCGGTTTCAACACCGCCAAGAAAATAGACCCTTACTTGGCTTTGGATCTGGGTAAGCTCCCAGGCAACGGCGACCGAAATTTGGCATTCCTCAACCTGCGCCGCGGGTCTCTACGCGGGCTGCCTTCGGGCCAAGATGCTGCACAAAGGATTTCACCCGGTACAGTGCTGGGTAGGCAACAGATGGAAGCAGTATTCAGCGGCGATGGACAGTTTCACGCGTTGATGGAGAAGTTTGGCCTCTACGAGCGCACTCCGCTCTGGCTCTACATCCTCATAGAGGCAAAGGCACGGGAAGATGGCGAACGCTTGGGGGAAGTGGGCAGCAGGATCCTGGCGGAAACGTTTCTTACGCTCGCCATCTGTTCCCAAGTCTCCATCTTTGGCCCCGGGCGAGCAGTCTGGACGCCGAGAGATGCCGAAAGCATCACCAAGCCAAGCAGGACGATCGACACCATGGCGAGCCTGCTTGAGTGGGTTGACCGCTCCGTGTCGATCGTGAACCCGCTTGAGGATAGCCGCAACTGACGTGAAGGGTGCTGGATGTCACGACTCATTGCCGCGGTAACGCTCGTCCTGGCTTTCGGCCACAACGGAAACGCTGAAAGTCTCTGCCCGGACTTCAAGACGTGCCTCCAGTCGTGCACAGAGCTGCAGAATAACCTCCAGATGCTATCGCCGGTTAAGTTCGTGACTAATCACCAGCCAACTCCCGCAGGGTTTAATCCTGGACCTGGTGATCTCTGGTGCATCGGCGTTGCTTTTGTGGACGCGGAACTTACCCTTATTTCCATGGACAAGAGGGGCGATGGGACGATCTTTCTGGAATTCTACCACAGAGGTCCCCGCTACAAGCTCAACCTGGAAACTGGCAAATTCGAGGTGAACCGCCCCGGGTTTGCTGGGGATTCTACTCGTTGAGAGGATGGAGTCATAAACTCGACGCATGAGTGGGGTGCCGCAGACCTCGGTGAATTCCTGGATTGCAAACCGGTGAGCGCGGTCTCCCTGGACCCAAGAGCAGATATAGAGGCGGAGCCACCGGCGTCCGATGAGGACTCCATGGAGGCCTCGCCTTCAAGCACCCGTCTACAGGTGATCGCACGCCAAATCCCGGGTGAAGTCGAGGAGGCCGAAATTCGCTCGCTCGTGGTACAGATTCGACTGACGGGCCAGCGTCCGCAGCAACTTGACGGAAAGCTCCTGGCGGTCTCTCGAACTGTACTTGGCCATGACCTGGACACATCACAAAAATCCGAAGTCCGAGCCGCGTTTCTGGAATGCTTGGAGGAACGCCTCGGAGAAAGTGCCGCGGGACCTCCGGACGAATCGACCTGACTGCATGGCCTCGGCGTCGTCCTCCTGCTGCCGTAAGGCGCTTTCGTCTCTGTGGTGCCATCCACCACGGCGAGGTCGATCCGCCCCTTCGGGAGGGTCGTGGAATCCGGCGAATGAGTGGCGCTCCCTGTTTCCGCGGCAACCGGCTTCCGGTCAGGCAACTGTTCGACTGGCTGGCGGATGGCGTGCCGCTGGATGACTTCGTCCGCGAATTCCGCATCGATCGTCACGCTGCCACCGCCGTTTTGCACGCCGCCGGCCAAGCACTCTGCTCCACCGCCGCCCGGCGTCCTGGTTGTTCCTCGGAACGGTAAGGCCGGCAACAGCGAGTACCGGCATTCGTAAATATTGGCACGGTCCGCGCGTCAATCGCCGGTGTCGTGGCCGGCGATGCCGGAGAGTTCGACCGGGGGACGGTCGGGAAACCGGGCGATGAGCGAGAGGCTGCCGCCCATAGCCTCCACCGTCCTGCGCAGAGTCGAGAGCAAGACGTCGCTGCGTTGCTCCAGTCGTGAGACGGCGTCCTGGCTGATGCCGAGTTCACGCGCAACACTGACCTGGGTGAGTTTGCGGGCCTTGCGCAACTCGCGCAGCGTCATCTCCTCGGCGATGAATTCTGCGGCAAGCTCCTCGACCTTGCGGCGTTCGGCAGGGTCGAGCCCCGCGATCACGTCTTCGACGTTCAGACCCATCACGATCTCCCTTCCTTCGCGAGCCGGTCGATGTGCCGGTCGAAGCGTTCATCGGCCTTGCGAATCAAACTACGGTAGAACCGCCTTTCGCTCACGCCTGACTTGTCGCCTGCGACGAGCAGGACGGCCGAACGCTCCGGATCGAAAGCGAAGGCGACCCGCCACTCGCCGTCCGCCACGCGAAACCGCATCTCCTTCATTTTCGCGTGCCGGGAGCCATTCAGCGTATCCACGCGAGGCCGCCCCAATTGTGGCCCGAACTGCCGCAGCAAACGCGACAGGGCGAGGACCGTCCTTCGTACCTCCAAGGGTAGAGCCAACAGTTCGGGCTCAAATTCCTCGGCGATCTCGACGGTCCAGTTCACGAGAAAAGCGTAATGGGGCCAGAGTATGAAGTCAAGGACATGTTTTCGTGTGCAGGTTCCGCATGGTTGATGAGTGGAAGAGGTTGATAGGGCGATTTGGCAATTGTAGCGGCAGGCTTGCACCAGCGGGCCACAGTGCGGCCCGCGCGCAATGAGAACCCAGCGGTGATAACCGCCCTCCTGAAGGCCGAGGCGGACATCAATGCGCGGGATGACGACAAACACACCCCTTTGCACTACGCGGCGTGGTTCAACGAAAAACCCGCCGTCATAACCACCCTCGTAAAGGCCTGGGCGACATCAACGCGCGGAATGACTCGAATACCATCCCTCTGCACTATGCGGCCGAGTACAACAAGAACCCGGCAGTCATAACGGCTCTAGTGGCTGCCGGGGCAGATTTGAACGCGCGTCAGTTTCTTGGGAAGACACCCCAGCAACAGGCCACAGCAAGGAAGGAGAACAAGGCGGCTTTCGTTTCGGCCTTCTCGGACAAAGCTGTAGCAGCCTTCAGGGAGAAGGAGAGACATGCCAGGGCTGACGCTGACAGGCGAAGGATCGAAGGGCGTCTGAAGGCGGCACGCGTTTCCTGCGAGAAATGGAACACCTCGGGATTCTTCAGGCACGCCGGCGCGGCGGACGTCTCTCGCGGCATCAAGACGAAGGACCCCAACGCGCGGGACAAGAAAGGCCGCACGGCCCTGCACAAGGCGGCGATGTTCAGCGAGAACCCCAAGGTGGTGCCTGCCCTAGCGAAGGCCGGGGCCAAGTTGAACGCCCAGGACGGAGAAGGCCGCACGCCCCTGCACCTGATGGCTGCTTTCGCAAAAAGCGCCCGCCATGGTCGCGGCCTTGGTGAAAGCTGGGGCGGATATCAAGGCGCACGACGGGAAGGGAGGAACACCCCTACAATTCGCCGAGAAGTTCAGCAAGAACCCGGCTGTTGTGGCCGCGCTGCGAAAAGCGCAGGCAAGGGCGGGCGCAGAAGTGAACGCACGGGACGGACGCGGCGGATGGACGCCGCTTCACCTGGCGGCGTGGTTCGGCAAGTCTCCGGCGGTGGTCAAGGCCCTGCTGGACGCCGGGGCCGATCCGGAGGCCAGGGACAAAGCGGGCAAGACGCCGCGGGATTACGCGAAGGCGAACCCGGCGCTCAAGAGGGCGGACCTCCATGGACTCCTGGCGGGGGTTTCATGCGAGGACTAGAACACGGAGGCATTTTTTGCGCGCGCCGACGCGGCCGATGTCTCCCGTTGCCTGAAGGCCGGGGCGAAGGTGGGCGCGCGGGATGAGACCGGGGCGACACCGCTGTACGCGGCCGCGTTCAAGAGCAAGACCCTGGCCGCCGTCAAAGCTTTGCTGGATAACGGGGCCGACCCGGCGGCGAGAGACAAGCAGGACAAAACGCCGTGGGACTAACGCGAAGAAGAACTCGACCCTCAAGGGGACGGACGTCTACTGGCTACTGAACGAGGGAGGTTCAAGTAGCGCGAGAGAAGGAAGAGGGAACAAGGGAGAGGCGCTTGAATGGCTCAAATTGTTGACTTTGATACCCATGGAACGTATACGATTGTCAAAATTTTGTCAGTTTCTACGCGAGGGTTTCGTCTTGGCTGGTTGAACCGGGATGCCGCCGCCGGCCCGGGCCCAAGAGGAGAAGCCCCATGAAGCTCAGAACTACGGGCATCTGCTTTCTCGCGGTGATGTCCCTTACGGGAATGTCCCTTGCTCAGAGCATTGATGAGTGTCACGCCGAACGGTACAAGAGCTGCTCCGCATTCAGGACCAGCCGCGCAATAGAGGAACACGCTCCCGTCATCGACAAGCATCTCGCCGGCTTTACCCGCAGCAAGGGGAGTTGGAAGGTCACTGTTGGATACGGGCCGCCGGAGAACGCCGGAATGGCTGTCCTGCAGGGGCTTGCCGATAGTTTGGAGGCATCGAGCCGAATGATCCTCGGCGACTCTCCGGTGCCTGCGGGACGACGATCAGAAGCCCCTGTCAGCAGGCCCAACGCCGGATCGACCAGAAGCTGGAAGCACAAACCCGAACGTGAGTCGGATGGGAATGTGCGACGGCGCGAGATATTACGTGCGCATGCTGCAAGACGTGCGGCAAGAGTTGGCCAGCGGTGGCTGTCCCGCACACGCGATTAGCACCTACGACCAGACAATCTCACAGGCAAGGCAGACCGCCCGGGCGAGTTGCAACTGACGCAACGCAAGCCGACGGCCGGGATCGCCGAAGATACCTCATCTGCACGCCAAGAGTGGCTTACGGTAACAGGAGATAGCGATGTTCCGAACGGGTATGATCGTCGCGTGGGTACTCTTACTGGCTGGTACTGTTCTTCCTACTAGCATCGATCAAAAGTTGATCGACTCGATGGTGCGTTACTCCAACATAGAGCACTACGGTGGAAGGGAGGTAGTCGAGAACCGCTATCGATATTTGCTCCCAAGACTCGCGGACTTCTGTGGAACTCCTGCGAAGAACGTAGTGGACAACATCAGGACACTGTACAACCGGATTTACCGTGGCGGGGTTCCAAGAGAACTGCTTTGGTTGACTGAAGAGTTGCATAGGTTCCAAAAGAAAAAGAAGCGCGAAATCAAGAGTGCAGCAAGGATGAAAGTCGGGGCTCGCATGAGTCCCAGTGAACCGGCTGCTATACTGGAGGGCAAAATACCCATACCCGCGGAGTTCAGAAATCCCAAAATCAACTGCGCCAGTTTGTGGAAGGCGTTTGGTGATGTGGTGTTGGAGAACGACCCTACGGCAACATACAATACAGTCATCAACCGATGGGAATCAGCGAATTGAGCATGAGCGACGAAGAGAAGGGGGGCCTTTCTTGGCTTGGTGGTCATATGGCATGGTGGCAAGTTTCCCGTGAAGAACGGTATTTCTGCGCCGAGTTGTACAAGACTCTGCGCGGTAAGGAAGCCATGTTTGTTAAGTTTCTCAACGGGAAGTACGCGAAACAGCTCCAAGAACAGGCAAACTGGGAATTGGCGTATGAAGTGTGTTTCTACCGCGATTGGAAGACGAAGGGCCACCCTGTTCCCGACCTGAATTTGTCGATGAAACGGACCTTTGATCTCGTACTCTTCTCCGATGCCCAAATCGTACTCTTCGAAGCGAAGGCGCAACAGTCTTATTCGACGTCACAACTCGAAAATTTGAAAGCGGACCGCAACTCGATCGGTGAGTGCATCGGTTGTCAATCGGAGGATGTCGACACCCCAGAGATATTAACAGCCGGGATCATGTCGGGACGATATCACCCTCGGGCGGGAACCTTGGGTTACTTTGACTTGTGCCCGCCACTGAAGTGGTCGGACCTCGCGGAATGGTGCACCTGGGATAGTCACGCTACCCAGGTGTTCAAACGCGCTGAGTGTGTCTACGGACGCTGAGTTCAAGACGACACCCGTATACCACCTCGAGACGGGACGTGTCGCATCGTAGACTTTGCCCATGTCCTTGAGATGGCCGACGAAGAAGGTGTCGACGGCCACCAGATGCCGGTATGGCGGGTGTCGATGTGGCGTTCGCGGAACTCGGGGCTGAAGCATTGCAGCAGGCGGATCTACCTGGGGCTGCGCTCGATCTGGCGCTCACAGGTGGCTACTTGGGCCTCAGCAGCCGCTCCTGCTTGGTCAAGAGCGTGTGACGAGACCACACGCACGGACCCGTCCTGAGGAGAGTTGCACGCCCTGGAGAGACAGCTCCTGGACCACCCGCAGCGCCCCGTGGGTAGGGCGGCCGAGGGCATCGGCCAGGATGGCGGCCTCGACATCCTCAGAGAACCTGTTGGATGGGGCCCCACTGGCTCCCGGCAGCCGGTCGATGAGGCCCTCTGCCCCGTAGGTCTGGTAGTTGCGCCGGATCTCGTAGAACTGCTGGCGTGAGTAGCCCATGATGCGGCATGCATTGGACACGCTGCTCATCTCTTGGGCCAACTCCGGCAAGCTCAGCTTCCGCTCGGTGTCGTTGTCTTTGGTCGTCATGGTGTTGTCCTGCAAGGGTGGTCGTCCGTAAACGGGAACCTAACCCTTCGAGGTGAGGTGTCGCCACCGCTCGCACGCTCCTGACTTGCCATCGCGTGCCGAAGGTGGAGCTGTCAGGTGACTACCGTCTCAATACAGACAGGAGTTTTTGGATAGTGTCAACCGAGAGGCCGGTGTCGTGTAGGCGACGAAGCTCGTTCGGCAGGCGCTTGATGCCGTGTCGACGGTTCTTGTGCAACGAAATAAGGAGGTCTTGCCCGGTGGCAAACACCCGGCGCGACGGTGAGCGATGCGGACGCCGGCTACGATCCATCAGAGGCTTCCTACACTGGTCGTGTACGCCCTCTCGGGCGCTGCTTCAGTCAACAAAGTGTTGAAATTGTGTAAGCGGATTTCACAGGTGAGGCCGGCCACGATCATCGCTGATTCAGGCGGATCTCCGTATCGCCCGCGGCAAGCTCGTGCCGCGTACCCTGGACTACCACTACCAGTTTCGCCGACGAGTCGCCGTCCAGTGAAATGCGCACACGCTCGCGCGTAAGGTCCAATCCCACCCGCTGGCCGCAGTAGAGGATCGCCAGGCGCAGTTCGGGCAGCTCCTCGGGGAGGCAGGGGTCGAGGCTCAGGGTTTCGCCGAGGGTGTCGATGCCGGCGTAGCGGGTCAGCAGAAGTTCGTCGAGGCCGCCCAGGGCGCCCATGTGCAGGCCCTCGGGCGTGGTGCCGCCCTGGATGTCGGTGACGTCGCTCTGGAGCGCTTCGGTGAAGTAGCGCCACGAGGTCTGGGGGTCGGAGCGCGCGGAAATCGCGGCGTGCACCACGCGGCTCAGGGTCGAGCCGTGGGAAGTGCGGGCGGTGTAGTAGTCCACGGTCTTGCGTATGACCTCGTCGTCGAGCTTGTATCCGAGTTGCAGGAAGAGGGCGCGGAGTTCATCCTCGCGCAACAGGTAGAAGAGCATGAGCACGTCGGGCTGCTTCGATACCTTGTAGCGGTTGGGGGTGTCGCCTTCGGCCTCGAGGATGCGGTCCAAGCGCTCGATGTTGCCGTACTTCTCGCCGTACCCGTCCCAGTCGAATTCCTCCAGCGCCTCATAACCCTCGAACTGGCTGATGACGCCTTCGCCGTGAAACGGCACGGTCATCCTGCGGCTCATGTCGCGCCACTTCTGCTCTTCCTCCGGGGTGAGGCTGATCTCCTCGGTCAGCTCCGCCCGCCGGCTTTCACCCAGAAGGGTCAGCACCTCGAAGGCCCGTTCCAGCAGCCACACCACCATCACGTTGGTATAGGCGTTGTTCCGCAGGCCGCCCGTCTCGGCGTCCGGGTACATGTCGTGGTACTCGTCGGGGCCCATGACGCCATGGATCTCGTAGCGTCCGGTGGCTTCGTTCCGCTGCGCGAGACTGGACCAGAAGCGTGCGATCTCCAGGATCATCTCGGCGCCGTGGCGGGACAGGAACTCCCGGTCCCCGGTGGTCTTGTAGTAGCGCCAGACGTTGTAGACGATGGCGATGTTGACGTGCCGCTGCCGGTGGCTGTTGTCGTCCAGCCAGCGTCCGGAGTTGGGGTTCAGGTGCAGCTTCTGGGTCTCCTCGGTGCCGTCGCTGCCGCTCTGCCAGGGGTACATGGCGCCTGCATAGCCCTCCTCGCGGGCAGCCCTGCGCGCGGCGTCCAGCCGGTGGTAACGGTATAACAGCAGGGACCGGGCGATCTCCGGTATCCGGGCGATGTAGAAGAACAGGAAGTACAACTCGTCCCAGAAGATGTGCCCGCGGTATGCCTCGCCGTGGAGTCCCCGGGCAGCCACGGAGGCGTCCAGGTCCACCGAGTTCGGGGATGCCGTCTGGAGCAGGTGGAACGCGTGCAGGCGCAGGATACGCTCTTCCGCCGGACACGACGGGAGTTCCACGTCGCAACGGCGCCAAAGGGATTGCCACGCGCTTGCATGGGAATCCAGCAGCTCCACGAATCGGCCCGCCGTCGCTGCCGCGGACCGGGCGGCCTGGCCGCATTCCGAGATGGCCCGGTCACGGGACGAGTACAGGGCCACCGTCTTCTCCAGCGTGACCACCTGCTTCTTCCCTACCGGGACGACGAACTCCTGCGTTATCGCTTCCGCTTCCTCTATGGTGCGGGGCGCGACTTTCTCGATTTCCTCCTGCCGGAAGAGACGGGTGCGCGCCGCCAGCGCCAGCCGGATGCGTGATTGGTTGGTCTGGACCACCAAATACACGCCGTCTTCGCCCGTGCGGCCTTTCTCCAGGGTTTCCAGGTGCTTGGAATTGAGCTGGCGATAGCGCGGGACCCCGGCGTTGATGACCGAGCCGTCCAGGGATGACCGAATGGCGACGTTTCCCGACCAGTCCTCCGCCAGCAGGGTCCAGCGCAGGACCGCCAGGTGCGGATGCCGCATGTGCACCAGGCGCCGGCTGCGAATGAAGCTGGTGCGTCCTTCGGGGTCACGGAACCGCAGCCTTCGCGTCAATAAGCCGTTCTTGAGGTCCAGCTCCTGCTGGTAGGCCAGGACCTCGACCGCCGAAAGCTCGAACCACGGCCCGTCCTCCAGGCGGAACCGCAGTCGGAGCCAGTTGGGCAGGTTGACCAGGTCCTCGTTTACCACCACGCGGTCGCCGACCGTGGTCTCCAGGCGGTTGTAGCACCCCGCGAGGTAGGTTCCGGGGTAGTGCACGTCGCCTGCCTCGGCCCCTTCCGCGGCGCCGCGGGTGGCGAAGTAGCCGTTGCCGAGGGTGCACAGCGCCTCGCGCAGGCCTTGTTTGGCCGGGTCGAACCTGTCATAGCGGAAGATCCACTCGCTCATGGTTCACACTGCTAACGGTGAACAGATTGCACCCTAAGTCCCGAGAGCCACCGTTGTGTCCACCCGAAATTCTCATCATGTCCCTCGACCACCGGAAGGGTAACGTTCACAACTATTGCTGACTCGGGAACAGTGAGCACGAAATATTCATCATCCAAAACCAGATCAACTTTTTTTCTTAAATTTCCTTTCGTCAAAGAGGCCTGAATTCGATAGCGGTTGTGGAAATACAAAGTATTCTTCGCATGTTCTATCGACATCAACCGGGGTGCCACCTCCGGGAACAACGTCGACAACAAAAGGGTATCGTGGAGTTTCCGATACAAGAAGGGTCCCGTAAACTCGCTCAAAACTATATTATCCTCACTCATGTACTTCGTCGCAGTTTCCTCGCCACGAATCATCGCTGCAGGGTCCTTCATCATTTTTGTGACATTCTCTTTTGAGATTTTATCTTTTGGCAAATAAAACGCAAAAAACTTCATATTTGCCTTGACCCAATCTGAGTCGATCTGCAAAACGGATAACGAGGGAAACATCCGCATATGCGAACAGGTCTTGTGAAGAGGGTGTTGCTCGGGAATCTCTACGTATGCGGAACTAGATTCTCTTTTATGCCACATGAAAACGGGTTTCGTTTTTCTTGCGATTTCGTCGTTTCCAGGATCCTGCAAGAATTTGGTCTTGCACTTGTCGTCGAGAGTGAGCGCCTGGGACGACAACTCATTCAACTCCTGAAACACCCAACCGTCGAGTCGTGGCGCTTTGACAGAGACGACGTTTGGTATTAGGGGGGTGAAGTCGCGCGATAATAGTAACATCCTATTTTCGTCTAGGACAGCAGACGAGACGTTGAAAGGTCGCGGCGTATCGACGGGTATGCCTCTTTTGATGGAGGCGAGGTCGGCCTTGAGGTTGCGAATGGTCGCTTCAGCGTTGGCAATAGCGTTGGCGTGCTGCTGGTCGCGGTAAAACGTCAGGACGGCAACGGTGGTGGCGATACACACAACGCAGGCGGTAAGTAACGCGATGGCTGGGTGGTTGTCAAGAAACTCTCGCATTGGGTACCTCGGGTGAAAGTCGTTCCGACCTGCGGTGTCGTTGGGCGGCGTGCGCTGCCCGGCTACAAGGCTTCGACGAAGCAACGAACGAGCCGCGGGTCAGTTGTTGGGCCGGAAGTTGCGCGTGGCGAAGTCCTACGTGGCGGAGATTTTGGCGAGGTGGTTGGAGGGCGAGAAGATTCGACTTGCGGTTCAGCGGGTGTTTGGGTTGTGCGATGCTGCGGAAGTTGGTGGACCCAATAGGTGCAGAAGTGAAGGAGTGGGTCTGCATGCATCGGGTCAGGCCAGTTCCTGGTGGCTCATAACTGGACACCGTTGTCAGCCGTGCGAAACGCGCCATAGAGTCCTCGGAAGGCAATCATGTACACCTCAGGCGATGCGGTTGCAATGGTCGGGGCGTGGAGAACGAGTAGACAGGCTTCAGCGGCTATTTCTGAACAGGGGTTGCACCCGGGCGGCACGTGGAAAGGCGCGTGGTCCGCCGGAGGCTTACAGGACGCCGGCCCGGATCGTCTGACGGGCGACGATGCGTCGCCTCGCGGTCCGGTCGTTTCCCACGCTGTCGCGTAACAGGGTCTCCTCGTCCACCACCTCCAGCACCGCCACGTCGGCCTCGCGGCCTACCTCGAGGACGCCGAGGCGGTTTTCCCAGCCAATGGCGCGGGCGGCGTTGATGGTGCAGTCGGCGACGATCTCGTCGAGGTCCAGTCCGAGCATCAGGAACTTGGTAAGGGTGGTGGGCAGGTCCACCACGGGGCCGGAGCCGCTCATTCTGTGGAGGTCGGTGCTGATGATGTCCGGGCGCAGCCCCTGGTCCATGGCCCGGGCCACCAGGTCGAAGTCGAAGTGCCCGTTGGCGTGGGCGACGTCGAAGATGACGCCGCGTTTCTGCGCCTCCAGAACGGCGGGCCGAAGAACGCCGTCCGGGTCCACGATGGCGGGCTGCTTCGGCGTGTAGCAGTGCGTGACGATGTCGCCCGGGCGCAGCGTCTGGACGATCTCCTCCATGGAGATGCCGGTGTCGCCCACGTGCACCATCACCGGGGAGTCGCTGGCGTCTCCGGCCGCCACCGCCATCCCCAGGGCCTCCCGGCCGTTTTCGCCCACCGACTTGACGTGCAGGCGGATCTTGATGCCCACGGCGACGTCCGGGTTCTCCCGCACCGTGCGCGCGGCGTTGTCGGGGTCGGCGAAGCCGATGTTCTCAAGCTCACCGGGGACGTTGAGGACGCCGTGCTGCGCCACCGCCACGAAAGCCAGCATGCGGGTGCGCGCGCGTTCGTACACCAGGTGCCGGAACCCCGTGAAGTTCACCGGCCCGGCCGAGCCCGCGTCCGCGGTGGTGGTCACGCCGCTGGCGCCGCACACAGCGTCGAGGTCGGTGCCGTATGGGTTGACGCCCCAGTAGCTGTGCACGTGGAAGTCGATGAGGCCGGGGGTCACGAAACAGCCGCCGACGTCGAGGACCTGCCCGGCGCCGTCCCGCGCGAGACCCTTCTTCATGGCGACGATGCGTCCGCCAGCGATGCCCACGTCCAGCTCCTGCCGCGGCCCCGCGGCGGGGTTGATCACGGTTCCGTTGACGAGAAGCAGGTCGAATGCGTCGCTCACGACGGACCTCCTTTCAGGACAGCCCGTAGAACCGCGTGGGGTTCTCGTGCAGGATCTTGTCGATGACGCGGGGCGGCACCTCGCCCTTTTCCCGCAGGCCCTTGAGCGCCAGCAGCTCGCTGGCGTTGTCATTGTGGCCGTAGTCCGAGCCGATCATGATCATGTCCTCGCCCGCGTGATCGAGCACGTAGGGGAGGTCGTCGTCGGTCTGGCACGCGACGTAGAGGCGGTTGGCCTCGAGCAGGTCCTCGTCGGGCTCCACACCGGCCTTGCGTTGCCGCAGCGTGATCTCCCGGACAACGTGGGGCACCCACTGGGCCGCCACCTCGATGGCGCCGATGCGCAGGCCGGGGAACCGCTCCGGAATGCCGCGCATGACCATGGCGTGGACCGCGCCGATGACCGTGAGCTTGGCGGTGCGGAACGGGTCGTTGCCGAAGGCCTCCGAGACGGCGGCATTGCCGATACCGGAGTGGATGCCGATGGGCACGTCGAGGCGGGTGGCCTCCTCGTAGAGCGGAAAGAAGTAGGGGTGGTGGAGAGGGTGATGAGTCTCCAGGCCCCGCATGAAGACCGCGCAGGCCCCGTGCTCCGTGGCCCAACGCAGCTCGGCCAGAGCTTCGTCCATACTCAAGAGCGGCAGTTGCACGGCCCAGCGCAGCCGCCCCTTGCCCGCCGCCCAGATGTCCGCCAGCCAGCGGTTGTAGGAACGGCAGAGCGCGAGTTCCACGTCCGAGCGGTCGGTGACCGGCCGCAGGAAGAGGGTGGGGTAGAGCACCTGCACGTCGGTGCCGATCTCGTCCATGTGCTTCAGGCGCGCGTCGATGTCGGCCATGTCACGGGATTCCTTGGGGGTGTCCAGGCCGATATTGTCGCGCCCGCCGATGAGCTTGCCGTTGATCACCCAGAAGTTGCGCGTGCCGCCCTCGGGCATGTCCAGCGTTACGGGCACTGGACGGAAGCGCTTGTCCCGGCCCTCCAGGTAGTCCCAGGTGTGTTCCGTCTCGATGACGTGGGCGTCAGCGTCGATGGCCAGCATTCGTATGCCCCCCGGTGCGGTCTGCCGCACTCCTCGCGTCGCCGGCCTTCCGTGTAGGGGCGGGTTTCAAACCCGCCCCTGCCACGGGGCCGGCAGCCAAATGGTTTCGCAGGTGGCTATCCATCCGTATGGCGAACCCCGTCCGCCTCCAGCCCGTAGAAGCGGGCCGGGTTGCGGGCGAGGATCTTGTCGATCACCTCGGCGGCGATCTCGCCCTTGTCCCGGATGCCCTTGAGCGCCAGCAACTCGCTCGCGTTGTCGGCGTGGCCGTAGTCCGAGCCCACCATGAGGTTGTCTTCCGCGCCGTAGCCGAGCACGTAGGGCAGGTCGTCGTCGGTCTGGCAGGCCACGAACAGCCGCTGGGTCCTGAGCAGGTCGTCGTCCAGATGCCGGCCCGCCTTCTTGAAGCGCAGGCGCAGGTCGTGGAGCACGTAGGGCAGCCACTGGGCGGTGACCTCGATGGCGCCGATGCGCAGTTGCGGAAACCGCTCCGGAATCCCGTGCAGCACCAGCGCGTGGAACGCCCCCACCACCGTAAGCTTGGAGGTGGTGAAGGTGTTGTCCGTGCCGAAAGTGTCCAACACCGCGAAGCTGCCCTGGCCGGCGTGGATGCCGATGGCCAGGTCCAGCCGCTGGGCCTCCTCGTAGATCGGGAAGAAATAGGGGTTGTGGAGCGGTTGATGGGTCTCCACGCCGCGCAGCGATACCGCGCAGGCCCCGTTCTCCCTGGCCCAGATCATCTCTTCCAGCGACGCCTCCATGCTCAGCACCGGAAGTTGCACCGCCCAGCGCAGCCGCTCCGGCGCCTTTCTCCAGATGTCGGCGAGCCAGCGGTTGTAAGCGCGGCACAGGGCCAGCTCCACGTCCGGCCGCTCGGTGAAGGGACGCAGCAGCACTGTAGGATAAAGCACCTGGACGCCGGTGCCGATCTCGTCCATGTGGCGAAGCCGCCGGTCGATGTCGGTCATCTCCCGCGCTTCCGGCGGGGTGTCCGCGCCGACGTTGTCGCGGCCGCCGATGAGCCGCCCGTCGACGATCCAGAAGTTCCCGCGGTTGCCCGAGGGCATGTCCGCGGACACCGGGACGGGCCGGAAACGCCGGTCCGCGCCCTCAAGGTAATCCCACGTGGCCTCGTTCTCGATGACGTGCGCGTCCGCGTCAATGGTCTGCATACCGCTCTCCGCGTTCGGTCATTCCAGCGAAACAGGCTGTGTCAAAACTCTCTCCCTGTGGGAGAGGCTGTCCGCGACCCGGCCCATTTCAATCCCTCTCCCTCTGGGAGAGGGTGGCCGAAGGCCGGGTGAGGGCTGCGCGGCGACCCTGCGTCTCCGTGGGAGGCTGCTGGCGCCGGGAAGCCCTCACCCCGACCCTCTCCCAGAGGGAGAGGGAGTGGTTTGGCAAGGGGTTGGAAGACAGGCCGGGCTGGTATCACTTTCCGGCTCCCAGTTGCTTGGCGAACCAGTCCACGATGAAGCTCCGCCGGTCGAACCGTTTCTCGCCGTGGCCCACGCCGTCCAGCAGCTCCCGCGGGGCGTTGACGGCGTTTTCGTACAGCCGGACGGCGCCGCGCGGGTCCATGACCCGGTCGTCGTGGTTGTAGCCCACCAGCAGCGGGCACTCGATCTTCTGCGCCCGGCCCGCCAGCGTGAACTCCTTGATGCGCTCGCGGGCATCGGCCAGGTCCTTCGCGCCCATGAGCCAGCGCAGCCGCTCCTGGATGGGCGGGTAGAAGTCGAAGATGTCGTCCACCAGGTTGTAGGCCCCGCTCCACACGGCCACGGCCTTGATGCGCTTCTCCTCGGTGGCGCACCGCGGCCCCGAGTACCCGCCCATGCTGGAGCCGTGGAGGGCGATGCGGTCCGGGTCCACGTCCGGGCGCGTCACCAGGTAGTCGATGACGGCCTTGGCCACACGTTCGGAATCGGGAGGTGCGTAGAGCTTCTTCTCCCGCAGCGTGGCTCCGTGGCCGGGCCCGTCCACGTCGATGAAGCTCATGCCCCGGCGCACGTACTGGGCGGCGTCGCCCTCGAGCCCGCGCAGCAGGACGCCGTCGGCGCCGCCGTAGTTGTACACCACGGGGAAGCGCGTTCCGGCCTTCCCCCGGGCCGGATAGAACAGCGCGTCCAGCAGGTGTCCCTCGTAGGGGATCTCGACGCGTTCGAAGGGCGGCGGCACCAGGCTCCAGGCCTTGTCGAAGGTCTCCTTGAGCTTGTAGTGGCTCTGCATCATGCGCGGGTCGGCTTCCGGCATGTACACAAGGGCGCGCCTGTGGAACTCCGCCGCCCGCCGGTAGAAGTCGTGGGCGGTGACGTTCCGCCCCTCGTCCTCGAACCCCGCGGCCAGGGCCTCGTTCTTCTCGGCCATGCGGGTCCACTCCGTGTGCCAACTGTCGATGTTGTAAGGCTTGCAGCGGCGTGCCACCTCGCGGACGTCGGGGTCCGGGTGCAGCGGCGAAACCTCCACGCGCACGTCGAGCTGTCCGCCGCCGGGCAGGCCGGGTCCCGGAAAGAGGCGCTTCTCCAACTCGTCGCCAGCCAACGGCTTGTCCGGCGATTCCTTCATCCGGTCTCTCCTGGGGGTCAATGTCCGGTTCATCCGAACGGCGGTTCCCCTTTTCGTCGGTGAACGTCAGATGCCGTAGAAGGCGCTGGGGTTGTCCTGGGTGATCTTCTTCACGGCGTCGTGGGAGATGTCGCCGTTGTCGGCCCGCTGCTTGAGCAGGCCCAGGAAATCCATCTCCTGGGCGGAGTCGTTGTGGGTGTAGTCCGAGCCGACCAGGAGGTTGTCGTCCCCCGTGTGCTGCATGACGTAGTCCAGGTCCTCGTCCACCTGAAAAGACACGTACATACGGTTCCGCCGCAGAATGTCCTCCGGCATCTCCTCGATCTCCATGGTGGAGCGCAGCACGCTGGTGGGCCGTTCGATGTTCTTCTCGATCCGGCGGCGGATCTCGTAGAGCACGAACGGCACCCAGGAGGCGGTAGCCTCGATGAAGCCGAAGCGCAGCTCCGGGAACCGGTCGGGCACCCCGTGCACGATCAGGGACTGGAACGCGTGCACCACCGGCAGCAGGATGCGGTAGAAGCGGCTGAAGGTGAACTCCCGCGCCGGCGTGAAGTCCGGCACGCCCGAGCCGGTGTGGAAGCAGATGGGCATGTCGAGCTTCTGGGCCTCCTCGTAGAGGCGGAAGAAGTAGGGGTCGTTGGCCCACACGCCGGCTTCCCGGTCGCCCTTCTTGAGCACGCCGCAGGCGCCGTGCTCCTTTGCGAAGCGCATCTCTTCCATGGCGGCGTCGATGTTCTGGGTGGGCGGCAGCATCACGTAGCGCAGCCGTCCCTCGGACTGGGCCCAGCGCTCGGCCATCCAGCGGTTGTAGCTGCGCCTGAGCGCCAGCTCGAGCTCCGGCTTGTCGGTGAACTCTACCAGGAACAGGGTCGGGTACATGACCTGGAAGTCCACGCCCATGCGGTCCATGTCCTGCAGACGTTGCGGCACGTCCATCAGCTCCCGCGCCCCCTCGGTGGTGTGGGTCTCGTCGTCCTTGCGCACGAAGCGGATCTGCCGCTTGCCGTCGATCATCCAGTAGCGCATGGTGGCGTTGCTGGCGTCCTGGCCCTTGGGGAAAGCGGTGGCGGGCCTGAGAGCCTCGTCGCCGTCGCGCAGGAAGGCCCAGGTATCCTCGGTCTCGTCCACGTGGGTATCGGCATCGATGACTGCCATGGTGTCCTCCGGATTGAGGGATAGTGGATAATAGCTGTGGATTAGCAAAACCGGGCTGGCTTGCCTAGTTCACCGCCGAGCACTCCCTCTCCCTCAGGGAGAGGGTCGGGGTGAGGGCCACACGTCGACAGCCATTGTCCCCCTCTCCCCTTGGGAGAGGGTTGGGGTGAGGGTGGCCGCAAACGCAGGGTTGCCGGGGAGCCCTCACCCGGCCTTCGGCCACCCTCTCCCAGAGGGAGAGGGGTTGGATTTGGGACGGGTCGCAACGCTCCCGCTCCGAGGGTTTGACGCGGTCTATGAACAGGGCTTGAACTTGGGCAGGCTGATGTCGTCGCTGACGGGATCGAACACTACTTCCACCTCCATGCCGATCTCCACCTCGTCCACCGGGCACTCGACGATGTTGGTGTAGAAGCGCGGGCCCTCCTCCAGGTCCACCCAGGCGATGACGTAAGGGATGTCCTTCTCGAAGGCGCGGGCGCCGCGGCCCGCCAACTGGCGGATGACGGTGAAGGTGTAGACGGTGCCGCGTCCGCTGAGCTGGTCCCACTCGAGGTCTTCGCCGCCGCACTCCACGCACGACGGGCGCGGGCACCAGGTCAGCGCGCCGCAGGCGCGGCAGCGCTGCATCACGAGGCGCCCCTCTTTCGTGGCTTGCCAGAAAGGCGCGGTCAGCTCGGTGATCTCCGGGAGGGGGCGCCGGGGTTCGGTTCGTGCTTCAGCCATGGGGTCACCCGTTGTCGTTGCTGAGAATCGCCACGGCGGTGGAGCCGAGGTTCTTGCCGTAGGGGAGGCCGCCGAGGCCGGTGCAGAGCCCGGTGCGGGCGCCCGCTACCTGCCGCTCGCCGCCGTCGCCGCGCAGTTGCGTGACCGACTCCAGGATGTGGATCATGCCGCCGCAGGTGGACGGCTGCCCGCAGTTGATCATGCCGCCGCCGGTCTGGATCGGCAGCGTCCCCTTGAACGAGAAGTCGGTGGACTCGAAGTACTCCGTGTCGCCCTTGTCGCAGAAGCCCAGGTCCTCCATCTGCATCATCTCGATGATCACGTAGTCGTCGTACACCTGGGCGAAGTCCATGTCGTTGGCGGTGACGCCGGCCATGTCGAAGGCCCGGGCGCCGGCGTCCCTGATCCCCATGATCGTCGCGTCCGAGTGGGTGCGGGGGCCGTAGCTCGGGTTGTCCTGTTCGCCGAAGCCCATGAGGTAGACCGGCTTCCGCGGCATGTCGGCGGCCCTTTCCGCGGAGGTCAAAATGAACGCCTTGCCGCCGTTGGCCGGCATGACACAGTCCAGCAGCCGGACGGGGTCGGCCACCAGCCGCGAGGTCTTGTAGTCCTCCAGCGTCATGGGTTTCTTGAGGTAGGCGTTGGGGTTGAGCGACGCGTGGTAGCGGGCGGTGACCGCGATGTTTCCCAAAGCATCCAGGGTGGTGCCGTACTCGTGCATGTGGCGCCGCATCACCAGGGCGATGCCGCTGTTTGCGCCCATCAGGCCGTAAGGCTCCTCGAAATCCCGTACGTCGCGCGGCTCGACCCCGTTGTGGTTCTCCACGAACGTGCACGAAGCGGCCACGCAGAGGACCCGCTCCACCAACCCGGCCTGGATGGCCGCGGCCGCCTGCCCCAGCGTCGACACCGTGGCCGCGCCGCCGTTGGCGTTGGCCAGTGACAGCGCCGGCGCGATGCCGAGGATGGACGCGGTCTCCTCCGGCCAGAAGGGCTGCAGGTAGTTGGTGGTGTAGATGGCCGCCAGCCCCTGCCCGTCGAAGTCCTTGCGTGTGAGCCCGGCGTCCTCCATGGCCAGCCGCGCCGCCCAGGTCAGGTACTCCGGGATGGTCCGGCGCCGCTCGCCCGGGCGCCGGCCCAGACGGTCCACCGTGGTTTCGCCGATGCCGACGATAGCCGTGTTGCCGCGAATGCTCATGAGATGAAAGATTCCTCCGCGCGTGAATCCCCGAATCTTACGTGACTTTGCGTTAGCGTCAAGGCTTTGGGTATAATTTGGATTCCCGCTTGCGCGGGAATGACAAGTTTGGGGCCTACTCGTCAAGGAGATCCCGCAATATGTCGGAGTTCAAGTTCCAGCCCATCTTCGAGCTCGGTGAGGACACCACCGAGTACCGCAGCCTGGGGAAGGAGGGAGTGTCGGAGATCGAGGTGGACGGCCGCACAATCCTGAAGGTCGACCCCGCGGTGCTGCGGAAGCTTACCGCCGAGGCCGTCCGCGACATCTCCCATCTCTTCCGCCCCACGCACCTCGCCAAGCTGCGGGCCATTCTCGACGACCCCGAGGCTTCGAAGAACGACCGCTTCGTCGCCATCCAGCAGCTCAAGAACGCCAACATCTCGGCCGGCGGCGTGCTGCCGGCGTGCCAGGACACCGGCACCGCCATCGTCATCGGCAAGAAGGGCGAGAACGTCTTCACCGGCGCCAACGACGAGGAGGCGTTCTCCGCCGGCGTCTACGACGTCTACACCGGCACCAACCTGCGCTACTCGCAGCTCGCGCCCCTGACCCTTTACGAGGAGAAGAACACCCGCACCAACCTGCCGGCCCAGGTGGAAGTCTACGCCACGCCCGGGGACGCCTACGAGCTGCTGTTCATCACCAAGGGCGGCGGCTCCGCCAACAAGTCGGTTCTCTACCAGCAGACGCCGGCGCTGCTCAACGAGGCGTCCATGCTGGAGTTCCTGGAGAAGCAGCTCAAGACCATCGGCACCGCGGCCTGTCCGCCCTACTACCTTGTAATCGTGGTGGGCGGCATGTCCGCGGAGTTCAACCTCAAGACCGTGAAGCTCGCGAGCACCCGCTACCTGGACAGCCTCCCGACTACCGGCAACGAGTACGGCCGGGCGTTCCGCGACCTGGACCTGGAGGCCAAGGTCCAGGAGATCAGCCACAAGATGGGCGTGGGCGCGCAGTTCGGCGGCAAGTACTTCACCCACGAGGTGCGGGTGATCCGGCTGCCGCGTCACGGCGCTTCCTGTCCCGTAGGAATCGGCGTCTCGTGCTCGGCGGACCGCCAAGCCAAGGCCAGGATCACCCGGGAGGGGGTGTTCCTCGAACGGCTGGAGACGGACCCCGCCAAGTACCTGCCGGACTTCGTCGAGGAGGACGATGCCGACGCGGTGGTGAGCATCGACCTCGGCCGGCCCATGGACGAGATCCGCGCCACCCTGTCGAAGCATCCGGTCAAGACCAGGCTGTCTCTCAACGGCACCATCGTGGTGGCCCGGGACCTGGCCCATGCCAGGCTCAAGGAGCGCCTCGACGCAGGAGAGCCGCTGCCCGACTATTTCAAGGACCACGTCGTCTACTACGCGGGACCGGCGAAGACCCCGGAGGGCTACGCCTCGGGCTCCTTCGGTCCCACCACGGCCGGACGCATGGACTCCTACGTGGAGCTGTTCCAGTCTCACGGCGCGAGCCTGATCTCGCTGGCCAAGGGCAACCGCTCGCGGCAGGTGACCGACGCCTGCAAGAAGCACGGCGGGTTCTACCTGGGCTCCATCGGCGGCCCGGCGGCGATACTGGCCAAGGACAACATCAAGCAGGTAGAGGTGCTCGACTATCCCGAGCTGGGCATGGAAGCGGTATGGAAGATCGACGTCGAGAACTTCCCCGCGTTCATCATCGTGGATGACAAAGGCAACGACTTTTTCGCCGAGTTGCAGTAAAAGGAAAGGGCGCAGCAGGCCAGGAAGTGAGACCCATGAAAAGGAGCGCGCCATGAGTGGAGATACCAACGGAAAGCCTTTGATCGTGGACTCGGACGCCCACGTGGTGGAGTGCGACCGTACCTGGGACTACCTCGAGGGATCGGAGAAGCAGTTCCGCCCGGTGCCGCTGGCGTCGCCGGAAGAGGACGGCGCCGCCCTCCAGTTCTGGCTGGTGGACGGCAAGGTGCGAGGCTTCCGTTTCCCGGCGTTCTCCGAGGAAGAGCTGCGGCGGCGCCAGGATGTCGTCGGCCGAAAGTTCGCCGAGGACAAGGAGGCGCGGGAACTGGGCAACGTGGGGCTTCGCCTGGAGCACATGGACGCCACCGGCGTCGACGTGCAGGTGCTCCACAACACCATGTTCATCGAGCAGGTGACCGAGCGGCCGCCGGTGGAGGTGGCGCTGTGCGGGAGCTGGAACCGCTGGCTCGCGGACATCTGGTCCCAGTCCGGCGGACGGCTGCGCTGGTCGTGCATGGCGCCCACCCTGAGCATGCCGGACGCCCTGGACCAGATCCGCTTCTCCAGGGAGCACGGCGCCTGCGCGGTTCTGATGCGGCCGTTCGACGCCAACCGGATGCTGGTGGACCCGTACTTCTACCCAATCTACGACGAGGCCAGCCGTCTGGACATGGCCATCGCCGTGCACATCGCCAACGGCAGCGGCTGGCTCAACGACCTCTACACCCACCCGGTCCGGCTCGGGGCCACCTTCCACCGTTTCCGCATCCCCACGGTGGGAGGTTTCGCCGACGTTCTGTTCAGCGAAGTTCCGGAGGTGTTCCCGAAGCTCCGCTGGGGGTTCATCGAAGCCAGCGCCCAGTGGCTGCCCTGGATCCTCCACGAGGTCCAGAACCGTTACAAGACCATGGGCCGGGAGTGGCCGGACAACCCCATGGAAGCGTTCCGCATGTTCGTGACCTGCGAGAACACCGACGACCTGCCGTACATCGTGCAGCAAACCGGCGAGGACGGCCTGGTCATCGGCACAGACTACGGCCACACGGACACGTCCAGCGACGTGGATGCGATCGGCGTGTTCCGGGAACGCACCGATCTGGCCGAGGACGTCAAGCGCAAGATCCTGAGCGATAACGCGCGCCGGCTCTACGCGCTGTAGGGGCGGGTCAGACCCTGCCGCGCCTCGGACCACCGCTTCGCTCGAGACAGCGGTGTAGGGGCGGGTTTCAAACCCGCCCGTGCCCGGGCCGCGTCGCCCGGGACCGTGCCGAAGGAGCACTACGCCATGAGCGGTGACGCCAACGGGAAACCTTTGATCGTCGACGCGGACGCCCACGTGGTGGAAACCGAGCGCACGTGGGACTACCTCGAACCCTCGGAACGGCAGTACCGCCCGGTGCCGCTGGCGGCGGAGGAGGAGGCGGGGGTGACGCTTCAGTTCTGGCTGGTGGACGGCAAGGTGCGGGGCAACCGCTTCCCGGTATTCTCCGAGGATGAGATGCGGCGGCGCCAGCAGCAGGTGGGCCGCAAGTTCGCCGACGCCAAGGAGGCGCGGGAGCTGGTCAACGTCGGGCTCCGGCTCGAGCACATGGATGCCACCGGGGTCGACGTGCAGGTGCTGCACAACACCATGTTCATCGAGCCGGTGACCGACCGGGCGCCGGTGGAGGTGGCGCTGTGCGGAAGCTGGAACCGCTGGCTGGCGGACATCTGGTCGCAGTCGGAGGGAAGGCTGCGCTGGTCGTGCCTGGCGCCCACCCTGAGCATGGCGGACGCCCTGGACCAGATCCGCTTCTCCAGGGAGCACGGCGCTTGCGCGGTGCTGATGCGGCCCGTCGAAGGCAACCACCTGTTGGTGGATCCGTACTTCTATCCCATCTACGAGGAGGCCAGCCGCCTGGACATGGCCATCGCCGTGCACATAGCCAACGGCAACCCCCGGCTCGACGAGCTCTACCGCCACCCGGTCAGGCTGGGGGCCTTCTTCCACCGCTTCCGCATGCCCACGGTGGCCGGCTTCGCCTACGTGCTCTTCAGCGAGCTTCCCGACCTGTTCCCGAAGCTGCGCTGGGGATTCATCGAGGCCAGCGCCCAGTGGCTGCCCTGGATACTTCACGAGGCCCGGAACCGGTTCAGGACCCGTGGCCTGGAGTGGCCCGACGACCCGATGGGAGCGTTCCGGCTGTTCGCCACCTGTGAGAACACCGACGACCTGCCGTATATCGTGCGGGAGACCGGCGAGGACGGGCTCGTCATCGGGACGGACTACGGCCACACGGACACGTCCAGCGACCTGGACGCCATCAGGATCTTCCGGAAGCGCACCGATCTGGCCGAGGACGTGAAGCGCAAGATCCTGAGCGACAACGCGCGCCGGCTCTATGGGCTTTAGGGACGTGTTCGAAAGCCGCCCGCGCCCGGACTACCGCTCGCCTGGAGACAGGCGGGCAAAGGAGACGCCATGAGTGGAGAAGCCAACGGAAACCCCTTGATCGTCGATGCCGACGCCCACGTGGTGGAATGCGAACGCACCTGGGACTACCTGGAGGGGTCGGAGAAGCAGTACCGCCCGGTGCCGCTGGCGTCGCCGGAGGAGGCGGGCATCAAACAGCAGTTCTGGGTGGTGGACGGCAAGGTGAAGGGGTTCCGCTTCCCGGCGTTCTCGGAGGAAGCCCTTCGGCAGCGCGAGCAGCGGGTGGGCCGCAAGTTCGCCGACGCCGACGAGTCCATGGAGCTGGGCAACGTGGGGCTCCGGCTGGAGCACATGGACGCCACCGGCGTAGACGTCCAGGTGCTGCACAACACCATGTTCATCACGCAGGTGACGGACCGCGCCCCGGTGGAGGTGGCGCTGTGCGGAAGCTGGAACCGGTGGCTGGCGGACATCTGGTCCCAGTCGGACGGCCGGCTGCGGTGGTCGTGCATGGCGCCCACCTTGAGCCTGTCCGATGCCCTGGACCAGATCCGCTTCGGCAAGGAGCACGGCGCCTGCGCCGTGCTGATGCGGCCGTACGAGGGCAACCGGCTCCTGGTGGACCCGTATTTCTACCCCATCTACGAGGAGGCCGTACGCCTCGACATGGCCATCGCCATCCACATCGCCAACGGCAGCCCCTGGTTCAACGACCTCTGCAGCCATCCGGTGTCCAATGCGGCCAACTTCCACCGTTTCCGGGTGCCCACCGTGGGCGCCTTCAGCGACATTCTGCTGAGTGAGATCCCGCGGGTGTTTCCGGACTTGCGCTGGAGTTTCATCGAGGCCAGCGCCCAATGGGTGCCCTGGATGCTTCGCGAGGTCGAAAAACGTTGCCAGGTACTGGGAATGGAGTGGCCGGACAACCCCATGAAGGAGTTCGGCATGTTCGTCACCTGCGAGAACAGCGACGATCTTGCCTACATCGTGCAGGAGAGCGGCGAGGACGGCCTCGTCATCGGCACCGACTACGGGCACACCGACGTTTCCAGCGACGTGGACGCCATCAGGGTGTTCCGGGAGCGCACCGACATCTCCGAGGACGTCAAGCTCAAGATCCTGAGCGACAACGCGCGCCGGCTCTACGGGCTGTAGCGATCACCGCAGGGGAGGGACGAAACATGGCCTGGAATCGGATGGACGTCATCGACGGCGACGGGCACGTGATGGAGGACTGGGAAGCGCTGCTGGAGTACATGCCGGCAGCGGCGGTCTGGAAGTGCAGGGAACCAGGGACCTTGCTATTTCAGGCCGCCGCCGAAACCCCTCGTCAGCCCCTTCTGCACGAACCCCACCAGGAACAGGATCGGCAGGGACGCCAGGAAGCCGATGGCCGAGAGCTTGCCCCAGAAGGTTTCGTCCTCGGTGATGAGCGTGGCGATGAAGGTGGGCAGCGTGAACTTCGACGGCGACTGGATGAACAGCAGCGCGTAGACGAACTCGTTCCAGCTCAGGATCATGACGAAGACGCCCGTAGCGATGATTCCGGGCACCATGACGGGAACGATGATCCAGAGCAGGCGCCGCGGCAGCGAGGCGCCGTCCACCAGGGCCGCCTCCTCGTACTCCACCGGCACGTCACGCACGAACCCCAACAGCATCCAGATGGCGAATGGAAGCGTGTAGACCTGGTAAACGATGACAAGGCCCAGCAGCGTGTCGAGCAGCGAGAGCGCGCGAAGCACCTGGTAGAGCGGTATGGCGAGCGAGATGGGCGGCGTCAGCTTGACCAGCAGCACGAAGACGAGAAACGCCATGTCGAGCCGCGCCGGAAAACGCATCCGCACCAGGGCGTAGGCGGCCGGGAATGCCGCCGCCAGGGAGAGGGCGGTGGTGCCCAGGGCGACCACGATGCTGTTGAGCGCCTTGCCCGCGATGCCGCCGGCCGCCAGCTCTCGATAGTGCTCCAGCGTCGCGGATGAGGGCCAGAGGGCGATGGACGGCGAGATGTACTCGATGGGCGGGCGCAGGGACGTTGCGACCATCCAGACGATCGGCAGCAGGAACAGGGCGGCCACGATGTAGGCGGCCGCATTTCGAACCGACGCGGCGGCGGAAGCGGCGCTCATCACGACGTCCCCTTCATCAGCCTCGCCGCGTAGAAGGCCGCCAGCACCCCCGCGACGATGACCATGATGATCGAGGCCGCCGACGCGAGCCCGACATCGAAGAACTTGAACCCGAGCCGGTAGACGTACATGGACAGGGTCTCGGTGGCTTGACCGGGCCCGCCTCCGGTCAGCGCGAAGACCTTGTCGAAGATCTTGAAGGCGTCGACGCTGCGTAACAGGGCGGCCAGGAACAGGTAGGGGGCCAGGAGCGGCAACGTGATGGACCGGAAAATCCGCACGGGTCCGGCGCCGTCCACTTCGGCGGCCTCGTACACCTCGCGGGGAACCACCTGGAGCCCGGCCAGCAGGATGATGAACGTGAGCGGCGCCGTCTGCCAAGTGTCGACGATCACCAGCGACAGCATGGCGATGTCCGGGTTGAACAGCCATTCAACGGGCCGCAGTTCCGCCGCCCGCAGGACGTTGTTCAGGAAGCCGAAGTCGTAGTGGAACCAGGCGCGCCAGATGGCCGTGACCACCATGGTCGAGAGCACGTAAGGCATCATGAGCACCGGAATCACGAAACGGCGCCCCGGGATTCTGCCGTTCACGAGAAGCGCCATCATCAGGCCGAGGCCCACTTCGCTGCCGGTGGCGAGCACGGCGAAGACGATGGTGTTCCATGTGGCGGTGCGAAAGAAGCGATGGGAGAAGAGCTCGACGTAGTTCTGGAGGCCGGTGAAGGACGCCCCCTCGAAGCCGTAGTCGGTGATGAAGAGTGAGAGCGCGAAAACGCGCCCGAGCGGATACAGGGTCAGCGCGGCGAACAGGACCAGCGCGGGCAGCAGCAAGAAGAAGACCAGAGCATTGGAACGCCGGTGCATCTGCTTCGACCCCGGAGGGGAAGCCGGCGCCTCTGGCGGCGCCGGCTTCGGTTACGTTGACGATACCAGTGTCCTGTCCGAGTAATCAAAGACAACCCCTCTCCCTCTGGGAGAGGGTGGCCGAAGGCCGGGTGAGGGCCTAGCGTTTCAGGACTCTGGCAATCTGCTTGTTGGCGTCCGACAAGGCGTCCTTGGCGCTCATCTCGCCGATGAGGGCAAGCTGCAGGTAATCGCCGAGCACCGCCTCGACCTTCGTCCACTGGGTGATCCGCGGGCGCGGGCGGGCCTGCTCAAGGGCCTTGAGCTGCGCGGGATACCAACGGTACTTGCCGACCACGTCGCCATCGCCGTAGACGCTCGCCCGCGTGGGCGGCGTTCCGAACTCCAGCGCGAGAGTCTTCTGGTTGGCCGCGGAGGTCACGAAGTCGATGAAGGCACGGCCCCGCTTGGGGTTGGGCGCGTCCGCCGGAACCGCCAGCAGCCAGGTGCCGAGCATCGGACTCGACCGCTCGGTCTCGCCCGGCGCGGCCATGATCTCGATCTTGCCCGGCACGCGCGACTTCTTCGGGTCATCGAGAGACGGCGCCCAGGAAGGCCACAGCTCGATGGACATGGCCGTCGTGCCTTGCATCAGGGCGTCGCGCACTTCCGAGGAGTTGTAAGTCTCCACGCCCTTGGGCGCCGACTTCTTGAGCTCGAGGAACAGGTTCAGCGCCTTGAGGGCCGCATCGGTATCGAGCCCCGCCTTGCCGTCCTTGCCCACGACCCGGCCGCCGTGGCCCCAGAGTATCGGCAGGAAGCCGGTCACGATGGGATTGGCCTTCTTGCCGCGGAACACCACTCCGGAGACACCCTTCTCGCCGGCCTTGACGGCCTTCGCCGCCTTGAGCACCTCGCTCCATGACTTCGGAGCGCCGCCGAGATGCTTCTTCAACAAGTCCGACCGGTAGGCGAAAAGCTCGACGTTGCCCACGAACGGCACGCCGTAGAGCGGCCCGCTTCCCACCGGATAACGCGAGACGGCCACCGCGGACCCGACGAAGTCCTTGTCGATGCCACCGCCCAGCTTGTCGAGGTTGGCCAGCCAGCCGCGCGACATGAACTCCACGGCCCAGGTGTCATCGAGCATGATGACGTCGTAGGCGCCGGCCTTCTCCCGCATCGAGATGGTGACCTTCTCCAGCAGGCCGCCGTAGGGAAGCTCGAGCCGATCGATTTCCAGGCCCGAGTTGGCCGCCTTGTAGGCGTCGACCATCTTCGACAGCGCCGAGGCGTAGCCGCCGTCGCGCCCGGCGATGACCAGCTTCTCGGCCATGGCGGCCGAAGCGGTCAACAGGGTTACCGCGCTCGCGAGAGCAAAGATCCTCAAGAGCTTCATGGCATGAGTCCTCCTTTGGAAATTCCGTGTGGTCCGGACGCGGGATCCGACGCCGGACGACCGCACGCTAAAACGTTTTCAAGATTGTTGTCAACCACTATCTGGCGAGATCGTGTTAAGCTCTTCTAACAAGTCTTGTAACCGTTTTCTCGACTGCCTATATTCTCTCCCAATGAAGCGGGTCACGATCAAGGATGTGGCGGTGATGGCGGGCGTTTCACCCGCCACGGTGAGCCGGGTGGTGTCGGGCGACGGCCGGGCATCGCAGGAGGTGGCCGGCAAGGTGCGGGCGGCCGCCGACCAGCTCGGTTACAGGCCGAGCGTCATGGCCAGGAGCCTTACCCAGTCGAGCACCCAGCTTATTGCCTTCGTCATGGGCTCCCTTCAGAATCCGTTCGATGCCGCGCTGGTGGAGGCGTTGTCGGCGGGTTTCTACCGCACCGGCAAGCGGCTCCTGATCGTACCCGCAGACCACGGGGACAACGACTCGGGGCCGATGACCGCGCTGGACTATCAGACCGACGGCGTGGTGGTCGCGGCCGGTCACATCTCCCAGTCCGCGAGTGAACGGCTCGCGCGGCTCGGCATTCCGGTCATACTCTTCGGCCGCATGCTGGAGGCGCCCGGGGTCGATTGCATCGTCGCGGACAACTTCGAAGGCGCGCGAAGGGCCGGCCGGCTCATCGCGCGTTCCGGTGCAAGGCGCGTAACCGCCGTCCGCCATCCCTGGGACACGTTTTCCGACGATGAGCGGGTGGCCGGGCTGTGCTCCGCGTTGGAGGGCAGGGCCAGGGTCGAGGTGGTGAAGACCTCGGCCGGGAACGGCTTCGGTGATGCGCTCATGCTGTTGTCGGGTCCGGAGCGGCCCGATGCGGTCTTTTGCGTCAACGACGTGCTGGCCGCCGGGGTGCTGGACGCGGCAGCCGCCGTCGGGCTGCGGGTCCCCGAGGACCTGTCCGTCATCGGCTTCGACGACATCCCCATGGCTTCCTCGCCGCTCTACGGGCTGACAACTCTGCGCCTTCCGGTCGATGCGGTCGCCGGCTGGATCATCGAGCGTTTGCTGAGACGGCTCGAAGAGCCGGGCCTCGCCGTGGAGATGCACCGGGTGCCCACTCCCTTGATTGTGCGGGGCTCGACGCGTAGAGTCCTGTCGGCGACGGTTCCCGTGCACAATCAAGCCGAGGGCGGCGGCAGCCCCGGACGGGCAGGCAAGTGAGTTCCGCCGCCCGGGCGGGGCGCGATGCCGGACATTGAACTCAAGAACGTCTCCAAGCGGTACGGGTCGACCCCCGTGATCCGCGACATCTCGTTGAAGATCGACGCGGGTGAATTCGCCGTCCTGGTGGGGCCTTCGGGGTCGGGGAAATCGACTCTCCTGAGAATGATCGCCGGGCTCGAGGAGATTTCCGGCGGCACCTGCAGCATTGACGGCAGGGTGGTCAACCAGCTCCCGCCCAAGAAGCGCGGCGTCGCCATGGTGTTCCAGAACTACGCGCTTTATCCGCACATGACGGTTTTCGACAATCTGGCATTTGCCCTGAAGGTCCAAGGGCTCGGGAAGGCGGAAATCGCGGAGCGCGTCGGCGAGATCGCCGGTATCGTCGAGCTTGAAGACTATCTCCAGCGGAAACCGGCCCAGCTTTCCGGCGGCCAGCGTCAGCGCGTGGCCATGGCCCGGGCCATGGTGCGCAATACGGGGCTGTTCCTGTTGGACGAGCCGCTCTCCAACCTCGATGCCAAGCTCAGGACCCAGATGCGGGTGGAGATACGAAAGCTGCACGACCGTCTGGAAGCGACCTCCATTTACGTAACCCACGACCAGACCGAAGCCATGACCCTGGCCGACAAGATCGTGGTCCTGAACGACGGACAGATCGAGCAGGTGGGCACGCCGGACGAGCTTTACGAGAACCCGAGGACGCGCTTCGTGGCCGGGTTCCTCGGTTCGCCGTCCATGAACTTTCTTCCCGGCAACATGGCGGGGTTGGGTGGAGACGTCATCGTCGGCGTCCGCCCCGAAAAGCTCCGCCTCCAGCGGCGCAGCGACGACGACCTGCACATCCAGGCCAGGCTGGAGCTCATCGAGTACCTCGGCTCAAGCGCGCTGCTCTACTGCAGCGCGTCGGATGTCGAAATCGTGGTGGAGATACAGGGCGACGGCAAGCCCCGGCCCAAGCCCGGATGCACCATCGACCTGTTCACCGACTCCGACAGCCTGCGCCGCTATCCGGCGAGCAAAGCCAGCTAGCGGCCGAAGCTGACAGACAAGGCATGATCGGAACACCGCCACCCCTGCCCCCGGTCGGTTGACCCCTTTTAGTTGATCGAGCGTTTTTTCACAAAAACGTAACACTACGAACTAAACTTCTCGCCGCGAGATTCGAATATCTACTATGGGGTACGCCCTGCTGGTATTCGCGGCGACAGTGGTGCTGCTCGGTCGTCAACGGCATCATTTTCGCGTCCTCAAAGCGTGCCGCGGACGACAGTTTCCTTTGGGGTACACCCGCCAGTACGACGATCATCCTTGTCTGCGGCGTCATCATCAGCGGAAGAGCCATCGTGACCGACATCTATCAGTGGATTCTTGAGCAGTTGCAGAATAACCAGGTATTCGGGGGCGTCGTGGGCGCCTCGGCCTTCATGGCCGCCGGTTACTACCTGCGACACGTCCCGGTGACCTTGTGGAACATCTTCCTGCGGCGCTGCACCGTGGAAACAATCATCCTCAGCGACACGGACGTGTTCTGGTGGGTAAGCGAGTGGTTGAGCGTTCAGCCGTACATGGACAGGTGCCTCCGAACACGGGTTACTGCATACCGCGACGATGATGACGAGGTAGGAGGGGTTCGGCGCACGCAAATCACCCTCGGGGATGGCCACCATGTCATGTTCTTTCATGGAAGGCCTGTCTTCATCCGGCGGTACGTGGACGACCAACGATCCGGAATGAATCCCGTGGAGGGATTCCAGGTGCGGACGTTGGGTACGAGCCAGACCACGATCCGGGCGATCATCGAGGAGGCCCGGCAGGGCGTTGCGGTGACGAATGTCCTGAAGATCTATAGTTGGGACCGCTGGTGGCGACTGGCCGCCAAGCGTGCCTTGCGGCCATTGGACACGGTCATCATGAAGCCCGAGATCAGGGACCGCATCCTGCGGGACCTGACTTGGTTCTATGACGCCGAACGCTGGTACGAGCAGCGGGGCATTTCGTACCGTCGCGGATACCTGCTGGCCGGCGAACCTGGAACCGGCAAGACTTCCATGATCGTCGCCCTGGCCAGCCACTTGCGCCGGCCGCTGTACGTTCTGAATGTCGGGTCGCTCAAGAACGACAACGACCTCCTGGAGGCATTTGAGCGGTGTGGCGTCAACGGAATCATGGTGCTCGAGGATATCGATGCCGCAACAAAAACGCGGGTCGCCCCGGCCGCCACCGGCGGAGAGGATGACGATGATATACCGATCACCCTGTCGAATCTCCTCAATCAGCTCGACGGCGCCATGAGCCCACAGGGTCTGGTGGTCTTCATGACTACCAATTTTCCGGAGAATCTGGACACGGCCCTGATACGGCCGGGTCGGGTCGACGTACGGATCGACCTGCAGCCGTTCGGCCAAACGGAAGCCGAGGCGATGTTTCGATGCTTCTACCCCGAATCCGATGCCCGCCTCGTCCTCCCGAGAGGTCGAGTGACGCCGGCTGCCCTCCAGCAGGTGTTCATGGATCATCCTCACGACGGAGCCGCGGCTGCTCGCGTGGTAGGCCGAATGAAATAGGAATCCGCGGCCCCTGGCCGCGGCGGCGGGTGCGACGACCTTTGGGCCGATGCGGCGCTGAAACCTAAAAAGCTTGCCGATTGTGGTAAAGTTCGCTCTTTGGAAAGAACATGGCTGGGTCCGTGGCTCCGGACCGAGAAAGCGTGCCAGTGCCGGCGGTGAGGAGCTCACGACGGAATTGGACCGGATTTACGCCGAGTCAGACGAGGAGGAATCATCGAAGTGAGGATACGGATTCATCGCGGCACGAAGGAGATCGGCGGTACCTGCATCGAGATGGAGGCGCAAGGGAAGCGCATCGCGCTCGATGTCGGACTGCCGCTGGACGCGCCGGATGACCCGAAGGAGCACGAAAGCCTGCTACCACGGGTTCCGGGGTTCAAGGGGCCGGACGACAGCCTGCTCGGCGTGCTCATCTCCCACCCCCACATGGACCACTATGGTCTGGCCCGATATATCCGCCCGGAGGTCCCGGTTTACATCGGCGAGAGCGCACACCGCATCATGAAGGCCGCAAGCGCGTACGTCCCCAGGGGGACCGCCTTCACGGCTCCACACTTCATTGCCGACCGGAAGCCGATCGAAATCGGACCGTTCCGCGTTGCCCCGTATCTCGTGGACCACAGCGCATTCGACGCCTATTCCCTGCTGGTGGAGGCGGACGGCAAGCGGGTGTTCTACTCCGGCGATTTCCGCGCCCACGGGCGCAAGAGAAAGCTGTTCGAGGCGATGGTCGCCCGCCCTCCCCAGGACCTCGACGTCTTGATGATGGAGGGAACGACCATCGGGCGGACAGGCACGGACGAAGGTTTCGCCACCGAGGACGATCTGGAAAAGAAGTTCGTCGAGGCGTTCCGGGAGACGAAGGGCCTGCACTTCGTCTGGACCTCGTCGCAGAACATCGACCGCCTGGTCACGATCTTCCGCGCGGCCAAACGGACGGGCCGCGTGCTGCTCGTTGACCTCTACACCGCCGTCGTGCTGGAGGCCACCGGCCGGGACAGCATTCCGCAATCCAATTGGGACGATGTGAAGGTCTATATTCCCCACCGCCAGCGTGTAGCCATCAAGAACAAGGGATTGTTCGCTGACCGGGACCGGCACGCTGCCAACCGGGTTTTCCCCGAAGCTCTCCCAGGCCTTGCCAAACGGGCCGTCATGCTGTTTCGTCCGCTAGCGATGGACGACTACGGGGTAGAGGGAGTGCTGGACGGCGCCGGGTTCACCTATTCGATGTGGGAGGGGTATCTGAAGGAGAAAAGCTCGCTCAAGGTGCTCAAGTGGCTCGAAGGGCACGGCATTCCCCGGCGTACCATCCACACCTCCGGTCACGCTTCCGTTGCCGCCCTGACACGCTTCGCCGCCGCCTTGGCACCACGCACACTGGTCCCAATACACTCCTTTGAAACGGGGCGGTTTGGGGAGTTTTTCGAGAACGTCGTCCAGAAGGAGGACGGCCAATGGTGGGAAATCCAATGACGCTTGACGTGATGTCGTGAGTAGAAGCCGACCGGAGCTACGCCAAAACTGGTTAGGGCAGAGTGTAAACCTATGTCGTTCCGGTACGCATAAACGGGAGGAGCAATGTCCGAAATAATCAAGCACCTAAAGTCTTTCAACCGAAAAGAGCGATTCATCCTTCTTTGTGAGGTGCTGGGCTACAAAAACCAGACGTTTCGACTTGATTCGGAGTTCCGGAGAAAACTGGGCAAGTGCATCGAGCTTACGATTCCGCCCGGCGACAATGTGTTTGTGGCGATGGACTACCACCTAGATTGGATCCAGATGGCGCTATATTTGGCAGACAATCCGAAACCTGATTGTCCCATCCCCAACCACGACACTAACCGATTGTTTGAGGCCAACCAACGGGATGTCGATCTGCTCGTAGCTTTTGAGGAGGACAAGACCACTCATTTGATTCTTGTGGAAGCCAAGGGTGATACCGGTTGGACCAATGAACAGTTGAACAAAAAAGCTAAACGATATGCGCGCATTTTCGATCAAGACCGTCCGGGAAGTTCCACCGTGTGCCCGCACTTCGTCATGATGTCGCCGAAGAGGTCAGACAGGATTCAACCAAAAGAATACTGGCCGGTCTGGATGAAGCGGGACGATGGGAACCCACGATGGCTCTGTCTTCGACTTCCGAAAGGCTTACGTAAGGTGATCCGTTGTTCGAAGGAACGGAAGAACGACGCAAAGGGTAACCACGTTCGGATCCAATCCGTTAGTTCGAAATCCCCGAAGAGGTGAGGTGGTGCCAAGACCGAAGACCTCGTGACGTGGAGTCTGGTTAGAGGCACGGAACTGGGTCGAATTGAGAGGCGCCGTTAGGTTAGTGTCGCCAACGGAGCGCTGGAGGATACGGACCCGAGAACTCCACGGCTCAGCCGAGATCGTCGGACCCCAGGTCGGCCGCGGCTGCGAGCACGCCGCTCATGTCGTGCAGAGCGTTCTGGGGCGCCGCGCCGTTTTCGATCCAGCCGTTCCCGGAGGCGAACCAGAACGCGATCTGCCAGGGCGACATGGACGTGGGCAGCGCGTCGAGGACTTTCGCGACCTCGGGGCGCGGCCGGCCGTGGGCGAATTGGAACGCTGGATAACGGTCGGCCCTACCGACGGGAACGCCGAAGATCTTGCCTTGGCTCCTCCAGCGCGATGCGGGCTCGGACGGGTGTTCCGTTCTCAGACCTGATGCTTCCTTGATTTCACGGCTTGTATAGGTTTCGCGTTCGGCGAGGTACTGCTTTCTCAGCAGTGCGTTGTCCGTTTCAAGTTCTGCCTGCGGGGTACGTGTCCGTCGTTGCACGGTGCCACCTCGTCATGCGGTTTCTTCCACTCACCAATGGTAACGCCGTTTCCCAGAGTAGTCGACCCGTTTGTGCGGCACGAGGCTCTGGCAGGGAATTTGCGTCAACTCGGCAGGAGTTGACAAGAGTTCGTTTTGCGGATAGCTGTTGGATCATGATTAATTTCCATTTAGAGTCCATTCGCAGTCCATTTGACGACCCGAGGGTGATGCAGGCGGCCATCGAGACGCTGTACCGAGCGGATGCGATGGGTCTGTTGTCCGGGGAGTTCGTGGGTCTGGACGACTCGGCCATGCAGAGCCTGGAGAAAGGTCTGACGGAAGCAGGGATTGGCCGGGGGCTCGCGTCGGAGCTTCACGCGGCGTCGACCGCCGAACCGGAGAGATTGTCCGCGTTGCTCAAGAGGATCAGCGTGGCGCTCAGCGAATCGCCTGTTCCCGAGCGGGAATGGCGAGCGGTCGAACGCGTTCTCGGGCTGGAGTCGATGGCCCAACTCATGGGGATCTCCGTGTCAAGCGCCCGTCGCTATTTCGCCGGCACTCGGACGACGCCCGATGCGGTGGCGGCCCGTCTCCACTTCCTTGCGTTCGTCGTCGGCGACCTCGCGGGTGCGTACAACGACGTCGGAGTCCGCCGCTGGTTCCACCGTCCGCGGACGCTGCTCAACGGAAATACGCCCGCCCGGTTGCTGGAAGGCGATTGGGGACCCGACGACGACGGACCCCGGCAGGTGCGGGACCTGGCGGCCGCCCTTGGACCGTCTCCGCTGACATGATCGCCTTCCGTCATGCCGACCCCCGTTTCCCTTTCCTTTGGGAAGATTCGTCTCAACCCGCAGGGCGATGGAACGAGCCGGGTCGGTTGACGCACTATCTTGCCGATACGCCCGACGGCGCGTGGGCGGAGTTCCTGCGTCACGAGGAGATTGTCGATCCTGCGGACCTGCAGATGGTCCGCAGGGCACTCTGGGCGGTCGAGATCGGCGATGAACCGGCGGTGCGGCCGGAGTTGGCCCCGGAGTCGTTGACCGGCGGTCGGGAGAGTTGGCCTGACTGCCAGGAGGAAGCCGACCGCCTGCGAAGCAGCGGCGCGTCCGGGCTTACGGCGCAGTCCGCCGCGCTTCGGTCAGGCGGCGCGCATGGATGGCGGGTGGACGGCGGCGTTCAGTCCGGGCCGGCCAGGGACGGCAAGGTGTTTGCGCTTTTCGGGCCACGCCCGGATCTGGTCGGATGGCCGGCGACGGTCGCCGGACGGCCGGGCGAAGATCTCCTGGGCCGCGTACGGCACTTCGAGGAAGCGGGGTTGGAGGAACGCCACAGGGCGGGATACCGTAAGGCGCCGCCCACGAAACAGGAGTTCATCATCCCGGAACGAGATCACGCATGGGGTGACGACACAGGGAAAGACGAGTGATGCTCGGGGCGTTGGTCACAAGTCTTCCTGCCTCGCGGGTCACCTCCCCGCACCGCCCGCGCGTCCCCTCCCCGCCGCTGCGATCAGGGTAAACGCCAACGCACCTAGCCCCAGGTACGCCGCCGCGATGTACGCGTTCCCGTAGCCCTCCATGAACGCCCCTAGCAGCCGGGGGTTGTCCGCCACATTCAATGCGGCCAAGTCCTGGGGCGCGGATTGGTTGGTGGCGGCGGCCAGCCGCATGCCGACGAAAGCGGTGGCGATGGCGGTTCCCAGCGAGCGGCCGACGCTGCGGATGATGGAGATGACGGAGGAGGCGATGCCCAATCGCTCGGGCGGAACGGAACCGATGAGGCTGTGGTTGTTGGGGGTCTGGAACAGGCCGAGGCCGACGCCCAGGAGGGCCAGCCGCGGCACGATCTCGGCCGGGCCGGAATCCGGACTCAGCAGGCTCATGGCGTACATGGCCACGGCCACCACCGTGGCTCCGGCCGCGGCGGGCAGGGTGGAGCCGATGCGATCGGTGAGCCAGCCGGCCGAGGGCGACACCACCATGAGGACCAGGGCTGTCGCGGTCATCATGCTGCCGGCCTCGAGCGGGTCCATGCGCAGCACGAGCTGGAGCAGGAAGGGCATCATCAGCTCGTTTGTGCTGAGGGCCACGAAGGTGCACAGGCGGGCGAGGTTGCCCACGGCAAACGGCACGATGCGCAGCAGCGCGAGGTCGAGGATGGGGTAGGGGCAGGTGGCTTCCCGCCACACGAACAAGGTCAGGAACAGCGCGCTCAACGGGAAACCCCAGGAACCCAGTCCGCCCCGCGTAATCCCCAGCAGCAGGAACGTCAACCCCACCGCGAACAGTCCGGCGCCGAGGAAGTCGAAGGGCTCGCGTGCCACCGAGCCGCGCGAGCCCCGGTCGTCCAGCAGCAGGAAGCGTGCGGCGGCCAGGCCGATGAACGACAGGGTGCCGGAGATGAAGAAGATGTAGCGCCAACCCAGGGTAAAGGTGATGAACCCGCCCACCACGGGTCCGAGCGTGAAGCCGATGGCGGAGACCAGGCCGCCGGAGAGGCCCATGGCGCGGCCGCGGTCGGGGCCGGTGAAGAGGGAGGCGGTGAGGGCGAAGGTGTTGGTCATCATCAGCGCGGCGCCAACGGCCTGTCCCACGCGGCAGGCCATCAGCAGCGCCGGTCCCTGGGCCAGTCCCGCCAGCATCGAGGCTACGCCGTAGACCAGGAAACCCGCCGAGAAAGTGAGCTTGCGCCCGAGAAGGTCCGACAGCCTGCCGCACGGCAGATAGAGGGCGCCGGTCACCAGCGCGTAGACGAATACGATCCAGCCGGCGAAAGTGATATCGGTGCGGAACTCGGTTATGATCACCGGTAGGCTTATGGTAAGCATGCCGACATCCGTGGTGGCGATGAAGACGGAGACCACGACGACCCAGAGCGCCCACCAGCGGTGGTTGGGGCCGAAGATGCGGTTGTCGATGAAGTCTCTGAGCCAGGGTGTCATGACGCGTGGGCCGGGAGCCGGCGTGGTCTCGCCCCATCCTTCTTAACGGCTTCTCGTCCGGCACGAAAACGATTGGAGGATGCACGGACCCGCGGCGTTCCCGGCGCGGTCCCGGCAGGAGGTCAGGGGGTATGGCCATACGATCCGGCAGGAACTACATCGAGTCGCTGCGCGACGGCCGCGAGGTGTGGTACGCGGGAAAGCGCATCGAAGATATCACCACCCATCCCGGCTTCACCGGCACCATCAAGACCCTCGCGGATTTGTACGATCGCCAGTCGTCGGCGGAAGAGGGCGACACCATGAGCGTTGCGCGGGACGGCGAGCGCATTTCCTATAGCTACCTGCCTCCGGTGAACGCGGAGGAGCTGCTCGCCAAGCGCGCCAATATCGAACTCTGGTCCCGCGAAACCTTCGGCCAGATGGGCCGCTATCCGGAGTTCTGCGCGGAACTGGTGGTGGGCATACTGGACATCGCCGACACGTTGGCGGGCCACGACCCGCGCTGGGGCGAGAACGCCCGGGAATACTACCGTCACTGCATCGCCGGCGACCTGTGCCTCACCCATGCCTTGCAGGACCAGTTCTATGACCACTCGAAGCGGGTAAGCGAGCAGCCCGATCCCGACCTGGTCCTCCACGTGGTCCGGGAGACCTCGGAGGGGCCCGTTGTTCGCGGTCTCCGGAACCTCGCCACCCTGGCGCCCCTGTCCGACGAGACGCTGGTGTATCCCAACCGGCCGCGGGACCCGGACGAACCGGACTACGCCCTCGCGTTCGCCGTCCCCATGAACGCTCCCGGACTGAAGATCGTCTGCCGGGACCTCTACGCCGAGCACGCCGACCCGGAGCGCTTTCCGATCACCGCGCGCTTCGACGAGGTGGACGCCACGCTCATCTTCGACGACGTCCTGGTGCCCTGGAACCGGGTGTTCGCCTACCGCAACCCCGAGCTCGTGGCCGGTTTTCACCGCAGCATCCAGACCTGGGCGGCCTACGCCACCCTGGTCCGCCTCATCATCAAGATAGAGACGTTCCTCGCGGTGGGCCAGCTCCTGACGGAATGGTCCGGCCGGCAGAAGAACCCCAACTCGCAACTCCGGCTGGCCTCGTTCGTCAAGGACCTGGAGATTCTGCGCGACTGTGTGGAGATGGGAGAAGCCCGTGCCTTCCGCACGAGCGGGGGCCTCTGGGCGCCGCGCCTGACGCCGGCCTACCGGGTGCACAGCATCGAGGCGTGCGATCGGGCGATGGACAACATGGAGGGCCTTTTGACCAGCTCGCTGGTGCTCACCGGCGGCGGCTCGGACCTGGCCAACGAGGACCTGGGCCCGCTGGTGGACCGCTACTTTCGCGGCTGCGCCCCCAGCACCCGGGAGCACCTGAGGCTGCTGGCGGTGGCGGCCGATCTGGTCATGACGCCCTTCGGCAAGCGCGGGCAACTCTACGAGCGTCTTCAGAGCGGCGACCCGGACAACCAGCGGCGGCGTGCCTACATGCAGTTCAAGGAGCGCGACGGCGCCGAGCGGATGTTGGAGTTCATCAACAAGGACTGGTGACGTTTCCGGGGGCCGGAACGCCGTTCGGCACGCGATGACAAACGATATGAGCCGAGTGCCGCCGGCTCTCAGGCGCGCCCGCTCGGTCGCCGAGATGAAATCCTTCCGGGGCGGCATCGGCAGCGCGGCCAGCCGGGCCGCGGCGCTGGCGTTCCGTCCGAAACCCACCGACGTGCTGATCGCCACCTTTCCCAAGTGCGGCACCACCTGGCTGCAACAGATCGTGCACGGGCTCAGGACCCGTGGCTCCATGGACTTCGAGGAGATCACGCTGGTGGTGCCCTGGCTCGAGCTGGCGCTGGACCTGGGCATCGACCCTAACGCGCCTCAGGTCGCCGAGCCCCGCGCCTTCAAGAGCCACCTGAACTGGCACGACGTTCCCAAGGGGGGACGCTACATCACCATGGTCCGGGACCCCAGGGACGTGCTCGTCTCCATGTACTACTTCCACGAGGGTTGGCGTTTCGAGGCCGGGGCCATCGCCCTGGAGGACTACTCCCGGAATTTCTTTCTGGCGCCGGAGCGGGACCGCGGCTACTGGAAGCACGTGGCCTCGTGGTGGCCGCAACGCGGCCGCGAGGACGTGTTGATGCTGAGCTACGAGTCGGCCCTGGCGGACGTGCCCGGAACGGTGCGGCGCATCGCCGGGTTCATCGGCTGTCCCCTTGACGACGAGTTGTCGGAGATCGTCGTCCGCCAATCCTCCATTGGATTCATGAAGGCGCACGGAACCCGGTTCGACGACCACGTGTTGCGCGCCGCGCGCAATGCCGCCAACGGCCTGCCGCCCGGAGGCGCATCGTCCAAGTTGAGGGGCGGCCGGGTGGGAGACCACGCGGACAGGCTGCCGGTGGACGTGCGGGCGGCCCTGGACGGCATATGGCGCGAGGAGATGGAGGGCCGTTTCGGCCTCGCTTCCTACCCCGAGATGGTGGCCGCCCTCGGCCCCGCCGACGGCTCGCTAGTGTCCTGACCCACGTAATTCTTTACCAAGATGCGCGGGACCGCTTTTTGTCCGGCAAGGCGCGATGACTTGTAGGGGCGACCGGTGGTCGCCCCATGCAGCGGCACCACCCGAGGAAGGGCAACGAGCCGCCCTTCGACTTCGCTCGGCAGACCTCGCTACGCTCAGGACGAACGGAACAGACCTGCCTTCAAGGCCTTCCGTGGCCGCCCGGGCTGGTCAGCATTCGGTGGATGTCGGCTTGCGTGTAAACCTCGCGGGCAAATTCGAAGGTGCCCGGTCCACGCAACTCATCGGCGGCCTGCCGCACCAGCGACATCGCCGCTTTGGTAAGGTTGCTGCCGACGGTCACCCGCCTGACGCCCAGATCGCGAAGCTTCGGAACCGGCGGAGTGTTGGCACCGGCCAACACGTTCATCGGCCCGTCGATGGCGGCGGCCAGCCGGCCGATCAGCGCGCCGTCGCTGACGAACGGCACGAACGCACAACGGGCGCCGGCCTGCAGGTAGGCGTTGGCACGGCGGACCGTCTCGGAGAACACGTCCTCGTCGTCACCGAAATGAAATCCGTCGGTGCGGGCATTGATGACCATCCGAATGCCCGCCGAATCGGCGACCGCGCGGGCCGCGCGAATGCGTTCCACCGCCACCGCGAATTCGATGAGATGTCCCGGGTTCCGTTTGTCGCCGTCCTCGATGTTCATCCCGACCGCGCCGGCTCCGAGGGTCCGTCGTGTCGTTCCCGCCACGTTCTCCGGCGCGGGACCGTAACCCGCTTCCATGTCCGCCGAGACCGGAACGGGCACGGCGTCGGCGATACGGCGCACCGCACCGGCCATCTCCCGCAAAGAGATGTTCTCGCCGTCGCGATATCCGAGTGCGAATGCACAGCCGCCGCTGGTGGTCGCGACGGCGGCGAAACCTGCTTCCACCAGGACACACGCGCTGATCGCATCCCACGCATTGGGCAGGACGAGAAGTTCGTTGCCTTCGTGCATCGCCGCGAAGGTTTCGGCGCGTTTCTTCTGTTCGGATTTTCTCATGATGTCTCGATAACTGCTCACGGCGGGTTTGGCCGCGCGGCAGTAGTTTGCCGAAGGCCGGGCGGGTTTGAAACCCGCCCCTGCATCCTCGGCCGGCCGCGGTGCGAGGTCCGCGGGGTTATTCGTACCTCCCGTCCTTGGTGGGAACGAGCTTGCCGTCTTCATAGTAGAAGCACTTCCCGGAATCCTCCATGGGCACCTGGGCGGCCAGCACGAAGCCCTGGCCGAGGATCTCCGGGCTAGGCAGGCGCCCGTAGGCGTCCTCGGGAGCGCCCTCGGTGACGATTGGGACGCGGGGCGAGAAGGTCACCACGCACACGTTGGACTCCCGCACCTCCTCGGCTAGGTAGCGGCTGAAGGTCCAGATGGCGTCCTTGGTGACCACGTAGGCGCAGGCGCCGCCGGGCGAGACACCCCCGCCGCCGTACAGGTTGATGATGTGCCCGGAGCCGCGCGGCTCCATGTGGGCCAGGGCGTGCTTGGAGCACAGGAAGGTGCCGCCCAGGTTGGTCTGGATGACCTTGTCCCAGAAGTCTACGTCCATGTCCTTGATCAACGGCCAGCGGGGGATGCCCCAGGCGAAGTGCGGCACGATGGCGGCGTCGTTCACCAGCACGTCGACGTGCCCGAAACGGTAGACCACCTCGTCGAACGCGCGCCGCACCGCCTTTTCGTCCCGCACGTCGGCGTTGATGCCCAGGGCGTCGGTCAACTCGCCCAGCTCGGGGCCGGTCTTGTCGAGCCATTCCTGGCTCACGTCGATGATGACCACCTTGGCGTTCTCGCGCGCGAACGTCAGCGCGGCGTGGCGTCCGATGCCCTTGCCGCCGCCGGTGACCACGACCACTTTGCCTTCCAACATTTAGATCCTCCAATTGGCGGCCGAATGTCCGGCAATTCTTACCCGGTGTCCTGTTTCAAGTCAGAACAGCCGCCAGGCTCGATCCGTCATTCCGGGCTTGACCCGGAATCCAGGCGGGAAGGGGTGGGGACAACGACCGTTCCGCCTCATCCCGCTCAAGTCTGTCCGCCGTCCCGCTCCCGCAGCCCAATGTACACCTTCTCCGCGGTTACCGGTATCTCGAAGAGCCGCACGCCCACGGCGTCGGCCACGGCGTTGGCGATGGCGGCCGGCGGCGCGTTGTTGGCGAACTCCCCGATAGCTCGTCCGCCATGCGGCGCCAACCCGCCTTCCGATTCCACCAAGACCGTATCCAACTTGGGGATGTCGCGGATGCCCGGCAGCTTGTACTCCCCCAGGTTGGCGTTGACGACCTTGCCGTTGTCCAGGGCGATCTCTTCCATGACGGCCTGCCCCAGGCCCATGACGACGCCGCCGTCGATCTGTCCCTGGTGCGTGATCGGATTGATGATCGTGCCCACGTCGTGGGCGGTGACGATGCGCTCGATCCGCGTCGCGCCGGTCTCGGGGTCCACCTCCACGTCGGCTACCTGCGCGCACACGTAGGTGACTTCGTCCGGGTAGCGGAAGTCTTCCTGGACCGTGACGGTGCGGTCGTCCGGGTGCCGGGCCGCCACTTGCGCCAGGGTGAGGCCCTGTCCCGGGTCCGAGCGGAGAGAAAACACGCCGTTCTCGTAGACGACCTCCGGTTCGTCGCCTTCCAGCAAGCGGGCGGCGTGGCCGGAGAGCTTGGCCTCCAGCCCGTCGCAGGCCTTCTGCACGGCCTGTCCCGCGGTGTAGGTGACCCGGCTGGCACGGGCCCCGGTGTCGTAAGGGGCGATGTCCGTGTCGCCGGTGACCACCCGGACCCGCTCGATCACCACCTGCATGCGCGCCGCCACCAGTTGGCGCAGGATGGTGTGGGTTCCGGTCCCCTGGTCCACGGTGGGGCTCAGCACCGTGAGTGTGCCGTCCGTTTCGGCCGTGACGGCGATGCCGGTCTCGCCGCCGGAGATGTGCCGACCATAGATGGCGACCCCCCGGCCGCGGCCGGGTCCGGGGCGCGGGCCGCGCCAGTCCGCCGCCTCCAGCGCCCGCGACAGCACCGCGTGGATGCGCAGCCCCGGAAGGCGCTTACCGATGGCGTCCTCGTCGTTGTCGCGCAACACGTTCCGCAGGCGGAACTCGCCCGGGTCCATGCCCAGCTCCCGGGCGATGAGGTCCGTGTGGGATTCCAGCGCGAAGAAGTTGGGGATGGAGCCGGGGCTCCGGTAATAGCCCCCCGGCGTGGTGTTGGTGTAGATCTGCAGGAACTCGAACGCGGCGTTCTCCACCCGGTAGAGGCCGCCGACGTAGTGCCAGGTGGCGAAGGAGGCGCTGGCCTTGAGCCCGCCGTAGGCGCCGCCCGCGTGCCACGCCTTCATGCGCCGTGCGACGATGCGGCCGTCTCGCTTCACGCCGGTGCGGACGGTGACCACCGTGGCTTCGTCGGGGTTGCTGGCGGTCAGCTCCTCCGCGTAGGTCATGACGATCTTCACCGGCCGCCCGGAGTCCCGCGCCAGGAAATAGGCCACGGGCAGGTCGCGGGCGTCCCCCTTGCCGCCGAACTCGCCGCCCACGTTCACCGAATGGACGCGGACGCGCGCGTGCTCCATTCCCAGGGTGTCGGCGAGCATGCGGCGGGTGCGGAAGGGGTCCTTGGTGGAGGCCCACACCTGCACGCGGCCGTCGGCATCGATGGAGAGCAGCCCGGCATGGGGCTCCAGGTAGCCCTGGTGGCGGCCGGGTATGCGGAAGGTGTGCTCCAGCACAACGTCCGCGTCGCGGAACCCTCGCTCCACGTCCCCCTTGCTCCAGGCCAGTCGGGTGAGCCCGTTGCGGACGTCGGTGGCCAGACGCTCGCGAGGGGCGCCGTCGTAGGCTGCCACGTCGTCGTGGAGCAGCGGCGCGTCCGGCTCGGTGGCGGCCACCGGATCGAACACCGCGGGCAGGACCTCGTAATCCACCTCGATGAGGCCGAGGGCGGCTTCGGCTTCCTCGGGTGTGTCCGCCGCCACCGCCGCTACGCGGTCGCCAATGTAGCGTACCTTGTCCCAGCACAGCACCGGCAGGTCCCGGATCTGCTTGCCCATGAAGTGATTTGGAATGTCGCTGCCCGTGACCACGGCTCGGACGCCCGGCGCCCTTGTGGCCCGGGTGGCGTCGATGCGCCGGATGCGCGCGTGGGGATGGGAGCTGCGGAGAATCTTGCCCCAAAGGATCCCTTCACGCGGGATGTCCGCGGCGTAGCGAGTGCGCCCGGTGACCTTGTCCGGGCCCTCGGCGCGCAGGACGGGAGCACCGACTATCTTGGAGTCCGTCATGACCGCGGTCCAGTCTCAACGAGAGCCGAAATACCGTCATTTGTATGTTGAGAGAACCCCTCAGATCGGCCAATTTGAGGGGTAGGCATGCGGGGCGAGTCGTACGTCATGGGGTGAGAGCCTTTGGGGATCTGCACCGGGCGGGAGTAGGACACCCCGCATGCCAGTTGTCGCTCCGAACAGATACCGGGGGTCAGCGCCCCGCATAAGCAAGTGTGGAGGACAGCGTCATGGTAGCAGAAGAGGAGGCGGTCATGAAGGAATATGCAGGGATAGATGTAGGCAAGCGGGAGTTGGTGGTGTGGGTGTTGGGGAAGGGGTTAGGGCGGTTCAGGAATGAGGCAGGGGGTATCCGGGAGATGCGGAAGTGGCTGAGAGCGGAGGGGGTGACGCAGGTGGTGTGTGAGGCGACGGGGGGCTACGAGCGGGGAGTGGTGGAGGGATTGAAGGGGAGCGGGGTGGCGGTGCACGTAGCGCATCCGACGCGGGTACGGGGGTTTGCGCAGGCGCTGGGGCGTGGGGCCAAGACCGATCCTATGGACGCCGAGGTGCTGGCGCATTACGGGGCGATGATGAAGGTAGAGGGGCAGGAGGAGGGGGACGGGGCCAGTGAGGAGTTGCGAGAGGTGCTGGGGCGGCGGCGGCAGTTGGTGCAGCAGCGGGTGCAGGAACTCAATCGGCTGGAGAAGGGGCTTAGGGGAGCGAACAAGAAGTCCTGTGAGCGCCATGTGGCTTGGCTGGGCAAGGAGATCGCGCGGCTGGACAAGGCCCTTCAGGCGCTATGGCGGCGTCATCCGGGGTTGAGTGAACGGGCGGCCCTGTATCAGAGCGTGAAAGGCGTGGGAGAGCTCACTGCGGCAACCTTGCTCGGGTACTTGCCCGAACTGGGCCAAGGCTGCGGCAGGGGCTTGACCTCCTTGGCGGGCTTGGCGCCCTGGTCTCACGACAGCGGCCAGCGTCAAGGCTACCGCGCCATCCGCGGAGGCCGTGGCACGGTCCGGCGGGCCTTGTACATGGCCGCGCTGTCAGCTACACGGTGCAACCCCGAACTGGGTGGGTTCTATCGTCGGTTGCGGCGCCGAGGTAAGCCCGCAAAGGTGGCCCTGGTGGCGGTGATGCGTAAGCTCTTGTTGCAGCTCCATGCCATCGCACGCCGCGGTACCCCGTGGTTGCCGACCCTCCACCCGCAACCGGATTAGCCCTTGTTTCCCATCACAGATACTCCCGCGAAAGCGGGAATCCAGGAGGGGTGAGGCGGAGAAACGCCGCTGTAGCGCCCCACCACCGCCCCTGGATTCCCGCTTTCGCGGGAATGACGGACCGGCCTTTCGTGCCCTGAAGTTGCCGTTTTGACACAACCTGTTGCGCGGGAATGACATGAATGGCGTGTCGTCGGTTCAACTACGTCTCCGGCAACCGCCTACGACTCAGGCATGAGCGAGCGCCGGCCGAACCACCAGAAGACCAGGATCAACGGAGTCAGTACCGCCGTCAGCACCAGGGTGACGCCCGCCGCCAGGTTGGTGGCGCCGGAGAACCAGTAGCTCCAGATCACCGCCGGCAGGGTGATGTTGTCGTGGCTGATGAGGAAGACCGCCACCGTCAGTTCCCGGTACACCAGGATGGCGGACCAGATCCACACCGACAGGATCGTCGGGCGCAACAGCGGAACCAGGATCCTCCAGGAGGTCCTCACCGCGGAGAGCCCGGCCGTATACGCGGCCTCCTCCAACTCCTTGTGGATTTGCAGCAGGGAGCTGTTGAGCGCACGGGTGGCGAAGGCCAGCCGGGAGACCATGTAGACGATGGCGATGAGCCATACCGAGCCGTAGAGCGGTATGAAGTTCTTCAGCACGAAGAGCGAAACCAGCAGCGCGGCGATGGCGAGGATGACCTCGGGCAGGGCGTGGGGCAGGAAGGCCCCGAACTCCAGTGCGTAGCGGTAGCGCGAGCCCGAGCGCACGATGAGCCAGGAGATGGCGAAGGCCACCACCAGCGTCACCGTCGGCACCACCGCCACCAGCAGCGCGGTGTTCTGAAGGCCGCGCCACACCAGGTCCCAGTCGATGTCGTAAAACGCCGCCAGCGACGCGCGGTTGAGCATGGCCCAGGACGGAGGCGCCAAGTAGGGCGTCACCGCCACGTAGGCGATCAGCAGCAGCGGCACCAGCTTCGAGGCGAGGATGTAGAGTCCGATGAAGCCCCAGCCCGCAAGCCCCCAGTTGCCCAAGTCGATGAGGGTGGGGCGATAGCCCTTGCCGGTCACCACCTCGTAGCGGTGGCCCTGGCGCAGCACCGAGCTGTACCACCAGGTGAGCAGCACCGCGACCCCGATCATCAGCACGCCCAGGGCCGCGGTGATGCCGTGCTCCGGGAACTCGTCGTCGCCGGGATTGGTCTTGAGAAAGACGAAGGTGCTGAGCATGTACACGCGGTTGCCGAGCCCGATGATGGCCGGGATGTCGAAAGTGGCGATGGCGATGGTGGCCATGTAGATGACCGCGGCGAGAATGGCCGGAAAGGCCAGCGGCAGGGTGACCCGGCGCAGGGTCGCGAAGAAGCTCATGCCGTGGATCTTGGCGGCCTCCTCCAGGGACGGGTTCATGGCCCGGAACATCTGCGCGGTGAGGATGAACGCCAGCGCCGCCAGGCTCAATCCCTGGACGAAGCCCATGCCCACCGGCGTCGCGATGTTGATGGGCCCCCCGTCCAGCCCGAACAGGCTCACCAGCCAGCGGTTGAGGAAGCCGATTCGCTGGTGCGCCAGGAAGGTCCACCCCATGGCGGTGTAGATCCCCGGGATCAATAGGCCCAGGGTCATGATGGTGTAGACCAGCCCCTTGTAGGGCAGGGTGGTGCGTTCGGTGAGCCAGGCGATGGGCAGGCCGATGACCAAGGCTACCAGCGTGGTGGTCACCGTGAAGATCAGGGTGTTGTAGGTGACCTCGGCGACGAACGGGTCGGCGAGGATCTCGAAGTAGTTGTTGACCGTGTAGGTGGCGTCCGAGGTGCCCAGCATGCCGGTTTGGAAGCTGATCCACACCAGCACGGCCACCAGCACCGCGATGATGAACATCGGTACGATGGCCAGCCCCAGCATCCACGGCGATGCCTTGGGACGGAGCGTGCGGAGTAAGGGTCGTCTCAGGACAGCTTCCATAGGGGCAGGGTGATTCTAGGTGCCTGCAACCTGCAGACAGGGACCCGGCACGCAGGACTTTGTCGGCACGGCGTGGCGACCGTAGGGGCGGGTTTCAAACCCGCCCGCGGCCATTGCCACATGGGTGGCGAGGCCGCCGTGCGCGGCGGCCCCACCTGTGCGTGCGAGGAGACACGCTACTTCTGCTGCATGATCTTTTCCAGCTCCTTGCGGGTCTTCCTGTAATCCTTCTGGGATGCCAGCCACTGCGGCGAGTTGACCACCACCTTGGCTCCGCGCGAACGGGCGTCCGCCAGGATCTTCCGCTCATGGGATTCCGGATAGAGATGGAAGTCGAAGCCGTTCACGTCCCAGCTCCACTTCTGGCCTTCCTTGCTGTGCAGGTAGGCGATGAACAGGGCCGCGGCGTTGGGCGCCTGGGAGTGCACGGGGACGGCGCCGTAACGGGTGTGCGACACCACCGCTTCGTTCACCACCGAGTAGCCCAGGGGGAGTCCGTCACGCTTGGCCTGGTTCACGTACTGGTCGCCGCAACTGAACACCAGCATGGCGAACTCGCCGCTGGTGAGGCGGTCCACCGTGCCGCAGCGGATGAGGCCGCCGACGTGCTTGGACAGCTTCTTGGCGTAGTCGATCATCACTTCTTTCCCCAGCAGGCTCGGGGTGGCGAACTCGCGCAAACCGGCGACGTAGGGCGTCGACGCGATTTTGCCCTTCCACTTGGGATGGAGGACGTCGTTCATGCTCTTGGGAATGTCGTCGCCCTTGACCACGTCACTGTTGTACATGATGCCCACCAGCGTGGATGCCGACGCCAGTCCGATGCCCTTGGGGGCGAGCGGGTCGAAGCCCGGATCCGGCTTCAGCATCGGCCGGTCGAGATAGGCCATCCAGTTCATGGACCGCGTCAGCCCCACCTGGCCTGACTTCAGCATGCCGCCCGAGTTGTTCCACAGGACGTCCGTGCTGGCCGGCTGGCCCGCCTTCAACTCGCGGGTGAGCCGTCCGATCATCTTGGTCATGCTTGGGCCGGGCGTGAACTGCGGCTTGATGTTGGTGCCGTACTTCTTGTTCATGGCGGCGACGATCTGTTTCATTCCCTTGGCGCCCCCGAGGCTGCGCGAAGACCACATGGCCCTGAGGGTGGTCTCCTTCTTCGCGCCCTCCACCAGTTCCTTCAGGGTCTTGGGGGCGTCGGCGGCGAAGGCGGCTGCGGAGATCAGGAACAGGGAACATAGCGCCGTGCACAGGGTTAAGGCCCATTTGTGTTTGAGATACAACATAGCGGTTCCTCCTTTTGTCCGATTCGTGATTCGGTACACGACAAACAGCGTCCGAATCGAATGCACGATGACTCCGACTCCATTGCCGGTGTCGTTGTAGTACCCTTCAATTCGAGTTTTCAAGTCCACGGCTCAGCGCGCTCTTCAAGCCCGAAGCCTCAGTCCCGGACCGAGTTGACGAAGGCGGTGTTCTTCTCGTCGGCCGCGAATACCATGATGTCTTCCGGCGGGACCCGAAGACCCAGCGTGCCGCCGTGGGTCGTGGGCACCGTGCGGCTCTTGCCGGTGAGCGGGATGTCGCCCGCGGTCGCCTCGTAGACGAACTGGTCCCCCAGGAACACGCTGGAGGTGAGGCGCGCCTCGAAGTTGTTGTCGCCCTCGTCGGCGGCGGGCTCCGCGTACTGAATGCACTCGGGTCTGAATCCCACGAACACCTCCGTGCTTGCGCCGGCCTCCCCGGACGTGCGGAAGCGACCGATCCCGGTCTCCACCAAGTCGGCCTCCACGCGCCGGCCCGGCAGCCAGTTCACCGAGCCGAAGAACTCCGCTACCTCGGCGCAGTTGGGGCTGCGGTAGAGATCCATGGGGTTGCCGTACTGCAGCAGCTCCCCGAGGCTCATGAGCGCGATCTTGTCGGCCATGGCCATGGCCTCCACCTGGTCGTGGGTGACGTAGAGGACGGTGGCGCCGAGCTGCTTGGCGAGGTCGCGGATGCGGCCGCGCACGTCCTCGCGCAGGCGGGCGTCGAGGTTGCTCAGCGGCTCGTCCATGAGCAGCACCTTGGGGTTCACGGCGATGGCCCGGGCCAACGCCACCCGCTGCTGCTGGCCGCCGCTCAGGAGCGTGGAGGGCCGGTCGGTCTGCTCGTCGAGCTGCACCATATGGAGCGCGTCCCGCACGCGCTCGTCGACCTGCTGGCGAGGGATCTTCTGGGCGCCTTCCCGGAGTGGAAGCGCCACGTTGTCGAACACCGTCAGATGCGGCCACACGGCATAGGACTGGAACACCATGCCGAAGTTCCGGTCCTGGGGCGGCACCCACACCGGCGGCTCGTCCCCGAACACGGTGCGGTCGGCGATGCGGATCTCGCCGCCGTTGGGGGTCTCGAGCCCGGCCACGCAGCGCAGAAGGGTGGTCTTCCCCGAGCCGCTGGCGCCGACGATGACGAAGAACTCCCCCTCCTCCACGTCAAGGTCGAGACGTTTGATCGCGGCGACCTTGCCGTCGGTGACGATGAACTCCTTGCGCAGCGCCCGAATCGTGATCATGCGCCCTGTCCGTACTCCCCTGGGGTGGCGGTGTCAAATGGTAGACTCCCCAGGTCCCTTTTGGTAATTAGTCTGGATTCCCGCTTCCGGGGCAGACCGAGAGGGAGCGGTAAACGGGAGAGCCACATTGCATCAAGACCTGAGAGAATTCCTTGACGTGCTGGAGCGCGAGGGCCAGTTGCTGGAGGTCAATCGGGAGGTGGACACGCGCTTCGAGGTTGCCGCCGGCATTCGCAAGAGTTCCGACGTGGGCGGTCCGGCGCTGTTGTTCAACAACGTCAAGGACCATCCCGACTGGCGCGTGCTGGGGGCGCTGTATGCCACCCGGCGGCTGGTGGCGCTGGGCTTGGGGGTCACCGAGGACAAGCTGCTGGAGCGCTACCTGACCCTGGAGGAGGCGCGCATTCCCTCCGAGATGGTGTCCACCGGCCCGGTCAAGGAGGTGCGCTGGACCGGCGACGACATCGACCTCGAAAAGCTTCCCATCTGCGTCCATTCGGAGAAGGACTGCGGCGCCTACGTCACCATCGGCGTGCAGATCGGCAAGGATCCGGACACGCGCATCCCCAACGTGTCCATCCACCGCATGCTGCGGCTGGGCAAGGACCGGCTGTCCCTGTGGGCGCCGCCGGACCATCACCTCGGGCGCATGATCCTCAAGGCCGAGGACCGGGGCGAGGGGTTGGAGGTGGCCACGGCCATCGGCGTGGACCCCGCCATCATCATCGGCTCCCAGTCCCGGGTTCCTTACGGGGTGGACGAGTTCGCGGTGGCCGGCGGTTTGCGGGGCGCGCCGGTGCAGTTGACCAAGTGCGACACCATCGACGTGGACGTGCCGGCTCACGCCGAGGTGGTGATCGAGGGCGTCACCGTCCCCGGTGAGCGGGTGTCGGACGGCCCCTACGGCGAGTACCCGGGCACCTACAGCGAGAGCAAGCAGGCGCCGGTGGTGCAGGTCACCGCCATCACCATGCGGCAGAACCCCATCTACGAGACCTGCCTCACGGGCATGCCGGTGACCGAGAACCACACCCTCATCGAGTGCGCCAACGCGGCGCTGGTCTACCGCACGGTGTCTACTATCACGCCGGAGGTCAAGGACTTCAGCGTCAGCGCCGGCGGCACCTTCCGGCACCACGCGGTGGTGTCCATGCGCAAGCGCCACGACGCCGAGGCGCGCAACGTCATCCTGGCGCTGCTGGCCACCGGCGCGGGCTTCAAGCGCGTGGTGGTGGTGGACGAGGACATCAACGTGCACGATCCGGTGGACGTGGAGTGGGCGGTCAACACGCGGGTCCAGCCGGACAAGGACGTCATCATCGTTCCGAACCTGGCCATGTCCACCCTGGATCCCTCGGCGCCGGCGCCGCGCACGACGGCCGTGTGGGGCATCGACGCCACCATGCCGCTCCACGACAACGAGTACTACCGGAAGGTCCAGGTGCCCGGCGTCGACAAGGTGGACTACATCTGAGGCGCCCGTGATCAGCGTCCTTCGACTTCGCTCCGCTGGCGCTACGCTACGCTCAGGACGAACGGCTCACAACGTTTCCCGGCGATCATGAAGCACTTCGAATACCTGGAACCCGGCACGGTGGCCGAAGCCTGCGACCTGCTCAAGCAATACGGCGGCAACGCGCGCGTGTTCGCCGGCGGCAGCTCCCTCACGATCCTGCTCAAGCAGGGTTTCCTTCAGCCCGACGCCCTGATCAACATCAAGAAGATAGACGAGTTGCGGCGCATCGAGGAGGCCGGGGACGACCTCGTCATCGGCGCGCTGGTGACGCACCACGACATCGAGACTTCCGGCCTGCTGGCGAAGCGTCTGCCGGTGCTGTGCGAGCTGGAGCACGACGTGGCCAACATCCGGGTGCGCAACATGGCCACGGTGGGCGGCAACATCGCCTCCGGAGAGCCGTTGACCGACTTGCCGTGCGTCTTCATCACGCTGGATGCCACGGTGCGCATCGCCAACACGTCCGGCGGGCGCACGCTTCCGCTGGAAGACGTGTTCGTCGACTACTACGAGACCCAGTTGGGGGAGGACGAGGTGCTGACGCACGTCGTGGTCCCGCCGCTGCCGGCGCACAGCGCCATCGACTACGTCCGCTTCTCCAGCAGTTCGGTGGTGGACAAGCCCTGCATCGGCGTGGCCGTGCGCATGTCGGTGGATCCGGAGGAAGGCACTTGCAGCGCGGTGCGCATCGGGCTCGGCTGCGTCGCCCCCACGCCCATGCGTGCGCGCAACGCCGAGGCGGCGCTGGAGGGTCAAGCGCTCAACGACGAGAACCTGCACAAGGCGGCCCGCGCCGCCGCCGACGAGTGCGACCCCATGGACGACCTGCGCGGCTCGGAGCGCTACAAGCGCGAGATGGTGGCGGCACTGGTGCGGCGCCTCGCGGGCAAGGTGTACGAGAGTGCGAGCAGTGCCGGTTCCTAGGGGAAAAGAAACGCGACGTTGCGTCAGGCTGCCATCTGACTCCCTCTCCCTCAGGGAGAGGGTCGGGGTGAGGGCGCGCGGTGCGACGGCCAATCGAGAGGATCCCTCGGCATGAAGAAGGCCATCACCATGGAGGTCAACGGCGCGTCCTGCGAGGTGGAGGTGGAGCCTTGGCGCACGCTGCTGGACGTGGTCCGGGAAGAGCTGGACCTCACCGGCGCCAAGCTGGGCTGCGACATCCAGGTGTGCGGCGCCTGCACGCTCCTGGTGGACGGTAAACCCGTGAGCGCCTGCTCGGTGCTGGCGGTTGACGCCGACGGCCGCAGGGTCACCACCGTGGAGGGTCTGGCGGACGGTGACAGGCTGCACCCGCTGCAGGAGTCGTTCATGAAGTTCGGCGCCTTGCAGTGCGGTTATTGCACCTCCGGGTTCCTGCTCACGGCCAAGGCGATGCTGGACGAGAATCCCCACCCCGACGACGAGCAGATCAAGAGTTACATGGGCGGCAGCTTCTGCCGCTGCGGCTGCTACCAGGAGATCATGCAGGCCATCCGGAACGTGGCCCGGTCATAGGGCGTTGTTCCAAAGGAGCGTGTCATGGCGATAAGCGAGAGGCCGCAAAGCGCACAGGACGGACAGCGACTGGACTACCAGGCCAAGCTGACGGGCCGCGCCGCGTACTTGGCGGACATGAAGATGCCGGGGGTCTGCGAGGGAGCGGTCCTGCGCAGTCCGGTGGCCCACGCCTGGATCCGCTACGTGGACGCATCCGAGGCCCTGAAGGTGCCCGGAGTGGTGGCCGTCTACACGAAGGACGACGTGGTCCAGGGGACCGGCATCGAGCCCTACTACGGGCCGGTGTTCAAGGACCAGACCATCGTGGCGGTGGACAAGGTCCGGCACGTGGGGGATCCGGTGGCGGCGGTGGCGGCTGAGACACGCGAGGCCGCCGAGGAAGCGGCCACTCTCATCGTGGTGGAATACGAGGACCTGCCGCCGGTGATGGACGTGCGCGACTCGGTGAAGGAGGACGCCACGCTGGTGCACGAGACCGTGCGCATCCCCGAGCACGGCTTCGCCGACCTGGCCGAGTTGAAGCCCATCGAGAACACCAACGTCTGCACCCACTTCAAGCTGCGCAAGGGGGATATCGAGCAGGGCTTCGCCGAGTGTGCTCACGTCTTCGAGGACACCTTCATCCTGCCCACCACCCAGCACGTAGCGCTGGAGCCCCACGGCTGCATCGCGGACTTCCAGCCGGACGGGCGGGTGCACCTGTGGTCCACGACCCAGAACCCTTTCGTGGTGCGCACCCAACTCGCCAACATCTTCAAAATGCCGGTGTCGAAGATCCGCATCATGGTGCCGTATCTCGGCGGCGGCTACGGCAGCAAGGTCTATCCCAAGATCGAGCCGCTGACGGTGGCGCTGGCGCAGAAGGCCAAGCGCCCGGTGCGCATTCTGCTGAGCCGCGAAGAGGTGTTCTACACGGTGACCAAGCACGCCGCGTTCATCCGCATGAAGACCGGGGTCAAGGCCGACGGAAGCTTCCATGCGCGGGAGGCGGAGGTCTTTCTCGACACCGGCGCCTTCGCGGAGATAGGTCCGCGAGTGGCCAAGAAGTCCGCCTACACCGCGGCCGGGCCCTATAAGTTCAAGCACGTCAAGATCGACGCCAAGTCGGTGTACACCAACAAGCCGCCGGCGGGCGCCTTCCGCGGCTTCGGCGTGTCCCAGTCGGCCTGGGCCAGCGAGTCGCAGACCGACATCATCGCCAAGGCGCTCAACCGCGACCCCTACGAGCTGCGCATGCAGAACATCTACGACGAGGGCGACGAGTTCGTCACCGGCGAGAAGCTCTGGAGCATCGGCGTCAAGGGCTGCCTGGAGAAGGTCGCCCAGGAGATGAAGTGGAGCGAGCCCATGGCGCAGCCGGAGGATCCCTCCAAGGTGCGCGGCAGGGGGCTCGCGGCGCTCATCAAGGCCACCATCACCCCGTCCATCTCGTGCGCGGCCATCAAGCTCAACGAGGACGGCAGCGTCAACGTGTTCACCAGCACGGTGGAGATGGGCCAGGGCTCGGACACAGCCATGGCCGCCATCGTGGCGGACACGCTGGGGATACCCCTGGAGCAGGTGTCGGTGCTGGGGGTGGACACCGACGTGGTGCCCTACGATCTCACCACCTCGTCGAGCCGTTCCACGTTCCACATGGGCAAGGCCCTGGAGCTGGCGTCCCTGGACTTGTGCGAGCAGCTCCGCAGGTTCGTCTCCGAGGAGTACGAGGTGCCGTTCGACGAGACGCGCATGGAGGGCGGCAAGGTCCTTTTCCGCGAGAACGCCCTGACCATCCGCGAGGTGCTCTTCAACCACTTCGGCATGCAGGGAGGCACGCTGGTGGGACGGGGCGAGGTGAAGACCGGCCTCACGGACCCGGACACCGGCGACAAGACCACCTCGTCCTTCTGGTTCGTGGGCGCCGGCGGCAGCGAGGTGGAGATCGACAAGGACACCGGCAGGCTCCGGGTGCTGAAGCACGCCACCGCGGTGGACGTGGGCCGGGTCATAACGCCCCTGGGCTGCCAGCAGCAGCTCGTGGGCGGGGCCATCACCGGCCTGGGGCAGGCGCTGTTCGAGCAGATGGTGTGGGACAACGGCATCCTGGTGAATCCCAATCTCGTGGACTACGTGCTGCCGGCGCTGGGCGACATGCCCGACGAGATCACGCCCATCGCCGTGGAGGTGCCGCACAAGAACGGGCCGTTCGGAGCCAAGGGCATCGGCGAGACCTCGCTCATTCCCGTGGCGCCCTCCATCGCCAACGCGGTGGACGACGCCGTGGACGTGCGCATCAAGGATCTGCCCGTGACGTCGGAGAAGATTTTCCTGGGGATGCTCGACAAGTAGAGAAGGGATCAAGCCTGTGCGTGACCGGTGTAGGGGCGGGTTTCAAACCCGCCCGTGTGCGGAGCCACCGGAAAGGCAACCGAGAGGCCAAACAATAACGACCCTGAGACGAACGAATCGTAGTAGGGCAAGGAGGAAAGCATGAAGCTCAAGGACCGTGTAGCGATTATCACAGGATCCGGCCGCAACATCGGCGAGGCCGCCGCCAAGCTGTTCGCCTCGGAAGGCGCCAAGATATGCATCGTGGACATGGACCCGGGCCGCGGCGAGAAGGTCGTCGGCGACCTCAAGGCCGCCGGCCATGAGGCCATCTACGCCAAGTGCAACGTCGCCGACACCGACGACGTGAAGGCCATGGTGCAGGCGACGGTGGACGCCTTCGGCGGCATCGACATCCTGGTCAATAACGCCGCCATTACCGACCACGAGACCATCTTCAGCATCTCCGAAGAGGAGTGGGACCTGGTCATCGACGTGACCCTCAAGGGACCGTTCCTGGTGGGGCGGTACGTGGCCGAACAGATGGTCAAGCAGGGCAGGGGCGGAGTGATCGTCAACGTGGCCTCCACCTCCGGCCTTTCCGGCCGCACCGACGCCATCGCCTACATGGCCGCCAAGGGCGGGGTGGTCAACCTCTCCCGCGGCATGGCCGTGCAACTTTCCCAGTACAATATCCGGGTCAACTGTCTGACCCCCAACCGGTCGGGCTCGCCCGTGGGCCAGGACGAGGGCGCCGAGGGCCGGGAGTTCAAGAACCTGGCGGGACGGCTGGGCACCGCCGAGGACCAGGCCAAGGCCATGCTGTTCCTGGCGAGCGACGACTCGGGCTTCGTGTGGGGCGAGAACCTCATCTGCGACGGCGGCGTCACCGCGGCCTCGAACTTCCCCAAGGAGCGGCTGCCGGCAAACTGAGCAGCTCAACCCAGTGGATGCGGAGCGGCCCGCAGGGGCCGACGCAGCCGCGCACGTATTGGCGAAAGTGCGCGGCTTCGTTGCGAAATCCCTTGACATCCGTTCGCGGCATCGCATAGTGTCGGCGACGAATCACGTGCCGATACCGTGTAGAGGCCACTGACAAACAGAAGGGGGAGGCAATGAAAACAATATCCAGATCGTTAGCGCTTTTCGTGATGGCAGCATTCGTGCTTGTTACGGGAGCGCCGGTTCCGCAGGACGCCGAGGCGAAGATCATCCTCAAGGTACCGACCCAGTCCGCCCGCCCCGGGACTCCGCGTGCCGATTACCTGGTGCGTTTCCAGAAGGCGGTGGCGGAAAGGACCAAGGGCGAGATCGAGGTCCAGATCTACTGGGCCAACTCTCTGGTGCACGCCAAGGAGGCCCTGGAAGCGGTACAGTTGGGAACCGCGGACATGGCCGATCTTGCCGTGGGTTATTTTTCCGACAAGATCAGGCTGCTGCAGGTGGCAGGTCTGCCGTTCTCCGTCAGCGATCCGGTGAAGGCGTGGCAGGGCACCGAGCGTGTGCTCAAGCGGATACCGGAGGCGAGCGCCGAGCTCACCAAGTTCGGCCACAAGGTGGTGGGCATGACCGCCACGGCGAGCTACCAGCTCGTGGGCCACGATCCTATTCGTAATCTGGCGGAGCTCAAGGGTAAGAAGGTCGGTACCTTCGGCCGCATCGCGCCCAAGGCCATCAAGGCAGGCGGTGGCATCCCGGTGAGCACGACGGGCGGAGAGATGTACGAAGCCCTGCAGCGCAAGACCATCGACGCGCGCATCCTCTCTTTCGAGGCCGCGCAGCGGTTCAAGACCTACGAGGTGGCGAAGTACATGAGCAAGATCGAGATGGGCTGTATAGCGGGTGTCTCGATGTTCACCATCAACAAGCGGAAGTGGGATTCTCTGTCGAAGGAACACCAGAAGATCATTCTGGAGGAGGGTGACAAGGCTGGAAGGTGGGAAGCCCAGGCCATGAAGGACGACGACCTCAAGTTCCAGAAGTACCTTAAGGGCAAGGGCGTCATCATCGTCGATTTCTCGGCCGAGGACAGGGAGAAGTGGAAGAACAGTCCGGGCGTTCAGAAGATCGCAGGGGACTGGGTAGCGGGCATGGAAAAACAGGGTCTGCCCGGCAAGAAGACCCTGGCGGCTTTCCTGGGCGAATAGGTCTGGTTGAAGGGAGGGGGTGCGGACCCCCTCCCACCTCCATACGCAGCATTCTCTTCAGTGTCTCGAAAGCTCCCCTTGACATCGGTTCAAGGCTTCGACTAGTGTGCTTTCTTCGCGCCTGAGACGCGAAAAGTGCGGTTCGGAGAGATGGCGTGGCAGCGTCGGCGGTGCTAGAGAGGCGGTTCACGAAAGCGGTTCGGGAGGTTACCGTGTCCTACGAAGACTATTCCGTAGTAGATTGCGATGGCCACGTGGTGGAATGGGTCCCGGACATGGCCGACTACATGAGCGACCGCATCAGGATGCAGGCCACCAACCCGGCGCGGGACCGCCAGGGGGTATTCCCTTCCATCGACGGAATGCATTTCGCTCTCCACGCCGGCACCACCGGCAACGAGCGTGTCACCGCCAGCGAATACATGCCCGGGAGCGGCGAGGACTGGGTCGCCTTTCTAGAGCAGGCCGGTATCGACAAGACCGTCCTGTTCACCACCGAGGGGCTCTCGGTCGGCCTTATCCAGATACCGCGCTATGCTGTGGACGTCTGCCAAGCCTACAACGACTACATTCACGAGAAGTTCGCCAAGGTGAGCGACCGGTTGCGGCCGGTGGCGCTCCTGCCCATGCAAGACGTTCCCGAGGCCGTGAAGGAGCTCCGGCGCGCGGTGGACAAACTCGGCTTCGTCGGCGGCATGCTGCCGTCCACGGGGTTGCCGCTCCACCTCGGCCACCAGAGCTACTGGCCGGTCTACGCGGAGGCCGAGCGCCTGGGTGTGCCCATCGCCATTCACGGCGGCTCCAACCTGGGCATGGGTATGGACACGTTTACCAACTTCACGGGTTCCCACGTCCTGCACCATTCGATTCCGTTGATGATCGCTCTCGTGTCGTTCATCTACCATGGCGTTTTCGACGCGCATCCCAAGCTCAAGGCTGCGTTCATGGAGGGGGGCTGCGGTTGGCTCGACTTCCTCATCGACCGCATGGTGCGCGACGAGAACTACTTCGACGCCGCCGACCAGCCGAAGATGCGGCCGGTGGAGTACCTGAAGGGCGGCCGGATCCTGCTGGGGTGCGAAGGCAGCGAGGAGACTTTGGCGTACGTCGCGAGCCGCGTGGGCATCGAGGCCTTCGCCTACGCCTCCGACTATCCTCACGAGGTGGACCTGCCGGCGGCCAAGCACGAGATCGAGGAGGTGGTGGAACGCGACGACATGTCCAGGGAGGACAAGCAGGCGGTGCTGGGCGACAACGCGAAGCGGTTCTTCAATCTGTAAGTCCCGGTCACAACCGGACGACGTTGGGCCATGACGCGTCGGCGTCACGGCAAAAAGGGTAGCAGTATCAGAAAGGGGAAAGCATGAAGGCAGTATCGAAATCGTTGGTGGTCTTCCTGATGGCGGGCGTCCTGTGCGCCGCCGGGTTGACAGTACCGGAAGACGCCCAATCCAAGATCATCCTCAAGGTAGCGACGCAGTCCGCGCGCCCGGGAACCCCGCGCGCCGACTATCTCGTGCATTTCAAGAACGGCGTGGCCAAGAGGACCAACGGCGAGATCGAGGTCCAGATCTTCTGGGCCAACTCGCTGGTGCACGCCAAGGAGGCCCTGGAGGCGGTGCAGTTGGGCACCTCCGACATGGCCGACCTGGCCATCGGCTACTTCTCCGACAAGATCCGGCTGCTCCAGGTGGCGGGGCTGCCCTTCGCCGTGAGTGATCCGGTGCAGTCGCGCGACGGCGGCATGCGCGTGCTCGCGCAGATCCCGGAGGCTAGCGCGGAGCTGACCAAGTTCGGCCACGTGGTGGTGGGCATGACCGCCACGGCCAGCTACCAGCTCGTGGCCCACTACCCCATCACGAACCTGGCGGAGCTCAAGGGCAAGAAGGTCGGCACCTTCGGCCGTATCGCCCCCAAGGCCATCAAGGCGGGCGGCGGGATTCCGGTCAGCACCACCGGCGGCGAGATGTACGAGGCGCTGCAGCGCAAGACCATCGACGCGCGCATCCTCTCCTTCGAGGCGGCCCAGCGGTTCAAGACCTACGAGGTGGCCAAGTATATGAGCAAGATCGAGATGGGCTGCATCGCGGGCATCAACACCTTCACCATCAACAAGCGGAAGTGGGATTCCCTGTCGAAGGAGCACCAGAAGATCCTGCTGGAAGAGGGTGAGAAGGTCGGCAAGTGGGAAGCCCAGGCCATGAAGGACGACGACGTCAAGTTCCAGAAGTACCTGACGGCCAAGGGTGTCAAGATCGTCGACTTCTCGGCCTCGGACAGGGAGAAGTGGAAGAACAGCCCGGGCGTCCAGAAGATCGCCGGGGACTGGGTGGCCAGCATGGAGAAGCTGGGCCTGCCGGGCAAGAAGACCCTGGCCGTCTTTCGCGGCGAATAGCACCGGTCATGGGACGGGGGTAACTCCTTCCATCAAAACACGCGGCTGCGGGGGCGGCGGTGATGCCGTCCCCGTACACCGTCACGGGGTCAGGCTGTCTTGGAACCACCTAAGGATACTCTCGAATCCGCCGGAACACCGGGTTTCGCGGCGCCGGAAGGCGACCACACCTGGATGACCCGGTTCATGACCTTCCTGAACGAGATCAGCGGCTACGTCCTGTTCTTCATGATGCTGCTGATCACGGTGGACGTCACCGGGCGCTACGTGTTTTCGAGCCCGATCCCCGGGACGCTGGAGTTCACCGAGTTCCTCATCGTGTTCGTGGTCTTTTTCAGTCTGGCGTATGTCCAGCTCACCAAGCGGCACATCTGCGTGGAGCTCGTGACGCAGCGGCTGCCGGGGAAGGTCGGCGACGGCCTCGCGGTGTTCGTCCTTCTGATCGCGGCGGTGTTCTTCGTGCTCATGGCCTGGCAGTCGTGGCATGCCGGGCTCTCCGCCCTGGAGTACCGCGAGGCATCCGACGGACTGGTGCAGATTCCGGTCTACCCGCCCAAGCTCGCCATCCCGTTCGGCGCCGCCCTCATCGCCATCCAGATGTTGAGAGACGCCTGGAAGCATTTTCGCAGTCTCATAACCCCGGGGTAGACATCACATGGACCCAACCCTCCTGGCGATCATCAGCGTCTTTGTTCTGATCTTCCTGCTCCTGTGCGGCCTTCACGTGGCCGTGTCGCTGGGGCTGGTCGGGGTGTTGGGCTTCGTCATGCTCACCGATAGCTGGGCCGCCGGCATCGGTCTTTTGCGGACGACCCCGTACAAGGTGGTGGCCAACTTCACGTTCTTCGCCATCCCCGTCTTTATCCTGATGGGGCAGTTCGCCAACTACGGGGGCTTGAGCGCGGACATCTACTCGGTGGTCCACAAGTGGCTGGGACGGGTCCGCGGCGGCCTCGCCATGGCCACCACGGCGAGTTGCGCCGCGTTTGCGGCCGCCTGCGGCTCCAGCGTGGCCACCGCGGCCACCTTCACCCAGGTGGCGCTGCCGGAGATGACCAAGTATGGCTACGACAAGCGTCTTGCCACCGGCGCCATCGCGGCTTCCGGGACCCTGGGAGCGCTGATCCCTCCCAGCGGCCTCATGATCATCTACGGGATCATTACCGAGCAGTCCATCGGCAAGCTGCTCATCGCCGGCTTCATTCCCGGGGTCCTCTCCGCGCTGATCTACATGGGCATGATCTCATGCTGGGTCCGGCTCCGGCCCGAAATAGCGCCCATCCTCGAGGAAAGGCCGCCGTTGAGGGAGAAGCTCCTGTCCCTGTACCGGGTGTGGGGCATCGTCACGCTCTCCATCGTCGTCATGGGCGCAATTTACCTGGGCATCGCCACCCCCACCGAGGCGGGCGCCTTCGGCGCCTTCGGCGCGTTCGTAATCATGATCGCCAAGGGCGCCTTCTCGCGCGAGAGGCTGCGCAACACCGTGCTGGACACCGCCACTTCCACCACGATGCTCTTCACCATCATCATCGGCGCCTACATCTTCAGCCGCTTCCTGGCCATCACCAACGTCGGCCCGCGCTTGGCGGACTACCTGGTGAGTTCCGGCATGCCGCGCCACCTGGTCCTGACCGGTTTCCTGCTGCTCTACGTTTTCCTGGGCATGTTCATGGACCCGGCCGCGATGATGGCCATCACCCTGCCCATCGTCTTCCCCATCATCATCCAGATGGGCTTCAGCGGCATCTGGTTCGGCGTCCTGGTGATCAAGACCTCCGAGATCGGCCTCATCACCCCGCCGGTGGGCATGAACGTCTACACCGTGAACGCCGCCGCTCACGGAATGGTGCGCCTCGAGGAGATATTCAAGGGCATCCTGCCGTTCTTCCTCATGGACGTGGTCACCCTGGTCATCCTGGTGGCCTTCCCGCAGATCTCGCTGTGGCTGCCGGACCGGATGCTGGGGTAGAGTCCCCGACGGCCCTCACCCCAACCCTCTCCCGGAGGGAGAGGGGGTCGGAGGCCGCGTTTCCTCTTCCAAAGGGACGGTACCAAGTTCCCTCTCCCTCTGGGAGAGGGTCAGGGTGAGGGCCGGTTCGCCTCCTACCCCACCACTTCGTTGTTCTCGATGATGTCGAGGACCCGGTCCTCGAACTCGCCCATTTCCGCCCGGGAGGCGTTGGTGGGGGTTTCGATGTCGGCGAGGACTCTGCCGGGCTTGCCGAGGATCACCAGGCGCGAGCCGATTTCCAGGGCCTCGTGGATGTTGTGGGTGATGAGGAGGCAGGTCTTCTGGCTTTCACTGACCAGTTCCAGGAAGACTTCGCGCAGCCGTTTGGCGGTGGACTGGTCCAGGTGGCCGAAGGCCTCGTCGGCGAAGAAGATCTCCGGCGTGAGGCAGAAGGCCCGGGCCATGCCCACGCGCTGGCGCATGCCGCCGGACAGCTCGTGAGGGTAGGCGTCCTCGAACCCCTGTAGCTCCAGCTTGTGCAGCCATTGCAGGGCGATGTCGTTCTGTTCCTTTTCGCCGAAATCGAGGATCTCCAGGCCCACCCGCGCGTTTTCCAGCGCCGTGCGCCACGGCAGCAGGCGGTCGGTCTGGAAGATGACGCCCAGCTTGGAGCGGAACCAGTCGAACTCCGTGTAGGGGTCGTGTCCCAGGAGCGCGATGGAACCCGTGGTGGCCTGCTCCAGGCCGAGGAGAAGGTTGAACGCCGTCGACTTCCCGCAACCCGTCTTGCCCACGATCGCGACGATGTCGCCGCTGCCCACCTCGAGATCGAGGCTCTCCACCGCGGTGAAGCGGTCGCCGTCCACCGAAGTGAACACCTTGCTTACGTCCCGCATCCGGACGACCGGCTCGGCGGCGCTCATGTGGCCATTCCTCCCTCCTTCGCGGGGCGCCAGCGCAGCAGCTTGTGCTCCAGAAGGAGGATGACGAACTGGGTGACGAGCAGGAAAGTTACCAGCACCAGGGTCCAGGCGATGGCCTTGGGCATCTCGAACAACTCCTGCGCCAGCAGGAGCTTGTTGCCCACGCCCCGGCTGGCGCCCACCAGCTCGGCGACGATGACCACCCGCGCGGCCAGCCCGAGGTTCACCTTCCAGGCGGTGAGCACCGCGGGGACCATGCCCGGCAGGATCAGCTTGGAGAAGAGCTGCTTCCGGGTCGGGCGCATGGCCCGCAGCATGTCCAGGTACTCCTTGGAGATGCTCTTGATGCCGTCGTGGATGATGAGCGCGAAATTGGGCAGGCTGCCCGCCAGCAGGATGAAGGCGATGCGGGTCTCCACGTGGCTGAACCAGATGATGGCGAAGACCACCCATGAGAGCGCCGGTATGCCCATGATGAAGTGGAGCACCGGCAGAGTGTGCTTCTCCACCGTCTGGGTGAAGCCCATGAACACGCCCAGGATGGTGCCGCTGATGAAGGCCAGGACGAGCCCCAGAAAGATCCGGCCCATGGTGATCAGCACGTCACCCAACAGGCCGATGTTGACCACGATCTCGATGAAGGCGGCGACGATGACGCCGACGCTGGGAATCAGGTACGGGGGCAGGAAGAAGGAGGCGATCTGCCACGACGCCAGGATCACGGCAAACGAGATGATCGGCTCTTTCCGGGCGGCCATGAGGCCCAGGAGGCGCGAATGCCACGCCTCCTGGGCCTGCGCCGGAGACAACGCGGTGTGCGGTGCGTCGGATTCCATTCGGGAAGCGGCGCGCGCTTAACGGACCTTGCCCCGGTAAATGATGCCGTCGTCCGGCATCTGCTTCATGTAGCCGCTGTCGATGCCGGCCTGGAACAGGGCCTTGATGTTGCTCTCGATCTCCGCCGCGGGCACCACGTCGAGCGGATAGCGGCGGGTCGACAGCGCCATCAGGAACGCCTGCTTGGGAACGCCGGCGGCCTTCTCGATGATCGTCGCCGCCTCGTCATGATGCGTCGGCAGCCACTTGGCCAGCTCCTCGAAGGCCTTGTAGATCTTCGGGATCAGCGCCTTGTTGGCGTCGATCCAGTCCTCGTGCGCCGCGATGCCCAGGAAGCCCCTCTGCGGCGCCCCGTGTATCGCTTGCCACTGGTGGAAGTACTCGATCATCTTGAGCTTGCCGGGATTGCTCACCAGCATCTTGGAGTAGTTGGGCTCCCAGAAGTGCACCGCGTCGGCGCGCTTGGCCATCAGCAGGGTCGCCAATCCCCCGGTGGCGGTGGACTGCACCGAAACCTTGTTCAGGTCGACCCCCGCCTTCTGGGCGAAGTAGCGGAACATGGCGTAGTTGGTGGTTACGGTGAACGCCCCCAGGCTCTTGCCCTCGAGGTCCGCGATGCTGTTGATCTCGGGGTCCATGGTCAGCAGCGCGCCGTGTCCGTTGAGCACGTTGAAGAGGTAGACCGATTTCACCCCCTTGAGCCGGCGGTTGGCTTCCGACAGGAGAGCCGAGGCGATGGTGATCTTGTCCCTGCCGGTGGCGAAGTCCGTGTTGGCCGCGCGCCCATTTTTGAAGGACCACTGGAGGTCGACGCCGTGCTTCTTGTCGAAGTTGTTGGCCTCGATCAGGGAGGCCGTAGTGTGGCCGAACGACGGCTTGTCGAACGAGCCGATGCTGACCGTGGGCATGTCCTGGGCCAGCGCCATCGCGGCGCCCGCCAGGGTGACCAGAGCGATCAGGAAACTCGAAACCAGTCGAATCATGTCTTGCCCTCCTTGTGACGGGTATTCCCAACGAACTGAAGGTCCATCCGCAAAGTCCTGCACACTAGGAAGTTTTCGAGGCCGTGTCAACGGGATGCAGCCGTTAAACGCCATCCCAGCCTTGAACTGCCCCATGCGTTTGGGCTACATCCAGAGGGGTCGCGCCCATGACGACCGAGGGGCCGGCGCAGCAAATGGAGGTGATTCATGTACCTGGTAGACGCGGACGGACACGTAGAGGAAAGCGAAGCCACGTTCAGCGACAAGTACTTCGATCCGGCATTCCGAGCCCAGCGCCCGCGCGTGGTGGCCATCGACCAGATGGTCTACTGGATGATCGAGGAACAGATGTACCCGCGCCGCGTCGGCCGTGGCGCCCACAATCTCGGCACTCCGGCCAGCTACAAGGGCAAGAAGACGCCCCACGCCCAGAAGAAGTCCGACACCATCGGCAGCATGGAGATCCACGGCGTCAAGGAGCGGATCGAGGCCATGGACAAGGAGGGGATCTCGCTCCAGGTCCTGTATCCGACGCTGTTCCTGGCCTATCCGCTGGCCGCGACCCCGCCGCTCGTAACCGCCATGAGCACCGCCTACAATCGTTTCCTGGGCGACCAGATCGGCGCTCATGAACGGCTCAAGTGGGCCGCGGTGGTGAACCTCGACGACGTCGAAGGAGCGGTGCAACAGGTCAAGGAGGCCCACGAGCTCGGCGCCGTGGCCGTGATGCTGCTGGGCACCATCGGCGACCGGCTGCTAGACGACCCCGCATTCCTGCCGTTCTACGAAGCCCTGGTGGAGCGGGACCTGACCTTGGCGATCCACGTGGGCTGGGCGTGTCCGGCCCTGACCGGCCTGTTCACCCACATCTATCCCTCGTCCGTCAACGCGTTTCTCATGCCGGTGCTGCTGGGCTTCTCGTCCATGATCAACAGCGGCCTGCTGGACCGTTTCCCGACCCTGCGGGTGGGGTTCCTGGAGGCGGGCTGCCAGTGGATCCATTTCATGCTGGATCGCCTGGATCACCGGTTCGGGCACTCGGGGAACTTCCTCGCCGACATCCTCCCGGACACGATTCCCAAGGCCAAGCTCGCCCCCATGGAATACATGCGGCAGGGCAATCTCTACTTGAGCTGCGAGGTGGAGGATACGCTGCTGCCCGAGGTGGTGGAGTTGGTGGGCGACCAGGTGGTCTACGGTTCGGACATGCCCCACGGCGACCGCGAGGTCCTTTCCAGCGACTACCTGAAGCAGCGCGAAGACCTGAGCGAAACCGTCAAGACCAGGATCTTGCGGGACAACGGCGCGAGGCTCTACAACCTCGATATCAGCCACGCGGTGCGGAAGGCTTCCTGAGGGGGCGCGATGCCTGTCTGAACCGGCGACCCGTAGCGGGCCAGGGCGACCGCCGGTCGCCCCTACGGGATTCACCGCCATGCGGGCGTTCGTGGATAGGGGCGACCGGCGGTCGCCCCGCGGGGTTCACCGCGTTGCGGGCGTCTAGTGGATATCGGGGTGGCCGAGGATGACGTCGCGGGAGCGGATGGTCACGAGCCGGTCGAGCCGGCGCAGCATGACCGTCGCCGCTTCGGTCGAGATGGCTTGGCCGAAGATGTTGTAGTGTTCTCCGTCCAGGCTCTGGTTGTTGGCCCAGGCGGCAAACTCGTGGGGTTTTGGGGTGTGGCCTAGTTCCCTGGCGCAGCGTCGCACCACGAAGCCGAGCATCACCTTCTGACCCTTGCCGCTGTCAACGGCGGACGACATACCGGCAATTCATAGGTTATCCACAGCAGAGTTTCAACCCGATCAGGGCCCCGGGGCACAGGAGGCAGGCTTGGCGACTCGAAGGCGTAAACTTACCATGGAGGTCATCCGGGAGGCGGCGAAGCGGCTGCGCAACTGGGGCCGGTGGGGCAGGGACGACGAGATCGGCACCCTCAACTTCACCACGCCCGAGGACGTCGTCGCCGCCGCGCAACTCGTGCGCAAGGGCCGGGTATTCTCCCTCGCCCTGGCCTTCGACGCCGACGGACCGCAGGGCGGCAAGAGCAACTACCCGGCCATGGGCCGCTTCAATCCCATCCACCTCATGCTCCGTACCGGCACCGACGCCTATTCCGGCGTGCTGGATCACCGGGGCATCCGCGGCGCGGACGACGTCATCATCATGCCCCTCCAGGCCGGCACCCAGTGGGACGGCCTGGCGCACATCTTCTACGAAGACCGCATGTACAACGGCTACGACTGCCGCCTGGTGACCACCGGCGGCGCCGCCAGGAACGGCATCGAGAAGACCCGTGACAAGATGGTGGGGCGCGGCGTGCTGCTGGACGTGGCGCGGGCCAAGGATAGCGAGTGGCTCAAGGACGGCTACGCCATCACCAACCGCGACCTCGACCGCGCCATGAAGAGCCAGAAGGTGGAAGTGCGCCGCGGCGATTTCCTGCTGGTGAGGACGGGCCAGATGAAGGCCAAGATGGACGCGGGATCGTGGGACGGCTATCCGGGCGGCGACGCGCCGGGGCTCGGGTTCGAGACCCTCGACTGGCTTCACGCCAGGGAGGTGGCGGCGGTGGCGACGGACACCTGGGGGGTGGAGGTGCGGCCCAACCAGACCCGGGAGGCCAACCAGCCGTGGCACTGGATCAGCATTCCCAACATGGGCCTCACGGTAGGCGAGATATTCTTTCTGGAGGAGCTGGCGGACGACTGCGCCGAGGACGGGCGCTACGAGTTCATGTTCGCGGGCCCCGCGCTGCCGGTCACCGGCGCGGTCGGTTCCCCGACCAATCCGCTGGCGATCAAATGACTGGCCCTCACCCGGCCTTCGGCCACCCTCTCCCAGAGGGAGAGGGTAAAGAAGTCCTTCTCTCCCGAAGGGAGAGCAGATGACCCCCTCTCCCTCTGGGAGAGGGTTGGGGTGAGGGTGCCCGAACCACTGAACTGGAGGAGATGGCAATGGCGGCACAACTCGGCTCGGTATGGCTTCAGGAACTGACCTGGGAGGATGTCGCGGCTTATCTCGAGGACTCCGACATCATCATCTGCCCGGTGGGCAGCACCGAGGAGCACGGCCCGGCCGGGCCCCTGGGACTGGACTGCCTCATCGCCATCGCCTTGGCGGAAGACGTGGCCCGGGCCACGGGAACGCTGTGCACGCCGCCGCTGTGGTTCGGCGACTCGCCGCACCACCTGGGTTTTCCCGGCACCATCTCGCTCCGCACCGAGACGCTGATGGCGGTGATTCAGGACATGAGCCGCAGCCTGCACAAGCACGGCTTCCGGAAGATCCTCATCATCAACGGCCACAAGGGCGCCAACCTGCCCGGCCTGCTGGCGGCCACCAAGAACCTGCGGGAGTTCGAGATGCCCGAGGTCTTCTTCGCGGTCATCGACCCGGTGAAGATCGCCAAGAAGATCGCCAACGAGATCAAGGAGGCCAAGGAGCATCACAGCGGCGAGCTGGAGATCTCGGAGTGCTGGTACAAGTACCCCCACCTGGTGAAGCAGGAGAAGCTCACCACCTCGCAGGTGGACTTCGACAAGAACTTCTCGCCGTGGTCCCACGGCGACCTGTTCTCCGCGCCCCACGAGGTCATCGACATCCCCTGGACCAGCACCGAGCAGCGCCGGATCGTGCCCACGGGCTCCTTCAGCCCCTCCATCAAGGCTTCCCCCGAGAAGGGCAAGGCCTACCACGACTACATGGTCGACCAGATCGTCCAGTTCATCGGCTGGCTGAGGAACTACGACGGACCGGTGGCCCAGGTCTGACCCGCGTGGACATGGACGGCGCACAAGACCCGGCTCTGGCCGGGCTTCCGGCGTGCACACGGCGTCTGAACGACCGCGGCCGGGAGGTCTATCTCGTCGGCACCGCGCACGTTTCGTTGGAAAGCGTCGACGACGTGCGTGCGACCGTGGAGCTGGTGGACCCCGATACCATTTGCGTGGAGCTGTGCCAGGGGCGCTACGAGGCATTCACCCGGCCCGACGCGTGGCGGAAGATGGACGTCTTCAAGGTCATCAAGGAAGGCAAGGCCACCCTCCTCCTGAGTCAGTTGATCATGTCGGCGTTCTACAAGCGCGTCGGCGACCGCCTTGGCGTCCGGCCCGGGGCCGACATGCTGGAGGGTGTCAGGCTGGCCCGGGAACGCGACGCGGAGCTGGTGCTGGCGGACCGCGACGTCCAGGTGACGTTGAAGAGAACCTGGCGGCGGCTCGGCTATTGGAACAAGCTGAAGCTGATGTTCCTGCTCCTCACCAGCGCCGTGACCGAGCCGGAGGTGGACAAGGAAGCGGTGGACGACCTCAAGCGGGAGGACCGGTTGGAAGATGTCCTGACGGAGTTCGCCAGGGCGTTTCCGGCCGTGAAGGAGGCGATCATCGACGAGCGCGACATCTACCTGGCGCAGAGGATCCGGGAGGCGGAAGGGGAGCGGGTGGTGGCGGTGGTGGGCGCGGGACACGTGCCGGGAATTGCGCGCGCGATTCACGAGGAGCATCCGCTGGCCCCCCTTGAGACCGTGCCTGACGCTGCGTTCTGGTCCCGGAGCCTCAAGTGGCTGGTGCCGTCGCTGATCGTGGCGATCATCGGTTACGGTTTCTACAGCGCCGGCGCGGCCCACTCGCTGGAGTCCATCTCCATCTGGGTGCTGGCCAACGGCGTGCTGGCGGCGGTGGGGGCAGCGCTGGCCCTGGGACATCCGATTACGGTGCTGGCGGCGTTCGTGGCCGCGCCCATCACCAGCCTCAACCCCACCATCGCCGCCGGCTGGGTGTCGGGCCTAGTGCAGGCGTGGGTGAAGAAGCCGACGGTGGCCGACCTGGAGGCCATGGGGGAGGTGGTAACGGCATTCCCCAAGGGGCTCTGGCGCAACCCCGTCTCCCGCATTCTACTGGTGGTCGTGTTCTCGAACCTGGGAAGCACCTTGGGGACATTCATCGGCGGCAGTTGGATCGCCGCGCGCTTGTTTTAGGAAAAACGGGTCCAGGAACAGGAGGGGAGCCATGGCAGATCCGGTCAAGATCGGTTTCGTCACGCCGATATCGAGCTCGAGTCCCCACTTCGAGCCGTTCAAGGCGTTCATTCCCAAGGAAGTGGAGATGGAGTTCGAGGGGTTGGGAATCGTCCGGGGATCGCTGGAGAGCCTTGCGGGCACGGGCGACATGGTGGTGGAAACCTCCGCCCGGCTGGCGCGGGAGCGCGGCTGGCAGGGGGTCATCGTCAGCGGGGCGCCGGTGGAGGTCCTCAATGAGGGGTTGCTGCCGAGGTTGAAGGATGCCGTGGACGTGCCGGTGACGACGGCGCTGGAGTCCTGCGTCGAGGCTCTGAAGGCCCTCTCGACGCCCAGGGTGTTGTTGCTGACTCCGTTCGTCGAGATCATGAACAAGCGGATTCGCGACTATCTCACGGATTGCGGCATCGACGCCATCTCGCCCGCGGACACCTTCGACGACTACCGTGACGCCATGACCGTGGTGCCCGAGGATGTCTACGCGCTCACGGAAAAGGCGTTGGAGGCGAACCCGGACGTGGAGGCGATCTATTTCCAGGGCGCGGTGCTGGATCCCTTGCCGGTCCTGGACCGGATCGAGCGGGACCTCTCACGGCCGGTGGTGGCGAGCAATCCCGCCATGCTCTGGTTCATGCTTTCGAGGGTGGGGTTTTCATGCAGCATTTCCGGCTACGGAAAGCTGCTGCAGGAGTGGCCCGAGATCAAGAGTTGACGTCAGGGCGTTGTCGTCCCCCTTATGCCGCGAAGGGGGACGACAACGCCACGTCGAAGGAGGTCGTCGGCGGAGGTTACGGTTCGAATCTTCCCCAGCCCCAGCCGAGGGCGCCGAGACCTACCACCGCGGCGAAGATCCACTTCCAGTAGGGCTCCACCACGAGCTTTCCCTCGACCGCTTTCTGTGCTTCCTCCAGCTTGGCGATCTTGTCGTTGAGCTGCTTCTTGTCCGCGCCCATCTTGTCTTCCAGATCCTGCTTTGCCACGCGGGTTTCGTTCAACTCTCGCCGTAGCTGTCCGGCGGTCTCTTCCTTGGCGGCCACGGCGGCTATGGCCGCAACCTGTTCGGAGCGGACCTGCTCCAGAGACCGGCTGGTCTCGTCAAGCTGCTGTTGCAGTTGCGCGGAAGCCTGGTCATGGAAGGCGGTGAGGGCCGCCAGCTTTTGCGCCGCTTCTTCCTCCTTGGCGGTCAGGTCGGCTTTTTCGGAGCGGACCTGTTCCAGGGAGGTGCTGGTTTCGTCAAGCTGCTGCTGCAGCTTTGCGACAGCCTGATCGTGGGAGGCGGTGAGGGCCGCGAGTTTCTCCACGGTCAACTTTTCCCTGGCGGCGAGATCGGCCTGATCCTTTTCCTTGTCCGCGCGCACTTGTTCGAGGGAACGGTTGGTTTCGTCAAGTTGCTGCTGCAGCTTCGCGACAGCCTGATCGTGGGCGGCGGTGAGGTTCGCGAGTTTTTGCGCCGCTTCCGTTTCCTTGACGGTCAGGTCGGCCACGGCCTTTTCCTTTTCGGTGCGGACTTGTTCCAGGGAACGGTTGGTTTCATCAAGCTGCTGTTGCAGCTTGGCGGCGGCCTGATCGTGGGCGGCGGTGCGGGCCGCGAGTTCGTCCGCCGTCACCTTTTCCCTGGCCGCAAGATCGGCCAGGGCCTTGTCCTTCTCGGCGCGGGTTTGCTCCAGGGACCGGGCTACCTCGGCCCGGCGCTGTTCAAGCTGTTCCAGCGCGGTTCGATGCGCCGAGGTCAATGCGGTCAACTGCAACGCGAGCTGCTTCTTGTCGGCGGTCAATGCATCCAGGAACTGTTGCCGTTCGGATTCGGCCTTCTCCAGGGAACGCTCGGTCTCGGCAAGCCGTTGCTCGAGTTGCCGCCTTGCTTCGCTGTCGGCGGGACCCTGCTTCTCCATCTGCTGTCTGAGGGCCGTCAGCTCGGCCTGAGCCTGTTCCTTCTCCTTTTCGGCCTTCTCCAGCGATTGCGCGGCTTGATCCAGTTGCTCCCGGAGTTGTCTGGCGGCTATTTCGTGGTCGGCGTTCAGCTTGGCCAGTTGTTGCGTGAGGTCTTTCTTGTCACCGGTCAAGGCGCCGAGCGCCTGTTCCCGTTCGGCACGGGTTTGTTCCAGCAAACGCGTGGTCTCGTCCAACTGCCGCCGCAGTTGCGTGGTCGCCTCGTCGTGCCCCGCCTTCAACTCGTCCAACTGTTTCGTAAGTTCCTGTTGACTGGCGGTGAGGGCCGCCAACTCTTGATCCTTTTGTGCCCGGACCTTCTCCAGGGAAGCCGTCGCATCCGTCAACTGTTGCTGGAGCTGCTTGACGGCGCGTTCATGAACGGTGCCGAGTTCCGCCACGGCTTTTTCCTTGGCGGCGAGATCGGCCACGGCCTTGTCCTTTTCCGCGCGGATCTGGTCCAGTGACTGTGTGGTATCGGCCAATTGTTCCCGGAGTCGCTGGACGGCCTGGTCACGCGCCGCCTGAAGGGCCGCGAGCCGTTCGGCGGCTTCCTTTTCCCTGGCGGCGAGATCGGCGAGGGCCTTGTCCTTCTCGGTACGGGTCTGTTCGAATGACCGCATGGTATCGGTCAGTCGTTCCTGGAGTTGCGCGACGGCTTGATCACGCGCCGTCTGGAGGGCGGCGAGCTTTTGAGTCGCCTCCTCTTCCTTGGCGGCGAGATCGCTCAAGGCCTTGTCCTTTTCCGTACGGGTCTGGTCCAGCGATTGTGTCATCTCGGACAGTTGCTGCCGCATCCGGGTCAGGGTGGCCTTCTGGCCGGCGACTTCCGTTTCCAGGGACTGTCTTGCCGCCTTTAGCCGATCGGTTTCCGCGTTCATCGTCACGATGGCCTGGTCCTGCCGCGCCACCTCGTTTTCAAGCCCCTCCACTCGCGCGGTCAACTCGGACCGCGTGCGCACGAGGGCGGCGAAGTTTTCCTCCAGCTCGGCCTTGGCCGCCGTCAGGAGCGCGTTCTGCCGCACCAGGGAGTCCCTGACACCCGTCAGTTCCCGAGTCCTCGCGTCGAGCTCCTGCACCGTGGCGGCTCTTTGGCCGAGTCGGGCGGTCAGGTCGTCGACGTTCCTGAGCGTATTGTCCCGTTCGGCCGTCAGGGCGGCCACTCGCCGGCGATAACGTTCCACGGTGCCGCGCCGTTCGGTGATGGCGGTGTCCAACTCCTGCCGGACCTGGGCCAGCGAGCCCGTCAACTCGTTGATCTGCCGCCGGGCGTCCGCCAGCTCCTGTCCCTTCTGTTCGAGCATGCCTTGGCGCCGGTTTACGTCCTGGGTAAGCTCGCCTACTCTCGATTCGAGGGCGGTGACCTCTTCTCCTCGCCGCTGCAGGTCTTGTGTCAGGGCTGCCTTCTGTACCTCAACGCGCTGCTTCTCCCGGTTGAGTTGCTCGTGTTCCTCGAGGGAGACGCACGAGGCCACCAGCATGGATAGCGCGACCAGGAGGCCGGCGGGTCTGGCATAGTACATCATCATCGTCATCCGTTTGTTGGTCCGCTTTCTTGCGTCGGCGCGGCATCCGCGTGGATCGCGATCCATCGACGGAGCCGCCGTCCGGACGCCCACGTTACAAGAGCGTTACGTTACCTATCAGACTTGGCAGGCAACAAGCAACGCAGAAGTTCAAAAAAGATCGATCACTTAGGTTCCTAGTGTCCTGTCTCGTAAATTCGCGTGACAAGTCGCGCAGGATTTTTCGTCGTCGGCAAGGCGCGATGACGAGCAGTGGCGGGTACCACGCGAGGAAGAGCAACGCAGCCGACGGCGAAAAAGACCAGCGAATTACTGCGCGAATTTACGAGACAGGACACTAGATCACCTGCCGGTGGCGCAGCCCTTCGATGGCGTCCGCACGGTATCCCAAGCCTTGTAGAATTTCGTCGGTGTCCTCGCCGAGCATGGGCGGCGGGGTGGGGGTCTCCGGCGGCGTCCGGCTCATGTTGACGCCGCTTCCCACCAGCTTCACCTTTCCCATCTTCGGATGCTCCACCTCGATGGGGAAACCGTACTGCTGCACCTGCGGGTCGTTGAACATGTCCTCCAGGTTGTTGAGTGGGGTGGAGGGCACGTCGTGCTCCCTCAGCTTCTTCAGCCACACCTCGCGCGAATCCCGCTCGAAGATGGTCTGAAGCTCGCGCTCCAGCATGTCGTGGTGTTCGGTGCGGCCCTCCTTTTCGGCGAAGCGGGGGTCTTCCCCCCATTCGGGTTTCCCGGCCACCGCCACGAGCCCCAGCCAGAACTTGTTGGGCGAGGACAGGTGCACCACGAAGGGCCTGCCGTCGCGGTCGACGAAGGCGAACACGCCGGCGGTGCGGGTGCGGTCGGCCCGGCTGGGCACGACGCCGGTCTCGAAGTAGCGGGCGCAGTTCTCGGCGGTGAAGGATACCGACGCCCGCAGCAGGGAGGTCTCGATGATCTGCCCCTCGCCGGTCATCATGCGGTTCACCAGCGCCGCCAGCACACCGTAGCAGGCGTACACGCCGGTGAGGTGGTCGGAAAGGGAGATACCCATGCCCTTGGGATCGTCCGGATCCGTCAGCAGGCTCAAGAGCCCGCTCATTCCCTGGCCCACCGTGTCGTAGCCGGGCCGGTCGCGATAGGGCCCTTCCTGGCCGAAGCCCGAGATGGAGCAGTAGATGATCTTCGGGTTCAGCTCGCGGAGGGTGTCGTAGCCGAGCCCGCGGCGCGCCATGACCCCCGGACGGTGGTTCTCGACGAGCACGTCCGAGGTGGCGGCGAGCTTGCGGCAGATTTCCTGTCCCTCCTCGTTGCGCAGGTCCAGTGTGATGCTTTTCTTGTTGCGGTTCAGGCTGCAGAAGGTGGCCGAATACATTGTCCCGCCGCCCCAGCCTCGGAACGGGTCGCCGCGCTCACGGTCCTCGACCTTGATGACCTCGGCGCCCAGGTCCGCCATGAGCATGGAAGCGAACGGGCCGGTGACGTAGCTGGACAGCTCCAGAATCCTGATGCCTTCGAGTGTTCCCGCCATGTGTTCAAGCCTCGATGTGGATGGCCCAGAGGTCCTCTTTCCGATATTTCGTTTTCAGGACACGACACTAGCAACTTTGATGGAGCGGGTCCAGATTGACTCCCCGGCGGCTTTGTGTGAGGTTCGGGTCCATGGTGGCGCTGGCGGCATGCGTGCTGTTCGGGTGGGGCGCCGTGGCCGCGGGGTACGGCGCATACGCGGCGTCGGCCGCCCTGACGACTCAGAGCACCTTCCACCTGACGCAGGCGGGTATCTCGCTGTTGATCGCCACCGTGTCGGTCAGCGCCGGCTTCCTCGTGTTGATGCTGGGCCGTCTCGGACGTACGATGCGCGCGTTCTCAGGCTCCACGGAGCGCGATAACGCCCCGGGGATATGACGGGATCATTCGAGACGCGGGCGGGCCCTGTGGGCCGAAAGGCGTCGCAGTAGCGCATAGTCCGGGTCGCGCAAGAGCCAGACCAGGACGATCAGCACCGCGCCCCCCAGACCCAACCAGACCGTTCCCCAAATGGCAGCGACGGCTACGCAAGAGAAGACACCCGCCGCAAACAGCATGTCCTTGGAATGGAGCTTGAGGTAGACGTTCAGCCCCTCCGACTGGAGCCGCTGGAGAAACCGCGGTGCCTGAGCGAGCTTCTCCCTCACGGCCTGCCTTACCTGCTCCTTGTCCGCGTAGGAGGACTCCAGGGACTTGATCTCGGAAACGTTCCGGATCTGCCCGTCGATGCTGCCGCGGCCGGCGTCGCTGCCGCAGTCACAGACCACCTCGATCAATGCCTTGCAATCCTGGTTGAACAGCCGCCAGGTGATCTTGAGGCTGTCGGCGGAAGGTTCGAGATCGAGCTTGACCGCGGGTCGGGTCTCGATGACGTTCGCATCGAGCACCTTGCCCGGGGCGGTCCATGTCAAGGGTTCGACGATCGACGCGGCGTCGAGCGGATTGGCGCCTGAATTGTGGAGTACGAAATAAAACCGGGTGAGTTTGGCTACGGGTCCGCCGCCGGAGGTCATGTCCACGGGTCCGGGGGCGTCCCCGGCAGATGCCGGCACGGGAGTCGGCGCCAGCGTGACCCAGCGTAGGGAATATTCCTGCCTCGTCTTCCACCCTCGTATGATCCTGGCGGCGATGGCCAGGACGATAGGTAGAGTGAACGACAACACTCTCTGAGGGTCGATGTCCATTGTCGTCTCCTGCACCGGTCCCGGTGCGGGCGGTGGAACAGGACGCAATTACAGGCTCCTAGATCGACCGCACCGCCGGCAGGGCGTCCTCGGCGAAGCGCTGCATCGATTCCTTGATGTGGTCGTGGGAGACGCTGCCGATGTTCATCCACGCCAGCACGTGGGCCGCGCCGGTGTCCCGAGCCAGGTCGCCGACCCTGTCCACCACCCGGCCGGGCGTGCCGATGGCGGCGAACTCGCTGCACACCCGGTCGAAGCTCAGGCCGCCGGCCGCGGCATTCCTGCGCAGTCGTTCGGGCAGCGGCCGTCCGCGGGCCGTCAGCCATTCGGCGTAGCTTCCGCGGGTTTCCCGGATCACGTCGTAGTAGCCCATGACCCCGGCCTGGGATCTGGCCTCGGCCTCGGTCGTGGTGCCGCCCACGTGCATGGGCAGGAGCAGGCCCAGCTCGTGTTCTTTCGGGTCATGGCCGTGGTCCGCCAGCGCCTTCCAGTAGGTGGCGGCGAACTCCCGCAGCTCTTCCGCGGTCCGCACGTGCACGGGGATGAAGAGGTTGAGGCCCATGCGCGCCGCGAAGTTGACCCCGTCCAGGGAACTGGCGGCGGTGTAGATGGGCGGGTGGGGCTGTTGCACGGGCCTGGGGTTGGCGACGATGCCGGGGATCTGGAAAAACCGCCCCTCGTAGTCCACGGCGTCCCGGGTCCACGCGAGCCGGATCACCTCGATGCTCTCCCGCATGAGGTCCCGCACGTGCTCGTGCTCCACCCCGAAGCACTCGTAGGCCCGGGTGTGGGGGTGCCCGCCGCCGGCGGCGAAGCACATCCGGCCGTTGCTCAGCACGTCCAGGGTAGCGGCCTGCTCGGCAAGCTGCATGGGGTGATGGACGGGCAGGGTGTTGACCGCTACCCCGAGGCGCAGGTTGCGGGTCCTCTGGGTGGCCGCCCCCAGCACCACGTAGGGAGCCGACAGCAGCGAGAAGCTGGGCGTAAAGTGGATCTCGGCGATCCAGTAGCCGTCGTAGCCCAGGGTGTCGGCCAGCTCGGCCTGTTCGAGGAACTGCTCAAGCAGCTCCGCCGGAACGCTTCCGGACGGGCACTGCACTTCGGTAAAGAGGCTCACCTTCATCAACGGAATCTCGGTAAAGCGGTCCTCGGTGGACGGCGCGCCCACGGAGTTCTATACCCAAAAGGCTTCCGGAAACAAAACCGCCCATGAAATCCCAGTCCATGCTGCGCCGGCTGTTCGCGGCCCTGAGCCACCGGAACTACCGCTACTACTGGCTGGGCCAACTTTCCTCCGTGCTGGCCCTCAACATGGAGCTGGCGGCGCAGGCCTGGCTGGTGTTCCTGTTGACGGATTCGCCGCTGATGCTGGGCGTGGCCGGGATCGTCTACGCGGTGCCGCGGGTGTCGCTGGTCCTGGTGGGCGGCGCCATTGCCGACCGGGCCGACAAGCGGCGCATCATGGTGATCACGCAGTCGCTGCTGGCCCTGGCCTACCTGGTGCTGGGGATGCTGGTGCTCACCGATCGCGTCGCCTTCTGGCACGTGCTGGTGTTCGCGTTCAACTCGGGTTTCCTGCGCGCCTTCGACCGCCCCAGCCGCTACGCGCTGCTGCCCGAGATGGTGCCCCGGGAGGAGCTGGCCAACGCCGTGGCGCTGGGAAGCTCGGTGTGGCAGGCGTGCCGGCTGGTGGGCCCGGGACTGGCAGGGGTGCTGATTTACTGGGTCGGCCTCGGCTCCACCTTCGTGGCCTGTTTCGCGAGCTCGGTGGCGGCAGTGATCCTGTGGGCGTTCATCCGCACCCGACCCATCGTCGTGCGGGATGAGGCGGGCGTATGGCGCAACATCGTCGCCGGCCTCGACTTCGTGCGCCGCAACCAGCTCTTCTACAGCCTGCTGGGGCTCACGTTCTTCAACAGCGTCTTCGGCATGTCCTACGTGATCCTGCTGCCGGTGTTCGCCCGGAGCATCCTGCTGGTGGATTCCCGCGGCTTCGGTCTGCTCCAGTCGGTTTCGGGCGTGGGCGCGCTGCTGGGGACTTTGACGGTGGCCTACCTGGCGCAGGCGGGACGCCGGGGGTGGCAGGTGCTGGCAGGGGCGGCGGCCTTCGGCGCGCTGCTCGTGCTGTTCGCCTTCTCGACCTCCTTCACCTTGTCGCTCGCGCTGATCTTCTTTCTCGGCCTGTTCAACCAGGTCTATCTCACCTCCATCAACACCATCCTCCAACTGAACCTCCCCAACGAGTTGCGCGGCCGGGTGCTGGGGCTGTTCGGCCTCACCTGGGATCTCATGCCGCTGGGAGGCGCGATATCGGGCACGGTGGCCGAGTACGCCGGAGCCCCCCTCGCCGTCGCCATGGGCGGGTTCCTGGTGGCGATGATGGCCTTCTACGGAATGGCGCGGCTTCCGACGGTCCGAGAAATCGAATAGCCGGAACGGGACGGTCCCTTTACTCGCCGGCGCCGATGATTAAATTTTACGAAGGCACTATTGCCCGGCGAAATTGATTCGGCTGGGCCGGCATTGTAGATTTGTCGTTGAGGGCTGACATTCGCGAGAGGAAGGGAACAGGTCCATGAAACGCGTTTTTCTTTTTCTGATCACCAACCTTGCGATCGTTTTCGTACTGGCCGTTGCGCTCCGTGTACTCGGCCTCGAGTGGTTGCTTTTTCAATACGGCATCGACTTTTGGCCGCTCCTGGCTTTCTCCTTCATCTTCGGCATGGGCGGCGCGTTCATCTCGCTGCGCATCTCCAAGTGGACGGCCAAGCGATGGATGGGGTTGTCGGTCATCGATGAGCCCCGGAACAACACCGAGATCTGGCTTGTCAACACCGTGCAGAACTACGCCCGGGCCGCGAATATCGCCATGCCCGAGGTGGCCGTCTACGATTCCCCGGAGCCCAACGCCTTTGCCACGGGCCCGAGCCGCAACAATTCACTGGTGGCGGTCAGCACGGGACTGTTGCGGGCCATGAAGCCGGAACAGGCCTCGGCCGTGCTCGGCCACGAGGTGAGCCACGTGGCCAACGGCGACATGGTCACGCTGACCCTGATCCAGGGTGTTCTCAACACCTTCGTGATCTTCCTTTCCCGCGTGATCGGATACGTCGTGGACCGCGCGCTCCACAGGGACGGCGAAGGGGGCTACGGCATGGGCTACTTCGTCACCGTGATCGTTACGCAGATCCTTCTCGGTATCCTCGCCAGCATGGTGGTCTCCTGGTACTCGCGCCGGCGCGAGTACCGGGCCGACGCCGGCGGCGCGTATCTTGCCGGCAGGGCCAACATGATCGGCGCCCTCGAAGCGCTCCAGCGCAGCGTGGAGCCCGAGCACATGCCGGAACAGTTGGCGGCCATGGGGATCTCGGGCGTCCGCAAGGGCGGTCTGCGGATGCTCTTCGCCAGCCATCCCCCCATCGAGGACCGTATCGCCGCGCTACGGGAAGAACGCCACGCCGCCGGTACCTAGGGCCCTCACCCCGACCCTCTCCCATAGGGAGAGGGGGTCGGATTTACCCTCTCCCGGGGAGGAGGGCCGATTCTCCCCTCTCCCTCTGGGAGAGGGTGGCCGAAGGCCGGGTGAGGGCCCTGCGTCCCGAATGCCGACCGCGTGATTCAGAACCGTCATCCCGGCCCCGGACGATGCCGTGGCCTTGCGGGTTGCGGCGGAATCGGGATACATCCCCCAATTAGGCGTCAGGCCGAAAGGGGGAGGGGATGGCGATATTCTCCGGGGAGTTCGGGCTCCAGTTCGTGCTGCAGGCGGCGTCCTACTACACCACGCGGGAGCTGGTGGAGCTGGCCGAGCTCGGCGCGGAACGGGGCTTCAAGCAGGTCTGGCTGAGTGATTCGCTGCGCTACCGCAACGTGCTGAGCGTCGCCACGGCCATCGCCGCCCGCGCGCCCCTCAAGGTCGGCACCGCCATCCTGGTGCCCTACTTCCGCAATCCCATCGACGTGGCCGACGCGGTGCTGGCCATCTCGGAACTGACCGACGGCCGGGAGATCAGCCTCGGCATCGCCAAGGGCAGCAAGGGGCAGGTGCCGCAGTACCTGGAGATGCGCAAGCCGTTCCGCGTGGTGCGCGAGACCGTGGCCTTTCTTGGCGCGCTTTTCCGGGGAGAAGAGGTCCAGTTCGGCGAGTTTCCCTCCCTTTGCGACTACTTCCACATGAACCCCCGCGGACACATCGAATTGGTGCGCCCTCCCGCGGCGCCGGTCCGTTTCTATGGCGGCGGTGTTGGCCCGCGCTTCCTGGCCATCGCGGGCGAGACCATGGAAGGCGTGCTCATGGGCGGGTATTTCATCTCCATGCACAAGCTCGGGCGGCTGGAGCAGGCCATGGCGGGGGCGGACGACGCCGCGCGCGCGGTGGACCCGGACAAGAAGCTGCGCAAGGTGTGCGAGATCAACCTGGCGGTGTCGGAGGAACCGGAGCAGGCGCTGGCCGAGGCGAAGAAGTACTCGGCCCACCACATGGTGAGCCTCCAGGCCCTCGGCTACAGCCCCGAGGAGTTCGAACGCATCGGCATCGACTATGAGCGAGTCAACCGCATCCGGGAAGCCCTCCATTCGGGCATGACGATCGAGCAGGCGTCGCGGGAGCTGGTGACCGACGCCATGCCGCGGGCCTGCTTCGTCGCCGGGCGGCCGTCGGACTGCGTGGAGCCCATCCTGGAGCTGGCGGCCGAGGCCGAGCGCCTGGGATTCGAACAGATCTCGTTCGCCAAGCTCGGCAGGGATTACGCTTCGGTCATCCGTTACCTGAGCGACGAGGTCATTCCGAGGCTGTCTTGATCCCGATGCCCGTTTCGTCCTCCAGGGAACCGGTCCGTTGAGCACCACCGCGGCCGATGGCGCGGCTGCCGCGCGCACCGCACGGCTCAACCGCACCTACCCGTGGGTGGTGCTGGGCATCTCGTTCATGACCGTCGCCGCCGCCTTCGGGTGCCGCGCGGCGTTCGCGCTCTTCTTCGTGGCGGTTGTCGAGGAATTTCACTGGAGCCGCGGGTTGGCCGCCGGCGCGCTGACCCTGGGCTCGGTGGCGTGGACCGTTTCCGCGCCGGCGTGGGGGCAGATGCTGGACCGGCTCGGCCCCAGGTTCGTGTTCCCGGCCGGTGCCGGCCTCATGGCGGCGGGATTCGCCGTCAGCGCCATGACCCAGACCGTCTGGCACTACTACCTGGGCATGGGGCTCCTGGTGGGGCTCGGTTTCGCCGCCCTGCCCATGACCTCGCAGGCCACGGTCATCAGCAACTGGTTCGTCCGCAAGCGCGGCATGGCCATGGGCCTCGCGGCCTCGGGCATCGGCGTCGGGATATTTGTCGTCGTGAAGCCGACGGAGTGGTTGATCGGCGCATTCGGCTGGCGCAACGCGTACTTGGTGCTGGCCGGCGTGATGTTGGCGGCCGTGGTGCCGCTCAACCTGTTCCTTCAGCGGCGCCGGCCCCAGGACATGGGCCTGCTGCCGGATTTCGGCGCCACGACGCCAGCGGGAAGCCGAGGCCCGCGCCGGGCGCCGGAAGGCGGCGTGACCCTCGCCGCGGCGCTCCGCAACTACCGGTTCTGGGCGCTGTGCGGGGGTTTCGTGTTCGGCGCCATCCCCGTGCACATGGTGCTGGTGCACCAGGTGGCCGCCATGGTGGACGCGGGACTCTCGCGGGAGTTCGGCGCCTGGGTGTTGAGCCTCACCGGGTTCTTCACCACCTTCACCATGATCGGCATGGGGACGCTCTCGGACCGGATCGGCAGCGAGCGGGCCTACACCATCGGCAGCCTGGCCCTGGTGGGCGGCATCCTGATGATCCTCTACCTCGACGGGATGCCGGAGGTCCTGGTGGCGTTCCTGTACCCGCCGCTGTTCGCCGTGGGTTTCGGGTCACGCCAGGGGCTCTATCCGACCATCGCCGCCGACATCTTTCATGGCGAGCATTTCGGTTCCATCATCGGTTTCCTGGCTTTCAGCATCGGAATGGGCGCGGGCATCGGCCCCTGGCTGGCGGGCTACCTCCACGACCTTTCGGGCAGCTATGCCAGCTCGTGCTGGATCGGCATCCTCCTGTGTGTGCTATCGTTGGTGTGCATCTGGATCGTGGCCCCGAGCAAGGGGGCGGATGCCTGAGGAGACGCCATGGCGAAGACGCTGATCATCGACGCGCACCACCATTGGATGCCCGAGGAACACTACCGGAACCCGGAACCGCTGATCCGCGCCGGCGAGACCGTGGTGCGGCGGCCGGACCGGCTCGCCATCCGCCGGGAAGGGGTGCAGCTCTTCGGCCCGCCCGCCATGACCGCGGACATGGACGCGCAGATCGACGAGATGGACCGGGTGGGCATCGACCGGGCCGTGCTCCACGTGGGCTGCTGGGTGGACTGGATCGACGTCCCGGCGGCGCGCTTCATCAACGACGAGATGGCCAGGCTCACCGAGCGGTTCCCGGGCCGCATCATCCCCCTGGCCCACGTGCCGGCGCTGGAGGCCGGGGGACGGCGCGAGCTTAAACGCGCGGTGCTGAAGCTCGGGTTCCGCGGCGTCGGCATCAACACCCACATCCGCGGCGCGCTGCTGGACGACAAACGCTACCACCCGTTCTACCGGCTGGTCTCCGACCTGGACATCCCGATCTTCGTCCACCCGTCCTCGGAGCTTCCGCTGGCCCACCCCCACGGCATGGAGCAGTTCAACCTCACCCGCAACCTCGGCCGCGCCATGGACAACACCATCAACATCGTGCGGCTGATGCTGAGCGGAACGCTGGAGAAGTTCCCCCGGCTACGGTTCGTGTTCACGCATCTCGGGGGCGCTTGGTTCGCGCTCCGTAACCGGCTGAATCCCTCCTTCTGGGACAAGCGCGAGCAGGGTTACTTCGACCGCTTTCGGGAACGCATCTTCATCGACACCGCGCCGCCGTTCTGGCGTCCCGGCGAGATCCGCTTCGCCATGGACATGGTGGGCGAGGACCAAGTGCTGATGGGCAGTGATTTTCCCACCATCGACCGGCTGGGGGACGCGGTCGCTATCGTGAAGGCGGTGAGGACCAGCGCCGCGGTGAAGAGCAAGCTATTGGGCGGGAACGTGGCCAGGCTGTTCCCTGAAGGCGGCTGCTGAGGGCAGGGGGTTGTGAAAGTCCTCATGTGCCCGCCGCTCCACTACGAGCCCACGGCCGGCGACGACGCGGCCGCCGCCATGGGCGAGTGGCGCGGCCTCTACCGCCTCCTGCGCGACGAGCTCGACGTGCAGGTGGACCTGCTGGAGCCCAGGCCCGACATGCCCGGGCTCGTGCTGGCGGCCGCCGGCGGGTTCGTGTGGGAGGACTCGTTTATCGCCGGCCGGTTTCGCGACAAGTCAAGACAGCCCGAAAAGGAAGCGTGGGAGAATTTCTTTCTAGTCCGTGGCTACGCCATGCCGGCGCTGCCCGAAGGCTGTTGCCTCGAAGGCGAACGCGACGTGGTGCGTGTAGGCGGTACATTGTTCGCGGGGTATCACTCAGACGATGAACTGGGCGCACATGGGGCAGTGGCGGAGATCGTCGATGGTGAGGTCGTCTCGCTTCGCCTGTCCGACAGTTGGGAAGGGCCTCTGGACACCTGCCTTTGCCCGTTGGGTGAGGGCAGGGTGCTTTACCATCCCGAGGCTTTCGACCCGACCGGACGCAGGGCGCTCCACGACCACGTGCGTCAGGTCCTTCGTATGGATGCAGATGATGCGCGACGCCTAGGATGCAATGCGTTGGTCACGGGCCGGAACGTGGTCCTGCCGGAGGGTTGCCGAGAGACCGCAACCCGCTTGACAGAGGCAGGATTCCAGGTTCATGGCTTGCCGGTTGGCGCCTATGCTCGACATGGCGCCGGCCCCAAAGCGCTGGTCCTCGAGATCGCCCGCTGACTCGTCCTGGCCGCGCCGATCCCGGCCGCCTGCGAGCTGCAACACAGTTTAGACTTGCGCCGGCACGGCATCATATACTTGTAGCTCTGCCGCATCCCAGGGGCTCCGGCTCTTCAAGCCGGAAGCGGCGTTGGTCAGGGTTTCCGGCAGGATTCGGGGTCAAGCGATGATTGTACGAATGCCGTACCGCGAGATGTGGGTGTCTCTGGTAACGAGTATCAGGCCTTCGGCCTGCGCTTGAGCGATCAGGAACCGGTCGAAAGGGTCCCGATGGTGCATTGGTAGCCTCCCTGCCTGTTCTGCATGGTGAAAGGTCAGGTGTAAGTTCCGGAAACCCTTCTCCTCAATTATCGCCGAGAGGTTGTCCGGCGCGGTCAGTTTCCCCTTGGACTTCTTGACTGCGATCTCCCAGCCGGTGACGGCGCTGACGAAGATGTCGTTGCCGGGATTGGCTATTGCCGCACGGGTTGTATCCGGCAGTCTCGCGACATCGGTGAGCCACCACAGGAATGTGTGGGTATCCAGCAATAGACGCAACGCGTCAGCCCTCGTCGGGAAAGATCTTGGAGTTTTCAATGAGGTCCATCAGTTCTTCGTCGGGCTCATCGAAATCTGGCGACATCCAGATCCTTCCCTCCAGGCCTCCGGGCACTCGTTCCTTAGCGGGTTTGTGATACGGTTCCAGCCGCAGATACGGTTCGCCGGCCTTGGCGATTACGACTTCTTCACCTTCCCAGGCCAGCCGTCCCAGCATCGAAAGCTGCGACTTTGCTTCGTGCATATTCACTTGTTTCATCCGGCTCCCTATATTAGCTAAGCCCGCCTAAGTCTTAGCGTGCCTGCACGTTACCGTCAAGCTTTTAACTGAGCATTGGGCTACCCGTTCTCCCGCATCGCGCGCCACATCCGCTCCGGCGTGATGGGCAGTTCGCGGACGCGGACGCCGACGGCGTCCTCGATGGCGTTGCCGATGGCGGGGGCCACGGGCATGAGGCCGCCTTCGCCGAGGCCCTTGGAACCGTAGGGGCCGGGGCCGTTGGCTTCCTCTACCATGATGGTCTGGAAGGTGTCGGGGATGTCGTGGAAGGACGGCAGCTTGTAGTCGATGAGGTTCGGGTTCAGCAGGTGGCCGTTGTCGTACTGCATCTCCTCCATCAGCGAGTGGCCGATGGCGAACATAACCGCGCCCTCGTCCTGGCCCTCGCACAGGAGCGGGTGGATGGCCTTTCCGACGTCGGCGGTGGAGACGTACTTCAGCAGCTTGACCACGCCGGTGTCCGGGTCCACTTCGACCTCGGCGCCGCCCCAGCTCGTCTCCCAGAAGGTCGTGGGCGAGCCCAGCACCGCCTTCTTGCTGTGGACGTCCTGGTAGGTGCCCTTGGCCAGCAACTCGCCGCCCTTGGCGCCGAAGGTCTGGTTGAGCACCTGCTCGTAGCTCAGGCGCTTTCCCTTGCCGGCATGGACGTGGCCGTCCTTGAACGTGATCTTGTCGGCCTTGCACTTGAACAGCTTGGCGGCGGCGCGGCTCAACTGCCGCTTGAGCTCGGCGGCGGCCCGCTCCACGCACAGGCCCATGATGACCATGGAGCTGCTGGCGTTGGTGGCGGCGTCGTAGGGGGTGGAATCGGTGTCGAGCTGGGCCACGGTGACCGCTTCGTAGGGCAGGGCCAACTCCTCGGCCACCACCTGGGCCAGGGCCGTGCGGCAACCCTGGCCGATCTCCACCGACCCCGTGAACAATACCGCGCTGCCGTCCGAGCTCATCTTGATGGCCGCCGACGCCACCTTGTAGGTGCCGCCGCCGTCCTTCATGCAGCAGCTCAGGCCCATGCCGCGGTTCTTGCCCGGGCTCTTCTTGCCCCAGCCCAGGGCCTTGGCGGTGCGCCGCAACCCCGCTTCGAGGTCGCAGTCCACGGGGGTGTCGCCCTTGGTATACGTGTCGCCCTTCTTCAGCAGGTTCTGCACTCGGAACTCCACCGGATCGATGCCGAGCCTGCGGGCGATCATGTCCATCTGCGATTCGTAGGCCCAGGTGACCTGCAAGGTGCCGAAGCCGCGGAACGCGCCCGCGGGCACGGCGTTGGTGTAGACCGTGTAGGCATTGACCTTGACGTTGGGAATCCGGTACGGGCCCGGCGCCCGGTAGCCGGCCTTCTGGGACACCCGGGGCCCGTAGTCGGCGTAGGCCCCGGTGCCCATGTGGACCTCGCACTCCCGCGCCACGAGCTTGCCGTCCCAGGTGACGCCGGTCTTGATGCGGAACCGTGCGGGGTGGCGCGTGATCGTGCGGAAGGTCTCCTCCGAGGTATGGGTGATCTTCACCGGCCGCCCGGTCTTCCACGCCAGCGCCGCCACCAGCGGCTCGTTCTTCACCGACAGCTTGCCGCCGTAGGCCCCGCCCACGTGGGGCACGATGACCCGCACCCGGTTGATGGGGATGGAGAAGAACTCCGCGATATGGCGTTGCAGCGTGAACGGGTCCTGGGTGGAAGCCCACAGGGTGATGTGTCCGTCCTCCACCTGCGCGATGGTGATGTGGGGCTCCAGCGGATAGTGCTGGATCTGCGGGAAAATGAAGGTGTCCTCGAAGATCTCGTCGGCCTCGGCGAAGCCCTTGTCCACGTCGCCGCGGGCGTAGTCGTAGGCGTAGCAGACGTTGGTGCCGCGAAACTCCTCCGGCACGCGGTAGGCATGGCCGTGCAGCTCGTCGGCGTCCGCCACCTGCTCGTGTACCAGGGGCGCGCCGGGCGCGATGGCGTCCGCTATGTCGGTGACCGCCGGAAGCTCCTCGAACTCCGTCTCGATGAGGGTCAGGGCCTCGGCCGCGGTGGCCTCGTCATCCGCCGCCACCGCGGCCACCGGGTCGCCGGCGTAGCGGACCTTGTCGAGCGCGACGATGGTCTGGTCCTTGTAGGCCGAACCATAGTACGGGTTCATGCCGCCGAGGGTGTCGCGGGTGAGGACCGTCGACACGCCCGGCAGCGCCGCCGCCTTTGAGGCGTCGATGCGGAGCAGGCGCGCGTGCGGAAAGGCGCTGCGCAGCACCTTGCCGTGGAGCATTCCGGGAAGCTCCAGGTCCATGGCGTAAACGGCCTTGCCGGTCGCCTTGACCACGCCGTCCACCCGCTGGTGGGACTTGCCGATGACCTGGTGTTTCGCCGCCTTGCTCATGGTTCGTCGTTCCCTTCCTGTGGTGTCATCCCGGCAGGGGCCGCGCGGTCACGCCGCCCGTCCAGAAAAAGCGAACGCGGGCGGGTTTGAAACCCGCCCCTACGTGTCGTCCCGGCCCAGCGGGTAGTGCTCGCGCACCCAGGACACGGCCTGCTCCCGGGTGCCGAGGGCGCCTTCGAGCTGGGCCTCCTCCACCGCTGCCAACATCGCGGAGAAGGAGGGGCCGGGGGCGTAGCCCAGCCGGATGAGGTCGCGTCCCCGCAACAGCGGCTCCGGCCGCACCTCCGCTTCGCCCAGCTCGGCGAGCTTCTGTTGACAGAATTCGTAGTAGCCCAGATCACCGTTGGATGAAAGCGCGTCGATGCGGCAGAGCTCCAGCAGCTCGTGGATGCCGTCCTCCGCGAGAAAGCGCTTGAGGGTGCTGAGGCGCATCTTCGGCGCCTGGGTGTAGCGGAGGTGGCAGCGCACCAGCCACGCCACCCGCTCGGTCACCGCGCGGCTGCGCTTGAGCCGGCGCAGGATCTCGGCGGCCATCTCGGCGCCGAGCTCCGGGTGGCCGTAGAACGTCACGCGCTCGCCCGCGGGCTGCCGGCACGGGGGCTTGGCGACGTCGTGCAGCAGGCAGCCGTAGGCCAGGGTTTCGGCGGGGTCTTCCAGTTGCTGGAGCAGCAGCAGGGTGTGGACGAAGACGTCTCCCTCGGGATGGTAGTCCGGCGTCTGCTCGCATCCCTTCATGGCCGCCACCTCGGGCAGGATCACCTCGAGGAGCCCGGTCTCGTCCAGCAGCTCGAATCCCCGCCGGGCGCCGCCTTCGGTGAGGGTCCGGGTGATCTCGGCGCCGATGCGTTCCCAGGCCACCTGGGTGACGGCCGCGGCGTGGTTCCGGATGGCCCCAAGCGTCGGCCCGTCGATGGCGAAGCCCAGGCCGCAGGCCAGCCGCACGGCCCGGACCATGCGCAGGCGGTCCTCGGCGAACCGCTCATCGGCATCGCCGATGGCTCGGATCAAGCCCCGGCCGAGGTCTTCGCGGCCGTTCACCAGGTCGATGACCCGGTCGTCCACCGGGTCGTACATCATCGCGTTGATGGTGAAGTCCCGCCGCCGGACGTCCTCTTCCAGGGTGCCGTAGCGGACGTGGGCGGGCCGGCGGCCGTCGCTGTAGGGGCCGTCGGAGCGGAAGGTGGTGACCTCGAAGGGGTCCCCCTCCACCAACACGACCACGGAGCCGAATCGCGATCCCACCGGTACGGTGTCCGGGAAGACGGTCTGGACGTCACGGGGAGTGGCGCCGGTGGCGACGTCGTAGTCCTTGGGGGGCCTGTCCAGGAGGCGGTCGCGCACGCAGCCGCCGGCGAGGTAGGCTTCGTGTCCGGCCTCGCGGAGGCGCTGAACTATGTGGAGGGCCTTGTCGTAAAGCGACACGGGACCGATCCTGGGCGGCGCGGCCTTGAGAGAAACGGCTAGTTACGGAGGCCGGCCTTTTCGAGGTTTCCCGCCACGACGAGGATGAGCTTCTCCGGCTGCAGGTACTTGCGGGCGACCCGGAGAATGTCTTCCCGCGTCACCTTCCGGATCATGTCGGGGTAGCGGTCGACGTAGTCCAGCCCGAGTCCCAGGTATTCCACCTGGCCCAGGAAGTCGGCGATGTCGTCATTGGTCTCGAGGCCCAGGGCGAAGCTGCCGGTGAGGTAGCTCTTGGCGTCGCGGAGTTCCTCGACGGTGACGCCGTCTTGCCGCATCCGCTCGATCTGGGCCCTGGCCACGTCGATGGCTTCCTTGGCGCTCTCGTTGCGGGTCTGCATGGCCATCTGGAAACGCCCGGCGTTCCTGCCGGCGACGAAGTAGCTGTAGACCGAGTAGGCCAGGCCGCGCCGGTTCCGGATGGCGTCCCCCAGCCGCGACGTCAGGTCGCCGCCGCCGAGGATCTGGTTCATCACCCGGATGGCGTAGTGGTCGGGGTTCGTGCGCAAAGGACCCTCGTGGCCCATGATGATGGTGGACTGGGTGAGATCGCGGTCCAGCTTGACGGGCGTCCGCTTGGGCTGCCGCAGCGTCACCGGCGCGTCCGGCTCGCCGCCGCCCGGTTGCCAGCCGGCCAGGGCCGCGGTGAGCTTCTGCTTGATTTCCTCGTGGGCGATGTCGCCCACGGCCACGGCAATGGTCCGGTCGGGCCGGTAGTAGCGCCGGTGGAAGTCCACGACGGCGTTCCGGTCAAGCGTGGGGACCGAGTCCTCCGACCCCTGCACCGGGCGCCCGTAGAAGCTGTCGGGGTAGAGGGCCGCCCGGAACGCTTCGCGGGCAATGGTGCTGGGACGGTCCTTCCTGGCCCGGAGTGAGGCCATGAGCGACTGTTTCATGCGCTCCATCTCCCTCTCCGGGAACGACGACGCCGTCAGCACCTCGCCCAACAGCGCGAGGCCGGTGTCCAGGTCCTTCTTCAGGATGCTCAGGCTCACCGTGGCCAGCTCGCGGCCCGAGTCGGTGCCCAGGTGGGCGCCCATGCCCTCCACGAGGCCGCTGATGGCCATGGAGTCGCGCGTGGGGGTGCCCCGGGTCAGGAGCCGGGAGGTGAGGTTGGCGAGGCCGTGCCGGTCCGCGGGGTCGTAGCGGGAACCGGCGCGGATCAGCAGTTGCACGGCGACGATGGGCAGCGCGGGCTGCTCCGAGGTCACCAGCACCATCCCGTTGGGGAGAATCTCGCGTTGCGCGTTCATGGCGGCGAAGGCGGCGGCCTGCGGCGCCAGGACCAAGCACAGCAGGAGCGGCAGCCAGCGTTTCATGAGCGTTTCCTCGCCTGGGGCACCAGGGTCCCCACGGTGCGCCGGTCGCGGTCGAGGTACCGCCGGGCCACCCGCTGGACGTCCTCGGCCGTGACCCCCTGGATGCCTCCGAGGTATTCGTTCATCCGGCGCCATCCTCCGGTGATCTCATAAAAACCGATCCTCATGGCCTGCCCGCGGTTGGATTCCTGGGCGAAGATGAAAGCCGCCGCCACCTGGTTCTTGGCCTTGTCGAGCTCCGCCTGGGTGACGCCCTTGTCCCGGACCCCCGCGATCACCTCGTCGATGGCGGCCTCCACGTCCGCGATGTCCTTGCCCGGCATGGCCTGGGCGCCGATGCTGAAGGTGGTGGGGTCAGCGGAAACCCGGTGGTAGCCGGCCCAGGCGTAGCGGGCGATGCGCCGGTCGTAGACCAGGTCCCGGTGGAGCCGCGAGGTGCGCCCCCTCGACAGGATCATCTCCAGAACGTCCAGCGCGTAGCTGTCCGGATGGCCGACGTTGGGCACGTGGTAGTTCATGACCAGCGAGGGGAGCTGGGCTTCCCTCTTGAGAAGCACCCGCCGCTCGCCCCGCTGCTGCGGCTCGGTGAGCCCCACCTCCGGCGGCTCCGTGCCCCGGGGGATCTTGCCGAAGGTCTCGCGGATCTTCTCGAGCATCTCCTCGCCGTCGAAGTTGCCCGCCACCACGATGAAGGCGTTGTTGGGCGAGTAGTAGGTCCGGTAGAACGCCTTCATGTCTTCCAGGGTCATGCGCTGGACGTCCTCGGGCCAGCCGATGATGGGGCGGCGGTAAGGGTGCACCGCGTAGGTCACCGCGTTGGTGATCTCGGCCAGCGCCGCCCGCGGGCGGTCCACCCGCATGCGCCGTTCCTCCTGAACCACCTTCTTCTCGGGCGTGAAGTACTTTTCCTCGAAGCGCGTGTTCACCATGCGGTCGGCTTCCAGCTCTACGGCGATGCGGATGGTGTCCCGGCTCATGGTGGCGTGGTAGGCGGTGGCGTCGTGGGAGGTGAAAGCGTTGGAGCGGCCGCCGTGCTTGCGGATGATGCGCGCATACTCCTCGGGCGCCACCTTGTCGGTGCCCTTGAACAGCATGTGCTCGAGGAAATGCGCCATGCCGCTCTTGCCGTCCACCTCGTTGCGGGAGCCCACCCGGTACCACACCTGGAAGGTGACCGCGGGGCTCCGGTGATTCTCCAGCAGGAGGACCTTGAGGCCGTTGTCCAGGACTTCCTCCCGGACCTCGACCATGCCCTTGGGGGTTGACGCCCCGGCGACGGCGGGAAGCAGGGTGGCCAGGGCCAACCCGGCCAGGCGATGTGTCCAGTCCATAAGGTTGAAGATATCGGTCCAGGGAGTGCGGCGCAACAGGGTTCACTCGGACGCTCCGGAAGGATCGTCCGAGTCCGGGGATCTGTCCCCGTTCGGCGAGGCCACCCGCCTCGTTATGTGCAAGCCCAGCCCGTGACGCCGCATCCGTTCGATGAACGTGGTGCGGTTCAGGCGCAGCAGATTGGCGGCTGCGGTCTTGTTCCCATGGGCGCGCTCCAACGCCTGGACCATCATCTCCCGCTGCAAGCTTCGGATGCACCTGTCGATGTCCATGCCGTCGCTCGGAAGCGTGAACTGGTTCAGGGGCGTGCCGCGCGGGGTTGGCTGCATGTTGCCTCCCAGTTCCAACAGGTCGTCCACGTGAATTTCCTCGTGGTCGGTCAGCGTCACCAACCGTTCGATGAGATTCGCCATCTCTCTCACGTTGCCGGGCCAATCGTAGGCCTTCAGCCGGTTCATGGCGGTTTCGGCGATGGTGCGCCGGCCGTGGCCGCTGAAATGGTCCAGGAAGTGTTCTACCAGGAGGGGTATGTCTTCCCGGCGCGTCCGCAACGGCGGCACCTCCAGGGAGAGTATGGCGAGACGGTAGTAGAGGTCTTCACGAAATTGTCTCGCGGGTATCGCTTCCCGCAGATCGCGGTTGGTGGCCGCGACGAAGCGCGCATTGGTGCGCATGGCTACGTCGCTCCCCAACGGATTGAATTCGCGCTCCTGGAGCACCCGCAAGAGCTTTGCCTGCAGCCTCGGGGTGGTCTCGCCGATTTCATCCAGGAATATGGTCCCTTCCTTGGCGGTCATGAACCGTCCCGATCGGGACTGCTGTGCGCCCGTGAACGCCCCCTTGACGTGGCCGAAGAGTTCGTTCTCGAGCAGGTCCTCGGGTATTGCCCCGCAATTGACGGCGACGAACGGCTGCTCCGCCCGCCTGCTTCGGTCGTGAATGGTCTGCGCGACGAGTTCCTTGCCGGTGCCGCTCTCGCCGGTGATGAGGACATTCGAATCGCTGGCTGCGATCCTGAGCGTAAGCTCGAAGACATTTCGCATGGCTTCGCTCTTCCCGATCATGGAGCCAAGTGCGTCGAGATCCGAGTCGTCCGTCGGGCGCTTCTTCCGTAGCCCCATTCAACCCTCCTTTGGCCCGTTTTTGAACTGCGTGTACCATAATAAAGCAAGAGTAGGGCCATCGTCATCGAGCAATGAATTCGCCCGGGATTTTGGCGCGTGGGATGAAAAAGTGGAGGGAGGACGATGTTGAGATCTGCGGAAGTGTCAGGGAAGTGACAATGGAGTGCCTAGCCAACTCTAATTTTAGAAGAAACTATAGTGTTGAGGAAGATTTATAAGCAGTTAGAAAAATGGCACTACTTGTCAATTTCCATGCGGTCGCTCTCGTAAGCGGGCCCGGGGACCGGCGGCTGTCACCGTAAGGAGCTGGGGCCGCTGCGGCTTGAAATGTGCACCGAAGCGGGTTAATTGGTGGCGTCGTGTCCGAAGGTGATTCCAAACGCAAGGGAGTCTCTGCTCGCGCCGAACAACTCCCCCCCGTCCCTTTCACCCTGGAAGGATGGAGCGTCCTGCACCAGATGTTCCGTATCCGCTGGCCGGAGTGGAACGCGCTGGGCTCCGGGCCACGTCGGAAAGCCGTGGATCAGGCTGTTTCCACGCTGAAATCCATGGAGCACACCGCTGAAGGCCGCACCGGGCTCGTGTCTCTGCTGGGCCACAAGGGCGACCTGATGCTCATCCATTTCCGGGATTCGTTCGACGCCCTGAACGAAGTCGAGCTGGCGCTGGCGCAACTCCAACTGGCGCCCTTCCTGGAGCAGACCACCTCCTATCTCTCGGTGGTGGAGCTGGGGCTCTACAGCGCCACGGGCCAACTCTACAGCTCCCTCAACGAGAAGGGAATCGCCCCCGGCACGCCCGAGTGGAAGGAGCAGGTGGAGACCTACCTGGCCCAGGCCCGCAAGACCATGGAGGGCCGGCTCTGGCCCGACATGCCGGCCCGCCGCTACGTCTGTTTCTACCCCATGGACAAGAAGCGCGGCGAGGAGAAGAACTGGTACGACGCGCCGTTCGCCGAGCGGCAGCGGATGATGGCGGACCACGGCTTCATCGGCCGTGGCTACGCCGGCCGGGTGACCCAGATCATCTCGGGCTCCATCGGCTTCGACGACTGGGAGTGGGGCGTGGACCTCTTCGCCGACGACCCCGTGGTGTTCAAGAAGCTCGTCTACGAGATGCGTTTCGACGAGGCCAGCGCGCTCTACGGGCTGTTCGGGCCGTTCTACATGGGGCTTCAGTTCCGCGCCGACGAGCTGGGGTCGCTGTTGGAGGGGAGGACGCCGAGGTTCGGGCCGGAACCTGCCCCGTAGGCTCAGCCTTTCCTTTGACAACAGATTCCGGATCGGTTAGTCGTTAATTTAGCAAGCGTCATTGGGGATCGTCACTTTCCTGTGTCGGGTCCTCCGTCGGAATACAACAGCCTGTAATGGGCTCGGAGTAATTACCCGAGCCTAGGCGAATACGCGGAACATCAACACACCCTGATGATGCTTGCAAGGACCCGACTACCCATCGTCTGGTATTCGGTCGTCCGCCAGTGTTGCCTACTTCTTTGCAAGGAGGTGCGCAATGGCACGGCATCAGGGTGTTGCCATCGCGTTCGTTTCTGTTTTCCTTCTCGGCCTCGGCCATCTCCCTGCGACGGCCGGCGATGCGGCCCGCCCGTCGCCGTTCAACGACAAGAGCGCGGCGAAGCCCGCGCCCGACGCCGCCGGCATCCAGACCCCGGCCCGCGTGCTGTCGGTGTACGACGGCGACACCGTGAAGGTCGAAGCGGCCATGTGGCCCGGTCTGACGTGGACCGGAAGCGTGCGTGTCCGAGGGGTGGATACCCCGGAGCTTCGGGGCAAATGCGACGGCGAGAAGCGCAAGGCTGTTGCGGCGCGCGCCTTCGTCAGGGAACGGGTCGGCGAACGGGTAACGCTGGTAAACGTCACGAAGGGGAAGTACGCCGGGCGGGTGGTGGCGCGCATTAGACTGGCTGACGGAACCGACTTGACGGAGCTTCTGATACAGGCCAGGCACGGACGGCGCTACGATGGCGGACGGCGCCGCGGGTGGTGTGGCGAGCAGGGGAGCTGATACATGTTCGGGGGCAGTTGACTGGGATACACGGCCAAATCAGATTGATGTCTACGGCGACTACGCAATATCAGGCCAATACTGGCGCCGATCTGGCCCTATCCTGGCTGGGCCGAATGGTTACGACGGGTGTGCGCTAGAGGGACGGCCATCAGGAGATACAAGTGCAGTTGTTCCCGACCCCCAAAGGCGAAGCCGGCACCGACCAACTCGACGCCATGGAGGAGAGCATTCAGGCGGCTATTGAGCAGATGTTCTGGCAGGTCGCGAAGCGAGACTCGTTGTCCTTTGGTGTGGGACGGGCCGCAGCGAAGTCTTCGGCCAGCCCGGACCAGGACATGCGGCTCAGACGCCCAGAAGCGCGAGTGTGACGGCCTGATCGTCTTCCACGCCGGCAAGGCAATCGAGACCTCGCTGCACGTCATCTACGCCAGGATCAACAACCGTATCCTGGGCCGTGAGTACCCCAATCAGATGAGACAGGACCGGCGAACCCATAGTCTCGCGGCACTGTACGACGACATCCTGAACTCAGATGAGACCAAGAAACCCGGCTTGCGCAAGGAGCTCGCAGACGAGTTTGAGTCCGTATACCAGACCGCCTTCCACAAGGGAGTCCAGGATCTGATCGTCGATAACGAACTCGTGCATCGGTTCTTTCTCGTCGAGGACGCCCCGTTCAGGGAAGCCAGAATGGGAGGAGTCCGGCACGGGGCCGCGATCACCATGGATAATTCCAGCTTCCGGCAACTTCTAATGCCCCCGGAAGATGAGACCGACTTTTCGCGGCTACCTTGCGGGAATTTCCGCGAGTTCCTCGCCAAGGCGGATGTTGTGTACTACGGGGGACACAACATGAGGTGGGCGCACTACAGCGCCCGCGATCATGAGCGTGGCCGCCCCTACGTGGTCGTGGGTACGCGATTTTTCGCCCGGCTCGTGCAAGGTCTCGTCGGAATGGCCAACGAGCAGTGGATGTGGGACGAGCGGTTCGCTGCAAGGTGGCACGAGCGGCGTGGCGTGATAGTCCGGGACATGGTCCGCGCCAACAGCCGGCAGAGTTTTACCGGAGAGCCCGACTTGCCCGACCTGAAGCCAGTCGAAGAGATGATGGAGTCGTTCCGTTCAAAGGGAACCTCGCGTAACGACGACTACGACAGCATCCATGTCAAGTGGAAATTCAATCGAGCCGCAAAATCAAGCGGCACGGACGATCCATGAGGAAACCGTCAGCCGTCAAACGCGCTCTGCCCCGCTCTGGAGGCAGGAACGGCCGGAGCTCGAACTGGTACGAACCGGATGCGCTTGGCGGAACAACGAGGGGAAGGCTCCCGCGGGTGGTTCGCAAGCGGGCGGCTTCGACCCTTCCCTGAAACGAGTCTGTTAGCCCCGAGCCGAGAGTGGGAATGTGGGAGGACGGTAACAACGAGGAAACAAGCTCTCCATCGGTGGGCTGTATGCTCGCATTGGCAGTAGTCGCACTGTTCTGGGGAGTCATTGCCTACCGCGTGGCATGGATGCTGCCGCTTGAGGAATGGGCCGCTTGGTCGAGCAGCATCATTGACTGAAGGTCAGCCGGCAAGGAGTCAGAACACGTCGTTGCCAGCTTGGGGCACGTCCGCGTTCGACGCTACGGTGAGGTCTTGTAGCTCGAGTCGGTCGCCGGCTGTGCGCCAATCTGCCGGTGAGTCTCCTCCAACGTCGATAAAGACGAGCGCTCCCGCCTCCGTCAGATAATGCTCCATCGCCCTGTCGATGGCGAGATGGTGCTGGCCCAGGCGCGCCGCCGCGACCGCACGACCCTGGAGCGCATAGGCGAGGGAGTCGATGGCGCGGGTAAACACTTTGAGGTGGTGGTGCGTCCGCCCCCAACCGCCCAGCATCACCTGTGCTGGCCCTCGCGCCATTCCCAAGGCGGGACGAACTGGCTTCGCCACAGCCCACGTCCTTCCTTCCGTGCCCGAGCCTCTTGGACAACGTACGCATGTGAATAACGCCTGTACGCCAAGGCCCAACCCTCTGCGACCATCCACGCATTGAGGTCTTCCCCGGCGATGCGGCATGTAGCGACGGCTCGGCCATGGACGTCGCGGTCGCGCACTTCGCATACAACTTGCCTACCGCGGAGTCGGTTGGCGAGCACGCGTGTGGCTTCACGACCACAGGGCCACTGACGACGACCGGAACGACAAGGCTGGTCCTGCTCGGGAGCATCGATGCCGTGCAAGCGAACGCGCATGCCGTCGACTTCGAGGGTGTCCCCGTCGATGGCCCGTGCCAACCCCGAAAGCCTTTGAGGGCCGCTGCCACGGAACACTCGAACCGACGGCTGTTCTTCCTCATCAATGCCAAGCCATTCTGCAGCGCGCTCCGTAACCGCCTGGACCGTTTTCGCCACGTAAGTAAAGAGTCTACGCACTTCGTCATCGGCCCCGGGCCACACCCACGGCAGGACCGACCACGCGACCAGCAGCAGCAACGCGACGAACCCGGCACGAATCGCCAGCCGCGCCGCCTGCCACATCCGCCGCTTCAGACGCCACCAATGCCAGAAAGGACTGTACAAGGTCTGCACACCTGCTCAAGACTCTGCCCACTTGCCACGTTCACAACCGTGTACCGGTAGACAAGCAACAAGCGGGTGTCGATGCAATGGCCCGTCCGTCCATCTGGCGGCTGCCGTAGAAGGGGGACTCCAGGAACAGCTTGTCGATCCGGCGTATTAACGCCAGATTCTCCGTGCTGTCGCCCTTGGGCCTGAGCATCGTCTGTGGGCTTCTTGAATACTGATAGGTGGGTGGTTACACTTGACATATGATACAAAGCTTCCGCCACAAGGGTCTCAAGCTCCTATTCGAGAAGGGAGGCCGGCGGAAAGTACAATCGGACTATGCGGACAAGATCGGACGGATAGTCGCACGCCTTGAAGAGGCGTCAGAGATCGGGAACATGGACCTGCCCGGCTTCCGGTTGCACCCCCTCAAGGGCGATCTCGCAGGTTTCTGGTCGGTTTCGGTATCGGGCAATTGGCGTATAGTCTTTCGCTTTGAGGGTGGCCACGCCAGCGATGTGGACCTGATCGATTACCACTAGGAGGAATGAGCTATGCCGATGAAGAACCCACCGCATCCCGGGCTTTCGGTGCGGCACGATTGCCTGGAGCCTTTGGGGCTGAATGTCACGGAAGCGGCCAAGCGCTTGGGCGTTAGCCGTAAGCAGCTTTCCGACATCGTGAACTGTCACGCGGGCATCTCGCCTGAAATGGCAATCCGGCTCCACAAGGCATTCGGAGGCGGGGCCGACACGTGGCTGCGGCTCCAAGCTGCCTACGACCTGGCGCAAGCGATGAAGCATGCCGATGAAATCAAGGTCGAACGGCTGTCACCCGCAGCCTGAGACCTGAAGTCCCCCGACAAATAGAGCACCGTGGTGATGTCGGGACGTGCCGCTATGGAGAAAGAGTCGGGTGTCGGTACTTCAGGACTCGGGAAAGATGGCGGAGCGGCGTCGGATCCGACTCTCAGAACTCGATCCCGATCTCCCTCGCGCCGGCCAGCTCGAAGATCCGGCTGGCGATCGCGATATCCGCCACCCCCTGTCCCGCGTTGTTCTTGAAAAGCGTGATCTGCTCCGGCGAGGTGCGGCCGGGGATGCGGCCGGTGAGCAGGTTGCTCAGGTCGCCGACCTGGTCCCACTGGAGGATTCCCTTTTGCACGGGCTCGTAGAAGTCTCCCTGCTGGTCCTGGATCGCCTGCTCGCGGGAGTTGGCGACGATGACGTCGGCGCGCTTTACGGTGGCATCGTCGATCTCCCGGCGTCTTTGCTTGATGAGGCCGGCGTTCATGAGGCCGACGTTGCCGCCGACGATGGAGGTGACGTGGACGCCGGGTTCCAGCCATGCGCCGTCGAATACCGGCACGTTGGAGTTGGTGGCTGTGAGGACCACGTCGGCGCCTTCGACGGCTTCCCGGGCGCTGTCCACCGGGATCAGCTCGCACGACACGAGCGGTTGCATCTCCTTGCAGAATGCGGCGCGGGTCTCGGGAGTGCGGCAGAAGAGCTTCACCTGCCGGAAGGATCGGATGGCGGCGAAGGCCAGCAGGTGGTACTGGGCCTCGGCGCCGGCGCCGAGAAGGCCCAGCACCGCGGCGTCCTCCCGCGCGAGGTGGCGGGTGCCCACCGCGCTGGTGGCGGAGGTGCGCAACTGGGTGGCGCGGGTGGCGGGCACGCCCGTGACGCCGAACCGGCCCACCAGGACTCCCTTGAGGGAAGAGTCCCTGGTATCGAACAGCACCACGCACGGGCGCCCCGCGTGGTGGTAGGTCTGGTTCTCCGTGGAGGTGGCCACGAACTCCGAGTGGGCCAGCACACCGATGCCGCCCAGGCTGGGCACGCCGCCGGGATGCACGCTGACCCGCGCTCCCTCCCGGGTCATGACCCTGCGCCGCGGGGCGTTGAGCTCCCCGTTGTCGCCCAACTCCCGGAAACCCGCCTCCACGGCGTCGATGGCTTCCTCCATGGTGATGATGTCGCCTGCGTCTTCGGCTCGAATCAGTAGTGCCACGTTGCTCCAGTCCTTTCGGTGATTGCCGCGCGGGAGACCGTTGTCACGGAGACGACGTTCCGGCCGCCGCGGCCGGGACCGCTCTCGGGATGGCGCGTTCGTCGATGGGCCAGTGGATGATCGCGGCGGCCACGCCCAGGCCCACGGCGGTCCACCAGATCAGGTCGTAGGAGCCGGTGTAGTCGAACAGTACGCCGCCCAGCCAGATGCCGATGAAGCTGCCGATCTGGTGGTCCAGGAACACGATGCCGTAGAGCATGGCCATGTAGCGGGTGCCGAACACCTGCGCCACGATGCCGCTGGTGAGGGGGATGGTGCTCAGGAACAGCAGGCCGATGAGCGACGAGAACACGACGACCGTGAAATAGGTCATGGGAAACAGGAAGAAGCCCGCCATGACCACCGCGCGCCCGAAGTAGATCAGGCTCAGCAGGTTCTTCTTGCTGTAGCGGTTGCCGAGCACGCCGGCGCCCACGCAGCCGACGACGTTGAACAGGCCTATCAATGAGATCGCCGTGGCGCCCACCGCCGGTGACAGTCCGTTGTCCACCAGCAGCGGCGGCAGGTGCTGGGCGATGAACAGGGTCTGGAAGCCGCAGACGAAGAACCCGGCGGTGAGCAGAAGGTATCCCTTGTGGCGCCGGGCCTCCGCCAGGGCCTGCCAGGGAGTCTGGTCCGCCTGTGCCGCGCCTGGCGCCAGTCGCTTCTCGGCCAGTGCCGCGGAGAGCGGGACGATGAGCCCGGCGGTCGCCGCCAGCAACACCAGGGCGTCCACCCAGCCGTAGGTGGAGATGAGGAACAGCCCGAAGGGCACCACCAGGGTCTGTCCCAGGGAGCCGCCGGCGCTGCCGATGCCGAGGTAGAGGCCGCGCCGGTGGGGTGGGGCGGCGCGTCCGATGACCGCAAGGACCATGGAGAAGCTCGTGCCGCTCATGGCCACGCCGGTGAGGAACGCCGTGCTGAAGGTCATGCTCCACGGGTCCGTGGATACCGACATGAGGTAGAGGCCGATGACGTAGGACACCGCGCTCAGGGCCACCACCTTGCCGGAGCCGTAGCGGTCGGCCAAGCCTCCCAGGAACGGTTGCGCCAGCCCCCAGATGAGGCTCTGGAGCGCGACGGCGAAGGAAAAGATGCCGCGGGGCCAGCCCAGGGAGTCGCTGATGGGGATCAGGAAAAGGCCGTAGGTCTGGCGGATGCCGAAGGCCAGCATCATCACCAGGGTGCCGCAGACGAGGACCACGACGGGGGTGCGCCAGGATCGTTGCATGGGTTTCATGAGTCATAGAGGCAGGCGGGAAGGGAGTCAAGGCGCGGCGGGATAGGGCGGGGATGACAAGGGTTTCCGCATCGTGCATAAAGGCTCGACGGCTCAGGGTAAACGAGTGCAACACTCAACGGAGGTCATGCAATGGTTTTCAGGATCGGCACCGCGGACACCGGCGGCACGTTCGACACCCAGGGCATGGCCGTTGCCGAGGTCTTCAACGAGACTCGCCCGCCGGAGGAACACTGTGATCTCACCCGCAGCTCGGCGAGCATCGACAACGCCAACCGGCTCGACCGGGGCGAGATCGAGTTCGGCTTCATGGCCTCCAACTGGGTTCCCCGGGCGGGGCGGGGGACGGCGCCCTTCGACCACCCCATCGGCCTGCGCATGGTTTCGCCGGCCAACGCCGGCCCGATCTTCTTCGTGGCCCTGGCGGATACTCCCGTGGAGAACATCGCCGATCTCGCCGGCAGGCGAGTGGCGGTGGGAGCCGAGGGCAGCGGCATGACCCAGCACGTCCACACCATCTGCGACGCGCTGGGTATTCCCTTCTCGGCCTTCACCCCCGTCTACATGGGCTTCCCCGAGGGAGCGGACGCCCTGGTGGCGGGGGAGGTGGACGTCCAGTTCCAGTGCCCGATCCCCAATGCCGTGATGACCGACCTGAGCGAACGGACCCGAGTCAAGGTGGTCCCGTACCGGGAGGAGCAGATCGGGCGGGTGTTGTCGCGGGTTTCCTTCTACAGGCGTGTGATCATGCGCCGGGGCGTCTTCCGGGGCGTCGACGAAGACATTCCGCAGATCGCCGTGCTCAACGTCCTGGTGACGCACGAGCGAGTGGACGAGGATCTCGTCTACTCGCTGGTCTCCGACCTGGTGGGGAACACCGAGCGGCTCGCACGGATCAACCCGCTGTTCGAGGGGTTGGACGAACTCTACGAACCTCTACGCACGCAAGGGCCTGGGGCGCTGGAGCTGGAGGGCGTACCGCTGCATCCGGGCGCTCTGAGGGCCTACCGGGATGCGGGCTATCTTTGATTGACGGGACGCTTTTTTGGGAGGCCTCGTGTGGGCGCTCTCCAAAAGTACGCATGATTCGCTTTTTAGAAAGGAAATAAACTATATGATATGAACTTGAAATAAACGAATTGGAGCGTCCCATGCGTAGAGACACCCTGACCTCGCTCGGTGCTACGGTATGCGCCACGGCCATGCTGACACTTGCCGCCTGCGGCGGTGGAGGCGGCGGTGGTGGAGGTGGCGGCCCAGTCGTCCCTGTCGTCTCCGATCCTGTCCCTGACCTCGTCCTGCCCCTAGCCCGTCCGGCGGGCGCCCAGCAAGTACCCGTCATTCGGTTCGGCGACGAACTCCGCGTCGGCACTGTGGCGCCACCGGGGCAAGACGGCTTGGCGTCCGTCGCAAACCACTCCGGCGCGACCGTGCGCTACGGCCGCCTTCGCGACGGGCTAGGCGCGGCCATGCTCACGGATTATCTCGCCGAAGACTCCACGCTCACCTCGGGTGGCAGCCTCATCCGCTTCGCCGAGGCGCCGGTGGTGCGCTATGTCGCCGGCACCACGGCCGAGCAGATCGACCAGATCGTCCGCGCCGTGCGGCTGCTTAACGCCAACTTGCCGGGCGACTTCCAGCTCACGGTCGACGCAACGCCCGTCTCTGCCGCGGACGACGCCGCCGGCAACAACTATGACACTTTGGCGGAAGGCCAGATCCTCGTCGAGTTCGACCGCCGTGAGGACTGGGAAATCCCCTACTACGGCGACCCCATTGGCTACGCGCATACCTGGGACATTGCCGGGGAGATCACCACCGCCCGAGTATGGGTCGACGACACCCGCACCCGCGGCGCTATCAACCAGATGGAAACCCTCGTCCACGAGCTCATTCACGCACTGGGTCGCCAGCACCCGGACCGCACGCGCTTCCCCTCCAGCATTATGAACGTACCGGCGGAAGGGACCGAGGGCTACGTGATGCACCAGCTCGACCGCGAGGCCCTGCTCGCGGTCTACGGCGTTCTCGATCCGGGCGACACGTCCGACAGTATCGCCGACGACCTCGGTCCCTGGGAGGACGAGTCGCTGCACGTCCGCGCCGACCTCGGCGATCTCACCTTCGGCGCCTCGCTGCGAAACGGCCTCGTGCGACCCTGGGCGTTGGGTCCGCGGCCAGGCATCGACCTCGCCGACAACGCGGAGCTCACTGGAAGCGCCAGTTGGTCAGGCCGCCTCCTCGGCCTCACGCCTTCGGGCGAGCCCGTCGCCGGCGCGGCCGGCCTCATTGTCGACCTCGCTTCCTTGAGCGGCGACCTCGACTTCACGTCCCTCGAATTCTGGGCCGGCGCGCCTGGTGCGACCGGCACCGGCACCACGTGGGGCGACGGCGACCTGAATTACGACGTCACCATCCAAGGCAATGTCTTCGCCCGCACCGGCGGCGACGAAGGGTACATCACCGGCGCCTTCTTTGGCCGTTCCCACGCGGGCATGGGGGGCACGCTCGTTCGCGACGACCTCGGCGCTGGCTTCGCCGGCACCCGCTGACCCGACCACCTGCCGCCGTCCAAGTGCTCGGTTGCGACATGGCGTGGCGCGGCATGGCGGTTGAGGACGGCAGCTCCGCGACGCGCCGCACCGGCCGAACGTGGTCCCGCACACGCCCGTATCCGCCCGTGTAGCCCGCCTTCGGGAACCCCGTCGTACAGCCTTTCGCCGACAACCCGGGGAATCCTCCAGTCGCGCCTCGGTAGTGCCTGAGAAGCATCCTCGTCTCCCATCCGTGCATCCGTACGCCGCTCCGTTCCTGTCGGCTTCGCCAACAGCGCGGAACGCCGCACCCCCCGGCAACTTCAAGGTGTGCCATGTTCGGTTGACACAAATGGAACATTTGCGATTGACACCAACAGGCCATCTTTGATTGACGGGACGGTGCCGTTGGAGGCATCGTAGGTTCGATTGGCGAAATTCTCCGGCAGCCTTTGGGGAGGAGGACAGGAAGATGCGAACGGGAACATCGCTCAACCGGACATCGCTGATGCTTGTTGGCGGCCTGCTCGTACTGGCCGGCGTCTTTTCCGGTGCGCCCCGCTCATCGGCGCAGGCGCAGGAAGCGTGTCCGCTTCCCGCCGGCGCGACTCTTGTCGAGCCCCCGAGTGTGACGGCGCAGCAGGTGGAAGACCGCACCGGCAGCCTGATGGATTTCGCGCTGGCCGCGAGAGAGCGGTCCAGGGAACAGGCCCTGCAGGCTACCACCGTGGAACAAGGGCTGTATATCGGGTGTCTCATAAGGCAGGAGGGTGGCCCCTGGCGTTCCAGTTCCACCTACCTCGTGAGCTTGACGCCGGACGGCAGAGTGTTCATTCACGCGAAGGACATGGCACTATCGGGCAGGCTGCTCAACCCCTTGATTTATGCGGAGATCCTCGTTGCGCTGGGCGTCTCCCCAACCGATTTGGCCAACCTCGCGTCTCCCGACCAGGCTACGCGCGGCAGCGCGGTCGCCGCGGTCATCGCCACGTTGTCGCGGGAACCGGATGCTCCGTTCGATGCCACCTCCCCTGTACCGGGGGTGCGGCCGGGCATACCCGGTGCTTCCGGCTACGCCAGTGTCTATGTCTCACCCAATCTCCGGGCTCCGATCGTGCTGCTCGCCGGATTCGATCTCGACGAGTCTCACGTGGTTTCGATTGAAGATGAAGCAATCGATTACGGCGATCCGGCCATCACTGCCAGGGACGTCGTGGACCGAAGGACCTTGAAAGCCTTTGTCACGCAAGCGGGAAATTACATTCTTGAACTCCAGAGGACCGGCGATATAGCCGCTGCCTCGAGAGCCAGGATCGCCTTGCGTGATCCGAACGGACCCTGGAGACACGGTTCCGTGTATCTCTACGTCCTGGACACCGTCACCAACATCATCACGTTTCACGCGGCGTTCCCGGACAGATTCGAGAATCGGCCCCTGGAGCCCACCGTGCGCGACGCCGTGACCGGACGTCTCATTCTTCCGCAGGTCATCGACGCGGCCAAGAGCAGCCCGGAAGGCGGCTTCGTGGAGTACTACTTCGACGATCCCGGGGACCACTCCGACAGTGCCGACATCCCCAAGGTGGGCTACGCCCGCGAGTTCGCCGGGCAAATCCAAAGGGAGGACGGAAGCATAATCCCCGTGGACCTCATCGTCGGGTCGGGTTTCTATCCGACCTCGCCCTCGGTGGCGGCCGCGCGCCAGAACACGGTGGTCAAGTCGGTGCTGCCCCAGCTCATGCGGGCCATGACCTCCAGCACCGTCGATGCGGTCTCGGGCCGCATCCAGCAGGCCGCCTCCGGCGCCCCGCCGGCCAAGGGGTTCAGCCTCGGCGGCGCCTCCACGTTCCCCGATGCCCTGCTGGCGCATGGCCGGGCGCTGGCGAACGACTCGTTCGACCCCAGCCGGTTGCTCCAGGGCTCGTCTTTCACCTTGCCGCTTAACGCGGCGGCTGAACGGCGGGGCGGCCTGCTCGGAAGCCTGACCTTCTGGGGAAGCGGGGACTACCGCAACCTGGCAGGCGGCAACGCGCAGACCGTGGACTACGAGGGCAACGTCGTGAGCGCCAACCTCGGAGTCGACACCAAGCTCGGCGAAAACCTGCTGGCGGGGGTGTCGGCGGGGTGGGCGCGGGGGACGGTGGACTACACGGACTCCAACGCGGTGACGGGCGAGTTGGCGACCAACGTGACCAGCGTTGCCCCATACTTGGGCATGCTGACGCAGGGTGGCGTGAATCTCTGGGCCACGGCCGGTTATGGCTGGGGCGAGGTGGAGATCGACGATGCGTCGGCGGGAACGGAAGCGAGCGACTTGACGCGGAGGATGGTGGCGGCCGGCGTGAGGGGGCCTTTGGTGTCCAGCGACGAGTTGTTGAAGGGCGGCACCACGAGCCTGAGCCTCAAGGGCGAGACGGCTTTCACGTGGGCCGACGTCGCCGGCTCGGGGGCCCTGGAGAGCATGAAGCTGGAGGCCAGCCGGCACCGGTTGATGCTGGAAGGGAGCCACGCCCGGAAACTCGAATCGGGGGCGACCCTCACTCCGTCCATCGAGGTCGGCATGCGGTATGACGGCGGGGACGGCGAGACCGGCTCCAGTATCGAGACCGGGGGCGGCCTGCGCTACACGGACTCGGGGAGTGGGCTGACCATCGAGGGCCGGGCTCGGACGGTGCTGGCCCACGGCGGCGACTACGAGGAGTGGGGCGTAAGCGGGCTCTTGCGGCTCGACCCGGGCGCGGCGGGCCTGGGGTTTTCGCTCAGCGTGCGGCCGGCCTGGGGCCGGACGGCCAGCGGCGTGCGGCGGATGTGGGAGAGCGGGGTGCTGTCCGGCCTTGCGGCCAGCGATCAGGTGGTGCGCGTCAATGCGCGGGTCGGCTATGGCTTCGGCGCCACGTGGGGCGGCCGGGGGGTGCTGACGCCCTACGCCGGCGTGTCGCTGTCCGGGGAGGGGTCGCGGCGGTTCAGCGTGGGCGGGCAATATAGAATGGGGTCGTCGGTCGCGATGAGCCTGGAAGGCGTGCACAGCGAACCGGCGCACCGCGCCACCAGCCAGGGCGTCATGCTGCGCGCCGACCTCAACTGGTAGTCGTACCCGTGTTCCCTCCGCCGGTAAGGCCCGGAAGAACGTCGGCGGAGCATTATTTGGATCGATGAAGAAACCCATTGAGGCAGCAGACCTTCTCGTATCGAGGGCCGGCGAAGACAGCGACTTCCGCCAACGTCTTCTCGCGAAACCCAAGGAGACGATCGAAAAGGAACTCGGCGTGACGCTGGCCGAAGACATTGAGATTCACGTGCACGAGGAAACCTATAACGAGACGCACGTGGTGCTTCCGCCGCGCGGCAAGTTCAGCAAGGCGGAACGGGAGGAGGCGAGGACCGGCGCAACCTCACTCGAGTTTCTCCGCAAGACGCTCCATGACCCCGCGCCGCCTCTCCGTCCCCCCGCCCCCAAGCGGACGAGAGCCCGGAAGAACGCCGCTACCGCCGAGGCACTTGCGAGAGCGGCCAGGAGAAGCATCCGTCAGGGTCTCGCTTTCCTGGAATCCACCATCGACGAGCAGGGGGCCTGGCACTGCATCCGGTTCAACGTGGCCAAGCCGGACATTCCACGGCATTTCGAAAGACCTCCATTCGTGTCGGCTCTGTGCGTGCTTGCGCTGGAGGTTTGCGACGAAGCGCGGGCCAGGGCCATGTGCGCCGCCACCAGGGCGTATCTCGTCAACACCATCGAGTATCCCGGATTGTGGCGCTACTATCGCCATCTGCCCCAGGATCTGGACAGCACCTCACTCTGTTCGCTCGTCATCGGGGCGCATCCGTGGATCCTGCTGGGAAGGAATGTTCGGCAAATGTTGGCGAATCGCGACGAGGAAGGCCGGTTCATGACCTGGGTGCTGGCGGAAGACCAACCCGACGTCGTGTCGGTCTTTCGCATCGAAGCCGACCCGGTCGTGAATGCCAATGTCATCGCTTACCTGGGCGACCACGCCGAAACCAGGGATGCCCAACGATGGTTGGAAGCCTTGATCACCGAGGGCAGCCTCGAGGGCTCGTCCAAATGGTATCCCGACACGGTGGCGATCTACTATGCAACCACCCGCGCCATGGTTCGTGCGCGGCCCGCCCTCGACCGGCTACATCCGATCCTGGCGGATCGCATCCTGGGCTTGCGCGACGGGCAGGGAGAGTTCGGCAACATCCTCCAGACCGCTCAGGCCGTGTCGGCTCTTTACAATATCGGAAGCCTTGGAAGGCTCGACGTGAAACGCGAGGTGGAAAGGTTCGTCAGTTTCCAACGTGACGACGGTAGCTGGCCGGAGCTTCTCGCGTTCGGCGATCAAACGTTGAGGTGGGGTACGTTCGGGCAGATAGGGCATGGCTCCGAAGCCGTGACCTCCGCGTTTTGCATCGAAGCTCTGGAACGTCTCGTCGAAGTCTTGAGGTCCTGAAACGTTTGGCGGTTGCGCAACCCGGGTGGTAAAATCGGGCATCGACGCGGGGAGGATGGTCCGTCAGGGCAACTGCCATGCCGCAAGATACAGCCGTAGGTGGAGACTCGGGCCCGGACAAGGCTGACCTCACGCAGCACATCGAGCCGTCGATTCGCAACGCCCTTCCGCATTACCTGCCCCTGGGCATTTTCCCGCTGCTTCTAGCCGCCGCGCTCTATGGCGGCTGGTGGCTGTTGCCGCCGTTTCTCTTCATGAGTGTCCCGGGGCCGCTCGATCGGGCGCTGGGTCCCGACGGACGCAACATGGACCCGGAGAGAACGCCGGAACGCCGTCTGCTCTGGCACAACCTTCCCGTCTGGACCTGGGCGTTTCTGTGGCCGCCGACGCTGATTTTCGGCATGTGGCAGATCCTCGTCGCGAACGAGTTCGCAGTCTGGGAAGCAGTGGTCCTGGCGGTCCTCCTGACCGTGGAGGCACAGGCCGTCTTCGTGGTCGGTCACGAGTTGATCCACCGGCGCTCCGCCTGGGAACGGCGGCTCGGAGAATTCCTGCTGGCCTCCGCCTCCTATCCGCAATATTCCACCGAGCACGTCTATATCCACCATGCCAAGGTCGGCACCCCGCATGACGTGGGGTCCGCTCCCAAGGGGGAGAGTTTCTGGAAGTATTTCCCCAGGGAAGTCGTGAGCAACATCACCAACTCCTGGGAGTTTGCCGGCGAACGCCTGGCGCGGCGCGGTCTGCCGCGCTGGCACTACAGCAATCAGTTCTGGCGCTACGGCATCGCGGTCCTGTTCTGGTACGGGCTGGTGTACTGGATGAGCGGGATCCTGGCGGTCATGGTCTTCGCCTTCCTGGGCCTAAGCTGCGTCTTCTCGATGAAGATCAGCAACTACTTCCAGCACTACGGCCTGCGCCGGGTCCGTCAGCCCAACGGCCGTTGGGAAAAGGTCATGCCGCGCCATTCCTGGGACGCCGACTGGAAGTGCAGCAACTGGATGTTCTTCAACATGCAGCGCCATTCGGATCATCATGCGGCGGCGTCCCGCCACTATCCGCTGCTCCAGATCCGCGGCGCCGATGACGCGCCGGTCCTGCCCGGGACCTACGTCGACATGATGAACATCGTGCTGCGGCCCAAGCGATGGTTCGAGAAGATGGATCCGTTGGTGGATCAATGGCGCAGGCATTTCTATCCGGAGATCGATGACTGGAGCGCCTACGACAGCCCGATCTCCGCGGCGCGACCGGACGCCTTCGAGGCCATCGTCGAGATCTTCGGCGCCGCCCCGCGGCTCGCCAAGAGGGTCGAACGCAGTCCGGAGCTTCTGGACTGCCTGCAGGACCGGGAATTCACCGATCTCGACCTGCCCAGGGGATTCGGGCCGGACCGGGAAACCGAAGCGATTGCACGACGTGGGCTTGCGAGACTCTACTGGACGCTCGAAATGGGCGTCCGGGAAATGAAGGACCTGATCGCCGAACTGCCGACGGCGGATGCAAGGGAGAGCGCCGAAATCGTGCGGAACTGGTCCAACGACAAGGCATTCCAGACCGGCATGCACGTGGTGCGCGGAAACCTGTCGCCGGCCGAGGCGAAGACCGCGCTGTCCAATCTCGCGGAGGCGTCGATCGCGACCCTGTTTGCCGCCGTGGTGGGGGATTCGGTCGAGCGGTCCGGTCCCCTTCGCGGGGGCGGAGTCGCCGCCGTATTCCTGGGCGATCTCGCCAGCCGGGAAGTCCATCCCGGCGTGGCAATCGATATGCTGTTCGTCCATGACGGCGGAGGGGACGGCGAAGTTGAACGGTTGTGCCGGCGTTTCCGGGAAACCCTGACCGACCTCGCCCGGGACAGTCTGTTGTTCTCTCCGATCGCGCCCGGATCGGACTCCCTTCCCGCGCTGCCGCTTTCCGGACTGGGAGAGCTTCGCGGGAAGCCTGCTTCCGGCGGAATTCCCGTCCTCACCCGGGCACGGTGCGTGTTCGAGTGCGGCGATACCGAAATCGGCCGCCGTTTCGGCGAAGCGCGGCGCGAAGTCCTGGCCGAATGCGGTTCGGACGAGTCCCTGATCGGCCGGTTGCGCGCGCCGCTGGAAGACGCGGCCGAGACAGGCGTAGCCACATACGCCCGTATGCGCGGCGGGCTGGACGACGTCGAGAGGGCGGCGCGACTCTTGCAGTTGACGAACGGCGCGGGCGGCTTCGACGATCCGGCTCCGACCGCCGCGGCGGTGTTCGATGCCGCGGGCGCGGAGCCGCTGGCGCAGGCCGCGGCCATGTGGCGGGACCTGCAGGGCATCACGCGCCTCGTCGGGGAGGAAGGATTCGACCCGACCGCCGCGGCGCCGAAGGTGAGATCCCTTGTGGCCACCGCCTGCGGCCACGAGGATTTCCATGCGCTGGAGTCGGCGGTCGCCGAAACCGCATCCCGCGCCGCAGCCCGGATCGATACGCTTCGTTCCCGCGCATGAAGGTGCGAGTGTCTTGTCCGGTCAAGCCTGATCCGGAGCGGAAGTCCGTTATGCCAGCGCAGACCGACGCGAATCCCCGGCAAGGGATACTGATCAAGACGACTCCCGAGGACCAGGGCCTCGTCAAGCTGCCCGCGCTTGCGCCGCACCTGCAGTTCCACGACATCGGCGAACAGCGGACGCTGTTGGTCTCCGAGTCGTTCAATACCCTGCTGCACGGCAAGCTGTATTGCGATCTGCTGCCGCTGCTCGACGGCCGGCACCCGCCGGACGAGCTTGTCGCAGCCCTCGAGAGCGATTATTCCACCGTCGACGTTCTCGCGGCCGTCGTTTCGCTCTCGGCAGAGGGTTACGTCGTCTCGGCCGATCACGGCATGGACCGAAGCCGGGCGGCCTACTGGTCGTCGCTCGGCGCATCGCCGCGCTGGGCCGAACGACGGCTGGCGGAATCTCGGATCGCGGTCGAAGGCGACGACGGCCGGTTCATCCGGCATCTGCAAGAGAGCGGCGCCAGGGTGGGGAGCGGCGCGCCCGGGGTTACCGTTGTCGTCTGCGACGACTATCTCGAGGCACGCCTTGCGGAAGTGAACCGGCGCCAGCTCCAGGCGGGAGCGCCGTGGACGCTGGTGCGGCCGCGCGGCATGCAGGCGCTGTTCGGCCCCGTCTTTCGCGCGGACAAGAAGGGACCCTGCTGGGACTGCCTTTCGTACCGCTTGCGCAACCATCAGGAAGTCCACGGTTTCCTGCGCAGCGTTGCCGGCGAGGAGGCTGCCTTCAAACCGTTCGCGGCCCAGCCCGCGGTGCTGGAAGCGCTGTACGGGCTGATCGTCGCGGAGATCGTCAAGTGGCTGGTGCTGGATGAGGCCGCCCCGATGCACGAAGCGGCGATGGCGATGAACGTCGGCGCCTTCGCAAGCTCGCGGCATCCGGTCGTGCGCCGGCCGCAGTGCCCGGCCTGCGGCGACGAGGCGTTGCATCGGCCGGATCGACCGCCGGTCCCGCTGCGTCTCAATGCGAGTCCCAAGGCCCATCTCAACAGCGGCGGCGCGCGCGCCGTGGCGCCGGAAGTCACCCTGGCGACGTACCGCCACCTAGTGAGCCCGGTGAGCGGTGTCGTGACCTGGCTTTCGCGCACCACCGATGAGGCCGATCCCTGGCTGCATGTCTATTGGGCCGGAAGCAATCTCGGCATGAGAAGCCGGAGCCTGAGCTCGCTCAGGCGCAGCCTGCGCAACAAGAGCGCCGGCAAGGGCAGCACGCGCGAGCAATCCGAGGTCAGCGCGCTGTGCGAGGCGGTGGAGCGGTATTCGGGGGCCTTTCACGGCGAGGAGATCCGCGTCCGCGGGCGGTTCGTCGACTTCGCCGGGGGAGAAGAGGCGATCCATCCCAACGATGCGCAGCTTTTCAGCGACAGTCAGCTCGACAACGCGGAGAGCATCAACGCGCAGGGCCACCCCTACAACGTCGTCCCGCCGCGTCTCGACCCCGACGCCGAACTCGACTGGACGCCGGTGTGGTCGCTTACGCGGCAGCAGCATCGCTATCTGCCCACGTCCATGCTCTACAGCATGGCGGCCGAACAGCGCGGCCCCTCGGACCTGATCGCCGATTCCAACGGCTGCGCGGCGGGAAACACCCTGGAAGAGGCTATCCTGCAGGGCTTCTATGAACTGGCCGAGCGCGATGCGTTCGCCATCTGGTGGTACAACCGCCTGCGAGTGCCGGCGGTCGATCTCTCGGGTTTCGACGACGGGTACCTCGCATCGGCCCCGGAACACTACGCCCGCTACGACCGGGAACTGTGGATGCTCGACGTCACCTCCGACTTGGGCCTTCCCGCGTTCGTCGCGCTCTCGCGCCGGCCGGACGCTCCAACCGAGGACATCATTTACGGCGCCGGCTCCCACGCCGACCCGCGCATAGCGGCCCTGCGTGCGGTTTGCGAGCTGAACCAGTGCCTCACCTGGGTGCCGCGTCCCGGAAGCGGCGCCGGCCGGCCCACGATCGACGATCCGATGGCGCTGTGGTGGTGGAAGACGGGACGACTCGCCGACTGTTCCTGGCTGGCGCCCGCGGCGGACGTTCCCTTGCGGAGCGCCGCGAGTTATCCGGTGATGGAATCGACGGACACGCGCGAGGACGTGGAGCGTTGCCGTGGGCTCGTCGAAGCCAGGGGGATGGAGTTCCTGGTGCTCGACCAGACCCGGCCCGACATCGGCATGCCGGTGGTGCGGGTCATCGTGCCGGGCATGCGCCACTTCTGGGCGAGGTTCGCGCCCGGGCGTCTTTACGAAGTGCCGGTCGGCATGGGCCGCCGCGAACGCCCCCTCGCGGAAGGCGATTTGAATCCCGTACCGGTCATCGCATGAGGAGACGACATGGACATTGACGAGGCAGTCACGCTGACCCAGGACCGTCTCGCCCAGGAGGGCGACACCATGGGTGACCTGCTGGGGCACTTCCGAAAAAGGGTTTCGCCGGTCCTCGTCGGAGACCCGCAATGGCAACGCATCCTCGAATGCGCCGGGAAACTCCCGATCACCATGGGTGCGCTTCCGTTCGGCTTCGAACTGCCGCTACATGAACGCGAGCCCGGGGCGGATTTCGGCGCTTCGCTGGCGAGCGGGACCAGAACGGCGGCGTTCTTCCGGGAGCGCGCTCGGACCGACGAGACGGATGAGCCCGCGAGGGCCATCACGCGGTTGTTCGAACAAATGGATGCCCAAGACTCGCCTCTGCAGGAAATCGTCGGCCGCAAGCTGATGCTGGAATACGACATCGTCTCGGCGGGGGACGGTGGGCGTTCGCACCCGGGAATGTTCCTGCGGCCCGGTGAACGCCCGATCGTCGGAGCCCGCGGCCAGGTGGATGATGTCGGCACGGTGGTGGATGCGCTCGTTTCCTGCGTCGGTTGGGAGGCGAATGACGCCGAGCGGGAGAACGTCGAACGAGCCTACCTGGCGCAACCGGGAGATACGCGCCTGGATTCGTTCGGTGTATTCCCGTCCCGTACGCGGTCCATCCGTCTGGCGATCATGGGCTTCAAGGGGCGGCGGGAACTACGTGCCTATCTCGAGAACATGGGTTGGCCCGGTGAGCTGCCGGCTGTCGACTCCGTGGTCTCGCGCTTCAAGGAACGCGCGAACATCGTCGGGACCGGGGTGAATGTCGACGTGCGGGAAGAGGGTCTCGGTCCGACGCTCGGCCTGACGCTGATCGTCAAGCAGAGATATACGAAGGACTCACGTTACTGGCTCGACGACTTGACCGACTGGGACCCGTTCCTGGAAGCCCTGGGCCGTGAGGATCTGGTGGTCCCGGAGAAGCTTGCGGAGCTTGCCGGCTGGGTTTCGAAGGCGACACCGCTCTTCGGGAAGTCCGGGCGTTTCGTGCTGATGCGCGGCATCCACCATATAAAGCTGGTCGTTTCCGGCGACCGGCTTCGAGAAGCCAAGGCCTACGTGTTCATGGTGCTTTCGGCCGCGGTCTCCCTTTGAGATCCGTCGGAGATCGAAAACAGACCCCGGCAACTCCCGCAATGGCGGGCGACCGGGGTCTGTTCCGGGCTGTGCACGGATGCGGATGTTCCGCATCCTCGCCGGCTGCACGCCGGCCATGGGTTTACCAGCTACAGCAAAGGCCCGCCGAGATCGCTTCGAGCTGTTCCACGGTGATGTAGGGATCCGGCGGCAGCGCGACATGCACCGTCTGCATGTCGCTCTCATGGATCTTGATGGTCATCGAGTCGGGAATCGTAATGCCCAGTTCCGCGCTGATGGTGGTCTTGGGGTCCGCGAGAAGCTGTTGCCTGAAATCGGCGTCCAGGGCGGACTTCTCGACAATGTGCTGCAGCATTTCATCGCCACTTTTCATGACGACCTCCTTTTTTTCCGTGACCAAAAAGCATCGCCACGGATGGTTTTCCTACACCTTTCGATACTGTCCGGTCAAACCGACATATCACTCCTGACATGAACCGTTCACCTTACGGCAATTTTCTCCCGGAAACTAACATGACAATGTCGCAAGGTCAAGTCTTATCCTCGGCCGTCAACAGGGCCGGCAGGAGCGTCAGGTCGGCAAGGAGCGCAAAGCCTATGATCAGCGCGGTCAAGACCCCGACCTGCGCGGTGGGAACGAACGGAGAAAACACCAGTATCAGGAAACCGGCCACCAGCACCACCGTCGTCGTGATCATGGCCTGGCCGGCGGTGTCGAAGGCGTAACGCACCGCTTCTTCGGAATCCTGACCGTACTCGCGCCGCGCTCGGCGGTACTTGCTGAGAAAATGCACCGTGTCGTCCACGACGATACCTACCGTCATGGCCACCACGACCGACAGCGAGAGTCCCACCTGTCCGACCGTCAGCCCCCACACGCCGAAGCCAAGCACCGCGGGGACCAGATTGGGAGCGATGCTTATCAAACCCAGCCGCGGGGATCGCAGGGCGAAGAGGAGGATGGCGGAAATGGCCAGCAGCACCACCATGGTCCCGACTACCATGGCGCGGATGTTGCGCTGCCCGATGTAGGCGAACAGCGCCGCGGGCCCGGTGCTGTTGACGCCGCCGACATGCGGGGCGTTCTCCCTCAGCCAGGCCTCGGCACGCGCATTCAGCTCGAGCAGCTCTCGCGAGGAAAGCGTCTCCGCCGATATCGTCACTCGCGTGGCGGACCTGGACCGGTCGATCTGATTGTTCAGGTTCAGACCCTGCGGAAGCGATAGCTCGTAGAGCACGAGGTATTGCGCCGCCAACTCCTTGCTCTCCGGAATCCGGTAGGCGGCCGGGTCGTTGCCGTGCATGCTCTGGTTGAGTTGCCGAAAGGTATCGGTGACGACCGCCACGTGGCGTACCGGGGGCTGCTTCCGGTACCAGTCGGCGAAGCTTGCAACGTCGCCGAGGAACAGGGGGTCGGTGACCCCGCCCTCGGCAGACGCTTCCAGCGAGTACTCGAGCACGGTATTGCCGCTCAGGCGCTCGTCCATAAAATCCGTGTCCTGCCGGAACTGAACGCTCTTGTCGAAGAAATGAACCAGGACGTCGTTGAGCTCGTTGCGCGGAATGGCCAGAGCCATGGCGGCGACGATCACCAGCCATCCCCAGATGATCGACTTTCTGTAGCGCAGCACGGCATCGGCGAGGAGTTTGGGGCCGCGGGACGGGCGGTCCTTCGCGGCCCGAACCGGGAGAAGCGAGAGCACCGCTGGCAGAAAGGTGACGGAGAGAAGGAAGGAGGCGAGGACGCCGAAAGCGACGAAGTTGCCGAGATGACGGTAAGGAGGCACTTCGGAAAAGTTCATGCTCAGGAATCCGAGCGCCGTCGTGAGGCTCGCCAGAAACACCGGATGCAGGTTGAGCCCGATGGATTCGACGATGGCGTCGTGCCTGGAATCGCCGGCGCGCAGACGCTGCCGCAGGGCCACCAGCAGGTGCACGCAGTTGGCCACGACAATCATCAGCACGATGGTCGGCGCCGGGGAGATGGGCGGGGAGAAGGGTAGACCGGCCCACACGCCCAGGCCGATCGACGCGAGGACGGAAAAGACGATGACCATCCCGGTCGCCGCCACCCCGGCCCAACCCCGGGTGAGGATGCCGAGGATCAGGGCCATGAGCAGAAGGCTTGCAGGGAGGAAGATCATCTGGCTTTCGATCGCGGCCTCCACGAAAGTCTGGTTGACCATGACCGTGCCGACAACCCGAAGGTCTATGCCGGGAAATCGGGTTTCCGCCTCCGCGGCCGCCGATCTGGCGAATTCGGCGACTTTGGCCACGGCCTCCAACAGGCCCTCCTCCGGCAGTTCGATGGTGACGCTGACAACGCTGACGTCACCGTTGCGGGCCAGCAGGCTGCCTTCGACACGCGGGTCGGACAAGGCGATGGCGCGGACTCGTGACCGCGTTTCGGCTCGGGTGAGCTCTTGCGGATCCACGAGGTCCCGCACGTACAACTCGTCGCCTTCGGCGGTGGTGTATTGGAAGTTGGCGAGGGAGTCGACGCGCCTCGCATAGGGTGTCCGCCAGGCGGCTTCCGTGAGCCAGACGGCGGCCGAGAGTGCGTCTTGCGATGTGGCGTCGCCGTCGTCCGGAACGATCAGGAACGCGACGTTCTCGTTTTTCCCGTAGGTATTCTCCAGCGCTTCCAGCGCCAGGAGCTGCGGGTTGTCCTGGTCGAAGAAGATGCGGTAGTTGGCGGAGAACTCGAGCCGGGCAATGCCGCTTGCCGCCACCGCCACCAGCAGCAGCGTGGTCAGGATGACCGGCCAGCGATGCGCGAGCACCCGTTCGGCGAATCGGGTTGCGAATTTCTCTCTTGCCATGCCGCGTTCGTCCATGGGACCGGCGCCGCTCGCTGGCTCCCGGATCAAGCGATCTGCCGCCTGACCAGTTCCCTGAATACCCCGTCGACCTCCATGAGCTCCTCGAAGGAGCCGCTCTGCACGACCTTTCCGGCCCGCAGCACGTAGATACGGTCCGCCTGTTCCAGCGTGGACAGGCGGTGGGCGATCACGATCCGGGTCGAGGTCAGGCGGGCCAGGTTCTGCATGACCTCCGCCTGGCTTTCGTTGTCGAGCCAGTTGGTGGCCTCGTCGAGCAGCATGATGCTCGGGCTGCCGAGCAGGGAGCGGGCGATGGTGACGCGCTGACTCTCCCCGCCTGACAGGACACCCCCGATGGCCCCGACCATGGTCATCATGCCCATGGGCATGGCCTTGATCGCGCTTTCGATGCCGGCGGCTCGGGCCGCTTGCCATACTTCGTCGATGGCCGTTCCCTCGTGGTGCGCGACGATATTGTCCCAGAGGTCCTGGGGATGGAGTCGTACCGATTGGGGAACCGCGCCGATCTTCCGGCGCACCTGCTTCAGGTTGAGATGCCTCAGATCGCGTCCGTCGTAATACACCGCGCCCGCGGTCGGCCGGTCGATTCCGAGCGCGAGCCGGAACAGGGTGCTCTTGCCGGCGCCGGACTCACCGGCAATCGCGACGAATTCGCCGGGCCGGGCGCGAATCGTGACATCGTCGAGGATCAAAGGACCGTCGGGGTCGTAGCGGAAGGAAATGCGGTCGAACAGGATGTCGCCGTCCAGGCGTTCCACCGGCTCCCCCTCGAAGTCGGTTTCAGGAACCGCCACGAGCAGCGGGCGCATCTGCTCGAACGCGGGCAGCATGGCGGCCAAGGTGCCGAAGGATTCGCCGAGCCGGGCGATGGCGGACTGGAAAGCGATGAAGACGGTGTAGACGACGAGAAAATCGCCCACCGGGGCGTGCCGGCCGCCCTCCGTTGCCACCGCGAAAAGCAGCACCCCGCCGGCGAGAAAGGGGAGCGCGGCCCCGAATGCCCGCGAGTGTCCCTCGATCGTGCCCAGTTCGAGCTCCGCGCGTTTCTGCTCGCGGTAGTCCCGCGCCCAGATGGCGAAAGCGGACCCTTCCGCGCTTTCCACGCGCAGCTTGGAGATACCGCCGATGATCTGGAACAGCCGGCCGGTGACGCGGCGTACCGCGCTGATCATCCGCCCGCAAGGTGGAATCTGGCGCAACCCAAGGGCCACGGTGACCAGCAGTGAAGCCACGCTGAAGAGGAGGGCGATCATCCCGAGGGTGGCATCGTAGAAGAAGATGACGCCGAAGACCGGGAGCAGAAAAATGATCGACAGCAGGCTGTCGGCGACGATTCCCTGCAAGCCGTCTCGAAGATTCTGGAAGGTCATCCCCGACATGGCCAGATCGCCCGCCGGATGGCGGTGCAGAATGCTTGGCGGAAGGCGCATGAGGCGGTCCCAGAAGGCGGCTTCGAGCCGCGAGGCCGAGCGCCCCTCGAGCCGCATCATCGCCGAGCTTTGGAACAGGTGCAGCAGTGCGCCGAGCAGGCCAAAGCCGGCAAGCGTCACGGCCGCGGCATAGAGGGCTCCCACGCTTCCGCCCGTCGCGAGGTGATTCGCGACGAACCCGAGCGCGAGCGCCGGCAAGAGCTTGATCAGCCCGCCCGGGAGCCCGGCCATCACCAGCCGCGCCAGATCCGCGGCCGATCCGCGCAGGGCGATTCCCAGCAGGTCCGCCGGTTTCACGTTCCCGGACGGCAACGGCTTGTAGAACGTCCAGGCTTCGTTCTCCAACGCGCCGGCCCGCTCCGCCGTGAGCCGGACACAGCGCTTGGTGACCGGGTCGACTTCCCGGTAGCGCCCGAACATTCCCGGCAGGAGCGCCACCGGCCGGCCGTCCTCGGCGCGAAATGCCAGCATCGCGTTGCTGTCGCCGCGCCACCAGTCGCCCTCGCCCTTGAAACGCACACGCCGGGCGCGTACGCCCGACGCATCGAGTACGTCAACGAGGCCGATGGGAAGATCGGAGGGTCCGGAGCGCACGGGGATCCTGAAGGCGATACCTTGATGGCGGCCGATGATCCGCAGCGCGTCGGCCAGCGCCGTGTCCTCGACACCACCGGCATCGCGGTCTGTCGGCAGGTCGTAGATGTTGAAAAGCCGCTGTCGGGCAGCCCGTTCGGCCGTGCGGCGGCTGGCTGTCCGCTCGCGTTCGAGATTCGCGGCATCGACCACGGCCAGCCGGCGGTTGAGGCGTTCCAGGCCGAAAGCAATCGAGCGGAACGAGGCGAGCGCCGGCAGCAGCAGCCCTTGCCGTGCCAGCGTTTCGGTCGATTTGCCCGAAAGTGTCGCCTCGTCGAACAAGGTGAGCCAGCTTGTCCGTGTCAACGGTATCATGGCTTCGTGCGGGCCGCTCGCTTCGGCAAGCTCCACCGGGTCGACTATGTCCATGAACAGGCTTGCGCCGCGCGGCGGGGACACCCATACGACGCCGCGCCGCACGGACAGCGTGCAAGGGCCCAGGGTTTGCGTCAGTCCGGGTTCGGCCAGCGCGGTCGCACGCGGGAGGCGGCTGACAAGACGCGAGAGCGTGTCGGTAATCGCGGTCAGCCAGGCATCGGTCTGTTCCGCCAGCTCCGCCGGATCAACCTCGGACAGCGAGGATGCCGGCAGGCGTTTCAGGAGGGTCCCCGGCAATCCCTTGGCAATCACCCTGAGCGTGGTGCCGGTGTCATCGTCGTCTCGTTCGTCCGCCGCGACGCCCCACAGCAGCCTGCCCGATTCGCAACGCAGGAGATGCTGCGGCGCCGCCTGCTCCACCCCGTCCTTGAGTTCCACCAGGAACAGGTCGACGGCGCCCTGATCGATGAACCAGACAATGTCCGCGTCGTCGAGATTCACCGGTAGGTTGCCGGCGCAGGGCACGGACGTGCCGGAGCGGGCCGCGAGCCGGGCCATGGATGCGTATTGCTGCATTGCGTCCTGTATCAGCCTGTCTTCACCAGCTTGAAATAGGTGCCGTCCTGCTCCGCCATCAACTCGTCGTGGGTGCCGCGCTGCACCTCGACGCCCTTGTCGAGCACGATGATTTCGTCGCAGTCCCTCACGGTGCTCAGCCGGTGCGCCACGATCAGGCAGGTGACGCCGCGGCGCCGCAAGGCATCATCGACATATTCCTCGGTCGCGGCATCAAGAGCGCTGGTGGCCTCGTCCAGAATGAGCACGGTCGGATGGCCCACCAGCGCACGGGCGATTTCCAGCCTTTGCCGCTGGCCGCCGCTGAAATTGACCCCGCCTTCCTCGACCAGGGTCGCATATCCTTGGGGCCTGAGAAGGATTTCCTCGTGGATGCACGCATCCCGGGTTGCGGTGACGATGACTTCATCCGGAACGGCCGGGTTCCACAGGGTGATGTTGTCGCGCAGGGAGGCGGAAAAGAGCACGGCCTCCTGATCCACCATGGAGATGGACCGCCGCAGCACCCCCTCGGGAATCTCATCCCGCGGATGGCCGTCGAACAGGATTTCGCCGGACCAGGGCCGGCAGATGCCCGAAACCAGACGCGCCAGCGTCGACTTTCCGGAGCCGCTGGGACCGACCACGGCAACCCGCTGCCCCGGCTTGATCACGAGGTTGAAGTCCCTTATCAGAGGCGCCCGGCTCTTGTTGTAGCCGAAGGTCACGTCGCGCAGCTCGAGCCGGCCGGCAAGCTGAAGCCGGCCGTTGAACGTGGGGATGGACTCCGAGTCGGGATCCCGGCGGCCAAAAGCAGGGTCTTCAGCGGTCCTGGAGATGTCTTCCAGTCGTTGCAAGTCGGCTTCCAGCGCGTGGCGTTTGTCGGCGAACTCCAGAAAGCGGCCGACCGGCGCCAGGAACATCTCCGCCAGGATATAGAACCCGACCAGCGTCCCCAGGGTCATGGTTTCGGTCATGACCAGACTTCCCCCGATGCCCAGGATCGCCGCGCCGCGAAGCGCGGCGACCAGGCCGGGAAGCGCGGCATTGACGGAGGCCAGTTCGGAATAGAGCTGCCGCGCCCGCAGCTCGCGTGCCTGCTGACCGCTCCAGCGCGAAAAGAACCGGTCATCCGACCCGGTCATGCGCAGGTTGTCCGCATGACTCAACATCTGCATCCCGAAGCTGATCAGCAATCCCTGTTCGCGCCGCATCGCCTGGGTGCGAACGTTCCGGTGCGAGTTGAGAACGTGGGCCAGCAGTCCGTGCAGGAGGGCCAGTAGCACCACGATCAGCGTGAGCAGGACGTCGTAGGCCAACATGGCGACGAGCAACACCGCGCTCATCGCCATGTCGACAAGAAGCACGAGAAACTGCTCCGTCAGATTTTTCGCGACTCTGTCGATGGACGAGACTCGATCGGTCAAATCGCCGACCAGCCTGTGTTCGAAGAACTCCACCGGCAAACGCAGCAGCCGCGACAAGCCCCGGTTGTAGCCAACGACCGAGATCCGGACGGCGAGCCGCCTGAGGAACCGGTGCTTGAGCAGGGACAGCACGTACACCAGAATGCCGCCGCCGAGCAGCGCCGCCACCAATCCGCCCCAGGGCCCATGGTTTCCCAGAACATCGTCCACGAAAACACCGAGAGACACGGGAACCAGAAGCGCCAGCAATGTCAGCATGAGACCGCAGGCAAGCACCCCGGTAAGCACGTTCCATGACCCGGCGAGCAAGGTGGCCAACCGGCTGAACAATCCGGGCCGCTCGCCGCCCGGCGTGAAGTCGGCGCCGCGCTTGAATTGCAGCGCAATTCCACTGTAGCTCTTGGTGAACTCTTCGGCGGAAAGCGTGCGCCGTCCCGTGGCCGGGTCGTTGAGATGGAAACCGCGGCCATCGAACCCTTCGAGGACGACGAAATGGCTGAATTGCCAGAACAGGATGAGGGGTAACGGCAGCTTTTTCAGTGAGTCGGCGCGTACGCTGAGCCCCCTGCATTCGAGACCGTAGTGTCCGGCGGCGCGCGAGATGCTCCCGGCGCTGCTGCCGTCCCGGCTCACCTCGCACGTTTCGCGCAATTCGGTAAGCGGCACCCAACGCCCGAAATAGCCCAGAATGCTGCCGAGGCAGGCGGCGCCGCATTCCGTCGCGTGCATCTGCAACAGAATCGGCGTGGTTACCCTTCGTTTCGACGGATCCGCGGCGGCCCTGTCGCTTGCCCCTCTGGAGGCGGCCGGCGGCATCTTATGATCGCCTCATTCCGAAGAGCGCGGCCGGGGACTGCCTGCCGAGTTCGATGACGATCCGGCATTCCCGATCCGCAAGGGAAGGAAAATCAAGACCCTTGTCGAGCGCGATATCGAGGCGGTACACGGACATCGGCACCGCGGACTTCAACCCCTCGAAGAAGGGTAAGGCGGAAACTGTCGTGACTTCTCCGTCAAGTGTGTCGGTTTTCCCTTGCGCCATGCTCAGCTCTATCGCCGCCGGCATCCCGGCCTTGATATGCGATGCGACGTCGCCCGCGACCCAGACGAGCGCCTGCACGGACCGGTTGCCCTCGGCCAGGTTTTCGCCAGGTTCCACCAGTGCGCCCGCTACCTCGATGGTACGGGGTACGCTTCCAAGGAAGAGCCAGCCCGCGAGCGCAACCAACGACAATGCAATGACCGCGACAAGGAGACGCTCCCGGGGTGTGGAAATGGTCAACAGCCGGTCGAGTTGTTCCCGTTCTTCCTTCCCCGCGGCAACGGTATTGTGAAACGAGTCGAATATATTGTTGAACACGGCCGTCCGTAACCTCCTCACAGAGATCAAGCAACGAAGAGGAACATCTCAGGCGGTTTGGGTGAAGGTTTGGAAGATTATATGCAACCCCTCTCGAAAATTCCAGGAAGTCCAGGAGATTAACCTTCCTGGAGAATCAAGGTACAATGCAACATGTCCATGACGGGACCTGCTTGGTTGTGCCCTGACCACGAAACCGCGGAAAAATGGCTCATCTGCCGGGGCCGGGCAAAGGGTATCCGATGCCTCCAGGGTGTTTCGTTCAGTGTCCGGGTTCTGGCCCTGGCGTCCTTCTTCTGCATTCCAAATTCGCATGCCCTTGCCCAGGTAGAAACGCCGGAGGAAAAGGGTCTCAGGATCGCGCGTGAAGCAAGCGCCCGCGACGACGGCTTCGGGGATTTCACCGCCGGAATGACCATGGTGCTGCGCGACCGGCACGGCCGGGAAAGTGTCCGCCACATGCGCTTCAAGGTCCTGGAGGTGCCGGGGGACGGCGACAAGAGCCTGTTCGTGTTCGACCAGCCGCGAGACGTGCGGGGAACCGCCCTCCTGACCCACGCTCACACCAACGCCCAGGACGACCAGTGGCTGTATCTGCCGGCTCTGAAAAGGGTGAAGCGCATCAACGCCGCGAGGCGGTCAGGGTCATTCATGGGAAGCGAGTTTTCTTACGAAGACATGAGCTCCCAGGACGTGGAGGAATACACCTACAAATATCTTCGCGACGAGTCCTGCGGCGAGCTCACTTGTACGGTGACCGAGCACGTTCCCCTGGACAAGAAGTCCGGGTACAGCCGCAAGGTCGTTTGGCAGGATACAGGCGAGCTTCGAGTCTGGAGAGTGGAACTCTACGACCGCGGGAGTTCGCACCTGAAGACGCTCACGTTCGGCAACTATCAGCAATACCTGGAACGGTACTGGCGGGCGGGCGAACAGAAGATGGTGAACCACCTGACCGGTGCGAGCACGGTGCTCAAATGGACCGACTTCCGGTTCCGCACCAATCTCCAAGACAGCGAATTCACCCACCTGTCACTTCGACGCGTGCGCTGATGCGATTCCGCGGCGCAATTGCGGCCCTCGTGCTGATGGTTGCCGCCGGTGCCGAGGCGCAGCCTTTTGAGTTCTCGGGCGACCTGAGCCTGCAGGGGCGGTGGTATCCGCAATCGCCGGCCTTCCCGGATCAGCGTTCAAGCACTGCCGGGCTGGTCGTTGAGCCGACGCTTCACGGGGAGTTCGCACAACAAACCAGCTTCACCCTCACAGCGCTCTATCGGTACGACAGCGCCGATTCGCAGCGCACGCATGCGGATCTGCGCGAGGCCTACCTGCTGGTGTTTGGAGACTGGAGCGGGAATTCCTGGGAGCTTCGGCTGGGACTGGACCAGGTTTTCTGGGGGGTCGCCGAGGCTCACAACCTCGTGGATATCGTCAACCAGGTGGACCTCGTCGAGCATCCGCGCAATCGGCCCAAGCTGGGTCAGCCCGTGGCGCGCCTGACGGTCTCCGGTGACTGGGGCCTCGCCGAATCATTTCTGCTGCCGTATCATCGTAAGCGCACATTTCCCGGGCGTTTCGGACGCCACCGATCGGGCCGCCCCATCGACGACGACGCCTTGTACGAGAGCGGCGCCGAAGAGCGCCACGTGGATTTCGCGTTCCGCTACGGCAATGCCGTGGGCCCGCTCGATTTCGGCCTGAGCACCTTTGTCGGGACGAGCCGCGAACCCTCGTTTCTTGCCGGCCGTCCGTCCGGGCCCGTGCCGGAAGTCGACACGCCGCTGGTCCCGTACTACGAGCAGATCCGGCAATTTGGGGTCGACGCGCAACTCACCACCGAGCCTTGGCTCTACAAGGTGGAAGCCATCCGGCGCGGTGGAGCGCGCAATCTCCTGGGACAGGAGGAGAACTACAGCGCTGTCATTATCGGCCTGGAACGTACGCTCTACGCGCTGTTCGGTTCCCGAGCGGACTTGACCGTCCTCGCGGAGTGGCTCTACGATGGTCGCGGACGCCGTGCTACAAGTGTCTGGGAGAACGACCTGTTTATCGCGGGCTCCGTTGCGTTCAACGACGTGCGGGGCACCGAGCTCGTGGCGGGCGTCCGAGTCGACCTGCGCCATGACAGTCGCGCAGTGAACCTGGAACTGAAACGGCGCCTGTCGGATAGTTGGACGGTGCGCCTGGAAGGGATTTGGAACCTGAGCGCGGACCCGCGGGATTTGACCTACGACGGCCGGCGCGACAGCTTCCTGGGAGTGGATCTCACGTTCAGCTTCTGATGATACAGTCAGGCGCTAAATCCTTGCGGAAGATCGCGGTCGTCGGGCGGGGAACTGCGGGATCTCTGGCGGCCGCCAGCGTAACCCGTCTTCACCCCCACAGCGACCACGAGCTGGACCACATCTATGACTCGCGGATCCCGGCCATCGGAGTGGGTGAGGGCAGTTGGCCGACCCTGGTCCAGCAGTTGCAGCAACTGACGAATCTGCCCCATGAAACCGTCCAGCAACGCTTGCAAGGAACTCGCAAGTATGGGGTTGCGTTCGAGGGATGGGGCCGGCGCAATCGAGACTTTACCCACTACTTCACACCACAACAGGTGTGCTACGCGTACCATCTGTCCGCCGACTTGATGGCGGACCTGCTACACGAAAGCACGCGCGCGCGCCACATCGACGCGAAAGTGCTCAATATCACCAGGGTGGAGGGCGGCGCGGAAGTGGAATTCGAGGATCGAGGGCCGGAACGTTACGACCTGGTCTTCGATGCCCGCGGGTTTCCCAGAGAACTCGACCCCGACCGGCACATCGACATTTCCTTCATCCCGACCAATACAGCCGTCATCCGCCGCTGCCCGGCGATCATCAAGGAAGAGGGGGATGGCCCGGTTCTCCAGCATACCTATACCCGTGCGGTCGCGCGTCCGCACGGTTGGATATTCGTCATTCCGCTTACGGTACACACATCCTACGGGTACATCTTCAACCGCGATGTATCCAGCCTTGCCGAAGTCGAATCGGATTTCGACGCGTTCCTTGAAACCGACGGCGTTCGGGAATTCGAGAAGCGCGCCGTCATTCCGTTTCCCAATTTTGTCCACCGCCAGGTTTTCGACGGCGCGGTGGCCCGCATCGGCAACGCGGCAGCCTTCATGGAGCCCCTCGAAGCAACGGCGATCGGTTTCGCCCAGTTGGAGATCGGGATGGTTCTCCACATACGGCTTCATCGTTCGGTAGAATTTCTCGAGCACGACGCGCCGGTCGTCAATCGATTCCTCATCAACAACATCCTCTGCAACGGCCTGTTCGTCGGTTGGCACTATTCCTGTGGCTCCAGGTACGACAGCGATTTTTGGCGCCACGCTCGTGACCACGCCTGGCCCCAATACCGCAAGACAGCGGCTCCCGAGGTGGTGGGTTGCGCCGCGCTCCGCAAGTTTGACGACATGATCGAGTTGATAAACCGGCCGGTCATCGACAAGGCGGACTGGGACCTGAGGTGCGGGTTCCCTGTCACCAGTTACGCGCAGATGTCTCAGGGTCTTGGTTGCTAGCCCGTGGCGCTGGCCTGTTCTTGGCCCCGGCGCTCGAAGTAGTCCTTGGCGACGTCCGGGAACAGCGTGTAGGAGAGCACATCCTCCTCGCTGGCGGCGAGGTCGCCGATCTCCTCGCGTGCTTCTTCCATCCGGGGCTTCAGGAGGTCGGCCGGGCGGCAGGTGATGGGGTCCTTCTTGCCCAGGACCATGGCCTTCATCTCCTCGCCCACCTCGCCCGGCGGCTCGCCGTAATGCCCCATGACGTAGTTGCGCACTTCCATGGTTACGACGCCGTAGCGTTTGCCCATGAGGACGTTGAGCGTGGCCTGGGAACCCACGATCTGGCTGGTGGGGGTCACCAGCGGCGGGTAGCCCAGGTCCTTTCGCACCGCCTGGACTTCCTGGAGCACCTCTTCCAGCCGGTTTTCGGCGTTCTGTTGCCGCAGTTGGGACACCAGGTTCGATAGCATGCCGCCGGGGATCTGCGACTCGACGATGTCGGCGTTCACGCGGTTGCTGATGGGGCTTTCGAACTCGCTGTACTTGCCGCGCACCTTGGTAAAGTAGTCGGCGATGCCGGCGAGCTGTGTCAGGTCGAGCCCGGTGTCGTAAGGCGTGCCCTTGAGGGCCACCACCACGGCTTCGGTGGCGGGCTGGGAAGTGCCGTCGGAAAGCGTGGATATGGCCGTGTCGATGATGTCCACTCCGGCTTCGACGGCCATGATGTAGGCCATCTGGGCCATGCCGGTGGTGCAGTGGGAGTGCAGGTGGACGGGGATGTCAAACCGCTCCTTCAGCGCGCCGATGAGGTCCTGGGCCACGTACGGCGACAACAGGCCGGCCATGTCCTTGACCGCCAGCACGTCGGTGCCCGCGTCCACGAGCTTTTGGGCGAAGTCAACGAAGTATTGCGTCGAGTGCACCGGGCTGATGGTGTACGACACCGCGGCCTCCAGGGTCTTGCCGGTGCGCTTCACCGCGTCCATGGAGGTCTTCATGTTGCGGACGTCGTTCATGGCGTCGAACACCCGGAAGACGTCGATACCGTTCTCCGCGGACTTCTCCACGAACGATTCCACCGCGTCGTCGGGGTAGTTGCGGTATCCCACGATGTTCTGGCCCCGCAGCAGCATCTGCAGCCGCGTGTTGGGCATGGCCTCGCGAATCCGCCGCAAGCGTTCCCACGGACACTCGTTCAGGTAGCGCAGGCAGGCGTCGAAGGTCGCCCCGCCCCACATCTCCACCGACCAGAAGCCGACCTTGTCGATCTCCGCGGCGATCGGCAGCATGTCCTCGGTGCGCATACGCGTCGCCAGCAGGGACTGGTGCGCGTCCCTGAGCACGGTCTCCATGATCCCGACTTTCTTCCCTTCCATGAATATCTCCCGGTTCTCTCGCGGTTGGTGAATCGGACCGGCTGCCGGTCCCGGAGCATTAACGCGCTAAAATACGGGAAACGCCGCGCATTAGCAAGCAAGATCGCGCTCTTGCGCGTGCAAACCGAACCGGCACGATGCTTTAGGCGACGAAGCTCTTCTCGGAAGCGTCCTGGAGTGCCAGCGGAGCGGTGGCCGAAGCGCATCGCAGGTAGACGGAGACGCGGGTGCCCTTTCCCAGCCGGCTCTCTATCTTCATCTCCCCGCCGTGCGCCTGCGTGATGTGCTTCACGATGGCGAGGCCGAGGCCGGTGCCGCCGAGTTCCCGCGACCGCGCCTTGTCGACGCGGTAGAAACGCTCGGTGAGTCGCGGGAGGTCCTTTTCGGGGATGCCGCAGCCCGTGTCCGAGACGGTCAGCGCCAGCCGGGGCGGGTGGTCTCCGTCGGAGCGCGGCTCGAGGCCGGCATGGACCCGCACCTCGCCGCCCTCCGAGGTGTACTTGAGGGCATTGTCCACGAGGTTGATGAGCAACTGCTGCAGGCGGTCCTCGTCTCCCAGGATGTCCGGCGTAATGGCGTCGGCGTCGGCGCGGATGCGGATGTGTTTCCTGCCCGCCTGGTCGCGGAACAGCTCGAGTACGCGCTCCAGCAACGGGCGCGTCGCCACCCGCTCCCTCCGCACGTTGACGTTGCCCATCTCCAGGTCCGACAGGGCCAACAGGTCGTCGATGAGCCGGCCGAGGCGCTCGGAGTGGCGCGCGACCACGCCGAGGAACTGCCGGGCCATCTTCGGGTCGCCGGGCGGGCTGTGCAGGAGCGTCTCGGCATATCCCTGTATCGCGGTCAGGGGCGTGCGCATTTCATGGGAGACGTTGGCGACGAAGTCGGCGCGGATCTGCTCGAGCCGCTTCAGCTCGCTGACCTCGTGGAACACCAGGACGTAACCGAGCAGACCCTGTTGCGAGTGCTCCAGGCGCGCGGCGTTGACCGCGAACCAGCGGTCGTCTCCGAGGGTCAGCTCCCGGTGGAATGCGTTCCGGCCGCTGTCTCCTTCGACGACCTCCTGTATGAGGGCCTGCATCTCGGGGTGGCGCGACACTTCGACCGTGGACATGCCGCGGACGCTGGTGTCCGCCGGCAGGTTGAACATCGTCTGCGCCATCTGGTTGACCAGGGTCACCTTGCCGTTGGTGTCCAGCACGATCACTCCTTCCATCATGCAGCTCAGGATGGACTGGAGCTTTTCCCGTTCCGCCGTCATGTCCTGGAGGCGGCTGGTGAGCGTGTGCGCCAGCTCGTTGAGGCTCTCCTCCAACGCCCCCAGCTTGTCCCCGCGCTGCACCGGCAGGGACTTGTTCGAGGGGTTGTCGAGGACGGCCTTGCGACAGAAGCCTACCATGTCGGCGACGCGTCTGTGTCCCCGCCGGAGCCAGACCGCGGCCGCCAGGAGTCCTACCGGAAGGACTATCCAGAGGGCGTTGGACAACCATGCTCCGGTTCCGCCCGGGGGCGCCGTTGTGTCTGCGTATTGAAAGTAAAGGACGGCCAGGACGAGGAGAGCGAGGGGGAGGTAGCCAAGAAACCACCTGGCCAGCGTGCTATGTCTCGAGGGATCTCTCATCGAGCTTGTAGCCCACGCCGCGCACGGTGACGATCCACTCCGGGTTGCGATCGTCCTGTTCCAGCGCTTCCCGTATCCTTCGTATGTGGACGTCTACCGTACGAGGCGTCACGTAGACGTCGGAGCGCCATACGCCGTCCAGGATCTGGTCGCGGCTCAGCACCCTGTTGCGATTCTGAATCAGATAGCGCAGAACTTCAAACCCCTTGAGGGTGAGCTTGACCGGCCTCCCCGCCACCTGCACTTCATAGGTCGTGAAGTCGACCTTCAGCGGGCCCTTCTCGTAGAACTCCGCGAGATCGGGCGAAGCCGGGGACTCGGTCCGCCGCAACACCGCCTTGACCCGCGCCACCATCTCCCTGGGACTGAAGGGTTTCGTGATGTAGTCGTCGGCCCCCAGTTCCAGCCCCACGACTAGGTCGGCCTCTCCCGCCTTCGCGGTCAGCATGAGGATCGGCGTCTGGGCGGTCTCGGGAGTCTGACGGATGATCTTGCAGAACTCGATCCCCGAGAGGCCCGGCAGCATCAGGTCGAGCACGATAAGGCGCGGCGTCTCCTTCCGCACCAGGTCCAGCGCATCTTCGCCGTTCTCGGCTTCGAGTACCTGAAAACGCTCCTGGTGCAGGTGGTACGAAACCAGCTTGCGGATGTCCGCTTCGTCCTCGACGACGAGTATTTTATCCGCCATGGGACTCCGGCGTTTCCGAGACGGGACAGGACACTAGATCGAACGGGGCACTTCCTTGACGTGGCGAATGCTGGTCCCCTTGACCAGGAATATCACCATCTCGGCGATGTTGGTGGCATGGTCCGCGATTCGTTCGAGGTACTTCGAAACGAAGGTGATCTTCATGGCCCGGTTTATGGTCCTGGGTTCGGTGATCATGTACGAAACCGTCTCGCGGAAGATCTGTTCGTTCAGGTCGTCGATCTCCTGGTCGTCCTGGCACACCTTGAGCGCAAGGTTGGTGTCCTCGTGCACGAAGGCGTTTAGACTCTCGGAGATCATCCGCCGGGAGATCTCGGCCATGCGCGGGATGTCGATGTAGGGCTTGAGCGGCGCCTCGCGGATCAGCTCGAGGGAGCGCTCGGAGATATTCACCGAGATGTCGCCGATGCGCTCGAGGTCGGTGGTGATCTTGAGTGCCGTGGTTACGAACCGGAGGTCCTTTCCCGCCGGTTGATGCAGGGCGATCAGCCTGACGCACAGCTCGTCGATGTCGGCGTCCATCTGGTTGACTTCGGCGTCCCGTTCGATGACGGTTTCGGCGAGCGCGGCCTCGCGGTCCACCAGCGCCTTGATGGATCGGTCGATCTGGTCCTCGACCAGGCCGCCCATCTGTATGATCCTGTCCCGGAGGGACTTGAGCTCTTCCTCGTATTTCCGATCGGTGTGTTCCGGGCGCATGGGCGACCTCACGGCTATGGCACCGCCGATTGTGACACTCCATGTCGCCACGCGACGTCGGCGGTTCGTGTTACGCCGTCGTTACAATCACATTAAATCGCAGGATCTCAAAGGGTTCCGGTACTATTGCGGGAATCGTCCGCCGCGCTATGCGGTCTCGATCTCGTAGGCCTCCTGGTGGAGCGCCGAGTCGGCCTTGATGACGACCTGGCGATCGATCTCGCGCTCCAGGGCTTCCAGGCCTTCGTTGGCATCGTCGTACAGGAAATTGGCGATGCCCGGGTGGACGTGCACGGTGATGCGGCCGCCGTTCCGGAGTTGGGCGTTCTCCCGCTTGATGTCGCGGAGGATTTCGTACGCGATGGTGGGTTGGGACTTGATGCGGCCGCGTCCGACGCAGTAGGGGCATGGGCTCAAAAGGACGTTGCCGAGATTTTCCCGGGTGCGCTGCCGCGTCATCTCCACGAGCCCGAGCCGGGAGATGGGCAGCACGCTGGTCTTGGCCTTGTCCTGCTTCACCGCTTCCTTCAAGGCGTCGTAGACCTTCTTTCGGTTGGCGGCCTGTTCCATGTCGATGAAGTCGATGATGATGATGCCGCCGACGTTGCGCAGGCGCAACTGTTGCACGATCTCGCGCGTCGCCTCCAGGTTGATTTTGACGACGGTCGCCTCGAGGTCCTTCTTTCCGACGTAGCGCCCGGTGTTCACGTCCACGGCGGTGAGCGCTTCGGTCTGCTCGATGTGGATGGAGCCGCCGGAGTTCAGCCAGATCTTGGGCTCCAACGCCTTGCGGATCTTGCGCTCGATCTCGTAACGGTCGAGCAGCGGCTCGGGTTCGTCGTACAGCACCACGCGCCGCTGCAGGCGCGGCATGAACTGCTTCACGAACTCGACCACGCGCCGGTGCTCCCTGGGCTGGTCGACCACGACTTCCTCGGTGTTGGCATTGAAGAAGTCCCGGATCGTGCGCGGCACCAGGTCCAGGTCCTGGTGGATCAACTCGGGGGTCGAGGCGGATTCCAGCCGCTTGCGGATTCGGCCCCAGAGCTTCGTCAGAAACCGCACGTCGCTCTGGATGTCCCTCTTGTTGCGCCCCTCGCACGCGGTGCGGATGATGAAGCCCTCATCCTCTCGCGCCAACTCCTGGACGATCTCCTTGAGCCGCTTCCTTTCCTTTTCGTCCTCGATCTTGCGGGAGACGGCCACGTGGCCCGTGTTGGGCATGAACACCAGGAATCGGCCGGGCAGGGAAATATGGGTGGTGATGCGCGCGCCCTTCATGCCCAGGGGGTCCTTGGCGACCTGGACCAGGATCTCCTGGTCGGGGCTGAGCTGCTGTTCGATGCGCAGGCGGCCCCGCTCGGGGGCGGGCTCGAACAGCACCTCGTCGTCGTTGCCGTTGACCGCCGCCGGCAACCCCGCGGGCGAATCGATGTCCGAGGCGTGGAGGAAGGCGGCTTTCTCCAGTCCGATGTCAACGAACGCCGCCTGCATCCCGGGCAGCACCCGTCCGACCCGTCCCTTGTAGATGTTGCCGACGCAGCCCTTCTCGTGGTTGCGCTCGATGAGGAACTCGGCCAGGCCGTTGTCCTCCATCACGGCTATCCGGGTTTCCTGGGGGGTGGTGTTGATGAGGATCCGTCTCATGGGTCTCGAAAGAGGAAGGGCGCCTTCAGGATAGGCCAGTCGAGTACAAATGGCAAGGTGGTGGGGGCGGAGCGGGCCGGGCGCGTTTGACAAGACGCCCGCGAAGGGCAATAAATTCAGGGTGATTCAACCTGGAACCTTTGTGGATGCCGGTAGACGTCAGCCAGGCGGTCCGAGCTTGGTCGGCCTCGGCCGTTCGCCGATGCACACGAAGGTGCTCATGTTGAACCGTTCGTATCTCCCCATCCACGTCACCTCGGTCCGCCGGGCCTTCACGCTTCTGTACCTGGGCATCGCCAAGGTCGTCAACGAAAGGTACCAGACCTTCGATTTCAAGGACTGGAGCGACCTCTCCGCGTCGGTTCACGAGGAAACCGTGGGGCTGGTGGACCACGCGATCCGGGTGCCTCGCGTGATCCTGCTGGTACGGTACGACCGCGTCCCCAAGCGCCAGGTCCGGTTCAGCCGCTACAACATCTACGCGCGCGACAAGTCCACCTGCCAGTACTGCGGCCGGAGGCTGCCGCGGCACCAGCTCAACCTCGACCACGTGATTCCCCGCTCCCGCGGAGGCACCTCGCGGTGGGAGAACGTCGTGTGCTCGTGTGTCCCGTGCAACCGGCGGAAGGGCGGGCGCACGCCCCAGGAAGCCAGGATGAAGCTGCTGCGTCAGCCGTACAAACCTACATGGACGCCTTTCATACAGGAAGGGGGAGGCAACGTGCGGTACCGCGAATGGCTCCCGTTCCTTTCCACCGTCGACGCCTCCTACTGGAACACCACCCTGGACCCGGAATAGCCAACTCCAATATGTTGTGGTGGGCGTTCGATTCCATCACTTCATATTGTGAAGTTTGCTTGACATCGTCCCCGCCCGTGAAATAAAATTGAGTGGATGCCCTGCATCGGCAGGGCGCCGGCGTCTTGTCCGTGTCCGTTTGTCCGTGTCCTTTATTGCTGGGCGTATTGCGGACGGAGTGGACGCCACCACGGTGGGGACTCATGGTATGCGGCTGAAGGCTCTGGAAATTTCCGGGTTCAAGTCTTTCGCGGACAAGACCGTCCTCAACTTCACCTCCGACATCACCGCCATCGTCGGGCCCAACGGCTGCGGAAAGTCCAACGTCGTCGACGCGTTGCGTTGGGCCATGGGTGAGCAGAGCGCCCGTTACCTCCGTGGCCAGACCATGGAGGACGTCATCTTCAGCGGCAGCGAGCAACTGGCCCCCATCGGCATGGCGGAGGTCACCGCGCTGCTGGACAACTCCGACCACGCGGCCGCCGCCGACTACCGCGCTTTCTCCGAGATCGCCGTGACCCGGCGCATCTTCCGCTCCGGCGAGTCGGAATATTCCATCAACCGGATGCCCTGCCGCCTGCGCGACGTCGTCGAGCTGTTCGCGGGGACGGGTGTCGGCAACAAGTCGTATTCCATCATCGGGCAGGGACGAGTCGAGGAGTTGGTGAACGCCAAGGCGGAGGACCGCCGGCGCATCATCGAAGAGGCGGCGGGCACCAGCGGATTCAAGCGCCGCCGGCAGGCGGCTGAGAGGAAGATGGAACAGACCCGGCAGAATCTCCTGCGGGTCAACGACATCCTCCGGGAGGTGGAGCGGCAGCTTCACAGGATCGAGCTTCAGGCGAGGAAGGCGGAGCGTTACCGCAATCTCCAGGAACAACTGAAGGAAAGAGAGCTTCGTTGGGCGGCCGTCCGCAGGCAGGGGCTGGAACGGGAAATCGCCGCCCTGGGCGCGCAGGTGGACGCCGTCGAGGACCGGATCACGTCGCTGACGGCAACCGTGCGGGCGAGGGAGGCGGAAGGCGAGCAAGGCCGCACGGCGCGGCTGGTGCTCGACGGCGAGATCGCATCGCTGCAGGAACGGCTTTACGAGCTCAGGGCCGAGGTCAAGGGGGAGGACCGGCGCATCGAGTTCCTGGAGCGCGAAGAAGGCGAGTTGAGGGAGGCCGCCGAGAGGCTCGAAGCCGACGTCCTCGACACCGGGGCGCGCTTGGCGAAGGTGTGCGCCGACATCGCGGAGCTGGACAAGGCGAGCGAAGAGTTCACGCGGCTCTCCACGCTTGAAGCCGAACGCGTGGAGCGGGCCGAACTCGAAGCGGCGGATCTGCGCGAGCGGATGAAGGAGCTTCAGACCGAGGTCGAGCGGGAGAAGGACCTGCTGGTGGACCGCATGGGCGCCCACTCCCACCTCACCAATGCGCGGCAGGCCCACGAAGAGCTCCTGCAACGGCTGAAGGCCGAGTTGGCGCAAAAGCAGGGCGAACGCGGCGCCGTCGAGCAGGAACTCGAGTCCCTGGGTGACCAGCGCTCCCGTGTGTCCGGGGATCTCGGCGAATGCAGGGCGCGGGCGGCGGAGCTGGGCGAGAGCCTTCGCCGGGCCGAAGCGGACCTGGAGGATGCCCGGTCGGCCCGGGACGGACACGAGGAGACTCTCGCGGGGTTCAAGGAGGAGCTCCACGAAGCGCGTTCCATCCTGCGCTCGCTGGAGACGCTGCAAAGGAATTTCGAGGGCTATCAGGAGGGCGTCCGCGCGGTCATGCTCAAGCATGAAAGCAACGGAGCGTCGGACGGGGTGTGCGGCGTGGTCGCCGACTTCATCGAGGCTCCCGAGGAGATGGAGAAGGCCTTGACCGCGGTGTTGGGCGAACGGCTTCAGTACGTCATCGTCCAGGGACACGAGGAAGGCGTGGAGGCCATCGAATACCTCAAGCGGGAATCGGCGGGACGCGGCGGCTTCATTCCGCGCCGGTTCGAGCGCCGCAACGGCGCCGCTCCCGCGATGGCGGCGGGTCCGGAGGTGATTGCCCCCTTGCTGGGGCTCGTGGAGGTGAAGGACGGCTATCGGGACGTCGCCGACTATCTGTTGGGCGACGTTGCGGTGGTCAAGGACCTGGAGGCGGGACTGGGGGTTTGGCGCGCCAACGGGTTCAACCATTCGCTGGTCACCCTCGACGGCGAAGTGATCGATCCCATGGGCGTGGTCACCGGCGGCAGCGCCGAGAGCCTGGAGGGGAACCCGATCTCCAGGCGCCGCAAGGTCAAGGAGCTGAAGCAACAGGTGGTGGAGCGGGAAGAGCGGGTGCGGTGCCAGGAAGGACGCGTTGACGAGAGCCGGTGCGAGTCGCACCGAGTGGAGTCGGAGCGCGAGCGCCTGACCCACGAGGTGCGGGATCTGGCGGTCGCCACGGTGCGCCTGGAGCAGGAGTTGCTGCGCACGGACCGGGATGTCGCCCGCTGCCGCCAGGATCTGGAGACCATCGACCAGGAGTTGAGCCATGTCTCGGGCGAGGTGGACGGGCTGAGCGAGGCCTTGTCCGCCAGCGATGCGGCCATTGCCGAGAGCGTGCGCGAACGGGAAGCCCTGGATGTCCGCCTCCAGGTGTTGCAGCGCACGCGGCACGAATCCGAGGAAAGCTTGCAGGCGGCGGACGCCAGGCTGAGCGAGTTCCGGGTCAGGGGGGCGGAGGCGAAGGAGAAGGCGGAAAGCATCAGGTCGAATCTCGCGAACAAGGTGGATCTGCGTGAGACGCTTACGGCCCAGCTTGGAGAGAGAAAGGCCCGGATCGCGGAGATGGGCCGCAAGGCCCTGGAGATGGGTACGGCGCGCGAGCAGTCGAAGTCGCGGGTCGAGACGTTGCGGGGGCGGCTCGAGGAACTCGAGGAAGAGGTGGCGGCGCGCCAGGAGGAGTATCACGGACTCTCCGCCCGCCTCCGCGAGGTGGAGGAGGCCGTTCACCTGATACGTCCCGACATCGACGCCAGGCAGCAGGACAAGCAGCGGCTGCAGTTGTCGAAGAGCCAAAAGGCCATGGAGCTCGGCTATATGGGCGACGATGTCCGGGAGAAGTACGGCGTGGAGCTGGCGGAGATTCCCGCCGCGACGGACGAAGAGTCGTCCCTTGCCGGCGGGCTGCAGGAGGAGGTGGCGGAGTTGCGCGGCCGGCTCCAGCGCATGGGCGAGGTCAATCTGGCGGCCATCGGCGAGTTCGAGGAGTTGACCGAGCGAAACCGGTTCCTGACCGCGCAGCGGGAGGACCTGGAGCGTTCCATGGCGCTTCTGGAGCAGACCATCACCAAGCTCAACCGGATCTGCCGGCTGCGGTTCCAGCAGAGCTTCGAAGAGATCAACCGGGAGTTCCAGGCGATCTTCCCGAGGCTTTTCGACGGCGGCAAGGCATCGCTGACGCTGACGGACAGGAACGACTATCTGGAAACCGGGGTCGACATCGTCGCCCAGCCTCCCGGAAAGAAGCTTCAATCCGTCAGCCTGCTGTCCGGCGGCGAGAAGGCGCTGACAGCGGTGAGCCTCCTGTTCGCCATCTTCATGACCAAGCCGAGTCCGTTCTGTTTCCTCGACGAGGTGGATGCGCCGCTGGACGACGTCAACCTCGAGCGCTTCATCGACGTGGTCAAGGACATGACGCGGTTGTCGCAGTTCATGATCATTACCCACAACAAGAAGACGATGCTGGCCGCGGACGTGCTTTACGGCGTCACCATGGAAGATCCCGGGGTTTCCAAACTCGTGTCCGTGGAGATGGTCTAGGGCCGGCAGAAACAATTTCCTCTAGTGTGGTGTCTGGTTAATTCGCAGCATAATATGCGGAGGATTTTTTGTCGTCGGCAAGGCGCGATGACGAGTGGGGGCGACCGTAGGTCGCCCCAGGGCGGGCACCACGCGAGGAAGAGCAACGCAGCCGACGGCGAAAAAGACCCGCAGATTATGCTGCGAATTAACCAGACACCACACTAGTTCCATGACCCAGAACGCAGGGCTCCTGGCGCGTCTCAGGCAGGGCTTGTCACGGACGAGAGCGGCATTGACCGGCCGTCTGGAGAGGGCCCTGGCGGAGGCGGCCGGGTCGAAAGACGAATGGGACGCGTTGGAGGAGCTGCTCCTCGGCGCCGACTTCGGCGTGCAGGCCACCCAGAGGTTGTTGGAAACCGTCCGCGATTCGCACCGGGCCGGCAACGGCGACGGGGCCGCGTTGTTGCGGCGGGAACTCGCCAGCCTGTTGAAGGAGACGGGCGGTATGGGCGCCCGCCGGTATTCCGAGTCCCCGTGGGTCGTCCTTGTGGTGGGAGTCAACGGAGTCGGCAAGACCACGACCATCGGGAAGCTGGCGCATCGGTTGAAACGGGACGGCAGGAAGGTGCTGCTGGCCGCGGGGGATACGTTCCGGGCCGGGGCCATCGAGCAGCTCGAGATCTGGGGAAGCCGGGCGGGCGCGGAGGTTGTCAAGCACGCGCCGGGGCAGGACCCTTCGGGGGTCGTGTTCGATGCCGCGCACGCGGCCCAGAAGCGGGGGGCGGACGTGCTCCTCATCGACACGGCCGGCAGGCTTCACAACAAGGTCAACCTGGTGGAGGAGCTCAGGAAGATGCGCCGCGTTCTCGGCAGGGTGCAGGAGGGGGCGCCTCACGAGACCCTGCTGGTGGTCGATGCCGGCACCGGCCAGAATGCCCTCGCCCAGGCCAGGATCTTTCAGGAGGCGGTGGGCGTCACCGGCATCGTCCTGACCAAGCTCGATGGCACGGCCAAGGGCGGTGTGGTGCTGAGGATTCAGCAGGAACTGGCGATACCGGTGGAGTTCGTCGGCGTCGGAGAAGGCGTCGACGACCTCCAGGAGTTCGATCCGGAGGCGTTCGTGGAGGCGTTTTTCGAGTGACTCCGCGGGCCTTCGTCCGGCTTGACATCGGCAGCCGACAAATCTTAAACTATCAATTTAAGATTTGTTCATTATTTGCGTCATGGACCTTGACAAACTCGAACAGTTGGAGCTCCGGGTGGAGCGGCTCGTGGAGCAGAATCAGAGGATGAAGAAGGCGAAGGCCAAGGCGGAAACGCGCCTGCAGGAACGGGATGCGCAATGCAAGAGCCTGAACGACCGGGTCCAACGGTACGAGCGCGAACGGGCTGCCTTGCGGGAGCGGTTGAACAGGATCATCGGCCAGTTCGAGAATCTGAATCTTTCCTGACGGCACCGAGGCGTTATGCAAAAGGCTGTCGAAGTCAAGATCCTGGGGCAGAAGATCACTCTCCGGAGCGACGACGACGAGGAGCACATACGGAGGGTGGCGGAATACGTCGACGAGAAGATGCACGAAGTGAGCAAGTCGACGAGCCCGCGGGGCAAGTACAGCGTGGCCATGCTGGTGGCGCTGAACATTGCGGACGAGTATCACCGCCTCAAGGACGACCATGACGCGGTGGCGAGCCGGGTAGACCGCCTTATCGACAGGTTGGGGACAGCCCTGTCGGAGGACGGCTGACACGCATCGTGGCAGGCGGGTTCCCGGCGGACTTCGCCTGTTTCTTTGCATGTATTTGTATGAGATACTGAACTGAACCACGCGCCGAGGAGCGCGGGCAGGAAGTATTCGGTAACTGGAGTTTCGGTCACTGGAATATGCAGGCTTTGGAGTTCATGGACGTGATGAAGCGGGTCCGGCCACGAGAGTTGTTCGCAGACAGTGGGTTTCAAAAGGGGGAGATTCCACCGTCACCTAACGGGCATCGATTGCCGTTGTGGAGACTCTCGGCCCGCATGTGATCGAAAGCCTTCCTGCCGCTCACGCCCCCGAATGCGGTCGAACCCCGCGGGCGTGACAACACCTCGCCCTTGGCGCCCTTGCTCAGGACTTGATCATGAGGTCCTCGATGAGGGACAGGAAACGGGCACTCAGGGGTGCGATTCTAGCGAAGCGGGACTCTCTTTCCTCTGCCCTGGCTCGCGCCTGGGGAGAAAGCGTTCAGCGTTCCGCGCTGACGCTTCCTGTCTATCTGGCCGCCGAGGCCCTCGCGCTCTACAGCCCGCTGGGCAACGAGGTTGACACATCCGGGATAGGACGGGCCGCCTTGGGGGCGGGAAAGCGCCTCTATTATCCGAAGGTGACGGACAGTTGTCCGGGTGTCGTTCGCGTGCGGTCCGAAGCCGAACTGGTTCCCGGCCCTTACGGAATCCTCGAGCCTGCCGGCAATCAGCCGTTGCCGCGCGGCGGGTCCAACGGACTGGCGGTATTCGTTCCGGGCGTTGCCTTCGACCGCCGCGGGAACCGCCTGGGTCGCGGGACCGGTTGGTACGACCGGTTGCTGGCCGGTCTGGACGCCCGGGTGCCGAGAATCGCCTTGGCCTATGAATTCCAGGTACTGGAGGAGGTGCCCGCGGAACCGGGGGACCTGCCCGTGCACATGATCGTGACGGAGGACCGGGTCATCTCGTGCGGCGAAGCGGGGGATTGTGCGGAGGTGGTTGGCGCATAGACCCTTACATCGTTCCGATGCTTCCGGGAGGTAGCTTGTTTTGGTTACATGGTCATCATTAGCATTAGTCGTGGGTCTGGTCGTGGGTTGTCTGCTGACGGTCGGCGTGTTTCTGATCCGGCGGAAGCAGCACCGGCTCCAGAGTGAGCTCGATCGGAACACCGCCGAGCGTATCCTGGAGGAGGCGCGAAGAGAGGCCGGCGCCATCCGCCAGGATGCGGAGATCGAGGCTAAAGACGGGATCCTCAAGGCGCGCGCCGAGTTCGAGGACGATATCCGGGAGACCCGCAGGGACCTCCAGTCCCTGGAGCGGCGGTTGCTGGGCCGGGAGGAGGTCCTGGACAAGCGGTTGGAGGGCCTGGACAACAGGGAAACCGGGCTTTCCAATCGGGAGGGGGCCATCGAGAAGAAGGAGCAGGCGGTCGGCGAGAAGGAGATGGAGACGCAACGTCTCGTCGACGAAGCCAAGCAAAGGCTCGAGATCGTCGCCGGTATCAGCCGGGAGGAAGCGAAGAAGAGCCTGATGGAGGAGATGTTCGAGGAGGCGCGGTACGATTCGGCCAAGCGCATCCGGGTCATGGAAGAGCAGGCAAGGGCGGAGGCCGACCGCGAGGCCAAGAAGATGATCGCGCTGGCTATCGCGCGGCTGGCCGGCGACTTCGTGACCGAGCGCACCGTTTCGGTCGTGTCCCTCCCCAACGACGAGATGAAGGGTCGAATCATCGGCCGCGAGGGCCGCAACATCCGCGCCCTGGAGGCGGCCACCGGTATCGATCTGATCGTCGACGACACCCCCGAGTCCGTCATCATCTCGGGTCACAACCCGATCCGCCGCGAAATCGCGCGCATGTCCCTGGAAACGCTCATCTCCGACGGCCGCATCCATCCGGGGCGGATCGAGGAGGTGGTTCGCCGTTGCGAGCGGGAGGTAGACGACGTCATCAAGGAGGCAGGACAGAAGGCGGTGTTCGACGTCGGCGTCCATGGCATCCACCCCGAATTGGTCAAGCTCCTGGGGAGGCTGAAGTTCCGATACAGCTATGCCCAGAACGTGCTCTTGCACTCCATCGAGATGGCGTTCATCTGCGGCAGCATGGCGGCCGAGCTTGGCCTCAACGAGAAGCAGGCCCGGCGGGCGGCGTTGCTGCACGACATCGGCAAGGCCGTCGACCATGAGGTTGAAGGCTCACACGCCATCATCGGCGGTGAGCTGGCGAGGAAGTACGGCGAGTCGCCGAAGATCGTCAACGCCATCGCCGCCCATCATGAGGAGGTTCGGGCGGAGACCATACTGGCGCCGTTG
>OZ220712.1:0-1710000 GCA_965116735.1 Thermodesulfobacteriota bacterium | reverse complement strand
GCGAGGGGAGGTCGCCGCCGGCGGGGTCTCCCGCAAGCACGTTCTTCCGGGAACCGCCATCAGGATCATGACCGGGGCTCCGGTTCCGGCGGGAGCCGACACCATCATCCGCGTCGAGTACACCGAGATGCGCGGCGACCGCGTCGCCGTGTCCCGGACCGACGGCAAGGGGAGTCATATCCGCCCGGCCGGGGAAGACATCGGCAAGGGCCAACTGATCCTCGAACGCGGCAAGTTGCTGGGGGCCGCGGACATCGGACTCATGGCGTCCATCGGCAAGGCCATGGTAACGGTGCACCGGCGCCCCGTGGTGGCCATCATCGCCACCGGCGACGAGCTCATCGGCGTGGACGACAAGCCGGCGCGGGGGAAGGTCGTCAACAGCAACGGCTACACCCTCTCTTCAGCGGTCCGCGAGATCGGCGCCGTGCCCAAATCCTTTGGAATCGTGCGTGACAGCCGCAAGCGGTTAGCCGGTGTCTTCAGGAGAGCCTTGAAGTGCGACGCGCTGATCACCTCCGGCGGCGTGTCCGTGGGCGACTACGACTACGTGAAGGACGCCCTCGGCGATGCCGGCATGCGCATGCTCTTCTGGAGGGTCGCGCAGCGGCCCGGGCATCCGATGGCGTTCGGGCGGGTGGGCCCAAGGCCCGTGTTCGGACTTCCCGGCAACCCGGTCTCTTCGCTGGTATCGTTCATCCTCTACGTCCGCCCCGCCCTGCTCAAGATGATGGGCCATGAAAGGCTCTTCATGCCCGTGGTGCGCGCCCGATTGGCCCACGACATCAAGACGGCGCGCGGCCTCAAGGAATTCGTGAGGTGCCGCATCGAGGAGGACAAGGGCCGTTTCGTCGCGTCGAGCACCGGCACCCAGAGCTCCGGCGTGTTGCGCTCCTTGTCGCTGGCCCAGGGGCTCATCGTTTCGCGCGAGGACCAGGCGGTGCTGCGGAAGGGGAGCCACGCCCCCACGATTCTGCTCGATCACCGTCAGCGTTGGCTGCAAGAGGAGATGGGGTTCTGAGCGGGAGCTACAGGGTCGGCCAGGGCTTCGACATCCACCGCCTCGTGCCTGGGCGGGATCTCATCCTCGGCGGCGTCCGGATCCCCCACGAGACCGGCCTGTCCGGTCATTCCGACGCCGACGTGCTCCTCCATTCGCTGATGAACGCCTTGCTCGGCGCCATGGGCAAGGGCGACATCGGCACCCACTTCCCCGACACGGATCCGGAATTCGAGGGCGCCTCCAGCACAAGCCTTCTCGGCCATGTGCTCGAGCTCATGCGCGAGGCCGGCTTCGGCATCGTCAACGCCGACGTCACCGTCATCGCCCAGCGTCCGCGCCTGGCCCCGCACTTCGGCGCCATCAGGGCACGCCTGGCGGAGCTTCTCGAGGTGCCCGAGACGGCCGTCAACGTGAAGGCCGGCACCATGGAAGGCCTCGGCTCCATCGGCGAGGGAAGGGCCATGGCCGCCATGGCGGTAGTGTTGCTGAGCGCGGGTCAGGACCTTGCCTCACGGTAGAACGAGGCTGTAGGGGCGGGTTTCAAACCCGCCCGCGTCCGTACCCACCGCCGCCCGACACGGAGCCCTGGCCCGGTATCCTGGCTTTTCCTGTTGCCAACCCGAAGGCCGTTGCTTAAAATCCGTTGACCGTTGAAGGTCGAATCCGCTCCGCAGTGGCGTCCCGGGGGATATGCCCCGCGCATGCCGGCGGCGTTCGTCAAGGAGGGATCATGGCAGACGATGCAATCGAAGTCCTGTTGGAAGAAGGAAGGACCTTCCCGCCGCCGGACGAGTTCAAGCAATCCGGGAACCTGAACGACCCCGCGGTGTGGGAAAAGGCCGACAAGGACCCGGAGGGGTTCTGGGCCGAGCAGGCGCAGCAGCTCGACTGGTTCAAGACCTGGGACAAGGTGCTGGAGTGGGACTGCCCGTGGGCCAAGTGGTTCATCGGCGGCAAGCTCAACGTCTCCTACAACTGCCTCGACCGACACGTAAAGACCGCGCGCAAGAACAAGGCGGCCATCATCTGGGAGGGAGAGCCCGGCGACGAACGGGTGCTCACCTACCGTGACGTCTGGCGCGAGGTCAACAAGTTCGCCAACGTGCTCAAGGGTCTCGGGGTGCAGAAGGGCGACCGCGTGGCCCTCTATCTCGGCATGGTGCCGGAGCTGCTGATCGCCATGCACGCGTGCAACCGCATCGGCGCGGTGCACAGCGTCGTGTTCGGAGGCTTCAGCGCCGAGTCCCTGAGCGACCGCATCAACGACGCCTCGGCCAAGGTGCTGGTCACCGGCGACGGCGGTTACCGGCGGGGCGGCATCGTCCCCTTGAAGAAGAACGCCGACGAAGCCGTCGAGAGCTGTCCCTCCATCGAGAACGTGGTGGTGGTGGAGCGCGTGGGAAGCGAGTCCGGCGCGGTCATGAAGGAGGGCAGGGACCACTGGTGGCACGAGTTGATGGCTGACGCCCCGCTGTGGTGCGAGCCCGAGCAGATGGACAGCGAGGACATGCTCTTCAGCCTCTACACCAGCGGCACCACCGGCAAGCCCAAGGGCATCGTCCACACCACCGCGGGCTACCTGCTGGGGGTCTACCTCGCCAACAAGTGGGTCTTCGACATGAAGGAGGACGACGTCTTCTGGTGCGCCGCCGACATCGGCTGGGTCACCGGCCATACCCACATCGTCTACGGTCCCATGGCCAACGGCGTGACCCAGGTGATGTACGAGGGCACCCCCGACTGGCCGGACAAGGACCGGCTGTGGCGCATGGTGGAGAAGTACGGCGTGACCATCTTCCACACCGCGCCCACGGCCATCCGCACCTTCATGCGCTGGGGGACCGAGTTTCCCGCCGCCCACGACCTGAGCAGCCTGAGGCTTCTGGGCTCTGTGGGAGAGCCCATCAATCCCGAGGCGTGGATGTGGTACCACGAGCACATCGGCGGCCGGAAGTGCCCCATCATGGACACCTGGTGGCAGACCGAGACGGGACACCCGCTGATCACGCCGTTCCCGGCCGTGACCACGCTCAAGCCCGCTTCGGCCACCAAGCCGTTCCCCGGGGTCGAAGCCGACATCGTGGACGAGCAGGGCAACTCGGTGCCGCTGGGCGGCGGCGGCTACCTGGTGCTGAAGCGGCCGTGGCCGGCCATGCTGCGCACCGTGTTCAACGACCCCGACCGGTACGTGGAGACCTACTGGAGCCGGTTCCCGGGCATGTACTTCGCCGGCGACGGCGCCAAGCGCGACACCGACGGCTACTTCTGGCTCCTGGGCCGGGTGGACGACGTGATGAACGTCTCCGGGCACCGCATCAGCACCATGGAGGTGGAGAGTGCCCTGGTGGACCACCAGGCGGTGGCGGAGGCGGCGGTCATCGGCAAGCAGCACGAGGTGAAGGGGCAGGGCATCTGCGCCTTCGTGTCACTCATCGCGGGGGTCGACAACACCCCCGAGCTGGTGCAGGAGCTGCGCGCCCACGTGGCCAAGAAGATCGGCGCCATCGCGCGCCCGGACGAGCTCTACTACGCGGCCGAGCTGCCCAAGACCCGGAGCGGCAAGATCATGCGCCGGCTGCTGCGCGACATCGCCGACGGCAAGGCATTGGGCGATACCACGACCCTGGCCGATCCGGCGGTGGTGGCGCAGTTGAAGGAGCAGTACGAGGACGAGTGACCCAACGGCAGGGGGCAGTGCAACCGCGGCGGCGACCCACGTTCGCCCTGTACACGTCGGCAGTACACCTGCAGGGGCGATCCGCGGTCCTGCTTGCGTCGGCAGTGAACCTGTAGGGGCGACCGGCGGTCGCCCTGCACACGTCACCCGAACACGCGAAAGTACATCTCGGCCAGTGACGGTTCCATGACCGCGGCGTCCTGCATTTCCTTGCGGATGGCGGGCAGTAGCGGTTCGTAAAGCCGGTTCACCTCCGCCAGAACCTCGGCCTCGTCCATCTTCGTCAGCCGGCCTCCTTCCACCACCACCTCTCCGTTCACCAGCACCGTGTCCACGGAGCTGCCGTTCTCGCAGAAGACGAGCTGGGTGACGACGTCGTTCAACGGCGTGAACGCGGGCGTGTCACGCTTCAGCAGGACGATGTCGGCGAGACGGCCCGGCTCCAGGACGCCGCAGTCGAGACCGAAGGCGCGCGCGCCCCACCGGGTGGTCATGGACAGGGCCTGCCGCGCGGTGATCCAGTGTTTGAAGTCGTGGTCGCGGGTGTTGTGGATCAGGGCGGCCAGGCGCATGGCGTCGAACATGTTCTGGCTGTCGTTGGAGCAGGCGCCGTCGGCTCCCACGGCCACCCGGCCGCCGGCCGCGAGGAAGGCCGGTATCGGCGCCAGGCCGCTGCCCAGGCGGAGGTTGCTGGCCGGGTTGTGCACCGGAGTGGCGCCCCGGTCGACGATGATTTCCACGTCTTCCGGCTCGATCCACAGGGAGTGGGCCGTCGACAGGTTGGGCTTCACCACTCCCAGGTCGTCCAGATGCTTCAGCAGCGAGGTGCCGTAGAGCTTCGGTCCCATCAGCGACTGGGACTTGGTCTCGGCCAGATGTATGTGCAGCGGGAGGTTCCGCTCTTCCGAGATTGCGGCAACGCCTTGAAGCAACTCGTCCGTGCAGCGTTGTACCGCCGACGGCCCGGGGCAGCACGTCGTCAACCCATCGGGGTCGTGCAACTCGTCGATGAAGGCCTCGATTTCGTCGAGCCAGCGCCGGGTATCCTTGGTTTCGGCGCTGGTCATGCGGCTCACCTCGGTGCTGGTCTCTCCCTGGGGCGCCTCGATGGGGATGGTGGACTCGTAAGGCCGGTCGGTTACGGTGAGCGCCACCACGTGCCGCAGCCCCAGGTCGCGCATGGCGCGGATGGCCTCGCCGGCGCCGGTGTAGCGGCTGGCCTGGTTGCCGAAGAAGTGGTCCATGTTGGTCGTGCATCCGGTCTTGAGCATTTCCATGGCCCCCAACAGGGCGCTGATGTAGAACATTTCATCGCCGCAGGCGCGCAGGGCGGCGCGCCAGTACGCGCGCCAGATCTCCAGCGGGCGCGCCGGCATCAGGCCGCGGAAGATGTTGGCCGGGGAATGGTTGTGAGCGTCGACGAGTCCCGGAATGGCGATGAAGCGGCTTCCGTCGATGACGCGGTCTCCGTCCTGGCGGGGGCAGCCGTCGGCCGGCCCCACGTACTCCAGGCGGTTGCCGTTGACCACCACGGCCCCGTCCTCGATCACCTGGTCTCGATCGTTCATGGTCACGATCAACGCGTGCTCGATCCGTAGCTTCATGGTAACCGCCTCTCGGTCATGACCCGCCTGCGCCTAGAGAGCCTGGATGAAGCCGCGTAGCATCTCGTTGAAGATCTCGGGCTGCTCGCGGAACGAATGGTGCCCCGCGCGGTTGATGATCTGGAGCTGGCAGCGCGGTTCGGTGGCGGCGATCAGGTCGAACAACGCATAGCCCTGTTCCAGCGGCGCCGTCGGGTCGTTGCGGCCCCAGATGATCTGGGTCGGCTTCCCCATGCCGCGGTCGCGGATCCAGGCGAACATCTCCGACTTGTCCTTTGCCAGCCCCGGCAGGAACATCCTGGTCCTGAGTCCCTCATCTTCCATCTTCCGGACGGATTCCTGAAACTTGGGCAGGTTCGCCACCTCCACCGCCGCGTCGAGAAAGGCTTCGTCGATGTGGTGCGGGCTGTAGGAGTAGTGCTCGTAGACCCATTTCTGGCACTCGCGGCCGAGCCGAGGCCGGGGCGCGCCGGCATGTACGACGTCGTTGCGGCCGCGCCCGGGCGCGCAGGTGTTGCTGTCGATAATCGTGCAGGACGCGACCAGATCGGGCTGCTCCAGCGTCACGCGGCAGACCAGATAGCCGCCACGCGAATGACCCGCGAGATGGACATCGGAGAGCCCCAGTGTGCGGATGAAGGCATTGGCGTGCTGGACCACGGCGTTCATCGTGTAATCGTCGTTCGCGGGGTTGTCGGTGTGACCCTGTCCGAGCTTGTCGAACGCGACGACGTGGAAGTGCCGGGCCAGCGCGTCGAAGTTCCTGTTCCAGACGATGGCGCTCGATGCCGCCTCGTCGGACCCGAAATTTCCGCCATACACCAGGACGAGGGGAGGGCCGGAGCCCGCTTCGAAATAACGTGTGCGGATTCCGTCGACATCCACCCATTTGGCATCGGTCATAGGCATGATCACTTCTCCTCCATCTCCTCGCGGCCGATGTGCTCCGGCGGGTGAGAGACGGTGGCCATCGTCAGTTCAGGCTGGAGATGAACCCGTCGACGATCCCGTTGAAACGTTCCGGATGCTCGCGGAACGGAAAGTGCCCGGCCTGGTTGATGATGTGGAAATAGGCCTGCCGTTCGCCGGCGGCGATCATTTCGTAAAGCGGAATGCCCTGTCGCAGGGGCGCGGTGGGGTCGTTGTAACCCCACACTACCTGGGTCGGCCGCTTCATCTTCCGGTCCTGAATCCAGCGCAGGGTCTCCGCCTTCTGGCGCGCCAACTCGGGCAGGAAGAGGGCCCCCTTGAGGCCCTCGTCCTCCATCTTCCGGACCGCTTCCCGCGTCTTGGGAAGCCGGCCGACTTCGACCACGGCATCGAGCCAGCCGTCGGTGATGTGGTCGGGGGAGTAGGAGTATTTCTCGTATGTCCAGCGCTGGCACTCGCGGCTGAGCGGCTCGTGGGGCGGCTGGGCATGAACGATCTCGTTGAGCCCGACGCCGGGGCCGAGGGTGCCGGAGTCGACGATGGTGCAGGAGCGAACGAGCTCCGGGAATTCGAGCGTCAGCCGCGTGACCAGGTAGCCTCCCCGCGAATGCCCGACCAGATGGACGTTGGACAGACCGACGGTATCGATGAAGGCCGCGGCGTGATGGACGACCGCGTTTATGGTGTAGTCGTCGTTGATCGGGTTCCCGGTATGGCCCTGTCCGAGCTTGTCCGGTGCTACCACATGATAGTTCGCCGCCAGACCGTCGAAGTTGCGGTCCCAGGCGATCGCGCAGTTCGAACCGTCCGTGGAACCGAAATTCCCGCCATAGAAAAGCACCACGGTCTCGCCCTCGCCGGCCTCGAAATAGCGCGTATCGACATCGCCCACCTTGGTCCATTTGGGGTCGTTCATCGGCATCTTCATGTCTCCTCTTCCGTCCGTTGCGAACACATGGCGGGCAATCTAGTGTCGCGTCCCACGTAACAGTTGACAAATCTGCTTGTCTTTTTCGTCGTCGGCTGCGTTGCACTTCCTCGCGTGGTGCCCGCCACACGGGCGGGTTTGAAACCCGCCCCTACAGGTCATCGCGCCTTGCCGACAACGAAAAATCTTGCGCATCTTTGTCAACTCTTACGTGGGACGCGACACTAGCCCATTCCGCCATAGCCGGGGATCGATTTCAACGGCCCCACCGAACCCGCCCGCGCCCGGTCACATGGCCACCCGGCGCAGCGCAAGACCCAGGAGCAGCACGATGATCCCCAGGACCGCGTTGGCCGCCAGCAGGCGCATCCACGGGTTGCCGGCGTCGAGCGGATCGTCCACGGAGCCGTGGTACCGGAATGCCTGGAGCCCGTGGTTCAGCGCCATCACGGCCGTCAGCACCCCCTTCGCGGTCAGCACGAAGAGATAGCCCGACCCGGCGGCGAGTTGGGCGGCGGTTCCTCCGGGCAGGAACCCGCCGAGGCCCGACAGCACGGCCAAGGGAGCCGCCGCCGCCACCACGGCATTGAGGCCGCGGGCACTACGGCGCATGGCCTTGGCGCGCTCCGACGCCGGCAGCGAGCGGGTCGCCGGCCACAGCATGCCCAGGACGAACAGGTTGGCGCCCAGCCAGACGCTGAAGGAGAGAATATGCAGCCAGGGCATCAAGATCTGCAACAGTGGTTCCTTCCCGCCGCGGCACCCCGCGGCGCCTTCCCCGCGTTTATATCGGACCGTGCCGGCGGCCGCTACTCGGTTGATCTTGCAGCGTTTCCCGACCGGCGGACTTACCCTTGATACGCCAGGGTACTTGTGTTAGCAAAGAGCGAATTCCACGAGGGAGGCTCCTGACTTGCCATGATGCGCTGGTTGCCCGAGAACGTGTCCACCTATGGTGGTCAGATCGACTACCTGTTCTATCTCATCTACTACATCACCGCTGCCGCCTTGATCCTGGTCACGGTGGTGATGGTGGCCTTCCTCATCATGTATCGCCAGAGGGAAGGCCGGAAAGCGGTCTACTCGCACGGCAACACCGCCCTGGAGGTGACCTGGACGGTGGTTCCCGCGGTGATCCTCCTCATGCTCTCCTTCATGAGCATCTCCACGTGGGGGGAGATCAAGATCTACGCCCCGCCCGCCGAGTATGAAGTGAGGGTCGTCGGCAAGCAGTTCAACTGGGACGTGTTCCATCCCGGACCCGACGGCAAGCTCGGCAACAAGGACGACATCAAGATCGAGAACGAGTTGCACGTTCCGGTGGACAAGGTCGTTCACGTCCAGCTCCAGGCCTCGGACGTCATCCACAGCTTCTTCGTGCCCCAGTTCCGGGTCAAGCAGGACGCCGTTCCCGGACGGAACATCCTGGTGTGGTTCGAGGTCACCAAGCCCGGGAAATACGAGCTTCCCTGCGCCGAGCTGTGCGGCTTCGGCCACTCGGGCATGCTCGGATGGGTGTTCGCCCACACGCCGGAAGACTACGAGAAATTCCTCAAGGAAAACCAGAATCAGGGTTGAACCCGCCGATTCGCGGATGACGGCCTCCAGGGAGAGCGCGTCCGCGGAAGCGGAGGAGGAACATCAAGGATGAGCGAAGCAGCGGCACACGCCGATCACGGAGCCCACGAGCCCGCGGGCTTCTGGTCACACTACGTCTTCTCGACCGATCACAAGATGATCGGCCGGCAGTTTCTCTTTCTGGGGCTGTTCATGCTGATCATCGGCGGGATTCTCGCCATGCTGATCCGCTGGCAGCTCGCGTGGCCGGAGACCGAGGTGCCGGGGCTCGGCTGGGTGCCCGAGCCCACCATGTACGAAGGGATCATCCCGCCGAGCACCTACAACATGCTGTTCACCATGCACGCCACCATCATGATCTTCTTCGTGGTGATGCCCATCATGGTGGGCGGCTTCGGCAACTTCCTGATCCCCATCATGATCGGCGCCAAGGACATGGCGTTCCCGGTGCTCAACATGCTGTCCTTCTGGGTGGGAGCGGTAGCCGGCGTGCTGATGGTCGCGAGCTTCTTCGTCGTCGGCGGCGCAGCCTCCGGGGGATGGACCTCCTACACTCCGCTCACGGGAGCCGCCGTCTATACCGGGGTCAACTGGGGCATCAACCTATGGGTCCTGAGCCTGTTCGTGCTGGCGTTCTCCTCGCTCATGGGCTCCATCAACTACATCACGACACTGATCAACATGCGCGCGCCGGGCATGACCTACTTCCGGCTCCCGCTGTCCATCTGGTCGCTGTTCGTCACCGCGATCCTGCTGCTGCTGGCGCTGCCGGTGCTCACCGCGGCCCTGGGCATGCTCTTCTTCGACCGCGTCTTCGCCACCAACTTCTTCCTGCCCGCGGGCGGCATGCCGCTCCTCTGGCAGCACCTGTTCTGGTTCTTCGGCCACCCCGAGGTCTACATCCTGGTGCTTCCCGCCATGGGCGTGACTTCCGACATCCTGTCGGTGTTCTCCCGCAAGCCGATCTTCGGGTACCGGGCCATGGCCTACTCCATGATCGCCATCGCCTTCCTCTCGTGGATCGTGTGGGGCCACCACATGTTCGTCAGCGGCATGAACCCACTGCTGGGTACGGCGTTCATGCTCACCACCATGGTCATCGCGGTGCCGTCGGCCATCAAGACGTTCAACTGGCTGGGCACGCTGTGGGGCGGCTCCATCCGCTTCACGGTGCCGCTGCTCTTCGCCATCGGCTTCGTATCCAACTTCGTCATCGGCGGCCTGAGCGGCGTCTTCATGGCGTCGACTCCCGTGGACATCTTCATCCACGACACTTACTTCATCGTCGCGCACTTCCACTACGTGGTGGCCGGCATCATCTTCGCCATGTTCGCCGCCATCTACTTCTGGTTCCCGAAGATGTTCGGGCGCATGACCAACCACACCTGGGGCGTGGTGCACTTCATCGGCACCTACGTGTTCTTCAACCTGACCTTCTTCCCCATGCACTTCCTGGGCGTGGGCGGCCACATGCGGCGCATCTACAACCCCGAGCAATACGAGTACCTTGCGCAGTTCGGGGACATGAACGTGTTCATCACCATCAGCGCGTTCTGCCTCGCCATCTCCCAGATACCGTTCGTGGTGAACTTCATCTACAGCCTCTTCGCCGGCGAGAAGGCGCCGGACAACCCCTGGGAGGCCAACACGCTGGAGTGGATGGCGCCCTCGCCGCCGCCCCACGGGAACTTCGCGACCACGCCGCAGGTCTACCGCGGCCCGTACGAGTACAGCCATCCGGAGGTTGAGGAAGACTGGCTGCCTCAGACACGGCCGCTCGGCGCCGCCACGGCAACGGGTCACTGAGACGGGAGACTGGGATGGCCAACGCCTGGCTCCATCGGTTGGCGCTGACCACCGCCGGGACCACCCTGTTTCTGTTGTTCGTGGGCGCCCTCGTCACGAGCAAGGGCGTGGGTCTGGCGGTGCCGGACTGGCCCACCACCTTCGGATACAACATGTTCCTGTTCCCCTGGGCGGGGATGGTAGGCGGCGTGTTCTACGAGCACAGCCACCGGCTGGTGGCGTCCGGTGTCGGATTTCTCACGTTGGTGCTGGCGGTGTGCCTGTGGCTGAAAGAACTTCGCGCCTGGGTGCGCTGGCTGGGCGTCGCGGCGTTGCTGCTGGTGACGGTTCAGGGCGTTGTCGGCGGGCTTCGGGTGGTGTTGCTGGAACAGGATCTTGCGATCCTTCACGCCGCCCTGGCCCAGGCGTTCTTCGGCCTCATCGTCGCCATGGCGCTCTTCACATCGCGGTCATGGCGGGGGGTTCGTCCGCCATCCGCGACCGGCGGCTCGACGATGTTCCCGTGGTTTTGTCTCGCCGCCACGCTGCTGATTTATACGCAGAGCTTGCTGGGAGCGTTTATCCGTCACAACGGCGAAGCCTTGGCGCTTCACGTCGTGATGGCGCTGGTGGTGGCGGTACAGGCGGGGCTGCTTGTGTTGAGGGCGTTGCAGCTCGGTAAGGATCTGCCGGTGTTCCGGACGCCTGCCATTTACCTGGGACTGTTCCTGGTGCTGCAACTGGCGCTGGGCGTCGGGTCCTACGCGGTCCGCTCCCTGTCGTTCGGAGCGGACTGGCACTTGGGCCTGATGGTTGCCGTAACCACGGCTCACGTGGTGGTGGGCGCGTTGCTGTTGGCCATGAGCGTGGTGGTGACGGCATGGGCGTTCCGGCTGCTCAGTCCGCGCCCCCTTCCGGTGGTGGACCCGGCCGTACCGGAGAGGTCCGCGGCGTGACCCCGCGAACCGCGACATACGCCGTCGGCTCGACCCACGGCCGGAAGCTGCTCGACTACGTCGAGCTCACCAAGCCGAGGCTCGTGCTGATGGTCCTGCTGACCACCCTGGTAGGTTTCTACATGGGCTCGGAGCTGGTCCCGGGCTACCTGGTGTTGCTGCACACCCTCGTCGGGACCGCGCTTGCGGCGGGGGGGACCCTGGCCCTCAACCAGTCCCTCGAGCGCGACCTCGACGCCGCCATGAAACGCACCCGCCACCGGCCGATCCCCGAAGGCAGGGTCCAGCCGATGGAGTGTGTCCTTTTCGGAAGCATTCTGGTGGTCTCGGGGCTGGTGTTGCTGGTGGTAGCCGTCAACGTGCTGAGCGCACTGCTGACTGCCATCATCTCCGTGACCTATCTGTTCCTCTACACGCCGTTCAAGCAGAAATCGTCCCTGTGCAGCCTCATCGGCGCCGTTCCCGGGGCCCTGCCTCCGGTTGTCGGTTGGACCGCGGCACAGGGGACCCTGGGCCTGGAGGCCGGCATCCTGTTCGGGATACTCTACCTGTGGCAGATCCCTCACAACTTGGCCATCGCCCGGCTCTATCGCGACGATTTCCTGTCCGCCGGCATCCGCTTCCTGCCGGTGGTGGACAAAGAGGGGAGGAGCACCGGCCGCCAAGCCGTGAGCCATTGCTTGGCGTTGCTGGTGGTGAGCCTGATGCCGACGCTCACGGGGTTCGCGGGTGAGATCTACTATATCGCGGCCATCCTGCTGGGGGCCGGATTTCTGGTTTACGCGGTGCGGCTTGCGGCCCTGAGGTCGGTGGCCAGCGCACGGCACTTGCTCTTCGCGTCGCTGTTCTACCTGCCGTTGTTGTTCGTTGCCATGGCCCTGGACAGGATACCGATCTAGTGGCCTGTAGCATGCGAATTGAGGCCAAGATGCGCAGGACTTTTCGTTGTCGGCAAGGCGCGATGACGAGCAGTGGCAGGCACCACGCGAGGAAGAGCAACGCAGCCGACGGCGAAAAGGACCAGCAGATTGGTCTCGATTCGCATGCCACAGGCCACTAGCATGGATTCGACCGCCGACAGCCAGGGTCGTAGGAAGAACAGCCGCTTGGGACTGGTGATCGGCGCCGTGGCGGTGAGCTACATCGTGGCGACCGTCATATTTCTGGTGGTTTATTAGCTGGAAGACGATGTCGAGGGACGCAACAGCACGGGTCTTGAGCGGCGGCGGCGAGGAAACGCTGGCGCCCGTGTCGGCCTTTGGCGAAGGTCCGCCGCCCTCCCGTCCCGAGCCCGCGATCAGCAACGCTAGGCTGGGCTTGATGATGTTCATCGGCGCGGAGGTCATGTTCTTCGCCGGGCTCATCGGCGCCTTCCTGGTGCTGCGTCTCAGCAGCGAGGTCTGGCCGCCGCCGTCGCAACCGCGGCTGCCGGTATGGATCACCGGATTCAACACGCTGGTGTTGCTGTGCAGCTATTTCACCATGCAACGGGCGTCGCTGACGGCCCGGTTGCGAGACCAAGTACGGCTCTCCGGCTGGCTGCTCGCGACGGCGGTCCTGGGAACCCTGTTCCTGTGCATCCAGGGGTACGAGTGGGTGCGGCTGATCGGGTTCGGCCTGACCATGTGGAGCGGCCTTTTCGGCTCGACCTTCTACGCCCTCATCGGATTGCACGGGCTCCACGTCATCGGAGCGCTGGCGTGGGTAGGCGTGGTGTGGGCCTTGGCGCGGCAGGGACGCTATACGTCGGGCCGCGCGGCGGGGGTCGAGCTGTGCGCCATGTACTGGACGTTCGTGGTGGCGCTGTGGCCGGTGCTCTACGGATTGGTCTATCTGTACTGAGAGTACGTTCATGGGCAGGGCAGCGGACAACCAGCTTGTGACGTGGACCGCGGGAACGACCGCCGCCGCGGCGACGGTTTTAACCCCATGGACCCGACAGGGGTTTACGGCCGAAACGGAGCGCATGGTGGAGGCCTTCAACTGGACCGTCGTGTTCCTGATGGCGATGCCTTACGCCACCGTGGCATGCTGCGTGGGCTGGCTTATCTATCGTTACACACGCGCGCACCGCGAAGGCAGGCAGGGCCGGCTTCATATCGTAAGAAAAGGAGAATGTTAGATGAGCGAGGCAGCGACGTTACATCGAGAGCCCGCGGAGTCTCCACTCACCCCGGAAAGCTGGGGCAAGCTGGGAATGTGGATCTTCCTCTGCGGCGACGCGATGACCTTCGGGACCCTCATCGTGACCTTCGGCATCATGCGCATAGCGGCGCCCGACTGGCCGGTGCCGGCCGACGTACTGGGCATCAACCTCACCGCCGCCATGACGTTCCTGCTCATCTGCAGCAGCGTGACCATGGTGCTGGCCTTGTCCGGAATCAAGCGCGGCAACCTGCGGGACTTCCGAAAGTTCATGCTGCTTACGATCCTGGGAGGCGCGCTGTTCCTGGCGTTGCAGGCCTACGAGTGGAACCACCTCATCCATATTGGCGTGACGATTTCCGGGAACAAGTTCGGCTCGCCGGTGTTCGGCGACACCTTCTACATCATGACAGGCTTTCACGGCATGCACGTGTTCGGCGGGGTCGTGTACCTCGCGGTGATCCTGGTGGGGGGCCTCACCGGCCGTATCACCCAGCACAACGCCTCGGTGGTGGAGATCGCCGGCCTCTACTGGCACTTCGTCGACCTCGTGTGGATCCTGATCTTTACCTTCGTCTACCTCTTGTAGGATACGGGAGACCATCCATGGCAGATACAGCAGCAGCCCATAACGAAGCGCACGCGGAGCCCAACTATCTGGCCGTATTCGGTTGGCTCTTCGTCCTGACGGTCATCGAGGTGGGGGTGATCTTCCTGCCGATACCAAAGCTCATGATCGCGGCCTCGCTCGTGATCCTGGCGGCGGTGAAGGCATCACTGGTGGCCATCTACTTCATGCACCTCAAGTTCGAGAAGGTCGTGATCTGGTGGATCGCCGTCATCCCCGTGATACTCTGCGTGTTCCTCATCTTCATGCTGATTCCGGAGCTGGCCTGACTTCAGGCCGGCGCGTGAGTCCGGGTCGGGCCCGCTAAAGTCCCGGCCCGGACCCCGGCCAACGCCTCCGTTGTTCTCCGTCACTTCGCTCCCGCACCTGAACGCATTGCTCAACACGGTCAGTGCGATTCTGCTCCTGACCGGCTACTGCTTCATCCGCCAGCGCAACTTCGACGCGCACAGGCGGTGCATGCTGGCGGCGTTGGCCTGCTCCGCGCTCTTCCTCACCTCCTATCTCATCTACCACTTCAACGTGGGGTCGGTCCGTTTCGAGGGGCAAGGCTGGATCCGCATGGTGTATTTCGGCGTGCTGGTGTCGCACACGGTCCTCGCCACGGCCATCGTTCCCCTGGTGGTGATCACTGTCGCGCGGGCGTTGCGGGAAAGGTTCGACAGGCACCGCGTCATCGCGCGCTGGACCCTGCCGCTGTGGCTGTACGTGTCGGTGACCGGCGTCGCCGTCTACTGGATGCTGTACCAGATGAACTTCTAGTGTCGTGTGCTAGGCGCCCCCTCCGTCATTCCCGCGAAACAGCCTGTGTCAAACCACTCCCTCTCCCTCTTGGGGGGGCATGGGAACCGTCTGGGAAAGGTCGCGGTGAGATCACTCCCTCTCCCTCTGGGAGAGGGTCGGGGTGAGGGTGCCCGGAGCAAGGACCGCCGGCTCATGCGTCAACGATCCCAGGTTGCACGTTCTACACGCGTTCGTGGGTCGAACCCGGCGACCGCGCGCACGGCGTCCGCGACACCGGGAGCGGCGGCGATGACGGGGTTGCCCTGCAGCAAGCCGTCGTTGGCGAGGAAATCGTTGGTCCAGCCTCCCGCCTCTTGAACCAGCAGTATGCCGGCGAGACAGTCCCAGGCGTTGATGTGCGCCTCAAGGTAGCCGAGCAGACGGCCGGCGCCCACATAAGCCAGCATCAGGGCGCCGGAGCCGTTGCGCTGGTAGATCCCGCCCGCCTCCAGCAGGCGGCGGATGCTGTCAACCGCCGTTGCGCCCGAGGTCCGGGTCGAATAGCCGACGCCGACGGTGCCCTGTGTCAAGCTGTCCGCGGCGCTGGTCGCCATCGGCGACTCGCCGTGGAAGGCGCCGTGGCCGCGGCGCGCCGAGAACAGCTCGTCCGCGTTCGGGTCGTAGACCACGCCGACTTCGATCCGGCCTTGCCGCACGTAGGCGATGGAAACGCACCAGACCGGCACCTGGTTGATGAAGTTGGTGGTTCCGTCGATGGGATCGACCACCCAGATGCCGCCGGCGTCCTTGCCGTCGATGGCGGCCCCGCCCTCCTCGCCCAGAAAACCGTCCTCGGGAAAGAGGTCTTGAAGGCGCGCGCGGATCAGCGCTTCGACGGCGTGATCGGCCTCGCTGACGAAGTCCTGCCGGCCCTTGGCGATCACCTCCAGTCCTTCCGGATTGCGGAAATAGGCCAGCGCGGTCCGGCCCGCTTCGCGTGCGATGTCCTTGGCCGCCTGGAGGCGATGGGCCTGCGCCTGGTCATCCATGCCGGTGTCCTTCGAGTTCGTTTCGCTACGCTCGGGACGAACGGTTGAACAAACTCATGCCCCGTTCGCCCTGAGCCCTTCGACAACGCTCAGGACAGACGTAGCGTAGCGGAGTCGAAGGGCGCCACTGGCAAGAGTTGCCCTCAGGATTGGTTCTCCAGCAACGTCACGCCGCGCTCGCGAAACGCGATCCGGACACGGGAGCCCGCCGGGACCGGCGCGTCGAACCGGTAGTCCGCGACAAAGATCTCCCCGAGCCCCGTGTCGAGGGTGTACTCGACGTGGCTGCCGACGTAGGTGCTCTTCAGCACCGTGCCGGTGAACCCACTCTCGTCTTCGCTCGTTTCCAGGATCACCGCTTCCGGCCGGACCGCGATCTTGACCGGACCGGCGGGAAGCTCCCGGTGGGGCAGACGAAGCTCCATCCCACCGCCGACGCGGATGGTCGCGTGTCCGCCGTCACGGCCGAGCAGCTCGGCATCCAGGACATTGGCGTCGCCGATGAAGTCGGCGACGAAGAGGTCGCGGGGGGCCTCGTAGAGCTCGGTGGGAGCGCCTTCCTGCGCGATCTCCGCGTTGCGCATGACGATGATCCGGTCCGACACCGCCAGCGCTTCCTCCTGGTCGTGGGTGACGTAGACCGTCGTCAGGGCGAGGCTCTGTTGCAGCTCCCTGATTTCCTCGCGCACCTGGCGGCGCAGCTTGGCGTCCAGGTTCGAGAGGGGCTCGTCGAACAGCAGCACCGTCGGCTCGAGGACCAGGGCGCGGGCGACCGCGACCCGCTGCTGCTGTCCGCCGGACAGTTCGCTCGGCAGGCGCTCTCCGTAGCCGGAAAGGCCCACCAGCTTGAGGCCGTCTTCGGCCCGGTCCCGTATCTCCGCCTTGGTGATGCCGCCGACCGAGAGACCATAGGACACGTTCTCGAACACCGTCATGTGTGGAAACAGGGCATAGGACTGGAACACCATGGAGACGTCCCGGGCGCTGGCCGGCAGGCGGGAAACGTCGTCGCCGCCGATGAAGACGCTGCCCGATGTGGGCATCTCCAGGCCGGCGATGAGCCGCAGCGTCGTCGTCTTGCCGCACCCGCTCGGTCCCAGCAGCGTCACCAAGTCGCCGGCCTGGACCTCGAAGGAGATCCGGTCGACCGCGATGACCGGTCCATAGTGCTTGCTCACGCCGTCGAATCGCACCGCGGCGGCCTGTCCCTCGATGTTCATCCCACCGCTCCTCCCGCGCCGAAGGCGACGTTCATGTCTTCTCGGCGGCCGATGCGCCGTTCGCCGACCACCAATTGTATCAGCAGGATCACCACCACCATGACCACGATCAGAACCGAGCTGTAGGCGATGGAGAGTCCGTAGTCGCCGTTCTCCACCCGGCCGATGATGTAGGACGTGGCCATATCATAGTTGGCGCTGACCAGGAAGATCACCGCGCTGATGGCCGTCATGGCGCGGACGAAGCTGAAGACCAAGGCGGCGATCACCGCTGGGCGGAGCAGCGGCAGGACGACCTTGCGCACGGTGGCGAAGGAGCTGGCGCCCAGGGTCAACGAGGCCTCGTCGAGGCTCTTGTCGATCTGGGTCATCGCGGCGATGCCGGCGCGGACGCCCACCGGCATGTTCCGGAAGATGAAGCAGATGACCAGGATGATGCCGGTGCCGGTAAGCTCGATGGGCGGCACGTTGAACGCCAGGATGTAGCCCACGCCGATGACCGTGCCGGGTATCGCGAAGCTCAACATGGTGCCGAACTCGAAAGCCTGCTGGCCCGCGAACTTCTGGCGGATCAGCAGATAAGCGGTGAGCAGCCCCACCGCCGCGGTCAGGGGGGCGGAGATGAGGGAGATGTAGATGGTCGTCCAGAAGGAGTTCCAGGCCGCGCCCGACCACACCAGGCCGCCGGTTCCGGTGGTGATGGAAAAGGCGTCGATATAGTGGCGCAGGGTGAGGCTGTGGTCCCGGCCCCAGAGCTCCACGAAACCGCCGAACATGATCATGAAGTAGATGACCGCCGTCAGACCGGCCCAGGGCAGGGCCGAGCCGTAGGCCAGCCAAGTCACGCGGCGGGGCAGGGGAACATGGAGGCCGGCGTCGCCCTTGCCTGTGACGGTGGCGTAGGACTTGTGTCCCAGCCAGCGGTGTTGGGCCCAGAACGCGGTCAAGGTGAAGGCCAGCAAAATGATGGCCAGGACCGCGGCCCGCCCCTGGTCGTTCTGCGCTCCGACGATGGCGAAGAAGATGGACGTCGACAGGACGTCGAAGTTGCCTCCCAGGACCAGGGGATTGCCGAAATCGGCGAGGCTCTCGATGAAGCCCACCAGGAAAGCATTGGCCAAGCCCGGACGCATCAGCGGCAACGACACGGTGGTGAAGGTGCGCCAGTTGCTGGCGCGCAGGGTCTGCGAGGCTTCCTCCATCGAAGGGCTGACCCCTTCGACGACTCCGATCAGGACCAGGAAGGCGATGGGCGTGAAGGCCAGGGTCTGGGCCAGCCAGATACCGGGCAGGCCGTAGATGTAGCGTCCCGGCGTCGTGCCGGTGACGGCCTCGATGGCCTGGGTCACCGTGCCCGACGCGCCGAACAGGAGGATGATGGCGAGGCCGATGACGAAGGGCGGGGTGATGATCGGCAGAACGCTCAGGAGGCGCAGCAGCCGCTTGGCGCGGAAGCCGGTGCGGGTCGCCAGCAGGGCGAAGGCCAGTCCGAGGACCGTCGTGCTGGCGGCCACCAGGATCGCCATCAACAGGGAGTTCCAGGCGATGCCGCAGTTGACGTTGGCCGTCAGGCAGCCCACGCCCCAGATGTCGTGGCTGAACAGCTTCTCGACGAAGAGGTAGGGAACGAAGTTGTAGTCGTTGTCCTGGAAGGCGCTGGACAGGATGCGGACCACCGGGAAGAAGATGAAGGCGGCAACCAGCGCGATGACGAGGGCGATGGAGCCGACCACGAAGCCGTCGCCGTTGATGGCCCCGCGCGCGGCGAGGCCCTGGGCGAACAGGAAGAGAAACGCCGCCGATACCGACAGGGCGCCGTAGCCCATGCCGAACTGGCGGTCGCCGAGGGGGCCGAACAGCTCCTCGAGAGTGGCGTATTCCCAGCCGCCGATGCCGATCAGGAAGCCCTGGCCCAGGAGAAGGACCGCGCCCGCACCACCCGCCGCCAGCAGGACCTTGGAGAAGAGGGGGTCCGTGCGCGGGCGCCACAACACCGCCAGAGGTGCCGCCAGCGGCAGCACCATCGGCGCCAGCCACCAGCGGCCGAAGAGGAGAATCTGAAGGAGGGCCGGGGCCGCATCGGCCCCGGCCGGATAGTCGAACAGCCAGGCGAAGGACCAGAACCCGTCCTCCACGCCGTACCAGGGGAGGAGCACAAAGCCGCCCCACCCCAAGGCCAGCCAAAGCGCGGCGGGCCGATTCATCGCCTCAACGGCAGACGTCTACCGTGGTAAACGGCAGATGTTTACCGTGGCAGCGTGGAAACGTCGTCGTCCCATTTCTTCAACAGCCGCCGCCGTTCGGCCGACGAGCCGTACTTCTTGAAGTCGTAATCGATCAGCTTGATCTGGCTCAGGTCCGGCGCCTGTGGCGGCGGTGTGGCCTTGGAGTTCGACGGCACCTGGTAAGCCCGGGCCTTGGCCGCCAGGGTCTGGATCTTCGGATCCAGGGCGAAATCCACCCACTTCTTGGCGCTCTCCGGATTGCGGCCGCCCTTGATGATGCTCACCGAGCCGATCTCGTAGCCCGTGCCCTCGCAGGGCGAGACGATCTTGATGGGGAAGCCCTTGACCGCCTGGGTCACCGCGTCGTGCTGGAAGACGATGCCGACGGTGGTCTCGCCCCGGGCCGACGCCTTGATCGGGGCCGAGCCCGACTTGGTGTACTGGTTGATGTTCTTGTGCAGGGCCTTCATGAACTCGAAGCCCTTGTCCTCGCCGAAGACCTGGATGATGGTGGCCAGGGTCGTGTAGGCGGTGCCGGAGGAGTTGGGGTTGGCCATCTGCACGTGGCCCTTGAAGGCCGGCTTGGTCAGGTCCGCCCAGCATTTCGGCGCCGTCAGCTTGTGCTTGGCAAGGAGCTCGCTGTTGTACCCGGCGCCGAGAGCGCCCGCATAGATGCCCACCGTCTTGTAGCCGGACTGCTCGGCCTGGCGCCGCGCCCAGTCCTGAAGCTCAGGCAACCGGGGCGACTTGTACTCCTGGGTCAGCCCCTCTTCGGCCGCCTGCAGGTGCGGGTCGCCGGTGCCGCCCCACCACACGTCGCCCTTGGGATTGCGGCGCTCCGCCTTGATCTGGGCGAAGGTCTCGCCGGAGCTCTTCCGCGTCATGGCGACCTTGATGCCCGTGGACTTCTCGAACTCCTTGACCATGAGCTGGCACCACTCGATCTGCGGGCTGCAGTACAGAGTCAACTTGCCGGCGGCCATGGCCGTCCCGGCGGTTGCCGCCACCAAACCCGCAATGGCCAATGCCATGATTGAAATGCGTAGACGTTTCATGATGTTGTCCTCCCTCTTGCGTCCTGGGCGCCACATTCCCCGAGTCCGATTGCCCGGGCGTCCCTGGCGGCCCGTTCATGTCGCCCGATTCTGGCGGCGACGTTACCACACTCAAGGCGGTCTTTGTAACATTTTCGGAATGTATTTGGCATATTGGTCCCGTACGCTGAAACCAGGGAGTCGACTCATGAAGACCATCGGAATCGTGGGCTGCGGAGCCATCGGGAAGGGCCTGCTAAAGGCCATCGATTCGGGGGCCGTGGCTGCGGAAGCGTGCGTCACCAGCCGCACGGAGAGCTCGTGCAGGGAGTTCCTGGAGACCCTGGATACGGCGGTGCCGTGGCTCTCCCTCGACGAGCTGATCACGCGCTCCGACATCGTGGTGGAAGCGGCCGGCGGCGCGGTGGTGCCGGATCTCGCACGCCGCGCGTTCGACGCCGGCAAGGACCTCCTTGTCATCAGCGTGGGCGCTCTGCTGGACCATCCCGAGATCATCGAGCGGGCGCGCGAAACCGGCTGCCGGCTGCTGCTGCCCTCCGGTGCCATCGCCGCGCTCGACGGCATCAAGTCGGCCTGCGCGGGAGAAGTGGCCCACGTCACCATCACCACCCGCAAGCCGCCGCACGGCCTCGAAGGCGCTCCCTACCTGGTGGAGAACGGCATCTCGCTGGCGGGCCTGGCCGAGCCGAAGGAAATTTTTTCCGGCACCGCCCGGGAAGCCTGCCGGGCCTTTCCGGCCAACGTCAACGTGTCGGCGGCGGTGAGTCTCGCGGGCCTGGGGCCGGACGAGACGCGTATCCGGATTCTGGCAGTGCCGGGGTTGGAGCGGAACTGTCACGAAGTGGAAGCCGAGGGCGACTTCGGCCGCCTGAACATGCGCATCGAGAACGTCCCCACGGAGAATCCGCGGACCGGACGCCTGACGGTACTGTCGATGATCCGTTCGCTCCAGGACGCGCTGGATCCAGTGCGGGTCGGTACCTGATTCGACACTGGAACCGGAACGCCATGACCAACGTCGAAACCATCGTCCGCATGTTGGAGCAGGCCGGTGTCCGCTGGGTCTTCGGCATCCCCAGCGGTCCGGTGCTGCCGCTCATCGAGGCCCTGGGCCGGAGCCCGGTGGAGTTCGTCCTGACGGCCAACGAGACCTCGGCGGGTTTCATGGCCACCACGGTAGGCCAGCTCACCGGCGTGCCCGGCGCCTGCGCCGCCACGGTGGGGCCCGGCGCCACCAACCTCACCACCGGGGTGGGCTGCGCCTGGCTGGACTCCGCGCCGGTGCTGGCCTTCACCTGCAACGTCTCCAGCCCGTGGCTCGCGCGCAGGATCCAGATGCGCATCGACCACAACGCGCTTTTCCAGCCCCTCACCAAGGCCACCTTCGCCCTGGACGCGTACAACGTGGCGGAAAGGATGGCGGAGGCCTTGGCCCTGGCAACGGCGGAGCCGCCCGGTCCCGTGCATCTCGACCTGCCCGAGGACGTGGGAGTGGCGGTGTCGGCGGACGAGGCGCCGGAGCCCGCTCCCGCGCAGGCGCTGGCGGACGTGACGGAGGAGGCCCGGACGGCGCTCGCGGAGGCGTTGTCCCGCAGCCGGCGGCCGCTGGTGATCACCGGCCTCACCTTTACGCGGTGCGCGGCCGCGGACTTGCTACGGCGCTTCATCGAGAAACACCGCCTGCCGTTCGTGTCCACTCTGCACGCCAAGGGGTGCCTGCCGGAGAGCCATCCCAACTGGGCCGGCGTGATCGGGCGGGCCCGCCGCACCGACGTGCAAAGTATCCTCGACCGGGCCGATCTGATCGTCGCGGTCGGCTACGATCCCATCGAGATCAACTACGAGGAGTGGGTGGGCGATACGCCCGTATTCCACCTGGACACCACACCCGCGGAACCGGACCCGCGCGTCCGATTCGCCTTCAACCGCGGCGGCGATCTCGATGGGGCGCTGCGGCGATGGAAGGATTTGCGGCCGGTGCCCAACGACTGGACGCCCGTGGAGTGGGAAGCCCACCGCAACACGCTGGATCGGGAACTCCGCCCGGAAGGGAGCGGGTTCGCCGCCCATCACGTGCTCGACATCCTGCGCGCGGCCCTTCCGGCCGACGGCATCCTGGCCTACGACGTCGGCGCCCACACCCACCAGATCGCCACCCAGTGGCGCACGGACCTGCCGCGCACGCTGCTGGCCACCAACGGCTGGTCGTCCATGGGTTTCGGCATGCCCGCCGCCTATGCCGCCAAGATGGTCCACCCGGACAGAGCGGTGGTGGGGGTGGTGGGCGACGGCTGCTTCCAGATGACCGCCGGCGAACTGGCCCTGGCCCGGCGGCGCAACCTCGCCGTACCCATCGTCGTCCTCAACGACGGATGGTTGGGTCTCATGAAGGTCAAGCAGGAACGCAGGGAGTTTCCGTTGTCAGGCGTGGAACTGGGCTGGCGCGTCAATCCCCCGCCGCACTACTTCGGCGTTCCCTGCCGCGGCGCCACCAGCGCCGAGGAGGTCGAGTCCGCCATCCGCTGGGGACTCGCCCTCGACGGCCCCAGCGTCATCGAGGCCTTCATCGACGTGGAGCCCTACTCCGTCACCGTCTTCGATTGACTTGCCCCCTCTCCCTCTGGGAGAGGGTCGGGGTGAGGGCTGCTCGAACCAAGCGGAAAGCCGGGCAGCCCTCACCCGGCCTTCGGCCACCCTCTCCCAAAGGGAGAGGGGTCTGGCACGGTCTGGCAAGCGGGAAACCCCGGCCGCGTGGGTCCTCGGGTTAGTCTATGTTCCCCTCCTGCTTCAACGACCGCCGGATGCCGCCCACGGTCTTGACGAACGTGTCGTCCTCCATGGTCGCCATGGTGCGGGGCCGCGGCAGGCGGGGGTTGGCGATCTCGTCCAGGTGACCCGGGCGCGGCGACATGATCGCCACCCGGTCCGACAGGAAGACGGCCTCCGGGATGCTGTGGGTGATGAAGAGGACCGTCTTCCTGCTCGCCTCCCAGATCCGCAACAGCTCAAGGTTCATGCGCTCCCGAGTCAATGCGTCCAGGGCGCCGAAGGGCTCGTCCATCAGGAGCAGCGGCGGGTCGTGGATCAGCGCGCGGCAAATCGAGGCGCGCTGCTGCATTCCCCCGGAAAGCTGGTACGGATACTTGTCCTCGAACCCGCCGAGCCCCACCATATCCAGGAGCCCCATGGCCCGCTCCCGGTATTCCTTGAGGTTCAGGCCTCGCACTTCGGCCTGGAGCATCACGTTCTCCAGCACCGTGCGCCAGTTCATCAGCACCGGGCTCTGGAACACGATGCCCACGTCCGGTGTCGGACCGGTCACGCGCGAGCCGTTGACCGCCACGTTGCCGTCCGTGGGACGCAGCAGCCCGCCGATGATGCGGAGAAGCGTGCTTTTGCCGCAGCCGCTGGGGCCAAGGATGGAGAAGAACTCTCCCTCCCTGGCCGCGAAACTGACCTTGTTCAGGGCATGGACGTCACCGTCGCGGGTGCTGAACGTCATCGACACGTCTTCGACCAGGATGGTGGTTTCGGCCATGCCCGCCCTCTTCCCTACTGCGAGATGAAGTCGTTGGTGTAGTAGCGGCTGACGTCGATCTTCTTCTTCAGGCCGCCGTACTTGAACAGGATCTCCTGCGCGCCTTCCCAGTCGGCCTTGGCCGTCCAGCCCAGCGGCTTGCCCTTGGAGTTCTTGGTCTGGAACAGCGGGAAGCTCGCCAGCATCTCCTTGAGGACGGTATCCCGCTTGCGCTCCTTGAACACCTTCAACGCCGAGTCGGCCGCCGCATCGGGGTTCTTCATGGCTGCCCGGATGCCGCCGCTCAGGCCGCGCAGGAACTTCCGGATGAGTTCGCCGTCCTCCAGCGTCTTGACGTTGATGATGATGCCCACGCCCAGGAGCGGGGCGCCGTTCTCGGCGAACTTCAGCACGTTGAGCTTGACGCCCTGGGCTTCGATCTGCGGCACCTGCTCGTTCACGTAGGCGACGATGGCGTCCACCTTGCCCTGCAGCAGCGCCTCGCGTTTGGCGCCACCCGAGGAGAGCTGCACCACCTTGACCTTCCCCTTCAGGCCGTTGGCGCTGAGGAACGCCGGCAGCATGGCCTGGTCACCGCCTCCCGCGGTGACGGCGATGGATTTCCCCGCCAGGTCCGCCGGCTTCTTGGCGCCATGCTTGGCGGGAATCGCCACCGACATCGGGTGGATCTGCAACTCGCCGAACACCCCCTTGACGGGAATGCCGCGCACCACGCCCTTCATCATGGTGCCGTAGTCCGCGGTGCCGAAGTGGTCCTGGGCGGCGCCCATGAGCTTGACGCTCGTGCCCGAGCCCTTGCCGGTGAGGATGGTTACGTCGAGCCCTTCCTTCTCCCACAGCCCGAGGTCCTTGGCGTAGTAGTAGGCAGGCGCGTGACCGTACAGGATCCAGCTATAGCGGAAGGTGATCTTCCGAAGATCCTTGCCCCACGAGTTGGACGCCAGCAGCGGCAACACGAGCACCATCACCGCCAACCAGACGCCGTACCTTCTGATATGCCTCGTCTCGACTCTCATAGCTTCCTCCTTTCGGACCGAGTGTCCTACAGAGCCCGGCCTTCCTCCTCGCGGAAGGCCACATGCCATGGGATGCACATCTTCTCCACCCAGTGGATGAGCCAGAAAAAGCCCACGCCGATGCCCGATACGACGATGATGGTGGCGAACAGCAGCTCGGAGTTGGTGTCGCTGTTGGAGAGGACGATGAGGTAGCCCAGGCCGTATTCCGCCCCCACGTACTCGCCCACGATGGCGCCGCTGGTGGCGAAGGCCACCGCGATCTTGGCGCCGCTGAAGAAGTAGGGCAGGGAGTTGGGAAAGCGGCTCTTCCAGAAGATCTGCCACTTGCTCGCCGACATGGAGCGCACCATGTCGATCATGTCGTTCTCCACCGCGTTCATGCCCGCGGCCGTGGCCACCACGATGGGGAAGTAGCTCATGAGAAAGCTGACCACGATCTTGGGCGCGATGTTGAAACCGAACCAGATGATCAGGAGCGGCGCCACCGATATGTACGGTATCGTCTGCAGGAAGACCAGGATGGGCGAGACGATCTTCTCCATCACCCGCGACCACACCATGAAGAAGGCCGTGGCCACCCCCACGACGATGCTGAGGGCATACCCGCCGACGATCTCGAAAATGGTCACGGGCGCGTGGGTGAGGAACGTGTCGTAAGACCGGAACACCTTGCTGAAGGCGGTGATGGGCGAGGGCAGGAAGGTGGGCCGCAGTTCCAGCAACACCACGGTGAGCTGCCAGACGGTCAGGAGCAGCCCGATGGCCACGGCGGGATAGAGGACTTCGGCGGTCCAGAGCCGTCCCCACCCGGCCCGTGCCCGTTCACCCCTTCTTGTGTCGTTCCCGGGCGTCATGTCTTACCACGTCATGTTCATGCCGGTCTCCTGGCGGACGGAGACGTGCCAGGGGATGGCCAGGCGTTCCAGCCTCAGCACCACCACGTAGATGACGATGCTGACGAACGACAGGGTCAGCAGCGTGGCGAAGAGCCCGGCCGTGTCCAGCTCGCCCTGCATGAGCAGGAGGTGGTAGCCGAGCCCGCTGTCCGACGCCATCCATTCGCCGACGATGGCGCCGACGGTGGCGAAGGGGACGGCCACCTTGGCGCCGGCGAAGAAGTGAGGCAGGGCGGTGGGTATCCGCACCTTGCGGAACACCTGCCACGTGCTCGCCGACATGGACCGGATCAGCTCGATCATTTCGGTTTCGGCGGACTTGAGCCCTGCCGTCGTGGAAATGAACACCGGAAAGAACGAGATGAGGAAGGCTACCAGTACCTTCGGCGCGAGGCCGAAGCCGAGCCAGACCACGAACAGCGGGGCGACGGCGATCTTGGAGACCGTCTGAGAGAACAGGAACAGCGGCATCAACGCCTTGTCGAGGGTGGACGACCACACCACCAGGATGGCGAACAGGCCCCCCAGCACGATGCTGCAGCCGTATCCCAGGAGGACCTCGTACCCCGTGACCAGACTGTGGTCGTAGAGCGTCGCCGCGTAGTCGACGAGACTAAGGAGGATCTCCGAGGGGCCGGGCAGGATGTAGTTGGGAATGCCGCTGATGCGAACGTAGGCTTCCCAACTCGTCAGAAAGACGCTGATGGCCACCACCGGATACATCAGATCGCGGTAGATCTCGGGTGTCCGTCGTAGGCGCGCCATCGTATCCCCTCGCGCAAGGATCTCGTTTGCGGCACTGAACCCGGAGGCCGCGAGCCGGGCGCCACGGCTGGTGTGCGCTCGACCCCGCCACTTCGCGCACACTACTCCATATCCGACTCGTCGATCAAGGGAGGCCCGGAGCCGTGATGGCGCGGCGTCATGAATTGCTGTAGGGTAGGGCGCGTATGGCCGCCGAAACCCCCATCCGCAGGAACGTCTTCGTCCTGGCCACCTGTCAGATGCTGTTCGGGTCCTCGCGGACGCTCCTCATCGCCACCACGCCGGTCATCGCCCTGGGCATGGGCTACAAGGCGCTGGCCACCATGCCGGCGGCGCTGGTGATCGTCGGCACCGCCATCGCCACCATGCCTGCCTCGATGTTCATGCGCGTCACCGGACGGCGGCTCGGGTTCATGATCGGCTCGGGTATCGGCGCCGTCTCCGGCGTCATGGTCCTCGTCGCCATCGTCCAGGCCGACTTCTGGCTGTTGTGCCTCGCCGCCCTCGCCTACGGCGTCTTTGCCGCCTTCGGGCAGTACTTCCGCTTTGCCGCGGCCGATACCGCGCCCCAGGAGTTCAAGAGCACGGCCATCTCCCTGGTGCTGACCGGGGGCGTGGTGGCGGCCTTCGTCGGCCCCTATCTCGCCGCGACCGGAGAAGACCTCCTGGCAACGGGCGCGTTCATGGGTTCGTATGTCTTCCTCATCGGGCTCATGGTGCTCATCGCCCTGGTGCTGATCTTCCTCAACATCCCCAATCTAACCGCGAGCGAGCGTGCCGCGGCCCAACGCTCCCTGCCCCGGATCATGGCGCAGCCGGTGTTCATTGCCGCCACCCTGGCGGCGACCATGGGACAGGGGGTCATGAACCTCTTGATGACCGCGATCCCCATCGCCATGGTCGAGGCCGATTTCCAGTTCGCCGACACCGCCTTCGTCATAAGCTGGCACAGCTTCGGCATGTTCGCGCCGGGGTTCGTCACCGGGTCGCTGATCAAGCGCTTCGGCGAGGTGCGCGTCATCATGACCGGCGTCGCGTTGCAGCTCGTATGTATCGGGGTGGCGCTTTCGGGGGAGGGCGTGATGGAGTTCTGGCTCTCCATGCTGCTCCTCGGCGTGGGCTGGAATTTCGCCTTCACCGGCGGCACGTCGCTCCTGACGACGTCCTACACCCCGGCGGAGCGCAACAAGACCCAGGGAGCCATGAGCTTCATCAACTACGCGTTCGTGGCGGTGGTGTCGCTGTCGTCAGGAGCGCTGCTGCACTTCTTCGGCTGGGAATGGGTCAATTTCAGCAGCATCCCGCTGCTGGCCATCGCCGCGGTGGCGACGTTGTGGTTCGCGCTCTCCAGGCCCCCGGCCGCGCCGGCGCCAGCCCTGTAGGGGCGGGTTTCAAACCCCCTCGGTCTGGATCGCTAGGCTGGTGATTTCCGGACCCGACTTCACGAAAGATGCCCGCGCAATCCGGCTACAGCACCGCCACCACTTCGATCTGGAACAGCACGTTGCCGCGCACGGGCGACTTGATGGCGTGGCGGGCGGGGCGGTCGTGCTCGTCGGGGAACATCTTGAGCCATGGCTTGTTGATGGCGTCCCGGTACTCTTCCTCCTTCAGATAGACCGTCATGCGTACGATGTCGTCCGGGCTTCCGCCGGCCAGTTCCATGAACTTGCGGATGTTGTCGAACAACACCTCGGCCTGCCTGTCCGGGTCCGCGGGCAGCTCTCCGGTGGCGCCGTCACGCCCGGAGATTCCGGAGGAATAGACGACGTTGCCGACCTTGGCTCCCATGGGGATGGGGGCGTTGTGGGGCACCCCCGGCAGCTCGATGCTCACTCTTTTGGACATGGACTGGGTCCTCCCTTGTTGATTCGTGGCCGCCGGTCAGCCGGCGGCGGTTTCCACGCTCTTCGCTCCCCTCGCGGTGATGACGAACAGGACGGCGGCGACCGCCATCACCACCAGCGTGCTGAGTCCTAGCGACCAGTTGATGCCGATGTAGGCGCCGGCAAAGCCGACGGTCATGCCGCTGAAGGTCCGCAGCCCCTGGGCGGCCATGTTGTAGAGACCGATCAGGCGGCCTCGCAGGTTGACCGGCGCCTCGAGTTGCACCAGCGTCTGCGCCATGGAGAGAAACGCGAGATTCAGAATACCGGAGGCGAAGAGGAACAGCAGCGCCAGCACGTAGTTGGACGCGGTGGCAAAGGCGATCATCGCCACGCACCACAGGATAGCCAGCACCACAGCCGTGGAGGCGCGCGCCCTCAGCAGCCCGCGCACCTCCAGCAGCAGGCCGCCGGTCACGGCGCCCGCGCCATTGGCGGCGAACAGCGCCGCGTAGCCGAGGCTCAGATCGCCGGCGCCGAGGGACAGGGCGAAGGCGGGCATCAGCGCCTGGAACGCGTTGCCCACGAAGAAGGCATAGAAACCCACGAGCAGGATCATGGACAGCAGGACCCGGTTGTGCGAGGCGCCCCACAGCGCCGAAAGCGCATCCGCCCAGGTCCCTTTCGTGCTCTGCCGTCCGGAACCGTGCCCTGTGTACGGGACCAGCCGGCACCAGATCACCAGCGGCAGGTAGATGAGCGTGTTGACCAACAGCGCCACTGTGGGTTTCAGCAACAACAGGGCGCCGCCTCCCACCGCGGGGCCGAAGAGTATCCCCAATTGACGCCCGGTGGCCAGCAGCCGGATGCCGCTCTGCAGCGTCTCGGGCCCCACCACGTCGTAGATCATGAGCTGGCGCGCCGGGTTCCACAGGGCGCCCGCCATGCCGTGAAGCATCAACAGGATGACCGAGTGCCACATCTCCAGGCGGCCCGTGTAGAACAGCAGGGCCCAGGCGAGGCTCACCGAGATGAACAGCGCCTGGGACCACTCCATGACCCGGCGGCAGTCGAAGCGGTCCGCCAGCGCGCCGAAGTACCACGAGAGCGTCAGGGCCGGCAGCCAATGGCCGATGACGGCGAAGCCCTGCAGGGTCTCGGAGCGAAACGACTGGTAAACGATGCCGTAGCTGATGACGTGCTCGATGTTGTCGGCCATCATCGACAGCATGTTGCCGACGAAAAACAACGCAAAGTCCCGGTTCCGGAGCGCGGCAAACGCGGGCGGGGCCTGGGCGGGCGAGGTCGTGGGTGTGCTCATGGGGTGTCGAAGTCGTCCGGCGCCGGTTCGACGCCGCTCACGCGGGTCATGGAATCTGCTTCGAGGCCGCTTGCAAGCCGACCCACGTGCTGAAGCACATGGCCAGCAGCACGATGGTGAAGGGCAACCCGGTGGAGACGGTCATGGCCTGCAGTGCCCCCAGGGCTTCGGCGCCTCCCACCAGCAGCAGCACCGCGGCCACCACGCCCTCGAACGATGCCCAGAACACCCGCTGACTCTTGGGCGCCTCGGTCTTGCCGCCGGCCGTGATGGTATCGATCACCAGCGAGCCGGAATCCGACGAGGTGACGAAGAACACCAGCACCAGGACGATGCCGATGAACGAGAGCACTCCGGCGAGCGGAAACTGCTCGGCCATCACGAACAGCTTCACCTCCTGCGCCGCCTTGGCCACCGACGCCGCCGGATCGGCCACCACCTGCGAGATCGCCGTGCCGCCGAACGCCGCCATCCAGAGGGTGCAGACCACGGTGGGGATCAGGATCACGCAGATCACGAACTCGCGCACCGTCCGGCCGCGCGAGACACGGGCGATGAACATGCCGACGAAGGGGGACCAGGATATCCACCAGGCCCAGTAAAACGAGGTCCAGCCCTGGACGAAGTTGGAGTCGTCCCGGCCGAAGGGCATCGACAGCGGGATCAGCTCCTTGAGGTAGGCGACGCCGCCGGTCGCGGCGGTGGCGAAGATGTCGCCGGTGGGGCCGACGAAGATGATCACCATCAGCAGCAGGAAGGCTAGCACCATGTTGACCTCGGACAAAACCTTGACCCCGCCGTCGAGCCCGCGCAGCACCGATATCAGGGCGGTGGCGGTAATGATCGTGATGAGTACCACGATGGCCACCGCGCCGGTGCCCCAGCCGTACAGGTGATTGAAACCCGCCAGGGCCTGCATGGTGCCGAAGCCGAGTGAGGTGGCGAGCCCGAACAGGGTCGCGAACACCGCCAGGGTGTCCACCACGTGCCCCCACCAGCCCCATACCTTCTCGCCCAGGATCGGGTAGAACGCCGAGCGCAGGGTCAACGGTAGGTTGTGGTTGTAGGCGAAGAACGCCAGCGCCAGCGCGACCACCGCGTAGATTGCCCAGGGGTGCAGCCCCCAATGGAAGATGGTCGCGGCCATCGCCAAGTCGCGTGCCTCGGCGGCGTTGTCGGCGGCGCCGCCCAGTGGCGCCCAGTCGGTGCGTGTGCCGTTCTCCACCACGGTGCCGCCCACGGACGATGCGTAGTGCGACAGCGGCTCGGACACGCCGAAGTACATCAGCCCGATGCCCATTCCGGCGGCGAACAGCATGGCGAACCAGCCGCTGTAGCCGAAGTCCGGGGTTGCGTCCTGACCCCCGAGGCGGACCTTGCCCACGGGTAGGAAGATCAACAGCAGGGCGAAGATCACGAACAGGTTGCCGCTCAACAGGAAGAACCAGTCGAAGTGCTGGTGATGGCCGGGCGCAGCCACCCGAAAACGGCCGCGGCCTGCTCCTGAAGCATCAGCGCGTACAGGATGAACAGGACGATGGTAAGGCCGGAGATCAGGAAGACCGGATTGTGGATGTCCAGCCCGAAGGGCGTGATGTTGTGCTGCCCGACCTTGAAGCTGGATTGTCGCGAATCATACATGGCGGGCCCTCCTGGGTGAGTTGATTGCAGAGTTGACCGGCCACGTGTGACGTATCGGTTGCGACGACGACGGACCACAGCACTGCAACGGTGACAGCCATTGCGGGTGCACAACGGCAGGAGTCGATCGGCATGAAAGGGGAATTAAACGTGATCCGAGAACGGCTTGTCAAGAACCCGGTCGGTGGCAGGCGGGATGAGTGTGAGGTCGCGACTGAATCCGGAAAAAGTGAGGGCGGCCTCGAAGGCTGCCCTCACCCATGGTTGATGGCCGGTGCTCCCAGGGCACTGCCTTGGACGACAGCCCTGTGGGGGCACGGGCGGGTTTGAAACCCGCCCCCACATCAGATGCCGATTCCTCGGACAGACTCCTACCGGCGGCCGCGGCCCCGACGGCCCTTCAACATGCGTTTCAGCATGTTGTCGGCCTTCGCGATCTGTTCGGGCGTCAGCACCTCCCGTACCGCCACCACCGCGTCGGTGCGTGCCCGCAGCAGGTCGCCCCGGATCTTGGCGATCTCGTCGACCTTGGCGCCGATCTTGGCCTTGTCCACGGTCTCCTGCGATACCATCTCCCGGAGCTCGATCTGGGCCACACGGGCGTCGGCGCGCAGACCGATCCGCGTCTTCCGCGCGTCCGTGAGCGCGCTCTTGATCTTCTTCACCTGCTCGTCGGTCAGCTCGAGCTTCTCGGTCATGCGCTTGACGAAATCCCCGCGGCCGCGGCGTCCGCCCCGGCCCTCGTGGCCGTGGTGGCGGTGGCCACGCCTGCCTTCGCGTCCGCGCCAGTGCCGTCTCCCTCGCTCTTCACCCCTTTCGGCGCGGGCGATGCGGTCTCCGTCGCCCCGCCTGCCTTCGCCCTGCTGGCTCCAGGCGACGCCCCCGGAGAGCCCCACCAGGAGCAGCGGTACCATCATCAATGCCGTTCGCTTGCGATTCCTCATATTCGGTTCTCCCTTATTGTGTGAGTGTTTCGATCCGGATCGTGTTGTCAACGATTAGACGCGGCGTGGTTCCCGGCTCGTCATCATTTGCCGTCGCGCATCGATTCCAGCCGCGAGATCATGCGCTCGCGCTTCTTCCTCCGCCACTCACGGAAGTTGTCGGTGCGTTGTTCCAGCTTGCGCGCCTGCGCCTCGTCGAGGGCCGGCCTGATCTTGCCGTGGAAATCGAGGATGATCCGGTCGGTTTCTTGGTGAGACCGGATCCGCGCCTGGTACAAGTCGCGCCGGGTCTGGCTCAGCAACGGGCCGATCTCGGCCATCTGTCGATCGGTGAGGTCGAGTTCCTTCTGCAGCATGCGGATGTACCGGCCGCTCGATCCATGCCTCCCGCCGCGGCGGTGTTCCTTGCCGTCCCTGGCGTCGTGCCATCCCCGGCCCCACAGGTGTTTCACGGAGTAGACCTGGCCCACAAGGACGCCCCCCATCAGGCCCAGCAGGAACACGCCAACCACTGCGATAAAGGCTTTGCGTTTCATGGAACTCGAGCTCCTACCCATGCGATCAGCACCGCGTCGGGTTCGTCTCCGGACAAGGCTCCCTGTCCCTGTCCGTTTTCCAGCATGGCCGCGGTCGCGGGCGCCTGTTCCCGGGTCTCCGGCTGCATGTCGCCCCACAGGCCCACGCCGCCCAGAAACAACACCATCACGGCGAACGCCGGAGCCAGCCGGCGGCTGAAGAACAGCAAGGCATCGCTGAGGGACGCGCGCCGGCTCTCTTCCTCACGGATTCTCGCCATGACGCCGGGCCACGCAGGCCGTCGAGGGGACGGCTCCGGCGCGGCGGCGAAAAAGCGCAGCCAGCGACGCTCCTCTTCGAGGATTCCGCGGCAAGCCGCGCACGACTCGGCATGCTCCCTGTGCACGTTCGGGATCTTCTCCGTCTGTCCCGCGCCGGCCGTTTCGAGCCATTGCCTGAAATCACCACAGGTCACGAGTCACCTCCCTTGGTGAAGGCCACCACGCAATTCGGATACATGAGGTGCGAGCATTTGCCGCAGGCGTTCACGGGCGCGGGCATGCCGCGACTTGACCGTGCCCACCGAACATTTCAGGATCCCGGCGACTTCCTGGTAGGAGTTCCCCTCCATGTCTTTCAAGGTAACGACGACACGCAAGCGGTCGGGCAACGACGCCACGGTGCGGGCCACCAGACGGCTGGCAGCACTTTCCGCGTGCTCGTCCTCCGCGGCGTCCGGCGGCGGTTCCGCGGAGAGAAGGTCGCGAAGCCCCCGGACCGCCTCCTCCCCGGGCTCCACGTCGAGGGACACCTTGCCCGACTGCTTCTTGAGCTCGTCCCGGGCGCGGTTGATGGCGATGCGCGTGATCCACGTGCCGAACGTCGCGTCTTCCCGGAACTTGTTGAGCGAGAAGAACGCCTTGACGAAGACCTCCTGGACCACGTCGTCCACGTCCCCGTGATCCGGGCCGAGGAGCCTTCCGACGAGCCGGTGGAGGCGCGCCTGGTAGCGTTCCACCAGGAGCCGGTAGGCGTCCGAATCCCCGTCCCGGACCCGTCGCACCACATCCCTCTCCGTATCTTCCAGGGTGAGCGGATACGGCAGAGCTTCCGTCATCCTCAATCGCTTCCCTCGCTCAAACGGACTGCTTCATCCAGTTAGACGGTTTGCGGTTCCCGTCTTATGTACCGCCCGGGATCCCGCACGTCGTGTCATGTGGATTCACCACGCTAGCTGAAGGCGGGAAGAACGTCGCGGGCGATGCGCCGCATCTGCTCCGGCTGGTCCTTGGAGGCGAGCACGATCTGCATGGTGCGGACGCCGGCGTCGGCGAACTGCTCCAGGCGCTCGATGCACTGCGGGGCGGTGCCGCAAATGACCCACCGGTCCACGCTCTCGTCGTCGAAGGGCATGCGGTGGTAGATTTCGAGCATCTGGCGCGCCTCTTCGCGGGCGGTCTGCCGGTCGCGGCCCACGTTGATCCAGCAGTTCATCGCGGGGTGGACGGAACCGGCCGGACGGCCGTACTTTCCGGTGGCGGCGGAGGAGATCTCGGCGTAGCGCTCGGCGTACTCCTCGGGGCCGAGATGGTTGGTGAGCCAGCCGTCCGCCAACCGCGCCACGCGGCCAAACGGCCCGGTATGCTTGCCGGCGTCGGCCGCCACGAAACGACCATGGCGAAAGTTCTCGGCCTTCGCTGGGTTGTAGTGTCCGGCCGCGATCCAGATGGGCGGATGGGGCTGCTGCACCGGTTTGTAACCCAGCGAGACGTCCCGGAACCGGTAGTGGCGGCCCTCGTAGTCGACGGAGTCCAGCGTCCACAGCGCCTTCAGCACTTCCAGGCACTCCTCGAAGACCTTGCCCCTCACTCGACGCGGGAAACCGGCTACCTCGCATTCCTTGGAGAGCAACTCCGGCGGTCCGGCGCCAGGCCCGACGCCCATGATGGTGCGGCCTTGGGAGACGATGTCCAACGTGGCCCATTCCAGGGCCGTCACCACCGGGTTTCTCAAGTGCGGCTGAAGGATTCCCGTGGCCACGTTGATGGTCCTGGTGCGCGCGGCGATGGCCGTCAGGGTCACGATGGGATCGTAGCGCGGCTTGGCCAGCATGCTGTCGCCTACCCAGATGGAGTGGTAGCCCAACTCTTCGGCTTCCACGGCCAGGTCCAGCAACCGCTCCATGGAGAAGTCGGGCAGGAACACCGACGCGCGGTTGTTGGCGTACAGGCCGAAGTCGAGTCGTGGACGGCGTTGAACCACGGAAGCACACTCCGCGAGGTGCGATCAGGATTTGTAGGGGCGGGTTTCAAACCCGCCCGCGCCGGGTGACGGCTCAGCTTGTTGCATTTGCGGTAGCGACCCGCCGCGCGAGCGGCCGGGCCAGGCCGGCGACCGCCAGGACGATGCCGATGATGTCGGTCATGGCCCCGGGGGCGATGAGCATGATGGCCGCCGCGAACACCACCACCCGTTCCACGAACTCGGTCCGGTCCTTGAGGTCACCGACCAAGGCGTAGGCGTTGAGGATGACCCCGGCGGCGGCCGTGGCAGTGGTGAGGATGACTTCGACGGGATTGCCCCGCATCAGCATCGGCGTGCCGAAGACGAAGGCGTAAGGGAGAATGTACACCGGCAGCGAGATCAGGCCGGCGAACAGACTGGTGCGCCAGAAGTCGCTCCCCGCGACGGTGGCCCCCGCGTAGGCTGCCAGGGCCACGGGCGGCGTCACCATGGACAGCATGCCGGAGAAGAAGATGAACAGGTGCGCGGCCATGGGCCACACGCCGACCTTGATGAGCACCGGCGCCACCATCAGCGCCAGAATGATGTAGGCGATGCTGGTGGGCAGTCCCATGCCCAGGATCATGGAGGCGAACATGGTCAGCAGCAGGATGATCGTGAGATCCCCGCCCGCCATGCCGATCACGAGACCCGAGAAGCGCGTGGCGAGGCCGGTCATCAGGATCGTGCCCATGATGATGCCGACGCAGGCCACGGCGGTGCCGAGGGTCACGAAGTCCCTGCCGGTGCCCTCGAATACGTCGATGCCCTTCTTGAGAGCGTTCCAGGCCCCCGTCGGGGCGGCCGAGGCGAAGCCACGGCGGTCCTGGACGAACATGGAGATGGCGGCGATGCCCACGCCCAGCACCGCGATCACGGCCATGGCCCGTAGCACCGCCTGGACCGGAGACCACCGCAACAGCAGCAGCACGATGAGCAGGCCGATGCCGGCAATGAACGTCAGCCCCTGGGGCTCGCGCACCACCTCCCGGATGCTGGTCAGCTCGCTCTTCGGCAAGCCCGTGAGCCCGGAGCGCAACGCGTAGAAGTAGACGCCCGCCAGGACGCCGATGAAGTAAAGCACCGCCGGTATCAACGCGGCCTTGACGATCTGGAGATAGTCCACCGCCAGGAACTGCATCATGAGGAATGCCGCCGCCCCCATGACCGGCGGCATGAACTGCCCTCCGGTGGAGGCCGCCGCCTCCACCGCCCCGGCTACGTGGGGCTGGAAACCCACGCGCTTCATAAGCGGAATCGTGATGGAGCCCGTCACCATGACGTTGGCCACCGCGCTGCCGCTCACCGATCCCATCATGCCGCTCGACACCACTGCCATCATCGCGGGCCCGCCGCGGTACCTTCCCACCAGCGAGCGGGTGAACTCCATGATGAACGCCAACGCGCCGGTGGCTTCCAGCAGCTTGCCGAACATGACGAACAGAAAAACGAACTTGAAGGTGATGTAGGTGGCGACGCCGAAGACGCCGTTGCCGGACAGGTAGACGGTGGTGACGATGCGGTCCAGGTCGAAGCCGCCGTGCCCTCCCACCCATCGCGGCAGGTGCTGGCCGTAGAAGCAATAGACCAGGAACACCAGCGCCGTCACCACCAGCGCCCAGCCGACGATGCGGCGGGTGGCCTCCAGCACCACGATGACGCAGATCACGCCCAGCACCAGGTCGGTCTGGGTGACCAGTCCCGACTTGAAGGCGATTTCCTCGTGCTCAATGAAGACGTAACCGAAGGTCGCCAGGCTAAGGGCCAGCCAGAACAGGTCCACCGCCACCTGGGCGGGGCGGTCGCGTTCCACCGCCTGGCTCAGGAACACCAGGGCGAACAGCACCAGCAGGAACAGGCTGCGTTCCTGAAGGGGCGGCAACGGACTGAAGGCGTTCCAGATGGCGTACGCCGACAGTCCGATCGCCAGCAACCGGGTGATGAGCCGGCCTACTGTTTCCAGAGTCCGGCCTCCTTCCAGTACTTCACGGCGCCCGGATGGAAGGGCACGTTGATGTTCTTGGTCAACACCGCCGGGTTGGCCTGGGCGTACTTGAAGTAGCGCACTTCAGCGGCCAGGTTGTCGAGATTCTTGTGGAGGAGTTGGGTGACCCTGTAAACCAACTCCGCGTCGGCGTCGGCCCGGACGTAGACATGCGGGCCGCCGATGTCCACCGTGTCGATGTCCTTGTCGAACGTCGGAGTGTCCTTGGAAATGCGGATCCGCGCCATGTAGGGCAGTTCCTTCAGCACCTTCTCGACGGCCGCGGGCTCCGGACCGAAGTAGGCCGCACCCTTCTCGGCATGGAGCCGCAACGCCCCGGGGATTGGGCTCAGGCCGGCCACGATGCCCGGCGTCGCCACGATGATGCCGTCACCAAGCTGCGTATACAGGTCGCTCATACCCGCGTACACCGGCTTGATGTCCTTGTAGGTCAGGCCGTGGGCCTTGTACAGAGGTTTCAGAAACGCGTCCCAGGTCCGTCCGGTGCCCACGCCCACCCGGTGGCCCTTGAGGTCGGCGAACTTGCGTACCGGGCTGTTGGGCAGGGTCATGTAGGCGAAGGAGTGCGGGTACAGGCCCAGGATCGGAGCGATGGGGTGTTTCTTGTCGAAGCCCTTGAGCCCATGGTAGCCGGGGTAGCCGTTGTTCGACGATATGATCCCCATGAACACTTGCTTGCGGTCGATCAAGCGGATGTTCTCTCGCGAGCCCTCGGTCACCGCCGCGGTCACCGGTATCTTGAGCTCGGCTTCCAGCAGTTTGGCGATGCCTCCGGCCATGACATAGAATCCGCCCCCGATGCTTGCGCCGCCCACCTCCATGCTGGCCGGCAACTGTTGCGCGGTTGCCACGTGCGGGGCGAACGCCAACGCCATGGCTGCGATTATGACCGCTGTCAGCGGCAGCCTCGTTCTTGCACGTTTCATGAAGCACCTCCTGCCGGTCTTTGTCCTTGGAACGGCGGCAATGGACCGTCGCGCCCCCTTGCGGCGAGCGTCGCCGGTCCGATTGCCGTGATCACGTGACGATGCGGTCTAACTCTTGGGCCAGAGTCCGGCTTCCTTCCAGTAGCGAATGGCTCCCGGATGGTAGGGGACCCCGATCTGGGTGGTCAGCACCTTGGGGTTGATCTCCGCGTACTTGAAGTAGCGCACGTCCTCCGCGAGTTGCTTCAGGTTCGTGTGGATCAGCTTGATGACCCTGTAGACCAGTTCCTCGTCGGCGTCCGCGCGTACGGTCAGAAGCGGGCCGCCGATGTCGAAGGTCTCGACGGCCTTCTCGAACGTCGGGGTGTTCGCCGGAATGGTTTGCCGTGTCATGTACGGGAACTGCTTCAGCATCTTCTCCACCGCCTGGGGCTCGGGCGGGAGGTACCGCGCGCCCTTCTCGGCGTGCAGGCGCAACGCCGCGGGGATCGGGCTCAGGCCGGAGACCATGGTCGGCATGGCCACGATGATGCCGTCGCCGAGCTGGGTGTAGAGGTCGCTCATTCCCGCGTACACGGGCCTGAAGTCCTTTTTGTAGGTAAGGCCGTGGGCCTTCATCAACGGCACCATGAAGGCGTCCCAGGTCCGGCCGGTGCCCACGCCCACGCGTTTCCCCTTGAGGTCTGCGAAGGAGTTGATGGGGCTGCCGGGCAGGGTGTGGAGCGTGAAGGCGTTGGGGTAGAGCCCCATGGCCAGGGCCACGGGATACTTTCTCTTGTAGGTCAACACGCCGTGGTACGCAGGGTAGGAGTTGTTGGAGGCGATGACCCCCATGAAGATCTGCTTGCGCTCGATGAGCCGCACGTTCTCGCGCGAGCCCTCGGTGACCGCCGCGGTCACGGGAATATTCAGCTCCTTCTCCAGCAGCTTGGCCACGCCGCCGGCCACCACGTAGAAGGCGCCGCCGATGCTGGCGCCGCCGATCTCCATGCTGGACGGCATCTTCTGCGCACTTGCCTGTTGCGGCCCGGCCGCCCATGCCATGGCCGCCACCGCGACCGCGACCAGCAATCCCTTGAGTCTCGGACTTCTCATGGAAAGACCTCCTGAGTTGGTTGTTACACCGCCGACAGTTCCCGGTGACGACCGGGCGGCCATTCGGCGAATCCGCGTAAAATAGGATGGATCAGGGTGGCAGTCAACCCAAAAGCAAGACCAGCGTCGCAGGGGCGACCGGCCGGTCGCGCCTGCATGAAAACCGCTCGCCGGTGGGTCTACGCAGTCGGCGTGTGCGGGGCGCGCAACGCGCCTCAAAACGGGCCCCCGCGATAACCCAACACGACAATCTCGGTCTTTCGCGGCAACGCCGCCTTGCTGATGGCGAGGGAGCCGTCCGGTACCGTCCTGGTGGGGAAGCCCTCGCTGAAGACCCGCACCCGCTCGAGATCGTCGCGGTAGTGCATGGGGATCGCCATTTTCGGCTTGAGCTGTCCCACCACTTCACGGGCGGTCCAGGGACCCATGGTGGTGCGGCCGCCGATGGGCACCAGCGCCACGTCGACCTTGCCGAACTGTTTCAGGTGCTTGGGGGTGAGCTTGTGGCTCAGGTCGCCCAAGTGCACGACGCACAGGCGGCCGAGGTCGAAGGCGAAGGCCGCCCCCTTGAAGAGGTTTCCGTTGGGACGGCTGACGTAGATGGGCACGCTGTAAACCAGCACGTCCAGGACCGTGGTCCTCACCGGGTTCCACTCGTAACCCAGGTCGGTTTCCCGGAGGCCCCGCAGGAGCAGCGGCCGGCCCTTCACGATGGGAAACCAGTTGTGGTTCTGGTGCTCCCGGCCGATGGTGACGGCGTGCGCGGAGACGTCGGGCACCGGGTACCAGCCCGGCGCCAGCGGGTCCATGACGATCCGCGTGCCGCGGCTGGTGACGAGCTGGAAGAAGCTGTGGCCGAAGTAGTGCAGGGTGGCGTCGGGGGTGGCGGCGTAGGCCGGCCGGACGAGCCGGCTGGCGAAGCTTTCCTCCTTGCAGGCGCCAAGGAGCGCACCGTGGCAGAGCAGGAGGAGCAGAGTGAGCGAAACGCAAAAGAGGCGCGCCATTTTCATCTTTACAGGCCTTCGCGACGCACCCGAACCCGAAGTCGGGAGGGGCGGCAATCTCGGGTTGGAACCACGAACGCGCCCATCTTCGCGCAACGTCATTCGTTTGACAAGCTGACGGCGGGTGACGTAGAAGGGCGTCAAACTCATGCAGAAGGGGGCTTTCGGCCCGTGCATGCGTCAAGCTTCCACAGGAGTCAAACCCGAGAAGGAGGACATCCTTATGAAGGCACTATACTTGACCGTCGCGCTGCTCTTTCTGACCGTGTCCGCGGCGTGGGGCCAGAGTGACACGATCAAGAAGCTGGCCAATTACAAGGGCGCGGATTACCACGACATGTTGCTGAAGGGCGCCAAGAAGGAAGGCAAGGTGGTCTGGTACACGTCCCTGGGCGGCAAGTCCTACAAGACCATCAGGTCCGAATTCGCCAAAAAGTACCCGGATGTGAAGATCGACGTGTACCGCGCCGGCAGCCGGGACCTTTCGTCGAAAATCCTCGGTGAGCACAGGGCAGGCAAGTATCTGGTGGATGCGACCGAGACCACCCCGGGGCTCATGATGCTGTTTCGCGAAAAGGGGCTCCTCATGCCCTACACGAGCCCGGAGCACAAACGCTGGCCGGACGAACACCAGATCAAGGCCAAGAGTGGTGGGGTCTGGTGGGTCACGGACCGCGAGTCGTTCATCGGCCTCGGATACAACACCAAGAAGCTGTCCAAGGACCAGGTGCCCAAGAGCTTCGAGGATCTCCTGAACCCGGCGCTCAAGGGTAAGCTCATGATGAGCATCACGAGCACCGGCGACCGCGTCCTCGGCACCATGCTCAAGGTCAAGGGTGAGGAATACGTCGAGAAGCTCAAGAAGCAGCAGCTCAAGCTCCTGAAGATTTCGGGCACCGCCACGCGGGACCTGATCATCTCCGGCGAGTTCGTGGCCTCGCCCACGGTCTTCAGGAACCACGCGTTGGTGAAGATCCACGAGGGAGCTCCGCTGGGCTGGGAGCCGATGGACGAAGTTCCCACCAACGCCGGAGGGTCCGCGTTGTTCGCCAATGCGCCGCACCCCCATGCCGCGCTGCTGCTGATCAATTTCATCCTGACCGACGGGCAGAAGATCCTGCAGAAGTTCCACTACGGCATGGCCTGGAGGGACTACCCGTTCAAGCGCGTGTATCCCGAGAGGGGAATGACCGTGAAGCAGTACAACCAGTCCCTCAAGAAGTGGAACAAGCTGTTGCGCTCCATCGGCCGAAAGGGCTGATGCGCATCCCGCGCTAGTTCGGCATACGATCCTTTCGTTCCGGGCAACTCGGACAGCAACGTACACATGGGGGCAAGGCACGCCTTGCCCCCATGTTGCTGGTGGGGTCGGTTCGGGATGACCCCGTCGAATCCGACCGAGGACCAAACCCTTGAGCAGAAACCCGACAGCACCGGAGGCGTCACAACCGGCAGGCGCCGGCTCGTCGTCATTCCTCGACATCCTGCGGCCGAGCAGGCAGGGCCGTGACTATCCGTTGTGGCTGTTCATACCCTGCGCGGCGGTGTTGGTGTATCTGGTCATCCCCCCGCTGGCCTTCATCATCTATACGAGCTTCGTGCCTTCCGAGGATTCCGACATCGTCGGCCTGACGACCCAAAACTTCGCCACCATCTTCGAGTCCCTCGGGGAGTTCGAAACCCTGCTCTGGAATTCCCTCGTGTTCTCGGTGGGGAGCGCGGCGTGGGCCCTGGTTTTCGGCACCGTCATGGCATGGCTGGCGGAGCGCACCAACGCTCCGTTCCGCGCGGTGGCCTACCTGGCGGCCTTCGTGTCGTTCGCCGTGCCGGGGCTCATCAAGGTCATCGGCTGGATCCTGCTGCTGGGACCGGAGGCCGGGTTCATCAACCTGGCCTTCAAGTGGGTCACGGGGTACGGCCCGCTCTTCAACCTCTTCTCCATGAGCGGCATGGTACTGGTCGAGGGATTCCTCTGGACCCCCATCGTCTTCCTGCTCATGGCCACGCCGTTCCGGTCCATGGACCCGTCCCTGGAGGAAGCCGCGGTGGTGGCCGGGAGCTCGGATTGGCAGGTCTTCTGGAAGGTCACTTTCCCCATGGCCATGCCAAGCGTCCTTTCGGTGTTGATCCTGACCTTTATTCGCAGCCTGGAGGCGTTCGAGATCCCCGCGCTGGTTGGCCTTCCGGCGGGCATCGAGGTCATGACCACACAGATCTACCTTCAGTTGAGCGAGGGCTATCTCCCCGAGTACGGCAACGCCAGCGCCTACTCCGTGATTCTCATCGGCTTGGTGGGCTTGTGCCTCGTCCCCTACTACCGGGTGACCCAGCACGCGCACCGCTTCACCACCATCACCGGCAAGGGGTTCCAGCCCCGGCGCAAGGACCTGGGACGCTGGCGCTGGCTGGGCGGGCTGGCGCTGCTGGGCCTGCCGGCGCTCCAGCTCCTGCCCTTGACCGCCCTCGTCTGGTCGAGCTTCATGCCCTACCTGATAGTGCCTTCGTGGGATGCGCTCTCCCTGTTCACCCTGAACAACTACGTGGAAGCGTTCAGTGACGACAAGATCGTGCGTTCCATCACGAACAACGTCACCATCAGCATCGTTTCCGCCACCGCATGCGTGGGCGTGTCGTTCATTACGGCGTGGCTGGTGACCAGGACCGCCATCAAGGCGCGCTGGTCCCTGGACCGGCTCACCATGATCCCGCTGGTGTTTCCGGGTATCGTGATGGGCGTCGCGGTACTGCAGACCTACCTGACGGTGCCGATCCCGGTCTACGGCACCATCTGGATCATGGTCATCGCCTTTTCCGCTCGATATCTTCCCTACGCCATGCGGTTCAGCCACGCCGGCCTCATCGGCATCCACAAGGAGCTGGAGGAGAGCGCCACCACCAGCGGTGCGAGCTGGGGCAACGTGGCCCGCAAGATCATGATCCCGCTGATGATGCCGGCGCTGTTCGCCGGTTGGATCTACATCTTCCTCATCACCATCCGCGAGCTGTCCGTGGCCCTGTTGCTCTACAGCCCCGGTTCCGAGGTGATCTCCGTGGTCATCTGGGAGCTTTGGGAAAACGGCCACGTGGGCACACTGTCGGCCTTCGCCCTGGGCATCAGCGTCGGAACCGTGCTCCTGGCCAGCGTCTTCTACAAGCTCAGCCGCCGCCACGGTCTGGAAGTGCGGTAAGAGGCGACGGGGAGAGGGCAGGGCCCTAGACTGTCCGAAAGCGACATGTATGGGCGGCCGGCCAGCCGCCCCTACCGGAGAGCGTCCCGCCATGCCGATGAGAAATACGCCGCCGTTCCGCGCCGACCACGTCGGCAGCCTGCTGCGCCCCGCGGGGCTCAAGGAGGCCAGGGTGCGGCTCCTGGGGCCGGACACGGCCGAGAGCAATCTCGGCCCCCACGGCAACGAGGAGCTGGCGAGGATCGAGGACGGCTTCGTGCGGGACGTCATCGCGTTGCAGAAACGCGTGGGACTGCGCTCTGCCACCGACGGAGAGTTTCGTCGCCGGAGCTGGTTCAGTGAGCTGATGATGACCTGGGAAGGCTTCTCCGCCACCCGTCAGGGCGCCTCCTCGCCGTTCAGTTGGCACAACGAGGAGAGCCGTCAGCAGGACTTCACCGTCGTGTGGGTCGAGGGCAGGATACGCTGGCGGCCCAGCGCCGTGGTGCGGGCCTTCGAGTTCCTCAGGTCCAACACCGATGGCGAGCCCAAGGTCACCATCCCCGCGCCTCCGGTGGTCTACTGCTTCGCCGGCGGCGACCCCGGAGTCTTGGGTTCCGCCTACGATGACGTGGACGCCTTCTGGGAGGACCTGGTGGCCGCCTACCGCCAGGAGCTGGCCGCCCTGACGGCAGCCGGCGCGCGTTACATCCAACTCGACGACGTCGCCATACCGTTCCTATGCGACCCGACGTACGAGGACGTGTTCCGCTCCTGGGGCTCCGGCCCCGAGGCAGTGCTGGCCGAGTACGCGCGCCGCATCAACCAGGCCCTCGACGGCTTGCCCGAGGACGTCACCGTCACCATGCACCAGTGCCGCGGCAACCGCGAGGGCCTATGGGCCGCCGCCGGCGGCTACGACCCCGTGGCCGACGTGCTGTTCAACGAGATCAACGTCCAAGGCTACTTCCTGGAATACGACACCCCCCGGGCCGGCACCTTCGAGCCCTTGCGCTTTCTGCCAGCCGGCAAGGTCGTCGCCCTCGGCATCGTCTCCACCAAGGGCCCCACGCTGGAATCCGCCGACCACCTCAAGCGCCGCATCGACGATGCCGCCCGCTACGCCCCCCTGGAACGCCTCGCCCTCGCGCCCCAATGCGGCTTCGCCAGCTCGGTCAAGGGCAACCCCCTCACCGAAGCCGACGAGGAAGCCAAGCTCGCCCGCATGGTGGAAGTGGCCGCCGAGGTTTGGGGAGACGCGTGACCCGTCATCCGTTCGCTTGCCCCTCCAGTCGGGCGACACTGTTTCAATAACGTCCAAGAGGGCGCTCGGTCGACGGTCAACGAGCAACTTGTCGTGCACCCGGACGCGATTCTGGCGATCATCGTCCTGTCGATGGTATGAATGAGTCAGGCGATGATTGGGAACATGGATTCGGACATGGTGCTGCGAAGTCTTCCCGCGGATAGCGCTGCGCGCGGTATTGCCGCCGGCGGGTTGGTCAAGGGAGATCCTGCATGACCAACGCGGAATTGATCCGGCGCATCCGGCTCGGGGAGGATTCGGCCCTCGAGTTGAAAGCTGTCGTGCTGGAGCGAGGTCGTGTCACCGGCCCGCGCCGTGACGACTTCGCGGACGAGTTGGCTGCCTTCGCCAACGCTAAGGGCGGAATGGTGGTCCTCGGAGTAGATGATAGCACCAAGCAGGTGCTTGGCATTCCGCTGGGCGATCTGGATGCCGTTGAAAGCTGGGTGCGGGAGATCTGCAACGATTCGGTCAAGCCAGCCCTCGACGCGGATATCTATCGATTGGAGTTGGATGGGGTCGATGGCGGACCGGTACCCGTGATTCGCGTGGATGTTTCCCGAAGCCTGTTCGTGCACAAGAGTCCGGGCGGCTATTTCCGGAGGCTCGGCAGTTCGAAACGTGAAACGTCTCCCGATGCTCTGGCGCGGTTGTTTCAGGAGCGAAGCCAGAGCCGCTTGATACGATTCGACGAATCACCGGTACCGGGTACCAAGCCGGAGGATCTGGATTATTCGTTGACGGTGAGATTTCTGCGCGAAGAGTCCACGGGCGAGGGCGTCACCGAGAACGCGGCGCGCAAGCTTCGGCTGGTCGCGGACGACGATGACGGCGTTGCACGGCTCACGTTGGCGGGTGTCCTGCTGTGCACCCGCGAGCCGCAGGAATGGCTTCCGCATGCGTACGTCCAGGCGGTAAGCTATGCCGGTGAGCGTACCGACCTGAATTACCAGACCGACTCGCGGGACATTCTCGGTCCGCTCGACGAGCAGGTCGCCGAGGCGTTGCACTTCGTGCGCAGGAACATGCTGGTGCGTGCCACGAAGGGCACCGGGCGGGTTGAACGCCCGCAGTTCAGCGAACGCGCGGTGTTCGAAGCCGTCGTGAACGCGGTCGCTCACCGGGACTATTCGATGGCGGGTCAGCGCGTGCGATTGCACATGTTCGGGGATCGCCTTGAGCTTTACATACCAGGAGCGCTCGCAAATACCCTCACGCCGGATACCTTGCATTTGCGGCAGGCCAACCGGAACGAGTTGATCGTGTCACTACTGGCCCGCTGCCCGGCACCCACCGGGGTGGGGCGCGTTAACTTGATGGACCGGCGAGGGGACGGTGTGCCGATTATTCTGCAAGAGAGTCGGGACCTTTCGGGGTCTTCTCCCGTGTACACTCTGATCGATGAAGGTGAACTCCGCTTGGTCATTCAGGCGGCGGACTAGACGCTGTTGGCAGGAACACGAAGGGCCGTGGTGAACACAAGGCGCATCGTTTGCCTCGCGAACTCCCGGAAGCTGAACGGCCGTAGCATTGCCGGGCGGCAGTGGGTCGACGGCCGACCGGGTGACTGGCTGCGGCCCGTCAGCGCTCGCGAGGGACAGGAAGTCTCCGAGTACGAGCGCCAGTACGAGGACGGCAGCGATCCACGGGTGCTTGACGTGATCGACGTGCCGGTGCTGAACCCCTGCCCGAAGGACTACCAGACCGAGAACTGGGTGCTGGATCCCGAATACTACTGGGTGAAGGCAGGACGGCTGTCCTGGTTCGACCTTCCGTCACTTGTCGACCCCGTTGCCCCTCTCTGGCTCGACGGAAACAGTACGTATAGCGGAATCAACGACCGCATCTCCTTGGATGCGGCTGTTTCGGTCACCGATTCGCTGCGGTTGATTCGTGTGGCGGGTTTGCAACTCCGGGTTTTCAAGCCGGGCGAGGCCTTCGGCAACAACAAACGGCGCGTGCAAGGCCGCTTCTCACACGCGGATGAGCAATACGCGTTGTGGGTTACGGATCCAGGTTTCGAGCGAAGGTACCTCGCGAAGCTCGATGGCGACTATGGGATCGGCGAGTGCTACCTTACCATCAGCCTTGGAGAGCCGTATGGGGGTGCGTGTTACAAACTGATCGCCGCGGTAATCGCCGACGACGGCTAGCCGGAGGAAAGAATTGACGGCAACGCGAGTTCTAACCATCGGCCATTCTGCCCATGCTTTGGAAGTTTTCGTCGCATTGCTGAAGCGTCACGAAGTCGCGAGACTGGGAGATGTAAGGTCGATACCGTACAGCCGGTACAACCCACACTTCAACCGTGAAGCGCTGGCGCGTAGCCTCACAGGCGCGAGGTGTCGCTGTCGAGCACATATTGGCGGACGGCAGGCTTGAAACCCATGCCGCGGCCATGGAACGTCTGGTTGCCATGCAAGGCGATGCCAGACAAGGGGAGTTGTTCGCCACGGGCCGGATCGAGCGGGCAATCGAAAAGCAAGCGGAACGCATCGCATACAGGAACAGAAGGGGGATTGAGGCGTCATCGCCCCGAGGGAAACATCACTGGGGCGATGTCGAGATCACACACCTTTGTTAGAGTCCCGGCTGGTGCTTGTGGGAAAGGGCGGTCGAGTAGGGTCCCCAATCCCCTAAACGGCGCTTTGGGCGTTCGTATTTCCGAGGTATGCGGAAAAAATCCGCGGATCATTCAACAGGTCGGCCGCGTTGCCGTTCATCGCGATTCTTCCACCTGCCAGGACGTAACCGCGATCGGCAATTTTCAGGGCCTTTCTCGCATTCTGTTCAACCAGCAGGATCGCCGTGTCCTCCCGCCTCAGCGAATCAATGCATTCGAAAATGGTTGAAACGAGTTTTGGCGCCAAACCAAGCGACGGTTCATCCAACATGAGCAGGCGCGGGCGTGCAACGAGAGCACGCCCGATGGCCAGCATCTGTTGCTCGCCGCCGCTGAGTGTGCCCCCCGGTTGACGCCGTCGCTCGGCGAGAATGGGGAACAGCCCGTAAATGTACTCGATCGCCTCCGCGGCCTGTTGCGGCGACCGTAAGTATCCCCCCAGCAAGAGGTTTTCCTCGACGCTCATGGGCGCCAGGATTCCCCGTCCCTCCCTGACGAGGCTGATGCCCTTGGCGACAACCTGGTGACTCTGGAGTCCGAATATGGATCTTCCCTCGAAATCGATGGTGCCGGAACTCGGTGCATGGACGCCTGCCAGCGTCTTCATGAATGTCGTCTTCCCCGCACCATTCGCTCCGATCAGAGCGACGATCTCCCCGCGCTGAACGTCAAGATCCACGCCGCGTAGCACTTCAATGGAGCCGTAGCCGCCCCTGAGGGAGCGTACCGAAAGCATCAGTCTCCCTCCTCGCCAAGATAAGCTTCGATCACCGAACGGTCTTTCCGGATGACATCGGGGCTCCCCTCGGCGATCATTTCTCCGAAGTTGAGGACAAAGACGTGTTGGCACCGGAAGACGGCGTCATAGGCGTTTACGGCGTAGTAGTCGGGACGCTTGGTGAACTTGCCGGGATACAGCGTGGCGGCCGCCTCGTAGTCGGCGATGAATCGCTTGCTGCCTTCATCGGCAAGCGTGTAATCCCAGATCGTGCCCGAGACGGTTCCGGCGACGGTGTCGCCGCCCTTTTCCGGGATATTGCCCTCCATCAGAGGCGCGGTACCGAAGAAAGTTTGCTTCATCCCCTGCCGTCGCGCCTCGGTGATGATGTTGAGAGCATCCGGCCCCAGGGCGCCGAGGCCCACGGCATCCGGATTCATGGCTTTCAGCTTGGTGACCTGGGCAGTGAACTGGGCGTCGCCGGTTTGAAACGTGACGGGATCGCCCTCGTTCAAGATCTTGATCCCCGCCTTCTTCAGCGCCGCCGGCAGCACGGCCGTGCCGATGGCGCGTGAAACCGCGTCCTTGATATCGGTGATGATGGCGACGTTTTTCGGATTGTAGCGAGCCTTGAACTTGGCCACGACGGCCGCCGCCACCTTGTCTTCCGTAAGGGTGTTGCGGAAGGCGAAAGGCCGGTTTGCCGCCGCGACTCCCGGCTTCGACGAGGCAACGGCGATCTGGACGATGCCGAGCCGGTTCCCTAGCGGAAACGTCGCCTCGGCCACGCCGGAGTAGTGTGGTCCCACGATGGCCAGGACGTTGTCGTCGCCGGCAAGTTTCCGTATGGCGTTGACCGCGTCCTGGGGGTTGCTCCCGGTATCGGCGAAGAACAACTCGATCTTGCTGCCGTTGATTCCGCCGGCGCCGTTGATCGCATTGACGGCGGCATTGGCGCCGATGGCCTCGCGTTTGCCGGCGTCGGCGCCGGTGCCGGTTACGGGAACGGCAAGGCCGATTCTGTACGTGTTGGCTGAAGCTGGGGTAAGACCCACGGCCAGCGCCAAGAGAACGGCCCACAACATGGCGAATGCCTTGAGTGTCGATTTCATGAAGTCCCCCTTTTGTTCTTCACGTTTTCGAACTGAATGGCCCGTGGGCTGGCGAAGGTGCGGGACGAGGACAAAGCCGTCTCGAAGTGAAGCAGGGTCCCGGTCATTCCTCCGTGCCCTCGCCGCCATCAACGACGTTTTCGGCAAAGACATCCGCGCCCCGTGCACGGGTCGTATCCTTTTCCTTGGCTGTCCACAGCACGCTGCCGGGGCGTTCCTCGAGCGCCGCCACGAGATCGGTGAGGTTCCCGTGGCGCATCACCGATGCCAAACAGTGATGCACGCAAGCGGGTTCGTCGTCCCGGTGGGCGCACAGATTGCAGAGCTCGGTAGGGATCGGGACGAGATTATAGGTGAACCCGCCATTCAGGACCTGTTCCGAAACCTTGATCCCGTATTGCTCCGGCAACAGACCGTGTTCCTGCCGGCAGGCCATTTCGCAGGCCTTGCATCCGGTGCAGAATTCGACGTCGATCCAGAGACCCTGAACCTTGCTCATTGAGTTCGCTCCGAGACTGTTTCCCGCGTCGTATCCTTTACGACACGGCAGAGGACGGATTTGACCTGTGCGCCGCCGAAGCCGGACTTTGAGAACAGCCCGCCGGGAATGAGCACGTTGACGTTGGATTCATAGGCGCCGAAATCCTGTTCCCCGATCTTTTCCGGGTACCACCAGCTATGCTGAGCCACGACGACGCGGGGGTGCACCGGACTGATCTTGACCCGCATCCGGCACCGGCCGTAGTCATTCTCGAGCCACACCCAGTCGCCGTTCTCGATGTTCAGGTCGGCCGCGGTTTTCGGATTGATTTCCACTTGTGGATCGGGGTTCATCGCCCGCAACGACTCGACCATCCGGTGCTCGGAGTGGAAGAACGCGATGGTCCGCGAACCGGTGTTGAGTATCAACGGATACTTCTTTGCCAGTTCCGGCGTGCTCACCGGACTGATCGCCGGTTCGACATAGCGTGGAAGCGGGTCCATGCCCCATTCCTTGAGTCGCGCGGAATTGAGCTCGATCTTGCCGGACGGCGTGGCAAAGCCCGGTTTGCCGTCCTTGCGCAACAACCCGCGTTCATGACGGTGATACGGTGTGTCAGCGGCATCCCGCGGGGGTTCGATCCAGCTGTTCGCGCGCAGTTCTTCGAGGGAGACGCCGGACGGCTTCAAGTAGTAGCGATAAAGGTCGTCAAGCGTGTCGAACTTGAAATCGCCATTGAAGCGGCGCGCGAGTTCGAAGCAGATTTCAGCGTCCGACCTGCAGTCCCCGAAACGGAATGCCCTGCGTTGCGCCATGACGCCGCCCGCCAGGTATCGGATCCGCGCTTGCCTTCACGGATCAGCGGGGTCTGCAGCCGGTCCTTGTGGTAGACGTAGTCCTTGAGCGCCAGGGCGCGGGGGCAAGATGGCCGGGAGAGTGGCGGTTCGACAGCGGAAGCGGAAGTGTCGCGGGCAGCTACCCTCTCACCACCCGGCTGGCCTCGACTCGGACGCCGTAGTCTCGCGCCGCCCCCTCGGCCGTGATGTAGCCGCGGTCGAGGTCGCGCTGAATCAGTTCCGTCGCACGCTCCTCGGGCGGCCCCCAACCGCCTCCGCCGCCGGTTTCGAGGATCACCCGGTCGCCGGGCTCAAGCTTGCGGTTCTGCGCCTTGCCCATGGTCTCGGTCTCGCCCGATGCCTTGATGATGGTGATGCAACCGGCCTTGGCGTCCCTTCCGCCGCGCACACCCCACGGCGGGCACTTCCTGCGGTCGAGGTTGGTGTTGAGGGTGAAGGGATGGAGTACCTCGTATTCCTTGCGGAAGCCCAGGCCGCCGCGGAACTTTCCGGCCCCGCCGGAATCCTCCCGCAGCGAGAGCGAAACCACGCGGAACGGCAACAGGGACTCCTGCAACTCCATCGGGATCAGGCGCGTGTCGCCGTGGGCCATGGTGCGGAACGGCCCCGCGCCGTCGTGTCCGTCGCCCGCGCCCCAGCCGCCGTGGCCGCTGTCATGGCCGTGAAAGCGCTTCCTGTCGGCCCAGTGGCCGTGGATCATGAACCCCGAATGGGTGCCGAAATGGGCACCGGTAGCGAGGTGAGGGAGCGCGTCTTCGAGGCACCGGATCACGCAGTCGATGACCGTCGGAAACGGCGTCGAGTAGTTGGACATGGGCGCGCCGGGCCGGGCGCTCAGGATCTTGCCTTCCGGCAGGATCAGCTTGAGCGGACGGAAGACGCCTTCGTTGGCGGGCTCGCGCGGGGCGATGAGGTACTTGAAGGCGACCCGCGCGGCGGTGACGCCGCCGCCGAAGTATCCCGAGTTCACCGGCCCAGGCACTTGGTCGGCCAGCCCGGAGAAGTCGATGGTCATCTCGTCCCCTTCGACCATGACCTCGACGCGGATGGGCACGGGCTCGGTCCCCAGGGAGTCGTCGTCCAGGAACGCTTCGCTCTCGTATACTCCATCCGGGACTTCCCGTATGCGGGCGCGTGACCACGCCTCCCCCTGAGTCATGATCGTATCGACGGCGGCGAGGAAGGTGTCGACGCCATACTTGTCGGCGAGCGCCAGGGTGAGGTCGCGGCCCAGGAAACAGCCGGCGAGCTGGGCCGAGATGTCGCCCATCACGTCCACCGGCATACGTGTGTTGTTCTCGATGATGCGGTAGATCTCCTCCACCGGTTCGCCCTTCGACCAGAGCTTGACAGTGCGGAGTTGGAGCCCCTCCATGAAGACGTCGGTGGAGCCGTGCATCACGCCGCCGATGTCGATCCAGTGGACGTTGAGGGCGAAGAATCCCAGCAGCGTCGCGCGCTCCGGGCCGCCGTAGATGGGCGTATACATGACCGTGTTGTTGAGGTGTTGTCCCTGCACCGCCGGGTGGTTGCAGACCACGACGTCGCCGTCGAAGAGCCTTTGACGGCCGTAGATCTTGAGGCCGTCACGCACCGCGGTGCCGACGGCATCGGCGACGAAGGGCGGCATGCCGCCGGTCGACTGGGCCACGAGCCGTCCGCTGGCGTCCACCAGTCCCACGGCAAAGTCCTTGTACTCGTAGACATAGGAACTGAACGCCGTGCGTGTAATGTTGGCGTCGATCTGGTTGGTGATCGACACGACGCCGCACCGGATCACCTCGAGGGTGATGGGGTCGATCCGCGCCGGAGCGTCCGGCATTGTCGTGGCCCTGCTCACGTACGTCCTCATTCCTGGCCGCACTCGATGCGGATCTCGCCCATCCCGCCGACCTCGAAACGGTCGCCCGGCCATACCAGCGTCGTCGAGCCGTATTCCTCGATGACCGCCGGGCCTTGGGCTGCAAATCCCGGCGCGAGCCCGTCGCGGTCGTAGATCGCGGTTTCGATCAACCCCCCGGCGCCAAAATAGACCTTGCGGGTTCCGGGATCCGACGCCGAGCCAGCCGGCGTCCCGCGCCGCAGGTTCGCGATGTCCGGCCTCCGCAGCCTGGCGAAGGCCGAGAGGTGCAGGGCCTGGAGCTCGGTGGGCGCCTTCGAGTCGGCGTGGCCGTAGCGGCGCTCATAGTCGCGCTCGAAGGCTTTCCTCATTTCGGTGACGCCGCGCAGTCCCGTGATCGGCACATGGATGTTGTGACGTTGTCCGAGGTAACGCATCTCGGCCTTGCGTTCGAAGAACACGTCGGTCGTACCGAAGTCGCGACGCAGGGCTTCCGCGGCGGCGGCTTCCATGCCGCGAAAGCCGGCATCCATGCCCGCCACGAGGGCGTCGTCGAGGACGCCGGTGAAGGTCTCCGACGTATCGACACGGGCGTCCGCCAACAGCATCCCGATGGCGGAGAAATTGCCGGGCTCCGGCGGGATGACGATGACCGGGATGGACAGCTCTCGGGCCAGCGCGGAGGCATGCAGCGGTCCGCCGCCGCCGTAGGCGAACAGGACGAAATCGCGCGGGTCGAGTCCCCGCTCCACCGAAACCTGGCGGATCGCGCCGGCCATCAGCACGGTGGCGATGGAGACGATGCCGTCCGCCGTCCGGATCAGCCCCTTCTCGCCCCGGTAGCCGAGTGGCTCGGCGGTCCTTGCGGTGATGGCGCGACGGGCGGATTCGACTCCCAGGCTCAGCTCGCCGCCGAGGAATCGGTCGGGGTTGAGCCGGCCGAGCACGAGATTCGCGTCGGTAACGGTGGGCTCGGTGCCGCCGCGTTCGTAGCACACCGGGCCGGGTGTCGAGCCCGCGCTTTGGGGTCCGACGTGCAGCCGGTCTTGATCGTCCAGCCAGGCGATGGAGCCGCCGCCGGAACCGACCTCGACGATGTCGATCACCGGCCACTTGATGGGAAACCCCTGCACGTAACCGTTGACGTAGTACACGGACTCGACCGTGAAGCGGCCGTTCTCCACCAGGGCGCATTTCGCCGTGGTGCCGCCCATGTCGAAGGCGACGACGTTGCGGATGCCGAGGGCCTCCGCATAGGCGCCGGCGCCTATGCAGCCTCCGATGGGTCCGGATTCCACCAGTCCCACGGGTTGGCGGCAGGTGCGTTCCACCGACAACAACCCGCCGTTGGATCCCATCATGAACAGCGATCCGTCGTAGCCACTGGAACGAAGCTGGTCTTCCAGGCGGCGGACGTAGGTGTTCACGCGCGGCCCCACGTACGCGTTGGCGGCGACGGTGGACGTTCGTTCGTATTCGTACCATTCGCGCGTCAGCTCGGTGCTGCAGGTAACGTAGACACCGGGAAGCCGCCGCTTGAGGATCGCTACGGCCTCCTCTTCGTGCGCGGGGTCCAGATAGGAGCTCATGAAAAAGACCGCGACCGCCTCGACGTCGAGCCGTTCCAGATCCTTCGCGAGAGTTTCGACCGCACCGGCATCGAGCGGCACCAGCACCTCGCCGTTGGCGCCGACGCGTTCGGGCACCTCGAAACGCAGATCCCGCGGTATCAGCGGCTCGTCCCGCCGGTAGTGCAGGTCGAACGGGTCGGGCCGGTTGGCCCGGGCGATCTCGAGGATGTCGCGAAACCCCGCCGAGGTGACCAGGGCGCACTTGGCGCCGCGGCGCTCGATCAGTGAATTGATGACCAGCGTGGTGCCGTGATTGACGAAGTTGGCTTCGGCCGGCGCCAGGTCGGCCTTGCCGAAACAGTCCAGGATCCCCTCCACGAAATCGCCGTAGGTCGTCGGACTCTTCGTGTACCTCGCCTGGCCGGTTTCGTGATCGTAGCCGACGAGGTCGGTGAACGTCCCCCCTATATCCACCGCGACAACGTAAGGCATCAGGTACTCCAGTGCAGGTGAACGGACAGCGACCCGGGCGCGGGTGTCCGGCCTTCAATTTGCGCCGTGGACAGACCGATGTAGGGGCGGGTCAAACCGGCCCGTGCCCGCACGAAATTCCAGCCTGGTCACCACAGGGTGCCGGAGCCGTGGGCATCGTGGGATACCGGTGCGAGCACCTGGTAAGGGTCGCCGTAGGCGGAGGCCGCCTCCAGCACCTCGGGGTGGTGCAGGAGCGAGCGGTCGAGCATGCCCTGCTCGTGCACGATCAGCCGGTCGTCGATGTAGAGCCGCGCGTTCATTACCGAACCGTCCACGTGCCGGAAGTCCGGGTGCCTGCGGTCCGTCCCCAGGCCCACCCACGGCATCTTGCTGATCAACTCCCAGTGCATGGGGTCGGCAACGCCGTGTTGGATGGACGCCTTTGGATGGTAGCCGAACATGATCTCCACCAGCCGGTTGGAGCCCGGCACGTTCTTGAAGAGCTGCCGGCATTCCTCGGCCAGCTCGCCGCCCTCGGCTTCCACCACCTCGCTGTCCTTCACTACCCACTTCATGGGCGCGGGCAACTCCCCGGCCACCCCCTGCACGCAGCTCAGGTAGACCACGCCGTCGGCCTTGCCGCTGCCGTTGAACACGCCGCAACGGCCCCAAGGGAAGTGGCAGCGTCCCGGAGGGTCGCCGGCCCGGAACTGCATGCCGTAGAGCCGGGTGCCGTCATAGATCGCGGTGAGATGGCTGCCGAGATCGTCCTCGATGCGCACCACCTTGCCCGCGGCCACCACCTCGCGGACCTTCTCTGCCAGCTTCCACAGCACGGGATTGGGAAAGCGGGCGTAGTCCCGCGCCAGCAGCCCGGGCGTCCCCTCGAAGTAGATGAAGTAGGGCTTCATGCGCTGTTCCTGGAGCTGCGTGCCGCTCTCCTCGCGCTTGCGCCCAAGGGCACGGTGGCCCGGCGTGAAGGTGATGAACACGGGCCACACCCAGATTACCACGTCACAGGCGTGCATGGCGTCGAGCACCGCCTGGGGCACTTGGCCGTACCGCGAGATGGGCTCGGTGGTGAGCGACATGGGCTCGGCCCCCATGAACTTGAGTCCGGCGGTGATGGCCTCCATGGAGGCGGCGTCGCTGCGGCGGTCCGCCAACAGCAGCACCTGGTCGCCAGGGCGGATGTCCGACGCCTCGATCATGTTCTTGACGCCGTCCATCATGTCCGCGATGTCGTAGTCGATCATGTCCGTGTCCTCAGTGCGGGTGGCCTCTGTTCTCGCCCACCTGCAGGCGGTTGCCGAAGGGGTCGTAGAAGTACACCGTTTGCATGTCCGGCTCGTGCCAGGGGATGCGGTCGCCGAACGGCCCCCAGTAGCGCTCGACGTTGGTGAGCCGCGACACGAACTCGTCGTAGTCGCCGATGGCCACCTTCACGTCCACGTGGGGACCGCGCGAGTAGTGGCTCCGCTCGGTCATCTCCGGAACCTCGTGCAGGATGAAGAGCTGACCCGACTCGGCGATGGCCAGCGTCAACTGGTCGTCGCCCGGCACCTGGTCCGTGTCCACCAGTCCCAGGGTGCTCCGGTACCATTCCTCTGCCTGCGCCAGATCGGTCACCTCCAGGCGTACGTGGCTGAGGCGGCACAGGCCCAGGTACCCCTGGCCCGGGTCGGAGCAGCGCTGGTCCTCCCGCCGCACCGACAACTCGAAGACGTACTCGCCCGGCTCCGTGAGCCAGAGGGATCCGGCGATGGGGCTCGACGCCGGGTATTCCACCGGGCCTTCCACGGGCACGTCGTGTTCGCGCAGAAGCTCCGCCGCTTCCTCGATGCTTCGTTCGTTCAACTCCAGTCCCCATACCGGCCCTTCCATAGGGCGGACGGGCTTGGGAATGGGCTGCCCCTGGAGTGCGTAGCCGAAGCCGTGGTGGTTGGCGAGCTTGAAGAACGCCATTTCCGGGACTTCCCGGTTGAGCCCCCGCAGGTTGGCGTTCACCAGCCGGCGGAAGTCGGCGCCGAGGACCTGGGTGAGGAAGACAATGGATAGTCCCAAGTCGTTGGTGGCCACCACGCCGTGATCGAGCCGGACAACCGGAGCGCCGTTCGTGCTCATGGCTCCATCCTCCTTTTGCCGTCGCGCTCTATGGCCGCGCGTACTTGTCCTTGCGCGGCCCCTCGGCGGTGTGCGCCGCCCGTGCCCACTCGGGCCGGTAGCCGTCCTCGGTGACCGCCGCGGTGGTGTAGCCGCCGTCCACGTACAAACTCTCGCCGGCGACGAAGTCGGACTCGCCGCTGGCCAGGAAGATGGCGCCGCCGATGAGATCCTCCGGCTTGCCCAGCCGCCCGAAGGGGATGCGCCGGCGCCGCTCGGCCCGTTCCGCCTCGTGAGGGTAGGGGATGGATTCCATGCCGCCGTGCACGAGGCAGTTCACGTTGACGCCGTAATACCCCAGGGCCTGGGCAATGGCGCGGGTCATGGCGTCCACGCCCGAGCGGGTGGTGCACCACGCCGCCGCCTCGCCGGAGCCCAGCCGGCCCACGATGGAGGACAGGTTGACGATCTTGCCCCCGCGGCCCTGTTCGGCCATCTGCCGGCCCACGGCCTGGCACGTAAGGAAGAATGCCTTGAGGCCCACCGCCAGCGCGTGGTCGAAGTCCTCTTCCCTGAAGGTCAGGAACGCCTGGTTGTGGGCCGTCCCCGTGCCGTTGAACAGGATGTCGACACCGCCGAACTCCGCCACCACCCGGCGGACCATCTCCTCTACCGCCGCCTTGTCGGTGACGTCTACGTGCAAGGCCAGCGACTTTCGTCCCAACTCCTTGACCTCCGCGGCCACCGCCTCGGCCTTGTCCCCGTCCTCGTCCACGGCTGCGACGTGGGCGCCCTCCCGGGCGTAGGCCAGGGCTACGAGGCCGCCGATACGGCCTCCGACTCCGGTCACCACCGCGATCTTGTCTTCAAGTCTCATTCCGCAACTCCTCGGGTGCATTCACTTGTGTTCCGTATGTGAACGGTCCCAGGTCCGGTAGACAACTTTTCCGCCGCGGCGCCGGCTCCCGGCAGTTCGTTCATGCGCTGCGGGGCTCCCATCCCTGGTTGCCCGCCTTGGCCCACTCCGGCCGGAAGCGATCATCGGTCACCGCGGCCACGGTGTAACCGCCGTCCACGTAGAGCACCGTGCCGGTGATGTAGGCGGCGTCGTCGGAGGCCAGGAACACGGTGGGCGGACCCATGTCCTCCGGATACTCCGTCCGGCCCAGGGGCAGGCGCCGGAGCCGCTCCAGCACCCCTTCCGAGTAGGGCGGGCGCTGGGTGTTGCCGCGGGCCACGCCGTTGACGTTGATTCCCCAGAATCCAAGGGCGTGGGCCATGGAGCGCGTGAGCCCGTCCACCGCGCCGCGGTCGGCTGCCCAGTCCACGGCCTGTCCGGGACCCAGCTTGGCCACGATGGAAGTGAGGTTGACGATCTTGCCGTAGCGCCGCTTGATCATCTCGTTGGCCGCGGCCTGCCCCGTGAGGAAGTAGGGCTTGACTCCGCGAGCCAGCGTGTCGTCGAAATCCTCTTCCTTGAAGTTCAGGAACTCCTGGTGATGCGGGCGCGCGGTGGCGTTGACCAGGATGTCGAGGCGGCCGTAGGCCTCCACGGTACGCCGCACCATCGCCTCGACCTCCTCCTTCTCGCGCAGGTCCACGCCCACGGCGAGGGCCTTGCGGCCGGCCGAACGCACGCGCTCCGCGGCGACGTCCGCGTCCTCCTGCTTCCAGTCGGCGCACACCACGTCGGCCCCTTCGACGGCGAACGCCTTGCTGATGATGCTGCCGAACTCGGCGTTGGCTCCGGTGACGATGGCGATCTTGTCTTTCAGACGCATATACAGGTCTCCTGACGGGTCAATGTCATGGCCGCCCTTCAGGAGGGTACCCGGAGAGGGCAGTCCAGTTGCGGATACACCTGCACATACTGCGTTGCACGCTGCTGGTCAAACCCCGGCCGCAGCCTTGTGAATAGCGCACTTCGTGGCCGGCGCCCGTGTTGCCAACCGCGCGTCTCGTGGTGTATCGTCCATGCGGACCATGACTCGGGCGTTGGCCGCCCGTGTACCATTCAGCTAACGGCAAGGGGGACCGTCCACGCCCACGGCGGCACCCTCTGTCCCGGAGGAGCCACCCATGGCCACCAAGGAAGAGATCGAAGCCGCAGAGCGGAAGGTCTACTCGCAACCGGACATCGGCGAGTTCATGACCACGTGGAAGGATTTCCCCAGGCCCGGCCTGGCCGCCTGGTCGGAGCGGAAGAAGGCCGGCCTGATGAACACCGCCCGGAGCACCCGCTACACGCCCAAGTTCCGTCCGTTCGACATGCTCAGCGTCCCCAACCAGTCGCTGGTGTTCCTGGAGAACGAGAACCACCGGATCGGGGCCGAATGCGTGGTGGGCGTCCAGGACGCGTTCCACCGCTACGTCGACTGCGATGTGGTCTACTTTCAGTTCTGCGGCAATACCACGGTGGAGACGGAGTTCGGCGTCTACGAAATGGAGCCCGGCGAGGTCATGCTGGTCCCCGGCGGCATCTCCCATCGCTCCATCGGGCGCAACGACAGCCTGCGCTACTTCTGTGTCAACCGCGAGGCCGTGGACTACGTCCTGGACGAGGAGAAGTATACGAGCCACCAGTCGTTCGTCGTCAAACGCCACGGCGGCCCCAACTGGAGCGGCCTGGAGACCCCCAACGAAGACGTCCGCAGCCAGGTCGTGGAGAAAATGCACTTCTGGGACGACGAGCCCGACGACCTCACGCTGGTGGAACGCGAATACGACGCCCTCGTGGGCGTGTCCACGCTCAAGCCGAGGCAGCAGGAGAGCGGCATCCGCAAGCTGCGCGCCTTCGACCACTTCACCATGGTGCTGGGGAAGGCCGGCGGCGAGGCCGGGCTGCTGGCGCTGATGGAGTCCCAGAGCATGCGCGTGCGCACCTACAACATGCAGGACGAGCAGTTCGCCTTTCACCGCGCGCTCCAGAGCGAGGAGGTGCGCATCCAGTTCCGCGGCGACGCCCTCGACCTTTCCGAGTTCGAGAACGTGGCGGTGTCCCCCGGCGAGATCACCATCATCCCGCTGGGCATTTCCCACAGCGTCATCAGCGTGCCCCCGGACGGCCAGGACTTCCTGCGCCTGAACTTCTACAGCAAGCTCCGCTGGCACGTGCCCATCGACCCCACGCACCACGTCTACAACAGCACCTTCACGGTGGAGACCACGGTCCACAAGGAAGCCGACTGGTGGAAGACCGCAGCCAACGCCTAGTGTCGCGTCCCGCAAATACCTGGCATAAGTTGCGCAGGATTTTTTGTTGTCGGCAAGGCGCGATGACGAGCAGTGGCGGGCACCACGCGAGGAAGAGCAACGCAGCCGACGGCGAAAAAGACAAGCAAATTATGCCAGGTATTTGCGGGACGCGACACTAGTTTGCGTTGGATCCCCGTAGTGGCGACCGGCGGTCGCCCCTACCCAGGAGGAACACGACATGGCCATCAAGGAGATCAACACCTACTCCTTCATCGGCAACCTCGGGGGCCAGGAGCCCCAACGCGAATGGAAGGAAATCGACGAGGACAGGGACGTCATCAACTGCACGGAGACGTTCGAGCGCCCGTGCCTGTTGCTGAAACCGCTGAGCGTGTTGACGGCGGCTCTTCAGGGCGAGAACGGCGAAGAGCGCCGTCTCCCGGTCCTGTCCAATGACGACGTCAGCATCGAGCTGGTCACCGGCGCCTCCGCCGAGCCCGCCGCGGCTTCGCGCGACAGGCACTCGGTGTGCGTCCAGGTGGGCGGCTCGGGCACCGTGCCCACGTCGGAAGGGGACTTCGACTTGGCCCAAGGAGACTTGTTGGCGCTCCCTCCGGGCGTGACGCGCGCCAGTTCCGCCGGCGGCACCCGGCTGGTCGTGTACACCCGCAAGCCCCTGCACGTTGCCAAGGGCTACCCGGCCGAGGACGACCGCACCACCGCCGCGGAGTGCCTACTGCTCAAGCCCTCGGAGGTGCTGGACCAAGTGGACGAGGGGCCGTCGGGCGGCCAGCATTTCGAGCTCATCGAGAACGAAGACCTCATGGTGGAGATGACCGTCCGGGCCGACTCCCAGCGCATCTACCACCGGGGCTTCAACCAGGACGAGGTGGCGTTCCAGTTGACCGGCCAGCGAGCCACCCGCACCACTCAGGGCGAGTTCGTGCTCGACACCGGCGACATGCTGTGGATTCCGCCCGGCTGCTCGCACCGCAACATCGGCGAGATGCTCACCACGCGTATTATCCTCTACACCCGGAACCCGCTCACTCTTTCGCAGGAATACATAAACCGAGCAGAACAGGTGGCCCAGGTCCGATAGGCGCCTCACGCGCCGCCCAGTTGCAGGGTGCGGCGGCCGAAGAAGAAGTACAGCACCACCAGCGGGACCATGAACGCCAACAGCAGCAGCGAGATCGCCGCCGCCACCGTGGACTCGCCGCGGGTGACGAAGTTCAGCACCAGCGTGGGCAGGGTCTGATTGTCCTTGGCGGTCAGAAAAGCCGCCAGGGTCAGCTCCCGGTACGACAGCAGCGCGATCCAGATCCAGGCATAGAGCGTCGCGGGCGCCAGCAGTGGCACCAGGATGCTCCGCAGCACCCCGAACGGCCCGAGTCCCGATACATAGGCGGCCTCGTCCAGCTCCTTGTGGATCTGCAGCAGGGCGTTGTTGTAGACCCGCGTGGGAAAGCTGATGCGGGCGATCACGAACACCACCAGGATGATGTAGACGGTGTTGTAGAAGGGGATGGACTCCGGGACCCAGAACAGCGCGATCACCAGGATGGCCACGGAGAAGATGAGGTTGGGCACCGCGTGGGGCAGGAACGCGATCATGTCCACCAGCCACGCGTAGCGGAACCCGGAACGGATGACGACCCATGAAATCGCCAGGCCGACGAACATCAGGATCGTCGGCACCGTCAAGGTCAGGATCGCCGTGTTCTTGGTCGCCATCCAGAAGATGTCCCAGGGGATCTGACGGAAGTTCTCCAGCGACACGAAGGCCAGCGCCTGCATGGAGAACGGCTGGTAGTAGGGCATCAGCGAAGCCCACACCAGAGCCAGGAACGGGAACACCACTCCCAGCGTCAGCTTGATGCCGATGAAGGCCCAGCCCGCGATCCACCACCGCCCCAGCGGGACAATGTTCGGGCGGTAGCTCTTGCCGGTGACCACCGTATAGCGATGGGAGCGGCTGATCACCTTCAGGTACCACCAGCTCAGCAGCAACCCCACCACGATCATCAGCACGCTGGCGGCGCCGACGATGCTGAAATTCGGCGGCCCTTCCTGCGGGTCCGCCTCGTTGAAGACGAACGTGCTGAAGGTGAAGATGCGGTTCGCCATGCCGATGATGGCGGGGACGTCGAAGGAGGCGAGGCCGATGGTGCCGATGTAGATGCCCGCGGCCAGGATGCCCGGCCACATGAGCGGCAGCGTCACGTGCCATATGCGTTGTGAAAAGCTCAGCCCGTGGATCTGCGCGCTCTCCTCCAGGGCCGGGTCCATGGCGCGGAACGTCGCCGCCAGCATGATGAACGCCAGCGACGACAGCCCCAGTCCCGAGATGAAACCCATCCCCGACACCGACACGATGTTGATGGGCGGGGAGTCGATGAACGGCAGCAGGTCCATCAGCCAGTGGTTGACGGTGCCGATCCTCGGATGGAACATGAAGAGCCAGCCCAGGGCGCCGAAGGTGCCGGGGATGACCGCGCTGGCGGTCATCAGCGGGAAGACCAGGCTCTTGCCGGGAAGGTCGGTGCGCTCGGCGAGCCACGCGATGGGCACGGCGAGGACCAGGGCGACAAACACCGTCACCGCCGTGAAGACGGCCGTGTTGTACAGTGCCCCGTAGACGAACGGATCCAGGTAGAGTTCACTGAAGTTATTGAGGGTATAGATCGAGGAATCCAGCGGATCCTGGAATGCGATGTCCAGGATCACTGCTAGCAGGACGAGGACCACCGACAGCACCGCGCCGGTGAACGCGATGAGCAGGAAGCGCGCGCCCAGGAAACGCCCCAGGCGCGCGCCCGCGGGCCTGTCGACTGTTACGGTGGTGTCCACAACGCCGGCCTCTTCGCGGTGCGGCCGATACGGTCATTCCCGCGGAAGCGGCAATCCAGGCGGGGAGAGGCGGGGCGCACTCGGTAGCGCCACGCCGTCTCTCCATTCTCCCAGCCTATTTCTTCTGACCCACCAGGATCTTCTTGTACTCGCTCTTCCACTTCTCCACTTGCGGCTTGACCTTCATGTAGGTCGGAATGCTGATGTAGGGCGGCGCCACGCCCCGGTCCCGCAGGTCCTTGGCGACCTTGTACATGGTGTTCCCGGGATAGTAGCTCGTATCCGCCACCTCCCACTTCCGTTGAGCGCCTGTCCCTCCGGCGTCTGCATGAACACCATGAAGAGCTTTGCGGTGTTGGGGTATTTGGCCTGCTTCAGCAGCCCCATGTAGGAGTGGGTGAGGTTGCTGGTCTCCTCGATGTAGGCCATACCCAACGGCGCGCCCTTGGCCTGCCCCTTCCAGACGTTGTTGGCGCTGCACATCATCGCCAGCCCGACGAACTCGCCGCTGGCGATGCGGTTCTCGTCGCCGCAGCCGATGAGGCCGACGATGTGTCCCTTCTTGACCATTTCCGACAGCAGGCCGCGGATGCGCTTCGCCTTTTCCTCGTCAAACGTGCCCTGCTCGCTCACGCTCGCGCGATCCCACACCGCGGCGTAGGGGGTGCCGGCCAGCTTGCCCTTCCAGAATGGATCCAGCAGGTCCTCGAGCTTCTGCGGCACCTTGTCCTTGGGCACCAGCCGCGTGTTGTAGGCGAAGCCGCCGATGCGGGTGTGCTCGGGGATGGCCCCGCCTCCCGGGACGATGACGTCCGCGGGCAGGCGCGGATAGATATCGCGCCAGTCCTTCACCTCCGCCAGCATGTTGGCCTTGAGGAGCCGCGGGATGGTGGACTGGGTGCCGTTGAAGACGTCCGTGGAGGGTTGGCGTCCCGCCTTGGCCTCCTTCATCAGCCGGGCCGCGAAGCGGTTCTGGTTGGGAAAGTCGACGTACTCCCACTTCACGTCGACGCCGTACATCTTCTTCATCGCCGCGACGACTTCCTTCCTCGCCCGGACGTCATCGATGATGGCGTGGGCGATGAGTGTTCCTCCCTCGGCCTTGGACGCCTTGATCAACGCGTCGAGCGCGCCGGTCCGGTCGGCCGCCATAGCCGGTCCCGAGCCGGCCGCGGCGGCGAAGCAAAGCAGCGCCGCAACGAGCAACGCTTTCCTGAATCCCTGGCGTGAGTCTCTCATGGCTCTCCTCCTTTGGTCGCGGCCGCTGCCGCCGTTCCCGGGACAACAGCCGCGGTGAGTTCGAAGCACCAGTTAGTCTTCGAAGCACCAGTTCATCTTCGAGGCACGGTTCAATCCAGCACGATGGCCTGTCCACGCCCCTTTCTCGCGGCTTCTTCGTACGCGAAGTTCGCCAACGCCAGGTCACTGTACCCTCCCTGGGATTCCCGGAAAACCGCTATGCCGTCTTCCAGACCCGGCGGCGGCCCTTCGCGGGCCACGAGGTGGCCCAGTTCCATGACGTCCTCCCAGTCAATCCGCTTTTCTCCTGACAGCCGAATGAGCGGCTGGTCGAGTTGCGTGTCGTAGTAGCCCAGCTCATGGGGCTTGCTCGATACCACGATCAGCGCCGCCCTCAGGTAGGTGTCGTCGTCGAACTCGTTGGGACGGCCGCAGCCGAAGACGGGCAGGCCCGGACGCAGCCACTCGCCGCGCAGGGCCGGCTCGGGAGAATTGGTGCTCACGAGAACCATCTCGGCCCCGGTCAGGGCCTCGCGCGGGTCGGAGACGGCCACGACCTCGACGCCGAAGTCGCCCGACGCCCGCCGGGCGAACGCTTCCCGCCGCCCGGCGCTGCGGCTGTAGACGCGGACGTGCTCGATGGGCCGCAGTCCCGTGGCTGCCTGGAGCAGGGTAGGGGCGAGCCGCCCGCTGCCGATGAGCGCCGCGGTCTTGACCCGCGGTCCGGCCAGGCGGTCCAACGCCAGTCCCACCGTCGCCGCGATCCTCAGTTCGCTGAAGGGATAGTTCATGATGGCGAGGAGCCTGCCGGAGGTCATCTCGTAGACCAGCGCCAGGGCGTCCCCGCCCGTCGGACTGAGACGGACCCCCACTCGGTCCGGGCGGTCCAGTGCCCCGGCCACCAGCCGGATGCCGCGGTCCATGAGACGCAAGGGTGGAATCGCCTTCACCTGACCGTTGGCCTGATCGATGTAGATCTCTTCGAGGACGGCCATGGCGGTTTCGAGGTCCATCAGGTCCTCCACCTCGGAGCTTCTCAGCAGGACCGTCATGAGTTGCCGCTGCTCCGTCGCAATTCCATCCGCCCTTCACGTCAGCCGCGGGCGCAGCTCCTCGAAGATCAACCGCGTCTGTTCCGCCGGATCGTCGGATGCAATCCGAACGATCAGCGCCGTAAGCCCGGACCGCACGTACCCCCGAAGCCGGTCGGCGCACTCGTCGGGTGTGCCGAAGATGGTCAGGTGGTATTCGAGTCTGGCCTTGGGCTGGCGGAAGAAGGCTTCCATCCAGTTCCAGCCCTCATCGCGCGCGGCATCCCCGTTCCGGTCCATGCGTAGCGTGGCGTAGAGGGCGGACGCCGCGACGGCGCCCGGCCGTCCGAAGGACGCGGCGTACGCGTCGATCTTGCGCCGGTTCTCGCTGAACTGCTCCAGCGACGACACCAGGGTCACCCACCCGTCCCCGAGGCTGCCGACGCGCCTGAAGCCGGTCTCGTTGCGGTCGGCCGCGATCCAGATGGGTATTCCGGGCTGTTGCACCGGCTTCGGCAGGACGCCGATTTCCTCGAAGCGGAAATACTTGCCCTCGTAGGCGAAGGACTCTTCCGTCCAGAGCCGCCGCATCAGTGTGATGGTCTCGTTCAGACGGCCGGCCTTCTCGCCGGCCGGCACGCCGCACGCCTCGAACTGACGCTGGATGTAGTCGCGCGTCGGCCCCACGCTCACGGCCAGTATTACGCGCCCTCGGGAGATGACGTCCACCGTGGCAAGGGTGTGGGCCAGGAGCACGGGGTTGCGCAGCGCGCCGAGGAAGGGAACGGCGCCGAGCCGTATGCGTTCGGTCTTGCACGCCAGGGCGGCCATGGTGGTGAGGGCATCGCCCCGCGCCCGGTTGAGGACCGTGACGCTGTCGCCCAGCCAGATGTGGTCGTATCCTGCTCCTTCGGCCTTCTCCGCCTGTTCCCAAAGCGTGTCGAAGGAAGCCGCGCCTTCGTTCCGGATCAGGTCGCGCGTGTGCAGCAGCAGTCCGAATTCCATGAGACTCGTGGGTTGCCGTTACAGACCACCATGTCCCGTATTCGTCATTCCCGCGCAAGCGGGAATGACGAATACGGGACATGACGATTCAACCAGTCGTCTGCGGCGATCCCGCTAGGACACGGTGATCAGCTCCAGCTTGCTGGACCCCAGCCGCCGGGCGCCGTCCTCGGTCACCACGACGGTGTCGCCGATGCTGGCGTGGTCCTTGCCCTCGGCCATGCGGATGCGCGGCTTCAGGATGAACACCATGCCGGCGGCGAGCTGGATCTTCTGGAAACGTTCGACGTCGGCGTCGCCCATGAGGGCGGGTCCGTCGTCACCCAATCCGCGGGCGTGCATCATCGGGTGGCTCCACGTGTACTTGCCGTCGCCGTCTTCCTCCACCGTCTTCATGTACGTATCGAACAGCTTTCCGAACGTGACCCCCGGCTTCATGGCGCCGAGGATGGCGTGGAAGCACGCGCAGGAAATGTCCATGAGTTCCCGGAATGTCGCGTCGGGCTCGCCCAACAGCATTGGACGCACGGCCTGCGCGGCATAGCCGGCGTACTTGGCCTCGATCTCGTTGACGATGCGGTCGCCGCGCCGGATGACCCGGTTGGTGGGGACGAAGGAGCTCTGGTTCTGCCCGGGTCCCGAGCCCAGGAAGAAGAGCGTCGGCAACTCGCCGCCGCTGCGGAGCATCACGTGGGCCATGTCGGCGTATAGTTCCTTCTCCGATACGCCTTCCCGAGCCCCTTCGGTCATGGCGTCGATCATGCGCTCGATGATCTCCATCGAGCGCTCCATGCAGCCGATCTCCTCGGCGCTCTTGACGGCGCGGACCTCCTGCATGAGGCTCGTGGCGTTCACCAGCTCGGCGTCGGGAAACGCCTGCCGCAGCGCCTCCACCGTGGTGTGGGGGACGATGCCGTCCGGTGTGCGGATAAGGCCCGAGAGGCCGGAGATGCCCAGGCGGCCGTTCTTGAAGCCCAGCTCCCGCAGCCGCGACACCGCGTCCTCGGCCCAGCGGTTGCGTCCGTCCCTCACGTCCTCGACCCAGTCCTGCACCCGCTTCCACCAGTTCGCGCGATTGAACACGTACGCGGTCAGCGGCCCTTCGGCCGGAACGACCGTGAACACCTCCGTGGCGAACCCGCCGATACCCGTTACGTAGCGGGAGTCCGCCATGACCTGCTCCCAGCGGCTGGTGTTGGCTGGCAGCAGCAGCACGTCCAGCCCCGCCGCGGCCATCTTCTCCCGTACGAGCTTGTGCCGGCGGTCCCGTTCGGCAAGCGAGAGGGAAGGAATGAGGTCGGTGTCAGGCATGGTTCACTCTTTTCGATTCACGGAGATTCTGACGGCGTCCTTCGACTTCGCTCGCGCTGCGCTCAGGACGAACGGTTGCGCGGGCGTTTGCCGGCTCCCCTACAACCGTTCGTCCTGAGCGTAGCGAGGCGCAGCCGAGCGAAGTCGAAGGACGCCATCTTTGGCAAGGCGGATTATAGGCCCCGTGGAGTACCTGTCAACCGCGTCTCGGGTTCGCCGCCTCCCTGGCCTTGGCTTCGGCCAGCGCGGGCAACTCCTCGAAGGAGACCGCCTCCACCTCGAACGCCGTGCCTCCCCGCGGACCGGAGGAGTCCGCCTGGGGGTGCATGGGGTGGCGGAAATAGAAGACGTAGCGGAGAAAGCCCTCGCCGCCGGTAATGCGGTGGGCGATGCCCCGGGGCACGTAGCCCATCTCTCCCGGATCCAGCTCGTGCACGCCCCATTCGGTGTCGTTGGTGGCGTGCCCGCGGAACTGGAACCAGATCTCGTCGTCGTCCATGCCCCGGTGGAAGCCGTTCTGCTGTCCTATGGTGTTGTAGGTGTCCGTGCGGAAGTCCTCGCTCTCGTACTGTTGCGGGCCCGGCCCGCCGCCCTTGCCGGTCATCCCGGTGAAGTAGTCGAACACGCGCATCACCGTGACCTCCCGGCTCTTGCCGCGCTCGAAGGTGACGCAGCCCACGAGGCCGCCGTGGTCGCGCTCGATGACGATAGGCTCCAGCGCGGGGTCCCAGAAATCCGTGACTTCGAGAATCCGGCCCTTGCGCGGCGGGATGGCGACGGCTTGCGGTTCGGGCGGCTCCCCGGCCGCGCGGGCGCGGAACTCCGTCCGCGTCAGCGGGTTCTCGGGGTCGAGGGTCGTGCGCACCGCCTTGTGCGCCTTGACGACAAGTTGGCGGCAGCCCGGCGCCCCGATCATCCGGTACGACACGCCCGCGGGCACGTGCATCGAGTGGCCCGGCGACAAGTGGAACTCGCCGAACTCGGTCTCCGCCGCGCCGTTCCCGGTGAACTGGAACACGAGCACATCGTAGTCCGCCGGACGGTGGAAGACGGGCTCCGGACCGTCGAGCACATGGGCCTCGATCACGCCGTCCTGCCCCTGCCACAGCACCGGCGGCTTCACGCCCGGCCGGTTCGTGGTCCCGTTCACCAGGTCGAACGGCTTGATGCGCGGCATCGGGCGGCCGCCGCTCCGCTGGGTGCCGATCAGCTCGTCCTCGTCCCGCTTGAACCAGATGGGCCGGGGCGAGTCCCAGTGCGTCATGAATTCAAAGAACTGATTACCCATAAACAGGCGCCTTTCCTGGTCATTTTTTGGTTGCCAGACGTGTCACTATCAACAACGGTCGGCGACCGTCAACCGCGTCGCGGACACTGTCCGGCGCCCGCCCCGGCGACAGGGGTGTCTTGTGAGGCGCCGGTCCCTGATGTATGAGTCCGCCATGCCGAACCTGCGTTTGACGCTCTCCTGCGGAGATTACGACCGCACCCGCTTCCTCATCGATGGGAAGGTGGCCACACCCGGGATCGACCTGGAAGTGATCCCCTTGGCTTCCCCCGAGCGTCATGCCCGCTTCGCGCGCAGTCTCGAGTTCGACGTGTGCGAGCTGCAGATGGGCGTGTTCCTGGGGTGGAAGAGCCGCGGCGTGCCGGTGACGGCGATCCCCGTGTTTCCCCACGTGAAGTTCTGTCACGGCGCGGTGGTGGTGCACTCCGAGGCCGGCATCGAACGTCCCGAGGACCTGCGCGGCAAGCGCATCGGGCTCCAGGCCCACTTCAATCCCATCGCCGTGTGGATGCGCGGCGTCCTCAAGCACGAGCACGGCGTCGCTCCCGGCGAGATGCGCTGGATCACCAACTCCAAGGAGCAGGTGTCGCCCTGGGAGCCGCCGGAGTGGTTGCACGTCGAGCAGGCTCCCGCCGGCCGCCGTGTTCCCGAGATGCTGGAAGCGGGCGAGATCGACGCCTACATGCTGCCCACCATCGGGTCGGCGTTTCGCGCCGGCAAGAGCGTGGGGCGCCGGCTCTGGCCCGACTACCGGGAGGTAGAGGCGGACTACTACCGGCGCACGGGAATCTATCCTCTCCGCCACACGGTGGTCGTCAAGGACGAAGTCCTGGAGAGGCATCCCTGGGTGGCCGACACCCTGCTGCGGGCTTTCGAAGAAGCGAAGGTTCGCGGTCTCGAATACATGCGCGATCCGCGGCGCTCCTACCTGGCGTGGTACGGCGAAGCCATCGAGGCAGACGAGAGTGTGCTGGGACGGGACCCGTTCCCGTACTCGGTGGAAGCGCAACGCCACGCCCTGGACACCATGCTGATGTATGCCTCGGAGCAGGCGGTGACCACCCGCCGGCTCACCGTCGACGAGTTGTTCGCCGCCTCAACCCTACGTTGATTGGGGAAAGAACTTGATGTGTTCCTTCGGCAGGGTGACGTAGACCTTGTCGCTGATGGGTGCCTTGTCCATCGTCTTGATCTGCAGCAGCGTTCCGGCCACGCGGATCTCGTGGACGAACAGGTCGCCGAGGTACGTGCGCGACACCAACTCGCCGGGGAACTCGTTGTCCCGCCCGGTGGGGTTCGGGCTCAGCTCCACATCCTCCGGGCGGATCCCCAGGGTGCCGGCGAGGCCCGGCCGGTCCGCATGCTCAGTCTTCAGCGTACCCAAGCTCGTCTCCACCGCTCCTTCCGCCCTGGTCTCGCCCTCCAGCCAGTTGATGGAGCCGAAGAACTCGGCCACTACCCGGTTGGACGGTCCCTCATAGAGTTCCTCGGGGGTGCCTACGGACACGATGGCGCCCAGGCTCATGACCGCGATGCGGTCCGCCACCACCATGGCCTCCACCTGATCGTGGGTCACGTACAACACGGTGATGCTGAGGCGCTTGGCCAGCTCACGGATCTGCACCCGCATCTCCTCCCGCAGGCGGGCGTCGAGGTTGCTCAAGGGCTCGTCCATGAGCAGCAGCTTCGGGTTCACGGCCAGGGCGCGCGCCAGCGCCACCCGCTGTTGCTGGCCTCCGCTCAGGAGCGGCGACGGCCGCTCCGCGTAGTCTTCGAGTTGCACCAGCTTCAGCGATTCGTGGACCCGTTCCCGCACCAGGGACTTGTCGATCTTCTTGCGTCCGCGCGTGAGCGGCAACGCCACGTTCTGAAAGACGGTCATGTGGGGCCAGATGGCGTAGGACTGGAAGACCATGCCGATCTTCCGGTCCTCGGGCGGCGCGGAGATCCCCTGGCCCGCGGAAAAGACCGTGGTGCCGTCGATCTCGATCTCGCCGCCGTCGGGCGTCTCCAGCCCGGCCACGCAGCGCAACAGCGTGGTCTTGCCCGAACCGCTGGGTCCCAGCAGCACGAAGAACTCGCCCTCCTCGACTCCTTGCGTCACGCCGCCGAGGGCCGCCACCTCGTTGCCGCCGACCCTGAAGATCTTTTGCAGTTCCTTGACCTGGAGCATGAGGGCCTCCGGAAGGGCAGCCGCCTATCCGATCGGATGACGCGCCAGGAAGTCCTCCAGCGCGTCGATGGCGCCCGTGCCGTCCCAGAAGGTCATGTGGCGCACGCCCGGAATGAGCGCCAGCTCCGCCCCGGGGATCGCCTGCCCGAGCCGCCGGGCCGTGTCCACCGGCGTGCTGCCCTGCCGCTCCACCTTGTCGTCCTCGCCGCACAGCACCATCGTCGGCACCCCGACCCGTGGCGCCGCGGCCAGGGCGTCCCAGGTGAGGCGCGCGCGCTCATGGCGGCGGAACATCTCCACGGTGGACTGGCCGGACCACAGGGCGTCCGCGAGCGCGGCGGCCGCCGCGCGGTTGGCGTGATAGAAGGTCGGGTTGAAGGCCATCCCGTCGTTGTCCACGTGGGACTTGATGTACTGCTCGAACCCCATTTCGCGAATCTGGGCGTGGGTTTCCGGGGACACCTCTCGCGGCGCGCCGACCAGGTTGCGGGAGCCCGGTCCGGTGGCGGTCATGGTGAGCGTCGCTACGAGGTCCGGCCGGCTTATGGCCAGGGCCTGAAGGATTTGCCCTCCGATGGCGAACCCCACCACGTGGCAACGGGTGATGCCAAGGTGTGCCAGGAGGGCGGCGCAGTCCTCGGCGAACTGGCTCACGGTGTAGCCGTCCTCGGGCGCGCTGCTGCGGCCGGTGCCGCGACAGTCCATGATGACGGTCTCCCAGCTCCGGCTCAGGGCCGGCACCACCTGGAGCTTCCAGGGATCCAACGGCCACCAGGAGGCGGGGACAAACAGCACCGGCTCTCCCGCGCCCTCCCTCTCGTAGCAGATGTCCACTCCATCCAGCTTCGCTATGGGCATTTCAATCTCCGGTTGTTCACGCGCCTGGTTGTATGAACGCGCCCGTATGAAACCACGTCCGCGCCGCGTCTTGCCGACGATAGGACACGCCACACGGGCGCGCAACCCCGACTTCCCAATGCCCCGGCATCACGGTGTCCCGGTCCGTGACTAGTCCAGGCGTGCTTCTCCAACTCGCGTATCGGAGCGCAGCAACTCCAGGATCTCCTGCCGCGGAAACCCGTCCACGCGCCGCCCCCTCTTCGCCTGATAGTCCCGTATGGCCGCGCGCGTCCGCGGGCCGATGATGCCGTCGATCTCGCCGATGTCGTATCCCCGCGCGGCCAGCAGGCGTTGCAACTCCTTGCGTTCCGGTTCGGCGATGGGGCCGATGCCGTCGGGCCAAGTGAGAGCGGGTTCCTCGCCGCGCAACCGGTCGGAAAGGTGCCCGACCGCCAAGGCGTACTTGTGCGCCGGGTTGTAACGCATGATCGCGCGGAAGTTCGCGCGCAGCAGAAAGGCGGGGCCCTGGATTCCCGCCGGAAGGTCGAGGAACGCGCGCTCCCGTGGATACGGGAAGGCGCCGCCGCCGGCCCGACGGAGTCCCAGTTCCCGCCATTGCCCGATGGTCCGCTCTTTCTTCTTGCCGGCGAGCCCGGCGTCGAACCCTTCCGGGAGGACGACCCTGTGCCCCCAGGGCCTGCCCGGAACCCATCCGTTGCGGCGCAGATAGTTGGCCGCGGATGCCAGCGCGTCCCGCGGGTTGTCCCAGATGTCGCGCCGGCCGTCGCCGGTGAAGTCCACCGCGTAGGCCTTGTAGCTCGTGGGGATGAACTGCGTGTGGCCCATGGCGCCGGCCCATGAACCGGTCATGCGCTCCACGGTGATGTCGCCCGCCTTGAGGATGTCGAGGGCCGCCAGCAACTGGTTGCGTCCGAACTTCGCCCGTCGTCCCTTGTAGGCCAGGGTGGACAGCGAGCGGATGACGTTGCGTTTGCCGCGCAGCTTGCCGTACAGCGTCTCCAGTCCCCAGATGGCCGCCAGCACGTAGCGTTCCACCCCGTACCGCCGCTCCATTCGTTTCAGGTCGGCGGCAAGCTCCGACAGCTTGGCGCGGCCGTCGTTCACACGCGTATCGGTGACCACCAGGGTCACGTACTGGGACGCCGGCAGCACGAACTCCGGTTGCCGGTTGTTTTTCTCGATGACTTCCGGGTCCGGGGTGAGGCCGCGAAACGCACGGTCGTAGAGCGCTTCCGGGATGCCGCGCCGCAGCGCCACCGAGCGGAATTCCCGCACGAAGGACCGATAGGCCGCTTGGTCGGATGTGAGTGGCTGGGCCGGGGAAGGGGTAGGCGCGCCGAAAGCGGCCACGATCGCCGAAGCGAGGAGGGCAAGGACCGGACCTCGGCGGCGAAAGCACTTCACGGTCGTGCGCCGTTTCATGAAGTATGCGGGTCTGTCCCTAGTGTCCTGTCTGGTAAATTCGCGCGATAAGTCGCGCAGGATTTTTCGTCGTCGGCAAGGCGCGATGACGAGCAGTGGCGGGTACCACGCGAGGAAGAGCAACGCAGCCGACGGCGAAAAAGACCAGCGAATTATCGCGCGAATTTACCAGACAGGACACTAGCCTACGTGAACAGTTTCGCGATGATGGCGAGAAGGGCCGCAAGTATGGAAACGCCCCCCAAGGCCATCTTGCTTTCCAGTTTGGCGATGTCCGCCTTTGTGGCCAGGTACGGCAGAGTCGACTCGAAGGCCGCCTCCAGCCGGGCGATATCCGTCTTTGTGGCCAGCAGAGTCGATTCGAAGTGCGTCTCCAGCCGGGCGATATCCGCCTTTGTGGCCAAGTGTGGCAGAGTTGATTCAAAGGCCGTCTCCGACCGGGTGATGCGTTCCTCCGCTCCGTCCGCCATGATCGTTCTCCTTGCGGTCACTTTGACCGCTGTTGCCACGAAAATCAACAGTTTTTGAACAGATGTAGATAAACTCCAAGGTCTTCACGGTTGTTTGCCCAACGAATCCCTGCTGGCTATATTTGGAGCCGCGTTTGCTTCCCCGCTCCGCGCACGGAACTTCAGCGACATGACACGACAGGAGATTTCACCATGCCCAGACCGCGCCCCATCAAGTGGCCGGACAACGCAAAGATATGCGTCACTTTCATCATTCCGTGGGAGGTGTGGCCCGACAACTATGCCACCAGAGGCTCGCTCCAGCGGGTCAGCCATCCGCTGCCGCCGGAGAACGCCGTCTTCAAGCAGAACATGGCCGCCGTCACCGAGCGCGAGTACGGCGACCGGGTGGGCATCTGGCGCATCATGGACATGTTCGAGCGCCATAACCTCAAGGTGACGTTCCTCATGAACGGCAAGAAGGTGGAGCAGTTCCCCGACGAGTGCAGGGAGTTCCAGGCCCAGGGGCACGAGTTCTCCTCGGAGTGCTACGAGCACGAGTACGCCTTCATGTACACCCGCGAGGAAGAGCGTAAATCCATCCAGGATACGGTGGCCGCCTTCAAGAACGTGCTGGGTGCGCCTCCGACGGGTTATCTGTCCCCCGGTCACGCGTCCACGGACAACACTCTGGATCTGGTGGCCGAGGCGGGATTCGTGTGGTGGGCCGACCCGCTCAACTCGGACGTCCCCTACACCGTGGAGGCCGCGGGCCGGAAGGTCGCCGTGGTGCCGTACAACGTGCCCGGGTGCAACGACTACTCCACCTACGGCGGCGGACGCACGCCCAGGGACCTGCTGCAGATCATGAAGGACCAGTTCGACTACCTCTACTGGGAGGGGGAGCAGGGGGCGCCGAAGTTCTTTGCGTTCAACCTGCATCCGTTCGTCTCGGGCGTGCCCTACCGCACCCGGATCATCGACGAGTTCATCAAGTACGCCAAGGGCTTTTCCGACGTCTGGTTCGCCCGCCGGATCGAGATCGCCAACTGGACCCTGGAGCAGGGTTTCTGAGAGGCATTCCGACCCCCTCTCCCTCCGGGAGAGGGATGGGGTGAGGGCGCACGGGCTACCAGCCGTCGTTTCCCACCTCGATGGTCTTGCCGCACAGCCCGCCGGCCGGGTCGCTGAGCAGGAAGGCGGCCACGGCCGCCACCGCGGGGACCCCGAGGGTCGCGCCCGCCGGGACCGTGGCGGCAACCGTCCCCGGCCGGGCAACGCCCGGCGATGCGGACGGATGTCCGGTGCTTCCGCGGACCGGCGCGGGCATCAGCACGTTCAGGGTCACGTTGTCGCCGGCCACCTCCGTGGCCATGGAGTGAAGCCACGCCGGCAGCGCGGCGCTCGTGACCGAATGGAGGTGTCTCTCCATGCCGGTGCCGGCCATGGGCCACGGAACCATCCACAGCACCCGGCCCCAGCGGCGGCGGCGCATGCCGGGCAGGAGCGTCTCGGTGGCGGCCTTGAAGCGCAGAAAACCGGCTTCGAGCTGCGACGTCCACGAGAGAGCGCGCGGGTCCTCCCGCGGCGCGCGCCGGGCGATCCCGAACAGGATGTCGATGGCGCCGAAGTCGGCGGCGACGCGCTCCACGAGGGCGGTGGCCGACGCCTCGTCCCATGCGTCCAGGGGGTAGCCCGCGGCCCTGACACGGCCGCCCTCCGCTGCCTCGGCCGCGACCCGTCGCGCCGCCCACTCCTTGCGGGCGCACACCGCCACGTCGGCGCCCTCGGCCGCGAGGGTTCCGGCCACGGCCCGGCCGACGCCCCGGGACCCGCCGAACACCAGCGCGCTTCTGCCCTTGATGCCGAGATCCACGACCGTCGGTCAGGGACGCGACAGCCGCAAGAGGCCGGCCAACGCCGCCAGCAGCGCGTACTGCACGAGAAGCACCGCGTAGCGGGTCAGCAGCCATAGGCACCGTCCGGCCAGGGGAATGAGCCCCTCCTCCCCGTGCGGCGATCTATCCATTGCTCACCTCCATTCTCTGCCGCACCTGGAGCATCGGCGGGCGCTCCCCGGCCAGGTCCCGTAGCAGCTCGGTTTCCCTGCGCACCATGTCGGCGAAGTAGCCGGCGCCCCGGACCAGTTCCGCCGGAGTGCCGTGCTCGACGATCTTGCCGTCCCGCAGACAGATGATGCGGTCCACTTGACGTAGAGCGGACAGCCGGTGGGCGATGACGATGACCGTCCGGCCCTGGGCCAGCTCGCGGATGTTCTCCTGAATGCGCGCCTCGTCCTGTTTGTCCAGGGAACTGGTGGCTTCGTCCAGGATCAACAGGCTTCGCCAATGGAACAACGCCCGGGCCAGCGCGATGCGCTGCCGTTCGCCCCCGGAGAGTATCGTGCCACGGGCGCCGACCCGGGTCGCGTAGCCCTTGGGTGTTCGGGTGATGAAGCCGTGGGCGCAAGCCGCCCTGGCCGCCGCCGTGACCCGCGCCATGTGGTGTTGGCCCGAACCCAGCGCGATGTTGTCGGCGATGCTGCGCCGGAAGATCGGATAGTCCTGCTCCACCGTGCCGATGTGGCCGCGGACCCAGACGGGGTCGACGACGGCGGCGTCCGTTCCGTCCAGCAGCACGCGTCCCTCGGCGGCGAGGTGGAGTCTCAGGATCAGGCGCCCCAGGGTGCTCTTGCCCGAACCGGACGGACCCACGATGCCCAGGGCCTCGCCGGGTTCGACCTCGAACGTCACGCCGTCCAGGGCGTTCCGGTCCGCGTCCGGATAGCGGAAACGCACGTCCTCGAACCGGACCGCCCCCTTGAAGGACGGAAGCCTGACGAGGTGCCCGTCCTGGCGCTCGGTGGGTTCGTCGAGCACCGTTCCCAGCTCCTTCACCAGGCTCCGGAGCCGGGAGAAATCGTAGGCGAACAGGCACAGCCGCATCATCGGCTGGGAAAAGCGCATGTTCACCAGGTTGACCGCCACGAGCTGTCCCAGCGAGAGCTGCCCGTCGAGCACCATGGACGCTCCGAACCACAGCAGCCCGGCGGTGCCGAGGCGGTTCACGAACTGGTTGTACTGGGTCATGGATTCGCGCAGGTTCTGGGCATCCTCTTCGGACGACACGGCATCGTCCACCCGCTGCGTCAGGTAGGCTTCCTGAGCCGGTTCCGCGTGCATCCCCTTGACGGTCTCAATGCCGGTGAAGGTGTCGAGCACGGCTTCGTTGCCCTCCCGCCGGCTGCCCTTGGTGCGCCGGGTCCATTGCCGCAGAGTCGGCATCACCACGAAGGCCGGGGCGATGTAGAGGGGCAGGCAGCACAGGACGATCAGCGACAGAGTGAGGCTGAAGTTGAGCATCAGGCCCAGGAACGCCAGCACGAAGACGATGTCCACGAAGATGAACACCACGGCGTTGGTCAGGAAGCGGCGCAGGTGCTGCAGTTCTTCGATGCGGGAAAGGGTCTCCACCGCCGTGTTGCGCAGGTAGAAGGAGGCCGGAAGCTCCAGGGAATGGCGGACGAGCCTCGACAGCAGCGTGCGGTCCATGTCCCGCACGGCGCGGCGCAGGGCCTTGTGCCGGGCGCCCCGAAGGACGGCCTCGAATGCCAGGAAGAAGAGCAGGCTCACGATGATGACGTCGAGGGTGGCGGTGCCGCGGTTGGAGATGACCTTGTCGATGATGATCAGGAAGGCGAAGGGGTAGATGTAGCCCAGCAGGTTCACGAAGAAGGACGCCGCCACCAACGGCCCGAAGACCATCTTGTTGTCGAACAGGTGCCGGAGGATGGATCCCAACGAGAAGCCCGGGTCCGATGGGGGCGTGTCCGTGTCCGCACGTTGCTCCGCGGGATCGGGGTTGCCGGCGGGTGCGAAACTCCTGCCCGCGCCCGTGCCGTCCTCAGCCACGGTCCTCGCCCCGGCTATCGTTTCCGTCCACCAGCACGAGCCCCTGTGCCGCGAGTCGCTTGATGAGGTGGACGCGGGCGTTGTCGTCGGTTCCCGCGCCGTTCGACGCCAGGGGAGACCATTGCGTGGAACGTTCCAGCCGGGCCAGGATCTCCGGCGCGACTTCCAGCACCAGCGGCTGGCGGCGCCCGCGCGCGGCCAGGACGACGAGGGACACCGGCCGTTGGGGAATCGGCTCGCGGGACCGGCGGGGTTCGAACAGGCACCGCACGTCGTACCGGCAACGCACCGGTATCGCGCACGGGTGCGCGCGGTACCACAAGTCGGGCGACGGTCGCGGGCGCGCCGCCAGGGCCTCGCTCTCCATGGCCGTGGGGCGTAGGGTCCGGGCGCCGGCCAGCGCCAGCTCGATGGCCGCCACGTCGGCGGCCCACGCCGGCGTCGGCGGCTCCTGGGCGCTCCGTTCCAGGAAATGGTGGTGGAAGCATTTCGCGTCCGGGTAGCGCTCGTAGGTCGTGGGCGGCGACGCGGCCGCGAAGTCGCGCAGGAGCGTCTCGAACCCGTGGCCCAGCAGGGTCGCGGTGCGCTCGAAGGTCTGGCGGATGCGCTTCATACGCTTGTTGTAGGAGAACTCGGCTTCCAGCCGGAGCCGCCGGATGTCCATGCCCCGCAGCTCCGGTTCGTGAGCCGCGGCATCGAGGTCGCGGGTGCCGAAAATGAACGCGTGGCTGGTCAGGTGACGCAGCAGGTTCGTCTGGGTGTCAATGAGCCTGTCCATCTGTAGCGGTCCTTTCTTTCATCACGGTCTCGCGGATCTGGCGGCGGATGCGGGTCACGTCGGCGAGAAGCTCGTCGCCTTCCTCGAAGTCGTTGTCGCGTTCCAGGATCACCGTCCCGGGGCGCTGGCGGTCGAGGGCGCTCTCCAGCAGGTCCAGCGCCTGTTGCGGCACCGGGTGGCTGTGGTTGTCGGCATGGAACGGAACGTCGAGGTAGGAGCGGTGGACCAGCGGCCCGCCGGCGGCGTGAACGTCCGTGACCACGCCCGCCGGCAGTTGGTCCAGGAACGCGCCCGCGTCGACCCCGTGGTTCCTGGAGTTGACGAACAGGTTCTCGACGTCCAGCAGCATGCCCACCCCTGTCTCCCGGAACAGCAGGTTGAAGAATTCCGCGTCGCTCATCTCCGCGTCCGGGAAATCGAAGACGTAGGAGATGTTCTCGATGGAGAACGGCACCGGGAGGCGTGCCTGGACCTGCCGGATCTTGGGGATGAGCATGTCCGCGGCGGCGCGGGTCTTGGGCACCGGCAGAAGATTGGCGATGTCGATGCCCGGCACCTTGGTCCATGCCAGGTGCTCGCTGTAGGAAGAGACCTTGAGATCGTCCACGGCTTCCGCCACCCCGTCCAGGTAGGCTTCGTCGAGGGGCATGTCCGTGCCGATGGAAAGACCCACCCCGTGCAGCACCAGAGGTATGCGGTCCACCAGGCCGCGGATCGCCTTGCGCGCGTATTCGCCGCCCTTGATGTAGTGGTCCACCGTGATTTCGAGGACGTCGAATCGGTGCAGGTTGGCCAGCGTCCATCTGGCGATGGGAATGCGAAAGCCGATGCCGACGAGTGGGGACGTGTCTTGAGACGAAGCGTTCATGCGACCTCCGGGTTCGAGAAGTAGTCGTGCGTTCGAGGCGCCGCGCTTGCGGGCACCCGTCGCGCGTCCGCAGGCACCGGCCGGCCCGGAGCCGGCCGGCGCCTACAGCAATACTAATCGTTCCGTCGGCGCCGAACTTTAGGGTTCAAGACGGGGGAGGGGAAAATTTGAGACGGGACCGGGTCGGTCGCCGTTCTTGGGGGTCAGTACAACTCCATCCCCACCACCTTGGCCGGGTTGGCGGTACACACCGCGTAGAGCTCGTCCTCGGCGAGGCCGAAGGCTTCCATGTAGCCGCGGATGAGGCGCATGGCTTCCACGGAGTCCGGGAACAGGGGCTCGCCGGCATCGCTCGACAGGGTGAAGTGTTCCACCCCCACCTCGCGGATGGTGTTGTACATGATCTGCGGGTCGACGCCGAGAAGCGGCGACAGCTCGTCGAAGGTGAAATTGAATAGCACGCCCAACGGCGCCAGCTCCTTCATCTGTTCCACCGACACATCGAGAAAGGGGCTGTAGGGATGGTCGATGACCAGCCGCTTGAGGCCGGCACGGTCGGCCTCTTCGGCGATCTTGAAGATCTCCTTGTGGGTGGGGTGGCCGAAGAACAGCGCCACGTCCCGCTCCACGCAAACGCGGATGACGTCCTTGACCTCGGGCTTCAGCTCTCCCGACTCGTCGAGGTTGTAGCGGCCGTGCTCCAGGGCCTTCTCCCAGGACATGGGGCCGATCCAGCCCTGGGCGTTCATGTCGTGCTCGATGAGCTCCCGGCGGGTCCCCACGATGTGCATGGTGTTGGCGTGATTGAATACCGGCAGCCACAAAGCCACGACCCCGGCGTCGATGGCCTTCTCCGCCAGCTCGGCGGACACCGGGTCGTTCTCCCGGCCCAACACATAGCCGGCGAACAGGGCTACCGGCGCGATGCCTTCCTCCGCGGCCCAATCGTCGAGCTGTGCCCGCAGCTCGGCAACAGCCTTCCCGGCCTTGCCGACGATGGACTTGAACAGGACCCCCTTCATCTCGGCCCGGGACGCCTTCTTCACCAAGTCCAGCGCGTCCTGCTGGCCGGCATGGGCGTGGCAGTGGATGTCGATGGCGTCCTTGACCTTGACGTGGCCGGGATGGACCACCCCGGGCTTGTACTGGGTGCGCGCCGCGTAAGAGGTGACACAGCGTTCCTGGGTCGGGGTCGAAACCACGTTGTCGCTCATCGTACAACTCCCTTCCAAACGGGCCGGAATCGGCGACGGGACCGCGCCGGATACGGCTTGCCGCGCATTGTGGTACATTCTCATAGTAGACCCTCGAAAATCGAAACGAAAGAGGCGAAACGAAAGAGGAGGTTGCCGTCCCCATGTTCGAGACGCTCGGGTTCGAGCGCGTCACTCCGCTGCAGGCCTCCGTCGTGCTGGGCCTCGTCCTCGGCGCCGTCTACGGCGTGCTCGCGCAGCGCAGCCGGTTCTGCCTGCGGCGCAGCCTGGTGGGAGACTGGAGCGAATGCCTTCCGGCGCTCGGCGTCTGGGCCATGGCATTGGCGCTGGCGATTGCCGGGACCCAGGGCGCGGTGGCCGCGGGAGTGGTCTCCTTCGACGCACACCGGTTCCTTTCCCCGGACCTGCCTCTCGTTTCGGTGCTCGTGGGCGGCGCGCTGTTCGGCGCCGGGATGGTGCTGAGCGGCGGCTGCGTCTCCCGTCTCACGGTCCTCGCCGGCGCCGGCAACCTGCGGTCGGCCCTCGTCCTGGTGGTCTTCGCGGTGGTCGCCTACGCGACCATGAAGGGGGTCCTGGCGCCGCTGCGCACGACCCTCGGCGACTGGACCGTCGATCCCGGCGGCAGGGTTGCGTTGACCGCGCTGCCCGGCGGTGCGGTCTGGGCCTGGGGTCTGGCCCTCGCCGCCGTCGTCCTGGCGTTCCGATCCGGCGCCGCGCCGCGCCACCTCGTGATGGGCGCGGTGATCGGCCTCCTGGTGCCGCTGGGATGGATCGGGACCGGCTTCGTCCTGCTGGACGATTTCGACCCCGTGCCGCTCCAGTCCCTGGGATTCACCGGGCCCACGGCCGACACGCTGTTCTGGACCATGGCGGCCACGGCCATTTCCGCGGGGTTCGGGACCGGGCTCGCCGCCGGCGTGATAGCAGGCAGCGCCGTCGCCGCGGTCTCCGCCGGCGAGTTCCGCTGGAGCAGCCTGGAAGGGCCGCGGCAGACCGGCCGCTACATGGCGGGCGCCGCATTGATGGGAACGGGCGGTGTCCTGGCGGGAGGTTGCACGGTGGGAGCAGGGCTGTCGGGCGTGTCCACCGCCAGCGTGGCCGCGATCCTGGCGCTCACGGCCATGGCGGCGTCGGCACGAATTACCGGAAAGGTTCTCGCCGAAGAGCCCGTCCGGGCTAACCGAAACTGATGTAGGGGCGGGTTTCAAACCCGCCCGCGTTCGCATAGCGCCATTTGCGGGCGGGTTTGAAACCCGCCCCTACACGAGCCCGTCCCCTACCTCACCTCATCAGCCGAAGATGTCCTTGGAGATGCCCGCGTACCAGCCGATGGACTCCTCGTAGGTCGCCTTGCGCAGGTCCGCGCTCTCTCCGGTCTTCGAGATGAAGCCGTCGGTCTTGGCGATCTTCTCGTCGGTGGCCTTGTAGGAGGCGCCGACCTTCACGCCGTCGTCGGTCCCGATCAGCGACCAGCAGGTGTTCGAGAAGCGCGCCGGAAACACCTTCGAGTCCGTCAACGCACCGCGCACCGCCATGGCGCAGACCTTGGCCTGGCTGTTGGCGGAAAAACCGGACTTGGGCATGTCCCCCTGCTGCGATGCGTCGCCGAGCACATGGATACTCTCGTCCGCCCGGCTCTGCATGGTGTGCGGCACCACCGGCACCCAGCCGGCCTTGTTGGTGATGCCCGCGGCCGCGGCGATGCGGCCCGCCTGCTGCGCCGGAATGACGTTGCAGACGTCCACCTTTGTCACCTCGCCGTCGATCACCACCTCCATGGAAGCCGGCCGCACCTCGACCTTGTCGCCGCCGAAGTCCGGGCCGACCCGCTCGACCATGCCCGGGTAGTGGCGCTGCCAGCCTTCCTCGAAGAGTCCCTGCTTGGAAAACTTCGCCTTGGGATCGACGATCAGGATCTTCGCCGTCGGGTTGGACTGCTTCAGGGTGTGGGCCACCATCGAGATCCGTTCGTACGGTCCCGGCGGGCAGCGGAACGGGTTGGGCGGCGCCACCATGCAATAGACGCCGCCTTTGCGCATGGCCGCCACCTGTGCCTTGAGGAGCTGCGTCTGCGAGCCCGCCTTGTAGGCGTGTGGCATGCGGTTCTGTTGCGAGAGGTCCCAACCCCGCACCGAGCCCGGGCGGAAGTCGATGCCGGGGGACAGCACCAGCCGGTCGTAGGCGAGGCTGCCCCCGCCCGCGAGCCCTACCATCTTCTTGTCGCGGTCGACGGAGACGGCCCAGTCATGAACCACGTTGATGCCGTAGGCCGCCGCCAGGGTCCCGTAGCTATGCCCGAGGGACTCGAACTCGCGGAAGCCGCCGAGGTAGAGGTTCGAGAAGAAACAGGAGTAGTAACGCCGGGTGGGTTCCACCAGGGTCACGTCGACCGCGCCTTTCGAATCCTTGGCGATGTAGCGCGCGGCCGTGGCGCCTCCGGCGCCGCCGCCGATCACCACCACCCGCGGGCGGCTCTTCCCGAGCACCGGATGCGCCCACAGCGCCGCCGATGCCGCAACCGACGATGCCAGGAAGCGCCGCCGGGTCATGCCGCGGTTGTTCTTCTTTTTCATGATGGCTCCCCTTTTCTCACCGGCCGTCGAGCGGTCTCCCGAAATACACGGCCAGAGAGGCGATCTCCTCGTTGGACAAGCGCCGGGCGATGGTCTGCATGGCCTGATGCCGCCGTTTGCCGTTCTTGTACGCCTGTAGAGTTATCACGAAGTCATCGACCGGCCAACCAATGATGGATGGTATGCCCTCATCGGCTCCGTCGGGGCGGTGGCACGTGGTGCACTCGCTCGCCAGGTAGGCGCCGTATTCGGGGTCGCCGGCCACCGCCAGGAGCCGCGGGTCGAGGCCGAACTCCTCGACGGTCATGGTCGGTTCCGCCGCCGGCAGCGCGGACCGGGAGCCGGAAAGCTTGCGCAGCCACGACAGCAGATCCGCCCGGTCCCCGGCCGCCGCCATGCCCGCGTAGCTCATGCGCGAGCGCGGCACCATCTTTCGGGGGTTGGCGACAAAGGCGTCAAGGGTGGCCTCGGTCCAGACCAGCCCGCCGGCGCCGGCCTTCTTCATGGCAGGAGAGTAGCGGTACTTCGGGAGTGAGGCCGCGCGGCGGCCGAACACGTCGTTGAGGTGGGGGCCGATGCGGTGCTTGGCGCCGCGTCCGGCCTGGTGGCAGCGCTTGCATTCCTGGTAGAGCGCCTTGCCGCGTTGCGCGTCCGCGCCGTGGGCGGCGGCGGCGACAAGAACCGTGAGAAGGGCGAGCGCAAGGATCGCGAAACCCGCGGGTTTCGTGAAGCGGGTCATTGGGGGGCTAGTGTCCTGTCCGGTTCATTCGCATGATAAGATGCAGAGGATTTTTCGTCGTCGGCAAGGCGCGATGACGAGTAGGGGCGACCGTAGGTCGCCCCAGGGCGGGCACCACGCGAGGAAGAGCAACGCCGCCGACGGCGAAAAAGACCCGCAGATTATCATGCGAATGAACCGGACAGGACACTAGATGCGGGGAAGTCACGACTTGACCTGCACGCGTCTCTTGAGGCGGTACGTCGAGCCGTCGTCGTCCACCCATTCGAATTCCATTTCCCCCGATTCGTGGACGGCCATCTCGAACTGGATGTAAGGATCGGTGGACACCGCCGGTTCGAGAGTCACGGAAATCGTCTCCTCGCCGTTGTAGCGGGCCGTGAACCGGTTGATGATCCGGCGAGGGATTCGTTTCCCGTCGCGGCCGAGGTAGAGCCCGGTGTGCATGGGGTGGGTAATCCGGGTCCTGACGGTGAAGGGGACCCCCGCGGACACGGACTTCGGCAGTTTCACGCGCGGCCTGGGTTTCTGCATCACCATCTCTCTAGCCGCAACCGCCTACCGTTACGATGATCGGGCGGGAGGTCATGCGAAACGTGCCGTCGCCCATCTCCGCCACGGCGAACAGCTTCTGGCTCTTGGCCAGCCGGATGCGAGTCGACGCCGCGGGCGTCGCCCCCTTGCCGAAAGTGAAAACGGCGACGTGGGGATACGGGTTGCCGTCGTTGAAGACGGCGATACGGCGCGCGTTATCGGCGGAGACGCGGATCGGCACGGAGCCGCCGTTGTCGGCGATCTCCGGCGCCTCGATGCGGACGCCGCCCTCCGCCGGCACCGCTCCCTTGGTGAAGTCCGCGACGGCCCGCGAGGTCTTGTCCTTGGCGGCCCGGGCCGCGCCGGCGGGAAGGAAACCGGCGAGGCCGGCTGCCAGCACCGCCAGCGCGGCGCCGGCGAAAGAGAGCATGTTCCTGCGCGTGATATTCATGTCAAGTCACCACTCGGCTTGCCGCCCGGCGCGGTCTCTCTCTATAGTAGACGCTCGCAATCTACAACGAAAGAGGGCACCCGTGAAATTCGGCCTGTTCATCATCGGCGACGACGACCCGGAGCTCAAGCTCGACCTCAAGGGCTACTACGAGCGGATGCTGGAGCAGGTCCGCTGGGGCGAGTCCCTGGGCTACGAGTGCTTCTGGTTCGGCGAGCACCACTTCGACTTCCACGGCGTCATCCCGTCGCCCACGGTGCTCATGTCCGCTGCGGCCACCTGTACGGACTCCATCCGCCTGGGCGTCGCGGTAGCGCTGTTGCCGTACCGCGACCCGATCCTCACCGCCGAAGAATACGCCATGATCGACGTCCTGAGCGGCGGCCGGCTCGACTTCGGGGTGGGCCGCGGCACGCCGCCGGAGCTGGTGGGCTTTGGCGTCAAGGAGGACAACCGCGACCTGCTGGTGGAGAGCCTTGAGGTCGTGGAGTTGGCTTGGCGCGACGGCCACGTGTCCTACCACGGAAAGTTCCACGATATCGACGACGTGTCGCTGAACGTGCTGCCCGTCCAGCGCCCGGTGCCGCCGGTGTACTTCGCCGCCCTGAGCCAGGGCTCCTACCAGGTGGCCGGGGAACGAGGCTATCCCATCCTCGGGATTCCCTTCGCAAGCTGCAAGGACATGGCCGAAGTGAAGCGCAAGGTGTCCTTCTACAAGGAAACCCTGAGCGAAAACGGCCACGACCCCGCCACCCTGGACGTGGGCCAGACCATCCACACCCATGTGGCCGAATCGGATGCCGCCGCCCGCCGCCGTGCCCGCCCCGCCATGAGCCGCTACTACGAGGCCCGCAAGTCCGTGCGCCCCCGCGGCTACGACGAGCTGGACCAGGGGCGCATGCTCATGGTCGGTGGTCCCGGCCGCTGCATCGAGCAGATCCAGGAGATCGCCGACACCGGCGCCAACTACGTCATCTTCTCCATGAACTTCGCCGGCCTAGACCAGAAGTGCATCCTGGATTCCATGGCGATGATGGCGGAGGAGGTGCTGCCGAAGGTCGAAGGGAAGATGTAGCTGGATACGAGCCCACGACATGTTCAAAGGAGAAAGACGAGCGATCTATGAGAAACCCGGTCAATTTCGAGCAAATTTTGGAGCAGGAATTTCGCTGGCCCCGACCCGGTGATGATCCCTTCGCGAACTCTGGAGGAATCAACGCTTCGATTGCCGAAGGCGATTTTTCGCGGTTCGTTCTCATGATGGAAGGTTACAAAAGAGCGGCCGAGTCCTTGGTTGATCAATGTCTCGAGGATTGGCGCGAAGCCAACCGCCTCGTTTTCCCCATCATGTTCCTCTACAGGCATTGCTTGGAGCTCCAGCTCAAATACATCATCAATACGTATGGAGTACAGGCCGGGTGCCCACCAGCTTGGAAAACACATGATCTCATCAGACTATGGGGTCAATTCAAAGGGGTCCTTGATGAATTCGGCGCAGATGATCCGGAGCATACCGATTCTGTCGTGGAGAGTATCGTCGCGCAATTCGCCAAAGTAGATCGCGATTCATTCTCCCACCGCTATCCTTGCGATACCAAGGGTAACCCACTTCCTGTCATTCAGGATAGAGTAGACTTGCAGACTTTGAAGGACGTTATGGACGGAGTGTTCGGGTACTTTTCTGGCTGCGACGATTACATGGATGCTTTGGCTTCGGCCTAGCAGGCGTCGTCACGCCTTGTCGACGACCTTGGTGGAATCGAGGATTGCCTTCCGCTTCATCGTTATTCGGTCCCCGTCGGCACAAGGATCTCTAGCTGTGAGATCAACACCGGTAAATCGTCCTGTACTACGCGCCATACAATGCCGAGGTCGACTTCGAAGTAGACGTGGACGATGCGGTTACGAAACCCGACGATCTGCCGCCAAGGAATTTCTGGATGTGCCGTTTTGAAGTCGCTACTCACGCGTGAGGCGGCTTCGCCGACGACTTCCAACACCTTGAGAATTGCATTTTGGTGAAGCTCGCTCCGAGCGAATCTCCGATAGGTGAGTTCCGTCGCGAAAGCGGCGGCCTTGCGCGCCGCCACCAGCATGTCGATCAGGTAGGCATCATCATCCCGCATAGACAACCTGGGCAGATTCGAGGATTGCTTTACGCCGGATAAAGTTGGGGCTTCGCTCTACTGCTGAGCGCGTTACCACGTCCACGGGCCTGCCGAACAGGTCGGACAACTCATCAGCGAGGTCGACAAAACGTAGACCGGGTGTGCGGCCGGGCGCAAACTCGACCAGCAGGTCGATGTCGCTCGCGGGTCCGAAGTCGTCGCGCAATGCCGAGCCAAAAATTGCGAGGGTGACGATACCGTTGGCACGGCAAAACTCCGCGAGCCGATCCTGTGGGATGTTCAGACTTGCCTTCATCCTTTCCACCCACAGCAATAATAGGCGCAAGGGCCTATGGACGCAAACCGGAACCGTGTTGCCGCCGCAGCCCTGGCAGCCGGATGACGGTGGGCGGGGACATCATCATCTGGGCGAGGGCAATGATGTTGATGAGCACGAAGGGCACGCCTCCCGCCATGGTCGATGTGCTGAGCGCGGGGCGGCTCGACTTCGGGGTGGGGCGCGGAACGCCGCCGGAGTTGGTGGGCTTCGGTGTCAAGGAGGACAACCGGGACCTGCTGGTGGAGAGCCTAGAGGTCGTGGAGATTGCGTGGCGCGAGGGCCGCGTGTCCTACCACGGGCGGTTCCATGACGTCGACGACGTGTCGCTGAACGTGCTGCCGGTCCAGCGCCGTGCCGCCCGTGGATTTCGCTGCCCTGACCAAAAACGGCCACGACCCCGCCACCCTGGACGTGGACCAGACCATCCACACCCATGTGGCTGAAACGGATGCCGCCGCCCGCCCCGCCATGAGCCTCTACTACGAGGCCCGCAAGTCCGTGCGCCCCCGCGGCTACGACGAGCTCGACCAGGGACGCATGCTCATGGTCGGGGCCCCGGCCGTACCCATAACAGGCACGTACTCGGCTGGGCTGCGTTCAGGAGGCCGGCTCCGCCAGCGCTATCGGCTGCATATGCCGAGGTCGGAGCAGCAGTAGACGCCCCTGATAATCGCGTTGGGATTGGTTTTTCGTTCGTCGGGGCCGTTCAGGTACCAAGTTTGATCGGACGTGGCCTTGAGGTCGATCTTCGCCACGACGGTGCCGAGGTCGGGGCAGGTGTTTTGGGCGGATACCCAGTTCTTCCCAATGGCCCAGAAACCGCCAAAGAGCGGGTTGTAGTTCTTCCATTTGCCCTTGAGGCATTCGGATTTCTTGTGAGAGATCCGGTGTTGCGATTCGCAGGCCGCTTGGGCTGCCCCTATTGTCATGGTCGAGAGGACCATGAGTACCGCAAGGATAGTGAGCGTTCGTCTCATGTCATTGCCTCCTTTCTGAACGTCCCCTTACTGGATAGTGTACACCCATATTTCGCGAAACCAGCACGTTTCGCTGAGTCGGCATCTTTTTTCGATATGTCAGCATGCTTGATGTTGCTGGTGAACGGATGATCGGTTCCCGCACCTGGCCCAACGAGTCTGTGCTCCATGGCTCCACGGCGGCGGATTGCCGAAAATGGGGTTGAGGGTGATGGAGAGTTCGACTCGCGGGCTACCGCGTCAGCCCCGCCAGGGTGACGTCGGGCGGGGAGACGCCCCTGAAGACGAACAGGTTCATGCGACGGGCAGGGTGATGAGCGGCCGCGCGGCCGGGGTCGAGGACGCCGGACGGTGTCCTAGCGCCGAGGTCGCGGCGGCAGTAGACGCCTCTGATCTTGAACAACGTTTCACCCCGTCGCAGGTCGTTGTCGTGGAGGTGCCAGGTGCGGTCGGGTGCTCTTCGTTCTCTCCCTTCTTCGTTCATTCGCTCCTACTTCAAATGTACACCCGAGGTGTCGGTAAACCGGCGCGTCCATGGGTGATGACGCGCGACTCAGTGGCGTTTTGGCGAATGGCGTGCGCATTTCGCGAAAACGGCCTGCGATTCAACGGCACGCGGAGGTGCCGCATCGAACGAAGGGAAAAGCGAGGGTGGAAAGCGTACGGCTTACCGCATCAGTCCGGGCAGAAAGGTGGCGATCGGCGGGAACAGCATGACGAGGGCGAGGGCGATGATGTTGATGAGCACGAAGGGGATGACGCCGCGGTAGATGGCGCCCAGGGTGACGTCGGGCGGGGAAACGCCCTTCAGGACGAACAGGTTCATGCCGAAGGGCGGGGTGATGAGCGACAGTTCGATGTTCACCATGGTGACGATGGCGAACCACAGGGGGTCGAGGCCCAGGGAGCGGATCACCGGGAAGAAGATCGGCACCGTGATGAGCATGATGGAGATGGGCTCCATGAACGCGCCCATGATCAGGATCACGATCTGCATGCTGGCGATGATGATCCACGGCGACACCGGCAATTCGGTGGCGAACATCGAAAGGCCCATGGCGGCGCCGGAATGGGCCAATATCTGGCTGAAGGCGGTGGCGCTGGTGACGATGAGCAGCGCGAATCCCGAGACTTCCACGGTCCCCAGCAGGGCCTTGCGCAGGACCTCCCAGGACAGTCGCCGGTAGGCCACCGCCAGGCAGAAGGCTCCGGCCACGCCCATGGCGGCGGATTCGCTGGGGGTGGCGATGCCCATGAAGATCGACCCCAACACCACCAGCACCAGGACCACCAGCGGCAGGAAGTACAGGAGCGCGTTCAGGCGCTCGCTCCAGGACACCTTCTCCAGCTCAACGGCCGGCGCCAGGTCCGGCCGGACGGTGCAGACGATGACGATGTAGCCGAACAGCAGCGTTGCCAGCAGCAGCCCGGGCAGGATCCCGCCGATCAGGAGATCGCCCACCGAGAGCTGGCTGATGCCGCCGAAGATGACCATCAGCGCGCTCGGCGGGATCAGCACCGCAAGGCCGCCGGAGGTGGCGAGGGTGCCCACGGCCAGCCCGGTGTCGTAGCCCTGCTTGCGCATCTCCGGTACGAGGATCGTGCCCAGGGTGGCGGAGCTGGCCATGCTGGAGCCGCTGCCGGCGCCGAACGCCGTGCCCGCGAGCACGGCCAGCACGGCGAGGCGGCCGGGCACCTTGCCCAGCCACTTGCCGATGGAGGTGATGGCGAGAGCGGCGAGCCCCGAGTGGAGCACCAGCTCGCCCATGAGCACGAACAGCGGCAGGGCGATGAACGCGAAGGTGCCGATGCTCGTGAAGCTGCTGAGGGCAATGGCCTGGACCGCGCCCGGCCCCACCAGCACGTAGAGGAACCCGAGGTTCAGCACGCCGAACGCGAATGCGATGGGGATGCCCGACGCCATCAGCACGATCAGGGCGCCGAACATGATCACCAGAACGATCCACCACTCGAGGAAGATCAGAGGCCTCCCTTCTCGGGAGTCGCCGCGGCGTGCGCGCGCGATCCGGTGAGGATTCTGACCGCGAAGGCGAGGCCTAGCCACGCGGCCCCGATGGGGATGATCACCAGCACCGGGAACTTCGGCAGGTTGAGCGCGGTGGAGAACCGGTAGCCGTTCTCGAACGCGTGCCACGCCACCACCCAGCCCTGCCACGCGAGCACCACGCAGTAGATGAGCCCCAGGAAGTCGGTGACGACCCGCAGCCTGCCTTGCGATGCCGGGCTGAGCCGTGCGGTCACGATCTCCACCTTCACGTGGTTGTCGTTCATGAGGATCCACGCGGCCGGAACGAAGCAGAGATAGACGAGCAGGTATTCGTTGATGTCGAGAACCCAGATGGTTGGCGCGGCGAAGAGCATGCGGGCGAGCACGTCGTAGAGAACGGTCACCGCCATGGTCACGACGAACGCGGCGGAGACATATCCCAGCACGCGGTTCGTCCTGTCGAATGCGCGGTTCAGCGTATTCAGCATGGAGGTGGTCCTACTTCGTAGGACAGGAGGGCGGCGGCTGCCGGGCGCGCCCAGTCATGCAGGCCGGCAGCCGCCGCGAATCAGGTCCGGACGGCCCGGATCAGTTGTAGGGCGCCAGAGCCTTCTGGATCTGCGCGCCGTACTTGGGCGATTGCTTGAGCAGCTCGGGCCAGTAGGCGTTGCGGGCTTCGCCCAGCCGCTTTTTGGCGGCGTCGTCCACCTCGATCACCTTCATGCCGTTCTTCTCGAGCCGCTTGATCGCCGCGTTGTCGTTGGTCTGGAAGTACTTGAGGATCCCGGGCTCCATGTCCACGATGGTCCCCTCCAGCACCTTCTTCACGTTGTCCGGCAGCTTGTCCCACTTGCCCGTCGGCATGTAGACCCCGCCCGGCGCGAACTGGATGGGCGTGGCGATCATGGCCTTGTAGACCTTGTGCTCGCCGAAGCTCCAGGCGTCGTTGGGCGCACGGTAGGCGCCGTCCACCACGCCGCGCTGCAACGCCGTGTACAGCTCGTTGGCCGGCAGGGTCTGGGGCGAGCCGCCGAGATACTGGATGGCGGCGGCATCCTGGGCGCCCGAGGCGCGGATGCGCTTGCCCTTGATGCCGTCGAGGTCCTTGATGGGCGTGGCCATGAGGAAACGGAAGCCGGTGCCGGCCACGGTGATGCCCAGGAAGCGCATGGACGACTTCTCCCGGTAGGCCTTGTTGATGATATCCAGGGCGCCGCTCTTGCGCAGGCCGTCCAGGAAACCCTGCAGGCTCTTGGGCGCGATTAGGCTCACGGCCGCGGCTTCGACGGTCTCGCCCACGTAGTACGCGGGCGCGGAGTTGGTCATGTCCGCGATGCCGGTGCGCAGGGCCTGGAACTGCTCGAACGCGGAGGCCACCTCGTTGCCGCCCAGGAGGCGTATCTGCACCACGCCCTTGCCGCGCTTGTTCACTTCCTTGATGTAGTTCTTGTACCAGGTGTTGCCGTCGATGCTCAGCGGCCACGCCGAGATGGCGCGGATCACGACCTCCTTGCCGTCGGCCGGCGCGGCGGCGGTGAGGGTCCACACGGGGACGGCCAGCAACAGGGCGAGCACGGAGACTCTCGCTAAGGACTTCATACGCATCGTTAACCTCCGGTTATGCTGTCGGGGAACGCTTCCCGGGTTGGATGGAATGTATCCGACGGTGCGGCTACGAGACCGCCTCGTAGGGGTAGCGTTTCACCTTCTCCATGTTCTTGCCCTCGATGCGAATCAGCTTGGTGGTATCGGCGCGCCAGGGCGAATGGAGGTCCCCTTCGTTATACAGGTGAGCCATGCCGCGCTTGAGAGTGTAGGTGCGCAGCTTGCGTGCCTTTCCTCTCTTTTCGTCGCTGGCCGGCTCGACCTTCTCCCAGTCGGTCATCTCGGTCTCGCCCGAGGCCTGGCCGTAGATGGCCCACGCCGGGCCGTGGTCGTGGGGATTGCTGCCCTTGGCCCCCTTGTTGTGGTGGGCCAGGATGCAGAACCCGAGTTCGGAATCCTCGTAGATCACCTTGCGCTCCGGCTGGTCCTCTTCGATGTGCTCGGCGATGAATTCGTCGTCCTTGCAGATCTCTTCCACCAGCGAGACCACCTTCTGGCGCCCCTCGGGGCCGGGCTCGGCCTTGAGGATACGATGACAGTCTGCCGCGAACTGCTCTAGCGTGTGACTCATGGTACGACTCCTTCGGAAACAGATTTCGGACCCGCGAACGGCCCGGCGACCGAATATTGGAATCCTTGTACGCTGACTGCCGCGAGGGTGTCAAGCCGAGTTCCGTCACGGGTAGGGGCGACCGGCCGGTCGCCTCTACGGGAGTCCACCTCGACGCACGGGTCCGATTGGCGGTTGGGTCGGGTCGTATGCGGCTCAGCTACTCCGTCCACCCCACGATGGGCGTGAACAGGTCCTCCAGCGCCGGCCTCGGCTCCGCCACGAACCCTTGCTCCACGAGGTACTGCATGAACGTTTCCAGCGTGCCGCGGTTGGCCTCCACCCCGTAGGGGTAGGGGTCGCCGCCGAAGAGTTCGCGGATTTCGTCCATCTCGGCGTTGAGCCACGGGACCATGTACATCATGGCGCCGCTGAAGCTCATGTGCTTTAGCACCCATGCCTTGGCCGCCTGGAAGGCCTTGAACATGCTCTCGGCGATCCACGGGTGCCGTTGATGAAGCTCCTCGCGCATCACGATGGTGTGCATGATGGGGAAGATGCCGGTGTCCCGAAAGTAGTCCCTCTCGGTCTGGCGGTAGTCGGGAAACAGCCTCGCGATGGCGGGATGGTTCCCCAGGGCATCGGGTTGCCGCGCGCCCAGGTAGGCGGCGATTCGGCCCTCCGCCAGCAGGTCGTTGATGGACTTGTCCGCCGGGACCGGCTCGATATCCAGGTCGCCCAGCGGCCTCAGGTCCACCTCGTCGTCGGGCGGCCGCGGGGCGTTGACGCCTCCCTCCACCCACCGAATGCTGGAGAGGTCCACCCCGTGCCGGTGCTGCAGGATGCCGCGGATCCACACGGCCGCGGTTTGCCCGTATTCCTGGACGCCCACGCGCTTGCCGTTGAGGTCGGCGGGCCCGGTGACGCCCTGTTCCCGGTTGACGTAGATGTAGGCGTGGCGGAAGAGCCGCGACGGGAACACCGGCAGCGCGATGAAAGGGAACGATCCCCGTGAGCGCCGGGTCACGTAGGTGGACAGCGACATCTCGCACAGGTCGAATGCGCGGGTCTTCATCATGCGGGTGAAGATCTCCGGCGGCGACTGGATCTGCAGGCAGGTGACGTCGATGCCTTCGGGCCGCACCTCGCCCTTTGCGATGGCTTCGACGCGGTCATACGGCCCGGTTGCCAGGGTCAACGAGAGGTTCCCCAAAGTCGTTTCCTCCGTGGTATGCTTCCGTTGCTTGAGCGACGACGCTCCCTGAGTTGAGGGAGCTTTTCAAAGTCGGGTCGAAACCGCAAGTTTGGCCGGAATCCAGGAGAATGGTCCACCCATGCGGATGCAGTTCAGTCTTCACAGCCCCAACGGCGGCCTGAAGGAAGCGGCGCGGATACGGGATCGCGTGGTGCGCGCGGAGCAGCTTGGCTTCGAGGGCATCTATCTCGGCTGCAGCCAGCTCAGCACCCCCGAGCCGTTCCAGATCCTGGCCTGTTGTGCGGTGGCCACCAGCCGGCTGAAGCTCGGCACCGCCGTCACCAACATGGTCTACCAGGACCCCACGGTGCTGGCGGGATCGGCCGCGACCTTGAGCGACATCTCCGACGGCCGGGCCGTTCTCGGCCTCGGCACCGGCGACGGTCCGGTATTCGCCATGGGCCGCAAGGCCACCCGGCTCAAGGAGTTCGAGGACGGCGTGCGCACCATCCGCCAAGTGCTCCGGGGCGGCGAGCTGGTGACGCCCAACAGCCGCGTGCGCGTGAATTACCGGCTGCTGCCGACGCCGGTGTACCTCTCCATGGAGGGTCCCAAGGGCTTGCGGCTGGCGGGCCGGGTGGCCGACGGCGTGTTTCTCGGCAGCGGCGTGGAGCCCGGCGCCGTGAGCTGGGCGCTGGCGCGCATCGCCGAGGGCGCCGCGGAGGCCGGGCGTTCGCCGGACGAGATCGCCGCCCTGGCCGCCGGCATGGTGTGCATCAAGGAGGACGGCGACGAGGCGCGCCAAATCGTGCGCCGCCGTCTCGCCAACCGGGCGCACCACAACTTCCAGGCCACCCTGGAGACCGTGCCCGAGGAAGAGCTGGCGAGCATCGAGAAGTTCATGGCCGCCTTCGACCAGTCCAAGCCCATGGAGGAACGCTCCGACCCGGCGCTGATCACGGACTATCTGGTGAGGCGTTTTGCCATCGCCGGCACGCCCAGGGAGTGCATCGAGCGGCTGGAGGAGCTGGCGGAGGCCGGCGTCGATCACGTCATGCTCACGCCCGCGCGAAGAGTCTACGAGGAAACCGTGGAGGCTCTGGCCGAGAAGGTGATGCCGGCGTTCGGGGCGTAGCGGGCAGCCCGGTAGTGGCCCGGTTTGAACCGAGTCGCGGCCCGATCCTTGCAAATCGCTCACGACGTGAGCTATATTCGCCCACGTGGTGAGCGATTTGCATTACCTGCCCCGGTTCGCCTCGGGGCTGTTGGAACGCGCCCTGGAAGCGGCTCCCGTGGTGGTGTTGATGGGCGCGCGCCAGACTGGCAAGAGCACGCTGGTTCAGACCGAGTCAGCCTTGGCCGATCGCCTCTATCTCACCCTTGACGATATCGAGGTCCGCGAACGTGCGCGGATGACGACGCGCGATCTCGTGGGGAGCGCTCCCCGGTTGACGATCGATGAAGTGCAACGCGAGCCGGATTTGTTGCTTGCGGTCAAACGGGCCGTGGACGAAGATCGGCCCCGTCGCAACGGCCGTTTCGTGCTCACGGGGTCGGCGAACTTGCTACTCATGCGCCGAGTCTCCGAGACACTGGCCGGACGGGCGACCTACGTCAACCTCTGGCCGCTGACGCGACGGGAACGTCTCGGGCACGGGACGCCGGGAATCTGGTCGAAGCTCCTGGCCGCCCCTGTCGCCGAATGGCTCGATCTCGTCGAATCCGGGCACGAGACCCCGGTGGATTGGCGCGAGGAGGTCGGTATCGGCGGCTATCCCACGCCGGCCACGGCACTCGAAGGTGATGCTCGTCCGTTGTGGTTCGACGGCTACCTGCGCACCTATCTTGAGCGCGACCTTCAAGACCTTGCCGCGATCGACAACTTGGTGGATTTTCGGCGCTTGATACGGGCCGCGAGTCTCCGCCTCGGCGGATTGGTCAACCAAGCTGAGATCGGCCGCGACATCGGTATGCCGCGGGCGACGGTTCAACGCTATCTCAACTTGCTGGAAACATCTTTTCAGTTGGTCCGGCTGGCACCCTTTGCCGTGAACCGCACGAAACGACTGGTGAAAAGTCCGAGGCTCTATTGGAGTGACCCGGCGTTTGCCCTGTGGTTGAGTGGCGCCGAGTCTCCTTCGGGGGCGCATCTCGAGAACCTGATCCTCGCTGATCTCCTGGTGTGGCGCGACGGTCAGGTTCCGGTCCCGGAGATTCTCTTCTGGCGCACGACCACCGGCCGTGAGGTCGACTTCGTAATAGAGTTCCGTAACCGGTTGCTGCCGATAGAGGTCAAGGCCACAACGACCCCGGCGCTGGCCGACATCCGAGGTCTACAAACCTTCCGCGACGAGTATAGAGACCGGTTCATGGGCGGTCTGCTGCTTCACGGGGGCCGCGAGACCCAATGGCTTGCCGACCGCATCCTGGCCGCACCCTGGTGGCGCGTCTTGTAGCGCCAGAGTTGCGCGCGGATCACCCGGCTGAGGGTGGCGAAGGCCACACAAGCGAGGTCGGCCAAGGGCAGGCGGAACGGGTTGGGACACTTGATCCCGTGCCGTCCGTCGAGCGAGGGAAGGCCCATGCGATTCTACATCAACATCCTCTCCACCTATTACCCCGACATCGATCCGCCCTACGAGGTCTACTACCGGCAGATGCTGGAGCAGATCGAGCTGGCCGAGGAGCTCGGCTTCGAGTGCTTCATGTTCAACGAGCACCACTTCCTGGGCTACGGCGGTCTCGTCGCCAACCCGGCGGTCATGCTGGCGGCGGCCGCGGCCAGGACCTCCAAAATCCGCCTGGGGCCCTGCATCGCCATCCTGAGCGTGCGTCAGCCGCTGCAGGTGGCCGAGGACTACGCGATGGTGGACGCCCTGTCCGGGGGCCGGCTGGAATTCGGCATCGGGCTGGGGAATACGGCCCTGGACTACCGGGTTTTCGAGGTGCCGCAAACCGAGGGGCGGGCACGGTACCAGGAGGCCCACGACATCATCATCAAGGCATGGACCGAGGAGCGCTTCAGCCATGCCGGCGAGTTCTGGCGTTTCGAGGAGATTACCCTGTACCCGCGCCCCGTGCAGCAGCCGCTGCCGCTCATCTGGGTGGCGGGCACCTCGCCCGAGGGGTTGGGGTGGGCCGGCCGCAACGGCTACCACATCATGACCGTGGGCCATCCCCACCCGCCGGACAAGGTCGGCGCGGGCGTGGAGGCCTGGCGCGAGGGCCTGGTGGCCACGGGCCGCGACCCCGAGGACTACCACTGCCAGTACCACCTGCGCACCTACGTCAACGAGGACGCCGCGGCGGCCCGGGAGATCGGCGAGAGGGCGATCGACCGCTACGAGGCGATTTCGCGGATCCAGCGCAAGGCGCCTCTTCCGCCGGGGTTTGTCTACGACTTCGAGGGAATGCTGGAAACCGGGCGCAACCTCTACGGTACCCCGGAGCAATGCATCGAGATCATCAATAACGCCCGCCGCCACTACTACTTCGACACCGTGACCCACAACTTCAACTTCGGCGGCCTCCCGCACGAGGAAGTGAAGAAGTCCATGCGACTCTTCGCGCGCGAAGTCATGCCGGCGTTCCGGTAGCGCGGCTGCACACACGCAGCCTTGCGTTTCTTGATGCAGTTATATCTAACAGGCCGTGGAAAAACTCACGGAACTGAGGATTGGTAAGAGGTGCGGAGAGCGACGGGCTGGGAACAGAACACTCGACGGATTGGGATAGTGCTCATTTGCGACTCTTTCCGTGGCCGAGACGGTGGTGCAGACGTACGCCGCCACAGCGAGCAGGCTCATGTGCCGACTCCCAGGGTTCGCAGCCGTACCAGGTTGTAGGCAGCGAAGGTCAGGGTGAACTGAAAGTCCACCTTGGGTAACCCCCGATGCTTGAGTTTGCGCAACCCGCCGACGGTCTTGGCCCAGCCGAAGGCTTCCTCGATCCGCTTGCGCACCCGCTGGCTGTGGGCGTAGCCCGTGTGACGGGTAGTGCGGCGGTCAATGGCCGAACGCCGGTTGCTGTCGTTCTGCGCCACATGAGGACTCACGTTCACCCAGCGCAACCCCTCGACAAAGTCTTGGGTATCGTACCCCTTGTCCGCACCGACGGTGAGGCGACCCTTGCCGGGTCGCGCCTCCAGCATGGCCAGTGCCGACTCCCGCTCAGCCCGGCCGCTGGCTTGGGTGGTGCGGGTGTCAACGATCAGTCCATGGCGGTTGTCCATCAAGGCATGCCCCAGGTAGCACAACTTCGCTTCCTGCCCCTTGCTCTTGCGGTACTGCAGGGCCTGCGGGTCGGTGTTGGACTCATGGGTTGCATTGCTGCGCTTCTCGCCCCGAAAGTCTCTCTCGGCATTGCGTCCGCCACCGCCCGGTCCCTTCCCGCCCTTGGCACGAAACGACTTCATCGACGCCCACGCCTCCAGCAACGTCCCATCCACGCTGAAGTGTTCATCCGACAAAAGCCGCCCCTCCCGTGCCTGCTCCAGCACCTTCGCAAAAAACTCCCGCGCGATGTCCGAGCCGATCAACCGCTCCCGGTTCTTCGTGAACGTCGAGTGGTCCCATACCGGGTCGTCCATCGACAGCCCCACGAACCATCGAAACAAAAGGTTGTAGTCCAGTTGCTCCACCAAAAGCCGTTCGCTGCGGATCGAGTAGAGAACCTGCAACAGCAGCGCCCGCAGCAACTGTTCCGGCGCGATCGAAGGCCGCCCCGTGTGCGAGTACATCGCTTCCAACTCCCGCGACAGCTCTTCCAGCGCCCGGTTCACCATCTCCCGGATCGGCCGCAACGGATGGTCCTGCGGAACACGGGCCTCCGGCGATATATAGCTGAACATCCCTTCTTGACGCGGATCAGTGCCTCTCATCGACTCCTCCGTCTCGGTACGAACATACGAATCAGTTTTCCGCGTCAGATAGACTTTTTCAACAACCTGCTAATGGATCGTCGAAGATTTTCATAAAGGGGAAGTTTCATGACGAAAATCGATATGTTCAGGATCCAGAAAGCCTTGTTTCTCGCCGTTGCGCTGCTCGTGTTGGCCGGTGTCTTTTTCGATGGGCGTTCCGCCTTGGCGCAGACGGCTAGTCTGCCTGACTGGGCGCAACCTTGTGGCCCCACCCCGGCCGACGTTGATTTTGATGCGCTCCCACCCAGCAGTACGGCGCAACAGGCGGCAGCCGATCCTGGCCTCCTGGACGACTTCGCGCTGGCCGCAAGAGGTCAGTTCGAACAGACGGACGTGTCGCCAGAAGCATCGTTGTACATTGGTTGTCTCCTCAGGCAGCCGGAGAGCCCTTGGTATTCCGGTTCTACCTATCTTGTGACACTGACAGTCGACGGCAGGGTGTTCGTTCACGCAAAGGACATGTCATTGTCAGGTCGGCAACTCAACCCCGTGATTTACGGAACGATCCTCTCTGCGCTGGGAGTCCCCCAAACTGTTCTGGTCGACTTGGCGTCCACCGATCCAGTCGTCGCCCGGCAAGCCATCGGCGCTGTCTTGGGTATATTGTCGCAACGTCCGGATGCCCCATTCGATGCGACTGTTCCTATACCAGGGGTACGACCGGGTATCCCGGGCGCCTCCGGCTATGCCACGGTATTTCTTTCGCGCAACTTCAGGGTCCCGATCGTGCAGATCGCCGGATTCGATCTCAACGCATCTCACTTGATTGATGAACCAATCGACTATGGCGATCCGGCGATTACGGCGCGAGACGTGGTGGACCGCAGAACCTTGAAGGCATTTGTCACGCAAGCGGGGGAGTACGTTCTCCGCCTCCAAATGTCGGGTAACGTCGCCGATTCCTCGAAAGCCAGGATCGCTTTGCGGGATTCGAACGGGCCCTGGAGACACGGTAACGTATACCTCTACATTCTGGACCTTACCAGCAACGTAATCCTGTTTCACGGAGCGAATCCGGACAGGTACGAGTTGCGGCCTCTGATACCGCGTCAACGAGACGTCGTGACTGGAGAACTTATTCTGCAGCAAGTTCTCGACGCGGCGAAAGGTAGCCCCGAAGGGGGCTTCGTGGAGTATTACCTGGACGACCCCACTGACGACACCGACAGGGCCGACATCCCCAAGGTGGGTTATGCGCGCGAGTTCTTTAGCGATATCCCGGGAAGCGAAACACGATTGAACTTCGTCATCGGGTCAGGATTTTACCGGAGCTCACCCAATGTGGTCACCGCGCGCCGGAACACCGCCGTCAAGACGATGCTGCCCCAAGTCATGCGGGCCATGACCGCCAGCACGGTGGATGCCGTCTCCGGCCGTATCCAGCAGGCGACCTCCGACGCTGCGCCGGCCAAGGGATTCACCCTCGGCGGCGCCTCGAAGTTCTCCGATGTTCTCCTGACGAACGCGCGGGCGCTGCAGAACGGCACGTTCGGCCTCGGCCGTCTGCTCGCGGGTTCGTCCTTCACCCTGCCGCTCAACGCGAGGGGCGCGCGTGGCCTGCTGGGGAACCTGGCTTTCTGGGGGGGCGGCGACTACCGCAAATTCTCCGGCGGCAAGCCGGAGACCATGGACTACGATGGCAACGTGTTGAGCGCCAACCTCGGGGTCGACACCAGACTGAGCGAAGACTTGCTGGCGGGGCTGTCGTTGGCGTGGGCGCGAGGAACCGTGGATTACTCGGCCTCCGGGGCGAAGGGCGAGTCCGAGACCACGGTGACGAGCGTCAACCCGTACGTGGGCTGGCAGTCCCCTGGGGGCATGAACCTGTGGGCCACGGCGGGGTATGGCTGGGGCGAGGTGGAGATCGACGATTCGTGGGGCACGCAAGCGAGCGACCTGACGCAGCGCATGGTGGCGGCGGGGGTGAACGGGCTTTTGATGTCCAGCGACGAGGCGATCGGGGGCGGGACCACGAGCCTGCGTGTAAAGGGCGAGACGGCGTTTTCGTGGGCCGATATCGAGGGTTCCGGGACTCTTGAGGAAACGACGTTGAGCGCGAGCCGGCAGCGGCTGATGTTGGAAGGGGCGCACGAGCGGAAGCTTGACTCGGGGGCGACGTTCACGCCTTCGGTCGAGGTGGGCATGCGCTACGACGGCGGGGACGGCGACACGGGCGGCAGTGTCGAGACCGGAGGCGGCCTGCGCTTTGCCGACACGGCGTCGGGGCTGACGGTGGAAGGCCGGGCGCGGACGCTGTTCGCGCACAGCGGCGACTACAAGGAGTGGGGCTTGAGCGGGCTGGTGCGGCTTGATCCGGGCGAGGCGGATCTTGGGTTCGCCGTGAGCCTGCAGCCGGCGTGGGGCCGGACGGCGGGCGGCGTGGAGCGGCTATGGAACACCGGTATCACCGGCCTGGCGGCGGACGATCAAACGGGGCGCGTCCATGCGCGGATCGCCTATGGCTTCGGCACCTCGTGGGGCGGTCGGGGGGTGCTGACGCCCTACAGCGACTTGTCGCTCTCCGGGGCAGGGTCACGGCGGTTCAGCGTGGGCGGGCAATTTGCGATGGGGTCGTCCGTCAGGATGAGCCTGGAAGGCGTGCACAGCAATCCGGTGCGCGGCGGCGCCAACCACGGCGTCATGCTGAGCGGCCACCTGAACTGGTAGCCGTTGCGGTTTGTCCTTCGGGAAGAGGCCGGTCGGACAAGCCTCTTCCCTTGACGGGGCGTCCGGCCGCGGCTTGTCCGGAGACGGGTCGTTGCGGCGGTTGGTACCGTTCTATAGATTGACCCGCGCCATGCTGTCGGGCGGGTAGCGGTCGCCCGCGGCCGCGCCGGGCGGGAACGTGGTATCCAGCGCGGCAAGGTCCTCGGCCGTAAGCGCGACGTCCAGGGCCTGGAGGTTCTCCTCCAGGTGGGTGCGCCGCTTGCAGCCGGGAACAGGGAACACGTTGCCGCCCCGCGACAGCAGCCAAGCGATGCAGATCTGCGCAGGCGTCGCGCCATGCGCGGCGGCGACCTCGCGGATGGCATCCACGCGCTCGCGGTTGGAGGCGGCGTTCTCGTCCGCAAAGCGGGGGAACTTGTGGCGCGTGTCGCCTTGCTCCAGCGCGTCGCGGCTCCCCACCGTCCCGGCCAGAAAGCCGTAGCCGAGGGGCGCGTAGGCCATCAACCCGAGGCCCAGCTTATCGCACGCCGCCAGATGTCCGCTCTCGACGTCCCGCGTCCACAGCGAATACTCGTACTGGAGCGACACCAGGGGATGGACCTTCATCGCCCTGCACAGGGTTGCGGGCGCGGCTTCCGAAAGGGCGATGAAGCGGGTCTTGCCCTCCTCCACCAGCCTGGCCATGGCCCCGACCGTGTCCTCGATGGGCACGGTGGGGTCGACCCGCGAAAGGCAGAACGCGTCCAACGTGTCGATGCCGAGATTTTGGAGACTGGTCTCGCAGACTTGGCGCAACCGTTCCGGCGTGCCGCTGCCTTGCGCCACCGACGAGCCGTCGCCGGCGCGGATGGTGCCGGTCTTGGAGTGGATGAAGACCCTGTCGCGCAGCCCGCCCTTCAGCGCCTCGCCGATGAGCCGGTGGTTGTGTCCTCGGCCGTAACTCGCGGAAGTGTCCAGCAGCGTGACCCCGAGATCGATGGCGCGATGAATGGTGGTGATGGACTCGGTGTCGTCCGCCACGCCGTACGCCCCCGACATGGAGAAGCAGCCGAGCCCGATGCGCGAGAGCTTCTCGCCCGTGTTGCCGAAGATCGCCGTTTGCATGGGGTCGTTCCCTGACAGCGCGCGCCGCGCCGCCGCCTCAGAGGTCCAGCGTGCTCGGTGCGAAGACTTCTTCCAGGCCGACCTTGCGCGACGTGAGCTTCTGCTCGAAGGAATAGTCGACAAGAGTCTCGAGCATGGCGGCGTTGTCCTTGATGCCGTAGGGGAAGGGGTCGTCTCCGACGACGGACCGCGTCTGCTCCAGGTACGCGGGGCCGAAGAAAAGGTCCGACGGGATGGCCCGCGGCAGTTGCCGGAGCCAGTGCTCCTTGGCCTTGGCGAAGGCGGAATAGAGGTTGAAAGCGAGCCAGGGGTGCTTCTCGTGCACGTCGCCGCGGATCACGTAGCAATGGTTCACGGGGACGAACCCGTGAGCTTCCACGTAGCGCCGGCCCTCGGCCATCATGTCCGGGAACAGCGGCTTGACCAGGTCCTCGTCGCCCTCGCGGCGGTCCCCGGTGGAGCGGTCGATGACGTTGGGCTCGGCATGGAAGGTGCTCAGCAGCATGGCCGTATCGAGCTCGCGGTTCACCAGCATCGAGATCAGGCTCTTGTCTCGCGGGATGCGGTGGAAGCGGATGCCTTCCGGTGGCGTGAAGCCGGTGGCGCCGCCGTGGCTCAACTCCTCGCTGCGCTCCATGTACCAGTCCACGCCGTACTGGGACACGCCGAAGTCGTGCTCCAGGGTGCCGCGGGCCCACAGCGCCGCGGTCTGCTGGTATTCGCCCACGCCGATACGCTTGCCCGCCAATTCCTCGGGCCGGTCGATGCCGGAATCCTTGTGGACGTAGAGGGCCAGGTGCATGAAGCGCCGGGACGGAAACACGGGGATCGCCACCATGTCGTGTCCCCGAGCCTTCGCGATGAGCAGGGAGGACATGGACATCTCGGCGACATCGAACTCGCCGAACCGAAGTTGCCGCCAGAACGTCTCGGACGGGTTCGAGTCGGTCCACACCAACTCCACTCCTTCCACCGGGATGGCGCCGTCGAGCAGCGGTGCGATGCGTTCGTATCTGGAGGAGACGAGGCTGAGTTGAAGTTTCTTCATGTGCACGAGTGCCGGAACGGACCGCCTCAAGCCGTCCGTTCCGGGTCGAATGCGGTTGGTGACGGGTCCAAGCTACTGGGGCGTCACGCAGGCGGTCAGTACCGACGGCAGCTCCGGCAGCACCGGCTCCCAGGAGTCTCCGCGGTCGCGGGTGACGTACAGGGCGCCGGTGCCTCGAACCTTGGGATCGAACCCGAAGCCGCGGGCGCCGTCGCCCATGGCGACGAAGACCGCGTTGGCGTCGTCGGGGTGGCGCTGCAGCGTCCATGGCATGTACGGCATCATCTCGGTCAGGCCGTTGGTGGCGGTGCGCCAAGTGGCGCCTTCGTCATCGCTCAGCATGACCACGCCGTGGGGGTTGGTGCTCTCGCCGCGCCAGACTCCGGGGGAGCCGCGCCCGCCGCACACCATCATCCGCGGCGTGTCGCCAGGCAGGAAGTACCAGTCGTGGGTGTAGCTGTACTTCTCGGTGTAGCCCCACGGCATGCCGTCCTCGACCCGGCGCCACTGCCGTCCGCGGTCGTCGCTGCGGAAGAAGCCCCGGGCGCACGACACGTAGTAGCGGTCCTTGCTGCCCGGATAGTTGTAGATGTGGTGCATGTCGAGATAGTCGATGCCCGAGCTTGCGTCCTCCCAGGTCTTGCCCCGGTCCTCGCTGCGCACGACGCCGCCGTGCTCCAGCGTCAGCAGCAGGAGCTCGGAGTCGTCCGGATGGATCAAGATGTTGCAGACGTGAGGGAACTGCACGCCGACGTACGGGCCCGGGACGCACCACTGGTTTTGGACCTCCTCGGGCATCTGCTGCAGGCTCTCCAGGTTCTCCCAGGTGTCGCCGCCGTCCTCGCTGCGCATGAGCTGCACCGGACCGAGTCCGGCATAGACCACGCGGTCGTCGTTGGGGTCCACCGCGAAGCAACGCGAGTCGCCCTCGATGACCCTCTTCCAGCTCTTGCCCGCGTCGTCGGTGCGGTAGGCGCCATCGAAGGGGACGGCGGCGAAGACGCGCTCGGGCCGGGTCTTCGAGCCGGCCAGGCCGTCCACGGTCTGTCCCGGAAAATGCTCGGCGCACGCCTCCAGCCCACCGCCCCGGTCCTCGTAGACGGTGAGGCCGCCGTTGAACGCTACGTAATAGCGGAGTGAATCGCTCATGGGTCTCTCCTCCTTATCCGATCTAGCGCGGCGCCACCAGGATCTCTTCCCGCGGGAAGTGGTCCATGATCTCGGCGCCGTCCTTGGTCACCACCACCATGTTCTCCAGCCGCACGCCGCCCACGCGGGTTTCGCCCTCGCGGCTCTCGATGGCGATGGTCATACCCTCCTCGAACTCCTGCGGATAGTTCAGCGACCACTGGCGGTTGATGATCGGGATGTCGTAGTTGGTGCTTCCCTGGGTGAGGCCGATGCCGTGGCCGATCTCGCTGGCCAGCACCTCGCACTCCTCGTCGTAGCCCCAGCTCGACGCCGGCGGGAAATGCTTGGCGGCGTCGGCGGTGGTGGCGCCGGGCTTGATGGCGTCGATGACGCCGTCGATGCTGTCCTTCACGCGCTTGTACCAGTCCAGTTCCTTGGCGTTGGGCTTCCTGCCGACGATGAAGGTCCGGTAGGTGCAGGTGGCGTAGCCCTGGTAGGTGAGGCCGCAGAGCGAGCCGTACAGCAGATCGCCGGTCTGCAGGAGCCGGCTCGACTGATGGAACCCGCGGTCGAAAGTGCTGGGTCCGGAGCGCCACCCTCCCGGCGGCGCCGACTCCGCGCCCATGTCATAGCCCGCCTTGGTGGCGACGCCCGAGAGCTGGGTGTCGCGGACACCGGGCTTGGCGTTCTCCCAGATGCTGTACCAGACGCCTTCCACGATGGCGGCGGCGGTCTTGAGGCAGTCGATCTCGTCCGGCGTCTTGATCTTGCGGATCTCCTTCATCACCAGGCTGAAGTCCACGAGGTTCTTGACGCCGGCGTTGGTGAGGGCCTCGCGCGCGATGCCGTCGAAGGCGCTGAAGCCGATCTTCTCGTTCAGGAGGCCCCGGCTCTTTAGCTCGTCGTGGATGTCGGCGGCGAACTGCCGGGCCTCGTCCTTGGCCGCCTCGATGCCGCAGGCCGCGGTCAGCCAAGCCCGCGCCGGCCGCCACTCGGTGATCCACGGCGCCTGGTCCGGCATCTGGTGGAAGTGGCCGCTGTGCTCGTACATGACCGGGTCGTGGTCGGCGAAGAACAGGGTGTAGCGGCACATGGGATAGTTGAACCCCTTGAGGCCCGTTAGGTAGCGGATATTGGCCGAGTTGGCTTCCAACAGCGCGGGGATGCCGTGTTCGCGCATGATCCGCTTGGCCCGCTCGGCCCGCTCCCGGCGCATGCGGTCGGTGTTCAGCCGCTCCTGCCAATCCGATACCTCGTTGCCGTAGATGAGCTTGGATGCGTACTGCGGTGCCATGAAAGAAACCTCCTTCGGTGCGCGGGAAACAGGGGCCTGTCCGAGCAGGGCGGGTCCGGAAACCCGCCCCACGGACAGGCCCCTAGATGGCCACATGAGCCTGTCCTTGTCAAGGTTCGGCCGGGGTAATAGGATGACCGGAAACCCCAAGCTAAAGGGCGTACGGAAGGAGACGAGGGAAGATGAGCAACTACCGCGCCGTCGATGCCGACGGCCACGTGATGGAGCATCCCGCGGAGATCAAGGACTTCTTCGAGCCGCCCTACAACCAACTGCCCTGGACCGTCTACTCGCTGTTTCCGAGCGTGGACGGCTTCGTCCGCGGCTTTTCGCGCCTGACCGAGGAGGACGATCCGAACGCCGAGCGCTGGGTGGAGTTTCTCGACCGCTGCGGCATCGAGACCTCTTACCTGTATCCGTCGGTGGGCCTTGCCAGCGGAATGATCCAGGACCGGGACTATGCCGCGGCCATCGCACGGGCGTACAATCGTTGGGTGCACGCGAAGTTCATGCAGGCCAGCGAGCGCCTGCGCGCGGTGGCGCTGATCCCGGCCCAGAACATACCGGAAGCGGTGACCGAGCTTCGTGCCGCGGTGACGGAGCTGGGCATGCCGGGCGCCATGCTGCCGTCGGTGACGGCCGCGGGCAAACATTACGGCCACCGCGACTTCGACCCCCTCTACGAAGAAGCCCAGCGCCTCGGCTGTTGCTTGGCCATCCACGGCGCCGTGAGTCAGCGCATCGGCATCGACAACTCCGACAACCTCTTCAAGACCCACACGCTGGAGCACCCGTTGTCGCAGCTCATCCAGTTCACCGACATGATGACCGAGGGCGTGTTCGAGCGTTTTCCCGACCTGCGCTTCGCCTTTCTGGAGGCGGGCGCGGGATGGGCGCCCTACATGATGGACCGCATGGACGAGAACTACGAGCGACGAAGGCGGTGGTGCCCGGTGCTGACCAAGCGCCCCAGCGACTACGTGCGCGACGGCAACATCTACTTCAGTTGCGAAGTGGAGGAGAGGACTCTCCCCACCGTGCTGCAGCTCGTGGGCGAGGACCGCATCCTCTTCGCCTCGGACTATCCGCACGAGCGTCACAAGGGCGAGTTCTACGGCGACATCGACGAGCTGAGCGCCCGCGAGGACCTCTCGGACACGCAGAAGCACAAGGTGCTCTACGCCAACGCCGAGCGGTTCTACAACGGCTGACGGAAGCAGCCCGGAGGGGAAGCGACAGGAGGAAACCCATCATGCCGAAGGTCTCATCATTGGGCCACGTGGGCCTGCTGGTCCACGACATCGAGCGCTCCAAAGCCTTCTACCGCGACGTGCTGGGCCTGACCGTCAGCGACGAGAGCGAAACCGGCACCGTCTTCATGACCGCTCAGGAGCGCCATCAAGAGCACCACGAGTTGCAGTTGCGCCCCGGGCGGGAAGACGGACAGGTCGTCTCGCAGATCTCCTTCCGCTGCCAAACCCTCGCCGAGTTGAAAGCCTTCCACCGCGACTTCGTGGAACGCGGCATCCCCATCCAGCACGTCAACAGCCACGGCAATGCCATCGGCATCTATTTCACCGACCCCGACGGCAACACCGTGGAAGTCTACTGGCCCACCGGCATCGACTGGCCGCAGCCGTTCCGCAAGCCGGTGGACCTCACCGCCGCCGACGAGGAGATCCTGGCGAACCTGACGTGAAAGTTAAAGTTCCTCCCGACACTGCCGAACAGGACAGTAGCGGGAGGAACAACCTTGGCAAACGAAGTCGATCACCCTCATGACAGTCTGTTTCGCAAGGTGTTCTCGGACGTAGGAGAAGCCGCCGGCCTGTTGCGCAAGGCGTTGCCCAGCGTTCTCCGCGAGAGCATGGATTGGACCAGCCTCAAGCTCCTGGATGGGAGCTTCGTGGACGAAAAACTGAGACAGAGCCAAACGGACCTCCTGTACGAGGTGGCGTACGGCGAAAGCGCCGAACCGGTGTGGCTTTACGTGCTGTTGGAACATCAATCGACGCCGGACGCCCGAATGCCGTTTCGTTTGTTGAAATACTGCTGCCGCATCTGGGACACCGGAGTACAGGACGGGGCCGGGTCATTGCGCCCCATCGTGCCCATGGTCTTCTATCAGGGCCGCCACGGATGGACGCATTCCACGCAGTTTGCGGACCTGTTCCCCGAAGTGGCGCGGGAGTGGCCCTGGGTTCCCCGGTTCGCCCATCTGCTGCTGGACCAGACCAATCTGAAACCCAAGGAGGTGGAAGGGGGAGCAAGGGGACGGGTCGCACAGTGGTTGATGATGGCCGCGTATGGGCGACACGTGGCGCTGGCGATGGACATGGCGGCACAATTGTTGCAACAGTTGCGCCTGGAGAGACGGATCGATTACCTTGAACTGTTCGTATTGTACGTCATGGCGACTCAGGACAACGTAGGCACCGACGCATTCGACGAGGCGCTACGGCGACACGGACACGAGCATGGAGGAATGATCATGTCATACGCTCAACAGCTTCTGGCCGAGGGAGAGGCAAAGGGTCGGGCTGAAGGCGAACGCCTCGGACAGTTGAAGACGGTCGAAGGCTTTTTGCGCGCCGGCGTCGGCTGGGACGTGATCGAGGAAGCGACGGGCCTGAACGAATCCGGATTCAAGGCCCTCAAGGAACGGTTGTCAGCGGCGGATCGGTAATTCGTGACCACATTAGGGTGAAGACGGCCTCGCCGGTGTCAACGTCGCCAGCGAGCAAACATTCAATCCCCTCTGTGAACAGTGCCTCGCGAAAGGCTGCGTCCCGTTCAACGCGCTCCCGGACGGTTTCCTTGAAATCTCGTGCCAGGACCATCTAGTCCTCCCTGTTTTTGGCTTCTTGCACTCTCGCCACAGTTTTCGGACCTTGGTGCACCACCTCACGAACGCCAGGCTTTCGCCATGACCTCCTTGTTGGCGAGGTCCATCCCATCCATTTCCGCAAGCACCCGGACTTCTTGCCGTCGGGCGTCGGCGGATAGGACTTCGCGTAGCGCGGCGTAGATGGACTCTTCGACGGAGGATGTTCCGAGTATGCGGCGCGCCTCCTGGATCAGACTCTCATCAAGGTCGACGGTGATCTTGGGCATACGGCTATTTTGTATCATTCGAGCAATAATATATCGATCACTGGCACAGGTGGTCCTCGGATTACGCTTCGCTAATCCGACCTACGGGTTACCCGAGAATACGGCTGTGGAGTGGGACCCTGAGCCCCGAAGGGCGCAAGGTCCTGTGTTCTCAGCTGCTACGATTCGTGTAGCGCCGCGTACACCTTCTCCGCGGTGAGCGGCAGGTCGTAGACGCGTGCGCCGATGGCGTCGGACACGGCGTTGGCGATGGCGGCGGCGGTGGGGACGTTGGGGAGCTCGCCGATGGCCTTGCCTTGGAAGGGGACGGGGCCTTCGCCCTGGTCGACGAACACGGTGTCGAGCTTGGGGATGTCCTTGGCGCAAGGGAGCTTGAAGTCGCCCAGGTTCAGGGTGGTGATCCTGCCGTCGGACATGGGGTTGTCTTCCATCAGCGCGAAGCCCACGCCGTTGACCACGCCGCCGTCGATCTGGCCCTGGAAGGTCAGGTGGTTCAGGATCCTGCCGGAGTCGTGAGCGGTGGTCATGCGGGTGACCGTCACCTGGCCGGTTTCCGGATCGACTTCCACCTCGGCGATCTGTGCCGCGAACGAGGTGATGGGCGGCTGGCCCTCGGGGGCGAAAACCGTGTCGTGGTGGAACGATCCGCCGGCCTCGGCGATGGCGGCCCGGGCCACCTCCGCGAAGGACAGCTCGCCGCCCTCGGGCGCGGCGAAGCGGCCGTCCACCCGGCCCACCTGGTCGGGGTCGCAGCCCAGCTTTCGGGCGGCGCATTCCACGAGCTGTTCGTGCACCTCCCGGGCGGCCTTGTGGGCGGCGTGTCCGGTGGTGTTGGTGGACTTGCTGCCGCCGGTGCCCGGATCCCAGGGTGAATTGTCGGTGTCCTCCACCCGTATGCGCACGCTCTCCGGCTCGACGCCCAGGGTCTCGCTCACGATCTGCGTGATGGCGGTATGGATTCCAGGGCCCACGTCCGGCACCCCGCAGAGAACCGTGACCGTGCCGTCTTCGTGGAGATCGATGCCTGCTTCGGCGTTCCCGCCGCCGGCGCCACGCTCGTAGAGGGCGATACCGCGCCCGCGGTTGGGTCCGGGCGAGCCGGTGCGCCATCCCGACGCCTCCACCGCTCTCTCGAGGGTTTCCCTGGCCAGGATGCCGTCCCACTTGGCGCCCAGCGGCGAGGTGTCGCCGGGGACTACCAGGTTGCGCAGGCGGAAGTCGGCGGGGTCGATACCCATCTCCCGGGCGATCTGACCCATCTGGGACTCCACCGCGAAGACGATCTGGGGGCTTCCCGGAGTTCGGGTCTGGGTGCACGGGACCTGGTTGGTGTAGGCGCAGACGGTCTCGATGCGAATGGCCGGGATCCGGTAGTAGCTGGCCAGCCGCTTGGCGCCGAGCACCGTGATCTCGGGGTTGGCTTTCCAGGCGGCGTAGGCGCCGCCCGCGAACGTGACCTTGCCGTCCACGGCCGTGAGAGTGCCGTCGTTCTTCACGCCGACGCGCAGGGTGACGATGGCCGGATGCCGGTGGGCGGCGGTGGCGATCTCCTCGGTGTAGGTGAGGACCATGCGCACGGGCCGGCCCGTCTCCTTGGCCAGGTAGTAGCACACCGGGGTATCGATCATCGAAGCCTTGCCGCCGAAGTCCCCGCCCACCGAAAGGATGTGGACGTTGACCTTCTCCGGCTCGATTTCGAGGTCCTGGGCCAGCCGGTTCTTGAGCGCGAACGGCCCCTTGTTGGAAGCCCACACCTCGACGTTGCCCGACGCATCCACCGCCACCGTACACGAGTGGGGCTCCAGGTAGCCGTGGTGCGCGAGTTGCGTGGCGAAGGTGCCCTCGAACACGCGGTCGGCATTGTCGAAGCCGGCGTCGATGTCGCCGTTCTGCCAGATGCTGTGGGACTGGACGTTGGGCCGGTCGGGGTCCACGCCCTCCGCCAGCGGCGGCGCGTTCTTGTAGTCCCGCGGCGCCTCGTGCAACTCCGCGGTGCCGGGCTTGACCGCCTCCAAAGGGTCGTACACCCCGGGCAACTCCTCGTAGTCCACCTCGATGAGGCCGAGCGCCGTGTCGGCGATCTCCGGCGTGTCCGCCGCCACCGCGGCCACCGGGTCGCTCACGAACCGCACCTTGTCCCTGGCCAGCACCGGCATGTCCTTCATGCGCAGTCCCACGTACACTTCCGGAAGGTCCGCGCCCGTCAGTACGGCGTGGACGCCCGGCAGCGCCTTGGCCTTGCTGGTGTCGATCTTGCGTATGCGCGCATGGGGGAGCGGGCTGCGCAGCACCTTGGCGTACAATGAATCGGGGATCGGCAGGTCCGCGGCGTAGCGCGTGGCGCCGGTGACTTTATCCGCGCCCTCGATGCGGGGCATGGGCTTTCCGACTGTCTGATAGGCCAAGGTTCACCTCCGGTTGATTCGCTCGATGAACGCAGGTTCAGAGTAGCTAGTTGAGGATCCGGGCAGCGTTCTCGCCCAGGATCTTGCGCTTGTTCTCGTCGGTCAGCTTGTCGCTCTCCACGATGGGGCGGGTCACCTCCCCTGGAGGGGAGGAGTCCCAGTGCGGCGTGTCCGTGGCCAGTACCAGGTTGTCGTCGCCGAGCATCTCCACCGCCAGCTCGAAGTGCTCGTCCTCGAACGGCTCGCAGCCGACGTACACCTGCCGCATGAAGTACTCGCTCGGCTTCATCTTGAGCCACGGCACCAAGTGCGGCAGCTTCTCGTGGTGCTCGTCCATGCGTCCCAGCCACCAGGGCATCTGGGATGCGCCGGTCTCCAGGCACACGAGGTTGAGTTTGGGGAACCGCTCCAGCACGCCGCCGCAGATGAAAGTCATCATGCACACCATGGACTCGAAGACGCGTCCCACCATGTGGGAGAAGAAGAAGTTGTCGGCGAACCGTTCCTGGCCCATGGACTCGTGCTTGGTGTCGTGGATGATGATGGGCCAGCCCAGGTTCTCCAGCTCCGCGTAGATGGGGTCGTAGTAGGGGTCCCACCACTGGCGTCCGGCCACCGGCACGGCCTTCATGTTGAGGGCCTGGTTGCCCATGTCCGCCATGCGGTGAAGCTCCTGGACCGCCAGGTCCGCGTCCTGCCACGGAATGACGCCTGCCCATTGCAGGCGCTCCGGGAACTCGCCGGCGTACTGCCGCATGTAGTTGTTCTCGGCGCGGCAATAGGCCGCCGCCAGCTCCGGGTCGTCCGGAAACCACACCAGGTCGAGCGCCGGCGAGTTGGGGGACAGCACCGCGACGTCGATGGCGTCCTTGTCGAGGTTGCGCACGCGGCCCGCGGCCACGAGGTCTTCCGCCTTGTGCCATTCGGGCTTCTCGCCGCTCTGCCGGGTCAACTCCGACTGCACCATGACGCGCGTCCCCACCAGCGTCTTGCGCCTTTCGTCGGGGGCGGTGGGAAGCGGCCGGGGCAGATGTTCCTTCCACTCTTCCTCGATGCAATGCTTCCAGTTGCCCACGTCTCCCACCAGATGGCTGTCCAGGTCGATGACTTTGGTACCGTTGATGGCCATGGGGATGATCCTCCTCTTCGGATGGTCGTTGCCCCGGGTGTGCCGAAGCGAACGCGCGGGATCGGCGCTGGGCCGAAACGGCAAGCGCAGCCTGTTCAGTCTCGCGTATCACACCGAAGCGCCGGCGGGACAGGACACTGGCCGCTGATGTTGAATAGCGTTCCTGGACGGCCAGTTCAAGGGATGGCAGACTGCCCGCACGGTGCTCGGCGGGATCGCTCCACCGAGCCGGCAAACGGCGGGCACACACGAAAGCGGGGGAACCCATCCATGCTGTTCATCAAGGAGACGCCGGTGGAGGCCATCATCCCCATGGCACAGGCCATCGAGGCGGTGGAGGAGTCCCTGGCGGAGACCTCGCGCGGCAACGCCGTGGTGCTGCCGCGCCGGCGCATCCACCACCCCAACCGGATGCTGTTCGGCGTGCTGCCGGGCTCCTTCAAGGGAGTCATGGGCGCCTACCTGCAGACCGACCGGGACCGGGCCATCCACCACGAGACCGTCATGCTCTACAGCGTCGACACCGGCGAGCCGCTGATCCTGTTCCAGGACTGCGCCATCAACGAGCTTCGCACCGGCGCCGCCGGGGGCGTCGGCGCCAAGTACCTGGCGCCGACGGACGCTAGGCGGGCGGCGGTCATCGGCAGCGAGAAGCACGCCTTCACCCAACTCCAGGCGGTGTGCGCGGTGCGCCCCGTCGACACCGTCAACGTATTCAGCCCGACCCCGGCGCACCGTCTCCGGTTCGCCGACCGCGTCCGCGCCGGTCTGAGGGTCGAGGCCACGGTCGCGGACAGCGTCGAGGCCGCTTTGGAGGGCGCGGACATCGTCATCACCGCCACCAACGCCCAGAACCCGGTGTTCGAAGGCCGGAGCCTCCGTCCCGGTATGCACGTGACCTCCATCGCCAACGGCGACAAGACCCGCGTGCGCGAGGAGATCGGCCACGACACCATCCGCCGGGCCGCGCGCGTGTTCGTCACCTCGAAGGCGACCGTGCAGGCCAACGAGAGCGACCTGTTCCGGGCGGTGCGGGACAGGGTGCTCAGCTGGGACGGCGTCTCGGAGCTGGGAGACGTGATCCTCGGCAACGCCCCAGGCCGCACCGCGTCGGAGGAGATCACGCTGTTCAAGCTTCAGGGTCTGGGGATCATGGACCTGGCGGTGGGACTGCGGGCGTACGAAGTGTTGAAGGACTCGGGGAAGGCGCAGAGGATTTGATATCCTCCGTCATTCCCTCGGAAGCGGGAATCCAGGGGCGGGGAGGGGCCATACGGACGCTTTCCCCACGCAATCCCGCCTGGATTCTCGCTTCCGAGGCTGTGTCAAAACCACCCCCTCTCCCTCTGGGAGAGGGTCGGGGTGAGGGCTTCCCGGCGCCAGCGCCTCCCACGGAGAGGCAGGGTCGCCGCGCAGCCCTCACCCGGCCTTCGGCCACCCTCTCCCAAAGGGAGAGGGTTTTGACGCAGCCTGCTTCGCGGGAACGACGGAGGGGGTCTCGTATCCTCAGCGCCGCGGCAGCCGCAGGATCTCCCTCCGCACCATGTCCTGCCACGCGGCGCCGGGGCGGTCGGTCCAGTTGCCCGGGAGGTCGATGATCCGGCCTTTGCGCTTGAACGCGTGAGCCCGGCCCAGGGCTTCGGCCAACAGCGCTTCATGCCGGCGGCTCGCTCGCGGCCGTCCGAAGGTGCGACCCACGGGGTTGTCGACGCACACGGCCCTGGGAGGCTTCACCCGCTCGACGATGTCGCGCACGGTGCCGATCAGAAGCGTCGGTATGCCCGAGGCCTCCACCACGTTGGCGACGAGACTCACGGTCTCGTGGCAGTAGGGTCAATAGGGGACCATCAGGGCGAGGTCCACGCGCATGGCCGCAAGCCTGCGCGCCAGTTCCGGGGCGAGCCGTTCGGTGATGGCGGCGTGGTCGGAGATGCCTCCGTAGATGGAGAAGTGACTGCGCGCCACGCTGCCGATGACGCCCTTTCGCGCCAGCTCCCGCAGCGCCCGCCTGGGAAAGACCACCTCGGCATCCCGGCGCACGTCCGCGCCCACGGGCGAGTGGTGGTCGACGGTGACCTCCACCTCCGGGTCCGCGGCGATGCGGCGATGGCTTGCGTCGCCGCCCGCGGTGAAGGCGCGCTGGTTGGTCTGGCGGATGGCCGCGCTGGTAACGAGGCTCACGCGCATCTCGTCCAACGGTCGGCCGATGGGCAGCCAGCCGATGCGGGGCGCGCGGTAGAGCTTGCGCGGCGGTCTCGGGGCCGCGTGTTCCGCCAGGATGGGTAGATATTTCAGAGCCACCTCTAGCCGGCCTTGGTGACGTAGACCGGCCCGCCCTTGCCGATCCGCTCCCGGTCTTCCTTGGGCAGATCCTTGATGTCCACTCGGAGTTCGTGGTTGATGTGCTTGATGTCCTCGGACGGACCCGAGCGGTTGCCCATGAGGATCATCGGGCCGGTGCCGGTGTTCTCGAGCTGGTAGAAGTCGCCGCCGTGAATGAGTGCCACCATGCCCGGCTTCATGACGGCCTTGCCGCCGTCGGGGAAGTGCATGGTGCACTCGCCTTCCATGACGTAGAAGCTCTGGTCGGCGTTGTGGCAGTGCATGTCGTCCTTGTCGCCGGGCTCGCGGTAGACGTGCACCCAGGTGTGAAAGCGCTTGGTGTTCAACACCACCTCGCGCTTCAGGTCCTTGCGCCCCTTCTCCATCAGATCCATGACTTCGATGGCCATGTCGTTCTCCTTTTCCGGAAGAAGCTCCGACTGTAATCGTTTTTCAGCAAATGGACATTTGAGGAATGGTTTTTCAGGCGGCCCGCTCCCACTTGTCGATGTCCACCTCCCAGCCGTTGTTCTGGGACAGGTCCAGGGCGTTGCCCTCGGGGTCCCGGAAGCGGAACTCGGCGTACGGCCGGTCCGGCGGACGCGCCTTGACCGTCACCACGCCCCCCAGGTCGTCCAGCTTCCGGGCCAGGTCGTCTACCAGGAAACCGATGTGGTTCACGCCGAAGCGGCGCTCGTGCCCCACGTTGGAGTTGAAGAACGGGTGGATGGCGAGGTTTGTGGAGCCGTCGCCCGCGAAGCGGTTGAGCAGGCCGCTACGCCGCCGCTTGTAGCTGCTCTCGACCTCTCGGAGCCCCAGCACCTGCACGTAGAAGTTGAGCATCACCTCCGGGTCCAGGGCGTTGAACGCTACGTGGGCAATCCGCGGAAATCCGCTTCCGTCCTCCACGCCGAAGCTTCCTTCCGAGAGGGTTACGGGATTGCACTCGGGATCGAAGATACGTATGGCGCCGTGGTGCAGGCCGCCGGGTTCGGTTACCACAACGCCCCTGGGGTTGAACTTCTGGTAGCGCGCCCGGACCTCGCCCAAATCCTCCACCTGGAGGCCGATGTGATGAAGCCCGCGGCGCAGGTGGAACTCGCCCAGGGACTGCCGCTTGCGGAACAGGGTGAGGTTGTAAAGACCCTCGGTGAGGGAGACGTCTCCGTCCGCCGAGCGCCCGAGCTCTTTCATGCCGAGGTATTGGGTGTAGAAGCCCGCCAGTGCGTCAGGGTCGCGGCTCATGGTGGCGACGTAGCGTATTCTGGCCATGTCCATCCCTCCTCCGTGCGGCGGCGGGCGCCGGTCAGGTTTGGCCCTGCCGATACCGCTAGTGTATAGTCTCGTTTCAATCCGTGGCGCAACCCGCGGGAGGAAGGAGGCAAGCGACATCATGGCGGACCCCAAACTGACCATGGCCCTGTCCCACTACGACAGGCACGTACCGCTGTTTGACGGCAGCGTGACCGCCGAGGGCCTGGACCTCGAGGTGCTGGAGATCGGCCAGTCTCATCCCCTCAGGCACGGCGCCCGGCGCCACGAGCGCATGCTCCAGGACGGCGAGTTCGACATCTGCGAGCTGTCGCTGTCGTCCTACCTCATCTCCCAGAGCCGCGACATGCCCATCAAGGCCATCCCGGTGTTCCCGCGACGGCTGTTCAGCCTGTCGCAGATGTGGGTCAACGTGGACGCGGGCATCGAGTCGCCCAGGGACCTGATCGACAGGACCGTGGGGCTCAGCACCTTCCAGACCACCCTCTCCGTGCTGGCCAAAGGCGACCTGCAGAGCGAGTACGACGTGCCCTGGCGCGAGATCGACTGGGTCATCGACAAACCGGAAGCCCTCCCGGTTCAACTCGAAGGGGTGAGCATGCGCTACCTCGAAAGAGGCGAAAGCATCGGCGCCATGCTGGAGCGGGGCGAGATCGACGCCCTGATGATGCCCCATCCGCCCGACGAGGTGGTGGACGGGTCGGAGAAGATCCGCCGGCTGTTCCGCGACCCCCGGGCCGAGGAAATCAAGTACTTCCGCAAGAACGGATTCTACCCGATCATGCACGTGGTGGCTTTCAAGAACGAGGTGCTGGAGAAGTATCCCTTCGCCGTGCAGAGCGTCACCGACGCCTTCGAGAAGGCCAAGGTGGCCTGCTTCGAGTATTACTCCGACCCCAACTGGTCGAGCCTGGTGTGGACCCGGCACCTCTACGAGGAAGAGCGGGAAACGTTGGGCATGGACTACTGGCCCTACGGGCTCAGGCGCAACCGCGCCAACCTGGAGCGCTTCATGGGCTACTCCCACGACCAGGGGCTGATGGACAAGGCCGTGGCGGTGGACGACCTGTTCGTGGAGTCGACCCTGGACTCCTGATCCAAGCCGACGCGTCAGCCCTTGCCGTTGGCGTCTTCCTCGCGGTAGAGCCCGAGCCGTTCCAGGAGGGGGCGGTCGGTGGCGGAAAAGAGGACGGCCGGCTCCGTGTCGGAAGTATTCCTGTGTCGATGCCAACTCCAGTTGGGAACGACCATGAAGTCCCCTTCTTCCCAGGCAAGTTCGGCATCTTCGACTTCGACGACGCCGGAGCCGCGGAACCCGTGGTAAAGGTGGTTCGCGGTGTGGCGGTGGAGCAAGGTGTCCTCGCCTGGGTCCAGCATCTGAATCCAGCACGAAAACGTCGGGAATGTCGGCCCTCCCGCGACCGGGTCTCGGTATTCAAGGCAACGACCGTCGTAGGCGCTTTTGTCTTCGACAAGCATCTCGGTCAGAGCGGGTAGGGTCTCGCGCCACTTGTAGACCGGTTGTTTGAGGCTCCGGCCCGGAGGGGCAAGCCCGCCGGGATTGCGGACCGTGGTGTCGGTGGCGCTGTTGAAGAGTCTCAACTCCTCGGCCGGGTGCGGCTCTTGAAACATCGTGCGCAGCATGGCCATGAGCCCCACGTCGAGAACGTCGATCCACACCGCGTCCCGGCCGGATTCGTTGATGTGGTTGTGCCAGCTCCAGTTCGGCTGAACCACGAGGTCGCCGGGCTCCATGACGGATTTCTCGCCGTTGGTGACGGTGTAGGCATCCGTCCCCCCTTCAAGAACGAATCGAATGGCCGCGGCCGTGTGCCGATGCGCGTAGACGGCCTCCCCGGGCTTGACCAACTGCACCGCCATGACCAGCGTGTGGCTCGTTCCTCCGGCGATGTCCGGATGGACCAGCGTGATGGCTCTTCGCGAGCCCTTGAAGTTCGTCGGCACGATTCTTGATGCGGCCTCCAATCCCTCCTGAATCTTCGCCCACTTCCAGAGATGGGGTCCGCCGAACGGGCGAGGCTCGGTAAAGTACCGTTCTTCACCGACCCACAGTCCCCTCATGGACTCGCTTTCGAGGAGGTCGTCCAGGGTCTTCAGGTCGTTGATTCGTTCGGAGCCTGCCACAAGACTCTCCCGGAACCGGGCCTACCGGCTCCCCTCCAACCGCGGCATTACTTCCTTGTGGAAGAGGTCGAGCGAGGCGAGGACCTTGCTGTGGGGCAGGTTGCCGATGTGGAACATGCCCATGAAATGTTCGGCGCCTACGAGACGCATCTGCTCGTTGAGTCTCCGGGCCACCGTGTCCGGGCTCCCGGCGATGACATAGCCGACCCGGTCCAGGTCCTCCCAACTCAGCAGCGAGAAGTCGTGTCGCTGGCGGTTCTCTTCACGGAAGTAGTTGAACGACTTCTCGGTGTAGAGGGCTTCTCTCACGCGCGCGCCTTCGGGGGTGGCCGTCTGCTTGAAACCGCGGTTCAGGAGCGTGAAGAAGTAGCGCAATGCCGGTTCGGCGATTTCGCGTGCCTTCTCGTCCGTTTCATCGACGTAGATATGCCGGCACAGAATGAACTGCTCGGGATCGGCTTCCCAGCCCTCATCCCGGGCCACTTTGCGATAGTAGTTGAACGTATCCTCGATCTGGCTGGCGGTCTGGTACACCTGGGCGATGGGGATACGGCGTTGCGCGCACCACTCGACGGATTCGGCGCTGCGCGCGGCGACCCAGATGGGCGGGTGGGGCTGTTGGATGGGGCGCGGCCAGGTGGCGCAGTTTTCGAGGTGGAAGAACTTGCCGTGGTAGCTCCAGATGGGCTCGCTCCAGGCCCTCATGATCAGCTCGAAAGCCTCTTCGAAACGCCCGCGCGACTCGCTTGGGTCGACGTTGTACCACAGGTATTCCGGAGGGATGCCCCGCACGAAGCCCGCGATCAGCCGGCCTCCCGACATGCAGTCGACCATGGCGTACTCCTCCGCGACCCGCACCGGGTGGTGACGCAGCGGCAGGACGTTGCCGAGCACGCCGATCTTGATCCGACTGGTCCTCTGGCTGAGTGCCGCGGCGACCAGGTTCGGCGAGGGCATGGTGCCGTAGGCGCTGTAGTGGTGCTCGTTGAACAGCACGCCTTCGAAGCCGAGTTGTTCGCAGTGTTCCATCTCGTAGAAGTGCTCTTCGTAGTTGCGACAGCCCTCCATTGGATCGAACAGGTTGCTGGGCAAGGGGGTGCCCGGAATGTCCATGGGCACATGCGGATACGCGAGAAGGTCGAAGTTGTATATCTTCATGGCTCCGTTCCGATGCGGTGGCCTGAGCTACGCGTAGCTCTCGTAGATGCTCTCGAACTTGCCCAGCTTGAGGCGCACGGTGTGCTCCGCGGCCTCACGTACCAACTGCTGTTCCCGTTCCGTTTCGGCCATGCGAGCGATGACTTCAGACGCCTGCGCCGTGTGTTCCTCGTCCGCCACCATGTGAACCGTAAAGAACTCGCACGCATCGTCTCCAAGGCCGTAGTGCTTCCGAGCATGGATGTTGAACTCTTCCGAGTACCGCCGCACCATGCTCTCGTCGACCAGGGCTCCGACCCGATTCTCCGCGGGAGAACCCAACAGCATGCCATGGATCATTCGGCTGGTGTGTATCAGGCACCCGAAGACCGGCGTGGCGCTGGCGAAGTCCTCTTCGCCCAGCCCCAGCGCAAGCCCGAAGCGCTTGGCGAGGTCCGGGTGGGTCCGTTCCTCCTCGAACTGGTAGGAGAAGTGGTTGAACAGTCGGCTGTCATGGGCGTTCTTGACCATGCACAGCGCAAAGCCCTTCAACAGGACGACGTTATGCAGATAGTGCTGCAGCGACCACCCCTGGAGCCGCCGCACCGAGAGTTTCCCTTCTCGAAGTTCGGAAAAGTAGCGGCTCTCCATCAGGCGCTGGATCCCGGGCTCGATGATCTCGTTCACGATGGAGTCGACGAAGACTTCGTTGGCCATGACTCCCCTTTATTTCGAATGCTTCAGGCGTGTCAAACATAAGCGAGTGCCGACTCCCGGACAAGCAGCGGATGGCTGCCGACCGCGTTCTGCTTTCGGTTGACAATAGTTCCGACCCCATCGTAGTGTCCCAACACTCAAAGGGTTCCGTGTATTCCGAACAACGTGCCGAGGGAGGTGTTCATGAACGGCCAAACCGTAGCACCAACCAGAGTAGCCCTGCTCGGTCTCGTCGCCGCCCTGTGCGTGTGGCTTCACCCCGGCGCGCCGGCACACGGGGCCTCTCCATTCTACGAAGGCAAGACCATCAAAATCATCGTCGGGGTCAGCCCCGGTGGCGGGTTCGATACCTTTGCGCGTCTCCTGGCCCGTCACCTCCCGCTTCACATACCGGGCAAGCCCAGGATCGTCGTGCAGAACATGCCCGGCGCGGGAAGCCTGATCGCCGCCAACCGCGTCTACGCGGAACAACCGGGAGACGGGCTCATCGTCGTCAACTTCGCCGCCGGAGTCGTTCTGCAGGCCTTGATGGAAGATCCCGCGGCCAAGTTCGACCCCAGGAAGTACATGTGGCTGGGCGACCCCTCCCTTCCGGCCCTGCCAAGAGTGTTGTGGGTTCGAGGCGACCTGCCGATCCGTACGCTCGCGGACCTGAACGGCAGGAAGGAACCCTTGGCCGTGGGCGCGACCGGTGTGGGCCAGTCCGCGGCCATCATGGGCGAGTTCGAGCGCGCTCTCGGTCTCAACGTCAAGGTCGTCACCGGTTACAAGGGCTCCACCGGTATCCTGGCAGCGCTGGAGCGGAAGGAGCTGGAGGGGATGAACCTGTCCCTCCATTTCGTTCAGGACCGCTACGGGCATTTCATCGAGAACGGCACCATCCGGCCGTTCCTCGCCATCGGAACAGGTCCGGGCGCGGAAGCGCCGCCGGGCGTAGCCACGTTGAAGGACCTTACGCTCAACTCCAAGCAGCGGAAGCTGGCCGATTTCCTGATCCATGGCTGGAGCATTCTACGCCTCTACGCGGTTCCTCCGGGGACCCCGCCGGACCGGTTCGCGGTCCTGCAGGAAGCCTTTCTCAAGGCCTTGCACAGTCCCGAGTTCGTCAGCGAAGCCAAGCGCTCGGGCATTCGAGTCGCCCCGCGCTCGGGAAAGGACATCGCGCGGATCATAGGGGAAATGGCCGCCGCCCCGCCGGAGATCGTGGACCAATACAGGCAGTTCCTCGGCCAGAAATAGTAAGGGCCGAGCCAGCGGCCGCGCACGATCGCGGTAAGGACTCCTCTCCGCTGGACACGGCGGGTCCAGTTGCCTGTCGACCCGGGCGCTTGGTTGACGGTGCTCCCGGCGGTTGTTATCACTTCCGCCATCAAATCCGTACCGGAATCTTCCGCACAGGGGTTGCTCATGGACAGTCACGAATTCGCCAAGAAGGTGCAGAAGCGCGTCGCCGAGTTCTGCAAGGGGCTCGATGACAACCTGCCCGCCTACAGCTACATTCCGCTCACCACCGACGAGATGCGCATCAAGGTGATGCAGAGCCGGCTCTTCAACGAAGTGCGCGCGGCGGAGGTCTTCGGCTCATGGCTCAAGACCACTCCGGAACTCGAGGTCAAGGCCATTCTGGCGGAAGCCATCTACGAGGAGTTCGTCCACGCGGAGTACCTCTCGGAAGCGCTGAAGGGCAAGGGAGCGGTCCCCTACGACTACAAGCCCGTACCCGCCCAGATGGCGATGTTCAACGGTTTCGAGGCTTTGACCACGACCTGTGAGCGCATCGCGGCTTTTCCGTTCGCCGGCGAGGGCGTGGCCGACTACCTGATCGGCAAGAGCCTGGAGGCCGGCACCGTGCCCGAGTGGGTCACCGGCCCCTACCAGAAGATCCACGACGACGAGGAAGAGCACGGCAACTATCCCTTCGAGCTGCTCGTGAAGTACGCCACCAGCCCCGACACGCAGGATCGCGTCGTCCGCGCCGTGGAGATGAGCCTCATGCTCCGGCGTCAGTACTTCGACAACCTCGACCGCTGGGTCTACGAGGATAGCTGGTCGTAGGCAGGTTCTCGGCGGCCCGTAGGTCGGATTAGCGAAGCGTAATCCGACACTCCCAGGGCCGACCGACTACTAAGGCAGCAGCAGCCCCGACCGCAGCAACGCCCCGCGGATCCGCTCCCGCTCGTCGTCCGTGATGCGCCTCAAGGGCGGCCGCACCACGGCCTTGTCAATCCTGCCCAACAGCGCCAGCGCCTCCTTCATGCGATTGTGCATGTCCACGAAGGGCGGCGCGTAGAATACCTTCACAAGGGGATCCAGGCGGTCGTTGAGCCGACGGCCGGCTTCCAGGTCTCCGGCCTGCACCGCCCGGAAGAGTTCGGCGTGCAGATCGGCGGTGACGCTCCCCATGCCCGAGATGGAGCCGTCGGCGCCCAGCACGTAGCTCCCGAACAGCGACATGGTGTAGCTGCTCAGCATCGCCACGGGCCGGCCGGTGCCGCGCAGAGCACGCAGGTTGGCCTCCAGCGCCACCATGTCGTTGCTCCAGTCCTTGACCCCCACCACGTGGTCGATCTCCGCCAGCCGCGCCAGGGTTTCCGGGTCGTAGCCGATGCCGATGGCCGGCGGGTACTCGAACACGATCAACGGCAGGTCGGTGGCCTCGGCTATGGTCTCGAAATGGACAACGGCCATCTCGGGCCGGAGCCGCGCGCCCCACATGAAAAGCGTCGGCGGAAAGATCAAAAGCCCGGACGCACCCTCGGCCTTGGCGTCCTTGGCAAGCTCGGCGGCTTCCAGGGTGTTGTCGGTGTAGATGCCGGAGATGAGTTCCACCCGGTCGCCGACCTCGTCGACGGCCAGGGCCAGCGCCCGGCGCCGCTCCTCTCGATCCAGCGACGACACCTCGCCCGCGTGGCCGTTACAGACGATGGCGTCGACGCCTTCCACCGCGGCCAGCCACGACAGATGTTTCCGGTAGTTCACCTCGTCGAACGACAGGTCCTCGTTGAAGGGAAGCAGGTTGGCCGGTATGGCGCCGCTGAAGCGGAGAGTGCTGGTCATGGTTCACCTCCTACGCCGTCACTATAGATTGCCGGAGACTTGCCGACAAGGAAATACAAAGGGGAGGGAACGCTCGATGACTCGGCTACAGCTATTGACTAGTGGCAATAAGATATCGTATATTCGCCACATGGCGAAAACTGTTGCTCTGCCGGACCGCCCACGGACTCCTTGGCTGGAAATTGGCGACCGTGAGACCACGGTCATGCTGCGCGCCTTCTTCAACCTGATGGAGCGGTGGCGGCTCAACGACCGTCAAGGGCGGATTCTGTTGGGCGATCCTGCCGCACGGACCTACGCGCGTTGGAAAGTCGGGCAGGTCGAGGCGTCGCGCATCTCGCGAGACACTCGCGAGCGTCTGTCCATGCTGATGGGCATTCACAAGAGCCTTCGCCATCTGTTCCGCGATCCGTCGCGGGGCTACGACTGGCTGCGCAAGCCCAACCGTGCGTTCGGCGGCGCGTCGGTGCTGGATCGCCTGCTGGCGGGGTCCATCCCGGACTTGGCTGCGGTGCGGGTCTACCTGGACGCGGAGCGCGGCGGCTGGTGATCCCGCGCCGGAGCCCGGTTCACTGGCGCCGCGCGTTCCGCCTCGTCCGCTCCATCTATCCGCCGGTGAACCTGTTCGAGGACATCGCCGATCCGGCCGACTGGGAGCTGCTCGCCGAGGCCGAAGCCAAGACAGATCCGCGGGTGAGAGACGATGCCGGGGCTATCCGTATGGTGCCGGCCGCGCGTCGGGTTTCCGGTCCGGGCGCCGGTTGGGTGATGGGATCGTTCTGCCACGTCTCGAAAGATCGGCCCAGTCGGTTCAGCGATGGCAGCTACGGGGTCTACTACTCGGGCAACCGCTTCGAGGTGGCGTTGGCGGAGACCGTGTACCACTTCGAGCGTTTCATGGCCGCGACGGACGAAGAACCGGCCACCGCCGACTACCGCGAGCTGGTCGGCGCCATCGACGCGGAACTCCACGACCTGCGCGGCGCGGAAGCCTTCCGCGCTGCCCTCGACCCCGACGACTACACCGCCGGACAGGCATTGGCGGCCGATTTGCGCGAAAACTACGCGAGCAACGGCATCGTCTATCCGAGCGTCCGCTACCCCCGCGGCGAGGCCGTGGCCGCATTCTGGCCGGACGTTGTCGGCATACCGGTCCCGGGCCGGCATCTCTGCTACCGTTGGGACGGCCGCCGGGTGGACGCATGGTTCGTGTACGGTGAGGAGGACTGGCGGCGGTTGGCGTGATCGTGGATTGCCCCGGGCAAAGTGTGGGTATAGACCCGGTGAAAATGTCAGTACCCGCGCGGTGAAACTATCAATAGCTGCCGGGTGGGCCTCTCAGTGCGTGTCGAATATCTCCTGATACCGTGCAATCGCCGCCCCCGACGCCTCGCGTTCTTGCGCCGTCGGGTTGCGGGTGTCCCGCGCCTTGGGCAGGCGCCCCAAGCGCAGCATGGCGGCGCGCAGCAGCACGCGGGCCTTGGTCGCGTCCAGGTTGCTCCCCTCGATGGTGAGATCGTTGGGGTTGGAGGGCAGGGCGCCTTCCGGGTCGCCGCGGCTCACCCGCACCACCGGCATGCCGTTGCAGACGGCAATGGCGAGTGCCGCCATCTGGCTGTGGAGCGCCGATCCGGTGCCGGCCGCTCCCTCCAGCACGAAGCCGTGAAAACGCGGCGCGCCCGGCTCGGCGGACGCTTCCTGGGCCAGGCCGCGCTCGATGCGCGCCATGATGTCCACCTCCACCTCCGGGTCCGCCGTGTCTTCCTCGGCCATGTAGTGGCCGTACTTCACGACGTGCACGGGGGCGATGACGTCGCCGCGGAGCGAGCCGTCGTCGTCCTTGACGCGGATCGTCGCCGTTTCGGGGCTGTCGCCGTATTCCTGGAAGTGGATCTCCGCAGGCAGATCCTTCACCGCCAGCGCGGAGGCGCCCGTGGTCCGGTACGCGGGGCGGAACCATACGCGCATCTCGTGGCCGGCGCTGCCGAGCACGCCGCCGTGTCCGCCGGTGGCGCGATAACCCCCCGGCCGTGCGTCGCCCTTCTTGAACGCGCGCGCCGCGAATATCTGCTCGTCCACGATGCCCACCGCGCCGAGGCCCGTGCCGAGCCCGGACGCGATATAGCGCGTGGCGTCCACGATGTTGCGGTCACCGTCGTTGGCGAGGGTCCCGTGGGGACGCTGCGACGAGATGCCGACGAAGGGCAGGTGGGTGTCCAGCACCAGGCTCAGCCAGTAGAGCGTCTCCTCCACGTGCGGGCTGCCTTCCAGCCAGATGAAGCCGTCGTAGCGCCCCGAGTCGATGGTCTGCTGGACGACGTTCACCGCGCGCGCCATTGCCGAATTTGGCGGAAACTTGCTCAGGGGCCTGGGGCTGTAGGGGAAGAAGTCGCGCCCGCCCACCTCACCCTGTTTCGTGTAGCCCGACGGAGGGAGCACGCGCACGAAGTCGAACTCCGCAAGCCTGTCAAGCTCGCTGGCCGCGCCGTCGTGGCCGCGCCCGCCCAGCCCGCGGTCGATCTCCTCGAACAGCCGCGACGCATCGGGAAAGTAAGACTGCCTGCCGCCGTAGCCGATGCTGGCGTCACGCTGGTCGCCGTCCTCGAAGGGGCTGCCGTCCCCGGAGCCGTCGGCGCGGCGCGCCATGTAGGGCAGCGGATACGGGCCGTCCTCCGGACGCAGCTCTACCTCGTGGTACGGCTTGCCGTCGTCGTGGTAGACCTCGGCCGCGTCGGATTCCAGCGGGTGCGCGCTGAACTTCTCGATGCGCACCCGCACGGGCTCGTGCAGGCGCTGTGGCACGAGGTGGTCGAACCGCCCGTCCAGTTGCCGTTCCCCCGCCGCCCGCGCCTTGTTGCTCGTGACGAGCGGCGGTGTGTTGGCGATGGTGGCGCGCGGTCCCGAGAACACCGCTATGCGTGGTTTCGACATCGAATCATCCCTCCAAGGCATGGGCCATCCGGTCGACATTAACCCCTTGAGTTCTCAGTCTCGGAGACATGTTCTGCCGCCGGGTCCGTTCTGTCGACTTGACCGCACCTTCTTGACCGCACTTTCATGCCTGGGCGTAGGTCAGGTGCTCCAGCAACCCCTTGACCGATACCGCCTGCACGCCGGGATAGATTGCCGAGAAATCCGGCCCGCGGGACGGCGGCTGATGCACGATCAGACGCTCGACTTCATACCCGTCGATGGCCTTGTCCAGGCGCAGCAGAGGCCGCGCGGCGCCGGGCGCCGCGGTCTGTCCCGCCTTGGCTTCCGCCAGCAGCAGACGGGAAGGGCCCGCGGGCACCAGAAAGTCGACTTCCAGTCCCTGCTGATCACGGAAGTAGTACAGTTCCCGTCGGCGGCCGGTATGGAGCTGCTGCTTGACGATCTCCGCGGCGACGAAGCCTTCGAACAGTACGCCGAAAAAGGGAGAAGCGCGCAGGCCGGCGGCGGTTTCGATGCCCAGCAGGTGGCAGGCCAGACCCGAGTCAGCCAGGTATATCTTGGGCGACTTGATGAGCCGCTTGCCGAAATTGTTGTAGAAGGGCGGCACCACGATGATCTGAGTGGTGACTTCCAGGATATTCAGCCAAGCGGAAATCGTTGGCACCGAAACCCCGAGGGGCGCGGCTAGATCGGTCTTGTTGAGGATTTGGCCGCACCGGCTGGCCACCAACGCGATGAAGCGGCGGAAGGTGGCCAAGTCGCCGATGGCGCTGACTGCGCGCACGTCTCGCTCCAGATAGGTCTGGACATACGAGGCGAACCAGATGCGGGCTGCCGACGGTCGCGCCAGCACTTCGGGAAAACCGCCCTTGAGTAGGGAGACCGCGGTCGTCTCCCGTACCGAAAGCGGCATGAGCTGGAAGACCGCCGCCCGCCCGGCCATTGATTCGGTCACCCCCCTCATAAGGGGTGCTTCCTGCGAGCCGGTGAGGAGCCACTGGCCCATCCGGTCTGTGCGGGCGTCGATGCGGGTGCGGAGATAGCCGAGCAGTTCGGGGACGTTCTGGATTTCGTCGAGAATGACAGGCGGGCGAATCTCGTCGAGAAAAGCCCGAGGATCCGCGCGCAGCCGCGCGATGATGTCGGGATCTTCAACCAGATGGTACTCGGCTCGGGGAAACAAGCGGCGCAGCAGGGTAGTCTTGCCGGCGCGGCGCGGGCCGGTCAGAAGCACTGCCGGAAAGTTCCGGGCGGCGTGAAGAAGTTCGGTTTCGAGGAGGCGTGGAATGTATTTCACTTTGAGAAATATAAACCGCTGACTCAGAGAACTCAAACCTTGGGAGGCGTCTTCGCCCTCACCCCAGCCCTCTCCCAAAGGGAGAGGGGGACTATGGCCGCTTCGCGGGAAACTAGAATTTCACGCGTCCCTCGGCCCAGGCACGGATCAGGTGGTGGGCGATGGCCACGGGGTCGGGCAGTTTGAGGTCGGGGTTCTCGCCGGCGAGGGAGGACAGCACCTCTTCCCGCGAGAACCAGCGCACGTCGGTCATCTCCTCGTCGTCTTTGACGATGTCGGTGGTCAGCGCCTGGCCGTGGCAGCCGATCATGAGGGAGTAGGGGAACGGCCAGGGTTGGGAGGAGTGATAGCGCACCTCGCCCACGATGATGCCGGATTCCTCCTTGATTTCCCGGCGCACCGCCTCCTCGATGCACTCGGCCTGGTCGATGAAGCCCGCCAGGGCGGAGTAGCGGCCGGACCGGGCGAGCCGGCCGCGGGACTGGCCCAGCAGGGCGCGTTCGCCGTCGGTGACAACCATGATCGCCACGGGGTCGGTGCGGGGGAAGTGCTCGGTGTTGCAGCTCGTGCACTTCCGCAACTGGCCGCCGCGCCCCTGCTCGGTGGGAGCGCCGCACAGGCCGCAGAAGCGGTGCCGGCGATGCCAGTCGACCTGTGACTTGCCGTGGGCCAGGATGCCCACCTCCCTGGGCTCCAACTGGGCGGCCGCTGCCCGCGCCTCCACGAAGCTCCAGGGCTTCTCCAGTTTCAGTTCCCGCAGCGGCTCCGAGACGGCGGAGACGTCCACCGCGAAGTGGGCGGTGCCGTCCATGAGCCCCAGAAAGACCGGCGGGCCATCGATATCAAGCTTTTCGATGTCTGCTGGCTTCATCCATCCGAGTTGGGCGTGGTCGCCGTTGCGCAGCAGGATGTCGAGCTGCCAAAGGGGCAGGAAGCGGGACCGGGAGTCTCGAGCCGCCCGCGCGAGCCAGTCCTCGTCACGGCGTTGCACGTCGCCCCGGTCCAGGGGATTGCCGGAGAATACGTGTTTCGTCATACGAGCCCCCAAGTGCGCCGCAGCCACCATTCCGCCCCCAGCAGCAGCACCGCGAGAGTGAACAGCAGCGGCTCGTTCCAGAGCGCTACCCGGCTCCGCGCCACGATGCTCGACGGCGCCGCCCGCTCCATCAACTGCTCGAACTCCGACCAGTGGGCGTCGGTTAGCGAGGCGGCGGGGGCGAACATCCCCTGGCTGCGCTCCGCCACCGCCGCCAACAGCTCCGGCCGCGGCCGGCCGTCGTCGTTCTCCTCGGAAGGAAGGGCCACGAGGAAGTTGGCGGCCGATTTGCCCAGGGGCTTCCCCGACGAGGACGCCTGCACTTCGATGCGGTGGGAGCCTTCCAGGCGCGGAGTGAACTCGGACCGGTACTCGCCGGGTTGATCCGTGGCCGACGCCTCCAGCGGCGAACGCTCGCCTTCCGGTCCGGTGACCACCACCTGGAGGTCCGGCTCGCTGGCCGGGCCGTGGTCGTCCTTGAGGACGCGGATGCGGAACTCGATGGGTTCTCCCGGCCGCCGGGAGCCTCCCACCGCCAGGATCTGCACCTGGTCGAAGGCGGGCTCCTGGGCCAGCCAGCGCACGCCGTTGCGGACCAGCTTGAGATGGATCTGCGGGTTCTGGTTGCGCCCCACCTGGTCGAAGTTCCAGCGCCAGAGGTCGTCGCTGGCGAACGCCAGCGTCCGCCCCTGGTGGTATCGTCCCACCGTCAGCAGCGGCGCCTGACGCCCGCCCGCTCGCGCCGAAAGCAACACTTCGCCGCTGGCTTGCGCCACCTCGTTGAGGGTGGTCAGGGGCGGCAGCGCCCGCCAGGCTTCCTCGTTGGCCGCGGGGTCCGCGAGCGCCCGGGTCAGCGGGTGCGCCTTGCCCGCCGGCGTCAACTCGGCGCGGGCGGCGACGCCGGTGCGGAAGGCGCCGCGTCCGTCGAGCTTCACGGGCAGCACCGGGGCAAGGGCGGTTTGGTGGTATCCGCCGCGATCGAAGGCGCGCGCGCCGCCCGTCATCGCCAGGCCGCCGCCGTCCCGGACGAAGTCCCGGATGTTCTCGAAGTAGAGCGGGTTGAAGTAGGTGCGGTGGGAGAAGTCGTCGAGGATCAGTACGTCGAAGTTCTTGAGCTCCTCCACGAAGATCTCGTCGATGGGAAAGGGGATCAGGCTCAACTCGTTCTCGCGCACGTCCACCACGTCGCTGGGCGTGCGCAGGAAGACGAACGACACCAGCTCCAGGAACGGGTCCTGCTTCAGGGCGAACCGCAGGAACCGGTAGTTCCACGAGGGGGAACCCGACAGGGTCAACACCCGGATCTTGTCGCGGCGTACCTCCATCCGGAATGCCTTGCGGTTGTTGCCGGCTATGCTTTCGCCGGCCTGCTCGGGCAGCGTCAGGGTGAACCCATGGGCGCCCAGTTCCCGCGGCGTGTAGTTGAGGGTGACGCGGTTCTCGTAGGCGTCCCGGTCGATGGTGATGGGATGCGTGGAGATGAGGTTGCGGCCGAGGTTGAAGTAGAGCGGCACCTGGACGCCGGCCAGGCCATAGGCCTGGATCGTGAAGTCGATGGTGGCAGCGCGGCCGCGAAAGGCCAGTTCGGGAGTGCGCAGGCCGGCGATGCGCAGGTCCTTGAAGCCCTCCGCCTGCCCCACCGCCACCGCGAAGACCGGGCTCGGGTGCCCCTGAAAGTCGTCCAGGGCATCGGCCGGGTTGACGATGCCGTCCGACACGACGACGACCCCGGCGGCGTCCGGCTCGCGTTCCGCCACCTCCGCGAGGGCGTCGAACAGCCGGCTGGCATCGCCCGCCGGCACCACGTCTCCAAGCCCGCCGAAGTCCCGCGGAGCGGTCTCGCGGTCGAAGGAGTAGAGCTTGAGATCGTACTTCCCGGCCAGCGCGCGGGTCAGTCCGGCGGCGGCGAGGGCTTCCCTGGCGGAGTCGATCCGGCTGGCGTCGCCGGGGCCGGAGGGGAGGCCCATGCTCTCGGAGGCATCCAGCAGCACCACCAGCGGGCGCCGCAACGAGGTGGGGTCCTCCAAGGTGCGCACGGGGCCCATGAGAAACAGCAGCAGGAGGGCGTAGACCACGCCTCGCAGGAGCGTCAGCAGCGAGGCCCTGCGGAGCCCCAGGCTCCGGTAAAGGAAGCGGAACTGGTTCACCAGGAAAGCCGCGGCGGCCAGCGCCAGGCCGCCTACCAGCCACGGCGGCAGCCCTCCTCCGAACACGATGTCCGAGATCGCCTGCATGTCGTCCTACTGCGTGAGCCGCCGGCGGATGAACGGCACGTGGATCAGGTCCTGCTTGTAGTTGCCGGTCATGGCATAGAGGATCAGGTTGATGCCGAGATGGAAGGCGTCGCGCCGCTGCTCCTCGCCGTTGGGCACGCACGGATGGCTCCAGCGTCCCAGGCCGTCCCGCTCCCAGGCGCCCGCCAGATCGTTGTGGCTGTACACCACCGGCGTGGTCTCGCCGAGCTGGATCCCCTCGATGTAGGAGCTGGTGGCCACCCTCCCGCCGATCCGGCGCAGCAGGTAGTAGCTCCGCAGGAGGGCGTGGGTGAGCGAGACCTTGCGCATCTCGCGCCCGGGCAACACCCGTTGTATCTCCGCGCGAAAGCGCCGGTCGAAGCCGTAACCGAGCTGGCCGAGGGTGTTGTCGGCCAGCAGGAACCCGCCGAACGAAAGGAAACGCCTCAGGTTCAGGACCTCTTCCTTGGAGAACGGCTGGAAGTCGTACTTGCCGGCCACGTAGAGGAAGGGGAACGAGAACAGCTCGGGGTCGGTCAACCTCACCACCCGGCGCTCCAGCGCCGCCGTCACGCTGGTCCGCCGCATGAGTTCTTCCATCAACGGGGTCACGGCCCGGGGCCGCGGGTCCCAATCGCCGCCGCGGTAGCGCACCTGGGCGAAGACGAACTGGATGCGTTGCGGGGTCTCCGCGGCCGGAAGCGCCGCGGGAAGCCCCCAGGCGGCCGCGGTTCCCAGCAGGCTTCGCAGGAACCTTCGTCTGTTCATGGCTCCGTCGCCTGCAGGGTTCGCGCCCTCACCCCGACCCTCTCCCAGAGGGAGAGGGGGCAGGAGGCCGGGTGAGGGCCTGTAGGGGCGGGTTTCAAACCCGCCCCTGTTCGCAGGAACCTTCGCCTATTCATAGTTCCGTTGCCCCAGCCAGCTCTCGAACAGCAGCGTCAGCAGCAGCACCACCACCAGCGCCAGCGCGAGATCGGTCCGGCTGCCGCCGTCCGCCAGGGCGCCGGCGGCAAGGACCTCGTGGTCCACGGGCCCGAGCTTCCGTGCCAGCTCGTCGGCGCCGATGCGCTCCGGGCGCGATTCCACCGGCGGCGGGTTGACGGCGTACAGCGCGGGGACGTCCAGTCCTCCGCCGGGCGAGACCACCCGGTAGATCCCCGCGAAGTGGTTGCCGCCGAAGGCCCCGGCGGCCTTGCCGTCGGCGGGCTCCAGCGCGACGTCGTTTTCTCCCCGTTTGGGGTCCACCACCCGCAACCGCTTGCCCGCGTGGGCGGCGCCCGCGGACCACCGTTTCACCGTTCCCGCGGTGATCCCGGTATCAATGGAGCCGCTGCCGCCGCCCGCCATGTTCGTCACCAGCGACTGGACCAGCGGCACGTAGCCGGTCTTGAGCGGGAGGTTGTTCCAGGCGCTGTCGGCGGTGGACGCGAGCAGCAGCACGCGTCCCTTGCCGAGCGTCTTTTCTATCAGCAAGGGGCTGCCGTCGGTCAGCCGCATCAACGTGCGCCCGCCCACCGGCGCTACCTCGAAATACGAAGACACCTTGGCCGACCGCAGCGAATCCAGCAGGCGCTGGTCATCGAAAGCCTCCAGTGCCGGGTGCGCGACATCCACTTCGCCCACCGTCACTTTCCGGTCCAGGGGCACCCGCCGCCGTTGCCCGAGAGGACCGGGGAGGAGGGGCGTGGCGTTGTTCCACAGCGCCCGGTTGTAGTCCTCAGGGGCGACGCGGTCCCCCAGGGAAAGCAGCAGGCCTCCGCCGCCCTCGACGAAGGCGGCAAGGCGCGCAACGAAAGCCGGCGGCAGCGCGGCGACGTTGGCCAGGATCACGGCCTGGTACGCGCCCGGGTCTACCTGTTCCACGGCGCCGGGGAGAATGACCTCGGGCAGGAGCACCGAGTTCGCCACGTCCCCGCTGGGGTTCAACGCGCGGCTGAGAAAGAAGGTCTCGCTGGCTACCAGAGCCCGTTGCGGGTCGCCGTCCACCAGCAGGACGTTCAACCGCTCCCGGGTGTGAAGCGTGAAGTAGTGCCGGAGGTTCCCGGACAAGCCCTCGGCGTGGAGCGAGACGTGGCCCGAGTGGCCGCCCGGCCGGTCCAGCGTGAAACGGAAGTCGACGGTGGACTCGGCGTCCGGCGACAGGGCCACCCGCTTCTCGTCCCGGACCTTGCCGTCGATGGTGAGGCGGGCGGCGACCTCGGGGATGGGGTCGGCGGTGAAGCTGCCGAGGGTGGCGGCCAACCCGATATCGAGCCCGGGAGCCACGTGGGCGGCCGAGGAAGCGAGCGCCGTGATGGTGGCGCTCGGCGCCCCCTCGGACGAACCCACCGTGACGATCTTCAACGGGACGGTGGGATCGTACTCGCCCACGGCCGGCAGCGACAGCCGGTCCCAACCCGACAGTCCCAGGTCCGTGACTACCCACAGGGCCTTCTGCCCGCCGCTGTCGCCCAGGAGCCGGTAGGCCGTGCGCAGCGCCGCCGTGAAGTCCGCGGCGCCGGCCGTGACCGCCAGCGGCTCGAGGTCCTTGAGGGCCGCCTCCCGCGGGTCCTTGAGCGCGGGCTGCCGGCGGCCCACCGGATTGGTGGCGATCACCGCCGCCCGGTCGGCGTCGTCCAGCGCGTCCAGGATGCGGCCGGCGGCCTGCTTGGCTTCCGTGAACGGGGCGCCCTGCTCGCGCACCTGCATGCTCAGGGAGTTGTCCACGACGATGGCGGTGGCGAGCGGCGCGCCCCGGGCCGAAAGCCCCGCTCCGGTCTCCCACAGGGGGTGCGCCATGAGCAGCACCAGGAAGATGATCGCCAGCGTCCGCACCGCCAGCAGCAGCCAGTTGCGCAGATTGTAGGTGCGCGCCACGCGCCGTTGGGAGATGAGCACGAACCTCACCGCGGGAAAGCGCAGGCGTTTCTGCTGCCGCCGGTTCAGCAGGTGGATCACCAGCGGAATCACCGCCGTCACCAGCGCCGCGAGGTACAGGGGGTAGAGGAATGCCAGGTTACTTCCTCCAGCTCAGGTAGCTCACCAGAGCCTGGTCCAGCGGCCTGGCCGTGGATATCAGTTGATAGTCGATGGCGTAGTCGTGACAACCCGAACGCAGGGTGTCGATGTGGTTCGTCACGACCCGGCGGTATTCCGCCTGGATGGCCTTGGGATCGGCCGTGACCCGGAGCCCGGGGTCTTCGATGTCCTCGAAGCGCGTGTTGCCGGAGAAGGGGAGAGTCAGCTCGGCCTCGTCCATCACGTGAAAGACCAGCACGTCGTTGCCCCTGTAGCGGAACAACCGCAACCCCTGAAGCACGGACTCGGCGTCGTCCAGCAGGTCCGAAACCAGCACCACCATTCCGCGCCGCCGGATGCCGCCGGCCACCTCCTGCAGGATCTTCCCCACGTCGGTGTCGCCGCCCGTCGTCTCGGCTTCGAGCCGCTGCAGCAGCTCGACCATGTAGCCGCGGGTCGCCTTGGGCGGAAGCTGGGAATCGATGCGGTCCGAGAAGGTGGTGAGCCCGGCCGCGTCCTGCTGCCTCAGGATGAGGTAGGCCAGCGAGGCCACCAGGATGCAGGCGTAGTGGAACTTGGTGACGTCGCCGGACGCGTAGTCCATGGAGCCGCTGACGTCCAGCAGCAGGTGGGTCTTGAGGTTGCTCTCGTCCTCGAATTCCTTGATGAAGTAGCGGTCCAGCTTGCCCAGGGCCTTCCAGTCGATGCGGCGGATCTCGTCGCCCGGGGCGTATTCGCGGTGCTGCTCGAACTCGACGCTGAAGCCCTTGGCGCGGCTTCGGTGGAGGCCGGCCATGACGCCTTCCACGACCCAACGCGCCTTGAGATGCAGGTTCGAGAGCCTCGCCAGCACCGTCGGGTCGAAGTAGCTTTGTTCGGGGGTCGCCATGAACGCCGAAGCGGTAGTGGAATACCGCGTCAGTAAACCACCTTCGCCCGGTGAACTCAAGGCGGCACATGGGCCGTTTATGGACCGTGATGCGGTGGTGGAGGGACGGGGGCGGTGTCGGGTCCGCGGACCGGTGTGCTAAGATGCGCGCTGTGTCGTGGCGGGCAAGAAGGCCGCTGGACACATCCGATCAGCGACGCACGAGCGTACCCATTGATGAAATGGAACAGCGGACTTCGCGCCGTCGGCAGGGACCGGCTGGCGCTCCTTGGGTATATGACCGGCGGGCATTTCGCCGTGCACTGGTTCGGCCAGCTCTTCCCCATGATCCTGCACCCCCTGGAGGTGGCCCTGAGGCTGAGCTACGTGCAGGTGGGTTTTTTGACCACCACCCGGGAGCTGACGACCGGGCTCACGAACCTGCCCGCCGGGCTTCTCGGCGACCGCCTGGCGCGTCATCGAACCGCGATCCTCACCTCGGCCCTCCTCGCCTTCGGTATGGCATATCTCACCTTCGGGCTTGCCCCCGGTTACCTATACGCGCTGGTCGCGGCCGGGCTGGTGGGCGTTGGCATCGCCCTGTGGCATCCCACGGCCATGGCGTCGCTGTCGAGCCGGTTCCCGCAGCACCGGGCCACGGCGTTCGCCATCCACGGCATGGGCGCCACCACCGGGGACACCCTGACGCCGCTGGCGGTCGGCATCCTGTTGAGCCTCTATCCGTGGCGCAATGTCATGGCGCTGCAGTTGCTTCTGGCGGTGGCGCTGAGCGTTCCCTTGTGGATCGGCTTGCGCCGCATCTTTGCCGCGCCGCCGCCCGCGTCCCCGACCGGGAGCGCGCAGGGGTCCGGCTTGGGCGAGTTCCTCCGCAATCCCGCCTTTCTGGGCGTGGCCCTGGCCAACGGCCTCATGAACGCCGGCCGGATCCTGATCATCACCTTCTTCCCCCTCTACGTGCAGGAAACCCTGGGCTACGGCTCCGCGGGACTGGGCTACTACTATGCGCTGCTGCACGCGCTCGGCACGGTCTCCCAACCCGTCCTGGGCTACCTGTCGGACCGCCTGGGAAGAAAGGCCGTGCTGCTGCCGTCGTTCCTGATGCTGGCGGTGCTCTACACGCTGATACCGCTGGTGCGCCCGGGGGTTCCGCTGGGGATCGTCGTGACCCTCATCAGCCTGTTCTTCTACACCCTGAGCAACATCACCGCCGCCGCTGTCGTGGACGTGGCGGGCTCGCGCATACAGGCCACCTCGCTGGGCATCACGTTTCTTTCCAACAGCCTGTTTACGCTGCCCGGTCCGGTCATCGCCGGGTACATGGTCGGCCTCTATGGCATGGCCTCGGTATTCTACCTGTCCGGCGGCTTCCTGCTGGCGGCCGCGGCGGCGATCATCCCGCTGCGGCTCTACAAGGGTTCCGGCCGGTGACGCTTCGGCCTCGTTTCGGTTGGGCAGGTCCCGCGCCTGTCGAAGGGCGCGGCATGAGCGGCCGGTTTCGGGAGCGACGGTGCGCCCGCGGCAGCGCCGGTAGTTCTGCTTGCCGTGGCGGGTACGAGTCATGACTTGCTGGTCGCGACCGGTACCCAATCCGACGCTGCCGCGCGACGCGGTCCACGTGTGGCGTACGGAAACCGAGGTCTCCGCCTCCCGGCTGGCGCCCCTGGCCGGTCTCCTGGCGCCGGACGAACGCGCACGGGCGCGCCGGTTCCTTTACGAGGAGGACCGGCGGCGGTACACCGTGGCCCGGGGCGTGCTGCGGAGCATCCTGTCGCGCTACCTCGAGGTGGAACCGGCCGCCATTGAATTCCGCTACGGCGCCCACGGCAAGCCGTCGCTGGCAAGAAAACCCGGTGGCCCCGACGTGCGCTTCAATCTGTCCCATTCCTACGGGTGGGCGCTGCACGCTTTCGCCGTCGGCCGGGAGGTGGGTGTCGACGTCGAGCGCATCCGGCCGGAGACGGACATCATGGGGGTGGCCCGCCACTCCTTCTCGCCGGCCGAGGTGGAGGCCCTGACGAGTCTCCCGGAAGGACAGCGGCGTGAGGCCTTCTTCAATTGCTGGACCCGCAAGGAGGCGTTCATCAAGGCTCACGGCGAGGGTATCGCGCTGGGCCTGAGCCGGTTCGACGTGACGTTGCGGCCGGGCGAGCCGGCGGCGTTGTTGCGGTTCGAAGGCGAATCCGACGCGACGGCGCGATGGTCCATGCAGGTACTGGACGCGGGCGAGGGCTACAAGGCCGCGCTGGCGGTGGAAGGAGAGGGGTGGGATCTAAGGTGCTGGCAATACCCCGGCGACGGTCTGCCGTAGGGGCGGGTTTCAAACCCGCCCGTGCCCGGGCCGCCGTCGGGCACGGGAGCGAACACAAAAGGAGAGAATCACATGGCGCGCATCGCGAAGATCGAGAAGAAGGAAGACCTGAGCCCGGAGCACCACGGCGTGTTCGACGCCATCGCCGAGAGCCGCGGCGGGGTGCAAGGGCCGTTTCCCATGCTCCTACACAGCCCGGAGCTGGCCGGGCGGGTGGCGCACCTGGGCGCCCACGTGCGCTTCGAGATGGGACTTTCCCAGAAGCTCAAGGAGCTGGTGATCCTCACGGTGGCGCGGGAGCTGGACTGCGGGTTCGAGTGGTCGGTGCACGCCGGCCACGCGCGCGCTGCGGGGATTTCCGACGACTGCATCGAGGCGCTGCGAACGCGGCGGGAGCCGGGGGACCTCACCCCGGAGGAGGCCGACGTGTGCTGTTACGCCAGCGAGCTGCTCCAAACCCATCGTGTGAGCGCGGAAGCCTTTGCCGCGGTGGAAGCGCGCCTGGGGCCGTCGGGCTGTGTGGAACTTTCGGCCCTCATCGGATACTACGTGTTGCTGGCCTGCGTCCTCAACTCCATGGAAGTGGAGCCGGCGGAGGGCGAGAAGCCGCTGGATCCGTGAGATCCATCGGATGACCGGTTCGGGACCCGAGAGCCTACCCGGCCAATAGTGGGTTTGCGGTCGTCAGAACCGGGACGACCGCTTGGGGCGACAAACGGAGAGAGCATGAGCGACAGACCCAATTTTCTTTTCATCATCACCGACCAGCACCGGGCGGATCACCTGGGCTGCTACGGCAATCCGGTGGTGCGGACGCCGCACATCGACGGGCTGGCGTCGTCCGGTACCCGCTTCGAGCGGTTCTACACGGCCACCCCCATCTGCATGCCCAACCGGGCGACGTTGATGACCGGACGGATGCCGTCGCTCCACGGCGTGCGGCACAACGGCATCCCGCTGTCCCTCGAAGCCACGACCTTCACCGACGTCATGGCCGCCGCCGGATACCGCACGGCCCTCATCGGCAAGTGCCACCTCCAGAGCATCAAGGACGATCTCCCGGTCATCGGCATGCCGGAGCCGGACCCGCGGCGCGCCCGGCCGCCCGAGCGGCTCCGCGAGGCGCGGAAGGACGTCGGCGGGCGCTACGATCAGGAGCTGCCGTCCACCTGGGCGCAAGATCCCGAGTTCGAGCCGGTGTTTCCCTACTACGGGTTCCAGCACGTGGAGTTGTGCATCAAGCACGCGGACCAGGTGGTGGGGCACTACGAGCGTTGGCTGCGGGCGCGCCACCCGGACCCCGACTCCCTGCGCGGGCGCGCCAACCAGCTTCCCGGCAATGATTGCAAGGCGCCCCAGGCGTGGCGCACCCGCATGCCCGAAGAGCTCTATCCGACGAGCTACGTGGCCGAGCGCACCATGGCGTTCCTGGAGGAGCACGCGCGCTCCGGCCGGGAGCGGCCGTTCTTCATCCAGTGCTCGTTTCCCGACCCGCACCATGCGTTCACGCCTCCGGGGAGGTACTGGGATCTCTACGACCCCGAGCAGATCGCGTTGCCGCGCTCGTTCCATCGCGGCGAGCATCCGGTGCTGCCGCACCTGGCGCGGCTCTACGAGGAACGGGACCGGGACGAGGCCAACCGCGACGGCCAGCGCGGCTTCGCCATCACCGAGAGGGAGGCGCGCGAGGCCATTGCGCTGACCTACGGCATGATCACCATGATCGACGACGCCATCGGGCGCATCCGGGCGCGGCTGGAAGAGTTGGGGCTGGCCGACGACACGGTGATCGTCTTCACCAGCGACCACGGCGACTTCATGGGCGACCACCAGCTCCTGCTCAAGGGCGCGCTGCACTACCGGGGGCTCGTGCGGGTGCCGTTCATCTGGGTCGACCCGGCGACGGATACGAGGGGAGTCGTCAACGCGGGGCTGTGCGGCACCCTCGACCTGCCCAGCACCATCCTGCATCGGGCCGGGCTGGATGGACACAACGGCATGCAGGGAGTCAGTCTCCTGCCGGCCATGGACGGCGCGGACACGGGTTACGACGCGCTCCTCATCGAGGAGCATCAGCGCCGGGGCTACATGGGCTTCGACAACAATTTCCGCGCCCGCACCCTGATCACGCCCGGCCGGCGCCTGACCCTTTACGAGAACGCGGACTGGGGGGAGGTATACGACCTGGAGAACGACCCGGACGAGATCCGCAACCTGTGGGACGAGCCCGGTTCCCGCCGCGCCGAGCTTACCGAAGCGCTGGCGCGCAAGATGATGGAACTCACCGACACGAGCCCCCTGGCCACGCATCACGGGCCGTAGGCGAGTCGGCGGGCGGCGCCGCGCGGACGGGTTCGAAACCCGCCCCTACATCTCGTGGTCCCGAAGCGGGGCCTTCCTGGTTGGCGGGATGAATTCGATGGGAGACAATAGACTGGAATTAGGCTTGGGGTTGCGTGCGCGCCATCCGTCCGTGCTTGCTGAACACTCGCGGCAGGCGGAGGAGGCGGGCTTCAGCCACGTGTGGCTGTATGATTCGCCGCGGTGTGCCGAGCCGTACGTTTCCCTGCCCTATTGCGCCATGGCTACGTCCCGGGCCGTCGTCGGCCTGGCGGTGACGAACACCCAGACCCGCGACCCCACCGTGGTGGCCAACGCCTTCGCGACCCTGGCCATCCTCACCGGCGGCCGGGTCAAGTTCGGCGTCGGCCTCGGCGACAGCGCCGTGAAGTTCCTCGGCAGGAAGCCGTCCCGTTTCGACGCCTTCCGGGAAAGCATCGACGTGGTGCAGGGTCTCCTTCGGGGCGAGAGCGTGCCTTACAACGGCCGCCGGCTGGCGCTTCCGGCGGTACCCGATGTCAAGCCGCCGCTGCTGCTGGCGGCCGAGAGGCCGCGGACCTTCGAGCTTGCCGGGGCAGTTGCCGACGGCGCCATCATCAGCCCGGGCGGCTCGCCACGCTTCTTGCGGTACGCCATCGGTAGAATTCGGGAAGGGGCGGCGCGGGCCGGGCGGGAACCGGATGCGCTCCACATCTGCGCTTGGACCCACTGCGTCGTCGGCGATACCACAGAAGCGGCCATGGACGCGCTGGCGCCCGAGGTGGGGCGGACCCTGTTCAAGGCCGCGCTACGGGTTCCGCCGGAAGTGCTGGGCTCCTCGGCGCCGTTGTTGTCGGAGGAGTTGCGCGCCCACGTGCTCGACGAGGCGACGCGGCAGGATCACGAGTATGATCTCGCGCGCACTCTTCGTTCGGCCCTGGGCGACGATTTGTTCCGGGAGATGACCCTGGTGGGCACGCCTGACGACTGTGCGCGCAAGATCGCGGAGCTGGCGGAGGTGGACGGCCTCAGCCAGCTCATTGTCAACGTTTACGGCTGCGACCGCGAGTTCGCCCTCAAGGCGTTGGGCGGCCAGATGGCCCGGAGCATTGTAGGTCGGATTAGCGAAGCGTAATCCGACGTCGTGTCTGGCCCGTTGGTCTTGTCGACACTCGCCGGCGTTGGTACCCTCCCGTTGAGTTGGCTTGACCCGTCGTAGTGGAGGATGCGGTTCGCGTTGGTCCGGCGAGCGGTCTTGCCGGCCAGCGGGCGGTTGCAGCCCGCGGCACCCGTTGCCCTTCAACTACGACTAGCCATGAGAGTGGCGCCCATGAGTTGCAATCTCGATGGCGAAGGAACATAGGGAAAACGATATGTCCGCAAACGACGCACGGAACACAGACGGTGTCACGTCCCGGCGCCAGGCACGGCTTCTTTGTTGGAGCCGCTGGACAGCCGGAGCGCTGCTATCTCTGATCATCGCCATGCCGACCATGACGCCGGCGCAGGATCGACAGTTGCAGCTCGTATCGACGGCGTGGTCGCCGTTCACCAATGCGCCTGGACAGCCGCGGTTCGCGCTCGATCTGGTGGAGGAGGCGCTCGGACGCATCGGAGTCACAGCCAAGACGGTCATCGTGGAAGAAGCCAGGCTGACGCCCTCACTGCTGAACGGCGAGTTCGACGGCAGCGCGGCCCTCTGGAAGGACAAGGAGCGAGAACGCGCGTTGATATACTCGCTGCCGTATCTCGAGAACCGGTTGATCCTCGTCGGACGGCACGGCAGCGACGTGTCGGCGACCTCGCTGGCGGATCTCGCCGGCAAACGGATTGCCCTGGTCGCCGGGTACTCGTATGGCGAGGCAGTCAAGACCCCGGGCGGGCCGATCTTCGTTGGCTCGAAGAGCGTGGAGGACAGCGTCACAAGAGTCCTCAACCTTGAGGTGGACTACACGCTGATGGACGACCTCGTCGTTCATCACCTCGTCCGCAATCACGCGGACGCAGCTCGAAGGCGGCTGGCATTCGGCTCGGCGCCGTTGCTCACACGCTCCCTCTACCTCGCAGTCCAGCGGTCGCTTCCGGACGCCGAGTCGATCATTTCGCGGTTCAACGGCGAACTGCGCGGCATGATCGCCGACCGCAGTTATCATCGCCTTCTGCATCTCGACTGGATTCTGGGGGACGTCGACGGCGACGGTCGCAAGGAGTACGTGCCTCTCGACGATCTAGCCGGCCCGCGTCCGCCGGAGCGTTCCTACGAGCTCTTCGCGGCGGGCAGGCCGACGAAGGAGCGCGGCAAGACGCGGCGCTTCTACTTCAGCGGAAAGATCTACCAGGGCTGGTCCGCCGTGCCCGACCGGCACAAGGTCCGGACTTCACCAAACCCCGGAGCGAGTTCACAGTTGATCACAATCTTCACCTTCAGCTTTTGACCGGAGCGGGGCCACCGCGCTCGTGTCATGGTGAAGCCGCCGGGGATACCGGCGCAGACAGAATCGCCGGCGCCTGAGCCCCTCCGCTACCGCGCCAGTTTGTTCGCAAAGTCACCGGCGCGGAATATCGACATCTTCTGCGGGTCGATGTGCCTGCGCATGGCTGCAAGGAGGTCGTCGGGGCTCAGCGCCTTTATGGCCGCTTCGTGTTGCGCGACAAACTCCATGGTCCGGTCGAGGAACAGGAGGAGGTTGAGAGTCGACGCGAGCGTCCGGTCGTCGGAGCGCTGGCGCTGGTTGCGTTCCAGATTGCCGCGTTTGACCGTGTCCACCTCCTCGGCGGTAAAGCCCCACTTCAGCGCCCTGTCGATTTCGTCTCTGAACGCTGTCACAACCCGGTCGGCGTTTTCCGGCGCGAAAATCGCGTAACCGTAGAAGGCGGCGAGTGCGGCGGTCGGGTCGGCGCTGAATTTCGAACCCACGCCATAGGAGAGGCCCTCCTGTTCGCGGATGCGGTTGTGGAGCCGGGAATTCAGTATTTCGTTGACGAGGACCAGCGCCGGGTAGTCCTCGTGGGCGACGCCCATCGGGATCTTCCAGTGCGCGACCATCAAGGCATTCGCCTTGCCGGGCATCTCGATATCGACCGCAACGGCGGCAGCGTCCTCGTAAGGTCCGTCGATAGGGGCGTAGGTTTCCTTGGCGCTCCAGCCGTCCAGGACCTCCTCAAGGACCGGAACGATCTCTTTGGGGTCGAAGTCGCCCACGACCGCCACCGTCCCCCCTTCCGCGCCGTAGAACGACGCCCAGAAGTCGCGCGCCTGCTCGAGCGTGACCGCCCCGGCGCGGGCGATCGACTCGTCGAGGGTCGGCATGTAGAACACATGGTCCTCGTGGTAATGCCTATTGACGTGACGATCGACAGCGTTCTCCACGCGCTCCTCGACATCGGAACGCCGCGCTTCGAGGTTGGCCAGTGCCGCTTGACGCACCCGTTCGAACTCCGCCGGGTTGAAGGCCGGTTCGCGCAACTGCTCGGCGACGAGCCGCAATACGTCGGGCAGGTGTTCTCGCACGGTGGTCACCCAGCCGCCGACGGAGAGCGCACCACCGTTCATGTCGCCCTGGAGTTTGAGTCGGGCGAACTCGTCCCTGAGTTCCTGCTGTGATCGCCGGGTGGTGCCGCGGAACAGCATGTGCCCGGCGAACTCCGCCGCCGTCTTCCGGCCCATCAAGGCATTCTCCGTACCGTGCCGGAAAGAGAAGTTGACGCTCACTGCGTCGCCCCGGTTCTCCTTCGGCAAGAGCGCCACCCTGACGCCGTTCGCGAGGGTGAGCCTGATCGTGCGGCTCTCGATATTTCCGGGCGTCGGTTCGAATGCTTCGCCCGCGGCCACGACCTCCCGCCCGGCGTATCCCGAAAACAGCGCGGCGACATCCGGAGGCGCCGGGATCTCGGCCCGCGGCGGTGTCTCGTCCGCCGGAAAAAAATAGCCGACCGTACGGTTGGAGGTCTTCAGATACGCCTTCGCCACGGCCAGGACATCGGCGGCCGTGACCTTTGCCACACGGTCCCGATGCAGGAACATGAGCCGCCAGTCGCCCACCGACGCCCAGTGGCTCAGCAACCCGGCGATGGCGCCCGGGTCGTTCAACGCGCGCTCGAAACCGGCCGCCAATGCCGTCTTCGCACGGTCTACCTCTTCTGCCGTCGGAGGCTTGTGGGCAAAGCCCTGCAGGGTTGCCAGCGTCGCCTCGACGGCTTCGTTCAGGTCGCCTTCCCGCCGCACTTCGGCGCGGGCAAACAGCACACCGCGTTCCTTCAACCCGTAGGGATGAGCCGACGTATCCGTACCGAGGCCGGTCTCGACCACGTTCTTGTAGAGTCGCCCCGCGGGCTTCGCGTCCAACAGATGCGCCAGAACTTCGACCGCGGCGAATTGTTCGTGGGAACCGCTCGGCATGTGATAGGCGACTATGGCTTGCTGAACGTTACCCACGCGCCGCAGCGACACCGTGCGTTCCCCGTCCTGGGCGGGCTCGGCCGTGTAGGTCTCGAACAGTTGGTTGGCGCCGCTCCGGTCCGGGCGAGGGATCGGACCGAACTTCTCCCTGATGAGAGCCACCGCACGTTCGGGGTCGAATCGGCCGGTGACCGCGAGGACTGCGTTGTCGGGCTGATAGTACTTCCGGTAGAAACGCCGCAGGCGTTCGACGGACATGTTCTCGATGTCGGCGCGGGTGCCGACCTGCGAGTTGCCGTAGTTGTGGTACAGGAAGGCCGTGGACAGGACGCGCTCGAGCAGAATCAGGAAGGCATTGTCCTCGCGTAGATCCAACTCGTTGAGGACCACGGTCAACTCGGCCGGGAGGTCGTCAGCGGATATGTACGAACTGACCATGCGGTCTGCTTCGAGGTCGAGCACCCCGGCGAGGTTGTCCTTGCCGGCGGGGAACGTCTCGAAGTAGTTGGTGTCGTCGAACCGGGTTGTTGCGCCGTAGGATCCGCCGTGCGCGGTGAGTTCGCCAGGGATGTCGGGATGGTCCCGCGTGCCTTTGAAGAGGAGGTGTTCGAGCACATGCGCCATGCCGGCTCCGCCGTAGCCTTCATGCCGCGAACCCACCAGGTAGGTGATGTTGACGGTGATCTGCTGCTGGCTCCGGTCGGGGAAGAGCAGGAACCGAAGACCGTTGTCGAGCCGGTACTCGGTGATGCCTTCCACGGTCGCCACCCTGGTTGCGGTGGCTGGCGGCGATGCGCCAGGCGTAGTGTCCGCTTCCGCTGCCGTAGCGACCGGGGCGATCCAAAGGGCAAACACACCGAGGACAAAGACCTGCATGACTGTCTTGACGTGTGTTCGCATGGATTGTCTTCCTCGTCACGGCGCCGGATCGTCGAAGCGCTTGAGGGTACGAGGCCGTCCTGTCAAGGGATACAGTCTTATTTTAGGACAGGCTGTTCAGTACTTGGCGAGCGGCAAACGAAGTGATACGGCTCCGCAACGCAGTCGATTTCCTTGAAGACCGGGTCCACAAACGCCGGCTCCTTCACCGGGGTGATATCCCAACTACGGCACGTGAAGTTGTGATACTCAGGCATGCAGTCGGGCTTCTTCAATCCCACCCTCAGGTTGACATCGACGTTCTTGCCTGGACCACAGCCTGTCAATGCCAGAGACACTGCCAGCACGGCGGTAACCGAAAGCCTCTGCATAGGAAACCTCCACGGGTTGTCGAATCACGCCCGAGCTTGTCGCATCGTCGGATTACGCCTTCGGCTAATCCGACCTGCGGCCGCTACGGCGTTGCCCGCCGGTTACAGCGGTACGGCCTCGCCCTCCGGCACTTTGTCCTTGTCGAGGTGCTTCAGCGCCTGAACGACGAAATCCTGCCCGAACACCTCGGTCCAGCCTTTTTGCAGCTTCCCCACCATGGGGCCGGGCTTGCCGTCGCCGATGTCGTTGCCGTTGATCTGGGTGAGCGGCAGGACGCAGCGGGAGGTGGTGGTCATGAACGCTTCGTCGGCGTTCATGATGTCGTAGAGCTGGAAGTTCGTCTCGTCCACCGGGATGTCGAGGTGCTGGGCGATCTCCAGCACCGCGCCCCGCGTGACTCCCGACAGGATGGTCTGGACCGGCGCCGTGACCAGCGTCCCGTTGCGCACGATCCAGAAATTGGCCGCGGTGAGCTCGGTGACGTTGCCGTCCAGGGTCAACAGCAGGGCATAGGCTTCGGGGTCCACCAACTGGGCCTGCTGCTCCGCCAGCCACAGGTGCATGCGGCTGGTGCTCTTGATCTTGGGGTCCCACACCTGGGTGGGGATGGCGCGGATGTGCGTGGTGATGACGTGTCCGCCGTAGATGTAGTGGTGGGCGAACTTGTTGAAGGCGATGGGCTCGCACAGGATCACCACCGTGGCCCGGCCGGCCTTGTCCGGCCCGCGGGTGACGTAGTGGCCCACGAAGTAGTCCTCGTCCGCTCCCAACAGCCCCTTGTTCTGCTTCACCAGCTCCACGGTGGTCTCGTGCATCTCGTCCGCCATGAGGCCGGAATCCAGCTTCACCGCCTTGAGCGACCGATAGAGCCGGGCGATGTGTCGGTCCAGTTGAAAGATCTCCCCGCCGAAGGTCCGCGTCCGCTCGAACACGCCCAAGCCGGACAGGAAACCCCGGTCGTAGATGGAAACACTCGCCCGACTCTCGGGCAAGAACTCGCCGTTGACGTATGCCGTGCGTTCTGCCATGGAAAGCTCCCTTCGGGATATGGTTTGTCTCACATCGTAGGACTTTCGGCCACCATCTGTAAAACGGATTTCGGTGGACCACGGAGCTTCCCGAAAGAGAACTTGACAATTGAGTGCACAACACTTAGCCTACTTAGGTAGTGAGTGATGGTCGACCGGGTGCCACGAAACGGTCGCCCCGCAGGAGCAAACCATGGTTTCTGATCGTACGGGGCAAACCCGGGCTACATCGCGGTGAGGAACGCGTCATCATGAGCAGCAAATACGCCCCGCTCGAATCGCACCTGCGTGATTCGGGCCACGCGCAAGTGCCCATGACTTTCAGCGAGATCGAGCGCGTTGTCGGTCTACGGCTGCCGCCGGCCGCCTTCAAGCACCGTGCATTGTGGTCCAACAACCCTGGCAACTGGGTTATGACGAAAGCTTGGCTGGCGGCGGGATACGAGACCGAGAAGGTCGACATGGAGAAGCGCAAGCTTGTATTTCGGAAGGCCGTGCCGGATGCTCTGGTTGCCGGCGGCGACTCGTCCGGGGCCGAACGTAGCGGTTCGTTCGCAGATATTTTTGGAGCGCTGAGAGACACCGTGACGATATCGGCTGGCACGAATCTGACGGACCCGATCGACGAAGACTGGAACGCCGCGCGGTAACCGCTACGTGACCGACTACTTGCTCGATACGTGCGCGGTCATCTGGACCGCACACAACGATCCCTTGCGGGAGCCGGCGGCGAGTGCCTTGCAGGACGCTTACCGCCGCGGGGCGCGGTTGTTCGTGTCTCCCATCACAGCGTGGGAGATCGCGATGCTCGTCGCGAAGGGGAAGATCGCGCTGGCCCAGGATACGGGCCCATGGTTCGAGCGCTTCTGCGCGCTGCCTTCGGTAACGCTGGCCGCGATGCCAGTATCCGTGCTGGTCGCATCGACGACCCTGCCGGGTACGCCGCCCCACGATCCAGCGGATCGCATCATTATCGCGACGGCACGTGTCTTCGGGTACGTGATTGCGACGCGTGACGCCGAAATCCTGGAGTACGCCGGTCAGGGTCATGTACGGGTCGTCGAGTGCTGACCGAGGATCCAGCCCTCGATTCGCGTCGTGTCGTCTTCCGGCTCTCCGGACGGCCGGTTGCACAGGACGACATTGAGCATGCCGAATAATCCGATAACGGCATCGAAACGGTCCTCGCCGTCCTTACTCGCGCCGAAGCCATCCCGGATCGCGGCCCACGGTCGATGCGTCAGACGCACACGGTTGGCGCCAGAAAACCACTTCGGCAGGAACGCGTTCCGAGCTTCGATACGTCCCCGCGATTGCCCGCCTTGCGGGAGTGATCATAGTCCATCTGATGAATTACTCCTTTCCGCATTGGCTGGTTCCACCGGCCAACAAACGGAGCAACTCGCCCGGCGAATCCACGATGTGGTCGGGGGCTTCCTTCGTGAGCGTGGCCCGGCTCTGATAGCCCCAGGTGACCCCGGCGGTCCACACGCCCGCGGCCCTGCCGTGGCGGATGTCTCCGCGGGTGTCGCCGATCATGAACGCTTGGTGCGGGGGGACGCGGAAGAGTTTCAGGGCGTGGCCGATCTTCGCGCTCTTGGTGCCGGGTTGCCGCGCGTCCAACACCAGGGAGATACACTGGTCCACGCCGTTTCGGGCGAGGCCGTGCCTGACCAGGTGGTCGTAGTTGGAGGTCACGATGACGAGGGTGTGGTGCCCCCACAGTGCCCTCAGGAGATCGGGGATGCCCGGGAACATGGCCGGCTCGTAGCCGTCTGCTTCCAGGATGGCGTGGGTTCGCCGGGTGTAGCGGTCGATGTCCGGTTCGGGGACGCCCAGCAGGGCCGCGAGGCCGGCGGCATTCAGGTCCTCGATGGTCTCGAAGTCGTTGCGGGTCGGCGGCCGCCCCAGCCCGGTATCCGCGGCGGTGCGCTGGAACGCGCTCAGGAGCTGATCGAAGGAATCGACGAGAACCCCGTCGTAGTCGAAGTGGAGCAGCATGCTAGTGTTCTGTCCGGCGAATACGCACGACAAGATGCGCGGGAGTTCTTCGTCGGCACAACCTGACGACCTGTAGGGGCGACCGGCGGTCGCCCTTCGGTGGCGGGCACCATGCGAGGAAGATCAACCCGGCCGACGGCAAAAAGCACCAGCAGATTGTCGTGCGAATGCACCGGACAGGATACCGGGGCCGCGGTTCACGCCGCGGCGTTTCCCTCCGCCGGCGGCTGGACCTCCTCCATGAGTCGCGCGATTATGTCGAGGGACGAGAGGCCCTCGGCCTGGGCCTTGAAGTTGGGGATGATGCGGTGGCGCATCACCGACGGCGCCATGGCCTGCACGTCTTCCACCGACACGGCGAAGCGCCCGTCCAGGATGGTCCGGGCCTTGCTGCCCAGCACCAGGAACTGGGACGCCCGTGGCCCCGCGCCCCATTCCACGTAGTTCTTCACCACCTCGGGCGCCAGGGGATTGCCGGGCCGGGTGGCCTGGGCCAGGGTCACCGCGTAGTTCACGACATAGGGCGACACGGGGACCCGGCGCACCAGCTCCTGACAGGCGAGGATGGCCGGTCCGTCCATGACCTTGGCCGGCGACGGCCTCTCCGACGAGGTGGTCTGGAGGACGATCTGTACCTCGTCCTCCAGCGGCGGGTAGGACACCTCGATGTTGAGCATGAAGCGGTCGAGCTGCGCTTCGGGCAGCGGATAGGTGCCCTCCTGCTCGATGGGGTTCTGGGTGGCGAGGACGAAGAACGGCAGGTCCAGCGGGTAGGTGGTGCCGCTGGCCGTGACCCGGTACTCCTGCATGGATTGCAGCAGCGCCGCCTGGGTCTTGGGCGGCGTCCGGTTGATCTCGTCCGCCAGCAGGACGTTGGTGAAGATGGGGCCCCTCAGGAACTGAAGCTGCCGGCGGCCGGTGGCGGCATCCTCCTGGAGGATGTCGGTGCCGGTGATGTCGGAGGGCATCAGGTCCGGAGTGAACTGGATGCGGTTGAAGCTCAGGTCCAGCACCTCGGCCAGCGTGCCGATGAGCAGGGTCTTGGCCAGGCCCGGCACCCCCACCAGCAGGCAGTGTCCCTTGGAGAAGAGGGCGATGAGGACCTCGTCGATGACCTTGTCCTGGCCGACGATCACCTTGCGTATCTCCGCGAGCATGGTGCGGCGCTTGCGGCCGAATTCCTCGATGGCCTCGAGTTCCTGATCCAAGAGCTGAGTTTCGTCCATGGTGGTAAGGTTCCTTCCGTGTTGAGCCCTCACCCGGCCTTCGGCCACCCTCTCCCAGAGGGAGAGGGATAGTTTCCCCCTCTCCCTCTGGGAGAGGGTCGGGGTGAGGGTGCTACGAGCCGCGCAGCTTCATCATGATCTGTCGAGTCCTGCGCACGCCTTCGTCGTCGCCGCCGGCCTCGTAGACCCCGGCGAGGACCTGGTACACGCCGCGGTGGAACGGATTGATCTGCAGCGCTTCCAGCAGGGCGGCGCGAGCCCGCGTGTAGTCGCCGGCCTCGTGGTGAAGCCGGCCCAGGAGGTAGTAGGTGTGCACCCGGTCGGGGTCGAGATACCGCGCCTTCTCCAGGTGCGGCAATGCTTCGTCGTAGCGCCGCGTGTGTATCAGGGTTTCGCCGAGCCGGTTAAGGATGATGGTCGAGTCGGGTCCGGCGCGGAGCGCCCGGCGATACTCCGCGCCGGCGGCGCGAAGGCGGCCGCGTTGGCGCAGGCGGTCGCCCAGGTGGGTGCGGTTCCTGGCGATCTCGGACTGGATCTCGCTCAGCTCCACGGCCGGCTCGCTGTCTCCCTCCTGGGCCACCTTGTAACGGCGCATGCGGCTGCCCTGGACCGGCTTGAGCCCCTGGCCGGCGACGAACCGCTGCCAATCGGCCTCGAAACCGTCGAGTGGCACGCCCATGACCGCTTCGATGGCCTCGGCGGTGGACAACCGGCGGACGTTGGCGAGGACGTCGCGAATGCCCGCGGCGCCCTTCACCTGCCTGATGTAGTCAACGGCCGAGGCCACCTCCGCGTAGGCGAGTTGGACCTGCTCCGGCGTGTCCAGCCGGATCAGGGAGGGCTCCATGTCCTTGAAGCTGACGAACTCCTGCCGCTCGATGGCCGTGGCCAGCAGGGTCTCGTTGCCCGGGGTCAGGTAGTCCGGTTTGGCCCCCTGCTCCGGGTTGCGCCACACCGTCTCGTAGTAGCGGGCGATGCCTTCGTGCAGCCAGATGGGTGCCTTGTTGCGGGTGATGTTGACGATGACCCGGTGGATGTACTCGTGGACGAGGGAATCGAGCCAGCGGTAGCCGTGGGCCATCGCCCGCGGCGAAATGATCATGACCTTGTTGAACTTGCACAACCCGATGGCGCCGGTCTCCTCGATGTCACGGAGCGAGAATGTGGTGATGGCCGTGAAGGAAGGGACGTCCGGGGCGATCTCGATCCGCACCCTGCCGCGCGGCCGGTAGCCGAGCGCCCGGCCCACCTCCTCGTGCGCCTGCTCCAGTGCCGCCAGCGCGGGCTCGGCCAGGATGCCGTCGCTCTCTTCGTGGAGGTGGAGCACGAAGTGGTCGCTCTCGTAGCGCTTCATGTGCCGGACGACGTCGTGGGTCTGCTGCAGCAGTAGCCGCAGGGCCTGGCGCTGCTCGTCCTCGGCTTCGATGGCAAGGGCCTTCTCCACGGTGGCGAGAGCCTTGTCGTAAGCGCCCTCGTAGTAGGCCAGGAGCGCGGCGAGATCCAGTGCGTCCAGGGAGCGGGGCTGCGCCTGCAGAAGGCCCTCGATCACCGGGCGCGCATCCTCGACCCGCCAAGCTCCCAGGAGCTGCCGCGCGGTCTGGACCGCGGAACCGTTGGGCGCGGTTTCCGCACTCCGCGCGGGCGGCGCCACGAGGGCGAGGACCCCCGCGAGCCACAGGATCCGGCACGTGAGCTTGAAGACGGTGGACAATCTTTCCATGGAACCGGCGCCGCCGGCTACTGCGACAACTCCCTGAAGTAGCGCTCGACCTGTTCCTTGAACCGGTCGGGCACGCTCTCCTTCAACGACTCGAGGACCTCCTTGCGGAACTTCTCGGGCTTGTAGTCGTCCTTGCCGGGAAGCTTGAACTTCTCCGTGTCAAGGCCGGTGAGGTTCTCATCGATGTCGTGGTCGGGGAACTGCGGCGGCATGCCGGTGGGCGGCAGGAACTGCCCGGGCGGCAGGAAGCGGCCGCGGCGGAACACGTGCACCAGCGGCACGCGCCCGAACCTGCCCCGCTGCGCCAGCCGCTGCATCGCCTGCTGCATCTGCTGGCTCGACTGGGAGAGGCGGTTGATGGCCTCCTGCTCCGGCGGGATGGCCTGGCCCGGCCGCAGCGAACCCAGCTCGCGGGTGGCCGCGCCCATGAAGTCGCCGGCCTCGGCGATGTTGTTGACGATCTTCGGGTCCAGCGACGGGAAGAGCTGGAACAGGTAGCGCAGCCGTTCTACCAGGTCCCGTGTGCGCGTCGCCAGCACGTCTTCGCGGGTGGCGAGTTCCCGCACCGCGTCCTTCTGGGACGGGGTCAGCTCCGGGTCGGGGATGTCGGCGATGGCCTGGTACTCCCGTGCCAGCGCCCTCAGCATTTCCAGGGCCGCCTTGCGCGCGTCATCGAGATGGCCCATCGCCGCCAGCTCTTCGGTGGCCGGAACGAACTGCTTGGAGAAGGCGTCGAAGTCGCGGTTCTCGAGCATTTCCCGCAGTCCCGACAGAAGCCCGCGGATGGCGGCGTCGCGTTCGCGCTCGGCCGGAGGACGGGCGCGGTCGCTTTCAAGGTCGGGCGGGGCCAGGAGATGGGACAGCACCGCCAGGTCGGCCTGTGCGCTCTCCGCGAGCCGGCCCAAGGCCGCCTCCCGTTGCGCCTCGACCTCCGCGGTGGCCTCCTTGTGAGTGCCCTCGGTCCCCAGCAGGATTTCCTGCTGTTCCCGGAGGATCTGCTGCAGCTCGTCGTTGGACCGGTTCATGGCCCCCTGCATGCGGGACATCATGGAGCCCTGGGCCTGCTGCTGCTGGTTTCGGAGCATGGCCGCCAACTGCGCCATCTGGTTGAAGAGTTCCCGCGCCAACTGCATCGCGCCCTCGATGTTGCCTTCCCTGAGCTTCTGGCGGATCTGGTCCATCATGGAGCGCATGTCGGAGAACGGCATGTTGCGCAGGTTCCGCGGATTGACGAACTGGTCCGGGACCTGTTGGGCGAACTGCATGAGCGAGGCCTGCAGCTCCTGGAGCTGCCGGGAGAGCTTGGACAGTTCCTTGAGCACCTCGTCCAACTCCTTGTTGCCGCTGCGCAGCTTGTCCAGCGAGTCCAGGAAGCGCTCCTGGTTCTTGACCATGTCCCGGGCGTTGGCCGCCATGTCCTGGCCCGCGAGGCGCCGGCTTACGTCCTCGCTGAGCATGGACAGCCGTTCCAGCTCCGTGGCCATGGCGTCGTGGGCCTGTTCCCGTTCCGCCGGCGATTCCGCCTGGCGCATCCCCTCCACGAGTTCCTCACGGGCGTGCTGGAGGTTCCGTCTCAGGGTCTCGAGGTCGGACCAGGTGGCGAAATCGCTGATGCGGTCCTCCTGGGTGCGCCGCATGGCTTCGTCCACGCGCTGCAACATCTGCTCGAGGCCCTCCCCCATGCGTTGGGCCGGGTCGCCGGCGGTCTGCTCGTCGGAAGGGGCTTCCAGGTGGTCGCCCAAGAGGTCCACCATCTTGTCGGAGATGTCCCGGATCATCTCGGCTACTTGGCGGTGCTCGGCCTTGAGGTTCTTGAGGCGGAGGCTCAGGGGCCGCGACTTGACCAGCTTGGGTCCCGAGATGGTGTCGTTGTCCAGCACCTCGAGGTGGTAGACGACGACGTCGCCTTCCTCCAGGCCAATGCTGTCCAGATCCCAGATGAACGTTTCCTCCAGGGAACGCGCGACCTCGTCGCGCCACACCGGGATGCGCTCCTCCCGTTCCCCGACGGCCGCCACCAGGGTCACTTGCCGGAGCCCGTAGTCGTCGCTGGCGCGATACTCCAGGGCGAGCCTCTCGTCGCCGTTCACTTCCAGGTCTTCCGTCGGCTTGAGCAGCTCCACCAGCGGAAAACTGTCGGGCACGGCCACCATCTCGTACGGTATCGGCAGGTTCTCGAAGCCGAAGGCGTCCTCGAGGCGGATGCGGTATCCCTGCGAACGGAACAGCACGACGCTGCCCTGAGCGTTGTCGCCGGTGATCTTCAGCGGCACCTCCCGGCCGTCGTCCAGGGCCACCACCGCGTGCGCCATGCTCTTGTTGGTGGTGGCGGAGAAGCTCAGGGTCGAGCCTTTCACGCCGCGGACGTTGCCGCCGGTGAAGGTCCGGTCGGGAAGGCCGGTGTAGTGGGGTGGGTAGAGCGTCACCTGCAGATCGGTAACGGATGGCCGGTCCACCGCGGTGATGGTGTACCAGGGAGACTCGAACGGCCCGGTCACCACCTGGTAAAGAAGGTCTTGGGTCACTTCGGGCAGGACGGCCGCGTAACGGCCGGTCTTGGCCAGGTCCATGGCGGCGGTCTGCGTTTCCTCGCTCGCCTTTTCCGCTCCCGCCGGCCTGAACACGAGCTGTACAACGTCTGGACGGGCGCCGGAGGTGCCGGCTTCGACGGAAACGGCGGCGCCGCGGATCACCCGCACGTCCCGGGTCACCACGTGGATGAAGATGTCGGCCGGGGGCAGGTGCTCCAGCGGATGCGCCACCAGCGCCAGGGTCCGGCCGGGGAAGTCCGGAAGCAGGACGGCCAGGGCCAGAACGGGCGCGGCCGCCAGCGCCAGCAGGCGCGCCTTGAGCCGGAGCGGCCGGACATCCACGAGGGCGGCGGGTTCCATGCCGCTTATCTGCTCGCGGGTCTGGCGGATCAGCGCGAGGATCATGGCGGCGGAAGCGCCGGCCGGTTGGGCCGGGTCGGCGACCTGCGGGTAGAGCTGCAGCGAGTTGATGAGATTGTTACGAAGTTCCGGCCGTTGCCGCTCGATGGCCCGGGCCGCCCAGGACAGGCTGCGGGACCTCAGGAAACGAAGCAGCGTGACGCCCGCCATCGCCAGCGCCGTGGCGATGGAAAGCACGCTGAACGCCAACGGGGCGTAGGGAAGGAACTCCTTCACCGCGTCCACGGCCAGACCCAGGGCCGCCAACACGGCCATCGCGGTTCCGGCGAGGCACAACGCTTCCAGGCCCTCGACCCTCCGGAGCCGGTTCACGAACCGTCGCAGAAGGTCGTCGATCGGACGGTAGTCTTCTTCGTGCAATGGTGGCTCCTCCGCCTGCTGCGTACCTGTTGGTACGCTGAACCTGAGTTTGTAAGACACATTCTAGAACTTTTTTCCGGATGCACAAGGGCTCGCGGGCGTCTGCCGGAAGGAACCGGAACCGCCGCGCGCCGGACGCCGCCGGGGCCGATCTGGCAACCCCTCGGGGCTTGTGGTACAAAGACGGACTCGCCTGGATTCCCCGCAAGGACTCCGCTGAAAGGACTCGTTGAATGGACCGCGAATACACGGAACCGCCCCTCGTCTGTCACGAAGGGCACGAAGACCACGACCACGACGATGGCCCGCTCCCCGATGAAGACCACCCCATGTGGCGGTCGGAGCGCATCTCGCTGACCTCGGTCGGCATCGACATCGGCTCGTCGACGTCTCATCTCATCTTCTCCCGCCTGGTTCTCCGCCGGCAGGGTATTTCCCTGTCGAGCCGCTTCGTGGTGGTGTCGCGGGAGATCGTCTACGAGTCGCCCATCCTGCTGACGCCCTACGTCGACAAGCTGACCATCGATACGGAGAAGCTGAACGAGTTCATCCACGACGCGTACGCGCGAGCCGGCCTTACCCGGCGGGACATCGATACCGGCGCACTGATCGTTACCGGCGAGGCCGCCAAGAAGAAGAACGCCGAGGCCATCGCGGCGCTGTTCGCCGAGGAGGCGGGCAAGTTCGTGTGCGCCACCGCGGGCCACAACCTCGAGGCGATCCTGGCGGCCTACGGATCGGGCGCGGTGGAAGCGTCCACCGGTGACGGCGACGTCGCTTGCATGAACGTGGACGTCGGCGGCGGCACCAGCAAGATAGCCATCACCCGCGGCGGACAGGTGGTGGATACGGCGGCGCTGGAGGTGGGCGCCCGGCTGGTGGCGCTGGACGAGAGTCAGAAGATCAACCGGCTCGAGGATGCGGGGGCCCGTATCGGACAGGCCGGCGACGTGTCGCTGGAACTCGGCAAGACACTGGCGGAGGCCGACAAGGAACGGATGGCGGGGACGTTGAGCGGGTGCCTCCTGGAGGTGCTGGGGCGCGGGCCGCTGTCCCCGCTGACACAGGAAATCATGCTCACGCCGGCGCTTTCCTACCAGGAGCCCATACATTCCATCCAGTTCTCCGGCGGCGTGTCGGAGTACATCTACGGCTACGAGACCGGGGACAAGGGAGACCTGGGCAACCACGTCGGACGGAAGATCCGCGAAGGTGCGGTGGAGCTGGCGACTCGCGAGTCGTGGGAGTTCAAGGAACCCGACGTGCGCATCCGCGCCACCGTCATCGGCGCCTCCCAGTACACCGTGCAGGTCAGCGGCAACACCATCTTCCTCTCCGATGATTCGGTGCTGCCGCTGCGGAACCTCCAGGTGATCACGCCGCACTTCCGCCAGACCGAACCTCTCACCACGGAGGACGTCCGCGGCTCCATCGAGAGCGCGCTGCAGCGCTTCGACATGACCGAGGGGGACCGCGGGGCCGCGCTGGCGCTCCACTGGGAGCTGGGTCCCTCCTATCCGCTCATCAAGACGCTGGCCACCGGTGTGGTGGAGGGCATGAAAGAGCATATCCGCCAGGGACAGCGTCTCGTGCTGGTGTTCGACGCGGACATCGCGAAGCTGGTGGGAAACATCATCGACAAGGAAATCCTTCCGGGGTGCGGCGTCATCTCCATCGACGGCATCGACCTCAAGGATTTCGATTTCGTCGACATCGGCGAGGAGTTGCCGGACGCCAAGGCGGTGCCGGTGGTGATCAAGTCGCTGATCTTCCGCCACGAAGAGTGGGGCAGGGGGCGCCTGCTGGCGAGCGGCTGAACATCGGCGCTCCCTCCGCGAGAGTCTACGGTAGGGGCGGGTTTCAAACCCGTCCGCCCGCTCGTTGCCCGCTATCGGAACGGTTCATCCTCTCCCTGAGCCGCGCGGGATGGTTCGGGTCCAGCCGCCTGAACCCAGCTATCGAGAGCCACACCCTCAACAGATGACGTCCGGTTCCTTCGCCGGAAAAACCGGTGCGCGAATGCAGGACCACGTGGTTGTTGAAGTACTCGATGTCGCCCGGTTCCAACTCCAACGAAACCGCGACCCTGTCGGCCACGGAGTCGAATACCTCAAGGGCGCGGTTCTGCTTCTCCGTCAACTCCGGGACACCTGTCAACTTCTGTGCCCGTCTGATGTGGACCGGGTAGGCGCAGGCGTTGAACACGCCGTCTCGCACGCTCAGGAAAGGCAACCGGCTCCACGGGTGGCCGTGGTCCGGATGCGGGTGCGTCAGAGCCACGTGGAACGGCTGTGTGAGCACCTCCAGCAGCTCGGGATGCTCGATCGCGAGTATATTGTAGACGGTGGCGGCGCTGGCGAGCCGGCGGGTTCCACCCTTGCGGGAGGGTTGCAAGCACAGGAATCCGATGACGTCCTCGGGGTCGGCATGAAAGGGAAGCGCCCCCGCGGCGCGAAAGCCCAACCGGTCGCGACTTCCCGGCCCCGCCCGCACGTGGGCGATCTCCACACCGCCCGGCTGCTCCGCCGGCTCACCCAACAACCGGCTCAAGACCCAAAAGGCACAGGCAAGCTCGCGCTCGGTCATGTCCCCAGAAGGCAGGCCGCGAAGGATTCGAAAGCCGAGGCCCGATTTCAACTCCCGCGCCGTCACGGCCATTTGCGAAGCCAGCAGTGGTAGGGCAGGGATCCCGTGCAACTCGTCTTGATGGATCTCCCTTAGGGACGCTGCCAACTCCGCCAGCTCGGCGTCGGCAAAGCGATGGCGCCAGGCTTCCGACCGCTCGAGGTCGTGGGGCTCCCATGCGGCGGGGTCCGCGGTTTCGGGAATGCGTTCGGTTCCGCTTGCCATGGCCACGTGCGTCACTTCTCGCGGAAGGCGTCCTGCCGGTAGCCCCGAAGGGGCTGCAGGAGGTATTCGATGAGCCGTTGTTTGCCGAGAATGACCGAAGCCTCCGAAGACATGCCGGGCAAGAGATCGATCTTCTGCCCCTCCACTTCCATGAAGGTTTGATCGAGCTCGATGATGGCCTTGAACACGGGACCGGCCGCTTCGCTTCCTGATTGCGGAGCGTTTGCCGGCGCAACGCCGTTCGTGATGCCCGTGAGTGCCGGCGGTCCGGACTGGACCCCGGAGTTCACGGCATCGTGTCCAACATAGCTTACAGTGCCATCGATGGCGCCGTAGCGGCGGAAGTCGAAGCTGGTGACCTTGAGGACGACTCGTTGGCCGGGCTTCACGAAACCGATGTCGGCGTTGGCAACGAAGGCCTCCACCCTGATCCCGGCGTCGCGAGGTACGATCACCATGAGCCGCGCGCCGGGCTCCACCATGCCGTTTTCCGTGTGCACGGCGAGGTCCTGGACGACGCCGTCGACGGGGGACAGGAGGGTGTGCCGGGCGCGGTGTTCTCTGGCCTGCCGGATGTCCTCCCGCAGCACGATCATCCTTTCCCGGACGGCTGCGAGCGCGGAGCGCCGTTGCCGGTAGAACTCGGAGACGGCCCGCTCCCTTTGCGCTTCGATGGCCCTCAGAGAGGCTTTGGTCTTGGCCAGTTCCGTCCGGCGAAGCGCGATGTTGCCTTCGAGCTCCACCAGCCGCTCCTGCTCCTCGAATAGCGCCAGCCGGGAGCCTTGGTCCCTGCGGTAAAGCGTCTCCCGCATGGCGGTGCGCTCGCGCAGGATCGGCAGCAGCTTCCTGTGCTTTGCGAGAGAGGCCTTGATGGTGTGGAGTTGTGCTTGCCGTTCCGACATCATGCCGTCCAATTCGTGAAGGTGGGCTCGGTGTGCCGCGATCTGATCAGCCATGAGATCTTCGTTGATCGAGACGATCTCCGGCGGGGCGCCGGGAGGTGGCCGGAAGGGCCATGCCTGGCGCCAGTTCAGGGCGGCCTCCAGGCGCGCGGCCTCCACGGACTTGATCTGCAGCTCGGCCGTGAGCTTGGAGATCTCGGCGTCCACCAGGGTCGTGTCGAACTCGATCAGGACGTCGTCCCGCTGGACAGAGCTTCCTTCCTCCACGGCGATGCGCCTGATCTTGCCCTGCTCGAAGGAGCGGATGACCTTGACCTGCCCGGTAGGAACGACGCGTCCGGGCGCCACCGCGGCCAGCTCCACTTCGGCGAGCGAGGCCCAGGCCAAGGTGGCGATGAGAAATACGCAGAGGGAAACCAGCAGTATGATATCCGCATGGTGCGACCTGTTCATCTCAGGATCCCGCGGCGCTTGTGTCGACGGAGACGTGGCGGTTCGATCAGGCCGGAATATGCGACTTTCGATCGTCTCTCGCACGCAACGCCTCGAAAGCCCTTTCGCCGGCCCATAGAGCCGCGACAGCCATTGCCATGACGAAAAGTGCCCCCCGCCACCACGGGAGAACGTCCTGCATGGCCCACCAGCCGTGCGACGTTCCGGCCTCGGCTCCGGCCCATGCCGAGGTCAGGATGGCCGTCGCGATATAGACCCGGCGAAGCGAAGTGTACAGCAAACGGTCGATTCTGTAGGATGCCTGCCAGACGCACATCATCATCGAAAACAGAGCCGTAAACAGGAGTGCACCCTGCAAAGATTGGCCGCGATAGGTCACATTGCAGGCAGTCGTCACCATCAGCACGAACGTGCAGGTAAAGATACCGTGGTATGCCAACCACAATGCCCTCTGGTACACGCTGAACCTGTCGTCTCCTTCCCTGTCCAGGAAGGCTCCCATGAGCTCGAACTTCATGATTCTCCCCCTGACAAATGTCGTATGAGTCCGTATCGGACCGAGGGAGACGACGGGAATGTGTGATCCCCGTCGCCACCCTTTCCAGTCAGGCTTCGAGCGACACACTCCACGGCGGAGGTGCCTGGACTCCCTACGACATTCCGTTTGGTTCCGAGTAGTCGTTTGCGGCCCGGTCAGGGTCGACTTGGTACTCCTTACAGTTGGGACTGGTGATGAGCGTTCCCCCTCCACCGGTAATGGCTCCAGTTGCTGCCCCGACGCCGACCGTGACGGGGCCTCCAGGGACGCCGGCCGCCCCACCCGCGGTCGCGCCTATCCCGACACCCACCGCCACATCGGCCGCGCAGGAACCTCCCTTGTCGGTGTCGTCGCTCTCGTCAAGATGGGACGACGCGAGATCATCGTAGTCGTCCGCGCTCATGTCGTCCTCGTCGTCCGAACTGCACGAGCAGCTCGAACAGCTCGAACAGCTACAGCTACAACCGCACCCACACCCACCGTCGCTGCACCCGCATCCGCACCCGTGGATCTCCAGATCGAGATCGTCCTCGCGTGAATCGAGCAGCCAGGGGACGGCTACGGGTCCTTCGTTGATTGAAAAGTCGGCCAGTTGCATACCGTTTCTCCTCCCTTAGTGTTTGTTGAGCGCCTTTCGCCGCCCACACACTTACAGTCGGCTCGACGGAGAAAAAACTTTAACGGCGGTTCCAGCGAAAAACAAACTTTTCTCCTTATGAACAGAATTTCACCGTAGGCACAGATGTGGAGAGGAGGTTGAACGAGGGCGTCGACATGACGCCTCACTCGTTCGGATGCGAGCCGGGGAAAGGGCGCGAGCTGGCTTTGACGCCTACGGACGGGTTGAGGGTTCCGGCTGCTGCCCGCAGCCGGTGAGTTTGGAAGGGCCTTGGTGCCGAGTGCGGACGCTAGTGCGCCACTTGCGCCATGGCCATGGTGATGGACTCTTCGATCTCGGCGATGACGCTGCTGACCTCGCGGCCGATCAGGTCCATCATGCGGAGTTGCTCGATGCGGGGACGGACGCGCTCCATTTCCCGTTCCGAGAATATGTCGCCCAAGATGTCGCAGGCGTCCACCAAGCAGACCAGCGCGATGTCCCGCGGGTCGGGCATGTCGTCGGACAGCAGCACGTCCTCCATGCGCAGCTTGACGGCCCGTTCCTCGCGCCCGTCGATGGTGGGATAGCGGCGGGAATGGAACACCCACAGGAACTTCTCGTCCTTGGCCTCGAGGATGCCGCGTTGGATGAGGCTGTCCATGGCCCGCTGGCGGATGTCGGCGGCCTGCTCCCGGGCGAGCAACTCCACCCACGCCTTGGTGTTCAGTGTCTCGTCTGACTGCGCGACCCGCTCCAGGGCTCCGTCCAGCAGCGCGTCGCCGGTCGGTGTCGCGTCGATTACCTGAAGCTTTTCGGGATCGGTGTCGATGCGGTTGGCGAAGGCCAGGTCCATCAGCACGGCGCCCACCATGATGTGCTCGACGGCGCCGCCGCGGATGGGCAGGAACAGGCCGTCGTCGTCCAGCATCAGGAGCAAGATCTCTTCGGTGAATGTGAGCATGGCGTCGCCTGACCTATTCCGCCGCCAGCGCGGCATCGCGGGTCTCGTGGTACTCAAGCATGTTGAGAAACCCGCTGACTTCCATGACCGACTTGCAGGAAGGCTGGAGGGCGCATACCGCCAGCTTGCCGCCTTCCTTCTGGCACTTCTTCGCACTCACGAGGACCACGCGCAGCCCCGCGCTGCTGATGTACTCCATGTTCTCGCAGTCCAGCAGCACGCGGTGGTCGCCGCGGTCAATGATGTCCGAGATCCGTTTCTCAAGTTCCGGACTGGTGAAACCGTCCACGCGCCCGCTCGGCGCCACCACGACCAGAGATCCTTGCGTTTCCTCTTGAATGTCCATCCGACACCTTTTCTCTGTTGCGTGAGACCTTGTCCGAAAGACGGTAGCAACGGTTACCGTCATGCATTGGCGCTCAACTGAACTCGACCCCCCCTACGAAGGCCGCCAAAGAATATCACAGTTCCGATACGTGGGCAACAAGCCGTCGCGCTCGTCCCTGGAGCGTATGAATCAGCCGGGAAGCTGTGGAAGACGGGCGTCTCGTGGCCATGAAGGCCGTGGCGAAGAGGTTGGCGGATGGTGCGGATACGGTGTCGACCCGCGAGAACATGCCGGACAGGAGGCTAGTGAGTCAACGGGGCCATGGCCATGATGATGGACTTTTCGATGTCGGTGACGACGCTGCCCACCTCACGTCCAATGAGATCCATCATTCGGAGTTGCTCGATGCGGGGGCGAACCCGTTCCATCTCAGGTTCCGAGAATATGGCGTCCAGGATACCGCAGGCGTCCAACAGGCCGATCATGGCAACGTCCCGCGGGTCTGGAGTATCGTCGGACAGCAGTACATCCTTCAACCGCAGTTTGGCCTCGCGTTCGATCCGTTCGTCGATGGTTGGATAGCGCCGGATAGAACGAAAGATCCGGAAACGCCCGTCTTTGGCCTCGACTATGCCGCGTTCGATGAGGGTGCTCATGGCCTGTTGGCGGATGTCGGCAGCCTGCTCCCGGGCCAGCACCTCCATCCACGCCTTGGTACTCATGGTCTCTCCGGCATTGGCGATGCGTTCCAGGGTTCTGTCCAGCAGCGAGTTGCCGGTGGGTGTCGGGTCGGTCACCATCAGCTTCTCGGGGTCGGTGTCGATGCGGTTGGCGAAGGCCAAGTCCATCAGCACGGCACCAACCAGGATGTACTCCACGGCGCTGCCGCGGATCGGCCGGTACACACCGTCGTCGTCCAGCATCAAAAGCATGATTTCTTCGGTGAATGCGAGCATGGCGCCTCCTGACCTATCGTCCTGCATGGGTGACGTTTTGCCAGGAGATTTGTTAACGATTTTCGGCCGCTACTTCTTGCCGGGCTCGAACCCGCCCTGCTCGTGGTAGACGACTCTCTTGTCCTCCTCGAAGGCACGCACCGACGGAATCGTTCCACGCAGCCCCAATTCCTTCCAGCGTTGGGCCACCTGGTCGTACATCTCCCGCCTCAGCGTGGTGCGCTTGGAGAACACCGGCAGGTAGCGGTGCTCCTTGCACGCGTTGATCAGCGCCTTGGAGCCGTAAGGCCGCTCTTCCGGCGGGTTCTGGGTGGGATCCAGCCAAGTGCTCCAGGTGTTCCGCAGCACGTCGATGTCTTCGATGGGATGGCAGCGGCTGCTCATGGCCCAGATCACCTGGTCCATGTCGGTGGGGTCGATGTCCTCGTCCACGGCGATGATCCACTTGGTGAAGTAGGCGCCGCCGGGCACCTGGGCCGCCAGCGCCAGGCACTGGGCGGCGTGGCCGGCGTAGCGCTGCTCCAGGCTGATGACGGTCATGCCGAAGCCGCCGGCGCCGGCCGGGTGGGCGTAGACCCCCTGCACGCCCGGTATGCCGAGCTTGTCCAGGTCGTCCCAGATGCGCGCCGAACGGATGATGGCGAAGAATCCGCTCTGCTCGCACGACGGGTAGTCGGCCATGATGGCGTTGGTGAGCACGGGGTGAGTGCGATGGTGCACGCGGGTGACCTCCACCAGCGGACAGCCCGCCTCCGGCCTCCCGTAATACCCCGGAAACTCGCCGAACGGCCCCTCGGTCTTTACCGAGTTGGGCCTGATGACGCCCTCGACCACCAGTTCGGCGTTGGCCGGCAGCAGCAGGTCGCTGGTCTCGGCGCGCACCACCGGGATCGCCTCTCCCTTGATGCCGCCGGCGAACTCGTACTCGGACACGTTCTTGGGGAAGGTCTGTGAGCCCACCAGCATGAACAGCGGGTCGATGCCCCAGGCGGCGGCCACGGGCACGTCCTCGCCCTTTTCCCAATAGCGGGTGATGTGCAGCCGCGCGTCCTTGCCCGGCGACAGGTAGAGCCCCACCTCCCGCTTGCCCTGGAGCATCATCCGGTAGGTGCCGACGTTGAGGTAGCCGGAGTCCGGGTCGCGGGTGAAGACCGCGTCCGCCGTGCCCGCGTAACGGCCGCCGTCCAGGGGCCAGTGGCGCGGGATGGGGAGCTGCTCGAGGTCGATGTCCTCCCCGGCCAGCGTGTTCTCGTACACCGGCGCCTCGGTTGCCGGGATCTCCCGCGGCGGGATCCGGTCCTTCATCTTCTCCTTCAGGCGCCGGATCAACTCCAGCGTCGGCGTCTCCGGCGGTTCCTCGATGGTGAGGGCGATGCGCTTGGGGCTCGGTCCCAGGATGTTCCACAGCATGCGCGCCCCGATGGGGCTGTCTTCGAACCCCTTGGGGTTCTCGAACAGGATGGCCGGGGACGGATCCTGCTTGGCCACCAGGTAGGTGATGGCGCTCATCTCCTCGTCCCGGTCCACGGGCTTGTCGATCTGGATCAGCTCGTTGATCCCTTCCGCGCGGTCGAGCCACTCGCGGATGTCTTGAATCGGACGGCCCTTGGCCTCCGGTTCGGGTCTGTTCGCCTCAGCCATGCTTCACCTTCCTTGTCGTGCGAGGGTTTCGTTTCCTGTCGGGCTTGTACTAGTGTCCTGTGTCGTAAATTCGCGCAATAATTCGCTGGTCTTTTTCGCCGTCGGCTGCGTTGCTCTTCCTCGCGTGGTACCCGCCACTGCTCGTCATCGCGCCTTGCCGACGACGAAAAATCCTGCGCGACTTATCACGCGAATTTACGACACAGGACACTAGTCCTTCAGTTCGTCCGGCATGAGGCCGGCGAAATATGCGAACGCGTGATGGGCGCGGCCACGGTTGGTCGCCGCCATGATGGCGGTGTTGCGCCCCGGCATGGATGCGGCCTGGCCCACGCTGCTGGCCACCCACTGCATGTAGGCGGTGCGCTCCAGGTAGATGGCGTGCGACGCGGCCTGCTCCACGGTGTCGCCCACGGTCGTGATGCCGTGTCCCTGCATCAGCACGGCCATGCGGTCGGCCAATGTGGCCGCCACCTCGATTCCGTCCTGCACCGTATAGATCAGGCGGGGGCTATGGAAGATGGGCGTTTCGGGGGCGAAGGCCGCGGCCTGGTTGTAGATGGGCCGGATCGGCACGCCGGCGATGGCGAAGGCCGTGGCCAGCGGCTGGTGCGTGTGGACGACCGAGTTGACATCCGGCCGCGCCTCGTAGATGGCCGCGTGAATCATGGTCTCCCGCGGCGGGTTCTTGAGCTTGATCACCGCCTTCTGGTCGCCGGCCTTGGCGTAGTTGGCCGCGGAGTTCTTCTTGTAGTCGTCGATGTCCACCTCCATGATGTCCTTGGCCCGGATGGATCCCAGGGGCGCCAGCACCGGCTTGATGAGCAGCCGGTTGGTGCCGGGGACCCGGGCGCTGACATGGCCGTGATAGTCGGCGAGGCCCTGGTCGAAAAGCATGCGCGTGGCCAGGGCCACGGTCTTTTTGAGCCGCCCGAGCTCGCGCGCGTTGAGGTTGCCTTTCTGCGACTTGGCCATGGAGGTTCCTCCTGGATAAACGCCGAACCGAGCCCGCGTCGGGTTTCGTTGCTCACGCGAACGGGAAGGCGGAACGCTGCTTCAGCGGGAATGGAAAACGGGCGAAAAGCCCGTTGGAACAGGGGTTTTCATAGCACACGGCACCCACTGAATCCAGCCGGCTCCCGTAGACTCCCGGCGCGCCTTTGTGTTACAAATGCTCCGGAAGGATTCAAGAAGGGACGGTCCTCCCGCCTTCCGCCCGAACCAATTTTCCACAAGGTCGTTTCGGATCTCCGGAAGTCGCTTGCCGGCAAGTGAGGGACGAAGTTCATGGACTACAAAGACACGCTCAACCTTCCCAAGACCACGTTCCCCATGCGTGGCAACCTGCCGCAGAAGGAGCCCGTGCAGGTGGAGAAGTGGGAGCGTGAGGCCGTCCACGAGAAGATGGTGGAGGCCAACCGAGGCCGTCCCAAGTTCATCCTGCACGACGGTCCGCCTTACGCCAACGAGCGCATCCATATCGGCCACGCCCTCAACAAGGTCCTCAAGGACATCATCATCAAGTACAAGAGCATGCGGGGCTATTGCACGCCCTACATCCCCGGCTGGGACTGTCACGGACTCCCCATCGAGTTGCAGGTGGAGAAGAACCTGGGGCGGGAAAAGAAGAACCGGCTCAGCAAGGTGGAGGTGCGCAAGCTGTGCCGCGCCCACGCGGAGAAGTTCATCGGCGTGCAGCGGGAAGAGTTCAAGCGGCTGGGCGTGCTGGGGCGCTGGGCGGAGCCCTACCGCACCATCGACTTCGAGTACGAGGCCACCGAGGTCCGCGAGCTCGGCAAGTTCATGGCCAGCGGCTCCATGTACCGGAGCAAGAAGCCGGTCTACTGGTGTGCTTCCTGCGCCACCGCGCTGGCCGAGGCCGAGGTGGAGTACGACAACCAGCGGACTCCGTCGGTCTACGTGAAGTTCCCCGTCAAGGACGCCAAGGGCAAGCTGCCGGACGACGGCGACGGCGCCTTCGCCATCTGGACCACCACGCCCTGGACGCTGCCTGCGAACCAGGCCATCGCCCTGCATCCGGCGATGCGCTACCGTCGCGTACGCACCCCCGCTGGCGTGCTGGTGGTGGCGGAAGAGTTGTTGTCCTCGCTGATGGAGGCGTTCGGTTACGAAGAAGGGGCGTTCGAGGTGCTGGAGGGTTCCTGGTCCGGGGCCGATCTCGAAGGCATCGTGTGTTCGCACGCGTGGCTGGATCGGGACGTCATCGTCATCCTGGGAGAGTTCGTTACGGCGGAGCAGGGCACCGGTTGCGTCCACGTCGCGCCGGGACACGGGCACGAGGACTTCGAGGCGGGCCAGCGCTACGGCCTCGATGCCTATGCGCCGGTGGACGACAACGGGCGATTCACCGCGGACGCCGCGGAGTTCCAGGGCGACATGGTCTTCGACGCCAACCCGCGGATCATCGCCAGGCTGGACGACGCGGACCGGCTGCTCGCCTCCGAGGATATCGACCACAGCTACCCGCACTGCTGGCGCTGCAAGCAGCCGGTGCTGTTCCGCGCCACCGAGCAATGGTTCATCTCGATGGCTCACACCGGCCTGCGGCAAGGCTCCCTCGACGCCATCGAGCAGGTTCAGTGGATCCCGCCCTGGGGGCAGGACCGCATCATGGGCATGATGGCCAACCGGCCCGACTGGTGCATCTCCCGGCAGCGCTCCTGGGGCGTTCCTATCCCGGTGCTGTATTGCATGGACTGCGGCGAGACGCATTTGAGCGAGGCGTTGTGCGAGCACGTGGCCGGGTTGTTCGAGCAGGAGGGGTCCGACGCGTGGTTCCTGAGGCCGCCGGAAGAGCTGGCCCCGCCCGGGTTCCGCTGCCAGAGTTGCGGCTCCACCCGCTTCTCCAAGGAAGAGGACATCCTGGACGTCTGGTTCGACTCCGGCGTGAGCCACGCCGCGGTGGTGGAGCGCCATCCCGAGCTGGGCGGCAGGGCCGACCTCTACCTCGAAGGCAGTGACCAGCACCGCGGCTGGTTCCATACCTCGCTCCTGACGTCGGTGGCGAACCGGGGGCGCGCGCCCTACGACGGCGTGCTCACCCACGGCTTCGTGCTGGACGGCAAGGGGCACAAGATGTCCAAGTCCATGGGCAACGTCACGGCGCCCCAGGAGATCATCAAGAAGTTCGGCGCCGACATCATCCGGCTGTGGGTGGCGGCCGAGGACTACCGCGACGACGTGCGCATTTCCGACGAGATCCTGAACCGGTTGGTGGAGTCCTATCGCCGGCTGCGCAACACCGCGCGTTTCCTCATCGGCAACCTCAACGACTTCGATCCGTCCATCGACGCCGTGGGCGCCGATGCGCTGGAGCCCCTGGACCGGTGGATCCTCGACCGCAACCATCGGCTGCTGGGGCGGTGTCTCGAGGCGCTGGACCGGTTCGAGTTCCACGCCGTCTATCACGCGCTGAACAACTACTGCAGCGTGGACCTGAGCTCCCTCTACCTGGACATCGTCAAAGACCGGCTCTACTGCGAGGGGCGCGGCTCCGCCGCCCGGCGGTCCGCGCAGACCGCGCTGCACACGATCCTGCAAACCCTCGTCCACCTGATGGCGCCCATCCTGTCGTTCACCGCCGAGGAGATCTGGGAGCATGCGCCAGGGTCGGACGGCCCGGACAGCATCCTGCTCTCGCCCATACCGGAGCCGGACCAGAGCCTGTCGGACCCGGCCCTCGCCGCGGAATGGGAGCTGCGTCTGAACCTGCGCGGGGAGGTGCTGAAGGCGCTGGAGGTGGCGCGTCAGTGCGGTGCCATCGGCCATTCCCTGGACGCGCGGGTGGTGCTGTATCCGGACGCCTACGACAATGCCGCGAACGTCCAGGAACTGCTGCGCGCCGACGCGCCGATGCCGTGGGAGGACATGTTCATCGTCTCGCAGGTTTCGGTGGCCGCGGGCGAGCCGTCGGGCGATCTCGTCTACCCGGAGCCCGGGGCCGGGGACGAGGCCGATGGGAAGTCCGCCGCCGCGTCCGTCGAACCAAGGCGGGGGACGGGCTATGAGAGCACCCTCCTGGGCGGCGCCATCGGCGTCTATCCGGCGGCCGGCGAGAAGTGCGAGCGGTGCTGGAAGTACCACGAGGCGGTGGGAGTGGACGCCGCCCATCCGGGGGTCTGCCCCCGTTGCGCGGAGGTGTTACGATCTTTACCGGAGGCCGAAAGCGCGCGCGCATAGTCGCCCTGCTGGCCGTGATCCTGCTGCTCGACCAGGGAACCAAGCTGCTCGTTGACCACACGATTCCGCTGCATCATTCGATTCCCGTCGTCGAGGGCTGGGTGGACCTGACCCACGTCCGCAACACCGGCGCCGCGTTCGGGTTGATGGCGAGCGGCCGCCGGGCGCTGGCTTCCTACCTCCTGATCGCGTTCTCGCTGGTGGCCATCGGCTTCGTCATCCACCTTCTGCGCCGCCTCTCGGAAAGGGACACCGGGCTCATCCTGTCGCTGACGTTCATTCTGGCGGGGGCGCTCGGCAATCTCGTCGACCGTCTGTTCCACGGCGAGGTGATCGATTTCGTCGACGTCTACTGGAACGCCTACCACTGGCCCGCGTTCAACGTGGCCGACAGCTTCATCACCATCGGCGCGGTGCTGTGCTTCTGGTGCCTCATGCGCACCAAGGGCCGGGACCCTTTCGCGCCGGTCCGGGGCGGCCGCTGACCTCCCTCGCTCATGGAACGGCAGGTTACCTTCAGTAACGGCAGGGGCGAACGTCTGGCCGGGATGCTGCATCTGCCCCCGGGGGAGGCCGGCTCCCTCGGTGTGATCCTGTGCCACGGCATGGTATCGAGCAAGGAGAGCCTCAAGCTCGTACACCTGGGTGAATCCCTCGGCCGAGCCGGCTACACGGCGCTGCGATTCGATTTCACCGGAGCCGGTGAATCCACCGGCGAGTTCGGGTCCATCACCTGCACCCGCCAGGTGGAGGATCTCAAGGCCGCCCACGTGTTGCTGATGCAGCGGGGAGTGGCCCGGGTGGCCATCCTCGGTTCCAGCATGGGCGGCACCACGGCGCTCGTGTACGCGGGCGCGGCGGAGGGGGTGGCGGCGCTGGTGACCCTGGCCGTGCCCTTCAACCCGCGGGAACTGCTGGAACGGGACTTTCCGCCCGAGGCCGTCGCGGCGTGGCGGGCGCGGGGTTTCATCGAGTTCGACGGCCACCGGCTCACGACTGATTTTCTGGAAGAGGCATTGACCCTCGTCGTCGCCGCAGCGGTAGCGCGGATCACCTGTCCGGTGCTGGTGATCCACGGGGACGCGGATCCCACCGTGCCGGTGGAACAGGCCCGACAGCTCCATGCCGCGCTGCACGGCGAGAAGCGCTTGTGCATCCTTCCCGGCGCCGACCACCGGTTCACGCGTGAGGATGACCGTGGCGCGGCATTGCGGCAGGCGGAAGAATGGATGGCGCGGCACCTGGGGAGGTCCGCGGGATGAGTTGGCGCGGCGTGCTCTGCGCGGCGCTGTTGCTGGCCTTTGTCGGCTGCAAGGGCGGGGGCGACGCCACCGCGCGGGGAGCGGCGGAGGCGTTCATGGACCGCCACTACGTCGAGGTCGACCTGCCCGGGTCCAGGGAGTACACCACCGGTCTTGCCCGCAGCAAGGTGGACAAGCGGATCCGCATGACCGCCGGGCACGCCGTCGACGCGGGCACGCGCAAGCCCCGCGTCTACTACAAGCTGTTGGAACAGCGGGAGGCCGGCGGACGCATCGCCTTCGTCTACCAGCTCACCATCCGGCCGGAGGGCGCCGGCGAGTTTACCCGCAGGCTCCTGATCCGGGTGCGCAGGGAGGAGGCGGGCTGGCGGGTGTCCAACTACATGGAATACTGACGCGCCAGTTGTTATGAAATAGGTGCCATGACTCTGAGTGAACAAGGACCTTTGTCACCCTATCGTATCCTGGACCTGACCGATGAGCTGGGTTTCCTGTGCGGCAAGACCCTCGGCGACCTCGGCGCGGACGTCATCAAGGTGGAGCGTCCGGGCGGAGACGCCTCCCGGCTGATCGGGCCGTATCTCGACAGCGAGCGCGATCCGGAGAAGAGCCTCTACTGGTTCGCCTTCAACAACAGCAAGCGCGGCATCACGCTGAATCTAGAGGCGCCGGAGGGACAGGCGCTGTTCAAGCGCCTGGTGGAGAAGGCGGACTTCGTGCTGGAGACCTTCCGGCCGGGCTGGCTGGAGGAGATCGGGCTCGGCCACGAGGCCATCCGCGCCGCCAATCCCAACACGGTGCTGGTGTCCATCACCCCCTTCGGCCTCAGCGGTCCCTACAGCCGGTACCTGGCGACGGACATCGAGATCATGGGCATGAGCGGCTGCATGTCGCTCACCGGCGACCCGGACAAGCCGCCGTTGCGGGTGACGTTTCCGCAGAGCTACCAGTGGACCGGCTCCTATGCCGCCATGGCCGCGCTGGTGGCCCACACCCAGCGCCGGCGCACCGGCCGGGGCGAGCACGTGGACGTGTCGGCGCAGGCGTGCATGCTGTGGGGCTTCTCCCACGCCCACACCTTCTGGGACCTGAACCGCTCGGTGGAGAAGCGGGCCGGCTCTTTCATGACCGGCCGCACCATCACCGGCGCCAAGATGCGGGTGTTCTGGCCCTGCAAGGACGGCTACTTGAACTTCATCATCTACGGCGGCGAGGCCGGCCGAAAGACCAACCAGGCGCTGGTGGAGTGGATGGCCGAGAAGGCGGCGGCGCCGGCGTTCCTGCTGGAGAAGGACTGGCGCACCTTCAACATCGAGCAGGTGACCCAGGAAGAGATCGACGTCATGGAGGAGCCCATCGCCGAGTTCTTCACCGGCGTTACCAAGCAGGAATTCTTCGAGGCGGTGACCGGGCGGGGCATGCTGGGCTATCCGGTGTCCACCGCCCAGGAGCTCCTCGCCGACCCCCAGCTCAAGGCCCGCGACTTCTGGCAGGAGGTGGAGCACCCGGAGCTCAACCGCTCCATCACCTACCCGGGAGGGTTCGCCCGCTTCTCCGAGTTCCCGTGCCAGGTCCGCCGCCGGGCGCCGCTCATCGGCGAGCACAACCGGGAGATCTACGGGGAGATGGGGCTGGACGACGGAGAACTGGCCCGGCTGGCGAACGAGGGCGTGATCTAGTGTGGTGTCTTGCGGTCAGGCCGATGAAACCGCGTAGGAATTTGCCGCCCCGAGGGCGCGACGACCGGTAGGGGCGACCGGCGGTCGCCCTCCCCGGCGATTTCACGCGACTTGCAGGGGCGGGTTTCAAACCCGCCCGCGTCTGTGGATTCATGGAGATGGAAGGGTCATGAAGGCATTGGAAGGTCTCAAGGTGGTGGAGGCCGCCGCGTACGCGGCCGGGCCGGTGGTGGGCAAGCATCTGGTGGACCAGGGGGCCACGGTGGTGCACGTGGAATCGCGGACGCGTCCGGACGGCTTCCGCACCCATTATCCGCCCTACAAGGACAACATCCATGGGCTCAACCGTTCGGGCCTGTTCGCGCTGTGTAACAGCGAGAAGCTGGGCATCACACTGAACCTCAAGAAGGGTCCGGAGGCGCTGGCCCTGGCCAAGCGCATCGTGAGCTGGGCGGACGTTCTGGTGGAGAACTTCAGCCCCGGCACCATCGGCCGGCTGGGCCTGGGATACGAGACCCTGAAGGAGGTCAACCCGCGGCTCATCATGCTGAGCAGCTCCAACCTGGGCCAGTCCGGACCCCACGCCCACCACCCCGGCTTCGGCTCCCAGCTTTCCTCCCTGGCGGGCTTCACCAATCTCACCGGATACCGCGACGGGTCGCCGCAGATCCTCTACGGCCCCTACATCGACTACATCGCCGTGGGCTACGGCGTGGTGGCGGTGCTGGCGGCGCTGGAGTATCGGGAAGCCACCGGGCGCGGGCAGCACATCGACCTCGCGCAGTACGAGACCGGGCTCCAGTACCTCGCGCCGCTGCTGCTGGACTACACCGTCAACGGCAACATCGCCGTGCGCGACGGCAACCGTCACCCGGAGGCGGCGCCTCACGGGGCGTTCCCGTGCGCGGGCGACGACAACTGGTGCGTCCTCAGCGTCGCGTCGGACGAACAGTGGCGGGCGCTGTGCCAGGCCATGGACCGCCCGGAGTGGGGCGGCCGCGACGAGTACGCCACCGCCGAGCGGCGGCGGAAGCGGGCGGACGAGCTGGAAACGTACATCGGCGAGTGGACGTGTCGGTTCGAGGCCCGAGACGTAGTGGAGAAACTCCAGGCCGCGGGCGTGCCGTCGGGCGTGGTAAACGGCATGGACCAAGTCTACGACGACCCGCAACTCGTGCACCGGAACCAATGGAACCGCATGGACCATCCCGAGATCGGCACCATGTCGTACCAGCGCGCGCCCTTCACCCTGTCCGAAAGCGACGGCGGCCCGGACCGCCGCGACCCCATGCTGGGCGAGCACAACGCCTACTTCTACCGCGAGCTGCTGGGGCTCTCGGAGGAGGAGTACGACTCGCTGACGCACGAGGGGGTCATCGACTAGTGTTTGTGCTAAGCGAACCAACTCTCGCAACTATCGCTGAACACGCAGAAGAGGCCTACCCCGAGGAGTGCTGCGGAGTCATCCTCGGCGGTGACGCCGACGAAGAGGTCCATCGGCTCGTCAACATCCAGAACCGCCTGCACGCCACCGATCCGGAGACTTTCCCCAGGGACGCCCGGATCGCCTACACGATGGACCCGAAGGAGTTGGAGAGGGTCCTGGAGCAGGGGGAGCGCAGGGGCATGGCCTTCAAGGCCGTCTATCACTCCCACCCGGACCACGATGCTTACTTCTCCGCCGAAGACAAGGCCTGCGCCACGCCCTTCGGCGAGCCCACCTACCCGGATACCGCCCAGATCGTGATATCGGTCATGAGCGGCAGCGTCGGCAGGGTGGCGGTCTATGCCTGGAACCCTGACGTCGAGGACTACGTCGAAACCACGCTGAAGAGAGTAGCGGGCCGTTGAAGCCGGCGCACTACAACCTCGACGTTCGCGGCCTTCGGGTCCACTGGGTGGAGTGGGGCGAGCGGGGCCGGCGGCCGGTCATCCTTGTCCACGGCTTCCGCGACGAGGAGCGGGCGCGGCACCTGGCCTACCACGGCATGCGCCGGAGTGAGGCGGGCGCATGGCAGTGGAAGTTCGACCCGCTCCACCGGACCACCTCGCCGCAACCCTTCTACCTGGAGCAGTTCCGCGAGTTCCTGCGCCGTATCACCTGTCCGACCCTGGTGGTTCAAGGCGCCGAGAGCGAGCATCGCACACGGGGCGACATACAGGCACGGCACGGTTGGCTGCCCGGCGCGGAGCTCGTGACCTTGCCCGACGCCGGCCATATGGTTCACCAGGACAATCCTGAGGCCCTGGTCCGGACCCTGGCACCTTTCCTGGCATGACCCAGGGGCATCCCGCTTTTCAATACGCCGGCTCGCGGTTTGAAATGCCCATTCGATGTTGCTACCGTGCGAGCCAGGGAGAGCAATCGTGCGGAACGACGTGAGACTGTTCCTGCGGGCGGGAGAGCAGGTCAAGCACAACCGCAACCTCCAGTGGGGCGTCGGCATCGTGGAGGAAGTGATGACCTCCAACGTCCCCGGCGGCACCTGCCTTGCCCGGATCCGCTTCCAGGACGGCCGCCTCCGCGTCTTCCACAACGACCTCGACAACGAAGGCTGTTGCTACTACTTTGGCATCCGCCACTACGACGACCCCGGCCACAAAATCGTCCGCCGCCAGCTCCTGGCGTACGTCGACTCCGAAGACTGCTGATCGCCGCCTCGCCCAATACGGAAAGGGGCGACCGGATTGGGCGCCCCTGGATGACGAGAAACTAGTCGAGAGTCCCGGCGACACCTGTGTGCCGCCGGGATAGTTGGGTTGTTGGCCCTACAGGTTGGCCTTGAAGAAATCCGTCGTTCGTTGCCAGGCGTCGGCGGCGGCCTCGGGATGCCAGCGGTCGGCGTTGGTGTTGTTGTTGAAGGCGTGCTTGGCGCCGTCGCCGTGGATCTTGAGGTCGATGCTCTTGCCGTGTTTGGCCAGCTCCGCCTTCAGGGGCTCGATGCCGGGCATGATGTTGGGATCGTCCTCGGCGTAGTTGCCCATGAGCGGGCAGGTGATGTTGGCCACCTGCTCCAGGGGATCGGGGTTGCGGCCATAGTAGACCACGGCGGCATTGAGCTGGTTGCACTTGGTGGCGAAGTTCAGCGACTGGCCGCCGCCCCAGCAGTAGCCCACCACGCCCACCTTGCCGTTGGCGAAGCCCTGGCTCTTGAGATACTCGAGCGTGCTCGTCAGGTCCTCCACGCAGCCGCCGGGATCCAGGCTCCGGATGGCGGCGATGGCGTCCTCGGACGTCGTGTACTGCCCGGTGCCGCCGGTGCGCTGGAGCAGGTCCGGCGCCAGCGCCGCGAAGCCTTCCTTGGCGAAGTGCCGCGCTACGTCCTTGATGTGGTCCACCAGTCCGATGTTCTCGTGAATCACGATCACGGAGCCCATGTTGGCGCCGCCCTTGGGCCGCGACAGGTAGCCCGTGCAGCTTCCGTACTCGACCATTCCCGATTCGAGATCGGGGTCGTTCTCGTCGACGAGATAGGGTATGGTATCCGCCATATTTGGAACTCCTCCTTGGTGTGAGCGCCCGTCTACTCTAGTCAACAAGCCTCAAGTCGGCAACTCCGTCCGCTACGCCGCCGCGAGTCGCGATCCCCGCCGCTTCTTTTGCAGCAGATACAGCCCGGCGAACAGCACCCAGGCGCCGAACTGGACGCCCAGGCGCAGGGTGTCGGCGTCGCCCGACAGGAGATCGGGACGGAAGGCGGCGATGCAGATCACCAACAGCAGCGCGCGCTCGGGCCAGCCGCAACGGTCGGCGAAGAAACCCTGCATCGCGGCGGCGAAGGCCATCATCGCCACGAGGCCGTTTACGATAACCCAAACGACGCTGAACATGTCGGTGAGCCAGATGATGGCGCCGTCCGCGCCTACGCCGGCGATCAGCAACAACTCCAGGTTGAAGATGAACACGAACGGCAGGATGGCCGTGCGCAGGTCGTAGGTAAACCCCTGGATACCTGTCCTTATCGGATCGGATCCGGCGATGGCGGACGCCGCAAAGGCCGCCAAGCCTACCGGCGGCGTGTCGTCGGCCAGGATGCCGAAGTAGAAGACGAAGAGATGAGCCGCCAGCACCGGGATCACCAGGCCCGCCTGACCGCCCAGGGTGACGATCACGGGCGCCGTCAGGGTGGCCATGACGATGTAGTTGGCGGTGGTGGGAAGGCCCATGCCAAGGATCAGGCTGGTCAGGGCGGTCAGGATCAGCATCAGCACCACGTTGCCCAGCGAGATGATCTCGATGGCTTCGATGAACCGGCTGCTGAGCCCGGTGAGGGTGACGGTGCCCACGATGATGCCGGCGGCCGCGGTGGCCACCGCGATGGGGGCCATGTTGCGGGCGCCGGACACGCAGCCCTGCAGGATCTCGCGGACGCTCAAGGCCAGCCCCTGCAATATTGCTTGCCCGAGCGAGCCGGGCGCCGGGTTGTCCGGGGAGGGCCGAAGCACCGCCGCGCAACTCTGGACCAGCCGCTGGATGACCATGATGGCCAGTGTCAGGAGAATCGCGTTGAACGCCGCCGAGATCGCCGAGAACCGCAGTATGACCAGCGTGTAGATCAACGCCAGGATCGGAACCAGGAAGTGAACGCCCTTGAGGAACGTGGTCCAGAACGGCGGCAGCTCTTCCACGGGTATCGCGGTCAAGTCCAGCTTGAGCGCTTCAAGGTGCACCACGTAGAGCAGGGCGATGTATGAGAGCACTGCCGGTATGGCCGCGGCCGTGACGACGTCGATGTACGGGAGCCCGAGAAACTCCGCCATGATGAAGGCGGCCGCGCCCATGACCGGCGGCAGGAGCTGGCCGTTGGTGCTCGCGCCAACCTCCACCGCCCCGGCCTTGTAGGCCGGAAGCCCCACGCGTTTCATCAACGGGATGGTGAAGGTTCCCGTGGTGGCCACGTTGGCGATGGACGAGCCGGACACCATGCCGGTCAGGCCCGAAGCGAGCACCGCGGCCTTGGCCGGTCCGCCGCGGAAACGGCCCACCATGGCGTACGCCACCTGCACGAAGTATTCCGCCGCCCCGGCCCGGTCGAGCAGCGCCCCGAACAGCACGAACAGGAAGACGAAATCGGTGGATACGCCCAGCGGCACACCCCAGATGCCGCTGTCCGAAAGGTACATGTGGTCGACGATGAACTCGAAGGGGATGCCGGGGTGGGCGAGAAACCTCGGCAGGTACGGACCGACGAAGCAGTAGAGCAGGAAAACCGTGCCCAACGCCGGCAGCGCCAGTCCCAGGGACCGCCGCGCCGACTCCAGCAGCAGGAGGACGAACGCCGCGCCGATCCACACGTCCCGCGTCAACGGCAGGCCGGAACGTTCAATGATCCCCACGTAGTCCCATGCGAGGTAGGCTGTGCCGCAGCCCGCCAGGCCCGCGATGATGAAGTCGTACCAGGGAATCTTTACAGGATCGCGCTTGCGGTGGCCCGGAAACAACTGCTGCATCAGGGCGTTGAAGCGCTCCAGTGTCGCCGCCCGCCGTATGGCCGGGAAGGCCAGGTAGACCAGCAGCACGGCAAAGGTCAGGTGGATGCTGCGGGCGATGATGGAGTTGATGGGATCGTAGGCGATGTAAAGCTGGAACAGGGACCAGCAGAGCGCAAGCACCCAGAGGAACCCCCCGACCGGTCCGCCGGGAGAACGGGTCTTTCCTTCGCCCTCGCCCAACTCGGCCAGAGCTTCGAGGTCGACGGTCTCGCCGGCAGTGTCGTCGCGGTCGGATGAATTCACGGAGCCGCCTGACTTGGCCTGTGCCGTTCGTGTTTCGTCAAGTGAACCGGCCCGGGGCCGGGCGGTTCCGCCCGTACCCCGAGCCGTGCCTCATTGGCGGAAGAGAACCGGTTGGTTATTGCCAGCCCTTCTCCTTGTAGTACTTCAACGCTCCCGCATGCAACGGAGCCGAGAGGCCGCCCAACATGTCCTTCGGCTGCAGGTGCTTGAAGTTGGCATACGAGTTGCGGAGCGTGTCGAGGTTCTCGAAGATCGTCTTGACTACCGTGTACACGGAGTCGGCCGACTCCTTCTCGCCGGTGACGAAGGTCGCCTTCACGGCATAGGTCGGGACATCGTTGTCCACGCCCTTGTAGGTCCCGCCGGGGATCTTGGTCATGACGTAGAAGGGGTTGTCCGCCACCAGCTTCTTGATCGGCGCGGTGTCCACCGGAACGATGTCGATGGCGGTGCTGTTGGCGATCTCGAGGCCGCCGCCCCAGGGAACCCCGATGGTGTAGAAGAACGCGTCGATCTTCTTGTCCACCAGCGCGCGGTTGGCCTCGTTCTGCTGCAGACCTTCGGCCTTGATGTCCTTGTCCTTGTCGATTCCGGAGAGGCGCAGCACATCCTCAGCGTTGCCCCGCTGTCCCGATCCGGGGTTGCCGATGTTGACGCGCTTGCCCTTGAGGTCCGCGATGGTCTTGATGCCCGTGTCCTTGCGGGTGACCAGCATGACCGCCTCGGGATGGACGGTGAAGACCGTACGCAGTCCCTTGTCGGGTTTGCCCTTCCAGTTCTTCTTACCGTTGGCGGCGGCCCAAACCCAGTCCGACTGGGCCACGCCGTAGTTCAGCAGCCCCCGCTGGATGGACCTGATGTTGAACACCGATCCGAGGGCCGGCCGGCCGATGCAGTTGTAGCCCTTGCCGCCCAGCTTGTCGTTGACGATCTTGCAGATGTTCAAAGCCACCTGGTAGTAGACGCCGGTGGTGGAGCCGCCGCCGATAACCAGGAAGTTCTGTGCAGCGGCGTTGGTGGCTGACAGGGCCAGGGTGCCGCACAGTGCCAGACCGATCATAAACGTGAGTAAACGCTTCATGAGTTCCTCCTTCGGTTAGGTTTAGTCGTGGAAACCATCAGAACCAACAGCCGTGTCCATGCCACAACGAATTGCGCAATGCAACAGGACTTTCTTTGACAGGCGTTTGGAAACAGGCAGCGGCGAATGCGTTGGTGGATATTTCCGGCATCCTGCGATAGGAACCTATGAGACCCCGTGTTTCGGGCAATTCCGCCCTGGGAAATCTATCGCAGCATGGACATTCTGAGCAAGGAAGACCGAGCGGCTGAAGTCACGGGCATGCTCAGTGTCGAGCAACTCCAGGAAGCCGTGGCCGAGGGCGGGATCGACACCGTGCTGGTGGCGTTCACCGATCTCTACGGCCGCTTCATGGGCAAACGGCTGGACGCCGGCTATTTTCTCGACACGGCGGCTTCCGGGGGCACCCACGCCTGCGACTACCTCCTGACCGCGGACATGGAGATGGAGCCGGTCCAGGGATACCGGCTGGCCAACTGGAAGCGGGGTTACGGCGACTTTCACCTGGTGCCCGACCTGAGCACCGCGCGCCGCCTGAGCTGGCAGGACAAGACCGCGATGGTGCTGTGCGACGTCAAGGAGAACGTCTCCCACGAGCTTGTTGCGGAAGCGCCCCGCTCGGTGCTGCACGGGCAACTGAAACGCGCTCGCGCCCTGGGGTTCGAGGCCATGGCCGCCTCCGAGCTGGAATACTACCTGTTCGAAGACTCGTACCGGCAGGCCTCGGAAAAGCACTACCACGACCTGGTCCCCGCGGGCGGCTACATCGAGGACTATCACGTGCTCCAGGGATTCCGGGAGGAAGGGTTCCACGGCGCGGCGCGGCGCCACCTGCGGGACTCCGGAGTGCCGGTGGAGGGCTCCAAGGGCGAGTGGGGACCGGGCCAGCACGAGCTAAACGTGCGCTACAGCGACGTCCTGACCATGGCCGACCGCCACTGCGTCTACAAGGAGTGCCTCAAGGAGGTGGCGGAGCAGATGGGACTGAGCGTCACCTTCATGGCCAAGTACGCCTCGGAGTTGGCGGGCTCGAGCTGCCACATGCACCTGAGCCTATGGCGCGACGGCGGCAATGCCTTCGCCGGAAACGGCGGTCAGGGCGGGTTCTCCGAGGTGTTCCGCTGGTTCCTCGGGGGATGGCTGACGCATATGGCCGAGACCATGGTGTTCTACGCGCCCACCATCAACGCGTACAAGCGCTACCGGGCGGAGTCCTGGGCTCCCACCGGCATCGCCTGGGGCCACGACAACCGCACTGCCGGGTTCCGGGTGGTGGGGCAGGGGGACGGCTGCCGCATCGAATGCCGTGTGCCGGGCGCCGACTGCAACCCCTATCTCGCCTATGCGGCGGCCCTGGCCGCGGGCATGGACGGCATCCGGCGGCGGATCGAGCCGCCGCCCGCGTTCGACGGCAACCTGTATGCCGCCGCCGACCTGTTGCAGGTGCCGGGAGCCCTGGCCGACGCGGTCAACCTGTTCGAGGCCAGCGAGTTCTGCCGGGACAGTTTCGGTCCCGACGTGGTGGAACACTACGCCCATTTCTTTCGCACGGAAGTGCGGAAGTACCGCGAGGCGGTGACCGACTGGGAAAGGAAACGCTATTTCGAGAGGATCTGAAAGAATCGCGCCACGACCTGGCCAGCCGGCCGGAGGAAACTCGCATTGAGCGACATCGTTGACGGAAGAGCCCCGTTGATCGGCCTGACCACCTACGGGCGCGGCCCGAACAACCGGTTCATGCTTCCTGGAGAGTACGTGGACGCCGTGCGCCGCGCCGGCGGGATCCCGCTGTTGCTGCCGCCCGGGGAGGAGCGCCTGGACGCCGTCCTGCCGCTGCTGAATGCCGTGGTGCTCACCGGCGGCGGCGACCTCCATCCCGGCCTCTACGGCGGGCAGTCGCACGAAACCATCTACATGGTGGAGACGGAGCGGGACCAGACCGAGCTGCAATGGGCCGGGCGCCTGCTGGAGACGGGTGTTCCGACCCTGGCCATCTGCCGCGGCGCGCAACTCCTGAACGTGAGCAGGGGCGGGACCCTCATCGAGCACCTCCCGGACGTCATGGGCGAGACGGTGATCCATCGCGCGCCGCCCCGAGAACCGGTGGCCCACCCGGTGCGCGTGTTGCCCGAGTCGCGGCTGGCCGGGGTGCTGGGCGCCACCGATTTCTCGTGCATGTCGTGGCACCACCAGGGCATCCGCCACGTGGCGCCTGGTTTCGAGGTGGTCGCGTATGCCCCGGACGGCACGGTCGAGGGTCTGGAGATGCCGGAGCATCCGTGGCTCTTCGCGGTGCAGTGGCACCCCGAGCTGACCGCCGCCGAGGACCCCATCCAGCAGCGCCTGTTCGACGCGCTGGTGGAGGCCGCCGGTGGGCGTTGATCGGCGCCGCCGTTCGGGACCCTCTCCGACTCCCTCTCCCTCTGGGAGAGGGTCGGGGTGAGGGCGCCCGGGCAATCGGCTGGCATGATGCGAGCACCCTCACCCGGCCTTCGGCCACCCTCTCCCTGAGGGAGAGGGTTTTCCCGATCGTTCGCGGGGCTCCTGGTTGAAGCATCGTCCGAGTTGTTTCATGCGTCTGAAGAACAAGGTTGCACTCATCACCGGCGGCGCCGGCGGCATCGGCCGGGAAACCGCCCTGCTGTTCGCGCGCGAAGGCGCGCGGGTGGTGATCGCCGACGTCGATGACCGGGGCGGCAAGCGCTTGGCCGCCCGCGTCAAGCGGAGCGGCGGCGAGGCCGTGTACTGCCACGCGGACGTGTCCCGGGACGGCGACTGCGCACGGATGGTGGAGACCGCGGAGACGGCTTTCGGCGGGCTCCACGTGCTCTTCAACAACGCTGGCATCATGCTGGCCGGCGACACGGGCGCGGTGGACACGGCGGAAGAGGTCTGGGACGCCACGTTGGCGGTGAATCTCAAGGGGGTGTTCCTGGGCTGCAAGCACGGCATCCCGGCGTTGCGCCGGGCCGGCGGCGGCTCCGTCATCAACACGGCCTCGTTCGTGGCCCTGATGGGAGCGGCTACGCCGCAGCTCGCCTATACCGCCAGCAAGGGGGGCGTGGTTGCCTTCACCCGCGAGCTGGCGGTGATCCACGCCCGGGAGAACATCCGCGTGAACGCGCTGTGCCCGGGGCCGTTGCGCACGGAGTTGTTGATGAAGGTGCTGAACACCGCGCGCAAGCGGCAGCGACGGCTGGTGCACGTTCCCATGGGGCGTTTCGGCGAGGCACGCGAGATCGCCCGGGCGGCGCTCTATCTGGCGAGTGACGAGTCGTCTTTCGTCACCGGCACGGAGTTCGTGGTGGACGGCGGCATCACCGCCGCCTACGTCACGCCGGAGCCGGCTCGGCCGAGCAAGGGGAAGGGGTGAGAAGGGGCATGTCGGCAAAGACGCTGGAAGATCTCCTGGCGGACCGGATCCTGCTGTTCGACGGGGCCATGGGAACGCGCATTCAGGCCCTCGCCCTCGGCGAGGCCGAGTTCCGCGGCACCCGATTCGCCGAGCACCCGAAGCCGCTCAAGGGGTGCAACGACGTCCTGTGCCTGACCCAGCCCCGGGCCATCGAGAAGATCCACGAAGAGTACCTGGAAGCCGGCGCCGACATCGTCGAGACCAACACGTTCAACGCCAACGCCATCTCGCTGCTGGACTACGGCCTCGAGGACCTGGCCTACGACATCAACCGGGCCGCCGCCGGGGCGGCGCGGAAGGCGGTGGACCGGATCAACGCCCGCGACAATGGCGCGCGGATGGTGGCCGGGTCCCTGGGACCCACCAACCGCACCGCCTCCATGTCCCCGGACGTCAACGATCCGGGGTTCCGGGCCGTCGACTTCGACGAGCTGGTGGCGGCGTACCACGACCAGGCCCGTGGGCTGGTGGACGGCGGGGTCGATCTGCTGCTGCCCGAGACCACCTTCGATACGCTCAATCTCAAGGCCTGCCTGTTCGCCATCGGAAGGCTGTTGGAGGAGCGCGGTGCGCGGCTGCCGGTGCTGGCTTCGGTCACCATCACGGACCGGAGCGGCCGCACGCTCTCGGGCCAGACCCTGGAGGCATTTCTCACCTCCATCAGCCACGCGGACCTGGCCGGGGTCGGGATCAACTGCGCCTTCGGGCCGCACCAGATGACCCCCTTCGTGGAGGAGCTGTCGCGGCTCTCGGATTTGCCGGTGTTCGCCTATCCCAACGCCGGGCTCCCCAACGAGTTCGGCGGCTACGACATGGGTCCGGACGAGTTGGCGGGGGCGCTCGACGAGTGGGCCCGGGAGGGCTGGCTGAACCTGGTGGGCGGCTGTTGCGGCACCACGCCCGAGCACATCGCCGCGCTTGGGGAGCGGGTCAAGGGGCTCCGCCCGAGGAGCGCTCCCGAAACCGACCGCTTCACCCACCTGAGCGGGCTGGAACGGCTGGTGATCCGGCCCGACACTAACTTCATCATGGTGGGCGAACGCACCAACGTGGCGGGCTCCCGGAAGTTCGCCCGGCTGATTCGCGAGGGCGAGTACGAGGAGGCCGTGGCCATCGCCCGGGAGCAGGTGGAGGGCGGTGCCAACATCATCGACATCAACATGGACGAGGGCATGCTGGACTCCGCCGAGGCCATGACCGCGTTCCTGAACCACGTGGCGGGGGAGCCCGAGATCGTCAAGGTCCCGGTGATGCTCGACAGCTCCAACTTCTCGGTCATCGAGGCCGGGCTCAAGTGCGTCCAGGGCAAGGCGGTGGTGAATTCCATCTCGCTCAAGGAAGGGGAGGAAGAGTTCCGGGAACATGCCCGGCTGGTCAAGCGCTACGGCGCCGCGGTCATCGTCATGGCCTTCGACGAGGAGAAGCAGGCCACGACGGTGGAGGAGCGCGTGAAGGTTTGCCGGCGCGCCCACCGCATCCTCACCGAGGAGATCGGCTTCGACGACGCCGACATCATCTTCGACACCAACATCCTCACCGTGGCCACGGGCATCGAGGAGCACGCGGAATACGCCCTGAACTTCATTGAGGCAGCCCGCCAGTTGAAGGCGCTGTTCCCGCGCTGTCACATCTCCGGCGGGGTGAGCAACATCTCGTTCTCCTTCCGCGGCAACGACCGGGTGCGCGAGGCCATGCACTCGGCATTCCTCTATCACGCCATCCAGGCCGGCATGGACATGGGCATCGTCAACGCCGGACAGCTCGCGGTGTACGAGGAGATCCCGGCGGACTTGCGGGAGCTGGTGGAGGATGTGCTTTTCAACCGCCGCGAGGACGCCACCGAGCGGCTGGTGGCGTTCGCCGAGCAGGTCAAGGGAACCGGCCCGGCGGCGGTGGAGGAGCAGGCCTGGCGTGAGGCGTCGGTGCAGGACCGGCTCTCCCACGCCCTGGTGAAGGGCATCGCCGACTACATCGACGACGACGTCGACGAGGCGCTGGAGCACTATGAGCGCCCCCTCCACATCATCGAGGGGCCGCTCATGGACGGCATGAACGTGGTCGGGGACCTGTTCGGCTCGGGCAAGATGTTCCTGCCCCAGGTGGTGAAGAGCGCCCGGGTCATGAAGCGGGCGGTGGCCCGCCTGACGCCGCTCATGGAGGCCGAGAGCGCGGAACTGGGCGGCGCCATGAAACGCGCCAAGCTCGTGTTCGCCACCGTCAAGGGCGACGTCCACGACATCGGCAAGAACATCGTCGGGGTCGTGCTCCGCTGCAACAACTACGAGGTCATCGATCTCGGCGTGATGGTGCCCGCGGACCGGATCATCGACACCGCGGTGGCCGAGAACGCCGACGCCATCGGGTTGAGCGGCCTCATCACACCGTCCCTGGATGAGATGGTGCACGTGGCCGGCGAGATGGAGCGGCGCGGCCTGGAACTGCCGCTGCTCATCGGCGGCGCCACCACCAGCAAGCGGCACACCGCGGTCAAGATCGCTCCCGCCTATGGCCGGGAGACCGTCCATGTGCTCGATGCATCGCGGGCCGTGCCGGTGGTACAGGATCTCATGGACCCCGACGCCCGCGCCGCGATGGATACGGCCAACCGCACAGAGCAGGAACGCATGCGGCAGGAGTACGAGAGCCGCGTGGGCACGCGCCTCCTGAGCTATGCCGAAGCGTTGGAGCGGCGTTGCCGCGTCGACTGGAACACCTGCGAGCCTGACGTCCCCGAGTTCACCGGCAACCGGGTGCTGCGGGATTTCCCGCTCGCCGAGCTGGTCCCGTACATCGACTGGTCGCCCTTCTTTCACACCTGGGAGATCCGCGGCCGCTATCCGGACCTGCTGGACGACCCCGTGCGCGGTCCCGTCGCCCGCGAACTCCTGGCCAACGCACGCGAGCTGCTGGAGCGCATCGTGGGGCAGGGACTGCTGACGGCCCACGCGGTCTACGGCTTCTATCCCGCCAACAGCGACGGCGACGACATTGTGCTTTTCGCCGACGAGGCCCGAAACGCGGAGTTGACCCGGTTCCACACCCTGCGCCAGCAGAAGGAAGGCCGCAAGGGAACACCCCAGTATGCCCTGGCGGACTTCGTGGCGCCGCGGGGTTCCGGCCGGGAGGATTTCATCGGCGCCTTCGCGGTGACCACGGGTCACGGCACGGACGACCTCGCCAAACGCTTCGAGGCCGAGAACGACGAGTACAACGCCATCATGACCAAGGCTCTGGCCGACCGCTTCGCGGAGGCGTTCGCCGAATGCCTGCACGCCCGGGCGCGGCGCGAGTGGGGCTACGGCAGGGACGAGGGGCTGAGCAACGAGGACCTGATCCGGGAGCGCTACCGCGGCATCCGTCCGGCGCCGGGCTACCCCGCGACTCCCGATCACACCGAGAAGCCCATTCTGTTCGAGCTGCTCGACGCACGTGGAGCCACCGGAATCGAGCTGACGGAGAACTTCGCCATGTGGCCGGCGGCGTCGGTCTGCGGCCTGTACCTGGCCAACCCGGCCGCGCGCTACTTCGCGGTGAGCGCCGTGGGCAGGGACCAGGTGGCCCTCTACGCCGCGCGAAAAAACATGACCGTAACGGAGGTGGAGCGCTGGCTCGGACCGGTGCTGGGGTATGATCCGGGTGAAGAGTGAGGCAAGGCCAGTACTTGCTTCGGCCTTTTCAAGTCAACACGCGGAGCGCGGCCTCCGGAGCCTTGTCAAGCACCCGCAACAGGGCTCGCGCCGCGCCGGTCGGGAAACGTTTTCCCTGTTCCCAGTTGCGGATCGTCTCGTGTGGCACGTCGATGCGCCGCGCGAATTCCATCTGAGAGAGCCCCAGCCGCCGGCGAACCCGACGCGCGTATCGCGCCATGTCCTGCATGGCCTCGTCCTCCTGCTGCTGCAAGGCGATTTCCGCCTCGGTGGTGCCGTCCACCACCGCAAAGTCGATCCGCCCTTTTGGCAGGGTTGCCAGATCGTCGGGATCAATCCTGACGCGCGTTGTGCTCATAGTCGCCGACCTCCTTCCCGTTGAACGGAGCTGTGATCAGCAATTTGATTCCGCGCGCTATTTTCCACCATCGGTTATACTCTCCCGTTCCCTCTCACACTGCTCGCCTGCACCCCTGCCGGCCGAACCACAAGACGTGCCAAACAGGACCTTGGCGGCATGACCGATGACTTCGGAATACCACCTCACTTCTGCCGCCCAACTGTCCCAACAAGGTGGGATCACCTCGCCGGTACGGTTCCATCATGGTGCGCCCTTATCCCACTCATTGAAATGTCGCTCAAGTCTCTGACGTCAAGAGTCAGTGCCCCCGGATGTAGGGACGTGTCGAAGACGATCCGACATTCCCTTTGATACTCGAACTTCACGGGTTTCCTGAAGGCACCCTCCACTCCCTTCATGTGGCCGTGGAAAATGGAGGGATCGTAGTACTCCACAGGGTAGAACCATGATTGATAGCCTTCTCGCTTCGCGACTCTTTCAACCCTTTCTATGAATTGCCTTACATCCTTGATGATGACGGCGTATGGCCCGAATTCGCGAAACCACCTCTCCGGAAACTCTACCCGTTGGTCCTTCCGGATCTTTTCCAGCTCAGGACTGCCCCCATAGATACCAAACATGCAGAACGCATTGAGTTGCCGGAGATAGTTACTCCCCATCGTCATTGGACCCGCAAGGTCCTTTTCCGTCAGGGTCACCGTCTCTCCAGAGTGCGGCCCCGTTGTTGCGGTAATCTCGATTTTCATGCCCTCCATCGGTTGGAAAAGCCCTACCGTTCCCTCTGATGGGTCCCCTCGGCCCTCTTCGTACTTATGAAAGCACGATAGTTTTTGGGCGTAAACTCTTCCCTGACGGAACGCTTCGGCGTATTCTTTCTGGTTGAACAGTTTGACAAGGTAGTATAGCGACTTTGCCATGATTCCCTCCTCGCGCGGATTATAATGTCTAGATGGCCGTCGTCATCTGGAGATTCCGTGCCCACGAGTTGTCGCAGTCACAGGTTCTCCAGCGCCTGGACGGTGCGGTAAACGCTTCGTTCCGGTTGCGTGACGTCGAAGGGTATCGCGAGGAGTGTCGTATTGTCGAAGAACCTGTATTGCAGCAGCTTCTCGAAAGCCCGACTCTTGGGGTAGATCAGGGCCACCGCCTTGCAGTCGTAGCGCGCTCCATAGGCGTGGAGTTGGTACAGGTCGTCCTGCAGGATGCCGTGCTTCGGATCGTCCGTGTCAGAGTAGATGCGCTTCCATTTCGCGTCGAGAACGAACACTACGTTGCCTTTCCATTGGAGTGCAATGTCGGGTTCCGTCGCGAAGGCGACCTTGCCGTCGATGGTAGCCATGTACCTGCGGGGGCCTTGCCGGGTAACAGCGTAGCATCGCTGGTATCGGCGGAAGCTGGCAGTAACGAAATCCTCGAAGACCTGCTCCATCGGGAACAGGAGCGAGATGTTGGCGTGCGGTCCAGAGTATGTCGCCAACCCCCGATTGAAGAGGAACAACTCCACCCATTGCATGATGGGACGGTAGTGGAGCATCGACCGATCGACATAATGAGCCCGCCAGTCCGCAGGAACGTTGTGCGACAACGGCACATCGGCCATGGCGATGAGGGCCTGCCGAAGCAGCTGCTGGTTGCCGTTATTGCGGACGCGGGGCAGGAGGTCAGCGAGGGCTCTGTGAATCAGCCGGTTTGCGGGCTGGTTCACACTCAGTTCGTCGTGGGACGCGTAGAACCGCGCCCGATTGGACGTGTTCTCATGCAGGTCATCTCTGATGAGAAGGCGACCACGCAGGTAGGGTAGGTTCTCTTCGACCGTGACGTAGCGCCTGGATAGACTGCTACGCGTGACTGCGGTCAAGTGGTTGAGAAACTGGCGGACGAAGACCTCCAGCATAGGGAACCGTGACATGGCCCGAATATCGCTTTGAGGCATCTGAGGGGCAAGCCGGCGCCAGAAGCGCAGCATCTGCAGAAACAGCCGTCTCGTTTGCTCGTGAGGTGGATCGTCCGCATCGTCGAGATCGATCTTCGGCAGTATTTCCAGAACAACTCCCCGACGGGTCGTGACGACACCCACGTGACTGCTGGCGGCTAGAGTTCCGTCGGAGCGTTTGAGCACCTTCCGAGCGAACTCGTTGAGGTCAGCGATGTCTTCCTTGCTCAGGTTGGGGCCAGGAACCAGCGTATCGTGTTCCCGGACCGTGTAAACACGAGCCATCAGGCAGTGTCCGACGGGGAGACGGAATTGCTCTCGTAGATGGCCCGGTATGCCACGGGAGACCTCCACCGCTGGTCTCCGTCAGGTAACCGCTCGTACACCCTTCTGTCTTCCTCCACCAGATCCGGCACCTGGAAGAGGACGTCCGGCGAACGCTCCTCCACGAAAGGGCTATTCCCTAGTACGGCTCGTATCTTCGACCAGTCGTCGAAAAAATACTCCTGTAGCAAGGGGAAGACCTGGTGGCGAAACCGTTGCGATAGCTCGTACACGTCGGGGACATTCAGGAAGTAGGTGTGGCCGATCTGGTGCTCCCGATCCAGAAGGACAGCGATGCGCTCGTTCATGACCTTGAGCAACCGCCTGCAGTTTACCCCGCCGACATCAGTGGGGACATCGTCGTGATCGGGGTTGGGCATCATCTCGAAGAAGGTGAAGCGTCGGCGGAGCGCGGCGTCAAGTAGCTGGATCGAGCGGTCCGCGGTGTTCATCGTGCCGAGGAGGTAGAGGTTGTCGGGAACGGCAAAATCTTTTTTCGAGTACGGGAGAGTAACCCAAGTCTCTTCGGGGCGACCGATGCGCCGCGAGTCTTCAATCAGCGTGATGAGCTCGCCGAATGTCTTGGCGATGTTTCCCCGGTTGATCTCGTCGATGATAAGCACAAAACGCTCCTCGCGGTGCTCTGCGGCGTGCGCTGCGAGGAGCTTGAACACACCGTCGTGGCGTTCATAGCGAAGCTCGGCGCCATCCAGCACGGGACGGATGCCCTCAACGAAGTCCTCGTAGGCGAAGTTCTGGTGGAACGTGACCATGGCGATGTTGCCGCTGGCGCTCTTGGGGTCGAAGCGGAGCTTGCGGAATCGAGGAGCGTCATGGTTGCCAAGGTCCCCGGAACCGTCGATGATGGCCAAGGCATGGCCTACGGTGCTCCATGTCTTCCCCGTGCCCGGAGGGCCGTAGAGGATGCGGTTGAGGGGACCGACGTATAGCGACACCGGATCTGGTTCGAGCGACAGGGGTGTGGGATCTACCACCTCGTGGCCGAGTCGCTCAACGAGGTCGAAGGTGGGGCGGTACACTTCACACGCGCGGAAGGCTTCGGCGATCTTCGTGGACTTGCTGAAGCCGGGTTGGACTTGCCAGGCGACGTCGAGGTCGGCATCCGACTTGTTGAGCCACAGGACGTGCACTTGGCTTTGCTCGGACAGTTCGTTGAGGTAGTCGTTCTTGTATACGATACCTATTCCTCGTCCACGGCGGGCGTGCCTGACGACGATCAGATCACCGCGCTCTGGGTCCCGTAGTGGATACCCCGGATCTGGTTGATGGCCTTGCGCATATTGTTCCCAGCCGATGCTGTTGCCCGGTCCGCCGGTCCACACGGCATTAGCGTCAACGAAGTCGTGCCACTTGTCGTTGTTGTCCGCGTAGACGTTCGTGCTGACTTGATAGAAGTTTCTTCCGACTGAGATTCCGCGCGATTCAAGCAGGTACGCAAACAGATTGATCTCATAGAATTCACATCCTGGAAAAGTGCTCCGGAACTCATTAGTCGCTGCGAGGTACGTGCGCCAGTCCTCTAGTTTGGTAGCGGGGTTCGCCAGGAGCCTGCACGTCCCCTTGTCGAAGGGAATGAACTCCCTGGCATTGATGAGGAGCAGAGTCTGCGTGAGCTTGCGCGGTCCAACGTTTCTTATCTCCAGGACGCGACGAAAGTCCTCGGGGTCCACCGCGTCGGTTCCATTGACTGCGCTCCGAAACAGTCGCCACAACGCTGGTGGATCGCCGGTACCTTCCTCGTGAAAGAGAGTGTTTTGAGGAACACCGCGCGGGAAGATAAACGCTTCGTCAGAATCAACGGCCATGAGCGTTTCGAGTTCGAAGGCCTCGTTGACGCTCTGGCAGACCTCTCCACGGCGTTCCCGGCCGCTACAGTACGTCGCCAGCGTATAGAAGAACGAAAAAGGGTCGATCTGCTCGTCACGAAGGCCCATGAGCGGCGAAGGGCTGCCGTCAGCCTTCCATCGCACACGGCTGGCACGGCGCACCAGATCCGCTCCGTCCATTTCGGTGACTCTGTCGGCCAGTTCACCGAACCACGGAACCCAGTCGTACATGTTCTTCACGCGGACACCCCAAGACAAGGCCGAGCAAGCGTTCGGACACTGCAAATCAAACCATACATGGCCGCTACGCTGCGTGTCAAAACGCGGTCCGACACGGCCCTCCGGTCCATGTCGGGGTAGCGTTAAGTATTCTCCGCGCCGGCGAGCTACCAGATTTTCTGACGTGAAATCAAACTGTTACGGAGCATCTTGATCCGCAGGATGATTGGGGGCGGACTTTTCGGCGAGAGCGGCGTTGACCGGATAGAGTTGCCTCAAGTATAGTGCTCGCTATGGAAGGACGCGTCATGGCCGCAAGAACTACCTACAAATATCGCTTCAAGGTGGACGGAAAGGTCGTGTATTGCGGCATCACGGCCGACCTAGTACGCCGCGAGCGCGAACACCGCCGCCGGTGGCCGACAGGACGCATTGAACAGGTGGGGCCAGCGACCACGCGCGAAGAAGCGTGGCATTGGGAGAGGCAGCAGGCCGAGCAGCGGTTCAGCTCCGCTACCTGATGGCTTCGCATGAACCGTCCCCGGGGAATGCGGACACCGCGCAGACCCTCTCTCGCAATCATGTGGTGGTCACGGGTGCCGGGTTCACCCGCGCCCTGGTGCCTGGCGCGCCGTTGCTCGTCGACGATTTCAACAACGATGCCCTCGAGGACAAGATCCGCGGATTGCCCTACGCGAGCCGGTTGTTGGACTGGGAACGAAGTCTCCATCCGAGAGGTCACATCGACATCGAGCGCCTGATGACCCGTCTCGATGCCCTGATGCCCTACGACTACGCCGAGAGTGCGGGCAACGCGGCGAACGAATACGGCTTCCTCCTTTCGGAACTGAAGAGAGCGTTCCTCGACCGGCTGCATGAAGCCCGGAAGGGGGACGTCCATCGCGAGGAACTGAAACGGTTCGCGAACTACTGCGAAGCCAATGGCTGTTGGTGTGTCACTTTCAACTACGACGACTTCCTCGACGAGGCTCTGGCGCAGACCGGCAGCTGGAACCCGTATTGGGGATACGGGTTCTTCTGCCCGTCCTCACGGGATACCATGGCCAGTTTCGACGAACTGGAAACGGATTCGATTCTCCGGCTGCTGAAGCTCCACGGGTCGATCAACTGGCGGCCGAAACTGGGTTACGCAAGCCCGGTCGCGATCGACAGCATCACGCACCATCACGATTGGGCCGGCATCAGTCCCCGCCATCCGCAGGTCGGCGGTCACCTGGAGCCGGAACCCGTGATGGTCCCGCCCGTTCTGTCGAAATCCAGTCTTGTCGAGCAGCCGGTGCTTCGGCTTGTCTGGTCGCACGCGTTCGACAACTTGGCGACGGCCCACGAAGTCACGTTCGTCGGCTATTCGTTCCCGACGACGGACATGGCTGCGCGGACGCTGTTCTCCGAAGCGCTGAAAGACCTCCCGCGAGAGGACATCAATGTCGTCAATCTGAGCCGCGAAGATTCAGAGGCCGAAACTACGCGCAGACGCTACCGATCGGTGCTCGGCGAAATCCCCGACGATCGGTTCCATTTCGACGGCGCTCTGGAGTGGATAAAAGGTCTGTCGTGGTAGTGTCGCCGCGGTCGGACAGCAGGAGTTCGGCGGGCCGGACCCTGGCTCGATGCGAGCGCAGTGTCCAGCAACCGGAACCGAGCGCGCCAACCCGATGGACCGGCTTCAGGAGAAGATAGCTATCCTGGTGGAGTTGAATGCCGCCAAGGATCAGGCCTTGGCCGCCCAAGGCTCTTTGCTGACGATGGCCGAAGAACACGCAGTACGCAGAAAGTGGAACACGTGAACGGGAGCTTCGCGAAGAACGGGATGTTCGATACCCCTGTCGGGAAGCTGTCCGGCAGACTTACGCTTGACGCGACTGACAACCTATTGGAGCTATGGGGTACGAAAGATGTCTGGCCTCCCGGAGGAATCACACCCCACTCGCCCATTAGAGGACTCCTGGAGGACCAGAAGCGTGTCTTTCTTCCCGAGTTTGAGTGGACCCGGGTGGGGAGAACCTTTGGTAGTGAGGGTGAGACGAATCGTTATTCGCTCTCCCCGCTTTTTGCGGTAGTAGGGACGGCCCCTTTTAGCGGAGAGATTTCACGGGTTTCTTTCAAACTCGACGACGCTGGGGCGATTTTCTATGACCGGGAGGCTTTCGGGAGTTTGAGTTTTGGTAAGGAAAAGGAAGCACGAACAGTATTGCGAAACGCAGGCATCAAAATCGGACCGAATGTGCCCTATGTAAGTTACTGGACCGGGAAGAGCGTTATACTTTCGGTGGAGGCCTCGCCAGGGAAGGTGTCCGTGTGGAACTCGCCGACTCTGGCAGCGACATCCGAAACCGCTGTAGCGGGATTGACCAATAGCGTGGTCGTCTCTGTGGAATTCCCTGAGCCAGTCACCGAAATGAGGGAGTTGTGGAAGATCGTCGCGAAATTCACACGGTTCTTTGGGATTATTGCCGGTCGGCCACAGAACATCCTGGCGCTTCACGTTGAAGATGGAGAGGGTGCCCGGTCGGAAGCATACTTTCCCACCTTTCCCTCTCGATCCGAAGATAATGAGGAAATCATACGCCTTGCATCCCTCGTGGATGCCGCAAAAGAGCCCAAGAACTTTTCACGCTTCATGGCGAATTGGTTTGAGAAAGAGGATGACGACGCGCGATACCGCGCTCGGGTGCGATTTTTCGATGGATGGTCCAAGCAACGAGAATACGACGTAGGCAGGCTCATTGGCGCAGCCAGCATGTTCGACCTTCTCCCGAAAAATGTGTACCCCACTGCCCGGGCACGTCTGAAGAGCAGGGTCAAGCACCGGGCCGCATCCATTGGACATGGCTTGCCAGAGATCGACTTTGTAATTGACGCCGCGGTAGAGCTTCGAAACGAGTATGTCCATGGCCCCCGGCCAAACAAAGAACCACGGGCTGTGTCGGGGAAGACACTTATTTTTCTGACGCAGACGTTGGAGTTTGTTTTCGCTGTGGCGGAGCTTCATGAATCAGGATGGGATTTGCAATTCTGGAAGAAACGGCCGTCGTCAAGGCACCCATTGGGCGACTATGTCATAGAATATGAAAGAAACCTCGCACGGCTCAAAGAGGAAGAGGGGCGTCAAAGAAGATGAGCAACGAGGAGGCGCTTGAAGCTCTACGGCAAATCAACACGAAGCTCGGCGCGATAAGGTCAGCACTCCTGAACCCCATCCAGTACAAGACTGCCCCGGTCGTAGAGGGGCTCGCATGTCGAGCCTACGGGATTAGCACCGCGATCTGGCGAAGAACACCGTCCCGTGAACATCCGTTGTCACGCCGGACGGAAGCGGCGAGAAGCGTCCCCACAGTTTGTCCGCCACATGTGGCTTTGGCGGTGCGGCCACCACTGCGCGACGCGATGCGCGTTCCCCCGTGCACCTATTGAGACTCGTAAAATATAGTGACAACAAATAAGAACGATGGTATAGTGGCTTGATGGGAAATCCAGTTGGAGTGAGACGGGACTTTGAAGCCTTGGAGCAGCGGCGGATGGAGGCGGGGAGGCTTTTGAAGCGAGGGCTGTCGGAGGCGGAGGTGTCGCGTCGGGTGGGAGTGCACCGCCAGTCGGTGAATCGATGGGCGCGGCAGTTGGCGGAGGGAGGCCGGGCGGGGCTCAAGCAGGCGGGGCGAGCGGGACGCAAGCCGCGGCTGAGTGCGGCGGACGTGAAGAAGGTCGAGGGAGGCTTGAAACGGGGACCCGAAGCCCTGGGGTACGACACCAGCCTGTGGACCGCGAGGCGAGTGGCGCACTTGATCGAGGAGGTCTGCGACGTCCGGTACCACCCTGGCCATGTCTGGCGGCTCTTGCGACAGTTGGGGTGGAGTTGCCAGCGACCGACGGGGCGTGCGTTGGAACGGGATGAAGAGGCGATCCGGCAGTGGAAGAAGAAGCGATGGCCGGAGCTTAAAAAAAAGCCCGCAACGAGGGTCGCACCATAGTGTTCGTGGACGAGAGCGGGCTGAGCGAGCGGCCGAACCGGTATCGCACGTGGTCGCCGCGGGGACAGACGCCGGTGCTGCAATATCACTTCAACTGGAAGAGCCTCTCGGCCATTGCCGGGGTCACCTGGTGGCGCTTCTACTTCCGACTGTATCCGGGAGCCATCAAGAGTCCGCAGGTCATCGAATTCCTGAAGCACTTGATGCGGCATGTCCCGGGGCCGTTGCTGGTGGTGTGGGACGGGCTGCCCAGCCACCGGAGCCGCGCGGTGCGAGACTTCGTTGCCGCCACCGAGGGCGTGTTGGTGCTGGAACGACTGCCGGCCTATGCGCCGGAGCTGAATCCGGTCGAGTACCTCTGGGGATACTGGAAGCATCACGAACTACCCAACTTCTGCGCCAGGGACTTCGCTCAACTCAGCCACCATGCTCGCCGCGCCCTTCAACGAATGCGCCGCAGGCCACGTCTCGTTACTGCTTTCTGGAAACAGGCAAGCCTGTTCTGATGTCACTATATTATGCAATACTCAATAGGCCGTGGCCGAGAAGGCGGCGGGTCTTCCAGACCTTCCGGCGCCTGATAATCTCTGCAAAGGTTTTGTTCGGCGTGATCGGCTACAGGGGTTTTCCGATTTCTGCTTCGAGATACTCGAGGGCCATGCGAGCGGGCAGATAGTCGGGATCGTGCTGCAAGGCCTCCTCGAAGGAACGCTTCGCCGCGTGATAATCCTCCTGTTTCAGGCGCACATGACCGAGATTGAAATGTGCGAACTGATAGCAACAGTAGCGCTTGGCCGCGATCGCCTTCTCGAACCACGGAATCGCCTCTTCGAGGCGGCCGAGTTGCATCAGGTACACCCCGATATCGTTGTAGGGATTGCCATAGTCCGGATCGAGGGCGATGGCTTTCTTGCATTCGGCAAGGGCTTCTTCAAGATGCCCGAGCATGCTGAGCGACCATCCCAGAAAGGTGTGCCCCTCCGCCGTGGGCAGAATCTCGATGGACTGGCGGAAACTTTCGACGGCGGCCTGGTATCGGCCGTTGAGATGCAGCAGGTAGCCTTGCTGCCAAAGGGCGTAGGCACGCGCCTGGTCGGGAACTTCCGAAGGCTCGTCTGAACGTCCCTGACCCGCCGGCGCCAGCGACAGCGCCACCAGGAACACCGCGGCCAGGAATGGGCGTGCCCCGATCATGGGAGCACCTCCGTCGGAAAAGTCTTTACCCGCTGAGAAAATTCGTTACCAGCGCCGCGGTGGCCTCCGGCTGTTCCGCCTGGGGGCTGTGGCCGGCGCGGTTCACCACCTTTACGCCGTTGGAGTTGGGAATGCCGGCTGCGTAGGCTTCGCCGTGGGCCAGTGGCACCATGTTGTCCGATTCGCCCCACACCACCAGGGTTGGCGCCGCGATGCGGTGCAGCCGGCTCTCGAGCGAGCGGTTGTAAAAGTAGGGCGGGTTGAAGCCGAACCGGTTGGTGAAGCGCAGCATCTGGTAGCGCCGCAACTCGTCCTCGATGTTCTCGGCGCGGCCGTCCGGGAACAGCGCGTGCCCCGCCGCCGTCTCGTCACTCTCGAACAGCATGGCGCGCAACTCGGAGTACTCGGTGCCGCGCACCGGGTGGGACATCATGAAGACGTCGCCGATGGGCGCGCCGGGCACGAACAGGCCCGACGCGTCGATGAGCACCAGCCGGCGTACCTTTTCGGGGTGACGCGCCGCCAGCTCGGCGGCGACCCAGCCTCCGACGCAGGCGCCCACCACGTCGAAACGCTCGAGGCCCAAGGCGTCGATGACCTCCAGGTAGTGGAACACCAGGTCGTCGGCCGACTCCAGGTACTCGATCTCGTCGGACGCGGCGCACCCCGGGTGCGCCGGGGCGTACAGCCGGCAGCTCTCGATAAGCTTCTCGTGGAACGGCATCCAGCCCTCGGTGACGGCGTGGACATCGGCGAACCCGTGAAGGTAGAGGGTGGGCTCGCCCGCGCCGTCTTCCAAAACCGAGAACTTCCGGCCGTTGATCTCGAGGGTCCGTCCGCTCATGCGACCGCTCCGGCCGCAAGGGTCTCTTCCATCCTCGGGTAGGCCTTGGCGAACACCCGCGCGGAGTCTTCCCGCAGGGCCGGCGCCACCTCGGTGGCGAACAGGCGCTGGCTCTTGAGCGCCAGCTCTCCGGGCATGTTGCCGAGGTGGAACTGGATCAGCAGGTTGCCCACCTGCGACTTCTCGATGAGGTCGAGGATCTTCCGGTGCACGGTTTCGGGACTCCCCACCACGATGGACTGGGCCTTGTCGAGTTCGTCCCAGTCGTTGACGTCACCCAGCATGGAGCGTTCCGGGTCGGAGTGTTTCAGGAACTCCTTCCAGGCGGGCGCGGGTATGTAGGGCACGCCGGCGCCGAAGGTGAGCTGGCGGCCTTCCTTGCGCAGGTGCCCCTTGAGGCAGTTGCGCAGGAAATACCACACGCCTTCCTCGCACTCCTCCTTGGCCTGGGCGTCGGTCTCGCTGACGTAGGCGGACATCAGGATGCCCATGCGGAACGGCTGGTAGGCGTCGCCATGCTCTTCCAGTATCTGGGAGAACTGCTCGCGGGCCTTGTAGGTCTCGCCGCCGTGGCTGCGGGACGACAGGAAGTAGCAGTAGCCGCGCTTGGCCACCTCCACCAGCGTCGACGCGCTCCGGGAACCCGGCACCCAGATGGGAGGGTGGGGCTTCTGGGTGGGCTTGGGCCACGGGTTCACATAGCGCAGCGGATAGTAGTGGCCCTCGTGGTTGAAGGGGCCGTCGTCGGTCCAAGAGCGCACTACCAGGTCCACGGCTTCCCAGAAGCGTTCCCGCGAGGTCACCGAGGGGATGTCGTAGTTGTAGTTCTCGGGTCCGCCGCCGGGCGCGAACCCGGCAATGACGCGCCCGTTGCTCATGTTGTCGAGCATGGCGTACTCTTCGGCCACCCGGAGCGGGTTGATGTGGAGCGGCAGCAGGTTGCCGAGCACGACGATCTTGGCCTTGCTCGAGCGTTGCGTCAGGGCCGCCGCGATGAGGTTCGGCGACGGCATGAGCCCGTAGATGTTCTGGTGATGCTCGTTCAGCACCAGGCCGTCGAAGCCCAACTCGTCGGCGTAGGCGAGCTGATCGATGTACTCCTGGAAGAGGCCGCGGGACTTCTCCGAGTCCCACAGGCTGTTGGGAACCGTCACCCAGCCGGTGTCGTACTTCTCGTCGAAGTCCTTGGGCAGGTGGGGATACGCCATGAAATGCCAACAGAATAGCTGTACTGGGTGCATGTTCCCTCCAACGTGAGACGGCGGCCGGCCGGCTTGCGAAAGACCCCTTAGCCCACGGTCCGGGGGCTGTCAATCAGGTGAAGCTCCGGGACCGCGCCCTTCTCCTGAGGCGGACCCGCGTCCATCCCATCAACCAGCCGATGAGCAGGACTCCCGCGCCGGCTACGAACCACAACAGCCGCATGTCCCGCTGGAGGTCGGTGCTTTCCTGCTGGAGCCGCCGGAGGTGGCGCTTGTCGCTCTGGTTGTCCTTGGTGAGCTTGTCGTTGGCGTCCATGAGCCGCACGTTCTCGCTGCGAAGCTGTTCCAGTTCCGCGGCCTGGGCGTCGACCCTGGCGGTCAGGTGCTCGATCCGGCGCTGGGGCGGCGGTTCATTCGTAAGGAAGCTCTTGAGCACGTAGCCCTGCCGGCCGTCCGGCAAGGACACCTGGTTGTAGTCGCCCTCCTGTCCCAGCACCTCCATCTCGTCGCCGGTCCTCAACACCGCGATGATCCTGTGCTCGACGCTCGGTCCCGTGCGCAGCATGAGCTCGCGGTGGCCGCTCACGTAGAACGTTTCGGCATGCGAGAATCCGCCGAACAAGACCATCGTCAGGCCGATGATCCATGCCGGACGGAGCGCGCGGCGGGGCCGCCGCGGTCGGTGGTTCTCAGGGTCCATCAGGCTTAAAGACAACCCATCTGCGACAGCACGGTGCGCGCCATCAGGCTGCCCCGTTCCCCCAGTTGACCGGACACGGAAAAGTGGTGCGTTCCGGGCACCTCCATGTAGCTGCAGTCCAGGCCCCGCTCCTGGCAAAGGGCGAAGAAGTCCCTGGACATGCCGATCCAGCCGCGGGTCTCCGCCCCGCCCACCGCCACCACGAACGGGGTCCGGTCCAGGGGAGGGTGGAGCATGGCGCTGATCTCCCGCGCTGAATCGGGCGTCAGGCGGATGTCCTCGTTGGACGACACGTAGAATACCGGGTCGGGGTCATACACTCCGGTGATGGCCACGGCGGCCTTGATGATGTCCTCGGGCAGACCGTCCTCCTCCCAGCGGTGGCTCAGGGCCCTGGCCGTCAGGTGGCCGCCGGCCGAGGAACCGGACAGGAAGATCCGCTGCGGGTCGCCGCCGTACTCGGCGATGTTGCGGTAGACCCACGCGATGCCCTCCCGGGTCTCGCGCATGATGTCGGGCACGGTGACCTGCGGACAGAGGTCGTACTCCAGCAGCACCATGGTGGCGCCGGCCTCGACGAAGGGTTCGGAAATGAAGCTGTAGGCGTCCTTGCTGCCGCCACGCCAGTAGCCGCCGTGGATGTAGATCTGCACCGGCGCGCCGGCCTGCCCGGCGGGGAAGATGTCGAGGGTCATCCGCGGTCCGTCGCCGTAGCGCACGTCGCGAAAATGCTTCAGCTTCCCTCGGGTCGCTTCGCTGGCCTTCTCCCGCTCCTCGGTCAACTGTGGATATTCGGTGACGGTGGTGCGAGGATTGAATTGATACTCCATCTCCTCGCGCTTGAAGTCCTTGTATACGGTTTCCGCCATGTGTGTTCTCCTCTAGCCTTCTTCCCTAGCCGACTTTGCAGCACGCTGAAGTTCCGTAGGACTGATTTCCAGAATCATGCGGGGAGAAACGGCCAACTCGGAAATGTGTACCAGATCAGGCGGCGCGAAGCGAGAAGAACGGTGCGTCACGTGAATCGACAGCCGAACGGAAAGCGCTGCTGGGCGGCAACGCCGTCGTCCCAAGGTCGGGGGCCGCGGCGATGATCAGCGCGCCTTGGGAGGGCACGATTACAGTCCGGCGGTACGGTGTGGCGGGGTTGGTCTTTGGGAATCGGACAGGTCGCGAAAGAGTGTTACACGGACAAAGGCCGATGGGAGGGAGCGGCCCGATGGTCGCCCCCTCCCATCGAGTCGAGTCAGTTCCCGTAAGCGGCGAAAGCGCCGATGAAACTATTGAGATCATCGGCCGTCTTGGCTCCGAACGTTCCCGCGGTCGCGCCCGGATAGTCGGTAGCGGCCGCACCGTCGCTGTAGAACTTGCCGCCCCACGCACCCGTTAGGCCGTTGCCGCCGCTCGTCATGCCCCAGAAATCACGACCGCCGGAAGTGATCGCGGCGGTCTCCAGCGTCAGCTCCGGCACAGCTTCGCCGCCGGCGGTCATTCCCTCCGTAATCGCACCGGAGACACTCCCAACCCCAGTCGCGTCGCCGAAATCGGCCGTGAGCGTCGCCTTCGCGTTGAAGTAGTCGAAGGCCGCAATTGCCGTCGCGTTTTCCTTCGTCATGTGAAGACCGGTGGCGAATCCTTCGTAGGTCGCCGTGCCCGTGAGGCCGGCGACGTTTGCCGATTCGAAAGGATCGCTGCCGCCCGCCGCGACGAACAAGTGGTAATTGGTGGACGTAGTACTGCGCTCCTTTCTCTCGAACAACCAATATCCCATGGCCAGATAGTCGGTATCCGAGTCGTTCTCGATATCGGAAAAGAGATCCGCATAGTGATACCATGTATTCGTTTCGGACTTCAGTTCAACGCCCTTCCAGTTCGTGTCCCGAGCTTCCAGCCTGGTGACCGTCGCATCCTGATCCGTTGTGCGGATGGTCGCGGTTCTTCCCGCGTCAGGAAGCGTCCTTGCGTTGAATTGCAGCATACCGTCGGCATCGTATTCCGCCACGATGGAGACCCGGACGTTCGATCTACCATCGTCATTCCGCCCGGACCCCTGCGTTGTGCTGCCGACTCTCAGAGTCCTGGAAACCAACCCCGCGGCTCCGAACCGCGCGACGTTCAGGATGTCCGTCGCCACATCATCGTCGCTATTGTTGGCAGCTTCGGCTTGCTGGATGCTATTTATCTTGCCACGCACTTCTTCGCGCGGGTCCGGAACCAGCATCATGGGCGGGTCCGACGAACCCCCTCCTCCTCCTCCTCCCCCTCCTCCTCCACAGCCGGAGAGGGCGAGGGAAGCAATCACACTGAAGAGGATCGCGACGAACAAGGAAAGGCACTTCCGAGATCCGCGCCTTCTCATCGTGAGACGAAACCGAGACGGCTCAAATGCTTCAAAGGACATCGTTGGGTCTCCTTTCACGAGTGAAGAGTAGTATTGGAGATCGGAGGTTCGGAACAAGCCGAACGGACCGCGAAGACGGTCTTGTGCAGCGGCAGGACCGAGCGCTGGGATTCAGGGCGGTGAACGGCTCCAGCGAAGACGGGGCGAACCGCCGGGTGGAGGCAAGAGGGGTGCGGTGATGGGGTGGCATGTTGACATTTCGGCATTTTCGCGCCGCATAGTAAATAATACGTTCAATTACAAATAACCGATAAGAACCGATTCAACGTGACGGATGCCGGCCACGGTACGCAAGCCACGAGCGTTTGTCAACGAAAACTATTAAAATCCGATACGTTTGACATTCAAAAACAAGAATAGATATATTATTAAAAAATAGTAATCTGAAAATAGAATACTTTTATGGCAGTACACACCGACCCTGCCCGCGAGGAGGCTTGCCAATGGACGGAACTTGCCGTAAGGAACACTGGATGGGTGTAACCGGCTATGCGGAAAGGCGCCGGGCCTTCGTGAAGGCCATGGGGCAGGGGGTTGCCATCATCGCGGCGGCGCCCCAATCGACGCGGTCCAACGACGTGGAGTACCGGTACCGGCAGGACAATGACCTGCTCTACCTGACGGGGTTCGCGGAACCGAATTGCCTCTGCGTCCTCGCGGCGCAACATGAGGAAGAGCGTTTCATCCTTTTCGTGCAGCCGCGAGACCGTGAGAAGGAGACCTGGACCGGCAAGCGCTACGGCGTCGACGGCGCGCGGGAGGTTTTCGGCGCGGACGCTGCGTATACCATCGACCAGGTGCGGGAGATTCTGCCGGCGCATCTGGCGCAGACCGACGAAGTCTACTTCGCGCCGGGCCGGGACGAGCGTATGAACGGCCTGATCCGGGAGTTGATCGATGGCAGCCGTTCCGGGCGCGCCCGCACCGGGCGGGGCGTGGTGTCGGTGGTGGATCCGGGGGCGTTACTTCATGAAATGCGCCTTCACAAGTCAAACGAGGAACTGGACCTCATGCGCAAGGCGGTGGCGGCGTCCGCCCGCGCGCACGCGGCGGCCTTGCGGGAGGCGCGCGACGGTGGCTTCGAGTACGAGCTGGAGGCGCTGCTGGAGTACCACTTCCGCGCCGCGGGCGGGTCGGGCCCGGCCTACCCGTCCATCGTCGCGTCGGGCGCCAATGCGACGATCTTGCACTACACGCAGAACGACCGCCGCATGCGCGACGGCGACCTCGTGCTCATTGACGCTGGCGCGGAGTTCGACGGCTACTGTTCGGACGTGACGCGCACGTTCCCGGTCGGGGCGGACTACTCCCCGGCGCAGCGGCGCATCTACGAAATCGTCCTGCGGGCGCAGAAGGAAGCCATCGCCACGGTTCGTCCCGGCGCCTCCATGGAGGCCGTCCACCAAAGGGCCACCGAGGTGCTGGTGGACGGCTTGCTCGATATCGGTCTTCTGTCGGGGGAGGCCGGGGAACTCATCGAGAAGGGCGAGCACACCCGGTTCTACATGCACCGCACCGGCCACTGGCTCGGCTTGGACGTGCACGACGTGGGGCGTTACCGGGTGGACGGCGCCTCACGTCCGCTGGAGCCCGGCATGGTGCTCACCGTGGAGCCGGGCCTCTACATCGCGGAGGACCTGGAGGACGTGAGCGGCGAATATCTCGGAATCGGCGTCCGCATCGAGGACGACGTCCTGGTCACCGAGTCCGGGCACGAGGTCCTGTCCGCCGCCATCCTCAAGGAAGTCGACGACATCGAAGCCGTCCGCGGGGACGCGCTGGCGGCCGTGACGGGCTGACGCGGATCGGGCCCCGACACGCCGCTTCGGGTCGCCGCGGCGTTCCCGCTCACTCGCAGCCGAGGCAGCGGATGGTTTCGAAGATCACCGTTTCGTCGCCCGCGGTACGGGCGTGGTCCAGCACCACGCGAAGGGCCTTGGAGGGGTCGGGGAGCTGGTACTTTGCGGCCATGTCCTGCAGCCATTCCTGTTGCACGCGCTCGATCTCCAGGCTCGCTTTGATCTTGTCCTTCATTGCATACTCCTCTCTTCTTTCGGCTCGTCCAGAGTCGGGGCGGCAGCTAAGGACCTGTCCGAGTAAACAGAAGAACGTCCTTCGACTTCGCTTCGCTCAGGACGAACGGTTCGGAAACACTTGCGTTCGTTGGTCGAGGAGCTATAGCCTCCTCCGTTCGTCCTGAGCGTAGCGAAGCGAAGTCGAAGGACGCCGTTTAGCTGCCCGCCCAATGGCCAAGCTGTTCTACCAGGGCCATCCCGGGGCCGCGACGCCACTGCCCGCAGAGCCATGCCAGCGCGGGTTTCAGCGCCGGCAGCGGGTCCGCGGCCGGGGTCATCGCCGCGCTGTCCCGGCGCAGCCACTGCAACAGTTCGTCCAAGTCGGCGAACTTTCCGCTACCCATTGCCTCTTGCAACCGCGGCACCGTTTCCGCGGCGAAGCGCTGCTTGTTCTCCAGGTCGATGATGTCCGGGAGCAGCAGCGCGGGCTCGTCGAGCGTGACGTCGATGCGCGCGAGCAGCTCGTTGTAGAGGGACCGCGCCACCCGGTTCGCCTTGCCCCGCACCCGTTCAAGCAGGTCGGTGCCGGCGGCGTCAAGGGGCTCGCCGTCCGGCAACAGTTGGCAGTAGAGTTTCAGCTTGGGTTCGGTGCCGGACGGCCGGACGGTGATGACGAACCGGTCGGTGTGGGCCTGCAGCACGTTCCGGGGCAGCCGGTCGGTGTCGCTGGCGATGGGACCGAAGCGCTCGGGGTCCCAGTAGTCCGTGAAACGGCGTACCGGCTGCCCGGCCAGTTCCGTGGGAGGCGCCTCCCGTAGGCTGGCCATGATCCGGTCCTTCTTTCGGGTTCCCTCGGCCCCCGCCAGCGTGATGCCGCGGTTGACGTTGTCGTAACCTCCCAGCTCCCGGAGCATGTCGACGTAGTAGTCCAGCATGGTCCGGTCCTCGTCCAGAAGCCTCTGGTAGAGGGCCGCCAGGAACATGCAGGCGGGCGTGGCGTCCTTGTCGCGGATACCGGGTGCCATGACCACGCCGTGGCTCTCCTCGGCGGCGAGCACCAGGTCTTGCGGCGAGCACGTGATTTCCTTGTAGCGGCCTGACCGCTCCAGGGTCTTGAGCACGTCCGCCACGTACTTGAACCCCACCAGCAGGTCGTCGATCAGCCAGGAGTCGCCGGCTTCGGCCACGACGCGTCCGAGCAGCTTGGTGGTGACGAGGGTCTCCATCACGAGACCCCGGCGGCGCGGCCCGTGGGGGTCCAGCATGAGGTGGTAGCCGAGGATGGCGGCAATCTGGTTGCCGTCGAAGTGGTACCAGGTCCCGTCCGCCAGCCGGGCTTCCATTCCGATGCGGTCGGCGTCGGGATCGCTCGACAGCACGATGCCCGAGCCGTGGCGGCCGGCGAACTCCCGGGCCGGCTCGGTGGCGTGGGGCACTTCCGGGTTGGGGGCCTTGAAGGGAATCGCCGCGAAGCTGCCGTCCAGCCCCTGGTCCGGCGGGATCAGCAGCGAGAATCCGAGCCGCTCCAGGACCTCCTTCACGGTCTTCACCCCGCAGCCGCACAGCGGGGTGTAGCCGATCGGCGCTTCGGCCCTGGGAGGATAGAGGTTGTCGTATAGCTCGACGTAGGTGTCGACATAGGCCGCCGGCAGGTTCGGCGGCAACGGGCGGATCATGCCCGAGCGGAGGCCCTCCTCGAAGGGGACGGTGCGCACCTCGGTGGCCCGCTCCATGGTGTCCACGAGCCGCTGGTCCTCCGGCGCGACAGGCTGGCTGCCGTAGGCGTCGTAGACCTTGATGCCGTTGTCGTCCGGCGGGTTGTGGGACGCCGACACGTTGACGCCGCCCGCGGCGCCCAATTGAACGATAAAGAACGACAGCTCCGGGGTGCTGGTCACCGCCCGGTCGTCCTCGGGATCGGCCATGTAGGCGGCGATGCCGTTGGCGGCGTAGATTTCGCACGCGAACCGAGCCAGCGAGCGCGAGGAGGTCCCCTGCAGCGGGTGGCGTGGGCCCAGAAACGCGTACGCCCCGGCGTTGTCCGTAAACACGCGCACGTCGTTGGCCACCACCACGCTCGGGGTCGCCTCGAGGTCGCGGCCGGTTGCGACGAAGTCGCCGAAGGAGCTTCCGCGCAGGTAGTTGCAATGCCCTTGGACCGTCATGGCGACGGTCGCGGGATTCATCCGGTTGGGTCCGTAGCCCATCGGACCGCGCCGGCCGCCGGTGCCGAAGGGCAGCACTTGGCGGAACGCGTCGAACACCAGCGTCACCCGGGCCTCGTCAAGGTGCCGCTCGATGACCCGCGGTTCGGCGTAGGGAATCTCGCCGCCGACCCAGCGGCGAAGGCGTTCCGCGGCCTCGGCGCCCGCGGGGCCGTAACGTTCCGTCAGCAGGGTACACATCCGTTCCAGTCGCGCGGCTTCGGTCATGGCGTGCAGTCCGAGTGGGAATGGCGTCCTTCGACTTCGCTTCGCTACGCTCAGGACGAACGGGTTTGAAAGCCCTGTTTCCGTTCGTCCTGAGCGTAGCGAAGCGAAGTCGAAGGACATCCAAGTCGAAGGACACTCAAATGGGTGAAACTCCGCGTTCCGCGGCCTCCGGACAAAAAAAGGGCGGCCCCGAGGCCGCCCTTTGAAGTCGGTACCTGCTACCGGCCGGTGCGGGCCAGTGAGTGGACCCAGCCGTGCATGCGGGACTTCGCGTTGGCGATGTCCTTGTCGCTGAAGAAGTTCTTGAGGTCCACCTTCTCCACCGCGTAGACCGGGCGGAGGAAGTCGCTCTCGTAGCCGAACGGCACGGTGGCGTCGATGCCCATGCCGCCCTCGAACACGGTGTTGGACGCCGTCCACTGCCGGTCGCCGGCGGTCATGCGCTCGGCCGGCATGAAGGTCTGTCCGCGTCCTCCGGGTATCGGGTTCAGGATGTCGGTCTTGGGATTCACCCGGGTGGTCAGGCACCACATGATGTCGTCCATGTCGTAGATGTCGGTGTCCTCGCTGGCGGCCACCACCAGCCGCGACCCCTGGGAGGTGGACAGGATCGCCGACATGAAGTTCCGCTGCCAGCCTTCCTCGATGCGGTTGCGCTTCTTCACCTGGATGATGGCGCCGCCCCAGTCGGTCATGCAGTAGGGGATGTTGACGTCCTGGATGATGCCGGGCTGCATGCGCTCGCACAGCAGGTACATGCACGCCTCGCGCACGGTGGTGTCGATGTTGTGGTCGTCCAGGGTGTGCACGCCCAGCGGGAAGATGATGGGCTTGCCCTCGCGCTTCCGCGTCGTCACCGCGGTGACATGAAACGTGGGCGCCTTGTAGGCCTTGCCCATGTAGCCGGCCCATTCCGGATGGAAGTGGAAGCGGCCCTGGATGTCGGCTTTCTCGGACTCTTCGGTCTCGTAGCGGCGGTCCCGCGGGTTGACGTAGCCCTCCAGTACCACCTCGCAGTCGGCCAGCGCCAAGGCGTCCACGGTCTTGGCCTTGACCACCCGCACCGGCGAGCCCTGCACCGCGCCGGCCACGCCCAGCTCGTCGCAGCCCTGGGGCAGCACCACGTAGTCGAAGCCGGCGCCCGCCAGCAGCGTGCAGGAAGGCGGGACTCCGAAGCACATGGTGATGGGGACGGGCTTGTCTTCCTTGTAGTACTTGGACACCACCTGCCACATGTGCGATCCGGGCGAGATCTGGAAGGTGGCGACGTTGCCCCAGCGGAAGTTCATGCGGTTGTAGCCGAGATCGGTGCCGCCGTCGAAATGCTCGCCGGAGATGAGCCGGTTGCCCGAGCCCACCGTCAGCTCCGGCTCGTACTCGGTGTGGCGCACGGGGAGCATGTACTCGTTGACGTCCTTGGGATCCTTGATGATCTCCTCGTGGACCGGCGCCTCCTCCGAGCTCACCTCCACCGGCGGGATCTGGTTCTTGATGGCATCGGCGAGCTTGCGGGTGCGGTCGGTGTGGCTCTCCCAGCCGAACATCTTGTTGATGACGCCCATGTCGCCGAACAGGTTGGTGACCGCCCGGTGATGGGGCTTGCCCTTGACGTTGTTGAACAGGATGGGACAGCCGCCGTCGAGGTTTTTCTGGATCGCGATGATCTCCAGGTCGGGGTCGACCTCCTTGTCCGTCTCGATCAGGTCGCCTTCGGCCTTGAGCCACTCCAACGCGTTGCGCAGATCATGGATTTGTTCAGCCGGGGCCCCCAGTTTCTTTGCTGCTTTGGCCATTTCCTACTCCTCTTGTGTGATTTTGCGTTCGATTCGCTCCGTGATGTTGACCACCGCCCGTCATCGTGATTCGGCCGATAACGGAGAACTCTTCCTCAACGCTACAAAAGGAACTCGTCAGACGGGGTCGTGCACTCACGAGCGGAGTCCGTCCACATTAGCCAATGGGAGGTGCGGTGTCAACCTTTCGGCATCCCCCCCTCTCCCTCTGGGAGAGGGCCGGGGAGAGGGCCGGGGTGAGGGCCGGTCAGCACGCCGGGTCGGGCTGGAACCGCCGCTTCCACGTGAGCGCGGCCCGGATGCTGGCGTAGATGACCGCGAGACACACCAGTTCCAGGATCCACGCGTACTGATACGAGCCCGTCATGTCATAGGCGAAACCGCCGAACCAGGTGCCGAGGGCCGCGCCGAGGCCGAAGGTGATCTCCAGGAGGCCCACGATCATGGCGATGTTCCGGCCCCAGAAAATGTCCGCGATGGTGGAGGCGTAGACCGGGTTGCTGGCGCTGTGGCCGAGCCCGTAGAGGAGGGCGAACGCCACCGACCACCAACGCGGCGTCTCGGAGCCCAGGACCATGAGAAGACCGACGCCGGCCATGCCCATGAGGGTGGCCAGACGCAAGGCGCGCTCGCGGCCGATGCGGTCCGAAGTGAAGCCCCAGATGGCCGTGCCGGGAATCCGCGCCACCCCCACCAGGCCGAACACCGAGGCCGCGGCGAGCTTGCCGAGGCCTCGGTGGAACAGATGGGCGACGGCGTGGGTATACACCAGCGAAATTCCGGCGCCGACGGCGAGGTGTCCGACGGCGATGCACCAGAACGGGACCGAGGACAGGGTCTGCCCGAGCGTCCAGTCCGCGTGGCCGGCGGGGCTTACCGGGGAGGGTGTGACGGCCTCCGCGCCCCCCTCCGGCGCGTCGATGGAGTCGCCGTCCGGAAGCTGGGCGATGTCCTCGGGCCGGCGTCGTTGCAGCAGCCCGTTGAGTGGCACATGGGTCACCAGGATGGCCCCGCCCAGCAGCATCATGGCGCCGCGCCAGCCGTAGCTCGTGATGAGGATCTGCACGCCGGGAACGATTACGATGCCCACGCCCAGTCCCATGGCGGCGAAGCCGATGGCGGTGGCTCGGCGTCTCCGGAACCAGTGGGCCAGCACGGCGGTGGTGCCGACGAAGTCGATGCCGCCGATGCCGAACCCCGCCAGCACGCCGTAGCACAGGTAGAACTGCCACAAGGATCGGCTGCCTCCGGCCAGCACCAGCCCGATGCCGACGAGGCCCAGGCCCAGCGGCATGACGATGCGCGGCCCGAGACGGTCGAACGCCCAACCCGCCACCGGCGCCATGGCGCTGTAGACGACGCCGTTCACCGACGCGATGGTGGCGGTGGTGGCGCGCGACCAGCGGAACGCCTCCAGCAGCGCGACGTTGAACACGCTGAAGCCGGCCATGAGGCCGCCCACCACCACCAGGTTGAGGAAGCACAGGGCAACGATCACGTAGCCGTAGAAGAAAGGGCGTCGAGGCATGGGTCCGGATGGGCCACTCACCGTTTCGCGCGGCGAAACCGGCGTTGCCACGTCATGCTCATCTGGATGCTCACGTAGGCCAGCGTATACGACAGCAGCACGGCCATCCAGGCGTGGCGGTACGAGCCCGCGACATCGTAGGCGAAACCGCCGAACCAGGGCCCGATGGCGACCCCGATGCCGTAGAATATCTCCAGGAACCCGATGATGGTCGCGAGGTGCTTTCCCCAGAAGATATCCCCGAGGGTGGAACCGAAGGTTGGGTTTGCGGCGCTGTGACCGGCGCCGTAGAGGACGGCGAGTGCCACGAACCACCACGCGGGGGCCTCGGCCTCCGAGGACATGAGCAGTCCGACCCCCGCGAGGGTCATAACCGTGGCGACGCCATACGCACGGTCGCGCCCCAGGCGGTCGGAGGCAAGACCCCAGAAGGCCGTTCCGGGAACCCGCGCCAACCCCACCAGGCCGAAGACCGAGGCGGCGGCGAGCTTGTCCAGGCCGACATGGACCAGGTGGGCTACGGCGTGGGTGTTCACGAGTGACAGGGCTATGCCGGCCGTCAGGTGGCCCATGGCCATGGACCAGAACGGGAACGAGCACAGCGCGGTTGCCAGGCTCCAGTCATGGTCGGCGCCGGCTCGGGTCCTCGATGCCGATTGGATCTTCGTGGCGGTGACGCCGGGACCGGGGGCTTCCATCGACGCGCCGTCCGGGAGTTGCCCGATATCCTCGGGCCGGCGGCGCTGTAACAACGCGTTCAGCGGCACCTGCGAAGCCAGCACGGCGATCCCCAGCAGTACCATTGCCGCGCGCCAGCCGAAGCGGGTGATGAGCAACTGCACGCCGGGCACGCACACGAACCCGACCCCTATGCCCATGGTGGCGAAACCGATGGCGGTGGCTCGGCGGCCGCGGAACCAGTGGGACAGCAAGGCGACGGTGCCGACAAAGTCGAGGCAGACCAGACCCAAGCCCGCCAGGAGCCCGTACCAGAGGTAGAATTGCCACAGCGCCGTGCTCCTCCCCGACAGCACGAGCGCGGCGCCGATCAGGAAGCCGCCGAGGGACATGACGATGCGCGGCCCCAACCGGTCGTAGGCCCATCCCACCAGCGGCCCCAAGACGGTGTACGCAAGACCGTGTACGGAGGCGATGGCGGCCGTGGTGGCGCGAGACCAGCGGAACGCCCCCAGCAGGGCGACGTTGAACACGCTGAACGACGCCATGAGGCCCCCCACCAGCACCAGGTTGAGGAAGCACAGGGCGACGATGACGTAGCCGTAGAAGAAGGGGCGTTTGGCGTCGTGTCTCACCGGGTCTCGTGGCGTGCTCGCCGCTTCCACACCACGCACGCCTGCACGCTCAGGTAGGCCACCGTGAAAGATACGAGCCCCAGGACCCAAGCGTACTGGTAGGAGCCGGCCACGTCGAACGCGTAGCCGCCGAACCACGATCCCAGCGCCACGCCGATGCCGAAGGGGACCTCCAGCCACCCAAGGATGACGCCGACGTTCCTGCCGCCGAAGATATCCGCGATGGTGGCGCCGAAGGTCGGGTTGCCGGAGCTGTGGCCGATGCCGTAGAGGACGGCGAAGGTCACGAACCACCACGCCGACGCCTCCGAGCTGAGTGTCATAAGCACGCCGATCCCGCCGAGGGTGAAAAGGGTGCCGAGACGGTAGGCGCGGTCGCGCCCCAGGCGGTCGGAGATGAATCCCCAGATGGCCGTGCTCGGGATCCGCGCCACTCCCACCAGGCTGAAGGCGTTGGCGGCCAACTGTTTCGCCAGTCCCACGTGAACCAGGTGGGCCACGGCGTGGGTGTACATGAGCGCAAGGCCGGTGCCGAGCCCCAGGTGGCCCACGGTGATGGACCAGAACGGGAACGAGCAGAACGCTTCCGCGAGCGTCCAGTCCCGCGCGGGCCGGGCCTTCGCGGCGGCGGGTGCCTCGGCCGTGCCGGCGGGAGCGCCCGTCGCGACGGTGGGAGCGTCAACGGCCGCGCTCCAGTCCCCGTCCGGCACCTGTCCGACGTCCTCGGGCCGGCGGCGCTGGAACACGGCGTTCAGAGGCACGATGGTCGCCAGCACCACGATGCCCAGCAGCGCCATGGCCGTGCGCCAGCCGTAGCGGGTGATCAGAACCTGCACCACGGGCACGACCAGGATGCCGACGCCCAGTCCCATGGTGGCGGCGCCCATGGCCGTTCCCCGGCGCCGGCGGAACCAGTGGGACAGCAGGGCCGTGTTGCTGACGAAGCCGATGCACCCGATCCCGAGTCCGACGAGCAGGCCGTAGGTGAGGTAGAGTTGCCAGAGGGACGCGCTCACGCCCGACAACAGGAGGCCGCAGCCGATGAGGAGGGCTCCGAACGGCATGAGGATGCGCGGTCCGAAACGGTCGTAGCCCCAGCCCACCAGCGGCGAAGAGGCGCTGTAGACGAATCCGTTAACCGAGGCGATGGAGCCCGTAACGGCGCGCGACCATCGGAAGGACTCGATCAACGCGATGTTGAAGACGGCGAACGAGGCCAGGATGCCGCGCATCAACACCATGTTGAAGAAACAGAGGGCGACGATGACGTAGCCGTAGAAGAATGGGCGGCGGCGCATGAGATCAGGTTCGGATGTGCGGCAGCGTTTCCTCGGCGAACCGTTGCATCTGCTCGAGCCGGTCGGGCCAGCGCGGCACCATGAACTGAAGCGCCAGGTGCTCCACGCCCGCCGCGCGGTAGCGGGCGATGGCATCCACGAGCTGGGCCGGCGTGCCCGCCAGGCGGTCCGGCTCCTGCGCGACAGGATCCCGGGTCACCTCGATGGGAAGGCAGCAGTTCAAGTGAACGGCGTCCGGCGGCCGCCCGGCTTTTTCCGCGTAGAGCCGTGCGTTCTCGAAGCGGGCGGCCAACTCGCCCGGCTCGATCCGCACGAAATAGGGAAACCAGGCGTCACCGTAACGTCCGGCGCGCCTCTGCGCCCGGCGCCCCTCGCCGCCGATCCAGACGGGGATGCCGCGCGGCGCCGGCGGCTTGGGCAGGAAGGCGACGTCCTCGAACTCGTAGAACTCGCCGGAGAAGCTCGCGTGCTCGGCGCTCCAGATCTCCCGCAAGACCTCGAGCTGCTCGTCGGTCCTGCGCCCCCGGTCCTCGAACGGCGCCTGCAGCGCCCGGAACTCCTCTTCCATCCACCCGACGCCCACGCCCAGGATGAACCGGCCTTCGGAGAGGTGGTCCAGGGTCACGGCGATCTTGGCCCACACCAGGGGCTGGCGGTAGGGCAGCACCAGGACGCTGATTCCCAGCTCGACTCGGCTGGTGCAGGCGGCCAGGAACGTCAGACAGGTCAGGGAATCGAGGAAAGGCCGGTCCGGCGGCACGATGAACGCCCCGTCCTTGCCGTAGGGGTAGGGCGTGTCGATGCGCCAGGGGATGATGATTCGGTCCGCCGCCCAGATGGAGTCGAAGCCCCAGTCCTCGGCGCTCCGGGCTGCCTGACGCAGGGTCTCGGGAGTGGCGGCGCGTCCTGAAATCGGCAGGAAGACTCCGGTTTTCGTGGCGTGGCTCCGTTCGAAGGGAATCGGGTCGGTGTGTGAACTAGTAACGGAACGCGGGCGGGAGTGTCAAACCAGCCAAGGTTGACGCGGGTGGTGCAAAGCGGCTAAGGCTTGCTACGTCACGCGCGGGCCGTCCCGCGAACGCACACGAACCCACAACCGAGGGGAGAACACCACCATGGCAAAAGGCGGCAGGACGGAGAAGAAGCAGGCGGAGTACGGTTCGGACGTGGTCGTCGACATGCTCAAGGCCTTCGATATCGAGTATACCGCGTTCAACCCCGGGGCGAGCTTCCGCGGCATTCACGACTCCATCGTCAACTACGGCGGCAACCACCACCCGGAGGTGATTTTCTGCTGCCACGAGGAGATCTCCGTGGCCATCTCCCACGGCTACGCCAAGGCCACGGGCAAGCCCATGGTGGCGATCCTGCACGACGTGGTGGGGCTTCAGCACGGCAGCATGGGGATCTTCAACGCTTGGTGCGACCGCGTGCCGGTCATCTGCCTGGGCGGCACCGGGCCGGTGGACACCACCATCCGCCGCCCCTGGATCGACTGGATCCACACCGCGCTGACACAGGGCAACCAGGTGCGGGACTACACCAAGTGGGACGACCAGCCCGCCACGTTGGAGAGCATTCCCGAGTCCTTCATCCGCGGCTACCGGCTGGCCGTCACCGAGCCCACCGCACCGGTGTACATCAACTACGACGCCGGCCTCCAGGAGATGGAGGTGGCGAAGCAGATCGAGGTGCCGGACGTGAGCCGGTTCGCGCCCCAGGCGCCGGTGCAGGGGAACCCCGACGCCATGCGCCGGGCCGCCGAACTGCTGGTGGGCGCCAAGGCGCCCCTGATCATCGCCGACTTCATGGGCCGCAAGCCCGCGGCGGTGGCGGCGCTGGCCGAGTTGGCCGAGCTGCTGGCCATTCCGGTCATCGACAAGGGCAACCGCCACAACATCGCCAACACCCATCCGCTGGACGTGACCAACGTCTCGGGCGACTTCCTCAAGAAGGCCGACGTGGTGCTGGCGCTGGACGTCCAGGACCTCTACGGCTCGCTGACCACGGTGGACCGCACCACCCGGGAGATGGGCTACGTCATTCAGCCCGGCACCAAGATCATCCACATCAACCTGAACGACATGCTGGTGCATAGCTGGGCCACCGACGTGCAGCCGCTGCAGGCGGTTGACGTGCCCATCAGCGCCGATACCGCCATCGCCCTGCCCGAGCTTACCCGCCTTTGCCGGGAGCTGATGGGCTCGGACAAGTCGGGCATCGAGGCTCGCGCCAAGGAAGTGAAGGCGGTGCACGACGCCGCCCGCGCCCGCTGGCAGGAGGAGGCGCGGCAGACGCTGACCCGGAACGAGATCACGACGGCCTGCCTCGGCTACGAGCTTGGCGAGGTGATCAAGCGCGAGGACTGGGTGCTGGCCAACGGCAGCGCCAACGGCTGGGCGCGGAAGCTGTGGGACTGGACCAAGCCGGGCCAGTACCTGGGCCGCAGCGGCGGCGCCGGCGTGGGCTACGGGATGAGCGCGGCTATCGGCGTGGCGTTGGGTCACATGGGAACGGACAAGTTCTGCGTCGACATCCAGTCGGACGGCGACCTCCTGATGACCTCTAGCGCGCTGTGGACCGCGGCGCACCACAAGATCCCGCTGCTGATCGTCATCCACAACAACCAGTCCTTCTACAATTCGGAAGAGCACGGCATAAAGCTGGCCGAGTTCCGCAACCGCCCGGTGGAGAACGCCGGCATCGGCACCCACGTGAGCGATCCGCTGGTGGACTACGCCAAGATGGCCGAGTGTTTCGGGGTGTGGGGCGAGGGTCCCATCACCACGCCCGCCGACCTGGGGCCCGCCCTGGAGCGGGCCTACAAGGTGGTCAAGGAGCAACGGCTTCCGGCCGTGGTGGACGTGGTTTCCGAACCGCGTTGACGGGAGAATGGCCGAGAGCGCGCAGCATCCAACCTTCGCCGAGGCGGTGGCCGGACCCGACTTCGACCTGGCCCGGGCGGCCCTCACCATTGCCCTGGCCGAGTACCCCGATCTCGATATAGCCGGGCACCTGGAGCAGTTGCGCCGGCTGGCCGACCGGGTCACCGATGCCGCCGGCGCTGAAGAGGGCGCCTACCGGCGGTTGGCGTGCGTCGACTACGTGCTGTTCCGGCAGGAAGGCTTCAAGGGCAACGAGGACGACTACTACGACCCGGAGAACAGCTTCCTCAACCGGGTCATGAAGCGCAGGCGCGGTATCCCCATCACCCTGTCGGTGCTCTACATGGAGGTGGCCCGGCGCGCCGGCCTGGACGCCCAAGGGGTGGGCTTCCCCGGTCACTTCCTGGTGAAGACGGTGTGCGAGGACCAGGAAGTCTTCGTGGACCCCTTCCACGGCGTCAGCATCCTGTCGCCGTCCGACCTCCAGGGCCTGCTCGACAAGCTGTACGGCGGCCGGCTGGAGGTCCGGCCCGAATTTCTTTCCGCGGTGTCCAAGCGGCAGATCGTTCAGCGGATGCTGAACAACATCAAGCTCATCTACTCCAACCGACAGGACCTGAAACGGTGCCTCCGGACCGTGGAACACCTGGTGATCCTCAACCCGGACGACGCCGATCAGGTCCGCGACCGCGGCCTGTTGCGGTTGCGGCTGGAGGACAGCGCCGGCGCACTGGCCGATTTCGAGCGGTGCCTGGAACTGGCGCCGGATGCCGAAAGCGCCCAGGCGGTGCGGGAACAGATCGAAAGCATCCGCCGGCGCTCGCGCGCGCTTCACTAGCGCTCGCGGCTTGAATTGGGACGTGCAGGGAGTGGGGCTTGCGATGGTATCGGTGGCGTCGGTGCTTTACTGAAACGCCTTGACGTATGCGCGTTGCACGCGTTCCACCCGGCTGGTGTAAAGCAGGCCGATGCGGGCGAACGCTTCCAGGGCGGCGCCGTCCCCCTGGTCCATGGGGAAGTGGACCACCTTGCGGAAGCGCTTGATTTCCTTCTGGGACTCCTCGGTCAGGTGCTCCACCGCCTGCTGCAGCTCCTCGCGGCCCTTCAGGACCTTGTTGAGGATGGGGAGCACCAGCACGTCGGTCTTGTCCTGGATACGCGACAGGGCCGCGCTCGCCACCGGCACCACGTCGATGCCGAGGTCGGACAGGAAGTTGCTCAACCGCTGCCCCACCTGGTCCTTCAGGAACGCTTCCGGCACCGCCACGGCGTGGCGCAGGCGCCGGCGCATCCACACCCAGCGCATGCCGCCAGGGTAGACCTCGCGTTTCAGCTTTCTCAGGTATTCCTTGCTCAGCTCGCCCCAGGTCTGCTCCACCGCGGCGCTCTCCACGAAGGGCGCGGCGGCCACCGTCTCGGGGTCGCCGTGGGCCTTGTCCACGTAGTCGTGGAAGTGTTTCTCCGAGATCATGTAGCTGATGGCGTAGTCCAGCTTCTCGAAGTTGGGGCGCGGCCACATGACCTGCCGCAGGGTCTTGAGGAAGAAGCGGCGCCGGGCACGGTCGGTGGTGAAGACGTAGTGCCGTACCGCCTTGGCCACGATGCCGAGGATTTCGCGGTCCACTTTTCCGCGGCCGCGGCGAATATATTCGGGCCGGAACGCCTGGACTCCGGTGGCCAGCCGCGCGCCGTAGTTCTCGTACTTGTAGAGGCTTCGGATCAGCCAGTTGTAGCCCTGTTGCACCTCTTCGATGGTCATCAGCTTGGGGACGAAGTTCAGGTCCGCGGAACCGTGCCCACTCATCTGCGCGGAGTCGTAGGGGATCAGCCGGCCTTCCTTCTCCATGCGTTCGTAGAGGGGCGTCTTCTCGATGGCGGTCAGCACGCCGCTGGTGGTGAAGGCGATGCCCGCCTCCTGCAGGAACTCGAACTGTTCCCGGAATATGTCCTTGTCGTCATTGTCGAAGCCGACGATCATGCCCGCCAGGATCGCCATGTTGTGGGACTGGATCTTGCGGATGCTGTCCATCAACGGGCTGGTGGTGTTCTGCCGTTTCTGGGTCTCGTTGAGGCTCGCCACCCGCGGCGACTCGATGCCCAGGAACATGCTGGTGAAGTTGGCGTCGTGCAGCAACTGCAGCAGCTTGGGCTTCTCCGCGACGTTGATGGTCATCTCCCCCGAGAAGTTGATGGGATACTTGTTGGCGCGGCCGAACTCCGCCACCGCGGTCAGCAGCTCCTCGGCGTAGCGCATGTTGCCGATGAGGTTGGCGTCGGAGAAGCTGATGTGGATTCCGCCGACGGACTGCACGGCCTCGATTTCCTTGATTACGTGGTCGACGCTCTTGGTGCGCGGCACCCGCCCGTCGGTGATGATGATGTCGCAGAACTCGCACTTGAAGGGGCAGCCCCGGGTGGTCTGCAGGAAGTAGTAGAGGTAGTCGTCCCGCGACGCCAGGTCCACCCGCGGCACCGGCGACAGCGTGATGTCGACGTTGCCTTCCTGCTTGTAGACGGCCTGGTGAGTTCCCGTCCGGAGGTCGTCGCAGAACTGCGGCCAAGTGATCTCCACCTCGCCGTCGAAGACTACGTCGAACAGGCCGTCGGTGAAGCGTTCGGGACACAGGGAGGGGTAGGGTCCTCCCGCCACGACCATCTTGCCGCGCTTGCGGAACGCCTGCGCGATATGCCGCGCCCGCGCGTACTGGATGTTCCAGCAGGCGATCGCCACCACGTCGGCGTCGGTGTCGAACTCGAGCGGCCTGACGTTCTCGTCCTGCAGCTCGACGTCGAAGTCGGGCGGCGTCAAGGCGGCCACGGTCAGGAGGCCCAGGGGCGTCTGCGCGCACCGCTGCGGCAGAATGTCGGTAATGCCCGTGAGGCGCCACAGCGAGTTCGGGAAACGCGGGTTGATGAACAGGATCTTCATGGCGTGCAACTCCTCATCGAGTGGGTTCCCCGATGCGCCCCGTGGTTTTCCTTTTTGTTCCTGGAAGGATTAGTGATAACCTACCCGAATAGGCTACCAGTTCAGGCTACCAATTCAGGGTACCAATTGGGCCACCAATACGGGCTACCAATACCGACAATAGACCGTATTCACGCCAAGTTATCAACCGTCCAAAGGCGAGTCAAGAAAAGTTTTACCGATTCTCCCCGAACGGCGCTACTTGTCCATGATTCAGCTCCACAAGGTCTCCAGAGTCTACCCGCCGGACTATACCGGGGTTAAGGAGATCACGTTCCAGGTGGAGGATGGCGAGTTCCTGTTTCTGTGCGGTCCGAGCGGCGCCGGCAAGACCACCTTGTTGCGGCTGCTGTTCCGGGCGGAGCAGCCCACCGAAGGCCAGATCATCGTAAGCGGGCGCAACATCACCCGCTTGAAGGGTCAGGCCCTGGCGGCGTTCCGGCGGAGCCTGGGCCTGGTCTTCCAGGACTTCAAGCTGATCCCCCGCATCAGCGCGCTGGAAAACGTCGCCCTGGCCGCGGACGTGACCGGTGTGTCCTGGCGCGAGGGCCGGCGCAAGGCCTTCCGGCTGCTGGCCGAGCTCGGCCTGAAGGAGAAGTATGCGGTCCTGCCGCCCGCCCTTTCCGGCGGCGAGCAGCAACGGGTGGCCATCGCCCGGGCCCTGGTCAACGATCCGGATCTGGTGCTGGCGGACGAGCCCACGGGCAATCTCGATCCGGAGCTGGCCGAGGAGACCATGCGGCTGTTCGCGCGGATCCACCGGCAGGGCACCACCGTGCTCGTCGCCACGCACGATCACCGCTTTCTGCGGAGCTTTGACGGGCGCGTCCTGATGATGCGCCAGGGACGTCTGGCCGGTATTCACGATACGGTCCGGGCGGCTTCCGCTCCATGAGATCGGCCTACGTCCTGTTCGTCGCCGGACGGGTCGCCGGGAGCCTTCGGGAACTCGTCTGGACCCACCTGTTGACGGCCGGGATCATGGCCATGACGCTGTCCGTGTTCGGCGGATTCCTGATCATCCAGGCGAACGTCGGCCGGCTGGTGAAGGGTTGGAGCGACGAGGTCCAGGTGTTCGCTTACCTGAAGGACGGCGTTGACGCGGCGGCGGCGGAGGGCATGCGCGCACGGGTGGCCGCCTTCCCGGAGGTGCGGGCGGTCAGCTACGTCTCCAAGGAAGGCGCGTGGGATGCGTTCAAGGAGAGCCTGGGATCGCAGTCCGGGATACTCGAGGGCCTGAAGACCGACACGCTGCCGGCGTCACTGGACGTCGAGTTGCGGCCGGCCTACCGCTCACGCGACGCGGTGACGGGCTTGGCGCGGCGCCTCACGGCCCTCGATGGTGTCCAGGAGGTGGAGTATCCCGAGACCTGGCTCGATAAGGTGCGCCTCCTGATGGCCGGGATCGAATGGCTGAAATGGGCGCTCGGGGGTTTTCTCTTTCTGGTGGCGTTCCTGATCGTCGGCAGCACCATCAAGCTCGCCATCGTCGCCCGGCAGGACGAGATCGCGATCATGCAGCTCGTGGGGGCGGCGGACGGCCTGATCAAGGCCCCCTTCGTCATCGAGGGGATGATTCAGGGACTGGTGGGAGCCGCTCTCGCCCTGGGTTTGTTGCAGGCGGCGTTCTCGTTGCTCACCGCGGAATTGCTGGCTCCTTTCGGCGCCCTCGTGGCCGTCGAGGAGCTTGTCTTTCTCGACGCTCCGCGGTGCATGCTGCTGGTCGCGATGGGATGGCTCTTGGGCACGGCCGGCAGCATGCTGTCCGTGAAGAGGTTCCTGGCTTAAGACCGTGAACAGACCCGATCAAGTCATTCCCGCCACCCCCGTCATTTGTATGTTGAGAAAGCCTCTCAGATCGGCCAATTTGAGGGGTAGGCATGCGGGGGGAGCCGCACGTCATAGGGTGAGAGTCTTTAGGGGCTCTGCACCGGGCGGGAGTAGGACACCCCGCATGCCAGTTGTCGCTCCGAACAGATACCGGGGGGTAGTGGCCCCGCATAAGCAAGTGTGGAGGACAGCGTCATCCTAGCAGAAGAGGAGGCGGGCATGAAGGTATATGCAGGGCTAGATGTAGGCAAGCGGGAGTTGGTGGTGTGGGTGATGGGCGAGGGGTTGCGGCGGTTCAGGAATGAGGCAGGGGGCATCCGGGAGATGCGGGAGTGGCTGAGAGCGGAGGGGGTGAAGCAGGTGGTGTGTGAGGCGACGGGGGGCTACGAGCGGGGGGTGGTAGCGGGACTGAAGGGGAGTGGGGTGGCGGTGCACGTGGCGCATCCGACGCGGGTACGGGGGTTTGCGCAGGCGCTGGGGCGTGGGGCCAAGACCGATCCTATGGACGCGGAGGTGCTGGCGCATTACGGCGCGATGATGAAGGTGGAGGGGGAGGAGGAGGGGGACGGTGCCAGTGAGGAGTTACGGGAGGTGTTGGGACGTAGGCAGCAGTTGGTGCAGCAGCGAGTGCAGGAACTCAATCGGCTGGAGAAGGGGCTTCGGGGGGCGAACAAGAAGTCCTGTGAGCGCCATGTGGCATGGCTGGACAAGGAGATCGCGCGGCTGGACAAGGCCCTCCAGGCGCTGTGGCGGCGTCACCCGGAGTTGCGGGAACGGGCGGCCCTGTATCAGAGCGTGAAGGGCGTGGGAGAGCTCACCGCGGCCACCTTGCTCGGGTACTTGCCCGAACTGGGCCGAGGGTGCGGCAGAGGCTTGACCTCCTTGGCGGGCTTGGCGCCTTGGTCCCACGACAGCGGCCGGCGTCAAGGCTACCGCGCCATCCGCGGTGGCCGTGGCACCGTCCGTCGGGCCTTGTACATGGCCGCGCTGTCAGCGACACGGTGCAACCCCGAACTGGGTGGTTTCTATCGTCGGTTGCGGCGCCGCGGCAAGCCCGCAAAGGTGGCCCTGGTGGCGGTGATGCGAAAGCTCTTGTTGCAACTCCATGCCATCGCACGCCGTGGCACCCCGTGGTTGCCGACCCCCAACCCACAGCCACTTAGCCCTTGACTCCCATCACAGATACTCCCGCGGAAGCGGGAATCCAGGAGGGGCGAGGCGGGGAGTCCATGGTCGCTGCGCATTTCACTTGCCGCGTTCTGGCCGCCGTCGGCCTTTGCCTGACGCTGTTCGCCGCGGGTCCGTCCGGGGCCGGGGCGGCCGACGACCTCGCGGACCTCCAGCAGCGCATCCGCCGCGGGAAGGCCGACCTCGACAGGATCCGGCAGGGCGAGTCGTCGGTGCTGGAGGTGCTGGACGAGATCGAGGGTTCCCTGGACCGCAAGCGCCGGAAGCTGGAGGCCTTGAACTCGCGGCTGCGGGAACGCCAAAGCGACCTCGACGAGGCCACACTGGCAGCGCACGCGGCGGCGGAGGCTTTCGACCAAGGCCGCAACGCCCTGTCCGGCCGGGTGCGGGCGCTCTACAAGTGGCAACGGGCCGGCACGCCCTTCGTGCTGCTCAACGGCGAGTTTTCGGCGGCCGAGCTGATGCGCCGCAAGCGGCACCTGGACGCCTTGCTGGCCCGGGACCGCGGCCTCGTTCGGACGCTGTCGAGGAACGCGCGCCGGAGCCGCGGCCTTCGACTGGCCGTCGAAGCCCGGCGGCGGGAGCTCGCGGAGGAGCGCGACGCCGTTGCCGCGTTGCGGGACGACCTGACCGCGGAGCGCGCCCGCAGGCGGGACACCCTCGACAGCCTGCGGCGCGAGCGCGTCCTCCGGCAAAGGGCGCTGGGGGAGCTGGAGGAGGCCGCCCGCCGTCTCCAGGGCATCATCGACCTTTCCGAGAAGAGCCGCCGGCCGGCTCCGCGCGGGACGCCCGGCCTCCCGGCGGCCGGCCTGGAGCTTCCGGTGGCGGGACGGATCGTGAGCGGATTCGGCGTCCACAAGCATCCGGACCTCAACGTGGACGTCCACCGTCCCGGGATCGAGATCGTCGCGCCCGCGGGCGCCGAGATCCGCGCCGTGGAAGGGGGCAGCGTGCTGTACGCCGATCGACTGCCGGGTTACGGCAACATGCTCATCATCGACCACGGCCGGCGCTACTACACGGTGTACGGGCATCTGCCGAAGCTCGACAAGGCGGTGGGCGACCGGGTGGAGCGCGGCGAACGGATCGCCAGGATCGGCGGCGGCGGACCGTCCGGACGGTCCCGTCTCTACTTCGAGGTGCGGAAGAACGGCAAGCCGGTGGACCCCGTCCCCTGGTTCCGCCGCGCCGCGGCGCGGCGCCGCTAGTGGCCTGTAACATGCCACTCGTTTGCGGTGCCGGTTACCGGGCTACAGTGTCGCGTCCCGTGAATTCCTGGCATAATTTGCTGGTCTTTTTCGCCGTCGGCGGCGTTGCTCTTCCTCGCGTGGTGCCCGCCACTGCTCGTCATCGCGCCTTGCCGACGACAAAAAACCCTGCGCAACTTATGCCAGGAATTCACGGGACGCGACACTAGAATCAACCCGAGGAGAGCATGCGATGAAACTGTGGAATCGGAAGAGCCGTCTGTTCGGCTGTTTTCTCGCCTTGGGCTGGGCACTGTTCCTTGCCGGTCTGCTGGCGCCGCGGGTCGCCGCGGTGGGTCCCGACGGGTACCGGAGCCTCGAGGCTTTCGCGAACGTCCTCGCCATCGTCCAGAGGAACTACGTCAAGGAAGTGAAGACCGAAGAACTCGTCGACGGAGCCATCGAGGGGATGCTGAGCTCGCTGGATCCCCACAGCTCCTATCTGACCGAGGACGAGTACCGGGATCTCCAGACCGAAACCGAAGGGCGTTTCGGCGGACTGGGGCTGGAGATCACCGTGCGCAACGGGCTCCTGACGGTGATCTCGCCCATCGAGGACACCCCCGCCGCGCGGGCGGGAGTACAGCCGGGCGATCAGATCGTCGGAATCGACGACCAATCGACCGAGGACATGGGGCTTGGCGAAGCCGTCAAGCAACTCCGGGGACCCCGTGGTTCCAGCGTCACCATCTCGGTCCGGCGCAAGGGGCACGACAAGCTCCTGAAGTTCACCATCGTGCGGGACGTGATCGAGATAAACAGCGTGCGGGCGTACGTCCTGGAGGACGGTTTCCTCTACGCCCGCATCGCCCAGTTCCAGGACCGCACGAGCGAGAACCTGAAGGCGGCGCTGGCGAAGAAACAGTCCGAGGGCGAATCCGTCAAGGGGCTCGTTCTCGACCTGCGCAACAATCCGGGCGGCCTCTTGAGCCAGGCGGTGGCGGTCTCGGACCTGTTCCTCGAATCCGGTTTGATCGTGTACACGGACGGGCGTCTCAGTCAGCAGAAGCAGAAGTTCTCCGCCAGTGCGAAGAACTCGCGCACGGGTTTCCCGATGGTCGTGCTGGTGAACGGCGGCAGCGCCAGCGCCTCGGAGATCGTCGCCGGGGCTCTGCAGGATCACAAGAGGGCATTGATCCTGGGAACCAAGACCTTCGGCAAGGGATCGGTGCAGACCATCCTGCCGCTGGACGGCCGTTCGGCGCTGCGCCTGACCACCGCGGAGTACTTCACGCCCAACGGCCGTTCCATTCACGAGTCCGGCATCCGGCCCGACATCGTCATGGAGCGGACCGCGCCGCCCCCGCCGGCTGCCAAGGCGGAGGAGGCACCCGCGACCGGTTCCGAGGCCGGCGTCCCGGACAACCCCGCGGAACCGGGCTCCGATCTCCGGGACAGCATCGTGCAGCGGGTGAAGAACGATCCTCAGGTGGCGCGGGCGCTGGAGCTGCTCAAGGGTTGGGAGATGTTCCGCGGGCTCGCCGGATCGGGCAAGGCCACCTGACGCGGTCAGGCGCTATGTCCCGTCCCTTCTCCCCGCTCCCTGATTCGCAGCCGCCGGCGGTCCTCACGGTCAGCGAGCTCAACGAGATCATCAGGAACCGTCTGGAAACCGGCATCGACGCCCTGTGGGTGACCGGCGAGCTCTCCAACGTGCGGTTCCCCCCATCGGGACACGTCTACTTCACCCTCAAGGACCGGCAGTCGCAGATCTCCGCCGTGCTGTTTCGCCGCCACGCCGAAAGCCTGCGGTTTCGCCTGGAGGACGGCATGGAAGTGGTCTGCTCCGGGCGCGTGAGTCTGTACACGGTGCGGGGCGCCCTCCAGTTCTACGCGGTCGAGGTCGAGGCCCGCGGCAAGGGCGCGTTGGCCGTGGCCTTCGAGCAGTTGAAAAAACGGCTGTCACGGGAAGGACTGTTCGATGCCGAGCGCAAGAAGCCGCTGCCGTTTCTGCCGCGGACCGTGGGCATCGTCACGTCGCTGCACGGCGCGGCCGTGCGCGACATGCTGAGCATCATCGGCGAGCGTTTCCCCGACCGCCGGGTGGTGATCCGGCCGGTGCGGGTGCAGGGCGACGGCGCCGCCGAGGAGATCGCCGCCGGCATACGCGATCTCGACGCAACCGGCGCCGTGGACGTCATGATCGTCGGCCGGGGCGGCGGCTCGCTGGAGGATCTCTGGGCCTTCAACGAGGAGGTGGTGGCCCGGGCCATTGCCTCGGCGCGGGTCCCCGTGGTGTCCGCCGTCGGACACGAAATCGACGTGACCATCACCGACTTCGTGGCCGACCGGCGCGCCGCCACTCCCACGGCCGCGGCCGAGATGGTCGTCCCCATCGGGCGGGAGCTGGCGTACCAGGTGGCGGTCCTCGCGCGCCGGCTGCGGCGCGGCACGGAGAGCCGGCTGGAGCGCCGGCGGGAGAACCTGCGGCATTGGGCTCGCCGCCTCGCCGATCCCGGCCAGCGTCTTCGCCAGGGACAGATGCGTCTCGACGATCTCTCGTTGCGCCTGTGGCGCCGGCAGGAGGACAGGATGTTGCGCTTGAGGGAGCGCCTGGGCCATCTCGCCGGACGTCTGGGCGGGGTGGACCCGCTGGCGGTCTTGAGGCGCGGCTACAGCATCGTGTACCGGGTCTCCAACGGCAGTATCGTCAAGGATGCTTCGTCGCTTCAAAAAGGCCATCGCGTGCGGGTGGATTTCGCCGCCGGACGGGCGATCTGTCAGGTGGAGGAGGTGGAGGAGTAGGCCGGCGGAGCGCGAGCCCGGAAAGAACCGTCAGGAGGTCAGGATGTCTCAGGAGGACAAGGGACAGGAGGACGCGGGACAGGACCACCGGAGCTTCGAGGAGTGTCTCGAAGCCCTGGAGAAGGTGGTGGAACGCATCGAAGGCGGAGAGCTGAATCTGGAGGAGTCGCTGGCGACCTTCGAGGAGGGGGTGCGGCTGGTGCAGTCCTGCGACCGCAAGCTCGGCGACGTCGAGCGGCGTATCGAGGTGCTGACGAAGGACTCGGAGGGGCGGGCGCAGTTGCGGGAGCTGGTGGAGGAGGAGACTTCGGATTGACGCGAAACACGCCGGGAAAGGAACGGCTGGACCGGGTGCTGCTGGAGTCGTCGCTGGCCACGAGCCGCGAGGAGGCCCAGCGGTATATCCTGGCCGGCGCCGTTCTGGTCGACGACCGGCCCGTGACCAAGGCCGGGACCCTCATCCGGCGCGATTCGCGGGTGCGGGTCAAGGCCTCCTCCCGTTACGTCAGCCGCGGCGGAGAAAAGCTCGAAGCGGCCCTCGAACACTTCGGCGTCGAACCACGGGGACGGACGGCGCTCGACGTGGGCGCCTCCACGGGAGGGTTCACCGACTGCCTTCTGGCCCGCGGCGCGGCGCGGGTCCACGCGGTGGACGTGGGCTACGGCCAACTTGACTGGAGGCTCCGGCAGGACCCGCGGGTGGTGGTGTGGGAGCGCACCAACATCCGCTACCTCGACCCCGGCGCCTTTGAGGACAGGCCGGAGCTGGCGGTGGTGGATGTTTCCTTCATATCGCTCCGGCTGGTGCTGCCGCGGGTCTGCGGCCTCCTAGCCCGGCCCTGCGAGATCCTGGCCTTGATCAAGCCTCAGTTCGAGGTCGGCAAGGGCAAGGTAGGCAAGGGCGGAGTGGTGCGCTCGGAGGAAGAGCACCGCCGTGTCATCGGCGAGATCGAGGAGGCGGTGGACGCGCTGGGCCTCGAGCGCCGCCCGGTTTTCCAGTCGCCGCTGCTCGGACCGAAAGGGAACAAGGAGTTCTTCATCCACTGTCTCTCCGGGCTTTCCGGGGGTGATCCAAAAGCGGTTGCCGGGGTTGACTTGGATGGCTGATTGGCTATAGTTCCGACTGATTCAAGGAGAGAACACATCGTATGACAGGGGTTCGAATCAAGGACAACGAGTCCATCGAGAGCGCCATCCGGCGTTTCAAGAAGCAGTGCGAGAAAGCCGGAATCCTGGCGGAACTGCGCAAGCGGGAACACTACGAGAAGCCGAGCGTCAAGCGGAAGAGGAAGGCCATCGCAGCCAAGAAGCGTGCCATGAAGCGTGCCCGAAGTCACCAATGGTACTAACGCCCCGTGCGTGACGCGGGGCATGGGTTGCCCCAACAGGCCGCTGTGAACATCGTCGACGCAGTGTTGGCAGCAGTCCTTTGCGTGTTTGCCGCAAGGGGGTACGTCAAGGGACTGTTCCGTGAGGTATTCGCCTTGCTGGGCCTTGCCCTTGGCTTGATCGTGTCGTTCCAATACTACGCACCGCTTTCCCTCTGGTTCGATTCCTGGCCCTACTCGCCGCTCATCCTTCAAGGCATCGTCTTCGTCGCCCTGTTCTTCCCGGTTTTCATCGCGCTGAACTGGATGGGCTTCACGCTCCACCGGTCGGCAAACCGCCTGTTCCTCGGCGGGTTCGACCGGCTCGGAGGTCTGTTGGCAGGCGGCTCCAAGGGCGCCCTGATTCTCGGCGTCGGGCTTTTTCTCTCCGTCTCCCAGGCATGGTTTCCGCAGAATCTTCAGCAGGAGTTCGGCAAGGCGACCTTGGCCCCCCCGCTCGTCGGCTTCGGGGCGTGGGTGGCGGCAAGGGCTGCCGCCGTCACGTCGCCTGACGCAACGGGACCGGGGCCGACGCCGGGCGGTCCGCAACGCGGCGCATGATCTCCAATCAGACCACTCAAGAGGTCCGCGCGCGAGCCTCCATCGTGGAGGTCGTCTCCGACTACGTCACACTCAGGAAGGCCGGCCAGAACTACTCGGGACTGTGTCCCTTCCATTCCGAGAAGAGCCCGTCCTTTTCCGTCAACGAGGAAAAGGGGGTCTTCTACTGCTTCGGCTGCCAAGCCGGTGGCGACGTCTTCAAGTTCCTCATGCTCTACGACGGGCTCACCTTCCCCGAGTCCATCGAGCGTCTGGCTGAACGCTACGGCATCCCCGTCGAGGTTTCCGAATCCGGCGACGGCAGCCGGCGCCGCGACCTGTTCCGGTTGAACGAGCAGGCGGCGGAGCTGTTCCACGGGCTCCTGTTGGAGCCTTCCGGGGGCGCTCGCTCGCGCGCCTACCTGGCCGGCCGCGGGGTGGAGGAATCGCTGTGGCGGCGTTTCCGTCTCGGCGTGGCGCCGCGGGGCGACGCCCTGACCGGGCGCTTCCGGCGCGACGGCGTGGCGATGGAAGATGCGGTGGCGGCGGGTCTGGTGGCGGAAAAGGGGCCCGGCAACTACCGCGACCGCTTCTTCGACCGTATCGTCTTCCCGATCTCGGAGCCGGGCGGCAAGATCATCGGCTTCGGCGGCCGGGTCATGGGCGAAGGCACCCCCAAGTACCTCAACTCGCCGGAGACGCCGCTCTTTCACAAGGGCGCCCAGGTTTACGGCCTGAGCCAGGCGCGCGACGGCATCCGCGCCAATGACCGCGTGGTGGTGGTGGAGGGCTACCTGGACGTGCTGGCGCTGGCGCAGTTCGGCGTGACCCACGTGGTGGCGACCCTGGGAACGGCCCTGACGGCCGATCACCTACGGCTTCTGGGACGGTACACCCGCAACGTGACGGCGCTGTTCGACGGCGACGCCGCCGGGCGCAATGCCGCGGCCCGCAGCTTCGAGGTGTTCCAGCAGGCCGGGCTTTGGGGGCACGCGGCGTTTCTTCCCGAAGGCTCGGATCCGGACACGTTCGTCAGAAGCGAGGGAAGGGCGGCCCTGGATGGCGTGCTGGAGCGCGCGGCGCCCATCGTGGACTTCTATCTGAACTGGCTGCGGGAGCGCCACGGCAGCGACCTGGGCGGCAAGAGCCGTCTGGCCAGCGAGGTGAGCGGGATGCTCGCGAAGGTGACCAACCCCCTGGACCGCGAGTTGCTGGCGCGACGGTCGGCGGATCTGCTGGGCATTCGCGAGGAGTCGTTGCGCCGTCATGCCGCCGCCGCGGGCGCCGGGCCGTCCCGGGACGCGCGCGCGGACGCCGGCGGCCGGCAACGCGCGGATCGCGGGTCCCTGGGTGAAGACCGCGCGGAAACCGTGCTGTTGGCCCTGATGCTGCGCTTCCCGTCGGTGGTGCGGGTGCTGCGGCAGGAGCCGTTGGACCAGCTCGTGACCGAGAAGTGGCGCGAAGTGATCCGGCGGATCCTCGCGGCTCCCGAGACCGGCGCCGGGCCGGCGGTAGGCATGCTCACCGAGGGCCTGCCGGCCGAGCTCGCCGCGGAGATCAGCGGGTTGGCGCTGCGGGGGCAGGAGATCGACGAGAGTGAGCGGGATCGAATGACCTCGGATTGTCTCTTTCACTTGCAGCGGCGGTACCTGAGACGGCTCGATCAGGAGCTGTGCCGGGCGATCCGCGTGGCGGAAGAGACCCGTGACGACGAGGCCAAGAAAGAGAGGATGCGGCAATGGCAGGAGGTCATGCAAAAGAAACTCCGCTTGGAACGCGCGAGGCCGAGTTTGTAGGCGCCAGGCCAGTCAGGGCCGCCCGCGACGTATCCCGTACCCGCCTCATGAAGCGGGAGCAGGATGTCAAGCGGCTGATCGATCTCGGCAAGGAAAAGGGCTATGTGACGTACGACCAGGTCAGCGACATGCTGTCGCCCGAGGCGGTTTCGCCGGAGCAGCTCGATGACGTCATGTCCATTTTCGGCGAGATGGACATCGAGGTGGTCGACGCCAACCAGCGGGTAGCGTTGAGTGCGCAGGCGGAGGACGGCGCCCCCGACGAGCCGGAGGACGGCGAGGTCGAGTTCGACGCGGAGGCGGACGTTGCCGGCAAAACCGGCGACCCGGTGCGCATGTACCTGCGCGAGATGGGCAACGTGTCGCTTCTGAGCCGGGACGGGGAGGTGGAGATCGCCAAGAAGATCGAGGAAGGCGAGGGGGTGGTGACCGACTGCGTGCTGTCGTGCTCGGTGGCGGTGCAGCACGTGCTCGAGCTCGGGGAGAGGATCGAGCGCGGCGAGATCCGCGCCCACGAAGTGATCAAGGGCGTGGAGGCCGAGGGCGACTACGTCGAGGAAGAGGTGCACGAGCAGCGCCTCCTCGAACAGATAGGCAAGCTGCGGCGCGCGGCACACGAGGGCGAGGGAATCACGCAGAGGATCCGCAAGCGCCTCCCCGCTGACGTCCGGTCGGGGCTCGAACGGCAGTTGAAACGCCGTCGCACGAAGATCCTCAAGTGCCTGAAGGATCTGGGGCTCAACCGGCTGCAGATCGACGCCGTGGCCGACAGGCTCAAGCGCGACCTGCGCCGCATCGAGTCCGCGAAGTCCAGGGTCGAACGCTATGAGAGACAGACGGGCAAGACCGCCCAGGAAATCCTCGAGATGGCGCCCGGCAACGGCGGCAAGGAAACCTGGCAAAGGACCGTCGGCACCTTTCGGATGAGCCTCAAGGCCTTCCAGGACATGCAGGAAAACATCAGGAAGGCCAGGGAGGAGGTGCAGGGGACCGAGCAGCGCCTGGAGATGTCGGGTGACGAGATCCGACAGCGGGTGCGGTCCATTCACCAGGGAGAGATACAGGCCGAGCGGGCCAAGAAGCAGTTGATCGAGGCCAACCTCCGCCTGGTGGTGAGCATCGCCAAGAAGTACACCAACCGGGGCCTGCAGTTCCTCGACCTGATCCAGGAAGGCAACATCGGGCTGATGAAGGCGGTGGAGAAGTTCGAGTACCAGAGAGGCTACAAGTTCTCCACCTATGCCACATGGTGGATCCGCCAGGCCATCACCCGGGCCATCGCCGATCAGGCGCGCACCATCCGCATCCCCGTGCACATGATCGAGACCATCAACAAGCTGATCCGGACCTCGCGATATCTCGTCCAGGAGATCGGCCGCGAGCCCACGCCCGAGGAGATCGCCACGAAGATGGAGATCCCTCTGGACAAGGTCCGCAAGGTCTTGAAGATCGCCAAGGAGCCCATATCCCTCGAGACGCCCGTGGGAGAGGACGAAGACAGCCACCTGTGCGACTTCATCGAGGACAAGCGCCTGGCGACGCCGTCCGATGCTGTTTCCAATCTCAACCTCGAGGAACAGACCAAGAAGGTGCTGGCGACCCTGACGCCGCGCGAGGAGCAGGTCCTGCGGCTGCGGTTCGGTATCGGCGAGAAGTCCGATCACACGCTGGAGGAGGTAGGGCAGAAGTTCTCCGTCACCCGCGAACGCATCCGCCAGATCGAGGCCAAGGCCTTGCGCAAGCTGCGTCATCCTAGTAGAAGCAAGAGACTCAAGAGTTTCATGGAAGGTTAGTGTCGCGCCTTGCCTTTCCCCATTGGCGGGCTCCATCTCACCGGCCGCACACAAACTCCGGGCCCATAGCTCAGTTGGTTAGAGCCACCGGCTCATAACCGGTAGGTCCCTGGTTCGAATCCAGGTGGGCCCACCAATTCCCTCTCTCGTCAGCCGAACACCTCGGATTCCCCTCGTTTGACAGGCCGTGGAGACGGTGCGACCATGCGTGCCGATCACCGCAAGCAAAGGAAGAGACGATGAACGAGAACTTCGAGGCCGGGATTGACAACTGCGTCGCGACCTGCGCCCGGGTCGAGCCGGGTCAGACCGTGTACGTCGTCACCCAGGAGGGCGCCGCCGACTCGACGGTGGTGGAGGCCCTGACCGCTTCCGCGCGGGACCGGGGCGCGGACGTCCACGTGGTCAGCGGACCGGTCATCCCGAAGGAGCGGCCGGACGAGATACCGCCCGCGGTGCTGGACGCGTACGGGCGTGCGGACGTGCTGTTCGCGCACTACCCGTCGCTCAAGCGGGAAGCCCTGCACCCCCATTTTCCCGGAGAATCCCGGGTGCGGGTGCCGAACCGGGCGCGGACCGTTTCTCTGATGTCGTCGGAGTGGGCGGGTTTTCCCTACTCCGTGCAAAGGGCTCTCGCCACCACCCTCGATACCCTGTCGGCGCCCGGAAAGGCGTGGCGCGTCACCAGTCCCAACGGAACGGACGTCAGGGGAACATTCGGCTCGCGGGAAAGCACCGTGGCCCAGGCCTATTTCGTCGAGGACGAGGGCGGCCGGGCCCGGCGCAACTTCCCCGGAGGCGTCCACAGCCCGGTGGTGGCGGTGGCTACGGAGGGAGTGATCGTGGCCGACCACATCGCGGGTTTCGGCGGCATGCCGCACCGCCTGCGGCTGGAGTTGAAGGAGGGACGCGTGGTCTCCATCGAGGGCGGCGACCCGGACGGGCCGATGCACGAAGCGCTGGGCGGTACGGACGGCTTCATCGACTCGTGGCACGCCGGCGTCAACCCCAAGACCATCGTGCCGGTGGCCCGGGCCGACAATCCCGTGCAGTGGTACAGCTATTCCCATTGCAGCCCCATGATCGTGCACTTCCACGTGGGACGCTCGCACGCCCCCGTGGACGTCGCCTGTTTCGATCAGACCATCGAGATAGACGGCCGGACGGGCTACGAGGAGGGCAGGCTCGCCATCTGGGACGAGCCCGAGGTGGACAGTGCCGTCAACGCCTCCGGGATGGCCGATTCGATGACGGTGAATACGCCGATGACGCGAAACTGACGCTTTCGTTGGTATATTCAGTCCGTTGCCCTCCCGCCCCCTCTCCCTTTGGGAGAGGGTTGGGGTGAGGGACCTCGGCGCAAGCAGCCGTCACTCCTTCCCCAAGTAGAGCTTCCTGGCGTTGTCACGCGTGATCTTGCGCACCACCGTCTCGTCCATGCCGGCCAGGTCCTGCTCGACCGTCTAGTGCGACAGCGGCCACACCGAATCGCCGCGGTCGTGACCGCGTTGCCGGTCTGTGCGGGATGAGCATTCCGACGAACGATATGCCGACTCCAGCACGTCCTTCCTGGTGTGTTTGACACGGTGGTGCCTCGACGCGATGATGAGCAGGGACGACGAGGGAGGTACGATGGTCATCGACATACACCGGCATTTCTGGCGCGGGAATCAGCGCTACTACGACGCGGAGGCATCCGCGGAAGCGCCTGCGCCCGCCAAGCCCGACTGGGAAGCGACCACCCGGGAACACGTCGAGGAGATGGACGTCTCCGGCGTGGATGCGTCCGTGATGCTGATAGCCGACTACGGCGACCGCCTCGGCACCCCGTATTTCCCCATCGACCAGGAGAACTGGATCCTGGCGCAGGCCCAGGAACGCCACCCGGAGAAGATCATCGCGTTCTACGGTATCGACCCGCGACGCCCGGGAGCGCCCGAGAAGTTCGAGCGGGCCATCGAGGAGTGGGGCATGCACGGCATCAAGCTCCACGCCACCGCCGGCTACTTCCCCCACGACCGGGTCTGCTACCCGATCTACGAGATCTGTATCAAACACGACGTGCCCGTGCTGCATCACTCCGGCGAGCGCTTTCACCCGCTGCTTTACAGCCGTTTCACGCATCCCCTGGAGTTCGACCAGGTGGCCGTCGACTTCCCGCGCCTGAAGATGATCCTGGGTCATGCCGGCGGCCTGTGGTGGGAGGACTGCGCCACCATCGCGCGCGTCCACGAGAACGTGGTGGTGGACTTGGCCGAGTGGCAGACGAAGCTGCGCGACAAACCCGGTGAGACGCTCGCCGCCCTCGACCACATGCGCGACTTCTTGGGCGCCGAACGAATCCTCTGGGGCACCGACTTCCCGCACATGCGCCAGCAGATGTCCCTCAAGGACACCGTGGACATCTACCGCCGGCTCCCTGCCCTGGCCAAGGAGCACGGCTACAAGTTTACCGATGGCGAGGTCGAGGCGATGTTGGGGGGGAACGCCGCGAGGATACTCAGGCTGGGCGCGTGAAGCATCGCGTGGGCGCGGATTTCTCGGATCTGGCCTCGCTTCATCAGGAGCGGAAGACCGCGACGCTCAGCGCAGCTCGGGATAGCCCTGGGCGGCGGCGAAACGTTGGAACTCAATAATCCGGTCGTACGCGGAAAGCGGAAGGATCTCCACGCCTTCGATGAACACGGCGGCGCCGGCGGCGCGGCCCTCCGGCTCCTCGAAGGCTTCCAGCAGGGCGTTCTGCAACTGCTGAATGCGATTCGAATCGCTCCCGGCCCGCGTCACGAAGGGAATTCCGGGGGCACGCGCGCTGTAGCAGAGCCGGCGGGTCCCCTCGAGGACGGATGGGCGGTAGCGATCGAGAAGGGCATACGTGACGCAGTCGATGGCGGCGACATCGGCCTCGCGCCGCGCCACTGCGGCGACGCTGGCGGGGTGGGAGCCGCTCGTGACGATCCGCGAGAAGAAGCAGCCCCGCCGGCTCAACGGGGCGACCAGCGCCCGCAGCGCGTTCATCCCCGAGTGGGACTCGCGGCTGTTGACCACGCACACGGCATTGCGCAGGTCCGAGAGCTCCGCAGCGCGGGAATCCTCGGCGACCAGAACCACGCTCGAGTAGAGGAAACCGTCGCAGCCGGGCGCGCTATAGCGCGGCGTGGCTACCAGGGCGAGGGTTCCGGCATAGCGGCCCACGAGGTCGGCGCCGCAGCACTGGCTGAGCAGCAGCCCCGGATCGGTCCAGAGCTCGTGGACGCTCCGGGATCGGTCGAGAGCCGCCGGGACCCCTTCCACCCCGGCCGTTTGCAGCTTCCGCGCGACGATTCTCCAGAGGACCTCGTGGGGGCCGCGCACCTCCTCGAAGTCGTACATCGGGAAGCTCGCCGAGAGTGTCATCATGCTGCGTATACACGCCCGTGATCCTCGACATCAAGAAACCAGTGCTTTGCTCCCTTTCGGCGCACGTGGTACCGTGCGGCTGCGAACGGGATTCCCCAGGCACAGTGTCGCGTCCCATGATTTCCTGCCATAATTTGCTTGTCTTTTTCGCCGTCGGCTGCGTTGCTCTTCCTCGCGTGGTGCCCGCCACACGGGCGGGTTTGAAACCCGCCCCTACAAGTCATCGCGCCTTGCCGACGACAAAAAATCCTGCGCAACTTATGCCAGGAAATCATGGGACGCGACACTAGGAGGTTCCGATGGCTATCGAGTTGAACCACACGATCGTGCCCGTAAGGGACAAGGAGGAGTCGGCCCGCTTCTACGAGACGATCTTCGGGTTCGCGCACCAGGAGCCCATGGGGCACTTCCAGCCGATTCATCTCGCCTCCCAGTCCCTGACCCTGGACCTCGACAACCGCGAGGTGGTGGAGCACCATCACTACGCCTTCAAGGTGAGCGAGCCGGAGTTCGACGAAATCTTCGGGCGCATCAGGGATGCGGGTCTCAAGTACGGCAGCGGACCGAGGTCCTCGACCGACATGGAGATCAACACCCGGAACGGCGGGCGCGGGGTCTATTTCAGGGACCCCAGCGGCCACCTGCTGGAGCTGATTACGCGGGACTACGCGTGACGGCTCACGGCCGCGCGGGCTCGGGCAGCGGGGCGTCGTCGGAGCGGATGGTGATGTAGACCATGGCGGCCGACGCCAGCAGGATCAGGCTCATCATCTGCAGAAAGCCGTCGTAGCTGCCGTACACGTCGAAGTAGACGCTGGCCAGGATGGGTCCGCCGCTGGAGCCGATCTGGTGCACGAGGAAGCTCAGGCCGAGGATGAGTCCCGCGAGTCTCGGCCCCACCATCTCGAAGAACATGACGTTCTGAACCCCGATGGTGCCGAAGGTGGGCCCCATGGCCAGCGCCACCACGATGTAGAAGGCCAACGGGTTCGAGAAGTCGAGGGACATGACCAGGGCGCCCACGCCCCGGAACACGTAGGTGAGGGCCAGCGCCTGGGCGCGGCCGTAGCGGTCGGAGACCCAGCCGAAGGCCACCGCGGAGACCGCGGCGGCGATGCCGAAGACGGTGACGGCGTCCCGTCCGACGACCTGGTCGAAGCCTTTGCTCAACGCGATCGCCACCAGGTGCACGCTCTGGAACAGGGCGAAGCCGCAGGAGAACCGCGCCGCGAACAGCAGCAGCATGTTGCGGTCCCGCAGGTAGGGGAGGCAGCTCCCCCAGCTCGCGGGCTCGCGGCGCGTGGAGGAGGAGGGGTCGGGATCGCGGGCGCCGACCCAGCCGAACGGGAGAGCCACGCACAACAGGAGCACCCCGCAGAACATGGCGGCCACGCGCCAGTCGTAGCTCACGATGATGAAATGCAGCGGCCACGCCAGGAAGAAGGGGCTCATGGGCGATGCCGTCTGGACGATGCTCACCGCCAGGCCGCGGTTGGCGGCGTCGTAGTGCTTGGCCACCAGTAGCGAGATGATCACGAGGCCGCAGGCCCCCTTGGCCATGCCGGTCATGATCCCGAAGGTAAGGCTGAGCTGCCAAAGGTTCTGCGACAGCCCCATGCCGAAGAAGCCGGCGGCCATGAGCACCACCCCGCCCAGGATCACCGGGCGGGTGCCGAGGTCGTCCGCCTTCTTGCCGAACAGCACGCCGCCGACGGCCCACCCCAGCATCGCGAACACGTAGGGAACCGTGGCGGTGGTGCGCGACCAGCCGAACGCGTCCTCGATGGGCGTCAGGAACAGGCTGAACGCGTTCATGCTGATGGACGTGATCACCACGACCGCGGCGGACATGACGACGATGACGATACGCGGTAGCCGCATTTCTGTCTCAGGATGGGGCGAGGAGGTTTCCCGTTGTGTTGACGCGGTGTGCGCGGGCGGGGCCGGCCCGGGCGCCGGCGCCGTTGAGTTCCGCCCGGACCTCAGCGGCCCGGGCGGGTTTGTATTCCACTCCTACAGGCCGTACAGGGCCTTGGGATTGTGGTGGAGGATGTTGTCCTTCCGCTCCTGGCTGACGTCGTCCATCTTCTTGAAGTCGAGGATGGCGTCCATCTCGCTGGACGGATCGGTGTGGCCGTAGTCGGTGCCGATGACCAGGTTGCCCTCGCCCGAGTACTTGAGGACGTAGGGGATGTCGTCGTTGGTCTGGCAGGTGACGTAGATGCCGTACTCCTCGAAGAGGTCCTTGGGGAACTCGCGTCCCGCCGCCGCATAACGGTTCTCGCTCTCCAGGTAGATCCACGGCACCCACTGGGAGGAGGCTTCGATGAACCCCCACCGGAGCTTCGGGAAGACCTGGGGAATCTCGCTCATGACGAGGCCCAGGCACGACGTGACCGTGGGCGCCCGGAACATGGCGAAACGGCCTGCCGCGGTCGGGCGGTAGGTGTCGCAGTTGACCGGGTTGCCGTTGGCGATGTGCACGGCTACGGCCATGTCCAGATCGCTGGCCGCCTGGTAGACGGGGTAGAAGTACGGGTCGGTCATGTCCCGGTCTCCCTCCAGCGGGCGCATGCACACGGCCACCGCGCCGTCCTCCTTGGCCTGCTTCATCTGCGCGGCGGCCTCGTCCAGCGCCAGGACGGGCACGACGCAGGACCAGCGCAGCCGGCCCTCGCTCTGCCGGTAGATGTCGCCGAGCCACCGGTTCCAGCTCCGGCACAGGGCGGCTTCCGTGTCCGGATGGGTGGTGATCTGCTCTATCCAGAAGGTATTGTGAAGCACCTGGACGTCGACATCCAGCTTGTCCATGTGATCGAGCCTGAGCTGGACGTCGTCCAGCTCCCGGGCCGCCTTGGGTGACTCCACGTTCCTTCCGAACTGGTCCGACAGATCCCGCAGTTGTTGCTCGCTGTAGGTGGGGAAGCGGAACCCGCGGATTTTCTCGTCGATGATCCAGTATTGCTTGGTTGGGTTGTCAGGCGACGCGAACAGCTGCGGCCGGAACTTTTCCTCGGACGGCTCCAGATAGTCCCAGGTGCGTTCCGTCTCGATCACGTGGGCATCCGCATCGATGACCGGGAGCTTTTCTTGACTGGACATGGCGCGACTCCTTGATACGTGGCCGGGCGGCCCGACCCGTTACGGTAATGGCAATTCCCGAGGCCCGATGGAACAGCGGTGCGTGCTCAATTGTTAATTCGAACAACGGGCATCGTTTGTCAACCGTTCGGAGCGGTGGATGGATGCACGAAACCGGTCCGCCGACCCGATCTCAGTGCAGGTTGGCGCCCCCGTTGACCAGAATGGATTGGCCGGTGACGAAAGCGCTCAGCTCCGAGAGCAGGTACAGCGCGGTTCCCACCACGTCGTCCGGCTGTTCGATGCGCTGCAGGATGCGCTTGGCCGCGGACCGCTCGTAGTCTTCGAGAGCGGCCGCCGTGGGCTCGGGCTCGCTGGCGGTGGAGCCCGGCGCCAGCGTGTTCACGCGGATGTTGTCGGGGCCCAGCTCACGGGCGAGGACCCGGGTGAAACCCACCACCGCCGCCTTGGAAACCACGTAGTGCATCATGCCGGCGCCGCCGTTGTAGGCCATGTTGGAGGCGATGTTGACGATGCTTCCCTGCCGGCGCTCCTGCATGGCCGGCGCCACGGCCCGGCTGCACAGCCACAGCCCCTTGACGTTCACGGCCATCACCCGGTCCCATTCCTCCTCCCGGATGTCCTGGAAACCCGAACGCGTCACCGGCACGCTCATGAAGACCGCGGCGTTGTTGACGAGCCCGTCGATTCTTCCAAAGGATTGCAGGGCGGCCCGGGCCATGGCCTGGCAACTCGGCAGGTCCGCGACGTCCGTCTGGACCGCGAGGGCCTGGCCGCCGTTCGCGGCAATCTCCCGTGCCGCCGATTCGGCGGCGGCCCCGTCGATGTCCGCGGCCACGGGGATACCGCCCTCCCGGGCGATGCCCAGGCAATAGGCCCGGCCGATGCCGTTTCCCCCTCCGGTCACGATGACCACCTTCTGGTCCAGCAGACCCATGGGCCTTCCTTTCTGTCCGCTACTTCCGCCCCAAGAGTTCCTTGTACCGGGCGAGGAGATCCGGGGGAGCCCCATAGAGGCCGGCAATGGTTTTTTCTATGGTCTCGTGGGAGGCCGGAGAGACGATGACCTTTTGCCGTTTGGCCTGCTCCAGGAGCTTCGGGCTGTTGAGGGTGTCGGTGAACGCCTTGCGCAAGAGCGCCACGCGGTCGGGCGGAGTCCCCGGAGGTATGGCAAAGAGGCGCAGCAACTTCCACGTCCCCACCAGAAAGTCCGCCATTCGTTGCTGCTTCGGATCGAGGTTCATATCCTTGAACGTGGCGACGCCGGGGATGGGCTTCACCCGAGGGTCCTCTCCCAGGGCCAGCACCGGCCGCACCAGGCCGCTCTCGATGTGGCGTCTGTAGATGGTCTGCATGTTCGACTGAGACATGATGCGCACGTCCACTTCCTTCCGCTCCATGGCGGCCATGACGTTTGCGGTGCCCCTGTAGCCATGGACTGCCTTCAAGGGATAGCCAAGACTGGCCAGGAACTGGTTGGCGGCGGTGGCCGGCGACCCCCTGCCGGTCAGTCCGGAAGCCAGGGGCGTCTTGGAGTTCCTGAAATCCTCCAGGGATTTTATCGGCAGATCGCTGCGGACCCAGACTACCTCGGGAACGGCTCCCAGAGTCGGGTCTCCGAGCCAGATGAACTTGCGCACGTCGAACTTGGCGGCTTCAGGTCTGGTCACGAGATCCGTGATTACGCCGAAGCTGAATACGACGATGGTGAGGCCGTCACCCGGCTGCATGGCGTAGACCCTGTTGGCCGCCACCATGCTGGCCGCCCCGGGCATGTTGACCACGATCACCGAAGGGTTCCCGGGAAGATGTGCGCCGAGATTCCTGCCGACAAGGCGGGAGAACGTATCGAATCCGCCTCCGGGACTGTAGCCGACGACGATGCGGATGGTCTTGCCCTTGTAGAATGGCGCGTCCGCCGCCCAGGTGCCGCTCGCGAGGATCAGCAGCGCCGCGATACAAACGATCATGGAGCGCATGTATTTCATGGGAGTCCCTCCTGAGGTTGGAGCAGTCAGCCGTCTCAAGCACGGATCCGCGGCCCGCAATATCTCAAGGCAAGGATTCGCTGTCAACGGGATTCGCTCGATTGCTTCGTGTCCCGGCTCCCGGATACGATACGTTAGGAAGATGGACAGGGCTTTGTTGCTGCCGGAGAGGCGCGACAGCCCGGAGGGTGGAAAATGCATCATCACGCAAACCTGTTGACACGGACCGATGATCTTCGGGAGCTGATTACCGCGGTCGAACGGATCGCCGTTCTCGGCATCAAGACGGAGAGGCAGAGCGACCAGCCCGCGTTCTACGTGCCCAGGTATCTGGACCAGGCGGGTTTCGACGTGATCCCCGTGCCCGTCTACTACCCGGAGGTGACCGAGATATTGGGGAAACCGGTGTACCGGCGGCTGGCGGACATTCCTGGCAGGGTGGACTTGGTGAACGTGTTTCGGCGTCCGCGGGACGTCGACGCCCACCTCGACGACATGCTGGCCGCCAAGCCCGCCGCGGTCTGGTTCCAGTCGGGCATCCGCCACCAAGCCGTGGCCGAGGCGCTGGCGCGGACCGGCATCAAGGTGGTCCAGGACCGTTGCCTGATGGTGGAGCACCGCTCGCTGGCGACGCCGGGCGTGCGGTAACCGGCCACCTGCCAGTTCGACGTAGTTCCGCGTAGGTCGGGTTAGCCGAAGGCGTAACCCGACATCCGGCTCAGGAGAAAGCCAGGAACCAGCACAGCGGCACGGCAGCAGCCGCCAGGACGCCGATCCTGACCTGGATACGGGGGTCCTCCGGACGGTCCATCGCCGTCGCCAGGGCGGCGCCGCCGGCCCCGCCGACCGCAAACCCCCAGAGGTGCGCCCACAGATCCACTCGCTGGCCGCCGGTGCCGAGCATGGCCAGGATCGCCAGTCCGGCCGCCAGCGGTATCCAGGCGCGCTTGCCCCGCAGCCCGAGGCGGCTCCGCCGCACCACTCCCGTGCCTCCCAGCACGCCCAGGGCGCCGAAGACCGCGGTGGACGCGCCGATGGAGATGTGGTCGAAGCCGTAGAACCAGGCGTTGCACAGGTTCCCGCCGGCCCCCACCGCCAAGACCATGGCCGCCCCCAGCCCCGGTCCCTCCGAGCGGCAGACCGCGGTCAGGAAGAACAACATGGCGACCGCGTTGGAGCCGACGTGCGCCAAGTCGGCATGCAGCGTGAGCGCGGTGACCGTGCGCCACAACTCCCCGCGCAGGATGAGGTCGGCTGAAGCACTGCCGCGCTCGAGCCAAGGCACCGTCCCCTGTGTCCAGGCGGCGAAGAAGAAGAACGCCAGCAGCGCCGCCGCGGTTCCGGCGCCCGTGTAGAGAGGACCGTGGCCGGGCCAGGGCTCCTCCTCCGGAATAGTAGTCCGGGTCTCGCTCTCGTAGTCCCAGAGCTCGGTGACCGCCCGCTCCAGGTGCTGGGAAGGGACCGACAGGACCCATCCGCTGGAGGTGCGTGTCAGACGAGGAGCCAGCCCCTCCGCCTCCAGCACCAGGGACCATTCCTCGGCCTGGCGCAAGTCGGGCGTCCTGCGTACGATGATTTCCCTTCCTGCCTGTGTCATGGGCTACGGCGTTTCGCGGGTATGACTCAGAACCGCGCGGGAGTCGCGCGAAATCGCGGAACCCGCACATGTAACTACGGGATTTACAAGACACGCGCAGTGGCTTCAACTACCGCCCACCGCGGGGGGCCCTACCGATACGTGATGAGGGCGATGCCGGTGACGATCAGCACGGCCCCAGCGGCCACCCGGGCGTTGATGGTCTCGAGGTCCCGCAGGAAGAGCGCGCTGAAGAGCACGATGAACAGCGGGTTGGTGTTGATGAGCGGAACCACCACGGACACGTCCCCCTCGCTCAGGGCGATGTAGCCCAGCAGTTGGGCGGTGGCCGACACGACCGCGGCGGCGCCGTAGAACGGCAGGCATTTCCGGTCGCCCTGGAAGGTGGTGCGGAGCTGGCCCGTGGCCACCAAGCTGAGGGAGAAGACCACCAGCGAGGTGGTGATGGTGACGGCGGTGGCGACGTAGGGGTTGGGCATGATCAGGAGCCCGGTTTTGCGGAAGTTCTGCGAGATGGCCGTGAGGAAGGCCGCGCCCAGTGGGTACGTTAGGTGAATGGCCTTCCATTCGGTTTCGCCCTCCCGCCGGCTCGAGGTGAACCAGACGCCCACGACGCTGAGCAGCGAGCCCAGGTAGACCCCGGCCTCGGGCCGCTCGCCGAGGAAGGTGAACGCAAGGGCGATGGCGAACAGCGGGGTGACGCTACGCACCGGGCCGGCGCGGGACGCGCCCAGGCGGACGATCCCGGTATAGTGCATGAAGCGGACGATGGCGGGCTGGATCAGGCCGCTGATGATGAAGTACCAGGTGGCGCCGGTGTACAGCAGGCTCAGGGGAAAGTAGAGCCAGATGGCGGTCCACAGCCCCACGGTGCTCAAAATGAACCCCATGAGCGCCGCCAGCGCTACGCTGGCGTAGCGGGAGCCCCGGCGCACCAGGATCGCCTCGGAGCCCCAGGCCACCGACGAGGTCAGGGCAAGGAACTCGGGGCCCATGGCGGATACTTTCGGAGCAAAAGCGGTGATGCGGACACGACGGGCTTGAAACCCGCCCCTACGCCAGCACCAGTGGCGTGTCGTCGCGGTTGGCCCACTCGCCCATGGAGCCGTCGTAGTTGCGCGTCCGCTCGTAGCCCAGCAGTGTCAGGACGAAGACTCCGTGCGCCGCACGGATGCCGCCCTGTCAATAGGTGACCACTTCCTTGTCGGGTGGGACCCCCGCCTGCTCCAGCATGCTCCGGAGCTCACCAGCCTCCTTCAGGGTCTTGTACGGGTTATCCTGGAGAAAGTTGAGCCATTCCAGGTGCACCGCGCCCGGTATGCGCCCGGCCCGCTTGTTGCCGCGGTCGATGGCGCTCGTCCACTCACCGTCGGACCGCACGTCCAGGTACACCACGTCCGGGTTGCCGACGTTGGCCGTGCCGTAGTCCAGCGTGCACACCAGGTCCGGGTTCGTCTTGGGGTTGAAGACCGCACCTTCCGGCTTGGGCACCTCCAGAGTCACCGGCCGTCCCTCGCCGAACCATTTCTGCCAGCCGCCGTTCAGCACGGTCACGTTGGTATGGCCGTAGTAGTTGAGCACCCACCACAGGCGGGCGGCCCACAGCGAGCCGTTGCTGTCGTAAGCCACCACCCGTGTGCCGTCGCCGATGCCCAGGCCTTCCATCACTTCCTTGGCCGTGTCCGGCGGCGCCACCAGGGGGTACTTCCGCGGCTCTTTGTCGTACCCCGGCTGTTTGATGTAGTGGTGCACGCGAATTCCCACGGCTCCCCTGACGTGGGCGCGGCGGTAGACATCGAAGGGATCGCAGTCCACGATGCGAACGTGCGGGTCGTCGAGGTGCTCCTCCAGCCAGTCCGTCTCCGTCAGCAGTTCCGGGTGAGCGTAACCTTCCTGGGTCATGGGTCCACCTCCTGTGTGGCGTGTCGAATCTCTACCAGATCGAATGAGCGCGCGCGAACGCGCCCGGGTTGAACTGTCGCCGCGTCTTGGGCGACAATGGCCCGCGCGGGTTGAAGACTGTAAACGAAGGAGAATCAGACCCGGTTTCACCTCCCCGTCATTCCCGCGAAAGCGGGAATCCATGGGCGGGGAGGGGGGAGCCGGGCACAGTTGACGAGTCCAGCGGAGGAAACGCCATGTCCATGTTCATCGATGCCGACGCCCACGTGATCGAGACCGAGCAGACCTGGGAGTTCATGGAGGAAGAGGACAAGCGCTTCGCGCCCGACCTCCTGGTCTCCGAGCGAAGCGGCCTGCGCTACTGGCGCATCGACGAGCGGGTGGTGCCCAACACCAACATCGGCCTCAACACCACTGCCGAGTCCCGCGAGTTGGCCGACGTGTCGGCGCGGATCGCGCACATGGACGAGTTGTCGGTGGACGTCCAGGTGATCTATCCGACGCTGTTCCTGCGGCCGCTTACCGCCCGGGCCGACGTGGAGCGGGCGCTCTGCCGGGGCTACAACCGCTGGCTCGCGGAAATCTGGAAGCAGGGAGGCGGCCGCATCCGCTGGGTGGTGCTGGCGCCGGTCCAGTCCATGGACCGCTGCATCGAGGAAGTCCGCTTCGGCAAGGCCAACGGCGCCTGCGGGGTCTTCATGCACGGCTTCGAGGGGCAGCGGCTGCTCTCGGACGACACCTTCTTTCCCATCTACCAGGAGGCCAGCGACCTCGACATGCCCATCTGCATCCACGCCGGCGGCGGCAACCTCGACCACTACGACCTGTTCGCCCAGGACGTGTTCTCGCGCTTCAAGCTGCCGGCCGTGGGCGCGTTCAACAACCTCATCTACAAGGGCATCCCCGACATGTTCCCGGAGCTGCGGTGGTGCTTCGTGGAGACCACCTCGCAGTGGGTCCCCTACGCGCTCAACGACCTGCAGATCCGCACCACCGCCGAGCTCACCTTCCGCCGGAAACACGCCGACAGCAAGCTGGCCGGTGTCCGCGGCACGCCCCGGGAGCTGGGCGAAGGGAACCTGCTCAGGGACAACCGCATCTACGTGGCCTGCCAGACCACCGACGACCTCCCCTATGTGATCGAGCACGCCGGCGAGGACAACATCATCGTCGGCACCGACTACGGCCACGCCGACTACTCCAACGACATGGAGGCCATCGCCACGCTGGCCAGGGAAGGCGTGCTGGCGGAGGGGGTGGGCGACAAGATCCTGAGCGACAACCCGAGGCGGCTGTATGCCCTCTGACAGCGTGCGTCGTATACGAGGCCACACATGTCCAAGGTTTCCTTCGGCCTGGAGATACACCCCTACTACGACGTGCCCGCGCTGATGCACGAGGTCGCGCTGGCGGAAGAGCTGGGCTACGACCAGGCCTGGTTCGGCGACTCCCAGCTCATCTGGCGGGAGATGTACGTGCTCCTGGGAGCGGCGGCTCAGGCCACCTCCAGGGTCCTCCTCGGAACCGGTGTCACGAACCCGATGACTCGGGTGTCCGCGGTCACCGCCAGCGCGGCGGCGACGCTGCAGGAGCTGTCCGGCGGCCGGCTGACCCTGGGCATCGGCAACGGCTTCACGTCGGTGAACACCATGGGCAGGAAGCCCGCTACCCTGGCCCGGCTGGAGCGGACCGTCGACGAGATCCGCGCTTTGTGCCGCGGCGACCGCGTGCCGGTGGAGTCCGGGGACATGCGGCTGATGTTCGGCGCGGCGGAGAAGTGTCCGCCCATCGCCGTGGCCGCCAGCGGACCGAAGATGCTGCGGCTGGCGGGCCGAATCGGCGATGGCGTGATCCTGGCCCGGGTCGCCATGGAAGGGGACATGCTGGCGCGGATGCTGGAGTGCGTGGACGAGGGCCGGAGGGAAGAGGGCCGCGAGGCGGCGGCGTTCCAGAGGTTCCTTTCGGTCTCCGCCGCCGTGGCCGACGACGCCTCCAAGGCGGTGGCCGTGGTGCGTCCCCACGTGGCCCGGGCCATACTCAAGCCGTTCTGGGGGCTGAGCCCCGCGGCCGCCGCGGCGGCTGAAAGGATGACCGGACATTACGACAACTACCAGCATCTCAACCCCAACGCCGCCCACGCCGATTCCGTCCCCGATGAGGTCGTGCCCGAGTTCGCCCTCGCCGGCACCCCGGCCCAGTGCATCGACAAGGCTCGCCGCATGTTCGACAGCGGCATCGACCAGATCACGATCCGCCCCTACGCCGTGGACGGCCAGCCGCGGGCGAGCATGATCCGCGCCTTCGCCGAGCAGGTGATGCAGCCCATGTTGCGCGGTGACGGCTGACCGGACCGCATGCCGGATCCGCATGGACGCCGGCCGAATGAAACGTTGAACAGAAGCCGGGGACCGACATGTCACGCGACCGTCTGAACTTCCTCTTCCTCAACGTCGCGCACTTTCTCGATCATCTCTTCATGCTGATCTTCGCGACGGTGGCGGCGTTGCGGCTGGCCTACGAGTGGGACATGAGCTACGGAGCGCTGATACCGTACGCCACACCGGGATTCGTCGCCTTCGGCGTCTGTGCGATTCCAGCCGGATGGATCGGCGACAAGTGGAGCAGGGCCGGGATGATCGTCATCTTCTTCATCGGCACCGGTGCGGGTTCGATCCTCACCGCGCTGGCGGACTCGCCGGTGGAGATCGCCCTTGCACTGTTCGTCATGGGCGTGTTCGCCGCCATCTACCACCCCGTGGGAATCGCCATGGTGATACAGGGACGGCGCAGGACCGGCATCCCCATCGCCATCAACGGAGTGTTCGGCAATCTCGGAGTCGCCGCCGCCGCGCTGGTCACGGGTTATCTGATCGACACCGGCGGCTGGCGCAATGCGTTCGTTTGGCCCGGCGCGGTTTCCATCGCGCTCGGGGTCGCCTACGCGGCCTTCGTCTGGACGGAACGGTGGAGCCGGACGCCCGGCCCCATGGACGCCGCGGCCGACAGGCAGCCCGCCGCCGTCGTGTCCATCGGCCGTCCCACGTTCGTGCGCGTGCTCTGCATCATCGTGTTCACCACCGCCATCGGCGGCCTGATCTTCCAGAGCACCACGTTCGCGCTGCCGAAGATTTTCGACGAGCGCCTCCACGGTCTCGCCGGATCCGCCACCGCGGTGGGCGGCTATGCCTTCATGGTGTTCGCCATCGCGGCCATGGCGCAACTCGTGGTCGGATATCTCGTCGACCGTTATTCCGTGCGCACGGTGTTCGCGTTCGTCGGCGGGTTGCAGGCGGGGCTCTTCGCCATCATGTACCAGCTCACCGGCGTCGGCGCCCTGGTGGTAGCGGTCGCCTTCATGCTCGTCGTCTTCGGACAGATCCCGATCAACGACGTGCTCATCGGCCGCATCACCAAGAGCGAGTGGCGTAGCCGCGTCTTCTCCCTCCGCTACATCGTGACCTTCTCGGTCATGGCGTCCACGTTGCCCTTCGTGGCCGGCATCCACGCAAGCCGGGGTTTCGGCGCCCTCTTCGTGGTGATGGCGGTGGCGGCAGCCGGCGTCTTCGTCGCGGCCCTGATGTTGCCGCGCACCGGCGCGGTCATCGGGCAGCCCACGGCTGCGTGAGGGCTGCGCTATGTAACCGATGACGGGTCCGGATCAACACGGCATGGCTTCCGTTTATGGCTGAAACGAAACCCGCATACCGCATAGGCGTGGACGTCGGCGGCACCTTCATAGACCTGATGGTGTCGGGCGGCGGCCTGCGCCTTCTCCGCAAGACCCTGTCGGATCCGGAGGACCGCGCGGGCGCGTTGCTGGCCGGCTTGGCGCTCGTGAGCGAGGATCTTGGCCTCACTCTCAACGAGTTCCTGGAGCGCACCGAACGCATCATCCACGGAAGCACCATCGCCACCAACGCCTTGCTGGCGCGCGGCGGGGCGCGCATGGCGCTGCTCACCACCGCTGGTTTCCGGGACGTGCTCAACATGCGGCGCGGGGTGCGCTCGGACCTGTACGAACCCAAGCAGGAGCCTCCCAACCCGCTGATCCCCAGACAACGGATACACCCTGTCGCCGAGCGCATCGACAGCGATGGCTCGGTGCTGGAACCGTTGGATGCAGACTCCGTCGACCGGGCCGTGGCGGGGCTCCGCCGCGCGGGCGTGGAAAGTGTCGCAGTCGGGCTCGTGTTTGCCTTCGCCAACGATTCCCACGAGCGCGCGGTGGCGGCACGGCTCCGAGAAGCGCTGCCGGACGTTCATGTCTCGCTCTCAAGCGAGGTCTTGCCCGAGGTCCGGCTCTACGAGCGCCTCAGCACCACCGCCGTGAACGCCTACGTGACCCCGGTGCTGGCGACTTACCTGGAATCCCTTGAGCGGCGGTTGGGGGACAAGGGGTTCCGCGGCCGGCTGCTGGTCATGCAGTCGAGCGGAGGCGTCATGGGTCTGGAGCCGGCGACCCGGTTCGGGGTTCGGAGCGTTCTCTCCGGGCCCGCCGCGGGGCCGGTGGCGGGCCTGTGGTATGCCGGCCTCCACGGCATCTCCAACGCCATCACTACGGACATGGGAGGGACCAGCTTCGACGTCTGCCTGGCGGATCGGGGCGAGGTGGAAGTCACCAAGGAAACCGAGATCTCGGGACACCGCATCGCTCTTCCCATGGTGGCGGTGCACACCATCGGCGCCGGCGGCGGCAGCATCGTCGCCGTGGACGGCAGGGGTCTGCTGCGGGTCGGACCGGAGAGCGCGGGCTCCACCCCGGGTCCCGTGTGCTACGGCCGGGGCGGCCACCGGCCCACGGTGACGGACGCCGATCTCCTGATCGGCTACCTGGGCGCGGGGCGGTTCTGGGGCGGGCGCCTCCGGCTTGATGAGGACGCGGCCCGGGAAGCGTTCCGGCGGCACGTGGCCGAGCCCCTGGGCGTGGACGCGGTGCGGGCCGCCTACGGCGCCCATCAGGTGGTGAACGCCAACATGGTGGACGCCATCCGCGAGGTGTCCGTGCGGCGCGGCCACGACCCGCGGCGGTTCGTGCTCGTGGCCGCGGGCGGCGCCGGGCCTATCCACGCCTGCGCCATCGCCCGGGAGCTGGACATCGGCCTCATCCTGGTGCCGCGGGAAGCATCGGTCATGTGCGCCGCTGGACAGCTCCTGTCCGACCTGCGCCACGATTTCGTGAGAAGCTGCCCGACTTCGCTCGACCGGCTCGACCGGGACAGAGTGGAAGGCCATTTCCGGGACCTTCGGCGCGCGGCGACGGAAGCGCTCGTTGCCGAGGGTGTCCCGCGGGATCGCATTGCGGTAAGCTCGGCGGCGGACGTGCGCTACGTGGGGCAATTCAGCGAGGTGGAGGTGCCCTTGCCCGAGACCACGATGACGGACGCCGCGGTGGCCGCGCTGGCCCGCGAGTTCCACCGCATCCACGAGTCGCTGAACGGCTACAGCATGCCGGATGCGGCCGCCGAGATCGTCAGCCTGCGGGTGGTGGGAAGGGGTTTGGCCGGCAGCGAAACCATGCCTGACTCGGGAGGCGCCGGGGGGACGGCCCTGAGGGGCCGGAGGCAGGCGTTCTTCGAGGACGGTTTCCGCGAGGTGCCGGTCTACGACGGTCACCGGCTGGCTTCCGGGGAGGACGTCGCCGGCCCGGCCATCGTCGAGCAGGAGACGACCACCGTGGTGGTGCCACCGGAGTACCAGCTCACCTGCGACGCCTTCGGCAACTACCTCGTGTACCTGAAAGAGCGCGGCTTGGCCGAGAGCCTGGCGCGGTGTAAGCAACCTGAAGGCGCATAGGGCGGGGTTCAACCCCGCCCGTGACCGGGACGCGCAAGGCTCGTGGATATACCCGTGAAACGCAATGGCAGCGCCATGGACCCCATTCTCCTGACCGTCATCGCCAACCGTCTCGAAGGGGTGACCCGGGAGATGGGCGCGGGCATGCTGCGCAGTTCGCGCTCGCCCATTTTCGCCGAGAACAAGGACTTCGTGACCGCGGTGTTCGACCGCCGGCTCAGGCTCGTAGCCCAGACCGCCTACATCCCGGTGCTGATGGGCGCGAGCCCGTTCGCGGTCAAGGCGGTCGCCGACCACTTCGGCGACGACGTGGAGCCGGGGGACGTGATGATCCTCAACGATCCCTACCGCGGCAACAACCACGCGCCGGACATCTCCGTGATGAAGCCGGTGTTCTTCGAGGGACGGCTTCGGTTCTGGGTTCTCAGCCGCGGCCACCACGCGGACATCGGCGGCGGCGGCGCGGCGGGGCGGAACCCGCACGCGGCCACGGCTTGGGAAGAGGGTCTGCGGATACCGCCGGCGAAGCTCTACCGGGGCGGCGCCTACAACCGGGACGTCTGGGAGATCATCCTGCTGAACGTCCGCCTGCGCAGTTCGGTGGAGGGCGACCTCCAGTGCCAGGTGGGCGCGTGCAACGTGGGCGAGAAGTCGCTGCGGCAGATGCTCGATCGGTACGGCTGCGACACCGTCGAGGGCGCCATCGAAGAGATGCTGGACCGGAGCGAGGCGCAGATGCGGGAGCGCATTGCCGCCGTCCCCGATGGCGTCTACCACGCGGCCCGGCAGCTCGACCACGTGTTGGAGGACGACCCCGCCGGGCGTCCCGCCATCCGGGTAGGGCTCGAGGTTGAAGGCGACAGGCTGCGCTTCGACTTCGCCGGCTCCGATCCCCAGATCCCGGTCTACTACAACAGCTCCTACGCCAACACGGTGTCGTCCTGCTACATCGGGCTCTTTTCCACCATCGCCGCGGACGTGAGCGTGAACGAGGGCTGCATGCGGCCGGTGGAGGTGTCGGCCCCGGAAGGGTCGCTGGTGAACCCGCGGGAAGGAGCGCCCACGACACAATGCACCGTCGCCACCTGCGCCACCATCGTCGAGGCCGTGTGGCTGGCGCTGTCCCAGGCCGTGCCGGAACGGGTGCAGGCAGGCTGGGCGCGCACCAACGCGGGCGCTGGCACCGCCCCGAACCGGAGGACCGGCAAACCGGCGGCCTTCATCCTCCATTTCGCCAAAGGAGGCGGCGGCGCCACCCAGGGCTTCGACGGTTGGGACCACATCAGCCCGGTGTCGTCCATGGGCGGCTCGCGGGTGCCGGACCCGGAGCTCTACGAGCTGACCTTTCCGCACCGCATCCTCCGGTACGAATACCGCCCGGACAGCGCCGGCGCCGGAAAGTGGCGCGGCGGTTACGGAGCCTTGTTCTCCCTGCGCTTCAACGAGGATGGAAGCGCGCTCTCCGTGCAGATCGGCAGCGGCGCCGAAGAGACCGCCCCGTTCGGGCTGGCCGGGGGCGCGCCCGCCGCCGCGGGCGCCGTGCGGGTGCGCTCGGCGGACGGCGAAGAGGTGGAATTTCACCGCGCCGCCATGCACCATCCGCGCGGCGGCGACGTGGCCGAGATCCGCTCCGCCGGCGGCGGCGGATACGGTGATCCGTACGAGCGGCCGGTGGAAGCGGTCCTGGACGACGTGGCCGCGGAACTGCTGTCGCCGGAGAACGCGCGCATGCAGTATGGTGTGGTGGTGGACCCGGAGACGGGGGCCGCGGATATGGACGCTACCCGGAAGCTGCGGCAAGAGGGTAGCAGGAACGCGGCGGCCTCGGGCGGTTGACGTAAGGCGCCCTTCGACTTCGCTCGGCTGCGCCGAGCTACGCTCAGGACGAACGGGTTATTGTCCCATGCCGTTCGTCCCGAGCGTAGCGAAGTCGAAGGACGCATACTAACGGTTGGCACAATGCTTGAGTCTCGCCAACAGGAGGACACCATGTCGAAGATCATCACTCGCGCGCTGACGCAGGAGCAAGACGGCGTGCCCGGCTTCATCGCTTCGCCGGAACGGGACACGCCGGGACCGGCGCTGCTCATCGTCCATCACCACTACGGGGTGACGGGCCACATCAAGCACATGGCCTGCGAGTTTGCCGAGGCCGGCTACACCACCATGGTGCCGGCCCTATACGACATCCTGGGCTTCTCCGACTTCCACGACGTGCAGAAGAAGACCACGGACGGGCGTTTCGTCGAGGTCATCGGCCAGGGCTGGCAGTACCTTTGCGGCCGCGCCGACGTGGACGAGAAGCGCGTGGCGGTCATGGGCCTGTGCATGGGCGGGCGCATCGGCATCCACTTCGTCGCGGCGACGCCCCAGGTGGCGGCGTACCTGGGTTACTACCCCTCGGTGCGGGACGAAGGCCCGAGCGAGTTGCGGCCGCGCCACCCCAACGAGTCCGCCCGGGAGATCCACTGCCCGTCGATGATCCTGTTCGGAGGCCATGACCGCGTGGCGCCCGTGCCGGTGCAGGAGAAGCTTCGGGCGGCCTTCCTGGAAGGCACGCCGGACGTGGAGTGGCACTTCTTCCCGCCGGCGGGCCACGGCTTCGCCCTGGCCGACGGCGACGCCTACGACCCCGCGCTGGCCAAGCTGACCTGGCCGCTGTCCGTCAACTTCCTCGACAGGGTGCTGGGAGCGGAAGCCGTAGCCACGACGATGCGTTCGGTCGCCTGAGTTGGAGCGCGGCACCGCGACGCATTCGGGAGCCGCTGCCGTAGGGGCGGGTTTCAAACCCGCCCGCGATCGTCTTGGCGCGGGACCAAGAAAAGCTTCGCCGTTCACCCTCCCACCGGCGGCGTGCGCCGGAACCAGCCGGCCGCCTGTTCGTAGGCGTGGGCGGCGCGCAGCACCCGTTTTTCCCGGAAGCGAGGCCCCACGAGCTGGAGTCCGATGGGCAGGCCGGCGGAAGAGAAGCCGCAGTTGACGCTCAGGGCCGGCAGCCCCGTGAGGTTGAAGGGGGTGGTGAAGAGCGAGCGGAAGTTCACGCCCGGGCTCTCGAGCCTGATTTCCTGTCCGTCCACTTCCATGACGGCCCGCTTCGATTCCTCGATGGTGGGGGCCGGCACGGCCGCCGTGGGCGCGGCGATGAGGTCCACGGTCCTGAAAACCTCGTCGAACTCCCGGCAAAGAAGGCGCCGGACGCGCTGTGCGGCGACGTAGGCGTCGGCGGGGATCAGCATGGAGGCGATGTTCTGGCGCAGCAGGCGCGGGCTGTAGTCCCGCGGCCGGGCCGTGAGATAGGGCAGGTTCTCCGCCACGTTCTCCGGCCGCGTGATGCAGGGCCATACGAACCGAGTCGTGTCCAGGCGCGGGACTTCCACCTCCACCAGCCGCACGCCGAGGGATTCGAGCTGCCGTTGCGCCTCCACGAAAGCCTCCCGCACCGCCTTGGTCATGTACCGGTCGAAGTAGTCCTTGACGATCCCCACCCGGATCCCCTCGATGCCCGCGTCCAGGCCGTCTTCGTAGTCCGGCACCGGCTCGTCGGCGCTGTTGGGATCCTCCGGGTCCTGGCCCGCGACGGCCTGCAGGATCAGCGCGCAGTCCCGCACCGTCTTGCTGAAGACCCCCAGGTGGTTGGTGCTGAAGCCGCCGTCGCCGGGCACGTGCCCGAACCGGCTGATGCGCCCGTAGGTGGGCTTGAATCCCACCGTGCCGCACAACGAGGCCGGGTTCCGCACCGACCCGCCGTTGTCCGTGCCGATGGAGCCCAGGCACAGGCTCGCGGCCAGCCCCGCCGCCGACCCGCCGCTAGAACCCCCGGCGATCCGTTCCGTGTCCCACGGGTTCCGGGTAGTGCCGTAGAACGGGTTGATGGTGGTGCCCCCGTTGGCCCACTCGTGCATGTTGGTCTTGCCCAGGATCACCGCGCCGGCTTCCCGGAGCCGCGCCACCACCGTGGCGTCGTAGTCAGGAACGCACTCCTCCAGCACCTTGGACCCCGCGGTCGTGCGGATCCCGCGCGTGGCGATGTTGTCCTTGATGGACAACGGAATGCCGTGCAGCGGCCCCCGATATTTCCCGTCGCGTATCTCCGCCTCCGCCGCACGCGCGTCCGCCAGCGCCTCCTCCCGCGCCACCGTCACGTACGCTACCAGCTCCGGATTCAGCCGCTCGATACGGGCCAGCATGAGTTCGGTGAGCTCTACCGGGGACAGTTCCTTGGATTTGATTCGTGCCGCAGCTTCCGCCAACGTGAGCCCGCCCAGGTCGTGGTCCGTCATCAAGTTTCCTCCTCTGAAAGAATTGCAGTCGCCGGTGTCCGGCTCGAGGTACGGGAAGCCTATGCGCACCGAGGTTAGGGATCAAGGGCGGCGCACTCGTTTGTGACGCGAGGTTCTAGGGTGTAGTGATGATCCTCTCGTGACCCCGGCTGGCTGATGCCGGACTCGCTGTCGCTGACAACGAACCTGACGCCGGTGGAGTATGTCGGGGTAAGGTTACGTATTCCCAGAGCCGGGCAACTACAGCAATTTCTAAAATAAAATTAATATGTTATGCACAAATGAGATCTTGGGGCGCGAGAATTTTCAACGGGTAGGTACCAATTAGGCACCAATTCGTTTCCGGGCCATGCGCACGAACGTGCTTCAATGACGCAATGACGATGTATTGCTTCAGCGGGGTGATGACACCCGCAACCGTTCCGGGAAGCCGTGCTGATTCGGTCGAGCAAAGCTGGTGAGCGACCGCAATGTGCCGAGACCTTCGTTTCGCCGCAACAAACGAAGCGACGCGCCGGTCGGCTCCAGGGCCTGACGCAACGGATACTGGCATCCTAGCTGATGCCACGGTCGCGGGCGACGCTGACTAGGGTGATCTTGTGCCCACAGGCCCTAACATCATTCGGGTTCCTCTGGTGGGTGCGTCATCAAGAGAAACGCCTCGCGGGTGACTTGCATCAACCCGTGGATGTTCGGTGAAAATCCTGGAAGGATGTCCTGTGTGATTCGCTGATATCGCGCCCCTTCGCACTCGATGCCCTCATTGAGCTTTGCGCGGAGCGCAAAGCCGTGCTCTTGCTGGGCTGGGTAGCAGCAGATGACCTTACCGTATCTGATCACCGCCTTGGCTCCTGGCTCACATCCACCTGCACCTCCTTCGTTGTTCCTGGTTTCATAGATGGCGACCATGTCGCCCTCGGCAATACCGTCGGCAAGCACATTGTTCCGGGCCCTAGCCCACACCGCAGGATAGCCTTGGGCATGTCTGCTACTCGGCCAGTGAACCGTCAGCCAGTACGCCATATCAGAACCGCCACTCCAGAAACGCCCCTGGCTGCGATCCAGGGGGCAACTTGCCCGCGTCAATCTACCACCACTTCCCAACCAGCACCAGTTCTACGCAGAGGACTCCCGCGAAAACCATAGGCAGTGGCGCCCGCTCAGCGAGTGGCCGACCGCATCGAGGCCTGTTGGGTTCTGGCGCGCCGGCACCGGAGGCTCATCCGGCTGCAACGTGAGAACGTAGCGGCGTGCGGCACTCTTGTCGTGCCCTCGGCCTTTCCGCCGAATGAAGGATCGCTACGGAAGCGAAACGGAACCGAAAGGATCCGAGGTCCGATTCGTGCCCTTGTACATGTCGGTCATGAGGGTTGAGACATCGGTCCAGCCGGTGGGACCCGCTTGCTGTGTCTCCGAGCGCGCCGACGAGGACTCCGCCGTGTGACAGATCTTGTGGACGGCCGTTTGAATCTCCTGTAACGCCATCCGACCGTGAGTATCTTGCTGTCGTCTGAGACCACGACGTAAGCGTTGAGTCGGTTTTCCACCTGGGCATAGCATTTGGCACCAATCTCTCGCTTGAGCTTCTCTCGCCCCTCTCGGTCGAGGACGTATACCGATGCACCGCGGTGGCGCATGGCACAGCCATAGGCCAATATCCACTCCACAATCACCGGCGGGATGGCCCGCTGCTGCATCCGGATTCGAGCATGACGGGAGACAATAAGTCCGATCATCAGACACCTCCTTTTGTGGAGTCATTGGACGGGTCGTCGTGCGGGCGGGCGGCGCCTCCCCGATCTTCCATCTCCACCGTTTCTTCAGTAGGTTGTTCCTCATCCATTCCTTTGAGCTTGCGGGGCCGTCGCTCCCAGTTCTCTCGTACTTCTTGAGGCACCCTGTCTTCGAGCCACATCCGCCTGGCAGTCGTCGCGTCGTCGGCCATAAGCTCCTGTGGAACGTCTGCGAGCCGAACATAACCCCACTCCAGGGCCTGTTTGGCCACATAAGAATCATCGGTGATTGCGCGTAGATCACCGCCACAGACCTCGTAACCAGGAAAATCCTCGCCAACCGCATAAACGTCCAAATTGTCGAGGTCGTCAGCGAGCTCAGACAGGTAGTTTGCAAAAGGGTTCGTCTGAAAAGGTTCCGCTCCTAAGTTATAGAGATCCTCGGACAAGTCTCGCCCGAACAAGTCCGGCTTTTCGATGGACTGCCTCTCCGCCGGGGTGCTTTCTTCGATTCTGTAAGCACAGTTTGCGTAACCGAGATGCGGCGTGTTGGCGCCAATTTGGGTCATCCTGTCCGCTGCTTCTTCCAACTCCGCGAGCTTCTCCCTCCGCCATGCGAGACTCCCTTCAGCCAACAGAACGAAAAACAGGGGGGCCATGTTGATGATATCCGTAGCCGTCACTCCATACCGTCTCTTTACTAGCGAATAGGCGAGATGCACCTCCGGCGACACAGCGACGCCAGTCTGAACGCGCTCGGTATCTGGTTTCGGCATAGAATCCTTTGGCATCGGCGCCGCGCCGGTCAGGACCTCCCGCTCGACATTCAAAGCAGAAGCAAGACGGGCCAGAGTCTGTTCGCGCACGGACACGTTCGATGCAGAGAGGTCTTCGATCCGCTGAATCTGCCGTTGCGAAACGCGGGATTTTCTTGCGAGCTGGGACCTGGAAAGCCTCTTCCTGCCCCGAAGAACACGGAGGCGCTCCGGATCGATTTTGAGTGGCTGATTGGTACTCATCATTGTTGGGTTCCTCTCCTCCCGATCGAATTACGTTAGCTGACTTGTCCATCAAGGTACTACAAAAAAACTGCTTGTCAAGTAGCTATTACAGGAAATGTCTAGATTTTATCATAAAAAAGTAACCGATCGGCCCACTGTGGCCAGTCACGCCGTCATGTCCGATGAGAATCTGCCTCCGGCGTGCAAAACGGCTCGGGACATCGCCGAGGCGCTGACACCCACGGCCTCCGCATCCAACGGCTGACAACGCCGGTGCTCGTGCCGGCGCCTGATCCTGACTCCTGACTCTCTGAACCCATGGAGAGAACCGCATTGCCACACAGCCGCTGTAGGCCGGTTATACGGTGCCTCGGCTGCCCAACTGTGCCCGAGGGGGTGTGTCCGAGGGAGCGTCAGGGACGCTATATTTGGACTTGTAAGTTGCACCAGATGGTCGAGGCCTCGATCCGCAGCACCTCGCCCAAACGACGCCTTGCCGAGCGTCAGTTCCGCATCGCGCCCTTGGTCGAGGAGTTCGGCACGTGGCTCAAGGAACAACGCGCGCGAGTGTCAGCCAAGTCCCGTCTCGGCGAGAAGCGTCCTACATCGCCCGGACTGGCACGCCCCGCGCGTGTTCTTCGACGACGGGTGCGTCGAGAGTCCCATCCGTCCGCTTGCCCTAAACCGCAAGAACGCGTTGTCCGTCGGCCGCGACGAAGGCGTCACCTCCTGGGGCCGTATCGCCTCGCTGATCGAACCCCCCAAGATGACCGGCGTCGAACCCTACGCCTACCTCCCGGCAACCCTCGAAGCCATCGCTTTAGGCTGTCTCGGTTCCCGCATCGACGAACTCCTGCCGTGGCGTTACCCCCGACTCTTACCGAAACCCAGGTGCCCCGGCCGCACCGACTACGGCCACCCTCGATGATGCAAGCACTTTCTTCGAACGGTTCGGTGCATGCGGTCAGGTGCTTTCAGTTACGCATCACAGGGGCGTGTGATACGATCATCGTCGCATTCGGGAAAGCCGGAGGACTCACCGTCGTTGACCAAGATTGTCTCTTTGGGCGAGAACTCGAAGCCAGATGGGCAGATCGGGCAAGGAGAGCAGGGATGCCAAGTACGCAATATATCGGAAAAGCCGGCCACCTCGCTGTCATGGGTGAATTGGCTCTTCGCGGCTACAATGTGGCTATGCCGGAGATCGACAAGGGTGACGATATTTTCGTTGTTCGAAACGATACGGGAGCGATGTGGCGCCTTCAGGTAAAGACTTCGCTGGGGACTAGACTGAGGAGCTCAAAGCGCTTTCAGTTTCGAATCCGAGAAGATTCAATCCAAAATTCTCAGAATCCTGATTTGCATTTTGTGTTTGCTATGAGGCGCAAAGGTAGGTGGCGGTATCTGATCATGGATCGGTCGGTGCTGAGGAACTACGTAATCAATAACAAGCTTGGTTCCCCGAGTGGAGAATACCGCCAAGTTGTAATCACCCTAACTGACAGCAACGTAGCAACTTGCAGCGGACAAGACCTGACGAATCACTTGAGCGACTGGAACACATGGCCCGAAATTTGACGCCAAATTACCTGAGATGAAGAAACGTGCCGAGATGGAGAGGAATGTCGCCGAGGGCGTTTCCCAGGCACCAGACTTGCAGCCGCCCTGACCAGTTTAGGCAAGAACCACAAAGGGACCGCCGATCCCATCCGTCGAATGCATGTGCCTAGGGTAGCGCGCCGTCAGACATTGTCTATGGCTGCCAATATCCGGAGCATCCCCGAAGGGCGATACCCTTTTTCGGCCATGGCGTTGACTATCATGTCACGCATCGCTTGGTAGCTCACGCCCTTGACGAACCGGGTGGTAAAGGTCGACAGGACGTCTCTGCCTCGGAATACCTTCTTCCACTCGTCGGAGTGCTGTAGAGCAGCGTTTAGGGCCTCTCGTCTCTCAGACGCAATTGACTCCAAGCGTTCCTGTGAGAGTTCATCGCTGACAAGCCCCGCGATACGCTCCGCCGATTCTTGCACCTTGCGCGCCACCTTGGTGGCAGCGCCAGTTTCTTGTGTTCCATCCCTTAGCCTGATCACGTCGCGTATCGCCCTGTGGGCTGTCCCTCTTGTCCAGTCCTCGACCATACTCTCCATTTGCTCTTGCGCTATCGCCTTTAACGCTCCTTCCACCTCCTCCTCGTTCTCAAAGCCCGTACCGTCGAGAGAGGCGCGTTTGAGGACTTCCAATATCACGCCGGATTCAAGAAGATAGTTCTCGATGTGATAGACATCCCACGTATACATTCCGCGCTCTTCGTCCGCATCCTCCCGCGCGCCATCATCCTTATCGACTATGGAAAAGGTCATCCGATCGCGCTCCGGCTGTGCGTCCAATACCTCGTGGAGACGCCGGACGGTGGCTCTGTTTCCTCCTGAGACAAAGTTCATCTTCCTGTCATACGCTGGAAACAGCTTGGCGGTCATCCTCTTGTCAAACTCGGAACCCTCGCCTTCGAACACCACGATCTTGCCCCCTGGTCGGTAGCCCGCAATGTCTCCGATAAGTTCGAGTATAGCGTTCTCTTCTTCCTTGCGACCGCTGATCTCAAGAATTTGATTGTGGTCCAGGACGTTCGGTGAGGCTTCTCGCATGTGTAGAACTTTGGTGGCGTTACTAGAGATGGCCTCTCTAAGGAATGCGTCGGAGTGCGTAACCGTCCAAATCTGATTCTCCAGATCTGTTCCCACGTGCTTTTCGTAAAATTGAGGCAACCCCTGTATCAACTTCGGGTTCAAATGTAACTCGGGCTCGTCCAATAGGATTACGGAATGCCGTTGCGCGCTATTCCGAAGTCTGAGGTAACCGAACAGAATTTCCTTTTCTCCAGAGGAGAGATCGTTGATGTCGTGTTTGTCGCTCCCTGCTACCGTGACGGCGAATTCGAGCTCTCCCTGCTCGTTCGCCGTCACGCCCTGGAACTCCTTACCGGGGAAGAACCTGCTAAACAACTCCTGCAACGTCTCGGAGAGTAACTCCCGGCCCTTGAGAGAACCATCCCCTCCCTGTTGACGCAACGCGTGAATGACGTACTCGGTTGCCATCTGTGTCTTAATGTTGGCGTACTTCGCGGCGTAGTTGTACAGGACGCTTTGCTTCTGCCCTTCCTCTTGTGTCTTTAGGCTTAAGTTTACACCACCAAGATTCTCTCTGGAGAAGTGCCTTTGCGGTCCGTGGTAATCCACTATGCCCACGCTTTGCGGCTCATAGATGCTCCAAACCGACTGGAGGACCGAGTTCGGCGCCAAGGAGACCACACCATCAGGTTGGATGTTGACAACTCCTTCGTGTGAGCTGGCCGGAAGGCGTTGGTGTATATCCTTAGCGATCGCATTTCCAAGGTTCTCGATCTGGCTGATCACCTGCTGGGCTCTTTGACCCGAGGCTTGCAGCCGTTGCCTCCATTCTTCAAACGAAACCCCTGGCAGCAGTATACTCACTGCCCTCCGTTCTCCTATCTCGTCGGCCTTGGCGCTTATGTACTCCTTCTCAGAATTGTGGAGAGATACTACGATTCGAATTTTCGCACTCCTAGCCTTGTCTCTGAGGACTTTCCTCATGTCAGTTGGCGAATTGGGATCGATCTGGAACTCGCCCAGCCAGTTCCTATACTCGTTGGGGTCGTATCCGCCGTAAGCGGATTTGGCTAAACGAATCGCGTCCAAGACGCATGATTTCCCGCACCCGTTGGGGCCTGCGATGACCACCATGGTGCTATCCGACTCAATCGAGACGTGATCTATCGCCCGAAAGTTGTGAATTTCTAGGTGGTTGATCTTCAAAGTCCTTCCCTCCATTCCAATAGGCGGTCGTGGGGCCGCTGACAACCGCCTATTGCGCGCCAGTTTACGTCTTGAAAATGTGGTTGGCATTTACCCGCGGCGCGAGGCCAAAAAAAGGCGGCGGGCGCTTCTGGTAGGACCTCCAACCCTGGAATCTTGCCGTCTTCAAATTATCATCCGACGAGACCGTTCGCTAGATGGGCAACGGGGCATGGCGAGCCGACACGTCGCCGAGTCAGCCGTCTCCCCCAGTGTCGCTAAGGCGGGCGGCTTCTGCTAGTCGCGTCGACCGAATATGGCGCCGCAGGGTGGTGCGGAGGACGCTGCAGACAAGCCGCATCAAGCACCCAAAGACATTCACCGCCATTCGCTGCCATCCGTGTGACGTGGTCTCCCGTGCCCTTGTACCCGGTCCGGAAAGCGCGTATCCGGGCTTCATGGACACACAAAAAGTGAGTGGACACACATCCGGCGGGAGGTCCGTATGGTAGCCTCCGTCGGCGTCATCGCTTCGCCGTCTCAGGGTGTGGCCTACTACGAGAAGGACGGATACTACGCGAGAGACGATCCCGCCCACAGGGAGGCGAGCGCTTGGGCGGGCAGGGGCGCGGAGGATTTGGGGCTTTCGGGTTCGGTCGATCCGGACGCTTTCAAGGCCGTGCTCGAAGGCAAGGTGCCCGACGGCCCACACCTAGGCAAGCGCGGCCGGGATGGGGAGATCCACCACCGGCCGGGGCGCGACGTCACCCTTTCGGCCCCGAAATCGGTTTCCCCCATAGCGCTGGTGGGAGGAGACGACCGGATCGTCGCCGCCCACGACCGGGCCGTCACACGGACCCTCTCGTGGGTCGAGCGGAATGCGGTCGAGACCCGGATGCAGGACAGGGCAAGTGGAGCGATGGTTCACGCCGGCGGTCAGAAGATGGTCGCCGCAACCTTCCGCCACGACATCTCCCGAAACCTCGACCCGCAGCTCCACACCCATGCGGTGGTGGCGAACATGGTCCAGGGGGAGGATGGGAAGTGGAGGACCATGGTCAACGACGGTCTCTATCGGAACAAGATGGCGATCGGAGCCGTCTACCGGGCTGAGCTGGCCCAAGGTCTCAAGGACCTGGGGTACGGGATCGAGAAGACCCACCCGGACGGTAGGTTCGAGATCCCCGGAGTACCGCGGGATGTGGTGGAGGGGTTCTCGACGCGGCGTGCGGAGATCGAGGCGGCGATGTTGGCGCGGGATGAAGGGGCGCCGCTGGAGAACCCGAGACTGGCGGACCGAGCGGCGTTGATGACGCGGGCGACGAAACGGGACGTGGACAAGGCGGAGCTTCGACGGTCTTGGGAGCGGCAGGCGACGGAGCTCGGGTTTTCCGCTGACGCCGTACGCGCGAAAGCAAGGCAGACGGAGCGGGAACGCCCCCTGCCGGATCTGTTCTCGGACCGGGGACAGCCGGCGGTGGAGGCCGCGGCCTGGGCGGTGGAGCACTTGTCCGAGCGCCAGGCGGTGTTCGGGCATGGGGATCTTCTGGCGGCGGCGCTGGCCCGGGAACCGGGCGCGGTGACGGCCGAGGCGGCGGAACGGGCCATCGGGGGACTTGAACACGAGGGAGGCCTTCATGTGGCGAAGGGTCTCGAATCGGGAAGGCACTGGACCACGGACGCGGCAATGGCGCGGGAGTCGGAGGCCATCGCGCTGATGAAGGCGGGCCGGGGCGCCGAAAAGACGATCATGCGGGGTTGGGTCGCGGAGACGAAGCTCCACGGCGGGCGGCTTAACGAGGGGCAGAAGGACGCGGTGAAGCTGATCGTCTCTTCGAAGGACCGGGTGCTGGGGGTGCAGGGTTACGCCGGCACGGGCAAGACGACGATGCTGAATCGGCTCCGGACGCTCGCGGAGAGCCGGGGCTACGACACGATGGGCCTCGCTCCGTCGGCCTCCGCGGCTCGCACCCTGGAGCGGGAATCGGGGATCGGGTCGGAGACCGTCCAGAGGTTTCTGGCGCGCCATGAGGGGATCATCGAAGGCCGGGGCACGACAGCGGGGCTTCGGAACATGCGGGACCGGTTCTCGAAGACCGTGCTGGTGGTGGACGAGTCCTCGCTCGCGTCGAGCGAGCAGATGCGGGGACTGCTGCGGGTCGCGACCACACTCCGGGTTCCACGCGTGGTGCTGGTGGGAGACGAGAAGCAACTCGGGGCGGTGGAGGCCGGCAAGCCCTTCGAGCAACTGAGACGGGCCGGTATGCAGACCGCGGTGATGGACGAGATTCTCCGCCAGCGCGATATGGAGCTCAAAGAAGCGGTCCGCGCGGGCCTTGCGGGCGAGGTCAGGACCGCGTTCGAGAAGCTCGGGGACCGGATCGCGCAGGTCGAGAGGGAGGATATCGGTAAGGAAGCGGCGGAGCGCTGGCTTTCTCTGTCTCCCGAGAAGCGTTCTGCAACCGGGGTGATCGCCCCGACACGGGCATTGCGGGACGAGATCAACGACACGATCCGGGCCCAACTGATCGTGGAAGGTACGGTCTCCGGTCCTGCGAGGCAGGGCGAGAAGCTGGTCTCACGAGGGTTGACGCGCGCCGAGATGTCCCGTGCGTCGAACTACTCGGCGGGTGACATGGTGATCTTCAACCGCCGGTACAAGACCCTGGGGGTGGAGAAAGGCGACGAGCGCGAGGTGGAGAGAGTCGACTACGAGCGCAACACGGTCTGGTTTCGGGACGGAAACGGCAACCTGGTGGATTGGCGGCCCTACATGCTGGCGGGCGCCAAGGGCGGAGTGGAGGTCTACCGGAGCGAGGAGATGGAGCTTCGCAAGGGAGACCTTGTGCGGTGGACACGGAACGATCCGGGCTCGGAACTCGCCAACGGGGAGACCGCGGCCGTGGAATCGGTCGCGAAGGACGGCGTCGGCTTCCGTCTCGAGGACGGATCGGCGGCGAAACTCGCCGAAGGCGACGCCCAGTTGCGCCACCTCGACCGGGCTTGGGCCTCCACGGTGCACGCTTCACAGGGCAGGACGGTGGACCAAATCGTCGCCGCCATGCCCACGGGGAACCCGGACCTGACCAACCAGAGGGCGTTCTACGTGGCGATCAGCCGGGCCCGGGATGCGGCCGAGCTGGTCACCGACGATGCCTGGAAGCTGTCGGATCAACTGGAGAGAGCCACGGGCGAGCGGGTTGCGGCGCTCGACGGAGCGGCGATAGAGGTCGCGCACGAGGTGGCGGTCGGCTTCGACCTCGACTACGAACGGGACGGCGATGAGGAGGTGCGCGGACATGACCGGACGGATCACGTTCTTGAAGAGGAGCACGTTATCGATCCGGAGCGCGAGCGCGAGTCTGGTCCGGGCCTCGAAACCGACCTTGAGCCCGACCGTTCAGAGGAATCGGAACACGATCGCATACAGGAAGAGGATCTCGAACCGGCGCAGGTGACCCTCGATTTCGATCTCGAGATGTAGAACTCCCCCCCTCCTTCCGGCCAATCCTGCGACCTGCCACGGGAGCGGACCGGGGCATTCCAGCCACTCTTTCCCTGCCGCCGGCCTCCCGGCCCTCCGGTGTCATTCCCGTGCACAGCCTGTCGTTCGTGTGCTTCGTGTAACACGGCGCAACACGCTTGGTGGTAGCGCGGATCTCCTGCGTGTACCGGTTCATATGCTCCATGCTGCCGCGCATGAAGGCGCTGACGCGGCCGTGTTCAATGCCGGGCGCAGACATGGCCGCGACCGGGAGTCGTCTGCGCGGACTCGGCTCGCCGGGGCTATCGTGGAAAAAGCCGCCAGTATTTATCCGGCGGGCGCGACCGCCCGGACCAGCCGTAGGAAACGAGCTGGAGGCTTCCCACCAGAGGATCGCAGTGCGTCGGACTTTGCGTCGCACCCTGGAGTCCGCCAAGTCCCTGAAATCGCGGCCATGTGCTTGGGTCGATACACGACCGGTATACACCCGTGTGGAGTTACCCCGTTTTCGTGGACAGTTGAAGGCTGTCGGCAGCAGCACTGAGGTGCGCGACAGCCGGTTGAAGTAAACCCTTCTCCATGACCGACGGATCAGGAAGTCCCGGGAGTCGATGATGGACGTCGGGCTCAAGGTTCTGGAAGACCTCAAGGTCGCTCTCCCGCTTCGGGCCATCGTCGCTCTCGGGACGCGATGCAGCGGCGTGCTCGAAGTCGTTGGGGCTCAGGTAGCCCAGGGCCGAGTGCCGACGTCGGGTGTTGTACCAGCCCTCGATGAAGCGGAAGACGGCCATGCGCGCCTCGGCCTGGGTCTGGAACGCCTGCCGCTCGATCAACTCGCACTCCAGGGTGGCGAAGAAGCTCTCGGCCATGGCGTTGTCGAAGCAGTCCCCGGCCGACCCGGTGGAGGTCACCACCCCCATCTGACGGCAGCGCTTGCCGAAGGCCAGCGAGGTGTACTGCGAACCCTTGTCGGAGTGATGCACGACCTCTGTGGGATGGCGCTGTCCCAGCGCCATGTTGAGCGCCGCGAGCACCAGTTCGGTGCGAAGATGATGAGCCATGGCCCACCCCACGACCTTGCGGCTGAACACGTCGAGCACCACCGCCAGGTACACGAACCCCGTCCAAGTCGGCACGTACGTTATATCCGCCACCCACAGTCGGTCCGGCCCATCAGCACGGAACCGGCGTTCCACGCGGTCCGGAGCCGCCCGGTGGCTGCGATCCGCACGCGTGGTGCGCACGCCCCGGCGCCGGCTGGCCCCGGCCAGGCCGGCCTCCCGCATCAGACGCGCCACCCGCTTGCGGCTCACCCGCACCCCGGCCGCGGCCAACTCCGCATGCACCCGAGGCACCCCGTAGGTGCCTCTCGAAGCCTTGTGGATCCTACGGATCACCCCGCGCATCTCCTCGTCCCGCCGCCAATGCTCCGAGCGCCTGCGCCTCCGCCACGCGTAGTACCCGCTGGGGGAGACGCCCAGCACCCGGCACATGGTGGCCACACGATGGCCGGCCTGATTCGCCTTCACGAGCTCGAAGACCTCCCCGGTACCGTCCCGGTCTCCCGTGCGAACCAAGCCGCGGCTTTTTTTAGGATCTCTCGCTCCTCGCGAAGCTGGCGATTCTCCCGCCGAAGCCGACGCAACTCCTCGCGCTCCGCCGTCGTCAAGCCGTCCTCGCGAAGACCCTCGTCCCGATCCGCTTGTCGCACCCAGTTGCGAATCGCCGAAGCCGAGCACTCGAACTCCCGAGCCAACTCCGTTGGCCTGCGACCCCCGCGTACCAACTCCACCATCTGCTGCCGGTATTCCGCCGCAAACGACGGATGTTTCCTCGACATCCGGACACCTCCTGCGCACAGTTTAGGTGTCCACCAAATCGGGTCAACTCCAGTCCTTGAGGACGACACCGGCGTCGCCGAAACGCAACGCATGACGACGAGCGCGTTCAAGGCCGAAAATCGCGGCATGACACAGGGGCGGCTCCCAATCGCCTTGTTCGCCTTGTCCGCCGTGGCGGTGGCCTCCGGGTGCGGCTTGCAGAGGTCGGACCGGACCCCCCGGAGTCCCGGTCGAGCCGCCCGTCGCGCGCATCGTCGCCCGCGCGCCGCTCGACAGCTTTCCCGGCTACGCGGATGTGCCCCATTTCTCGGTGAGCGTGGTGCGCGGCGAGGGGGCCTACGTTCACACGCCGCACGCAGCCACCGTTCGGGTCGGCATCAAGGACGGCGGGGTCGATCTCACCCGGAAGGTGTTCGCGACGCTGGCGCTAATGAAGGACCGGTTCCGGGGGCAGCTCGGCAACGTCGAGCTGGTGAAGAGGCTGATTGCGACCGCCGACGACAGCCTTCACGAGGACGACGATCCGTCCCACGACGGGATCACGTCGGTTGTCCGCGTCCGTTCCCGCCGCACGTCCTCTGATGAATGCCTGGGCGTCGGTAGTATGTGCTACGCAAGTCGTTTAACATGAAGGACCCTGCGCAGTTCAGCCGGGGCCGCACGAACCCTGGATGAGTCGGCATTGAAGCGGCGACGGGGCGGACTGGATGATTCCTGAGACTGACGACGTCGGACGCGTTGTTGAGGCTCACGCGGGAGAGAGACGGGGCGAGGATGACCGAGACCGAGGAACGTTGGCTGAACTACGCGTGGTCCGTCGTCAACTGTCCGAAATCCCATCGCGACCGGTGCGAGCGCTTGGGAGCGGCTGTACCTAGACATGGCAGTGTCGACGGTAACGAGGTGCGATGGCCGGGATACCTCGGCGGGGGCTACCGCGAAGGAACCGGGATTCTGTGCGTTGGCGCCGTTCACAGAGAGGGGCGGCCAGAGGACGAAGCACGCGACTCAGTGACGCGGCGGACGAACGCAGAGTTGGTGAACGCGCATCGGCGCTGGGTGCAGCTCGGCCGCTCTCGAGACGAGGATCGTGAATACCTCGCAGCCGTGCGGGCTGCATACGAAGATGCGCTTCCCCGCTGGGCTCGCTGGAAACGCCACTTCCGCTCGCTCGTGGAGGACCATCTTGGCATGAGCAGGGGAGAGATCGCATGGACCAACCTTGCGAAGTGTCGGGTTTCGATTCACCGTGGGAGTAGGGTCCGTCAGGCCGAAGCCAAACTCACAAGACTATGCCAGCGTGAGTTCGCACCGGTGAGCAAGTTGGTAGATGCGATCCGTCCCGGCCTTGTCCTCTGTTGTGTTCTGCATGCGCCAGGCGGCGGCGACATCGTGTCGTCGTGGGACTCTCCGTCGGCTTCACCCCTGGTGTATTGCTGGCAGGGCCAATCGGGTCATGATCTCCACAACACGGCCTCCAGTGCCCGCAGGTTGGTTGAGTGGGCGCCGGAGATGGCGCGCACGTACCGGGTCAGAACCCAAGGGGAGCTGGGGTTGCTAGAACCGCCCTCTTAGCTCTACGGATAGGCTGGTCTAGGCGACGGTTTTTAGCGGAGTCCCGTGCAAGGTGTGTGTAGCCACCACCCATGATCGGGTTTCCCGAACGAGTTGGTAAACAAACCATTGGAATTTTCCGACCAAATCCGCATACGCCACGTAAGGGAGGCACTCTGGCGACGACCCGGCCGCAGGGCCTCCGTGATGGTTGGGAGCGGCTTCAGCCGAAACGCGGAAATGAAGGCGCCGGGTGGCCGGACTCCGCCGAACTGGGCGGGTGTGGCGACTGCCATGCTCGCCAAATTGGACTCCGGCCCCGAAGAGATTGAAGGAAGCGGCGAAAAGGCGTCCGCAGTCGATGCATTGGCCATCGCGCAAAGATACAGTGAGGAGTTCGGGAGGGCCGAACTACACCGCTTCTTGCGGGAGCAGGTCCGCGACGACGACATGGAACCGGGCGAGCTTCATCGCCGGCTTCTCGCTTTGCCGTGGGCGGACGTGTTTACGACGAACTGGGACACCCTGCTTGAGCGAACGGGCGAGTTGACGGTCACGCCGACCTACGAGGTCGTCCGCGCCATCCATGAGTTGCCGCTCGCCACGCGCCCCCGTATTGTCAAGCTGCACGGATCTCTCCCGTCTCAGTTTCCCCTGATCGCGACGGAGCAGGATTACAGCGACTACCCGCGCGACTTCGCACCGTTCGTGAACACGGCCCGACAGGCATTGATGGAGACCGTGTTCCTGCTACTTGGGTTTTCGGGAGACGATCCAAATTTCGTACGCTGGTCGGAGTGGGTCCGGAAGGAACTTGCCTCGTCTGCACCGAAGATCTACCTGGCGGGTTGGCTGGACCTTGCAAGGGATTTCCGAGACCACCTGGAGGAGACGGGAATAGCGCCCATCGACCTCGCTCGCCACCCGCGTCAAGAGGAATGGCGTCGACAGCAAAAGGAGTACGAGTTCGCAATGGACTGGCTCCTGACCACGTTGGAACTGGGCAGACCGTATCCGTCTGAGGAGTGGCCAAAGGCACTGACCCAGCCCGGCGCTTCGATTCCATCGCACCTGGAACCCGTGGACGCGACGGTCTGGATTGCGCCCAAGATGCCGAGCAGATTGTCGGACGATGAGGAGACCGGGGGGCGCATCGAGGAGAACGTCGAAGATGAAATTGAGGAACTAATCTCTGCGTGGGAGTACAACAGGAAACTCTACCCCGGTTGGCTCACTCTACCGGAAGAGTTGAGGCGAGAACTTCAAGATCCCGGGATACAGGACATTTCGGGTGATCTCCTCGACTCGTCGAAAGAAGACCGGCTTGTGGAAGGGCTGGCCGATCGGCCGTTGGGTGATCGGCTTTGCATCGTCCACGAGGTCGTCTGGCGCCGGGAGGTTCGGCTAGATCCGCTGGGAGCGGAGCTGGCGCTCGCGGCAAAGCAAGTATTGGAAGAAGTGCTGCACGACCGTCAGGCTTTGGCGCAACGCGTACTCGATCGCCAAGCCGCCCGGCGTATTGCCATGGCGCTGGTGACGCATGCGCGGTTGGGTTTTAAGCGGTCTGAATTCGATGAAGCCGTTCGCGTCGCCACCGAATTCGCCCAGCACGATGTGAATGCGCACCACGCGGTGCAGCACGAGAAGTGTCTTTGGGCGGTCTACGAGAACGACGTAGGTTCCCTGGTCGAGGCACTGGATGCCTGGAGTGTGGATGCCGGAGACCCGTATTGGATGGTGAGAAAGGCGTCACTGATGTTCGAGGCCGATCACAAGAGTGATGAGACGGTGCCGCTCCTGCATTCGGCCGTTGCGGCACTCCGGCGGTCGACGGGGTATTCACTGGATATTCGCGTCCTATCCCGCGAGTCGTGGGCGGCGTACTTGGTGCGGAAGTTGGAAAGCAGATCGTGGAGCGACGCGGGCGGATCGGATCCACATCGAGCGAGGGCGCGCGATCTGGCGAGATTCAACTGCGACCCGCCGAGCGAAATTCGATCATTGATGAACGCTGTCGAGTGGAGGGCGGAGCGGGAAAAGGGACCTGGTTTCGAATTGGGCGAGGGACCACATCCACACGGAACGATCGAGTTCAAAGACGAGAGCATTCCAAGCTCCGACTTGATCCGGGCACGGGCGTCGTATCGGCTTGTCAGACTCGCGGAGGTGGTCGGACTGCCGCCGTTGTCAGATCGGTGGCCGCCAACCAAGACGATGTTGGGTCTGGCAAGCGAGTGGCTTCACCGGGACGGTCAGGCCGAGTTTGCCTTGCGGTTGATGTTGCGTGTCACGACGTACGAAGGCGACGATCTCGTCCGGAGACTGCTGTCGCGTCCCAACCTAGCCACGATGCCGGAAACGGTCGTGGAGTCGATGGTTGACGTGTGCGAAAGGATGATCGGCTACTACGAGCAACGCGGCCTAGGCCGGCGAGGTTCTCAAGGGGTGGTGTCGCCGATCGAGCGGGTGAGGGTCGCCATGGAGACGCTCGCGCGCCTTTCGCTGAGACTGAAGCCGGAGCGTGCGACCGCAGTGCTCCGCAGGGGAATCGCGCTCTATCGCAATCCGACGTTCTACAGCAACATCTTGCTGCGTGAAGCGATTCGGCACCTGTTGAGTCGGTCATGGGAGGCCTTGCCGATCCAGGCCAAGGCTGATTTGGCTTTGGAACTGTTGGCTGCGCCTATCGTGGGCGTGGATGGCTATACGCCCAACCCTTACGCTTTCGTCGATCCTGGCGAGTTGATCGACCGCTGGGGTAGGGAGCAGGCTATTCCGACGCGTAACGAACAGAATGACGAGGAGTGGGCAACAACCGTACGGTTCCTAGTTCGCGCGCTGGCACGCGGAGAGGAGGCACGTTCGCGGGCGATGTTGAGGCTCGTCCAGATTGTGCTGGCGGGACGTCTCACACCGGACGAGAAAGCGAAAGTCGGCAAGGCTATTTGGGCTGACGATCACTGTGACGACGAAGGTCTTCCCGGGGAAAAGAGGCTGAGACACTGGATTGACCTGCGTATGCCAGAACCGAGGGCTGGCATCGCGGAAGATTGGTTTCGAGAGAAGTGGATGTCGGCCGTCGATCCAACTGGAGTCGACTGGGAGACGTTGAGCAACACGTTGTTCCATATCGCCGACGTCAAGGAGCAGTCCCGGCGGCACAAGTTGTCTTTCGAGTTCCGCGGTCAGGATGACGATTACATCGTTGAGGTTTTACGCAAATGGGCCGTTACGCCGCACCCCGGCTTGTTGTTCCCCGGGCTCGACCAACAGATCATCACGACGATCCGGAATGGAATCCGAGGTGCAGCAGCGGTGCTCATGTACGTCGACTTGCCTGAGGATGTCGCAGAAGCTCTCTATGCGAAGCACCGGAAGCTCAACGCCTTGGGCGTACCGGCGATGCCTCTGCTCGTGGGTCTGGTCAGGGCGCTTGAGTGCCGGCAGTCCGAGATCCAAACGGCATTAAGAAAGGGGTTCTCTTCCGGCGACCCGAAGCTTGTCTCCAATTCGGCGGTCGCCATGCAGTTTTGGCTCGACTTTGCAGGAAGAGAAATGGTGTGTAGACCCCCTTTGGATCTGACTCGGGAGATCGGCGTCATCATAGCGACACGCCGTGTCGATGCTTTGAGTGATGCGTTGTGGGTAGCGGAGTGGGTGTTTTCGGACGGGCAAGAAGGCGACCGGGACGAACTCCGACAGCTTGCACTCGAAGGGCTCGGATCACTGGTTGACGAATTGGCTTACGGACGTGAGTATCCACAGGATGTGGATGTCCCGTTGCTGAGGTGGAGGTGTGTTGGTCTGGCGCGTGCGATGCGCGAGAGAGGATGCCACGAAAAGGCCGCGACAGACTGGTTGGCGGCGGCTCAAGATGATCCGCTGCCAGAGGTCTGGCACAAGGTGTCAGACATCATGGTGTGAGGCCCGAATCCACAAGTATGGCCACGGCCACAGAAATACGCAACGAAAGCTTTGAACGAACGCTGGACCGTATCCGTGCGGACGCGGATTCCGCCTTCGACAGCGGGCGCCGGTTCGAGCGCTTAATGAAGCGGTACTTTCGCGTCGACCCCCTGTACGCGGATCAGTTCTCGGACGTGTGGCTCTGGTCCGAGTGGGTCGCAGAACAGCCGAACTTCACTGCACGAGACCTTGGTATCGACCTTGTGGCTGCGGTGCGCAACGGCGGTTACTGCGCCATCCAATGCAAGTTTCACGCCCCCAACACCCGCATCACCAAGACCGCCCTCGATTCTTTCATCGCCGCGTCGGATCGCGACCCCTTCACCCGGCGCATGGTCGTGGACACCGGTGCGGCGTGGGGACCCAACGCGGAGCGGACCATCGAGGGCCTTAAGCCCCCATGTCAGGTGCTGCGTTTCAACGACTTGGCGGATCGTCCCATCGAGTGGCCCGATCTGGTTCTCGATGAGCCGGAAGCGCTGGAGTGGCGCGCGGACAAGTTCGACCTGCGCCCGCACCAGAGAACCGCCTTCGATGAGGTGTTGATGGGATTCGCCGACCATGACCGCGGTCGGCTGATCATGGCCTGCGGCACGGGCAAGACCTTTACCGCACTTCGTATCGCCGAGGCCGTCGCGAGCGTTGGCGGTCGGGTGCTGTATCTTGTGCCCTCCATCGCGCTGTTCCAGCAGGCCATGCGCGAATGGGCGGAGCAGCGCGCCTTGCCGCACCGCTACATCGGCATTTGCTCCGATGTACGGGCGGGACGCCAGGACGAGGACGCCTCCTTTCTGGAGCTGGAAATCCCCGTCACCACAGACCCCGTGGCCATCGGCGAGGCGCTGGAGCGCGCGTCGTCGGACGCCATGACCGTCGTGTTCTGCACCTATCAATCCGTCGCGTTGGTGGCCCAGGCCCAGGAAGCCGGGGCGCCGGTTTTCGACTTGGTACTATGCGACGAAGCGCACCGGACCACGGGCGTGGACCGTCCAGGGGACAGGACGTCGCCGTTCGTGCTCGTGCACGACGCCCAACGCATCCGCGCGGCGAAGCGCCTCTACATGACCGCCACCCCGAGGCTCTACACCCAGGGTGCCAAGACCAAGGCGGCGAGTCACAGCGTCGAGGTGTTCTCCATGGATGACGAGGAGGTCTACGGCCCGGAACTCCACCGGCTGCCGTTCTCGCGCGCAGTGGAACAGGACCTCCTGTCCGACTACAAGGTCATCGTGTTCGCGATCTCCGAAGCCCACGTGGACAAGGCGCTTCAGGCGCATCTGGCATCCGGCGGCGGCACCATCAACCTCACCGACGCAGCGCGCATCATTGGTTGTTGGCGGGCGTTGCAGAATCCGGAGAACCGCCGGCAAGCGGACGGCCCCGTCCAACCCCTGCGTCGCGCCATCGCCTTCACCAACACCATCCGCTCGTCACGGTCCCTGGCGGAACACTGGAGCGGGATCATCCAAAAGGCTGAAGCGCTGTTGCCGGAAGCGGAGCGCGCCCAAGCCTTGCGTTGCGAAACGCAGCACGTGGACGGTCAGCATCATGCCCTTGAGCGGAAGGCCCGCATCGAGTGGCTCAAGGGCTCATCGGACGAAGGCGCCTGCCGTATTCTCTCCAACGCCCGTTGCCTGTCCGAAGGCATCGACGTCCCCGCCCTCGATGCGGTGCTGTTCATGGGCGAACGCAAGAGCGTCGTTGATATCGTGCAGGCAGTGGGGCGCGCCATGCGCAGGGCCGAGGGCAAGACCTACGGTTACATCGTATTGCCCGTGGCAGTGCCGGCCGGAGAGGATCCGGCACGTGTGCTCGATTCCGGCGGCGCGTTCGATGTGGTCTGGAGCGTACTACGCGCACTTCGCTCCCACGACGACCGTCTCGACGCCGAGATCAACCAGATCGACCTGAACCAGACCCCTACCGACCGCATCATCTTCGCACGGGAGGGGCTCGACGTCGAGTCAACCGAGGGAACACCGGAATTGCCCTTCCCCGCCCTCGACTTCCCGCCCGGCGCCATCTACGCCCGCATTGTGGAGAAATGCGGCGACCGGAAATACTGGGAGAGCTGGGCCAAGGACGTGGCGGCCATCTTCACGCGTCTAGTCACCCGCATCGGGGGTCTACTGGAGAATCCCGAAAACGACACATTGCGTCAGTGGTTCGAGGCGTTCCACGAGGAACTCAAGGCCTCCATCAATGAGTCCATCACGACTGACGGCGCCGTGGACATGATGGCGCAGCACATCCTGACACGACCGGTGTTCGAGGCATTGTTCGAGGGCTACGACTTCGCCGGCGGTAATCCGGTGGCGCGGGCACTGGATGCGTTGCGGGCGGATTTCGGGGAGTTCGGCCTGGAGAACGAGACCCGGGATCTGGAAGGTTTCTACGAGAGCGTGCGACTGCGGGCGCGCGGGCTCGACAACCCGGACGCGCGCCAGCGTGTATTGATGGAGCTTTACGAGAAGTTCTTCGCCACCGCGCTCAAGAAGGACGCTGACCGGCTCGGCATCGTCTACACACCGGTGGAAGTGGTGGACTTCATCCTGGCCAGCGCCGACGAAGCGCTACGAACCGAATTCGGCTGCTCGTTGAGCGACCAAGGCGTGCAAGTCCTTGACCCGTTCGCCGGCACGGGCATCTTCCTGGTCCGGTTGCTGCAATCGGCCCTAGTTCGGGATGCCGACCTCGAACGCAAGTACCGAGAAGAGCTACACGCCAATGAAATCGTCCTACTCGCGTACTACATCGCCGCCATCCATATCGAGGAAGCGTTTCACGGACGCAGGGAACCCCGTGGTAGCGGCGACGGCGGTCACTATGAACCTTTCGGCGGCATCGTCTTGACCGACACGTTCAACCTGCACACCGAGCGCACGGGCTTTCCGAGAGCCTGGTTGCCAGACAACAGCCGACGCGTCGAGCGGCAGCAGGGACTGCCCATCGAGGTCATCGTCGGCAATCCCCCTTGGTCCGTCGGTCAGAGAAGCTCCGCGGATGACAACCCAAACGTGGACTATCCCGAGCTTGAGCGCCGCATCGCCGATACCTATGCGGCACACTCTACGGCGACCCTCAAGAGCAGTTTGTACGACAGCTACAAAATGGCCATTCGATGGGCCTCCGACCGAATCGGAACGCAAGGCGTCGTCGCCTTCGTCACCAACGGTTCGTGGATCGATGGCAACGTGGACTCTGGTGTGCGCGCCTGTCTTGAGGAGGAGTTCAACACGGTTTACGTGGTGAACCTGCGAGGTAACGCTAGAACCTCTGGCGATCGGCGAAGAGCCGAGGGTCACAACATCTTCGGTCAAGGCTCGCGCGCCCCGGTTGCTATCACCGTCTTGGTCCGTAACCCGGAAAATGGCCGAGGCCGCTGCCGAATCTACTACCGTGACATCGGAGACTACCTGTCACGTGAAGATAAACTGGTCGCCCTGCATGGATGGGGTTCCATCGCGGGCATCGACGACTGGCAGGAGATTCAGCCCGACCGACACCACGACTGGATCGGCCAGCGTGACGAGACATTCGCCGGACTCTACCCGTTGGGATCCAAGGAGGCGAAAGCAGGACAGGCTGATGAGCCGATCTTCAAACTATTCAGCAATGGTTACAAGACCAGCCGTGACGCCTACATTTACAACTTCTCTCGGGACGCGTGCGCCGACAATGCGCGCATGATGGTCCGTGACTATCACTCTGCCATGCAAGACATGCAGGTGCACGAAGGGAATGTAGAATACGACGTCGATGACGCGGTAGGCCGTCATTCGATGCACGTCCGCTGGGACCAAGCCCTTAAAGACAACCTGATGCGTGGCAAGGCCACGACATACTCGGTCGACAGAATCTCGACAACTCAGTACCGGCCGTTCATCAAACAGCATTGTTACGTGGATTATGTGCTCGCGAACAGAAAGTACCAGCAGGACAGCATTTTCCCTTCTGGGCCGCCACAGGTAGGACAAACCACGCCACGTTGGGAAGGCCAACGTGCAATCTGCGTCCCCGGCGTAGGTTCGACCAAGCCTTTTTCTGCGTTGATGGTGGATGCCATGCCGGACCTTCATTGCGTGGCATTCGGCCAGTGCTTCCCTCGGTACCGTTACCAGCGCCGCCATTACGAGCAGGGCGAACTCGCGTATGAGGAGGAGCCTGTCAACGGACTCGATGGAATGGAGCGCGTCGACAACATCACCGATGCCGCCCTGCACGCCTTTCGCGAACGCTACGGCAACGACCCGGACATTACCAAGGACGCCATCTTCGACTACGTCTACGGCGTGCTCCACGCACCCGCCTACCGAGAGCGTTTCGCCAATGATCTTGCCAAGGCACTCCCACGCGTACCCATGGCCCATGACTTCCACGCCTTCGCCCAAGCGGGGCAGGCGCTGGCGGAACTGCACCTCGGCTACGGGACCTGTCCGGAATACCCGCTGAATCTAGTGCCCGTTCAGTCCCGCACCCTCGAACCGCAACACTTCCGCATCGGCCAGCGCGCCATGCGTTTCGCTGACGACTCCCGAACGATTCTGATCGTAAACGAGCACCTCCGACTGGAGGGCATTCCGCACGAGGCGCACGAATACTCCGTAAACGGGCGCACCCCGCTGGAATGGTTCATGGACCGCTACCGCATCACCCGGGACCGGGAGAGCGGCATCGTCAATGATCCCAACGGCTGGTTTGACGATCCGCGCGACCTCATCACGGCCATCCGTCGCATCGTCCACGTCAGCGTGGAAACCGTCGGTATCGTCACACGGCTGCCAGACCCCTTCGCCGTAGAGGATCGCGACCAAGGCGAGCGACAGACATGACCCCCGACGAGATCGAGGCGATGGCTGCGTCCGGGGAATCCGAGACGCTGGAGTTGAAGCGCACAACCAAGTTGCGTCGCGAGGCCACCAGAACGGTCTGTGCGATGCTCAACCAGCGGGGCGGCAAGGTACTGTTCGGCGTGGATCCGAAGGGCCGAGTGCACGGGCAGCAAGTGAGCGAGAGGACCCTTGAGGAAGTGGGCGCTGAACTGCGGCGCATCGACCCGCCGGCGTTTCCTTCTGTCGAGCGGGTCCCGGTGACCGCCGACTTGGCGGTCGTCGTGGTCGGCGTGAGTGCCGGCGCCGCGAAACCGTACCGGTATCTCGGCGAGTCCTACCAGCGTATGGGCAATATGACCGTTGCCATGTCCGCGGATGAGTACAACCGCATCCTGTTCGAACGAATGCACAGCGAACAGCGCTGGGAGAACCAGCCCGCCGTGGGATGGTCGGTAGACGATCTCGATGTCGAGGAGATTCAACGAACGGTGTATGAGGCGGTCCAGAAGGGGCGCATGGACGATCCCGGCACCCGAGACCCCGAGGATCTGCTGCGAGGTCTCAAGCTCTACCGGGACGGGATTCTATGGCGCGCTGCCGTCGTCTTGTTCGGTAAGGCCGAGCGTATCGGATTCGACATGCCGCAATGTCTGCTCCGGGTCGCCCGGTTCCGCGGCGATGACCGTAGCGAATTTCTCGACAATCGCCAGTTTCGCGGCCACGCCTTCAAGCTGCTCAGGGATGCGGAACTCTTCGTGCGCGATCACAACCCCATCGCCGGCCGGTTTGAAGTTGATCGGTTCGAACGCATCGACGAACCGCTCTACCCGCTCCTGGTGGTGCGTGAGGCTATTGCGAATGCACTGTGCCATCGCGACTACGCCATCGGCGGCGGATCGGTGGGCTTGGCGATCTACGATGATCGCCTGGAGGTCACGTCCTCGGGTACGCTTCACTTCGGATTGACGCCGGAGCTATTGTTCAAGCCGCATTCATCCCAACCCTGGAACCCTTTGATCGCCAACACCTTTTACCACCGGGGCATCATCGAAGAGTGGGGGACTGGCACCTTGAAAATGGCAGCCGGTGCGACTGCGGCAGGTCTACGGCCGCCAGAGATAGAAGACGCAGCAGGTTGTGTAACCGTGTGTTTCCGACACGGGAAGCGCATTGACCTTCCTCTACACTTTCATGGGGAGGCCACCGGATCCTTTTCGCTGCGTTTGGAACACCTGACGGTTAGTCAGCGAGCGATCCTTGCGCTGCTCGATCAAGGCGAGCGATCCTTGGCCTTGCGTGAAATCCACTCACGACTGGCAGAGCTGGATATCCGACGACTGCGGGGAGACTTGGCGTCCCTTAAGGCCAAGGGATTGGTGGCAACCACAGGTCGTGGTCGAGGTGCTCGCTGGAAGCGACTATAGAGCCGAATTTCGGGCCAATTCGGGCCAATTCGGGCCAATTCCGGCTCATTCCAGTATTGAAGCCCGCTGCGAATATTCGCCCGAAGGAGGACACGGTGTTGTTCCGAGAGAACGTCCATCGAACCGAAGGCCCTGCAAAATCAGGGGAAAGCTTCTTTTCGTACTTGCAACGCTCAAATCGTCCGGAAGCCGTCCGCGGATGTCGATGGGTGAATGAGTGGTTCGAGGATATCCCGTTGAACAAGCGACGGTCATTCGAAGGAAGACTCAAGGCCCAGAAAGGCAACACCTTCATTGCCCAATTTTTCGAACTCGCGGTTCACCGAATGTTGTACAATCTCGACCTCTGCGTCGAAATTGAGCCCACGCTGGCGCTTTAACCAGCTACTTCGGCAATTCTGGCCGCAATGCGGTTGGCGGCGGACTTGACGGGATCGTTGGCGAGATGGGCGTAACGGGCGGTGGTCTGCACCTTGTTGTGCCCGAGCAGTTTCCCGATCATCGGAAGGCCCTCGCCGACCAGTAGACCGCCGCTGGCAAAGGAGTGCCGCAAGTCGTGGATGCGTAGATTCCCGATTCCAGCCCGTTTCAGAAGGAGACGCCACGGACCGTGCAGGAAGGTGAGATGAGCGCCACGCTTGTGGCTCGGGATTACCCAGGGGCTGTCGTCACGCTGCTGCATGCCGTGAAGCACCGCGATGGCGGGGTCGCCAAGATGCACGATCCTGGCGCCGGTCTTGGAGTCCGGCAGCCGCAGCTCGCCCCGATCGAGATCGACATGCTCCCAGCGGAGTTGCAGGATTTCTCCGCTGCGGCAGCCGGTCAGCATCAGGAGCCGGATGGCGGCGATCGCCGCCGGAGAGGCGAACCCCTCGCGCTCCGCGTCCCGCAACGCCGCGCCGAGGCGGCGGTACTCGTCATCTGAGAGAAAACGCTCGCGCTTCTGCTCGGGGTACTTCTTAACGAACCGACAGGGGTTGACGCCCTCGGGGCGCATCTCCCAGACCTCGGCCAAAGTCAGCATCCTGGAGAGGACGCCAAGCGTCCGGTTGGCATGGCCGGGCACAGAGCGCATGTCGTGATGGAGGGCGGCTACGTCGGCCCTGCCGATGTCGGCGACGCGGCGCTTGCCTAGCCGGGGAAGGATGCGCTTGTCGATGATCTTCCGGTAGAGCGCGGCGGTGCCGGGTTTCAGATGACTAGGAGCGTACTCTTCCATGAAACGCCGGGCGAGGTCCGCCATGGTGGTGCCGTCCGCCTTGCGGGGCGTCTTTCCTTCGAGGTCGCGCCCGGTCCTGGCGAGGGTGACGATCTCTGCGGCCCGAGCCCGTGCGGCAGCCGGGGTGATGGGACCGTGGGGTCCGATAGTCGCCTTGACGGCGCGTCCCTCGTGGCGGTACTTGACGATATAGACCTTTCGGCCGGTGGGATGGATGCGGACGCCGAAGCCGGTGATGTCGTCGTCCCAGACGACGCGCTCGCGCTCCGCGGGCCGGAGGGCGTCGACCGCTCGCTTGGTGATTTTGGGCATGGTTGACGCCTCCTTTGCATCTCGATTCGGGTACCATTTAGGTACCCACAGGGAGCGAATCAGAGGCTATTTTAGCCCATCTGTGACGCGACATAAAGACCTTAACCTACTGAAAATATGTCGATTTGTCTGTCCATGACGCCACATGCCGCGGTTAACAAAATAGTATGTCGGGGTACCAGTTCAGACAGAGAGGAACACGGAGATGCGAATCGCCGCCGTAGACCTTGTCAGCAACACCTGTTTCCCGGCCCTGGCCGCCCAGGAGCTGGGTTTCTACCGGGAAGAGGGCGTGGACGTGGAGATCGAGCTGGTTTCCCAGATCGGCGCCACGCGGGCGCTCCGGGAGGGGGCGGCGGACGCCATGATCGCGGGGTCGGTGCACGACCTGCTGCGGGAGTTTCCCGCCTGGAGCGGGGCCAAGCTGCTGGTGGCGCTGTCCCAGGGGACACCGTGGCTCCTGACGGTGCGGGCGGACCTCGACGCGGAACGCGGTGATTTCAACGCCCTCAAGGGCTTGCGCCTGACGGCGGCGGAAGGTCCCGATCTGGTGTTCAAGACGCTGCTCCGTGCCGGGGGCCTGGATCCGGAGCGTGACGTGAGCATCGTGCATCTTCCCGGCTCCGAGGCCCGGGACGTGTCGTTCGGCGTCTACGCTGCGCGTGGCCTCGAGTCCGGGCAGATCGACGGCTTCTGGTCCAACGCCATGGGAAGCGCCACCGCGGTTTCGCTGGGTGTCGGCAAGGTCCACGTGGACGTGCGGCGGGGCGACGACCCGGCGGAAGTGCGTTACTGCACGTTCGCGGGCCTCGGCACCACGGATGACTTCATAGAGCGGGAGCCGGAGCAGGCGGCGGCCGCTATCCGCGCCATCGTGAAGGCGCAGAAAGCGTTGCGCGCGGATCCTGCCAGGGCGTCCAGGGTAGGGGAGGGGCTTTTCCCGAAGGACGCCGCCGAGCTCATCACCGGCATCGTGGAACGGGACGTGCCATTCTACGAGCCCGCCATTTCCGAGGACGCCGTCACGAAGCTGAACGCGTTCGCGCAGTCCGTCGGCCACCTGCCGGGGCCGGTGGCGTACGAGCAGGTGGCGGCGGTGCAGTTCCGCGAATTGTGGGCCGGTTGAGAGAACGCCCTTCGACTTCGCTTCGCTCAGGGCGAACGGTTGAGTCAAGGAAGCCCGATCAAGAATCCCGTTCGCCCTGAGCGAACCGAAGCGAAGTCGAAGGGCGCCATCCTCAGAATCCGGCTGCCGGCTCCAACGCCCCCTCCGGCGGCGTCCGTGTCTCGTAGGCCCACTCGGGCATGCGGCTCTCCATGCCGTTGGCGGCCAGCTCGGCCTCGTAGGTCTTTCGGATCTGCGGGTCCTCGTCCATGTAGGCGATGGCGTTGCCGCCGTCGCGGGTGTCCACAGCGCCTACGTCCTTGGCTTGGCCGCCCGGGGCGCCGCCGCGCCGGAAGGCCGGTCCGTAGGGGCCGTCGAAGATCAGCAGGCGCAGCCCGGCGGGGTCGGTTCCGAAGTGCTGGTGGAACCAGTCGCCGCGCATCGGCGCGGCGCTGATCATGCCCACCGGCTCGTAGGTCTGCTGCTTGACGTCGTCGCCGCGTCCTTCCTCCCACGGCCGCATGCCCAGCGTGTCCGGCCACGTGTAACTGAACCCCTTGCCCTTGATGCACACCAGGATGGCGCCGGAGCTGTGCTTGTGGGCCTTGGAGTACTGGCCGGTCTCGTACTGGGCGATCTTCATGTAGAAGTTGGCGCCGGCCATGTGCGGCTCCACCCGGCGGTAGCTGAATGAGCGGCGGTTGTCCCGCGGCAGCTCGCAGGTGACGATGTCGGGAATGACGTTGGTGAGGCGCATGGCCAGCCCGCGTACCGGATCGGCGCGGATTTCTTCGACCTCCTTGAAGTAGTCGTCCTGCCCCGCGAACCGCTTGCTGAACTCGTACGGGCAGTTCATCACGAAATCGGCGTCCCGGACCAGGTTCAGGATGTTGGGGGCCGTGGTGGCGGCCAGCAGCAGGGCCGGCGCGGAGGTGGCGTTGACTACCCGGTGCCAGGCGTTCAGCGGGATGCCGAAGAGCGACCCCGGTCCCCACTCGAAGGTGAGCTTCTTGCTCTCGTTCTCGTTCCACACCTCGGTGGTGCCGCGCCCCTCCACCACGTAGTAGGTCTCCTCGTAGAGATGGCGCTCGGGGTTGAGCGCGCCCGCCCCGGGGACCTCCACCACGTACATGCCCCAGAGGTGCTCGGTGCCAAGGAGCTGGATGCCGATGCCTCGTCCGCCCAGGCGTTTCCAGGGCTTGAACGGCAGGTCCTGGACCTTGTGCACGCCGATGTCCCGGTGGATGGAAATGCCTTGGTCCTCCATGAAACGGTCGTAGGGCGACTTGGGGTTCTTCCACGTGCCGAATCCGGCCTTGCCTGTGGGCGAAGGCTCGTTGAAATCGAAAAGTTCCGCGCCGGGTTCCACTCCCATGCTGTGCCTCCTTGGCTTCTGGATCGTTGTCGGAAGGGATGTTAGCCGTGGTCCCCGGTACGGTCAAGCCGGCCCTTCGGCCCGTTGCGGGCGGCCTTTTCCCGTGTGGAAGCAGGGTCTTCGGCATTTGATAGGGCAGGGGGCTTTGATCTATAGTGACAGTGCTTCGGCGCTACGTCGCCGAGGCGCTTTCCCGGGCTGAACAAGACACCGGAGACACTCGGCAAGGAGGCGGCGTGCCGCCTGTTCGAGGAAGGAGTAGAGCCATGAAGGACGGTTTTCGCGTAATAGATTCGGATCGGCACATCATGGAGCCGTCGGACATGTACGACCGGTACATGCCGAAGAAGTACCACGGGCGAGTGAAGATCACCGGACCGAACCAGTCCAACCGCTACGTCGACGGAAAGCCCGTGTCCGACTCCAACCGGCGGCCCGACCGCGAGGTCACGGACTACGGTTTCATCTTCGCCAGCAACGAGTCCTGGCGCGAGACCTTCGCCGAGGCCATCGCCACCGGTTTCGACCCCGCGTCCAACCTCCGCGACATGGACAAGGAAGGCATCGACCTGAGCGTGCTGTTCCCGACCATGGGCCTCTACGTCATGTGGAGTTCGGACATCGACCCGGAGCTGAGCCAAGCCATCTGCCGCGCCTACAATACCTGGCTGGCCGAGTACTGCAGCCACGACGAGTCGCGGCTGCGCGGCGTCATGCTGCTGCCCTTGCAGGACCCCGCCCGGGCCGTCGAGGAGCTGCGCCACGCCCGCGAGAAGCTGGGCCTGGTGGGCATCTTCTGGCGCCCCAACAAGCTCTGCGGCCGCACCCTGGCCAGTCCCGACTACTATCCCGTCTACGAGGCGGCCCAGGACCTGGGCGTCACCGTGTGCGTCCACGAGGGCGCGCGCACCATCCTGGACCAGGCCGGCAGCGACCGCTACAGCGAGTTCGGCCGCCACGTGGCCTGCCACCCGCTGGAGCAGATGCTGGCATGCCTGAGCTTCTGTGGCGACGGCGTGCTGGAGAAGTTTCCGACCCTCAAGGTCGCCTACCTGGAATCCGGCTGCGGCTGGGTGCCGTTCTGGCTGGAGCGCATGGACGAGCACTGGGAGCACGAGTCCCACGGCTCGGCCAAGACCACCCCGGAGAAGCCCAGCTTCTACTTCCACCGGCAGTGCTGGGTGAGCTGCGAGGCCGGCGAGGAGCTGGTGCCGAGCTTCGTCGAGCACGTCGGCAACGACCGCCTCACCATGGCCACCGATTATCCCCACAGCGACTGCGTCGACAAGTGGCCGGAGCTCACCGTGGGCGCCCTGAGCGCCAACGACAAGCTGTCGGAGGAGACGCGCCGCAAGATCCTGTGGGACAACCCGGTGCAGATGTTCAGCCTGGGAATGTAGGCGGATATCGGCGATGGCGAAATTCCGGGTCGTCTACTGCGGCAGCAACGATGTTCCCGTCGACCTGATCGAGCCCATCCTGCGCGAGGCCGACGCGGAGATGGTGATCGCCAAGCCGACCAACGACGAGGAGCTGGCGGAGGCCGGGCGCGATGCCGACGGCATGATCTTTCACGGCGCCCTGCCGCTCACCCGAGAGATCATCTCGAAGCTCAACCGCTGCAAGGTGGTGTGCCGCACCGGCGTGGGCGTGGACCGGCTGGATCTGGAGGCGGCCAGGGAGCACGGCGTCACCGTGTGCAACGCCGCCGGCTGCAACTCCATCGAAGTGTCGGAGCAGATGATCGGCCTCATGATCGCCATCTCCCGCAAGCTCGTGCGCATGAACCAGTACGTGCGCGAGGGCCGCTGGCGCCGCCACACCGCCGAGCTGCACTCCTACCGCGGCCCGGTGTCGCGCATCGCCGGACAGACCCTGGGGATCGTGGGCCTGGGCAACGTGGGGCGCCAAGTGGCTCCCCGCGCTCAGGGAATGAAGATGAACGTCCAGGCGGTGGACCCCTACGTGGCTCCCGAGATCGCCGAGGCCATGGGCGTCAAGCTGGTTTCGCTGGACGAGCTGGTGCACACGTCGGACGTGGTCAGCCTGCACGCACCGTTGGTAAACGCCACCCGCAAGATGTTCGGCAAGGAGCAGTTCGCCGCCATGAAGAAGACGGCCTATCTCCTCAACTGCGCCCGCGGCGGCCTGGTGGACACCGACGCCCTCTACGAGGCCCTTACCAGCGGCGAGATCGCCGGCGCCGCCCTCGACGTCACCGACCCCGAGCCCATGCCCGCCGACCACTCGATCCTGACGCTCCCCAACGTCATCGTCACCTGCCACACCGCCGCCAACTCCAACGAGTCCTACGTCGACTGCCAGACCCACGCCGCCCGCGAAGTAGTGCGGGTGCTGCAGGGCGAGCCTCCGACAACGGAGATCAACGACCCGTGGCTCGTGGGCGAGGCGCAGGACCAGGGGTTTGGGGGGGTGTAACGCCGGACCCCGGTACCATCATTCCCACTAAGGCGCCGTCAAGACTCGGGTCCAGGAACGAGACGATCACCGAAACGTCGTTCCCGCGCAAGCGGGAATCCAGGGGCGGGCGGGTTGGTGACCTCCAGCTTATCAGCAGATATCTGTACATTAATTGTACATCAACGACGATTTCTGATATTGTTGACTTGGAAGCCGGTCGGAAGGAGGCGTGACCATGGATGGCGCCAAGTCGCACGGTGAAGCACAACAGACTGCCGAGGCCGTCACGGTAAGCGAGTTCCGCGCACGGCTTGCGGAAATGATCAATCGCGCCGAACGAGGCGAAGAAGTCGTTGTCACCCGCGGGCGGGAGCCGGTGGCCAAGCTCGTTGGGCTGCAGCGAAAGCGTCGGCGCAGACTGGGCATCCTCAAGGAAATGATGAGCGAAGAGGAGTTGAACGCGCTCACGGAAGCAGTCGAGAAGCCGATGTCGCCAGCGGATCAGGCGGCGCTGGAGGGTGCACTCACGGACGATCTCGGCATCGCAAAGCGGTAGCTTCGGGGGATTTCTCTGTGCGGCTGCTTCTCGACAGTCACGTCCTGTGGTGGGCCGTTCGCGGTTTGCCGAGATTGTCCGACGAGGCTCAAGCGCGGATACTTGACGATGAAAACGACGTCTTCTACAGTCCGGTGAGTCTGTATGAGATAGCGTTCAAGGCGAGTCGTGGCCGTATGCCGATAGCCGCCATGTACCTGCCCGAGGCGGTGCAGTTCTCTGGTTTTCGCGAACTCGCTCTTACCTCTCTGCATCTCGTCCACGCAGCGCGGCTTGATTGGGATCACGGCGACCCCTGGGACAGAATCTTGCTGGCACAGGCACACCTGGAAGACATGGACTTGATCTCGGCCGACAGGGAGTTCGACACTCAAACCGAACGGCGTTTGTGGTGAGGTGACAGGCTGCTCGCGTTGAATGCGACCGGGCTTCATCACCGCGACGTCGCCCATCTTTACGTTCTTGAGGTGCTCCCACCTTGTCGGAAACTAAGGCGGCCGATTGACGATCCATTTCGTCGGTCCGATTGCTATTTGCCGGACGGACTCCTAGGATGGATGTCAGGCGTTGGTGAGATATCTCAAGGAGAAGCCCGATGTCCATACCGACAGCGACCACGGTAGGGAAGACCTCCCGGCGGGCGACATACCAGGATGTGTTGGATGCACCTCCGCACAGGGTCGCCGAAATCATCGACGGCACGCTCCACACCCACCCGAGACCAGCCGCCCGGCATGCCTGGGCCAGTACCGGGCTTACCGAAATCATTGGGCCTCCATTCAACCGTGGTCGCGGCGGTCCAGGCGGCTGGTGGATCGTCGACGAACCCGAATTGCATCTTGGTGAGGACATCCTTGTGCCCGACCTTTCGGGCTGGCGGCGAACGCGGATGCCGGAGTATCCCGACACGGCCTACTTCACGCTGGCGCCGGATTGGGTCTGCGAGGTGCTTTCCCCTTCGACACGGGCGTTTGACCAGGGGGAGAAGCGAACGGTCTACGCCCGTGAGGGGGTTGGCCACCTGTGGTTCGTCGATCCCGACGTGCGCACGTTGGAAGCCTTCGAGTTGAGTGACGGTCACTGGATTCTGCTGGAGACCGTGACCGGCGATGCATCGGTGTCGCTGCCGCCCTTCGATGCGATCCGTTTCAGCCTCGGCGATCTGTGGCCCGATGCGGGACCTCAGACCGTGGATGAGGGCGCGGGCGACAGGTAGAGTTAACGGGTAGCGCTCCCGATAGAGAGTGCCCGCGTTGAGATGGGAGCGCTACAGGCGCGGTCCGGCGAAACCGGGAACGGCGTCAGGACGGCGCCGCCCAAGGCCGAAGGACCGATTCGAATCTTCCGTGGTAACCGCGTCGAAGTACTTCCACGATCGAGTAAGGTCAACGAGGCCGTTCAAGTCTTCCGTGGCCCTGAGACTCTGTCGGGGTCGGCTCTTGCCATCGACGGCGACACCCTTGAACTGGACGGCGTGCGTGTTCGCTTGCATGGCGTCGATGCCCCTGAAAACGATCAGCCTTGCCGGTCGGGAGGCCGTCCCTGGCCCTGTGGTCGCGAGGCTAGGCGGGCGCTTGAGGCCCGCATCGACGGCCGGCGGGTTGCGTGCGAAGTGCGCGGCCGGGACAGCTATGGCCGGGTTGTGGCGACATGCAGCGTTGCAGGGCAGGATCTCAACGCGTGGATGGTCGCCAATGGTTGGGCCTTGGCGTACCGCCGTTACTCGCGTGCCTACTTGGTCGAGGAGTCACGTGCGCGCGTGGCAAAGCGCGGGGTATGGCGGGGAGACTTCGTAGCACCCTGGAAATGGCGCGAGGTTCAGCGCCGGTAGTGCGCGGCTCAGGACGACAACGACTGCGCTTGGCCGAGTATGTGGCGCCGGCGGCCACCGTTGCAGCCGGTCGGCCTGTAGTCGGTCCGGCTAGCTGGGTGCCAGTCGGTACAGGTGCCCGTGAGCCGGCAGCATCTAGCGGCAAACTCGGGTAGGTTGAAGTTGAACAAGGACTATCGGAGGGTGATCGGGATGCGCGCCGACATCGCTAACAGCGCCTCCGCCAGCATTTCCGCTTTGGCCGCGACGGTCAAACCGCGAGCGCTTGGGTGGATACACTCGGTAGCCTTGACGCCGCCACGACGGCAAGCATCCGCCGCGGCTGTGCCTAGGGCGATGACGGTTCGGCCATCGGTTTCGTGTCGAGTGATTCGGTCGAAGGATTCGTCGATGTGTCGTCGTGGAATGGGCTCCGACCGCCCTTGCGGCAGCAGATGAAACGCTTGCGTGACGTATATGTCCTTGCGCTTCAGCCCGGCCTTCTCCAAGGCAAGGTCCACGACTTTGTTGAATAGGATACCCGGCAGGTAGCCCTTTTCCTTCAGCACGTCTCGATGCTCGTCGACCGAGGGGGCATCCAGCCAATGGAGGGCAACCAACACAGGACCGGTCTGGCTGTTTGACGCCATTTGATAGGGCGTTACCCACTCTCCATCAAAGCCGACTTCGGCTAGCGTCTTGTACCCGTACCCGGGAATAGCGAACTCGCGGCGGCGAGCGATGATCTCCTTCCTCCTCATACCTCCAACCGCTCCCCAATGTTATCGCCCTAAGGCTTCAAGCCGGATACCAGCAGCCCACCTCGACGCGGTTCCCTGATCCGGGATCAAGCGCGTAGAAAACCGCCATGTCATCCCGGTCGAGAATGGCCATTTCGAATTTGATCCCGGCAGCTTCAAGAACTGCGTGCTTCTCCCTCACTTCCTCGAGGGTGTCCACGGTGAACCCGAAGTGCAGCCACTCGGGAGGTTCCGCCCCTTGTTCGACGGGCTTGAGCGCAAGGAGAAAACCGTCCTCGTCCGCTTCCCGCATGAGGAACGTTTCACCGTCCGCTTCCCATCCCTTTCTGAAACCGAAGAAGCGCTCATAGAACGCGACGGAAGCGTCCACGTCGTACGTCGAGACCTGAAGATGATTGAGCTTCATGTTCTGGCGTGCGGAGTCCTGGTCGCTACTCGTTCCGCGCTTCCCGAATAGCCCGCCACAGCTTCGGCGCCGTATACGGCATGTCGATGTGGTCGATGCCCAACGGCGACAGCGCGTCCATGACGGCGTTGGCCACAGCGGGCGGGGCGCCGTTGGTGCCGGCTTCGCCGACGCCCTTGACGCCCAGCGGGTTGAAGGGGTTGGGGGTTTCGGTCTCGCCGAGGATCAGGGGCGGCATGGTGCTGGCTCGCGGCACGGCGTAGTCCATGAGGGTGCCGGTGCGGGGCTGGCCTTCTTCGTCGAAGACCATGTGCTCGCACAACGCTTCGCCGAGACCTTGGGCGAGGCCGCCGTGAACCTGGGCCTCGACGATCATGGGGTTCAGGACCACGCCGATGTCGTCCACCAGCACGAGCTTCTCGATGGTCAGTTCGCCGGTGTCGGCGTCGATGCGCACGACGGCCACGTGGGCGCCGAAGCCCCAGGCCTCGCGGTTGGGATCGAAGAAGGCGATTTCGTGAAGACCGGGATCCATTCCCGCCGGAGTCCCCTTGGCATGGGCCGCGCCGGCCACCTGGCGCCAGGTCACGTTCCGTTCCGGCACGCCGGCTACGGCGAAGCCGCCCTCGACCTGGACGACGTCGTCGGGCGAGGCTTCCATGAGGTTGCCGGCGATGGCCTTGGCCTTGGTGACCAGGCGCTCGGCGGCGGTGGCCAGGGCGCCGCCGCCCATGACCGCGCTGCGGCTGCCGAAGGTGCCGGTGCCCTGCTGGATGGCGATGGTGTCGCCGTGACGCACCACTATGCTTTCCATGGGCACCTTGAGCAGGTCCGCCGCCACCTGGGCCCATACGGTCTCGTGCCCCTGTCCGTGGGAGCTGGAACCGGTCAGGACGGTGACCGCGCCGGTGCGGTCCACTCGCACGGCGCCGCTCTCGAACCCGGCGCCGCCGCTGGGCTCCACGAAGGTGGAGACGCCTATCCCCACCAGTTCGCCCCGTTCCCGCGCCTCGTCGCGCATGCGGATGAGCTGGTCGTAGTCGGACAGTCTGAGCGCCTCGTCAAGGGACTTCTCGTAGTCTCCCGAGTCGTACACGACGTTCACGCCGGTGCGGTAGGGGAATTGATCCGGCTGGATGTAGTTCTTGCGGCGAAGCTCCAGGGGGTCCATGCCCAGGTCGCGCGCGGCCTTGTCCGCCAGCCGCTCGATGTTGAGCACCGCCTCCGGGCGGCCGGCGCCGCGGTACGGCCCCGTCGGCACGGTGTTGGTGAAGGCGGAGACGATCTCTACCCGCACGTCCTGGATCTGGTAGCAGCCCGGGGCCATGACCAGCATGCGCTGGGGCGGTCCGGCGGTGGCGGAGTGCAGGTAGGCGCCCAGGTTCGCCACTACCCGGATCTTGAGGCCCAGCATCCTGCCGTCCTTGCTCAGGGCCAGCTCCGAGGTCATGGCCTGGTCGCGTCCCTGGCAGGTGGTGAGGAAGTCCTCGCTGCGGGTGGCCATCCACTTGACCGGCCGGTTCAACTTCTGAGCCAGGTGGCACACCAGAACGTCCTCCCGGTAGATGCAACCCTTGCTGCCGAAGCCGCCGCCCACGTCGGGCGCGATGACGTGGATGCGGTTCTCGGGAAAACCCAGCGAGTTGGCCAGGTCGGCCCGGGACCGGTGCGGCCCCTGGGTCGACATCCATACCGTAAGCTCGTCCCGGATGGGGTCCGGGTTCGCCAGCACCCCCCGGGCCTCCATGGACATGGCCACGAGCCGCGGGCTCTTCATGTGCAGCCGGCAGATATGGTCGGCCTCGGCGAACGCCTTGTCGACGTCGCCGTTCTCCTTCTTCATGGTGTAGCAGTGGTTGGTGCTCAACTCCTCGTGGGCCAGCGGCGAGCCGGCCTCCAGCGCGGCCTCGGCGTCGGTGACCACGGGCAGGGGGTCGTACTCGACCCCGATGGCGGCGGCGGCGTCCTCCGCCAGGGCGCGGCTCTCGGCCACCACGGCCGCGATCGGCGCGCCCACCGCGTGCACGGCGCCGCGCGCCAGCACCGGATGCTCCGGCATGTTCATGTCCGGCGTCAGCATGGGCGCGCGCAGCGCCAAGTCACCGGTGTCGTCGCCGGTCATCACGCAAACCACTCCGGGCATGGCCGCGGCCTCGCTGGTGTCGATGGACACGATGCGGGCGTGAGGGTGCGTGCTCCGGTGAATCGCCACGTGCAGGATGCCGGGCAGCTTCACGTCGTCCACGTAGCATCCCTGGCCGGTGAGCAGGGGAGGGTCCTCGACCCGGCGGATGGAAGCGCCGATGAGGCTGTCGGGGTTGCTTTGCTCTGTGCTCATGAGTCGTCCTCTATGCCCGCGCCGCCGCGGCCTCGATGGCGCGCCCGGCGTAGACCACCGCCATGTGGCGCTTGTAGTCCTCGTCCGCGTAGGAATCCGCGTGCGGATCGATGCCCTCCGCGGCCCGCTGGGCCGCGGCCGCCATCGTTTTCGGCGTGAGCACCTGTCCTTCCAGGGCGGCTTCCGTCCCGGTGGCTCGATGCGGCGTTCCGCCCACGCCGCCCAGCACCACCCGCGCGCCCGTGCAGGCGCCGCCGTCCACGGTCAGCGCCGCGGCCGCGCTCACCACCACGTAGCCCGAGGCCGGGTGCGGCAGCTTGGCGTAGCTCGTCCGCGCCGGCGTGGACGGCAACGGAATACGTATGGACGTGAGGATCTCGTCGGGCTCCAGCGCGGTGGTGAAGAAGTCCACGAAGAAGTCGTCCGCCGCCATCGTGCGCTCGCCCTCGGACGAGGTCAGCACGAACGACGCGTTCAGCGCCGTGAGGGTCACCGGGAGATCGGCGCCGGGATCGGCATGGGCGACGCTGCCGCCCATGGTGCCGCGGTTCCGCACCTGCAGGTCGCCGATGACCGAGGCGGTGTCAGCCAGCCCCGGCACGAGGCTCCGGACGGCCTCCGACGTGGCCACCTCGGTGTGGGTGGTGAGAGCGCCGATGACCAGCGCGTCTCCGTCCCGCCGGATGCCGTTCAGCCCGGGAATCCGGCTCAGGTCGATGAGCATCTCGGGCTGGGTCAGGCGGAGCTTCATGGCCGGCAGCAGACTGTGTCCTCCGGCCAGCAGCTTGGCGTCCTCGCCGTGTTGCCGCAACAGGCCGAAGGCTTCCTCCAGAGAGCCCGGCGCGTGGTATCCGAAGCTGGCTGGATGCATGCTGTTACCTCGTTTGCTGGGCCGCCGCGCGGATGGCCTTGACGATGTTGATGTACCCCGTGCAGCGGCACAGGTTGCCTTCCAGGGCGTGCTTGATGGCGTCGTCGCCGGGATCGGGCTGGGTCTCCAGCAGGTGCGCGGCGGTCATCACCATGCCCGGCGTGCAGTAGCCGCACTGGAGGCCGTGCTCTTCCTGGAAGGCGGCCTGGACGGGGTGCAGGTCGGTGCCGTCGGCCAGCCCCTCGATGGTGGTGACCTCCGCGCCGTCGGCCTGTACCGCCAGCACCGTGCAGGACTTCACCGCGGCGCCGTTGACATGCACCGTGCACGCGCCGCACTGGCTCGTGTCGCAGCCCACGTGGGTGCCGGTGAGCCCCAGGTTCTCGCGCAGGAAGTGCACCAGCAGGAGGCGCGGCTCCACTTCGGCCTCGTGAGTCTTGCCGTTTACGGTGACGTTGATGGGTATTGCGGGGTATTCCATGGATTCCTCGTTTGCCGTGTTCCCTTCGCCCCGCTCCGCATGGATTCCCGCTTGCGCGGGAAGGACGTGTCCCGGTGTCGCGCGATTTCAGAGAGGGGTTTGAGAAGGCGTGTCCTGCAGGTTTCCGCCAACCGACTTCAAGCACTCCCGCTCGTGTTCGTCAAGGGTATGGGAGAGGCGCGGTCAGGGTTGTTCGGTGGCGGGCGCCGCGTGACGGGCTGCTGCTTCCGCACGGTGCTCGGCTGGACCGCCCGGTCGACCGGTGCGCTTCCGGGGGCGCCGGCGCTTGCCCGCCGGCCGCGCCCGCTTGGCGTCGGCGGTCTCGGGGCTTTCCTTGCGGCCACGCCGCTTCTCGTCCGGCCGCCCGGCCGAGGGCCTTGGGATGGACTGGCCCAGGATGTTCTCGATGGCTCGCACCGACTGGGCGTCCGCGGCGGTGGCGAAGCTCGTGGCCCGGCCCACCGCGGTCATCCGGGCGGTGCGGCCGATGCGGTGCACGTAGTCTTCCGGCGTGTAGGGCAGGTCGTAGTTGATGACGTGGCCGATGTCGTCGATGTCCAGGCCCCGGGCCGCGATGTCGGTGGCCACCAGGATCCGGTAGCGGCCGCGCCGGAATCCCTCCAGGGAGGCCCGGCGCCGTTCCAGCGACAGGTTGCCATGGATCTCCGCAGCCCGATGGCCGCTTCGCCGCAAGGTCTCGGCGATGAGGTCGGTGCGGCTCTTGGTGCGGGTGAATACCAGCACGGACTCGTTGCCGTCCTTGAGGAGCGAAAGCAGCAGCGACGTCTTGGCCCCGGGCGTGGTGTTGTGCAGCATGTGCGTGACGCCGTCCGCCGGGGTCGCCGGCTTGGCCACAACGGCGTGGAACGGGTCGCGCAGCGACATGCGCACCAACTCTTCCAGGTCCGTGGGAAGGGTGGCGGAGTAGAGGAAACTCTGCCGGTCCGGCGGCAGTGCGTCGATGATCTGGTTCAATTGGTCCGCGAACCCCATGTCGAGCATGCGATCGGCCTCGTCGAGCACGACCACCTCCACCTCTCTCAGGTCGATGTGGCCGTCCCACATCAGGTCGAGCAGCCGGCCAGGTGTGGCCACGATGATCTCGGGGTGCTGCTTGAGCCCGCGTAGCTGCGCCTGGACGTCGGCGCCGCCCACCACCGTGGTGGCGTAGACACGCAACGAGCGTCCGAGGTCGTCGATGGTCTCCTGAATCTGGAACGCCAGCTCGCGCGTGGGCGCCAGGATCAGTCCGCGAGGCGGCCCCTCGGGCGAGCCCGTCAGCCGCTCCACCATGGGGATGACGAAGGCGGCGGTCTTGCCGGTTCCGGTCTGCGCGCAACCGAGGACGTCACGGCCTTCGAGGGCCGGGGGCAGGGCCTTTGCCTGGATCGGCGTGGGGGCGACGAAACCGACCCTGGACAGGTCCTTGAGCAAGGGAGCGGACAACCCGAATGTGTCGAATGATGTGTCGTCTGAATTTGACATAGAGGATATCTTTTGTGGGAAGGCGGTCCCGAGGGGGAACCGCTCACGGGTGACGGCGTACGGTTTCCGCCTGGTTTGGCGGCCCGGCGGTCACCGTCCCTTCGCGGGAACGGGACCGCCAGGCCGGATGTTTGGTGCGTGGATGGTTTGCGTTACCAGCGGCCTCCTCTGCCTCCACCCGACCGCCTGTTGCCGCCGCCCCCGCCTCCATTGCCGAAGCCGGACCTTCTCTCCTGCGGGCGCGCCTCGTTGACCGTCAGCGTGCGGCCCTGGAACTCTTTTCCATTGAGGGCGTCAATGGCTTTCTGTCCATCTTCACCCGAGCCCATCTCCACGAAACCGAAGCCCCGCGACTGGGCGGTAAACTTGTCTGCGATGACTCTCGCGGACTCCACCGTCCCGTGCTCGGCGAAAAGCTCCTCGAGTTGGCCGTCGGTCACGGAATAGGGCAAACCGCCCACGTACAATTTCTGATTCATGTTCTTCCTCCAATGGTTGAGACAAAGAAAACCAGTCTGTTCGACCCCGAGAATCGGATCGCCGCATTGGGCAAGAACACGCGTCTTTCACGGCACGTGATGGGGTTTTGCTTGGGACGAGTGCTTCGCTGGGAAGATTAGGCTGGAACACAGTTTGAATAAGGGGACTTTAGCGGCATCCGGCGTGCGTGTCAACGGATGGTTGGCTTGGTCGCAACTACTCGTCGCGCCGCTACGGTGACGGGACACCGATAGTGAACCCGGGATGAGATCGGTAGACGGCTACACGGCCGGCGCGGGACTAGAGGTCCTCGATAGGGGGCTGCGGACCAGGGACGATGTCCGCGATGTCGGGATCGACATCATCGTCGCGTTCCGGCCGGTCTTGCCGGAGTTCCCTGCGTTCGGCGCGCCGCCGAGCCTTCTCCTCTTTCTTCTCTTGTTTGGCGCGTTCCCGTTGCCGCTTGGCAAACGTGGTTCGTGGTTGAGCCATTCCGCCAGTTTATCGTTTCTTGGCCCGAACGCCAAACGGTTGACGTAGGGGCGCATGTACGCCGACCGGGACGCCTCCGGCGCTACATCGCCAGACCGTCGATGAACTGCACGCCGGGTATCTTGCCGAGATCCTCGGGCGGGATCCTGAGCTTGGATGAGCGGCTGCCGGAACCGAGGATGACGTACTCCTGCGACCGCAGGTTGGGGTCGGCGTAGACCGGGAGGTCCGGAGGCAGGGCGAACGCGGTGACGCCGCCGATCATCATCCCGGTGATCTCCATGGTCTCCTCGGCGGATGCGAAAGACGCCCTCGACACGCCCATCAGCCGCTTGACCGTGTGGTTCACGTCGAGCCGCGCGGTAGCCTGCACGATGCACGCGCAGTACTTCTTCTCGCCGCGCTTGGAGGCGACGATGATGGTGTTGCCGCTGGTCTCCAGCGGGTAGCCGTACTTTTCGCAGAAGTCCACGGTGTCCGCGAACTCGGGGTCGATGTGAACGAGTTCGTAGGAGACTCCGAGGTCCCGCAGCGCGGTCAGCACCTGTGACTCGATGTCGGTAGCAGCGTCGATCACCCGCCCGACTCCATCAGCCGGTACACCCGCTCGGGGCTCATGGGCAGGTCATGGACCACGATGCCAACGGCCTGCCGCAAGGCGGCCGCGATGGCCGGCGCCACGGGCGCCAAGCCCCCCTCGGCCATGCCCTTGCTGCCAAAGGGGCCGGGGCCGTCCTGGTTCTCGATCAGGACGGAGTCGAGCACCGCCGGCAGGTTCTTGAACCGCGGCAGGGCGTAGTCGATGGCGCTGGGGTTTAGCAGCAGGGCGCCGTCGAACACCTGCTCCTCTGTAAGCGTGTTCCCCATGCCGAACATGATCGAGCCCTGTTCCTGCCCCTCGCAGCGGAGCGGGTGCATGGCCTGGCCGATGTCGGCCGAGGAGACGTAGCTCAGGCAGCGCATCCTGCCGGTCTCCGAATCCACCGCCATCACCGCGATGCCGGCGTTGATCTCCCAGGTGCGGATGTCGATGCGGTCGCGGGTGAGGGCCTTGTCCATGCCGCGCCCCACGAGTGTCCCGGTGGTCCTTTCGGCCAGCTCCTCCAGGGTCATCACCGGCTCGCCTTCGCTCGAGAAGGCATCGTCGTCCAGCGAGAGGTCCCGGACGTCCCGGTCGGTCAGGGACGCCGCCTGTTGCAGCAGCAGTTCCCGCAGCTCCTCGGACGCGCGTTTCACCGCGTTGCCCATGAGCACGGTGATGCGGCTGCCGTAGACCCCGGAAGCGCCGGGCGTGGTGCTGGTGTCGTACGGCGCGATGGTGATCCGTTCGATGCCTACGCCGAGCGCCTCGGCGGCGGTCTGGGCCAGCACCGTCTTGGCGCCGCCGCCGATCTCCGGGGCGTTGGCATGGACCGTGAAGGTGGCGTCGTCCTCGAACACGATGCGGGCGTTGTACTGGGTGGTGGAGAGGTCCTTGATGGCGCAGGCCACGCCGGTGCCGATCATCTCGCCGGGTCGCGCCAGGGACTCGGGGGCCCGCGCGCGGCGGGTCTTCTCGAAGAGATCCACGCAGGCCGTCAGCGCTCCGTGCGGGCTGCCGTCCAGCGGCGGCCCGCCGAGGACGTATTTCTCGCCGGCCCGCAACAGGTTCTTGAGGCGGAACTCCATGGGGTCGTAGCCGAGCTCGGTGCAGATACGGTCGGTGTGGGCCTCGCAGGCCCAACCGAGCTGGACGCTGCCGATGCCGCGGAAGGCCCCGGCCGGCACCTTGTTGGTGTAGACCGAGTAGCAGTCGGCGCGGGCGTGCTCCACCCGGTAGGGTCCGACCGAGCGGAAGGCCGCCTTGCGCGTCACCTGGATTCCGAAATCGGCATAGGCGCCGGTGTCGAGATAGATCTTCGCCTCCCGGCACAGCAGCGTGCCGTCCTCCCGGAGGCCCGTGCGGATCTCGATCTCGGCGGGATGCCGCCGGGCGGTGAACGCGGTCTCTTCCATGGACATGCGAAGCTGCACCGTCTCCCCGGAGGCGGCGGCCGCCAGGATCGCCAGGTGCTCGACGCAGATGTGCCCCTTGGAGCCGAAGCCGCCCCCTACGTAGGGGACTTTCACGATGACTTGCTCCTTTTCGAGCCCGAACATGCGAGCCAGCTCGTCCCGCACCGGAAAGGGGGCCTGCGAGGAGGTGTGCACGGTGACGGACTCGTCGTCCACGGTGGCGACGGCGCAGTGGGGCTCCATGGGATAGTGGAACAGTGACGGGAAGGTGAAGCGGTCCTCGATGACGTGGGCGGCCTCGCGGAAGGCCTGCTCGGGGTCGCCCTGCACGAAGTGGGTGCCGCCGCAGTTGTTGCGGCCGTAGTCGTGGTCGAAGTCGTCTTCGCCCTCGCGGTCGTAGCCGGCGTCGGGCTCGTGCACCGTCGTGACGCCCTCCATCGCGGACTTCATCTCCGACACCTGGGGCAGTGGGGTGTAGCGCACCTCGACCCGCGCCGCCGCCTCCACCGCGGCGGTCTCGCTGTCGGCCACCACGATGACCACGGGCTCGCCCTGGAACCGCACCTTGTCGTGGGCCAGCGCCGGCCGGTCCTTGACCGCCTGCCCGTACGGCTTGAGGGTGCGGATGCACCCCAGCCGGCTCAAGTCGAGGCTGTCATGAGTGACGATGGCGCGCACACCATCGACCGCGCGCGCGTCGTCGAGGTCGAAACCGTCGATGCGCGCGTGCGCGTGGGGACTGCAGACGACTCTGGCGAACTTCATTCCCGGGATGGAGAGATCCGCCGTGTAGACGGCGGTTCCGGTCACCTTTTCGTCCGCGTCCAGGCTGCGTACCGATTGGCCCACGTACTTCATCGAGAAAGCTCCAGGATTGAGGTGTGTCTCTTCTATAGCCGACCGGCCGTCTTTTCGGAACCGGCTCCGTGGGCGGTTGTGTCCGAACCGACCGGTTCGGATTGCGTGTAGGGGGCTTGGCGAGAACCTCGATAGATTGATAGACTCTAGGAGATCGGCAGAACGAGCCGACGACCCGCCTCAGTGCCGCGTTCGGGGAGACCTCGCGGTCAGCGGCCAGCGGCCGTGTGACGTCTCCTTAGCAAAAACGTGATAGCTACTGAAACTCGGACCGTTTTGTGGTATTTCGGCTTGTTCCGAATATCGACAAGACGAGAAGCGGGCCATCTTGTCATAGGCTGTTCGACATGAAGAAGAAGTATCAAGGACTGTATGACCCGGCCCATGAGCACGACGCGTGCGGCGTGGGCGTCGTGGCCAACCTCGACGGCCGGAAGTCCCACGACATCATCCGCCACGCCGTCGACGTCCTGATCAACCTCGAGCATCGCGGCGCCTGCGGCTGCGACCCCCTTACCGGCGATGGCGCGGGTATCCTGTTCCAGATTCCCCACGCCTTCTTCCAGCGGCATTGCGGACCCATGGGCATCTCCCTGCCGGATCCGGGAAGCTACGGCGTCGGCATGGTCTTCCTGCCGCGGGAAACCGGGCACCACCGGTGGTGCGAGCAGGTCGTCGAGAAGACCGTCCGGGACGAGGGCCAGGAGTTCCTGGGGTGGCGCGACGTGCCCGCGGACTTCACCCAATGCGGCGAGGTGGCGGCCCAGGTGGCGCCGCTCATCCGGCAGTTCTTCATCGGCGCCGGCCCGGAGACGGCCACCCAGGACCGGTTCGAGCGGAAGCTCTACGTCATCCGCAAGGTCATCGAGAACGCGGTGGACGCGGGTCTCGACGCCGAGGTCCGGGACGACTTCTACATCTCCAGCCTGTCCAGCAAGACCGTGGTGTACAAGGGCCTGCTGCGGGCCGGTCAGCTCGATTCCTTCTACCGGGACCTCTCGGACGACTCCATCATCTCCGCCCTGGCGCTGGTGCACTCGCGGTACAGCACCAACACGCTGGGCTCGTGGCGGCTGGCGCACCCCTACCGTATGCTGTGCCACAACGGCGAGATCAACACGATCCGGGGCAACCAGAACTGGATGCGGGCGCGGGAGGCGCTGTTCTCGTCGCCGCTGTTCGGCGACGACATGGCCAAGCTGAGCCCGATCATCCGTGAAGGGGCCAGCGACACCGCGGGATTCGACAACGCGCTGGAACTGCTGGTGTCCACCGGCCGGTCGCTGCCGCACGCGCTGATGATGATGATTCCCGAGGCTTGGGAAAACCACGACACCATGTCGGACGAGAAGAAGGCATTCTACGCCTATCACGCCTGCCTCATGGAGCCGTGGGACGGTCCGGCGCTCATCGCCGCCTGCGACGGCGACCGGGTGTGCACCACCCTGGACCGCAACGGGCTGCGGCCCTTCCGCTACGTGGTCACCAAGGATGACTTCATCGTCGGCGCGTCCGAGGCGGGCGTGCTCGACCTGGCGCCCGAGCGCATCCTGATGCGCGGCCGGCTGCAGCCGGGGCGGCTTTTTCTCATCGATACGCTGGAAGGGCGCATCATCGACGACGACGAGATCAAGCACCAGATCAGCACGCGGCGGCCATACCGCAAGTGGCTTTTCGAGAAGATGGTTTCGCTGGACGACCTGCCCGAGCCGGAAGACGTGCCCGGGCTCGACGTGGAAACCCTCTCGGAACGCCAGCGCGCCTTCGGATACACCAGCGAGGAGCTCAAGATCCTCATCGGACCGATGGCGGTCAGGGGAGAGGAGCCGGTGGGCTCCATGGGCAACGACGCGCCGCTCGCGGTTCTGTCCGACCGGCCGCAGTTGCTTTTCCACTACTTCAAGCAGCTCTTCGCGCAGGTGACCAATCCGCCCCTGGACGCCATCCGTGAAGAGCTGGTGACCGCGCTACGGACGTCCGTCGGCTCGGAGCAGGACCTCTTCGCGGAGACGGCGGAGCATTGCCGCCAGCTCCAGCTCGCGCGGCCGATCCTGACCAATCGCGAGCTGGCGCGCATCAAGGCCCTGGACCGGCCCGGGCTCAAGGCGGAGACGCTGCCGGCGGTGTTTCCGAAGTCCGCATCCGTGGGGGCGCTGACGGAGGCCGTGGACGCCCTGTGCGAGGAAGCCGGCCGGGCCATCAAGGACCGGGGCGCCACCGTGCTGATCCTGTCCGACCGGAACGTCGGGCCGGACTGGGTCCAGATCCCCAGCCTGCTGGCCACCGCGGCCGTCCACCACTACCTCATCCGCGAAGGGCTGCGCACCAGCGCCGCTCTCGTCGTGGAGTCGGGCGAGGCCCGGGAGGTCATGCACTGCTGCCTGCTCATCGGCTACGGCGCCGAGGCCATCAACCCGTACCTGACGTTGGAGACGGTGGAGTGGATGTGCCGCGACGGCCTGCTCCCGGAAGTGCCCGGAGAAAAGGCCCGCGCCAACCTGATCAAGGCTCTGGGCAAGGGTGTGCTGAAGACCATGTCCAAGATGGGCATCTCGACGATCAAGTCCTACCACGGAGCGCAGATCTTCGAGGCCATCGGCCTCAAGCAGTCGGTGATCGACAAGTACTTCACCTGGACGGCGTCGCGCATCGAGGGCATCGGACTCGACGAGGTGGAGCGGGAGTACCGCCAGCATCACCATCACGGCTATCCGGAGCGGGCGCTGGCGGCCGACGGCACCCTGGACGTGGGCGGCTACTACCAGTGGCGCAAGGACGGCGAGCACCACCTGTTCAATCCCCACACCATCGCGCTGCTGCAGACCTCCACGCGCACCGGCGACTACGACCTCTTCCAGGAGTACTCGAAGCAGATCGACGACCAGACCCGGCTGCTCGGCACGCTGCGGGGCCTGTTCGATTTCCGGCCCATGCAGCCGGCCATCCCCATCGAGGAGGTGGAGCCGGCGTCGGAGATCGTCAAGCGGTTCTCCACCGGGGCCATGTCCTACGGCTCCATCAGCAAGGAAGCCCACGAGAACCTGGCCATCGCCATGAACCGCATCGGCGGCAGGAGCAACTCGGGCGAGGGCGGCGAGGACCCGGACCGCTACTACCCCGACGCCAACGGCGACTGGCGCAACAGCGCCATCAAGCAGGTGGCTTCCGGACGGTTCGGGGTCACCAGCAACTACCTGGTCAACTGCACCGACCTGCAGATCAAGATGGCCCAGGGGGCCAAGCCGGGCGAGGGCGGACAGTTGCCCGGCCACAAGGTGTTCGAGGCCATCGCCCGGGTGCGGAAGTCCACGCCGGGCGTCGGCCTGATCTCGCCGCCCCCGCATCACGACATCTACTCCATCGAGGACCTGGCCCAGCTCATCCACGACCTCAAGTGCGCCAACGACCGCGCGCGCATCCACGTGAAGCTGGTGGCCGAGGTGGGAGTGGGCACGGTGGCGGCCGGCGTCTCCAAGGGCAAGGCCGACGTGGTGCTCATCAGCGGCTACGACGGCGGCACCGGCGCCTCCCCGGAATCGTCCATGAAGCACGCCGGCATCCCCTGGGAGCTGGGCGTGGCCGAGACCCAGCAGGTGCTGGTGCAGAACGACCTGCGGGGCCGCATCGTCGTACAGACCGACGGGCAGCTCAAGACCGGCCGGGACGTGGCCATCGCCTGCATGCTGGGGGCCGAGGAGTTCGGCTTCGCCACCACCGCGCTGGTGGTCAGCGGCTGCATCATGCTGCGCAAGTGCCACCTCAACACCTGTTCGGTGGGGGTGGCGACGCAGGACGAGGAACTCCGGAAGATGTTCACCGGCAAACCGGAGCACGTCGTCAACTTCATGATGTTCATCGCCGAGCAGGTGCGGGAGATCATGGCCGACCTGGGATTCCGCACCCTGAACGAGATGGTCGGGCGCACCGACTGCCTCGACACCCGCAAGGCCGTCGAGCACTGGAAGGCCAGGGGGCTGGATTTCTCCAGGCTGCTGACGCTGGTGGAGGCGCCGTCCTCGGTGGCGCGGTACTGCTGCGAGGCGCAGGACCACGGGCTCGACAAGAAGCTCGACCAGCGGCTCATGGAAGCGGCGAAGGAAGCGCTCGAAGAGGGCAAGCGCGTGGAGATCCGCCATGAGATCCACAACATCGACCGCACCGCCGGTACCATGCTCAGCGCCGAGGTGTCGCGCCGCTACGGTGAGGAGGGACTGCCTCCCGACACCATCCGGGTGAACCTGGTCGGCTCGGCGGGGCAGAGCTTCGCGGCGTTCCTGGCCCCGGGCGTCTCGTTTCTGCTCGAAGGGGAGTCCAACGACTACACCGGAAAGGGGCTGTCGGGCGGGCTCATGGCGGTGTATCCGCCGAAAAACGCCGCGTTCGACCCGACGGAGAACATCATTATCGGCAACGTGGCCCTCTACGGCGCTACCGGCGGCCAGGCCTTCTTCCGCGGCCGCGCCGGGGAGCGTTTCGCGGTGCGCAACAGCGGCGCCCAAGCCGTCATCGAGGGCGTCGGCGACCACGGCTGCGAGTACATGACCGGCGGCCGCGTGGTGGTCATCGGGCCCGTGGGCCGCAACTTCGCCGCCGGCATGAGCGGCGGCGTCGCCTACGTACTGGACGAGAGGGGCGTCTTCTCCGGGCTCTGCAACCAGGAGATGGTGGACCTGGAGCCGCTGGAGGACGAAGACGACATCGCCTACGTCCGCGGCCTGATCGAAGACCACGTGCGGTATACCGGCAGCGACCGCGGCGAATACGTGCTCGACCACTGGCCGGAACTGCAGGGATCGTTCGTGAAGGTCATGCCGGTGGACTACCGCCGGGCCTTGCAGGAAATGGCCGCCCGCCAGGCACAACAGGCCGAACCCGCGGGCGCGGCAGCGTCCGCTCCGGCCTGAGTCGACTCTACGTATCGACGCGCTATCAGGGTGGGGGCGACCGGCCGGTCGCCCTTGTGCGGTTTCGCTTTTGCGTCGGGTGCCGGACACGACACGCTGAGGGAATAAGGGTAGGGGACGTGTCAGGAGACGTCCCCGGATTACTATGGGCAAGATCACAGGATTCATGGAGTTCGAGCGGGGCAAGCAGGGCTACCGCGACCCGCTCGAACGTCTGAAAGACTGGAACGAATTCGTCCTGCCGATGCCAGCGGAAACCTTGAAGGAGCAGGGTGCCCGCTGCATGGACTGCGGAATTCCGTTCTGCCACACGGGTGTGCCCATGGGGCGGGGACCGGGCGCCTCGGGCTGTCCGCTCAACAACCTCATCCCCGACTGGAACGACCTGGTTTACCAGGACCACTGGAAAGAGGCCCTGGCGCAACTCCACAAGACCAACAACTTCCCGGAGTTCACCGGCCGGGTGTGCCCGGCTCCCTGTGAGGGCTCCTGCGTCCTTGGCATCAACAGCAATCCGGTGACCATCAAGACCATCGAGTGCGCCATCGTCGACCGGGGCTTCGAAGAGGGCTGGATCGTACCGGAACCACCCCGGCAGCGGACGGGGAAGCGGGCGGCAGTCATCGGCTCCGGACCGGCGGGCCTGGCGTGCGCCGCGCAGCTCAACCGCGCCGGCCACAACGTCACGGTCTACGAGCGGGCGGACCGGCCGGGCGGCCTCCTCATGTACGGCATCCCCAACATGAAGCTCGACAAGGAAAAGGTGGTGAGGCGGCGGCTCGACCAGATGGAAGCCGAGGGCGTCGAGTTCGTCACCGGCGTGGAGGTCGGCAAGGACATCCCAGCGGACGATTTGCAACGGGAGTTCGACGCCGTGGTGATCTGCACCGGCGCCACGAAGCCCAACGACTTCGTGCGGAACGCGCCAGGCCGCGAGCTGGAAGGCATCCACTTCGCCATGGATTTCCTCCTGGCCAACACCAAGAGCCTGCTGGACTCGGGCCACGCGGACGGCAACTACATCTCCGCCAAGGACAAGCACACCATCGTGCTGGGCGGCGGCGACACCGGCACCGACTGCGTGGGAACCGCCTTGCGCCACGGCTGCCGCAGCCTCCAGCAATTCGACGTGATCCCCAAGCCGCCGCCGGAGCGGGCGCCCAACAACCCGTGGCCCCAGTGGCCGGTGGTCTACAAGCTCGACTACGGCCAGGAGGAAGGCAAGGCGCTCTTCGGCGACGACCCCCGGCGCTACGACACCAACACCATCAAGTTCATCGACGACGGCGATGGCCGCATCAAGGCCCTTCAGACCATCGACCTCGACTGGAGCAAGCCCGCCAACGGCGCCCCCTTCAGCCCGGTGGAAGGGAGCGAGCAGGAGTGGCCCGCCGACCTGGTCCTGCTGGCCATGGGCTTCTCCGGCCCCGAGGAAGAGGTCCTCGCTCAGCTTGGCGTCGAGCGCGACGCCCGCTCCAACGCCCAGGCCGAGTACGGCAAGTACGCCACCAACGTGGACAACGTCTTCGCCGCCGGCGACTCCCGCCGCGGCCAGAGCCTGGTGGTCTGGGCCATCCACGAAGGCCGCGGCGCCGCCCGCGAGGTGGACCGCTACCTCATGGGCGGCACGGACCTGCCCTGAGTCGCTCTCGACTCCGCTCGGCTGACAATCATATCAGTGGCTCAGATAGGGATCGTTGAGCGGGTCAGGCACGCCGCCACAAAGCGGCTGCTTTTCCTGCCGCACGCCGTGCGGCAGATGGCGCGACCGGAGAGGATGATTACAACCAGCGAGGTCCGCGAAGTTGTCGAGCGCGGCGAACTGATCGAGGACTATCCTGAAGATGCGCGGGGACACAGTTGCCTGTTCCATGGCCGCGGAAGCGGGCAACGGGACCTTCATGTGGTATGCTCACCCAAGGAAGACTATCTCGCGGTCATCACAGCGTATCTTCCTTCGGCGGATGAATGGGAAGAGGACTTTCGAACGAGGAAGACACCATGAACTGTATTCACTGCAAAGGAGCGATGAAACGGTCGACCGCATCCCTTCATATCGAGCGCAGCGGCTATCACTTGGCGCTGGATGCGGTACCGGCTTGGGTCTGCAGCCAATGCGGCGAACCCTATTTTGACGAGCGAGAGGTCGATACCATCCAGGACACGATCCACACGCTGGATGAGCAGACGCGACGCTTTTCGCAGGGTGTGGCATAGTGCCGCGCGGGAAGTGACCGTTACCTCAACGGTAGCCACCGACCTTCGCCGACCGACCTCACAAATCAAACAAGTCAATGCCTAGCTGAATTTACTCCGCCCCCACCGATGTGTACCGAGTGAACGGGCTTGTCGATGATTCGTGGATTTCCAATCTCAGAGGTCGACGCTGATCCTGTGCATTTGTAGCGACATTCTGGACAGGGCGCGCTAGGGCAAATCGATGTCACAGCAAGCGATCGACCATCACATTGTGCCCGTATTCTTTCTGAAGCGGTGGGCGCGGAGGCTTAATGGCGCCGACAAAGTTACCGTGTTCACTTGGCATGCGATGCTAGGGAAATTGACGGTATCTGAACTGATTCCCGACAAGACAGTCTATGAACGGCACTTGTTGTCGTTGACCCACCCGATAGATGGCCGAACCGACCAAGTAGAAGCCGGCGCTATGCAACAGATCGATAGCGAGGCTGCCGATGTGGTCACCAAGTTGCTCGAATCCACTCCGACGCTCTCTCCGCGGGAGTACTACATCCTGTGTGTCTTCATGGCTTCACTCGTTCTCCGCGATCCGGATAATGTCGATAGGATACGGCGGGTCGGGTCCGAGTCTATCTTACAAAGTCTTGCCGAGGACCCCGAGGAATATGACGCTCTAGCCAAACCAGGTGATCCTGTGTCATTGATCAAATTTGCCGAAGAGTTAGATGCCGGCCTGATCAAAGACTTCGGAATTCGCCGCTTGCCCGTCGTGATACGCCATTTTGCCAACCACCTCTACCAGCTAGACTTCGCTTCTCGCGGCGTGCTGGATTTTGGCGCATACGGGCATTCGCTTGTCCTCTCTGACCGGCCCGTCATCTCTACGACCGAACTCGGTAACACCAACTTTACGGATCCCGATTTTTTGGCTCTGCCACTCAACCCGCGGAAAGCCTTCGTGGCATTCAAGTCACCCATCACCGCACGGTGCATTCTCGACGAAAGATTCCACCGTAATCGCAAGACGCTGCTCACAATCGTGAACCAAACTTCGTGTACCCAGGCCCGTGAGCGCGTGGTTGCCCACGATCGAACGCCGCAGCGATTCGTCGAGAATCGTTTCAAGTTGAGATGCACGTAGGCGGGTCTTGAACCTCGCCCGTGCGCTGCTCGAGCGCCACGTAAAGGCCCCTCACGTCCACGCCAGCAGGAACACCCCTCCCACGATCAGGACGGCGCCCACGCCGTCCTGCACCCGTACGATCTCGATTCCCTTCAGGGTGAAGTGCGCCAGGGCGAAGGTGACCAGGGGCTGGATGTTCCAGATGGGTCCCACGATCACCGCGGGGGCGTGGACCACGGCCAGGAAGGTGAGGATGGTGCCGATGGCGTGGACGACGCCGGAGGCGGCGAACAATACGGCGCCGGCCAGGGGCACGCCGCGCCAGACGATGCGGATGCGCACCGTCTTGCCCAGCAGCCCGATGAACATCAGTCCGGTGACTTGGGTGATCACCGCGCCGACGATGGGGTCGCCGCCTTGCAGCACCCCGAGCCGTTTCAGGATCGGGCCCAGGCTGTAGAAGACGAAGGACAGAGCCGCGTTGCCGAGACCCGCCAGGGGCGCGGCGGGTTCCGCCTCGGATCCCTTGGTGTGGGTGATGAGAAGGATGCCGGCGACGATCACGATGACGCCGCCGAAGGTCCCCGGGGTGGCGCTCTCGCCGAGGAAGGTGACGCCGATCACGGCGGTGAGCAGCGGCGACGCGTTCTTGATGGATTGGGCCCGGGAAGCACCGATCTGGTCGATGGCTCTCAGCAGGAAGACGCGGCCGAAGAACGCGCCTATGGCGCCCAGGATGACGAAGGTGACGACGGCGGGAAGGGGGACCGGCAGCCCGCCGGCGCCGTAGCCGACGACCCAGACCGCCAGCAGGAACGCCACCATGGCAAGCTGCTGGACGGTCACGGCGGCGTCGACGTCGGAGTGGACGAGCCCCCGCTTCACCAGCGGCGGCACGAAACCCCACACGATGCCCCCGGTGATGGCGTAGATGATTCCCAGTCGCACCAGGGGCAGTGTGGTCCGGCGCCTACCTCGGGGTCAAACGCGGGAGGCAGGATGTCCGTTGGGACGGCCTCCGGTAGGGACGACCGGCCGGTCGCCCCTACACCCCCGCGGTCATTTGGGTGGCAGCACCGTTATCTTGATCGTGTGCGCCATCTTCTTGCCGAAGGACCGATGGAGGCCGTCGGCGAATTGCATGGTCAGGGTGTAGTCCCCGGGCTCGAGCTTGATGCTGGCTTCCGTCTGCCCCTTGCCGTAGTGCAGGTGGGTCTTGTCCGTCGGAATCACCTTTCCGCCGCGCATGGGGCCCTGGTTGAGCAGGATGTGGTGATGCCCCGACCCGGCGATCACACCTTCTTCGGAAGGTTTGATCGTCATGCCTTCCACGCCCATCACCACCCTCACCGGGCTCCGCACCTCGGCCCCATCCTTCGGCTCGACGAAGTAGACGCGCTGTTCCTGTGCCGTTGCGTATCCCGCGAGCGTGAGAAAACCGAAAAATGCCGCGGCGGAAAGCCGCCAAAGTCGAGGTCTGTGCATGATGAAACTCCTTTCCGGTGAAGTGACGCAGACCCTAGCAGCCGCGTCTTACGTTGACAAGCCACGGATGATGACCTAGTGGGTTCAAGGTCCCGAACCACTTGTCGGAGAAAGGTCTTACATGTCGAATATCAGGAAATCGGACCAGCGCTGGCAGTCGGACGTCATCGTCGACCTCATGAAGCTCTACGACATCCCCTACGTCGCCCTGAACCCCGGAGCGAGCTACCGGGGGCTCCACGACTCCATGGTGAACTACGGCGAGAACGATCCCGAGATGCTGCTGTGCAACCACGAGAAGATCGCGGTGCAGATCGCCCACGGCTACGCCAAGGCCTCGGGCAAGCCGATGATCGCCATCGTGCACGACGTGGTGGGGCTGCTGCACGCGCCCATGGGCATCTACTACGCCTACATCGACCGCTGCCCGGTGTTCGTCATCGGCGCCACCGGCCCCATGGATGAGAAGTACCGGCGCCCGTTCATCGACTGGATCCACACGGCCTTCGCCCAGGGCGACGCGGTGCGGAACTTCACCAAGTGGGACTACCAGCCCGGCAGCATCCACGGCGTGCCGGACTCCTTCGCCCGCGCCTACTCCATCATGATGAGCGAGCCACAGGGGCCCATCTACATGTGCTACGACTCGGCGCTGCAGGAGACGCCGCTTACCGATGACATAGCGATCCCGCCGGCGTCCGCGGTCAAGGTGCCGTCGCGTATCGCCCCGGAGCAGGGGGCGGTGGCCGAGGCCGCGGAGATGCTGGTGAAGGCCGACAATCCGCTGCTGCTCACCGAGTATGCCGCCCGCATGCCGGAGGGCTTCGAGCCCACGGTGGAGCTGGCCGAAACGGTCGGGGCATCGGTGTTCGACGTCTGCAAGCGGCTGGGCTTCCCCAACCGCCATCCCCTGAGCATGAGCTTCAACCCGGACGCCTTCGCGGGGGTGGACCTGGTGATGGCGCTGGACGTGGTGGACTGGACCCGGGGCTCTCACAAGCTCAACACCCAGACCCGCGAGATCACGGTGGTGACGACGCCGGACTGCAAGTGGGTCGACGCGGGCTTCGCCGACATCGAGATCAGCAAGTGGGCCACCGACTACAACAAGCACAACAACTGGGACCTGCGGGTCATGGGGGACACCTCCATCACGATTCCCGAGCTGACCCGTGCCTGCGGCGCCCTCATCGACGCCGACGCGGCGCTCAAGGCGCGCGTCGACGACCGCAAGAAGGCGCTGGCGGAAAAGCACGAGCAGCAGTGGGCAAAGTGGCAGAAGCAGGTGGAGTCGGAGATGGACCAGCGGCCCATGACCGAGTCCCGGCTGGCCTACGAGGTGTGGCAGGCCATCAAGGACGAGGACTGGGTGCTGACCGCCGGGACCCTGAAGGACTGGGTGCAGAAGATCTGGGACTTCGACAAGCCTTACCGGCATCCGGGCCGCGAGCTGGGCACCGGCACCCAGATCGGCATGTCCATCGGCGTGGCCCTGGCCCACAAGGGGCAGGGGAAGCTGGTGGTGGACCTCCAGCCCGACGGCGACCTCATGTTCGACCTGGGCGCGCTGTGGATGCCCATCAAGTACGACATCCCCATGCTGGTGGTCATGTACAACAACCGCGCCTACTACAACGACTGGGCGCACCAGATCCACATGGCGCACCAGCGCGGCACCGACCCGGCGCGGGCCTACATCGGCATGGACCTCGAGGCCCCGCCGCCGGACTTCGCGCACATTGCCCGAGGCATGGGCTGGTACGCCGAAGGCCCCATCGAGGATCCGGCGGAAGTGGTGCCGGCGGTGCGCCGCGCCATCGAGCAGGTGAAGGCCGGCAAGCCCGCGCTGGTGGACCCCATCGTCTGGCGCCGGGACATCAACACCTGAGCAACAAGAGGTAACGGCATGAGCACAGCGGAAAAGATTGGGACGCCTGCCATCAAGAAATCTGACCGCAAGTGGCAGTCGGACGTGATCGTCGACATGGTCAAGCGCTACGGGTTCGAGTACATCGCGCTCAACCCCGGCGCGAGCTACCGGGGGCTGCACGACTCGCTGGTGAACTACGGCGAGAACGACCCGCCGATGATGCTGTGCAACCACGAGAAGATCGCGGTGCAGATCGCCCACGGCTACGCCCGCGCCAGCGGCAAGCCCATGATCGCCATCGTCCACAACCTGGTGGGGCTGCTGCACGCGCCCATGGGGATCTACTACGCCTATCTTGACCGGGCGCCCATCTTCATCATGGGCGCCACCGGCCCCATGGAGGAGCCCAAGCGGCGGCCGTTCATCGACTGGATCCATTCGGCCAGCGTCCAGGGCGAGGCCATCCGCCACTACGTCAAGTGGGACTCCCAGCCCACCACCATCGACGCCGTGCCCGGCGCCTTCGCCCGCGCCTACGCGGTGATGATGAGCGGCAAGCAGGGTCCCATCTACATGTGTTACGACGCGGGTCTCCAGGAGGCGGTCCTGGACCACGACGTGGCCATGCCGCCGGAGGACAACGTGCACGTGCCCGCCCAGGCCATGGCGGACCCGGCGGCGCTGGAGAAGGCGGCGGACACCCTGGCCGCGGCCAAGCGCCCGGTGATCGTGGCGGACTTCGCCGCCCGCCCGCCCCACGGCTGGGACCACGTGGTGGAACTGGCGGAGACCCTGGGGGCGGCGGTGTGGGACTGCGATTCGCGCCTCAACTTCCCGAGCGAGCACCCGCTGAACCTGAGCATGGACAGCGAGGGCTGCTACAAGGACGCCGACGTCGTGCTGACGCTGGACATCGCGGACTTCGAGAAGCCCACCCACGTGCGCGACATCGCCACCCGCACGGTGGTGAGCATGGTGCCGGAAGACGCCACCTGGATCGACATCGGCTACACCGACACCGAGATCAGCAAGTGGGCCATGACCTACGCCCGCCCGTTCTACGCGCACCAGCGCATGACCGCGGACCCGGTGACCGCGGCGCCGGCGTTGACCAAGCTCCTGAAGGAGCGCATCGCCAAAACACCCGGCCGCGCTGACCAGATCGCGAAACGCACCGCAGCGGTGGGCAAGCGCCACGCCGAGATCCGGGCCGAGTGGCTCCGGCAGGCGCGGGAGGACCGCTGGGACGCCGTGCCCATGACCGTGCCGCGGCTGGCGTTGGAGGTGTGGGACGCCATCAAGGACGAGGACTGGGTGCTGACCTCGGGCACACTGCACGACTGGGCGCGGCGGCTGTGGAACTTCGACAAGCCCTACCGCCACGGCGGCCGCGAGTTGGGCACCGGCACGCAGATCGGCATTTCCCTGGGCGTGGCGCTTGCCCACCGGGGCACCGGCCGGCTGGTGGTGGACCTCCAGCCCGACGGCGACCTGATGTTCGACGCAGGCAGCCTGTGGATCGCCGCCAAGTACCAGATCCCCATGCTCATCGTGATGTACAACAACCGCGCCTACTACAACGACTGGAACCACCAGATCGTCATGGCGCGGAACCGCGGCACCGACCCGTCGCGCGCGTACATCGGCATGGACCTGTGCGGCCCCGATCCCGACTTTGCCACCCTGGCCCGCTCCATGGGCTGGTACGGCGAGGGCCCCATCGAGAACGCCGACGACCTCAGGCCGGCCCTGGACCGTGCCATCGAGCAGGTCAAGCAGGGCAAGCCGGCGCTGGTGGACACCATCACCCAGCGGCGTTGACCCGCGCGGGTTGATCTCGCTGCAAGACGACGTCCTTCGACTCCGCTTCGCTACGCTCAGGACGAACGGTGGTGCGACCATGATTCCCGTTCGTCCTGAGCGTAGCGAGCCGAGGGCGAGCGAAGTCGAAGGACGCTGTCCAGGTAGATGAGAGCCCGTCCTTCCGGCCGACCGCGACGCCAAGGTAACGAGTTCAGCAGTGTTATCCGGACAAGGCGATTCGGATGCGGTACGAGTACTACGACATCAGGGGCTACGAGCGACTCATCGTCCGTGTCACCCTGGGCCTCGACGCCGACACCGCCAACGACGTGGAGCGCTACGGCGCCGCGTCCGTTCTCTGGAGCCTTTACAACCGCCTTCGGGAGGACCAGCAGGAAGTGTTTCTCATCGGGCTGGGCAATGCGCTGGAGAAGAACGCCAGCCGCAAGGCGCTGTCCCAGATGGTGCTGTTCGCCTCCAACCCGGTGGTGGACGTGAATCACAGCATCGACATCCTGGGGGACTGGTTCGTCAAGAACAAGAAGGCCGACCCGGGCCTCTACGAGGCGCTGGACGCCTACTGGCGCCGCCGTTTCAAGCGCGGGTTCGATGGTGAAGACTGATCCCGTCGAGTGTTCGTCCGGGGGCGGGTTTGAAACCCGCCCCTGCGTCCACCTCGGTCACGGTCTACAGGGAAACGATGGGTGCATGTAGGGGCGGGTTTCAAACCCGCCCGCTTCCGCGGCCTGCGGCTACTCGTCGAAGAAAGCCAGGGTCCGGATCTCGATGCTTTCCCGAGGCGGTGCGTCCTCCGCGGTGTTGGGGTGTTCGAAGGCGGAGTGGGCGGAAAAGCGCGCCCGGCCGTCCTTCTTGGAGTCGTAGCACTTGAAGACGATGGCCTCGTCCGGCTGCATCTCCGGGAAGTAGAAGAAGCGGTGGTTGGGGCTGTAGGTCAGGTGATAGGTCTCGCCGAGCCGGTTGGGATGCGGACGCACGGTCGGGATGAGGTCCTCGGTGGCGATGCTCTGGGCGTCGCACATGGCCAGGGGATCCCGCAGTACCGGGTTCAGCATGCCCCGCCACACCTGGACCACGGCGAAGCGGCGCTTGAACAGCTCGTCGGCCTCGTCGCCGAGAAGGTCGCGCACACGCTCCGGGCCGGACCACTCGGTGTAGTCGTTGTGCACGTTCTGCACCGGCGCCTTGGCGCCCTTTTCCTCGTAGCCGGAGCGCAGGGTGTGGTCGAAGATCAGCACCCGGCAGGCGCCGGTGTTCTCCTTGATCAGCGCCTCCATCTCGGGATAGTACACCGCCCGGATCTCGTCCTCGTCGAAGAAGTCGGTCATCTTCGTGGGCTGCGGCCGCAGGGCGAAGCCGTTGTGCTCGATGGAGAGCTCGGGATGGTTGCGCCCGTTCCGGACCAGCGCCGTGTGGGTCTCGTACTGCCGGTCCTTGTGCGGGTAGCCGAGGCTGGGCTTGTCCCACGTGGTGACGGGCCGGGGGCCCTTGTGCACCATGTAGTTGAAGCTCGCTTCGACGGCGTCATCGAGGGTTTCCGCTACGGCTGTGGTCATTGTGATCTCCTTTGGGATTCTGTCTCCCCGGTAGGTCGGGTTAGCCGAAGGCGTAACCCGACTTCGTGGCGGCGTGTCGGATTACGCTTCGCTAATCCGACCTACGGGTTGCCTTGTCGTTCCGCGCGTCATGCGTGCACGGGCGGGTTTGAACCCCCCCCTACATCTGTCCCGGTTACCGGCTTCTAGCCCGCCAGGGCCCCCTGTTCCGCCCATGTCCGCTGCACCTCGCGGCTGGTGCTGATGAGCGCGAAGTGGGTGGCCATGTTCTTGAGCGAGTAGCGCTGCAGGTCGGCGTCGTAGGCGGCCACGCAGTCCTCCAGCACCACGTTGTAGTAGCCCCGGGCGAAGGCGTCCCGGACCGTGGCCTCGACGCAGCCGTTGGTGGCGGCGCCGGTGAACAGCAGGGTCTTGATGCCCAGCCGTCCCAGGGTGGCGTCCATCTTGGGATTGGTGAAGCCGCTGTGATGCCACTTCTTGATACGGACGTCGTCGGGAGCGGGCGCGACGAAGTCGCAGACGTCCCATCCCGGCGTTCCCGGGACCGTGTACTTGGCGTTGGCCAGCCCCACCCGGGCGCGTCGCGCCAGGATCGGGCCGTTGTCGTGGTCGTTGTCGTTGGAGGTCTGGGTGTAGATCACCGGCACCCCCGCGGCCCGGGCGGCTTCCACCATCACTTTCAGAGGCTCGCGCATGGCCTCGACAAAGCTCAGGTCTCCCTTCATGCGCGCGCCGCCGGGAGCGCAGAAGTCGTTCTGCACGTCGATCACCACCAGCGCCGTGTGCTCGGTCCGAACCGTGTCCGACAGCTCGGTCCAAACCTCCTGCACCTGGGGCTCCCACATCTCCTCTTCGGGGTCGAACTCGAAGTCGGCGATCTCCCGGCTCTGGATGATGGGCCGCCCCACCTCCTGCGCCACCTGCCGGTGAACCGGATGGTCGACGTAGCGCTGGACGCTCTCCGCGTCCTCGCAGACGGCCACCATGGCGTAGTCGTAGTCGCCGTCGCGCCGCAGGTTCGGTCCCATCGACCAGCTCAGCAGATCCGGGATGGACTCCTTCATGGAGTTGTAGCCCGCAATCATGTTGTCGATCTGTTCCGGGGATGCATCCGGCTTGAGCTTGACGAGAACGACGTGTTTGATCATCGCAAACCTCCGAGGGGATCTGGTGAAATCACGCGACGGTCAAGACGGAGAATATCCGATGACTGCATCGCAAGTCAATTTCCGGGCCGCGACCGCGGCCGCTACACCGCTCAGCTTCCGCCGAAGCCGACGGTGACTTGGCCGTCCTCCACGATGACCGGGATCTCGCGGCTGCCGTCGTTGAGCTCCATCATGCGCCGGAGGCCGTCCTCGTCCTCCAGCACGTTGATGTACTCGAAGGGTATGTTTCTGTCCGAGTAGTCCCGCCGGGCACTCGTGGTGTAGTCACAATGGTCGTGCCCGAAGATCGTTACCTTGTCCGGCATGGGTTTGTCCTTTCCGGGGTCGTTGCGGTGACTGCCTTTACCCGTAGCGTCAAATGGGCTTCATGGCAATCGCCGCAAAGGATGGCAGTGCGCCCTTCGACTTCGCTCCGCGTTCGCGGAGCTACGCTCAGGGCGAACGGTATGGGGGGTGAAAATACCATTTAGGGGTTTCTTGCGCTGGAACTTGTGGTATGAAAGCGTGCTGAACGATTGGCCTGCGCCGTCTGCCATGCGGGGAAAATGAATGGTTGAACGTTTCAAGGAGCTCGGCACCATCACCTTCAGTCTCGTCCTCTTCACCCTGCTTTGGGAGGTGTCGGTGTGGTTGTTGTCGGTTTCCGAGTTCCTGCTGCCCGCGCCGTCGGTGATATTCCTGACCATCGTCGAGAAGTTCGTCCCCCTCCTGCAGAACTGCCTCGTGACCTTCCGGGAAACCATCTACGGGTTCCTCATGGGGCTCGTGCTGGGGGTGGTCTCGGCCATCATGATCGTCTACTCCCGGTTGCTTCAGAATCTTCTCTACCCGCTGATCCTCGTGGCCCAGATCGTTCCCAAGGTGGCCATCGCGCCGCTGCTGCTGATCTGGGTGGGTTACGGCGAGATGTCCAAGGTGCTCATCGCGTTCCTGGTCTCGTGGTTCCCCATCATCGTCACCACGGTCCAGGGCATGCGCATGGTGCAGCCCGAGATGCTGGACCTGGTCCGGTCGCTGCAGGCCTCGGACTGGCAGATCTTCGCCAAGGTCCGCCTGCCGAACGCGCTACCGCACTTCTTCGGCGGCCTCAAGATCGCCATTACCCTGGCGGTCATCGGCGCCATCATCGGCGAGTTCGTCGGCGGCAACACCGGCCTCGGGTACCTGGTCATGGTCGCCAACTACGAGGTCAATACGCCGTTCATGTTCGCGGCCCTCGTCGTGCTGTCGCTCCTGGGCCTGGTCCTTTACGGCGTTCTGGTGCTGCTGGAAATGTGGCTGATCCCGTGGAGCATCGGCGAGGATGAGCAGGAGTTGACGGGTTTCGGAATGTAGGCCGGCTCCGGGCGGATGGAGAACATCCGGTCAGCCGCGGCGTGTTGAGTCTGGAATCGATGTCCATGACAAACGGGAAAGCCATCGAGGTCAGGAACCTCACCAAGGTCTATCCCTCCAAGGATGCTCCCATCGTGGCGCTGGAGGAAGCCTCGTTCGAGGTCTACGAGCAGGAGTTCATTTCCCTGGTGGGCCACAGCGGCTGCGGCAAGACCACCATCATGAAGATCATCGCCGGGCTGCTCGACAAGACCCGGGGCGAGGTGCTGGTGAACGGCGCGCCGGTGACCGGACCCAAGTCGAGCACCGGCATCGTGTTCCAGACGCCGGTGTTGTTTCAATGGCGCTCGGTCATCGACAACGTCTTGTTGCCGGTGGAGATCCTCGGCCTCTCCAGGGAGGAATACTATCCCAAGGCCCTGGAGTTGCTGGAGCTGACCGGACTCACGGAGTTCAAGGACAAGTACCCGCGGGAGTTGTCCGGCGGCATGCAGCAGCGCGCGTCCATCAGCCGGGCGCTGGTGCACGACCCCTCGCTGCTGCTGCTGGACGAGCCCTTCGGCGCCCTGGACGCCATGACCCGGGGCGAGATGAACATGGAGCTTCAGCGCATCTGGAGCGAAAAGAAGAAGACCAGCCTGTTGATCACCCACAGCATTCCGGAAGCGGTCTTCCTTGCGGACCGGGTGTTGGTGATGACGCCCCGGCCGGGCCGCATCACCGACATCATCAAGATCGGGCTGCCGCGGCCCCGGACCCCGGAGATGCGGCTTTCGGCGGAGTTCAACGACTGTGTCAGGCAGGTGGGAAAGACCATCGGCTTGCAGTATCTCTAATGGAACAAACTCTAACGCAGGGAGGTAATTGAAAATGAAACGCACATTCATCGCGCTTGCGATTTTCCTGCTGTACGTGACGGGCATCGGCAGCGCCTCGGCCATGGACAAGGTCAAGTTCGCGCTGGACTGGATCCCCTACGGCAAGCACGCCATGTACTACGTGAGCATCGACAAGGGATTCTGGAAGGAAGCGGGCCTCGACGTGCAGATGACCCGAGGCTTCGGCTCCGGCGACACCGTGAAACGCATCGCCTCGGGCACCGACGACTTCGGCTTCGCGTCCGTGGGCAACATGATCGCGGGCAGGTCGCAGGGCGCCGAGCTGAAGATGGTCGGCATGATCCACGACAAGACCCTGGAGACCCTGGCCACCCTGGTGGGGAACAAGATCACCAAGCCGTCGGACCTCGAAGGGAAGACGATCGGCTCGCCCGAGGCCAACGCCGCGCGGGTCATCTTCCCGGCCTTCGCCAACATCAACAAGTTCGATGCCAACAAGGTCAAGTGGATCAACATGCAGGTGCCCGCCACCACGCCGAGCCTCCTGGCCGGCCGGGTGGATGCCATCCTCATCTTCTACACCGAGAAGCCGACGGTGGACGCGGCCTCCAAGAAGGTCGGCAAGAAGCCGCTGTACCTGCTGTTCGCCGACTACGGCATGGCCACCTACGGCAACGGCCTGCTCGTGCACGAGAAGACCCTCAAGAACAAGCCGGACCTGGTGAAGCGGTTCCTGGCGGCCACCTACAAGGGCGTCGCCTGGTCGGTGGAGAACCCGCAGGAGGCCGTGGACATCTTCGTCAAGCACAACCCGGCCATCAACCCGGAGCTGGCGCGGAAGCATTTCGACATCGCGGTGGACTCGCTGCTGTCAAAGAACGCCCTGAAGGAAGGCATCGGCCGCATGACCACGGAGCGGATGGCGTTCACCAACGATCTCATCACCAAGCACATGAAGCTTCCGAAGAAGTCGGCGGTGGAAGACGTCTTCACCAACGAGTACCTGCCGAAGCTCTTCCCGAAGCGGGGCAAGTAAGTTCCAGCCGGGCCGGGACTGGTAGCCTGTCCGTGTCGGGGCGACCGGCGGTCGCCCTCGCGGGGTTCCACCTCGGCGCAGGCCCTTACGGGCCGCCGGGTACCACATCGACGGGACGGGGTGGGAGTCCGCCGCGGATGCGGACTCTCACCCGTGCGCCTTTGCGCCGTTCGTCGAAAGGAAATCGCAATGAGTGAACAATACGTCAGCAATCAGGAGATCGTCGTACAGGCCCGGCGCAACCTGCCCCAGCCCGTGTGGGACTACCTGAGCGGCGGCAGCGAGTCGGAGACCACCATGCGCCGCAACCGCTTGGCGCTGGACTCGCTGGCCCTGCGTCCGCGGGTGCTGGTGGACGTCTCCGAGGTGGACACCTCCACCACCGTGCTCGGCCACAAGCTGCGCATTCCCGTCATGCTGGCCCCCATCGGCTCGCTGCAGCAGATCACCCCGGAAGGCGCCGTGGCCGCCGCCAAGGCCGCCAACGAGTTCGGCACCGTCAACTTCGTAAGCTCCGTCACCCAGCCCGCCCTAGAGGAAACCGCCGCGGCCACCCCGTCGGACAAGATCTTCCAGCTCTACATCCGCGGCGGCCTGGACTGGATCGAGGAGATACTGGGACGGGTCAAGCAGTCCGGTTACACGGCCCTGTGCCTGACCGTGGACTCCGCCCACTACAGCAACCGGGAGCGGCAGTTGATGAACCGCTGGCTGCCGCCCAGCAAGCGGCGCGAGGCCGCCAACCAGGACCGGCTCTGGCAGGCCAAGCTCACCTGGAAGACCATGGACGCCATCAAGGAGATCGCCGGCCTGCCGTTCCTCCTGAAGGGCGTGGCCACCGCCGAGGACGCGCGCATCGCCCTGGACCACGGCGTGGACGTCATCTACATCTCCAACCACGGCGGCCGCCAGCTCGACCACGGGCAGGGGACCATGGACATGCTCCCGGAAATCGTCGAGGCCGTGGACGGCAAGGCCGAGATCGTCATCGACGGCGGTTTCCTGAGGGGTACGGACGTGCTCAAAGCCGTGGCCCTGGGCGCCAAGGCCGTCACCATCGGCAAGCTCCAGGGCTGGGCCCTGGGAGCGGGGGATCACGAAGGCCTGGTGCGCGCCTTGCAGCTCCTCGAGAACGAGATCGTCATCGCCATGGGCCTGCTGGGCGTGACGAAGATCGATCAGCTCACCCCGGCCCACGTGTGCAAGGCGCCCCCCGCCGTGCTGCCCACCGAGATGAGCACCTTCATCAACCTCCCGAACCGGCTGCTGTAACGAAGACCTCGTTTCCGCTCGAAACGACCACCCTCCGACCCCCTCTCCCTCCGGGAGAGGGCCGGGGTGAGGGTGCCCGGTTCCGGCACCCCGCCCTCAGCCCTTCGATCCCCTGCCGCCCCGCAGCAGGGACCACCCCACCGCCGCCAGGGCGACGCCCGTGGTGACCAGGAACGTGTCCTGAAGCGCCAGCACGAAGTGCGCCCGGTCCGCGGCGGCGGGCAGCGCCTCCGGATCGCCGGAGTGCATCCGGAAGGCCACGGTCATGAGGAAGTTGCCGACGGTGACGCCGAAGACGTTGCCCAGCCCGAACATGGTGTAGAGGGTGCCGGTGGCCACCCCCCGGTGCTCCGGCGGCACGGACGATATCAGCGCCGTGTGGTTGGGCGGGAAAAAGAGCGCGCTGCCCAGTCCCACCAGCACCAGCACCAGCGTCGGCAGCATCCAGTGCGAACTCGCCGCGAACCAGACCCCCAGCAAGGACGCTCCGGCGTACATCGCGGCGCCCGCGGTGGCCGGAATGCGCGGCCCGACCTTGTCGGCGATAATGCCGCCCACCGGCGACAGCGCGGCGGCGACGATCGGCGCGCTGAGGAACAGGATGCCCATGAACGCGGGGGCCAGCCCCAGCACGTCCTGCAGGTAGAACGGCAGCAGGTAGACGTGCAACGTGTTGACGATGGAGACCAGCAGCATCGCCACCGTGCTGAAGGCGAACATCCGGATCCGGAACAGCGCCAGGCTCAGGATGGGGCTCGCCGCCCGGCTCTCGCGCCACAGGAAACCCGCGGCCAATGCGGCGACGGCCGCCACGGCCCCCGCGCGCCACGCCAGGGTCAAGCTCTCCATGATCTGGCGGTCGAGGACGGCCATCAACGCCAGGGTGACGGCCACCAGCAACGCGGCGCCAAGATAATCGATGGCCGGGCGTCCGTTCACCGTACGTTCGGTGACCGTGCTGCCCTGGCGTCGCCGGAAGCCCAGCGCCATGGCGGTGGCGAGGGCTCCCAAGGGGACGAGGAAGAAGAAGACGCCGCGCCAGTGGATGTACTGGATGATGAACCCGCCCACGCCCGGGCCGACCAGGAAGCCGCTGTGATGCGCCGTGGTCATGAATCCCTGCACGCGTCCCCTGGACTCCTCGGTGGACGCGTCCATGGCCAGGGCGCGGCCCTGGGCCTGCATCATGGCTGCGCCGACGCCCTGCAGCACGCGGTAGAGGATGAGTTGCAGGATGTCGCCGGAAAGCCCGCACAAAAGCGAGCTTACGGTGAAGAGCACGATCCCCCAGATGTAGACGGTCTGGCGTCCGTAAACGTCCCCGACGCGCCCGAACACCAGCGAAAGCGCGGCGGTGGCCAGTTGGAAGGCAATGAGCGCCCACGAGATGCCCACCATGTCGGTTTGCAGCCCGTCGGCGACCGACGGCAGCGAGATGGCGAAGATGCGGCTTGAGGCGCCGGTCGTGCAGGTGACGAGCAGGCACGTGGCCAGGAGCAGGGCGTTACCGCGCGATGTCATGAATCGTGGGCGAGTGGTAAAGTAACTTGCAAGACAGTAGACACAGTAGCTAGCAGATCGGCGGATGCGGCGCGAGGTGCGTCGGGGTTGCGCCGCACGCCGGAGCCGCGTTGTTCGGTCGTTCCGAGAAGTCGAAATGAGAAAGAGATTCTTGACCGCGGCCCTGATGGTGTCCGTGACGATGGTCTTGGCGGGGCTTGGCGCGTTGCCCGCCTTCGGCCAGACGCTACCCGGAACCGAGGCGCCGGGGCCGCCCGTGCAGCCGGCGGAAGTTCCACAGGCGCCGGTACCGCCGCCAGTGGAGCCCGTGGAGGAGCCGCCGCCACCGCCCACGGTCCAGTCCGTGCCGGAGCCCCGACCGCCGGAGGAAACCGGTCCGCGGTCCGTACCGGACACGCCGGCAAGCCTCGATTTCGAGGAGGCGGTGCTCGATGACCGCATCGCCATCGTCGAGGAACATCTTACGGAGACCGCCTCGCGGGTCGACAGCCTGTTCAAGACCCTCGAGTTGGGGGTGTTGAGAGTACAGAAGGAAACCCTTGGGCGCCGCAGGGAGCTTCAGAGCCTACGGACCGAGCTCGCCGAGCAGGAGCGGCTTACGGCCCAGGACATGCGCAACAAGGAACGGCTGGTAGACCTGGTGGAGCGTTACGGCGCCGGAGATTGGGTGGCGCGCCACATCAAGGTGGAACTGGAGAAGTTCCGTCACCGGGGCACGCGAAGCCCGGTACGATCCACGGATGAAGAGGCGTTGCGCCAGCTCCTCCGCGAGTACCGGCAAGCGCTGTTCGAGTTGGGCACGCAGTTGTTCCGGGTCGACTCCGATGCCCGGGACTATGCGCGGGCGCTGGCGGCGGAGGGGCAGCCGACGCCGGCCCTGAGCGCGCGGCTCGACGACCTGCTCCGGGACCGCAAGGAGGCGTTGCAGGGCCAGGAGGCGGTGCTCAACGAGCTGGCGGAGAGTGCGACGCGCCTCGCTGATCTCAAGCGCCGCCGGGAGGATCAGCTCGAAAGCCTCTACACGTTCGTCCTGGGCAGGATGCTGTGGTTGCGGAACCGGGAGCCCGTAGGGCTGTTTCCGCCCAACTGGGCGCTGTTCGGGCAGGCCGCGGACGGCGGCGTGGCACTGTTGGGAAGGGCCTACCGATGGCTCGATCAGGAACGGCAAATCGCCCAGATCCGGTTCGCCGCCTCGTCGTGGCCGTGGGCCGCGGCCGTGTTGTTGTTCGCCCTGGTCCCATTGCTGGCGGCGCGATTGGGCAGGGCCCTTTGGGCGCGGGTGGAAGACCATAGAGCCCGCGGGCCTGATGTGCCGGCATATCGGGTGGCGCTGCTTTTGGCCGGCCGCACCGCGATATGGCCCGCCTACATTGTCCTCGTCACCTTGTCGCTGCCGCAGTTCGGCCTGTCGCAGAACGACTCCCTCGGCGCGGCGCTGGCCGGTTCGCTGCAGCTTGTCGCGCTGGTCCTCTGGGTCGCACTGTTCGGCGGGGCGGTCTTCCGAGCGGACGGCCACGGCGAGCGCCGCTGGGGCTTGACCCCGGAAGCCGGACGGCTGCTTCGGAGGGCGATCCGGACCGGGTGTGCGGCGGCGTTCGTGTTGCTGGTTCCGCGCTACGTGGTCCTGAACGCTCCGGGAGAGGACGTGGAAGCAAGCCTGGCGCTGGCCCGGCTGCTGATGATGGCTTTCGCCCTGGTGGTGTTGGCGCTGGCGGCGGTCGGGTTCAGCCGGCGCGGCGCTCTCATGCAGAGCGTCCTCCGTCACAGCCGCTCACAGGAGGGGTTCCTTTGGTCGGTGTGGCCGTTGGTCCACCTGGTGGCGGTCGCGGTGCTGGCCGGCACCATCGCCCTCAACCTGGTGGGCTATCAATACGCGTCGCAGTTCATCTGGCAGAGGATCATGGCTTCCGGCCTGTTGTTGCTTGTGACCCTCCTGTTCTCGTTCTATTTGAAGAGCGCCGCCCGAGCCGTGTGGAAGAGGATCACGGCCGGCGGCGGTGTACCGGAGCCCGACGGCGGCCGGCCCGACACCGAGCATGCGGCGCTGTTGTTCACGCTCGTGGACCTGCCGTTGGGTATCCTGGCCGCCGCCGTCTTGCTGGAGATATGGGGCGTATCGGTGGTGCAGTTCTTCGGCACGCCGGCGGGCAGGACGGTGCTGGCGAGGGCGGCGCTGATCGCGCTGGTGGTCGCGGCCGGGGTGGGCCTCGTGCGCCTCAGCAACGCTACCGTGCTCTCGCTCCTGCGCCCGAGGATACTGGACCGTGTCGGCAGCCGGGAGGCGGGGCGAAAGCTCCAGACGCTGGCGCCGCTGGCGCAGACGTCGGTGAAGCTGCTGGTGGTGCTGGTGGGGTTCCTGTTGATCCTGCAACTGGTGGGGGTGGAGACCGGGCCGCTCTTGGCGGGTGTCGGTATCTTCGGACTGGCCGTGGGCTTTGCCGCCCAGTCGCTCATCAAGGACATCATCAACGGCCTGTTCATCCTCACGGAAGGGAGCGTGGGCGCCGGCGACGTGGTGGACGTCGGCGGGGTCACGGGCGTGGTGGAGAAGGTCACGCTGCGATCCGTGCGCATTCGCGACCTGGGCGGCAACGTGCACTTCGTGCCCAACAGCACCATCGAGCACGTCGAGAACATGACCAAGGACTATTCCCGCTATCTCCTCGACGTGGGGGTGGGTTACCGTGAGGATACCGACGAGGTAGTGGTGGTGATGAAGGAAGTGGATGAGTCCATGCGCCAGGATTCAGAATTCCGCTGGGACATGCTGGAACCCATCGAGATCCTGGGCGTGGACCGGTTCGAGGACTCCGCCGTGATCGTGCGCGGACGCCTCAAGACCCGGCCGAGCCAGCAATGGCGCATCGGCCGGGAGTACAACCGCCGTTTGAAGAAGGCGTTCGACGAGCGCGGCATCGAGATACCGTTCCCGCACCGCACCGTCTACTGGGGCGAGACCAAGCAGGGACAACTGCCGCTGCAGGTGGAGAACCGGGCGGCCGCGAAAGTGGCGGTAGCGCCCGACCCGGTAGCGCCGGAGCTCCGAGAAGCGGAAGAGAAGCAAGCGAACGAAGAGGAGGAAACTCTTGGCACGAAGCAGCTCAAGACTGAGCCTTGAAAAGGCGGCAATCATCGTCGACGAAACCCTGGCCGAGGCCCGCCGGCTGGAACTCAGGCCCATGGCCGTGGCCGTGCTCGACGACGGCGGACATCTCAAGGCCTTCAAGCGCGAGGACGGCGCCAGCATCCTGCGCCCGCAGATCGCCATCGGCAAGGCCTGGGGTTCCCTGGGCATGGGCGGCTCCAGCCGATCCATCGCCGATCGCCTCAACGAGCGTCCGACCTTCCTCGCCGCCCTCACGGCCCTGGCCGACGGCAAGGTCGTTCCCGCCGCCGGCGGTCTGCTGATCCGGGACGGAGACGACGTGGTGGGTGCGGTGGGCGTGAGCGGCGGAACCTCGGACGAAGACGAGGATATCGCCAGGGTGGGAGTGGCCGCGGCGGGGCTCGACTGTTTCGACTGATTCCGACGCGAGGCTCTCCACGGCGTCATGCTCATCCGAGAAGCACACGCGGTCGACGCCGCCGCCATCGCAAGGGTCCATGTCGATAGCTGGCGCACGACCTACGCGGGTATTCTGCCGTCCGAGTTCCTGGCATCGCTTTCGTACGAAGAGAGGGAACAGTCCTGGAGCGGAATGCTGTCCGCCCCGGGCGGGAATAGGTTCACTTGCGTCGCGGAAGACGACGAGGGCCGCGTCGTCGGGTTTGCGTCGGGCGGCCCGGAGCGTGAAGGAGACCCCGCGTACAAGGGCGAGCTGTACGCAATCTATGTCTTGGAGCAATGCCAGCGTCGCGGAATCGGCAGGCGCCTCACCGCGGCCGTCGTTCGACGGCTGGTGGAGCAAGATATCGATTCCATGCTGCTGTGGGTCCTGGCAGCCAACCCTTCACGGGGGTTCTACGAAACTCTGGGCGGGCGGCGGATAAGAGAAAAGGCCGCCAAAGTCGGAAGGATTGAGGTGGTCGAGGTGGCCTACGGTTGGTCGAAGCTACGGGACTTATCCAACCTTGGAGAATAAGGGAAGGTCCCGATTCGGTTTTCTCGGAGATGTCCGCGGAAACCAGATTCAGTCCATCACTCATGGCGCAACCAACTCTACCCGACAGAATGCGAGCGGTGGTGCTGACGGGCCATGGCGGCATCGACCGGCTGAGCTTTCGGGACGACTGGCCGAGGCCCCGTCCGGGAACCGGGCAGGCGCTCATCGGTGTGGGTGCCTGTGGGTTGAACAACACCGACGTCAATACACGTACGGCATGGTACTCCACCGGTGTTTCGGGCGGCACGACGGGCGAGTCACTGGACGATGCGCGTGACGTAGACGCGGGATGGGGCGGCAAGGCCATGGCCTTTCCGCGTATTCAAGGCGCCGACGTATGCGGACGGGTGGTTGCATTGGGCACCGGTTGCGACGCTTCGCTTCTGGGCAAACGGGTACTCGTGGATCCCTGGCTGCGGGACTGGGGCGCCCCGCTCGATGGCGAGAAGTGCGGCTACTTCGGCTCCGAATGCGACGGCGGCTTCGCTGACTACACGCTGGCCGACGCACGGAACGTCCATGCCGTGGACAGCAACCTCTCCGACGCAGAATTGGCCACCTTCCCGACGTCCTACCTAACCGCGGAGTACATGCTGAACCGCGCCGATGTCGAGTCGGGTGACCGCATTCTGATCACCGGCGCCTCCGGCGGCGTCGGCTCCGCCCTTATCCAACTGGCCCGGCGCCGCGGCGCCGAGACCGTCGCACTCTGCGGTGAAGACAAGGCCGCGTCGGTGAAGGCCCTTGGCGCCGATCACGTGCTGCCGCGAGGGCCTGAAGACCTGAAGGCCGCCCTCAAGAAGGCCGCCGGCGCCGAAGAGGTGACGGTGGTGGCCGATGTCGTGGGCGGTGCGATCTGGTCGCAATTGATTGCGGCGCTGGCCCGCGGGGGGCGGTACGTTTGTGCCGGGGCCATTGCCGGTCCTGTCGTCCGCTTCGACCTTAGAGCCTTCTACCTGCGTGACCTGGTTTTCGCCGGAGCCACCGTGCCGCCTCCCGGTGTTTTTGCCGACCTTGTAGGCTACATTCAGCGCGGCGAGATCAAGCCTGTGCTGGCGGCGACCTACGCCTTACGGGAGTTGGTCGCCGCCCAGCAGGCGTTCATCTCCAAGCGTCACGTCGGCAACATCGCGGTTACGATGACCGAGGGGTAAGGACGTCCCTTGCGTCGCTGGTCAGCCGCTCCCTAGCTGCCCGGAGAGATCGTCCGTGCACCCACCGAGGTCGTTAGGCTGGGGGGCACACGAGCAGGCGCAACTGTCGCAGCTACACGAGCATGCACAGCCGCAGCCACCGGCGCATCCGCACCCGCATCCGTGGATTTCCAGCTCCAGATCGTTGTCGTGGGGATCGAGCATCCACGGTATCGCTACGGGCCGGCCCGGATTGAAATTGTCGTGAAACAGCATGGTTGGTTCTCCTTTCTGTGTTTGACTGCCCGACTCTTTAATGAATCGGTCGTCCGGACCGGAAACTTTAGGGTTGGGGTGCGCGGAAAGATGGCATACGTCCCCGGGGCCCGGCCGACCCTGGACGGTCGGAACTCGATTGTCTATATTGAGTGGCTCACCACACACAGTTCAGGGAGGCACCTTTATGGCTGGCAACGGTAAAGAGAAGTGGCAGGAGCCCACGGGCGAGATGCAGAAAGCGGGCTACGGGAAGTTCCTGCGGCCCAACACCGCCTACGACACCTTCATGGAAGAGCAGGAGATCCCCATCTACCGGGACATCGGGGTGGAGAAGGTCCAGAACCTGCCCAAGAAGATGTGGAAGCGGCTCGGAGGCAACGCCAGCTTCATTCAGCTCCTGGGGACCGAGGGACTGTGGGGCTCGTACGTGGTGGAAGTTCCCGGCGCCGGCGCGCTGAACGAGGAAAAGCACCTTTACGAAGAGCAGTACTTTGTGGTGGAGGGGCGCGGCACCACGGAGGTGTGGGCCGAGGGCAGCGACAGGAAGCATACCTTCGAGTGGCAGCAGGGCTCGCTGTTCGCGATTCCGATGAACGCCAGCCACCGCATCGTCAACGCCACCTCCAGCCCGGCGTTGCTGCTGGCCGGAACCACGGCGCCCAACATCATGAACCTGTTCAACAATACGGACTTCATCTTCAACTGCCCCTATACCTTCACCGACCGCTACAAGGAGACGGAGGACTACTACAAGCCCAACGAGGAGATCGAGCCCGATCCGGTGCGTGGGCTGGCCATGCGCCAGACCAACATCATCCCGGACATCGTCACCTGCGAGTTGCCGCTGGACAACCGCCGCTCGCCCGGCTACCGGCGCATCGAGCCTCACATGGTCGGCAACAGCTTCTACCTGTGGATCGGCCAGCACGAGACCGGCCGCTACTCCAAGGCCCACGCCCACGGCTCCGCTGCGGTGCTGATCTGCGTCAAGGGCAAGGGTTACACCTACACCTGGCCCTCCACCCTGGGCCCCACGCCGTGGAAGGACGGCAAGGAGGAAGGGGTGAGGCGGCAGGACTACGAGCCGGTGGGCATGGTGAGCGCGGCCCCCATGGGAGGCAACTGGTTCCACGCCCACTTCGGCGTGAGCGCCGAGCCGCTGCGGCTATCGGCGTGGTTCGGCCCCAACGCGCCCGGACGCGAGCGCGGCCGCCCCGGCGAGAAGGCCATCGACTACGGCGCCATCGAGATCAAGGACGGCGGCACCGCCATTGCCTATCGTGACGAGGACCCGTTCCTGCGCAAGGAGTTCGAGGAGACCCTGGCCAAGGAGGGCATGAAGTCCAAGATGCCCGCCGAGATCTATCAGCCGGAAGCCTAGGGCCGTGGCCGACACAGGATCCCTCGGCTTCACCGGTTCCGGCCGGCACATCGTTGACGAAGACGAGATCAAGCTCACCAGCGTGGGCGTGGACATCGGTTCGTCCACGTCCCACCTGGTGTTCTCGCGTCTCGAGTTGAGCCAGGAAGGCACCCGCTACGTCGTCAAGAAACGCATCGTGCTGAGCGAATCGGAGATTCTGCTCACGCCCTACACCGACGACCTGACCATCGACATGGAGCGCCTGGAGCGCTTCATCAACGAGCAGTACGAGCGCGCCGAGCTCAAGCGCGAGGACGTCGACACCGGCGCGCTGATCCTTACCGGCGTAGCCGTGCGCCGCCGCAACTCCCGCGCCATCGCCGAGTTGTTCGCCGAGGAGGCGGGCCGGTTCGTGTCGGTTACCGCCGGCGACGGGCTCGAGACCACCATGGCCGCCCACGGCTCCGGCGCGGTGGCGCGCTCGGGCCGCGAGGAAGGGGTGGTGCTCAACATCGACGTAGGCGGCGGCACCAGCAAGATCGCTGTGTGCGCCGGCGGCAGGGTCCGTGAGGTCACCGCCATCGACGTGGGCGCCCGGCTGCTGGCCATGGACGGCGCCAACACCGTTGTCCGCATCGAGGAGGCGGGCCGGCGCCACGGCGGCAAGGTGGGCGTCGAGCTGGAGCTTGGCCAGTCCGTGAACGAGCAGGTCCTGGAGGCCATTGCTTCGGAGATGGCGGACCGCCTGTTTGAGGTGGTCAACCAGCAGGAGCTGACCGAGGAGACCCGTGAGTTGCTGCGCCTTCCGCCGCTGTTGTACCGGGGCAAGGTCGACGCCGTGACTTTCTCGGGCGGCGTGTCCGAGTTCATCTACGGCCACGCCGAGAACGGCTACGGCGATATGGGTGCGATCCTGGGCCGGGAGATCCGCCGGCGGGTGGAGGGGCTGGGCGTTCCGATCATGGAGCCCGCGGCGCGCATCCGCGCCACCGTCATCGGCGCTTCCCAGTACACCATCCAGGTGAGCGGCAGCACCATCTTCATTTCACCCCCGGACGCGGTGCCGGTGCGGAACGTCCCGGTGGTGCGCATAGACTTCGAGTGGGGCGACGACATCGATCCCGCCCAGGTCATCGGTGCCATCGAAAACGCGCTGCGGCGGCTGGACCTGCAGGATGGCCGCCAGCCGGTGGCGCTGGCGTTCCACTGGGAGGGGTCGGCCACCTTTGCCCGGCTGCAGGGCTTCTGCGGCGCGGTGGCGGAGGGCCTAAGGCCCATTTTGGACATGGGGCACCCGTTGCTCCTGGTCAACGACGGCGACATCGGCGGCATCCTGGGCTTGCACTTCAAGGAGGAGATGAAGCTCGAAAAGCCTATCATCTCGGTGGACGGCATCGCGCTGCAGGAGTTCGACTACATCGACGTGGGCGCGCTGATCCCTTCCTCGGGGGCCGTGCCCGTGGTCATCAAGTCGCTCGTTTTCCCCAGCGCGGAGCAGAACGCGGCTATCCGGCAGTAGGCAGCGACAGACCCGCCCGCGTCCTCAAGGCGGGCCGGTCGGCGCATATTTCGCGTAGGGGCGGGTTTCAAACCCGCCCGTGGCCTGCGCCATGCGATCACGGGCGGGTTTGAAACCCGCCCCTACACGACGTATCGTTGGCAGTAGAGGACGAGTCATGCAGGCGCAGAAGATCCAGGCGGCCCCACCCGATCCCTACCGGGCGTGGTTCCAGTGCATCGCCGGCTGCCCGGGCCGTCACAGCCTGAAAGAGATCATCTACGCGTGCCCGCGTTGCGGCAATCTCCTCGAAGTACGCCATGATCTCGATCGCCTCCGAAAGAATACGTCGCAATACTGGCGCGACCTCTTCGACCAGCGGCTGATGCGCAACCAGTGGCCCTACGGCAGCTCGGTCTGGGGCAAGCGCGAGATGGTCTGTCCCGACGTCGAAGACGCCAACGTGGTGTCGACCCTGGAAGGGGGCAGCAATCTCTTCTGGGCCGAGCGCCTGGGCAAGGAGATCGGCGTCGAGGACCTCTGGGTCAAGCTGTGCGGCAACAGCCACACCGGCTCCTTCAAGGACCTGGGCATGACCGTGCTGGTGTCCATGGTGCGCCAGATGATCTCGGAAGGGGTGGAGATCCCGGCGGTGGCGTGCGCGTCCACCGGCGACACCTCCGCGGCGCTGGCCGCCTACTGCGCCGTGGCCAACATCCGCGCCGTCGTGTTCTTGCCCAAGAACAAGGTCTCCACCGCGCAGCTCATCCAGCCCATTGCTCACGGCGCGATCACCCTTGCCATCGATACCGATTTCGACGGCTGCATGGCGCTGGTGAAGGAGCTGTGCACCCGCCACAACATCTACCTGGCGAACTCCATGAACTCGCTCCGGGTGGAGGGGCAGAAGACCGTGAGCATGGAGCTGGCGCAGCAGTTCGACTGGCAGGTGCCGGACTGGGTGGTGATCCCGGGCGGCAACCTGGGCAACGTCAGCGCCCTGGGCAAGGGCTTCAAGCTCATGCACGATCTGGGCATGATCTCCAAGCTGCCGCGCATCGCCTGCGCCCAGGCCGAACGCGCCAACCCTCTCTACCTCAGCTACCTCAAGGGCTTTGACGAGTTCGAGCCGGTGCAGGCCCGGCCCACCCTGGCCAGCGCCATCCAGATCGGCAACCCGGTGAGCATCCAGAAGGCCATCCGCGCCCTCCAGTACTTCGGCGGCGTGGTGGAGCAGGCCACCGAGGACGAGTTGGCCGACGCCGTCGCCCGCGCCGACCGCACCGGCCTGTTCAACTGCCCCCACACCGGCGTGGCCCTGGCCGCGCTGTTCAAGCTCGTGGACCGCGGCGTCATCGGCAAGCAGGACCGCGTCGTGGTCATCTCCACCGCCAACGGCCTCAAGTTCCCGGAGTTCAAGATCAAGTACCACGAGGGACGCCTCGAGGAACTAGCGTCCCGCCACCCCAACACCCCCATCGACGTCCCTGCGGACTACGACAAGGTCCGCGACGCCGTGTTCCGCGCCATCGGCTAGCCTCACTCGCCGCGAAATTCTCTTGCCAGCCGGCGAGCCTGACCGACCAGATAGAGGGGTAGCGAAAGCAGGTGATAGTCGAGGGCGTCGCCGTTCGGCAGTCTTGTCGAATCGCGCAGCAGGCTCGGTGCGGTGGCATTGAAACGGAGCCCGAACGCGCTGCCTTTCTCCTTCAGGAACCGGTGCAGCGACTTTAGCGAGCCGGTGGCGCCTGCCTTGACTTCGACGGGAACAACACGGGCGCCCAAGGTCATCAGGTAGTCCACTTCGGCAGCGGCGTTCTTCGTCTCTCGCGCCCAGTAGTACAGCGCCGGAGTTTCGTAGCCGGGGCCGCTGTAGAGGAGGTGTTGGCCGATGAACTGCTCGGCGAGGGCGCCGGCGTTTACCAGAGTCAAGTCGTGTGTGCCGAGGTCGAACAGGTCCAGATGCAGCGCGGCGCACATCAGGCCGATGTCCATGAACAGGCACTTGAAATGGCGTTCGTTCACTTCCGCGGCCAGCGGCACGCCGTTGGCCGCGGTGCGGCAGACCTTGTCGGCGATTCGTGCCATGCACAGCAATCGCAGCGCGTCCGCCAACTCCGCGGCGCGGTGGTCCCGGCTGACTCCGACGTACTTGAATTTGCGTCCGACCAGACCCGGCAGACTGTCGAACACCATGCGCACCCGATCACGGGAACTGCCATGGCTGTACTTGTTAAAGTCGTCCCTATAGGTGGCCGTCACGTTCTGCTGGATGCGGGCGAGCTCGGGAAAGCCCCCATCCGCGTTCTCTCGCCCCTGCGCATAGACCGCGACCGCCTCCGGAAGGCCGCCCACGATCCAGTATTCCCGGAGCAGGTCGGCGTACCGTTCGTGCACTGCGTCAGGAAAGGCATCATCGAGATCGGACAACGAGACGGCGCGCAGGTGGGCGGACAGTTCCGGGCGCCCCATGGCGACCAGGAAGTCCTCGAAGGCCAGCGGCCCCAGGTGGAGATACTCGATCCGTCCCACGGGCATCGAGAATCGGGTGTCGGCCAAAGCGAACTCCACGAGCGAGCCCGCTGCCACGACGTGCAGTTCGGGAGCTTCCTCGTAGAAGTATCGCAATGCGGCCAGCGCTTCCGGGGCCGCTTGAATCTCGTCGAGAAACAACAGGTGGGTTCCGGGTACGATGGTTTGCCCGGTGAGCAGCGCGAGCGTGGAGAGAATCCGCGCCGGGTCCCGGACGGTGAACGCCTGGCGCAATTCCGGGTTACGCTCGAAGTCGACCGTGACCAGCGGCCTGCCCGCGGTCCTGGCGAACTCGCGCACCAGCGTTGACTTGCCCACTTGCCGGGCGCCGCGGATCACCAGCGGTTTGCGGCCCCGCCGGACGGCCCATTCTTCAAGGTAAGCAATCTCTCGCCGCTTCAGCATGACTTCCAACCTGTGTCGAATGCGCAGTATTGTGTCGAAAGAACCCCTTAATTTATTAAGTAATATAACTTTGTACCGGGGTCTTTTATCAGCTCACGCATGTAGATTCAAGGATCGACCGTCCTACACTACGCAGACGGCTGCCTGATCGATTGCGGCCCCGCCCGTGATGGCGCCCGCCGGACCAATGGACGGCTGGCTACCAGGCGAAGTCTCCGTTGTCGTCGAGCGGCGAAAAGGGGTTCCAGGCAACTTCCCACAGATGTCCGTCGGGATCCTTGAAGTATCCCGAATGGCCGCCCCAGAAGACATCCTGCGCCGGCTTGACGATGGTGCCGCCGGCGCGTTCGGCTTGGTGGAGGACCGCGGCCACGTCCTCGCGTGTACGGACGTTGTAGGCCAGGGTGACCGCACCCGTCGCCCCGCCACTCAAGCCGGGCAGGCCGATGTCTTCAACGAGCTTCTCGTGTGGATAGAGGGCAAAACCGATTCCGTTGAGCGTGAAACAGACGATGGAATCGACGTTCTCCTGGGTTGCGACACGCCAGCCAAGGGTCTCGTAGAACCTGCGGGCTCGCTGAAGATCCTCTACCCCCAGGGTGACGATGCTGAGACGCTGCTCCATTTTCTTTCCTCCTGGAGAATTACGACGGGGATCCTGGAGTGACGAACACCCAATCCCGGTCCACGACGGCGCGAGAAGAAGGGGCTCGTGCAGGCCGCTAGGCTTCCGGCGCGAATTGCAGCGAAGCCAGCCGGGCATACAGGCCGCCGCCGCTCATCAGCGCCTGGTGGGTGCCGGTGGCGACGATGCGGCCCTGGTCGATGACCACGATGCGGTCGGCCTTGAGCACGGTGGCGAGGCGGTGGGCGATGATGAGGGTGGTGCGGTTGGCCATGAGGCGTTCCAGGGCCTCGTGCACCAAGTGCTCGCTTTCGGCGTCCAGTGAGCTGGTGGCCTCGTCCAGCAGCATGACGGCCGGGTCTCTCAGGATGGCCCGGGCGATGGCGATGCGCTGGCGCTGGCCGACGGAGAGGCGCAGGCCCTTCTCGCCGAGGAAGGTGTCGTAGCGTTCCGGCAGGCCCTGGATGAAGTCGTCGGCAAAGGCGGCGTGCGCGGCCGCGGTCACCTCGGCGTCCCGGGCCTCGGGGCGGCCGTAGCGGATGTTCTCCCTGGCGTTGGCGGAGAAGAGGACCGTTTCCTGCGGCACCAGCCCGATGCGGCTCCGCACCGCCTGCGGGTCCGCCTCCCGCAGGTCCACGTCGTCCAGCCGGATACATCCGCTGCCCGGGTCGTAGAATCTCAGCAGCAGCTTGAACACGGTGCTCTTGCCCGCGCCCGAAGGACCCACCAGGGCCACGGTTTCGCCGGGCTCAATGGCAAGCGAGAAGCCGTTCAGCGCGTGCTCGTCGGGCCGCGACGGGTACTGGAACGCCACCGCCTCGAGCGAGACCCTGCCTGTTGCCGGTTCCGGCAGGAGCCGGGGCGCGGCCGGGGCGGTGATGGCCGGCCGCGCCTCCAGCAGCTCCATCAGCCGTTCGGTGGCGCCGGCGGCCCGCTGTACCTCGCCCCATACCTGGCTCAGGGCCGCGGCCGAGCCCGCGACGAAGATCGCGTAGAAGACGAACTGGATCAGGACGCCGGGGGACATGCGTCCGCTCAGCACCGCTTCCGCCCCTAGCCACAGCACGCCGAGGACGCCCCCGAACATGAGCGTGATGACCAGGAAGATCAGCAGCGCACGGTTGCGGATCCTCATCAACGCAGTGCGGTAGGCGGCTTCGGTGGCGGCTTCGAAGCGGTCTTCTTCGTTGCGCTCCTGGGTGAAGGCCTGCACCGTCTCCACCGCGTCGAGGTTTTCGCCGGCGATGGCGCTGGTGTCCGCCACCCGGTCCTGGCTTAGCCGCGACAGGCGGCGTACCCGCCGGCCCAGCACCAGGATGGGCAACAGCACCAGCGGGATCAGCACCATCACGGCGCCCATGAGCTGCGGGCTGGTGACGATCAGCATGATGAACCCGCCCGCGAAGATCAGCAGGTTCCGCAGGGCCATGGAGGCGCCGGAGCCGATGACCGTCTGGATCAGCGTCGTATCGGTGGTGAGGCGTGACAGAATCTCGCCCGTGCGGGTCACCTCGAAGAACGTCGGGTCCATGCCCAGAACGTGCCCGTGCAACTGCTTGCGGATGTCCGCCACGACACGCTCTCCGATCCTGGCGACGAAGTAGAAACGGCTGGCGGACGCCACCGCAAGCACCGCGATGACCGCGAGGAGGAGTTGGAACTGCCGGCCGATCAAGGCCCGGTTCTCCGGGGCGAAGCCGATGTCCAGAAATTGCCGGGTTGTGATGGGGAGGACGAGCGTCGCCACCGCGGCCGTCAGCAGGGACAGGATCGTGAGGATCAGCAGCCAAGGGTAGGGCGTCAGGTACCGGACCAGGTGGCGCAGCGGGCGCAGGTTCCTGCTGCCGGGTCGGGAATCGAACAGATTTCCAGGCGCTTGCATCAGCCGATGGTGTCCGGTCCGTCAATACCAAAACGGGCGCCACCGTCTCGCACAGTGGCACCCGTTCATGGCCTCGGGTCCTTGCCGTCTACACGTTGACGACCACCACGCCCTTGGGCTCCAGGTAGTAGTCCAGGGCCTCGGGTCCGTGCTCGCGGCCCACGCCGCTGGACTTGACGCCGCCGAAGGGCAGCTCGTCGTAGCCGTAGTGGAGCGAGTTGACCCACACGTTGCCGGCCTCGAGCCTGTCGATGGCCTTGTTGGCGTACACCATGTTGCTGGTCCAGATGGACGAGCCCAGGCCGAACTCGGAGGCGTTGGCGCGCTCGATGGCCTCGTCCAGGTCCTTGAAGGTGAACACCGGCAGGGCCGGACCGAAGCACTCCTCGGTGGCGATGCGGGCGTCGTCCGGGACGTCGGTGAGGAGCGTCGGCAGGTAGAAGTGGCCGTTCCTGAACTCGTCGCCTTCCGGCCGGGCGCCTCCCGCCACCGCCTTGGCGCCGCGCGCCTTGGCGTCCTCCACCTGCTCCTCCACCTCGGTGCGCTGGTAGTCGACGTGCAGCGGCCCCATGCGGCTCTCCTTCTTCATGCCGTCGCCCACGGCCTTTTTCTCGAGTCCCGCCGCCAGCTTGCCGACGAAGTCCTCGGCAATGGATTCGTGCACGAAGAGGCGCTTCACCCCCAGGCACATCTGGCCGCAGTTGAAGTAGCGTCCGATGTCGGCCATCTTCACCGCCATGTCGACGTTGGCGTCCTCCATGACGATCATGGGGTCGCTGCCGCCCAGCTCCAGCGTGACCCGCTTGATCTCACGTCCCGCCACCTCCATGACGTGACGGCCGATGGGGGTGGAGCCGGTGAAGGCGATGCGGCGGATGCGGGGGTTGCTCAACAACTCCTCGCCCACCGAGCCGCCCGGTCCGCTGACGAAGTTCACCGTGCCCGCGGGCAGGGATTTCTTGCCGCCGGCATAGGTGGCCTGCGCGATCAGCTCCATGCACAGCGCGGTGGCCAGCGGCGTGGTGGAGGCGGGCTTCACGATGATGGTGTTGCCGGCCGCCAGCGCCGGACCCACCTTGGTGCCCATGAGCGTCAGCGGGAAGTTCCACGGCACGATGGCGCCGCACACGCCGATGGGCTGGCGCACCACCATGCCGTAGGCGTTCTTCTGCGGCAGCGGCACGTGGGAGCCGCGCACCTTGGAGGCCAGCCCGGCGTAGAACTCCAGGCCGTGGATCAGGTGATGGATCTCGAGCCCGGCCTCGAACAGCGTCTTGCCCTGCTCCTGGGTCAGCAGCGCCGCGATGTCCTTGCTGCGCTCCTGAATCAGCTCGCAGGCGCTCTCCAGGGCCTTGCCGCGGTCCTCGGGGGTGGTGTCCGACCATTCCTTGAAGGCCGTGTCCGCCGCCTCCACGGCTTGCCGGACGTCCTCCTCGGAGCCCTTGGCGGCATGGTCCACGACCTCGCCGGTGGCGGGGTTGCGCACTTCGTAGGTTTCCTTCTTCACGGCGTCGACGAGTTCGCCGCCGATCAACAGCTTGGACATGCGTTACCTCCGGATTGTGAAGTTGGTGGAATGTATTGTCCGATGACCCGGGCCGAGCAGCGCGGCGCGGCCCGGGGCGTCTAAGCGTCTTTCGTCTACAGGCCCTTGAACTTGGCCGTCCGCTTTTCCAGGTAGGCGGTCACGCCCTCGTTGCCGTCTTCGCTGGCGAAAGTCTGGGTGAGCACCTCGCGCTCGAACGCCAGGCCCTCGGGCAACGAGGTCTCGATGCCGGCGTGGACGGCGCGCTTGATCTTGCCCACCGCCATGCTGGCCTTGTTGGGGGGCACGAACTGTTTGGCGTAGTCCATCACGTCCTGCATGAAGCTGTCGCGCTCGTAGATATAGTGAAGCAGCCCCATGTCGTGGGCTTCCTCGAAGGCCACCTGCTTGCCGGTGGCGCATAGCTCCAGGGCCTTGGCCCGGCCCACCAGCCGCGGAAGCCGCTGGGTGCCGCCCATCCCCGGCATGACCCCGAGGTTCACCTCGGCCAGGCCCATGCGGCCGCCGTCCTTCTTGCCGATGCGGATGTCGGCCGCCATGGAGATCTCGAGGCCGCCGCCGATGGCGTGGCCGTTGACCGCGGCGATGACCAGCTTGGGGGTGTTCTCCATGCGCATCAGCACCTCGTGCCCGTGGAGCGCGAAGTTGGCCTTGTAGGAGAGGTTCTGGGTCCCGAGCATGTTGATGTCGGCGCCGGCCGAGAAGAACTTCTCGCCCTTGCCCGTGATCACGATGACGTGGATGTCGTCGTCGAAGCGGGCCGCCAGCAGCGCGTTGTCGAGTTCCCGCAGCATCTCGTGGGTGTAAGAGTTGACCGGCGGGTGGTTCAGCTCGATAAGCGAGATGCCGCCTTCGTTGGTCTGGTCAATCGTGCCGTCTGCCATGTTTGCCTCCTGAAACGTTCGTTGAAAGATTGCGCCGCAGCATCCGCATTGCTCCGCTCGACGGCCGTTGGCCGCACAGCGAAGCCAATATCGCATCCCGATGGGTCGGATTCGAGCGGGAAGAAGGACACTTGACGGGGGGCTGCTTCCGGTTCGCCGATCCATCTGAATTAGCGGGCAGGGCTGGACAAGTCAATACTTGACGGTGCGCGCCGCACCGGGGGAGTCCGCTCGGCGGGCCGGTTGGGGGCTGGCCCGGGTGCGTTCGGCGCCTCCGTACCACGGCGTGTTCGTTGGAAAAACCGCCCTCGTATGGCAAGAGTAACACGATGGCGAAGCAGAACGCGCGACAGAAGACCATTCGAAGCGGCCTGGAATCGCTCCGGAGCCAGGGCCTGGAGACGGAATCGCCGGACGCGACCATGGTGGAGCCGCTGGTGCGGCGGTTTGGCGCCGAGCCGGGCGAGTCTCTCGCGGTCGCCTACGTTCTGGGCCGCATCCGCGACGCGGCCTCGGCGGAGGCGCTCAAGTCTCTGGAGGGCCGGGCGGGCAACAAGGAGGTCCGGAGGGAAATCCGCCGATCGCTGTTCAAGCTGGCCCAGAGCGGGCTGGAGCCTGCTGGAACCGAAGCGCCGCCCGAGCCGGAGGAGGCGGGAGCCAACTTCAGCCTCGCGCCCGAGATCGAGGGATTCCTGTCATCGGTGACCGGCGGCGGCTCGCGCATGGTGATCCTGACGCGACCGCAGCCCGGCGGCGGTCTGCTGGCGATGCAGGCCGCGGTCAACGACCGGCGCGGCCTCGAAAGGCTCGGGGGCAACGTCATACGCCGCAAGGAACTGCGGCAGATGATGGAGGATATGAAGGCGCAACTCGGCGTCTCCATGACGCGCGTGCCTTGGGAGTACGCGGACTGGCTGGTGCACAAAGCCTACCAGAAGGTCACCGATGCGCCGGGGGAGGGGGTCGCGGACTATCCCCGGATCAGGACCCACCTGACCGCCGCCAAGCCTGTCCAACGCGCCCACCCCGTCTTCGATTTGGTGGATGCGGATAGCATTGATTCCAAGGGCCTGTCCGATACTTCCGAGAAACTGCTTGAGGAACCCGAGCTCCGCACCTGGTTCGTGGAGAAAGACCTCCTGGAACCCTACGTGGAACGCCTGGAGGAAACCGAGCAGAGCCGCATCGTGCTCAACCCGATGCAGAAGGAAGAACGTTTCCGGAGCATCGTCCGCGAAGCCGTGCAGGGAATCTTCCTGGGCGAGGTGACCGCTCCGGTCTTCGAGGGCCGCCTAGAGGACGCCGCCCTCCACCTGCACGTCTCCGGTCAGGAAGAGAAGGCCAGGACCATCCTCGCCGTAGCCCTCGCCATCCGCCGCGGCGACCTGGGGAGCCTGGGCGTCCCGCTCCTGGAAGCCCTGGTGATGCGCAGCCTCGGCCTCCACAAGGCCCAGGAGAAGCAGGAAGCCGAGGAAGAGCCGTCCCTTATCGTGAAGCCGTAGCCGGGGTTTTATTCTTGAGACAGAAAGATTTTCCCGTCCGGCTTCGCCTCTTTCAACGTGACCCATGGTGAGGATGAGGATTTTGAACCCTCCAACTCGCGCTGGTACCACGAGAACTGGGACTGCAACCATTTCAACTGCAGTCTGTACCAGTTGTGCACTTCGCCGGTGTGTCTCGCGGTTCTCTGCCGCCATTGGTCTTGGAAGAGTTCGCTAAGGACAAACTCGACTGCGCTCATAGGGGTAACGAAGACGCTTGGCAATCGAGGTATCGGGACCCATTGCGGAAACGGCGGGCTGTCGCAATCACCGAGTATCTGGGCGTGGATGTAACATCCAGGGCTGTCCTTGGCTCCTAGCTCTAGGCGCCACATGGCCACACGCACATCCGGGTCGCCTGGCTCGAACAAGGTGATTCTGGTCGACGCTTTTCCACAGAGTTCGACGCTGCGCTTTGGCGAGCGTTTGCCCAACGGACATAGGTCCCAACTACCGGAAATCACGGCAAAGACTTTACGGCTACTCTTCCTATCGTATTCTCCTTTGCTTTCGATCGTTTGGAGAGGCTCAAGATCCCATTGGCGCACAGTGCCCGATGGGAGGTTTGCGATGGACTCTAAGTCCGTCGAAAACGCATTCAAGGCGAACGAGGTTCGAGAATCAAAAAACTGAGCGGACATTTGCTTGAGCGCCATAATTTCCTGTTGGAGTTCTGCGAACCGGAAGCGAAAACCAGCCACTTTGCGTCCTCAGTCGAGTTTGCTTTCGACACGGTGCAGATCGAGAGGATTGACCATCGAGAACAGTTCGGGGTCTTCACTAACTGATTCGATGTCAATCCAGGGTGAGTCTGCAAATGCTGGCCAATGATCGGGGCGTAGTGTAACGGCGGTTATAGGCGTTACGAACTGGCCGGAGGGCGCGAGGTCCTTGTTCAGACAAACCACTGCGGGATTGGCTTCAATCGGTTCCAGATCCATTCCTGCGCGTTCAGCCAACGCGTCCCCGAACTGTCGCTTGTTACCTCGGCGGCCGCCACTTAGTTTCCAGACGTAGTCTTCCAACGCGCCACGCCACCACCTTCCTCCTAGGAACTCGGCCAATATCCCGGAGTAACGCATCGATCCCAAATCTCTCGACAGTGCGCTCTCCGTCTTGAGTACATCATGTAGCGCACCCAAGGATATCTGCAGTCGTGCCGCGACCCAGTGCTCTTCCCACAAGAAACACGGATAGGGCAGTACTTGATGCAGCAGCCATCGAATGAACAGGATGCCATGCATGCCCGATGTCAGCTCGTTAGCTGGTACACGACAGTCCAGGACGTCGCCCCAACAACGGTCGAACCAGGTGCGTTTTTTCTTGATGCCGAGGAGCCGCCTGACTGTCGCATCAGACTGTTCCGGAGCTGACGGCCAATTTCTGGGTAACTGCCGTACGGCTCGCGCTAGCAGCTGCATCTTATGATGGCGACCGTTCTCTCCCTTGGAAAACACCCACTCCAAGTTATTCATGCGGGCAAGAACATGTTGGGCAGTCTCGGACGGCAAGCGTCCCCTAATGTCCTTTAGGTGACCGGTAAGGAGTGCAAAGGCAGTCAACCGGCTACTCTCGGATAGATCCACCTGCTCCCGGAGCACACTAGCGAGGGCCATGCCGGTTGTAGGTCTAAGTGATGCTGGCTGAGCATCCCGGTCAGGCCAAAGATCCAGCTGGTAGTCCACCAAGACCAGATCGGCATTCTCAAGTTGTGATGTTTCTACGTCTTGAGGATGGACTATGGTCGTTGTCGCCCGATCACCAAGGCCGAGCGCAGTAGCTTGAGAATCTTGTTCCTTGTCGTCGATCACCAGGATAGACGGCTTCTCCATCATCTTCATCCTCAAGTCTAGCTTCCGCTTGGCAATGCGACTTCTACGGCGGTCGCGAACGGTCTTTTCGGTTGGACAAACTGTATGGCCGCCCCATAGTTGTCCAGAAGATTCCGCGTAATCGTCAACCCGAGGCCCATTCCTTGACCCAGGACGGGGTCGACTTTCATCGTCGTTGACTCGAACGGCCTGAACCAGCGCTCTGCCTCTTCAAGGTCTACAGCGGTGCCGGTGTTCTGGACGAGGATCCGAATCTCGCGGTGTTTGACAGATGCCGAAGCGCGAATACGTCCATCTTCTCCAGCAGCTTTCAATGCGTTGGTCAGCAGGTTAGCGAACACGGCTGTAATCTCAGCGGGGAACATCGGGATCGATCTCAGGTCGGACGGAATTCGGTTGTCGATGTCGATGCGACGCCGTTCTGCTTGGTGCCGGATGAAACCAACCGCAGCATCGAAGCGGTCGCAAAGCCGTTGGCGTGAACGGCGACGGCGTGAATCTGGGATTTCGAGTTCCATCAAATACGCCGCTTGGCGCTCCAATCCATGTCTCAGATTGCCGATCACCGACAATGTTTGCCGCAACTGGTGATGCTGCTCTCGGGAGAAGCCCTCCTTATTGAGTATCTGTTCCAACGCGCTCTCGATAACCTGTGCCATCCCGAGTAAGCCGTTGATTTCGTGGACGAAAGCTGCCATCTGAGTCCCCACGGACGCAAGAACGAGCAAGAGTGAACGTTCCGACCAGAGATCCGTAACGAGTTCTGTCGTCTCATCGAACTCCCGCAAGGCTTCACTTGCCTCACTCTCGGCTTTGGCGGTGTTCCCTTCGCTAAAGCTCTCCCGAGCTTTCTGCATGAGTTGTACGGCTCCCCGAAGCCGATCCGGCAATGCCAGTTCGTCAACAGCGTCGCCTCTAGCATCGTTGCCGTCCGGTAGTTCCTTCTGGCTCTTCCCGGCCGTTGAAATTCGGCGACGGGCGTCTTTCCTTTGAAGACGGCGCGCATACGCTGCAGACGCGCGCGCTCGTGTGCAAAGGTCTACCCCAGTCCGCACGAGTCCAACCAGAGTATCGAAGCTCGCCTCCGGAACGAAGCCCTCACGGTTAACCAAGACGCGTAGACTCGGACTACGCTCCTGAGTCAAGAAGACCGCGCCAAAGTAGTTGTTGTTCGGTACCCGAATCAGGCCCTCGTCGGGGTCGGTGGCCTCTGTGCCGAGACGGAGGTCCTTCAACATCTCAAGTTGTCGCGGCCGTCGGGTATAGTCTGCATCAATCGAGAGCCAGTCGTCTCTTGCCTCTCCATAGGGCAGGACTCGAAAACCTTCCATATACACTCTGACGCCGCTTGTGCGGGCGGCCCACACTCGTTGGTCTTGGGTGAGATTCATGCTGCCTTCTCTCACCAGAATACGCGCGTCAAAATGCGGTCCCTGCTTAGGCGCGGGGTGAGGTATTGCCTGATGATATGGCTTTGCCCCAGGGTTGGCCCTCAGAGTCCTCTTTGTTGGTGCGATCGAAAAGCGCACGTCTTGATCATTGGGTTCCGCCCTGATCTCAAGAACCCAGTTGGCCAGTTCCGCAATGAGTGCCCAGTAGCTCTCTCCGGCGGCGAAGTCCCCTTCAAGTTTGACTTGGAAGTGAGACTGCACCACGCTGGCGTCTTGGTCGCGTGCAACCGGCGTATTGAATAGAAGGGGCATGCCAATCACCGATGGTGGTAGCGGATTACAGAGGAACGCTGGAGGGTCGAAGGATTGGACCTCCGCGAAAAACCTTGCACGTTCGGCTGGCGTCCATGCCCGCCTCAGTCGCGAGAGAATGAGCGTTGTTCCCGGAGGAGCATTCTTGCGGGCCGTCTTCTTGTCCAGAACGATAGCGTCAGCCGTTTCGACCTCATCGAGGGTTTCGTATTGTTCTATCTGGTCCCAATCAATTGCGGCATAGAGCGCTTCCCGTGGCTCCTTGGAACCGGCGCCTCGCCATACACTGTCTACTTCGAGTTTCCTAGCAAGCTTGTGAGCCGCGAGCCGTCCAATTCCCTTGGCGCCCGTATAGCGGCGCCGGAACAGCGTGGAGCGCCGCTCTCCTTGATCCTTCAAGCGAGAGGCGACGCGCAAGAAACCGTTCTCGAACTGTTTCGTGTTCATTCCGAGGCCGTTGTCGGTCACTAGGATATTCCCGCGGTTTGGATCCTCCAATCCTTCGCCAAGGACCGCAACTTCGGTCGCATCGGCGTCGTAGGCGTTTTTTATCAACTCGATCAGCGCAGTTGAGTCGCGACCAACCAACAGCTCCCCCAATTCGCGAAACAAATGCGTGTCAACCGTGAACTTAGCCATGATCACTCCCGGCTCGCGCGGGACGGCGTTGGGACATCAGTTCTGCTTGTGCGTGCTGCAATCGCCGAATGTCTGCCCTCGGTAAGCCCAGTCGTTCTCTGAGGACGAGTTCATCGGCTAGCGTCCTGGCCTCAACTTCTTGCCCACGCCGCATGGTTTGATTCAACTCGTCGAACGCATCCTCCGTCCCCTCAGGCATCGGAATCGGCATCTGGTTCCACGTGCCGGGTTCCATTTTTAGAACCCCTCCGCCATACCGGCGACCGTAAAGCTCAGCCCATGTGCTGACCGCACTCGTGAGGCATCCCACGGCCGCGGCCCTTGGAAAGAAACCACCTTTTCTCCAATATACCGCGTGGAGTGCGTTGGTGCATCGACAATCTGCACCGTTAACGACAAGTAGTGGAGCGCCCATGCGTGTGCAGGTAGCAAAGGCTTCTGGAAGTGGTGGAAGCGGAATACAAAACCAAGGATGTCGGATGGTACATTTGAACCGTCGATCGACGGCCGCGTCGACCCCGTCGGCAATCCACTGCCGGATGCCAGGAGTTTCTTGATTTTCCGGCGTAACCCGTACCAGCACTATGGGCCTCCCTGCGTCGGCGCGCTCTTGAAGGTCCTCTTCAGTAAATTCCAAACCTGAGAGCCAACGCGTACGGGCCAACACGTGCAACCAAGCGTCGCGAGGAACGTCGAGTTTCTCCACATCCGCAATATTCCGTATGAAGTGACGGTTGGCGCCAGTAACCATCCCAATGCGTAGAGTTGCGATCTCGGAGAACTTCTTGACGGACGCGTTCTCTTCCAGTTCATTCAGCAACTGTACAACCTTAGAGTCTACCAAACGCCCCTGTATAGCCGTCATGTGCGGGGCGGAACGCCTGGAGCTGGCGTCGTTGAGAACGGCTGCCAAGTCTTGGGTTCGCTCGACCGCCTCAACCTGTAGGCTTCCAGATTTGCCGTAGCCTGACGCCGCGATCACGACTACGGCTTCGTCCGTACGGTCGAACATACGGTCACGGATGTGGACTAGGCAAACTCGCTCAAAGCGGTCGATGAGCGCATTTCTGACACTTTGGGCGTAGTCTGCCTGTTGAATCGCTTCCGGAACGAGCATCGCGAGCCGTCCTTGCTCGCGGATGAAGCTAAGCGCGTGGATTAGGAAATATGCCCAAGCACTTGCAGTGGCGGGAAGTTTCACACCCGCTGCATCAACGGCCTTTCGGCCTGCCTGTTTAGTCGGACCGTTGAACCAGTGGTGGCGCACGTAAGGCGGGTTGCCCACAATAGCCTGAAACGGTGCACCACGTAGGTTTTTCGGCGATAACGTGAGGAAGTCCGCGATAACACAATTTTCCTGGAAGAAATTTTCACTACCGAGTGCGTACTCTAGGGCTGACCTGTCCACGTCTACGCCGAAGACCAATCGACCAGGCTGTGGAACTCCCTTGCGAGTGAGTACCCGCACTGCTGCGTCCAAGAACGCACACTGTCCAAAGCTCGGGTCGAGGACAGTCCCTCGGCCGGATGCGAGGGCCCACTCGGTTAGGACGTCCGCGAGGTCCGTCGGCGTGTAGTATGCTCCCCGAAGACGTCGTGGATGGACGACCGGCTCCTTAGGGAGAGTGGGCTCCGCCGTTGGAGAATTCATCTGCATCCCGTTTGAAACGCCGTGTTCACCGCTGTGGGATGGCGCAGTTGCGCCTCCTCGGAAAGCAAGCAATTCCGCTGCCAGACCACTGACGCCGTCCGGGTCTATTCCACACCGTTCAGGCCAGCGAGTCTTGCGTCAACAGTCTGTCGGATTCGACGAGATGTAGACCGCAGCAAAGGAGCCGAGGCCATTGCTCCCTACCATTCCTCGTTGCCTTGTGGCGGTCCGGTATCTACTTCCGGATGGAGGTTCTCTTCCGTGATCTTGGCCAGCAACTCCGCCAAGTCATAGGCTTTCTTGCGCATCACACGTAGCCCGGCTTCAATCCGGCAGCACCGCGATCCCCTCGATCTCCACCAGGAAGTCCGGGTTGGCGAGGCCGGCGCAGACTACCAGGGTGCTGGACGGGGGGTTGTCGCCCATGTACTTGAGCCGTGCGGGGTTGATGTCGTCCCGGTAGCGCGGATCGGTGATGTAGGTGGTGATCTTGACCAGGTCGGCGAAGCTGGCGCCGGCCTCGTCGAGCACCGCCTTCATGTTCTTGAGCACCTGCTCGGCCTGGGCGGCGGCGTCGCCCTTGCCGACGACGTTGCCGTCGGCGTCCACCCCGGTCTGGCCGGCGATGAAGAGCAGGCGGTTTCCCTCGGCGAGAATTCCTTGCGAGTAGCGCGGCCGCGGGTCGGGCAGGCTTTGGGGTTGCAGCACTTTTCTCATGGCTTCCTCCTGGGCTGGATGCGACGAATCGTTTATCGGTACAGGCGCGCGTCGTCCACGGACGACTTCGGCTTTCTGATCTGCGGCGTGAGGGACGGCAGTCCCGGGCGGGCGCGGAGCATGAAGTCCACCGGGACGAAGTCCTTGAGCAAGGGTATGGGCATGCGCACGCCGGCGTAGGGGCTGACAGCGTCGTTGCCGACCACCAGCTCGTCGGCCAGGAACGACTCCGGCGCGTCCGCCCGCACGCTGACGCCGCCCGTTGCGGTGACGCTGCCGCGCACGGTGGGCAGTCCGAGAGCGTGCTGGGGGTCGATTTCCTTCTCGCTCAGCAGTTGATGGTCGAGGATCGGCGAGCGCGGGTCCGCCCTCCGGCCGACGCGCCGGATGAACTCGATGTCCGCGTCGTCGGCGCCGCGGTCCCGCGCCTCGACCTGCATCAGGCGGGCAGGGAAGTCCCGGAGGCCGGCGCCGCTGATCCGGTCGCGTTCATCCGCGTCCAGCGCCGCAAGCTCGTAGTGCTTCTCCCGCAGCAGGGTTTCCAGGTTCGCGATGCGCCGTTCGGCCGCCGGATGGGTGCGGGTCTGAACCCCCCACGGGGTGTCGTAGTGCAGCAGGACCGCGTGGCGCCCCAGGACGTTGAGGCCCCGGTCGGCCAGCTCCATGTTGTCGGTCCGTCCGTCGAACAGCGTGGCCTTGAGGCCGAGGCCGTCCGGTCCGTGGAGTTGCGGGTGCTCGGCGAGGAACTGCTTGCTGAGCCTGAAGCCGCGGTTCTCCATGGCCACCAGCCGCGCCAGCAGGCCCTTGGCCTTTCGTCCCGCCGGCGTGTCCGGATAGTGCTGGAGGATGGCCGCGTACAGGGTCCGTTTCCGGGCGTCCGAGCCGCTCTCCTCGGCAGCCTTCAGCAGCGTCCGCCCGGCCTTCTCCTCCAGTTCCCGTATTTCGTCCGGCGGGAGCTTCCCGGACAGCCGGTAGTAATGCAGCGCCTTGTGGAGGTGGCCCTTGCTCTCGTACGCCTTCCCCAGCACCTGGTAGACGTCGCCGGTTTCCTCGGAGTCGGACTGGAAACGCACATGGCGGGCGGCGGCGTCCATGACCGCCTGGTCCGATACCGGATTGCCGCTCAGCATCTCCAGCACGTTGCTGCTCACCATCAGGATGTTGGCGGTGCCCAGGGTGGTGGCTCCGGCAACGCCGTGGGTGATGACGGGCGCCGCCCCGATCAGGACGTTCTTTTCGAGAAAATTCCGCCCGAGCAGCACGAAACGCGCCTGTTCCAGGCGGTAACGCGTGCGGGCGCGGTCCACGACTCCCAGAAGATTGTACTCCGGGCTGTCCAGCAGGATCCGCGCGCGCCGTTGCTGGCGTTCCGATGAACCGGCGCGGGCGATTTCGCCGAGCGTGCGCTTGGCCTCGGCGTGGCGGCCGCTCAACTCCTGGGCCACGGCCCGTGCGTCATTGGCCAGGGTGCCCAGGGGCTTGCCGCCGTAGCGGCGCTCCATGTCGCGCGCCTGCTCCGAGAGGCCGGCGGCATCGCCCTTGACCAGCGCGTACAGCAGCGCCCGGACGTCCCTGGACTCCTGTGGACCGGTGTCGGACAGGTCGTCGCCGGCCGCCACCGAATGCTGCCGACGCCGGTCGCCCTCGCGCGCCGTCCGGGCGGCGTCGATTTCCCGCAGCCGTTCGCGAACCTCCCGCGCCTCGGGATCGACGACGGCCGCCAGTTGTGCGTGGAACTCGGCGTCCTCGATCCTGCCCTCATCCAGGGCCTTGCCCGCCCGGGTCAGGTGCTCGTGTTTCCAGATGCCTTTCCGGTCGGCTTCCAGCGCCGCGACCTTCTCGGCCACCTCGGCGCTCCTGGGGTCGTCCGGAAAACGTTCCACGAAGCGTTTGTAGAGCGCCAGGGCCTTGCGCTCGGCCTCCGGCATGCGCGGCGCGCGCGTGCGCTGCACCTCCGTGAACGCGGTCTCCACCGCGGCCGTGACATAGGAGCCCGACGCCAGCGTTATCAGGTCCACGGAGGCGAGCAGCCGGTTCAGGAGCGCGTTCCAGCGCCCGATGCGGTGCTCGGCTACCAGCGTCTCGGCCTGCTCCAGTTCGTCGCGGCGCAGGCGAGCGCGGACCAGCCGCTGCGGCGTGCCCGGCGGCGCCGCCGCCAGGGCCTCCCGTTGCGCGTCGCGGTAGGTTTCTCGGGCGGCGAGGTTGCCGTGGTGTAGCTCCCTTACGTGATGAGTCAGTCCGCTCAGGTTGCCGCCGTCCGCCACCCTTTCCTCGTCCTTGCCCTCGAAGTAGCGGACGTGTCCGCGCAACCTCTCGGTGCGCCGGGTCAGGGCGTCGACGATGGCCGCGCGCACGCGCTGCTCCAACTCGTCGGGAAAATACCGTTCGGCGGTGACCGGCGGCTCGAAGGGATCGAAGTCGCGCAGGGGGTCCATGATCCGCTCGTGCGGCGTCCGGGCCGACTGCGCCAGCGCCGCAGCCGGCAGCGCTACGAGCAGGCAGAGCAGCCACGCGCCGGTCTTCATCGGTTGAGTCTCCTCGTTCGTTCCATGAGCCCCTTCAGTCCCCCGAGCTTGGCGCCGGCCTCGAGCTTCTCCAGCGCGCCGTCCTGCTGCGCCACCTCCGCATACAGCTTCATGGCGGACCGGGCAAACCCTTCGAAGGTCTCGATGTCAAAGTCGAGGCCCTGCGGGTCGTTCCTGAGGGAATACTCCCTGGCCAGACCCACGTAGTAGTCGCCGAAGTCCAGCAGGTGCCGGTGGTAGTTCTTGCTCCGCACGTGGCGGGACAGGAGCTGGCTGTAGCCGAGCACGACCAGCTCGTTGCCCTGGTTCAGCCGATGGCGGTTGAACTCCACGAACGCCACCTTGGCGCGGTCGATGCGCTCGGCTTCCACCCGCGCCAGATACTCCAGCGGAGTTCCCTCGTGTTCCCGGACCAACGCGTTCCAGGCCAGGACCACGTCATCCAGCACCTTCATGTACTCGAACGGGTCGTCTTTGGGAAGAGCCGTGCGGGAGATTCGCTGAAACGTTTGCAGTGCTTCGAGCTGGCGTGTGGCCGGGCCGGCCAGCTCGCCACCGCCCCGGGCGACATTGCGGTAGTGGCGGATGGCCCGTTCATAGTCCCGCAGGCGTTCGTAGGCGGTGGCCCGGGTGAACTCGACGATATCGTTGTAGCCGTTCCCGTGCTTGCGTTGATAGTCATCCAGACGCAGCAGCGTGGCCTTGAGGATGCTGGTGCCGGTGACGTCCTTGGGGATGTCGAACCGGTAGACGTCCTCTCGCGACAGCCGCCGGAACTCGTTGACGATCTCCAGCAGGTTGGCCGGTTGCACGTAGCGCGGGTCGGGCGCCTCGGTGCGGGTGCACCCGGAGGCGCCGAGGAACACCACCGCCCACAGCCACAGCACGGTTACCGTTTTGTGGTGATGAGCGAATAGCACAGGACCAGTTCGCCCTCCTCGGCCGCGAAGTCGTGGGGGACGCCCCTGGGAATGTGGCAGAGCATGCCCGGGCGGAGGCTGGTGACGTCTCCGGCGGCGGCGCGCAGCCGTCCGCGCCCCCGCAGCACGTGGCAGACCACGTCCTTGTCGTCATGGACGATCTGCTTCGGGTCGGCCGTGGCGGTGGCGCTGAACGAGATCAGGCCGACGTTGAAGCCGTCGCCCTCGAAACATCCCTTGTGACGGATCTCGGAGTTGATCTCGGCCAGCTCGGCGAGCGCTTCGTCGACGCTTACGATCTTCGCACCGGATGGAGTACCGTTGGACACGGGAACCTCCGTTTCCGCTCAGGCCGCGGGCTCGGTGATGTGGCGCAGGATCTCGTCGACGGCCCGTCCCGTCTCACCGTCCGGTACCCTGCACGATCCCACCACCCGGTGGCCGCCGCCGCCGTGGCGGCTCAACAGCTCGCCGACGTTGACCGTGGAGGTGGTGTTGAAGATGTTGTACCCCACCGAGATGGCGGTGGTGTGGGCGCGCTGCGGGTCCCGGGAGATCTTCATGGAGATGTTCCCCTCGGGGAACAGCGTATAGAGCAGGAAACGGTTGGCGTCGGTCAGGTCCTCGGTTTCCCGCAGATCGAGGTAGATGACGTTTCCCCGCAGCTCGGCGCGCTCCAGCAGTTGCCGGCGCAGCCTCTCCTGCAGGCCGAGGATGCGTTCGCACCGCGTCCGTACCTCCGGGTCGTCCACGACTTCGGGCAGGGTGCGGTCGCGGATGAGGTCGATGAGGCGGCGCCAGTAGGGCTCCTCGGCGCTCTCCTTGCCGTAGATGGTCATGGAGACCAGAACGTAGCCGTCCGGATGGAGCACGTCCTCGCGGGTCAACGTTCCTCCGTCGATCTTGTCCGTGTCCCGCAAGAGCGCGGTCATGCGGTCCGTCCGCATCATGCTCAGGGCGGACTCGTAGCGCGACGACCCGCTGGGGACCTCGGAGTAGTATTCGTACACCACGCGGGCCGCGCTCGGCGCCATGCGGAAGGCGCCCCGCCCGGCGACCACGGGGCGGTCGAAGCCGGCCGCGCCGTTGGTGAAGTGATGGTCGAACCACAGGGTGCAGGCGGGGTGGTAGGGGAGGTTGGCGATGATGTCTCCGTCGCGTATGTCCACCGCGCCGTCCTGCATGAACTTGGGCTCCACGAAGAGGTACGAGTCGATGTCCTCCAGCGCGGTGATGAGGGCGCCGCAGACGATGCCGTCGAAGTCCGGTCGGGTTACCAGCCTCATGCGCAAAGCACCTCGTCCACCGGGCTCAGGGGCACCTTCAGGGCGCTGGCGACGCCCGCATGGGTGACCTTGCCGGCGTGGACGTTGAGGCCCCGGGCCAGCGGCCGGCTCTCCTGCATCGCCCGCTGCAGGCCCTTGTCGGCCAGCGCCAGGCCGTAGGACAGCGTGGCGTTGGTCAGGGCGTAGGTGGAGGTGTGCGGCACCAGCGCCGGCATGTTGGTGACGCAGTAGTGCACCACCCGCTCTTCCACGTAGACGGGTTCGCGGTGCGTGGTGGGGCGGGAGGTCTCGGCGAACCCGCCCTGATCGATGGACACGTCGACGATGGCCGCGCCGCGCTTCATTTGCCGGATCCGGTCCCGCGGCAGCAGCATCGGCGTCCTGTCGCCGGTGATCAGCACCGAGCCGATCAGCAGGTCGGCGTCGACGATCTCCTCCTCCAGGTTGGCGCGGTTGGACATGAGGGTGGTGAGTCGGCCGCCCAGGATGTCGTGGATGTAGCGCAGCCGCGCCGGGTTGACGTCCAGCACGCTCACGTCGGCGCCCATTCCGGCGGCCACCTGGCACGCGGAAGCGCCCACCGTGCCGGCTCCCAGCACCACCACCTTGCCCGGGCGGACCCCCGAGGCGCCTCCCAGGAGCACGCCCCTGCCGCCGTTCTCCGCCTGCAGGCACCAGGCGCCCACCTGCAGCGAAAGGCGCCCGGCGATCTCGCTCATGGGGGTGAGCAGGGGCAGGGAGCCGTCGTCCAGCTCGATGGTCTCGTAGCCGACGGCGGTGGCGCCCTTCTCGCACAGGGTATTGGCCAATTCGGGTTGCGCGGCCAGGTGGAGGTAGGTGAACACGGTCAGCCCGGGCCTCAGGTGGACGAACTCTTCGGCTACCGGCTCCTTGACCTTCATGACGAGATCGGCCCGCCCCCATACGTCCCGCGCGCGGTCCAGCACGGTCGCGCCGGTGGCGGTGTAGGCGCGGTTGGCGATATGGCTGCCCCGGCCGGCGTTGCGCTCCACCAGCACCTGGTGACCGTGGGCGATGAAGGCGGCCGCGCCCGCCGGCGTCAGCGCGACCCGGTTTTCCTCGGTTTTCAGCTCCTTCGGCACCCCCACGACCATTGATTTATTGGTACGCGAGCACCCGTGGGGTGTCAAGACGGCGCCGGGGGAACTCTCAACAATGTGCTAGTGTCTCAGTTTGGAACTAAGGTACTGTGATATTCATTGACCTCCTCGTCGCGGCGTGTTAACCGGAATTTGACACGTAGGTCCGACCGTGGGCGATGAATAGGGGCGGCATGACGACAATTTGAGGCGTCAGGACGATGATTATCGACGGCAAGGCCGTAGCGAAGCAGGTGCGCGAGGAGGTGAGGATCGAGACCGAGCGGCTCCGGAACGACCATGGCGTCGTTCCTGGGCTCGGGGTCGTGCTCGTGGGCGACGACCCGGCGTCGCGCATCTACGTGCGCAACAAGGAGAAGGCGTGCGCCGAGGTGGGCATCGGGTCCGTGGAGCATCTTCTCCCGGCGTCGGTGTCCGAGTCGGAACTCTTGGGACTCATCGGCCGTCTCAACGACGACGCCTCCATCCACGGCATCCTGGTCCAGCTCCCGCTGCCGGACCAGATCCGCTCGGACCGCATCCTGGAGGCCGTGTCACCACGGAAGGACGTGGACGGTTTCCATCCGGTGAACCAGGGCCTGCTGCTCTCCGGAGGCGCCGGCTTCCAGCCCTGCACCCCCCTGGGGATCATGCGGATGCTGGATTCCGTAGGCTGCGACCTCAAGGGCAAGAACGCGGTGGTGGTGGGCCGCAGCAACATCGTCGGCAAGCCCGTGGCACTCATGCTCCTGGCGCGGCACGCCACCGTGACGCTCTGCCACTCGCGGACCGCGGACCTCGGCGGCGAGGTGGGCCGGGCGGACGTGGTGGTGGCGGCGGTAGGCAAGGCCGGCGCCGTCCGCGGAGAGTGGATCAAGCCCGGCGCGGTGGTCATCGACGTGGGGATCAACCGTCTGCCCACCGGAAAGCTCGCCGGCGACGTGGAATTCGACGTGGCCAGCGAGCGCGCCTCGTGGATCTCCCCGGTGCCGGGTGGCGTCGGGCCGATGACGATCTGCATGCTGCTGTCCAATACGCTGTTGTCCGCGCAACGATCGCTGGAATGATGGCGCGGTTCGAACCCGCTCATGCTTGCGTTCCGGAACGGGCGGGCAGGTCGTAACGATGGCGGAAGACGCGAAAAGCCCGGAGCCCCGGAAGACCCCTCTCCACTCCCGGCACAAGGCCCTCGGCGCCCGCATGGTGGAGTTCGCGGGCTGGGAGATGCCGGTGCAATACCGGGGCATTCAGGCCGAGCACGAGGCGGTGCGTTCCAAGGCGGGCCTCTTCGACGTGAGCCACATGGGCGAGATCGAGGTGAGCGGTCCGGGCGCCTCGGAGTTCTGTCAGCGCCTCACCACCAACGACGTCGAGCGGCTGGAACCCTCGCAGGCCCAGTACACGCTGTTGCTGAACGAGCGCGCCGGGGTCATCGACGACCTGGTCCTGTTCAGGCTGGAGGCCGACCGCTATCTGCTCTGCGTCAACGCTGCCAGGAGGGCGGTGGACTTTGCGTGGCTTTCGGACCATGCGGGCGGCGACGTGGCGGTCCGGGACCTGAGCGACGACTATGCGCTGCTGGCCCTTCAGGGTCCCGCCGCGGAGGCGATCCTGCAGCCCTTGACCGCCCTGGATCTCTCCGCCGTCAAGGCGTTCAACTTCCTCACCGGCGCGGTGGCCGGCGTCGACTGCATCGTTTCGCGCACCGGCTACACCGGAGAGGACGGCTTCGAGCTCTATTGCGGCGCGGACGACGGCGCCCGCCTGTGGGACGCCCTGATCGGCACGGGCGAGGTGGAGCCGGCCGGGCTGGGGGCCAGGGACACGCTCCGCCTCGAGAAGGGTTTCTCCCTCTACGGGCACGAGCTGGACGAGGACACCACGCCGATGGAAGCGCGGCTCGGCTGGGTCACCAAGCTCGACAAGGGACCGTTCATCGGTTCCGAGGTGCTGGCCCGGAAGGAACCGTTGCGGCGGCGCCTCGTGGGACTGGAGATGGAGGAGGCGGGCATAGCCCGGGAGGGGTATCCGATATTTCACGACGAGCGCGAGGTTGGCCGGATCACCAGCGGAACGCGGTCACCGACCCTGGGCAAGGCCATCGCCCTGGGCTATGTTTCGGCCGACGCCGCGGCCCGGGGCACCGAGGTACAGGTGGAGATTCGCCGCCGGCGGGTCCGCGGCCGCATCGTTCGCGTGCCGTTCGGTTAGCCCCTCACCCGGCCTTCGGCCACCCTCTCCCAGAGGGAGAGGGTGAATCTTGCCCCCTCTCCCTCTGGGAGAGGGTGGGGGTGAGGGTGCCGGGAGCCGGCAGGGCGGTCAAGGAGGAACAGATGGAGTACCCCAAGGGTCTGCGGTATTCGCGGGAGCATGAGTGGGTGATGGTGGAGGGCGACGACACCGGCGTGATCGGAATATCGGACTTCGCTCAGAACGAGCTGGGGGACGTGGTGTACGTCGAGGCGCCGGAGCTGGGGGAGAAGATCAGCAAGGACGATCCCTTTGGCGCGGTGGAGTCGGTGAAGGCGGTATCGGATCTGTACGCGCCGGTGAGCGGCACCGTCACCGAGGTCAACGACGCGCTGCCGGAGACGCCGGAGTTGATCAACGAAGACCCTTATGGAGAAGGGTGGATCATCAAGGTGAGCCTGTCGGATGTCGCCGAGCTGGACGATCTCATGAACGCGGAAGAGTACGAGGAATACTGCGAGGGCCAGCAGGACGACGACGACTGAATTACTAAAGGACCAGGCCGTGGACCAGACAGATCGAGAGAGTTCGTTTCGGGAGCTGTTTTCGTCGCGGCACATCGGCCCGGGCGCGGCGGAGATCCGGGAGATGCTGGCCGCGCTGGGCTTGCGCTCCCTGGAAGAGCTGGTGGAGCGGGCGGTGCCCGAAAGCATCCGGTTCCGGGACGAGCTGGAGTTGCCGCAACCCCTGTCCGAGGAGCAGCTTCTGCGCGAAGCCCGGGAGATTGCCGCCGCCAACCGCCCGGCGCGGTCCTACATCGGCATGGGCTACTATGACTGCCATACCCCGGCCGTCATCCTCAGGAACATCCTGGAGAACCCGGGCTGGTACACCGCCTACACGCCCTACCAGCCGGAGATCGCCCAGGGCCGTCTGGAAGCCCTGCTGAATTTCCAGACCATGGTCATGGAGCTTACGGCCATGGACATCGCCAACTCCTCCCTGCTCGACGAGGGCACCGCCGCCGCCGAAGCGGCGTTCCTGGCCTTCAACGCGGACAAGCAGGAGAGGCGCAAGCTGTTCGTTTGCGAGGACGCCTTTCCGCAGACCCTGGAGGTGATGGGCACCCGCGCCGCGCCGCTGGGCGTGGAGGTCGTCACCGACGCCGGCGGGGCCGAACCGCCGGCCGATGCCTTTGCCGCGTTCATACAGTACCCCGCCGCCAGCGGGGTGATTCCGGACGTCGAGGGGTTCATCCGCCGTTGCCGGGAACGCGGAATCCTGAGCATCGTCGCCACCGACCTGCTGAGCCTGTGCCTGCTGAAACCGCCGGGGGAAATGGGCGCGGACATCGTCGTCGGCAGCGCCCAGCGCTTCGGCGTGCCCATGGGTTTCGGCGGCCCGCACGCCGGCTTTCTCGCCACCCGGGAACGCCACAAGCGCATGATCCCCGGCCGTCTGGTGGGGGTTTCCCGGGACGCCTACGGGCAGCGGGCGCTGCGCCTGGCCCTGCAGACCCGCGAGCAGCACATCCGCCGGGAGAAGGCCACCAGCAACATCTGCACGGCGCAGGTGCTGCTGGCCGTAATGGCCTCCATGTACGCCGTCTACCACGGCCCGTCGGGCCTCAGGAACATCGCGGCGCGGGTCCACCGCCACGCCGCCTGGCTGGCGGACCGCCTCGCGGACGCCGGCTTCAAGCTGGCGGCGGAAAGCTTCTTCGACACCCTCCGCGTCAGCGTCGACGCCGGCGGGGCCGGCGAGATCCAGCGGGCGGCGGCGGAACGCGGCATCAATCTCGGCCGCCCGTCCGAGGGGCAACTCCACATCTCGGTGGACGAGACCACCGGCGGCGGCGACGTGCGAGAGCTGTTGCGGGTGTTCGGGGTCCCGGTGGAGGAGGCTGAAACGGCCCCGGAGGCGCCCTCGCGGCTCCCCGAAGGCTACCTCCGCCAGAGCGCCTTCATGGAAGCGGAGGTGTTCAACCGGCACCACTCGGAAACGCAGATGCTGCGCTACATGGCGCAGCTCCAGGCCAAGGACCTGAGCCTGGTGCAGTCCATGATCCCGCTGGGCTCCTGCACCATGAAGCTCAACGCCACCACCGAGATGATCCCGGTGACGTGGCCGGAGTTCGCGCGCATGCACCCCTTCGCGCCGGCGGACCAGGCGCTGGGCTACCGGCGGCTGATCGCGGCGCTGGAGGCGTGGCTGGCCGCCATCACCGGATTCGCCGCGGTGTCGGTGCAGCCCAACGCCGGCTCCCAGGGCGAGTACTCGGGGCTCCTGGTGATCCGCAAGTACCACGCCGCCAACGGAGACGGGGAACGCGACGTCTGCCTCATTCCCAGCTCCGCCCACGGCACCAATCCCGCCAGCGCGGTGCTGGCGGGCATGAGCGTAGTGGTGGTGGACTGCGACCACGACGGCAACATCGACCTGGACGACCTGCGCGCCAAGGCGGACAGGGCCGGCGGCCGCCTCGGCGCGCTGATGGTCACCTATCCGTCCACCCACGGTGTCTTCGAGGAAGCCATCACCGACATCTGCCGCGTGGTCCACGAAAGGGGCGGCCAGGTCTATCTGGACGGCGCCAACCTCAACGCGCTGGTGGGCCTGTGCCAGCCCGGACGCATCGGCCCGGACGTGTGCCACCTGAACCTCCACAAGACGTTCTGCATCCCCCACGGCGGCGGCGGCCCCGGCGTCGGGCCGCTGGCGGTAGGGGAGCACCTGAGGCAGTACCTGCCCACCCACGGCGTGGTGCCCGAATGCGGCCCCGCCGACGGCATCACGGCGGTGTCCTCCGCGCCCTGGGGCAGCGCGGGCATCCTGCCGATATCCTGGGCGTACATCGCCATGATGGGCGCCGAGGGCCTGACCCGGGCCACGCAGGTGGCGGTGTTGAACGCCAACTACATCGCCCACCGGCTGTCGTCGGACTACCGCATTCTCTACCGCGGCAAGAACGGCCTGGTGGCCCATGAGTGCATCGTCGACGTGCGTCCCTTCAAGGCGTCGGCCGACGTCACCGTGGAGGACGTGGCCAAGAGGCTCATGGACTACGGTTTCCACGCGCCGACCATGTCGTGGCCGGTGGCGGGCACGTTGATGATCGAGCCGACGGAAAGCGAGTCCCTGGAGGAACTGGACCGCTTCTGCGACGCCATGATCGGCATCCGCGAGGAGATCCGGGAGATCGAAACCGGCGCCGCGGACCCCACCGACAACGTCCTGAAGAACGCCCCCCACGGCGCCTTCCACCTGCTGGGCGAAGATTGGGGACATCCGTATTCGCGCGAGAAGGCGGCGTTCCCGCGGGAATGGGTGCGCCAGCGCAAGTTCTGGGTGCCGGTGGGCCGGGTGGACAACGCCTACGGCGACCGGAACCTGGTCTGCACCTGCGCGCCGCTCTCGGCGTACGCGTGAAGGGGCCCTCACCCGGCCTTCGGCCACCCTCTCCCAGAGGGAGAGGGGTAATTTTGACCCCCTCTCCCTTTGGGAGAGGGTTGGGGTGAGGGTCTGGCCTCTGTCAATATCGCGTCTTTTCGGCTAGAGTGGTGACATGTTCGGCCTCGGCATCTGGGAACTGCTGATCATCCTGGTGATCATCCTCGTCCTCTTCAGCCGGAGGCTTCCGGAGATCGGCCAAGGGCTCGGCAAGGGGATCAAGGGCTTTCGCAAGTCCCTTCACGAGCCCGACGAGATCGACGTGACCGCCTCGGAAAAGGGCGAGGGCGAGGGTTCCAAGAAGGATTGAAGGGTTGCGCCGCCGTCTTCGCCGAAGGTTTCCGCCGAAAGGACCCGGCAACTGAAGGACTTCACCGCCGCTTTCGGCTTGGCAAAGACGACGGTAAAGTCCGCTGAAGCGTTGGCGGGGATCCGATAGGCGCTCTGGGGCTTCAGGCTCTGTAGCATCGAGATCTCCCGAAACGTCATATCCTCGATGATCTTGGCCGAAATCGCGTTCCCCACGAACGTGACCTGCCTTCCCACCTGCTTGCCTTCCGCATCGAAGAGTTGAGCCTCGATCTGGACCTTGTGGACGCTCCGGTCGTTGCGGTTCACCAGTTTCCCGGAGACGATGAAGACTTCCGTCTGATTCAGCACCGGTTGCACGCCCGATGTCAGCGATTCGAAGGAAAGCGTCTTCTTGACGTGCCGGTCCTCGAACACGGCGCTGCCGTACCACGGTATTCGTCGCAGCAGGGCATCCAGCGGTTGCGGGTTGATCTGATAGATCAGCGTAACCAGCGCGAAGGCGAACAGCGACAGGGCCACGAGACTCACCAGCGGCACGATGGAGCCTCTTTTGCCGAACCGTGGCGTGGGCGGCGGAGTCGCCGCCCGGCGGGGCGGAATCAGGAGATCATCGTCGATCTCGAAGTCTGGTAGCCGCGCGGCGCGGACCGGGCGCCCTTCGTCGACGGCCGCCGCCGGTTCGAGCGGTTCCGGCTCCTGTAGTTCCGGCAGCTCGAACTCCGGTTCGGTAAGCAGCGTTTCCTCGAAATCGTCCTCGGCCGCGTCCGTGTCGTCGTCGGCACCCGTGGCCGCCGGCGCGCTTTCGGCGGAAGGCGCCGGATCCGTCAGGTCCAGAGTGTCCTGCTCGCTCCCAGGGTCCGGTTCATGGTCCACTTCGCCGGCGCCGGCGTCCCAGTCGTCTGTCTCGGCATCGCCCTGTGGGTAAGTCTCCCCGGCATCGGAGTCGACCGGGGTGTCGGGCTCGTAGCCGGCGGTCTCCGCCTCGGCCGGCGGGGCGGTTTCCGCGGCGGCAACCGGCGGTTCTTCGTCACGCAATTGCAAGCGGATCTGCACGGCAAAGACGTGCTTGCAGCGGGAGCAACGGAAAGTGGGTTGGGGCGCATCGAAGACGCTGCCGTCCACCCTGTAGGTCGTCGAGCAACTGGGACAGCGGATGATCATCGTGGTTCCGGATCGGACGAAGCGGGATCGGTGCCGCGATACTTGCCGGGTGTCAGCACCCTCTCATCTCAAATCGAGAAGTTGACATCACCGACCGTCAGTTTCTCCTTCCAGGTGGTCCAGAGATTGGTGGTCATGTAGCGGCTCCCGAAGTCGGGGAAGACGGTGACCACCGTGCCGTGGGACAGCTGACGGGCGATGCTCAGGGCCGCGCGCATGGCGGCCCCGGACGACTGGCCCACCAGCAACCCTTCCTCCTGGCTCAGGCGGTAGACCATGTCGTAGGCGTCCTCGGTCGCCACCGGGACCTTCAGGTCGAGCTCCTCTTCGTGGTAGATGCCCGGGACGATGGAGCTGGCCATGTGCTTCAGCCCCTCGAGTCCGTGCAACGCCGCGTCCGGTTCCACGCCGATGATGCGGATCCGCGGGTCCCGTTCCTTCAGGAAGCGGCCGGTCCCCATGACGGTCCCGCCGGTGCCGATGCCGGCGACGAAATGGGTGATGGCCCCTTCCGTTTGACGGTAGATTTCCGGCCCCGTGGTGTCGTAGTGGGCCTGGGTGTTCATGGGGTTGAAGTACTGATCGGGCTTGAAGTACGTCTCCGCGTCCTCGGCGACGATCTTGCGGCAGAGTCGAATGGCCCCGTCGGATCCTTCCAGGGGATCGCTGTACACGGTCTCCGCGCCGAAGAACCGGATGATGCCCTTGCGCTCCTCGCTTACGTTGGACGGCAGCACCAGGCGGACGCGGTAGCCCAGCGCCGCGCCGACCATGGCGATGGCGATCCCGGTGTTTCCCGAGGTCGAGTCGATGATGGTCTTGCCGGGCTGGAGCTGGCCCGTGCGGATGGCCTCCTCGATCATCCTCAGCGCGGGCCGGTCCTTTACCGAGCCGCCCGGATTGAACCCTTCCAGCTTGGCGAAAACCCGCACTTCGGGTGACAGGCCGCGGGCGATGTTCCGGATCTCCACCAGCGGCGTGTTGCCGACAAGCCCTGTGACGGCGTCGACCTTGGCGAGTTCCCGGGCCGGTGGCGGCGCCGTCTTCGGTATCGCGACGAGCATGGGTTTCGGGGGCGGTGTAGCGGTTAAACGCCTCCGGCGATGGCCGGCACGATGGAGATGTTGTCCCCGTCCTTCAACGCGGTGTCGACGTTTTTGAGGAAGCGGATATCGTCACCGTTGACGTAAACGTTAACGAACCGACGGACCTTGCCGGACTCGTCCATGATGCGCTCCTTGATGCCCGGATGGTTTTGCTCAAGGTCATCGAACATGGCCAGGACGGTATCGCCGCTGGCATCCACCTCGTCCGATCCCTGGGTGAACTTTCTCAACGGTGTGGGAACGCGTACACGAACACTCATGGAAAACCTCCCTCCGCAATAGGATAAACCCTGTTCGCGGCCTTTTCAATGTGGAACCGCCGTACCACGGCTCCGGGGCCGCCCGGCGCCCGCTTCAGCCGGCCTTTGCCGCTTCCCGCGGCTCGCGCGACAGCTCGCCGTACAACTCGTCGAAGGTGCCGAGGGTAGCGTCGATGCTGTACGGACGATCGATGATGTGGGCCACCGTCTCCACCGTCTTGTAGCCGTTCCCCGTGATCGAGATGACGATGGACTCGTCGCGGGGAATCCGACCCTGCTCGATCAGCTTCCTGGTTACGGCAACTTCCGTGCCGCCGGCGGGCTCCGTGAAGATGCCCTCGGTGGCCGCCAGCAGCTTGATGCCGTCGAGGATTTCCTCGTCGGTGACGTTCTCTCCCCACCCCCCGGACTCCTTGACGGCCTGGATCACGTAGTAGCCGTCGGCGGGGTTGCCGATGGCGATGGAGGTGGCGATGGTGTCGGGCTTCACCGGGTCGACGACGTCGGTGCCTTTCTTCAGAGCGTCGATGATCGGGGAGCAGCCCGCCGCCTGCGCCGAGTAGATGCTGCAGGGCTCGTCCGCATCCACCAGCCCCACGGTCCGAAGCTCCTTGAACGCCTTGTTCAGCTTGGGAAGGATGGTCCCTCCCGCCGAGCCCACGACGATGTGGCGCGGCAGTTTCCATCCGAGCTGCTCCGCGACCTCGAAGGCGTGGGTCTTGGCGCCCTCGGAGTAGTAGGGCCTCAGGTTCACGTTGACGAACGCCCACTGGTACTTGTCGCCGATCTCGCTGCACAGGCGGTTGACGTCGTCGTAGGTCCCCTTGATGGCGACGGTGCGCGGGCCGTAGATCGCCGAGCCCACGATCTTCCCTTCCTCCAGCCCTTCGGGAATGAAGACGTAGCAGTTGAGCCCGGCGCTGGCGGCGTGGGCCGACACCGAGTTCGCCAGGTTCCCGGTGGAAGCGCACGAGACGGTTTCGTAGCCGAACTCGATGGCCTTGGAGATGGCCACCGACACCACCCGGTCCTTGTAGGAGAAGGTCGGGTGGTTGACCGAGTCGTCCTTGAGGTACAGCTCGTCCACGCCCAGCGCCTCGCCCAGGCGGCGCGCCCGGATGAGCGGGGTATAGCCCGAGTAGAGGCCCACCCGTGGCTCCTGGTCGATGGGCAGCAGCTCCCGGTAACGCCACAGGTTGCGAGCCCGCGAAGCGATCTTCTCCCGGCTCACGCTGTCGCGGATCGCGTCGTAGTCGTACTGTACCTCCAGGGGGCCGAAACAGTCCTCGCACACGTGTAGGGGTGCCGTGGGATACTCCCGGCCGCACTCCCGGCATTTCAATCCTTGCACAAAGCTCATGCGTGACTCCTTTGGGACGCCGGCGAGCCCGCGGATGCGCCGCAAGCCTTGCAGCGCGGGTTCGGCGATACCGGCACCTTCCGTATTTCCATGGTTTTCGCGTCATAGGTGAGCAGGCTGTTCACCAGCAGGTGCTCCTCGAGGCCGACGACGTACTTGACGGCCTCGGTGGCCTGGATGGAGCCGATGGTCCCCGCCACCGCGCCCAGGATGCCCGCCTGCTGGCACCCCAGGACCTCCCCCGGCGCCGGCGGCTCCTCGAAAAGGCAGCGGTAGCAGGCGCTGTCCGGCGGCACCACCGTCATGGTCTGCCCCTGAAGGCGTACGATCCCCGCGTGGGAGAAGGGCTTGCCCATGGACACGGCGACGTCGTTGACCAGGAACTTGGTGTCGAAGTTGTCGCTTCCGTCGATGACGAAGTCGTACGGCTTCATTAGATCGGCGGCGTTTTCCTCGGCGAGGCGCGTGTCGTGGACCTCCACCTCGACCTCGGCGTTCAGCTCGCGCAGCCGCGACCTCGCCGATTCCACCTTGCGCTGCCCCTGGTCGGCGGTGGTGTGGAGGATCTGCCGCTGCAGGTTGGACAGGTCCACCGCGTCGCCGTCCACGATACCGAGCCTTCCGATGCCGGCGCCAGCCAGATAGAACGCCGCGGGACTTCCCAGGCCGCCGGCGCCCACCACCAGAACGCTCGCCTCACGCAACCGTATCTGGCCGGCGCCCCCGACGTCGGGGATCATGATCTGGCGGCTGTACCGCTCGATTTGATCAGGGGTCAGACGCATCGAACGCGGGCTCCAGGCAAAGCTTCAACGACACTACTCAAGACACTACAAACGAAAAAAAACCTCTTCCAAGATGAGAAGAGGTTTTCTCCTCACCTTATCTGTCCCTTACGGGCCGGAATTAGCACCTGTGTTCACGGGGGAACACGGTTGCTGTGGCTTCAACGGGCCTGTCCCTCCACCACTCTGGATAAGGTGTCCAGCTCTTTTTACCTGCGTCGGCTAATCTACCTCAAATTTCTCCAAAAGTCACGCGGCGCCTCATCCCTCGGGAACGGACGTCGCGCACTAGTTCATGGAGCAGGCTCCCGGTCCTCTGGGGTCGCCGCAGCTTCCGCACGCGGCGGCGGGCATCGGAGCGTCCGTGGCGCCGTTGACCGCGAACACGGAGAGAAGCCGTTCGAGTTCCCGGCCCTCACAGGACGGGCAGGCGGGGCGGGCGGAGCCGAGCACGAGGTCCTCGAACTCATGGCCGCAGCTCTTGCACTGGAATTCATATAGAGGCATGACTGTTCTCCTTTCGGCGCTCCGCCCACGCCGAACGGCGGCGCGGCGCCGAAGCTTCGCACGTTACTATACTTCAATCGAGGCGGGCGACAAACACCCGGAAAGATCCGGACGGACACGAGGAGTCCCCATGCTGTTCCTGAACAACGACGACGTGGCCCGGGTCATCGACATGCCGCTGTGCCTGGACTCCCTGGAGGGGCTCTTCCTGGAGCTGGCCCGGGGCGACGCCACCGGCATGGGCCGGATGGACATGTACGTGCCGTCCGGGCAGGAAGCCCCCTACCACCGCCTCGCCCTCATGGTCGGGGGCAGCCGGAAGGACGGCTACGCTTGCATCCGCATCATCTCCGACATGGTGAGCTGGCCGATGGTGCACGGCCACCGGCGGGAAAACAAGTACGCCCGCGAGCCCGGCACCTGGTGCGGCCTCCTCATGCTCTTCAGCACCCGCGACGCCACCCCCGTGGCCATGATGAACGACGGCCGGTTGCAGCACGACCGCGTGGGCGCGGGCGCCGGCCTCGGCGCCAAGTACCTGGCCCGCGAGGACAGCCGCACCGTGGCGATGATCGGCTCCGGCGGCATGGCGCGGAGCTACCTCGACGCGCTCTGCCACGTGCGGCCCATCGACAAGGTCACCGTCTTCAGCCTCAACCCGGCCAACGCCAGGCAGTGTGCCGATGAGATGAGGGCGCGTCACCAGATCGAGGTGGAGGTGGCGCCGGACGCGCGCAGCGCCGTGCGGGGCGCCGACATCGTGTGCTGCTGCGCCTCGGCCATCGAGCCGGTTTTCTTCAGCGACTGGCTGGAGCCGGGCATGCACGTCATCGACGTGAACCGGAATTCGGTGGAGCCGGGGTTCCTTCACGCCGTGGACGTGGCGGTGCGGCCCGGCGACGCCACCCCCTACGTGGAGAAGCTGCCGCCCGACGCCTTCTACGCCCGGGGAGGCTATCTGGGCTACGTGGCCGGACAGGAGGACGAGCGGGCGCTGGTGCCGCGGGTGGACCTCACTCCGGAGGTCGTGGACATCCCCAAGCTGCCGGACCTGATGGGCGGGCGGATTCCCGGCCGCACCAGCCCGGAACAGACGACCTGGTTCATGAACATCGGCGCCATCGGACCGCAGTTCAGCGCTATCACCGCCGCCGTCTACGAACGCGCCCGCGACGCCGGACTGGGCCGAGAGATACCGACGGAGCTTTTCCTGGAAGACATTCGCGCCTGAACGGGCCGTCTCCAAACCGGCCATCCGCCGCGACCGCTTACGAAGGCTTCGCCAACGAGTCTTCCAACTCCAGGAACTCGTCCATTCGCAGCACGCCGTGGTAGTCAGCCAGCGACGCCATCCCGTCGCGGCGGCTCCGGGTCGTCCCTTCCCGACGCAGGACGCCGAGGGCTTCGCCAACGGTCTTCACCAGGGTGTAGCGGATGGTCCCGGGGAACAGGGCCAGCTTGTAGCCTTCATCCGCCACGTCGCGCACGTTCAGGGCCGAAGCGGGCAGGGCTTCATCCATGTTGACGACCAGCGGGCCCGGGACGCCGCGGCGGATCTCGCGGAGTTCCTCCACGGTGCCCGGCACCTGCACGAACACCACGCCGGCGCCGGCCTCGTGGTAGGCCCGGCCGCGTCGGACGGCCTCGTCGAGTCCGCCGGAGGAGTAGGCCAGGGTGCGGGCGACGATGACGGTGTCCGGATCCGCCCTGGCCGCGTCGGCCGCCCGGACCTTTTCGGCCATCTCCGCCTCGGAAACCAGCGGATGCTCTCCTTGCAGCAGACCGCACCTCTTGGCTGCAACCTGGTCCTCGATCATGATCGCCGCCGCGCCCGCGCATTCCAACGCCGCCACGGTCCGATACACCTGCAGCGGGCCGCCGAAGCCGGTGTCGGCGTCCACTACCAGCGGGATGCGCAGCACCTGGCAGATGTTCCGCACGTGCGCGACGAGGGCGTCGGCGGACAGGAATCCCAGGTCTGGAAGACCCAGCAAACTGGCGGTGACGGCGTTGCCTCCGAGCAGCGCCACGCGGAAGCCGGCCCTCTCCGCCAGCAATGCGGTCAGGCCGTCGTGAACGCCCGGCGCCGCGAGGCAGCCCTCTTCGGCCATTGCTTCCCGCAACCGTGAGGCGTTAGTCATGTCCTGGTTCCTCCCTGACCGTTCGACCAACCGTGTCGTTGTCGGTATCATTCAGTAGCTCGCGGCCGCGTGCAACGCAAAGCACGCGCCCGGGCGGGCAGACCGGACAGCATTCACAGGTCCAATGAGAATCACCGGCACCGATATCCATCCTCTGCGGATCCCGTTGAAAGGGGTTTTCCGGAACGCCCACGACACCAAGACCCGGCAGGACAGCATCCTGGTGCGCGTCCGCACCGACGAGGGCTTCACCGGTCTGGGCAACGTCGACCCGGATCCCGGACACTCGGAGGAGAGCTTCGGCGACACCCTGAAGGCGGTGCGGCTGCTGGCGCCTGAACTCACGGGATGCGATCCGCTGAACCTGTCGGCGGCGCTGGAACTCATGGACCGCCGTATACCGCGCCATCTGGATGCCAAGGCCGCGCTGGAGATGGCGCTCTTCGACCTCAAGGGCAGGGTCCTGGGCCAGCCGGTCCACTCCCTGCTGGGGGGGCAGCTCAGGGACGAGGTGCGGCTCAACGGCTGGATCGGTATGCTGGATCCCGATGCCGCCGCGCGGGAGGCCCTGGGCTGGCGCGACGCGGGCTTCGGCTCCGTGAAGATCAAGCTGGGCTCGGGCGTCGAGGCCGACCGCGACCGGGTGGCGGCCGTCCGCGGTGCGGCGGGGAGCGGGCTCCAACTCCGGGTGGATGCCAACGAGGCCTACGGCGTCGACGACGCCATCCGCCTGGGAAGGGCGCTGGCTTCGCTGGACGTGGCGCTGTTCGAGCAGCCCGTGTCGCGGGCCGACTACGACGGCTTGGCGCGGGTGCGGCGCGGCGTCGACGTCCCGGTGATGGCGGACGAAGCCATCGTCGGGCCGGAGACCCTGGTGGCGGTGATCCGAAAAGAGGCCGCCGACATCGTGAAGGTCAAGGTGATGAAGCAGGGGGGCATCACCCGCACCGTGCGCATGGTGCACATGGCCGAGGCGGCGGGCATCCGCTGCGTCATCGGCCATGGCTTCGGCCTCGCCATCAACACGCTGGCGGAGATTCACGTGGCCGCAAGCTGCGCCAACATCATGGACGGCTGCGAGTCGGTGGGCCCCCTAAAGATGGGCGGCGACGTGGTCGAGCAGCCGCTGGACCTGCGAGGAGGGCGGGTGCCGGTTCCGGAGCGGCCCGGCGTCGGCGCGGAGCTTGAGGAATCGGAGCTGGCACGCTGGGCGATGCCGGCCCCGTAGACCCAAGGTAGCAACAGTCAACCCGCGCGGTGTGAGCAACGTGTGTGGGGGTGGGTTTCAAACCCGCCCGTGCCCGGTTCTCGCCATCGTCGCGATACTCCAGGGAGGCACATCATGAACCAAACCGTAGGCGTGAAGTTTCCGGACCTGGCCCTCGAGGACCAATCGGGCCAGGAGGTGAAGTTGTCCGAGATCACCGAGGGCAGGTTTCCCCTCATGGTAGCGTTCTACCGCGGCTACTGGTGAGGGAAGTGCGTGGTGCAGTTGCGCCACCTGGTCATCCTTCAGGAAGAGCTTCCCTCCGCCTATTGCCGCGTCGCCGTCGTCAGCGTCGACCCGCCTCCGGTGAACGGCGCGCTCAGGAACGGCCTGGGGGCGACGTTCCCGTTTCTCAGCGACCACGAGCACAAGGCCATCGAGGCCCTGGACATCGTCGACACCTCGGACAAGAAGCACGGGACCATCGCGATTCCGTACGCCTTCTCGCTCCTGCCGGACCTCACCGTCCATCGCATCTACAACGGCTGGTACTACGTGGGCCGGCCCACCAACGAAGAGTTGCGGGCCGACATGCGAGCCATGATCCAGCAGTGTCGGGGAGACTACGACCCGCAGGCCTGACCGCGTGTCGAGTGGTCGATACACCCGTTTTGTGTTAATTCCAGCCCCATGATTCAGCCACAAGAGATCGAGGATACGCTGGGCCGGGTTTTCCCGGGTTGCGTGGTGCCGATGATCAAGGACCTGACCGGCGGGGGAGACCACTACCAGGTGGTCGTCGTGCATGATTCCTTCGCCGGCAAGGGGCTCATCGACCAGCACAAGATGGTCTACGAGGCGCTCAAGGACGAGCTTGGCGATGAACGGATCCACGCGCTTTCGCTGAAGACGTTCACTCCCGAGCAGTGGGACAAGTTCGGCGCCTGACCTTCTCGGGAATCGGGCGCCGTTCAAGACGCCCGTAGCCGGCTCCTTCATTCCACCGCGGGTCCGCTTACCCCGAGGCTTTTCCGGGAGGTAACCATGCTGACCATCGACTCCGACGGCCATCTGCACGAGCCTTTCGACCTGTTCGACCGCTACATCGAGAAGGAGTTCCATCCACTCCGGCCGCGGGTCATCGACATGCCCGGCGAGGACAGGGACCAGGGACGGTGGCTGGCCGAGGGGCGGGTGGTGCCGCGGATCCCGTTCTCCAGGGGCGTGGGCGGCGGCGGGTTCAACTATCCCACGCCGCGGCACAAGCAGATGAAGGCGCGGGACAACTCCCTGGACGATATCCCGGGCCGCCTCGACGACCTCGACCTGATGGGCGTGGACTACCAAGTCGTCTTCCCCACGGCGCTCGTGTGGGTGTTCGACCTGGAGAACGCCGAGTTGGCCGGCGCCGTCTGCCGCGCCTACAACAACTACGTGGCCGAGCAATGCTCCAAGGCCAGCAAGCGCCTCAACGCCATCGCCATGGTGCCGGTCCAGGACCCGGCCGGGGCGGCGGAAGAGGCAAGACGGGCCGTGGGAGAGCTGGGCCTCGCGGGAGTGCTATTGCCCGGCATGGCCGGCAACCGCCCCCTTCACGCCCCCGAATACGAGCCTTTCTTCGCCACCGTGGACGAGCTGGACACACCCATCGGCTTCCACGCGGTCACCGGCATGCACGACACGCCCTGGGCGGACTGCTTTACGGACTTCTTCTCCACCCACGTCACCGCCATGCCGTTCTCCATGATGGTGGGTATGATGTCCGTGGTGCGTCTCGGTATACTGGCGCGCTATCCCAACCTCCGCTGCGCTTTCCTGGAGATCGGCGCCACCTGGTTCCCGTACTGGGCCTGGTGGGTGGGCAAGCACATCGAGCACGTCCGGGGACCTCGGGGCGACGGACGCCACGAGGGCAACTGGGGCAGGGCTCCCTACACCCTGCCGGAGACCATCCGGGAGCCCATGGAGGACATCCTCGCCGGACGCATCCTTTCGGGTTTCGAGGACGACGAGAACCTCCGCTCCATCATCGACCAGGTCGGCGCCGGCTCGCTCATGTACGCCAGCGACTACCCCCACAGCGACATGGACTGGGGCAGGGTGGATGCCATCAAGAACAACGACTCCATCACGCGAGAAGAGCGGGACGCCCTCCTGGGCGGCAATGCCCAGCGGTTCTACAAGCTGGAGCTGGGGTGATCCGAATCAGACCTGAGTGCTCTCGGTCGGAACTGGCCGGCGCCGTTACCTTCATCGGCGACGTCGTTGCGCTGCCGGTGCCGGAATCGGACTGGGAAGCGTTGGCCGAAGTCACGCCCGCCGAGCCACCTCCCGGAAAACCCTCATAAAGTTTCCACCCAGGATGCCGGCGGCCTCGCTTCTGGAGAATCCGGCCGCGAGCAGCGCGGCGGACAGTCCGGGCAGTTCGCCGTAGTCGTCGAAGACGGTGTTGCGCAGGCCGTCCATGTCGGTGCCCACGGCGAGGTGCTCGGGGCCCACCAGGTCGGCAAGCCTTCTGAAACGCCGGAGCCAGCGCTCCAGGCCGCCGCGGCCGGCGGGCCAGACGCCGATGACGCCGCCGGTGGAGGCGATGAGCCTGGCGTGGTCGGCGTAGATGAAGCGCGTGTACTTGCGCGGCGTGCGGCGGAGCGCGGTGTGGCTCAGGATGATGGGTTGGGTGGTGATGTCCACCACGTCGCGGGTCACCTGCTCGGTGGCGTGGGCCACGTCCACAATCATGCCAACGCGGTTCATCTCGCGGATGACTCGAGCGCCGAACGGGGTCAGGCCTTGGTGCCGGGGCTCCTCGGTCTGGATGTCGGCGACTGCGTTGATGTTGTAGTGGACGAGCTGGATCGACCGGATGCCCCGGTCGTGGGCTTCCTGGACCCGGTCGATGCGTTCCTCCAGAAAGTCGGCGCCCTCGGCGGCGAGGATGGCGCCGGGCCGCCGCGACCGTTTGGCGCGTAGAACGTCGGGGGGCGCCAGCACGCGCGAGAGTTGGCCTTGTTCGAACCACGGGTCGAGTAGGGCGAAACGGGCGTAGGCGTCGCGATACGATTCTCCGGGTTCGAACTCCCGTTGTGCCCGGATTCTGCCGGCTTCCCGGTCTCGGCGTATGATGGCCCGGTCCGTGCTCACGCAGAAGAAGGCGGCGCTCAGGCCGCCCCGGGCCATTTCCAGGACGCGTTCGTCCAGACCGGTGTTGTCCCGGTGAAAACGGCCCGGATGGGCGTGGATGTCGACGTACGGGTGCCGGTCGGGCGGGAGATCAGGAGCCGCGCTCACGCCGCCAGGCTGCCCATCAGGCGCCCGTAGCCGTTGATCTTCTCCCTGATGCGGATCAACTTCAGCGCATACCAGATGTAGGCTTGGCAACTGGTGACCACGGGCTTGCCGATCTCCTGCTCCAGCAGCTCCACGTCCTCGATGGTGGGCCAGCGGGGACAGGGGATGAAGATGCCGTCCGCTTCGGGGGCCTTTTCGTACAGGCGCTTGGCGATCTTGTAGGAGGCGTGGACCGGCAGGTCCGAGATGGCCGAGTTCTTGCGCACGCCGTAGCCCTCGATCTGCAGCACCTCGAAGCCCGAAGCCTGCAGGAACGCCTTCATGCGGGCGTTCAACTCGTCCTCGTGGGGAGTCGCCACCACGAGGCTGTGGAGTCCCATGGCCTTGAGGGCTTCCACCTCGCCGGTGATGCCGGCGGTGATGGGGACGCCGGTCTTCTCGGTGAGGCGCCGGCCCATCTCGGTGTCGCTGCCGTGGCCCAGCTTGGTGAAGAGCGGGGAGCCGCCGAGGATGATGACGTCGCAGCCGTTGTCCACCAGGTCCAGGGCCGCCTCCTCGATGCGCTCGAGCTGCCGTTCGAAGTCGGCGTCCACCAGTTGCCGGATGGTGCCGGTGCTGTTGAGAAGCTGAAAGCCTTCCGGCAGCATCCGGTAGAACTCGTAAACCAGGGTGTCTCCGCGGGACGGAGCCACATGGCCGACACGTGCTCGCCAACCGTACATGATGGGCCTCCTCAAACGGGGGTCGGTGCGCGGAGATCCAGGCAGCGCTCGATCTCCGTGAACACCTCGTTGAAATGCATGACGCGGGTTACGCCGGGATGCGAGAAATGGCGGTTGTAGGGGTGGTGCGGCATCAGCACCCGCGCGTCGGTATGCTCGGCCACGTCCTGGCAGTTCTCGTAGTTGTCGTCGACGAACAGCACCACGCCGAGCCTCTCTACCACCGCGGATTTCTCCTTCTCGACCAGGTGGACGTCGGGGTTTGTGATGCCGTGGCGCCGAAACCACTCGGAGGTGACCGCGTGGATGTCCCAGCTCTCGTGCCCGGTGCGGTGCGTGATGAACGAGAGCTGCCTGCATCGGCTCAGGTGTTCCAGCCGCCGCCACTGGTCCGGGCTCAAGAGCGAATCCAGCCCGTCCCAGAACCCGGGGTCCTGCCGCACGGCCTCGGAGCATTCCCTCACCGCTTCCTCGGTCAGCGCCGGATGCGCCGAGAGGCGCACGCTGCGGAGCGATTCCGCCGGTATCGGCCCTTTGCCGATGCGCCTTTCGAGACGAAGGAGAAAGGGAGAGAGAAAGTCCGCCACCACGCCGTCAATGTCCAGCCCCACCATCGTGAGCTAGAGCTTACGCAATCCCGGGGTGCGCCGCAACGGCCGCTCGTGCTTCCCGGCCGGACGGCCCTTCCTTGACGTACCGCAAGCGGTCGGATACAAATGGTTTTTTCTTCAGGCACACCGCAGCGACCGCCCGCTTTCCTCTGAATCAACCGGAGCTTTAAGCGCAGGACCATCGGGTCGTCGGTGGCGGCGTCTGGCACAGGCCGGCAGCCGCGCACAACGCGCTCGCCGAGACATGAACGATCGGGAGCGGTTGTGCTTAACGAGTCAGGAGACGTCATGGCCAGAGTCGGGTTCGCACTTGGATACGGAAAGTTCACCAACGTCCGGGAAATCGCCGACCTCATGCGGCGCGCGGAGGAAAAGGGCTTCGAGATGGGCTTCTTCTCGGAGACCATTGAACTGATGCGCGACTCGGTTTCCGCCCTGTCGGCCATGGGCCTGGCCACCTCCAAGGTGACGCTGGGGGCCACCCAGATCGTCCGCCTGCGCACGCCCATCTGCATGGCCCAGTCGTTGATGACGCTAGACGAGATGACCGGAGGGCGCATCACGCTGGCGCCGGGCGCCTGTACGCGAAGCCACGCCCGGGTCCACGCCATGGAGCACCAGGACCCCCCTCAGGTGCTCAGGGAATACATCGAGTCCATGCGGCTGCTCTTCACCGGCGAGAAGGTCGACTACGAAGGCCAGTTCGTCAAGTTCAAGAACGTCGGCATCGGCTGGAAGCCGCTGCGCACCAACATCCCGCTCTACATCCCGGCCACCGCGGTGCCCGGCTTGAAGCTCGCCGGCCAGATCGGCGACGGCGTGGTGCTGAACGCGGTGTGCTCGCCCGAGTACACCGCCAACGCCCTCAAGATCATCAAGGACGCCGCCGAGGAGGCGGGCCGCGACTTCTCCAAGTTCGAGGTCGCCCAGTTGATCAACTGCTCCATCGCCGACGACCACCAGAAGGCCCTGGACGCCATCCGCTGGGAGGTGGCCACCAAGCTCGACCCCATCCAGCTCCCGTTCATCGCCCGTCCCAAGATGAAGGTGGGCGAGCCCTACATCCACGAGGAAGACATCCCGACCTTCGAGAAGGCCCATGCCGAGGGCGGCATGGACGCCCTCATCAAGGCCATCCCGGATTCCTACGTGGAGGGAATGACGGCCAGCGGCACCCCGGACGAGGTCAAGGCTCGTGTCCAGCAGTACCGCGACGCGGGCGTCAAGATCCCGCTCTTGCGCCCGGCGGCGGCCGACCAGACCGACGCCCTGATGGACCTGTTCGCGCAGTAGCGGCGGTTGTCCGGCCTCCATGTATCGCGTCGGCGTTGACATCGGCGGAACCTTCACGGATCTGCTGCTGGTGGGGGATGACGGCACCTCCTTCATCGGCAAGACCCTGACCACCCACGGCGATCCCAGCGTGGCGGTGGAAACCGCCATGCGGGAAGGCCTGGAGGCCGGGGTTGTCGACCGCGCCCAGCAGGGCACGGTGGTGCACGGCACCACCCTGGTCACCAACGCCCTGATCGAGCGCAAGGGCGCCATGACCGCGCTGCTCACCACCGAAGGGTTCCGGGACGCCCTGGAGATCGGCCGCGAGCACCGCTACGAGCTGTACGACCTGGATCTCGAGTTCCCCAAGCCCCTGGTGCCGCGCTACCTCCGCTTCGACGTGCCCGAACGCGTGGCCGCGGACGGCGCCGTGCTGACGCCGCTGGACGAGGACTTCGTGCGCGGCCTGGTGGCCGAGCTTCGGGACAAGGGGGTGCGGGCGGTGGCGGTGTGCTATCTCAACAGCTTCCGCAACCCCGCCCACGAGCGCCGCACGCAGGAGCTCATCGCCGAGGTGGCTCCTGACATCCGTGTGTCGATCAGCGCCGACGTGGTGCCCGAGATCCGCGAGTTCCAGCGCACCAGCACCACCGCCGCCAACGTCTACGTGCAGGAGCGCGTCGCCGCCTACCTGCGGGAGCTTCAGCAGCGGCTCGACGGCCTGCGTTTCAGCGGCAGTTTCTTCGTGATGCTCTCCAGCGGTGGCATCGGCACGCCCGAGACCGCCGCCCGCTTTCCGGTGCGCATGCTGGAATCGGGGCCGGCGGCGGGGGCGCTGGCGGCGGCCGCTCTGGGGCAGCGCGCCGGCTATCCCGACCTGCTCTCCTTCGACATGGGCGGCACCACCGCCAAGCTCTGCGCGGTGGAGAACGGCCATCCGCTGAAGGCCCGGGAGTTCGAGGTGGACCGGATCTACCGCTTCCGCAAGGGCAGCGGTCTGCCCATCAAGATCCCGGTCATCGACATGATCGAGATCGGCGCCGGCGGCGGCAGCATCGCCCGGGTGGACGCCCTGGGCCTTCTCAAGGTGGGGCCCGACAGCGCCGGCGCCGAGCCGGGGCCGGCCTGCTACGGCCGCGGCGGCACCGGCGCAACGGTCACCGACGCCAACCTGATCCTCGGCTACTTCGACCCGGACTATTTCCTCGGCGGCGAGATGAAGCTCGACGTGGACGCGGCGCGTGACGCCCTCGGCCGCGTCGCCGCGGACCTCGGCATGCGGATCGAGGAAGTCGCCTGGGGCATCCACCAGATCGTCAACGAGAACATGGCCAACGCCGCCCGCGCTCATTTGGGGGAGCGCGGCAAGGATCCCCGCGAGTTGCCCATGTACGCCTTCGGCGGCGCCGGACCGGTGCACGGCGGCCACGTTGCCGAGCTGCTGCGCCTGCCCACGCTGATCTCTCCCATGGGCGCGGGCGTGGGCTCGACCTTCGGCCTCCTGGCGGCGCCCCTGGCCTTCGACTTCGTGCGCAGCGCCTACAGCCTCCTGGACGGGCTGGACTGGTCCTTCGTCAACGGCATGTTCGACGAAATGTGCGCCGAAGGGCGCGCGATCCTGGAGCAGTCGGGGCTAGCCCCAGCCGAGATCGTCTACGAGCGCACCGCGGACATGCGCTACACCGGCCAGGGCCACGAGGTGTCGGTGCCCATCCCCGACGGCGTGCTCGGCCCCGGCCATCTCGCCGCCATCACCGAGGCCTTCGAGCGCACCTACGAGCACATGTACGGGCGCACGGTCCCGGACGTGGTGGTGGAGGTGATCAACTGGCGCGTGGTGGCGCGGGGGCCGGAGCAGCCGCTCAACTTCTCGACCGGGGACACCAAGGCGGCGGGGGCCAAGGCGCGGAAGGGCACGCGCCCGGTGTATTCGGCGGGCCGGGGCAAGTTTGTCGAGACCGCGGTCTACGACCGTTACGCGCTGACGCCGGGCATGACCTTCCCGGGGCCCGCCATTGTCGAGGAGCGGGAGTCCACCCTGGTGGTGACCGCCCGCAGCCGCGCCCGGGTTGACGATTATCTGAACGTGATCGTAGAGTTCGACTATGGTACGTAGGGGCGGGTTTCAAACCCGCCCGTGTGTGCATGCCGCGCTGTGTGCACCGCGCGGGAACCGTTCAATCTGCAGAGTTCGCCAATGAGCAAGGACGTCATCGATCCCGTCACCCTCGAGGTCATCTGGAACCGCCTGCTGTCGGTGGCCAACGAGCAGCAGGACGCGCTCATGCGCACGGCCTTCAGCACCATCGTGCGGGAGAGCCAGGACCTGGCCTGCGGCCTCTTCGACACCAAGGGCCGCATGGTGGCCCAGTCGGTGAGCGGCACGCCGGGCCACATCAACGCCATGGCCACCTCCATGGGGCACTTCCTGCGGGAGTTCCCCGCGGACACGCTCGTGCCAGGCGACGTGCTCATCACCAACGACCCCTGGCAGACCGCGGGCCACGTCAACGACATCACCATCACCACGCCGATCTTCCGGTCCGGAAAGCTCGTGGCTTTTTTCGCCAACACCTGCCACGCCGCCGACATCGGCGGCCGCATCCTCTCCGCCGAGGCACGGGAGGTCTACGAGGAGGGGCTTCGCATCCCCATCATGAAACTGTTCAACGGGGGCGAGCCCGATCCCATCCTGCTCAAGATGATCCGCGCCAACGTGCGCCTGCCCCACGAGGTGGTGAGCGACTTCTACGCCCAGTCCGCGTGCAACGACGCCGGCGGCCGGGCGCTCATCGAGACCATGGACGAGTTCGGCCTCGACAGTTTCGATCCCGTCGCCGAGGAGATCATCAGCCGGTCCGAGAAGGCGGTGCGCGCGGCCATCGCCGAACTGGAAGACGGCGAGTGGGACGGGGAGACCTGGAGCGACGGCTTCGAGGAGCCGATCTTCATCAAGACCAAGCTCGCGGTGCGCGGGGACGAGATCTTCATCGACTTTACCGGTTCGTCGCCGCAGAGCCACCGCGGCATCAACGTGGTGATGAACTACACGCACGCCTATGCCAGCTTCGCGGCCAAGGCGGCCATCTATCCCGACGTGCCCCACAACGAGGGCAGCTTCCGGCCGGTGCACGTGAGCGCGCCCGCGGGCTCCATCCTGAACGCCAACGAGCCCGCGCCGGTGGCGGCGCGGCAGACCGTGGGCCACTTCGTGCCCACCGCGGTGTTCACCGCGCTGGCCAAGGCGCTTCCGGGGAAGCTCATGGCGCCCAGCGCGGACCCCATCTGGCTCAGCGTGTGGCGCGGCCAGGACCCGGCGTTCAACCTCACGGTGTTCCAGGTGGGCGGCACCGGCGCCCGCCCCACCAAGGACGGCCTCAGCGCGGTGGGTTTTCCCAGCGGCGTCGCCGGCGTGCCCGCCGAGGTCATCGAGAGCCTGTCGCCGCTGGTCATGCGCCGGCGCGAGCTGCGGGTGGATTCCGGCGGCGCCGGCACCTGGCGCGGCGGCCTCGGCCAGTTCACCGAGTTCGCCAACCGCGCCCGCGGCCAGTGGAGCGTCAACGGCATCCTCGACCGCACCCGCTACGCCGCCCCCGGGATCATGGGCGGCGGCCCGGGCCTCCCCGGCGAGTTCATCCTCGACGGCGGCGAGCGTCCCAACCCCAAGGCGCAGACCCATCTCGGAGGCGACCGCAGCGTCCAACTGAACCATCCCGGCGGAGGCGGCTACGGCGAACCCTTCCGGCGCGACCCCGAGCGCGTCCGCGCGGACGTCGTCTACGGCTACATCACCCCCGAGGCCGCCGCGCGGGACTACGGAGTGGTGGTGCGCTACACCGGACACGACGACGAGAAGGTACGGTTGCCCGAGCAGTGGGTGATCGACGAGGCGGCGACCATGGAGTTGCGGAAAAACGCGGTGACCGCCGAGTAAAGACGGCGCCCTTCGACTTCGCTTCGCTACGCTCAGGACGAACGGTTGGGGGGAGCAGAATCAAACCCGTTCGCCCTGAGCGTAGCGAAGCGAAGTCGAAGGGCGCTGGCACAGGTGACCTGAAATCATGATTCTTTCCGAACGTATCGCCCTCGTAACCGGGGCGGCCACCGGCATCGGCCGCGCAACCGTTCTGGAGCTGGCGGGCGCCGGCGCCGCCGGCGTGGCCATCAACTACCGCTCCGCCAAGGACCAGGCGGAGGGCTTGGCGGAGGAGGTACGGGCGCTGGGCGTGGAGCCCCTCTGCGTCCACGGGGACGTCCGCGACGACGCCCACGTCCGCGACATGGTGCAACGGACGGTGGAGCGGTTCGGCCGCCTGGACATCCTGGTGAACAACGCCGGCATCACCCGCTGGGTCCCGATCACGGACATGGAGGCGTTGACTGACGACATCTGGGACATGACCCTGGACGTCAACGTCAAGGGGGCGTACCGTTGCGCGCGGGCGGCGGCGCCGCACCTGAAGGCCACCGGCGGCATGATCGTCAACGTGTCTTCCATCTCCGGCGTCATCGCCCCTTCCACCATGTCCTCGCTGGCCTACGGCACGGCCAAGGCCGGGCTCATCTACATGACCCGGGCCCTTGCGGTGGCCCTGGGCCCCGATATCCGGGTCAACGCCGTGGCGCCGGCCTTCACCGACACCCAGTGGATGCGCGACCACTACGGCGCCGACTACGACGGCGTCATCGACCGCGCCTCCGCCAACTACGCGCTCAAACGCATCGCCAAGCCGGAGGAGGTGGCCGGGGCCATCCTCGGCCTGATCACCGGGGGCGACTTCGTCACCGGCCAGACCCTGCTGGTAGACGGCGGCCTGAGCCTGTAGGGGTGGACGGCGGTCTGAGCCCGTAGGAACGACCGGCGGCCCGAGCCTGCAGGGGTAGACGGCGGCCTGGACCTGTAGGGGCGACCGGCGGTCGCCCTCCGGAGCCGAGGCAGAGGCGGCTGTCAACCCTGCCGGGCTGGTAGAGGAGTCCGTATGACCAAGACCGAGTTGATGACCGCCATGCAGGCGCACCGCCTGGTGGCGGTGATTCGTTCCAGGACCGCCGAGGAAGCGCTGGCCACCGCTCGGGCGGTGGGGGAGGCAGGGGTGCGGTTCGTCGAGGTGACATTCAGCGTCCCCGGCGCCGCGGAGGTGATCCGCACGCTGGCCGGGGAAGGAGAGGTGTTCGTGGGCGCCGGCACCGTGCTTTCCGAGGAACAGGCGCGCACCGGCATCGAGGCGGGCGCGCGCTTCATCGTCTCGCCGAGCCTGGAGCTGGACTTGGTGCCGCTCTGCCGCGAGGCCGGGGTGGCCTCCATCCCCGCCGGCGCGAGCCCGACGGAGGTCGTGCAGGCGTTGCGGGCCGGCGCCGACCTGGTGAAGATCTTCCCCGCGGACTGCGTCGGCGGGCCGCATTTCATACGGCAGATGCTGGGCCCGTTCCCCGACGCCCGCTTCATGGTTTCGGGGGGCGTCAACAAGGACAACGTCGCCGAGTACGCCAACTTGGGGGTGACGGGCATCGTGCTGGGCAGCGCGTTCCTGGCCGACGTGCTGGCGCGGGAGGGTCACGCCGGCCTCGTGGCCAAGGCGCGGGACTTCGTGACGCTGGTGGACGATGCCCTGGCCGCCGCCGCAGCTTGATCGCGGGCACCGCTTGCAGGATACTTGGACATTTGAACCTACGCAAAAGTGCTGAGCTGATAGTATCCGTGTAGTATTCCCATCGCCTCTGGGAACGGCAGCACCAACTTCAACGCCTCGTAGTCGAAGTCAGGATCGCTCGTGACTTGCTGGAGAAACGCAGCTAGGTCAGCCCGTATGGGCTCGGCAAGGAGCACGTTGCCGCTGCCTGGCAACAACTGGGTGAGCCGGAACACGTCGGCGCGGTGCTTTCGTATGTCCCTGGCATCGACGTTTTCGCCGTTCGCTTTGCGTCCGGAAAGATCGAGGAACGCGCGTGCCTTCATCGGGATAAGGATCGTTTCGTCGATAAGGCTTATGCCGTCGATGCCGCGCCGCGCTTTCTGGAGCGCTTCGAAATAGTCGTCGTCCAGAAGGATGGCCGAAAGGCTGATCACTCCTTCTTCAACGGGTATCGGGGAAAGCTCGCCGCTGTGGGGCAGCTTCAGGGTATACGGTCGACGGGCGAAGAGTTCGATCATTGCCGGGAATGTTTCGTCGGTGGGGCGATGAAAGCGGTAGAACTCCCGCCTGCCGGTCGAGCGCTCCCTAGCCTGATATCCGCCTGCATCCAGGAAGTTTTCGAAAACCGTACCGAGTTCGACACTGACAATCTCGACGCAAAGCACAACGTCGAAGTCATTGGTGGCTCGAAAAGGAAGTCCGGCTTTGCTGAAAAGGATATCGCAGGCAGCGCCTCCAATCAGCGCGTAGCTGTCTTCGTGCCCGGCGAAATACTCTCGGAACCGGTCAACTCCTTTCACCATGTCCAGCGCTCCAGCAGTCGGTCGACGGCCATGGACAAGCGTTCATCGGGGTCGTCCCAGAACTGCGCGAAGAGAGAGAGAGGATCGACCACCTGGTCCCGAGCGAGTATCCCTGGATCGTATCTCCAAGTCGCAAGCGTTCCATCCGAGTCATCGGCAGCCTCCTTAGGGTCCGCCCGCCCGGCCGCGAGCAAGTCGCGCAACTGTTGCGGCGTCACCGCGTAAACCGGTGGTGTCGTTGGCGCGCTAAGATCGCTGAAGCACGCGAGAGCATGCTCGCCAGCCAGCGGCAAGTCGGGCGGTTGCTTCCGCCAACGGACATGGTTCAGCCGCCGTTCGGGACGAATCAGGAGTGTCTTGGAAACGTCGATCAGCAAGCGTCCCTCGGAGCGGAACACCAATAACTTCCTGCGGCCGTGCCGTTCTACTTGGGCAAGGCCAACCGCGGCAAGCTCATCAAATGCCCGGCTCGTGGTCATGATCGAATACCGAAGAGGTTCCGTGAGTTCGGTTGGTGTCCACGGTCGCGCCGGCTCATTTTGGAGGAGGTAAAAAAAGAGAAACAGTTGAGCCGATGGCGACAGTTTGTCAGGCCGTTCCGGTTTCGGTGCCCTGAAATATTCGCGCAAGTCCGTCGCGAGCTCCGGAATAAAGAGCTGATTACCGGGCACGGCGAAGGCGACGCCAGCCGCAATCAGTCGCGCGCGAGAGCGGGCCGTGAGTCGTTCTGCTGAATACACGACTATTCCGTCGAAACCCCGCTTTGCCAATTCGAGGTGCTTCCTGATTTCTGCTGGCGTGTGTCCCGTGGTTTGGCCTGCCCACATGAATAGGAGTGGCGTTTGACCGATTCGCGTCTCAGAGAATTGATAGAGGCGGCTCAGAAAGACCGGCAGCGCCTTATGCCCGTCCCAGTCTTTCAGAGGAACCTGGCGCTGTAGAATGGCTTCGAGATAGCCTTCGAGGTGGTCACGATAGTAGCCGTTGTCTGAAGAGACATGGTGCTTTATTAACATTATTTCTGGCTATTACCACATCTTAGGTTAGTGTTCAACTATAATGTTAGGTTATACGGGTCTTGACCTGCCGGAACCCGCCGGATAAGGAAGACCACGGACGCAATCCTGTCCCGCGGGTGCGAGCCAATGTTGACGGATTCTATCGACTCGATGGGCAACCCGCCGGTTCTCCGAAGTTCGGCTACGCGGTGAGCTTCCCGGGATCGAATACGAAGCAGAATTGGTGATCGGCACCGGGATCTACGTGTCCGGGAAATGACGGCGAGCGGGCAGCCGCCAGCTGCTAGGCACCGCCTTTCGACAGTACAACGGTCCGCTTTGTCAAACTGGGAAGCACAACGGATGAAGGCGGTGCCCTACTCGGGGCTCCGCAAGATGATGCTGCGGGCCGACGAGCTGGGGCGGGAAGGCAAGCCGGTGATCCACCTGGAGATCGGCCGTCCGGACTTCGACACGCCCGAGCACATCAAGGCCGCCGCCCGCCGGGCCCTCGATGAGGGCAAGGTCCACTACACCTCCAACTACGGCGTGCCGGAGATCCGCCGCGCCATCGCCGGCAAGCTGCGTTCCGAGAACGGCCTGGAGTTCGACGAGAACGGGGAGATCGCGGTCACCGTCGGCGCCAACGAGGCGGTTTTCCTGGCCATGATGGCGTTCCTCGACGAAGGCGACGAGGTGCTGGTGCCGGACCCTTCCTGGCTCAACTACTTCCATTGCATCACCCTGGCGGGCGGCGTGCCCGTGAGCGTGCCGCTACGGGCGGAGAAGGAATTCCGCATGGACCCGGAGGACGTGGCCCGGCTGCTGACGCCGCGCACCCGCATGATGGTGGTGATGAGCCCGCACAACCCCACCGGCGCGGTGCTCGACCGAGACCGCCTGGAGGCGCTGGCGGCACTGGCGCGGGAGCGCGACCTGCTGGTGCTGGCCGACGAGATCTACGAGAAGATGGTGTATGACGGCGCCGTCCACCACAGCATCGGCGGTTTGCCGGGCATGCGCGAGCGCACGCTGCTGGTGAATGGTTTCTCCAAGAGCTACTCCATGACCGGTTGGCGCCTGGGCTACGTGGCCGCGCCGCGGGATCTCATCGACGTCATGATCCGTGTGCACCAGTACACGGTGATGTGCCCCACCTCCTTTGCCCAGTACGGCGCGGTGGCGGCCTACGAGGGGCCCCAGGACTGCGTGCACGACATGCGCCGGGAGTTCGCCCGTCGCCGGGAGCTGATCCTGCGCCGGCTCCGGGCCATGGAGGGCATCGATTGCGCCGTGCCCGAGGGCGCCTTCTATGCCTTTCCGTCGGTGCGGCGGCTGGGGGTGTCGTGCCAGAAGGTGGCACCTCCTGGAGGACGCCTACATCGCCACGGTGCCGGGCAGCGCCTTCGGAACCTACGGCGAGGGACACATCCGGCTCGCGTACTCCAACTCCTACGAGAACATCGAGGAGGCCATGGACCGCATGGAGACGAGCCTCGCGAGACTGTAACGACGGATTCGAGCCCGCCGCGTGTCGGGAATGCGCGGCCGGGGCGGACCGGAACCCGAGGAATGTATGGCAAACATCGAACTGACGCTGGCATGTGAGGACTACGACCGCACCCGGGCGCTCAAGGACGGCCTCGTGAAGCCCGAGGGTATCGACTTGAACTACGTGGCGCTGCCGGTGGAGGAGATCTTCTGGCGCATGCTCCATTTCCAGGAGTTCGACGCCGCCGAGATGTCCATGGGGGCGTACCACGTGGATGCGTCCCGGGGGCATCAGCCGTTCATCGCGATCCCGGTGTTTCCGTCGCGCATGTTCCGGCACCGGTGTATCTTCGTGAACACCGCCTCGGGGATCAGCAAGCCCGAGGACCTCAAGGGCCGGCGCGTGGGCGTGCCGGAGTACACCATGACCGCGTCCGTGTGGGTGCGCGGCATGTTGCAGCACGACTTCGGCGTTGAGGCGAGGGACGTCCACTGGATTCAGGGCGGCGTCGAGCAGCCCGGACGCAAGGACCGCGTGCCTTTCGATGCCCCGGCCGGGGTCGAGATCGACACCGAGGAGGAGCGGACCCTCGACGACATGCTGGAGAAGGGCGACATCGATGCGCTGGTGTCGGCGCGCATGCCGTCCTGCTTCGTGCGCCGCGCGCCCGGCATCACCCGCCTGTTCGAGGACTGCCGCGCCGCCGAGATGGACTACTTCCGCCGCACCGGGCTGTTCCCCATCATGCACTGCATCGTGGTGCGCCGGGAGATCTACGAAGCGCATCCCTGGGTGACCCAGAACCTCTACAAGGCGTTCTGCCAAGCCAAGGACATGTGCGTGTCGCAGATCTACGACACCAACGTGCTGCGCACGCACCAGCTCTGGTACCTGTTCGAGTACGAGGAAACGGTGGATCTCATGGGCGAGGACTACTGGCCCTACGGTTTCGAGAGCAACCGCAAGACCCTGGAGACCTTCCACTCCTACCTGCTGGAGCAGGGCGTCATCAAGAACCCGGTGGATGTCGAGAGCCTGTACGCGGCCAACACCCGGGAGGCGTTCAAGATTTGAGGAAGGCCGTCGGGAACCAAGTGTCCTTCGACTTCGCTTCGCTAGCTAGGGGGGCGACCGCCGGTCGCCCCTCAAATGCGACTACTCGGACAGGCCCCTAGAGCTTCGCTACGCCTGCCACGGCCCTTGTCGAAGGGCTCAGGACCAACGGCTTTGATCACTCGAACGGGACGCCGTAGGAAGGACGGAGGCGGAAATAGTCGCTGACGTACTCGTTGGCGGGGTGGCGCATCAGGCTCTCGGCCGTGCCTATCTGCTCCAGGCGGCCCTCGTGCATGAGCGCGATGCGGTCGGCCAACTCAAGCGCGTCCTCCAGGTTGTGGGTGACGAGGATCGTGGTGAGACGCTGCTCCTTGTGGAACGCGCGGATCTCGGCGCGGACCCGGCGGCGGTTGGGAGGGTCGAGGTTGCTGAGGGGCTCGTCCATCAGCATGATCTGCGGATACGTGGTCATGGCCCGGGCCAGCGCCACCCGCTGCTGCTGTCCGGCGGACAGCTCCGGCGGCTTGCGGTCGAACAACCGCTCCTCGATGTTGAGGGCCTTGGCCAGTGGTCGGATCAACTCGCGGATGGCCCCCACGGACCATTTGCGGATGCGCAGCGGGAGCGTCAGGTTGGCGTATTTGCGGTCGTCGAAGACGCGCATGTGCGGCCACAGCGCGTAGCTCTGGAAGATGAGTTGCACGTCTCTTCGCCCCGGCGGCACGTCGTTCACCGGCACCCCGCCGATGAGGACCTCCCCCGTGTCCGGGGTTTCGAGGCCGGCGATGATCCGCAGCAGCGTGGTCTTGCCGCAGCCGCTCTCACCGATGATGACCAGGAACTCCCCCTGCTCCACCTCGAGGCTGAAGTCATCCACGGCCGTCACCGCCCCGAAACGCTTGCCGATGTTGCGCAGCACCAGATTTTTCACGCGGCCATGGTAAGGCAACGATTGCGGCAATACAAACTCGGAGAAACCGTCATTTGTATGTTGAGAGAACCCCTCAGATCGGCCAATTTGAGGGGTAGGCATGCGGGGCGAGTCGTACGTCATGGGGTGAGAGCCTTTGGGGATCTGCACCGGGCGGGAGTAGGACACCCCGCATGCCAGTTGTCGCTCCGAACAGATACCGGGGGTCAGCGCCCCGCATAAGCAAGTGTGGAGGACAGCGTCATGGTAGCAGAAGAGGAGGCGGTCATGAAGGAATATGCAGGGATAGATGTAGGCAAGCGGGAGTTGGTGGTGTGGGTGTTGGGGAAGGGGTTAGGGCGGTTCAGGAATGAGGCAGGGGGTATCCGGGAGATGCGGAAGTGGCTGAGAGCGGAGGGGGTGACGCAGGTGGTGTGTGAGGCGACGGGGGGCTACGAGCGGGGAGTGGTGGAGGGATTGAAGGGGAGCGGGGTGGCGGTGCACGTAGCGCATCCGACGCGGGTACGGGGGTTTGCGCAGGCGCTGGGACGTGGGGCCAAGACCGATCCTATGGACGCCGAGGTGCTGGCGCACTACGGGGCGATGATGAAGGTGGAGGGGGAGGAGGAGGCGGACGGGGCCAGTGAGGAGTTGCGAGAGGTGCTGGGGCGGCGGCAGCAGTTGGTGCAGCAGCGGGTGCAGGAACTCAATCGGCTGGAGAAGGGGCTTAAGGGAGCGAACAAGAAGTCCTGTGAGCGCCATGTGGCCTGGCTGGGCAAAGAGATCGCGCGGCTGGACAAGGCCCTCCAGGCGCTATGGCAGCGTTACCCGGAGTTGAGTGAACGGGCAGCCTTGTTTCAGAGCGTGAAGGGCGTGGGAGAGCTCACTGCGGCAACCTTGCTCGGGTACTTGCCCGAACTGGGCCAAGGCTGCGGCAGGGGCTTGACCTCCTTGGCGGGCTTGGCGCCCTGGTCTCACGACAGCGGCCAGCGTCAAGGCTACCGCGCCATCCGCGGAGGCCGTGGCACGGTCCGGCGGGCCTTGTACATGGCCGCGCTGTCAGCTACACGGTGCAACCCCGAACTGGGTGGGTTCTATCGTCGGTTGCGGCGCCGAGGTAAGCCCGCAAAGGTGGCCCTGGTGGCGGTGATGCGTAAGCTCTTGTTGCAGCTCCATGCCATCGCACGCCGCGGTACCCCGTGGTTGCCGACCCTCCACCCGCAACCGGATTAGCCCTTGTTTCCCATCACAGATACTCCCGCGAAAGCTTGCCCTCGACCCCGATCGGGGGTGGGAATCCACGAACGGTGAAGCGGGGCTGCCCCGCGGCAACCTGAGACAAGAACCATGAGCAAGGACAAGGAAACCATCCGGCACCTGATCCGCGCCAGCATGGGCGAGGTCAAGTCCGACCTGGTGGTCACCGACGGGCGGCTGATCAATGTCTACAGCGGCGAGGTGCTGGACGGCATGGAGATGGCCGCGAGCGCGGGTCGGGTCTGTTACGTGGGGCCGAGCGCCGAGCATACCCGCGGCGAGGAAACCCGCGTCGTCGATGCCGGCGGCCGTTGGATCGCGCCCGGCTTCATCGACGCCCACACCCACATCGGCCACTTCTGCCGTCCGTTCGAGCTGCTGCAGGCCTACGTGCCCCACGGCACCACCGCCCTCATGGCCTCCTGCGACGAACACACCGTGGCCTTCGGCCTGACCGGCATGCGGCTCTTCCTGGACGAGGTCGCTTCCCACCCGCTGCGCGTCTACACCCTGATCTCCATGGCCGCGCCGCAGGATCCGTTGTTGTGCCGCACCGAATCCATGTCGGACACGGAGGCGGCCGAGATCCTGCGGGATCCCCGGGTGCTGGGGCTCGGCGAGGTGGTCTCGTGGCTCCGGCTGGTGCAGGGAGACACTGATCTGCTGGCGCGCATCGGCATGACCCTGGACGAGGGCAAGATCGTCCACGGCCACACCGCCGGCGCACGGGACCGCCGCTTGAACGCCATCGCCGCCGCCTCCGTGTCGTCCTGCCACGAGCCCATCAGCGGCGAGGATGCGCTGGCGCGCCTGCGCCTCGGCTACTGGACCATGCTTCGCGAGGGTTCCTTCCGGCAGGACCTGGAAGCCACCCTCAAGCCGCTGCTGGCCGCCGGCGTGGACACCGGCCGGTTGATTCTGGTCACCGACGGAATGGCTCCGGACGACGTGGCTGAACGCGGCCACATGGACCACGTGATCCGGCGCGCGGTGGAGTGCGGGTTGAGTCCCGTGGGCGCCATCCAGGCAGCCACGCTGCACCCGGCCACCTACTCCGGCCTCGACCAGGACATCGGCGGGCTGGCCCCGGGCCGGCTTGCCGACTTCGTGCTGCTGGACGACCTGGACACCGTGCACGTAGGCGCCACCTTCATCGGCGGCGAGCTGGTGGCCCAGGACGGTGAGTCCAGGGTGGACGCGGTCCCGCCGCCGTTTCCCGACGGCATGGGACTCAAGACCGCCTTCCGGCTGCCGGTGACGGCCGACGACATGCGGGTCCGCTGCGAGGCTCCCCGCGCAAGGGTGCGGGTGATGGATCTCGTCAACCAGACCATTACCCGGGAGCGTGTCGTCGAGGTGGCTTGCGCGGGCGGGGTGGTTTCGGCGGATGTGGAGAACGACCTCCTCAAGGTCGCGGTGTTCGACCGCCGGGAGGGCTTCAGCCCGGCCTTCGGCTTCATCCGAGGCCTCGGAACCGACATCGGCGCCGTCGGCACCACCGTCAACCTCGACGAGTACACCCTCCTGGTGGCGGGTTCCAGCGACTACGACATGGCCTACTGCGCCAACCTGCTGCTCGAAGCCGGCGGCGGAGTCGCTCTGGTGGACAAGGGCCGGGTCCTCGAAGAGATCCCGTTCCCCATCGGCGGCCTGTTCTCCCTGGAACCCTGGCGCGAGGTAGGCCCAATGCTTGCCGCCGTGCAGCAGAGGTTGAAGGAACGCGGCAGCGCCTTCCCGAAGCCGCTCTACGCCCTCTGCTTCCTCACTTTCGTCACCCTCCCCGAGCTACGCATCACCGGCCGCGGGCTGGTGCGCGCCAAGGAACGCCGGATCGTGCCGCTGCTCACCGAGTGACGGTCACCTGGACAACTCCAGAGTTCCCCGCAGGCCGGCGAAGAAGCCGATGCCGGTGGTGTGGTAGCCGGGCACTTCCTCGTAGTCGGTGTCGAGGAGGTTGTCGATCCGGCCGAAAAGTTCGATGCGTTCGGTTATCCGGTATGACCCGGCGAGGTTGACCAGGACGAAGTCGTCCAGCATCACGGGGTTGGCCTTCCGGTTGAGCTGTTTGCCGTTGTAGTCGATGCCGAGGTCGACGCCGGCTCTGCCGTCGAGGAAGGTGTAGCCGAGGTTCAGGCTGGCCACGTGCTCGGCTCGGCGCGGAAGCTGCTCGCCGTCCGGGTCCTTGGCGTCGGTGTAGGTGTAATGGGCCGCCAGGCTCATTCCCTTCGCCGGGTGCGCCCTCGCGGTGAACTCCAGGCCGCTGATCTTCGATGTGCCGCCCAGGTTGTCGTAGAAGTCGTCGTCGCCGGTTTCGGGATTCTGCCAGTCGTAAGGTGTGCCGGCGTCGTTCCAGTAGATCAGGTTGGTCGGGCGGTTGTTGAACCAGGTCAGGTCCAGGGACAGGCGGCCGTCGAGAAGGCTCTGCTCGAGGCCGACGTCCCAGCCCTTGCTCTCCTCCGGCTCCACGTCGGGATTGGGGCCGACGCGGCCGAACTGCTGGAACAGTTGCGACAGGGTGGGGTTCTTGACCCCGGTGCCGTAGCTGCCGTGGAACCGTGTCCCGCTTCCGTCAATCACGTAGGCCGCCGTGACCCGGAACGTCGTGGTATCGTCGAAGCGTTCGTTGTCGTCGTGACGGACGCCGCCCGAGAGAAAGAGCCGGTCCGAGAACCCGATCTGATATTCGGCCGAGTAGCCGTGGCTTGCGACGTCGGAGGATGACCCGCCCGAGGTCTGGGAGTCCGTTTCCCGCTCGGCGACGAAGGTCACGGCATGTGCCGCATCGGCCGCCGCCGGGGTCTCGAAGAAGAAGTTGGTCTCATAGTCCAGGCGCGATTTCCTGCCGTCGTATTTGCTGGTTCCCCATCGGCTGACGACAATCCGCTTCTTCCTGTGCGTGGCGGCGCCGAAGGCATGCCGCCAGTCCCCGTCCAGCAGGCTGTACTTCAACCGGGTCCGCCCCATGGCATGGTCCGAGTCCGTGCGGTCGTCGTTGTCCCTCGGCACGTTGTCGGTTTCCACGTTCCCCGTGACGTAGCGGCCGAACAACTCGAGCTCCAGATTGTCGCCCGGCGCGAGGCCGAGCTTCGCGCTGTAGGTCTGGTTCCGGTATCCGTCCTTTTCGGTTCCCGCGGCGATGGATATGCCGGAAGTCCTGAAGCCGGCCGCGTTCAGGGAAAAGTGGTGGCCGTCGGCCCCACCCCGAATGCCGGCCGAAACGTTGCCCGTTCCGAACGAGCCGCCCTCCGCGCTCAGGCTCGCCGTTGCCGGCCCGCGCCCCTTTTTCGTGACGATGTTGACGACGCCGCCGATGGCGTTGCTGCCGTAGACGCCGCTCTGCGGCCCCCGCAGCACCTCGATGCGCTCGATGTCCGCCGCCATCAGGTCGGCGAAATTGAAAATCGCCCCGCTGCTGCTCGGGTCGTTGACCTTGACGCCGTCGATGATGACCAGGGTGTGTCCGTGCTCGCCGCCGCGAAGCCGTACCGCCGTCAGCGTGCCCACCGTGCCGGAACGGTGCACGGCCACTCCGGGCACTTCCCGCAGCACGTCGGATACCACCCGTGCCTGCTTGCGTTCGATCTCTTCCGCGGTGATGACCGTGACCGAGCTGCCGACGGCCTTGGCCTGCAGCGGTACGCGGCTCGCCGAAACCACGATCTCGGGGAGTTGTTCGACGTTCTCGCTGGCGGCCGCGGCCGCCGGCGGTCGGCCCGGGGATGTCTGGGCCGCGCCCGGTTGAACGGTGAAGAGGATGAGAAGGGTGATGACACCCGCGATAGGAAACTTCATGGCAATCTTCCTTTCCCGCGAAGGCGGATTGTTGTGGAAGACGGACAGGTCTCCTGGCTGGGGCTTTCTGGCAGTCCGCGGCGGCTGCCGGCCTACTCGCCGCGCCTTCCCACCCGCTCACGGGCAGTGGCTTGTGTCCTGTCCGACAAACAGGACAGGGTGCGGCTTTCGTAGCCGTTACAGTTGCGGGGCAGCAGGGGATTCTCACCCCTTTCCCTGGCATCCGTCTTCAGGCCTTTGACGTTGATGGTTCAGGAACGGTTCGCTAGCGTGAGTCCTCCTTCAGCCTGAACGCCACCGGGACCCGGACCCAGCTCGATTCCGCATCGGCGCCGCGACGCGCGGGGTGGAACTTCCAGTGTTCCACCGCTTTCACGGCGGCGGAGTCCAGAATGTCGAAGCCCGACGTCCGGTCCACCGTGACCCGGCCGGGAGCGCCGTCGGCCTTCACCAGCACCTTGAGGACGGCGGTACCCTCCCATCCGGCTCGGCGCGCCTTGCGGGGATATCGGGGCTTCACGGTTCGCGCATAACGGGCCGGGATCAGGCCGGGGGTCGCCGCCGCCTGTCGGACCGCGGATGCTTCCCGCGTTACGCCGCGGGCCAGGCGTGTCGACGTTTCCGCCTCGTCGGCGCCGCCCGTCTCGCCTCGGGTGATCTGCGCGGGAGCGGGCGTGCCGGCCGCGTCGACGGTCTCCACGGGTTGTTGGGCAGCCGCCGGTGTGCGCGTTGCCGGCGGTTCGGTATCCGCCCGCCGGGTTTTCGCTGGCTCCCGCACCAACGGCCTTGTCCGGACCGGCGCGGCGTCCGCGGATTTCGGCTTCACGGCCGCGACCCTTGCGGCTTCGGGCCTGGATCGGGTCGCCGCCATCGCCCGCTTCGTCGCCGGAGTGGGTTTCGACGCCAAGGCTACCGTACCCGCGACTCTCGGCCGGACCCGGATGTCGACTCGCGCCCGTTTGTCCGTCAACGTCGGGCCCGCCGTCTTGGTGTGGGGCGCCCTGATGGGTCTCCGGGCGTTTTCCCCCGGCCTCAAGGCCTTGGGGAGAGCTACGGCCACGAGCCGTACCCGCAGAGGTCGAGCGGGGGCATCCGCCGCGCCGCCGGCGCTCATGGGGAAGGGCACCCACAGGAGCACGCCGTGCAACAGGGTCGAACCCGCCAGGCAATACAGAATGCGGCGCATTTCGTCCTCGGCGAACCGGCGCCGGTCAGGGGCGTCGTGACCGGACGGAAGCGGGAACCAGCGCGTCTAAAGGGCGAATGTGAATGGCGAGACCTCCTCTCTCCTCGGAGAGCACGGTTGCTATCGGCCCTCAGGTAGGTCTCCTGGCTCGTGGGCTGGCCGCTCGGGCCGCCTTGCCGCCTTCCCATTCCCGTTGGGGAACAGTGGCACGCTGGCAAGGGTTCCCACTTACAGTGGCGGGACCGCACCGGATTCCAACCGGTTTCCCTGTTATCCCGTGAGGGACCTGAAGGCCGGGCGGCCGGAAGGGCCGCCCGTGGCGAATGTACTTAGCCGCACGGGGAGGCTCTGTCAAGGCGGCAAGGCCTCCTCGCCGGAATGGACGTCAGCCTACAGCGCCGACTTGATGTCCTCGATATAGTCCTTGAACCCGTCCTCCACGCTGTACTCGGGTTCCCAGCCGAGCACTTCCTTCGCCCGGGTGATGACCATGGGCTGTTTGGACGAGCGCGGCGGCTTGCCGGGAATGATCTCCACCTCCAGCTTCGGCAGCAAGCCCTGGACCATGTCCACCAGGTCGTCGAACTTGATGACCACGCCGGTGCCGATGTTGAAGGTGGTCTCCGCCGGGGCCGGGATGGTGGCCGCCAGCTCGATGGCGCGGCCCACGTCCTTGAAGTAGACGTACTCGAAGTCCCGGGTGGATTCCTGCGGTATGTTGGCGACGCTCCCCTTGATGCCGGATTCCACCAGGCTCTGGAGCATCTCGCCACCGGCGGAGCCGCCGGCGAAGTGGCCGAAGCCGAACACGTTGGCCAGCCGCAGCACGATCAGCTCGAAGCCGTAGAGCCGCTGATACGCCTCCACCATCAGCTCCTTGGCCACCTTGGAATTGCCGTAGGCGTTGCCGTCGCCGCGGTAGAACCCCTCGCCGATGGGGTCGTCGCCTTCCATGCGGCGGTTGTAGACCCCCATGGTGCTGATCTGGATCAACCGCTTGACGCCGGCGAGGCGCACCGCCTCGGCCACGTTGACCGTACCCATGACGTTGATCTGAAGGCCGCTGTAGACCGGGTTGGCCACCGCGCCGCCGATGAGGCCGGCGGTGTGCAGCACGGTTTCCACCTTGTGGGTCTGCATGGCGTCGATGAGCGCCGGCAGGTCGCGGATGTCCCCCTTGATGACGGTGACGTCGGTCTTGCCCAACTTCCGCTCCAGGAAGTCCATCCTGGGGGCCATGTCGAAAAACACGATCTTCTCGCCCCGTTGGAGGGCGCGTTGCGCGAAGGCGGTGCCAACCAGGCCCACGCCGGTAATCAAAGTGCTCATTGCGACTCCCTTCTCAGTTGCCTTGGTTTCCAAGTTACGTGCAACAACCCCCGCGAAGTGTCAAGGCGTGACGCGCCCGTTGTCTGCGCCGACCGAACGGGATTCGGGTTGTTGTTCCCATAGCCCCGGGCTAGACTCGCCGCACCACACCAACCGTGAAGGGGAAAGGAGTTCATGATTATCCCAACCGAACCCATCGGCAGCATTCCCCGGCCCGGGTACCTCATGGAGCCACCAACGCGGCGAAGGTGATGGTGTTCCAAGTCCCGCCCGTCTCTTGCGAACTCGACGCTGCTATCCGGCGCGCCATCGACGCCAAGACCAAGCCCTTGGGCGCTCTCGGAGCCCTGGAGATGGTCGCCGCGCAGATCGCCCGCATTCAGAACACCCTGACACCCATGCTGCGTCGCTGCCGCCTCACTCTATTCGCCGCTGACCACGGCATCACGGAGGCGGGGGTCTCGGCCTATCCGCAGGCCGTGACCCGCCAGATGGTGGCCAATTTCCTCGGCGGCGGCGCTGCCGCCAACGTGTTCGCCCGTACCAACGGCGTCGAGCTGCAGGTGGTGGACGCCGGGGTTGCCGGCGAAGCCATGGAGGCACCCGGGCTGATAACGAGGCGTATCGCGGCCGGCACCCGCAACTTCGCGATGGAGCCGGCCATGACCGCGGAGCAGTGCGAGACGGCGCTGTCCACCGGCGAGACTCTGGGCGCCTCCGTTGCCGCGGACGCGGCCGCCTTCGGCGAGATGGGCATCGGCAACACGTCCTCGGCCACGATGGTGGCACAGAAGATTACCGGCACGGGGCTTGACGCGCTGGTGGGAAGGGGTGCCGGGCTCGACGACGCCGGCCTCGCGCGTAAGCACGAGATCCTGCAAGGTGCCTCCCGGCGTACGGCGGACCGCCTCGATGCACCCGACGCGCTACGGGAATACGGCGGTTTCGAGATGGTGATGATGGCCGGCGCCATGGCGGGCGCTGCCCGCGCCGGCGCCGTGGTGGTGGTGGACGGCTTCATCGCCGGCGTGGCCGCGCTGGCCGCGGTGCAAATGGTTCCGGCGCTACGTGACTACCTCGTCTTCGCCCACCGGTCCGCGGAGCACGGCCACGGCGTGGTTCTGGCGGCCCTTGACGCGCGCCCGCTGCTGGACCTTGAGCTGCGGCTGGGCGAAGGCACCGGAGCGCTGCTGGCTTGGCCGCTCTTGCGGTGCGCGGCGGCGATGCTGTCGGAAATGGCGAGCTTCGAGAGCGCCGGCGTGAGCGGACCGGCCTGATGCGCCGCGTGCGCGAAGAGTTCTCGGTGTTTCTGCTGGCGGTGCAGTTTCTCACCCGCTGCCCGGTGCCGTTCCCGGATCTCTTCACCGAAGCACGTTTCATCGCCTCGCCCCGATACTACCCGCTGGTGGGCCTCCTTGTCGGCGCGTTCGCCGGAGCGGTGTTCTGGCTCGCCCACCTGGTCTTTCCGGTGGCGCTGGCGGTGGTGCTCGCCACCGCCGCGTCGCTGCTGGCCACCGGGGCCTTCCACGAGGACGGCTTCGCCGACACTTGCGACGGGCTCGGCGGAGGCGCGACCCGCGAGCAGAGCCTGGAGATCATGCGCGACAGCCGCCTCGGCACCTATGGCGCGGCGGGCCTGGGCCTCATGCTCGCGGCCAAGGTGCTCGCCCTCGCCGCGGCGCCGGCGGCGCTCATCCCGTGGCTCCTGGCGGCGGCCCATGCCGCCAGCCGAGCCTCGGCGGTTGTGGCCGCGGCCGGCGCCGGCTACGTCCGGGACGCCGGCACGGCAAAGCCGGTGGCGGCCGGAGTGGCGCCGGGCAGCCTCGCGTTGGCGCTGGTCACCGCGGCCGCGGCCGTCGGCGGGCTTTGGTTCGTGACCGCGCCGGCGGTGATGATGGCCGGACTCGCGGGCCTGGTGGTCGGCCATCTCGTGATGCGCGGACTGTACGAGCGCAAGCTCGGCGGCTATACCGGGGACTGTCTTGGCGCCGTGCAACAGACCAGCGAGCTTGGTCTGTACCTCGGTGCCGCCGCGATGCTCTAGTGTGTGGCGCGCCACCGGGCGGGACGCCCGGGGTTTCTTGGTCCTGTGCGGCGGTGGCATCGGCATGGGCGGGTTTGGAACCCGCCCCTACGCACGTCCGCGGTAAGGAAGACGACGTCCCATACTATGCGCTTGATTCTGGTTCGTCATACACGGCCGGAGGCCGCTGACAACGTGTGCCACGGCGTCACGGATCTGGACGTATCCGCTACATTCGACCAGGAGGCGGCGCGCGTGGTCGCGGCGCTGCCCGAGATAGAGCGGCTGGTGACCAGTCCGTTGCGCCGCTGCATGAGGCTGGCGGAGCGGATCGGCGCGGCGCGCGGGCTCGTTCCGGTCGTCGACAACCGGATTAGGGAGATGGACTTCGGTCGTTGGGAGTGCGTGCCGTGGGAGGCCATCGACCGGACGGAACTGGACGCATGGGCGGCGGACTTCTTTCACGCCCGGCCCCACGGCGGCGAGAGCGTGGCGATGGTATCGGAGCGGGTGCGTGCCGCGCTGGCCGACTACCGCCGCAGCGGTGTCCCCCACGCGCTGGTAACCCACGCCGGCGTGATCAAGGCCGCGCGGGCGGCGGCGGGTTGCGCGGACGCCTGGACCGCATCGGTTGATTTCGGCGCCCTGGTTCACATCGGGTTGCCGGCCCAAACGGGATGGCCCCCCTTGGGTCCGCGCGAGGCGAAGTCGTGGGATTGAGTTCCTTCCAGCCACGGCACGGCGGTGATCTTGCGGCTGCCCGGCGGACATTCGGCTCGCCGCCTTGCGGGTGGCTCGATCTATCCACCGGCCTCAACCCATGGCCGTATCCGTACGGTGCCATCAGCCCCGAAACCTTGACCCGCCTGCCGCAGGATGACGCGATGGAGGCGTTGCGGGCGGCGGCGCGAGAGGCCTATGGCATGGTGCCCGCCAGCGGTCTGGCCGCGGCTCCGGGAAGTCAGGCCGTGTTCCAGTTGCTGCCGGCCATGAGGACCCGGTGCCGGGTGGCTGTCCTGGCGCCTACCTACGAGGAACATGCCGTGGCATGGCGCCGCCTTGGCCACGTCGTGGACGAGGTCGGCTCGCTCGGGGAATGCCGCGACGCCGACGTGGTCGTGGTGGTCAACCCCAACAATCCCGACGGCAGTACGACGGACCGGGAGACGCTGGCGCGAGCCGCCGGGGAACTGGCGGGACGCGGCGGTTGGCTCGTCGTCGACGAAACCTTTGCGGACGTCGCGCCCGATGTCAGCGTGGCATCGGCTCAGGGTCTCCCCAATACGTTGATCGTGCGCTCTTTCGGCAAGTTCTTCGGCCTCCCCGGCTTGCGGCTGGGCTTCATCGCCGGCCCGCCGACGCTGGTGGACGGCATTGCCCGGCGTCTGGGTCCCTGGGCCGTCTCCGGGCCCGCCATCGAGATAGGCGCGCGAGCGCTGGCCGACACGGACTGGATCGTCCGCACCCGTGCCCGGCTGGCGGAGATGCGGCTACAGCTTGACGGCGTTCTTTCGGAAGCGGGCCTGAGCCTTGTCGGCGGCACCGATCTGTTTCGGCTGGTGGAAACAGCCGCGGCTCACGACGTTTTTCAACGCCTCGGCCGGGCCGGGATCCTGGTCCGGTCCTTCGATCGTCATCCATGCTGGCTCAGGATAGGTCTGCCCCCGTCGACGGATGCCCTGCAGAGGCTCTCGGCGGAGCTGTAGGGGGCTTGTTGAAGCGGAGACGCTAGCGGGGCGCCTTGCGCCGACGGACCGATTTGAACATCTCCGACACCGCATCTCTCCTGCTGGCGGCGATTGTGTTCGACGCCTTCATCGGGGACCCCCGCTGGCTATATCGGGTTGTCCCGCATCCCATGGTGGTCATCGGCCGGGTGCTGGCGTTCTGCGACGGCCAATTGAATCGCCCGGCCTTCGGCCGCGCGGGCCGCCGGGCCGCGGGAGTCATCTCCACGGTGGCCGTCGTCGCCTCGTTCGGCGTGCTGGCGGCGCTGATTAGCGCCGGCCTGAGCGGATGGCGGGTCGGATTCTGGGTGGAAGCTTTGCTGGCCTCGGTACTGATCGCCCAGAACAGCCTGTACCGCCACGTTGGCGACGTCGCCCGGGCGCTGGAGCACGACGGCGTCGATGCCGGCCGGAGCGCCGTCGCCCACATCGTCGGACGCGACCCCGAATCCCTGGATGCCCACGGCGTAGCCCGGGGTGCGGTCGAATCGCTGGCCGAGAACTTCAGCGACGGCGTCGTGGCGCCGGTGCTGTGGGGCCTTCTCCTAGGCCTGCCGGGCATCGCGGCCTACAAGGCGCTGAACACCGCCGACAGCATGATCGGGCACCACGACCACCGCTACCGCGACTTCGGATGGGCGGCGGCGCGGCTGGACGATGCCGCCAACTGGGTGCCGGCGCGCGTCGCCGGATTCTTGTTGGTGGCATCCGGCATGCAACGGGGCGTGGGCGGCGCCAGGCGTGCCTTGAGGATCATGCGCCGGGATGGCGGCACCCATCGCTCGGTGAACGCCGGCTATCCGGAGGGCGCCATGGCCGGCGTGTTGGGCTTGCGTCTGGCCGGGCCGCGCCGATATCGGGGCGTCGTGACGGCCGACCCGTGGCTAGGGGACGGCGCCGGCGAGGCGACCACGGACGATATCCGGCGGGCTCTCCGCGTCTATATCGGCGCCTGCCTGCTCCTGGCCGTGTTGGTGGGAGCGTTGTGTGCCGCGCTCTAGCCGCTCAGCAGGCAGACTCCCTCCGACCCCCTCTCCCTCCGGGAGAGGGCCGGGGTGAGGGTGATCGGGGCAAGCAGCCTGTTGGAGACCCCAACGGCGGAGCTGTTGTGGTCCCTCACCCGGCCTTCTGTGCAAGCCGGACATTCGCGCCAACGCTGGCCTCTACTTGGCCGCGGCCAGGAGCCGGTCGATGTCGATGGCCTTCTCGAAGGCGTAGGCCACAGCGTCCAAAGCTTCTTCCATGCGGGCTTCATAGGCCGGACCGAATGCGCCGTTAACGTCCATGGAACGGAGGAACTCGCGGCGGAAGGCATCGCCGGCCAGGAGTCCGTGGACGTAACAGCCCATGACTCTCCCGTCCGCGGACACGCTGCCGGGATCGCGTCCCTCGCCGTCGGGCACGAGGAAAGCCCGGGAGGCGCCGCCGGCCGTGCTCTTGCCGACATGCATCTCGTAGCCGGCAAAGGCCGCGTCCACGGTCGCGCCGACTCCCGCGATCTGTCTGAGCGTCTTGGCGCCGGCAATCACGGTCTCGTGGTCCAGGAAGCCCAATCCCGGTTCCTCGCCCGGCGGTCCCTCGATGCCTTGCGGGTCCGCCACCCTTCGTCCGAGCATCTGGTATCCGGCGCAGATGCCCAGCACGGCGCCGCCCCGGCGGCGGTGGGCGAGGAGGTCGACGTCCCAGCCCTCGTGCCTGAAGGCCCGCAGATCGGAAAGCGTGGCCTTGGAGCCCGGCAGGATGACAAGGTGGGCATCGCCGGGGAGAGGGCGGCCGGGCGCGACCATTTCCACACTTACCGCCGGCTCGGCCAGCAGCGGATCGAAGTCGTCGAAGTTGGCGATGTGCGGTAGCCGCGGAATGGCGATGCGGAAGGTTCCTCCGCGGGGCGGCGGCGGGCGGTTGTCGAGTGAGAAGGCATCCTCCTGCGGCAGACGCAGCGCGGCGGGGATGTAAGGGATGATGCCGAAGGACGGCAGGCCGGTGCGCGCGGTGATGGTGCGCAGGCCGTCGATGAACAGGCGCGCGTCGCCGCGAAACCGGTTGATCAGGTACCCTCGCAGCAGCTTGCGCTCGTCGTCCGGCAGTAGCTCCCAAGTGCCCACCAAGTTGGCGATGACACCACCCCGGTCGATGTCTGCCACCAGCACCACCGGTATTTGCGCGGCGGTCGCGAAGCCCATGTTGGCGATGTCGTGGGCGCGCAGGTTGACTTCGGCGGCGCTGCCCGCGCCCTCCACCAGGACGAAGTCCGCCGCCGCTCGCAGGCGCCCAAAACTTTCCAGGACCGCCGGCATCAACTCCTGCTTCATGTCCTGGAAGTCTCGCGCGCCGTGGTTGCCCCGGACCTTGCCGTGGACCACCACCTGCGCGCCGACGTCGGACTGGGGCTTCAGCAGCACCGGGTTCATGTCCACCGAAGGGGGCACGCCGCAGGCCCTGGCCTGCAGCGCCTGGGCGCGGCCGATCTCGCCGCCGTCGGGCGTCACCGCGGCGTTGTTGGACATGTTCTGGGGCTTGAACGGCCGCACCGCGTAGCCGCGGCGGGCCAGCAGGCGGCAGAGGCCGGCGGTCACCAGAGACTTGCCGGCGTCCGACGCCGTTCCCTGGAACATGAGGGCACGGGCCGGCATCAGTCCGGCGGCTGACCCTTGAGGGTCAGGGGGATCCCGGCCGACACGAAATAGACCCTTTCGGCCACCCGGGCCACGGCTTGGTTGAGCCGTCCGGCGTGGTCTCGGAAGGCACGCGCCATGGCGTTGTCCGGGACGATGCCGAGCCCGACCTCGTTGGCCACCAGCACCACCGGGCCGGCGGCGCAAGCAAGCGATTGCAGGAGGGCTTCGCAAGCCGCCTCGACGTCACGGCCATGGTGCATGAGATTGCCGAGCCAGACCGTGAGGCAATCCACCAGGAGGCCGGCGCCGGGAGCGCTCTCCCGCCGCACCGCCGCGACCAACTCAAGGGGTTCCTCGACGGTGCGCCAGTCGGCACCGCGCCGGGCTCGATGCGAGGCGATGCGCTCGGCCATCTCGTCATCGGTAATGACGGCGGTGGCCAGGTAGACCCGCCGTTCCCAGGCTCGTGCCAGCCCTTCGGCGAAGGCGCTCTTGCCCGCCCGGGCGCCGCCCAGGACCAGGGCCACGTCGCCGCCCCGCGGAATCGTGTTCACCGCTGCACCGCCCGGTTCCAACGATCGCAGGCCAGCGGACCCCGCGTTGTGTTGTGGTCGAACATGTGGAGCCGCATCCTACAACGCGGGATGGACGAAATGAAATACGCGATCTCGAGGGAGAGGGGGTTCTTCACACGGTCTGCAAGCGGGAAGCCAGGTTGACACCCTCACACGGTTTCCGTATTGCTGAATCCCACGGAGGATGCCATGCGCAGGACCCATGACATGGGCGGGGACCCGGAGGCCGGGTCCATCGACCGCTCGGAGCACCAGTTGGACGACTGGGAGCTCCTCGCCGATGCGCTCAACCAGGTGGCCGGGGTGAAAGGGCTCAAGACCACCGACGAGACCCGGCGCGCGCGCGAGGATATGGATTCGGAGAAATACCTCTCCATGAGCTACTATGAGCGCTGGATCGCCAGCCTGGAGACGGTTCTGGTGGAGAAGGGCTTGATGACCCGGGAGGAGATCGACCGGAAGGTCGCGGAACTGGAAGAGAAGTGGGGCGAGCCGTGAGCCGGGACTCGGGTTTCAGGGACGGCGAGGCGGTCCGCGTGAGATCCCACTTCCAACCCGGTCACGTTCGCACGCCGTTCTATATCAAGGGCAAGACCGGGTGGGTGGAGCGGTGCTACGGCGAGTTCCGCAACCCGGAGTCCCTCGGGCACGGGGGCGACGGTCTGCCGCGGGTCCGGCTCTATCTGGTGGGCTTCCACCAGAAGGACGTGTGGGACGGCTACGACGCCGGCCGCAACGACAAGGTATTCGTTGATATCTTCGAGCACTGGCTCGAGCCCGCCGCGCCGGCTGGCACATGACTCGGGGGAGGAACGATGGCACACGAACACGGTCCGGGAGAAGAGCACGAGGCGGGCCCCAGGCACGAGCTGAGCCACTGGGCCAAGCGGGCCTACGCCATACGCGACATCCTGATCGACAAGGGTGTGGTGACCGAGGCGGATATCCGGCAGCAGGAAGAGTTCACCGAATCCAAGACGCCGGCCAACGGCGCCCGGCTGGTGGCCCGGGCCTGGACCGACCCGGAGTTCAAGGCTCGGCTCATGGCCGACCCCAAGAAGGTGTGCGCCGAGATGGGCATCGACGCCAGCACCCTGAACGAGTTCGTGATCCTGGAGAACACGGACCGCGTGCGCCACATGGTGGTATGCACCCTGTGCTCGTGCTACCCGCGTCCGATCCTCGGCCGTCCGCCGGACTGGTACAAGAGCTTCAACTACCGCAAGCGGGCGGTGAACGATCCCCGGGGCGTCATGCGTGAGTTCGGACTGGACGTGCCCGACGAAGTGGAGGTCCGGGTCCACGACAGCACCGCGGACATGCGCTATCTGGTGATCCCCGCGCGTCCGCCGGGCACCGAAGGCCTGAGCGTCGAGGAACTGGAACAACTCGTGATCCGCGACAGCATGATCGGCGTGACCGACGCGTTGTCCGCGGTCCCGGAGTAAAGGACCCCTATGTTTCACGTCGACCTGTCCCCGTTCGGGGTGGATGTCGAACGCCTGAAGTCCGACCGCTTGACCCGCCTGCAGGGCATCATGCGCGCCCGCGGCCTGAGCGCGCTGCTGCTGACCGATCCGTTGAACATCCGCTACGCCACCAACAGCGTGTTGTGGCTGAATTTGCGGGCCACCGGGGTACAGCGCTTTGCGCTCGCGCCGGCCGACGGCGAGCCGGTGGTGTACGAGCGGCTGTTCGGCAGCGAACGCGCCGCCGGGCTCAAGAAGGGCGGCTCGATCCAGGGCTTCGGGGCGTACATGTTCGGCATGCGGCCCCCGGTGGCCACCGAACACTTCGTGGATCTCGTGGCGGAAGGGTTGGCGGAGATGGGCGCCAAGGGGGAGCGGATCGGGATTGATGCGCTGTGCCTCACCGCGGTGGAACAGTTGCGGGACAAGGGCTTCGCGCCGGTGGACGGACTGCCGGCGCTGGGCGAGTCACGCGTGGTCAAGACACAGGACGAGGTGGAGCTCATCCGCTGGACGAGCCGCGCCAAGGAGGGTGGCTACGATCTCGTGCGCCAGGCCATCCGCAAGCCGCCCGTGGTGGAGGAGCGGTTGAGCCGGATGATGCTGGAATACCTGCTGGAGCAGGGCTTCGAGGCCGGCAGCGAGTTCATCTCGATCTTCGACTCCTCGCGGATGGCGATCCGGCCGCATCGCGAACCCATGGGCATGGACCTCGTGATGACCGAGGGCGACTTGGTCATCTGTGACGCCACGGTGGCCGGTCCCGGCGGCTACTACAGCGACTTCGCCCGCACGTTCTGTCACGGCACCCCGTCCCAGGCCGACAAGGACCGCTACGCCGAGGGATATGCCACGCTTCAGGAAGCCATGGGTCTGGTCCGGCCCGGCCCGTGCACCCCGCTGTTCGAACGCTTCGGCAAGGACTCGACCTCGCGCCTCCCGGGCCTGGACGGCTTCCACGGCGTCGGCATGTGCATCTACGAGGCGCCCTGGCTCAGGGGCTTCGATCCGCCGGAGTACAACCTGACTCTGGAAGAGAACATGATCATCGCGCTGGAGATCAACCACCACCCGGTAAAGCTCGAGCACCTGCTACGGGTGACGGCCGACGGCGCGGAGATCCTCTCCACCTACCCCATGGAGCCCGAGCTGGCCCCGGCTTAGGAGGCCAGCATCTTCTCGACGAAGAATTCCGCTGCCCGGTAGGAACTGCGCACCATCGGGCCTGCCGCGACGTAGCGGAAGCCCAGCCGCATGCCCTGTTCCTCGTACTCCCGGAAACGGTCCGGGTGCACGAACTCGGCCACGGGCACGTGCTTCTTCGTGGGTTGGAGATACTGCCCGAGGGTGAGGATGTCGACGTTTCGTTCGCGTAGGTCGCGCATGGTTTTCAGGACCTCCCCGGCGGTTTCTCCGAGGCCCAGCAGGATCGCGCTCTTGGTGCAAATACGCGGGTCCAGGGTCTTGACGTTGGCCAGCACATCCAGGGTCTGCTCGTAGCCGCATCGCGCGTCCCGCGCGTAGCGGGTGAGGCGTCGGACGGTCTCAATGTTCTGCCCTATGACCTGGGGTGCAGCGTCGACGACCTTACCCAGCGCGCGGATATCGCCGCGGAAGTCCGGGATCAGCGTCTCAATGATCAGGTCCGGGCAACGGCGCCGGGTTTCCCGAATGGTATCCGCGAACGTCCCGGCGCCCCCGTCCTCCAGATCGTCGCGGTCGACGGAGGTAATGACCACGTATCGGAGGTTCATGCGGGCCAGGGCTTCGGCCACCCGCCGGGGTTCGTCGGGATCGACGGGAACCCCCGCCCTGGCGGTCTTGACAGCGCAAAACCTGCACGCGCGAGTGCATACGTCCCCGAGGATCATGATGGTGGCGGTGCCGGACTGCCAGCACTCGGCGAGGTTGGGGCAGCGCGCCTCTTCGCAGACCGTGTGCAGCTTCAAACCGCGGAAGTTGCCCTTGAGGCGACTGTACTCGGCGCCGGAAGGGAGCCGGACCTTGAGCCACGACGGCTTGTGGGCCGCTTGCGGGGGTGTGCCGATCATCAGTTCCAGACTAGCTCACGGCGCTAGAAAAGGCCATCAAGCTGTTTGCGGGGGGCTCCTGGGGCAGGCACCGGGAAGACGTTGGGTCCGCCCTCCGCCTTCCCGGGGCTTGGCCCGGGTGCCCCCCACCGACTCTCGACCACCCACCACGGGTCAGGTCTAGAAATAGCCTCCCACGATGGCGTCGTGCCAGAGACGGCACACCGCCGGGATGATGCCGCGCGGGAGATCATCGTAGGTGAGGCCCCAGGTGTGGATGCCGGCGCCCAGCGAGACGCACGCTACTTTGGGGGCGGGGTCCATTGCGGCGTAGAGCGGCATCGCACCGCAGCAGCGTTGAAGGGTGACGGTGTCGTCATCGAGGCCGTGAAGCGAGAGGAACGGCGGCACGGGCTTGGCACCGGGGCCGGAGATCTCCCTTAGATAGCCCAGGTAGCGGGCTACCAGTTCCTTCTCGGCCGCGGTGCCCATCCCGAGCCGCCGGGCGGTGACGCGGGCGGCCTGTTCCAGCGCGCCGGCGCCGTTCTTGTGGACGAAGTCCTCGGCCTTGAAGTTGGTGCGTTTCTTGCCTACCTCCCACTTCTCCATGGTGAGCTCCATCAGCATGGGCAGGCCGTAGCCCTTGTCCTTGAGGCCCTCGTAGAGATAGCGGGCGGTGTCGCGCCAGGTGCGCAGCCGCAGATGGTTGAAGGGGAACTCCCACCGATCGCCGGTGGTGGCGGTGTAGATGTAGCCGAAGGTCGATGAGCCGTATCCCAGCACGCCGGCCACGTTGGCCACGCGCTGCGCGGCGATCATGGCAAACGGCCCACCGGTGGAGTGGCCATGGACGTAGAGGGCATACTCCGATTCCGGGAACTCGCGGCGGCAGCTCTCCTTCAGCGCTTCCTCGAAAGCCACGGGCCAGGCGGCCATGCGGTGGTAGAACTCGGTGCCCTCGCGGGCCACCAGCGAGATGACGGTGCCGTAGCTCTCGCGCCGGGCCTCGTCCCTGGCGACCTCGTACTGGTCGGGCGTGATGCGGGTCTCGCGGGTCCATAGCGGGGTCCGGCCGGTGCCGTCGGCCTCCAGCGTGTCGCCGGGCCAGTCCCTGGAGGGGTCCAGCAGGTAGAGACGGCCGGGAAAGGTCATCAGCGTGACCTTGAAACCGAACTTCGCGGCCAGCATCCTGGCCACCGGCTCCAGCGACTTGTAGTCGGAGGTGCCGCCGTGCAGCAGGAAGATGCCCGCGCGTCGTCCGTCCGAGACTTTCGGCACGCGACCGGGATCCTCGGGCTCGTAGGTCATGGTGCCGATGTCCCAGTCCATGTCCAGGGCCTGGATGCGGAAGATGTCCTCGCGGTTCGCGACGGGGATGTCGGGGAGGGTCAGGGTCTCTTCGGATAGTCTGACGACGTCGGGACGGGGGATCGTGTCGGGCGGCGCCCACGCGCTGGTTCGTTGGGTCATTCAAGGGCCTCCATATGCTTTAGTGCCTTGCGCGGTTTCGCCGTGCGCGTGATCGACACGCAGCCGCGGGACGACACGGCACGACGTGACGACGAGATGTAGGGGCGGGTTTCAAACCCGCCCGTGCGCGTTGGACGCTTGGCGGCGCGGCGGCCATTCAGATGCCGAGCAGCCCCTTTTGGCCGTAGTAGAAGAACCCGGCGAGGGCGCCCGTCATCAGCGTTGCCAGGGTGGCTCCCACCAGGGCGCGGACGCCCACGGAGGAGAGGTCACCGCGGCGCGAGGGCGCCAGCGCGCCGATGCCGCCGACGAAGACCCCCACTGAGGCCACGTGGGCGAACCCGCACAGGGTGTACGAGAGAACCAGGATACCTCGCGGCGAGATCGCCCCCTCCGCGCCGAGCCGTCCGAGCTCGTGGTAGGCCACGACCTCGGTGAGGATGGCCCGGCCTCCGAGGAGACGGCCGGCGTTTACGAGGTCGGACTCGGGCAGGCCCAGGAGCCAGGCCAGGGGAGTGAACAGCCATCCCAGGATGCGGCGGAGGTCCACCGGCCCGGCCAGCGCATCGCTCAGCGGGGCCGTGAGCCTCATCAGTCCGTAGTCGATGAGCGCCACGAATCCCAGGACCGCGATGAGCAGCGTGGCGATGCCGGCGGCCAGCTTGAGCCCTTCCCAGGACCCGTCCATCAAGGCGGCCATGGTATTGGGCTTGCGCTGGTTCTCGGCCATGGGCGGTACCGCGCCCAGAGTCTCCGGAGCCTCGGTCTCGGGCAGCATCAGCTTGGAAGCGAGCGCGGCCGCCGGAATGGACATGATGGATGCGGAGACGAGGTGTCCGGTGATGAGCGGGAAGCTGTCCTTGAGGAACAGGACGTAGAGGGCAAGGGTCGTGGAGGCCACCGTCGACATGCCGCAGGTGAGCAACGTCAGCAGCTCGGAGCGGGTCATGCGGTCGATATAGGGACGCACGGTCATGGCCGATTCCACGCCGATGAAGATGTTGGACGAGCCCGCCAGGGACTCCGCGCCCGAAAGGGCCATGGTCCTGTGGAACAAGAGCGCGAACAGCTTGACGATGGGTTGCAGGATGCGGAGGTGGTAGAGCGCGGCCATGAGCGAGGCGAAGAACACCACGGCCGGGAGCACCTGGGCGGCGAGCACGAAGCCCACCGACGGCGACCCGCCCGCGGTGGTCTCGCCCGGGTTCAAGGCCAGCGGGCCGAACAGAAAACGGGCTCCTTCGTTTCCCGCCCGGAGAACGGTGATAACCGTGTCGTTGATCCAGATGAGGGCGGTGCGGGTCCACGGTACCCAGAACACCACCGCGCCCAAGACCAGCATCAGACCGCCGGCCGTGAGCACCGTGCGCCACGGTAGGGGGCGCCTGAAACCTCCTACGGCCCAGGCCAGAAAGGCCAGCGCGACGAGGCCCGCGAGGGAGCCGAGGTTGAGCCAGCTCATGGTACCGGACATAGCATGAGTCGCCGTTGGCGAGCCACTGTCCGGCGCCGGGGGCTTTCTTGACAACGTCCCTGGAGCCAGCTAATACCCGGTCAATACCCTGGACCGCACTGGAGGTTAGCCATGGCCAACAAGTACCAGATCATTGACGGCGACGGTCACGTCGTGGAGGACATGGAGGCGATCACCAACCGCTTCCCGAAGGCGGTGCAGGAGCAGATGCGCTGGTCCAACCCGTTTCCGCCGCTGGACCACCTGCATTCGGCCAACGCCCACAAGCTCCCGGAGGGCTCGTTCCAGCAGGTGGGCTTCGACGGCTGGGTGGAGTTCCTCGAAGACGTCGGCATCGACCGGACCGTGCTCTATCCCACCGTGGGGCTGTCCTACGGCAAGGTGATCAGCCAGGACTGGGCCATCGACCTGGCGCGAGCCTACAACGACTGGATCGCCGAGAACTACATACAGAAGAGCCCGCGGTTCCAGGCAACGGCGCTGATCCCGCTGCAGGAGCCGGACGAGGCGGTGAAGGAGTTGCGCCGGGCGGTGGAGGAGCTGGGGATGTGCGGCGCCATGCTGCCGTCCACGGGCATCCAGTTGCATCTGGGCCACAAGTACTACTGGCCCATCTACGAGGAGGCCGATCGGCTGGGCTGCTGCCTGGGCATCCACGGCGGCGCCCACGAGAACCTGGGCATGGACGACCTGCATCCCTACGCCCCGGTGCACGCGCTCGGTCATCCCTTCGGGCAGATGATCTCCTTCGGCGGCATCGTCTTCAACGGCATCTTCGACAGGTATCCCAACGTCCGCATCGGCTTCCTGGAAGGCGGTGTCGCCTGGCTGCTGATGTGCCTGGAGCGCTTCGACCGCTCCTACGAGACCCACATCCAGCACGACCCCCGGAGCGAGTTCCTGCAGCTCAGGGACGGCGAGAGCGTCAGCCAGTACTGCAAGCGGCACATCGAGGACGGACGCATCTACGTCGGCTGCGAGGGCCACGAGCCCGACCTGGCCCACGCCATCAGGACGGTGGGGAACAAGCCTTGGGTCTACTCCTCGGACTTCCCCCACGAGGTGAACAACGAGTTCTGCAAGGAAGAGTTGGGCGAGGTCATGGACAGCGACGAGTTGTCCGAGGACGACAAGACCGCGGTGCTGTCGCGCAACGCCGAGCGTTTCTACAAACTGCCCTCCGGGCTGTAAGCCTGCTTGAACAGGGGAGCGGAGGAGATTCCGGATCAGCGGTTCTCGAGAATCTTCTCCAACTCCTTTCGCTCCTTCTCCGTTATCCGGGCCTCGCCCTTGTCGCCCGCGGGTTTCCCGCCCGGGGGTCGGGTGAAGTCGATTCCCTGAAACCGGAAGGTGACGAGGCTCACTATCTCGTTCCGGTATAGCCAGCCGACCATCACCGCCAGAATGATGGCGGGAACGAGGAGCCACGCGCGATGGCTCTTCTGTCTTCTCTTGCGCTGTCTTCGTCTTGTTGCCATTCCGGAACGGACACTCGTCTCAGTGTTCGCTGATATCGATCATCACCCCGTCAGGGTCGGCGAGCTGGTATTCGCCGAACTTGCACTTGGCGAACAGTTCAAGCCGCGCCTCCGCCTCCGGTCCCGCGCCCACGGGGCCGGGGCTCAGATAGGGGTTGCGCTTGGACAGCTCCTCGAGCCGGTCCTTGACCGCCTGCACGCTCTCCACCTTGAAGCCGATGTGCTCCAGCGCCGGACGTTCGATGCCGGTGCCGGCATAGTCGGAGATCTTCCACGGCGAGATGATCAGGGTAACCCGCCCGTCCGTCAGATAGCAGTTGGGGTCGTCCGCGGGCTTCTCGGTCTCCAACAGGTCGAAGACGTCACGGTAGAACTGCGCCACCCGTTCCGGCTCCACCGCGCGCAGCACGAAGTGATTGACGTAGCGCTCGGCTTCACGATCCCCATCCACGTACACGTCGGTGCGGTTCTCCATGCCCTCCTGGGAAAGGTCGAACACGTTCCCCGCCGGATCGTGGGTGCTCAGGCCGGCGAACGGGCGGTTGCTGGGCCGTTTGAGGATGTGCACCTTCGGATACTTCTCGGCCATGCGTGCGGCCACGCCCTCGACGTCGTCTACCTCGAACCCGAAGTGGTCGAAGCCGCCCTGTCGCCCGGGCCGGCGCGGGTTGATGTTGATGCCCACGTAGCCGTCGCTCACCACCGACGCGCTCTCGATCCTGGCGCGCTCGGCGGTCTTCATGCCGAACACGGCCTGATAGAACTTCTCCTCGATGGCGTAGTTCTCGCTCACGATGGCGAGATGCTTGATCTTCGTCGACATGTTGCCCCCTTCCGTTCATGCCGTCGGTATTCGGCGGCTCTCGTAGGGGCGGGTTTCAAACCCGCCCCTACACCTTTGGGATGTCCGCTTCCCGGTGAACCGCGTATACCTTTGCGGCTACCCGGTGAGGTCTACGATCCGCCCTCCGCGTCCCAGTCGAACATGCGCCGCCGACGGCGGGCGTTGAAGTTCATGACTTCCAGCAGCAGGCCGTCAGGATCGGAGAAGAAGGTTGCGTAGTAGTCGGCGGAGTACTGCGTGTAGGCTCGTGGCTCGGTGGCGTCGACTTCGGCAGCCCGGAGCTCGCCGGCGGCACGGTCGACGGCCTGTTCGTCCACCACGCGAAAGCACAGATGGGACGGCGAGCCCGCACCCGACCCGTCCCCCGCGCCGGCCCGGAGCACGACCCAGTAGGTGATTTGGCGGTTGTCGTAGCGCAGTCGTGGAGAGACCCGGTCGGAGGCTTGACCCTTCCGGAACCCCAATATCGGCATGACCTTGTCGTAGAACGCTTCGGCTGCGGCCAAGTCCCGGACCGGGATGAAAACGTGATCGATTCCCATGACTTCAACCGGCATGGTGTTTCTCCGTCAGGTTCAGGTATGGAGCCTCTGTCGCCTGCCGGCGTGATGCGGGCACGGGCGGGTTTGAAACCCGCCCCTACACCCTGGTGTCCCGCGGCGCCGGCTCCGGGCGCAGTCCGCGTGGGCCGCCACAAGCGTGTTCAGTGCGGCCGGCAGGTCCAGTCCCGACCCCCCCAAAGATCGGTGCCGCCGATGATGGCGTCGACGGCATCCAGGCTCATGGCTTCGGAGGCCGCGACCACGGGAGCGCCGGGGTAGTTGAGCACCTGGAGGCGCTCGTAGGCGCCTACCACGCGGTCCACGGGCGGCAGCTCCAGGGTACGGTCGCGGCTGCCGGTGCTCACCACCGCGTCGGCGGCGGTATCGTAGAAGAGCAGCGGCGAGTCCACGCCGTCCCTGCCGCCGTACTCGTAGGTGACCAGCACGGTCTTGATTCCCTTCTGCTCGCACGCGCGTACGGTCAGCATGACCTCCAGGAATGCATTGCCGGAGCCGATCCAGGTGATGAGGGCGGCTTCCGCCCCAAGGGCGTGGGCCACCTGCGCCGCGTTCTGCGCCGCCACCTCCTTCTCCTGGAATCTCTCGAAGCGTATTCGCTGTAGCACGACGCCGGCGAAGTCGAGACGGCCGCCGTGCTCCCGTGACAGGCGGAGGGCCAGCGGCTGGTTCTGCCAGTCCCAGGTGGTTGGGGAGTAGGCGATGGTTTTCAAGGTGCTGCCGGTGACCGCGCCGTCGAGCAGCTCGTTGGGGTGGACCACCGTGGACAGCGATTCGCGCACCGGCAATCCGTAGTAGCCCAGCCCGGAGGGCAGGTGCTCGGACTCGGTGATGCAGCCCACGATGACCACGGCCTTGGGCAGGCGCGGGTTCCCGTGCGCGGCGCCGTGGGTCTGCACGTCGGCGGGTTCGGCGTCGACGGTGGCCTCCGCGAGCCTCTGGGCCACCCGGTACTCGGCCGCCTGGATTGCCTGGTGCGCCTCGGCTTCGATCAGGTCCGGCGGCAACTGCAGGGTGAGGACGAGGCCCGCGAGTCGGCTGAAGCCCGTGAGTTCCGCGCCCGGCCCCGACATGTCGAGGATGGCGCTGCGCTGGGCGGTGGTGCCGGTGCGAATGGTGCCCTCGTATTCGGCGGTGGTGATCAGCGTCATGCCGGAGAGCCGGTGGGTGCGCCCCGAGCCTGCCGGGACCACGGGGTTCGTGATGCCCGGGAACACTTGGCCGGCGCCGTCCACCTTGACCCTGGGCTCCACTACGTCGCGGATTCCCGTCACGCGCGTCCGCTCGCCGGCGCGTACTATGTCGAGCCGGGCGGAAAGGATCCTGGGGTCGCGGGAAGCGATCTCGACCACTTCCGCTTCGTCCACCTCCAGGGTCCGGCCGTCGTATCGCAACACGCCGCCGAACCGAAGATCGTCCACCGGGAATTCCGCCAGCTCCAGCGGCGTGGCGTGCCGGTGGCGGCTCATGATGCCGGGTCCGGCGTGAACACGGTGCTCTCCTCGACCTCTTCCTCCAGGGCCTTGAGAGCGGTCTCGACGATGGACTTGCGCAGCTTCTCGTCAACCTCCGGCGGCAGGCTCGGGTCGCCGCAGGGATGGGGGATCTTGACTCCCTTGACGATGCGGCTGGCGCCCACCTGCTCGGCCAGCGGGAACATGGCGCTGATCATCGACACGGGAACTCCGGCACGGTCCAGTTCTTTGCTGATCACAGCTCCGCTGCGACTGCAGGTGCCTCACGTGCTCACCAACAGCGCGGCGTCCACGCTGTTGGCCTTGAGCTCCGCGGCGATCTCCTCGCCCACCCGCTTCATGGCCGCGGGCGAGCCCTGGTTGCCGGGTATGACGTAGTAGGCGGGGTAGAGGTCCTCGTACTTCCCTTCCTGCTGGAGCTCCCGCAGGGCGTCCAGGGGAACGCCGTAGAGCGGGTTGGCGTTCATGTTGGCGACGTTGTAGCCGCCGTGCACCGCCTCCCACGTGCCGGGTTCCATGGTCTTGAGCTCGGCCACCGGGTACTTGCGCCAGAAGGTGTTGCGGAAGGTCTTGAAACCGTCGGGGTTGCCCCACGGCACCACGCCGCTGGTGGTGACCAGCGCGATCTTGGCCTTGCCCACCTGCGCTACGGCGGCCGCGGGCGCCACCCGGTCCCAGGTCTGCATGGGCACCTCGGTGGCGAAGGGCTTCCCTTCCAGCTTGTCGAACAGCATGTCGAGAGCGCGGTCGGCGCCGGTCCGGTCGCTCCGCTCCTGGATGCGGATGCCGCGCGGCAGGTAGCCTTCGTCCTCGGCGGCGGCAACGGCGTCACCATGCAACCGCTTGAGGACGAAGCCGGCCAGAGCTTCCAGCGCCTTGCCCATGCCCGCGGCCGTCTCGGTGGTGGGGAAGAGGAACAGCCTCGGGTCGTGGTATTCGCGGTACGTGTCCACCGCCGGATTGTCCTCGTGCATGGCGGTGACGCAGACGCGGTCCAACTCGGCGGCGGCCATGTGGCCGATCTCGACGCAGGCGAGCCCGTAGCGGCCGGCGTTGAACGCCGGCCCCAGCACGACCACGTCCGGCTCGGCGGCCGTGATCTCCTTCAGGAGCGTCGCTCGCGCCTCCTCGGGCCGCTCGTGAAAGTGGTTGTCGCCGAAGTAGATGGTGGCAGCCACTTCCGCTTCGCCCTGGAGTAGCCGTTGCAGGCCCACCGACGGGCCCGCGAGGGTGTCGAGCGTGCCGCCTGCGACATCGGCCTTCTCCTCGCCGCCGATTCCGGCGAAGAACTGGTTGACGACATGTGCCACGCGCTTCATGGGGCGCCTCCTTTCGGTCTCCCTATCGAGCCGAGTAGTAGCGAACACCAGTGCCGCGTGCAAGTAGATTTTTCTCTTGACAGTGTTTTCGTCATGTGAATAGCGCGGCTGCACGATCTTCCTGGAAAGATCGTGACGAGGGGGAAACGAGATGCCTGACCGATTATGTTCAGGTGTCTCAAGGTCGCATCGAAGAACGGAGAGTTGTGCCAAGTGACCGGTGCTCAACAAAGGGCGCGTTCGGAGTGCAGGGCGCGTACAACCAACAGCGGAATGGTTCAGTTCGCTGGCGTAGGACGATAGGTGAGGTGGCGCCTTGAACTTCTATGGGTCGTCGTGGTGTCACCGCGTATCCCTCGGCCGGGATATCTGCTCCGGACTCTCCATTTTGCCTCAAGATCTGCCTTGACAACTTCAACTTCGGTCCTGAACCTCTGAGTTTCGAATGCAGGAGGGGAGGGTGGCGGCGCCGCGCTACTCTTGACGCGCGAACGTCACCTGACCTATAGCGGGATCACCTCGACGATGATACTCCACCGAGAGGGGAGGTGACCCCGCCATGGAGATGACGACCCGACAGGAGAACGCGATCCTCACCCAGGTGGGGCGCGGCACGCCCATGGGGGAGCTCCTCCGGCGCTACTGGTGGCCGGTCGGGATCTCGGCCCATCTCAAGGACAAGCCCACGTTCATCCGTGTCATGGGCGAGGATCTGGTGCTGTTCCGGGACGGCAAGGGCAGAGCCGGGGTGCTGGGCGCGTACTGCGCGCACCGGCGCGCGAACTTGTGCCTCGGCGACGTGGAGATGGGCGGCCTGCGCTGTCGGTATCACGGTTGGCTGTACGATATAGAGGGGCGCCTTCTGCAGACTCCGGGCGAGCCGCCGGACAGCACGCTCAAGGACGGTATCCGTCAGCTCGCCTATCCGGTGGAGGAGCTGGGCGGGCTGGTGTTCGCTTATCTCGGACCGGACCCGGCTCCGCTGCTGCCCCGCTACGACTTCCTCGTGGGCGACGGCGAGACCTACGTGACGGTGCAGGGCCTGCAGGACTGCAACTGGCTTCAGTGCGTGGAGAACGGCCTCGACCCGGTGCACCCGAGCTTCACCCACGGCGGCGCGTGGCCGGACATCCGCAGCACCGAGCCCGACCTGGGTTTCGAGGAGACCCGATGGGGGCTCGTCTACAAGGCCTACCGGGCGTCGGACAAGCCCGGGGAGTTCAACTACCGCGAACACCATCTGCTCATGCCGGGCATAAGCTGCGGCGGCAGCGGCGGCCGGTACCTCACGGGGCCGTCCGGCGGCACGCCGGTTTCGGCGGCGCGCTGGAGCGTGCCCATCGACGACACCCACACCCTGCTCATGCGCGTGCGGTTCAAGCCCGCCGACAACCCCGGCAAGTACGAGGGCGATCCGTTCAGCAAGCGCTGGAAGCCCCCCAGGGACTTCATCGAGCCGTACAAGGAGTACCGCGACTCCGACAACCCGGTGCTCGGCTACGAGATCCCGCCGCTCCACTTCATCGAGGACGGCATGGTGGTGGACAGCCTGGGGCCCCGGGTGGACCGGGAGAAGGAGAACCTCGGACCCACCATCGACGACGGCATCATCCGCCTGCGCAGCATGTATCTCCGGGAAATGGAGAACGTGCGGCTCGGGCGCGATCCCAAGAACGTCATGCGCGATCCCGAGAAGAACCGGACGGTGGTCATCACGGCCTACGAGAGATGGGTTTCCGAAGCCGAGCGTCAGGAGCTCGAAGAATCGACTTCATCCTGAAGGGGGTAGTGGAGATGGCCGTCCACCACGTCAACGAGAACAGCGCCGAGATGGTCAAGACCGCGCGCGGGCAGACGAAGTACCTCTACCGCGACGAGGGGGGCGAGGGGCCGTCGATCATGATCCGCCACTGGGGGCCCGACACCGACATCCCGGTGCACAGCCATCCGTTCAACGAGATGTTCTACGTGCTGGAAGGGGAGGTAGAGATCGGCGACACCCTGTACACCGCGGGTTCGTGCGTGTTCATCGAGGGCGGGACGCCCTACGGTCCGACCCGCGCGCCCAAGGGGGTGAAGGTGCTGCGATACGCCGAAGCGTACCAGAGATAGTTTCCGGTCCCGCGCGACCGGAAGTGATGGCAGGAGACAGGAAAGGGGGAACGACGATGGAGAGACGCAAACATTGGTTGTGTGCGTTCGCGATAGTCGGGCTCTTTCTCTTCGGGGCGCAGTCGGCGTACGGCGCCAACGCCTACGAGCAACTCGTGGCGGCATCCAAGGCCGAGATGGGAAAGACCGGCGGCAAGCTCAGGATGTCTCTGGACTGGCCCAAAAGGGACACCAAGAACGTGCTCCCGGCCTTCAGCAAGGCCTATCCGTTCATCAAGGAGATCTCCTACAAGCGCGAGCGCGGGATCGGACCCTTCGGGCAGTTCCTCATTCAGTACAAGCAGGGCACGAACCCGCCCTACGACATCATGCACATCGCCAGCGAGTTCCAGGCCCAGTACCTGAAGGAGGGCGCCTTCGTGAAGCCTCCTTTCAGCTACGCGGAGATCAACAAGCATATCCCCAAGGGTTGGCCGAAGCTCGACTCGAGGGCCATGGACCCCGACGGGAACTTCCTTTCCACCACGGGGAACGTCAGGGGCAACGCCTACAATCCCACGCTGGTGCCCAAGGGCAAGGAGCCCACGGGCTGGGACGCGTGCCTCGACCCCATGTGGAAGGGAAAGTTCATGGTCGACACCCGCAACAAGCTGCAGGCGCTGCAGCATGATTCCGAGACGCGGGAGCCCCATCTCAAGTGGCTCAAGGGGATCATCGCCAACGGCGCCGTGCTGACCCGGGGGCAGGGGACGATCCTGCGCAAGATCGCTTCCGGAGAGTTTCCGCTGGGGTGCGGCATCAACTACCACACCGCCAACCGCATGATCGACGGCGGCGTGAAGAACCTTGTATACGTCCAGCCGGGTCCGGTCCCGCTCGAAATAGGCACGCGGGTCTACGTGGCCGAGTGGTCGACGACCCCGGCCACCACCCAGCTCTGGGCGGTGTGGATCTCCACCGGCGGCCAGGACGTGCTGGAGAAGTACGCCTACCGCGGCTTCCCCTGGGACCCGTCGTCCAAGAAGTATCCGCTGGCCAAGGGGAAGCACATCGCCATCTGCGGCGCGGCTTGCGCGCGCAAGTGGGACGACTACAACCGCGAGTACCAGGAAATGCTGGGACTGCCGGCGGCCAAGAAAAAGAAGTAGGGGCGGGGCGCCGGACACGTGGAGGGGGGCTTGAAGGCCGCGTTGCGGTGGATCTCTGTAGGGGCGACCGGCCGGTCGCCCCTACCCGGACGGGCTCCTAGTCGGGTTGGCCCAGGAAGTCGCCTACGAGCCGGTTGAAGCGCTCCGACTGGTCCCAGAAGGCCCAGTGGCCGCAGTGGTTGAAGACGTGGAACTCCGCGTCCGGAAGCGCCTCGAACAGGAGCACCCCCCTTTCCAGCGCCACGCCGCGGTCGTTCCTTCCCCAGATGAGCAGCGTCTTGTTCCGGATCTCCGACAGGCGTTCTCCCACGGGCTTCGAGGGAGGCGCCTCCCACCGCTTCACGATGGCGTCGAAACGGGAGCCGGTGCTCATCTCATAGCGTTCCGCCACGAGTTCGTCGGTGACCAACTCGCTCCTGAACAGGGTCTTCAGGGTCACCGCCCGCATGTTCTCGAGCGAGGGAGTGTATTCCCGCAACTCCTGGTTGTGCTTCTTGCCCTGGGCCACGGCGGCGGCCGATCCCGGCGGAGACAACGTGCCGCTGGAGATGAGCACCAGGCGCCTCGCCCGCGGGTCTTCCAGCGCGATCCTCGCGGCGATGTAGGCGCCCATGGAATTGCCGAGGAGATGGAAGCGTTCGAGCCCCAGCGCGTCGATGAACTTCCGCGCGTGGGTCACGCGGTAGTCCATGGAGAAGTCCGTGGCGTTGTCGGTGTTGCCGAACCCCGCTTGGTCGAAGGCGTACAGGCACAGGCCCGAGGCGGCCAGCGGTTCCATGTTCAGCTTCCAGGCGACGAGGGCGCAGACCCCGGGCGCGCCCCCGTGGATCATGACCACCGGGTGGCCGCTTCCCGCGGTCAGGTAAAACGTCCTGAGCCCGTCGACTTCCAGGTATCGTTGCTCGATGGCCATGACAGCCCCTCCCATGCTCGTTCGCCGACCCCTTGAACGGGGTTCTCAGGTCGTAGTAGAAGCCCCGCGAGACCCATACAACATAGAACCTTCGCTGAAAAGGTGAGGTCGAGATGACGGCGGTATCCTCAACACCCTCCGCTTCCGGCGGCGCACCGGGCTGGCTCGGGTGGGCGCGGGAACATTCCGTGGCGGTGCTGAGTGTCTTGCTCACCATCTGGCTCGTCATCGTCCCCCTCGCCACCCTGATCATCTTCAGCTTCCGGCTGGGCAATCCGTGGGAACCGGGCGGCTTCACGCTCGATCACTACGCCAGCGCCTATTCCGATCCGCAGACCTACTCGATGTTCTTCAACACGGCCCTGCTGGCGGTATTCAGCACCGCCATCTCCGTGGGGCTGGCGACCGTCTTCGCCTTTCTCACCGAGCGCACCGACATGCCGTTCCGCAATGTCGCCTGGGGCCTGATCCTGGTGCCCATGGCCATGCCGGGACTGCTGTTCGCGGTGTCCTGGACCTTCCTCCTCTCTCCGCAGATCGGTCTCTTCAACGTGTGGATGCGCGGCGTGGCGGGATGGTTCGGCGCGGAACTGACGAGCGGGCCGCTGAACATCTACAGCCTTTGGGGCATGGTCCTGCTGGAGGGTCTAAGGGGGGTCACCACCACTTTCCTGATCATGGTGGGAGCCTTCCGGGCCATGGACCCGAGCCTGGAGGAGGCGGCCCGGGTCGCCGGCGCCTCCGGCCGCAGGACCTTCTTCGGCATCTTCCTGCCGCTGCTGACTCCGGCCATCCTGGGCGCCACCATGTACAGCTTCATGACCCACCTGGAGTCGCTGGAGGTGCCGCTGGTCATCGGCTTGCCGGCGCGGATCCACGTCTTTCCCACCTATATCTTCTATACGACACAGCGCTACACGCCCCCCGAATACGGCCTGTCCGCCGCCCTCGGGGCCAGCTTCCTGCTGGTGAGCATCCTCCTGGTCTACGCGTACCGCTACGCCATGAGGCAGGAGGGGCGCTTCGCCACCATCACCGGCAAGGGGTACCGCCCGCGCGTGATGGCGCTGGGAAAGTGGCGTTACGTCGCGTTCGCGGTTTTCTTCCTGTATTTCGCCCTGACGATTCTGGCGCCCAGCTTCGTACTGCTGTGGAGCTCGTTGCTGCCGGTCTACATCACCCCTTCATGGGAGCTGTTGTCCGACCTGAACCTGGGGCACTACCGGGAGATCTTCTCCGACAGCGAGGTCTGGGACGCGACGTTCAACACCATCGTCGTGGCCCTGGGCGCCGGCACCCTGACCATGCTCCTTTCTCTCGTCGTCGCCTGGGTCATTGTCCGCAAGCGGTTCCGCGGAAGGGCGGTCCTCGACGCCGTCACGTTCCTTCCCCACGCGCTCCCCGGAGTGATCATCGCGATCGCGTTCATGTTCCTCTACCTCCAGCCGCCGTTCAGCGGGCTGCACCTTTACGGCACGGTCTGGATTATCGTGCTCGGGCTCACCGTAAGCTACATTGCATTCGGCAGCCGCACCATGACCGCGGCCCTGACGCAGGTCCACGTGGAGCTGGAGGAGGCCAGCCACGTGTCCGGCGGGAAATGGCTCACGCTCATGCGAAGGATCGTGCTGCCGCTGGTGCTGCCGGCCTTCATCGGCGGCTGGATCTGGGTGGCGTCCCATTCCCTGCGCAACTTCTCCGTACCGCTGATCCTGGCCACCCACGAGAACTGGACGTTGTCGGTGGTCATGTGGCGCTCCTGGGAAGACGGCTATCCGGGACACACGTCGGCTCTCGGAGTGCTCCTCATCGTCGCCCTGGCGGTCCTGACCGTGGGCGGGCGCTGGCTGGTGGCGCGCATGAGCCGGCGGCAGGAGTCGTGAGGATGCCGGGAGCGCCAAGTTTGGTTGACGATGGGATGGCGCTAAGTTAAGGAAAACTTCTTGCGCCGGGATGGTGGAATAGGTAGACACACGGGACTTAAAATCCCGCGGGCCTCGGCCTGTGCCGGTTCAAGTCCGGCTCCCGGCACCAGCCTTTAGTGACCGCGGGCGCCCCTCACCCCAACCCTCTCCCGGAGGGAGAGGGGGTCAGAGAACGCAGACGTCAGAGAACGCAGACGTCAGAGAACGCAGACGTCAGAGAACGCAGACTATTCCTGCTCGTAGAGGATCTCGCCGGCGGCGCCGGTATCGTAGCCGCCGAGGGACTGCATCGCGAGCTTGAATTCCTCCGAGCGGAGAACTTCCAGCAGCGTCGCGCCGGTGGGCGACTCGTAGAACGACCGCATCAGCAGCAGGTCGTATTGCTCGTCGCCTACCGGAATGAAGTCCAGCCCAAGGGCGTCGGCGGCGGAGCGGATTCCCAGCCCGGCGTCCGCCAGTCCGCTGGCCACCGCCACGGCAACGGCCATGTGGGTGAACTCTTCGTGGTCGTAGCCTTGTATGGTGGCTGGATCGATGCCGAGCCGACCGAGCTGGTAGTCCAGCAGCACCCGGGTGCCGGAACCGGGCTGGCGGTTGACGAACCGGAGATCCCGGCGCCCCAGATCGCCGATGCCCGACAGTCTGACGGGATTGCCCCGCGGCACCAGCAGGCCCTGAGTCCGCCGGACGCAGTGCACGAGCACCACCGGTGCGTCCGGGAGGACCCGCCTGATGTCCGGGATGTTGTAGTCGCCGGTGGCGGGATCGAGCAGGTGGGTGCCGGCCATGTGGGTCTCGCCGCGGCGGACGGAATGCAGGCCGCCGAGGCTGCCCACGTTGGCGGTGGCGATCTTGAGGCGCGGGTCCCGGCGCTTGAGCTGGTCTTCCAGCACGCTGATGGAGAGGTCGTGGCTGCCGGTGCAGAGCACCGTGTGCTCGATCTCCTCGGGCGAGCGCAGGATCTCGACTTCGATCTCCTCGCCGGCGTTGATCCCTTCCACCATGCCCGGAATGCGCAGGAAACCGTCGGCGCGCACCATGGTGCTGATGACGCCCGCGCCGCGCGCCAGCGGCACCGCCATGAGCCTGTCCTGGACCCTGCCCAGGGTGACCCGGACGAACTCCTCCAGGCCCAATCGGGACGGGATCTTCCGCGGCGCGACCGCGCGTATTCGAGCGGGGGAGCCAGCGCCCGCGCCGAGCATCGCTTGCAAGGCCGGTTGAAGGACCTCGCGCGCGATGACGATGGCGGACACGGGGTAGCCCGGGATGCCGATGACGGGTTTGCCGCCGACCACGCCCAGCACCGCCGGTTTGCCGGGCATCACCTCGATGCCGTGCACCAGCAGCCGGCCCGCGCCGTCGATCACCTCCGCGGTGTAGTCGTGCTCGCCCGCGGACGAGCCGGCGATGAGCGCGACCAAGTGGTGGTCCTCGACGGCGTCCGCGAGCGCCCGTTCAAGGAGCGCGGGATCGTCGGGGACGGCCGCGAGCGTCTCCGCCGTGCCGCCGCACTCGGCGACCATGGCGGCCAGCACGGTGGAGTTGAAGTCGATGATCTCGCCCGGGCCGGCGGCCTCTCCCGGAGCGGTGATCTCGTCGCCGGTGGGAATGATCGCCACCCTGGGCCGCGCCTTGACAAGAACGGTGGTATGGCCCGCCGCCAGCACCGCCCCGAGATCGTAGGGCCTCAGACGGTGGTTCCGCGGCAACAGCAGCTCGGTGGCCACCACGTCCTCGCCCACCAGGCGCACGTTCTGCCACGGGGTCGCCGCCTCGTCGATGGACACGGCGCCCTTGCCCACGTCCCGCACCTTCTCGATCATGATCACGGCGTCCGCCCAGGCCGGCAGGGGCTGGCCGGTGTCCAGGTAGGCGAAGCATCCCTCCACATGGGCCTCGTCCGCGAGCAGCCGGAGCCGCCGGGGGGAGAACTCCGTCGCTCCGAAGGTGTCCTCCGCGCGCACACAGATCCCGTCCATGGCAGAACCGTGGTAGTGGGGCGATGAGATTCGCGCAAACACCGGCTCGGCGGTGATCCGGTGGAGGGCCTGGCCCACCTCCACCGTCTCGTCCTCCAGGCGGGTCTCGGCGACGGCTTCCAGGAACGACTCCCGCGCCTCGGCCAAGGGGGTCTTCTTGAGGTAGCGTTTTCGCGCCATGGGTCTTGCGCGTTGCGGGCGGGGGCGGGTTTGAAACCCGCCCCCGCACCCGTCGTGACGCCGTGGCAGGGTTTGACCTCCCTGCGCGCCATCTGCCGGCGTCAACGCGGTCAGCGTATCAGAAAAGCAGCACCTCCACCTCTTCTCCCTCCTCCAAGCCTTCGCGGTTGAGGTCGATGCGGACCATGCCGTCGGCCTTGACCAGGGTGAAGATGGCGCCGGACTTGCTCGGCAGCGGGGAGGCGTGGAGCGCCTCACCCCTTCTTTCAAGAGTGACCCGCACGTAGTCCTCCCGGCCGGTCTGCGAGGCGACGTTGGTGTCGAGCATCGCGCGCACGGTCCCGTGCCTACGGTGCGCGGCAGCATCGTCTTCGCCCGCGAGCGCGCGGATCAGCGGCGCGGCGAAGAGATCGAATATCACCAGCGCGGATACCGGATAGCCGGGTAGGCCGAGCACGGGCTTTCCGGCGGCCTGCGCATAGATGGTGGGCTTGCCGGGGCTCACGGAGATCCCGTGGAAGAAGACTTTGGCGTCGGGCAGCGAGCGGATGACCTCCACCGCCATGTCCCGGGTCCCCATGGAGCTGCCGCCGGAAAGCAGCACTAGGTCACCCCAGTCCAGTCCCGCGGCCAGCGCGGCGCGCAAGTCCCCGGCGTCGTCGGCCACGACGCCGAGGTCTTTCAGCTCGGCGCCCCACTCGGCGACGAGCCCCGCCAGTGAGTGCTGGTTGATATTGCGCACCTGTCCAGGGCGCGGCTCGCGGTTCACCGGGACGATCTCGTCGCCGGTGGACACCAGGGTGATTCGCGGCTTCCGATAGACCGGCACCGACTCGATCCCGATCCCGGTGAGCGCGCCGAGGTCGTGGGCGCGCAGGCGCCGGCCCCGCGGGAAGACCGGATCGCCTCTGCGTATGTCGTCGCCCACCTGGATCACGTTGAGCCAGGGCGAGGCGCCGCGCTGGATCTCCACCATGCCGTCGCCGGTCTCGTCGGTGTACTCCACCATCACCACGGCGTCGCTGCCGGGAGGGAGCATGCCCCCGGTGGAGATGCGTACGGCCTCGCGGGGTCCGATCCGGCGCGTGACCTCCTCGCCCATCTCCACCGTCCCGGCCAGCTCCAGGTAGGCGGGCAGTCCGGGGCTGGCGCCGAAGGTGTCCCGCGCCACCACGGCGTAGCCGTCCATGGCCGCGCGGTTGAAGTGGGGCAGGTCGACCCGGGAACGCAGGTCATCGGCCAGCACGCGGCCCCGGGCGTGGACCGTGTCCACCACCTCGGAGTCCACCGCGGACACCTCTCGAAGGAGTTTCAGGGCCTCGTCCGGCGTCACGACCTTGAAGAAGGTTTTGGGGGTGCCGGTCGTGTTCATCTCGACATGTTTGGCGGGCAGGGGCTTCCCCCGCGGTTTCGTCAGCGCTGCGCCAGCGGCACGTTGCCGAACTTCTCGCGGATCTCTTCGGCGATATGTTCCAGCGCCTCGTCGCGTTGGTCGTAGAGCCGCTTCGGTTTTCTTGGCGGGTGTTTGCCGACGGCGTAGGCGGTCATCAGCGGCACCGCGATGGTGCTGTCCACATAGCAGACCACGGAGTCCGGCAGTTGATCGGGATCCACCTTGCCCCAGCTCACGGCTTCCGCGGGCGTGGCTCCGGAAAGGCCGCCGGTGTCCACGCGCGCGTCGGTGATCTGGATGAAGTAGTCGAAGCCCTTTTCCTCGAGCCCGAGCACCTCCTGGATATGGGGCTCGGTCTGGAGCAGGAAGTTCTTGGGCGAGCCGCCGCCGAGGATCACCGCGGCGCTTCGGCCGCCGGCACGCTTGGCCTCCAGGACCAGGGCCGCGGATTCGTTGACGTCGCGCGACACGTCGAAGCGGAGTCCGTTTCCCTTCAACGCCAGCGCCGCCACGTTCATGCCGATGGAGCTGTCTCCGGGAGAGGAGGTGTACACCGGCACGCCGCTCCGGTAGGCGGCCGCCAGCAGCGAGCGCCTTTCGAGGCCGAGGATCTTTTCCCTTTCGTCGAGGTAGCGGCCCACCCGGTAGTGCATCTCCGCCGTCCCCATCTCCTTCTGGAACTCGGGGGCTTTCAGGACCTCGCGAAAGAAGTCATCGGTGGAGATCAGCACGTCGTAGTCGAAGAATATGTCGTAGATGCGCACCACGCCCTGTTCCCGCAGGTCGACGTCGTCGGCGTCGAAGGTGCCCCGGTGCATGGTGAGGCCGATGGCGAAGTGGGTGTCGTGGTAGAGGTTGGCGCCGGTGCTGACGATCCAGTCCACAAAGCCGTTCTCGATGAGAGGAATGAACGCGGTCATGCCGAGGCCCGCCGGGGTGAGCGCCCCGGTGATGCTCAGTCCCACGGTGACGTCGTCGGCGAGAATCTTCTCGGTGAACAACTGGCACGCCTCGCGCAGCCGCCCGCTGTTGTAGGAGACGAAGTTGTCGTCGATGAGGTCGACGATGGTGGTGGCGGCATCGATGGGCCTGGGGTCGATCTTCCGGCCGGAAAGGAGTGAAGGCTTGCTCATGTTCGTGTGGGTGAGGCGCCGCCGTGGGCGTGCGTGAAGCTTCCCCGAACTCGCGTCAGGGACCTCCGGTCCGGGCCGCCTGGAGCTTCCGCTGCCGGACTTGCAGATAGGCGTTCCGCACCGCCCCGTAGGGGTCGATGCTGAGCTTGAGCGCGTCGTAGGTCTTCATGTTCAGGGCGCGGTTGTTGACCGTGCCGGCGACCGTGATGGACAGGGGTACGTAGTAGGGGGTGAAGTAGCTCAAGGGATTCATGAACGAGTCCGCCACCCTGCCGAGCCCGTCCCTGACGGTGGTGGGCGGCAACAGCGGCAGCACCAGGTAGGCCCCGTGGCTGAATCCGTAGAGGCCCAGCGTGATTCCCATGTCCTGGTCGCTCGGCTCCAGCCCCAGCTTCCTGGCCATGTCGAAGATCCCGGCGATGCCGACGGTGCTGTTGATGATGAAACGGGCGACCTCGCGGCTGGCCGTTACGGGCTTCGCCTGGAGAAGGTTGTTGACCGCCTTCCTGGCGACGCCGAGGTTGTTGACGGCATTGCTTATACCCGTCTGCGCCGGCAGCGGGACTACCGCCGCATAGGTCTTGGCCACGGGCTCCAGCACGAAGTAGTCGAAGGCGCTGTTGAATGCGAAGATGTCGTCGTTGATCCGCTCCAGGGGGTCGTAGTGCTGGTCCCTCGTCGTCAGTTCCCCCACCGGGGATTTTTCTCGAACGTCGGTCCCTTCGCCGGGCTTGACCTGGGAATGGGCCCACGGGGACAAGCTCAGGTGGAGCAGCAAGACAAGCAGCGGGAGACGCGGGAATCGCATGGGTGTCGAGGCGAATAGCACTACGTCCCTTTGAAATCAAGGGTTTGAAAACCCTCCGGCGATGGGATAACTTGGCGTGACGACGAGTGTGCAAGGCGTCGCGGAGAGCGGGTCCATGGAAAAACCGAACGTCGTCCTGGGAGTGACCGGGGGAATCGCCTGCTACAAGGCCTTGGAGTTGGTGCGCCTCCTGGTGCAGGACTCGTGCAACGTCCGGGTGGTGATGACCCGGGAAGCCACCGAATTCGTCGCTCCGCTGAGCTTTCAGACCCTTTCGGGCGCGCCCGTCGGCACTGATCTGTTCAGCCTCACGCAGGAATCGGAGATCGGCCATATCAACCTCGCGGACAGCGCCGACGTGCTGGTGATCGCGCCGGCCACGGCCAACGTCATCGCCAAGCTGGCCGCGGGCATCGCCGACGACCTCCTCACCACCGTGGTGCTGGCCACGCGGGCGCCCTTGCTGGTGGTGCCCTCCATGAACGTGCACATGCTGGCGCATCCCATGGTGCAGGCGAACCTCGCGAAGCTGAGGAGCGCCGGCTATCACGTCATGGAAGCGGCGGCCGGCTATCTGGCCTGCGGCTACGAGGGCAAGGGACGGCTTCCGGAGCCGCCCGCCATCGCCGAGGAGATCCGCCGGTTGCTCAGGCCCAAGGATCTGAGCGGCGAGAAGATCGTCGTAACCGCCGGCCCGAGCCGGGAGCCCCTGGACCCGGTGCGTTACCTATCCAACCGGTCATCGGGGAAGATGGGCTACGCTCTTGCGAGGGCCGCCGCCCGGCGCGGCGCCAAGGTCACCCTGGTGAGCGGCCCCACGGCCCTCGCCGCTCCCGAAGGCGTTACCACGGTGCCGGTGGTCACGGCCGAGGAGATGCGCGCGGCGGTGCTGGCGGAGTTCGACTCGGCCACGGCGGTGCTCATGGCGGCCGCGGTGGCGGACTACCGGCCGCGTTCCACTTCCGGCCGGAAGATGAAGCGAGGCGACGGCAACCGCCGCGTCGAGTTGATCCCCAACCCGGACATCGTTGCGGAGCTGAGCGCCCGGAAACGGCGACAGGTGGTGGTGGGGTTCGCCGCGGAGACCGAGTCGCTGGTGGAGAACGCCCGCCAGAAGCTGCACCGCAAGAACCTCGATCTGGTGGTGGCCAACGATGTCACGCAGGAGGGCAGCGGCTTCGACGTCGATACCAACGCCGTCACCCTGCTGGACAGGGACGGCACGGTGACGCCGCTGCCGGTGATGAGCAAGGACGCCGTGGCCGACCGCATCTGCGACTGGCTCCTCCAGCACCGGGACCAGTCCCACCGCCGCGGCGCCTGAGCCCGGGAGACGCTCCGTCCGACCCCCTCTCCCTCCGGGAGAGGGCCGGGGTGAGGGGTGTCCGGCTCCGGCACGACCCCGTGCCGGAGCGTTGCCATGCCCCCTGGATTGTCGTAAACAGACACTAGACGCGTTTGGCGTTACCGGTATGGAAACGCTTGAGTTACGGCGACATTTGGCGGTTGCGGCAACCTCGCTCCGGAGTTGCCTGGAGCAGTACCGGGCCGCGGGGATTGACGTGCTGCCCGCGTCCTTGCCCGCCGTCTCCACCAGCGGCCCGGGTACAGCCGTCCCTGCCGGCGACGACGAGACCGGGCGGGCCGCGGACCTCGGGCAGCTCCGGGAGGTCCTGGGCGACTGCCGCCGCTGCAAGCTGTGGTCCGGACGTACCCACCTCGTCTTCGGGGTGGGCAACCCGGACGCCGACGTGATGTTCGTGGGAGAGGGGCCGGGAAGGGACGAGGACCTCCAGGGAGAACCTTTCGTGGGACGCGCCGGACAACTGCTTACGGACATCATCACCAAGGGGATGAAGCTGCGGCGCGAGGACGTCTACATCGCCAACGTGGTCAAGTGCCGCCCGCCGCAAAACCGCGATCCGGAGCCCGACGAGGTCGCCTCATGCGAGCCGTTCCTCATCCGCCAGATCGAGTTGGTGAAACCCAGGGTGATCATTGCCCTGGGCAAGTTCGCGGCGCAGACTCTGGTGCGGTCGGCGGCGCCCATCTCCCGGCTGCGCGGACAATGGCACGATTACCACGGCATTCGCCTGATGCCGACGTTCCATCCGGCGTATCTGCTGCGCAACCCGGGCGACAAGAGGCTGGTCTGGGAAGACATCAAGAGCGTCCTGCGGGAGCTACAGGACACTACACTGGGAACGGCGGTCACTTAGACGATGCTTAGGCGGCTTAGATCGGGCGTCTGGTGGGCGTTGCTGTTGGCGGGCATCGCCTGGCTCACCTTGAGCACCGGGGGCGCCGCCCGCGAGTCCGGCGCCGGCTCCCACGTCAATCTCATCGTCATCGACGGCGGCATCAACCCGGCGGTCAACGACTACATCCGCGAGAGCATCCAGCGGGCGCACGCGGGCAACGCCCGCGCCCTGATCATCCAGCTCGACACGCCGGGCGGGCTCTTGTCCTCCACGCGTTCCATCGTCAAGGAGATGCTGAGCGCGCCGCTTCCCATCATCGTCTACGTGGCGCCCAGCGGCGCCGGCGCGGGCTCGGCGGGCGTGTTCATCACCATGGCCGCCAACATCGCCGCCATGGCCCCGGGAACCAACATCGGCGCCGCCCATCCCGTGGCCGGCAGCGGCCAGGAAGTCAAGGGGGTGATGGGCGAGAAGATCGAGAACTTCACCGCCTCGTTCAGCGAGTCTATCGCCCAGCGGCGCGGCCGCAACACCGAGTTCGCCATTCAGGCGGTGCGCCGGAGCATTTCCATCACCGACAAGGAGGCTCTGGAAAAGCGCGTCATCGACCTTGTCGCGCTGGACGTCAGCGACCTGCTCAAGCAGGCCAGCGGGCGCGAGGTGGACGTGGCCGGCGTGAAGCAAACCCTTGATTTCAACGGCGTGTCCATCCTGCGCTTCGAGATGGGGCTCAAGCAGAAGGTCATCAACATCCTGGCCCACCCCAACGTCGCCTACCTGTTGATGATGGCGGGCATCCTGGGCCTGTACATGGAGTTCTCCAACCCCGGCGCCCTCTTTCCGGGCATTGCCGGGGGCATCGCGCTGTTGCTGGCGCTGGCCTCCTTTCAGGTCCTGCCCATCAACTACGCCGGTCTGCTGCTCATCGGGCTCGGGCTCTGTCTGCTGGTGGCGGAGGCGTTCCTGCCGAGCTTCGGCCTGCTCGGCATCAGCGGGGTGGTGTCACTCGGCCTGGGCTCGCTGTTGCTGTTCGACGTGGAAGGGTCGGACCTGTCGGTGGATCCCTCCATCATCCTGGCGGCGGTGGGGACCCTGAGCGCTTGCGTGCTGGTGGTCACTGTCCTGGTGGTGAAGTCACAGCGACGGAAGGCGACCCTGGGATTCGAGGGTCTCATCGGCGAGTTCGGCGAGGTGCGGGAGCGCCTGGACCTCAAGGGCAAGGTGTTCGTCCACGGCGAGGTTTGGAATGCCGAGGGATCGGAGCGGCTCCAGCCGGGCGACAGGATCGAGGTCGTCGGACACGACGGGATGACGCTCAAGGTCAGACGCGTTGAGGAGAGTTGACGAGAGGCGCCGGCACCACGTTCAGCCTTTCCCGCGCAGGAGAAACGCATGCTCGAAATCGGACCCATTGCCATCGTGCTGATCATCGTCCTCGGGTTGGCCGTCAGCGGCATCAAGATCCTCAAGGAATATGAACGCGGCGTCATCTTCCGCCTGGGCCGTATGGTTGCCGCCCGCGGCCCGGGGCTCATCTACGTGATCCCCTTCATCGAAAAGATGGAGCGGATCGAGCTCAGGACCGTCACCATGGACGTCCCGTCCCAGGACGTCATCACCCGGGACAACGTGTCGGTGAAGGTGAACGCGGTGCTCTATTTCCGGGTCCTCGATCCCAACCGGGCCGTCCGGGAGGTCGCCAACTACCTCTTCGCCACCTCACAGCTCGCCCAGGTGACCTTGAGGAGCATCTGCGGGCAGGCGGAGCTGGACCAGCTCCTGTCGGAGCGGGAGCGTATCAACGCCGACCTCCAGAGGATCCTCGACGAGCAGACCGATCCCTGGGGGATCAAGGTCGTGCTGACCGAGATGAAGCACATCGATCTCCCCGAGGAGATGCAGCGCGCCATGGCACGGCAGGCCGAGGCCGAGCGCGAGCGGCGCGCAAAGATCATCCTGGCCGATGGCGAATTTCAGGCCTCCCAGAAACTCCAGGAGGCCGCCACGGTCATCGCCAAGGAGCCCATGGCCATGCAGCTCCGCTTCCTGCAGAGTCTGCAGGAAGTGGCCGGCGACAAGAACTCCACGATGGTCTTCCCCGTTCCGGTGGACCTGCTGACGCCGTTCCTCAAGAAGGCGACCGAAGAGGACGCGACATAGCGGCCCGCGACATGCGTCATGCTGCTGGAAGAACTGGCCTACGATCTTCCTGAATCGCTGATCCCGGCCTATCCGGCGGCAGACCGCGTGTCGGCCAAGCTCATGGTGGTGGAGCGGCGGTCGGGGACCATCATCCATTCTACTTTCGCCTCGCTCGGAGAGTTCCTTTCGCCGGGCGACCTGCTGGTGCTCAACGACTCCAGGGTGATCCCGGCGCGTCTCGAAGGGCGCAAGGAGAGCGGCGGCCGGGCGGAGGTGCTGCTGGTGGAGCCCTTCGACACGGAAGAAGGACTCTGGCTCGCCCTGGTGGACGCCTCCAAGAAGCCGCGGGTGGGCGGCCGCATCGAGTTCTCGATGGGGGTCACCGCGACAGTGCTGGGTGATCTCGGCGCGGGACGTTACGGCCTGAGGTTCGAGCCGCCCGAGCGTTTCCGGGAAGTGCTCGGCGAGCTCGGGACCGCGCCGCTGCCCCATTACATCCAGCGGGTGCGCCCCGTCGAAGAGAGCGACCGGGACAGCTACCAGACGGTCTATGCCGCCACGCCCGGCTCGGTGGCGGCGCCCACCGCAGGCCTCCACTTCACTCGCGCGTTGCTGGACGAGCTGGCCGCAGGCGGCGTGGACAGCGTGTACGTGACACTGCACGTGGGTCTCGGGACTTTCCGTCCGGTACGCGAGGCGGTGGTGGAGAACCACCGCATGGACGGCGAGTGGTATACGCTGACGGAGGCCGTGGCCCGGCGCATCCGTAGCGCCAAGGCGGAAGGGAAACGTGTCGTGGCCGTGGGCTCCACCAGCACCCGCACGCTGGAGAGTGTCGTCGCGCGGAAGGGCAGGGTGGCGGCCGACTCCGGCATCACGCGCCTGTTCATCAGCGACGGCTACCGCTTCCGCGGCATCGACGCCCTCATCACCAACTTCCACCTGCCGCGCTCCACCCCGCTGGCCATGGTGGCGGCGCTGGCCGGCCTCGACCTGGTCCGACGCGCCTACGCCGAGGCCATCGACAGGGGCTACCGGTTCTACAGCTACGGCGACGCCATGCTGATCCTGTAGGAGCCTGGCCGGGTGACCCAGTCGCAGCGAGGGTAGGGGCGACCGGCCGGTCGCCCCTAAGGGATTTCACCGTAGCCCCGGTTACCAGGCAAAGTCGAAGGACGATGAAGTTCACCGTTACCGACAACGACCCGCAGAGCCGGGCTCGCACGGGCCTGCTGGAGACGGCCCACGGCGTGGTGGAGACGCCGGCGTTCATGCCGGTGGGAACTCGCGGGGCGGTGAAGGCGCTGTCGCCCCGGGACCTTGCCGATGTGTCCACCCAGATCATTCTCTGCAACACCTATCACCTGTTCATCCGGCCGGGAGAGGACGTCATCCGCGACCTCGGCGGCCTCCACTCGTTCATGGGCTGGCAGGGGCCGGTCCTCACGGACAGCGGCGGCTACCAGGTGCTGAGCCTGGCCGCCATGCGCAAGATCACCGAGGAGGGGGTGTCGTTCCGGTCCCATCTCGACGGCACGTCGCACTTCCTGAGCCCGGAGAAGGTGGTGGCCATCCAGCAGGCGCTGGGCGTGGACGTTGCCATGGTGCTGGACGAGTGCATCCCGTATCCGGCGAGCCGCGAGTACGTCAGGAGATCCACGGAGCGCACCATCCGCTGGGCGGAACGGTCCCTGGAGGCGCCGCGGAACCCGGACTGCGCGCTCTTCGGGATCGTTCAGGGCGGCGTCTTCAAGGACCTGCGGGAGGACTGCGCCGCCCGGCTGGGCGCGCTTCCGTTCGACGGTTTCGCCGCCGGCGGACTGGGCATCGGCGAGGGGCCGGAGCTGTTGGCGGAGATCGGCAGCCTCACCGCCCGCTTGCTGCCGGACGACCGTCCGCGCTACCTCATGGGCCTCGGAAAACCCGAAGACTTGATTCATGGGGTGCGCTCCGGCTATGATCTGTTTGATTGCGTTCTGCCGACGAGGAATGCCAGGAACGGTACGTTATACACTGCCACCGGGAAACTCAGCATCAAGAACGCGGCCTTTGCCAGGGACCCGCGTCCCGTGGAGGAAGGCTGCCCATGCTACGGTTGCCGGCATTTTTCGCGTGCCTATCTTCGCCACCTCTACACGGCCGGCGAGATCCTAGCGGCCTACCTGAACACGCTGCACAACGTCTGCTACTATCAGCGGTTGATGGCGAAGCTGCGAAGGGCCATTCGGGATCGGTCGAGCCTGGAGAGCGTCGCCGGCGGGGTATGGAACCTCCCCGACGCGGCCGGTTGAGGCCACGCGGGACGCTTGGTTGCCGGCAAGGCGATCGCCGACTGTAGGGGCGGGTGTGAAACCCGCCCGCGGAGGAAACCATGTGGGACGTAGCCTACGCGCAGGCCGGAGGAGGCCCCAGCACTTTCATCAGCATGCTGCCGCTGGTGCTGATTTTCGCGGTCTTCTATTTCCTTCTGATCCGGCCGCAGCAGCGCAAGGCCAAGGAGCACCGCAACATGCTGGCCCAGCTCAAGCGCAATGACGAGGTCATGACCACGGGCGGGGTGTTCGGCAAGGTGCTGAGCCTGACCGAGACCGACCTGACCCTGGAGGTGGCGCCCAACGTGAAGATCAGAGTGAGCCGGAGCCACATCGCCCAGCTCTTCAGAGGGGAGAAGGCGGCCGCGGCCAAGGAGGTCAAGAGCAAGTAGGCCGCGCCCCCGCTTCAGGAAAAAAAGCATGCGTCAGAATCTAGTCATTCGCTTGGTGATGCTGGTGGTGTGCATCGCGGCGGCGGTCGTCTACCTGGCCCCGAGCTTCGTCTCCGGCTTGTGGTTTCTGCCCCAGCACGGCATCCGTCTCGGCCTGGATCTCCAGGGCGGCTCGCACCTGGTGCTGGAGGTGGAAGTGGAGAAGGCGGTGGAGAACCGCATGCGGAGGATTCGGAGCGCCCTCCGCGACGAGCTGCGGGAACGCGGCATCGCCTTCACCGGCCTCGACATCAGCGACGGCGGGGAACTCGTCATCGCGGCTTCGTCGGCCAACATGGAGCGCATTCGCGATCTGCTGTCCGCGGAGTTTCAGCAACTGGAGGTGTCCGCTTCCGGAGCGGGCGCGGGCGGGGCCGAGCTGCGCGCGGTCTTCGCCAGCCGCGAGCTCGACAACATCCGCAACTTCGCGGTGGACCAGACCCTCGAGACCATCCGCAACCGCATCGACCAGTTCGGCGTCACCGAACCCACCATCCAGCGCCAGGGACAGCGGGACATCTTGGTCCAGCTACCCGGCATCCAGGACCCGGAGCGGGCCAAGGCGCTGATCGGCAAGACCGCGCTGCTGGAGTTCAAGCTGGTGGACGAGCGCGGCGACGTGGGGGCGGCGGAGCGTTCCGGGCCGCCGCCGGGCCGCGAAGTGCTGTACGGTTACGAGGGCACGGCTTCGGACGGGGTGCGCCGGGAGAAGATACCCTACCTCCTGGAGGCAAGGACCCTCATGACCGGAGACGCCATCGCCGACGCCAACGTGCGCCGGGGAGACCAGCTTGAGGGCGTCTACGTCGAGCTGGTGCTGAACTCCGTGGGCAGCACCGCCTTCGACCGCCTCACCGCGGAGAACGTCGGACGGCTGTTGGCCATCGTCCTTGATGGCCGGGTCTATTCCGCGCCGCAGATCCGCGAGCGTATTTCGGGCGGCGTGGCCTCCATTACCGGCAGCTTCACTTTTCACGAGGCCCGGGACCTGGCCATCGTGCTGCGGGCCGGGGCTTTGCCCGCGCCGGTGACGATACTCGAGGAGCGGACCGTCGGCCCGTCCCTGGGACGCGACTCGGTCGAGCAGGGGGTTTTCTCTTTCGTCTTCGGCAGCATCCTGGTGCTCGTTTTCATGATCGCCTACTACCGCGGCGCGGGCGTCCTGGCGGACGTCGCGCTGGTCATGAACATCTTCTTCATGATGGCGATTCTCGCGGGCTTCGAGGCGGTCCTCACCCTGCCCGGCATCGCCGGCATCATCCTGACGCTGGGCATGGCCGTGGACGCCAACGTGCTCATCAACGAGCGCATCCGCGAGGAGGTGAGGAACGGGAAACCGCCGCGCTCGGCCATCGATACGGGTTACGAGCGCGCCATACCGGCCATCCTCGACTCCAACCTGACCACATTTCTGGCGGGCGTGATCCTGTTCCAGTTCGGCACCGGTCCGATCCGCGGCTTCGCCGTGACCCTGTGTGTCGGCATCCTCACCACGGTCATCTCCGCGGTGTACGGCACGCGCATCTACTACGACTACCGGCTGGCCAGGCGGAACCTGGCGAAGCTTTCCGTCTAGACACCATGGAAATCATCAAGCCCGGAACCCAGATACCATTCCTGAGCTACCGCCGGTGGGGCTTCATGCTGTCGTCGGTGCTCATCGTCGCCGTCGTGCTGCTGTTGTTCACCAAGGGCCCGAACCTGGGCGTCGACTTCGAGGGCGGCACCATGGTGCACGTGAAGTTCCAGGACGCGGTCACCATCGGGCAGTTGCGCGCGGCCATGGAGCAGTCGCCGCTGGGCGGCGTGGTCCAGGATTTCGGCGGCGGCGGCTCGAACGAGTACCTGATCCGCATGGAGAAGTCCGAGGCCCAGATCGGCACCGTGGGCAAGGATATCCGGGACGTTCTCACCCAGTCGTTCGGCGACGGCTCCTACGAAGTGCTGCGGGTGGAGTCCGTCGGCCCCAAGGTCGGTGACGACCTGCGGCGCCGGGGCATCCTGTCGGTCATCTTCGCCACCATCATGATGGGCGCCTACATCTGGATCCGCTTCGAGCTGCGCTTCGGTCTGGGCGCCATCGTCGCCTTGATCCACGACGTGCTGATAACCCTGGGGGCGCTGGTGGTTGCTGACTTCGAGCTGGACCTCCCCATCGTCGCGGCGCTCCTGACCATCGCCGGATACTCCGTCAACGACACCGTGGTGATCTGCGACCGCATCCGCGAGAACATGCGCAAGCGCCGCCGCGACCCCATGGAAACCATCATCAACGTCAGCATCAACGAGACGCTGGGCCGGACCATCCTGACCACCGTGACGACGCTCCTGGTGTTGACCGCGCTGCTCGTTCTGGGCGGCGGCGTCATCCGGCCCTTCGCCTTCACCCTCTTCGTCGGTTTCCTGGCCGGGCTCTACTCCACCATCTTCGTGGCCACGCCGACGATCCTTCTGATGGAGCGAGGCAGGCGGCGGTAACCGCGGTCGCCACGTTTCTCGTAGCGCGCTGGAGGGCCCAGTATAGGTGTAGGGACGGGTTTCAAACCCGCCCGTGCCTCTGAAGGACTCCCCATGCCGCCCGACGCTCCCAAACGCTGGATCCTCAAGGAAGCCGACGAAACCGCGGCCACGCTCCTCTCCAGGGAGATCAAACTCCCGCCGCTGCTGGCCCGAATCCTGGTGCAGCGCGGCTTCGCCGATGCCGACGCCGCACGCCGTTTTCTTTCCTCCAGCCTGAGCGCGGACCTGCCTTCACCCCACCTGCTCGCCGGCATGGACGACGCCGTGCGGCGCATCACCCGGGCGCTGCGCGACGAAGAGCGGATCTGCGTCTGGGGCGACTACGACGTGGACGGCACCACCGGCGCCGCCGTGCTGGTTTCGTTCCTGCGGGAGATCGGGCGCGAGCCGACGTTCTACATCCCGCACCGCATCGACGAGGGCTACGGCATGAGCAGGCAGGGGATCGAGCACCTGCGCTCGCAGGAGGTGACCCTCGTCATCACCGTGGACTGCGGCATCTCCAACGCCGACGAAGTGGCATTCGCCCACGGCCTCGGCATGGACGTGGTCATCGTCGATCACCACCAGTTGCCGGAGCGGCTGCCGGACGCGGCCTCGGCCATCATCAATCCCCAGCGCACCGACTGCGAGTTCCCGGACAAGGGCCTTTGCGCCGCGGGACTGGCCTTCTACCTGGTCATCGGCCTGCGGGCCAACCTGCGGGATGCGGGCTGGTTCGAGCCGGACGCGGTCCCCGACATCCGCCGCCACCTCGACATCGTGACCCTCGGCACCATCGCCGACATGGTGCCGCTTCGGGGAACCAACCGGGTGCTGACCCGGCGTGGGCTGGTGGAGCTGGGCAGCTCGGGCCGCCCCGGCATTGTGGCCCTGAAGGAGGTGGTGGGGGTGGCGCCCGGAGCGGTGGAAGCCGGCACGGTGGCGTTTCAGCTCGGCCCGCGCATCAATGCCGCCGGGCGCATGGACGCCGCGGTCAAGGTGGTGGAGATGCTCACCACCGATTCGCGGGAAACCGCCGACGAGATCGCCCGGGAGCTGGACGGCCACAACCGGGAACGGCGCGAGGCCGAGGCCCAGGTGCTCGACGAGGCGCTGGCGCAGATCGCGGAGGGGCACCTGGAGGAGCGCTGGTCCATCGTGGTGGGCGACCAAGGCTGGCATCCCGGCGTCGTCGGCATCGTGGCGTCGCGCATCGTCGAGCGGTTTCACCGTCCCGCCGTCGTCGTCGGTTTCGACGAAGGCGAGGGCAAGGGGTCCGGCCGCAGCATCCGCGGCTTCCACATGGTGCAGGCTATGCGGCGATGTGCGGACCTGCTGGAGCGTTTCGGCGGCCACGAGTACGCCGGCGGCCTCAGCATCCGCGAGGAAAACCTCGATGTCTTTGCCGACCGCTTCGAGGAGGCGGCCAGGGAAATGCTCGGCGAGGATGACCTGCTACCATACCTCGACGTCGACGCCGAGGTCGACTTCCGCCAGTTGAGCCTCGGCCTGGTGCGGCAGATGCGCCTCCTGGGCCCCTTCGGGGTCGGCAATCCCGAGCCGGTGTTCCAGACGCGGGGCGTGGAGGTAAGCGAGCGCCGGGACTTCAACACGGTCTCCCGCTTCCGGCTGAGGCACGACGAGCATACGGTCACCGCGGTGGCGTTCGGCCCCCCGGAGGACCTTCCCGTACGGGTGAAGGACCGGGTAGACATCGCCTACCGGCTCAGGGAGAACGAGTGGCAGGGCACGTACACTATGGAGTTGCGTTTGTTGGACGTGAAGGGGTGACGGCCAAGGGGGGCAACCGCCTGTCAACTTTCCAGATTTTTTCTTACGAACAATTTTTTACTACAAGTAGAAGATTGACCAGTTGAGAATTTCCCGTCTAGAAGGCCTGTGGTTGCGATGTGGCAGGCACAAGCCGGGGCGATTTGGTTCGTCTTTGATCGGTTCGTCCCGCACCTGGGGACACGTCCTCGCGGGCAGGAAGAATGTCCGGCCTCTGAGGACGGCGACCGGGGCGCTACAAGTCGAGCGGTAATTGTCAGGTGCGTTTCACTGCCCCGTTGCCACAATCCAAACTGAGACAGTACCGAGTTGGAGACACTGTGGCGACACGGGGAGCGGTCATCCGGGAGAAGATGACGACACCAGCAGTGTATTGGTCCAGGGAAGGTGAGGCCAACGCAGTGGACCAATGTAGAGCCGAGGGCGAGGCTAGGGCGCTTTTCAGGCACATCCACGCACCACGGCGCACGCACAACGGTCGTCAGGAGGGCTGATGTGTCGGGGTTTGTCAACAAGGTCGTCAGCATCAGCGCCCGCAAGGCCACTCTCAAGAGAAAGATCCGTCGGCACCTTCAGGCCGTTGGGTTTCAGCGATCCGAGGAGGGAAGCCTTTGGATTGACAAGGACAGCAAGGACGTCATCCGCGAATTTCACAGACCCCAGAGGGATGAGCGGTTGAATGCGCATCAGGGCTTTCTGGCCCAGCGCCTTCCGGGGCTGCTCAAGTACTTTGCCGCGGGCCGCGACCTTGACCCAGAACGGATCTCGCCGACCCTGGAGCGGGTATCCGCGGACACCTGGCAGGCCGATCTGTTCCGACTGGCAGCGCTTACGTGGTCCGTGCCGGTATCGAGGGGCTTCGGCCGCCGCCTGCGATACCTCGTATGGGATGCCCACAACCAAAAACTGATAGGTCTGTTGGCTATCGGGGACCCGGTCTTCAACCTGTCGACACGGGACAGATGTATCGGATGGAATGTTGAGGAACGAAGAGAGCGTCTCGTACACCTCATGGACGCCTACGTTCTTGGTGCCCTTCCTCCGTACAGCGCCCTGCTGGCCGGCAAGATGGTCGCCTGCCTTGTGCGCAGCCGGGAAGTCTATGACGAGTTCGAACGAAGGTACGGTCCCACCACGGGCATCATTTCCGGGCAGGCGAAGACGGCGCGTCTTCTCGCGGTCACGACATCCTCTTCCATGGGGCGGTCATCAGTCTACAACAGGCTGAAACTCGGTGACGTCCAGTACTTCCGACCCATCGGGTATACGGAGGGATGGGGGCATTTTCATATCCCCGATGCGTTGTTTGGCGAGTTGCGCGATTATTTGCGTGAGGTGGGACACCCCTACGCCGACCAGCACCGCTTCGGACAGGGCCCGAACTGGCGCCTGCGCACGACGCGTGCCGCACTGAGGGCATTGGCCCTCAACGAAGGTGTGCTCCGGCATGGGATTCGGCGGCAGGTTTTCCTCTGCACACTGGCCTCCAATGCCTCGGAGATCCTTCTTACGGGCGAGGGTCGCCCTGACCTCACTTCCCTGTTGAGCGTCCGCGAGATAGGCGGGTTGGCGGTTGACCGCTGGTTGGCTCCCCGTTCTCGACGACGCCCCGAGTACCGGTGCTGGACCACTGACGATCTGCTCAAGCTGTTCGGCAACCATGGCCGCTTCATCCAGTTGACCCTCCCGCAGGCAGGACCAACGGCGCGTACGAGGCGTGAGGGCGTTGAGGGAGAATGACCCTTAGCGAATGGCAGGAACGTCTCGAACGACATTTCGAGTCCCTTGCGCAGCTTCGTGAAGGCTCCGGGTTCCCTGTCTTCGCGCTGGAGCACGACCTGAGTGACGAGGAAGTCGAAGAGATCGGGTCACTGCTCAGGTCCTACTTGACGAAAGAGCTTCCGATCCCGCGGTATTGGCTTCTATGGGCAATTTATGCTGCCGAGTGCGGCTATAGCTACGACGGGGCCGAATACTGGGTCTCTTTCGGAGAATCGTTGCCGGAATGGACCGTTCGAGACCGCGACGAACTCCGGACATGTTTCCGGAAGTTCCAGCGGACATACGATGGCGTCTCGCCGTCCGGTCCATGGGCCAGCCATTTTAACATCATCGCTTGGCCTGTGACCCATGCCATCCTTCCCCGATACCTTCAGCGGCAATTCGCCAAGCTTCTCTACGAGTTGCGCTTCCACCTCATCCGGCTGTCCGCGTTAGAGCCTGCGATGGTAGGGCGTCTCCTGGCAGCGAATGCTTCCGACACCCCGATGCGGTTCCAGCAGTTCCTTGAGCAGGAGGAACTGACGGGACGTATCGTCCTGGGCCTTCTCGGCGCGGCCCCTGCAGAGGGGAAAGAGCCGATCTACGAACAAACTCTTCGACGCATCGTCGCTGACCTCGAGGAGATTCGGGGCGCGCGTGCATGGTTGAGGGACACGCGGCAGGTTGTCACGGAGTTCAAGGGAATCGGTCGTGGAACCGGACACGCCGGTGAGCAAACGTTTGGTCCGTATGCTCCTCGTCCAGGCACTGCGGCCACGGACATGGGGCAGATGAGCATTCGCCCGAGTCTCGTGTTGGGCCATCGGGGCCGCGGGACATGGGTAGTCCGATTGGAGTTGCCTTCCTTCCGGGGAGTGGCCGTGTTGAATGCGGAAGTCCACTCCTTCCTGAGACGCACGCGGTGCCGCATTAACGGCGGTGCGGATATCAAGCCGGCAGGTTGGTTGCTTGCCGGGAACAGAATGAGTCGTCTTGCATCGTGGCCGGACCCGCACACGCCCCTCGTTCAGTTGCTTCAGTCTCATGAAACCATCGACCATTTCCTGCAGTCGGAATGTCGCTTGAGTCCAGGTCCAGTCTGGCTGTTCAAGATCGCGCGGGATGGAAACGCCCGCGAAGTTATCAGCCGCGTGGTCCGTCCGGGGAGCGAATATCTGGTTGTGACGACGGGGGCGTTGCCCGCAACTCATCCTTTCATACGCGCCTGTAGGGTTGATTGCGCTGGTGTGGAAGCGGTTAGGCTCGCGATTCCGCTCAGCGTTTCGGCAGACGAGACAGCGTGGCTGGGTCGATTGGGCTTGCAAGTAGCGCGGACGATCCGCGTGTGGCCGGCCGGACTTCCGGGGCGCGGCTGGGATGGCGAAGGTAATGGCGAATGGTTGACGACAGAATCGCCGTGCTTTGGGATTATGCACGATCATCCTGTTGGCACCTTCGTCCTGCGGCTCAACGATGGCGCGGAGGCTGAAATCGAGGCCGACGACCGAGAAGAGCCGGTATTCGTGCGGTTAGCGCCTCTTCCCGCTGGTGTGCACAACCTGACCGTGTCCGCTACGACACCGGTGTCGGAGGTGGACGCCACGGGCTTCATGGAACTCCACGTCCGGGAACCAGATCCATGGCACCCGGGTGCCTCGTCCCTTGCATGTTTGATCCCAACCTTGGATCCACACGATCCCGACCTGGACCTGTTCTGGCGGAATGCAGTCGACTTGTCAGTGGTCGGTCCGGCAGGTCGGACGGTGAACTGTACCGTTTCGCTAGTGGACAAGCGTGGAAACGAAATCTTGGCAGAGCGAGTCGGTAGTCCCATGGAACTGCCCGTCGATCCAGCAACGTGGAGGCAACAGTTCAAGCGATTTCTTGGGAACGAACGACATGCTTGGAGTTATCTTGAAGCCGCCAGTGGTTTCTTGGAGATTGAGGAGGAGGAACTGGGCCGTTATGTGTTCATGTTCGAGCACAAAGTCCACCCCTTGCGCTGGGTGTTGCGTCGCGACCGCGGTGACATCGTACTGAAGTTGATTGATGAGTCTGATGAAGAGGCACCTCTTCAGGTAATCTTTTTCAGTATGCAGCATCCCTTAGTAGAAATACGGCGGGAGTCGGACGAAGCTTTGCGGCAGATATCTGTTCCCGCCCCAGGTGGTCTCTTGGTGGCGCAACAGGGAATGCACTGCGTGGCGGTGGTTGTCAGTGTGGGAAGTAAGGAGGCGAGGAGGGTCCGAGGGCTCAAGAGCTTCCAGGAACTCGATATTACGCCGACGTTTCTTCCCGAAGCTGGGTCGGCCGACCTGGAAGGTCTGCAACATTGTTTCCGGGTCTTCGGGTGGTGGACCAATGCCCGCCTCTATGGCCCGCTGGCCACCGTCAGGCAGAAGAAGGTTGTTCAAGGTCTGCTTGGAGAGATCTATGCCAGGGTCTGCGGCAAAGCATGGAAACGGGCAGAGGACTCGTTCATGAAGGCCCCAAGGTCCGCATCCAGTGTGAGAAAGCTGCGAAATGCGGTGGATTCGGGCGGTGACTTTTCCCTAGCCCTCTGGCGAGTAAGCTCAAAGATCGAGGATGATGAGCAAAATATGGCAGCGATGACACGATGGTATGTCGATGTAGCCCAGAGAAACAACGTGAGCGCGAGCCCGCGCCTCTGCGAGTATGCTCTCAGACTGGCGAGTCAGCCGCATCGACTTCTGGAGGTCTACGACCGTGATGAAGTTCGGAACCTTCTCGAGCAAATCAAGAACAGGCCCATGATCGTACGCGGAGCTCGGTTGCTTGCGCTTTTGAGCGCTAGCAAGGAGGGTGTGCGGCCACCGCACATGCTCCCGGACTGGAAATGGTAATCGACAGGATAGAAGCGGCCGATGTTCTCGCCGACTGTCGGCAGACCCTCGGCTTGTCAGAACCGTCCGAAACGGGCCAAGAGCCTCTTGACGAGATATTACTCGCGGCCTTGGTCAGACGCAGCGCAGGAATCCATTGCCCGTGTTCTCGGGCTACTCTGCGATCGTCTCTCCTGGAAAGCTTGATGCTGCTTTCGGAGGACGAGAAGACACTAGAGGAACGCATCGACGTGGTGATCGAGGGGCTGATCGTCGTCGGGGATCTTCTCGAACTCAACGATGTCGCCACCGACGATCCGGATGTCAAGGGAACCTGGGTATTTGCGGCGCCTCCCGGTTTTGTCAGCCGGGGAAGCGGAAGCATCTTCCTGCTGGGCGTGGTTCCCGACCATGACACCTTCCTGCCGCAGTCACTAGTTTGCCGCATCCATCATGAGGGCCTCACGCGCACGATCGTACCGGAGCGGGACGAAGATCTCGTCGGCGATTTGCGAGCCCACGGCATGCGAGAGTTATCCGAAAGGGTCTGGCTGAAAGCCCCGACGGCGGAAGAGCCCCATGCTCTGCTCGACCGGTATACGCATGAACTAAGGTTGCAGCCGCCGAGTGGCACCATCGTCGATCTCAGAGTTCTGGACCCTGTGAGACCCGTCACCTACTACAAAGGACGATGGGCAACGGCAGAAAAGCGAACCGGCATCTTCGTCGCACGACGGCCACAGGAATACGGTGCGGAACTGTGGTGTCTTGCCGAACTGGAGGCCGGCGCGGTCGTTCGGATACTCGACCTCCCCCTTCGGAAGACCCGCTGGCGGGGTTGCGACGTCGCGTGGCACTTGCAGATGGCGATCGACTCCTGCCTCGGGACCCCTCAACGTTATCGGCGGCAGGATGTGGGCAACGGAGTGCGTCTGGACTTCTTTTCGCCGCTCCCACAATGGGCGGAACGGCGGCTGATGATCCTGGGGAGTCCTGCCGATCCGGACCGAAGCCTGATGTCCTACGAACTGCCGCGCGCCGAAATCGACCGGGAAGAGAGCTTTCTCAAGAGAGAGTTGTGGCTGGCGCGGGAGGATTAGCCGGGCCGGCGGTAGGAAGGTCGATGCTGACGATTCAGGAAACGATAAGGCAACTTCACGATGCCCTCTCAGACTACATCGAGGCGACATATCACATCAGTGCGCTTTCCCAGATTTCGCAGAGAAAGAGTCTGCTCGACGGACTCGGGAACATTCACCAGATTCCCTACATCGAGTCCACCCCTCGTTACACCGAAGGGGCAGAGTTCGCCGCGATGAAGGGGCTGTCGCGGGCAGCGCTCGACGCGTACCGGGCCGTGGCCGAACCTGAAGGAGGCCTTCCGCGGCTTATTCATGATCCGCCGTATACGCATCAGGCCGACGCCATTCGCGGCTGCCTCGTGGATGGAAGGAATCTGGTCATCATGACGGGGACAGGGTCGGGCAAGACAGAGGCCTTCCTGCTGCCGATACTTGGCAAGTTTGCTGACGAGGCGCGAAAGCGGCCCGACGCATTCAGTGCCCAGCCAGCCATGCGCGCTCTCATCCTCTATCCAATCAACGCGCTCGTCAACGACCAGCTTGGACGACTACGGTCAATGTTCGGCGATCCGCGTATCGTGAAGCTCTTCAAAGGGTGGGGTGCCAGGCCTCCGCGTTTCGCCAGATACACGAGCAGAACACCGTATCCTGGCGTCCGTACAGTCGCGAAGGATCGGATAAGGCTCACGGCGTTCGGCAGATTCTATGCGGACATTCAGCGGGGGGCAAAAACGGATGACGACGCCAGACAGTTGCTCAGGAACCTCAGGGAGCACGGGAAGTGGCCTGCCAAGCCGGACTTTCTTGGGTGGTTCGGCGAAGCGGGCAAGCACTGGCAGAATGCCAAAACCGGAGCGTTTCAGAGGGCCGTGACGTTGCCGGACGACTCCGAGCTGTTGACACGTCACGAGGTCCAGGCGGCACCGCCCGACCTGCTGGTAACCAACTACTCGATGCTCGAGTATATGTTGATGCGGCCGATTGAACGTCCGGTGTTTGACAGCACGCGAGAGTGGCTCAAAGTCAGTCCTGACGAAAAGTTTCTGGTCGTTCTGGACGAAGCCCATTTGTACAGGGGCGCGGCCGGAGCAGAGGTTGGCCTTCTGCTGCGCCGGCTTCGCGCACGGTTGGGTATCTCCCACGAGCGCTTTCAAGTGATCTGCGCCACCGCGAGTTTCCAGAATCACAAAGACGCACCCGAGTTCGGAGCCCAACTGTCCGGCAGTCCTGTTGAGAGCTTCCGTCCCATCACAGGCTCGTTGAAGCTCAGGCCGAATGCTACGGCAGGGACGGATGATGACGCGGTTGTTCTCGCGTCTGTTGACCTGCAGGGGTACTACGAGGCAGCTACGGATCAAGATAGGCGTGCCGCTGTCCAGCCTCTTCTCGACTACCGGCGCGTGGAGGGCGACCTTCCTACGGAGGTCGCGCTGTATCACGCGTTGGAAGAATTTGGACCGATGGGGCTCCTGGTTAATTCCAGCATGAAACAGGCATTACCGATTGCGGGACTCGGGCCGCAGCTATTCCCTACGGCGACGGCGGGCCAAGCTGCGGCAGCCGTAACTGCACTGACAACTTTGGGTAGTGTCGCACGAATCCGGGATGACACACCGGGTCTGCTCCCGTGCCGCATTCACAACTTTTTCCGAGGCCTTCCGGGGTTATGGGTGTGTATGGACCCCGATTGCAGCGAAGCCAGGGAGCGGGACGGCATTTGCGGGAAGATGTACGGCCAGCCACGCGAACAGTGCAACTGCGGCGCGCGGGTGCTGGAACTGTACACCTGCCGCAACTGCGGCACCGCCTACGCGAGAGCCTACACGGATGACATAGATGTTCCCTCTGTGCTTTGGGCTGAGCCCGGCCAGCGGCTGCGTATGGCATATGGTGAATCGGAGTCGCTCCTGCCCTTGGATCTCCTTCTCGAACAACCTATCTTCGACACCGCTGAACCAGTGGACTACGATCTCGAAACCGGGCGCCTCAACCCTCCCGTACTAGGTCCACGTACCCGCACCGTGTATATCCGGAGCGAGCGTCTGTCGGACTCTACTAATGAAGACAGCGAGGCATCCACGGAAATCGAGACGCGCGGCCAGTTCGCGCCGTGCGCGGTCTGCGGGAAGCATGCCGCGTTCGGTCGATCCTATGTGCAGGATCATCAGACCAAGGGGGATCAGCCGTTTCAAGCGCTCGTCGCCCGCCAACTTCAGATTCAACCGCCGGATCCTGAGAAGCGACCCAGCAGCTTCGCGCCGCTGCAAGGGCGCAAGGTGCTGACTTTCGCCGATTCAAGGCAGGTGGCTGCACGGCTCGCCCCGAATTTGCAGATGTATTCAGTCCGCGATTCTCTTCGGTCGCTCATTGTGTGGGGGTTCCGCCGGCTTCAGGGTGTGTCCGCAGTCCTTCCGCTGCTGAGCCTCAGTGACTTGTACTTCGCCGTTTTGCTGGCGTCGAAGGTGCTCAACGTCCGACTCCGACCGGAAACGAAGTCCGGCGAAAGTTTCAACGCCGCGCGCCTCGTCGAAAGTGCATCGATGGACGACGACGTGAGTCTTCTCTCACTGTTGGTGCAACTGCGCAATGAAAGGCCTCCGGAAGCCTTACTAGAGGACATCGTTACCACGGTTCAGGATCGGTTCTTGGGGTTCGAAGCACTGGCGCTGGCTTCGCTCGGAGAGCAAAGCAAACATAAGGCCGGGCTTAAGCAACTTCCGGGAATCCCGGGCGTTGCCGAGACTCCTGAAGGTAAGGTGGCAGTCGCACGCGCTTGGCTCCGGTGCTGGCAGACATCCGGCTTCTGGCTAGGTTCTATGCCTCTTGGCTGGTGGCAGACCAAAATCAGAGGCTCTAAAGGGTCATTCAGGGCGATGGACCGCCTTTTGCCGGATGTTGCCGCCCGTCAGACATTCCGGAAGTCGTGGTTGCCGACACTCCTTAACCTCTTTACGGAAGACATGGGGGGCGGGACGCGACGCCTCAAGGGAAGCGAGCTTTCACTCGTTTTCGAGGGCATCTGGGTTCACTGTGCACGCTGTAGATCCGTTCACCGCCCCGTCCCCGAACTGTGTCGGTGTCTTGATTGCGGTAGCCCGGATGCGAAAGAAATGGACCCGGATTCAGACCTTGTGTTTCTTGCCCGCAAGGGTTTCTACCGCAATCCGGTTATGGAGGCGCTGAAGAAGCCACCACGACCACCCATGGCCCTGATTGCCGCGGAACACACGGCCCAGTTGAACGCGCCGCAGAATCAGGACACTTTCTCCAAGGCCGAGGAGAATGAGTTGCTCTTTCAGGACATTGATCTGGGCGAGAAGGGGGAGGGCTCGACCGCTGTGGATGTGCTTTCGAGCACGACGACCATGGAGGTCGGCATCGACATTGGAGCACTTTGCGGCGTTGCGCTTCGGAACATGCCGCCTGCCCGGGCGAACTATCAACAGCGCGCCGGGCGGGCGGGCCGGCGCGGTAAAGCGGTCGCCACCGTCGTGGCCTTCGGCAGCGCAGATAGCCACGATGAGCACTACTTTTCGGAGCCGGACAGCATGATTCGTGGGGATGTGGTCGATCCGAGGTTGACTCTCGACAATACAGAGATTGTCCGGCGGCACATCCGCGCCTTTCTCTTGCAGAGCTATCACCAGGAAAGGATCCTGGAAGTGGATCCGGAGCAACGCCACGATCTGTTCTCGGTCCTCGGCACGGTTTCCGAGTTCCGTGGCGGCACGTCGGTGTTGAACCGCAACGATTTCGCGGAATGGCTCGGCGAGTGCGAAGAGTCGCTACAGGAACTCGTCCTCTCTTGGATACCGCGGGAGTTGTCCGAGGCTGACCGGGACACGCTCGTTCGGGAGATGAAGGACGATTGCCTTGAGGCTATCGACGACGCGATCCGGCCGGACCCTGGAGAAGCTCGCGGGGACGATGAAGAAGAAAGTGAGATTCCATACGAGGTGGAAGAGGAACGGCCTCAGCGGGCTTCGAGCCCGGCTAAACTATTGGACCGGCTTCTCTATTGCGGCAAGCTGCCCCGCTATGCCTTTCCCACGGACGTGGCGACGTTTCACGTCTTCGACATTAACAGGTCGACACGTTTCAGGCCGGTGATGCGCTTTGCCCCGACCCAGAGCCTGCCGGTGGCGCTTACGCAATACGCGCCCGGAAAACAGGTGTGGATCTCGGGCAAGTGTTACACTTCAGGTGCGATCTATTCGGTAATGTCAGAAGACCGGTTCCGCGCTTGGGAAGGAAGGCGCATGTATATGGAATGTCGCGAGTGTGGTTTTGTAGGGACCTTTCCGGTCGGTGAGGTCGCCCGTGGCGACACGCGAGACTGCGATGCATGCGGAGGAGAGGAAACATTCGGCCCCGGACGCTACTGGATGCGGCCACCGGGTTTCGCCCATCCGTTGGACGTGGAGGAAGTCACATCACCGGACGATATGCCGGAAACGAGCTATGCGACGCGCGCAAAACTCACCATGGGAACGCCGGGTGAGGGAGAGAGGTGGATCACCGTCAACGACCGCGTCCGTGTTCTGAGGGATCGCCAGCATCTTCTGGTGTCGAACACCGGACCGGGGAAAGAGGGGTATACCTACTGCACGAAGTGCGGACGCATCGAATCCAGTGCGAGTCCTGCTTCGGTGCTTGGAGGCGAACATCGCAAGCCGTATCCTGACGATGCTGACAAGCAGATGTGCGATGGCCACACGACCCGACACCTTGTTCTTGGGAGCGATTTCATCACGGATATTGCGTTGTTCTCGTTGCGCGTGGCTTCGCCGGTGCGGTTGAGCCCGGGCCATTCCTCGACGGCCGTCGCGCTGAGGACGGTCAGCGAAGCGCTGGGCAAGGCGGCGTGCCAGTTGTTGGAGGTTGAACCGGGTGAACTGTTGGCGGAGTTCCGGCCCGCGTTGACGCAAGCGGGCAAACGCGGTCTTGAGGCAGAGATTTTCCTCTACGATACCTTGCCAGGCGGGGCCGGTTTTTCCAGCCAAGTGGCCGGTCGCGGTCAGGACTTGGTCCAGCGGGCGCTGCGGCTCATGGAGCACTGTCCAGAGAACTGTGATGCCTCGTGCTACCGGTGTCTGCGAAGCTTCAAGAACAGGTTTGAGCACAGCCTTCTGGATCGCCATGTGGGTGCGGCCCTGCTTCGGTATCTTCTTACAGGGGAAGACCCACAGTTCAGTCCTGAGCGACTGAGGAGAGCTACAACGCTTTTGTACAACGACCTAGTGCGCCAGGGAGACGAGGGAGTCGCCTTCGAGCGTGACGCAACCGTGGAGACTGAGTTCGGAGCCCTGACGGCGCCGATCCTCGCACGGACCGTTCCCGGGCTCGTGTACATCGTGGCCCTTTCCGGTCCGCTGACCACCGATCAACCCGAGGATCTAGCCATCGCTGACTACCGTGCGGGTGGCGGCGCCCTTCCAGTGATCGTGGAAAACGAACTGATGATTCGCGGCAATCTTCCCGCCGCGACGCGTAACGTACAGAAAGCGATCGGTGTCGCCATGGCCCAGTAAATGGCACAAGGTGGCGCCAGGGGCGTTGAAGAGCGGGTTCCATAGGATAGGGCGGTCTCTTGACGTTTCGGGTGGGGTCGGTTGACGAGTGGTGCGGCGGGCGTGGGTGGACGGATCTTGCCGCAGCGGACGGTTTCCTAGTGACGAGTCCGCGGAAAAACGCATGGATTGGAAGAATGGAAGTATCTGAAGACGACCAAGCAACACTCAAGGAGAAGCACCCATGAGACCTACCCCAGGCTAAGACCGAGCCGGCTATGCCTATATGGAGTTTCCCTTTGGCGATGCTGAGCATCTGGATTGATGACCGTCGCACTTAGTGTTATAGTTTGGCAATCAGGAAAGGCGTTGGCGAGGTCTGGATTGCGTACCTTCAAGACCAAGGTATTTGCCCGGTTCGCTGACCGTGAGGGAATAGATGATGCGGCCTTGCGCGGCGCCGTCCGGCGTGCCGGACAGGGTCTGATCGATGCCGACCTTGGCGGAGGAGTCATCAAGCAGCGAATTGCCCGGAAGGGTCAGGGCAGGTCCGGAGGGTTTCGTTCGATCGTGTTGTTTCGAAGGGGTGAACTCGCGTTCTTTGTCTACGGTTTCGCCAAGAGCGATCGTCAGAATCTCCGACGGGACGAACTAGAAGCTTTCCGGCTGTTGGCGGATGAAATGCTTGAGTTGGGAGAGTCGGGTCTTCAGGCAGTGCTGGCGAATGGAACTATCATCGAGGTGACTAACGATGCCTAAGCAATACAAGAGTGAGGCACTGGCCGCCGCGCATGAGACGGCGCTGGGTTTGGCGGAGGCCGGAGTGATGCCGAAGCGGACTTTGAAGGCCTTTGACGAGATGTGTCTCACGCCTGTCGAAGAGATGACGGCAGAGAAGATCCGCTCACTTCGGATTCGCGAGAACGCGAGCCAGGCGGTATTCGCCCGGCACCTCAACGTGACCACGAGTTTGGTGAGTCAGTGGGAACGGGGAGAGAAGCGGCCTAGGGGCGCATCGTTGAAGCTGTTGACGCTTGTTGCGAAGAACGGCCTAGGCGCGGTTGCCTAGTGTCTTGCGTCACAAATACCTTGAATCAATATGCGAGCCACAAAACCGTTACATATCAATAGGTTGTCGCATTACCCAAGGTCGGATGACGGCTTCTATGGTTACAGGTATTTGTGACGCAGGACACTAGCTGTGGCTAGGTCCGGAATTTGCCTAGGGCGCGACCCTCGAAGTGTTCGCCAGACTTTTCAGAGACGTTTCGCCAACGTATGATGCGAATCAGGACCGACGACAAAGGGCGACCGTTGACTGAACCGCCCGCGCCCGCATTCCGCTGGAACCGGCGCGAGCATTTGACACGAAGGGCTTTGTCCATTACAAAGTCATGCAACTATGGGACGTTATGCGGTCGTAAAGACGGGCGGTAAGCAGTACCGGGTCGCGGAGGGCGAACTGGTGGACGTGGAGCGCCTGAGCGGGGACGTGGGCGCCACGGTCACGTTGGATGAGGTGTTGCTGGTGAGCGGTGACGGCGACGACGAGGCCCGGATCGGCACCCCCACGGTGGACCAGGCCCAGGTCACCGCCGAGATCGTCAGGGGCTCGACAAGAAGATCATCGTCTTCAAGAAGAAACGGCGGAAGGGCTACAAGCGGAAGCAGGGCCACCGCCAGCAGCAGACGACCCTGAGAATCGTCGAAATCCAGGCGTAAGGCGGAAGAACCGATGGCGCACAAGAAATCAGGCGGAAGCTCGCGCAACGGCCGCGACAGTCACGGACAGCGGCGCGGCGTCAAGCGTTACGGCGGACAGCACGTCAAGGCGGGCAATATCCTGGTCCGCCAGTTGGGCACCAAGATCCATCCGGGCAAGAACGTCGGCATGGGGCGGGACTACACCCTGTTCGCCCTGGTCGAGGGCACGGTGGAGTATCAACGCTGGGGCCGGTCCCGCAAGCGCGTCGCCATCGTTCCCGCCTGAGAGTTTTCCTCGCGCGCATGAAGGCACGCCTCGGCGGCTTCAATGCTCGTGCCCTTGCCACACCCCCAACTCTCATTCCGTACTGAATTCCTCGTTAAGCAGTCATCGGCACTGGACCGGTGTCGGACGAGGTCCTCATGAAGTTCGTCGACGAGGTCGAGATCACGGTGAAGGCCGGCGACGGCGGCCGGGGTTGCATGAGCTTTCGGCGCGAGAAGTTCGTGCCCAAGGGCGGTCCGGACGGCGGCGACGGCGGCGACGGCGGCCATGTCCGGGTGGCGGCGGACCCGCACCTGACCACGCTGCTGGACCTGCGCTACCAGCGGCTTTACCGCGGCGACCGCGGCCAGCACGGGCGCGGCAAGGACCAGCACGGGAAGACCGGCACGGAAAGGATCATCCGGGTGCCGGTGGGGACCCTGATCCGGGACGCGGACAGCGGCGAGGTCATCGCCGATATCAACGCGCCCTCGGAAGAAGTGATCGTGGCCCGGGGAGGCAAGGGCGGCAAGGGCAACAGCCGTTTCGCCACTTCCAGGCGTCAGGCGCCGCGCTTCGCGCAGCCGGGTCTGCCCGGAGAGGAACGGGAGCTTCGCCTGGAACTGCGGCTGTTGGCCGACGTGGGCCTCATCGGGCTGCCCAACGCCGGCAAGTCGACGCTCATATCGGTGATCTCGGCGGCGCGGCCCAAGATCGCGGACTATCCCTTCACCACCCTGGTGCCGAACCTGGGAGTGGTGCGGCACGGCGACGGCAGCTTCGTGGCGGCGGATATTCCCGGGCTCATCGAAGGCGCCCATCGCGGCGAGGGGCTGGGGCACCGCTTCCTCAAGCATGTGACCCGGACCGGGTTGCTGGTCCACCTTCTGGACGTCTTCCAGGTCGAAGGGAAGGACCCCAGGACGGACTTCGAAACCGTCAACCGAGAGCTGGCGCTGTTCGATGGGGAGCTGGCGCGCAAGCCCCAGATCGTCGTGGCCAGCAAGGTGGACCTGTTGCCGGGCCGAGAGACGGTGCGCGAGTTGGAAGCGTTCTTCGGTTCGCGCGGGCACCCTTTCTGCGCCGTCTCCGCGGTCACTGGCGAAGGGCTCGACCGGCTCAAGGAGATGATCGCCGAAGGGTTGGCGGCTCGGGGCGCGCTGGCCGCCGACGTTGGGAAGGAACGGCATATTGGCACTGATTCGCAGGTTGCGGAACGTTAGAGACACGAAGCCTCATGGTTGATCTGAGACGCAAATTCGTTCACGGCGCGAAACGGGTGGTGGTGAAGATCGGGAGCCGCGTCCTTTCCTCCGAGCGCGGCCTGCACTCGCGTCGTATCGGACGGCTGGTGCGCGAGTTGGCGGCGCTCCACGATCAGGGGAAGAAGCTCGTGGTGGTCAGCTCCGGCGCCATCGCGTCGGGCATCAGCCGGCTGGGCCTTGCCAAGCGCCCCACCGACCTGCCGCAGGAGCAGGCGCTGGCGGCCGTCGGGCAGATCCGGCTGATGGCGCTGTACGAGAATTCCTTCGGCGGCTACGGGAAGCACGTGGGGCAGGTGCTGCTGACCCATGAGGACCTGGCCAACCGCAAGCGCTACCTCAACGCCAAGCACACGCTCAAGACCCTTCTGGACTGGGACATCATTCCCATCGTCAACGAGAACGATACCGTCGCGGTGGAGGAGGTGAAGTTCGGCGACAACGACCAGTTGTCAGCGCTGGTGGCCACGCTCATGGAGATGGACCTGCTGGTGATTCTGAGCGACGTCGACGGGGTGTACGACCGCGACCCCAGGTCCAGTGAGGACGCCCGCCTGATGCCCGTGGTGAACGATCTCGCCACGGCCAAGAAGGTGGCCCAGGACACGCAGCCGTCGGATCTCGGGCGGGGCGGCATGTACTCGAAGCTCTGCGCCGCGGAACAGGCGAGCCAGGCCGGCATTCCCACCGTCATCGCCAGCGGACGGGAGCGGGAGGTCCTGAACGGCTTGTTCGAAGCCGGACGCGAGTCCGGCACCTTGGTGCTGCCGGAGGAGAACCGCCTCACCAGCCGCAAGCACTGGATCCTCTACAATCTCAAGCCCTCGGGCGCGGTGATGGTGGACAACGGCGCCTGCGCCGCGGTGACGGCGCGGGGCAAGAGCCTGCTGCCGTCGGGAGTGAGGGAGATCCGCGGGTCCTTCGGCGCCGGCGAGTGCGTGAGCTGCGTCGACGACACCGGCCGCGAGTTCGCCCGCGGCCTCGTAAACTACAGCTCGCACGAGCTGCACAAGATCAAGGGATCGCATTCGGGCAAGATCGAGGCCATCCTGGGGTACAAGGCCTACGACGAGATCATCCACCGGGACGATCTCGTGCTGCTGTAGCCCGCATGTCCACCCAGGGGTCGTTCCTTCTGCCCCCCTCTCCCTCTGGGAGAGGGTCGGGGTGAGGGTGGCCGCGCCGAGGGCCGCCGCGGGGCCTCCCGCGGGACATGCGGATCGGATCGGAGGAAGTCATGGCAGTAGCCGAGGAAGCGCGCGCCATCGGGCGCCGGGCCAGGGAAGCGGCCGGGGCGCTGGCCAATCTCTCCACGGACCTCAAGAACGAGGCCCTCGCGGCCATGGCGGACGGCATCCAGGCGCGGCAGGATTTCCTGTTGGCCGAGAACGCCAAGGACGTCGCCGGAGCGAAAAAGAAGGGCATTTCCAAGGCGGTGATCGACCGCCTCACGCTGAATCCTCAACGGGTGGCGGCCATGGCCGCGGCCATACGGGACATCGTCGGCCTGCCCGACCCCGTGCGGCAGGTGACCCGGCAGTGGCAGCGCCCCAACGGGCTGGAGGTGGGGAAGATGCGGATCCCTCTGGGGGTCATCACGATCATCTACGAGGCCCGGCCCAACGTCACCGCCGACGCCGCGTCGCTGTGCATCAAGTCGGGCAACGCTGTCATCCTCAGGGGCAGCAGCGAGGCAAGGCACTCCAATCAGGCCATCGGCGACGTACTGCGGCAGGCGTGCGTGGCGGCCGGAGCGCCGGAGGACGCGGTCCAGGTCGTGGCCTCCACCGACCGGGCCATGATCCACGAGCTGCTCAAGCTCGAGGAGTACGTGGATCTGGTCATCCCCCGGGGCGGCGAGGAGCTGATCCGCTTCGTCGCGGGCAACTCCCTGGTGCCGGTGGTAAAGCACTACAAGGGCGTGTGCCACGTCTACGTGGACAGCGACGCCGACCTGGACATGGCGGAACGGATTTCCCTCAACGCCAAGGTCCAGCGGCCGTCGGTCTGCAACGCCATGGAGACGCTGCTGGTGCACGAGGCGGCGGCGCCGCGGTTCCTGCCGGATGTGATCGGCAAGCTCAGGGAGAGCGGGGTGGAGGTGCGCGGCTGCGACAGGACCCGGGCGCTGGTCGGCGAGGTGGCGGCGGCCAGCGAGGCGGACTGGCACGAGGAATACCTGGACCTGGTGCTGGCGGTGCGGGTGGTGACTGACATGGACGAAGCCATCGAGCACATCCGGCAATACGGCTCGGACCACACCGAGACCATCGTGACCGCCGACCGCGGCAAGGCCGAGGAGTTCGTCGCGCGGGTCAACTCGTCGGCGGTGCTGGTCAACGCGTCCACGCGCTTCAACGACGGCGGCGAGCTCGGCCTCGGCGCCGAGATCGGCATCAGCACCAGCAAGATCCACGCCTTCGGCCCCATGGGGCTGGAGGAACTTACCAGCACCAAGTTCTTCGTCTACGGCGATGGACAGGTCCGCACCTAGCCGAATTTGCTCCTCTCCCCCTGAGAGAGGGTCAGGGTGAGGACTTCCCGATGAGACTCGGCCTGTTCGGCGGCACCTTCGACCCGGTCCACCTCGGCCACCTGCGGAGCGCCGAGGAGGTGAAGGATGCCTTCGCGCTGGACGAGGTCTGCTTCGTGCCGTGCGGCGTGCCGCCGCACCGGAGCGGCAGGCCGGGAGCGGCGCCGTATCACCGGCTCGAGATGGTGCGGCTTGCGGTGGCGCAAAGTCCGGACCTCGGCGTTTCCGACATCGAGGTCGCCCGTCCGGGCGCCTCTTATTCCATCGACACCGTGCGCCATTTCTCGGCCACCCTCGCGCCGGGCGACGACCTGTACCTGATCCTCGGCCTCGATGCCTTCCTGCTCATCGGTTCATGGAAGGACTGGCGCGAACTGTTATCCCTGACGCACGTCATCGTGACCTCACGGCCCGGGTTCGGCGACGAGCTGCCCTACGAGAAGATTCCCGTTGTCGTGCGGGAGGCGTTTTGCTATCATGCGTTTCGCTTCGAAGGGCCGGCCCGGTCCGGCTTCCGGAACGAGCGTGGCAAGGAGATCCTGTTTATGCGATTGACGGATGTCTCCGTGTCCGCCTCGGCGATCCGGGAACTCCTTGGAAAGGGGAAATCGATTCGCGACCTGGTTCCCTCGGAAGTGCAACGCTACGTGGAAGATCAACACCTCTACAACGAGCCGCCGGAGTGCTAGTGTCTGAGACGCCGGCCCTCGACGCCAAGGAGAAGGCGCTGCTGCTCTGCGGCTTCGCCCTCGAGAAGAAGGCCCAGGACCTCGCCCTCCTGGAGGTCGGCGAGCTTACCACCATCGCCGACTACTTCATCATCTGCTCGGGCCGCTCCGACAGGCACGTCCAAAGCATCGCGGAAGGGATCAAGGAGGACGGCCGACCACGCGGTCTGCGCCCGCTGTCCAGCGAGGGAGTCGCCCGGGGCCAGTGGGTGCTGATGGACTTCTCAGACGTCCTGATCCACATCTTCTACGAGCCCGTGCGCCGCTTCTACGACCTCGACGGCCTCTGGGCCGGCGCCGCTGCCGTGGAGTTGCCGGAACCGTACGCCAGCGTCGCCAAGCAGTTCACCGGCGACGACGCGCCCCAGGAGCCCTGGCCGGCGGCGGAAGGCGGCTTCGATTCCCGCTACATCGGAAAGCCGGGGTCTTGAAGACAGATTAGAATCTCGCGGAGGCACTGGGCTAAAAAGCCATTGACACCGAGCATTCCATAAGGTAGGGATCCACCAGCATGGAATTTCTTGAACTCGCCAAGCTCGCTGGTGCCGTCGCCGTTCCGCTGGTAGCCGTCACCGGACTTTTCTACCAGATGATGGCGCACGCCCTAAAACCGTTTCGCGACGACATCGCCGAACTCCGCAAGGAAGTTCACCAGATCGACGTTCGACTCGCCAGGGTCGAAGAGGCCGTGAAAACCCTCGCCTAGTCATGCATTGTGGGACGGATTCCGCCATGGAAAAGTCCCATCGCTTCATCTCACGCGCTTGAACGCAAACGAAGTCTCAAGTCTGCCGGGGGGTGGAGAAGTTGTCCAACCCTTTCGGAGCCGAACGACTCGGGACCGCAACTTATTGAAATATTGGAACAAAAAGGGTGGGGTGGTGATCCCAACGGGACTCGAACCCGTGTTTCTGGCGTGAGAGGCCAGCGTCCTAACCGCTAGACGATGGGACCGTGGCTGAGGAGGTAGGACTCGAACCTACAATCGCCTGATCCAGAGTCAGGTGGCTTACCAATTAGCCGACTCCTCAATGCAATTTCCAAGGATAAATCAATCGGTCCTGGGCGTCAAGGTGGGAATCGGTGACGCTCCGTGTCAGGCTAGTCCGGCATGGCCGCCCACCACGAGACGCGCCATGACGTTCGCGGGCTCATGGACCATCGCATGCTGGGGATCGCCTGCGTCGTCAGCGCGGTGACCCTTTTCATCCTCCAGGATGCCACCATCAAGTGGCTGAGCGGGACCTATCCGCTGCATGAGGTTATCCTGGTGCGGGCGAGCAGCGCGGTGGCGGTGACGTTGTTCGCCATGCGTCTCGAAGGCGGTTTCCGGCTGTGGCGCACCCGTCGCGTTGGCCTCATTCTGAGCCGTTCCATCCTGCTGGTCATCGCCAACAGCACGTTCTTCCTCGGCCTGGCCTCCATGAGCATCGCCGAGGCCACGTCGATCTTCTTCATCGCGCCGGTGCTGATCACCGCGCTGACGGCGCTCGTGCTGCGGGAGCCGGTGGGCCTCCGGCGCTGGGCCGCGGTGTGCGTCGGCCTCGCGGGGGTCATCGTGATACTTCGTCCCGGTGAGGGCGCCGTGCGGCTGGTGGCGCTGTTCCCCCTGGCCGCGGCCTGCTGCTACGCGGGCATGCAGATCATGACCCGCCGCCTCGGCACCACCGACCGCGCCTCCACCATCTCCTTCTACTCCCAGGTGGCCTTCATCGTCGCCAGCGTCGCCATGGGGGTGGTGGCGGGGGACGGGCGGTTCGCCCCCGACGACAGTGCGGTCCTCGTGTTTCTGCTGCGGGCCTGGACGGTCCCGTCGTTCTGGGACGGCGCGCTGTTCCTCGGCATCGGCGCTCTCAACGGAGTCGCCGCCTACCTCATGTCCCAAGGATACCGCGTCTCGGTGCCCGCGGCGCTGGCGCCGTTCGAGTACGTGGCGCTGCCCATGTCGGTGCTCTGGGGAGTGCTGTTCTTCGGCCACTGGCCGGACACGGTGACCTACGCCGGGATGGCGCTGGTCTGCGGCGGCGGCCTCTACGTGCTGAACCACGAGCGGGTCCGCCGGTCCGCCTCCAGATCGAGCTCGTGACAGTGCTCCAGTGGATAGGGGAGAACGCCCGGGCCCTTCCCGGAAGTGCCGCTCAGCCTCCGCTTGGCAGGTTGGCGTCGATGTAGCGGACTCCGGCCGCCAGCCGCGCCAGGGTCACATCCCGCCCGAGCACGTCGATGACCTCGTAGATGCCGGGGCTCACGGTGGACCCGGTCAAAGCCACGCGCACCGGCTGGGCCACCCTGCCCAGCTTGACGTCCCGGTCCGCCACGACGTCGCCGAACACCTGCTCGATGCCGGTCTGGTTGAAGTCGGCCAGGTTCCCCAGCTTGACGGAAACCTCCTGGAGAAGGCTCCTGGCCTCCGGGACGAGGTGCTTGCGGCCGGCCTTCTCGTCGATCTCGACCGTTTCCGTAAGGAAGTAGTGCGCCATGTCCGCCAGTTCCACCAGGGACTTCGCGCGTTCCCTCAGGGTTTCGACCATCTTCTCCAGCCACGCGCGGTCGCCGGGCACGGTATAACCCTTGGCTGAAAGGTAAGGGGCCGCGTCCTCGGCCAGTTGGGACGCCGGTCGGTTCTTGAGGTAGTGGGCGTTGAGCCAGAGCAGCTTCTCGGGGTTGAAGACCGCCGAGGACGCGCCGACGGCGTCGATGTCGAACTTCTCCACCAGCTCGGCGCCGTCGAAGATCTCCTGGTCGCCATGGGACCAGCCCAGCCGTACCAGGTAGTTGTTCAGCGCCTCGGGATAGTAGCCCATGTCCCGGTAGGCCGTGACCGAGGTGGCGCCGTGCCGCTTGCTGAGCCGCTTCTTGTCCTCTCCCAGGATCAACGGCACATGGGCGAACACCGGCGGCTCGGAGCCCAGGGCCTCGTAGAGCTGCATCTGTCGCGGTGTGTTGGACAGGTGGTCGTCGCCCCGGATGATGTGGGTGATGCCCATGTCGATATCGTCGCAGACCACGCAGAAGTTGTAGGTGGGGCTCCCGTCCGAGCGGGCGAGGATCAGGTCGTCCAGCTCGGTGTTGTCGAACTCGACCCGCCCCTTGACCTTGTCGTCCACTACCGTGGCGCCGCTCTCCGGGGAACGGAAACGGACCGTGTAGGGGACGCCTTCGGGCAAGGGCACAGCCGCACGTTCCGGGGGCCGGCAGGTCCCGTCATACATGGGCTTGCGCTTCTCGGCGAGCGCGGCTTGCCGCTTCGCGTCGAGGGTGTCCGGCGTGCACACGCAGGGGTAGGCGTCCCCGGCGTCCAGGAGCGCGCGGATTCTCTCCCGATAGAGATCCATCCGCTCGGTCTGATAGAACGGCCCCTCGTCCCACTCCAGCTTCAGCCACTCCATGCTCTCGAGAATGGCGTCGATGGCCTCCGGCGTGGACCTCTGACGGTCCGTGTCCTCGATGCGCAGGACGAACTTCCCGCCGCAGTGCCGCGCGTAGAGGTAGTTGAACAGCGCCGTGCGGGCGCCGCCGATGTGGAGGTAGCCGGTGGGGCTGGGAGCGAAACGGGTTCGGACTTGGGGCATGGTTAGGTGGTTCAGGATCTGTCGTGAAATTGTGGCGTGCAAAGCGCCATGAAGGCGCGTCGCCAGCCTCCACGCACCTTTGTAGAAGGCGCCGTCCGGGGTTGTCAAATCAAGGCTCGTAACTGCTGGCGGGCGTGAGCGAATGATGGAGGGTTGCTGGGGAGATGGGAGCTGCCCGTGGAGAAATCCGGGGGACGGCGTGTTCCCGACTAGCCGAGGTATCGCGTGATGGCGACGGCAACCGCGGCAATGCTAACGACGATACCCAGTATTCGCCATTCCCGGCTGGCCGCCCGGTGTTCCGACTCGCGCATGTCCCGTACCAGCCGGGTTTCCAAAGCACCGATGCGTTCCACGACTCGGGTTTCAAGTTGCGCCAAGTCTTCACGGGTGGCGTAGTGTGCCATTTCCATGAGCGATTCTCCCGTTGAGATACTGGAATGTACGATACCCCAAATGGGAATCCAGTTCAACCGGCGATGTTCTGAGGTGTTCCGAGAATCCGCTCCTGCGAGTCGGCCGACGGGTCAGACGAAAATTTGACCCTATCGGCCCCGTATGCCATAGTTCCGGTTCGTCACCTGCTTCGGAGAGATGGCCGAGCGGTCGAAGGCGCACGCCTGCTAAGCGTGTGTACCCCAAAAGGGTACCGAGGGTTCGAATCCCTCTCTCTCCGCCACTCCATCGTCAAGCCCCAAGGCCTGTCGGATGTGATCAACGCCAAGTTGACACTATGCTGGGTCGGGTATATTGGTGAAAAATCAGGGCTGCTCCTGTCCTTATGTTGAGGTCCAGGGAGGTCGCCATGGCGTCAGAACACGTTAGAGAAAAGGTATGGCAAGGGCTTCTCGACATGTCCCGAGGATACCGCTACTACGACGCGATGTTCAGGCGTTACAGCCGGTGTCGTACTGCGCTCCGCATCCTGCTCAGTATCTCGTCGATAGGTGCCGTTGCCTCCCTGCTCGACTTTGTACCGAATCCTGCGCTCTGGGTGCAGATCTCGGGTGCCTTTATTGGAGCGGTGGTGGTGGTCGATCTTGTGCTGAACCCAAGTGAAAAGGCGGCGGTCTTGAATGTCACCTGCTCCTACATGAGCAAGTACGAGCGGCAAGCCCGAACCTTGTGGGAAAGCCTTGATGTTGTAGATTGGGACGACAAGGAGGTCCTGTCCAAATTGGCCGAGATTTCTGAGCATGCCGAGACGACCACTGAGATGATTTCTCTCCCTACCCACAAGCGACTGAACCAGAAGTGTACCGAAGAAGCCTACCAGGTAGAAGCGGATCGATATGCAGCCTAAGCCACGACCAACTCCGGAGCCGCGGCCACGACCTCCGCACACGGGCGACAGGGGTTTTCCTCCAAGGCCAACGTCGCCCAAGCCACCTCCCGCGCCCCCCGAGCCGAAATAGTGTACGGCAATGGCTCAATGCTTGTAAGTTGCGGCCAGTGACCGACATGTGGAACTGAGTCTTCGCAAGTTGAACAGCGGAGGCATTGCGGTTCCTAGGCTTGTGTGTTTAGCTACTTTTACTTCCTCCACTCTTGCGCCCGTAGCTCAACTGGATAGAGCGCCAGACTACGGATCTGGAGGTTAGGGGTTCGACTCCCTTCGGGCGCGCCACCTCCCATCGTCGCGGAACTCTTCAACAGCCCATTGCTCTCGGTGATTCCGCCTTGACAGCGTTTGCTATAACGTCTTATAAACTGTACGCTAATAGTTTTAGCGTAATGTAATTTAGACGTTATGCCTGTCAAATCACGGGTAGCATTGCCGATCCCCGTCCGCCGTGCCCTGAGGAAGCTGGGTACGGATGTCCGGGATGCGCGCCGCCGCCGCCGTATTCCCACGGCGATCATGGCGGAACGGGCATTTATCAGTCGCATGACTCTCAACAGGGTGGAGAAGGGCGATCCGGGCGTCTCCATGGGGATTTACGCGACCGTGCTCTTCGTCCTCGGGATGACGGACCGATTGGCGGAGCTAGCTGACCCCAGGCACGACGCGGTTGGATTGAGTCTGGAAGAGGAGAGGCTCCCGCAGCGCATTCGAATCCGCCCGGTTCGCAGGGCGGAGCGTGAAGGTGACGCCTGATGGACGGCGAATTCCTCGTACACGTGGACCTGCACGGCGAGCCCATACGGGTTGGGCGTCTCTGGTCACGTACGCGTGGGGCGCGGGAGAGCGCCACATTCGAGTATGACGCGAGTTGGCTGAGGCATGCCGGGAGGTTTGCGCTGGAGCCGGCCCTTCCACTGACACCGGGACCATTCCACACCGCGGCGGATCGGGCCCTTTTTGCGGCGATGGATGACACCGCTCCCGACAGGTGGGGGCGGGTGCTGATGCGGCGTGCCGAGCGGAGAAGGGCCGAGAAGGCAGGACAGGCTCCTCGCACGCTTGGCGAATCCGACTATCTGTTGTTGGTGGATGACGAAGCGCGGCAGGGGGCGTTGCGTTTCGCGGAGGTGCCGGGTGGTCCTTTCCTGGCCGAGCCTAGTGGCTGGCGGATACCTCCTTTCGTGGAGTTGCCGCGACTGCTTTCGGCGGCAACGCGGGTGACGAATGAAGAGGAGGACGACGAGGATCTCCGTATCCTGATTGGACCGGGCTCCTCGCTGGGCGGTGCCCGGCCGAAAGCGTCCGTTCGTGATCGAGACGGCCATCTGGCCTTGGTCAAGTTTCCGGACCAGCGCGACGACTACGGCGTCGTTTTGTGGGAAGGAGTCGCGCTGTCGCTGGCGTTGAAGGCTGGCGTCGCGGTTCCACAGTGGCGTGTCGAAGAGGTTGCGGGTAACCCCGTGGCGCTTATTCGCCGCTTCGACAGGGTAGACGGGCAGCGTATTCCGTTCCTGTCGGCCATGAGCATGTTGGGGGCGCACGATAATGAGGTCCGGTCCTACCTTGAAATCGCCGACGCCTTGCGCCAGCACAGCGCGGCGGCAAGGGAGGACTTGGCCCAACTCTGGCGGCGTGTCGTGTTCAACGTAATGATCTCCAACACCGATGATCACTTGCGGAATCACGGATTCCTGCTTCACGGTGACAATAGCGGTTGGCGCCTTGCCCCCGCTTATGACCTGAATCCCACGCCCGCGGATGTGCGGCCACGTGTGCTCTCCACGGCGATCGAGATCGACGACGCGACGGCGTCGCTTGATCTCGCACTGGAGACCGCGCGCTACTACGGAATCGAGGCATCGGACGCGAGAACCATCGCCGTGGAGGTCGCGAAGGCGGTGTCCGACTGGCGCGCCGCGGCCGCTCGATTGAACATCCGTTCACGAGAGATCGAGCGCATGGCATCGGCGTTCGTCCATCGGGACATCGAGAAGGCCCTTGCGCTTTAGACTTGGCGCCCAGGATGCGGAGATCTTCGGCCGCGAGCCGTGGGGGCCGCATACACGGGAGCCTTGGCCGGTTGCCTGAAGGGCGTTGTCCTTCCCCGCTATTCCTCCACCAGCACCTCCACCCGCAACGGCCGGCTCTGCCATTCCGGAAAGCGGTTGCCGCGCCCGGGACAGGACGACACCGCGACCAGGCAGTCCTTCTCCGCCCGCAGTTCAAGGTAGTCGCCGGGCTGCGACTCGGCGGGTTCCTCGAATAGCCGGTCTTCTTGGTTGATGCCGGTCTTCATGAAGATGTTGAAGGCGTCATGGACGTTGTGCGCGGTGAGCCCGTAGGACTCGATGGCTCGCACGAGGTTGTCCTGGCAGTTGGGAGCGTTGTCGACGCCGCGAAGCTTCCACAGTCCCGAGCTGCAGCGCGCGTAGATGAGATCGTGGGAGATGCCGCCGAGTGGCGAGTCGACGCGTTTCACGGTGTCGTCGGTGATGGTGAACAGCACCTCCATGTTGGGCGAGGAAAACAGGCGCTTGCCGGTGGAGAGGTGCGCCCCCTCCACGATCCGGGTGCGCCCGGACCAGAACTGCTCCTTGTAGTCGGGCAGCGTCCAGGCGTTGAAGTCGGCCACCTGACCGCCTTCGACGTCGACGACCCGCACGTACTGGCCGGCCTGCACCGTGCAGGCGGCGCCCCCGCCTCCGGGAACCGGAACGGAATTGATTTCGCGAAGTGCCACGGCCATTCCTCCCTTTGGTCAATAGCGTCCTTCGACTTCGCTCCGCTAAGCCTGTCCTGAGCTTGTCGAAGGGCTCAGGACGAACGGCCCGATTTCCCTCAGGACACGCGTAGCAGAGCGAAGTCGAAGGACACGGATATTCGACGCTCTTATAGCTCAAGCTGCGCGGAATTGCGCATGAATGGACAGTAATACCATAAACAAAGGCTCTTGGGGGTCTCCTACGAGGCTATGGAAGGTCATGAGCACCTCTGTCCGCACCCCGACCGTCGAGCAACTCCGAGAACCCGCCCAGCGAGTGGCCGACCGCATCGAAGCCCTAATATTCTCTTCTTCTGACGCTTAGGCAATCCACTCGGCACGTCGCTTTCGTGTCCACCCAGACTTGGATGGCTACCCAAAATAGCGTCCGAGTTCGCCGACGGCAATCCCGACCGGCGCTATGCCTCTCAGCACGCCGGTCGTGGCAATTTGTGCTCCGGTCCGTTGCGAGGTTCGCATCGACACCTTCCTGTTTCCCTAGATGTCGGAGGCGCGTTTTGCTAGCTAAAGACTCTCGAGGGGTCGGAAGATACGCTAAGGTCTCGTGATGCGGCACCCCATGCCGCGCGTCGATGTCGATGAGTTCTACCGCCGCTTGGCGGAGACGGCCCCGCACACCGCGATAGCTGCAACGCGAGTTCTGCGCACCCGGCCAATAGGAGAGATACGATGCAATTCGAACACAAGTGTCGCTGGGTGGTCGTAGCCCTCATCCTCTCGATTGCTCTCGGCTGCAGTGGCGGAGGCGGATCGGGTGGGCCGGCAGTGTCGGTGCCTGCCAACGTTGACTACTCCCGGACCAACAGCAACGCCGCTGACCTCCTCGACACGTGGAGCGACCTTGCTCCGCTCCGGCAAGCCCTCGGGCTCGCCCAAGTGCCGACCCCCGATCTGGCCGCGCGAAAGCAGCGTCTCCAGGCGCTGTTTGCCGCGCACGACGCCGCGGGCGAGTCCCCGACCCGGTTCCGCAATATCGACCCCGCCGAACTCAAGATCGTCGGCGAGCGGGATGGGATCACCTATGCCCACTGGAAAGGCGGACCTGCGGGTGGTCTCGACATCGACTTCTATTGGGAGTTCGCACCGGGCTTCTCGGCCCGCGAGCGGGCGATGGTCGAGCGCGCCGGTAAAGAATGGGCCTATCGCCTCGATGACACCATCGACGGCCCACATACTCGCACCGCGGGCTGGCGGCTCCCCACGTCCGATGAGCTTGTGACCGAGGATATCCACTCCAAGGACCTCACCATCATCATGTACACCTCCGACGGTCATCTCTCGTCCGGGGGGACTTGGCTCGAGGATGTGACCGAGGACGCCTACAAGCCGTGGCTCGGCACGCTCCACATCGTGGACAACGACAGGCGGCGTGGCGACGCCTGGTTCCGCCACATTGCCGCGCATGAGATCGGCCACAACCTCGGCTTCACGGCATACCTGTCCGAACGCGCCCCACCCGCCATCCTGCGCTACTTCGACTTCGCCAACGGGGTCTTCAACGGCCCAGCATCGGTTCGCGCCAACGGCGGCAGGCCAGTCCCCTTCCAGCGGCTCGACGCCAATCGCCGCCTCGTCCCGCCCGGCACGCCCGGCGCGGAAGTGGATTATGGCCATCCGGCACCGTGCCCGGCGATCCTATCCTATTGCGGCGACCCGGTGACCACGCCGCACGAACTGGACTTCGCGTTGCTCGACGACATCGGTTTCTCAGTCCGGCCCGCCTCTGTGCGAAACGAGCCCGAGACCTACGGCTACGGCGCATGGGGCGAATGGAGCGCGTGGAGCGTCGGTGTGGCGCGCCTACTCCGGGGCACCGCCGACGTGCTGGTTGCCAGCGCAGATGCGTTCGGGGTCGCGGCCGCCGCAACGCTTGTCGAGAACGCCGATCTCACCGGTACAGTGTCATGGTCGGGGTCTCTGCTCGGCGTGGATCTCGCGCGCAACGCAGCCTTCGCCCCGGTCACCGGGAGCGTCGCCCTCACGGTCGATCTCGCCACGCTCGACGGGCAGACTAGGTTCGACAACTTACGGGTCGGCACCCGCAACGGCGACGCCCCGTTCCGCCACACCAGCCTGTCCTACGCGATCGATGTGGACGGTAACAGCTTCGCCGACGCGGCCGGTCATGTGAAGGGCGGGTTCTTCGGCCCAGCACATCAGGAGATGGCCGGCAGGCTCGACGATCGAACGCCGGGGGTCGATCTCCTCGCGGGGTTCGGTGGCGAACGATAGTTATAGTAGCGCCACTCGACTCGCTACCGCCGAAGGCGTGCGGAGGCTTGTGATGGTGCAGGATCTGCGGCGCTGGCGATGGAACGCGGCCACCGCCTCGTCCAGGAGTTTGACCACTTGGCTTACCCTACCTGGCCTGACGCCCCGGCCCCAAGACCGGCTGAAGGGCCACCGCCACCTTGCGGGTGGACAGCCACCCCGCGGCGATTCAGTTTGACTATCCGCACTCCTATCCGGCACCGCTCCGCGCACGCAGTCGCGCCAGCGCGTCCTCGTAGTAGTGTTCGTAGTACCAGTCCGAGATCTCCTCGGCGGTGGCGGCCCACACGCCGCCGTGCCCGAGGATGTATTGCAGGCCCTTGTCGATCCACTTGGCGCGGTGCGCCTGGCCGCCGATGAAGGGGTGCAGGCAAAGGCCCAGGATGCGGCCCGTATCCGCGCCTTCCGCGTGCAGCACGTCGAACTGGTCGCACATCATCCGGTAGAAGCTTTCGCCGTCCATGCCGGCGCCCACGAAGGCGTAGATGTCGTTGACCTCCATGCAGTAGGGCACGCCGATGAGCCGTCCGCTGCTCACTTCGATGGGATAGGGCTGGTCGTCGTTGCACCAGTCGGAGACGTACTCGACGCCGGCCTCGGCCAGGAGATCCAGGGTGTTGAAGGTCTCCACCAGGCCGGGGCCGAGCCATCCCTTGGTGGGGCGCCCGGCGGCGGCGCTCAGCTTCGCCACGCTCGCCTGGATGACGGCGCGTTCGTCCTCCCGCGAGAGGCCGCCCAGGGTGTGCGAGTTGTTGAACCCGTGGCCCATGAGCTCCCACTCGCGCCGCACCGCCTCGCGGATGATCTCGGGATAGTAGTCGCACACCTGGTCGTTGGTGGGCGCGGAGGCACGCAGACGGTAGCGGTCCAGCATCTCCATGAGCCGCCAGATGCCCACGCGCGCGCCGTAGTCGCGCCAGCCGGCGTTCTTGGGATCGGGGATGGGACCGGGCGAGCGGCTGGGCGGCAGGCTCATTCCCGGAGCGTCGATCTCGAAGTGCTCGAGGTTCATCTGCACCCACAACGCCACCCGGGCGCCCTCCGGCCAGCGCAGGGGAGGGCGCTCGATCAGCGCCGAATATCCGATGAGAGGCTCCATGGTCCGTTCCTCCGACGCCGGCTCCGCCCGCCCGCTACGACGCCGGGCCGCACAACTCCAGGGCGGCCAGGGCGTACACGCCGGCGGCCTTGACGAGGTGCTCAATCTTCAGCACCTCGCTGTGCTTGTGGGCCGGGTCGTAGTTGGCGAACTGGCCGCCGGTGGAGATGCCGCCGGGGCCGTAGGTGAGGCCCCGGATACCGTACTCGAACATGGGTCCGGCGTCGCTGGAGACCGCATAGCGGTTGGGCGCGGCATAGGGGACGGGCTCGCCGTAGACACTCTCGTGGGCCCGCTCCATGGCCTTCACCAGCGGTTCGTCGCGCTCGAGCTCGAAGCCGTTCCCGGTCAGGTACAACTCGACATCGGTTTGCAGTTCGGGGTCGTCGGCCTTGAGCCCGTCGAGCACCGCCTCGATCTCCTGCTTCACCTCCATGAAGCTCTGGCCCGGCACCACGCGCACGTCCACGTAGAGGTTGCAGAAGGGCGCCGGACACTTCGACGGCTTGTAGGGGTGGCCGCCCTGGATGGCGCCGATGCCGATGCGGCCCTCCATGAAGGGATGCGGATGGCGTTCACGGAACACGGGCTCCCATGCCTGCAGCGCGGTGAAGACACGCATCATCTTTTCGATGGGGTCGATGCCGTGCTCCTTGGACCAGGTGTGCTGGGACCTGCCGTAGACCGTCACCTTGACGAAACAGTAGCCGGTCTCGCCGATCTGCAGGCGCATGCCGGTGGGCTCGCCGATGACGGCGTAGTCGGCGGTGACGCCGTGGGTCACCAGGAAACGCGAACCGACCTTGCCGCCACGGAACTCCGCCCCCTGGTACTGGTCCACCGGCGCCTTCTCGGTCTCGCCCACCACGCCGGTAATGAGGAGGTCGCCGGCCAGCTCCACGCCGGCTCGCTGAAGCGCCCGCACCGCGCCCCAGTAGGCGGCGAAGGCGCCCTTCATGTTGCTGGCTCCGAGACCGTGGATCCACCCGTCGGCGGTGGTGGCCTTGGGCACGCCGCCGCCGACGATGTCGGCCGTATACCCGCTGCCCAACACCTCCGCCTCGCGGCCGGTGGTGCTGGTGTCGAAGTGTCCGCTGAAGAGCAGCGTGGGCGAGCCCTTGCTGCCGGGCAGCCGTCCCACCACGTTGTTGCGGCCCGGCTCCACCTCCTGGAGCTGCACGCGCATGCCCAGTTCCGCCAGCCGTCCGGCGAGATAGTCGCCGGCGGGCGCCTCCGCCCCCGGCGGGCTGGAAATGCTCACCAGGTCCATGGCCATGGTCACCAGCTCGTCCTCGCGGATACCGGCGAGCACCTGTTTTTGAAGCTCGTCCATGCGGTGGGTCCTCCCTTGCCGGTCACGTCACCGTCAGTCGCATCCATCCCCTCTCCCTCTGGGAGAGGGTGGCCGAAGGCCGGGTGAGGGCTCCCCGACAACCTGCCTCCTTCCATTCCTTACGATGGCCGACGGGCCGCTTGCGCCGGCCACCCTCACCCCGACCCTCTCCCGGAGGGAGAGGGGGTTGGAGGCCAATTGACCACGTCATGGTGCGGCCGCTGCCGTCACCCGGTTTCGTGCACCACCTTGCCGTCCACCACGGTCATGTCCACGGTGATGTTCCGGATCTCCTCCGCCGGCGCGGTCAGGATGTCCCGGGAGAGCACGGCCAGGTCGGCCAGCTTGCCTTCCTCGATGGAGCCCTTCGCGGTTTCCTCGAAGTGCGCGTAGGCGCCGTTGTAGGTGTAGATCCGCATGGCCTCCATGACCGTCAGGCGTTCGTCGGGGTTCAGCACCGTACCGCCCGGGCTCGGGTCCAGACGCCGGTTCACCAGGCAGTCGATGCCGACCATCGGGTTCGCCGTGACGATGGGCATGTCGGAGCCGCCCGACGAGATCACCCCGCGGTCCAGCAGCGACTTCATGGGAAACGCGTACCGGGAGCGTTCCTCGCCCCAGGGCTCCAGGGTGCAGGCCTCGCCCAGCACCTCCAGGATCGGCGGTTGGGCGTTGTAGACGACGCCGAGTCCGGCGGCCCGGTCGAGCAGCTCGGCGTTCCACAGGTAGGCGTGCTCCAGGCGATGACGCGCATCCGGCCGCGGAAAGGCGCGCTGGGCCTTTTCGATGGCGTCGAGGGTGACGGTGATGCCGTGGTCGCCGTGGGGGATGGCGGCGATCTGGATGCCGGCCTTGTGGGCCTCGAGGCAGAACTCGTCCGCCATTTCCTGGGAGCAGCGGAAACTGCCGCGGAACTTTCCCTCGGGGTCGTTGGAGTAGGGCTCGAAGAGCGCCGCGGTCTGCCCCTGCACGCCGCCGTCGATGCCGATAACCGCCGGCCCGAGGCGGATCCAGTCGTCGCCGAAGCCGGTGCGCATGCCCGAGGTGAAGATCCGGTAGGCCGCCGTCTCGACGTCCCACTTGGTGCCGTAGACCGGATAGATGTTGAGATAGATGCGCGCGGAGAGGCCGCCCCGGCTGCGCAGGAGCTGCCACGCGTGGGACTCCTGCTCGTTCCGGATGGAGGCCTCGTCCACGCTGGTGATCCCGAGCTGGTTCAGGTACTGGCACGCCCACCCGTAGCCCTCCGCCAGCTCTTCCAGCGTGGGCGGCGTGATGGTGGGGAAGATGTACACCACCCGGCAGTTGTCCCACATGGGTCCCAACGGTGCCCCCTGATCGTCCCGGAGCATGGGTCCGCCGGGAGGGTCCGGGGTGTCGTCCTCGATACCCATGCGCCGCAGGCCCGCCGTATTGGCGGTCCAGCTCATGGACTCCCGCTGGCGTAGCAGCACCGGATGGTCGGGCGAGACCGGGTCGAGGTCGCGGCGCGTGGGGTAGCGCCGCTCCCGCAGCCGGTGGTGGTCGAAGCCCCATCCCACGATCAGCTCGCCGGCGGGGGTTTCGTCCACCCGCTTCTTGACGGCGGCGGCGATCTCATCAATGGAGGAGGCGACCTCGGGGCCTACGTCGATCCACTTCCGGTCCTCCACCGCGTTGATGATGTGCATGTGGTTTTCGACGAATCCGGGAGTCAGTGCACGCCCTGCCAGGTTCACGACGCGGGTCCCGTTGCCGACCAATGCCTCGACGGATTCGTTGGAGCCCACCCGGACAATGCGGTTGCCCGCCACGGCCACGGCCTCGGCCACGTCGTCTCCTTGGTTCACCGTGATCACGCGTCCGTTGACGAACGCCAGATCCGCGTCGCGCCACGTGTTGCTTGCCATGAGTCTCCTCCCTCGGACAGGCCCGTAGTAGGCGGGTCACCCGCACGCAGATGGCACGAAATACCTTCGCCCATACAATTTTTCGCGAGTCCCGTGCAACCTTGACACCCCCGGAGAGCGTGTGCGAGTATCGCGGCCGAAACAGGGTTGAGGGAGTGACGGTCGGTTCGAAGACGGCGCCGCAGGCGCGGCGCCGGTGTAACGGGCGGTGTTTCCACCCTGTGCCCCGCGATCCCGGGTGGAGGTCCCGCCGAGGAGGAAACCAAGATGAAACGCACGAACCTCATGAGAAGGTTGGGCAGTTTTGATTTCTCGCCGAAGCGGTGGTCTCGGGTGCTTGCCATCGCCGTGGTCCTGGCCGTTGTCTGCGTCTCGGCGGCCCAGGCCCAGAAGTCCGGCGGCATCCTTCGCCTGGGCGGGGAGCGGGACGTGAGCGATCTCGATCCCCATACGACGCGCATAGGCTGGGACATCAACATCATGCAGAACGTCTACTCCGGGCTGGTCCGCGCCGGCACCGACATCCAGCCGCGGCCGGACCTGGCGACGAGCTGGGAGTTCAAGACGACGACCCGGCTGGAGTTCACGCTGCGCCAGGGCGTGAAGTTCCACAACGGCCGTGAGTTCACGTCGGCCGATGCCAAGTACTCGCTGGAGCGGATCCTCGATCCCAAGGTCCCGGCGGGTTACGCGAGCACCATCGCATCCATCGACTCCATCGAGACGCCCTCCAAGTACAAGCTGGTCCTGAACCTGAAGCGCCCCGATGCCGCCATCGTCACCAACTTGTCGCTGCCGGCCATGGCCATGGTGGCCAAGGAGACGGTGAAGCCGATGCCGGTGGGCTTGAAGGAAGGGATGACGGGAACCGGCCCCTACATGTTCAAGGAGCACATCAAGGGCCGGCGGCTGGTGCTGGTCAAGAACCCCGACTACTACGACAAGTCGCAGCCGCTTCTGGATGAGTTGCACTTCATTCCGCTCATCGACCAGACCGCGCGCACCAACGCGCTGCGCGCCGGACAGGTGGACTACATCGAGCCGGTGCCGCCCAAGGACGTCAACGCCCTCAAGCGCGACAAGCGGATCAATGTGACCGGGGGGCCGAACATCAGCTTCGTCAACATCTCGCTCAACGTGGCCAAGAAGCCCTTCGACGACGTGAGGGTGCGGCAGGCGGTGGCCTACGCCATCGACCGCAAGGAAATGGTGGAAAAGGGCTTCGACGGCTTTGCGCAGCCGCTCTGGGGGCCGCCGCTGATTCCGCCGTACTGGGCGGGAAACGACGACAAATACTACAACCTCGACCGCGAGAAGGCGAAGAAGCTCTTGGCGGAGGCCGGCTACCCCGACGGGGTCGACGTGGCCATCCGGATCGGCACGACTTCCTACCATGCGCCGTTCGCCGCGGTGGTGCAGTCCGAGCTCAAGAAGGTCGGCATCCGGGTCGAGATCAAGGCGACGGACAGCGCCAGCTCCTCGCGCGACTGGCGCACGGGCAACTTCCAGATGTATCCGATCCGTTGGTGGGGTTCGGACTTTGTCGACCCGGACGGCGCGCTGACGCCGCTCTTCACTTGCGAGGGAAGCTACAACAACAGCAAGTTCTGCGACCCGGAGTTCGACAAGCTGCTTGCCAAGGGCGTCGTGGCCACCACCATCGCGGATCGCAAGGCGGCCTACCGGGTCGCCATGAAGCGTCTGGCCGAAAAGCAGCCCTGGGTGTTCCTGGTGGCCTTCGACCGTTTCCAGGCCATGCGCACCCATGTCAAGGGTTACACTCCCTTTCCGAACGCCAGCCAGTACTCGCTGCGCGAAGTCTGGCTCGACAAGTAGGCGGGTAGGGCACATGCGGGCGGCTGATTTCCGATCCGAGGGCTCGTCGGAGATCGGCCGTCCGGCGTTCGGGCAGACGACCGTCACGGCACAGCCGGCACGGGTGTGGTTCGACACCCGCTCGTGCAACTCACCGCGTTTCTCCCACGGAAACCTGATGGGGTCTCGGTGAATCGCTACATCGTCCAGAAACTGATTTCCCTGCTGCTGGTGCAGTTCGGCATCTCGGTAGTGGTCTTCTACATGATCCGCCTGGTTCCCGGCGACGCCGTGGACTACATCTACGGACTGTACATGAGTTCCGGGCGCATCGAAGAGATCCGCGCGCTCTGGGGACTCGACCGCCCGCTCGTGGTCCAGTACGTCGAATGGATCGGCCGTGTGCTGCAGCTCGACTTCGGGCGTTCCCTGATCTCCGGCTACCCCATCGCCGACGAGATATTTTCGCGCTTGCCCGTGACGCTGCACCTGTCGTTCATGGCGGGGACGTGGAGCGTCATCTTCGGAGTGACTCTGGGCGTCATCGCCTCGCGGTACCCCAACGGCAAGATCGACGGGATCGTCACGACCACCGGCATCCTCGGCCTGGCGATGCCGCATTTCTGGTTGGCCACGCTCCTCGTGCTGGTCTTTGCGGTCTACCTCAACATCCTTCCTTCCGTGGGCTACGTGTCCTTGCTCGAAGATCCCGTCGAGAGCACGCTTTCCCTGATGCTGCCGTCCCTCGCCCTGGGCACGACCATGGCGGCGGCGGTGATGCGGATGGCGCGCTCCGCCATGTTGGACGTGCTCGGCCATGAGTACATCCGGACGGCGCGCGCGAAGGGAGTGCGCGAGCGCCGCGTGTTTTCCAGACATGCCCTAAGGAACGCCTTCATTCCCGTGCTGACGCTGATCGGCACCGAGACCGGCAAGCTGCTTGGGGGCTCGCTCATCATCGAGCAGATCTTCGCCATCCCCGGCATCGGCCAGTACGCGGTGGAGGCCGTGCTGAGCCGGGACTACCCGGTGCTTCAGGCCACCATGATCGTCATCGCCGGTAGTTACGTGATCATCAACACGCTGGCCGACATCGGCTACGGGCTGCTGGATCCCCGGGTGCGGTATGACTAGGCCCTCAGGTATGCAGCAGCCGGCGACGCGCCGCCGCGAAGGCCCCGGGCGGGCGTGGCGCCGCTTCGTGCGCCACCGCCCGGCGGTGGTGGGCCTGGCGGTCATCGTGGTGTATCTCCTGGCCGCGCTCCTGGCGGACGTGCTGGCGCCCTATGATCCGCTCGACATGGGCGCCGGGTCGCGGCTGACCGGGCCGGACGCCGCCCACTGGTTCGGCACCGACGAGTTCGGACGGGACGTGCTCAGCAGGGTGATCTACGGCGCCCGCATCGCCTTCGTCGTGGGGGTGCTCTCGGCCACGGGCGCCGCGGTGGTGGGCATGTTCATCGGCGTGCTCGGGGGCTACTACGGCGGCTTGCTGGACCGCGGGGTCACCATGCTCATCGACCTCGTCTTCGCGTTCCCCACGATCCTCCTCGCCATCGCGGTGGCGGCGTTTCTCACCGGCGGGGGCATGCCGCCCTCGGTGCCGGTCATCATCGCCCTCTGCGTGGTGCAGGCGCCGCACTTCGCCCGGGTCGCGCGCGGGGCTACCCTGGCCATCAAGGCACAGCCGTTCGTGGAGGCCGCCCAGGTGCTGGGAGGTTCCCATCCGCGCATCATCCGCAGCCACATCGCCCCCAACGTGGTGGCGCCGTTGCTGGTGCAGTTCGCCCTGTCCTTCTCTTACGCCATCCTCGCGGAGTCGTCCCTGAGCTTCCTAGGCGTCGGCCACCCGCCGCCGGCGCCCTCCTGGGGCGCCATGCTGACCGGAGCCTACGGCTACGTGGAGCGCGCCCCGTGGGCCGCGTTCTTCCCCGGAATGGCCATCACGTTGCTCATCCTGGGATTCAATATACTGGGTGATGGACTGAGAGATTATTTCGACCCTACAAGACGTTAAGCGATGTATTTCATGTGTCACAAGACTATTTGTCAGGTCGTGCGACAAGTTTAGGGGCGACTGGCGGTCGCCCTCAACGACCCAAGGCTGCGTACAAGGACGACCGCCGGTCGCCCCTACTTGCGGCTCCTCCGGCGAGCCGCTATTGTCTTTCGGGTTTGATTGAAGGCCCTTTCGCGCCTTTCCAGGAGGTGTCCTATGCCAGAATCGAGCGTGTCGACACCGACTCCCACCGCCGATATCGCCTTTGTCGGCGGCTCCGTCGTAACCGTCAATGCCCGCGATGAGGTGGCCGAGGCGCTGGCGATCCGCGGCCGCAACATCCTTCGCGTGGGTAGCCGGGCCTACGTCGAGCAGACCATCGGCCGGGAGACGGAGGTGGTGAATCTCGACGGACGCACGGTGACCCCCGGGTTTATCGACAATCACATCCACATGACCAACGGTCAGCAGCGCCACTGGGTGGACTGCACCTACGCGGCCTGTCCGTCCATCGCGGACATCGTCGCCGCCGTCAAGGAGCGCGTCGCGCAGGTCAAGCCCGGCGAGTGGATCTGGGGCCGGGGCTTCCAGGCGACGCGCCTCACCGACCGCCGCAACCCCAACCGGTTCGACCTCGATCCGGTGTCCCCCGACAACCCGGTGGGTATCGCCAACCGCGAGTCCATGGGTTGGACCTTCAACACCGCGGGTTTGCGGCGCATGGGGGTCCAGGACGATACGCCCGACCCTGCCGGGGGCCCCATGGAACGGGACGACCAGGACCGTCCCCTGGGTCCCATGTGGGACAACACCCGCACGGTGTTCATCATGCCGGTGCTGCCCAAGTGGGACGTGGCCGAGATGATGGACGGTTTCCAATGGATGGCGGAAGAGCTGAATCGCTACGGCGTCACCACGGCGTTCGAGGCCGCCATCCGCTACCGCAGGGACACGGCGGCGTTGCAGCGGCTGCACCGCCAGACGGCGCCGAGCCTGCGCGTGGTCATGGGCCCCTATCCGGTGCACGGGACGGGTTGGGACCTCGAGGGCGCCGCCGGGAAGATCTGGGAGACCGGGTTGGCGACCAACTACGGCACCGAGTGGCTCAAGCTCGGCGCACTCCAGATCGGCATCGACGGCGGCGTCATCGGCCAGACCGCGGCCCTGTTCGAGCCCTACAGCAACGACCCGGAGGGGAAGAAGCTCGGCAGCTTCCGGCTCACCCAGGAGATGGCCAACGACTTCATGGCGCAGGTCCAGGCCAACGACTGGCAGGCCGGGCTCATCTGCCACGGCGACCACGGCATCCACCGGTCGCTGGAGGCCATCGCCCACGGCCGCGACAAGGTGGCGGCGCACGACCTGCGCCACCGGCTGGAGCATGCCTACCTCTGGAACCCGCAAGTCATGGACCGCATGGCGGAGCTGGGCGTCATCTGGAACACCCAGCCGCCGATCCTGGAAAGCATCGGCAGCGAGGGAGTCCACGGCCAGTGGGGCGAGCGGGCGCGCTACGCGTTCCCGTTCAAGTCGCTGACCGACCGCGGCGTCATCATCTCCGGCGGCTCCGACTGGCCGGTGGGTGGGTACAACCCGCTGCAGGGCATCGACATCCTGGTGAACCACCGCTTCGGGCCCGAGGAGGGCGGCGAGGTGTGCAACGCGGACGAGGGCGTGAGCGTGCTGCAGGCCATCCGGATCTATACCTACAACTGCGCCTATACGTCGTTCGACGAAGATCGGACGGGTTCTTTGGAGGAAGGGAAGGCGGCGGATCTGGCGGTTCTGTCGGAAGACATTCTCAGCGCGGAGCCTACCGCGATAAGGGACATCAAGGTCGACCGCACCTACGTCGACGGCCGCCTCGTGTTCGAACGGTCGTAGTCCGGCTCCGACGACGGCCGGCAAGCGAGGTTGTAGGGGCGGGTTTCAAACCCGCCCGCGTGCGCACCGTAACGCGGGCTGACACAGGCTGCTTTTTGGAAGCGCCTCGGCGGTTGCGGCCGGGCAGTAGAGACAGGAGGGAACCATGGCGCTGGCACTCATGGGCGCCCGCATCATGACCGCGTCCGACGGGGCGATCGAGGAAGGCACACTGCTGATCGACGGGCGGACCATCGAGGCCATCGGCGCCGATGTCGATGTGCCCGGGGACGCCGAGACCTGGGACGTGCGCGGCAAGGTGCTCATCCCCGGGATGATCGACGCCCACACCCACCTGGGCCTGTGCCAGGACGGCGTGGGGGCCAGCCAGAGCGACGAGGACGAGGTCGGCGACCCGGTGGTCCCGCACCTGCGCGCGCTGGACGCCATCAACCCCGAGGACATCGCCTTCCGGGACGCCCTGAAGGGCGGGGTCACCACCGTGGGTGTCATGCCCGGCAGTTTCAACGTCATCTGCGGCCAGCCCGCCGCGGTCAAGGTGGTGGGACGCACGTTGGAGGAGATGCTGGTGCGCGCCCCGGTGGGCATGAAGATCGCCTTCGGGGAACGTCCCAAGCAGGTTTACGGCGGCATGAAGAAGAGCCCCATGACACGCATGGGCATTGCCGCCATCCTGCGAGAAGGGCTGGTCCGTGCCCAGCTCTACGCGGCCGACGGCAACGGGCGGCGGGACCTGCGGCAGGAGGCCATGGTGCCGGTGGTGCGCAAGCAGATCCCGCTGCGCGCCCACGCGCACCGGGCCGACGACATCATGTCCGCCATCCGCATCGCGCGGGAGTTCGATCTCGACCTGATCATCGAGCACGGCACCGACGGGTACAAGGTGGCCACGGAGCTGGCGGAAGCCGGGGTCGGGGTCGTCCATGGCCCGTGGCTCAAGACCCGCGGCAACCTCGAGCAGTCGGGGCGCAGCATGGATTCGCCGCGGATCCTTGTCGAGAACGGCGTGCTCACGGCCTTCTCTACCGATCATCCGGTGATCCCCATCCAGAATCACAGGATGCAGGGGATGACGGCGGTGGAGCACGGCGTCAGCCCGGACGAGGCGCTCAAGGCGCTGACCCTCAATTCCGCCCGGATCATGGGCATTGACGATCGGGTGGGAAGCCTCGAGAAGGGCAAGGACGCCGACGTCGTCGTGCTGTCGGGACCGCCCTTCGAGGCTGCGACCCGGGTCGAAGGCGTGATCGTGAACGGAAACGTTGGTTGGAAACGGGGGTCCGACGGTTGAGGCCGTCCGGGCTCCGCAAGGGAGAGAGACATGACACTTCGAAAGGCGTTGCTGTACGGGTTCCTGGTGGTATTGGCGTTCCATGTCGCGGCCGGCGCCGCCTACGCCCAGGCCATGAAGATCACCACGGCGGACGTGGCCTATGACAAGGGCAACGGCAAGGTCAAGGGCTACCTGGCCAAACCCGCCGACAAGAAGGCGCGTCCCGGGCTGATCCTGATCCACGAGTGGTGGGGGCTCAACGATAACATCCGGGAGAACGCGCGCGCGTTCGCCGAGTTGGGCTACGTGGCGCTGGCGGTGGATCTCTACAACGGCGAGGTCGCCACGGACAGGCAGGGCGCCCGCAAGCTGGCCGGGAGTGTGCGCAAGAACACGGACGCGGCCTTCGCCAACCTGAAGCAGGCCGTGAGCTACCTGACGGGGCTCAAGGGAGAGGTGGATTCCTCCCGCATCGCCTCGGTGGGCTGGTGTTTCGGCGGCGGCTGGTCCTACCAGATGGCCAAGAACGACCTCGGGGTCAAGGCGTCGGTCATCTACTACGGCCGCTTCAATCCGGCCGACGACCTGAGCCGCATGCGCGCCACGATCCTGGGGCACTTCGGGGAAACGGACAGGGGCATCAAGGTGGACAACGTCCGCGAGTTTCAGGCGAAGCTCAAGACCCTCAAGGGCGACCACATGATCTTCATCTATCCCAATGCCGGGCACGCCTTCGCCAATGCCGACAGCCGCAACTACGACAAGGCGGCGGCGGAGACGGCCTGGAAGAGGACCATGGACTTCTTCCAGAAGCATCTTTAGCCGGCGAAGCCCGGGCGCGCGGATGGCGCGATGCGGGCGCGGGCGGGTTTGAAACCCGCCCCAACAACACCAGGGGCACCAGGAGGAAATCGACATGGCTCGGATCCGTCACATCGCCATCCTTACTGACGACAAGGAGAAGCTGGTGGAGTATTACACCGGCGTGTTCGGGCTCAAGGTCGTCGACGGCGTCGGCACCGCCACCTACCTTTCGGACGGGCACGTCAACCTCGCCATCATCCCCAAGGGGCCGGAAGAGAAGGTGGAGGGCCAACCGCTCAAGAGCGGCCTCAACCACATCGGCTTCGAGGTGGACGACGCTCAGGCCCTCAAGCCCGTGTCGGAGCGGATGGGCGGCGCCGACGACGTCAGGAAGCGGCCGCCCAACCGTGAGTCGGAATACCGTGTGCAGGACCCGGACGGCAACCTGATCGACCTGTCGCAGCACGGCTGGCCGGTGTGAGGGTGGATGCGGGATGGCAGGGCCGCCCGTCTCGCCATTCCGGCGAAGCAGGCTGTGTCAAAACCCTCTCCCTCTGGGAGAGGGTGGCCGAAGGCCGGGTGAGGGCGCCCCAATGACTCTGCCCCTCCCGCTCCGTGTCGTACACCGGGCCGCGTGCTTCGGGCACCCTCACCCCAACCCTCTCCCAGAGGGAGAGGGAGTGGTTTGGACACCGGCTGTTTCGCGGGGATGACGTGGCCGGTACGTTAAGGCGAAAAACAGGAGAGATTGTGCATGGCTGAACAGGAACGGGTGCTCTTGCCCGATGACGTTATCCCGAAGCGCTATGACTTAACCCTCAAACCCGACCTCGGTCGCTTTACCTTCGACGGCAGCGAGTCGGTGGAGATCGAGGTGAAGGCGGCCACCCGCCGGATCGTGGTGCACGCGACCGAGCTGGAGATCCACTCGGCGGTGCTGGAGTGGGATGGGGTGTCCCGGGCGCCCGCGAGCATCGAGACCAACGAGGAGGAAGAGACCGTTGCGTTCGTCTTCGGCGAGACGCTGGAGCCGGGTCCGGCGCGTCTGGCCGTCGAGTTCACGGGACAACTGAACGACAAGATGCATGGCTTCTACCGCGGCGTCTACCACCAGGACGGCGAGAAGCGCACCATGGCCGTGACCCAGTTCGAGGCCACCGACGCCCGGCGTGCTTTCCCGTGCTGGGACGAACCCGCGCAAAAGGCCGTGTTCGCGGTGACGCTGGTGGTGCCGGAGGATCGGGTGGCGGTCTCCAATATGCCGCCCACCCGGGTCGAGACCGGGGACGACGGTCTCAAGACCGTGCGCTTCGCCGATACCCCGGTGATGTCCACCTATCTCCTGGCTTTCGTCGTCGGCGAGTTCGACTACGTCGAGACCGAGACGGCGGAAGGTGTGACGGTGCGGGTCTACACGCCGGTGGGGAGACGGGAGCAGGGGCGGTTCGCCCTGGACGTGGCCGCCCGCACGCTGTCCTTCTTCGACGAGTACTTCGGCATCGCCTATCCGCTGCCCAAGATGGACCTGCTGGCCATCCCGGACTTCGCGGCCGGGGCCATGGAGAACTGGGGGGCGGTGACCTACCGAGAGACCGCCATTCTGGTGGACCCGGAGGAGTCCTCGGCGGGGACGCGGCAGCGGGTGGCCATTATCGTCGCCCACGAGCTGGCGCACCAGTGGTTCGGCAACCTAGTCACCATGGAATGGTGGACGCACCTGTGGCTCAACGAGGGGTTCGCCTCGTGGATCGAGTTCATGGCGGTAGACCACCTGTTCCCGGAATGGGACATGTGGACGCAGTTCGTCTACAGCGACTTCGGCCGCGCCCTGTCGCTGGACGGGCTCAAAAGCTCCCATCCCATCGAGATCGAGGTGCGCGATCCCAAGCAGATCAGCGAGATCTTCGACGGCATCAGCTACAGCAAGGGCGCTTCGGTGATCCGGATGCTGGCCGCCTACCTGGGCGCGGACACCTTCCGCGGCGGGCTGCGGCGCTACCTCGAACGGCACCAGTACGCCAACGCCACCACCGAGGACCTGTGGCAGGCGCTGGCGGAAGAGTCCGGGAAGCCCGTGAAGCAGATCATGGACACCTGGACCAAGCAGACCGGCTATCCGCTCCTGTCCGTGAACATGAACCAGGGAGACGTGGAGCTGCGGCAAACGCGTTTTTTTCTGAGCGGCGTCCCGGATCGGGACGATGCCAGCCGATGGTCGGTTCCCCTGGGTATCCGGACGGAGCGGCGACAGGATACGTTCCGGGTATTCGAGGAGGAGAGGACGACCGTCGATTCGGGCAGCGGCCGGGGAGAGTGGCTGAAGGTCAACCCCGATCAGACCGGCTTCTATCGGAGCAACTACAGCGCCGAGCTTTGGGACCGGTTGGCGGCCGCGGTGGAGGCCGGGGAGCTTCCCTCCGCCACTGACCGGCTGGGCCTCCAGAACGACGCCTTCGCCCTGGCGCGGGCCGGCTACCTCGATCCGGGCCGGCCCCTGGCGCTGGCGCCTTCCTATCGCAACGAAACCGACTATACGGTGTGGGCCGACCTGTCGGAGAACCTCCGGGCCTACGACATCCTCCTGTCGCACGAGTCCTGCCACGAGTCGTTTCGCGCCTACGCCCGGAGCCTGTACCAGACCATTCACGCCAGCCTGGGATGGGACGCCCGGCCCGGGGAAAGCCACCTCATCAAGCTGCTCCGGCCCATGGTCGTCGGGCTCCTGGGACGCTACGGCGACCCGCAAGTCAACGCCGAAGCCCTGCGCCGGTTCGATCAGGGGATACGGGACGCGACACCGGTGGCGCCCGATCTTCGGATGGCGGTCTACGGCCAAGTGGTGGAGAGCCGTGGGCTGGAGGGATACGAGGCGGTGCTAGGCATCTACCGCGAGGCCGAGCTTCACGAGGAGAAGAACCGTTGTCTGCGGTCCCTGGGGTGCAGCACGGACCTGGATCTGCTGCGGCGGACGCTGGACTTCGCGCTGTCCGACGAGGTCCGCGGGCAGGATACGCCGCTGGCCGTGGCCGGCGTCGCCATGAACCCGCTGGGACGGGATCTGGCCTGGAACTTCCTGCGCGAGAAATGGGCCGAGTTCGACAGCCGTTACGGCCAAGGCGGGTTCATCATCGCACGGATCGTGTCCATCACCACCGAGGACTTCACCACCCTGGAGAAGGCCGCGGAGGTGGAGGCCTTCTTCGAGTCGCACCCGGCCCCCGCGGCCACGCGCACCGTCCGGCAGTCCCTGGAGCGCATCCGGTCCAACGCGCTGTGGCTCGAGCGCGACGGCGACGCCATCACCGGGTGGCTCGACGCATACGAGCCGTCTTCGTAGGGGCGGGTTTCAAACCCGCCCGTGTCCGCACCATTGCCCGGCACGGACAACGCAACCAAGAAAAGGGGAATACTTCATGGCAGGAAAAGCCGAGCTGCTTTCGTTCGTGACCTCGGACCAGGAAACCTTGCACGGTGCGCTGTTCCGCGCGGATGCGTCACCCAACCCCGACTTGGCGCTGGTGCTGATTCACGGGGTGGCCATGAGTTTTTACACCGGCCCGCTGCCGGTGTTCGCCGAGGCCCTGGCCGGACGGGGCCACCACGGCTTCTCCATCAACACCCGCGGCCATGACTGGATCTCCCGTGGCGGCGACCTGACCGATTTCCGGGGCGCCACCTACGAGAACTTCGAGGAATGCCTGCTGGACGTGGACGCCGCCATCGAGCGATTGAAGCAGGAAGGCTATGCCCGCTTCGTGCTCGTCGGGCACAGCCTCGGCTCGGTCAAGTCGCTCTACTACCAGGGCACGCGGCAGCGCGACGACGTGGTGGGCGTGATCTCATGCTCCGCTCCCAAGCAGTTCTACGCCGCCCGCTGCGCAGAGGACCCGGAGTTCGAGGCGCGCATGGCGGGAGCCGAGCAGCGGGTGGCCGGAGGAGAAGGGGAGGAGTACCTGTGGGCGCCGGCCAGCGGCGCCACCGGCCTGTTCACCTACAGGACCTACGTCAGCAAGTACGGCCGCCACGAGACCAACGACGTCCGCCCCCACGCCGCCAAGCTGGGCTGTCCATTGCTGGTCACCGCCGGAGAGATCGAGGCCGCGTATTTCCGCGAGTACGCGCATGAGCTGGACGAGGCCGCGGGCCCCGACAACTGCACCTGCATCATCGTCCCCGGCGCCAACCACTTCTACGCCGGCTGCGAGCCGTTCATGATCGACGCTCTGGACGGGTGGCTCAAGGAGAAACTCGCGTAGGAGGCCGTGCCGCACCAGACGGGAATCGTCGGCCACTTCTGCCCGCGAGGACCGTCCCGTTTGACCTGGAAATAACACCCTCCGAACGACTCTCACGACGAGGCGCTATCCAGAACATTCGCGCCGTCGGACCATCATTCGGTGGTCCACCTGTTTTTCCCGTTTCCACGACAGGCCGTGAAATAACGGCGTCTTGTCCCGTCTCCTCCCACCAAAGCCCGACTCGCTGTGGAGGTCTTGTTCGATCTTGAATTTGACAGTGGGCAGGTGTGAATCATTCCATGGCGATCATTATCCCGAATCTTAGACTGGGCAACGCGAAAGCCACCCCCGGCGAACAGCGCTTAGCGCATCGCCTGGAGTCTCTACTCGACGACAACTGGTTGTGCTTCTACAACGTACCGGTGGGAAAGCGGCGGCGTTATCCGGATTTCATCCTCGTGCATCCCGAGTGCGGCTTGCTGTTCCTGGAAGTCAAGGACTGGAAGCTGGGCTCGATCAACCGCATCGACCACGACAGCGTTGACCTGGAGACCGCCAGCGGCTTGAAAGCCACGGTCAATCCCGTCAAACAGGCGCGCGAGGGTGCCTTGCATACCATAGACATGCTCCAATGCGATCCGCACTTGAAGGAGAAACAAGGTCAGTACAAGGGGAAGTTGATCTGCCCGTACGGGTATGGCGTGGTATTGACGAACATCACCCGCAAGCAGATCCAGTCTATGGCACCGGATGACGTGTCCGAACGGGTGCTGCCAAGTCGCCTGCTGATCTGCAAGGACGAGATGCTGGAGGACACCGACCCGGAAGAGTTCCGGGAACGCCTTCGGGGCATGTTCGAGTATCGATTCAAGAACCCGCTGACCCTGTCCGATCTGAACCGCATCCGCTGGCACATGTACCCGGAAATCCGCATCGACAACCTGGAGCTTTTCCCGCAGCAGAAGGCGCCCGGACAGATTTCCGTCCCGGACACCGTCAAGGTGATGGACATCCATCAGGAACAACTGGCCCGCGGCCTGGGCGACGGGCATCGCGTCATTCACGGCGTGGCGGGTTCCGGGAAAACCCTGATTCTGGAATTTCGCGCCGAGGTTCTGGCGGAATTGCTCAACAAGCCGATTCTCGTCCTATGTTTCAACATCACCCTGGCGGCGAAGCTCAGGAGTCACATGCACAGCAAGGGCATCGCCGACAAGGTGCACGTCTACCATTTTCACGACTGGTGCGGAGAACAATTGAGAACCCATCAAGTGGACGTTGCTGACGGCGATAAGCCGGTTTGGGAACGGCAGGTGGACAGCGTGATCGCCGGCGTCGAGAAGGGACAGATCCCGCGCGGGCAATACGGTGCGTTATTGATCGACGAGGGTCACGATTTCGAAGAAAGCTGGCTACGACTCGTCGTTGGGATGATCGACCGGAATACGAACTCGCTGTTGCTGTTGTACGATGACGCCCAGTCCATCTACCGCCGAAGCGACTTGGGGTTCTCCTTGTCGAGTGTGGGCGTGCAAGCGCGCGGCCGCACGAAGATTCTCAGTCTCAACTACCGCAACACACGCCAAATCCTGAACTTCGCCTACGAGTTCGCCAAGGAGTTGCTTCAGGAGAAGAGTTCCGGCGACGACCACGTGCCATTGATCAAGCCGCAGGCCGCGGGGGTGGACGGCCCCATGCCGATATTCAAGAAATTGGGTTCGTTCGAAAAAGAAGCCGGTTTCGCTGCCGGCTGCGTTACAAAGTGGCACGACGACGGGGTGCCGTGGCGGGAAGTGGCGATCATTTACGACGCGCACTGGATGGGCAAGGCCGTGGCGGAGAGGTTCGAGGAGCGAGGGATTCCCGTCCAATCGCTCCACACGTCTGAAAGGAGGAAGCGCTACAATCCACAGGCCGATCACGTGGTGCTTCTGACGCAACAGAGCAGCAAGGGGTTGGAGTTTTCGCGCGTGATTCTCGTTGGCTTGGGAAAGCTACGGACCGAACGGGGGAACATCGCCGAGGAAACCCGCGAGCTATATGTCGCGATGACACGCGCCCGCGAATGCCTGTTGATGACGGCAAGTGAGACCAACGTCTACACGCAGAAGATTGAATCCATCACGGATGCGAACACCTGAGTAGGCTCTAGCTAACCCGCCAGCCAGTTCTCGATCGTCAGATCGTCGATACGGCCAAACTCGCGCTCATTGGCGGTGACGACTGTGTGGCCCAGTGCGATTCCTTGAGCGGCGATCAACAGGTCATTGCCACCTATCACTTGACCTACGCTTTCCAGGCGTGCGCGGATCAGGCCATAGATACTGTCCGCGGGCGCTTCGAACGGCAGAACCTCAAGGCTGCGGAGTATCGTGTCAACTTGTGAAGACAACCGAACCGATCCGCGCTTCGCCGCCCCATAGCGGAGTTCCGCGGCGACGATGATGCTGGTACAGATGTGCTCTTCACCGACTTCGCGAATGCGTTGTGCGACCCGGCCTCCCGGATTGCGCACCAAATCGGAGACGATGTTGGTGTCGAGGAGGAAGCCCATCAAAGTTCGACGGGTTCGACGGGCAACTCGGGGATTGGCGGGAATTCCTCGTCAATGGGATGAAGCGTGGCGAGCACGGCGAGCAGGGACTTCAGCTCGACAGGCTCAATGATCAGCCGTTCGCCGTCCTTCCGCATGACGGCCTCATTGCCGGGAAGCTCGAACTCGCGGGGAATTCGTACTGCTTGGTTTCGGCCGTTCTTGAATAGCTTGACATGCCGCTCCGCAATCATGTTCGCCTCCATGTGCATATGTCAAAGCATATGCCACGATACATGTCAAGCGCCTAGGCGGTTTCATCGGCACTCGCCGTCCGACCGCCGCGCCGACCCTCGCACCAAGCTCGACGTCAAAGCTGAGTCAGAAGCCTGCCGTATCCCTCCACCGGCTCGTCCAGCTCCATCGCCCTCAGCGCCGTCCAGATCCAGGCTTGGGTGTTGGTGACCACGGGCTTGCCGAACTCCTGCTCGAGCTGTTCGATGATGGGCGTGATCCGCCACTTGTTGCAGGGCATGTAGAGCCCGTCGATATCGGGGTGTCCCTCAAGTAGCGGACGTGCCACCTCCAGCCCCGATTCGGCGGGTAGCGCCCATATCTCCCTGGAGTTCGCGCAGGCGAGTCCTCGGAACGCCTCGACGTGGATGTCGTCGTGCTCCAGGAATCGAACCAGCCGGGCGTCCTGGTCCTCGGGAAAGGGAGTGGCCATTACCACGCGCTTCATCCCGAGCGCCCGGCAGGCGTCCGTTACCGAGGTCAGCACCGTTGATGCCGGCACTGGAGTGACTTCGCCGACGGCCTGGAGCAACTGCCGGTCCGAGCCGGGTCCCTTGTAGGACAGGAACAGCTCGCCGGTGACCATGAGGAAGTCGAGGGAGTACTCGGTCAGCTCCCTGACCAGGCCGAAGAACTCGCTCTCGGCGCGGGCGAACTCCTGGTCGGTGAACTCGCGTACCCGGAGGCCGCGACCTTCCACCGTGATGTCCGGCGGCAGGATCGTGTAGACGTCGGTGAGGAACTCCTCACTGATGTTGGGTGATATCAGGCCGATGCGTTTCATGTTCCACCATGCCGTGTGTCGGTCGCCTCTCCGTAAAGGGGGAGGGTCACACGTTCCCCAGCGACAGCAGCGACAGCGACGTCACCTCGAAGTCCTTGACCCAGTACTCGCCGGTGTACATGCCTTCGGCGCCTTTGGCGATGTTGGCCCTGGCCGGACTGGTGACGTAGTTCTGCATGTCTTCCTTGGTCTCCCAGAAGGTGAGGGAGATCCCCTCGTCCGGATTCTCGGAGCTGCGGAGCAGTTGGCGGCCGCGAAAGCCCGGCATGTTCGCGGTGGCGGGCACCACCACCTCGTTGTAGTATCGTTCGTATTCCGTCCATTTCCCGAGTCGAAGCTTGCCCCAGAAAATTCTGCAGACCATGGGTTCCTCCTTTCCGGCGGAGCGGCGGCTCAGCCGGCCGGGTTACGGCAGATTACGTTCAACAGGGCCTGGCGCCCCTCCTCCTTGACGGCCTGGAGGCCGCGCTGCAGGGCGGCGGGCAGGTCGGCCGGGTCGTCCACGCGCTCCGCGTAGGCGCCGCAGGCCTGGGCGGTGAGCTCGAACTGCGGCGACGGCGTCAGGTCGGTGCCCGGGAAGTTGCTGGTCTGGTGGGCCACGCCGTCCGGGTACAACTCGCGCACGGTGCTGAGCGTCGCGTTCCAGGCCTGGTTGTTGTAGATGACCGTCAGGAACGGCACCTGGTACTTCTGCGCCGTGAAGTGGCACGCCGTGGGCACGCAGAACATGTAGGAGCCGTCTCCCTCGCAGGCGATGACCGTGTGGTCCGGCGCGGCCAGCTTGGCGCCGATGGCGGCGCCCATTCCCCATCCCAAATGGCCCGCCGGCGCCTGGTCGAAGAACGATCCCGGCCGCTCCAGCCCCAGCACCGGTCCCAAGGGTGAGGTCACGGCCTCGCCCATGACGATGGTCTTGTCGTCCACCACGTCGGCGATGCATCGGGACACCCACAAGGGATGGATGGGGCGCTCGTCCTTTAGCTTCTCGATCCGCGCGGCCATCTCCGCGCGCGTCTCGTCGTGGGCGGCCTTGACGCGGCTCCGTCGCGCCTCCACGCTCTTCCGCAGCGCGTCCGAACCGTCGAGTCCCTGCCGGACAAGGCCGTTCAGCACCGGCAGCGTGACGTCGGACGAGCCGGTCATGGCGTGGTCCACCGGGAAGCCCCATACCGGGATGGACGAGAACAGCGGGTCCACCTCCAGTTGCAGCACCGTGGCCTCGGGCCGGAGAATGTCCCGGGTGGCGGGCGTCCACGGCACGTCGATGTCCACGAGAAAGACCACGTCGGCCGTCTTCACGTGGCCGGGAATGTCGTGGCCGGCATGGCACGGGTGGCTCGACGGGAAGTTCATGTACGGCGACTGCGGATGCTGCACCACCGGAATCGCCAGCAGGTCCGCCAGCTCCACCAGCGGCGCCACCGCGCCGGGCGTCTTGCCCACGTAGCGCGTCACGATCACCGGGTCGGACGCGCCCAAGAGGATCTCCGCCGCCCGCTCAAGGTCCCCTACGGGCGTCTGGATCTTGCTCGGCGGCTCGAACACCTCCGCGGACACCCGGGTGGTTTCCATGGACTCGTACAGCCACTCACGGGGCAGCGACAGGTACACCGGTCCGCGCGGCTCCGCCATGGCGATCTTGAAGGCGCGCGGGACGATGGCGCCCAACTGCTCGTTGGCGCGGTTCTCGAAGTCCCACTTGACGAACTCGCGCACGATGCTGCCCTGGTCGCGGGATTCCTGGCGCCAGTGGATGTGGCGGCTCTTGCCGCCCGCCACCTCGCCCTCGGTGACCGGGGTCCTTCCTGCCACGAAAAGCATGGGCACCTGGCACGCCTTGGCATTCATCAAGCCGCCGAGTCCGTTGGCCGTGCCCGGCAGGGTGTGCACCAGCACTACCTGCGGCTTGCCCGAGGCGCAGTAGTAGCCGTGGGCCATGGACACCGCCGCCTGCTCGTGGGGCACGACGACGATCTCCGCTCCCTTGGACTCGCTGCGGTGCATCTTGGCCAGCGCCTCCAGGATCGGCCCGTGGTCGGTCCCGGTGTTGGCGAAGATGTAGTCCACGTCAGGATTGGCGTTGAGCTGCGCCAGAAAGGCTTCGGCGCCGTTGGCCACGGTCACGTCTTCGAATTGGGGTCCCGGCATATTCGAGTTCTCCGTTCGTTTCGGTGCTGATCAAGTATCAACCGTATGATCCGCATGTCAAATCGGCGTTTGGCTGACGGCCGGGTTTGACCGTGTTTTCGAATCATTTTATGTTCGGCGTTCAGCACACGGGAGACACGGAGGGAGCGGCCATGAGCGACTCTGGGCAGGATTCGGGGAAGATCGAGGGCACCTACGTGTTCGACGGAGCCCTGTCGCGCAAGGGTTACCGTCTCAACAAGTTCTTCTTTGCCCTCAACAAGGCCGAGAACCGCGCCGCCTACAAGCAGGACGCCGAGGCGCTCATGGACCGCTTCGGCCTGTCGGAGTGGGAGAAGGAGAAGTTGCGGGCGAAGGACTGGCTGGCGCTGGCGCGCGAGGGCGGCGCCAACATCTACTTCATGTACAAGATGGGCTCGGTGACGGGCGACAGCCTGCAGCACATCGGCGCGGCGTTTCGCGGCGAGACGCTGGAGGAATTCCTCAGCACGCGAAAGGTCCAGGGAGCGAGGTAGCATGGGCAGGATCGTTGCAGGAATCGGATCGTCGCACGTGCCCGCCGCGGGGGCGGCGTTCGACCAGGGCAAGCAGGACGCTCCCGAGTGGAAGCCGCTCTTCGACGGCTACCGGCCGGCCATGGAGTGGCTCCGGGAGGCCCGCATCGACGTCGCCATCTTCATCTACAACGACCACGGCTCGGGCTTCTTCTTCGACAAGTACCCCACCTTCGCCATGGGCGTGGCGGACAGCTACCCGCCGGCGGACGAGGGCTGGGGCCCGCGTCCGCTGGAGCCGGTTCCCGGCGATCCCGAGTTCTCGTGGCACGTGGCCGAGTCGCTGATCCGCGAGAGCGAGTTCGACATGACCGTGTGCCAGGAACTGACGGTGGACCACGGGCTGCTGACGCCGTTGCCGATGCTCTGGGCCCACGACCCGCGGTGGGACATCAAGGTGGTGCCCGTGGCGGTCAACGTAGTGCAGCACCCGCTGCCCACGGCGCGCCGCCTGTGGAAGCTGGGGCAGGCACTGCGCCTGGCCGTGGAGAGTTATCCCGAGGACATCCGCGTGGCCGTCCTCGGTACAGGCGGGCTTTCGCATCAACTCCACGGCGAGCGCTTCGGCTTCCGCAACGAGGAGTGGGACCGGCACTTCATGGAGCGCGTCGTGAACGGCCCGGAGGAACTGGTGGAGCTTTCGCACCACGATTACATGGTGCAGGGGGGCGCCGAGGCGGTGGAGATGATCATGTGGCTGGGCATGCGCGGCGCCATGTCCCCCGAGGTGAGGCTGGTGCACCAGAACTACTACGCGCCGATGCTCACCGGCATGGGCCTGCTGCTGCTGGAAGACACCGCCACGTCGTGAACATGGAGCGCGCGCACGAAGGAACGAACGCGCTCCGGGTGACGCTCCTGGGCACGGGCCGGCCCAAGCCCCAGCCGGGACGCACGGGACCGGCGGCCATGGTGGAGGCCGCCGGAAAGTATTTCGTCTTCGACTGCGGCCGCTGTACCCTGCAGCGTCTGGAGGAAGCCGGGGTGCCCATGGGGGAGCTCCGGTACCTGTTCCTCACCCACCTGCACTCCGACCACATCGTGGGCATCCCCGATTTCTGGCTCACCCCGTGGATCTTCGGCCGCGGGGACCGGCCCTTGCACGTCTGGGGGCCGGAGGGGACCAGCCGGATGATGTCCAAGCTGGCGGAGGCCTTCGAGTACGACATCCACCTGCGCCGCGACGTGGACGAGCGGCTCGACCCGGGCGGCGTCGAGGTCATCGCCGCGGACGTGGAGCAGGGCTTCGTCTACGAGGAGGACGGCCTCAAGATCACCGTCTTCGACGTGGACCACGCGCCGGTCAAGCCGGCTTTCGGCTACCGTATCGACTACAAGGGACGCTCCGCGGTCCTTTCGGGCGACACCCGGTACAGCGAAAACCTCATCGAGTTCTCGCGCGGCGTGGACCTGCTCGTGCACGAGGTGGCGGCTGCCCCCGCGGCCGAGCTTCAGCGCTCAGAGCGGCTGGCCCACGTCATCGGCCACCACACCTCGCCCGAGGAAGCCGCCTCGGTCTTCTCCCAGGTGAAGCCCAGGGTCGCCGCCTTCACCCACGTGGTCTCCTACGGCATCGACCGCCGGGAGATTGTCGAACGAACGAAGGCAGGCTACTCGGGCGAGCTGGTCATGGGCGAGGACCTGATGCGCTTCGAGATCACCGACAAAGTCACGGTCGTCCCGCCGCCGGCGTGATCGCCGCCGTGGCCGTTTTTGTGTAGGTCGGATTAGCCGAAGGCGTAATCCGACGCGGGGGCACTGCCAGTCGGATTACGCCTTCGGCTAATCCGACCTACGTTGCCTACGTTGCCTACGTTGCCTACGTTGCCACGTTGCCTCATCACTGACGAACTTCGACCGGTCGGGCGGAGCACCGTCCGGCCCCCTCTCCCTCTGGGAGAGGGTTGGGGTGAGGGATCTCGCGCCTCTACTCCTCGGCCGGCAGCCCCACCGTATCCGCCACTCGTTGCGCGTAGTGGTTCCAGGTCCACTCGTAGACTTTCGATACCGCGGCCTGAAGGCCCTGTTCCACCACGAACGAGAAAGCGTCGATGTCCTCCTGGGGAAGCGGCTCCAGGGGGCGCCCGCCGGTGGCGCGGGCGGCGTCCAGGGTGATCTTGGCCAGCATCTCCAGGCGAAGCGCCAGCAGCGTCACGGCTTCCACGGTGGGTCCGATGACGGTGAGGCCGTGCCCGCGCATCAGGCAGCAGTCACGGTCGCCCATGACCGCGATGAACTCCGCCGCCAGCTCCGGGGTGTCGATGAGCACCGAGCGCGGATAGAGGGGAATTCCCTGGATGGCTCTGCTCAGGCTCAGGGGATCGTAGGAGCCGTAGATGGGCTTGAGCTCGATGCCGGCGATGGTGGCGATCAGACAGTGGTAGGGATGGGCGTGGAGAACGACCTCGGCCTCCGGGCGCGCTTTGTACAGCTCGCCGTGGATCGGCAGTTCCAGCGGCACCCGGTACCCGTCCACCTGCTCCACGGTGCGGTCGAAGCCCAGCCGGCGCACGTGGCGGACATCGCTGTAGAGAAGCCCCTTCTCCTCGTCTCCGAGTAGGCGCATGAACATCTCGTCCGTGCCTGGAATGCGCGCAGATAGGTGCCCCAGTATGTCGCCCAGGCATCCCTGGCTGGCCAGGATGCGGGTCCCGAGGGCGATCTTGCGCCGGAGGGTCTGCAACGATTCGTCCATGGCCATCCTTTCCCATGGGGAGGTCGCCCGGTCATCGCACGGAAAACGTGTAAACCGTGAACACGGCCGGGTGTCAAGCATCCTTGCCCGGACCCCCTGCCCTGAACTATGGTCAAACGAACCCATGACCACCTACGCCACCATACAGGAACTGTTGTCGCATCAGGTCGCGGAGCGACCGGACCGTCCTTGCCTGATTCACGAGGACAGGAGTTGGAGCTACGCCGGGTTCGCCGCGGAGGTGGAGCGTGCGGCGTGCGCCTTCGCGGCCCTCGGGCTCCGGGCCGGCGAAAGGGTGGCGCTGCTGCTTCCCAACTGTCCGGAGTTCCTCTGGGCGGTGTTCGCCATGGCCCGCACCGGCGGCGTGTTCGTTCCTCTCAACACGGCGCAGACGGCGGACGAGTTACAATACCTTCTGGTCCATTCCGAAACGCGCTACCTGTTGACCATGCATGCGTTCATGCCCGTGATCGATTCGATTCGCCGCGACTGTCCCGACCTGGAGCACGTGATCACGCTCGATGCCGGAAGCGCCGACGCGGTGACGGGATGGGACGCGTTCGTCGGCTCGGCCCGCCGCGGGTCGGACCTCGCCGACGTGTCGCCCGACGACCTCGCCTCCATCATCTACACCTCCGGCACCACCGACCGCCCCAAGGGCGTCATGCTGAAGCACTACGCCTTCGCCTTCGCCCCGAGCCACAGGGCCCGGGCGCTGGGATGGACCGAGCACGACCGGGTGATGGTGGTGATGCCGCTGTTCCACGTGAACGCGCTCTGCCACATGAGCATCGCGATGATGTCGGTGGGCGGGGTGGTGGTCTTGAAGGAACGCTTCAGCGCTTCCCGTTTCTGGGACGACGTCAAAAAGCACGGCGTGACGACGTCGAGCATCATGCAGACGATTCCGCGAATCCTCCTGAACCTGCCGCCGGACCCAGCGGACGCGGACACCCCGTTGAGGCAGGTAATGGCGCTGCTGCCGCCGGACGTGCACCTGGAGTTCGAGCGGCGTTTCGGCGTCATGGCGGTGCCGTCGTACAGCCTCACCGAAGACTTGCTGAGCGTCATCGGTCCGCTCGAGGAGTCGGTGCGGAAGCTCGGCAGTTGCGGCGTTGCCATCGCTCCCGAGGTGCACCGGCTGGGCATTCACGATGAGGAAGGGGAGCGTTGCCGACCGGGCGAGCTCGGCGAGATTGTCAAGCAGAGCCCGGCGGTGATGATGGGCTACTACAAGAACCCGGAGGCGACGGCAGAGGCTCTGCGCGACGGCTGGCTCCACACCGGCGACCTCGGCTACCTGGACGAGGACAGCTTCCTCTACTTCGTCGATCGCAAGAAGGACATCATCAAGCGCGGCGGCGAGAACATCGCCTCGGCGGAGGTGGAGCGGGTGCTGAGCTCTCATCCGCTCGTCGCCGAGTCGGCGGTGGTGGCGGTGGCGGATGCCATCCGCCAGGAAGAGGTGAAGGCGTGCATCGTGCTGGCGGACGGGGCTTCGCGGGAGGAACTTGCGGCGGAGCAACTCTGGGAGTTCTGCGCCGAACACCTGGCGCCGTTCAAGATCCCCCGCTATCTCGACTACCGGACGGAACTCCCCAAGACGCCCAGCTCCAAGGTGCAGAAGAACCTGCTGCGGGAAGAAGGGCTGGGAGCGGGAGTGTTCGATCGCCAGGCACGCCCGCCGGCTCCCTCTCCCTCCGGGAGAGGGTCGGGGTGAGGGTTCCGTCTCCCGCTCCTTGACAAGGTTGCGGCCGAGAAACCATGATGACCGCAGACTCTAGCGACACGTAAGGGGGAACAAGCAGTGGCAAAACGCAGCAACAGTACAGCACTCAAGCATCGACCCGAGGACTTGGGGACTCCGAAAATGCGTTGGGGCAGCGACGTGGTGGCGGCGGTGGCCCGCACGCTGGACCTCAAGTACATCGCTTTGGTCCCGGGAGCGAGCTACCGCGGGTTTCACGACAGCCTGGTGAACTATCTCGGCAACGAGAACCCGCAGATGGTCACGTGTCTCCACGAGGAGCACTCGGTCTCCATCGCCGACGGATACGCCAAGGCCACCGACGAACCCATGGCGGTGGCGCTGCACTCCAACGTCGGCCTGATGCATGCCACCATGACCATCTTCAACGCCTGGTGCGACCGCACCCCGATGGTGATCTTCGGCGCCACCGGGCCGGTGGACGCGCACAAGCGGCGTCCGTGGATCGACTGGATCCACACCGCCGCGGACCAGGGCGCGATCATCCGGAACTATACCAAGTGGGACGACCAGCCGGCGTCGCCGCAGGCCGCGGTGGAATCCGTGTTGCGGGCCAACCAGATGGCCCGTACCGCCCCGTGCGGCCCGACCTACGTCTGTCTCGACGTGGGTCTCCAGGAGCAGGCGCTGACCGAGGAGGTACTGATTCCGGACGCCTCCCGTTACGCTCCGGCGGACCCGCCGTGCGCGCCGGCAGCCACGGTCAAGCGCGTTCGGGCACTGCTCAAGAAGGCCAAGTTCCCCGTGATCCTCATGGGGCGCGTGTCCCGGAGCAAGGCGGACTGGGACCGGCGGGTGAAGCTGGCCGAGGCCCTGAACGCGCCGGTGCTGACCAGCTCCAACGATCCGTCATCCTTCCCCACCACGCACGCGTTGCACCTGGCACCGCCGGGACTGCGGCCGTCGAAACAGGCGACGGCACTGGTCAAGAAAGCCGACGTCATCCTGAGCCTCGACTGGTTGGACTTGGCGGGCTTCCTGCGCGGCTGCCTGGGATCGTCGCAGACCCAGTCGCCGCCCGACAAGACCATCATCCACTGCTCCATGGACTCCTACCGCACCAACGGCTGGAGCATGGACCACCAGGCGCTCCCGGCGGTGGACATCCCGGTGGCGTCGACATCGGACACTTTCGTCGAGCAACTGCTGGACGGCTTCGGCCGCAACCGCGCCGCGGCGGGCTTGAAGAGCATCACCCACTGGACGCGCACGCCCACGGGCAAGGCGCGGCCCAGGCAGGGCACCCCGATGACGCTCATGGACATGGCGCTGACCGTGCGTGACTTCGCCCGCACGAGGCCCGTCAGCTTCGCGCGCCTGCCCATCGGCTGGCCCGGCGAGGGGGCGGAGCACACCGGCCCGCTGTCCTTCATGGGCAACGACGGCGGCGGCGGCGTGGGGAGTGGACCGGGACACGCGGTAGGGACGTCGCTGGCCCTCAAGGGCAAAGGCCGGCTGCCGGCGGCCGTCCTGGGAGACGGCGACTACCTGATGGGCTGCAACGCGCTGTGGACGGCCACCCACATGGACCTGCCGCTGCTGGTGATCATCGCCGACAACCGCTCCTACTACAACGACGAGATGCACCAGGAACGGGTGGCGCAGATCCGCAAGCGGCCGGTCAAGAACCGCTGGATCGGCCAGCGGCTCGACGACCCCCCGGTGGACTTGATCGCCATGGGCCGCGCCCAGGGCTTCGACGGCGAGGCCCCGGTGGCCACGTCCGAGGACCTGGCGGCCGCGCTGGAACGCGGCGCCAAGGTGGTGGCCCGTGGAGGCCGCTACGTCATCGACGCGCTGGTGGAGCCGGGCTACGCCGAGACCGGCGTGGACCAGCGGGCGGGGATGACCAAGAAGGGATAGTTCTCCGGAGGTTCAGTTTTTCCGGAAGTTCACCGTTCGTGAGTTGGGGACGTTTACGCCACGGACTGTAGTTTGTTGACAAAGTCACGGCCACACGTTGGGTTGGGGAGAGGTTTGCCGTCTTCCAGGTAAATCTGTATTGCCTCGTCTACGATTCGGCAAAGCTCTTCAAAGACAGCTTTCTCGTCGTCGCCGTGGCAACCCCCCCAAATCAATCCAGGCGCGCTTCCGATGAAGCATCGGTCCTCTTCGGACCATTCGACGATCTTCACGTATCTGGCGCTGTCCTTCATGACAGAGACTCCTCTACGGCGCGCTGGACAGCCCGGACTTGATACTGCTTGGCGTCGTCGTTCAGGCGGCCCGACACGGTGATGGGTTTGGATACGTTTGGGTGAACGTAATTGCGGTGACTTCCTTTTCCCACCTCGGTCCACAAAGCCTGCCTTCCTCAGCATCACGATCAAGTCTCGGACTTTCGGCGGCATGATTCAAGCTCCCCGGGTGGAGAGGCCTCTCAAAGGTCGAAGAACACCGTCTCACGGAGACCCTGCAGGTGAATGTCGAACTCGTAGACAGGCGGCGCGCCTCTGCCTTCCTGCCTGACGGCCAGCAGTGTGTCGCCTCGACCGGACTCCTTGATGGACAGCAGCATCGGATCCTGCTCGTTGGCCGCGGCCTCGTCCGCGAAATAGACGCGCGTCACCAGTTGCTTCAGCAGTCCGCGGGCGAAAACCAACAGGCAGATGTGGGGCGCCTGCACGGTGTCGCCGTGCCCGGGGACGCATCCCGGCTTCACGGTGACGATGGTGAAGCGGCCCTCGCCGTCGGTGATGGCGCGGCCGAAGCCGTCGAATCCCTGAACCAGCGGCACCTCACGGGTGTCCTCGGAATGGGCGTAGCGGCCATGGACGTTGGCCTGCCAGATCTCGATAACGCTATCGTCCACGGGCTGCCCCGCGCCGTCCAGGATGCGCCCCTCGATGCGAATGGCGAGCGGGTCGTCTGGCGCCACCAGTTCCGCGCCGCCTTCCCACGGCACCATGATGCGGTGGAATGGGCCGACGGTCTGGGAGGGCGTAGTTCCGCGGCGCGCCGACATTCCCTCAACCCTCCATCGGGGTCGCGTCCCGGCCTCGCAGCACGATGTCGAACTCGTAGGCCAGCGCCCACTCGGGTTTCGTGTTCTCCAGGTCGAGCCTGCACACCAGCCGATCCCTGGCACCCGAGTCGGGGATTGAATTGAAGATCGGGTCGCAGGCCAGCAGCGGGTCTCCCGGGAAGTACATCTGCGTGATCAGCCGCGTGGCGAAGGCCGTGCCGAAGAGCGAGAAGTGGATGTGCGCCGGCCGCCACGCGTTGAGATCGTTTCCCCAAGGATAGGCGGCGGGCTTGATGGTGACAAAACGGTAGTGGCCGTCGGCGTCGGTGACGCACCGGCCGCCGCCGCTGAAGTTGGGGTCCAGCGGGGCAGGGTGGTTGTCGGCGTCGTGGCGGTAGCGTCCGGCCGCATTGGCCTGCCAGATCTCCATGAGCGCGTCCGGCAGAGGCCTGCCGTCCGAGTCCACGACCCGGCCCAGCACGATGATCCTCTCTCCCAGCGGCTCGCCGTCATGCTGGCGGGTGAGGTCGTGGTCCAGCGGCCCCACCTTCTCGTGCCCGTAGACCGGCCCGGTGATCTCCGACAGCGTGTGCGGCAACGGCACCAGCGGCCACTTGGGCGCCCGCAGGACCGTGGAGCGGTATTCCGAGTGCAGATAGGGCGGTTGCTCCGCGGCCTCGTCTCGCTTGTATCCGATTGGCTGATCCATTTTCCCTCCTCTCCTGGAAAGAGGACTACGCCGTATGCCGGGCCTTGTAAAGCCGCGCCAGAAAAGCCCCCGCAAGGGTGAAGACGCCGACCCAGACGAAGCCCATGTCGAAGGCGCCGAGGTCGCCGCACAGGCCCAGGAACCAGGGGGTGGCGCCGCCGCCGATGACGAACGCCATGGGGACCACCAGGGACACGGCGGTGCCCCGGGTCTGCATGTCGCCCAGGGTGGACAGGGCGGTAAAGCCGGCGGGGAAGAAGCCCACCGCCACCATGGGCTGGATGACGACCGCCACTGTCAACCAGGAATCCGGGACCAACCCCACGAGGGCCACGGTGACGCCGCTCAAGGTCAGAGTTGTCGACAGGGTGCGGCGGACGCCGAAGCGGTCCGCGGCCCAGCCCGCCACCAGCGCCAGGACCGGACAGGCGACCCGGGAAAGCCCCACCAGCGTGTTGGCCCAGCCTTCTTCCAGGCCGCGTTCCGATACCAGGTAGAGGGGGAGCATGGTGAACACGCCCAGGGTGATGGCGACTCCCAGGATGAAGAGCGCGAGGACGATCCACAGCATGGGATCCCTCAGGAAGCGCCAGACCACGGCCGGGACGGGGGGCTCGCCGGCAAACCGGCCGCCGCGGCCGAACACCGCGTAGAGCCCGCTGGCAAGGAAGTTGACGAGGCCGAAGTAGAACAGGATGGCCCGCCAGGAGAGGCTTCTGAGCAGCAACTCCCCGAGCAGCGGCACGACGACAAAGCTGGTGTTGGGCGCCAGCTCGTGGATGGAGATGGCCTTGCCCCAGTGCGGCCGGGTGACCAGGGAGGTGATGGTGGCGATGGCCGAGGGCAGGTACAGGCCCGCGCCCAGGCCCATGGCGAAAAGCCCGAACCGGATGCCCGTCAACGTGGAGGCTTGTGCGACTACCAGGGTTGCCAGTCCCAGGAGCGCGAAGGACAGCACGATGGTCCGGTGGTGCAGCAGACGGGCGGATACGTAACCGGCCCCGGACATGGCGGTGAGGTACCCGGCGGAGATGAACAGGAAGAACATGCCGGCCTGGGCATGGGTGATGCCCAGGTCCGTCTCCACGGTGGGCAGCAGGGGCGCCAGGATCACGCGTCCGGTGAAGTTCAGCAGGAAGATCGCCGCCATCAACAGGACGGCTGGGGCCTGCTTCCGGAAGGCGTCTTCGGTGGGGGTGTGGGGGAGGCCTATTGCTTGCCTCCGTCCTTGAGCATGGACTCGTAGCTCAGGCCCATGACCTCGCCGACCGCGCGGCCCTTGCGGATCTCCGCGGCCATCAGGCTCTCCCGGTGCGCGATCTGCTCGGCCGCGTCCAGGACGTCCGCTTCCTTCTGGCGCGGAATGAACACGATGCCGCTGCCGTCGGCGATGACCAGGTCTCCGGGATGCACCTGGACGCCCGAGAACTGGATCTCCTCGTTGCAGGACTGTTCCAGGATACGGCCGCGGGCGGTCATGGGAGCGGCGCTCCTGGCGTACACGGGAAACCCTAGTTCGCGGCTCTCGTCGACGTCGCGGCAGGCGCCGTCCACGAGGACGCCGGCGACGCCCTTTTGCCTGGCCGCGAGGGACAGCAGCCCGCCCCAGGCGGAGATCGGGCGCCCGGCGTTGTCGATGACGATGACGTCGCCGCTCTGTGCGGCTTCGATGGCGCGGGTGCCGAGGTGCTGTTTCGACTGGTCCAGCCCGGCGGGTTTGAGCATCATGGTCACCGCGCGGCCGCAGATCCGCGGGCACGGCCACAGCGGGCCGACGCCGGTGGTAGCTCCGCGCAGGCCGAGACGGTCCAGGGCGTCGGATACGGCGCAGGTGTCGAGCCGGGAGAGTCGTTCGACGATGTCTTCTTGAGCAGCCATGGATTCCTCGTGCGCAGCTCGTCGGCTAGGGCGACCGCAGGTCGCCCCTACGGGTTCATCGCCGGGTACGTGTCGCCCCTTTGGGTTCATCGCTGGGCACCTGTAGTGGCGACCCGCGGTCGCCCGCAATACCACCACTCGGACGGCCTCCTAGGCCCAGTAGGCGAAACCCATCCCGCAGCCCGTGCCCGCCGGCGACCGGTATCCCGGAACGTAGTCCACCAGCGTCATCTTCATGGACTCCACCGCACCACCCAGGGCCACCCAGTTGAGGATCTCGGAGGTGCCGCTCCTGAGCTTCTCGCGCGGTAGCGAACGGAGCCCGTCCACATCCTTCTCCGCCAGAGCTTTCAGTGTGGCGCGGTCGATGTCCTCGTCCACCACGAAGTGGCTCAGGCCGCCGGAGGCCATCACGGCCACCCGGAGGTCGGAATCCCACGACTCGATGGCTTCCCGGATGCACCGTCCCAGGGCGTAGCAGCGCCCCGGCGTGGGCTGGTTCGGCGGATAGTAGGTGTTGACCATCACCGGCACCATTGGCAGCGTGGCGCCGGGCAGAATGCGCCGGTAGAGGAAGCTGAATGCGTGTCCGATGCCCTCGCGCAGCCGGTTGGTGCGGGCGATGTCGAACTCGTGGTCGGAGAGCCACGCGATGAGGTGCTCGGCCAACTCCGTATGGTTGGCGTACACCGGGGCGGTTTCGGCCCAGCCCCGCTGCTCGGCCTGCTTCCATTCGGGCATGGCCGCCGTGCGCGGCGGAACGGGCAACTCCGCCCCATGGTAGACCGCGAAGGTCGGCATGTTGTCGTCCAGGAACTGTTCGTGCTGGTCGTCGCCCAGGGTGACGATGACATCCGCGTCTGCCGCCGTGAGTTTCTCCCCAAGGACCTTCAACGCGCGCTGACAGGCCTCGAAGCGTTCGCGGAATTTCTCGGCCCTCGTCTCCCGCCCGATGTCCGCTCGCGCTGCCGCCACCAGTCCGGGATAGTCAAGCCGGGGGTCGGTCTCGTCCTTGACCTGCAGCAGGCGCCAGTCGGCGATGCTCAACTGAGGCGTGTGGGAAGTCGCCAGCGCCAGAACGATGTCTGCCATGTTCGTCTCTTCTCGGAATGGACGTCCGCGGGCTTCGCGAAGTCATTGTCGTCATATCACATGCCTGTTGGGGTATCGAGTGGAGGCCGTGCGGAGACGCGTCGTCGCCGCCCAAAGGGTGTGCGCGCGGCCTCGGGTTGACACCTCAAAAGGTCCGGGGATAAAGTCTCCCGGAATCAAACCCTATCAGGAGGTACAGATGAGACTATTCATGGCCATGACGGCGTTGCTTGTGGCTGTCATGATATCCGGTCCGCTCCATGGCGCGGATTTCTACAAGGGCAAGAAGATACGACTGATCGTGTCGTCGAGTCCAGGAGGGGGCAACGACACCTACTCGCGGCTCATCGCGCGGCACATCTCCCGGCACATTCCGGGCAATCCTTCCATCATCGTGCAGAACATGCCCGGCGCGGGCGGCGTGATGGCGGCGGATTACCTTTACCGCAAGGCCAAGCGGGACGGCACGGTGATGGAGCAGATCAACTGGGGCGTGTGGTTCCACCAGGTGGTCGGCGACAAGCGCGCGCGGTTCGACTTCAACAAGATCAACGCCCTCGGCGTCGCCGCCATCGAGAGCGCCATCCTTTTCACCCGCAAGAGCGAGTTCCCCACCTGGGAGTCGGTGATGGCCTCCAAGAAGCTCATCACCAGCGGCAACAGCGGGCGCCAGTCGCTGGGCCACACCATGGGCAAGGTGATGGAGAAGCTCGTCGGCAAGAAGATCTTCGACTACATCTTCGGCTATCCCGGCGCGCGCCAGTACAGTCTCGCGTTCCGGCAGGGCGAGGTGCAGTCTTCCGGCAACACCCCGGGCTCGTTCAGGGACCAGCTCGGTGACATGTGGGACGACGGCAAGATCGCGATGCTGGTGCAGGCGCCCACGCCCGAGGGAGGCAGGACCAAGGAGTTCCCGAACACGCCGACATTGCTGGACTTCGCCAAGACCGACGAGCACCGGCAACTCATCAAGGTGACCTTCGGACTCACGCACTACGGCCGTCCCTACGCGATGCCGCCGGGCACGCCCAAGGACCGTGTCGAGCTCATGCGCAAGGCCTTCACCGCTACCATGAACGACCCCAAGTTCCTGGCGGAGGCCAAGCGGCTCAAGCGCGACATCATCCCGTCCACGGGAGCCGAGCTCCAGCAGCTCTGGAAGGACGTGCTCAGCGCGCCGGCCGAGAACGTGGCCATCATCAAGGACATCTGGCTGTAGTCCGCACGTGACTCCACGTTGACAATCTTGCAAGGAGGCGCCGGGAGCGAAGGCTTCCGGCGCTTTCTCGTTCCGGCGTCCGGCGCTATTGTTGACAGGTTCGCGGGCGGCTCCCTATAATGTCCGGTTCGTAACGATTCGGGCAGGGTTCTCGTTCGCGGAGGGCCCCGGACATCGGCAAAAACCTGGGAGGTAACAATGAAGGCAGTATTGGGTCTCGCGACGCTCGCGCTGTTCCTGTTCGGAGCCGGAAACGCGGGGGCGGCGGACTTCTACAAGGGCAAGAAGATCCGGCTGATCGTTTCGTCCTCGCCCGGCGGCGGCAACGACACCTACTCGCGTCTGCTGGCGCGTCATATCGGCCGGCACATACCGGGAAACCCCTCCATCATCGTGCAGAACATGCCGGGAGCCGGCGGCGTGCGGGCGGCGAGCTACCTTTACAACAAGGCCAAGCGCGACGGCACCGTCATGGAGCAGATCAACTGGGGCGTGTGGAACTGGCAGGTGGTGGGTGACAAGGCTCGTGGCAGCCAGTTCGACTTCAACAAGATGCAGGCCATCGGCGTCATCATCATCGAGAACGGCTTGATCTACAGCCGCAAGGACCGCTTCAAATCGCTGGACGACATCAAGAAGTCGGGCAAGCTGGCCAGGGTGGGCATCAGCGGCAACCAGTCCAGCGGGTTCGTGATCGGCAACATCCTCGAGAAGCTGCGCGGCGAAACGCTGTTCGAGTACGTCTTCGGCTATCCCGGCGCGCGCCAGTACAGCCTCGCGTTCCGGCAGGGCGAGGTGGACGTGTCCGGCAACGTGACATCTTCGTTCATGGACCAGCTCGGGGACATGTGGAAGGCGGGAGACATCATCATGCTCGCCCAGACCGGCACGGTGAAGGGCGAGAAGGCCCCGGAGTTCCCGGACGCTCCGTTGCTCGAATCCCTGGCCAAGACCGAGAAGCAGAAGAACCTGGTGCGGGCTACCTTCCTGCTCTCCCGCTACGGACGGCCGTACGCCATGCCGCCGGGAGTTCCGGCGGAGCGTGTCGCGCTCGTGCGTAAGGCGTTTGACGCCACCATGAAGGACCCGAAGTTCATCGCGGAAGGCAAGAAGCTCGGCCGCGACGTCGACCCCACCAGCGGTGCGGACCTGCAGAAGATGTGGAAGGACTCGCTGGGCGCCTCGCCGGAGGACAAGGCCATCGTGTCGCAGATCTTCAATCCCAAGGGCAAGAAGTAGCGCCGACTCGGCTGTACGGCGTTGCGTTGTAACCAAGGGCGCCGGGGACATCGAGTTCCCGGCGCCCTTCGTGTTTGGCGGCAGGTTCTCCGTGTTGTCTTTTTCGGGTGCTTGATGCAGGATTCCGAAAAATGTCTTGGGAGGTGACAATGAAGGTCGTAATGAGTCTCGTGGTGCTCGCGCTGTTCCTGTTCGGCGCGGGCTCGGCAGGGGCCGCGGACTTCTACAAGGGCAAGAAGATCCGCCTGATCGTCTCGTCTTCACCTGGCGGCGGCAACGACACCTACTCGCGGCTGCTGGCGCGTCATCTAGGCAGAAACATTCCAGGAAACCCTTCCATCATCGTGCAGAACATGCCGGGAGCCGGCGGCGTCCGCGCGGCCAGCTATCTCTACAACAAGGCCAGGCGGGATGGCACGGTCATGGAGCAGATCAACTGGGGGGTGTGGAACTGGCAGGTGGTGGGGGACAAGAAGCGCGGCGGCCAGTTCGACTTCAACAAGATGAACGCCATCGGCGTCATCGTCATCGAGAACGGCCTCTTCTACACCCGGAAGGACCGTTTCAAGTCGCTCGACGAGATCAAGCAATCGGGCAAGCTGGCCAGGGTGGGCATCAGCGGAAACCAGTCCGGCGGCTTCGTCATGGGCAACATCCTCGAGAAGCTCCGCGGCGAGAAGCTGTTCGAGTACGTGTTCGGCTATCCCGGCGCGCGCCAGTACAGCCTGGCGCTCCGGCAGGGCGAGGTGGACGCCTCGGGCAACGTGACCTCGTCGTTCCTGGACCAGCTCGGAGACATGTGGAAGGAAGGCAAGCTCGTCATGCTTGCCCAGACCGGCACGGTGGAAGGGAAGAAGGCTCCCGAGTTCCCGGACGCTCCGTTGCTCGAGGACCTGGCCAAGACCGAGAAGCAGAAGAATCTCGTGCGCGCCACCTTCCTGCTCTCGCGCTACGGGCGTCCCTACACCTTCCCGCCGGGAGTCCCGGCGGAACGCGTGGCGCTGGTGCGCAACGCGTTCGACGCGACCATGAAGGACCCGAAGTTCCTGTCGGAGGCCAAGAAGCTCAAGCGGCCCGTCAACCCCACGAAGGGCGCGGATCTCCAGAGGATGTGGAAGGACTCCATCGCCGCCTCGCCGGAAGACAAGGCCATCGTGTCGCAGATCTTCAATCCCAAGGGCGGGAAGTAGCACCAATCAAGAACGATCGGAGTCACAAGGAAGGGCGCCGGGGCCATACAGTCCCCGGCGCCCTTTTGTATTCCAGTCATCCCAGCCAGGGCATGAGCACCCTGAGGAAATTCTCGGGCCCGGAAATGACCGGCTCGAGCCAGTGGATGTGCAGGATCTGGTCGAACACGCCGACGAAGAACACGAGCATGATCGCGGTCAACCACAGGGTCAGCGTCCAGCCTTCCCTGGCCTGGTACCTGAGGTACAACAGGGTGAATACCGGCACGGTGATGAAGAAACCGATCAGCAGGATGCCCAAGAACATGCCCAGGAGCCACCCGGCGAAGGCGAGGCCCCGGGCCGCCACCTCGGCGGCGGACATGGTCCAGTCCACCTGCAGGTCGCCGGTCTCCCGCTCCTGGCTGGCGGTTGTCTTCATGGAGCGGTAGGCGTCCATGACCAGTTGAATCAGCGCCATCACCAGGACCGGGACGCCGACGGAAAGGGGAAACAGGCCGGTGCCCATCGGCCAGTCCCTGGCGGTGTAGACCATGGCCGCGGCCACCACGGCGACGAACAGCGTGAACAGTAGCGACGGTGTAGCGCGCATGGCTACTCTCCCTCCCGCGTGTCGCCGGTGAGTTGCCGGACCTTACGTTCCTGCTTGACGCTGTAGTAGATGGTCGCGATGGTGACAGCGAGAACCACCAGGACCAGCGGCTGGATGAGGAAGGAGGCGCCGTAGGCGCGGACGGAGATGAACAGATACCGCTCGATCAGCCCGCCCAGCAGGAACCCCAGGAGGAGCGGCGGCCGGGGCCATCCGCACCGTTTCATGACCCATCCCAGCAGCCCGAAGAGCAGCACCGTCACCAGGTCGAAGATGCTGGCGGTGGCCTGGTAAGCGGCCAGGAACACCACCACCGTCACCAGCGGCGCGAGGATGTTGATCCGTACCGAAGAGATCTTGGCGAGCTGGTTGGTGAAGCACAGCGCGATGACCGTGGCCATGATGTTGGCGATGGCCGTGCTCCAGACGATGGCGAAGGTGATGTCCAGGTGCTGCTCCAGCATGGCCGGGCCCGGTTGCAGGCCGTGGATCATGAAGGCGCCGATGAGCAGCGCCATGGAAGCGCTGCCGGGGATGCCGAAGGCCAGCGTGGGCACCAGCGCGCCGCCCTGCTTGGCGTTGTTGGCGCTCTCCGGCGCGATCACGCCGCGCACGTCGCCCGAGCCGAAGGTCAGGGCGGCGTCCTTGCAGGTGGACTTGGCGTGCCCGTAGGCCAGCCAGTCCACTACCGCGGAGCCCAGGCCCGGAATGATGCCCACCCAGGTTCCCAGGAAGGCGCAGCGAAGCATCAGCCACCAGTTGGTGAACACGTCACGGATGCCGTGACCCACGCCCTTCATGGCCTGCTTGGGCACGCTGCTGATCTGCTTGCCCTCGATGACCATGTCGGCCAGCTCGGGCAGCGCGAAGATCCCCAGGCTGATGACGATGATGTTCAGCCCGTCGAACAGGTAAAGCGAATCGAAGGTCCAGCGCAGCAGCCCTTCCTGCTTGTCGATGCCGATCATCGACAAGAGCAGCCCCATGCCGCCCGCGACGATGCCCTTGAGCGGCACCCGGCCGCTCAGGATGGCCACCATGGAGATGCCCATGATGCCCAGGGAGAACAGCTCGGGGGCCCTGAACAGCAGCACCAGCGGCTTCAGGATGGGAATCAGCATCCCCAGGATGACGGCGCCGACGACGCCTCCCAGCAGGGAGGAGAAGTAGGCGGCCCCGAACGCCCGTCCGGCTTCGCCCTTCCGGGCCATCGGGTGGCCGTCCAGGATGGTGGCTTGGGAGCCGACGGTCCCCGGCACGGCGAACAGTACGGAGGGGATCGTGTCGGTGGTAACGGGCACGGAGGAAAGGGCCACCAGCATGGCGATGGCGGCCGTGGCATCCATGTCGAACGTGAACGGTAGCAGCAGGGCGAGTCCGACGACGCCCCCCAGCCCCGGAATGGCGCCCAGCGCCATTCCCACCAGGACGCCGAACATCATGAAAAGAAACCTTTCCACGCTCAACAGCGCGGTGAGGCCATCGGCCATTGCTTCGAACACATCAAGCTCCTAGTTCGTGGAATACGGGTGCGCCATCGGAGGGAATCGGCCGATACCCCCATGGGCCGATCTCAGCCGAGGTTCTTAACGGTTGGGCGATGAGTCTGTCAAGGCGGCGGGCGCCGGCTCACGGCTTGAACTCATACGCCTCCGGCGCCGGCTTGTAGGCCCGCAGTAGCCACAGCGGACGGCGGAGGTTGCCCGGTCCGGGCGCTGGCCGGGTGAGCGTGAGCCAGCGCTTGTAGACTTCGTGGGACTTGTTGGTGTCCACGAAGATGTCGCCGTAGCGGTCGTCGGCGCCGGGTTTCTCCACCCGCACCTTCTGGTGCCAGCAGTGCTGGCCGCTGATGTTGTCGGGCTGCACCGGAAAGGTCAGGTTCTGGTGCACTCCGGCCTCCTGCCACCACACGCGCGCCGAGTCCTTGTCCGCGCTCTCGAAGGGCTGGACCCCGTGGAGCTGGCGCATCATCCACTGCCCCGGCTCCACCTGCTCCAGGTTCACCAGCGCGGTGGCGAAGCGGCCGCCGCCGGTCTCCTCCTGGAGGCGCCAGCGTCCGAGGTGATGCGAACACGCCACCACGCCGGGGCGGATCCCCTCGGTCACCCACACCCGGTCCACGAAGTAGCCGATCTCGGTGTGGACCTTCACCAGATCGCCCGTGTCCACCCCGAGCCGTTCGGCATCCTGGGCATGCAGCCACACCGGGTTCTTGTGCGAGATCTCGTAGAGCCACTTGGCGTTGGCCGAACGGCTGTGGATGAGGGTGGGCAGCCGGAAAGTGGGGAGAAGCAGCATCTCGCCCTTTTCGGCGTCGATGTTGGAGCGGTGGACGTGGCTCTTGATGTAACCGGGATAGCGGTGCTCGGGCCACTTCCAGTCCTTCAGGGTCTCGGAGTAGAACTCGAGCTTGCGCGAGGGCGTGGGAAAGCCGGCGTAGCCCTTGCCGTCCACCTCGACGCCGATGACCGCGCCGCCCTTGGACACCAGCTTCGTTGCCGGGTCCACCGTGGCCTCGGCCATGTCGGGCTCCTTGAGCGCGGTCTCATGGCTGCTGTAGATGTTCTCGGCCACCAGGAAGGCGCCGTACCTGCGCATGTACTCCAGCGGCGAGATGCCCTCCGCCGCCGCGGCCTCCGGCAGTCCGGGAACGCTGTTCTCGAACATCCACTGGTAGTACTCCGATACGGTGAGCTTCTCGCCGGGCCGGTAGGGCGACTCGAAGTACTTGCGGATGCCCAGGGAGCCGTCCGGGTCGATGCGCCAGGAGAGCTCGATCCAGAACTCGTCCTCCTCCCAAACCTCTCCAAGCCCCGCTTCCGCATGGGCCTCCCAGGTGGTGTCGAAGGTCTTGCCCTGCCGTTCAAGGGCGACGCGGAGCACGGGCTGGCGGAAGCCGATCCAGCGCGCCGAGTGGGTCTCCTGGCTCATGAGGTCGTGGCGCTCCGACGCGAGGCCCATGGGCAGCACGTAGTCGGAGAACCAGGCGGTTTCGCTCCAGGTGGGCGTGAGGCACGCGTGGCGCTCCACCTTGGCCTCGTCGCTCAGCATCTCGATCCAGCTCATGCCGTCCGGGTTGGTCCACACCGGGTTGTAGACCCGGGTGAAGTACACCGCCAGCTTGCCGCGGCCCTCCTTGACGAGGTGCGGCAGGAGGAAGCTCATCTCGAAGAAGGCCAGGGGATACTCCGGCGGGTACATCAACGTGTTCCACACCTTGGCGGGCGGCGGCATCATGGGCGGCGCCGGGATGAACTTGTTCCAGGCATTGGGGGTGGTGCCGCCGGGAGTGCCCACGGCGCCGGCCAGCACCACCAGGAACTCCAGCGCCCGCGCCACTTCCCAGCCGCCGAGGTTGCCGGCGGCGGCGTTGCGCCACACGTGCGTGGCCAGGGCCGAACCGGCCCTGGCCACCTCGCGGGCGACTTCAACGATCATCGCCGCGTCCACCCCGGACTCGGCGGCGGCGAACTCCGGCGTGTACTCGCCGTAGATGGCCTTCAACTCCTCCTCGAACCGCTCGAAGGTCCGCGGCGCGTCCGGATGCTCCTGGCGCAGGAACTGCTCCCAGTTGACCCACCTCCTCACGAATTCCCGGTCGTAGAGGCCCTCCTGCAGCAGCACGTTGCAGATGGCCAGCAGCACCGCGGCCTCGGTGCCGGGCCAGGTGGGGAGCCAGTAGTCGGCCTTGGACGCGGTGTTGGACAGGCGGGTGTCGATGACGGCGACCTTGGCGCCGCGCTCCTTGGCCTCGATGATGCGCTGGGCGTGGGGGTTGAAGTAGTGGCCGGTCTCCAGGTGCGAGCTCAGCAGCAGCATGAAGCGCGCGTTGGCGTGGTCGGGCGACGGGCGGTCGATGCCGCACCAGAAGGCGTAGCCCGTGCGGGCCCCGGCGGAGCAGACGTTGGTGTGGCTGTTGTGGGCGTCGATGCCCCAGGCGTGCATGATGCGCTGGTGGTAGAGCAGCTCATGGCCGGGGCGCCCCACGTGGTACATGATCTCGTTGCGGCGGTCTTCCTCGATGGCCTTGCGGATCCTTCCGGCCAGGTCGTCCAACGCCTCGTCCCAACTCACCCGTTCCCACTGGCCGCCACCGCGTTCGCCCACCCGCCTCATGGGGTAGAGGATGCGCTCGGGGTCGTAGACCTGGTTGATGGTGGCCGGTCCCTTGGCGCAGTTCCGGCCGCGGCTACCGGGGTGTTCGGGGTTGCCCTCGAACTTGCGCACCCTCAGCGTTTCCTTGTCCACGTAGGCGAGCAGCCCGCACGCCGCCTCGCAGTTGAAGCAGATGGTGGGGACGAGGTCGTAATGCCGGTCCACCTTCCTGGGCCAGGCGGCGGCGTCGTATTCGGTCCAGTCCGACCAGCGCTCGCGCGGTGGGAAGCTGCGGAGCCCGCCCTGGGGCGGCTCGAGGTTGGCGGCGTCGGGGCTCAGGGGTTGCGGTTCGTTCTTCATCGCGAGGGATTTCCTTGTTCGAAGGCTGGCCGAGTCGGGTCGGCTAACTGAGCGGTACGGATTGTCCGGCTTCCACCCACAGGTTCTCGAACACCCAGAGTCCGACCAGGGCCAGCAGCGCCGACAGGGGATGCAGGAACCAGGCGGCCTGTGCCTGCGCGCCGGCCCACAGGAGGAAGATCACCGGCAGAATGACGCCCACGGCCATGAACAGGCCCCAGAACTTCTCGCGTAGCGCGCCGCAAGTCAGCAGCTCGGTGGCGCGCCGGACGTCCTCGCTGACGGGCGTCAGGAACACCTCCCCGAGCACCAGGCCGCCGGTCATGGCCAGCGAGACCAGCAGGACCATGCCCACGGTCGTCATGACCTGGGCGTCGAGGCCGGCCACCAGCCCCACCAGGAGCAGCGTGGCGGCGCCGGCGCTGACCGCCTGGACCAGCAGGTGCCAGAAGAACAGCGGACTCTGCCACAGGTCGCGGCCCTTGGCCTGGGCGAAGAGGAACGCGGTATAGCCGGCGGCGCCGATGCCGAAGACCACGCAGGCCGCCACCACCCATCCCGGCATCGCGCCCGTGCCGATGCCGTAGCCCAGCCACAGGAGGCTGGCGAGAGAGTAGGCCATGAGGATGTAGCCCCCCAGCACGAGCCACGAGCGCGGGTTGGGCTTGGTCAGCAGGTAGTAGAAGCGGTCGGGCCGCTTGAGGTCGAAGACCAGAAGTCCGGTGGTGAGCACGGTAAAGACCAGCGCGATGACCGGGCTCACGATGTTCAGCACCGCTCCTTCCTGAAGCCGGCCCAGCGCCATCAGAAACGCCGCTACCAGCAGGACTCCCGAGCCAATGGACTTGGTCCACAGGTAGGCGGCGATCTTGGGTCCCCAGGGCCGCGGATGCGGCACGTCGTAGACCTCGCGCGCGCCCCCCGGGACCGGGCTTCCGTGCCTGGAAGAGGAGAGGGCGTAGAGGTCTTCGCCGGGGTACTTGTCGGCCCAGAAGTGGCTCTCTTCGGTCTCCGTCATGGTGGGCTGCAGCGCGTCTTCCTCGACGCCCACGTAGAACAGTTTGGGGTGGGTGCCCTTGTGGGGTTTTCTGAGGGAGACCTTGCGCGTCGCCACGGTGCGGGCGATGGGGCTTTCCGGATCGTCGAGGTCGCCGGACATGATCGCCTGCGTCGGACACACGACCTCGCAGGCCGGCTGGAGCCCCAATTCCACCCGGTGCGCGCAGAAGTTGCACTTGGCCGCGGTGTTGTGGTCGGGGTCGATGTAGAGGGCGTCGTAGGGGCACGCCTGCATGCACGACTTGCAGCCGATGCAGCGGTCGTTGTCGAAGTCGACGATGCCGTTGGGGCTCCGGTAGAGCGCCACCGTGGGACAGATCTCGATGCACGGCGCGTCGTCGCAGTGGTTGCACCGGAGCACCGCGAAGTGGCGGCTGGTGGCCGGGAACGCGCCCTTCTCGATGTACTTCACCCAGGTGCGGTTGACCCCCACGGGGACGTCGTGCTCGTCCTTGCAGGCCACGGTGCAGGCGTGACAGCCGATGCAGCGGTTCTGGTCGATGACAAATCCGTAACGCATGAGTGCCTCCAAGCGGCTATATATCCACCTGCGCTCCGGGCAGTCAAACCGCGTGGCAGTGAGATGCGGTCCGAATATCCGAGGATTGCCGGATGCAGACCCTTGCGCTACGGTATTTCGTTAGAGCACCATGGCGAGTGATCTCGTAACGAAAGGACCGGTCATGGGCGTCCACAAGCAGAGCGTCTCTTTCACCGAAGCGGCATTCGCATTTGCCCGGGAACTCGTCGATCAGGGCGAATACCCGAATGTCAGCGCCGCGGTTTCCGGAGAACTCGCGCGTGCAAAGGCGGCACGGCAGAGGGAGCGGACACTCCTCGACGCGGAAGTCGAACGCCGCCTGCGCCTGCCGCTCGACCAATGGGAGCCGGTCGGCGCGCTTGATGAGGTGACCCGAGGCGCCCGCGCCCATCTCGGCAGGATCGCAGGGTCGAAGGACGGCGTGTCGCACGAATGATGCGCCAGATTCGGCATCCCCTTGTTGAACGGGATGTCATCGCGATAGCCGAGAGACTCCGAGTGACGCGGGCGTGACGGAAACTCGCAAGGAGGCGAGATGGGCGCTCGTGCCCCGCGGTTGGAGGGCTGCCCATGGCAGCTTGCCTCGCCGCTGTCGAACCGGTAGAACCTTCCGCCATGCCGAAGCTCCGCAGCCTTCGAGAGGCCATCGCCGAGGAGGTCCAGGACGGCATGTCCGTCTTTATGGGGGCTGCGTTGGAGTCCCTGATCCCCTTCGCCGCTGGCTACGAGATGATCCGTCAGCGCAAGCGCGACCTGACGCTGATGACCACCATATCCGACATGCAGTTCGACCAGCTCATCGGCGCGGGTTGCGCCGGCAAGGTGTGCGGCGCTTGGGTGGGCAATGTCGCCGCCGGCCTGGGGCACAACTACCGGCGCGCGGTGGAGCGGGGGGAGCCGGCGCCGCTGGCGGTGGAGAACCACTCCAATTTCTCCATGGCGTTGGGCCTCAAGGCGGCGGCCATGGGCGCGCCGTTCCTGCCCACGCGAACGCTCCTGGGCAGCGACTTCCGGGAGGAGGAGTCGTTCGCGGGCGTGGTCTGTCCGTTCACCGACGAGAACCTGCTGGCGGTGCGGGCGGTCAAACCGGACGTCGCCGTTCTGCACGTGCAGCGCGCGGACGAGGAGGGCAACGCCCACGTGTGGGGCAACCTCGGCGTCACCCAGGATGCGGCCATGGCGGCGGGGAAGGTGGTGCTCACCTGCGAGGAGATCGTGCCCCACGAGGTGATCCTGAGCGACCCCAACCGGACCCTGGTCCCGGGGTTCCTGGTGGCCGCGGTCGCCTGCGTCCCGCTGGGTTCCCACCCCTCGCCGACCCAAGGCTACAGCCGTCGCGACGACGACTTCTATTTCGACTATCATGCCCAGTCCCGCGACCGGGCGGGATTCGACGAGTGGCTGGAGCGGTGGGTGCTGGGTGTGGACGGTTACGACGGATATGTCGAGCGGCTGGGAAGGGAACGGGTCGCCCGTCTCGAGCCCGACGGCGACCACATGGCCGCGCCGGTGAGCTATGGCTACTAGTGTCCTGTCCCACGTAATTCTTCACTAATCTGCTGGTCTTTTTTGTCGTCGGCTGCGTTGCTCTTCCTCGCGTGGTGCCCGCCACTGCTCGTCATCGCGCCTTGCCGACAACAAAAAATCCTGCGCATCTTAGTAAAGAATTACGCGGGACAGGACACTAGCAGCCCGTCAGACCTTGGGGTGAGCTGCTGGAAGGAGATGTAGCGGGAATTTGAGACCGAAGGCTCAAGTCGTGAGCTTGAGCCGACGCAGTCAGATCGGTATCGTTGTGATTGAACCAGGGTCGTATGAACCTTGTAGCAAGGTAGTCGATGGGCATTGACGAGGCCAAGAAACACCTAGCTCGGGCGAAGAAACAGTTGGACAAGGTCCAAATCGCATCCCGGAGGCCGAGAGATGCTGAGGAAGCCGTGACATGGGCCTTTTACGCGTACGAGAATTGCGTAACCGCGCTCGCGGAACGGTACGGGTATGTGTGGACGCCCAACCACTACCGGAAGGCGGAACTCGCCCGGACACTTCACGAAGAGGGGCGCATTTCGAGGGATGTTGGGGATGACCTTGAGGAATTGAACAGCCTCAGGAAGGACGTCGCGTACGGGGAGCCTGGCGGAGACCTCCAGACGGTAGACCTTGGAGGGCTCGCTACCGGACTTGAGCAGTTTGTCGACGAGGTCGAATCGCGTATCGATTCTTCGGAATGAGCGCTGCCAAGAAAAGGAAAGGTACACGCAGGCCCTTGCTGGATGAATTGGCCAGCGCCGGGTTGGGGAGCGTAGACACGGTGGTTCTGGTGGGCTCGTACGCTCGTGGCGTCACGAACCAACGCAGCGATGTAGATGTCCTGGTTCTACACGATGATGGACACCGCATACGACTGAAACGTCCGGGAGATATTCACCTACAGCAGGACAGCCGTTCCCGTTTCCTCAAAAGACTTCAGGCGGGTGACGACTATCCAGCATGGGCGTTGCGCTTTGGCTTGTCCATACGCGATCCGGACGGATGGTGGGCCAAACAGGCGGCATCGGAGGCGGCGGCCCCTCATTGGCCGGACTGGCGCGCCAAGCTGGAACACGCGAGGAAGCGCGCGAGGATAGCGTCCGAGTTGCTCGAGGTTGAAGACACGGATGCGGCATCGGAGGAGTTGCTGTTCGCGGCCAGCCACGTGGCTAGGGCAACCCTCCTCAAGGCCGGCGAGTTTCCGCTCTCGAGACCGGAGTTGCCCTCGCAGTTGAAGGCCATGGATTCACGTCTCGCCCGGCTTTTAAAACAGTTGATGATTGGAGATGTGGACGCGACGAGCATACGGGCGGGCGAGTCGCTTCTGATGCGGCGGATCGAGCAGCTTGCCGAGACGAGTTGAGCAAGTTGCCCGACGGTCTCACCTCTAAAAGGCCCGCGACAGGACCAACCTCGATAACAGTCTCCGCGAGGTGCTCACCGACCTGTGGCGGGACGAGTGAGCCATTCACTTTCCGCCGCATCCGGCAGACTTGGGAATCGAACCCGGGAGTGACGATGATGTGGTTTTGTTGGTCAAGGCCGGTGCGCCATCCCGTGGGGCAGAAGATCACTGTCGACGGACTCGATGGACGAGAATTTTGCGTGATCGATTTGGGCCGAGACGTAAGTCGTGAGTTGAGGCTTCAGATTGACGGAAACATCCTCGGGCATGGCAGGCCCTTCAACACGGGAGGCGTACTGAATACAGCATTTCTCCCGATACTAGGCGGCGGTTCAACCATCGCGTCTTCCCTCCTTGCGGGGAACTTGTTCCTGGCAACGGCTAATCCCGCCAGCTTGATGCAAATAGGTACGGGCGTCGGTTCCGCAGTCATCGGGGCCGGTGGAAAGATAGTTGCCACGGCCCCGTTCGTGGCCGCTGGCGCCGCCATCATCCCGGTGGTCGCGCCGGTCGTCCTCTTCATGACGATATCCACGATGGTGATTTGCGCACGCCTGGATCGGATTCAGAATTCTCTCAATCAAATCGGAGACGTGGTCGAGCAATTGCTGGTGCAAGAGATCGCGGAAGACGGCGCCATTCTTGTAACCTCGATAAACCGCCTTCGGGATATTTCCGACGAGTACGACGCATGCGGACGGTTTACGGAAGAGATGCGGATTCGTTTGGCACTGGCCGAACGAGACCTGAACGTGCTCCACCATAAATACGAAACGCTCTCGCGACACGCTGTCGCAAAACTAGAGGCCGTTGGAGAAGTGTCTGCCCCTGGCCTTGAAGCGTCCCGAATGATGCTCTTTGCGATGGCGGGTCTTGCCGACATCGAGGTCGATCGCCTCCGGTTGAAACTGGCTCTCCAGGAAAGTCCGGATGATCTCGGGAGACGAGTATCGATGCGGGAATCCAAGTCCGTCAAGTTTCGAGAGTCATCGGAGTTTCTCTTGGCGAACAACCCGGTGGCAAAATATCTCAAACAATTGGAGAAGGCCGGCGAGGGTATGGGCGCGATAAAGAAGATGGTTTTCGCGAAGAAATTCGAAGCGCTGATGACCGAGACAAAAGAGACGACCGAGAAGGTTGAACAGATCAAGGAGATGCTAAGGTCTGCGTCGGCAAACGCTGCGGACCAGGAGCATTCCGTCGTCTTCTATCGGGAGCATGGCGGGAAGGGCGATCTGAAGGCTTACTACACTACCGATTGGCAGTTGGGGTCGCTGGAGCCAAGTCCGGATGCCACACCATAAGCGAGTTGACGTTCCAATCCACCTTGATGCAGGCTGTCTGGGCCACCGCGCCCATTGAAACCCGTCGCCGGGAATGCTACCCGGAACGGTGTCGGCGGAGGTGGCGGTGGAGGCATCGCGACCCTTCCGTTACGTAACCCCATGGACTATACGCGGCGAGAGCTCATGGTCATTGCAGCGGCCCGCGAGATCCGCGACGGCGAGCGCGTGTTCGTGGGCATGCGGCTTCCGCTCCTGGGGTTCGCCGTGGCCAAGGAGCTGCACGCGCCCCGAGCCATCGGCATCTTCGAGAGCGGGGTGTTGCGGGACTGGCCGGCGCTGGAGCCGATCTTCACCATGAGCGATCCGCCCAACGTGGCCGGCGCGCTTTTCTGTTGCGGCCTTATCGAGGTGATGAGCCTGTTGCAGAGCGGCCGGGTGGAGATGGGTTTCATCGGCGGCGCCGAGGTGGACCGCTACGGCAATCTCAACACCCATTGGGTCGGGGACGACGGCGGACGGCTACGGCTTCCGGGCAGCGGCGGCGCCGCGGACATCGCCACCCTGGCCGGGCGGTGCGTCATCATCATGAACCACGAACGGCGCCGTTTCGTGCCCCGGGTCCAGTACATCACGTCCCCCGGCTACGGCTACGGCGCCGGCTGGCGCGAACGGCGCGGGCTGCCGGGCGGAGGGCCCAGCCGGACCATCAGCAGCCTGGGCATCTTCACCTTCGACCCGGCGACGCGGGAGATGCGGATCGAATCCCATCATCCCGGCGTGACGGTGCAGGAGATCCGGGACGAAACGGACTGGCCCCTGAAAGTCGCCCCGGACGTCGCGCAGACGCCGGAGCCGTCCCGGGAAGAGCTGCTGGCCGTGAGAAAGTACGATCCGCAAGGGGTCTGGACCTCGTGACCGCCGGCCGCGCCGCTGGATAATCGCCGATGATCGTCGTCGTCCTCTCCGGTTTCGTCCTGGCCCTGATGGCGCCGTCCCTGTATCGGCTGAGCGCGCGCTGGGCGGGATGCGTCTTCTCGATCTTTCCCGCCGTGCTGGCGCTCTGGTTCCTGAGCCACATGGGCGAGGTGGTGGGCGGCCACGGCATCCGGTTCACCTATCCCTGGATCCCGGCCATGGGGCTGGAGCTGTCCTTCAACCTGGACGGCCTGGGGCTGCTCTTCGCCCTGGCCATCACGGTGGTGGGGACGCTGATCATCACCTACGCGGGCAGCTACCTGCACGGCCATCCGTCGCTGCCGCGGTTCTATCTCTTCATCCTCATGTTCATGGCGTCCATGCTGGGCGTCGTCCTGTCCGACAACCTGATCGCGCTGTTCGTGTTCTGGGAACTGACCAGCGTGACCTCCTACTTCCTCATCGGCTACGATCACGAAAAGGACACCGCCCGGGCGGCCGCGTTGCAGGCGCTGATCGTGACCGGGTCGGGCGGCCTGGCGCTCATGGCGGGCGTACTGCTCATGGGGCAGATCGGCGGCAGCTTCGAGATCTCGGCGCTGGCCGCGGACAACGCCGCCGTCCAGGGGCACCGGCTCTATCCGCTGGTGCTGGCGCTGGTGTTCGCCGGCGCGTTCACCAAGTCGGCCCAGGTGCCGTTCCATTTCTGGCTGCCGTCGGCCATGGAGGCGCCCACGCCCGTGAGCGCGTACCTCCACTCCGCCACCATGGTGAAGGCCGGCGTCTATCTCCTGGCCCGGCTCAGCCCGGTCCTCGGCGGCAGCGACATCTGGCTCTACGTGGTCACCGGGTTCGGCGCCGCCACCATGCTGGCGAGCGCCTACCAGGCACTCTACCAGACCGATCTCAAGAAGATCCTGGCCTATTCCACGGTGAGCGTCCTGGGCACCCTCACCATGCTCATCGGCCTCGGCGGCAAGTACGCCATCCAGGCGGCGATGGTCTTTCTCATGGCCCACGTGCTCTACAAGGCGGCGCTCTTCCTGGTGGCCGGGTCCATCGACCACGAGACCGGCACCCGCGACGTGCGGCAGCTCGGCGGTCTGCGCAAGACCATGCCCATCATCTGCGCCGGCGCCGCGGTGGGAGCGCTCTCCATGGCCGGCCTGCCGCCGTTCTTCGGCTTCGTCGGCAAGGAGGCGCTCTACGAGGCGCTGACCCACGACAACGTGCTGGTGACGGTGGTCGGCGTGTTGACCAGCATGCTGCTGTTTGCGGTGGCCTGGCTGGCGGGTATCCGGCCGTTTTCCGGCGAGGAGACCCACACTCCCAAGCATCCCCACGATCCGCCCTGGACCATGTGGCTGGGTCCGGTCTTCCTGGGGTGCCTGAGCGTGCTGTTCGGGCTGATGCCGGCGCTTCCGGAGAAGCTTCTGTCGGCCGCCGCGGGGTCGGTGCTGGCGAAGGAAGTGCACATGCACCTGGCGCTGTGGCACGGGTTCAATGCGCTGCTGGTGCTGAGCCTGGTGACGTTCGCGCTGGGTGTGCTGGTCTACCTGAACCTCGCCAGGTTGCAGCGGGTCACGGAGTTCGCGCAGCCCGTGGTGCGGCGCGGCCCGTCCCAGTGGTACGCCCTGTGGCTCCGGTTCCTCAACTGGTCGGCGGTGGGGCAGACCCGGGTGCTCCAGAACGGATACCTCAGGCTCTACCTCGCCACCATCATGACCGTCACAGCGGTGCTCGCCTGGTACACGTTCCTCGCGCACGCGGACGCCGGCGTGATCGAGTTCAACTGGGGCGACATCGGCGTGCACGAGTGGGTGCTGGGGATCGTCGCGCTGGTGGCCTCCATCGCCACGGTAAGGGCGAAGACGTTCCTGCGCGCGGTGGTGGCGCTCGGGGTCGTCGGCTACAGCGTGGCGCTGTTCTTCGTCCTCTACGGCGCCCCCGACCTGGCCATGACGCAGTTTCTCATCGAGACCCTGTCGCTGATCCTGTTCGTGTTCGTGTTCTACTACATGCCCCCGTTCAAGCGCTTCTCCACACGCCCGGTGATCATGCGCCACGCCGCCATCGGCACCGCGGTGGGGGCGCTGTTCACGCTGCTCGTGCTGGTGGCGACCTCGGTGCAGTGGCACCCCACCATCTCCACCTACTTCTCGGCGAACTCGTACCTGATGGGGCAGGGGCGGAACATCGTCAACGTGATCCTGGTGGATTTCAGGGGCTTCGACACGCTGGGCGAGATCACGGTGCTGGCGGTGGCCGGCATCGGCGTCTACTCGCTCATCCGGCTGAGGCTCGGGAAGGGAGGGGACTCGTGAACTCGCTGATTCTCAGGACGGCCAGCCGCTTCCTGCTGATCCTGCTGTTCCAGTTCTCCATCTTCCTGCTGCTGCGCGGCCACAACGACCCCGGCGGCGGCTTTGTCGGCGGGCTGGTGCTGGCGGCGGCGCTGACCCTCTACGCCATCGCCTACGACGTGCGCTCCATGCGCCGTTTCCTGCCCTGCCGGGCCCAGACCATCATCGCCTGGGGCCTGCTGGCCGCGGCCGGGAGCGGGGTCTGGTCCATGTTCAAGGGGCAGCCGTTCATGACCGGCCAGTGGGCGCACGTCTACATCCTGGACCTCGACCTCCACCTGGGCACGCCGCTGCTCTTCGACATCGGCGTCTACCTGACGGTGGTGGGAGTGGTGCTCATCGTCATCATGAGCCTGGCGGAGGAAGTGGAGGAGGACGACTGATGGAAGGTCTGCTCGCCATCGTCATCGGCGTTCTTTACGCCTCCGGCGTCTACATGCTCATGCGCCGGAGCATCGTCAAGCTCATCATCGGGCTGGCGCTGCTGGCCCACGGCGCGAGCCTGCTGGTGTTCACGGCCGCGGGGCTCACTCGCGCGGTGCCTCCGGTCATCCCCTACGGAGAGAAGGCGATTACCGGCGCGGTGGCGGACCCGCTGCCCCAGGCGTTGATCCTGACGGCCATCGTCATCAGCTTCGGGGTGCAGGCCTTCGCCATGGTGCTGGCCTATCGCGCGTATCAGACCGTGGGCACCGACGACCTCGACGACATGAAGGCCACGGACACGTGAACTCGCTCATCGCCCTTCCCATACTGCTCCCGCTATTGGTGGGGGCTTGCTGCGTGGTGGTGTGGCGCTACGTGGCCGCTCAGCGGATACTGACCCTGGCGGGGAGCATCGTCTACCTCGCGGTCTCCGTCGTCCTGCTGGAGCGGGTGGCGTCGGAGGGGATCCAGGCGGTGCAGAAGGGCGCCTGGATCGCGCCCTTCGGCATCACCATCGTGGCGGACATGTTCAGCGCGGTCATGATCGCCACCACCGGGGTGGTGACGCTGGTGATCGTGGTCTACTCGCTGGGCAGCATGGACCGCGCCCGGGAATCCTGGGGCTACTATCCGCTCTTCAACATCCTCATCATGGGCGTGTCCGGCGCCTTCCTGACCGGCGACATCTTCAACCTGTTCGTCTGGTTCGAGGTGCTGCTGATCTCGTCCTTCGTGTTGCTGGCATTGGGCGGCGAGCGCGCTCAGCTCGAGGGCGCCATCAAGTACGTCACCCTCAACCTGGTGGCGTCGGCGTTCTTCCTGGCGGCCGTGGGCATCCTCTACGCCATGGCCGGCTCCCTCAACATGGCCGACCTGTCGCAGCGGCTCGGAGACGTCGCCCAGCCGGGCCTGGTGACTACCCTGGCGATCCTGTTCCTGGTGGCCTTCGGCATCAAGGGCGCCATCTTCCCGTTGTTCTTCTGGCTGCCGGCCTCCTACCACACGCCGCCGGTGGCGATCTCCGGCATCTTCGGCGGGCTACTGACCAAGGTGGGCGTGTACGCGCTGATCCGCGTCTTCACGCTATTGTTCCTCAACAACGTCGACTACACCCACACGATCATCCTGTGGGTGGGCGCCATCACCATGGTCACGGGCGTGCTCGGCGCCGTGGCCCAGTACGAGTTCCGCCGCCTGCTTTCCTTCCATATCGTGAGCCAGATCGGCTACATGGTCATGGGGCTCGGGTTCTTCACTCCGCTGGCCTTGAGCGGCACGGTGTTCTTCATCGTCCACAACATTTTCGTCAAGACCAACCTGTTCCTGGTAAGCGGCGTCTCGCACCGGTTCCACGGGACCTACGACCTGAAGAAGCTGGGCGGCATCTACCGCGCCCATCCGTGGGTCTCCATGCTGTTCCTGCTGTCGGCGTTCTCGCTGGCCGGGGTGCCGCCCCTCTCCGGCTTCTTCGGCAAGCTGGTGCTGGTCAAGGCCGGGCTCGGCCTCGAGCAGTTCGTGGTGGTAGCGGCGGCCTTGGGGGTGAGCCTGCTGACGCTCTTCTCCATGACCAAGATCTGGGCCGAGGCGTTCTGGAAACCGCTGCCGGACGGGACCGCCGTGAACGCGCCGGGCTCCGGCATGGCGCTCATGCTGGGTCCCATCGTGACCCTCGCCGTGCTGGCCGTGGTGATGGGCGTGGCGGCCGGGCCGTTCTTCGAGCTGGCGCAACAGGCGGGAGACCAGTTGACGAACCCCGAGCCGTACATTCGCGCCGTGCTCGGGGCAAGAGTCGCGTCCCATGATTTCCTGCCATAATTCGCTGGTCTTTTTCGCCGTCGGCTGCGTTGCTCTTCCTCGCGTGGTACCCGCCACTGCTCGTCATCGCGCCTTGCCGACGACAAAAAATCCTGCGCAACTTATGCCAGGAAATCATGGGACGCGACTCTAGAGGGGGATCATGACCGTTCTCCTGTGGAACATCATGCTTGCGGTGAGTTGGGCCGCGCTGATCGGAGAGGTGACGGCCCTGAACCTCGCCACCGGCTTCGTCTTCGGTTTTCTGATCCTTTACGCGGTGCGGCGGCTGCTGCGGCCCTCCCGGTACTTCGAGAAGCTGTGGCAGGGCCTGTGTTTGGGCTCGCTGTTCGCCTGGGAACTCCTGCTGGCGAACCTGCGCATCGCCTACGAGGTGGTGACCCCCTCGCACCAGATGAAGCCCGGGGTGGTAGCGATCCCGCTGGACGCGGAGACCGACGCCGAGATCACCCTGCTGGCGAACCTCATTACCTTGACTCCCGGTACCCTGAGCCTCGACGTTTCGGACGACCGGCGCGTGCTCTACATCCACGCCATGTACGTGGACGACGCCGAGGAGCTGCGCCGGTCCATCAAGGACGGGTTCGAGAAAAGCGTCATGGAGTTGCTGCGATGACGACCCTGGCTTTCGTTCTGCTCGCTGTCATGAGCCTTGGCATCGTGCTGGCCTTCGTCCGGCTCCTGCTCGGTCCCAACATCCCGGACCGGCTGGTGGCGCTGGACCTCCTGACCACGGTGGGGGTCGGGATCGCCGCCCTCTATTGCATCGCCTTCGACGAGCCGGTGTACCTGGACGTGGCCATCGTGCTGGCCTTGGTGGCTTTCCTGGGAACGGTCACTTTCTCCCGCTACATCGAGAAATGGGCACATCATGGTGACTGAAATCATCTGCGCCGCGTTCATGATCATCGGCACCGCCTTCATGTTCCTGGGGTGCGTGGGCATCGTGCGCATGCCGGACCTGCTCACGCGCATGCAGACCGCCACCAAGCCGCCGACCCTCGGCGTGTTCTGCCTGATGGTGTCGGTGGCGCTCTACTTCCCGGACATCGGCGTCACCGTGCGGGTCCTGGCCATCACGCTGTTCGTCTTCCTCACCGCGCCCGTGTCCGCGCACATGATCGGCCGCGCCGGCTATCAGGTAGGCGTGAAGTTTTGGAAGGGCACGGTCCAGGACGACCTCAAGGACAAGTACCGCGGCACGTCCCTCGACTCGTAGGGGGCGTAGCCCGCCCACGCGCCTATACGTTGGTGAGCGGACCGTATTCGAGGACGATGTACAAGGTGTAGACGGCGAGGAAGAGCACGCCCGCCGGACGTCCGAGCCTTCCCCGAAGCAAGAGCCAGGAGATCAGCACGATGGTCGCGCCCATCATCGTCCAGACGGCGAGGTGGAGCAGATGCGGCGGAATATCCAGCGGATGGACAACCGCCACGAGGCCGCCGATGGCCAGCAGGTTGAAGATGTTGGCGCCGAGCACGTTGCCCACCGCCACCTCGGAATGGCCGCGGTAGGCGGAGACGACCGCCGTGGCAAGCTCCGGCAACGAGGTCCCGACCGCGACCACCGTCACACCGATGACCGCCTCCGACACCCCCAGCAGGCGCGCAAGCCCGATGGCGCCTTCGACCAGCAGGTGTGAGCCCAGGACGACGCAGCCGAGGCCGACGGCGAGCGTGCCGGCGACCATCCAGGTCGGCCGGCCGGCGACTTCCCCCTCCGCCTCGGGTTCGGGGGGGTTGCGGCGGGCCCGCCGGTAGGAAATCACCGTGAACGCGGCCAGACAGGCCAGCAGCAGCACGCCGTCAACGCGGCTCAGATTGCCGACCATTCCCAGCGCGAGGAACAGCGCCGCCACGCCGATGGCGGCGACGCCCTCGAAGCGGACCTCGCGCCGGTCCACCACCATCGGACAGACGCACGCGGCCGCCCCGAGGATCAGGAGCAGGTTGCAGAGATTGCTGCCTACGATATTCCCGATGGCGATTCCGGGCGCTTCTCGGATGGCCGCCTCCAGGCTCACCAGCAACTCCGGCATGGTGGTGCAGTAGGCGACCACGGTGAGCCCGATGATCAGCGGCGAGACGCCGAGACGCCGTGCGAGCTGCACCGCGCCGCGCAGCACGAACTCCGCGCCGCCCAGGAGCAGGACGAAGCCGCCGGCCAATTCCAGATAGATCATGAGGATTCGGGGCGCGACTAGCGTGCCGCCCGGCCCGGGGGATGCGGGGATGGGTCAAATGTCAAGCGGCGGGATTCTCCCGAGCCGCATCGTCCTCGAACGGCCGGCAGTGTGGAGTCGACCGGTGTTGGGCACACGATGGGTTTCATAGGCAGCGCGTCTTTCCGGTTCGAGTAACTCTTGATGGATCGGGAAGGCCCGAAGTCTGTACTTGAATAGTACGATCCCCGCCGCCGGTCAATCTCGCGCGTGGAACGCCGGCGCGAGGAGGCCTCGCGGCATGGTCCCGCGAACGGCGTGACGCGCCCGTGCTTGAAGCGCCGGGGTCCCGCCGGACGGTGGATTACCCTTAACACGATCTGGTAGTGTCCAGAACCAAACCTTGAAGGGGAGAAGGGGACAGACCGACATGGGAATCGGTATTGGCATCGGCTTCACCGGCTGGCCCTTCGGGGACCCGGACCCGGAGGCATTCTGGAGTGCCGTGGACTTGGCGGAGAACCTCGCCATCGACTCGCTGTGGCTTAGCGACCGCGTGGTGTCCGAGACGCTGAGCCTCGAGCCGGTGGTAGCGCTTTCGTGGGTGGCCGCGCGCACCCGCAAGATGAAGTTCGGCACCAGTGTCATGGCTCTCCCGCTCAGGAACCCCACCGTGCTGGCCAAGGAGCTCGCCACCCTGGACTTCCTGTCGGGCGGACGCCTGCTGCTTGCCATAGGGCTGGGACGCGATGACGACACCGAGCTGCAAGCATGCGGGATCCACCGCTCCGAGCGCGCCGGCCGCACCGAGGAAATGGTTCACCTGCTGCGGGCGCTGTGGTCCGGGAACGACGTCAGCGCCCAAGGGAAGTACTACCAGTTGGCAAACGTCTCGATCGCCCCCAAGCCGGCCCAGGCCGCCCCGCCCATCTGGGTCGGCGGACGCAGCGGCCCCGCCTTCCGCCGCACCGCCCGCCTTGCCGACGGTTGGCTGGGCTCGCAGATGACCCCGGAGGAGGTCGGGAGTGCCATAGCTCGGATCCGAGGATACGCGGCGAACTACGGCCGCCGGATCGACCATGACCATTTCGGCGTGCTGTTCAACTATTGCTTCGCCGAGGACGCCGTGGAGGCTGCGCGACTGGCCCGCCCCTACGCTCTCCGCAACCGCACCGACGTGGACTTCGCCGAAACCTCCGCCCTGGGGACCGTGGAAGACATGACCAACACCATCCAACGCTACATCGACGTCGGCGCCTCCAAGTTCGTCGCTCGCCCCGCCTGTCCCCCCGAGGCTGTCCACGAGCAGCTTAAGCGCTTGGGCACCGAAGTCATTCCAAGGTTCACGTAAGAGAGGGTGCTGCCGGGCGGGAGGACTGCGGGGAAGACAGAGCGGGATCTCAGGCTCGCGCGAATTTCTTCAGAAAACTGGCCAGCAAGCCTGGGTGAAGCGCCTGGAGGTCACGTCGAAGCGCAAGGCTCGATGGTTCCTCGGGACCGGTGGTCAGCAGCGCGCGGGTAACCTGGAAGGCGCGTCTGGGCGCGTCTTGTCCCTCCTGGGCCGCGCATTGGCGGGCGAGCGCGGGCTCTTCGAGCAACATCCATGCGGGGAACCATGCGGGTGACAATTCCGGTTCCAGGTCATCCTGAGCGCGACGCCAAGCGGCCGCCACACCCTCGTCGGGAAAGTCCGGTTTCCCCACCAGTTGCTCAAAGTCCGCGGCGGACCGCCAGCAAAGCGTGAACCAGTGACTGACGGCCTGCGGGCGGTTGCCCAGCCGCCAGTCGGCCTCCGCCAGCCTGGCGAGGAGAACGGGAATGGCCCCATATCCCTGCACGGTCAGAACCGAACGCCTTACGTTGATCCAGTCGCGGCCTTGCCCGTACGCCCAACTCGCATGGCGTGCTGGACGGGTCGGATCGAAAGGCAACGATTCGATGGCGCGGGCGATGTCGCGCCAAGCTGGGCCCAGGAATTCCCGGCTGCCGTCACGCCCGAGCAGGGTTTCAGCAGCTGGCAGCCACTCCTGCTCCAGAGAGCGAAGCCGATCGAGTCCCTGATCGGATGCCCCGGGAGCAGGAGCCTCCAAGGCGTCGATCATCGTCTGTGCGGCGGTCGACAGGTCATGGCCGGGGTCCAACTCCGTAAGCTGTTCGAGAGCCGTCCGGGACCTGCCGGCGTCGTGCGCGGACAACGCATCGCGCAGCTCGTTTCGCGCCCGCGTCCTGGGATTATCATGGAAAAGGTCGAGCTGACGCATGGAAGGGTTCCGCCAACGGTCGGATTGGCCTATCCCGCATCCACCTTCTCCGATAACCACACCTTGATCAGCGACTGATAGGGAACGTCCCGCTTGTTGGCTGCGACCTTGATCCGTTCAAGCAGGTCCACCGGCAACCGGAGAGAAATCGCCTTGCTCGAAGGCTTGAGGTTGGGGAAACGGACGTGTTCCGCTCGGTTCCAGTCCACGTAACCTGTGGAGTCACGGGTTTCCCAGAAAGCCCGCTCCTCCGCTTCGCTCTCAAGGCCCGGAACGCCTTTACGTTTCCTACTCATGTCGGGCTCGCTCCTTGCGGCTCATGTCTCGGTCCGAGATAAAGGCTGGTTGGAAAAGGTCCGTTCTGCTTCTATTTGATGGACGCTGTGCTTGTCGGGCCTCTTCCGGGCGTTGCCCGAGCCCCATTGGAAGCCGACCATCCGATAGACGTCGAGCATCTTGTATATGCCTGTAAATACGGTATCTCTAATACTTGTCAAGCAAGTCTGCCTGCAAGAACGGATCGGCAGGTTGCGGCGGCATAGGAGGGCACGGCAGTGAAACACACCCTTCGAGTGAGGGCCGTTTGGGACGCCGAGGCGGGCGTATCCTACGCCGACAGCGATATTGAGGGCCTGCATATCGAGACGGCCACTCTGGATGAGTTTGAGTCGATCATGCTGGAGGTAGCGCCCGAGTTGATCATGGTGAACCGCCGTAACCTATCCGAGCTTGTGGCAGCGCCCTGATACGGAAGGGGCGGTGGCGTAAAATTGGCGGGTCTTGACGACACGGTCACGAAGGGACTCACGACGCTCGGTTTCGAGTGTTGGAAGGCCGCCAAGGGCTCACACGAGAAGTGGAGGAGCCTGAGGACGGGTAAGTCCTTTTGGTCCCAGACAACCTGAAGAGCCGCCACACCGCCAACGCGATTTTCAAGCACGGGAAGCACCAGGAAGGTGTGAACTCCTCATGGGGGTTGATGCTTGCGCAAGCGACTGTTAGCGGGTATTGGTGAAAGTAGGTAGCCGTTAACTCCAGAAATAGCCAGAACGCACCGTAAAGTGCCAGGAAGAACCCGTCAATGCCAAGCGACATGAGCCGGTGAAAGCAACGCGACATCGCAGGATGTCGTTGATGCCATCATGGGGAAGCCGCCCAAGCCGGAGTGGCTGTATTTTGAAAGACTCGCGACGGCGATCGGAACAAAGTCGAAGGAGGATTTGGATACATCTCAGGACACTCGTTTGTCAAAAGGGAGGGTCTAGCATGAGACATTTTGTATCTCCGGTTGTACTTCTCCTAGTGCTGTGCACCGGTGCGGCGGCAGCGACTTGCTGGCACTACGAATCCAAACTTGACCACAGGCAGTATGCCTCTACAGATGTGAGAATTGATGACGATGGGATAGTCAAAGTATCGTCGATGTTCTCAAATGGAAAGAAAATCGACGGTGATACTTTCGTCGCAAGAGTTATCGTTTTTGACCGCGAGAACAACCCTTTGATCGGCTTCCAGTACAGAAAGGGCGTAAATGCAGCCGGTTTGGGGGGGGCGAGGGAACGAAGAATTTCCGAGAGCGGAAAACTCGACCACACGGTAAAAAGTAAAGTTGATTGGGTAGGTGTGCTCCATTTTCAAGTAGACAAGGTCCCGGATAAGGCTGTCGTCGGAGAACTCGTCGGTGCTGCGGCAGGGTTCTCTCTCGGCTCGAAGTTGGCTGGAAAGGCCGTGTCAACAATCATTAATTCTGGAGGCAAGGAGAGTTCTTTCCAGCCAACAAAGGGGTTTAAGGATTTACCGAAAGCCGTTAAGCGTGGCTGCCCGAGAAGACCCGACCGTGGGGGCGGAGGGAGGTTCCGTTGACATGGAAGAATCCGGTAAGGAAGAGGGTGGTCTTGCTGATCTACAGATGAGGATAGGCAAACTGGAAGGCAAAATCGAGCATCTTGCGACAAAGGAGGATCTACAGTCACTAAAGGTCTGGATACTGACCGGTATAGTTACTGGATTGGGACTTACCGCTACCATTGTCCTTGGTATTCTAAGGATCTTCGCAATCGCTGGTGACTAGCTAGGCTGCGTGCCCGACGACCGCCACTTGCAGAACGTGGAGTCGCTGGTGTCGCATCTGCGACAAGGCTCCGGCACCCACAGCCTCGCTTGATGCTCCTTCAGAATCCCAATCGACTGCTCTTCGCTGAATCGGTCATGATCGCGACGTGAAATGTCCCCAGAATCCGGCGCTTCCGGATTCCACGGGTTGCGCTTCCGCGGAGGGGTAGCGCTGGCGACGCTCTGGCCGTCTATGGGGGCACGCCTGTGCAGGGGCAGACACCTTGCTCTGAAGTCGACCTGAGCGCCGAGTCACCCGAAGGGTCGGAGCGAAGCGGAGGAGGCGTGTAGCGCCTTGTCTCGGTGGGAGCAAAGGCTACCCAACCACGCGAATTCCTGAAGATCCAAGAATCCTTGATCCCTCGTCCGCTTCCAACGTTTGCTCTCACCGCATCTCCGCGATCTTGTTGAAACCGTCATACGCCGCCACTTTGTAGGCTTCGGCGAAGGTGGGGTAGTTGAAGACGTTGTCGCGGAAGTACTCGATGGTGCCGCCGTGGGCGATGACGGCGTGGCCGATGTGGATGATCTCGGTGGCGTCCTCGCCGATGGCGTGGACGCTGAGCAGCTTGAGGGTGTCGGGATCGAAGATCAGCTTCAGCATGCCGGCGCGGTCCCCCACCATCTGGGCCTTGGCTACGTCTTCGTAAAGGCACTTGCCCACCTCGTAGGGCACCCGCTCCGCGGTGAGTTCCTGCTCGGTCTGGCCGACCATGGAAATCTCCGGAATAGTGTAGATGCCGTAGGGGAAGAAGGGCGCGGATTCGAGCGACGGTCCGGCGAACATGTGCGTGCTGGCCAGCCGCCCCTGTTCCATGGACGTCGACGCCAGCGCCGGGAAGCCGATGCAGTCGCCCACCGCGTAGATGTGCGGCCGCGAGGTCTGGAAGTACTGGTTGACGGCGATGCGGCCCCGCGGGTCGGTGTCGATGCCGATCCTGTCGAGCTGTAGCTGGTCGGCGTTGGATTGCCTGCCCACGGTGTAGAGGAGGGCGTCGCCCGTGACCCGTTTGCCGCTTTCGAGCTCGGCCCGCACCAGGCCGTTGTCCTGCACCCGTACCCCGACCACGTGTTCCCCCAGCCTGAAGATGGCGTCGCGCCGGCGCATGTGGTAGCGGAGCGCCTCGATGATCTCCTTGTCCACGAAGTCCAGCATGGTGTCCCGGGTTTCGATGAGGGTCACTCGCACGCCCAGGGCCGAGAGCATCGAGGCATACTCCAGGCCGATGACACCGGCCCCCACGACGATCACGCTGCGGGGGATCTTCTCGCGGTCGCCGCGTCCGAAATCTTCCGCCACCATGATCTTGCGGCCGTCGTAGGGAATCTCCGGGTTGCGCGCGGAGCGGGTGCCGCAGGCGATGAGGATGTGGTCGCCCCGGACCTGCTGGCCGCTGTCGGTCTGAATCGTATGGGTGTCGACGAACCGCGCCCAGCCGTTCACCAGGGTCACGCCGTTGCGCTGAAGTTGGTCCGTCACCGTGGCCTGCTCCCGATCGATCACGGTGCGGACCCGGAACATCAGGTCGTCGGCGGTCACGTGGGACCTTGGCGCGTAGGCCTGGCCGTAGAACGACTTCTGCTGGAAGCCCGTGAGGTACAACACCGCCAACCGCAGCGTCTTGCTCGGTATGGTCCCGGCGTGCAGGCATACGCCGCCGATCATGTCGTTGCGGTCCACGACCGCGACGCGCTTGCCCATCTTGGCGGCGGCGATGGCGCCCTTCTGGCCGGCCGGGCCGCTGCCGATGACGACCAGATCGAAGCTCTTGTCGTCCATGGAGTCAGTCCCGTCCAGGCGGTGGCAGCTTCTCGTCGTCGGGCACCGTATCGGTCACCAGGTCGCGGATCAGCGGCCGCTTGGGTAGCGGCTCCACCGTGCCTCCGGCCGGGCCCAGGCGGGTGGTGCACATGTAGCCCACCTCGCCGTCCACCAGGGCCATGCAGGTCTTGCACGCGTTGGCGTTGATACAGCCGTAGCGGAAGGCAAGGCTCGAGTCCGCGTGGCCCCGGATCCACACCAGCGCATCGAGCACCGACATGCCCTCCTCATAGGGCACCCGGTAGACATCGTAGCGGCCGCGGTCCGCGGCGCCGCCACGCCACACGCGAAGCTCCGTGGTCCGTTCGGCGGATCCTGATGTCGTATCGCCCATATCGAGTCTCTGCTCGGTGCTGTCTCAACGCGGCCGGATCGGCGAAGTGCAATCCGGCGCCAGCGGATTTTTTCAACAACTCTTCCCGACCGGCCAACTGGCCGTCAGTTCCGCGCCCCTCATCTCGATGGCCTGGTTCGCCACGAATCGTTCGTCGCTCTCCTGGAAGTCCAGCCGCTGGTGCGCGCCGCGGCTCTCGGTGCGGCCGATGGCCGCCCGCACCACGGCCTCGGCGGTGGTGAGCATGGCTCTGAGCTCCAGCCGGTCCTGGAGGTCGAGGTTGAAGCCGCCGACGGGACGGACCGCTACCGGGGACTCTCGCAGCTCGCGGATGCCGTCGAGCGCCCGCCGGAGCTGCTCTCCCGTGCGGAACGGTCCGGCGTCCTCCCACATGATGTCCTGCAGCCTGCGTTCCAGCACGTTGGCCGGGATGCCGCCGCCGGCGTCCGTGCTCAGGGCCGCGCGAAGGCGTTCCACCGCGCCGTCGGCGGCCGTCGCGTTCCACCCGCGGGCGCTGCCGGCCACGGCGGTGGCGGCTTCGCGGCCGGCGCATTCGCCGAACACCAGTGCCTCGGTGATGGCGTTGCCGGACAGCCGGTTGGCGCCGTTGGCGCCGCCCACGGCTTCTCCGGCGGCGTAGAGCCCTCCGACCCGCGTCTCCATGCGCTGGTTCACGCGGATGCCCCCCATCTGGTAGTGGGCCGTCGGCGCCACCTCTACCGGCGTGCGGGTGAGGTCGATGCCGTTCTGCGCCAGCCGGTCGATGACCGGCCCGAAGGCTTCCCTGAGGGTCTCGTCGGGCACGTGCCGGAAGTCCAGGAAGACGCCTCCGTGAGGGGAGCCGCGGCCGGCCTCGACTTCCTTGAGGATGGCGTAGGAGGCCTGGTCGCGCACGGTGGTGTAGGTGCCGCTGTCCTGGCCGCCGTAGCGGTGCATGAACTCCTCGAAGTCGCCGTTCAGGAGACGTCCCCCCAGCTTGTAGCGGAACGGGTCCCACATGATGGGGTCCATGCCCACCAGTCGCGGCGCCAGGTGGGCGATGGGGAAAAACTGGACGAACTCCATGTCGATGAGCTCCGCGCCGGCCCACAGGGCCAGGGCGTACGCCTCGCCGCCCATGTTGGTGGATGCGCTGTTGCGGCGGTAGATCTTGGTGAGGCCGCCCGCCGCCAGGATGACGGCCTTGGCGTCCATGGTGACCACCTCGCCGGACACCACGTCCATGCCCACCGCCCCCACCGCCCGGCCGTCGTGCACGACGATCTCGGTAACCGCCACGTTGCTCACCCGCCGCACCGGCCCCAACCGGCTGACCTGCCGCCGCAAGGTCCCCGCCACCCCGGGGCCGGTGTTCAGGAAGTCCACGTAGCAGCAACGGGCGCGGCCGTGCCCGGGGGCCTTCACCTGGCGGATGCGGTCGTCGGCGCCGCGCGCCCAGTGGGCCCCCCAGCCGTCCATCTCGAAGATTCTCGCGGGCCCGTTCTCGCACAGCATCCGGGCCAGCCCCTCGTCGCACAGCTCACGGCCCGCCGCCAGCGTGTCCTGGAGATGATCGGTCCAGTGGTCGGGCTCCTCGTGGCCTATGGCGGCGGCGACGGTCATCTGGGCCATGATCGTGGCCCCGCCGCGGCCCACCAGGGATTTGTCCAGCAACAGCACGGACGCATCCCTCCCGGCCGCGGCGATGGCCGCGTACATGCCCGCCCCGCCGGCGCCCACCACCAGAACGTCTGCCGCCAAATGGGTCACGTCGAGAGTCTAGTCAAAAGAGAAGAGAGCGTCCAGGAGCCTGTCCGAGTAATCGAATTTCAGGGGGCGACCGCCGGTCGGCCCCACGCATGACCCGGATGAATCCCATGTAGGGGCGACCGGCGGTCGCCCCTAGCCCGCGCCCTCCATCACACCCCGGCCGCGCCCCGTCTTTCCTTGACGCGGCGAAGCCTTTCGGTCTAACTAAGGGAATCGGAACAGCGATCGCGAAACCTGATACGCAAAGAAGGGGGAAGAACCATGGCGCATGATCTGGTTGTGAAGAACGGCCTTGTGGTCGACGGTACCGGCAGCCCCGGTTTCGAGGCGGACGTGGCCGTGGATGGAGGAACCATCGCGGCGATCGGAAAGGACGTGGGACAGGGCCGGACCGAGTTCGACGCTCGTGGACAGGTGGTGGCGCCGGGGTTCATCGACTCCCACACCCACATGGACCTCTTCATCGTGCAGTATCCCCATGGCAACCCTGTGGTCAACTACGGCGTCACCTCCATCGTCATCGGCGACTGCGGCGTCTCCATCGCGCCGGTGCCGCCCAAGGGCGAGCCGCGGGACGTGCTGATCGCCTATCTGCGCCGGGTACTCGACGACTACGTCAACGACAACGACTGGAAATGGACGACCTTCCCCGAGTACCTCGACTATCTCGAGGGCCGGGTGGGCGTGAACGTCGCCGCCCTGGTGCCCCACTCGCCGGTACGGTTGATGGTGATGGGCGAGGCGGCCTACAAGCGGGAGTCTACCCCGGAGGAGCTGGAGAGCATGAAGCAGATGGTCCGGGAGGGCATGGAGGCCGGCGGCATCGGCTTCTCGTCCAGCCCCCGCGGCGGCCCGGCCATCCATGCCGGCACCCCCAGCACGCTGGCCACCCAGGAGGAGATGGCGGCCCTGGCCAACGTCGCCGGCGAGTACGGCGGCTGCTTCCAGTTCAACGGCTTCGGCAACCTGCTCAAACCGGAGAGCGGGTTCCCCGAGCTGGTGGAGAAGATCAACGTGCCGATGATCGGCAACGAGTTCCGGGTGCGGCCCGGCGAGAAGGAGGACGGGCTGCGGGCCATCGATCTCATGAGGGAGTCGCGGGAGCGGGGCAAGGACATCTACGGCGTGGTGATCCCCTACTCGCACATCCGTCGCTTCGACTTGAACGATTGCTTCATCCTGGACGGCCTGCCCCTGTGGGAAGAGATCAAGCAGGACCGGGACGAGCTGGCGCGCAAGCTCCAGGACCCCGACGTGCGGCGCAGGCTGGACGAGCAGCGGCGCGAGAACGCGGGCGAGCCGGCGTATCCCGAGTGGCTGGGATGGGGCGGTGTGTATTTCGACGTGATGGGCCGCGAAGACCTGAAGTCGCGCGAGGGGCGGAACGTCGCCGAGATCGCCGGCGACAGCGGCAAGTCCGAGGTCGACGCCTTCTTCGACACCTGGTTGGAGGACGGCCTGGCTTCCAAGCTTTACTACCAGGGCTTCGCCAACGGGCACATGGACCTGCTGGCCGAGATGATCAAGACCACCGAAGGGCTCATCGGCACCGACGCGGGCGCGCACCTCGACCGGTTCTTCTGGCATGGCGCCCCCACCCGCGTGCTGGGTTACTGGCGCCGGGACAAGAACCTCTTCAACCTCGAGGAGGCGGTGCACAAGGTGACCGGCCATCCCGCCGCCAAGCTGAGGATGAACCGGGGAATCCTCAAGACCGGCCTGCCGGCGGACATCACGGTCTTCGACGCCGACAAGATCGACGACCTCGCCAGCAAGCGCATGCCGGCCAAGCTCGACGAGGAGGAGATACACCGCCATCCGCCGGGTATCGGCGCCGTCGTCGTCAACGGCGAGATCGTGCTGGAAGACGGCGAGTGCAAGGACGTCTTCCCCGGGAAGGTGAGGCGGCAGGAGCTCTTCGTTCCCGGGCAGTAACGGGACGGGAGACGACCAGCGATGGAGACCTTGCAACCGGAAGCCCTGATCGACGATCTCCGCCGCGTCCTGCGGGGTCGGTATCCGGTGCATCCGTTGCGCACGATGCTCCTGGGCGGCGAGCTCACCCGAGAGCAGCTACAGGGGTGGGCCAAGAACCAGTTCCACGAGTTCCGCAACATTCACCGCTTCTTCGGCATACGCTACCAGAAGTGCCCGATCCAGGCATTGCGGCGAATGCTGCTCGAAAACATGGTGGAGGAGGAAGGCGAGGACCTGTTCGGCGGCGAATACCCGAGCCACGCCGAGTTGTGGACGCGTTTCGGCGAGGGCCTGGGCATCGCCCGGGAAGAGATGCACGGCTACGAGCCGTTGCCGGGAATCAAGGCGGCGCTGGAGATGTACGTTCAGCTCGTGCAGCAGAGCCACTGGGCCGTGGCCATCGGCACCGGGCTGGTCTTCGAGGGGGAAGGACCCAAGCGCATGGGCGAGGAACGCCAGGCGCTGGAGTCGCGCTATTCCTGGATTCCTTCCGAGTCCTTGGCTTTCTTCCGCGCCCACGAGTATCATGACGAAGGGCACGGAAACTTCATTGTCGACGTGATCAAGGAACACATCATGGACGCGGGCCTCCAGGAGGAGATGCGGACCGCCGTGCGAACCCGCGTAGACATCATGTGGCTGCAGAACGAGTCCATCTATCAGGCATTCATTCGCCCGCGCCTTGACCCGGAGACCCTTGCCCGACTCGAAACTTCCCCGAACTGAGGCGTCCGAGCCGGGCACGCGCGCAGGTCACACTGATGGGTAAATCCTTCGCATTCCTGGTCCTGGTGGCGGCCACCGTCGCGGTCGGATACACGGCGTGGGAGACCCGGAACCTCAGGATATCTCTCGACCGCATGGCCGTGGGCAACGAAACCAACATCACCGAGGTGATGATCTCCCTTGCCCACACCGAAGGTCAGCTCGCGAGAATACAGGAAGCCGTCGAGTTGCTTGGCGGGGCCGGGTCGGCAGCGAACGCCAGCGCGCTGGAAGGGAAGATCACCACCACATTGACCGCAGCTCAGCGGGAAGTTCTTCAGCAGGAGCTGAACAAGTGGGCAAAGCAGCTCGAGGACCGGCGCGAGAAGGGCTTGGCCGCGTTGCGCCAGGGGCTGGAGCAGAAGCTGGGCCGCAGCGACGCCAAGGCCGCGGAACGAGACAAGCGCTCGGCCGAGTTGAAAGCGCTCGTGGAGGCAAACCAGAAGAAACTCACGGCCCAGTTGCAGAAACTGGGCGACGGCCTTTCCGTTCCACCAGGAGTCGTCAAGGAGCAGGGCGAGGCCCTGACGAGTCTCGAGAAACGTCTGGCGGCGGTGCTGAAGGCCACGGAGAACAACCAGAAGGCCCAGACTCAGCGCAACCAGCGTGACGAGAAGCGCTGGAAGGACGTGTTCCTGGCGTTGGAGGAGAGCAAGGAGGCGACGCAGCAGCGCTACGCCGAGCTAGCCGCCCGCCTGGATCAGCAGCGAGGCGGCGCGCAGACGCCGGCTGGTCCGGCGCGGACAGGGCAGCAGGGACAAGCGCCCAATCAGCCACAGGAGACGCAGACCGAACGGGATAGGCTGGCCGAGTTCTGCCGCGACGTGCCGCAGTCCGCGCTTTGCAGGGACCTCTAGAATCCGGATACGTGGCCCGGGAGCCGCATGCGCTACTACGACATTTCACTCAAGCTCAGCCCCGCCACCGCGCGCTGGGTCACCGCCACCCCGTTCGAGCTCCTGGAGCGGCGGCGGATGCAGCGCGGCGACCACAACAACTCGTCGAGCGTCAACATGAGCGTCCACAGCGGCACCCACATGGATGCTCCTTTCCACTTCGTGCCCGACGGGGCCGCCATCGACCAGTTGCCGCTCGAGCGCTTCATCGGCCCGGCGCTGGTGCACGAGGTGGTCGGTGGCCGCTACATTACGGCCGAGCACGTCTCGGCGATCCCGCCGGGAGAGCGGATCCTGTTCAAGACCCGCAACTCGGAGCTTCTCCGTCGCGCCGAGTACGACCCGGACTTCACGGCGTTCTCGGTGGAGGCGGCCGAGGGCCTGGTGGCCAGGGGTTACAAGCTCGTGGGCCTGGATTATCTTTCGGTCGCGCACGCCGACGAGCAGGTGCCGGTGCACCGGGCCTTCCTGGACCACGGCCTCGCGTTGCTCGAGGGCGTCGACCTGACGGACATTCAACCCGGTTCCTACGAGTTGATCTGCTTCCCCGTGTGCATCGCCGGGGCGGATGGCGCTCCCTGCAGGGCGGTGCTCCGCGACCTCGACCCTTGAGAATACGTGGATCTAGTGTTCTTTCCCGCATCCGCCGAACACCCGGGGCACGCTCCAGCATACCGCGTCCGCGAACTGTCTGGGTCAGGCTCCGATCCCCTCTCCCTCCGGGAGAGGGTCAGGGTGAGGGGATGCCTCTAGCCGCCCCGGAAGGTGCCCCATGAGCAAGGTACAAGCAGCAGTCCTGGATGACTATCAGCACGTGGCCCGGTCCCTCGTGGACGCCAGGGAACTCCCCGAAAATCTCGAGGTCACGGTGTTCCACGATCACCTGGACGAAGAGGAGGCCCTGGCGGAGCGGCTGCAACGGTTCGAGATCGTCTGCGTGATGCGCGAGCGCACGCCGTTTCGCCGCGGTCTGCTGGAGCGGCTCCCCAACCTGAGGCTGCTGGTCACCAGCGGCATGCGCAACGCGTCCATCGACATGACCGTGGCCCGGGAACGGGGGGTGACGGTTTGCGGCACTCCCAGCGTCGGCGGCCCCACCGCCGAGCTGGCCTGGGGCCTGATCATCGGGCTGCTGCGGCACATCCCGCGCGAGGACCGGGCCACCCGCGAGGGCCGCTGGCAGGAGACCGTGGGCGGAGGTCTCCTGGGCAAGACCCTGGGAGTGGCGGGCCTGGGAAAGCTGGGCGCCCGGGTGGCTCGCGTCGGGCTCGCTTTCGACATGGACGTCATCGCGTGGAGCCGGAACCTCACCGACGAACGCTGCCGGGAGATCGGCGTGACGCGGGTGAGCAAGGAGGAGTTGCTGTCGCGGTCCGACGTCCTTACCATCCACCTGGTGTTGAGCGACCGCACACGGGGGCTTTTGGGGGCCGCCGATCTCGCCAAGATGAAGCCCACGGCCGTTCTGATCAATACGTCCCGAGGCCCCATCGTGGAAGAGGGGGCGCTGGTGGACGCGTTGGAGCGCGGCATCATCGCCGGCGCGGGCCTCGACGTCTACGACACCGAGCCGCTGCCCCCGGACCATCCGCTCCGGCGATGCCCGAATACCGTCATCACGCCCCACCTGGGGTACGTCGAAGAGGCCAACTACGGCGCCTATTTCGACGGCTATCTTGCCGCCATTCGCGGCTATCTGGACGGCGCTCCCGTCAACGTCGTCAAGGGGTGACCCGTGAACGAAAAATCACCGAACGAGAACATGACACAAACAGAAAATCTTGCACTCTATTGCGACTTCGAGAACATTGCCATCGGAGTCCGCGACGCGCGCTACGCCGACTTCGACATGCGCAAGGTCCTGGACCGCCTGCTGGTCAAGGGCAAGATCGTGGTCAAGAAGGCGTACTCCGACTGGGAGCGCTACCGCGAGTACAAGCCCGCCATGCACGAGGCCTCCTTCGAGCTCATCGAGATTCCCCACGTACGCCAGTCGGGCAAGAACTCCGCCGACATTCGCATGGTCGTGGACGCGCTGGACCTCTGCTACACGAAGTCCCACGTCGACACCTTCGTGATCATCAGCGGCGACTCGGATTTCTCCGCGCTGGTCAGCAAGCTTCGCGAGAACAACAAGGTCGTCATCGGGGTGGGAGTGAAGAACTCCACCTCGGATCTGCTCATCGCCAACTGCGACGAGTTCATCTACTACGACGACCTGGTGCGGGACTCCAGGCGCCGGCGCGGCGCAAAGCGCGAGAAGGCCCCGAGCCGGTCCCCGCGCAAGGCGGCCGCGCCGGTGGAGGACAAGGAAGAGAAGGAGGAGAAGAAGGAGGCCCAGGAGGCCCTGGACCTGGTGGTCGAGACCGTCACCCACCTCTTCGACGAACGCGGCGAGAAGGACACCATCTGGGGCTCCATGGTCAAGCAGGCGCTGAAGCGCCGCAAGCCCGGGTTCAACGAGCGCTACCACGGCTTCCGCTCCTTCGGAAAGTTGCTGGAGGAAGCCCAGGGCCTGCGGCTGCTGGACCTGGAGGCGGACGAGAAATCCGGTGACTACGTGGTCAAGGGGGTTACTCAGGAAGACTGACGCACGCGCCGGCGGGCCTCCTCCCACTGAGAATTATTCGTGCGCAGCCCCCCCATCCGGCAAGCCTGGGCCCGTGAAGTCCGGGTGCTGAGCGTCCTCTCCGCCGGCACCTTCCTGTTCTTCAACAGCTACGGCAGCATCAACGTCTCCATCCCCATGATCCAGGCCGAGTTCGGCAGCAGCCTCTCGGCCGTCCAATGGATCGCCACCATGGGTTTGGTGCTGTCCTCCAGCGTCGCCCTGTGCCTGGGACGGGCCGGCGACATCCTCGGCCGCAACCGGCTCTACAGAGTGGGGGTGACCCTCTACGGCCTGGGCGCGGCGCTGGTGGCCGCCTCGCAGACATTCGTGCAACTGATCGCGTGCCGCCTGGTCATGACCGTGGGTCTGGCCATGGCCAACCCCATGTCGACGGCCATCACGGCCACTGTCGCCCGGCCGGAACGGACCGGCTGGGCGCTGGGCATCCTTTTGTCGGCGGCGGGGATCGGACGCGCCACCGGACCGGCCCTGGGCGGTTTCTTCATCCACATGGCGGGCTGGCGCGCGGTGTTCCTGGCCAACGCCGCCATCGGTATGACGGTCAGCGTGGCGGTCTGGCTCCTGCTTCGAGACAGGGAGCGCCGGAGCCGCGAGCCCTTCGACTACCCGGGGGCGGCGGCCCTGATCCTGGGGTTTCCGTCCGTCCTGGTGGGCTTGAGCGTCGGCGCCAACAGCGCCTGGCGCTCGCCTCTCATCGCCGGGTGGTTCGTTCTCGGCGGCGCCGGCATGGCGGCCTTCGTGCTGCGCCAGTTCCGGGCGCGCCGGCCACTGATCCCGTTGCCGGTGATGACGAACGTCCCCCTGGTGCTGGCATTCCTGAGCATGGTGCTGTTCTCGGCGGCCTATTTCCCCATCTTCCTGCTGTCGCCGCTCTACATGCGTAACGTGCTGGACGTGACGCCGCTTGCTCTCGGGCTCATCCTGACGACGTTGCCGGTGGTGGCCGCGGTCTGTTCCCCGGTGAGCGGACGTCTCTCGGATCGCGTGAAGCCCTGGATGCTGGTGGCGGGGGGACTGGTGGCGGGCGCGGCCGGGATCGTCGCCTACGCTGGCTTGCAAGACGGATCGAGTCCGGCCATGGTGTTGCTGGCCCTTGCCCTGGTGGGAGTCGGCGTGGGCGTCTTCCTGCCGGCGCACCAGAAGACCGTGTTCTCGCTGGCGCCTCGCGAGCACTACGGTCTCGTCGGCGGGTTGCTGTCCGCGTGCGGGCCGGGAGCGGGAGCCCTGGGCATCGGACTGGCGGTATCCCTCATGGAAGGCGAGGGCACCGTAGGGTTCGTCGCCGCGCAGCGGGCCGCCATGTTGTGGTTGCTGCCGCTGCCCTTCCTGGCGCTCGGCCTCGTGGTCATCGGGCGGTTGCTGGGGTGGGGAAGAACGGCGCCGGGAACGGACGCCACGGCCGGTTAGGAATCATGCGCCCGCGCATCGGAATCTCGTCCAACCTGCTTTACGCGCTGTCCGCCATCTGCATGGCCTCGGGCGCCATCGGCGCCTCCATGCTGGCGCCGTTCTACATGGATGCCAAGGGATTCCCCCTGGCGGTGGTGGGCATGCCGCTGCTGGTCAACGGCATCGGCGCCCTGTGCTCTGATGTGGTGTCGGGCACCCTGGCGTCCTATTTCCGGTCGAGCTTCCTGCTGTTGGCATCGGTGGTCATCGCCGTGGTCGCCGCGCTCCTGGGTTACGCCTTCCAGGACAGCCTGACCGTCTTCCTCGTCGCCTTCACCATCCTGGGACTTACCGAGGCCATGTTCAGCCTCGCCATCCGCCGCATCGTGTTCGTGCAGTCCACCCCGGAAGAACAGGGCAAGGCCCAGGGGCAGGTGGCGGCGGCCCTGGGGCTCGGCTTCGCCCTCGGTCCCACCATGGGCGGCTTCGTCGGCGAGTGGTGGGGCCTCGACAAGCTGTTCCTGCTGGTGGCGGTCCCACAGGGCGTCGGCCTGGTCTTCATCCTGCTGGCGCGGGGGCACCGCACCGAGAAGCCCGTGGAGCGCAGTCCCGTGCCGCTGTGGCGGGTGGGCACGGGGCTGATGAGCCAGGCCGGCTTTCTGGGCGCCTGGCTCGCCATCTTCCAGTCGTTCTTCTGCCTCGTCGGCGTCACCCGCATCGCGTTTCCTTTCCTGGCGGTGCGGCGGGGCCTGACCCTGGACATCATCGGCACGATGGTGAGCATCTCGCGCCTGACCGACACCGCGGGCAGGCTGGGCGGCGGCTGGCTCTGTGACCGCATCGGCACCCGCAGGGTGATTCTCCTGGGTGTGTTCGTGACGGTTCCCGCCTTCGTCCTCCAGGTCTTCGGCCACGGCTACATCGCGCTGCTGTTGCCGCTATGCCTCATGACCGCCGGCTTCGGCCTTTCCAACGTGGGTTCCACTACCCTGGCCCTGCAGATCGCCGACGACTCCAGCAAGGGCGTTGCCCTGGGACTCATCCGCGGCGGCAGCTCCACCGGCCGCATGTTCGGCCCCCTGCTCACGGGCATCCTGGTGGCCGACCTGGGCTTCCACTGGGGATTCGTCGCCCTGGGGGTGCTCTCGTTCGTCATCGGCGGCGGAGTGGCGGGGTTGTTCCGGCGGCAAGGGGAGCCGTACAACGGTTGAACCGGGAGGTTCCGACACCTGCCGCCGGAAGCGTTTATGGCAACGCGGGAGTTGGTGACGGAGCCGAGCGTGCCGAAAATCTAAGCGGCAACGATGGGCGTTACCGTCAGCTCCTTCCTGCGCTGTTCCGCGTGCCACAAGTCGTAGTTGGACTGCATGTTCATCCAGAGCTCGGAGCTGGTGCCCAAGGCTATGGAGAGCCTCACTGCCACCTCGGGACTGATCCTGGTGCGCTCGTTGACGATCTCGGAAAGCGCCTTCCGGAAATTCCCGAGGTGCTTGGCGGTCTGGGTATTGGAGATGCCCAAGGGCGAAATCCACTGTCTCAACAGTACACCGCCGGGATGAGGTGGATTGTGCATTCTCATGATGGGCGGTGTAGCCGGAGAAAAGACCCATTGGCAAACGATTCTTCGCCGTCTGTGTTGGAGGCGACCCTCTTGACTTCCAACAAATTTGTTGCCAATTATATCGTTGGCAACAAGACTGTTGGAGACTGTCATGGGAAAACTGAAGAGGGCTGGGTCAAATTGGGTTGTGGGTGACCAGTTTTTTGACCGCGACGCAGACATCCGTGAACTGAAGACCCGGGTAGAGGATGGCATCCATACCATGGTGACCGCGCAACGGCGTATGGGAAAAACGAGCTTGGTTCGAGAGACGTTGCGTAGGTTGGACGAAGAAGGTCGATTCAAGACAGTCTTCGTCAACATCGAGAATGCTTCTGATCCGGCGGATGCAATTGCCGAGATCGCGACCCGATGCAGGTCGGTAAACGGGGTTGGGCAGCAGATGCGAGCTTGGCTGGCCAATCTTGTGCCGGAGGAAGCATCGCTAAGACTCCCCATGGTCGAACTACACGCCAAAATGCGCGCCGTGGTCGACACAGGTAGCTGGAGACAGAAGGGCGACGAGATCTTCGCGGCCTTGGCAGCGAACGATCAGCCTGTAGTGCTGGCCATTGACGAGTTTGCGATACTCGTCAATCAAATGCTCAAAGGTCACGATTACCATATTACGCCGGCGCGCAGAGGCGCCGTCGATGAATTGCTGGGGTGGATTCGGAAGAACGGCCAGGAGTACCAGGGCCGCGTATGCATGATCATCTCCGGAAGCGTCGGTCTGGGGCCGATCTTGCGGCAGGGCGCGCTTGGCTCCCGCATGAACATCTTTTCCCCTTATGATCTCAAACCCTGGGATGAAGAAACCGCGACCGCATGCTTGGCCGCGTTGGCGGAGACCTACGATGTTGACCTTCCGCGCGATGTACGTCTGGCCATGTGTCGTCGTCTCCGGTGCCAAGTCCCGCATCATGTGCAAGGGTTCTTTGACAGTTTGTACGAAGATCTGCGCCGAAATGAGCGCTCGGGCGCATCTTCGGAGGACGTCGAGCGGGTTTACCTCGGCGAGATGCTTGGCGTCAGGGGACAGTTGCACCTGGATCACTACGAAACCCGCCTCAAGTTCGTACTTGGTGAGGAAGGTTACGCAACGGCGATCGAGCTGTTGACCGAAGCCTCGCTCAAAGGCCTGTTACCGCGAGACGCCATCAACCGTTATCGAGGCCGAGTACGAGTCCCCCACGATACGGAGGTGGTTCCGCCCGAAGATGTCCTGAATGTGCTGGAACATGACGGCTATCTTGAGAAACACGGGGACGGTCACCGCTTTGTTTCCGGTTTGTTGGAGGACTGGTGGCGTGAGCGGTACGGTCACTTGGCAACTGGCAGCGGACCGCGACGGACGGGAGAGCAATGACGGGAGCCGTCGTCAGGAAGTACAACCCCGGATTCCTTACCGATGACGAGTTGGTGGCCTCGTTCTGTGTGCGGACATACGAGTACGAGTCCTTGATGGAGATGCTGCGCGAATGCACTGGAAGCGCCAACGCTCACCAGCTTGTTATCGGTCCGCGTGGCAGCGGAAAAACGACCCTGCTCCTGCGCATTGCCGCCGAGGTGCGCCATGACCCGTCGCTGTCGTGCCGGTTTCTTCCAATAATCTTCGCGGAAGAGAGCTACGAGGTGGCCAGCCCAGGTGAGTTCTGGCTCGAATGCCTTTCCCGTCTGGCTATCCAGTCGAGTCACCGCGATGACCATCTTGCCCTGTCGCGTACCCTGGAAGAGTTGCGGACCATCAGCGACGACAAGGCGCTTGGTGACCGCTGCCTTGCCGCCTTGCTGGATTTCGCCGACCGACAGAACAAGCGTCTTGTCCTGGTCGTCGAGAACCTGAACATGATGTTCAGAGATATGGCAGTCCCGGATGCGGGCTGGCGGTTGCGACACACACTACAGACCGAACCTCGTATCGTCATGCTTGCGAGCGCGACCAGCCGTTTCGACGAGATCGACAATCCGGAGCATGCCTTGTACGACCAGTTTAGGGTGCTCTTGCTGCGCCCCCTCGACAGGGACGAATGCGCGCTTCTTTGGCAGACGGTGTCTGGTCGAAGCGCGGCGCCCAAGACGATTCGGTCGTTGCAGATTCTCACCGGCGGCAGCCCACGGTTGCTAACCATCGTGGCCCGCTTCGGTTCCGGGATGTCATTTCGGGATCTCATGGCCGAACTTCTCGATCTGGTCGATGACCACACGGAGTACTTCAAGGGCCATATCGAATCGCTTCCGCCACAAGAACGGCGGGTCTATCTCGCGCTTGCGGATCTATGGAAACCGGCGACCACGAGGGAGATTTCGGATAGGTCGCGGCTGGAGACGAGCAAGTGCAGCGCTCAACTCGCGCGCCTCATCGAACGAGGGGTTGTTCAGGTCAAGGGCGGCACGGCTCGGCGCAAGCAGTATTACCTGACCGAGCGTCTGTACAACATCTACTACCTGATGCGGCGCTCCCGCGGGCCGGGCGGCCTGATCGAAGCCATTGTCCAGTTCATGGAGACATACTACTCGCCGGACGAACTGAAGGACATTGTTGCTCGCCTCATCCGCGAGGCGGGAAGCTTCAACGGGGAGATGCAATCGCTTTGCCGGATCGCCATTCCACGGTTTTTGGAGTCGCCGGCGCTGGGCAAGTACCGCGGTGAGTTGCTGGCACTGGCACCTGAAGATTTCGATGCGGTCTCCGACGGAGCCTTGGTGGCTGGCGATGGAGTGAGGACCGCGGCAGCCGAAATGAGGCCGGACGACGATCGGGCGGATCAGCTTCCGGCCAGTAAGGACGACGCAGCAGAGCAGGAAGCGATGGAGTTGTTCGCTAAAGCAGCTACCCTGAACAATCAGAATCGTCTGGAGGAAGCACTGGCCTTGTGGAACGAGTTGCTGCTTCGATTCGGACAGAGCAGCAACCCAGCGTTTCTCGAGGCGGTTGCGACGACCCTGTTCAACAAAGGCGTCACGCTCGGCAGAATGAACCGGCCCGAAGATGCGCTCGGCGCCTACGAAGAAGTGGTGCTTCGATTCGGACAGAGCAAGAACTTGGCCGCTCTTGAGTCAGTTGCGATGGCCCTGTTCAACAAAGGGGTCACACTCGCCAGAATGAATCGGCTACAGGATGCGCTAGACGCCTATGAAGAGATGGTGCGTGGCTTTGGAAAGAGCAAAAACCCGGCCGTTCTCGCGTCGGTCGCGAAGGCTCTTTTCAACAAGGGAATGCTACTCGGCGGAATGAATCGGATCCAAGAAGCGCTGGGCGCTCTTGAAGAAGTGGTAAGTCGCTTTGGACAGAGCACTGACACGGCCCTTCCTGAGTTGGTAGCGGACGCCATCGTCTACAAAGGAGATGCACTTGAGAGATTGAATCGACCGCAGGACGCACTGGCTGCATGGGATGATGTGTTGTTCCGGTTCGGACAGAGTGAAAACCAACATCTTCTTGAGCAGGTAGCGGTTGCACTCGTCAACAAAGGGGCCGTGTTCGCTCAATTGAATCGGCCGCAGGACGCATTGGCCGCCTGTGACGAGATGTTGCGTCTCTTCGGCCAGAATGAGAATCTGGAAATTCTTGAAGGGGTGGCGAAGACCCTCTTCAACAAGGGGTGTGCACTGCGCGAATTGCGTCGGCCGCAGGATGCCTTGGTCGCTTGGGAGGAGGTAGGTCTCCGTTTCGGGGAGAGTCAGAACCCTACTGTTGCCGAGGTAGTAGCGAAGTCGCTCTTCAACAAGGGAGACCTCCTCGTCGATATGGACCGACTTGAGGACGCACTGACCGTCTGGGATGAGGCAGTTGGCCGGTTCGGAGAGAATCAAAAACCGGGTGTCCTTCAGTGGGTTGCGCAGGCTCTTGTTGTCAAGGGCATCATACTAGACAGAATGGATCGTTCTGGGGACGCACTGACGGCTTTTGACGAAGCGGTACGCCGACTCGGGGAAAACACCCACGCTGTACCCGGCCAATGGATGGAGGAAGCACTTCTTCGAAGAGCCGGTATGGAGTTCAAGTGCGGGCAGTATGAGGCGGCGGTCAAGACGGTTAGCCGGGCTCTTGATGGACTCGGACCAGAATCGCTGGCGAGGCGTGCCCGTGGTCACCTGATCCGGGCGAAGGCGGCGCTTGCTGGCGGCAACCGACACGCGTGCGAAGACGACATCGAAGCCGCCCTTGCGCTCTTGCAGAAGATCGGATCTCTCCCCTATGAGGCTCTCGAAGCATTGATGTACTTGAGTGTCGAGCTTGGACCAGCGCGCATGCGCGAGCTCATTCAGGCGTCACCCTCGGCGAATCTTCTGTTGCCGCTCGCGACGGCGCTGGAACTGGAGCTTGGGATCGAGCCCCGGGTGGCACGGGAGGTCGAGGAGGTCGCCCAGGACATCCGGCAGGATTTGGCGAAGTTGCGAGAGGACCGGACCCGGACGTCGAGCGGGGAGAAGCTGGCGAGTCCCGCGTCAGTGCAGACGGACCGGAAGGGCGGCTGATACGCGTCTGATCGAACGGTGGTTGTCAATAGCGGAGATCGGGACCCGGTGGCTGCCAGGAGGCGGATATCCGCCGCCGACTGCCATCGCATAGACCGGTAGGCTCATGAAGTCAGGCGCTTCCGGAGACGGGCTGTCAGGTCCATACGTTCGTGCAGGAAGGCGATGATGACGGGTTTTCCACCGGTCGGTGTCAGGAAGAAGACGTAGTGGTGCTGGCACCGCATGACGTACACTGATGGATGACGGTCCGAGAATGTCCGGGATACGGCGGTCCCATCGCCGATGGCTTGGCAACAGCGTTCCAGTTGGTGCGCGTAGCGTTGCTGCTGGCGCCGACCCCACCGAGCAAGGGTGTGACGGCCAATGTCGCGCAAGTCGGAAGCGGCGCCTGGAGTCAATTCATAGGACAACATGCCTACCGGTCATCACGACGGACGGAGGCAAAGATCTGCTCGACAGACTTCTCGACGAAGTCCCCGCGCTCCGCTTCGGCTATCCTGGGCTCAAGAAACGCTTCCAGCCGGCGCAGGGTTTCCTCTTCGGACAAGGATTCGGTCTGCGGCAAATGAGGCAGCGTCCGTTCAAGGATGTAGTCCTTGAGGGTCTGGCCGTGCAGGGCGGCGATTGCTTTCAGTTGCTGGTGCTGTTCAGGGGTCAACTCAATGGACAAGCGGCTCATCGTCGCAACCTTTCCACGTAGATACCTCACATTCGCACAAAGCATCAAAAATGTGAAGATGTTGTTTTTGTCAACGGACGATCGGCTTTGACGCCAGCCGCCACGTGGGTTGCCAAGTTGTGCCAACACTGGTAGGCGTCCGTGTGTGAGCAGGACGGCCCTGTACCGGGCGTGCGGTGCCGCTCGGCAAACGCTGAAAGCGGAACATGCGCAACTTCGACCTTCTTGAACCCAAGACCGTCACCGAAGCCTGCCGGATGCTGGGCGCCGGCGAAGACGTCCGGCCGGTGAGCGGCGGGACGGCTCTCCTGATTCTCGTCAAGCAGGGGCTTCTGCGGCCCCGGACCCTCGTCAACCTCAAGAAGCTGCAGGGCGCCAACGCCATCACTCGCGACGATGCGGGCGCGGTCCGCATCGAGGCCATGGCCACCATCCACGAGGTGGAGACCTCGCCGGTGGTGCGGGAGCACCTGCCGGTGCTGGCGGCGGCCTGCCACCAGGTGGCGAACATCCGTATCCGCCACCTGGCCACCATTGGCGGTAATCTTGCCCATGGCGACCACCAGTCGGACCCTCCGGGGGTGCTGCTGGCGTTGGACGCGGAGGTGGAGCTGAGCGGCGCCGGCGGCGTACGGACGCTCAAGCTGGCGGACTTTCTTCTGGGCACGTATGAGACGGCGCTGGAGCCCGGCGAGATGGTCACGGCGGTGACGGTGCCGCCGGTGGAGGGGCGGCTGGTGGGCGACTATCTCAAGTTCACCACGGGTTCCTCGGAGGAGCGGCCGTGCGCCGGCATCACCGCGCTGGTGCGGCTGGAAGGGGGGCGCGCGGTGGAGGCGCGGCTTGCGGTGGGTGCGGTGGCGTCGCGTCCGCTGCTCCTGTGCCAGGCCGGTCCGTCGGAGAGCAACCTTGAGGCCATGGCCGACCGGGCCGCCGAAGAGATAGATCCCATCCCCGACCTCCGCGGTTCGGCGGACTACAAGAGGCATCTGGTGCGGGTGCTGGGCCGCCGCGCCCTAGCGGCGGCGTGGAAGGAAGCGGTCTCGTGAGCGCGGTCGGCAGCAACACTCCCAGGGTGGACGGCAACGCCAAGGTCTCCGGCGCCGCGCAGTACACTGGCGACATCGAGCTGCCGGGCATGCTCCACGCCAAGGCGCTCCGGAGCCCCCACCCCCACGCCCTGCTCGTCAGCATCGACGCGAGCAAGGCCGCGGCGCTGCCCGGGGTGGTGGCCGTCGTGACCCGCGACGACCTCGAAGGTCTGAATCCCCACTACGGCGCGGTGGTGGAGGACCAGCCGGTGCTGGCCATGGACCGGGTGCGTTGCGTCGGCGACATCGTGGCGGCGGTGGCGGCGGAGGAGCGGGACATCGCGGAGGAGGCGGTGGAGCTCATCGAGGTGGAATATGAGCCCCTGCCCGCGGTGTTCGACGTGGTGGAGGCGGCGCAGGTCGAAGCTCCGATCATCCACGAGGAACGCTTCGAGACACAGGCGGCCATCTTCCGGGAGCAGCTCAACCTGAACGCCGGCGGCAACGTCTGCAGCGTGTTCCGGGCCGCGGACGGCGACGCCGACGCGGGGTTCGCGGAATCTGACGAGATCTTCGAGAACACCTACCGCATGCCGCCGGTGCAGCACGGCCACATCGAGCCCCACGTGGCCACGGCGATGTGGGAGTCGCCCAACCGCCTGCTGGTGCATACGCCGTGCCAGAATCCGGTGGGGCTCCAGGAGCAGTTGGCGCGAATATTCAACGTGCCCGAGAGCGGCGTCCGGGTGGTGGTGCCGCACGTGGGCGGCGGCTACGGCGGCAAGACCCACGCCCGGCTGGAGCCGGTGACGGCGCTCCTGGCGCGCAAGGCCGGGCGGCCGGTCCAGTGGACGCTGACCCGGGAGGAGGTGTTCCTCACCGGACGCCGCTACGGCGCGTTCGTGCGGATGAAGACCGGTTTCAAGCGCGACGGCAGCCTGGTGGCCCGGGAGGTGGAGGTCTTCTACGACCTGGGCGCCTACGCCCTGTCGGGTCCGGCCAACGCCAAGACCGGCTCCTACGTGGCCAGCGGGCCGTACCGGGTGCCCAACCGCCGGCTCACCACCTACGCCGTCTACACGAACCTCCCTCCGGCGGGCCCCTACCGCGGCGTGGGAGTGCCCCACGTGGCCTGGGCCTACGAGTCGGAAATGGACCGCATCGCGCGGCACCTGGGCATGGACCCGCTGGAGTTGCGCCTCAAGAACCTGTTGCAGGAAGGCGACGTCTTCGTCACCGGCGAGTCGCTGGTGTCGGTGGGCATCTCGGACTGTCTCCGGCAGGCGGCTTCCGGCATCGGTTGGCGCGGCCGGGAGGAACAGGGCAACGGCGTTCGCGAAGGGTCGCTCCGGCGCGGCAAGGGCTTGGCGGTGATCATGAAGAGCACCACCACGCCCACGGCGTCGGCCGCCAGCGTGCGTCTCAACGGCGACGGCTCGGTGATGCTCCTGACCAGCAGCACCGAGATGGGACAGGGGGTGCGCACCTGCCTGGCGCAGATCGTCGCGGAACAGCTCGGCGTGCCGGTGGAACGGGTGACGGTGTCCGCGCCGGACACCGATGCGACTCCCTACGACAAGTCCACCAGCTCCAGCCGCACCACCTTCCACATGGGCAACGCCGCGCTGCGGGCGGCCGAGGAGGTGCGAGAGCAGCTGCTGGAGGCCGGCGCCGAGGCGCTGGAAGTGGACCAGACGGACCTGGAGATGGTCGCCGACGGTGTGCGCGTCAAGGGGGTGCCGGACCGGAGCCTCACGGTGCCGCAACTGCTGCGGGTCAAGTACGGCGATTCGGTGGGCAGCATCTTCGGGAGCTGCAACTTCCAGGTCAAGGGCGGGCTCGATCCCAAGACCGGCAAGGGCAAGGCCGCGGCCTTCTGGTTCTTCTCGGCCTGCGGCGCGGAGGTGGAGGTGGACGTGGAGACCGGCAAGGTGCGGGTGCTCAACATCGCCACCTCCGTGGACGTGGGCAAGGCCATCAACCCGCTTCAGTGCTGGCTTCAGAACGAGGGCTCGATGCTGGAGGCGTTGGGCGCCGCGTTCTTCGAGGAGATGGTGTTCGAGCAGGGCCAGCCGGTGAACGGCACCCTGCTGGAGTACATGCTGCCGTCCATGCAGGACCACCCCGAGCGGTTCCAGTCGCTCCTGGTGGAGAACCCCCACCCGGACGGCCCGTTCGGCGCCAAGGGGACGGGCGAGGCGGCGATCCCGGCCGTCGCTCCCGCCATCGGCAACGCCGTGGCCAACGCCCTGGGCGGCGTCAACATCACCGAGCTGCCGCTCCGCCCGGAGCGCATCGTGGCCGCGTTGGGCGAGGCCGAAGCCGGCGGCTCCGGAAAGAACCAGCCATGAGACACCTCATCACCGCCAACGTGAACGGGCGCGAGCGCGAGCTGTCGGTCAAGTCCAACCAGACCCTGCTCGAGGTGCTGCGCGAGGACCTGCGCCTCAAGGGCACCCGCGAGGGTTGCAGCGTAGGGGTGTGCGGCTCCTGCACGGTGCTGGTGGACGGTAAGCCGGTGAGTTCGTGCCTGATGCTGGCCAGCAACGCCGAGGGCAAGGAGGTGCTGACCATCGAAGGACTCGCCCGGGACGGCAACCTCGATCCCGTGCAGCAGGCGTTCCTCGACCACCAGGCGTTCCAGTGCGGTTTCTGCACCCCCGGCATGATCATGGCCGTCAAGGGTCTCCTGAACGAGAACCCGAAACCCGACGAGGCCGAGGTGCGCGACTACCTTTCCGGCAACATCTGCCGCTGCGGCACGTACGTCGAAGTGATGGCGGCGGTCGATGAACTAACCAGTAAACCATGAAACCGCGCCTTCCGACTCCCTGTCCCTCTGGGAGAGGGTCGGGGTGAGGGCGCTCCGGTCCGGCAGCCCTTTGGCCAGGCGACTCAGACGCAGGAGGAACGGCAATGGCTGAACGAATCATGGCGGGAACGCAGGAAGGCCTGCAAGTCTGGCGCGGCAGCGGCGGCACCTGGAAAGAGCTGGACGTCGGGCTCCCTCCCGGCACGGTGGACGCCATCGACGGCCCTGCGCAACGCCCCGAGACCGTGTACGCCAGCGTGGCCGGAGAGGGGCTCTGCCGCAGCGACGACGGCGGGCAGCACTGGCGCACGGTCTTCTCCGGCAACGTCCGCGCCGTTACCGTGGACCCCACCGACCCCGAGGTGGTCTACGTCGGCACCGAGCCCATCCATCTCCACCGGAGCGAGGACGGCGGCGCGAGCTGGGAGGAACTGAGCGCGTTGCAGGAGCTGCCGTCGGAGGTGCGCGCCAAGTGGACCTATCCGCGCCCCCCGCACCGGGAGCACGTGCGCCACATCTTCGTTTCCCCTGACGACGCGCGCACGGTCTACGTCTGTCTGGAACACGGCGGGATCGTCCGCACCTTCGACCGCGGCGCCACCTTCGAGGACGTGAGCGGCGGCATCGACTATCTGGACATCCATCACATCAGCAACACGCCCGCGGGAGAGGGTCCCATGTTCGTGGCCACCGCCAGGGGCTTCTTCCGCAGCGACGAGCCGGGCGCGGGCTGGCGGCGCGCCGAGAGCGGCATGACCCGGGACTACTTCCACGACTTCGTGTTCCTGCCGGGGGACCCGCCCGTGATGCTGGTGGCCACCGCCGACAAGTCGCCGGGTTACTGGGACCGTCCCGAGAAGGCCCAGGGGGCGGTCTTCCGCAGCCGCGACCTGGCCTCGAGCTGGGAGCGTGTGGGCGTCGACCGGGGCCTGCCGGATCACATGTTGCAGATGGTGTGGGCGCTGGCCCAGCACCCCGGCGAGCCCCAGCGCGTTTACGCCGGGCTGGGCGCGGTATCCCGCGGACGTTCGAGCGATTCGAGCCAGAAGGGAAAGGGAGACATCCTCGTCTCCGAGGACGAAGGCGAGTCCTGGAACCGCCTGCCGCTGGAGCTGCCGGCCGACCGCGTGCTGCTGGTCCGGCCCGACTAGGGCCTGTTAACACTAAATTGAAGATATGCTATGCTCATGGGATGGAATTGACGGAAGCGCAATATGAGCGCATTGCAGGGTACCTCCCGGTGCAGCGAGGGAATGTGAGCCTTTCGAACCGACAGGTGCTCAACGCTATTTTGTATGTGGCGGAGCATGGTTGCAAGTGGCGAGGGTTACCGGCTCGGTTCGGCAATTGGCACACGATCTATACCCGGATGAATCGCTGGTCGAAGAACGGGGTGCTGGACCAGGTGTTCGAGCTGCTCCAGAGGGAGCAGATGGTGCGCATCAAGATCGAGGCGGTGTCGCTGGACAGCACCATCGTCAAGGTCCATCCCGACGGGACGGGGCGCTAAAAAAAACGGCCCCCAAGCCATCGGCAAATCCCGAGGAGGCTGGACCACCAAGATTCATATGGTTGCCGCGGATGCTCGAACGGCCATCACCTTCTCGCTCTCCCCTGGACAGGCCCACGACGCCCCAGAAGGACGGAAGCTGCTGAATCGCTTGGGTCAGCAGCATGACAGTCCCTCGCTGGTCATGGACCGAGCGTACGAAGGCAACGAGACGCGCCAGTTGGCCCTCGATCTAGGGTTTATCCCCGTGGTGCCGCCGTTGTCGACGCGACTCGACCCATGGATGTATGATCGCCACATGTACAAGCGCCGCAATGAAATCGAGAGGTTGTTTCGCCGTCTCAAGGGATTCCGGCGCATCTTCTCCCGCTTCGAGAAGCTCGACGTGGTCTTCCTCGGCTTCATCCACTTCTCGCTCATTGTTGAGGCATTACGATAGTGATTAGTGTTAACAGGCCCTAGACGATTCATACCTGGTGTCGTGTCCCGCGGATTCCTGCGCAGCTTATCGCGAGAATCCGCGGGACACGACACTAGGGTGCGCGTCGCCGCACGCTCGCCGGAAATGATGAGCTACGCCATCTTCGACATCGAAACCCGCGTCGACAAGGGGCTGGTCAAGTCGGTCTACGCTCCCAGGGAGGAGATCTCCGATCGCCAGGCCTATGAGCGGCTCCGCTCCGAGCGGGTGGCGGAGACCGGCAGCGACTTCCTTCCGATCTCTTTCCACATTCCGGTGTCCATCGCCGTCGGGACCGTCAACAGCGACGCCGTCCTGGTCAACGTCGAGACCCTTGGTGGCGACGACTACAGCGAGGAAGCCATCGTCCGCGACTTCTGGGAGCGGGTCGAGCGGTTCAACGGCACGCTGGTGTCGTTCAACGGACGCAATTTCGATCTTCCCGTCCTGGAGCTGCACGCGCTCAAGTACGGGTGCGCGGCGCCGCGCTACTTCAACCAGCGCTTCGGACACCGCTACCGCTACTCCGAGGATGGCCACTACGACCTCTACGAGTTCATCGGCAACCACGGCGTCAACCGCATCCGCGGCGGCTTCGACCTGCTGTGCAAGCTCATCGGCCTGCGCGGCAAGGGCGACATCGACGGTTCCATGGTCCAGGACCTGTGGGAGGAGGGGCGGCTGGCGGAGATCCACGAGTATTGCCGGCAGGACGTCATCCAGACCTACTTCCTGCTGCTTCGGGTGGAGCTGATGCGGGGGCGCATCGACCAGGGCCAGTACGAAGCGGCCTGGGCCGCCTCTCAACATTTCCGCGACCGACTGGAGGCGTCACGCCAGCCGGACGCCGATGACGCCGCCGGTTCGGGCGAGCCGGCCAGCAACTAATCCGAACAGCAGGCCGCCTGCCGCCGCCGATCCGTGCGAGTTTCCGGCGCCGGGAACAGGGCGTCGGTGTCGTCGATGATCCGGTACCACTCCCACGGAAGCCCGTCGGGCTCCGTGGCCCAGACCTTGTTCTGGGTTGCGTGGCAGCAGTGCGTCTCGGTCTCGATCCGGTGGTCGATGCCGGCACCCTCCAGGCGCTCCCTGGCGGCGGCCACGTCCTCTTCTTCGAACACCTCCACTCCCAGGTGGTTGATGCGTTCCCCGGCGCCGGGACGCTCGAACAGCACGAGCTTCAGTGGGGGGTCCTCGATGGCGAAATTTGCGTAGCCGGGCTTGCGCTTGTGGACCGGCGCGCCGAACATCCTGGAGTAGAAATCGACGGCCTTTTCGAGGTCGCTCACGTTGAGGGCGAGTTGCAGACGCATGGTCGTTCTCCTTTTGATATTTCCAATATAATCGAAATATCTTTGATGTCAACCGCCGTGAGGCCGCGATCAACGCTCCAGCGTCTCCCTGGCCGCGAACGCCAGCAACAGCGCCGAGACCCACAGGACCGGGGTCAGGGCCAGGAACGGGATGCCGGGATGGAACGCGTTGGCGAGCATGCCGCCGCCCGCGGGCGCGCCCAGGCCCACGAAGTCCGCGATGGTGCGGCGCATGGCCTGGAGGCGTCCCCGGGCGTGCTGCGGCACCACGTCATAGGTGGTGGTGGCGAGGCAACCCAGGGAAAGCCCGTTGGCGATCCCCATGAGCGACAACAGCACGGCCAACTGCGCGAAGGTGTCGGCCAGCGGAATGACGAGGAAGACCACCGCCGGAATCAGGTTGCTCGGCACCGTGGCCCACTTCCTGCCCACCTTGTCGAGCACGAACCCCGCGGGCACGATCATGAAGAACACCACCACTCCGGAAATCGAGAACAGCGCGCCCACTTCCACCGGGCTGAACCCCAGGTGTCCGCCGGCATAGAGGGGCAGCATGCTCTGGAGGGTGAGCCGGCACATCAGGCTTGCGCAGGTGGCGACGACCAGGACCGCGTAGGTGCGGCGAAGCGGCGGCGCCACCTCGCGGTACAGCGCGACGACGCGGCCCGTCCAGTAGCCGAGCCCGAAGCGCCGAACGGCGGTTCGGGCGGAAGGCCGCGGCATGCCCGCGCCGGAAGGGCGGTCCACCGCCAGGCCGCAAAGCGCGGCGAAAGCGGCGACCAGGGCATAGGCGACGAACACGTAGCGAAAGCCCGCCGACACGGTGAGGAAGCCGCCCGCCAGCGGTCCCAGGGTCATCCCGGCGCTATGGACGCCGTGGAATCCGCTCATGACCCGCCCCCGCTGGTTCTGCGAAGCCAGGTCGATGCCCGCCACCTCACGGCCCAGGTTCCATGAGGGCTCCACCACGCCGACGACGAACAGCGCGATCAGCAGCCACACGAACCCGGGGCTTGCGAACGCCGCGATGGCGGCCACGGCGGTGACGGCGGCGCCGGCGACCATCATCACGCGCGGCCCGGTCCGGTCAAGCACGATGCCGCTCCCCGGCGTGCCGACGAAGCGGCCCGTGGCCCACACCGTGACCGTCTGGGCGGCGGCCCCCAGGGATACGTCGAAGGAGGTCGCCAGCACCGGGATGGTGGGCAGCACCATGCCCCAGCCGAGTCCGGAGAACATGGTGCTGCCGTACAGCAGGAGGAAGTTGCGCAACACGCGCGGTCCGAGGAGAGGGGTCCGTGCCACGGTCAAGGGTTCCTCGCCAGGCCGGGGCCGCCGATGAATGCGCGGCAGTTCACCTGAGCGCCCCTCCAAGGGTGATGGCCAGGGTACCGGCCACCACCGCGAGACTGCCGCTCACGGTCCGCGGCGTCACCATCTCGATGCTGCGAAGGAACACCACCGTGAACACCAGCACCCACATGGGCTGCGTGGCGACCATGGGGGTGACGATGACCACCGGCCCCACGCTGAGGGCCGTGTTGAACAGGAGGAAACCCAGGGTCTCCAGCACCGCGGCAGCCAGGAAAGGCTTCATGGCCCGCCGGTCCCATACAGGCCGGTTGGCCGCGCCGGCCAACGCCAGGTAGCTCGCGAAGATGGCCAGCGACACGGCCCCGACGATGGCCGCGAACAGGATGGGATAGCGGGCCGAGTGCAGTGAGGCGCGGGCGATGTTGTGCACCACGGCCGCGGTGATGGCTCCGGAGAGCGAGTAGGCGCCGTGCCACCAGCGTGCCGTGGAGACGCGCTGTTCCTCGTGCCAGGAGATCAGCACGATGCCCCCCACCACCAGCGCGATTCCGGTCAGCAAAGGCGTGGTGGCGGTCTCGCCCAGGAACGTCACCGCCAGCAGGGCGCTGAAGAGGGGATGGGTGGAGCGCAGCGCCGTCCCCCGCGCCGCGCCGATCTTCGCGATACCCGTGTAGGTAAGCCAGCGCAGCACCGGCATCAGGAAGCCCACCATCACGGCGGCCAGAAGAAAGCCCCTGCCCACGTCCGGGAGGCCGGTGAATCCCCCCACCATCGTCCACAGGATGAGGGTCTGCGAGATCAGCGAGAGCAGGGTGACGGTGCTGGCGTTGGAGTATTGCAGCCCCCGGCGCGCCGAGATGATGCTGATGCCGTAGGTCCACGCCGTCAGCAGACCGATGGCCTGGGGCAGCAGTTGCGTCATGTCGGCGGAATGCCTTCCGCTATGCTTGCGGCTTGGGCCATGGGTGGTTGCCGGCGCGGACACGGGCGGGTTCGAAACCCGCCCCTACGGCATCAGTTGCGGATGTCCTGCTGGAACCACTCCAGCGGCAGCTCGTGGCCGAGGCCGTTTTCCTTGGCGTAGCGGTAGACCAGGTAGCCCACGGCGGCGAACTGGATACCGGCGGAGAAGTTGTGGTGGACGGTGGTCTGGGCGTCATCCTCCCGGCCGGACTTCTCGCCCATCAGCACCTCGGACAGGGTGGTGTGGTTGCGGTTGGTGTAGCGCCGCATGTAATTGTCGTCGATGGGGCGCCGGTCGCGTTCCTCCTGGGTGCCCAGGGCATAGTTCAGGACGGCGAGATTGGAGGTGCCGATCATCACGTCGGCCTTCTCGTAGATCTCGCTCTCCAACTCCTCCGGGCGCACGTCCACCACGTGCATGCCGGTCTGCAGCCAGTCGGCCTGGAACAGGGGAATGCGCGAGTCGGTGCAGGTGGCGCCGATATCGACGCCGCTCATGGCCTCCCGGCCGGAGTTGACCGCGGTAACCTTGATCCCCAGCACCTCCGCCATTTTCTTCGCATAGGCTTCCCGGTTGGCTTGGGTGGGGCTGAAGATCTTGATGTGCTCGATGGGCCGCACCGCGCACGTGGCCATGGCGTAGGTGCGCGCCATGGCGCCGGAGCCCAGAACGCCCATGACCTTGGAGTCGGTCCGCGACAGGTGCTTGACCCCGACGCCGGCGGTGGCGCCCACCCGGTAGCTCTGGAGATAGCCGTCGTTCATGATGCACAGCAGCTCGCCGGTGCGGGTGTCCACCAGCAGGATGATGCCGCAATATTTGCCGGGCTCGACGTTGAACCAGTGCTCGGTGACCGCGCCGTTGTATTCCTGCCAGGTCATGATGTCCAGCTTGAAGCGGAACGCCAGGACCGGCGGGTCCTTGATGGCCCCCAGCAGCGAGCCCCAGCGGAAGTAGTCGCCCACGGTGGCGGTGGGAGACCACAAGTCGGTGCGCGGCTGGTAGACCGCGTCGCCCTCGGCGAGCTGCTTGAGCGCGCTCTCCATGGCCCCGATGGCGTCGTTCATGTTGAGCGCCTGCTCTGCGATGCGGTTGTCGATCATCAACGGCATGTGGCTTCTCCGATGGCTTGAATGAGTTAGTGTACATTGTGCTAGTGTCGCGTCCCGCAAATATATGAGCAAAGACGTTGGACCTTGGCAAGGATGGAGTCAGCGGTGGCGGTCCACATGAAGGGAGCGGCATTGCGGTTGTAGTTTTGGACGAAGAGTCGGATTTTCTGGACGAGTTGGGAGACGCTGGAGAAGGAGCCGCGGCGGATGGCCATCTGGGTGATGAGGCCGAACCAGCGTTCGACTTGATTGAGCCATGAGGCATAGGTGGGTGTAAAGTGGATGTGGTAGCGGGGGCGTTTAGCGAGCCAGGCTCTGACCTTTGGATGTCTGTGGGTAGCATAGTTGTCAGCGATGAGATGGACGTCGAAAGGTTCGGGGACGTTGGCATCGATGTGGTTGAGGAAGGTAAGGAACTCCTGGTGACGATGGCGTTTTTTGCACTGGGCGATGACTCGGCCGGTAGCAATGTCAAGGGCGGCGAACAGGGTGGTGGTGCCGTGGCGGACGTAATCATGGGTGACCCCTTCGACGTACCCCAATCCCATGGGCAGCATGGGTTGAGTGCGGTTGAGGGCTTGGACCTGGGTTTTTTCATCGACGCACAGGACCACGGCATGGTCGGGCGGGTTGAGATAAAGTCCCACGATATCGCGTACTTTCTCGACGAAGAAGGGATCGTTGGAGAGTTTGAAGTGACGCTGGCGGTGGGGTTGGATGCTGAACAGGTTGAACCACCGTTGCACGGTACTCTTGGAAATGCCGGTTTCCTCGCCCAGCGCACGCACGCTCCAATGGCTGGAACCGTCGCGTGGTTTGCTTTGCAGTGCGGCGTTGAGGGTTGTGGCCACCCGTTCATCTTCATAGGTCCTGTGGCGCCCCCGACCCAGTTCATCGTGCAGGCCCTCGATGCCGCCCATGAGATAGCGCTTGCGCCAGTTGGCGACCGTTGCCTTGTTCACGCGCATGCGCCCGGCAATAGAGCTGTTGGACTCTCCTTCTGCACAGGCAAGAACGATTTGCGCCCGCCGCACCAACCCGTGCGGCAGGGAGCGAGAGTTGGCAAGACTGACAAGTTGGGCTTTCTCTTCCTCCGCCAGAACCACAGGCTTAACCGGGCGACCACGCGGCATGGGCATCCTCCTTTTGGGGGGTTGCCCATTATTATACTAGTTATTTGTGGGACAGTACACTAGTGTCGTGTCCCGTAATTTCCTGGCATAAGTTGCGCAGGATTTTTTGTCGTCGGCAAGGCGCGATGACGAGCAGTGGCGGGCACCACGCGAGGAAGAGCAACGCAGCCGACGGCGAAAAAGACCAGCAAATTATGCCAGGAAATTACGGGACACGACACTAGCAGCTTTCCGTTGTGGGTGTCCACCCGATCGCCCGGTGCACGGCTGGTGGGACGTCGCCCCCATACAGTCCGTCGCCGCTTTCGCGGTCACACTGGCTTACTGTGCTGAACTTCATGTATTAATAGAATAGGAAAATCGTTTCTGAGTTGAGCCTCTCATTCCGTCGCTCCGACCGGTGGTTCGTCGCGTCAGGTGACGGCCTGGCAAGGAACGCGAGACAGGGCGATACATGCTTCGATTCCTCAAGAAGCTTCTCTTTTGGATACCCGTCGGCCTGGGCGTGCTGGCGGTGGTGTACGCGGTCCGTTCCCGGGAGGGTCCGACGCGGATCGAGGTCGAGGAACGGACCACCGCCGTGCGTGTGGTGGAGGCGGTTTCCCTGGAGGTGGTGCCGCGGGCTGTGGGGCACGGCAGCGTCAAGCCGGGGAAGGTGTGGGAGGCTGTCGGCGAGGTGAGCGGCACGGTGGTGTACCGCCATCCGGAGTTGCAGCGGGGCGCGATTCTGCCCGCCGGCACGGAGCTCTTGCGCATCGACCCCACCGACTACCGCCACGCGGTGGCCGAGATCGAAGCCAACATTCGCGCCGCGGACTCCCAGCTCGCGTTGCTGGACGTGCGCGCGGTAAACACGAAGCGTTCCCTGGCCATCGAGGAACGGAACCTGGCGTTGGCCCGCAAGCAATTCGAGCGTACACGGGAACTGCTGCGCCGCGGTGCCGTCTCCCGGTCCGACGCCGACCGCGAAGAGCGTTCGGTGTTGGCCGGCGAGCAAGCGGTGCAGAACCTCCGCAACACCGTCAGGCTGCTGCCCGCCGAACGCGCGGCGCAGCGGGCGCAGCGCGACCGGCTCGAGTCCCAGTTGGAGACGGCCCGGCGGAACCTGGACCGCACCACCGTGACGGCGCCTTTCACCTGCCGCATCGCCGCGGTGAACGTCGAGCTGGCCCAGTTCGCCGCCAAGGGCCAGGTGCTGGTGGAAGCCGACAGCGTCGACGTGGCCGAGGTTATCGCCCAGGTGCCCATGAGCAGGGTGCTGGCGCTGTTGCGGTCGCGAGCCGGGCCGGCTTTGGAATTGGGCACCGTGATACCGCGTCTACGCGAGGAGTTGCAGGCCGTCGTGCGCCTGCACTCGGCCGACGTCGCCATCGAATGGCCGGCGCGGTTCTCGCGGATGAGCGACACGGTGGATCCGCGTACCCGTACGGTGGGGGTCATCGTCGCGGTGGATCAGCCCTACCGGCAGGTCCGGGAGGGCCGCAGCCCGCCGCTGATCAAGAACATGTACGTCGAGGTGGAACTCCGGGGGCCGCCTCGGCCCGGCGCGGTGGTGATTCCGCGCGCTGCCTTGCGAGGCAATCGGGTCTACGTGGCCGGGCCGGAGAACCGGCTGGAGTTTCGCCCGGTGGAGGCCGGCTTCACCCAGGCCAATTTCGTGGTGCTGCGTTCGGGACTCGAACCCGGCGAGCAGGTGGTAGTCTCCGACCTGCCGTTCGCCGCCAAGGGCATGCTTCTCAGGCCGGAGCCGGACCCGGCGGCGACCGCCAGCTTGGTGGCCGAGGCCACGGGTGTCGCGCCCGTCCAGTGACACTCCCATGATCCATTTTTTCGCCGGTCACCCCACGGCGGCAAATCTCCTCATGATCGGGTTCATTCTCTTGGGTCTCGTCTTCGCGGGAACGGTGAAGCGCGAGACCTTTCCCGAGCTCCCGGCCGATTCCGTGGAGGTGCGGGTACCTTGGCCCGGGGCCTCGGCCGGGGACGTGGAGCAGGGCATCTGTCTCAAGCTGGAAACCGCCGCGGACAGCGTGGACGCGCGCGAGGAGACCCGTTGCCAGGCGCGGGAAGGGGTAGCGGTGGCCACGCTGGTGATGCGGGAAGGCGCCGATCTCGAACGCTTCCTGGAGGACGTCAAGAGCGAGGTGGATGGCATTCAGGACTTTCCCGCGGACGCCGAGGCGCCGGTCGTGCGTCAACTCGGCCGCGTGGACCTGGTGGCGTCCATCGCCGTGGCCGGGCCGTTGCAACCCGAGGGACTCAAGGCCTACGCGGAGGGTATGAAGGACGACCTCTTGGCGATCCCGGGTGTGGCGCGGGTGCAGCTCCAGGGCTTTTCCCAGCGTCAGATCCGCATCGAGGTCCCGGCATCAACCATGCGACAGTTCGGACTCAGCGTGCGCGATCTCGCCGATGCCGTGGAACGGCAGAGCGTGACGATCCCGGCGGGGTCGGTGCAGGCCTCGGACTCGACGGTGCTGATCCGCTTCGACGACGAACGGCGCACGCCAGGCACGTTCGAAGAACTGGTGGTGGTGGCCTCGGGCAGTGGCGCCGTGATCCGGTTGGGAGATATCGCCGCCATCACCGATCGATTCGAGCGCGCCGAGGACAAGAACCGCTTCAACGGCCGGCGGGCGGCGTATCTCATGGTGGAGAAGGGCCGCGGCGACGATACCCTGGAAATCATCGATGCCGTCAGGGCCTATCTCGATGAGCAGCGGGCCGTGGCGCCGCCGGGCATGGTGTTCGAGATCACCCGCGACGTAGCGTCCATCGTGCGCGACCGTCTCACCATGCTGTTACGGAACGGCGCGCAGGGCCTCGTCCTGGTGTTCCTGGTCATGTGGCTGTTCTTTGGGCTGCGCTACTCCTTCTGGGTGGCCGCGGGTCTCCCGGTGGCGTTCATGGGCACCATCGCGGGCATGGCGGCCATCGGCTACTCGTTCGACATGATCACCATGGTGGCCCTGCTCATCGCCATCGGCCTGATCATGGACGACGCCATCGTCATCGCCGAGAACATCGCGCGCCACCGCGCCGCCGGACGCTCCGTCATGGATGCGGCGGCGGGGGGCACACTGGAGGTGGCCCCGGGGGTCCTGGCGTCGTTTCTCACCACGGTCGCGGTGTTCGGCGCCCTGGCGTTCCTGAGCGGCACCGTCGGCGCCGTGCTCGCGGTTCTGCCGGTGGTGTTGATCCTGACGTTGGCCTTCAGCCTCGTGGAGGCGTTCCTGATCCTGCCGCATCACCTGCGGGGGGCGTTGCGCGCCACCCGCCACGCATCGCCTCCCAGGGCGCGGGTGCTGTTCGACGCCGGGCTGGCGCGCTTCACGGAAGGCTTCGTCGGGCGTCTGGTGGACGTGGCGGTGTCCTGGCGCTATCTCACGGCGGGCGTCGTCGCCGGCCTCTTCCTCGTGTCCGTGTCCGTCATAGCCGGCGGCGCGCTGAAGTTCAGGCTCTTTCCCGACATCGAGGGCAACGTCGTCGAGGCGCGCTTGCTGCTGTCTCAGGGGACGCCGCTGGCCCGCACCGAGGCCGTGGTGGAGCAGGTGGTGGAGGCCATCCGCGTCGTGGACGAACGCTACGCGGCCGGGCGGCCCGGCGGCGCCAACATGGTGCGGAACGTCGGGGTGCAGTTCGGCCGCAATCGGGAGGCCGGCGAGTCGGGTGAGCACCTGGCCACCGTCACGGTGGACTTGGTGGGACCCGACGCCCGTTACGCGTCGCTGGGCGAGATCATGGGCCGCTGGCGCGCTCAGGTGGGCATGCCGCCGGACGTCATCGCGCTGACCTTTGGTGAAGCGCAATTGGGGCTTGGGGGAAGACCCATCGATATTCGCCTGGTGGGGGAGGACATGGCCTCGTTGAAGGGGGCCGCCGCGGAGCTGCGGGAATGGCTTGGCGGTTACAACGGTGTTTTCGACCTGACCGACGATCTGCGTCTGGGCAAGCCGGAGTTACGCGTGCGCCTGCGCGAAGGCGCGCTGGCACTGGGGGTGACCGCGTTCGAGGTGGCGCGCCAGCTTCGCGCGGCGTTCCAGGGGCGTCGCGCCGGCGAGTTCCAGGTTGGGTCGGAGGACTACGAGATCGACGTCCGGCTGTACGAGCGCGATCGGGACAGCCTCGCCGACCTCGCCCGCTTCACCGTCACGCTGCCCGCCGGAGAACAGGTGCCGTTGCATACCGTGGCGTCGCTGAGCTCCGAGCGCGGCTACAGCCGCATCCACCGCGTGGACGGCCGCCGCGCGGCCACCATCCAGGGTGACATCGATCCGGAAAAGGCCAATGCCGCGGAGATCGTGGCCGACACCCAGGCGCGTTTCATGCCTGGTCTGCTGGCGCGCTATCCGGGCATCCGCGTGGAACTGGAGGGGCAGGCGAGCGAGTCGGCGGATACCGGAGCGTCGCTCGGGCGGAATTTCCTGGTGGGGCTGGCCGCCATCTTCCTTCTTCTGAGCTTCCAGTTCCGCGGCTACATCGAGCCCCTGGTGATCATGGCCTCCATTCCCGTGGGCCTTGTGGGCGTGGTCATCGGCCACCTCGCCATGGGCCTGGATCTTTCCATGCCCAGCCTCGTAGGTTTCGTCTCTCTTGCCGGGGTCGTGGTCAACAACGCCATCGTGCTCATGAACTTCATCAAGATCCGCCGCGCGGGCGGCGAGCCCGCCGAGGCCGCCGCCCGGGGCGCGGCCCGGCAGCGTTTTCGCGCCGTGCTGCTGACTACGCTGACCACGGTGGCGGGGGTGCTGCCCTTGCTGATGGAGACGAGTCTCCAGGCCCAGGTGCTGATCCCGCTGGTCACCAGCCTCGCCTTCGGTCTTGCCGCGTCTACGTTCCAGGTGTTGTTTCTTGTGCCCGCGCTATACTGCATCGTCGACGACTACGGCGGCACGGTGGCGGTCGAGACCGACGTGGATCCGGAAGCCGTGACGCAGGCAACGTAGTTTGCTGCCGCCTCCGCCAACGCAGCCGCACAAGAAGACGGAGTTGAACTCCGTGCGCCAAGCGTTATCTTGAGGTCATGGCGTATCGAGACCGCATGATCGGAACGTGGCGTCTGCGCGAGTTTCGCTTCACCGACGCCGACGGCAACACCGGATCGAACGAGGACGCCCCGGTGGTGGGCCGAATGGAGTATACCGCGGACGGCCACATGGCCACCGCCACCCGGCGGCCAGACGGTTCCTACTTCAGCTATTTCGGGGAGTTCGAGATCCAGGGCGACGTGGTGCTGCACCACATCGAGTTTGCCCACGACCCCCGGCTGGATGGCACCACCACCCGCCGGGAGGTCTCCTTCGAGGGCGACAGGCTGGTACTGACGGCGGCGCCGCCCGTGATGGGCGGAGCGGGCAGCCGGGCGTCGCTCGTCTGGGAAAGGATATCCTGACCATGGCACGACAGACCGCAATCCCCTGCACCATGATGCGCGGCGGCACCTCGCGAGGACCGTACTTCCTGTCCGGCGAGTTGCCGGCGGAAGAGGCGACCCGCGACCGGGTCCTGCTGGCCGCCATGGGCTCCCCCGATCAGCGCCAGATCGACGGCATGGGCGGCGCCACCACCCTGACCAGCAAGGTCGCCATCGTTTCGCCCTCGGACCACTCCTGGGCGGACGTGGACTATCTGTTCGCCCAGGTCTCGGTGGACCGGGCTTTCGTGGACTACGGTCCCACCTGCGGCAACATGCTGGCGGGCGTGGGCCCCTTCGCCATCGATCGCGGGCTGGTGACCTCGGACGACCCCAGGACCGTGGTGAACATCCGCAACGTCAACACCGACTCCCTCATCGAGGCGGTGATTCGGACTCCGGGCGGCGACGTCGAGTACGACGGCGAAGCCGCCATCGACGGGGTCCCGGGCACGGCGGCGCCGATCCTGCTCAACTTCATGGACGTCATCGGCTCCAAGACAGGAGCGCTGTTCCCTACCGGTCAGCGCAGGGAGACCATCGAGGGCGTGGAGGTGAGCTGCGTGGACGTGGCCATGCCCATGGTGCTGACGACGGCCGAGAGCATGGGCATCGAGGGAGACGAGGGCAAGACGGAGCTGGACGCCAACCGGGGGCTGCTGGAGCGGCTGGAGACCATCCGGGTGGCCGCCGGCGAGAAGATGGGGCTCGGCGACGTGCGCGGCCAGGTCATTCCCAAGTTCGGCATCCTCTCCCGTCCGCGCCGGGGCGGCGCGCTCACGTCCCGCTACTTCGTGCCCACCGACTGTCACGCCGCCCACGCGGTGTCCGGCGCCATTTGCGTGGGGAGCTGCGCCCTGGTTCCCGGGACCGTGGCCGACGGCATCGCCAACGTCGAGGGAGGGTGCTCCGAGCTGGTGGAGATCGAGCACCCCAGCGGCTCCATCACCGTGGCCTTCGAGCTGAGCGGGGTGGGCGACGGTTTCGCGTTGGAGAAGGCGGGCGTGGTCCGCACCGCCCGGAAGCTGTTCCAGGGCCAGATCTACGTCCCCGACAGGGTGTGGAGTCCGCGGATGTGAGCGGCGCCTCCCGGGGCGTTCCGCGAAAAAACTCTTGTCGAACCGTTGGAAATGTATTATGTCTATAATAGTAAGTTTTTTAATTTATAAAGTCGGTTATTGACGCCGCCACGTTGAACCGAGCCCTCGGCAAGCCGGGCCGGCGTTGCGCGGCGGCGCCGGCCGGCGGCCTGGGGGTGCGTTATGTATGTGACGTTTCTGGAATGTTCGCGTTGCGGCGCAGGTCATGAACGCGCGAAGCTCCACAACCTCTGCCGGGAATGCGGCCGTCCGCTGCTGGTCCGCTACGATCTGGCGCGGGCCGGCAAGACCCTTACCCGCGACAGCCTCCCCGGAAGGGTGGCCAGCCTGTGGCGTTACCGCGAGGTGCTCCCGGTGGCCGACGACGCATCGATCACCACTCTGGGGGAGGGGTGGACGCCGCTGGCCCATGCTCGCCGTCTGGGCGAGCGGCTGGGCATGCCGCGGCTCCACCTCAAGGACGAGTCCCTCAATCCCACCGGCTCGTTCAAGGCCCGCGGTATGACTGCCGCCGTGTCCATGGCGCGGGAACTTGGCGCGGAGCGTCTGGCCGTGCCCTCGGCCGGGAACGCGTCCGGAGCGCTGGCCGCCTACGCCGCCAAGGCGGGTCTGGAGGCCTACATCTACATGCCCCGGGACGCGTCGCGGGTGAGCGTCGTGGAGTGCATGCAGTACGGCGCCCACGTCGTGCTGGTGGACGGCTTCATCAACGATTGCGGCCGCATCATCGGCGAGAAGAAGGAGCGCGAGGGTTGGTTCGACGTATCGACGCTGAAGGAACCCTACCGGGTCGAAGGCAAGAAGACCATGGCCTATGAGCTTGCCGAACAGATGGACTGGACCCTGCCGGACGTGGTGGTCTACCCTACCGGCGGGGGCACGGGCCTCATCGGCATGTGGAAGGCGTTCGACGAGATGGAAGAGCTGGGATGGATCGATTCGAGGCGGCCGCGCATGATCTCGGTGCAGGCCGAGGGCTGCGCCCCCATCGTCAACGCGTTCGCGGCCGGAGCGGACACGGCGGAGGCGGTGACCGAGCCGGCCACCGTGGCCGCCGGCCTGCGCGTCCCGGTGGCCATCGGCGATTTCATGCTGCTGGACATCCTGCGCAAGAGCAACGGCACCGCCGTGAGCGTGTCCGACGCCGAGATCCTGGAGAGCGTGCGCGAGATCGGTTCGGCCGAGGGGATCTTCGCGGCGCCCGAGGCCGGCGCGTGCCTGGCGGCGTTGCGGAGGCTCCTGGAGCGCGGCGACGTGGACAGGGAGGAGCGGACGGTCCTCATGATCACCGGGTCCGGGCTCAAGTACCCGCATCTCTGGAGCGATCTTCCTTGAAGACCTTCGTCGGCACCAGCGGGTTCGCCTACAAGCCCTGGAAGGGGAAGTTCTATCCCGCCGGACTGCCGGACAAGGAGATGCTGCCGTTCTACGCCGCGCGTTTCGACACGGTGGAGATCAACAACACCTTCTACCGCATGCCGGCGGACCCGGTACTGGCGCGCTGGCGCGAGCAGGTGCCGGAGGGCTTCTCCTTCTCCATCAAGGCGTCCCGCGCCATCACCCATTTCAGCCGGCTGAAGCAGGCCGGCGATGCCGTCAACTTCCTGTTCCAGCGGCTGGAGGCGCTGGGCGACACCCTGGGCCCGGTGCTGTTCCAATTGCCCCCCAACCTGAAACTGGACCTGCCGCGGCTGCGGGACTTCCTCGCCACGCTGCCCGCCGGGCGCCGGGTCGCCGTGGAGTTCCGGCACCTCTCCTGGTTCGACGATACGGTGTTCGACACCCTCCGGGAGCACGACGCCGCCCTGTGCGTGGCCGACGGCGAGTTGGAAGGCGAGGCGCCCTTCGTGTCCACGGCCGGCTGGGGCTATCTTCGCCTGCGCGCGGTGGACTATACTGACGAGGCCATCGGCGCGTGGGCGGACCGGGTGCGCGAACAACGGTGGGAGCGCGCCTACGTCTTCTTCAAGCATGAGGACGAGGCCACCGGCCCGAAGCTCGCGGCGCGCTTCATTGAACTCCTGAACGAGCGCGCCGGCGGCGGCTCGACCGGAGCGTGAACCGAGTGTCCTGCGTCACAAATAGGCTTATGAATCTGCGGGTCCTTTTGGCTGTCGGCTGCGTTGCTCTTCCTCGCGTGGTGCCCGCCACTGCTCGTCATCGCGCCTTGCCGACAACCAAAATGCCCTCGGATCTTCATAAGCCTATTTGTGACGCAGGACACTAGGGGAGGGGAGAGAGTTGCCAAACATCGAAAAATGGCCCGGCGACGCCAAGGTGGCGGTGCTGGTGACGCCCATGTTCGAGACCTGGTCGGTGGGAAACGCGCCGTCGTATTCGCCCATGTCGTCGCCGCTGAAACCCGGCGTGGTCGATCGCCTGGGCGTTTCGTGGTCGGAATACGGCGGGCGCACGGGGATCTGGCGGTTCATGAAGATCTTCCGGGAGTTCGACGTGCCCGCCACGGTCTGCGTCAGCGGCCGCTCGGTGGAGCTCTTCCCGGACGCGGTCAAGGCGCTGCATGAGAGCGGCCACGAGCTGGCCGGCCATTCCTATTCCCAGGATACCTTCCTCACCGACCTCTCGGCGGAGGAAGAGAAGCAAGTCATAGGGCGTTGCTTCGATCTCATCGAGGGGGCGGTCGGAGTGCGGCCGGTGGGCTGGCTGAGCCCCCGGGCGACGCCCACCGAGCATACCGCGGGGTTTCTGGCGGAGGCCGGCTGCGTCTGGCACGGCGACTACAACGACACGGACGTCCCCTACAGGATGACGACAGGGTCCGGAGATATCGTGGCCATCCCCCACAGCGACTTCGCGGACAACCGCGTGTTGCGTGGCAGCCCGCGGGATTTCCTCAACGTGTACAAGGACACTTTCGATTTCCTCTACCGGTCGGACGCGCCGGAAATGATCAATCTGACCGTCCACGCCCACTTCGGCGGCCGGCCCATGATCGCGGCCGTGCTGGCGGAGATCCTCCGCTACATGAAAGGTTTCTCCCGGGTCTGGTTCGCGCGCCACGACGAGGTAGCGCGCTGGGTGCTGGAGCAGGGTTAGCCTCGGCCGGCTAGCCTAGCGGCACGTCCACGCCGTTGAGCGTCAACTCCGGCACCACCTCCACCGGGTTCCGCAGGGTGTTGGTGGTGTAGCAGGACCGTTCGAGGGCCTCGGCGAACTCGACGATGCGGTCCCGGCTGTCCGGACTTTGCAGGTCCAGCCGGTAGACCAGGCGGGTGCAGGCCGACGGCACGTCCGACAACCCGAATTTTCCTTTCTGGTCGAACTCGCCCCGCACCGACATCTCGGCGCGCTCGATGCGGATGTCCATGAATGACGCCAACTGCGTCACTTGGCTGAGCATTCAGAATCCGATGGAGGCGACGAAGTACTGGAGAGGGGCGGCCCCCTTGCCGCTGCCTCCGCGGGACGCCGGCTCGTCGCAGAAGATGGTATAGCCTTCGGAGGTTCTGGCCTCCTTCAGGTGGTCGTTGACCAGTTTGATCTTCGCTTCGTGCACCGTGACCGCCTTGGAGGGGTCCTCCTGGAAAATTTTCCGGCGGCGCTCGAAGACGGCCTTGTGGTGGGTGTAGTCGATGGAGCAGCAGCCAGGATCGTCGGTGTCGTCCATGATGGCCATATTCCCTCCGTTTGGATACATCAAGCCGTATTCATTCGGTCAGGGGTCTTTCTATCATGGAGGGCGGAAGGATGGCGAAAGAACATACCTATGCGGCGGTCGTGACCTGGACGGGAAACCGGGGCCGGGGCACGGCTGACTACAAGACGTACACGCGCGACTACGAGATCATCTGTGCGGACAAGCCGCCGATCAAGGGCTCGGCCGATCCCGCTTATCTGGGCGATGCCGGCCGCCACAACCCGGAAGACTTGCTCGTGGCCGCACTCTCGGCCTGCCACATGCTCTGGTACCTGCACCTGTGCGCGGCCAGCAAGGTCGTCGTCACGGCCTATGAGGACGCCGCCGAGGGCGTGATGCGGACCTCCCCTGACGGCTCGGGCGAGTTTACGGGCGTGTCCCTCAAGCCGCGAGTTACGATCAGCGCCGGGAGCGACCCGGAGACGGCGGAGGCCCTGCACGAGAAGGCCCAAGTCATGTGCTTCATCGCGCGCTCGGTCAACTTTCCGGTGAGTCATCAGGCGGAGATTGTGAGGGGGTAGGCCGGAATACGTGGCTGCGACGCTTAAAATCGGAGGGGATTTTAACTAACTTGTGGCTTTGGGGCGAGGGATGGTTCGAACCGCGCACCGCACGACTCTCATGCAAATGGGTGATCCATGTCGCAGGACCTGAGAAGTTATCTCGACCTGGTGGAATCGAAGGACGAACTGGTCAGGATATCGGCTCCCGTGGATCCGCTCCACGAGGTGACCGCCCTGGTGGCCAAGCTGGCGCGTGAGCGGCGCCGCCGGCCGGTGCTCTTGCTGGAGAACGTCAAGGGCAGCGAGCTTCCGGTGGTGACCAACCTGCATGCCAGCCGGCGGCGCATGGCGCTGGCCATGAACACCGAGCCAAGGGAGGTCCAGCCCGCGTTCCTGAAGGCCATGGAGCGGCCGGTGGCACCGGTGGTCGTGGACACGGGGCCGGTGAAGGAGGTGGTGCGGACCGGCGGGGACGTCGATTTGCTGGCGCTGCCGCAGATCGTTCATCACGCCGCTGACGCCGGGCCGTACATCACCGCCGCCATCTCGTTCGCGAAGGACCCGGAGGACGGCACCTGGAACTGCGCCTACAACCGCCTGATGATCATGGGGAAGGACCGGACCTCCATCCACATCACCGCGTCCAAGCACCTGTGGGAGTTCTACCAGAAGGCGGAGGTCCGGGGGGAGGTGCTGCCCGTGGCGTTCGCGGTCGGCGTCCATCCCGCCATCGGTCTCGGCGCCCTGGCCATCGGCTCCATCGACGAGGACGAGCGCGCCATCATGGGCGGGATCCTGGGGGAGCCGCTTGAGCTCGTACGCTGCGAGACTTCAGACCTGTTGGTGCCGGCTCACGCGGAGATGGTCCTGGAGGGGGAGATCCTGCCCGGGGAGAGGACGCCAGAGGGGCCGTTCAGCGAATTCACAGGCTACAGCCTGGGCGAGCGGCAGCGGGAGGTGGTGCGGTACAACGCCGTCACCATGCGGCGGGACGCGCTGTTCCACGACATCGCCGTGGCCCAGGTGGACCACTTGCTGCTGTCCACCATTCCAATGGAGGCGAACCTTTACCGCGCCGTGCGTGCCATCGTCCCGTCGGTGACCGCGGTGCGCGTGCCCGCTCCCTATAGCTGCTACGTCGCCATCGAGCAGCGCGTGTCAGGGCAGGCCAAGAACGCGATTCTGGCGGTGCTGGGCGCCGACATGTACATCAAGCGGGTCGTGGTGGTGGACCACGACGTCGACATCTTCGACGACCGGGAGGTGGCGTGGGCGTTGGGCACCCGCTGTCAGGCGGACCGTGACATCACGGTGGTCTCCAACACCCGGGGCTCGGACCTCGACCCCTCCACGGACTCCGACGGCTACACCGCCAAGTGGGGCGTCGACGCCACCGCCAAGCCCTCCTTGGCCGAGTACACGCCCCGCAACCGCATTCCCGGTGACGTTCTGGAGCGCATCGACCTGGACAAGCTGGGGCTGTAATTGACCTCTCCGACGCGGAACTTCGTCTGTCTCCTGGAGGAGACAGCGGCGCGCTTCCCTGAAAAGCCCGCGTTGCTGTGTCCCGACGCGACCCTGACCTACCGCACGCTGCATGAACGCGCGGCCGGGTTCGCGCGCGGCCTCGCGGAAGGCAACGTCGGCCCGGGCGACCGGGTCGCGATGGTGCTGCCCAACCACTGGACATTCGTGGTGGCGCTGTTGGGCATCTGGAAGCTCGGCGCCACCGCCGTTCCGCTGAGCCCGTTGCTGAAGCCCGAGGAGCGGGACGCCATCCTGGCGGACGTGGACCCGGCGACGGTGGTCGAACACGTGGAGGCGCGGGAGGGCGTCTGGGAGACGGCGGCGGAGTGCGCGGCGCCGGCCCACTTCGGCTACAGCTCCGGCAGCACCGGCCGGCCCAAGGGGGCCGTTTTCAGCCACGCCGCGCTGACCTTCGCCAACCGCTCGTGGGCGGACATGATGGCGGTGACGCCCGAGGACGTGGTGCTGTCGGTGCTGCCGCTGCCCCATTCCTTCGGGCTCAACGGCTCGCTCCTGGCTCCGCTGCTCATGGGCGCCCAGGTGGTGCTCCCAGGAGGGTTCGCGCCCGACCGGGTGATCGCAGCCATCCAGGAGCGCCGCGTCACCCTCTTTCTGGGCGTGGCGACGATGTTCCGGCGGCTGTTGACCGCGCCGGAGTTTGCCGGCGCGGACCTGTCCTCGCTGCGCCTGTCGGTGTCCGGCGCCGCGCCGTGCCCGTGGGACCTGGCTTCGGAATGGCGCCGTCGCGCCGGCCACCGCATTCTCCGGGGTTACGGCATGACCGAGTTGTTCCGGCCCATCTCGTACCTGGCGTCGGAAGCGGAGGACCGGCCGGAATGTATCGGGCGCGCGGTCCCGGGCGTCGAGTTCCGGGTGGTGACGGACGAGGGCGCGGGGGCCGGGGAAGGGGACACGGGGGAGCTCTGGATCAGGACCCCGGCCGCCATGCAAGGGTACTGGAACGATCCCGCCCCCGCACTGGAGGAAGGCTGGTTCCGGACCGGCGATCTCGCCCGGATCTCCGCCGGCGGCTTCGTGGAGATCACCGGGCGCCTCAGGGAACGCATCCTCCGGGGCGGCTACTCGGTCTTCCCCCAGGAAGTCGAGGCGGTGCTGGCCGAGCACCCGGACATTGCCGAGGCCGCCGTGGTGGGGGTGCCGCACCCGGAGTTGGGCGAGGAGGTGGCGGCCTTCGTGGTGGCGAGACCGGGTACGAGCCCAAGAACGGACGGCCTCGCGGCCTATTGCGCGGACCGGCTCGCCCGCTTCAAGTACCCGCGGCAAATTCGTTTCGTGCCGGAGTTGCCCAAGGGGGCGACCGGGAAGGTGCTGAAGGCGGAGCTTCTGCGGGGTTGGAGCGCGGGGAAAGGGGAGGGAGAGGAGACCTAGCACCCTCTCCGCAACCCTCTCCCTCGAATGACAACGACTACTTCTTCGATTTCCTTACCAGGAACGACAAACTCTCCCTGACGTGCTGCGGCATGTTGATGATCCCGTCCACGAGCTTCTGCACCTCGGCACCCGAGACAGGGGTGATCAAGATCTTGGCCTTCTTGGCTTCGGCCAGCATTTCGGGATCCTTCAGGGTCTTTGCGTAGGCCGTCCGCAGGATCTCCACGCGGTCCTTGGGTGTGCCCGGCGGCAGCGCCAGCATCCGCTGAAACGCCATCTGGAACGCCCACGAGTTGTAGAGCTGGAGCGCTTCCTTGTTCAGCACGTCCTTGAACAGCGGTATGTTCTGAATCTCCGGGTCCGGATAGGTGTGACTGTCGATGACGAAGGGGACCAGCTTCTGGTCGCCCTCGGCGTCCAGCATGCTCCGGGCGGTGACCCGCATGGACTCCCACTGGGAGCAGAAGCCGTCGACCTCGCGTCCCTCCAGCGCCAGCCGTATGGTAGCCGTCCCCCGGTACCCGGTGACGATCTTGAACTTGGTGCCCATGGCCTTGTTCAGGATTGCCGGAATGTCGTGGCCGGTGGAGCCGGCGCGGGTGGCGCCGATCTTGATGGGTTCCTTGGAATTGACAACGTCCTTCCAGGTCGTCTTGCCGGAGAAGGCCATCATCATGCAGACGATCTCGCCCTTGCTGGGGGCGCCGGCCCACTCCATCTTGTCGAAGGGCACCGCGCCCGCCTTCTTGTCGCCCAGTGCCGACTGCACGATGAGGGAGTTGTTGAACACCGCGCCGGAGAGGCCGTCGGGTTTGGCCCGCCGGCCGATGTAGGTGGCCGAGATCAGGCTTCCGGCCCCGGTCATGTTCTGCACCAGCGTGTTGGGGTTGCCGGGCACGTACTTGCCGAAGTAGCGGGCGATCAGCCGCGTGTATGTGTCGTAGCCGCCTCCGGGCGAGAAGCCGACGATGAAGCGGAACGTCTTGCCCTTGTAGAAGTCCTCGGCGTGGGCCTCGGGGGCTGCCAGAAACGCAGCGCTCAGGATAAAGGCCGCGGCCAGAAAGGATAGACCCTTGCGTGTCATGAATGTCCCTCCGTTTCGGTTTTGCCGGCGTCGTCCACGCCGAGACCCTTGGCTACAGAAGTGGCGCCGTCATGTCAAGACGCGCTTTGAGAAATGCACGGTCGATGCTATGAAACGAGACACGGAGGTACACATGGCCGAATCCATCATCCTGTTCACCCAGCCCGGTTGACCCCCTTGTCATCGAGAGAAAGAGTATCTTTCTCAAAAGGGCGTTGACTTCGTGGAGAAGAACATTCGCGAGGACCAGGAGGCGCTGAAGGACCTTCTGGCGCGCGGTTTCCAGAGCACCCCCGTGGTCATCATCGACGGGGAAGCCGTGGTCGGCTTCGACCAGGAACGGATCGACTCGCTTCTGGGGCTCTGACAGGGCGGCCGCGTCCGCGGCCGTCCAATACTCTCTCACATCCCGCCGTCGCCGGGGACCGGCCGTTCCGGCGGCAGGGGTTCCGGCGCGCCGCTACGGTTGCTGTTCCGCCCGTTTGGCCTTGAGCGCCCGGACAATCTTCTCCGGCGTTACGGGAAGGTCGTGGATGCGCACGCCCACCGCGTCATGGACGGCGTTGGCGATGACCGCGGGCGGCGGGATGATGGGCGGCTCGCCCACGCCCTTGGCGCCCAAAGGGCCCGTGGCGCAGGGGTGCTGGATCAGGTGCACCTCCACCGGCGGGGCGTCCAGCGCGCTGAAGATCTTGTAGTCCAGCAGGTTCGGGTTGTCCATCTTGCCGTCGGTGAACGTGCAGGCCTCGCTTAGCGCCTGCCCGAGCCCCTGCATCACTCCTCCCTCGATCTGCCCCCGCACCGATAGCGGGTTGACGGCCGTCCCCACGTCCTGAACCGCCACGTAGCGAAGGATGCGGACATGGCCGGTCTCCGGGTCCACCTGCACCTCGGCGGCGTGAGCCGCCACCGCCGGGTGCGGGATGAGCCGGGACACGGACTGCGTGCTGACGATGGGTCCGCGTGGGTGCTCCAGGGCCGAGCGGGCCACCTCCCGAAGCGAGACGGACCGTTCCGGGCTGCCCTTGACGAAGACCTTGTGCTCGCCCACCTCGAGGTCGCCGGGATCGGCTTCCAGCTTGTCGGCGGCCACCTGCTGGATCTGTCGCTTGACGTCCCTCGCCGCCAGCAGCACCGCGCCGCCCATGCTCTTGAGCGCCTGGCTGCCGGCGCTGATGGTGGAATGGGGCGCGAAATCCGTGTCGGCGGTGCGCACGTGGACGTCGTCGAGGGAGACTCCCAGCACTTCCGCGGCGATCTGCGCCAGGGAGGTGCTGGCGCCGCTCAGATCCACCAAGCCCGTGAGGATGGCGAAGGTGCCGTCCTCGTTGAGCTTGACGCCGGCGCTGGACGCCATGCCGCCCACCAGCCAGTGGGCCGCCGCCATCCCCCGTCCGATGTTGGCGCCCTCGGCCCTGGGGGCCGCGTCCAGGGCCTCCGCCGCCTTGCGCACGGTCTCCTTGACGTGGACGTCCTCGAGAGGGACGCCGGCCGGGGTCTCGTCGCCGTTCTCCATGGCGTTCCGCACCCGCATCTCCACCGGGTCGATGCCCAGCTCCCGGGCGATGATGTCGATCTGCGACTCGGATGCGAACGCGAGTTGCGGTCCGGCGGGGCCCCGGTAGGCGCCGCAGGTGGGGGTGTTGGTGTAGACGCAGTAGCTGTCGATCTTGAGATTGGGGATGCGGTAGGGGCCGGGCGCCCGTACAGCCGCCCCCTGGCTGATCATGACGCCGGAGCCGGAAGAATATCCGGTCCCCAGCACCACCTCGATCTCCCGGGCCATGATGGTGCCGTCGAGCTTGACACCGGTCTTGTAGCGCAGGTGGAACGGGTGCCGGGGGTTGGTGGTCTGGAAGTCTTCGCCGCGGCCCATGACGATGCGCACCGGCGCGCGCGCTTTCCGCGCCAGCGCCGCCGCCGCGGGCTCGACGGTGGGCGATATCTTGCCGCCGAAGCCGCCGCCGATCTCCGTCGGGATCACCCGCACCTTGGTCATGGGCATGTCGAGTATTTCCGCGATGGCGTCGCGCAGCGGAAACTGGGCCTGGGTGGGGACCCACACCGTCGCCCGCCCCGAGGCGTCGAAGCGCGCCAGCGCGGTATGCGGCTCGATGTAGGTCTGGTGCACCATGGGGGCGTGGAAACGGTGCTCGAAGACCCGGTCGGCCTCGGCGAACCCGGCCTCCACGTCGCCGCGCAGGAGCTGCTTGTGGTTGCACACGTTGCCGCGGCGGTCTTCGACGCTGGGTTGTGCCCAATAGTCGGCGTAGCCGTCGTGGATCAGCGGCGCGTCCGGTTCCATCGCTTCCAGCCCCGAGGTCACCGCCGGAAGCACCTCGTAGTTCACCTCGATGAGGCGCGCGGCTTCCTCGGCCGTCTCCTCGTCCACCGCCGCCACCGCGGCGATGCGGTCGCCGACGTAGCGCACCTTGGCGCTGGCGAAATACTCCTCGTCGCGGACGAATTTCCCGTAGCGGACGGCGGGCACGTCCGCGGCGGTGACCACGGCGCGGACGCCCGGCAACCGCTCGGCCTTCTCGGTGCGAATGGCGGTGATGCGCGCGTGGGCGTGGGGGCTCAGCATCATCTTGCCGCAGAGCACCTTGCCCCCCGGCGACACGTCCGCGCCGAACACCGACTGCCCGGTGACCTTCTCGAAGATCTCGACCCTGGGTAGCTCCTGACCGACGACTTTCATGATTCCTCCGCGGCCTCCATGACCGCCTGGATGATGGTGCCGTAGCCGGTGCAGCGGCACAGGTTGCCGGCGATTCCATGGGCGGCCTCGTCGCGGGTGGGCGACGGGTTGCCGTCCAACAGCGCCTTGCAGGCCATGAGCATGCCCGGCGTGCAGTAGCCGCACTGGGCCGCCCCGGCGGCGGCGAAGGTTCGCTGCAGCGGGTGCAATTCCCCGCCCGCCGCCAACCCTTCGATGGTCTCGACGCGCCGTCCGTCCGCCTCCGCCGCGAAGACGAGGCAGGCGTCCACCAGACGGCCGTCCAGGATCACCGAGCAGGCGCCGCACTCGCCCTCGCCGCAGCCCTCCTTGGTGCCGGTGAGGGCCAGGTCGTCGCGCAGGAAGTCGAGGAGCGAGCGGGTCGCCGGCACTTCCTCCCGGTAGTCCTCGCCGTTGACGGTCACCGTGATCGCGATCCGTTCGCCCGCCATCAAGCCTCTCCTCGCGCACGCCGGAAGGCGTTCTCCACGGCCCGCCGGGTCAGCACCCGGACCATCTCTCTCCGGTAATCCGCGCTCGCGCGGACGTCGTCGATGGGTCGGGCGTCCGCCGCGGCGCAGTCCGCGGCCTCCTCGGCGGCCGCGGCATCGAAACGCCCTCCCTCGAGGCGGCTCTCCGCCGCCGGCGCCCGCAGCGGCGTGGGTCCCACCGCGCCCAGGGCGATGCGGGCCTCCACGACCGTGCCGCCAGCGTCCAGCCGCACGAACGCCGCGCAGTTCACCACCGCGATGTCCATGGCCGTGCGCACGCAACGCTGGAACGCGCTGCCGGCGCGGGCGGGCAGGGCGGGGACCCGGACCGCCGTGAGGATCTCGCCCTCCCGCAGCGCCGTCCTGCCGGGGCCCAGGAACAGTTCATGGACCGGTATCTCCCGAGTGCCGCCGGCAACGGCGGCCTCCACCGTCGCGCCCAGCGCCATCAGCGGCGTCGCGGTGTCCGCCGCCGGGGACGCGTTGGCGAGATTACCGCCCACGGTGGCCCGGTTGCGGGTCTGGATGGATCCCACCACCCGAGCGGATTGAGCCAGCGCGTCGTACGGTCCTGAAATCAGCGGGGAGGCGGCCAGGGTCTCCATGAGAGCCAGGGCGCCGATGCGAACCCCTCCGTCCACCGCCTCGACCCCGTCCATGCCCGGAATCCGTTTCAGGTCCACCACCGTGTCCGGCTGCGTCTGCCTCCGCTCCATCCCGAGAAACAGGTCCGTCCCCCCGGCCAGGGGAACAGCCTGGGGCGTCAACAAGGAAAGGGCTTCGTCGAGGCGGGTAGGAGCCAGGTAGTTGAAATGCCTCATGGTTTCAGCGGCCATTCATCGCACTTTTTGGCGGGCGATGCAATTCAGCCAAGGGCCGGGAAGGGAATGGGGAACCGGCGCCAGTCTAAATGAGGGCAAAGGGGTGTTCGTGCGGTCCGTATCTTGGCGGGCGCCGGCCTTTCCTGATAGTTCTTGGGCTGTCGGCATGCGGCCGCTCGATCAGAGGCGCTGTTTTAGGCGCGCGACGAAGAAGGGAGACGAGGAGCATGAACAAGGTATGTTCGTGGGCGGTTCTTCTGCTGCTGTTGATTCCGATGGCTGCCCATGCCGCGCCGCCCGACCTCAAGACTCCGGCGCCGGTGATCTACCTGGCGGATAACCTGGACGAAAAGGACAAGCTGGGGTGGTGCATCGATACCGTCGGGCGTGGGTTCGGCGAGCGGTTGCACGCGCACTCCTGCAAGCCCCGTGGCGGCGACGTGCAGTTTCTCTACGACAAGGACGCGCGGCGTATCGCTTCGGCCACGTATTCCGGCAAGTGCGCCACGCTGACGGCCCCCGCCGCGGCGGGGGGTTCGCTCGGTTTGGTGGACTGTGCCAAGGACTCCGCCGAGCAGGTCTTCGATTACGACGCCGCCACGATGGAGTTCCGGCCCGGTGGCGACCCAACGCTTTGTCTCGTTGCCGGGGCCGCCGGCAGGTCGGCCGGGCCGTACATGTCGCGCGACCTCGGGCTTGCGCCGTGCGGGTCCACCGACGCCAAGCTCAAGCAGTGGCGCATCAAGTGAGGCGGTTTCTTGCCGCCAACCGCCCGTGAAGCCGCGACCGGGGTGAATGGGCGGCGGCCGGGACACGGCGGCCCTCACCCGGCCTTCGGCCACCCTCTCCCAGAGGGAGAGGGGTTGTGTTCGATTACTCGGACGGACTCCTTCGCGAACCATGAGCGAACCGAAGCGCGCTATCGGCGGGCGAGGAAGCAGTCACAACCCGCGGAACCGCTTCGAGCCCCTCGCCTTTGTCCCGGAAGGCACCCTGGTGGGGCCGAAGACCCGGTTCCTCAGGGACACCTCCCGCTCCATCATAGCCTACAACGACAGCCCGGACGTGGGTTTCGATGCCAGCGTCAATCCGTACCGTGGCTGCGAGCACGGATGCATCTACTGCTACGCCCGGCCCACCCACGAGTACCTGGGCTTCTCCGCCGGCCTTGACTTCGAGACCCGCATCCTGGTGAAGGAGGACGCGCCGGATCTCTTGCGGAAAGAGCTGTCGTCGCCGCGCTGGAAGCCGCAGGTGATCGCCCTTTGCGGCGTGACCGATCCCTATCAGCCCGGCGAGCGCCGGCTCGAGTTGACCCGTGGCTGCCTCGAGGTGCTGGCGGCGTTCCGGAACCCGGTCGCCATCGTTACCAAGAACCATATGGTGACGCGCGACGTGGATATCCTGAAGGAGCTGGCTGCCCGGGACGCGGCGGTGGTGTTCATCTCGGTGACGACGCTGGACAACGAGGTCTGCGGCCGCATGGAGCCCCGGACCTCCCAGCCCCGTCTGCGCCTTGATGCCATTCGCGCGTTGAGCGAGGCCGGAGTCCCGGCGGGTGTCCTGGTTGCCCCGGTCGTGCCGGGTCTGACCGACCACGAAATACCCGCGATCCTCGCCGCGGCCACCGAAGCGGGGGCCGGCTGCGCGGGCTACTCGCTCCTGCGGCTCCCATTCGGGGTGAAGGACCTGTTCGAGCGGTGGCTGGCGGAGAACTACCCCGAGCGCAAGGACAAGGTGTTGAACCGCATCAGGGAGATCCGCGGCGGCAGGCTCAACGACCCGGACTTCAAGAGCCGCATGAAGGGGCAGGGGATCTTCGCCGAGCAGGTAGAGGCGCTGTTCGACGCGACCTGCCGGAAGCTCGGCCTGACGCGCCGAAGCTGGAAGCTGTCGACGGCGTCGTTCCGCCGCGATACCGCGCAGCTTCCGCTGTTCGGCGGTTAGCAAGTGGGGCGACCGCCGGTCGCCCTTACAAAGTCATCGTGCCTTGCCTACGACAAGATCCTGCGCAACTGGTGGCAGGAACTTGCGGGATGCGGCACGGCTTACGGCATCAGCTCGCCGCCGTTCACCCCCACCACCTGGCCGGTCACGTAGGTGCTGGCGTTGCTCAGCAGGAAGACCGCCAAGTCCGCCACCTCGGCGGGCTCTCCGAGCCGCCCCATGGGCACGATCTTGGACCGGTCCGACTTGCGCTTGGCGAGGGCTTCGCCGGCGAGGCCGCGGCGCCACATGGGCGTGTCGATGGGCCCGGGCGCCAGCGCGTTGATGCGGATGCCGTGCCCGGCCACCTCGCGCGCCACCGCCTTGGTGAGGGCGGCGATGCCGGCCTTGGCCGCCGAGTAGTGGGAGGCCATCTCCTGCCCCTTGAGGCCGTGCATGGAGGAGAGGCTGGCGATGACTCCGAAGCCTGCTTCCATCATTAACGGCAGGGCCGCGCGAATGCAGTAGAAGGTTCCGTTCAGGTGCACGTCGATCATGCGCGCCCAGTCGTCATCGCTGATCTCGTGCACCGCTTTCTGCTGGGAGATCCCCGCCACGTTCATGAGGTAGGCGAGGCTGCCGAACTCGGCGTGGGTCCGGGCGATGGCGTCATTCACCCGGTCCGAGCGCGTGACGTCCAGCTCCAGGGCAAGGGCGGTGCCGCCGCCTTCGCTGATGTGCGAGGCGGTGCCTTCCGCCTTGGCGGCGTCCACGTCTGCCACGGCCACCTTGACGCCCTGCTCGGCCAGCTTGAGTGCAATGGCTTGGCCGATGCCGCTGCCGCCGCCGGTTACGAACGCGCTGTCGCCCTCCATGTCCCACTGCATGACCACCTCCGGGGTTTCGTTGTTGAGCCGTGGACCGTAGCACCGGCGCGCGGAGGTGGTCAAACGTGCTTCGAGCCCCTTCCCGTGAATCACGGAGGGGAGTGCGGGAATGACGGATTCGGGCCGATCTGGTAAACATCACCGAGTCAACAACGGGAGGTTTACACGTGGAGTATCGTCAGCTTGGAACCGCCGGGGTTCGTGTTTCCGCAATCGGGCTCGGCACCAATCGCTTCGGCTCGGCGGCGTTGCCGCAGAAAGAGGTCACCGCCGTCATCGACGCGGCCGCGGACCTCGGCATCAATTTCATCGACACGTCCAACAGCTACCAGGGTGGCCGTTCCGAGGAGACCTTGGGGAATGCCCTCAAGGGGCGCCGGGACCGTTTCGTGGTGGCCACCAAGTTCTTCTTCCCCACCGGCGAAGGCACCAACGACCGCGGCACCTCACGCTACCATCTCATGAACGCGGTGGAGGGAAGTCTCCGACGGCTCGAGACAGACCACATCGACGTCTACTACATTCACCGGTGGGACGACGCGACGCCGATCCAGGAGACCCTGCGGGCGCTGGACGACCTCATCCGGCAGGGGAAGGTGCGCTACATCGGCGGCTCGGACTTCGCCTCCTGGCAACTCGCCCACGCCAACGTGCTGGCCGAGTTCCGCGGCTGGACCGCCTTCGCGGTGATGCAGTCCCACTACCACATGCTCGAAAGAGACGTGGAGCGGGAGATGTTGCCTTATTGCCGCGCCCACGACGTGGGCTTCGTCCCCTATTTCCCGTTGGCCGGAGGTTTCCTCACCGGCAAGTATGTCAGAGGCGAGAAGCCGCCGCCCGGCTCCCGCGGCGAGAGTCACGCCTACGTCCAGCAGTACATGACCGATGCCAACTACGACGTCGTGGAGCGGTTGCAGGCGTGGGCGGAAGCCCGGGGACGGGGCATGAACGAGCTGGCCCAGTGCTGGCTGCTGGCGCAGCCGCGGGTCTGCTCGGTCATCTCGGGCGCCACGCGCTTGAGCCAGGTCCAGGACAACGCCAAGGCGGCGGACTGGGAGTTGACGCCTTCGGAGCTGGCCGAGGTCAACGGGATTCTGTGGGTGTAGCGGGGGCGCGAGCGCGCCCGGCAAAGGCTTCAGTGCAGGATCCGCACGAAGGGCTTGATCTCGATGAGCTCCAGGTCCTGGGTGTCCGCGGCCGACGTTTCCCTTCTCCGTCGCTGGGAGTGTTCGTTCAGCAGCAGCACCATCATCCGCCACAGCTCCTGCTTCTCCACCGGCTGGTGAAGGAACAGGTCCGCGCCCGCGTGGAGGCCCCTTTCGTGATAGGACATGAGATGGCCCGAGAGCACCATGATGATGGGGGTGTGCTGGTGTGCGTCCAGCCTCCGGATGGCGCGGCAGAGCTCGAAGCCGTTCAGCGGACCCTTGAGGAAGCCGTTCACGAGAAACAGGTGGATGTCCCGCGCGGCGGTTTCGGACAAGGCCCCGCGACCCTCCGAGGCGCTGTACACCTCGATGGCGGGTGTGAGTTCCTTCATGTACGCCGACAGCGTCTCCGTGTGGCTCTTGTAGCTGTCCGCTATCAGGATCTTGGGTCGTACGTTTTGCGCCATGGTACCTGACACCTCTACGGCTCCACGTATCCTCGCCTGAAACCGTACGGATCTGGCCCGGTCCGGCGGGCGTTATCCTCCCCGGGGGACCGTGCAAGCACAGCATTCAATAATGCCGTTTGAACAGAGTCAAGACCTGACGGTGAAAAAAATCAGGGGGTTGAGGGCAATTTTTTGCCGGATTTTTCAGACACGCCCCAGAAAATCCCGCATGATTGTGTGGGCCGCGTCGGGGTTGGCGTAGAAATAGCTGTGCCGCTCTCCGCCCAGCACCACCAGCTCGGCTCCCGGAATTCCGTTCTCGAGAATCTCCGAGGAGGTGCGGTGGTTCATGTCGCTGGTGACGTTGCGGTCGTCCTCTCCCACGAGGATCAGCGTGGGGGCGCGGATCTCCCCGAGCCGCCCGCTGGTGTCGTGTCCCTGCCGGGCCAGCAGGTGGCGGAAGTAGAACTCCACCGGCCCCATGTTGGCCATGCGCACGCGCAGGTAGTTCTCCACCCGGTCGGGGTGCAGCGCGGCGAACTCGTCGGTGAAGCCCACCAGGATGGAATGGTCGCGGACATATTTCTCGTAGCCCCATTCCACCATCTCGGTAGCGATCTTGAGGGGGATGCCCTTGGTGTCGGGAAACGAGGCTCCCGTGGACGCCAGGATCAGCGCCTTGATCCGTGAGGGATGGTCGAGGGCCATGAGCTGCGCCACCCTGCCGCCCATGGAGTGCCCGCAGACCAGCGCCTCGGAAGCCTCCAGGTGGTCCAGCAACGCCATGGCGTCGTCGGCGAACATCTGCGTGGTGTATGGAATCGACGGTTTCCCGGACCGTCCGGTGCCGCGGTAGTCCATGATGATGACGCGGTGGTCCCGGGAAAACTCCGGCACCTGGTGGATCTTCCAGACTTCCCCGTCGCAGTGGGTTTCGCTGAGAAAGAGGAACGGCCGTCCCTGGCCGTGGACCTCGTAGTAGATCTCGGTGTCGTCGACGCTGAGCAGGGGCATGGAACCTCCGTGTTTGCGTGGACGCGGCGCCTCCCAGGAGCCTGTCCGAGTCATCGAATACAACCCCTCTCCCTCTGGGAGAGGGTGGCCGAAGGCCGGGTGAGGGCCTAGCCGAAGTAGCCCGTTTCCAGGGCCCACAACCAGGCGTATGCGATCTTCTCGTTGTGGAGCGCCCAGTGCCCCATGTGGGTGTACTTGGGCACCAGCCCGACGTGCACGTCGGCGCCGCCATCGCGGTACTTGCCGGCCATGTACATCTCTCGCTTGTCCCCCAGGCTCTTGCCGCCGATCCAGTGGCCGTGGTCGTTCTCGCCCACCATGAGCAGGACCTTGAGGTTGGCGAGCCACTCGGCGGGCGGGTCCTGCAGGTGGTCGAAGTACTCCTCCCGGGGCAACCCGGTGACGCGGACGTATTCCTCAAGCCGTTCGGGAAAGACGTTGTGCTGGTTGTCCCGCAGCCCGATCTTGATCTGCGGCCGGGTCTTCTCGGTGAGCCGGAAGAAGTCCTCCATCCGCCCCCAGGGGGTCAGCTCCGGCAGGTCCTCGTAGTGGGACCTGCGGTAGGCCTCCACCGTGCGCCGCGAGATCTGCGTGAGCCCGTAGGGCTTGGGCGCCTCCATCCCGGTGGCCTCCCGCCATTCCCGGCGCCAGCCGTCGGGACCGCCGCTGCCCCAGCCGACCACGCCGATGATCTCCGCTTCCCGGGTGAACCGCGTCAGGTGCGCGGCCATCGGGCCGCCCGTGGAATGGCCGAAGCTGATGAGGCGCCGGCCCCGCAAGAAGCGATCGGTGAGCTGTCCGGCGCCCTGGAGGATGACGTTGAAGGTGCACTTGAGGAGCCGGTCCTGCAACTCGTCTTCGTCTGTTTCCGCATCCAGGAGGTAGACGGGTACGCGCTCGGCGATGGGCTTGTCCCACTCGCCGCCCGGCGGCCACAGGCCCGGGTAGCTCAAGGCGAGGACCGTGAAGCCCTGCGCGGCCAACCGCCGCGCCAGCCCCGGCCGCCCGTCCGGTGTGACGTCCATGACCTTCTCGTTGGCGCCGCCGCCATGGAACACGACGAAGGCCGGCCGGTCGTCCCGCTCCTTGGCGGGAACGTAGAGGGAGCCGTGCATGTCCCACTCGTAACCGTTGCGTTCGTACCGCTCCACCACCTCCGTTACGGCGTATGCGCCGTCGTCATGTGGCGGCGGCATGGCGAGCCAGTCCTCCCACGTGATGGGGACGAGCGTTTCTTCCCGGTCCAGGCCTTCGGTGAAGGTCCGGGTTCCGGCTGATGGTGCCGGCATGTTATTCTCCCGTGACGCAATTGCGCGGAGCACGCGCGAGACAAGTTGCGACGGCCACGTATAGCGGGAACCGCAACCGAACACAACGCAGAGCGCGAGGATCGCATCATGGAGCTGGGTCTTTCCCTGTTTTCGACGGAGCAGTCGGGGCCGGTGGGCGATATCGCCCGGGAGGTGGAGCGCCTGGGCTTCGAGTCCCTGTGGTTTCCCGAGCACATGCTTATACCCGTGCGCTACGAGTCCCGCTACAAGCGCACTCCGGACGGCAAGGTCCCCGAATCCTTCGCGCACCTGCCCGATCCCTTCATCGGCGCGGCCATGGCGGCGCAGGCCACCGAGCGCCTGCGCGTGGCCACGGGTATCTGCATCCTGCCCCAGCGCGACGTCATCGCCACCGCCAAGGCCGCCGCCACCCTGGACCTCCACAGCGGCGGGCGTTTCATCATGGGGGTGGGCGCAGGCTGGTTCCCGGAGGAGGCGGAGATCTTCGGGGTCCCGTTCAAGCGCCGCTGGAAGATGCTGCGCGAGGGCGTGGAGGCGCTGAAGGAGTTGTGGACCGGGGATGAAGCCTCCTACGACGGCGAGTTCGTTCGCTTCCCGCCGGTCCGGGTCTTCCCCAAGCCGGTGCAGCAACCCCACCCGCCCATCTACCTGGGCATACACGACCCCAAGCACGCTCCGGCGCGCGTGGCCCGCTACGCCGACGGCTGGTGTCCGGGCGACCTCGCCCCGGACGAAGCGGCGGATGCCGTGGTCAGTGTGCGACGGGCGGCGCAAGAACAAGGGCGCGACCCGGGCGAGATAGAGTTTTCGGCGCTGCTGACCCCGAAGGAGGGCTTCCCCACTCTCGACGACGTGGCACGGTACCGCGCCGCCGGCATGCGCCGCATCATCCTGCGGGTGACGGTGCCCCCTACAGGCAGCGGGGTCGAGGCGGTCCGGCGGCTCGAGCCGTTCCTCCGGCAGGCCGAAGGCCTGTAGGGGCGGGTTTCAAACTCGCCCGCGTCCGGTAGTCACCCGGACAGGCCGGTAACCGCCAGCACCGCGACTCCGAGACACCAGCAATAGCACGCGAACCAGGTGAGCCTGCGCGACAACAGCACCTTCAGCAACACGCCGATGCTGGCGTAGCCCACGGCGAAGGCGAGCAGGAAAGCCAGCCCGTAGCCGAGCAGGTTCACCGTCGCCGCGCCCTCGAAACCGTGAGTCGTCAACTGGAGCAAGAAGGCCCCGGCGATGGCGGGGATCGAGAGCAGAAACGAATAGCGCAACGCGAGCCCGCGCTCGAGCCCGCAGAATACGCCGGCGGCCACGGTGGCGCCGGAGCGCGAGATGCCGGGGACAATGGCCGCACCCTGGACGAAACCGATGAGGAGCGCCTGGGTTATGCCCATTGCCGCGATGCCGCCGGAGCGCTCGCCCGCGCGGTCGGTGGCGAAGAGCAGGCCGCCGGTCAGGAGCAGCATGCTCGCCGCGGTGGGAACGCTGGCGAAAAGACGTTCCAGCGGCTCCGCCAGGAAAAAACCGATCAGCGCCGTGGGAACGGTGCCGGCAGCCACGAGCCAGAGGAGACGCAGGGCGGCGGGATCCGCCCGGGACGGCATGAGGGCGGCGTGGGCGAGACCGGCGACGTCCCGCCGGAAGTAGACGAGCACGGCGCCGAGGGTCGCCAGATGCACCGTGGCATGGAACAGCACGCCAGGTTCGCGGAACCCGGGGAGCAGGGCCTGGAGGATCACCAGGTGGCCGGAGCTGCTGACCGGGAGGAACTCCGTGAGCCCCTGCAGGATACCGAGGGCCGTCAGGGTCAGGGTAGGAGTCACGCCTGCCTGCATGACAGGTCCGGGTGAGAACGTCCAGTCCTCCCGCGTCCCCGGCCGCCTTCCTTCTCGCGACGAGGCCCAGGCCCTTTGTCCTAAAAGCTCCGAATCTGCCGTCCGGTTGACCTTCTCCGCGAACAGGTTCCACAATGGGTGGGTTCGACGACTCGCGACGGGAAAGGATCATGGCGGCATTCGACGGCAGGCTCAGCTTCCAGTTCGTCACCCATCTGGCGAACCACTACACGGTCGACCGGTTCGTGGAGCTGGCCGCGCTGGCGCACGAACGCGGGTTCGAGCGCATCTGGCTCAACGACAACGCGCGCTACCGGAGCCAGGTGGTGGTGCTCTCCGCCATCGCCGCGCGCGTGCCCATCGGCATCGGCACGGCCGTCCTGGTGCCGTATTTCCACCACCCCATCGAGGTGGTGGACTCGCTGGCGGCCCTGTCCGAGCTGAGCGAAGGGCGCGAGGTGGGCTTCGGGCTGGCGCGCGGCTCCATCACCCAGACGCCGCAGCACGTGACCATGCACAGACCGCTGGCGCTGGTGCGGGAACTGGCCGTGTTCGCGTCGCGGGCGCTGGCCGGAGAGCGGGTGGCCTACGGCGACTTCCCCGTGCTGTGCGAGCACTACCACTTCAATCCCGCGGGCGGGTTCGAGCTGGCATTTGCGCCCAAGTCCCCCGTGGTGCTCTATTCGGGCGGCAACGGCCCCCGCTCGTTGTGGATGGGCGGCCGGGTCATGGACGGTCTCATCAGCTCCGGGACCTTCATCCCCATGCTGCGCGCCGGCAGGCTCAAGGAGATGCTCGAGATCGCCGAGGCCGGCGCCCGGAGCGTCGATCCGAACAAGACCCTGCGCAAGATGGTGGAGCTCAACGTCTCGGTTTCCCGCGACCGGGAAGCGGCCATGGAGTTTCCCAAGCGCCAAGTGGCCCACTCGATTCCGCAGTGGGAGACCCTCGGTTTCACCCCCGACGAGTACGCCCGGCTCGGCGTGGAACGGCAAAGGGTGCTCGACCTGAGGGACGCCTTCGCCCGGGGCGCCACCATCGAGGAGGCGGCGTCGCTGGTGACCGAGCAAATGGTCCTGGCCTACTACGTCGCCGGCACCCCGGCCGAGGTGGCCGACCAGGTCGTGGAGCTGGCGGGGCAGGCCCAGCAATTGGGCTACGACGAGATCGCCTTCGCCAAGCTCGGCCCCGACTACGAGGAAGCCATCGAAATGCTGGCCGAGAGCGTGATGCCGCGGCTGCGGGCGTAGATCCACCGCCCGGCACAATGACAACGCGTAGAGAGAATACGTAGGTCGGATCAGCGAAGCGTAATCCGACAACACACGGAAAGAACAGCATAAAGGATTCCCAATGGCGGCATTCGACGGCAAGCTCAGTCTACAGTTCGTGATTCACCTGGCGAACCGGTACACCGTGAATCAGCTCGTGGAGTTGGCCGAGCTGGCCCACGGGCACGGTTTCGAACGTATCTGGGTCAACGACAACGCGCGCTACCGGAGCCAGGTCGTGATCCTCTCCGCCATCGCGGCGCGCGTGCCAGTCGGCATCGGCACCGCGATCCTGGTGCCCTATCTGCACCATCCCATCGAGGTGGTGGACTCGCTCGGGGCTCTGTCCGAGCTGAGCGAGGGCCGGGAGATCGGCCTCGGGCTCGCCCGCGGCGACTTGGCGCAGACGCCGCAGCACGTCGACGTGCACCGGCCCATCTCGCTGGTCCGGGAGCTGGCCGTGTTCGCGCGGCGCGCTCTTTCCGGCGAGAGCGTTTCCTACGGCGATTTCCCCGTGCTCTGCGAATACTACCATCTGAATTCCGCCGGCCGGTTCCAGCTCGCCTTCGAGCCGAAGTCCCCGGTGGTGATCTATTCCGGCGGCAACGGTCCCCAGTCGCTGCGCATGGGAGGTCAGGCCATGGACGGGCTCATCAGCTCCGGAACCTTCATCCCCATGCTGCGGGCGGGGCGGCTGAAGGAGATGCACGAGATGATCGAGGCGGGCGCCCGCAGTGTCGACCCCGGCAAGAAGCTGCGCAAGATGGTGGAGCTCAACGTATCGGTCTCGCAAGACCGTGACGCCGCCATCGAGTTTCCCAAGCGCCAGGTGTCCCATTCGATCCTGCAGTGGGAAGCGCTCAAGTTCACGCCGGAGGAGTACGACCGCCTCGGAGTGGAGCGGGAAAAGGTGCTGGAGCTCAAGCAAATGTTCGCCCAGGGCGCCACCGTCGAGGAAGCGGCGGAGAGGGTGACCGAGAAGATGGTCCTGAACTACTACGTCGCCGGGCGTCCGGAGGAGGTGGCGGACCAGATCGTCGACCTGGCCGGGCAGGCCCAGGAGATGGGCTACGACGAGATCGCCTTCGCCAAGCTCGGCCCGGATTACGCCGAGGCCATCAACATGCTGGCGGACAGCGTGATGCCGCGGTTGAGGGGGTAGCCAAACCCAACCCCTCTCCCCCTGGGAGAGGGTGGCCGAAGGCCGGGTGAGGGCCCAGCGGTTACAGCGAGCGCTTCTTCTGCCGCTCCCGCAACGCCTCCAGGTTCTGTCGCGCTCCTTCGGCGAAGGGATGCACGGCCAGGGTCGCTTCGAAGGCGCTGATGGCGGCTTCTTCGTTGCCCATCGCCACCATGATGAGCCCGAGGCCGGAGAGGGCGCCGAAGTGGCGCGGCTCGAGTTCCAGGGTCTTGTCGATGTCCAGCACCGACGCTCGGTAGTCGCCCATCAGGTAGTAGACCGTGGCGCGCTTGTTCCAGGCCTCGGCGAACTTGGGTTCGAGGTCGATGATTTCGCCGAAGGTCTTTACGGCCGCCGGGTAGTCCCGCGCGGACATGTGCGCCAAACCCCGGCGCATCAGCTCGTTGATCCGGTCGTCGTCGGATTGATGCCAGATTGCCCAGATGAGGTTCGTCGCCACGGCCGCGTCTCTGGCGTCGTCGGTGGTCTGCAGCCTTCCGAAAAGGGCGTCGAGCCGGGGGTCTGTCTGGTCAGCCATGAGGGTTGCCGGTGAAATCAGCAGAAACGCGACGAGTATCGTCCTGACGATTCTCACGGAACCACAATACAGGGTGCGGTTTCCGTGAGTCAACAAACGCGGGGTTGAGACGGGCCGCGTTTGCCGACGCGAACCAAGTCGGCTATGGATGGGTCCTGAATTCGGACGCAGGGAACGGCGGCACGCCGCCGCCAAGCCATCCAGGGAGCTAAACGATCATGGGAACAACACTAATCACAGGAGTGGGCCTCGTCGGCACGTCGTTCGCGCAGTGTGCGCTCAAGCGCAACGAGAAGCTGGTCTTCTATGACTTCATGCCGCGCACGGAGTATCTGCACCGGAAGCTGGGGACGGCGGACGTGGAGGTGGTGCAGAAAGACATCCGCGACCTTCCGGCGCTGACCGAGGCGATGCAGCGCTACCGGCCCGAGACCGTCGTACATACGGCCGGGCTCATCGGCGGAAGGGTGGAGGAGTCGCTCTACAGCGGGCTTCAGATCAACGTGATGGGGACCATCAACGTGCTGGAGGCCGCGCGGCTCACCGGGGTCAAGCGGTTCGTCCTGATCAGCACCTTCGGCGCCTATGACCGGCGGCGCGCCGGGGACCAGCCCACCCACGAGGACATGCCCCGGGGCCCCGGCGCGGGCTACGGCAACTCCAAGGCCACCAAGGAGCTGATGGCGGAGGCCTACCAGCGCCTGTACGGCTTCGAGCTGCTGACGCTGCGGCTGGCCAACGCCTACGGGCTCGGGCACTTCTGGGGCGGCTCGGGCGGCGGCGAGAAGGTGCAGATGCTCCTGGAGGCAGGGATCCGCGGCGAGGTGGCGAGGATTCCGCAGGCCCAGACCATGACCTTCGAGTACGTCTACGCCAAGGACATGGGTCGCGCCGTGGACCTGGCGACGACCGTGGCGATGCCCGAGAAGACCACCTTCAACATCGGCGTCGGGCAGGTGACGACCTTCGACGAGCTGGTGGCCGCGGCGGAGCGGCAGTTTCCCAAGCTGGAAGTGGAGGTGATTCCGGGAAGGCCGCCGGACGTGGCGGTGAGCGTGCCGCTGGACATATCGCGGGCCAAGGAATACCTGGGCTGGGAGCCCGAGTACACCATGGATACCGCCTTCGAGGACTACGTGAAGGACCTCCGGGCGGTCATGGGCTGACGGACGGACGCGTCAATGGAACTGCTTCACTGCGTGTACGAGCCCGAGGGCGAGGGGCCCCATCCGACCATCCTGGCGCTGCACGGCCGCGGCGCCAACGCCATGGACCTGCTGGGCCTCGCGCCGCATCTGTGCGGCGGCGTGTTCCGGGTCATCTGCCCGCAGGCGCCGCTGGAGGTGCCTCTTGGTCCGGGCATGACAGGCTACGCCTGGTTCCCCATGTCCACCGGCGGCGACATCGACACCGGCGCTTTCCTTTCCGCCCGCGACCGGCTCCGTACGTTCGTCGACCAGTGCGCCAAGCGGTATGCCCTGGAAAGCGGCAAGCTTGCCCTGCTGGGCTTCAGCCAGGGCGGCGGCATGGCCTACAGCCTGGGGCTGCCGGAGCCGGACCGTTTCGCGGGCATGTGCATCCTGAGCTCGTGGCTGCGGGAGGGCACGCTCGGCGCTCTCGGCGTGGCCGACCGGGTGGACTCGCTGCCGACCCTGGTGCACCACGGCAGGCGCGACGAGTTGATCGACCTGGAGCGCGCCAAGCACTCCATCACGCTCCTGAAGAAGCTGCACGTCCCGGTGGACTACACCGAGTACGACATGGGCCACGAGATCACGTCGCGGAGCCTCGCCGATCTGTCCGGCTGGCTCCAGGACAAGGTGCTCGCCGAACCCATCCGGCTCTAGCGGCCTGCACCCGGCTCAAGCCAACCCGACACAGACCCGGACGCTGTCCCTCTCCCACTGGGAGAGGGTGGCCGAAGGCCGGGTGAGGGCCTCCGCGTCATTGCCGCCGTTCGCGCCGGGCACCCTCACCCTGACCCTCTCCCGGAGGGAGAGGGAGTGAAGCCCGGCTGACCATGCAGGAGATCCGGAATGGGTACCGGCGCGGTGAGGTGCTCACGCCAGGTAGATGGCGACGATGCCCGTGATCACGAAGATCGTGGCGACGCCGGTGCGGAGGTTGACCTGTTCGATGTCGCGGGAGAAGAGCAGGGTACCCAGCAGCACCCACAGCGGCGCGACGCACACGATGGGTCCCACCACCACCACGTTGCCGATCCCCAGCGCCTTCACCAGCGACCAGATCCCCACCGCCTCGAAGACCCCGGTGGCCAGGAAATAGGGCATGGCGCGCCGGTCGAACACGATTCTTTCCCTGGCCTGCGGGTTGGCGAGGTTCAGCAGCAGCGGGGTCAGAGCGGCCGCGCCCATGACCGCGCTGAGGAACAGTGGTTGGTTGGCGATGGTCAACCCGTAGCGGCGGATCGGGTGGTTGACCCCGGCGGTGAGGGCGGCGCCGAACGGGAAGATCAACTCCCAGGTCCGGTAGGTCTTCTGCTGCTGCGGCGTCCAGGAAAGCAGGACGATGCCGAACACCACCGAGCCGGTGCCGAAGAGCAGCAGCGGGGTCACCGTCTCGTGCAGGAAGATGACCGCCAGGGCGCTGCCGAACAGGGGGTTGGTGGACTGCACGGTGCTGGTGACGCTGGCTCCCAGCCGCGCCACCCCGTGATAGGCGAACAGCCGCGTGCCGAGCTGAATGACGCCTCCGGCCACGAAGCAACCCGTGGCGATCCATGGGACCGCGGGGACTCCGCCGGTGAGGAAAACGATGGTCCAGAGAATCGCTGTGTTGACGGCCAGCGCCACGTAGGCGGCGGTGGCCGGCGTCGAGTACACCAGTCCGCGCCGGGTGGCCAGGAAGCAGGCCGCATAGAAGAAAGACGTCACCAGGGCGAGGAATTGCGGGCTCATGAACGTCGATCCGGGCGCCGGGTCTTCATGGTTCCGGCAGATCCCTGCTGAGGCCGATGCGCTCCACGAAGGGAAGCTTGAGCGCGGGCCGGGTCACGTCGAGTCCAAAGACAAGCCCGAGAATGTTGATCTCGAGACCTTCCCGCAAGGCGAGCGTCACGCCCAGCGCGCCGTAGGCGGAGAGTTGCCAGCCGGTGTTGCTGGGCGTCCGGGCGAGGAAGACGCCCTTGTCGAGGTAGTCCTTGCCCAGGGCGTTGGCGGGAAGCGCCGCACCGAGCTCGGGTACCCGGCGCGCCACGTAGGCCGTGAAGGTGTTGCTGTTGGGGCCGGGCCACAGCCGGTACTCCTCTGGGTACGGGTAACTCTCCGCGGCCTTTCGGATGCCTTCGATGGCGCGCTCGGCCGCCGCTCCGCGCAGGTCCGCCATGATCCGCGGGCGGCTGTCGAACCACAGGCGGTCGGGAAGGTCTTCCCGCACCGAAACCACCGGCAGGCCGCGGTACAGCCGCCAGCCCACCACTTGGTAGACGACGTACGCCGGCGCGCCGGGTTCCTTGGCGGCGATCCACGTATGCACGCCGAATATGCCGCGCCAGTTGAAGGCGCGCGCCGCATAGAGTTGAACCACCGCCTGGGGGGTGCGCGCGGGGTCCGGGGCGATGCCGGAGCTTTCCCGGCTGGCGGTGCGCCAGTCCCGGTTCCACGCCCCGGACGCCCCCACCACGAACACCGAAACGAGCGCCAGCGCAAGAAGAATCAGCAGGATGGTCAGGATGTTCCGCACGGGGCTGCCGTATGGGCGTCCCGTCCATGTGGGACGCGGCCCCGCAAACTTCTTGACACCCAAACCAAGGGTTCGTTAACTAGTGTGCGGGGTAGTGAAGATCTTCACGAGTCTAGGTGATATCTCGCAAGGAGACAAATCATGGCACGGAACGGACACCCCCTGGTGGTGGATGCCGACGCTCACGTCATCGAGACGGAGCGGACCTGGGACTACCTTGAAGGATCGGACAAGAAGTACCGGCCCGTGCTGTTCGGCGGTCCGGGCGTGGACAGGCAGTACTGGGTGCTGGACGGAAAGATCCGCGGGGTGCGCCTGCCGACGCTGAACGAGCAGCAACTCGACGAGCTGTCGGAAAAGACCGGCCGCAGGCTCAACACGCCCCAGGCCTCCCGCGAGCTTGACGACGTGGACCTGCGCGTTGCCCAGCTTGACGAGCTGGGCGTGGACGTCCAGGTGATGCACAACACCCTGTGGATCGAGCGCGTGGCGGACCACGAGGACGCAGAGACGGCGCTGTGCCTGGCGTGGAACCGCTGGATGGCCGACGTCTGGAAGGCCGGCAAGGGAAGGCTCCGGTGGTCCTGCGTCGTCCCCGCCATGGTCATGAACGAAGCCCTGCAGCAGATCCGCTTCGCCCGCGAGCACGGCGCGGTGGCGGTGTGCCTGCGGCCTTTCGAGGGCGACCGGCATCTGGTGGACCCGTACTTCTACCCGGTGTTCGAGTTGGCGCAAGAGCTGGACATGGCCATCGGCGTGCACATCGCCAACGGCAGCGCCGGGCTGATCTCGCACTTCCGGCCCCGCTACGACAGGACCGGCGGCTTCGCGCCGTTCCGCGTGCCCACGGTGCTCACCTGCCTGCAACTCCTCATGAGCGACGTGCCGGAGGTCTTTCCCAAGCTCCGCTGGGGCTTCATCGAATCGTCGGCCCAATGGGTCCCCTGGATCGTCAACGAGGCCCGGCGGCGCGCCGGCAACGCCGACTATCCCGACAATCCCCTGAACGCGTTCAACATCTACGTCACCGCCCAGACCGATGACGACTTCCCGTTCGTCCTGAAGTACGCGGGCGAGGACAACCTCGTCATCGGCACCGACTACGGGCACGTCGACGCCTCCAGCGAGGTGGACGCCATCACCCGGTTCAAGGCGGACCCGACGGTGGAAGACGAACCCAAGCGCAAGATCCTGAGCGATAATCCCATGGCCCTCTACGGCATCGCGTGAGGCGAGCGGGTCACAGGGACGAAAGGAGAACGGCAATGTCCGGCAACGGAACGCACATGGTGGTGGACTCGGACGCCCACGTGGTGGAGACCGAGCACACGTGGGACTATCTGGATGCTTCGGAGAAGAAGTTTCGTCCCCGGCTCTTCGGCGCGCCCGAGGACATGACCACCCAGTACTGGGTGCTGGACGGCAGGGTCCTGGGTTTCCGGTTCCAGAGCCTGAGCGAGCAACAGCTCGACGAGGTGTCGGCCAAGGCCGGCCGGCAGATGCAGACGCCCCAGGATGCCCGGGAGCTGCGCGACGTGCAGTTGCGGCTCGATCACCTGGACGAGCTCGGCATCGACGTCCAGGTTCTGTACAACACCATGTGGATCGAGCAGGTGACGGACCACGCTGACGCCGAGATTGCCCTGTGCGGGAGCTGGAACCGTTGGATGGCGGACGTGTGGAAGCAGGGCGGCGGACGCCTCCGGTGGGTCTGCGTCGTGCCTGCCATGACCATGAACGAGGCCCTGGAGCAGATCCGCTTCGCCCGGGAGAACGGGGCGGTGGGCGTGTGCCTCCGTCCTTTCGAGGGTGACCGGCACCTGGTGGATCCGTACTTCTACCCGATTTTCGACGAAGCCCAGCGCCTGGACATGATGATGGGTATCCATATCGCCATCGGCAGCCCCCGGATGGCGACGCAGTTCCGGCCGCGTTACGACAGCGGCGGCGGGTTGCCGGTGTTCCGCATTCCCACGGTCTCGCAGTGCTTCACGGTGATGATGAGCGAGGTGCCCAAGGTATTTCCGGACCTGCGCTGGGGGTTCATCGAGTCGTCGGCCCAGTGGGTGCCGTGGGTGGTGAACGAGACCATTCGGAGGTCGGGGACGGCGGAATTCCCCGAGAACCCCATGAAGGCGTTCAACATCTACGTGTCGGCCCAGACCGACGACGACTTCCCCTACGTGCTCAAGTACGCGGGCGACGACAACATCGTCATCGGCACCGACTACGGCCACACCGACGCCTCCAGCGAGGTGGACGCGTTCACCATCTTCAACGGCAACGACACCATCTCGGCGGAGCAGAAGCGCAAGATCCTGAGCGACAACGGCAGGACGCTGTACGGATTGTAGGAATTCGGCCGGGTCGACAGGGAAGGCCGGGACGGCGCTTTGCCGTCCCGGCCTTTTTCATGGGGATCAACCCTTGAACGGGCTCGTGATCTGATAGCAGAAGCTCGAAAAGAGCGGACCGGTGCGCAGTCCGCTCCAGGCGAAGAGCTTTCCTTCGGCAAAGAAGATGGCATGCCGCAGTCGAACACCAGCACAACCCCGGCCAGCACCGCCACGGTGATGCCGATGACGGCGGGCCACCGCTCGCCGGCGCTCTTGAGATAGAGCAGCGTCGCCAGCCCGATTCCGAACTGGAAACCCACCAGCCAGATGGATGCGGCGAAGCCCAGGACCCAGGCGATGATGCCGGCGGTCCGGCGCCGTTCCTCGGCCGGGTCGAGGGTATCGACGGCCTGGACGGCCAGCGCCGCGCCGAGAGGGTCATCTCCGCCTCCCGGGGGGGCGTTTTCACCCCGTCCCATGAGTTGCCGCACGAGCTGCAGCGCCAGCAGCGCGGCCGTAGGCAAGCCGATGAGCCAGGCCATGAGGCTTGCCTGGACGTCCCAGGCGCTGGCTTCCCACAGCGCCCAGGCCATGAGCAGGAACAGCGCGGCGGTGAAGCCGGCGGAGTAGCGGCGGAAGCTCATGAGCCCGGCTCCGAGGCCGGGCGGCGCCAGCGGCTGCTCACCGCCGGGTAGAAGATGCTGGCCAGGATGACGCACAGGATGATGAGCACGCCGGGGCGCATGAGGAAGCCGAAGTCGTAGCGCGAGTAGGTGATCCACAGGTAGTTGTCCGCCAGCCGTCCCAGCACCAGGCCCAGCAGCAACGCCGGCCGCGACCAGTCGAACACCACCATGAGCCAGCCCAGGGCGCCGAAGACCAGGGTGACAAGGATGTCGCCGAAGCTGTTGGTATGGGTGTACGAGCCCAGGTAGATGAAGAGCAGCAGTGGCGGTATCAGGAGCGTTCCCTTGATGCGCGTGAGCCGGGCGAGCTGGTTCAGGAAGAGGAAGCAGACCGAGACGGTGATGACGTTGGACACCACCAGCACCCATACGAGCGAGAAGGTCACGTCCAGGTCCTTGGTCAGCATGGAGGTGCCCGGGCGCAGGCCCAGGATCAGGAACGCCCCCAGCAGGATCGCGGTGGTGACGTTGCCGGGAATGCCGAACGCGATGGTGGGGATGAGCGCGCCGCCGAGGGTCGAGTTGTTGGCCGCGCCCGGCCCCACCACGCCCTCGATGACGCCGGTTCCCACTTGGTCCTGCTTGCCCGAGGACTGCATGGCGAGGGCGTAGGCCACCCACTGGGACACCGGTCCGCCCATCCCCGGGATGATGCCGATGTAGGTGCCCACCGCGCTGCACCGCGCCACCAGCCACCAGTGCCGGAACGCGTCCTTGACGCCACGGAGCACGCCGCCGAGGCGGCCGACGTGGGCCTGGGCGATGCTGCCCCCCTTGGTGGCGAGGTCGATGATCTCGGGAATGGCGAACAGCCCCACCGTCGCCGGCACCAGTCCGATGCCGGCGCCGCCGGTTTCGCCGCCGCCCCAGAGGTACATGGAGCCGAACGTGTAGCGTTCGGTGGCGGTTTGCGGGTCCAGGCCCACAAGCGAGAAGATGAAGCCCAGACCACCGGCGGCCAGGCCTTTGACCACGCTGCCGCCACTGAGGGCGCCGACGAACGTCACGCCCGCGACGGTGAGCATGAAAAACTCCGGCGTGCCCAGTGCGAGCACCAGCGGCGTGACGATGGGGATGGCCACGGCGATGGCGCCGGCGCCGATGAGGGCGCCCATGAGCGAGCTCATGAGCGACGCGCCCAGGGCCCGGCCGGCCTCCCCCTTCTTGGCCATGGGGTGGCCTTCCACGATGGTGGAGGCGGTGGAGCCTTCGCCGGGGATGCCGAACAGGATGGAGGTGATGTCGCCGGTGGTGGCGGTGACGGCCATCATGCCGAGCAGGAAGGAAAAGGCCTCCACCGCGTCCATCTTGAGCTGGAACGCGAACCCCAGCATGAGGGCCATGGTGACCGGTCCGCCGAGACCCGGCAGCATGCCCACGGCGAAGCCGATGGCGTTGCCCAGCAGCAGGTAGCCGAAGGCGGGCCAGGAGAAGACCCGGACGAATCCCTCCAGGGAGGCGGCGCCGATCTTCCCGGCCATGCCCTGGGCCAGGAAGATCCACACCGCCAGGACCATGAGCAGGGCGAGCCAGCCCAGGCTTCGTTTGAGGCTCACGAGAAACTATACGGTTGCGGCGGCCCGGAGGCCGCGCGGCAAACGTGTCAAGGCTTCTGCGCCATGGCCTTCAGGATCTCGATGGCCTCGGGGTCGCGCTTCTGGATCTCCACCACCTTGTCGATGATGGCCTGGGCCGCGGGCGCGTTCAGGGACACGAGCTGGAAGCCGATGGCCTTCTTGAAGTGGGCGACCATCTCCGGGTCCTTCAGGAACCGGTCGAAGCTCGCCGCCATGGTTGTGAAGATCTCTTTCGGCACGCGCGCCGCATAGATCCAACCGCGCCGGACTCCACCCAGGTAAGCGAGTAGCTCCATGGCCCGATATTGGGGGTCCTTCCTGATGGAATCCCCCTTGATCTCCTGGAGAACCTCGTAATAGGTGGGCAGATCGGGTAGTCGCGGGTCGCGGATGATCTTTCCGTCCTGGACGGTCCCCTCCTGCGCGATGGGCACGACCACGCCTTCCTCCACCATGGGCAGCACCGCGGCGAAGTAGCCGCTCTGGCTGTCATTGGTCATGTTCAGCTCGCCGCGGCGGATGGCCGCGCGCATGTCGCCGCTGCTGCCGTAGCCGGTGACCAGCTTGTGGTCCTTGCCCAGGATCTTCATCATGAGCCGTGGCAGCATGGAACGTGGGCTCTGGATCGAGCTGGTGCCGAGGAAGATCTTTTGCTTGACGCCGGCCAGCTCGGTGCCCTTGGTGATGCCGAGGTCCTTGCTGACGAAGGCGACGGTGGTTTCCCGCACGCCCCCCAGCCACTGGAGCTTGGCGAGCTCGAACTTGACCTTCTTGGGCTTGAAGATGGTGTCGGTCACCGAGGTGGAGAACTGGCCGATGACGGTGCCGTCGGCGGGCGCGGAGTTGTACACCCAGTTCTCGCCCACGATGCCCCCGCCGCCCGGCATGTTCTTGATGATGGTGGTGGGGTTGCCGGGGATCTGCTTGCCGATGAACGGAAGCATCTGGCGCGCCATGATGTCGGCGGCGCCGCCCACGGAGTAGGGGATCAGGATGGCGACGGTCTTCCCCTTGAAAGAAACCTCGGCGGCCGCCGCGGTTGCGGCTCCGAAGACGAGGCACAGGGCGACGATTGCGGCTGCGAGAGTTGCGGAACGTCGGTTCATTGCGTGCTCCTTCCTGTAGGTGCGGGTTTCAAACCCGCCCGTGCCCGAAATCTATTGCGGGCGGCGTGCCGCTGTCAACCGCTGAGGCCGGCTGCCGCGCCGATTTGACAACCTCCGGTGCTTCGGTTAAGAACCCGGAATCTTCAAAGAATCCGAGTCAGAGAACCCAACACATCGCGAGAGAGGTGACACATGCCCAAGAGCCTGGGATCGTTTCTGGAAGACTGCCAGCGGGAGATTCCCAACGAGGTGGTGCACGTGACCAAGCAGGTCGACCCGGCCCACTACGACGTGAGCGCGCTGATCAAGCACCTGGATGAGTTGAGGAAGTTCCCCATCCTGGTCTTCGACAACCCGCTGAACCTTCACGGGCAGCCGTCCGACATCAAGCTGACCATGAACTGCGAGATCTCCCAGGGCAAGACCCAGGTCGCACTCGGCCTCGACAAGAACACGAGCCGTGAGGTCATGACCGACATCTGCCTGGAGCGAGAGGAGCACCGCATCGAGCCGGTGGTGATCGAACGGGACCAGGCGCCGGTGATGCAGAACGTCCAGACCGGCAAGGACGTGGACATCTACCAGATCCCGGTGATGCGGCACCACTACATGGACGGCGGTCCCTACATCGTCATGTCCACCGTCACCAAGGAGCGCACCTCCGGCATCTACAATTGCTCGTACCACCGCATGGAGGTCAAGTCGCCCCAGAGCACGGCGCTCTACGCCTCGCCGCGGCACCTGTGGAAGATCTTCAGGGACTACGAGGACAACAACATGGAATGTCCCGTGGCCACCGTGCTGGGGCACCACCCCGCCTACCACATGGGCGCGTGCTACAGCGGCGCGTTCGAGGTGAGCGAGTTCGACATCATCGGCGGCTACATGCAGGAGCCCTTGAGGCTCACGCCGTCCTCCACCTGGGGCGACAACTTCCTCATCCCGGCGGACGCCGAGGTGGTCATCGAGGGACTGCTCCAGCCCAACAAGCGGGTGGTGGAAGGTCCTTTCGGCGAGGCTCCGGGGTATCTCGGGCCGCAGCGCTACACCACCTGCGTGGAGTACAAGGTCACGGCCATGAACTGGCGCAAGGGCGCCATGTTCCAGTCCATCATCACGCCGGAAGGCGACAAGCCGTGGATGGACCTGCCGCGGGAAGGCGCCTACCTCCGGCGTTGCCGAGAGGCCGTGCCCGGGGTGACCGCGGTGTGCAAGATGGGCCGCCATGCCCACTACAACGTCTTCATCGCCATGAAGAAGCTGTCGGAGGGCGATCCGGGCCGGGCGGCGGCCGCGGCCCTGACCTTCGACCACACCAAGAACGTCTTCGTCTTCGATGACGACATCAACGTCTACAATCCCACCGACATCCTGTGGGCGCTGGCCACGCGCGTGCAGCCGCACCGCCAGGTGTCGATCCTGAAGCCGCTCTTCCGCGGCAACTTCCTGGATCCCTCGCTGGTGGACGAGATCAAGACCTCCGGGATGATCGTGGACGCCACGCGTCCGCTGGACCGGCCGTTTTCGCCGGTGTCCAAGGTGCCCGACGAGGCCATGGAACGGATCAAGGTCGAGGATTTCATCCCCGGAGAGATCCTCTCGCATATCCCCATCGACCGCACCACGTACTGGTCGTAGTGAAAGGAGAGATCCATGGGTCAGGCTGTCGAAGTCACGTGTCCGAAATGCCCTAAGAAGTTCGTCGTCAACCCGCACATGTTGGGGTCCGGCATGGAGTTCCATTGCCCCTTCTGTGACGCCTATTTTCCCGAGGAAGAAAGCCCCAAGATCTGGAAATAGGAGAGCCCGTCGCGGCACGACTTTTTCGACCTTGGGCGCCTCTTCGGTTTCCGCGAGGCGCTGGAACGCGTTGAAGCCGCGGAGGCGCCCGAGGCCGCCCTCGTGGCCGGTCCGGACCGCATCGAAGGCGGCCGGGTAGGCATTCTTCCGGGCTCCTTCAATCCGCCCACCATCGCCCACGGCGATCTGGCCGCCGCCGCCCGCCGCCGGTTCGAGCTGGACTGCGTCGTATACTCCCTGAGCAGCGTCATCGTCGACAAGGAGCGGCTGGAAGGCCTCTGCCGCGAGGACCGGCTGCTCCTGCTGTCGCTGCTTACCCGGGACCACCCCTGGGCGGCGGTGGCGGTAGTCAACCGCGGCCTGTATTCTGAACAGGCTCCGGCATTTCAGGCCAGTTTCGGCGGCGACCCCGACCTCCGGTTCATCGTCGGCATGGACAAGGTGCTGCAGATCTTCGATCCGAAATACTATGATGACCGCGACCGGGCGTTGGACGCCCTGTTCGCCCAGGTGCGGCTCGTGGCCGCCAACCGCGAAGACTGGGGCGCCGCCGAGCTGCGGGCGCTGCTTGACCAACCCGCCAACCTACCCTACCGCGACCGCGTCGATCCCCTGACGCTTGCAGCCCACCTGAAGGACCAGTCCTCGAGCGCGGTACGGCGCGGCGTCGAGGAGGGATCGTCCTGGGACGCCGACGTTCCCGAGCTGGTGCGGGCGTTCATCGCCGCTACGGGCGCCTTCCGGGACTCGTATGACCTGCGGGTCGCGGCCATCGATACGCTGTATCCCGTGCGGGAATGGGCGGAGACGGAAGTGTCGCTGGAGACCCTGCTTGCGCGTGCGGCGCAACCCGGCGAAGCCGGAGATGCGGTGCGGAAGATGTTACGTAGCCGGATGGCCTCGGAGCTGCTCATGGCTCGGTTTCAAAGGCTGGAGCTGGCGCGCCGGGGCGGTTGATCCCTCTCTCCGTCATTCCCGCGAGAAAGCGGGAATCCAGGTGAGGGCCACAACGTCGACAGCCATAGTCCCCCTCTCCCCTTGGGAGAGGGTTGGGGTGAGGGTTCCCGGCGCCAGCAGCCCCCACGGAGAGGCAGGGTCGCCGCGCAGCCCTCACCCGGCCTTCGGCCACCCTCTCCCAGAGGGAGAGGGGTTGAATTGGGACGGTGGAGGCGGCTCGAACGAGCTCAGTAGGCCGTGACCGGCTCCTCCCCCTCGATGATGTAGCAGACCGGCATCTCCTCGGCGTTGTGGGCGTACCCGACCGCGCCAGACCGGTCCGCGAGGATGACGCCGCCCCGGCCGCCGGTATCCCGCGCCAGCACCGCGACAGCCTGACGGGCCGCTTCTCCGGCTCCCGATTCCAGCAGATCCACCGACGTTTTGGCCAGCAGCACCTTGATGATAGCCTCGCCTTTGCCGGTGCACGAAGCGGCCCCGGCCGGGTTGGCGTAGGTGCCGCAGCCGATGAGCGGGCTGTCGCCGACGCGGCCGGGTAGCTTGCCCATGATCCCGCCGGTGGAGGTGCCGGCGGCGATGCGGCCTTCCCGGTCCACCGCCACGCAACCTACCGTGCCGTGGCTCTCTTGCCAGCGTTCCCGTTGGGCAGGGGTGACGAGGGTCTCGGGCGGGACCAGAGGAATTCCGGCCTGCCGGGCGAAATAGCGGGCTCCCGGTCCCGCGAGCAGCACGTGGCGGCCGTCCTCCAGCACCTTGCGCGCCAACCGGATGGGATTCCGGATCCCCGAGACCGCGGCCACCGCGCCCGCCTCCAGGGTGCCGGACATCAATGCGGCATCCATCTCCACCTCCCCGTCCCGGTTCAGCGACGATCCGGTGCCGGCGTTGAAGAGCGGGTCGTCCTCCAGCGCAGCCACCGCCGCTTCCACGGCGTCCAGCGCCGTCCCCTCGGTCTGAACGACCTTCCATCCGACAAGGGCGGCCTCCCTGCATCCGGCGAGGCGCGCCTCCCGCCGCTCTCCGGAGTCGCGGCCGGCGCCGCCGTGGACGATGATGGCGGGTTTCACCACGCGAGCTCGCCGCCGTGGCCGGCGGTGATGTGTCCAAGCCGGTAGCGCGGGCCGTCGGCGTCATACCCGCCTCGTACCGGGTCCTCCGCGAGCAGCAGGGGGGTGTCGAGGTCGATCCACCGGAAGGCGCCGGTGCCGGCGGCCAGGTGCGCGCTGAAGCCCATGGCCAGGCGCGTTTCCACCATGCCGCCGATCATGAGGCGGAGGCCCGAGCCGCGGGCGATGGCGATGATCTCCAGGGCCTGCGACACGCCGCACTTGGCCAGCTTGATGTTGATGACGTGGGCGAGACCGTCCCGGGCGATGCGCGCGGCGTCCGCTGAAGAGCGGCAGGACTCGTCGGCGGCCACCGGCACGCCCGCTTCGCGCACCAGGCGCGCCTGACCGTCCCAGTCCTCGCGCGGGAGCGGCTGCTCCAGGAGAGCCGGTTCGAGCGCCTTGCGACGAAGGGTGCGCAGCACCTCGAGGGTCTGCGGCACGTCGTAACCCTCGTTGGCGTCGAGGATGAGGTCGCTCGTCGGATGGCCTTCACGGATGGCCTTGATGCGCTCGATGTCGGCGTCCACGTCGGCGCCGACCTTGGTCTTCAGGGTGACGAAACCAAGGCCCCGGTACTCGGCCGCGAGCCGGCGGGCTTCTTCCGCCGCGCAGATGGGGATCGTGATGTCCGTGACGACGCGGTCCGAGGCGCCGCCGAAGTAAGCGAAGAGGGGAGTGTGCCAGCTCCGCGCGAGGGCGTCGAACAGGGCCATCTCCATGCCGGCGCGCGCCGTCGGCGCCGCTGGCAGGCTGTCCGCCAGCTCCTCCACGAGCGGCCGCCACCGCCCCGCGTCCCGGCCGGTCCACGCCCGCGCCGCCTGCCGGGCCGCCTCCAGCGCGGCGGGCTGGTCTTCCGGCGTGACCGTATGCAGGATCGGGATCTCGCCCCAGCCGCTGGAACCGTCGGCGAGGTCAAGGCGGACGGCGACGTTGCGCACCGTGTCCAGCCGCGCTCCGGCGATGGTGAAGGGAGCCTTGAGGGACGCGTTCAGGGCGCGCGCTTCGATGTGGGTGATCTCAGGCAAGAGCAGTTTCCCGAGCGCTGGTGGTGCCAATCTACCGTGAAAGCTCGACACAGGCCAGCGGCGGATTTCGCGCCCTTCGTCGCGTCATCCGGTTCGATCTGGTACGTTTCAGGCACTGATACCATCCACGAAGGAGGGTCGGACATGATTGCGGAGGTCGAGTTCGCTCCGGGCAAGAAGGGCTATCTGGCAAGACCGGCTGGGGACGGCCGGTGGCCGGCGGTGATCCAGCTTCACGAGCGTTACGGCGTGGTGCAGCATACGACGGACATCGCCGAGCGTTTGGCCGAGAACGGCTACGTGGCGCTGGCGCCCGACATGTTCTCGCGCTTCACTGGAGATCGGGAAGCCCTGGCCCGCGGGGACGTGGGCGTCGGCATCCGCGACGACCAGGCGCTGACCGACCTCGACGAATGCGTGGCGTACCTTCGAGGGCAGGATTTCGTGGACGGCGGCCGCATGGCGGTCATGGGCGTGTGCCAGACCGGACGGCAACCGCTGCTGGCCGCGGCCTACCGCGACGACTTGCGCTGTGCCGTGGTGTTCTACGGCGGTATCTACCAGCGCGACTGGGAGCCCCACGAAGAACGCCCGACCCCGGTGGGCGAGTTCATCAAGCGGCTGTCGTGCCCGGTGCTCGGGGTCTTCGGCGACAGCGACCATATCATCTCGGTGGACGACGTGCTGCGTTTCCGCCGCGCGTTGGAAGATTCCTGGAAGAGCTACTCCATCCGCATTTTCCCGGACGCCCCCCACGGCTGGCTCAACGACACCATGCCGGGGCGCTACCGGCCCGAGTCGGCGGAGGCGGCGTGGGAGCAGTTGTTCCGGTTCCTGGAGCAGCACCTCGGCGCGGACCCCGGTCCGTCACGAGTGGAGTGGGAGTTCGAGGGCGACATACCGCTCGACTACGACTTTTCCAAAACCGTGCGGCTTGCCTGAGACGCCGGGACCGGACACCACGCTAGATTTGGATTCCCGAGGATAATTGCTTAAATTGGGTGGCTCGGAGTGTCATGGAGCAGACATTTGCGGAGAAGAGGGGCGTACGCGGTGGCTCCGGACGCTCGTGGTTGTTCACGATCCTGTTGGCGGTAGGTTGCCTCGTGTCGGCGGCGTCCGCGGAAGACGGGCCCCGGCGCGAGATCGAAAGAGCGTTGCGGCTCGGCGTCTCGATTCTCGGTGATTCGAAGCTTCGGGAGGACGCCAAGCTGGAACGCCTCCGGGCGGCGGTCCTGCCGCTCTTCGACTTCTCCGAGATGGCCCGGCGCTCGCTTGGCGCCCACTGGCGCCGCCGGACCCCGGAGCAGCGGAAGGAGTTCACCGGGCTCTTTACCCGTTTGTTGGAGAAGACGTATGCGAGCCGTATCTCCGCCTACAACGGCCAGCGCATGCATTTCCTCAGTGAAGAGATCGATGGCCGTTACGCCCAGGTGAAAACGAGGATCGTGGATCGGGAGGGACGGAGGTTCGATGTCAACTACCGCCTGCACCGTGTGAACGACCCGGACGGCTGGCGCATCTACGACATCGTCATCGAGAACATCAGTCTGGTCAACAACTATCGGGCGCAGTTCAATCGCGTGATCAACCGGACCTCCTACGAATCCCTGGTGGCGAAGCTTCGACGTTGAGGACTCCCCGCGCGCTGAGGGCACATGCAGGAAAAGGCAGTTCCCAGAAGAGCCTCCACCATCGTCCTGGTACGGCCGGCGGCAGACGGCGCCTTCGAGATCTTCATGACCCGCCGGCCCCAGGAAATGCGTTTCCTGGGAGGGTTCTACGTCTTTCCCGGCGGCAGCGTGAAGCGCACCGACGCCGCTCCCGCCATGCTGGAGCTGTGCCGCGGCCTTTCGCCAGAGGATGCCCGCGGGCGGCTGGGAGACGAACTGGACGCCGAAGGCGCCTTCGGACACTGGGTGGCCGCGGTCCGGGAGCTTTACGAAGAGGTCGGCGTGCTGCTGTGCGTGGACGCGGACGGCGCGGCCGTCATGGCCGAGGAGACCCGCGAGCGGGTGGTGGCCAAACGCGCGTCGGTGTTGAACGGCGCGGTGACCTTCCCCGAGCTGCTGGCCTCCGAGGGGCTCTACTGCGACCTCGCGAGCCCCGTCTACTTCTACCACCGGGTCACGCCCGAGCGCTACGCGATGCGGTTCGACACCCGGTTCTTTCTCGCCCCGCTGCCGGAAGGACAGGTGCCGCTGAACGTATCGGAAGAGGTGACGGAGAGCCTTTGGATCACTCCCGACGAGGGACTGAGACGGTCCGAGCGGGGACGCATGGCGATCATACCGCCGACCCTGAACACTCTGAACACCCTGGCCGAGCTGGGGACATGGGAGGCCCTGTGCGACAGTTTCGCATTGTCCGCGTCCCGGTAGGGACGGGTCCCGGGCCCGCTTGCGTGCGGCGGAATCCGGCGGGAAGGAGCAGTCGATAACATGAGAACCGTGGACGTGATCGCCCAGATCCTGAAGCGCGAGGGGGTCCCCTACCTGAGCGCCTTTCCGACCTCGACCCTGATCGAAGCGGCCGCCGAGGCCGGCATCCGCCCGATCATCTGCCGCCAGGAGCGGGTGGGGGTGGGCATCGCCGACGGCTACAGCCGGGTCAACAACGGCAAGCCGCCGGGCGTCTTCGCGATGCAGTTCGGTCCCGGCGCCGAGAACGCCTACGCGGGTGTCGCCACGGCCTATTCCGATGCCGTGCCGATGCTGCTCCTGCCGCTGGGACACAGCCGGGAACGGGACGGCGTGTTTCCGCAGTTCAGCTCGCTCAGGAACTATGCGCCGGTCACCAAGTTCGTCGAGCAGATCACCACCGCCGACCGGGTCATCGACACCATGAGGCGCGCGTTCGCGCGGCTCAAGATGGGTCGTCCAGGTCCGGTTATGGTGGAGATCCCGGCCGACGTGGCGGGGGAGCAACTGGACCCGTCCGTGGTCGAAGCTTACCGGCCGGTAAAGGCCGCCGTGTCCGAGGCGGACCCCGCGGATGTCACGGCGGCGGCCAGGGCCTTGCTTGAGGCCCGTGATCCGGTGATCCACGCGGGTCAGGGCGTTCTCTACGCGGAGGCGTCGCCCGAGTTGCTGGAGCTGGCGGAGCTCACGTCCGTCCCGGTCGTCACCACCATGGGAGGCAAGAGCGCGTTTCCCGAGGCGCATCCCCTGGCACTCGGAAGCGCCTCGGGAGTCATGAACCGGCCGGTGTACCACTTCCTCGACAAGGCGGACCTGGTGTTCGCGGTGGGCACGAGCCTCACCCGTCACCCCATGACCACGCCCATCCCGAGGGACAAGAGGTTCGTGCAGGTGACCGACGACCCCATCGACATCGGCAAGAACTATGACGTCGACTATCCCGTCATCGGCGATGCCAGGCTCGTGCTGAGGCAGTTCGTGGAGGCGGTGAAGGAGCTGCTGAACGGCGCGTCCAGGAACGATCGCTCACCGGCGGCCGAAATCGCCGACGTCCGCGCGGCATGGCTCCGGGAGTGGGAGGCGAAGCTCGGCTCCGACGAGGTGCCCATCAACCCTTACCGGGTCATCTCCGAGTTCATCGACGCGGTGGACCCGGCGGAGGCCATCGTCACCCACGATTCCGGCAGTCCCCGGGACCAGATCATGCCGTTCTACCGGTCGGCGGGGCCGAGATCCTACCTGGGGTGGGGCAAGTCCCACGGGCTGGGCACCGGCCTGGGGTTGAACCTGGGCGCGAAGCTGGCGGCGCCCGAGAAGTTCGTCGTGAACTTCATGGGCGATGCGGCCTTCGGCATGACCGGACTGGACTTCGAAACCGCCGTGCGCTCGAACATCCCGATACTGACGGTCGTGCTCAACAACTCCACCATGGCGGTGGAGACCCGCCACATGGCCCTGTCCCACGAGCGTTACGGCACCAGGGACCTGGGCGGCAACTATGCCGACATGGCCCGCGCCATGGGCGGCTGGGCGGAGCGGGTGGAAGATCCCGCTCAGGTGGGCGCGGCCTTCGTGCGCGCCCGGCGCGCCACCGAGGAGGGCCAGGCCGCGCTGCTGGAGTTCATCACCGGCCCGGAGATCGAGTATTCCTACAAGGGTGCGTTTGCCTAGAGGCCCTCACCCGGCCTCCGGCCACCCTCTCCCAGAGGGAGAGGGCCAAATTTGACCCCCTCTCCCTCCGGGAGAGGGCCGGGGTGAGGGTCCTGAGGACGCGAAGAGGACAACATGCGAAGATCCATCGGCTTGATCGCGCTTGGCGCGTTTATCCTGTTCTCGCTCTTCGGCGAGGCCATCTATCTCTATACCGACTTCCTGTGGTTCCGGGAGATCGGCTATTCCGGGGTGTTCACCAAGACGCTGTGGATCAAGGTGCTGCTGGGCGTGATCTCGGGGGTGCTTTTCTTCGCGCTCTTCTACGTCAACATCAAGCTCGCCGCCCGGCTCCGCGAAGGCGTGGTCCCGCTCCAGAGCCGGAATCCCGAGGTGCCGGGTCCCGAGGAGCTCGATCCGCTGATCAGGCGGCTGCTGCTGCCGGTGGCCCTGGTGCTGGGGTTCCTGGCCGCGCCGCAGGCGGCCATGCACTGGGAATCGGCGCTGCTGTTCTTCAACGGCGTGCCCTTCGGCATCCAGGATCCGCTGCACGCCAAGGACATCGGCTTCTACATCTTCCGTCTGCCGGCGATGGAGGCGCTCTACCGCTGGTTCCTGGTGTCGCTGGGACTGATCCTGGTGGTGACGGCCTTCGTCTACCTGTTGTACGGCGGCATCCAGTACTCGGAAGAGGGCCTGTCGGTCCACAGCGCCGCGAAGGTTCACCTGTCCGTGCTGCTCGCGCTGCTGCTGGTGGTGCAGTGCGGCGGCTACCTGCTCGACGCCTACAAGCTGCTCTACTCGCACAACGGGGTGGTCTTCGGCGCCGGTTACACCGACATACACGCCCGGCTCCCGGCCCTGCGCGTGCTGGCGGTGGTGGCCGCGGTGGTGGCCGTGCTCACCCTCGTGCAGATGCGCCGGCCCGGGCTCAAGTTCCTGCTGATCGGGCTGGGGTCTCTGGCGGCGGTCCACGCCATCGGAATGTTCGCTTACCCGTCGTTCCTGCAGCAGTTCCACGTCGTGCCCAACGAGCTGGTGGCGGAAACGCCGTACATCCAGCGCAACATCCGCTCGACGCGGCATGCCTACGGCCTCGACCGGGCGGACGCCCAGGAGTTTCCCGTCAACGAGGTGCTGACCGTCGACGACCTCCGGGAAAACGACGCCACGGTGAAGAACATCCGGCTGTGGAACTACCAGCCGCTGTTGTCGACCTATGCCCAGCTCCAGCAGATCCGCACCTACTACGAGTTCGTCGACGTGGACAACGACCGCTACCACATCGACGGGAGCTACCGCCAGGTGATGCTCTCGGCCCGCGAGCTGTCTCACGAACAGCTCCCGAGCCGTATCTGGATCAACGAGCACCTGGTCTACACCCACGGCTACGGAGTCGTGTACAGCCCGGTGAACCAGATCAGCAAGGAGGGTCTGCCGGAGTTCTTCGTCAAGGATATCCCGCCGGTTTCGGACGGCTTCATCAAGGTGACCCGGCCGGAAATCTACTTCGGCGAGGTGGCCAACGACTACGTGTTCGTCAAGACCCTCGCCCAGGAGCTGGACTACCCGGCCGGGGACCAGAATATCTACACGACCTACGAGGGCGAGGGCGGGGTGCCGCTCAGGTCGTTTTGGCGCAAGCTCCTGTATTCGGCCCGTTTCGCGACGCTCAGGATTTCGCTGTCCAACGACATCACGCCCGAGAGCCGGATCCTCTACTACCGGAAGATCCAGGACCGGGTCCGGAAGCTGGCGCCGTTCCTCGAGTTCGACGAGGACCCGTACCTTGTGGTGACGCCGGAAGGACGGCTCTTCTGGATCGTCGACGGCTACACGATGTCGGAACGCTACCCGTACTCCGAACCCACGGAGGGCGTCGGCAACTACATGCGCAACTCCGTGAAGACGGTGGTGGACGCCTACAACGGCACCGTGGACTTCTACATCGCCGATTCCGACGATCCGGTGGTGAAGGCTTACGCCAGCGGGTTTCCGGGACTGTTCAAGCCGATGGAGTCGATGCCGGAGGCGTTGCGTTCCCACGTGCGCTATCCGCAGGACTTCTTCAAGGTGCAGGCGCGGATGTACGCCACCTACCACATGCGTGATCCGCAGGTCTTCTACAACAAGGAAGACCTCCTGAGCATCCCCATCCGGAAGGTCGGCGAGGAAGAGCTGGAGATGGAGCCGTACTACACCATCATGCGGCTGCCCGGGGAGGAGAAGGAAGAGTTCGTGCTGCTGCTGCCGTTCACGCCCAACAACCGCGACAACATGAGGGCATGGCTCGCCGCCCGGAGCGACGGTTCGCACTACGGCAAGCTGCTGGCGCTCAACTTCCCCAAGGCCAAGCTCATCTACGGGCCCAAGCAGGTCGACGCCCGCATCGACCAGGACGCGTACATCTCGCAGCAGTTGAGCCTGTGGGGCCAGCGCGGCTCGCAGGTGATCCGCGGCAGCCTGCTGGCCATTCCCATCCAGGACTCGCTGCTGTACGTGCAGTCCCTCTACCTGGCGGCGGAGCAGGGCTCGCTGCCCGAGCTCAAGCGGGTGGTGACCGTGTTCGGCAACCGCATCGCCATGCGGGAGAACCTGGACGACGCCTTGCGCGAGCTGTTCGGGGATACGGCGCAGGCTCCGGCCACGGCTGCCGCCGCGCCAGCGGTGCGGACGGCGGCGGCCGAAGAAGCCGGAGGGGATCTGGCGGGCCAGGCCCTGCGGTACTACCGCCGCTCCATGGAAAGCCTCAAGGCCGGCGACTGGGCCGGCTTCGGCGACGCGCTGCGTCAGCTCGAGCGGTCGCTCCAGGCCTTGGCCGTCGAGGCCCCGGCCGCCCGGCCAACGCCAGCCCCGGCTCCCTGATCCGGAAGGGCTCGTACAAGGAGCGGGGGCTTATGAGAAGCATGACCGGTTTTGGCCAGGCCATCCTCCAGGACAGGCAGGTCAGGGTCTCGGTACAGATCCGGAGCGTCAACCACCGGCACGCCGACATTCACCTGCGTGTCCCCAAGCTCTATCTGAGCCTCGAGGACGAGTTGCGCGAACAGACGCGGATGAAGGTCCATCGCGGCCGCACGGACGTCTTCGTGGACCGCACGCCGCTCAAGGGGCGCGGGTACCGCCTGGAGGTGGACGACACCCTCATGGAGCAGTACTGTGACGCCCTGCAACGCATCAAGAAGCGTTTCCGCCTCGAGGGCGAAATCGACCTGGGGCTGGTGCCGCGCCTCCCGGACCTGTTCCAGTTCAAGGAGCCGGAGCACGTGGAGGGGAGCGAGAAGAAGCTGGTGCTGCGGGCGCTGGACGCCGCATTGAAGAACTTGACCCGCTCCCGCGACCGGGAGGGTCGCAACCTCAAGCGCGACATGGTGGCGGAGGCCCGTCTGCTCACGCGCGCGTCCCGAGATCTCGGGCGTCGCGCCGAGGCCATCGACCAGCGCCTCCAGGAACAGGGCGCCACGGTCGGCGCGGGCGAAGCCGGCGGCGGCAACTTCAAGGGCAGCATCAACGAGGAGGTGGTACGGCTCGCCAGTCACGTGGAGATGCTTTCGAAGTTGATGCAGGAACGCGAACCGGTGGGAAAGAAGATCGACTTCCTGCTCCAGGAGGTGCAGCGCGAGCTCACCACCATCGGCGCCAAGGCGCCGCAGCTCGAGGTGGTCCGCCTGGTGCTGGGGGGTAAGGAAAGCGTCGAGAAGATCCGCGAACAGGTCCAGAACGTGGAATGACGGTCGAGATTCGCAGCTTTACCAAACGCGGCCCGGGCATCATCTTCATCGTGTCGGCGCCGTCCGGAGCGGGCAAGACGACCTTGACCCGGCGGGTCCTGAGGGTCTATCCGGAGATGCACCTTTCGGTGTCGTTCACGACGCGGGCGCCGCGCGACGGCGAAACCCCTGGCAAGGACTACCATTTCGTGTCGGAGAAGCGCTTCAGGCGGATGCTCGACGCGGGCGGCTTCGCCGAGTGGGCCGAGGTTCACGGGAACCTGTACGGCACCCCGCGACGAGTCCTCGAACGCCGGCTTCGACGCGGCACCGACGTGCTCCTGGACATCGACGTCCAGGGGGCGCGCCAGATCAAGCAGCATTTCCTCGGCGCCGCGGCCATCTTCGTGCTGCCGCCGTCCCTCGACGAGCTGCGCCGGCGCCTGGCGGGCAGGGGTACGGATGCGCGCAAGACCATCGAGCAGCGCTGGCGCCGCGCGCGACATGAAATCCAGGACATTCAGGGGTATGATTACTTTATCGTCAACCGTGACGTGAAGGACGCCGTGAAGCGGCTGGCCGCCATCATCGCGGCTGAAAGGCTCAAGGTTTGCAGGTACATACCGACACCGGGGTAAAACCCAGGCGGCGATCCAAGGCCGCCGCCAACAGCCCCATCAACGAGCTGGTGGACAAGGTGCTGCAGTACCAGCCGGGCGCCGACGTCGACCGCCTGCGCGAGGCTTACCGGTTCACGGCGGAGGTGCACGACGGCCAAAAGCGTCTGTCCGGAGAGCCCTACGTGGTCCACCCCGTGGCCGTGGCCGGGGTGCTGGCGGACCTTAAGCTGGACCTTCCCAGCGTCATCGGCGGATTGCTGCACGATACCGTCGAGGATACCCTGGCCACGCTGCCGGAGATCAGGAAGGTCTTCGGCGAAGAGATCGCGATCCTGGTGGACGGGGTCACCAAGCTGAGCCGCGTGGACTTCACCAGCCACGAGGAGAAGCAGGCGGAGAACTTCCGCAAGATGATCATGGCCATGGCCAAGGACATTCGAGTGGTCCTGATCAAGCTGGCGGATCGCACGCACAACATGCGCACGTTGCAGTACCTGGCTCCGGAGAAACAGCGGCGCATCGCCCAGGAGACCCTCGACATCTACGCTCCCATCGCCCACAGGCTGGGGATCTACTGGGTCAAGAGCGAATTGGAAGACCTGGCCCTCAAGCACCTTCGTCCGGAGATATACGCGCAGCTCAAGCAGGACGTGGCGCAGAAAAAGAAACACCGGGAGAAGTACATCAACGACGTGATCTCGCGTTTGAGCAAGGCGCTCGCGGAAGAGGGCATCGACGCGGAGGTCAGCGGCCGGCCCAAGCATTTCTACAGCATCTTCAAAAAGATGGAGGACCAGAGCCTGGACTTCGAACAGGTCTACGACGTCGTGGCCTTCCGCATCGTGGTGGACACCGTGCGGGAGTGCTACGAGTCCATGGGCATCGTCCACTCCAAGTGGCGGCCGGTGCCGGGCCGGTTCAAGGACTACATCGCCCTCGCCAAGCCCAACATGTACCAGTCGCTGCATACCACCGTCCTCGGGCCCAACGCCCGGCGCATCGAGATTCAGATCCGCACCCACGACATGCACCGGGTGGCGGAGGAGGGGATCGCTTCCCATTGGCGGTACAAGGAGGGCAAGGCGCTGCAGGTGACCGACATCCAGCGGTTCACGTGGCTGACCCAGCTCCTCGAATGGCAGCAGAACCTGTCGAACCCTCAGGAGTTCCTCCACAGCCTCAAGGAGGATTTGTTCCCGGACGAAGTCTACGTGTTCACGCCCAACGGCGACCTGCAGGTCTTCCCCAAGGGGGCGACGGTGGTCGATTTCGCCTACCGTATCCATTCCGACATCGGGCAGCACTGCTCCGGCGCGCGTGTGAACGGCAGGCTGGCGCCCTTCAAGTACATCCTCAGGAGCGGCGATACGGTGGAGATCATCACCACCGACGAGCAGACGCCGAGCCGGGACTGGTTGAAGGTGGCCAAGACGCCCCGCGCCAAGTCCCGGATCCGGGCCTGGATCGCTTCTCAGCAACGCGAGCGGAGCGTGGCCCTGGGACGCGAGATCCTCGAGGGGGACTTCGCCCGTCACAAGCTGGACTACCAGCACCTGCAGCAAGAGGGCAGGATCGACAAGCTCGGCAAGGAGCTGGGGGTCAAGAACGAGGAAGGGCTTCTGGCGAGCGTGGGCTACGGCAAGCTGATGCCGCGCCAGGTGCTGGCCAAGCTGCTTCCGGCCGAACAGCTCAAGGGTGACAAGAAACAGCTCGAGGGCGGCCTCGAACGGCTCTTCCGGCTGGTGGGCTCACGCGACCGCGGGGTGCGCGTCAAGGGCATCGAGGACGTGCTGGTGCGGTTCGCGCGCTGTTGCCATCCGCTGCCCGGCGAGGAGATCGCCGGGATCATCACCCGCGGGCGGGGCGTGACGGTGCACGTGGCGAGCTGCCCCACGGGACTCGAAGCCGATCCCGAACGAAGGGTGGAGGTGAGCTGGTCGGAGGACGCGCAGATGCCGCGCGCGGTCAAGATCGAGGTGAGCTGCGCCGACAAGCCGGGCCTCCTGGCCGCCATCAGCTCGGCCATATCCGACTCGGGCGTGAATATCGCCCGCGCGCACATACGCACGTTCGACGACAAGGCCGTCAACACGTTCGAGATCATGATCGGAAGCTCCGACCAACTCAGGCAGGTGCTGGAGGACATCTCCAACGTGAAAGGGGTGTATCAGGCGAATCGGGTCCAGGGATAGGCCCTCACCCGGCCTTCGGCCACCCTCTCCCAGAGGGAGAGGGGTAGTGTTTGATTACTGGGAAAGAAGGGTAGGCGGCGGTATCCTCAGGCCACCTTTTCGACCTTGCCGGAGCGCAGGCACCGGGTACATACCCGGATGCGTTGAACGTCGCCGTTCATGCGGGCGCGCACCTTCTGAAGATTCGGCAGCCAGCGGCGGCGGGTCTTGTTGTTGGCGTGGCTGACGTTGTTACCGACCGAGGGTCCCTTGCCGCAGATGAAGCATATTCTGGCCATGGCTACTGTTCCGAATCCTTTCAAGTGTTGCCGTTCACACGCGTACGTTGGGTTTCGATCCGGTGATGATATCACAGGGATCCGTGTTTGCGAAGCCGGCGAGTTCCTGAACGAACAGGACAATTGTGATTTAGGCTCTATCGTGTTAACTAGGGAGACATTCTTGAACAAGGGGGAATGATGGCCCTGGATCTGAAGGTAAGCGTCAAAAGACAGATCGACAAATTGCAAAAGGAACTCGCGGCGGCCACGGCGCGGGTTGCGACGTTGCGGGACGAGATCAAGCGGCACGAACTCATTTTCGATATGCTCGACGGCAGACCGAAGGCCGGCAAGCGCGGCCCGCGGGCGGGCGGCTCGAAGGCAGCCACACAGAGACGGGGGCCGCGCGGCGCGATGATCGATTGGAACGCGGTCTTCGATACCTTGCCCGGCGAATTCACGCTGGATACCATTGGCGCCAACAAGACCGCGGGCGAGAAGCCCCGGGCCTACCTCAGGCAGGTGGTCGTGCGGTGGTCGAAGGAAGGCCGGATCAAGCGCACCGGCCGGGGCATGTACCAGAAAACCTGATTCGGCTTGGCGGAATGCAGCCTTTCAACGGTAGAAGCATACGACAAAAAAACCAGTGAGCGGAGGTAACGATGGAATTCAATGACTGCCGCGAGTGGATCGACAAGGCCGATGCGATGGGAGAGCTCAAGACCCTGAAGGGTTGCGACTGGGATCTCGAGATCGGCGCCATTACCGAGATGGTGATGCGCAGGGAAGACGGTCCGGCGGTGCTGTTCGACGAGATCAAGGACCACCCCAAGGGCTACCGTGTGCTGTCCAACTCGCTCAGCTCTCGGAAACGTATCGGTTTGACGCTGAACCTGCCGCCCGGCGACAGCAAGATGGAGTTCGTCAATACGTGGCGCGAGCACTACAAGAAGATCAAGCCCATTCCCGCCAAGGTGTTGAAGGACGGGCCCGTTTTCGAGAACGTCTTCGAGGAGGGCAACATCGATCTGCTCAAGTTCCCCACGCCTCGCTGGCATGAACGCGACGGCGGCCGCTACATCGGCACCGGCAGCATCGACATCACGGCGGACCGGGACGAAGGCTGGACCAACTGGGGCACCTATCGGGTCATGGTCCACGATTCCGACACCGTCGGCTTCTACATCTCCCCGGGCAAGCACGGCCGCATCCACCGCGACAAGTACCAGGCGACCGGCGAGTCCTTCAAGATGGCCATGTCCTTCGGCCATGATCCGCTGGTGTTCCTGGGCGGGAGCATCGAGGTGCCCTACGGGGTGCCCGAGTACGACTTCCTGGGCGGCATCCGCGGAGAGCCCCTGGAGGTGGTCAAGGCCCCGTACTCGGGGTTGATGGTTCCGGCCAACGCCGAGATCGTGGTGGAGGGCGACGTCCTCTTCGGCGAAGACCGCGTCGAGGGCCCGTTCGGCGAGTGGACCGGCTACTACGCCAGCGCCGAGCGCAACGAGCCCATCGTCAAGATCAAGCGCATGTACCACCGGAACGATCCCATCATTCTCGGCTCGCCTCCGGGAAGACCCCCCGCCGAGCTGGGCTGGTACCGTTCGTACCTGCGTTCCGCGCTCATCTGGGACGAGATGGAGAAGGCCGGGGTTCCGGACGTCAAGGGCGTGTGGCTGATGGTGGCCGGCGGAAGCCGCCTGGTCATGGTGGTATCGATCAAGCAGCGCTATCCCGGACACGCGCGCCAGGCCGCCGTGGTAGCGTCCCAGTGCCATGCGGGCGCTTACCTGGGCCGTTACGTCATCGTCGTGGACGACGACATCGATCCTTCCAACACCGACGACGTGATCTGGGCCATGGCGACGCGTTCGGACCCGGATGCCGACATCGACATCATCCGGCGCGCCTGGAGCGGGCCGCTGGATCCGATCGTGCATCCCACGAAGAAGGGCTTCAACTCCCGCGCCATCATCGACGCGTGCCGCCCGTACGAGTGGATGAGCGAGTTCCCGCCGGTGGCGGAGTCGAGCCCGGAAGTGCTCGACGCCACGGCGAGGAAGTGGGGCAAGGTTCTGTTCAGCAGCAACGGCGCCGGCTGATCGCTTCAACCCGAATCGTTACCGCTTTCCTCGAGACTGCGGGTCCACCACGATGGTGACGGGCCCGCCGTCTCTGCGTATACGGAAGGTATGCCGGCCGGTTGCCGGGCGGGAGGCGAGGGCCGCTTCCAACTCGCGGGTGTTGCGGATCCGCCTGCCGTCCACGCGGACGATGACGTCACCGCGCCGGAACCCGTGCCCGGAAGCGGCGCTCGCGCCTTCCACGTGGGCCACCAGAACGCCTTGGCGTAGTTCCGTGGCGAACAGCTTCGCAAGCTCCGCGGTCAGGTCCTGCATGTGCATGCCCATCATGCGGGTGACGCCTTCCCCTCGCCGAAGCGCCGGATCGTTGAGACGGACGGCTTGTTCCAGGACCTGGCGCGTGGCGTAGATGGACGCGCCGGTACGGAGCGCCACGGCGATGGCGTCGCTCGGACGCGAGTCGATGGCGATCCGCCCCCGGCCGGCCTTGAGCGTGATGACCGCGAAATAGGTTGACTCGCGCAGTTCCGTGATCGTGATCCGTTCGGGCGTGGCGCGCAGACTCTCCAGGAGTTTTCGGATCAGGTCGTGCGTATTGGGTCGGGGCGAGGGTTGTCCCTCGAGAGCGCGCGCGATGGACGAGGCCTCGGCATTACCGATCCAGATCGGCAGCAACCGCCCGCCGCCCGCCAGGATCACCACGGGAGTCCGGTTCACGGGATCGACCACCACCTGCCGCACCTCCATGAGGACGGCGTCCTCCGGGGCGGCGACGGCCTGCAACGGCAGCAGCAGCAGGGGTGCGAGCACCAGCCGCCGGCATGCGCGCTTGAGCGCGCGGTGGCGCGGTGGCCGGACCGCGAACGCCGGGTGCGAATCTCCCATGGCGGCGACCTTATCCAGCGTGGGTTCGGGGTGTCAACCGGTAGGTGGGCGTCGTTGACCGGCGGGAATCCCAAGGGTTAGTGTCCTGTCCGGTTCATTCGCATGGTAAGATGCGGAGGAGAGTTCCATGAAGATCACCGTGCTGCCCGACATGCTCATCGATCGCATCGCCGCCGGCGAGGTGGTGGAGCGTCCGGCGTCGGTGGTCAAGGAGCTGGTGGACAACGCCCTCGATGCCGGCGCAAGCGAGATTGCGGTCCTGGTGGAAGGCAACGGCACGTCCCTTATCAGGGTCAGCGACGACGGCGAGGGCGTGGCCCGGGAGGACGTTCCCCTCTCCTTCGAGCGGCATTCCACGAGCAAGATTCGCAGCGAGGCGGATCTGGCGGGTATCGTCACCATGGGCTTTCGCGGCGAGGCGCTGCCCAGCATCGCCTCGGTGGCGGCCGTGGAGATGGTGTCACGTCCGGCCTCCCAGGAGATCGGCTGCCGGTACCGGGTGGAGAACGGCCGGAAGGGGAGTCCCGCGGCCGCGGGCTGTCCGGCCGGGACCACCGTCGAGGTACGGGACCTGTTCTACCATGTGCCGGCCAGGCTCAAGTTCATGAAGTCGCCCCGCACCGAGATCAAGTACGTGAGCGATGTCGTGAACCGCGTGGCGCTGGCGCATCCGTCGGTGCACTTCCGGCTCCATCACGGCGGCAAGCGGCTCGCGGACTACGCCGCCGCCCCGCGGTTGCAGGACCGCGTGCGGCAGGTCTTCGGCGACGCCGGCAGCGACCTCGTGCCTTTCTCGTTGACGCGGGAGCACCTCCGGTGCCACGGTTTCGCGAGCCAGGCGCCGAAGTCCTTCGGCAACTCCCGCTACATGGTCACGTTCGTCAACCACCGTTTCGTGCGCGACAAGCTGCTGACCCATGCCACGCTGAAGGCATACGACACGCTGCTCATGAAAGGGCGTTTCCCGGCCACCATCCTCTACCTGGAGTTGCCCCACAACCACGTCGACGTGAACGTTCATCCGGCCAAGACCGAGGTGCGGTTCCGGCGCCAGTCCGAGCTCTACGAGACGGTTCTGGCCGCGGTGCGCGGCGGCCTGAAGACCGCGGCTCAGGGAGGTTCGGGGAGGATGCCCGCAACCCCCCTCGAGTCTCCGCACGGGCCAGGTCCGGCGGGCGTCCGCGAGCCCGGCGCCGAGTACCGGACCGCGCCGGTCCTCCAGGACCTGCCTCTGACTCCCGGCCGCGATCTGCCGCGCGCCGCGGCACGCGCGTTTCCGGCGGCGGAAGCCGCCGCGCCGGCGGAGAAGGGCTCCTTCTCGTCGCTGACCGTCGTCGGCCAGGTCCTGGGCTGCTACATCCTCTGTCACGGCAAGCCCGGTATGGTGCTCATCGACCAGCACGCGGCGCACGAGCGCATCGCCTTTCAGCGCATGCGCGCCGACCTCGAGCAAGGCCGAATCGAGAGGCAGGAGCTGTTGATGCCACAGATCCTCGAACTGCCGGTCACCGAGGCGATGGTCCTGGAGGAGCAGCTCGGCACGCTGGAAAGGGCCGGTTTCACCCTGGAACCCTTCGGCCGGAACACCTTCTCTCTGCGGGCGGTGCCGGCCCTCCTCGCCGAGGGCGACTACCGCGATGCGGTGCGCGCGATGATCAGCGAGTTCGCCGAAACGGGACGGTCCGCCGAGCTGCAACACGGCTACCAGGAGCGCCTCATGACCATCGCCTGCCACAGCGTCATCCGCGCCAACCGGGCGCTTGAGAAGGAGGAGATGGAGGCGCTTCTCCGACAGCTCGACGACACCGAGTTCGCCACCCAATGCCCCCACGGCCGCCCGGTGATGGTGCGGTTCAGCCGCAGCCAGCTCGAGCACATGTTCCGGCGCGCCTGACGCCAACGACCCGTGAACGCCAAGCCCAGGATCCTCCTGCTCGTGGGGCCCACCGGGGTCGGCAAGACCGACGCGGCGCTGGCCCTCGCCGACCGGCTCGACGCCGAGATCGTCAGCGCCGACTCCATGCAGGTGTACCGCTACATGGACATCGGCACGGCCAAGCCGACGCCGGCCCAGCGGCGGCAATGTCCACACCACCTGCTGGATGTGGTGGACCCGGACGAAGACTTCAACGCCGCGCTGTTCAGGGAAGCGGCGCTGAAGGCCGCCGAGGACGTGTGGTCCCGGGGCCGCAACGTGCTGGTGGCCGGCGGCACCGGACTGTACGTGAAGGCGTTGACCCGTGGCCTGTTCGCCGGCCCGCCGCGGGATGCGGCGCTGCGGGCCGAGTTCGCGCGGGTGATTTCCGAACACGGAGTCGGACATCTATTCGACCGGTTGAAGAGCGTGGACCCGGAGGCGGCGGAGCGGATTCACCGCCGGGACCGGGTGCGTATCGTCCGGGCCCTGGAGGTGTTTCACGGCACCGGCAGGCCCTTGAGCCAGTGGCAGAACGAGCACGGGTTCGGCGACCAGCCCTTCGACGTGCTGGGGGTGGGGCTGGAGCGGCCGCGCCCGGAGCTGTACGACCGTATCGATGGCCGTTGCGAGCGGATGATGGCCGAGGGATTGCTGGACGAGGCCCGAAGCCTCCTCGACCGGGGCTACGCGCCGGGTCTGCGCAGCATGCAGGGCGTCGGCTATCGCCAGGCGGTCCAGTGCCTCACGGGCCGGGTGAGCCGGGCGGAAGCGCTGTCGTCGATGCAGCAGGCCACACGCCGCCTAGCCAAACGCCAGGTCACATGGTTCCGCGCCCAACCGAGCCTCCACTGGCTGCACCCGGATCGGCTCGGCGCCATCGAAGAGTTGTGCCGCCGCTTTCTGGCGTCCCCTCCCGGGAGCGCAGTTGACTGGACCGGGGTTTGATGTTAGCAGCCTTTGGACATGAAATCGGCCGATTTCGTCGAGGCCCGGCGCAGGCTCGAGGCCAAGCCCCAATCCACCGGTGAGAAGCTCACCACTCTGTCCCAAGCCGTCGAGAGGGTCCAGGACGGCGACCATATCGCCATCGGAGGATGTCTCTTCTCGCGCAGCCCGTGGGCGGCCCTGCTGGAGGTGTTGCGCCAGCAAAGACGCGGCCTGACCCTGTCGCGCAACCTCATGTGCTACGAGGGCGAGCTGTTCATGGCCGCCAAGGCGGTGGACGGGCTGATGACGAGCTGGTTCGACATCGCGCTGCCCTGGGGCCTCTCCCTCAAGCTCCGCGAGGAAGTGGAAGGAGGGCGCATCCGCTTCGAGGAGTGGAGCCACCTGGGCCTCGGGCTCCGCTACCGCGCGGGCGCCATGGGCGTTCCGTTCCTCCCCACGCTGACCATGCTGGGATCGGATCTCATGGGCGTGACCGACGCCAAGACCATGCAGTGCCCGTTCACCGGGGAGACCCTTTGCCTGGTGCCCGGCCTCTTCCCGGAGGTGGCGCTGATCCACGTGCACCGGGCCGACCGCTTCGGCAACTGCCAGATCGACGGCTATCCGCACATGGACACGGACATCGCCAAGGCCGCGGCCACGGTCATCGTCACCGCCGAGGAGATCATCGACGAGGAGGAAGTGCGCGACCGGCCGGACCGCACGGTGATTCCGGGCCTGGTGGTGGACGCGGTGGTGGAGGCGCCCTACGGCTCCTTTCCCCACGAATGCTACGGCCTGTACGAAGCCGACTTCGCTCACTTCGAGGCCTATACCGACGCCGTCAAGGCCCGCGGCACCGGCGCCATCAACGACTATCTCGACCGCTACGTCTACGGCGTTTCGAGTCACGAGGAGTACCTGGCGCTGTTCGGCGAAGAGGCGCTGGCGCGGCAGAGACGGTGCGCCGAGGAGTTGCTGGGGCCGCGATGAGCTATTCCGCCACCGAGCTGTTGGCCGTGGTCGCCGCCCGCCAGCTCGCGGGGGTCACCTCCGTGTTCGCCGGCGTGGGGGTGCCGCTGGTGTCCGCGGTGCTGGCGCAGAAGACCCGTGCCCCCGAGCTTGTCATCGTGGTGGAAGGGGGCAGCATGGGTCCGCGGATGGTGCCGGGACGGTTGCCGTATTCCACCAACGAGATGCGCACCGCGCCCAGGGCGCAGATGCTGCCGGGCATCACCGATACGTTCCTGTTCGCGCAACGGGGGTTTCTCGACGTGGGGTTCGTCGGCGGCGCGCAGATCGACTGCCACGGCAACCTCAACTCGAGCGTCATCGGCAGCTACGAGCGCCCCAAGGTCCGCCTGCCGGGCAGCGGCGGCGCCAACGACATCATTTCGCTGTGCCGCAAGGTCATGGTGGTGACCATGCACGAGCGGCGCCGGTTCGTGCCCAAGGTCGATTTCATCACCAGTCCGGGGTTCCTTTCGGGAGGCCGCTCGCGCCGCGAGGCCGGGCTCGTGTTCGGCACCGTCAGCCGCATCGTGACCCATCTGGGCACGCTCGCGTTCGACGACGAGACGCGGCGGCTGCGGCTGGAAAGCCTCCACCCCGGGGTCACCGTCCAGGAGGTCCTGGACAACACCGGGTTCGAGCTGCCGGTGCCCGACGAGTTGCCGGTCACCGAACCGCCCAGCGAGGAAGAGCTGGAGACCTTGCGGAGCATCGACCCCGAAAGGAACTTTCTCGGGTAGTTAACGGTCACTGGGTGCAGGGCGGGTTTCAAACCCGCGCGTGTCCGAAACATTGACGGAGCTACATTTCATGCCGGTACAGTTTGGAGTCGCCATTCGCAATTTCGTCGGTCCGGGGGAGACCCCGGACGTGGAGGGGCTGATACGTTATTCCCAGCGCGCCGAGGAGCTGGGCTTCGAGTCGCTGTGGGCGTGGGACCACATCCTCCTGGGGGTGGACCCGAGCTTTCCGGTGCTGGACTCGCTGACCATCCTCACCGCCATCGCCGTTCGCACCGAACGCATCCGGCTGGGCACCGGGGTGATGGTGCTGCCGTTGCGCAACCCGGTGGTGACGGCCAAGGTGCTGGCCAGCCTTGACCAGATCTCGGGCGGCCGCCTGCTGTTGGGGGCGGCGTCGGGCTGGTACGCGCGGGAGTTCGACGCGGTCGGTATCTCGTTCAAGGACCGCGGGCGCATCTTCGAGCGCAACCTCGACCTGCTGGTGCGGCTCTGGACCGAGGACATGGTGACCGAGCAGGTGGACGAACTCAACCTGCGCGCGGCGGTGCTTCTGCCCAAGCCGGTGCAGAAGCCGCATCCGCCCATCCTGATCGGCGGCTACATCGACCGGGTGCTGCGCCGGGCGGGCCGCAAGGGGGACGGCTGGCTCACCTACTTCTACACGCCGGAGGGCTTCTCCAAGAGCTGGGCCAAGGTCCAGGACGCCGCCGAGAAGGCCGGGCGGGATCCGTCGAAGCTGACCGCCACCAACCAGCTCGCCATCTACGTGGGCCCCTCCAAGGAAGCGGCGGACGAACCCATGCGCCATTGGCTCACCACCGAGTGGGACATCGCCAAGTGGAGCGACTCCACCATCGAGCACGCCATTCGCGGCACCGCCGACCAATGCGTGGAGCAGCTCCAGGCCCACGTCGACGCCGGCGTCGACCGGATCATTCTGATCCCCTACCGCTACCAGCCGGAGCAGGTGGAGTTGATCGCCACGGAAGTGATTCCCAAGTTGCAGGGACGCTGATTCATGTCAATGAACACACCGAAGCTCCGACCGGGAATTGTAGGGGCGGGTTTCAAACCCGCCCGTGTCCGGCCCGCCGCCGGCGCCGCAAATGGGAGCGCCGCACATGCGGTTTGACTATTTCGAGCCGACTACGCTGGATGAAGCGAGCGGACTCTTGCGCGAAGGCAAGGGCGCCCGCAAACCGCTTGCCGGCGGCACGGACATCGTCATACAGTTGCGCCGTCGGGTGGTGAGCACCGAGGGTCTGGTGAACCTGAAACGGATCCCGGAGCTTGGGGGCTGGGCGTGCGCGCCCGGCAAGGGGCTGCGGCTCGGAGCGTGCACGCCCATGCGCGACCTGGAAACCTCGGCCGCCGTGGAAGGACGCTTCCCCTCGATCACCGAGGCGCTCCGGGTGGTGGGATCGCTGCAGTTGAGAAACATCGCCAGCGTGGGCGGCAACCTCTGCAATGCCTCGCCGTCGGCGGACACGGCGCCGCCGCTGTTGGCGCTCGAGGCCACCGCCCGGGTGCACACCTCCGAATCCCGGCAGGAGACCGTGCCGGTGGAGAATTTCTTCACCGGGCCCGGCGCCTCGGTTCTGGGCCCGGGCGGACTGCTTCTCGGGGTGGAAGTGCCGGAGCCGGCGCCACGCAACGGCGACGCCTTCGAGCGCTTCACGCCGCGGTCGGCCATGGACATCGCCATCGCCAGCGCCGCGGCGGCGGTGACGCTGGACGCGGCCGGCGAAAGGATCGAGGCGGTGCGGATCGCCCTGGGCGCGGTGGCGCCCACTCCCATCCGGGCCTTGAAGGCCGAGGACCTGGTGCGGGGGAAGGAGCCGAATCCGAAGCGTCTGGAGTGGGCCGGCGCGGCGGCCATGGAGGAGTGCCGCCCCATCGACGACATCCGCGGCTCGGGCTCCTACCGCAAGGAGCTGATCCGGATCCTCGTGCAGCGCGTGCTGCGGCAGGCGGTGGAACGGGCACGGGCCGACGGGTGAACGGAAACGTCATGAAACAGCGCTACGCTCTACGCGTGAACGGGGATACCCGGGAGACCGAAGCCGAGCCCCACGAGTCCCTTCTGGACGTGCTACGGGAGAACCTCCGCCTGACCGGCAGCAAGAAGGGGTGCAACGAGGCCGAGTGCGGCTCGTGCACGGTGCTGCTCGACGGGCGGCCCGTGGTGTCGTGCCTGGTGCTGGTCCCGGACGCGGTGGGCCGGGAGATCGTCACCATCGAGGCCCTGGCCGAGGACGGCGCGCCCCACCCGGTGCAACGGCAGATGGTTGAGCAGGGGGGAGTCCAGTGCGGCTACTGCACCCCCGGCATGATCATGAGCGCATACGCGTTGCTCCGGGAAAATCCCGACCCCACGGACGAGGAGATCCGTTTCGCCATCTCCGGAAACATCTGCCGCTGCACGGGATACGGCAAGATCGTCAAGGCCGTGCGCGCGGCCGCGGAAGAGATCGGGAACGAGGGAACATGAGCGAGGATGCCTCTCGAGAGACGGCCGAGCCGTACCACTGGATCGGCAGGAACGTCACCAAGCCGGACGCGCTGGAGAAAGCGCTGGGCGCCACCGAGTACGTGGGCGACATGGTGGTGCCGGGCATGCTCCACGCCAAGATCCTGTGGGCGGGAACGCCCCACGCGGTGATCCGCAACATCGACACCCGAGATGCTTCACGGATGCCTGGCGTGGCCGCCGTGCTGACCGCGGCGGACGTGCCCGGGACCAACCGCTACGGGCTGGCCGTGCTCGACCAGCGGGCGCTGGCCGATGACAAGGTGCGGTCGGCGGGCGACGCTCTGGCGCTGGTGGCGGCGGAGGACGAGGAGGCCGCCGAGGAGGCGGTAGCGAAGATCAAGGTGGACCTGGAGCCGTTGCGCCCCATTCTCACCTACAAGGACGCCCTGGATCCCGACGGGCCCCCGATCCACGAGGGCGGCAACGTGTTCCAGCACACCACCGTGCGCAAGGGCGACCTGGAGCAGGGCATCGCGGAGTCGGACGTGATCGTGGAGGACAGCTACCACACGCACCGGATGGACCACGTCCCGATGGAGCCGGAGGCGGGTCTCGCCTATGTCGATCCTTCCGGAGTGCTGAACATCCTGGTCGGAACCCAGTACCCTTACCGGGACCGGCGTCAGATCGCTCCGGCCCTGGACCTGCCCATGAACAAGGTGCGGGTGATCCAGGCGCCCATCGGCGGCGGCTTCGGCCGCAAGGACGACATCACCGCCGAGATCCACGTGGGCCTGCTGGCGCTCAAGACGCGCCGGCCGGTGCGGCTAGTCTACACCCGGGAAGAGTCCCTCATCGCCAACACCAAGCGCCACCCCATGGCCATGAGCTTCCGCACCGGCGCCCGCGCCGACGGGCGGCTGACCTTCCTGGACGGCGACATCTACGGCGACACCGGCGCGGGCATCTCCCTGGGCGCCTACGTCATCAAGAAGGCGGGCATCCACGCCACCGGTCCCTACGACGTGCCCAACATACGGGTGGACACCTACACGCTCTACACCAACAACCTCGTCTCCGGGGCCATGCGCGGCTTCGGCGTGATGCAGGCGGCGGTGGCCCACGAATCCCAGATGGACCAGTTGGCCCACAAGCTGGGCATGTCGCCGCTGGAGTTCCGCATCAAGAACTGCCTCAAGCCGGGCCTCGCTTCCTCCACCGGGCAGTTGATGAACGAGGGCTGCGGCATCGAGGCGACGCTGCAGCGCATCAAGGACTACATGAAGGCGCACGACCTGCGCTTCAAACGGTCTCAAGCGGCATCGTAATCTCCACGGGTTAGACGGCCATGGCAATAAGAAAAGGCTTGGGCATCGGCTCCATGTATTACGGCATCGGCTACGGCTTCAGCCGCGCCGACATCGGCTCGGCCGAGATCGAGATGGCCGAGGACGGCACCACCACGGTCTACTCCGGGGCCTGCGACATGGGCCAGGGGGTCATGACCGTGGTCACCCAGGTGGCGGCGGAGGAGCTGGGCATCGAGCCCGAGCAAATCCGCGTGGTGGCGGCCGATACCGGCAGCACGCCGGACGCCGGGCCCACCTCGGGGAGCCGCGCCACCTTCGTCCAGGGCGTGGCCGTGCAGAACGCGGCCCGGGAACTGCGCGAGGAAATTCTGGACATGGCCTCGCGCATGCTGGAGTGCCCGAAGGACAACCTCCACGTGAGCCGGGGCGAGGTGTGCGAGGTCGGCACGGACCGGCCGATGGTGTCGGTGGGCAAGGTGGCGCACCAGCTTCACTTCCACGGACGGCGGGCGGCCGCCTGGGGCTGGCACGACAACACCACGGCCGACGTGGACCCGGAGACCTCGCAGGGCGACGCCTACGCCACCTACGGATGGGCCACGCAGTTGGCGGAGGTGGAGGTGGATACCGAGACCGGCCGCGTGCGCCTCACGAAGCTGGTTTCCGCCACCGATGCCGGCAAGGCCATCAACCCGGTGGCGGTGGAGGGGCAGATAGAGGGCGGCGCGGCCATGGGCCTGGGCTACGGCCTCTACGAGCAGCACATCCTGGAGAACGGCGTGCCGCGTACCGCGTCGCTGGCGTTCTACCTCGTACCCACCGCCATGGACGTGCCGGACATCGAGTGCGAGATCGTCGAGGTCCCCGATCCCAGGGGGCCGTTCGGCGCCAAGGGCGTGGCCGAGCCCGCCACCATCCCCACCACGCCGGCCATCCTGAACGCCATCTACGACGCCATCGGCATCCGCATCACCGAGACCCCCATTACCCCGGAGCGGGTCTTCTTCGCCATCCAGGAAGCCAGGGCCCGGGGCGAGTTCAGCGACGACTGACGGCGCGCTGAGGAGGTAGAAATTGTCACAACGGGTCGGACTGCTCATCCCCTCGTCGAACACCGTCATGGAGGTGGACTTCTACCGCCATCTGCCGGCGTCGGCGACCGTGCACACCGGCCGCATGTACATGGAGGCCACCACGGTCAAGGGCGAGGAGGAGATGCTCGACGAGCACTGCCTGCCCACGGCCGCCGACGTGGCCACCGCCAAGCCGGACCTCATGGTGTTCGGCTGCACCAGCGCCGGGGCGCTCCGGGGCAACGCCTACGACGCCGAGCTGTGCCGCCGGATCTCGGAGGTGGCCGGCAAGCCCACCGTGAGCGTCATCGAGTCGGTGCGGCGCAAGCTCATGTCGCTCCAGGTGCGGCGGGTGGCCGTGCTCACGCCCTATATCGAGGACCTCAACGTCCGCATCAAGGCCAGCGTGGAGGACGACGGCATCGAGGTGGCCTCGATCCACGGCATGGGCATCAGCGTCAACTTCCACCTGGCGCTGGTGGAGCCGGCGGAGATCCTGGCTTTCGCCCGGGAGAAGCTGGGCGCCGCTCCGGCCGTGGACGCGCTGTTCATCTCCTGCACCAATTATCAGGCGGTGGCGACGCTGCCGCGCTTGAAGGAAGCCTACGACATGCCCATCGTCACCAGCAACCAGGCCGCCCTGGAAGCCGTGGGCCGGGAGCTGGGCGTAGATCTCGTGGGTATGGACTGAACGCAGGCTGCCGCCGCCACCATGGCTAGGGGCGAACGGCGGTCGCCCCGCGGGATCAGGCACCATCAAAGGAACGACACCACAGGAGGAAACCCATGGAATTCATGAAGCTCGAAGGCGCCGTGGACCTGCATGTGCATTCCTATCCGTGCGTGTTCCAGCGGCGGGTGGACGACCGCGAGGCCGTGAAGGCGGCGGAGGAGGCGGGGATGGCCGCCATCGTGCTGAAGTGCCACCACGAGAGCACGGTGAGCCGCGCCTACCTCATCCAGAAGGAGTTTCCCGACATCAAGGTGTTCGGCGGCGTGGTGATGAACCAGTTCGTCGGCGGCATCAATCCGGCGGCGGCCGAGGTGGCCCTCCGGCTCGGCGCCAAGGAGGTGTGGATGCCCACCATCGACGCCGCCCATCACGTGGAGATCCACGGCGCCCGGGGCAGCTACGACACCCAGACCAGCGGCTCGGACTTCGTCTGGGGCGAGCCCATCTCCGCGGTCAAGGACGGCAAGGTGGTGGACGAGGCGCTGGTGGTGCTGGAGTTGGTCGCCAAGTACGACGCCATCCTGGGCACCGCGCACCTCTCCCTGGGCGAGATCGAGCTGCTGGTGAAGGCGGCCCACGAGCGCGGCGTGAAGAAGATCCTGATCACGCATCCCTACTTCCGCGTGCCTGCCGGCATGAACCTCGATTTCCTGAAACAGATGATGCGCTACGGCGCCATCGGCGAGTTCGGCTACTGCACCATCTCGCCCATGTGGGCCTACGTGAACCTGGAGTTCACCAAGGGCATCATGGACTCCATGGGTTTCGACAACTGCGTGGTCATGAGCGACACCGGCCAGTCCCACAACCCGCTGCCGCCGGAGGCGCTGTGGCTCTATGCCCAGGGTCTGTACGAGAAGGGGGTCTCGCCCCGCAACGTCGAGAAGCTCATCATCGACAACCCGCGGGCGATGCTGGGCATCTGAGGCCGCCACGCGCGCGGGAGAGAGGACAGCCATGACCGACTGGGCATCCCGAGGACGGATCGCGGAGGACATCACCGAGGCGGCGGGGCTGACGCCGCTGCTTCGGTTGCGCAAGGTGGCGGCGGGACCCCAGGTCCTGTGCGGCAAGCTCGAGTTCATGAACCCGTCGTCGAGCCTCAAGGACCGGATCCTGCGGCGCATGGTCCGGAGCGCCGAGGAGCGGGGCGATCTCAAGCCCGGCATGACGATCCTGGAGGCCTCCACCGGCAGCACCGGCATCGCCACTTCCATGATCGGCGCGGTGAGCGGCTACCCGGTGGTGGTGGTGATGCCCGAGGGCATGAGCGAGGAGCGCAAGGCCTCCATGCGCGCCTACGGCGCCGAGCTGGTGCTCACCCCCGGGGCCGAGAGCGACGTGGACCTGTGCCTGGAGAAGGTGGAGGAGCTGAAGCGCGCCGAGCCGGACCGCTACTGGGAGCCCGGCCAGTTCTCCAACCGGGACAATATCGCGGCGCACTACGAGACCACCGGGCCGGAGATCTGGCAGCAGACCGGCGGCGAGGTGGACGTGTTCGTGGCCTCCCAGGGCAGCGGCGGCACCGTGTCCGGGGTCGGCAAGTACCTGAAGGAGCGGAACCCGAACGCGAAGATCTACGCCGTGGAGCCCGAAGAATGTCCGATCCTTTCGGGCGGTAGCTGGGGCCCCCACGCCATCGAGGGCATCGGCGACGGCTTCATCCCCGAGAACCTGGACCTGGACTACGTGGACGGCGTGGTGACGGTGTCCTCCGAGGACTCCATCGCCATGGCCCGGCGCCTGGCGCGGGAAGAGGGCGTTCTGTGCGGCATCTCGTCGGGCTGCAACGTGTCGGCGGCCAACAAGCTCGCGGCGGCGTTGCCGTCCACGAAGATGATCGTGACCATGATCAACGACACCGGCATGCGCTACTTCTCGACGCCGCTCTTCGGCCACGACGAGGGCGTCGAGATCCCCGACCGCGAGCATCCCGTGCGCGAGGAAGACCGCGCCAACCTGGCGCGTCGCAACCTGCACATCGTCCGCTAGGCCCTCACCCGGCCTTCGGCCACCCTCTCCCAGAGGGAGAGGGGTCGTGGTTGACTACTCGGACAGGTTCCTGGTGTCGCGTCCGATGATTTCCAGGCATAAGTCGCGCAGGATTCTTATCGCCGGCAAGGCGCGATCACTTGTAGGGGCGACCGGCGGTCGCCCCTTGAGGGTCAGAAGCGGCGACGAAGCGAGAACCTGAGCGCGGGTGATCGATCGTCGGAACGGTCAAGGACTTCGATCTTGATCGGCCAGTTCGACGTCGGACCAAGGTCGAGCCCCAGGCTTCGTCGGACGGAATCACCGTCCGAATATCGTACCAGGCCGACATACGGCCGCATCGTTCGAAAGAAGGGGCCACCCCACAGGCCATAGCCTACCTCGCCCCGTATGCCGACGCCCGACGGCGCCCCGTCGCCGAGGGACGCGAGACGTGTGTCGAGCTCCAGCCCGAAACCGCGACCGAGACTGTTGGGAGCGAAGCGTACGCCGCCGCCAAGGCGCCAGGAATCCTGCTCATAGTCCCCGAGGCCAACCGAGCCCTGGGCGTTCCCGATCAGGGCGAGGCGGGGATGGAGTATGCCCTCCACGGACACCGAGCCTCTTGCCTCCAACCGGCCGCCCTCGGGGCCATCCCCGGTGGCGTGCCTGTAGGCCACGGAAACCGAAGGTGCGCCACGAACCGGCGCGCTCCACGCCAAGCCGGCGCGATAGTCGACGCCGCGCATGGTGGGCAGCGAGGACGAAATCCGGTCACCGCCCTTGATGTCGAAGGTGAACGAGTCGATGCCGGCTTCGGCGTGAAGCTCTCCGGACAGTATCTCGGCCAGGGGGACGGAGGCGCCCGCGGCGTAAGCGAGAAGGCGCACGTCGGAGTTGGACCAGGACGGAAAGCCCAGGTCGTCGCGGTGGCGCAGGTCGCCCGTTCCGCCGCCCAGCGCCGCCCAGAGGTGTCCGCCGGACGGCAGGTGCCAAGCCGCGAAGGGATGCAGGGAGAGAACTTCGGTGTCGTGCTCGCCGGCGCGGTAGCCGAGTTCGGCGAGGGCCGCCGCGGCCCGGTAGCGAAGCTCGGTGCGGGTGAATGAGGCCACCAACCCCGCCTGCCAGGCACCGGCTCCCGTCTCCGCGGCGACGGTCGCCGACTCGCTGTTGCCGGAGTAGTCGAAGCCGTCATGGTGCCCTGACAGCGAGGCGAGGCCGACCTCGGGCGCAACCGCGAATGACGCCTGTCCCGAGCCCGGCGACCACCCGTGGACACGGTCGCGGACGGCGGCGGAGGCCACCGCGGCGGCACGCCTTGCATGCACCGGTCCCAGCGACTCGTGGACCGGGTTGGAGACTCCTTCCACAATGGGGGGACGCGGTAGCGGTGCGGTGGTGTCCGGACACGTGTACTCGCCCCTTCCATCGTTTGCAGTGGGCTCCCAGAACGCATCGTCGCGCACTCGAAGCTGGACGTGAATGAAGTCATCGGGTCTGATGGGAGGGTCGACACTGTTGTCGCCGGGACAATTACCTGTGGGGCCGGTATCAACTTGGAAATCCAGGCAAAGAGCGTCCTCCGCATTCGCCGGGGTAACATGGACCCCGGTGCCGACCAGGTAACGGTACGTGTTGGGGGTACCGAGGACCGGTGGCGCACTTGGGTTGGTGAACGTAAGTACTCGGCGGCTCGGATCGAAGGACAAAAAGTTGGGAAATTCAGGCGGAAAGGGCGCTCCGGGCAGTTCGTAAGTTTCCGAGCCTTCTCCACCGTGCGCACTGGGCAATGTCGCGACCTCTAGCGGAGGGGGTATGCCGGGAAATATGCACCAACCCTGCCCAGGGTCGACCGTCCTGGTCCTGAAGCGCCAGGCTCTCGCTTCGAGCGGTTCGACGACAAGGACGAACGACCGCGAGAAGGACGCAGACGAACCGTCCGTCACCCGATAGGTACAGTTCGACCCACGGTACTCCGCGTCGGGTGTCCCCGACAGAACGCGGGTGTTGGGGTGAAATTCGAGCCCGGCGGGTAGCACGCAGTCGGCCATCTCGTAGGTGTACGGTACTACTCCGCCCGAGGCCTCCGGGAAGCGTATCCCTCCGAACCTTCCGATTTTGAAAGTGAGTTGTTTATGTTGGTTGCCGCCGGATACAACCTCGCGAACCTGGACACGGCCGGATTTCTCCTCGAGTCTATCGGTGATCTCAATGGGGAGTGCCAGCGGTCGTTTCACGGCGACCGTCAGCCTGAGCCCATAGGAAACGCTTCGCGCCGGGCGAGAACCGGGGTCGGATTCAGTGACCAGGAAGGTGCAGAAGAAGGTGTTGCCGCTGTCAGTCGCGGGTCCGGTCCCAGCGAGTATTCCCTGGTCCGGGAAGAGCGTCACCCAGTCCGGGCAGCCGTCGATACTCGATTCGTAGGGGCGAACCCCGCCGGAGATGCGCGGAAGCCGATGCTCGACCGCTTGCCCGGGAGGAAAAGGGAGATCGAGCGTCTGCTTTCCCTCGGGGAGGTCGACGGAAAGTTGGCCACCGGCGCAGGCGGCGAGAAACAATGCAAGACAAACGTGGATGACAATCCTGATACATTTCATTGGAGCGATCCGCCCCATGGGAGGTTGGCAAGCTCCCGCCGGGAGTTCGTATTTCCGTTCACCAGCCTTTTTTACCTGAAGAAAATAGCAGGTCAAGGAGAGCGCTTCTCTACGGCCGTGGAGGCACGGAGGCAACAACTTCCTTACGGCCCTCCGGCGCGTGTGCTATATACCGAAGATGCCTCTTCCCGAGAGCCTGACCTGCGTCCTGTGCGGCGCCGCCTACCGGGAAGATCCCAGCCGGTACAGTTGTCCCGAGTGCGGCGAGCTGGGCACCCTGCGGGTTTCCTACGACTATGACCGCATCAACGCGTCAGCGAGCCGGGACGGTCTGGCCGCGACGGCTTTCCGGGACCACTGGCGCTACCTGCCGTTGCTGCCGCTGGCGGCCGACGACGTGGAATTTCCGCTGGCGGTGGGAGGAACGCCGCTCTACTCGGTCCCCGGCCTGAGGAGGGTCCTGGGCCTGGAACGCCTCTGGATCAAGGACGATACCGCCAACCCCTCCGCTTCTCTCAAGGATCGGGCCAGCTCCGTGGTGCTGCTCAAGGGGCAGGAGCTGGGCCGCCGGGAGTTCGCCGCCGCCTCCACCGGCAACGCCGGGGCTTCGCTGGCGTGCCTTTCCGCGGCCCTGGGACTACCCTGTCACATCTTCGTTCCCGAGACGGCGCCCCGGGCCAAGGTGGCGCAGCTCCTGATCTTCGGCGCCGACGTGCTCGCCGTTCGCGGCAGCTATTCCGAGGCCTTCAGCCTCTGCGTCGAGGCGGCCGACCGCTTCGGCTGGTACAATCGCAACACCGGCTACAATTCCTACACCGTGGAGGGCAAGAAGACCGTGGCGCTGGAGATCGCCGAGCAGCTCGGCTGGGAACCGCCCGACACCGTCATCGTCGCCACCGGCGACGGCTGCATCCTGAGCGGCGTGTGGAAGGGGTTCACGGATCTTCACCGGCTGGGGTGGATCGACCGCCTGCCGCGGCTGGTGGCGGCCCAGGCCGAGGGCTCCCAGGCCATCAAGCAGGCTTTCGACGGCGACGGCGCCATCCGCCCGGTGACCGAGGACACCGTGGCCGACAGCATCAGCGTGGCGCTGCCGCGCAACGGGGTCATGGCGGTGCAGGACCTCCGCGCCTCCGGCGGGATCGCGGTGACCGTGTCGGACGGCGAGATCCTGGAAGCCATGCCGCTGCTGGGCAGGAACGCCGGACTGTTCGCCGAGCCCGCCGCCGCGGCGGCCGTCGCCACCCTGGTGAAGCTCGTGGACCGCGGCGACGTCTCGCCCGCCGAGCGCGTCGTCGTCCTGTCCACCGGCCACGGCCTCAAGGACGTGGACGCCGCGCTGCGGGCCGTCGAGCCGCCGGAGCCCGTCGACTGCTCCATCGAGGCGGTGGGGGAGAGGGTAATGGGTCGTTAGGGACGGATCAAAGGAGAATCGGAGTGTCACAGGACCTGCAGAGTTTCTTGAAGCGATTAAGGAAGGAATGCCCCGAGCAGTTCCTCGAGGTGAACGAGCCGGTTTCGCGGGAGTTCGAGGCCACCGCCCTGATCATGGAGGCCGAGCGGCTGCCGTCCTGTCCGGCGGTGATGTTCCGGGACATTGCCGGGAGCGACTTCACCATGGCGGCCAACGTGCTGGCGCATCGTCCGCGGCTGGCCTGGGCCTTTGGCACGTCGGGCGAGCGGCTGGTTCACGAGTTCAAGGAACGGATCCAGCGGCCGGTGCCGCCCAAGGTAATGGCGGATGCCCCCTTCCAGGAGAACACCCTGCTGGACGAGTCGGTGGACCTGGGACAGCTTCCGATCCTGACCCATTTCGAGCAGGACGGCGGCCCCTACGTGACCGCGGGGCTGGTGGTGGCACGGGACCCGCGGTCGGGCATGAGCACCCTGGGCTTCCACCGGATGCAGCTCAAGGGGCCGCGCAAGCTGGGAGTCAGCCTCCACTCCCGGCGCCGCATGTTCGAGTACTTCCGGCGGTCCGAGGAGGAGGGCGAGTCCCTGGAAGCGGCGGTCTGCATCGGCGTGCACCCGCTGATCTCCCTGGGCGCGCTGACGTTGCCGCCGGCGGGGACCGAGAAGTTCGCGCTCCAGGGCGGGCTGCTGCAAGAGCCGCTGGAGCTGGCGCGCTGCACCACCGTGGACGTCGACGTGCCGCGCTGGTCGGAGATCGTCATCGAGGGACGGATTCTCAAGGACGTGCGCGAGAAGGAGGGGCCGTTCGGCGAGTTCACCGGTTACGCCTCGAGCCGGAGCACCGAGAACGTCTTCGAGGCCACCGCGCTGCACTACCGCAACGGCGCCGTCTACCAGGACATCAACGGCGGCGACAGCATGGAGCACTGCCGCTGCCTGTCCATGCCCCGGGAGGTGGAGTTCACCAACGTGCTGGGTAAGACCATCCCCAACCTCAAGGCCGTGCACGTGCCGGTGCGGTCGGGCATCGGCAGCTTCCACTGCTACGTGTCTATGCGAAAGACCGCCGAGGGGCAGGGCAAGCAGGCCATCTTCAGCGTTCTGGGAGCCGACCACTACGTCAAGCTGGTGGTGGTGGTGGACGACGACGTCGACATCTTCGACGAGGAGCAGGTGCTGTGGGCCATCGCCACCCGGATGCAGGCCAACCGCGACGTCTTCATCGTCGACGAGGCCATGGGCACGCTGCTGGACCCGTCGGCCACCGACGCCGTCACCGCCAAGATGGGCATCGATGCCACCAAGCCCCTGGGCGAGTTCGCCTCGACCCTGTCCATCGAGCCGGGCGCGGTGGAGCGCGCCCGGCGGCTCATGGGTAAGCTGACCGGGTGAAGGGATGGAGAGCTTCCGGACCTTTCTGGAGGATCTGCGCGAGGCCGGCCAACTCGTCGACATACACAAGCCCGTGGACGTCCGGCATATCGCCGCGCTGGTGGATCAATCCGCCACCGCGCTGCTGTTCCACCACGTCGACGGCTACTCCATGCCGGTGGTCTCGGGCCTTCTGAACGACCGCAAGCGTATCGCGATCTCCGCGGGCTGCGACTACCGTGAGTTGGACCGGCGGCTGAGCCGCGCCCTGGACCATCCCATCGCTCCCGTCGAGACGAGCGATGCGGGTGAGCGGACCTGGTTCCGGGAAGGCGCCGCCGTGGACCTCTTCAGCCTGCCGGTGCCGGTCTTCTCCGAGTTCGACGGCGGTCCCACCATTACGGCCGGCGTCACTCTCGCACACGATCCGGAATACGGCCTCAACGCCGGCACCTACCGCTTTCAGGTGAAGGAACGGAACCTGACCGGCATCGACATCGTCACGCCCAACAACCTGCGCAAGCTGGCGGAAAAGGCCCTGGCGGCCAATGCTCCGCTGCCCATCTCCATCAACATCGGCACGCATCCGCTGGAACTCATGGCCTCGCTCTATAAGGCGCCCCTGGGCCTTAACGAGCTGGCCATCGCCGGCGGCATGCTCGGGCGGCCGGTGCGCCTGGCCGCTTGCCGGACCGTGGACGCGCCGTGCCTGGCCGACGCCGAGATCGTGATCGAGGCGGAGATCCTGCCCACCGGCTGGACCCGCCAGGAAGGCCGCTTCGGCGAGATGACCCGCCTCATGGGCGACGTGCACTACAACCCGCACGTGCGTGTGAAGGCCGTGTCGCGGCGCGAGGACGCCGTCTACTACGCGCTGCACATGCCCTGGGAGAACATCTGGATCAAGGAGCACGGCTTCCAGGCGGCGCTCAAGCGGGTGCTCGACGCGGCCGGCGTGACCGTGACCGCGGTGAACGTCACCCCGGGAGGATGTTGCCACTGGCACGCGATCATAGCCGTCCGCAAGCAGCCGGGCGATCCCCAGAACGCCATCATGGCGGCGCTGTCCGTTGCGGACCTCAAGCACGTGGTGATCGTCGACGACGACATCGACGTCTTCGACGCCATGGAGGTGGAATGGGCCATGGCCACCCGGGTGCAGGCCGACCGGGACATCACGATCCTCTCCGATGCCCGCTCCAAGCCCCTGGACCCGAGCCTGCCGCTGTCGGACGGGATCCCCACCACCGCGAAATGCGGCATCGACGCCACGATCCCCGATGACGTTCCCAAGGCGCGCTACCAGCGCATCACCTACCCTTACGCGGATGAACTGGAACTCGATGATTACCTCGGCCAGGCGCATGCCGCCGATGCCGTCTCCGAAGGCTCGACAGACTCCGGCGGCGCGAACGTCGAAGACGCGGCCGCGCGAATACGTGAGTTGCTCGCGGCCGGCCCCCGGTACTTCAGCGAGATCGCGCACGAGATCACCGAGGCCGATTTCCAGACCGTGGCCCGCGCCATGGGCGAGCTTCACGCGGCCGGCGAAATCGACCAGGACGCCGAGGGTCGCTACCGGCTGATTGACAGCGTCCAGGGGCTGCGATAACAGCCTGTGGTTCGAAAGGAGACGGTTCGATGCCCACCATCAACGACGCGGACGGCCACGTCAACGACTATTTCTTCGGCGACGAGATCGCCAGGTACATGCCCAAGGGGAACCAGTTCAGCCAGATGTTCCCCGTCTTCGACCACCTCCACTTCCGCTACCTGATGAAGAACCGCGTGCCCAAGTACGTCGGCGGCAGCATGAAGACCGCTCCGGGCGCGGAGGAGTGGCTGGAGTTCATCGAGGAGACCGGCATCGCCTGGAGCGTGCTCTATCCCAGCGCCGGGTTGGGGTTCGGGCGCATCGTCTCGGTAGAGTGGGCCATCGCCGCTTGCAGGGCCTACAACAACTGGCTGCACGAACGCTTCACCAGCAAGACGCCGCGCCTCAAGGGCGTCGGGCTCATCCCGATACAGGACGAGGAGGAGGCGGTAACGGAGCTGCGGCGTTGCGTGCGCGAGCTGGGCATGGTGGGCGCCATGCTGCCGTCCAACGGCGAGGGCATCAAGGGCCACCTGGGCGCCAAGGCCTACTGGCCCATCTACGAGGAGGCCGAGAAGCTCGGTTGCTGCCTCACCGTGCACGGGGGAGCGCACCACCACCTGGGGCTCGACGGCTTCAGTGTCTACTACCCGGTGCACGCCCTGGGCCATCCCTTCGGCATCATGGTGCAGGCGGCGGCGATGCTGAGCCACGGCATCTTCGAGCGCTTCCCCGGGCTGCGCGTGGCCTACCTCGAAGGTGGCGCCACCTGGGTGCCGTTCTTCATGGACCGGCTCGACCGCTCCTACAACGAGGGGCACCTGCAGATCGATCTCGACGGCAATCCCGTCCCCGGCCCCATGCCGGGGGAGAAGGCCAGCGAGCATTTCAAGCGCCACGTCCGGGAGGGAAGGATCTTCGTGGGTTTCGATTGCGACGACGCCGGGCTCGGCTTTGCCGTGCAGCAGGCCGGCGCCGAGCCGTTCCTCTTCGCCAGCGATTTTCCCCACGAGGTCTTCGACGCGGCATCGTGCCGGCACGAGATCGACGAGTTGCTGCAACGGGACGATTTGACGCAGGAACAAAAGGAGGCGGTCCTCGGCGGCAACGCCGCGCGCCTCTACGGACTCGACTAGAACATGCTCTTTCTCACGGAAGAAGACGTTCTCAAGGCCATCGAGGGACGGGAAGCTTACGTCGAGGCGGTCGCGGTCATCGAGGAGGTGCTGCGCCAGCAGTCCGAGGGCAGCACGTTCCATCTCAAGCGCCTCACCATGGAGCACCCGGATCATCCGGGGCACCTCTGGCACAACATCCGGATCCTGCCCGGCATGGTCCCGGAGCTGGGCTACGCGGCGGTGCGGGTCTACTCGGGATACCAGGGCACCAACCGTTCCGAAGTCATCTGCCTGTTCGACTGGAAGGACATGGAGATGGTGGCCGTCATCTCCGACTACCATCTCCATGCCATCCGCACCGCGTCGCCCTACGGCGTGGCGGCCAAGTACCTGGCGCGGGAAGACGCACAAACCCTGGGAGTGATCGGCACCGGGCGCTATGCCAAGGGCTTCGTGCAGGCGTGCTGCGCCGTGCGCGACATCCGGCACATCAAGGCCTACAGCCGCAGCGCGGAGAACCGGCGGCGTTTCCGCAAGGAGATGACCGCGGTGCTGGGCATCGAGGTGGCGACGGTGGAGTCGGGCCGCGAGGCGGTCGAGAACACCGACATCATGCTGCTGGCCACCTCCGGCAACACCGTCGTGTTCGAAGGCGGTTGGCTGGAGCCGGGGACGCTGGTCATGTCGCTGGCCCCCGGCGAGTTCGACGAAGCCACGGCGCTGGGATCGCGGGTGTTCCTCTCCGGCACCGACCAGGTGCTGGGCGACAGCCCGCCTCGCAAACCCTTCCCGGCGCTGCTGGCCAACGGCAAGTTTTCCAAGGACGATGTGCAGGCCGAATTCTGCGACGTGGTCTCGGGAAAGAAGCCGGGACGGGGGAGCGACGACGAGATCATCCTCTACGAGTCCCCGGGCATGGGCATCCTGGACGTGGGTGTGGCGAGTTGGATCTATCGGCTGGCGCGGGAAAAGGGCCTGGGGACGGAGCTGCCCTTCGGAGAAGAATGAACCTGACGGCATGGGCCGCGGATAGTGCCGGAGGATCTCTGGTGGGGGCGGCCGGCGGTCGCCCCCGCATGTGACAACGCCCTTCGGAGGTCAACTTGGTGGGAGACACGACATGCGTACGTTGATTCGCGGCGGCTGGATCGTCGGCTATCAGGGTGACGGCCACGCGCTCGTGCGCGACGGGGTGGTGCTGTTCGAGGACGGGGTCATTCTGCACGTGGGCGGCGGCTTCGACGGCGAGGTGGACCGGGAGATCGACGCCCGTGGCATGCTGGTGGCGCCGGGCTTCATCGACATGCACGTCCACGGCGGCCACCGCGCGTCGCACCGGCTGATAACGGACGTCGGACGGCCGGACTATTTCGGCCAGCCGTTCCTGGAGATCAGCGTACCGCGTGAGGGAAAGCGCCCGACCGGCGATCCCCGCTACACGAGGCCTGACCAGACCGGCGCCAGCGAAGGCACCGACCTGCACGCCACCTTCACGGTGGCCGACTTGCTGCGGAACGGCGTCACCACGTTCATGGAGATAGGCAGCCAGCTCCGGGTCCAGGAGGGACTGCTCACCGAAGTGGACCGGCTCGGCGCCCGGGCCTACCTGGGACCGGGTTTCGATTCCGGCCGCTGGGTGGCGGACGACAAGGGCCGCCTCAAGCGGGCGCTGGACGAGGCCGCCGGCTGGCGGGAGTTCGAGGGCGCCGTCGACTTCATCAAGCGTGTCAACGGCAGTTGCGGCGACCGTGTCCGCGGGATCCTGATCCCGCGCGAAACCGAGTCCTGCACGCTGGACCTGCTGCGGGCCGCCCGGAAGGCGGCGGACGAGCTGAAGGTGCCGATCTCGACCCACGCGGCCTACAACATCATCGAGTTCTACGAACTCGTGACCGAGTATCGCATGACTCCCGTGGAGTTGCTGGAGTCGATAGGGCTGCTGGGTCCCGACGTCACCATCGGCCACGGCAACCTCGTTGCCGAGAACCCGCAGCTCAACTTCTCGGGCGGTCGGGACATCGAGATCATGGGAGAACACGGCGTGTCCATCTCCCACTGTCCGGTCAACATCGCTCGCCGGGGGCGTTGCCTCGATTCCTGGGAGAAGTACCGCAAGGCCGGCGTCAACATCTCCCTGGGAAGCGACACCTATCCGCGGGACTTCATGATGCAGATGCGCATCGCGTCCTACTTCGGCAAGGTCATCGGCCACAACCTGCGCGCGGCCAGCGCCGCCGAGGTGTTCGAAGCCGCCACCCTGGGGGGCGCGCGGGCGCTGGGGCGGGACGACCTGGGGCGCTTGGCACCGGGCGCCCGCGCCGACATCATCATCGTGGATCTTTCCGGCCGTGGCTCCCTCAGGTACGGACCGGTGCGCGACCCCATCAAGGCCCTGGTGGAATGCGGCATAGGCGACGACGTCCGGACGGTCATCGTCGACGGCGAGGTGCGCGTGGAGGATGGGCGAGTCCACGGAGTAGACATCGAGGCCCTGCGGACGCAGGCGCAGGAGGCGGCGGAGTCCGCCTGGGGTCATCTCCAGGACTGGGACGCGCTGGGCCGGACCGCGGAGGAGATGAGCCCCTTGTCGTTTCCGCCGATGAAGTGAACCGACCCGCTTGGCCGAATCCGGTCATCCCCGCGCGACAGGCCGCGTCAAACCCCTCTCCCTCCGGGAGAGGGTGGCCGAAGGCCGGGTGAGGGCTGCCCGGCCTCTCCGCCCAGTTCGAAGACCCTCACCCCGACCCTCTCCCAGAGGGAGAGGGGGTTGGTTTCGGGGTGGTCAGCCGCTCCGGCGTTGCAGCACGATGCCGGCGACGATCAGTGCCAGTCCCGCCACGGTGCTGGTGTAGATCGGCTCTCCCACCACCAGCCCGATCACCAGGAGGGAGAGGAACGGAGTCAGGTAGATCAGTTGGCCCACCCGTGCGGTGGTGCGCGAGAGCTTGAGAGCCCGCAGCCACGCGACGAACGCGATGCCCATCTCGAACGTGCCGATGTATGCGGCCCCGATCAGACCGGCGGTTCCGGGCACTTCCAGGGAGCCCGACAGCCACAGGTAGCCCCCCGAGAGGACGCATCCGAACACGAAGTTGACCAGCAGGCGCGTTACCGGGTCGCGGGTGTCCTTGACCCCGTAGATCCAGTAGAGCGCCCATATCACCGTGCTTCCCAGTGCCAGCGCCACCCCCAGCGGGTTGGCCAGGTCCAGTCCCAGCGGGTCTCCGCGAGTGGCGATGAGCACTACCCCGGCAAAGCTGACAGCCATGGCCAGGAGGGAGCGCACGCTGATGGGCTGCCGCAGCAGCAGGATGGAGAACAGCGCCAGCACCACGGGCCAGGTGAAGTTCAGCGTCAGGGCCTCCTGGGCGGGCAGGAGATCATAGGCCCGGAACAGGACCAGGTAGTAGAGGAAAGGGTTCAGAAAGCCCAGGCAAAGCGACGTGCGGAGGTCGGCGGACGTCCACCTTCGCAACTGCCGGAGCCGCCCCGTGGCCAGGGTGATGCACAGCAACACGACGACGGATACCAGGGAGGAGTAGAACACCAGGGCGTCGGCGCTTACGTGGCGCAGGGAGAGCTTGAACGCGGTCGCCACGGTAGACCAGAACAGCACCGTGACGGCGGCGTAGAGATATGCCTTGGTCTGGTTTTGCATGGGGCGTTTCCGGAAACGCTAACACGATTTCGTTCCGGCATCGACGCCGCTTCTGGACACGAACAAAAACGTGTGGTGGCGCGTAGTTGCAATTGTCCGGGAGTTCGGCTAACGTTCCCCTTCGGTCGCAATCCTTCCCCTCGAGGTTTTCATTGAGCCGCAGAGAATCGGTAGATGCCCTCCGAAAAAAGATCGATCGAGTTGATTCCAGGATTGTAGCGCTTCTCAACGAGAGAGCATCCCTTGCCCTGAAGATCGGGGATCAAAAGAGTCTCACGGGAAGACCCGTCTACGTCGCCAGCCGCGAGCGGGCCGTCTACCGGCAGGTATCCGACGCCAACGGCGGGCCGTTGTCGGCGGCGTCCCTTCGCGCCGTCTACCGCGAGGTCCTGTCGGCGTGCCGCGGAATCGAGGCAGAGATGAAGGTGGCTTTCTTCGGCCCCGAGGCGACCTTCACCCACATGGCCGCGCAACGGCACTTCGGCAGCACCGTGCGCTATTCCCCCGAGCCCACCATCGGCGACGTCTTCCGCGAGGTGAGCGCGCGCAACGTGGACTACGGCGTGGTGCCCGTGGAAAACTCTACCGAAGGGGTGGTGACCCACACCCTGGATCTGCTGCAGGGCGCGGATGTCCAGATCTGCGGCGAGGTCAGCATCGACATCGAGCTGTGCCTGCTGTCCCGGTCCGGCCGGGCCAAGGACGTACGGCGCATCCTTTCCCACCCCCACGCCCTGGGTCAGTGCCGGAAATGGATCGCCGCGCACTATTCCGACGCCGTGATCGAGGAGGTGGCGAGCACCGCGCAGGCGGCCAAGGAGGCGCGTTCGGACCGGACCGCGGCGGCGGTCTCCAGCCGGCTGGCGGGCGACGTCTACGGGCTCAGGATCGTGCAGGCCAACATCGCCGACAATCACGACAACATCACGCGCTTTTTCGTCATCGGCGACGATGCGCCGTCGCCCACCGGCGAGGACAAGACCAGCATCGTTTTCGCCGCCAAGGACCGCGTGGGCGTGCTCCACGACCTCTTGGCGCCCTTCGCGAAACACGGCATCAACCTTACCAAGATCGAGTCGCGGCCCTCGCGCCAGAAGGCGTGGGAGTACGTCTTCTTCATCGATTTCATGGGTCATCAACAACAGCCCCGAGCGAAGCGCGCGCTGGACCAGCTCGCCGAGAGCTGCGTTTTCCTGAAGGTCCTCGGGTCTTATCCCAGCAGCCTATGAGCATCGTAGACCAGGTCCCGGACTATATTCGCCGCATCGTTCCGTACGTTCCCGGCAAGCCCATCGACGAGGTGGAGCGGGAATACGGCATCGAGGGGTCGGCCAAGCTGGCCTCCAACGAGAACCCCCTGGGCCCCTCCCCCAAGGCCGTGGCGGCGTTGCGCGAGCGGCTGGAGGAGATTCACCTCTATCCGGACGGCGGTTGCTTCCACCTGCGCCAGGCGCTGGCGGCCAAGCTGCGGGTCGCCCCCGAACGGCTGATCTTCGGCAACGGCTCCAACGAGCTCATCGAGCTGGCGGTGCGGACCTTCCTGCGGCCGGGAGACGAGGCCTTGCTGTCCGAGGGCACTTTCGTGGCCTATCCGCTCTCGCTCAACGCCATGGGCGCGGTGATGCGGACGGTGCCGCTCAGGGACTACGGCTATGACCTCGAAGCCATGGCCGGGGCGTTGACCCCGAAGACGCGTTGCGTCTTCCTGGCCAACCCCAACAACCCCACAGGAACGATCTACCGGCGGCCCGAGTGGGAAGCCTTCCTGGAACGGGTGGGGCCGGACGTGCTGGTGGTGGCGGACGAGGCGTACTTCGAGTACGCCACCGACCCGGACTACCCCGATTCCCTCGACGATCAACGGGACGACCGGGCCGTCCTGACCCTCAGGACCTTCTCCAAGGTCTACGGCCTCGCCGGCCTGCGGGTCGGCTACGGCATCGCCCACCCGGACATCGTCGCCATGATGAACCAGGTGCGTGAGCCGTTCAACGTCAATGCCGCCGCCCAGTGGGCGGCCACGGCCGCGGTGCACGACACCGAGCACCTCCGCCGCAGCCTGGAGGTCAACGGCGAGGGCCTGGCATTCCTCGGCGAGCGTCTGACGGCCCTGGGAGTCCAGTGGGTCCCGAGCCAGGCCAATTTCATCCTAGTGCGGGTCGGCGAGCCGGCCAGCGTCTTCGAAGCGATGCTGCGCCGCGGGGTCATCGTGCGGCCCGTGGGCCCGGAGTTTCCGGAGCACGTACGGGTGACCGTGGGGACCCCGGACGAAAACCGCAAGTTCCTGGACTGCCTGGGAGAGATCCTTGAAGGAGGCGCCGCCGGCTGATGTTTCGGACCATGGTGATCGCGGGCGTCGGGCTCATCGGCGGCTCCCTGGCGCTGGCCGCCCGGGAGCGCGGGTTGGTGGAACGGGTCGTGGGATACGGCCGCAACGAGACGACGCTGCGCCGGGGGAAGCGGATCGGCATCCTCGACCGCTACTTCCTGGATGCCGGCGACTTTCCCGAGGACACCGACTTCCTGGTGCTGGCCACGCCGGTCAGCGCCATCGCCCCGCTGACCCGCTCGTTCCTGCCACGCCTCCGCCGCAATTGCCTCATCAGCGACGTCGGCAGCGTCAAGCGCCGGGTGGTGGCGGACATGGACCGGCTGTTGAAGGCGGGCCCGCCGTTCGTGGGCGCCCATCCCATCGCCGGCAGCGATCAGTGGGGGCCCGATGCGGCGCGGGCCGACCTGTTCATCCGCCGCCGTTGCATCATTACTCCCACCGCCAAGAGCGACCCCGCCGCCGTGAAGAAGCTGCGGACGTTCTGGCGCCGCGTCGGGGCGAGGGTCGAGATCATGGACGCCGCGCTCCACGACCGGGTCCTGGGCGTCGTCAGCCATCTTCCCCACGTCGCGGCCTCCGCGCTGGTGAACGCCCTGGAGCGCACCAAGGTGGGATCGCTGGACCTGGCCGAATACTGCGGCTCGGGGTTCAGGGACACGACGCGCATCGCCGCCGGCCGTCCGGAACTGTGGCGGGACATCTGCCTCCTCAATCGCGAGGCGGTGCTGAAGGGCCTCCGGGAGTACGCCCGGGGCATCGAGCGCTTCGCGGAGTACGTGCGCCGGAACGACGGGCCGGCGCTGGAACGGGAGTTCGAGCGGGCGTTGGCCACCCGGAAAAGGATTACGTAGGGGCGACAGGACATTGGAATGACCGTCAGGGTTGAACAGGTTTCGCGTCCCCTCGGGGGCGAGCTGGAGGTTCCCGGCGACAAGTCCATCGCGCACCGCGCGGTGATCCTGGGGGCGGTGGCCCGGGGCGAGACCCGCATCGAGAACATGTCCCGCGGAGCCGACAACTCGAGCACCGTGTCCGCGTTCAGGCGCATGGGGGTGGCCTTCCGCCGCGAGGGCGGCACCCTGTGCATCGACGGTAACGGCTGGGACGGGCTACGGGCGCCGCGGGAAACCATCGACTGCGGCAATTCCGGGACCACCATGCGGCTGCTGGCGGGACTCCTGGCGGGACGCCCCTTCGACGCCGTCCTCGACGGCGACGACTCCCTCCGCACCCGTCCGATGAAACGGGTGATCGAGCCGCTGACGCGCATGGGAGGCCGGGTGGCGGGAAAGGACGGGCGCGCGCCCCTGGAGATTCACGGCCAACCGCTCCACGGCATCGATTACGCCTCGCCGGTGGCCAGCGCCCAGGTGAAGTCGGCGGTGCTGCTGGCGGGCCTGCAGGCACGGGGGGAGACGCGCATCGAGGAGCCGTACCGTTCCCGGGACCACACGGAGATCATGGCGCGGGGTTTCGGCGCCGTGGTGGAGCGCGACGGCCGGACGGTGGCGGTCGAGGGCGGACAGGAGCTTTTGGGGACCCGGCTCAAGGTTCCGGGCGACGTTTCCTCCGCCGCCTTTATCGCCGTGGCTGCCGCCACCATGCCCGGATCGGACGTGTCCATCCTGGCGGTGGGTTGCAACCCCACGCGTACCGGGATGATCGATGTCTTGCGAGCCATGGGCGCGGACATCGAGGTGACGCGTTCGTGGGAGGAGGCGGGCGAGCCGGTGGCCGACCTCCGCGTCCGCGGCGGCGAGCTTCACGGGACCGAGGTCGAGGCCGCGCTCGCGCCCCGCGCCATCGACGAGTATCCGGTGCTGTTCGTGGCCGCCGCGTTGGCCGGAGGGACCACGCTGTTTCGGGATGTCGGTGAGCTGCGCTTCAAGGAATCGGACCGCATCGCCACCATGACCGGCGAACTGGCGAAGATGGGCGTGAGGACGGAGGTGCGCGGCGACGATGTGATGGTGGAGGGCGGCGGCGATCTCAAGAGCGCCGCGGTGGAAAGCCACGGCGACCATCGTGTGGCCATGGCGCTGGCGGTTGCCGGTTTGTCGACGCCGGGCGGGATCGCGCTCTCGAACGAGGATTGTGTCAGGGTATCGTTCCCCGGTTTTTTCGAAAGCCTGGGGAAGATCAGCAATTGATGGAGTTTGGGCTCCGGGGCACCGGTTGTGCCCGCTGGCAAGTGAGGATAGGATAGTTGATCGTGGCCATCGACGGCCCGGCCGGCGCCGGCAAGAGCACGGTTGCCAAGGCCGTGGCGAAGCGTCTCGGATACCGCTATATGGATACCGGAGCCATGTACCGCGCGCTGGCATGGAAAGTCATGCTTCGCGGCGCGGATCCGGTGGACGAGGGTGCCCTGGAGGGGATTCTGGGGACCACGGTCGTGGATCTCGGCGCCGACGAGGCGGTGATGCTGGACGGGACGGACGTGAGCGGCGAGATCCGTACGGCGGAGGTGGGGCAGATGGCGTCCCGGGTATCGGGCGTCGGCATCGTGCGGCGCTGGATGGCCGACCTGCAGCGCTCCATGGGACGCGGTGGATACGTCGTGGCGGAGGGCCGCGACATGGGGACCGTGGTGTTCCCCGACGCCGAGGTGAAGATCTACCTGGACGCGTCTCCGGAAACGCGTGCCCAGAGGCGTTTCAGCGAGCTGGCCGAGCGGGATCCCGCGCTGACGCTGGAAGAGACGTTGGCGGACGTCATGCGTCGGGATCGGCGGGACAAGGAACGCACCGTGGCGCCGTTGCGCAAGGCCGATGACGCGGTCCTCATCGACTCGACCCGGCTGTCGGTGGAAGCGGTGGTTGCGGAAATACTGAAGAAAGTTGACGCGAAATCCAATGAGAATGGGAGAATTGTTTCATGACGGAAGGTGAGGAAAACAAGAGCGAGGAGACCGCGCAGGTCCAGGAACCCCTGGAGGCCCAGGCTACTTCGGAGGCCCAGGCTACTTCGGAGATCCAGGCTACTTCGGAGATCCAGGAGGCTTCGGCGGTCCAGGAGGCCTTGGAGGCCGAGGGGACTTCGGAGGTCCGGGAGGCTTCGGAGAACCAGGAGACCTCGGCCGCCGAGGACGACTTTCAGTCGCTGTTCGAGGAGAGTCTGCAGGCGGTAAAGCCCGGCGGAGTGGTCACCGGCAAGGTGGTTGACGTCAACCCCACCCACGTGGTCGTGGACGTCGGCTACAAGACCGAAGGCCGCATTTCGGTCCAGGAGTTCCAGGACCGCGACGGGACGCTGCAGGTGGCGGTCGGCGATGACGTGGACGTCTTCTTCGAGTCTCCCGAGGGAGACCGGGGCGAGATCGTGCTGTCGCGTCAGAAGGCCGAGAGCATCAAGGTGTGGGACCGGATCGAGAAGGCGCATGAGCAGATGACGCCCATCGAGGGCACCATCGTCGCCAGGGTCAAGGGCGGCTTCAAGGTGGACGTCGGCGTGGATGGTTTCCTTCCCGGCTCCCATGTGGACATCCGGCCGACCCGCAATCTCGACCAGTTCGTGGGCAAGCGGGACCGCTTCACGATTCTCAAGTACAACCGCATGCGCGACAACGTGGTGGTATCGCGCAAGGTGCTGCTCGAGAAGGAACGCGAAGTGCTCAAGAAGGAGACCCTCGCGGTCCTCGACGAAGGGGTGATCCTCGAGGGCGTGGTCAAGAACATCACCGACTACGGAGCGTTCGTCGATGTCGGCGGCATCGACGGGATCCTGCACATCACCGACATGTCGTGGGGCCGGGTCAACCATCCGAGCGACCTGCTGAGCTTGGGCGAGACCGTCCGGGTGGTGGTGCTCAAGTTCGACAAGGAGAGAGAGCGCATCTCGCTGGGAATGAAGCAGATCACGCCGGATCCCTGGGAATCGGTGGCGGAACGGTATCCCGTCGACTCGAAGATCACCGGCAAGGTGGTGGGTCTGACGGACTACGGCGCGTTCGTGGAGCTGGAGAAGGGGGTCGAGGGGCTGATCCACGTCTCCGAGATGTCGTGGGCGAAGAAGCTCTCGCACCCCTCCAAGGTGGTGCAGGTGGGGGAGACCGTGGAGGCCATGGTCCTGAATGTGGACCCGGGGCGTCGGCGTATCTCGCTGGGACTCCGGCAGGTGCTGCCCAACCCGTGGTTCCTGGCGAAGGAGAAGTACCCCGAGGGCAGCGTCATCCAGGGGCCGGTGCGCAACATCACGGACTTCGGAGTGTTCGTCGGAGTCGAGGAGGGCATCGACGGATTGATCCACATTTCCGATCTGGACTGGACCAAGAAGATCAAGCATCCGTCCGAGCTCTACAAGAAGGGCGACATCGTCGAGGCGAAGGTACTCGGCGTTGACCCGCAGGTGGAGCGGTTTTCGCTCGGCGTGAAGCAGTTGAGCATGGATCCCTGGGAACGCGTGGTCAACGAGCATCCGCCCGGCTCCCGGATCACGGGGCCCATCGTCAGGGTGCTCGATTTCGGAGTGTTCGTGCGCGTGGCCGAGGGCGTCGAGGGTCTCATCCATGTCTCCCAGCTCAGCACGGAGCACGTGGACAAGCCTTCGAGCCTCCATCAGGTGGGCGACGTCGTGGAGGCGGAAGTGGTCAACGTGGACCTTCAGGAACGCAAGATCGGGCTCAGCATCCGCGCCCTCAAGCGATCGGAAGAACGGGAAGAGCTGGAGACCTATCTCAAGCGGGAGAAAGAGGCCGGCCGGTTCTCTTTCGAGACTATCCTGAACGAGGAGTTGAAACTGGACCGGGAGAACCGCCCGGGAACCGACGCGCAGGACGGCGAGAAAGACGACGTATAGGGCGCACCTTCTTTTTCGGGGAACTGCATGACAAAGCGAGACCTGATCGAAGAAATCAACGACCGGTTTCCGCACCTGTCGCGTTTCGACGCGGAGGTGATCATCAACTCCGTCTTCGACTCCCTGATTGCCGCGCTGCAGCGGGAAGAACGTATCGAGATCCGGGGCTTCGGCAGTTTCGTGGTCAAGCACCGGAGGGCCCGGGACGGACGCAATCCCAAGACCGGGGAAGTCGTGTCGGTGTCTTCCAAGAGAGTCCCGTTCTTCAAGGTCGGCAAGGAGCTTCGCCTGCGGGTCAACCAGAGCCCTGCTGCCGAGGATGGATAAGGCTCCAGGCGAACGCCCCGCATCTTCATAAGCTTGTTTGTGACGCAGGACACCAGCAACAGGATAAAATGGCTTGGCAGGAGGTATTGGAGTGGAATCCAAAAAAACCTTGGGCGAACTGAAACGCAGCGGAACCGTCGTCAGGTCCGTGCGCGACGAGATGCGCAACAACCTCACGGCTCGTCTCAAGTCCGGCGAGAGGATCCTGCCGGGCATCGTGGGCTACGACGAGACCGTGATTCCGGAAATCGAGAACGCGATCCTGTCGGGTCATCACATGGTCTTCCTCGGAGAGCGGGGCCAGGCCAAGTCGCGCATCATCCGCGGCCTCACGACGTTGCTGGACGAAAAAACCCCGAGGGTGAAGGGTTGCGAGATCAACTGCGATCCCTACAACGTAGTATGCGCTCCGCGCCTGTGCCCGCTGGCCAAGCAGGGAGACGATCTTGAAGTGGAGTGGATCGACCGGGAACAGCGGTACGGTGAGAAGCTGGCCACCCCGGACGTTTCCATCGCCGACCTCATCGGCGAGATCGATCCCATCAAGGTGGCGGAGGGGCGGTATCTGGCGGACGAGGAGACCATTCATTACGGCCTCATACCCCGCACCAACCGCGGCGTGTTCGCCGTCAACGAGCTTCCGGACCTGACCGAAAAGGTGCAGGTGGGGCTATTCAACCTCATGGAGGAGAAGGACGTCCAGATCAAGGGATACAAGATCCGTCTTCCCCTCGACGTGATCATCGTGGCCAGCGCGAACCCCGAGGACTACACCAGCCGGGGCCGCATCATCACGCCCTTGAAGGACCGCTTCGACGTGCAGATCAGGACCCACTACCCGCGCCAGGTCGAGCACGAGATCGACATCATGGAGCAGGAGTCGGCCCCGCTGGAGGGCCGCAGCCACGCGGTGACGATCCCCGATTTCATGAAGGAAGTGCTGGGCCACCTGACCTTCGAGGCGCGCAACTCGAGCGAGATCAACCAGTCGTCCGGCGTCAGCGTCCGCATCAGCATCAACAACTACGAGAGCATGATCAGCAACGCGGAAAAGCGCGCGCTGCGTCTCGGGGAAACCGACATCGTGCCGCGGGTGAGCGATCTCCACGCCGTGCTTCCTTCCACCTGTGGGAAGATCGAGGTGGAGTACGTGGGCGAGGAGAAGAACGAGGAAGAGCTGATCGAGCGTCTCCTGAACCGGGCGATACTCAAGACCTTCGATACGCGGCTCGACGTCAACGCGCTGCAGACCGTCATCGAGTACTTCAACTCCGGCTGGGGGGTGGAGGTCTCCGACGAGATGCGCTCGGAGGACTATCTCGAGGGCATCAAGGAGATACCGGGCCTTCAGGAAGCCATACGCTCCCTGGGCGACGTGGACTCGCCCGGTTTCCTGGCCTCGGCCACGGAGTTGGTGCTGGAAGGCCTGCACCTCCACCAAAAGCTCAACAAGGAAGCCGCAGGCGGCCGAATCACTTACGGAAAGTGACTCCCCGACGAAGTAGGAGCGGCGCTTCGACCGGGCCGCTCCCATACACTCACGGAAGCACGCTGATGACCGCGGTTCACCGCTCATGATCCACGCCCGCTACAGTCGCTGGAACGGGGTGCAGGACAGGTCCATGCGGCCGGACGAGGTGTTCGACCAGTTGAACGAGCACCTCGACGAGACCGGAGACCTGCAGCAGTCCATGCGCCGCCTGATGCAGCGCGGCATGGGCGAGGACGAGGAGCGCGTCGCCGGCCTCGACGACCTGCTGTCGCAGGTGGCCCGGGAAAAGCGCCGGATGTACGAGCAGTACCAGATCCGCTCGGCGCTCGACGAGATCCAGGAAAAGCTTCAGGACATCGTCGCCAGCGAGCGCAAGACCCTGCAGGAGAAGCCGGACCGGGCCGAGGCGGAGAAGAAGGACGAGTTCCTGCAGCACCTTCCGCCCAAGCTGAGCGACGCCATCGAGCGGCTGGCGGGCTACAACTTCGAGAACCCGGAGGCCAAGAAGGATTTCGAGGAGATCCTCTCTCAACTGGACAAGATACGCCGGCTCGAAAACTACATTCGGCGTGAAGGAAACCTCTTCAGAGGCCAGGAATCGTTGAATTTCGAGGAAGCCTCGGAGCTCCAGGAGCGCATGGAGGGGCTGCAGAAGCTGGAGGGGCAGCTATCCAGCAGCCATCCCAAGGACGTGGACATGGACCTCCTGAACAGCCTGCTGGGCGCGCAGGCCCAGGAGGACTACGAGGGGGTGATGCGGCTGGAGTCCTCCCTCGAGGACGGCGGCTACGTCGTCGACAAGGGCGACCATTTCGAATTGACGCCGCGTGGCGTCCGGCGCATCGGCCAGATCGCCCTGCGGGACATCTACAAGCAGCTCAGCCGGGACGCGGCCGGCCGTCACCAGATCGCCCGGCACGGCTCCCAGGAGGTGGTGCCCGAGTCGAGCCGGCCGTACGTCTCCGGTGACCCCTTGAACCTCAACCTCAACGAGACCCTCCGGGCCGCCCTGCGGCGCGACGCGAAGCTGCCCTTGAGCCTCGAACCGAGAGACTTCATGGTCTTCGATTCGCAGTACTCGACACGGGCCGCCACGGTCCTGCTGCTGGACATGAGCTGGTCCATGAGCTGGGACGGGCGGTTCGCCGCAGCCAAGAAGGTGGCCCTGGCCATGGAGTCCCTGTGCCGTTCCAAGTATCCCCAGGACTATTTCGGCATCGTCGGTTTCTTTACCCGGGCGGTGGAGCTGAAGGCGAAGGACCTGCCGGAGGCCACCTGGAACATGGGAGATCCCTTCACCAACCTCCAGGACGGGCTCCATCTCGCCATCGACCTGCTCAAGAAACGCAGCTCGACCCGCAACCAGCAGATCATCGTCATCACCGACGGCCAGCCCACGGCGTACTGCCGCCAGGGGCGGCTCTATTGCGAATGGCCGCTGAGCTTCGGCGGCATCAGCCAGCGCGCGGCCGAGGAGACCCTGAAGGAAGCGAAACGGGTCACCCAGCGGGGCATCACCATCAACACCTTCATGCTCGACGACAGCCCGGTGCTGAAGGGCTTCGTGGACGAGATGACCCGGCTCAACAAGGGGCGCGCCTTCTACACCCGTCCCGATCGCCTGGGACAGTACCTGCTCGTGGACTACCTGCTGGGTCAGCGGCGCAAGGTGTAGCGCGTCAGAACACGTGAGTGTGCTTCGGAGACTGGCTCGCCCGCTCCCTCGACGCCATCGACCGGCACGATGTCAGACCCGCTTCCACCGCCGCCGCATCTCCTCCCTGGTCGAGGTGCTGCCCCGCTGGCGCGAAGGTGGTGTTGGCTCCCGGCCCCGCCCCGCGACATCTTCATCATCGGGTGTCTATACCGGTCTCCTCAGCGAGGTGGTATCGCTCCGTTGGGAGCGTATCGACCTGGATCGCGGCATCCTAGTCCGAAGTCTGGGAGATGCGATCCTGTTGAAACCATGTAGGCGGACGACACAAAATGAGGACAACTGGGGCTCGGGTCAGGGACTATTGCCCGTAGCTCAACCAAATACCGTCTCGACTACCAAAGCAGCCATCGAAGGCATCGCCCTCCGCCAACTTCTTTCCCATTTCGTCAAAATAGATCCCTGGTCCATGGATCTTGCCGCGGTCAAACTCGCCTTCGTAGCGGCGGCCATTTCGCATCAACAGGGTACCGCGGCCATGCTGCCTGCCATCCTGCCACTCGCCTTCGTAGCGGTCACCGTTAGGCACAACCAAGGTACCGCGGCCGTGCTGCTTGCCATCCTGCCACTCGCCTTCGTAGCGCGTGCCATCGGCAAGAGTCATGGTGCCAAGGCCATGGATCACACCTTGATCAAACTCGCCGTCGTAGCGGTTGCCGTTGGAGAAACTGTAGGTGCCGCGGCCATGCACTTCTCCCTTCCGAAACTCGCCTTCGTAACGGTCGCCGTTAGGCACAACCAAGGTACCGCGGCCGTGCTGCTTGCCATCCTGCCACTCGCCTTCGTAGCGCGTGCCATCGGCAAGAGTCATGGTGCCAAGGCCATGGATCACACCCTGATTAAACTCGCTTTCGTAGCGGTTGCCGTCGGAAAAACTGTCGGTGCCGGGACTATGAACCTCTCGAACCTCCTCCCTTATCTCTTCGTTTTCTCTAACCACGCTGCGACGCTCCTGGTCCCAACTACGTTTGACAACCTTATTGAGTATTGCATAATATAGTGACATCAGAACAGGCTTGCCTGTTTCCAGAAAGCAGTAACGAGACGTGGCCTGCGGCGCATTCGTTGAAGGGCGCGGCGAGCATGGTGGCTGAGTTGAGCGAAGTCCCTGGCGCAGAAGTTGGGTAGTTCGTGATGCTTCCAGTATCCCCAGAGGTACTCGACCGGATTCAGCTCCGGCGCATAGGCCGGCAGTCGTTCCAGCACCAACACGCCCTCGGTGGCGGCAACGAAGTCTCGCACCGCGCGGCTCCGGTGGCTGGGCAGCCCGTCCCACACCACCAGCAACGGCCCCGGGACATGCCGCATCAAGTGCTTCAGGAATTCGATGACCTGCGGACTCTTGATGGCTCCCGGATACAGTCGGAAGTAGAAGCGCCACCAGGTGACCCCGGCAATGGCCGAGAGGCTCTTCCAGTTGAAGTGATATTGCAGCACCGGCGTCTGTCCCCGCGGCGACCACGTGCGATACCGGTTCGGCCGCTCGCTCAGCCCGCTCTCGTCCACGAACACTATGGTGCGACCCTCGTTGCGGGCTTTTTTTTAAGCTCCGGCCATCGCTTCTTCTTCCACTGCCGGATCGCCTCTTCATCCCGTTCCAACGCACGCCCCGTCGGTCGCTGGCAACTCCACCCCAACTGTCGCAAGAGCCGCCAGACATGGCCAGGGTGGTACCGGACGTCGCAGACCTCCTCGATCAAGTGCGCCACTCGCCTCGCGGTCCACAGGCTGGTGTCGTACCCCAGGGCTTCGGGTCCCCGTTTCAAGCCTCCCTCGACCTTCTTCACGTCCGCCGCACTCAGCCGCGGCTTGCGTCCCGCTCGCCCCGCCTGCTTGAGCCCCGCCCGGCCTCCCTCCGCCAACTGCCGCGCCCATCGATTCACCGACTGGCGGTGCACTCCCACCCGACGCGACACCTCCGCCTCCGACAGCCCTCGCTTCAAAAGCCTCCCCGCCTCCATCCGCCGCTGCTCCAAGGCTTCAAAGTCCCGTCTCACTCCAACTGGATTTCCCATCAAGCCACTATACCATCGTTCTTATTTGTTGTCACTATATTTTACGAGTCTCAATAATTTGTAATAGGAGCCATTCAAAGAGCCCAAGAAACACCGCGACCCAGCCTAGGTAAAACATGCCGGTGAAGACGACCAGGAAACCCATATCGAAGAAGAATTCTCCCTCCGAGAAGGCTACCCCTAGACCTATGACAAGAAGGACCAGGAATAGTTGAAGGACTCGTAGCAGGGGCGTGTAGAAGAAACCTACCAGTCCCACTCTCCACCACTTCGCCATCAACTTTTCACTTCTAGTCATCTTGACCCAACCTCTATTCTGCGCCTCCTTCTGTGTCAAACGCTTCCGCGGATTGGGGTCTGGACAACTGAGTCACTTCGTCGCAAGGCGTTCACTGTGTTCGTCGACGTATTCGGAGGCCGGCATGGAAGCCCTGCGCCGCGAAACCAAAGCGCCATCGAGTCGGAGGTCGACCTTGTGAAATGGCTCTTCGGCGCGCTGATCGCACAAGGCGGCACGACCCTCGCTCTCGTCAAACTTCTCTAGCCGGCGCGTCTACCAAAGCACCTTGACATGTAAAGCGGACCATATATGCCATTGACATCCGAGATGAAATACCCGGTTCAACCGACAACTTGCGATTTCTCGATGGAGCCGAGATGAGTGGACGAATCTTGGAGTGTGAAACCTCAGTTCCCAATGGTGCGCTTCGGCGCTCGCTTGAGCTCCCTTGTGGCGCAATCCTGAAAAATCGACTCGCAAAGTCCGCCATGTCGGACTCGCTTGGAAACGGCGAGGGGGATCCCACCGAGGCCCAGATTCGACTTTACGAAAGATGGGCGGAAGGCGGAGCGGCAGTCTCGATCATCGGTGAAGTTCAAGGTGATCCTCGCTATCCGGAGAAACCGGGAAATCTGGTGTTCGGAGCGCATTCCGATCAGCGCGCTATAGGGTCATTGGTCAAACGTGCCGTGATCAAGGGCGCTCATCTGTGGCCGCAACTCGGTCATGCCGGTGCTCTTTCGCACCCGCCGATCAGTCAGCCGAGGGGGCCATCCGCGCTGGATATCGGAGGTCTTCAATGTGCAGGTATGTCAGTCGAGGACATCCAGGCACTACCTGACATGTATGCAAGAACCGCGGCATACGCAAAAAACGCGGAGTTTACCGGCGTTCACGTTCACGCCGGGCACGGTTTTCTGCTCAGTCAATTTCTCTCTCCGTTGTTCAACCGCCGGGTCGACGGCTACGGCGGTTCGATCGAAGCACGATGCCGAATAGTGCTAGAGGTGATCGACGAAGTGCGGCGCGCCGTCGGTCCGTTGTTTCCCGTAGGGATCAAGATCAACTCGACAGACAAACTGGAGGGTGGATTGACGGAGGAGGATGCTTTGGAGGTGGTTCGCCTTCTCGATCAAACATCGGTCGATCTGATTGACATAAGTGGCGGGACCTATTTCCCGGGAGCGAAAGCGAGTTCCGAGGGGTCGTCGGATGGCGGACCATACTTTTTCGAATTTGCCCGGCGCGCAAAAGGGATAACCGATGTGCCGCTCATGTTGACCGGGGGCTTTGAAAGGCGTGAACAGGCGGTGGATGCGGTATCTAGTGGTGCTGTCGACATGGTGAGTCTGGCCCGCGCCATGGTTCTTGATCCGCGGCTCGCGGAGGTTTGGTTGACCGAGGAAGGCGGCGATCCTGAGTTTCCGATGTTCGAATCTCCGCCTCGGGGTGGGGTAACGGCTTGGTACACCATGCGAATTACCGCATTGGGAGAGGACAGGGAGAACACGTTCACGCTGGACCCTCGGTCTGCCTTGCGTGTCTATGAAGAACGTGACGCACAACGCTGCATCAAGTGGCGAAAGAAGTTTCGCATTTGCCAGGATCGGGCACACCCCAGCCAGACATAGATTGAAAGTAATATAGGTCGCTTGCTATATTCATGAATGGCCTGGACTGCAAGACGATGAAGGGAAAGAGCGATGGTAACGACGCTGAAGGAAAAGATGTCGCAGCTCGCCGCCGACCGTCGCGAACGGATCGAGGCGGAAACTGAGCGGTTGCATCAAGAGTACCTGACCCTCCAGGATCTGCGTAAAGCGAAGGCCTTGACGCAGACCCAACTGGCGGAGACGCTGGGCATACGCCAGTCAACCGTCGCCCAAACGGAAAAACGTAGCGATCTCCTGATCTCCACTCTGCGAGGCTATATCGAAGCTATGGGCGGGCGTCTGGATTTGGTGGTTGCCTTTCCCGACCGGATTCCCGTCCATCTCGGCGGTCTCGGGGAACCCGACGGAGCGGACAAGATCCCTCGGACTCTGTAAGGCGGAGCGCCACGGGGAACATGATGGAGCGGACACGGCTCACGCCCATGATGCACCAGTACCTGGAGATCAAGGAGCGTCACCAGGACGCCATCCTGTTCTTCCGGCTCGGGGACTTCTACGAGATGTTCTTCGAGGATGCGGAAAGGGCGTCGAAGGTGCTCGACATCGCGCTCACAAGCCGCAACCGTAACGACGGCGCGCCCGTTCCGCTGTGCGGCGTGCCGCACCATGCGGCCACACCCTACATCGGGAAGCTCCTGTCCGCCGGCTTCAAGGTAGCGGTCTGCGAGCAGACCGAGGACCCCAAGCTCGCCAAGGGAGTCGTGCGGCGCGAGGTGATCAAGGTCATCAGCCCCGGCACTCTCACCGAGGGGGAAGGACTCGACGCCGAGGTCAACAACTTCCTCGTCGCCGTCACCGCCGCCCGCGACGAGTACGGGCTGTCCTTCACCGACGTCACCACCGGCGAGTTCCGCTTCACCCAGATGACCGGCTATGCGGCCCTCACCAACGAGCTGGGGCGGATTCAGCCGCGGGAGCTGCTGATCCCCGACACGCTTTCCGGTCCTCTCGCCGGTCTGCGCGAGGATTACGCGGGGGTGCACTGCACCCCTGCGCCGGAGACGTGGTTCTCGGGGGCCGCGGTCCAGAGGCTGAACGGCAGCGGCATCTACCAGGGCCCGCGGGATGAGTGGCCGCTGGGGGTGCGGGCCGCGGGCGCCATTCTGGCCTATCTGGAAGACCGCTCGCCCGGCGCCGTGCAGGTGCTGACCGCGCTGGAGCCGTATCGCGCCTCGCAGTTTCTCATGCTGGACGAGAACACCCAGGCCAATCTCGAGCTGGTGCGCGCCTTCGACGGAGGCAAGCGCGGCTCGCTGCTCGGCGTCCTGGAGCCGGCGCGCACGGCCATGGGGGCGCGGGAACTGCGCAAGTGGATCCTCTATCCCTTGCTCGACGAGCAGCGGATCCGGCGCCGCCAGGACGCCGTGGAGGAGCTGGTTGCCGCTCCGGAGATGCGGCGGAGGCTGCGGGTGGCCCTCCACGGGGTCCAGGACCTGGAGCGGCTGTCCAGCCGAATCGCTTCCCGGAGCGCGTCGCCCCGGGACCTCGCCGCCATCAAGGACACGCTACGGGCGCTGGAGGCGGTGCGCGGGCAGCTCGCGGAGTGCGGCAGCGAGCTGCTGACCCGGCTTCGGTCGCAACTCGAGCCGGTGCCGGAGGTGGTGGAGCTGGTGCAACGGGCGCTGGTGGACGCCCCCCCGGCCACCGCCCGCGCCGGGGGGTTCGTGCGCGCCGGTTTCGATGAGGAGCTGGACACGCTGTTGTCCATCCGCGGCAACGCCAAGGGCTGGATCTCGGACCTGCAGCACCAGGAGCGGCAACGCACCGGCATCAACTCGCTGAAGGTGCGCTACAACAAGGTGTTCGGGTACTACATCGAGATCACCCGGGCCAATCTCGGCAACGTTCCCGACAACTACATCCGCAAGCAGACGCTGGCCAACGGCGAACGGTTCATCACCCCCGAGCTGAAGGACTACGAGGCCCGGGTGCTGGGCTCGGACGAGGAGATCCTGAAGCTGGAAGCGCGGATCTTCGCGGACCTGCTCGACCGTATCGCCGCCCACTACCCGGTCCTCAAGCAGTCGAGCCTGGCGATGGCCAGGCTGGACGCGCTGCTGGCGTTGGCGGAGACCGCCGAAACCCGGCGCCTGGTCCGCCCGCGGGTGGATTCCAGCCTGACTCTCGCCATGCGCGCGGCGCGGCATCCGGCGGTGGAGGCCGCGCTGGGGCGCGGCGGATTCGTTCCCAACGATTGCGGGATGGATTCCGAGGCCACGCAGATCATGCTCCTGACCGGTCCCAACATGGCGGGCAAGTCCACCTACATGCGGCAGGTGGCGCTGGTGGTGATCCTCGCCCAGATGGGCAGCTTCGTGCCCGCCGACTCGGCCCACGTGGGGCTGGTGGACCGGCTGTTCACCCGCTTCGGCGCCACCGACGCGCTGGCGGCGGGAGAGTCGACGTTCATGGTGGAGATGAAGGAGACGGCCCGCATCCTGCGCCTGGCCACGCCCCGGAGCCTGATCCTCCTGGACGAGGTGGGCCGCGGCACCAGCACCTTTGACGGCATCTCCATCGCCTGGTCGCTGGCCGAGTTCCTGCACGAGTCGCCGCACCGGCCGCGGACGCTGTTCGCCACCCACTACCACGAGTTGACGAGTCTGACGCGCACGCGGGAACGCGTGAAGAACTTCAACTTCGCGGTCAAGGAATGGCAGGGGGAGGTGATCTTTCTCCGCACCCTCAAGGAGGGTCCTGCCAGTCGCAGCTACGGCATCCAGGTGGCCGGCCTGGCGGGATTGCCTCCTCCGCTCATCGAGCGTGCCAGGGAGATTCTCAAGAACCTGGAGGGCGAGGAGTTGAATGCCTGGGGACAACCTCGCCTTGCCGGCGTCGAGGCGGCGCCGGAAGGGGTCCAGTTGATGTTGTACGACTCGGGTCAGGACCGGTTGCGGGAGAAGCTCCAGGCCATCGATACCAAGACGCTCACGCCGCTGGAGGCGTTGAACGTTCTGGACGAGTTGGTGACGCAGGCCCGGAGCCCGTCCAAGTAGTCGGTAACCACGGGGAGGGGGATTGGCGCGTCTACTGGCGGTGTTGCTTGGGTTGTGCGCCGCGGGCGCGGCGTTCGAGGCCGGCGCCGCCGTGCTCACGGGTGTGCGGCACCTCTCCTCATCCAACTACACGCGGGTGATCCTCGACCTGTCCGGGCCGGTCAGGTTCACGATCCGGACGCTGGCGGGGGATCCCCGCAAGCGCCTGCCGCCGCGCATCTACCTGGATCTCACGGGGGCTCGCCTGAGGACCGGGCGGCAGGTCCAGGTCGACGATTCGCTGGTTCGTAGGCTCCGGCTGGCTCAACGCAAGGCGGACGTGGTGCGGGTGGTGCTCGATCTCAAGCGGCCCGGCGCGCACGACGCGGTGCTGCTGTCGAACCCCCACCGGCTGCTGGTGGACGTGGAGCGCAAGGGCGGATCGGCGCCGAACAGGCAGTTGGCGGTCCGCCGGATCGTGCTGGACCCGGGCCATGGCGGGAGGGATCCCGGAGCCATCGGCGCGGGCGGCCTCAAGGAAAAGGACGTGGTGCTTCGCGTGGCCAGGAAGCTGGCGCCCAGGCTCCGCCGCCGCATGGGAGTGGACGTGGTCCTCACCAGGAACGCGGACGTGTTCATTCCCCTCAAGGGGCGCACGGCCATGGCCAACGCGGAGCGCGCCGACCTGTTCCTTTCCCTTCACGCCAACGCCAGCCACAACCGCAGGGCCGGCGGCCTGGAGACCTACTACCTGGACAAGACCACGGACGAAGCCACCATGAAGCTGGCCGCGAGGGAGAACGGCACCGCGCGCAGGAACCTCACGGACTTGCAAATCATGCTGAGCGACCTCAAGCTGAACGTGTACCTGTCGGACTCCATCAGCCTGGCGAGCCACCTCCAGTCGTCGCTGGTGAAGCGGACCCGGCCGCAGTATCCGCGCGCCAAGGACCTGGGGGTGAAGAAGGGGTTGTTCTACGTGCTGGTAGGAGCGCGCATGCCGGCGGCGCTGACCGAGCTGTTCTTCCTCAGCAACCGCCGCGAGGCGCGGGCGCTGCAGCGCGCCGAGTTCCAGGAAGCCATCGTCGAGGGGCTGTACCGCGGCATCAAGAACTACGCCAACGTGCTGCGGAAGAGGGGAAATCCATAGTGACGACAGCCGTGGGGGGAGGCGGAGACATGCACGGGCCGGCGCGCGACGCCGGAGGGAGCACGCTCTGGCGCACGCTCGCGGACGAATGCGTCCGGGGCGCGAATCCGGGAGAGGGCGTCCGCGCCTACATCGACCAGGGACGCGAGCGGCTGCTTCGGTCCCACCGCTCGGGGGCTTCGGGCGTGGAGGTGGTACGCGCATACGGCGAGATGATCGATTGCCTCTTGCGGCGCCTGTTCGAGACCGCGGAGGAGGACGGCGCGGCGCCGTCCAGGGGACGCTGCGCGGTGGTGGCCCAGGGCGGGTACGGCCGCGGCGAGCTGAATCCCTACTCGGACATCGACATCCTGTTCCTCTATGGCTGGCGGGCGGCGTCCTACGTGGAGTTCGTCACCCACAGGATCCTCTATCCCTTGTGGGACGCCGGGTTGACCGTGGGTCATGCCACCCGCACGGTGACCGAGTGCGCGCGCCATGCCCGGCGCGACCAGGTGATCCAGACCGCGCTGGTGGACGCGCGCCTCATTGGCGGCGACGAAGGGCTGTACCGGGACCTGCAGCGGGTGTTCTGGAGGCAACTCGGAGGCGGCGGCGCCGACCGCTTCGTCGGCACCAAGATCGGCGAGCGCGATCAGCGGCATCAGCGCCACGGCGAGTCGGTCTTCCTGCTGGAGCCCGACATCAAGGAAGGGCAGGGCGGCCTTCGCGACATCCATACGGCCATGTGGATCGCGCGGGCGAAGAGCGGCGCAGTCGAGATCCGGGACCTGCCCCGTACGGGCCTTCTGGAACAAGACGATGCCGACGCTCTGGAACGGGGACGGGATTTCCTCTGGCGCATTCGCAACGAGCTCCATTTCCTGGCGGGCCGGCATCAGGACCGGCTGACCTTCGAGTCCCAGGAGCAGGCGGCGCAGGGGTTGGGTTTCGAGACGGAGGCACGGCTGAGCGAGGTAGAGACCTTCATGCGCGCGTACTATCTGCACGCGGAGGAGGTCAGCCGGCTTTCGTCGCTGGTGATCCACCGCGCGGTGGACCACGACCCCGCTCAACGCAAGGCGCCTCGCCCCGGACGTGAGCTGCGTCCCGGCGTGCGGATCACGGAGCGGACGCTGGCGGTGACGCCCGTCAACGGCGGGCACCGGCCTCCCGAGGACCTGCTCGACCTGTTCGTGGACCTGCAAAGGTACCGTCTGAACCTGGGACAGGACTCCCGCGAGACGGTCAGGGCGTGGGTCGGGGCCGTGGACGGGGAGATCCCGGCATCGGCCGGGGCCAACCGCGGGTTCCTTGACATCCTGCGCGGCAACGACTGGATCTACGAAACCCTGCTGGAGATGCATCGCACCGGGGTCCTGGATGCCCTGATCCCGGAATTCGGCCGGGTGCGCTGCATGGCGCTGCACGACCTCTACCACATCTACACCGTGGACCAGCACCTGATGCGGGCGGTCAAGGAGTTCGAACGCCTGCGCTCGGGGGAGTTCGAGGAATCGCTGCCGCGGCTGTCGCAGCTTGCCCGGGAGGTCGAAAGGCCGGAGATCCTGATCCTGGGTATCCTGTTCCACGACATCGGCAAGGGCCAGGGCGGCGGCCACTCGGAACTAGGGCGCGTCATGGCCCTGCGGGTAGCCGAGCGCATGGGCCTCAACGTCGACCAGCAGGAGCTGCTGGCCTTTCTCGTGCTCCATCACCTGTTGCTCACCGGCACGGCCTTTCGCCGCGACATCCGGGACGAGAAGACCGTGCTGGACCTGGCGGATACCATGGGCTCGGCGGAGAACCTCAAGGCCCTCTACGTGCTGACGTATTCGGACATGAAGGCGGTGGGGCCCGACGTCTGGAACAACTGGAAGGCGTCGTTGCTGGAGGAGCTGTTCAACCCCACCCTGAATGTCCTGGAGGAACGCGAGAAGGGAGAGTACGCGAGACCGGATCGGGACCTGAAGGTGCGGCGCATACAGGAGCGGGTCATGGCCGAGCTGGGCGCGGAGCATCCCGCCGACGAGGTGCGGAGGGACTTCGTCGAGGCCATGCCCAAGCGCTACTTCCTCACCACCCCGGAGGAAGACATGCGCTTCCACTACCGGCTGCTGCGGCGCCTCCGGGACGAGCCGTTCCTGGCGGCGGTGTTCCACCATCCGGAGCACGGCCACAGCGAGGTCGCCATCTGCGCCCACGACCAGCCCGGCCTGTTCGCCTCCATCGCCGGCGTCTTTGCCGCCATGGAGCTCAACGTGTTGAGCGCGCGCATCAACACCCGCCGGGACGGACTCATCCTCGACGTCTTCCGCATCTCGCATCAGGGCAGGGCCGAGGTGGTCATGGACTCGGGGAAGTGGTCGCGCATGGAGCTGTCCCTGGAGAGGGTCCTGAAGGGGAAGGTGGACGTCGCCGAGCTGGTGGGACGGTCGCGGCCTTCGTGGTCGCACAGGCCCGCGGTGAGGGTTCCCACCCATGTCCGCTGGGACAATGCCGCGTCGGATGATTTCACCATCGTCGAGGTGTACACGCAGGACCGGCCGGGGGTCCTCTTCACCATCACCTACCTGCTCTCGACGCTCGGCTTCGCCATTCACCTGGCCAAGATTTCCACCGACGTCGACCAAGTGGCCGACGTCTTCTACGTCGCCGACGGGGAAGGCGGGAAGATCCTTGACGAAGGGCGCCTGCGGGCCTTGAGCGACGCCCTCCACCAGGAGCTGGGTCCGAAGGATGACGGACGAGCTGACGCGGCCGGTTGACCTCTTCATCGAGATGTTGGCCGTGGAGCGGGGGTTGCGGGCCAACACGCTGGAGGCCTACAGCCGCGATCTGAACCGGCTGGCCGAGTTCCTCTCCGCCCGCGGCGTGCGCTCCTGGGGCGATGCCGCCGCGTCCGACCTGCGGGCGTACATCGCCGCCCTCAGGAGGCAACATCTCAGCGAGCGCTCGGTCGTGCGCCTGCTGGGCAGCATGCGCCGGTTCTATCGTTTTCTCCTCAAGGAGGAGATGATCGCGAGCGACCCGGTGCCCGAGTTCTCGTCCCGGGGCGCCGCGGGCCGGCTGCCCGAAACCCTCGGCGGTACGGACATGCGCATCCTGCTCGATCAGCCCGACGAGGCCAAACCCCTGGGAGCGCGGGACCGCGCGATGCTGGAGCTGCTCTACGGCAGCGGGCTGCGGGTCTCGGAGCTGGTTTCCCTCACGCTGCAACAGGTCAGCATGGAAGGCAACTATCTGACCATCAAGGGCAAGGGCGCCAAGGTGCGGCAGGTCCCCTTCGGCCGCTTCGCGTACGAGTGCCTGCAGCGGTACCTGCGCGATGTGCGTCCGTTCTTCCTGCGCGGCGGTTACAGCGACTACGTGTTCCTCACGCGCTCCGGCAGGCCCCTTACGCGTCAAGGCTTCTGGAAGCTGCTGCGCGGATACGCCCGCCGGGCCGGCCTGCAGCACCGCGTGACGCCCCATACGCTGCGCCATTCCTTCGCCACCCATCTCCTGGAAGGAGGCGCCGACCTGCGCGCGGTGCAGTCGATGCTCGGGCATTCGGACATCGCCACCACCCAGATCTACACGCACGTGAGCCGGAGCCGCATCAAGAAGGTCCACCAGCAGTTCCATCCGCGGGAAACCCCCGGCGGCAAGGGTTGAGAGGCGGCGTTGTGTTTTCGCAACCCGTCACTTAAGAATGTGCAATGGCCCAAGAGTTCCTGTGGCAACTGTCGATCTGGGCATTCCCGGTGCTCGTGGCCATCGTCTTTCACGAAGTCGCGCACGGGTGGGTGGCCTATCGGCTGGGCGATCCCACGGCCGCCATCATGGGCCGGCTGACCCTGAACCCGTTCTCGCACATCGACATCGTCGGCACGGTGCTGCTGCCGGCCCTGCTCATCTGGGCCGGGGGGCCGGTGTTCGGCTATGCCAAGCCCGTCCCCGTGGACTACGACAACCTGAAGGATCCCCGGCGCGACATGATCAAGGTGGCGCTGGCGGGGCCCGGCGCCAACATCATCCTGGCCGTCCTGAGCCTGCTGCTGGTGAAGTTCATCATCATGAGCGGCGGCGTCGCGGCCGGCTCGGTATCCTCGTACCTGTGGTACATGTGCCTCACCAGCGTGCGCATCAACGTCATGCTGGCGGTGTTCAACATCTTCCCGATTCCGCCGCTTGATGGGGGGCGGGTGCTGGTGGGCCTCCTGCCCGAGCCGCAGGCCATGCAGGTGGCCCGCATCGAGCCGTTCGGCCTCATCATCGTCGTCGCGCTGCTGATGACCGGGGCGCTGACCTACACGCTGGTGCCGCTCATGGACTTCGTGGTCTGGTTTCTGGCCGTCCTGGTCGGAGTCGTGTAAGTTGACGCCATGGATACCATCGTAAGCGGGGCGCGCCCCACCGGACTTCTTCACCTGGGCCATCTTCACGGCGCCCTGCGCAACTGGGTCGGCCTGCAGGACGACTACCGCTGTTTCTTCTTCATCGCCGACTGGCATGCGCTGACCACGGACTACCAGTCCCCGGACGGCATTTCGGAAAGCACCCGGGCGATGGTGGCGGAGTGGCTCAGCGTCGGCCTCGACCCGGCGAGATGCACGATCTTCCGGCAATCGGACATCAAGGAGCACGCCGAGCTCCATCTTCTGCTGTCGATGCTGACGCCGGTCTCCTGGCTGGAACGGAACCCGACCTACAAGGAGCAGATCCAGGAGCTCAAGGAGCGCGACCTGTCGACCTACGGTTTCCTCGGCTACCCGGTGCTGCAGGCGGCGGACATCATCATGTACAAGGCCCACCGGGTGCCGGTGGGGGTGGACCAGGCGCCCCACGTGGAGCTCACCCGGGAAATCGTCCGGCGCTTCAACAACTTCTACGGCCCGGTGTTCCCCGAACCCGAGGTGCTGCTCACGGAGACCCAGCGGTTGCCGGGCCTCGACGGACGGAAGATGAGCAAGAGCTACGGGAACTCCGTGCTGCTTTCCGATTCGCCGGAAACAATCGACAAAAAGCTGAGCCGCATGGTGACGGACACGGCGCGCGCCCGCCGCACCGACCCCGGCGAGCCGGAGAAGTGTCCGGCCTTCAACCTGCACAAGATCTACTGCACTCCCGAAGAGATCCAGGAGGTCTCGGAAGGATGCCGCAGTGCCTCCATCGGCTGCCTGGACTGCAAGAAGGTGATGATCCGGCACGTCGTCGACGACCTCGCGCCTTTTCGGGAGAAGAAGGCGTACTACGACAACCGGCCGGACGACATCCGGGACGTCGTCGCCGAGGGCAACCGTGTCGCCGGGGAGCAGGCCGAGGCGACCATGAGCGAGGTCCGGTCGGTGCTGACGCTGTAGCCCACCATGGCGGTGCATGTTCAACTCGAGATCTACGAAGGTCCGTTGGACCTGCTGCTGCATCTCATCAAGAAGAACGAGCTCAGCATCGTCGACATCCCCATCGCCACCATTACCGAGCAGTACCTGGAAACGCTGGAGTTGATGCAGGGCCTCAACCTCGACGTTTCCGGCGAGTACCTCGTCATGGCCGCGACCCTGGTGCACATCAAGTCCAGGATGCTGCTGCCTCCCGACGAGGAGGACGAGGATGACGAGGAGGAGGGCGGCGACACCCGCGAAGAGCTGATCCGCCGCCTGCTGGAGTACGAGCGCTTCAAGAACGCGGCCCGGGAGCTCGCGGAGCGGGATCTCCTCAACCGGGACGTGTTCGTCCGCCAGGGCCGGCCCGAGCGGGCGACGGAGGTGAGCTTCGAGCAGCTCTCGGTGTTCGACCTTATGTCCGCGCTGCAGCGGGTGCTGGAAAGGTTCCCGGGGCCGTCCGTGCACACGGTGGTGCAGGAAACGGTGTCCGTGCGCGAACGCATGGCCTACATCCTCGACGAGCTGCACCGCGCGTCGTCGGTGCTGTTCCACGAGCTGTTCGACTCCGCGGGTTCCAGAATGGACGTGGTGGTGACTTTCCTGGCGCTGCTGGAACTCATCCGCATCCGCGCGGTGCACGTGTTCCAGGAGGAACGGCTGGGGCCCATCGTCATGGAACCGATGCTGTCGCTGTCCGAGGCCAACGCGGCCATGACCGCGGATACGCCGGAGGGTGACTATGGAGAGTGAGCGGCTCAAGGCGATCCTCGAAAGCCTCCTTCTGGCGGCGGACGGCCCGGTGTCCGCGGACCGGTTGAGGGACGCCGTGGGGGAAATCCCGCGCAAGGAGGTCACCGACGCCCTCGGAGAGTTGCGGCGGGAGTACGAGGAGGCGGGAAGGGGCCTTCGCCTGGCGGAAGTGGCCAACGGCTATCAGCTGAGGACGCCCAGCGAGCACGCGGAGTTCGTGCGCCGGCTGACGGCCGTGAAGCCCGCGCGCATGAGCCGGGCGACCCTGGAAACCCTGGCCATCATCGCCTACCGCCAGCCCGTGACCCGGGCCGAGATCGAGGAGATCCGCGGGGTCAACGTGGACGGGGTCGTGTCCACGCTGCTGGAGCGGCGCATGATTCGGATCGTGGCCCGGAAGGACGTGGCCGGCAAACCCTTCCTCTACGGCACCACCGGCGAGTTCCTGGAGGCGTTCAACCTCAAGGACCTGAAGAGCCTGCCGACCCTGCAGGAAATGGAGGAGCTGACACAGGCGTTGCCGGAGGCCGACGCCGAGGTTCAGGGCGAGGCCGGTACGGACGCCGCTCCGGATGAGCGTGAGGCGGCGGACAGCAAAGAGAACCCGCAGTGACTCCAGCGGGGGAGGTCGGATCGGCAGAGCGACACTAGGCATGGAACGGCTTCAAAGGATCATCGCGCACGCGGGCCTCGCTTCCCGGCGCCAGGCCGAGCAGTGGATACTCGAAGGCCGCGTCACGGTGAACGGACGCCGCGTCCTCGAGCTGGGAACGCGCGCGGACGCCGCGCGCGACAGCATCCGGGTGAACGGACGCGCGCTCCTGCCCGCGGCGTCCCGCGTCTACCTCGCGTTCCACAAGCCCGCCGGCGTCATCACCACCATGCGCGACACCGAAGGACGACCGTCGGTGGCCGATTACCTCCGCGCCGGAGGCCATCCGCCCGGGGTCGTTCCGGCGGGGCGGCTGGACTATGCCACTTCAGGCCTGTTGCTCCTCACCAACGACGGTGATCTGGCCTACCGCCTGACGCATCCGCGCTACGGCGTCCGCAAGACCTACGAGGTGAAGTTGAGCGGCGCGCCCTCCGAGGCGCAACTGGAACGGCTGCGCCGGGGCGTGAAGCTCGACGATGGCAAGACCGCCCCGGCGGAGGTTAGGGTGCTGCGGCGATTGAAGCAAAAGGTGTGGCTCACGGTGGAACTCCGCGAGGGCCGTAACCGGGAGATCCGCCGGATGGTGGAGGCCCTGGGCCATACGGTGGAGCGGCTCGTGAGAAGCCGCTTCGGCCCTGTCGCCCTCGGCCACCTGGGCCGAGGCGAAATACGCCCCCTGACCGAAGCCGAGGTGACCCGCCTCAAACGGGAGGTCGCCCTGTAGGGGCGGGTTTCAAACCCGTCCGTCGACCGCATCGATCAGCGGTCCTCCGGCGCGTAACCAAGAAAAGAGCAGCCATGGCAGCCCACGACCATCACCACCACGAACATCATCATGGGGGCGGCGGCTACCGCTTCTGTCCTCGTTGCGCCGGGCGCCTGGCGCGGCGCGTGCTCAAGAGCAACGAGCCCGGGCGGCTGGTCTGCGAGGAGTGTTCGTTCATCTTCTATCAGGACCCCAAGGTGGTGGCGGGCACCATTTGCACGGTGGACGGCGGCGTGGTGCTGCTGCGGCGCGGCATCGAGCCGGCCATGGGCAAGTGGGTCTTCCCGGGCGGCTACGTGGACCGTGGCGAGAGCACCACCGAGGCGGCGGCGCGCGAGACCCTGGAGGAAAGCCACCTGGAGGTGGAGACAAGGTCGCTGCTGGGGGTCTATTCCTATTCCGGATCGCCCAACGTGATCATCGTCTACGTGGCGGAGGTGGTGGGAGGAGTCCTTGCAGCCGGGGACGAGAGCACGGAGGCCGGAACTTTTCCGCTGGCGCGGATTCCCTGGGACGAGTTGGCGTTTGCCAGCACCGTGGAGGCCCTCAGGGACTTCGAGCGTCTTTATGGGCAGGGGCAAGTGTGTTAGGAAACCCTATCGACTGATCGCATGGTGCCAACACGGGCGGGTTTGAAACCTGCCCCGACAATGCAGAAAGGAGATTGTTTGATGGCGATGCCAAGCGTGGGGGAAAAGGCCCCCGAGTTCAGCCTGCCGGTCACCCGGGAAGAAAACGTGTCCCTGAGCGACTACGCGGGCAAGAAGAACGTCGTGCTGGCGTTCTATCCGCTGGACTTCACCGGCGGTTGACAGCGGGAGTTGAGCAACTTCGAGGCTGACAAGGCCAGCTTCGAGGCCAAAGACGCTCAGGTCCTGAGCGTGAGTGTTGATTCGGTGTTCGCCCACAAGGCGTTTGCGGAGCAGATGGGCGGCATCAGCTTCCCGATGCTTTCGGATTTCTTTCCCCACGGGGCGGTGTGCGAGCAGTACGACTGCCTGCGTGACCAGGGTTTTCCCAAGAGGGCCGTCTTCATCATCGACAAGGAGGGAACCGTGCGGTTCGCCCAGGTCTACGAGGGCGGTATCCCCGAGAACAAGGACCTGCTGGCCGAGTTGGACAATCTCTAGGGCGACCGCCGGTCGCCCCTACATGGGGTTCATCTGGGTCATGTGCAGGGGCGGCGCGCGCGTCGCCCCTGTTTCTTTGTGTGTGGGACAATTCAGAAGGGCAGGGCGCGGACGGAGGCGGCGATCTTCTCGTCCCCGTGTCCGATCACGACAGCGCTGCCCGGTGCGATGTGATCGCGATGGACGTAGCTGAGGGCGATGAGGCGGCCGAGCCGCGGCGAGGCTACGGCGCTGGTGATGCGGCCAATGGGGCGCTCGTCGACCAGGACGGGGTCGCCCGGAACCGGAACCGTGTCTCCTTCGGCCGCGAGGCCCACGAGCTTGCGGTTCACGTGGCCCCGGGAATGGATGCGCTCCACGGTTTCCTGTCCCAGATAACATCCCTTCGTGAAGCTGACGGCGTTGTCGAGACATGTCTCCAACAGGAGCGTGTCCGCGTCCATGTCCACTCCATACCGCGGTATCCCGGCTTCGATCCTCAGTGTCTCCTTCGCTTCCGAGCCGATCCACGGAATGCGGCGTGCCTGCGGGAGTTCCGCCATCCCCGCGATCCTTGCCCTGGCCGCCACAAGATCGAATCCGGGCTCTCCGGTATGCGTCGCGCGGACGACCCGAAGCCGCTCGCCGGCGCATTCGACTTCCTCATGGCCCAGATCTCCGGCCGGCAGCGAACGCCCCTCCAGAAGCCCGGATAACGCCGTCTCCGCGTCCGGTCCCTGGATGGAGATCAGCCCCAGGTCGCCCGAGAGGTTGGAAATCTCCACCTCGTCCGCGATCAGGTAGCGGTGCAGGTGGTCCAGTACGCTCTCCACCAGGGGCTCGTGCAGGTCGACGAGAAAGGCGTCGGCGGTGCGGAAGACCCTGACGTCGGCCACGATCTTGCCCTGGATGTTCAGGACCGCGGCTGGTATCCCCTCGCCGGGGCCGAGAGCCTCGACATCGTTGGACAGCATTCCCTGGAGCCACTCGGTGCTGTCGCGCCCGGCGATGGAAAGGACGGCCCGGTCCGCCAGGTCGAGCCAGCCGGCACCGTTGCGCACCGCGTCGTATTCCGCGGCGGGATCGCCGAAGTGGGCCGGCAGGCTCCATCCATCGCTTTCGACGAAGCGCGCGCCGTTCTCTTTGTGGAAGTCGGCCAGGGGCGATATCTTCATGGCGACGACTACAGTAACCGGGTTGATTGTGCATGGCAACGGGCTCCGTCTGGGTCCGGTAGACACGGGGAGAGAGAGCATGGCCAAGACTTCGAGGGACCTGGACCTTCGCAAGCTCGAGATCTTCTACTGGGTGGCGGAGCTGCGCAGCTTTTCGCTGGCAGCGGAGCATTTCTCCCTCAGGCAACCCACCGTGACCGCCCACGTCCAGAGCCTTGAGCAGCAACTGGGGTGCAAGCTCTTCAGACGGTCCGGCGGCAGGTTCGACCTGACTTCCACCGGATGGATGCTGTACGAGCAGGCCGGCACGGTGCTGAAGCTCAAGAACCAGGCGCTGGCGGCGCTGGACCGCATCCAGGGAAAGGTCGAAGGGGAGCTGCGGCTGGGCGGCAGCAACGTCCCCGGCGAGTACATCCTGCCGGGGGTGCTGGGAAGCTTCGTGGCGCGCTTTCCGGATGTCCGGCCGGTGCTCCGCATCGGCGATTCGGCGGTCATCGTGGCGGCGATCCTCGACGGCACGCTGGAGCTGGGCTTCACCGGCTTCCGTACCCGCGACGAGCGGCTGAGGTACCGCAAGACCTGGCAGGACGAGATGATCGTGGCGGTGCCCGCAAACCACCGCTGGGCGGGCCTGAAGCAGGTGGCGCTCCAGGACCTCGGCAAGGAGCCGTTCATTTCCCGGGAGGGCGGGTCCGGGACCCTGCGCTCGTTCCTGCAGCTCGTGGCCAGGCGCGGCGAGGAGCCCGAGCGGTTCCTTAAGATCGGAATGGAGCTCGGCAGCACCGCCGCGGTCAAGGAGGCTCTCATGGAGGGGTTCGGGTTCTCCGTCCTTTCCCGCGCCGCCATCCGGCGCGAGGTCCAGCAGGGTCTGATCAAGGAGGTGCGCGTCAAGGGCCTGGACCTGGTGCGCCCCTTCTACCAGGTGACCCACCGTGAACGCCCGCTGGCGCCGGTGCCGCGGGCGTTCGTGCAGTTCCTGAACCGCGCGCCGCGCACCCGTCTATGGGAACCCGTGGCCCATAGCTAACGTCTATTTGACATATAGGTCATCTTGATATCCACTCAACCGAAACAAGACTCCGGGAGGTATCGCGATGAGACGTAAGTTGGCATGGCTGTTGGCCATGGTGGTTCTGGTTGTCTGGACGGTGTGCGGGATTGCCGCGGCGGATACGCTGCGGGTGTCGGCGATCCCGGACGAGGACCCGCAGGAGTTGCTGCGGAAGTACAAGCCCTTCACCGACTACATCGCCAAGGAGGTAGGGGTGAAGGTCAAGTTCGTGCCGGTGGTGGACTATGCCGCCACCGTGGAGGGACTGGCGGCAAACCGGCTCGACATCGTCTGGTACGGCGGCTTCACCTCGGTCCAGGCAACGCAGCGCGCCAAGGGCGCCACCCGCCTGGCCATGCGCGAGGAGGACGCGAGCTTCAAGAGCGTCTTCGTCGCGCGCACGGACTCCGGCATCAAGGAACTGGCGGACCTCAAGGGCAAGACCTTCGCGTTCGGCAGCGTGAGTTCCACCTCTGGACACCTGATGCCGCGCCATTTTCTCAAGGCGGCGGGTGTCGATCCCGAACGGGACTTCAAGAAGTTCGGTTTCAGCGGCGCCCACGACGCTACCGCAGCTTGGGTGGCGGCCGGCCGGGTCGACGCCGGCGCGCTGAACTTCCTGGTGTGGAAGAAGCTCGTCAACAACAAGAAGATCGATACCAAGAAGACCAACGTGTTCTGGACCACGCCGCCGTACGTCGACTACGTGTGGGTGGCCCGTGGCGGCGTGTCCGAGGAAATCCGGGAGAAGTTCAAACAGGCGCTGCTCAAGCTCGACTACTCGAAACCCGAGGACAAGAAGATCATGGATCTTCAGCGCACCAGGAAGTTCATTCCGGCCAAGGACTCGGATTGGGACGGCATCCGCAAGGCGGCCATCGCCGCGGGCATGCTCAAGGTCAATTGAAGTCCACGCAGCAATATCACCTGGCGCGCGTCCGAAAGGTGTTCGGGCGCGGCCAGGTGGCGCTGGAAGGGTTCGACCTGGAGGTGGCCCGGGGCGAGCGGGTGGCCCTCATCGGCCCCAGCGGCGCCGGGAAGACCACGCTCTTCCGCATGCTGAACTGCACCATTCCGCCCACCTCCGGGAGTCTCCACATCGGCGGACAGGAGGTGGCGGAGTTGTACGGCCGGAGTCTGCGGGAGATGCGCCGCCGCATCGGCACGATCTACCAGCAGCACAACCTGGTGCCGCGCCTGCGGGTGCTCCACAACGTGCTGTCCGGCCGGCTGGGGAGCTGGTCGCTGCTGGGCTCCCTGGCGTCGCTGGCGAGGCCTTTGCAACTGGAGACCGCCTACCGGGCGCTGGCCGACGTGGGCATCGCCGAGAAGCTCTTCAGCCGCACGGACGAGCTTTCCGGCGGGCAACAGCAGCGTGTCGCCATCGCCCGCGTGCTGGTGCAGGACCCCGACGTCATCCTGGCGGACGAGCCGGTGTCGTCCGTGGATCCGTCGTTGGCCGAGACCATCATCAAGCTGCTCATCGCCATCAGCGACGACACCCGCAAAACGCTGCTGGTGAACCTTCACAGCACTGACCTGGCGCTGGCGTATTTCCCCCGGGTCATCGGGATGAAGGCGGGGGTCAAGCTGTTCGACACCGCCGTGTCGCGGGTGACCCCGGAGCTTCTGCAAGAACTCTACTCCGGCCACGCCCCGGTGAACGGCGCCGGCGAGCCCCACCGAGAACCGGAGCACCCGCGGGCCGTGCTCTAGCCCGGCGTCCATGAACTCCACTCCCAGGACGCTGGGGTCGCGGTCGATCTTCCCCTACGTATTCGGCGGACTGTTCCTCCTGGTGGTGGCGGATAGCTGGCGCCGGGCGGAGGTGAATCCGGGCATCTTCTTCGAGGCCGAGGGCAGGGAGCACCTGTGGCGGTTCGTCACGGGCATGTATCCGCCGGAGTTCTCCTGGGACTTCCTGGAGCTCATGATCCGGCCTACCCTCGAGACCATACAGATCTCGGTGATGGGAACGCTGATCGCAGTGCTCATCGGTTTTCCGCTGGGGCTGCTGGCCACCAGCACCTTCAGCTTCCAGGGTATCCTCCACGAGTCGGATTACCGGGGCTTCGGCCCGAGACACGCTTTCAAGGTCTGCCTCTACGGCCTTGCCCGAGGCCTCCTGAGCCTCTTCCGCTGCATCCCCGAGTTCGTCTGGGCCTTCATGTTCGTGCGCGCGGTGGGCCTGGGCCCGTTCCCCGGAGTGCTGGCCATCGGGGTCGCCTACGGCGGCATGCTGGGCAAGGTCTATTCCGAGATCTTCGAGTCGGTGAACGAGCGGCCCCTGGAGGCCATCCAGTCCACCGGCGCCGGCCGGCTGCAGATATTTTTCTACGGCTGGTTTCCCCAGGTGCTGCCCAACATCACCTCCTACACGCTCTACCGCTGGGAATGCGCGGTGCGGACCTCGGCCATCCTGGGCCTGGTGGGCGCCGGCGGCATCGGCCAGCAGATCGAGATCTCCATCCGGATGTTCAACTTCCACGAGGTGACGACGTTGCTGATCATCCTGTTCTCGCTGGTGGCGGGGGCCGACTACGTCAGCGCCAAGGTGCGGTCGCTGCTATGAACCACGCCGCCGCCAACGCCGATCAACTGGCCGCCCTCAAGGCCGGCGCCCGTGACCGCTCCCGGTCGTCCACCTGGGCGCTGCTGGCGCTCCTCGGGGCGCTGTTCGTCTGGAGCTACCAGGGTTCGGAGATCGACCTCGGCATGCTCTTCAGCGCCGACGGCGGCGGCGCCATCGCCGACTACGTGGAGCGGCTCTTCCCGCCGGACCTCTCCGCCAAGGTGGTGGCCGACGCCGTCGAGGGCGCCTGGGAGACCCTGGCCATCTCGTTGATCGGCACGCTGCTGTCCGTGGTCATCGCGCTGTCCCTGGCCTTCTTCGGCTCCCGCAACCTCGTCTACGCGGGACTTCTCTACGAGATGGAGCCGAGACGCCACCGGGTCCTCCTGCGCCGTATCCCGTACCTGGCGGCCAAGGGCATCCTCAATTTCCTGCGCACCATCCCCGAAATGCTGTGGGCGCTGGTATTCGTTTTCCTGGTGGGCCTGGGTCCCTTCCCGGGCGTGCTGGCCCTCGGGGTCCATACCGGCGGCGTGTTGGGCAAGCTCTTCGCCGAGGTGCTGGAGGACGTGGACCTGCAGCCCGTCGAGTCCCTCCAGTCCACCGGCGCCGGCAAGATACAGATCCTCTTCTACGCCATCCTGCCCCAGGTCCTGCCCCAGTTCATCTCCTACACGCTGTACCGCTGGGAGGTGAACATCCGCGTCGCCGCCGTCCTGGGCTTTGTGGGCGCGGGCGGCCTGGGCCAGCGCATCCACATCGCCTTGAGCCTCTTCCTCGAGCAACAGCTCCTGACGCTGCTGATAGCGCTCTACATCCTCGTGACCGGAGTGGACTACCTGAGCGCCTACCTGCGGCGCCGGGTGGTGTGACCCGGGCCTGCCGCCGAGCCAACCTCGGGCAATCCATGGGGGAGGTCAGGGCCGGATCACGACCTTGAGGGCCTTCTTCGCCATCATCGACCGCAGCGCATCCTCGAGGCCGTCCAGTGGCGCCTCGTCGGAAAGCAGCGGCCGCGGGTCGAGCGTCCCCCGGCTCAGCATGTCCAGGGCTCGTGCGACCGTGTTCGGGCGATGGTGGTAGGTGCCCTTGATGACGAGCTCGTTGTAGTGGACGTCGGTCGTATCCAGGGTGATACGCGTCCCCGGTGGACAGCCGCCGAAGAAGTTGACCACGCCGCCGGGACGAACGCAGCCCAGGGCGTCCTCCCAGACCGTGGGCACACCCGTGGCGTCAATGGCGCAGTCGAAGCCGTGCCCGTCAGCGGAAAAACCACGTAGTCGCTCCGCCTCGCCGCCGTCACGGACCACTTGCACCGCATCCCCGGCGCCTACGGCCCGAGCCACCTCGAGCCGCCCCGGGTTGGGATCGGCCACCACCACCCGGTGGCCTTCGACCGCGAGCGCGGACGTCAGCAGCAATCCCATGGGGCCGCCCCCGTAGACGAGCACCTCGGAACCGCTGCGGAGCTCGCAGACGTCGATGCCGTGAACCACGCACGCCAGCGGCTCCACCAGTGCGGCCAACTCGTAGGGAACATCGGCATCGAGCCGATACGTGCTGACCTCGACAAACCGCCGCGGAACCAGGATGTACTCGGCAAAGGCGCCATTGATGTAGCGGAGATCCCGGCACAGGTTCTCGCGGCTCCCGTCGCAGTACGCGCACCGCCCGCACGGCGCCGAGTTGACCACCGCCACGCGGTCGCCCGGTCGGCATCCCGTAACCCCCGGACCCGATTCCGCCACTTCGCCTGCCAACTCGTGCCCGAACGCCGTCGGCACCCTCAGCATCCGCGGATGCCCGCCCCGCCGGAACACCTTCACGTCCGTCCCGCAAGTGGTAGCCGCCTGAATCCGGACCAGTATCTCCCCCTCGCCGGGCTCGGGAACAGGTTCTTCCCGCAATTCGAGTTGCTCGGGGCCGAGCAGGTATATGACCTGGTGGTTCATGGAGATGGAGGATGTGCGGCAAGCCGCCTTCCCCTCGGCGTAGCACCGATGAGAAGGCCGAGGCAAACGACCGTCAACAAAGGGGCGGAGCGCCCCGGCCGCGAAACGGCGTGTTTCCAAGCGCTCGTGGGCGTGCTAGGTTGAAGGTCCAGCAACACGCGGAGAGGTGGCCGAGTCCGGTTGAAGGCGCCTGACTCGAAATCAGGTTTACCTACGGGTAACGGGGGTTCGAATCCCTCCCTCTCCGCCACCTAGATGGACGTAACTATCTATAATTTAAAGTGAATATCCGTGGGATCAACGGGAGGCGCGGGCTCCGCTGATTCAAGCCTTCATCGCCCGAGAACTGCGGGCATTCGCCGGGGCGTAACCGGGAAGTCGGCTCTATTGCCGAAGGAACGTGTCTCCACTGGAGCGCCTGCCGCTTAGTCTGAGGACAGAAGGATGAGGCTAAAAAAGATTCAGGTCACCAACTTTAGCAGGCCGTGGAAAAACTCACGGAACTGAGGATTGGTAAGAGGTGCGGAGAGCGACGGGCTGGGAACAGAACACTCGACGGATTGGGATAGTGCTCATTTGCGACTCTTTCCGTGGCCGAGACGGTGGTGCAGACGTACGCCGCCACAGCGAGCAGGCTCATGTGCCGACTCCCAGGGTTCGCAGCCGTACCAGGTTGTAGGCAGCGAAGGTCAGGGTGAACTGAAAGTCCACCTTGGGTAACCCCCGATGCTTGAGTTTGCGCAACCCGCCGACGGTCTTGGCCCAGCCGAAGGCTTCCTCGATCCGCTTGCGCACCCGCTGGCTGTGGGCGTAGCCCGTGTGACGGGTAGTGCGGCGGTCAATGGCCGAACGCCGGTTGCTGTCGTTCTGCGCCACATGAGGACTCACGTTCACCCAGCGCAACCCCTCGACAAAGTCTTGGGTATCGTACCCCTTGTCCGCACCGACGGTGAGGCGACCCTTGCCGGGTCGCGCCTCCAGCATGGCCAGTGCCGACTCCCGCTCAGCCCGGCCGCTGGCTTGGGTGGTGCGGGTGTCAACGATCAGTCCATGGCGGTTGTCCATCAAGGCATGCCCCAGGTAGCACAACTTCGCTTCCTGCCCCTTGCTCTTGCGGTACTGCAGGGCCTGCGGGTCGGTGTTGGACTCATGGGTTGCATTGCTGCGCTTCTCGCCCCGAAAGTCTCTCTCGGCATTGCGTCCGCCACCGCCCGGTCCCTTCCCGCCCTTGGCACGAAACGACTTCATCGACGCCCACGCCTCCAGCAACGTCCCATCCACGCTGAAGTGTTCATCCGACAAAAGCCGCCCCTCCCGTGCCTGCTCCAGCACCTTCGCAAAAAACTCCCGCGCGATGTCCGAGCCGATCAACCGCTCCCGGTTCTTCGTGAACGTCGAGTGGTCCCATACCGGGTCGTCCATCGACAGCCCCACGAACCATCGAAACAAAAGGTTGTAGTCCAGTTGCTCCACCAAAAGCCGTTCGCTGCGGATCGAGTAGAGAACCTGCAACAGCAGCGCCCGCAGCAACTGTTCCGGCGCGATCGAAGGCCGCCCCGTGTGCGAGTACATCGCTTCCAACTCCCGCGACAGCTCTTCCAGCGCCCGGTTCACCATCTCCCGGATCGGCCGCAACGGATGGTCCTGCGGAACACGGGCCTCCGGCGATATATAGCTGAACATCCCTTCTTGACGCGGATCAGTGCCTCTCATCGACTCCTCCGTCTCGGTACGAACATACGAATCAGTTTTCCGCGTCAGATAGACTTTTTCAACAACCTGCTAGGTCAGTGGAGGATAGCGGGGAGTTCGAGGTCGATCCCGTAACGTGTCTCGTTGGCAAGAATGAAGCCGGTAAGAGCGCGATCCTGCTGGCGTTGGCAGCGTTGAACCCCAACAAAGCCACGCCTGTAACGCTCGACAGGGAACGGGACTATCCGCGTCGGAATCTAGTTCGGTACAGGCAGATCCACGGTCAATGGGAAGCGGTGGTCATAAAGACGACCTGGGAACTCGACGAAGCGGAGGTCCGGGAAATCTCCGGAGACGTCGGTGAAGGCGTTCTGAGGTCCCCACTGGTGGAAGTGAGTCGGCGCTATGGAAAGGAGATAGAGGTAAGTGCGGTACTGGACTATGCCGTCTCGGTGAAACATCACTATAACGTATTCAAGCTGAACGCGACGGAGCGCTCGACGTTGGGCTCTCCGGAAACCTTTAGCGACCTCATCACAGCGTTGAAGGGTCTGGAATCGCCGACGGAAAAGCAAGCGCAGCTTCGTGACTATCTGAACGATCAGGGCAGCGTGCGGTCACGCGTGGCACGTTTCGTGAATCACGCGCTTCCGACCTTCATGTACGTGTCATCGTACGACCGGATGGACGGCGCAATCCAAATTGAGGAGACGCGTGGCAGAATCGGAAATGAAGAGATCGAATTGGACGAGTATCGAGGTGCGCGCTTGTTCGTGGAATTCTTGGACTACGCGGGTGTAGCGATCGAAGAGATCACGGACGTTTCGACCTATGAAACCTTCAACGCCATGTTGCAGGCCGCGTCAACGAATATCACCGAGCAGATACTCGAGTACTGGTCGCAAAACCCCGATCTAGACGTGGAGGTGCGGATCGACGAGGCACGTTCCGGCGACCCCGCACCGTTCAACGAAGGGACTATCGCGAGGGCTCGCATAAGGAACAACCTGCATCGCGTGGATACGCCCTTCTCGGAGCGCAGCGCTGGGTTCGTCTGGTTCTTTGGAGTTACCCCGTTTTCGTGGACAGTTGAAGGCTGTCGGCAGCAGCACTGAGGTGCGCGACAGCCGGTTGAAGTAAACCCTTCTCCATGACCGACGGATCAGGAAGTCCCGGGAGTCGATGATGGACGTCGGGCTCAAGGTTCTGGAAGACCTCAAGGTCGCTCTCCCGCTTCGGGCCATCGTCGCTCTCGGGACGCGATGCAGCGGCGTGCTCGAAGTCGTTGGGGCTCAGGTAGCCCAGGGCCGAGTGCCGACGTCGGGTGTTGTACCAGCCCTCGATGAAGCGGAAGACGGCCATGCGCGCCTCGGCCTGGGTCTGGAACGCCTGCCGCTCGATCAACTCGCACTCCAGGGTGGCGAAGAAGCTCTCGGCCATGGCGTTGTCGAAGCAGTCCCCGGCCGACCCGGTGGAGGTCACCACCCCCATCTGACGGCAGCGCTTGCCGAAGGCCAGCGAGGTGTACTGCGAACCCTTGTCGGAGTGATGCACGACCTCTGTGGGATGGCGCTGTCCCAGCGCCATGTTGAGCGCCGCGAGCACCAGTTCGGTGCGAAGATGATGAGCCATGGCCCACCCCACGACCTTGCGGCTGAACACGTCGAGCACCACCGCCAGGTACACGAACCCCGTCCAAGTCGGCACGTACGTTATATCCGCCACCCACAGTCGGTCCGGCCCATCAGCACGGAACCGGCGTTCCACGCGGTCCGGAGCCGCCCGGTGGCTGCGATCCGCACGCGTGGTGCGCACGCCCCGGCGCCGGCTGGCCCCGGCCAGGCCGGCCTCCCGCATCAGACGCGCCACCCGCTTGCGGCTCACCCGCACCCCGGCCGCGGCCAACTCCGCATGCACCCGAGGCACCCCGTAGGTGCCTCTCGAAGCCTTGTGGATCCTACGGATCACCCCGCGCATCTCCTCGTCCCGCCGCCAATGCTCCGAGCGCCTGCGCCTCCGCCACGCGTAGTACCCGCTGGGGGAGACGCCCAGCACCCGGCACATGGTGGCCACACGATGGCCGGCCTGATTCGCCTTCACGAGCTCGAAGACCTCCCCGGTACCGTCCCGGTCTCCCGTGCGAACCAAGCCGCGGCTTTTTTTAGGATCTCTCGCTCCTCGCGAAGCTGGCGATTCTCCCGCCGAAGCCGACGCAACTCCTCGCGCTCCGCCGTCGTCAAGCCGTCCTCGCGAAGACCCTCGTCCCGATCCGCTTGTCGCACCCAGTTGCGAATCGCCGAAGCCGAGCACTCGAACTCCCGAGCCAACTCCGTTGGCCTGCGACCCCCGCGTACCAACTCCACCATCTGCTGCCGGTATTCCGCCGCAAACGACGGATGTTTCCTCGACATCCGGACACCTCCTGCGCACAGTTTAGGTGTCCACCAAATCGGGTCAACTCCACTCGCGCCCTCTCACCAAGTTATCTACTCAACGCACTCCCCGTTCATGGTTCCAGCCGACAAATTGCAGTGCGTCCGCATTGTCGAGGACAAAGTGGATCTTGAAAAGACGCCGCGCAGATCGTACGGAACGAAGGTGAGTCGGGACGTCTTAAAGGTGGACGCGGATACGCTCTTTCCCTTGCAGGGGGCTTTGGGTTACGAGGCGACCCAAAGCCTGTTCGTCGGGGAACACACGCTCCTAGTGGAGGGGCCGAGCGACATCCTGTACCTTCAGGTGTTCTCAAACGAGCTCAAAGCCCGCAGCAGGACGGCGTTGGATCCGCGCTGGACGATGTGTCCATCGGGTGGGATCGACAGGATTATGCCTTTCGTGTCGCTTTTCGCCGGCAAAAAGCTGCACATCGCGGTGCTATCCGACGAAGCGCGAGGGGATAAGGGACGGGTCGAGAAAATTAGGCAGTCGGACATACTACAGGCTGGTCATTTCTTTACGGTGGCAGACTTCATCGACCCGGGAGAGGGGGATATAGAGGACTTTTTTGATCGTGAGATCTATGCGGAGATCGTCAACCGCAGTTATGTACTGGACGACCTCTATCGTGTGACCGTTGAGAAACTCGATCAGGATGCGTCAACGCCACGGATTGTAAAGAAAGTGGAGGCGATGTTCAGAGTCATGCCGGCCACGATCCCGATGTTCGACCACTACACCCCCGCGGATTGGCTCATGCGAAACGCGGACGTCTTGTCCAGGAAGACAGAGGCCGTTGAACGAACGCTCTCGGTGGCAGAGCGCGTCTTTGAGACCTTCAACGGTCTCTTGAACTAGCCCGGACCCTCACTTCCATCACGACGAGACGCTGTGATTGACGGCTGGGTGCCGCTAGTTTCGCGAAGCTCAGCTGGTCGCCGTTGTCCGCCCACGCCTCGGACTTGTAGGCGGCACGGAGTTCACCTCCAATGCGATGCTTGGATGCCAACAGGAACACGCGGTCGACTCGCACTACATCGTTCCACTAGTGAGGGTAAGGGCTCGAACTGTGATAAACTAGCTTGGATTGGAGGGATTGAGGAAAGTAGCGGCGGCAGTCGGAAATAGTTTAGCTTTAGGAATTTGCGCATGAGCCGACCGGTTTCCATTCGCGACACCGATTTTGCTCTCGCCAGAGAGTTTTTGGGACGCCTGACCGCAGTGGTGGACGAGACTACCCTGCGGATCACCGTGTATGGTTCACGGGCTCGAGGAGATGCAGACGAGGAATCCGACTTGGACCTCTTCGTTGCCGTTAACCGAGACGACCCTGAGAAATGTATTGAGAAGTTGGCCTTTCGTATTGCCTGCGAATTGACCCTGGAGTCTGGCATCCTCGTTTCGGTCTTGGTCGCTGACCCCGCTTTTCTTCGTCGCCACGATGGCTTTGCCTTCCTGGAAGCTATCGAGGAAGAGGGGATTCCGCTGTGAGCGAGGCGGAACTGGTTTCTCTTATGGACCGGGCGCGTCGGAGTTTGTGCTGTGCCCGCAACATACTGGAGGATGGCGACCATGATTTCGCGGTGTCGAGAGCTTATTTCGCAATGTTCTATGCGGCGAGCGCGACGCTTCGGTCTCAGGGAGTCAGGCGCTCCGAGCACTCCGGAGTGATTGCCGCGTTTGGTCAGCACACATGGTCAAGACCGGGAGGTTTTCCGTAGAGCAACATGTGGCGCTACAGGCCGCGTTTAGTTCACGCGGTGCGGGTGACTACGGAGGGGTATTCCCTGAGCCAGCTCCAGGACAAGGTCAGGAATCCGATCCTGGCGCTGTGGTTCGGGCGGGCCCAGGAGCTGTCGTTCTTCAACGAACGTTTCGACGTCAAGATGTACCTAGTCGTCAGCGGGACGATGTTGTCGCTCAGCGCGCTGCGGGGCCGCATACCACTACGAGCTTTTTGGCGAAGACTACAGTCCCGCGTTACGTGTACTGACGGCTGTCGCCGGGAGTCCGGCATTCGAACGAGAGAGGGCTGAAGCAGGCATGACGAACAATGACGCAACCAGCAGCGACTTGGCCTACGCTGAAATCCTCTGGAAGTCGGCCGACACCCTGCGCGGTCAGATCGATGCTGCCGAGTACAAACACGTCGTCCTCGGCCTGCTATTTCTGAAGTACATTTCTGACTCCTTTGAGGCGCGGCGCGGCGAACTCAAAGGCGAACTGGAAGCCGACGGCATCAGCGGGCCTCAGATCGAAAGCCTGTTGGAGAACCGCGACGAGTACACCGCCGAGCGGGTCTTCTGGGTACCGCCCGAGGCACGCTGGCAGAACCTCCAGAATCAAGCCGCGCGGGCGGACATCGCAACGCTGATCGATGACGCCATCCTCGCCGTCGAGCGCGACAACCCGAACCTCAAGGGCAAGCTGCCGCGCGACTACGCGCGCCGCGGTATCGCGCCGGAGAAGATGAAGGGGCTGATCGACTTGATCGCCGACATCGGTTTCAAAGACGACCGCGCTAAAGCCCGCGACGCGCTCGGTCGCGTTTACGAGTACTTCCTAGGCAAGTTTGCCCAAGCTGAGGGCAAGCTCGGCGGCGAGTTCTTCACACCACGCTGCATCGTACGGCTGCTGGTCGAGATGCTCGAGCCGTACGAGGGTCGCGTCTACGACCCTTGCTGTGGCTCGGCAGGTATGTTCGTGCAGTCCGAACGTTTCGTGGAGGCGCACGGCGGACAGAAGACCGATATCTCAATCTTCGGCCAGGAGTCCAATCCTACGACCTGGCGGCTGGCGCACATGAATCTGGCCATCCGCGGCATCGAGGCCAACCTTGGCTCTCAGCCCGCCGACACCTTCCTACGCAACCTGCACCCCGACCTCAAGGCCGACTACATCCTCGCCAATCCGCCGTTTAACATCTCGGACTGGTCGGGCAAGCTGCTGGCCGACGATGTACGCTGGCGCCACGGTACGCCGCCCGTCGGCAATGCCAACTACGCCTGGATTCAGCACTTCATCCACCACATGGCCCCGCCCAACGCCCACGGCGGTGGAGTCGCCGGTTTCGTCATGGCCAACGGCTCGCTCTCCAGCGCCTCCGGCGGCGAGGGCGAAATTCGCCAGCGCATCGTCGAGGCCGACCTAGTGGACTGCATCATTGCGCTGCCGGCCCAACTCTTCCTGACCACCGGCATTCCTGCCTGCCTCTGGTTTCTTACGCGCGACAAGACCGGCAGGAACCTCAAGCATGGCGGGCGTGATCGCAAGGGCGAGACGCTCTTCATAGACGCCGATAGGCTCGGCACGATGAAAACCCGTACACTACGCGTGCTCACCGGCGACGACGAAGGCGAAAGCATGCTAGCCGATGGGATGGGTGACCCCAACTTTGATTCCGACCTAGGCCGCATAGTCTATGCCTTCCGCCAGTGGCGCGGCGAGCCTGCGCCGGATTGGTGGGTCGAGGCCGAACATGGTAGGTGGGAGTACCGCGACATCCCCGGATTCTGCAAGGTCGAGTCGGTCGAAGGCATCGGCAAACACCGCTTTGTGCTTACACCCGGTCGCTACGTCGGCGCCGAGGAGCAGGAGGACGACGGCGAGCCGTTCGCGGAGAAATACCCGCGCCTGCTCGCCGAGTTAGAGGATTGCTTCGTAGAGGGCAATCGATTGACGGATGTAGTGCGAAGGATGCTTCGGGGGATCGCAAGTGAGTGAAAGCGCATCTCTCTATGGAAGAGTGTTCGCTGGGTGTCCTGTTGAGTGGGAAGTTGTCCCGTTTGCAGATGCCATCAACTTTCGGGAAGGTCCGGGGATTCTTGCGAAGGACTTTCGCGAAAAGGGGGTGCCACTGCTTCGGTTGCGGAACATCGAACGGCCGTTTGTTGATCTGGCCGGCTGCGACTTCCTCGACCCAGACATGGTCGAATCGCGGTGGCCACATTTCCGCGTTGTGCCAGGGGACCTTCTGGTCAGCACCAGCGGTACGCTCGGTCGGGTGAGCATCGCTACCCAAGCATCCGCCGGCTCGATTCCATACACTGGGATTATCCGGATGCGTCCGGCTCGGGTAGATGTTGATGCCGGCTTCATCCGGTACTTCCTGATGTCGCCGCTATTCCAGCTTCAGGCAGAGGCATCAGCCGCGGGAAGCGTCCTAAGGCATTTTGGCCCGAGTCATCTTCGGGAGATGTCGTTTCCGGTACCCTCCTCCGACGAACAGCGCACTATCGCCGGTGTGCTCGGCGCACTGGACGACAAAATTGAACAGAACCGGCGGACGGTGCGGGTGCTGGAGCGGCTGGCACGTGTGATCTTCCGGGCGTGGTTCGTAGACTTCGAGCCGGTGAAGGCCAAAGCTGCTGGCGCGGCTTCCTTCCCCTTCATGCCCCAGGCGATCTTCGACGCCCTGCCCACCCGCTTCATCGATACCGAGATCGGCCCTGTGCCTGAGGGGTGGGGAGTGAGGGGGATGGCATCGATCGCGACCTTCCTGAACGGACTCGCACTTCAGAAGTACCCGCCTCGCGGAGATGGCGAAGACTTGCGCGTGATCAAGATCGCCGAGCTCCGCAAGGGTTCAGCCGAAGGGGCCGCTTGGGCGAATGGCGATGTTGCCGAACAATACGTGATTGGCGATGGTGATTTGTTGTTCTCGTGGTCGGGTACTCTCGAAGCCGCATTCTGGTTCGGCGGCAAGGGCGCGCTGAATCAGCATCTGTTCAAGGTCACGTCGTCGCACTTTCCGAGTTGGTTTTGCTTCCACTGGATTCGGCAGCACTTGCCGTGGTTCCGCGCCATCGCGGCAAGCAAGGCAACAACAATGGGACACATCAAGCGTGGGCACCTTCAAGAAACGCTGGTCGTCGTGCCTCCGAATGAGATTCTCAACAAATCCAACGAAGTGATTGGCCCGATTTACGACGTCTTCGGCCAGTTGATGAACGAATCACGGAAGCTCGCGGCGATGCGCGACACGCTCCTTCCAAAGTTGCTGTCCGGCGAAGTGCGCACGCGTGGTTGGGGAGGCCGAAAGTGAGTCCTGACCGTCCCTTTGAACTTCATAGCTGTCGCCAACTCCTCGAACGGTATCCAGCTTCGACATCCCTGAGACCAGCGGTCGAGGTCATCGAACGGACAATCCAGGATGAACCCGGTATTGCATTTACACACTGCCGAGGTCTACTGGAAACCGTCTGTGTCACGATACTCGCGGATCGTGGCGCTGAGATTCCGCGAAATCCAAGGCCGAACTGGCTCATGACACAGGCAATCAGGACACTGCAACTGACAGCCCTGAATCCCGACGACAAGGAAGCTGAAGAAGGCGTTGGCAGTATCCTGCGGGGACTGAACTCACTGGTTGATGGTGTCGTGGCCTTGCGCAACAGCCAGGGGGTCGGGCCACATGGTCGGGACGCGCTGGAACCTGTGCTTTCCGTTGATTACGCAATGCTGACTGCAACGGCGGTCGACGCGGCTGTCGGGCTCATGTTCCGGCTACATCAAGAGCAAATCGGCCGCGATCCGATCAACCACTTGAGATTCGGAGTTCACACGGATTTCGACAGCTATCTTGACGCCAAATACTCGGACATTGAGATAGAAGAGGTTCCAATCAGCGCGAGTCAGGCGCTTCATCATCAGGATCGCCTTGCCTATCGCAAGAGCCTTGTGGAGTTCAGAAACCGATCCGAAGCGGAGAATGAGGAGATCTCGGAAGGCGAGAGCATGTCAGAGGACTCCAATGGATGAACTGACTGCGGAACTCGCTGCCGCTGCGTGGTTCGAGTCCGTAAGGATTCCCGTCATGTCGGCATCCGAACTGACCGAGAAGCGTCAGTTCGGACCGGGAAGCGTGGTTTTGACCACGATACTGAGCGGTGTTGTTCGTCGTCTCAACCCCGATCTGCCGCACGACACCATCGAGGAGGTCGTGCGCGTCCTGTCGCGCCCGCCGCACCCGATGCTCATCCAGAACAACCGTTGGTTCCACGCGCTAGTCACCGACGGCGTCGAGATCGAGTACCAGGAATCGAACAGCGGCGAGACGCGCGGCGGCCGCGCACGGCTGGTCGATTTTGACAACCCGGCCGCTAACGATCTACTCGTACTGCGCCAGTTCAGCGTCGCCGGAGCGTCGGGAAAGATCATACGCCCGGACCTGACGGTGTTCCTGAACGGCCTGCCGGTCGCGCTGATCGAGCTGAAGGACCCAACCGACACCCAGGCAAGCCTGGGCATGGCCATCGACCAGTTTGACCGCTACATGCGGACTGCCCCCGACCTCTTCGTGTCGAACCTAGTGCTGGTGGTCTCGGACGGCATGCTGACCCGTGTCGGCTCGATCACCAGCGAGCGCGGTCGCTTCATGCCCTGGCGCCCGATCGACGATCATGAGGGTGGCGGCGCGCCAACCCTGGAGGCGCTGATCCGAGGCCTTTTCGATCGGCGGACGTTGGTCGACTATCTGCGGACCTGTGTCACTTTCGAGGAGGACGAGCGAGGCCAGATTGACAAAAAGATCGGTGGCTACCACCAGTTCCGCGCGGTGCGCAAGGCGCGCGCTAGCGTGCTTGCACGTCTCAAGCCGCCGTCTGGCACAGGCGATGGTCGCGGTGGCGTGATCTGGCACACCCAAGGCTCGGGCAAGTCGCTGACCATGTTGATGTTGGCCGGGGGGCTGATCCGAGAGGCGCGCATGACCAACCCGACCATCGTCATGATCACCGACCGCAACGATCTGGACGATCAGCTCTTCGACACATTCGCCGCCGGGCGTGCGCTGCTTCGGCAGGACCCGGTCCAGGCCGTGAGCCGGGAACATCTCAAAGCGTTGCTCGACCACGCGGCGGGCGGGGTAGTGTTCACGACGATTCAGAAGTTCGCCGAGGCACACGGCGTCGTCTCGGAGCGCTCGAACGTGGTCGTTATGGCCGACGAGGCCCACCGCAGCCAGTACGGCTTCGTCGAGGGCGGCGCGCGCTGGATGCGCGAAGCGTTGCCGAACGCCACCTTCGTCGGCTTCACCGGCACGCCGCTGGAGCGTGACGACAAAAACACGATCCACGTCTTCGGCGATTACGCGGACGTCTACGACATCCGTCAGGCCGTCGAGGATAGCGCCACCCGGCCGCTCTACTACGAATCTCGGATCATCAAACTGAAGGTGGACGAGGAGGGCGCGCGCGTCGCCGAGGAAGAGGTTGAGTACGTTGCCAACCTCGACCGCGGCGGAGAAGGGGTGGAGGACAGTATCCGAGTACCGCCGGAGTCCTTGGTCGGCGCCCAGGAGCGCATCGAACGCTTGGCAGCGTTCATCGTCGAGCACTGGGAGAAGCGCCGCGCCGCGATGGAAGGCAAGGCGATGGTGGTGACCATGAGCCGTGACATCGCCGCGCGGCTCTACGACGCGATCCGCATACTGCGCCCGGACTGGCACGACGTGGACGACGAGCGGGGGGCGATGAAGGTGGTCGTGACCGGCACCAACGAAGATCCCGAGCCGCTCAGGAACCATGTGCGCACCAAGGCCGCTCGCAAGCGCCTGGCAGAGCGCTTCAAGGCCCCCCACGACGACCTGCGCCTAGTGATCGTCTGTGACATGTGGCTGACCGGCTTCGACTGCCCGCCGGCGCACACCATGTATCTGGATAAGCCGCTGGCCGGGCACAACCTGATGCAGGCTATCGCGCGCGTGAATCGCGTTTACGGAGACAAGCCCGGTGGGTTGATCGTGGACCTTCTGGGTCTGGGCGACCAGTTGGCAGATGCGCTCGCGACTTACATCCAAGCCGGCGGCACAGGCGAGGCTGTCAGGAGGGTGCAGAACGAGGCTGTGCCTGCCATGCAGGCGGCGTTCGAGAAACTACGCGCTTTCTTCCACGGTTGTGACTACGAGCAGGCACTCGATGCCAAACCGCAAGCCGTGCTTCAAGTGTATCTGTGCGCAATCGATCACGTCTTTGGGCAGAGCGACGGCTGGAAGCGCCTGCGTACCCTAGTCAAGGAACTGTCGGCAGCCTTCGCTCTGGCGGTTCCGCGCCAGGAGACTGAGGCCATTACGCCGCACCTCGCGTTCTTCCAGCGCGTGATGGCGATGATTCGAAAACGACTGACCGACGATGCCGACGGCGGCGCCGGTCACGCTCGTCAACGCGATATCGACGCTGCCGTGCGCCAGGTGATCGGCAGCGCGATCGATGCCAACGAAGTGATCGACCTGTTCGCCGTCGCGGGGCTGTCGGACGCCCGCCTCGATATCCTTAGCGATGAGTTCCTTGGTCGGGTGGCAGCGCTGGAACAGAAAAACTTGGCCTTGGAGACGCTGCGCAAGCTACTCAACGACCAGATTCGCATCACGGAGCGCACGAACATTGTCCAGAGTCGCAAGTTCCGCGAAGCGCTCGAAAACGCGATGCTGCGCTATACGAATAGGGCGATCACCACTGCGGAGATGATCTCGCAGCTCATCGACTTGGCGAAGAACCTTCGAGACGCGCAACGGCGCGGAGATGAACTGGGTCTGAGTAGTGCGGAAACTGCTTTCTATGACGCCCTGTCGGAGAACAGATCAGCCAGGGAAGCGATGCAGAGCGATACGCTGCGTCTCATGGCACGAAAACTGACCGAAATGGTCAAGAACATGCCCAAGCTTGACTGGACCCAGCGCGAGTCGGTACGGGCGAGCCTGCGCCGTAATGTTCGCCGGTTGCTGGCAAGGTACGGCTACCCACCGGACTTGGCCGAAGACGCAACGCAGCTCGTTCTGCGACAGGCCGAGTTGTCAACAGAGAACTGGGAGTGAACCAGGAAGAAGGGCCACTCGCTCATGATTGAATCGCTTGGCATCAGCCACTTCTTTGAACTCTCCCGGACGGAAGCGATTCTGGGGTTCTTCACCCCGCTGGCGGTCTTCGCCGTGTTCTTCCTGGCCCAGGTCATCCTGCCAGGCAGACGGCTCCCCGGCTACGTCATCAATCCGGAGACGGGTGAGCCCCGCAGCTACCGGCTGAACGGTCTTCTGGTGTTCGCGCTCGCGCTGGTTGCGTGGGCTTTCGAGCTCACGGGGATGCCGCGCGACTGGTTCTACCGGTCTTCGGTCTATGCGGTGGCCGGCGGAACGGTTGTCGCCGCTATCGTCACCGTCATCGCGGTGTTCAGCCAGCCGCGGGGCAAGGTCAGGAATCCGATCCTGGCGTTGTGGTTCGGGCGGGCCCAGGAGTTGGCGTTCTTCAACGAACGCTTCGACGTGAAGATGTACCTCTATGTCGTCGGCGGGACGATGTTGGCGCTCAACGCCCTGTCCGGGGCCGCCTACCACTACGAGCTTTTTGGCGAAGACTACAATCCGGGCGTTTTCCTGTATGCGGCGTTCTTCACGTTCTACATACTGGACTACTGCATCTTCGAGCGCGTCCAGTTGTACACCTACGATCTGATCCACGAGAACCTCGGCTTCAAGTTGTTCTGGGGTTGCTTCGTGGTCTACGGGTGGCTGTTCATCCTGCCGTTGTGGGGCATGGCCGCTTACCCGGACCCCGGATTCTCGCCGGCGTGGACGTACGTCTGGCTCATCGGAACGACGGCGCTGTTTCTGTTGGGGTGGGGGATATCGCGCGGCGCCAACATGCAGAAGTACATGTTCAAGCAATCGCCGGACCGCAAGTTCCTCGGTCTCATCGAGCCCAGGTACATCGAGGCCGGCGGCCGCAAGATCCTCTACAGCGGCCTGTGGGGTGTCGCCCGCCACTTCAACTACATGGGCGAGGGGTTCCTTGCCCTGTCGATCGCCCTGGTGTTCGGCTACTTCACCAATCCCTGGGCCTGGACCTACTTCGTCTTCATCGTCTCGCTGTTCACGTACCGGCAACTCGACGACGACAAGCACTGCGCGGAGAAGTACGGCGCGGACAAGTGGGCGGAGTATCAGGCGCGGGTGAAATACCGGATCGTTCCCGGCATCTATTGAGGGGATCCCTCCGGCCCACGCACCGGTTTTTGCTGGTTGTAGACCGGGAAATCTGGTAAACACAGGTTCCCGCCGCTGCCAGGGTTATGGGTCGGCGGGATGTTGATTGCTGGCAGTCGGGTCCCGTGCAAGTGGGTCCCGCAAACCCCGTCAGGTCCGGAAGGAAGCAGCGGTAGCGGACCGCCCCTGTGCCACGGGGAAGCCTGGCTGTCGGCAATGAGCGTCCCGCCTCGCAAGCGGCTTTCGTCATGTCATATCTCGTTCTGGCCCGTAAGTGGCGCCCGAAGGCGTTCTCGGACATGGTGGGGCAGCAGCACATTGCCCGCGTCCTCACCAACGCCATCGAGAGCGAGCGCATCGCGCACTGCTACCTGTTCACCGGGGTCCGCGGCGTTGGCAAGACCAGCGCCGCGCGCATCCTGGCCAAGGCCCTCAACTGCGAGCACGGACCCACGCCGACCCCCTGCAACGAGTGCGCGCGCTGCGGCGAGATCAACGACGCCCGCTCCATCGACGTCTACGAGATCGACGGCGCCTCCAACCGCGGCATCGACGAGGTCCGGCAGATCATCGAGAACGTGCGCTACCAGCCGGCCGCGGCGCGCTTCAAGGTGTACATCATCGACGAGGTCCACCAGGTGACCAAGGACGCCTTCAACGCGTTGCTCAAGACGCTGGAGGAACCCCCGCCGTTCGCCAAGTTCATCCTCGCCACCACCGAGGTCCACCGGCTGCCCGAAACCATCCTGTCGCGTTGCCAGCGCTTCGACTTTCGCCGCATCGGGGTCCAGGACATCCACGCGCGGTTGAGCGGGATCGCGGAAGTGGAGGGATTGAACATCACTGAAGGAGCGCTGACGCTCATCAGCCGCGCCGCCCAGGGCAGCATGCGCGACGCCCAGTCATTGCTGGAGCAGGTGCTTTCCTTCGCGGGTGCGGCGGAAGAGGGCGGCGCGGTGGACGAGGCTTTGCTTCGGGACATCCTGGGCGTTGCCGAGCGGCGGGTGCTCTACGAGATCTCCTCGGCGGTGCTGGCCGGTGATGCCGCGGCGTGTCTCCGGCTGGTGGCCGAGGTGGCGGACGACGGGGTGGATCTCGCGGCGCTTTCCCGTGAGTTGGTGGAGCACTTCCGTAACCTCCTGGTGGTCCGCCTCATGGAGGGGACGGCGGGTCCGGGTGCCGTCGCCGGAAACGATTCGGGAACCCGCCGGCTCATGGACCTCACCGGCGATGAGATAGCCCTGCTGAGCGATCAGGTAGGCTCGGTGGACGCCGAAGCGCTCATGGGCTACTACCGGTTCATCGTCCAGGGCGACGAGATGGTGGCGCGGTCGCCCTACCCGAGGTTCGATCTGGAGGCATCGCTGGTCCGTGTGGCCACGCTGCCGCGAACCGTGAATATCGCCGGCGCCATCGAGGAACTGCAGCGGCTCGAACGAAAACTGGAGGGGGCCGCCGAAGCGCGGGTGGTGAGGCCGCCCGACGAGTTGGCGGCACACCCACAAGCGGCGCCGCAACCGCCGCCGGCGCCAATGAGAGACCCGGAGCCGGTCGAAGAACCTCCGTCGGACCGTGAAGCGAAACCGGAGTATGTGCCTCCGGAACCGGAGTTTGCGCCTCCCGAGCCGGAACTTGCAACTCCCGAGCCGGAACCTGTGCCCCCGGAGCCGGATAGTCTTGTCCCGGTTGCTCCTTTCCAGCATGCGGAGACGGATCCCGAGGCTCCGGAACCCGATCCGGCCGGATGGGACCGGTTCCTGGCGTTCGTCGCCGGCGAAGACCGGCTCCTGGCCTCATACCTGGAACAGGGCAGGCTGCTGGAGATCTCCGGCGCCGGTGTCAGGCTGGACCTCCAGGGGCTCTACCGGAGCCACGTCGAGAAGAAGGAAAACCGGACCGTTCTGGAGGGTTATCTCGAACGGTTCTTCAAGCGCAGGATGACCGTGACGATGGATTCTTCGGCCGGCGAGGGTACGGCCGGCGCTCCGCCGCGTCAGGGCGAGGAAAGCGGGGCGGACATCATCGACGAAACGTTGAGGATTTTCGGGGGCACGGTGAAGTAGCCTGCCCGCTGAAGGGAGTGTCACATGAGTGAGGGATTCGGCGGCATGGGCGGCCTCATGAAGCAGGCGCAGGAGATGCAGGCGAAGCTCGCCAAGATCCAGGAAGAGCTGGCGAAGAAGACGGTGGAGGCCACCTCTGGCGGCGGCATGGTCCGCGTCACCGTCAACGGCCAGTTCATGCTGTCCTCCATCAAGGTGGACCCCAGCGCCGTCGATCCGGATGACGTGGAGATGCTGGAGGACCTCGTGCGCGCCGCCGTCAACGAGGGGCTCAGGCGCGCCCGCGAGATGGCCTCGGAAGAGATGAGCAAGCTGACCGGAGGGTTCAAGATCCCCGGGCTGATGCCATGACCGGATACCCGGCACCGCTGGCGCGGGTCATCGAGCAGCTCTCGAAGCTGCCCGGCATCGGCGAGAAGACCGCCGGACGCCTGGCCTTCCACCTCCTCAAGGAAGGCAAGGAGTCGGTGCTGGCGCTGGCCGGAAGCATGGACCGGCTGAAGCGCGAGATGGGCCTCTGTCCGGAATGCTTCGGCCTGAGCGAGATACCTCCGGGAACGGAAGAGGTGGCCCGGTGCAAGGTCTGCCGCGACCCCGGCCGGGACAGCGCCACCGTCTGCGTGGTGGAGGAGCCGTCGGACCTGATGGCGGTGGAGCGTTCCGGCGAGTACAAGGGCCTCTACCACGTGCTCCACGGCGCCATCTCGCCGCTCAACGGGATCGGACCCGAGGCCCTCAAGATCAAGGAACTCCTCAACCGCGTCCGGGCCAACCCCCCCGCCGAAATCATCGTCGCCACCAACGCCACCCGAGCGGGGGACGCCACCGCCCTCTACGTCGCCAAGATGGTCAAGCCCCTCGGCATCCGCATCACCCGCATCGCCCGCGGCCTCCCCATGGGCGGAGAGATCGAGTACACCGACGCCGGCACCCTGGGCGAAGCCCTGGACGGCCGGCGTGAGTTCTAGCTTCCGCCCGGGGTCGCGGGGAGGTTTTTTTTGTTGCCTTTTTCGGAAAGCTCGTTAAAGTTTTCGTCTGTACCTCCGATTGAATGTCATTGAGGGAGGGTGAGGGAATAGGTTGACGCCGCCTGAGGAACAGGCCTGAGAATGGAAGCGGACACAATCAGTATCGTCATTTCCGTGATCACGGTCGGTGTGGCCAGTGGCGCTCTCACCATGGCCGCGTTCAGACAGCTACGTCGAGACATGGAGCGCCTTTTTGCCGAGTCACGGAAGTACACGGACCAACGCTTCGCGGAGTCGCGAGAGTACATGGATCAACGTTTCGCCGAAATAGACCGGCATTTTAGTGAGTCGCGAGAGTACACGGACCAGCGTTTCGCGGAGTCGCGAGAGTACACGGACCAACGTTTCGCGGAGTCGCGAGAGTACATGGATCAACGTTTCGCCGAAATAGACCGGCATTTTAGTGAGTCGCGAGAGTACACGGACCAACGTTTCGCGGAGTCGCGAGAGCACATGGATCAACGTTTCGCCGAAATAGACCGGGGTTTTAGTGAGTCGCGGGAATACATGGATCAGCGCTTCGTGGAGTCGCGAGAGCATATGGACCGCGGCTTCAGCGCCACGGACCGCCGTTTCGAGGAGTCCCGTGGGGACACGGATCGGCGGTTTACGGAAATGCGCGAGGAAATGCACAGCGGATTTGCGGGCTTGCGCGAGGACATCCGCGAAGTGCGGCGGGACGTCAATGCGCTGCATGAAGCGGTGGGCGCCCTGCGGGAGCGCACCGGGAGTCCGATGGCGGGCTGAACACCCGCCTAGCAGCAGGGCATCGGGTTTTCGATGAGGTTGTAGACGCTGTCGAAGTTCACTTCGTTGATGGTCTTCTGGATCTTGTACAAGCGCGGGGGCTCGTTCTCCAGGAACACCATGATGGCGGTCTCGATGGGCGGACAGCCGGGTTTGACGCAGGGGACTTCCTTGATGGTGATGGGGGTCCTGGACGGAAACTCCAGCGCCTGCCGCACCCAGATGCGGATCTGGTCCAGGGTCAGCGAAGACACGTCGCGATAGATATCCAGGTTCCCGTCCGCCGCGGCATCGTCCTCGGAGCGCAGGCATGTCCTGAGCCCGCCCTGCAGCTCTTCTCCGTTCAGGTCCCGGCCGATGAACACCAGCCGGTTGAGCCTCTCCTCTTCCTCCCCCCATTCGCGCCCCAGGCGCCCCTCGAACATGCTGTGGACTCCGTGGAACACGAACTGGTGGGAGTCGCCGTGCATGTTGAGGATGCCCTTCATGCGCAGGATGTCGGCGCCCTTCTCGGCCAGCACGCCGCGGAACCAATGGCTCAGCCGGGTCTTGTTGAGGTCCCCGGGCTCCACGAACGAGACGGTCTGCACCGAGGGCTCGTGCTCGTGGTGATGGCCGTTGGCGACCTGTTGGCGCTTGGCCTCCAGGTCGAAGGCGCGCATCTCCAGCAGTTCGCCGATGTCCACGTCCGCGTTTCGGGTGGGCGTCACCCGGGCCGTGGGGTTCAAGTCCCCCAGCCTGACGGCCAGGTCGTCGGCTTCCTCGGGCGTGATGAGGTCGGTCTTGTTGAGCAGGATGGCGTCGGCGCAGGCGACCTGTTCGCGGGCCTCGATCTGGCCGGCGAGCTGCTGTTCGATGTGCATGCCGTCCACCACGGTCACCACCGCCTGCAGCTCGAAGTCCAGGCGGATCCGTTCGTCCAGCAGGAGCGTCTGCACGATGACCGTGGGGTCGGCGAGACCCGAGGTTTCCACCACCAGGTAGTCGAAGGTGTCGCGCCTCTCCAGGAGTTGCAACAGCACCCGCAGCAGGTCGCCCTGGACCGTGCAGCAGATGCAGCCATTGTTCATCTGGAAGATCTCTTCGTCCGAGGCGACGATGAGATGGTGGTCGATGCCCACCTCGCCGAACTCGTTGATGACCACGGCGATGCGGTGGCCATGGGGTGCGGTGAGGATGCGGTTGAGCAGGGTGGTCTTGCCCGCTCCGAGAAAGCCCGTGAGGATGACTACGGGGATCTTGGTCATGGCTCCCGTTCGACGGCTCCCGAGCGTCCTCGGGACCCGTCATGACGATGGTCCCGACCGTTCCTACTTCCGGTCGCGTTCCTCCAGCGCCCAGAACACCCGCTCCGGGGTCAGCGGCAGGTCGCGGATACGGGACTTGATGGCGTCCGCCACCGCGTTGCCGATGGCCGCCGGCGTGGGCGCCAGGCCGGGCTCGCCCAGGCCCTTGGCGCCGTAGGGACCCTCGGGCTCGGCGCATTCCACCACGATGGAGATGATCTCGGGCACGTCCAGCGACGTAACCAAGTGATAGTCCAGGAACGACGGGTTCCGAACCTTGCCGTTCTCGTCGATGACCAGGTTCTCGTGGAGCGCGGAACCGATGCCCATGGCCACGCCGCCCTCGATCTGCGCGACGCAGTTGAGCGGGTTGATGGCCTTGCCCACGTCGTGGGCGGCGGACACCCGGTGCAGCCGGACCCGGCCGGTCTCCTCGTCCACCGATACCTCGGCGGCCTGGGTGGCGTACATGTAGAAGGCCGACGCGTGGTCGCTGTGGCCCGTTTCCAGGTCCAGGTCCTTGCCGATCTCGTAGGTGTAGGAGCCGTCGCCCCGGAGTACGGCCTCGCCCCCGAGCCCGCGCCGGATCAGCTCGCCGTAGGTCAGGGCCATGTCCTCATGGTCTTTGAGATGGACCTTGCCGTCGGCCACCACCAGCTCCTCTTGCTTGCCTTCGAGCGCGGGACCGGCCATCTCCAGGAGCTGTTCGCGGGCGTGGATGGCCGCCCGGCGCACGGCGTTGCCCATGTGGTAGGTGCTGCGGCTGGAGGTGGTGGAAGCGTCGAAGGGGATCAGGTCCGTGTCCAGCGGCGCTACCTGGATCTGTTCGATGGGCACCCGCAACTCTTCGGCGGCCACCTGCGCCAGGATCGTGTTGCACCCCTGGCCGATTTCCACCGTGCCCGCAAGCACGGTGATTTCGCCGTCCGCGTCCACCAGGACGCCGGCGTTGGAGGTGGTGGGCGACCGGGTGGGCTTGGAGATGCAAGCCAGCCCGCGTCCGACCCCGGCCGGCTTGGGCTTGCCCCAGTCGATGGCCGCAGCCGCCTTGGTAAGGGTCTCGGTGAGGCCGACGTTGTGCAACTGCTCGCCCCAGTAGGCCATGTCGCCGTCCACGAATACGTTCTTCAGGCGGAAGTCCACCGGGTCCATGGCCAGCCTGCGGGCCAGCTCGTCCATGTGCTGCTCGGTGGCCCAGGCGCCCTGGGGGATGCCGTAGCCGCGATACGCCCCGGCCACGGGCTTGTTGGTGTACACCGCGTAGCCGTCCACGTGGACGTGGGGGATGCGGTAGGGGCCGGGAGAGGGCAGGCTGCCGCGGATGCAAACCGTCGGGCTCTTCTCCGCGTAGGCGCCGCCGCCCCAGTAAAGCGTCATGTGCCGGGCCATGAGGGTACCGTCGTTCTTGACCCCGCTCTTGATGTGCACGGTGGCCTCGTGGCGCACCAGCGTTGAGATGAAGGTCTCCTCGCGGTTGAACTTCACCCGCACCGGCCGCCCGCCCGTGTGGAACGCCAGGCCCATGGCGATGGGCTCCAGCTTGAGGCCGCCCTTGGAGCCGAAGCCGCCGCCCTGGAGCGGGTTGATCAAGCGGATCTGCTCCTGCGGCAGGCCCAGCGCCTCGGACACCTCGGTGAGCGCCCGGAAGGGCGCGTCGTTGGCCACCCACACGGTGACCCGCCCGCTGTCGGGGTCCACCTGGGCGTGGGCCGAATGGGGCTCCATGGCGGCATGCTGGATGATCGGCACGTAGTACTTCTCCTCCAGCACCATGTCCGCCTGCCTGAACCCCTCGGCGGTGTCGCCGGTGCGCAGCTTGAAGTGCTCGCACACGTTGGGCATGGACGCGCCGACGATGAAGGGGGCCTTGCGATAGCCCTCGAACTCCTCGTGGATGGCCACGGCGCCGGGCTGGCAGGCTTCCTCGGGGGTGAAGTAGGCGGGCAGGTCCTCGTACTCCACCTCGATGAGCTTGAGCGCCGCCTGCGCGGTGTCCTCGTCCACCGCCGCCACCGCCGCCACCGGCTCGCCGATGTAACGCACCTTGCCCTGGGCCAGGAACGGCTTGTCCTTGATGGACTCGCCGTGGGTCCAGGGGGTGTCCGCGCCGGAGATAACCGCCACCACGCCGGGATGCCGGCGCGCCCTCTCCAGGTCGATCCTGACGATGCGCGCGTGCGCCCGGGTGCTGAACAGGACCTTGCCGTGCAGCATGTCCGGCAGCACCAGGTCGTACCCGTACGTGGCCGTTCCGGTGACCTTCTCGTCGACGTCGATGCGGGTGACCGGGTGGCCGACGACCTTGAGATCGTTGAGATCACTCATCGTCCTGTCCCTTGCCGGCGCGCCGCCGGAGCTCGGCCGCCGCATCCTGAACCGCCTCGACGATCTTCACGTACCCTGTGCAGCGGCACAGGTTGCCGGAAAGCGCGAAACGGATGTCGTCGTCCGTGGGGTCTGGATTCTCTTCGAGGAACGACGCCGCCATCATCAGCATGCCGGGGGTGCAGTAGCCGCACTGGGCGCCGCCGTCCTCGATGAAGGCCGCCTGGATGGGATGGTAGGCGTCGCCGTCCTTGAGCCCCTCGATGGTGACGACATCCGCCTGGGTCAGCTCGCCGGTCAGCACCAGGCACGAGTTCACCGGCTTGCCGTTGAGGTAGACCGTGCACGCGCCGCAGTCGCCGGTGCCGCACCCTTCCTTGGTGCCGGTGATGCCGATCTCGTCCCGCAGCAGGTCCAGCAACAGGCGGTGCGCCGGGGCGTCCACGGAGGTGGGTTGGCCATTCAGCGTAAATTCAACAGGTTGGCTCATGGGTTCTGGGGCTCCTTCTCGTCTTCCCGCGGCACTTGTTCACGAAGGGCGACCGCCGGTCGCCCCTACAAGGTCCCGTCCCGCGCCGTAGGGGCGACCGGCGGTCGCCCTTACACGGGTAACCGCATTGCCACTAGCCATAGCGCCGGTCCCTCCGGCTGGTCCAGGGCACCGGGCCGCCTCCGGCGGCGGCGTTGAGCAGCGCGCGCTTGGTGTTCACCCGGACCATGGCCCGGCGGTACTCGGCGGACGAGCGCACGTCGCTGATGGGGCTGCACTCCTCGGATGCTTTTTGTCCCGCCTCCGCCGCCAGTTCCTCGGTCAGCACCTGGCCTCGGAGCACGGCTTCGGCTCCGGGCGCCCGCATCGGCGTCGGCGAGACCGCCCCCAGGGCGATGGCCACCGACTCGCAACGCCGGTCGGTTTCGGCCAGCGTCAGGGTGACGGCCACGCCGATGTAGGCCAGGTCCATCATGTCCCGTGGCGAGAACTTGATGTATTCCCCCACCAGCCGCGGGTCCTGGGGAGGGATAAGCAGCTCGGTGAGGATGTCGCCGGGTTCGGCCACGGTCTGGCCGGGGCCGCGAAAGAAGTCCTTGAGATCCATGACGCGTTCGCCGCCGGCGCCGACCACCCTGGCCTTGGCGTCCAGCGCCAGCAGCGGCGGCGCCACGTCCGCCGACGGGGTGGCGTTGGCCATGTTGCCGCCGATGGTGGCGCGGTTGCGGATCTGGATGGAACCCACCTCGGCGGCGCTCTGGGCCAGGAAGGGGTAGGGCCCGACGATGAGCGGCGAGATCTCCACCTCCCGCATGGTGGTCAGGGCGCCGATGGTGATGCCGCCGTCGGCCTCCTCGCGAATCCCCGACAGGGACGGTATCCGCTTGAGGTCCACCACGTACTTGGGCACCAGCCCCTTTTCCTTCATGGCGATAACGAGGTCGGTGCCTCCGGCCAGGAAGTAGCCGCCGGGGCCGCCGTCCAGCATGATCCGGGTGGCCTCTGCGAGGCTCGTGGGCTGGTGAAACTCCAGCGGTTCAGTGCGTTTCATTCTCTTCCCTGTGCAAGTGTGATGTCAGCCGATCCGTCGCCGTTCGTCCTGAGCCCTTCGACAGGCGTAGCTCCACGCCAGCGGAGCGAAGTCGAAGGACCATCAGTCCGGTACCGGGTACACCATGCGTCCGACGGCCTCGCCCACGGGCTCGCCGTCCTCCATCTGAACGTGGCCGCGCACGATGGCCATCACCGGCACGCCCTTGATTTTCCAGCCGTGCCATGGCGACGGGTTGTTCTTGCTGTGCAGCTTGTTGATGTCGATGGCGCCTTCCTTGTCCATGTCGACGATGGTCACGTCGCCGTCCGAGCCGACCCGAAGGGCGCCTTTCTGTGGGTAGATTTGCCACACTTTCGCGGGGTTTTCGGACGCTAATTTCACGTAATGGTTGAGGCTCATGCGACCCTTGTTGACCTCCGTGAGGATCAGTGAGGGGCCGGTTTCCACGCCACAGAAGCCGGAGATGCAATCCCAGATGGCGGGCTTAAGCATGTTGCCGTGGACGTCGGCGCCCTTCTCCTCGAGGGTGTGGGGAGAGTGGTCGGTGGCGATCATGTCCACGTAGCCGTTGAGCAGTCCGTCCCACAGCGCCTCGCCGTGGTCGCGGGTCCTTACCGGCGGGTTCATCTTGAGCAGCGGGCCCGCCTTGTCCATGTCCTTGGGCTCGCGCAGCAGGTAGTGGGGGCCGGTCTCGGCGGTGATCCGGAGCCCGCGCGCCTTGGCGTCCCGGACCATGCCGGCGGCCTGCTTGGAGCTCATGTGCAGCACGTGCATCTTGGTGCCGAAGGTCTCGGCGAAGAAGAGGGCGTGGTGCACCGACTCGGCCTCGCAGATGGCCGGGCGGGTGGACTCCCAGTTGACCGGGTCGGTCTTGCCTTCCTCCTTGATGCGGTTCAGGTGGTGGTACATGATCTGCCGGTTCTCGGCGTGGATGCACAGCGGCAGCCGGGACTCGGTGATGTTCCGGAACACGTCCTGGCACACTCCGTCGTCCGGGAAGGGCAGGTTGCCGATGGTCTCGCCGAAGAAGATCTTGTAGCCCACCGCTCCCACCCGGGCCATGGGCAGGATCTGGTCCGCGTTGGTCTGAACCACCACGCCGAGGAGGGCGAAATCCACCAGGGACTTCTCCTCCGCCAGCACCTTCTTCTCCTCCACCTGCTCGGGATGCGTCACCGGCGGGATGGTGTTGGGCATGTCCACGACGGAAGTGATGCCGCCGGCGATGGCCGCCCGCGAGCCGGTGCCGAAGTCCTCCTTGTGCGTCATGCCGGGCTCGCGGAAGTGCACGTGGCCGTCGATCAGGCCGGGCAGGATGTGCTTCCCCTTGGCGTCGATCTCCCGTGCGCCTTCCGGGAGCGAGTCGTTGGTGCCGATGGCGACGAACTTCTCGTCGTGGATGGCCACCCCGCCGTCGAACGTGTTCTCGGGCGTCACCACGGTACCGTTCTTGATCACCAGATCTGCCTTCATGGATGCTCCCTTCGCGTCGGATGAACGGATGCCCCGCGCGCGGCTTGCGCATGTCGGACGGGCGTCCGCGCGACAGGTTGTTGTTAGGAAAAAACCGCCTTGAACGCAACCCTGGCGGCGCCGGGTTCATGTTGAAATCCGGCTTCTTGTGTGCAATAGGTGGCTCATCCCAGTGCCGGGCTGGCGCCAGGCGGGTTTCCATTGCCGGCAGCACGGAGGTTACTGTGAACGACGACAGAGTCATGGTCGATATCAGGAGCCTAGAGAAGTACTTCGGGGAAGGCAGCGAGAGGGTTCACGTCCTCAAGGGGGTTTCGCTGAGCATCCCCGAGGGCTCGCTGTACACATTCCTGGGGCCCAGCGGCTGCGGCAAGACCACCACGCTGCGCTGTGTGGCCGGGCTGGAGCGGCCGGAAAGCGGCGTCATCGACATCGACGAGAAGGCTGTTTTCAACTCCGCGGGCGGCGCCTACGTGCCGCCCAACCACCGGCCCATCGGCATGGTGTTCCAGTCCTACGCCATATGGCCGCACATGACGGTGGCGGAGAACGTCGGCTATCCGCTCACCATCCAGCGCCGCCCCAAGGCGGAGATCCGGAGCCGCGTGGAAGATGTACTCAAGATCGTCGGCCTCGGCGGCCTCGAGGAGCGCCCGGCCCCCAAGCTCTCCGGCGGGCAGCAGCAGCGGGTCGCCTTTGCCCGGGCGCTGATCAACGAGCCCAAGGTGATGCTGCTGGACGAACCCCTCAGCAACCTCGACGCCAAGCTGCGGGAGCAGATGCGCTTCGAGATCAAGGCGCTCCAGCGGCGCGTCAATATCACGACCATCTACGTGACCCACGACCAGGCGGAAGCTCTGGCCATCTCCGACCAGATCGCGGTCATGCACGGCGGCAAGCTCATCGAGGTGGGAGACCCCCATCAGCTCTACGCCAAGCCCAAGCGGAAGTTCACGGCCACGTTCCTGGGTCTGACCAACCTCATCACCGGAAAGGTGGCCGAGGCGGGGGCCAACTCCCACCCGAGCCGGCTCGACACCGAGTTCGGCATGCTCTCGTTCAGTCCTGCGGTCCCCATGGACAAGGGCACCGAGGCGGTGATCTCGATCCGCCCCGAGAACATCAGCGTAAGCTCGGAGGCGCCGGCCACCACGGACAACGTGCTGCAGGGGACGCTGCACGACGCGGTCTTCATGGGCGACGCGTACCACTGCCAAGTCCAGGTGCGCGAGCAGTTGATCCGCGTCCACACCCACCCCGCCAACGCCGTTCCCGTCGGCGCCAGCGTCTACCTGGCCCTCGACCCGGAAAGCTGCAACGGCCTGCCCGCCGACGACACCGAGGGCATGGACGACACCATGATGGGGGACTAGGAGCCCGTCCGAGCGAAGTCGAAGGACCCTTCGCTGTCCCGGAAACTTGGGAAGGGCTCCTAGCAATCACGGGCAGGGACGGGTATAAAGGCCGGTATCGCTTCGCTGACGGAAAGAACCCAATATTGAAGGAAGGAGCCGTTGTTATATGGCCGCTGTAGAAGCAACCAAGATCGCTGAGAAGGAGCTGAAGGCCGGCGGGACGCCCAGCTACACCGACCTCCGGGAGTGGCTGGAGATCGTCGAGAGCTTCGGGCAACTGAAGAAGGTCGACGGGGTGGACTGGAACCTGGAGATGGGGACCCTTTCGGAGCTCATCGCCCAGGGCAGCAGCGGGCCGGTGCCCGCGGTGCTTTACGACAACATCAAGGACTATCCCGAGGGATTCCGCGTGCTGTTCGCTCAGAACGCCTCGTTCAAGCGCATGGCGCTGGCCCTGGGCCTGCCCCTCGACTACACCGACCTGGATCTCGTGCGCGCCACCCGCGAGAAGATCTCCCAGCACAACCCCATCCCGCACCGCGTCGTCGAGACCGGCCCGGTGATGGAGAACGTGCTCAAGGGCGACGACATCAACCTGCTCAAGTTCCCGGTACCTTTCGTCCACGAGCTGGACGGCGGCCGCTACATCGGCACCGGCTGCCTCGTCGTCACCAAGGACCCGGACGAGGGCTGGGTCAACTTCGGCACCTACCGCGGCATGGTGCAGGACGAGCAGAGCATGAACGTCTACATCTCGCCCGGAAAGCACGGCCGCATCCAGCGCGACAAGTGGTTCGACCGGGGCGAGAAGTGCCCGGTCATCGTCTGCGTCGGCCAGGACCCGGTGTTGTTCATGGTTTCCGGCAACGAGGTGGACTACGGCGTATCCGAGTACGACTACGCCGGCGGCCTCAAGGGCGGACCCATCGACGTCATCCACGGCGAGGTCACCGGGCTGCCGTTCCCGGCCCACGCCGAGATCGTCATCGAGGGCTTCATGGACCCCGAGGAGCGCGTCACCGAGGGACCGTTCGGCGAGTGGACCGGCTACTACGCCAGCAACAGCCGCCCCGAGCCGCTCATCCGGGTGCAGCGCATCTACCACCGCAACGACCCGATCCTCACCGCCGCCCGGCCCGGGCGTCCGCCTTCCGACTACTCCATCGCCAAGTGCATGGTGAAGGCCGCGCTCATCTGGGACCAGGTGGAGAAGGCCGGGGTGCCGGACGTGAAGGGCGTGTGGTGCCACGAGGCGGGCGGCGGCCGTCTGCTCAACATCATCTCCATCAAGCAGCGCTACCCGGGCCACGCGCGCCAAGCGGGCTTCGTGGCTTCGCAGGTGCACGCCGGCGCCTACCTCGGCCGTTACGTCATCGTGGTGGACGACGACATCGATCCCACCAAGACCTTCGACGTCCTTTGGGCGCTGGCCACCCGTTCCGATCCCGTGGACTCCATCGACATCCTGCGGCGCTGCTGGAGCGGCCCGCTGGACCCGCGCATCCAGCCGGGCAAGAAGGGCTTCAATTCCCGCGCCATCATCGACGCCACGCGCCCCTTCGAGTGGATGAAGGACTTCCCGCCCGTGGCCGAGTCGACACCCGAGCTCAAGAAGAAGGTGTTCGACAAGTGGCGCCACGTGATCGAAGGCTAGGTTTCGTTTCGGTTGTGCAACGAAGGGCCGGGAGCATACGCTCCCGGCCCTTCGCAATTGCATGACCAACGGTGGCTGTTGTGGCGTGTGCGGGAGATTCTGGGGATTGTCGGGCAATACCAAGTTTGAGCTCGCTGGGTTCCGCTTTCTAGAGGGGTACCGACTACAGCGGTTTCCCGCAGCCAAAGGTCTGGGCGTACGCGACCTTGGCGATGCTGGTCCCGTTTGAGACGAAGTTGATGGCGATGGCCGTCGCCGGCATACCTTCCGCCACGATGCACTCGCCGGCCTTCTGCATCATCCCCGGCTGTTTGCGGTTGTTCGGATCGTACGTAGTATCTGCCGTCACCCATCTTCCGCGAACCAGGTCGGCGATTCGCCTGGCAATCTGCTTTCTGTTGAAGTCCGCTGCAAAGTCGAAGCCGTCTTTGGTCGTCTCCGCCATGCAACCGAGTTCGTCGAAGCTCATGGTGGCAACCTCGGCGCGTAGCGACCCCAAGAAAGCCGCTGTCGTCTTCTCGACGGTCTGCGTGAACCAGCACCAGGCGCCGTCCGCGTTAAGGATGCGGCCACGGCCTTCGAGATCGCTCGCCTGTGCACCTCCGACCAGACCAATGAATGCCAATGCTACGATGGTTGCCCTCATGTCCGCCTCCTGTACATGGGCGATGGCTCCGGCTGGTGCCGAGCCGCGTTGACACCTCACGTCAAAGGGTCAGTCGTATTCGTCGATCATCCGCACCAACCGCTCCATGTCGTAGAGCTGTTTCGGTGCTCTTCAAGGTTACCGGCTCTCAAAGTGAAACACTACTGACTGTTGATTCATAGGAGAATTATGTCAAATAATTGACAAAATTATCATAATGTGTTGTGCAGAGAACAACTTCCTCGGAAGAACTCAACACATGGCTGAGTTCGCAGTCATCCCACAGATGGACGCCGCGTCGGAAGAACAGGCCAGGATTCTGTTCCAGCGGTCGAAGCACGACGATGCGCGGGACTCGGCGGACGAGCCTGCTGACGGCAATGGCGACTAACCGGCTGTACTTCGGGGATTGTCTTGACGTGATGCGCGAAGACATTCCCGATGAATCGGTAGATCTCATCTATCTGGACCCACCCTTCAACTCCAAGCGGCTCTACAATGCCTTCATCGGCGGTGCCCAATGGGTGGCTTTCAATGACACATGGCGATGGCATGAGGCCGTGGACGATTTCCACGACGTCGCCCGGGACGTGCGGTTGTCAGACTCAATAGAAGGGCTGAGAAAGATTCTCGGGGAGACTCCCGAGATGGCCTATCTCTCCTACATGGCGAATCGGCTACGGGAATGCCGCCGTGTTTTGAAGTCAAACGGGTCCATCTATCTGCATAGTGATCCTACCATGAACCACTACCTGAAAGTGGTCATGGACAGTGTGTTCGCGGTCAGGAATTTTCGTAGTGAATCATCTGGAAACGTAGCCACTCCCACAACAGCGCACGGCGCTACGCCCCAACCCCGCCGGGGCATGGCTCAGAAACCCAAGGAGGTTCCCATGCGTGCACTTTTTGCCGCCCTGGCGACGGCTCTTCTGCTTTTCATGGTCGGCTGCAAGACGAATCTGACCGTGGAACTCTACTCCACCGACCTGGCCAGTGTTGCGGCTTCGACCGACGAGAAGCTGGCGGCTCGGGTGGTCATGGCGATTCAGATTCCGTCCGCGAGCGAATGCGCCAAGTACACGCCGAAGGTAGTCGAGATCATGGCTGGAGTCGTCAAAGACTTCACTCCCAAGGGCTGCACCAGCGAACAAATGAACGCGTACCTGCTGGGTGAGGTCCAAGCGCCGATGGTCGCCAGCAACGCAGCCTGGAAGGCCACGGACACCCTGTTCGGCGTCATCGTCAGACCGAAATGGATATGGCTCGCCATGGACCGTGACAAGTTCAAGGCGGTCAATGACCGGATGCGTAAGCAGTTCCATCAAACGCTGAAGGTGGGAGAGTCCACCGTCACCGTCGTGCTGCACAACGACGGACGCAAAACCGAGAAGTACGCCGTGGTGACCGCGCTGGTGGATGACACACCCGTCGTGCCCGTGGGGAACTTCGAGTTGAAGCGCCGCGCCAGGGCTGAAGTGAAACTCTCGAATGTAGCCTCGCGCTACCTAGCCAAGCATGGCAACGTGCCGATGTTCATGCCCGTGAAGGAAGAAGGAGAAGGAAATTGATCATCGTGATACTGCTGGTTGTCGTGGGTGTTGTGGGCTTTGGCCTCGGCACGATGATGTTCGGAGACATCGGCGTGGCCGCCATGATAGGCGGTGCCGCCGCGCTCTTGTCAGGGATCGGATTGCTACGTCTTTCAAGGCGAGTTGCGGCGATTGAACAAAAGGAGAGGGACTCATGAGACTAGTACCTGTCGTGCTCCTCGTGCTCTGGTTTCCGTCCGTGGCCTTGGGACAGCAGGACGTCAGGGAGAAAATGGCGTCTATGCACGGCGAGATCATGGCAATGACGCTGACTCAGACCTTGATTATCAGCCTTCTGAAAGCAGAGCCACGAAGTCCCATCAAACCGTTGACGATTATGATAACGTTGAAAGCGGCTCGCCGTGAGGGCGGGAAGGATATACGAACAGCCGGGAAGGCGCTGTTCGGGATCACGATTCCTGACGACTTGGTACCGCACTATCGGGCTGGCTTTGACCGGCATTTCGAGGTCCTAGCCGATATGGTGCTGGACAAGGAGAATTAACGGAACTGCCGATTCCTTCGAGGGTCGCCGCGGTCAGTCGTCGAACAGGTCGGGCGTCACGTGGACCTTGGCGTAGACCCTCTGGAGCCTTCGCAAGAACTCACCCCAACCGCCTTTGTGGCGGACTACGGATTTCATCAGGGCGATGACGCCGGTCAGGTGCTCTTGGAGTTTGGGGTGCCCAACATCCAGAGTGAGCCGTTGGTGATGCTTGACGGGCCGGTTGCCAGTCCGGTCCGTCGGGTTCAGGTGCTTGAGTTCTTCGAGGACCCCGGGAGCAAGACGAGCCCGAACGATATCGTTGGTGTAGTGGCCAACGATCTGCGGGCGGTTGACCTTCATACCGCCTCACTCCCAATCACGAAGGCGGAAGATCTCGCGGTAGAACTCGTCGGGAAACCGCTTCGATCGTTTGGCATGCTCTTTCTCAAGGTACTGATCCAGGATCTTGTGGAGAGCTGCGCGGTCCCGGATTTCCTGGTACCCAGTGACCTCGTCCACCAGGGCGATGATGCCTACCGTAGCAAAGCCGCGAATGAGGATATCCGCCTGGGCTGCGATGTGAGCCTGTTGCTTCCGAAGGACTCCGCATCTCGCGCTAGCAGGATCAGAGTGCAAATGTCCACCAGGATTGTTGCGGGATATCCATAGGCTGTTCGGCCGCCACTTGGTGACCGAAACACATCGGGTGAAGTGATGCGCACCGCTAAATCCTTGATTGGCCGCCCACACACGGCGCATGGCCGAAGCTCAAGCGCTTTCTCGCCGAGGCCAAGGGTTTGCTGCTACAGGACGTTATTGACGACATTTTCGGGTTATCCACGATGGGTGCGCCACGTGGTGAGCGTATCGGCGACCCTACACAAATGCCGGTAGCCCTTTTGGAGCGCACTCTCAAGGCCAGTTCGGGCACAGGAGATGTTGTGCTCGACCCCTTCTGTGGGTGCGGTACAACTATCCACGCTGCTCAGAATCTCGGACGTCAGTGGATCGGAATCGACATATGCGTCAATGCGTGCAAGGTGATTGAGCGCCGTCTCCGCGCCCTCTTCGACAGTATCTGGTCGGAAGTGGAGTTCGTCGGCATGCCCAAGACTCGGGATGACGCCCGCACCTTGGCAGACCTCGACAAATTCCGGTTCGAGCGGTGGGCGGCGAGTCTGGTGGACGGCATGGAAGCCAACAGCAAGCAACGCGGCGACAAGGGGATAGACGGGCGCGGGCGTATTCCCATTCGCAAGGGTCAGTTCGTCGACGTGGTGTCGCAGGTGAAGGGTGGCGGAACTGGACCGGGTGACGTTCAAGCTTTCAACGGTGCCCGCCAGCAGGCCGGCGGCCGACCTTGGAATCTTCACGTGCTTTCAGGACAGGGTAACACACAACATGAAGAACGCAGCGGCTAGTACCGGTCGGTTCATGGACGTACCCGTGGTCCAAATCTACACGGTTGAGGATTTTTTCCAGGGTCGGCAACCATTGATGCCCAGGGCAGCGTGAGCCGTCAAGGCGTAGGTGTATTGGTAGCCTGCATGCTTCGGTAGGATTGAATACCGAGCCGGCCGCCCTGTGCGCCAACGAGGAGGTTGTCTATGCGGACAAGCCCAAAAACCAGTCCTTCCTTAGGCGCAAGAAGTTGTCGACGGCTCTTCCAATCTCGTACCCGGAGGCGGGAGAAACCGCGAACACCTTTTTGCCCAATTTCTTGACGGCCTCGACTGCCGGGACGAAATCTCCGTCTGCGGAGAGAAGATACGCGACATCATATTGCCCGCCGTGTGCCATGGTAACCATGTCTACGGCGATGGAAACATCGACTCGCTTCTCGGTGTACTGAGGGACCGACATCGAGCACACGGCTTCAAGTTCGACGAGTATTGACCCACGGAGGTCGGCCTTATGGGCCGCGATCACGTCCTTTAGCCTTCCAATCAATGGATTGTCGTTGGGAGGGACCATTCTGCGCTCGATTCGGCCCGTGAAGACCTTTACGCCTTGGCCCTGGATCCTGGTCAGAAACTTCTGTTGAGATGAGCGCCGGGAGAGATTCCCGGAAACCTGCCCGACATAATATCGGATGCCGGCTAGTTGCCGATTCATGATGAGTTTGTCGGCCAATTTCTGATAGTCGAGTTCTCCCGTGGCGATCCCGATGTTTTTGGCGGAATGGTAAAAGTTGCTTCCGTCGATGAAGAGGACCGCGCGTTCTAACGCCATGAGGAACCCGAAAAAAAACCCCCGGGGGCCGTTTCCGGCTCGATCCCGGGGGGGGTTAGCAAGTTAGTGAGACCAATTTACTCTTGCCGCCGCCGCATGTCAATCCGGTGCAGGGAGGCGACGACCTTGGGATAAGCGGCGAGCCAGCGTCGAGCGAAGCGGCTTGCGTGGCAGCGCGCCCCACGCATCCACGCATTGCGTAGTCAGGCTCCCTGCAGGCTGGCGACGATCTTCCGGGTCGAGAGGGAGCGGTTGAGGGTGTAGAAGTGGATGCCCGGCGCGCCGCCTTCCAGGAGCGCGCGGCACTGGCGCGTGGCGTGCTCGATACCCGCCTCCACGACCGCCTCGGCATCGCCGGCCGCCGCGTCCAGTTTTGCCAGCAGCGGCGCCGGGATCGTCGCTCCGCACATCTGGGTGAAACGCTTGATCTGGGCGGTGTTGGTGACCGGCATCACGCCCGGGATGATGGGCGCGTCGATTCCCGCTGATCGCGCCCGGGACACGAACTCGAAGTAGTCGCGCGCGTCGAAGAAGAGCTGGGTGACGACGAAGTCCGCGCCGGCGTCGACCTTGCACTTGAGGTTGAGCAGGTCCTCTTCCGGGCTCGGCGCTTCCGGGTGCGTCTCCGGGTAGCCGGCGCCGCCGATGCAGAACTCCTTCCGCTCCCGGATGAACGCGATGAGCTCGTTGGCGTGCGAGAATCCCTCGGGGTGTGGGACGAACTCCGTGTCGCCCCGGGGCGGGTCGCCCCGTAGCGCCATGATGTTCTCGATGCCGGCTTCCTCGTATTCGTCAAGCAGCGCGGCGATCTCGTCGCGCCCGTGTCCCACGCAGGTGAGGTGGGCCATGGCCTCGATGCCGGCCTCGCGCTTGATCCTGCGGGTGATGGCGACGGTCTTCTCGCGGGTGCTGCCGCCGGCGCCGTAGGTGACCGAGACGAACGCCGGGCGCAGGGGCTTCAGGTTGGCGACGGTCTCGAACAGCCGGTCGACGCCCTGGTCGTCCTTGGGCGGGAAGAACTCGAAGGAGAAGAGCGGCTGTTCCTGCCCGAAGCGCTCGCGGATCTTCATCCGCCGCCTTCCCCGGCATCCCTGAGCGAGCGCCACACCCGCTCGGGCGTGAGCGGCAGGTCGCAGATCTGGACGCCGGTGGCGTGCGCCAGGGCGCCGGTGATGGCAGGCGCCACGGAGAAGATGCCGCCTTCCCCCATGCCCCGGCTGCCGTAGGGGCCGAGGCCGTCGCCGTTCTCCACCAGCACCGTGTGGAAACCGCGCGGCATGTCGGAGAAGGAGGGGATGCGGTAGTCCACGAGGTTGGAGTTGACGAGCTGGCCGCCCTCGTAGATCATCTGCTCGAACAGGGCGTGGCCGAGGCCCATCATGGCGGCGCCTTCCTCCTGACCTTCGCACTGCACCGGGTTGATGGCCTTGCCGACGTCGGCCACCGACAGGTAGTCGGCCACCGAGATGGAGCCGGTGTCGCGGTCGACTTCCAGCTCCACCGCGCCCATGCCCACCTCCCACACCACCGGCAGCACGTCGTTGACGATCTCGGGTCCCACCGTGCCGGTGCCGACCAGTTCGCCGGCGGCGGCGCCGAAGCGTTTCGCCAGCGCCTCGGCAAACGTCATGCGGGCTTCCCCGCACACCAGCGCGCCGTCCGCAAGCCGGATCTCGCTGGGCCGGACGCCGTACACGCCGGCGCCGATCTTCAGGAGCTGGCGCTTGACGTCCCGGGCGGCGGCCTGCACTGCCCGGCCCATGAGGGTGGTGGAGCGGCTCGATCCGGTGGAGCGGTCGTAAGGCGTGATGGCGGTGTCCGCGCCCGACATGCGGATGCGCTCCAGCGGGAGCTGCAACTCCTCGCCCACGAATTGCGACAGCACGGTGCGCACTCCCTGGCCCATCTCGGTGCTGCCGGCCATGATGGTGGCGGCGCCGTCCGCCTGGAGCCTCACCATGGCCACGGTGATGGGCTGGCCGCCGGCGTTGGTCATGCCGCAGGCCAGTCCCACCGGCGCCCCGGCCTTGCCCGAACGCTTCTTCCAGCGGCTGGCCCGGACCAGCTTCTTGAGCGTCACCGCCAGGTTCACGTCCAGGGGGCGCAGCCCCGGACGCATCACCTCGCCGCGCTTGAGGAGGTTCCGGAGCCTCAGGTCGGCCGGATCCATGCCGAGGCTGGCGGCGATGATGTTCATCTGGCTCTCGCCGGCGAAGATCGACTGGGGGCCGCCGATGGAACGAAAGGAGCCGGCGCCGCCGCTGTGGGTGTAGACCGCGTAGGCGTCGGTGTGGATGTGCGGGATGCGGTAGGGGCCCAGCACCCGGGTGGCGGCGCGGGTGGCCACCTGGGGGCCGTTGTCCATGTAGGCGCCGGTGTCGAGGTAGATCTCCGCTTCCCGCGCCATGATGATGCCGTCCTGCCGGACGCCGGTCTTGAGCCGCACCTGCGCGCTGTGGCGCCGCACCGTCAGCATCGCTTCCGCCACCGACAGGCACACCCGCACCGGACGGCCCACCTTGCGCGAGGCCGCCACCACCAGGGGCTCGATCTTGGCGTAGGACTTGCCGCCGAAGCCGCCGCCCAGGTAGGGGACGTTGAGGCTCACGCGGCTGGCGGGCAGCCCGAAGATGCGCGCCAGTTCGGCCTGCACCAGGAATGGGTGCTGCGCCGACGACCACAGCACGATGCGCTCCCCCTGGTGGTCGGCGATGACGCCGTGGGGCTCCATCGAGTAGTGGTAGATCATCGGGAAGGTGAAGCGGTGCTCGAAGATATGCTCCGACTGCGCGAAGCCTTCGGCCACGTCGCCGCGCCGCACCTTGTCATGGCCGCAGACGTTGTCGCTCTGGTCCTCGTGCACCAGCGGTGCGTCCGGCGCCAGCGCGGCGTCGAGTCCAACCGCGGAAGGGAGTTCCCGGTAGATCACGTCGACGGCCGCCGCGGCCTGCTCCGCGGTCAGCGGATCCTCCGCCGCCACCACCGCCACGGGCTCGCCGGCGTAGCGGACTCGCTCCAGCGCGATGAGCGGGCGCCCGGCGTAGTGGGGGTCGAGATCGGAGACGTCCCGGCCGGTGAGCACGCTCGCCACCCCCGGCAGCTTCTCCGCCGCCGCAGTGTCGATGCCCTCGATGAGCGCGTGCGGGTAGGGGCTGCGCAGGACATGGCCGTACAGCATGCCGGGGATCTCGATATCCCCGGTGTACTTGGCCTGCCCCGTGACCTTGTCGAAGCCATCGACCCTGCGGGTGTTGGCGCCGACGTATTTCAGTTGACGATTCGCCATGCCGGCGCCCATCCTCCGTCCCGCTCAGAAGCCGTACAAGGCCCGCGGGTTGTCGTCCAGGATCTTGGCCACCGACGCGGGGCTGACCTTGCCGTCGTCCCTGAGCTTTTGCAGCGCCTCGATCTCGCTGGAGGTGTCGTGGTGGCCGTAGTCGGTGCCGATGACGATGGTGTCGTCGCCCGTGTATTCGAGCACGTAGTCCAGGTCGTCGTCGGTCTGGCACGCCACGAAGATGCGGTTGTCCTTGAGGAAGCTGCGCGACAGCTCGATGCCGCGCTTCTGCCGGAAGCGCTTGGCGAGGTCGTGGAACACGTAGGGGACCCACTGTGCGCTGACCTCGATGAAACCGATGCGCAGCCTCGGGAAACGCTCCGGAACACGGTCCCAGATGATCGAATGGAAAGATCCGACCACGGCGAGCTTGAACTTGTTGAAGCCGGGCTCGTCGAAGAAGAGGTCGTGCTGGGTGAAGCTGCCGGTGGCCGAGTGCACGCACAGCGGTATGTTGGCGTCGCTCAGGGCCTCGTAGAACGGGGTGAAGTAGGGGTCGCTCAGGCGCCGGTCGCCGATGAGGCCGGGGACGTAGACGCCGCAGGCGCCGTGCTGCAACACGAAGTCCAGCTCCTTCAGGGCCTCGTCCATGGTGCGCAGCGGCAGGATCGCAGCCCACCGCAGGCGGTCCTGGCCCTGCTTCCAGATGTCGCACAGCCAGCGGTTGTAGCTCTTGAAGAGCGCGATCTCCACCTCCGGCTTGTCGGTGACCGGGCGCAGGAAGATGGTGGGATAGAGCACCTGCATGAGCACGCCCATTTCGTCCATGTGCTGCAGCCGCGAGGCGATGTCCGACATCTCGCGGGATTCCTCGGGAGTGTCATGGCCGACGTTGTCGGACTTCGCGTGAAGCCTGCCGTCCACGAGCCAGAATTCGCCGGTGTCGCCGGCCTCGTTGCTGGCCGTTACGATCTGGGGGCGGTACGCCTTTTCCGCGCCCTCCATGTACGCCCAGGTTTGGTTGGTCTCCAGCACGTGCGCGTCTGCGTCGATGACCGCCATGATATGACCTCCAGGCAACGTTCAAGTTCAATTCGGTTCGGGTAATTTAGACGACTAGACCAGGCTCATCAACTCGTGAAGCCCGCCGATGCGCACGGCGCCCTCGTGGCGGGCGTCGCCGTCCCGGTCCAGCAGCACCGGCCGCACCCCGGCGTTCAGCGCCCCCTCGACATCGGTTTCCGGGCTGTCGCCCACGTGGATGGCTTCGTCCGGCGCGATGCCGTGGCGCTCCAGCGCCAAGTGAAAGATTCCCGCCGAGGGCTTGGCGAACCCGGCGCTGCTGGAGATGAAGACCGAATCGAAGTAGTCCGCGACGCCGAGGCCCTCGACGATGTTCAGCACCCGCGAGTCGAAGTTCGAGATCATCACCAGGATCAGGCCGCGCGCCCTCAGGCCCTCCAGCGTAGAGCGCGCGTCATCATAGAGCACCCAGGAGTCGGAACGGGCGAAGTAGGCGAAAAGCTCGTCGAAGTAGTCGTCGAAACGCGCGAAGGGTCCGGAGGGCTCGAAGATGCGCCGCACGAGGTCGCGCCACCAGTCCTTCTCCAACGCGTTGAGCCGGGGCCCCTCCGAACCGGGAAACGCCATCGGCGGCGCGGTGGCGAAGCAGTGACGGAAGCGCCGCGAGACCTCCTCGAAGGGGACGCGCTTGCCGTACCGCTCTGCCAACTCCGCGTAGGTGACCGCGACGGGTCGGACGGATTCGAAGAGGGTGCCGGCGGCGTCAAGGAAGACGGCCTTGGGCTTGGTAACCGGGCCGGAAGACATCACTTTTCGCGTTTGTCAGAGTATTCGCTATACTTAAGGGGATGGCGCGACTGCATTATGACCCCCCGGATCAGGCTTTGTCCAGCGCACGGCGCGTGCCGGCGGATGGCCGCGTATCGGGCGAGCCTGCCCCCACGGGCGCGGACCGCCTGGCGGCCTGGGGCGAGGAGCTTCGGGCGGCGGAGCGGGCGGCCCGGGAAGCGGGCGACATCATCGCGGGCCTCTACCGCGGCGACTACGGCGTCAGGGAGAAGTCCCGGGGCGATCCGGTCACCACCGCCGACCTCATGGCCAACCGCGCCATCCGCGAGGTCCTGGCGGCGCATTTCCCGCAAGACGCCTGGCTCTCCGAGGAAGACGCCGACGACCCCCGGCGGCTGGAGCGAAGCCGGGTGTGGATCGTGGATCCGCTGGATGGCACCCGCGAGTTCATCCGCGCGATCCCGGAGTTCTGCGTCTCCATCGGACTCGCGGTGGACGGGTTCCCGGTGCTTGGCGTCATCTATCACCCGCTGCGGGACGAGCTGTTCGCCGCGGTCAGGGGTGGGGGCGCCCGGCTGAACGGGGAACCTCTAGGAGTGAGCCGTCCGGACGGTGTCGAACGTCCGCGGCTTCTCATCAGCCGCTCCGAACCGCGCCGCCGCCTTGCCGAGTTGGAGAAAGAGTTCGAGCTCGAGCCCATGGGCAGCATCGCCTATCGTCTCGCTTGGGTAGCCCGGGGGCGCGCCGACGCCACGCTGACGTTCCGCCGGGTCAAGGAATGGGACGTCTGCGCCGGCATCGTCATCGTCGAGGAAGCCGGCGGCCGTACCATGACCGGGGACGGCCGCCGGCCCGTGTTCAACCGGCGGGTGCCCGTGCTCCAGCAACTCGTGGCCGGAAGCGAGACCTCCAACGCCAGGATCCAGCATCTGCTGACACGGTTGCCGGACTGACTGGAAAGGCCCATGGCCAACTGTATCTACTGCGGCGAGCGCGCCGGCATCCTGGCCCGGAGCTGCAAGGAATGTCGGCGGCTGGAGGAACAGGCCCGCGCCTACGCGGGTCAGGTGGGTTTCACCGAGTTGCTGGACCGCCTGGAAGAGACCGGAGTGAGACCGGAGAAGATCATGCGCTTCCTCAAGGCCAATCCGGACGGCCGCGGCAGCGTGCGCGATCGCCTCACCGCAGACATGACCAACGAGCTGCTGCAGATCATGGGCATCAACGAGAGGCAGACGCCCGACGACGTCGAGCGCATCCGCAAGAGCGGCGACAAGGCCCCCGAGTCCGAATAGGGGCGGTTCGCGCAACCCGGCGTGTTCGGACTGCCGGCCCGGCCCGCGGCACCTCAAGTCAAACCATGGAGTGGACCCTCTACGCATCAGCCGTCTTCCTGGCGGTGTATCTGGTGGCGTTAACCGTGCGCCGGTTGCGTTTCAGACGCGACCGCGCGCGCATGACGCGGGAGACGCGCGCCGGCGGCAAGGCGGTGGCCGGGGTCGAGGAGGTGCCGGCCGGGACGGTCAAGAAGTTCTGGCTCATCTGCGGCAAGTTCCGCGTCGACTGCTTCGTCATCAACCACCAGGGACGGTTTCACGCGTACATCAACAGTTGCCGCCACATGGTCACGCCGCTGGACTTCGTGCGCTACCAGTTCTTCAGCGACGACGGCCGCCACCTGATGTGCGCCACCCACGGCGCGCTCTATGAGCCCGATACGGGCCTGTGCGTCGACGGCCCGTGCAAGGGACTTTCGCTGCACGCACTCCCCGTGGTTGTCGAGCAGGGGGAGATCGTTGTAGGTTGTCCGCCTGGGGATCTGTCGTTCCTGCGGGAGATGGCGGACTGACAGGCTGACACATGGCAAGAAGTCCGGTAGGCAAACGGATCGGCCGCAGGGAGGACTTTCCCGACGGCAAGAGCCGGAAGTTCACCCTGCGTTGCCGCGGCGAGAGCCTGGAGGGTTTCGCCTTCGGCTTCAACGGAGAACTCCACGCCTACCTGAACCGCTGCCGCCACATCCCTCTGCCCATGGATTGGCTGGACAACCAGTTCTTTTCGGTGGACGAGAAGTACCTGGTGTGCGCCAACCACGGGGCGCTCTACGAGCCCACCACCGGTCAATGCGTCTGGGGGCCGTGCGAGGGGGCATGGCTGCAGAGGGTGCCGCTCAAGGTGGATGACGGTACGGTGCGGGCGTTCTGTCCGGGGCACGATCCGGAGGAGGTGGACTCATAGTGGCCGACTGTCTGTTCTGCGGCATCGCCGGCGGAGAGATCCCGGCGGACGTGGTCTACCGTGACGACTCGGTGCTGGCCTTCCGGGACATCGATCCCAAGGCGCCGGTGCATATCCTGATCATCCCCCGTAAGCATATCGCCGGCGTCATGGACCTGGAGGATGAGGACGGCGCGATCATGGGGCACGCGATGACGATGGCGCGGCGGGTCGCGGCCGAGAGCGGCGTGTCCGAGAGCGGATTCCGCATCGTGGTGAACACCGGGCAGGACGCCGCCCAGAGCGTCCAGCATATTCATCTCCATCTGCTCGGGGGCAGGGCGCTCGCCTGGCCGCCGGGCTGATGGAGGCGCGGCGCCGTCGAAAGGTGGCCGCCAGTGATGCATCGAACACCGGCTGCCGTAGCGGCGCCGGTGGTATTGTTTTCAGGAAAGGACAAGCCGGGCAATGATCAACGCGACACAGCTTCGGAACGGGATGATCATCATCTACGACAACGACCTCTACCGGGTCACCGCGGTCAAGCACCTCACCCCCGGCAAGGGGCACGGGTTCATGCAGACCAAGCTCAGGAACCTGAAGACCGGGGTCGGCACCGAGCACAAGTTCCGCTCCGAGGACAGGGTCGACCGGGCCACCCTGGAGAGCCGCGAGATGCAGTACCTCTACGCCGAGGACGACCGCCACACGTTCATGGACACCGAGAGCTACGAGCAGACGGAGCTTACGTCGGACGAGGTAGGCGACATCCTGCCGTATCTCCTGCCCACGCAGGTGGTGAACGTGGAGTTGTACGAGGGCAGTCCCGTGGGCGTGACCCTCGCTTCGGCCGTGGAGCTCGAGGTGGTGGAGACGGAGCCTTCCATGAAGGGCGCCACCGCCTCGGCTTCCTACAAGCCCGCCACGCTGGAGACCGGCGTCACGGTCCAGGTGCCGCCGTTCATTCAGATCGGCGACCGGATTCGGGTGGATCCGTCTGAAGGAAAATATATCGAGCGGGCGAAGTAGCCTCGACCTCTTCCCAGACTCTCGCGACGGCGTTTTCCAGGTCCGCGAGGGTGCCGTCGTTGTCGATGACGAAGTCGGCGAGTCGGCGCTTCTCCGCCAGGGGCATCTGCGCTTTCAGATGCCTTTGGATGCCGGCGTCATCGAGCCCGTCGCGCCGCCGCAGGCGCAGCGCCTGGGTGTCAGGCGCGCATGCCACCAGGATCACGGGACGCAGCCAGTGGTGGATCCCGGCCTCGAACAGAAGCGGCGCGTCGTAGATGACGAAGTCGGCGTCCCGGGAGCGCTCGACGATGCGTTTCCTCGCCAGCGCCCGGATCCGGGGATGGGTGATGGCTTCCAGCCGCTTGCGGCTGTCGGGGTCCTTGAAGACGATGCCCCTCAAGTAGGCGCGGTCGAGGGTGTCGTCCTCGCGGAGCGCCTCGCGGCCGAACAACTCGACAATCTCGCGCCACGCCTCCCGGCCGGGCTCCACCACCTCCCGGGCCAAACGGTCGGCGTCGACGATGGCGGCCCGATCGCTCAGGATGGCCGAGACCGTGCTCTTCCCGGTGGCGATGCCGCCGGTCAAACCGAGCGCCCTACCGAGTACCCTAGTGTCGTGTGCCATGGATGCCGAAACGGGTTTGCGCCATCATGCCCTGTTCCTGTATCAAGTGCCGGTTGCGCCATCAACCGGACAGGACACCAGGAGCCTGTCCGAGTGGTGGAATTTCAGGGGGCGACCGCGGGTCGCCCCTACACAGCCCGAGCGATGAACCCGATGTAGGGGCGACCGGCTATCGCCCTGGGAGGGCAGGCGGACGAATCCCATGAAATTGCCGTTGCTGGACCTGAAAGCTCAGTATGAGACCATCCGCGAGGAGATCCAGGAAGCGGTCCTGAGAGTCTGCTCGTCGCAGCGTTTCATCCTGGGTCCCGAGGTCGAGGCGCTGGAGAAGGAAGTCGCCGCCCACACCGGGGCGCGTTTCGCCATCGGCGTGTCGTCCGGGACCGACGCGTTGCTGGTATCCCTCATGGCGCTGGAGATCGGTCCGGGCGACGAGGTCATCACCTCGGCGTACTCGTTCTTCGCCACCGCGGGGGTCATCGCGCGGCTGGGCGCGCGGCCGGTCTTCGTCGACATCGAGCCCGATACCTTCAACATGGATGTCGCCGCGGTGGCCGGGCGCATGACTCCCCGGACCCGGGCGATCATGCCCGTCCATCTCTTCGGGCGCTGCATGGATCTCGACCCGCTCTTGGAGCTGGCCGAACGGAATGGGGCGGTCGTGATCGAGGACGCGGCGCAGTCGTTCGGAGCCGCCGACGACCGGGGCAGGGCGGCGGGTACCGTGGGCGCCGCGGGCTGTTTCTCCTTCTACCCCAGCAAGAACCTCGGCGCCTTCGGCGACGGTGGGATGGTGATCACAGACGACGAGGAGTTGGCCGGGCGGATCCGAATGTTCAGGGTTCACGGCGAGGCGCCGAAGTACCATCACAGGCTCGTGGGCGGGAACTTCAGGCTCGACAGCCTCCAAGCGGCGGTGCTGCGCGTCAAGCTCAAGCACGTCGGGAAGTGGTCGGAGGCGCGGCGCGAAAACGCCCGGCGGTACCGGGAGCTACTCGCCGGGCCAGTGTCCGACGGAAGTGTCATCCTGCCACGGGACTGTCCGGGCCATGTCTACAACCAGTTCGTCATCCGTTCGCCGGAGCGGGACCGGTTGCGGTCGTTTCTGGCGGAACACGGAGTGGCGACGGAAATCTACTACCCCTTGCCGCTGCACCTCCAGGAGTGCTTCCGGTCGCTGGGCTACCGGCAGGGGGATTTTTCCCGGGCGGAGGAGGCGTCGCAAATCTCGCTGGCCCTGCCCATCTATCCCGAGCTGACGTTGGCGCAACAGGAATATCTTTGCGCGCGGATCCGGCGGTTCTGCCAGAGCTGAGCGGCACAGCCCAAAGCTGGAGGGGCATGACGTGAGCCCTTTGTGCTATAGTGCCGAAATGGCGTATCGAAGCCTTGCCGACCTTTTTCTCTCCCAGGCGGACGCGCATGGGGACCGTCTGCTGTATCGTTTCTGGCGCGACGGCGAGTGGCGCGACCAGAGTTGGGCGGAGGCGGCCGCCGAGGTCGAGGAGATCGCCCTAGGACTTGTGGCGGCGGGAGTGAAGAAGGGCGACCGCGTGGCCCTGTACGCGGCCAACCGTGTCGAGTGGTGTCTGCTGGACTGGGCGAACATCTGCATCGGCGCCCTGACCGTACCCCTCTACCCCTCCAGCACCCCGGCGCAGATCCACCATATCGTCGCGCATTCCGAGGCCGTGGTCCTGGTGGCGGACTCGCGCGAATCCCTGCAAACGCTCCAGTCACAGGCGCCCGCCATGACAGCGGTCAAGACCGTTGTCATCCTGGACGCAGCCTCGGCCGGGGAGGAGCCGGCCGCATCCGACACGGACGCGAGCGTGCTTTCGCTGGAGCGGCTGAAGGAAATGGGGCGGGACCACGGGCGCGAGCATCCGGGAAGATTCCGTGAGCTGGCCGCGGCGCTGGAGCCCGCCGACGACCTCACCATCATCTACACGTCGGGCACCACCGGTGAACCCAAGGGAGTCGTAACCACCCACGGCCATTACCTGTTTATCATCGCTTCCTCCCTCGCCGCCATACCCGTCAACGAGGACGACGTGGCGCTGCAGTTCCTCCCGCTGGCGCACTCCTTCGGCCGCCTGGAGCACTTCGTGGTGGTGGCAATCGGTTACGTGTGCGCCTTCGCGCGTTCCATCGAGACCTTGTCGGCGGACCTGCAGGCGATCCGGCCGACCATGCTCTTCTCCGTGCCCAGGGTCTACGAGAACGCCCACAGGCGTATCCACAACCGGGTCGAGAGCAGCAGCGCCCTCAAGCAGCGGCTGTTCCGATGGGCGGTCAGCGTGGGCAAGCGCTACAACGACGCGGCCAGAAGGGGCGACTCCATCGGCCCGGGGCTGCGGCTCCGCTACCGGCTCGCCGACTCCCTGGTGCTTTCCAAGGTCAGACAGGGCATGGGCGGGCGGCTGCGCATGGCCATCTCCGGGGGCGCGCCGCTGTCGGACCCCATCGCGGATTTCTTTCAGGGCCTGGGGGTGTGGATCATCGAGGGTTACGGCCTCACGGAGACCTCCACGGTGACCCATGCGAACCGCATCGATCGCTACCGCGTGGGCACGGTGGGCCTGCCCATGGACGGCGTCGAGTGCCGCATCGCCGACGACGGCGAAATCCTTATCCGCGGCGCCAACGTGATGAAGGGCTACCTCAAGGATGCGACCGCCACCGCCGAAGCCATCGACGCGGAAGGCTGGTTCCACACCGGCGACGTGGGGCAGATCGAGGACGGTGGTTTTCTGCGCATCACCGATCGCAAGAAGGACCTGATCGTAACCTCCGGCGGAAAGAACATCGCGCCCCAGATGATCGAGAATCACCTGCGCCAGGAGCCGCTCATCAGCCAGGCCATGGTGTGGGGCGACCGGACCAGCCATCTGGTGGCGTTGATCACGCTGGACGAGGAGGAGGCCCGCCGTTGGATGGAGACCGAGGGTGCGGGTTGGGAGGGTCTTGAGAAAGCGGCGGCCGATTCCGGGCTCGCGGCGCACGTCAGGCAACGGATCCGCGAACGCAACAAGGACTTGGCGGCGTTCGAGGCCGTGCGCGACTTTCGGATTCTGCCGGCGGATTTCTCCACGGCCAGCGGGGAGTTGACGCCGAGTCTGAAGCTGAAACGGCGGATCGTGATGGAGCGTTACGCGGGCCTGCTCGACGAGATGCTGAAGCAGCGTTGACGGAGAGCGACGGCGGGCTGGAGGCGGCGGGCGGATTCGAACCGCCGCATGGAGGTTTTGCAGACCTCTCCCTTAACCACTTGGGTACGCCGCCGGAAAGAAAAATATTGTTAACACACCCGATCCTTGTATTTCAAGCCGCGCCGGGACGTTGAAGAAACTCGAATAATCAACTATTTTGACCTTCAACAGGTTGTAGGAGGCGCGAACGGTGAATGTGCGGGTTTCTCAGGCCCGCGGCGCGCTTCCCCACGGCCGGATTCGACTCAGGAGCTCTCTTCCATGGCTACGATGATAACCGAGGAGTGCATCAACTGCGGCGCTTGCGAGCCGGAATGTCCCAACGAAGCCATCACCCAACAGGATGACCTGTACGTCATCGACCCGATCCTGTGCACCGAGTGCGTCGGTTTCCACGACTATGAGGCCTGTGCGGCGGTTTGTCCGGTCGATTGCTGTGTGACGGATCCCAACAACGTCGAGCCCGAAGACGTGCTGATCCAGCGGGCGCGGGAATTGCATACGGACGTCGACTTCGGCGCTGAGTTCGAGTCGCGGTTCCGTACCGGCGACGGCGCCACGGAATCGGCGGCGGCGGCGGTTGCGGACGGGGCCAACGGAGCCGCGGAAGCGCCGGCGGAGGTGGCGGAAGCGGCCGCCCCGGCCCCTGCCGCGCCCGCGGCGGCCGCACCGGCGCCCGCACCGGCGGCGGCGGCCAGTCCCGCGCCCGTGGAAGAGCCGGTGGAGGAACCCGAGCCGCTGGAGCCCAAGGTCTTTCCCGGCCAACTGCCCATGGGGTTCGACGAGTTGGCGCAACGCATCCAGACCAGCGAATCCAGCCTGCTGCGGATCATCGTACTGCTTCTGCAACCGTTGCTCGGCGCTCTACCCACGGCCTCGCGAGACGACGTGGGAGAGTTGGTGGGCCGGCCCTACTTCGTGGACGGCGCGGCCATCTCCCTCAACATGATCCTCAACATGATCCTCTACCCGGTGGTGTTCATCGTCGCCGGCGTCGCGGTCGAAGGGCTGGGACTGGCGTTCGGCAAGGGCGTCAACATGTACATCCTGGTGGGCTTCCTGGTGGCGTTGGCGGAGGTGCTGTATCGCCTGCGCCACAGCGTCTTCCGCGCCGTCCCGGTGGAGGAGGTGACGGTGGACGCGGCGCTGTACGGCGTTCCGCTGGCGCTCGCGCTGCGGCCGTTGTTGTCGCAGCGGGGCAAGCTGCTGCGCCGCATTCCGGTTCCCGTCGAGGGATTCTACGATGCGCGTTTCGTCGAGAAGGTGGAGCGCGAACGCCGCTACGGCCATGCCTACACGGTGGAGGACCTGGGGAGCGCGTATCATCTTCGACTGGAGTTCCCCACCCAGGTGCCGCGGCTGGGCATCGCCATCGCGCCGAGGCTGCCCGAGCGCATGCCCGACTATGACTACGACCTGATGCTGAAGGAAGGCCAGTTGATCGTCAGGGGCAAGCTCCTGGATTCCCGCATCCGCCAGATATCCTCGAGCATCGGCGCGTTTCCACCGGAGTTCACGACGGTCATCCCCTTGCAGGACCGGGTCTACGGCTTCGCACACCATCTCAGCAGCAAGGTCCTGGATGTCCTTCTCCTCAAGGAGAGCGCCGCGAGGCTGGGCTGGATCGCCTAGTGCCGCGCGGACGCCGCCACGCGACACCGGCTCCGAATAGCGCTATCACGGGTATCAGCAATGTCCGTACAGGCCGGCGGAGGGCTTGACCTCCGGAGCATGACGATCGCCGATATCGACGAGGTGATGGCGATCGAGACGGCGGCGTTCGCCAGCCCCTGGAGCCGACAATTCTTTCTCGAGGAGTTGCAGGCGACGCACGCCAGATCCGTCCTGTGCCGCCGGGACGGGAAGCCCATCGGCTACGTCATCTACTGGGAACTGCCCGGCGAGTTGGACATCCACAACGTTGCGGTGCATCCGCAATACCGGCGTCAGGGAGTCGCGCGCACGATGCTCGGCGACATCATCGAGCGCGCGAAGAACCGGGGTTTCCGGCGCATGACACTCGAAGTCCGCAAGTCCAACGACCCGGCGCAAACGTTGTATCGCTCGCTGGGATTCGAGATCTGCGGCCTGCGCAAGGGCTACTACTCCGACAACGGAGAGGACGCGTGGGTCATGGAGCGGAAGCTCGTACCGTCGCACAACGAGCCTCTACAGAGCTAACTCTATTGATTAATTACATTAATATAAACTACTAATTTTGCAGGATTATAATTTCTCCTGCCATCGTTTGACACCCCCTTGCCCCGCGTTGTATATATTGGGGAGCCATCGGTTATGAAAGAGACCGTCATTGAAACGCGCATCTCTAATCCTGGCCCCTTCCCTTGCAGCTACCTTCCTCCGGCCTAGCCGGTTGACATCCCGTTACCCCTCTTCCGCGCACGGTTTCTGACGTTCAAGGAGGAAAGAATGTTCAAGGTCGGAGAGAAGGTTGTCTATCCTGCGCATGGAGTCGGTGAGATCGAAGCGGTGAGGAGTCAGGTCATTTCCGGGACCGAGAAGAAGTTCTACATGCTGCGTATTCTCGATACGGACATGAAGATCATGGTGCCGGTGGACAACGCCATGGCCGTGGGGCTCAGGAAGATCATCGACAAGACAACCGTCACGCGGGTCTACCGCATCCTCCGGGAAAAGAAGAAGGCGCCCATCGACCAACAGACCTGGAACCGCCGCTACCGGGAATACACAGAAAAGATCAAGACCGGCTCGGTCATCGAGATTGCCGCCGTGCTCAGGGACCTGTTCCTGTTAAAGGGTGACAAGGAGCTTTCCTTTGGTGAACGAAAGGTGCTGGATACGGCCCGGAACCTGCTGGTCAAGGAGCTTTCCATCGCCCGGTCCCACACCGAGGAGAAGATCATGGAGGAGCTGAGCCACATCTTCACCCAGTAGGGGAGACTTCGGATTGTGGAGAAAGAGCTGAGGGAGTTCCTTCCTTCAGCTCTTTTTTTTCGGGAGGGTTTGGTGCGAGTCAACGCCATCATCCTGGCCGCCGGCCGGGGGACGAGAATGGGAGGGCACGGATCGAAGGTCCTGCTGCCGGTGGCCGGGCGGCCGTTGATCCTGCACACACTCGATCGTTTCGGAAGCTCGCGGGAGGTGGGCCGGGCAGTCCTCGTGGTTCCGCACGGAGACCTGCGGACATACGAGGTCCTCCTGGAGGGATCGCGGGTGCAAGGGCTGGAGGTGGGCGTTCGGCCGGGAGGCGTCCGCCGGCAGGACTCGGTGCGCGCGGGGCTGGAAGCGCTGGACCCCGACTGCGAGTTCGTGATCGTCCACGATGGCGCGCGCCCTTTTGCGGCGGCCGACCTGATCGATCGTTGCGCGCGGGAGTCCCGGCGGGACCGTTCGGTGACCGCGGCGGTGCCGGCGCGCAACACCATCAAGACGGTGTTTGACGGACAAGTAACGGAGACGCTGCCCCGGAGCCGGTTGTGGGAGGTACAGACCCCTCAAGCCTTTCCGGTGCCCACGCTGCGGGATGCGTACGCGTTGGCGGACAGGGAAGGGGTGGAGGCGACCGACGATGCCATGCTCGTGGAACGCATGGGAGCGCCGGTATGGGTCGTGGAAGGCAGCACCGTCAACCTCAAGGTGACCTATCCGGAGGATATCCTGTTCGCTGAAGCGCTGCTTGCCGGAGGGGTGGTATGAAAGGGCGGCGCGGGCCGTGGGGCTGGCGTCCCCGACGGGATTTGAACCCGTGTTGCCGGCGTGAAAGGCCGGTGTCCTGGGCCAGGCTAGACGACGGGGACCGCTCGAAGCACGAACAGTAACGGTTAACAGAAAACCTTGGCCTTGAAAAGGCGCTGGGGGTTCAGGACACTAAATGCGGGTGCTGAGGTAGCGCTCGCCGCTGTCGCACAGCATCGTGACGACCCGGTGGCCCTTGCCCATGGCCTTGGCTACCTGCATGGCGGCGAAACAGTTGGCGCCCGATGAGATTCCGACGAAAATGCCTTCTTCCACCGCGAGCCGGTGCGTGGTTGCGGCCGCGTCTTCGTCTCTCACGGTGATGACTTCGTCGTAGATCCCGGTGTTGAGGATCGGCGGCACGAACCCGGCGCCGATCCCCTGTATCTTGTGGAAGCCGGGTTCTCCCTTGGAGAGCACGGGAGAGGCCGAAGGTTCGACCGCGTAGATCCTGACCGACGGGAACTTGTCCCGCAGCACTTCGCCCACTCCGGTGATGGTGCCGCCGGTTCCCACGCCGCTGACGAAGGCGTCGATGTGCTCGAACTGGTTCAGCAGCTCCATGGCGGTGGTTTCCCGGTGGGCCGCGGGATTGGCGGGATTGGTGAATTGCTGGGGCATGAAAAAGTCGGGATGCTCCGAAGCCAGCTCCTCGGCCCTTCGTATGGCGCCTCCCATTCCCTTGGTGTCCGGCGTGAGGATCAAGCGCGCCCCGTATGCCACCAGCAGATTTCGCCGCTCCTCGCTCATGGTGTCCGGCATCGTCAGGATCAAACGGTATCCCTTGACCGCGGCCACCAGCGCGAGGCCGATGCCGGTGTTGCCGCTGGTGGGCTCGACGATGGTTCCGCCGGGCTTCAACAGCCCCTTGCGTTCACCGTCCTCGACCATGCTGCGGCAGATGCGGTCCTTGACCGAACCGCCTGGATTGAGGGACTCGAGCTTGCCCCAGATCTCGGCGAATTCACTCCCCGGCAGCTTCGTCAGGCGCACCACCGGGGTGGAGCCGATCAGATCGAGCACGGACCTTGAACACTGAGAGGTTGTCGTCATGGGTTGGAGGTGAGGATTGCCTGCGCGGGTATGATAGAGTCCGCCCGACGCAATGTCAATGGCCGTGCGGCCGTGCATTTTCCGGGCCTTCGGGGCGACCTGCGTCGCGCTTTCCTTGACACCCCGTCCGGGTGAATCAATAATGATGTAACACGCAGGGCCGCCGCGAAGGAGAGCGCATGAGCGAGGAAACCGGCGACGAGAAAGGGTTCAAGGTACACGACAAACGCCGCTTCACCGAAGAGGGCGAGGCGCGCGAGGAAACAGCCGCGGAGGAGTCGCAGGAGCCGGTGGAAGATGCTCCGTCGGAGCCCGGACCTGGGCCGGCCCCGGAACCCGGGGAGCGCCGGCAGGAGCTGCCCCCCATCAACTTCTCCACGTTCATCATCAGCCTGAGCACCCAGGCCCTCATGCATCTCGGAGAGATGAGCAATCCGGTGACGGGCGAGGTGGAAAAGGACGTGGAGGTGGCCAAGCAGACCATCGACATCATCGGCATGCTCAGCGAGAAGAGCAAGGGGAATCTGGACGAGACCGAGGAGCAGCTCGTACGGGAAGTCCTGTACAACCTGAGGATGAAGTACGTGGAGGCCGTTCGCACCACATGACACGGGTGTCGCGAAGACCTGCACGCATGCGTGCCTGGCTGTCGGCCTTCGTGGTCGCGCTGGTCGTGGGGATCTCCGACGCGGCCGCGACTCCACGGATGAGCCTTCCGGATTTCGTCGGGCTCTCGAAACAGGTCCGGCCGCTGGTGGTGCACATTTCGTCGACGGCTTCGGCGCAGTCGCCTTCGCCCCAGAGTCCTTTCCGGGAAGACGATCCTTTCAGCGATTTCTGGCGGCGGTTCTTCGGCGAACGCTTCCCGCGCAGCCCGTCACCCGGTCCGCGCCGGAGCGTGGGGTCCGGTTTCGTGGTGGATCCCAGCGGATACATCCTCACCAATGACCACGTCGTCGAGGAGGGGCAGGAGCTCACGGTCAAGCTGGCGGACGGCTCCGAGCATCGCGCCCGGATCGCCGGGCGCGACCCCAAGACCGACATCGCGTTGATCAAGATCGACGTCGACCGGGAGTTGCCGGTGGTGTTGCTGGGCGACTCGGACGCCCTGGAGGTGGGCGAGTGGGTCCTTGCCATCGGCAATCCCTTCGGCCTCGAGCACACGGTGACGTCGGGCATCGTCAGCGCCAAGGGGCGCCGCATCGGCGCCGGCCCCTATGACAACTTCATACAGACCGATGCCTCCATCAACCCGGGCAACTCGGGCGGGCCGCTGATCAATCTGCGGGGCGAGGTGGTGGGCGTCAATACCGCCATTTTCAGCCGCGGCGGCGGCAATATCGGCATCGGCTTCGCGATCCCCATCAATCTGGTCAAGGGACTGCTCTCCCAGCTCAAGGACGAAGGCAAGGTAACCCGGGGCTGGCTGGGCGTGGTCATTCAGGACGTCAACGCCGAGATGGCCGAGGCCCTGGGCATGGATGAAGCGGGCGGCGCGTTGGTGGCGAACGTGGCCAAGGGCAGCCCGGCGGAGACGGCCGGCGTCGAGGTGGGGGACGTCATCGTCGCGTTCGACGGCTCCCCCGTCGGGAAGTCCAGCGAGCTTTCGCTGATCGTGGCCCGGACCGGGGTGGGGCGGGTGGTCGACGTCACGGTCGTACGTAACGGCCGGCGCGTCACCTTGAAGGCAGCGGTCGGCAGGCTCGGCGAGGACGAGGCGGTGGTGACGGTCGAGGAGGGCAGCGAGCTGGGCCTCACCGTCCGGGACCTTGCGGGCGAGTCCACGCGGCGCCGCGGAAACCGGGAGCGGGAAGGCGTGGTGGTCACGGCAGTGGAGTCGGGCAGCCCGGCGGAACAGGCCGGCATCCGGGTCGGTGACGTGATTCTCGAAATCGATCGCAAGCGCATTGGCGGCCTCAACGACTTCAAACGGATTGTCGCCAAGCTGGAGAAGGGGAGCGGCATCCTCTTTCTGATACGGCGGGAGGACACGACCATCTTCCTCGCGTTGCGTCTTCCTCGTTGAAGAGCCCGGCCATGAAACGCGGCCTCAAGAAAGCGCTCATACGGCTCATCAAGGTTTCGGCGGCGCTGCTGTTGCTGCTGGTCCTGGGAGGGTTGGGCCTGGGCGGGTGGTACGTGTGGCACCTGAGCGACGTGGTGGAGGCCAAGTTCGAGGGGCGCAAGTGGGAGTTTCCCTCGAAGATCTACTCGGACAGCAAGATCATCTATCCCGGAATGAGCGTACCGGTGGTCCAACTCCGCGAGAAACTGCGGCGCCTGGGCTATCGCTCCTCGAGGCAGCAGCCCCGGGCCCGGGGTGAATACCGTATCCACGGCAAGGCCGCGGTGGTCGAGGTGTTCCTGCACGACTTTCAGTATCCGTTGCGGGACTTCCACGGCTTTCCGGTACGCATCTCCCTCAAGTCCGGCATCATCCATCGGATACAACGGCTGGACAACGGGGAGGTCCTGCCGTCCGTCGAGCTGGAACCGGAGGTGGTGACCGGATTCTACGACCGCGTGCGCGAGCAACGCCGCGTTGTCCGCCTGAGTGATGTGCCCGCCAGGGTAAGGAAGGCCGTGCTGGCGGTGGAGGACGAGCGTTTCTACTACCACCGCGGCGTGGACCCGGTGGCTGTGTTGCGCGCCTTCGTGGCCAACCTGCGGCGCGGCGGCGTCGTTCAGGGCGGCAGCACCCTGACCCAGCAGTTGATGAAGAACTTCTTCCTGGAGAGCGACCGCACGCTGGAGCGCAAGGTCAAGGAAGCGCTCATGGCGCTGGTGACGGAGTGGATGTACACCAAGGACCAGATCCTCGAGAACTATCTCAACGAGATCTATCTCGGGCAGAACGGCTCCCAGGGTATCTTCGGCATCTGGGAAGCCGCCCGGTTCTACTTCGTGAAGGAACCCGAGCAGCTCACAGTCGGCGAGACGGCCATGCTGGCCGGTCTCATCAGGGCGCCCAATCGCTATTCCCCCTACCGGGACGTCAAGGAGGCGACCCGGCGGCGCAACGTCATCCTGGCCAAGCTGGTGGGCGATGGCATCATCACGCGCCATACCTACGAACGGGCCTTGCGGGAAGTCTTCGAGAAGCGGGAGCCGGTGCGGGTCACCAACGGCGCGCCCTATTTCACCGACTACGTGAAAAAGGAACTGGCCGCCCACTACAGCAACGACGTGCTGACGGCGGAAGGACTGCGCATTTTCACCAGCCTGGACCTGGAGCTGCAGCAGGCGGCGGTGACGGCCGTGTCCAAGGGCCTCACGAGGCTGGAGAAAGACTACCGTCACCTCCGCAAGATCGCCAAGACCGACGACCTCGAGGGCGCCCTGGTGGTGATCAAGCCGCAGACCGGCGAGATCAGGGCCATGGTCGGCGGGCGTGACTACCGCAAGTCCCAGTTCAACCGGGTGGCCCAGGCCAAGCGTCAACCGGGCTCGGTGTTCAAGCCCTTCGTCTACCTGGCCGCCCTGACCCACGGCTCGGCCCACGGTCAGGAGGCGTACCGCAGCACGACGTTCGTGGAAGACGAGCCGTTCACCTGGAGCTACGGCCGCCAGAGCTGGGCGCCGGAAAACTACAAGCATCGGTACTATGGCTGGGTGACCATGCGCGAGGCCATGGAGAAGTCCCTGAATGCCGCCACCGCCCGCATCGCGCAGGACGTCGGCATCAAGAAGGTCCGCGAGATGGCTTATCGGATGGGGATCGAGAGCCGTCTGCCGCTGCTGCCGTCGCTTTCGCTGGGCGCGGTCGAAGTCACGCCGCTGGAAATGGCCGGCGCCTTCTCGGCCCTGGCCAACAACGGCGTCCGCACTCACCTCCTGTCCGTCAAGAACGTGGTGGACCGCAACGGCAACGTGCTGGAGAAGCGCAACATCCGGGTGAAGCGCGTGATCTCGCCCCAAGTGGCCCATGACATGAACAACATGCTGCGCGGGGTCGTGGAACGGGGCACCGCCCGTAGCGTACGCCTGCAGGGATTCACCCGCCCGGCGGCGGGCAAGACCGGCACCACCAACGACGCCAGGGACGCATGGTTCGCGGGATATACGCCCGACCTGCTGGCGTTGGTCTGGGTCGGATTCGACCGCCAGTCGGAGCTGGGGTTGCCGGGCTCCCGGGCGGCTCTTCCGATCTGGACGGATTTCATGAAGAAGGCCACCAGCAGGCTTCCGGTAACGGATTTCGTGACGCCTCCGGGGGTGTCCTCGTTCGAGGCGGACCCGCGCGCAGGCGTGGGGCCGCGGTGTCCGGACGGCGTTCGGCAAGGCAAACCCCGTATGGAAGGAACCGGCTCGACGGCGTCGGTGGCGATATGCGGGTAGGGCACCGCTCGCGAACCTGCTCGCGCGGCACGATGCGGTTGAAGGGCTTGTTGCACGCCGCGGCATGGCTGGCGGTTGCGTCCCTGCTGTCGGCCTGCGGCCCGCACGGACCGTCGGTGGCCGAGGTGGCGCGGGCACTGCCGGACACCCTGGAGGTGCCGCCGTCGCCCCTGGCTCCGGACCGTGACCTGCGCATGCGGCCCGGTTCGTCCCCTCAGCGCATCGCGGCGGTGCGCATGACCGAGCGGGCCCGGCGGCTGCTCCGGGCCGGGAACTACGCGCTGGCGCTCACCGAGTTGGAGAAGAGCCTTTCCACCGATGGCAGCAATCCCTATGCCCACTACTACATCGCGGTGGCTCACCACCAACTCGGCAATTTCAGGGCCTCGCTGGATTTCCTGGAGGCAGCCGAGCCCATCCTGGGCCACAGTCTTCCGTGGCTGGTGCAAACCCTGGTGCTGCGGGGCGACAACCTGCGGGCGTTGGGGCGCTTCGGTCCTGCCGAGGCGGCCTACCGCAGGGCCCTCTCCATGGACCCGGTCAACCCCTCGGCCAACCGCGGCTTGGTGTGGACCCGGCAACGTTCGAAGGCAAAGGCCCGATGGAGGTGATTCGTGATCGTGTTGGGTGTCGAGACGTCCTGTGACGATACCGCGGCCGCCGTTCTCGAAGACGGCAGGTCCGTACGCGCCAACCTGGTGTCATCCCAGGACGCCGTGCACGCGCCCTTCGGCGGCATCGTCCCGGAAATGGCTTCGCGCCAGCACATTCAGGCCATTCAGCCCATGGTGGACCGCGCCCTGGAGAAGGCGGGAGTCGGCGCCGGCGAGCTGGACGGCTTGGCCGTCACCCACGGGCCCGGGTTGACCGGCTCGCTCCTGGTGGGCCTGTCCTTCGTCAAAGGCTGGTCGTTTCGTACCGGCATCCCCTACGTGGGGGTCAACCACCTGGAAGCGCACGTGCTGTCCATCTTCCTGGAGAAGGAAGTGAGCTTTCCATACCTGGCGCTGGTGGCTTCGGGGGGCCATACGCTGCTCTACGTCGTCCGGGAGTTCGGAGACTACGAACACCTGGGCGGCACCCTCGACGACGCCGCCGGCGAAGCGTACGACAAGGTCGCCAAGATGATGGGGCTGGGGTTCCCCGGAGGAAGGGTCATCGACGACCTGGCCAAGCAGGGGAATGCCCGCGCCGTGGCCTTTCCGCGTGCACGTCTTCGCACCCCCTACGACTTCAGCTTCAGCGGTCTGAAGACATCCGTCTGGCACTACCTCACCCGCAAGCGCCCGGACCGCTGGCGCGATGAAATGGCGGACATCGCGGCGAGTTTCCAGGAAGCGGTGGTGGACATGCTGATCGCACCGACGCTCCGGGCGGTGGAGGAGTACGGCATCAAGAATGTCGTCCTGGGCGGGGGGGTCGCCGCCAACAGCCGTCTCCGGGCAAAGCTGGCGGAAAAGGCCGGCGAGGCGGGGGCGGAGTTGCACTGCCCGTCGCTGCGCTTCTGCACCGACAACGGCGCCATGGTGGCTTTGGTGGGAAGCCACCTGCTGGAGCAGGGGGGTCGCAGCGGTCCCCGTCTGAATGCCGATCCCGCCCTGATCCTCTGACCCGCGGTCAGCGCGCCTTGCCGACGACAAACAAGAATCTTGCGGGACACGACGCTAGGGGCGACCGCCGGTCGCCCCTACTTGAGGTTCATCCGGCGTATGTGTAGGGGCGACCGGCGGTCGCCCCTCAAATGCGACTACCCGGACAGGCTCCTGGCGCCGAGCCCCCGTCCGGGAAACGTTCCGTCATGGCCACTCTGCATCAAGAGGCAAAAACCGCCTGGCGCGAGTTGGGCTTTACGCCCAGCCGGGCGCGCGGCCAGAATTTTCTCGTTCATCGGCACGTCATCGATACCATCGTCCAGCTTCTCGATCTGGGTGAAGACGACCGGCTCCTCGAGGTGGGACCGGGGCTGGGCTTCGTCACCCGCTGTCTGGTCGGCGAAGGGCGCAACGTCTGGGCCATCGAGGTGGACCCGTTGCTGGTGCGGTGGTTGCGGGACGGCCCGCTGGGGTCATGTCCGGGCTTCCACCTCGTCCACGGGGATGTCCTGACGACCGACTTCGACCGGCTCTTGCCCGGACACGGGGTCAAGGTCGTGGCCAATCTCCCCTACAGCGTGGCCGCGCCGGCGCTGTTGAGATTGTTCGAGGCGGGGCGGCATTTCTCCGTGCTGGTGGTCATGCTGCAGAAGGAAGTCGCGCAAAGGCTCGCGGCCCGGCCCGGGACTCCCGCCTACGGCGGCCTGTCGGTGTGGTGCCGGCTATACGGGAGAATCACCCGGAAGGTGGCGGTGTCGCCGGAGGCCTTCACGCCCAGGCCCAGGGTCGACTCCACGCTCCTGAGGATCGAACTGCACCGGGAGCCGCTGGTTTCCGCCGACGAGGTGCCACTGTTGCGGACGGTAGTGCGCGCGGGGTTCGCCCGGCGTCGCAAGATGCTGGGCAACGCTCTGGCGGGTCTTTTGGAAACGCACGCGGGTGCCGTCTTCGAACGGGCCGGGGTCGACCCCCGGCGCAGGGCCGAGACGCTGGACCTGGAGGAGTTCACCCGTCTGGCGCGGGCGTACGGGCAAGTGGCCGGCGGCAAGGGCGGTCCCGGCCCGGGAGTGAGCGGCGGCAGTGCCGGCGGTAGGGGCGACCGGCGGTCGCCCTCCGTGCCTGGTGGTCCCGGTCCGGAAGGGAGTGGGGGCAGTGCCGGAGCTACCTGAGGTCGAGACCGTCTGCCGCACACTGCGCAAGAGGCTGCGCGGGGCGAGAATACTCCAGGTGCGGGTCATCGAGGGCCGCTTGCGGCAGCCGGTGGCGTCGGACTTCGCCGCCCGCGTGGAGGGAAGGACGGTGGAAGCCGTGTCCCGTCGCGGCAAGTACATCGTGACGGACCTGGACGAGGGCTGGAGCTGGGTCTCGCACCTGGGGATGTCGGGCAAGCTGACCTTCCGTGAGCGCCACGCCTCGGTGGAGAAGCACGACCACCTGGTGTTCACCCTCGATAACGGCGCCGAACTTCGTTATCACGACCCGCGCCGGTTCGGCCTCTGCGTGGTCCTGCCCAGCCGGGAGCTGGACGCATGGCCGCCGTTTGCCAAGCTCGGGCCGGATCCTCTAGACCGCCGCTTTACGGGCGACTACCTGTATCCTTTGCTGCACCGCTCCCGCAGGAGCATCCGGGACCTTCTGCTGGACCAGCGGATCGTCTGCGGGCTCGGCAACATCTACATCAACGAGGTGCTCTTCCGGATCGGGATCCGTCCCACCCGCCGAAGCCACCGCCTGTCGAGGGCCGCCACCGCGGAGTTGGTGCGCGAAACCCGGACGCTGCTGCGCGAGGCCATCCGGTGGCGCGGAAGCTCGGTGTCGGACTACCGCGACGGCAACGACCACCGCGGTGGCTTCCAGTGGCGCCTCCAGGTCTACGACCGCAAAGGCGCCCCCTGCTACGGATGCGGCACTGCCATCAAGCGGATGGGTCTCGGAAACCGGGGCGCCTTCTACTGCCCCTGGTGCCAGCGGTAGCGTCGCGTCCCAACATCCCGCGACTTGTTGCGGAGGTCGGCTTAACCGCCCTCCGACCCCCTCTCCCTCTGGGAGAGGGACGGGGTGAGGGTCCGCGGGCGTGGCGCCGAGTCGGCAGCCTCAGCCCACCACCTTGTAGTCGCCGCCCAGGTAGCTCCGGCACAGCTCCGTGTAGGTGGCGGAGCCCATCTTGATCCAGTTGAGGGCTTCCCCGCTGATCTCCTTCTTCACCTTCGCGGGACTGCCCGCGGCCAGGCAGCGCGGGGGGATGCGGGTATGCGGCACCACCACGCTGCCGGCGGCGATGAGGGCTTCCTCGCCGATCTCGGTATCCTCCAGCAGCGTCGAGTTCATGCCGATGATGGCGGACCGCCGGACGGTGGCCCCCTCCATGATGGCGGCGTGTCCCACGGTCACGTCCGCTTCGATGATCACCGCTCCCTCGCCCGAGTGCATGACGCAGTTGTCCTGGACGCTGGTCCTGGCGCCGATCACGATGGGGTTCTGGTTCTCGTCGGAGCGCAGCACGGCGCCGAACCAGATGCTGGCTCCGGCCTCCACGGTGACGTCGCCGATGAGCACGGCGGTGGGGGCGACGAAGGCCTCCGGCGAAACCTTGGGGCTGTGCCCCTTGTACTGGATGAGCATGATTCGGGTGCCTCCTGGTGTCCGTGTTTCGTAAAGAGCAACATCGCGCGGATGCAGGCGGCGGGTTGCCCTTCGTTGTCCTTTTTTCTCAGGATAGCAAGTGCCTTCAGGCGTCCAGGTGTCGCGCCGCGGCGCTGCAGATGGTGTCCGCGATCCCCAGCGACGAAGTGGCGCCCGGGGACGGCGCGTTGAGCACGTGGACGGCGCCCTCGGACTCGGCGATGACGAAGTCGTCCACCAGCTTGCCGCTTGCCGATACCGCCTGGGCGCGCACGCCGGCGCCGCTGTAAACCAGGTCGCCGGAGCGGATCTCCGGAACGAGACGCTGGAGCTCGCGAGTGAAGGCACGCTTGTCGAATGAGCGCCGCAGCTCCGGCAGCGACGTCTTCCAGTGTTTTCGCGCCATGGCCCAGAAGCCGCCGTAAGAGAAGACCTCGTACACGTCGCGCACGTTTACGTCGCTCTGCCGGTATCCTTGCCGCGCGAACGCCAGCACGGCGTTGGGTCCCACCTCCACGCGGCCGTGGACCGTGGGAGTGAAGTGAACTCCCAGAAACGGGAACTGGGGATCGGGCACGGGGTACACGAGTCCCTTGACGAGTCCCTGCTTGTCCGGCTGGAGGCGGTGGTATTCCCCCCGGAACGGGACGATCCGCACGGGCTCGTCGATGCCGCCGCCGGCGCTGTCGGCAAAGCCCGGCGTCATGGCGGCCACCCGGTCGACGAACAGCCCCGCGCAGTTGATGAGCGTACGAGTCTCCACCGCGTCCCGTGAGGTCTCGATGACGAATCCGCGCCCCGACCGCGTCATGCCGGTCACCTCGCACGACGTGCGGATGGCGCCGCCGGCCTCCTTGAACAGGCGGGCGTAGGCCCGCGCCACGTCGCCGAAATCGATGATGCCGGTAAAAGGGGCGTGCAGCGCCTTCAGGCCGGTGCAGTGGGGCTCGATTTCCCGCAGCTCCTCGGGGCCGATCATGCGCACGCCGTCCACGCCGTTGGCCTCGGCGCGCCGGTTCAACTCGTCCAGGCGCGGCAGCTCCTCCGGCCGCGTGGCGACGATGACCTTGCCGCAGAGGTCGTAGTGGATGCCGTGCTCGTCGCAGAACTCCTGCAGCGCCTTCTTGCCGGCGACGCAGGTCCGCGCCTTCACGGACCCGGGGCGGTAGTAGATGCCCGAGTGGAGGACGCCGCTGTTGTGACCGGTCTGGTGCATGCCCAGTTCCGGCTCCTTCTCCAGCAGGGCGCACCGCAACCCGGGGTGGTCCCGCGACATGCGCATGGCCGTCGCCAGCCCCACGATGCCGCCGCCGATGATGGTGAGGTCGAACGTTTCCATGGGATGAGAAGGGTCGCCCTCATGGATCTAATGAGGGCCGTCCGCGAGAGCAGACCTTAACAGCTTCCCGGCGCGCGTGTCCAGGGAACCCGCCTTCGGGCCGCTGCGTCGCGGCGGTTTTGCACACCGCACGCCCGCGGTGATATTTCTTTTACATGCTCAGGGAACGTAAGGCGGGGCAGTTCCGCCTGGTGGCGGACTTCCAGCCCCAGGGCGACCAGCCCCGGGCCATCGAGCAGCTCGTGGACGGGTTGGAGGGAGGACGCCGCCACCAGGTGCTGCTGGGGGTGACCGGTTCGGGCAAGACCTTCACCATGGCCAACGTCATCAGCCGCATCAACCGGCCGACGCTGGTGATCGCGCCCAACAAGACGCTGGCGGCGCAGCTCTACAACGAGTTCCGGCTGCTCCTGCCGGAGAATGCGGTGCGCTACTTCATCAGCTACTACGACTACTACCAACCCGAAGCCTACGTCCCCTCCACCGACACCTACATCGCCAAGGACGCCTCCATCAACGACGAGATCGACAAGCTGCGCCACGCCGCCACCATGGCGCTGCTGGAGCGCCGTGACGTGGTCATCGTCGCCAGCGTCTCCTGCATCTACGGCCTGGGCTCGCCGGAAGCCTACTTCGACCTGATGGTCTACCTGGAAGAGGGCATGCGCATCGACCGCGACCGCATGCTGCGCAAGCTGGTGGACATCCAGTATGAGCGGGTGGACTACGACTTTCATCGCGGCACGTTCCGGGTGCGGGGGGACACCGTGGAAATCTTCCCGGCCTACGAGGACAGGTCGGCGCTGCGCGTGGAGTTCTTCGACGACGTGGTGGAGTCGCTGCTGGAGGTGGACCCGGTGCGCGGCAAGGTGCGCCGGCGCGTCGACAAGGCCACGGTGTATCCGGCCAGCCACTACGTCACTACCGCCGAACGCATGAAGGCGGCGGTGACGGCGATCCGGGAGGAGCTACGGGAACGGCTGGCCGAGTTGAAGCGCGAGAACAAGCTGCTGGAGGCGCAGCGCCTGCGGCAGCGGACCCTCTACGACCTGGAGTTGCTGGAGGAGATGGGCTACTGTCCGGGCCTCGAGAACTACTCCCGCCACCTCACCGGCCGGCGCCCGGGAGAGCCGCCGCCCACGCTGCTGAACTACTTCCCCGACGATTTCGTCCTGTTCGTGGACGAGAGCCACGTCACCGTGCCGCAGATCGGCGGCATGTACCGCGGCGACCGCTCCCGCAAGGAGACCCTGGTGGAGTTCGGCTTCCGGCTGCCGTCGGCGCTGGACAACCGGCCGCTGAACTTCGAGGAGTTCGAGGAAATTCTCCACCAGACCATTTATGTTTCGGCGACTCCCGCCGACTATGAGATCATGAAGAGCGGACACGTCCGGGTGGAGCAGTTGATCCGTCCCACCGGCCTTACCGATCCCGAGATCGTGGTGCGGCCCGCGGCCACCCAGGTGGACGACCTGCTGGAGGAGATCCGCAAGCGCACCGCGGCGAACGCACGGGTGCTGGTGACGACGCTGACCAAGCGCATGGCCGAGGACCTCACCGACTACTACCAGGACCTCAACGTGAAGGTGCGGTACCTGCACTCGGACATCGACGCCATCGAGCGGGTGGAGATCATCCGGGACCTGCGCAAGGGCGTGTTCGACGTGCTGGTGGGCATCAACCTGCTGCGGGAGGGACTGGACCTCCCGGAAGTCTCGCTGGTGGCCATCCTCGACGCGGACAAGGAGGGGTTCCTGCGCTCGGAACGGTCGTTGATCCAGACCATCGGACGCGCCGCGCGCAACGTCGACGGCACCGTGATCCTGTACGCCGACGTCATCACCGATTCCATGAAGCTGGCCATCGGCGAGACCGAACGCCGCCGCGGGGTCCAGAATGCCTTCAACGACGAGCACGGCATCGTGCCCCGAAGCGTGGTCAAGCAGATCGACGAGCCGCTGATCCAGCCCTACGACGCCGACTACGTGGACGTGCCCTTGGTGGCCGACGACGGGCCGGCGCCGAGCGAGATCCCGCGCATGGTGGCGAAGCTCAAGAAGGAAATGAAGCAGGCCTCGGATCGCCTGGAGTTCGAGAAGGCGGCGGAAATCCGGGACCGCATACGCGGCCTCCAGGAGAAGGAGCTGTCCGGGCCGTACCTTTCGCGCGGCGCCGGACACGGGCGGGTTTGAAACCCGCCCCTACGCGTCATGAACGTCGAGGAACTGAAGGACAAGCTGGATACGCTGCCCGCCGGGCCCGGCGTCTACCTCATGCGGGACGGCGGCGGCAAGGTGGTCTACGTGGGCAAGGCCAAGGAGCTGCGCGCGCGGGTGCGCTCCTACCTGCGGGGCGGCGACGGACGCCCGCACGTGGCGTTCCTCATGCGCCAGGTGGCGGACATCGAGACCCTGGTGACCAGCAACGAGAAGGAAGCGCTGATCCTGGAGAACAACCTCATCAAGCAGTACAAGCCGCGCTACAACATCCGCCTCAAGGACGACAAGAGCTACCTGAGCATCAAGGTCACCGCCGGCGACTGGCCGCGCATCCTCGCCACCCGCAGCATCGTCAAGGACGGCAGCCGCTACTTCGGCCCCTATGCCTCGGCCATCGCCGTGCGCGAGACCCTGGAGGTCATCGAGAAGCACTTCCTGCTGCGGAGCTGCACCGACTACAACTTCCGCAACCGCGACCGTCCGTGCCTGCAATACCAGATCAAGCGCTGCCCGGCGCCCTGCGTCCACCCGATGGATCCGGAGGAGTACGCCGGCAACCTGCACCAGGCGGTGCTGTTCATCGAGGGCAAGAGCGCCGACCTGCTGCGGCAACTGCGCACGCGCATGCGGGAGCGCGCCGACGCGCTGGAGTTCGAGCAGGCGGCCAAGCTGCGGGACCGCATCCGGGCGGTGGAGAAGACCCTGGAGAAGCAGCGCATGGTGTCCCACTGGGGTGCCGACCAGGACATCTTCGGCCTTTACCGGGAGGGCGGGTTCATCGAGGTCCAGGTCATCTTCGTGCGCCAGGGAAAGCTCACCGGCAACCAGGCCTATTCCCTGGAGGACCACCACTTCGACGACGAAGAGATCGTCGCCGCCCTCCTGGCCCAGTTCTACCAGGGCAACCGCTTCGTTCCCGAGGAGATCCTGGTGCCGGTGGAGCTGGAGGACCGGGAGGTGCACCAGGAATACCTGGAGGAGCGCAAGGGACGGCGGGTAACGGTGCACCAGCCCCAGCGGGGCGAGAAGCGCAAGCTTCTGGAGATGGCCATGAACAACGCCCGCCAGGGCTTCAGCGAGCGCCACGACCAGGAGCGGGAACGGGAGAAGATGCTGCTCGAGCTGCAGCAGAGGTTGCGGCTGCGGCGGTATCCGCAGCGCATCGAGTGCTACGACATCTCCATGATCCAGGGCACCCATGCGGTGGGGTCGCGGGTGTCGTTCTTCGACGGCGAGCCCGACAAGCAGAACTACCGGCGCTACCGCGTGCGCACCGTCGCTCCGGAAACCCGCGGCGACGACTTCGCCATGATGTACGAGGTCGTCAAGCGGCGCTTCCAGCGCGGCCTCAAGGAAACGGACCTCCCGGATCTGGTGGTGGTGGACGGCGGCAAGGGGCAGTTGCAGGTGGCGCTGACGGCGCTGGCGGACCTTCGGGTCACGGGCGTGGAGGTGGTGGCCATGGCCAAGATGCGGGTCACCGCGTCGCCCCGCTTGGCCGAGATCGAGCGCTCGGAGGAACGCATCTTCCTGCCGTACCGCAGCAATCCGGTGGTGCTTCGGCGCAATTCCAACGCCCTGTTCCTGCTGCAGCGTATCCGCGACGAGGCGCACCGGTTCGCCATCACCTACCATCGCAGCATCCGTAAGCGCGAGACTCTGCGCTCGGACCTCGACGGCATTCCCGGCGTGGGCCCGGCGCGCCGCAAGGCGTTGCTGCGCCGCTTCGGCAGCATGAAGCGGCTGCGGGGCGCTTCGCTGGAAGAGCTGCTGGAGGTCCCGTCCATGAGCCGGCCGGTGGCCCAGCGCATCGTCGAGTCCTTCCACACCGCGGAACAGCGGTAACGCGCCCTTCGCGGAACCCGTCCGATGTCCGTCTCCGTCGCCACCACGTACCCGCGCCTTCCGACACCCTCTCCCTCCGGGAGAGGGTCGGGGTGAGGGCCCGCTCGCCCCGCACTCCATGCTCCCCCTCGTCCTCCCGCTGGCGGCCCTCCTCATCGGTCAAGCCGCCGCCGCCGCCGCCGGTTCCGCCAGCGTCTGGCCGTTCACGCTGTCGCTGGCCGCGGTCTCGTTCCCCTTGTGCTTCATCCGCCGCCGCTGGGGACTCCTCGGCCTCGCCTGCGTGCTGGCGTTCCACTGGGGTTTCGCCGCCCATCACCGCCTGTTGCATCCGCGCCCTTCGCCCAGTGATGTCCGCCAGCTCCCACGGACGGAAACCGTCATCGAGGGACGGCTCTATCGCGAGCCCGAAGGGCGGGGCGCCTGGAGTCGTTGGTACCTGTCGGCGGAGCGGGTGTGGACGCCGCACGGCTCCCGGACAATCTCCGGCAACATCCTGGTAACGGTCCGCAACGCCTACCGCCATTGGCATTACGGGGACGTGGTACGGGTCCCCCTGCGCCTGCGCCCGCCGAGGAACCGCGGCGAGCGCTTCGACTACCGGGCCTTCCTGGCCCGGCGGGGAATCTATCGGGTCGCCTACCTGCACAACGACTGGGAGGCGGTGCGGGTGAGCCGCGGCGGCGGTGTCCGGAGTCGGATCGAGACGGCGCGGCGGCGCATAGGGCGGTTCGTGGAGCGCCGCTTCGAGCCGGAGAACGGCGCGCTCGTCAAGGCGTTGATGCTGGGGGACCGGGGCGGACTCTCCAGTGAGACGCGGGAGCGGTTCGCCGCCGTCGGCATGTCCCATGTCCTGTCGATATCGGGCCTGCACGTGGGCATGCTCGGCTTGGCGGTGTTCGTCCTTCTCCGGACGGTCGCGTCACGCAGCACCCGCCTGCTGCTGTCACTACCGGTGTATAAGCTGGCGGCCTTCGGCTCCCTGGTGCCGGTGGTCCTCTATACCGTGGTGGCCGGGGCAAGGATACCCACTGTGCGGGCCGCCATCATGATCGGACTGTACCAACTTGCCGTGCTGAGCGGGCGGCAGGTGAACATTTTCGGGACCCTGGCATGGGCCGCCGCCATCGCCGCGTTGTGCTGGCCCGGCGCGGTCATGGAGGTATCGTTTCAGCTCTCCTTCCTGGCGGTGCTGGCCATCGTCGCCGCTCTCCGGCTCTTTCGCCACACTCCCTCCATGCGGTCCGCTGATTGGCCGGCGGGCGGATGGTTGCAGCGGCTGTGGCCGTCCGTCCTACTCGCGATCCTCGTGCCGTTCTTCGCCGGCGTCGGCACCGGACCGCTGGTGGCCCACCACTTCGGCTACGTGTCCCTGGCGGGCTTCATCGCCAACCCTTTGCTGGTGCCGCTGGTGGGATTCCTGATCGTGCCCGCGGCTCTCCTCATGGGTTTTCTGTGCCTGCTGTTTCCGGCCGCATCGACCCTGCTGGCCAAGGTGTTGGAACCCTTCGTGGCGTTCTTCCTGAGCGCCGTCGAACTGCTCGCCGGGTTTCCCATGGCCGCCTTGTCCGTGCCGAGGCCGGACTGGCCCCTGGTGGGACTCATCTACCTCGTGATCCTGACGGCGGCCGCGTGCGCCTGCGGGCTCCTGCGGAGGGCCTCCCGGAAGAGGCTTTGTTGACTTTCCCGCCTGCCTCTGTTAGCTCCTGTCCGTGACGGCACGTCGTCTCTAGTGTTGCGTCCCACGTAAGAGTTGACAAATCTGCTTGTCTTTTTCGTCGTCGGCTGCGTTGCTCTTCCTCGCGTGGTACCCGCCACTGCTCGTCATCGCGCCTTGCCGACAACGAAAAATCCTGCGCATCTTTGTCAACTCTTACGTGGGACGCAACACTAGCGCGTGCAAATCCTCCTGTCATCGGTCACCGATCCCCCTTATGACAACCATGATTCCGTCGCGGGCGCCCGTTCTGGAGCGCTTATGAAATTGACCCGCATCAAGGGATTCTCCGACGTTCCGCCGGGCGAAGTGGAGCTTTGGCAAAGGATCGAACAGACGGCAGTACGGGTATTTGACTCCTATAACTTCAAGGAGATTCGAGTCCCCATGCTGGAGAAGTCGGAGCTGTTCTCGCGTTCGCTGGGGGAGAGCACCGACGTCATCGAGAAGGAGATGTACACCTTCGCCGACCGCGACGCGAAGGCCACCCTGTTGAGCCTGAGGCCGGAAGGCACGGCGGGCGTGGTGCGGGCCTACGTCGAGGGAAAGCTCCACCAGGTGGAGCCGGTGAGGAAGCTCTACTACCTCGGGCCCATGTTCCGGCGGGAGCGGCCCCAGAAGGGCCGGCTGCGCCAGTTCCACCAGATCGGCGCCGAGGTGTTCGGCCGCACGGACCCCTTCGTCGACGCGGAGTTGCTGCTGATGCTGCGCGACCTGTGGGAGGATCTGGGGGTGGCGGGGACGGTCCTGGAGGTGAATTCCATCGGCTGCGTCGAGTGCCGCCCCGGGTACCGGGCGGCGCTGGTGGCTTTTCTGGAAGGACACCGAGGCGAGCTGTGCGCCGACTGCGACCGGCGCCTGGAGACCAACCCGTTGCGGGTGCTGGACTGCAAGCGCGAGTCGTGCGCCGACATCGTGACCGCCGCGCCGTCGATTCTGTCCCATCTCTGCGCGGAGTGCCGGCAGCACTTCGATTCGGTGCTGGAGCTGCTGAAGGACATCCGTCCGGAGCCCGTGGTCAACCACCGCCTGGTGCGCGGGCTGGATTACTATTGCCGGACCACGTTCGAGTGGAAGGCCGGAAGCGGTTTGGGGAGCCAGAACACCGTGGCCGCGGGCGGGCGCTATGACGGCCTGGTGCAGTCCCTCGGGGGACCTCCGGTGGCCGGAGTCGGGTTCGCCCTGGGCGTCGAGCGCCTGGCGCTGCTGCTGTCGGAAGGCGGCGCGAGCGAGCCGGCGTCGGCGCTGCTGTACCTGGCGTGGATGGGAGACGAGGCGCAGTGGTGGACCTTCGCCTTGGCTCATCGCCTGCGCCGGCGAGGCGTCCGGGTGGATCTGGACGGGGAGGCCAGGAGCCTCAAGAGCCAGATGAGGCGGGCCGACAAGCTGGGCGCGCGCGGGGTGCTCATCGTGGGCCCCGACGAGATGACGAAGGGCCGGGCGGTCCTGCGTCACATGGCGACAAAGGAACAGGTCGAGGTGGACTTCGCGAACGTCGACGACAGTCTGGCGGAGCCTTTCGGCCCCGCCCCTGCATGAACCTTTCAGGTGAACAGGTGAACAAGCGGAATGTGGATTTGATGGGCGACTGGCAGCGGAGCTGCCGCTGCGGGGAACCGGGCGAGGGCGACGTGGGCCGCGAGTTGACCCTGATGGGCTGGACCCAGTCCCTGCGTGACCACGGCGGCCTCCTCTTCATCGACCTCCGGGACCGCGCCGGTGTCGTGCAGGTGGTGGTGAACCCGGAAGTCACGCCGGAGGCCCACGAGAAGGCCAAGCGCGTGCGCGCCGAGGACGTGCTGGCGGTGCGCGGCACGCTGGTCCGGCGTTCGGAGGAGACGGTCAACGCGAACCTCGCCACCGGCGCGGTGGAACTCATGGCGCAGGAGTTGCGCGTGCTGAATCCCTCGCGGGTGCCGCCGTTCCAGGTCGACGACGACGTCGAACCCACCGAGACCAGCCGTTTCCGATACCGCTATCTCGACCTGCGACGGTCGCGCAGCTTGCGCCCCCTGGAGATTCGCCACCGTATGTTGTCCGCGGTCCGCAACCATCTGAACGGCTTGTCGTTCATGGAGGTGGAGACTCCGGTGCTCACCAAGAGCACCCCGGAGGGGGCACGCGACTACCTCGTGCCCAGCCGGATGCATCCGGGTAAGTTCTACGCGCTGCCGCAGTCCCCCCAGCTCTTCAAGCAGATCCTCATGGTGGGCGGTGTGGACCGCTACTTTCAGATCGTGCGTTGTTTCCGCGACGAGGACCTGCGCATGGACCGGCAACCGGAGTTCACCCAGCTCGACATCGAGATGTCCTTCGTCCAGCCCGAGGACATCTTCGCCATGGTCGAGGGCATGATGCAGCAGGTGTTCCGGGAGGTCCGTGGAGTGGAGCTGGAAACGCCGTTCTGCCGCCTGAGCTGGGAGGAGGCGCTGGGGCGCTACGGCACCGACAAGCCAGATCTCCGCTTCGGCCTGGAGTTGGTGGAGCTGTCGGACCGGTTCCGCGATTCCAAGGTCGCCATCTTCACCCGCGCCCTGGAGGCCGGCGGCATCGTCAAGGGCCTGTGCGTGCCGGGGGCCGGCGGCCTGTCGCGCAAGGAGCTGGACGACCTCACCGGCCTGGTGGGGCACTACGGCGCCAAGGGGCTCGCCTGGATCAAGGTGACCGAGAGCGAGTGGCAGTCGCCGCTGACGAAGTTCCTGAGCGAGGCCGAGAAAGAGTCGCTGCAGACCCTCACGAGCGCCCGGCCCGGCGACATCATCTTCATGCTCGCCGACGACTTCGACATCGTCAACGAGGGCCTCGCCAACCTGCGCCTGGAGATGGGCCGCAGGCTCGGGCTGGTGAAGGAGGGCCTCCAGGCCTTCTGCTGGGTCCTCGACTTCCCGCTGGTGGAGTGGAGGGCGGCGGAAGGCCGCTACACCGCCGTTCACCATCCGTTCACCGCGCCGCGCGAGGAAGACCTGCCGCTGCTCGAATCGGATCCCGGCCGGGTGAAATCCCGCGCCTACGACCTGGTGCTCAACGGCATGGAGCTGGGCGGCGGCAGCATCCGTATCCATTCGCCGGGACTGCAGCGTCAGGTGCTGTCGCTGCTCGACGTGGACCCCGCCACCGTGGAAGAGCAGTTTGGCTTCCTGCTGGAGGCGCTGGACCTCGGCGCCCCGCCCCACGGCGGCATCGCCTTCGGCGTCGACCGCATGGCCATGCTCCTGAGCGATTCTCCGGCGATCCGGGACGTCATCGCGTTTCCCAAGAGCCAGCGGGCGGTGTGCATGCTGACCGAAGCGCCCACGTCCGTGGACGCCCGGCAGCTCTCCGAGCTTCGGATCAAGACCCTGGCGGGGGAGTAACAGCCTCCTTGCCCGGGACGAGTAACCCCCGACTCCATCTCTCCCCGGGGACGACCACTCTCCGACCCCTCTCCCTCTGGGAGAGGGCCGGGGTGAGGGTGCCCGGTGCGAGCAGTCCGTTCGCGAGAGAGGGTGAGCTTGCGCGGCAACCCTTGTCCGGCCTGCAGCCACCCCGTCCCGGAGGAAGAGGGGCTGTTTCAGCGGTTCGCCCAGTAGCGTGACAGCTCGGTCAGGTAGGTGAGCGTCGAGAGGTCGGGCATGCGGTCCAGGTAGACATGGCCGCGCAGGTGGTCGACCTCGTGTTGGATGACGCGTGCGTGGAAGTCCTCCGCGACAAAGTCCAGCTCGTTGCCGTCACGGTCCAGCGCGGTCACCCGCAGCCGTTTGTAACGGGGCACCAGGCCGCGGATATCGGGGATGCTCAGGCAACCCTCCCAGTCCTCCTCGGTTTCGTCTCCCAGGGGCGTGATGGTGGGGTTGACGAGGACGGAAAGCGGCACGGCGCCCTTGCCCGGATAGCGGGGATTCTCGGCCACTTCCAGGACGGCTACCTGCAGCGACTCGTGGACCTGCACGGCGGCGAGACCCACGCCGTCGTACTCGTGCATGGTGACCACCATGTCATCGACGAGCCGCTGGAAATCGGGCCGCGCGATGTCGGCAACGGGGATTTCCGGGGCGGGCGTCCGCAGCACCGGATTGCCGAGGCGCGCTACCTTGAGGATGGCCATCAGGGCTTGGTAACACAGCGATTTCGGCTTGTTCAAGAAGGGGAGAGTGTCGGCGGTTTGACAATGTGGACGCACTAGGTCTATATTTCACGTGCGGAGTGATCGAGACATTGCCGCGCTCTGGTGCGTGTAGCCCACGGGGAGATCCAGCATGCAAGAAACTGCTGTGAATTCCGTCAAGTCCAACACCGACCGAAGCTCGCTGATGAATATCGGCAGGAAGGTCGACTATGCCGTGCGGGCGCTTTCGTATCTGGCCGCCCAGCCCGAGCAATGGGTGGTGGGGAGCAAGGAGATCGCGGCGCGGCAGGACATTCCGACGCATTACATGTCGAAGATCATGAAGGACCTTGCGGCGGCGGGGCTGGTCCACTCCCACGTGGGCCGCAAGGGCGGCTTCAGCCTGGCGCGACCTCCGGAGTCCATCAGCGTCAAGGAAGCCTACGAAGCCGTTGAGAAGCCGCTGAGCCTGATGGAGTGCCTGGACAATCACTGCTGTCCCTACGACACGGTGTGCACGCAGATTTCCGTGTGGGAACGGGCGCAGAATCTGCTGGTGGAATACCTGGCGGGGGTCTCCATCGGGAGCTTGGCCGACCGGGAGGGCCTCAAAGGCCGCTTGAACGGCCTGCACAACTGAACTCTATATGCCGAAGACGGACGACGCCAGGGGCATCCCACTTCGGCGCGCGTGAAGGAAATGGCAAACATGGAACTGGACAACGAGCTGGTCGGCAGCGAGTACAAGTACGGTTTCGTCACCGATATCGAGGCCGACCACGTCCCGCCGGGCCTGAGCGAGGACGTGGTGCGGCTGATCTCGGACAAGAAGGGCGAGCCGGAGTGGCTGCTGGACTGGCGTCTCAAGGCCTACCGTTACTGGACGAAGCTCGAGAAGTCCGAGGCGGAGCCCAAGTGGGCCAACGTCCACTATCCGCCCATCGACTATCAGAGCATCATCTACTACTCCGCTCCCAAGGCCAAGAAGGACGCGCCCAAGAGCCTGGACGAGGTGGATCCGGAGCTTCTGGCCACCTACGAGAAGCTCGGCATCCCGCTGCACGAGCGCGAAGCGTTGGCCGGGGTGGCGGTGGACGCCGTGTTCGACAGCGTATCGGTGGCGACGACCTTCAAGGACAAGCTGGCGGAGATGGGCATCATCTTCTGCTCGTTCTCCGAGGCGGTGCGGGAGCACCCGGGGTTGGTGCGTCAATACCTCGGCTCGGTGGTGCCCTACAGCGACAACTTCTTTGCCTCCCTCAACTCCGCGGTCTTCAGCGACGGGTCGTTCTGCTACGTCCCCAAGGGCGTGCGCTGCCCCATGGAGCTGTCCACCTACTTCCGCATCAACGCGGCCCAGACGGGCCAGTTCGAACGCACCCTGATCGTCGCCGACGCCGGCAGCTACGTGAGCTACCTGGAAGGTTGCACCGCGCCCATGCGCGATGAGAACCAGCTCCACGCCGCCGTGGTGGAGCTGGTGGCGCTGGAGGACGCGCAGATCAAGTACTCCACGGTGCAGAACTGGTATCCCGGCGACAAGGACGGCAAGGGCGGCATCTACAACTTCGTCACCAAGCGCGGCAAGTGCGCGGGCCGGAAGTCCAAGATCTCGTGGACGCAGGTGGAGACCGGCTCGGCCATCACCTGGAAGTATCCGAGCTGCATCCTGCAAGGAGACGACTCGGTGGGCGAGTTCTATTCCGTGGCGGTGACCAACAACCGCCAGCAGGCGGATACCGGCACCAAGATGATCCACGTGGGCAAGAACACCCGCAGCACCATCGTTTCCAAGGGCATCTCGGCGGGCCACGGCCAGAACAGCTACCGCGGCCTGGTGAAGGTGCTCAAGGGCGCGTCCAACGCCCGCAACTACTCCCAGTGCGATTCCCTGCTGATGGGCAGCGAGTGCGGCGCCCACACCTTCCCCTACCTGGAGGTGAAGAACAACTCGGCTCACATCGAGCACGAGGCGTCGACCTCGAAGATCGGGGAGGACCAGATCTTCTATTGCCGGCAGCGCGGCATCAAGGAAGAGGACGCCGTCGCCATGATCGTCAACGGCTTTTGTCGTGAGGTCTTCCGCGAGCTGCCGATGGAGTTCGCCGTGGAGGCCCAGAAGCTCCTCGGGGTCAGCCTGGAAGGCAGCGTGGGGTAGGGGCGTATCCGAACAGTCGACAGGGTAGGGGCGACCCGCGGGCGCCCCAGGTCAATTGCGGTAGGGGCGACCGGCGGTCGCCCACAAGGATGGCGGGATGCTTGAAGTTCGAAACCTGCATGCGCGCGTCGAGGGCAAGGAGATCCTCCGCGGCATCGACCTGACGGTGGCGGCGGGCGAGGTCCACGCCATCATGGGGCCCAACGGCTCGGGCAAGAGCACCCTGGCCCAGGTGCTGGCCGGGCGCGACACCTACGAGGTGACCGCCGGCGAGGTCCGCTACAAGGGGCAGGACCTGCTCGACATGGCCCCGGAGTTGCGGGCGGTGGAAGGGATCTTCCTGGGATTTCAGTATCCGGTGGAGATTCCCGGACTCAACAGCCTGTATTTCCTCAGGGCCGCGGTCAACGCCGGACGCAGCCACCGCGGCGAGGATGAGCTGGACGCGGTGGACTTCATGGCCCTGGCCAAGGAGCGGATGCAGGCGGTGGAGATGGGCGAGGACCTGCTGCGGCGTCCGGTCAACGCCGGCTTCTCGGGCGGCGAGAAGAAACGCGCCGAGATCTTCCAGATGACCATGCTGGAGCCGACCCTGGCGATCCTGGACGAGACCGACTCCGGCCTGGACATCGACGCCCTCAAGGTGGTGGCCCACGGCATCAACCTCTTCCGCGGCTCCGAGCGGGCCATCATCCTCGTAACCCACTATCAGCGGCTGCTCAACTACGTGGTGCCCGACATGGTCCACGTCATCCACAACGGACGCCTGGTGAAGTCCGGCGGCAAGGAGCTCGCCCAGGAGCTGGAGAACACCGGTTATTCCTGGGTGGAGGGAGCGGCGGGCGAAGGGCCGGACGTCTCGGCGGACCGGAGCCAGGGGGCATGAGCCAGGCGGCAACGGAGCACCGGGGCTACCTCGAGGACTTCGAGAAGCTCAAGGCGCGGGTATCCGGCAACGGCGGCGGCTGGTCCGGCGATCTGCGGCGGCGCGCCATGGAGCGCTTCTGCGCCCTGGGCTTTCCGTCCACTCGGCACGAAGAGTGGAAGTACACGAGCCTGGAGGCGTTGCGGAAGGCCCGCCTGCGCACGCCGGATGTCTTGGGCGAAGCCGTGACCCGGGGCCGCGACCCTTTCCATTTGGATGGATGGGAACGCCACATGCTGACGTTCCCGTGGGACGGCGCCGGCGACGCCGGCCCGGACGCCACCGTCGACGACCTCTTCATCGGGCGGCTGGCCGCGGCTATGGAAAGCCGGCTTCCCTGGGTGGAAGCGCATCTCGGGCGCCACGCCGACTATGACGGCCATGCGCTCCGGGCGCTCAACACCGCCTTCCTGGAAGACGGCGGCGCCGTCCGGCTGGGTCCGGGGCAGGTGCTGGAGCGGCCCGTCCACCTGGCTTTCACCCCGGTTCCGGAGCATGCTTCCGGGCGCATCCTCCACCCCCGGACCCTCGTGGTGATGGGGGCCGGCAGCCGGCTCACCCTGGTGGAAACCTATTCGGGGGCGGGGGATGAGGTCTATTGCACCAACGCGGTCACGGAGATCGTCCTGGAGGAAGACGCCGAGTTAGACCACTACCGCCTGCTGCGGGAAGGCGGCGGGGCGTTCCATCTGGGCACCGTCCAGGTGCACCAGGCGCGCAACAGCCGCTACCGGTCGCTTTCCGTTACCTCCGGCGGGAGCATGACGAGGGTGGAGATCAACGCGCTGCTCGACGGCGAGGGGGCTGACTGCCTGCTCCGGGGCCTCTACGTGGCGGGCGGCACGCAGCACGTGGACAACCGCACCGCCATCGAGCACGCCCGGCCCCACGGCACCAGCCGCGAACTCTACAAGGGGGTGCTGGGCGGGCGTTCGCGGGCGGTCTTCAACGGCAAGATCCTCGTGCGCAAGGAAGCGCAGAAGACCGATGCGCAACAGTCCAACAAGAACCTGATGCTTTCCCGGGACGCGGAGATCGACAGCAAGCCGCAGTTGGAGATCCTGGCCGACGACGTCCGCTGCTCCCACGGCACCACCATCGGACAACTGGAAGAGGACGAGCTGTTCTACCTGCGCACGCGCGGACTGAACGACGGGCTGGCCAGGGAGTTGCTCGTCCATGGCTTCGCCGGCGAGGTCCTCGACGGCATCGCCATCGAGCCGTTACGCGAGGGCGTCGAGAACGGAGTTCTTGCCGAGTTGGGGGCATGAGGACAACAGCGGAGCAGAACAGACCGGACGGCTGCTACGACGTGGCGCGGGTGCGGGAGGATTTTCCCGTCCTCGGCACGACCGTTCACGGCAAGCCCTTGGTCTACCTCGACAACGCGGCTACGGCCCAGAAGCCGCGGGCGGTGATCCGGCGCGTCGCCGAATACTACGAGGCCGAGAACTCCAACATCCATCGCGGCGTCCATTGGCTGAGCGAGACCGCCACGCGCGCCTATGAAGGGACGAGGACCACTGTCCGGAAGTTCCTCAACGCCGCGGAGGACCGGGAGATCGTCTTCGTCCGCGGCACCACCGAGGCCATCAACCTGGTGGCTCGCTGCTACGGCGGCGCGCGTTTGCAGGCCGGCGACGAGGTCGTCATCTCGGCCATGGAGCATCACTCCAACATCGTCCCTTGGCAACTCATCTGCCAGGAGAGGGGAGCAGTCCTGCGGGTGATCCCGGTGGACGACCACGGCGACATCGTGATGGATGCGTACCACCGGCTGCTTGGCCCCAGGACCCGGATGGTGGCCCTGCCGCATGTCTCCAACGCCCTGGGCACGGTGAACGCCGTCAAGCGGATGATCGCGGACGCCCACCGTGCCGGCGTTCCGGTGCTGGTGGACGGCGCCCAGGGGGTGCCTCACACCCGTGTGGACGTGCAGGACCTCGACTGTGACTTCTACGCCTTCTCCAGCCACAAGCTATACGGCCCCACGGGTGTCGGCGTGCTCTACGGAAGGGCCTCCCTGCTGGAGGAAATGCCGCCTTACCAGGGCGGCGGAGACATGATCCTTTCGGTCAGCTTCGAGGAGACCGAGTACAATGTGCTGCCCTACAAGTTCGAGGCCGGGACCCCCAACATCGCCGGCGTCATCGGCCTGGGGGCGGCGGTGGAGTACGTCACCGCGCTCGGCATCGATGCGGTGGCGGGCCACGAGGACCGGGTGGTGGCGTATGCCGTGGAGCGCCTCGGGCGGGTGCCCGGCGTGCGCCTGGTGGGGACCCCCGGGCGCCGGGCGTCGCTGGTGTCGTTCGTCCTGGGCGACGTCCATGCCCATGACATCGGCACCATCCTCGACCAGGAGGGCATCGCGGTGAGGACCGGACACCACTGCGCCATGCCGGTCATGGAGCGGTTCGGCGTCCCCGCCACGGTGCGCGCGTCGTTCGCCTGCTACAACACCGAGGCCGAGGTCGACGTGCTGGCCGATGGCCTGGAAAAGGCATGGAGGTTGTTCAGCGGTGTCTGACCTGAGGGACCTCTACCAGGAGCTGATCCTGGACCACAACCGCCGGCCGCGCAACTTCGGCCCGCTGCCGGAAGCCAATCGAAGCGCCAGGGGGATCAATCCCCTCTGCGGCGACAAGGTCTCGGTGCATCTGCACGTGGAAGACGGCCAGGTGAAGGACATCCGGTTCGAGGGCACGGGCTGCGCCATCTCCATCGCCTCCGCTTCGGTGATGACCGAAAGCCTGAAGCGGCAAACGCGGGAGGACGCCGTGGGCCTCTTCGAGCGCTTCCACCGGATGGTCGCGCCCGCGGACGGCGTGGAGTCCGATCCCCCGGATATGGGCAAGCTGGCGGCCTTCGCCGGCGTCCGGGACTATCCGGCGCGTGTCAAGTGCGCTACGCTGGCGTGGCACACGTTGCGGGCGGCCCTGGACGGCGAAGAAAAGGCGGTCAGCACAGAATAGCGGAGCGGGAGAGAGTTCGTGGAAACCGTCGCAGACCAGAAAGATACCGAGAAGCGGGTCATCGAGGCCTTGCAGACAGTCTATGATCCCGAGGTCCCGGTCAACATCTACGAAATGGGTTTGATCTACGGCGTGGAGCTGGATCCCCTCGGGAATGCCTCCATCTCCATGACCCTCACCGCGCCGAACTGCCCCGCCGCCCAGTCTCTTCCCATGGAGGTGGAGGAGAAGGTCAGGGCGGTGGACGGCGTCAACGACGTGCACCTCGAGATCGTCTGGGAGCCGCCCTGGGATCCCAGCCTCATGTCGGACGCCGCCAAGCTGCAGCTCGGCATGCTGTAATCCAGGAGCCGGCGCTGCAGTAAGGACACCTTGTAGGGGCGGGTTTCAAACCCGCCCGCGCTCGGATCGCGCTGTTGTCGATGCGGGCTCCGAGCCAAGATTCTCTACATCATGGACGAAGTCAACGAACAGAACGAAGAGAACGAACAGATAAAGGTGCGTCGCCACAAGGCGTTGAAACTGGGGCCGCTCGCATATCGGAACGACTTCCGTCCCACTCACACGGTCCGGGATATCCGTGACCGCTACGGCCACCTCGACCAACCGGAACTGGAAGCGTTGTCGGAGGAGTTCGCGCTGGGCGGCCGCATACGGGCACTTCGCCCCCACGGCAAGGCAGCGTTTTTCGAGATTGAAGACAGCACCGGGAAGCTGCAGGTCTACGCGCGGAAGGACCGGCTGGGGCCGGACGCCTATGATGACTTCCGGTCATTGGACGTGGGCGACATCGTAGGTGTGTTCGGTAGGCTGTTCCGGACCCGTACCAACGAGCTTACCATCGAAGCCAGGGGGGTAACGCTTCAGACCAAATGCATACGGCCGCTGCCGGAAAAGTGGCACGGTCTCAGGGACGTGGAGACGCGCTACCGGCAACGTTATGTAGACCTGATGGTCAATCCCGAGGTTCGCGACGTGTTCCGAAACCGGTCACGCATCATCCAGCTCGTGCGCGGCTTCCTCGACGGAAAGGGCTTTCTCGAAGTCGAGACCCCCATGATGCAGCCCATTGCGGGCGGTGCCGCTGCCAAGCCTTTCAAGACCCACCACAACGCCCTGGACCAGGACCTTTACCTGAGGGTGGCGCCGGAGCTGTTCCTGAAGCGGCTGCTGGTAGGCGGCTTTGACCGCGTGTATGAGCTGAACCGCAACTTTCGCAACGAAGGCCTTTCCACCCGCCACAATCCCGAGTTCACTATGCTTGAGTTCTATCAGGCCTACGCCAACTACGAGGACTTGATGGAGCTTACGGAAGAGCTGTTCGTGATGCTCGCGGAGGAGATCCATGGCGGTCTGTCCATTCCTTGTGGCGAACATGAAGTCAGCCTGAAAAGGCCTTGGAGGCGGCTTTCCCTGAGCGAAGGCTTGGCCCGGCGCGTCGGCGTGGAGGAGTCCGAACTGGCGACCCTGAAGGGATTGCGGAAGGTCGCGGACGGGCTCGGCCTCGAGATCGACCCCAGGCTGAGCCACGGCAAGCTCCTGGTTGAGCTCTTCGAGCACTTGGTGGAGCCGCGTCTTGTCCAGCCTACTTTCGTGACAGGGTATCCCGTGGAGGTTTCGCCTTTGGCGCGCCGAAACGAATCGAAACCTGCCTTCGTTGATCGTTTCGAACTCTTCATCGGCGGCAGGGAATTGGCCAATGCCTTTTCGGAGTTGAGCAATCCTAGAGACCAGCGTGACCGGTTTGACGCGCAGGCCGCCGCCCGGCGGGCCGGGGACGACACCGCCTGCGAGGTGGACGAGGACTACGTGCGCGCCCTCGAGTACGCCATGCCTCCGGCCGCCGGAGAGGGCATCGGCATCGATCGGCTGATCATGCTGTTGACCGACTCGCCTTCGATCCGCGACGTAATCCTTTTCCCGCTTCTGCGCACCTGACGATGCGGTACGAGTTGTTCGTAGGGCTGCGCTATCTCCGCGCCCGGCGCAGCGAGCGGTTCATCTCCCTGCTCACGCTGATCTCCATCCTCGGGGTGATGATCGCGGTGGTCACCCTGAACGTCGCCATCGCGGTGATGACCGGATTCGAGGAGGTGTTCCGGGACCGTCTCCTCGGCCTGCACTCCCACATCGAGCTTGTCAGGCCGGCGTCCTACCTGAGGGGCTACGACGAGTTGGCGGCGCGGCTGGAGAAGCGCGATGACGTGAAGACGGCCTCTCCGGCCCTCGCCGGACAGATCATCCTGACGGCGGGAAGCCGTGTCAGCGGGGTGCTGGTGCGCGGCATCGACCCGGGCCGGTCCCACGTGGATCTCCAGTCGTACCTGCAACAGGGCGACCTGAGCGCCCTTGAAAAGCGCACGCCCGTGGTCGTCGACGGGCGCCGGCTGCAGCTTCCCGGGATCATCATCGGCGATCGGCTGGCGACCAAGCTGCGAGTAAAGCTGGGAGACGCGCTGCAGGCGGTTTCGCCCATCGGGAGTCCCACGGCGGTGGGCATCGTGCCGCGGATACGGCGGTTGGCGGTGGTCGGCATCTTCGATTCGGGTATGCGGGAATACGATAGCGGCCTGGTCTTCCTGGCCCTTGAGGACGCGCAGCGGTTCTTCGGGATCGGCAAGGTCGCCACCAGCATCGAGATCACCGTCGACGAGGTCGGGGACGCTCGGGACATCGCCGAGGACATTCAGCGGGCCGTGGGCAAGAGGTATCTGGTGGAGGATTGGACGCGTCTGTGGCCCAACCTTTTTGCCGCCTTGCGGCTGGAGAAGACCGTGTATTTCCTGGTGCTGCTGCTGATGGTGATGATCGCGGCGTTCAACATCGTCTCGACGCTGATCATGGTGGTGATGGAAAAGCGCAAGGACATCGCGGTGCTGCGCTCCATGGGCGCATCCCGCGGGGGCATACGGCTGATCTTTCTCCTGAAGGGATGGATTATCGGCGCCGTCGGAACGCTGTGCGGGGTGGTCATCGGCTACGTGCTGGCGCTGGCGCTTCAACGCTATCAGTTCATCGAGCTGCCGGAGGGCGTCTTTCCGGTCTCCACCGTGCCGGTAAGCATCTCCCCCTTGTACTTCGGGCTGGTGGCCCTGGCCTCCCTGGCGATCTGCTGTCTCGCGAGCCTCTACCCCGCGCGGCAGGCGGCCAGGCTGCATCCGGTGGACGTCATTCGATACGAGTAGTGAAACGTGGCGGCGTTGATCGAAGTACGGGGATTGGCGAAGTCCTTCAGCGGTGGAGGCAAGCAGGTGGACGTGCTGGCGGACCTCGACCTGTCATTGAGCCAGGGGGAACGGCTCGCCATCGTCGGCGAGTCTGGCGTCGGCAAGAGCACGCTGCTCTACATCATCGGCACCCTGGAGCGCCCCGACGGCGGCACGCTGCTCTACGAGGGACACGACGTGACCGCCTGGAGCGATGACGAGGTCTCGGGCTTGCGCAACCGTACCATCGGCTTCGTCTTCCAGTTCCACCACCTGCTGCCCGACTTCAGCGCCCTCGAGAACGTCATGATGCCGGCCCTCATCGCGCGCTGGGACCGTTCCAGGGCGCGCGCGTCCGCGCTCGAGTTGTTGGAAACCGTCGGTCTCAAACATCGGCTGACGCACCGCCCGGGGGAGTTGTCCGGAGGCGAGCAGCAGCGGGTGGCGATCGCGCGCTCGCTTATTCTGGGGCCGCGGGTCATGCTTGCCGACGAACCCACGGGCAATCTCGATCCCGCCACCGCGGGCGAGATCGAGGACCTGCTGTGCGGACTCAACGAAAAGCGCGGACTGGGCCTGATCGTCACGACTCACAACCGCCAGTTGGCCGCCCGGATGAACCGGCAGTTCGAGCTTCGACGCGGCCGGCTGCATCCCTTTACGCCGTAACCAAGGCCCTCACCCGGCCTTCGGCCACCCTCTCCCAGAGGGAGAGGGGTTGTATTTGATTGCTCGGACAGGATACTAGGGAGCCTTACGAGGCGCGCCGCCGGCACCCCGAATGCATGCCTTCCGGCGGCGCTCCATGCTTTACAACGGCGCGGGAACTTGTTAGCAGAACACAGGTAAATTCAAGCCATTTCGTGTACGGGCTCGTGTGGATCACCACCAGTAAAACTGCCGCGGCGTTCATCGCCGTCGTGTTCTGGCTGGCGGCGTGGAACGGTTTCGCCGCTGCCGCTTCCCTCGTCAACGAGGTTCGTGTCCAGGGCAACCTCAGGGTCGAAGAGGACGCCATCCGGCTGAGCATCCAGGCGCAGCAAGGGCAGTCCTTCGACCGGGATGTGGTGGACCGCGACGTCAAGGCCATCTACCGCATGGGCTTTTTCGACGACGTGAGCGCGGATTTCTCCGCCGATGGAGTCCTGACCTATACGGTCAAGGAACGGCCCTACGTCAAGCAGGTGGACATAGTGGGCAACGACAAGGTCTCGACGGAAGACATCGAGGCCGCCCTCGGTATTCGGCCGCGCACGGCCCTGGACGCGAGCCGCCTCCAGGAAGGCCTGCAGCGGGTGCTGAGGGTCTACAGCGAGGCGGGACACGTCAACACGCGCGTCGACTACGTGCTGACGCCGGAGGAGAACAACCAGACCGTCGTCACCCTGACGATCATCGAAGGTAAGACGCTGCGGATCAAGAAGATCACCTTCGAGGGCAACCGGGAGTTTTCCGACGACGAGCTCAAGGACGTCATGAACACGAAGGAGGAGTGGTTCCTCCCGTTCACGACCCGAGGCATCCTGGACCCGGACGTCCTCACCAACGACACCGCGCTGCTGTCCTCCCTCTACTACGATCACGGATTCGTGGATCACAAGATCGACGAGCCCATCATCCTGACGCGGGGCGAGGGGTTGGAGGTCGTCATCCGGATACAGGAGGGCGAACGCTACAGGGTCGGCGCCGTGAAGCTCGGGGGAGATCTGGACGGCGATCCGGCGAGACTGCTGGAAAACGTCACCCTGACCTCGGGGCAGATCTTCCGCAGGAGCCGGCTCCTCAATGACGTAACCGCGCTGCAACAACGGTACGCCGACCGTGGCTACGCGTTCGCCGAAGTTTCTCCGGTGACCAGGTTCGATCCCCAGGGCCGCCTGGTAAACGTAACCTACACCATCAAGCGCGGGCCGCCGGTCTTCTTCGACGAGGTGAAGATCACGGGGAACGTCAAGACGAGGGACAAGGTGATTCGCCGCGAGTTGGAAGTGGCGGAGAAGGCACGGTTCTCCTCGGCCAGGATACGGGAGAGCCGGAACGCCCTGTTGCGGACCGGTTTCTTCAAGGACGTCACCGTGTCCACCGAGAAGTCCCAGGAGAAGGACGAGGTGGACCTGCTGGTCAAGGTCGAGGAGGCGCCCACCGGCGCGTTCAGTATCGGCGCCGGGTACAGCACCGCCAGCGCCTTCTCGTTCCAGACGTCGTTGGAGGAGCGCAACCTGTTCGGAACCGGCAGGCGGGTATCGGCCAACCTCACCCTCAGCAGGGTGGATCAGGATATCGTGCTCGGCCTGGTGGAGCCGCGCGTCCTGGACAGCCGCGCGGACCTCGGTTTCGACGTCTTTCATACCACCGCGGAATACGCTTCCTGGACCAACCGGCGCAGCGGTTTCGCCACCCGCATCAGCGTGCCGGTTCGCTATATACGGCTGCCCTACTTCGGACGTCGCGCGGATATCCTTGACTCCGACGGGCTAGACACCGAGCCGGGCTTTTCCATCCTGGATCATCTCCACGCGGGCATCGGCTACGAGCTGGTCCGTTCCAAGATCACGGACGTGGACGACGACGCTCCGTCGAGCATCGAGCCCGGCACGTCTCTTACCAGCGCCGTCAGGCCGAGGCTCTCGTACGACACGCGCAACCACTTCTTCGTGCCCACCGCGGGCACGCGCTCGGTGACGTCCGTCAAACTCGCGGGACTGGGAGGCGACAACCGCTTCATGCGAAGCGACGCCTCGTTGACCTGGTACTATCCCATTTTCAAGAACTTCGAATGGGGGGAGAAATTCGCCGTGATGCTGGGCGGTCGAATCGGGTACGCGGCTTCCTGGACCGACCGCGAACTGCCGCTCTTCGAGCGCTACTTCGCCGGTGGTATCAACTCCGTGCGTGGATTCGAGTACCGCACCCTGGGTCCGCGGGAATGCCCGAACGATGATCCGGACTGTGATGATCCCGAGAATATCGGAGGCAACAAGCAGTTGATCCTGAAAACGGAGCTGCACTTCCCGATCCTCGACCAGTGGGGGTTCAGAGGCTCGGCGTTCTTCGACCAGGGGCAGGCCTTCGGGCCGTCCGAGAACATCAGCATTGAGGATCTGAAGCGGTCGCTGGGTTTGGCGATGCAGTGGCAATCGCCCATTGGCCCGGTAAGGTTGAGTTGGGCGTATCCGCTGAACGCCGACCCGTCCGATAGCAAGGAAGTCCTGGGCTTCGCGATCGGAGCATTGGGGGGGCTTTGACAACGCCGGCACGGGAGGTAGTGTGGTAGTCATGGTGATTCGAATCTTCCTGGTTGTACTGTTGTCGGCGGCGTTGATCGGTCCGGTGTGGGGTCAGGAGCTGAAAGTGGGCTTCGTGAACCTGCAGAAGGCCATGAGCCAGTCGGAGCGGGGAAAGGCCGCCCGCGAGGCCTTTCGGGCCGACCTCAAGGACGAGCAGGTTGCACTGGACAAGGAAAAGGCGGCCATCGAGAAGCAGCGAAGGGACCTGGAGAAACAGGCCGTGCTGATGAAGGCCAGCGAGAGGGCCAAGGCTCAGCGCCGATTGCAGCTCCGCGCGCGTGACTGGGAGCGCAGTATGCGGGACGTGCGGGAGGAACTGGCGCTCCGAGAGCGCGAGTTGACCGACGAGATCCTGAAGGACCTGCAAAAGATCATCGGAGAATTGGGCAAGACGGGCAAGTTCACCATGATCCTCGAACGAAGCCAGTTGCTCTACACCGACAAGGGGACCGACGTCACCGATGAGGTGATCAAGCTCTACAACGAGCGCTACCAGAACCAGCCCGTCGACAAGAACAGGTGACGAGCCCAGGCAAATCGCTCGCGGACCTTGCCGAACTGGTGGGCGGACGGGTGATCGGCGATCCGGACGTGACCATCGAGAGGGTGGCGTCCATCGAGGACGCGGGTCCGGGAGACATCGCCTTTGTCGCCAATCCGCGGTACCGGCGGTTCCTCGCTTCCTGCAAGGCCAGCGCGGTGATCGTGGCCGACGAACCGGCAGGCGCCGCCGCCCTGAACCTCCTGCGGGTCGACGACCCCTACCGCGCGTTCGTCCGGATCCACGGACTGTTCAATCCCCCGCCGGCGCATGACCCTACCGTCAGCCCGTTGGCCGCCATCGATTCCACGGCCGTAATCGGCGCCGAGGTTGCCGTCTATCCGCATAGCTACGTAGGCAGGAACGCCAGGGTCGGGGAACGGACGGTGCTCATGTCCGGGGTAACCGTCGGCGCCGGAGCACAGGTAGGCGAGGGCTGCGTGCTCCATCCCAACGTGACGGTGGAGGACCGCTGCCGCATCGGCGACCGAGTCATCCTCCACGCGGGGGTCGTGATCGGGAGCGACGGGTTCGGCTACGCGGGACACGGTCCGGCGCGGCTCAAGGTGCCCCAGGCGGGCATCGTGGAGATTGGCGACGATGTGGAGATCGGCGCCAACACCACCGTGGATCGGGCCACCATCGGCAGCACCCGGATCGGCGCCGGGACGAAGATCGATAATCTGGTGCAGATCGGGCACAATGTGGTCGTTGGCCGGCGCTGTCTGATCATAGCCCAGACCGGCATCGCCGGCAGCAGCGTGTTGGGCGACGACGTGGTAGTCGCCGGACAGGTCGGCATCAGCGATCACGTGGAGGTCGGTGACCGGTCGATCATCGGACCCAAGAGCAACGTCCTGCAGTCGGTTCCCCCGGGGTCCGTGCTGTCGGGTCTGCTGGAGGCGGCGCCGCACAAGCAATGGCTCCGGGCCATGCGGCTCCTGCCGAAGCTGCCCGCGCTGTGGCGGCGGGTTTCCGAGATCGAGCGCAGCATCCGGGGGCCGGGGTCGCGGCAGGACTAGGAGCCTGTCGGAGTGATCAGATACAACCCCTCTCCCTCCGGGAGAGGGTGGCCGAAGGCCGGGTGAGGGCCTGGGGGCACCGTGCCAGGGAGTATCGTGAAGACATGATGGACGTAACCGAGATACGCAAGCTGATCCCTCATCGATACCCTTTCCTCCTGGTGGATCGAATCGTGGAGCTCGAGCCCAACCGGCGCATCGTGGGGATCAAGAACGTCACCATCAACGACGGCTTCTTCCAGGGTCATTTCCCCGACAAGCCGATCATGCCGGGCGTGTTGATCTGCGAGGCCATGGCGCAGGTGGGTGCGGTCTTCGCAAGGTGCAGCAACCAGGACTCTGACAAGGTCTTCGTCCTGACCGGCCTCGACGGGGCGCGTTTCAAGCAGCCGGTGGAGCCGGGCGACCAGCTCAGGATCGAGGTGGAGATTGCCAAGCGGCGCAAGCACTACTGGCGCCTGGCCGGCCGCGTGACGGTGGACGGCAAGCAGGTGGCCGAGGCACTGCTGTCCGCGATGGAGATGGCGGTCTAGTGTCGTGTCTCGCCTGAAACGTCATGAATCTGCGGGTCCTTTTCGCCGTCGGCCGCGTTGCTCTTCCTCCCGTGGTAGGGGCCACTGCTCGTCATCGCGCCTTGCCGACGGCAAAAATGCCCTCGCATATTCACGACGTTTCAGGCGAGACACGACACTAGTACAACACCGGGGATCGGGGTGATGGACGAGCTTGGACGAATGCCCGTCGACAAGGTCGGGTTGATCGCCGGCAGCGGCCGGTTTCCCGTGATCTTCGCCCAGAATGCCCGGGACATCGGGGTCCGCGTGATCGCGGTGGCGCACCGCGGCGAGACCGCCAAGGAGATCGAGCAGTTCGCGGAGGACGTTACCTGGATCCGGGTGGGGCAGCTCGGCAAGATCATCCGCACGTTCCAGAAGGCGGAGGTGCGCAACGCCGTCATGGCCGGCGGCATCCGCAAGGCACGGATGTTTTCGAACTTCCGGCCCGATCCCAGGGGCTTGGCGCTGCTGGCCCGCATGAGGAGCCGCGACGACGACCAGTTGCTGAGGGGCGTGGCGGCGGAGCTCGAGCGGGAGGGGATCCGCGTGCTGGAATCGACGCTGTTCCTGGAACGGATCATTCCCGCCGAGCCGGGCGTGCTCACCCGCACCCAACCCGGCCCGGAACAGTGGCGGGACGTGCGCACGGGCATCCCCCTGGCCAAGGCCCTGGGACGGATGGGGATCGGCCAGACTCTGGTGCTGAAGGAGGGCGTCATCCTCGCGGTGGAGGCCATCGAGGGCACGGATGCCGCCATACGCCGCGGCGGCGGGATCGCCGGCGGTCCGGTGGTGGTGGTGAAGATGAGCAAACCGCAGCAGGACCTGCGTTTCGACGTGCCCGCCATCGGCCCCGGCACCATCGAGGCGTTGAAAAAGGTCGGAGGGGGGGTGCTGGCTGTCGAACGGCGCCGGTCGATTCTGTTGGACAAGGAGGCCCTGCTCGCGGCCGCGGACGATGCCGGAATCGCCGTGGTCGCGGTGCAGCCGGAGCCTGAATGAACGAACGGAAACCCATAGAGGCGGGCGTGGTCGGGGTGGGCTACGCGGGCAGCCTTCACACGGCCAAGTACGCCGACCTGCCCGGGGCCAGGCTCGTGGCCGTGGCCGACATCGACGAACGGCGCGCTCGCGAAGCGGGCGAGAATTACCAGGTCCCCGGAGTCACGGACTACCGCGACCTCCTGGACAAGGTCCGCTGCGTCAGCATCGCCGTTCCCACGGGCCAGCACTACCGGGTGGCCCGGGACTTCCTGGAGGCGGGGATCGACGTGCTGGTGGAGAAGCCCATAACCTCCACGGTCGCCGACGGGCGGAAGCTCGTGGATCTGGCGCGGAAGAACGGCCGTATTCTCCAGGTGGGGCACCTGGAGCGGTTCAACCCGGTGGTGCGCGAGTTGAGCCGGTTCATCGTGGCGCCGAAGTTCGTCGAATGCCACCGGCTGGCGCCCTTCGTGACCAGGGGGACCGACGTGGACGTGGTCCTGGACCTGATGATCCACGACATCGACATCATTGCCAGCCTGGTGCACGCGCCGGTGGCCGCCATCGACGCCAACGGCGTCGCCGTGATCACCGACAAGCCCGACATCGCCAACGCGCGAATTCGATTCGACGACGGCTGCGTGGCCAACGTCACGGCGAGCCGGGTGTCGATGAAACGCGAACGGAAGATCCGTTTCTTCCAGTCGGACACGTACATCTCCCTGGACTACGACGCCAAGACGGCCGAGGTGTACCGCATGGAGGACCGCAGCCAGGGCTGGGCGGGAATCCGGGGACAGATGATCGCCACGGAGAACGGCGACGCCCTTCGGGACCAGATCGAATCCTTCCTGGAGTCGGTGGCCACCCGCAAGGATCCGGTGGTGAGTGGTGAGGACGGGCTGCACGCGCTCCAGATTGCATCGGCGATCAGTGAGCGGCTGTAATGGCTCGTGATTCGCGCGGGGACCGGCGGCCGTCGGAAGTGATGCTGGTGGCCGGAGAAGCCTCGGGAGATGCCCGCGGAGCCGAGTTGGTGCGCAACCTGCGGCAGCGGGACCCTTCGGTGGAGTTCTTTGGCATGGGCGGCGCCGATCTTCGGCAAGCCGGCATGCGGATCGTCTACGACGTCGCGAGAGTCGCGAGCGTGGGCTTCTCGGAGCTGTTCGGGAATCTCCGCCACATCTGGCAGGCTTACCGGGCGTTGCGGCGACAACTGCTCGAAGGCCGGCCGTCGTTGCTGATCCTGATCGATTTTCCGGAGTTCAACATGCGCCTGGCGCGCATCGCGCGGCGCCACGGCATTTCCGTCCTCTACTACATCAGCCCGCAAATCTGGGCATGGCGCCGCTACCGGGCCAGGCAGATCGCAGCCAGCGTGGATGCCATGGCCGTCGTCTTTCCCTTCGAGGCGGACCTCTACAGGGCCGTGGGCGTGGGTGCGGTCTCCTTCGTCGGGCACCCGCTGGTGGACGTGGTGAAGCCCGACCGGGACCGCCGGACGAGTCTACGGGCAGCCGGTCTGGATGACGGAAAGCTCACGGTGGCGATCATGCCCGGGAGCCGCAGGAAAGAGGTTGCCGCGCTGCTCGGCCCCATGCTCGAGGCGGCCCGGGCACTCGCTCGGGAACGGGACGTACAGTTCCTCCTGATCCGCGCCAGCACCATCGAGCGGAACGAGCTGGAACGGGCGGTGGCCGGCTCGCCCGTCGAGGTCCGCGTCGTGGCGGGTGACACGTACAATATGCTGGCGGCGGCGGATTTCGTCTGGGTGGCTTCGGGCACCGCCACGCTGGAGGCGGGGCTGTTGGGGAAGCCCATGGTGATAGCCTATCGCCTGTCGCCGGTGAGCTACTGGCTCGGGCGTCTGCTTGTCCGGGTGGATCACATCGGCATGGTCAACATCATCGCCGGCGAGCGCGTCGTGCCGGAGCTGATACAGAAGGACGTCACCGCCGACAGGATCCTGGCCGAAACCAGGCGGATGCTCCAGCCGGAAGTCAACCGCGCCGTGGTCCGGAAGCTGGAGGCGGTGCGAGAGCGGCTGGGCCCTCCCGGGGCGCCCGGACGCGTGGCGGACATGGCCATGTCGTTGCTGGCCCGGAGCAGCGCCAGGAGTCTGTCCGAATAGTCGAATTTCAGGGGGCGACCGCGGGTCCCCCTACACATGCGTTAAACGAATCCCATGTGGGGGCAACCCGCGGTCGCCCCAGGGCATCGAGATGAAGGTCTACCTGCGATTGCTCGGGTATCTGCGGCGCTACGCGTGGCCGCACTTCTGCGGCGCCGTCGTCTGTATGCTGCTGTTCAGCGCCACCACGGCCATGTTGCCGTTCGTGGTCCGGGACATGATGGATCACGCGTTCGTGGGCAAGGACCGCGTCATGCTGGTCACCATCTGCCTGGCGGCAGTGGCGTTGTTCGTCACCCGCGGACTCTGCAACTTCGGCCAGCTCTACTTGATGGAGTACGTCGGCCAGCGGATTATCCGCGACCTGCGCTCGTCCTTGTGCGAGAAGCTGCAATGGCTCTCCCTGGCCTTCATCCATCGGCATCCCACCGGCACCCTGCTTTCCAGGGTCACCAGCGACGTCATGCTGGTGCGGATCGCCCTCACCACCTCCGTCGCTTCGCTGGCCCGAAACAGCACCTCGGTGGCGGCGCTTACGGCGGTGGCCTTCTACCTGGACTGGCTGCTGGCATGCGTCGCTTTCGTGGCTTTTCCCGCCACGGTCGTTCCGGTCAGGCGTCTCACCGGACGCGTCAGGCGGGCGACCCGGAGAAGCCAGGTCAACACGGGCGCCCTCGTCACGATCCTCCAGGAAAGCCTTCAGGGCAGCTCCATCGTCAAGGCCTTCGGCAGGGAACGCTACGAGCTGGACCGCTTCAACCGGGAGAACCGGGAGATTCTGCGTCATTCCATGAAGGCGGGGCGCGCCAAGGCCATCATGCCTTCGGCGATGGAGTGGCTGGCGGGTTTCGGCATCGTCGGTGTGCTGTGGTACGGCGGCAACGCGGTGATCGGCGGCGGACGGACGGCGGGCGAGTTCTTCGCTTTTCTCACCGCCTTGCTCCTGGCCTACGAACCGTTCAAGCATCTCACGAGGGCGTTGCCGGAAATATACCAGGGCATCGCCGGCGGGGAACGGATCTTCGAGGTATTGGACGAACCGCTGGATATCGCCGACGCCCCGGACGCGGTCCCCGCCGCGAGCTTCGCCGACCGGATCGCGTTCCGGGACGTCGGTTTCAGCTACAGGGAGGCTCCGGTGCTGGCGGGAATCAACCTGGAGATCCGCCGCGGCGAGACGGTGGCGCTGGTGGGCATGAGCGGCGCCGGCAAGACGACTCTCTCGGCCCTGCTCCCGCGTTTCTACGACGTCACCTCCGGCGCCGTCACCGTGGACGGCATGGACATCCGCAGGCTCACCCTGGAGTCCCTGCGCGACCAGATCGGCATCGTCACGCAGCATACCTTTCTCTTCAACGACTCCGTGAAGAACAACATCTCCTACGGCGACCCGGCCAGGGACATGGACGACATCGTCACGGCGGCCAGGGCCGCCAATGCCCACGACTTCATCACGGAGCTGCCGGACGGGTACGACACGATCATCGGCGAGCTGGGACTGAAGCTCTCCGGCGGGCAACGGCAACGCATCGCCATCGCCCGGGCGGTCCTCAAGAACGCGCCGATCCTGATTCTCGACGAAGCCACTTCCGCCCTGGATTCGGAGTCGGAACGGCTGGTGCAGGAGGCTCTCGACAGCCTCATGAAGGCCCGCACGAGCCTGGTCATAGCGCATCGGCTGTCGACCATCAGCAATGCCACCCGTATCGTCGTCCTCTCCAAGGGAAGCATCGTGGAAGAGGGGACGCACCAGAATCTCCTGGCGCGGCAGAAAGAGTACAGTCGTCTCTACAATCTCCAGGCGGCCGGTGTCCCGTCCGATTGAGGGACACCCACGACGTGAGCCGGTGTTCAGCCTGTACAATACGCTCCTTCACGCGGCGCTCGTGCTGGCGGTGCTGCTTTGGCCCCTGGGCTTCGTCCTTCGGCGAGGCATTTACAGCGGACTGCGGGAACGTTTTACCGCCTATCCGGCGGAGCTCACGGCGGCCCTCGCCGGTGCGCGCCCCATCTGGATCCATGCGGCGTCCGTCGGCGAGGTACGGTCCGCGGCGCCGCTGATACGGCGGTTGCGGCTGAAGTGGCCGGACCGCAAGCTGCTGGTGTCGACGGTCACCGCCACGGGGCGTCAAACGGTCCGGGATGTCCTTCCCGACGTCGACGGTGTGACGTACCTGCCCCTGGATCTGCCGTGGCTCGTTTCCCGGAGTCTACGGCGGCTGCGTCCCGAGATGGTCATTCTGCTGGAGACGGAGATCTGGCCGAACTTCATCCGGGCGGCTCATCGCCTGCACATTCCGACGCTGGTCCTGAGCGGCCGCCTTTCGCCCCGCGGCGCGCGGATGTACGAACGTTTCCGGGCGCTCTTCAGGCCGGTGCTCGACGGGGTCTCCGGCTTCGGCATGCAGGATGACGAGAACGCCGGCCGCGTGCTGCGCCTGGGCGTGGACCCGCTCAAGGTGACGGTTACCGGCTCCCTCAAGTCCGCCGACGTGGAAGCGGGGCCGCTCCCGGAGCTTCCGGACCCAGGCGGCCGGCGCGGGCCCGTGGTCGTGGCCGGGAGCACCCATCGCGGCGAGGAAGGGATCCTGCTGGAAGCGCTTCCCCAGTGGCTGCGCATGTACCCGGATCTGCTCATGATTCTCGCCCCGAGGCACCCGGAGCGCTTCGTGGAGGTCGAACGGCTGCTGCGGCAACGCGAGTTGCGATACCGAAAACGCAGCGAAACGAGCGGCGGGCGGGCCGCCGATTACAGCGTGATGTTGCTGGATACCCTGGGCGAGCTGCCGCGGTACTACGGTTGCGCCGACGTTGCCTTCGTGGGGGGCAGTCTGGTGCCGGCGGGCGGACACAACCTCATGGAACCCGCCCGCTGGGGCAAGCCCGTGCTCTTCGGGCCCCACCACTCCAACATCGCCGGGACGGCGCGGGAATTGTTGCAACAGGGCGGCGGCATCGAGGTCCGCGGGCGCGACGACCTGGTCCGGGAGGTCGCCGGCCTCCTCTCCGACAGCGCCCGCGCATCGGCGATGGGGCGCCGTGCCCGGTCCGTGGCGGATGCCGGCACGGAAGTGCTGTCACGCAGCATGACGCTGGTTTGCCGGCAACTTCGCCACGGGCCGTGAGGCGGCGAATCGGGAAATGGCGATAGGCGCTAGTGTCGCGTCCCATGATTTCCTGGCATAAGTTGCGCAGGATTTTTTGTCGTCGGCAAGGCGCGATGACTTGTAGGGGCGGGTTTCAAACCCGCCCGTGTGGCGGGCACCACGCGAGGAAGAGCAACGCAGCCGGCGGCGAAAAAGACAAGCAAATTATGCCAGGAAATCATGGGACGCGACACTAAAATAGGCACGGTTCTAGTACTTGAGGCATGGAACCGCCGTGGCGTTGCCGGGCGGCTCCTGTGGGGCCTGCTGCTGCCATGGAGCGTCGTTTACCGCGTAGTCGTCGGCATCCGGAACTGGCTCTATGGCAGCGGCCTGTTGACGCCCCGGAGGCTTGGCCTTCCGGTGGTCAGTGTCGGAAACATCACGGTCGGGGGTACGGGCAAGACGCCTACCGGGCTCTGGCTGGCGCAAAGCCTGCGGCGGCGCGGGCTCAATGCGGCGATCCTGACCCGTGGCTACGGGGGCCGCCGCACCGATACCCGACCCGCGAGGATCAACCCGGAAATCGCCCGCGCCTGGCTCGATGAACCGCAAGGGGACCTGCTGGACTACGGGGACGAGCCCGTCATGTTGAGCGCCATCTACGGGCAGACGGTGGTCGTCGGCGCCGATCGTTTCCGGGCGGGCATGGAGTTGACGCGGGAGCCGGGCGGCACGGATCTGTTCCTGCTGGATGACGGTTTTCAACACCGCGGACTGGCACGGGACCTGGACCTGGTGCTGCTGGGCGAGGATGGCGGCGGTTCGATGTTGCCCGCCGGCCCCTTCCGCGAACCTCTGCGGTCCCTGCGGCGGGCGGACATCCTCGTGGTGACGGGCGCCCACGAGCGCTGGCGGACGATCCTGGGGAGCCGCTTCGACGAATCGCGTATTTTCTTTGCTTCCCTCAGGCCGCGGGGGCTCTTCGGCCGCACGGAGGACGGCCCGAAGGAGCTGTCCTTGGGTGAGCTGGGCGGAAGCAGGGTCCTGGCGGTTTGCGCCGTGGCCATGCCGGAGCGCTTCTACGACGCGATCCGCGAGTGCGAGGGGACCATCGTCGAGACCCTGGAGTTCCCCGACCACCACTTCTACACCGAAGGGGACTGGCGCGAGATCAACCGGCACCGGAACCAGGTCGACATGATCGTCACGACCGAAAAGGACTACGTGAAGCTGGCGCGCTTTCCCTTCTCGGCCGGAAAGCTCCTGGCCCTGAGGGTGGAGATGTGCGTCGACAGACCCGAGGAGTTGCTGGACCGGGTCACGGACGCGGTGAAGAGAGCGGCGTCGCCGTGATCCGGCGACGAGCTGCGGTGGCCGGCAGGATGACTTTGAGCAGAGGAGGCGGGACGGTTCCGGAGGGATACGAAAAGGTGTGCCAGGCACCTGGACTGACCATGCTGGTTGCCTCGGGCCTGGACGGCGGGGCGCTGGCTTCCCGGATACTGAACCCCGACCGCGACGACCTGGCGCTCGCGCGGACGCGCCATTTCGGTCGGGCCGAGTTGCACGCGGTGGAGCTGGCGGACGGCGGTCGCGCGCTGGTCCGCTCCTGCCGGCACGGCGGCCTGTTGCGCCATGTAACGCGAGGCTGGTTCGTCAGCCGGCCGCTCCGGCCCTTCGTGGAGCTGGCCGTTACGGCCTTGGCTCGCGAGCGCGGACTGCCGGCGCCGGAGGTTCTGGCCGCGCTCGTGGCACGCGGCATCGGCCCCTGGTACCGGGGTTGGCTGGTGACCCGCGAGATCGAGGGAGCCCGCAACCTCTGGACGGCGCTGCGGGAGGGAATCGACGGCGACCGCAAACAGGCGTTGCTGCGGCAGGTCGGACATTTGTTGCGCCTCATGCACGCATCGGGTATCGACCACGCCGACCTCAATCTTCGCAATGTCCTGGTTCTCGACGGCGGTCTCGGTCCCGAGGTCTTCATCATCGATTTCGACAAGGCACGTCTCTTCGAGGACACGATACCGATAGTGCGGGCGCGGCGGAACCTTCGACGGCTGCGTCGCTCGGTCGACAAGCTGAACCGTGAGCGCGTGAGAGTCCAGCCGCAAGATTGGGAGGTGCTCATCGACGCCTATGAGGCCCGTTGACGCATCGCCAGGAAGACACTGCCGGGGCTCCGGAGGTTTGCATTGCGCACTGCATGGAGATAAGATTTTCGCGATTGGCAACTTCGCCGACGACAGTAGCTGTCGGCATCATGAAACGGAGTCTTTCATGGGTGACAGACTATATGTGAGCGGGCTGCCCTACGCCGTGACCGAAGCCCAATTGCACGACCTCTTTTCCCAGCACGGCACCGTGGCTTCGGCGAGGATCGTCACGGACCGTTTCACCGGACGGTCCCGCGGCTTCGGGTTCGTGGAGATGGGTTCCGAGGCCGAGGCGCAGGCCGCCATGGAGGCCTTGAATGGCACGGAGTTGCAGGGACGCGTGCTCAAAGTGAACGAGGCGCACGAACGGCGAAACCGCGAGAATTGAGACCGCGATTCAAGGGAGAGGTCGAAACTCCGGAGGGGCGGCGGACACGTCGCCCCTTCGTTTTTGGGAGCAAACCATGGAAGCGCAAGCGACGACCATCAGCGGCTGTACGATTCTGCCCATGACCGGCGCCGGTGAGGTCATCGAATCCGGCTACGTCAGCGTGAGGAACGGGGCCATCACCGCGGTGGAAGCGGGCGAGCCGTGGACGGGAGAAGGGGAGACTCTCGTCGATGGTCGCGGGAAAGTGCTGATGCCGGGCCTGGTCAATGCACACACTCACCTGTACCAGGTCCTGCTTAGGGCGGTCTGGGAGGACATGCCGTTTCTGGCTTGGCTGAAGCGCATCTACGGGGTGGCCGAGGCGCTGAACCCGGAACATGCGCTGGCCGGGACGCTGCTGGGTTGCCTGGAGAATCTCAAGGGCGGAGTCACCACCGTCTGCGAGCACAACTTCCTCAACCCCGGACCCGAGTGCGCCGTGGCCGCCGTCGAGGCCATCTCCCGGTCGGGGCTGCGCAGTGTTTTCGCCCGTACCGTCATGGACACCGGTGAGATCGTGCCGGACTGCACCAAGGAGACCCCGGAGACGGCCTTCACGAGGATCGAGGAGCTGATGGCGCGTCACCGCGGCGGAGATTCCTCGCCCGAAAGTGACCGGCTCACCTTCCGGACCGGCCCCAACACGCCTCCCATCAATGCTTCACCCGACCTCCTGCGGGAGATACGGCGGTTCGCCGACCACCACTCCATCGGCATAAGCGCGCACGTGGCGGAGTCGGCGTCGGTGGTGGAGGTCACGCGCCGGGAGCACGGCCGGCCGGGTGTCGTCGCCCATCTGAAGGATTTCGACGTCCACGGCAAGGACGCCATCTTCGCCCACAGCGTCCATCTCTCACCCGAGGAGATCGCCCATCTGGCCGAGACGGGGACGTGCGTGTCCCACAACCCGGTGAGCAACATGATGCTGGGCGACGGGATCGCGCCGGTGGTGGAGATGCTGGCGGCGGGGGTGAGGATCGGCTTGGGGACGGACGGGGCGGCAAGCAACCACAGCCAGGATCTCTTCGAAACCATCAAGGCCGCGTCGTTGCTCCAGAAGGTCAAGCATCAGGACGCCGGCGTCATCGACCCCTACAGCGTGCTGCGCATGGCCACCATCGACGGCGCCCACGCACTGGGACTGGGGTCCGTCTGCGGCACGGTGGAGCCGGGCAAGCGCGCGGACCTGATTCTGGTGGATATCCAGAAACCCCACTTCCAGCCCGTCAATGACCTGTTCAGCCAGCTTGCGCACTGCGCCAAGTCCACCGACGTGGACACGGTGATGGTTGATGGAACGCTGCTCATGCGCGATCGCCAATGCACCGCCCTGGACGAGGACGAGATCCTGCGAAGCGCCCGCGCCGCGCGCGGGGATCTCATGGCGCGGGTGTCCGCGACATAGGAACCTGTTCGAGTATTCGAATCGCAGCCAGTAGGTCGGGTTAGCCGAAGGCGTAACCCGACTTCGCACTAGTCGTGCACGGCGGGCGCGCCCCCCTGGCGTGGGATCCGACTAATTTCGATGCCGGTAGGTGATGCGTCCGCGGCTCAGATCGTAGGGCGACAGCTCGAGAGTGACCCGGTCGCCCGGCAGGATCTTGATGTAGAACTTCCGCATCTTGCCCGCGGTATACGCGAGCACGTTGTGCTTGTTGTCCAACTCGACTTTGAACATGGCGTTGGGAAGGCTCTCCATCACCGTGCCCGTAACCTCAATGTTGTCCTGCTTGCTCATATCGTTTGCTCCTTACACCGACCCTCCTTTCCCGGACGCGTGCCGACGCTCCGTTCAATGACGCCATAGATACCCCACGCGCCGTGAATTGTCCATCCCCGCGCTCTCCGGACGGGCATCAGGGCACGGATCGGGGGGCGCGCCGTCGAGCCGGGATCATTGCAATCCCGCCCCTCGTGTGGAAGACTACGCCAGACCTCCGAACCCACTGGCATGGTGCGCGACCTCGTTCGCGACCGGGACGTTCATGAGCGCCGACCGTTTATTCCTCCTGCTGGGATCCCTGTCCGGCTTCACCGGGGTGGTGCTGGGGGCGTTCGCCGCCCATGGCCTGCGCGGAAGGCTGTCGGACGAAATGCTCAACGTCTTCGAGGTGGGAGTCCGTTATCAGATCTACCACGCCCTGGCGCTGCTCCTGGTGGCGTTGGCGTATTCCCGGTGGCCGCGGGGCGAGTTCTCGGTGGCCGGGTGGTTCTTCGTGTTCGGTACGGTCGTGTTCTCCGGAAGCCTCTACGCATTGAGCCTTACGGGTGTCCGCTGGCTGGGAGCCATCACCCCCATTGGCGGCCTGGCGTTTCTGCTGGGCTGGCTCAGCATTGCCTGGGGCGCCTGGAGGGGATAAGGCGTATTCCGGAATTTCGCGGGCAGGACGGCTCCAAATCGACAGGAGGGGGACATGGCCAAGAATGGATTCAGGATACTCGACAGCGACATGCACATCATGGAGCCGCCGGACCTCTGGGAGACCTACCTTGAACCCGAGTTCAAGTCCCTTGCACCGCGCGGAGTTACCAGCGAGAACGTTCGCGACCTGCGCATGCGCCATCCCGACGGACGTTTGTGGGGGCTGCCCGACGTGCATGCCGGCAACGTGACCCAGGGCCACAACTTCGAGAAGAACCAGGGTATCTACGGGGACCACGCCGAACGCGGATGGGTGGCGGAGGTCCAGTTGGAAGCCATGGACATCGAGGGTATCGACGTCGCCGTCCTGTACCCCACTCGTGGACTCCAGGCGCTCAGCGAACCGGATATGGATCCGCGCTTCGCCGCGGCGCTGGCACGGGCGTACAACAACTGGCTCTACGATTTCTGCCGCGTCGATCCCGTACGGTTGCTGGGCGCCGGCATGCTCTCCCCCCTCGACGTGGACGAAGCCGTGGCCGAGTCCAGACGGTGCGCCCGGGAACTCGGCTTCCGGGGGATCTTCATGCGTTCGAACCCGATCAACGGCCGCAACTTCCACGACGAATATTACGAGCCCTTGTGGAGCGAGCTCGAGGACCTTGGAATGCCTCTGGGCCTGCACGAGTCCTCGTCCTCGGGCGTGCGCCAGGTGGGCGATCAGTTCGAGCCCAACTTCATGCTGCGGCGGGTGTTCGCGCAGCCCGTGGAGCAGATGCTGGCTTTGGGAAGCATCTGCGCGGGCGGCGTGCTGGCCCGCCACCCGAACCTGAGGGTGGCGTTTCTCGAAGCCAACTGCGGCTGGCTGCCGTGGTTGCTCTGGCGCATGGACGAGGGATACGAAAGGGAGGCCGACGTGTGGTCTCCGGATCTCGCCATGCCGCCGAGCGAGTATTTCAAGAAGCAGTGCTTCGTCTCGGTGGAGCCGGACGAGGCTCCGGTGAAGTACGTCATCGACTACATGGGGAACGATCGCATCGTGTTCTCCACCGACTACCCCCACGGCGACTCGAAGTTCCCCAACGCGGTGGAGAGCTTTCTGGAGCTTTCCACCATCAGCGAGGAAGACAAGCACAAGATCCTCTGGGACAACTGCGCCGCCTACTACGCCCTGGACTAGTGCCAACCACCGTGCGAACCTACAAGACGCGACGCCGGGATGGATAACGGGCGGCCGGTCCGCGGGACGCTCTTCGCCGGGGCGCTCCTGTGGAACATGTGCAACGGCATGCTGTTCGTGCTCACGCCGCTCTTCGGCGTGACCCTGGGCCTGTCCGTGCTCGACATCGGATCGGTGGTCGGGCTTCCGTATCTCTTCACCATCGTCATGCGTTTCGTCGGCGGCGCCTTCGCGGACCGCTACGGCGAGCACCGCATGCTGCAGGTCTGCTATTCGCTCAATGTCCTGGCCGCGGTAGCCCTGTGGACGGCGAGCGGCTTCTACTCGCTGATGTTGTCCAGCGCGTTGGCGAACCTGTCCCGCAGCATTTTCTGGGTCCCGGCCCAGTCCATGGCCAGCCAGCTCTCCAGCCGCAATCCCGGCAAGATGCTGGGCCAGTTGTCCGCGGCCAACTACACCGGCTCGTTGCTGGGGCTGGCCCTCGGAGGGATACTGGCCGGTTGGTTGGGCTACGCCGCGACCTTCGCCCTGGTGGCCGCGGCCTGCGTCGTCGGCATGCTGCTGGGGTTCGTCCTCCCGCCGATCCGCTCCAAGCCCGCGGGTCGGACGGTTTGGGAGGTTACCGTGGGAATGAGCCGGCGTCTGGTCGAGCGCCGCACCTGGCTGCTGCTCTCCACCTCCTGCGCGGCCGCGGTGCCGTTCGGCATCACCCAGTCCATCTATCCGGTCTACATGAGCGGCCTCGGCTTCCCCGAGGGGTGGATCAGCGTGCTGATCGCGGTCCGTTCCATCGGCCCGGTGGTGATCGGCCTGGCTCTCGGATCCGAGATCACCATCGAGAGGGAGAAGGCGTTCTACGCCGTCAGCATGGGAGGGCTGGGCTTGTGCATCCTCGCCAGCGCGTGGACCGGAGGATGGCTTCTGTTGGGTCTCTGGATCACCGGCCTGGGCTTGGCCGGTGCAGTGGCCGATCTGCTCAATCAGGTCCAGGCTGTCGACATCAGCCGGGCCAGCGACCGGTCCGCGGTCATGGCCGCTACCGGACTCGGCTGGAACATGGCGCCGATGGTCCTGCCGCTGGCTCTCGGCTGGGCCGCCAATGCATGGGGGTTCGGCCTCATGTTCCTCGCCGCCGGGTGTTTCTTCCTGATCGTGGCCATGGGCACGCCCGTGGTCTATCGGGTGTTACGTTAGAGAGAGGACTACCCGGACGGATTGGATATGGACTGTTGACGATTCGCGAACAATCCACAAAAAATCCGGTTGACAGGGGCATGCGAGGTCAATATAAGAGAGGCGGACGAGTGCGATGTCCTGAACCTGCCTTGTCAGAGACAGCGTAAGAACCCAGCCGACCGGAGTGTCGTGATCATCCCACGTGTGCTCTGCTCGTGTGCCTGTCTCGAGGCTGCAACCGAGGATGGAGGAGAGCATGAACGAGAAGCTGTACGTGGGCGGTCTGCCGTATTCCACAACCGAGGATCAGCTCCAGGAAGTTTTCGCCGCGCATGGGACCGTCGTTTCCGCTCGGGTCATCACGGACAAGTTCACCGGCCGCTCCCGGGGCTTCGGCTTCGTGGAGATGGCGTCCGGAGATGAGGCGCAAGCGGCCATCGATGCCTTGCACGATTCGGAGTTGGGCGGACGCAAGCTGACCGTAAGCGAGGCCCGCCCCCAGGAGCGCCGGGGCGGGTTCGGAGGCGGAGGAGGAGGCGGCGGCGGCAGGAATCGCTGGTAGCCGGGCTCCTCGACTACAGGCGGCCGGGCTCGGCCCTTTCTTCCACGCTCCCGTCGGACTTGCCGATAATGATCCGGCTGGCGAGTCCGGCGAAGATGCCGCACTCCACGACGCCGCAGGTGGCGACGATCCGCCGTTCCAGCGCGGGCGGGTCCTCGATGGCGCCGAAGGAGCAGTCGAGGATATAGTTTCCGTTGTCGGTCAGGAAGGGGCCGTTGTCCGACGAGCGGAAGCGGGCCTCGCACCCCAAACCTTGCAGGCGCTGGCGCGTCAGTTGCCAGCCGAACGGGACCACCTCCACCGGGAGAGGGAACGCCCCCAGCCGTTGCTTGAGCTTGCCTTCGTCGACGATGATCAGCTCGGTGTCGCTGGCCGAGGCGACGAATTTCTCGCGCAGGAGCGCCCCTCCGCCTCCCTTGATGAGATTGAAGGCCGGGTCCACCTCGTCGGCGCCGTCGATGGTGAGGTCGACGTGCAGCACCTCGGCGAAGCTCGTCAGCGGAATGTCCATTTCCCGCGCCAGGGTCGCGGAGCGCTCGGAGGTCGCGATGCCGCGGACGCGGAGCCCTTCCTCGCGGATCCTTTCCGCCAGCCGGACGATGGCGAAATACGCGGTCGTGCCCGTGCCGAGCCCGACGGTCATGTCATGCGCGACAAATTCCACGGCGCGCTCTCCGGCGGCTTTCTTGGGATTCGCGGGTTCGCTCAAAACGCAAGGCCTCGACGCCGATTGTAGCGCACACCATTCCCTTTGAGAATCCATTACGCCGGCTGTCGGCCCGACGGCGGCGAACCGCTTGAAAGGGCGCGTTGCGGCGGGTTAACCTTAGCCCATGCTCTCCGCTCGGGCCGTGGGATCGTGGGTGTGTGCCGTCCTGGCAATCGCGGCGGCGTGCGCGCCGCTGAGCGTGGATCAGGAACTCAAACTCGGCGCCGACTTCTCCCGCGACTTCATGCGCCGGGCCGACCTCGTGCGGACCCCGGCCGTGACCCGCTACGTATCGGCTATCGGCGAGCGGTTGCTACGGCACGCGGGGCCTCAGCCCTTCACGTATCGGTTCCACGTGGTGGCGAAAAACGAGCTGAATGCCTTCGCCGCGCCGGCCGGCCATATCTACCTCTATACCGGCACGGTGCTCCGGGCGCGCAACGTCAGCGAGCTGGCCGGAGTCATCGCCCACGAGATCGCACACGTCGCCAAGCGCCACGTCGCGAGCAACTTCAACCGCGCCCTTGCCACCAACATCCTGCACCAGTTCGGCGTGGTGGCGGCCGAGTTGGCCGCGGGACCCGAAGCCGGCAGGGCGGCGCACACGCTCGGCGGCATGGCCGCCATGGGCTACCTCAACACCTTCAGCCGGGAGGCCGAGCACGAGGCGGACGCCTTCGCCGTGCGGCTCATGGCCAGATCGGGCTATGACCCACGCGGATTGGCCGCCTTCTTCGAGACCCTCAGGAAGAAGAAAGGAAGCTCGACGCCGAGGTTTCTCTCCAGCCATCCGGCGACCGCCGATCGCATCGCCAATACCCGGAAGATGATCGCGGCTCTGCCCGTGGGAACGCCCCTGGAGACGGAGGACGGCGGCAGGCTGCAGGAGATCCAGCGCATCCTTCGTGAAACCGCGGACGGGAGACGGGGGTGAATCCCCGCCCGCCGCACGACAAGGTGACAGCGTGAAACGACTGGGATTCATTCGCACCCGCGGCATGGCCGCGAACCTGCTCAAGGCAGGCTTGCCTCTGGTGGTCAACGACCTGCGCCGGCAGGTCGCACGCCCGGTGTCCGGGTCGGAATGCGCCGGGGCATCGTAGCTCCGGGCGTTCCGGATCACTCATGGAATTTGCTCTCGTTGCCATAGGCGTCGCCGCAGGCGCCCTGATCGCCTGGGTCGTTGCCCGATACCGCCACGCCGCCGTGGCCCGGGAGCTGGCGAGCCGGCAGGAGGAGGTGCGGCAGGAACGCGGCCGCGTCGAGCATGCGCAGGAGACGATCCGGCATCTCTCCGAGGGTAAGGCGAGGGCGGAACAGTCGGCGGAGCGGGTTCCGGGTCTCGAGGGAAAGTTGCGGGAACTTCAGGAAGCCTGTCAACGGGCGCAGGTCCACGCCGCCGAGCTGGCCAAGCAACGGGAGGCGGACGCGGAAAAGCTGCGCTGGGTGGAGACCGCCGAGGCGCGTCTCAGGGAGGTGTTCGAGGCCCTCGCTTCCCGTTCGCTCCAGGATAACACCGAAGGATTCCTGAAGCATGCCCGGGAGCAGATGGGGCGCCTGCTTACGGAGGTTCGGGGGGACTGGGGCACCCACAAGGAAGAGCTGCGCAATCTCGTGGAGCCTCTCGGGAAAAGCATGCACGAACTGGACCGGCAGGTGCAGGAGATGGAGCAGAAGCGCGAGGGGGCCTACCAGGGGCTGCAGGAGCAGCTCCGGCAGCTCGGCCCCCTGGTCCAGGCGCTGCGGGCGGCCCCCAACGCGCGCGGCCGCTGGGGCGAGTTGCAGCTCCGCCGGGTGGTGGAGATGGCCGACATGGTCTCCCACGTGGATTTCGAGGAGCAGGCGGTCACGGACGGCGGCCGTCCCGACATGATTGTTCACCTTCCGGCCCAGGGCATCCTGCCGGTGGATTCCAAGACCCCCATGCTGGCCTACCTGGAGGCGCTGGAGGACGGCGACGGCACGCGCCGCGAGGCCAAGCTCAGGGAGCACGCCACCGCCATCCGCGGGCGCATCCGCGAGCTTAGCCAGAGGCGCTACTGGGAGCAGTTCGACCGCGCCCCGGAGGTTGTGGTGATGTTCGTCCCCAACGATGCCTGCCTGAGCGCGGCGTTCGAGAAGGACGGGGATCTGCTGGAATACGCCATGCAGCAGCGCGTGCTGCCGACGACCCCGGTGACGCTCCTTGCCCTGCTGAAGACCGTGGCTTACGGTTGGCAGCAGCACAAGGTGGCGGAGAACGCCAGGGAGATCGCGGAGCAGGGGAGGGAGCTCCACGACCGCCTGGCCAAGTTCGTGGAGCACTTCCAGCGCGCCGGCAGCAGCCTGGACAGCGCCGTCAAGGCATACAACGACGCCGTCGGGTCGTTGGAGAGCCGCCTGTTCCCGGCGGCCAGGCGTTTCAAGGAACTGGGCGCCGCGAGCGCTGACGTTCCCGTTCCGCCCAACATCGACCGCGGCCTGCGCGCCCCCGGACAGCTCACCTTGGAGGATATGGAGGGCGAAGACCGCGAGTGATGCGAGAGAGAGGCAAAAAGGCGCCGTTCGCTCGGGAAGCCCCGCACCGTGGCCCCGCGGCGGCACTCACGGAGAAAGGAGCCGACCATGAAGTCACGTGCAGCCATTGCGTTTGAAGCGGGCAAGCCGCTGGAAATCACGGAAGTGGAGGTCGAGGGACCGAAGGAAGGCGAGGTCCTGCTGCGGATCGTCGCCACCGGCGTCTGCCACACCGACGAGTTCACCCTTTCGGGCGCCGACCCCGAGGGGCTGTTCCCCTCCATCCTCGGGCACGAGGGCGGCGCGGTGGTGGAGGAGGTGGGCGCGGGCGTGACCTCCGTCAAGGCGGGCGATCACGTGATACCGCTGTACGTGCCCGAATGCCGCGAGTGCCGGTTCTGCCAATCGGGCAAGACCAACCTGTGCCAGACCATCCGCGTCACGCAGGGCCAGGGCGTCATGCCAGACGGCACCGGGCGCTTCAGCCTGGAGGGCAAGTCCATCTACCACTACATGGGAACGTCAACCTTCAGCGAGTACACGGTGCTGCCGGAGATCTCCGTGGCCAAGATCGACCCCAACGCGCCGCTGGACAAGGTCTGCCTGTTGGCCTGCGGCGTTACCACCGGAATCGGCGCGGTGCTGAACACGGCCAAGGTGGAGGCGGGCTCCACGGTGGGCATCTTCGGCCTCGGCGGCATCGGCCTCAGCGTGATCCAGGGAGCGGTCATGGCCAAGGCGGGGCGCATCATCGGCGTCGACACCAACCCCGCCAAGTTCGACATGGCGCAGCGCCTGGGAGCCACCGACGTGGTGAACCCCAAGGACTCCGACCGGCCGATTCAGGAGGTCCTGGTGGACATGACCGACGGGGGGGTGGACTACTCCTTCGAGTGCATCGGCAACGTCGAAACCATGCGCGCCGCGCTGGAGTGTTGTCACAAGGGCTGGGGCCGCTCCACCATCATCGGCGTGGCGGGCGCCGGCCAGGAAATCTCCACGCGGCCGTTCCAGCTCGTCACCGGCCGGGTCTGGGGGGGCACCGCCTTCGGCGGGGTGAAGGGACGGTCCCAGCTTCCGGGTTACGTGGACCGCTACACTGCCGGCGAGATCAATCTCGACGACATGATTACCCACACCATGCCCCTGGAAGAGATCAATACGGCCTTCGACCTGATGCACGCCGGCAAGAGCATCCGTTCGGTGGTCCTCTACGGCTGAGGGCCCTCACCCGGCCTTCGGCCACCCTCTCCCAGAGGGAGAGGGGCTATATTGGCTTTGTCCCCCTTTCCCTCCGGGAGAGGGGCTATATTGGCTCTGTCCCCCTCTCCCTCCGGGAGAGGGTTGGGGTGAGGGCAGCCTGGGAATAGATCGGACACGAGCATGGCCATGGACGTCGTCGGCACACGCCGCAACCGCATCGAGGGAGTCGAGAAGGTCACCGGCGAAGCGAAGTTCTCGGGGGATCTGGACATTCCGGGCGTGCTGGATGCCCGGGTCCTGCGCAGCACCTATCCCCACGCGCGCGTGCATTCCATCGACCCAAGCGCGGCCCTGAGAGTCCCCGGGGTCGTGGCCGTGCTCACCCGGCACGACCTCCGGGACATGGACCCCTACTACGGCCACTGCCTGCGGGACCGTCCCATCCTGGCCATGGAACGGACGCGCTACGTGGGGGAGCCCGTGGCCGCGGTGGCCGCCCGGGACAAGCTCGCGGCAGAGGAAGCCGTGTCCCTCATCCGCGTCGAATACGAGGAGCTTCCCTACGTCACCACCTTCGACGAGGCGCTGGCCGACGGCGCGCCGGTGCTCCACGAGAGCGCGGCCGGCTCCGGCGACTTCCACGACGTCGACCTTTCGGATGATCGCGAGCACCCGAATATCTGCCACCACGAGCACATCGAGCTGGGCAATGTGGAACGGGGTTTCGCGAAGTCGGACGAGATCTTCGAGGATGTCTTCCACTTCCCCATGGTTTGCCACTATTCCATGGAGCCCCACACCACCACCGCGCGCTTTCAGAGCGGACAGGTAACCGTGTGGTCCTCCTCGGCCCATCCCTTCCTCATCCGCTCGGAGCTGGCGCGCCTGTTCGGGCTCTCGATGACCGATGTCCAAGTGGTGGTGCCGTACGTGGGCGGCGCCTTCGGCGGCAAGTCCTATCTCAAGATCGAGCCGCTGGTGGTGGCGCTGGCGCGCAAGACCCAGGGGCTGCCGGTTCGCCTGGAGCACTCCGTTACCGAATCCATGCTGACCGCCCGGCGCCATTCGGCCCGCTGCTGGATCAAGACCGGGGTCAAGCGCGACGGCACCATCCTGGCGCGGGAGGTCAAGCTCCACCTCGACACCGGCGCCTACGCCGACAACGGCCCCCGGGTGGTGGCCCGGGCGGTGCTGCGGGTCCACGGCGCCTATCGCTGCGCCAACTTCCGTTCCGACAGCTACGGCATCTACACCAATTCCGTGCCGGCGGGGTCCATGCGCTCCATCGGCGGGCCCCAGTCGGTGTGGCCGGTGGAAGCGCAGATGGACCGCATCGCAGACGCACTGGGGCTGGATCCCCTGCAATACCGCTTGAAGCATCTGCTGGGCCGCGACGAGCAGGTCCGGCCCAATTCGCGTGGCGTCGACGGCGACCTGCGCGAGGGACTCGCCAAGGTCGCCGAAATGATCCGGGACACCGGTCCGCCCGCGGCGGGAGCGGGCACCGGGCTCGCCGTGGGCATCACCGACAGCGAGGCCAACCCGGTCTCCACCGCCATCGTGCGGCTGTTGAGCGACGGCAACGTGGTGGTCATGGCCGGCAGCACCGAGGTGGGGCAGGGGGCGCGCACGGTGCTGAGCCAGATCGCGGCCGAGGAGTTGGGCGTGCCCTTCGAGCGGGTCATGCTGCGCGGGACCGATACCCATACGACCCCGTTCGACCGCTCCACGGGCGCCAGCCGCTCCACCACGGTGATGGGGACCGCGGTCAAGTTCGCCGCCGCCGACGTGAGCCGCCAAGTCCGCGCCATCGCCGCCGAACAGTTCGGCGTGGACCCGGAGCGCGTCACCCTCAGGGCCGGAGCGGCCTGGTGCGGCGAGGCCCGACGGGAGTACGCCGAGGTGGTGGCGGGCTACTTCGGCATGCCCGGGGGTGAGCTTATCGGCCGGGGCTACGTCCGCGCCGGCGGCGGCATCTCGCCGATCCTGCCGATCTTCTGGGAAGTGGGCATCGGCGGCGCCGTGGTGGCGGTCGACTCCGACACCGGCCAGGTGACCGTGCAGCGCTACCTGAGCGTGGCGGACGTAGGCAAGGCCATCAATCCGCGCCAGGCCGAGGGACAGGACGAGGGCGCCGCGGTCATGGCCATGGGCCACACGCTGTTCGAGTCGCTGATCTACGCGGGCGGACAGCCCCTCAATCCTAACCTGGTGGACTATCGGGTGCCGGGTTTCCGGGATATCCCGCGCACTTTCGAATCGTGCCTGCTGGAGAACGGCGACGGCCCCGGACCCTACGGAGCCAAGGGCATGGGAGAGGGCGGCATCATCCCGGTGGCGCCGGCGGTCTGCAACGCCGTGGCCCAGGCCGCCGGGGTCCGCATCCGCGAACTGCCGCTGACCCCGGAACGGGTATGGCAGGCGTTGAGAGCCGTGAATGCCGGGGGTTCGTAGGGGCGGGTTTCAAACCCGCCCATGCTTGCATCACCGCGTCGCCCCGGGAGGCTGACCAGCGAACTTCCGCGGTTTTCCGGATCTCTCCATTGCCATGCGTTCGGCCATCACGCTCATCTGGCTCAGCCTCTTCTGGACCCTGCTGTGTTTCCTGTTCTACCGCGACAGGGAGCTGATCATCCAGGCAAGCCTTCCAGTGTGGATCGCGGCTGTGGCGACGTGGGTCATCTACATGGCCGTTAGCACGGCTGTCTTGTCCGGCCGGTGGCGGCGCGGCAAGCCGCGGGCGAGGAAACGGGCCGCCGCGAAACAGTCCGCCCGGGCCGGGGACTCTCGGCGAACGCGCGTGTCGACGGCTTCGTCACGGAAGCGTTCCTCGTGAGTTAGCTTCCAAGCCCTCTCCCGCGCTACATACCCTCTCCCTCTGGGAGAGGGTGGCCGAAGGCCGGGTGAGGGCGGCGGGGCAGTACTGCCGCTCCGCATCTATTGCTTCGGAGGGGGTGCTTGTACCGTCGACCCTCACCCCAACCCTCTCCCAGGGGGAGAGGGGGACAGGGGGCCGCGGGCTCGCGGCACTAAGGGTTGAGCATCTGGTCGATGGAAAGGGCGCCGGCTCCGCCTACCAGTATCGTCAGCGCCATCAGGAAGAGGGCGAGGCAGTATTCGATGCCCATGCCCTTGCGGCCGCCGCCGGACAGGAAGAAGCCGTGCTCCCAGTGGCTTGCCCAGATGGCCACGGCCAGGAAAATCATCAGCCCCAGGGCCAGCGGACGGACGAGAAATCCCAGGACCATGGCCGGTACGCTGAGGATCTCCGTGAAGACCCCGACGATGCCGATCCAGATGGGAATCCGGTAGCGCTCTTTCCAGTTGCCCACCTGGCCCATGAGGCCCCTTCCTCCCATCCACCCGAAGAGGTGCTGGGTGCCGTGGGCGAAGAAGGTCACGGCCAGCCCTAGACGCAGGACGACAAAGGCCAGATTCGGTTCCGTCTGAAGGATTGCGTTCATGCCAGAAACCTCCGTATGGCGGCGTGGGCCGCGTCAGGATTGACGAAGAAGTAGCTGTGCTTCTCTCCCTTGAGCTCCACGAAGTCGGCGCCGGGGATCTCCGCCGCCAGCACGTCCGCCGCCTGCCGCAGCGAGGTGTCGCTGGTCACGTGGTGCTCCTCCGCCCCCACCAGGATCAACGTGGGAACGGCGATGTCCTTGAGGCGCTCCTTCAGGTCGTGCTGCTGGCGCGCGATGACATGGCGGAAGTACTGCTCGACGGGATTGAGGTGCGCCATGCGCACCGTCAAGTATCCTTCAACCCGCTGCGGATAGCGTTTGATGAACTCTTCGGTGAATCCCACGGTCACCCCGTGGTCGCGCACGTAGCGCTCGTAGCCCCACTCCACCATTTCCTTGGCGATACGCAGCGGGATGCCCTTGGTGGAGGGGTAGAAGCCGCGCCCTGACGCGCAGATCAGGGCGGAGACCCGGTCCGGGTGGTCCAGGGCCATCACCTGGGCCACCGATCCCCCCATGGAATGGCCGCAGACCACCGCGTCGCGGGCATCCAGGTGCGCCAGCACGGCCGCGGCATCGTCGGCGAAGTCCTTGACGCTGTAGGGCTCGGACGGCCAGTCCGACCGTCCGGTGCCGCGGTAGTCGTACAGGATCACCCGATGGTCGCGAGAGAACGCCGGCACCTGATGGAGCTTCCAGACGTCGCAGTGGCACGCGGTCTCGCTCAGGAAAAGCAGGGGTCGGCCGCTGCCGTGGCGCTCGTAGTAGAGCCTGGTTCCGTCTCTCTCGATAAACGGCATTGTCGGTGTCCTGTCCTTTAGTGTGGTGTCTGGTTAATTCGCAGCATAATCTGCGGGTCTTTTTCGCCGTCGGCTGCGTTGCTCTTCCTCGCGTGGTACCCGCCACTGCTCGTCATCGCGCCTTGCCGACAACGAAAAATCCTCCGCATATCATGCTGCGAATTAACCAGACACCACACTAGCGCTCCCGCACCGGGTAGCTCATGGGCGCCACGTCGTCGATGGTTTCGCCCAGGGCGCGCCACTCCGGCACGGACTCCCACAGGGGCCGCGCCCCCTCCTGAATCCGCTCCAGCAGTTCGGCCTCGTCGAAGCGGGTGGGCCGGCCGCCTTCCAGCAACGTCTCGCCGTCGACGATGATGCTCTCGATGTCGCTGCCGCTGCCGCCTTCCACAAAGGACTTGATGGGGTCGCGGACGGCGCCGAAGTGGGTCTTGCGCAGGTCGACGACGATCAAGTCCGCCTTGGCGCCGGCTGCCAGCCGGCCCAGGTCGTCGCGCCGCAGGGCCTTGGCGGCGCCCAGGGTTGCGGCACTGTAGACGTCGTAGGGTTTGCCGGCGCGGAAGCTGCCGTCCACCAGCCGGCAGGCGAGTCCGGCCAGGCGCATTTCGTGCACCATGTCCTGGGGGAAGGTGTCCGTGCCCAGGACGACGTTGATGCCGCGCCTGCGGTACTCGTCGAAGGATTCCAGCGCAATGCCCATCTTGGCGTACTTGTACGGGGCGTGGGCCACCGCGGCGCCGCTGTCCGCCAGCATGGACAGATCGTCGCCATAGGGGTAGTGGCACCAGGAATGGCGGCCGTGGAACACGCAGTGTCCGAGGATGACTTCCTCGCCGAGAAACCCCAGGTCGTGGAGGTACTGGATCGGCGTCACCCCCCGCTGCCGCAGCGTCGACTGGAACTCGACGATGTTCATGGCGGTGTGGAGCTGGATTCCGATGCCGAGCTCGCCTGCGGTCCTTTTCGTGGCCTTGAGCAGCTCGGGAGTGCAGGTGTCCAGTTGGCCGGGATAGAGCATGGCGCGGATGCGGCCGTTGAATGCGCCATCATGCTTCTTCGCGTACTCCGTCGCGCGGACGAGACCCTGCTCGCCGGCTTCCTCGTCCCAGTCCCACTGGATGCGCCCGTGGTCGTCCAGCACGTAGGCGGCGCTCCGGTAGCCGGCTCCCAGGTAGGCCCGCGCGCCCAGCTCACCGATCATCTCGGTGAATCCGTCGATCATGGTGCCGCGGGTGCCTACGTCGAGGATGGTGGTGGCGCCGCCGCGCACCGCCGCCCATACCCCGAACTTGCCCTCGACTTCCGCCCGCGGCGGCGGCCCCATGCCCTTGGCTCCGCGCCGCATGGCGCCGTAGGAGAGGAAGTTCATGCCCAGGTAGTCCGCCTTGCTGGCGTCGTTGAGCATGACGTGGCGGGCGTTGGTGCCCGCGTGGATGTGGCAGTTGATGAGGCCCGGGCCGATGAGCCGGCCGCGGGCATCGATGGTCCGGTCCACCGGGCCGTCGTAGCCGTAGCCCACGTGGACGATGCGGTCATCCTCGTAGACCACCACGCCCTCGGGCAGCAGGTCGTGACCCTGGCCGTCGTAGCCGACGACCCAACCGCCTTGCATGAGTGTCTTCATGATGATCCACCTCGGTCGTAACGCTCCGGCATAGTGCCGTCTACTCGAAAGACGCGCGAGCTGTCAAATTCTCCTGCCTGCGTGGGCCGGACTCTCCATACGCCGGGACGTGCTCCCACCCTCTCCCTCTGGGAGAGGGTGGCCTCGTTTCGCCCCAAATCCAACCCCTCTCCCCCTGGGAGAGGGTGGCCGAAGGCCGGGTGAGGGCTGCGCGGCGCCCCTGCCTCTCCGTGGGGGCTGTTGGCGCCGGGGAGCCCTCACCCCAACCCTCTCCCAGGGGGAGAGGGGGACTATGGCTGCCGACGTTGTGGCCCTCACCCCGGCCCTCTCCCGGAGGGAGAGGGGGTCGGAGCGAGGCGAAACGGGCCGATGCGTGGACTGCCGGACCGTTACGGTGGACCGGCAAGCCGAGCGGCCAGATTGGTCAGCCGGCGCGTGGCGCGAACGTTGTTCACCGCCATGGCCAGCGCCCTGGGTTGCCCGATGATGACCACCAGCTTCTTGCCGCGGGTCACCGCGGTGTAGAGCAGGTTGCGCTGAAGCAGCAGGTAGTGCTGCATGGCCAGGGGAATCACCACCGCCGCGTATTCGGAGCCCTGGCTCTTGTGCACGGAGGTGGCGTAGGCGAGGGAGATCTCGTCGAGCTCGCTGAATTCGTAGAGCACGGTACGGTCGTCGAAGGCCACGTGTAGCTGCCCTTCGTCCAGGTCGACCCGGGACACCTGCCCGATGTCGCCGTTGAAAACGTCCTTGTCGTAGTCGTTGACCGTCTGGATGATCTTGTCCCGCGGCGCGTAGCTCCAGCCGAAACGGCTGACCTGCGGCTCCGCGCCGGCGTTGAGGCGTTTTTGCAGCTCCACGTTGAGGGAATGGGTGCCCAGGCTGCCCCGGTTCATGGGCGTCAGCACCTGGATGTCCCGTATCGGGTTCATGCCGAAGCGCCTGGGGATGCGCTCGGTCACCACCTGGAAGAGCTTGTCGTGGATCTCTTCCGGAGACTCCGCCGGGATGAAGTAGAAGTCCTGCAGTCCGTCGCCGTCCCGGTTCTCGAGGGGCTGGCCGGCGTTGATGCGGTGGGCGTTCACCACGATGCTGGAGGAAGCCGCCTGCCGGAAGATCTCGGTGAGCCGCACCGTCGGCACCTGCCCGGACTCGATGACGTCCTGCAGCACCGCTCCCGGCCCCACCGAAGGGAGCTGGTCCACGTCCCCAACCAGCAGCACGGCGGCGTGGGAAGACACGGCCTTGAGCAGTTGGTTCATCAGCAGGACATCCACCATGGACACCTCGTCGACAACCAACAGGTCCGCCTCCAGCGGGTCGGCTTCGTCCTTGCGGAAGCCCCCGTGCCTGGGATCGAACTCCAGCAGCCGATGGATGGTCCTGGCCTCGGCTTGGGCGGACTCCGAGAGCCGCTTGGCCGCGCGTCCGGTCGGAGCGCACAACAGCACCCTGGCGTTGCGCGCCTCCACCAGCCTCAGAATGCTGTTGACGATGGTGGTCTTTCCGACCCCGGGTCCTCCGGTCAGCACGGTGACCTTGCCGTTGAGCACGATATCGACGGCTTCGCGCTGGGATCCGGAAAGGTTGAGCCCGGTCAGGGATTCCACCCACGGTATGGCCCTGTCGCCGTCGATGGCGCCCCAGGGCGGCGGACCCTTGAGCAGGCGCCGGAGGTGCCCGGCGACGCCGGCCTCGGCCCGGGACAGGGGCGCCAGAAAGAGCGCGGGCCCCCCGCGTACCGGCTCGCTCACCAGGTTCTCGGCGGCCACCTCGAGGCCGATGGCGTGCTCCACGGCCTCCGAAGAAACATCGAGCAGTTCCACCGTGCGCTCCACCAGGTCGTGCCGTTCCGCCGCGCAATGCCCGTCGTTGGAGCGCTCCCAGAGCACGTGGTGGAGCGCCGCCCGGACCCGGATCAACGAATCGGACGGTATGCCGACCTTGCGTGCGATGGCATCCGCGGTGACGAAGCCGATGCCACTTATGTCCAGCGCCAGGCGATAGGGATTTTCCCGTATCCGCTCGATGGCCTCGTCGCCGTACACCCGGTAGATGCGCGCCGCCCTGGCGCTGCCGATGCCGTGGGAGTGCAGGAAGACCATGATCTCGCGGACCGCCTTCTGCTCGCGCCAGGCCTGGGTGACGTGCGCCTGCCGCTTCGCTCCAATACCGTCCAGCGCGAGCAGGCGTTCCGGGCTCCGTTCGATGACTTCGAACACCTCGGTTCCAAAGGCCTTGACCAGTTGATGCGCGAAATGCGGACCGATGCCTTTGATGAGACCGGAACCCAGGTACTTCTCCACTCCTTCGAGGGTCGTTGGCGGGATCACCCGCAGGGTGTCGGCGCGAAACTGAAGGCCGTAGGTGGCGTCGTTGACCCACGCGCCCCGGCACTCCAGTTGCTCGCCGGGATTGACCGCGGCGGCGTTGCCCACCACCGTCACCAGCTCCCGGCGGCCGCGCATCTTGACCTGCAGGACGCAGAACCCCGTGTCCACGCTGTGGAAGGTGACTCGTTCCACCAGGCCTTGCAGGGACTCTCCGATGAGCGCCGGCTGATTCATCGCTCGCCGCCGAACAGCTTCAGGGCTCGCTTGATAAGCTCCCCGATCGGGTCGCTGGCGTTCTCGGCAGCTTCCTTTTCGGCCTCTCTTCCACCCTTCGGGTCCGTGCCCGGGATGAGGTCCAACAACCCTTGCACGCCCCGCCCCACGCTCTTCTCCAAAAGCGTCTGGATGAGCTTGAGGCGTGGCCGCACCGTCAGGGCAGGTATGGCTCCCCGAAGCGTGAAAGGCACCTCGATCTGTCCCTTGCCGTTGGTGATGGGCGTCAAGCGCGAGCCCGGCAGCAGGTCGGAGGAGAGGCGCTCCGACACGGTGAGCATGCCGTCGAGATTGGTGTCTCTGTCAAGTCCCACCCAACCCTTGCCGGCGATCTCGTAGTCTCTGGCCTTCAGGGCGATACCCTCGACGACGATCCTGCCGCCCACCGCCCGGACTTCCGTATAGATACGTTCGAACGCCGTGGTTCCTTCCTTGAAGATGTGCGGGTACTTGTCCTTGATGCCGCGGTTGAACAACGACGTCAGCCCCCTGACGCCGGTGATTCCCTGCAACGCCCGTTCGCCAAGGTTGAAGTCCAGGACCCGGCCGTCGAGCACGGCTGCCTTTCCCGTTCCCTTGAGAGTCGGCTTGATGGCAGCCCAGGTTGCGCCCTGTCCCGTCACGCTCAGGTCGGCGTCGAGGGTGCCCTCCACGTTGGGGAAGCCGGCGATGCCGGAGAGGTAGCGCCCAATGTCGATGTCCCTCAGCCGCCCTGTCGCCTCGAAGCGCCGAGCCGGGCCCCCGAGGTGTAGCCGGCCGCTGGAGTCCACCGAGCCGCCGAGGGTATTGAAGCGGAGGCTTCCCAACGCCAGCGACGATCCACGGAGCTTGAAACCGGCGCTCAAGTCGGCGACATCCAGGCCGAAAAGCCGTCCCCTGGCGGCAGCCAGGCTGCCTTCCCAGGACAGGCCCCCGCGCCGCGAGAGGCGTCCGGTGCCGCGGGCGTCTTCCAGGACGGTGCCGTCGGGTTGGAGCTCGAGATCGGCCAGCCGAAGCGATGGCGAGGCGAGGCGGTAGGTCAACGTGAGCGGCGAGAAGGTCTCCAGCGTCATCTTGCCGGCGAGGTGGGTCTCGCCGATGCGGACGGACAGTTGCCTGAACGTCGCTCCCTGGTTGGAAAACTCCACGGCCGCCGACAATTGCTCCAGGGGCCGCTCCCAGACCGGCAGCTTGGCGGACGCCTTGCGGAACGCCACCGTGCCACGAATTCGCGGCACGGCACTACCGTCCAGCTTCCCCGCGACCCGCGCCTTCACCGAGGCACGGCCGGACAGTCCGTAGACCGCCAGCGGCGGAAACCAGCGATCCAGGCCGGCCATCTCCGCATTCGTCGTGCCCAGGCTAAGTTCCAGAACCGCGGGATCGCCATAGTCCAGGTCTCCGCGCCCTCTGACCCTGAGGGTGTCGAGGGTTGCGTCCAGCCGCCTGGCGGTGATGCCGCCGGGCGTCGCGCGGATGTCCGCTTCGATCCGGAGCGCCTTGCCTCGCGGTTTGTTCAGGAGGTCGGCGTATCGGACGCCACTGTCCGTAAGGTCGAGTGTCCCTTCCGCCGCGAGTTCCTCCAGGTTCCCCTTGATCGAGAGCCCCTCGCTCTTCAGGTTTCCCGTCAACCCCAGCGCCTCAGGCCAGGCCGTGTCCATGCGCGGAAAGGTCTTTCGCAAGGCGTTCCATGACAGGGTGGTGATGTCGACGGACCCGACGACGGGAACGCCATCGACCCCGGGCGCCTTTCCCACCGGACCGATGGCGCCTTCGAAGCGGAGGTTCTGCTTGTCCGACAGGATGGCCGCGGCCAGACTGGCCTTGAAAGGGCGGTCCATCCTCAGGTCGTCCAGGTTCAGATCCAGCTTACGGAGCTTCGCGCGATGGCGTTGCTTGTCGTCCCGATAGTCCAGCGTGCCGCCCGAGACCTCCACGCGGGCGACCGCCAGGTCCACCCTGAACCCGGCGAACACTGCGAGCGTGGGGGACGGCGCCACCTCCCGGGATTCGGAAGCGGCGAAGGCAGGCGCCACGGCACCGAAGCCCCGTCGCCACGGAGATCGTGACGCCGTGGTCGCCCGCGCCCGCAGCCCGGAAAAGTTATAGATTCCGCGCGCATCGCGGATGACCTGGATCACCGGTTGTCGCAGCACCACTCGCGTTGCGGAAATCTGCCGCTGCCAAGGGCGTATCTCGAGATTGACGCGGATGTCCGCGGCTTGAAGAAAATGTCCGGCCCCGAAGTCCGGGTCTTCGGTCATGGAGAATTCACGGATGCGGACGCCGATACCGCCCCGGAGCTTGACGCTGACGCTGTCGAAGGCAATCTTGCGGCCGCTATGCCGCTCGGCGGCCGCGATGATGTGATCCTTGTAGGAAGCGACGACCGAGTCGATGTTGTGGAGAGCCCATCCTAGCAATGCGGCGGCAACTATAATAAGGACCAACAACGCGATGAGGAGTTTGCGCATGAAGTCGTCCGGTACAGTGAATTTACACCATCGTGCCGGGGAACTGAAGGTGACTTTCGCGGCGCGCGAACCGACATGCGCGCCATGAGCACGGAGGTCTTGCCGTGAAGCGGTTCGCATCCGAACGCAACGTCGAGTTCGCCGACTGCGACTCGGCGAGAATCGTTTTCTACCCGAACTTCTACATCTGGTTCGACCGCGCCACCGAGCGCCTGTTCGCGTCGGTGGGACTGACCTACGAGGCCATGGAACGGCGTCACGGCGTCATCGGACTGCCGTTGCTGGAAACCGGCGCCCGGTATCTGCGCCCCTGCCGCCACGGCGAGCGGGTGCGGCTGGAGAGCTGGGTGGACTCCTGGCGCGAGAAGGTGTTCGTGGTGAAGCACCGTATCGAGTGCGAGGGCGAACTTGCGGTGGAAGGCTACGAGACCCGCGCGTGGGCGGCGCCGGCCGCGGAGGCGGGACGCTCCATGCGGGCGGTGCCGATACCCGATTCCGTCCGGGAGCTTTTCGCGTAGGGGCGGGTTTCAAACCCGCCCGTGCCCGGACGGCCGCACGGTCCGAGACAGGCGTACCGGAGTGAAGAGCAAGCACGTCATGCCGGATGATGGTCGATAGGCAGAGTCCCCCCGCTACCGACGGCGAGAAACGCTGGGCGCGGCGGCTCAACTACCTGGCGGGAGCCTGCGTCGCCAGCTCCATGAGCGCCGCGACCACCTTCGTGCCGCTCTACATGAAGAGCCTGGGCTCGTCCTATTTCATGAGCGGCCTGCCGTTGGGGGTACGCGCGGTGGGGCGCTTCACCTTCGATGCCGCGGCCATGGTGATCGCCGGCCGCCGCATGGCGCCTCAGACCATGCTGCCTCTGGGCGTCACCTTCGCCGGCATGGCGCTGCTGACATGCGGGCTGTTCCCGAGCGCCTATCCGGTTACCGCGGCCTTTTTCTTCATCGGCGCGGGGGTGGCATGGGTGCAGATCGCCTTGCGGCAGATCGTGTTCGAGGGGGCGGAATCCGGCCGCCGCGGCCGCGCCCTGGGAGTCCTGAGCCTCTTTCTCGGCTCGGGTCCCATCGTCGGCATTTTCTTCGGCGGTTTGATCTCCGAGTACTTCGGCTACCGCTATCTGTTCACCGCCGCGGCCGCGGCGGTACTGTGGCTGCCGCTGTTGCTGGTGTGGCTTTCACCCCGCCGCAAGGGACCCGAAGGGGAGGAGCCCTCGCTGCGGCCGCGGGTGATCCGGGAGATTCTGGCGACGCCGGGCGCCAGCCTCTTCTGTGTCGCCAGCTTCTTCTCGCTCTTCTACCAGCCCGCCCGCTCCGTGGCCCTGGCCTTTTATGCCACCGATGCGCTGGGGCTCTCCGTCGGCTCCTACGGCGTCATGCGGAGCATCAGTCAGTTGGGCAACGTCAACGGACGCTTTTTCGGCGGTCTTTGGACGGACCGGTCCGGGGTCATGGCCTGTCTGGCCAGCGGCTATTTCATTTCGGCCGCCGGGTTCGCGCTGGTCCCGTGGACCGGTAGTTTTTGGTCGCTTCTAATCGTCCACACGGCCATCGGCGCGGGCGCCGGCATGGTCAATCTGGCGAGCCAGGTGGGCATCCTGTCCATCTTCCCCTCTGCCCGGCGCGGACAGGCGCTGGCGCTCCAGCGCTCGGTGGGTGACATCGGGCTGTTCCTGGGCCCTATCGTGGTGAGCGCCGGCCTCGACGCTTTCGGCTTTTGGCCCGTGTTCATGGGACTGGCCGCGCCGCCGCTGGTCTTCGGGCTATGGACGGCGTTGGGAAGGCCGTTCGCGGCGGACCACACGCGGTCGGACTAGTGTCCTGTCCCGCAGGCCCTCACCCGGCCTTCGGCCACCCTCTCCCAGAGGGAGAGGGGAAGAATTGGCCCTCTCCCTCTGGGAGAGGGTCGGGGTGAGGGCTCCGAGGCAGCAGTTGCTCCGATGGGTTCAGCACAACGTACAGCCTACCCCAGGTGGGGAACGACGTCCTCAGCCAGCAACTCCAGGTGCTCCATCTCGTCGAAGGCGGGGTTCAGCAGCAGGTGGCGGGCGCCCGCCCGCACCACCTCGTTCAACCTGTCGATGATCTCCTGGCGGCCGCCCCAGATGCACACTTGCGAGGCGAGGTCGGCGTTGCGGTAACGCACGGCGAAGAACTCCCGCAGGCGCCGTTCCGCGCGCTCACGGTCGTCGTCGACGGCGAGATAGACACGCTTGGAGACGGCGAAGGTCGCCGGGTCGCGCCCGGCCTCGTCGAGGAAACGCGTGATCCGCTCGTACTCCTTGACGAAACGCTGGGTGCCCGAGGAGCCCGCTCCCATGAAGCCGTCGCCGAGGGCGACGGCGCGCCGGAGCGCCGGCTCGGCGTGGCCGCCGAACCATAGCGGGAACGGCTGCTGCGCCGGCTTGGGCTCCATGGCGACGTCGGTGAAGTTCCAGAAGCGTCCCTGGAAGCTGCACTGTTCCTCCCGCCAGAGCATTTTCATGATGCGGATGCCTTCGACGAAGCGGGTGACCCGGTGCTCGGACGTATAGCCGTAGACCGTCTCCGACTCCGGCCACATCCGCCCGCGCACGCCCCCGAGGCCGATGCCGGTGATGATCCGGCCGCCGCTCAACTGGTCCAGGGTGGCGAGGCTCTTGGCGAGCTGAAGGGGGTTTCGCAGCACCGTGAGCAGCACCGAGCAGCCGATCTTCAACCTGGAGCTGACGGCTGCCACGTAGGTCATGAGGGTGACCGGTTCCAGCATGCAGAAATTGCTGAGGTTGCGTTCCTGGGTCCAGAGGCTGTCGTAGTCCAGCTCCTCGGCCCGGGCCACGAACTTCTTGATGTGCTCGGAATCCACCGGTCCGTCGACGAACACCTGGGGGATCTCGATACCGCAGGGTATGTGGCCGTCTGCCATGGCGTGAACCTCAAGCGATGGATTCGCGGATGGCCGCGGTGATGCGCTCTTCGGACGGTCCGATGTGTTCCTCGAGGGGCAGACTGTACGGCACCGGCACGTCCAGCGTGGCCACCCGGCGGATCGGGCCCTTGAGCTTGTCGAAACCGCTCTCCATGATGCGCGCGGCGATCTCGGCGGCCACGCCGCAGCTCTGGTGGGTCTCGTCGACGACGACCACGCGGCCGGTCTTCTCCACCGACGCCATGATCGTGTCGAGGTCGAATGGCACCAGGGTCCGGGGATCCACTACCTCCACGTCGATGCCCTCGGAGGCCAGGGCCTCGGCCACGCCGAGGGCACGGTGGAGCGCCAGCGACGTGCCGATGAGGGTCACGTCGGCGCCGGCGCGTTTCACGTCGGCCTGTCCGAGCGGGACGTGGTCCGCCTCCGGCACCGGCCCCTCGGTGTCGAAGAGGCCCGAATGGTCGATGAAGACGGTGGGGTTCTCGCTCGCCACCGCGCTCTTGAGGAGCCCCTTGACGTCGCGCGGGGACGACGGCAGCACGATCTCCAGGCCCGGACAGTTCCACAGCATGGCCTGGGGGCTGGCGGAGTGCTGCGCGGCGCCGCCGCCCCTGAGCCCGTGCAGCATGTGGAACACCACCGGCGCCCGCACCTGTCCGCCGGACATGTACAGGACGTTGGCCGCTTCGTTGCATACCTGGGGCCAGGCCTCGAACAGGAAGCTTCCGGTGGTAAGGTCCACCACCGGCCTCAGGCCCGCCATGGCGGCGCCCGTAGCCAGCCCGCAGAAGCCCAGCTCGGAGATCGGCGGCGCCGCCACGCGGTCGGGCCAAGCCTTCTCGATGGCCGCGAAACCGAGACGGTGCGGGCTCAGGCTGAAGAAGGTGCCGCCGATGAGGTGGACGCGGTCGTCTTCCTCCATGAGTTCCCGGAGCGCTTCCAGCTTGGCCTCGTGATATGCCAGTTGTCGCATCGCCATGGTAATCAAACACTACCCCTCTCCCTCTGGGAGAGGGTGGCCGAAGGTCGGGTGAGGCCCTAGTGTCCTTCCACGAACACGTCGGTCTCCGCTTCCTTCAACTCGGGGTAGGGACTGTCGAAGGCGAAGTCCACCGCCGCCGCGATCTGTTCCACCACGCTCCGGTTCAGCGTCTCGAGTTCGGCCTTGTCCGCCTGGCCGGATTCCGCCAGTTCGCGCATGAACCGCAGCACGGGATCGCTGTCGCGGTACCAGTCCCGCACGTCGCCGGGCGCGCCCGACACGTCCCAGGCCAGCTCGACGGTCGTGGGCGCCTTGACCACCGGCCAGTTGGTCTCGCTGCCCGGCCACCGAACGGTCAGGGTTTCGATGAAACGCGGACCCGCGCCCGAACGGACCGCGTCGATGCTCTCGCTCAGGACGTCATGGACCGCGCCGGCGTCGATGCCGTCCACCTGCACGGCGGGAATCTTGTAAGCCGCCGGAAGGTCCGTCAGGGGGTATGCCGCCATGGTGGAGGACTGCGCCGCCCCCACCGCGTTGCCGGCGCCGTACTTGCCGTTGTTCTCGCACAGGAAGAGCACGGGCAGCTTCCACAAGGAAGCCAAGTTGAAGGATTCCGGCACCGCGCCTTCTTCCAGCGCGCCGTCGCCGAAAAGGCACACGGCGATCTGGCCGGTGGCGCGGCTCTTGGCCGCGTAGGCGGCGCCGGTCCCCAAGGGCAGGATGCCGCCGACCACGCCCGAGCACTGCAGAAACCCCAACTCCCGCGGGCTCGTGTGGAAGGAACCGCCCTTGCCGCGGTTGTAGCCGTCGCGCCGCCCCAGGATCTCGGCCAGGAGCCTTCCGGGATCGCCGCCGCGGGCCAGAATGTGGCCATGGTTCCGGTGTGTGGAGAAGAGCATGTCGTCGGGCTGGAGCAGCGAGATCGCGGGTACGCCGGTGGCTTCCTGCCCGATGTAGACGTGATAGTGTCCGCGGAACCGGTCCTCATGGTGGAGGCCGATGAGCGCCTCCTCGAAATGCCGGATGAGGAGCATCTTGCGGCATTGGGCGAGGAGTTGGGTTTTCGGCAGCGCGGGGATCATGTTTCCGTGCCCTGTATAGGCCATTGTCGCGCGGTTGCCAAGGCTCGCTTCGTGTCCGGGGCAGCGCAACGGCCGGGAAGACGTGATTTGACAAGGCTTCCCAAGCGGGCTAATCACGGTGCGAGTAAAGTGAGGGGAGAGACATGACACTCGATCAAAAGGTCGCCGTGGTCACCGGAGGAGGACAGGGCCTGGGCCGGGCCATCACCCTGGCGCTGGTCCGTGCCGGAGCCAAGACGGTGGTGGCGGACATGAACCTGGAGACCGCCGAAGCCGTTGCCGCCGAGGTCGAAGAGGCCGGCGGCGAGGCATTGGCCGCGCAGGTGGACGTCGCGGACGAGGCGTCGGTGGCTTCCTTGCGGGACCTCGCCCTCGGCCGCTGGGAGCGCGCGGACATCCTGGTCGCCAACGCCGGCATGTATCCACGCTCCATGGTGGTGGAGATGCCGGAGGAAGAGTGGGACCGGGTGCTGGACGTCAACGTGGGCGGCCAGTTCCTGTGCGCCCGCGCTTTCGTTCCGGCCATGAAGCAGCAGGGCAGCGGCCGCATCATCTGCACGGCGTCGTCCATCGCCTACAAGGGCCAGCCCGGCCACGCCCACTACGCCGCCTCCAAGGCCGCCACGCTGGGTTTCGTCCGCGGGTTGGCGCGGGAGCTGGCGCCCCACGGCATCACCGTGAACGCGGTGGCGCCCGGGACCGCCAACACCGCCATGCCGCGCCAGCACCGCTCCGAGGAATCCATGCGGGAACGGGGAGCCCGGGTGCCCCTGGGCCGCATCGCCGAGCCCGAGGACATCGCCAACACCGTCGCCTTTCTCGCCAGTGACGCGGCCGCCTACATTACCGGGCAGACCATGGTCGTCAACGGTGGAGACTTCATGATCTGAGCTCCGGACGTGCATCCGGAATCCCCTGACGCGGAAGGAATGCCCTTATGCTGAGGAAGAAGGTTTGCCTGGTCGGCTACGGCTCGACGGAATACTCGCGGAAGTCCGACCGGCCGCTGCTGTCGTACTATGCCGAGGCCATGCAGAACGCCATGGCCCAGACCGGCGTCACCAAGAAGGAGATCAACGGGTTCTCCATGGTGACCCAGGCCAGCCCCGACTACTCCCCCTACGTGGCGGAGCAGTTGGGCCTGGAGCTGGACTGGGTGCTGAACGGCGACTGCGGCGGCGCCGGCGCGGTGTGCGCCATCCGGCGCGCGGCCGATGCCATCGAGGCCGGCTACCTGGACCTGGCCTTCATCGTCGCCGGCAACGCCTTCGACAAGAACGTGGCCCATCAGCGGGTGCTGGAGTACCAGCGCGCCAACTACGTCGACGTCTACGGCTACGGCGGCCCCAACACCCTGTTCGCGCTGGTGCAGCGCCGCCACATGGAGGAGTACGGCACCACCCTGGAGCAGATCGGCAAGATCGCCGTCAGCCAGCGCTACAACGCCGGCCCCAACCCCCAGGCGCTCCTGCGCGCCCCCATGACCATCGAGGACTACCTGAACTCACGCCTGATCTCCGACCCCATCCGGCTGTTCGACTGCGTGATGCCGTGCTCGGGCGGCGAGTGCGTGGTGGTGGCGTCCGAGGAGCGCGCCAAGCAGATTACCGACAAGCCGGTGTACCTCGTGACCGACGCCGAGAAGATCGGCTTCCAGGCCTCCAACATGCTGCCGGACAAGACCGTCACCGGCATGAGCGTCGTCGGCCAGCACCTGTTCTCGGAGATGAGCCGCGACAACATCGATCTCCTCGCCATCTACGACGACTATCCCATCGCGGTCATGATGCAGCTCGAGGACCTGGGCTACTGCGCCAAGGGGCAGGGTGGACCGTTCGTCGACGACCACGACCTTACCTTCGGCGGCGACTTTCCGGTCAACACAGGCGGCGGCGAGATTTCGGTAGGGCAGGCGGGGCTGGCGGGAGGCATGCTGCACGTGGTGGAGGCCCTGCGGCAGTTGCGCGGCGAGGCCGGAGAGAGGCAGGTCAAGGCCGCCGAGACCGCCCTGGTCACGGGCATCGGCTGGCTGTCGTACGCGCGGAACCTGAACACCACGGCCGCGCTGATCCTGGAGAGGAGGTCGTAATGGCCGGCAAGAGTCTGCCCGTCGTGAATCCGGTGGACCGCGAGTACTGGGAGGCCGCGGCAAAGGGCGAGCTTCGGCTTCAGAAGTGCCGGGCATGCGGCGTGCTCCAGTTCTTTCCCCGGGCGGTGTGCACCGGCTGCCTGAGCAGCGACCTGGAGTGGGTTCCCGTGAGCGGCAAGGGCAAGGTGCACACCTTCTCTCTGTGCCGGGTGCCCCGGAACCGCGCCTTCATGGACGAGGTCCCCATCTGCGTCGCCGAGGTCGAGCTGGAGGAAGGCGTGCGCATGGTCACCCGCATCGTCGGCGACAACCGCGACCAGGTCACCCTCGGCGCTCCGGTCACGGTCACCTTCCTGGAGACCGAGGACCCCGACATCAAGCTGCCGGTGTTCGAGCTGGCGTAATCTATGGCCGCGCCGGAGTGTCTCGCAAAACGGACGCACCCGGCGCGCCCGTCCGCCCCCCGCCATGGCGACCGTCGAAGTCTACAGCAAGAGTTGGTGCCCGTTCTGCCGGATGGCCAAGCGCCTCCTCGAGGAGAAGGGCCAGGAGTTCGTCGAGTTCGACGTGGAGCTGGATCCCCGCAAGCACGACGAGATGCTGGAGCGCTCCCAAGGCAGGTGGACCGTCCCCGAGATCTTCATCGATGGCGAGTTGATCGGCGGCTTCGACGAACTGCGGGCCCTGGATGACAGCGGCCGGCTCGATGAGATGCTCGGCTCCTGAAACGAGCGTCGCCGTCGGTGCTACGTCGCCCAGCGTCTGCTTGCCGGGGACCGGCGGTCGGTTCTTCTTTTCGACGAGATGGAAGACCTGCTATCCGAGCCGCAAGCGTTGCTGGCGGCCCTCAACTGCGGACTCCGAGAGCCGTGTGCGTGCATGCCGGGTTGGAGGTCAGGACCGGATCACGCTGGCTCGTCGCGCTGTTGTGCCTCCGCGGCCCAGCGTTCCTTGATAGCGCGGAACTCGGATTCGTCGATCCCCGTTGCCGACCGGATCAGATCCCAGTCCGCGCCGACTCTCAAGAGGCCCTCCACCGTCTCGACCTTGCCGCGCTGGAAGCCTTCTTCTCTGCCCTCGACTTTGCCTTCCGCATGGCCCTCCTCCCGGCCTTTGGCTCGGCCTTCCGCACGGCCCTCTTCCAAGAGTTCGTGAGCGTATGACATGACTTCTTCTCCTTGGCCGCGTCTGTGAACCCGCAGCGTTCCATCAAAGGCCTGCGCTGCCGCCCGATCCTGCGTCGCTAGCACATAGAGACCGATTGTTCGAATATAGTCCATCGTGCCGCCAGGAACCAGCGACGCCGCCAGCCGTGCGGCCGTCTCCAGCGCCGTGTCCACGTGCCGGTCGAACGCCGCCATCATCAGCAACTGGGCCACGCGGCCCATGACGGCGCCTTCGACATCGCCGGGGTCCATGCCCGTCTGGTCCAGCAGCACGTGCTCGAATCGAGGCAGCCAGGGCCAACCCCGGACTGTTGGCGGGAACAGGTCAGCGAACTCCGTCGAATGGCTCCAGCCGCGGCTTCCCTGATAGAACACAATCGGAACGATCGGCCGAAGGTTCCCTCCACCAGTCGGAGACTGCTCCAATCGACATTCTCGCGCAACTCCCGCGGCACGGTTGCCTGGAGCATGCTGGCGGCTTGAGAGGCATCGGAGAAGACCGCGCGAAACAGTCGGTCGTGGGGGTGATCGATTTCATCGGCCATGAGTGACTCTCCCGGACAGGAACTCCCTTTGTACCTGTCCTATGGAGAGTCATCGGCGCCGCGTACCGGAACTTTAGGGGCTGTTAGTCCGGGAGAGGATGGCCGAAGGCCGGGTGAGGGCCTAGCCCTTGATGAAGTCCGCCACCCGCTCGCCGATCATCATGCAGGTCACGTTGGTGTTTGCATGGGTGACCGTGGGCATGATGGAGGCGTCGGCCACCCGCAGGTTGTCGATGCCGTGAACCCGTAGCTGCTCGTCCACCACGGTCATGTTGTTGGACGCTGGTCCCATGAGGCAGGTGCCGGCGGCGTGGTGGTAGCTATCGAGGGTCGAGCGGGCCCACCGGGCCCAGTCCTCGCCGCGCTTGGGCTGGATCGGCGGACCGTAGAACTCGGGCATGTCGCCGGTCTGGGTCAGCAGGTCCAGGAACTCCATGGTGGCCACCACGGCCGCGACGTCGTCGGGATGCTCAAGCATCCGAGCGTCCACCCCCGGAAGTTCGTGCGGATCGGCGTTCTGGAGAAACACCCGGCCGCGGTTACGCTGCTCCAGGAGCGCCGCCGAGATGTTCACCGTCCGGCCCACACCCTCCAGCACCGTGGGTGGACGCATGAAGACGTGGAAATCGCCGGTTTCCCGCGATGGGTCGCTCTTGGTGATCAGCCGGAAGGGCGGCACCACCCAGTCCACATCGAAGCCGCCGCGCCCCTCGAAGCTCATGTGCAGCATGGCGTGGTCCTGGTAGTTCTCGCCCACGCCGGGACGGTCGTGGAGCACCTCGATGCCGTGCTTTTGCAGTTCGGCCGCCGGTCCGATGCCGGAAAGCATCATGATGTGGGGGCTGTGGAACGCGCCGGCGGTGAGCACCACCTCGCCGCCGACCGCGGTGTGTCGCTGGCCGTCCTTCTCGTAGTTCACCCCGGTCACCCGGTTGCCCGACAGGGACAGTGAAACCACGGGAGCCTCGGCGATGATGGTGAGGTTGGGCCGGGCCCGGGCGGACTCCAGGTACGCAACCGTGGTGGACTGCCGCATGCCGTCCTTGATGTTGTAAGGCGACGTGCAGAGGCCCCAGGGATTCGGGTCGTTCACGTCGCCCTCCGGCAACCCGAGTTCCCGCGCGGCGTCCATGAAGACCTGCACGGCTCTGGGGACCTCCTGGCCGAAGAGGTAGTGGCGCTCGAAGTAGAGCGGCCCGCCGTGGCCGTGATCGGGGCTATCGGGATTGTCCTGGTCGTTCTCGAGGCGTTTGAGGACCGGCAGGACCTTTTCCCACGACCAGTCAGGGTTCCCGGCCGCCGCCCACGCGTCCATGTCCGCCTTGATGGGACGGATCACCGACATCACGTTCACCGAGGAGCCGCCCCCCATGATCTTCCCGGCCAGGGAATAGAACGTGCTGCCGTCGACCCTGCGCTCGCTGGGGTACATGTTGATGTAGGGCGTCTCCAGCAGCAGCCGCACCCTTCCGGCGGCCTGCGCTACCAGCTCGGGGATCGGCAGCGGGTCGGGACCGGCCTCGAGCAGGAGCACCTTCCGGTTCGGGTCCTCGGAAAGACGCGCCGCCGCCGCGCCGCCCGCGGAGCCGCCGCCCACCAGAATCACATCGTAGTCGTTTGCCATGGCATCCTCTTCTACCTCTCTCTTTTTTCCTTGACAACCGTCGCGCACCGGAACTAGACTCGCGCTGCCTCGTTCGCGAACGGGCAAGGGCTCGAGAGCCGGCGCGTTGGTTCACGGGTCCGGTCATCAAAGCCTCGGGAGGTGTCAGATGACAAAAACCGTTCCACCCGACAATGAACGCCCGTGACAAGCGGGCAGACTGGTTCCCGGGGCTTCGCCGGACACGGTTTCCCGGCTGACCGTCCCGACTCGGGTGTTGGATAACACAGCGGCATGGCCGTCGCGCACGCCGCGATACCAGGGGACAGGCAGCGGAGGAGGGTGACGAGGGCCCATCCCGGAAGACCGCTCAAGGCAGAGCCGGCACCGGGGAGCCACGGAAACGGACGAAATGATTCGCCGGCGTTGTTGAACGCCGGGAGCGGGCTCTCCACCCGGAGGGGAGCCCGCTTTCTTTATCGCGCCTGACCGAGACGGAACCATGTCGGAACAACAATCGGAGATCACCGGATATCACGCCCACGTCTACTACGACCCCGACACCAAGGATACGGCGGGGCGTGTCCGCGAGGGGCTTGGCGCCCGTTTCGAGGTCGTCCTGGGGCGCTGGCACGACGTTCCGGTGGGACCGCACCCCAAGGCCATGTACCAGGTGGCCTTCGCTCCCGAGGAGTTCGCCAGGGTCGTCCCCTGGCTGATGGTCCATCGGGAAGGCCTGGACATCCTGGTCCACCCCAGCACCGGCGAGCACGTCGGCGACCACCGCGACCGTGCCCTGTGGCTGGGCACCGCGCTGCCGCTCAGGCTGGGCAGGTTTGGCTGAGGTTTTTCGAGCCCGGGCGAGTCGACCACCGCAAAAGCCAGGGCGCGTCCGCCGCCCGGTCCGCGGCCACGGTACCTATCCGGTTGGCTCGCCTCCGTCCCGAACCCGAAGTTTCGCCTCGATGAATTCCTTGTGCGACACGCCGATGAGGTTGGCGATCTTGCGCACCAGGTACTCCTCGTGCTCGTCGGCGTTCTCGTCCGCGTAGGCCACGGCCCACAGGTATTCCACTACCTTGCGCTTCTGCTCCGGCGAGAAGCCCGTCTTGATGAGGGACGTGAACTGGTAGTGGTCGATGGCGTCGTCGGCTTCGGCCTCGGCCAGCTCCACCAAGTCGTGGGTCTCTTCCTCGGTGAGATCGAACTTGTCTTGCAGGGCCGCCACCACCACCGCGCGCTCGCCTTCGGTGGCCTCCATGTCCGTGCGCGTCATCTCGATCAGCAACGCGCCGGTGGCCACCTGGAGGCGGTGCTGGTCCGACTGACGGACATCGCGGTGGCCGGGGTCGATGCGGCTGTCGAAGAAGCTCTGGATGGCCCGCAGCATTACCGACCCGCACCGTTCAGGAACCGCACCTGGTAGTCCTTCCACTTGTCGGCGGGACGGGTGATGTCCCCGGCATAGGTGCCGAAGCGACCGCGCCGCCGGTCCCGGAAGTAGAGCTTGAGAGTCTGGTCCACCACCGGGAAGGCGATCTGGTCCCAGGGGATGTCTTCCTCGCGGCAGAGGCGTACCTCGAGGCTCTCCTCGCCCGGACCGAACTCACGCTCCCGCAGGGTGCCGCGGAACATGACGTAGACCTGGTTGATCTGGGGCAGGTTGATGAGGGTGTAAAGCTCCGAGATCTCCACGTCGGCCAGGGCCTCCTCGCGGGTCTCCCTGGCGGCGCCCTCGATGGTGGTCTCGTAGTCTTCCAGGAAACCGGCCGGCAGGGTCCAGAACCCGTAACGCGGCTCGATGGCGCGGCGGCACATGAGGATCGTGTCCTCCCACTCCGGGATGCAGCCGACCACGATCTTGGGGTTGGTGTAGTGGATGGTGTTGCAGGAGCGGCACACGTGACGGGGCAGGTTGTCTCCCTCGGGGATGCGGAGTTCCACGGGGGCGGCGCAGGCGCTGCAGTAGTTCATGAGGAAGTCTTCCGGCCGGTCCCGCCGCGAACGGGTCGTCATGCCTCCCACGCGGCTTGCCGGCCGCGGATACTATAGGGTGATCCCCCCGGAGGGTCAATCGGAACGGGATCTCGTGCTATACACGCTACAGAGGAGGTTTTCGTGTCCAGTCTGCCCGAGCGCCTCGAGACATGGTTCCGGGAAGCCGCGCCCGCCGTGCGCTTCTGCTCGCTGCGTTATGTCGGCGAGCGTTCCGAGAGCCTCTCCGTGAGACGGGGCGTGGTGGAGCCCATCGCGTCGGGCGACGACGCCGGCGCGATGATCACGGTGGGCGACGGCGACGGGTTCGGCTACGCGGGCACCTCCGACCTGAGCCCGGAGGGGCTCCGGCGGGCCCTCGACCGGGCACGGGACTGGGCGTCGCGGAGCGCGGAGCGCATGACCTTTCCTGCGACAGCACTCCAGATGCCATGCCGGGGCGAGTACCGTACGCCGGTGGCGATTCCATGGGATGCGGTTCCGCTGCGCGACAAGATCGATCTCCTTCGGGCTCAGAGCGACCGCCTGCACGCGGACCCGCGCATCGTCGATTGGGATGCCTCGCTGTGGCACGTGGAGACCGAGACCCTCTACCTGACCGCTGACGGCACCCGCGTGCACCAGACCCTGAATCACCTGGTGCCGGGCTTGGGCTGCACCGCCAACGACGGCCCGGAGAGCGTGAGCCGCACCTTCGGCGGACGGGGCTTCTGCCGCCAGGGCGGCCTCGAAGTGCTGGACCAGACCGGCTTCCGGGACGCCGCGCCGATCTTGGCGGCGGAAGCACTGGAGCTTCTGGCGGCTCCCAATTGTCCCAGCGGAACCATGGATCTGCTGCTGGCTCCGGACCAGCTCATCCTCCAGATCCACGAGTCCATCGGCCACCCGCTGGAGCTGGACCGCATCCTGGGCGACGAACGCAACTACGCGGGCACGAGCTTCGTCACTCCCGACATGTTCGGCACCTACCGTTACGGCTCCGACCTTCTGAACGTCACCTTCGACCCCTCGGACCCGGCACAGTTCGCCAGCTACGGCTACGACGACGAGGGCCTGCCGGCCCGCCGCGAGTACATCATCAAGCACGGCATGCTGCGGCGCGGCCTGGGCGGACACCTTTCCCAGCAACGCACAGGTCTGGCGGGAGTGGCCAACTCCCGCGCCACGAGCTGGAACCGGCCGCCCATCGACCGCATGGCCAACCTCAACCTGGAGCCCGGGGACTCCACGTTCGAGGACATGGTCCGTTCCATTGAAGACGGCGTCTTCATGCAGACCAATTGTTCGTGGTCCATCGACGACTCGCGCAACAAGTTCCAGTTCGGTTGCGAACGCGGCGTTCGAATACGCGAGGGCGAGCTGCGCGAAGTGGTGAAGAAGCCCAACTACCGCGGCCTCTCCGCCACCTTCTGGCGCAGCCTCGTCCGCGTCGGCAACCCCGCCACCCGCGAGGTGCTGGGAACCCCGTTCTGCGGCAAGGGTGAGCCCAACCAGGTGATCCGCGTCGGCCATGCCGCGCCCGCGTGCGTGTTCAGCGGCGTGCAAGTGTTCGGCGGGGAGGCGTGACCGTGACATGAAGCCGTCATGCGGGCCGGTTTGAAACCCGCCCCTACGCCGGAACGTTTCAACGCGCGATGCAAAGTTACTTTTACGAGCTGGCCGATTTCGCTGAATCCGTGCTGGCCGCCCCCGAGGTTCTGCTGCTGGGTTTCTCCGGCGAGGCGTCGAGCTTCGTGCGCTTCAACCGAAGCGCCGTGCGGCAGGCGGGCGCGGTGGAGCAGCGCGCCCTTGCCCTCCATCTTATCGCGGACCGGCGGCGGGTCACCACCCATGTCACCGTATCCGGTGACGGGCCGCTGGACCGGGAACGCATCCGCGAGGCGGTCGAGGTGTCGCGTGAAAGGATCGGTATCGTTCCCGAGGACCCGTTCCTCCACTACGCGACGGAAAACCGTTCCACGGAATCGGGACATCCCAACCGGCTGCCGGAAGACGAGGGACAGGTGGTGGAATCCATCGTCGGGGCGGGGAAGGGCCGGGACCTGGTGGGCATCTACATGGCCGGCGGCATCCACCGGGGCTTCGCCAACTCCCTGGGCCAGCGGAACTGGTTTTCCACCTACAGCCACCACTTCGACTGGAGCTTCTATCTGGACGGCGACAAGGCGGTGAAATGCGCCTATGCCGGATTCGTGTGGAACCCGGCGGAGTTCGATGAGAAGGTCGCCCGCGCGGCCGCCGAGCTGGAGGCGCTGCGCCGCCCGGCCCGGACCCTGAAGCCCGGCCGCTACCGCGTCTACCTGGCGCCGCAGGCCCTGGAGGAAGTGGTCGGGCTGCTCCGTTGGGGCGGGTTCGGGTTGACCGCCCACCGCACCCGCCGGACCCCGCTGCTGCGAATGATCACCGGCGATGCCGCGCTGGATCCGTCGGTCGGCATGGTCGAAGACACCGCCGCCGGCCACACGGCCAACTTCGACGACGCCGGCTTCATCAAGCCCGACTGCATCACCCTCATCGACCGGGGGAGATTGGGCGACCCCCTGGTGTCGGCCCGGGCCGCCAGCGAGTACGGCGTCCCCGCCAATGGCGCAAGCCGGCGCGAGTCCCCCGAGTCCCTGAGCATGGCCGGCGGCGCGATCTCGCAGAAGGACGTCCTCGCCGCCCTGGGCACGGGGATCTTCGTCAACAACCTGTGGTACCTGAACTACTCCGACCGGGACGCTTGCCGCATGACCGGCATGACCCGGTTCGCGGCGTTCTGGGTGGAGAACGGCGAGGTGCAGGCGCCCGTGAACGTCATGCGCTTCGACGAGACACTGTACCGCATGCTCGGAGAAAACCTCGTGGGCCTGACCCGTGAGGTCGAGTTGCTGCCGGACTCCAACTCCTACGGCAGCCGCTCCACCCGCAGCGTCCAACTGCCGGGGGCGCTCATCGACGACTTCGCGCTGACCCTTTGAGGCCGTTCGGGTGAGGGCGACCACCGGTCGCCCCTACAAGGGTCTCACCGTAGGAGAGTGGTCGTTTCAGCCGTTGCAGATAACGGACTCAGGTGATTTATTGCCGCACAGGGCAACGGAACAATGTGTACGGGCGGGTTTCAAACCCGCCCGCGCCCGCACCGCCGGTAAGGCACGAATAACGCCACCGACAGGGAGGTACAAATGAACACCAACGGTTACGATCGCAAGGCCGATGACCTCGGCAATGTCGTCGCGCTGGAGCACGTCAACGTCACTATCCCCAACCAGGCCACGGCGGTGACCTTCTACGTCCTCGGGCTCGGGCTGACCCGGGACCCGTACATGAACGTGGGCCTGAACAACATGTGGGTCAACGTCGGCGGCCAGCAGTTCCACCTGCCCACCCGCGGAATCCAGAAGATCCACGGCTGCATCGGCCTCGTTCTCTCCGACCTGGAAGCCCTGAAGAAGCGCCTTGCGGCGGTGGCGCCCGAGCTGGAGGGGACCCGCTTCAAGTGGCGCGACGCCGGCGACCACGTGGCCGTGACCGGTCCCTGGGGCAACCGTTTCCGTTGCCACGCGGCAGGGCCAGAGTTCGGCGACATGACCATCGGCATGCCCTACGTGGAGTTCCTGACCCGACCGGGCACGGCCCGCTCAATCGGCAAGTTCTACCGCACCGTCCTGCAGGCGCCGGCGACTTTCACGAAGGGCGGCGCTGCGGTCAAGGTGGGACGGAACCAGAGCCTTGTCTTCACCGAAACCGACAAGAGGATACCCCGCTACGACGGGCACCACATCGCCATCTACATCGCCAACTTCTCCCGCGCCCACCAGTTTCTGTTGCGCCGGGACCTGATCCAGGAAGAGAGCAACGCCCACCAGTACCGCTTCCGGGACATCGTCGACCCGGGCACGGGCGAGAAGGTGTTCGCGCTGGAGCACGAGGTGCGCAGCCTCTACCACCCCATGCTCAACCGCACCATGGTCAACCGCAACGCCGGCCAGACCCAGCGCGGCTACATTCCGGGGCGCGACGTCTACTATCCCTGAACGGTTTGTCTCGGACTCTTCGCGGATTCCCGTTCTCTCGGTCATTCCCGCGGAACAGGCTGTGTCAAAACCCTCTCCCTCTGGGAGAGGGTGGCCGAAGGCCGGGTGAGGGCTCCCCGGCAACCCTGCCCCTCCGGGCACCCTCACCCCGACCCTCTCCCAGAGGGAGAGGGAGTAGTTCCGACCCTCACCCCGACCCCCCTACAGGTCCTGCCATCATCGTTTCCCGAAGAGCGCTTCCAGCCCCGCCAGCGCCGCGGGCATGTCGATGCCGGGCGCGTCCACCACGGGCAACAGGGGATCGGGTTTCTTCGCGAAACGCTTGGCGGCGGTCTTCAGCGTAAACCGGCCCGGGTCCAGCCGGGCCGTGACCTCGGACCAGCGTAGCGGGCACGAGACCGGAGCGCCGGGCAGTGGCCGCACCGAGAAGGGCGCGGCGATGGTGCGGCCGTAACCGTTCTGGCCGAAATCGATGTAGACTTTTCCTTCCCGGGCGTGGAGCGGACGCGCCACGGTGGCGATGTCCGGTACTCTTTGCTCGGCGGCCAGCGCCAGCAGGCGCGCGAAAGTGCGGCACTGCTCGTAGAGGTAGCGCCGGCCCATGGGCAACAGGACGTGCAGGCCGGTGGCGCCGGAAGTCTTGACATGGGCGGGTACGTCCAGCTCCGCAAGGATGCTCTTCAGAATTCTCGCCACGCGCACGACGTGCGCAAAAGGCGCGCCCTTGGGATCCAGGTCCAGCACCAGCCAGTCGGGCCGCTCCAGGGAATCGAGGCGGCTGCCCCATATGTGCAGCGGAATGGTGCCCAGGTTGGCGACGTAGCGGAGGCTCTCGGCGTCGTTGACGATGAAGTAGTCGATGTCCCGGTCGACGTCCTTGGAGTATATCCGGCGCGTGGCCACCCAGTCCGGAACGTAATCGGGGGCGTCCTTCTGGAAGAACGACTTGCCGTGGATGCCGTCCGGGAATCGCGTCAGCACCAGCGGGCGGTCCCGGAGGTAGTGGAGCAGCAGCGGCGCCACGGCCTCGTAGTAGTCGAGCAGGTCGCTCTTGGTGTAGCCGTCGTCCGGCCAGAACACCTTCTCGGGGTTGGTCACGGCGAAGCCGGACCGTTCTTCGCGACGTGGCTTCGGCGGCGCTTCCTCCGGTTCCTCCCGCCGGCACTCCTCCGGCGTCTTGTCGTCGCGCAGCCCCAGGAACGACGGGTGCCGCAGCCCGCCGTCGTCGGTCCATCCACTGAACTCGACCTCGCAGACCAGCCGGGGTTCCACCCAAGAATGACCGGCGCCGGCGGGCGACCCCTTGGCGAAAGGGGAGTCCTCCCGCGCCAGCGGCAGGAGCCGCTCGTGCACGGCACGGAGGGTTTCGTGGTCGAAGCCCGTGCCCACCTTGGACACGTAGATCAGCTCGCCGTCGCGGTAGAGTCCCAGGTGGAGCGCCCCGAAAAGGGGCCGCGAGCCTCCCGGCCGGGTGTGGCCGCCGATGACGAACTCCTGATGCCCCCGGCACTTGAACTTCAACCACTCGCGAGTGCGACCGGCCGCGTAACCGCTGTCCGCGCGCTTGCCGATGATTCCCTCCAGGTGGTTCTCCCACGCCGCATGATGAAAGGCCTCGCCCCGTTCAGAAACGTGCTCGCAGTACTCGACCACCCCCCGGTGGGGGAGGAAGAGGGCGAGGCATTCCTTTCGTTGCAACAGTGGAAGGGTTCGCAGGTCCCGCCCCTCGGCTTCGAGGCAGTCGAAGAAGAACCCTCGGACCGGCACCGTGGGCGCGGTGCGCTCGATATCGAAGCGGTCCGTCAGGTGCATGCGCCGCTGGAGCCGCTGGAAGCTCGGCCGGCCGGCCTCGTCCGTGGCGACGATCTCGCCGTCTATGAGGAACCGCTCCGGCGCGGTCTTGCTCAACGCGTGGACGATCTCGGGATACCGCCCGGTGATGTCGTCGCCCTTGCGGCCCAGGAGGGTGACGGCGTCGCCCTCGCGCCGGGCGAGGACGCGGATGCCGTCGTACTTGACCTCGAAGATCCAGGCGGGATGAGAGAAGGGGTCGCCGCCGGGCGACGCCAGCATGGGGCCCGGCTTGCGCCGCGCCGTGGCCGCCGGCGGCGCCTTGAGCCGCGTCAGTGCCCTGTCCAGCACTGCCGTCCGCGTAGCCGGGCTGCCGCGTTCCGACACGGTGAGGCCCGACAGGATGGAGCCGGGGAAAGCCTCCACCGGCTCAGGCTGCTCCTCGCGGCCATCCTTGCTGAAGAGCAGCCATTCCTTGCCGCCGCCGCTCATGCGCACCAGCATCCAGACGCCGCGCAGCTTGTATCCCTGGAACTCGATCTCCAGTGTGCCCTGTTCCAACTGCCGTAGCGGATCTTCGGCGTGAAGCAGCCGGTAGCGGCCCTGGTCCCACAAGATCACGGCGCCGGCGCCGTAGTTGTCCCTGGGGATCACGCCCTCGAAGTCCGCGTATTCGATGGGGTGGTCCTCGACGTGCACGGCCAGCCGTTTCTCGTGGGAACGGATGGACGGACCCTTGGGAACGGCCCAGCTCTTGAGGACGCCGTCCATCTCCAACCGCAGGTCATAGTGCATGGCCCGGGCGGCGTGCTGCTGCACCACGAACAGGCCTCCGGCCGAGGCGATCTGGCCCCCGAACGCCTCCGGAGTGCGCTCCGGATCGCGCTTGCGCCGGTATTCATCCAGCGGCGTCGACATGACAACCTGTTGACAACTTCATAACTTGTAGAATTCTAAAGGTATTTCGTGGTAGACTGCAACGGATCGAATCTGGAGGGACCATCATGGCAGCACGCGCCATCAGTTCCGGGACCATTTCCTTCGGGCTGGTTTCCATCCCTATCAAGCTCTACACCGCGGCATCGTCGGGCGGCATCGCTTTCAACTTCCTGCACAACCGGTGCGGCTCGCGCATGAAGCAGCAACAATTCTGCCCGGTGTGCGAAGAGGTGGTGCAGCGCTCCGACCTGGTGCGCGGCTACGAGTTCGCGAAGAACCAGTACGTCCGTTTCGAGAACGACGAGATCAAGGCTCTGGAGGAGGAGACCTCCAAGGTCATCGAGCTGGAGGAGTTCGTCCCGCTGGAAAAGGTCGACCCGGTCTACTTCGAAAAGACCTACTACCTGGGCCCCGACAAGGGCGGCGAGAAGGCCTACCGCCTGCTGGCGGACGCCATGACCCAGTCCAACCGTGTAGGCGTGGCCAAGTACGTCATGCGGGGCAAGGAGGCGCTCGTGCTGATCCGCGCCGTCCAGGGCGGCCTCATGCTCCACACCATGTACTACGCCGACGAGGTGCGCGATTTCGACGACATCGACCGGGGCCAGACCGTCACCCTCAAGGACGGCGAGCTGGACCTGGCCGTCCGGCTCATCGACGAACTGGTGCGCAAGGAGTTCCATCCGGAGAACTACCACGACGAGTACAAGGCCCGGGTGCTTCACCTAGTGGAGCAGAAGGTGGAAGGGAAGGAAGTCACTGCCCTGGAGCCCCAGGTGCGCCAGAGCCAGGTGGTGGACCTCATGGAGGCCCTCAAGGCCAGCCTGGAGAAGCACGACGGCGCTGCCAAGGCCAAGCCGTCGCGGGCGGACGCGCGTGCGCGCAAGGCGCGAGTCACGGGGGCCGAGGCGGTCACCGAGGCGGAAGTCACCTTCGAGGAGTTCCGGGCGGCGGTGGACGAGTCCGGCCTGGAGGTGGGCGCCGCCGAGCTGAAGAAGAGCTACAACGGCCTGACCTCCCTCGGCAAACGCAAGAAGCTGGCCGTCGCCGGCATCCGCGGCAAGGTCGTCAACCTGCGCAAGGACCTCGAGGTGATCCGCTCCGGTCCGGAACTGTTCGGCAACGCGCCGAAGAAGCTCAAGGCCGCGCGCATCCCCCTCACCGCCCGGGACTGGGAACGCTACTAGCTAGGGCGACCGCGGGTCGCTCCTACATGGGGTTTCATCCCCGGGGAATGCGTAGGGGCGACCCGCGGTCGCCCCTCTGAAATTCGTTCACTCGGACAGGGCACCGGTTCAGGCACGCCTGTCCGCCGAGGACCAGCAGCGACATGGCACGGGACGCCACGGACAGGGCGCGCCGGGTGATGGAAGAGGCCCGGCGTTTGTTGGACGAGTGCGGTATCGAGCGTCCGCCCGTGGACCTGGTGCGCATTGCCCGCCATCTGGGCATCCGGCGCATACGGGAGCTGGACGTCCGTCTTGACGGGCAGCTCGTGGAGCTGGGCGACGGCGGCTACGAAGTCATCCTCAGCCGCAACGCCCCTCACACGCGGCAGCGCTTCACCCTGGCGCACGAGATCGGCCACATCCTGGCGGCCTCGCCCGGCGACGAGTCCATGAGTTGCGGCGACGCCGCCACCGAGGATCTCTGCAACCGCGTTGCCGCCGAGCTGCTGATTCCCGGCCGCTTCATCGCCGATGCGGCCACGGGCGAGATGGACGTGGGGACCTTCCGGCGGCTGGCCACCCGGTTCCAGTGCTCCCTCGAAGCCACGGCCTGGCGCATCCTCAACACCGGGCAGGTCACCGGCACTCTGCTGATCTGGCGCATGCAAGACGGCGGCACGCTCGAACTGTCGGCGTCGCCGCGCACGTTCGGCTTCGATGCGCCTTTCGAGAACGGCGCCGTCCTTGATGGCGCCATGCCATTCGTGCGACAGTTGATGCAGCAAAGCGAGGGCCTGATCAGCTATGGCGACGCCCCGGACGGGAGAGTCTACACCGGCGACTACGTCCGCCTGAACAAGGTGTTGCTCGTGTACCTGAGATGCGAAGGACCTCCTCGAACCTCGAAGACCCGCCGCCGCGTGTCATCCGCGCCGGGCCAGGGCGAGCTTTTCTCATAGGGTCGGATAATAGTGTAGTGTACCTGCCTCACAAGAATACCCCCGCATCTTCACAACGCTATTCGCGGGACACGACACTAGCAAGGAGTCGTCATGAACGTCATGAAGGCAATGGAGACCATCGACCTCGGCGCGTTGATGGAAAAGACCGCGGCCGAGGGCAACGGACGCACCGTGGTGTGGCAGGACTCCGAGTCCATTGCCTTCCTCAGCAGCGGGCGCAAGCGCCGCATGGACTTCCATGTGGACCCCAGCGACGAGGTGACGCTGGTGCTCAAGGGAGAGCAGCGCCTCCACTGCCTCACCGGCGACGGCCAGGAGAAGGTGGTGACCATGGGGCCGGGCCAGATGACCCTGTGCCCCGGCGGCGTGCCGCACTCCCCGCGCGTGGATGAAGGCACCTGGTTCCTGGTGTTCGAGCGGGTGCGCAAGCCCGGCGAGCAGGACCGCTTCATGTGGTTTTGCGAGAACTGCGGCAAGAAGGTATACGAGGTGGACGTCACCGTGGGCAACTACAGCGACGACCCTGTCGGGCAAGTCCACCGCGAGTTCTACGGCGACGAGAAGCTCAGGACTTGCAAGGACTGTGGCAGCGTCGTCCCCATGCCGGAATAGCTCGGACGGCGAACCGATCATGGACTTCAACGAAGCATTGGAACGGCTCGCCGAGGGCTACGGCAAGGCCGAGAGGGGAGTGGTCACGGCGTATTTCAGCAAGCCGCGGACGCCCGAGGAGCACATCCACTGGCTCAAGGCCCAGGCGTTCAAGGAATATTCCGCCATCCAGCCCCTGATCCATGCCCTCGACAAGCTCTACTCGCAACTCGACCGCCAGGTGGACCGCCACGACTTCGAGGAGATCTGCCACAAGCTCGGAGACGAGATGAGCCACGCCAGGCTGATCATGGATTTCCTGGAGGAGCTGATAGGCAAGAGGCTGACGCAGAAGGATCTGACGTGGCTGCCCGAGGACCGCAAGCTCGCGGAGGTGCGGGCGCGCTACTCCCGCAGCTACGCGGGGTTGCTGCACGGCTCGGAGCGCATCACCACCAGCGAGATCCAGCGGCGCGACGAGATGCTGGAACGCGCCGCCATCACCCTGACCGAGGGCGGCGGCGGCGCGCTGTACGAGGTCTGCCGCCACTTGAAGGGAAACCGCATCAACCGCAGGATCGCATCCATCTTCGGACGCATCCATCGTGACGAGACCAAGCACAGCGACGCCAACGAGTTGGCCACGCTGGTCAGGACCCGCAAGGACCACGACCGCGCCCGGCGAATCATCGCCAACGTCTCCTCCCAGCGTCTCCGCATGCGCAACGAACAGTTCGGTTTTCCGCTGAGCCGGAGCGAGCTGCGGGCGCTGGAACGGGAATGCACCGGGACCACGTAGGGCGGCAATAGAGAAGAGCGGACTGACGACAGTCCGCCATGAACCAAGGGGAGGTTTCCGTGAGCACGGACACAATGCCGGTCATCGATATGGACTCGCACGTCGAGGAACCCAAGGAGGCCTGGGATCATCTCGACGCGAAATATGCGGATCGCAAGCCGTTTCCGGTAGTGGCTCAGGACTTGCCGCAACTGGGAGGCATCAACGCCTTCTGGTACATCGACGGCACCGTCTACCCCAAGCCGGTGGGGCGGGGCAACCTCGTGTACGGAACCCCCATCGAGATGCGCTTCGCCACCCAGAAGGAGTTCACCATCGGTTCGCAGACCATGACCGACATCCCCGCCCGGCTGAAGGACATGGACGCGGTGGGCATCGACGTCCAGGTGGTGTTCTCCACGCTGTTCCTCCAGCCGGTCACCGACGACCTGCTGTTCGAGGCCGCGCTCATGCGCAGCTACAACACCTGGATGGCGTCGGCCTGCGCCGAGCGCCCGGACCGCATGAAGTGGGGCGCCATCCTGCCCATGCGAGACCCGCGTCTGGCCCTGGACGAGCTGGAGCACAGTCTCAAGCTGGGGGCCTCGGTGGCCGGCATCTACGGCACCGTGGGCGAGACCATGCTGCACGACCTCTACTACGACGAGTTCTTCGCCGAGGTGGAGCGGCTCGGCGTGCCCCTGGCCATCCACGCGGGCTGGAGCCATCCCGGGATCACCCACAGCCTGGACGACGTCTCGGGCTCCCGCGCCATCGGCTTCACGCTCCCGGTGATGATGGGGTTCTACAGCTTTCTGGGAGGCGGCATCCTGGAACGGCACCCACGCCTCCGGGTCGCGTTCATGGAGATCGGCGTGCAGTGGGTGCCCTACCTGGTGCAGCGCATCGACCACTACCACCACGCCGACGGCGCCCTGGGAATGCCGTTGCCGGTCAAGCAAACCGTATCCGAGACCCTCAAGCAGAGCGACGTGTATTTCACGCCCGAGGCGGACGAGATCTTCCTGCCCCAGGTGGCCGAGTACATCGGCGGGGACCGGTTGCTGTTCGAGGGCGACATGCCCCACGCCGAGGCCCGGGAAGGGGCCAAGCAGGAGATCCTGGAACGGGACGACATCTCGGAAGAACTCAAGTGGAAGATCCTGAGCGTCAACGGGCGGCGGTTCCTCAACCTGTGACGGATACGGCATGACCCCCGAGACCCTGGCGGACAAGATTCTGGAGCGGCTGAAGGACGGCCCGCTCCACTTCGAGGACATCCTGCTGCAGTTCCCGGAGGCGCCCTACCGGGTGGTGCTCCAGGCCTGGGGCCGCCTGCGCGAAGCCGGCTCTCTGGGGCGCGAGATCGAGACCGGGAAATACACAGCCAACGAGGACTGACTATGGCTCAAGATTTCGACGGCAAGGTCATCATCGTCACCGGCGGCGCCCGCGGCATCGGCCAGGTGTACTCCCGGGAACTGGCCAAGGCCGGCGCTCGGGTGGTGGTGTCGGACATCCTGGACGGCGAGCCCTGCGCTTCCGGCATACGCGAGGACGGCGGCGAAGCCTTCTTCGTCAAGGCCGACGTCACCAGCGAAGACAGCGTCAAGGAATTGGCCGGCGCGGCCCACGACCGCTACGGACACATCGACGGGCTGGTGAACAACGCGGCGATCTTCGCCGACGTCCGCTACGCGCCGTTCGACGAGATCAGCGTGGCCGAGTGGGACCAGGTGATGGACGTGAACGTCAAGGGGGTGTGGCTGGCGTCGCGGGCGGTGTACCCGTACATGAAGGAGCAGGGCTCCGGCAAGATCGTCAACATCGCCTCCGGCGTGCCCTTCAAGGGCATTCCGGTCTACGTCCACTATACGGTGTCCAAGGGCGCGGTGGTAGCGCTTACGCGCGTGCTGGCGCGGGGCACCGGCAAGGACGGCATCTGCGTCAACGCCGTGGCGCCGGGCCTCACCCGCAGCGAGAGCCTGCTGGCGGTGCGCGGCGGGCTGGTGGACGAGGACGACGTGCCGCAGATCCAGAGCCGCGCCATCCCCCGGAGCCAATATCCCGAGGACATCGTCGGCGCCGTCATGTTCTTCCTCTCGGACGCCGCCAACTTCATCACCGGACAGACGCTGCTGGTGGACGGCGGCTCCTACATGCACTGAGATTGCCATGAGCCAAGCGGACAGATTGCCGTACCACGACATGCGCGGCCTGGTGGCGCTGCTGGAATCCGAGGGACAGCTCCGGCGCATCACCAAGCCGGTGGAAGCCCGCTATCTCAACACGCTGCTGGCGCAGGCCGACACCGCGCTCCTCATGGAAAACGTCGAGGGTTACTCCATGCCCGTGGTGGGCGGACTGGTGGGTTCCCGCCAGCGGGTGGCGCTCGGGCTGGGCTGCGACCAGAAGACCCTCGGGCACACCTTCATGGAGGCGCTGGATAATCCCATCGCCGCCGAGGTGGTGGCCCAGGGCACGGCCCAGGAAGTGGTCAAGACCGGTGACGAGATAGACCTCACCGAGTTGCCGATACCGTTCCAGCACCGGAAGGACGGCGGCCCCTACCTTTCGGCCGGCATCTCGGTGTCCAAGGACGACGCGGGACGGCGCAACGCCGGCTGCTACCGGCTCATGTACCGCACGCCGCGGGAGACCAGCATCGACCTGGTGTCGCCGTCGGACATGCGCTTCAGCTACGAGGCCGCGGTCAAGCGCAACGAGCCGCTGCCCCTGGCCATAGCCTTCGGCACCGGCACGCCGGAACTCATCGCCGCCGCCTACAAGGCGCCGCCGGGCTACGACGAGTTCGCCGTGGCCGGGGCCCTGTACGGCCGCCCCGTGCCGCTGGTCAAGTGCAAGACCGTGGACCTGGAGGTTCCCGCCGACGCCGAACTGGTCCTGGAGGGGGAGATCTCAACCGACGGCTGGACCATCGACGAGGGGCGCTACGGCGACTTCACCGGACACCAGTGCTCGATCCGCTGGAACCCGGTGTTCAAGGTGAAGGCGGTGACCCACCGCAGAAACCCGATCCTCCACACCATCCTGATGCCGTGGGAGAACGACTGGCTGGAGGCCCCGCCGCTAGAGGCCGCGGGATGGCGCGCGCTGCGCGAGGCCAGCATCAAGACCGTGGCGGTCTACGCCACCCCCGGAAGCGCCTGCTACTGGCACCTCTACGCTTCCATCGACAAGCGGCCCGGCGAAGGCAAGAACGCCCTGATGGCGCTGATGTCGCTGCACGCCCTCAAGCTCGTGGTGGTCACCGACGGCGACGTCGAATTAACCGACCCCATGGCGGTGGAGCGCGCCATGGCCTTCCGGGTCCAGCCCGACGAGGACGTCATCATCGTCTCCGGCGCCCGCGGCAAACACCTCGACCCCACCCTCAAGGCCTCCCGGCTCCCCAAGGGCTCCCTCCCCACCACCTCCAAGATGGGCATCGACGCCACCATCCCCGACGACGTCGACCCGGCGGAGTACGAGCTGCTGGAATACCCGTTCATGGACGAGGTGAAGCTCGAGGACTACCTGTAGGAGGGAGGTGGCCGGTTTGATGGGAGGCGCCGTCGTCGCTCCTCGTTCGAGGTCACTCGAAAATCTCGATATCCGGACAACGGGACAACTGCCTGTCCGCTGTTACCAGTTTGAGTTGGTAGACCTTGGCGGTTGCGGCGATGAAGCGGTCGGCGGGGTCTTCATGCGGCAATGAGAGGGTCCGGCTGGCGACCGCGACCTCGAAAGTCAGAGGTGCTTCCACTACCGGAGTGGCGTTTCGTGCTTCACGTATCCACGCAAGAGGATCGGCTTCAAATTCGATGCGGCCACGTTCAGCGAGCAGGAGCGTTTCCCAAAGGCTGATTGGCGACAGCCATAACTCGTTGTCCGGAGACACAAGGGCCTCCCGATTCCAATGCGACAACCGCTCCGGCGTTAGAATACTCCAAAGCCACACATGGGTATCGAGCAAAAGCTTCAATGAGAATCCGGGTCGGGTTTGAGGACTTCCCACTCGGAAGCTTCCGCCACCGGGGCGATAATGTCGCCGACGATTCGACCCCGGCCCTTCATGCAGCCCAGCCAACCCTCCCGCCGTTCCGGGGGAGGGGGCGGAGTGATCTGCGCCACGGGTTTGCCGAACCGCGTCACCAACACAGGCTTGCGGGTCTTCCCCACTCGATCGAGGACAGCAAGACAGGTAGCCTTGAATTTGGAGATCCGTATCTCTTCCATACCCTCAGGCTAACATAGTCAACTTTAATGGTCCAACCCCGGCGCCCTCAATTCTCAGAACCGCATGTTGAGGGTGAGGAAGAAGGTGCGTCCCCAGCCGGCGGCCGTGGGCCCGTCGGTGGCGGAGGGGTCGGCGGTATCCGTCGTCAGCGGCGTGTCGGTGAGGTTGAACACGCCGGCGGTGATCCGGGCGCCTTTGAACCCCAGCGGGCCGGCCCAGTCCACCGCGAGGTCGTGTCCTGTCCAGGAGCCGAAAGTCCCGGTGCCGGTCTGGTTCTCGAAGCTGCCGCGGTAGTTGGCGGTCCAGATGGCGCTCAGATTGCCGCGCCGCGCCAGGAACCCGACGCGGACGGCGTTCCGGGCGATGACGTACCGTTCCTTTACGCCCGCGATGCGTTGGTCGGCGTCGATGACGTACCGCCAGGCTCCACGCATGCCGACAACGCCCCAACTCGTTCTCATTCCCCCGCCGAACCGGGTATTGACGCCCGAGATCTCGGAATCGACGATGTTCCGATAGCCTTGGTGGATGGTGATGTCGCCGCCATTGCGCTCGATGCAGTTATCCCTCGCGCCGCCTTCCGCGCATTCATCCAGGTTCAGCATGGCCCAGGTGGCGGTGTTCAGCCCCGACGCCCCGGAGACCGAGCGCTGGTACCATTCCGCCGCCAGGAAAACCGGGCCCCTGCGGGCCTCGGCTCCGATGGAGAGCCTCTCGGCGTCCGAAGGATCGAGCTGCCGGTTGCCCTTGACCTCGCGCGTCACCTGCCGGACGTTCGTTCCCGGGCAGGTGCGGGGTGGAGGCCCGGGGCCCGGATCGCACTGGACGTAGGGATGGCCCTGCAACTCGGTAGCGTAGAGATGAAACATGGAGGGCGCGGCCTCCCCGGCGCTCCAGGAGCCACGTAGCGTAACGATGTCGGTCAGGCCGTATTCGGCCCCGACGCGCCAGGATCCCAGCCCGCCCACGTCGTCGAGCTCGACGCCGCGCCCGGCGACTCTGAGATCCAACCTCTCGGCCACCGGCAGGGATACTTCCCCGAAGGCCGCGGCGACTTCACGCTCGCCCGCAAAGCTGACGCCGCCGGAACCGAGCACTTCGGTCACCTTATGGGTCGTGCCCTCATTGTCGCGAAAGCGCAGGAGTCGATGCACTTCGACCCGGCCTAGTTCGACCCCTGCCGTCCATGCCGTGTCGCGGCCGCCGATGGCGAAACCGGACCCCTCCAGCGCGAAGCGGCCCGACAGGTTCTCCAGGCTGGTATCCTGTTCCTCCCGCAGGCTGCTGTTCCTGATCGCCTGCAAATGCTCCGGCGCTTGGGAAAACGGGTTTACGACGTCGTAGCGCCCCGCCGCGATTTCATCCTCCATCCTGCCGGCATGGACCAGGGTGTTGCCGGACAGGAAACTGTCGAGCCGGTAAGCGTCGATGCGCGCATCGTAGCCCAAATCCTCGGTCAACCGGCCCTCGATCCCCAGGGAGACGTCGTATTCCTCGGTGTCCGTCACCCAGTCCCGGTTGCCGTGGGCCACGAAGCGGTGGCCGATGGAGAATCGGTCCTCGTCGCCATCGGCGATGGTTTCACCGGCGGCGGTGTTGATTGCGTCGATCAGGTCCTCGGTCGGGGCAATTGAAAACGTACCGACCGACGGCGCATAGCGGAACTTGGAATCGCTCCGCGCGATATTGGCATCCAGTTGCAATCGGGCCCCGTCGCCGAGCGGATGGTCCAGGTTCAGTATGGCGTTCTTTTGCGCATAGCTGGCGGTGTCCCACCAGACGTTGCCAAAGGCGAACCCGCACCCCATGTCGCCCGAGGTGATGCCGGGCGGATTGGTGAGACCGGGGACATAACCTTTCGCCGGGTCGCACTCTCCCAGGGCCACCGACCTGGTGGGGCCGCTCCTTACAAGTTCGTTTTCGTCGTTCCGTTCCAGCGGGACGACGAAAACGGTGTTTCCGCCGACGCTGACATTCTGGGCCTCGCTGAAACTGCCGCCCTCGACCCAGGAGGAGCGGCTGTGCTCCCGGCTGCTGCCGGGAATTTCCTGGCGGTCGAGGACATCCACCCCGAGGGTCATGCGTCCTCCCGTGCCGATGGCGCCGCCCCAGTAGACGCTGCCCTGCAAGCCGTCGCCGCCATCCCGGCTCGGCAACCGCGTGACCACGCGCGTCTCGAAGCCCTCCAGGTCCTTCCTGAGCACGACATTGAGCGCGCCGCGCGTGGTGGCGCCGCCGATGGTGCCAAGGCTGTCGGCGCCAAGAGCCTCGATGCGCTCCACCGCCGAGAGGGGCAAGGATTCCAGATTGCCGCCGGTGCTGGAGTAAGGCCGGCCGTTCACCAAGACGAGCAACGACTGCCCCCCGGTGAGGAAGTAACGGATGATGCCCGTGTCCAGCAACTCCTGGAGCGTCTGCGCGCCGGACCGCTCGATGAAGTCCCGGTCGTATGTGGCGACCACACGCGGCGCCGGCGCCAGCGGGCCGGCCTGCGCCGCGCCCGTCACCAACAGGGCCAACACGGCAAGCGATGCCAGAAACGCCTTCACCGGTCGTGCTTTACTCATGAATCCGTCCTCCATCCGGGCCGTTCCACGATGCTATACCAAAGGCCTTGCAGTAAGGCGAGTTGGGCGCCGCGTCCATGAATAAAATAATCGCAAACAACACCTTCAACACGCGGTCTTGGAAACCCGTCCCACAGTTACTATTGAAAGTTTCAGGATGGCTCAATCAAAAAAGAGGGCCGCGGGGCCACGGGAGGATTCGCCGGCGGGAGACGGTTGCGTTTGCCTGTCCGGAGCCCTGGACTAACCCCAATGTTGCGGAAGCTGGAAGCATGGAGAGGCCCGGGAGGCAAGCGGGATGGGGTTTGGGAGGTTGGAGGGGGGTTGTTGGGGAATGTCACCGGGAGAGGGTGGCCTGCGATCCGTCCCGGATCCAACCCCTCTCCCCTTGGGAGAGGGTGGCCGAAGGCCGGGTGAGGGCTCTCCGGCAACCCTGCCCCTCCGAACTTCCTCACCCCGACCCTCTCCCAGAGGGAGAGGGAGTGGTTCTTCACAGCCTGGTTCGCGGAATGACGACTCGCAGGGCGTGTTTCGGATCGTTCTTCACGAACTTTTTGCAACATTGGGACTAAAGATCCCCTGCCCGGCGCCGATTCAAAAGAACGTGGACAGGAATCGGTCAAGGGGTTCACCCCGCTGGAGGCGCTTGGCGGCACGCATCCTCGACAAGGTGCTGGACACCGTCTTCCCGCCCTGTTGCATGGCCTGCGAGAACTGGCTGCCGGGCGGGGCGTCACGATGCTTCTGTGAGTCGTGCGGCACGAGGATCGAGATGCTCCGGGCGCCGCTCTGCCCGCTCTGTGGACGGCCGTGGCGGCATGAATGGCAAGGCGACCATCTGTGCGGCGCCTGCCTGCTTCAGCCGCCGTCGTTCTCCGTGGCGCGGAGTTGGGCGTGCTACCCGCGCGAACCCGACCCCACCCACCCGCTGCGCCAGGTGGTCCACAGGTTCAAGTACGGGCGGCAGGCGTCCCTCGGACAACCTCTCGGGCGTCTCATGGCGGAATTTTCTCGATCCTGGTTTTCGCCGCCGGACCTCGACCTCATCGTTCCCGTGCCGCTGCATCCGCGGCGGCTGCGCTGGCGCGGCTTCAACCAGTCGGTTCTTCTGGGTCGGGAAGTAGGGAGCGCCTGGGGGCTCCGGCTTGATCCCTTCGTGCTGACGAGAAGGAAGGAGACGGCGCCTCAGAGCGGCTTGGCGCTGAAGGAGCGCCGCCCGAACGTAAGGGGTGCGTTCGCCGTCGCTTCACGGCGGAGCGTCGAAGGGATGCGGCTGCTGCTGGTGGACGACATCTACACCTCCGGGGCCACCGTCAACGAGTGCGCGCGTGTGTTGATGCGCTCGGGAGTGAGAGAGGTCCGGGTGCTTACCTTGGCTCGCACCGTATCCTGATCTCGACCCATTCTCGATTGACCGAGCACACGAAACATGGCATCACCAGACAACTTCCCGAGTCTGTCAACGTCCGGCGCCTTCCTTAGGGACACGGAACCCGGTTACGGCGGGGGTTTCGCGATGTGGGTCAAGTCAATAGATATCGTAGGCTTCAGGGGTATTCCAAAACTGCAATTGGAGTTCCCCGAACGAGTCAACGTGCTGGTGGGCGTCAACGGTGTCGGGAAGTCTGCCGTTCTGGACTGCGTGGCGATCATGCTGTCACGCTTGGTTGGAAGAATACGTTCGTCCAGAGGAACAGGGCGTTTCTTCACCCTCTCCGATATCAACAACGATCTTCCATCCACCAGGAATGACATCGAGATATCCTTTCAGGGAAGACCTCTTCGATGGAGAGTTGTCAAGAATCGCAGGGGTATTCAAGGGCAGATCATCTCAGGGCTGGATGAGTTACGCAAACAGGCGGAACTGTTTCGCTCAAGACTGACGCAGGATGAGTCTGCCCGCCTCCCCCTTGCCGTGTACTATCCCGTCCATCGCGCGGTCCTCGATATCCCACTGCGCATTAGAAAACGGCATCCTTTCGACCGGCTGGCTGCGTACGACCAGGCATTATCGGGCGAATGGAGCAGTTTCCGGGTGTTTTTCGAATGGTTCAGGGAGCGTGAAGACCTGGAGAACGAGAAGCGGGTGGAGGACCCCAAATTTCGCGATTCGCAACTTCAAGCCGTCCGTACCGCGATCGAAAAGTTCCTCACCGGTTTTGCAGGATTGAAGGTACGAAGATCGCCTTTACGTATGGTCGTGAAGAAAAATGGGGAGGAATTGATTGTCAACCAACTTTCGGATGGGGAGAAATGCACCCTCGCGATAGCAGGTGATCTGGCTCGCCGCATGGCCATAGCAAATCCAATGTCGGAAGATCCGCTTCGGGCAGAAGCCGTTGTATTGGTCGATGAAATCGATCTTCATCTCCACCCGGCGTGGCAACGCCGTCTCATTCTCGCGTTGACAAATACATTCCCCAAAACCCAGTTCTTGCTCTCGACACACTCCCCGCCCGTTCTGAGCCATTTGGACCCGAAGAGCATATGGATGCTGCAGAGGACGAAATCGGGAGTGATCGCGAGACGACCCGACGATGCCTACGGACAAACAGCGGATCGAATCCTTGAAGACATAATGGAGGTTCCCGCACGCCCTAAAGAAATCCAAAATCAACTGACCAGGCTGTTTCGCGCGATCGCTCAAGAAGAAATGGAAAAGGCGAAGCAACTCTTGAGCGATATTCGGGAAAGGATCGGGGCTGACCCAGAGCTGGTCAAAGCGGATGTTCTCATCCGTCGCAAGGAAATCCTTGGACAGTGAAACGGATCATCAAGTCTTCGGAGCCGAAGGAGTTCTCGGCATGGAAAGAAACCGACCACATGAGGCATCGGCCAAGGTGGAAAAGGGTGCCAACGCCGATCAAGAGGAAGGTTCACGAATCGCTGTTGCGAGAGCAGGGATTTGTCTGCTGCTATTGTGAGGCATCGGCCACACAAGAAGACAGCCACGTTGAGCATTTTCGCCCAAAGAAGAAATACCATAACTCGAAGCTAGACTATTGGAATCTCCACTGCTCTTGCCAAAAAGATCTGCCACCGGGAGAACCGCGTCATTGCGGACACGCGAAGGGAAGTTGGTTCGATGAAGGACTACTCGTTTCCCCTTTGTCCTCCGGTTGTGAAGATCGGTTCATGTTCACCGCCAACGGCGAGATGTTGCCTCGCGAAGACGATGACGCCGGAGCCGGAGCGACCATCCGCAAACTCCGCCTGGACTTGCCCAAACTCCGTGCACTCCGTGCTGCCGCGGTAGCCGCTCTGTACAGTTCGCCAGCGAACGAGATCAAACGGCTACTCGTAAGAGATGCAGCAGGCCGCTTCCTGCCGTTCCACTCGACCATCCGGCAAGTCTTGCTGGCGTAGCGCTACAGCGCCTCACCAACGCATCCCTCCCGAATCCAACCCCTCTCCCCTTGGGAGAGGGTGGCCGAAGGCCGGGTGAGGGCTGCCCGGCAACCCTGCCCCTCCGAACTCCCTCACCCCGACCCTCTCCCAGAGGGAGAGGGAGTGGTTTTTCACAGCCTGGTTCGCGGGAATGACGACTCGCAGGGCGTGTTTCGGACCGCTCTTCACGAACTTTTTGCAACATTGGGGTTAATTCGCATGATAATATGCGGAGGATGCTACCGGCGGCTTAGCGTGGCGAGAATGCCGAGACGCGGCTTCAGGGTGACCTTGGCAGTGGTGTCGACGGGGTGATCGGGAGCCAGGTGAACCTTGAAGCGCTGGAGTATCTGTGCCAGCACCAACTGGGTTTCGAGCATGGCCATGCCGGCGCCGATGCAGGTCCGCGGCCCGGCGGCGAAGGGCAGGTACGAGTAGGGATGGCGGGCGTCGCCGCGGCTCGGCTCGAACCGGTCCGGATCGAAGCGCTCGGGGTCGGCCCAGAACTCCGGGTGCCGGTGCAGCGCATACGGTACGACGGCGACGTAGGCGTTGGCGGGCAGCAGGTACTCGTCGAATTCTTCCGGCCGCTCCGACCTTCGGGCGTAGGCCCACACCGGCGGATAGAGGCGCATGGATTCCTGCACCACCTGTTTGAGATAGGGTAACCGCGGGAGGTCCTCAGCCGTCGCCGCCGCAGCGCCCAGGGTCGCCGCCAGGACTTCGGTCAGCCGTGTCTCGACGTCGGGATGCTTGCCCAGCAGGTACAGCGTCCACGCCAGGGCGTTGGCCGAGGTTTCATGGCCGGCCAGCATGAGCGTCACCACCTCGTCGCGCATTTGCCGCTTGTCCATTCCTTCCCCGTTCTCCTCGTCGAGGGCGTGGATCAGGTGGTCGAGGATGTCGTCGTTGCCGGCACCCCGGCGGCGGCGCGCTTCGATCATCCCGTACACGATGCGATCGAGCCGCCGCAGCGCCCGTTTCCACTTCACGTTGTGAGGAGTGGGAACCCAGGGCCAGAGGGTCATCAGGCCGCGAATCTCCAGCGGGTGCAGGTTGGCCACTTCGACAATCTCGGCCATCTCGCCGGCATGCCGCTCGAGATCGCTGCCGAACAGGGTGGCGCCGACGATCCCGAACGTGAGCCTGCTCATCTCGCGATCGATCCGGACAGCGTCGCCGCCGACCCACGTCTCCCACTCGTCCATCATCGACGACGTCAGCGCGTTGATGGTCCCGTCGAAGCCGTTGACCCGACGATTCCCGAACATGGGCTGCATCAGAGCGCGCTGGCGCACCCAGCCGGGGCCGTCGTTGGTGACAAGGCCGTTGCCCATGACCTGGGCCAGCACGCGGTAGTCGACGACGCGCTTGGAGAAGTGCCGGTAGTCCTGCGTCAGCACCGGGCGGATGAGTTCGGGGTGGTTGACCACGTACACGTCCTGGAATCCGCGCCAGCAAATGAAGTCTCCATGCGTCCGGAGCAGCCCGTGCAGCAGCACGTGCGGTTCCGCCGCTAGGTGCAGCATCTGGTGGAACCGATGCGTCGAAGGCGGGCGCCGGAACGCCTCGGCTCGCCTGTCCGCCATGGTCATGAGCACAGTCTACGCCCTTGACACCGACCCACCAACCCCCATCGCCCGGCGCCACTTGCACTATGACGTATTTTCGATAAAAGGGGGGAAACGACCTTGCCCACGCCGGGCCTGCCGCACGCCGGCGCTCTTGTCGAGAGGAAACGATTGATGGCCGAATATCCAGTGGAGCCCCTGTCCCACGCCGAGCCGGCGACCACCCGAAAGACCTACATCAACGCCCAGGACCTGCTGGAAGACTCTTTCCGGCTCGGCATGCAGATCCTGGAAAGCGGCTTTCGGCCGAGCTTCATCGTCGGCATATGGCGGGGCGGCACGCCCGTTGGCATCGCGGTGCAGGAGCTGCTGGACTACTTCGGCATCGAGACCGACCACATCGCCATCCGCACTTCCTTCTACAAGGGCATCGGACAGACGGATTCGCGCATCCGGGTCCACGGCATGCAGTACATCATCGACAACGTCAACGCCGACCAGGGTCTTCTCATCGTCGACGACGTGTTCGACACGGGCCTGAGCATCGGGGCGGTGCTTTCGCACCTGACAAGCAGGTCCCGCCGCAACGCGCCGGTGGACACGCGCATCGCCACCGTCTACTACAAGCCGGGGAACAACCGCACCGGCCGCGAACCCGACTACTACGTGCACGAAACCGATCACTGGCTGGTGTTTCCGCACGAATTGCACGGCCTCACCCGCGACGAAATCATCAAGCACAAGCTCGGAATCGGCTCCTTCGCGCCCCGCCTGTGATCGCGGCCACAAGGGGCTTGCATCGCGAGTCGACACCATATATAGTGCGCGGGCGTTCTTTCGGACACCCTATATTGTAGCGGCAGGCGAGCTGTATTCATGGAGACCACGGACGGCGACGGCTATCTCCTCGAGGCCGAGAACATCGTCAAGCGGTTCGGCGATTTCACCGCCAACGACAGCGTAAGCCTGGGCCTCCGGCCCGGCGAGATCCACGCCCTGCTGGGCGAGAACGGCGCCGGCAAGTCCACGCTGGTCAAGATCATCTACGGCTCACTGCAACCCACCGCCGGCCGCCTCCGCTGGCGCGGCGAGACCATCACGGTGTCGGACCCGGGGGCGGCACGCCAACTCGGCATCGCCATGGTCTTCCAGCACTTCTCCCTGTTCGACGCGATGACCGTGGTCGAGAACATCGCCCTGGCGGTGCCGGGACCATTCGACCTCCGGTCGCTGGCCGAGCGGGTGGAACGAGTTTCCGCGGAGTACGGCCTGCCGCTGGAGCCCACCGCCCTGGTGGCCGACCTGCCGGTGGGCGTACGCCAGCGCATCGAGGTGGTGCGCTGCCTCCTCCAGGAGCCGCGGCTCCTGATCATGGACGAACCCACGGCGGTGCTGACGCCCCAGGAGGCACAGCGACTCTTCGTCACGTTGAAGCGGTTGGCGGAGGAGGGCCGCGCGGTGCTCTACATCTCGCACCGGCTGGAAGAGGTGCGCGAGATCTGTCATCGCGCCACAATCCTGCGCCAGGGGCGGGTGGTAGCGGAAGTGGATCCCGGGACCGAAACCGCGGCGTCGCTGGCCCGGCTCATGGTCGGGGCGGACGTGCAGTCGGTGAACGCCGAAACGCCGGGGCCGGCGGGACCCGCCACCCTGACGATCGGCGGTCTCTCTCTCGCGGCCGTGAAACCCTTCGCAGTGCCGTTGCGCGATATCTCCCTCGAGGTCCGGAGCGGCGAGGTGACGGCGGTGGCGGGCGTGGCCGGCAACGGGCAGGCCGAACTGTTCGAGGCGCTGTCGGGGGAACGGCTGGCTCCCACGCCCCAGTCCATCGTCATCGCCGGACAGCCGTGCGGCACCCGGGACATCACCGAACGCCGGCGCTTGGGCGCCGCCTTCGTGCCCGAGGAGCGCCTCGGTCACAGCGCCGTGCCCAGCTTCGGGTTGTCCGACAACGTGCTCTTGACCCGCCACGCCTCCGGCGACGACCTGGTGAACACCGGCTTCATCAACGGCAGCCGCACCAGGGCGCTGGCGGCGCGGGTCGCCAAGCGCTTCGACGTGCGCTTCAGCCGCCGGGACCAGGAGGCCGGGGCGCTCTCGGGCGGCAACCTCCAGAAGTTCGTTGTCGGGCGCGAGCTGGACCGGAACCCCCGGGTGCTCGTCGTCAACCAGCCGACTTGGGGAGTGGACGCCGGCGCGGCCGCGCTCATCCGCCAAGCGCTGGTGGACCGGGCGCGGGACGGCGCGGCCGTGCTGGTCATCAGCCAGGACCTCGACGAGATCTTCCAGATCGCCGACCGCATCGCGGTGATCTCCCGCGGCGCCTTGTCGGATACCTATGCCGCCGACGCCATCGACCGGGAACGCGTCGGCATGCTGATGGCCGGCGCCCTGGGGACCGACGGGACGCCGGAACAGGACGTATGGGCGTGAGGCTGGTGCTGGAGAAGCGCCCGGAACGCAGCCGGGCCATGCAGGTCGCCTCTCCGTTGCTGGCCGTGGCGCTCACGGTGCTGTTCGGCGGCATCCTCTTCGCCGCCCGCGGCTTCGACCCGCTGCACGCCAACTACGTCTACTTCATCGGGCCCCTCACCACCCTGTGGTCGGTGGAGGAGCTTATCGTCAAGGCCACCCCGCTGGTCCTCATCGGGGCGGGCCTGGCCATCTGCTTCCGCGCCGACCTCTGGAACATCGGCGCGGAAGGGCAGCTCATCGCCGGCGCCCTGGCCGGCGCCTCCATCCCGATCCTGGCGCCCCAGTGGGACTCGGCGCTGGCCATCCCCGCGATGTTGCTCCTGGGCATGCTCGGCGGCATGGCCTGGGCCGGGGTGCCGGCGCTCCTGCGGAACCGCTTCGGCGCCAACGAGATCCTCACCAGCCTGATGCTGGTCTACGTGGCCCAGTACCTGCTGGATTGGCTCGTGCGCGGCCCGTGGCGCGATCCCCAGGGCTTCAACTTCCCCAAGTCCATCGGCTTCAACGACTGGCATCTGCTGGCCACCTTCGGCGACGGCCGGGTCCATCTCGGCGCGGTCCTGGCGGTCGTCGCGGTGGTGGTGCTGGCCGTTTTCATGTCGCGCACCCTCCTGGGTTTCGAGATCAAGGTGAGAGGGGAGGCGCCCCGCGCCGGCGGCTTCGGAGGCTTCTCGCAGGCCGGCACCACGTGGCTCTGTTTCGGGATCTCCGGCGCCCTGGCGGGACTGGCCGGCATCTGCGAGGTGGCCGGCCCGGTGGGGCAGCTCCAGCCCACCATTTCGCCGGGCTACGGCTTCACCGCCATCATCGTGGCGTTCCTCGGACGGTTGAATCCGCTGGGGGCGCTGCTGGGGGGGATGGTCCTGGCCATCTGCTATCTCGGCGGCGAGGCGGCGCAGGTGGAGCTCTCCATCTCCGAGAAAACCGCCCAGGTCTTCCAGGGCATGCTGCTGTTCTTCATCTTGACCTGCGACACGCTGATCCGTTGCCGCGTGCGGCTGGAGTGGGCAACGCGGAATCCGTCGCGCCGGCGCCTGTTCACCGGCCTCGGGGGCGGCGCCTCGCGTACCGCGGACGCGGCGGGAGCGGCGCAATGAGCGCGCTGGAAGCGGTTCTGCTCACCATCATCACCGCATCGACGCCGCTGCTGCTGGCCGCGGTGGGGGAGCTTGTGACGGAACGTTCCGGCGTTCTCAACCTGGGGGTCGAGGGCATGATGATCATGGGCGCGGTGACCGGCTTCGCCGCCGCCTACACCACCGGGTCGGCGGCCGTGGGCGTGATGGCGGCCGTCGGCACGGGCGTCGCCATGGCGCTGCTGTTCGCCTTTCTGACCCAGACGCTGGCCGCCAACCAGATGGCCACGGGGCTCGCGCTGACACTGTTCGGGATCGGGCTCTCCGGCCTCGTCGGCAAGCCCTTCACCGGGCTTCCGGGGGTCAAGCTCGGGGCCGTGCACGTTCCGGGGCTGAGCGGCCTGCCGCTGGTCGGGCCGGTGCTGTTCGGCCAGGACATTCTGGTGTATGCCTCCATCGCCATCACCGTGTCGGTGGCCTGGATGTTCGCCCGGACCCGCCTGGGGCTGGTCATCCGCGCCGTCGGCGCCAACCACCATTCGGCCCACGCCCTGGGCTACGACGTGGCCGCGGTGCGCTACGGCTGCATTGCTTTCGGCGGAGCGTGCGCGGGACTGGCGGGAGGCTACCTGTCCCTCGCGTACACGCCGCAGTGGATCGAGAACATGACCGCCGGCCGCGGCTGGATCGCGCTGGCGCTGGTGGTGTTCGCCACCTGGAGCCCGAACCGGGTGGCCGCAGGCGCCTACCTTTTCGGCGCCGTGTGGATCATGGGCCTCTACGCCCAGGGCGTCGGGGTGACCGTTCCGTCCCAGTTCCTGGCGTCGCTGCCGTACCTGGTCACCATCGCCGCGCTGCTGGCGATTTCGGGAAACCGTATCCTGGCGAAAGTGAATACGCCTGCTTGTATCGGCCAAACGTTCGTGCCGGACCGGTAGACCGCCGGCGGCACCCATACCCATCCGAAGGAGGACCCAATGAAAAAGTCGATCGTGCCGGCCGCCGTCCTTGCACTGTCCCTGGCCGCCTCCGGCGCACTCGCCGCCGACGCGCTGAAAGTCGGTTTCGTCTACGTCGGTCCCATCGGCGACCACGGCTGGACCTACCAGCACGACCAGGGCCGCCTGGCCGTCGAGAAGGCCCTGGGCAAGAAGGTCAAGACCCTCTACATCGAGAAGGTCGCCGAGGGCCCGGACACCGAACGCGCCGTCACGCGCCTGGCCCGCCAGGGCGCCGGCCTGATCTTCACCACCTCCTTCGGTTTCATGGACCCCACCATCAAGGTGGCCAAGCGCTTCCCGAAGGTGAAGTTCGAGCACGCCACCGGCTACAAGCGCGCCAAGAACGTGGCGACCTACTCCTCGCGCTTCTACGAAGGCCGCTACGTCATCGGCCAGATCGCCGCAAAACTGTCGAAGAGCGGCGTGGCCGGCTACATCGCCTCGTTTCCGATCCCGGAGGTGGTGCGCGGCATCAACTCCTTCATGCTCGGCGCCCAGTCCATCAACCCCGACTTCAAGGTCAAGACCGTGTGGGTGAACTCCTGGTTCGACCCCGGCAAGGAAGCCGATGCCGCCAAGGTGCTGATCGGCCAGGGAGCCGACATCATCACCCAGCACACCGATTCCACCGCGCCGATGCAGATCGCCGGCGAGAAGGGGGCCCTGGCATTCGGGCAGGCGTCCGACATGATCAAGTTCGGCCCCAAGACCCAGCTCACCGCCATCATCGACGACTGGCGGCCCTACTACGTCCAGCGCACCAGGGCGGTGCTTGACGGGTCGTGGAAGTCCACCGACACCTGGGGCGGGATGGATACCGGCATGGTGGGGATGGCCCCGTACACCAACATGCCCGCGGACGTCGCCGCCATGGCCAAGGCCACCGAGGAGAAGATCCGCTCCGGCAAGATGCACGCCTTCGCCGGCCCCATCTACAAGCAGGACGGCTCCCTGGCGGTGGCCAAGGGCAAGAACCTCGACGACGGCACGCTCCTGGGCATGAACTGGTACATCAAGGGGATCGACGACAAGCTGCCGAAGTAGGGGACCATCCTGCCGCAACGAGCGGGCGACCACACCGGCAGTGCTCGCAATTCAACCCCTCTCCCTCTGGGAGAGGGTGGCCGAAGGCCGGGTGAGGGCTGCGCGGCGATCCTGGCTCTCCGTGGGAGGCTGCTGGCGCCGGGAGCCCTCACCCCGGCCCTCTCCCAGAGGGAGAGGGGGACTCATGGGATGCGACACTAGACGCCTGAAGCATGAACGTGCTGCTCATCATGTCGGACGAGCACAGCCGGGAGATCGCCGGCTGCTACGGGAATCCCCTGGTCAGGACTCCCAATCTCGATACCCTGGCGGCGCGCGGCGCCGTCTTCGAGAACGCTTACTGCAACTCGCCCATCTGCGTTCCGTCGCGCGCGAGTCTCGCCACCGGAGAGTACGTCCACCGTACCGGGTACTGGGACAGCGCGGCCCCCTACGATGGCAGAGTCCCGTCCTGGCACCACCGGCTGCGCGATGCCGGGTACGACGTCGCATCCATCGGCAAGCTCCACTTTCGCGGCGCCGATGACGACAACGGCTTCAGCGAGGTGCACCATCCCATCTACGTCGTGGATGGAGTAGGGGACGTCCACGGACTGCTTCGCACGGAGAAGCGCGTGCGCGAGGTGGCGCGGGGGCTGGCCGCCGAGGCCGGACGCGGGCAGTCGCCCTATACCCGGTTCGACTCGAGGGTGGCCGATGCCACGGTGCGCTGGATCCGCGAGCGCGGCAGGCGCAACGACCGCGGCCCGTGGGCGCTGTTCGCATCCATGGTTTCGCCCCACTATCCACTGATCGCGCCCGCGGAATTCTACGACCTCTACAGCCGACTCGACCTGCCGCGGCCTCGCCTCTACGGGAAGGCCGACCGCCCGGGCCACCCGGTGATCGCCCACTACCGGGAGACCTGGAACTACGACGACTTCTTCGGCGTCGAGCGCCTGGACGCCGGCATCAAGGCCTACTACGGCCTATGCTCCTTCCTGGACTTCCAGATCGGCAGGATCCTGGCGGCGCTCGACGAGAGCGGCTTCAACGACGATACCCTGATCATCTACACCTCCGATCACGGCGAGAGCCTGGGCAACCGCGGGTTGTGGGGGAAGTCGGTGATGTACGAAGAGTCGAGCGGCGTCCCGCTGTTGATCTCGGGACCCGGAATCGCCGGCGGACAACGATGCCCCACTCCGGTATCGCTGGTGGACATCTATCCCACGGTGGTCGCAACCGTGTGTGGGGCGCTCGACGCGCGGGAGCGCGCGCTTCCCGGCGACAACCTGATCGCCCTGGCGCGGGAGCGGCCGGCGGACCGCGTGGTGTTCAGCGAGCTGCACGACGACGGCTCGCTGACCGGCGAGTTCATGGTGCGCCAGGGGGACTGGAAACTCGTGCATTACATCGACTATCCGCCGCAACTCTTCAATCTATCGGCCGACCCCTTCGAGGAAAAGGACCTTGCCGCGCGGCCCGAGACCCGTGATGTCCAGGATCGCCTCTACGACGAACTCCGCAAGATCGTCGATCCAGCGGACGTCAATCAACGTGTCTTCGCCGACCAGGAGGCCCGAATCAAGAGACTCGGAGGCGTCGGCGCGATCCTGTCGCGCGAAGACTTCAACTTCACGCCGGTGCCGGACTGAGCCCCGTGGCATATCCGGGCCGAGAGCGCCTCCCGATGGCGCCCGGCCGGCCCGGCCCGTGTCCCGAACGCCATGCGCCTGCCGTGCATCGCGCGCTCGGGCGCGACACCCCGGCCCTCTTTTTCCATTTCTTTACATAGTTTCCATAAGAAATGCTGAGTGGAGGTAAAATATTATTAAAATAATCGGTCTATTATTGTCTATTATAGAAAAGTATTCCATAATTATGCTCATCGGTACGCCCACCATGGCGGGGGCATCGAGAGGTTTCCGCCCGGGGGTCAGGTTGATCGTCAAGGACCGGGGCGCCGCGACGGCGGATGGCACCAGCACACCAACATCCAGCACATCGTCGCGACCAAGCGCCAGACGCGCGACTACGTGCGGTACACCGAGGCCACGGCTACCGAAGCATGCGGTGGTCCTCCTCCGAACGGACGGGGGCTCACCGGACGGGCACTCGAGGACTGCATCTGGCGCCTGGAAGGGGCGCGCATCGAGCCGCACGAGTACACCGAGTGGGCGCCGGCCGGCGGCGAAGAGGTCTACATGGTCCTGCTCGACAGGACCGACACCAGGACGCTCGCCCACGCGCAGATGCACAGCGGCCAGATCGCGCACACGCACGACGGGTTGACGGACGACCCCCCTACGTCCCGGACGGAGAGCGCGTTCACTTCGGTCTTGACGTCCAGTATACCGCCCACGACACCCGTCTGGCGACCACGACCGCGAACCCTCCGGGTGTGCTAGCAGTGACAGAAGATAGCGGTACGATCATCGTCACTGTCAAGCTCCGCAACGAATACGGCCAATTTACGAAGACGCCCGTCGACTTCGAGCTGAACGCCTTTATCGAGGGAACAGCCGTGGAAGGTGTCGACTATCGAGTGGTAGGTTTTCCCCGCCACCAGTGTCAACATCCGTGCTCGGAGTTTCATACGCAAGTTTTTCAGGATCGAGCTTCTCCCCTCTCTCCAGCGGGACCCCGACAAGACCTTGAACATCCGGTTCGCGCATGGATTCGAGAGTACTCCGCCGGAGTTCGGGGCTGCACCGCCGGACGAAACCGTGCGCTTCGAGATCAAAGACACCGTCGCCCCCACGAAACCCGCCTCGGGTGAATACAAGATCTTCTTCACAGCCCCGAGCTACGAGGAAGCCGAGGATAGCCTTCTGCTACACGTCTGCGTCAAGTTTCAGCGCGTGGACGGGCAGGTCATTGCGCCGCCGGGTCCCGTGCGCGTGAATCTGGCTACGAAAGACGGGAGCGCTATCTCTACGGGTAACGAGGACTACTTTCCCCTGTCAGACACTCTGGTATTCAACCATCCTGTCCAGACCGAATGCCGGTCAATCTTCCTTGCCAATGACACCGAAGGAGAAGCGGACGAGACCTTCTTCGTGACCGCGTGGTATAGCGACGATTCGCCACTGCCGGCCGGCTCGATCTCCGCCACCGCCGCTCCAGTCACCATCCTCGACGACGACCGGGTGGACCTCGACATCTCCGTGGAGAAGGACACGAGCCGGCTCGACAACGGGAATCTCATCGAGGGCATCCACCTGCCTCTCACCATCAAGCTGCTGCGGCCGGACCGCACCGTGTACACCCCGGCGGAGGATTTCCCGCTCAAGATCACCCACGGCGGCACCGCGACCGAGGGCGACGACTACGATCTCGCATCCACCGCCGTCATCACCGCCGGGGAGACCTCGGTCGTGGTGACCCTGCGGAACCACAACCGCGACTACGAGGTCGAGCTGAACGAGACGGTGGACATCACCGTCAGCCATGGATTCGAGACCCTCCCGGTGCGGTTCGAGTCGGTGGACCCGGCGAGCACCCAGGTCGTCATCAAAGACAACGACGTCGTGGAGGCCAAGCTGAACGAGGTCAAGTACGAGATCAACGAGGGCGACCTGCTCGACACCATGGGAATAAAGCTCGAATCGGTCAACGCCAACGTGGACTGCCTGATCGAGTTCGACGTCCACATCCGCATCGCGAACCGGCCCCATACCGTCAGGTTGAAAGAGGATCCCGACAACCCCCTGCCCGCCAACCCGGAGCAATACTACCCGCCCGGGCACTCCCTCCACGATCCGGACTTGGACGACCTCAACCACAACACGCCCATCGCGCGAGTCGACGGCTACTGGATGGACCGGGTGGTGACGGTGCCCGCCTGTCAAGACTTCGTACCTGTCACCTGGCAGACGGGGTGACCCTCAGGGCCGCGATCCGCTGGTAAGGGCGGGCGATGGCGCCCGGCCGCGCGCTTCGCGGCTTCGTCCGGCGTCCAGACTCGCCGGAGCGCGCGGCAACCGTGTTGACACTAAGGGCCGGGCCACGGTACTGGCGAGCGCCATGAACGCCGATTGGAGGGGAACCGTTGTTTGGGTGATTCAGGGGAGGGTTGTGAAAGGTCCGACGTTTGAACCCACAAGGGTCAACGTGCTGTTCTCTCTATCACGGTTTCCATGCCCTTGATTAGTGCCTCTAGCGCCCGCATGGATTCGGCGTGTCTGGCGTCCTCGCGCTTCTCGCGTTGGTCGCCCGCCCGCCGCATTTGCCAGATTCCGAACCATATGGAACCGACGGCAAAAGCCGAAACCGTGAGTTGTCCGATTGCTATCCATTCCGCCGGCGTCATTTCCGCTTCCTTTCCTTTACGGCTAGCGCCGCGCCCTCCGCGAACGTCAGCGTCCATGACCGGCAGACAATGCCAAGTCCACCGAAGATCCACACCAGCGCGAAGACGACAAAGAGAATCCCGAGAATCACGCCGACCCCTCCGGCCCATTACCGAGTCGAATTTCTTGGCCGTCTTGGGAGACCAACCGCCCTTGACGTTGGTGTTGCGGAACGCCTCGGCGGCTTCCTGAAACGTTGGCATTGTCACCCTTCGCTTCTCGGCCAAGGGGTGTCCGCCGTTGCGGACAACGCGGCGATTCTCAAACCCGGCCCAAGGCGCGGAATATCTTGAACTCTGAGTCTGGTTCGATTCTTGTGCTTCATGCCAAACCCCATTTGTCCTAAGCAATATCCAAGAGCCGATAATGGACACTACAGGACGGGAAATGACCTGTCAAGACGGGGTAGGGCGTTCTTGGCCTTTATTCATAGGGGTTTGAAGGGTGTTGGGGGTGACGGCATGGGTTCGGTTGAGACAGGGTAAAACGGGGTGGTGGTGCGCCCGCCAGGAATCGAACCTGGACTTAGGGTTCCGGAGACCCTCGTGATGTCCTTTTCACTACGGGCGCATGCCTCTTGCTTACCAGATAAGGAGATTCTTGCTCAAGCATTCTTCACTCATGGCCGTTTGATCGGGACCAGTTCGATCGTGGCCCGGTGGCCGGGTGCGGCGGCCAGTCGGGCGTCACAGGTGATCAATGGGGCCGGCACCGGGGTTCGGGTCCGGAGCCGCAGACGCAACTCTTCCACGGTCGGATACTCGGCGTGACGCCGAATTTCCTCTCGCCTGGTTTATATTGTAAATTGTCCAATTCATAGATAATATGCAAGGATGCTTCCTCGTCTTGCCGCTCATGACATCGAAGGCGCTCTCAACCGTCAAGCCGCCGCGCTCCTGATCGGTCCCCGGCAGGTGGGCAAGACGACGCTGGCGTTGGAGATCGGCCGGTCCCGCGATGCCGTATATCTGGACCTCGAGGATCGGGATGATCGTAGCCGGCTGGCCGAGCCTGCGCTGTTCCTCGATAATCTGGAGGATCGCCTTGTCATCCTCGACGAGATCCATCGGGTGCCGGAACTGTTCCAGACGCTCCGCGGAGTCATCGACCGCGGCCGGCGCAGGGGGAAGGGCAAGGGACGGTTCCTGATCCTGGGGTCCGCTTCCCTGGAACTGCTCCGTCAATCGGAAAGCCTGGCGGGGCGCATCGCCTACGTCGACCTGACGCCTTTCTCGGTATTGGAATTGGAAGACGAGCACGCCGCGCGTGAGCACTTGTGGCTGCGAGGCGGTTTTCCGGAAAGCTACCTGGCGGAGAGCGATCGGCAAAGCTTCGCGCTTCGCCGGGATTTCATCCGCACCTGTCTGGAGCGTGACGTCGCGGCATTCGGACCTCGGGTCCCGTCCACCACCCTGGAACGGCTATGGACCATGCTGGCCCATCGCCAGGGAACGACGCTGAACGCCTCCGTGCTCGCCAGAGCACTGGAAACGAGTACCCAGTCGGTGACGCGCTACGTGGACCTCCTGGCCGATTTGTTGCTGGTGCGACGCCTCCAGCCCTTCCACGCCAACGTCGGCAAGCGTCTGGTGAAATCGCCGAAGGTGTACGTGCGCGACAGCGGCCTGCTGCACGCCCTCCTGGGCATTGCCTCGCTGGAGCAACTCGCGGGACATCCGGTGATAGGGCAGAGTTGGGAGGGGTTCGTCATTGAGACGCTTCTGTCCGTGCTCCCGCCCCTGGCGACACCGCTCTTCTATCGGACCGCTGCCGGAGCCGAGATCGACCTGCTGATCGAGTTCGGCGACGGGAGGCTTTGGGCCGTCGAGATCGAGCGTTCGCTGTCGGCCACGGTCCGGCGCGGATTTCATGTCGCATGCGGCGACGTGAAGCCCTCCAGCGCCTTCGTCGTACATGCCGGCGGAGACCGCTGGCCGCTTTCGGAAACGACCGAAGCCATCGGGGTCCGTGAGCTGGCGGCGTCACTACGCGAACGGCGATGACCCTGCGCAAGGGCGACCGCGGGTCGCCCTACGGGGTTCACCGCTGGGCTAACTCCGGGTGTTCTCAACCGCATCGAGAATGGCCCGCGTCACGACTTCCGCGGCCAGGATGCCGACTTCGTTGACGTCGGCCCGCCGTCTGCCGGTGCAGAGGGCGAACAGGGTGTCGCCGTCGCGCAGGGTGTGGGACGGGCGGATGGCGCGTGCGAGGCCGTCGTGGGCCATGGCGGCCACGGTGTTGGCTTCCGCCGGCGAGAAGGCCGCGTCGGTGGCGACGACGCCGATGGTGGTGTTGGTGCCGGACGTGGTCGGCCAGCGCGCCTTCCTGGTGCTTGCCCGGGCCTCGCCCGTCCCGCCGCCGGCCACGCTCTCGCCGGTGGCCGGGTCGACGACGCAGCCGACGGCGTTGACCACCACCAGGGCACCCACGGCGACGCCGTTCGGCAATCTCGCACAGGCCGAGCCGATGCCGCCGTCGGCGGGGCGCAGGCCGGGGGCCTTGCCCACGGTGGCGCCGGTGCCGGCGCCGATCCGGCCGGTGGGCACCGGCGCTTCGGAGGCCGCCTTGCAGGCGCGGTAGCCCATGGCCTTGTCGGGACGGACCCGTGGATCGCCGACCCCGAGGTCGTAGATTACGGCGGCGGGGACGATGGGCACGACGCCGTGAGCGGTGGCGAACCCGGCGCCGTGCTCCTCGAGGAACCGCATCACGCCGGCGGCGGCATCGAGGCCGAAGGCGCTGCCGCCGGTCAGCAGGATGCCGTGGGCCTGTCCCACCAGCCGTCCCGGCCGGATGGCGTCGGTCTCCCGGGTGCCGGGGGCGAAGCCGCGGACGTCGACACCGGCGGCGGCGCCCGCCGTGCATAGGACGACCGTGCAGCCGGTACGCGCGCGGCGGTTGGTGGCGTGGCCCGCCCGAATGCCCTTGACGGCGGTAATGGTTCCGTTCTTCATCACGCTCGCGTCACGGCGCGTCCGGCGGCACAGCGGTCCGCTGTTCGCATTCGTGACCTGTAGCCTATAGCCTGTTCCCATGGACAACGAAAACTCCTCCCTGCGTCCCCAACTCCGCTACGTCGACGTGTTCCCGGTTCCCGGAGAGCAGGGGAGGCAGGCCTTCGGCATCCGCGATCCCCAGCACGTCAGCGACAAGGTCCTCCGTCTGCAGGCCGAGGCGGCCTATGCGCTGCAGTTCTTCGACGGCCGGCACACGTTGCCGGAGATCGGCGCGGCCTACAGGGAGAAGTACGGGATCGAGTTTCCATTGGACTTGCTGGAACAGCTCTACCGGCTGCTGGACGAGGGTTGCTTTCTCGTCAGCGACAATTTCGAGGACCATTTCCGGCGGCTGGTTGCGTCGTTCCACCAGGCCCCGGTGCGCGAGGCCTTTCACGCCGGGGTCAGCTACGACGAGAACCCCGCCGCGCTGAACGAGGCCCTGGGCCGGCTGTTCGCCCCGCCGGCGGGACCGGGGTTGCCGGGCGCGCGCGACCCGGGGCGGAGAATACCGGGAATCGTGGTGCCGCACATCGACCTGCGTCTCGGCGGCGCGGCTTACGCGTGGGCCTACAAGGAACTGGCCGAGTCGGAGCCGCCCGATTTGTTCGTGATCCTGGGAACCGGGCACAACGCGACGCGAAACCCCTACGTGCTGACCCGCAAGCGCTTCGCCACGCCGCTGGGCGAGGTGCCCGTGGACGCCGAGTTCGTTTCCCGCCTGCACGAGCTTCACCGCGGCGAACTCTTCGAGGACGAGTTCGCCCACCGCTCCGAACACACCATCGAGTTCCAGGTGTTGTTCATCCAGCGGTTGTTCGGCAACGGGATACCCATCGTGCCGGTGCTGTGCTCCTTCTCCTGCGCCGCGCCCGGAGACGGCCCGGCGGGAGAGTCCATCGAACGGTTCACCGATGCGTTGCGGACCATGATCGCCGAAGACGGGCGCCGGATCTGCCTCATCGCCAGCGCCGATCTCGCCCACGTGGGGCCGCGTTACGGCGACCCCGACGGATTCAGCGGGGAGGAGCTCACGGCCGTCAAACAGGCTGACCGCGAGATGCTGAAGCACGTGGAGAGGGTGGACGCGGAAGGGTTTCGCGGCTATCTGGCGGAGGAGGGCGACCGGCGGCGAATCTGCGGCTTCTCGCCCATCTACACCATGCTGAAGGCCATGCGGGCCGAGCGCGGTCGGGTGGTCGCCCACGACCACGGCGAGATGGACCCCATCGGTTCCATCTGCAGCTTCGCCAGCGTCGTTTTCGAGTGAGGGGACGGGATCACGCGCCGCGGCCGCGTGTTCTTTCCGGGACCGTTCGAGAGAGCAGCGACCGTGGGCGTGTCACGAATCGGGGAAGAGGCTGTTGCCGTCGTCATCCTCCACGGCGATGGCCTTGGTGGGACAGATCCTGGCGGCCAGGACGACCTTCTCCTGAGTGTCGCCGTTGGAGTCCGCGACTTCGGCGATGAAGCGCTCGTTCATCTTGAAGACATTGGGCGCGGCCTGGACGCATTTCTCGTGTCCGTCGCACTTGGTGGTGTCGACAGTGACCTTCATGGTGCCTCCCCGGTAGTGGATCTCCCCTGTATAGCCGAGTCGGCCGCGGCATTCCACCGCCTCGGAGGCGTCGGCCCCTCGCCCCGCCGATTTCGGTATTGCAGTGCCGGAAGCGCCTGCGATATAGTGGACGCCCGATGAGGATCCACCGGTACACGTCCTGGGACGGCTCCCAGGAGGTTCGTTTTCCCACCGCCAACGACCTGTTGAAGCAGCTCTCGGACACCTTCCTGGAGGAAGAAGGCGTGCGCCGGGCGCTCCGGAGCCTGATGCGCCGGGGGTTCGAATCCGAGGACGGCATGCGCTCGGTGCAGGGGCTGAGGGACCTGCTGCAGCAGGCGGAGGAGCAGAAGCAGGATCTCCTCAACAAGTACTCGCCCGATTCCTTCAAGCTGTCGCCGGAAGAGAGCGAGGCGCTGAGCCAGAAGCTCAACGAGCTGGCGGAAAAGCTCGAGGCGTACCACGAGAAGATGCGGAACTTCATGGAACGCCTGTCGGGCCGCTACGCCCAGGACATGGACGAGTTGGCCGAGCGGATGCGCCAGGCCCAGGAACGTTACCAGCAGCTCAAGGAGCGTCTCGGGGAGCAGATCGACCAGCGCTCCATGCAGCAGCCGCGGAACCTCACGGGGCCGGGAGCGCCGGACCTCTCCCAAATGCTGGACCGGCTGAGCCGGCTGCTGGACGATGACGACTTCCTGCAGAACCTGCCCAACATGCTGGACGCCGCGGTGGACGACCTCGACAACCTCCTGGAGAACCTCGACTCGCTCGGCCAAGAGGAGTTGCAGCGCCTGAGCGACGCCATGTCCCAGATGGAGCAGCTCGAGCAACTGCTGAACCAGTACCCCTTCCAGGGAAGCCAGCGCATGGGGATGGGGGAGGCCGGAGAGATCCTGGGCCAGCTACGGGGCCTGGAGCAGTTCCTGCGCTGGGGCCGGCGGGGGCTCGGCGACGTCTCCGACCTCGATCTGGAGGCCATGCGGGAACTGCTCGGGGAGGAGGCCTACGAACAGCTCAAGTACCTCCAGGGCGTGGAACAGATGATGGTGGACGCGGGTTATCTGGTGCGCACCGGCAGCGGTCTGAGACTCAGCCCCAAGGGCATGCGCCAGCTCGGCGACAAGGCCCTGAAAGAGATCTTCCAGCTCATGAACAAGAACCGCTGGGGGCAGCACGCCAGCGCCAAGACCGGCAACCAGGGCATGCGGCTGGAGGATACCCAGGCCTACGAGTACGGCAACCCGCTCAACATCGATATCCGCAAGACCCTCATGCAGTCGCTGGAAGACGGACGGACCGGGGTCCCCGTGCGGCTCGAGCCCAAGGACTTCCAGGTGTACCAGCACGAGTTCTCCACCGACACCGAGACCGTGCTGCTCATCGACGTCAGCTACTCCATGTTGATGAACGACGCGCTGCACGCCGGCAAGAAGGTGGCGCTGGCCCTGAACCGCCTCATCGAAACCAAGTTCCCGCAGGACCAGTTGCACCTGGTGGCGTTTCGTTCCAACGCCAAGATCATCCGTACCGAGGACCTGCCTTCCATCGTCGCCATCACCTATTTCATGGAGCATGGCACCGATATCAAGGAAGCGCTGAGGTTTTCGCGCCAACTGTTGGGAAACAATAGGGCTACCAACCGCCAGATCATCCTCATCACCGACGGCGAGCCGACCGCTTGCAACGTCGACCGGGGAGGGCGCCTGCACAGCGGTTGGGGCTCGGCCCTGCTCCACGAGCGCATCGTCCGGGAGACCCTCAAGGAGGTCCGGCGCTGCACCCAGAGCGGCATCCGCATCAACACCTTCATGCTGGGGATGGACTACTACCGCATGGGCTTCGTGGACCGCCTCACCCGGATGAACACCGGCCGCGTTTTCTACACCTCCCCCGACGAGATCGGCAACTACATCGTCGTCGACTATCTCGCCAACAAGCGCAAGCGCCTGCGGCGCTGAACTGGCCGTGTCATAACCCTCTCCCCCTGGGAGAGGGTGGCCTTCGATCCGTCCCAAACCAACCCCTCTCCGTCCCAAACCAACCCATCTCCCTTTGGGAGAGGGTGGCCGAAGGCCGGGTGAGGGCTCCCCGGCAACCCTGCCGCTCCGGGCACCCTCACCCCGACCCTCTCCCAGAGGGAGAGGGAGTGGGAAGCGGGAATCCAGGTGGGGAGTGGTTTTGCCTATTCCGTGACCAGCGCCAAGACGCCGGTGTAGGTGAGAAGGTGGTTGGCCCCGGCCATGGGGCCGAGCTCGTAGTTGCCGAAGAAGCCGATGATCGGGACGTCGTCCAGCGCCTGCCTGATGTAGGCGGTATCGATGCCGGGCACGCCGTAGAGGCCGCTGCCGCGGGCGCAGCAGTTGAAGTAGAGGCCCAGCCGCGGCTTCCTGCCCTCGAGCCGGGCCGCCTGCCGCTCCAGCATCTGTCCGAGATCCTCCCGCGCCCGCAGCCCGTCCCGCAGGGTGAAGATCAACGGCTGTCCCGTCTCCACGGGCTGGGCCACCGCAACGATACCCCGCTGCGCATCCAGGCCGATGATGTTGCGGACCAGGTACTGCCCCGGCTCGATCTCCGTCTGCCGCGGGTCGGGAGGAAGCCCGGCGAAGACGAACGCCAGCGCCCGGCGCAGGTCCTGCTGGAAAGGCTTGCCGATGAGCTCGACGAACACCTCGAACGCCGGACGGCCGTCCAACTCGAAGATGAGATTCTCGTCGGCCTTGGTGATGATCATCGGGTCGCCCACGGGTTGGCAGCCCTGGGTGATGTCGATCACGGTCCCGAAGCCGCCCGAGAGGGCGAATCCCACCACGCTGTTGCTGGTGACCTCGTCCCCGTAGAACTGGTAGGTGCGCCCGTGGCTGCCGTTCTCCGACGCCGCCGCCCCCACCAGCGGGCCCGAGTGCCCGGCGCGCGCCATGCCGTCCAGCAACGCGTCAGGACGGCTCCGGTAACCGTCGGCCAGCAGCACGGTCAGGGAAGGTTGGTCCGGTCCCACGGCGGCGGCGATGTCCTGCCCGGCCGCGGCGTCGTTTCCCTTGAGAGATTCGCGCGCGAAAGGGCGCGCGCGGACCGTGTCCGAAGCCAGCACCATTACGGCGATACCGGACTCTCCCTCGATCTCGCCGTTTTCGGTGAGGATCCCCAAGCCGCTGCAACCGACGATGTTCGAAGTCCCGGTCAACAGGCTGAGGGTGGTCAACTCCTGCTCCAGCGGACCGGCGTGATCGACCGTGGCGTACAACAGCGCCAGGTCGGCGGTTTCGCCCGACAGGCCTTCCATGGCTCCCCGGGCTGCCTCCTCGATCGCGGCGCGGGTTTCCGTCCGCGACGACTGTCCGACTCCGGCCTTCAGCATGGCTTCAGGGTATGCAACACCGCGCCGCAGGTCAATCAAGTCGTGCGCGTCGACCCCTCGTGCGGTCGATGTTCGAGTCCTCGGATCTGCTCTCTCAGGTACGGCGCCAAGTTCCTGACTATGGTCCGGGCCACCCGAGTTTGCTATAAAGGGCGGCATGAGAATCGTTCAGATACCCCTGTTGAAGGACAATTACGGTTATCTCCTGGTATGCGAAAAGACCAACCAGGCGAGCATAGTTGACCCCTCCGAGGGCGAGCCTGTCTGGCGTACGGTCCAGGAGGAGGGGGTCGAGCTTGTCTCGATCCTCAACACCCACCACCACCGGGATCACACCGGCGGGAACGAGTATCTTCTCCAGCACAAGCCGGACCTGAAGGTATTCGGCGCCAAGGTGGACGAGCACCGTATCCCGGGTATCACGCATCGGGTCATGGAGGGAGACGATATCGAGGTCGGGGAAGAGGGCGGGACGGTGCTGTTCATTCCGGGCCACACCATCGGGCACATCGGCTTCGTGTTTCCCGGAAAGCTCTTCAGCGGGGACGCCTTGTTCGCCGGCGGCTGTGGCCGGGTCTTCGAGGGAACCGCCGAGCAGATGACCTCCTCCCTGGGGAAGCTCCGCGACCTGTCCGGCGACACCCTGGTCTACTGCGGCCACGAGTACACGGAGAAGAACCTCCAGTTCGCGCTGACGGTGGAACCCGGCAACGAGGATATCCGCCAGCGCCTGGAGACGGTGCAGGCGCTCAGGTCCAAGGACCAGTTCACGGTGCCCTCCCGCCTGGACGACGAACTGGCGACCAATCCGTTCCTGCGCTGTGAGAGCGACGAGATCAAATACGGCATGGCCGAGCGCTTCCCGGGGATCGAAACGGATCCGGTTTCCGTGTTCGCCAAGGTCCGCGAACTCAAGGACGCCTACTAGTCAGTCGCACATCACTGTGCACTCCGATCTTCCCGAGCCAGCAAGTGAGGCCACCCAAACCAACCCCTCTCCCTTTGGGAGAGGGTGGCCGAAGGCCGGGTGAGGGCTGCGCGGCGACCCTGACTCTCCGTGGGAGGCTGCCGGCGCCGGGAAGCCCTCACCCCAACCCTCTCCCAGAGGGAGAGGGGGTCTATGGCTGTCGACGTTGTGGCCCTCACCCCAACCCTCTCCCAGAGGGGGAGGGGGTAGATTTGATGCGTAGCGTGTATTAGTTCATGCAGTTTCTCACAATACCGGACACGGGCCGGGAGGAAAGCGATGCGGTTTGCGACCCTGAAGAACGGCAGCGTGGCAGCGATCACTTCGGACGACACAATGGTCCTCCTGGACGACGTTTGTGCCTCCATGGCCGACCTGGCCGGATCCTATGACGTGAGCGGTGAGGCGGTCGACCGTGCAATCTCCGACCGGACCCCGGCAAGCCTGGATGCCGCTCAACTGGCCGCCCCCGTGCCCGCGCCCTCGAAGATCTGGGCCGCCGCCGGCAACTACCACCGCGGCAGCAAGGACCTCTCCAGCTCCGGAGGCCGCGGCGAGGCCGGGGAGAGGTCGCCTGACGAGCTGCTCGAGCACGTCTTCCTCAAGCCGCCGTCGGCGGTCGCGGGACCGGGCGAGAACATCATCATCCCGGCCGCCGCGGAAACCATCTTCCCCGAGCTGGAGCTGTGCGTCGTCATCGGCAGGGAATCCCGGGACCTCTCCGAGGACGAGGCCCTGGACGCCGTGTTCGGCTACAGCGTGATCCTCGACGTCACCGCCCGGGGCTACGGCTCGGGCAGGAACCTCATGGGCACCCGTTGCGTGCGCAAGGGCTTCGACACCTTCGCGCCCGTGGGTCCCTGGATCGTCACCCGCGACGTGATACCGGACCCGCAGGCCCTGGAGATGCGCCTCTGGGTCAACGACGAACTGCGGCAGTCCGCCAGCACCGGCGGCATGATCAACGGCGTGGCCCGGCTGGTGAGCTATCTGTCGCAGGTGGGGACCCTGCTCCCCGGCGACCTCATCGCCAGCGGCAACCCGGACGCCCCAGCGTTTCAGCAGCAACTGGCCGAGGGCGACGAGTTGGTGGCGGAGATCGAAGGGATCGGGCAGCTCCGGCTGGGCGTAACCCGCGCGGGATAGCCCGACGGCCGCGCGGCGCCGGCGACGGACAGGGGACGACGCATGAGCGAGGAACAGGCCTTTCAGGATCAAGGCGCGACCACCCTGTGCTACGGCTGCGGTCCGGCCAACGAGCAGGGGCTTCAGGTCAAGAGCCGCTGGGACGGCGAGGACGCGGTCGGCACCTGGACGGCGGAGCCGCACCACTGCGGCGGCACCCGCGACGTGGTCAACGGCGGCGTCATCGCCACCCTCCTCGACTGCCACAGCATGAACCTCGCCATCGCCCGGGCCTACCGGGACGAGCGGCGTCCCATCGGCAGCGCGCCGCGGGTCTTCTTCGTCACCGCCAACATGACCATCAACTACCGGCGTCCGACACCCCTGGGGAAACCCCTGGAGCTTCGCGCCTCCATCCGCAAGGTGCAGGGCCGCAAGACCTTCCTGACCTGCACCCTGAGCTGCGAGCAGCAGGTCTGCGCCGAAGCCGACGTACTGGCCGTCCGCATCCACCGAGACGAATCGGTGGAGCCTACCCGCTAGTGTGGTGTCTGGTTAATTCGCAGCATAATATGCGGAGGATTTTTTGTCGTCGGCAAGGCGCGATGACGAGTGGGGGCGACCGTAGGTCGCCCCAGGGCGGGTACCACGCGAGGGAGAGCAACGCCGCCGACGGCGAAAAAGACCGCAGATTATGTTGCGAATTAACCAGACACCACACTAGAAACCCATCCTGGCGGCAGGGTAGGGACGACCGGCGGTCGCCCCCCACGGCGTTCCGCCGTAGCGCCCGCCGTCAGCCGCGGTATCGCAGGTGCGACCAGAACGACAACGCCAAGTAGTATAGGGGGAAGAACAACGACCCCAGGGCCAGGGAGTAGGGCGGGTCGGGCAACAGGTACACGATCGCGAAGCACAGCACCCCCCAGATCGCTCCCAGGGTGATGGTGGGCCCCTGGAGCAGGGTGTTGCGGCTGGGATACAGGTAGCGGATGGGCACGAAGACCATCACCGACAACACGAACACCACAACGGCGTTGAACCAGGGATCGGGGTCCAGCACGAAGCAGTAGAACGCCACCACGTTCCAGTAGGAAGGGAAACCGAGAAAATGGTGGTCGGCGGTCTTGGCGTCGGTCTGAGAGAAACCGTAGGCGCTCGCGAGAAGCGGCATGCACACGATCCACCAGCCATGGCCGGCAGGCAGCAATTCCGCCCAAACTAGCAGAAAACACGGAACGAGGACGTAGTTGAGGTAGTCGACGATGTCGTCCAGGCGCGCGCCGTCAACCTTCGGGATCAACTCCTTCACCCGCGCCGCGCGGGCGAAGGTCCCGTCGGTGGCGTCGAGGATCAGCGCCAGCCCCATGAGCGCCAGCGCCTCGCGATAGCGGTCCGCCGCCACCAGTGCCAGCGTGAACACCGCCACCGCCGCACCGAGGGCGGTGTAAAGGTGCACCAGCCAGGCAAGCAGCAGTCGCAACTTTATCGTGTACGGTCCCGGGTTACGGCCCCGGATCAGTTCTGGGTGGCGGAGTAGCTGGCCCGGGCGCGCAACCGCTCGATCCAGCTCGCCACGTTCTCGAGGTCCGGTTCAAGGGGAACGCTGAAGCGATCCAGCAAGGCGATATTGGGCATGAAAGCGATGTCCGCGAGGCTGAAGGGGCCGGCGAGGTATTCCTTGCCCTGCAACGCGATCTCGAGCGCGGCGAAAGCCGAGCCTATGTTCGCCTGGGTGTTGCGGATGAGCGTCTCATCGCGCTCCTCTTCCGGCTTGCGGTACTCGTGAATCAGCGTCACGAAGTGAGGGTTGACGTGGTTGTCGCGGTAGTCCTCCATCAGCCGGGCATGAGCCCGGCCCTCCGAGTCCGGGGGCAATAGCGGCGGGTGAGGGTACTCGTCTTCCAGGTATTCGTTGATGACGGTGGAGTCGTAAACCACGAAGCCGTCGTCATCCAGGGCGGGTACTTGACCGAAAGGATGGATCTTCAGGTAGTCCGGGGCCTTCTGCTCGCGCTTCGTCAGGTCGATGACGACGCTTTCGAATTCCAACCCCTTCTCCATCAGGGCGATGCGCACCTTCAACGAGTTCGTCGAAGGTGGAAAGTGGTAGAGTTTCATTCGCCCAACCTCCCGATTTTCGTATGCTCAAGCCCTGCTGGGACGATAGCACAAACCAGGGGGCGGGACTACCGGACGGACTCCGAGGGCGATACAAGGGGGAATTTTGACAATTTCGCGCACCGGAGGGGCTTCGTGAAAACGACGAGCCGAGCCCGGCACGGGGCCGGACATCAATTCGGCGGGTCCAGCTTCCTGATGCTGTCGATGTAGTCCTCAACGCCCTCCTCCAGGAAATACCGCGGCTCGTATCCCAGTTGATCACGCGCCTTGCCGATGTCGAAGACGCAGTAGCTTTGCTTGTAGCCGTCGCGAAAGTCCAGGCCGGGGCCGATGTCGATCCTGGCGTCCGGAAAGCGGCGCTTGAGCACCTCGGCGAAGTCCCTGAGGGTGACTCCCCGGCCGGTGCCGATGTTGAAGGTCCACTGGGTCAGGCCCTCGGCATTGAGCGCCAGCACGACGGAGCGGGCGACGTCGCCGACGTAGACGGCGTCGTTCCGCTGGTCGCCGCCCCGGGGGATCGAGACTTCCCGTCCGGCCATGGCGTCCTCGATGATCTTGCCGTAGAGGGCCAGCACGCCGTGCCGCGCGAGCTTGCCCGGTCCGTAGATGGAGGGGTAGCGCAGGGCCACGAACTCCACGCCGTAGCGCTTGCGGTAGTAGTTGCCCAGGGTCTCCGAGCAGACCTTGGTGACGCCGTAGAGGTCGGCGGGGTTGGGCGGCAGGGACTCGTCCAGCGGCACGAAGTCCGGATGGCCGTGCTTGCCGCCGATGTTGCCGACGAAGGCGTTGGAGCTGGTGTAGACAACCCGCCGGACGGCGCACGCGCGGGCGGCCTCCAGCACGTTCAAGGTTCCGTCGACGCCGATGGCGATGGCCAGGCTCGGATTCGCCTCGGCGGGGCCGGGCATCAGCGCGGCCATGTGCACGATGTGGGTGATGCCGTGGCCCGCCACGACCTCCTTGAGCGCGGCCCCGTCCAGGATGTCGCCGGTCACCACGTCCACGTCGCCGGCGATGTCGGCGATGAGGGAAGGGTCCACCCGGTTGTCCAGCAGCACGGGCCGCTCGCCCCGGGACACCAGGAGGCGGGCCGTGGCCGCGCCGTTCACGCCGGTTCCGCCGGTAATCAGGGTCTTCATGTCCTCCAACGCTTAGCGGCTTACGGCTCCCCGTGCAATACGTTATAGTTGAATCATGATGTATCGGACCCAGCCCGCCTACAGCTCGTTCAGCTTCGGCGGTCCGGTCACGCCGGCGGTCAAGTGGCTCCTGGTCGTCAACATCATCGTCTTCGTCTTCCAGCTTCCCTACCTCGGCGGGCGTCCCCTGCTGTGGATTTTCGGCCTGGTGCCGCAGCTCGTGTGGGAGCAGCTCCACGTCTGGCAGCTCTTCACATACCAGTTCCTCCACTTCGGGCTGTTCCACATCCTGTTCAACATGCTGGCCCTGTGGATGTTCGGGTGCGACCTGGAGCGGGCCTGGGGCACGCGGTTCTTCCTGAAGTATTACTGGGTCAGCGTGGTGGGAGGGGGGCTCTGCGTGCTGTTGCTCGAACCCGCGCAGGCCATACCCACCATCGGCGCCTCCGCCGGCATCTACGGCGTGCTGCTGGCCTACGGCCGGCTCTATCCCAACAACGTCGTCTACTTCTACCTGCTGTTCCCCATCAAGATGAAGTACTTCGTGCTCATCATCGGCGCCATAGCCTTCTTCTCTTCCATCAGCCCGGGAAACTCCGGCATCTCCCATCTCGGCCACCTGGGCGGCATGCTGTTCGGCTACCTCTACCTGAGATGGGGCTACATGCTGAGCCCGTGGCGCGCCTTCGCCAACGTCCGACACGAGTACTATCGTTTCCGGCTGGCCCGCATGAAGCGGAAGTTCCGGATCATCGAAGGCAAGAAGAGCGACGACGAGCCGCCCACACTGCACTGATCCCCGCGCCGAACCGACCCCTCGCTCACTCCTCGACTCTCGGCCGGCGCGACTTCTTGATCTCGCTCCGCTTGCGCTTGTCGTCGAGGCGGCGCCGACGCGATGCCGCGGTGGGCTGGGTGGGACGGCGCCGCGCGGGTTTCTCCGCGGCCTTCCGGATGAGCTTGACGAGCCTGTCCAGGGCGTCGTCGCGGTTGCGCGACTGGTCGCGGTAGCGCTTGGCCTCGATGGTCAGGACTCCGCTCTTGTCCACGCGCCGGCCGGCGACGCGGACGAGGCGTTCCCTTACGGCCGCGGGCAAGGAGGGCGAATCGGCGATCCTGAACCGGAGCTGCACCGCGGTGGCGGTCTTGTTCACGTTCTGTCCGCCGGGCCCCGAGGCCCGGATGAAGCGTTCCTCGATCTCTCCCTCGTCCAGGCTGATGCGGCTGGTGATTCGCAACATCGGTGTTCTCCCGACGGCCTGCTTGTATCCCGCGCCGTTTCCGGCATCATCTTCTGTGTAGCAGATACGGAAACCCGCCCCTACCGCATGCGCGGCGGCGGGCGTTTCGAGGAGGACGAATGCGCATCATCCGAACCATTCTCATGGTGATTGGAGCGGTGACGACCCTGGCGGCCGCCGTCGTGGTCGCGGCGGTGGTCTTCTTCTCCATGCGTACGCTGCCGGTGCCGGAGAAGACGGTCCTCACCCTGGACCTGGACCGCGACGTCCCCGAGCTCGCTTCCGGCGGACTCACTCCCTGGGACGGGCTCGGAAAGCGCCGGCCGGGGCTCTGGGAAATCGTCGCCGCCATCGAGCGGGCGGCGGGCGATGACCGCGTCGTGGGGTTGGTGGCGCGGGTGGGCGGATCCGGCATGGGGCTGGCCCGCACCCAGGAGCTGCGCGACGCCGTAAGGGCCTTCCGCCGCTCCGGCAAGCCCGCCTACGCCTTCGCCGAATCCTTCGGCGACTTCGGGCCGGGCAACGCCGCCTACTATCTGGCCGCGGCGTTCGAGAAGATCTACCTGCAGCCGTCCGGAGACGTGGGCCTCACCGGGTTGCTGGCGGAAGGCTACTTCCTCAAGGGCACACTCGAGAAGCTCGACGTCCAGTACCGGATCAGCCAGCGCGAGGAATACAAGGGCATCAAGGAACGTTTCACCCACAGCGGCTTCACCGCCGCCCAGCGGGAAGCATTCACCCGCATCCTGGAATCCCTGGCGGAGCAGTTGACGGCGGGGATCGCCGAGGGGCGCGGCCTGTCCGCTGACGAGGTGCGGGATTTGATGCAGCGGGCGCCTTTCCCGGCCAGGGAGGCGCTGGAGGTAAAGCTGGTCGACGCGCTGCTCTACCGCGACGAGGTGAACGAGGTAGTCCGCGAGGCGCTGGGCGCCGACGCGACGTTTCTGTCCCTGTCCCGTTACCGCCGCGGGCTTGAACCCGAGGACGGCGAACCGGTCACCGTGGCGTTGATCTACGGCCTCGGTACGGTCCACGGCGGGAGCGACCGCCGTCGCGCCTTCACCGGGCGCCACTCCATGGGATCGGACAGCATCGCCCGGGCCTTCCGCCGGGCCGCGGACGACGACGAGGTGAAGGCCATCATCTTCCGCATCGACAGCGCCGGGGGCTCTTACGTGGCCTCGGACGTGATCCGGCGCGAGGTATCGCGGGCGCGCCGGCGAGGCAAGCCGGTGATCGTATCCATGGGCGACGTCGCCGGCTCGGGCGGCTATTTCGTCGCCGCTCCCGCCAACCGGATCGTCGCCCAACCGGCGACCCTCACCGGCTCCATCGGCGTGGCGGGCGGGAAAGTCGTCATCAAGGGCCTTTCGGAAAAGATCGGGGTGTCCTGGGACCAAATGGCCGTCAACAGCAACGCGACCTTCTGGAGCGCGGTGCAGGACTACGACCCCGGCCAGCAGAGCCGCCTCGAGGGGTTGCTTGACGCGGTCTACGACGACTTCGTCTCGAAGGTGGCGGAGGGCCGGAACCTGCCGCGGGAACGGATATCGGCGGCGGCCAAGGGGCGGGTGTGGACCGGCGCCGACGCCCGGGAACAAGGGCTGGTGGACGAGCTGGGCGGTTACGCAACCACGCTCGGGGCCGTCCGCGAGATGGCCGGCATCGCCCCGGATGCCGTCATCCGCCTGCGGTTGTTCCCGCGCCGGAAGTCCAGTTTGCGGCTCCTTGCCGAGCAGTTGTCTAACGAAGGAGACGGACAAATCGCGATCCTGGCGCCCGACTTGCTGAGCGAGGCGCTCGCGCGCTTCGGACCGCTCGCGGCCTGGGCCCGTTCCACGGGTCTGGCGGGCCGTCCGGGGCTCCTGGAAATGACGCTGCCGGTCCGGTTCCGATGACCCGACGGCTAGTGTCCTGTCCCACGTAATTCTCTGCCGAGATGCGCAGGATTTCTCGTTGTCGGCAAGGCGCGATGACGAGTGGGGGCGACCGTAGGTCGCCCCAGGGCGGGCACCACGCGAGGAAGAGCAACGCAGCCGACGACGAGAAAGACCAGCAGATCGGTAGAGAATTACGTGGGACAGGACGCTAGCGTGCGGCGGAACGGATCCGTCCGGGAACGGGCGTCGCAACCGCGCGGCTTGACAGGGGAAACCAGGCTTTGCTAGCCCGTATATCTGCGACGTTCGCAGCGATTTTCCACGACTCGGGAGCGTTTCCACGCTCCGGAGCGTTTCTTCACACACCATGCTTGACGGCATCAGAGTGCTCGAGCTGGGCCACATCGTGGCCGGCCCGACGGCGGGGCTCATCCTGGCGGCGTTGGGAGCCGACGTCATCAAGGTGGAGCGGCCCGGCAGCGGCGACCAGGCCCGCTTCAGCCGCGGCAACCAGGGCTACTTCCTGGCTTTCAACGGCGGCAAGCGAAGCATCGCCCTGGATCTCAAGGAGCCGCGCGGGCGCGAAGCCTTCGAGCGGCTGCTGCGCACCGCGGACGTGCTCATCGACAACTACGGCCCGGGCGTGCTGGAGCGCATGGGTCTGGGCTACGAGGAGCTGCAACGAATCAAGCCGGGACTCCTTCACTGCGGCATCAAGGGATTCCTTTCCGGGCCCTACGAGTCGCGCAACCTGCTGGACGAGCCGGCCCAGATGATGGGCGGGCTGGCGTACATGACCGGACCCCCGGGGATGCCGCTACGGGCGGGCGCCTCCATCGTCGACATGACCGGGGCCATGTTCAGCGTCATCGGCATCCTCGCGGCGCTGCTGCGCCGCGGCCATGGTGGCCGCGGCGAGGACATGAGGGTGGGGCTGTTCGAGACCGCGGTGTTCCTGGTGTCGCAGCACATCGCCAAGGCGGGGATCTCGGGCGAGGTCCCGGCCCCCATGACCGAGCGCGGCGTGGGACAGGACCTGGGGTGGGGCATCTACAAGGTGTTCGAGACCCGCGACCGGCGCCACGTGTTCATCGGCGTCACCAGCGACGTGCAGTGGGAGGCCTACTGCAAGGAGTTCGCCCTCGACGACCTCTGGGCGGAGCAGGCTTTGCGCGACAATGCCGGCCGGCGCGCGGAGTTCCGCCGGTTGACCCGGCACACCGAGGAACTGGTGCGCACCTTGGAGTTCCGTGACATCGTCGCCCGGCTGGAATCGGCCAACATCCCCCACGCGCCCATCAACACGCCCATGGACCTGTTCGAGCATCCCCATCTCCGCGAACGCGGCCACATGACCGAGCTGACCGCGCCGGACGGAACGTCTTCGCCGCTGCCGGCGCTCCCGGTGGATTTCCGGGATTCGGAGCTGCCGCGCCGGAGCGATCCGCCGCGCCTCGGAGAGCATACGGTTTCCTTGCTCGAGGAATTGGGATATTCGGAAGAGGAGATTTCGGCCATCACCGGTCCAGAAGGACCCGGCGACTCTTGATCGGTACACAGGCAGGAGAACCAATGAAGGCAGAGCAGCAGGTGGACATGTCGCAGGTTGACGCCGCCATCGACGCGTGGAAGGCGGTGACGGAGGAGATGACGGGGAAGATCGTGGAGGAGCGTCAACCGTGGGTCAGCTCCGTGACCGAGGACGCCATCAAGCACTTCGCCTACGGAACGGACGACGACAATCCGCTGTGGACAGATCCGGCCCATGCCGCCAACACCGGGACCGGCAGGACCCAGGCACCCCCGGCGTTCGTCATCGTCAACCGCTACCCGATCCTTCACGGCGCGCCCATGAAGGCGCCGCTGGCGTCCCTCATCGGCGGCGTGGAAGTGGAGTGGTTCGGGCACGTGTACGCCGGCGACACCCTGAGCTCCGAGCCGCGCCAGAAGGAGTTCTTCGAAAAGCGCAACAAGGAGGGGCGGCGGCTCAACTTCGTCATCTCGGAGATCGACTACCGCAACCAGGACGAGAACATGGTGGCCCGGGCCACCGGCACCATGATCATGGCCACCCAGATCGGCCTCCAGACCATGATGGAGCACGAGGTGCCACGCTACGACGAAGGCGCGCTGGAGCGGCTCGATACCACCTGGCGCAGGGAATTTTGCCGCGGCGCGGACACGCTCTTCTTCGACGATGTCGAGGAGGGGAGCGAAATCCCGTCCATCGTGCGCGGCCCGCTGACCATCGGCGACATGGTTGCCTGGAACGCGGCCATCGGCCCCTCGTACAAGGCCGGGCGCTGGGGCTATCTGGACCTCAGCAAGGCCATGCACACGGCCATGTTCAACCCGGTCACCGGCTTTCCGGTCAAGTACTCGCAACAGCACGAGGACGCCAACATGGCCGCCGGCCGCGGCATGCCCGCGCCCTTCGACAACGGCGTCATGCGCTTCGCCTGGGTGGCGCCGCTGGTGACCAACTGGATGGGCAACGACGGCTTCCTCAAGCGGCTGAACGTCCAGGTGGCCCGTCCCGGCCTGTACGGCGACCTGACCACGTATTCCGGCCGCATCACGGCCAGGGACGAGGAAACGCGAACGGTGTCCCTGGAGATCACCGGGACTCGGCAGGACGGAATGGTGAATACTCGCGGCAGCGCGGAAGTGGTGTTGCCGGGTCGGCGCTAGTGTCCCCGGGGACCCTCACCCCGGCCCTCTCCCAGAGGGAGAGGGAGTTGTTCGCTCTCCCTGCCGGAGAGATGGGGTGGCTAGTGTACTGTCCCACAAATAACTAGTATAATAATGGGCAACCCCCCAAAAGGAGGATGCCCATGCCGCGTGGTCGCCCGGTTAAGCCTGTGGTTCTGGCGGAGGAAGAGAAAGCCCAACTTGTCAGTCTTGCCAACTCTCGCTCCCTGCCGCACGGGTTGGTGCGGCGGGCGCAAATCGTTCTTGCCTGTGCAGAAGGAGAGTCCAACAGCTCTATTGCCGGGCGCATGCGCGTGAACAAGGCAACGGTCGCCAACTGGCGCAAGCGCTATCTCATGGGCGGCATCGAGGGCCTGCACGATGAACTGGGTCGGGGGCGCCACAGGACCTATGAAGATGAACGGGTGGCCACAACCCTCAACGCCGCACTGCAAAGCAAACCACGCGACGGTTCCAGCCATTGGAGCGTGCGTGCGCTGGGCGAGGAAACCGGCATTTCCAAGAGTACCGTGCAACGGTGGTTCAACCTGTTCAGCATCCAACCCCACCGCCAGCGTCACTTCAAACTCTCCAACGATCCCTTCTTCGTCGAGAAAGTGCGCGATATCGTGGGACTTTATCTCAACCCGCCCGACCATGCCGTGGTCCTGTGCGTCGATGAAAAAACCCAGGTCCAAGCCCTCAACCGCACTCAACCCATGCTGCCCATGGGATTGGGGTACGTCGAAGGGGTCACCCATGATTACGTCCGCCACGGCACCACCACCCTGTTCGCCGCCCTTGACATTGCTACCGGCCGAGTCATCGCCCAGTGCAAAAAACGCCATCGTCACCAGGAGTTCCTTACCTTCCTCAACCACATCGATGCCAACGTCCCCGAACCTTTCGACGTCCATCTCATCGCTGACAACTATGCTACCCACAGACATCCAAAGGTCAGAGCCTGGCTCGCTAAACGCCCCCGCTACCACATCCACTTTACACCCACCTATGCCTCATGGCTCAATCAAGTCGAACGCTGGTTCGGCCTCATCACCCAGATGGCCATCCGCCGCGGCTCCTTCTCCAGCGTCTCCCAACTCGTCCAGAAAATCCGACTCTTCGTCCAAAACTACAACCGCAATGCCGCTCCCTTCATGTGGACCGCCACCGCTGACTCCATCCTTGCCAAGGTCCAACGTCTTTGCTCATATATTTGCGGGACACGACACTAGCCCCTCTCCGTCTGGGAGAGGGTGGCCGAAGGCCGAGTGAGGGCGCCCGCATCGACTCACACCTTACCGAAGGGAGAAGAGATCTTGGACAACTTCAATAACGGACTTCCGGACCGCTGGGACGTCGAGACCGACGTGGTGGTGGTGGGCTTCGGCTTCGCCGGAGGCGTTTCCGCGGTGGCGGCGGCGGATGCCGGCGCCGAGGTGACCATCGTGGAGAAAATGCCCAACCCCGGCGGCATCTCGATCCTCGCCGGCGGCGGCATCGCCACCGCCCTGGACGCGAACAAGGCGTTCGAGTACTTGCAGCACACCAACGCCGGGCGGACCCCGGACGATGTGCTCTGGGCCTTGGCCAAGGGCATGACGGAGATGACCGATTTCGTGAAGGAGCTGGTGAAGGAGACCCCGTTCGAGCTGGAAGAGCAGCGCAACGGCGGCACCTACCCGTTCCCCGGCGGCGAAGGGCTCGACGGCTTCAAGATCGCCCCCATGGAAGGCTACCAGGGCTTCGAGTGGGCCAAGGGGCTGCGCGGCGGCGCGCGGCTGTTCAAGGTGCTGCTGGACAACGTCGAGGCGCGCCCGAGCATCACCGTGCGGCAGGCCACGCCCGCCAGACGGCTGGTGCGGCATCAAGACCACGGCATCGTCGGGCTCGTGGCCGAGCACGAGGGTCGGGAGGTCGCCATCAAGGCCCGACAGGGCGTGATTCTGGCCTGTGGCGGGTTCGAAAACAACGACGAGATGAAGCGCAACTACTTCGAGGCCATGCCGGTGTACACGCTCTTTACCGGCAACACCGGGGACGGCATCACCATGGCCCAGGAGGTGGGGGCGTCGCTGTGGCACATGTGGCACTTCCACGGCAGCTACGGCTTCAAGTACCCGGAGTTCCCGCTGGCCTTCCGCCACTGCTTCCGGGGGCCGCGCAAGGACGACTGGGTCATGCCCTGGATCACGGTGGACAAGTACGGACGCCGCTTCATGAACGAGTATCCGCCGGCGGTCCAGGACACCGGCCATCGAGCGCTGGAATTCTATGACGCCGACAAGCAGGAATTCCCGCGCATCCCCGCCTACCTGGTGTTCGACGAAAAGGGGCGCAAGCTCGGCCCGATAGGACAGCCCACGGTGCACGACGAGAACGTCTCCTACGACTGGAGCGAGGACAACCTGGCGGAGGTGGAGCGCGGCTGGATCAAGACGGCCGACGACCTGGAATCCATCGCCCGCATGATCCCGGCGGCGGAGGCGGCCACGCTCAAGGCCACGGTGGCGGAATGGAACGAGGTGTGCACCAGCGGGGCCGTGGACCGCTACCACCGGCTGCCGGGCACACGCTTGACCATCGACACGCCGCCCTTCTACCTGGCGGAGGTGTGGCCCATCGTCTCCAACACCCAAGGCGGACCGGTGCACGACGCCGAGCAGCACGTCATGGACGTGCGCAACGAGCCCATCCCTCGACTCTACTCGGCCGGCGAGTGCGGGTCGTCCTTCGGCCACCTCTACCTGGAGGCGGGGAACATAACGGAATGCTTCGTCACCGGGCGTATAGCCGGCCGCAACGCGGCCGCGCTGCAGCGTTGGTAGGACCCGTCACCGAGTGAGCCATGCTTGACTACTTCGGCTCCCTGTTCGCCGGCCTCGCGGCGGTGCTGCCCTTTACCGCCGCCGGACAGGATCCCTTCGTCTTCATGATGATCGGCATCGCCATCGGCTTCGCCGTGGGGATCCTGCCGGGCCTGGGGGGCGCCACCACGCTGGCGCTGATGCTGCCGTTCATCTACAAGATGGACCCCACCACGGCCTTCGCGTTCCTGCTGGGGAGCCACGCGGTCACCGCCACCACCGGTGACATCACCTCGGTGCTGTTCGGGGTGCCGGGGGAAGGCATCACCGCCGCCACCATCGTCGACGGCCACGCCATGGCCAAGCGCGGCGAGGCCGGGCGCGCCCTCGGCGCCGCGCTCATGAGCTCTCTCATCGGCGCCATCTTCGGCGCCTTCGCGCTGGCCCTGGCCATCCCCATCGTGCAGCCGTTGGTGCTTTCCATCGGCGCGCCCGAGTTCATGATGCTGAGCCTTTTGGGCATCACCTTCCTGGCGTCCCTCAGCGGCGGAAACCTGGCCAAGGGCCTTACCGCCGGCGGCTTCGGCCTGGTGCTGGCCATGGTGGGGCTCGACGCCATCACCAGCGTGTCCCGTTACACCCTGGAGCCCATCCTCGGGAGCGAGAACGTCCTGTTCCTGTGGGACGGACTCTCGCTGGTGGCCGTGACCGTGGGGCTGTTCGCCATCCCGGAGATCATCGAGCTGGGGACCCAGGGGAGCAGCATCGCGCGGGACACACCGGGGGCGCTGGGCGGAGTGATGCAAGGGGTCCAGGATACGTTCCGGAAGTGGAAGCTGGTGCTCCGCTGCAGCGCCATCGGCACCTACATCGGACTGATTCCCGGCCTGGGAGGCGGGCCGGCCCAGTGGGTGGCCTACGCCCACGCGGTCCAGAGCGGCTCCTCGGAACAGACCCCTTTCGGTCAGGGAGCGGTGGAAGGAGTCCTGGGGCCAGGCGCCGCCAACAATTCCAAGGAAGGCGGGGCGCTGGTTCCAACCATCGCCTTCGGCGTGCCCGGCAGCGTGGGCATGGCGATCCTGCTGGGCGCGTTCATCATCCAGGGCATCGTCCCCGGGCCGGACCTGCTGAACCCTCACAAGCACCTGAACCTGACCTTTTCCTTCGTCTGGATCATCGTGCTCTCCAACATCGTCACCGTGGCCGTCTGCTTCCTCTTTCTCAAGCAGTTGGCCAGGATCACCTTCGTCAAGGGCACCTACCTGATCCCGTTCCTGCTGCTCCTCATCTTCCTGGGCGGCTTCGCCGTCAAGAACAGCTTCGGCGACATGATCGTCGTGCTGCTGTTCGGCGCCCTCGGGTGGCTGATGATGCGCAATGACTGGCAGCGCCCGCCCTTGCTGCTGGGCCTCGTGCTGGGAGGCATTGCGGACAACAACCTGTTCCTCACCACCAAGATCTACGGCATGAGCTGGGTGACGCGGCCCGGCGTCATCATCATCGGACTCATGATCGCCGGAGCCCTGCTGTACCCGCTGTGGCAGGCGCGCAAGCAACGCAGGCAAACGGAAGCCGCGGCGAAGGAACGGCCGGGCGAAGACTACGGAGACGACGGTGCGGGGGCGGTGGGGGAGGCATCCAAGTCGGAGCGCACTCTTTTCGCCGGGCTGTTCGTGGCCATCTTCGTCTACGTGGTGTACGAGGCGCTCTACGGTTTCGGCGCCATCGAGAAGCAGGCCGCGCTGTTCCCCCTGGCCGTGGGCTTGCCGAGTCTGGCGCTGGCGATCCTCGCCCTGGTGCAGGAATTCCGTGCTCCGGCGCCGACGCCGGTGGCGGAGACCGCCGCCGCGGCCGCCGAGCGCGTGCTGCTGCGCCGCCGCACGATGGCCATCGTCGCCTGGACGGTGGGCTTCTTCCTGTCGATCTGGTTCCTCGGCTTCATCACCGCGTCGGCGGTCGCCACCGTCGCCTACCTCAAGCTGGGGGCCGGCGAGAAGTGGGGCATCAGCATCGCCCTCGCGGCGCTGGCGTGGATCTTCTTCTTCGGCCTTTTCGACTACGGGCTTAAACTGCCTTTCCCGCCGGGAGATCTCTTCCTCTGGCTCGGGCTTGCCTGACGCTGCCTCATCGAGGTTGAAACATGAACGCATCCTGGGACCAGGAAACCGACGTCGTCGTGGTGGGCTACGGCTACTCCGGCGGCATCGCCGCCATCGTCGCTCACGATCTCGGCGCCGGCGTGACGCTGCTGGAGAAGATGGAGCATCCGGGAGGCAACTCGATCCTGTCCGGCGGTTTCTTCCGCATCACGGACGACGTGGACAAGGCCTTCGCCTACCTCAAGCGAATGTGCCTCAACACAGTGCCGGACCCGGTGATCCACACCTTCGCCAAGGAGCTGCGCACCCTCTCCGGCTTCATGAAGGAGCTCACCGACGACACCGGCATCGAGGTGCAGGAACGGCCCGGCACCGGCGGCACCTACCGTTTCGACGGCGGACCGCCCGGAGACGCCATCGGGCTCCTGGCGGTCAAGAGCGAGGAGGCCCAGTGCTACCCCTGGCTCCAGGTCCACGGCACCGGCTGGATCGCCTTCAAGGTGGTGGACGACAACGTGAGCAGGCGCGACATCGAGGTGTCCCTGTCCACGCCGGTGCGGGAGCTGGTCTCGGACGGGCAGGGCAGGGTGATCGGGGTGGTCGCGGAACGGGACGGCAAGCGCGTGCGGATCCGGGCGCGGAAGGGGGTGGTGCTGGCCGCGGGCGGGTTCGAGCACAACGAGCAGCTCAGGCTCCAGTACCTCCAGGCGCAGCCATTCTACCCCATCTGCGCCCTCGGCAACACCGGCGACGGGCTGCTGATGGGGCAGAAGGCCGGCGCCGGCCTTTGGCACATGTGGCACGTCCACGGCGGATACGGCTTCAAGACACCCGAGTATCCTATCGCCTTCCGGCACCGCATCCAGGGGCGGCACGGCGCCAACCACCGTCCCAAGCCGGGCGAGGAGTTCTCGCTCAAGAGCGGCGACGAGGGGCCGAAGATGATGCCCTGGATCGTCGTTGACAAGTTCGGCAAGCGCTACATGGACGAGTACCCGCCGGCGCCCCAGGACAGCCCCTGGCGGGACATGAGCCTCTACGACGTGCACATCAAGGACTTCCCGCGCATACCGTCGCACATGATCTTCGACGAGAACGGGCGCATCACCGGGCCGATGTTCACCCCCATCAGCGACCACCCGTCGCGCCGCTACGAGTGGAGCGAGGACAACTCCGTGGAGCTGGCCAAGGGGTGGATCAAGCAGGCGCCAACCATTGAGGAGCTTGCCCGCATCATCGGCGTTCCCGAAGACAACCTGGCGGCCACGGTGGCGCGCTGGAACGAGATCTGCGACCGGGAGGAGGACGCCGACTTCCGGCGCTTCGCCGGCAGCCTGTTCCCCATCTTCAAGCCGCCGTTCTACGCGGTGGAGGTGTGGCCCATCATCACCAACACCCAGGGCGCGCTGGCCCACGACAAGGATCAGCGGGTGCTGGACGCCCACGACAAGCCGATTCCCGGCCTCTACTGCGCCGGCGAGATGGGCGGCGTCTTCGGGCACCTCTACCTGAACTCGGGCAACAATTCCGAGGCATTCATCACGGGCATGATCGCCGGGCGGACCGTAGCGGCAGAGTCCTGACAAGCAGATCGCCCGTCGCGCGTCCCATTTCCCTCTTCTAGCCTCCTTCTCCGTCGTCCTCTCGGGCGCGCTTCCGTTGCACCTTGACACTTTCGCTACAGTCCGCTACAACCGGCGTTTTTCCAATCAGGAATTTCTACCTATTGTAGTGTCGATATATTTCTTGTTAAAGAGAACTGTTTCAAATTGAAACTACCTGGCAAATATGGACCTCGGCCATTGCGAGCCGGGAGTCGAACGGGCGCTCACAAAAACATGGGGAGGCATGAAATGGACAGAAAGTTTAGTCGGCGAACTGCCGTGTTCTTCTGTTGTCTGGTGGCGCTTGCGACCTTCGTCGGGTCTGCCCTGATGCGGGACGGCAGCGTGAGGAGCAACACCGAAACTCCGATGATGAACCTCTCGCCGATCGGCACTGCTTTTGCGCAGAGCCTGCCGACTGGCAGGTCCGACGTCACGCCGAGTCACGTGTACCAGGCGACATTGGACATGATCTCCGAAATCGAGATCCTGAGGGAGGCAATGGGTGTCGCCGATTATCCCGGGGAGGCGGAGCCCCAGGAGGATCGGGCGCCAGTGCACGTATATGCCAAGTCCCTCGAATTGATGAAGAAGGTGGCCCGCTTCCAAAGGAGGCTAGGCATGCCCCCGGGTCGGGTCGGACAGATTCCCGTCAAACAGATTGTCCCGAAGGACGTCCTGGGCAGTGTGACGGCGATCACCGAGCAGCTTCGCCGCGTCAAGAGGCAACTCGTCATCGGTGACAAGATCCAACCGGCTTCATTCGAGGGCGCGAAGACCCCATCGATGGTCTACAAGAACCTGGGTGACGCCTCGTTCCTGATTGACGGCTTGGTGGGTCGCCCATTGACGCCCAACGACGTTTTCGCCAACGTCGTCGAGATCCAGGACGAAATGGAGTTGATCGCAGCCAAGCTCAAGGTGGCGCTGGCACTAGAGCCGCCCTTGGTCGAAGGCAGAAAGAGGCCGAAGGACGTTGCCCAGCAAGTGTTGCGGGCAACCTACAAGGTGATCAACCTTCAGACCAGGCTGGGCATGGATGCGTCGGGCGTGCCGAACCTTACTCTTGTGCGGGTAACCCCGGCGGAGGTGTACGAGGCGACCAACATCCTGCTGGCCGAGTTTGTGCGGATCAAGACGCACCTGAACGTCACGCTGCCACGCTCGCCCCGCCCGGAACCGCGAAACAAGAAACCCAACGATGTGTTCGCCCAGGTACTACTGATGATCGGGAACCTTGACCGTCTGGCAAAGGCCGCTGCGACAGCGGGTTAGGGAAACCTGGTCGGTTCACGGGAATGTCTCCCTTGTACCCTTGTATTGCAATGGGGGCGGTGCTTCGGCCCGCCCCCATTGCGCAGGTGATGGATGGCATAGTCGATGAAAGGGAAATCAACAGGAACACCGCCTGACTAAGGCCAGCCGTACATTGGGATTGAAAGTAGCTCACGGGACGGTCAGATGCGCTTACTCCTCAAATTCCCAGCGAGAGCCCGGTCTGAACTCGCCGCCAATCTTGCGATCGTATTGTGCCTGGCCATGTTGCTGACGACCGGTAGCTCGAGTATTCTTGCAGCGCAAGAGTACAAGGTACAGATCGCCTGTCAGGCATGGGACGAAGAGAATCAAGGGTTTCTCGGAAGGGTGCTCATCCTGGAACAGCTATCCACCAGACCTTACGGATCTTCCGAATCTCAAGCGGGCACGATTGATGGCGCGGCGTTGGTTGCTGCTGCTCATCAACCACCTTCGACAGAAAATGCCGCTTTCCGGCTGAGAATCTACAAGGACGTCAGCTTGATTTCCAACCTGCCGTCACTGTCGGCGCAAGTCGCAGGTCCGGTGTTGACTGAAAGATCCTTTTCGATGGGAACAAGGGACCGAGAACTCATATCATCACTGAGAAACAGAACGGCCAGCGTGAATTCTCGAGGAGGGGAAATGGACTATACCGGACACGGTCGTCGGGTTGGGAGCCGATTGACGTTCCGTTCGACATGGTCCAACAATTCCGAAAAGAGTTTGAACCTGTTTCTGAAGAGTTCGAGGGCAATCGTCGATACAGAGCTTGGGCCGTCCGATGCTTCCGAGGACGGACCTTACCACTGCAAAAAGCCCACGTTGGCGTTGGAGCCGAGCGAAGACCCGGAGTCGGACGAAAAGCGGGAGGCAATCGAGACCTTGGCCTCAGCCGAAAACCTGCAGCCAACCGAGGACCGGGAGCCAGTGGAGGCCCCCGAGCCAACCGAGAACTTGGTGTCAGCCGAAAACCTGAAACCAACGGAGAACTTGGCGACGGCCGAGGACCCGGAACCAACGGAGAACTTGGCGGCGGCCGAGAACCCGGAGCCGGCTGAGAACTTCGAGAACCTGGAGTTGACTGAAAACTTCTCGCACTGCATAAAGGCAAGCCCGATTCAGGTACGCTTGGCCATACTCGCACAGAACCGCCTGATGGTTGCAAGTATCCAAAGACGGCTTTTTCAGCATGGGCTCAATCCGGGCCCGATTGACGGCATCCTTGGTCCTCGTACGACGACGGCGCTCCAGGCTTGGCATGCGGCGCGAGGAGAGGAGTCGTCAGATACACTTCGACGTGATATGCTTTGTTTGCTGCTCCACGGGCTGCCACAACTATGATGTAAAATGCTTTCCCATGGAACGACGCAACTGGTTGACCCTTACATGCTCCGCCTTTTGCCCTCACCCAAAATCGTTCTGCAGAAAATCCACTTCATCGCGTGTTTTCAGACAGTTACGCTCCCGAACTTGTAGGATCCGCGCCCGACGGCCCGGTTCCGAACCCCCGGCGTGACCAATGAGCATCCTCGTGACCGGCGGTACCGGCTTCGTCGGCATCCACGTGGTGGCCCGGTTGGCCGAACTGGGCGAGCCGGTGGTGACATTGTCGGCCGAGGGCGACATGGACGGCACCTCTCGGGACTTCCTCGGGCCGGCGCGGGAACAGGTTACCTGCGTCAAGGGCGACGTCCTGGACCTGGACGCGCTGCGCGCCGTGATGGACCGGCACGGCGTCGACCGGGTGATCCACGGAGCGGCTGTGACCGCCATCGGCGACCTCGAGCCGGAGGCCGCGCGGCAGGCGGCGGTGATCAACGTCGGCGGCACCGCCACCGTGCTGGAAGCCGCGCGCCTGGCGGGGGTGAAACGGTTCGTCCACCTTAGTTCGGCGAGCGTCTACGGCGCCACCGACCCCGATGTTCCCCTGGAGGAGGACGCCGCGCTCGTGCCCCGTGGCATCTACGGCATCACCAAGCGGGCCGCGGAAGACGTCGTGCGCCGCTACTTCGAGCTGTTCGCCATGGAAGGGGCGATCCTGCGCCTGTCCGCGCCCTACGGCCCGCTGGAACGCCCCAATCCCCTGCGCACCGTCATGTCGCCGGTGTTCCACTGGTGCCGGGCGGCGTTGAACGGCGAGGAGGTGGAGCTGGCCGACGACCTGGTTCGCGACCTCACTTACGTGCCGGATACCGCCCGCTGCGTAGTGCTGGCATTTCTCGACGCCGACCTGAAACATCAGGTCTACAACGCGAGCTGTGGTGAAAACCTCCGTTTCTCTGATATCCTTGCGGCTTTGGCGCGAATCCGGCCGGGCTTCCGTTTCCGCCTCAAGGAAGGCGGAGCCCTATCGCCGTTCTTCCGCGACAGCCTCCGGGGCCCCTTGTCCATGAAACGCGCGCGGGACGACTTGGGATTCACGCCGCAATTCGATATCGAGAGCGGATTGGGCCGTTACCTGGAATGGCTGGAACGCCATCCGATCTGACGGTGTGAGCGGTCTTCAAGCTGGAGCGATTCATGATCCCAAGGGCATTCGAATACTTCGATCCGGCAACCATCGAGGAAGCCGTGGGGCTTCTCGAACAATACGGCGAGGACGCCAAGCTCATGGCCGGCGGCCAGAGCCTGCTGCCGATGATGAAACTGAGGATGGTCTCGCCGGCCGTAGTGGTGGACCTGTGGCGCGTGCCGGATCTGGACTTCGTCCGCGCGGACGACGGCATGGTCCGCATCGGCGCCATGGCCACCCACTACGCACTGCACAGCTCGCCGCTGATCCAAAGCACGCTGCCGGCCCTGGCCGACGCCGCCCGAGTGGTGGGAGACCCGCTGGTGCGGAACCTCGGCACCATCGGAGGCAGCGCCGCCCACGCCGCCCACAACGCCGACTACCCGGCGGTGCTGGTGGCTCTGAACGCTGAGGTCCGGGCGATCGGGCCTGACGGGGAAAGAAGCATCCAGGCGGCGGAATTCTTTACCGACACATTCACTACATGCCTCGAGCCAACTGAAATCATTGTAGAAATCTTGATCCCGGTTCCGAGAGATACGGACCGAAGCGCCTACCTGAAGCTCAGCCGTCGCGGAACCGATTTTGCCATTGTCGGCGTGGCCGCCGCGCTGACCGAGGGCGAAGACGGGCGCTGCGTCGACGCAAGGGTGGTGCTCACCGGGGTGGGTAACACTCCGATACGTGCCACGGAGGCGGAAGCGGTCCTCAAGGCCGGGCATCTGGATTCGGACCGCATGTACGATGCCGGCGAAGCCGCCAAGCGGAACCTGGATCCTCCCTCGGACGTCCAGGCGGACGCGAGCTACCGTGTCGATGTATCAGGTGTCTATGTGAGGCGCGTGGTGGCAACCGCATGGGAGCGCAGGTGAAAACAACGACGGCGATTCGGCCACATTTCATTGAGCATCCAAGGTCCTTCAACCGGACGGCGGGCAAGATACCGAACCAGATTCAACCTTGACTTGGTCTTGACTAAGTCATATTATCACGCCATGAAGACCGCTACGATCCACCAGACCAAGACGCACCTTTCCCGGATGTTGAAAGAGATCCAGGGGGGCGAGACCATCATCATACTCAATGGCTCCACGCCGGTGGCCAAACTGATGGCCGTCGAGCAGCCCGCGGTCCGCCGTCCGAAAGTCGGCACGCGAACGTCGCTACCCGTTCAGTACACCGCGGATGCATTCCAGCCACTCACGGATGAGCAACTGAAGGAGTGGGGCCTTTGACCCAGTACCTGTTGGACACCTGCACGCTGATCTGGCTGTCCACGGAACCCGAGAAGCTTTCTCCCGCATCGGTCGAGGCCATCGACGCTTCCGACTCGGTACTGCTGTGGAGTGACGTCTCGGCCCTGGAGATTACCCTGAAGTGGAGCGCCGGAAAGCTCGTCCTTCCCGACCCTCCGCGCCACTGGCTCGAACGCCAGATCAGCGACTGGGGCCTGGAGTCTCTGAATATCAGGCGCGCGGACATCTACCGCGCGTCGGAACTCCCCGCCCATCACCGGGACCCGTTCGATCGATTGCTGGTGGCAGCCGCTCTCGGTTCCAATGCCACGATACTGACGCCGGATGAAGCCATCCGCCAATACCCGGTCAGTTGCCGGTGGTGAGGACAGGCGCTCCGGCAATCCGGACATGGCTTGAAAGGAATGGCCCTCATGGCAAGAACCGTCCAGGCGACCGTCAACGGCCGCAAGTACTACGAGGAAAACGTCGAGCCGCGCCTGCTGCTGGTGCACTTCCTGCGGGACCGGCTGGGGCTCACCGGCACCCACGTGGGCTGCGACTCCACCAACTGCGGGGCGTGCACGGTGATGTTCAACGGCAAGGCCGTGAAGTCCTGCACGGTGCTGGCGGTGAGGGCCGACGGCGCGGACATAACCACCATCGAGGGGGTTGCTGACGAGGAACGGCTCCATCCGTTGCAGGAGGGCTTCTGGGAGAAGCACGGGCTTCAGTGCGGCTATTGCACGCCGGGGATGATCATTTCTGCCATGCAGTTGCTGGAACGCCACCCGGATCCGGACGAGGCGACGGTGCGGCAGGAGCTGGAAGGGAACCTGTGCCGGTGCACGGGCTATCAGAACATCGTGGAGGCGGTGCTGTGGGCCGCCGAGCGGCTCAAGAGCGCGAGCGCGTGAGCGTGAGGATGAAGCCATGCCAATGATCGGCCAGAGCATCAAGCGGCGCGAGGACCTGAAATACGTAACCGGCTCCGGCACCTACGTGGACGACATCACCCTGCCGGGGATGCTCTACGCCGCTTTCGTGCGCAGCCCCCACGCCCACGCCAGGGTGCTGGGGGTGGACACGACCAAGGCGCTGGAGCACCCCAAGGGCATCGACGCCGTCACCGGGGCCGAAGCCTACGCGCTGGCGGGCGCGATGCCCGTCTACAGCTACCGCGAGGCGGCGGTCATCAAGAAGCCCGACTACCGCTGTCTGGCCCACGACCGGGTGCGCTTCGTGGGCGAGCCGGTGGCGCTGGTGGCGGCGGCGGACCGCTACGCGGCGGAGGACGTGGCCGAGCTGGTGGAGGTCCGGTACGAGCCCCTGGAACCGCTGATGGACCCGGACGAGTCCATCAAGCCCGACGCGCCGAAGCTGCACGACAACCTCGACAACAACGTGGGGCTGCGCATCGAGCGCAGGGGAGGCGACATGGAGGCCGCCTACCGGGAGGCCGACTTCGTCTTCAAGCGCCGCTACCGCATGCACCGCCATACCGGGACGCCCATCGAGACCCGTGGCTGCATCGCCCAGTACAACACCGGCACCCAGGAGCTGACCCTGCACTGCTCGACGCAGATCCCGCACATCCTGAAGACCCACCTGTCGGAGATCCTCGACTTCCCCGAGTTCAAGATCCGGGTGATCGCGCCGGACGTGGGCGGGGGCTTCGGCAACAAGCTGCAGGTGCCGCCTGAGGTGGTGGCCCTGTGCCTCATGGCGATCAAGACGCGCCGGCCGGTGAAGTGGATCGAGACCCGCCGGGAAAGCCTGATGGCGTTCCTGCACGCCCGCGAGCAGACCCACGACGTGGAGATCCCGATGAAACGGGACGGCACCATCCTGGGGATCAAGTCGCACGAGATCGTCAACGGCGGCGGCTACCTCGACGCCCGCATCAGCGGCCCGTCCCTGGGCGCGGGCATGTGGCTGCCCGGACCCTACATGGTCAAGGGCTTCCACGTGGACATCGACGTTGTGATGACCAACAAGTGCCCGTACGGCGCCTACCGGGGCTTCGGCAGCCAGATGGGGGCGCTGGTCATCGAGCGTTCCGTGGACATCATCGCCCGGCAGCTCGGCCGCGACCCGGTGGACCTGCGCAAGCAGAACGTCATCAAGGAGACGCCCTACAAGTGCGTCACCGGACACGAGTTCGACAGCGGCGACTACATGGCCGGGCTCGACACGGCCCTGGAGATGGTGGATTACCCGGCGCTCCGAGAGGAGCAGGCGCGGCTGCGCAAGGAAGGGCGCTACATGGGCATCGGGGTTGCCATGGCCGTGGAGGGCGCCGGCTGGAACACCTACACGGCGGCCATGGCGCAGCACTACGTGCCGACGCTGGACTACGCCACCGTCACCATGCGCATGGACACGTCCGGCAACGTCAAGGTGCTCATCGGCGACGTCGCCTGCGGCACCAGCCACGCCACCACCGCGGCGCAGGTAGCGGCGGACGCCACCGGGCTTCCGATCGATACCATCGAGGTCGTGGAAGGGGACACCGCGGTGACGCCCTACGACTCGGGCACCCGTGCCGCGCGGTTCAGCGCGGTGGTCTTGCCCGCGGTGGCGGAATCGGGCATGGCGCTCAAGAAGAAGGTGTGCCGGGTGGGCGCCCACCTCCTGGAGGGGGCCGAGGAGGACATGGAGATCGTCGAGGGGCAGGTGCAGGTGCGCGGGGTGCCCGGCAAGAGCCTGCCGGTGAGCCGGGTGGCGCGGGTGGCCTACTCGGAGGTGGCGACCCTGCCCCATGAGATCCCCGCCGGCCTCGAGGCCACCGAGTCTTTCAAGGCGCCGATGAGCGGACTTTGCATCACCTGGCCGTACTCCATCCACATCCCGGTGGTGGAGGTGGACATCGAGACCGGCACCGTGAAGTTCATGCGTTACGCCATCGTCCACGACTGCGGGGTGGAGGTAAACCCCATGGTCGTCGAGGGGCAGGTGGTGGGGGGCACCGCCCAGGGCGTGGGCGGTACGCTCCTGGAGGAGATGGTCTACGACGAGGACGGCCAGCTCCTGACCACCAGCTTCATGGACTACCTGATCCCCACGGCCACCGACATGCCGTCGTTCGACGTCCGCCACCTGCAGACCGCCGCGCCGCAGATCCCGGGCGGCTACAAGGGGATGGGGGAGGGCGGCTGCGTCTACGCCTACGCCGCCGTGGTCAACGCCGTCGCCGACGCCATCGAGCCGCTGGGAGTAGAGATCACCTCGACTCCGCTCTCGCCCAGCCGCATCCTGGAAATGCTGCGGGAAGCGAAGGGTCAGCCGTAATGGATGGGGTCAAAGATGTAGGGGCGGGTTTCAAACCCGCCCGCGCCCGGGCCACCGCCTCGCTCGGGACATGCAACGGAGGAACTACCCCATGCGCATCAGGGAGCTTGTAAGCGCGTGCCGCGAGCGCGGCGACCTGTACACGATCAGCGAGGCCGTCGACCGGGAGTCCATGCCGGGACGCATCCAGGACGAGGAGAAGAACGGAAACCGCGCCGTCCTGTTCGAGCGGGTCAACGGCTACGACGTGCCGGTGCTGGCCAACCTCTACGGCAGCATGGAGCGTTACGCGCTGGGCCTGGGTGCGGATGTCGCGAAAATGTGGGAACACTTCGACCACGCGGTGGCCCATCCCGAGCCGGTGGTGGAGACCGCGCACGCCCCCTGCTTCGAGGTGGTTCACGACGATCCGGACATCACCAGGATCCTGCCGCTGGCCCAGTACTCGGAGCGGGACGCCGGCCCCTACATCACCTCCGGCGTGGTGTTCATGAAAGATCCGGACTCGGGGCGCGTCAACATCTCCTTCATCCGCCACATGGTAAAGGGCCCCAAAAAGCTGGGCTTCAACCCCAAGTCGGTGCACAACCGGCTCTACTACAACCGCATCGCCCGCAAGGGCCGGCGCATGGAGGTGGCCATCACCCTGGGACCGCCCTCGGAGATGCTGGCGGCGGCCGCGGGCTACATTCCCGAAGGGGTGGACGAGGTCCAGGTGGCCACGGCCCTGGCCGCGCCCGAGCACCGCGGCGAGCTGGCCATGGCCCCCTGCGGCGCCGTGGACATCCAGGTGCCGGCGGGATGCGAGTTCGTCATCGAGGGGGTGGTGTCCACCGACCTCGAGGCCGAGGGCCCGTTCGGCGACTGGACCGGCTGCTACGCGCGCCCGCAGCAGAAACCCACCCTGGACATCCTGCGGGTGTCGCACCGCAAGGACCCCGTGTACCAGACCATCCTGCCGGTGGACTCCAAGGAGCAGATCCTGCTCACCATCGTGCGGTTCCTTCCCGAGCTGGAGGAAATCCAGCGCAAGTATCCCGAGATCAAGCGCTACTCGGTGCCGGAATACGCTCTGGGCAGGCTGGTGGTGGCGGCGGTGGGGCCCACGGACCGGACCCGGGAGATCATGGACGACTACCTGCGCATACAGTGCATAAACCGGGCGTTCGTGGTGAACGAGGACGTGGACATCGACGACCCCGCGGACGTGCTGTGGGCGGTCAGCAACCGGATCCTCGAGCCCGAGAAAGTGTTGCACCGGGGCTGCGACGACGAGTGGTGGAACAACCTGAAGCTCGGCATCGACACCACCGTCGACATCGACGACATCCGCCACGTGCGGCCGAAGATCATTCACCGCTGACCGGTGGAGTGGAGTCCAGCATGCCCAAGCTCATCGACCTGAGCCTGCCGCTGACCGCCAACGTGACCGTCGTGCCGGGCCATCCGACACTCTCGTTCCACCCGATCCACCGGCACGAGACCCACGGGCGCTCCAACACCGAGATGCGCGCCAGCATCCACACCGGCACCCACTGCGACCCGCCGTATCACTTCGTGCCGGGCGGCAAGACCATCGACCAGATGCCTCTGGAGCGCTTCATGGGGCCGGCGGTCAAGATCGACCTGCGCCGCAAGGTAAAGCCCCGGACCGGCATCACCATCGACGACGTCCGCACCTCGCCGGGCTTCCGGGAGCGGGACCTCAAGGGAAGGATCGTGGTGTTCCACACGGGCTGGAACCGGAAGATGTTCGGCGAGCCCAACTACTACTTCGACAACCCCTTCATAACCACGGAGCTGGCCCGCTGGCTGGTATCCAAGCGCATCAAGGCGCTGGCGCTGGACTCGCCCCAGGACCAGGTGCAGGGGAAAGGGGAACCGCGTCCGGGCGATTTCCCGGTGCACCGGACCTTCCTGGGCAAGGGGATCCCGTTCATCGAGCACTTGGCCAACCTGCACAAGGTGCGGCAGCGCACGTTCACGCTGATCGCCTTTCCCATCAAGATCGAGGGCGGGGACGGGGCGCCCTGCCGGGCGGTGGCGGTGGTGTAGAACCCTAACGCAGAACCGCCCCTTTCCGGTTCCGAAAAGGGGCGGTGAACGGTATGGCCACGGGTGCCATGGCCCGGGTATTGGTCCGCATCGGGCGCGGGCGGGTTTGAAACCCGCCCCTACGGCAGTCCTTTCCAGCGAACCATCATTTGGGCAGCATCCACTTGAGGCGCTCCTTGGTTTCCGCGGACATGGACAGGATCGTGTCCGTGTACTTGTCGGCCTCCTCGCCGGATACGTACACGATGTTCAGCTTCGACTTCTTGGCGTCCTTCAGGAATGCCGGATCCTTGAGCGTTGCGGCATAGGCCTTGCGCCAGGCCGCCACCCGGTCCTTGGGGGTGCCCGGCGGCAGCGTCACCGGCCGCTGGAAATTGTACTGCACCGCCCAGGCATTGAGCATCGCCACGTTGTCCTTGCCCTTGACGAGGTCCGTCACCCGGGGCAGGTCCTTCACTTCCTTGTCCGGCGGATTGCCGTGGACCAGGATCGGGATCAGCTTGTCGTCGCCCTTGGCGTCGAGCATGGAACGCGCCGTTACCCGCATGGACTCGAACGCCATGCAGACCCCGCCCAGCTCTCTCGCCTGCAAGGCCAGCCTGACGATCGCCGTACCCTTGTAGCCGGGAACGATGTCGAAAAGCTTCTTGCCGGAGGCGATATTGAGGATCGTCGGCAAAGTCGTGCCGGTTCCGCCGGACGACCCGACCTTGAGCGGCTTCTCGGCCTTCAGCAAATCGTCCCAGCTCTTGAGGCCGGTGAATCCCATCACCGCGCAGCTCGGCCACCCGGTCACGGGCGCGCCGACCCAGCCGTACTTCCGTCCCTTGAAGTTGACGCGCCGGGATCCCATCGCTTGGTGCAGCAGGAACACGTTGTTCCAGACGCCCACGGTCAGACCGTCCGGTTTCACCTTGTTGTAGAGGTAGTTGGCGACGATGAGACCGCCGGCGCCGGTCAGGTTCTGCACCACCGGGGTCGGATTTCCCGGGAAGTGCTTGCTGATATGACGCGCGGCCGCACGGGTGTAGGTATCGTAGCCGCCGCCGGGCGAGGCGCCGACGATGAACCGGATGGTCTTGCCCTTGAAGAACTTCTCGACGCCGAAGGCGTTGCCCGACAGGCCCAGGACGACCGCCAACGCAATGCTCAGGCTGACTACTCCGACAATGGCTCGCTTCATCTGTGAACTCCTTCTGTTTCGTCGATTCCTACTTGGGCAGCATCCACTTCAGCCGCTCCTTGGTCTCCTCGGACAGGTTCAGCATCACTTCGACGTACTCGTCGATCCGTTCGCCCGACACGTACTCGACGTTAAGCCGGGACTTCTTGGCGTCCGCCAGAAAGGCGGGGTCGCTGAGAGTGGCGGCATAGGCTTTCCGCCAAGCGGCCACGCGTTCCTTGGGGGTTCCCGGAGCGAGGGTCAGGGGCCGCTGGAAGTTGTACTGCAACGCCCAGGCGTTGAGCATGGCCACGTTGTCCTTGCCCTTGACCAAGTCACTGACGCGCGGGATGCCCTGGACTTCGGGATCCGGCGGATTGCCGTGAACGAGGATCGGGATGAGTTCGTCGTCGCCCTTGGCGTCGAGCATCGAACGGGCGGTCACCCGCATGGACTCGAACGACATGCAGACCCCGCCCAGCTCCCTCGCCTGCATGGCCAGCCGCACCGGCGCGGTGCCCCGGTAACCGGGAATGATCTCGAAGAGATCCTTGCCGGAGGCCATGTTCAGGATGGTCGGCAGGGTGGTGCCGGTTCCGCCGGCCGATCCTACCTTGAGGGGCTTGCCCGACTTCACCAGATCGTCCCAGCTCTTGAGGCCGGTGAACCCCATCACCGCGCAACTAGGCCACCCGGTGACGGGTGCGCCCACCCAGCCGAACTTCCGCGCGTCGAACTTGACCCGCCGGCTGCCCAAGGCCTGGTGCACCACGAACTGGTTGTTCCACACGCCCACGGTCAGACCGTTGGGCTTGGTCTTGTTGTAGATGTAGTTGCCGGCGATCAGGCCGCCGGCTCCGGTGAGGTTCTGCACCACCGGCGTGGGCTTGCCCGGAAAGTGCTTGGTGATGTGGCGGGCCGTGGTCCGGGTATAGGTATCGTATCCCCCGCCCGGCGCATGGCCCACGATGAACCGGATGGTCTTGCCCTTGTAGAAATCCGCCACGCTCCACGCCGGTCCCGCCATGAGCGCCACAACGATGCCCGCCGTCATCACGGCAGTGAGTATCCGCAGCATAATTGACTCCCTTCCTGAATGTTGGAGTTGCCCTGCCTGAAGGCACACACAATGCAAGACGGCATGAGGATTGTCAAGAACGGGCCATGGGCGGCGGCCGGCTGTTGCCTATTCGGACCCCATGTTGTAGGTGCTAGGAGCCTGTCCGAGTAATACGTTGGTGAAGATGCGCAGGAATTCTTGCCGTCGGCAAGGCGCGACGACGAGCAGTGGCCACCCCCACGCGAGGAGGAGCAACGCCGCCGACGGCAAGAAGGACAAGCAGATTCGCCGACGTATTACTCGGACAGGCTCCTAGTGGCCTGTGGGACACAGGTGGAAAGGTACCAAACATGCTTAGTCAGCAAGAGATCGCGCAAACGGTGACCGCGTTGTGGAGAAGCAACCAGTATGACCTGCCCGAGGACTTCAAGTCATTCCTGCAGGAGCAGCACGACAAGGAGACCAGCGAGTTGGGGAAAGCCCACCTCAAGGCGAACCTGGACGCGGTGGCCACCGCGTCGGCACGCAACATGCCCTTTTGCGCCGACACCGGGCTGCTGACCTACTACATCGGCCTGGGCACGGCCGTGATCGGCGAGATCGAGGGCGGCTACCAGGCGCTGGAACGGACCCTGCGCGAGGTCAGCGCGGAATGCACCTCGGAGATTCCGTTGCGCCCCAATGCGGTGCATCCGCTGACCCGCCACAACCCCAACACGAACCAGGGTCCGGGCTGTCCGGACATAAAAGTCCGGGTGGTGCCGGACGCCGACTACCTGGAGATCACCAACGTGGCCGTCGGCGGCGGCCCGGAACTGGTGGGCAGCAAGTTCACGGTACTGCCTCCCACCGCCGGCGAGAAGGGCGTACGGAAGTTCGTGGTGGAATCCACCATCAACCTGGTGCGGCTGGGCGCCACCTGCTCGCCCAACCTGGTAGGCGTGGGGCTGGGCGGCACCTTCGAGACCTGCACCCGCATGGCCAAGGAAGCGGCAATCCTGCGTCCGGTGGGCGATCGCAATCCCGACCCCGAACTGGCCCGGCTGGAGGACCAGCTCATGGACGACATCCTCAGGCTCAAGCTCGGCCCCATGGGCATGGGCGGCTCCACCTCGGCCTTCGACGTCCACCTGGAGATGGCCTACTGCCACATGGCGACCCTGCCCGTGGCGGTCTACCTCCAGTGCGCCGCCATGCGCCGCACGACGGTCCGGATGTACGCCGACGGCCGGGTCGAGGGCCGGCCCATGTCGAGCTGGATGGAGCGGGAGACGCCATGAAGACGGTTCACCTGACGAGTCCGGTGAGCGAAGAGGCCCTGCGGGACCTCGACGCCGGCGATTCGGTCACAATCAGCGGGCGCCTGTTCACCTGCAGGTCGCTAACGTACGATCGCCTGATCGATCCCGAGGGAGGGGAGGGGGTCCGCAACCGCCTGAAGGAGCTGGGCGCCGAAACGGTGTTCCACAGCGGCCCCCTGGTCAAGGAAGGACCCGACCACGCGGAGATGATCGCCATCGTGCCGATGCCGAGCTGGCTCGCGGGACGCGAGAAGATCGAGAAAGCCGTTGACCTGTTGGGTCTCAAGCTGATCATCGGCAAGGGAATGCTCGAAGGGCTGGAAGAGTTCTGTAAAGAGCAGGGCTGCGTCCACCTGGTATGCGCCGGCAACTACAACGAGTATGCCTCGCGGGTGATCCGGGTCATCGACTGTGCCTGGCCCGAACTGGGGCGTCCCGAGGCCATGTGGATCATGGAGGTGGACGGACTGGGGCCCCTCATCGTCGACGCCGACACCAAGGGCAAGAGCCTGTATCAGGGCATCGACGAGGACTTCAAATCGGACGCCGCGGCGTTGCTGGAGGAGCTGGATATCAAATTGTAGGGGCGACCGGCGATCGCCCTCGCGTTGGGACCCCGCGCCGGGACATCCGTCGCGGCCGCCGGTCGGTGCCTGGTCCCGTCAGAATCCCGGAGCGGCTTTCTTTCGCTCGGCTCCTTCCCACGTATCGATGACTTCCCGGTGGGACGCCACCAGGCCGAACTGGCGGCGCGTGTTCTCGAGAGTGCCCTCGTGGAGCACCGGGTCGGTACCGGCCATGCAATCCTCCACCATGGTGACGTAGTAGTCGAGCATGAAGGCGTCGCGCATGGTGCTCTCCACGCACACGTTGGTGGCCACGCCGGTCAGGAGCACGCTCTCGATGCCCTTGGCCTTGAGAATGGTGTCCATGTCGGTGTTGATGAAGGCGCTGTAGCGGTGCTTGATCACCACCCGCTCGTCCGCCCGGGGCTCGATGCCGTCGAAGAAGTCGACGCCCCAGGAGCCCTCGCGGCAGGTTTCGGTGTCGGCGCCCTCGGGCTTGCGGTAGATCCAGGGCTCGGTGTCGGTCCACTCGCTGTGGACGGTCTGGATGTAGATGATGGGCAGGCTCACCTCGCGCGCCTCGTCGATGAGCTTGTAGAGGTTGGGCATGATCTCCAGACCCGGTTTGATGTCCATGCCGCGCCTGGCGCACGCCCCCTCGGGGCTGCAGAAATCGTTCTGCACGTCCACCACGATAAGCCCTGCCAGGGCAGGGTCGCAACGCTCCTTGAGACTCCGTAGTACGCTCATGCCGGCCTCCTGAAATGTTTGTGCGGGTCCGGGCGCGGACGGGTTGGCAACCCGCCCTGCACGTTCTCCGTCAATCCGCCATCATCTCTTTCTGCATCGGGGTAAGGGCGTTGGAGCAGCCCACCATGCTGTTGCGGGTCACCAGTCCGGCCAGTTGTTCCTCGCTCCAGTCCTCGGTCCCCTCCGGGCGCCGGGGCACCACCAGGTAGCGGGTCTCCGCGGTGCTGTCCACGACCCGCACCTCGGTGGCCTCGGGCAGATCCAGCCCCATCTCCTTCAACACCCGTCGGGGGTCCACCACCACGCGCGTGCGGTAGTTGGTGCTCTTGTACCAGTCCGGGGGCTGGCCCAGGAGCTGTCGCGGGTAGCATGAGCACAGCGTGCACACCACCACGTTGTGCACGTCGTCGGTGTTCTCCACCGCGATGAGCTGACTGGCGTTGGACATGTCGACGCCGAGCTCCTCGGCCGCCGCGATGCCGTCCTCGAAGAGGCGTTTCCTGTATTCCGGGTCCGTCCAGGCCCGGGCCACCACCCGCGAGCCCTGATGCGGTGATGTGCCCTCGTTCTCGTCGATCTTGCGCCGCACCTCATCCGTGCTGATGATGCCCTTCTCGCGCAGGAGGTTCCCCATGGCCAGCATCTGCTTCTCGAACAGCGTGTACTCGTGCTCGGTGGTGTCGATGGGGTTGTTCGTGTGAAGTTGCTCGAACACGTCGTCGTGGCCGTGATCGTGGCCGTGGCCTCGTTTGACCTGCCGGACCTCATCCGCTGTCAAGACGCCCCTTTCCATCAACAGGTCCGCGGTAGCACGGGCGCGCCGCTCGAAATAGGTCTTTTCGTCGCCGCCCGCCGGCTCCATGTGCTCTTCCCTCTCTTCCTGCTTTTCCTTCGCCATGACGTTCTCTCCTGAATCTCTTACCGCGGCTCGAGCCACTGCTCGAAGATGTCCGCGTAGATCTTGTTGACGCCCTTGGGCGCGGGGCGGTCGTCCCACACGTGGGCCAGTTCGAACTCGATTGAGTAAAGATTGGCCTCGGGCAGGCCGTCCTTGCCGAAAGAAAGCAGCTCCGGGTCCTTGAAGCTGCCGCGGATGTCCGCCACCACGCCTTCCTTGCCCCTGAGATACTGGGGCGAGCGGATGTGGTGCCCCAACGTCAACGTGTCCAGAACCCGTACCGGGTCCCCCGGCTTGTAGCGAAAACTCATGCGGCCAGTCTCATACTTCGACGGACCATTGTCAACTTTCAGTGGCTGCCCGGCTTCTCGAAGACCTGATCGCGGGGGAGTCAGGCTTTCGCCGTCCGGCCGGAGAACCAATCAAGCCAGACACCGCTCAGCAACCACCAGTTGCGCCGGTGCTCCGTACAGGTACGAGACCGCCAGCACGTCCGTGTACTTGCGCGTATCGTTCTTCATCCGGCCGTTGTGTCCGAGATACACGTGGCCGGAAAAGACCACGCCGAACTGCATCCGGCCCGCGTTGACCTTGCGCAGGTTTTCCACCGAGCCGGCCGAGGACTGGGCCCTGACCCGGTAGTCCTTGGATTTCTTCACCGGGCCGTAGGTCTGGATGGAGTTGGCCACGACCCAGCTCGACGCCGATGAGCACGCCCGCCACCGCGATCCATTGGTCCAGGGTGCATGACCCTCTTCTCCCCGACACAATCCAGCGCTCGCGACCTGGTCACCTTCGTCCGGACATGGCTTGACAAGCATTGCGGCCCCGGCGTAGAACTCACCACCATGATGGAACGTACAGCTCGTCTCACCGGGAGTGCCGCCTCCGGCTTCGCCTGGGTGCTGTCCGAACGGCTTTCCTTTTTCCTGAGGTCAGCGGTTTTCATGGCCGTGGTGGGCGTGCTCCTGTACGTGAGTCTGGCCGCCGCGTATCCTCCCGTTCACGATGCCATGCATGACTTTCGTCATGCGCTGGCCATTGTTCCGTGCCACTAGCCGGCCTCCTTTCAAACAAGACTGCATCGCCACTTGCGCGGCGCTCCGCCGCTGCTCGCCCATCTGCGCGCCAAAGGCGTGCGGTTGCGGGCGGGCGCGTGTCCTGGTTGCTTCCCGTGTTCCTGGCGCTGACGGGCCCTGCCCAGACCGGAGCCGTCCTGGCGGATGACGCCGGGATTCGGGTCCGAGTGTCGCCCGACACGACGCTGCTACGTCCACTGAAGGACGCGGCCACCATCACCGTCACGCTTGACGGATCCAGGGGAGGACTCGTCGCTCCGGTAGACCTGTCCGTCCGTCTAACGGCGCCCCCGTCCGGCGGCCTGGTTTCCACCGACTTCCCGCTGGTCGAGGGAACCCGGCTCATCGAAATGAACCTGGCCAACGTTCCCGCAACGCTTTCCTGGAAGTACGTCTTTCCCATTCGGGGCGAGTATCGACTCGACGTGAGCGGGACGGATCGACAGGGGCGCCGCTTCGAGCGGTCCCTCGCGTTCCACGTGCGCGAGAGTCGCGCGAAGACAGCGTTCCTGGCCGGCTTCGTCGCGGCACTCTTCCTCCTCGGTTTCATTGCGGGAAGAGTATTTTCCGCGCCGGCGGGTGTGGCGGGAGTCCTGATCCTCGCGCTGCTCTACGCCGGACCGGACCGGAGCCACGGCACGGAATCCAACCGAACGACGGCGCCGAAAGGGGAGTTGACGGTGACGCGTGCCCAGGTGGGTGTCCCGAGCATCATCCGCTGGCGCGGAATCGACCCTGGCACGGGCAGGCCGGTGCCCGCCACGGTAACCGTGACCGTGATGCAACTCGAAAAGGGTAAGGGGATATTCGCCCTGAACGGGTTGCTCACGGATGGCACGCTCGATTTGGCTTTTCAGTTCACCGACGCCTCGTCCCACCGGGTGACGGCCACGGCGGTTTTCGAGGGCCGGCAACAGGCAACCGAGATCGCACGGACCGTTGAAGTGGAGTCCGTTACGCCGGCGTTCGGGATCCGCGCGTGGCCGGTCCTCCTTTTCATGTTCGCGGTACTGGCCGGCCTGGCCGCCGGCCGGATCAGCAAGAGAAGGCGGATATCGTTGCGCCGGACCGCCAGGCAAGTCAAGATGGATTAGTGTCGTGTCCCGTAATTTCCTGGCATAATTTGCTTGTCTTTTTCGCCGTCGGCTGCGTTGCTCTTCCTCGCGTGGTGCCCGCCACTGCTCGTCATCGCGCCTTGCCGACGACAAAAAATCCTGCGCAACTTATGCCAGGAATTTACGGGACACAACACTAGAAGGAGGCATCATGATCGACCTGTATACCTGGAGAACCCCCAACGGCCGCAAGGTATCCGTCATGCTGGAAGAGCTGGAGATGCCCTACGAGGTCCATCCCATCAACATCGGCAAGGACGAGCAGTTCGCGCCCGATTTCCTCGCCATCAGCCCCAACAACAAGATACCGGCCATCGTCGACCAGGACGGTCCCGGCGGCGGCTCTTACAGCCTGTTCGAGTCCGGCGCGATCCTGCTGTACCTGTCGGAGAAGGCCGGCGGCCGGTTCCTGCCCGAGGAGTCCCGCGCCCGCTACGACGTCATGCAGTGGCTCATGTTCCAGATGGGCGGGGTCGGGCCCATGTTCGGCCAGGCGCACCACTTCCTCGGCGCCAAGGAGCAGCTTCCCTACGCCATCAACCGCTACAAGAACGAGGCCCGCCGCCTCTACGGAGTGATGGAGAAGCGGCTGTCCGACCACGAGTACCTGGCCGGCGAATACTCCGTCGCCGACATCGCCACCTACCCCTGGGTGGGCCGGCACGAGAGGCATCAGGTGGATCTGGCCGACTTCCCGCGGGTCAAGCGCTGGTTCGACACCATCGGCGCCCGCCCCGCGGTCCAGCGTGGCATGCAGGTGCCGCCGGACGCCTAGTGTGGTGTCTGTTTAATTCGCAGCATAATATGCGGAGGATTTTTTGTCGTCGGCAAGGCGCGATGACGAGTGGGGGCGACCGTAGGTCGCCCCAGGGCGGGTACCACGCGAGGAAGAGCAACGCAGCCGACGGCGAAAAAGACCCGCAGATTATGTTGCGAATTAACCAGACACCACACTAGCACTGGGCGGGGTCGTGCCGCGGGCTCCGGGAAACGTTTGACAAGCCGCGCGCTGTCGTGTCAGATAGCCACCACGCGGCTTCATGTACGGTCCATGCACGCTTGTCGGACCGCAGGCCGTGAGAAACCTCCCCGATACGCCCCCGTAGCTCAGCAGGATAGAGCACAGGATTCCTAATCCTGGTGTCGTGAGTTCGAGTCTCGCCGGGGGCACTTCCCTGCCTTTCTACCGACTCCTATCATTTCCCATAAAACGCACGGAAGCCTGGCCGATGCCTCCGGCGTGCGGCTGCCGTGGGCGAACATCCGGGCGCTGATGGCGCTCTCGGGCTCGGTGGCGGAGCCTTTGCAGATCGTGGCGTTCCTGCCCGGCGCCGTCGTGACCTACCGCTACGTCGCGCCCGTGGGCGCCGGCGATCCCCTGGAGATTATCCTGGCCCACGACCGCGAGCTGCTGGACGCCATGGTGAAGCAGCGGGCGGAGACCGCCGCGACCTCGGGCGTGAAGGTCCTGGAGCTGCCGGACGGCCGCAAGGAAGACTACGCCTCCATCGAGGTATGGGACAAGCGCATCGTGGAGGTCCGGGCGCGGATCGCCTGAATCAGTGTGAGTTTGGGAACCTACGGGAATCGAATTGACAAGAGCGGACGGTATGTGGCTAGAATGGGTGAAGCAGGAGACGCTCCCATGTCCACGTACGAAATCGCTTCCCTCGTCATCAACGCCGCGTCCCTCATCATCAGTGCCGCCGCCGTCGGCAGCATCTGGTACGGCATCTACCGCATGGGCACGGCCGGCGATCAGCGCAGCAAGCGTGAGGATCAGCGCCACACCGAGGCCATGACGGCCCTTCGAGCCCTGATCGAACGCACCGCGCCGCGCCCGGATGCCGCGCCATAACCCCACCCCGACACAGAACCTTGTAGGTCTGACTGTGGGTCTCAGTTCGAGTCTCGCACGATTGGAGTCAGCGAAATCAGCTAGTTAGCCAACCCGTTCGAGTCTCGCCGGGGCACTCCAACCAGTTTGAGTGTACGGCCATGAAGCGGAGAAGAGGCAGCCGGATGAACAGACTGATTCTCATCTCGATGGCATCCATTCTCCTGTTCGGTGTCCCCGCCGGGAACTCGCAGGAGAGTGTTTCAGCGTATGACCGGCAGCTTTTTACCGGCTGTGCGCCGCTGAGAGTTGCCATCGGGCTCAGCATCACGAACACGGAGTTGACGTTGACCGAGGAGGCCCTTTCGCAGCCGGCCGAGGCCCGCCTTCGGAGAGTTCGTTTGTTCAAGCCCGACGCCGCTCAGTTCCTTTCCGTCGACTTGAACGTTGTCGGCTCCGCTTTCAGCCTCCGCATAGGTTTGAATTCGTGGATCGACGACATGGGGTTCGGCCGTGGCGGCAACGTGCTGATGTGGGGGACCGGGGCGACCGGCAGACACGGTCCGGATGCCCAGTACATACTCGATCTGGTGTCCCGGCATCTGGACGCGTTCATGGAAAAGTACTTGCGCGTCAATGAGAAGCCTTGCACGCCGTGATGGCCGGCGGCGCACGCCGTACAATCTCCGGAGCTCCCGCCCCGCCGTCGCTCGTGCGGATCGGCGCCTCGAAGCCCACGCTGTCGATGTTCAGGGCAGGGCCACCGCGTCCAGATACGCCTGCCGGCAGTCCGCCAACAACGCATCGCCGTCCTCCGCGAGCATATACCGCGCCTCGACCAGGGTGGCGATCTCTCCGCGCACACGTTCCAGATAGTCCTCCACGCTCGCGTATCGTTCCTCCAGCGACAAGCGCGGGTCGGCGCCGCCTTCCCGGTCCGCCCGGATCCGGGGGAAGGGGATGGAGGAGCCCAGCAGGCCTGCCAGTTCTCCCTCCGCGAGCTCCTCGGACTGCAGGTTCCATCCGGTGTAGGTGGCCAGGGGAACCGTGACCCACGGGAGGCGGACCCCGGCGACGTCATTACCATCCGCATCCACCGCGGGCACCGTAATGGCGTAACCCGCGCCGTCGGCCGACGGCTTCGGACGCGCGTCGAGCAAGCCGCGAGCCACTCCCGCGCCGTAGTCCAGAAAGAGTTGCCGGTTGTGTATCCCGGTGCAGGGAACTCCAGGGATGGTCGGAAACCCCTTGGACAGGCTCTCGGGCGTCATCTGCGTGTCGTCCGCCGTCCGCGGAATGCTGCTCGCCGGCGGGGCGGTACCGTCCGTCGCCCAGCGGTCCATGGCGACGATGAGCGCACGGAGGGCCGGACCGATGCTCAGGGGGTTGCTCAGGTGCCGGGTCCTGGCTCGTTCGGCCCGCGTACCATAGGGAGCGTTGTGTTGGGTGCTTGAAATCAGGTACATGCACACCCCGTCGGGTAGGGGGACATCGTTTCCCCGGCCGTCGGTGTGGGCCAGGGATCCCCGCTTCTGCCAGTACTCGGTGGAGGTCTGGGTATGGACCACCAGGGGGTCCGTGGCAGGGCGCTTGAGGATGCCGTCGCGCCGGCCCGTCTGGGGGCTTCCAGGACGTTGTAGGCGAACGGAAAGAGCTCGGGCTCGAGCTGGTTGGTGTGTTGCTGGCACGAGGTGACGGGACGGGCGAACTCGTAGTTCAGGAACATGCGGCCGCCACCCGAGGCGTGGGGCGCGATGGCGTCGAACACCCGCCGCCCGCGCTCGTCCTCGTTGAACCCCTGATACACCAGGTCCCGCAGGAACCGGCCGCTCTGGGACCGGCCCCAACCGTAGGCTTTCTCCATGCCCTTTCCGGCGGCCAAGGGGTTGGGATTGCCCTCGCCGTCCTCCTCCTCGTAGCGCAGGAACGAGACCAGGTCGCGCACCGCGGCGAAACCCAGGCCCAGCACCAACGGATCCCGGGCCGTGTAGACCAGCTCGTAGATGGCCCCCGGGACGAATCCCCCCGGCAAATGGAGATGGGAAGCGCTCGGCACGACCTCCCGTGATCCATCGCCGCCCTCGGCCGCGAACGCCCACTCCGCGGGCGGCACGATCTCTCGCCGGCCGTAGGAGTGCATCCGCACCGTCAACTCGGCCTCTGAAGTGTCGAGGTCGGCCGCGGGGTAGCTGCGCACGCGCGGATCGCCGCTCAACGGCTGGGAGCGGACACCGGGGCGGTTGACGCAGATTTCGGTTCGAACGAGCCGCTGGATACGGAGGTCCTCATCCGTTGCGACGGGGACCTCCAGCGTCATGCCGTGCTCCCAGGGCATGAGATCTCCCTGCCAACCGGAAGTGACCCATGCATAGCCCCGGCGCATCAGAAAACCGTTCCCCGCGTGCTCCAGGGTCACCGGGTCATTGCACTCCGGCGCGTCGTTCAGGAACATGAGAGCGCGCTTGCTGCCACGGTTGGGGGCCTCGTAGAGGACGCGCCCGTTGCCCCGGCCGGCATCCCGGGGACGCAGGATGTGGACATCGCCAGTGTACTCCACCGCACCGCGCTCGTTCCTCGGTGCCTTGGCGACATTGACGATGCAGTCGTTCCGCACATCGCCGGTCGCCACTTCGCCATGGACCTTGCCGGCCACGACCTCGTATGCACCGGCGGAACCGAACTCGTGACCGCCGGCGAACGGTTGCCGCCGATCGACAACGAAACGCGTCAGCATGTATGCGACCTCCAGTCGGTTTGGGATGCAACTCCATCAATTCCTATTGGCGTGAACCCTTTCAGTCAAGTAGACTCCGTCTCGAAAGGAAGTCGACATGATCAAGCCCACCGCACTCAAACGGGGCCACTACGAATGCAAGTCTCTGGACGACACCGTGCCGGTCCTCACCGACCTGCTGGCGTTCGAGGTGGTGCGACAAGGAGAAGGACAGGCCACGGTGAAGCACCCCAACACCGACTGGGAGCTGGTGGTTCACGAAGGCGCTCCCGAGGCCGTCGACAAGCCGCATTTGCATCACTACGGCGTGCGAGTGGAGTCCCTCGAAGAGGTGAACGCCGCCTACCACTACCTCCAGTCGCAGAAGGAGCGCTACAAGCTCAAGCGCGTCAGCCGTCCGCACGAGAACCACTTCGCGCATTCGGTCTATTTCCGCGAGCCCGGCGGCAACGACTGGGAAATCGAATACTATTCCCCGGAGGCCGTCGAGCGGGGCCAGCGGAACGCCATTGATCCGTGGCGGGAAAAGATGCCGGAAGAGCGCTTTCCTGGGCGCGGCTACGTGCCCCAGGCATTGAGCCACGGCACCCGCGAATGCGACGACAAGGAGATCAGCGCGAAGTTCTACAGCGAGGTGTTGGGTTTGGAGATCGCCGGCGGCGGGCGGTCGTCGGTGTACATCAAGCACTACGACACGCCCTGGTACGTGGTCGTGCTGCCGGGGCGCACGCGCCACTACGTGTCGTCGTTGAACCGCTTCACGCTCGAGGTGGAAACCGAGCAGGAGGTGGTGAACGCTCACCGGGAGTTCCGGAGCTCGGGCAAAGACGTAGGGATCGGCGAGGTGCAGGATCTTCAGGAGGACAACGGCGAGGTCTCGTTCGTGTTCAGCGACCTCGACCAGAACTGGTGGGACATCTGCGCCACCAGGTAGGGGGCCCACTTCGGACGACAGGGGAGACGACGAGCATGTGGTTCATTGCACTCAGGAGCGCGGTCAAGCCAAGGGAAGAGTGGAACGTGACGCTGGACGATCATCTCTCGTGGATGAAGCGCCAGCACGAGGCGGGGAAGATCGTCATGTCCGGGCCGACGCCGGACCGCAAGCTCGGTATCTACCTCATACGCGCCGGCTCGCGGGAGGAGGCGGAGGGTATCGCCGGCAGCGACCCCTACACCGCCGCCGGATTCTGCGAGTTCGAGATGATCGAGTGGGAGCTGCACCAGGTGATGGGGGCCGGGCCGTTCTCGTTGGCCGAAATCAAGGCGCACGGCCAATAGCGCTTCAACCAGCGCGACTCACCACCCCCCCTGGATTCCCGCTTTTGCGGGAATGACGGTCTCGGGGGTCCTGCATATTAACCAGGTTATAGGGCGGCGGCGGAGAACGTGCGGCGCCATGCGAAGGCGCGCTGTTCGAAACGGGCGATGACGCCGTACTCGATGATCAGCATCAGGATCACGAACAGCAGGACCCACGCCAGCACCTGCTCCATGTCGAAGCTCTCGAACCAGAAGAAGAACATGTAGCCGATGCCGAACTTGATGCCGAAGGTCTCGGCCAAGGCGACGATCTTCCAGGTCATGCCGAAGGCGTAGCGGAACGCGGACATGAGATACGGCATGAGCTGGGGGATGTAGACCTTGCGGAGCATCATCCCCTTGTTGGCCTTGAAGGCCTTGGCCATGTCCATCAGGCTCTTGTCCATGGCCTTGGTCCCTTCGGCCATGTTCACGGTCACGAAGGGGGTGACCACCGCAACCACCGCCACCAGGCTGCCGGTCTCGCTGAACCCGAACCACAGTACCGCCAGGAACACCATCAGGATGGTAGGGATGGTGAGGAACAGCGGGATCAGGCTCATGAGCGAGAACTCCACGGTCCTGCGGAGTCCCATGGCCAGCCCGATGCCGATGCCGGCGAGCATCGCTACCACGAACGCGACCACGATGCGGAACAGCGTGATGCCGATGTGGAAGAAAGCCGAGTTGCCCTCGGGGCCCAACTCCGTAAGGATCTTCCCCATGGTCTGAAGGATCCGGTAGGGGCTCGGCAGGACCTCCGGCAGGGTGACCAGGGAGGCCAGCCACCAGACCACCACCAGCGTCACCATCGACGCAAGCCGCATGTAGAGACGGGTCGTCATTGGTCTTGTGTCTGCTCCAGCACGGAGAAGAACTCCCGCACCAGCTCTTTCTCCATGTCGAAGAGCCGCGGGTCCTCGGGCTGTCTGGGACGCTCCAGATCCACCTGCACGTGCCGGAAGATCCGCGCCGGCTTGGTGCTCATCATGTAGACGTCGTCGGACAGGTAGACGGCCTCGCGCAGGTCGTGGGTGACGAACAGGATGGTGGTTTTCGCCCGTTCGAGGATGTCCATCAGGTCGATGCGCATCTTGCGCGCGGTGATCTCGTCCAGGTGACTGAAGGGCTCGTCCATGAGCAGGACGTCGGGCTCTATGGCCAGGGCCCGGGCGATCGCCACCCGCTGCTGCATTCCGCCCGAGAGGTTGAGCGGGTAGTTGGGCTCCTGCCCCGCCAGACCGACCATTTCGAGGTACTTGGTGACGCGGTCGCGCCACTGGTCGCGCGGCACGCCCTGGGCCTCCAGCGCGAAGCGGATGTTGTCCTCCACCGTGAGCCAGTTGAGCAGGCGGGCGCTTTGGAAGACGTAGCCCACGTGGATGGCGCCGTCGGCGGACTCCGTCGCGGGATGTACCGTGACGCTGCCGCCGTTCTCCACCTCGATCCCCGCGATGACGTTCAGGAGCGTGGATTTCCCGCAGCCGGAAGGACCCACCAGACTGGCGAATTCTCCCTCCTTGACGTCGAGGCTCACGGCATCGAGCACCACGAACTCCTCGCCGCCGCCAGGAGCGGGGAACTTCTTTGTCAATTTGTCAACGTGAACGACCGTCGAAGCCATGAACAACACCTGAAACGAATGTAGGGGCGGATTTCAAACCCGCCCGCGCCTGCACCGCGCGCCTCGGGTACCCCGAGAGACATTACGTGGCCACCTGATGCCGCCACCGGAAGGCTCGCCGCTCCCAGGACCGGAAGATCAGCACGTCCACCAGCACCATGAAGATCATGAAGCTGACACCCCAGGCGAGCATCAGGTCCACCCGCGTGTCCTCGAAATGAATGATCAACTGCTGACCCACTCCGCTGCCGACGGCAAAGGCCTCTCCGACCAGCACGATCTTCCAGGACAGCGAGAGCGCGATCCGCAAGGACGAGAAGATGTAGGGCAGGAGCTGCGGGATGATCACCTTGCGGACGATCAGATGCCGGTCCGCCTTGTACACCTTGGCCATGTCGATGACTTCCTTGTCGATGGCCTTGGTGCCTTCCCACACGTTGAGGGCCACGAACGGGAAGACGATGAGCACCGTCGTGAAGATGGGCCCCACGTCCGAAAGCCCGAACCACAGCACCGCCAGAAACGCCCAGCACACCGCCGGGAAGGTGAGCGCCACCATGATCCAGCCGTCCAGAAACGCCTCCACGTGGCGGTGCAGGCCCATGATCAGCCCGAGGATGCCGCCGATGATCATCGACGCCAGAAGGCCCAGAATGATCCGCCGAAGCGTGTCCCAGACCACGACGTAGGCCGCGGCCTCGGAATAGACCACCAGCAGTCTCGCTATCAACTCCCGTGGTCCCGGCAGGAACGACGGCAAAAAGAGCAGGGACACCACCTGCCACAACACTACGAAGCCGATTATGGTGAGGACCCCGGCGACAAGGCCGGGTTTGCCCTTGATCATGAGGAGAGCCTGTCGGAGATGGGCGCGAAGGCTCCGGGTCCCCCGGTTGGCGGAAGCCGTCCCGGGGACCCGGTCGCCGTAACGTCGTCTAGTTGAGAATCAGCCCGTGCTTCTTCTTGTCCGGAACGAAGTCCAGGACGCCCCGCCGCTTTGCCATCTCGAGGAAGTTCCACTGATGGTCCACGGTTTCCTTGTCCCACTTGGCAATGAAGATCTTTTTCTTCTGCAGCCAGTCCCTGTAGACGCCGGCTTCGGCCTTGTTCTTGATGCCGGTCACCTTGGCGAACTTGGCCTCGGCCTGGTCGAAGTTCTTGGGGTTCCTGAGCCAGCGCATGGACTCCATGACCGCGCCCGCGAAACCCGCCGCGCGCTTGGGGTCCTCATCCACCCACTCCCGCCAACAGACCAGCGGCGCCGACCACACGATGGCCTGTCCGGTCTTGGACTTCCAGTAGTCGTTGGGCGCGAACACCGACCGGTACTTGTCGGGCTGGGAGGCCGCCCGCACGGTCAGCGAGCTGATGTTGAACATGGAGTCGACGTCGCCGCGGTCCAGCAACGCCAGCAGCGCGGGAGCGGCGGCCTGGACCAGGTCCATGTCCTTCTTGTTGAGAACATCCATGCCGTGGCCGTCCATGATGACAGCCCTGGTGGCCTTGAAGGCGCCGGCGCCGGTGGACCAGGTGCCGTACTTCTTGCCCCGGAGGTCGCCGATGGACTTCACCGCGCTATCCTTCTTGACGAAGACCTCCTGCATGACGGTGAGGCCGCCTCCGACGATGACGAAGTCGAGCCCCTTGGTGATCCTCGCGATGGCGGCCGTGCCCGCGTACGACGAGCAGGGCACTTCCTTGGCCGGCAGCGCGGCCATGTGTCCCTTGAAGGGGCGTACGTCCACGTCGGCATCGATGCCGTTTTTCTCGAAGATCCCGGCCAGCTCCCCCGCCAGATAGAGCATGGAGATGATGCTGTTGCGGCCGGCGGTCACCTTGACCTTGTGGAGATCCTTGGCCGCGGCCTCTAGGGCCAGGAAAGCCACCAGCGCAATCGCCAACAATACTGTCCATGTGTAGCGTCGCATTATCTGCCTCCTTTGAGTGGTTGCCGGTCACACTGACCGCAACGAAGCATTTTTTCTGTGCGAAACGCGGAGAACGACGAATACTAGTAAGTGCCCGCCCCTTTGTCAATGGCGCGTCAGGGTTTCAGATAGTCTTTCAGGTCCATCTTTTGCCACAATTCCGGGTCCGGCTCGATCCGAATCTCGAACTCCTTCTCCACCGGGCGGGTGGCGTCGATGACCAGGTGCGTGGTCATGGGGCCGCGGCCGGTGCGGGCCTCGTTGTACGACACCGGGTCGAGGTGGGCGCCCTTGACCCCGGGCATTATCAGCATGTCCTGGTCCGCCACCATCCGCGTGCTGAAGGCCCACGCCACCTCGCGCTCGTTGTAGACGTCCACGTCGTCGTCCACCACCACCACGGTCTTGCCGTAGTTGTCGGTGGACACCGCCACGAGACCGGCCTGCTTGCCCTCGCCGGGGACCCGCTGCTGCAGGGAGACGTAGGTTCCCAGCCAGCCCATGGTGTTGACCGCCTTGACGGTGGGGAACTGGGTCCGCAGCCGGTCGTACATGCTCATCTCGGCGCTCACGTTGGGGCACAGGTTGTGCTCCACGTGGGCCGAGTCCAGGTGGTGGTAGATGGCGTCCCCGCGCATGGTGATGGCGGTGACGTCGATGACGTAGCAGGGCTTGTCGCCGACCCCGTAGTAGCCCAGGTACTCGGCGTAGGGGCCGTCGGTGGACATGGTGCTCGCATCGATGGTCCCCTCGATCACGATCTCCGCCCGAGCCGGCACCGGCACATCCACGGTCTCGCCCTGGACCACCTCCAGCGCTTCGCCGAGATAGCCGCCCATCAGGTCGAACTCCACGACTCCCTTGGCCTGGGAGGCCTGCAGCACCGCGGAGTGGTGGCCGATGACCAGCGCCACTTCCATGGGCCGCCCCAGTTCCGCGCAACGCCGGGCGATATAGGCGCCATCGTTGCCGGGATTGATCATGCAACCCAGCCGGTTCCGTCCCATCACCAGATGGCGGTAGATGCCCGCGTTGGGAACGCCGGTGTCCGGCCACCGGGCGATCATGAAACCGGCGCCGATGTACTTCCCGGCGTCGAGCTTCGAGTTGTGGATGATGGGCAGCACGCTCAGGTCCACGGCGTCGCCGACGAACTTCTTCTCCTTGACCGGCGCGTCCCCCTCGTCCACCCATACCGGGTCTTCCCGCTGCGCCAGCTTTTTCCGCAGCACGTCGTAGATCTCCGCCCGGCTCATGCTGCGCGGGTCGCAGCCCAGCCCCCAGGCCAGGAGATCGAACGAGCCGAACATGTTGGTGATCAGCGGCAGCGAGCTGCCCTTGATCTCGGGGCAGTAGATCACCGGGTTGCGCCCCTCCGCCGCCAGCTTGTGCTGGATGATGCCGATCTCCAGGTAAGGGTCCAGCGGCTGGGTCACCTCAACGTAGTTGTCGGGTCCGGTCTCCCGTACCGCACGCAGAAAATCTCGCAAACTCGGGTTCATCGGCATTCTCCTGATGTAGGGGCGGGTTTCAAACCCGCCCGCCACGTCGACCATCGCTCACCGCGGGCACGGGCGGGTTTGAAACCCGCCCCTACACCAACGGCAGGACCTCTTCGACGAAACGGCGGATCTGCGCCGGCTGGTCGTGTCCGGTGAACCGCAGCACCGGCGTGCTGATTCCCATCTCCAGCCACTCCCGTAGTGTTTCCGCGCATTCCTCGGGCGCACCGTAGGCGAGCCAAACCCGGACGACGTCCTCGCTGGGCGGGGCCAATGGATAGTACGCCTGGAAGTAGTGCTTCGACTCGTCGTAGGCCGCCTGCCTGTCCTCGTTGATGTTGATCATGCCGTGCAGGCATGTCTCGAAGCGGCTGAGATCCCGGCCTTGCTTGTCCGCGGTTTCCTGCATGAAGTCCCAGCGGCGGCGAAACTCGTCCGGCGCCACCCCGTCGGTCATGTAACCGTCGCCCAACCGGACCACGCGCTCCAGCGCTCGCTGGACCAGCGCGCTGCCGTCGATGGACTGCCGTGGGTTCACCGCGATCCAGATGGGGCAGGGGCGTTGCACGGGCTTGGGCAGGATATCGTAGTCCTCCAGGGTGTAGAAGCGTCCCCGGTGATGCACACGCTCGCCGCTCCACAGCGCGCGCAACAATTCGACCCCTTCCTCCAGCCTCGGGACCCGCTCCTTCGAAGTTTGCCCGAAAGCCCGCAGCTCGGGTTCGTGGCCGCCGCCGATGCAGGCGCCCAGCACGGTGCGCCCCCCGGACACATGGTCCAGGCTGGCCCACTGGATCGCCAGCTCCACCGGGTGGCGCAGCGGAAACGTCGCCATGCAGATGGTCCCCAACCGCACGCTCCGGGTGCGCGCGGCGAGGTTCGACAGCATGACGATGGAATCGAGCCGGGGCTTGTGGATGAAACTGTCGCCCACCCACACGGATTCGAAGGCGCCGGATTCCTCGGCCAGCGCCGCGGACGCGAACAGGTCGTCCACCGTCGTAAGCCCGAACAGCACGCCGCGGTTGGGGAGGCTCAGGCCCCATTGTGTAGGCAGATCACGCATCGTCCGTCACCGTCATGAATACCTCATTCCCGTCCCATTCCGTCATTCCCGTGAAGTTTACCCAAGGCGCACAGGACCCGCTCCGGCGTCATGGGCAGTGTCCGCACGCGCACGCCCACGGCGTTGTACACGGCGTTGGCGATGGCCGGGGCGGCGGGGCCGAAGGGCAGCTCGCCGAGACCCTTGGCGCCGTAGGGGCCCTCGGAGGAGTCCCCCTCCACGAACACCGCTTCCAGGCGCCTGGGCATGGTGGCGAAGGTGGGAAGGCGGTAGTCCACCAGGTTCGGGTTCAACACCTGGCCGCCGTCGACGACCAGGTCCTCGTACAGTGCGAAGCCCAGTCCCTGGGTAAGGCCCCCCTCGATCTGCTGCTGAACGCCGAGGGGATTGAGGGCCTTGCCCACGTCGTGCACCGCGAGGTACCGCAGCAACTCCACGGCGCCGGTCTCCGTGTCCACCCGCACCTCCGCAACGTGGCAGCAGGCGGCGATGACCGGCGCCGCCGCCTCGTAGTCGTTGGTGACGAAGCGGGTGGCGGCCTCGTCCACGAACGCGCCCTTGCCGATGATGAGCAGGCCCTGGCGGTCGTAGGCCTCCCGCACCACCTCGTCGAAGGTCGTTTCGCCGCCGGGCTCCACCGTGGCGGACACGCGGTCGCCTGCGAACACCAGGGTCTCGGGAGCGGCGCGCAGCATTCCCGCGGCGACTTCCGCCAGCCGCCGGCGGGCGTCGGCGGCGGCCGCGGCCACGGCGTTGCCGCACACGTAGGTGGTGCGGCTCGCCCAGGTGCCGAGATCGAAAGGGATCACGTCGGTGTCGTTGTGGAAGATGCGGATGCGGTCCACCGACACGCCGAGCTGCTCGGCGGCGATCTGGGCCATGACGGTGCGGGTGCCGGTGCCGGTGTCGGCGATGGTGGCGATGATCGCCACGCTGCCGTCGCGATCCACCTTGACGATGGCCTCGGTGGAGTTCTGCCGGTAGTAGCGCAGGCCGGCGCCGGTCTCGGAAAGGACCGCCATGCCGATGCCCGTGCGCGTCGTGCCTTCACCGCTTCCCTGGCCCGGCCGCATCAGCTCGGTGGCGCGCTCCAGGCAGGCGCGCTCGCACGGGCGCCGCAGGTTCTCGGCGCGCACCGCCACCGGGTCCAGTCCGAGCCGTTCGGCCATGGTCTCCACGATGGACTCGAAGCCAAAAGTCTCCTCGGCGTGCCCGAAGCCCCGGTAGGCGGCGCCGGGCGGCTTGTTGGTGTACACGAGCCGGGCGTCCACCGACGTCGCCGGATGATGGCGATCGTAGGACGAGAAGAAAGACATGGTGATGAAGTTGATGGTGGAGATGCCCTTGTCGTTGTAGGCGCCGTTGTCCCCCAGCACCTGCAGGCTCTTGGCGCGGATGACGCCGTCGCGGGTGCAGCCCAGCCGGAGCTTGAAGCGGTAGGCGTAGCGGGCGCCGGCGCAGCGGAACTCCTCGTCCCGGGTGTTGACGATGCGCACGGGCCGGCCCCCCGACCTGCGGGAAAGGGTCGCGGCGATGGGCACCATGACGTTCATCACCAGCCGGGCGCCGAAGCCGCCGCCGGTCTCGGGCTGGATCACGCGCACCAGCCGCTGGGGGATGTCCAGGGTGCGGGCGATCTCGGCGCGCAAGGTGTGCGGCGCCTGAGTCTGGTGCCAGACCGTGAGCTGGCCGGTGGCGCCGTACTGGGCGATGCAGCCGCGGGTCTCCATGACCGCGTGGGACTGGCGCGTGGTCACGAACTCCTCCTCCACCACCAGGTCGCAGTCCGCGAAGGCCGCCTCGACGTCGCCCTCGGCCTTGTGCACCTCGTAGGCCAGGTTGCCGCCGTCGTGGACCTCGAGAGAACCCGGCGACAGCGCGGCCTCCAGGTCCAGCACCGGCTCCAGGGGCTCGTAGTCCACCTCGATGAGGCGCACGGCCTCCTCCGCGGTGCGTTCGTCCAGCGCCGCCACGGCCGCCACCTCGTCGCCGGCGTAGCGCACCGTGCGGCCGGGCGCGCACAGCGGCACCTTGTCCGCGAAGTCCGGGACGAAGCTGAACTTGATGTCGGGCATGTCTCCGGCGGTGATGACCGCGGTCACTCCGGGCAGCCGTTCCGCCCGGGAGGTATCGATGCTACGGATCCGGGCGTGGGGCAGGGGACTGCGCAGGATCTTGCCGTACAACATGCCCGGCGCATGCAGGTCCTCCAGGTAACGGGCCTCGGCGGTGACCTTGCCGGCGCCTTCGACGGCAGGCGTCGGCTGGCCGACGATATGGAGCCTGTCGTGTTCCGCGGGTTTGCCCATGACGGAAGAATCGCAGAAAACCGGCTTGCATTCCAGGCCGGATGTGGAATAGGCTTTCTACCCTTGGAAAAAGTGGTCTGTTGGGCCGCAAGGGATATCGGGCCGCGAGCCTTCCCTGCTACGGAGTCGCACACGACACCCCGTCCAGCAGTCGTGTTAAACGGAGGTTACCTTCATGAGTGACAAGAAGATCCTGAGCCGCGACAAGCGGCGCTACCTGCTGCCGTCGGAGCGCGAACTCGGCGCCGAGACCCACAGCTACCTGCCGGAGTTGTGCGACCAACTCCGCACCAGCAAGATCACCCGGCGCGACTTCCTCCGGCAAGCGGCATTGTTGGGCATGACCGCGGGCGTGGCGTATGCCACCGCGAACAAGCTCATCGGCGGCGCGCTGGTGCCTTCCGTGCAGGCGGCCACCCCCAAGCCCGGCGGGACTTTGAGAGTCTCCATGCGGATCCAGCAGGTGACCGACCCGGCGAGCTTCGACTGGACCGAGAAGTCCAACGTCGCACGCTTCCTGGTGGAGCACCTGACCCGGACCAAGGCGGACAACACCACGGTTCCCTATCTCGCCAGCAAGTGGGAAGCCTCCGACGATCTCAAAACCTGGGTGTTCCATCTACGGAAGGACGTCACCTGGTCCAACGGCGACAAGTTCACCTCCGCCGACGTCGCCCACACGGTCAACCGCTGGCTCGACCCCAAGACCGGCTCCTCGAACCTGGGCCTGTTCGGCGCCATGGTGGAGACCGTGAAGGGACCCGACGGAAAGCCGATGAAGCGCGGCATCGCCAACGCGGTGGAGGTCGTCGACGACCACACCATCAAGTTCAACCTCAAGCAGGCCGCCCTGGCCATGCCGGAGAACTTCTACAACTACCCCACCGCCATCGTGCACCGGGGCTTCGGCAAGGACTACGCCGCCGACCTTTCCAAGAACCCCATCGGCACGGGCCCCATGAAGCTGGAGTCGTTCGCGGTGGGCGAGAGGGCCATCCTCAAGAAGGCGCGGGAGTGGTGGGCCGGACCGTTCCATCTGGACGAGATCCACTATTTCGACCACGGCGAGGACACCAACGCCTGGATCGCGGCGCTGGCGTCGCAGCAGGTGGACATGGTCTTCCGCGTGCCCAACCAGGCCATCGACACGTTGAAGCGGTTGCCCTTCGTGGAGCTTCACGAGGCGACGACGGCGCAGACCGCGGTCATGCGTTTCCGCATCACCGAGAAGCCCTTCGACAACCTGAAGCTCCGCCAGGCCATCGCCGCCTGCATGGACCACAAGGAGATCCTGGAGAAGGCGTTCAAGGGACTCGGCCAGGTCGCCGAGAACCATCACGTCTGTCCGATCCATCCGGAGTACTTCGCGCTGCCGCCGCTCAAGCGTGACGTGGAGAAGGCCAAGAAGCTGCTGGCGGAAGCGGGCTATCCCAAGGGCATCACCGTCGAGATCGCCAACGGCGATACCGAGGGTCCGTGGATGACCGACGCCTGCGCGATCTTCAAGAACCAGCTCGCGCCCGCGGGCATCAACCTGAAGATCAACAAGATGCCGGCCAACCAGTACTGGGAGGTCTGGGACAAGGCGCCCTGGGGCTACACCGCGTGGACGCATCGTCCGCTGGGCACCATGGTGCTCGGCCTCGGCTACCGCGCCGGCGTGCCCTGGAACGAGACCGCCTACAACAACCCCAAGTTCGACGCGGCCCTTGACGACGCCGAGGCCACCCTCGACGTCAACGAACGCAAGAAGAAGATGGCCGTCTGCGAGAAGATCCTCCAGGACGACGCCATCATCCCGCAGCCCTTCTGGCGCTCGGTCTTCAAGGCGGCAAACAAGCGGGTCAAGGGATTCAAGACCCATCCGACTCTGTACCACCAGTTTCAGGACGTGTGGCTGGAAGGTTAGGAGCCCTGCGTTTGCGGTGAACCCTGTAGGGGCGGCCGGCCGGTCGCCCCTACCCGCGCCCTTCCTGGTTGCCCGGGTGTGCGCACGCCACTAGAGAGCACGGGAGACTTGACATGCCACAACTGATTCTGCGCCGCGTCGGCATGATGATCCTCATCATGCTGGTGGTGGCGCTGCTTCTTTTCCTGATGAACGAGGGCGATCCCCGGCTCATCGCCCGCAGCGTGCTGGGACCGTATGCCCAGGACCAGCAACTCGACGCCTGGATCGCCCAACACGGCTACGACCGGCCCATCCTGGTCCGTTACGTCGAATGGATCGGCCGGGTGCTGTCCGGCGACCTCGGCGACTCCATCATCTACAAGCGGCCGGTCAACGAGATCTTCTGGGACCGGCTCGGCAACACCGGCATCCTCGCCGGCTTCACCTTCGTGGTCATGGTCATTGTGGCGCTGACCCTGGGCGTGCTGGCGGGCATGAAGGAAGGCTCGACCCAGGACCGGGTGATATCGATCTTCTCCATCACCACCACCTCCATACCGGAATATGCCAGCGCGGTGCTGCTCGCCTGGATCTTCGTCTTCGGGCTTGGCTGGCTGCCGGGCACCTCGTCCATGGTGACGGGGTTCAACGTGGTGGAGCTGATCCTGCCGGTGATGGTGCTGACCTTGTACGGTTTCGGCTACGTGGCGCGGATGACACGGGCGTCCATGGCCGAGGTGATGACCAACCACTATATACGCACCGCCATGCTCAAGGGCCTGCCGTACCGGCACATCATCATGAAGCACGCGCTCCGGAACGCGCTCATCGCTCCGTTCACGGTCATCATGCTGCAGATCAACTGGCTCTTGTCCGGGGTCGTGGTGACGGAGTTCGCCTTCGGCTACAAGGGGTTCGGCGCGCTGCTGCTGGAAGCGGCGCTGCGCCGGGACATTTTCGTCATCGAGGCCTGCGGCACGGCGGCGGTGTTCGTGGCGGTCTTTACCCAGACCATCGGGGACGTCGGGTACACGTACCTGAACCCGAGGATCCGGTTCAAGTAAGGAGGGAGTCATGGCTGACAATACCACTGACACACCTCTCGTCAGGCCGGATTCGACCATCGTCAACGCGGTCAAGGCCATGGCCCTCCTGCGGGAGAGCCCCGTGGGCATGGTGGGCGCCTTCATCGTCATTTTCTTCGTCCTGCTGGCGATCTTGGCGCCGTTGGTGGCGCCCTACGATCCCAACGCGACGATCCTGCCCTTCGCCTTCCCGGGCACGGCGGCGCCGGACGGCGGCCTGTTCCTGTTGGGTACCGACCACCTGGGCCGCGATATCCTTTCGCGCATCATCTGGGGCGGACAGCGGGTGCTGTTCTACGCCACCGTGGCGACCATTTCCGCCTATATCGTCGGGATCGTCATGGGCCTGGCGGCGGGTTATTTCCGCGGCTACCTGGACGAGATCATCTCGTTCGTGGCCAACGTGATCCTTTCGTTTCCGATCATGGTCCTGTACGTGCTGATCATCGCCAAGGTCGGCGCTTCCGGACTCAACATCGTCTTCGCGGTGGTGTTCGCGTCCGCGCCGGGCATCATGCGTATCGTGCGCGGGGTGACCATGGACATCGCCACCCGCGACTACATCGCCGCCTCGCAGACCCGCGGCGAAGGGCCCTGGTACATCATGCTGGTGGAGATCCTGCCAAATGCCCGCAGCCCGCTGATCGTCGATTTCTGCCTGCGCATGGGCTACACGACCATCACCATCGGCGCGCTGGGGTTCCTGGGGCTGGGGCTGCCGCCGCCGGACCCCGACTGGGGCGGCATGATCACGGAGACCCGCGCCTTCGTGACCGGCGGCTTCCCGCACATGGCGATCCTGCCCGCGTGCGCGGTCTCGCTGCTGGTGCTGGGCTTCAACCTGCTGGCCGACGGCCTGCGGGAAGTGTCGTTGAAGGACTAGGAGGAACGTGATGGCTGATCACGACGGCAAGGGCAACGGAAGCGACGAGGCGCCGGTCCTCGAAATCTCCGGGCTTCGGCTCAGTTACTATACACGCGCCGGGGAGATTCCCGCGGTGATGGACTTCGACCTCACCATCGCCAAGGGCGAATCCGTCGGGCTGGTGGGCGAGTCGGGCTGCGGCAAGTCCACGGTGGCCAACGGCATCATGCGCTACATGGGCAAGAACGGCGGCATCGTCGGCGGCACAATCAAGTTCAAGGGCCGGGACATGGCCGAGCTGAGCGAGGAGGAGATCCGGCGGGTGCGCGGCAAGGACATCTCCATGATCTACCAGGAGCCCATGGCCGCGCTCAATCCAAGCCTTACCATCGCCGCCCAGCTCATGGAAGTGCCCATGATCCACGAGGGCATTGGCGAGGAAGAAGCCTTCCAGCGCTCCTTCGACATGCTGGCGGCCGTGAACATCCCGGACCCCAAGCGTCTCATGGACTCCTACCCGCACCAGGTTTCGGGCGGCCAGCAGCAGCGGGTGGTCATTGCCATGGCGCTGCTGTCGCGTCCCGCGCTGCTGCTGCTGGACGAGCCCACCACGGCCCTGGACGTCACGGTGGAGGCCGGAATCGTGGAGCTCATCGCCGAGTTGAGCAAGGAATCCGGCGCGTCGTTGCTCTACATCTCCCACAACCTCGGCCTGATGCTCGAAGTGTGCGACCGGATCTGCGTGATGTACTCGGGCGAGGTGGTGGAGGAAGGCCATATCGATTCCATCTTTTCCTGGCCCAAGCACCCCTACACCCACGGCCTGTTCGGCTGCATCCCGCTGCCCCACGCCGACAAGAACGCGCGCCCCCTGACCGCCATCAAGGGCCAGTTGCCGTTGCCGCACCAGCGGCCGAAGGGGTGCTACTTCGGACCCCGCTGCGAGTTCTTCGAGCCCGGGCGTTGCGACAGCGACCACATCCCGATGGAGGGCGTGCACACCGATGACGATCCCGCGCACCGTGTGCGTTGCCTGCGCTGGAACGAGATCGACCACGACAAGGCCATCCAGCCCGACACCACCCGAGAGCCCATCGAGGTAGGCGATACGGTCCTCGAAGTCGACAACATGCGCAAGTACTACGACGTCAAGGAGAGCACGCTGGCGGCGCTGATCTCCCGCGAGTCCGTGCGTCAGGTCAAGGCCAACGAGAGCATCAGCTTCGATGCCGGGGAGGGTGAGACCGTGGCCATCGTCGGCGAGTCGGGCTGCGGCAAGTCCACCTTCGCCAAGGTCCTGATGGGCCTGGAAACCGCCACGGAAGGCGAGGTGCGCCTCGACGGAACCGACCTGGGCAGCATCGAGGTCAAGAAGCGCACCCCGGAACAGCTTGCCTCGCTGCAGATGGTGTTCCAGAACCCCAACGACACCCTCAATCCTTCGCACTCCGTGGGCTACCAGATCGGGCGGGTCATCAAGCGCTTCGGCATCGAGTCCGATCCCGCCAAGATACAGGAGAGGGTCCACCAGTTGCTGGACACGGTAAAGCTGCCGCGGGCCTTCGCGCACCGCAAGCCGCGCCAGCTCTCCGGCGGGCAGAAGCAACGGGTGGGCATTGCCCGCGCCTTTGCCGGCAACCCCAAGACCGTCATCGCCGACGAACCCATCTCCGCGCTGGACGTATCCGTGGCCGCGGCCGTCACCGAGCTGCTGATGGACATCCAGCGCGAGCACCGCACCACGCTCCTGTTCATCAGCCACGACCTGTCCGCGGTCCGCTACCTTTCCGACCGCGTGGTGGTCATGTACCTCGGCCAGATCATGGAGCGGGGGAGCACCGAGGAGGTGTTCGCGCCGCCGTACCATCCGTACACCGAAGCGCTGCTGTCGGCGGTGCCCATCGCCGATCCGGAGGTGGAGAAACGCCGCATCGTGCTGGAAGGGAATCTGCCGAGCCCCCTGGACCCGCCCAAGGGATGTCCGTTCTCCACCCGCTGCCAGCGGAAGGTCGGCAGCATCTGCGACGACGAGGCCCCGCCGGTGCGGCTCGACACCGAGGGCCATTCCATCGCCTGCCACATCCCGCTGGAGGAACTGCGCGAAGTGGAGCCGGTGATCACCATCCCGGACCGGGACCTGGACGGCGAGGGCAGGCCCGCGGAGGTTTGATGCGGACCCGCCCTCACCCCGGCCCTCTCCCAGAGGGAGAGGGGGAAAGGTGCCGGCCCTCTTCCAGTGGGCGAGGGGGAAGGTGCCGACGCTCCGGCCCGCATCCATTTGCATCCGGAAGCGAAGGTGGTAGTTTTGCCGTGTTGGACAAGCTCCACGAATATCGCCGTCAAGGGAGAAGAACATGGGGAAGATCGACCCGGCCATTAAAGTAGTCGACGCGGACGCGCACGCGAGGGACAACGACGAATTCGTCAAGCCGTTCCTCGGCGAGTCCTTCCAGAACCGCCGTCCGCCGTTCATTCCGCGGGAAACCTACGACCGCAACCTGGGCGGGACCCTCGGGCACGCGGGCATCAAGCACGAGGAACGCCTGGCCGCCATGGACACCCAGGAGATCCACACCGCGGTCATGTACCCTACCAGCGGCCTCGGCATCGGCCGCATCCGCGAGCCCGGCTACCAGACGCAGTTGTGCCGCGCCTACAACGAGTTCATCGCCGACTACTGCAAGGCCTCCCCGCGACTCAAGGCGGTGGCGAACCTGCCGGTCAATGCCCCGGAGGCGGCAGCCGAGGAACTGCGCTACGCGATCCAGGAACTGGGGCTCGTGGGAGGCATGCTGGCGGCCCAGGGCCACGGCAAGAATTTCGGCTCGACGGAGTATTTCCCGCTCTACGAGGAGGCGCAGAAGCTCGGGACCCCGCTCGCGATCCACGCCTTCGGCGGCGACGAGCCGGGCAGCGAGATCTTCGACCAGTTCATCTCCATCCATACCACCGGCCACCCGTTCCCGGTGCTGCGCCAGCTTACGGGCATGATCTTCGCCGGCGTACCCGAAATGTTCCCGGACCTGAAGATCGGCTACCTCGAGATCGGCTGCGGCTGGATCCCCTACTGGTCGGACCGGATGGACGAGGAGTGGGAGAAGCGCGGCGCCGTGGAGGCCCCGGAGTGCAAGCACGAGCCCAGCCACTACATCACCAGCAAGAACGTGTTCTACGGCTGCGAGCCCGACGAGAAAACCATCGGCTACGTGGTGGGGGAGATCGGCTCCGAGACCATCATGTACGCGTCGGACTATCCTCACTGGGACATGAGCTGGCCGGAGTCCGGTTCGTTGATCTGGCAGCGGGACGACATTTCGCTGGAAGCCAAGCAGAACATACTGGGGGACAACGCCCGGCGCTTCTACGGCTTTGACTAAGCACCCACGGTAGCCTACCGGTTGCGATCCGTCCGGCTTTCAAGTAACTAACTGACTTCGTTGAAGGAATCCGTTCGGGTTGCCGGCGCCGCCGGGCGCGGCGCCGGCAACGGAGACCTTCGACGAAATTCCACGCAATACAGGGAGCAGATTCGATGGCTCTATCCGGCGAAGCCTTTGTCCAGGAAATCCAGGAAGCGGTCCGCGCCAAGCACTCCAAGGACAACCCGTTGATCGGGATGATCGAACGGGGCGAGATCGATCGGGAGGCGCTCAAGGGGTTCGTGGGCCAGTTCTACCTCTTCTTTCCCAAGCCCTTTCCCAAACCCATCGCGGCCATGCTGGGACGCTGCCCCGACGACCCCGAGCTGGAAAGGATGTGGATCGAGAACGTGGTGGAGGAGGGCACCGGCGAGATCTCCGGCACCGACAGCCACCGAGGCCTCTTCATCCGCTTCGCCATGTCCTGCGGCTTCGAGTCCAAGGCCGAGCTTGACTCGGTCCAGCCGTTGCCCGAGACCTCCGCGTTCCTGGACTGGAGAGAGCTGCTAATGTACCAGCGTTCGTGGCTGGAGCTGTTCGCGTGCCAGGGCTTTTGCCTCGAAGGCACGGCCAGCGAGCGCATGGCCCGCATCGTCACCGGCCTGACGACGCACTACGGCTTCGACCGCGAAAGCGAGGACATCCGCTACTGGACCCTCCACATGGGGGTGGACGAAGAGCACATGAAGGTGGGTCCGGAGGCGGTGCGGAAATACGCCGTCACCGATCAGCAGCAGGAGACCGTACGCCAGTCGATACACAAGACCCTCGACCAGTTCTGGCTGGCCTTCGACGGCATCAAGCGGGCGTTCGTGGACAAGGATCCCGTCTACGCCGCCTGGCGCAACGGGGGTTCGGCCTGAGGCGCGGCCGGCCTCGTGCCTCACACTCCAGGAACACGACCATGTCCATGATCGATCTCTCACGGATTATCTACGACGGCATGCCCAAGATCCCGGTGCTGCCGGACGTGCACGTGCAGCGGTTCTTCGACCTCGGCAAGGGCCACCCGCTCAACGTCACCGAGATCAACCTGCCGTGTCACGCCGGCACCCACGTGGACGCGCCGGTCCACATCATGCCCGACGGAAAGTCCATCGAGGAACTGGACCTCGATGCATTCGTCGGGCCGGGCGCGGTCATCTCGGTGGAGAAGGGCGGGGGAGAGGAAGTCACCGCCGCGGACCTCGAAGCCGCCGGGGTGCCGGTCGAGCGCGGCGACATCCTCATGCTGCACACGGGTTGGGACGAGAAATTCGAAAGTGAAGAATACAATATGCACCCCTATCTCTCCGTCGACGCTGCGGAATGGATCGTCGGGCGTGGGGTCAAGCTATTCGGAATCGACTGTATCACGGTGGATCTGCCGACCCCGTTGCGGCCCAAGGGGTTCGATTTCCCGGTGCACCGAACCCTCCTCGGGAACGAAGTGCTGATCGCCGAGAACGTCACCAACCTTGGCGCCATCGCGGGCCGGAAAAGCCGCATCATGGCGCTGCCCCTCAAGGTACAGGGAAGCGACGCGGCCCACGCCAGAATCGTCGCGGAGGTCCCGTAGGGGCGGGTTTCAAACCCGCCCGCCCCGCGCTGCCGTTGGCCAGAGGTTTATCGTCATGAAATCCGAACCGAGGTGATGGATGCTGGCAAGCCCCATCAGAGGAATCATTGGAGCGGCGCTGACGCCGTTCACCGACGACGGCAAGGTGGACTATGACGCGCTCGCGCGGGAGATCGAGTTTCTCGTGGCGGATTGCGACGCCATCTCCGTTGTCGCCGTCGAGGCCTCCGAATACACGGTCCTGTCCCTCCAGGAGCGCAAGGAGGTCATGCGCCGCGCCACCGAGGTCGTCAACAAGCGCGTGCCGGTCATTCTCGGAGCATCGAGCCATTCCATCGAGACGGTCCTCGACCTGGCGGACCATGCCGCCGCGGTGGGCGGCGACCTCATTCAGGTGCTGATGCCCATCCGTCCGTGGGGCGGCCAGCCCACCATCGCGGACCTGGTGCAGTTCTTCACCGAGGTGGCGTCGGTCAGCCCGTTGCCCATCGTCGCCTACCACAACCCCGGCCCGGGCGCCGACCCGCCGCTGGACGCCTTCGTGCGGCTGAGCGAGCTGGAGAAGGTCGACTACTTCAAGGAAAGCTCGCGCGACATCACCAAGATCACGCGGCTCATCGAGCAGGTCCACCTGGCCGGCAAGGCCAATTACTTCACCACCATGCAGCCGCTGCTGACGACGCTCATGATGGGAGGCGCCGGCGCCACCATGCCGCCGCCGGGCACCCGCATCGGCGCCAGGGTGGTGCGCGCATTCCGGGAGGGCGACATCGACAGGGCACGCTACTGGCAGCGCTGTTTCACACTCTTTCCGGGGAAATGGGGCGCCTATGGGCTGCCGCCGATCATGAAATCCGCCCTGAAGCATTTCGGCGTCGATATCGGCGACCCGGCCCGGCCGTACTCTCCGGTGAGTCCACGGGACCATGCCCAGATCGGACAGTTCCTGACCCAGATCGGGATACTGGGAGACGGCGAGCCCGACGAGGTCGCGTTCGACCAGGCCGCGGTGCAGCTTGCCCAGGACGATACCTTCCTCCGGTAGATGATCTCATGTCCGGCGGACTTTTCACGTGGATCGCGGAGCGGATCAAGGCATGCTCCGATTTCCTGGTGCTGCTCCTGATACGCGGCACTTCGCGGTTCGAATCGGAGCTGACCGACGAAGGCCGGCGGGAACAGCGCATGTGGCGGGACCGGCGCATGCGTAGCCTGAAAGGCCTGGCCCTGCGCGCCAGGCGGCGGCAGCAGAAAGCCTCCTGACGGTCGCGGACCCTCCGCACGGAATCAGCGATGCACTACCACAACGGACGCAAGCAGATCGTGGTGCTGGGCGGCGGCAGCGGCGGAATCGTCGCCGCCACCAAGCTCGGCCGCGCCCTGGGCGCGGACCACGACATCATCCTCATCGACCGCCGCGCCGACCACGTCTACATGCCGGCGTTCCTGTTCGTGATGGTGGGGCAGCGGCGTCCGGAGGACATCACCCGTAAGCTCAAGCGCCTGGAGAAGCGCAACATCCGGGTGCTGCAGGCGGAGATCCTGGGGATCGATCCGGGACGCCAACAGGTGATCCTCGAAAGCACCGCCATCCCCTACGACTACCTGGTCGTGTCCTTGGGCCTTGAAGTCAGGCCCGACCTGCTTCCCGGTTTCGCCGAAGGCGCGCATCATCCCTGGGAGATGGACGCGGCCCTGCGGCTCAGGACCACCCTGGACAACTTCCGCGAAGGGCGCGTGCTGGTGGGTGTGCCCCAAGGGCCGTACCGTTGCCCGCCCGCGCCGTACGAGGCCCAGTGGATGCTGGACAGCTACTTCAAGGAACGCAACATCCGCGACCTGGTGGACCTCCAGTATTTCACCCGGGAGCCCGAACCGGCCGGCGAGGAGCACATGCCCTCGGTGTGGATGGACGCCCAGAGCAAGAAACGCGACGTCACCATCCACTACGACTTCATCGTGCACTCCATCGATGCCGAGCGAAAGTGCGTCAAGGGCCTCTACGGCTACGAGCTTTCCTACGACCTCCTGTTCATGGTGCCTCCGCACCGCCCCTCCAGGGTGCTCTACGACTGCGGCCTGGCCGAGCGGGAAACCGGCATCCAGGTGGACTACGATACCCTCGAGACCAAGTGGGACAACGTCTACGCCATCGGCGACTGCGCCGACATGCCCGCCTCCAAGGCCGGCGGCGTGGCGCACCAGGAGGCCGACGTGGTGGCGGACAACCTGGTGGCGGAGATCACCGGGGAAGGGGAGTTGTCCACCCTGCACCTCCACACCATATGACTGCTCTCCTGCGGCGCGGGACGCGCCGCCGCCAACCGCACCACGTACCCCCAGGGATGGCCGCCCTTCGGCGCCACCGATTCACGATCCTGGGGTCCGTCCCGCATGATCTACTGGAGCAAGGTCCTGTTCGAGAAATGGTGGCTCTGGCGATATTTCTAGTGTCCTGTCCGGTTAATTCGCATGATAATATGCGGAGGATTTTTCGTCGTCGGCAAGGCGCGATGACGAGCAGTGGCGGGTACCACGCGAGGAAGAGCAACGCGGCCGACGGCGAAAAAGACCCGCAGATTATTATGCGAATTAACCGGACAGGACACTAGCGCCACCCCGACGAGACGGCCATGATCCTGCGCGAGCTGAACGGCGAGAGCTGCAAGACCTATCTGATAGCGGATGAAGGCAGGGGCCGCGCCGTCCTGGTGGACCCCCTCCACGCCCATGTCGACCGCTACCTCGCGGTGCTTGCCTACCACCGTCTCGAGCTGGACCTGGTCATCGACACCCACACCCACGCCGATCATCTCAGCGGATGCCCGCAGTTGCGGTTCCTGATCGGTTCGCGGTTCGCCATGCAGAAATGGGCGCCGAGTCCGGCCGTCGACGTGCACCTGGAAGAGGGCACCGAGGTTGCCGTCGGCGATCTGGTAGTGCGCGTCCTGCACACTCCGGGGCATACACCGGACGGGATGAGTCTCGTGGTGGAAGGCAACGTGCTCACCGGCGACACCCTGTTCATCGGCGGCTCCGGACGCACCGACTTCGCGGGCGGTGACGCCGGCGCCCAGTTCGATGCCGTGACCGGGAAGCTCTTCACGCTGCCCGACGAGACCATCGTCCGGCCCGGCCACGACTACCGCGGCAACACCACCTCCACCATCGGCCGCGAAAAGCGGGAAAACCCGCGCCTGGCCAACCGCACCCGGCAGGAATACATCGACCTCATGAACAACCTCGGGCTGTCACCGCCCCAGAACATACAGGAGGTCCTGCAGCCCAACCAATCCGCCCTCGGCACCGGCGAGATCAGCTTTCCGGATTGGAGCGAGCTAAAGAAGGTCCGGGAGATCGACGTCCAGGGGCTCCACCGAATGCTGGCCGCCGATACCCCGCCTCTGCTGGTGGACGTGCGCGAACCCACGGAGTACACGGGTGAGCTGGGCCACCTGTCCGGCAGCCTGCTCATCCCGCTGCGAGAGTTGGTGAACCGGCTGGAGGAGATCCGGGAGCACAAGGGCGGCCCAGTAGTGACCGTCTGCCGGGCCGGGATGCGCAGCGCCACCGCCGCCGCCATCCTGAGCCGCTCCGGCTTCGACGACGTCTCCAACTTGGCCGGCGGCCTGCTGGCATGGAACGACGCCGAGCTGCCGGTGGAACGCTAGTGTCCTGTCCGGTTAATTCGCATGATAAGATGCGGAGGATTTTTCGTCGCCGGCAAGGCGCGATGACGAGCAGTGGCGGGCACCACGCGAGGAAGAGCAACGCCGCCGACGGCGAAAAAGACCCGCAGATTGTTATGCGAATTAACCGGACAGGACACTACGCAGATCCCGCCGCCTGAAGACCAGTTTCAGCCAACTCCCCCAAACTCACGCCGGTCATGCCAACCAAACCAAAACGCCCGCGCCGCTATCCCGAATGGGAGAACACCTGCAACTACTGCCTGTACCTTCAGGCCGTTCCGCAAGGCACGGGTTCGGGCAACTGCACCTACCACCGCCAGTGGATCTCGCGATCCGCTTTCAGCACCTGCAGCGACATGAGCGCCCAGCGCCTGGAAGAGGGGATCTACACCCTCACCACCAGCACCTACGGCGCCTGGACCTACCACCGCCGCAAGGAACCGATCCGACCGCGGCTGTTCCTCGTACCCGCCCACCCTCCGGCCGACGCCGACACCCAGACGACGGAAAACCCACCCCGCACCAAGAAACGAATGACCTGACCCGACACCGCCCGACCAAACCCCCGTCCACGGTCCCGAACAACACTAACGCTCCCCATATCCGGAGAGGGCAGAACAGCCGACGTTAGCACCGTATATTATGTCAGCTTTCGCATCGGCCTTCAGAGGCTAATATGAAAGTTGACATAATATACCTTATCGGACGTTATTTGTGGGCAGGAGACTACGGACACCCATGGCTCCGCACGACTCTCCCCAAGGGCTCTACTCGCTCAATTGTCTCTGGTCAGGGATTCGAGGACGAGCCTACGCCCTCATGTGTGTTTGCGACGCGCCTACTGCGTTGCCTGTGCCGGCGGTTTTCCCGTTTTGGCTTCCAAGCGCTGCACGCGCAACGCGATCTCGACCGTCTCGCCCTCGGGAAACTCCTTGAGGTATGCCTTGTAACCGTCCACGGCTTCTTGCGTCTTGCCGAGCCTGGCGTTGCAGCGGGCCTTGCCCAGCATGGCCTCCTCCCGCATGGGTCCCGGCTTTTCCAGCGCCCGTGTCAGCGTCTCCACGGCCTGTTCACACGAGCCGTTCATCTCCTGGGCCAAGCCGAGGGTAACGAGGGCTACCTGGTCCAGGAAACCGTCCTGATTGGCGCCAATACCGCTCCCAAGCGTCTCCACGGCGTTGGCCGGCTGATTCAGCGCGATAAAGCTGTTGGCGATATAGAGGTTCGCGATCGCGTCGTACGGCGCTTCACCACGCCCCTTGAGGTTGCGGAAGGACTCCAGAGCGGCATCGTAGCGGCCTTCCCGGTATTCGTTGAGCGCCTTGTTGTATTCCTGGAACGCCAGGTCTCGTTGGTAGCCGCGGTAGTACTGCCAGCCCACGACAACGACCGCAACCGCGACCACCGTCACGCCAAAGCCGATCAACTGTGTCCTGTACGCCTTGAGAAGGTCGAGCGCCTGCCCGGTCAACACCATGAATCGGTCGGGTTGACGGATGTCCTTTCTCAGAATTCGTTTTCGTGGCGCGGCCATGGGAGTGAAATCTCGTAACGTTCCTTACATCTTGTACTTGAAGTCGTCGGGCGACATCTTGTCCAGGATCTCGCCCCATTTCTCCTTGGAGACGTTGGCGAAGTCCGGGTCCTTCCCCTCTTCCGTCTGTTGCAGCACGCTGGACTGCTCCAGCACCTCCTTGGCCACGTAGATGGGGGTCTTGCTGCGCAGCGCCATGGCGATGGCGTCGCTCGGACGCGAATCCATGACCACCTCGCGGTCGCCAACCGTCAACGTGATCACGGCGTAGTAGGTGTTTTCCTTGAGCTCGGTGATGGCCACCCTCTTGACCGTGCCGCCCAGCTCGGAAAGCACGTTCTTGAAGAGGTCGTGGGTCATGGGGCGAGCCATCTTGATGCCTTCCAGCTCCGTGGCCATGGCCGTGGCCTCCAGGAGCCCGATCCAGATGGGGAGCTGCAGCTTGTTCTCGGAATCCTTGAGGACCACGATGGGTGTCCGGGTGACCTGGTCGAGCGTCAGCCCCGCCACGGTCATTTCAATAGCGTCAGGAGCCTTCATTGGATGACCTCCCTTGCGATGCACTCGCCGACCAGTGAGTTCGGCGTCGCGTCGACCACGCGCACCCGCGCCATTTCCGTGGGCTGGGTGGCGTCGTCGGGGATGAAATTGACGATCCGGTTGGTCCGGGTCCGGCCCATGAGCTGATCCCTGCCCAGCCTCGACGGCCCTTCCACCAGGATCTCCTGTTCGGTGTCCACCAGCCCCCGGTTCTTCCGGAGGGATATGCTCTTCTGCAATTCCTGCAGTCGCTGGTAACGCTCTCCCTTGACCTCGTCGGGGATGTCGTCGGCGTAGAGCTTGGCCGCCACCGTCCGGGGCCGTGGCGAATAGGTGAAGGTGAACATGTCGTCGTACTCGATCTCGCGGACGGCGGACAACGTCTCCTCGAACTCCTCATCGGTTTCGCCCGGAAACCCCACGATCATATCCGTCGTGATGGCCACGTCGGGGCGGCGTTCGCGGAGGGAGCGGATGCGCTCCATGTAGTCGTCCAGCCCATAGCCGCGGCGCATGCGCGCCAGCACCGCATCGGAGCCGGACTGAAGCGGCAGATGGAGGTGCTCGCACAGATTCTCGAGCCGGACGAAGGCGTCCACCAGCTCCGGCGAAAGGTCCTGGGGATGGGAGGTGGTAAACCGGATACGCTGGAGGCCGGGGACCTCGTTGATCCGTTCCAGCAACTCCGGAAACGACCTCTCCCCTGCCACCGCCCGACCGTAGGAATTGACGTTCTGGCCCAGCAGCATCACTTCCTTGATGCCGCGCCGCACCAGCGCCTCCACGTCCCGCACGATGTTGTCGCTGGGCCGGCTCACCTCGCGCCCGCGCACCCGGGGGACGATACAGAAGCTGCAGACCTTGTCGCACCCCTGCATGATGGTGACGTAAGCCTTGGCGCCGTCGGTCTCGGGCAACCCCGACGGATCCTCGAGATAGAACGGATCGCGATGGAAGGCCGTTTCCACCGAGCGCCGCGCGGCCTCCCGGGCCTCCTCCACCATTTGCGGCAGCTTGTGCATGTTGTGGGTGCCGAACACCAGGTCCAAATGCGGCGCCCGCCGGAGGAGCTTCTCCCCTTCCTGCTGGGCCACGCACCCGCCCACGCCGAGGATGACGCCCTTCTCTTCCTTGAGTTGACGCCATCTCCCTAGTGCGCTGTAGACCTTCTGCTCCGCCTTGTCCCGCACGCTGCAGGTATTCAGAATGATGAGATCGGCATCGTCCACGCGGTCCGTGGGCACATAGTCCGCGGACTTCATGAGCTGCACGATCCGCGCGGAGTCGAGCTGGTTCATCTGGCAGCCCCAGGTTTGCACGTAGAGTTTCATGGCGTCGTCGGCTTGGCGAAACGATGGATTTACCGCATGCGGCGGTTCCCCGCAACGTGAAGAAAGTATTTCACAGTTCCGGGGGTTTCGCCATCACCCTCATGTTCGACGCCGCGCCATCGCACCACACCGGACACGTACCTTTTCGCGAGGAACCCCGCCGTCCAACTACTTGACCTGCATGGGAGATGGATAAAATAAAGGGGCGGCAGGTTGGACCCCACCGCCCCTGCAATTTGCCTCGAATCCTCCGCTTGGGAACGCGCGGGAAGCCTACTGCTTGTGCGCGCCGAAGACACCCACGAAGTTTGCCGCATTGTCCGTGGAGTGTCCGCCGAACGTGCCCGCGACGGCACCCGGCATACCGTCCGCCTGACCGTTGCCGAAGAACTGGCCGCCCCACCTTCCCACCAATGTCAACCCCTCCGCGTCCCCCGTGGCTTCACCCTCGAAGAAGCCGCTGTTGCTGGCCACGATGTCGGCCGTTCCCAGGTTCAACGTGGCTTCCAACGGTTCATCGTCCGCTTCGACATCCGTGACCGAACCGCTGATCGTACCCAAGCCGCTGCCGCCGCCGAAGTCGGCCGTCAAGGAGAGGATCCCGTTGAAGGTATCGATTTCAAAGCTGGCGAGCCCCGTGGAATCGATCGACTTCAGCGAATACGTGCCCATGGCACGGCCCCGATAGGTCGCCGTGTCCTGCAGCGGCTGGATGTCTTCCTGACGGAACGGATCGGTACCGTCCGCGAAAGTGCCGGCCACGTAGCTGGCCGAACTCGTCACATCGTCCGGCACGAACAGCCAAGCCCCACCCGCCAGGTAGTCGGGGTTCGATCGGCTGATATCGGAGTACGCAACGATGCTGACCCGGCCCCCGTCAACACGTTTTTCCATCACAGCGGCCTTCCAGGGCGAGGGAAGCCCCGGTATCGGCCTGCGATCTCCCTCGTCGAAGCCTGTAGACCAGCGCGTGCCGTTCTGAATGGAAAAACAGAGCACATTGGTCTCGTCGTATCGTGCGGTGACTTCTATCTGATCAACGGTGACGCCATTCGCATCGACGTTCGACGACTGCGTCACACTGCCTGCTACGGGTCGAGCCCTGGCAGCCCGCCCGATCGCGTCCGCAAGAGCAACACTCGACGCGTCCGGTTCCACGGGAGACGGATCGGGCATTCTGGTCATCGAGTCGCCGCCGCCACCACCACAACCGGACAGCACGACCGCAACCAGCGCGCCCATCGCAAGGACAAGAACCGAAGTAGTATGTCTCTCGAACATGGCTGACTCCCTCCCCTATGAGGTTGTGAAGGCCCGGCAGGCTCCCGTTTCACCGGCAACCATCGCCTCACGGTACTAGAAATGGATTTGCACGCCTGCGCCCACGCCATGCTCCGGCTTGCCGTCCACCAGCATTCCGCCGTAGCCGAGCCTGACGCGCCATTGTCCGAACGCCATCGCATCGACGCTGAGACCGGCTGCCAGCACGGTCCGCGGCATCGCGTCCGCGCGCACCACGCTCGAGAAGCTCAGCAGGCGCGTGCTCGCGGACTGTCGGAGCGTGAACGTCACGGCATCTCCATGGGTTCGGATGGCGTTCAGGTCCAGCGCCGGGCGCCAGCGCACCGTGCCGGTGCCGTTCAACCAATCGGCGGAAGACAGCCGCATCCCGGCCTTCCATCCATGGTAACGTTGAGTCATCTCCGGCACGGACGCGCGGAACGCGGCGCCGCGCCCCCTGTAGGCGGCTCGCTCGACGGTGCCGGAAAACAGCGTAGCGGACGGCTGCGCCAGGACTCCGCCGAGATCGAAGCGGGCACCCACACCCGCCTGGGAGTGTGTCTGGTCCATGTCGAACGCGCCCGCCAGGCCGCCGCCCGCCACGGGATTGGCGAATGCCGTCTGTCCGCGCCACGCTCCCCGGCTGATGCTCACGCCGGCCAACAGCGTTTCTCCGCGCCAGCGACCGCGCAGAACATACCGACCGCCATCGAGCCGACCGCTCGCTCTGTTGTCCTGCAACGACATCGACAGGTCCGGCGACGCCGAAACGTCGATGCTGAAGTTGTTGCCGAAACGAGCGTCAAAGCCCGCCGTCCGGGTCGCGGAGGTCCACACCGGCGCCTTCCCGCTGACAGCGCGCGTCCAGCGGCTTTGGCCGCCGACGGATGCCCAATTCGCCAGCGTCCATCCCGTCCCCAGTGAGACCGAGGCAGTTCTGAACGACGTCCCTCTGCCGGCCGTCGCGGTGTCCGCATCCGAAAAGTGGCCGTATCCCAGGTCGAACAGATCGACGTCCGTGGAAAGCAAGCCGGCCAGAGGCAGTTTCCCGCCGCCGAAGGTCTCGGCGGTTGTTGGCCTTGGGCACGACACTTCGGTTTGCATCGTTTCAAGCGGGTTCAAGGCAGCACCGGACCGCACCGCCGCATTCCCGCGCGAGCCGTCACCCATAATCGCTATGGATCCAATGGTCGTGGACTGCCCTCCCTGCCCCTCGCTCTTGAGCACGACTTCGTCGCCGGCAGCCATGACCGGAGTCTCCTCCGAGATGACGTTCTGCGCCGCTCGCTGAATCGTTGCCTGGTCGCTGCGAGTGCTCTCCGTGACGCTCTCGTCGGCCTGAATGTAGATCTCCAATTCAGCGGGATTTCCTTGCGCATCCTGGGCGACAATCCCGCCGCCGGCGATGATCTGCGGCGGGTCGTCCGTGTTCCCCGCGGTGAGAAGGGCAGCGATTCGGGCGCCGTCATGCACGGTCATCGTACCGTCTGGCCCCAGGTTGAAATCCCCGGCGAACATCAGGATTCCGTCCTCGATGGTCGCGCTGCTGCCGGAGAAGTTGACGTCCGCGTTGAAGCGGGCGACGCCGCTGCCGCGTTTGAACAACTCGCTCACGCCCGTGACCGCGCCATCGAAGACAGAGGATTGAGTCACCAGCGTGTCCGCTCCGCCGCCAAAGTCGATGTCGCCAGCGATGGTGCTGTTGATGACCGAAAGCGTGTCGTTGAACTGGTCGAACACCATCGCGCCCCTGATCGTGCTGCCGTCCACTATCACGTCGGCGGGGCCGCCACGGAACCGGGCCGCGGTCGGCGCCTCGATCAGCGAGTTTCCCTGAATCCACGCCCTGAGTTTCCCCGCCTGAGTACCCGCGAAGAGGCCGACGCCCGATCCTTCGTCGGCGGTGGCCTCGTAAGTAGCCCTCACCGTTCCGCCGTCCACCAGGATGCTGGCCTCGCCGGCTCCACTCGTGCCAGCCGAGATCCCCGCCGTCCTGCCGAGCACGTGAATGTTGCCGCGGTTGATCGCAAGTGCGGTTGAATCCTCGGCTCTCACCCGGAGCCCGGTGGAGCCGGTGCCCGCGGTGGTGATGGACCCTTCGTTGATCGCCGTAGCCGTTCCCGAACCATGGACCTCGGCCTGCATGCCCCGCGCCCGAGCGCCTTGGGTCTCGATCGTGCCGCTGTTCACCGCCCTGGCCTCGTTCCTTGCGAGCGTCGAGAATCCCTCGGCCCGGAGCCCATAGGTCGAACTGTTCTCCTTGGCGTCGCCCGTCGTGGTTATCGTGCCATGGTTGATGGCCATTGCGGTGTCGCCCTGGGCCACCAATCCGAAGGCTCCGATCCCTGTCGTGTGGATGGTTCCGCCGCGCTCGTTGGTCGCCTGCGCCGTCCCTGAAATGGCCTGAGCCGTGCCGAGGCTGCCGGGTTGGTCCACGTCCGTCCTCGCGTTGACCCCGTGAGCGGCAAAGCCGGTCTCGTTCGGGTCGCCTCGGGTGGTCACGGAGCCCTCGTTGACCGCTACCGCCGTGCCCGACCCCTCGACCAGGGCTCGAATCCCCCGTGCCCCCGTGCCGCGGGTTTCGATCGTGCCGCTGTTGACGGCTCTCGCTACGCCATCAGCAAGATCTTCGGGAAGCACCGTGCCCGTGTCCAGGTGCAACCTGGAGTACATTCCATACGATCTGTTGGTCCCGGTATCGTTGCCGGTGGTGAGAATGGTGCCCCGATTGATGGCGATCGCGGCCCCGGCTCCGTCATCGATTCTTGCAACCACGCCTCGCCCGGCATCCCCCGTGGTGGTGATGGTCGCGCCGAGTTCATTGGTCGCCCGAGCGGTCCCGGTCCCCTTACTTACGGCACGGAGCGCCAACGCCTTGTCTCCCTCGGTGGTGATGGTCGCCCCGCTGGCGTTGGTCGCTATCGCCGTGCCGCCACTACCTGCACCGGCGAGAACTGCGTGGGCCGGATAGTCGCCCGTGTCAGGATTGGGATGGAAGCCGCCCCTGGTGATGACCTTACCCTCGTTGACTGCCTCGGCGGTTCCCGACCCGCTAATTCCGGCCAGCATTGCCCTGGCCGCCGTGCCGCGGGTTTCGATCGTTCCGCGGTTGACCGCCCTGGCATTGGCGGCGGAATGCTCTGATTGGTTCGAAACGCGGAGCCCGTACGCGTCCGGACCGTCGCCGGTAGAATAGATGGAACCGGTATTGATTCCCTCAACGCGCCCCGTATGGTCCAGGTCATTCCAATTCGCGACCGTCGCGCTCCTCCGTCCATCCGTCCGATCGTTGATTTCTCCGGCCAACTCGACAAACACGTCCAGATCATCAACGTTTTCGAGAGTAAGCTTGAAGTCGTCGAGATCCCCAACAATCCTCCAGCGCAGCGGCGTTTCGTGGTCGTCGTCGAAGTGTACGTGGACGTCGAATCGATCGACCCCGTCGTCCTGAACGTCAATCATCACCCAAGCGTCATCGTCCGGTTCGGGGAAATCGTCGAAAGATTCCCGTGTGACGGTGTCCCCGTCCGTGTCGCTTGTGCAGACGGAACGCAGAGCCGTTGCCGAGAAGGTACAGTCGACCGTCGCCACCGCGGATCCCGGCGCCAGTACAATCGTGGCTACGAGGACAGCTACCGCACACAAGAAGTGTCCCACCATGGGCCGGACGCCTACGGGACCCATTGAGATGTCAACAATTCTCATAACTGAACCCCCATTTCGGCTTCGTGCGACGATTCCGCTGGACGGGGAACAAACGACTTGCTCCACGCAAGCGCATTGGGCCAACGGACCCTACTTGGGAGCCAGGTAGTGCGGCAACGCTCGTTTCGCCTGGTCACAAGCGGCCTGTACGAAGTTGACTCCCGCTTCCACACCGTTCGCCGACTCACGACTGAACGCGGTTCCGTACCTGGTCAGAAGGAGTGACAACACGCGCGCCGCTTCTTCGGCACCCCATTCACCGCCCCCGGACAACATGGTCTGTATGGCGCTGTCCGCGGCCTTGAACGCCGCTACAACCCTGTCCACGTCGTCGTCTTCCTTTGCCAACACCTTCCCGTCCAATACGAGGCTCCTCGTAAGGAGCATCGACACCACGTACAGCGCTTCCTTGAGACTCCCCTCACCAGATCCGGCGATTTCCCTCTGGATCGTACCGTCGGCGGCCGCCAACGCACCCGCGAGGCCAGCACCGTCACCCCGCGGTTCGCCCCCACCTGACCGACCATCCAATACAAGTGCCGCGAGCTCGAGTTTCAGTGCCCGCGCAACGGCAACAGCCGACCGGAGGCGGGTCAGGCTCCCGCCCTGTTCGATTCGCCGAACGGTACGCGAATCCAGGCCGGATTCTTCAGCTAGTTTTTCTGCGGTCCAACCAAGCTCCACGCGACTCCGGCGCATCAGTTCGTGATTGATTCGGACCATGCAGACCCTCTTCGTTCTCGGCGCGTAGACGTTTCTTCCTTTTTGAAAAACCGGTACCAAGTTTTAGACAGCACTCGCCACACCATAACTTGGCAATAGATGGCATTTAGAGCGCCATTGCAGCACGACAACGACTGAGGTGGTCCCGGAAATTGGACAGTAAGCCCGCCTTAAGAGTTCCCCCGCTAGCAGTCGTTGGAGGACGTCGTCGTCCTTCCGTCCACGTTTCCTACCGAGATCAACCGTTTCAACATCAGGCCGGTGATTTCCTCGTACAGAACCGGGTCCAACTGCCGCCATTGTTCATCCGGAATAAAGGCGTAAACCGTGGTGGCCTGTGCCCGCACCGTAGCGCTTGGCGCGATGTCGAGCATCGTTTCGGCAAGGTCCCCGGTAGCGTATAGGCTGAGCCACCGTTCCGGTCCTTTGACGGTCCGGACCCGGAGGCGATTCTGCACACAAGCCCCGCTTTCAACACCCAGCGCCTCCGACACATTCACATCCGTTGCCGTCCAGTCTCCCGGGCGACGAACCTTGAAGATGATCTCGACCTGACGGTCTACGTAGCGCTTGGGGATCACGCTGTACCTGTCGAGGATATCTTCGGAATCCTTGTTGTCGTCAGAACGCGGGTGAACGCGTGGCCGGGGCGCTGCCTCCACCCTGCCCGCCAGGAACGCAGTGATCTCTTCCGGATCGTAGAAGTTCACTGGTGCTACACCTAGGGCCCGCGATATACACAGTAGGGCGTACTCCGTCAGTTGATCCTGTTCCGCGCGCCGCATCGTCTTGATGTGCAGGCCGGCGCGATTGGCGAGCTCTTGCAAGCTGTACTGCGCCTTTTCCCTGAAGAACCGGACAAGGTGGCCTTTCGGATTGGGAATCTTTGGTTCAACCATGGAACCTTCACCTTTCTTGCCGAGGCACCTTTCTTGCCGAGGCATCCCGACATTCTAACAACGGAACACCACTCCCTAGGAGTGCAAAATGTGTCCGCAAACGGACTAAACCTGTCCCGCCGTTGCCCAAGAGGGGACAGGAAAGGGCCAAGTGTCCGTTCGGCACCACGTCTCAGTAGCGCTCTTCCTGTCCACGTACAAGAAATGTTCGTCGGCCAGGAAAAAATTCCCGCAAGGCGCCGTACGCGGTCCTCAAAACGCAGGCACGACCGTCTCGAACGGTACGACCAGTTCCTTATGCGTACTCGTTCAGGAGAGTCTCGCAGGAGGCGAAGTCGGCAAGAAACCGTAGGGCGGCGAAGGCCGGGAAGTCGAGACGTAGCTCTTGGCGGAGCCAGGAGGCAAAGAATGGACCTGAAGGAAGGTTGCGGAGCTCCTTTCGAAGCTTCCGGCTTTTTGTTACTCCTCCGACGAAAAGTCTTGACTTTTCATCAGCTAGTGGAAAAATAGTCGGTTGTCGGCCATGCCCCGCAGGCACTGGCCGCGGACCGGAGGGACACGGGGTCACACATGGAACGATACCTTCATGAGGCGCTCCTGGCGGACATCGACCGGAAGATCATCCTGTTGTCCGGGCCGCGGCAATCCGGCAAGACCACGCTCTCCAGGATGCTCCACCCGGACCATCAGTACATCAACCACGACCTCGCGGAGCATCGACTGATGCTCCGCGAGAAGAGTTGGGACCGGAGGAAGGCGCTGGTCATCCTGGACGAACTGCACAAGATGGAGAACTGGAAGGTGTGGTTGAAGGGCGTGTACGACGTTGAAGGCCTGCCGCCGGCGCTGGTAGTCACGGGCAGCGCCAAACTGGCGGCGTTCCGCAAGACGGGGGACTCGCTTGCAGGCCGCTACTTCCATTTCAGACTGCATCCGATCGATATGAAGGAGGCGTTGCAGCAAACGGATCTCGGGCCTGACGAGGCCTTCCAGCGACTGATGCACGTCGGTGGTTTCCCGGAACCTTTCCTTCGAGGGTCGCGGCCTTGGTACAATCGCTGGAAGCGCACGCACGTCGATGCCATCCTCAAGGACGACCTGCTTACCCTGTCTTCGGTCCGGGACATCCAGTCCATCGAGACGTTGATCGAGTTGCTGCGTTCCCGTGTCGGCACGCCGCTCTCCGCCAATTCCCTTGCACGCGACTTGCAGAAGACCCGGAACACCGTGCAACACTGGCTCGATCTGCTGGAAGACTTGTACGTGATCTTTCGAGTCTTCCCCTATCACCGGAACGTGGCCCGTGCCCTGCTGAAGACGCCGAAGTTCTACTTCTACGACAACGCGATGGTGCAGGGGGATGACGGCGCCCGCCTGGAGAACCTCGTCGCGTGCGCTCTCCTGAAAGAACTGCACCGCGCGCAGGACGTCGACGGCGAGGATCTGGGACTGAACTACATTCGCGACAAGGATGGCCGTGAGATCGACTTCCTGATCACACGAGATCGAAGGCCATGGAGAATGATCGAGGTCAAATGGAGCGACGCTGCGCCAAGCGTTAACTTCAAGCGCTTTCTAGTAGGTGAAACACTCCAGCGACTACAGGTCGTCGGCGAGCTGGCGCACAGCAAGTCCTATCCTGACGGCTTGCGCATCGAGGAGGCCGGGCAGTTTCTCGCTGGCATACAACTCGGGGCGACGGCCGAAGGCAGCTCGCCCCGACCGGCCTCCGGCCGGTCGGGTATTTCATGAAGCGCCCGAGGTTGACGTGCGGCGGTATGCCGAGCCCTTATACGTACTCGTCCAGGAGAGTCTCGCAGGAGGCGAAGTCGGCGAGACACCGTAGGGAGGCGAAGGTGGGGAAATCAAGACGCAGCTCTTCGCGAAGCCAGGAGAGCAGAACCTTGTCCGGCTCGCGCCAGACGTAGCGGGCGCAACGAAGGGCGTCGGGGATCCGCACGAGAAAAAACACCTGGAGGCCGCCGGTACAGGGGTCGGTCCAGCGGGAGAGAACCTTCAGACCGCCCAGATCACAGTAGAATTCCTGCCGAACGAGATAGGATACGAACGCCGCCGCTTCATGGCCCGCGACTCGGCGTTCGACTGGACTCAGGATTGGCCGGACTGGGGTGCGTTGTGCGCCCTCGACGGCGAGAAGAAGCCCGGTGTCACCCAGGAGACACCTAACGCCGGCGATCCACCAACCCAGGGCATGTGCACCCCTCGTGCCGGAACCCAACGTCTGGGCGGCACGGTGTCCGGTCAAGCCGTGACATCGCTCCAACGCGGGAACCGCGCGGTCGGCCCTTTCCACGGCGCATTCCGGGAACAACATCCGGATGTTCTCCGAACCGTTGTCGGCGACAGCCTCGTTCAGCAGCACCTGCAGGCCGAAACGCCGGTTGTCTCGAACACACACCAGCGCCACCCGGTCGGCACCGTCAGGCACTGTCCGGAGTCCCCAGGCACCCTCCGCGTTCGCACATGCAACGCATGGTCAGGCCCGCCATATCGGCAGCCACAGGGGTCCCGCCAGGACGAAGTCCTTTTGCGCGATACGCTCCAGGGCCTGACGCAACTGGCCCACGCTGGTTTCTTCCAGGGTAATCACGAAAGGGAGTACCTCGCCGGGCGCGGCTCTGCCCTCCCCCGTTTCGACGAGCGCTTCCAACTCGTCGGCGCTGTGCTCCAGTTGCCAGATCTCCGAGACATTGATCTGCTTCTCGCCGAATACCTGGCAGATGTCGCCGACGATGCCGCTCTGGTCCCGCACCACGAAGCGCACGTAGAAGGAGGCCCGAAGCTCGTCTTCCGGCCGCACCGAGTCCACCTCTGAGACGATGCTTTCCACCGGCAGGAAGGGCGCATCGCCGGAACGCGCCACCAGTTCGTGGACGTCGCCGAGGACGGCTACCGCCGTGGCGCCGCCGCCCGCCCCGGGGCCGGCGAACACGTAGTCCCAATCGCCGGCGTCGGGCGAGCCGCCGTCACTCACCTCCCCCTTGAAGAACACCGCGTTGGTCACGCCGTCGATACCCGCGATGGGATGGCTCTCGGGAACCACCATGGGCGTCACCATGGCCTCCAGCGCGCCGTCGACGCTCCGCGCCAGGGCCACGGACTTGATGGTGCTGCGGCCCTTGCGCGCGGCGTATAGGAAGTCGATGGCGTGGATGCGCTCGATGCCCTTTCGGTGGACGGCGCCGGGCTGCAGGCGGGTCCCGAAGGTGATGGACGACAGCAGGAGCAGCTTGGCTTCGGCATCGCGGCCGCTGACGTCGGCGTCCGGGTCGGCCTCGGCGTAGCCCAGGGCCTGGGCCGACGCCAGCGCGTCCTCGTACGAACGGCCGCGCTGCGACATTTCGGTCAGGATGTAGTTGCAGGTGCCGTTCAGCAGGCCGTAGACGGCCGCGGGCCGCTCGGCGCTGAGGCTCTGGGTGAGCGGGCCGATGATGGGAATGCCGCCCGCGACGCAAGCCTCGAAGCGGACCGCCCGGCCGCTTTCCTTGGCAGCCGTCCAGATCTCGGCGCCGTGGGCCACCAGCAGAGCTTTGTTTGCGGTGGCCACGGGTTTACCGTGGCGAAGCGCGTCCACCACCCATTCCTTCTCGGCCTGGAGATCCTCGGCTCCGCCGCCGGCCAGCACCTCCACCACGATGTCGACGTCGGGATGCCGAGTGACCTCGGCGGCGTCCGTGGTAAACAGCTCCGGCGAAGTCTCGTACCTCGGCTTGCCACGAGGGCTGCGCGTGAACACCTTGACGACCTCGGCGTCGACGCCGAAACGCGCCAGGTGGCCGTCGGCGATGAGGTCGTGGACCGCGGAGCCGACGGTGCCGGCGCCGAGGATGCCGATGTTTACCCGTTCTGCCATGCGTCAGTGTCCCGCGCCGCGAGGACCCCTCACCCCAACCCTCTCCCGGAGGGAGAGGGGGTCGGAGACCCAACTCCTTGGCCTGTCCGTGCAGCAGCTCCCGGAGGGAGAGGGGGTCGGACGCTGCAAATCGATATTCATTCCGGCAGCACGCCCATGGCCTTGCGGATGGTGCGCACCGCCTGCCGGGTGCGGTGCTCGTTCTCGATCAGGGCGAAGCGCACGTGCTGGTCGCCGTACTGGCCGAAGCCGATGCCGGGCGACACGGCCACCTTGCCCTCGTTCAGCAGGAACTTGGAGAACTCCACCGAGCCCATGGAGCGGTAGGGGGCCGGGATCTCGGCCCATACGAACATGGTCGCCTTGGGCTTGCGGATCATCCAGTTGACCCGGGTCAGCCCCTCCACCAGCACGTCCCGCCGGCTCCGGTAGGTCTCGGAGATGTCGTGCACGTCGTCGTCCGCGCTGTTGAGGGCGTGGATGGCGGCGATCTGCACCGGCTGGAAGATGCCGTAGTCCATGTAGCTCTTGAGCCGCGCCAGAGCGTGGATCATGGTGGCGTTGCCCACCGCGAATCCCACGCGCCAACCGGGCATGTTGTAGCTCTTGGACATGGTGAAGAACTCCACGCCCACGTCCTTGGCCCCCGGCGCCTGGAGGAAGCTCGGGGGCTCGTAACCGTCGAAGGTGAGGTCCGCGTACGCCAAGTCGTGGATCACCAGGATCTCGTGGGCCTTGGCGAAGCTCACGATGCGCTCGAAGAACTCGAGGTCCACCACCTCGGTGGTGGGGTTGTGGGGAAAGTTCAGGATCAGCAGCTTGGGCCGCGGCCAGGTCTGCTTGATGGCCTCCTCGAGCTGCTCCATGAACCCCTCGCTGGAGACCAGCGGGATGCTGCGCAGGTCGCCACCGGCGATGACCACCGAGTACTGGTGGATGGGGTAAGTGGGGCTCGGGCACAGGACCACGTCCCCGGGATCGATCATGGCCAGCACCAGGTGCGCCAGCCCCTCCTTGGAGCCGATGGTGACGATGGCCTCGTCGTCGGCATCGATGGACACCCCGTACCGCCGCTGATACCAGTCGCAGATGGCGACCCTCAGCTTGTAGATGCCACGGGACACCGAGTAGCGATGGTTCTGGGGCTTCTGGACCGCTTCCACCAGCTTGTCGACGATGGGCGTCGGCGTCGCCATGTCCGGATTGCCCATGCTGAAGTCGACGATGTCCTCTCCCCTCCTCCGCGCCTCTTGCTTGAGGTCGTTGATGGTGTTGAAAACGTAGGGCGGCAGCCTCTTGATCCGGTTGAACTCCACGATGTGATACCTCTCGTCCCCTTCCGGTCCGGCGGCTTGCGGTCGCAGGAATCTCGACGACAGTCCCGCTGACCATCCGCGACTGGAACAGGCCCAGCGCCGCGCTACAGGCTACAGGCCGGACTCATCCTCAAATGCGCGATGCTGTACATGAGCAGACGACAAAGCGTCACCGGACGCCAGGAGATCTATCCCTGACGTGATCGCTTCATGCCACGATGGGTGTTCATACTGAAGTCGTTCGAACTCCGCCACGGTGTAAGGGAACAGATCCATACCCACCGGGAACCCGAACGGCAGATAGTCGCCGATTCGGTCCCGAGGACGTCGATCGGAACCGGAGATTACCAGGCAAACGTCGACGTCGCTGCCTGGAGCAGCAATGCCGTTCACACGTGAGCCGAACCAGATGATCCGGCGGACCTCGGGTCTGGTCTCTGCCAGGTGCCGTGCCCAGCGCCGTACGCCATCTTCAACCATCGCCTGGTTGTTGGATTTGACGACGGGCGAACGCGATGAGTTTCTCGGCGCATGGAATGGCATCATCCGAGTCCTTCTTTGTATAAAAATCAGTCGGCGCCCCGGTGTCGAAACCGTTGGGGTAGCGTGTGGGCACGTAGTGCTTGTCGAGGCTCTTGGCGCATTCGACCAATTCCTCTCCGGCATCCTCTGCCGTCGTCACCAGTCCCAAAAGGGCAGTCACGGTGTGCCCCCAAGCATCCATGCCGCGGCTTACGATGACCGCCTTGAGCGATTTTTCTGCCGCCTGCTGCGCTGCGAAACAGGCCCACTCGTGGTCCGCGAAATCGCGCGCATGGCTGGCATGGAGCAGGTCGGCTTCCGCCTGACGGAGCCAGTCAAGGTGACGTGCGGGCATTGCAGCACCAGTCCAGGCTTCGGAAAACCGGCTGACACTTCAGACACTTCAGTATCAAGACCTTCCTGTGAGTCTGTGCCAGCTCGATCTCGATATGTTCCTTCGCTTTCAGCTACGTTATTGACGCATTCCAGGGGGGTTTGCAACAAGCCCTGAGGTAGTCGTTCCGCGCTCAATCCCCCTATGCCCCCAATTGCATGCCGTCTCCCCAGCGGTGTCGCAGAACCTCCCGGATACGCCGGGAGACTTCGCTTCGCAGCCCCGGGTCCTGGGCGAGCCAATCGCGGGCCTCACCCCGGGCCGCCCGCAACACCTCGTAATCGTGCACGAGGTGCGCCACCCGAAACCCCTGGAAGCCGGCCTGGCGCGTACCGAGGACCTCGCCGGCGCCGCGGAAGCGCAGGTCGGACTCGGCCACCTCGAACCCGTCGGCGGTCTGCTCCAGAACCTCGAGGCGTTGGCGGGAGTCGTCGTCCCGAGAGCCGTAGTGGATCAGAACGCAGTGGGACTCCTCCCGGCCCCGCCCTACCCGGCCCCGGAGCTGGTGCAACTGGGCGAGCCCGAACCGCTCGGCGTGCTCCACCACCATGAGCGTAGCGCCGGGGACATCGATCCCCACCTCGATGACGGTGGTGGCCACCAGAACCTGGATCTCTCCCTGCCGGAAACGCCGCATCACCTGGTCGCGTTGGGCGGCGGGCATCTGGCCGTGGACCAGGCCCAGGCGAAGTCCCCGCATGAGCGTCCGCGACAGCTCCCGCGCCATGCTCTCCGCCGCCGCCATCGGCATTTTCTCGGATTCCTCCACCAGCGGGTAGACAAGGTATGCCTGGCGTCCGTCGGCCACCGCGGCCCGGACCCGCTCGTAGACCCGTTGACGCCGCCCTTCCTGGACTACCACCGTCCGCACCGGCGTCCTGCCGGGCGGCGCCTCGTCCAGGAGCGACACCTCCAGGTCGCCGGAGAGCACCATGGCGAGGCTCCGGGGAATGGGCGTGGCGCTCATCAGGAGCAGGTCCGGCTCGCCCGCCCCGCCCCCTGCCGTCGAATCCCGTAGGGACAGCCGCGCGAAGGCGGTGCGCTGGCTCACCCCGAAACGGTGCTGTTCGTCGACGATACCCAGTCCCATGCGTGGCGCCGACATGCCTTCCTGGATCAGGGCGTGGGTACCCACGACGAAATCCACCTCACCGGCACCGATGCGGCCGGTGATCTCCTTCCGGGCCGCCGCCGGAAGCGACCCCGAAAGCAGCGCCGCGCGGATACCCAACCTATCCGCGTAGGGACGGAGCCTTTCGTAGTGCTGCTCGGCAAGAAGCTCGGTGGGGGCCAGCAACAATGCCTGGCGGCCGTTCTCCATGGCCCGCAACGCTCCGAGCCAGGCGATGACAGTCTTCCCCGACCCCACGTCGCCCTGCAGCAGGCGGCGCATGGGGCTGGGCGACTCCATGTCCCGGTAGATCTCCCGCAACACACGCTCCTGCCCGCCGGTGAGGCGGTACGGGAGCAGCTCCCGCATCCGGTTCGTCAGCGATCCGGACCGCGCGGGCGAGGCGAAACCGGGGGTGTCCTGGCGCTGCCGCTGGCGCAATGCCAGGGCCAGTTGGAAGTAGAAAAACTCATCGAACGCCAGCGACCGCCGCGCCGTGGCCCGCGTTTCCTCCAGGGCATCGGGAGCCATTGCGCCGTCCGGCCAGTGGATCACCTCCATGGCCTGCTTCAGGTCCATGAGGCGTTGCCGTCCGGCCACCTCCGCCGGCAGGAAGCTCGGCAGGAACCCGCCGAACCGCTCAAGGGCCTGAGCCGCCCAGCCGCGCAGGTGGGTCTGCGAGACATCGCCGGGTTTTTCGTATACCGGCCGCACCTCGGGCTGACGTTCAAAGTCGTCGTCGAGGATCTCGAACTCCGGGTGGGCCACGGTCAGGCGGGCGCCGCGGCCAGGGGCGACCCTTCCGTAGATGGAAAGGCGTTGGCCCGCACGCAGGGCGTCCGAGACATAGCGGACGGGATTGAACCAGATCAGTTCCAAACTGCCGGTTTCATCGGTCAGGGTGGCGGTGAGAATGCGGCGGCGGCCGCGAAGCCGGCCGGTCCTGAGGTTCGTCAGGCGGCCGGTGAAGGTGCCGCCCGCGCCGGCCTCCGCTTCCGAGACAGCGGTCACGTCGCGCCGGTCCTCGTAGCGAAACGGCAGGTGGTATAGCAGGTCCTCGACGGTGGCGAGGCTGCGGCGGGCCAGCTGCGCGGCGCGCACGGGCCCGACGCCTTTCAGTACATCCAGGCGAAGTTGGAGGACTTCGCGGCAGTCGGCGGGAGCGATGGGGGTGACGTGATAGGAATCGGTCACGGCTGCTCGAACAGGGGTTCCCTCACCCCTACCCTCTCCCAGAGGGAGAGGGTGTCGGAGGCTCCGAACGCTGCGCTTCGAGGGCTGCGCGTCGGCGCACTCTCGGCCCGGCTCAGGCCCGGGCGGCGCGGCGTTGGTATTCCTGCAGCGGCTGTACGGTCAGCTCGCCGCCCTTGAGGAACTCGATGGCCTCCAGCGCCGCTTCGGCGCCAGCCAGGGTGGTGAAGTACGGGATCTGCCGGTCCAGGGCCTCGCGCCGCACCAGATAGCCATCGTTGCGGTAGCTTTCGTTGGCATGGGTGTTGACGACCATGGCGACGTCCTCCTGGCCCAAGGTCTTCTCGACATCGTGCGCCACTTCCACGGCGATGGCCTCCCGCTGGAAGAAGTCGGCGGTGCCGCCGGTGGCGACGATCCCGAATCCCAGCGCGGCCAGGGACCGGGCGATGTCCGCCGCGCCTTCGCGGTGCTCGTCGGGCAGGCTGAAGAACGCCTTGCCGGAGTCGGGCAGGCGCATGCCGCCGGCCATCTGCGCCTTGGCGAAGGCCTTGCTGAAGGAATGGTCGATGCCCATGACCTCGCCGGTGGACTTCATCTCGGGCCCCAGCAGCGTGTCCACCCCCGAGAACTTGTTGAACGGCAGCACCGACTCCTTGACCGAGACGTGGGGCGGCACGATCTCTTCGGTCAGGCCCATCTCCTCGAGCTTGCGCCCCACCATGACCCGCGCCGCCAGCTTGGCCAGGGAAACGCCGATGGCCTTGCTGACGAACGGCACGGTCCTCGACGCCCGCGGATTCACCTCGAGGATGTAGACGTCGCTCCCCTTGACCGCGAACTGCACGTTCATCAGCCCGCGGACCTCCAGGGCCTCGGCCAGGGCCACGGCCTGCCGGCGGATCTCCGCCTGCACCTCCGGCGACAGGGTCCGGGGCGGGATCGAGCAGGCGCTGTCCCCGGAGTGGACCCCCGCCCTCTCGATGTGCTCCATGATGCCGCCGACGACCACCCGCTCGCCGTCAGCGATGGCGTCCACGTCCACCTCGGTGGCATCGTCCAGGAACTTGTCGATGAGCACCGGGTGCTCCACCGAGGCCTGGAACGCCGTCACCAGGTAGTCCCGGAGCTTCTCCTCCTCGTAGACGATCTCCATGGCCCGGCCGCCGAGCACGTAGGACGGCCGCACGAGCACGGGATAGCCGATGCTCGCGGCCACCCGCAGGGCCTCGTCCATGGACCGGGCCGTGCCGTTCAGCGGCTGCCTAAGCTCCAGTCGCTCCAGCAGTTCCTTGAAACGCTCCCGATCCTCGGCGAGGTCGATGCTGTCCGGCGAGGTGCCGATAATGGGGACGCCGGCCCGCTCCAGCGCCAGCGCCAGCTTGAGCGGGGTCTGGCCGCCGAACTGGACGATGACCCCGTCGGGCCGCTCCTGCGCCGCGATGTTGAGCACGTCCTCCAGGGTCAGCGGCTCGAAGTAGAGCTTGTCCGAGGTGTCGTAGTCGGTGCTGACGGTCTCCGGGTTGCAGTTGACCATCAGGGTCTCGAAGCCGTCCTCCTTGAGGGCGAAGGCCGCGTGCACGCAGCAGTAGTCGAACTCGATGCCCTGGCCGATGCGGTTGGGGCCCCCGCCCAGGATCATGATCTTGCTGCGATCGCTGCGGCGGGACTCCTGGGTCCCCTCGTAGGTGGAGTAGTAGTAGGGCGTGAAGGCCTCGAACTCGGCGCCGCAGGTATCCACGGTGCGGAAGCCGGCCGGCACTCCCGCGTCCAGACGCAACGTTCGGACCTCTTCCTCCGAGCGGCCCGAGAGCTCCGCCAGGCGGCGGTCGGAGAAGCCCATGTTCTTGACCTCGGCCCAGAACTCCGGGTCGGCGCCGCCAGCCTCGGCCAGACGGTTGCAGATCTCATCCTCCTTCTCGACGATGGTCTCGATATGGTGAAGAAACCACGGGTCGATACGGGTGATCTCGTACAGGCGGGACACCGTAAAACCGGCGCGAAATGCCGCGCCCAGGGTCCAGAGCCGGTCCGAACGAGGCCAACGAAGCCGCTCTTCCAGCAGCGTTTCAAGGTCGGCGGCGGCCGCCGGTTCCGATCCTCCCGAGCGACCGCGGGAGCCAAATACGCCCAGGGTCCCCGGCGTTCCCATGCCAGAGGTCTCGCGCGCCTGTTTGCGCTCTTCAGGTTTGGCCACGGCCTCGGGCTCCTCGAAGCCGTAGCTGTTGGTTTCCAGGGAGCGCATGGCCTTCTGCAGCGCCTCCTTGAAGGTGCGGCCGATGGACATGGCCTCCCCCACCGACTTCATCTGCGTGGTCAGCACGTCGTGGGTCTGGGGGAACTTCTCGAAGGTGAAGCGCGGCACCTTCACCACCACGTAGTCGATGGTGGGCTCGAAGCACGCCGGGGTCTCCCGGGTGACGTCGTTGGGGATCTCGTCCAGCGTGTAGCCCACCGCCAGCTTGGCGGCGATCTTGGCGATGGGGAATCCGGTGGCCTTGCTGGCAAGGGCCGAGCTGCGGGAAACCCTCGGGTTCATCTCGATGACCACCAGGCGGCCGTTCTCCGGGTTCACCGCGAACTGGATGTTGGAGCCGCCGGTGTCGACGCCGATCTCCCGGATGATGCGCAGCGCCGCGTCGCGCATCACCTGGTATTCCTTGTCCGTGAGGGTCTGGGCCGGCGCCACGGTGATGGAGTCGCCGGTGTGTATCCCCATGGGGTCGAAGTTCTCGATGGGGCAAACGATCACCACGTTGTCCTTGTGGTCCCGCATGACCTCCAGCTCGAACTCCTTCCAGCCCAGCACCGACTCCTCCACCAGGATCTCGTGCACCGGGGAGATCCGCAAGCCCCACTCGGCCATCTCCGCGTACTCGTCTTCGGTATAGGCGATATTGGCGCCGCTGCCTCCAAGGGTCCGGGAGGGGCGGATGATGAGCGGCAGGCTGGCCAGCTCCTGCCTGGCGGCCAGGGCTTCTCCCGGCGAGTGCACGTAGACGCTCCGAGGCAAATCCAGGCCCACCCGGGCCATGGCCTCCTTGAAGCGGTCCCGGTCCTCGGCCTTCTTGATGGCCTCCAGCCGGGCGCCGATCATCTCCACGCCGAAGCGCTCCAGCACCCCGGTCTCCGCCAGCTCGATGGCGAGGTTGAGGGCGGTCTGGCCGCCCAGGGTGGGCAGCAGTGCATCCGGACGCTCCGCCTCGATGACCTTGGCGACGATGCCGGCGTCCAGGGGCTCGACGTAGGTCCGGTCCGCGAAATCGGGATCGGTCATGATGGTGGCCGGGTTGGAGTTCACCAGAATCACCCGGTAGCCCTCCTCCTTGAGGGCCTTCAGGGCCTGGGTCCCCGAGTAGTCGAACTCGCACGCCTGGCCGATGACGATGGGCCCCGAGCCGATGAGCAGGATGGACTCGATGTCGGTGCGCTTGGGCATCTCAACCCCTGGCCCCGGCCATCAGGTCGCGGAAGCGCGAAAAGAGGTAGGCCGCGTCGTGCGGGCCGGGTGAGGCCTCGGGATGGTACTGGACCGAGAAGATGGGCTCCTCTCGGTGCCGGAGGCCTTCCACGGTGCGGTCGTTCAGGTTGACGTGGGTCACTTCCACCGCGCCCTTGAGGGAATCCGCGTCCACCGCGAAACCGTGGTTCTGGGTCGTGATCTCCACCTTCTCCGTGGTGAGGTCCATCACCGGCTGGTTGCCGCCGTGGTGGCCGAACTTGAGCTTGAAGGTGCGCCCGCCCATGGCCAGCCCCAGGATCTGGTGGCCCAGGCAGATGCCGAAAATGGGGCGGCGGCCGATGAGGTCCCGCACGATCTCCGCGGCGTAGGGGACCGCCGCGGGGTCCCCCGGACCGTTGGACAGGAAGATGCCGTCGGGCTCCAGCGCCAGCACGTCGGCGGCGGGCGTCCACGCAGGCACCACCGTCACGCTGCAACCGGCCTCCACGAGACCTCGAAGGATGTTGAACTTGATGCCGTAGTCGTAGGCGACCACGTGAAACTCCGGCTCACGGGGCGTGTCGAAACCGCTTCCCATCCGCCAGGCCCCTTGGTCCCAGCGGTAGGGCTCCCGGCAGCTCACGTTCTTCACGAGGTCCTTACCTTCAAGTCCCCCGATCCGCATCGCTTTTGCAGCCATTTCGGCCTTGTCCCGGCTCACCGTGGAGATGACGCCCTCCTGGGCGCCGCGTTCGCGTATGTGTGTCACCAGGGAGCGCGTGTCCACGCCTTCGATGCCGACGATTCCGTGCTCCCTCATGTATTCGTGCAGCGCCCGGGTGGCGCGCCAGTTGCTCGGAACGGGGCAATACTCTTTGACGATGAACCCCCTGACGAACGGCCGGCACGACTCGTCATCCTCCGGGTTGACGCCGACGTTGCCGATCTCCGGATAGGTCATGGTGACCAACTGCCCCTCGTAGGAAGGATCGGTGAGGATCTCCTGGTATCCCGTCATGCTGGTGTTGAAGACCACCTCCCCCGCCGCCTCCCCTTCGCTGCCGAAGGAGCGGCCGGCAAACGAGGTCCCGTCCGCCAACGTGAGAATGGCTTTCATGAGATGAACCGGCCCGTCCGTCTGTTCAATAGATGAGGCCGCCGATGCGCCACCAGCGGGGCCAACTTTTTTCCGAGTCCCACGACCAGTACTTGACGAAGGCCCGGCCGCGGATGTCCTCGATGGGGACGAACCCCCAGAAGCGGCTGTCGAAGCTGCGGTCCCGGTTGTCACCCATGACGAACACATGCCCGTCGGGGACCTTCAACGGGCCGAGATTGTCGCGAACGTGGCCGACGCCCAGGGTCATTCCCCGCTCTTCGAAATGGGCGTGGGCGTCCTCGACGGCCTCTCCGTTGATGTAGAGCTTCTTGTCACGGATGACCACATCGTCGCCCGGCACACCCACCACGCGCTTGATGAAATCCTTGCAGCGGTCTTTGGGATAGACGAACACGATCACGTCGCCGCGCTCCGGCATGTCCCACTCCATCACGTGGGAACCGCGGGCCAAGTCGACGCAGCCGGCGAAGGGCACCCAGTTCACGTCCGGAAGGCGCACGCCGTAGGACAGCTTGTTCACCAGGATGTGATCGCCGATGGCCAGGGTGGGGATCATGGAACCCGACGGGATCTTGAAAGCCTGCACCACGAAGGCGCGCAGGAACAGCGCGGCCACCAGCGCGATGAGGATGGCTTCCGTATACTCCCGAAACACGGATTTTCTGGACTTGCCGAATCTGGCCACTTACTGAGATTCCTTGGTGTTCTTCCTTTGCGCAGGCGGGTTTCAAGACCGCGCCTCAATTTAACACCTCGACCGGCAACTTTGAAATCAGACCCTCAGGGCCGCCAGGAACGCCTCCTGCGGTATCTCCACCCGCCCCACCGACTTCATGCGCTTCTTGCCCTCCTTCTGCCGTTCCAGGAGCTTGCGCTTGCGGGTGATGTCGCCGCCGTAGCACTTGGCGGTGACGTTCTTGCGCAGCGCCTTGACCGACTCCCGGGCGATGATGCGGCTGCCGATGGCCGCCTGGATCACCACCTCGAAGAGCTGGCGCGGGATCAGCTCGCGCATGCGCTGCACCATGTCCCGGCCGCGCACGTACGCCTTGTCGCGGTGCACGATCAGCGACATGGCGTCCACCAGGTCGCCGTTGATGCGGACGTCGAGCTTGGCCAGCTTCGACGGGCGCATGCCCGCCATCTCGTAGTCCATGGAAGCGTAGCCCCGGCTCAGGGACTTGAGGCGGTCGTAGAAGTCGTAGACGATCTCGTTGAGGGGCAGCTCGTAGGTGACCATGGCGCGGTTGGGGCCCAGGTAGCGCAACTCCTGCTGAATCCCGCGCTTTTCCTCGCACAGTTGGAACACGCCGCCGAGATACTCCTTGGGAAGGTGGATGGTGGCCAGGATGAACGGCTCCTCGATCATATCGATGTCGGCCTCGTTGGGGAAAGCCACCGGATTGTCGATGGACAGCACCTCCCCGGCGCGGGTGGTCACCTGATAGACCACCGTGGGTGCCGTGGTGATGAGGGCCAGGTCGAACTCGCGCTCCAGCCGCTCGCGCACGATGTCGAGATGGAGCAGACCGAGAAAACCGCAACGGAAGCCGAAGCCCAGGGCCTGGGAGGTCTCGGCCTCGAAGGTGAAGGACGAATCGTTCAGGCTCAGCTTCTCCAGGGCGGTTCGCAGCGCCTGGTACTGGCCCGAGTCCGCCGGGTAGAGGCCGCTGAACACCATGGGCTTCAACGGCCGGAAACCGGCCAGGGGTTCTGCGGCGGCGCGCTTGTGGATCGTGACGGTGTCGCCGATACGGGCCTCATGGATGTTCTTGATCGACGCCATGAGAAAGCCCACCTCGCCCGGCCCGAGACTCCCCACTTCCACGGGGCCGGGAGCGAAGACGCCGAGCCGGTTGACCTCGAACACCCCGCCGGTGGACATCAGGCGGATGGAATCACCGTTGCGGACGCTTCCTTCGAAGATCCGCAGCAGGATCACCGCGCCGTGATAGGGATCGAACCAACTGTCGAAGACCAGACCGCGCAGGGGCGCTTCCCGCTCGCTCGCGGGGGGCGGGAAGCTGGCGACGATGCCTTCCAGCACGGCCTCGATGCCGACGCCGTTCTTGGCGCTGGCCAGGATGGCCTGTGAGCCGTCCAGGCCGATGATGTCCTCCAGCTCCCGCTTGACCCGCTCCGGATCCGCGCTGGGCAGATCGATCTTGTTGATAACGGGAAGCACCTGGAGGTCGTGGTCCAGCGCCAGGTAGACGTTGGCCACCGTCTGCGCCTCCACCCCCTGGGCGGCGTCGACCACCAGGATCGCACCCTCGCACGCCGCCAGGCTGCGGGAAACCTCGTAGGAGAAATCCACATGCCCGGGCGTGTCGATGAGGTTCAGGACGTAGTCCTCGCCGCGTCCGGAACGGTATTGGAGCCGCACCGGGCTGGCCTTGATGGTGATGCCACGCTCGCGTTCCAGTTCCATCTTGTCCAGGAACTGGTCGGTCTTCTCGCGCTCGCTGAGCGCGCCGGTGTGCTCCAGCAATCGATCCGCCAGCGTGGACTTGCCGTGGTCGATATGGGCGATGATGCAGAAGTTCCGTATGCGGCTGCTATCCACGGCCCCGTCCTATGGAATAGTAGACGAAACCGTGCCGTTGCATGGCCGCGGTATCGTAGAGGTTGCGGCCGTCGAACAGCACCGGCCGGCGCAGCAGTTCCTTCAGGCGCGGGAAATCGGGACTGCGGAACTCGTTCCATTCCGTCAGGATCAGCACGGCGTCGGCGCCCTCGGCGACCTCATAGTTGTTGGAGCCGTACTCGATCCGATCGCCGTAACGCTTGCGCGCCGCCTTCATGGCCTCGGGATCGAACGCGCGCACTCGCGCACCGGCCTCCAGCAGCCCGTCGACGACCCGCAGGGCCGGGGCCTCGCGCATGTCGTCGGTACGGGCCTTGAAGGCAAGGCCCCACACCGCCAGGGTCCTCTCCGCCAACCCCTCGCCGAAGTGCCGCCTGACCTTCTGCAGCAGCAAATCCGTCTGGGTTTCGTTGACCCGGTCCACGGCCCGAAGCAGCGGCATCTCCAACTCGTCCCCGCCCATGGCGATCATCGCGCGTATGTCCTTGGGCAGACAGGAGCCCCCGAAGCCGATGCCGGGATAGATGAAGTGAGGACCGATGCGGTGGTCCAGCCCCATGACGCGCCGGACCTGTTCGATGTCCGCCCCCTCCTTCTCGCAAAGCCGCGCGGTCTCGTTGATGAAGGAGATCTTGGTGGCCAGCATGGCGTTGGCGGCGTACTTGCTCATCTCGGCGCTCCGGGAGTCTGTCAGTATGATCGCGTTCCCCCTGCGCACGAAAGGCTCGTAAAGGCCCTTGAGACGTTCCAGCGCCTCGGTATCCTCACCGCCCAGGACCACCCGGTCCGGCTTCATGAAATCCTCTACCGCCGTCCCCTCCTTCAGAAACTCCGGATTCGAGATCACCGCCACCGGATGTCCGGTCCCGGCTTCGATGATCTCCTTTACACGCACCGCCGTGCCCACCGGAACCGTGCTCTTGGTGACGACGATCTTGCCCCCGTTCATGGCCTGGGCGATGTCTTCCGCCACCGCGAAGACCTGGCTCAGATCGGCGCCGCCCTCCGATACCTGGGGCGTGCCCACCGCGATAAAGACGGCTTCCGCGCGCTTCACGGCCTCGGCCAGATCGGTGGAGAAGGAGAGCCTCCCCTCGCGGGTGTTGCGCTCGATCAGCTCCTCGAGTCCCAACTCGTAGAGCGGAACCGTGCCGCCCTGGAGCTGCGCGATCTTCGCCTCGTCGATGTCGACACAGACCACGTCGTTGCCGGTCTCGGCGAAGCAACTCCCCGTAACCAGCCCCACGTAACCCGTGCCGATCATTGCGATGTTCATGCGATCAACCTGGTGTCCTGCCCGAGCAATCGAATTTCAGGGGGCGACCGCGGGTCGCCCCTACACATGCCTCGGATGGACCCCGTGCATAGGCGACCCGCGGAACCCCATGTAGGGGCGACCGGCGGTCGCCCTAGTCGTGAAAACGCGTCAACTCCACGAAACGCCTGTAACGCTCGTCGATCTCGGCCCTTTCCAGCTCCATCAGCCGCCGGGGCCCGAAGTCCTCCACCGTGAAGGAGGCGGTGACGTTGCCGTAGACGATGGCGCGGCGCAGTGCGTTCTCGCCCTTGCCGGCGCCGGAGGCCAGGCATCCCATGAACGCCCCGGCGAAGGAGTCGCCGGCGCCGGTCGGGTCCAGGACCTCTTCCAGCGGATAGGCCGGCACTACGAAGGTCGCGTCATCGGAGAACTGGAACACGCCGTACTCACCGCGCTTGATGAGGACCACGCGAGGCCCCATCTTGAGAATCGCGCGCGCCGCCCGGACGATGTTGTGGTCGCCGCTGAGCATGCGTGCTTCCGAGTCGTTGATGACCACGGTCTCGACCCGCTCCAGGACCTTCCGCAACTCGCCGGGGTTCTCCTGGATCCAGTGATCCATGGTGTCGAGGGCCACCAGCCGCGGCCGCTTCAGGCGCGACATCACGTCCATCTGCGCGTCCGGGTGCATGTTGCCGAGAAAGGCGTACTCCGTGTCCTCGTAGCCCGGGGGCATGTGCGGAACGAAGTTCTCCAGCACGTTGAGCTGAACCTCCAGCGTGTCGCGGACGTTCAGATCCTCGTGGTACCGGCCGTGCCAGTAGAACGTCTTGCCCTCCGCGCGCTGCAACCCTTCCAGGTCCACGCCGCTGCGCGACAGCGCGGCCAGGTGATCCTCGGGAAAGTCTTGGCCCACCACGCCGACGATCCGGACCGGCGCGAAGAACGCGGCGGCCAGCGCGAAGTACGCCGCCGATCCGCCGAGGACCCGATCGGCGCGGCCGTGCGGCGTCTCGATGGAATCGAACGCCATCGAACCCACCACCAGAACACTCATTTCACAAACCTCCCCGGTGTCGGCTGACGGGATACCCGTGTGACGCCCGGATGGCGTCCTTCGACTTCGCCCGGCTGCGCCGGGCTACGCTCAGGACGAACGGTGGAGCATTGCCAGGGCCAGCCTCCACTCAGACCGAACGGTGGAACGGATCGCCGGCACCGTTTGTCCTGAGCGTAACGGAGCGCCAGCGGAGCGAAGTCGAAGGACCTCCCCTCAAGATGAATGCTAGAGATATTTCTCCACCAGCGGACCCAGCTTTTCCCGCGTTGCCGCCGGGATCAGGGAGCGGTCCGTGACGATGGCCATGGCCAGCGCGGTGGCGCACGGGCAGGCGCGCTCGGGCGACAGGCGCTCCGCCGTGCCCCGGACGATGCGCTTGGCGACGTCCGCGTTCCGCTGCAGCACCGCGATGACTTCCTCGATGTCGACGTCGCCGGCGGCTTCGTTCCAGCAGTCGTAGTCCGTCGACATGGCCATGGTGGCGAAGCAGATCTCCGCTTCGCGCGCGAGCTTGGCCTCCTGCAGGTTGGTCATGCCGATGACGTCCGCGCCCCAGCTCCGGTGAAGCGCCGACTCCGCCCGGGTGGAGAACTGAGGCCCTTCCATGCACACGTACGTGCCGCGGCCGTGCACCCGGATGTCCTCCCGGGCCGCCGCGTCGGCCACCACCGCCCGCAGGTCGTTGCAGAACGGGTCCGCGAACTGCACGTGGGCCACCACGCCGTCGCCGAAGAACGTCGGCGAGCGCCGGTAGGTGCGGTCGATGAACTGGTCCGGAAGCACCATGTGCCCGGGCTCGATCTCCTCCTTGAGGCTGCCAACCGCGCTCACCGAAAGAATCCGCCCCACCCCCAGCTTCTTCATGCCGAAGATGTTGGCGCGGTTGTTGACCTCGGTGGGCAGCAGCCGGTGCCCCTTGCCGTGGCGCGGCAGGAAGACCATCTCCACCCCGCCCAGGGAGCCGGTCACGAACGCGCCCGAGGGTTCGCCGAAAGGCGTCTCCACTTCCACCTCGCGCACCGCGCTGAGACCCTCCATCTCGTAGAGGCCGGTGCCGCCGATGACACCCAGTATCGTTTGCTGTCCCATCTTTGTTCCGTCCTATCCCTCGACAGGGTTCTCCGCGAACCAGCCGGCCCTCACCCGGCCTTCGGCCACCCTCTCCCAGAGGGAGAGGGGAAGAATTGGCCCTCCTCCCTTGGGAGAGGGTGAATCCGACCCCCTCTCCCTCTGGGAGAGGGTCGGGGTGAGGGGCTAGTGTCCCGCGGCACTCGCCGAGAAAAGGCCCCGCCCGCCGCCAGGATCCGGCGGGGTCGCCGCGGCGTTATACAGTTGGCCGCAGGCCGCCTGTATGTCATCGCCCCGGGGACGGCGTACGTGAGCCTGCACGCGGCGGGCGCGCAACGTCTCTCCAAAGCGCTCGATGACATCGTCCGGCGGCCGGCGGTAGCCGCTCCCCTCGTGGGGATTGAACGGTATCAGGTTCACCTTGCAGCGGATGCCCCGAAGCCTCGCCGCGAGCTCCGCCGCGTCCGCGGCGCCGTCATTCACGCCGGCCAGCAGCAGGTACTCGATGGTGATGCGTTTGCGCCGTGGCACCGGCAGGGAACGGCAGCACTCCAGCAACTGCTCGACGGAGTACTTCCGGTTGACCGGCATGAGCTCCGAGCGTACCTCGTCCCGCACCGAATGGAGCGAGATGGCCAGGTTGACGCGGGTGTCCTCCATCAGCCGGCGCATCTGCGGCAGCAGCCCCACGGTGGAGACGGTGATCTTGCGGGGCGAGATCCCCATGCCGCTACGGGCGTCGGTGATGACCTCCAGCGCTCCGCGCGTGGCCTCGTAGTTGGCCAGCGGCTCGCCCATGCCCATGAAGACCAAGTTGGAGATCCGTGTGTCCTCCGGGCAGCGGCGCTGCGCTTCCAGGACCTGGTCCACGATCTCCGCCTGGGTGAGATTGCGCTTCAGTCCCATCCGCGCGGTGGCGCAGAACGTGCAACCCAGGCCGCACCCGGCCTGCGTCGACACGCACAGCGTCACCCGGTCCGGTTCCGGTATGTAGACGGTCTCGACGACGGCGCCGTCGCGCAGACGAGAGAGATACTTGACGGTGCCGTCCGCGGAACGGCTCTGTTGCTGTACCGCCAGACTGCCGACGACGAACTCGCGGGCCAGCGCCTGCCGCAGACCCAGCGGGAGGTCGGTCATGTCCTCGAACGAAGTCACGCAGCGGCGGAAGAGCCAGCGTCTGATCTGCTCGGTCCGATAGGGGGGAAGCCCCCGGGCATGCAGCCACGCGCTCAACTCGCCGTGGCTCAGGCCTTCGATTGGGCGCCGGGCATCCGTTGAAGCACCGCGGGGAAGCGGCACGAGTGGACCAGACCCCTCTCCCTCGGGGAGAGGGTGGCCGAAGGCCGGGTGAGGGCGCTGTAACAGCTCTGCACCTCCGTTTTCTTGCCGCTCCAACCGGGCTGCCTGCGCCGAGGGACCCTCACCCCAACCCTCTCCCGGAGGGAGAGGGAGCCGGAGATCACAGCCTTCGAGCCACTACCACCCTATGACTGGATCTCGTCGGCGTTGAAGAAGAATGCGATCTCCGCCGCGGCGGTCTCTGGGGCGTCGGACCCGTGCACCGCGTTGGCCTCCACGTTGGTGCCCCAGTCCTTGCGAATGGTCCCCGCTTCGGCCTTTGCCGGGTCCGTCGCGCCCATGATCTCACGGTTCCGGGCGATGGCGCCGTCGCCCTCCAGCACCGACACGAAGATGGGGCCCGTGGACATGTAGTCGGTCAGGCTGTTGAAGAACGGGCGCTCCCGGTGCACCTCGTAGAAGGTCTCGGCCCGCTCCTTGTCCAGGCGGGTCAGCCTTGCCGCCACCACCTTGAGTCCCGAGTGCTCGAAACGGCTCAGGATGTCCCCTATCAGGCCGCGGGCCACGGCCTCCGGCTTGATGATCGACAGTGTTCTCTCCATAGCTATCCCAACGCCTCTTTCATGGTCTGGCCGATGTCCGCCGGCGACGGCGCCATCCCCACCCCGGCCGCGCGCAAGGCCTCGACCTTTTCCGCCGCCGTTCCCTTGCCCCCGGATATGATGGCGCCGGCATGGCCCATGCGCTTCCCGGGCGGCGCGGTCTGGCCGACGATGAAGCCCACCACGGGCTTCTTCATGTGCGCCCGGATCCACTCCGCGGCGTCCTGCTCCGCGCTGCCGCCGATCTCGCCGATGAGCACCACCGCCTCGGTCTCGTCGTCCTCGTTGAACCGCTGGAGCACATCGATGAAGTTGAGGCCGCGGATGGGGTCGCCGCCGATGCCGACGCAGGTGGACTGCCCCATGCCCAGGCGGGTGAGCTGGTCCACCGCCTCGTAGGTCAGCGTGCCGCTGCGGGAGATGACGCCGATGGCGCCGCGCTTGTGGATGTGGCCGGGCATGATGCCGATCTTGCATTCGCCGGGGGTGATGACGCCAGGGCAGTTGGGGCCCACCAGCACCGTGCCGCGCTCGTCCAGGTAGCGCTTCACCCGCATCATGTCCTGCACCGGCACGCCTTCGGTGATGCAGATGACCAGCGGCACGCCCGCGTCCGCCGATTCCATGATGGCGTCGGCGGCGAACGGAGGCGGCACGTAGATGACGCTGGCGTTGGCGCCGGTGGCCTCGACCGCCTCCTCCACGCTGTCGAATATGGGGATGTCCTCGAAGGAGGTCCCGCCTTTCCCCGGGGTGACACCCGCCACCATCCGGGTGCCGTACTCCTTGCAGGTCCGGGTGTGGAACTGGCCCGTGGCGCCGGTGATCCCCTGGGTCAGGACCCGGGTCTCGGAATTCACCAGGATGCTCATGCCCGCCCTTCTTCCGCCCGCACGGCCTCGACGATCTTCTGCGCCGCGTCCGCGATGGTGTCGGCGGGGATGATGCTCAGGTCGGACTTTGACAGAAGCTCCCTTCCCTGCTCCACGTTGGTGCCCTGCAACCGCACTACCAGGGGGACGCTGACGCCGATCTCCCTGGCGGCGTCGATGATGCCCGCGGCGATGACGTCACAGCGCATGATGCCGCCGAAGATGTTCACCAGCACGCCGCGCACCTTGTCGTCCGACAGCAGCAGCCGGAAGGCCTGTCCCACCATCTCCTTGCTGGCGCCGCCGCCCACGTCGAGGAAGTTGGCCGGCATGCCGCCGTACTGCTGGATGATGTCCATGGTGCCCATGGCCAGGCCCGCGCCGTTGACCATGCAGCCGATGTTGCCGTCGAGGGCCACGTAGGAGATGCCCAGGTCCGCGGCCTTGACCTCCTTGGGGTCCTCTTCGTTGATGTCCCGCAGCTCCACGACATCCTTGTGGCGGAACAGCGCGTTGCCGTCGAAGTTCATCTTGGCGTCCAGGACCAGGAACCGGCCGTCGTCGAGCTGCGCCAGCGGATTCACCTCTAGCTGCATGCAGTCCGATTCGAGGAAAGCGCGGTACAGGTCCTTGAGCAGGGTTCCGAAGGCGCCGACCTCCTTGCCGGAAAGACCCAGCCGGGCTGCTACCCGGCGGATCTGGAACGGCGCCACCCCCACGAGAGGGTCCACCAGCTCGATGATTATGGCGTCCGGCGTCTCCCGCGCCACCTCCTCGATCTCCATCCCGCCTTCGCGGCAGGCGATGACGGCGGGTTGTCCGGCCGCCGCGTCCATGACGATGCTGCAATAGAGTTCACGGGCGATCCGCGAGGCCTCTTCCACCCATACGCTCCGGACGACTCTCCCCTCCGGGCCGGTCTGGTGGGTGACCAGGGGCTTTCCCAGGAGGCCTTCGGCAAAGGCGGCCGCCTCGTCGGCGCTCTGGACCACCTTGACGCCGCCGGCCTTGCCGCGGCCGCCGGCGTGGATTTGGGCCTTCACCACGCACGGAAAGCCGATCTCCTCGGCCGCCGCCCGCGCTTCGTCCGCCGTCGCCGCCACCCGCCCGCCGGGCACGGCAACGCCGAACCGCGCGAGCCACTGTTTCGCCTGGTACTCGTGGATGTTCATGAAATCGCGTTTGTTGGCCGATTGTGCTTCCGACCGGGAGATCGCGCTGGTCCGGACACCCTCACCCCGGCCCTCTCCCGAAGGGAGAGGGGGTCGGAGGGTGCCGTCTGTGCGGGTCCTCGTGGCATGAACGCGCGGCGTCAGGCCTGTTCCAGCACCCGGTCCATGGCGCCCACGATCTCCTGGACGTGGGACAGGGACTCGTCGAACTGGGCCTTCTCCTCGGCGGTCAGGTCGATCTCGAGGACCTTCTCCACGCCGCCGGCCCCCAGCAGCACCGGCACGCAGAAATAGTACCCCTGGACGCCGTACTCGCCTTCGAGCAGGGCCGCGCAGGGAAGGACTTCCTTCTTGTCCAGCAAGTAGGCCTCGGCCATGCGCACCGCGGCCGACGCCGGCGCGTAGAAGGCCGAGCCGGTCTTCAGGAGCGACACGATCTCGCCGCCGGCCATGCGCACGCGCTGCTCGATCTCGTCGAGGCGCTCGGAAGGGATGAGGCTGGCCACCGGCACGCCGCCCACCTGGCAGGTGCTCCGCACCGGCACCATGTCGTCGCCGTGGCCGCCCATCACCATGGCGGTGACGCTCTCCACCGAGCGGTTCAGCTCCATGGCGATGAACGTCCGGTAGCGCGACGAGTCGAGGATCCCCGACTGCCCCACCACCTGGTTCTTGGGAAAACCCGTGACCCGCTGGCACAGCGTCACCATGGCGTCCAGCGGATTGGTGATGACGATGACGAAGGCGTCGGGAGCGTACTTCCTGATGTTCTCCGACACCTGGGTCATGATCCTGGCGTTGGTGCCCAGCAGATCGTCCCGGCTCATGCCGGGCTTGCGGGCGATGCCGGCGGTGACGATGCAGACGTCGGCGCCGACGATGTCCTCGTAGCTGGTGGTGCCGACGATGTCGGCGTCGAAGCCCTCCACCGGCGCCGACTGGAGCAGGTCCAGGGCCTTGCCCTGGGGCAGTCCGTCGATGACGTCGAAGAGCACCACGTCCCCCAACTTCTTGAGCGCGCACAGGTGCGCCATGGTGCCGCCGATGTTGCCGCCGCCTATCAGTGCGATCTTGTTCCTGGCCATGGTCCCGCCGCGCTACATGTTGGAAACGATGGCGTCGCCGAACTCCGAGCACTTCAGCAGCTTGGCGCCGGTCATGAGCCGCTCGAAATCGTAGGTGACGGTCTTCTGCGCGATGGTCTCCTCGAGGCCCTGGATCACCAGGTCCGCGGCCTCGTCCCAGCCGAGGTGACGCAGCATCATCTCGCCGGAAAGGATCACCGAGCCGGGATTGACCTTGTCCTGGCCGGCGTACTTCGGCGCGGTGCCGTGGGTGGCCTCGAACAGGGCGTGGCCGCTGTCGTAGTTGATGTTGCCGCCGGGCGCGATGCCGATGCCGCCCACCTGGGCCGCCAATGCGTCCGAGATGAGGTCGCCGGTGAGGTTCATGGTGGGGATCACGTCGAACTCGTCGGGGCGCGTGAGGATCTGCTGCAGGAACGCGTCGGTGATGGCGTCCTTGATGAGGATCTGGCCTTCCTCCGGCCTGCCGCCGCAGTCTTCCCACGACACCACCTTGTCGCCGAACTCGCGCTTGCCGAGCGCATAGCCCCAGCGCATGAAGGCGCCCTCGGTGTACTTCTGGATGTTGCCCTTGTGCACCAGCGTGACGTTGCGCCGGTTGTGCTCCACGGCGTAGCGGATGGCCGCGCGGATGAGCCGCTCCGAGCCCTCGATGGAGATGGGCTTGATGCCGATGCTGGCGGTGTCGGGGAAGCGGATGCTCTTGACCCCCATTTCTTCGCGCAGGAACTTGACCACCTTCTCGGCCTCGGGGGTGCCGGTCTCCCACTCGATGCCGGCGTAGATGTCCTCGGTGTTCTCGCGGAAGATCACCATGTCCACCAGGTGGGGCCGCACCACCGGCGACGGCACGCCCTTGAAATAGCGCACGGGCCGCAGGCAGACGTAGAGGTCGAGGACCTGGCGCAGGGTCACGTTGAGGCTCCGGAAACCTTCGCCCACGGGCGTGGTCAGCGGGCCCTTGATGGCCACCAGGTACTCGCGGATGACGTCGACGGTCTCCTGCGGCAGCAGGCTCGGCGGACAGTCGTCGCCGTACACGGCCTCGGCCTTCTCGCCGGCGTAGACCTCCATCCACGAGATCTTCTTCTGGCCGCCGTAGGCTTTCGCCACCGCGCCGTCCAGCACCCGCACCGCGGCCGCCCAGATGTCGACGCCGATGCCGTCGCCCTCGATGAACGGAATGATGGGATTGTCCGGAACCCGCAGCTTGCCGTCGGAAAGCGAAACCTTCTCCCCCTCGGACGGCACATTGACGTGTAGATAGCTTGCCATGATTCTCCTCTGATCTCTCCTGTGATCTTTGAGATGTCCCGAGGACCGATCCGGTCTCGGAGGTCCTGAAGCCGGCTCGGGCTCGCCGAGCCCGCTCAACCGGTTCAGGCTATGAGTGCGGTTAGACAGAGTAGTGATTAACGAATCTCCGGTGGCGAGTCAAGGGAGCGCCCCGAAGCGCCCGCCGTGCCGGGCGCGCATGCCATTTCCGGCCGAACCCGCTATATTGGCGGACCTGGAAGCCGACGGACACCGCGCGGGCGCAACGTGCTTGTCCGGAGTATCGTGTTGAGCGTGCGGATAGACAACGTATCGAAGGTGTACGGGCTCTTGTGGGCCCTGAGAGAGGTACGCCTGGAGGTCGCGGCCGGCGAATGGGTGGCGCTCCTGGGACCCAACGGGGCCGGCAAGACCACGCTCCTGAGGCTCCTGGCGGCGCTGGCCTACCCTACCGACGGCGCCATCGAGCTGTTCGGCCGCAAACTCTCCTACGGCAACTCCCCGCTGCGGGGCATGATCGGGTTCCTGGCCTCGGGCGCCCACCTCTACGACAGCCTGACGGTCGGCGAGAACCTCCGCTTCTTCGTCTCCCTCTACCGCGGGGAGACCAGCGCGGAGGAGCGGGCCGAGGCCCTGAACGACGCCGGCCTGCACGAGAAGGCCGCGGAGTACGTTTCCGCCCTGTCCCTGGGCATGCGCTGCCGCCTGGCCATCGCCAAGTGGCGGCTGGTGAATCCCAGGTTGCTGCTGGTGGACGAGCCTTACGGCTCACTGGACTCGTCGGGCGTGGACATGCTGAACCGGTTCCTGGAGTCGCTCTGCGCCGGCGGCGGCATCGTGGTGCTGGCCACCCACGACATCCCGCGCGTCCTCGAACGGTGCTCCAGGGCCGTGATCCTGAACCGCGGCCGAGTGGTCTTCGACGAACCCAGGCGGGACCCCTGGGACAGCTTTCATGCCGCCTTCGAAGGGCTCGACGCCCCGCGGCTGCCGTTCGGGCGGATTTGAAACCCGCCCCTGCACCCGCATGGACGACACACGTTGACGGACGTCCTGAGACAGGTCTACTGGCTGCTGTGGAAGGACCTCCTGCTGGAGGCGCGCCGCCGCGACAACCTGCTGTCGATGTTCTTCTTCGGCCTCTCGCTGCTCTTTCTCTTCTCCTTCGCCTTCGAGATCTCCGCCGACAACGTCTCGCGCATGGCGCCGGGCCTCCTGTGGCTGGCCTTCATGTTCAGCGGCACCCTGGCCCTCGGGCAACTGTTTCAGGGCGACCGCGAGAACGACTGCCTCGACGCGCTCCTGCTGGCCCCCCTGGACCGGGGCGCGTACTACCTCGCCAAGGTGCTGTTCAACTTCTCGCTCATGCTGCTGCTGGAGGTCTTCATCCTGCCGCTCTTCGGCATCCTGTTCCGCCTGGACTTCTGGCATCTGCTGCCCAACGTGCTCTTGTACACGCTGCTCGGCACCCTGGGCTTCTGCGTGGTGGGTGTGCTGTTCGCCGCGGTGACGCTACGGGCGCGGGCGCGCGCCCTGCTGCTGCCGGTGCTGATCTTTCCGCTGATGATCCCCGTGATCCTGGGGACCGTCCGCACCCTGGAAATCATCCTGGGGGCGGGCACGCCGCAGGACCTCGTCCCCTGGTTCCGCCTGCTGGTAGGATTCGACCTGATCTTCATCACCGCGGGGTTCCTCTTGCTCGAGTGGGTGCTCGACGGCTGAAGGCGATTGGGAAGTGACACCGGCGGGTGCTATCATTACGCGAAGATCCGGCACCCGTCATTCCCGCTTGCCAGGCTGTGTCAAAAAACTCCCTCTCCCTATGGGAGAGGGTCGGGGTGAGGGTGCTCGGAGAGGCAGGGTCGCCGGGGAGCCCTCACCCGGCCTTCGGCCACCCTCTCCCAGAGGGAGAGGGGTTTGATTCGGGACGGATCGCCTCCCGGAGGGAGAGGGGTTTGACACGGTCTGTTCCGCGGGAATGACGGGTGCGCGGCCTCGTTTCCATTTCCGTAGCAAATCCATGGCTCGACGAATTCTCGGCTGGCTGGCGCTCATCCTTATCGTCACGGGTCTCTATTGGGGCCTGGTGGAGGCGCCGCCCGATGCCCGGCAGGGGGAGACCCAGCGCATCATGTACCTCCACATCCCGAGCATCCTGGTGGCCTACCTGTCGTTCTTCATCGTGTTCGTGGCGAGTTGCCTCTACCTTTGGAAAGGCGAGCGCCGGGACGACATCCTCGCCCACTCCGCCGCGGAGATCGGCGTGCTCTTTACCGCCCTGACCATCGTGGAGGGCTCGATCTGGGGCAAGCCCACCTGGGGGGTGTGGTGGACCTGGGACGCCCGCCTCACCCTCACGGCCATACTGCTGCTGATCTTCTCCGGCTACCTGCTGCTGCGGTCGCTCATCGAGGACCAGCGGCGCGCGGCCGTGTCCGGCGCGATCCTCGGCATCATCGGTTTCCTGGACATCCCGTTGATTCACATGTCGGTGTATTGGTGGCGCACGCTGCACCAGCCACCCTCCATCCTGCGGCCGGACAAGGCGCCGTGGGACAACATCGATCCGGCCATGTTGTGGCCCTTGGGCATCAATTTTCTGGCGTTCGTGCTGCTGTTCTTCTACCTGCTGTCGTTGCGTTTCCACCTGGGAGAGGTGGAGGACGAAGCGCGCCGCAACCGGCTTTACGCCACGCCATGACGTTCATTCGGGAGCATGAATCCATGGGACACTGGGGTTTCGTCTTTCTGGCCTACGGCATCGTCTGGTGCAGCATCCTGCTCTACACCGTGCTTTTGACGCGGCGTATCCGAAGGGCCGTGGCGGCCCGGGACGTGACTTCCGGTATTCCCAGCGCGGCGGGCGACCATGAAGCGTAGGTATCTCATCGGCGCCCTGATCATCGTCGGCGGCCTCGCCTACCTCATCTACGGCGCCATGCAGGAAGCCGTCGTCTATTTCGTCACGCCCACCGAGCTGCGCGCCGAGACCCCGGCGGCGGACCGGTTCCTGCGGGTGGGTGGCATGGTGCTGCCCGGCTCGCTGGAGAAGGACCTCGACCGGCGCACCTTCCGCTTCAGCATCACCGACGGCCAGGAGTCCATCGCGGTGTTCTACCAGGGAGTGCCGCCGGACCTCTTCTCCGAGGGCAAGGGCGCCGTGGTGGAGGGGCGGCTGGGCAGGGACGGAATATTCACGGCTTCGACGGTGATGGCCAAGCACGCCGAGGAGTACAGCCCGCACCGCGAAGGCGAGGACCCGGCGGCCAAGCGGAGCTTCGTGCCCGCGCGGCCCAAGAGTTACTAGAACCCTGTCCGGTCGGCTCGCATGACCGCCACCCTGGGACATAGCTTCGTTCTCCTGGCGCTGGCGCTGGCGCTGTGGGGCATCGCGGCCCCCGTCCTTCACGCGCGTACGGGCAACGAACGCTTTCAGGTCTCCGCCCGCTACGCCATCCTGGGCCAGTTCGTTCTCGTCACCGCGGCCGCCGCGGCCTTGATCTACGCGCTGGTGGCCACCGATTTCTCCATCCGCTACGTGGCCTTCAACACCACCCGGAACACACCCGTCTACTACCGCGTCACCGGGCTGTGGGGCGCCCTGGAGGGGTCGCTGCTCCTGTGGGAGTGGATCCTGATCATCTTCTCCGCGCTGGTGGCATGGAGCTACCGCCGGCGCATGCGGGAGTTCATGCCCTGGGTGCTGATGGTGTTCTCCATCGTCTCGGTGTTCTTCCTCGCGGTCATCGCCTTCGCCTCGAACCCCTTCGAGACCCACTTCCCGGTGCCCGCCGACGGCCGCGGGCTCAACCCGCTGCTGGAAGACGCCAACATGCTGAGCCATCCGCCGCTCCTGTACACGGGGTTCGTGGGGCTCACGGTGCCCTTCGCCTTCGCCATGGCGGCGCTCATCCGCGGAAAGCTCGACCACGGCTGGATCGTCGCCACCCGGCGCTGGACCATAACCGCCTGGTTCTTCCTCACCCTCGGCAACCTCGTAGGCGCATGGTGGTCCTACCACGTGCTCGGCTGGGGCGGCTATTGGGCCTGGGACCCGGTGGAGAACGCCGCCTTCATGCCGTGGCTCCCGGCCACCGCGTTCCTGCACTCGGTGCAGGTGCAGGAACGGCGCGGCATGCTCAAGACCTGGAACCTGCTGCTGATCATCATCGCCTTCAGCCTCACCATCTTCGGCACCTTTCTCACGCGCTCGGGGGTCCTTTCCTCCATCCACGCCTTCTCGTCCGGCCCGGTGGGGATGTACTTCCTGGGGTTTCTCGCCTTCGTGCTGGTCTCGTCCCTGGGACTGCTGGCGTGGCGCAGCGACCAACTGCGCGGGCAGCCCGAACTCGACTCCGTGGTGAGCCGCGAATCGGCGTTCGTGCTGAACAACGTGGTGTTCGTGTCCGCGCTGTTCACCATCTTCCTGGGCACGGTCTTTCCGCTGCTTTCCCAGGCCGTGGCCGGGGTCCAGGTGAGCGTGGGCGCGCCCTACTTCAACAGCGTGACGGCGCCCCTGTTCCTGCTGCTGGTCTTCCTCATGGGAGTGGGGCCGCTCATTGCCTGGCGGCGAGCTTCCTGGGACAATCTCAAGCGGAACTTCACCTGGCCGATGGTCGCGTCCCTGGCGGTGGCGGTGGGGCTGTTAGCCGGCGGGGTCCGTTCCTTTCTCTCGCTCCTGGCTTTCACCCTGTGCGCCTTCACGGTCTGGACCATGGTCTTCGACACCTTCCTCTCCCTGCGCGCCCGGCGGCGGCAGGCCGGAGAGGGCCCGTTGCGCGGTCTCGCCACCCTGGTCCGGCGCAACCAACGCCGCTACGGCGGCTTCGTGGTGCACCTCGGAGTGGTGCTGGTGGTCCTGGGCATCGCCGGCTCCATGGCCTATAGCGTCGAGCGCGAGGCGACCCTGAGCGTCGGCGAGACCCTGACGGCGGGGCCCTACCGGGTCGCCTTCGAGGGGCTGCGAGGCTCCCAGCAGCCGACGCACTTCCGGGTGGAAGGCAGGTTCCAGGTCTCGCAGAACGGCGACAGCCTGGGACGGCTGTCGCCGGCGTTGAAGTTCTTTCCCACCCAGGACTCGCCCATCGGGCGCGCGGTGTTCCACAGCACCCTCAAGGAGGACCTCTACCTGATCCTTTCCGGGTTCAGCGAAGTGGACCAGAACCGCGCCACCCTCAAGGTGCTGATCCGTCCGCTGGTGCTGTGGATCTGGCTGGGCGGACTGGTCATCACCATCGGCACGCTCATGACCATCCTGCCCATGGGCCGGAACACACGCGGAGACGAGGCGTGAGCGGCGCTGCGCGAAGGGTCCTGATGACCCTCATGGGGGTGGGGGCGGTGGTGATCCTGCTGGGGTACGGGTTCTACCAGGACCCCCGCTACATCCCCTCGCCCCTGGTGGGCGGCACCGCCCCCGACTTTTCCCTGGAACTGTTCAGCGGCGAGACCGTGAGCCTCTCCGAGCTTCGCGGCAAGACGGTCATGCTGGATTTCTGGGCTTCCTGGTGCCTGCCCTGCCGGGCGGAAGCCCGGGACCTGGAAGCGGCCTGGAAGCGGCAGGGAGATGACGTGGTGTTCCTCGGCATCAACATCCAGGACAGGAAGGAGGACGCCCTCGAGTTCATCGACGAGTTCGGCATTACCTTTGCCAACGCCCGGGATCCCGACGGCGCGGTGTCGGTGGACTACGGCGTGTGGGGCATTCCCGAGGCCTTTTTCATCAGCCCGGCCGGACGGATCACCTACAAGCACGTCGGCGCGATTCCGCCGGCTGTGATCGAGGCCAAGATCCGGGAGGCCCGCCGTGATCTCGTCAGCACCGGCAGCGGCCGTGGAGCGCACCAGGCCATACGATGAAAGTACGAGTCGGCACGGCGGCTTGGGCCCTGATTCTGACGCTGGGCTTGAACGTTCACGCGGACCAAGCGCTGGAGGACCGAGTACGCGCCATCTCCTCGGAGCTCCGTTGCGTGGTGTGCCAGAACCTGTCCGTCGCCGACTCCCCCGCCGAGATGGCGGTGCAGATGCGCGGCATCGTGCGGGAGCAACTCGAGGCCGGCAAGACCCCGGACGAGATCCGAAGCTACTTCGTCTCCAAGTACGGCGAATGGGTCCTGCTGGCGCCGCCGGCTCACGGCTTCAATCTCACCCTATGGATCCTGCCCTTCGTTGCCCTGCTCGGCGGACTCGGCTTCGCGCTGTGGTATCTTCGCCGATGGAGCGGACGCCGGAGGGACGACCCGGACGAGCCCCTGGATCCGGAGCTGCTGGAGCGGGTCCGCGCCGAGGCCGGCGAAGCCGGAGCGAAACCCGGACAACCACCGCCGGACGAGGAACAGCTCCGCCTCTACCAGGACCTCCGGGAGCTTGACTTCGACCGTGAGGCCGGCAAACTTTCGGAGGCCGACTACCAGGCGCTCAGGCAGCGCTACGAACGCCAGGCCGTGCGCCGCCTCGCGGAGCTCCGCGAGAGCACGGCGCCGACCCCGGAGCCCGAGATGACCCACACGACCCGTGCCGGGGGCCGCAGACGAGGCTGGGTGCTGGCCGCCTGGGCGGTGGTGCTGCTCGCGGGCGGCGTCACCCTCGGCGTACTGCTGGGGCAGTCCCTGCGGCCCCGGACCTCCACCGAGGACAGCATCACCGGCGACTTCATGACCGGCACGGGCCCCGGCGGCATCAGCCGCCCGGGAGCTTCGGAAACACCGGCGGAGGCCCTGCGCCGGGGACAGGAAGCCTTCCAGCGGAAGGACTTCAAGGTCGCCATCGACGCCTTTCGCGCCGTCCTGGACAATGACCCCGGCCAACCCGTCGCCAATGCCTACATGGGAATGATCCTGGCCCAGGCCGGTCACACCGACGCCGCCCTGACCGCCCTTGACCGGGCCCTGTCCCGGACTCCCAACCTGCCCCTGGCCCTGTGGGCCAAGGGCATGATCCTTTTCCAGGAAGGACGCGACCCGGCGGGGGCGCGGGAACACCTCCAACGCCTGGAACGGCTGCTCCCGGAGGGCGAGCAACGGGACTCCGTCCGCGACATCATCGCGCGGATCGGTGAGGCGCCGGCGAAGCAGCCCAAGGCGCCCGCGGGGGCGATCGTCGAGGGAACCGTCGAGCTGCCTCCAGGGCACGCGGCGAAGGCCGGCCCCCGTGCAACTCTCTACATCGTGGCCCGGGCGGCCGGGGCCGGAGACGGCCCTCCGCTGGCGGTGAAGCGGATCGCTGCACCGACCTTCCCGGTCTCTTTCTCGCTGGGGCCGGCCGACGTCATGATGCCGGGGATGGCCTTCGAAGGGCCTCTGGACCTCAGCGCACGGCTGGACCGCGACGGAGATCCCCTGACCCGGGAACCCGGAGAACCGACCGGCACCTACGGCGGAAATCCGGTCAAACCGGGCACCCGCGACGTCGTCATCAAGCTGAAGTAGGGGCCGCTTTCAGGGGCCGGCAGATTCCGCCCCCTCTCCCTCTGGGAGAGGGTCGGGGTGAGGGGCGCCCGAAAGACGCAGACCGCCGCGCAGCCCTCACCCGGCCTTCGGCCGCCCCCTCCCGGAGGGAGAGGGTTCGATGCCGGACCCGTCAGTCCGCCAGCGGAAGCCGCGCATACTTGCCCTTGTAAAAGAGCAGCGGACGGTCCCCTGCCGCCTGTGCGTGGATGACCTCGCCGAGGTAGATGGTGTGGTCGCCGCCGTCGTAGCCCTGGGTGACCGTGCACTCGATGTGTCCGATGGTCTCGTCCAGCACCGGGATGCCGTTGTCGCTCATGTGCCAGGCGGCATCCTGGAACTTCTCGATGCCCTTGGTGGCGAAGCGGTTGGCGAGGTGCTCCTGGTGCTCGCCGAGCAGGTTGACGGCGAACACGCGGGATTCCTCGAAGCAGTCGTAGCAGTTGGCCTTCTTGTCGATGCACACCAGCACCAGCGGCGGGTTCAGCGAAAGGGACGAGAAGGCGTTGGCGGTAATGCCGGTGGGGACTCCGGCCTTGTCCTTGGTGGTGACGATGGTCACTCCGGTGGCGAAGTGTCCCATCACGTGCCGGATCTCGCGTGGGTCCATGGGGCACGGGGTAACAGACAAGCCGGAATGTTGTCAATCACCGCCGACGGCTCCATGGGAGCAGGGACTCGGGGCCTGAGGGAGTTGGCCGGTGGCGCCGTCCGGCCTCAGCTATCGAGCTCCGGCTTGGGCAGCGTCATGTAGGGGATCTGGTCGTCGTCCAGGGACTCCCGCTCCTCCGGCGTCGCCGTGCCGTGGATGGGACGATCCTCGACCTCGCCGTCGTGAATGCGGCGGGCCTCCTGGGCGAAACGCGGGCCGACGTCCTCGAAGTTGTTCTCGACGTAGTGATGGACGCGGATCAGCGCTTCCCTGAACTGCTCGGGCATGGGCATCTCCGGCTTCGAACGTTGCGCGGCCGGAGCCGGTGCCTCTTCCTTCTTCATGTGGACCGCGCAGGTGTGGGGCAGCTTGGTGATGGCCGTGGAGCCGCACACGGGACAAGCGATCTGGTTCCGGGACAACTGCTCCTGGTAGTTGTCCGGTCCCGAAAACCACCCTTCGAAACTGTGGTCCTTGTCACATGTGAGATCGTAAATGACCATGGTAGCGTCCTGTCCGACCACCTGTCTCGAAGGTAATCCCGCCTCCCGGCGATGTCAAGATTGCAGGAAATCGGTCAAAACCTGGACGAACGTGTCCCGTTCCTCGATCTGCGGCTCGTGGGCGGAATCGCGGAACCGGTACACGCTCGAGCCCGGCACGATCGCCTGCAGCCGCTCGGCCCAGTCCGGTTGATTGAGGGGATCGTGATCGCAGGAGATGATCAGCAGCGGCACGCCCACGCCGGAAAGCTGTTTCTTGAAGGCCTCGATGGTGGAGCCCCGCTCGAGCCCCGGCCGCTTCAGGCGCGCCGCGGACAGCGCCTCCCAGGCCCCCGGCGCGATCGAGTCGGCGTAGCGTGACTCCACGCATTCCGGGGTAAGCCATCTCTCGTCGTGGAACAGCAGCTTGAGGAGCTTGCGCATGTTCTCCAGGCTCGGCGTGTAGTCCTCGATATCGGCCTGGAAATCGCTCTTAAACACCCCCGCGTTGCCGCAGATGGTCACCATCTTCTTCATCTTGAGCGGCGACGGGCTCCGCACCGCGCTCCGGAGAAGCGTGCCGCCTCCGGCCGAATTGCCCGCGTAGAAGGCCTCGCCCACGCCAACCACCTCCATGAGCTGCGCCAGGTGTGCCATCCGAAAACCCGAAGGGTCGGAAAAGCTGTAGATCTTGGCGGTGCGGCCGTAGCCCAGCATGTCCGGGGCGATGACGTGAAGGGTTTCCGCCAGCTTGCCGATGGCCGCCCCCCAGGTGGCCTCCGCCGAGGCACCGTACTCGCCGCCGTGAAGCAGCACCAGGTCCGGCCCCTCCCCCGCCTCCAGGTAGTGGGTCTCGATGCCACCGACTCGAAGCGTACGATGCAGATAGTCCGTGCTCATTTGCCGTTCTCCACGCCGGGCGGGTTTGAAACCCGCCCCTACGTCTCACCGCGCTCTCAGTGCCAAGCCGAGCGCTTCTCGCCGCATCCGTCTACCAGCCCAGCGCGTAGCCGTCCCGGCGCGGGTCGGCGGCGGCCATGAGCGTGCCGTGGCGGGGATCCCTCGCGATGAGCGCCGCCCCGCCGAAGACCCAGGGCTCTACCACGGTCACCGAATGGCCCCTGGCGGCCAGACCCTCGACCACCTCGTCGGGAAATCCCTCCTCCAGCCGCAACATCTCGGGATAGCCGACGTTGGGCGGAGTGCCGGGCACATGGCTCCAGCGGGGAGCCTCCAGCGCGCACTGCGGGTCCATCTTGAGGTCCAGCAGGTTGTGCAGCACCTGCACGTTGGTCTGGGGCTGGTCGTCCGCGCCCGGCGTGCCGCCCACCGCCAGGAACTCGCCGTTGTGGAACACCATGTAGGAGTTGAGGGTATGGGCGGGCCGCTTCCCCGGCCGGAGCGCATTGGCGTGGTCGGGATCCAGCCTGGCGCTGCACAAGCGGTTGTTCATGACGAGGCCGGTGTCCCCCGCCACGACGCCTGAACCGAAGACCGAGAAAACGCTCTCGATGAGCGAGATGGCGTTGCCGTCGCCGTCGGCCGCGCACAGATAGGTGGTGTCGGCGCCGGCGGCGGCGTAGGACGAGGTCACAGGGCCGGCGACGTCGGCGATTTCCGCGCGGCGCGCGTCCGCGTACTCCCTGCTGATGAGACGCTGGACTTCCGGATCGATGAAACGGGGATCGCCGAGGTGACGGATGCGATCCTCGAAGGCGATCTTCTTGGCCTCCACCATGACGTGGGCCAGCTCGGTCCGGCTCAGCGCCTTGCAGTCGTAGCCCGCCAGCAGGTTCATCATGGTGAGGACGATGAAGCCCTGGGACACCGGCGGCTGTTCCAGGAGCTGGTAGCCCCGGTAGTCCGTGCTCAGGGGCTCCATCCACTCGGCGAAGCTCCCCTCCAGGTCCCGTTCCTCGAAGAGTCCGCCGCGTTCCCGGATGCCGGCGCACAGGCGCGCCGCCACTTCGCCCCCATAGAAGCCGTCGCGCCCGTCGCGGACGATGGCTTCCAGCACCCCGGCCAACTCCGGCTGCCGCAGCAGCCGTCCCGGCGTGAGGTCCTCCAGCGGCTCGCGGAAGTACCGGTGGATGTCGGGGGCCGAGGGCGCCAAACCCTCAATGGATTGGGCGAGGGACAGGTAGAGTGGAAAGCCGTCGCGGGCCAGGGTCACGGCGTCGGCGCAAACCTCGGCCAGCTCCATGGTGCCGTATTGCCGGTGAAGCTCCAGCCATCCGTCCACCGCTCCGGGGACCGCGATGCTCAACGGCCCGGAGGTAGGCACCGCATCCAGGCCGCGGCTCTTGAAGGCCTCGATGGTGGCGTTTCCCGGGGCGGGTCCGCTGGCGTTGAGGGCCCGGACCTTGCCCTCGTCCTTCATGTAGACCAGCGAGAACATGTCGCCGCCCAGGCCGCAGGCCTCGTGCTTGACCACCGCCAGAACGAAACCGGCGGCAACCGCCGCGTCCACGGCATTGCCGCCCCGCTGCATGATCCTGAGGCCGGCCAGGGACGCGAGCGGATGGCCCGCGGCGATGACTCCCTTGGTGCCCTGGATCAAGGTTCGCGTGGCTTTGCCATAACGTATTTCATGTAGAGGTTTAGTCATGATGAAAGCTCTCCCTTGTTTGGCGCCTTGTCCAAGCCCTCCTTCTCGCCGTGGGCAGAGCGGGGTGCGGTGTTGACGACGGGCTGCTTGTTGCCGGGCACCCTCACCCCGACCCTCTCCCGGAGGGAGAGGGGGTTGTATAGAGTCGGCACTAGCTGTCGGGTTGCTCGATATGCAGGATCCGGGCGGCGTTGCCGCCGAGGACCCGCTCCTTGGCCTCCGGTTCGAGGCCCAGGTCGTCCAGGGCCTTTAGGCTGTTCTGGATGAAGCGGCAGCCGTCTTCCGGTCCGTAGGGGTAGTTGGTGCCGAAGACCATCTGCTCGGGGCCGAAAAAGTCCATGACGCATTTGAGCGTGTTGGCCGGATGATCGGCGGTGTCCACGTAGAACCGCCGAAACGAATCCAGCGGGTTCTCGTTGAGGCCGTAGCGCTCACGCATTTCGTCGGTGCGGCCGGTGTAGATGTTGATGGCGCGCTGTCCGAAGAACGCCAGCACGCCGCCGACGTCGGCCACCACGAAAGACAGCGTGGGGAAACGCTCGATGACCCGGCCGTACACCAGCCGGGTCATGGCCACGGTGCTGTCGAAGGCCCAGCCGTAGATCAGGATCGGCATGATGTCGAGGCCCACGGCCTCGGTGGCGAGCGGCGCGGTGGGGTGGAGGTACACCGGTAGCTCATACTCCGCCAGCTTCTCGTAGATGGGGAAGAAGACCTCGTCGTCAAGCGGCCGGCCGTTGAGGTTGGTGAAGCAGCCGAACCCGCGCAGCCCGAGCTCGTGGTACGCCCGCTCCAGCTCCTCCAGCGACGCCTCGATGGAGGCCGTGGGCAGGGTCGCCAGCCCGACGAACCGGTCCGGATGCCGGCTGCACATCTCGGCCAGCTCGTCGTTGGCCACCCGGGCCATGGCCACGGCGTCGTCCGGCTCGTAGCGGTCGGCGCCCGGGGCCGGGATACTCACCACCTGCACGTCCACGCCCTGGCGGTCCATGTGCTCCAGGCGCTGCTCGACGTTGCGGCCCTTGAAGATCGCCGTGTTGATGCGGCAGCCCAGCGCCTTGTCGTAGAGGTAGGCCATGCCGCTGTAGGGGTCCGGCTTCTCCAGGATCACGGCGCCGTCCCGCCGGTCCATGGTCTCCATGTAACGCTCGGGGAAAATGTGGCTTTGAAAGTCGATGATCATGAATCGTGCTCCCGGATAGGCAGGCCGGCCTCATAGGCCGCGCACGATGCGCGGAACCCCCCGCGGCATCTCCGGTTCCGACTTCACCGTGCGGGATCCCACCGAGCTGCCGCAACGCTGGCAAGTATAGTCGTAGAGATCGCCGTGGGGAAGGACCAGCAGCAACCGCTCGCGCACCGGCATCGCCTGCCCGCACTTGTTGCAGTAGAGCAACGACGCCGACAACTGTTCGAAACTCTTCTCCATGGGGTCAACCGTGTCCGGCCGGTGCGAGCGGTGGAAGAACTGTCCATCCACCGCCCGCACCGACCGTTTGTCTTCGCTCACCGCGTCCCGCCGAACCCCGCCGCCAGATCGGACCGCTCAAGCACGCCGGCCATCGCCTGGTGTGCCGAGCCCAGGAAAACGCCCGTAACCTCGCCGTCATCGCCACCGGTCTGCACGAACCCATTGCCGTGGACTCCGACGTCGTACCGGAGGTCTCCGTCGCCCCACCGCGTCCCGCTCCCGGCGGCCTGGGGCGCCTGGTCGGGCTCCCAGTGTTCCAGATCCGTAAAGTCGAGCGTCCCGTCGAGGCGAGCCAGTTGAACCGCCAGGCGTGCGTCGCCGGCCACCGCTTGCGCCGCCGGCGTCATTCCCAGGAGCGCGCCGTTCCACGTGACGGTTTCCGGCAGCGCCGTATTGTCCGCCAGATCCGACCGCGGCGTGGGACCCGCCGCCCACGGCTGCGGGAAGCCGTTCCGGAAGGCCACGCCGAAGGAAGCCTCTCCGCCCGTGAACTCCAGCCCGCCGCGGAGGTGGAACGACGTGTCGTCCCAGGGGCCCAGGTTCTCCATCGTCAGATCCTCGGGCAAAGCGCCGGGCTCGAAGCGGCTGTAGGCCGCCAGCAGACTGTCACGGTCGACCTGGAACAGGATATGGCCGGGTACGTGCACGTGTTCGTAGATGGTCAACCTGAACCTGGACCTCTGCACCACTCTCTCTTGGACATCGGCGTCGTTCAGGACGGACATGTTCCGAAACCGGGCGGCGTCCACGTGGGCCGTGAAGCCGAGGGTATGAAGCAGCTCGTGGACAAGCGTGAGGGTGACGGCATCGCGGGAGAACAGTTTGATGAGTGTGTCGGAATCGTCCACGTAACTGTCCAGCACCCTACTCTCCCAGTCCCTCTTACCAGGGTCCAGGACATAAGCTTCGAGGATGGCGTCGGCATCCACCCAGATGTGGGAGCCCAGCCTCTCGATGACCTGGTTGTCGAGGGTGGAGGAGGTCTGAGATTCGGCGATGGCGGTTGCCTCGCCCTGGGGCGGCTTGTCGGGCGCGTTCCAGTCCGCCCACGGGGCGAAGTCGATGTAGATGTGCCCCTTGGGGACGTCATCGATGGCGGTGAGCGGCATTACCGCTTCCGTGCTGAAAAGGATGCGCTTGTCGAACGGCAAAGCGGCGTTGACGAGCTGGACCGCGCGAACGGCGAACTCGGCGAAGACTTCGTCGGTGCCTTCGGCAAGGTGGACCACCGGCCGGTCGGCGTGGCTGGAGAGGCCCGTCATGCCCTGGTAGTCGGGATTCACATGGGTCGCGATATATTCGAGCACACGGTCGGCGCCGACGCCGTCCCGCACGCGGCCCGACGAGACCGGGACGCCGTTGTAGTCCACTCCCGCGGCAAGCCGGTCGGGCGGCGCAACGCTGGCGCCGACGTGGAGGGTCCCGTCGAGATCGATGACGGGGGCCTGCAGCGCTCGGACCGGGTGCCGTGCCGGCATTTCCGGCGGCATTTCCGGGGGTATGGGGTCGACGGGCGCTGGTTGGATGTTGCTACTCGGCGCCGAGCCGCCGCCCCCGCCGCAACCGGGCAGGAAGACCACAAGGAACAGGAGCGAGACAAGGGCGATGGCGGAGGGAAACGACCTCGTCGAAGCCAACGGCAACCTAGTGTCGTGTCCCGTAAATACCTGCACTAATTTGCTTGTCCTTTTCGCCGTCGGCTGCGTTGCTCTTCCTCGCGTGGTGCCCGCCCTGGGGCGACCTACGGTCGCCCCCACTCGTCATCGCGCCTTGCCGACGACGAAAATTCCTGCGCAACTTAGTGCAGGTATTTACGGGACACGACACTAGTCTCCCGCGGCCTCGGCCTTGGCTTCGGCCTGCACCTTCTCCATGAGGTGCGGCGGCAGCTCCTCGTAGTGGGAGAACTCCGACTGGAACTCTCCTCTGCCGCTGGTCATGGAGCGCAGGTCCGAAGCATACCGGAGCACCTCCGACATGGGCACCTGGGCCTTGATGATCTGGCTGTGTCCCTTGGCGTCCACGCCCAGGACCTTGCCGCGCCGGCTGTTCAGGTCGCCGATGACGTCCCCCATGCACTCGTCGGGCACCGAAACCTCCATGGACATCACCGGTTCCAGGATCACCGGCTTGGCCGCCTCCATGGCGTTCTTGAAGCCCATGGATGCGGCGATCTTGAACGCCATGTCCGAGGAGTCCACCGAATGGAACGAGCCGTCGTAGAGGGTCGCGCGCACGTCCATGATGGGATAGCCGGCCAGATAACCGCCGGACATGGTCTCGACGATCCCCTTCTCCACCGCGGGGATGTAGTTGCGCGGGATGGCGCCGCCGACGATCTTGTCCACGAACTCGAAGCCCTTGCCGCGCTGTAGCGGCTCGAGCTTGAGCCAGGTGTCGCCGTACTGGCCGCGCCCGCCGGACTGCTTCTTGTATTTCCCCTGGGCGCTGGCGGACGCGCGGATGGTCTCCCGGTAGGGGACCTTGGGCGCCTTGAGCTCCACCTCGGCGCCGTACTTGCGCTTGAGCTTGTCCACCACCACCTCGATGTGGAGCTGGCCGGTGCCCGAGAGGATGAACTCGCGGGTCTGCTCGTCGCGGTGCATGCGGATGGACGGGTCCTCCTCCATCATCCGCTGAAGCCCCTGGGGGACCTTGTCCTCGTCCGCCCGGGTCTTGGGGGAGAGCGCGAAGGAAATGGACGGGCTGAACTCCACCGGCCTGGGATACTCGATGGGGGCCGACTCCTCGCACAGCGTGTCGCCGGAAGCCACGTCCTTGAGCTTGGCGGCGGCGACGATCTCGCCGACGCCGGCCGCGGACACCTCTTCCTGCTTGGCGCCTTCCGGCCGGAACAGGTGGGTGATCCTCTCCTTGGCGTCCTTGCGCGGGTTGTAGACCGTGCTGTCGGCGCGGACCGTGCCCGACAACACCCGCATGATGGACAGCCGGCCGGCGAATGGATCCACGATGGTCTTGAACACGAACGCGGAAAGCGGAGCGTCCGCGGCCTTGGCGCGGGACTCGGCGTCCCCCGATACCGGGTTGTTCCCCTCCGCCGCCGGCTCATCCAACGGCGAGGGCAGCCATTCCACCGCCGCGTCGAGCAACGCCGCGACGCCCGCCCCGCGGCTCGCCGAGCCGTAGAGGACCGGAAACAGCGTACCCGCGCGCACGCCCTCGCGCAGGCCGTCCGACATCTCCTCGGCGGTGAGCTCCTGGCCCTCGAGGTACTTCTCGAGCAGGGCGTCCTGGGTTTCGGCCACGTTCTCCATGAGGCCGATCCTCATCTCCTCGGCCCGTTCCTGGTACTCCGCGGGTATGTCTTCCTCGCTCTCCTTGCCGCTGCCGTCGACGCACACCGCCTTCATGCGGATCAGGTCGATGACCCCGCGGAAGCTCTCGCCGTGGCCCATGGGGAGTTGCACGTGGATCCCCTTGACCCCCAGGTCCCCGGCGATGGCGTCCACCGCCTCCACCGGATCCGTTTCCTCCCGGTCCATCCGGTTGACGAAAAGAATGCGCGGCATCCCGCGCTCCGCCGCGTAGCCCCAGAGCCGTTCCGTCTCCACCCGCAGGCCGGCGCCGGCGTGAAGCACGAAGATCGCTCCGCCGAAACCCGCCAGCGAGTGAATCGTCTCGGGCAGGAAGGTGGCGAAACCGGGCGTATCCACCACCACGCACGTGCTCTTCTTCCATTCGAGGGAGTGAAAGGCCGTGGAAATGGAAACCTGCCGGTTGATCTCCTCGGGCTCGTGGTCGAACGCCGACGTCCCGTCCTCCACCCGACCCAGCCGGTTCGTACGACCCGCCGCGAACAGCATCGCCTCACCCAGCGACGTCTTTCCCGCCCCCCGATGCCCCAGCAATCCGACGTTCCGAAGCTGGGCAGCCTCAATCGCAGCCATGTATCGACCTCCCCTTGAACTGTTTCAGAATGGCTCCATGCCGTGCGTTCCCCCGCACCCCTGTGCACCGCGGGCACGAGCGGGTTTGAAACCCGCCCCTACGGAGACCTGCGCTTGCGCGCCGAGGGAGCCGCGTTCTTCTCGTAAATAAGCCGTAACCCTTCCAACGTCAAGAATTCGTCCACGTCTTCGATGACCGTGGATTCATGGGCGATGAGCGACGCCACGCCGCCGGTGGCCACCACCTTCGCCTTGATCCGGTTCTCCCTCTCGATGCGGTGAACGATGCCGTCCACCAGGCCCACGTAGCCATAGTAGATGCCCGACTGGATGGAGTGTACGGTGGATTTGCCAATGACGCCGGAGGGAGCCACCACCTCCACCCGCGGAAGCTTCGAGGCGCGCTGAAACAGCGCCTCGACGGCGATCATCATGCCGGGAGCGATCAGGCCTCCCAGGTATTCTCCCTTGTCGGACACGCAGTCGAACGTGGTGGCGGTGCCGAAGTCGATGACCACGCAGGCGGCGCCGAAGCGGTCATAGGCGGCGACCCCGTTGGCGATCCGGTCCGCGCCGACGTCCTGCGGACTGTCGTAGAGGATCGGCATCCCCGTCCTGAGCCCCGGACCCACCAGCAACGGTTTGACACCGAAGAACTTCCGCCCCAGCTCGTCGATCATGCCCACCATGGGCGGAACCACGCAGGAAACGATGATGGAGTCGATGGCGTCGCTGCCGATGTCCTGGGCGGCGGCGAGGTGTCCGATGAGGGCGCCGTACTCGTCCACCGTGCGTTCCGGCTGGGTCACCAAACGCCAGTGCGTCACCAGCTCGCGGCCTCGGTAGACGCCCAGCACGATGTTGCTGTTTCCGATGTCGATGGCCAGCAGCATCTAGTGTCCTCTACGGCGCCCCTTCCATCAGGAAAACATCTCCGCTCACCACCCGCTCGGTGCGGCCGTCGCGGCACTCCAGCACCAGGAACCCGTCGCCGTCCAGCTCCCGCACCCGCCCCACCAGCTCCTCCTCCGGCATGCGCGCCCGCACCCATTGCCCGTCCATGCGCGCGTGCTCGTTCCATCGGTCCGCGATGGGCGCGAACCCGCGCTCCTCGAACTCGATATAGCGGTTCTCCAGGTGGCGCACCAGAGACTGCGTGAACCGCACCCGGTCGACGAGGGCGCCGCGCTCCTCCATTACGGAAGTGGCGCGGTCGCGGATGTCCGGAGACATGAGCGCCCGCGGATAGTTCAGGTTGACGCCGATGCCGACGATCACGAACAGGGTGCGGCCGGGCTCGCAGGCCAGCTCGCTCAGGATACCCGCCACCTTTCTGCCGCGCAGCAGCACGTCGTTGGGCCACTTGATGCGGGGCGCGCCGGGCGCCTGCTCCTTCAGGGTGTCCGCCACCGCCACCGCGGCCAGCAGCGTGGTCTTCACCGACTCCGCGGGATCCAGCCGGGGGCGGAGGATGAAGGAAATGTAGAGGTTGAGATGGGCGGGGGACACCCAGTGCCGCCCCAGCCTTCCCTGCCCCCGGGTCTGCGCTTCGGCGATGACCACCGCGCCCTCCGGCTCGCCCGCCTCCGCCAGCGCGTGGGCGGTCCGGTTGGTGGACTCCAGCTCCGGGTAGACGTCGATGCGGCCGCCCAGTCGCCTGGTTCCGAGGCCCCGGCGGATCCGCGCGGCGGTCAGCACGTCGCGGCCGGGGCGCTGCTGTGCGGAAGACATGACAGGGAGACCGGATGGGAGCCTGTCCGGGCGCGCGTGCCGGCCGCGGTCACTGCGCCTGCAGCTCCCGGATCCTGCCGAGGCTGCGGTTGAGCGCTTCGATCTTCTCTTCCATCTCCTGCGCCTTCTCGCGCTCCCGCTCCACCACGTCGGCCCGGGCCTTGGCCGTGAAGTTCTCGTTGCCGAGCTTCTTCCGCACCCGATCGAGCTCCGTCTCGAGCTTGCCCAGGGCGCGGTGGAGCCGGCTGCTTTCCTCCTCCAGGTCGACGGCGCCGTCCAGCGGAACATAGATTTCGGTGGTATCGACGATGGCGGTGGCAACCTTCTCCGGGCGGACCCCCGGCGAGAGGTATTCCAGAGGCTCCGCCCGCGCCAGCGTGCACACCATGGACTCGTAGGCGCGCACCAGCGACAGCCGCTCGTCGGTATCGAACAGGAGCACCCGCACCTTCCTGGAGGGGGGCACGTTCATCTCGGTGCGGAGATTCCTCACCGCCCGCACCACGGCGCTCAAGAACTCGACCTTGTCCTCCGCGTCCTGATCGGCGGGGAAGTCATCGGCGGCCGGGTAACGCTGGACCATGATGTCGTCACGACGGGGGGACGCCGGGTCCCGGGCCGTCACCTCCCGCCAGAGCTCCTCGGTCACGAACGGCATCAACGGATGCAGCAGTAGGAGGATGTTCTTCAGGACGGTGTGCAGGACCCGCTGGGTGGCGCGGGAATCGAGGCGCAGCTTGCTCATCTCGATGTACCAGTCACAGAACTCGTGCCAGGTGAACTGGTAAAGGTGGTGCGCGAAGTCGTTGAACCGGTACGCGATGACGGCCTCCCTGGCCCGTTCGACGGTGGCCTTGAGGCGGGACAGGATCCAGCGGTCGGCCAGGTCCAGATCCCCGGCGGCGCCCTCTCCCGCCGGCCGCCGGTCCCGCAGGACCTCGTCGTCGAGGTTCATCAGCACGAAGCGGGCGGCGTTCCAGAGCTTGTTGACGAAGTGCTGGTAGCCGGCGATGCGGTCCTCGGCGAGCTTCACGTCGCGGCCCATGGCGGTCATGGCCACCAGGGTGAAGCGGAACGGATCGGCGCCGTAGCGGTTCACCATGATGAGCGGGTCGATGACGTTGCCCTTGGACTTGGACATCTTCTGTCCTTCCTGGTCCCGCACCAGGGCGTGGATGTAGACGTCCCGGAACGGCACCTCGTCCATGAACCTGAGCCCCATCATCATCATCCGCGCGACCCAGAAGAACAGGATGTCGAACCCCGTCACCAGCGTGGAAGTGGGATAGAAGGACTTGAGATCGGCGCTCTTGTCGGGCCAGCCCAGGGTCGAGAACGGCCACAGGGCGGAGGAGAACCAGGTGTCCAGGACGTCGGGGTCCTGCACGAAGCGGGTGCCGCCGCAGGTCTCGCACCGCTCCGGCGCGCTCCTCCCCACCACCGGGACACAGCCGGGCGCGATCCGCTCGACGCCGGCGTCCAGGGACTCGTTGCAGCCGACGCAATACCAGGCCGGTATCTGGTGTCCCCACCAGATCTGCCGCGACACGCACCAGTCCTTGATGTTCTCCATCCAGGCGAAGTACGAGTTCTTCCACGCTTCCGGGATGATGCGGGTGCGGCCGTCGCGCACCGCCTCCATGGCGGGGTCGGCCAACGGCTTGATCTTCACGAACCACTGGGGGGTCAGATAGGGCTCGATGACCGTCTGGCAGCGGTAGCACTTGCCCACCGCGTGACGGTACGGTTGGACCTCGGCCAGCAGTTCCTGCTCTTCCAGCTCGCGTACGACGCGCTCCCGCGCCGCCAAGCGGTCCTGGCCGCCGTAGGGGCCGGCCCAGGCCGGCGCCTCGCCGTCGTCGCCGGCGAAGGCCTCGGAGCGGATCGCGGCATCGTCGTCAAAGATATTGATGACTTCCAGGCCGTTCCTCAGACCGATCTCGAAGTCGTTGAAGTCGTGTCCGGGGGTGATTTTCACCGCGCCGGTGCCGAATTCCGGGTCCACGAAAGCGTCGGCCACCACCGGGATCTCGCGGCCCGCGATGGGCAGCCGCGCGCGCCGGCCGATATGGCTCGCGTGGCGTGCGTCCTCGGGATGGACCGCGACCCCCGTGTCGCCGAGCATGGTCTCGGGGCGGGTGGTGGCCACCACCACCTCGCCTCCCTCCACCAGCGGATAGCGGACGTGCCACAGGTGGCCGTCCACCTCCTCGTGCACCACCTCGATGTCGGCCAGCGCCGTCTTGCAGCGCGGGCACCAGTTGATGAGCCGTTCCGCGCGGTAGAGCAGCCCCTCCTCCCAGAGGCGGACGAAGGCTTCGCGCACCGCCCGGGAGAGCCCGTCGTCCATGGTGAAGCGCTCGCGGCTCCAGTCACAGGAGACGCCCAGCGCGCGCAACTGACGCAGGATGGTGTGGCCGGTCTCCTCGCGCCAGCTCCAGACCTTCTCGATGAACGCCTCACGGCCCAGCTCGTTCCGGTCCCGGCCCTCGGCGGCAAGCTGGCGCTCCACCACGTTCTGGGTGGCGATGCCCGCGTGGTCCGTTCCGGGCACCCACAGCACGTCGTGTCCGTCCATGCGCCGGAAGCGGCACAGCACGTCCTGGAGGGTGTTGTTCAGGGCATGCCCCATGTGGAGGGAGCCGGTGACGTTGGGCGGCGGAATCACCATGGAGAAAGACGATCCGCCCGAACCGGCCGGCGCGAAGTGGTCGGCTCCCTCCCAGCGGGCGTACCACTCGCCCTCCACTTCCAGATGACTGTACGACTTGGCGATTTCCCGTGGCATGCGACTCCAATCTACGTGATATGTGCCTCCGCTGCGCTGCCCCATATTCGCAGAGCGCGGCCCGGTTCGTCCCCTACGTGTCGCCGTCAGGCCCTCACCCCGACCCTCTCCCAGAGGGAGAGGGGGTCAAATTGGCCCTCTCCCTCTGGGAGAGGGTCGGGGTGAGGGCCTACGTGTTGCGGTCGGTTCCGCCGGTGTCCGGTTCCCCCACGACTTCCGTCAACTCGATTATCTCGCCGTCCGCGGGTTCGGCTCCCGAGTCGTCGTCTGCCGGCGGCTCGTCCGTCGCCGGCCGGCGCGTTCCCGATGGCGACGTGTTTTCCAGCAACGACCTCATCGCGGCTTCAAGGACGGGGCCTTCCAGGGGCTTGGCCACGGCCGCGGTCAGCCGGGCCGGCTTGAGCGAAGGCGGCGGTCCCTGGTGAAGCCATACGCTGGGAATCTTGAGACGCTGAAGCGCCCGCAGCAACTCGCCGCCGCCGCCATCCTCGACGCTCTCGCGGTCGACGATGACGAGGTCGTGACCCTCAAGATCGGTCGGGCCGGACCAACCCTCCCGCACCACGGTCTGGTGCTCCGGAAACAGGAACTGCCGCAAGGCCTCGCGCAGGATCGGATGGCTCTCGATGATGAGGATGCTGGCCATTTCACCAACGTCTCATGGTAGCAGACAACAACATTACATCCTACGAACTTGACAAGGCCGGAGCCACTGTTACATATAGAATCTTTCCCCGGCGTGCGAAAGTGGCGGAATTTGGTAGACGCGCAGGATTCAGGATCCTGTGGGAGCAATCCCGTGGGGGTTCAATTCCCCCCTTTCGCACCAACATCCCGCCTCCCGTCCCGGTGAGCCGGTATCACCTTGACCTCCCAGGCGATTTGTGCAATCTCTACTGAAACGCCAGCCTGAACGGAGCCACTTCTGCCCCAGCAACAGCACGAGAGAAATCCACAGGGCTTTCTGACCTCCAGTACCGAAGAGTCGCAAATTCCCTGCGATTTCGTCGACCCGTACAGCCTCGTGGCCGACCCGTTGAGGTGGGTGGAGCGGAAGCTCGCGGAATGTACCCGCTCCAGGGAGGCCGAGATCACCGAGATCGCTTCGCACCTGATCCAGAGCGGGGGCAAGCGCATCCGGCCGGTGATCACGCTCCTGACCTTCAGCGCTTTTCACGGTGACAGGGAAGAGGACGTGGTTGACATAGCCACCGCAATGGAGTTGATCCACGCGGCCACCCTGCTCCACGACGACATCATCGACGGGGCCGAGTTCCGGCGTGGGAAGGTATCCGCCTACAAGCGTTATGGGCTCGCGCGCACGCTGGTCGCCGGAGACTTCCTGTTCATCAAGGCGTTCGAGTTCGCGGGCAAGTTCGACGACACGGTGGTCCAGTGGACCGCGGACGCGTGCACCAGCCTCACCGAGGGTGAGATCCTGCAGGGATCCTTCAACCGCAACCGCACCGTCACCGCCAAGGACTATCTCGATATCGTCGAACGAAAGACCGCCTCGTTGTTTCAGACCGGCGCCAGGCTGGGGGCGTACATCGCCGGGGCGAGCGCCGAACAGGTGGGGGTGGCGGCCAACTTCGGACTCAACCTCGGCATCGCTTTTCAGATGATGGACGATGTCCTCGACGTGGTGGGAAGACGCAAACTGCTGGGCAAATCCACCGGCATGGACCTTCGCGACGGCAACCCTTCCCTGCCCATCGTCCTGTCCCTGTTGGACGGACACCAGACCGTGAGCCGGGTCTTCCAGTCGTCGACTCCCACGGAGAGCGAAATCCAGCGGGCGCTGGACGCCATGGGCAACGGCACGGTCATCGAACGGGCCAGGAGCTTCGCCCGCAAGTACGCGCTGATGGCGACCCGCGAGATCGACAAGCTGCCCGAATCCGGCGCGCGAGACGGTCTCAAGGCCCTGGGACGCCTGCTCACGGATAGGGACAGCTAGTGTCCCGTCCCACGTAGTTCCCGGTTCACCGAACCGCAAGCCCGCCGGCGGACTCTTCGTGATCGGCCCATGTCTGCCCCTCACGACACCCTGGTCAGAAACATCTTCGACCGGATCGCCTGGCGCTACGACCTGCTCAACCGTATCATCAGCTTCCGGCTGGACTCCCGCTGGCGGCACAAGGCCATCGACGCCCTGGGAATCGATGGGCGCGCGGCTCTCGTCCTCGATCTGGGAACCGGGACCGGCGCGCTCGCCCTGGACGCGTGCAGGGTCCTTGCGCCCGGCGGACGGGTGGTCGGCGTGGACTTCTCGCGGCCGATGCTCGAGCATGCCCGGATGGAGACGTCGGAGGCGGGGCACGACGCCATGGCGGCCTACGTGCTGGCCCATGCCCTGGCCGCGCCGGTGCGAAGCGGCGCCTTCGACGCGGTGATGAGCGCCTTCGTGCTACGCAACGTCGGAGATCTGGACTCGTTCTACCGGGAGTCGTACAGGGTCCTGAAACCCGGCGGACGGATGGTGTCGCTGGACATGTTTCCGCCGCCCCAAGGGTTGTTTTCCGGACTCTACTGGGTCTATTTCGGCAAGCTCATGCCCTGGATCGGCAGTATCGTGAGCCGAGACCGCGCCGCGTACCGATACCTGTCGGACTCGGTGAGGTCGTTCGTTTCCCCGGAACAGGTCGCGGCCGTCATCGCCTCCGCGGGTTTCGTCGAAACCCGTACCGTGCGATACCTCCGGGGCGCCATCTGCCTCCAGATCGCGGCCAAACCCCGGTGACATGCATCGGGAACCACCCGTAGAGCTGTTGATCCGATGAACCCCTACGCCACCGCTTTCGTCCTGTTCCTCTACCAAGTGTCCGTAGGAGGACTGGTGGGCCTGTCCGTGACCCCCTTCAACGATCTGGAACGCGGTTTCTACAAGTCCACGGCCGGGGTCCTGGTGGTGGCCGCGGTCCTGGCGGTCTGGGGCCACGTCGACCTTCTGTCGCACCGGCAAGGGTTCTGGAAGATCGTCGAACTGGCGTTGTTGGCGGGTTTTACGCTCTTTCTTATCCTCTACTTCATCTCGCTCTGGGGCGAGCGTGGGTTCTTGAGGGCGCGGTTCTTTTCGACCGCGATACTGACCGGGGTGTCCGGTTTGGCCGTCGCCTCATTCGCCTTCGCGCCGGGACGGCTCGGGCCCGTGGAAGCGGTCGCACTGCCGCTGAGCTTCGTCGTGACCGCGCTCCTGCTGGGGGCGGTGACCGTGGGGATGCTGATCGGTCACTGGTACCTCATCGAAACGGGACAGAGCCTGGATCCGTTCTTCCGGGTGTTCCGTTTCTTCGTGGCGATGCTGGTCATCCAGACGGGGGTGGAAATCGTTGCGGTTCTACTGCTCTACCTGCTCGGGTCCGCGGATACGGCGGCCGCCCTCGAACGCCTCTTCACACACCACAGGGTCCTGCTCTCGTCCCGTTTTCTGGTGGCGCAACTCGGACCGTTGGTGCTGTCCTACATGATCTGGAAAACGCTTTCCGACTTCAAGAACACCATGGCCGCCACGGGCCTCTTCTACATCGCCCTTCTCGGGGTCTTCGTGGGCGGGCTTCTGTCCAGCCACATCCTGGCGCTGACCTTGCTGTCAGGCTGAACACAACTCCTCCCCCTCCGGGAGAGCGTGGCCGCAGGCCGGGTGAGGGCGTAGCTAATAGGTCCTGATCCGGGTGACGCGCAGGCCGTGGCTGGTCCAACCCAGGTCGTAGCCGACCACCATGCCCTCTCTGAGGGCTTTGGGTGAGGTGAAGGGTCCGGACATGCGGACCATCTGAAAGGAGAACCTCACGTCCCTGCCACTGGCGGTGCGTACCACCCCGGTGCCCTTGCGGGATGAGAGGCGGCGGATGATACCGTGATAGTAAAGGTCCGGCTGTTCGTCGGGGTCCGGGGTTCGAGGACCCGGTTCAGGAACGTCGGCCTTGGCGTCGTCTTCGACCATATCCGTCCTTCCGGCAGACCTGCAGGCCATCCTAACGCTCCGCGCGCAGGACTTCAAACCCTAGTGTGGTGTCCCGTAATTTCCTGGCATAATTTGCTTGTCTTTTTCGCCGTCGGCTGCGTTGCTCTTCCTCGCGTGGTGCCCGCCACTGCTCGTCATCGCGCCTTGCCGACGACAAAAATCCTGCGCAACTTATGCCAGGAAATTACGGGACACCACACTAGTTTTCGGGACGGCATCGACCCGCGACGGTCGACGGAAACGTCGAAGTGCATAACCTGTTGATATTTGTGGGTATGTGCTTGACCCTGTCTGAGTCCTCGACGAAATCGTCGAAGTGGGATTCGCGAAAGTCCCCGAAATTTCGTCAAAATGGTCGCTGGCATGAAAAGTGCATTTGAGCTGTTATAATGACCATATGCGGCTCGGGGAGAGTCTCCGGCTTATCCACAATACGTCGGAAAACATTGACAAATATTCCCCGTTTGAGTAATAGAGAGGTACAATGCTGTCGACGGAAGTGAAACCGGGCGATAGGGTATTCAGCGCGGACGTTCTCTCCCATATCCAGGCTCCCGACCTTGCCGGCATTGCCGAGGAATTCTCTCTCGGCGAATTCTGCACGGCCACCGGACTCCATCGGGAGTCCGCCGAATCGTTCTTCGTTCTAGAGACCAAGCGAGGCAAGTTCATCGTCTCCATCGAGGGAATCAAGAGCGAAAACGAGGTCAAGCATGACATCGAGCTGCTGCTGTTCCTGAGGCGTCACGGCTTTCAATGCCTCCAGCCCCTGAAAAGCCGCGGCGGCCAGCACTACCTTCACGCCGACGGCCGGTTCATATCCGCGAGCCGCAACATCGACGGGAACGAGGTGCCGGTGGGCAACCTCACCCTCGGACAACTCGCGGCCGCCGGACACGTGCTTGCCGACCTCCACCTCATCGGCAGGGGATACAAGAAAGGGGTCGAAAACCGCTTTTCGTTTCCGAAAGTGGCGGCCCTCTATCAGGAGGTCCGGAAAAATCTGCCGGCGCACCTCAAGACCATCGTCCGGGTGCTGGATGACGAGGTCAACTATCTCGAGGGCTACCTGGACAACAACCTGCCCAAGGGCATCATCCACGGAAACCTTTCGTGGGAGAGCATGAAGTTCAAGGGCTCGCGCCTCGTCGGGATCATGAATTTCGACAGGGCCTGCCGCGGAAAATTCATCTGCGACCTGGCCACCACCGTCAATGCGGTGTGCTATTTCGAGGGACGTTACCGCCTGGACCGGTTCGAGGAGTTGATCCTGGGCTACGAGGGTCTGCGGCCCCTGTCCCTGCCCGAGTGGGATTCCTTTCCCAACGAGCTCCGGTTCTCCGCGCTGCGGACGGCCATCACCAGCCTTCACGATTTCTATCTGCGCGACAACGGGGAAAGGCAGCGCATCCAGAAGACCTTCATCGACTTCTTCGAACGCCTTCTGATCCTGAGGCGGGAGAAGGACGGCGGCATGGAAGACCTGCTGCTGTCCATGGCCACCGGTTACGACTACCGGAAGTACCAGAAGTCGAAACCTTCCAGGTGACCCTCAACCGGTAGTCAGCTTACCGATCCCGGTCGGCGTATCCCGGCGGATGATCCTGAAGAGAGCCGAGAAGGCAAGGCCCAGCCCTATCAGGATGAGCAGCAAGCCGCCCCTCAGCACTACATGAAAGAAGTCCAGCTTCACCCGGGCGGCGTCGTACCTTTCCTGCTCTTCGTGTATCCCGCTGAGAATCGCCCGGTTCTTCCGGGGCGTCAGCTCACGAAAGCTCCGGTAGCTTTCCTCCAGGCCGGTCTTGGAACCGGCCTCCACCAACGCCCGGTAGCGCGCTACCTGCACCGCTCCGACGGTCCAGTTCCCGGCACCCAACAGGACCAGCACCAGGCCGACGACGAAATAGAGGTTAAGATACAGGCTCCGGAGCTTCATGACCGTACGGCACGATAGCCGAGAGCGGGATCGGGGGTCAAGCACACGATGAAATGCTACGTGGTCGGCGACGTCCACGGATGTCTGTCCGAGTTGGCCTCTCTTGTAGAGTCGCTGCCGCTGGAGCGCGGCGACACCCTCGTCTTCCTCGGCGACTACGTCGACCGGGGACCCGACTCGAAGGGCGTCGTCGACTACCTCGCGGGTCTGCGCCGGCGCGACGGACACAAGACGGTGTTCCTGAGGGGCAACCACGAAGACATGATGCTGTCCTACATGGGCCTTTCCGGACACCACGGCGACGCCTTCCTGCTGAACGGGGGGCTGGACACGCTGGCGAGCTACGGCGTCGCCGCGCCGACGGCGTCACCCGGCACCGCCGACGGGCAGCGGCTGCTGGCGGCGTTGCCGCCGGAACACGTCGAGTTCCTGGTGAGGCTGGAGCCCTGGTACTTCGTCGACGGCTTCCTGTGCGTGCACGCGGGCATCAACCCGGGGCGGCCATGGGACGAGCAGATCGGCGAGGAGCTCATCTGGATCCGGCACGAGTTCATCGTGAACCCACACACTCTGCCTCAGACAGTGCTGTTCGGTCACACGCCCATGAGGGAGGTGTTCTTCAATCTCCCCTACAAGATCGGCCTGGACACGGGACTGGTCTATGGCAACGCCCTGAGCTGTCTCGAAGTGACGGGACGCACGCTCTACCAGATACGCAACGGCGCGCGCGAGGTCTCCGTGACCGACGTGTCCCGCCACTGGGAACGTGGCGACTCTGTGTAGGGGCGGGTTTCAAACTTGGCCGTGTAGGGTTTGTCCTACCACCCGCCGCCCATAACTACTTGAAAACAAATAAGTAAAACACTCCACTTGGAGGACCCGATGATTCGCGCCGGAACAATCAACACATAGTCAACACGACGCGCCGGGCGGCGTATTTTTGTTCGGTCACAGGGTGACGGCGATGAGGACAGCACCAAGGCAAGCCGTTCACGGTCATGCAGAGCACGGAAGCGCCAGTGCCCCCGGCGACAACATCACCCGCTGACCGAACGAATACGCGGCATAATCCTTCGCTCGCACCGTGACGACCCTGTGCCTCGGACCCCGCCGGATCTTCGCTCCATTTCCACGGTGGCCGGAGAATCAGGCGTTTGCGCGACGTAGCGAACACTTGCGTGCTTGGGACCATGTCCAAAGACCCAGTCAAGATTGACCCGACCGACCCGGAGGGCCCCGCGATCACGGCAGGACCGAAGGATTACGCGGCTTCAAACCCCAGCACCGTCCGGCCCTACGATGCCGAATCGAATAGAATATAGCACAGGCGGCGGATGCCAGTTAAACAGGACGGTCACTTAGGCGTGGCATCGCGCAGCCGTCGCCATGCACGGGTTCCCCGCAATTTCTCCGCCTGGTAGATTCGCGCAAAGTCGAACGCGGTGTCACCGCTTTCGGTCCGCGCGGCGGCGCTCGCGCCGGAGTCGAGAAGGGCGACTATCAATTCAGCGCGACCGTTTACCGCGGCGTGGTGCAGCGGAGTCCGGCCAAACGGGTCTCGCGCATCGACCTTCCCATCGGCGGCGATCAAAGCGTTCACCGTGTCCGTCCAGCCCATTCCCACCGCGTAGTGCAGCGGGGTCTTGCCCTGCTTGTCTCGCGCGTCGACCTTTGCACCGGCGGCGATCAAAGCGTTCACCGTATCCGCGCTTCCTTTCCACCTCAACGTGGGGAGCAGCCGAGACAAGGCTCCCCGGTCCTGCACACGGGCCTTCTCAATGGAGGCGATCAGGAAGTCTACCATGTCTGCGAGGAGCAGCGGAGTCGAGCCCGCCTCGCCGTGGGTCAGACCGTTCACGAGAGCTGCGATTCCTGACCCCGCAGCGAGGTGCAGCGGGGTCGAGCCTCCCTTGTCTCGCGCGTCGACCTTCGCACCCGCGTCGAGGCAGCGCTCGGCATCCTCCGCGACCGCAACTTGCCAGAACTTCGCAGTTAGCCAGCCGGAACAATCCGGCCCGGCGCTGGAACTCTCCGAGGTACTAGGTGTTACAGCTACGGAAGCGACAACGACCAGAGAAGCGGCCAGAACAGCGCAAGCGATACGGAACGTCTTTCGCATCATCCTCAATCCCCCTTCGAGACACCATAACCGCATGCGACATCACCGATCGCGCATCTTCTCACGAAACGTCGCGCGATGTGGACTGGACAGCCGTCGGCTAGGCGGGCGGAGCCGGGCCGGTCGCAACGCATGACGAACCGGACTAAGCTCCAGCGCCGGTCGCCTCGGTCGGCCTTTTCTCGCGGCGCAACGGAGAGGCCTTTCCCGCCTGTCCCGCTCACCTAGACCGGGCGTCGCGCAGCCGCTGCCAAGCATCCGTTTCCCGCCACCGATAACCGGCGGCTATGCGAAGGAGATCGAATGGAGTTTGTCCGCGCGCTGTTCGCGCCGCACCGTCGGCCCCGGCATCGAGGAGTACGATTATCACCTTCGCATTGCGACGCCCCGCTGCGTAGTGCAGCGGGGTCCAGCCTCGCCCGTCTCGCGCGTTGATCTTGGCGCCGGCCGCGATCAGGGCATTCACCCTCGTGGTTGTCCTCTTCGCCGCGTCGTGCAGCGGGGTCCTGCTCCGCTTGTCTCGCGCGTCGACCTTCGCGCCGGCGGCGATCAGGGCATTGACCGTTGACGCGTTTCCCGACGCCGACCCAGCCACGTGATGCAACGGGGTCCGGCCATGCATGCCTCGCGCGTCGATCTTCGCACCGCCGGCGATCAGGGCGTCCACCGTTGACGCCGTACCCCCTCGCGCCGCTGCGTGCAGCGGGGTCCAGGCCCGCCGGTCTCGCGCGTTGACCTTGGCGCCGGCGGCGATCAGGGCACTCACTTTTTCCGCGGACCTCGCCTCATGCAGCGGGGTCTCGCCCCACCTGTTTCGCACGTTGATCTTCGCACCGGCGGCGATCAGGGCGTTCACCGTTGACGTCTTGCCTCCAAACGCCGCTTTGTGCAGCGGGGTCTGGCCATTCTTGCTTTGTGCCTCGATCTTCGCACCGGCGGCGATTAGGGCGTTCACTATTGACGTCTTGCCTCTAAACGCCGCGTAGTGCAGCGGGGTCCTGTCCCCCAACTTGTCTCCCGCCTCGATCTTCGCACCCGCGGCGATTAGAGCATTCACCGTCACCGTCCTGCCCCCGGACGCCGCGTCGTGCAGCGGCGTCTCGCCATGCTTGTTTCGCGCGTCGACCTTCGCGCCGGCGGCGATCAGGGCATCCACCGCTACCGCGCTTCCCGACAACGCCGCTTTGTGCAGCGGGGTCCGGCCCCACTCGTTTCGCGCGTCGATCTTCGCACCCGCGGCGAGGCAGCGCTCGGCATCCTCCGTGGTCGCAACTTGCCAGAACGCCGCGGTCAGCCAGCTGGAACAATCCGGCCCGGCACGGAGCTCTCCACGGGCACTCGGCGCCACAGCCAGGAGCGCGACGACGACCACGGAAGAGGCCAGCACGACGCAAGCAAAGCGGGATGTCTTTCGGATCATCTCACTCCTCGGTGCCGCCGACGTCCACCCCCACCAGGTATCGACATCGGGAATCAGTCATAACTAGCTGGTATGTTTGTTATTTCGAGCGGTCACGGACTGAGATTGCTAAAGCGGATCGATCTTCGTCGTAAGCATACTGCAAGCGGATTAGTTCCACTCCACGCCCGCTGCAACGCGGTTCTGTCTGTACTATCTCGGTTCAGAGGTCAGCGTTCCCAACGTTGGATGGAACACAATCACCGGCCTGTCCAGATCGTTTATGAGCGACCGCATGTACGGTCGTTTGAATCCGCAGTCTGAGATGTACGTCGTCTGACCAAAACGCTTGACCCCAATGCACCCGCTCCATATCAGGACATCGATCACCGTCTCAACTACCGTTCCGTCCGTAACCCGTCGAGCAATCGCCGCCCTGAGCTCGGCCAGCGACATTTCCGGCCCGATCTGCAACAGATCAAAGATCAACAGTTCCACATTTGGAACTACATCCGCTAGCTCCCGATCGAAATCCTCCAGTACCTGCCAACCCAGTTCTTCCACTGCATTCTCGTAGTCTGCTTCCTCGATCCGTTCCCTCTCCAAGGTAATTGCTCTACGCCGCGCCGTCTCAAAAAGCCGGATCAAGTACCTGGGCCGCATAAGGGACGAATCAATAAGGAAGTCCGTTGTCGACCGGCCCCTAACCGTTTGAACCGAAACAGTCTCCCAGATCTCGTCCCAATTCGACATTCGTGCGCCTACGCCTCGTACTATCCGGTTCTTGAACAGTGCGAAGAGGAGTTCGCGGTCGTTCCACTCAACGCTCGCAACCGCGAGTTTGCCGTAATCCGCCATTCCCTTAACAACAAATTCAAAGACATCGCTGCGCAAGAAAATTGCCCAACAAAAGTCTATCTCCGTCTGACTAAATCGTCTCCGCACGTCAGTTAGCGACTCAATTAGGCCGCTGATAATCGACGCATCGACTTCTGTGAATGACGGCGGTACCCAAAAGCGATCAAGATTATCGAATAGAAAAAACACCGAGCCTTTACGCTCCAGGTACTGAAGAACCTCCGTCCGCATGGAACCGATCTCCGACCCGTAAACAATTTCGAGAATCTTCGCCGAAGATGACAGCTTGGCACCTTCAGCACCCCATTCCGCTTCATACCTTCCGACGATTCTCTCCGTCAGATTGGCCAAACGTTCGGCAAAGTCTCCCGCACCCTCAACACGTCGGTTGTACTCTTCCTGCAAGCGATCATACGCGGACATAAGCCGCGAGTCGTACTGTATGCGTTTCTCATCCTTTTCTAACAGCTTGTAAGTAATTTCGAGCCAGACAATATACTCCCAAAAGGACGCCAGAAACTCCTTTCGAGTCCCGTGCGATAGTTGTTCTATAATGAACTCCTTGAGTTTGAGAAGTTGATAACCTTCTGGTTGCAAATCCACCACTATATTCTCTCTGTCGACGCGCGTCCGGTCCCGGGCCTGCAAGAATACCGCGGTTTTGCCGCTTCCCTTTCGGCCCAGTATGATGTTCAGATCGCCTGACCGCGTCAAACGGAACTGTTCTGTCTCGAGGAAGTAGTTTCCCAACTGTACTGCCTCGTTTTCCGCAGCTGGGTCGCCGCAGTGGACCTGATCGAGAAAACGCGGATTGTCGCCAGGAGGTTCTACATGTGATTCCTGTGCTCCGTAGACATCGTCCTGAAAAGCCTGCATCTTCGCGTCGATATCTGAAACTCTTGACCACCGGGTTGCGATTTCGTCAAGGTCAAGCGGAAGGCGGTCGGCCTGGTGTGCAAACAACAGAAACGGAATGTCCGCACCTCGCGCAATCCCTACCGCAAAGGCGCACCGTTGGTTCTGACGCAGCGTATCTGGTCCTTCGGAATTGTTCCAAACCGCAATAATTCCGAACGATTGAGAGACTTGTTCGTGAGCTTCCGTTGCAGTGAGACGGTCGATTTCGCTGGGATCGAAACTGCGAAACTTCAGTTTAAGAGTTTTCTTTATGCTGCTGGCCACACGACGAAGGAGATCCTCTCCAACCGATGCTCGGAGAAAGTACACGGGTTGTTCTCTGTTGCGTTTTCTTTTTCGCCACGGGGCGACCGGCGCGGGCTGCTGTAATATTCCGCTAAGGGCATCCCTATCGTGGTAGTCGTCGTGTCCAACATTGTGAAGGAGGCCTATAGTTTCAAGAACCTTCCGGTCTTTGTTGCCCGCCCGGATTAGGCGGACAGGTTTGCGCATGCCCAACGCCAACCCAATTTCGTAGGTGACGTTGTGGTTGGGTTCGGAGACGTCGGCGATAAATTCGTCTGCGGCACTGACCCACGCGTGTACCGAGGCGTCAATTGGGTGGCCGGAAGGATCGTTCCGGTTCCACGGAACAAGGTTCCTGTCGTGTTGTTTCGCAGCATGACACGCGGAGTTTATGGTATCGGCGACAATTCTGTCCGATGAAGAGAACGCTACGAATGCTTCCGTCGGCATCTACAAATCCTCCAACCCTTGGACAAGCAAGAAGGTCTGACAAGGGAGCTTGCGAACGCCGGTCCACCGTGACGTCGCTTTGTCACCGGTACAATCCCCGATCAGTGTCTATAGTTAACGGCAGTCGAAACCGCCACACCGTTGTCTGAGGCAAGGCACCGCACCCCTCGGGAACATTCCTGAGTGAGGCAATACGAAGCCTCACGTTGACTGCCGCGCCGCACGGAGCGGGCCTTCGAGGCGCTGACCCAGAACGCCCACAAACAGGGCGACCTACACGCGCCTGAGGACAGACCAAGACACACCGACGGATTGATCCCCCGTCACCGAATCAATACCCCGTTTCGTTTTGCGGCACATTCCAACCAGTGTGTGCCTCGTCCTTCGGACATGGCCCCCGGTCGGCCGTGCGGCGACGCCTATCCTGTGTGCGCTTCCTTCAGCCGCTGGTTGAATACGGCGATCCACCCTTCATGTTCCGCCTTCAGAGCTGCCACCACCGCTTCGACCAGCGAGTCGTCGATGGCTTCCGGCTCGCCGTGCGCGAACCTGTTTCGGCACTCTTCCACCCTCTTCAAGAGCGCCGCCACATTGCCATACCCAAGGTCGCTGAGATCGGCCCGGTATGTGGTCGAGAAGATCACCTTGTAGAGCCTATCCAGCCGCGCGCCGATGCCGGAATAACGGTCCAGAAGGTGCTCCATGACCTGCCCGGGAATCGCCTGCGCCGTTTGCCGGAACAGTCTGTCTATGCGCGTCTCGAAGTAGCTCCAGAACACGATCACCACAATCGCTCTCGCGGAAGGCCGATCCTTCTCCGGTATCGAGGCGTACAGATCCGCCTCCACGGGCCTCAGCCACTCACGTTCCAGCATTCGCAGGTAGACCCAGTCCTGGAACCCGCCGTCGGCACCCATGGACACGGGCGGTACGCGCAACTCAGTTCCGTCAGCGTCGCGCACGACCACCCAGTCCGGCTTCGGTGCGTCCTCGCCGCATACCGGACATGGCGCCTCTGTGCCACGGATTCCGCCACAGGCGCAGCGGATGTATGCGCTCCACAACGAGAACCACGACTGGTCGTCTGGCAGTGATTGATACCACAAAGGACCGCCGCTCTGCTTTCCGCCCGCTGCTTTTTCCCTCGCGTCCATAAGCCACTGCGAGTATCGAACCCCCAACAGACCCCGCTCTTGACCCCTTCGGATTAAGCAAAATTAAGGAGTTAGAAGGCTAATCAGCGCCCAACCGACATACCGGACTACAAGCCCAGATCTCGGGGTGAACGCACTCAACGCTTGTTCTGCGGTTTCAACTCGATCCTCCAGATTCACTCTTAAAGTGGGCTACCTAAGCAAATCGTTGAGTTCATTGATCCCATCGGGAAGTCCAGGGTGGGCACGTACACTATGTGCCAGGTCACGGAATCGCGAACCGACAGCGGTATCCGGATCGAAAACGTGAATAGCCGTCTCTGGATTTAGTGCCTCTCTAAGTAGGGACCGAACTGCTTGGTCGTAGTGAGGGAGGCTATAACCAACCACAATCCATGTTCCAGCTCTGCAAAGGTGTTCTTTCGCGGCCATCCAAGTCGATTCAAGATAGTTAGGAACATTTTTTTCAACAATCGGTGCGACGATGGCCGCATCGCCTCTAATTGCTGACCGACAGTCGTGATACTTCACGAGTTTGCCATTACGTAGGGACCACGACACGGAACCATGAAGCTTCAGTAGTGGGACATGGCCCCCGGTCCTGATTTTCTGGATGTGCGAATAGGAGGGGTAGCCGCCACCCTCCAGACTCTCAGGTCCAAATCCGTAGTGGAATCCTGGTCGCTTGGCTCTGGGTCGAGGCACATGTCTCAGCCCGCGTTCTGCTAAAATGTCGAAATTCGTTGTAATTACCGACACATCGGTTCGTACGCCAAATAGAACCGTCCAAAAATTCTCGAGTTCGGGATCACTGGTCCGATTTAGATTATGCTTGGTGATTTCGAGATTCGTACCCACCATTCGTAGTTGGCCCATCTGAAGCGCCACAGTAAGTCCAATGAACCACGCTGCATCGTGAAACTCCCTTGCATTAGTGCGCTCGAGTTCTGCCAAGTACTGTTCGGTGGCACCGTTGTGCCGAGACCGCCACGCTTCCCATCTTGCGACCACCCGATCAACGAGTTTCTGGCGAGTTACTCGGTCCACTTCCGGCCGTCCTTCAAATAACTGACTCGCGAGTGGTACACCGGCGACCGCCGAGAACCCTGCGCCAAGGATGACGACCACAGGCTTCGTCTGATCGATCCCCATTGACCTGCTCCCCGTTTGTCCTCACCCGTGAGTTAGCCCGCTACGGACCGGGTTCCTGCACTGGCCACCGCTCTAACCCTGGCGTTTCGCGTTTCAGGAGACTGTATCAGACAGGTTCGCAGTAGCGGATCGGGTACCGTCCGCAGCAACGGCTTGGAACCCGCTTCTTCACATAGAGGTTCCAGTCAGCCTTGCAGCAGTAACCCTCAAACCCCCAACGATCTTCGAATTCACCGGAATGCTCCACCGAGGGCGTCTTGTCGGGGAAGTTCTCCTTGGTAGCCTTCATCCATTTGGTTGGACGGAACGCCCCAACTACCGTGTCACCGCAACGCGCCAGCACGAGCTTGTACCGTTTGGCGCGGTTTGCGTTTAGCCTCCAGGCATACCGGGTCGCCTCATAGATGTCGGGCTCTATGTCGGGATAGAGAATGCTGATCGAGAGAATGAGCGTGGGTTCTGTGATCTTGATGGACTCGCTCATGGCAGCTCACCCTTATTCGTCTCGAGGTACTTCCACTGTACCGGCGACACCTCTGCTCCATCGGTCCCGTCCATTTTCTTCGGAATCAGGTTTTCTCGTACCTGCCCCGGCCGGTGCGTCTGATCCGGCTTTCCTTCGACCACCGCGCGACCATCTGCCTGTGGTATGCTCGCGGCTTCTCCCCCGCCGTCTCGTGGGCGAGCAGGGAATCCAGCGTGAACCGGTCGGGGAGAGTCGCGAAAACCGCCGTCCAATCGATCATCGCGCCGCGTGGCCCTCGTTTCAACGCTCCCACCCCGGAAGCACCCTGCCGGAACCTCTTGCCGGTCTTTCGTCCGTCGAGCATGTCATAGACCAGTTCGTGCCTCTTGATCTCGTCCCGCAACGCGGCAACCTGCTCCTTGGCCACGGCCAGCTCCTTCCTCAACCGATCAATCTCTCTCCTTACGCTGACTTTCAGGTCCGTAGCCATTTTCCTCCCCTTTTTTTCCTATGCCACGCCGCAACGCTGGCGCGACAGGTCTGCGGCAGAGCGGCGTCTCCCGCAATCGTTCGGCCCGCAAGTTCTCCGAGAGAACTCCAACCTATCCGATTCAGCGAGGAGCAGGCAATCGGGATGCTGAAGGAGCACCACCCCCTGCATTGCCGCGCAACCTCCCGGTAGTCCGCCCCGGAGGTTCTAACAGAACGAAGGGTCAGAGGGCAGCGGGTGGCGAGGCGCGGCCGGACGGTCCTGGAGAGCGTCCATGCCGCTTCCGATTCCCCGTCACACGGAGGTTGCGCATGACCGTTCCCGAGAAGATTTCCGCGGACTACACGCTACGCCCGAGCGAGCTGTCCCAAGTGCTCGCGCTGCTGGTCGAGGCCCGCCAGCCAACGATAGTATGGGGGCCGCCTGGCGCGGCCAAGAGCCAGGTCGCCCAACAGGTCGCCGCGGCCACCAACCGCCAGTACGTGGACGTCCGCGCGCTGCTGCTCGACCCCGTGGACCTCCGCGGCATCCCCTGGCGAGATCACGACGACCGCACGCGCTGGGCGCCGCCCGCGTTCCTGCCGCCATCCGACGATCCCGGCCGCTGGCTCATCAACCTCGAAGAGCTGCCCTCTGCCGTACCCCTTGTCCAGGCGGCATTGTATCAGCTGGTGCTGGACCGCAAGGTCGGCGAGTACGAGTTGCCCGAGGGCGCCTCGCTCATTGCCTGCGGCAACCGTGAGACCGACCGCGGCGTTGTGCACCGCATGCCGACGCCTTTGGCCTCGCGCTTCGTCCACCTGGAGATCCGCGTCGACCCAGAGGACTGGCTCGACTGGGGCGCAGCCAACGGCATTGTCCCCGAGGTGCTGTTCTTCGTCACCTACGAGCCGGACCTCCTGCACCGGTTCGACCCGCAGTCCAAAGAGAAGGCCTTCCCGTGCCCGCGGACCTGGGAGTTCGTGAGCAACATCGTCAAGCACCGCAACGGCCTCGATCCCGCGGCCGAGCGCGCCATCCTCCGGGGCGCCGTGGGCGAGGCCGCGGCGGTGGAGTTTTCGGCATTTCTGAACGTCTGGCGCGAGTTGCCCCACCCGAGGGCTGTCCTGAACGACCCCGGGAACGCCGACATCCCGGAGAACGCCAGCGCGCTCATGGCGCTCTGCGGCTCTCTCTACCGGCTGGCGACCGACGTCACCATGGACGCCATCGTCACCTTCGCCCAGCGGCTCCGGCGGGAAGTCGGCGAATCTCTGGTGGGCGCGTGTGTGCGCCGCGACCCGGCGCTCCAGCGTTCCCCCGCCTTCATCCGCTGGGCCGCCGCCAGGACGCAGTGAGGGAGAAGGCCATGCACTGGAGAATTGCACACTACACCGCGGGCGACGCCGCCTCGCGCCATTACACGGTGCGGGCGCGTAGCCGCGAGGCTGCGCGACGGAAGCTCGCCCACGCAATCCAGGTCCCTCTGTGGACCCTGAGGTAGCCCTGAAAGGAGTAACCCGATGGACCTCAAGAGCGACGCCATGCTGGTCATCCTGCGCATCAGCGCGTGGTCCGGCCGGCTCTACGACCGCGAGGCCAGCGACCACGTCGCCGCCCACCACGACGCCAGCACGAACGTCGGCCGATACAACAAGCGACTCTTGCCCAAGGCTGCCCTGGCCGCGCTCAACGCCACCATGAGCGAAGCGCGCACGCGTCACTACGCCAATTCCTTGCCCTGGGACGACAAGGGCTCGCGGCTTCTCACGGTCGCCAACTACGAGCACTACACCGAGATGATGGACGGGCTCCGGGAGCGCCTGGTGCGGCAGCGCGCCCGCTTCATCGAGGATTTCGATCACTACGTCGAGCAGGCCCGGCTCGACCTCGGCAAACTCTTCCGTATCGAAGAGTATCCCTCGAAAGAGGACCTGAGAGGAAAGTTCTCCATCCGTTACCGCATCACGCCCGTGCCGGACGCCGACCACTTCATCGCCAGGCTCGCCTCGGACGACACCGAGCGGGTGAAGCGAGACATCGAGCGCCACATCGAGGAACAACTCCACGACGCCGTGGGCGATCTCTACCGGCGCCTGGCCGAAGCCGTGGAGCGGGTCTCGGAGCGTCTGAACGAGGACGGGGACGGCAAGCCCCTGGTGTTCCGCGACACCATGATCTCCAACATCCGGGACCTGGTCGACGTGGTTCCCCGGCTCAACATATTCGGCGACCAGAGGCTCGCCAGCCTGTGCGAGCAGGTGAAGGACAGGATCGCGGGCGTGGAGCCGGATTCGCTCCGTCCGTCCAGGACTTTCGACCCCGTAGTCCGGGACCGGGTGAAGCGGGACGCGGACGCGCTGATGGAACAGTTCGCCGGCTACTTCCCGGCGCAACCGGTCGAACCGGCGCGGGAGGTGGCGTGATGGCCGCGAACGTCCTCGGCGAATCCGCGCTCCGCATGAGCGACTGCGTGACGGAACTCCTGCGGAAGCAACCGTTCTTCGGAAGTCTCGTCCTGAGGCTCCCGCTCCGCGCCGATCCCACGCGCCGGACACTGGCGAGCGACGGAGCGGAGATCCGCTACTCGCCCGACTGGGTGGCTGAGACCGACGCGCACCTGATCGAGACCGCGATGGCGCGGGTGGTGATGGCGTGCGCTCTCAAGCACCACACCCGCCGCGGCGCCCGGGATCCGGAACGGTGGCAGACGGCCTCGCAGCTCGTCACACACGCGCTCTTGCGGGATGCCGGCTTCACGCTCCCGCCCGACGCCGAAGCCTGGGAGGACCTGAGCGTGGAGCAGGCATACGACCGCCTGCCCGAGCCCGGAGAGGACGATTCGGGTGACGAAGGAAACGCGTCCCAGAATGCCGGAGGCGCGGGCGCCGGGGCGGGCGAGCAACCGCCTCCCGGTGGCGGCGACGAATCCACCGATCCGTCCGAGCCCGCCGGTGACGGCGAAGGCGAGGACGGGAGACCGCAGGGCGACGGTAGCGCATCCGATGCGCCGCCGAGCCACGATCCTTCCGGCACGGGGGAGGTCATGGACGCCGACTCCCGCGCCGGCCAGGGGTCCGGTTCCGGCGAGACCCCCGTGGACACCGCCTCAGAGGAGCAGGCCTGGGACGAGGCCATGCACCAGGCCCTCAGCATCGCCAGGGCCGAAGGCAAGGCCCCGGGCGGCGTCGAGGAAACCGTCCGAAACGCCCACGCCAGCACCCTCGACTGGCGGACGCTCCTGCGCCGCTACATGACAGACGCCGCCAGCCGCGACTACAGTTGGAGCGCCCCCAACCGCCGCTTCATCGACTCGGGCCTCTACCTGCCCTCGATCCGCTCCGAGGGCATCGACACGATCGCGGTCATCATCGACACCTCGGGCTCCGTTCCGGCCCAGACCCTGAGTGAGTTCTGGGCGGAGCTGCGCGAGGTGGTAGACGAGATCCGCCCCGAGAGGGTCTTCGTGCTCCAGGTCGACGCCGCATTGCGGGACGCGGCCGAGTACGGTCCCGACGACCTCCCGGACGAGATTGCCCTCAAGGGCCGCGGAGGCACCGACTTCCGCCCGGGCTTCGCATGGCTCGACGAGCAGGGGATACAGCCGAGCGTGTGTTTGTACTTCACGGACATGGAGTGTTCGAGCTACCCCGAGACGGAGCCGCCTTACCCGGTCGTATGGGTCAGCTACGGGTCTCCCCCGTCAGACTGGAATCGCGAGCCTTGGGGGGACCGCGTCGACATCGGCGCCTGACACATCCGGCAAAGGGACGCCTTGATCGGCACGCCGAAGAAAACCCTTTGCCCTCCTCCCTCAACTCTTCAATCAGCGCCGCGCCGGCGGGAACCCGGGATCCGCGCCGCTCCCGCCGGCACGGTGGAGCCATGAACATGACACGAACATTCACAGCTCGGGACAACGGCCCGGACCGCCCCGCGCGCCGGATCACCTGGCGCGTCCGCGCCCTCGTGCTCGGCGGGCTCGCCCTTGCAACAGTCTACACGGCCGCGGCGCTCGTTCTCGGCGCCGGCGCAAAACACATCGGCCCGCTCTGGATGGCGGCGATTGCCTGGACCGTCGCCGCAAGCCTCGCGGGCGCCCTGTGGCGGGGGCTCCGCCACGGCGACTGGAGCGCCTTCCACACCTACGAGTTGCCGCCGGGCGACGACGACCTACACGAGTGGACATTGCGTACGGGCCGCTATTCCTCGCTTCGCGAAATGGAGGATGAACTGCTCCACGATGATCGTCACCTTCGCTGATCCGTTCATGGCCGCTGTCCCACCGGCCGGGCCCGGGCGCTTCAAACTCCACCGCCAAGCAGCCCGCCGCCGGGAGGTGGTGGCCGGCCGGGCCGGGCGAATCCGGGGCCCGAGGACAGGGTCCCCCACGCCACCCCACGGAGGTCGCCGCCATGCCCGCTACCAACATTACAGAGGATCACCGCCGCGCGTTCGAGGCCCTGACCAGCGGCCGGTTCGACAACTTCTGCCTCGTCTCGTGCTTCGTCGACGGCGAGGCGACCGCGGCCATCGCCGCCGTCACCGTGAGTCCCCCCGCTCAGGACGGCGGCGGCCCGGAATATCTCATCAGCCCGCTCTTCATCTGCCCGACCCCGGCGATGACGTTGACGGACCACGAAGGGCGCCGGGCATGAGCCGGACCACGCCACGCGGTCGCCGACCCGCCGCTGACCTCTACATCCCTTCCGAGTGCCGCGACATGATCCGCCGCGGAGCGCTCATCGCGGTGAGCCACTCGGGGGGCAAGGACAGCCAATCCATGACGATCCTGCTCTCCCGAACCGTGCCCCGCGACCAGTTGTTGGTAGTTCACGCCCCGCTCGGCGAGGTCGAGTGGCCGGGCACAATCGAGCACATCCAGAACACGATGCCCGCGGGCGTTCCGCTGATCTTCGCGCACGTGGCCTCCGGAAAGTCGCTTCTCGAACGCGTCGAGGAAAGGGGCATGTTCCCCTCGCCACGGGCGCGATTCTGCACCTCGGACCTGAAATCTTCACCTATTGAACGCGAGTTGCGCCGCTACCTGAAGGCTCATCCGCGCTTCGCCGGGCGCATTGTCAGCGCCATGGGACTGCGGCGCGACGAGAGCGCTGACCGCGCCAAGCGCATCCCCTGGAAACGCAGCGACCGCAACTCCCGCGCCGGCCGGGAGTGGTTTGACTGGCTGCCGATCTTCGATCTGACTGTTGACGACGTGTTCCGCGTCATCCGCGATGCCGGCCAGTCTCCTCACTGGGTATATGCGCGGGGGGTGTCCCGCTGTTCTTGCAGCTTTTGTATTTTCTCGTCCATTTCCACCCTACGCCGTGCTGCCGAACTTCGTCCGGACCTCTATCGTCGCTACGCGGTGCTGGAGAAACGCATCAGCCACACGCTGTCGCCGTCGGGCATTCCGCTTCCGCAGTTGACCGGCATTCCCATCGATCCGGCCGCTGGAACGCCCGGTTCCTCCGACCGGCTCTTGGCCGACGAGAGCGCCAGGCCATGAGTCAACGCCGTGGGCGGTCCGCCGACGCCCCGTCCGCTCCACGAGCACCGCCCGAAGGCGGAGTCTGGCGTGAGGCCGGGCGGCGGACAGGGGCAGAGAGAGCCGCTACACCCGCCAACCACCATGCAAGGAGGAATCGATGAACCATACCGTTCCCACCCACGAGCCGGAGATCCGTCCGATCGCACTCGACCGGCTGTTTGCCGCGCCAGAGAACGTGCGCAAGACACCGCCCGATGGGGCCGCCGAGGCCGAGCTGAAGGCCTCCATCGCGGCCCACGGGCTCTTGGGGAACCTCGTCGTTCGAAACGACGGCCCGGGCGGCAACTACGCCGTGGTCGCGGGTGGCCGCCGCCTTGCTGCCCTCAAGGCCCTTGCCGCGGACGGCTTGCTCGACGCCGACCATCCTGTCCACTGCCTGGTCGTGGACGGCGATGCCCCGTCCGCCGAGCTGTCCCTCGCCGAGAACGTCGTCCGCATCGCCATGCATCCGGCCGATCAGGTGGCGGCGTTCAGGGACCTGGCCGAGTCAGGCTCATCGGTGTCCTCCATCGCCGCCCGTTTCGGCATCTCCGAGCGCCTGGTGGAACAGCGTCTTCGGCTCGGCAACGCCGCGCCCGAACTCCTCGACGCCTACCGGGCCGGCGCCATCGACCTGGAGACTCTCAAGGGCTTCGCCGTCACCACCGACCACCGCCGCCAGATGGCGGTCTACGAGCGGGTGGCCAACCAGGACTACCGCCCCACCGCCTGGCAGGTGAAGCGGCTCCTCACCGAGGACCGAGTTCCGGCCAACTCCGCCCTGGCACATTTCGTGGGCGTCGGCGCCTACGAGGCCGCGGGCGGAGCGGTGTTGCGGGACCTCTTCTCCGACGAGGACGAGAGCGGCGTGTGGCTGGAGGACCCGGTGCTCCTGAACAATCTCGCCATGGAGAAGCTGGACAAGACCGCCAAGGACTTGGCCACCCGGTGGCGTTGGGCAACGGCGACGCCGGAGGCCGACTGGACCGAGCTTGCGCGCTACGGCCGCATCCAGCCCGAGCCCGCAACGCCCACTGACGAGGAGGCGGCCGAGCTCGATCGTCTGCGCTCCCGCGAGGACGAACTGTGTGAGCTCGACGAGGACGAATGGACCGAGCAACTCGGCGAGGAGGCCTGCGCCATCGAGACCCGCACGGACGAGATCCATGCGGTGATCGAGGCCCGGGCGGCCTACCAGGCGGAGGACTACGCCATCGCGGGCTGCATCGCCACCATCGGCCGGGACGGCAAGCTCCAGGTCATCAAGGGACTGGTCCGTCCCGGGGACATGCCGAAGCCGGACGATGCCGGCAAGAGCGACGGCGGTGACGCCGCCAACGGCGACGCCTCGGGGTCCGACCGACTCCGGGGACCCTCCATCTCCGGTCCCATGGCTCCGGCCCCGGATCCCGAGGCCGAGGCGCGCAAGGAGGCGGGCGTGGGGATCGGGCTCTCGGACGATCTCCGATCGATCCGCACGGCCCTGGTCAAGGCGCATCTGGGCGAGGACTTCGAGGCGGCCTTCGACCTCATGCTGTTCCAGCTCGGCCGCGCCGTGTTCACCCATGGCTGCCAGGCCCATGCCCTGGACATCGCCATCAGCGAGACCCCCGACCGTCCGACGATGCGGATGAACGACAAGAATTTCGGCGCCTGGAGCCCGGGCGAGGCGATGCTCGCCGACCGCTCCGGCCTGCCGCTGGACTGGCTGACCATCCAGGACGACGCGGAATCGTTCGCGGCGCTCCGGGCGTTGCCGCAGGCTGACAAGGAAGCGTTGTTCGCCGCTTCGGTGGCGCGCACGGTGAACGGCCAGCTGGCCTTCGAACCCGGGGCGCGTCCCGAACTGGAGGCCACCGTCGCCCGACTCGACATCGACTTCGCGGGCCAGGTGCGCCCGACCGAGGGCATGCTGTGGTCGCGCATCAACAAGGGCCGCATCCTGGACATCGCCAGGGAGACCCTGGGAGCGGCATGGGCCTCGGCAAGGGCCAAGAGCAAGAAGGCTGACCTCGCCAAGGCGATGGGAGAGGCATTCGCGGCCGGCAGCCCTCCGCTCGGAATCACGGCCGACGCTCACGCGGCCGCGCTCGCCTGGACCCCGCCCGGCTTCGCGGCGTTCGACGCGGTCCGCACCGGCGTCGAGGATGCTGGCGTGGAGATGGCCGCGGACGCCGTGGCGCCGGAGGCTGCGGCGGATCCGGAAGCGTCGGCGGAACCGGACGACACCGCCCCCGTGGAGGAGGTTGAACCGCAGAGCGCCGACGCACCTGCCAATGCGCCGGAGCCGGTTTCCGTGGGCGAAAGTACCGAAGCCCCGGAGTCGGTCGAACCTGGCGCCCCGACCATTGCCGTCAACGGCGATGCTGTGGTCCGTGCCGCCAACGGCCATGACAACGGCCAAGGGCTCGATCTTCCCGAGTTCCTGCGCCGCGTCTGAACCGTCCTCCGCCCGCAACCGCCCCGCCCCCCCACCGCAGGGCGGGGCGTTTTGTTTTTTGCCGCCCATCACGGAGACCACATGACCAACAACGCCAATCCGCCAGCCGCGTCCATCCGCGCCCGGGTCCACAAGAACGCTCTCAAGCGCGTCACGAAATTTTGGGCTTCCCGCCCGATCGAAATCTTCCTCGAAGCCTTGCAGAACTCGCGCCGCGCCGGAGCCACCCGAGTCCGCGTCACCGTGGAGACACTTTCCAATCTTGCCGGCCGCGCCTCCGAGCCGTCCGAGCCGCGCCTTGTGGTGACCGTCACCGACGACGGCGCCGGCATCGAAGACCCCGCCGTCCTGCTGAGCTTCGGCGAGAACGGCTGGTCCGACGACCTCGTGACCCGCGAGGACGCCGCCGGCATGGGGATCCTGAGCCTCGCCCACCGGGGCTGCCGGATATCCTCGCGCGCACGCATGCCCGATGGCCAAGCCGGGCACGGCTGGTCCATGGATCTTGAGCCGGAACACTTCACGGGCCGGAGCGCCGCCCTGGTCCGGCGCGACGACACCGCGCCCTATCCATCCGGCACGGCCGTCCGGTTCCAGGCCCCCGAGTCCGCCGACATGATCCGCGTCGCCCTCGCAAGTGCAGCTCGCCACTATCCGCTACCGGTCACGTTCGAAGGCGAGGCGCTTGACCGCAAGGCCTTCCTCGACGGCGCCGTCCATGCCGAGGCATGGAACGGACTCGCCTTCGGCGTCTACCGGAACCACAGGCAGGGCTACATGGAACCCGACCTCAATTTCTTCGGACTGACCGTCCCCGTGCGCCTTCCAACGGTCGAGACCGTGTACGGCGCCAACTGGTCCGTCCGCGCTGACGTCGTGGACTGCCCCGGGCTCGAACTCGTGCTGCCCGCCCGCCGGGAAGCGGTGGAGAATGCGTTTCTGACAGAGATGCGCGAAGCCGCGCGCCTGGCGGTTTATCACGCCATGGCCGCCGATGCCGAGCCGCGTCCGGCCTTCGCCGACTGGACGCGGGCGCATAACGCAGGCATCGACCTTGCGCCGCCTCCGGAGGCCCTCCGTCCCTGGCGGCCCGCCATTGCCGACATCGACGACTGGCGGGAGCCTCCGAAGCCCGCGCCCGCCGGCCCCGATGCGCTGGTCATCGACTGCGATCCCGAACCCCCCGAGGCGCAGACGCTGTGGCGCGCCGCTCAGCGCTCCGGCTTGGCAGAGAGGCTCTTCGAGGCCGACCGGCGCCTCGAAGGCTACAAGTGGTATGACCGCCTCGACCGCGTCACGGGCATCGACATCCAAGTCACCGCAGCCGATGGCAAGGTGTGGCCGCTCCACGAGTTCCCGGTGCCCGGGTGGACGGGGGCGCCCGAAGCCCCGTTGCCCCCGCGTCCCGCCGCGGTCCGCATGACGCTCTCGGTCAGGCCCGCCGGCGGCTTCAACCGGACCCTTCATCTTTCTACCGATCTCGCCTTCGCGGGCGAGCCGTGGAGCTGGGTCGGCGAGGCGCTGCCGCTTGTGACCATGGACAGCACCCTCGAACCGCGCCGGCTCGCGGAGTTGTTGCGCCAGGGCTTCTTCGCCGCCTCGGACGACACCGGGGCCGACAGTTGGGAGACCCAGGCCATGCGCTTCGACGAGGAGGCGCTCCACATCGCCACCAGGCTCCTTTGCAGCGAGGACTCGGCGCTGGAACTCTCCATCGCCGAGACCGTCCGCCGGGAGATCCTCCACCTGGTTCCCAACGGCCGCAAGGTGGAGATCTCCATCCGCCGGCCTGACGTCCGGATCGTTCTGGGCGATCCCGCCCAACCCGCCACCTGAGCACTTTGGCCGAACGGCTCGCTTGGGCCGGCCAGCGTTTTCACCCCACGACACACCAGTGCCCCGCTCCGCCCGGAGCCGAGCCCGGCCGGTTCCCGGTCGCGGAGCGGCCGGGGCGCGGGAACGGCCGTTGCCCGCCGGCAACATTCAACATTCACCCCGCCACAGGAGAAGCGCTGCATGGAAACCCCGAACCCGATGGAAGCATTGATCGGCGCGAACGGCGCGAGCAGACTCAACGGCCTCTCCCTGCTCGACCTCGACTCCATGACCGTCCGGGAACTGCGGCAACACGGACTCACCCAGGCGCAGTCCACCAGGGTCAAGGCGGCATTCGACCTGGGCCGCCGGCTCCTCGAAGCCGAAGCCTCCCTGCACGCAGACGCTCCCATCCTCAACTCGCCTGAGGAGGCCTACCGCTACATGCGCCCCCGGTACGTGAACGAGTACCGGGAGCACTTCGATGTCCTGATGATGGACAACCGCAACAGGCTCATCCGCCACCACCGGGTTTCCACCGGCAGCCTGTCCACATCCGTGGTGCACCCTCGGGAGTGCTTCCGCCCCGTCATCCGCGAGAGCGCCGCCGGAGTCATCTTCACACATCAGCATCCGACCGGTGACCCCTCACCCTCTCGTGAAGACGTGGAGATCACCCATCGGCTCCGGCAGGTGGGCGAGGTGATGGGCATCCGGATCCACGATCACGTGGTCTGCGGGCACGGCCGGTTCTTCAGCTTCAAGCAGGAAGGATTGCTTTAAGCTGTCGCTGACCTGCCGTCCCGCCACCGGCCGTCCACCCGACAGACCCGCGGCGAGACGGAGCAGCCGGCTCCATGCAGGCCGCCGGCGCCTTCATGCACATCCAGGAGGAACCATGCTCGACGTCCATACGGCGCCGGACGCATCCGCGCGCCTGCCCGTTCCACATGCGCTTCCGGCCTCTCCAACCCCTGTCGCCCCGCGCTCCCGGGCTTCCACCCATGACCCACTCCACGCCGCCGCCACAACCCTCCTTCCGGTCATGGAGGCGGGCCAGCCGCTCGACGCCAAAACCCTGCGCGACGCCATGACCCACGCCTTCGGCGCGGACGACGCCCGGGGCGCCTGGGTCTGGAAGGACGCCTACGAGGCCGCCGAGGCCGCGGTCGTGCTGTTCATCCGCCGCCACGGCCGGGCCATGCGCCGCCACGCCGGGGCCGGTCCGGAAGGGCCCTCCGCCATGCTCAGGATGCTCGAAGCCGTGGCCGCGCTGGAGCCCTCCCACACCAGGCGCTCCGAGGAGCAGGTCCGCCTTCAGCAGTTCTCGACGCCCCTGCCGCTGGCCTACGCGGCACTACAAGCCGCGGCCATCCGGCCGGGTGATGTGGTGCTGGAGCCGTCGGCCGGCACCGGCATGCTGGCGGTCATGGCGGAATGCGCGCTCGGGAGCCGGGCGGCCGGGAACCTGCATCTCAACGAGGTCGCACCCGTCCGCCGCGCGCTCGTGTGTCGGCTCTTCCCCGGCGCCGTGGTCACCGGCGTGAACGCCGAGAACGTTGCCGACCACCTCCCCGGCGTCCGGCCCACCGCCGTCATCATGAACCCGCCGTTCTCGGCCACGCCGGGAGTCCACCGCATCCGCCACGACGCCGACCTCCGGCACCTGCGCTCGGCATTCTCCATGCTGCCGCTTGGCGGCCGGCTCGTGGCCGTCACCTCGGCCAACTGCGTTCCCGGCGATCCCGACTGGAGGAACGCCTTCGGCCGCCTCGATCCGCCCGCCCAGGTGGTGTTCACCATGGCCGTGGACGGCCGCGTCTACGCGCGCCGGGGCACGGGCTTCGACACCAGGCTCACCGTGCTCGACCGCGCGGACCGGCCCGGCATCGAGGTCGATCCCCACGCCCGCGCCGCCACTGCCGGAGAGCTGCTCGACGCCGTCATCTCCCGGGTGCCGTCTCGCCTGCCGGTGGAGGTCCGTACAGCCGGCGCCGCGCCGGCTAGGGACCTCTTCGGCAACGCGGCCACACCGCGGCGGCCGAAGCGCGGGAGCGTGCCCGAGACGCCCGCATCCACCCCCGCCCATGACTGGGGGCCGGTGTCCGAGCTGGCGGTCGAGACCGGGCCGGCGGATTCCGCCACCGACGCCCGTGCCGCCGGCTCGGGACCCTACGAGCCCTGGCGGCCGGGCGCCGTCCGGGTTCCGGGGGCCGTGGCCCATCCCACGCCCCTGGTGCAGTCCGCCGCAATGGCCGCCGTCCCGCATCCCACGCCGTCCTACCGCCCCCTGTTGCCCGAACGAGTCGTCACCGACGGCCTCCTGTCCGACGCCCAGCTCGAGAGCCTCGTCCTGGCGGGCCAGGCCCACGAGGGGCGTCTTGCAGCGCGCTACCGCATCGGTTCCGGCTGGGAGACCGTACAGCGCTGCGGCGAGGAGGACCCGGGCGACGCCGCTTTCACGGACGAAGGCGAGACCCTGTCGGAACCCGTGCGCTTCCGCCGGGGCTGGATGCTCGGAGACGGCACGGGCTGCGGCAAGGGACGCCAGGTGGCCGCCATCATCCTCGACGGATGGCTCCGCGGTCGGAAGCGCGCCCTCTGGCTCAGCCAGTCCGACAAGCTCCTCGAAGACGCGCGCCGGGACTGGACCGCCCTCGGCGGACGCGAGGACGACCTCATCCCGCTCGGCGACTTCCGCCAGGGCGCCGAGATCTCGCGCTCTGACGGCATCCTCTTCACCACCTACGCCACGCTGCGCTCGCCGTCACGCCAGGGCCGTCCGTCGCGGCTCGACCAGATCGTGGGCTGGCTCGCCGGGGGGACGGATGAGGCAGAGCGCCACGCCTTCGACGGCGCCATCGTGTTCGACGAGGCCCACGCCATGGCCAACGCGGCCGGTGGCAAGAGCGAGCGCGGCGAAGTGAAGCCCTCGGCCCAGGGCCGCGCCGGGCTCCGCTTACAGAACGCGCTCCCCGGCGCGCGCATCACCTACGTCTCCGCCACCGGCGCCACCACCGTGCCCGGACTGGCCTATGCCGGGCGGCTGGGTCTGTGGGCGGCCGGCGAGACTCCGTTCGAGAGCCGCAGCGACTTCGTCTCCGCCATGGAAGCCGGCGGGGTCGCGGCCATGGAAGTGGTCGCCAGGGACCTCAAGGCCCTGGGCCTCTACCAGGCCCGCGCCTTGGCCTACGACGGCGTGGAGGTGGACATCCTGGTGCACGAGCTGTCACAGGAGCAGCGGCGCATCTACGACTCCTACGCCGGAGCGTTCAAGGTCATCCACGCCAACATCGAGGCCGCGCTCGAGGCCACGGGAATCATGCAGGAGGGTTCCACCCTCAACAGGAACGCCAAGTCCGCCGCCTTGAGCGCCTTCGAGGGCGCGAAGCAGCGCTTCTTCGGCCATCTCCTGACCGCCATGAAGTGCCCTTCGCTCATCCGCGCGATCGAGGCCGATCTCTCGGCCGACCGGTCGGCGGTCATCCAGCTCGTGTCCACGGGCGAGGCCCTGATGGAGCGGCGAATCGCCGAGATACCGGCGTCCGAATGGGAGGATCTGGGCATCGACCTCACCCCCCGCGAGGCCGTCCTCGACTTCCTCGCCCACGCCTTCCCCGTGCAGCTCCAGGAGCCCTTCACCGACAGTGACGGGAACCTGATGAGCCGCCCGGCGGTGGACGCCGAGGGCCGGCCGGTCCTGTGCCAGGAAGCGCTCGCGCAGCGCGACGCCTTGATCGGGAAGCTGGCGTCCCTGCCGCCGGTGCACTCGGCCCTTGATCAGGTCGTGCACCACTTCGGACACGAGGCCGTGGCGGAGGTGACGGGCCGGTCCCGGCGGGTGCTCAGGATGTCCGACGCGAACGGCGAGCGCCTGGCGCTCCGCGGCCGGCCCGCCTCCGCCAACCTCGCCGAGACCTCGGCGTTCATGGAGGGAACCAAGCGCATCCTCGTGTTCTCCATGGCCGGGGGCACCGGGCGGAGCTACCACTCGGACCTCTCCTCCGCCAACACCGGGCGCCGGGTCCACTACCTGCTGGAGCCCGGCTGGCGCGCCGACCAGGCCATCCAGGGACTGGGCCGCACCCACCGGACGCACCAGGCCTCGGCGCCGCTCTTCCGGCCCGTCACCACCGACGTCAAGGGCGAGCGCAGGTTCATCGCCACCATCGCCCGCAGGCTCGACAGCCTGGGCGCCATCACCCGCGGACAGCGAGACTCCCAGACCGCCATGGGCGGCTCGGACGCAACGCTCTTCCGCGAGAGCGACAACCTGGAGAGCATGTACGCGAAGGCGGCGCTCAGGCGGTTCTACACGGCACTCTGGCGCGGCGACATCGCCGACTGGTCTCTCGAACGCTTCGAGGACGCCACCGGGCTCAAGCTCACCTGGGAGGGCTCGCTCAAGGAGGACCTGCCGCCCATGCCGCGGTTCCTGAACAGGCTGCTGGCGCTCCCCATCGCAGAGCAGAACCAGCTCTTCTCGGAACTCGAAGACCGCATCGCCTCGGGCATCGAGCAGGCCATGGAGGCCGGGACCTACGAGGTCGGAGTCGAGACCGTGCGCGCCGACTCCCTGTCCGTCGCCGGACGGGAGACGCTGTACCAACATCCGGGCAGCGGAGCCGCCACAGAGCTGGTCGAGATCGTGCGCCGCGACAGGCTGGAGCCCACATCCGCAGACACGGCGCTTGAGATCGGCGCCCAGACCGCCCCTGGCCCGGTGCTCATGGTCAACGACAGGTCGGACCGCGCGGCGGTCGTGCTTCCCGCCTCCTCGCGCATGTTCGACGACGGCGGCGTGCAGGAGCGCGTGCGGCTCCTGCGTCCCGCCAGCCGGGAGTCCATGGCGAGAGAGGAACTCGATGCCTCCAACTGGCGGAAGGCGACCGAAGCTGAATGGCGAAGGCTCTGGGAAGAAGAGACCGCCGGCCTGCCGTCTCACAGGGAGTCGCGGTTCTGGCTCGCCACGGGGCTCCTGCTGCCCGTATGGGACCGCCTGCCCTCCGAGAACATGCGCGTGCGGCGTCTTCTGGCCGACGACGGCGAGGCGCTCATCGGGCGCGTGCTCGACGCCGGGCAGGTCCGCGCCGTGCGCTCCGTCTTCGGTCTCGCGGGGGGTCCCGCCATGACCGGCGCCGAAGCCTTCGAGGAAGTCCTGGGACGCGGCACCGCGCTCGCCCTCGTCAACGGCTGGCGCCTTGCCAGGCGGCGCATCATGGGCGCCGACCGCGTCGAGATCGAGGGACCCACGGATTCCGACACACAGGTGCTGAAGCGCCTGGGCTGCACCGTCGAGATCATCTCCTGGCGCACGCGCGTCTTCGCCCCGGGCCCCGGTCTTCTCGAACGCGTCATACAGCGCTGGCCTCTCGTCGCCTGAACCCTGGCCGGCCAACCTGCGTCCACGCTCGTTCCGCGCCGCGGGGTCCGTACAGCCGGCCCCGCGGCGTACCGGCCGCCGGCCCGTCGCCGGCGGGTTTCACTCAACTGAAGGGAGCATTGCATGACCGCACAGACCTCACACACCCTGCCCGACGACCCCAACTACGCGTTCTGCCCGAGCTACGAGCTGGGCGAGGAGCCGCAACAGATCCGCATCGTCTTCGAGGGCATGCAAGGCTACGTGCCTACGGCACTTGTGGCCGTGTCGGTTGAGAGCGCGGAGGGGTTGTGCGACCGCCTGAACGCCAGGCTCGGTTACTCGCGGGAGGACTGGACCGCCCTCGCCGCAAGCTCCATGCGAGCCGGGGGACCGGATACCAACGACTCCCGGCACTGAACCCGAAGCCTCCATGCGGCGTTCAACGCCGCCCGCATTGCCGCACGGCCGCCGCGCCATCCTCCCGCCCCTGACATGCCGCACGAAGCAACCGGCGCCATGGTCAGCCATCCTCCACGTTCACCGCTCATGACCGCCACGGAAGGCTCGCCGGCCGGCAGGGATCCCCAGGGGGTCGCCGGGCCGGACCCTCTTCGTGGAGCCGGAGAAGAGCGGGCCCCGGGCGAACGCCCGGGAGGGGGTGGGAGAGGGTCTCCTTCACGCAGTCCGGGCACGGCAAGCAGCAAAGGAGGATACCGCCATGTCCGGCATCGACTTCGACTTCGAACAGGCTCTCACCGGCAGCGACCTGCTGACCGAGATCGGGCTCCACCCGGGCGCCATCCAGGACGTCATCGACGACAACAACGACAGGCGCTGTCCCGACACGTGGAGTGAGAGGGGAACCTGAGAGAAGTGAGCGGAAGGGGGCCGGGGAGGGAGGACTCCGGTCCCCCGACGCTCACAGACCATCGTCACTAACCAGACACGGAAGGAGAACGTCATGAGCTTCGGACTGAATCGCGTAGAACTGATCGGCCGCCTCGGCGCCGACGTCACCGTCAATCACCTCTCCAGCGGCGGCCGCGTCGCCAACATGAGCATCGCCACCGACGAGGGGTACATCGATCGCAACTCCGGCAACCGGGTGGACAAGACCGAATGGCACCGCGTGGTGACCTTCCAGGACGGTCTCGTCGACATGCTTCAGAAGCACGCCCGCAAGGGCCGGCTGGTCTACGTCGACGGCAAGCTGCAGACCCGCCGCTGGTCGAAGCCCGGCGAGGACAGCGACCGCTACTCGACCGAGATCCTGCTGGTCCCCGGCTGCCTGGTCCGCTTCCTCGACAAGCCCAACGGCAACGGCGCGCATGCCCCGGCCGACCCGTCCATGGCGGCGGGCGACGCCGGGATGCAGGACAACGGCGCCGCGCCGCAGGCTGCGGGTGCCGACGACGACATCCCGTTTTAAGCTCCTCCACTTCCTTTCCTCCCACACATGGGGCTGGCGCCTTGCGCGTCAGCCCCATTTTTCATGCTGTTCGTCCCGAGCCAGCACCGGCCTCGCGTCCCTCGCTTCGCTCGGCCCGATCGCCCTCCGCCGCCCACCGGCTCGCATCCGGCGTCCCGCGCAAACGAAGGAGAATGCCATGCACGACCATCCGTCCCCCGCAGCCTCCGTCGCCGCAGCGCTTGCCGAGCGCGCCGAAGACGTCTGCCAGCGCTACCTCCCCCACGGCCGCCGCCAGGGCCGCTACTGGGTCGCGGGCGACCTCGACGGCGCCCGCGGCAGGTCTCTCTTCGTCCGCCTCCACGGTCCCGGCACGCCCGGGAAGTGGACCGATGCCGCCGAAGGCAGCCACGGCGACCTCCTCGACCTCATCCGCCACCGCACGGGCGCGCCGACGCTCCGCGCGGCGCTCGACGAGGCCCGCGCCTTCCTCGCCCTGCCGGCTTCGCCGGCCGCGGGCGATACAGGCGATTACGACGCCACCGAGGCGGCGCGCCGCCTGTGGCGCGGATGCCGCGCCCTGGACGGCACCCACGCCGAAGCCTACCTCCGCGCCCGAGGTCTCGCGCGCTGCCGCTTCCCCGCCCTCCGCTTCCACCCCGAGCTTCGCTACCGCGAAGGCTCCTCCGTCATCCGCCTGCCGGCGCTGGTCGCCGCCGTCACCGCCGCCGACGGCGTCGTCTCTGGCGTGCACCGCACCTGGCTCGATCCCCGCCGCCCCGCCAAGGCCGACGTCGCCTCGCCCAGGAAGGCCCTCGGCCGGGTCTACGGCCTCGCCGTGCGCTTCGGTCTGCCCGCCGACTCCGTCGCTCCGCTCCTCGTCGGCGAAGGCATCGAGACCGTCCTGTCCCTCGTCACCGCCGTGCCCGAGATCACCGCTGCCGCGGCCCTCTCCGCAGGAAGCCTCGGCGCCTTCTCGCCCCCGCCCGCCTGCACCCGCCTCGTCATCGCCTGCGACAACGACCCGGAAGGAGAACGGGCCGCCGAACGCCTTGCCCGGCGCTGCGCGCGGGCCGGCGTCCCCGCCGCCGTCATCGTCCCACAAGGAAATGACTTCAACGATGATCTGACTCAGCTCGGCGCCGCCGTCCTCGCCGCAAGGCTCGGCCCGCTCTTCCGCTCCGTTGGAGGCGGAGAGGAGAGGGCCTGAACGGGCGAACCTTGAAGGGAGGGAGAGAGTATGGATGCCGTCATCAACCTCAGACACGAACCCCGGCTCCGCGACATGTTCGAGCACGCCCCCGTGCACGACAACACCGTCCTCATCGACCGCCGCACCAAGTGGGGCAACCCGTACCGGATCGGACCCGACGGAACGCGCAGGCGGGTGATTGCCCTCTACCGCGCCGATCTCTGGCGCCGCATCCGCGGCGGGGTGATCACGATGGAAGAACTCGCCGAACTACACGGCATGTGGCTTGCCTGCTGGTGCGATCCTCAACCTTGCCACGGACACGTGCTCGCCCGGGCCGCGGCCTGGGCCGCCTCCGCCCTGGCCGAAAGGAGGGGTGAGTGATGGGCAGCATCGTCTTCAAGCGGCTCACCCCGCACGAGTCCCGCATTTACTCCGACGGCGACCATGTCGGCGACGTCTACCGCCAGGACGACATCCTCTCGCCCGGCCAGGTGTTCTGGATCGTACATCTCTTTGACGACCCCAGAGGCCCTCGACGGGTGCACGAGCGCCACCGGATTCGCGAGGTCGCCGAAGACTTGCTCGGTTCCCATCCGCTATGGCCGTGATCCCCACGCCGCATCCGGACCCGCACCACCCCGCCCCGAAGAGCTCGGTGCTGATTCCACACAACGTCCTCCCCGTCATGACCCCCCATCTTGTCACACGTGCTCCCTCCGCCAACCCCTGAAGGGGTCCTCCTCTCCGCTTCGCTCCGTTCCGGCCGGGCTACGCCCGGTGTCTCCGGTCCGCGCGCGCGAAAAGATGGGGGCTCACAACGGGGCGGACTCGCCCCAAGGCCGGGCCTCTGGCCCTTAACCCGTAGAGGAGGAAGCCATGAACATCGTCGACATCAACAGCATCGAGAACATACCTGATCAGGGTCACTCCGTTATGGAGATCGCCTGCGAGCATGCTCAGACCTTCGGACTCACTCCGGAGCCCGATGACTTCGACTCCAGGGACGTATGGGACGAGCACGACGCCATCGACGCGGTGCGCGCTGCCTTCGAGATCCTCGCGGACGGCATCGGTCCCGACGGCACTCAGCTCGCAGACGAACGCGAAAGCCTGCTGTGGGGCTTCGTCAACATGCTGGATGCTCAGGCACAGCGCCTCGACCGCTCAGCGGACCGCCTCATGCCAGACCTCCGAGACCTCCAGCGCGAGCAGGACGGCTCCGAGATCAAGTCCCGCGAACTCGAACTCATCACCGACCGCGCACAGAACCTCTCCGCGCGGCGGGACGCCTTCGAGCGCATGCGCGATGCGGCGGCCGACGACTACCTCAACGCGACCGGCCAGACCTGGCGACCCCGCTCAGGATCGCACACCAGCCAGACCGGCAAGCTCACCTCCGCAGCCATCGACGCCCGAGACTTCATGCGCGCACGCTCCGACCGCAAGACCCAGGCGCACTTGCCCGAAGGAACCCTCGTCGCCGTCACCGGCGGCAAGGACATCAGCGACGCGGCTGCGGTCTACCAGCGCCTCGACAAGGTCCGTGCCAAGTATGCGGACATGGTGCTCGTGCACGGCGGCGGCCCGGGCGTCGAGCGCATCGCCGCAAGCTGGGCCGAGCAGCGCGGCGTCCACCAGATCGTCTGCAAGCCCGACTGGGACCGCCACGGACGAGCCGCTCCCTTCCGCCGCAACGACGACCTCCTCAACCTCCTCCCCAAGGGCGTCATCGCCTTCCCCGGCTCCGGCATCACCGACAACCTCGTCGACAAGGCACGTCAACTGGGAATACCCGTCGACAAGATCGCTGCCTAGCCGCACACCCAAGGGTCGCGTCGCTTGCGGCGCGGCCCTTCTTCTGACGTACCCGGGCGAAACTCCCATGCTGCCTGCTGCAACCTCCCCACATCTCCGCATTCATCCCGTCCGCTTCGCTGCTCGCGCCCTCGGCACGGACCCCCGCCCCCACGGCCCACGTCGCCGAGGACCCGCTTCGCGCCTCCCCTGCGCCACTCGGCGACGTGGGCCTCCCCACCCCCTTCGGTCCGGTCCGTCCTTCAACCTCTTGCCTCGCGGAAACCTCGCTACGTCCCTACATCCCCACGGCTCGCCGCCTCCGGCGGCATCGCCCCGCTCATGCCGTCCGCCTCGCTGCGCTCGTCGTGAGCACGCCCGGTTCCGCTTTCGCCTCGCCGGTGCGCGCTTCGCCCGTCACTGGCTTCCGCACTTTTGCCGTGCACCGGTGTCTGCACCACTGCACGAGCCTCCGGCGCCACGCTTCGCACCTCCGCCGTCGGCTCCGTCAGCACTCCACGCATCACCCCGTCCAGCCCCGGTGCTGCCGATGACGACGACGATCGTCGACGCGCCAACCTCCCGACAACCGCTCGGCTCGCTGGCGTCGCCGTCCACGTCCGTGTCGTTGGCGCTGGCTTCGCATCGTCATCGTTGCCGGTGACCCCATTCATGTTCACGACCCTGCTGACCATCACGGCAATGTCCTGCCCCGTTCCCGTCACGACGCCGACGGCGACAACGCCAGGCAACGTGTCGGTGATGACGATCATGGCGTGGCGTTTCACCGCGGCGCCGACTGCACGTCGAAGCCGTTGACCGCGTCGCTTCGTCACCCGACTGCTTGCCGAGCCTGCCGTACGCTCTCGCTCGGCTCGCCGCCTTCCGTGACGTCGCCCTCGCTCACGCCGTCCGCCTCGCTGCGCTCGTCTTCGGCGTCGCCCCTCCGCCTTCGCGTCGCCCGGTGCGGACTTCGCCGTCACCGGCCTCCGCACTTCGCCATCCTGTACTGTCCATTCCATTGTCAGCGCCTCTGCACGACCCTCCGGCAGCGTGCTTCGCACGACTGCCTTCAGCACTGTCAGCAGTCCCCGCCACTCAATCGCCGTGGCGGCTCCCGCCAGCGTGCCTCGCCCGCGTCGATTCCCCCTCGCTCATACCCGGAGTTTGTCGTCCTGGACCGCGTGCCGCGGCTTTGGTTTTCACACCGGACGCAGCCAGCTGCCGGTGTAGCCCAGGCGTGCGTTTGTCATGCACCATTCAGCGTCTTCAACGACATACCCTGTCAGGCCCTTGTCGGACCGAGTGGATTCTCTGGAGAACCTCGGCTATGGTATTGAAAAGACGGACATTTTTCTGCACGCGGTTCTCTGGAGAACCGCCCCGATTTCCTGGAGAACCTCCCAGATTGCTCCCGGAGATGCTTTCGTCAGGCATGGCCACCTGTCTGACCCCGTCGCCATAGACCTCGCTTCGAAACCCTTTCCCGCTCGGCGCGCGTCACCGAAAGGCTCTGGCCTGGAGGAAATTTTCAATTGTTGCTCCGTTCCCGACATTCTTGAGTGGGTCTCAGACTCTCCACCGGTCGCCACATCGACAGAAGAATGCTTCCGTAGCGGCGAAGTTGCAGGCCATTCGCTTCCTGATCCTTTTCCGCGAGGTCCTAGAGAGTCCCGCAAACGTCAGCCACGTCTACGCCTCGTCGGCCGAGTGCAAGCTCGAGAACCGCAAAGCCTGGGCGGCGGCAAACCCCGGCCCCGGCAGCATCAGGCAAGTGGCCGGACCTTACGACGCGTCGCAAGCGAGACGACGCGCCCTATTTCCAGATGGAGCGCCGGGACGAGTTGCGGACTCATCCCGGTCGCGGCGTTCCTAGCGGACCGTGAGGCCGATCTGGCCGGGTGCGGTGTCCCCGGGCCGCGGCGCACAGCTACAAGGACTCGGAGGGCTTGGACTTCTCGATCGGGCCAGGACGCACCGGCCTATCCAGTTCCGGCGCGTTGGGGCGAGAAGGACGGCAGCCGTGACGTGAGGGCGTTTCAATGGCTCGTGATCCAGGGCCGGCTCCGGATCGCCGAGAACCTGTTCCTGGCGACGGCTATCAGCAGAGCACCGTCAGGTACGACGAAACGGAACCCGGGCCTGGACCGGGTGAACAGTCGCGACGTATCGACGTGTTGAGCGACGCTGTGATTGAGGCCGGACTGGCCGAGCCGGCCTTCGACCGGCCGGCAAGGCGGTCTTGGCGGTACGCGGGAGCCGCGTGATAAGCTGTCGGTTGCGGAGGAAATGATGTCCAGTAGTTCACGGAAGTCACAGAAGGAACTTGATGTGTTTCGGGAGTTCGTTGAGCAATCGGGTCTACCCGTCGATTCAATGGAGAATCGCGATCCTCCCGAGCCGGATATTCTGTGTCACATCAGAGGCCAAGGTTTCGTAGCGTTCGAACTGAAGGGACTGACTGATGAAGATATTGCCAGGGACGTCGCCGAACAATTGCGAAGTTCAAAGAGCACAGAAGCAATATGGACGGAGGATCCTACCCCCGAACTACAACGAAAAGCGAAAGACAAGAAATACACAACAGATCACCCCATAGAGCTACTTGTCTATTCCGTGTTCATCGTGACGCCACCCGACGTCATTATCTCCCAATTACGACGTGGTTTCGAGGATGGTAGCAGCCACGTGTTTCGACGTGTTTGGTTCATGGGGTACAAGGACGAGCCCTGCATATGTGTCTATGACCGCCACGTCATATGAGTGGGCCGGCTGTGGGCCTTCTTGGTTCGATTCAGTGGTCGTCCCTGACAATGCCATCAAATATCAACCGCAGGTTGACGGAGGCGCGGAACAACCTTGAACCCCGGCGCTGGAATCACGGTCCGTGTTCCTGAATCGCATTCGCGCACCATCGGCTTGCAGTCCCGGATTGCCCAACAAAGACTGGATGCCCGCAGCGATCAGTCCGGAACGCCGTTCAGAAGCTCGTCTTGCAACCCACGAGCCGCGACGATCATCGCATCCAACTCTTCCTGCTCGCCCGCGTCGAGCATCTCATCACGCAGTCTCGTCGCCAGAATATAGGTGGCGCGGAACGTCCTCTCGATGAGCGGGGCCAGCCTTGCCACCGAATTGCCCTCGTCCGCGACCGCGGCGAGCGCCACGAACCGGACGAACTCGGGGGCCGTGAGGCCGCGCGCCTCGGCAAAGGCCTCGATGCGGTCCCATTCGGGTTCGAAAAACCGGATCGAGTGAGGCCACCGTTTCGCCTCCGCGCCCGTCGTGCCGTGATCGTCAAATCTGTTTCCGTCCAATTCCTGTCTCCTTTACATTGCAGCCGCAGGCCCGCTCCGGCGCCTTCCATACGCATCTGGAGCAACTCGCCGCGTCACAATTCCATGTCCATCTCGATCCGCTTCTCGCGCGCCGGCGGTTCAGGTTCCGCCGGCTTGCCGCCCGGGAGCCCGGGCTCGATGCCCTTGTCCGGAGAGGACGGCTCGCCCGTCTCCCGATCCGGCCGCTCCCGGTCAAGCGGTGCCTCCCGGTCGATTTCGCGCTCGGCCCGGACGGATTCGCCGATCCCTTCGAGCGCCGAGATGCGCTCCCCGGTCACCGCCTTCAGCCGTTCCCTGAGCGCAACGGCATCGTCTGTGACCAGCTCCGCCCGGTCCCGCGCCCGTGATATCTCCACGTAGAAGGACTTGGCCGTGGTCAGGTGGGGATGGTTCGCCTCCATCGCGGCGATCACGTTGTCCACGGTGCGCCCCTGGAAAGCGTGCACGGTGGATGCCCATGCGTGATCGAGATGGCGAAGCTGCGGGTCATTGCCGTGAAGTTCGAGGCGGCGTCCGTCCTCGAGGCGGAAGGAAGCCCGTCCGTTCCCGACGCCCGCAACCTCCGCGGTGGCGCTGTTCACGAGCCCGAGACCTTTATCGTTGCGCGTCCAGCGGACGCGGTCGCCGGCGCGAAGCTCGATAGGTTCGGTCCGGTAGACCTCAGTCCCGCCCGTGCGTCCGCCGATCTGTGACGGCCTCCAGGCGACGGTCGACCCCTCCGGGCCTTCGAGATGGACGATTCGCTTGCGGTGATCGACCTCCGCAACCCGCCGTTCATCGCCCTTGTCGATCCCCAGGCGTTTGTACGGGCGGTGGAAGGCGACCACGTCGCCGGGAGCGTAGTTGGACGCAATTGCCTTCTCCGCGTTGGTGTAGCCCTTCGAGACCAGCCGCTGCGCATGCAGGGCGGGACCCGCGATCCGCTTCTCGCGGACCAGGCGCTCGCGGATATGGGCGTTGATCCCCTCGCGCAGTTCGTGGCTCGGGGCCATCACCCCGGTGCGCTTGCGTTCTTCCGGGGAGAGCCTGAGCCAGCGGGCGGCGACCGCGCCCGCTATGTTGTCGGGGTTTACCTCGGCCACGTTGGAGCCGAGCTTCTCGAACGCCTTGCCGATCTCGCCCTTGAGGCTCGCCTCCACGGCGGCCTTCAGGCCGGGTTCGCGCTGCCTCATGATCTCGTCCATCACGGCCGTCTTCATCCCCGCCTGCTGGAGTTGCGCGAAGGGTTTTCCGGCATCCACGGCATCCAGCTGCTTCGCGTCGCCGACCAGCACGAGCTTGGGAATGCGCAGTTCGCTCGCGATCCTCAACAGGTCCCTTGCCTGGACGGTGGAAGCCAACGAGCCCTCGTCCACCACCAGCACCGTCCTGGCGAACGCCGCGCGCATCTCCTTGGCGCCTTTCTTTGTTAACCGGCCTTCGGCGACTCCGGCGTTTCGCGCGAGGAATCGCTGCAGGGTTTCGCTCTCGATGCCGGACTCGGCTGCCAACGTCTGCACGGCCGAAGCGGAGGGCGCCAGCCCCACCATGCGCCAGCCTTTCTTCTCCGCGAGTGTCCGGGCGCGGTGGAGCATCCGGGTCTTCCCGGTCCCCGCGTAGCCCTGCACCCCCACTGTGCGGTCCTTCTCCGACAGGATCAGCCTCACCGCCTGTTTCTGCCCGGCCGTGAGCGGTCCCCTGTGCAGATGCCGGTCGACCATCCAGCCGTGCATCGGCGCCTTGCCCCGGCCCGCGCCGCTCCGCATCAGCGCGATCGTCTCGCGTTCCCCGGCCACCGCGTGATCGGTGGTGAGGCCGCCGCCCCCTTCGAGCGCGGGCGCGTCGTGCAGGCGGCCCTCGCGCTTGAGATCGTTCACCGCGCGCTCGATAGCCTCGACGGACACGGCGCCCGGGCTCCGGGCTAGCGCGGCGGCGAGCAGATCCGTGTTCGCGAACACGGCGTCGCGTTCCGCCAGATGAGCCAACGCCCAGTCCGCCGCCTCGCGCGCGGGGTCCGCCTGCGCGGCATGCTCGAACAGATCCGCCTGCCGTAGCGTCGTCGCGTCCCTGCCGGTTTGCCTTGCCCCGTGGCGTTCCCGCCCGGCCCCGTCCGGGCTCCGTTCCATCGCCCCCGAAACGAGGGACCTGGCGTCGAAGCCCAGTTTGGCGGCCTGTCTCGCCCAGGTCCCGCGTAGCGCGTCCTTGTCGACGTCGCGCTTGTGGGCGCGCGTCATCAGCGCCGCGCGCCGGGCGAGGTGCTGGTTCCCGGCCGTGGTGCCCAGGCCCCGGCCGTCCATCGCCGCCTCGATCTCGGCGCGCCGGGTCGAGAACGCCTCGACGGTGTCCCGGGACACCCCCGCGATCTCGAACCGGCCGTCGGAATGGGTCTTCTCGATGGAGTAGCCGAGCTTCGCCAGCTCCCCCGCGAGCTCGTTTCGGTACATGGCTCCGAGCAGCATCTTCGAGGCGTAGAGGCTCTCGTTCGCCATGGTGCGCCACTTCCCGTCGCCGCCCTGCACCATGTTGGCGATCACCGAGTGGGTATGCAGGGCTGGATCGAGGTTCCTCGACGTGTCGTGCCTGAAAGTGGCGACCACGGTCTTCTGGCCGCGTGCGCGGACCATTCGCCCGGTCGCCGCATCCCGCACGCGGGTCTCGGCAGCGTTCCGCTCGAACCAGTCGAGCGTGCACATGACCGCCCGGTCGTGGGCATTGACGATGCGCGCATCGCCGCCGATCAGCGCGGCGAGAGAGACGGACTTGGGAGCGGAGAAGGTAAGGTCGCGGCCGGGGCGGTGGTGGATCTCGCCGTCTCGGGTCTTGCGGCCGAGCCTATGCTCCGAACCATCCGGCACCTTGCCTTCCAGCACTGCCTTGAAGACATCTGGATCGACAGGGCCTTCGAGGCCGAGGCCAGCCGCGCCCCTGCCCGTCCAGACGCTCGCGGCGCGGTGTTCCGGATCGTCCCTGGCGTAGTAGCCGTCGCGCTCGTAGTAGCTCGCGCCCTGGGATGGGCTCGCGACCGCGCCGATCGAGGCAACCATCAGAAGAAGTCCCCGTCGCCGTCCGGCTTCGGGGGCGCGGGTGTCTGACGCCTGGCTGATGTCTTGCTGTCGCTCTTTGAGGTTCCGCTCTCGCGCCGCGGTCCGAAGACCTGCTTGTGTGGCTTGTCCGTTCCTCCGGGCGCGGACTCGGTGGCGGCTTTTCCCCGGGTTGATCCGGTGTCCGGGCCGTCCCTCGGGCCGGCAGCCGAGAGCGCTGGCGGATGTTCCAGCGCGCCCGCTCCGGGCTCGACGGAATTTAGCGGCCTGGGGGGCCCGCCGTGCGTAACAAACCTCTCCACATCTTCGACCTCCGCCACCGGGATCACCAGCAGCCCGGGCCGGCCGCAGCCTGGTCGGAACCAGCCCTGTGCGCGCCCGGCCCCGCTCCATGCCGTCGGAGGCCGGTAGGGGTAGGCTCCGCGCGCCGGCTCCACTGTCGTCACGGCTCGGCCGCGGCGCCAAGCGCCCGCGGCCCCGAGCAGCATCAGGCAGAACACCGTCCCGCCCGCGCCGGCACCCAGCACGACACCTTGCCCGATCGTCGTCAGGATGCGCCGCCGCGCCTGCACGAGCGGTCCGTGCTCCACAAGGACGACGCGAATGATGTTCCAGGCGTCGCCGTGGCCCGTCCGGTAGGCCACCGGCTTGTACTCGCTGAAGCCCACGGCGAGCATGGTTTCGTGGAGGGTCAGCTTGCCGGCGGAATACCAGTCGTGTCCGGTGGTGTTGCGCGCCAGCAGTATGCCCGACACCAGCATCGCCATGGCGGCAACGCCGAGCAACCCGAGCCGGACCATTCCCGGCGGCCATCGCGTATCGGACATGTTCGCCGTCCCCCGCGCCTGAAGATACCGTCGCTCACGGCATTGCCTGCGGCGCAGTCGTGCTGGGGGCGCTCAGGATGGGCGCGCCTGAGACTCCCGCACGGTGTGCCGTCCCAACCCGCGCCAGGCCTCCCCCCGCGCCTGCGCGAACACGAAGCGGGGGCTCATGCCGTGCCGGATCTGCCAGTCCGGAACGGCGCAATGCCGCCGATCTTCCAACGGGATGACCGTGGATCGATCGTTGTCATGGTCGGAACATAAGCGAATCCGGAGCGGTTGGAAAAAGGTTTCGGTCGTGTAAAGCCTACATTTTACGCACGAAAGCAGACTCTCCTGCGGCGGGCTGCGCAGCAATGCGAAAGAAAAGTTGCGATCGCCGCGGCCCGTCAGGGAAGAAGATGTGATAACGAGCGACGAGCGGGAGCTGGCCGGCGTTGATTCGGTCAGTTGCGGGGTGTACGGCTCCGTACCGTGGGTCGCTGCCGAAGCCCCTCGGTCACGAGCAGCCGCTCGGCCGGATGCGGCCTGGATGTTGCGCCACTCATGGCTGCCGGATCGACGAGCGCACGCCTGGCCACTAACATACCGTTCGCACGGCCATGCCGCTACACCCGGATGCGCAGGCCGGCGAATACGTCGGCCTCCCGGTTCCGGCCGGCGACGTGGCCCGGCTTGCGGATCAGCCGGGCGCCGGTTCGCAGGACCCAGATGATCCTGCTTCCCGCCACGCCCGTCGTGGATCGGGTCCGCACGGCCAAATCAAATTGGGATCGCACGCGCCCCTGCGCGGTCGCGGAACCTTGTGAGGACGCATTGACGGGGCCGCGGCGCAGCGTGACGGCCACGGTTACTCGATAGTGATCGGGTTGCCGACACCGATACTGTGACGACCGTTGACGATTCCCGTGACGCAGGCACCGCCGTCGCCTCCATCGGTAACGAGCGCTTGCTGGATCCTCCTCGCGTCTTCGCCCGCAACGGACCGCCAGCTGCGAGGCGGTCAACGACCGCATGGACACTAGATCTCAACCGCAATGTTGTGTCAGAACCTGCTCGCGAGGATGCGCTCGAAATGCGGTGGGCAGTCCGTTGTCCGGGCGTGCGTGGGCTCCACGGATTCCCCCTGACCGGTCCGACGGCAGTTTCAATTGGTTCCCTGCATTGGGGGCCGTCACCCAGCCAACGGGTGCCAATTCACGGACATCGCTTTGCAGTCGAGACAGGAAATCCAGGAGAAGGAGGGCCAGCTCCCAAGGACACCGCATCCGCCGGCGGTGCCACGTGGGCAGCTATATTAAAGGCAGTTGCGATCACTCCCGACACGAACACAAGAACTGCAGAGACCATCAAGATTTGCGCACCTCTAAGGAACTGGGCAATATGATCATTCATAGCTGTGTTCATTGTGGCGCAGTAAAGTAGTCCTTGTGCGTGGAACGCCTTGTTGTACTCCAGAAAAGCCCCGCTCTCCTCGTTGATGACCGCATGTATATGGGGGAACAGGCGTTGGTGTACTGCGATTGCGCGGGCTGCCGAGAGGAAACTCAAGACAAGCAAGCATGCGGATGCTGATAGAAGTATGAGTGAGAGAGGACCATTGGCTGCCCTAAACGCCGGATCCCGGATCAGGAATACGAGAACGGACGTGAGGGCCGGAATGAGGAAAGCGAATACCGTAAACGTCCACTGAGCTTTTTTCTCGATATGGGCACACCTCGCTTCGCACTGGTCGAAAATAGCTTGGCATTGAGCCAACTGCTCGTCGGTCAGTTCTCCAGCCTCTTCGGGTAGAGGGGCATTCGGTTCTCGGGGCGCTGATTCGTACGGGATCAATGGTTGGCACAAGATGTAAAGGAATCCGACGATGCGTTTAGCGAGCACCTTGATCCAATGGCGCGGGGTACGGGGCCAAAACAACCTGATTGGCGGTGCTATGAACCTTGAACTCAATTGGGATCTCCGAAGAATACTTCTATGAAGGCGTCACGCATCGGAAAACCTAGCTTCTCTTCCAGCCATGCCCATTCGCCCGTAGGGTTGACCTCTAGGAAAACCAAATTGCCCGTGGGTGTCCTGATGAAGTCGAACGCGCCATATACCAATCCTAAATCTGCCAACATTCGTCTGCATAGCGCGACAGTAGTGTCGTCAAGGCTGGACACGGCGTAGTCCACAACGGTGCCAGGGTCTCTCCAATCGATCATGGAGGCGTCACCCCGTATTTCAGCCACAAAGCAATGTCGGCCGATGAAAGTTGCTCGCACGTCCGCGATTCTCGGAATCTCTTCCTGAAGGAGAACCGGGCAGGCACTCAAGCTCGCGTCGTCCAACGTCTGGACATCCAGTCGGCGAGTATAGACGGAATGACGGGACAACCCATCAAAGAACATCCCGTGGAAAATTGGCTTACAAATAGTTCCCCCTGCATTTTCCGACGCAAAGTTGAAGAGCTTTTCGACGTCGGACGAAACCACGGTGCGCGGTACCTGAAACCCGAGTTTCGATGCCACCTGCAATTGGTACAGCTTGTGTTCCGCTACGGATACCTTGTCAATCGGATTGACCCAAGTGATTCGGGGATTCAGGACTAGTCCCATGACCAGATGCCGAAGCTCACCACCGACGAAATACCGCTCTGCGGGTGTAAGTGCAGCGTTAGGGATAGGGTGAATGTATCGCCTGTACCAGACTGCCGAGACTGCGTCGAGATCGAGCGTGCGCGGCCCCACCGAAATGGCACGAGTCGCGCCCGACTCGTTGATTGAAAACGTCAACTCCGCCCGAGAAATTTCTTCGGAGTTCAATCGGAAGTAGGGTAACCGGCCATTAATCAGCTCGACAATAAGGTAATCGGCAGTAAGGTCTTGATCAGAAGTGAGAATAAGAAGCATCGACATCCAAGCGGTGTGCGGCGACGATTTCCGGGTTGTCCGCGCTTTCCACCGTCGCGGTAAAGGTCGTTTCACCGAATCGGGTTGGCGCAAGCGCCGTCACTTCACTCTGGTCCACGCCTTCGCTGGTCCTCGTGATAGCCGTCTCACCGTATGCTGAAGCACGTATGGAGGCAGCTTCGGACTGATCCACCCCTTCTCGGGTCTCGGTTACCGTCGTCTCGCCGAATCGGGACGCGCTAGAGGCCATGCTAGACGCAACCACCGGAACACCTGTCCGAGCGTCAATCCAGACTTGCCGCTGGAGATCATAGACATGCTCGGACGAAGGCTCCGTCTCGGGCGGTATTTTCCTCGCACCCTTGAGTATAAATGGTGTCATGAACCACCTGCTGTTCGCGGCTGACCCACACCTTTAATGTTGGCAGTTCAGCCGCGCCGCACCCACGAAATGTTAGCAACAACTGACGCTCCAAGGCACCCCATGAACTTAGAGAATTGCACGGTAATACTCAACCCGCCTGTCATTGGGCCTTCCCTTCAGGTGGCGTCAGTCGCTGTCGGGCTTGGGAGGCTTCCACAAGACGGCCTTGGCCATGTCGACAGGTGGAGCGTCTAGGGTCAACAGGCTCCTGATACTCCGGGTTCTCAGAGCGGCCGTACGCAGGTTTCTTGGGGTCAGCGGCGGTTGTCATGACCGGGCGGGCGGCCGTTGTCTCAAACCTTCTTTCACTAGCCCGGCTATACTCTTCCTGGCTCCGGGTGCTCTTCATGGAGTTGCAGGGCGCACACAGTAGCTCCAGTACGCCGTCGGGAGCGATTGTCACGCTAACGTTTCGTCGTCCCCTCATCGTCTGCGTTTACCCCGGCTATTGGCGGTCGCTCTTGAAGACGCCAGCGGCGCACCACGTCCTTGACATATTCACCGTCCGTCGTTTCATCTACCCACAAACGCGCAAAGGGCACATCAGTGCTTTGCGGCTGGTTTTCCCTTGCGAGGTCGCTGAAGCGAAGCCGTACCGGCACAACCGATCCTTCACCGACCACCAAGGCTTCCTGCGTCCGCAGGGTAGACAACACGTTGACAAGGCTACGAACGGAGTCGGGTAGCGCACGCTGAACAAAATTCTGATCCTGTTCGTTGCTCATCCGCAACGCGATGAGGGTATTGCACTGTGAGAGGATCGATTCCGCCAGTTCAGACGGGCGCTGTGAAATCAGCCCAAGGCCTACGCCGTATTTCCGGCCTTCCTTCGCAATGCGCGAGAGCGCTTGTCTGGTCGGCTGGAAGGCGGCATCATCGCCACGCGGTGCGTAGCGGTGTGCTTCTTCGCAAACCAAGACGATCGGCACTTCGACGGGACGACGGCTCCAGATTGCGAAGTCAAAGATCATGCGGCACAGAACCGAGACAACGACATCTACAACATCTGAGGGAACGCCCGAGAGATCGATGATCGAGAGAGGCTTGTCCGAGACCGGTATGCGCAAATACTGCCCGGCGATGTTTGCCAGCTCATCGGTTACGGCTTCGTCCGGACGGATCAGAAACGAAAAGCGGCTATCCTGCCGTAGCGTTTCGATCTTGTTTTTGATCTTTAGGTAGGGGTCTTGCCTCGATGCCTGCGACGGCATGTTGGCATCGATGTTCTCGATCAGCTTGCTCAGCTTGTATGGAACCGGCGTGTCGACCGTGACCTTTTCGCTGGCGATGCCCGAGAGCTCGAAATCCCGCCGCGCGGCGAGCATGGCATCTTTCAGGATGTTGGTTTGGCTTGTCGCCACGTGCTCCGTTCTACCGATGAACAGTTCGATGCTTTCCTCGAAATTCAGGAGCCAGTGCGGCAGGTTGAGCGTTGTGGGATCGATGGTTTCGGCGCTGTTCGGGAATGCCCGGCGGTACTCATCGTGCGGATCGAGCAAGATCATGTGCGCTTTTGGCGCCACTTCAAGAATGGAACGCAGCAGTACGGTGACCGAGCATGACTTGCCTGACCCCGTCGTGCCAAGGACGGCGAAGTGCTTTCCAAGTAGTTCGTCCGTCAGCAGGTAAACCGGCAGGGACGACGCCTGCGAGAGCGTGCCGACATGGATGCTCGGCTTATCCGGCCTGTGATAGATACGCGCGAGTTCGGCGACGCTGGCGACAAAGATGCCCTGACCCGGAAGCGGGTAGGTAACTACGCCACGCTGAAACTCGAAGTCGCTGTCGCCAAGGCCGGTCCGCAACGCTTCGCCGAAGAGTTCGATTTCCAGCCATTTCGCGTCGGGCGCCGCTTCGACGGCGCCGACTGTGGCCCCGCCATCGAGGAGTGTTTCGGTCATGCGCAGGGCCGTCACTACCCCGAACACCAGCTTGTCGCCAGTCTCGATTTTTACGATGGAGCCGACCTGCCCGACCGTGTAGCGACGGCTCTTATAGGTCCGGTAAAGGTCTTCGACCGTGCCTTCAAGCGCACCCATGACCTTCGAGCCGGAGACCTCGACCACGCGGCCGATCTTCAGGATGGCATTGGTCATGATCCTTCTCCGGCAATGAAATCGACTAGCTTCTCAAACTTCCACAGTTCGGCATTCAGCACCGCCTTGGCCGCGTCGGCATCGAGCGCATGGCCCACAAAATGACCGGAAGCACCGCTGCCAATGAAGGCATTAAAACGGGATTCGCAACGCTCGCCAAAGGCTCCCAAGCGTGCGTTTTGCCGTTCGCGGTTCTCTTCCGGGCCGATAAACGCGATGACCGTGAGGTTGCTGCCCCGCGATGTTACCGCATCGGAAATCGCTTCGTTGATATGCTCGTCATTGAAGCTGTAGCCGAGGACAATCAGGCAATTGTTCACGCTCGAAGCACGGAGCCGGTTGCGAAATCGGCTCATCAAGGTCTCATATACGCCGTATTGGGTTTGCAGATACTTTTGGTCGGACGGAAAGACGATGATCGGTTCTTCGGCCGCATCTTCGTTGGCGTTACGGCCACGCCGGATGTGCCCGGCCTCATCCCGTGTCCAGTTAATCGACCCATGAAGCTTGAACAGCCGATATGACGCCCCGGCCCCCGCCTCATCGAATGTTTCGGGATCGAACCATGCCCGGTTAGTGCCCCGGAAACCGTCGACGTAGGGAATTCGCAAGTCATCGAGACTCGCTTCCAACAGCGTGTCGTAGTTCAGGCTAAATATATCCCGCGGGCCGCGCTCGCGTTGTCCGGGCAGGCGGCGCAGGAACCGTTGATGATGGCCGCTCGGCACCCAATCATCGGCGACTTCAGTGACTATCTTCTTCTTGATCGTCGCAAGCCACAAATCGATCTCCTGGATGGAAATGTCATGGCTGCCCGCATTCGTGATTGTGCCGAGTATCTCCCTGTACCGCACCAAATAGCTAATGAGGTCTTCCACTGTCGCCGGCCGGTCACCGGTCGCCTTCAGACACTGAAAGTGCTTGGTGAGCTTCGCATCGGCACTATTCAGCACATTCTCGGTGAGCGTGCAGATCAACGGTTTGTTGGCGCAAACGCTGCAGCCCGCGCCGAGCAGGAAACACGTGTCAGCGCCGGTCAGCCATTCTGTTATCAACTCTCTTAACTCGCTCATCATCGCCCTTGTCGCAGCCCCTTGCGCTGTCAGCTCGGTATCGGCACGGCGTCGATCGTCGTCAAGTCTGCGGTCGACAGCCCGAAGACCGCCGATACCAGCCCTTCCACTTCGCCACGTAGCTCATGGACTTCCCTTTCCTTGCCGGTACGCGCCTGCGGCGTCCGCGCAGCGGCCAATTTGTCAATCGTAGCGATCAACTCCGCTGCTTTTGCTTCGATCTGCGTGCGCCGCGCCTCTTCGGGAACGGGAACCGGAAGATTTTCGATAAACTGCTTGCCATGCGAATAATAGCCTCCGCGAAACGCGCTGGTGTTGGTCCGCACAAAGGCTTCGCTCAAGGGGTGGTTCAGGATGGCGAGAAGGTACAGCGTCGAAACGTCGGCATCTTCGCGGGCGCGCACCATGTAGTAAGGCCCGTTCCCGCCAGTCGTGAACAAGGTGTCGGCCTCATCGTAAGCGTAACGCGGCTCTATAGAGAGCACGGGCAGAATGATCTTAGGCCGGTCAAACTTGGTCAGACTTTGTGAGCGACCAAATTGATACCACTGTCGTTCCGCCGCCGGACCGCCGGTGATGTCTCGCCCTTCCAGCTTTTCGCGACGCGCGCACAGATACCTCCAGCACCCCGGATAGCGCGCCGCCATCTCATTTGGCTGGAACAGGCGGGCACGGATCCCGCCGTTGCCTTGCGCTACAAACCCATAAGGGAAGATCATCCAGGCGTTCGGCACCGGATGGGCATAGGCATGAAGTGTGACATCATGCAGGCATGGCCGCAGGATGGCTCGTTCAATCCTCCAGTCCCGATCGTTCCAGCGGCAAGTCACCGTATCCGCGTCAGACAACGTTTCGTGGATGATGTAGACGTTATCGGCGCTTGTCTGGAGGCCAACCTCGATATAGGCCACTGTCGAAAGTCGCGCCGGGGTTTGACCGCGGATGCGGGCAAACAGGGCGCGAGCTTCTTCGTCGGCAAATTCCCAAGGCTCCACGCCGAACTCCTCTGCCGGAATGCGCGTTATCGGGCCTTCCTGGCCATAGCGCCATGCTTCGAGAGGGCCTGCGCGCTCGAGCCTTATGGTTTCCGCGCCAGCGCGGTACATGACGAGAATGCAGGTATAGTTGGAAATCCCGCGTCCGAAGACCTGCTTGACGCCAAAATGCACAATCTCTTCGAGAACATGATCCTCCGTGAGGAGCTCGCGAAGCGCACGCCCGGCCTGAATGCTCATGAATTTGTGGGGAACGATCATCCCGACCCGCCCGTCCGGCTTCACCAACGACAGCGCGCGTTCGATGAAGAGCCCGTACTTGTCGAAATTGTCCTGCCGCGCCGTCGTGTATGGCGCGCCGTGCCGCTGGTAATAGGCAATTTCTTCGCGCGAGTACGCCACCATGTTCTGAATGCGGATATAGGGTGGGTTGCCGACGATGACGTGGAAGCCGCCCGTTGCCATTTCTGCTGGGAACTCATCGGCCCAAGTGAAGGGATTTACCTTCTCACGCAGCGGGGCGGACATCGCCCCACACACAGCCTGCCATTCGCCCGTACTCACGAGTGAGTTACCGCAGCGGATCGTATCGTCCAGTGGCGGCAGCGCCGGCTGCTTGTGCGCCGTCACGTAATCCTTCAACGCCGCTTCGCTCTCGTCCTCTATCAGCTTCAGAAGCAGGCTGAACTTCGCGACTTCCACGGCATTCGAATCGATATCGACCCCGCGCAGATGCGCCAGCAGGATGCGGCGCTTCTCCCCGAAGGTCAGCCGCCACCGCCCAGCGCCAGCCTCGTAAATTCGCCGGCCCGCATGGTTACTGGTGCCGTCGGCAACATACCAACTCAAGTAATGGCCGAGCAGAAATTCATAAGCTGAGAGCAAGAAGATACCAGAGCCGCAGCAAATGTCCGCGACCGTGAAACCTTCCAGCTCCGCTGGCGACTTTCCCCCGATGGTTGGGCCTAGCGTCCGTTCAACAATCGTGTCGGCAATAAAAGCGGGCGTCGGCACCACGCCGCCGCTTTCGCGAACTTCCGGCTTGCTGACGATTTCGACGGCATCGTCGCGGATCGTGATAACTTTGCCAAGAAACTGCTCGTATATTTCCCCCAGGACTTCGGTCTTGACGACGGCGAAGATGTACGGGCTTTGTGGATAGTAGAGTTCGCTGACGATGCTCATCAGCGTCGCGTCGCTGATGCGGATGCCAAGCCGCTCATCATCCAGCAAGGCAAACAGCCCTGAATCGTAGAGTTCGTCGGCCCGCCGCAATATCGTCATCAGTCCGTCGAAGGCCGTTCCCGCATCCAGGTTCATGAGTGTTTCATACTTCTCGATTTCGCGGTCTTCGCAAATCCGCAGGAACAGGATGCGCGAGAGAAAGAGCTGGACCGCGTAGGTCAGCTCTTCGGCAGTCAGGTCCGGCGTATTGGTATGAATGTCAGCGGCAAGGCGCTCGCGCCAGCCGTGCACCTGGCGCAGGAAATAGTCGTCAAACTGTTCGGCACCCCGGCGGGTCGCATCGATTTCAAAGTGGCGATCGAAAGCACCGGAATAGACGGCCTCACGGGAGAGAAGCGCCCACAAATCATCGAAACGCGCTTCGTAATCCCCGCAACCAATCAAGGTCAACCGCGCAACACGCGGCCCGTCCGTCTTCGCCGGAATGGAGCGGCAATCATAGATCGCGAGCTGATGAAAATTCGTGACTATCGATATGGGCAAGCTCGCTGAGTAGCCGTAGCGGCGCGTCTGAAAGGCCGGCCCGCGCTCACGGTCGATGCGCACGCTCGGCTTTTTCGCCTCGACAAACAATTTGCGCTGACGGGCAAGCCGCAGCTCATAGTCTGGCTTTTTCGAGAGCCGTTCGTCGCCAACTTCGACCGTCGCTTCCTCGATCACCTCCCGAAACGCGAGCGGATGGCCGGCCTCGTTGTGCACATCCCAGCCGAGGGCCTCCAGCAGGGGTGTGATGAACTCCGTGCGGGCTTGCGTCTCGTTATAGGTGGCGAGTAGATGGTCACCTTCATTGCGCTTGAAGCGCTCAACCAGATCGGCAACGCGTTTTCGGGCCGCTTCTTTTTCCGCCTCACCGCTCATCGGGCGCTTGACCGTCTTCTGCGCGTCCGCGCAAGCCGGCGGTCTCGCAATTTTTCCCACACTCTCCGCAACATACGGCAGTCGCCGGTCGACAGTCCCATGCTATCTCTCAGGACGAGCCGGTCATTTTCGTCCAGGACGTCGGTCAGCCTGTCATCCCGTACGAAGCGGTCGCATTCTTCTAGCGCCAGTGCCGGACCGAACGCGGCAGGCATCAGCAACCGTTCGGCTTCTGTGGGTTCGACTTCAAGAACGCCGCCACCGTAGCTGCGCCCCTCGATCTCAGCCGATGCGGCTGTGAGCGAGGTATAGCTGTTGGTGATGACCGCTTGCGGATTTGTCTTGCACCGCATCCGGTGGATAGTATCCGTCGACGTTGCTTCGGCTGCATTGAGCACCACCCGCGGAAAGTCGTAAATCTGGCGAAACAAGAAAGCGTCTGGAATCCACACGGACGGAACGGCATACCACGGTTCGCGAATCGAGCACTTGTAGCCTCTGTGGACTTTCTGTCCTTCGCCAAAGCGGATGTAGCTTTCCAGCGCTCCCTCTGGCTTCGTGCCATTGATCGGGGCAAGGTGTAGCAAGTTGACCCGCTGATCGTCAGCCGCGAGTTGCTTCCAGTCGCGCTTGTCGATTGTGGCGCCCACTAGGTGAGCAGATCGGGATACCAGCGGCATCGTATGCCCTTGTAAGCCGCATGCATCGATCTCGCTACGGCGGAGAACAAAAAACTGGTTCTTGCCTGTCACGACGCCGACATTCACCGATGCGTAGGTGCTGAGCGGCGTCGCCACGCCCGATGCGCGCAATTCGCGCATGAAGGAGATTTCCGATGCGCTCAGGAAGTACTTCAGCCATTTCTCGCTGTCATGGCAGATCGTCTTCGGCGATGCGCCTTCGAGCACGGACGCGGGCGGTCGCCTTACGATGTCCGCGACGGAATTGCTTTCCGTCAGCGTCACCCGGCAGGAGTTAATTTCCGACGGTGCAGCGCGCGCCTCATCGGCCAGCAGCAGCAAGACCTCCTGCTCGGCGTTGTCAAAGAACAATTCATTGCAGGCAATGATGTCGATTTGCCGGAAACGGTCCGTGAGGAACGAGCGAAGCTGTGCTGCGTAACTGACTTGAAGCAGTTCTGCGGGGAGGACGAGGGCCATCCGTCCGCCCGGTCGCAAGGCGACCGCTGCGGCGACAACAAACGGCACCCAAATGTTCGTGAGCCGGTTCGGGGAAAGTCCCTGATCTTTCATAATGGCCATCGCCCGGCTGCGATGGGGTTCGGGAAAACTCTGATAGCGAATGAACGGCGGGTTGCCGGCGACGGCATCGAACTGGGGCCGGTCAGGGCGTTTCCACCAAGCAAAAAAATCGCTGGTATCGACAACGTCAGCGGCTCGCGGTCCGACCTCGCGGGCGAGCCGCACGCGCGCCTTGTCAGCTTCATCGGCAAGGATCTCCACGCCGAAGAGATGGTTCACCCGGTCCGCACCATTCGCGCCAAGAGCACCCAGCCGATGCACCGCCGCCTCAAGAAAGGAGCCGTCGCCGCAACTTGGCTCCAGCACGAAGTCATCGGCGCTACGGATGGCCCAGGCGCAAAGCCACTGCGCCAGGCTGGTCGACGTGTAGTACCCGCCCCGCAGCTTGTCGGGGTCCAATTCGGTGAAGCGACCGGTATTGGTTCGGCCCGCACCGGGCACCTGCAGCATCTCTTGACGTGATGAGGTGGGAAGCTCCGTCATCGCGGCGGCCTCACGTGGAGGAGGGGTTGCTCATCGTGAAGCAGACGCTCGATCGCTTCTCGCACTACCCAAGCCGCTGACACTTTGTTCTTGTTCGCGATGGTAACCAACTCGGCATGCTGTTCAGGTGACAGGCTGACCGAGAGCCTGTGGGGCTCTTTCTTGCCGCGTTCCTTCCGGAGTGGTTTTGCCATGGCATTCTCGAATCCGTGATTACACCACCATGCACCACTACGGTGCGGAACTCAAGCAAAAAAACCCTCAACCCAGCTTCCGAAAGTCTGTCAGAAGGAAAACAAAACGACAACATTTTCTCATCCGACCCGGTCACCTGGAGGGTCTCACTCGCAGTAGTCCGACGTCAGGGCCGCAGAGGAATTATCCGTGCCCTTTGTGGTGTCGGCGCGGATGGTCCCGATGCGGAACGGCCGCCACGGTTTGACGGAATCCTTACCTGACATGCACGCGCTGGGGGACGCGGTTCTTGTACTCAAACCGCTTGCGATTCGCTTACGGTGGTGGCGGTGGCTTGAGGGATGGCAGAGAAACTGCCGTTAATTCAGTCAGTTACAGGCAGCGGGAAGAGCCGGTTCTCATTTGAGTCGACCACCAGGATCAACACAACACCGATCAGGGCGCCCGTCTGTTCGCTAGACGATTAATCTTGATCTTCCGAGCCTCATTTTTCAGGCGCCTCCGGTCGTTCACGAACTCATCCCATATCCTTCTGGCATTTGGAGATACATGCTCAAGGCCGCCGCCGGCGCCGCGAGGATCGAGGAACTCGAAGTTGCGTATTTGAGCCAAAGTGCTTTGCGGCGGATGGGGTTGGGCCAGATTCGCGAGGTCAAGGAACTCGGGTTGAATCCTGCTCTTGGGAAAGCCGCTGGTGAAGTAGAAGTCGAGCACCAAGATCAGATCGTCATACGTCCAAGGATAACGTGCCCTCTCCATGTCTTTCATCTCTCCCATGAGCCCGACTGCTTAGAGATGGACGGACTACCGTAGAGTCACGTCCTTCTTCCTGACGATTTCAGCGCCCACACCAGCGCAACAATCCACCCAATCACAGTCCAGCCCAAGAGAAGGTTCAGCGACCAGGATCCATCCGATGGTGGTCTCATCCATCCTGGCCCCCCACCGTTTCTTCGCTCCAAACGCCCCCACCGCCGTCGGGTGTTGGAACACCCCGCCCACCTCGACATGCGCCGGGCCGTAGAACCGGCCGTCGAGGTTTGGTGTCACGTTCCGCGTAGTTCACTAAAAGTTGGGACATTTCGGTTGCCACCAAGAGTGTACCCCAAGCTTACTTCATTGAGCGTAGTTCACTGCTGAACGCATTTGTGTCGAAGTCGAACCACGGCGGCCGTTTAACTTTGAACCGCGCCTCCCGCACATTGTATTCGGTGCCGGGTTTGGCTTTAAAGACTATCGGCTCAATGGTCGACAGCGCGGCACGATACGCGTCAACGGCCTCCGACAGCGTCATGTCGCCGCCATACCGGAGATCAGTCGCGTCGCCTTTAGACGGGATCAGTGCCAGCTTCCCGCGATCAATGGCCTCAGCTCCCAGACGCTCCGCCCAAGCTGCCAACGCAGAAAGGTCGTGAGTCCTATCTGGCGTACGTCCTTTCCGTCGAATAAGGAGCTTCAGCGCCTTCTCCGTGGCCTGCGACGCGTCCCACGCGGCCGAGCGTAAGCTGGCCTCGTTCCGGTCACAGAGATTCCGCGCGCTGCTTTGAAGATCCGCGCGAACCGCCCCAGCTAATTCCGCGATACTCAGTTCTCCTTCGTGCTCCAAGGAACGGATATCGAAGCCGATGCTCCGAACCAGATTCGCTGTCTCCAGAGCCGTGTTCCTCACAACCTCCAAATCATCACTTGACAACCCACCGACCACGCCTCTGCTCTGGATCCAGCTAAGCGGGTCTTCTTCCGCTTGAACCGATGCCGGAAATCCGAACCAAACCGTGTTTAGCTCATCGGCGGATGTCTTGAAACACTTAGGCACCCGCATGAGAAAAGGTGTTCCATGGACAAGCAACATCGCCACAAAGCCGCCCTCTTCGTCATCATCGACAGCGCTGCCGTAGCGATCGCGATACCAGTCCTCCACGATGATCAGAAAACGGCCGTGTGCCCCGCTGAGGCGGAATGTTCTGTAGTCGGAGACCGCGAGCATCGTGTCCTCCACGATCTCGAAGGCCTTCAGCTTGCGCGCCGGTATCGGGACGTTCACCTGACTGAGCGCTTGGTCGATTTGCGGGAGCGCTTCATGAAGGATCGCAGCAATCTTTCTCCAGGCTCTTAAGTCGTCAGTCACGCCGTCTACCTTCCCGTCCTTTGAATTTAGCTGGAGTCCCCCGTGCCTGACAAGGATACCGGCACCGGGCTGCCGTCTTGGACCGTTCCCTGCCCAGCGTGAACGACCTCGCTGATCTTTTTTTCAGGTACTTCCACCTGCACCGCAGCAGAAAGGAAAAATGGTGCCAACGCGTCCGGCCCCATCAACTCGTCGATGCGGTCGGCGATCCGCTGAGCGGGCTCCCGGAGCTGCTCCACGGTCCAGTCCGCGGCATAGCCCTCGGTCACGTCATTGGGCCGCGCGTGGTTCACCAGCCGTTTCGTCAGTGACCGCGGCAGCATCAGCTCCCGCTCGGCCACCGTGATAAAACAGTTGCGCAACGCGTGAAACCAGAACTTCGCTCCGCCCGCACGCCCGATGGCCTCGTAGTGCCGGTGAAGCTCCTCCACATGTCCCGAGCTGCTCAACGGGGCGGGGAACACCCACCCACGAAGCTCCTCCGGCATGATCTCGCCCTCGGCCCGCCGCCGCGCCAGGATCTCCCCCAACTGCCGCGTCACCGGCAACTCCAGCGGCACGCCCGTCTTGGTCTCCTCCACCCGGAAAAGCCCCTTGTCCAGGTTCACGTCCTCCCACCGGAGCGCCAGGACCTCTCCCCGCCTCATCCCCGTGTACAGACCGAACAGCAACACGTCCCGGTGCACCGGGTTCCGCACCACGGCCTCGATGCCTTTCCGCCAGCACGGCAGCACCTCCGCCGGCGACGATATCCTCTTCCGCCTCTTCCGGTGGTAGCGCCCCGTGGCTGCAAGCCACTGCTCCACCGGGTTCCGCAGGCCCTCGTGGTCCACGCACGGCCTGCGGTACACCGAGCGCAGGAACGACAGGCACTGGTTGGCGGGTATCTCCCCGTGGCGCTCGGTGAGAAGCCGGAAGCGGCCCTCCACGTCGCGGCGGGTGATGGAATCGAGGGGACGGGAGAGCCAGTCGCCGAGATACAGCGCCGCATACCGCCGGTAGCCCCGTTCGGTGCTCGCCGCCCACCCGTGGCCGGACCTGATGTAGTCCTCGCACGCCTCTCCGAGTCTCGGAAGCCCCCGCGCCTCGGCCCGCTCCCCGGCCGGGTCCTCGCCCGCGGCCACCCGCCCCAGAAGCTCCTGCGCCCACCGCCTTGCCTGGTCCGGAGTAACCCGCCCGGCGCGGCCCACCACCACGCGCTTGTTGGGCGCCTTGCGCCCGCCGTTGCCGGCGCGGTAATTTACAACGTAGGACTTGGCGCCCGAGGGATGGACGCGCACGCCGAATCCGGTGAGCTTGTCGTCCCAGGCGATCCAGGGCTTGTCTTCGGGCTCAAGAGCGTCTACGGTGCGCTTCGTGAGGGTGAGCTTGACCTTGGCGACGAGTTTTGCGGAATGTTCCATGGGGGAATCATAGGCGTGGATCGGCTAATAGTCAACTCTAGAGTCAACACCAGGCAGGAATTCGGAGCGCAGGGGAGTGCGAGATGTGGCGCGATCTGGCGCCCAAGAACGAACTTAACCCACAGAAATAGTGGCACTATTGGCGTCGGCAACGCATGTTTGAGTAGCTGTGCCGTCAATTGACGGGCGGGTTTCAAACCCGCCCGTGAATAGCGCCATGCGAACGCGGGCGGGTTTGAAACCCGCCCCTACACCTGTCTTCCCACGCCGTAGACGCCTGTGTTCCTGCGGCGGGGACACCTACGGGTGCACCGACTCCAGGAACCACTCCGTCGGAATCTCCCGGCCCAAGCCCTTGGCCCTGGCGTCCTGGTAGACGGCGCTGCCCACCGCGGCGAACTGGACTCCGAGGCCGATGTTGTTGACGAAGCAAGTCGACTCGTCCGGCCGGCCGCGCCCGGCCTCCTTCCCCGACACCACGTCGTGCAACTCCGGAGCGTTTATCCACGGCGGAACCTCGGGCCGCGGCACCCCCTGCTTGTCGGCGGCGTTGAGGAACTCGATGGGGTCATGGGCCTCTACCCTCTCGTCGCCCATGCCGGCGATGTAGTTCTCGGGCGCGATCTTGCGAGTGTGGATGACGACCCGGTCGGCCCGCCCGATGGTGTCGTCGCCCAACTCCGAGGTCTTGACGCAGGTGAAGTGAACACCGGGCCTCACCCACTCGGGCGGAATCACGCGGGTGATGGCGTTGGTGGCCGCCACCAGCACCTGGCACTCTTCCGCCACCTGCTCGGCGTCCGCGCACGGTGCCACGGGAAGATCGACCCTTTCCGCCATCTCGCCGGCGAACGACTCCCGATTCGCCTTGGTCGGGCTGAACACCAGCACCTTCTCGAACGTGCGCACCTTGCAAAAGGCCTCCACGTGGGCCCGGGCTTGCCAGCCCGAACCGAAGATGCCGAGATGGGTCACGTCCTGCCGCGCCATGTACCTGGCCGCCAAGGCACTGGAAGCAGCCACGCGAAAGGCCTGGATCACCCCGTCGGGGAAGATCGCCAGGGGCTCGCCGGTCTCCGCGGAGAACAGCAGCACCAACCCTACCCACTTGCCCCCCGGCGCCTTCGGCAGCTTGTCCTTGACGATGCGCCCGCCGCGGTCCTCCCAGCGGATCACGTCGGAGTTGAGGCGCAGGGCCACCACCTTGGGATCGAACAGCCCCGCCTCCATGGACTTGAAGGCATACACCCCCTGCGTCTCCGGAAACGGCAGGTAGAGATCGGTGCGCGGACGGTTCACGGCCTCGCCGTTGGCAAGTTGCCGGTATGCCTTGTCCAAGACCTCGATGGTCGTATCCATTGAAAGAAGCGTTTCGATCTCGTCATTGTTCAGAATCAGCATGGCGTGGTCCTTTTCGTCAGTCGCGTATGTCCTGAAGCAGCCACTCCGTGGGGATTTCCTTCCCCAACCCGCGCTCCCGGCACAACTCATAAACCTTTCCCGCCACCGAGTAGAACTGCGCCCCCTGGACGTTGCCCCGCTCCGAATAGGTGATCTGTGCGGGCGAGGTCCTCCCCTTACCCTTGCCGGAAAGCAGATCCGCCAGCATCACGTTCTTCTCGCCGCCCTGCACGCCGTGGGCGCGGCGGCGCTTGCGCTTCATCTTGAAGCCGCCGTCGTCGTCGGGCCGGGCCGCGTAGGTGATGTACTCGTCCGGCAAGCCGAAATCGTCGAGCCCCCAGGGGGCGGGCGCCGTGCCCAACCGCAGCGACACGTCGACGCGGGCGAAAGTCTCCGCGTCCGGCCGGCCGCCGATGGAGACGATGTGCGTGCCCTCCTCCACCTTCGCCCCCTCGATGATGTCCACCGCGGAGTCGGTGCAACCGGCGATGATGTCGGCACCCTTGTAGACGGCGTCCGGATCGCTCAAGGGTACGGCTTCCACGCCGAACTGCTCCGCCATCTCCCTGGCGTACTGCTCGCGGTTGGCCTTGGTGGGGCTGTAGACCTGCACCCTACGGATATTCCGCACCTGCATGAACGCTTCCATGTGCGAGCGCGCCATGCCGCCGGAGCCGATCATTCCCACCACCTCGGCGTCCTCCCTGGCCATGTACTTGACGCCGATGCCGGAATCGGCGCCAACCCGCACGTGCTGCAGGTGGCCGTCGTTCAGGATCGCCAGCGGTTCGCCGTTGTGAATGCTGGTGAGCAGGATCAGGCCGCAGAACAGCCCCGGCCGCACGCAGTACTTCTCCTGCGTGACGGCGCCGTTGTACTCCTGCTCGTAGACGATGTCCGACTTGATCCGGATGGCGAAATAACCCGACGTGGAGCCCCCTTCCATGGTGCCCCACTGGTACATCTTCTCCGGGTCCGGCGTCGGCACCTGCAGGTCGATACGCGGCCGGCACACGGCTTCCTGCTGCACCAACTCAGTGTACGCCTTCTCCAGCGCCGCCATGGTGACGTCCATGGTCAGCACCTGCTTGACGTCGTCGTTGTTCAGAATCAAGGTCATGACAACCTCCTGTGAAACAGCACCCCGGGGCTTACAGAGGCTCCCGCGCCTCGGCGCCGTCGATGGGCAATTCGATGCCCAACCCCTTTTCGCGGGCGAGTTGGTACAGCCTGCCGCCGATGGCCACGTCGGAGATTCCCACGCCGCCGGTGTTCTTGAACAGCGTGATCTGGTCCGCACCGGTGCGTCCCGGACGCGTGCCGTTGAGGATCTCGCCGACCTCGACGATGTTGTCCCACGAGATGATGCCGTTCTCCAGCCGTTCCATGAAGTCGCCGGGCTGGTCCACCTGGAGCGTCTCCCGGGAGTTGACGCCGATGACGTCGGCCCGGCGCATGCTCTCGTCGTCCAGTTCCTGGCGCATCTTCGGGACGAAGCCGCCGCGCTTGAGCCCGATGTTGCTCACCACGATGGAGGTAAGGTGGACGCCCGGCTCGAGCCACGCGCCGTCGAGCACGGGGACGTTGGAGCTGGTGGCGGCAACGACGATGTCGACCCCCTGCACCGCCTCCCTGGCGCTCTCCACCGGGCGGATGTCCAGTCCCGTGAGGTCGCCCATCTCGTCGGCGAACTCCTTGCGGTGGGCCGAGTTCGGGCTGAACACCTTGACGCCGGTCAGTTTCCGGATCTCCTTGAGCGCCAGCAGATGGTACTTGGCCTGGTTCTGGGAGCCCAGCATGCCGATGGTGGCGGCATCCGCCCTGGCCATGACGTCGGTTCCCACCGCGCTGTTGGCCGCGGTGCGCAGCGCGGACACGCCGCTCAGGGACAGTTCCCGCGGCCTCGGCTCGCCGATGACGATGCAGCGCAGCTCGCCGGTCTCGGCGTCGAACAACACCTGCGTGGGCCTCCCCCGAACCGGGAACGCCTCGATGGAATGCTCGCCGCGGACCGGGTTCTTGGTCCACTCGCAGTGGGTCATGAGGCCGGTGACGCCGACCTCAGCAAGCCCCCCCTGATGCACGCTGACGCGCACGTTGGAAGGCATGTGGGTGCGGTGCCGCACCATGCTGATATCGGGGTTCCGCCCCCACTCGGCGAACCCTTCCCGGACCAGCCCGATGGCCTCCTTCATGGTGATCAACCCGTCAATGTCTTCAGGACGCAGTACCAGGATCATATCGACAACCCCTTCCGTTGTGACAACCGTTCAGACAACCCTTCCAGACCGCCGTGGCGAAGCTCCCGGATCAGCGGCAGGTCCCCTTCGAGAAAATCCAGCGCCGCGAGCTCGCCGGCCGTTACCCATGCGATGCGCCGGAACACCCGGTTGCGCGGCTCTCCAGCGAAGGCGCGTACCTCGAAGAAAGTCAACTCTACCCAGGTCCCGTCGGCGTAGGCGTGAGCGTACCGGAAAACCTCCCGGGCGCTCTCCACCGAAATGTCCAGCTCCTCCTTGAGCTCCCTGCCGAGAGCTCCGATGCCGTCCTCGCCGGGCTCGACCTTACCCCCCGGGAACTCCCACTTGTCGGGGAACGCGCCGTCGCCGGGGCGCTGGCACACCAGGAACCGTCCACTCCGGCACAGGATCCCCGCCACCACCTTGAGCGCCATTTTCAATTGGCGGCGGCCTGCGGCGCGACGCCGGTTGCCCGCGCCTCTTCCTTTTTCTTCGGACGGCTCAGCTTGCCGGTCACGTTGTCCCGGATCCACTTCGCATCCCACCACTCCAGTGGAAGCACCGCCACGCCCTGGATGTAGACGCCGTAGTGGAGGTGATCGCCGAGGGCCAAGCCGGTCTCGCCGGTACGGCCGATGTTCTGGGCCTTCTTGACGGCGTCGCCCGACTTCACGGCCACCGAGCTCAAGTGCGAGTACAGCGTGCAGAGTCCGAAGCCATGGTCGATGATCACGGTGTTGCCGTAGATGCCCAGCCCGCCGGCGAACACCACCATGCCGGAGTTGGCCGCTCCCACCGGATAACGCCGGGTCACCGCCAGGTCGTACCCGAGGTGCCGCGCCTCGTCGATCTTCCGGTCTCGGTAGTAGTAGGAGCGGTGATCAGCGAAGTTGGCCTGCACCGAGGAATTGGCAAGCTGCACGAAACGGCCGTCCCACAGCTTCGTTGCCGCGGAACGCCGGCAGACCTTGTCGATGGTCTCCTCGTTGACCCGCCGCAGGTCGTGATTGACCTTGAGAAACTGCTCCCGTGGAGTCCCGCCCGAGCCGCCGGCTTCGGCCGCCAGCGGGCCGATCTTGCGCCGGATGAATTCGTCCGACACCTGCACCTTGACCCGGCGGTACCGGAGCGGCCTCACGCTGTACACGAGCGCGGAGCGCCGCACGTTGCCGGCGTGATCCTGCGCGTAGATCACCGCCCGTTCACCGGCCGGAACGTCGTACGGATGGGAGAAGAACGCCAGCGACACGTTGCGGTCCGGCAGATGCCCCTGATAACCGCGGAAGAAGTATTTTCCGATCCTGACCCCGCTCATCTCCGTGTCCGGCGACGTCTTGTATGAAACCAGGCCGGAGCCTCCCTGGGTGACGTAACGGTCCCCTGAGATCACCTCCACGGTAGGCGGTCTGAAGTCCACCGTCACGTTCTTCTCGAAAGTGGCCTTGTTGCCCCTGAAGAAGCTCCAGTACGAGCGGTCGGCGGCCGTGATGGTCAGCACCCCGGAGCCGTCCTTCAACTTGTGCCGCTCGGGGTCGAGCTGTACCGGGATCTCGGAAGACCGGGGAGAGGCTTCGAACTCGTTGAAGTGGATGAGGCTGGATTCGTCGCCCGTGACCAGGCTGACCGAGACATAGGCCAGACCCCTGCCCCGGTCGTCGACCCTGACGACGAAGGGACGCCGGCCCAGGACCGACCTCTCCAGGTTGGCCTGAATCCGCGGCGGATACCATTCGAACTGCCGGAAGACGAACAACCCCGCCGCTACGAGCAGCACCACCACGAGGAGGATGCCCGTCATGCCCGTGAATCTTTTCGGCAGAAACATTGCGCTCCAGGTCCGCGTATCGGTCGGCGGTTGGATGCGAGGCTACGGCCGGGTTTGAAACCCGCCCCTACGCCAGCTCCCAGGTGGTGCCCGACGGACCGTCCTTCAGCAGGACTCCCTTTTCCTTCAATGCCTCGCGGATGTCGTCGGCCTGTTGCCAGTCCTTGACTTCGCGCGCCCGGTTCCGCTCCTCGATGAGCGCGCGGACCTCGTCCTCGGATAGCGCCCGGCGCGCCAGCCCGGCCTTCCGCCTGTCCTCGAGGAAGCGCTCGGGGGGCGCCTGCATGAGACCCAGCACTCCGGTCATGGTGCGCAACGCGTTGCACCTGACCGCGAGCGCACGGGTCTCTCCCCGGTCGAGCAGCCGGTTGACGGCCCGGAGTTCCTCGAACACCACCGCCAGGGCCCGCGGGGTGTTGAAGTCGTCGTCCATTTCCCGGCGGAATTCCTCCACGGGCCCCTGGTCGACGTCGCCGTTGGGCGATGGGCCGAGAACGCGGTCCCCCCTGCTGGCGGTTTCGTAGATGCGGGCAACCGACCGTTGCGCCTCCCCGAGGGGTTCCTCGGAGAACTCGATGGGGTTCCGGTAATGGGTAGTCAGCATGTAGAGGCGCAGAGTCGCGGCATCGTAGCGCTCCAGCATCTCCCTGATGCTGAGGATGTTGCCGACGGACTTCGACATCTTCTCCCGAGCGAGCTGGACGAAGCCGTTGTGAATCCAGTAACGCGCGAAAGGCGCTCCGGCGGCGCACTCGGACTGGGCGATCTCGTTTTCGTTGTGGGGGAAGACCAGGTCCTGGCCGCCGCCGTGGATGTCGAAGGGCTGGCCCAAGTACTTGGTGCTCATGGCCGAGCATTCGATATGCCAGCCCGGACGGCCCCTGCCCCACGGACTGTCCCAGAAAGGCTCGCCCTCCTTGCTGGCCTTCCATAACGCGAAGTCCATGGCATGGCGCTTGCGGTCGTCCACGTCGATCCTCGCCCCCGCCATCATCTCCTCGAGGCTACGGCCCGACAGCTTGCCGTACTCGCCGAAGCTCTGCACCGCGAAATAGACGTCGCCGCCGACCTCGTAGGCATTGCCCTGCTCCACAAGGCTCGCGATGATGGCGATCATTTCCGGGATGTGCTCGGTGGCGCGGGGCTCCAGGGTCGGTTGCAGAAGGCCCAGGGCGTCGGCGTCGTGGTGGAACTCGTCGATATAGCGCTGCGCCAGCTCCCCGGAGACGATGCCCTCCTCGCTGGCGCGGTTGATGATCTTGTCGTCCACGTCGGTAAAATTCCGGACGAAGCGGGTGTCGAAACCCAGGAAACGCAGGTACCGGTAGATGACGTCGAAGGTCAGCAGGGCGCGGGCGTGCCCGATGTGGCAGCGGTCGTAGACGGTGACGCCGCACACGTACATGTTGACGGCGCCTTCCTTCAGGGGGACGAACGGCTCCTTCCTTCCGCTCATGGTGTTGGTGATGGAAAGAGGCATGCGGGTTCATCTTACGTGACCCACGGGTATTTTCAAAACGGGCCTCCGTGCGGCCTTCGAGCGGCGGCGCGGGGTTGCGCGTGGCGGCAAAAACGCATACACCCTGACCCCATGGCGAACCAAAGACCCTATGAGGACCTGCGCGAGTTCCTGGCCGTGCTGGAAAACGCCGGCAAGCTCATCCGGATCAAGCGCGAAGTCAACAAGGATACCGAGCTGCAACCCTTGGTACGTTTGCAGTTCCGGGGACTTAGGGATGAAGATCGCAAGGCGTTTCTGTTCGAGAACGTGACCGATTCCAAGGGCCGCCACTACGACGGCTCGGTGCTGGTGGGGGGGCTGTCGGGCTCCACCGACATCTACTGCCTGGGCCTCCAATGCCGTCCCGACGAGGTGCCGGACCGGTGGGTGGAGGCCATGGAGAACCCCATCCCGCCGGAGATCGTGCCTCACGGCCCGGTCATGGAGGTTATCCACAAGGGCGACGAGTTGGCCGGCGGCGGCGGTTTCGCGCGGTTCCCCATCCCCATCTCCACGCCCGGCTTCGACAACGGACCCTACATCACCGCGGGCCACTGGATCACCAAGGACCCCGAGACGGGCGCCCGCAACGTCGGCAACTACCGCGGACTGGTGAAGTCCCCGCTCCGGTGCGGCGCCAACTCGGGCACGCCCCAGGACCTGTCGCGCCACTGGGAGAAGTGCCGGGAGCGGGGCATCCCGCTGGAGGTGGCCATCGCCGTCGGCACCGTGCCGGCGGCCTCGTACACCGCCACCCAGAAAGTCCCCCCCGACATGGACGAGCTGGCGCTGGCGGGCGGCCTGGCTCGCACCCCGGTCCAGCTCGTGAAGTGCCAGACCGTGGACCTGGAGGTGCCGGCCACGGCCGAGGTGGTGTTCGAAGGGATCATCCCCACCAACTACCTGGAAGAGGAAGGCCCCTTCGCCGAATCCATGGGGTACGTCGACCCCCGGACCATCGGACCGGTCATGGAGCTCACCTGCGTCATGCATCGGAAGGACCCCATCTGGGTCTCCATCATCAGCCAGGTCACCCCAAGCGAGAGCTCCAAGATCAAGGCCATGGGGATGAGCACCCTGGTGCACCGCTACCTGAACCGCAAGGGTTTCGCCTCGGTGAAGGAAGTATACATGATGGAAGAGTTGGTGAATCTGAGGCCCTACGTCGCGGTGCGGATGAAAAAGGAAGACGATGAAGAGCCCCGGCGGGTCATGGACGCCGTGCTGCGGTACGGCGACCGGGTCGGCAAGCTCATCGTCGCCGTGGACGAGGACATCAACGTCAACGATCCGGTGGCGGTGACTTGGGCCATCACGCACCGATGCCAGCCTCATCGGGACGTCACCATCGTGCCCGACCGGCCCTTCGGCGCCACCCCCATCGGCATGGTCGTGAGCCATCCTTCCAGCCGTTACGACAGCACCGACTCCGCACTGCTCATCGACGCCACCCGCAAGGCCGACCTGCCGCCGCTGTCGCTGCCCAAGAAGCCCTACATGGAGCGGGCCATCGAACTCTGGCAGGAGCTCGGCTTGCCCGAGCTTCAACTCAAGGAGCCGTGGCACGGCTACCTTATGGGGCTCTGGCCCGACGAGCTGGACGAGGAGGCGCGGCTCGCGGCCGAGGGCGAGTACGAAAAGGTGGGCGAGAAGCTCAAGGGCACCCGAGTCAGCGTAGGCGAGGGACAGACGCTGAAATCCATGCGTCTGGAATGGGGCAAGACCCATTCCGGCCGCTCGGTATGACGGGAACAGCAGGATCCCGCCGATGTCCGGGCAGGCGATGTAGGGGCGGGTTTCAAACCCGCCCGTGTCCGCGGGCATGACGGTTCGAGGTCAACGATGAAAAGAGAACTGGTACTGAACGTCAACGGCGAGGAGCACGATCTCGAGATCGAGCCCAACCGCCTGCTGCTGGAAGCCCTGCGCGAGGACGCGGGCCTCACCGGAACCAAGGAGGGCTGCAGCATCGGCGTGTGCGGGGCGTGCAGCGTCATCGTCGACGGCCGGCTGGTGAGCGCGTGCCTGACCCTGGCCGTCACCTGCGAGGGCAAGAAGATCGAGACCATCGAGGGTCTCGCCCAGGACGGCGAGTTGCACCCGCTCCAGCGCTCCTTCGTCCAGTACGGCGGGTTCCAGTGCGGCATCTGCACCCCGGGACAGATCATGGCCGCCAAGGCGCTGCTGGACCACAACCCGAAGCCCACCACCGACGAGGTCAAGGAGTGGATGTCGGCCAACCTCTGCCGCTGCACGGGCTACTACAAGATCCTCGAGTCGGTCATGGCGGTGGTGGAAGGCAAGGTCGACGAGGGAGGCGGCGACGAGGCCGTGCGCGAGGCCAGGATCCAGAGCCTCTACAAATCGGACACCTACAAGAGCGGCGCCACTGACTAGCAGCCCTCACCCCGACCCTCTCCCAGAGGGAGAGGGCCAGTTCTTCCCCTCTCCCTCTGGGAGAGGGTGGCCGAAGGCCGGGTGAGGGCCTCCGCGGGCCGCCGAAACGGGCGCCATCTTTGGGGGAAACATGAGCAAGGCAGAAAATTTCGCGGTTTTGGGTCGCAACTACGACCGCTTCGAGGGCCACGACAAGGTGACCGGGAGCGCGGCCTACGTCGCCGACGTCTTCCTGCCCGGCATGCTGACCGGCCGGGTCCTGAGGAGCCCCCTGCCCCACGCCCGCATCCGCAACATCGACACCAGCCGGGCGGAGAAGCTGCGCGGGGTCAAGGCCGTGGTCACCGCGGAAGACACCATCAAGAAGGGATGGGGGGTGTTCTTCCCCGACCAGTATCCGCTGTCCGTGGGCAAGGCGCGCTACGTGGGCGAGGAAGTGGCGGCGGTGGCGGCGGTCGACCGGGACACGGCGGAGGAAGCGCTGGAGTTGATCGACGTGGACTGGGAGGAACTGCCTGCGGTCTTCGACGCCGCGGAGGCCATGGAGGACGGCGCGCCGCTGATCCACGAGGAGAAGGAGAACAACATCGCCCTCACCATCGACGTGGAGCGGGGCGACGTCGACGCCGCCTTCAAGGACTCGGACCTGGTGGTGGAGGAGACCTTCGAGAGCGTGCCCCAGTGGCACTCGGCCATCGAGACCATCGGCAGCGTCGCCGAGTACTCGGCAAACGGCAAGTACACGGTCTACATGAACACCCAGACGCTGTTCATGGCGCGCATGCGCCTGGCCACCGCCCTGGGGGTCCGGGAGGCCGACGTGCGGGTCATCCAGACCGCGGTGGGCGGCGGTTTCGGCGGCAAGTCCTGCGACGACAACAACGCCATGGTAGCCGCCATCCTCGCGCGCAAGGCGCGCCGCCCGGTGAAGATCATCAACACCCGCGAGGAGGAGTTCCTGGCCGGAAGCCGTCCGCGGGTGAACATGAAAGTGTGGGTGCGCATGGGCTTCAAAAGCGACGGCCGCATCCGCGCCAAGCACATGCGCATCATCGCCGACAACGGCGCCTACAGCGGCAAGGCGCCGGCCATCACCGGAGTGGCGGCGCTGCGCCACGACACCTGCTACAAGTACTCCGACGTCCGCTCCGAGGCCTACCTGGTCTACACCAACAAGATCCCCACCGGCGCCTTCCGCGGCTTCGGCAACCCGTCGGCGGAATTCTCGGTGGAGCAGATGATGGACATCGCCGCCGACGAGCTGGGCATGGACCCGTTCGAGATGGCGCGCCTCAACGCCGCCGACGAAGGCTATGTCTCGCCCCACGGCAACCGGGTCATAAGCTGCGAACTGAAGCAGTGCATCGACCGCACCGAGCGGATGATCGACTGGAAGGCGAAACGCGCCGACCGCAAGCCCAACCGCGGCCTGGGCATGGGCTGCACCGTGCACGTGAGCGGCAAACGCCACTTCGGCGACTACGACGGCAGCTCCGCCACCATCAAGATGAACGAGGACGGCAAGGCCTTTATCCTGAGCGGCGAGGGGGAGACCGGGCAGGGGCACTGGACCGCCATGTGCCAGATCGCCGCCGAGGAGCTGGGCATCCCCTTCTCCGACGTGGCCATCTCCGAGGCCGACACCGACCTCACCACCTTCTGCCTCGGCAACTACGCCAGCCGGCTCACCTACGTCGCCGGCAACGCGGTGAAGAACGCCGCCACCGCGGTCAAGGAGATCCTGTTCGACACCGCGTCCGAAATGCTTGAGTGCGACGCCTCCGACCTGGTGTCGCGGGACGGCTTCATCTTCGTCAAGGGCGCCGAGCAGCGCTCCATCAGCGTGGCGGACGTGGTGCGGGGGCGGCAGTTCCGGCGCGGCGGCGCCCCCGTAGTGGCATCGGGGAGCTTCGACGCCGACTCGGTCACCCAGGACGCCCTGCGCTACGGCAACGAGTCCGGCGCCTACAACTTCGGCTGCCAGGCGGCCGAGGTGGAAGTGGACCCGGACACCGGCCACGTCAAGGTGGTCCAGTACGCGGTGGCCTCGGACTGCGGCACGGTGATCTACCCCATTGGCGCCGAGGGCCAGGTGGAGGGCTCCATCGCCCAGGGCCTGGGCTACGCGCTCATCGAAGGCCTCCGCATGGAAGAAGGCCGCCCGGTCAACCCCAACTTCAGCGACTACCGGCTGGCGTCCATGCGCGACATGCCCGACCTTGTGCACGAGTTCGCCGACTCCTACGAACCCACAGGACCGTTCGGCGCCAAGGGGCTGGGTGAACTGGGCATGGACCCGGTGGCGGCCATCATCAGCAACGCGATCTACGACGCCGTCGGCGTGCGCATCACGACACTCCCCATCACCGCGGAGAAAGTGCTGCGCGCCCTCCAGGAAAAGAAGAAGAACGGGAGCTGAACCATGAAGGCCAAGTTCGAATACCTTGCGCCCACAAGCCTCGACGAAGCCTGCGGGCTGCTCGAGGAGCACGGCGACGATGCCAAGCTTCTGGCCGGCGGCACCGCTCTGGTCATGTGGATGCGCATGGGGCTCCTGAGCCCGGGGGTTGTCATCGATCTCGAACGTGTCCCCGGCCTCGACGACATCGAGTATGACCCCGCCGATGGACTGCGCATCGGCGCCGGCGTCAAGCACCGGGATCTGGAGCTGTGCCCGGAAGTGCGGGAGCACTATCCCCTGCTCCAGGAAACCTTCTACAAGGTGGCGCAGCCGCGCATCCGCCTCATGGCCACGGTGGGCGGCAACCTGAGCCACGGCGACCCCCTGACCGACCCGGGAGCCAGCTTCATGGCACTGGACGCCGAGGTGACGCTACGCAGCAGCCGCGGCGAGCGCACGCTGTCGGCGGAGGATTTCTTCGTCGACTACTACGAGACCGCCCTGGAGGCCGACGAGATCCTCACCTCGGTCCATGTGCCGGCCCCCGCCGGAGCGGCGTGGACCCACATCAAGTTCACGCCGCGCAGCGAAGAGGACTTCGCCACCGTCGGCGTGGCCGTGACCATGGCCGGCGAGGGCAGCCACTGCGACGACGTGCGCATCGCCCTAAACTCGGTGGGCCCCACCATCTTCCGGGCCCACGCGGCGGAAGACGTGCTGCGCGGCCGGGACCTGAGCCCGACGCGGATCGAGGAGGCCGGCGCGGCGGCGGCGGACGCATCCGACCCCATCGAGGACGTACGCGGGACCTCGGACTACAAGCGCGATCTGGTGGCCGTGTTCGTGCGCCGGGCCGTGGAACAGGCAGCCGCCAAGCTGGGCTGAAACCAACCCCCTCTCCCTCTGGGAGAGGGTTGGGGTGAGGGCGCCCCGGAACAAACAGTCCGTTGGTCCGGACGAAGGAGGGGTGAGTAGAGCCCTCACCCGGCCTTCGGCCACCCTCTCCCAGAGGGAGAGGGGAAGAGAGCAGGGACATCACCCATGGCCATAGACGAAAACTGGGACGTCATCCTCATCGGCGCCGGACAGAACAACTTCGCGCTGGGCACCTACCTCGGTATGGCCGGCCTCGAGACCGTCATCTGTGAGAGCCGGCTGGAGAACGGCGGCCGGCTCTTCTCCGAGGAGATCACCCTCCCCGGCTACTGGCACAACAGTCTGGCCTACTTCCAGGACAACCGGGAGATCTCTCCGGTGTGGAAGGAGTTGAACTGGGAGAACGGACACCACGCCGAGTTCGTCACCCCGCCGGTCATCAGCTCGCTGCTGCTGCCCGGTGGCGCCTCGGTCTCCCACCACCAGGAGTTGGACGGCACGCTGGCATCGCTGGCGCATCACTCCGCCACGGACCGCGCGGCATGGAAGGACGCGCACGAGCGGTTCCGCGGAATTGTCCGGGACATCGTGATCCCCTCGTACTACGCCCCGCCGGAGGCGGCCGGCGCCCTCGACGAGCGCATCGCCGCGGACCCGGCGGGTTCGGACTTCCTGCGTCTGGCGCGCATGAGCGCCGGCGAGTTGGCTGAGCACCTGTTCGAAAGCGAGGCCGTCCGCACCCTGGTCTTGTCGCAGATGGCGATTCCACGCGGCTGGGCGCTGGACTACGAGGGCGGCGGACGCGAGGTGCTGGCGCTGATCGCCGGCGACGAACGGCCGCAGCTCGCGCGCGGCGGCTCCCACTCCATCGCGCAGGTGCTGCAGCGCGCCTACGTCATGCACGGCGGCCAGATCCGCGCGCTGCACCACGTGGACAGGATCCTGGTGGAGGACCGCCGCGCGGCGGGCGTACGCCTGCGCGACGGGCGCGAGTGGAAGGCGCGGCTGGCGGTGGTGTCCAACGTGGATCCCCACGGCACCTTCATCGACATGGTGGGCGAAGAACACCTGGACGACGGCTTCGCGCACGCCGTGCGCACCATCGAGCCCGATGAATTCTCCTACTTTCAGGTACACCTGGCGCTCAAGGCGCCCTTGCGCTTCGCCGTGCACGAGGCCGCGGACGGCTTCGTGGGTCAGGCCATGAACGTCAATTACGGCCCGCGCTCCGTCGAGGACCTCCGAGCCATGTGGCGCGAGATCCGCGCCGGCGAGTTCCCGGAACACCCGTGCCTGCACATCACCTGCCCCACTTGGTTCGACGCGCTGCAGGCACCCCCGGCGAAGCACACGGCGTCGGTGTTCATGCCCGTCCCCTACCAGCTCAAGGACCGGCGGCCCGAGGACTGGGTGAGCCTCAAGAACGACTTCATGGAGCAGGTGCTGTCGACATTGCGCGCGGTCGCCACCAACCTGACGGACGACAACATCGTGATGAAGGTGCCCATGGACCCGCACTACCTGGCCGGCCGCTGGCAGAACATGCGCCGGGGCTCGGTGTGGGTAGCGAGAAAAACCGCGGACCAGATGGGGACCAACCGCCCCATCCCGCAACTGGCGCACTACCGCACGCCCATCGAGGGACTCTACCAGGTGGGCGCGGCCACGCATCCGGCGGACGCGGTCATCGCCGGCTCCGGAAGGGCCGCGTGGAGCGTCCTGCGCCGGGACCTGGGCCTGGAAGCAACTCCCTCCGGGAGAGCGTCGAGACCAATTACTCCCTCTCCCTCTGGGAGAGGGTCGGGGTGAGGGCAAGCGCATGGCGAAAACGTTGCACTACGACGGAGTGGTGATCGGCGCGGGCCACAACGGCATGATCTGCGCCGGCTACCTGGGCAAGTCCGGGCAGAAGATCCTCGTGGTCGAGAAGAACATGGAGGTGGGCGGCGGGCTCGACTCCCACGAGGACCGCAACTATCCGGGCTTCTGGCACAACATCCACTCCGTCTTCCACCGCGGTCTCATGATGCTGCCGTGGTTCCGGGACCTGGAGATGGAGCGCATGGGCATCCACTACTACAAGCCCGATCCCGGCGTGGTGCAGCACTTCCTCGACCGCACCTACCTGGGCTGGTTCGCCGACGTGGAGCGCACCATCGCCACCATCGAGCAGTTCTCCCGCAAGGACGCCGACACCTTCCGGGACGTCTGGACCCGCTGGCAGCCGGTGGTGAAGAACGTCGTGTTCCCCGAGACCTACTGCCCGCCCATCCCCATGAGCGAGAAGCGGCCGCTCCTGGAAGGATTGCCGGAAGGACGGGAGTACCTGCGCTACTTCGACACCACGCCCGAGCAGTTCATCCTGGAACACTTCGAGCACACGCGGGTGCGCGCATTCATCGGCTTCCTGGCGGTGATGCGGGGCTACGAGCTGGACGCGCCCAACACCGGCTACCTGGTGCCGGCCATGATCGCCTGGGGAGTCAACCCGCAGCTCTGCCGGGGCACCTCCCACGCCCTGGGCGACAACCTGGCACACATGCTGTCGCACAACGGCGTGGACTACATCGAGGCCGTGGGGGTCGAGCGCATCCTGGTGGAAGGCGGCCGCGCCACCGCGGTGGTGCTGGAGGACGGCACGGTAGTGCACGCGAAACGCTTCGTCGCCTCCAACGTCAACCCGGTGGAGACCTTCATCAAGCTCGTGGGAGCGGAAAACCTCGACTCGGAGTTCAGCGCCAAGGCGGCGGCGTTCAAGTTCTCCAAGACCACGCCGATCTTCGCCACCAACCTGGCCCTGAACGAGCGACCGCGCTACATCACCGAGGACGAGCACCCGGAGGTGGCCGACAGCTTCATGCACATCGTCGGCCTTGAGACCTACGAGGAGCTGCGCAACCTGTTCGAGGACTGCCGCACCGGCCAGTTGCCGCGCAAGCCCTTCATGAACGGCGCCACGCCCTCCCATCACGACCCGACACAAGCGCCGCCCGGCAAGGCCACCGCTTTCATGTGGCAGCTCTCGCCGTACAACCTGCGGGGCAACCCGCTGAACTGGGACAAGGTCCGGGGCGAGTGGTTCGAGCGGCAACTGGGCGTATGGCGGCAATACGCGCCGAACCTCACCGACGACAACATCCTCTCACGCGACTCCACCACGCCGCTGGACATCGAGCGCCACGACCGCAACATGTACGAAGGCGACTGGATGATCGGCGAATACACGGGCGACCAGGCCCTGGAGAACCGCCCCTTCCCCGGCTGGGGACAGTATCGGACGCCCGTCTCCGGGCTATACCTGTGCGGCTCATCGTGCCATCCCGGCGGAAACATCACCGGTGCTCCGGGATACAACGCCGCCCAGATCATCGCCCGGGATTTGGGAATGAAGCTCTGGTGGGAGCCGCTGGACCTGCGGCGGCAGTTGCGGGAGATGAACGACCGCGCGACGGCAAGCGCCGGCGCGGCGGATTGACCACGTACTCCGTCATTCCCGCGAAAGCGGCAAACCAGGAGTACGGCGGCCCCTCCCCGCCCTGGATTCCCGCTTTCGCGGTCGCGTGGAATCCAACCCCCTCTCCCTCTGGGAGAGGGCCGGGGTGAGGGAGTTCGAACGGAGCGGAGAGGCCGGGCAGCCCTCACCCGGCCTTCGGCCACCCTCTCCCGGAGGGAGAGGGGATTTGTTGCAGGTGAGACATGGGACGACTTGACGACAAGGTGGCCGTCGTAACCGGCGGCGCGCGCAACATCGGAGCGGTCTATGCCAAGACGCTGGCGGCGGAGGGCGCCCGCGTGGTCGTCGCGGACGTTCTGGACGGCACCGCCACCGCCACGGACATCAAGGAAGCCGGCGGCGAGGCGGTAGCCGTCGAGGTCGACGTCTCACGGGAAGACGATACGCTACGCATGGCCCAAGCGGCCGTCGACGCCTTCGGGGGCATCGACATCCTGGTGAACAACGCCGCCATCTACGTAAGCATCAACCGGCGACCGTTTCACGAAATCTCCGCCGAGGAATGGGACCGCGTCACGGCCGTCAACATCAAGGGCGTGTTTCTGTGCGCCAAGGCCGTGCTGCCCGCCATGCGTGAGCGGGGCGGCGGCAGGATCATTAACATCTCCTCCAACACGGTGATGGCCGGAACGCCGAACTTTCTTCACTACGTGGCGTCCAAAGCCGCGCTGATCGGCATGACTCGCTCCATGGCCCGGGAGCTTGGAGGAGACCGCATCAACGTCAACGCCATCGCCCCCGGGCTGGTGGAGCACGAAGGTCAGACCGTCCCGCCCGAGATCTCGGCGAGCCGCGTCGACGCGAGGTCGATCAAGCGCCGGCAGGTGCCTGGGGATCTCACCAGCGCGGTGGTCTACCTGGCCTCATCCGACAGCGATTTCGTCACCGGCCAGACCCTGGTCATCGACGGCGGCGATATCGTCTACTGACGGAAACCGTCACGCCGGCGGGGGCTACGCTACCGACGAAAAGAACCCTTCGCGAACCGGTACGAATCAGCGGACGCGACACCAAGACGCCATGGCCAAGAGCCTACGCACCTTCCTCGACGACTTGCGGCGGCAACGGCCCGGGGAAGTGGTCCACGTCGCCCGCCCGGTGAACCCGGCGCGCCACGACGTATCCGCCCTCATCGCCCAGCTTGCCGACCGGAAACAGTTCCCGGTGCTGCTGTTCGAGCAGCCCAAGGACCTTTACGGCAACACCTCCGAGGTCCGGCTCGCCATGAACTGCGAGGTGTCCATGGGCAAGTTCCAGACAGCCCTAGGAGTCCCGCCGGAAACGGACCGGAGCGAGCTGGCGCTGGAATGCCTGAAGCGCGAGGCCAACTCCATCGCGCCGATGGTGGTGGACCGGGGCGAGGCGCCTGTCAAGGAGATCGTCCGGCGGGGCGCGGAGGTGGATCTCTTCGAGCTTCCGGTGATGCGCCACCACGCCCTGGACGGCGGCCCCTACATCGACATGCCCAGCATCGGCCGCGACCGGAACACGGGGGTCTACAACGTCTCCTACCACCGCATGGAGGTGAAGGACCGCAACCACACCGGCTTCTACCTGTCGCTCCAGCACATGTGGCGCATCTTCCGGGAATACGAGGACAACGGCGAGGAATGCCCGGTGGCGGCCGTCACCGGACACCACCCGGCGTTCAACATCGGCGCCTGCTACCGCGGGCCTTTCGAGGCCGACGAGCTCGACATCATCGGCGGCTACCTTCAGGAGCCGTTGCGACTGACTCCTTCCGAAACCTTCGGCGAGCGGCTGATGGTGCCGGCGGATGCCGAGATCGTCATCGAGGGCGTTCTCGTCCCCGGGAAGCGCGTGACCGAGGGACCGTTTGGCGAGGTCCACGGCTACGTTGGACCCCAAGGATATCGCCAAGCAGCGTCGCTGGAGGTGCGCGCCGTCACCCGCCGCCGGGACGCCATCCACCAGTCGGTCATCACCCCGGACGGCGACAAGCCCTGGATGGACCTGGCGCGCGAAGGCGCCTACCTGCGCCGCTGCCGCGAGGCCGTGCCCGGGGTGACGGCGGTGTGCAAGAACGGCCGGCACGCGCTGATGAACGTGTTCATCGCCATGAAGAAGATGTCGGAGGGAGATCCCGGGCGGGCGGCGGCCGCGGCGTTGAGCTTCGACCAGTGCAAGCACGTGTTCATCTTCGACGACGACATCGACGTCTACAATCCCACCGAGATCCTGTGGGCCTTGGCTACCCGAGTCCAACCGCACCGGCAGGTGTCGCTCATCACCGACCTCATGCGCGGCCCGCTGATAGACCCTTCCATGGACGAGGGCATCCGCACCTCGGCCATGATCGTCGACGCCACGCGTCCGCTGGACCGCCCCTTCTCGCCCGTATCCAGGTGTCCCGAAGAGGCTCTGGGACGGATCCGGCCGGAAGACTACCTCCCCCGCGCGGTCCTCGACGCGATCCCGGTGGACCGCACCACCTACTGGAGCTGAGGATGAAGGACAGGGAGTTTCAGCGCGACGGCCGCCGGCCGTGTGCTCACCGTGCCGGGAGAGACGTTCGCGCCGTAACGGGCGCTCTCCGGCTTGTGCTCCTGCCAGGATCGCATTCCGGTCATGCGGCGGACGTGATCCCCAGAAACAGGTCCTCGAGGACCACCTCGTCCGTGGAGACGCCTACAGGCAGCCCGCATTCCTGCCAGTCCCACAACCAATAGCGGTTGCGGGATTGCGCCAGCACCTTGTCCGCAGGAGGAGCGGTGGTCTCCGACAGGGTCACGGCTCGGACCCTGTCCTTGATGTCGTCGAGAGCGGCATGGCAGACGATGACGCCCCCGTGCAGTATCGCGATGTGGGAGCTGATGCGCTCGATGTCGCTGGTGATGTGGCTCGACAGGAGCACGGTCTGCCCCGAGTCGGCGTTCAAGGCAATCAATGTTCTCAGGAACTCCCGCCGCGCCGCCGGGTCCAGGGTGGCCGCGGGCTCGTCGAGCACCAGCAGGTCGGGGCGGTGGCCGACGGCGAGCAGGATGGCGACCTTCTGCTGGTCGCCCGGCGAAAGCTTGTCGATGCGCCGGTTGTCGAGGTCCCATTCATTCCTGAGGCCATCGACCAAGGTCTGGTCCCAATCGGCGTAGTGACGGGCGACGAAACGGAGGCATCGCTCCAGGTTCATCGTTCCGAACGCGGTCTTGAAGCCCGCAAGGCCTTGCGGCACGAAACCGATGCGCTTGCGCACCGCGGACGGCGAGTCCCATGCCGAGGCGCCGAACAGCGTGGCCTGGCCCCGCTCCGCCTTCATGAGACCCAGGGCAACGCGCATCATGGTTGTCTTGCCGCTGCCGTTGCGGCCCAGCAGGCCGGTAATGGTGCCCGGCTCCAGCTCGAGGTCGACTCTCTGGAGAACCGTCTTGCCGCCATATCCGGCGACGATGCCGTTGAGGGAAAAGGGCGACGGGATCATAAGTCCTCCCAGAGTTTCTCGATCCTGGCGACGAGATCGGTGCGGGACATCCCGAGCTGCCTCGCCGTCCGGACCAACGCCGCAGCATCCGGCTTGATGGCTTCGGCCGCGTCGAGTCCGGCCTCTGTAACGACCATGCCGATGCCGCGCCGCCGCGCGACGATGCCGGCCTGTTCCAGCAGCGAATAGGCCTTGGAAACGGTCATGGGGTTGATGTCCAGATCAGCGGCCATGGAGCGGACGGACGGCAGACACGTGCCCGGGACGAGGCGGCCAGCGGCCACCAGCAACCGCGTCTGGTCGACGATCTGCCGGTAGAGAGGAACGCCCGAGGCCGGGTTGAGCGAGTACACCGACACTACCTACAGCCCGCAATCCGCGCGCGCCAGCCCGTGGCTCACCGCGGCCGCCGCTGCCGCTCCGCTTCCGATGACCAGCAACCCCAGAACCGGCAGCGCCAAGTCGAACGAATGCCACAGATGTTGTCCAAAGAACCACAAGTAAACTGTGGGAAAAAAGTAGGCGTTGTCCAAAAGCCAGTTCGGGTACCTGCGCCTGAACGCATAGGTGAACCCGAAAGCCAGGAAGGCCAGAATCTGCGACTCGAGAAGTTGATCGAAGCGCGGATCGCGATCGGCCGACACGGACCACGCCGCTTCCATGGCCAGGAAGACCAAGAGCAGGGACAACACCCCTGCAACGACCGTGCGTCCGACAAGCTTCCACGCGACTCTCACTCGCGTACCGGCTGTCCCCATCAACCACGCAACCGGATATTCTTCGGCGGCGATAGCCAAGATGGCCGACGGGAACATGATGATCATGCCCGAGGCAAAGAACCATCGCTCGTAGCCGAACGCGGGGCCTTCAAGCACTTCCAGGAAGGAGAGGTAGGGATAACCGGAAAGATGTCCCAGCGCCTCCGGGACAAACCCCACCAGCGTGAACCCCAGCACAAACTTCGCAGTCGCGGGCATTCGACGCCGTCCACTGTCCGGCACCGGATCATGGGCAGCATCCGAGACGTGCTCAATCCCGGGCGACGCCAGGCCGCGTCTCAGGAGCTCGACAAGGATCAGGCTCAATGCAAATGCCGGCACCGGCACCGCGGGATGCTCCACCGCGAGCCACAACAGCGGCACCCCATCCCACGAAACGATCGACAGCAGGCACGGGGAACTCACCACCAGAGCCGCCATCACTCCGGACAGGCAGACGGAGCCGTACACCACGCCCACGCCCAGTAACACCGCCTGCCCCAAGGGGGGAGAGGGGTCGCCCATGTACATCGAGAACGCGGCGAACACCAGGGCGACGCCCGTCACCATGGCGAGGCATACGACGAAGAGGTGCCTGGGGAGATCCGGAACGAGGACGGCATTTTCCCAGCCGTGCAAGCGGCGGCCCCACCAGCCAACCCAACCGCTGGTCACATAAACCGGGAGCACCAGAAACAATTCGCTGTCGCCCATCCCAATCGCGTACGCAACGGATACCCCGAAGAGGCCGAGGAAGAAGACGGAAAACCACCAGGGTGCAAAGAAGGCGGACGGGAACCACCACCAAGGGCCCAGGAAAAGCGATCGAAGCGTGCCTGACCACGTAGTCATATGTGTATTACTGTACCAATACGCCGGTACGTTGTCAACCATCAATGTCATCCGACACAAGAGTTCGTGGCGCCGAGCCGAGGGTTCGCCCCGCTTCACGTCGATTTTGCATCGAGGCGGCGAATCCGCTACACCCGGACCCATCACTCCTCGAAAGGACTCTTATGCGCATAGGACTGCCGGATTTCGTCTCCAACTCGTACTTCCCCGCCATCGCTGCGGTGGAACTCGGTTTCTTCAAGGCCGAGGGGCTGGACATGGAGCTCGAACCCATTTTTCCGGTGCCGGCTACGTTCGAGGCACTGAGGGACCACAAGCTGGACTTTGTCGCCGCCTCGTCCCACGCCACCCTCACCAAGTTCCCGGACTGGAAGGGCGCCAAGCTGCTGGCCGCGCTGGCCCAGCACATGTACTGGTTTCTCGTGCTGCGGGCCGACCTGGGGGCCGAGCGGGGGGACGTCGAGGCCGTCAAGGGGCTCCGCATCGGCGCCGCGCCGGGCGTCGATCTGGGACTCAAGCGGATGCTGGCGGCCGCCGGACTGGACCCCGAGGCGGACAACATCCAGATCGCGCCGGTGCCCGGGGCCACCGCGCCCGGCGTCTCCTTCGGCGTAACCGCGGCCAAGGCCCTCTCGGAGGGCGCCATCGACGGTTTCTGGGCCAACGGCATGGGCGCCGAGGTGGCGGTCCTGCAAGGGGCCGGCACCATCGTGCTGGACATCCGCCGCGGCGAGGGGCCGCCGGAGGCCCGTGGCTACACGTTCCCCGCCCTGATCACCTCGGACCGGGTGATCGCCGACGACCCCGACGCGGCGGCCGCCGCGGTGCGGGCGCTGGTCAAGACCCAACGGGCGCTGGCGGAAGACCCGCAACGGGCGGCGGACGTGGGCAAGGCGCTGTACCCGCCCCATGAGGCCGGGCTCATCGCAACCCTTATCGAACGCGATGTCCCCTACTACGATCCGCGGATTCCCGAACCGGTGGTGGACAGCATGAACCGGTTCGCGCAGGACATCGGCCTGCTGGCCGCGCCGGTTGCCTACGAAGAGGTGGTGGCGGTGCAGTTCAGCCACCTGTGGGAAGGCCCGTAGGGGCGGGTTTCAAGCCCGCCCGCGCACGCGCGCTGTAGAAAGAAGGAAAAAAAAGGAAACACCATGGATCTCTCACGCTTTTCTCTGGAAGGACGCACCACCATCATCACGGGCGGCAGCGGCGGCATCGGCCGCGCCTGCGCGCTGGCGTTCGCCAATGCCGGCTCCAACGTCATGATCGCCTCGCTCCCGGCGGAGTCCATACCGCCGGTGGTCCAGGAGGTCGAAGCCCTGGGCGTCCAGGCCGCCGGGCTGGCGGTGGACGTCACCAAGGAGGAGCAGGTCAAGGAGATGGTTGACGCCAGCCTGGAACGCTTCGGCCGCATCGACGCCCTCCTGAACGTCGCCGGAGGCTCCTACAGCCGCAACCCGGAGATGCCGGCGGTCCAGCGCGGGACGCTGCTGGAGCTCTCGCCCGAGGACTTCATGGGGGTCTATGACATCAACTGCAAGACGGCTTTCCTGTGCTCCAAGGCGGTGGTGCCGCACATGAAGGAGCGCGGCAAGGGCGCCATCGTCAACATCGGCTCCATCTCCGGCCGCTCCACCAAGCACGAGCGGCCGAACATGGCCGCCTACGGCACGTCCAAGGCCGCGGTCATGAACCTGACCTTTCACATGGCCAACCAGTGGGGGCCGGAGGTGCGGGTGAACGCGGTGGCGCCGGGGATCATCGATACGCCCCGGTCGGGAGGCACGAGCTTGGCGCGCATGGAGTCGGAAGGTCTGGAAGCTATCGCGCTGGGGCGGCACGGCAAGGCCGACGAGGTGGCCGGCGCCGTGCTGTTCCTGGCTTCCGACGCGGCGTCGTTCGTCAACGGTTCGGTGCTGGACGTGAACGGGGGCGAGTAGCTCGCAACCGGGCAGGCCGCAAGCCCTCACCCCAACCCTCTCCCAGAGGGAGAGGGGGCAAGATTCGCCATCTCCCGGAGGGAGAGGGTGGCCGAAGGCCGCGTGAGGGGCTAGCTGCCCGTCTGCGGCGCGGCCGCGGCAGCCGCGGTCCGCGTCAGCTCGACAAAATCCGCCAGGATGTTGGCGGCCTCGTCAAGGAGCGGATCGTCCTGCGATGCGGCGGAGGCGGTGTTCTGGTGGGCTTCCAGCTCGGCGAACGTCGCGAAGGGTTTCTCGCCGCTGGCGACGCGGCGGGTGTTCTCGCTCTCCAGCTCCCGGCGCTCGTCGCTCTTCTGTCGCTCCCTCCTCGTCTTCTCGCTCAACGAGATGGCGGTTTCCCGCCGGTCCCGCTCGAGACGGGCGATGCGCGCCTTCAGGTGGACGAAGTCCGGGTCCAGGTTCGCGCGCCGATGATGGCGCGCCGTCAACGCGTCGACGTACGGCGTCGTCTCTCCGGCGCGGTCGTACCTGGCCTGGTCGATAGCATCCCATGCCAGCGCATTGTCGAGAGAGCTCTCCCCCACTTCGGTCTTGTCGATGACGCCCGGAAACTCGATGTCGGGAATCACCCCGCGGTGCTGCGTGCTGTCCCCGGAGATACGGTAGAACTTGGCCTGGGTAAGCTTCAGTTGACCCTGGCGACCCCGGCGGATCGGGATCAGGGTCTGCACCGTCCCCTTGCCGAAGGTCTGTCCACCCAGCACCAGACCCCTGCCGTAGTCCTGAAGCGCTCCCGCGAAGATTTCCGAAGCCGACGCGCTGAGACGGTTCACCAGGACGGCCAGCGGCCCGCGGTAGACGATGCCCGGATCCGGATCCGAGTGAACGCGAATGATCCCGCGGCCGTCGCGGACCTGCACCACCGGACCCTTCTTGATGAACAGGCCCACCAGCGAGATGGCCTCCTGGAGCGCGCCGCCGCCGTTGTCGCGCAGATCGATGACGATCCCGCCGACCCCGGCATCCTTGAGCTCCGAGATCAGCCGTTTCACGTCTCCGGTCGTGCTCTTGTAGTTGGGGTCGCCGGCACGAAGTGCGGCGAAGTCCACGTAGAACGTCGGCAGCCGGATGACCCCGACCTTCTCGGTGCGCCCCGCGACCCCGACCTCCAGGATCCTGCTGCTGGCCTGCTGTTCCTTCAGGTCCACCTTGTTGCGGACGATCCGGATGATCCTGCGTTCCCCCGCCGCACCCACGTTGGGGATGATGTCCAGGCGGACGGTGGTCTCCTTGGGTCCGCGGATCAAGCCCACGACCTCGTCCAGGCGCATCCCCAGGATGTCCACCATCTCCCCTTCCTCGCCCTGGGCGACGCCGACGATGCGGTCCCCGGGTTGCAGGTCACCGGCCTTGTCGGCGGGTCCCCCCGGAACCAGCCGCACCACCTTGACGCTCTCACCGTCGGCCTGCAGCACGGCGCCGATGCCCTCCAGCGACAGGCTCATGTGAATGTTGAAGTTTTCGCTCTGATGCGGCGGAGAATACGCGGTATGTGGATCGATGGCCCGCAGAAACGAGTTCATGTACACACGGAACACGTCGGTTCGGTTGCTCTGGGCGAGCCGCTTCAACTGGTTGTCGTAACGCCGCCGAAGCGCCGTCCGGAGCTCTTCCCGCCCGGTTCCCGCCAACAGGCGGGTCAGCACGTCGCCCTTGACCTGCCTGCGCCAACGGCCCCTCAGCTCGGTCAGGGAAGCGGCCCAGGCGGCGTTCTGCCGCGGGAGACTCTCGTCCTTCCGGAAGTCAAGGGTGTCGAACTCCTCGTCGAGGACGCGAATCACGTATCGGAGGCGTTCGGCCACACGCTCGCGGTAGCGGTTGAAGATCTTGAAGGCGGGTTTCAGTTCTCCAACCTTGAGCAGGTCGTCAAAACGTTCCCTCCAGGGTTCGAACTCCGCGACGTCGGCGGCCAGGAAATAGCTGCGCGTGCGGTCAAGGGTGCCGAGGTATTCGTTGAAGATCCTGCCCGAGGCCTGGTCGTTCAACCTGATGCGCGTGTAGTGCCCGTTGGTGAGCCTTTCCAGGATCTCCCTTCCGATGGCCGGCTGTTGGCGGTCGGGTGAAAGGACCGCCAGCGCCGGCTCCGCCGCGCCCTGAGCCGACGCCAAGCCCGCGGGCAGCCACAGAGCCACCACCGCGGCGGCAAACCAGCGCCCGAAGCGTGAACGCGCGTGATCCATCCGTGTTCCTCGACCGGAGCGGCGCGCACCGGCCTTTGTGCCGGCCGGTTCCGCGCCACTGCCGTTAGTCTAGTCCAAGGCATCCCTTGCATCAAGGCGAAACCGGGCGGTTGCGCCGGCCGCGGCGGGAAATCATGTTGCTTCCCGTGGCCTTTCGCGTTAGCTTTGAAAGCATAGCTTTCGTGCAGAGACCAGGAGCGTAACACCGTGGAACTGCCGCGCAATCCCACTCGCGCCGTGCGCATCGGCTCCACCGTGATCGGGGGAAACCACCCCATCGCGGTTCAGAGCATGTGCGCGACCCACACCCAGGACGTCGAAGCGACCGTCGAGCAGGTCAATGACCTCGCTCGCGCCGGCGCCGACGTGGTGCGCATCGCGGTGGACAGCAAGAAAGATGCGGCGGCGCTGGCGGAGATCCGCGACGCCACCGAGGCGAACCTGTCCGTGGACCTCCAGGAGAATTACCGGCTCGCCGCCGTGGTGGCGCCCCACGTGGACAAGATCCGCTACAACCCCGGTCACCTCTACCACCACGAGAAGCAGAAGTCCTGGCAGGACAAGGTCCGGTTCCTGGTGGAGGTGGCGGCGGCCAACGACTGCGCCATGCGCGTGGGAGTGAACTGCGGCTCGGTGGACCCGGCCCAGCAGGAGAAGTTTCCCGAGGAAGACTCCATCTCGCCGATGCTCGCCAGCGCATGGGAACACTGCGAACTGCTGGACAGCCTGGGCTACACCCGCTACTGCGTTTCGCTGAAGGACTCGGACCCGGCCAAGGTCATCGAGGTCAACAAGCGGTTCGCGGCGCAGCGCCCGGACATTCCGCTCCACTTGGGCGTCACCGAGGCGGGACTGCCGCCGGACGGCATCATCAAGACCCGCATCGCCTTCGAGCAGCTCATCAGCCGGGGCATCGGCGACACCATCCGCGTGTCGCTGACGGTCCCCAATCCGCGCAAGACCGAGGAGATCGCCGCCGGACGCGAGATCCTGGAGGACATCGCCGAGGGCCGGGTGCGGAGCGTCGTCGACTACGGGCGCGACAGCCTGAACATCATAAGCTGTCCGAGCTGCTCGCGGGTGGAGAACGAAAACTTCGTGGAGCTGGCGCAGCAGGTCAAGGAGGTGACCGCCTACGCCGCCGAGCACGCCATCACCATCGCGGTCATGGGCTGCCGGGTGAACGGGCCCGGCGAAACCGACGATGCCGACCTGGGGCTGTGGTGCGGGCCGAAGTTCGTCAACCTCAAGCGCGGCAGCGAGCCGCTGGGAGCCTTTCCCTACGACGAGATCCTGCCGCGCCTCAGGGAAGAGCTGGACGCCATGATCGTGCGGCGCGCGGACGCGGGCGCCGCCGGCTGACGCCCTTGAGGAGCGCGCCCCTTCCTTTTTTCGCCATGCATTTCTGGGATCGCATCAACAAACCCATCATCGGCCTCTCGCCGATGGACGGCGTGACCGACGCCTCGTTTCGCCTGGTGGCGGCGCGGTACGGACGGCCGGACCTGTGCATGACCGAGTTCACCAGCGTCGAGGCCATCTGCTGCGGCGCCGACGGGTTCGTGCGGGACTTCGCCTACGGGGAGTACGAGCGCCCCGTCCTGGCCCAGATCTACGGCCGCACGCCGGAGGACTTCTACCGGGTGGCCCACATCGTCTGCGAGCTTGGGTTCGACGGCCTCGACATCAACATGGGATGTCCGGCCAAGAACGTGGCCAACAAGGGATGCGGCGCCGGCCTCATCCTCAACCCGGAACTGGCGGTAACCATCATCCGTGCGGCCCGCCGGGGGATCGAGGACTGGGCCGCCGGGCAACGGCTGGAGGACCTGGGGCTGGAGACGGATGTGCTGGAAAGGGTGCGCCACATGAACCGGGAACGCGTGCAGCCGCTCACCCGCGAGGTAATCCCGCTGTCGGTCAAGACCCGGATCGGATACGACAAGGTCGAGGTGGACGAGTGGATCCCGGTGCTGCTCGGTGAACGGCCGGTCGCCCTCTCGGTTCACGGGCGGACCTTGAAGCAGATGTACAAGGGGTCGGCGGACTGGGACGCCATCGGACGGGTGGTGGAATTGGCGCGGGGCACGGGGATCCTGGTCCTCGGCAACGGCGACCTCAAGTCCATGTCCGACGTGGTCGCGCGCGTGCGCCAGACCGGCGTCGACGGCGTGCTGCTGGGGCGTGGGGCCATGGGAAACCCCTGGGTCTTCCGCGACAAGCAGGGGGCCAAGGACACCCTCGCCGGGCTCGCGGCTCCCCGCGGCGCGGGACTCGATGTCACCCAGGAAGAACGCACCCGGGTGCTGCTGGAGCACAGCCGCCATTTCGAGAGCCTGTGGGGCGAACGGCGCTTCCCCGCCATGCGCAAGCACTTGGCCTGGTACTGCAAGGGATTCCGCGGCGCCGCCCAGTGGCGCGCCCGGCTGGTGCAGGCCATGAACGCCGATGAAGTGGCGCGCATCGTCGGGGTGAACTGAGACGGGCTCCGCGGTCCCTCCTCACACAGACCGCCCGGACAGGACACTAAACCGCCATGCGGATCATTCTGGCGTCGACCTCGCCACGGCGGCGCGACATCCTGTCCCTCCTCGGGCTTCCCTTCAAGGTCCGCGACCCCGACTTCCAGGAAACCACCCGCGAGGACCTCACGCCCGGGGCCGAGGCCCTGGATCTCGCATTGGGGAAGGCAAGGTCCATCGCCCGGAACGAAACGGACGCGCTGGTGGTGGGAGGCGACACCCTGATCGCCCTCGACGACGAGAAGATCGGCAAGCCCGCGGATCCGGACGACGCCGCGTCCATCCTCCGGCGCCTCTCCGGCCGGACCCACCGCATCCTCACCGGGGTCGCGCTCATCGACTCCACAACGCAGCGGGAAGAGACCCACCTGGAGTGCGTCGAAGTACGCATGCGCCCTTCCACCGACATCGAGATTGCCGACTACCTCGCCCGGGGCGAATCCATGGACAAGGCCGGCGCCTATTCCATCCAGGGCGAAGGCCACCGACTCATCGAGTGCATGCAGGGTGACTACCTCGCCGCCGTGGGCCTGCCGTTGCGGCCGATTGCGCGATATCTCCAGCGACACGGCGCCGAGGTCCCAGCGGACGTCGAAGGCTTGTACCGCGAGCAGTCCCTGTGGACCTGGAGCCAGGTCCCCTCGACGCTAGTGTCCTATCCCACGTAATTCTTTACCAATCTGCTGGTCTTTTTCGCCGTCGGCTGCGTTGCTCTTCCTCGCGTGGTACCCGCCACTGCTCGTCATCACGCCTTGCCGACGACAAAAAATCCTGCGCATCTTGGTAAAGAATTACGTGGGACAGGACACTAGCTCAACCGTAGCAGCACCATGCCGGCCATGATGGTCAGGCTCCCGGGGAGGATCTCCCGCACCCGGGCGCGCTCGTTGAACACGAGCCAGCCCGCGGCCAGGGCGAACAGGATCTCGGTCTGCTTGACCGCCTCGACGTAGGAGGTGAGGGTCAGCTCGTAGGCGAGGCTGTGACAGATGCTCGTCAGCGCGGCGCACAGCCCCATGGCCGTGAACGCGCCCCCGTGGCGCGGGATGGCGCGGAAATGCGCGGCCGAGTGGCGCAGGGCCAAGGGAAGCACCATGAGAGAGGCGGCGAGATATCCGGCGAAGTTGGCGACATAGACGTCGGAACGAAGGATCAACAACTTGATCAGCACCACCGACGGCGCGTAGAAGAGAGCCGCCGCCAGAGTGAAGCGAAGCCCGCGGTCCACAAACAACTCACGCAGCGGCGCCCATATCGAGATGTGGCTCTTCTGGACGTTGAGGAGATAGACGCCGGCGGCGCTCAGCAATATGCCCGCCAGCCCCGCGGCGGAGGGGGTTTCGTCCAACGCCACATAGGCGAAGAGCACCAGGAACAGCAGGCTGACCTTCCACAGCGACGTGACGATGGCGATCCCCGAGAGCTTGAGGGCCTTGGACAGACTCAGGGTGGCGATGGACTGGGTCACGCCGAAGGCGACGACGCAGGGCCAGAACCCGTCCTTCAACACCGGTATCCCGTGCCAGGCCGACGCCAGCGCCACGAACGGCAGCAGGAAGGTGAACCGCCCCCACACGTTGATGATGTCGTCGAGCTCGTGCCCCAGGTGCTTCATGGAGATGTTCCGAAGCACCTGGAACAGCGCGGCGAGGAGGGCCAACAGGAACCACATGGGCAGGACAGGCTAACGGGTGCGCGGCAGGATTGCCAACGGGCGGCCGACGCGGCCCCGGGGCGCGGCGACAGCGGTCACCGCTCGCGGACCGGGCTCCTCAGGTTGACACCGCCGACCGACAAGGGCTATCACCTCTTCATTAAACTCGAAAGGGAGACCCTCGATGGTTGACAAATTCGAAGATCATTGCTGGCAGGACCTCGTGACCGAGGAGATCATGGACATCTACAAGCCCTACCGCCGGGAGATTTTCGTCGGCGAACGCCCGGCACTCCTCGCCATCGATCTCTACAACCTCGCCTACCGGGGCGGCCCGCAACCGGTGCACGAGGTGGTCAAGGAATACAAGAGCTCCTGCGGCATAAACGCCTACGAGGCCATCGAGCCCACCAAGGAGCTGTTCGCCCTGGCCCGCGCCCAGGGACTGCCGATCTTCTACACCACCAGCGAGACGCGGAAGGAAGTGCAGCCCGCCGCGGTCCACGCCACCAACCGGCAGATCACGCGGATGGAAGAGGACGACTACGAGATCTTCAAGGAATTCGCGCCCGAGCCGGACGACATCATCATCTACAAGGAACGGGCCAGCGGCTTCTACGGCACGCCGCTCATCGCCCACCTGACCCGACTCGGCATCAGCTCGCTGATCGTGTGCGGCGAGAGCACCAGCGGCTGCGTCCGCGCCAGCGTGGTGGACGCCTACTCCAACGGCTACCACGTCTCCATCGTCGAGGAGTGCGTCTTCGACCGCAGCATCATCTCCCACAAGGTCAACCTGTTCGACCTGCACCACAAGTATGCCGACGTCATGAAGCTCGGGGAGGTGAAGCAGCACTTCGAGGAGCAGCCGCTGAAGAAGGCGGTCTGACGATTGTTCCAGCGTAGTACGAAAAGGGGCGGGTCTGGCGGACCCGCCCCTTTTCTCTGTTCTTGGGTCGGCCACCGGCCGGCCCGGCCTTCCTGGAGCTAGTGCAACGCCACCGGGTCTCCCCAGGTCAGGAGACGTCGGGCCGCGAAGGCGATGACCAGGGATATGGCGATGAGGATGATCGAAAGGGCGTAAGCCTCCCCCACCTGCCCTTCCTGCCAGGCGAACCAGATCATGGTGCTCACCACCCGATTGCCGGGAGTGGCCAGCAGCACCGCCGACGAGAGTTCCCGCAGGCTGTGAAGCGCCACCCACAGCCACAGGCTCACCAGGGCGGGAAGCACGATAGGCACCACCACCTTGCGGAGAGTCACCATCATGGAGCCGCCGCAAGTGTAGGAGGCCTCCTCGAGCTCCTTGTGCACCTGGACCTGGGCGGAGATCACCGCGCGTGAGCCATAAGCGATGAAGCGCGTGACGTGCGCGATGACGATGACCCAAATGGTTCCGTAGATGCCCACCGGGATGGACAGGTAAACCAGGATCAAGGCCATCCCGATGATCACCGACGGGATGGCGATGGGAGCGAAGGTGAGCAGGTTCAGGACCCGGCCCATCCTGCCGCCGAACCGGACGATGATCCAGCCCGCTATGACCGAGAGCACCGCGGTGACCGTGGCGGCCGTCACCACCAGCATGCCGGTATTCTTGAACGCCGTGATAGCGCCGTAGCTCGTCACCGCGTTGTAGTAGTGCTTCGTCGTGAGCTGCGAGACGAGTTCCCACGACGGCGGCTGATAGAAGGTGAGCAGGCTGCCCCAACCCAACACCACCAAGGGGAAGACCACGGCCAGCGAAAGATAGATGAAAAAGAACAATGAGCCGAGATACCTCCCCCGCCCAAGGTCGATGACCGCGGGACGGTATCCACGTCCGGTGACCGTAGTGTACTTCTCCCCTGCCCCCAGGACCTTCAGGTACAGGTAGACCAGCACGCCGCTCAGCACCAGCACGCCCATGGCCAGGGCGCTGGCCGTTCCGTACTCCGGCAACTCCCCCGTCGGAGGATGAATCGCGTAGAAGATCTTGGTGCTGAAGACCAGGATCCCCGCCTGCATCCCGATCACGCCGGGGATCTCGAAGGCCTCGACGGAGATGATGAAGAACCAGATCAGGGCCGCAAAGAAAGCCGGATAGGTCAACGGGAAGGTCACCCGGCACAGGGTCATGAAGCGGCTGGCGCCGGCGATCATGCTGGCCTCCTCGTAGGCCGGGTCCATGTTGCGGAGCACCGGCACCAGCATGAGGAAGACGGTGGGGACCATGGAGAGGCCCATGACGAACGACATTCCGTAGAGGGTGAAGACGTTGAGAGGCCCTTCCCCTTCCAGGCCCAGCAACGCCCGCAGCACAAGGTTGATGACGCCGATGCGCGGGTCCAGCAACCTCTCCCACCCGAGCGCGGCGATCATCGGCGGAAGCGCCATGGGCACGAGGATCAGGGCGTACATAAGGTGCCGGCCGGGCGCGTTGGTTCGTTCCACCAGCCAGGCCAGCGGGATGGCGAAGGCGAAGCCGGTCAGGATGGCGCCGGCCCCGAACGCCAGGGTGTTCATGATCAACTGGTAGGTGGCCGGGTCGATGTAGATATCGACGTAGTGCTCGATAGTAAGCGCGCTCACCCCGAACAGAGGATCCCGCTGAAGCGAGCAGAATATGACGAGGAACAGCGGGATGATTACAAGCCATCCCACCGCCGCCAGGGTCAGCCAACCGAAGACATCCCGTTCGCTCGCGCGCATGTCGAACTCAGGAACAACGGGGGCGGGACCTTCCCGCCCCCGTCGGACTACTGCAGGTTATAGAGCTTCGCGCTGTTGTCCCAGAAAATCTTGCGCTTCGACCCGTCGCCGAGGCCGTCTATCTGGAGGAAGCTGCTTACCGCTTCAGGCCATCGTGAATCGGCATGGGGATAGTCGGTGGAGATCACGATGTTGTCATCCCCGAGCCTCTCGACCACGTCCGCCACCAGGGCCTCCTCCACGTCCGTGGCAACCACGCATTGGCGCATGAAGTATTCGCTGGGATTCAGGGACAAGGGCTCGTCGCAGAGGTGCTGACGCAACTCCCAGCGCTCGTCGAGACGGTAGAGCACCCACGGCAACCAACTGCAGTTGCCCTCCAGGAACGCCACCTTGAGGCGCGGAAACCGCTCCAGCACACCGCCGCCGCAAAAGCTCCCCACCGCCAGCATGAGCTCGATGGGGTTCCGGTACGAATTGACCAGAAGCCCTTCGTTGGGAAGCCCGTTGAACCGCTGCGCCACCTGGTCCATCCGCGGGGAGGCCGCGGGATGGAAGCAAATGGGGACGTTCAGCCGCTCGGCCTCGCCCCAAAGGGGATCGAAGTAGTGCTCGTGAATGTGCCGGCCGTTGGCCGGCTCGGGCACCAGGCACAGTCCGACGGCTCCCAGCTCGGTCACGGCGCGGCGCGTCTCGTCCACCGCCATGTCCACGTCGTGGAGCGTGATCAGCGCCGATGCCTTGAGCCTCTCGGGGTTCTCCGAGCAGAACCCGGCGCACCAGTCATTCCAGGCGCGGCACAGGGCGTTGGCGAACTCCGGCTCCAGGCTGTCGTCGCAGTGCAGCGGGAAGGTACGGAACAGCACCGCCACGTCCAGCCCTTCCTCGTCCATGGCCTCCACCTGGGAAACCGCGTCGTAGTTCCGCGCCAAGGGCTTGGCGTAGCGATGCGCCACCATCTCCTCGCCCGGGGTTACATTGGGGCGCGAGGTGAGCCCTGACAACCGCACCGGGGTGCCGTCGCCGTAGTTGAACCTGATCTGTCCGTGGCGCTTCCTCGGCTCCCCTCTGGGAATCCGGTCGCCCCACTTGGGATCCATGTGGTTGAGATAGAGATCATGCGGCTCGAAAACGTGCATGTCGCTATCGAAGATCTTGAAACCGTCTCGTGCCATGGTCAGGACTCCTTCAGCCTGGCGCCCGCGTCAATGCGGCCTGGACGGATGCTAATGTCCCGCCAGGATCTTTCGAGCCACCTGCCGCCACTTCTTGAGTTGGGGAGCGTCCTTCAGGTCAAGGGCGCTCCATACCAGTTGCACGCCGGCCCCTCGCAGCATCTTGGCGGCCTCGGTCTGGGCGCTGGGGCCGAACTGGGTTCTGAGGGAAGCCTGCTCCATGAGCCGCGAGGCCTCCGGGGTGCCGAGGTATCCCGCCAAGAGCATGGCGGCATGAGGATTGCGGACCTTCTGTACCGCGATCGAAAAGAAGCGGATCGCCGATATCGGCGAGAGCCATACGAAGTCCACGGGCGCCTTGTCCATGACCTTCGCTCTCAGGACACGATCGAACTGTATGATCGCCAGCGGCGCCTGCCCGGCCACCAGCGCCTCGAGGGTCTGGGGTCCGCCGCGCGGCTGGATGATCGGATTCTGCGCCCGCAGCTTCGTCACGTAGTCCTTCATCTTCTCCGTGCCCCAGACCTTGGTCAGGTCGCCGTATGGATACCCTCGACCCACGGTTATGATCTTCCTTCCCTTCCACTTGGGATCCAACAGCCCTTCCCACGTCGTCGGCACCTGGTCCTTGGAGACCAGCTTCGTATTGAACCCGAGGGCGTAGGTCAGGTCGAACCAAGGAACGAGCCTCTGATCGTAGGCGATCTCTTCCTTGGCGATGCCGAAGGTGTGGTACGGGAAAGACGAAAGGAGGTTGCCCTGCAGCAGGCGCTCCGCGGAGGTGGTGGTGGCCTGTGCGACCTCGTAGGTCGACATGCCTACTCGGGTCTCGATCTGGATCTTCGTCGATGCGTCGGCCCCCGTGGATGGGATATGGTTGACCTGGACCCCCGGGAACCGTTTCATGAACCCGCCGATCTGGGCCTTGATCGCCTGCGGCGGGGATCCGGCGGCAAGCACGACCTGGCCTTCTTTCTTGGCCTTCTCGTACAGGGCGTTGAGGCGGTCGTCGGCGTTGACCCCGGTCGCCAGCGCAAGGAAACCACAGACTATGAGCGTGATCGCGAAATGCATCGTAAGCCCCCTTTCTGTCCTTGACAGGTCTGATACGTCACCGAAGCTGCCCGCCCATACCACATCTCAAAAAACCCGGTCAAGGGAAGTCCGACCAGGGATCGCATCGCGCCGGCTGTAAAATCCGATGCCGTCTAGATCGTTCCGGCGTCTCCCAGTTGGCCGATCCGCTCCTCGCTCAAGCCCAGTTCCCGGAGGATCTCGGCGGTATGCTCGCCCAACTCCGGCGGCAGCGCCGATACCCGGAAAGGCGTTTCGCTCAGGTTGACACCGCTTCTGACCGTGTGGATCGGCCCGTGTTTCGGATGCTCCAACTCCATGATCCGATCGAGGTGCTTGACTTGGGGATCCTCAAACACTTCGTCAAGGCGGTTGATGGGGGCGTGGGCCACGTCGTGTTTGCCCAACGCGTCCAGCCAGTGCTGCCGCGGCTTGGTGCTGGCAATCTCCTGCAGCAGGGCCTTGAGCTCGTCGTAGTTGGCGAGACGGTCCTCGCGGTCCTTGAAGCGGGGGTCTTCCGCGAGCTCCGGGTACCCGATGGCCTCGGCCATGCTGGCGAAGAACTTGTCGAGGTGCGACAAGTGGATGACGAACGGGAGGCCGTCACCGGCCAGGAGCGCGTAGACTCCGGCCGAGCGCCCGCGGCTCTCCACGTTGGGCACGTCTCCGGTGGCGAAGTACTGGATGATGCTGCGGCCGATGAACGCCATCGACGCTTCCATGAGGGAGGTCTCAACCTTCTGGCCCTTGCCGGACTTCTCCCGCGCCATCAAGGCGATGAGAATGCCGTAACAGGCGAACAGGCCACCCAAGTGGTCGGAGAAGGCCAGGCCCGGCGGCTGCGGCGCCCTGGGGTCGATGATCTGGCTCAGCAGGCCGCTGAGGCACTGCCCCAAGGTGTCGAAACCCGGCCTTTCGCGGTACGGCCCGCTCTGGCCGAACGCCGATATGCCGCAGTATATGAGGCGCGGATTGAGGTCGTTGAGCCGCTCGTAACCGAGCTCCAGCCGGTCCATGACCCCGGGCCGGTAGTTCTCGATCACGATGTCGACCTCCGCCGCCATCTTGAGAAAGATCTCCTTGCCTTCCGGATCGCGCAGGTTCAGGGTCATGCTCCGCTTGTTGCGGTTGTAGCTGCGGAACAGCGGGCTGTACATGCGCGGCTCCTGGCCCCACTTGCGGAAGGGGTCGCCGCCGCCCGTGTTCTCTATCTTCACCACCGCCGCTCCCATGTCCGCCAGCAACATGGCCGCGAACGGGCCGGCGATGTAGCTGCTGAGATCGAGTATCCTGATGCCGTCAAGGGCTTGTGCCATGGATGCTGTCCTCCTTCGGTCGGGGCGCTGCGTTCTTTATAGGAGGCCCGCGGCAAGGGAGTCAAAGGCGCCTTGACTCGCAGGACTCGCAAGAGGTATTCGGAGTGAGCAGTCGAAAGACTTCGGAAGGGAGATCGTGATGAAAAACGGTCTGAAGATCATCGACTCCGACATGCACATTCAGGAGCCGCCGGACATTTGGGAGAACTACGTCGACGCGCAGTTCAAGCAACATGCCCCACGGGTCGTCAACGTGCCGAGCAGCGGCGATTTCAATCTGCATCTGGTGAACGGCAGGGACGCGCGCCACAAGAGCCCCTCCCTTGCGGCGGACGCGCGCATGATCGGCAGGCGTCGGAACGAGCGTCCGGACGCGGTCGACTTCGCCCGGAAGCAGGGCTTCAACTCCAAGTCCCAACTGGAAGCCATGGAAATCGAAGGACTGGACGTGGCCGTGCTGTTCCCTACCGCGTGCCTGCATATCATGACCATGCCGGACATGGATCCGCTCCTGGCGGAGGCCATTTGCCGCGCCTACAACAACTGGCTGTATGACTTCTGCCAGGAAGACCCCGCGCGGCTGAAGGGCGCCGCCCTGTTGCCGCCCCACGATGTCTCGCTGGCAGTCAGGGAAGCCCGCCGCGCCGTGAAGGAGCTGGGCTTCGTCAGCGCCTTCATGCGCGCGACGCCCCTGCCCGGAGACACCTGGTTCAGCATGTACTGGGAACCCCTGTGGGCGGAGTTGGAGGAGTTGGGCACGCCCATGGGCTTCCACGAATGCACCAACTCCGGCTACTACCCTCACATCGAGCGCTTCGGCCAGAACAACCGCCTCATGCGCCACATCTGCAGCCACGTCACCGGACAGATGGTCACGATGGTGGATATCATCATGGGCGGCGTGCTCGAACGCTTCCCGAAGCTCAAGGTGGCCTTCCTGGAGTGCAACTGCGGCTGGACGCCAGCGTGGTTGAGCCGCATGGACACCCACTGGAGCCAGTTGGGCGCCGCGGACACTCCCATGCTGACCATGAAGCCCAGCGAGTACTTCAAACGCCAGTGCGTGGTCGGCTGCGAGGGCGAGGAGCGGGAAGTGGGCTCAGTCATCCAGTTGATGGGCGACGACAACATCGTCTTCTCCACCGACTACCCCCATAGCGACTCGGAGTTTCCCCACGCGGTGGATGCGTTTCTCCAGCAGGAGCTGCCGGTGGAGCACGCGCGCAAGATCCTGTGGGACAACTGCATCGAGTTCTACGGCATCGAGGCGTAGGCCCATAGCGAGGATTCCCGCATGTCCGATGCGATGCTGCGTTTCGGCGTTTTCCTCGCCCCGTTCCACGCGCTGAACGAGAACCCCACCCTCCTGTTCGAGCGCGACCTGGAACTTATCATGCTGCTGGACCGCCTCGGCTATGACGAGGCCTGGATCGGCGAGCACCACTCGGGCGGATTCGAGACCATCGCCGCGCCGGAGATCTTCATCGCCGCCGCGGCCCGGGAGACCCGGCGCATCCGGCTCGGCACCGGCGTAAAGTCCCTGCCCTACGTGCATCCCTTCATGGTCGCCGACGCCATGGTACAGCTCGACCACATGACCCGCGGGCGCGCCATGTTCGGCGTGGGACCCGGCGCCCTGCCCTCGGACGCCACCCAGATGGGCATCGACGCGCGGCGCACGCGGCGCATGATGAACGAGTCGCTGGACGCGATCATCCCGCTTCTGGAGGGCGAACGCGTGAGCGCCAGGACCGACTGGTTCACCCTGGATCGGGCCAGGTTGCAGCACGCCTCCTTTACCCGGCCGCGGATGGAAATGGCCGTGACCACCATCCGCTCGCCCGCGGGCGCATCGCTGGCCGGCCGCCACGGGCTCGGCCTCCTGTCCCTCGGAGGGCACTCCGACGAGGCGCTGGCGGCCTATGCCCGCAATTGGGGCATCTACGAGGAAGCCGCGGCCGCCCACGGCCGTGTCGCCGACCGGAGCGTGTTTCGCATCGCCGTGCAGATGCACATCGCCGTTACGCGAGAGCAGGCCATGGAGGACGTGCGCTTCGGAATCGACGCCTGGGGCGGCTACGCCCGCGACGTGCTGCCGAATCAAACGGTTCCCAAGGGAGTCACCGACACCCGCACATTCATCATCGAGTCCGGGCGCGCCATCATCGGCACGCCCGCCGACGCCATCCGCGAGATCGAGCGCATGCAGGCCGGCACCGGCGGATTCGGCGTGGTGCTGTTCATGTGCCACGACTGGGCCGACTGGGCCGCCACCAACCGCAGCTACGAACTGTTCGCCCGGCACGTAATCCCGCACTTCCAGGGCCAGTTCGCCCCCAGACAGACCAGCTACGACGAGGCCGCCACGCGGCAGCCGGAGTTCCGCGCCGCGGCGATGGAAGGGGTCGCCGCCGCCAAGGCGGACTACGAGGACAAGCGAAAACAGAAAACAGGCTGAAGCAGCGTCACGAAGGAGGCCGAGGCCATGATCAAGGGCATGCACGCGATGTTCTACTCCTCGGAGCCGGAGGCGTTGCGCGCGTTCCTGCGCGACAAGCTCGGCTTCACCTCCTTCAGCGACGTCGGCGGCGGCTGGCTTATCTTCGACCTCCCCGAGGCCGACATGGGCGTGCATCCCGCCGACCCCACCCGCGCCGCCGGCGAGCCCGCCGGCACCCACGACATCTCCTTCTACTGCGACGACATCCACGCCACGGTGGCCGAGCTCAAGGGCCGCGGCGTCGTCTTCGACGGCGAAGTGGTCGATGCCGGCTTCGGCCTCGCCATCCAGATCGAGTTGCCCGGCGACGTGCCGGTGCAGCTCTACCAGCCCCACTACGAAAAGGTCTCGCTGTAGGGTCCGGATGCGCTGGTTCGCAGGTTAGTCAGGCGCCTCTCTCCTACCGCTTCAGGCCCTTCCCGGACAGCTTCGCCCCGCAAGGGTCCGGCAGCGAACCCTGACCGTGGCACCCGTTTTGCGTTCCCGAATGCAAGACCACCCCGCACAGGACAACCAAACTCTCAGGGGTGAAGCAGGGCTTGACGACATTCCAGACCAGGAATACACTGCATGGGCTGGGTTGTCGAATACACGCATGAATTCGGTCACTGGTGGAATCGTCTCAGCGAAGCTCAGCAAGACGACGTTGCCCGCAATGGTTGAGTTGCTGACGGAACACGGACCCGGCCTGCCGTTCCCCTATTCCTCTGGCGTTGCGAGATCCCGCCACAACCAAATGCGTGAGCTTCGCATTCGAGTGCCGGCAATCCCCTCCGCGTCTTCTACGCTTTCGACCCAAGGCGATTCGCGATCCTCTTGATTGGCGGAAACAAGGTCGGAAACGACCGGTTCTACCGGCGGTACGTGCCCCTCGCCGACAGGCTTTACGATGAGCATCTGGAAGAACTGAAACGAGAGAGGTTGATCCAATGAGTGGACGGAACACCTTCCAGGATCTGACGAAGGACTTTTCACCGGAGCGCCGCGCGCGCGTGGATGCCAGAAAGGCGAAACTTCGCGCCGCCATGCCGCTACACGAACTCCGTCAGGCACGGGCACTGACGCAGAAGGCTATCGGCGAGGCATTGAACGTCAACCAGCCGGCGGTCGCCAAGCTGGAACGACGAACGGACATGTATGTTTCAAAACTCCGTAGCTACATCGAAGCCATGGGAGGGAAACTGAGTATTGTCGCGCAGTTTCCGCAAGGCGATGTTGCCATCACGAATTTCGCGGACATGAACGACGACCAGAGGTCCCGAACGCCGGCGCCCACACCGGGAAAACCCCTCCGGAAGGGGACCTCCGGCAAACCAACCAAGGAGCAGAAGGCCGAGATCGAGACACTTGCGGGTCTTGTCGACACGGAGATCGATACGAGCGACATACCTGAGATTGTGGACTGGTCCGGCGCCAAGCGTGGGCCATTGCATCGGCCGTGAACGTGGCCGGCGGGCTCGAGCCTGCAATTCAGCCAACATCGGAGCTGTTCCTCTTCGTTGCTCCGCACGGATTCGTTTGAACCGCGCCTCCAGGCTCGCCACGATCGCGGCCTCGTCCGACGACGTTCCATCGGCCAGCAGGTCCACGGCTTCGAGCGGGTCATTGGAGAGATCATAGAGTCGGGGTTGTGATCCTTCCACTTGAACCGGCTTGAACGGGTCGCGCGTTCCTCCTCGGATCAGACCGAAATAGTCCGGTACGCCCAGTTGGGCGGGGTGATCCAGCGTCGCTTCGGCCCCCGCCAGATGCCATTTCCCGATGAGGTTGGCCTTGTATCCGGTGGTTGCCAGGATGGCCTCGATGTTCGGCATCGGGGCCTGCTGGTCTCCAAGCGAATAACAACGCGACGCATCAATCCCCATATCGTCCGCGATGATGAGCAGGACGTTGGGATTCGCATGCGCCGCTAGAGGGGAGCGGCCCCGACGATCAGTGCAACGAGGATCGCGCGTAGTATCACTTCGGGGTACCGTCCCCGGTCGACGGGCAGGCCGACCCTGCCCCTTACAAATCGTACAGCCGCGCGCAGTTGTCCCAGAGGATCTTTCGCTTGGTCTCCCGGGAGACCCCCTCCACCTCCAGGAACTCTTCCACGGCGTGCGGGAAGTCCGAGTCTCCGTGGGGGTAGTCGGTGGAGTAGACGATGTTGTCATCGCCGATGAGCTCGGCGACCATGGCGAGTTCCTTTTCGGACTCGGTGGAGATCCAGCACTGGCGCTTGAAGAACTCGCTGGGCTTGAGCTCGGAGATGTTGGGGTGACGGGCCTTGGAGACGGCGCCGTCCATGCGGTGAAGCATGAACGAGACCCAGCCGCAGTAGCACTCCAGGAAGGCGACCTTGAGCTTGGGGTGGCGCTCCAGCACGCCACCGCCGATGATGTCGACCATGGCCATCATGTTGGACATGGGGTGCTCGCAGATGTGCCGCAGCAGGAGATCGTCGCCGAACACGTCGCCCATCTGGCGCACCTCGCCGGCGGAGGCGGCGGAGTGGAAGCCGATGGGGATGCCCAGCTCCTCCAGGGTGGACCACAGGACATCGTAGTAGCGGGAATGCCAGGGAAGGGACCGGAGCGGCTCCGGACGAGCGAAAACGGACACGAAGTCCAGCTCCTCCACCGCCCTTCGGGCCTCCTTCGCGGCCTCGGTGACGTCGTGGAGGGAGATCATGGCCGACCCCTTCATCCGCTTGGGATCGGTTTGGCAGAAGTCGTGGAGCCAGTTATTGTAGGCCCGGGCGACGGCGGCGCCGAGCTTGGGATCCATCTCGTCGCGCATCATGACGCCCAGGCCGATGGACGGATACATGACCGCCAGGTCGAGCCCTTCCTTTTCCATGGCGTCGAGCTGCGAGACGCCGTCGAAGCCGCGCGCGCGGGCGTCGGCTATTTCCGCGTCGATGCGGCGGGCGTCGAAGATGCCGCCGCGGTAGGCCGGCGGATAGCCCTTGAGGATCGTGCCGTCCAGCATGACCATGGCGGAGCTGCGGGTGGTGGTGCTCAGGATCCTGGGGCCCCGGTCGCGCCACTCGGGCTCCAGGTACTTGTCCCAGAGATCCGCGGGCTCGCGCACGTGCATGTCCGAGTCCATGACTTTCAGTCCGTCCTTCATGAGTTGCTCTCCTCTGCCCAATGACCTGCAAACGGGCGGGTTTGAAACCCGCCCCTACCATGTCGCGTTCCCTCGGCCCTGGCCCGGGTTCAGCTTGCCCCCGTTACCCGGGCGGCCGCCTCCTCGCAAACGGTGCCCGCGAAGAAATCCGGGTTGACGCCGGAGTAGAAGCGAACGGCGTTGGTGAAGCTGAAATCGCGGAAGTCCTCGTCGGTGATGTGTCCGTGGTCCACCAACTCGTGGGCTTCGGCCACCACCCCGGTCATGTCGCTGACGTCCCAGTGACCGATGTCCGAGCTCATCATGGCGCCGAGCCGGACTCCGAACGGATTGAGCCTGTCGTTGAAGGCCCAGGCGATCATGCGGTCGTCGGCCTCGCAACCGAAGTAGAAGCGCGGTACGAAGCGGTCGCGGATATCCTCGGCCCTGTCGATGCCGCAGCGGGACCAGTCGTCGAGGTTTTCCGGGCGGCGCTGCTTCCGTGCGAGGGAAGCGCGGATCTCCTCCAGCTTTTCCCGGCTCTCGATGCCGGCGTAGTCGCCCACGAGCTTCATCATGAGATCGAGGTCGGTGCTCTCGGGATCCAGCTCCGCAATGGCCTCCCGGTTGCGTTTCTCCCAATGCTCCAGGATGTCGCTGTAGAGGCTACAGGCCCACGCCACGCCACATTCGAGAAATGCGAAGTTAAGCTCTGGAAAACGATACGTAACCCCTCCGAAAAACAGGGCCTTACACATCGCCTCGCCGGCCGCGGCGAAATGGCCGATGTGGTTGTACATGTAGTTGGACACCGAGCGACGGCTGCCCCAGCCCTGGCCGCTGGCATGGGAGGTCGGCGCCACGCCCAGCTCCAGGCAGCGCTGCCAGAACGGGTCGTAGTCATAGTCGCTGTCCAGCCCCAGCGTGTCGATGTAGCGCGCCAGCGGCGCCAAGTCCGGCCGCTCGTCCCGCACCCGCGGAACGGGACGGTCCACGTGAGAGATAACGATGGTCTTGAGGCCCAGCTCCTGTACCGCGTACTCGGTGTCCTCGATGGCCTCTTGCGGGGTGTGGGTGGGAATCACCGCGGCCGGAGTCATCCGATCCAAACACTCGCGGTAGAACTCCGCGTGGAACTTGTTGAGCGCCCGGCAGGATACCCGGCGAAGCTCCTCGTCCTCGAACCGGGGCGGCCCGCTCAAGCCCTCGGTGGGATAGAGCACGGCGTAGTCGATGCCCAGCCGGTCCATACGCTCGTGCAGCAGGCGCGGCAGCGACGCCGTGGCCCGGTCCAAGGTGTTCCGCGCCGGACGCGCCCACCAGGGCGGACAGTGGGCGCGGACGTTGCGCCGTTCCACCTCGGTCATCGAGGACCAGCGGCTGTTGGAGCGCTTGCCCATGGCCTCGGCATAGCGCCGGGGCATGTCGGCGCCGCCCAACTCCTTCAGATAGTCGAGGTACAACGGCGTCAGCTCGACGGTATGCCCATCGGTGTCGATGACCGGATGATCGAGCCGGGCCCGAACCGCCTCGGATTCCGAAGCCCTTCCTGAACTGGTCACTCCCTACCCTTCCCGTGTGTGGCCGGTCTCGGCCATGGAGCCCGAAAGACTACTCGCCCGACTCCAGCGCGTCCAGATCCTTGACGTAGTCGCGAAGCGCCTCGCCCAGGTTGAACCGTGGCTCCCAGCCCAGGTGTTCCTTGGCCCGGGTGATGTCCAGGGGCTGCTTGGCCCCCTCATGCGGCGTCCCGTCCGGCACCACCTCTACGTCGAGAGCGGGGTATATCGCCCTCGCCTCGTCCACCAGCTCGTCGAAGGTGGTGACCAGGCCCGTGCCGATGTTGAACACGTTGACCGGAGGCACCGGCACCGTGGCCGCCAGGTCCACCGCCCGGCCCACGTCCTTGGCGTAGATGCGCTCCAGAGGCCGGGCCTGACGCCGCGCGATCTTGGCGACCCCGCCTTCCCGGCCGCAGGTGAGGAGCGTGTGAGTAATGGCGCCGCTCTCGGCCCCGCCCTGGAAGTGCCCCAGCCCGAACACGTGGGCCAGCCGCACCATCATCAGCTCGAAGCCGAAGAGCCGCGCGTAGGCCTCCAGCACCAGTTCCTGTACTGCCTTGGAGTTGCCGTAGGCGGTGCTGTCGCCCCGCTGGAGCGTCTCGGGTACCGACCCCGAGCCTTCGAACGCACGGTTGTAGACGCCGAGAGTACTGATTTGCACGACCCGCTTGACCCCCGTCAGCCGTACGGCCTCGGCGACGTTGATGGTGCCCTGGATGTTGACGTTGAAGGCCCAATAGCCCTCGCGGGCAACCCTGCCGGCTATGATCGCCGCCGTGTGCAATACCGTGTCGATGCCGTGGGTCTTGATGATCCCGGTGAGCGCCGGCAGGTCCAGCACGTCTCCCTGAAGGGAAACGTAGTCCGCCGAGCCGAGCTTCTGCTTCAGGTAGTCGTCCCGAGGCTGGAAATCCACAAAGACGAGACGCTCGCCCCGCTCCGCGGCAAACTGCCCGAAGGAGGCGCCGATAAGTCCACTACCCGTGATCAGAGTCGCCATGCCGGCAATCTATCACGGACGGCGCGGGGTTGGGAGAGGGGCGCTTGGCGCGGTTCTTGCGTTCTTGCAAGTGACTTGAGGGACTTGGTCAGTTGACGACGGCGTGACGGCAGCAATGCCGGAGCTGAGAACCTACGGCCGTTGCAGAGCATGGTATCGCGGAGGTGGAACAATCATGAACTGGGCATCCAGTGAGATTGTCGGAGTCCTGAGTTTTCTGTTGCCTGGCTTCGTAGCAGCGGCCATCTTCTACTCGCTGACGTCATATCCCAAACCAGGCCCTTTTGACCGCGTCGTCCAGGCGCTGATCTTCACTGTGATCGGACGCGCCATGACGGATGGTATCCTCTTGTTCCGAAGTGTTACAGACAGCGACCTCCCTGGCCAAAACCGGGAACTCCTTCTCTCCGTTACGATCGCCGTTGTCCTTGGATTGCTGACTTCTTACTTCCTCAACAGGGACACGTTTCATCGTCTCCTTCGCCGGATCGGCGTAACCAGAGAAACCTCGTATCCGTCCGAGTGGTATTCCGCCTTCTCGCGCCACTGCGATTGCTATGTTACCTTGCACCTGAAGGGAGAACGTCATCTCTATGGCTGGCCAGAGGAGTGGCCAAGCCGACCCGACCAAGGCCACTTCCGAATCGCGGAAGCCGAATGGCTGGAGGACGACAAGCGGACACCCGCGACGGGGGTAACAGCGATGTTGATACCCGTCGACCAAGTCGAAATGGTCGACTTCGTAAATGCGATTGAGGAAGAACCCGAGGAGTTGAATCGTGGCTAAGGAACCAAACCCTCCGCCTTCAAGGCGCGTCGTTGACAAACGAGGTAGACCCAAAACCCCTACGCTCAGGAAACCACCGCCCCCTCCTCTCCCGCCGCCCAAGAAAAAAAACTAGCCGTAGACCGCACGGACGGACCGAGTTCGCTAGCTCACCCCGTAAAGCCTCGCGCAGTTGTCCCAGAGTATCTTCTTCATTGAACTCTCACCCAGCCCCGGGGTCTCCATGAACTCCTCCACCGCGTGGGGGTAGTGGGCGTCGATGTGCGGGTAGTCGGTGGAGATGACGATATTGTCGTCGCCCAGCCGGCCGATGACGTCGGTGACCAGGTACTCGTCCACGTCCACAGAGATGTAGCACTGGTCCAGGAAATATTCGCTGGGCTTCCGTGACAGCGGGACGTCCGTGAGGGCTCCGTGGAGCTCCGCCCGTTCGTCCAGGCGGTACAAGAGCCACGGCAACCACGCGCAGTTGCCTTCCAGGAACGCCACTTTGAGGGTGGGGAACTTCTCCAGCACGCCGCCGCCGCAGAAGGCGGAGACCGCCAACTGCAGCTCGATGGGGTTCCGTAGCGCCATGGCGATGACGCTGGAGTTGGGGTGGCCGTAGAACTCCCGCGCCACCTGCTGCTGCTTGGGGTTGGCCGGCGGATGGAAGCACAGCGGCACCTTCAGCCGGTCTATCTCCGCCCACAGTGGATCGTAGTAGCGGTCGTGGATACGCCGGCCGTTCACCGGCTCCGGACAGACTGACAGGCCCACCACCCCCAACTCCGTCACCGCCCGCCTCGCCTCGTCCACGGCCAGGTCCACGTCGTGCAGCGTCAACAGTCCTGATGCTTTCATGCGCTCCGGCCGCTCGCCGCAGAAATCCGCGATCCAGCTATTCCATGCACGGCAAAGGTCGTTGGCGTACTCCGGCTCGAAGCTGTCGTCGCAGTGTAGCGGAGAGGTGCGGAACATGACCGCCACGTCCAGCCCCTCGTTGTCCATGGCCACCACCTGGGACGGCGCATCGTAGCCGTGTTCCAGGGCATAGCCGTAGCGGTCCGCCACCTTGTCCTCGCCGTGCTCCAGCAGCTTCTCCCGCGGCCTCAGCACGGTCCCGTTGCCCAGACTGAACACGATGCGTCCGTGCTTGGAACGGGCGCTGCCGATGGGGATGCGGTCGCCCCACTTGGGGTTCATGTACTTCTCGTAGAGATCCTGAGCGTCGTAGACGTGCATGTCGCTGTCGAACACCTGGTATCCGTTCTTGGCCATGTGGCGGCTCCTCTCTTCCGTGCTAAGAGATCTGGATCAGTTCCGGGGGAAATTGGTTCAGGCATTCGGTTCCCGAGTCCCGCATGGCGTAGGTATCGCCAATGAACAGTCCCCTTGTCCGCGCCTTGTCCACCAGGTGGATCTGCAGCACGAACACCGTGCCGTTCTGGAAGACCATCTCGTCGCCGTCGTAGAGCTTGTCCTCGGCCAGACTCGTCAGCTCCGGACCGATCTGCGGCTCGTGGCGCGGCTGTGCCCCCAGCATCCCCTGGAGGTAGCCGCCCCATGCATCGTAACCCGCGGGCTTGATGACGTTGTTGGCCGCATTCACCGAATCGGAACCCGTGTTGCCCACCTTCAAAGTCTCGGCGACGCGGTGGTAGGCCTCCAACGCGACGTCGAACATCCGCTTGAACTCGTCGGTGGGGGGGCCGATGAACATGGGTTTCCCGGTCTGTGCCTCGTAACCATTGTAGAGGATCCCCAACTCGTTGTTGATGATATCCCCGCGGGTGATGACCCTTTCCGATGGACGGGGCCTCTGATCGCCGACATCCGAATCCGACATGGGCGTGGAACTGAGCTGGATCATGCCCATCTCGCCACCGTTCCTGACCACTGCCTCGTACACGATGGCAAAGGCCTCGGACTCGGTCATCCCGGGCTTGAGCTGCTCCGCCAGAGCCCGAAGCCCGATGTCCTGCACCAAGGCGGACTTGCGCAGCGCCTCGATCTCCTCGTCGCTCTTGAACAGCTTGAGCGCGAGAAATTCCCTGGTCACGAACACGAACTCGGCGTCGGGAAGCTCCGAAACGAAGAAATCCCAGTGGTTCTTGGGGATGGACGTGACGGGATCATACTCCACGATGCCGATCCTGCCCTTGTCGTAACCCATCTCCCGGACCTTGCCGACGATGGCGTCGAGGACGTTCGGACGCCCCACCACCAACTCCTGTACGACACTGCGGGCGATCATGCCCGGAGCGAGCGCGTGGCCGGGCCGGGTGATGATGGCGGGGTCTCCTTCCTTTGGGAAGAAGCAGTAGTAGGCCATTTCCGCCTTGGCCATCATGTTGGTCAGGTATCGTACGTTGAACCACAACCGTCCGTACGCCGCGGAGCCGCCGATGACCAGCAGGCAGTCGAGCTCCTTTTCGCGCAGGAGCCCGCGCACATTGTCATAACGCCGTTGGTACTCGGCATCGGAAAACCGGGGATAGGGGTACTTGGCGTGCAAACGTTCCAGTTCGTTCCGCTCGATAAACATGGTTCCCCCCGTGGTCGTTAGACAAAGGTTGGCGTCCTTGGCCAGAATCCTTCTAGTTCACCCCGCTCCCGCCTGTCAACTTGACAGTGGCCGGCGATAGTGGGATAGAATCGCCCCACCCAAAAAGGAGGGCGTCATGAGAACAGCAGCATCTCCAACTCAGCTCTGGAAGCCTGTCTCCCTGTTACTCCTTCTCCTCTTGCTGGCGGTGCCGGCATCTGCCGCCGACTTCTACAAAGACAAGGAGCTCAACATTCTGGTCGGATTCTCCGCCGGGTCCGGGCCGGACCTGCACGCGCGCCTGGTGGCACGGCATCTGTCGAGGTTCATCCCCGGCAACCCATCCATGATTATCCGCAACAACCCCGGCGCCAGCGGCATCCTGGCTTTCAACTACGTGTACAACCGCGCCAAAAAGGACGGCCTAACGGTCGCCACGACCACGTCGGGCCTGATCACGCGACAGCTCATCAAACGGCCCGGTATTCGTTTCGACCTCAAGAAGTCTGTGCTGGTCGGCGCCAACAGCCCGCAATCGCGTTACATGTACGTCAACGGCGGGCTTGGGATCAAATCGCTTGGCGATCTCTTCAATCGCGAGAAGCCCATCGTCACGGGATGGTCTTCCAAGGGCGGCGGACCGGACGTCCTGATCGAGCTGATGTTCCGTATGCTGGGCCTGAAACGGAATGCCATCTACGGCTACAAGGGCGGCCCCGACATCTTCCTCGCCGTGCAGCGCGGAGAAATCGAGATGGCTTCGTCCAACGAGATGACCTATCCCACGCAGGGCAAGCAACTGGAGGCCGACGGCGCGATCCGGACCCTGGTGCAGAGCGGCATCTACAAGGACGGCAAGTTCGCCAGGAGCAAGACGCTCGCGAACGTCCCCACGGTGGAAGAGGCGTACACCAAACGCGCGGGCAAGGCCCCGTCGGGTCCTTACTGGGATGCTTTCAAGGCGTTGAGCGCCGTTCCGACAAGGTCCTACTGGGTGGCGCCGGGAACGCCGTCGGAAAGGATCGAGACGCTTCGCCGGGCGTTCGACGGGATGCGCGAGGATCCGGCCTACCAGGCCGACTCCAAGAAGCTTCTGGGATACGTGGACGACGTCGGCACAGGCCCGCGCAAGCAGATCATCGTGAACTATCTGAGCCTGCCCGACGACATCGCGAAGCTCTTTGCGCGTTGACCGCGGAAGCCGCCAGTCGGCCGGACCCTTGAAACCACAACCGGAATAGCGGGCGGGCGTCCGCCTGCACGGTAGACGCGTGCTCGAAGCCGCACTCGAAGCCATCCAGAACCTCTTCATCCCGAGCCGCCTCGCCCTGCTCGCGCTCGGCGTCGTCATGGGTCTCGCCCTCGGCGCGATTCCCGGCCTCGGCGGCATCGTCGGCCTTTCCATCCTGCTGCCCTTCACCTTCGACATGGACCCCTTCACGGCCTTCGCCGTTCTGATCGGGCTCCATTCGGTCATCTGTACGGCCGACACCATGCCGGCGGTGCTGTTCGGCATTCCCGGAACGGCGGCATCCCAGGCCACCATCCTCGACGGCCATCCCATGGCCAAGCGCGGCGAGGCCGGGCGGGCGCTGGGCGCCGCCTACATGGCATCATTGATGGGCGGGCTCTTCGGCGCCGTGGTGCTGGCCCTGTCCGTGCCCGTGTTCCGCCCGCTGGTGCTGGCGTTCGGCGCCCCCGAGTTCTTCATGCTGGGTATGCTGGGCATCTCCATGGTGGCCGTGCTGGGCGGCCGCCGTCCCCTGAAGGGCCTGATCGTGGGGGTCATCGGCCTCCTGGTGGGCGCCGTGGGCGGCGACCCCCAGACCGGCATCCTCCGTTGGACCCTGGACCAACCGTACCTGGAGGACGGCATCCCACTGGTGCCGGTGAGCCTGGGCATCTTCGCCATACCGGAGATCGCCGACCTCGTGGTCAAGGGGACCCGCATCGCCGACGTGCCGAAGGACGCCACCCGCGGGGTCACCGTCGGTATGCGGGACGCGTTCCGTCACTGGTTCCTGGTGCTCCGCTGCAGCGCGGTGGGTACGTGGGTGGGATTCATCCCCGGCCTCGGCGCGTCGGTGGTGGACTGGTTCGCATACGGTCACGCAGCGCAATCCATCAAGGACGCCCGCGAAACCTTCGGCACCGGCGACGTGCGCGGCGTCATCGCTCCCGAGAGCGCCAACAACGCCAAGGAAGGCGGCGTGTTGATACCCACCATCGCCTTCGGCGTGCCAGGCGGGGCCGCCATGGCGCTGCTGCTCGGCGCCTTCACGATTCAGGGCCTCATACCCGGCCCCGACATGCTCACCCGTCACCTGGACGTCACCTACACCATCGTCTGGAGCATCGCTGTAGCCAACATTCTCGGGACGACCATCTGCCTGCTGTTCACCAACCAGATCGCCAAGATCGCGACCATCCGGGCGAACCTGCTGGCACCCCTCATCATCGTGGTGGTGGTGCTGGCCGCGTACCAGGCCACGCGCTACTTCGGCGACCTCGTGGTCCTGGTGTGCTTCTCCATTCTCGGCTGGCTTATGAAGCGTTTCGCATGGCCCCGGCCGCCGCTCATCCTGGCCATGGTCCTCAGCAGCATCGTGGAGCGCAATCTCTTTATCTCGGTCAACCGCTACGGAGTCTCATGGCTCGGACACCCGCTGGTCCTCGTCATCGGGCTCATCATCGCCGTCAGCATGTATTTCGGGTTCCGCATGCAGGGAAGAGGCCCCGATGAGGCTTGAGGCTCGAGCCCTTTTCACCGCGGCCCTGGCCGCCGGCCTGGCCGCCGCCATCTACACCGCCGGAGACTGGCCTGTCGAGACCCGCATGCTTCCCTGGGTGCTCGGCATTCCCGGGCTGCTGCTGGCGCTGGTCCAGTTGGCGCTCGACATCCGGGCCCGGGGCGCCACCGAGGAGACCGCGGCCGCCGACCTGATCGACCTGCCCGCGGACAGGTCCCTTCCGCCCGATGTAGTCGTGCGGCGCGTGTCCGCGTTTTACGGCTGGTTCCTGGGCCTGATCGCCGGCGTGTGGCTGTTCGGATTCTTCATCGCGGTGCCGGTCTTCGTCTTCTTCTATCTTCTGCTCCGGGCGCGGGAAAGGTGGTGGAGTGCGCTGATCTATACAGGCGCAACCCTGGGTTTCCTCTGGCTGGTGTTCGAGCGGATCCTGCGGGTGTTGTGGCCGCAAGGGGCGGTGCTGGTGTGGTTGGGGTTATAGGCCGAGGACCGGAGACCCGAAAGCGAGACCGGCCGAAATCTATCGATATACGAGAGAGCGTTGGGGCGGAGATCAGGCCGACGCGTATTTCGGGATGACTTCGGGGCGTGAGTCGCGTCGCCCGACAACGTGAAACCGGCGCCGTCGCGTACAGTGGCGTGTCTACTCGCCGACCACTTCCTCGATCTCCGCGAGATAGTCCCTGAACGCGTCCTCCATCGTGTATAGAGGCTCCCAGCGCAGCACTTCCCTGGCTCTGGAAAGGTCCAAGGGCTGTTTTACCTGCAGGGCAGGCGGTGGACCGGACAGGATCTCCACCTCCAGAGCCGGGAGAACTCTCCGGATCGCTTCCACCAGCTCGTCGAAGGTCAGCACCTCCCCGCTTCCGATGTTGAAGTGCGTCTGTGCCGGCAGCGGGATAGTGGCGGCGACGTCGACGGCTCGGCCCACGTCCTTGGCGTAGACGTACTCGAAGTCCGTGGTGAGGGGGCGTGGCACGCGCGCCACCTCGCCGCGCAGACCGCATTCCACCAGGGACTGGATGAGCCGGCCGCCGGCGGAGCCTCCCTGGAAGTGGCCGAGGCCGTAGAGCTTGGCCAGCCGCAGGACGATGACCTCGAAGCCGTAGAGGCGCTGGTAGGCCTCGACCATGAGCTCCTTGGCCGCCTTGGTGTTGTCGTACAGCCGGCCGTTCCCGCGGGGGAAGTCTTCACGCAAGGGCGAGGGGCAGTCGCGGCGCTGGTCGTAGACGCTCAGGGAGCTGATGTGCACCAGCCGCCGCACCCCGGTCAGCCGCACGGCTTCCAGGACGTTGATGGTCCCCATGACGTTGATCTGAACGCCGGTATACGGCGCGTCGGCCACCTTGGCGCCGACCAGGCCGGCGGTGTGCACCACGGTGTCCACGTGGTGTTTCGTCATGGCGTGAAGCAGCCCCGGCAGGTCGAGGATGTCTCCCTGGACAAGCTCGACATCGGCTCCGGGAACCTTCTTCTCGATGAAGTCGCGGCGCGGTTGGAGGTCGTAGAAGACAAGCCGGACGCCCCTTTGCGCGGCGAACTGGGCAAAGGACGTTCCGACCAGGCCCGAGCCGGTGATCAGCGTAGTCACGGGCGAATCTCCCGGCGGCTGGGCGGGAACTGTGCCGATGTTGGAACTTCGGCGGGCAGCCTCAACCGTTGCCGCCGTTCCCGGACAAGAAGTACCCGCCCGTTATCGCGTCATGCCAGGTCTTGGCCACGCCCGGCGCCACGCCGAGGGGGAGGTCCGTCTCCGCCGTCCAGTAGGAGTGGACGCCGGCCTGGAAGTGCATCAACGCGGTCTTGGGCGCCGGCTCCATACGCGCGTACATGGGCATCACCATGGTGCGGTAGGCGTCCGCGGCGTGGTCGCGGCTGTCCTTCGTGACGCAGAAGAGGACCGGCGGGACCGGCTTGACCCCCGGGCCCTGGATCTCCCGCCCGTAGCTCAGGTACTGTCGCACCAGCGCCTCGGTGCCGGCCTCGTCGAGGCCAAGCCTCCCGGCCGTAACCCGCGCGCCCTCCTCCAGCGACGGTTCGATGTTGGTGCTGACGACGTATTCGCACTTGAACTGGGGCTGGTCCTTGGCGGCATCCCAGGCCTCCATCACCTCCTCGATGACCATCGGCAGCCTCATCAGCGCCACGGGGCCGTCCTGTCCGAGCTTCTCCGGCCCGATATAACGGGCCTTGTCGCGCCAAGTTCGTACGTAGAGCTCGTAGAACGGGTCCACCCGGCTGGTCTCGGTGACCCGCTTCTCGTAGTCACCGATCGCCCCCAAGGAGCCTTGGACCGCGAGCTTCGCCTCGTTGATGTAGCCGAAGGCCGAGTTCTCCACGGCCATGACACCGGCGATGTTGGGCACCCGCTGGGACAGCATGAAGACGAACGGGCCGCCGGTGGAGTGGCCGTGCACGTAGATCGAGTACTCCCCGTCCGGCAGGTTCCGCGCCATCACCTGCTTGCCGCCCTCCTCGAAGGCCGCCGGCCAACCCGCCATGCGGTACCAGAAGGTGGTGCCGGGCTTGGCATGGAGCACGGTGCGGGTGCCGTAGCGCTCGCGCAGCGAGCTGTCCTTCACCACTTCGTACTGGTCCGGGGTGATGTGCTCCCCGCTGAGCCAGATGGGCGTGCGAATGGTGCCGTCCGGGTTGATGGTGTCGCCCGGCCAGTTCCGGGACGGGTCGTCCAGGTAGAGGCGTCCCGGATACGTCATGGTGGCGACCTTGAAGCCGAACTTGCCGGCCAGAAGCCGCGCCACGGGCGCCATCGTCTTGAAGTCGCCGTCGCCGCCCGACAGGAGGTAGGCGCCGGCCTTGCGTCCGTCGGCCCCCACGACGACCCGCCCGGGATCCTCCGGTTCGTAGATCTGCGCACCGATATCCCACTCCATCCCCACCGCCTGGATACGGACGAGGTCCTCGTACTCCCTGAGCCGAATGTCCGGCATCGCCAGCACCTCGCGGGAGTCCGCGAAGCACTGCTCCCGTGACACCTCGGCGGGAGGCTCCCACACTGCGTTCATCTCTGTCATCTATGTCCTTCGCACGGCGCCCTCACCATGAAAGTCGCATGCCACACATGCGACTCTCATGGTACCGGGCACACTGGGCGGGAGGTTTGCCCGCGTCACTCCACCCCGTACAACCTTGCGCAGTTGGTCCAGAGGATCTTCTCCAGCGACTCCTTCTTCATGCCCGGCAGCGAGGTGAACGTGGAGACGGCTTCCGGCCAGCGGGAGTCAATGTGCGGATAGTCGGTGGAGAAGACGATGTTGTCGTCGCCCATGTAATCGATGACGTTGACCACGAGCCCTTCGTCCACGTCCGCGGAGATGAAGCACTGCTCCTTGAAGTACTCGCTGGGCAACTTGCGGAGCGGGATGTCGGCCATGGGGCCCTGAAGCTCGCAGTACTCGTCCAGACGGTACATCAGCCACGGCAGCCAACTGCAGTTGCCTTCGAGAAAGGCCACCCGCAGCTTCGGGAACCTCTCCAGCACGCCGCCGGCGCAGAAGGCGCTCACCGCCAGGATCAGCTCCACGGGATTGCGCAGCGGATTGACCAGCAGTTCCTCGTTGGGATGGTCCTCGAAGCGGCGCGACACCTGGATCTGGTTGGGACGGGCCGGCGGATGGAAGCAGATGGGCACGTCCAGGTCTATGGCCTCCGCCCACAACGGATCGAAGTCGTGGTCATGGATGTGGCGTCCGTTGATGGGCTCCGGACACAGCGACAGCCCCACCGCACCCAGTTCCTTGACCGACCGCCGGGCCTCCTTGACCGCCAGGTCCACGTCGTGCAGCGTGATCAGCGCCGAGCCCTTGAGCCGCGACGGATCGGCGCTGCAGAAGTCGTGCATCCATTCGTTCCACGCCTTGCACAGGTCGTTGGCGTACTCGGGCTCGAAGTCCTCGTTGGTGTGGAGCGGCGAGGTGCGGAACTGCACCGCCACGTCCAGCCCCTCCTCGTTCATGGCCTCGAGCTGCGAGACGTTGTTGTAGTTCTGGCTGGCCGGCTTGATGTAGGCGTCTTTCTGGCGCTTCTCGTGGAACCTCACCAGCTTGCCGGGCTCCCGGATCGGCTTCCCGTCGCCGAGCACGTACCGGGTCATCCCGTGGAGCGTCAAACCCTGCTCCTCGCGCTTTTCCCGCACCTCGCCGCGCGGGATGCGGTCGCCCCACTTGGGGTTCATGTAGTTGAGGTAGAGGTCCTGGGGCTCGAACACGTGCATGTCGCTGTCGAGTATCCGCAAACCGTCTCTCGTCATGGGATGCCTCCCGTCCGGGCGGGCCGGCTCAGCCCCGGGCCGCCCTGTTAGTGTAAGCCTCCGCCAGCAAATCCGCGGTATGGACGACGCGAATGGACGACCCCTGCTCCCGGAGCGCCGCCCTGATCTGCAGGATACAGCCCGGGTTCCCAGTAACCAGGACGTCCGCTCGTGTCGCCATCACGTTTCCAGCCTTTCGCGCCGCCAGCCTGCCGGCCAGCTCCGGTTCCGTCAGATTGTAGCTCCCGGCGCTGCCGCAGCACACCTCCGCCTCATGGAGATCCACCCACTCGACGCCGGGAATATCCTTGATGAGCTGCCTTGGCTCTGCCTGAACGCCCTGCCCGTTCAGCAGGTGGCAGGCGTCGTGGTAGGCCACCTTCACACTCAGGCCCTGTTCAGGCCGCAAACCAGGCAACCCGTGCAGGAACTCTGCCACATCCCGCACCTTGGAGGCAACGCGTTCCGCCGCGGCCCGATGTGCGGGATCGTCCTTGAAATGCTCGCCGTATTCCCGCATGGCGGCGCCGCAGCCGGCCGCGTTGGTGAGCACGGCGTCGAGTTCCGGGGAGTCGAAGGCCGCGATGGTCCGGCGCGCAAGCTCCAGGCCCCGCTCCCGGTCTCCGTTGTGCAGCAGAAGGGCGCCGCAGCAGCCGGCGCCGGCAGGTGCCTGGACCTCACAGCCGTGCCGGGTCAGCAGTTGGAGCGTGCTCGAATGGGTGTCGCCGAAGAGGCTCTGCATGACGCAGCCGGGGAGCAGGCCCACGCGATGGCGTACCTCGCCCTCGGGGACCGTCCGTTGAGGCAGACGCACCGAGCGGAAGGGAGTCTCCCGGTCCGGCAGGTAACGAAGCACGTCGCGGATGGCCCCTGGCAGCAGACGGGAGCGAGCAAGCCGGCCGAGTCCCAGCCCAATCATGGAACGCACCACCCAGCCGAAGGCCTTCATGACAGCGGGATTGGGAAAGGTCCGGTTCACGAGCCAGCGCTTTGCCCGCTCCGGCAGGGAGCGGCGGTGCCGGGTTTCGATGAAATGGCGGGCTCCCTCGATAAGCGCACCGTAGCTCACCCCGGACGGGCAGGTGGTTTCGCACGCACGGCAGCCCAGGCACAGGTCCAGATGTCTGACGCTCACGTCGTCCAGCGGCACCGTGCCCTGCTGGATCGAGCGCATGAGCTGAATCCGGCCCCGCGGCGAGTCCATCTCGGTCCCAAGCTCCAGGAAGGTGGGGCACGACGCGACGCAGAGCCCGCAGTGGATACAGTTGCCGGAGCTTTCGAAGTCAGCTACTTGGATGGTCATTCTTCAGCCAATACTAGTGTCCTGTCCCACGTAATTCTTTGCCGAGATGCGCAGGATTTCTTGTTGTCGGCAAGGCGCGATGACGAGCAGTGGCGGGCACCACGCGAGGAAGAGCAACGCAGCCGACGACAAGAAAGACCAGCATATCGGTAAAGAATTACGTGGGACAGGACACTAGATACCGTCCACGAATCGTCCCGGCGACAGGATGTCGCCGGGATCCATGGTCTGCTTGATGCGTTTCATCAAGGCCAGTCCCTCGATGCCGCCTCCCCAGAGATCGAGACCGGGTTTGATCGAGGGGTCGGCGTGCTCCACCACCAGCGTCCCGCCAAGGCTGGCCGCCGCCGCCCGCAGCCGCTCCACGATGGCACGTGCCCAACCTTGCACGGGGGGTTCGTCCGGGCGCTCGATCCGGACATGGATGATGCCGTTGCCGGCATGGGCCCGGACCGCCATCGTCAAACCGCTGGTCCTGCCCTCCTCCTCCAACGCCGCGATGAAGGCCGCCGCCGTGGTGGCCGGAAGGCTGGCCTTGAGACCGAGAAACGCCCCGCTGCCGGCACGCGAATCCCTCAGCTCCGCCATTAGCGCGTCCGCCTCCTCGTCCGTCAGCTCCTCCATCCCACCGGCGCCATCCGCCAGCGATCTCAAGGTGGCCGCCTGATCGGCCACGTCCTCCGTGGCACCGCCGAACCCCACCACCAGAACACACACCGCGGCGGGAACACGCGCCGCGAGTTCCAGGAACAGCGGTTCCAGCGGCGCGGTCAGGATCCGCTCCACGAAATCCTGCGCCGCCGCCGGATCCGGGCACTTGGTCCGGGCGACGGCGCGGGTCTGTGGCAAGGTGCGCACCTTGAAGCTGGCCTCGACAATAACGCCCAGGGTGCCCAGGGCTCCGCAGTAGAGTTTTCCCAGGTCATAGCCGGCCACGTTCTTGACGACCCTGCCCCCGCTCTTGACCACCGATCCGTCCGCCCGCACCACCGTGATGCCGATGAGAAGGTCCCGGACCGTTCCCTGAGAGAACCGGCAGGGTCCGCTGAGGTTGGCGCTGATGAGCCCGCCCACGCTGGTCTGGTCGGGAAACGGCGGATCCACCGGCAGCCACTGGCCGCTGCCGGCCGTCGCGGCCTGAAGCCGCGCCAGGTTCATGCCCGCCTGCGCCGTCAGGGTCATGTTGGCAGGCTGATGGTCCACTAGAGCATTTAACGACGCCAGGGAAAGCGCCAGGAACGGACGGCGCGGCGTCGCGCCCGCTTCAAGGTGCGCACCGAAGCCCACCGGCACCACCGCCACACCGCGCGCCGAGGCGATCTTCATGATCCGGCAAACCTGCGACACCGAGGCGGGACGGACCACCCGCTCCGGCGCCACCCCGTCGATGGCGAAAAGGGCGAAGTCGGCATCCGTGCCCATGTCCGGAGCATCCGGCGAGCTTCGCAGGTCGACGTCGAAGCCGGCCCAGTCCGGCGCCGGCTCGATGACGGATTCGCGGCTCATACCCATCCCCTGCACGGCGTCCAGGGTCGCCGAGCCTACATCGCCGCCTGGCGCCGCGGCGCGCGGACCTCTACCCGTTGTCCCGCGGACGGAAATATCTTGTTGGGATTGCAACGGTTCTCGGGGTCGAACACCGAGCGGACGTCCTCCATGGTGCTCAAGTCGTCCGCGGTGAAGATCAACGGCATCAGCGCCACCTTCTCCACGCCGATGCCATGCTCGCCGGTAAGGCTGCCGCCGAGCCTCACGCATTCCTTGAGGATCTCCCGCCCGGCCGCCACCACCCTTTCGGTCTGGTCCTTGTCGCGTTCGTCATAGAGAAGGATGGGATGGATGTTGCCGTCGCCGGCGTGGAAGACGTTGCCGATGCTGAGGTCGTACGCCTCGCCGATGGCGGCGATGCGTTCCATGATCTCCGGCAGCCGGTTGGGCGGCACCACGCCGTCCTGGCAGCAGAAGTTGGGCGCCAGACGTCCGAGCGCGCCGAATGCGCGCTTGCGGCACTTCCACAGCGCTTCCCGCTCGCTGTCGTCCCGGGCAACGCGTACCTCGGTGGCGCCGTGGGCCTCGCATACCTCGCGGATCCTGGCGGCGGCGCCGTCGAGGCCGCCCTCGAGGCCGTCCACCTCGGCGATCAGCACCGCGCCGGCCTCGCGCGGGAAGCCGAAGTGGAAGGCGTCTTCCACCGCCTGGATGATAAGCCGGTCCAACATCTCCAGGGCGGCGGGGACGATGCCGCTGGCGACGATGCCGGCCACCGCGGCGCTGCCGTCGGCCACGGAGTCGAACACGGCCAGCAGCGTCTTGTAGCCCTGGGGGAGCGGGTACAGCTTGAGGATTGCCTCGGTGACTATGCCGAAAGTCCCCTCCGAGCCGACGGTGACGCCGACCAGGTCGTATCCCGGCGCGTCCTCGGTCATGCCGCCGAGATGGACCACCTCGCCGTCCGGCAAGACCAGCGTGACGCCGAGCACGTGGTTGGTGGTGACGCCGTATTTGAGGGTGTGGGGGCCGCCGGAGTTCTCGGCCACGTTGCCGCCGATGGAGCAGGCCATCTGGCTCGATGGGTCGGGCACGAAGTGGAGACCGTGGGGTTTGGCCGCGCGGCTCACCCAGGCGTTGACCACGCCGCTCTCGACGACGGCGCGGCGGTTGGCCGGATCCAGCTCGAGGATCCGGTTCATGCGGGTCAAGCTCACCGTCACCGGCGCTCCCAAGGGGAGACACCCGCCGCTCAACCCGGTGCCGGTGCCGCGGGGCACGAACCGCACGCCTTCGCCCTTGAGGAGCTTCAGGACAGCCGCCACTTCGTCCGTGGAGCGCGGCAGCACCACCACCTCGGGGGTCGACTTCTCCAGCGTGTAGCCGTCGCAGTCGTAGACGCTCAACTCCGTGGAGTGCGACACCACGCCGTCGGCGCCCACGATGTTCCGCAAAGAGCCCAGCAGCCGTTCGGTAATCATATGGCGCCCCGCATCGGGAGCAAATGCTTCCGACGGACGTACCGAACTACGGACGTCAGCCGCCGTAGAAGACCTTCTCTCCCAGATCCTTCATAATGAGCGTGGCGTCGTCGGCGCGTCCCTCGATTTCGCCCCGGACGCCCGCCTCCACCACCTCGCCGATAAAGACGGAATGGTCGCCCTTCTCCACCGTATCCACGAGCTTGCACTCGACGAAGGCCGGGGTGCTGGCCAGTACCGGAGCGCCGGTGACGCCCGCGGTGAACGCCTCGCCGCCGATGCTGTCGCCTTCCCGTTCCAGCGACTTGAAGAAAGCGAATGCCTGTCCCTGCTGCCCCTTGCCGAGGACGTTCAGTGCAAAGCTGCCGGATTCCTTGATGATGTCGTGGGCACCCGAATCGGCCTTCACGCCCACCACCACCAGGGGAGGCGCGAAGGATGCCTGGGTCACCCAGTTCACGGTGGCCGCGGCCACCCGGCCGTCCTTGGCTTCGCTGGTCAGCACGTAGAGTCCATACGGGATCATGCGCAACGCGGTCTTCTTGGCATCGGCGTCCATTCGTTCCTCCTCGAATCTCGCTGGAATACCCGCGAGCGCCATGCGAACGCGGGTAGTAGAATTGACCAGAAAGGTACCAATTCCGAGGAGAGCCGTAAAGAAGCAACCCCGCTCAATTGAATTGTCGCTACAGCCATCCTTCCCTTCCCAAGGAGACGGGCCTCCAGACAGGACTTCCCTTACAAACGGTGGGGATCCAGGGCCAAGAGTTGACAATCCCATATATAAGGTTGACAATGAGGTATCCTCAAGTTGACAAAGGGGACTGTAATCTTGCCGGGTACACGAGAGCGGGGCCGCGCGATCCGTGACCATATCGTCGCACACGTCCGCGCCCATCCCGATGACATCGCGCAGACGTGCGCTGACCATTTCGGGATTTCACGCCAAGCCGTCAACAAGCACCTGGGTCGTCTTGTTGCTGACGGTATTCTGCGCGCCCACGGAGTGACACGCAATCGTCGCTACTCCCTTCATGAATCGGCGAGAAAGGACATCGTTGTTCCGCTTGCCGGCGGCGCCAAAGAAGATGTCGTCTGGCGGACCGAGGTCGAACCGTTCTTGGCGGATTTGCCAAAGAACACTCAGGACATTTGGAACTATGGCTTCACGGAAATGCTGAACAACGCTATCGATCACTCTTCGGGAACCATGGCGCGAATTGTGGTCGCTCGAACTGCTGCTGATATGAGTGTGACGCTGAAAGATGATGGAGAGGGAGTCTTCCGGAAGATCGCGAGGGAACTGCGACTTGACGACGAGCGGCACGCGGTCCTGGAGTTGGCAAAAGGAAAGCTGACCACGGACCCCGAGAAACATTCGGGTGAAGGTATCTTCTTCACTTCACGTCTATTCGACGAGTTCAAGATATTTTCTTATAGAGTCTACTTCTCCTGCGACAGTCGGACAGATGACGATTGGATTTCGGAAGCCCAGTCGTCCGGTTTCCCCGGTACGTGTGTACTGTTCGAACTCAACAACCATACAACTAAGACGTTAAAACAGATCTTCGACGAATATGCTGAAGACTTTGCTTTTTCGAAAACCATCGTGCCGGTGAGGCTGGTCCAGTACGGGGATGAAGCCCTGGTATCCCGCTCACAGGCCAAGAGGCTATTGACAAACTTTCACCGGTTCAAAACGGTCATCCTTGATTTCGACGGTGTCGACCAGATCGGACAGGGTTTCGCCGACGAGGTATTTCGCGTGTTCGTCCGGTCACACCCCAACATTGAGTTGTTGTACATGAACGCCAACCAACAGGTTGCCTCAATGATCCTACGTGCTCGCGAAACGTCCTGATTTCGAAACGACTCGCTGCCGAGACTGACGACTTAGGCAGACGACCAAGGGTCTGGAAATCCGTGCCAATGATCGAAAGTATCTGGTAAATTCAGATTCAAAGAAGTGATCCGAGTTGGAACCATGCCACCCAAAGTCTACATAGACGGTCACGTGGGCACCACCGGGCTGCGCATCCGCGACTGGCTTGCGGGGCGCCGCGACATCGAGGTGTCGACGCTGGACGAGGTGCGGCGCAAGGACGACGCGGCGCGGCGGGCGGCCATCGAGGCCGCGGACCTGACGGTGCTGTGCCTGCCGGACGACGCCGCCCGGGAAGCGGCCCGATGGGCCGAAGCGGGCGGAACCCGGGTCATCGACGCCAGCACCGCACACCGGGTCGCGGACGGGTGGGCCTACGGGCTTCCGGAACTCGAAACCGGGCAACGGGACGCCATCCGGGAAGCCCTTTTCGTGGCCAACCCCGGCTGCTACCCGTCGGCGGTTATCCTGTTGACCCGGCCGCTAGTGGACGAGGGGCTTCTGCCCCACGACACGCCGGTCTCCATCCATGCGCTGTCGGGATATTCCGGCGGCGGCCGGGGGCTGATCGAGAAATGGGAGAGCCCCGAGAACGGCCTGGGCTCACTGTCGTACGAGGCACCCTATGCCCTGGGCGCGCGACACAAGCACGTGCCGGAAATGCTGGCCTACAGCGGACTCACCACGGAACCGCAGTTCGTGCCGGCGGTGGGGCCGTTCCGCTGCGGCATGCGGGTGGAGGTGCCGATTCATCTCGGTGTACTGCCCATGGGGGTAAACAGCACCGCGATCCTGGAGTGTCTCCGGGAGCGTTACGACGGCGAGCCCTTCGTCCGGGTTGTGCACCATCTGGACCCGCGGGAAGCCCATGAGCGCAGCTTTGACCCGCAGGCGTGCAACGACACCAACTCCATGGAGATCCACGTCGTGCCCCACCCCTCGGGACACACGCTGCTGGTGGCCATTCTCGACAACCTGGGTAAGGGCGCCAGCGGCGTGGCCATCCAGAACCTGAACCTCATGCTGGGGTTGCCGGAGACGGCACACCTGCCGGACTGACCGGCTCTACTCGGCTCGGGCCTGGCCCGTACTCCATTTCTGTATCCTCATGGCGTCACCCGTATTTGCTACCGCGTCACCCCGGGCTTGACCCGGGGTCCAGGCATCAACCTTCCGGCCGGCGACCTCCGGTGCTGGTCCGGTTCGGCATCCACCACTCGGTGCCTTACCCTTCCCTTCCAGTTCCTCTCCTGGGCCCCGGGGCAAACCCGGGGTGTGCTGGTGGGCCGGAGTGAGGCTCGGGACAGGCAGAGAACTGAGTGGCTCGGCGCCGTCCCGATGGTTGGTGCCTACCCCATCACCCCCTGCCAGATCAGCTTGAACTCCACGATGATAATGATGGTGACGATGACGCGGTTGAACCACGCCTTGCTGATGTAGGGGGTCACGCGCATGCCCAGAGGCAGGAACACCGCAATGGGAACGAGCGCGAGGACGCCTTGGCCGAACAACTGCCAATCGAACAGGCCGGCGGCCAGGACGAAGAGGAAATGCGTGGTGGTGAGGCCCAGGAACATGGTCGACGCCGCGAAGATGTACCCTTCCTTCTCCAGGCCGAAGGCGCGCACCCACGCCGCCACCACCGCGCTGGACATGCCTGCCGCACCCTGGGAAGCACCGGCCAGGGCGGCGATGATTGGCGAGAGGACACGGCCCAACCGCCCGCTGAAGCGGATCTCGATCCGGAAGGCCAAGAGCACAAGGTAGGCGCCCACGCACACCGCCAAGACCAGGGTCAACATGCGCTCGTCCGCGGTGGCCAGGAACCAGGTCCCGCCGGCGACCCCCAGGGCGCCCGACATGGTGGCGAAAACGAGTCCCGGCACGGTTTGGAATCTGGAGCGGTACGACAGCATCACCCAGAAGTTGCTCACCATGTTGGGGATGGTGACGACGATGATGGCCTGCTGGGCGCCCAGGAACCCCGCCATGATGGGGACGGCGATGAGCGGCAGGCCCATTCCCGTGGCCCCTTTCGAGAACGCACCGGCGCCCAAGGCGAAGAAAATGATGAGCAGGGTTTCGAGGTGCATGTCGGCAAACGGGTGTCAGGAACGGCCGGACGCGTTGCGGAAGGATAGCCAATATCACCTGCCGCAGTCAAAACGCCTGGGCCACTCCACCCCCTGGATCCCGAATCAAGTCCGGGATGACGGTTCGGGCATTGGCGGGATTGTCATGGCGACGAAGGCTACACGGGTCCTATTGCCGGTTTCACCGGCTCTTGCGCTCGGAACTTCAACCGGAGTAATGTGCGGGCGTGTCAGGCTCGGGCGGAAACAAAAGCCAGTCAAACGGATCGGCAACAAGGAGGATATGACCATGTCGCACGCTTCGAAGAGGCTCCTTCTATTCCTGGTTCTCGCGCTTCCCTTGGCTCTGGGCACGCCGGCGCTGGCGGCGGATTCCGGAAAGACGCTCCGTTACGCGGCCGGAAGCTTCGGCGAGGAATCCATGGATCCCACCCGCACTTCCATCAGCGCCTCGCTGGGGCTGGTGGGGCCGCTGTGGGACTGGCTCACGGAGATCGACGCCGCCGGCAAGCTCACGCCGGGCTTGGCGCTGAGCTGGAAGGCCGGGGAGGACGGGAAGTCCTGGACCTTCAAGCTGCGGCCCGGGGTCAAGTTCCACGACGGCAGCGAGATGAGCGCCGAGGACGTGCAGTTCACGCTCATGGAGGGGTTCCGCCGGCCCAAGGCCAAGGCATCCCGGGTGCGCCAGTTCCGCAAGGGCATCAAGGACGTGAAGGTGGTCGACCGCCACACGGTGACTGTGGTCACGGCGAAACCGTGGCCCACCTTTCCCTATGACATGTCCTTCCAGCCCGGCATCGAGGGCATCGTGCTCCCCAAGGCCTACATCAAGAAGGTCGGTTGGGACGGCTTCGCCCAGAAGCCCGTGGGCACCGGGCCCTGGAAGTTCGTCAAGCACGAGGTCGGCAACTTCATCGAGTTCGAGGCCGTCAAGGACCACTGGCGCCAGTCGCCGAACTTCGACCGCCTGCGCACCGTGCTGGTGAAGGAGGCGGCCACGCGGGTGGCGATGCTGAAGACCGGCCAGGTGGACGTGGCGCGGATCTCGCTGGACGAGGTCCAGGACGTGACCAAGGCCGGCCTCAAGATCGCCGAGGACCCCCAGCCCACGTCGGTGCGCATCCACCTCTACGCCACCTACTACGACGACGCCGGTCCGGTGAAGGACGTGCGCGTGCGCCAGGCCCTGAACCTGGCGGTCAACAGGCAGGAGATCGTGGACACGCTGCTGCACGGCAAGGGCAAGCCGGCGGCGGTGTTCCCCAGCTCTCCCATCTCCATCGGCTATCCCGCGGACCTGAAGCCGTACCCCTATGACCCGGCCAAGGCCAAGAAGCTGCTGGCGGAAGCGGGCTATCCCAACGGCTTCTCCATCAAGCTGTTCGCGCTGCCCACCGGCGGCTTCACACAGTTCCTCCAGCTTGCCGAGATCGTGGCCGGGTACTGGGAGGCCATCGGCGTCAAGACCAGCATCGTCCCCACCGACATCGGCGCGTTCCGTCCGCTCTACATCGCCAACCCGCAATCTCCCAAGATCGTGGGGCAGGCCGGCACCTTCGCCACCACCGGACGCCTCAACGGCTCCGACAGCCTGCGCATCTGGTGGTCGGCAAAGGGCAGGATCATCAAGATGGCCAACACCGTCGACGACATCGCCGCCAAGGCGGCGGGCGAAGCCACCATCGACGGCATCGCGGCCCAGGTCAGCAAGGCCTACAAGATACTCCACAACGAGTACCGTGGCGTCCCCATCGCCGACGTCAAGGGGATTCTGTGGGGCTACGGGAACCAGGTGAAGGACATCCAGGTGCGGCCCCATCGGGGCTACATCGAGCCCAGCCTGGTGACCGCCAAGTAGGCACACACGACAGTTGCCGCGGGTGGCCCGTACCACGCGAATCGCCAGCGATTCAAGCGGTGCGGGCCACCCGACACTCCCAACCACGAGTTCCCATGCAACGCTACATCGCCGGCAGGCTGATCCAGTGTCTTGTCACGCTGCTGGTGATCAGCCTGCTGGTGTTCGCCCTGGCACGCCTTACCGGCAACCCACTGGACGTGATGCTGCCCATCGACGCCTCGGCCGAGATCCAGGAGGAGATGAGCCGGGAACTGGGGCTGGACCAGCCCATCTACGTCCAGTACGCGCGGTTCGTACAGAGCCTGCTGCACGGCGACCTGGGAACGTCCATCCGGACCCGCAAGCCGGTGATCGAACTCATCGGCCTGCGGCTTCCCAACACCCTGAAGCTCGTGTCCTTCTCGACGGGGATGGCGCTCTTGATTGCCTTGCCGCTGGGGGTCATCGCGGCCACGCGGAAAAGCGGGTTCTGGGACGTGGGGGCGCGCACCGTGGCGCTGTTCGGCCAGTCCGTGCCCACCTTCTGGGCCGGCATCGTGCTGATATCCATCTTCGCGGTCAACCTCGACGTTCTGCCCGCCGGCCGCAAGGAGGGCATCGAATCGTACGTGCTGCCGGCCGTGACCCTGGGCCTCTTCGGGTTCATGCTGGCGGGGGTGGTGCGGCTCCTGCGCGGCTCCATGCTGGACGTGCTGGACAGCGAGTACGTCAAGTTCGCGCGCATGAAGGGGCTGGCCGAATCGGTGGTGACCTGGAAGCACGCGCTCAAGAACGCGCTGATCCCGGTGGTGACCTTCGTCGGGTTCTATTTCGGCATCCTCATGGCCGGCAGCGTGGTGGTGGAGACCGTGTTCGCCTGGCCTGGCATCGGCCGGCTGGCCTTCGAAGCGGTGCAGTGGCGCGACTACCCGGTGATCCAGGGCGTGGTGCTGCTGGTGTCCACCATCATCCTGGCGGCCAATCTCGTGGTGGACATCCTGTACGCCTACATCGATCCGCGTATTCGCTATGGCTGACTCCGGCATCACCGTGGCGGCCGACACCGGCGTGGCCGTCCCCGCGAGCGATCTCCCCGGATCGGTGCGCGCCCGCGCGCGCAGGCTGCTGGTCGTCCCCTTGCTGATCCTCGTCACCTTCGGCGGCCTCGGGGTGCTGGCCGATGTGGTGGCGCCCTACCCCCCCAACAAGATCGCCCTGAGGGCTCGTCTGCTGCCGCCGGCGTGGCAGGAGGGAGGCAGGCTGGCCCATCCGCTGGGCACCGACCGGCTCGGCCGCGACATGACCAGCCGCATCATCCACGGCGCGCGCGTGTCCATCGCCGCGGGCCTGGCGGCGGTGGCCGTGGGCGGCGTCATCGGAACGCTGCTAGGCCTGATCTCGGGCTACTTCGGACGCTGGGTCGATACCCTGATCATGCGCACCACCGACGCCATGCTGTCGCTGCCCATCATACTCATCGCCCTGCTCTTCGCGGTGGTGTTCGGCCCGAGCTTCCGGAACCTGATCCTGGTCCTGGGGCTGGTGATGTGGGCGAGGTTCGCCCGGCTCGTGCGCGGCGAGGTGCTGACCTGGAAGGAGCGGGAGTTCGTCGCCCTTGCCCGGGTCGCGGGCTGCTCGTCATTCCGCATCCTCCAGCACCACATCTTCCCCAACATCGTCAACCCGCTGGTGGTGCTGGCGACCCTCCAGGTGGGCTGGGTGATCATAGTGGAAGCGTCGCTGAGCTTTCTGGGCGCGGGAATCCCGCCGCCGACGCCTTCCTGGGGCGCCATGATCGCGGACGGGCGCGCGCACATCACCACGGCGTGGTGGTTGTCGTTCTTCCCCGGCGTGGCGCTGGTGCTGGTGGTGCTTTCCATCAACCTGTTGGGGGACTGGCTGCGGGACTTCCTGGATCCGCGGACGCGGAATCTGACGTGACGGATGTCGGATTACGCCTTCGGCTAATCCGACCTACAGGTTTGCTACAGGTTTGCAGGCCGGGCTTGCACTGCGGGACGAGACGTTGTAGGGGCGGGTTTCAAACCCGCCCGCATCCGCGCATGTCAATCCGGGTTTGAGACATGCCACTTGAGGAGGCTCTACTATGTACGGTTATCGCGCCCGAATCGGCTATACGTCCCCGCCCTACCTGACGGAGACCTTCCCCTACGAGTTCTACAAGATGGTACCGGAGGGCGTGACCCTCGTCCTCACCACCCTGGCCATCAAGAAGCTCACCGAGCAGGAAACGACCCGAAGCGTCGAGATGACCCTGGAGGCGGCCCGGGAGATGGGCAAGGCCGGCGTCGACATCATGGTCTTCGGCGGCGTTCCGCTCAACCTGTCCCTGGGCTACGAAGGGCTCGAGGAGACCCTGCGCAAGACCGAGGAGGAGATCGGCGTTCCGGTCACCTCCAGCATCACCGCGCAGGTCAACGCGCTGCGGGCCGTGGGCGCCAACAAGCTGGTGCTGCTCCACCCCTTCACCGACCCCGAGGGCTTCCACGCCGAGTACGTCACCCACTACGGCTTCGATCTGCTGGGTTTCAGAGGCGCCCAGAAAACCGTCGCGGACCTCGCCACCATCTCCCAGGAAGAAGTAAAGGCCCTCGCCGAGGCCCTCTACCGTGACTACCCCGAAGCCGACACCCTCTACATTCCCGCGCCCCACTGGGGCATCATCGAGCTCATCGACCCCCTGGAGCAGGAGCTCGGCGTCAACGTGGTCATCGCGATCCAGGCCATCGTCTGGGAGACCCTGCGCCGCTGCGGCGTGAACGACCGCATCCACGGGTACGGCAAGTTACTAAGGGAACACTAAAAAGCGGCGAACGGACAGTACTTAGGTTACCGCGCGCTTGTCTCTCTGACGTAAACCGCCAGGAGCCTATCCAAAGAAGCAGAAATGGCGTCCTTCGACTTCGCTTCGCTACGCTCAGGACGAACGGAAACCGGGTTTCCAAGATCCTCGGGATTGAACTGAATCAGGTCTTGCCAAAGCGTTCGTCCTGAGCGTAGCGAAGCGAAGTCGAAGGACGCCGTCTAAAACAGGTGGCAGGCCACCTTGCGCCCCGGCGCCGCCTCCTGGAGCGCCGGCTCCTCTTCCGCACATCGGGCCATGGCCAAGGGACAGCGCGGGTGGAAGCGGCAGCCGGAGGGCGGGTCCATGGGGTTGGGCACCTCGCCGGCCACCACCATCTCGTCCGAGTCCTGTCTTTTGCGTACCGGCAGGGCGGCGGCGATCAACGCCTTGGTGTACGGGTGCAGGGGTTCGGCGTACAGCGCGTCGGACTTGGCTTCCTCGACGATCCGTCCCAGATACATGACCGCCACCCGGTGGCTCAGGTGCCGGGACACGGCGAGATCATGGGTGATGAGCAGGTAGCTCAGGCCGTGCTGGTCCTGGAGGTCCTTGAGCAGGTTGATGATCTGGCTTCGGATGGAAGCGTCGAGGGAAGCCACGGGTTCGTCCAGGACGATCAAGCGCGAATGGGTCGCCAGTGCCCGAGCCAAGGCGATGCGCTGGCGCTGGCCGCCGCTGAACTCATGGGGGTAGAGTTGGGCGAAGGCCGGTTCCAGGTTGACGTCCTTCAAGACTTCCGCGACGCGTTCGCGCACCGCGCCGCGGGGGAGCCCGGCGTTCACCTCCAGCGGCTCGCCGACGATGTCGCGTACCCGCATCCTGGGGTTCAGAGAGCTTTGGGGATCCTGGAACACCGCCTGCACCGTGCTCCGGTAGCGTTTCAGGTCGTCGCCCGACATCTCCTGCAGGCTGACGCCCTCGTAGAGCATCTCGCCGCTGGTGGGGCGCTCCAGCAACAGCACCATCTTGGCCGTGGTGCTCTTGCCGCAACCGGACTCCCCCACCAATCCCAGGGTCTCGCCGCCGTCGATGTGGAAGCTGACGTCCTCGACGGCGTGGATCCAGCCCACTTGGCCACCGAGGATCAACCCCTTGGTTACTGGGAAACGCTTACTGACGTTCCTGGCTTCCAGAAGCGCGGGATTCATGTCCGTCCTTCTCGTGCAGCCAGCAGGACACGGCGTGGTCCGCACCGAGCCGGGTCACCGGCGGGGACTCCGACCGGCAGATATCCATGGCCTTGGGGCAGCGCGGCGCGAACGCGCAGCCCGGGGGCAGGTCGTGGATCAACGGCGGGCTTCCCTCGATGCACGGGAAGCGGTGGACCTTCTGGTCCATGCGCGGAACCGACTGCAGCAACGCTTCGGTATAAGGATGCGCGGGACTTTCGAACAGCGCCTCCACGGTCAACTGCTCCACGATCTTGCCGGCGTACATCACCGCCACCCGGTCGCAGATCCGCGCCAGGGTGGTCAGGTCGTGAGTGATGAAGATGATGGAGAGATTCGATTCCCTCTGGAGCTCCTTCAGAAGACGCAGGTACTGCGCCTGGATGGTAACGTCCAGGGAGGTGGTGGGCTCGTCGGCGATGAGGACCTTTGGGCCGGCGGCGATGGCGGTGGCGCCCACCACTCGCTGGCGCATGCCGCCGCTGAACTGGTGCGGATAGTCTCTCAAACGCGACTCCGGCGCCGGGATGCGCACCAGGCTCAGCAGCTTCGAGACCCTTTCCCAGAGGCGGGACCGCGACACGACGCGGTGGACCCGCAACGGCTCCGCCACCTGGTTGCCGATGGTGAACACCGGGTTGAGAGTGCTCAGCGGGTCCTGGAGGATCATGGCGATCTCCCTGCCCCGGACCTCGCGCATTTCCTGTTCCGAAATTCTCAGCAGGTCCCGGCCCCGAAACAGCACTTGGCCCGAGACGATGCGCCCGGCCGGCCGCGGCACCAGCCGCAGGATGGAGAGGCTGGTCATGCTCTTTCCGCAGCCCGATTCGCCCAGGAGGCCCAACGACTCCCCCTGGTCCAGCGTGAAGGAGACGCCGTCCACGGCCCTGCCCGTTCCCGACCGGGTAAAGAAGTAGGTTTTCAGGTCCTTGACTTCGAGCAGGGGCGACCGGGGAGCGTCGGCGTGAGTATCCATGGAAATCAACCGCGTAGGATCGCGAGGCACCGGCATCTTGACACAAAAAAGCGCCCGGTAGTAACGGTAAGTGGCCGTGAACCGCGCCGCCATGGAGCGATGAGGCACGTGCTTCGGGCTAGGGCCTGTTAACACTAATCACTATCGTAATGCCTCAACAATGAGCGAGAAGTGGATGAAGCCGAGGAAGACCACGTCGAGCTTCTCGAAGCGGGAGAAGATGCGCCGGAATCCCTTGAGACGGCGAAACAACCTCTCGATTTCATTGCGGCGCTTGTACATGTGGCGATCATACATCCATGGGTCGAGTCGCGTCGACAACGGCGGCACCACGGGGATAAACCCTAGATCGAGGGCCAACTGGCGCGTCTCGTTGCCTTCGTACGCTCGGTCCATGACCAGCGAGGGACTGTCATGCTGCTGACCCAAGCGATTCAGCAGCTTCCGTCCTTCTGGGGCGTCGTGGGCCTGTCCAGGGGAGAGCGAGAAGGTGATGGCCGTTCGAGCATCCGCGGCAACCATATGAATCTTGGTGGTCCAGCCTCCTCGGGATTTGCCGATGGCTTGGGGGCCGTTTTTTTTAGCGCCCCCGTCCCGTCGGGATGGACCTTGACGATGGTGCTGTCCAGCGACACCGCCTCGATCTTGATGCGCACCATCTGCTCCCTCTGGAGCAGCTCGAACACCTGGTCCAGCACCCCGTTCTTCGACCAGCGATTCATCCGGGTATAGATCGTGTGCCAATTGCCGAACCGAGCCGGTAACCCTCGCCACTTGCAACCATGCTCCGCCACATACAAAATAGCGTTGAGCACCTGTCGGTTCGAAAGGCTCACATTCCCTCGCTGCACCGGGAGGTACCCTGCAATGCGCTCATATTGCGCTTCCGTCAATTCCATCCCATGAGCATAGCATATCTTCAATTTAGTGTTAACAGGCCCTAGTGCCGGTGCGGCTGGATAGGAGCACATGTCATGGAAGACTTCACGAACACCCTGGTCATCGACGCGGACGGCCACGTCAACGAAGGCGACATCGACTTCGCGCCTTGGCTGCCCGAGAAGTACAAGCCGCTGGCGCCGGTGCGCCTGAAGGACAACCGCGGCGGCAACCGGCTGCTGCTCGAAGGCCGCATCTGGCCCGCCAACGAGGGGCCGGGGCCGGGGGTGTCGGGTCCCATGACCAAGGAGGCTCGGAAGGGGCGTCCCGGCATGACCGACCCCAAAGAGCGCCTCAAGGACATGGACATCGAGGGGATCGACGTGGCGGTGATCTTCGGCACCCAGATCGCGCTCACGGTCAACGGCCTGATGGACAAGGGCCTCGCCGGGGCCATCTGCCATGCGGTCAACGAGTGGCTCCTGGAGTATTGCTCCGCCTACCCGAGCCGCCTGCGCGCCGTGGGGCTTATCCCCTGCCAGGATCCGCCCGCGGCGGTGCGGGAGCTGACCTACCTGGCCCAGCACGGCGCCACCACGGCGATGCTGCCCACCAACGTCTACGGCCGGAACATGGGCGACCCCATGTTCGACCCCATCTACGCCGCCGCCCAGGAGCTCGGCATGCCGCTGTCGGTGCACCCGCAGACGGGGCACGACGGCGTTCCCGGCGTGTCCGGGGTCATGGGCGCCGGCACCCGGCGCTTCTACAAGTACGTGTACGTTCACATGACCGCCTTCCCATTCGAGCTGATGATCGCGATGATGCACATGATCGGCGAGGGCGTATTCGACCGCTTTCCGTTGCTGAAAGTTGCGTACATGGAGGGGGGCGCCGGCTGGCTGCCTTTCTGGATGGAGCGCTTCGACGAGCACCTGGAGAAGCTGGCGCCGCAGATGCCCGCGATGCAGCGCCGCCCCAGCGAGGTGATCCGGAGCGAGCAGGTCGTGCTGTCCTGCGAATCCGAGGAGACCGGACTCGACCGGGTGCTGGACGCCTCCGGGCCCGCCACCGTGCTCTACGCCTCGGACTACTGCCACTGGGACTGCCACTTCCCCTACTCCGTCAAGGACATCATCTCCGGCGACGACCTGAGCTTCGAGCAGAAGGAACGGGTGCTGTACAGAAACGCGGTGGAGTTTTTCGATCTGAGGGACCTGCCGGAGCCCGGGGCTTTAGCCAGAGCCATGGGCTCGTGGGACAGCTATGATGGGGGCGTGCCGCCGGCGTAGGCTTACCGGACAAGCGAAATCGATTGGAGGAACACCATGGTCAACCAGGCGCGCATCGGCCTGATCATACCGTCGGCCAACCGGCTCACCGAGCCCCAGTTCAACCGCTACCTGCCGGATGACGTTGACATCCACGTCACCCGGCTGCGCATGACCGGCAAGTGGGCCAAACCCCTTGACCAGCTTCAGGGAGCCATCGAGGAAGCCGCGGCCGTTCTGTCCGACACCAAACCGGACGTGATCGTGTTCCACTGCACCGCCAACTCCATGGAAGGGGGCCTCGACGGCGAGCAGCGCATTACCGAATGGGTCGGCCAGGCGAGCGGATGCGAAGCCGTGACGACCAGCCAGTCCATCACCGAGGCGCTGCGCGAACTCGCCGTCCGCAAGCTTGTGCTGATCAGCCCCTACGTGGAGGCGACGAACCAGGCCGAGATGCGCTACATGTCGGAAGCCGGCTTCGAGGTGGTCCACGAGCTGGGGCTCGGGCTTCCCGGCAGCGACGACTACATCGCGGTGACGCCGGAGCAGTGGCTGGACATCACCTGCGACAACGCCCGCCCCGAGGCCGAGGGCTACTTCCTGAGTTGCACCAACACCCGCATGATCGAGACCATCGAAGCCGTGGAAAGCCGCCTCGGCCGTCCGGTGGTCTCGAGCAACCAGGCGGCGCTGTGGGCCTGTCTCCGGCGGATGGGCCGCTCGACCTCCATCCCGGGACTCGGCCGCCTGTGCGCGGAAGGCTGAGTGCACGCTCCGGTAACGTCAAGAGGTTTGTGTCAGGGAGAAGAGGGAGGGGACTCCCTGAGACCTGTTTTCGTACGTGAAGACGGCGAACAGGATGCGGTCCATGGAGGTACGATCCTGGAAGACGCCCATGGGACGGGTCCGTCTTCGGACTTCACGGAACCTGCGTTCGATGGCGTTGGTGGTGCGCACGGCCTTACGCTCTTCGAGGGTCGGATAGCGGAAGCAGGTGAGCAGATCGTCGAGGTCTGTGCGCAGGGAGGCGACGACCTTGGGGTAGGCCTCCAACCAGCGTTGGGCGAAGCGGCGGGCATGGGAGCGGGCCTTGCGGAGGTTCGAGGCGTTCATGATGCTGTGCAGGGCTCTTTTGACCGCAGGCTGGTCGGCCTTTTTGACCCGGTCGAGGAGGTTGCGGATCTTGTGGGCCCAGCAGCGCTGCACCGCCACGTTGGGGTAGACCGTGGAGAGGGCTGCAAGCAGACCCTTGCCGCCGTCTGAGCAGATCATCTCAAGGGTCTTGCCTTCGAGGCCGCGGCGGTAGAGGTCTGTGAGGAACAGCTCCCACTGGGCGGCGCTCTCGGCCGTGGCCAGGCGGTAGTCGAGGATCTCCTTTTTGCCGTCCGGATCAAGCCCCAGGGCCACCAGCACCGGGCGGCGCACAGCGCCCAGGCCGGTCTTGCGCGCCAACACCACGCCGTCGAGCATCAGCACCGGGTAGTGGTCCTTGAGGGGCCGGCGGTGGAAGGCGGCCACCGCCTCGTCCAGGAGCTTGGCCACCTGGCTGACGGTGCCCGGGCTGATCCGCCGGCCCAGCACCGGCTGGAGCGCCACCGCCACCTTGCGAGTGGAAAGACCCAGCACGAAACAGGCCAGGATCATCCGGTCAATGGGGGCCGAACGCTGGGCATAGGCCCGCACCACCACCAACGCACTGTATCGCCGGGTGCGCGGCACCCGCAGCTCGATCTCCCCCAACTCCGTCATCAGCCACCGCCCGTAGCTGCCGTTGCGCCGATCCGCTTCCCCGCGCTCCGCCATCTCTTCTAGATGACGATCCACCTGCGCCGCCATGCCCCGCTCCAGCACTCCCTTCAGCGCTAAAGCCCCGGCCCGGCGGTAGTCCTCGCTCCACTCAATCTCCTGGGCTCGCATCTGCTTCAGCATCCGGAACGCTTGCGGTATACTCTCGATCGTTGCCCTTTGTGGCATCGGGGGTGCTCCTTTCTGTGTGGATCTGGTTAACCCACTGGAGTACCCCCTCCCTTCCTGCTGACACAAACTCTCATACATCACCCACGCTCCCGCGTCATTGACAAGGTATCTTCCCTGGCAGTAAAAACGGGTAGGCGCACCGTCTGTGCTTTCGCGCGTCCCGACCGCGGCGCCGATTCTCCAAGGAGGCAATCATGGCAGGAGTCATCGATGCGGATACGCATATCGCCGAGCCCGAGGCGATGTGGAAGTTCTTCGACGAGGACATGCACCCGCGCCGGCCGGTGCTGACGTCCATCACCGACGACACGCTGTACGGCGCCCGCAACAAGTTCTGGCTCATCGACGGCAACATCTTTCCGAAGCCCTCGGGCAAGGGCGGCTTCAGGCTGGTGACGCCGGCGGCCTCCACGCTCGAAACGGAACGCAACGACAGCCTCGTGGCCAGCCGCGAGATCACGGACGTGGACGTGCGGCTGGCGGACATGGACCGCCTGGGCGTCGACACCCAGGTGATCTACCCGACCCTGTTCCTGGTTTATCTCACCGAGGACGTGGACCTCGATATCGCCCTCGCCAAGGCCTACAACCGTTACATGTGGGAGATCGAGGAGAAGGCCGGGGGACGCATGCGCTGGACCGCCGTGCTGCCGCTGCGCTCCATCGACGCCTCTATCGACGAGATGCGGCTGGCCAAGGAGCACGGCGCGGTGGGTATCTTCTTCCGCGGCATGGAGGGGGGGCGGACCCTGGACGACCCCTACTTCTTCCCGGTGTACGAGGAGGCCAACTCCCTGGAGCTGCCGATCTGCATCCACACGGGGTCTGGCTGTCCCACCCTCACCAACATGTTCAACCTGGAGCGCAACCACACCTTCCACCACGGCCGGGTGCTGCCGATCTTCGCGTTCCGGGACATCATCCACAACCGCATCCCGGAGATGTTCCCGAAGCTGCGCTTCGGTTTCATCGAGGCGTCGGCCGGCTGGGTTCCGTTCCTGCTGCACATCCTGCGGCGCCTGCTGAAGCAGCAGTTCAAGTTCGATTCCAGCGTGGAGCTGTTCCAGAAGTACCGGCTGTTCGTGGCCTGCGAGGCGGACGAGGACATCCCGTACCTGATCCGCTACATGGGCGAGGACAACATCGTCATCGGCTCCGACTACGGCCACAACGACCCGTCTTTCGAGCCGGAGCTGGCCCGGACCATCCGGTCGCGAGAGGACCTGTCGCCCGCCATCGCGGACAAGATCCTGTGCGAGAACCCGAAGCAGCTCTACAACCTCTAGGCATGTGTCCGAGTAATCAAATACAACCCCTCTCCCCCTGGGAGAGGGTGGCCGAAGGCCGGGTGAGGGCCTAGGGCTGTTCGAAGCGAGCCGCTCGCCATGACGATCATCGACTCCGACACGCACATCGCCGAGCCCGTCGCCATGTGGGACCACATCGACGAGGGCATGTACGAGCGCCGGCCGGTGCTGACCTCGGTGCCCGAGGACACCCTCTACGGCCCGCGCAACGCCTTCTGGCTCATCGACGGCAACATCGTGCCCAAGCCCAACGGCAAGGGCAGCTACCGCCTGGTAACGCCGTCGGCCACGAAGCTGGAGTCGTCCCGCAGCGACAGCCTAATCGCCAGCCGCGAAATCACCCAGCCCGAGGTCCGGCTGGCCGACATGGACCGCCTCGGCATCGACGTGCAGGTGATCTATCCGACGCTGTTCCTGGTCTACCTGACCCACGACACGGAGCTGGAGATCGCCTTGTGCAAGGCCTACAACCGCTACATGTGGCAAGTCCACCGCACCGGGCAGAACCGGCTCCTGTGGACCGCGGTGCTGCCGCTGCGCTCCATCGAGGCTTCCATCGACGAGATGCGGCTGGCCAAGGAGCACGGCGCGGTGGGCATCTTCTTCCGCGGCATGGAAGGGGACCTGACCCTGGACAACCCCTACTTCTTCCCGGTCTACGAGGAGGCCGCCAAGCTGGATCTGCCCATCTGCATCCACACCGGCATGGGCGCGCCGGCCATCATCAACCTGTTCAGCTTCGAGCGGAACTTCTCGTTCGCCCAGGGGCGGGTGCTGCCGATTTTCGCGTTCCGGGACCTCATCGCCAACCGCATCCCCGAGGAGTTTCCCGGACTGCGCATCGGCTTCATCGAGGCCTCGGCGGGCTGGGTGCCGTTCATGCTGCACATCCTCAAGCGACTTCTCAAGAGCGACTGGAAGTTCAAGTCGGACGAGGCGTTGTTCGAGGACTACCGCCTGTTCGTGGCCTGCGAGGCCGACGAGGACGTCCCCTACCTCGTGGACTACATCGGCGAGGACCACCTGCTCATCGGGTCGGACTACGGCCACCAGGACCCTTCTTTCGAGCCCGACCTGACCGGCACCATCCGCGGCCGGGAGGACATCCCGCAACGGGTCGCGGACAAGATGTTCGATGACAACGCCAAGCGGTTCTACGACATCGCGTAGGGGCGGGTTTCAAACCCGCCCGTGCACGCCACCACACTGAACCCTGCTCCGGCACGAAAGGAGAATTCCCATGCGCCAGAACGCCTACCCGGTCATTGACGGCGACGGTCACATCATGGAGAACGCCAGCGAGATCATGCCCTTCCTGGGAGAGAAGTACGTGGGCAGCGACGGCCAGCCCGCCTGGGCGCGCATGTACTCGCTGTTCCCGTCGCTGGACGGCTGGACCCGGCTTTCGAACATGAGCTCCTCCGGGCTCAGGGACTATCCGGACTGCGACATGTGGGTGTCGTTCCTTGACGACTGCGGCATCGACCGCACCATCGTCTATCCCACCGCGGGCCTGGGGTTCGGGCTGATCCAGGATCCGGCGTATTCCGTGAACATCGCCCACGCCTACAATACCTGGCTCCACGAGTACTACATGAAGCATACCCCGAGGGTCCTGGGGGTCGCGCTGATCCCGATCCACAGCGTCGATGACGCCGTCAAGGAGATGCGCCGGGCCAGGCAGGAGCTGGGGATGCCGGCGGCCGTGCTGCCTTCGGTGAACTCGCTGGGCAAGGGCTACGGGCACGAGAGCTTCTTCCCGATCTACGAGGAGGCCTGCAAGCTGGACATGGCGCTGGCCATCCACGGGGCGCCGAGCCGCGGCCTGGGCTTCGACTACCTGGACAGCTTCGCCGAGGTCCACGCGCTGGAGCATCCGATTCCGCTGCTGATCCACCTGACCAACATGGTGTTCCAGGGCGTGTACGAGCTGTTTCCGGACCTGCGCGTCGCCTACCTCGAGGCCGGCGCCGGCTGGGTGCCGTTCATGATGGACCGAATGGACGAAGGCTACGAGCGGCGCGGCAAGAAATGGGCGCCCCGGCTGAAGCATTCGCCCAGCCAGTACATCAAGAGCGGCAGCGTCTACGTCTCGGTCGAGTCGGAGGAACGCACCCTGCCCTACGTCATCGAGTTGTTCGGCGAGGACCACATCTTCTTCGCCTCCGACTATCCCCACGAGCGCCCGCGCCAGGAATACCTCAAGGATATCCCCGAGTTGTGCGCCAGGGAGGATGTCTCGGACAGGGCGAAGAGGAAGATCCTGGCGGACAACGCCAACCGCTTCTACCGGTTGAATTGACAATCGGAGACAATTGTCTATATTAGAGAGTCGGAAACTCGGTTACTAAGCTCAGTTACTATTTCCCAGGCTCCGCCGAGGAGAGATCATGGCCAAGACGTTTCAGCAACTGATGGACGAGGCGCGCGACACCGTCAAGGAGTTGTCGCCTCAGCAGGTGCACGAGCTGCTGCAGAACAACGGCAAGCACGCGCTCCTGGACGTGCGCGAGAAAGAGGAATACCGGGAGGGACACCTGGACGGCGCGGTGTCGGTGCCCCGGGGCTTTCTCGAAATGAAGATGGACGCCGAGGTGCCCGACAAGTCGACTCCCATCATCGCCTACTGCGCCGGCGGCGTACGGTCGCTTCTTGCCGGCAAGGTGATGCAGGAGATGGGCTACGAGGACGTCATCTCCATGTCCGGCGGATACACTGCCTGGAAGAACGAGGGCTTTGAGTTCGTCCAGGACCGGCAGTTCTCGCAGGAGCAGCTCACGCGCTACAGCCGCCACTTCCTGCTTCCCGAGGTGGGCGAAGAGGGCCAGGCAAAGCTGCTGGACGCCAAGGTGCTGATGGTCGGAGCCGGTGGCCTGGGTTCGCCGTCCGCCTACTACCTGGCCGCGGCCGGCGTCGGCACCATGGGCATCATCGATCACGACGTGGTGGACCTGTCCAACCTGCAGCGCCAGATCCTCCACACCAACGACCGCATCGGCGAGCCCAAGACCGAGTCGGCGCGACAGACCCTGCAGGGGCTGAACCCCGACGTCAACGTGGTCCCCATTCCGGAGCGGCTGACCTCCGAGAACATCATGGGGATCATCAAGGACTACGACATCGTGGTGGACGGCTGCGACAACTTCGCCACTCGCTACCTGGTGAACGATGCCTGCGTGATGACCGGAAAGCCCAATGTCCACGGCAGCATCTTCCAGTTCGAGGGGCAGGTGTCGGTGTTCCACCCGGGCAACGGCCCGTGCTACCGCTGCCTCTACCCCGAGCCGCCTCCTCCCGGCATGGCGCCGAGCTGCGCCGAGGCCGGAGTGCTGGGAGTCCTGCCCGGACTCATCGGCACCATCCAGGCGGTGGAGGCCATCAAGCTCATCCTCGGCAAGGGCGACTCGCTGGCCGGCCGGCTGCTCCATTTCAACACGCTGACCATGGAGATCAACACGCTGCGCCTGCGGCAGGACCCCGAGTGCCCGATGTGCGGGGAAAAGCCCACCATTCACGAACTCATCGACTACGAGGAGTTCTGCAATATCCAGGGAGCTGCCTGAGGCTCTGACGGCCACCTGAGCGGCGACTCGGCCCCCTCTGTCATTCCCGCGAAAGCGGGAATCCAGGGGTGGCCGGGGTGCGGTGGCCGTGCTGCCCCACACACCCCTCCTGGATTCCCGCTTTCGCGGGAGTATCTGTGATGGGAGTCAAGGGCTAAGTGGCTGTGGGTTGGGGGTCGGCAACCACGGGGTGCCACGGCGTGCGATGGCATGGAGTTGCAACAAGAGCTTTCGCATCACCGCCACCAGGGCCACCTTTGCGGGCTTGCCGCGGCGCCGCAACCGACGATAGAAACCACCCAGTTCGGGGTTGCACCGTGTCGCTGACAGCGCGGCCATGTACAAGGCCCGACGGACGGTGCCACGGCCACCGCGGATGGCGCGGTAGCCTTGACGCCGGCCGCTGTCGTGGGACCAAGGCGCCAAGCCCGCCAAGGAGGTCAAGCCTCTGCCGCACCCTCGGCCCAGTTCGGGCAAGTACCCGAGCAAGGTGGCCGCGGTGAGCTCTCCCACGCCCTTCACGCTCTGATACAGGGCCGCCCGTTCCCGCAACTCCGGGTGACGCCGCCACAGCGCCTGGAGGGCCTTGTCCAGCCGCGCGATCTCCTTGTCCAGCCATGCCACATGGCGCTCACAGGACTTCTTGTTCGCCCCCCGAAGCCCCTTCTCCAGCCGATTGAGTTCCTGCACTCGCTGCTGCACCAACTGCTGCCTACGTCCCAACACCTCCCGTAACTCCTCACTGGCACCGTCCCCCTCCTCCTCCCCCTCCACCTTCATCATCGCGCCGTAATGCGCCAGCACCTCCGCGTCCATAGGATCGGTCTTGGCCCCACGCCCCAGCGCCTGCGCAAACCCCCGTACCCGCGTCGGATGCGCCACGTGCACCGCCACCCCACTCCCCTTCAGTCCCGCTACCACCCCCCGCTCGTAGCCCCCCGTCGCCTCACACACCACCTGCTTCACCCCCTCCGCTCTCAGCCACTCCCGCATCTCCCGGATGCCCCCTGCCTCATTCCTGAACCGCCGCAACCCCTCGCCCATCACCCACACCACCAACTCCCCCTTGCCTACATCTAGCCCTGCATATACCTTCATGCCCGCCTCCTCTTCTGCTAGGATGACGCTGTCCTCCACACTTGCTTATGCGGGGCCACTACCCCCCGGTATCTGTTCGGAGCGACAACTGGCATGCGGGGTGTCCTACTCCCGCCCGGTGCAGAGCCCCTAAAGACTCTCACCCTATGACGTGCGGCTCCCCCCGCATGCCTACCCCTCAAATTGGCCGATCTGAGAGGCTTTCTCAACATACAAATGACTATCCTGCCGCGCGAGTATTGACACGCCCCGGTCCACGGCAATGACGTATCGGTATTTACCGATACGGTGTGCGTTGCGGACGGACGGTGATCTCCACCGGACATGCGGTGGGCGGCGCCGCGAGGACGAACAGCACTGCCTCGGCGATGTCCTCGGCCTGGATCATCCGGGACCGGTCGAGTTGCCTGACCGGCGGTATCATGTCCGTGTCCACGAAGCCGGGCAGGATCGCCGCTACCTTGATGTTGTGCTCCCGCACCTCCTCGAACAGAGCCTGGCTGAACGCGATGAGCCCGGCCTTGGAGGCCGCATAGGCGGCCGACCCGCCCTGCCCTGCCCGCCCCGATATCGACGAGATGTTGACGATGGCCCCCGACTGCCTGGCCGTAAGGGTCGGCAGCACGAGCTGGCTGAGGATCATGGGCGCCAGCAGGTTGACCCGGAGGGTCTGCTCCCAGTCATTCACCCGGGCCTTGGGGACATTCGCCTTGGTGCCCCAGCCGGCATTGTTGACGAGGAAATCGATGCTCCCGAACCGGTCGAGGGTCCGCTCCACCAGCGCCTCCATATCCTCCTGCGCAGACAGATCGGCGCGAAACGGGCAAGCCAGTCCGCCCAGTGACTCGATCTCCGCACGCACCGCCTCGAGCTGATCCTCGCTTCGCGCCGCGAGCACCGTACGGCAACCCTCGTCGGCGGCTCGGAGCGCGATGGCGCGGCCGATGCCGCGGCCCGCGCCGGTGACGATGCAGACCTTGTCCTGGAGAAGCTTCACTGCACGGTGGAATGGGGCTCGGGATCGGCCATCATCACGGGCGAGCCGTGGTGGTGGATCATGAACCAGCCGTCGGGACGCCGTTCATAGATGTTGGTGGCCAGCACCACCGCGGCATTGGTCTGCCCCTGGAGTCTGGAGGCCAGGTTCTCGTACTGCGTGACCCAGGCCAGTTCGCCCTGCACGCGCGCCTCCACGTTGGTGAGCGTAAAGCGCATCTGCTCCGTATTCTCGAAAATCCGCCGCCAGCTCTCCATGACGGCATCCCAGCCCGACAACAAGGCCCACCCGGGGTGGACGCACTTGATGTAGTCCTCGCGCAGCCAGATCCCCTCCATGCGCTTGATGTCAAGGCTCTCGAACGCGTCGTAGAAGCTCCGGTTGATGTCGTTTACGGAATCTTCTGCCGCCATCCCCTACCCTCCAACGGCTGTGCTCCCAGCACCCCTCCCCTGGATTCCCGCTTTCGCGGGAATGACGATATCGGTGTCCGCAGAGTCCTCAATGGCTCGGGCGCGGCGCCATGACCACCAAGAGCTTCAACCGCTCCGGCCCCGGGTTCTCCACGCCGTGAGGCTCGCCCGAGGGCGCCAGCACGACTTCGTCCTCGCCGAGTTCGCGTTCCTCTTCGCCGATGCGGAACCGCCCCCTGCCCTCCAGCACGAAGTAGACCTTGTCGGAACCTTGGTGGGAATGCAGGCTCTGGGCCTGTCCGGCCTCGAAGCAATAAACGTCGCAGAACAGGTGCTCGGTCTCGAAGACGCCGTTCTTCTTCATCTTCTCCGGCGAGAATTGCGCGACGTCCGAGACCTTTCTGAATGTTTCCATGTGCGAACCTCCAGGTGAATCCTTCATGGTATCACAGGCGGCTTTCCATGCAAAAGTTCCGTCGATCTGGTATTTTTCCGTCATGCGCTCGGCCCTGGTCCGATACCACGAGATCGCCCTCAAGCGAGGCAACCGCGCCTGGTTCGTCGAGCATCTCAAGAAGAACCTGAGCACGGCGTTGCGTGGAATGGGACTCAGGGAGATCCGCAACGCCTCGTCCAGGCTGCTCCTGAACTTCAACCACGACGTCCCGCCGGAGGAGCTGACCGACCGGCTCGGCCGAGTGTTCGGCATTGCCAATTTCTCCCTGGTGGAACGCACCGGCGCCGACATGTCGTCGCTCGGCGCCCATGTCCTGGAAGCGCTTCAGGGGCAGTCCTTCGATTCGTTCCGAGTCGAGACCCGGCGCGTGGACAAGCGTTTTCCGCTTACCTCCAACGACATCAACCGGGAACTGGGCGCCTTGGTCAAGGCCCATTCCGGGGCGCGGGTGGACCTGACGCGGCCCGAGTTGACCGTGTCGGTGGAAATCCTGCCGTCGAGCGCATTCGTAAGCCTGCGGCGGGTGCCGGGACCGGGCGGACTACCGGTGGGCGCCAGCGGGCGGCTGGTGTCGCTCATCTCCGGGGGCATCGATTCCCCGGTAGCGTCGTACCGGATGATGCAGCGCGGCTGCCGGCTCATCTTCGTCCACTTCCACAGCAGCCCGTTCCTGGACCGCTCATCCCAGGAAAAATCCAAGGCACTGGTGGAGATGCTGACCCGCTACCAGTACGTCTCACGGCTCTACCTGGTCCCCTTCGGCGAGATCCAGCGCCGCATCGTCGCCGCCGTGCTGCGGCCGCTCCGGGTCGTCATCTACCGCAGGATGATGCTCCGGATCGCCTCGGTCATCGCCGCCAAGGAGCGCGCCCGGGCGCTGGTGACCGGCGAGAGCCTGGCCCAGGTGGCGTCCCAGACGCTGCCCAACATCGCGGTGATCGAGGAGGCCGCGCGCCTGCCGGTGCTGCGACCCCTCATCGGCATGGACAAGCAGGAGATCATCGACCAGGCCGTGTCCATCGGCACCTTCGAGACCTCGGTCCAACCCGATCAGGACTGTTGCCAGCTCTTCGTGCCCAAACACCCGGCGGTGAAGGCCACCCTGCGGCGGGCACGCGAGGCGGAAGCCGCCCTCGACGTGGAGGAGCTGACCGGCCTCGGGGCGGACCACGTCGAGATCGAACGCTTCCACTACCCCGAGCCAAAGGAGAGCCACGGACTGCACGTGGCATGACAACATGACCCAGTTACGATCATTCATTCGCGAAACCTGGCAGTCCAGCATCGTGCCGGCACTGGAGGAGTACATCACCATCCCCAACGAATCCCCGGCCTTCGACCCTCGGTGGCAGGAGCACGGCCACATGGACCGGGCCGTGGACCTGTTCTCGCGCTGGGCGACGGCTCAGGAGATTCCGGGACTGGAGCTCCACGTGGCCCGGGCGGAAGGCCGGACGCCGCTATTGCTGATGGAAATACCCGGAGAAGGCCAGGGCACCGTGCTGCTCTACGGCCATCTCGACAAACAGCCCCCCATGGAGGGATGGCGCCCGGACCTGGGACCGTGGACGCCGGTGCTGGAGGACGGCAAGCTCTACGGCCGCGGCGGCGCCGACGACGGCTACGGCATGTTCGCGGCGTTGACCGCCATCAAGGCGCTCAAGCTCGAATCCATTCCCTGCGCCCGCTGCGTGGTGCTCATCGAGGGATGCGAGGAGAGCGGCAGCTTCGACCTCCCCCACTACGTCGACGCGCTGGCGGACCGCATCGGCACGCCGGATCTGGTTGTCTGCCTGGACTCGGGATGCGGCGACTACGAGCGGATGTGGGTCACGACTTCGTTGCGGGGCGTGATCAACGCCACGTTGTCTGTATCGACTCTGACCGAAGGCGTTCACTCCGGCGCCGCCAGCGGCATCGTCCCTTCGAGCTTCCGCATCCTCCGGCGCCTGTTGAGCCGGCTGGAGGACGAGGGCACCGGTGAGATCCTGCCGCCCGAACTGCACGTGGAGATCCCACCCGACCGGCTTGCTCAGGCGAGGGCCGCGGCCGAGGTGCTCGGCGAAGGTGTGTACAAGGAATTTCCCTTCCAGCCCGGCGCCACACCGGTGGGCGACGACCCCGCCGAGTTGGTGCTGAACCGTACCTGGCGTCCGCAGCTCGAGATCATCGGGGCCGCGGGACTGCCGGCGCTGGAGCAGGCCGGCAACGTCCTGCGTCCGCAAACCCGGGTCAAGCTCTCCTTGCGTCTCCCCCCTACCGCCAACCCCGACGCCGCCGTGGCTTGTCTGAGGGAGACGTTGACCAAGGACCCCCCTTACGGCGCCAAGGTGGCTTTCGAGCCGGGACAGGGCACCGGCGGCTGGAACGCCCCGGCGTTCGCGCCATGGCTTGAAGAATCCATGTCACGCGCGTCCCGGGAATTCTTCGGCAAGGACGCCTGCGCCACCGGCGAGGGCGGCACCATCCCCTTCATGGCCATGCTGGCGGAGAAGTTCCCCGAAGCGCAGTTCATGATCACCGGCGTGCTGGGCCCCAGGTCCAACGCCCACGGGCCCAACGAGTTCCTGCACATCGACACCGGCGTCAACCTCACGGGCTGCGTGGCCCGGGTGCTCGAGGATCACTACCGGGCCGTCAACGGGGGCTGAGACGCCCCTTCCCCATTCCTTCCCGGCGCCGTTGACAAGGTGTCGATGGAGAGTCTAATGTCGCGCGAATATTGTCCTGCATCATCGCCCTGACACCGGGCCGGGCGGCGAGGACAATGTCGCGAAGCAGGTCACAAACACAGGAGGTCTGATATGAGATACCGCTCGTTGCGGAGACGAGTCCTACCAATGTTGTGCTGCCTTGTCCTGGGAATCTTCACCCTGGGCGGCCCGTCCAGCAGTTCGGCCGCGGAGGACATGTTCTTCAAGGGCAAGACCATTCGCATCGTCGTGGCGTTCTCCGTGGGCGGCGGTTTCGACCTCTATTCCCGTACCATCGGCCGGCACATGGGTCGCTATATTCCCGGAAATCCAAGCTTCCTGGTACAGAACAGGACCGGCGCCGGGGGGCTCATTTCAGCCAACTACGTCTACAGAAAGGCCAAACCCGACGGCCTCACCATAGGCAATTTCCCCGGAAGCCTCTTTTGGGCCCGTCTCTACGGGCAGAAGGGAATCCAGTTCGTTTCCAGCAAGTACGAATTCATCGGGGTCCCGGAATCGACCATTTCCGTTTGTGCGTTCACCAAGGCGAGCGGCATTACGGACATGAACAAGTGGATGAACTCGCCCAGACCGGTCAAGCTCTCCGGCACGGGCCCCGGCAATTCCACCAACGACGGTCCCAGATTGCTCAACGCCGCGCTCGGCCTCCCCATCAAGTTGATCGAGGGGTATGGAGGCGCGCCGGGGATGCTTCTGGCGGCCGACAAGGGCGAGGTGGATGGCATATGCGGACTGAGCTGGACGGCCTTGACCGCCACCTGGGGAGCAAAGTTCAAGTCCGGGGATGCGGTGCCGGTTCTGCAGATGTCCCCGAAGAAGCATAGCGCGCTTCCGGATGTCCCCCTGGACATCAGCTTTGCCAAGACCGACGAGGCGCGGCTTCTCATCAAGACGGGCATCCATGATCCCGCCGCGCTCACTCGCATTTACGCGCTGCCTCCGGGCACGCCGCCGGAGCGCGTGGAAATCCTGCGAACGGCTTTCATGAAGACGATGCGCGATCCGCAATTCCTGGCGGACGCCAAGAAGACGCGCCTGTACATCGACCCTTCGCCGGGCACCGAGGTGCTCAAGGTCGTAAAGTCGCTGGACGCTCTGTCACCCGAAACGGTCCAGAAGCTGAAAGATATTCTCTTTCCGAAGAGGAAGTAGCTTGGGAGTCTGATTTCGTGCGGAACTGCTGATCATCGCCGCAACCGCCAGGCCCGGAGGCGGTGAGTTTCCAACGGAGGGACCAAACCATGAGCAAGAAGAACGGGTATAGGCGTTTGTCACATTGGACGATGTGCGCGGTGCTGGCCGTCGTCCTGGCGGTGCCGTCCGTCGTCGCGGCGGCGGATGCCGTGCAACTCCGGTTCGCGACGGTGGGCATTGGATCGGCGTGGTACAACTACGGCGCCGGCATCGCCGACCTGGTGAAGCCCAATCTTCCGAAGGGCTCGACGGTGGACGTGCTGCCGATCGCGGGCACTGTCGGAAACATGAAGCTGCTGCAATCCGGCGAGACCGAGCTGGGTCTCAGCTTTCCCAACGTGGCCGCAGAGGGCTGCGGCGGGTTCGGCTCGTTCGACAAGAAGACCGACAAGGTGCGTGGGCTCATGGGCGGGCTCGACACGTACTATTACGGCACCTTCGTTACGGTGAAATCCGGGCTCAAGTCGTGGGACGAGATCGCCGCCGGCAAGGCACGGATGACCACGACGAGGGTCGGCGGTTCCGGCGAGTTGGGCCTGCGCCAGATCCTCGCGCTCTATGGGAGCAGCAAGAAGGACGTGGCCGCCAAGGGAGGCTCCGTCAAGTCATTGAAGCGGCCGGCCACGGCCGCCGCCATCGCCGACGGCAAGGCCGACGGTTGGTCCCACGTCGTCACCAAGGGACATCCCGTAGCCACCGAGCTGACGACCCTAGCGGACATGAAAATGCTGCCGCTCTCGGACGCCGTGATCAAGGGGATGGTCGAGAAGCACGGCTGGGTGGAGGCTGTCATTCCGCCCAACACGTACAAGGGCCAGACCGGTCCCATCAAGACCGTCAAGGCGGCCACCAATATCATGATTCGTGAAGGCGTTTCCGACGAAGTCGCCTACATCATCACCAAGACGATCATCGAGAACGCCGAGAAGGTCCGTAAGGTTCACGCCGGCCTTTCCGGCTTCGACCCGAAGGGCGTGGCGAAAGCCGGGCTGGTGGGCAACTGCCCGTTCCATCCCGGTGCCGCCAAGTACTACAAAGAGAAGGGCATGATGTAGCCTTCGACGCCCCGTGCCCGCTATTCTACCGACCATACCGGCGCGCGTCGTCCGCTACGTGTATGCGGGCACCGCGCTGGTATGGTGCTTCGTGCAGTTCCTGCCGCTTTACACGGGCGGGTACGAATACGACATCATTCTGCTGAGCACGCACGTCGGCTCGGCGGTGACCGTTGCCTTGCTCGTTAACGGATTCGCCGGCGCAAGGCGGAACGAAGAGGAAGGCGTTCCCCTTCTCGACGTGATCCTGGTCGCCGCCGTGCTCGCTTGCACGGCGTATTTCGTGAGTCAGGGCCAGAGGGTGGCGGAACGCACGGAGGGTGTGGACGCCGTCCATGCTCTCGACTACGTTGCCGGCATCGTCTTCATCGCGGTCCTGTTGGAAGCATGCCGGCGCGCGGCCGGCATCACGCTGACGCTGGTCGGGGCGGCATTTATCGTTTACGTCTTCACCGGACCCTGGCTGCCCGATCTGATCGCCCATCGCGGCATGTCCCTCAAGCGGTTCGTCGACCTCCAGGTGCTCTCGACATCGGGCATGTTCGGAACGCCGGTGTCGGCGTCGGCGAACATGGTCTTCTACTTCGTGCTGGTGGGCGCTTTTCTCGAACGTTCGGGGGCGGGCAAGCTGTTCGTCGACATCGCCTATGGCGCCACCGCCCGGTCCTGGGGCGGCGCCGGCAAGGCTGCGGTCATCGCCTCAGGCCTGTTCGGGACGGTGTCGGGCAGCGCCGTCGCCAACGTGCTGCTGAGCGGCCTGATGACCATCCCGCTCATGATCCGCTCGGGCTTCCAGCGCACGCTAGCCGGCGCCATCGAGGCCACCGCGTCCACCGGGGGGCAGCTCGCGCCGCCCATCATGGGGGCGGCCGCGTTCATTCTCGCCGACGTGGTGGGCGTGCGCTACGTCGAGGTGGTTTCCGCCGCCATCGTGCCGGCGATACTGTACTACACCTCGCTGTTCCTGCTGGTGCACTTCTACAGCCTGCGCAACGGGCTCAAGCCCGACCTCGATCTGCCCATCCGGGAGCACCTGGCCGGGCTGGCCGAGCGGTGGCATCTGCTGATTCCGCTCGGCTTCATGGTCTACCTGCTCATCTCCCGGTTTTCCCTGATGACCATCGGTTCCTACACCATTGCCCTCATCATCGTCGTCAGCGTGCTCCGCAAGGCGACCCGGATGAGACCGGGCGCGATCTTCGAAGCCGTCACCGGCGGCGTGCGCTCGGCGTCCGAGGTGGCGATTCCTTCGGCCATCGCCGGCATCATCGTGGGCACCCTGGTGCACACCGGCATGGCGCTGCGGCTTCAGCGCTGGCTTCTGGACATGGCCGGAGATTCGCTCGCTATATCGCTTGCCGGAGCCATGATCCTCACCATCATCCTCGGCATGGGGATGCCGACGGCGGCGGCCTACCTGGTTTCCGCCATCCTGGTGGCGCCGGCCCTCCAGACCCTCGGCGTCCCGGCCCTGCCGGCGCACCTGTTCATCCTCTATTTCAGCATCCTCTCGATGGTGACGCCGCCGGTAGCGTTGTCGGCCTTCGCCGCGGCAGGCATCAGCGGCGCCAACATGTGGCGCACAGGGGCGCGGGCTTTTCTCCTGGCCGTGCCCGGTTTTCTCATCCCCTACGCGTTCACCCTCAATCCGGCGTTGCTGCTGCTGGGCGAGGCGCCGGAGATCCTCCAGGTGCTTGCCACCGCCCTCGTCGGCGTGACGGCGATGGCCTCCGCATCGGGCGGCTATCTGTGCGGCCCCCTGTCCATGATCCTGCGCGTGCCTCTGTTCTGCATGGGACCGCTGCTCATCGTGCCCGACCTGAGGACGGATGTCTTCGGGCTTGGCGCGATCGTCGTGATCGTGGCGGTTCAGCTCATCGTCCGGCGCAGGCTCGGCGCGGCCAGCACCACGCGGGAAGCCGGGCCGACGGTGGGACAGTGACAGGACGAAGGTTTCAAACGAAACGGGGACAGTCCTGCGGTTCAGAGAGAGCTTCGTGGATCGTGAATCCAGCGGGCAAGGTTCTCCAGCGCCATGCGCCGGTGGGACAGCCGGTTCTTGTCGTCGCCGAGCTCGCCGTAGGTCCTTCCCGAGGCTCCCTCGGCGATGAAGATGGGATCGTAGCCCCAGCCCCCTCCCCTGCACTCCGGGGCGATGACGCCCGTCACCGCGGAGGGGAAACACTCCGGCGGGCCGTCGGGACGGCAGTAGGCGAACACCGACTGGAACGTCGCGCCACGGTCCGGCGCTCCCTCCAGGAGCCGCAGGACACCCTCGTTGCCCACCGTCCGAAATACGTACGCCGAGTAGGGACCGGGGAAGCCGCGCAAACCGTCGATGAAGAGACCCGTATCCTCCACCATGGCGGGACCGTCCACCCTCCGGCACGCCTCCCGGGCCTTCTCCGCGGCGATCTCCTCCAGCGTATCCGCCTGGATCTCCCGGAGTTCGAGGGAAGCCATCTCCACGGGGACCTCGTAGTCCTGGAGGATGGCGCTCACCTCGCTGAACTTGTGCCGGTTGGAGGTGACGAATGTCAGAGGTCTCTGCACGGCATCGGAACGGTGACGGCTGCGACGACGAGTCGGGAAATACTGTAGAGAAAAGACTGTAAAGAAGGTGGGGGTTGGAGCGGGTGACCGGGGTCGAACCGGCGACCTTATGCTTGGCAAGCATACGCTCTAGCCAACTGAGCTACACCCGCGTCCTGGAGCACTTCCTACATCATCCCGCGGCTCATGTCAATTTCCATGGGCTTCCCCTCCTCCCTGCCTGGATTCCCGCTTTCGCGGGAATGACGGAGGGATGCGAGAGGTGTCGGCGGGCACGGATCTCGCGCGCAGCAACCGTAGAAACTGGACGTGGTACTCCACCCCGGACCACACCGCGAGCACGGTGGACAGCACGAGAAAATACATCCCGACGACGAAGAAATCGATACCCATGTAGGGATAGTGAACCATCAATCCTACCAGCGCGAAGGTCTGCACCAGGAGCTTGTACTTGCCCAGCTCGTCGGCCGGGATGACGATGCCCTCGGTCAGGGCGATGCCGCGCAGCACGGTCACGGCCACCTCGCGCGCGACGATGATCACCACCAGCCACACGGGCACGTACACGTCGCCGGGACGGTCGATGGCCACCAGCATGATGAGCGCGGTGACCACCAGCAGCTTGTCGGCCAGGGGGTCCAGTATCTTGCCGAAGTCGGACACGCTCTTGTGCCGGCGCGCAAGGTAGCCGTCGAGCATGTCCGTCACCGAGGCGATGATGAAGACCAGCGCGGCCAGCGCGCAGGACACCGGATCGGTGAACGACATGAGGTATGCCAGGAACGGGACCAGGAGGATCCGGAACAGGCTCAGCAGGTTGGGCAATGTCCACATGGCGTTGACGGACCCCCTACGCGTACCACCTCGACGACGCGATCAGCAGGACGCCCAGCACGACCATGGACGTCGCGAGGAGCTTGCGCCGCGTGATCGGGTCGGAGTCACCCAGAATAAGCGGGGAAAGCCCCAGGGTAAAGAGAGAAAAGCAGTGGACCAACGGGGAGACCACGGCTACGTCGGCTATGTCCAGGGCGCTGAACATGAAGAAGTAGGCCACGAAGTGCACGAAACCCACCAGCGCGAAGCAGCCGAGGGTCCCCCACCCGCAAGTCCCTAGCCGGGTCAGGCCGTGGACCGGGAAATACGCCGCGGACATGGTCAGGAACGAGGTGGTCACCGTGATCGCGGCCCCCACCATGGGCGCCGGGCCGGCAAGAAGCCCGAGCCGGACCACGTTGTCGCGCAGCCCCGCGAACAACGCGCCCGCCACCGGATAGAACAGGTCCCGGGGGCGCCAGGACCGTGTTTCGCCCTTCCACGACAGGAACACCAGCCCGGAGACGACGGCCAACGCCCCCAGCATGTTGGCGGGACCGGGTCTTTCGTCCAGCAGCACCATGGCCAGGAGCACCGCGAAGAGCGGCGCGGAATTGAGCACCGCGGTGGCGGCCGCGGCGCCCATCCTCTCGATGCCCTTGAACGCCACCAGGCGGAACAGCCCCGGAACGATGAGGCCCGAGGCCGCGAAGATCAGGTTGGCCCCGGCCCAAAGCTCCGAGAGGTCGTGGAAGGTGAACACGAAGAGCCACAACACCAGCCCGTTGAAGAAGAGGTCCACCACCAGGCCGCTGAAGGGATCGAGGTCGCGGACGCCTCGATGAACCAGCGTCGCCGTGCAGGCGAAGGCGAAGGAGGCCAGCAGGCCCAGGGCGACGGCGAGCATGTCTAGTGTGGTGTCTGGCGGACTTGTGGGAGTTGGGCGGTCGCCCTCACCCCGGCCCTCTCCCGGAGGGAGAGGGGGTCGGAGCCGTTTGAATCCGTTGTGCGCGGGTGGCGCCCGTCACGGGCGGGTTTGAAACCCTTCCTACTCGCGCGGTGTTTCCACGCCCAACCTCTTCTCGATCTCGTCCTCCAGGGAACGGCCCCGGCGCGCCTGGATCACGGAGTAGACCAGCGTCCCGACGATCAGGACGGCGATGCAGACCACGGTGGGCTGCAGGAGCCAGCCCGCGCCGTAGGCGCTGCTGGAGATCCACAGGTAGTTCTCGACGATGGTCCCCAGCACCAGGCCCAGCACGAAGGGAGGCCGCGGCCACTGGAACAGCACCATGAGGTAGCCGACGATGCCGAAGATGACCGTGACGATGATGTCGCTGAAGTTGTTGTGGGCCGCGAAGGCGCCCAGGAACACGAACATGAGCAGGAACGGAATCAGCAGGTTTCCGCGCACGAAGGTAAGCTTCACGAGCTGGTTCAGGAACAGGAAACTCGCCGCCACCGTGAGGATGTTGGCCACTACCAGGATCCACACCATGGCGAAGGTCACGTCCAGGTGCTTGGTGAGCATCTCCGGACCGGGATTGAGGCCGACGATGAGGAACGCTCCCAGCAGGATGGCCATGGCGCTGCTGCCGGGAATGCCGAAGGCCACCGTGGGAATGAGGTTGCCCCCTTCGCGGGAGTTGTTGGCCGCCCCCGGCCCCAAGACGCCGCGTACGTCGCCCTTGCCGAAGTTGCTCTTGTCCTTGGCCGACTGCACCGCGTGGCCGTAGGCCAGCCATTGCGAGACGCCGCCGCCCAGGCCCGGCAGGGCGCCGATGAACGCGCCGATGAAACCGCAGCGCATGGTCAGGCTGAAGTGGCGGAAGGTGTCCTTGACCCCTTCCATGACACCGGTGATCTTGCCGATCTTGGCCTCGGCGATGCTGGTGCCGCGTACCGCCAGGTCGATGATCTCCGGGATGGCGAAAAGCCCGACCACCACGGGGCCCAGGCTCAGGCCGTCCCAGAGATACAGCGTGCCCAATGTGTAGCGCAGCGTCCCGGTCTGGGGATCGACGCCGATGGCCGCCAGCATGAGGCCGATGCCGCCGCACAGAAGCCCCTTGGTGAGAGACGATCCGCTTAGCGACGCGATGAAGGTGATGCCCAGGATCGCCAGCATGAACAGCTCGGGAGAGCCGAAGAACAGCACCAGCGGGCGCATGATGGGAATGGCGAGGGCCAGGATGACGGCGCCTTCGAGGCCGGCCACCAGCGAGCTCATGAGCGCGGCGCCCATGGCCCGGCCGGCCTCCCCGTTCTTGGTCATGGGGTAGCCGTCCATGATGGTGGCCGCGGCCGTGCCTTCTCCCGGGATGCCGAAGAGGATCGAGGTGAGGTCACCGGTGGTGCCGGTGATGGCGTGCATCCCCAGGAGAAAGGCAAAGGCCGAGATCGGCTCCCCGATCTTGTAGGCGAAGGGGAGCATCAGGGCGAGAGTGGCCAAGCCGCCCAGGCCGGGGAGAATCCCCACGACGAACCCCACCAACGCCCCCAGGAGCAGGAAGCCGAAGGCCGGCCAGGAGAGGACGTGAAGCAGTCCGTCTATGAAGGCGTCGAGCATCATGAACTAGTGACCTGTATTGTGTTGGATCCCCGTAGGGGCGACCGGCCGGTCGCCCCTACCTCGCTAGGAACTACCTCCCAAGAAGCTCCCTGACGCCGTCCACCACCTCCTTGGGCTGGCTTACGACGGTCTGGGCCACCTTCTGCAGGTCCTCGCCCCTCAACAGCTTGAAGGGCACCATCCGCCCCTTCGTCGCCTCGGCAAGCAACTCCGAGTCCCCCAAGGCCTTGGCGTAGGCGTCGCGCAGGATCTTCACGCGGTCCGCCGGTACACCCGGCGCCACCGCGAACGGGCGCCCGAAGTCGCCGCTGGCGAAGATCACCTTGGCCATGGCCCGGACCTGCTTCGGCGCATTGTACTTGTCGAACAGCTCGGTGAGGGTGGGAGTGTCCTTGAGCCTCGAGTCCCGCTCCTCGCCGCTCTGAACGAGCTGGCGGACGAACTTCTTCTTGTGCCAGGTCAGATAGGGTTCCCGTCCGAAGTGCGGGGGAATGGTCATGCCGCGGCACAGCACCTCTCCGCGTTCCACCGCCAGATCGATCTCGCTGCCGCCGGGATAGCCCATGACGAAATTGAAGTTCGCGCCCACGCCCTTCTCGAGGATCTTGCCCATGAGATAGCTGTTGCCCGCGGTGCCCGAGTTGCCGAGCCTCGCCGGGTCCTTCTTGGCCGCGATCAGGTCGTCGACGCTCTTGTACTTCGAGTCGCTGCGGCAGAAGAGCACGGTGTGGCTGACCTCCTGCGTGCCGATCCACTGGAACTTGGCGATGTCGAAGCGCACCTCCTTCCGCCCCACGACTTGGTCCAGGTACAGCCCCGCCAACGGCATCACCAGGGCGGTGCCGTCCTGCTTGGCGATGTTGTAGACATAGTTGGCGGCGATGAGGGAGCCGGCCCCGGGCATGTTCTGGACGATGATGTCGGGCTTGCCCGGGATGTACTGGCCCATGTGCCGCGCGAACAGCCTGGCCCACCGGTCGTAGAACCCGCCCGGTGAGCAGCACACGAGGATGCGTATGGTTTTTCCTTCGTAGAAGTCCTTCGCCGCCGACTGTCCGGCGAAGCTCATGACGATGAACCCGGCCAGCAGCAGCACGAGAAAAATTCGACAGATCGCTCGCTTCATTGCACACCTCCGTGTTTGGAACCGAGGGCCCTGAGCCACACAAACGGGCACAGGGTTACGACTCGCCTTTCCCGTCTATTCGATACCCAGCCAACGAAACACCTGGCCCTCGGGAAACGGCAGCAACAGCGTGCGCTCGAACACCACGTAGTAGATGAGCCACGCCGCGGCCGTCAGGATCAGCGACATGGGCCAGCCTTCCTTCGACTGTATCTTCAGATAGCCGAAGGTCATGCCCGCGACGGTGATGGAGAACCCGATAAGCCAGATGCCGGCCATGAACCCCACGATCCAGGACAGGATGTTCGCGGTGCGCTTGAACGCCACGTCCCAGTCGACGGTCTGCGTGAGCTGGAAGTCGGCGGGCGCATTGCTCGAGGCGCTCTCGCCCTCCTCCTTCGGCCCCCGCAACTCCTGGACGATGTTGATGATCGCCAGGAGGATCATGGGAATGCCGATGGCCCACGGATAGAGACGCGCCTGCAGGCGCCACTCGCCCGCCTCCCAGACCAGGTAGCAGAAGAAGATGAGCACCAGGAAGCTGAAGCCCATCTTGGGTGTCAGTCGCACGCGAGAATCCCGTTGCGCGGCCCGCGGCTAGTCCCAGCCGTAGAGCCCCTTGGCGTTCTCTCCCAGGAACTTGGCCTTGAAGTCCTCGGAGATGTCCGTCCGTTCCTTGATGGTCTTGGTCACGTTGGGGAACATGCCGTCCCAGTGCGGGTAGTCGGAGGCGAACACGATGACCTTCTCCCCTACCCGCTCGATGCCGTAGGGAAGGCTCTCTTCCTCCGGCTCGGCCGCGTAGTACCAGTTCCCCGCCTTCATGTACTCGCTGGGCCTGTCCTTGAGAAGCGGCGCTTCCGACTGCCTGTGCTCCCACTCCTCGTCCATCCGGTCCATCCAGTAGGGCACCCAGCCGATGCCGCACTCCAGGAACGCGATGCGGAGTTTCGGGAACCGCTCGGGCACGCCTCCGTACATGAGCGCCGCGCAGTCCAGCATGGTCTCGAAGGGACGGCCGATGGTGTGCTTGAAAAGGAACGTGTCGAAGCGGTTCTCGCCCGCCGGACCCGAGCGCGAGTTGTGGATCAGGAGCGGCACGTCGAGCCGCTCCAGCTCCTCGTAGATGGGCCAGAAAAGCTCCTGTCCCAGGTGGTCCTTCATGCCGAATGTGCCCACGGTTATCCCCACCACGCCGAGCTTGGTCACCGCGCGGTTGATCTCCTCCACCGCCGCCGGCACGTCCTGGAAGGGCGCCACGCCGATGGCCTTGAGCCGCTCCGGCGCCTCGCTGCACATGCTCGAGATCCAGTTGTTGTAGGCGCGCGAAAACGCTCCCGCGTAAGCCTTCTCCGGCATGCGGTTCACGTGGAACGCGCCGGTGGGGAACAACACCGACACCTCGATGCCCTCGGTGTCCATGTCGCGCAGGCGCGTGGGAACATCGGTGATGTTCATACCTAACGTGCCGAACATGCTGGAGTCCCATTCATCGCTGGGCAGCAGCGAACCCTCCCGCTTGTTCCAGGGGTCCTCCATGTGGGCGCGGATGTCCGCGTCCCGGTCCCTGACGTGCCCGTCGGCGTCAATGATCGTGGCGTCCACCTTCATGTTACTTACCTCCTCGGGTTACTTACTTACGAAAATCGCACCTGAGCCGGGTTCAGCGCCCCGTGCTTCGACTTGTTGGCGGTGATGTCCAGGGCCTCGAGCATCTTGTCGATGCCTTCCAGCTTGTGAGTGATCATGGGATCGATGTTGATGCGCTTCTGGGCCACCAGCCGCGCCGCCAGCGTCATCTCGCTGGGCGCGGCCAGCTCCGGCGGAAACATGTATGTCACCCGCTTGGCGCGGAGATAGTTGAAATCCAGGGTCACGGGCTCGTGGAAGTGCGGGATGCTGAGCACCTTGCCGCCCGCGGCCACGCACGCCACCGCCTCCGACACGGTGGCGCCGCCCGACAATCCCATCTGCGGGCTGCCGCTGGCGGCCTCGATGACGAAGGGAATGCCCTTGCCCCCGCTCAGGTCCATCACCGCGTCCACCACGTTGTCCTTGGAGGCGTCGATGGTGACGTCGACGCCCAGATCCCTGGCCAGCTCCAGGATCTCCGGCCGCATGTCGGTGCCGATGACGGTGTCCGCGCCCGCGGCCTTGGCCGCCTGCGCCGAGTTGAGGCCCATGACCCCCTGCCCCAGCACCAGCACCGTGTCTCCCAGGGTCACGCCCAGCACCTGGACGTTGTGAACGCAACTGGTGAGCGGCTGAAGCGCCGACACCTCCCAGTCGCTGATGCCCTCGGGAATCTTGGCCAGCGCGTCCAACGGCACCGCCGCGTACTCGGAGAAGAGGCCGGGGAAGTCCCGCCCGATGGTACCGATGTGTGTGTGGGTGGCGCCCACCCTGTCGCCCACCGAAAGACCGTAGCCGTTGTCGTCCTCGATCTCGACGATCTCGGCGCAAAACTCGTGGCCGAACAGAGGCTCGGGTCCCTCGGCCAGCTTCTTCTTGACCTTGTCGTAGCTGTTGGAGCGCTCGCCGTAGAAGAGCTGGACCTCGGTGACGGAGGGCTGCACGACCCGGGTCTTCAAGACCGCCCAGCCGGACCGGCATTCGGGTTCCGGCAGCTCTTCCAGCCGCATGTCCTTGAACGCGTGTGTCACCCAACCGCGCATGGCGCTTCCCTCCCTTGAAGAGACGTGACCCTGATCTCCCGCGACAGGCGAGCCCGAGCTGGCTTGGATCGGAGCGGTCGTGTCCGGTTCGGGGGCAACGCAGCCATACACCTGTTGAATGGCTGCTTCCGCTGACTAATAGTGAAAGGAGGGCGATTTTGCAAGGCGAACCGCCCGCTTGTCGGGGCGACGGCGGCTTGCATGTTGGCGGGCCGCGTTCTATTATGGATGTCTCTCCTCGGGCAAGCGCGATTCACGCACAATGGCGGTGTAGCTCAGTTGGTCAGAGCACGCGGCTCATATCCGCGGCGTCGCTGGTTCAAGTCCAGCCACCGCCACCATCCACCCCCGTCTTCGAACAGCCGGTCGCTCCTACATGGACCATTTCCATGCCTCGCGGCAGCTTCCCAATCAACCAGACACCACACTAGCGATCCGCGGGCGGCGCGTCGACGTGGACGGTGACGATATCGGTGTCGTGATACTGCTGATGATGGACCCTGGAGGCCAGGTGACGCAGCAGCCGCAGGGATATCTCCCGCTCTTCCGGGGCCTCCACCGGACCGGTCCCGAGCAGCGCGATGCTGTCCTGGATGTTCTCGTTGCCGGCGCCGGCGACGAACTCCAGCACGGCCCCGCCGCCTTCCTTGCGGGCGGTCAGTCGCATGCGGCGCCGCACCCGCTGCTCCCCTTCCTCATCCTGCCGCATGAGCGTGAGCAGCGTCTCCTCGCCGGCGGCGTCGAGACGGTCCGCCATTGCCTTGCCCCAGCCACCGCGTGAGGCGAAGTCGGCGAGAAACTCCTGGATCTTCGGCAGCGCTTCCGTTTCGAGTTCCACCTCGACGCGGCTCGGCCGCGGCGCGGTAAGCTCGACGAACAGGGTCATGAGGATGGCCACCAGCCCGCCCGCGGTCATGCCGTTCTGCAGCAACCCGCCGGCGAACTCGGCGAAGTACTCGGGGAAGATCACGCCGTTCTGGAAGCCGACCCCGGCCCAGAAGGACACGCCAACCACCAGCCCCGTGCGATAGTCGAGCTCGTCCTGGACCACCACCTTCATGCCGACCACGAAGAGCATGGACAGCAGCACGGTGGCGTAGGCGGCCACCACCGGATTGGGGATCGCCAGGATGACCGCCAGGGCCTTGGGCAGGAAGGCCAGCACGACGAAGATGACGCCGATGGCAACGCCCACCGTCCGGGACGCGACCCCGGTCAGCTCGGTCACCGCGATGCTCGTGGAGTAGGTCGTGTTGGGGACGGTCGCCATAAGTCCCGACAGGAGGTTGCCGACGCCGTCCGCCCCTACAGCTCCCTGCACGGCGCGGAAATCCACGGCCCGGGCGCCGCGCCAGGAGACGCGCTGGATGGCCACGGCATCGCCGATGGTCTCGATGGCGCCCACCAGCGTCACGAACACGAACGCGGGCAAGAGCGTCCAGAAGACCGCGCCGAAACCCAGGTCCAGGCCCGGCCATTGTCCGTCCGGCAGGCCCACCCAGGACGCTCCTCCTATCAGCGCGGTGTTGTAGAGGCCGAACGCGGCAGCCACCACCGAGCCCACCACGACCCCGATGACCGGCGCCCACAGGCGCAGCCCTCCGGTCGCCTTGAGGGCGATGCAGACGATGACCCCCATGGTCACCGCCGCGCTCAGCGGAGCGGCCAGTGCCGGGGAGCCCTTCGGCACGTCGCCGAGCATGCCGAAAATGATGGGCATCACCGTCACCGGTATCAGCATGATCACGGTGCCCGCCACCGCGGGGGTCAGGATCCGCCGCAACAGCGAAAGACGCGACGAGAGGAGGAACTGGAAGAACGACGACACCAGCACCAGGGTGGCGAGCATCGCGGGGCCGCCCTGGACGAGCGCCGCGACACAGACCGCGATGAAGGCGCCCGAGGTGCCCATGAGAAGGACATGGCCCGCCCCGAAGCGGCCGACCCGCACCGCCTGCAGCACGGTGGTCAGACCGCTGACGGCGACCGCCGCGAACACCGCCCACGAAAGGAACCCTTCACTGCCTCCGGCGGCCCGGATCACGATGGCCGGGGTCAGCACGATTCCGGCGATGCAGAGGATGGCGAGCTGCAGGCCCAGCCCGAAGGCAAGCGCCGGCGGCGGCTTCTCATCGGGTTGGTAACGAATGCCGGAGCGGCCGTCGGGGTCGCGGGTCTGCATGATGTGACCTCCCGTGAACCGGACTCTACGAAGGCGGGCCGGCAAGGCGCCACCAGACCGGGATGTTATCAGACCGTTTTGGACTGGCCAATCGGACGCTGGATGGGCGCACCCGGGCCGAGATCATGGACCTGCCAGCCCTTTCGTAGTAGACTCGCCCGGCGCGTTGGCCGTCGGAAGGGACGGCGGCCCGCTCATGCCGTCGGCGGCTGCGCCGTCCTCGGCCTTTCAGCACAGGACACTAAACGATCCGGACAGAGGAGGTAGTCCTTGATCGACAAGGCGCGTCTCAAGGAACGCGTGTTGGAGTTGGTGCAAATCGACAGCCACTCCCGCAAGGAACTGGCCATAGCACTGCATCTCAAGGAAATACTCGAAGGGCTGGGCGGCACCGTTTTCGTGGACGACGCCGGTGCCGCGGTCGGGGGCGAAGTCGGGAACCTCGTGGCCCACTTCGAGGGCACCGTCGACGGCGCCGAGCCGATGCTCCTCTCCGCGCACATGGACACGGTGGCCCCGGGCGAGGGGGTGGTGCCGGTGGTGGAGGGCGACGTCATCCGAAGCGACGGAACCACCGTGCTGGGAGGCGACGACAAGAGCGGCATCGCCATCATCCTGGAAGTGCTCGAGGCCCTGCGCGAGGAAGGCTTGCCGCACGGGCACATCGACGTGGTCTTCACCATCTGCGAGGAGATGGGGCTGCTCGGAGCCAAGCATCTGGACCTGAGCCTGGTGCGGGCCAAGACGGGACTCGTGCTCGACAGCGACTCCATCGGCTTCCTCATCACCCGGGCGCCGGCGGCAAACCTCGTGGAGTTCGAGGTACACGGTCTCGAGGCCCACGCCGGCATCTGTCCGGAACGCGGGATGAGCGCGCTCCAGGTAGCCGCCCGCGGCATCGACGCCATGCAACTCGGGCGCATCGACGAGGACACCACCGCGAATATCGGCTTGGTGAGCGGCGGCACGGCGGTGAACATCGTCCCCAACCGGGTGACCCTCACCGGCGAGGTGCGCAGCCATGACGAGGAGAAGCTCGAACGGCAGACGCGGGCGATGCTCGCGTGCCTGGAGGAGGCGGCCGCCGGCGCTACCCTGGAGCTGGACGGCCGTCTCCACGAAGCGCGCGTGGAGTCCCGGATCCAACGGCAGTACGACCGCATGGAGGTGTCCCACGAGACCGCCATCGTCCGGCGCGTCCACGAGGCGGCGGACAACCTTGGCCTGGCCGTCGACACCGTCGCCAAGGGCGGCGGCTGCGACGCCAACGTGCTGAACCAGCGCGGCCTCCAGGTGGCGAACCTGGCCAGCGGCATGCGGGACATCCACACGGTCAACGAGTGGCTTGACGTCAACGACTTGGTGAGTGCGGCCCGGCTCATCCACGAGGTCGTTCGGCTGGAGGGATGCCGGGTGTCATGAGCGGCCCGTCTCGCGGCCTTCGGGGCTTCTGAGACCGAAACCCATGAACCGTCGTTACGGCGCCAGAAATGCTTGGACGTGAGCTCGAAACGCTCCTGAAGGAAGAACGCGGGCAGTTCTTCGAGTTCGTCAGCGCCTACGAGCAGAAGCGGCGCGGGACTCAAACGAAGCGGCCCCAGGACCTCGCCCGCGAGATTGCGCGCATCCTCAGCGGCATGGTCAACGCCGACGGCGGCGTGCTCCTGGTAGGCGTCGAGCCCGACAAGAGCCTCACAGGCCTCCCCTACTCCGAGCAGGAGATCAGGGAGCTGGGCGAGGTGCCCCAGAGCCTCCTCAATCCGCCTCTCCCTACTCTTCACGAACGCATCGACCTCGGCAACCTGCTGCTGCTCCGGTTCGAGGTGAGCCCTGGGCTGGAGATCCGCCGCGTGGCCAGCGGCAGGACGTTCTACCGCATCGCCGCGGAAAACCCCGCGGTGGCGCCCGAGCAGATCCGCCTGCTGAAAGACGCCAAGCTGTCGTACTCCTACGAACGGCAGCACGTCCACGCCGCTACCTGGGAGGACCTGGACGACGCCGCCCTGGAATCCTTCGCCGAGCGCATGGATGCGCGGACGGACCCGCGCTCGCTGTTGTCGCGCACCTATCATCTCGTCGGCGGCTCCGTGGACCGTCCCGAGATCTCCATGGCCGCGCTGCTTCTCTTCGCCAGGGAGCCGACCCGATGGCATCCGCGCTGCGGCATCGACTTCGTCAAGTACGAGGGCACCGAGAGGCAGTACGGAGAGGACCTCAACGTGGTCAAGCGCGTGCGCATCGACGCGCCCCTGTGGACCCTCGTCCACGAAGCCGTCGGACGGATCAAGGAGCACATACGCGAACGCATGGTCATGCACGACCTGTTCTTCCGGGAGCGCCTGGAGTACCCCTCCCTGGCGTGGCAGGAGGCGCTGGTCAATGCCGTCGGACACCGGGACTACGCCGTCACCGGCGCGGAGATCGAGTTCTGGATGTTCGACGACCGCCTGGAAGTGAGAAGCCCGGGAGTGCTGCCGGCCCCCGTCGCCCTGGACCACCTCAACCGGCAGCAGCGGGTGCACTTCTCGCGCAATCCGCTGCTGGTGCGAGTGCTGGCGGACCTGGGCTACATGCGCGAGATCGGCGAGGGCGTCCCGCGCATGTTCCAGGAGATGGAACACAACTCGCTGCGGCCGCCGGAGTTCTCCGCCGAAGGTTTCTATTTCACCGTGACGCTGCGCAACACCCCCATCTACGACGACGAGACCTTGCGGTGGCTCGATCACTTCGACCGTTCCCGTCTGAACCCCCGGCAACAGCGGCTGCTGGTGTACGCGCTCTCCCACGACAAGGTGCTTTCGACTGCCGACTACCAGCGCGTCGCCGAGGTGGACCGGGACACCGCCTACCGCGACCTTCGCAGCCTGGTGAAACTGGGCATCCTCGCCCCCATCAAGCCCAAGAGCCGGACCTACCGGATCGTGGAGCCGATGTGAGCGAGGACTTCACCCGACTGGCGGCAATCGCCGGCGCCTACGCCGAGGCCCGGATCCTGCAGGCGGCCGTGTCCCTCGGGGTGTTCGACGCGCTCAGCGGCAAGCAAGCCCTGGACGCGGCCGCGTTGGCGGCGGCCATCGGCGCCGAGGCCCGCGCCACCGGCCTGTTGGCGGATGCCCTGGCGGTGATGGGACTGCTGGGCAAGGACGGCCGCCGCTACCGGCTGAACGAACTGTCCGCCACCTACCTGACGACCGGATCGCCCAGGGACTTCAGCGGCATGGTGCGCTTCGAGGCCCTGTCGTGGGACGCCTGGGGAAAGCTGGAAGAGGCGGTGCGCACCGGACGGCCGGCGCGGGATCCGGACATGTACCAGGTCGACGAAGCCGAGACCAGGATCTTCATCGACGCCATGGACTCGTTGGTCCGGACGCGGGGCGACGCCCAGCTTACGGCGGACGCCCTGGACCTCTCCGGCGCGCGCCGGCTCCTGGACATCGGTCCGGGGCCGGCCACCTATCCCATCGCCCTGTGCAAACGCTACCCGGCGTTGCGCGCAACCCTCTACGATCTGCCCGGAACCTTGCGCATTACCGAGCGCTACGTCCGCGCGTCGGACGTGGCCGGCCGCATCGAGTGCGTCGCCGGAGACTACCGGACCGACGCCGTGCCCGGCGGCCAGGACGTCGTCTTTCTGTCCAACATCATCCACGGGGAAGATGAAGCGACCAATGAGACATTGATGCGTAAGCTCTCGGATTCGTTGGTTCCGGGAGGACGCCTTATCATCAAGGACCACATGCTGGAAGGAAGCCGCGCGGAGACCGACAGCGGCACCGTCTTCAGCCTGCTGATGCTGCTGACCACGGCGGGCGGGCGCTGCTATACCGTCGGTGAGGTCCGCGGCTGGCTCGAGCGAAGCGGTCTGGTGGATGTGGAGCGCGTGGAACTGCCGGCGCCGCTGACGTCGTCCCTGGTCGTCGGGCACAAACCCTCGTAGGGACGGGTCGAATACCGGCCACGACAGCGGGCACGGGCGGGTTCGAAACCTGCCCCTACGGTTCCAGGACGGCGGTGGGCGAGATCTTGAAGGCCTTGTCCAGCACCTTGGCGCGCGCTTGGTCGGTCCTGGCTCCCTGAAGCTTCACACGCAGTTTGGCCAGGCTCTTTTTCCGCCTACGCCGCCGCTTGATCTCCATGGTTCTCTGAAGAGGCATGCGGACGACGGTTAACACAGGCATGGCGGGGCCGCAAGCGGGCTGCGGTGGCCGGACACCCCTCACCCCAACCCTCTCCCAGGGGGAGAGGGGGACGGAAGGCTCGGCCGCTCTCTTCCAGGGGGAGCGGGGGACGGAGGACTCAGACGGTCTCGCCGGCGTAGATCCGCATCACCTTGTCGAGCAGCGCTATGGCGTCGGGCTTGCTCCGCTGGAACGAGTTGCGTCCGATGATGGAGCCGAAACCGCCGCCCTGGTGGATGGCGCGGATTTCCGCCAGCAGCGCCTCGTCGGTGGTGGCGGGGCCGCCGGAGAAGATGACGATACGGCGGCCGTCGAAGGCCGACTGCACGACGTGGCGGATCCGGTCCGCGGGATCGGCGATGGGCACGCCTTCCTTCTCCAACACCTTGCGCGCCGCGTCCTGCTCGACGTTCTCCAGGGGGAATTTCACCTTGATGATATGCGCTCCGAGTTGTGCGGCGATCTGCGCCGCGTAGCCGCACACGTCGACGGCCGCTTCGCCAGCCTTGCTGAGCCCCGAGCCTCGAGGATACGACCAGATCACCACGGCCAGACCGTTGCGCTTGGCCTCACGGGCGATTTCACGGATCTGCTCGTACATGCCGAAACGGTGCTCCGAGCCGGGATAGACGGTGAAGCCCACGGCCACGCACCCGAGGCGGAGCGCGTCCTCCACGCTGGAGGTAACGGCCTGAGTCGGATCCCTCTCGTCGTTGAGGAGATCGTGGTTGTTGACCTTCAGGATGAGCGGGATCTCGCCGGCGAAATCGCGGGCACCCGCCTCGAGAAAGCCCAGCGGCGCGGCGTACGCGTTGCAGCCGGCGTCCAGGGCGAGTTCGAAGTGGTAGCGCGGGTCGTACCCCGCCGGATTGGGAGCGAAGCTCCGGGCCGGGCCGTGCTCGAAACCCTGGTCCACGGGCAGGATCACGAACTTGCCGGTGCCGCCGAGCCGGCCGTGGTTGAGGATCCGGGCAAGGTTCGTCAGGGTCCCGGGGTTGTCGCTGCCGTACCAGCTCAGAACCTCTCGTACTCTCTCGGTCATCACTCGTCCTCCTGGGGCGGGATCATCCTTCCGCCACGAACCGTTCGTAAAGGGCGACGTTCTCGACGCTGCCGATGGCGATGGGGGTGCGCTGATGGATGGCCTCGGGCACTACGTCCAGCAGGCGCCCACGGCCGGTGCTGGCCGCGCCTCCCGCCTGCTCCGCCACGCACGCCAGCGGCGCGCACTCGTAGAGCAGGCGCAGCTTGCCGCTGGGACTGCCGGGATCGCCGGGATAGAAGTACATGCCGCCGTCCAGCAGGCAGCGGTGCAGGTCGGCCACCAGCGCACCGGTATACCGCAGGGAATGGGGCCTGCCGCTGGGCTTGTCCTTTTCGGTGACATAGTCCAGGTAATTCCGCACCCCCGCGTCCCAGTCCTTGTGGCGCCCGACGTTGGCGCTGTAGACCGCGCCCTTCTCCGGACAGCGGATATCCTCGTGGGTGAGGACGAACTCTCCCACCCCCTTGTCCAGGGTGAAGCCGTGGACGCCCGCGCCCACCGTGTACACCAGTACGGTGCTGGTGCCATAGAGCACGTAGCCGGCGCACACCAGCTCCGAGCCCTTCTGCAGGAACTCCTCGCCGGAAAGCTCGCCGGTCCGGCCGCGCCGGAAGACCCCGAATATCGTCCCCAGCGGGGCGTTGACGTCGGTGTTGGACGAACCGTCCAGCGGGTCGGTGCACAGCAGATAGCGGGCGTCGTCCGAGGTGCTCATCACCACGGCCTCTTCCAGCTCCTCGGAGGCGATGCCCGCCACCACGCTGCAGCCCGAGAAGGCGTCCATGACGATCTCGTTGCCGATCACGTCGAGCTTCTTCTGCATATCGCCGGTGGCGTTCTGGTCCCCCGCCAGCCCCAGCTTTCCGGCCAAAGCCGCCTGATCGACCTCGCGGGCGAGAATCTTTCCGGCCAGCGCGACAGGCTCCAGGAGCGCGCGCAGGTCGTCCGCTCCGTCCTTGCGCCAGCTTCCTTCCTCCATGAGATGTCGACCCAGCGTCGTTCCTGCAGCCATCTTCACGACTCCTCGCTGTCGTTTTGGTGCCTCATGCTAAGTTAGGAGCATGTTCCCCGGAAAGTCAACGTTAGTGGCCCGCACCATGCCGAGCCACATGGCGAAGAAGACGTCGGCGGCCGCCCGGGAGCTGGCCCGGGAAGCGCCGATGTGCCTGATGCCGGTGAACAGGATGGACCGCGCGAGCGTGATCCTCAGGGGTTTCGCCGCGGCGGTCGCGGCGATGGATGTCGACGAGTTTCTTGGCGTCGCCGGGCCGTCGTTACGCCTTTGCGGCCCTCACGCCGCTGGGCAATATCCCGAACTCCCGGAGTATACGCGCCAGGTGTTCCTTGTGGGCATCGGTCATGACCGGCAGTGGAGGCCGTACCGGACCGCCGGCCAGGCCCACCATGTCCATGCCGGCCTTCACCACCGCCGCGTGGCCGGCCGCCTTGCACAGCATCCGGTACTCCGCCAGCCGCAGGTACAGGGCCTGGGCCTCATGGGCGTCTCCCCGGACCGCCGCATCGTAGATCTCCACCACCGACTCCGGCCAGAACGACGCGGTGGTGGCGGTGTTGCCGATCATCCCCAGGGCCAGGCACGGCCAGATCATGGCCTCGGCGCCGCCGATGAGCGCCATCTTGCCGGCGGCCAGGGCCACCGTCTCGTCCAGCTCCACGGCGTTCTGGGTCGCCTGCTTGATGCCGGCGATACCGGCCACGTCCGCCAGCTCGGCGATCATGGCGGGCCGCATGCTGTAGCCCACCCGCGGCGGCGCGTTGTAGAGGAACACCGGCACTCCCACCTCGGCGATCCGCCGGAAGTGATCGCGGATGCTGGCGTCGTTCACGTTGTTGAAATACGGCGGGGTCGCCATCACCGCGTCGGCGCCCAGCTCCTTGGCGTAGCGGGTCAACTCCACGGCCGCCACCGTGCCGGAATGCGATACGCCCAACATGATGGGCTTGCGGCCCTGGTTGGTCTCGACCGCGATGCGCATGATCTCCAGGCGTTCTTCGTCCGTCACCGCGGCGAACTCGCCCTGGGTGCCGAGCACCACCAGGACGTGCGCCGAGCTATCGGCAGCGAAAGAAACGTTGCGCGCCATACCTTCCCTGTCGAGGGACAGGTCCTCCTTGAACGGCGTCGTCAGGATCGTGTGAATCCCCCGCCACGTGTCTTGATCCATTTTTCCTCCCACGTATGACTCGGGATGCTCTCCAACGAAATTGCATCAACGCTATATTGGTTGCCGCGGCCCTGTCAACACGCGCCACCGGCGGCGGTGGCACCTTGACAAGCCGGCTTCCCTTCGGTAACCGAGGACGGGTCACGACCCTCCGGCTCCCTCTCCCTCCGGGAGAGGGTCGGGGTGAGGGTGCCCGCCGCAAGCAACCCGCTCGCACAGGGCACAGACGGAACAAGGAGGGTTATTGTGGCGCCCTCACCCGGCCTTCGGCCACCCTCTCCCAGAGGGAGAGGGGCTGGACGCCGCCCAGGGCAGACAGGCCGCCGGACATGCCCAGCAATAAGTACACCGTCAAGCAGGTCAGCTACCCGAGCGGCGACATCGACGTCAACGCGCTCCTGTTCGAGCCCGCGGACGTGGCCGAGGGAGCGCCGGCCATCGTCCACCACCCCTCCCACAAGAGCCCGGCAAAGCACTACGAATGGTATCTCGGAAAGTTCGCGGAGGCGGGTTACGTCGGGCTGGGCATTGAGCAGCGCGGCTACGGCTCGGGTCCCGCCGGCCGGAACGACCGCGGCGGCCCCCTGCAGCAGGGCGACATCGCCGACGGCATCGGCTTCCTGAGCCGGCTGCCGTCAGTAGACGCGGGCCGCATCGCGGTGAGCGGGCATTCCAACGGCGCGGCCCTGGCCCTGATCGTCAGCTCCCGGGACGAGCGCGTGAAGGCGTGCCTGAGCCTCGCCCCCAAGACCGACTGGATCAAGGCCTTGCGGGGCGCCAGGGAGTGGAAACCGGACTTTTACGAACTGACGGTCAAGGAGATGACCGGCGGGACGCCGCCGGAAGTGGACCCGAAACCCTTCATGGAACGGTCGCCGATCCAGTACGCCGCGGACATCAAGGTCCCTGTGCTCTTCATCGTCGGCGCCCAGGACTGGGTCAACCCCTCCTATCACTGCACGGACATGGCCGAGGCCCTCAAGCAGGCGGGAAACGAGCATGTGTCCGTGGAGATCATCGACGAGGTGGAGCACTTCTTCTGTCAGCGGCATTTCCTCGGATACCGCTTCGACGCGGTCACAGAACCCGCGTTGCGGTGGCTCGACCGCTACGTCAGGGGAGCCTGACGCGCCTCCGTACCCGACCGCTGGTGTGACGGCAGACCATCGCGCGAATTGACCGGACAGCACACCAGCGCAACAACGCCAGGAAGGATCGACTCCATGAACGGCTCGCACACCGAACCGACGGCCCGCATCTCCCTGACCCTCAACGGCAAGCCGGTGACGGCCGAGGTGCCGGCGCGTAAGACCCTGCTGGACGCCGTCCGCGAAGAGCTGGGCCAGACCGGCACCCACGCCGGCTGCGAGCACGGCGTGTGCGGCTGCTGCAACGTGTTGCTGGACGGCAAGGTGGTGCGCTCGTGCCTCCTGCTGGCGGTGCAGGCGGACGGGCACGACGTCCGCACGGTGGAAAGCCTGGGCTCTCCCGAACGGTTGGGGCCCCTTCAGCGGGCCTTCGCCGAAAAACACGCCATGCAGTGCGGCTATTGTACCCCCGGGATGATCATGGCGGCCGCGGACCTGCTGGCCGCCAATCCGGACCCGGACGAGTCGGAGATCCGCACCGCCCTGTCGGGCAACCTCTGCCGCTGCACGGGCTACATGGAGATCGTCGACGCGGTGAAGGACGCCGCGGGCAGGATCGCCCGAGGCGAGGCGGCGGTGGACGAGCCTCCCGCGCTGGCCGCGGACGAAACCGAAGGCCCCTACATCGGGCGGCGCATCCCGCCGGTGGAAGACCGCCGCTTCGTCGCCGGCAAGGGCGCCTACATCAACGACTTCACGCTTCCGGGCCTGCTCCACATGGCCACGGTACGCTCGCCCCACGCCCACGCCCGGATCCTGAGCATCGACACCAGCCGGGCGGAAGCCCTGCCCGGCGTAACGGCCGTGATCGTCGGCACGATGCTGCCCGACGTCATCGACCCGGTGCCCCAGAACCTCGACATCCCCAAGGTCATCTGGTACCCGCTGGCGCTGGACAAGGTGCGCTACGCCGGCGAGTGGGTGGCCGCGGTGGTGGCGGAGAACCGCTACGTCGCCGAGGACGCGGCCGAGCTGGTGGAGGTGGAGTACGAGATGCTGGGCCCGGTGGTGGATCCGGAGGAAGCCATCCGGCCGCAAGCGCCGGTGCTGCACGAAGAGCACGGCAGCAACGTCGCCTACGAGCGGGTGCTGACCTACGGCCCGGTGGACGAGACCTTCGAGGCGGCCGCCCACGTCTTCGAGGAACGCTACCGCTGGAACCGCCATTCCGGGGTGCCGCTGGAAACCTTCGGCGCGGTGGCCCGCTGGGACGGGGCCAGGCAGGAGATGAGCCTCTGGGCATCCCACCAGACCCCCAACATCGAGGAGCAGATGGCCAAGGTGCTCAGGCTGCCCCTGAACCAGCTCCGCATCCACCAGCACCTCGACGTGGGCGGCAGCCACGGCGTCAAGCGCGGCCGCAAGCACATGTTCCTCACCGCCGCGGTAAGCCGGATGCTGGACCGGCCGGTGAAGTTCATCGAGGACCGCCTCGAGAACATGAGCTCGGGGGACGGCCACGGACCCGACCGGGTCTACTATCTCCGCGCCGCCTGCGACGGCGACGGACTCATCCAGGCATTGGACATCCGCTGCATCGACGACGCCGGCGCCTACGCCGGGCGCGGCGCCATGCAGCTCATCAAGCCCATCACCGCCATCGTCGGCCCCTACCGGATCCCGGCGGTGCGCTACCATGCCATTTCCGCGCTGACGTCGAAGACCAACCAGTCGCCCTACCGGGGCTTCGGCCAGGCCCCCGCCGGCTACGTGCTGGAGCGAATGGTGGACCTCATCGCCCGGGAGTTGGGCATCGACCGGGCGGAGGTCCGCTCGCGGAACTTCATCCAGCCCGACGAGTTTCCGTACACGATCCCCACCGGAGCGGAGTACGACAGCGGCGACTACCCCACGTGCCTGGAGAAGGCGCTGGCGGTCTCCCGAGCCGACACCTGGGAACAGCGCCGGCGAGAGGCGCGCGAGCGCGGCAAGTGGCTCGGTTTCGGCCTCTCCACGGTCATCGAGCCCGGCGGCGGCACCGGCATGGTGTTCGCGGTCATGGGCCCGCAAATGGTGAACATGGACACCAACATGGAAGGCATCCGGGTCCACGTGGACGTCACCGGCATGATCACGGTCACCATCGGGTTCCAGTCCTGCGGCCAGGGCCACGAGACCACCACGACCCAGCTCGCCTGCGACTTCTTCGGGGTTTCGCCGGACCGGGTGCGCATCGCCCGCGCCGATTCGATGGAAGGCATCGTTACCCGCGCCACTTCCGGCAACCGCCTGCACCTGATGCTGCCGCTGGCGCTGTTCAGCGCCGGCCGCAGGATCAAGGAGAAGATGCAGGCCATCGCCGCCAACGCGCTGGAGGTTCCGGCGGAGCGCATCGAAATCGCCGGCGGCATGTTCAGCGACCGCGAGGACCTTGAGAAGACCGTGAGCTGGGACCAGGTGTGCTTCTACGCCTACCGCCGCGACACGATGCTCTCCCCCGGCATGGAGCCCGGGCTCATGGCCAGCGCCATCGCCAAGCACCCCAGAGGGTTCGTGCCGCCCACTCCCGACGGCAGGGTCGCCGGCGGGTTCGCCACCTACACGTTCTCGGTGCACGTGCCCGTGGTTGAGGTGGACCCGGAAACGCTGGAGATCAAGCTGGTGGACTACTACGTGGTCCACGACTGCGGCAAGGTCATCAACCCGCTGATGGTGGAGAGTTTCTGCTACGGCGGCGTGAACCTCGGGATCGGCGGCGCCCTCTACGAGCAGTTCAAGTACGACGAGGATGGCCAGCTCCTCAGCCAAACCTTCATGGACTACCTCCTGCCCTCCACCATGGAGGTGCCGGAGATCGTGCTGGAGGAGCACGAGACCCCGGCCCCGGGCAACCCGGTGGGAGCCAAGGCCGCCGGCGAGAGCGGCTACATGCCCGCGCCCCCAGCCATCGTGAGCGCGGTGGAGGACGCCCTCAGGCACACGAACGTGCGCATCACCGACACTCCCGTCACCCCCGACATCCTGTTCGGGCTTGTCAACGGACGTTGATCTCCAAGAGAGGCCTTGGATGAAACCCCCGATCTTCGACTACGTCATCGCCGAAAGTCACGAACACGCACTGGAGGTGCTGCGCGAGCACGGCGACGATGCCAAGGTCCTGGCCGGAGGCCAGAGCCTGGTGCCGTTGATGAGCTTCCGGCTGGCGAAACCGGCGCTGCTGCTGGACATCAACCGGCTGGAAGGTCTGGACGGGATCGAGGCGGCCGACGGACGCATCCGGATTGGCGCGCTGACGCGGCAGTGCGAACTGCTGAGCCATCCGCTGCTCGCCGAGCACTGTCCGCTCATGCGCGCGGCCACGGAGCACATCGGCCATCCCGCCATCCGCAACCGCGGCACCGTGGGCGGCAGCGTCGCCCACGCCGACCCTGCCGCAGAGTTGCCGATCCTGCTTCAAGTGCTCGACGCGGAGGTCGAGGTGTGTTCCGCCGGGTCACGGCGGACCATACCGGCGGACGAGTTCTTCACGGGCCTGCTCATGACCGCCATGAATCCCGACGAACTGCTCACTGGTGTCAGCTTCGCGCCGCCCGGAAAAGCCGCGGGCTGGGGCTTCCACGAGGTGGCGCGCCGGCACGGGGACTTCGCGCTGGTGGCGGCGGCCGCCGTGGTCACACTGGACGACCGGGGCGCGGTGGCCGAGGCGGCGGTGGCCCTGGGCGGCATCGCCGACCGGCCGTTGCGGGTCAGCCCCGTAGAGGACGCGCTCACGGGCAACGCGCCCTCTGCCGAAGCGATCGAAGCCGCGTCAAGTTTGGTCACGGATACGGTCACACCCATGGGCGACATTCACGCCAGCGAAGCCTACCGCGCCCATCTGGGGCGTGTCCTCACCAAGCGCGCCCTTCACGACGCGGTGGAGCGAGCCAGCGGGAACTGACCGGGCCAGGGCCACTCGAATCGATGGTTGACGCGGCCCGTTGAAGGGTATAGCCTATTTTAAAACGTCCGGTATGAATCGTGGTAAAGGGATAGGTACGGGCATGGCTGAGACGGTAAAGGACAGGCTAACCCATTGGATCAAGGACCAGGCCGGACTTTGGACGTTCGGGATACTCGTGGTAGCGATCCTGGGTCTGCTGGGCGGCATTGGACTATGGGCGCTCGAGTCGCAAGACCGGAAGATCATGACCGCCCTTACGACCGAAGCCAAGCGGCTCGATACCAGGATAGACGGCAACAAAGAGATCCTTCAACGCATAGACATGAAAATAGATGCCGTGGACCAGAAAATCGACAACCTGAGTGCCAGCGTGGACCAGAAAATCGACAAACTGAGCGCCCGCGTCGACAACCTGGGCGCCCGCATGGACCAGAAAATAGACAACTTGAGCACCCGCATGGACAAGATACTGGACAGTCTCCGCGCCAGGTAAGGTGATTCCGCACCCCACTCCACCCTTCATCCCGCCTCTCCTTCCAGCCTGACGCCATCCACGGCCGGCGCTGCATGGCGCCCATCCGGGGCATATCCTGACGAAGGGTGCCATTCATGCACCGTGGCGCGGCCCTGGTTCGTGATTCCGGCGCCCCTCCCTCTTTCACACACAATATTCACTATTGTAGAAAACTATCTAGTCATGTATAGCGCGAGTTATGTTAGCGATAATGCGCGACATTTCCGCTTTCTTCAACTCAGGGCCGCGCGCAGATCCGGGTGTAGCCCCTTCAAGAAGGATGGTTGCTGTCATGGCCAGAACAGTTGGGCGCGCTTCACACGTTGCCGCACTTGCGGTGGTCCTCGTCTTCGGAGGCACGCTTGCCGAGGCCAACGAATCGAACGTGTGGCGGACATTCGACCGGCCCGCCACGTCACTGTTGTCGGGCTTGCAGAGGTGCACGCCTGCTCTCAACGACGGCGTGTCGGAGGGCTCGCGTTGTTTGGCGGGCTGGTCGGTCAATGAGTTCCTGCTCGACGCGGCGACTCGGCTGGCGGCCGAGAAGGGCGAAGCCGTTTTCGGCAGGCATTTCCGAATCGTCAATAGCCTGAGCTACTCGACGGACGGGGACGGGCTGAGGGGCGGGCTTGACGTCGTACTCCCCTTCGGGTGGTCGATATCTCCCGGCACCGCACGACCCGAATCGAGCGCCTTTTTCCTCCAAAACGGTGTGACGCGCTGGACCGACGATCACGGGTCCAGCCGAAACGACTATCGTGTCGGCGCCGTTCGGCGTTTCGGCCTTTCCGACCCAAGTACCGTCTCCGGCATCTTCGGCGTTTCCGCATTCGTCCAGCAGAGCCGTGAGTACCAGCACACACGCCTGGTCGTAGGGGCCGACTATGGGGGCGAGTGGGGACGGGGGTCCATCAACATGTTCGTGCCCACGACGGGTTGGCGACCCACTCACGCGGGACACGAAGAGCGCGCGCTTGCGGGAACCGAGCTCGGTTTGCGGTTGAGCCTTACGACGACGCTGTCCGTGAGCACGGCGATCGCCCGATGGGAAGACGACGACGGTCTTGGCGGCTGGTCAACAAAAGGCCGCATGGCCGTCGGCTGGCGTCCGCATCCCTGGTTCAACATCGGCGTTGCGTGGAACGGACTCGGCGCACACGACGATACACGTGAGCTCCGCCTGGGCCTCTCGATGCCGCTGGGGGATCTGCGCGAGCCGCCACGGTGGGAAGGGTTGGGGCTGGTCGGCGGCGGTGCCACGCAATCGGCCATCGACCCTTGGAGTCCGGTCGAGAACATCGGCGCGATCCAGGTGGCGCGACGCGAGGAACCGCGTGATCAGCTCGTCTCCACGGCGACGGTCCGGTTCCTTCAGGAAAGCGCGAAAACGGGCGACCGGATAAGCCTCGAAGTCCGCCTCGCCGCCGCAACGCCTCGCGATCTGCATCTGGTCATCACTCTCGCGCCCGGCACCGGCGGCAACCCCGCCGTGCCGGGAGTGGACTATGTTGACGAACCTGTCCCGGTCACGATTCGCGCGGGAACATCCTACGCCGTCGTTACCCTTCAGCTTCCACTGAATGCCGGACTCGACGAAGCCCGGTCTCTCATGGCCACGGTCAACCAGGCATCCTGACCCTTCGGACCGTGAAGCCACGGAGCCCGCAGGAATGAGCACTGGTTCACACGGTTTGAAGGTGATCGCGTCCCTGGCGGTCTTGGCCCTGACATACGCGGCACTGGCCAGTTGCGGCGGAGGGAGTTCTCGACCGGCCACCGGCGGCGGCACGAGCGACCAGATCATCATCGAGCCACGCCCACCACGGGAAAGGCGTCCGGACCTGGAGGTGACGTCACCCTCGGTGAGCACCGGCAGTCCGACCGCCGGCGCGCCGTTCACGCTGTCCGCGACGGTGCACAATGCCGGCGACGGAGAGTCGCCGGCCACGATGCTGCGCTACTACCGGTCCACCGACGCCATCATCACCATAGAGGACACCGAGGTGGGGATTCTGGCGATGTCGCCGCTCGCCGCGTCGGGGAGCGGCAGCCAATCGGTGGATCTGATCGCGCCTTCGGCGCCCGGTTTGTACCACTACGGCGCCTGCGTCGACGCGGTGACCGGCGAGTCCGATACCACCAACAACTGCTCGACCGCCGTCAAGGTCGCCGTACCGGACAGGCAACCGCAGTCCCAGCGCCGCCCGGACCTGGTGGTTGGGAGACCGACGGTCACCGACACCAGTCCACGGGCAGGGGCGCCGTTCACCCTGTCGGCGACGGTGAGCAACGCGGGCGACGGGGAGTCGGCGACGACGACGCTGCGCTACTACCGGTCGACGGACGCCACCATCACCATATCCGATACACCGCTGGGCACGGCCGCGGTGACGGGGCTTGCGCCCTCCGGGAGCGCCAGCCAATCGGTGGATCTGTCCGCGCCATCTACACCCGGCACGTACTACCACGGGGCGTGCGTGGACGCGGTGACCGACGAGCCCGACACGGCCGACAACTGCTCGGCGCCGGTGAAGGTGGTTGTGCGGGTCCCGAAGTATCCGGATCTCGAGGTGGGGACGCCGACGGTGACCGACACCAGTCCACGGGCAGGGGCGCCGTTCACCCTGTCGGCGACGGTGAGCAACGCGGGCGACGGGGAGTCGGCGACGACGACACTGCGCTACTACCGGTCGACGGACGCCACCATCACCGCGTCGGACACACAGGTGGGGACCGACGCGGTGGGTGCGCTGTCCGCTTCCGGCAGCGGCAGCCAATCGGTGGACCTGACCGCACCCGAGGCGCCCGGGACGTACTACTACGGCGCGTGTGTCGACGCCGTGGCAAGAGAGTCCGACAGGGCCAACAACTGCTCGACCGCCGTGGAGGTCACCGTACGGGAAAGCCGACTGCGACCCCAGGGCCGCCCGGACTTGGCCGTGGGGACGCCGACGGTGACCGACACGAGTCCGCGGACTGGGGCGCCGTTCACCCTGTCGGCGTCGGTGGGCAATGCGGGCGACGGAGAGTCGGCAGCCACGACGCTCCGCTACTACCAGTCGACGGACGCCACCATCACGACGGCGGACGCGGAGGTGGGGACCGATGCGGTGGGTGCATTGTCCAGTTCCGGGAGCGGCAGCCAATCGATGGACCTGACCGCGCCCGCCACGTCCGGGACGTACTACTACGGCGCGTGCGTGGACACGGTGGCGGACGAGTCCGACACGGAGAACAACTGCTCGGCGTCGGTGAAGGTGGATGTCGAGGCGCCGAAGTATCCGGACCTCGAGGTGGTGGGGACGCCCACGGTGAGCGACGCGAGCCCGGAGACCGGGGCCGGTTTCACCTTGTCGGCGACGGTAAGCAACGCGGGCGACGCGGAGTCGCCGGCAACGACGCTCCGCTACTACCGCTCCACCGACGCCACCATCACGACCTCCGACACGGCGGTGGGCACGGACGCGGTGGGTGTACTGTCAGCGTCGGGGACCAGCGAGGAGTCGGTCTCGCTGACGGCGCCGGAGACCGCGGGCACGTACTACTACGGCGCGTGCGTGGACACGGTGGCGGACGAGTCCGACACGGAGAACAACTGCTCGGCGTCGGTGAAGGTGGATGTCGAGGCGCCGAAGTATCCGGACCTCGAGGTGGTGGGGACGCCCACGGTGAGCGACGCGAGCCCGGAGACCGGGGCCGGTTTCACCCTGTCGGCGACGGTGAGCAACGCGGGCGACGCGGAGTCGCCGGCCACGACGCTTCGCTACTACCAGTCCACCGACGCGACCATCACGACAACGGACACGGCGGTAGGCACGGACGCGGTGGGTGTGCTGTCAGCGTCGGGGACCAGCGCGGAGTCGGTCTCGCTAACGGCTCCGGCGGCCGCGGGCACGTACTACTATGGGGCCTGCGTGGACGCGGTGACCGACGAGTCCGACACGGCCAACAACTGCTCGGCATCGGTGAAGGTGGATGTCGAGGCGCCGAAGTATCCGGACCTGCAGGTGGGAACGCCGACGGTGGACGACAGCAACCCCGCGCCGGAAGCGAGTTTCACCCTGTCGGCGACGGTGAGCAACGCGGGCGACGGGGAGTCCGCGGCGACGACGTTGCGTTACTACCAATCGACAGACGCCACCATCGAGACAACCGACACCGCGGTGGGGACGGACGAGGTGGGTATGCTGGCAGCGTCGGGGAGTGACAGCCAATCGGTGGACCTGACCGCGCCCTCTACACCTGGAACGTACTACTACGGTGCCTGCGTGGACGCGGTCAGCGACGAGTCCGACACGAACAACAACTGCTCGACGGCCGTGACGGTCACCGTGCCGGAGTTTCAACAGCAACAAGAGAACCATCCCGACCTGGAGGTGGGGGCGCCCACGGTGGACGACGCGACACCACGGACGGAGGCGAGTTTCACGCTGTCGGCGACGGTGAGCAACGCGGGCGACGGCGAGTCGCCATCGACAACGTTGCGCTACTACCAGTCCACGGACGCCACCATCACGACCGCGGACACGGAAGTAGGGACAGACACGGTGGATGTGCTCTCGGCGGAGGGGACGAGCGCGCAGTCGATCTCGCTGACGGCGCCTTCGACGACGGGCGCGTACTACTACGGCGCATGTGTGGACGCGGTAACGGACGAGTCCGACACGACGAACAACTGCTCGACATCGGTGAAGGTGGACGTTGAGGAGGCGACGTACCCGGATCTGAAGGTTGGAACGCCGACGGTGAGCGACACGAGCCCGGAGACAGGCGCGACGTTCTCGTTGTTCGCGACGGTGAGCAACACAGGCGACGGGGAGTCGGCGGCGACGACCTTGCGCTACTACCAATCCGAGGACGCCACCATCACGACCGCGGACACGGAGGTAGGCACGGATACGGTGGAGGCGCTGTCGGCGTCGGGAACCGACGCCGAGTCGATGTCGCCGACAGCGCCATCGGAGGTGGGCACATATTACTACGGCGCGTGTGTGGACGCGGTGGCGGACGAATCCCACACCACGAACAACTGTTCGACATCGGTGAAGGTGGATGTCGAGGAACCGAAGCCGAACCTGACGGTGGGGCGAACGGAGGTGGACTGGACGGACCCGGTGACGGGCGAGACGTTCACGCTGTCGGTGACCGTGTGGAACCTCAGCCGCGTAGCAACGGCGGCGACGACGCTTCGCTACTACCGGTCGACGGACGCGACGATCACGACATCGGACACCGAGGTCGGCACGGACGCGGTGGGCGCGCTGTCGGCGTATGGGGGCAGCGAGGAGTCGATTTCGGTGACCGCGCCGTCGACAGTGGGCCCGTACTACTACGGCGCATGCGTGGACGCGGTCACCGACGAGTCCAACACGACGGATAACTGCTCGCAGTCGGTGAAAGTGGATGTCGTGGCACCCGGGCGGCGTGTGGACATTTCGCCGCGCAAGCTGACATTCGAGGCGGTGGGCGACTCCGAGACGGTGACCGTCCGCATCCTGGACGAGAACGGCGACGAGGACCCCGACGCGTCATTCGCTTGGATTGGCGCCTCTCCCGTCGGAGGATGGTGCTGCACGTTCGAGACGGTGGATGGCGACCTGAAGGTCACGATGAACAAGGCCGGGCGCGTGACACTCAGCATATCCTCGGATGACGCAATGTCAGCCACGTTGAAAGTGACTGCCTACCAGACGCCAGCATCGCTGGAAGTCTCGCCGGATTCCGTGAGCCTAGAGGTTGACGGGACCTCCACGCTGAGTGCCACCGTCAAGGACGCGAACGGAAATGCGATAGATGGACGCAACATCTACTGGACGACGTCCGATTCGGAGGTGGCGACGGTCGAAGGTGAGGACGAGGGGGGTGAAACGGGTGCCACGGCCACGGTCACCGCGGTGGCAGCCGGCACGGCGACAATCACCGGCAGGACCGCGGGCACCAACGTCAGGGGCACCGCCACGGTGACGGTCACCGTGGCAGAGTTTCAACAGCAACGAGAGAGCCATCCCGACCTGGAGGTCGGGACTCCGACGGTGGACGACGCCAATCCGGTGCCGGGGGGGACGCTCACGCTGTCCGCGACGGTGAGCAACACCGGCGGCGGGGAGGCGGCGGCCACGACCCTGCGCTACTACCGGTCGACCGACGCGACGATCACCACTTCGGACACGGAATTGGGCACGGACGACGTGACGGCGCTCGCCGCCGAGGGTACCAGCGAGCAGTCCATCCCGCTGACCGCGCCGACGCGTGTGGGCACGTACTACTACGGGGCATGCGTAGACACGGTCACGGACGAGTCCGACACCGCCGACAACTGTTCTTCGTCGGTGCAGGTTACGGTGAAGGCTGCCGACCTGGAGGTCGGGACTCCGACGGTGGACGACGCGAACCCGGAGCCGGAGGCGACGTTCACGCTGTCGGCGACGGTTAGCAACATCGGCGTCGGGAAGGCGCCGGCCACGACACTGCGCTACTACCAGTCCAGGAACGCGACGATTTCGCCGACGGACACCGAGGTCGGCACGGACGAAGTGCCGGAGCTTGCCGCGGCAGGGACCAGCGCGCAGTCCATCTCGGTGACCGCGCCGACGCGCGGGGGCACGTACCATTACGGCGCCTGCGTGGATACGGTCACGTCCGAACCCAACACCACCAACAACTGTTCTTCGTCGGTGCAGGTTACGGTGCCGGGTCCCGACCTGCAGGTGACGACACCGACGGTCGACGATGCGAACCCGGAGCCGGGTGGGGTATTCATGCTGACGGCGACGGTGAGCAACACGGGCGATGCAGAGTCGGAGGCCACGACCCTGCGCGCCTACCGCCCGGCGACCACCAACACCCTGACCTCGGACACCGAGGTGGGCTCGGTGGCGGTGGGGGCGTTGGCGGCGTCGGCGACCACGACGGTGTCTATCTCCCTGACAGCGCCCGCGGTGAGCGGGCCGTACAACTACGGCGTGTGCGTGGACGCGCCGGCGCACGAGGCGGTCACCACGGACAACTGCTCGGCGACGGTGAGAGTGGAAGCGGAGGAGAAGGCGCAGCCGGATGGCCCGACCGTGGAAGTGACCCATGAGCGGACGAACTGGCCGGTGCCGGCGGGAAACACCCTCACATTCACCGCGCGTGTCCTGAACGCGGAAGGCGAAGAGATTGAAGATGAAGACGTGTCCATTGAATGGTCCTCCAACAATACCGCCGTGGCGACCGTGGACGCGGCGGGCGAGGTCACCGCGGTCGCGGCGGGTGCCGCCAGGGTAACCGCTACGGCGACGTTGTCCGACAAGACGACCGTCTCGGGCTCGCACGCCATCAGCGTGATCAAACGCGCTGCGAAAGTGGTGGTGACCCCCGATTCGCTGAGCTTCACGGAGGTGGGGGCGACCGCTACCGTGACGGCAACGGTCTACGATGCCGACGGCAACACATTCCGGCCCACCACCACCGCTTGGGGCTCGTCGGACGGCGAAGTGGCGAAGGTGAGGTCTCTCCGGTTCGGGGGGCCGCTTGCCATGCAGGTGGAGGCGATCGGGGAAGGGACCGCCACGGTGTCGATGACAGCCAACTATGGCGCCACGGGCTCCGTCTCCGTGACCGTGGCCCTGCCGGAAGCGCGCGTGGAAGTATCGCCGGGCACGCTGCGTTTCGACACGCTGGGGAGCTCCAAGACGGCGACGGTCACCGTCTATGACGAGGACGGAAACGAGGACGAGGACGCAACGATCACCTGGACCAGTTCTTTCAAGTCGGGAACCGGCACCAGCATCGGCGACGGTGGGCTGGACATCGAGGCGGCGGACGACGGTATCAAGGTCACGGCGAACGAAGTCGGGCGCGCCCAGGTCACCATCAATTCGGGGGACGTGGAGCCGGCGATACTGACCGTATACGTCGGCCAAAAGCCGGTGAGCCTGACGGTCTCGCCGGCTTCAGCGAGCCTGGCGGTTGACGCAACGGCCGAGTTGAGCGCGTCGATGGTGGACGGGAACGGTCACCCGGTGCAGATAAACGACGGCAGCCTGGGCAATGGCGGTAAGGTCGTGTTCTGGGAGACCAGCGACGCGGCCGTGGCGACGGTCGACGGCGTGGACGACTACGACCCCACGGCGGCGGAAGGCGCCCGGGCCACCGTGACGGCGGTGAAACCCGGCACGGCGACGATCACCGGCACACACGGCAGCCTCACGGACACCGCCACGGTGACCGTGACCCAGGGCAATTGAATTCAGTCGGGGCGACTCGGGCCGCCCCACTTCAGTGCGACATGACGTAACGCAAGCCCCGGCGCCGTGAACAATCGGCGCCCTCTCGGACCGCGAAGCCACGGAGCCCGCAGGAATGAGCACTGGTTCACACGGTTTGAAGGTGATCGCGTCCCTGGCGGTCTTGGCCCTGACATACGCGGCACTGGCCAGTTGCGGCGGAGGGGGTTCTCGACCGGCCACCGGCGGCGGCACGAGCGACCAGATCATCATCGAGCCACGCCCACCACGGGAAAGGCGTCCGGATCTGGATGTGACGTCACCCTCGGTGAGCAACAGCCGCCCGACCGCCGGCGCGCCGTTCACGCTGTCCGCGACGGTGCGCAATGCCGGTGACGGAGAGTCGGCGGCCACGATGCTGCGCTACTACCGGTCCACCGACCCCACCATCACCATAGAGGACACCGAGGTGGGGATCCTGACGATGTCGCCGCTCGCGGCATCGAGGAGCGTCAGCCGATCAGTGGAGCTGACCGCGCCCTCTACACCCGGGACGTACTACTACGGTGCTTGCGCGGACGTGGTGACCGACGAGCCCGACACGGCCAACAACTGCTCTCCGGCCGTTGAGGTCACCGTGCGGGACACGCAATTGCCGTCCCAGGGCCGCCCGGATCTCGAGGTGGGGACGCCGACGGTCAGCGACACGAGCCCGGAGACGGGAGCGAGTTTTACGTTCTCGGCGTCGGTGCGAAACGCGGGTGACGGGGAGTCGCCATCGACGACGTTGCGCTACTACCAATCCGAGGACGCCACCATCACGACCTCGGACACCGCGGTGGGAACGGCCGAAGTGGGTGAGCAGGCAGCATCGGGCACCCGCGTGGAGTCGGTCTCGCTTACGGCTCCGGCGACCGCGGGCACGTACTACTACGGGGCCTGCGTGGACGGGGTGACGGACGAGTCGGATACGACCAACAACTGCTCGGCGTCGGTGAAGGTGGAGGTAGAGGTAGGACTGGAGGAGCCGACTTACCCGGACTTGGTGATGTCGACATCGATAACCTACCGGGCCTCCGAAGCAACGGTCGAGCTGACGGCGACCGTGCGCAATCGAGGCGATGCGTACGCGGCAGCCACGACACTGCGCATCTACCGCTCCGACTCGGCGACCTCGATGGGGGATGAGGTCGCCCACGTCGCGATTGGGGCGCTTTCCGTTTCGGCTACCACCTACCATGTCGTCATCCTGCCCGTCTCGCCGAACTCGGGAACGTACTACTACGGCGCATGCGTCGATTCCGTCGCCCGGGAGTCGGACATTCACAACAACTGCTCGTCGTCGGTGGTCACGCTCGCGCTACCCGACCTGATGGTGCATAGGCCGGGGGTCAGCGAACAGTTTCCGGACCCGGGCGAGGAGATCCGATTGTCCGCCTACGTGGAGAACGTGGGCGAAGGGGATGCCCCCGAGACGACGCTGCGCTACTTCAAGTCCGCGGATCGGAGCATCTCCACATCCGACACCGAGGTCGGCACGAACGTGGTGTGGGGCCTCGCCCCACGCGACCCCAAGCAGGTGTCAATCACGTTGAACGCTCCGTCTGCTGACGGAACCCACTACTACGGTGCCTGCGTCCACGCGGTGGCAGGCGAGACCGACACGACGAACAACTGCTCGCGGTCAGTTGCCGTGACGTTGTCCTCCACCGGCCCGGATCTGATCGCGCGTCAGATGAGGTTGTCGTATCCCCCCGAGGTGAAGCCCGGGGACCCGGTGAGGCTGTGGGTGCAGGTATTCAATGCCGGCCGCACCACCTCCGCCGCTACGACGATGCGCTTCTACCGCTCGGATGACGATACGATCTCTGCATCCGATACGGCGATGGGGACGGTTGCGGTACCCGCGCTCGATGAAGGGGACGACTCTTGGCCTAGGGTCAACATGACCGCACCGGCGGCTGGCACTTACTACTATGGCGGTTGCATTGACGCGGTGTCGGGGGAATCACACACGACAAACAACTGCTCGGACGGAATAGTCCTCAGGGTGACCGACGGCAATTGAGCGAGAGGCCGTGTTTGGTGCGCGGCGGGACCTACGGTCCTTTCCCGCGGTACCCTGACTCCGTCAGTCCCGGCCGAATCACCTCGTCACGCTGCGCCAGCGGCACGGTGGCGTCGATCCCTACCTTCACCACCCGTTCGTCCGAGGGATCGCGGGATGCGTCGATGCGGGAGCCGAGGCCCTGATTCACGGTGATCTGCTCGGGCCGTCCCACCCGGGTCGCCTGCGCCCACTCCACTTGCGCCGGGTCGCGGATGTCGATGTCGTCGTCGACGATCACCACGCGCTTGAGGTAGCCGTAGGCGCCGAACAGTCCCTCGATGAGCCGCCGCGGCATGCCGTCGTCGAGCTTGTGAAGCGACGCCACGGCGTGGAAGTTACGCCCGGCGGGCGGGAAGTGGACATCGTACGCCGCGCCCAGCTCGAGCCCGCGGACCCTTGCCCGCCCCGCGGCCTGGTAGTCGTGCCAGAAGTCGTTGTTCCGGGACTTGAAGTGCTCCCGCGAGTTGAACCCCAATACCGTGTGGTAGATGGGGTCGCTCCGCGTGGTGATGGCGGTGAGCTCCACCACGGGCTGCTGTCCCGCCGAGGTAATCTGGCCCGTGATATCCGCAAACGGACCTTCCAGCCGCGTCCCGCCGGGACGTATCCGGCCTTCGACGACGATCTCCGCGTGGGCCGGCACCTCCAGGTCCACGGTCACAGCCGGCACCACTTCCACAGGACGTCCTAGCAGCGCTCCGGCCACACCCATCTCGTCGGCGACCGGACCCACGGGCCAGAAGGCCGCGATGAACAACGCCGGGTCCACCCCGATGGCGATGGCGACATCCACGCCACCGCCCGCGGCTAGCGCCCCGCCCACGATCCCGTGGCCGTCATGGAAGCGGTTGGTCATGACGGTAAGCTCATGTGTATTATGAACCTGAATGCGGTAAATCCCTGCGTTTCTTCGTTTTCCGTCGTGGAGTATCACGACACCCGAGGTTATGTAGGGACCGGCGTCCCCGGGGAAGTGCGTCGGTATCGGAAGCTGTTCCAGCCCCACGTCCTGAGCGAAGCGGACCTGCTGGCACACTGCGGCCGCGCCGCCGAGCGGCTCGGGAGGAACCGGGCGGGCGATGGCCTGCTCCAGCCGTTCCGCGAATTCCGCCATGTCGCTCATGCGCAACCCGAGAAGGTGGCGCCGGGTGCTGCCGTACAGGCCCGCCGCTACCGAAATGCTGTGTCCCTCGACCGCGCGGAACAGGAACGCCTTGTTCTCGCCGCGCTCGCTGGCGTCGACGTGGGCGGCAAGCTCATGGACCAGGGAAACGGGCCGCGTCGACTCGACGAGCTCACCCTGTTCCCGCAGCAGGCTCACGAACCAGCGGAAACCCACTTCCGGCATGGTTCCTCCATGGCTTCTCACCTATCACAAGGACGTCTCAGCGAATAGCTAAGGCCGCCGCCTTCCAAATTCACCCCCGCCGCCGCATAATGCGGCCATGAAGGAACTTGCCTTCGCGCCCGTTCACGAGTTGGCGCGCCTGACACGGACCCGCAGGATCTCGCCCCGCGAGCTCGTCGCGCTGTTCCTCGAACGCATCGCCGGACTCAACCCCGCCCTGAACGCCTACCTCACGGTGAACGAGGAAGAAGCGACGCGGGCCGCCGCGGACGCCGAGAAGGCGGCCATGCAAACCGACAGCCTGCCCCCGCTCTTCGGAATACCGGTGGCCGTCAAGGACCTGGAGTTCACCAAGGGACTTCGGAGCACGGGTGGGTCCCTGGCCTACCGGGACTACGTGCCCGGCGAAGACTCGGTGGTGGTGGAGCGGTTGCGAGACGCCGGGGCCATCATACTGGGAAAGACCAACACGCCGGAATTCGGCTCCTACGGCCAGACCTGGAACCGGCTGGGCGACGACTGCCGCACCCCCTGGGACCCCACGCGCACCTCGGGCGGGTCCAGCGGCGGCAGCGCGGCCGCGGTGGCCGCCGGCCTGGCGCCGGCCGCCACCGGCACCGACGGGGCCGGCTCCATCAGGGCGCCGGCGGCGTTCTGCGGCGTGTACGGCTTCAAACCCAGCTTCGGACGAATCCCCTTGTACGGCGGCTTCCTGGGGCTGCCACCCCACACCTGCGCCGGACCCTTGACCCGTTCGGTCCCGGACGCGGCCCTCATGCTGTCGGTGTTGTGCGGCCACGATCCCCGGGACCCCAACTCCACGCGGCAGCCGCCGCCGGATTTCGTCCGGGCGCTGAGCCGCCCGGCCCAGGACCTGCGCGTCGCCTGGAGTCCGAACCTGGGTTTCGCTCGCGTCGACGCCGAGACCCAGAACCTGGCGGAAGCGGCGGCAAGGGCCCTGGAGACCGTGGGTTGCCGGCTGGAGGCCAAGGATCCCGCCGTGGACGTCGACCTCTTCGAGGCGGCGGACCCGGTGCGGAACGCGGACAAGTACGCCGCCTGGGGACACCTCTTGAGGGACCGTCCCGAGGACCTGACTCCCTACGTCCGTTCGGTGCTGGAACGCGGCAGCCGGGTCACCGGCGAGGAGTATTCCAATTCGCTTCGGGAACTGGAGCGGCTCAACAGCCGCATGGCGGATTTCTTTGAGCGCTACGACCTGCTGGTGACGCCGACCACCACCGTCCCGGCCTATCCCGTGAGGCAACCTCCGGAAACCATCAACGGTTTCGAGGTGCCCCACTACGCCAGCACGACGCTCTTGACGATCCTGTGGAACCTCACCGGCCAGCCCGCCGCCTCCCTGCCCTGCGGGCTCACGGACAAGGGGCTGCCCGTGGGGTTGCAAATCATCGGCCGCCGCGGCGACGACGCGGCGGTGCTGCGGGCTTCCCGGGCGCTGGAGCAAGCGAGACCCTGGCCCGCCGGGGTCCCGGTCCAGAACGATGGACCCTGAAACGTGAAAACCGGGGAAATGCGTGCATTCCCCGGTTTTCCGTCCAATTGCCGCACCGGATCGGACCTCCGAGGCGAGGAGGTTCGTCCCGTGCGGCATATTGTTGAGAGCTACGGCACGAACAGACCGTCGATGTGCGCCTCCGCCTCCTTGGGGAAGATCCCCAGGGCGATGCCGTCCTTCAGGTACTGTTTCTGGTTCGCCAGGTTTTTCGGGTTCGGCCACTTGAAGTCAGCAGGAAGCAGAAAAGGCCTGACCCGCTTGTAGCCGAGGTCCACGACGTCCTTCCCCTCCAGCCCGAAAATCTTCTTGGCGTACTTCCGGAAGTGCTCGGGGTCGTTCTGGACGCCGGCGATCATCTCCTGCCACGCGGCGCGTATCTTCCCGACAATCCCGGGGTTCTTCTTCGCCCAGGTCTCCTGCGCGCCCACCCAGCCGAACATGTGGATGTCCTTGTTCAGCACCTTGGTGATCACGTCTCCGAGCTTGGCGATGGAGCGGTAATTGCCCGTGGCCAGCATCCGGGTCACGTGCGCCTCCCAATGGAGCGCGGCTTCCACCTCGCCCTTCTCCATCACCGCGATGATGCCCGCGGCGCCCAGTTTCTTGAGCTGGAAGTCCTTCTCGATGGAGACGCCCTGTTTCCTCATCATGAAGTCGAACAGGTTGTAGGCCGACGTGACTTCCCGCGGCACGGCGATGGACTTTCCCTTGAGGTCCGCGATGGTCTTGTAGGGAGAGTCCTTGCGGACGAGGACGTAGTTGTGCATCGTCCTCATGTAGGGCTGCACCAGCTTGAGGGGGATGCCCTTCATGTTGGCGCGCAGGGCCGACTCCACGGTGGCCAGACCCACGGGGATGGCGCCGATGGCGATGAGACGCTCGACGTTGGCCACCCCGCCCCAGCGCGGCTTGGCGACGAAGCCGTGCTTGCGGTCGAGCTTCTTGTCGATCATGTACTGGCCGCCCAGGCCGAAGACCCCTCCGGAGGGCAGGCCGAACTCCACCACGGGAGGGTCGGCGCTCAGGGCCGGCGCGGTCAGGCCCGGAACGAACAGGAACAGCCCCGCGGTCAGGACCAGCAGACGAAACCGTTTGATTCTTGCGATCATCATGCGTCCTCCTTCACCAGGTTGAGTATGGTTTCCAGCACTTCCTTCTTGAATTCGATGAACCTAATGTCGTCGGTATCGCGCTCCGAGGAGCGCAAGGGGTTCTCGTAGACCGCGGCGATGCGCGCCGGGCGGGCGGAGAAGATCACGATACGGTCGCCCATGTAGGCCGACTCCTCCACGTCGTGGGTGACCAGCAAGGCGGTCTGCTTGAGCCGGGAACAGATCTGGAGGGTATCCTCCCGCAACTGCCGCGCCGTGAGTTGGTCGAGCTTGCTGTAGGGCTCGTCCATCAGCAGCACCTGCGGCTCGATCACGAGGCCACGCGCCAGACCCACCCGCTGCCGCATGCCGCCGGACAGGTACAGGGGGTACTGTTTGCGGAAGTCCGTGAGGCCCACCAGCGACAGGTACTTGTCAAGCCGCTCGTCCCACTCCTCCGACGGCACATCCATCCCCTTGAGGGCGAATTTCAGGTTGTCCTCCACCCGTTTCCAGTTGAGCAGCCTAGGATCCTGGAACACGTAGCCCAACTGCGGGTGCGCCCGCTCACCGTCTTCGCCCTCCGAAATGATCTCCACACGCCCGTGGTCAAGGCGCTCGAGGCCGGTGATGATGTTCAACAGCGTGGACTTGCCGCAGCCCGACGGCCCCAGCAACGCCGTGATGCCGTATTCCTTGGTGTCGAAGGAGATGCCGTCCAACACCTTGAGCGGCGAGCCGTCCTCGCGGGAAAAGAACTTGACCGCGTCGTCGATACGTACGTACGCCACCTTAGTGTCCTGCCTCACGAATACGGTTATGCATATGCTTGTCCTTCTCGCCGTCGGCTGCGTTGCTCCTCCTCGCGTGGTATCGGCCACTGCTCGTCGTCGCGCCTTGCCGACGACGAGAAATCCTGCGCATCTCCACAACCGTATTCGTGAGGCAGGACACTAACGCCTCCAGGCCTCGACCCGCGGCCGCCAGCGGGTCACGCTGCGCTCCAGGACGCCGACCACACCGAACTCCAGGAAGATCATCACGATCAGGAACGTGATGGCCCATGCCAGCACCCCCTTCACCGAGAAGAGGTCGAACTGGTGCATGACCTGATAGCCGACGCCGTTGCTGAAGCCGAACCCTTCGACCAGCACGATCACCTTCCACGCCAGCCCCAGGCCGTACCGTATTGCAGCCAGGATGTGCGAAACCAACTGCGGCAGGATCACGTCCACCAGCTTGGACATGACGCTGGCGTGGAACGCCGTGCTCATGTCGATCAGGTCCTTGTCGATTGACTTGGTCCCCTGCCAGATGCTGATGGTGAGCATGGGCGAAATGGTCACGGCCACCGCGAGGTAGGCGCTGACCTCCTTGATGCCGAAGACCATGATCATCAAGAGCGCCCAGATGAGGCCCGGCATGGTGAGGCCCAGGATCACCGGAGGCTCGAAGAAGCTCTCCTGGTTCCTGAAGCTCCCCATGATGATCCCCAGGGGCGTGCTCACCAGCATGGCAAGGCCGAATCCGACGAACACGCGCCAAAGCGTGTTGCCCATGTGGTGATATAGTTCCCCCGACTTGATGATGACGCCGACTTCCCCGAACGTTTCCCAGGGCCTCGGCACCAGGGCGGCGTTGGCGTAGTAAAGGCTCAACACCCACCACACGAAAACGAGCGCGAAGATGGAGCCCACGCGGAGAGCGACGTCCCAACCGGCCTCGGTAAAGACGGACGTGGTCTTCCGCGGGCCCCGGGACGTGTCCACGTCCGGTGGCGCCACGCCCCCCGCTCCGAGCGCCAATTCCTCCTGTTTCGCCATGGATGGTGTCTCCCTGTCCGCTCTCTCGATCCGAAATGTGCCTCGAAAACGGTTGCTTCCGTCCCCGGTTCCCGGGGTTCGCAAGCAGGGGTCGATGTTAGTTGACGGCGCGATGGCTGTCAAATGAGCATGCGGCTCCGGCGTGCCGTCAAGCGGCAGGCTTGCAGCGGAGTTCGGGCGGAACGCTCCGGTCCGTCCGCCGTGGGGTCAGGTAACCCGCAACTCGTCCGCCGGGAGCCCGATGGCGGCGCGGGCCAGGCGAATCTGCTCTCTCGTGGTGATGACCCGGAAAGACCTCGCGGCCCTGATGGCCCAGAAGGTCTCTTCCTGGATCTCCCGTGTGGTGGCGTATTTCTTGAGGATGTCCAGCACGCCGCCGCCGTGGACCTGGTCCTTGCTCTGGTGGAGGCCGGCGTTCATCAGGGAACCTTTCGGTATGCCACAGAGCTTTTCCACCCGGTTGGCGCTGGCGGCCCAGGGGCCTTCGAACTCGCCCTTGTCGAGAAAACCCCGCTTGACCGCCACCCGGATGCTTTCCAGCCCGCCGATGGCGGCGTAGCCGCCCTGCCACGTCAGCGTCCGGCTCAGGTTGTCCAGCGCGTGCATGCAAGCCATGAAGATCGGCGTGGGCTCGAACGCCTCCGCCTCCTCGCGCGTGATGCCGAGTTGCAGGGAGTCATAGTAGAGAACCTCGATGTGGCACATGCCGTCGGCGTCCGGGTCGCTCACCTCCTCGTCCCAGCAGTCGTGCAGGATCTCGCGCCGCACGTCCTGGTAGGGGCACTTGGCGGCGATGTTCATCAGGTAGCTGGGAAACATCTTGGCGAAGAAGCTGTGGTTCATCTGCCAGACGCCGAAATACCGCCTGGCCTTGTCGGGGTTGGTGAGGACCTCGTCGGGAATTGGCGGGTGGTTGGGATAAGCCCTTACCGTTTCGGCCTGAGCCTGCAGGAACCGGGCTTCGTATTCGTCAGGTGGGAGCGGTGCGGCATCGGTATTCGAAGGAGCCCTGAAAAAGGTCTTGGTGGTGATGACATCCGTTTGAGTGTCCGCCATCTCTAATTTCCTTGTATTGCGAATCATGCGGGGGAAACCTTTCCCGGCGGTATCAGAACGGCCGTAGCGTGTCAACGAAGCCGTCCGCCGGCTCGCCGCGCACTTTACTCTCCATGTGGGGATTGATATACCCGCTGCCGAATCGCCCCGAGGCGGGCACCGCGCCCAGGAGGATGCCATGCGAAGCGCCTACGGTTTCAAGATACCGGAGATAGACCCCGAGCTTACCCGGGTGGGGCCGGGGACGCCGTGCGGCGAGTTGATGCGGCGGTACTGGCAGCCGGTGTGCCTTTCCGCCGACCTCACCGACCTGCCTAGGCGCATTCGCATCCTCGGCGAGGACCTGGTGGCGTTCCGAGACGGGAAGGGCCGGGCCGGACTCCTATTCTTTCGGTGCAGTCACCGGGGCACCTCGCTGGAGTACGGACGGGTGGAGCGGGACGGGCTGCGCTGCTGCTACCACGGCTGGCTCTACGACGTGGAGGGGCGCATCCTCGACATGCCGCTGGAACCGCCCGACAGCACGGTGAAGGACCATCTCTGGCACCCCGCCTATCCCGTCGAGGAATACGGCGGGTTGCTGTTCGCGTACATGGGTCCGCTCGACAAGATGCCGCTGCTGCCGCGCTACGACGTATTGGAGGCGGAAGGAGGGACGCTCCAGCCGCGTTTCGGCCCGCGCGTGGGCGGCGCCCAGGACTGCAACTGGCTCCAGAGCGAGGAGAACCTCATGGACGCGCTCCATGCGGTGTGGCTGCACACGGTCCACAGCGGCGCCCAGTTTCCCACCCAGGCCCATTCAACCCTGCCCGAGCGCCTGGTCTACGAGGAGACCGAGATGGGCATGCGCTTCGTGATGACTCGCAAGATGGACGACGGGCGCTGGGCGGACGTCATCTGGGAAAACATCATGCCGCTGAACGTCCACCTGACGTACACGGACGAGCCCGTGACGAAGAAGGTGAACCAGGTGTCCTTCTGCGTTCCCGTGGACGATACCCACCAGCTCGGCGCGAACATCCGTTGGGTGCCGGACGGGGCCGACCCCACGGAACTGTCGGGTCGCGAAAAGCTCGCCCCAGCCGGTCGCGGCCCCCGGGACTACGAATACAGCCAGCGCTTTCCCGACGACAAGGAGGCCCAGGAAGGACAGGGTGAGATCGTGGTGCACGCCATGGAGCGCCACGTAAGCTCGGACGAGGGCGTCGTGCTGTTCCGGAAAATACTCAAGACCGCCATCGACGACGTCAAGGCCGGCAAGGATCCCAAGGGGATCATCCGCGATCCCGAGAAGGCCGCCTGCGTGCCCACCACCTCCGGCGCCGTCGTGTATCAGGAGCGGCCCGCGCACGTGGCCTGAGGGGCGCGCCGCCGACTCGCCCGGTTCCGACCACTTCGTTCGGAACACCGGTTCGCGCACGGGCGGGTTTAGAAACCCGCGCCTACGGAGAACCCGTCTCCGGGTCCAGGCCGTAGAAGCGGGCGACGTTGTCCACCAGGAGCTTCCGCTTGGTGTCCTCGCCGATATCCGTACGTCCCAGGAAGACGCTCACCGAGTCCACCAGCCGATCCGCGTGCGGGATATCGGAACCGTAGAGCCAGCACTCATCGCCGAACTCCTCGACGGCGAACGGCAGGAGCCGCTCGTCCACCTCGAAACCGAAGTAGATCTGCCCTCTGTGGATGTACTCCTCCGGCCTGTGCCTGCCCAGATAACCCCGGTTGAAGTCTGCGCCCGCCCGGGCATTCTCGAGTCCGCTGTACTCCGATACCCGCTCCACCACCGCTGGCACCCAGGAGCAGCCCGCCTCGAGAAAGGCGATGCGGAGATCGGGGTAGCGGTCGGCGATGCCCTTGGAGATCGCCCGCTGGAAGGCGAACTGCACGGTGAGCCAGAACGCCATGCTGGTTTTGTCGTGGTGCGTGTCGCACACCTCTCCCAGCGCCCGGAAGCTGTGCCCCGTGTGCACCGCCACCGGCAGCCCGGCGGCCGCGGCGGCCTCCCAAACGGGCTCCATGGAGTCGTCGTCGACACGGTGGTGACCGGTCATGCCCAGCATCATGACGCCCACCGACCCCATCTCCTTCGTCCGGTGAACCTCGCGCGCGGATGCTTCCGGGTCGATGGGATCGATGATGGTGACCCACTTCAGGCGCTCCGGCGCCTGGCTCGTCATGTCCGCGATCCAGTTGTTGTAGGCGCGCATCATGGCCACGGACAGCTCCGGGTCGAATGTGATGGGATAGGAAAGGAACATCGTCGGATAGATGACCTGGACCTCGGTGTTCTCCCGGTCCAGTTGCTCGAGGCGCGCCGCCACGGTCCGGAGCTCGGCGCTCTCCACCGGATCGGCGGCATTGATGCCCGGCGTGATCTCCGCCGGCCGGCCGTCCTTGCTCAGTGGAAAGCCCGCCTGCTGGTAGGGACCAGTCCTCACCGGGAACGCCCGCGTGTCGATGAGCCAGCGCAACGCCCGGTCGGGGCCGATCTCGATCACCTCGGGCCTGCGGGAACGGAGCCCGGCATCCCAGTACTTGTCGGAAAACGTCACCTCCGACTCCGAAACGTGTCCGTCCGCATCCCACGCCTTGATCATGGTCTTCCCTTCCCTCGTCTCCTCACGTGCCGAAACCGAGACATCATATACTACTCGGCCTTGCCCCCGAAACGATTGGGAAAGGCGACGATCGTCGTCAAGCTGTTCACTTGACCCGGCGGGATTCGGTATACAGAGATGATCCTCCGGCAAGGGAGACGCAATTGAGCATCGCATCCATCGACCCAACGGCCCTTCAGGCGTTGCTGGCTTCGGATACCCCTCACGCCTGCATCGACGTGCGCGAGCGCGGCGAGTTCGCTCGGGCGCAGATCGCCGGCACGAGCCCGGTGAACCGGGGCGCGCTGGAGATCCGGCTACCGGTGATGGTGCCGGACCGGAGCGTGCCGGTGGCGGTGTGCTGCGACGACGGACGCCGTAGCGCGTTGTCGGCAGGGACCCTGGCGAGCATGGGCTATACCGACGTCCGTATCCTCGCGGGCGGAATCGACGAGTGGCAGCGCCAGGGGTTGCCGGTGCGCTCGGGCTGGGGCGTGCACGGCAAGGAATACGGCGAGCGCGTCGCCCATGGCGGCAACGTCACCCACTTGAGCGCGGTAGAGTTGGCCCAACGACGCAAGGCCGGCGAGGACGTGGTGGTGGTGGACGTACGGTCGCGGGAGGAGTACCTGCGGGGCCACGTGCCGGATACCTTCCACATCCCTGGCGGCAATCTCCTGCTGGACGCGCCGCGACTGCCGTTGAAGGACGATACGACGCTGGTGGTGAGCTGCGCGGGCCGTACTCGCGGAATTCTCGGCGCACAACTGCTGCACGATAACGGCTTCACCAACGTCTATGCCCTGGAGAACGGCGTCATGGGCTGGTTCCTGGCCGGCGGGGACATCGCCACGGGATCGGGGAAGGACGTGCCGGGCGCCGCCTCATCCGCTCGGGCCACCCGCGTCCGCGAGGCCACCGAAGCACTTGCCTCGAAGGAGGGCATCCGGCACCGCGCGTGCGACGACTTCCGCGCCGTCGCCGAGTCCGGCGCGACCGTCTACCTGCTGGACGTGCGGCTCCCCGAGGAATACGGAACCAGCCACATACCCGGCTCCGTCTCGCTGCCGCTGGGACAGATGGCGCTCGCCCACGAGAACTTTCTCGCGGTGCGCCGGGCACCCGTGTTCGTGGTATCCGACGACGACCTGCGGCCGGTGTGGGCCGCTTCCCTGCTGCAGAGACTGGGCTTCCACGACGTCGCGATCCTCGACGGCGGCCTGCAGGAATGGCGCGCTGCGGGCCTCGAGGTGGAAACGGGGACTCCCGAGGCCACCGTCTTCGGATTGGAGGAGGCGCGAGCCCAAACGAACTTCATCGACGCGCCGGCCCTCGATGCACACGTCGGGTCCCCTTTCCTCGCGCTGGACGTCCGCAGCATCGGCGAGTACGGCTTCGCCCACGTCCCCGGAACGCGCTGGCTTCCCCGCGGACGTCTGGACCTGGACATCGCGCGAGTCGCGCCGAACAAGAGTTCACCCCTAGCGCTGGTGTGCGACGACGCCGTCCGTTCCACGCTGGCGGCCGGCACCCTGCGGCAACTGGGCTACGGCGACGTGCGAGTGCTCCGGGGCGGAACCCGGGAGTGGGAACGCGGCGGCCGGGCGCTGGAGGACGGGCTGGAAGGAACCGGCGTCTCCACCGAGGACGCACAGGCCGACTTCGGCCACAGCGTGTGGCACGGCGCCCTGGGGAAGTCCCGCGAGGACATGGAACGCTACCTGTCCTGGGAGATCGACCTGGTCAAGAACGAGGACGCGGCGTCCTGAGACCCCGCTGAGACCGTCAAGGACCCGGCAACCTGCCGGGAAAGCCGTGAAAGATCAAGCCGCCCACGAAGCCCACGAAAGGCGGCAACACAAGACTGGCCAGGAATCGCGCCACGGTGATCTCCATGCCCAGTATGGGAATCTCCCAAATGATCAACCGGTGGAAGCCGATGAGGGACCAGGACGTCAGGTAGGCGATGATGGGCCCGGCGCCGGCGCCGGAAGCCATCAATGAAGCGACGATCGGAAAGTGCATCATCGGCCCGCCCGGGGTGCACGCTCCGGCCGCGGTGCCGATCATGAGGCCGCGTATGCCGGAGCCCTCGCCGAGCCACTCCGAAACCAGGTCCGTGGGAAGAATCACTTGAATCAGACCCGCCACCGCGAAGGCGAAGATCATCTTGGGAAGCGTGGCCATCAGCAACTGACCGCCGCTTGACAGACCGTCCACCGCATGCTGGACGCCGTAGGAACGGAGCACGTACACGCCGACGACGATGCTGGCCGCGAACATGAACCAGAAACCCCCGTCCATACCGAGCCTCCCTGTTAAACTGCGTTTCTTGCGCATACCGCGACCTGCCTCTCGAACCGAACGAACCCCTTTGCGTACCGGCGGACTCTTAGAGCGTTTTCTTCGTCCGCTATCAGCCCACACCCGCACCGTTAAGCGTCTCGTGGATTCTGAAACTATAGAGCATCCACTGTACTGCCGATAGGGATAACCAGGAAGGTGCCTCAAACTCCCAGCGCATTGAAAGCGGACCTAAGCTGCGGTACACGGAATCCATGGAGAGAAGCCGGGCGCGGGGCAAAACCAGCCGGTCAGAGGGGATCATCGATGAGCATTGAGCACCGTTTCGATGTTCCCCTGATTGCAGAGTTGGCGCTTAGGGAGAAGCAGATCCAGCAGAACTATCGGCCGATTATCGGGGTTCACAAGTGGTTTGCTCGCCGTCCGGGAACGTTGTTTCGTGGACTGATCCTCGCGGAGTTCGGGAAAGGTCGCCTGAAGGACGCCTTTTTCCAAGCAAACGACCTTTCAGGGACCCGGATCGCAGACCCGTTCATGGGCGGCGGAACGCCGCTGATCGAGGCAAACCGGCTCGGGTGCGCCGTGCAGGGCTTCGACATCAACCCGATGGCGGCGTGGATCGTCCGGGAGGAGGTCGAGCATCTGGACGTAGCAGCATATGAGCGAGCCGCCCGCTCTCTCATCGCAGCCCTGGACGCCGAACTCGGCCAATATTTTCAAACGTCTTGCCCTCGCTACGGAGACGCCAACGTCCCAGTGAAGTCCTTTCTTTGGGTCAAGGTACTGGAATGCGAAGCCTGCGGGAAACAGCTAGATCTCTTCCCAGGCTATCTTCTCGCAGAGAACAGGCGCCACCCGAAGAATGTCTTGGTCTGTCCGGTCTGCGGCGACCTTAACGAGGTAGACGACCGTACAAATCCCGGAGTTTGTACGGCATGCGGGACCCTGCTGACCCAGACCGGGCCCGCCCGCCGAGGCCTTTGCTCTTGTCCAAGCTGCGGTCACTCCAACGTCTATCCGGGCAAGATTCAACAACCCCTTGAGCACCGCCTTTTCGCCATCGAGTACCACAACCCGAAGCGCAAGACGGGGCACAAGGGCCGTTTCTTTAAGAAACCCGACGCCGAGGATCTTGCTCGCATGGAGGAGGCTTCGGAGCGATGGAAAGAGACCGTCCCACGCTTTGTGCCGGACCAGGAAATCCTGCCTGGAGACGAAACGGACAGGCTACATCGATGGGGCTACACCCGCTACCGTGACATGTTCAACCCCCGCCAACTCCTCGGGCTAGAGCTGAGTTGCCGCTTGATTGCCGAAACCAGGAACCGCCGCATCCGGCACGCGCTGGCGACGAACCTCTCCGACCTGTTGCGCTACCAAAACATGCTTTGCCGCTACGACACTATGGCCCTGAAGTCACTGGATATCTTCTCGGTCCACGGTTTCCCGGTGGGTATGGTACAATGTGAATCCAATTTCCTGGGCATCGCCAACGGGGGCGGCGTCAACGTCGGCTCCGGCGGCTGGTCCAACATCGTTGACAAGTACGCTAAGGCGAAGCGCTATTGCGAGGCCCCGTTCGAGGTTCAGCGCCACCACGGGCGTAAGGTCAAGATTCCCATCGATGGCGAATGGATCGGCGAGAGGTTCAACGGCAGCCGAAGAGAAGTCGCCATTCGTTGCGAGGATGCCGCGGATGTAGAACTGGCGCCACGAAGTCTCGATGCCGTGTTCACCGACCCGCCCTATTTTGGAAACGTCCAATACGGCGAATTGATGGATTTCTGCTACGTTTGGCTGCGCCGTCTGGTTGGCAACAAAACCGAGGGATTCAACCACCCGTCCACTCGTTCATCGGGGGAGTTGACGGGCAATGCCACCGAGGAACGAGGCCTGGAACATTTTACGGAAGGGCTGGCTAAGGTCTATTCGCGCATGGCCGGTGGATTGAAGTTGGGCGCTCCCCTTGTCTTTACTTACCATCACAACAAGCTGGAAGCCTACTACGCAGTCGGCGTCGCAATACTGGATGCGGGCCTTGTCTGTTCCGCATCGCTCCCCTGCCCTGCAGAGATGGGAGGCTCGATCCACATCCACGGCACAGCATCCTCCATCATCGATACGGTCTTCGTGTGTCGAGCTTCGGGGGCAACTCCGAGGCGCTGGCTGTTCGAAACACCAGAGCAATTTTCTACGATCCTGACGGAAGACTTAGAAGGCTTGGAGAGGGCCGGCAGAACGCCTACCCATGGCGACCGCCGATGCATCGTCTTCGGGCACCTTACCCGTATGGGAGTCTGGAAACTCCGTAAGCGCTGGAACGTCGGGCTGCCTACCAGAAAGAAGTTGACCGCCTTTGCCGAGGCCGTCTCGACTTATGGCAATCCGGAGCAACTCGTGGACCGCGTGGCAACTGGTCGACCAGAGGCACCACTACAGGGATCCTTGTACGTGGCGGACGCATCCGCAGAGGAGAGACCGGGTGCCGTTCCCTTTTGAAGTCAGTTTCGACGAACTCCAATCCGACCTGGACGGGTATGTGGATGCCGTTTTCGCGTGTCTCGAATCAGAGTTTCTAGTCATGCCGAAAGGCGAGGGTTTCGTCGAGTTCTCGACATTTGAAAACGGATATGAAGCGCTGAAACGTGCCACAGGTGGCTTCCGGGAGGTCACGCCAGAGAAGGTCGCGTCGGCGGTCTTCGAAGTCCCGATCTCATTGATTGTCCTTCGCTGCATGCTAGGATTCACGCCGCCAGAGTGGGCGTACTACGCTAGTCGACACACCGGGGTCACCGTCACGCAAAGCGCCGCGCGAGCCATCGACCGCAATATTCGCATGCAACCCGAGGGGGCTTTACCGAAACGCGGAACGGCGACGGAACGACGCATTCACGCGCTGATGGCGGCCGCTTGCCACATCATCCAAACGGGCGCACCCGGGAATTCGCAGGGCGAACTCCACAGGTTGGACAAGGCCGATACCAGGGCCGGACTCGTCAGCCTCCGGTCACTGGCTGATATGGGCGTTCCTTACTCCATCTTGCTCTACGAACGTCTGCTCGGTCGGCCGTTTGCCGGCCATCGGGACTCCATCAGCGAACTGGTCGGTAACATCGTCGAGAATGCCATCGAGGATGTCCTATCCCGCGCCGGCATAAGCTCACGCAAAACCAAGCGGGCGGAGCGGTTGCCCGGCTTCGACCAGGCACCTGATTTCGTCGTCCCCAATGAGTTCAACCCACGGGTGGTCATCGAGGCCAAGCTCACTGAAGACGACGGTACGGCCCGCGACAAAGTAACGCGCGTCCAACATCTCGGAACGCTGAGCATGGAAGGGCAACCCGCAGGCCAGCCCCGGTTCGAAGTGGTTGCCTGTATCGCCGGGCGCGGCTTCGGCGTCCGCCGCGAAGACATGAAAAAGCTGCTTCTCTCAACCCGCGGCAAGGTCTTCACGCTGCAGAACCTACACCAACTCGTGGATCACACGCGTCTTGCGGGGTTCTGCTCCCGGTAGCGCCGGAGAGCGCCAAGCTGAACTACGCCATACCCGTAACCAACTTCGGCCTTGACGAGGAATCCGCCATCCAATAAACCCGCTATTGGACCCCAATGAGACCCCATAAACCCCCCAAAGGCCCAAGGAGCCTATTCGCCTTGTCCCGGTCTACTTCGTCCCCACCGGGCTGCCAATCCACGACCAGTTGACTCCGCCGAACCACGATCACACAACCCTGCAAGGGCTCGCTTAAACCTGCCATTCGGTGGCATCAGATGTCCAACCGGCAGCAATCTCGCGCAACGCCAAGCCATCCTCCGTGTCATCCAGCAGTGTCAGAATCCTGCCGAAGGCCGAAATGATCTTCAGCGAACTTGACACAAACAGAACGCCGATTGTAGTTCTTTAAGCTCGCGAACAACCGCCAGAACACCGAGGACGGCATGCTGACCAGGGAAGACAACGAGATTCTGACGAGGGTGGGCCCGGGCACCCCAATGGGCGACGTGATGCGGCGCTACTGGGTGCCGGTGGTCCTTTCAGGCGAGTTGGAGGCGGGAGGGCGCGCCAAGCGGGTGCGCATCCTGGGGGAGGACATGGTGGCCTTCCGGACCGCCCGGGGCGAGGCCGGGCTCTTGGACGAGTACTGCTCGCACCGGCGCGTCTCCCTCTATTTCGGGCGCGTGGAGGCGGACGGGCTGCGCTGCTGCTACCACGGCTGGAAGTACGGTTTGGACGGCCGCTGCCTGGAGATGCCCAACGAGGCGCCGGAGACCGACTTCAAGCACGCGGTGAGGCACCCTGCGTATCCCTGCCGGGAGCGCGGCGGCATCGTCTGGGCCTTCATGGGCGATCCGGCGCACATGACCGACCTGCCGGACTTCGAGTGGCTGCACCTCCCCGACAACCAGCGTTTCATCTCCAAGTACTACCAGGACAGCAACTACTTCCAGGCGCTGGAAGGGGGCATCGATTCGAGCCACATCTCTTTCCTGCACGCGCCCCTCAGCTCGGCCGACCGTGCGTCCCTGAAGGACATCGAGAGGGCCGGCTTCGGCGTCGACACGGCGGTGGAGTCGTCGGACCGGAGCCCGCGGTTCGAGGTGGTGGACACGGAGTACGGCGTCATGATCGGCGCCCGGCGCAATGTCGCCGGCGACCGGTTCTACTGGCGCATCACCCAGTTCATCATGCCCTTCTACACCATGCCGCCGCCCCAGGACGAGGACCCGATCCTGCATTCACACGCGTGGGTGCCGGCGGACGACGGGCACCTGATCAACTGGACCATCACCTGGCACCCGGAACGGCCGCTCAAGGAGGAAGAGCTGGCGTCGTTCAACACCGGCCTGAGCGCCCACATCACCCAGTTCGGGCCGGCCGTGAACGGCCCTTACGGCGATGTCCGTCCCGCCGCCACCCGGGCCGGCGACTACGGCATGGACTGGGAGGCCCACCGCACGCGGATGTTCTGCGGCATACCCGGCTTCGGTATGCAGGACCGGGCCATGACCGAGAGCCAGGGGCCGATCTTCGACCGCACCCGCGAGCGTCTGGGCACCAGCGACACGGCCATCATACAGGTGCGCAAGTGCCTCATCGACGCCGCCAAGAGGCTCCGGCAGGAACAGGCCGACCCGCCGGGGCTGGATCCCAGGCTCCATCATGTCCGTGCCACCTCCGTCCGGTTGCCCAAGGACACGATGTGGGTGGAGGCGGTGAGGGATCGGGTGAGCATTGCGCCGTAGGCCAGCCCATCCTCCCCGCCCCTGGATTCTGTTGTGTCCGGCATGGCGCTTGCTCCGGGCACCCTCACCCCTACCCTCTCCCAGAGGGAGAGGGGGTGGTTTTGACACGGTCGCTTCCTCGGGAATGACGGATTCGGAATGACGTTTGAAGAATATATGGCCGTGCCGTATGTCCTTCGCATGGCGGCGGTCCGGGGGGACGACGGCCGGTGGCTGCGGCGGGCGGAGTATCCGGAGCTGCCGGGGTGTATCGGCGAGGGTCTGTCGCCCGAAGAAGCCCTGGCCGACCTCGACCGTAACCGCGAGCGCATGGTCCGGGAGCTTCTCGCGGCGGGCGCGGAGGTCCCGGTGCCGCGCCGTCCCTTGGGGCGTTTGATGAGGATCGGATACCGGCACTAGCCGGCAGGACACTCAGGTCAGGCTTCAGCACGATGGAGAGAGGAGAATCGCTTTGAGCTTCGGAATGAAACAGGCACGGGCGCTGGTGGATGCGGGCATCCGCGCGGCGGAGGACAAGGGTTATCAGGTGGCGGTGACCATCGTGGACGCCGCCGGGAACTTCATGTGGTCGGGCCGCATGGACGGGACCAAGTTCGTGGCTCCCGACATCGCCCGGGCCAAGGCGTTTACCGCGGCCGCCTTCCGCCAGAGCACCGCGGTGCTGGAGGAGAAGGCCAACCCGAAACCGGTGTTCTACACCGGCGTGCAGGTGGTGCACGGCGGCCACATCGCCATCGGCCAGGGGGCGCTGCCCGTCTGGATAGGCGACGAGGTGGTGGGGGGCATCGGCGTGAGCGGCGCCGCGCCGCAGGAAGACGAAGAGGTGGCGGCCGCGGCGTTGGAGGCCGAGGGCTACTCGTTCCCCGCCGCCGACGTAGCCACGCGGGCCGCCCTGGGGCATTCAAGGTAGACGGGACGCGTGGGACGCATCCAGGGAAAGGTCGCCTTCATCACCGGCGGCGGAGGCGGCATCGGCGGCGCCACCGCCTCGCTGTTTGCCGAGGAAGGCGCCAAGTTGGCCGTGGTGGACCGTGACGCCGCTTCCGCCGAAGCCGCGGCCGCGGAGATCCGCGACAGGCTCCCCTCGGCGGACATCATGCCCATGGCGGCGGACTTGAGCGACGAACCCCAGGCGAAACGCGCGGTGGACGCCGCGACGGCCTACTTCGGCAGTCTCGACATCCTGGTCAACGTCGCCGGCATCCGGGTGTACGGCGCTCTCGCTGACGCCGAGCCGGACAGTTGGGATTCCATCCTGGCGGTCAATCTCATGGCCACCGTTCACTGTTGCAGGGCCGTGATCCCGCTGCTGCGGTCACGGGGCGGCGGCAGCATCGTCAACGTGTCTTCGGTCTTCGGCGTCACGGGACGGGCGGGAATGGGACAGTACGATGTGACCAAGGCCGCGGTGGTGAGCCTCAGCCGGACCCTGGCAATCGAGGAGGTCGGGAACGGTATCCGGGTGAACGCCGTCTGCCCCGGCCCCACCATCACACCTTTTCATATCGAACGGGCGAAGGCACGGGGCGTGAGCGAGGAGGAGCTGCGCCGAACGGGCGCACAACACACGCTGATGAAGCGGTGGGCCGAGCCACGGGAAGTGGCCCACACGATCCTGTTCCTGGCCTGTGACGAGGCGTCGTTCGTCACCGGGACGGCGTTGGTCGTGGACGGCGGCGCCTCCGCGGCCAGCGCGTAGCCTCCGCAGCGCCGCCACAACATCCACCGAAAGCGCGGATGCGGGCGCGGGCGGGTTTGAAACCCGCCCCTACATTGTCGTCGTCTTTCGGAGGCCGGAAAGGCCGCGTCAGTCCGCCAGCGGCACCACCGCGAAGACGTGGGCTTCGTCGCCGATGACACGGCTCCGGTGTCCTCGGCCGGTCAGATCGTCGGCGAGCATGATGTCGCCGCTCTGGAACCGCCGCACCTCGCCGCCGCCGCACTCGATGTCCCACTGGCCCGAGAGCGTGAACAGGTACTGGCGCCGCGGCGCCGGGTGCCAGTCCAGCAGCACGCCGGGCGGCACCCGCCGCACGTGAACGCTCTTGGCGTCTCCCAAGGTCGTGCTTTCCATGTTCCGATCCGGCTGGAAGTCGAGCTCGATCTCCTCGAAATGCGATTCGCCGTCGTCCCCGCTGTAGAGTCTCACTGCCTGCATGATTCCCCGCTTTCCTTCGGGCGGCGCGCCCCGTATCCGCGCGCGCTACCGCCTCTTCCATGTTCTCTCGGCTTGAACGCCTAGAGATTCTGCACGCGCTTCTCCCCTTCTTTCCAGACCACCGCGCCCGCCGTCGTCGGGACGCATGCGGCTTTCTCGGGATCGCGGATGATCCCCTTGGGATCCTCGCCCCGCTTCACCGCCTCGATGGCGGTCCGAAGTATCCTGCGGAACATCAACACCCCTTCATCCGACGTGACGTGGTGCTCGAGCCGGTGGTTGGCGATCTCGCCCTGCCCTTCCTGGGCTTCCTTGTCGTCGGGATGGCGCTGGCTGTACTCGTAGCTGGTGTCCGACCTTCCGCCGGGCGCGAGCTTGGCGCGCCCGCTCAGCACGGTCTCGTCCACGTCTTCCGGCATCCACCGGATGTTGGCGGACCTGACGTGCGTGTCGTCCACCGGAACACAAAAGGAAACCTGGGTCACCTTTTTGGTCTTGAGCTCATCCGTGTAGACCAGGTGGGCGTTCAAGGGCATGACCATTTCCCAGATCAACTCGGCCCACCGGCCGCCGTCGAGCTTCTGGACCATGACGAAACGCATGCCCATCTCCGTCTCTTCGTACCGGAGCTCCTCCGGCAGCGAGGTGAACACCTGGGTGGGAAACTGGGAGCCGCTGTGAAGCGTATGCAGCCACACGGTGTGCAGCGCATCCATGAGGTTTTCCTCGGTCTGAAGCCAGTTGCAGTCGACGGAGCCCCCAATGCGCGGCCCGAACCTCGCGTAGAACTTCCCTCCCTCATGGACCCAGGCATCGTACTTGGGCAGCTCCGGCATCTTCTCCAACGGTCCCATGTAGGCGAAGACGAGGCCGCCGAACTCCTGCACCGGGTACGCCGGGTGCCAGAGATGGTCTTTCACCGTGCTCTCGGGCGGTTCCAGCGGCATGTCGAGGATGCGCCCCTCCACGTCGTAGAGCCAGCCGTGGTAGCAGCAACGCAGTCCGTCCTGCTCCACCCGCCCGTATTCAAGCGAGGTGCCCCGGTGGCTGCAACGGAAGAAGAGCAGCCCCGCCCGCCCCTCGCCGTCCCGGAAAGCGACCAGGTCCTCCCCCAGGATGCGGATGCGCTTGGGCAAGTCACCGAGATCGCGGGACAGGCACACCGGCTGCCAGTAGCGGCGCATCAGCTCGCCGCAGGGCGTGCCCGGGCCGACACGGGTCAGTTCCGGATCGATTTCGGGGATCTTGAAGCCGTAGGCGCTCCTCATGGAGACGCTCCTCTCGGGTCCGGATCGTTCGGGACTCGATGCCGGACGCAAACCGGCCGGCACACACGGATGGAGAAACCATGCCGGCGTGTCCGGCCGGTGGAGTATTCGCGGTGAATCGAGAAAGCTCCGCTACTACTTCTTCTTCTGCAAGGCCTCCTGGAATATGGGCGCGTAGTGGTTGATCAGGTCGTAGAAGCCATCAAGCGTTTTGTTCCAGTCCTCGCCCACGACCGGTGACATCTTGGCTCTCATCTTCTTGAACCTGGCGATAACCTCCGGATCCTTCAGCGCCGTTTCGAACGCCTTCTGCAGGATCGCCTGCCGGTCCTTGGGCATGCCCGGCGGAGCGGTGGCCACGCGGTGAGAGGCGAGAACGCTGAGCTGTGGGAAGCCCAGTTCTCCGACGGTGGGGACGTCGGGGTACCTGGGATCGCGCTTGTCCAGGTAGACCCACATGGGCCTCATGTTGCCGTCCTCCACGAACACCATCTGGCCCGGGGAATCCAGGCCCAGGGCCCTGGCGTGGCCCTCACCCCTGACGATGCCCATGTTGGCGGCCGGAGCGCCCGGATAACCCAGGATGAACTTCGGATTGAACCCCATCACCTTGGCTGTCAACAGGTTGGCGATCCATCCGGTGGCGCCCACTCCCGTGCCGGTGAGGAGGACCTCCTTGGCTTCCTGGAAGTCCTTGAGGTTTTGGAACTTCGTCTTGGCGCCCACGGCCCAGACGTAAGGACCGGAGGAGATCCGTCCGAGCCAGGAAAACTCCTTCAGCTTGTAGACCGGCTTGGGATCGGCGAACAGCTCGGAGACGATGGCCCCGGGGATGTTGACGGTGCCGATGGTGTAGCCGTCGGGTTTCGCCTTCCAAAGGAGGTTCCAGGAAATGGTTCCGCCGGCACCCGGCCGGTTCCTCAGAATGACGTTGACACCGAGGGCCTTCTTCAAGCCGACGCTCACGGCCCGGCTGTGAAGATCGAACCCGCCCGCCGGGGCATAGGGGATCAACCAAGTAATGGTCTTGCCCTTCTCCGGCCATGTCCCTTGAGCTGCTGCATCCTGTGCGGGTACGGTCATCCCAAGGACGGCCAACAAAGCACCCACGCCGATCAGTTTACGTAACATCGGAAACCTCCTTGCCGGTTTGCTACCTGTGCTCGCTTGTGTCCAGATTGGTCCGTTCTCTTCCGCTACTTCTGCAGGGCCGCCTTGAAGACGTCGCCGTGTTCCTCAATCAGGCCGTAGAAGTCCCCCAGCATCTTGTTCCAGTCCTCGCCCACCACCGGTTCTATGCGCGCCTTCATCTTCTTGAACCGCTCCAGCACTTCCGGGTCCTTGGTGGCCGCGTCGAACGCCCTCTGGAGCAGGGCCAGCCGGTCCTTGGGCATGCCCGGAGGAGCGGCCACCACCCGGTGGGAAGCAAGCACCGAAAGGCCCGGATAACCCAACTCTCCCACTGTCGGGACGTCGGGGAAGTCCGGATCGCGCTTGTCCAGGTAGACCCACATGGGCCTCATGGTGCCGTCATGGATGAACGCCATCTGGCCCGGCGAGTCCAGGCCGAGGCCGCGGGCGTGACCCTCGCCTCTGACGATCGCCATGTTGGCGGCCGGGGCGCTGGGGAAACCCAGGATCTGCTTGATGTTGAACTTCATGACCCGCCCGGTCAGGGTCGACGTGACCCACTCCGTGCCGCCGACCCCGGAGCCGGTGACGAGGACTTCCTTGGCCTTCCGGAAATCCTCAAGCGTCTTGAACGGCGTTTCCGCTCCCACCGCCCAGAGATACGGGGCGGCGGAGATTTGCCCGATCCAGGAGAACTCCTTCAGGCGGTACTCGGGGGTGGGGGTGCCGAACAGCTCGGAGACGATGGCGCCGGGGATGTTGACGGTGGTGATGGTGTAGCCGTCGGGCTTGGCGCCCCAGGTGAGATTCCAGGCGATATTCCCGCCGGCGCCGGGCCGGTTCCGGATGATGATGTTGACGCCGAGCGCCTTCTTCATGCCGATGATCATGGCGCGGCTGTGGAGGTCGAACCCGCCGGCGGGACCGTAGGGTATCAGCCACGTGATGGTCCTGTTCGGGTACTTGTCCGCCGCGACGGCCGAACCCGAGAAGCCGAAGGCCAGCGCGATGATCCCGACCAACAGTCCTGTCGCAATGCGTTTAGCTCGCATGGGGCACCTCCGAAGTTTCCTTGGCGTCGCACTCGTATGCCACAGGCACGGCGAGCCTGTCAACGAGAACAGGAGCTTGCGGTGCCTTGCCGACGCACCCTGGACGCTTTTCCGTTTCGGCAGGACACGCCGTAGGGTCGAGCTCAAGTGAGGCTCTTGAAGTAGCTCAGGTCGCCCTGCCCTTCGCGCAGGATCGTGATGGTGTCGTCCACCAGCGAGATGACGCTGGAGGCCAGCACCGGGAGAGTGCCGCACTCCATGATGAGGTCCACCCGGTGGCCGAAGATCCGCTCCAGATCGACCGGGTTGGTGACCACCTCCTCGTCGCTCTCGTTGGCGCTGGTGCTGACCACGGGACTGCCGAGTTGCTCCACCAGCGCCAGCGGCACCGGGTGGTTCGGTATCCGGATGCCCACGGTCTTCTGCTTCGACTGAAACACCCGGGGCGTCTCCTTGGTGGCGGTGAGCACGAAGGTGTAGGGACCGGGAAGGAAGCGTTTCAGGATGCGGTGCGCGAAGTTCGACACGTGGCCGTACCGGCTCACCTGCACCAGGTCCGAGCACACGAACGACATGGGCTTGTTGGCATCGCGCCCCTTGATGCGGCGGATGCGCTCCACCGCCGCTTTGCTGGTCACGTCGCAGCCCAGGCCGTAGATCGTGTCGGTGGGATAGACGATGACGCCGTCGCGCCTCAACACCTCGATCGCGCGGTCCACGTGCCGTCCCTTCAGGTGTTGAGGATCGATGCTGAGAGTCGTTGCCATGAAGGTCTCCGAACAACCGTCGCGCGGGCGGGTTCGAAACCCGCACCTGCACAATCAGGGAGAAGAAACATCGGTGCGGCGGGTCATGAAGAGGTCGGCGGGCAGGCGCGTCCCCAGGTTCTTCCTCCGAGCTTCTTCCAGCACCAGGTGGCCGATGGCGGCGAACTGGATGCCCATGCCGCAGTTGTTGTTGTGGTGGGTGATCTCCGACGCGGTGGTGCGGCCGGCGATGTTGCCGATGACCAGGTCGCTCAACTCGTGGATCTGCTCCCAGCCGATGATGCCCTTCCTTATCGGCGACATCAGCTCGGGCTGCTCGTCGATCTCGACCTGCTCCTTGGAGTTCACCACGATGAGGTCGCAGTTCTCGATGGCGGCGTCGTCCAGCTCCCGGCGCTTGTCGAACCAGTCCGGGCCGATCATGGACACGACGTGCGTGCCCGGCTCCAGCAGGTCGCCGTCGAACACGGGATCGCCGGAGTTGGTGGCTGTGACGACGATGTCCGACTCATGGACCACGTCCTCGGGGCGCCGCACCGCGCGCGCCTTGACGCCGTAGCGCTCCGTCACCTCCCTGGCGAAGCGCTTGCGGTTCTCCTCGCGCAGCGAGAACACCTTGACCTCCCGGAGATCCCGCACCGCGCACAGCGCGTCAACCTGCCCGTGGGCCTGACTGCCGCTGCCGAAAATGCCCAGCACCGAGGCATCCTCCCGCGCCAGGTACTTGGCCGCCACCGCGGTGGTGCCCCCGACGCGGAGCGCCGACAGGTAGTGGTCGTGGACGATGCCCTTGAGCCTCCGCTCCTTGATGCTGTAGAGCAGCACGAAGCCGGCGAAGTCCCCGGGAAACTCCATGCGGCTGGCGCCGTCGACGTTGCGAAAGCGGATCTGCGCCGAATCGAGACGGACCGCAGCCGTATCGAAGGCCGGAACCGCCCCGGGAATGACGTTCAGCCAGTACCAGGTGCGCTCCATCCCTTCCTGCGGCATATGCAGCCGGCGCCGTGGCATCCCCTCGGCGATCTTGCGCCCAAGCTCGTAGTAGGCCGTCTCCACGGCGTCCACGATCTCCCCCATGTCGAGGAGACCCTCCATATCCTCGTTGGTCAGGACCAGTACGTCCTCATCAGCCATCACGGACCCCTTGCCTAGTGTGGTGTCCCGGAGTTTCCGGCCGCGTCTTTCCAAACCGTGTTTCGACCCATGTCAGTTCAACGGCTTACGGTAGACTGACGGCCTGTCCCCGTCAAGTCGTGCCGGGCCGGCCTACTTGCCGTCCGCCCCCTTGAACCCCCATAGCTTGATTTGTAAACGCAATGCCCCAAAATATAATCGAGCCTGGAGGCAAAGATGTTTCAACTCACGCGACTTGTGCTCGTTCTCGCGGCAGCCGCGACGATCCTGAGTCTGGCGGCCCCCGGAACGGTCCGCTCTCGCGACCTTGGGCTGGTCGACCGCCTGAAGCAGAACGCCGCCGAGTTCCGCTACGAAACCGGCAAGCCGGGGGGAACCCTCACCTATTCGACGATCTCCGGCCCAAAGACGTTCAACCTGGCCATCTCCACGGAGACGTCGTCGACCGAGATTCTCGGCTACGTGTTCGAAGGGCTGGTCGAGACCTCCTGGATGACCGCGGAGGTCGAGCCGAGTTTGGCCGAACGCTGGGAGTCGTCCGAGGACGGCCTCGTCTGGACATTTTTCCTCCGCAAGGATGTGAAGTGGGCCGACGGGGCGCCGTTCTCCGCGGACGACGTCATCTTCACGTTCTCGAAGATCATCTACAACGACGACATCCCCGCCTCGGCCCGCCCGGGGCTCACCATCCGCTACCTCGACGCCGCGACGCAGACCTGGAAAAAGGGCCAGGTCAAGGCCGAGAAGATCGGCCCGCACACCGTGAGGTTCACCCTGCCGGTGCCGTTCGCGCCCTTCCTGCGGAGCATGGAAACCTCCGTCTATCCCAGGCACATCCTGGAACGGCACGTGGACGACGGCACCTTCACCTCCACCTGGGATGTGGGCACCGAGCCCGCGGACATCATCGGCACCGGACCCTTCACCATCGAACGCTACGACGTGGGAGAACGCATCGTCCTCAAGCGGAACCCGCGGTACTGGCAAAAGGACGCGGCCGGGAACCCCCTGCCCTACCTCGACCGGGTCATCTACCTGGTGGTGCCCAACCTGGCCACCTCGCTCCTGAAGTTCCAGGCTGGTGAGACCGACATACTGAACGTCACCGGCGAGCACTTCCCGATCCTGAAACCGCAGGAGGCGGCCAAGAATTTCACTCTGTACAAGAGGGGACCGAACTTCGGGACCACCTTCCTGGCCCTCAACATGAACGCCGGCAAGAATCCCAAGAACGATGCCCCGTTCGTCGATCCCGTCAAGCTGGGGTGGTTCCACACCCTGGCCTTCAGGAGGGCCTTGGCCCACAGCATCGACAAGGACAGCATCATCGACAACGTCATGAACGGCCTCGGCTATCCGCAGTGGGCCGCGGTCAGCCCCGCCGCCGGCGACTTCCACAACCCTGATGTGACCCGCTACCCCTACGACCTCGACAAGGCCAATGCCCTGCTCGACGGCCTGGGGTGGTTCGACGGCGACGGCGACGGCGTCCGGGAAGACGCCGAGGGCAACAACATCGTCTTCAACCTGGCCACCAACTCCGGCAACACTGTGCGGGAACGGGTATGCACGATCATGAAGCAGGACCTGGCAAGAATCGGCATCCGGGTGAACCTGCGGTTTCTGGAGTTCAACACCCTGGTGTCCCAGCTCACCAGCACCTACGATTGGGAGGCCATCGTCATCGGCTTCACGGGCGGCGTGGAACCCCATCACGGCATCAACTTCTGGCATTCCGGCGAACGGCTCCATCTCTGGTTCCCGAACCAGGAGGAACCCGCCACCGAGTGGGAACGGCGCATCGACGAGCTCTTCGTGAGCGGCAGCCGCGAGCTGAACCACGAAAAGCGGGTCGCCATCTACCGCGAGTTCCAGGCGATCGCATCCGACAACGTACCGGTGGTCTATACCGCCCTGGCCGAGCGCATCACGGCCATCGGCAATCGCTTCTCCAATGTCACCCCGACCCTGTTCGGCCTGTTCGACGTAAGGCGGCTCTACCTGAAATGATCCGTGGTCCGTGCCACTCCGCGACGACCTCGCGCGGGTTAGTGTTGCGTTCCGTAGATACGTTGACGAATCTGCTTGTCCTTTTTGCCGTCGGCGGCGTTGCTCTTCCTCGCGTGGTACCCGCCACTGCTCGTCATCGCGCCTTGCCGACGACAAAAATTCCTGCGCATCTTCGTCAACGTATCTACGGAACGCAACACTAGGAACGATCCGACCATGACGACCTACATCGTACGGCGGTTGCTGATAACGATACCGTCGCTTTTCGCCCTGACCTTCGTGATCTTCATGATCATCCAGATCGCTCCGGGGGACTACTTCGACCAGTGGGCGCTCCAGCCCGACCTCGATCAGCGGCAACTGCGTCAGTGGAAACGCGAGTTCGGCGCCGACAAAGGCTGGGGCACCCAGTACCTGCGGTGGTTGCGCGGCGTGTTGTTCGACATCCGTTTCTCCCGCGAACGCGTTCGCATCGCCGACTTCGAATACTCCGATCTTGCCGCCAACCGTAGTGCCTACAAGATCTCCGGCAACGCCACGCCCATCCTCGTCCCGCAAGCAGACGGCACCTTCGGGCTCGGGTTCAACTTCGACGCGGCGGGAGGGGTCGGCGTCCTGCGAAAGGCGGACAATCCAAACACGGCCGGTCAACGCGCCTGGAACCACTGGTCGGGGGGTGAGTTCCGTTCCATCGAAATGGATCTCCGCAATGACCGGGTTCACGGCGCAGATATTTTCCTGCGCATTCCGGACCGTGGCGCAAAGGCTTTCCAGGAGCGCCGATCCGTCGCCGCGGGCGAACCGGTCTCGGTGGCGCTGACAGACGCCGACTACGCCCGCTTCGGGGTGGACCGGAACCGGCTCAGTGGGCTGTTTCTCTTCGCCCGGCAGCGCGGCGGAAGACCCGCGGTGCTGGAAGTCACCTATCATGCGGGTAGCACGGTGTTGGCCACGACGCGTCACGCCCTCGATCCGACACGGCGCTTGGCCCTCGTCCGCGGTGCATTCCCACCGGGACTGGCGGAGCCGGGCCGCTGCGACCGCGTGACCTTCAGGATCATCCCGGAAGCGCCGGCGCCCATGACGGCGACCGTGGCCCTCCGGGACGCGGACTCGAAGGTCTACGCCACCGAGTTGCTTCTGCCCGACAACGTCACGACGTCCTTGTCGGTCGACTTGGCCGACCTCCACAAGGCGGGCGTGGACACCACGCGCATGGGTTCCATCTCGTTCCGCGGCGACGTCCCGGGATCCCTCTTCGTGGACGAGATCCGGCTCGTGAAGGCCGGCAGCGGCTTCCACATCGGCATGCCCGATTTCGGCAGGTCCATCGCCAACCGCCAGCCCGTGTGGACCACCATGTGGCCCTTTCTCAAGAACACCATACTGCTGAACGTCCTGGCGATCCTCTTCACCTGGCTGCTGTCGCTGCCCATCGGGATTTACTCGGCCACCCATCCCTATTCCTGGAGCGACAGGGCGTTCGGCTTCATGGCTTACATGGGCTTGGCGATTCCCTCTTTCTTCTTCGCGCTGCTGCTGCTCTATGCCGTAACCCTGACCTACGACTTCAACCCCGACAACCCGTTTTACGAATGGCTCCCCATCGGCGGACTCACGTCGGCCAACTACCATGAGCTCGATACCTGGGGACGGATGATGGACGTGGCCCGCCACCTGGTCCTGCCGGTGATCGTGCTCGGGACCGGCTCCATGGCGGCGCTGGTGCGCGTGCTGCGGGCGGAGTTTCTGGACAAGAGCCACATGCAGTTCGTGGTCACGGCACGGGCCAAGGGGCTCTCCGATGCCATGGTCAACTACAAGCACATCCTGAGGAACGCCATCACCCCGTTCGTGGCTGGCTTCGGCTCCCTGCTGCCCACCCTCATCGGCGGCTCGGCCCTGGTGGAGATCGTCTTCGGCTATCCCGGCATCGGGCAACTGATGCTTACGGCGGTGCGTTCCTACGACATCTACGTCGTGATGGCCAGTTCCCTGGCCGGCGGGCTGTTGCTGATCATCGGCAACCTGCTCGCCGACATCCTGCTGGCCTGGGTCGACCCACGGATCAGCTACAGGTAGCTGTCATGCCCCCCGAAAGCGACAACGCCGCCCGCCGGAACCGCGCGACACCCGGCTCCAACTCTCCGTTGCGGCGCGCCGTCTCCCGCCTCCGGAGCAACCGTCTCGCCATGCTCGGATTCTGGATCCTCGTGGTTCTCTACGGCGGCGCCATCTTCGCGGACTTCCTCGCGCCCCACCACTACGCCGCCAGCGCCCGCAAGAAGGCCTACCATCCGCCCATGATCACCTGGATACACATTTCGGACGAAGACGGGTTGAGATGGCCCTACATCCGCAACAGCGCCTTCGAGTTCGACGAGAACCAGCGCAAGGTCTACCGCGAGTTGCCCGGCGCCACCTACCCCATCGGGTTCTTCGTCACCGGCGACCGCTACCGTTTCCTGGGACTCATCGAAACCCGGCTGCACCTGTTCGGCCTGCGCGGCGTGGAGAAATTCTCCGACAGCGACCCTAACCGGCCCATGCTCTTCCTGCTCGGCTCCGACAGTTTCGGACGCGATGTCCTCTCCCGCCTGTTGTACGGCAGCCGCGTGTCGCTGTCGGTGGGGCTGGTCGGGGTGGCCATCACCTTCGTGCTGGGCATGCTGATCGGCGGCGCCTCCGGCTATTTCGGGGGCCGCACGGATATGGTGATTCAGCGGCTGTGCGAAATGCTGATGATGATGCCGGGTTTCTATCTACTCCTGGCGCTGCGTGCGGCGATTCCGGCGGACTGGTCGTCCTTCGAGACATACCTGGCCATCGTAGTCATTTTGAGCTTCATCGGCTGGGCCAGCCTGGCGCGGATCATCCGCGGGCTCGTGCTCTCCATCAGCGAGATGGACTACGTCACCAGCGCGCGCGCCATGGGCGTTCCCCATTCACGCATCATCATCCGCCACGTGTTGCCCAACACGTTCTCCTACGCCATCGTCGCCGCGACCATGTCCATCCCGGGCTACATCCTCGGCGAATCCGGCCTGAGCCTCATCGGCCTCGGCATCCAGGATCCCGAGGCTTCCTGGGGCAACATGCTGGCCCTGGCCATGGACATCGCGCAGATCCGCTTCCACCCGTGGATCCTGATCCCCGGCGTCCTGATATTCATCACCGTCATGGCGTTCAACTACATCGGCGACGGTCTTCGGGACGCGCTGGACCCGCACGGCGTGCAGGGGTGAATTGTCCGCGTTGTCGGGAGCCCTCCCGTGGCGTGAAGCGGCCCGCCAAGCCCTCACCCGGCCTTCGGCCACCCTCTCCCAGAGGGAGAGGGTCCGGTGCCCCGCCTTCGCAAATCCGCCGAGAAAGGCACCGCGCCGGCTAGCTAGTGTCCTGTCTGGTTAATTCGCACAATAATCTGCGGGTCTTTTTCGCCGTCGGCTGCGTTGCTCTTCCTCGCGTGGTGCCCGCCACTGCTCGTCATCGCGCCTTGCCGACGACGAAAAATCCTCCGCATATTATCATGCGAATTAACCAGACAGGACACTAGCGGCGGCCGCGCCGGCGCAAGGCCTGGGGTGTGAACTTCCTTCGTTCCAACGGAACGTCGAACTCCGCCGCCTGGTATTCATTGGTCAGACCCTTGGCCAGGTAGCGTCCGTTCTGGACATCGTAGATCGCAGTACCCGTCTGCCACAGCACCGGCACCTGGTAGTGGTTGATGATCCACGATTGGCTCAATCGCCAGATTTGGCCGCGCGCGTCGTACTGGTCCGCCACCGCGATCTGCCAACTGTCCTCGTCGAGATAGAAGGTGCGACGCGGATAGATGTGGCGGGTGCCCTCCTTCAACGTCGCCTCCACCACCCACACCCGGTGCAGTTCGTAACGCGTGAGGTCCGGGTTGATGTGGCCGGGCTTCAGGATGTCGTCGAAGCGATTGCGGTCGCTCGCCAGCTTGTAGCTGTTGTAAGGGATATAGACTTCCCGCTTGCCCACGAGCTTCCAGTGGTATCGGTCCGGCGCGCCGTTGTACATGTCCGCCTGATCGTTGGTGCGCTGGCCGTCGGAGGCGGTGCCGGGGTTGTCATAGCCGACGTTGGCGGCGCGCCGGACGCGGCGCTGGCCGGGGTTGTAGACCCACGCCTTGCGCGGCTCCGCGGCCTGGTTCAGGGTCTCGTGAACCAGGACGAACGTGCCCGCCATTCTGGCCGGGGACAGCACCTCCTGCAGGAAATAGGCGAGCTTGTTGTCGATGTTGTCGGTGGTGGCGCCGGGCTGCTGATACCCCCACAGCACCTGCTCCTGGATCTGCACCACGACGTAGGCGCCGGCGGCCGTGGGCACGGCCTGACCGCTGGTAACGCGCAAGGACTTACCGCGGTAGCGCAGAAGATGGTTCCAGATGGCTTCCAGGCCGTTTTGGGGGATCGGAAACGGGATGCCTTCGGCGGCGTTCACCACGCCGTTGCCGTCCTCGGTGAGCATCGCCGTCGTGGCGTTGGCGATGGTCCGCTCGTAGACGCGCGGCGGCAGCGACGCCGTGCGCCGGGTCCGGTAGACCGGCATCCGGTAGGTCTCGGGATAGCGTTGGATCACCGCGATTTGGCCGGGCGTGAGGTTGGCCTCGTATTTCCGGAAATTGTCCGCGGTGATGGTGAAGAGGGGCTTGTCGTCCGGAAACGGGTCGACGAGATGCCTGCCGCGCCGGTAGCGGGGCGGCGGCTCCTTGATGCCGCCTTCCCACGCGGGTATGGTGCCGGATTCGCTGCCGGCCCGGGTGGCCCCCAACGGCGTCAACTCGGCGCCCAGCCTGGCGGCCTCGGCGGCCGTGACCTTGGCCGTTGCCGGCGCCGCCGCGGCCAGCACCAACCCGAGCGCGGCTGCCTGTATGGCCCATCGTGCTTTCATGTCATCCATCCCTCGAGAAACTGAACCGAGATGCTTGTAGCCTAAAAGGAATAGCTTGCCGCGAGCGACACGAAATCGCGATCGCCCAGCAGGTTGTGCCCGCCCCCGCCGAAGAAATTTGTATACGAGAGCTGGGCGCGCCACGACACCAGGTAGCTCGCGCCCAACGACAGCGTCACCGCCTTGCGGCCTTCTATGAAGTTGCTGATGGGAGTGGGCGCCGTACCGTTGACGTCGTGGGCAAAGGCGATCCGGGGGATCAGGCTGACCGGGCCCAACGCGTTGCTGTAGGTCGCTTGCATCACCGCCCGGTAACCCCAGGAAAACGGATCGGCGAAGCCGCCCACCTGGGTCTTCGGCTGTATGTTCCGCACGGTAAAAAGCTCGGTGCCGCTGGTGTATGTGCCCGGACCGTCGTAGCGGAGCACCGACTTGTCCTCCATGCCCCGTACCTGGGTAAAGCCCGCCTCGGCCAGCACCAGCACATCGCCTGCCCCCAGCATGGGGCCCAGCGCCTTCGTGACCGCGAGGGAGCCCTGGACCACGTCCTTGCGGCGGAAGCCCGTAACCTCTTCCCCTGGTTCCCGCGGGCCGGTCTGGCTCTCGCGGAACAACCGGCCGAGACCGGCCAGACCCGTCAGCAACCGCTTGCGGGGATGCTGCGGCGGCAAGGCCGCCGCCTGAGCCGCGAGCTCTTGCAGCGGCGAATAGGCGGAAAAGAGAAGCTCTACGTTGTCGATCTGGAGCGGCTGATTCCGGCGATAGGCGATCTCGCCCTGGACTGTGAAACCGGTGGCCCCCAACTCGCCGTTGAAGCTCGCGCCCATGAGGTCAATGTCCTCCGGGAACTCCCGGAAATACCGCACGGAGCCGGCATAGCCCCCGGGCGCGGTCAACGCCCGGTGGTCGCCGGCGATGAACGACACCAGCGGCAGACGGCTGTGGATGCGCGCGTAGTAGAGACCCAACTCGGTGTCGTTCAGCGCCGCGGCGAAATAGCGCAGGGCGACGCCGAACTGTCCGTCGTGGCCGGCGTCCCGGTCGGCGGCACGCGGCACGCGCGAGCAACGGCCCGCCGGGTTGGTCCGGCTCGGGCAGGCGGGGTCCGGCATGTCGTCTCTGTCGTCACCCCTGCTCCTGTCGCCGAGGCCAAGGTGGATCGTGTCCGCCCCCGGTCCGGCGGTGTCGGTGGCGGAGAAAAACGTGCCCTTTGCTTCGATCTCCGAGTGAGCCCAGCGGAACTGGTAAAAGCCTTCGAGGAAGACGCTGTCGCCGAAACTCAGCTTTGCATTGGCGGCAGGGACCGGGACGAGCACGTCGCGCAACTCCGCGCCGGCTATCCGCAACCTGGCGACGTCGGCCGGGTTGATGGAGTTGACGCCGCTACGGAGAAACACGCTCTCGCCCCAGCTTATGACCTGGTTTCCCAGCCGAATCGAAACCGGCACCGTGGCGGCGTCGACATCGGCGGTGACATAGGCGTCCAGCAGCTTGAAATCACGCCCGGCGTGCCGCTTGGCGGCCGCTGACAGTTCCGTGTGTTCGGTGTCGCCATCGGCGACCACGTGATCGTAGAAATACAGCACCCGCCCGAACAGCCCCAGCTCCGCGCCCGGACTCTCCAGGTTGAGCTGCAGCTCGTGGTTCACCTTGGCACTCAGCGACACGAGGTCGCCCCGGTCGTAGTTGAGACTGCCGTCGTCGTTGTTGAAGGACAACGCCTTGCCGCCGGGGTTGCCCCGGCCATAGAGCCGGCCGTCACGCTCCGAGACCCGCATCGCCGCGCCCATGGAAATCGTGGTGTCGAAGTGGCCGGTGATACCGCTGTCGTTGGCGGGGAGCTGCATCGCGGGCGCGGAGCGAGGGGTCGAGAAGACCGCCGCCGCCAGTAGACCCGTCAGCATGAACCCCGCCGCCACCGACCACGGAAACCCGGCGTTGCGGCACCAGTCCACGGTGTATGACGCGATACCCGACGCCATATGGCTATCCTCCTTCGCTCGAGAACCGGATCCTCATCATCAGTCGGTCACTCCATCCTCGCTGGTGTCGTGCGTGACAAAGACGCTTACGACCCTTAGGGTCCTTCCGTTTCAGCCGCCCGCTGGAGCGCCGCGAAGAAATCCCGGTACGGAACTCCGGCAACCTCCTGGGGCAACTCCCGGACGATTTCCACCGTGTAGGCGCCGGACAGTTCCACCCCTACCACGGTACGGACCACGAGCCGGTCTCCCGGACCGCCGTCGTCGCGAACGATGCCCACCACGTGCCGGAGCCCGTACTTGCCCCGGCCCGGTCTCAGGTCCCTGAGGACCAGCGGCGCCTCCACGCCGCACCGGAGGTCCGCTGGGCGGCGCACAAAGGTGTCCCAGGCCGCGGCCTCACTGCTTGAAGCCATACTCACTCCAGTTGTTGAGCACCTTCTCCTGCACCTCCTTGGAGAAGATCGAATCCAGTGTCGCCTTTACCGGCGTCTCCCACTCCCGCGACCATTCGCCCGGCCAAGTGCAGTCGTAGAGCACCGTCGCGCCCTTTTGCGACGCCCGTTCCGCCTGGCTGTAACACGGCGTCAGGGTGTTGGCGCGGCCCTCGTAGCGGATCACGTGGATACCGTTGGCCGGATGGCACTTGGTGGAGAAGGCGTGCAGGACCTTGCCCATGTCGAACACGTCGGTGTCGGTATCCAACAGGAAGAGCTTCGAGAGAAGTGCACGGCGCGAGGTCAGCACCTGCAGCACCTTCCTGGCCACCTCCTGGCCGCCGTAGTCCACGCTCATCACTGCCAGGTGCACGGCGCCCTCGGGCGGCACGTAGACGTCCCGCACCGGCACGCCGTGGCGTTCGAGCCGGCGCTTGATGGCCAGGGCCCCGGAAAGCGCCGTCACAGTCGAGCTGTCGTCCTTGTAGCCGGTGGCGTCCACCGTCAGCACGGGCTTCTCCCGATGAGTGATGGCGGTGGTGCGGAAGAGTATGCCGTTGCCCATCTCGCCAGTGCGGTAACCCGGGTACTCGCCGTAGGGACCCTCCAGCCCCACCCGGTCCGGCAGAACCTCGCCCTCGATGACGATCTCGGAATGGGCCGGGACGAGAAGATCGCTGGTCTCGCAGCGGACCATCTCCACCGGCCTGCCGCGCAGGCCTCCGGCCAGGCTGGCCTCGTCGCCTCCCAGCGCATAGGTGGCGGCGGCGGCGAAGTGGGAAAGCGGGTCCGTACCGATGGCGATGGCCAGCGGCATGGGCTTCCCCTTGGCGACGTAGTGCTCCTGGAAGACCTTGCCCAAGTGGCTGGTGGGCCTGGGGAAGCCGGTGAGATGGCGCGCGTCGTAGACCATGAAGCGGTACATGCCCCAGTTGACCCAGCCGCTGTCCACGTCCTTCGAGATCACCAGGTCCCAGGTGCCCAGGTAACGCCCGCCGTCGCCCTCGTGGAGCATCGGCGTGGGCAGGTCGAATAGGTTGGCGTCCGTGCCCGTGCGGACCACCTGCTTGCACGGCGCTTCCGACACCTCCACCGGATCGATGGGGTTCGCCTCTCCCTTCTCGTAGGCCTCGTAGATCTCCCTGACCGTAGCGGTGGGCGGAAGCCCCAGGGCGATGGCGATGCGCCGCCAAGTGGCCACCGGATTGACGAATACGGAGACCTCGTCGACATAGTCCGTTACCCGTTTGAACCACACGGCCGGACCGTCTTTCTCGCACGCCAGCCGGCTGATGGCGCCGAGCTCCAGGTCCCAGCTTACCTCCTTCTCCACCTCCACGAGGTCGCCCGCCTCCCGGAGCGCCTCAACGAAGCCGCGATTGTCATCGAATATCATGGCGTCAAACGTAAGGTGCTGGTGTTGCGATTGCAAGGACGCTAGGCCCTCACCCGGCCTTCGGCCACCCTCTCCCAGAGGGAGAGGGGTTGTATTTGATTACTCGGACAGGTTCCTAGTCCGCTCTCCGGTCCCGGATACGCCGGACCTTGATGCGGTTCTCCACTCCGAGGGACCGGCCCAACTCTCCCGGCGACAACAGCACGGCTTCCATGGTGAGGCTGGTCGCGACCTTGAGATGCCGCTCCAGCCGTTGCTTAAGCTCGCCGTCGGCCTCGAAGCCCGGCCGCAACTCTACCTCCACCTTGAGCGTGTCCTGCTGCCCCACCCGGTCCACGGTCACCAGATACTCGCGGGTGAGCTGCGGCAGTTCCTCCAGCGCGGTCTCCACCGAGGTGGGATAGAACGGGATGCCGCTCACCTTGACCATGTCGCTCAGGCGGCCTCTGAGCTTGGAGATGCGCCGGAAGGTGCGGCCGCAGCCGCAGCCGCCCTCGATCAGCTCGCACAGGTCCTCGATGTTGTAGCGGATCACCGGCGCCGCCTCCTTGAAAAGGCAGGTGACCACCAGCACGCCGTCGCTGCCCGGCGGGACGGGCTCGTGGGTGACCGGGTCCAGTACCTCGAATATGTAGGCGTCCTCATTGATGTGATAGCCGCTCCGCTCCTCGCACTCGAAGGTCGGGGAGCCGGTCTCCACGCTGCCGAAGTTGTCGTAGGCGGACACGCCCCAACGGTCTTCGATGGCCCGCCGGGCCGCTTCCGTCATGGTCTCGGAGGTATGGATGGTGCGTCTCAGGCGGAAGTCCTTCTTGAGGTCGAACCCCTGACCCTCGGCCACGTCGGCCAGGTGGAGCACGTAGGACGGCGTCCCGGCCAGAACCGTCGTGCCCCAGTCCCGGGCGATCTTCACTTGCCGCTCGCTCGGAGTGACGCTGCCGCTGCCCGTCGGCACCACCAGCGCGCCGAGCCGCATGGCCCCCTCGGAAGCTGTGAACCCGACGATGAACAGCGTGTAGGCGAAGACGATCTGGAGGATGTCCCCCTCCCTCACGCCCTGGGCGTGGAAGCGCCGGCTCCAAAGCCGGGCGATGACGTCCCAGTCGTTGCGGGTGAAGAAGAAGGGCTTGGGGTTGCCCGAGGTGCCCGAACTGGCCTGCACCCGCACCGCGGCGAAGTCGCCCTGGTAGTCGCCGAAAGGCGGGTGGAGCCTGAGGCTGTCCTCGAAGTCGCTCTTGCGAATGACCGGCAGCTTTCGGATGTCGCCGGCCGTGCGGATGTCGCCGGGCTCGATGCCGCATGCCTTCCAGCGCTCGCGGTAGAACGGGATGCGGTCCCAGGACCGCCGCACCAGGGCGACCAGGCGGTCACCCTGGAGTTGTCGTATCGTTTCCGGTGAAGAGGTCTCGATCTTCAGGCTCTCGGGAGCGCCCGGGTACATCTCCGTAAGACGTTTACTAGTGTCCTGTCTCATGCAATTCTTTACCGAGATGCGCAGGATTTCTTGTTGTCGGCAAGGCGCGATGACGAGCAGTGGCGGGCACCACGCGAGGAAGAGCAACGCAGCCGACGACAAGAAAGACAAGCATATCGGTAAAGAATTGCATGGGACAGGACACTAACCATTCGGCCCGCTGGTCCGTCCCCGCTTGCTTCGCTCAATCACTTCTCCCAGCTTGGCCTCCGCCGCGTTGAACATGTCCGCAAGAACCTCGCGCCGCCGCTCTTTCAGTCGTTCAACCCGCCGCCACAATATGTCCTTGATCTCGGTGACTGCCTGCTCACGTACTTCCGCGGAGAGCGCGCTGTCCGTCCTGAACTCGAACTTCTCCACCGTGAATTCGGCAATGTCCGAAACGTTGTCCCCCACGAGCTCTATATCCAACGCGGACTGTATTCTCTCGATCCTTTGCCGCAGTTCTTCTTGCCTGTCGCTCATCTTTCCCCCCGTGGACCGACCGGGTTCCTAGCCCTTCTCCAACGCCTCGACCGCCGCAACCTGCGTGTCGTAGATGGTGATGACCTTGTCGAAGCCGCTGACTTCGACGATACCGCGGACGGAGTCGGACAACGCGCATATCGCAAATCGCTTCCCCTCTCCGCTGAACCGCCGGGCCATTCGCAGGCCGACCCGAAGACCCGCGCTGCTGAAGAAGGTCACGTGCTCGAAGTCCAGGAGCAAGGCTTGATCGCCGGCGTCGATTCCCAGCTCCAGCATGCGCTCCAACACATCGGCGTTGCGGCTGTCGAACCGGCCCTCGAGCATCGCGATCAGGATTCGATCTTTCCGCCCCCACTTGATGTCAATTTCCATTGCCATCCCGTTCCTTTCCTCCCAGGACCGTGACCGCCGCGGACGTTGGCGACCGCGCGGCGCCCCACTTCACGGGTGTATCGTCTCCAGAAACCAGTCCGTGGGAATCTCCCTGCCCAAACCCTCCTTCTTCGCCAGCTCCAGTACCCTGGCCCCCACCGCGGCGAACTGAATACCCATGCCGACGTTGTTCTTGTACACGGTGATGTCGGAGTCGCGCGTGCGCCCCGTGGCCTCGCCGATCATCAGCTTGCCCAGCTCGTGGATCTTGTCCCAGCCGAACACACCCTCCTCGATGGGCTTCAAGAGGTCGGGATGGCCGGCATACTCGGACTGGGCGCGTGAGTTGATGACGATCACGTCGGCTCGCCGCAGCGTCACCTCGTCCAGCTCGATGCGCTTCACCGATTCGTCGCTGTTCACGATGTTGCCCACGTGAGTGCCCTCTTCCAGCCACTCGCCCTTGAACGTCGGCACGTTGGTGTTGGTGGCGGACATGACGATGTCCGAACCGGCCACGACGTCCTTGGGATCGTCCATGGCGGTGACCGGTATCCCCAGACGCTCGTTCCATTCCGCGGCGAACGCACGCCGGTGCTCCGGGGTCGGGCTGAAGACCTTGACCTTCTCGAGCTTCCGCACCTTGGAGATGGCCTCGATATGCGCCCCCGCCTGGAGACCCGAACCGAACAGGCCCAGCACCCGGGCATCTTCCCGGGCCAGGTACTTCGCGCCCAGGGCGCTGGTGGCCCCCACCCGGGTCTTCTGCAGGAAACCGTCCTGGATGATGGCCAGGGGCTCGCCGGTTTCCAGGCTGAAAAGCTGGATCAGGCCCACGAATTTCTTGCCGGGCGCGGCGGGAACCTTCTCCTGCCGGACCAGCCCGGACACGGTCGGAAAGTGGACGATATCGGAGGAGATGCGCAAAGCCATGACCCCGAACCGGGGCACCGCGCCGTTCATGGTCTTGAGGCGGTAGGACTGCTTGGAGCTCTCCAACGAAACGTACGTGTGGGTGCGAAGCTGGTTGACCGCGATTCCCCGTCCAAGGTCCTTGAAGGCATCCTCGACGGCGTCCATGCAGTCGTCCATGGTGAGAACCTTCTGGACGTCGTCGTTGTTCAGGATATGGGTCATCGCCGCGTCATCTTCCCAGCCCAGGCCGCCATTGGCCCCTCGCAACGGGAACGCCAGCGCTGGTTATGGTGGTCCCGCTATCCCACCGGCTCGATGAGCGACACCTCGCCGGTCTCCAGGTTGTAGCGCCGGCGAAGGATCCGGGTGAGATCCGCGCTGAGGAACCGGAAGACCACCGCGGGCGGCTCCACCACACGCGTCGAATGGATCTGGCCGGTCAGGTAAGGGTAGACGGTGCCGTGCCCCAGCTCGTGGACCTCCTTGACGCGCAAATCCGCCTTGTCGGCGTTCCTGCCGTCGTCGGTGCGCTCGTAGAGAGGTATTTCGGTGAGTCCCGTATAGGCGCCGTAGACCACCCAGCAGGGCCCGTGGTCGTGGGGCAGGTTGCCGTGCCCCTCGGGGTGGACGTGCCCCATCTGCACGAACCCGTAGTCCGGATCCCGGTAGAGTTCCCGCGACGGGTCGGCATCGCGGATGATCTCCGCTATCCAGGGGTCGTCCGGACGGGTGGCCGCGAGCATCCGCTCCATCGCCGCCTTCACCCTGAAGGGCAGTTCCGCGTCATTGCTGTCTCTCCAAAGTGAGCGCAACTCCTCGATGTATAGGTCGAACGAATTTTCCGTCGCTGACGGGTCGAGCGCCATATCGCACCTCCTCCGTGAGTTCCCCGGGCCGCCGCCAAGATCTCCACCACGGCCCGAGCGTGGGCGGATTATACAGCAACACCGGGGGGAATCAAAGAGGCTCCACGGCGTGGAAGGAACAATGAAATACGATCGATATCAATTATGATATCAATAAAACTCGACTCTTCGACTTGCTGTTGGACCCGTGAAGCTCGCGTGGCTTGACAATTTCAGCGCGTTTGGGGAATCATCGGCGCGTGCCGGCGTAGACGAAGCAACCTCCCCAACGAACGCGACGCACAGCCGCCCAAATTCCCAGCCGCTACAAGGAGGACCTGATGAAGATGACAGCTTTCTCCGCCCTTGCGGCCGCTCTTGGTTTTCTGATGTTGCACGATCCGCAGCCGGCGCGCTCGGCGTCCGCGGACTTCTACCAGGGGAAGACGATGAACTTCATCGTATCCTTCACCCCGGGGGGCGGCTACGACATCTACGCGCGCCTCCTTGCCCGGCACCTGCCCAAGTACATCCCCGGAAAGCCGAGGGTGCTGGTGCAAAACATGCCCGGCGCCGGAGGGATCGTTGCCTCGAACTACCTCGCCAGGGTCGCCAAGGCCGACGGGCTGACGCTGGGGACCCTGCCGCGGGAGCTCTACCTGGCGCAGATCGCCGGTGTCGACGCTCTCAAGGCGGACTTCACGAAGATGCATCCGGTAGGGAGCCTGGCCACGGATATCCTCACCGTGTACATGCGCACCGACACGCCCTACACCAGCATCTCCGCCATTCAGGCCGCCTTGAAGGAGGGCAAGAAGCCGCCGCCCGTGGGCGCCACCGGGGTCGGAGGAGGAGGCTATCTCATCAAGCGGATCACCGAGGAGTTGGTTGGAACGAAGCTCTTCGACATCGTCCTCGGCTATCGCGGCGGGCCGCAGATCGACGTGGCCGTACGCAAGGGGGAACTGCTGGGAGCGGGGAGGTCCATTGCCTCCGTACGCGACCGGGTGGGCGACCTGCTCACGGCCGGGAAGATCACGATCATCGTCCAGTCGGGGACTCAGGACCGGAAGCGGAGCCCGGAGCTGCCCAAGGTGCCGACGCTGTGGGAGTTGGCCCGCACGGAAGACGGCAAGGCCTTGACCGCAAGCTATTTCCCTTCCACGATCGCGGGAAGACCTTTCTGGCTGCCGGCCGGCGTGCCGGAGGATAGGGTGAAGATTCTGCGAAGCGCTTTCGTGAAAGCGGCCGGCGATCCGAAGCTCCTCGCCGAGGCACGGAAGAGCGGCCGGCCGATAAACCTGGTCAGCGGGGATGAGATGGTCGAACTCTACCGCGAAGGGTTCCGGGTCACGCCCGCGCTGAGGACCCTTTGGAAGCAGTTGATGGGGGCGTAGCGGATCGGCGGGGGCGTAACAGGTAGCCGCGCGTCACGAAGAACGATTCACAACGAGGTGCCAATGCTTCTTCTCAACAACGACGACGTCCACGAGCTGTTGGACATGAAGACCTGCCTGGAAGCCCTGGAAACGGGCTACCGGGACCTGGCCGCGGGCAATGCGGTCCATCGGCCCAGGCTCGACGTCTGGGCTCCCAGCGACGAGCAGGACGCGTTCTTCCGCTGGGGCAGCATGGAGGGCGTGTGCCGGAGCTACGGCACCTTCGCCATCCGCATGAAGTCCGACATGGTGCGCTGGCCCGAAGGGGCCAACGAGGAGAAGTACTGCATCGAGCCCGGCACCTTCTGCGGCCTGGTCATGCTCTTCAGCACCAACAACGGCGAGCCCCTGGCGATCATCAACGACGGCATCATCCAGCACATGCGGGTGGGCGCCGGCGCCGGCCTCGGGGTGAAGTACCTGGCCCGGGAGGACGCCGAAGTGGTGGGCATCATCGGCTCCGGCGGCATGGCGCGCACGTATCTCCAGGCATTCGCCGAGGTACGCAAGCTGAGCCGGGTGAAGGTGTACAGCCGGTCCCGGGGGCGTCGCGAGACCTACGCCGAGGAAATGAGGGAGCTGCTGGGGCTTCGGATCGACGTCCTCGACAACCCCGAAGACGTGGTGCGCGGCTCCGACGTCGTCTCCACCTGCACGGACTCCATCGTCCCCGTGCTCACCGACCCCGATTGGCTCGAGCCCGGCATGCACGTGACCAACCTGGACCTGCGCGAGTTCGCGGCCGCCGACGTCTGGGACCGGTTCGACGTTACCGTACGGCTGGGAGACCAGACCATGAGCCGCAAGCAGATGGAAAACGACTTCCGGCCGTTTCATTTCGCCGGATACACCGCGGGCCAACCGGAGGAGCTGGCCCGCATCCCCAAGTCCAGGGTCCACATCGACGAGGAGCAGTACCCGCGCCTCGTGGAAGTGGTCAGGGGAGACGCTCCCGGGCGTTCCTCGCCGGAACAGATCACCTGCTTCATCAACGTCGGGACCCAGGGCCTGCAGTTCGCCTCGGTGGGAGGGCGGTTGTACCAACTGGCCAAGGAGCGCGGGGTCGGCCGCGAGTTGCCCACCGACTGGTTCGTGCAGGACATCCGGGACTGAAGCTCGCGACCCGCGAAGACAACTGACCCTCGAAGACAAATGGGGAGCCGGCCGCTCCCCTTTCAACGGAGCATTTATGATACTCGCCATCGACAACACCGAAGCGGAGCAACTCCTCGACATGCAGATGAGCCTGGACGCCCTGGAAGAGACCTACCGGGACTTGGGCACCGGAGCCTCCATCACCAGCCCGCGAATCGACCTGCTGACTCCCGATTCCTATGTCGACGACGAGGGCAACACGCTTCCCGGCGCCCACAGCCTCAAGACCATGTCGGCCTCCACCCAGAAGTACGCGGCCATCCGGTTTCTCACCGACAAGCTCTACTGGCAGGAGCGCCACGGCAACTTCCGCCGCGACCGCACCCCGAGCACCCGGCGGTCCCACAGCGTGACACGGGGTCTGCTGTTCCTGTTCAGCCTGGAGAACGGCGACCTCCTGGCCCTGGTCAGCGAAGGGCACATACGGAATCTTCGGGTAGGCGCGGCCGCCGGGCTGGCGGCGAAATATCTCGCCAAGGTCGACGCCGCCCGGGTCTGTGTGCTGGGCACCGGCTTCATGGCCGGCGCCCACCTGGACGCGATGCTGAAAAGCGTCGAGGGGATCCGGTCGGTTCGGGTGTTCAGCCCCAACCCGGACCACCGGCAGCATTTCATCGAGGACCCCCGCTGGGAGGAATGCCCCGACGTGGCGGCCGTGGACAACGCCGAGGAAGCCGTCCGCGGCAGCGACATCGTGGTCATCGCGACCAACGCCCTGACTCCGGTGATCCAGACCGGCTGGCTCGAGCCCGGGCAATACGTCTGCACGGTGCGGCACTGCGAGATCTCGCCGGAGACCTTCGCCCGCTTCGACGTTCTCGCGGTCAACTCCAGGGACAACCTGGGACCGACAACCTTCGTCGCCAAAAACCAGCACGGCCCGCTGCCGCCGCAGGTGCTGCTGGATATCGAAAAAGGCTACCCCCCCGGCGACGCGGTCAACATCGACTGGCAGAGCGTTCCCGATCTCCCGGACCTGCTGCTGAACCGCCACCCCGGCCGAACCGACTCGGACCAGGTGACCTGCTTCAACAACAGCGTGGGCTTCGGGCTACAGTTCGCCGCCCTGGCGGGGAAGGTCTACGAGGCGGCCGTAAGCAAGGGGATGGGGCGCGAGATACCGGAGGATGTGTTTCCCGATCTGTTCTAGAGACCGTTGAGGCGGCGCATCAGCCAACAGCCTGCACACCCTTCACTTGGCTCAAGCGCGCTGCGAAGGCGAAAACGGCCAAGATGTCCTCGTGCTCCAAGTCGTCGTAGTCCGCAAGGATCTCCTCTTCGGTCATGCCTGCGCTAAGCAATTCCAAGATCATGTCCACGGGGTACCGCAAACCGCGGACACACGGCTTCCCGTGGCAAATTGAAGGGTCAGATGTAATGCGTTCTAGCAGTTCTGAGGATTTCATCCGCCAATGTCCTCCTTCTCAAACGTTAACCCCAATGTTGCAAAGAAGTTTCGTGAAGACCGATCCGAAACACGCCCTTACGAATCGTCATTCCCGCGAAACAGCCTGTGTCAAAACCCTCTCCCTCTGGGAGAGGGTGGCCGAAGGCCGGGTGAGGGCTGCGCGGCGACCCTGCCTCTCCGTGGGTGGCTGCCGGCGCCGGGAAGCCCTCACCCCGACCCTCTCCCAGAGGGAGAGGGAGTGGTTCTGGAACAGGCTGGAAAGCGGGAATCCAGGGGTGGAGAGGGGCTGACTGGCTGGTGTCCCCCGCCCACGCCACCCCTGGATTCCCGCGCAACCATCGGTCCTCCCCAATCTACGGCACCGGCCGAAGAGTTCTATTGAGTCGGCGGCGGCACCAGCGGCGTCGCGATGGGCTCGGTCCATAAGCGCGGCCCTTTCCTCCCCTTTTCGATCAGGATCCACTTGAGCCACGTCTCGTCGTCGCGGTCGGGGTAGTCCTCGCGCATGTGGCTCATGCGGCTCTCCCGGCGCAGCAGCGACGCTTCCAGCATCAGCTTGGCGGTTTCCACCATGCACTGCGTCTCCCGCAGGCGCACGAACCCGTGGACGTGGGCGGCATGACTTCGGCCGCCGCGCTCGGCGATGGCCTCCAACTCCTGCAACGCTTGCCGCAGGCGGGTTTCGTGCTTCAGCACCGAGACATCGTACGGGAAGATAAGTGTCTGGAGCGCGCGGAGGAGTTCGTCGTCGACCTTCTCGTCTCCGTTGCGCCAGCCCGCCGAGACCTCGGCCTTGACCGACCGGGCACTCCCCTCGGAGACCCGCGGCGGAGTCAACCTCCGGGCGTCGTCCGCGGCGCTCTTGCCGGCGATCCAGCCGGTGCCGTTGCAGGCGCCGATGTGGAAACCGGCGAAGTGGCTGGCGCAACTCGCCTGCGCCAGGCCGGCCGCCAGCAGGCCGTCCACCGATGAACGGCAAACGGCGTCGGTCTTGATTCCCAGCTTGGTCATCTGGAACAGCGGGTAGTACTCGGTCTTGCCGAACATGTCGATGCGCGCCCGGTCGCCGAGCTTCCGGAAGAAATAGTCCATCCACGCCACCGAGCTTTGGAGGTACTGTCCCCGCTCCTCCTCCGGGATGAGCGACATGTCCAGGTAGAGGGGCGTCCTTCCCGCCTTCTTTTCGGCGACCATTGCCTTGCTCAGCGCCTGCACGTCGGCCCAGTCCGCCCAGTCGGGCTCGTACCGCTCCATGAACGGCTCGCCGTCCGCGTTCACGAACCGGGCGCCGTCCTGGATGGCGAAGGTGATGCCCTCGAAGTAGAACTTGGGCGTTCCCGGACGCAGATAGCCGAACTCCGCGTTGGTGAGCACCGCACCCGCCTCGTAAGCCAGTTGCGTGCCGGTGCCCGTGAGGTCGCGGACGAAGCCGGCGCGAAAGGTCACGCTGTTGGTGGCCAGGACCGTGGCCCCGGCCCGTATGATGGTGAACTCGCCGGTGCGGCCGTCGATGCCGAAGGCGCCGGTGACGCGGCCGGTGTCGTCACGGGCGAGATCGGTGATGAAGACCCGCTCCACCAAATCCACGCCCTCGGCCTCCAGAGCCTTGCGCAGGCGCCAGCAGTATTCCAGTCCGCCGCCGTCCGGCTTCATCACCTTGGTGACCTTAAGGCCGCGGGTCGGCCGGCGGATGAAACGGCCGTCTTCCTTGGGGAACACGAGCCCCATCTTCTCCAGCTCCAGCAACTGGAAATGTGAAACGGACAAGACGTCCCGGATCAGCTCCTGCTCGGCGATCCACTCGTTCCCCTCCACGATGTCGCGCACGCAGGCGTTGAGGTCGTCGTCGGGAGTCACCACCACCATCCAGGCGTTGGAGAAGGCCGTGTGCCCGGTGCGGCCCACCATGTGGGCGTCCAGCAGGGCGACGCGCCCGTCTGGAAGGTGCCGCTTCGCGCTCAGCGCGGCCCAGAGCCCGCCAGCGCCCGCGCCCACCACCAGCACGTCGGTGTCGATGAGCCTGCCGATCTTCTCGAGCATTCCAGTGTCCGGTTACCAGGGGAGCGGGCGGCGCCTGACGATGGGGTGGACGTCGATGCACTGCACCGGACAGAAGATCTCACAGTTGAAGCAGGTGACGCAGTGCTCGACGTGCTTCAAGACCGGCACCTGCCGTCCGCCCTGCTCTTCCATGTGGATTACGTCAGCGGGACACACGGGATCGCAGTCGCCGCAGCTCGTGCACTTCTCCAGGTCGATGTCGATGATCATGACGGAGCCGGCGGTGGGGCGGGACGTTCCCGCCCGGCGCTCATGAATCCAGGCCCAGCAGCTTCGCCGCCGTGCCGCCCATGATCGCGTCCTTCTCGCCGTCGGTCAACGGCAGCCCCCGGATGGCGTCGATGTACTCCCTGAGCGCGGCCATGCCCTTACCGGTGTCGGTGCTGACCCCGGTGAAGTCCTGGGGGTAGTCGGTGGCGAACACCAGCCGGTCGGGACGGATACCCTGCAGCGCGCAGCCCAGGGCAGTGGTTCCTCCCTCGAAGCCGGCCATGTCGAAATGGAGCATGTCGAAATAGTGCTCGAAGGGTTTGTCCAGGGTTCCGAACCGGTACGCCTTTGCCACCAACCGATCCTTGACGCCGGCGATGCCGCCGCCGAAGTGGCCGATGACGAACTTGAGGTTGGGGAACCGCTCCAGCACGCCGCCTGCCACGATGCGCGTGGCGGCCACGGCCAGGTCCACCTCGCGTCCCAGGATGCGAGCGAGATCGTAGTCCAGCAACAGTTCGTAACCCTGAGGGACCATGGCCGGGTGGATGAAGATGGGCACGTCCAGCGCGCTGACCTTCTCGTAGAACGGGTAGAGCTGCTCCGAGTCCAGCGGCAGGCCCCGGAACTGGGAGGTGGTGGCGACGCCGTGGAGCCCCAACTCGCTGACGGCCCGGTCGAACTCGGCCATGGCCGGCGCACCGCCCAGGAGCGGCGCCTGGGCCAATCCGACGAAGCGTCCGGGATAGCGGTGCTGCAGCTCCGCCAGGCTGTCGTTGATGGCCCGGTTGTCCTCCAGGGTCGCGTCCCAGCCGAGCAGGCACGACAGCACGGACACGTCCACTCCAGCGTCGTCCATGTCGCGGAGTTGCATCTCGGCGTCGTAGAGCCGCGCGTGCATGGTCAGCCGAGGGACCCCCGTGTCGAGCTTGGCGAACGACGGCTCCTCGGAGTAGAGGCCGTGCTTCTGGGCGATCTCCTTGGGTACGTAGTGGTGTTGGAAGTCGACGATCATGACAACCCTCGTGCCGTTGGACGATGCCTTTGACTAGGCCGCGTGGCCCCGGCGGCTTGCGCCGGAGGCAACCATCAGGACGTCGCGAAGTCCAACCTACGGCGACGGCGAATATCCCTTGTCCAGCCACTCCCCCAGGTCGGCGCCGAACCACTCGGTGGGCAACTCGCGGCCGATCCCCCTCTTCTTGCATTCTTCGTAGATCACCGCGCCGGCGGCGGCGAACTGGATGCCGACGCCGGTGTTGCTCTTGTAATAGATGATCTCGTCGTCGCTCTTGCGCCCGGGATTCTCACCGATGAGGACCTGGCCCAACTCGCAGATATTGTCCCAGCTTATCTTCCCTTCGTCGATGAGATCGAGCATCTCCCGCTGCTGATTGGTAAGCGAGGTCTGCTTGTTGTTGAGCACAATCAGATCGGCCCGGAGGAAGGTGGTGGCGTCCGCCTCGGTGCGGCTGTGTACGCCGTCGCTGTTGACGATGGTGGTGACGAACTGCCCCGGGACGAGCCACTCGCCGTCGAACACCGGCGCGCTGGCGTTGGTGGCGCACATGACGATGTCCGCGCCCTCCACCACGGCCTTGGCGTTGTCCACCGGCCGCACCTGGATGTCGAGCTTGCCGGTCATCTCCATGGCGAACCGTTCCCGGTGCTCTTTTGTGACGCTGTATACGCGAATCTCACGCACGTCCCGCACCGCGCAGATGGCGGCGAGGTTCTGCTCAGCCTCGTTGCCCGAGCCGAACAACCCCACTACGTGGCTGTCCTCCCGTGACAGAGCGCGGGTGGCGACGCCCGTGGTGGCCCCGACGCGTATGGACGAAAGGCTGAAGTCGTGGATGATGGCCAGAGGTTGCGCGTCCTCAAGGCTGAAGAGCAGCACGAAACCCCAGCTCCGACGTGCCGGGTACGGGTAGTCCATGCGCTTGAGGCCGTCCACCATCCGCTCGCGCACAACGATGGAGTCGTAGCGGAGCGCCGCCACCCCGGAACTCGGCACCGCGCCGGGGATGATGTTGGCCATGTAGCCGTCGGAATCGCGGTCCGGCGGCACCTTGTAGCGGGTACGAGGCCTGTTGACGGCGATTCCCCGGGCTTCCTCGGCGAAGGCCCTCTCCATGTCGTCGATGATGTTCTCGACCCGAAGCACCTGCTTCACGTCGGGGTCTGTGATCAGCAGCATTGGAAACTCCCCTTTCGGCTCTCCACCGTCTGCCTGAAGACGCGCGCACTCGCGCCGGACGATCCGGCACCGGATGCGGTTCTTGTGAACAGCCCCTGTCTATCAGATCGATAGCAGCGTGACGAACACGCACGCCGCAACGCGTCTTGCCGCCCTCCGCGCCCCTCTGGTACACTCGAAACCGTGACGTGATCGGAACCCGACCGTCACACCCGCATAGCCCACCACGAGCCGTTAGCTCAGCAGGTAGAGCATCTGCCTTTTAAGCAGAGGGTCGCCGGTTCGATCCCGGCACGGCTCACCAACAATTTCAATGACTTAGACAGTTTCGGTGGGAACGGGAAATTGGCGAGTCACCAATAGATCACCGAGAATAACGCCATGCCTATACTTGTTTACGACTGTCCCCATTGCGGGGCATCAAAAATGACCTTCACAAGCCACGGTTCACATCGAGACCAACAGGGTATTTGGAATGCCCTGTTCCTGTGTCACAACTGTGAAAAGGGCATTGTTGCGAGGCTCTCTGGAGCGCGCGGCCAAGATTTCAACGGGTGCCGCGGCAACCCACTACAAAACGGCTATCGACTTTTGGCTGTTCATCCATCTCCAACTCGACTGGAGGCACCTCCCCATGTTCCGGAAAAACTCCGCGACGAGTATGTAGAGGGATTAAGGGTCCTCCGCGGTAAGAATTTCAAGAGCGCCGGGATGATGTTCAGACGAGTCCTTGAGATGGCAACAAAGAGCCTATCTTCAGACGAAAAAGAGAAAACCCTCTACGAACGAATCGCACATCTAGAGAACACCGGCAAGATCACTGCCGGACTGCGGGGCTTAGCTGATTGTATTCGTGACGATGGGAATGAGGCGACTCATGAAGAGGAATACGACGAGAGAAAAACGGGCCAACTACAGGAGTTTACTCGCCTGTTTCTAATTTACACATTCTCGCTACCCAGGTTTGTTGAACTCGCGCAACAGGGTGAGGCCACCGAAAGCGAGGAGTAGTCCCCCAACCCGGCTTGGCGTTGCGGATGCACTGTGCACAGTGCTGGTGGTAGGGTGTCACGGTAGGGCGCCCGCACAGGCAGGTTCTCGATTCGCTCATGCCTCAATCTCCCAAGCCCACGGCCGCCAGGGCCACGGGCAGGGCCACGCCCGCGGCGGTCAGCTTCGCCACCACCTGCGCCCGGCTCACCATGTCCAGCGCGTAGGTGTCGAACTCCAGCTTGACCTCGGCCTCCAGCTTCTCGGTCAACTCGGCCTCTACCAGCCGAGCCAGCGGCAGGACCGTGTTCAAGTGCCAGCGCCTCACGGCCTCGCGTTGCGCCGTGCCGTCCGCGTCCAGGAACAGCGAAGGCGGCACCCCGCACGCCGCCAGGACGCGCGAGAACGCGGCGTCAGCCGCCTTCACCATCGAATCGGGCGGCATCGGCCCGAGCTGCGACGCCTGCCAGTCGCGTCGCGGCGCCGCCGTGCGGCCCTCTCCCCATCCGGCCGCCGCCGTCTCTACCAGCAACGCCTTACCCCGGGCCGTGCGAATGTCCGCCTTCAGCCCGGCCAGCGGATCGGTGTCGCCGCCGTCGCCGCCGTCTTGCGGCTCGGCGAGAAGGTTCGCGAGCGGCCCGCCCGCTTCATCCGCCAGGGACCGCTCGGCTTCGGCCATCAAGCGCGTTGACGTGTTCGCCTATGTGGTCGGCCCGGTGCCGATGTAGGGTTGCCCCGGCGTGCCGCCCCACCGGACGAACACCACGGCCGACGCTGGCAGGTTCCAGGTCGTGCTGGTACTCGGCCCGTAGCACGTCACGCGGACGCTCCAGCTCGCCGGATCGTGGCTCCCCTCGAAGTGCCAGGAACTCGCCGGCACCAGCCGAACGCGCCCGGCACCGTCCAGCTGAATCACGTGCATGGAGCCGCCGGACCTCACCAGATCACGGCCGATTTGCGCCAGGACGGCCGCTGTGACGGCGTCTCGCGCCTCTCCTCCCCAAACGGAGATTCTCGGCGCTGCAATCAAGGGGGGGTCAGGGCTTCCGCGCTTATGAGCTTCCGCGCCCGCTCCGCGTCAACGCCCAAGGCTTCGCCCACCTGTCGGGCGCTGTAGCCGTCCGCGAAAAGCGCGATTGCACAGACGGTCATTTGTCGTTCGTCCATGTGCGCCGTCTTCCTTCCCGCGTTTACTTCTTCGGCCGCCATTCCGCCGCTCGTTTCTTCGCCTCGGCCAGTTGGTCGTACGTCATGCGCTCCTCGATCCACCTCCGCCAAGCATCCTTGTCCTCGCTATGCTTCTTCTGGAGGCTCAGCGTGTACATCACCCAGGCTTCAACCAAATCCTGTGGCCCGCCGAGACCCTTTCGCAACAGTCTACCCAACCGATACTGCCCACGACGATGATCCTGTTCGGCGGCGAGCCGATACCACTTGCGGGCCTCCTCATCGCTTTGCCCCACGCCGTTCCCGCGCTCGTAAAGCAGGCCGAGTCGGAACTGTGAATTGGCCCCGCCGCGTTCCGCGTCTTTCCTGAACTCCTTGGCGGCCGTTTCGTAGTCCTTGGCCCGAAGTGCGGCGCGGCCCTCCTTGTACCCTGCCAGGACCGTGTTTCCGGCGAGCAGCCCAACGGCGGCAATCGCCACGATCATCATACGTAGTGCGGTCATAGTCGCTCCCTCCTTGGTGGCGTGGTGTTGAAACTCCGCGAGGAACTGTGCCAGCCGCCGCGCGTGATGGCAACGGCCCCGGAAGTAGAACCCCGGACAAGAGCAGTCCTCGACACGGCCGCAACGTCCGGCGCTGGCCGGGTAGGCTTCGCGATGGCGTTGTGTAGGTCAGGCCGCCTCCCGGTCTTTGCCGAACCATCCGCAGCGCGACTCCGAGCAGAACAGCAGCGCCCCCTCCCACCCCTTGCGGTTCGGCTTGATGCGCGACGACCGATAGACCACGGCCCGGCACTTCGGGCAGACGTGGCCCGTGGCCTTGTACCCTCGCGCCCGCAGCTTCCGGAGCCGCTGGCAGACGGCTTGCGGCGAGACGCCCGCCTTTTTCGAACGTCATGGCCTGCCCCTCCCTCCCCATGCGGCCTCCCCGTTGTCGCCAACGTCCACGTCCGGGCGGATCGGCTTCACCTTCGCGTCGGTTCCGAAGGGCCGCATTCCCTCCAGCTTCGCCAACGTCTCCCCCCAATCCTCGGCCGGCTTCGCCTCCAGGACCGCCTTGACACGCTCGCGCCGGGTGCGGGCTTCCCGTTCCTCGGCCCAGGCCGCAAGCAGCCCGGACGGGCCGGCGTCGTCACCTTCTCGGTGAGATTCCGATGGCGGCGCTTCGGCTTCGCTGGAGGACGGCCGGGGAGCGCCACCAGGGCGCGGACCGGGCGGCCGGGGTTCGGGGTCAGACTCCGGGGCGGGGTGCTCGTTGGGAGGCTCGTTGTAGACTCGCCTCCCCTCGTACCCCTCGTATATAGGTGTCCCTAGGGTGTCCCTAGCCATGTCCCTAGGGTCCGGCTCAAATGTCCCTAGGGTCTCCGTTGAAATGTCCCTAGGGTCTGGCAGGCCCCGAACCCGAATCAGGTTAGGCACCCAACCCGAGCCCGGCTCTTGCCGGCGCTCGATTTCCAGGACGCCCTCGGCCTCCAGTTCGCGCATGACGCGGTAGACGTAGCGGCGCGTCAGACCGGTTTGCTTCGCAATTTCGGAAAGCGACTCCCGCCAGCCGTCGAGCAGCGTCATGAACGCGCCCCGGTCAAGGAGCTTCACCCGCGCTTTCGTGGTCCCGGCCAGGTGCGCTCGCGCCCATCGGCCAGCCCATGAGCCAAGGGTGCTCGTGTCGCGTTCGCCGTACAGGGTCTACGCCCCCGCGTTCTGACCCTCGGTCGGCTCGACGGTCCTGGACGCGATACACGCATTCAGGTCCGCGCCCTTGTAGGCGACCTTTGAGCCGAGCTTGACGAAAGCCGGCCCCCGGCCCTCGCACCTCCAGTGCGCGAGCGTCGAATACGGCCAGAGCACCTGGAGCGCCGGATCATCCGTCAAATAGAGCTTGTTGTCCTCGAACATGCCTGCCCCCCCTTTTCGTATAGTAGGGGCAGGATAGGGCGGGTTGCGGCTGGGTGCTAAGGAAACAATTAGGTGCTATTTGCGTCCCCTCGTGAACGGCTCGTGCCGCTCCAAGCTGGTTACGATCTTGCGGATCGCCCCCGGCGTCCGGGGAGTCATGCCCGGCGTCTCGACGCACCACTGCGAAACCAGACCATAGGCTGGCGTCCTTTTGTAACCGTAGTCCTTCACCAGGACCCGGACCGTGGCGTAGACGTTCATCTTCTCGTTGATGTCGCCGTGGTTTCGACCTTGCCCGCTGTCCGGGCGGATACGCTCACCCGTGGCGGCAAGCATGGCGAAGTCAACGAGGATCGCCGGTCGTTCGGCGCCGAACTTCGTCCGCCGGCACAACTCCATCAGGGTATCCCACGCCCACGGTTGAGAAAGGGACCAGTTCCACAATGCCGTCAGGATGCGTTCCCGTGTCTCCGGGTCTGCCTCCCGCTCGTAGCGCTCGGTGTACCGTTCGGCCAGGTCGAAGCGGGGTTCGCCGCTGATGAACTGGCGTCACAGTTCCTCGATGTAGACGGCCCTCTCGTCATCCGTCATGGCGCCCTCCATCGCTTTGGCTGTCAGCGCCGCGCCCTTCTCGACCGCTTCCGCCAGCGCGTCGGACGCCTGCCGGACGTATCTGTTGCTCATGGCGAGCGTCTTGTGGCCCAGGACATCCCGCAGGATGTAGCTGTTGACGCCCGCCCCGGCCAGCCGTGTAGCCAGGGAACGCCGAAGATCGTGCAGCCGCACATCTGCGAGCCCCGCGCCCTTGACCGCTTCGGCGAACACGGCCCGCGTCAGCTTGTACCCAACCGCCGTCCCGCTCTTGGCCCCGGCGAACACCCAAGGTTGCCGGCAATGCGCGGCAACTTGCCGGGAAGCTCCAGGACCGCCCTCGGCAGGGGTTGAATGCGACGCCCGGTTTTCGTGTCCGGCAGGATCACCCGGCTGGCCTCGAACTGGACGTGTTCCCATGCCATGCCGAGCACTTCCCCGATTCGCATTCCCGTCATGGCCGCCGTCTTGACGGCCGCGACCGGGAACGGGTGCGCCGGCTCCAGACCGTCCAGGGAATCGGCGAGCGCCATCAATTCGGATGGCGACAAGGTGCGGTCGCGGGGTTCCTCGATTGTTGACCTGGTCACTTGACTAAGTTATGCTATTTGCATGAAAACAATGCTTGTGTCCGAATTCAAGGCTAAGTGCATCGCGGCACTCAAAGAGGTTCAGCGTTCGCGGGAACCTATGATCGTGACTCTGCGCGGGAAGCCTCTTGTGACGATTCAACCCGCCGGAGAAGGTCCCCAGGGCAAACAGCTTGGAGGGCTCAAAGGCAAGATGGCCATCCATGGCGATCTCGTCCACAGTGACTCGACCGCCGATTGGGAAATGCTCACGTGACCCTCTTGCTGGATACTCATGTCTGGATCTGGTCACAGGAGCAACCCGAGAAGTTGGGACCGCAGGCACGACAGACGTTGCTAGCTCCGGAGCACAGCAACACTGTCTGTACGATTTCTACGCTGGAAATTGCTCGCCTGATAGCGGCTGAGGCGATTTCCCTGGCCATCCCGCTTAGTACTTGGATTGCAGAGTCTCTCAGAGACCTGGGTGCCGCGACGTTGCCCGTGACGCATGAGATAGCAACGGAAGCGTATGCCTTGCCGTACCCATTCCATAAGGACCCGGCGGACCGCGTCCTCGTCGCGGCTGCCCGTATTCACCAACTGATGCTGCTGACCGCCGATGAGCGGATTCTCCAATACCCTCATGTCCAAGCAATGGACGCGCAGAGGTAGACGCTTGCCCCAACGAAGAGAATTGAGGCTCGGCCGGGAGACCCGCAACGACGTGTGTCGTCTGCCTACATCGTTTCAACGAAACCTGGGGTGACAGGCAGACACCGTTGGCCCGGATCAGCCCAAAGTCCACTCCTGCCCTTCGACCACTTCGCCGTCGACGCACACGTAGTCCATCTCGTCCTCGGTGTTGGTGCCGCCGGCGACATCGATCCGGCGGATCCCCTTGCGGTCGGCCTTGTAGGCGGCGAAGCGCAGCAGCGCCAGCGGCGTGTCGCCGCTGCTCTCGAACTGGTAGTAGTGCCCTTCCGGCAGCAGGATCCCGTCGCCCTTCTTGAGCACGGTGGCGTTCTCGTCCTTGTCGAAGAAGGTCGCCTCGCCGTCCAGCACCACGAACATGTGGTCTTCGCCGGGATGGGTGTGCAGCTTGTTCTTGCGGCCGGGGGCGTAGTAGTTGAGGCCGCTCATGAGGACGTCGGTCCGCACCAGCGGCATGTGGCTGCGGCCGCCGGTGATGCAGGGGGTCTTGACGGTAAAGGTTTGGGCTCCCATGTGTTTCCTCCTTGGGTACGGTTGATGCTCCGTAGTGGCCTATCCCCCATTCGGTTAGAAATTTCAAGGTCCATTGGCTAGGATTGGCTGAATGGATCCGACCTACGTCATCGTGGTGCGGCACGGCGAGACCCATTGGAACATAGAGGGCCGTCGGCAGGGACACCTGGACAGCACGCTCACGGAGAAGGGACGCGCCCAGGCCGAAGCGCTTTCGGAACGGTTCACGCCCGAGAGCTGCACCGCCATCTACAGCAGCGACCTCGGCCGGGCGTTCGACACCGCCAGCATCATCGCCGCCAAGACCGGCCATGAGGTGGTCGCCGACGAGCGCCTGCGCGAGCGCAACCTGGGCATCTTCCAGGGGCTCGACGGCGACGAGATCCGCGCGCGCTACCCCAGGGAGTACGAGGAGCACCGCAACGGAGGCGCCGACCACGCCGTGCCGTCCGGAGAGAGCTTCAGGGAGCAGACGAAGCGGAACATGCTGTGCCTGGAGGAGTTGGCCCGGCGCCACGCCGGGGAGAACATCATGGTGGTCACCCACGGCGGCGTACTGAGCGCCTTGTTCCGGCACACCCTCGCGATCTCGCTGGATGCGCCCCGGCGGTTTTCCTTCAAGAACGCCAGCATCAACCTGTTCAGGTTCCAGGACGGAGTCTGGGGGCTGGAGACCTGGGGCGACATCGCCCACCTCAACCGGCTGGGCTCCCTCGACCTGTCGTATTTGTGACCGCGGCCGGCGGCGGCACGGCGACCTTACCGGCCTCCGTCGTGTGTGCTATGTGTGTGCTATATTTGCGAGCGCCGTTCGCGACGCATCAGTAGCGGCCTCGAGGCCCCCCTAGCGGCCCGATCATTCACGGCTTGGCCGAGCTTGCACCCCATGGAGAACTCCGATGCCACTAAGCACCTACCTCTTCTTTGACGGCAATTGCCGGGAGGCGTTCGAGCTGTATCGCTCGGTGCTCGGCGGCGAGTACCAGGTACTACAGACCTTCGGCGACGGGCCGCCGGACATGAACGTCGCGGAGGAGGAGAAGGACCGCATCATGCACGTTTCCCTGGCCTTGGGAACGGATGTTCTGATGGGAAGCGACAGCGCCTCGGCCTTCGGTCCGCCGCCGGTTCGGGGCACCAACTTCGCGATATCCATCGTCGGCGAGAGCAGGGAGCATTGCGACGAAGTCTTCGCCAAACTCTCGGAGGGAGGCACGGTCCAAATGCCGATGCAGGAGACCTTCTGGGGTTCCTACTTCGGGTCCTGGACCGATCGGTTCGGCGTCGGCTGGATGATCAGCCACGATCTGCCGCGTGAGTAGGACACCCGTTCACCCGCCCGGACCGTGTTCGCCGGGAAACGCGGATAGTTGATTTTCGTTAGCGCCACGGGGACGACATGGACGAAGAGAGATCGGCAGGAGCCAGGTTCCGGCGCGCGGCGCGGGAAGAACGCCCGCTCCAGATCGTCGGCGCCATCAACGCCTACTGCGCTCTGCTGGCCCAGCGGCAGGGCTTTCGCGCCCTCTACCTCTCCGGGGCGGGAGTCGCCAACGCCTCCTTCGCCCAGCCGGACCTGGGCATCACCACCCTGAACGACGTGCTGGAGGACGTGCGGCGCATTACGGCGGCGAGCCCGCTGCCGCTGCTGGTGGACATCGATACCGGCTGGGGGACGGCCTTCAACATCTCCCGCACCATACGCGAGATGATCCGAGGCGGAGCGGCGGCTGTCCACATGGAAGACCAGGTCCAGGCCAAGCGCTGCGGCCACCGGCCCAACAAGCAGATCGTCTCCACCGACGAGATGGAGGACCGCATCAAGGCCGCCGCCGACGGGCGCACCGACGACCAGTTCGTGATCATGGCGCGCACCGACGCCTTCGCCAGCGAGGGACTGGAGGCGGCGCTGGAACGGGTGCGGCGCTACGTCGAGGCGGGGGCGGACATGATCTTTCCCGAAGCAGTGCACACGCTGGAGGACTACCGCTCGTTTTGCGGGAGCGTGGACGTGCCGGTGCTGGCCAACCTGACCGAGTTCGGCAAGACGCCCCTCTTCGGGGTGGATGAGCTGCGGGAGGCCGGTGTCGGGCTCGTGCTCTATCCTCTCTCGGCGTTCCGCGCCATGAGCCGGACCGCCATGGACGTCTACCGCGCCATCCGCGAGGACGGCACCCAGAGCGGCCTGACCGACCGCATGCAGACCCGCGAGCAGCTTTACGACGTCCTCGGCTACCACGACTACGAGCAGAAGCTGGACGCCCTGTTCAGCAAGGAATGAACCAAACCCCGCCGCACCTGTCATGAGCGACTCTTCCGTGCGCGACGCCCAACGGCCCCAGCCCGACGCGGTCCTTTCCGACATGGCCGCCTACGCCCTCTCCAGCGGGCCTTTCTCGGACGAGGCGCGGGAGACCGCGCGCCTGTGCCTGATGGACAGCCTGGGCTGCGCCCTGGCGGCGCTGGAGTTCCCGGCCTGCACCAAGCTGCTGGGGCCGGTGGTGCCCGGCGCCGTCATGCCGGGAGGCGCCCGGGTGCCCGGCACCGCCTACGAGCTGGACCCGGTGCAGGCCGCGTTCAACATCGGCGCCATGATCCGCTGGCTGGACTTCAACGACACGTTCCTGGCGGCGGAGTGGGGGCACCCCTCGGACAACCTGGGCGCCATCCTGGCGGTGGCGGACTACCTCGACCGGAGCGCGGGAGACGGCGGCGGCGTCACGATGGGCGACGTCTTGACGGCCATGACCAAGGCCCACGAGATCCAGGGCGTCATCGCCCTGGAGAACGGATTCAACCGAGTGGGGCTGGACCACGTGCTGCTGGTGCGGGTGGCCAGCACGGCGGTGGCGGCGGCCATGCTCGGCGGCGACCGGGAGCAGGTGGTGAACGCGCTTTCCAACGCCTGGATCGACGGCGGCGCGCTGCGCACCTACCGCCACGCGCCCAACACCGGATCGCGCAAGAGCTGGGCCGCGGGCGACGCCACGAGCCGCGCCGTGCGGCTGGCGCTGATGGCGCTCCAGGGGGAGATGGGCTACCCCTCGGCGCTTTCGGCCAAGGGTTGGGGCTACTACGACGTGCTCTTCAAGGGCCGGCCGTTCTCGTTCAGCCAGCCCTACGGCAGCTACGTCATGGAAAACGTGCTGTTCAAGATAACATTCCCCGCGGAGTTCCACGCCCAGACCGCGGTGGAGGCGGCGCTGCAACTGCACGGCGCGGTCAGGGACCGCCTCGACGACATCGAGCGCATCGACATCGAGACCCAGGAGGCCGGATCGCGGATCATCGACAAGACGGGACCGCTGGACAACCCCGCGGACCGGGACCATTGCCTGCAGTACATGGTGGCGATCCCGCTCATCTACGGCGAGCTCACGGCGCGGCACTACGAGGACGAGGTCGCCGGGGATCCGCGCATCGACGCGCTGCGCGACAGGATGGCGGTGCGGGAGAACCCGGACTTCACCGTGGACTACATGGACCCGGAAAAGCGCGCCATCGGCAACGCGGTCCAGGTGCACTTCAAGGACGGCTCCGCCACCGAACGGGTGGAGGTGCCCTACCCCATCGGCCACCGGCGGCGGCGGAGCGAGGCCGTGCCGCTCCTGGAGGAAAAGTTCGAGCGGCACTTGGCCGCGCGGCTGGCGCCGGAGCAGTGCAGGACGATTCTCGATGCCTGCGCGTCCCGGGACGCCCTTGAGCCGATGCGGGTCAGCGCCTTCATGGACGCCTGGGTAGTGGAGGAAGGAGAAGGTTGAATGAGGTGGTGCAGATTTCGACATGACCGCAAGACCGCCTTCGGCATCATCGACGACGCAGACACCATCACCGTAATCGGCGGCAGCCCCTTCGAGAACTACACCGTCACCGGCGAGACCCATGCGCTGGCGGACGTCAAGCTGCTGGCGCCCGTGGTCCCTCCGACCTTCTATGCCGCGGGGGTCAACTACCGCGAGCACGTCACCTTCGCCGCGCAGGTGCGCGGCGAAGAGCCTGTGTTTCCCGCCAAGCCCGACGTGGGCTACCGCGCCGTCAACGCGCTGGTGGCGCACGACGACGCCATCGTCGTCCCCCAAGACGCTTCGGAGTTGGTGCAGTACGAGGGCGAACTGGTGGCGGTCATCGGCCGGAAGTGCCGTGACGTGCCCGAGGACGAGGCGCTGGACTACGTGTTCGGTTACACCATCGGCAACGACGTGAGCGAGCGTTCCTGGCAGAAGTCCGACCGCACCCTGTGGCGGGCCAAGAACACCGACACGTTCAAGCCCATGGGCCCCTGGATCGTCACCGACCTGGACCCCGACGACCTGCACGTCACCATCACCCTGAACGACCGGGTGGTGGGCGAGTACGACGTCAAGGACGCCATCTTCAGCGTCGCCCGCTACATCAGCGCCATGAGCCGCTACCTCACCCTGGTGCCCGGCGACGTGTTGTGGATGGGCACCGACGGCGCCACCGAGAACATGAAGGACGGCGACGTGGTGGCGGTGGAGATCAGCCACATCGGCACCCTGCGCAATCCGGTGGTGCGGGAGGCCCAGCCGGCGGGAACGTAGTGGCCCGAACCGCGAAATCGCCGGCGTTCTGCCAGCCCGCTTCGCCGGAACCGCCGCACGGGCGGGTTTGAAACCCGCCCCTACACGTCATCGCGCCTTCTGCCCGTGAGCGAACTATTCCTTATTTTCGTGACCTTCGTCGCCTCCACCACGGCGGCGGTGGTGGGCCTCGGCGGCGGCATCCTGCTCATCTCCGTGATGCCGGGACTGATCCCGACTTTCGCCATCATCCCGGTGCACGGGATGGTGCAGATCTTCAGCAACCTCACCCGCACGCTGTTCGGGCTGCGCCACATGGTGTGGTCGCTTTTCGCACCCTTCGTGGCGGGCGCGGTGCTGGGCGCGGCCCTGGGCTCGGTGCTGCTGGTGGACATCAGCTCCGATTACCTGCCGCTGATCATCGGCTGCTTCATCCTGCTCATCACCTGGGCGCCGACCATCCGCAGCGTGCCGCGGATACCCGGCAAGTTCGGCATTATCGGCGCGGTGCAGACCTTCCTCTCGCTGTTCGTAGGCGTGGTGGGGCCCCTGAACATGCCTTTCCTGATCCGCGAGGGGCTGTCCCGCGACCGCCTGGTGATCACGCACTCCACACAGATGACCGCGGTGCACATCATCAAGGTGTCGACTTTCTTCTTGCTTGGATTCACCTTTGCGCCGTACCTTTATCTCATGGCGGGAATGATCCTGGCCGCGACCCTGGGTTCCTGGGTGGGGACCCGCTGCCGCTCCCGGATCCCCGAGGCCCTGTTCCGAAAGATCCTCAAGTGGGTCGTCACGCTGCTGGCACTGCGGATGATCCTGGGCGTGGGGATATAGCCCCGCCCGAAAGGAGGCGGTGAGCCATGGCAAAGGAACGCATCAAGGACCTGCTCGACCGCGGCGCCGCGGACACGGACGTGACCGTGGAGGGTTGGCTGCGGACCGTGCGGCACAGCAAGAACGTCTCTTTCCTCGACATCTCGGACGGTTCGTGCATGGCCGGCATCCAGGCCGTGGCCGCGCCCGAGTTGGACAACTACGACTCCGAGGTCGGCAAGCTCACCACCGGCTGCTGCGTGCGCGTGACCGGCCGGCTGGTAGAGTCGCCGGGCAAGGGGCAGCGCTACGAGATCCAGGCGGAACGCGTCGACGTGGTGGGATATGCCGACGAGGACTACCCGCTCCAGAAAAAACGCCACAGCTTCGAGTTCCTGCGCACCCTGGGCCACCTGCGCATGCGCACCAACACCTTCGGCGCGGTGATGCGGGTGCGGAACGTGGCCGCCCAGGCCATTCACCGGGCCTTTCAGGAGCGGGGCTTCATCCACCTCCATGCGCCCATCATCACGCTTTCGGACTGCGAGGGCGCGGGCGAGATGTTCCGGGTCTCGGCGCTGGACCCGGACAAGGCGCCGCGCACCGAGTCGGGGAGCGTGGATTACTCCCAGGACTTCTTCGGCAAGGAGGCGCGGCTTACGGTGTCCGGCCAGCTCGAGGCGGAGATCGCCGCCCTTGCCCTGACCAACGTCTATACCTTCGGTCCCACGTTCCGGTCGGAGAACTCCAACACGAGCCGCCACCTGGCGGAGTTCTGGATGGTGGAGCCGGAGATGGCCTTCTGCGACATCCAGGGCAACATGGACCTTGCCGAGGCGTTCCTGAAGGACGTCACCAAGAGCGTGCTGGAGAGCTGCCCCGAGGACATGGACTTCTTCAACCAGCGTATCGACGACACCGTGCTGGAGACCCTCGGGAACATCGTGGAGCAGCCTTTCGAGCGCATGACTTATACGGAGGCGGTGGACATCCTCCAGAACTCCGGGCGGTCGTTCGAGTACCCCGTGTCGTGGGGAGTGAACCTCCAAAGCGAGCACGAGCGCTATCTCGTCGAAGAGCACGTCGGCCGGCCGGTGATGGTCATCGACTATCCCAGGGAGATCAAGGCGTTCTACATGTACCTCAACGACGACGAGCGGACGGTGGCGGCCATGGACGTGCTGGTACCGAAGATCGGCGAGATCATCGGCGGCTCCCAGAGGGAACACCGCCTGGCGCAGCTCCGGCAGCGGATCCGGGAATGCGGCCTCCCCGAAGAGGAATACTGGTGGTACCTGGAGCTGCGGCGTTACGGCACCGCGCCCCACGCCGGCTTCGGCCTGGGCTTCGAGCGGCTGGTCCAGTTCATGACCGGCCTCGGGAACATCCGCGACGTCATCCCCTTCCCACGGGTCCCCGGCTTCGCGGAATTCTAGGGCGACCGCGCCGCCCGTTTCCGTCCACCGGGGTCTGCCCTCCGACCCCCTCTCCCTCTGGGAGAGGGCCGGGGTGAGGGTCCGGGCAGAGGCAACGCTTCCACGCAAACCATTGACATTTGCGGCTCCGAACCGCCCTTGATATGCTCCACGCTTTCCACCCCAACCCGGAGGCTCCCGGATGATCGAAGCACCGTTCCCGCAGGAAGAATACGAATCGCGGCACAAGCAATTGCAACGGCTCATGGAGCGCGACGAACTGGACCTCGTCGTGGCCTCGGGCCGCGACAACTTCTGGTACTTCACCGGCCTCGTCAGCTACCAGTTCGACCACCTGATGCGGCCCGAGATCTGCTTCATCCCGCGGGAGGGCAAGCCCTTCGCGCTGGTCTACGGCAACAACAAGACCAAGGCGGAGGCGCTGCCCTGGTTCGGCGAGGTGCGGAGCTACGTGGATGTACCCTTTCCCCGCGAGATGCTGAGCGAAATTCTGAACGACATGGGGTACGGCTCCGCCAAGCTGGGCTTCGAGCTGGACGACGACCAGCGGCTGGGCTTCCCGGTCAACTATCTCACGCAGCTCACCGAGGCGCTGCCGAAGGCCAAGATCGAGGACGGCTCCGCGGCCCTCACCGACCAGCGCCTCTACAAGAGCCCGCGGGAGATGGAGAACATGCGCAAGGCCTGCGACATCTCGCAGCGAGCCTACGACCGCCTGCTGCCGGACCTGAAGGCCGGGGTCACCCGCCGTGAGGTGGCCGAGCGCCTCTACATTGCCATGATCGAGGAAGGCGCCCACCCGCGCCATCCCGGCTTTCTCATGCTGAACGCCTCCACCAAGTACGACGAGCGGCGCTACGAGAAAGGCGATCGCATGATCGCCGACTTCGGCGCCTGCTACGAGGGCTACTACGGCGACATCACCCGCCAGGCGGTGTTCGGCGCGCCGAGCGCGGACCAGACCAAGGAGCACGCGCTGGCGCTGCACCTGATCCAGGAATGCAAGAAGGTGATGAAGCCGGGGAACCCTATCGCCGAGATTCCGCGTGTGGCCAACGCCGAGCTGAAGAAAGCCGGCTATCCCGAGGTGGAGAGCCCCAAGCGCATCGGACACGGCATCGGCATGGCCCGGGCCGAACCCCCGTCCATCAGCGAAGCCGAGGTACGGAACGTGGAGGTGGGGATGGTGCTGGCCATCGAGCCCAAGGTGCGCATCCCCGGCGCCTCCATCCACCTGGAAGAGGACGTGTTCATCACGGCGGACGGCGCCGAGCCGCTGACCGCCGGAGCCGAGGTGCTCAACGTCATCGAGTGACCCTACCCAGCGGGGAAGACGCCATGGCCAACGGAATCCTTTATCTGTCCAACGACGACGTGAAACGCCTCCTCGACCTGGGCGAGTCCATCGAAATCGTCAAGGCCGCGCTCCAGGACCACAGCGCCGGGCGCGTGGGCTGGTCCGTGCCGGAGGACCTGGCGGTGAAGCCCGAGCAAGGCTGGCAGTACTGGGTCACGGGCTGCTCGCTGGAGGTCGCGGCCGGTTTCCGTTTCCGCGCCATCAAGGCCGCGGGCGGCAGCCGGGACCCGTCACGGCCGCCCCAGGGTCCCCGGCGCATCCTCATCCTGAGCGACCGGGAGGGCGGCGAGGTCACCGCCATCATGGACGAGGACTGGTGCCACTCCGTAAGGACCGGCGCCGCCGCCACGGTTGCCTGCCAGTACCTTTCGCGCCAGGGCGCGTCGGTGATGGCCATGCTCGGCGTGGGCGACACCGCCCGGGCCACCGTGCCGGTCATGGCGCGGGCTTTCGACCTCTCCGAGGTGCGGGTGCTGTCCCGCCGCCCCGAGACCCGCGAGGCTTTCGCCCGCGAGGTCGGCGAGGAACTGGACCTGAACGTCGTCCCTTGCGACACCGCCCCCCAGGCGCTCGACGGCGCCGACCTGGTGGTCTCTGCCACCACCACCTCCGAGCCATTCGTCAAGCAGGAATGGATCCGCCCGGGCGCCTTCGTCTACTCCATCGGCAAGCACCAGGAACTCGAGAACGCCGCCTACAAGGGCATGGGCAAGTTCGTGGTGGACAGTTGGGCGCAGTGCAAGAAAAAGTCGGACGTAGACAGGATGTTGAGGGAAGGCTTCCTCACGCGCGACGACGTCTACGCCGAGATCCCCGACGTCCTGTCCGGCCAGGTTCCCGGCCGGGAGAACGACCAGGAACGGATTTTCATGCGCGCCATCGGGCTCGTGAACCAGGACATCTCGTTGGCCGCGTGGCTGTACCGGAAGGCGCTTGAGGAGGGGGTCGGAACACGCTTGCCCTACTAAGCCGGGAGACTACCTCCTCCGTTCGTCCTGAGCGTAGCGAAGCGAAGTCGAAGGACGCCATACGACGCGAATAGTCCGAGGATAGCCATGGATATCTTCCTCCTCATGGGCCAGTCCAACATGGCAGGCCGCGGCCTGCTGGAAGACGTGGAGCCCATCCGCGACGAGCGCATCCACGTGTTCCAGGACGGTGCCTGGACCGTAGCCGAAGAGCCCCTGCACCACGACCGGCCCACGGCAGGCATCGGCCTCGCCATGAGCTTCGCCCGCTCGGTGCTGGGCGCCAACCCCGGCACGGACATCGGCCTGGTGCCACGCGCCGTGGGCTCCACCCCTCTAGAACGGTGGATGCCCGGCGCCGACCTCTACGAAGGCGCCTTGGCCGCCGCCCGTGAGGCCGCCAGAGACGGCACCATCAAGGCCGTCCTCTGGCACCAGGGGGAGCACGACTCCAAGTCCGAAGGGGACGCCGCCAGCTATTCGCAACGGTTCACCAGCATGGTGACCATCCTGAGAGAACGACTCGGCGCGCCTTCGCTGCCGGTGATAGTCGGCGAGCTTGGAAGCTATCTCTCGGCGCGCACCGATTTCCCGCACTACCGCACCGTGAACGCCGAGCTGCGTAAGATCCCCGGCACCCTCCCCTGCTCCGCCTTCGTCAGCGCCGAGAGCCTGATCGACAAGGGCGACAGCCTGCACTACGATGCGCGGTCGCTGCGGATTTTCGGAGAGCGGTACGCGGCAGAGTATTTGCGGCTAGGGTGAGGCTCCGGCAAAGGCAGCATTCAGATCTTGCCGTTGTAGTATCCCGCCCATGTTCCGCTCGCCAAAGAATGATCCGGTGACCGATCCGTCATCTCCCCCGGTCTCTGTGAACATGTAGCCATCTATCGCAAGGTCGTACGACAAATCACCGTCGAGGAACATCGTCTGATCCTCCTCGGAGTGGGAATCGTGCGGGACGCTGGCGTCATAACCGTAGATTGAGAGATCAGTGAAGGCGAGCGTGCCAGTGAGGGCCTCGATATCCACCGTCATCTCCATTGAGCCGTGGACGTAACGATTGTCTGAAATCCCAACCATACGGCCTTGATAGGTGGCGCTACCTAGTGAAGTCGGCGAGGGACCGACGGCATACGATCGTGTCACGCCATTCCGGACGGCGACGCCAACCACCACATCATCACCGAAAAACCCACTATACCTTATACTCGGGGAGCTCTGGTGTACCCAGGGCCCCAAGGCCGCATTGAGAAGCTTAGAGTCAGACCGACCCGTAGCCGCGGCTGGAATCATCTTTTCTTCCTTCTCCACGACTATGACGTGCGTGTCTTCGCGGTCCGTCACCAGCACACGAAACGGCTCAGGAGGCCTGGGATCTACCACCGTTAGACACGTTTTGCAGGATTCAACGGTGGGCTCATGCTCCGGATCGGTAATGAAGGGCGCGGATCCACTCGGCCCGCCACCGCACCCAAGCAGCATCACTACCAGCACGACACCTACACATTCGGCGACTCTTTGTCTCATCGGGGACCCCGCGCCCTGTACTGGAGCTGGACTACAGCGGTTCTCCAAGTGATTGTTTGCGTCAGGAGCCGCCTTGTCTGACAATCATTTTCCGATTCTCGGACCGGAGAGTCAATTTCCAGTCTCGCGAACCCCGGGCCACCCGATTCAAGCCGAGCACGAGCAGGAACCCCAAGGCAGACAATCCAAGCGCCAGCCAGAAAGCACCGTCGAGCTCCGGCAGCACGTTGACCTCGCGCAGAACCGATGGTTGACCGTGCACCGGCACGACCGCCTTGAACGGCCAGACCTTCCGCAGCGACCCGGCCATGAAGCCGACGAGGAGTGCGATGGTGATCTGGTGGTGGCGGCGCAGGAGCCAGCTCAGGATGCGCACGAACGGCAGGATGCCGCATACGGCGCCCTTGACCAGGGGCAGGATGGCGAGGAAGTCCCGGTCCCGGACGGCGTCGATGGCGAACTCGTACTGGCCCAGGACCAGGAGGATGAAGGAACCGGAGATGCCGGGCAGCATCATCGCGGTGATGGCGGCGGCCCCGCTCAGAAAGAGAGTGACGGCATCGTGGGGCATGTCCACGGGAACCAGGCCCACCAGCCACCAGGCGGCCGCCGCGCCCAGCAGCAGGCCCAGCACGGCGGTCATGGACCAGCGGAGCCGTGCGGCCACGGTCACGATGCTCGCCAGGACCAGCCCGAGGAAAAATGCGAACAGCGGCACTGGATGGTGGTCCAGCAGCCAGCCGACGGGACCGGCCAGGACCAGGACGGCGGCGGCGATGCCCGCGCCGAGCACCGCCAGGAACCGCCAGGGAACGGCGGCGACCGCCTCGCGGAAGCAGAGGCGCAGCAGCATGACCAGCAGCCGCCAGTTGAACGTCTTGAGGGCGTCCACGAGTTCCTCGTAGATACCCATGATGAACGCCATGGTGCCGCCGGAGACGCCGGGCACGACGTCGGCGGCGCCCATGGTCAGGCCGGAGAAGGCGACGTAAAGGTAGTGTTTCAGCCCGCGGGCCGGGCGGCTGGCGGCGGCCACGCTGCCGCTACAGTCCCAGCACCGCCTGCTTCTCGTTCCATGCGGACATCAACTCGTCCTTCTCCTCCCCCATGTGGTTGATGGCCTGGGCGACGATGTCGACGCCCACGAGGTCGGACCAGCCCTTGAGCAGGCGCACGGTCACCGGGCCGGGGGGATCGTGCGGGAAGCCGACGCCGTTGATGCTCTTGATGGGCACGATGGTGGGGCTGGTGCTGGTGAGGAAGGCCTCGTCCGCGTTCAGGCAGTCGTAGGGCGTCAGGTCGGCCTCCTCCACCTCCAGGCCCAGCGGCTCCGCCAGCTCCCCGAGCACTGCCCGGGTGATGCCGCCCAGCACGTTCTTGGAGCCGGGCGTGTAGACCTTCCCGTCCATGACCGCGAAGAAGTTATGGGCGTTGCTCTCGGCGATGTTGCCGTCGAGGTCGAGCATCAGGGGGATGGCCTTGGGGTCCGCCTGCCTGGCCTCGAAGGTGGCGATGATGTGGTTCATCTTGTTGGTGATCTTGGCCTTGGACTCCAGGCACTGGGGCGGAATGCGCCGGGTGGCGGGCACGATGATGGTGACCCCTTCGACGTAGTGGCGGCAGAACCCCGTAAAATCCACGTCCATGCAGTAGATGGCCACGGTGGCGTCGGTGTTGGCGCGGGGTCCCGACGAGGAGCGCGCGCCCCGGCTCACCACCTGCCAGATGGAATAGTCGTCGTCGGCACCCAGGAGGTCCCGGTTGCGCTCCAGCACTTCCAGACACGCCGCCTCCATCTCGTCCTGCGACATGCCGCAGTCGATGCGGGTGTACTTCAAGGAGCGGAACAGCCGGTCGTTGTGCTCCGTGAGCTTGAAAGGCTTGTGCCGGAAGGTACGGGTCACGTCGTAGACGCCGTCGCCGGCGTGGAAGCCCATGTCGAGAACCGACACCCTGGCCTCGCTCTCGGGCACGAAGCTGCCGTTCAGATAGACGATCTTCTCATGCATTTCAGCGCCTCCATCGTGTTGTCATGGGGAATGACGGCAATCTACTACGAAACGGCGCCATGGTCCATTTCTCATGGGAATGACGGCGGGACGCCTTTTTCGGCTCTTGTTGATTGACATGGGGGTTCCTCGTGTCAAAAGTGTAGGTATAGGGAAACGTATACGAACCATTTCTCGTAGAAGGAAAGGAAGCCCCATGCTGATCAAGAGGCCCGACGACATAAGGAGCAGCGAGATCACGGACAAGAAGCTGTACCTGAACCGGCGCCGGTTCATTCAGGCCGCCTCGCTGGGAGCCGCGGGCATCGGCACGGGCCTGCTTGCCCACGGCCTGTTCGGCACCATGGAGGAGGCCCGTGCGGCCAAGAAGCTCGAGGGCTACACCACCGGCAAGTTTTCCACGGACGAGCCCAAGACCCCGCTCAAGGACATTACCAGCTACAACAACTTCTACGAGTTCGGCACCGACAAGGGGGACCCGAAGCGGTATGCCGGGAGCCTCAAGACCCGGCCGTGGACCGTCGAGGTGGAGGGCGAGGTGCACAAGCCCAGGACCTTCGACATCGAGGAACTGCTCAAGATGCCGCTGGAGGAACGGGTCTACCGGCTGCGCTGCGTGGAGGCGTGGTCCATGGTGATCCCCTGGATCGGCTTTGAATTGAGCCACCTCATCAAGGCGGTGGAGCCCACCAACAACGCCAAGTACATCCAGTTCGTCACGCTGTACGACACCGAGCAGATGCCCGGCGTGCGCCGCGACATCCTCGACTGGCCCTACAAGGAAGGCCTGCGCATGGACGAGGCCATGAACCCGCTGACGATCATGGGGGTGGGACTCTACGGCGAGGTGATGCCCAACCAGAACGGCGCGCCCATCCGCCTGGTGGTGCCGTGGAAGTACGGCTTCAAGAGCGCCAAGTCCATCGTGAAGATCCGTTTCGTGGAGAAGGAGCCGCTCACGGCGTGGAACGTCGCGGCGCCGAACGAGTACGGCTTCTACTCCAACGTGAACCCCACCGTGAACCACCCGCGCTGGAGCCAGGCGAGCGAGCGCCGCATCGGCGACTTCTTCCGGCGCAAGACCCTCATGTTCAACGGCTACGAGGAGCAGGTGGCCCACCTTTACAAGGGGATGGACCTGAAGAAACTATACTGACGTGGCCGCGATCAGATCGTTCACCTGGATCAAGGTACTCGTCTTCGCCGCGTCGCTGATCCCGGCGGCGCGGCTGGTGGTGGGGCTCTTCACGGGGGGGCTGGGCGCCAATCCGGTGGAACACATCACACACACCACCGGCACCTTCGCCCTGGTGTTCCTGATGATAACGCTGGCGGTGACGCCGCTCCGGCGGCTCACGGGTTACGCCAGCCTCATCCGGCTGCGGCGCATGCTGGGGCTGTTCGCGTTCTTCTACACCTGCGTGCATCTATCCACGTTCGTGGTGCTGGACCACTTCTTCGACCCCGCGGCAATACTGCAAGACGTTTTCAAGCGGCCGTACATCACGGCGGGAACGGTGGGTTTTCTCCTCATGGCGCCTCTGGCCGCCACCTCCACCGCCGGCTGGATCCGCAGGCTGGGCGGCCGGCGCTGGCAGCAACTCCACCGCCTCGTCTACTTCTCCGCCATCGCCGGCGTCGTCCACTTCCTCTGGCTGGTGAAGGCCGACCTGCGGGAGCCGCTCATCTACGCCGGCGTGCTGGCGGTGCTCCTGGGCTACCGCCTCGCGGTGTGGCGCAACGCCCCGTGGGTCAAGAAACGCGCGGCCCGGGCGTGATTTGACACGGCCGCGGACGCCCCGCTATAAACCCCCGTTGAGCAGTTCCAAGGCGCGGCCGGTTCCTCGGTCGCGCCTTCGATTATGGACGGCGATCAGCCTCCCGGAACGCGCCGGGGACACGATCCGAACACGGCAGGAGCGACGATCACACCATGAAGAAGACGGTTCGGGTGACCGTCAACGGACGGTTGTACGAGGAGGAAGTGGAGCCTCGCCAACTCCTTTCCTATTTCCTGCGGGAGACCATCGGCCTCACCGGCACGCACATCGGCTGCATCATCGGCGAGTGCGGCGCCTGCACCGTGCAGGTGGACGGGACGCTGGTGAAGTCGTGCCTGATGTTCGCGGTGCAGGCCAACGGCAAGGAGATCACCACCATCGAGGGGCTGGCGGAGGGCGACACGCTGCACCCGGTGCAGGAGGCATTCATCAACAACTACGGCTTCCAGTGCGGTTACTGCACGCCGGGCATGATCATGGCGGCCGACTCCCTGCTGAAGAAGAACCCGGACCCCGGCGAAGAGGAGATCCGCGAGGGTCTGGCGGGCAACCTGTGCATGTGCACCGGCTACGTGCAGATCGTGGCGGCGGTGAAGGAAGCCGCGGGACAGGTCAATGGCTAAAGCAGATCCCCATCAGTACGTGGGCCTTGCCGCCCGGAGCAAGGAAGGGCCGCGGCTCGTGACCGGACACGGCCGCTACACCGACGATTTCACCGAGCCCGGCATGCTGCAGGCGGTGTTCCTGCGGAGCCCCCATGCCCACGCGCGCATAGTCGGCGTGGACGCAACGGCCGCGCTGAACCGGCCGGACGTGTTCGCGGTGGTGACACCCGAGGACATGAAGCGGGACACCAAGCCGTTTCGTCCGGGCCGCTACGCCGCGGGCCTCAAGAAGCCCATCGCCGAGTACGCCGGCGCGGTGGACAAGGTGCGCTACGTGGGCGAGCCCGTGGGCGCGGTGGCGGCGCGGGACCGGAGCACGGCCGAGGACGTCCTCGAGTCCATCGCCGTGGACTACGAGATCCTGCCGGCCATCACCGACGTCCACCAGGCCATGGCGGGCGAAGACCCCTCCGTCATCTACGAAGAGCTGGGCGCGAACCTGGCCTGGCAAGGCACCCTGGAATACGGCGACACGGAGAAAGCGTTCCGGGACGCCGACCGCGTGGTGCGGGAAAACCTCAAGATCCACCGCTACAGCTCGACGCCGCTGGAGCCGCTGGCGTGCATCGCCTCCTTCGACCGCTTCAGCCGCAAGCTCACGGTGCGCACCAACACCCAGGTGCCGGAGAACATCTACGACGCGCTCCGGGACGCGCTCCAGTTGGACGACATCCGCGTCATCATCCCGGACATCGGCGGCGGCTTCGGCCAGAAGATCCACCTGATCCGCAAGTACGTGGTGATCGTGGCGCTGCTGGCCATCAAGTCGGGGCGGCCGGTGAAGTGGATCGAGGACCGCAACGAGCACATGATGGCCGCCGGCCACGCCTGCGAGCAGCACTTCGACGTCGAGGCCGCGGTGAAGAACGACGGCACCGTCACCGGGCTGCGCTTCAAGGAGATCGACGACGTGGGCGGCTCCGTGAGCACCCTCACCATCCACTTCACCAACAAGCTCAACAACCTGAGCAACACCTACAAGGTCCAGAACATCCGCGCGGACGGCTACTCGGTGGTCACCAATCGCTGTCCGGTGATCCCCAACCGGGGCATCGGCAAACCGGGCATGTGCTACATCTGGGAGCGTATCATCGACCGGGTAGCCCAGAACCTGGACATGGATCCCTCCGAGGTGCGTTTCAGGAACCTGGTGCAGCCCGAGCAGATGCCCTACACCACGCCCAACGGCAACGTCTATGACAGCGGCGACTATCCCGGCCTGCTGAAGCGCGCCCTGGAGAAGGTCGACTACCAGGGGCTCAAGGAAGAGCAGGCGCGGGAGCGCGAGAAGGGCCGCTACCTCGGCATCGGCGTGGTCATCGGGGTGGAGCCAGGCGGCCGCAACGCCGCCCGGGACATGGCCATCTTTCCCGAAATGAAGGAGACGCCGGGATCCGGGGGCATCAACGGCGCCACCATCAAGCTCGAGAAGAACGGTACCATCGCCCTCTACCTGGGCTCGCCCAACTGCGGGCAGGCCCACGAGACCACCACCGCACAGGTGGCCGCCGGGATCCTGGGCGTGAGCCCCGACGTCATCAGCACCACCACGCCGTTCGACAGCGATATCGCGCCCTGGGGCGTGGCCGCGGCCAACAGCGGCAACAACTTCCACCTCTACGACATCGGCTCCATCATCGGCGCCGCCACGCAGCTCCGGGAGAAGGTCCTCAAGGTGGCCGGGCACATCCTGGACGCCGAGCCGTCGGACCTGGAGATCGCCGACGGGGTTGTGACCGTTCCCGGGTACCCGCGGCGCAAGCTCACCTTCGCGGAGTTGGGCAAGGCGGCCTACAACAACCAGTCGCTGCTGCCCGAGGGCATCGACGCCGGGCTCCAGACCACCTTCTACTACACCTTCCCGCACGCGCAGCCGAACCTGGTGCCGGGCAAGGACCGCAGGGTCCGCGCCCAGTTCACCTTCGGCGCCGGCGCCCACGTGGCGATCGTGGAGGTGGACCCGCGCACCGGCAAGGTCGAGGTGCTGCGCTACCTCATCGTCGGCGACAACGGCACCATCATCAATCCCGGCGTGGTGGACGGGCAGATCTACGGCTCGGCGGCCCACGGCATCGCCGTGGCCCTGGGCGAGGGCTTCGTCTACGACGACGAGGGACAGCTCCTCACCATCACGCTGACGGACTACGGCAAGTGCTCCACCGCCGAGACTCCCGCCATCGAGGTGGAGCACGCGCCCTCACCCTCGGCGTTCACGCCGCTGGGACAGAAGGCCGCCGGCGAAGGGGCCGCCATCCCCTCCCCCGCCGCCATCGCCAGCGCGGTGGAGAACGCCCTGGAGCCGTTCGGGGTCAAGGTCCGGGACCTGCCGCTGACGCCCGAGCGGGTATGGCAATTGATTCAGGAGGCCCAGGCATGATCCCCGGCGCGTTCGACTACCACGCACCCGCCTCCCTGGAGGAGGCGCTGTCGCTCCTGTCGGCCAACGTCGACGACGCCAAGGTACTGGCGGGGGGGCAAAGCCTGCTGCCCCTCATGAAGCTCCGGCTCGCCAAGCCCGAGGTCATCATCGACATCGGCGGCGTGACCGAATTGAACTACATCCGCGAGGACGGCGACCACATCGCCATCGGCGCCCTGGCCACCTACACCGACCTGGCCGAGTCCGAGCTGATCCTTAGCCGCTGCCCGCTGCTGGCGCAGACCGCCGTCGTGGTGGGCGACGTCCAGGTGCGGAACCGCGGCACCGTCGGCGGCGGACTCGCTCACGCCGACCCGGCGGAGGACTTGCCCGCCGCCATCCTCGCGCTGGACGCCGACCTCAAGGCCGCCGGCCCCGACGGCGAACGTTGGATTCCCGCCAGCGAGTTCTTCATCACCATGCTCACGACAAGCCTCATGCCCGAGGAACTGCTCACCGAGATTCGGGTCCCCGCCCGGGACGGCTACAAGTCCGCCTACCAAAAGGCGTCGCGGCAGGCGGCCGGCTTCGCCATCGTCGGCGTGGCCGTATGCCTGAAGGAGTCCGCGGATGGCGTCTGCGAAGACATCGCCATCGGCGTCACCGGCGTAGGCGACGTGGCCTATCGCGCGGAAGAGGTGGAGGCTGCGCTACGCGGCCAGAAGCTCGACGACAGCACCGTCGCCAGCGCTGCCGCGCTGGTGACGGACGGCGTCGACCCCATCGAGGATGTCAACGCCACCCCCGCCTACCGCTCCCATCTGGCGCAAGTGTACGTGGAAAGGACGATTCAGGCGGCGCGGGAGAATGCTTAGGATTATGCCGAGCGTGTCCTCCGGACGGCGACGCCATTGAAATACACGTGAACCTTCAAAAAGCAACGGTCGACGATGACTTCATCGCTAGGCTTGCCGTAGGAGGCTCGGACAAGCCTAGGTCTGCGACGTTCAGGATCTGGAGCCCAAAGGGCAAAAGTGACATCTACGCTGGAATCAGGGACATCGTTGGTGAGGTCAAAATTAGTTTACATGAGTCAGGGCAGTGTTTTGCAGGCTTGACCCGGCAGTTTGCGGCCAAGGAGACCAACGCCATCACAAAGCTGTTCGGCAAACGCCACCAAAGCACTTGGACACGCCCCACCCCCACGGGCAAGTCCATTGTTAATCCACTGCAGTTCTCCATTCCGGCAAGCGAACTGCGTCTATGGGAGAATACACCGCGGGAGAACAAGATCACTTGGATCGATCCACCGAGTTCGACGCACTCGATCATCATTTCATGCATCTTCTCCGTCCAAACCCTCTCGGACGCCGAATGTACGTGTCAACTTCCACGATTTCTTCGAAACTTCTGTCGTCGAAGTTCTTGACGAGCACTTGGCGTGCTTCTTCTTTCGCGAGTTTGGCTTTCTCCAAAGCCTCCTCTTTTCGCGCCAAATCAAGTAACGCCTCTCCTGGCTTCTCAGCGTCTTGGTAGGCCTTTTCTGCTTCCTCGACCTCACGACATGCTTGAGAAACTCGTTGACGGGCCTGTTTGTATGTCTCCACGGCTTTCAACGCGTCGGTTGATTCCATATCAGTCTCATCCTTTGCTGGAACACCCGCGATACCTGCGGTTGAATCAAGTCCAAAACACAGTGGGTCTGACAGCTAGAGCACCGGAGGCAACCGCTGTGCGCCGTGCACTACGGCCAAGACTTCAACTCGCTCGGCCTTGACCCGGTAGATGATGCGATAAGGTCTTTCGATGACTTCCCGGATGTCCCGCGCTTCATATTCCGGGACTATGCGCCCAGACTCCGGAAACTGTGCAATCCGCTCCGAACGCCGTGTGAGGTGATCTACTACGCGTTGCGCATACAGAGGTGCGTCCTGAGCGATGTGTTCGTAGATGGCCACAAGGTGCTCCGCCGCTGTCCTCGTCCAATGAGTCTTCACGTCGGTAGACCAAACTTGGCCCGCACCTCCTTGACATCCAGCGTCCGGCCCGCGTCACTATCGGCCAACCCAGCTTCAATCGCCTGCCGTACGTAGATTTCGTACATCAAATCGTCCCAGGTTGCGTTTGCCGGGAGCTTTTCGATCAGGCGCTGGGCTTCCTCTCTAATGTCGGTGGTGGGCATGGATCACCTCTTCTTTCGATCGAGGACATTTCTCTCGTCCAAAACGCCATATGGCACTTATCCGTCAAACCGCTCTGCCAAGCTGCATCAGGATGTCCGTTCCCGAAGTCGCGCAATGACAGACGCAGCCGGGTGCACCTGCCCAGCTTCGATCTGACGGTGGCCCAACTCGAGGATTTGGACCAAGGCGAGGGTCTCTTCGCTCGTCTCGCAGCCGTCAGCGTCCTGCAATGGCTGTCCTGGTTTCACCATGTCTAGACCGCTCCATGTTGAATCCCGAATAAACAATCTAAACCCTGGAAGGATTGAGGTACAAGCCCTGTCGGGCGTCTCCGACCAACTTAACTCGGTACGAGTCAACTCTTTACGCGTCCCGGATGGCGCCGGAGCGACTCAGGAGCAGGGACGTCACTCCACACGCGATCAGGACGCATCCGAACACCACGGTGATCTTGCTGGTTCCCACGTTGGGGATGAACACGAACACGGTTATCAGCGTTCCGAGCACGTTGCCCATGGTGGAGACGCCGTACACGGCGCCGGTGATGCGCCCGCCGTACTCCAGCTCCTTGAGCAGGAGGCGAACGAAGAACGGGGAGAGCGCGGCGAGGAGCGCAACGGGGAGGAAGGTCAGGGCCACGGCGGCGACCATGGTGCCCCAGAAGTCATAGCCGGCGGACAGCATGATGCCTTCCATGACGGGGTTCGCCAGAAACGCCACGAGGATCAGGTACACGCCGACGGCGGAGAGCACGGTCGACACGATCCAGATCTCCCGGGAGCGGTCGGCGACGATGCCTCCCATGGTGTAGCCCACCATCATCGCGAAGAGCACGACGGCAATCAGGCAGGCCCAGGTCGTGATGCCGCTGCCGAAATAGGGATTGAGGTAGCGGCTCCCCAGCATCTCGAAGCCCATGAGGGCGAAGCCGGAAAGAAAGATCAGGAGGAACAGCCACACCGAACCGATCACGCGTCCCATCACCACTTCCCCTTGAAGAACTCGTCCAGTTTGCGGTTGTGCCTCTGTATCGCGCGCAACGATTCCACCGGCGCGAAGTCGTCCGTGAGGGCGGCGGTGTCGGGCAGGCGCGTGACGCTGCGCCGCTGGGAGACCATCTTGCTCAACGCGTACTTGAACCCGAATGCGTCGTCCAGTCTCGATGCGGTTGCCGCCAACCGCGCCTGTTCACGCCTGGGCCCGTCATAGGCGATCATGACCACGTTGCCTCCCGCATCGTAGAGGTCCACGTGGTCGAACACCTTGGCGATGGTGACCAGGGCGGCGTCGAACATCATGGTGTTGGGCTCGACGTTTTGCGCCACGGCTCCGCCGGGCCTGACGCGGGTCTTCACGAGCTTGTAGAACTCCGTCGTCAGGAGATGAAAGGGCACGAAGGCGCTGCGATAGGCGTCGATCAGGATGACCGGCCACTGTTCCTTCCGCCTCTGGATATACCGGCGGCCATCCTCGATGGTGACGTGGAAGTTCGGTTCCAGCCGGACCCCGAAGTAACGCTTGGCCAGCTTGAAGACCTCAGGATCGAGCTCCACCGAGACGACTCGGAGGTCGGGCATGGTCCTGTGCAGGTACCATGCGGTGCGGCCCCCGCCGAAGCCGATTTCGAGGATGCGGTCCACCTCGCCCGCGTAGGCGAGGACGGCGGTCATGTACCGCGTGTATCGTGAAGGGAGCGCGAACTCGTCGCGCGTGTCGTACACCGTCTCGGTGTAGAGCGCCCGGTTGTGACCGAACGTCAGGGTGATGATCGGGCCTTCCTTGAAGATGTAGATGTTGTTGTAGACGGACTCGCGTTTGGCGATGAGAACCGGATCGGACATCGCCGGTTGCGGTCCCGCGAACATGAACAGTGACAGCGCGACGCAGAATACGCCAAGCAGTGTTTTCCTGGAACTCGGCACGCTGAGATCCCCAAGCAGGCCGGCTTCGATCCGGCGGGTGCCCCGCGCCGGAATCCTGAGCGGCGCAACTGTCTCCCGCATCTGTTCGCAGGTGTCGAGCCCTACCCCGACGAGGTGGACAGCTCCAGGCGGTTTCCGCTGGGGTCGATGACGTAGACGGAGTATCCGCCGTCGTCGTGCCGGCGGATCTCGCTGACCTTGGCGCCTCTGGCTTCGATCTCCTTGACGAAATCCTCGGGCTCGCCGCGGGCGTCGATCTCGAAGGTGTGGTGCGGCACGCGCGGGTGACGGTCCTTGGAGGCGTCGAAGACGCCGAGCACGGCGCCGCCGAGGTTGAGCCGTACGACGTCGACGCCGGCGACCACGTGTTTCTTGCGAACCGTTGCCCCGAGTACGTCCTGGTAGAAACCGACGGTTTTCTCCAGGTCCTCGGCGTTGAAGTTCCACGAACGGAATTGCGTCAGCTTGGACATGATGAACCTCCTCCCGCAAATCGACTGCGGGGTCGCTGAGAGCTTGAACCGGCCTTATCCTACCTGACAAGCCTTGAACAGAGCATCCATGTTCTCCAATTCGTCGAATCGCTGCAACGATTCCAACAGGGCCGCTTGGCGCGCCCGAGGTAAGACGCCCGCCGTAAGCCCCAGAAACTTCTGCTCCAGCTCGCCGTCCGACAGCGGGTTTCGGCTGTGGCCCCTGGGATAGTCCGCGGACCGTCTCAGTCGCCGCCCGGACCGCAGCGCGATCTCCATGCGCGTCTGTTGCCGCCCGGGGTAGTTCCGGGTGGCTTCGGGGTCTTGGCCGACCTCGACCTTGCGCATGAGTGGCCGCAGAAGCGGGTCTCGGATGCGCTTCTCGTCGAAGCTGGCAGGGGTCACCGCACCGTCGGCAAGGGCAACGGCGACCACGTAAGGGAGGCTGTGGTCCGCGGTCTCGCGGGTCCCGGGGTCCCATTTCTCGGGCTCGCCGGCGGCGTTCCGCACGGCCACGCGGTAGGTCTCGATGCGGATGCGCTCCAGGTCGTCGAGCTGGAACTTGTCGCGCAACTCCAGAGCCATGGCGGCGCCGGCCTGGGTGTGAATCTGCACGGGAAAGTACTTGATGCTGGTCTCGGAGAGCTTGAAGGGCACGCCTGTCCTGGCGTCGCCGAATCCGTCGAGCCGCAGCTCTCCCGTCACCTGCTCGAACAGGCCGTAGCGTCCCTCGAAGGGTTCGGGCGGCCCCTCCAATCCGCCCCGGGCAAGCAGCGCGGCGAAAACACCGTTGCGTACGGCCATGGCCGTGGCGCAGCCCTTCCACATGGAAAGCTCGCCCACGCGGGTCTGGCCCAGCGGCACCTGGGAGACCGCGGTCATGGACATGGCGTGGGCGAGCTGCTCCGCCTGAAGCCCCAGGGCCTTTCCCGCCGCGCAGGCGCTGGCCGGGCCGATGAAGATTCCCTGGTCCCATCCCTTCTCGCGGGTGGCGAAACGGGCGGCGAACTGGCCGTAGATCTCGTAGGCCAACACGAGCGCCGTGATCACGGCGCGGCCCGAGGCGCCGGACACCTCGGCCGCGGCCAGCACCGCGGGCAGCATGTCGCTGGGATGGCCTCCGCCCGGGGAAACGAAGCTGTCGTTGCAGTCCAGGTAGCGGATCATGCCGGTATTGGCGAAGGCCGCCATGTCGGGCGTGGTCGCTTGTCCGGTTCCGAGGATTCGCGCCGCGCCGCGCCCCTCCGATCGCGGCGCCAGATCACGGGCGATCCGGCAGGGCTCGGCGGCGAAGCCCCCGAGCGCGCAGCCGACGGAATCCAGTATCCGGCGGCGGGCCTCGTGAACGGTGTCGGGAGGCAGGCCCGCGAAGTCGAGGGAGGCGGCGTAGGCGCTCAGATATCGTGCGGTGGAATCCATGACACGGTCAATCCCGCTCCCGGAGGGTGGCGAAGAAACGCTTCAGGATTTCGCCGCACCGCTCCGCCAGCACGCCCTCGGTGACCTCCACCCGATGGTTCAGTCGCGGGTCGTCGCAGATTCGGTAAAGCGATCTCACAGCACCCCCCTTGGGGTCCGGGCAACCGAACACCAAGCGACGGACGCGGGCCTGGACGATGGCGCCCGCGCACATGACACACGGCTCCAGGGTGACGTAGAGCGTGCAGTCGTCGAGCCGCCAGGACGGCCGCGCCGCCACGGCCTCGCGGATGGCCAGTATCTCCGCGTGGCTCGTGGGGTCCGCCAGGCCCTCGCGCCGGTTGTGTCCGCGGCCGATGACCTCCCCACCACACACCATCACCGCGCCCACCGGGACCTCATCTTTCCCGCGCGCCGCCTCGGCTTCGGCCAGCGCCCGGGTCATGAATGCCGCGTCCTCCTTGTCGCATGCCTCGTCCGTCACGGGTCCATCCGTACCCCTGCTCGACGTGTGGCGGGTTGGCGCCGGCCAGTGCGTCCGAGCCGCATGTCGTCGGATTACGCTTCGCCAATCCGACCTACGCCAGCTACGCCAACCCCGCCAGGTCGTCGAGCACCTCCCGCGCGTGCTGCTCGGGCTTCACCTTCTCGTAGACCCGGGCGATCTTGCCCTTGGGGTCGATGAGGAACGACATCCGGTAAGTACCCTCGTACTCCCTGCCCATGAACTTCTTCATGCCCCAGACGTCGTACAGCCTCACCACCTCCTTCTCCTCGTCCGCCAGCAGCGTGTAGGGGAGCTGGTGTTTCTCCGCGAATTTGGCGTGGCTCTTGACCGGATCGATGCTGACTCCCAACACCGTGGCCTTGGCTTTGTCGAACTCGGCCATGTGGTCCCGTATACTACGGGCCTCCTTGGTTCAGCCGGGCGTCGCGTCCTTGGGATAGAAGAACAGCAGCACCCACTTCCCCTTGTAGCCGGACAGCTCGTGGGGCTTGCCGTGCTGGTCCATCAGCCGGAAATCCGGCGCGTCGTCACCGGGCTTGTGCTTCATGGGTCGGGCTCCTTCCGGTTGCGTGTTCCCGGATGTTCTACAATGCGAGGGAGCGCGTGCCAAGCCGCCCGCGGCGCCCGGCCGCCTTGACACGGCGCGTCCGGTGGGAACAGAATCCGTATGTCCCGGCGGGCCGGGACCTCTTCCACGATAAGACCGAATACGGGAGGAACTCGGATGGAAATCGTACACAAGGCGCGAAGCTACGGCGAGCACACCGACCATTGGCTGGACTTCGAGGAAAGTCCCCGGCGCGTGCGGGTGAAGTTCGGCGGAGAGACCCTGGTGGACACCAAGCGGGCCATGCTGCTGCGGGAAGCGGGCCACGTACCGGTCTACTATTTCCCGCGGGAAGACGTCCGCATGGAGTTCCTGACACCCAACGACCACCACACGAAATGCTCCGTCAAGGGTGAAGCGTCCTACTGGGACGTAGCCGCGGGAGGCAAAACAGCCGAGTCGGCTGCCTGGAGCTACCTCGACCCCCTGGCGCAATCCACGGACATCGCCGGCTACCTCTCCTTCTACTGGAACCGGATGGACGGCTGGTACGAGGAGGAGGACGAGATCTTCGTTCACGCCCGTGACCCCTACAAGCGGGTGGACGTGCTCCACAGTTCGCGCCACGTGCAGGTGACCCTGGGCGGCGAGGTGGTGGCCGATTCCAGGCGGCCCCGGCTCGTGATCGAGACCGGCCACCTGATCCGCTACTACCTGCCGCGGGACGACGTGCGCACCGACCTGCTGGAACCCAGCAACACCCGGACGCGTTGCCCGTACAAGGGGAGCGCGAACTACTGGTCGGTGAACGTGGGGGGCGAGGTCTTCGAGGACACGGTCTGGAGCTACGAGGAGCCGATCCCCGAGTGCCCGAAGATCAAGGACCTGATGTGCTTCTTCAACGAACGGGTGGACGCCATTCACGTGGACGGCGAGCGGCTGGAGATCCCCAGGACCAAGTGGTCCCGGAAGTAGGCCCTCACCCCGACCCTCTCCCAGAGGGAGAGGGAGGAAGACGGCGCCCTCCCCCGGGGGGAGCCCCACCCCGTAGGTCGGATTAGCGAAGGGTAAGCCGACAACCGCGGACTATGCCGCGCTTGGGGCCGCGGCACTCGCCGCCAGCACACCCGCGTCGCGCAGGCTCGGCATCAGCTCGTCGAGGCTCCGGATGACGAGCTTGGGCTTGGCCGCGGCGAGCGTTTCCTCGTCGTTGTAGGAGTATTCCGTGGCCAGGGCCACGGTGAATACCGACAGGTCGTTGCCGGCCACCTGGGCGAACTCGAGGTTGTTGCCCGCGCGAATGTAGGTGGCGGTTCCGGACAGCAGAACCACTTCCAGGTTTCTGTCGAGCTTCCGGAACAGGTGGTAGATACCCTGCTCCTTGCGGAAATAGGTCTCGTCGCGGTCGATGATCTCGTCGAAGTACTCGCTGATGCCGTGCTCTTCCATGACCCGGTGCTTGTAGCGGCGGCCGCTGGTGGTGAGCACCATGTTGCTCAGGCCCGCGTCCCGGGCCTCCTTGAGCGACTCCTCGACGCCCGGAATGAAGTCCGGCGGGTTGACGTCGAAGCCGTGCCGGCGCGCGATCTCCAGGGCGTGGCCGCGGATCTCACGGCGGACCCCCTCGTTGTAGATGATCGAAGGGTCCCGAGCGTAGTCTTCCGAGAAAAGGATGGGCGCGAGGAAGAAGTCGAAGGGCCCGTCCGCCACCTTGCGCAGTTCCTCGAAGGAGAGCTTCGGCTTGTCGTAACGCGGGAGGATCTCGTTGGCGATGATGTGGACCCGATGGATGTCCGTCTCGATGGTGTCGGACATGGTCCGGATCAGGCATCTCTTGGCCGGCGTCGGCGCATCACTCATGGCGAACCCTCCGCGCTAGGTGGAAAACTGATTCAGCTTTAGCTAATCTGCCGTAACCCTGTCAACGACTTGGAGATTTCATGCTGAACCTGACTCTGGCGTGCGGCCACTACGACCGCACCGAGGCCCTGCGGGACGGGCGCGTCCGGCCCGACGGCATCCGGCTCAACTGCCTGACGCTAAAGGTGGAGGAGACCTTCTGGCGCATGATGCAGTATCGCGAGTTCGACGCGGCCGAGACCTCCCTGGGCGGCTACGTGGTGCGCCGGGGGCGCGGCATGGACGACCTGGTGGCGATCCCGGTCTTCCCGTCGCGATTCTTCCGCCAGTCCTGCATCTTCGTCCACGGCGACTCCGGCATCGAGGCGCCGCAGGACCTCGCCGGCAAGCGGATCGGCGTTCCCGAATACCAGATGACCGCGGCGGTGTGGGCGCGGGAATCCTCTCGGACGACTACGGCGTGCGTGCCGAGGACGTCGAGTGGGTGCAGGGCGGGCTGGAGGACCCGGGGCGCCTCCCCTTCGAGCCGGTGGAGCCCGCCGGGATCCGCCTCGCCTTCGCCCCGGAAGACCGCTCGCTGGCGCAGATGCTGGGCCTCGGCGAGATCCAGGCCTTGATCACGGCCCGGACGCCGTCGACGTTCGACCCCGCCGGCTCCACCGTCCGCCGGCTCTTCGCGGAGCCCTGGAAGGTCGAGCGGGACTACTTCGAACGCACGGGCATCTTCCCCATCATGCACACGGTATCCATCCGGCGGGAGATCCTCGACGAGCACCCGTGGGTGGCGGCCACTCTGATGAAGGCGTTTTCCGAGGCCAAGGACCTGGCCGTGGCCGATCTGACGCAGACCAGCGCCCTGCCCCTTTCGCTGCCTTTCCTGACCCAGCACGCCTACGAGACGGTGGCGGCCATGGGCGAGGATTTCTGGCCCTACGGCCTGGAGTCCAACCGCAAGACCCTTGAAACATTCGTACGTTACATGCACGAGCAGGGCATGATCGAGCAAAGGATGCCCATCGAGGAGTTGTTCGCTCCGAGCACTCACCGCACCTTTCGGATCTGAACGGTCCGATTCTTATGGCCCGAACCGCACACCCCCCGCGGAATCGACTCCATGGTAAGGTCCAGGAAATACTTGGGAAACCGTGACTATTCTCTATGCAGGTTGTTGCGGAACGCGTTTGTTACGGCCTTCAGCCGGGGCGGGCCGGGTCCTGTATACAGGTTTTCCACAGATCCGGTGGATAGTGTCAACGAGCCGTTGCCACCGTCAAGCTGTGTGACGCTTCAGACGTAGTGCTGGATTTCCTGGAGGGACGGCGGGAAAAACAACTCTTCTATCGCGGGCTTGTCCTTGATCATGCCCTGCTCGAACTCGTAGCGCACCGCGGCCTCCAGCGCCGGGCGGTTGTCCTCGAGGTTGTACGGCCACGGGTCGGGGCCGAAGACGGCGTGCTGTTCCTGGATCTCTTCCTTGGCCCAGACCAGAGCCAGGCTTCGGGGGTCGCGCATGCGCTCGTAGCAGACCTCCTTGGCCCGCTGGAGGGCCTGGAGCAGGCTCACCGCCGCCCAGGGAGCGCGCTCCAGGATCTCGTCCTTGACCACCACCGTGTGCATGATGGGAAAGATGCCGCTCTTGCGGTAGTACTCCACCTCCGCCTGCCTCGGATCCGGGAAGAGCAGCGCCACCTTGTCGGAGCCCTCCCTGATGGACGGCAGCACCTCGGGGTAAAGCGACCCTTCGAGCTCGCCGGCGCACAGCATCTCATCGATGTTCCGGCCCTCCGGCACCCGGTGTATCTTCATCCACGAGGCCGGCTCCAGGGGCACGTCCTCTTCCTCCTGGCACCACCACTCCACCGTCTTGAGGTCCAGGCCGTAGTAGTCCTGCAGGATGCCGCGCATCCACAGGCCGGCGGAGTTCTGGAGCGTATCGAGGCCGATGCGTTTGCCGTTCAGGTCGGAGGGCTTGTCGATGCTGCAGCCGGCGCGCTTGACCATGTAGCTGTGGCGGAAGCGCCGGTGCGGGAACGCGGGGATGGCGGTGAAAGCCCGCCCCTGGTCGTGGGCCACCAGGTAACCCACCAGCGACAGCTCGCAGGCGTCGAACTCTTCGTGGCGCAGCATGCGCCCGTGGCGCTCGGGCGACTGCATGGTCATCACGTTGAGATCGATCCCCGCGGGCTCCACCACCTTCTCCCAGAGCGGCCGCAAGAGATCGTAGCTGCCGCAGGCGAAATTCAGTTTCAAACGGGACACTATTCGCTCCTCACGTGTTTGCGGTACTCCTCGGGGGTGTCGATGTCGATGAGGACCCCCTCCTCGTCGGTCTCCAGCTCCAGCGTCTCGCCGGGATGGCCGCGCACCACCGGCTTGGCGCCGGTGTCGAGGGACGCGGCCATGAACTCCGGGAACAGCTTGCTGGAGAAGAGCACCGGATGGCCGCGCCGGCCGCCGAAGCGCGGCACGACGATGAGCTTCTCTTCCGCGCGGAAACGCTCGATCATCCGGTCGACCAGCGTGCTCTCGATGAAGGGGTGGTCCACCAAGTGAACCAGGATCGCCTCCACCGGTTCGCCTTCCAGCGCGCGGATGGCGGTCTGCAGCGATGAGAGCTGGCCCCGGACGTAGTCCGGGTTCACCGCGGTATCGACTCCCAGGTAGGCGATGGCTTCCCGCATGGCGTCGGCGTTGAAGCCCAGCACCACCAGGGTCCGGTCCACGCCCGTGCGCTCCAGCGCCGCAACGATGCGTTCGATGAACGGGACGCCCTCCACCGGCAGAAGGGCCTTGGGGCTTCCCATGCGGGTGGACGCGCCCGCTGCCAGGACGACGGCGACGATCATGATCGAGATTGAACCGGCAGACCGTATACGGAGATGACCGTGCAGGGGCGGGTTTCAAACCCGCCCGCGCCCGCGCGGCACCGTCGGCTCACAAAGGCTCCCGGTATACGAGATCGTCGATGGCTACAGCCCCTCGAGCTTCTTCATGGTCTCGGCGTAGTCCGTCAGGGACTTGTCGAGCGTGTACTCGGCGACGAAGCCCAGTTGCTCCTCCGCGCGCGACAGGTCGGTCAGAGGCCGGTTCGACGGATAGCCCATAGGATCGCTTTCCTTCCGCAGCGCCACCCGAGACTCGGGGAACTGCTTCTTCAGCTCGGCGAGGATTTCGTCGCCGGTGACCATGCCGGCGCAGCCGATGTGAAAGAGCCGGTCCTTGTGCTCGGGCTTGAGCGCGGCCAGGACGGTGGCCGTGGCGGCGTCCTTGCCGTAGAGGATCTCGGTGGGTCCGTAGGGCCAACTGACGGTGGCGTCCTCGCGCTTCAGGGCGGCGCGGATCATGTCCTGGATCGCCTGCTCGCGGGTCGCCTTCATTGTGGTGGGCGACGGTCCGTAGAGCCCTCCCACGTAGCGAATGCACACGAACTCGAAGCCGTACATCTTGGCGTAGGCGTTGCCGAGGAACTCGCAGCCGCCCTTGGTGGCGGCGTACACCGACGGCGGGTTGATCGGGATGGTCTCGTCGATGCTCTGGAGCCCCTCCCCGAACGAGCCCAGGTAAACGGTGCCGGAGCTGGGGAACGTGAGCCGCGGCACGTTTTCGAGGCGCACGGCCTCGAGCACGTTGACGGTGCCCATGAGGTTCAGGCGCACGCCCGTGTAGGGGCGCCGCTGCACTTCCTCGCCGAGAAACGCGGCCAGGTGGATGACCTGGCCCACGTCGTGGTCGCGGATCGCGCTCACGAGCTGCGGCAGATCCAGGATGTCGCCGCGTACGGTCTCCACCGACGCGGGATCCACCCCCACCGCCCTGAGCAGCCGCTCGTTCACCGCCACGTCGAAGATGACCGGTCGCTCGCCGCGCTCCTGCAGCATCCCGACCACATACGCCCCCACCAGACCGGTACCGCCGGTCACCAGAATGCTCTTCTGTGCCATTCACTCCCTCCCGGCAATGACAAGATGGCGTGCTGTCGGTGCGCGGGGGCGACCGCCGGTCGCCCGTACACGCAATCGTCCCGCGCCGACGACAATGGCCGCCCATCTCCGCCACGCCATTCAAGACAGCATACTACGGAAACATGTACTCCACCGGCGGCGACTCGAAGTCCGTCTCCACGTCGGTGGTTCCGGGCACCTCCTTGGCCACCGAGACGATCTCCTCTTGCAGCGCGGGCTGGGTTAAAATCCCGGAAACGTGGACCACTCCGCCCGCCGCCCGGACCCGCACGTTCAGGTTCCGCGTCTTGGGCGACACGATCAGCGCGGCCTGGACCCGGGACGTCAACGACAGGTCGGCGAAGGCCTGTTCGGACTCCGGGGTTTTCTGGTACTCGGGCCGCCCGGCCGCGTCCTCGATCAACCTCGCCAGGGTGTCGATGGTCATCTGTCCGGCGTTCAGCACGAGGTCGTAGCGCGACGCGTCGCGCCAATCGGCGCCGAAGATGGCCTCCATGCGCCGGGAACGCGCCTTGTTGACGCTTTCCACGTAGCGGCGGCCGCCGGCCTCGTCGAGCCCTTCCCGCTCGCGCACCTTTTCGACCTGGTATTCCAGCGGCGCCGTCAGCAGCACCTTGACCACGTGGCTCACCCCCGGCAGGAGCTCCTGGCCCATGTGGCCGTGATAGACGAGCTCGCCGTCGCGCGCCATCTCGCACATGGCGGCCTGCAACGTGATGCGGTACAGGCGGAGACTCTCGCGCCAGCGCTCCCACCAGTGCGGACCAGACTCCAACACTTCCTCGTACTTGGCCTCGGAAATGCCGTAGCGGTTGCTCGCCTCCATCAACACCTCGCGGTCCACACACGGGCAGCCCAGATCTCCGGCAACCCGCTCGGCAACCTCCGGACCCGCGCCAAACGCGCCACGAATGATGGTGATAATCGGCATGGGCTTCCCTCCTTTCCGCAGTTGACCCCGGCCAACTCCCCGGCGTGTCTCGTTTTTACAGTAAACCGTCTCTTGCGCGGTTGCAAGATAAATTGGGCGGTCCAGGCATATTGCAACACACGGCACGCGCCGAAACCCATGATTGTGCCGTCAAAGCGCATTTGCTACATCATCTAGTGTCGTGTCCCGTAATTTCCTGGCATAATTTGCTGGTCTTTTTCGCCGTCGGCTGCGTTGCTCTTCCTCGCGTGGTGCCCGCCACTGCTCGTCATCGCGCCTTGCCGACGACAAAAAATCCTGCGCAACTTATGCCAGGAAATTACGGGACACGACACTAGTGTCCTCTACCACCCCACAGGCTTCCCGCATGACTCCCAAGGACAAACTGCTGGCGCTTCGGGACGAGTTGCGACAGACCTTCCTGGAACGCGGCGAGCTCATCGACGGCGCCCTCGCGGCCCTGCTGTCGGCCCAGAACCTGCTCATCATCGGCCCGCCCGGCACGGCCAAGTCCATGCTGGCCGACGAGCTGTGCCGGCGCATCGAGGGCGCCGACTACTTTCAGTGGCTGCTGACCCGCTTCACCGCTCCCGAGGAACTGTTCGGAGCGGTGAGCCTCAAGGGCCTGGAGCAGGACGACTACCGGCGGGTCACCACCCGCAAGCTTCCAGAAGCCCACATCGCCTTTCTGGACGAGGTCTTCAAGGCCAACTCCTCGATCCTGAACTCGATCCTGACCATCATCAACGAACGGCGCTTCCACAACGGGCAACAAGTCCACGACGTGCCGCTCATCACCCTGTTCGGCGCCAGCAACGAGCTTCCCGAAGACGACGAGCTGACCGCGTTGTACGACCGCTTCCTGCTCCGTTTCGTGGTGGACTACATCCAGGAGGACTACCGCTTCCTGCGCATGCTGGAGGCGCCGCCGCCCGCGGCGCAGGTGTGCATCTCCCTGGACGAGCTGGGCTCGATGCAGCGGGACGCCGCCGCCCAACCGGTCCCCGGGCACGTCCACCGGACCATGGCCGAGATCCGCCGCCAGCTCGGGAAGAAGCAGATCGTCGCCTCCGACCGGCGCTACCGCCAGTCCCTGGCGCTCATGAAGGCGCACTCCTACCTGGCCGGCGACGCGCAGGTCTCGGACCAGAGCCTCCTGTTCCTGGAGAACGTGCTGTGGCGGGAGCCGTCGGAGAGAGCCGACATCGGCGCCACCATCCGCGAGATCGTGCTGGGCTACGAGAAGGAGGCGCAAGAGCTCCTGTACCAGGCCCGCGAGATCGACGAGTACGTGCGGCGTACGTGGGAGACCGAGGAGCTTCGCTCCCAGGCCCTGATCGAGGGACACACCAAGCTCCGCAACATCCTCGGCCGGGTGGAACAACTCATCGATAAGGCGTCGGATTCGGAGCGTCCCGTGGAGCGGGTGGAAGGCATGCGGGACGAGATCCAGACCCTTCAGAAGCGCCTGCTGGAGGGCTTGTAGTGGCCAGCCGAACCTCGCCCAAGAAGGCCGCGCCGCTGCCTGCCCTGTTCGAGAACACCAACTGGATCGAGAGCGACCGCTACGACCGCCACGCCTACGGCCAGCTTCGCCGCGACGCCGCTTCCCTGCAAGAACTGGAACGCGCGGGTGAGGCGCTCATTCCCCACTTCCCCTCGCTCCTGCAGGACGTCTTCTGCCTGCTGTTCAAGTACAATATCGTCTTCGCCAAGGAGTCGGACGTGCTCCCCAGCGCCTCCATCAACCGGACTCTCCTGACCGCGCTCAACGACGGCGAGGTGGGCCGCATCCTGCGTGAGCTGACCCTGCTCGACGAGGCCAAGGCCGGCCTGTGCACACTGCTCGTGGGCGAGGGGCTCCTGGCGATGCTCAAGTCGGAGAAGCCGTGGACGCGCCACGACATGATGGACACGTGGAAGCTCAGGCAGCAGGAGGAGGATTTCCAGAAGACGCAGGAGATGCTGGAGCACGCCGGCGAAATGGGCGAGGACGAGGACGCCGCCGGCAAGGAAGGGGCCCTGGCCAAGATCGAGGAACGGCTCAAGAGCAAGCTCCGTAGCGACGCGGCGGCCATTCGCCAGAAACAGCGCCAGTTGAACGAAGACCTCGACCGGGTGGAGACCGAGGTCCGGGCGCGGGCGCAGGCCTCGGCCATCCGCGCGGCCCAGCAGCTCGAGGAGGCCATGGAGGAAGCGGAGCAATGGGGCTCCGCGCTGGGCTCCGGCGGGCGTCTCCCGGCCGACCGGAGGCTCGAGCTGGGCCGCCGGCTGGCCGGCAACGACAAGCTCAAGAAACTGATCCGCATGGTGGGAAGGATGAAGTCCCACGCGCTGGCGCTGCGCAAGCGCACCTTCGAGCGGGCCAACGAGGAACTCTACGCGGTGGAGCAGGGAGGCGCGCTGGAGCACCTGCTGCCGCAGGAGCTGGTGACGTTGCACCATCCGCTGCGGCGCCGGGACTTCCAGCGCCGGCTGCTGGAGAACGAGCTGTTGCAGTACTCGCTCCGGGGCATGGAGGAGAAACGCAAGGGCCCGGTGGTGGTGTGCCTGGACGGCAGCTCGTCGATGGCGGGCGACAAGGAGCTCTGGTCCAAGGCGGTCACCCTGACCCTGCTGGAGCTGACGCGGCGGCAGCGCCGCCCGTTCCGCTCCATCTGCTTTTCCTCCAGGGACACGGCGCTCCACGTCCTGGACATGACCACGCGGCATGGCGCCGAGGTCGAGCCGGACAAGCTCATGGACCTGGCGGAGCACTTCCCGGGCGGCGGCACGGACTTCGAGACGCCCCTGGACGCGGCCCTGGAGTGCCTCAAGAAATCACGATATAAGAAGGGGGATATCGTCTTCATCACGGATGGCGAGTGCCAGGTGTCGGCGGAGTGGTCGGAACGGTTCCTCAAGGAGAAGGACCGGCTCAGCTTCTCGCTGTTCTCCATCCTCATTGACGTGGGGCACAGCTCCCTGGGAACCCTGAAGGAGTTCAGCGACCGCATCACCACCATCACGCAGCTCACCAGCGAGGGGAGCAGCGACCTCTTCATTCGATTCTGAGATCATCGGGAGAACCACATGTCCAAGAAGTTGAGCTTCGGTATCCTGCTACCGACCCGGGGAGTGATCCTGGCCAAGACCGCCGTCCCGGACCTGAGCCCGGTCTTCAACCTCGCCGACGCGGTGGAGAAGGCCGGCTACGACTCGGTGTGGATCGGCGACAGCGTCACCGCCAAGTCGCGGCTGGAGGTGATCAGCACGCTGGGGGCGCTGTCGGTCAAGACCGAGCGGGTGAAGATCGGCACCGCGGTGCTGCTGGCGGCCATGCGCAACCCGGTGGTGCTGGCCCAGGCCCTGGCCAGCGTCGACGTGCTGTGCGGCGGCCGGCTGATCTGCGGCGTGGGCGTGTCCCGCAACGACAAGATGTTCGAGGAGGAGTACACGGCCTGCGGCGTTCCCTTCAACCAGAAAGCCGGGCGGCTTAGCCAGGTGCTCAGGATCATGAAGCTCCTGTGGGCGGGGGACGACGTCACCCACGAGAACAAGTACTACACCATCGAGAACCTCTCGCTGCTGCCCAAGCCGGTGCAGCGGCCGGGAATCCCGCTGTGGGTGTCGAGCAACGACGTGGACAGCGGACTCAAGCGCGTCGGCCTCCACGGCGATGCCTGGATCACCAACATCCCGTCGCTCCAGGTGTTCAAGGAGTCACGGAAGAAGATGGAAGACTACGCCAGCGACGCCGGACGGAATCCCGACGACATCCACCGCTGTCTGTACCTCACCATCCACATGGACCCGGACGCAGAGAAGGCGCGCAAGGAAGGCGGCGCGTTCCTCGAAGCCTACTACCACAAGACCTACGAGCAGGTGGCCGCGCAACTGGTGGTCAAGGCCGGCGGCACCAACGAGGTGGTGGACTTCATCAACGAGTACGCGGAAGCGGGCATCCAGACCTTCATCGTCCGTTTCGCCGCCAAGGACCAGTTCCAGCACCTCGACGTATGCAGCGAGCACGTCATGCCGCACTTCCAATAACGGAAGGCATGCAAAACGGCGGATTCCCGCTTACTGCCCGTGTCAAAACCACCCCCTCTCCCTCTGGGAGAGGGTCGGGGTGAGGGTCCCCGGAGCAAGCGCCAGGCGGATTCTGGCTCGATCACCGTAACCAATGACATGAACACCCATCGCGTCCTGGTGGCGGGCGCCGGCCCGGTGGGCCTTGTAGTTGCGCTGCACCTGGCACAACACGACGTGCCGGTGACCGTGCTGGAGGCCGAACCCGACCTGCCGGAGACGCTGCGGGCCTCCACCTTCCACCCCCCTACCCTCGACATGCTCGAGTCGACCGGCGTGCTCGACGACTTCCTGGCCCTCGGACTCAAGGCGCCCACCCTCCAGTACCGCGAGCGCGCGGGCTGCATCGCCGAGTTCGACTTCGGTCGGATCGCCGACGTCACGGCGCACCCGTACCGGCTCCAGTGCGAGCAGTTCAAACTGAATCGACTCCTGTACGAGAAGCTCATCACCGTGCCTGGAACGGAAGTGCTGTTCTCCAGCGAAGTGACCGGGGTCGAAGAAGACGCTACCTCCGTCACCGCTGTGGCAGGGCAAGGAGACGGTACCCGGCGCTTCGCGGGCCGCTACCTGGTGGGGGCGGACGGCGCCCGCAGCAACGTCCGCAAGGCCCTGGGCATCCCCTTCGACGGGTTCACCTGGCCCGAACGCTTCCTGGTGGTGAGCACGCCCTTCCAGTTCGAGAAGCACTTCGGCGGGCTCGCGCCGGTGAGCTACTTCGCGGACCCTGACGAATGGTTCTTCCTCCTGCGGATCCCGGGGCTGTGGCGCGTCATGTTCCCCACCCGGCCGGAAGAGAGCGACGACGCCGTGCTCGGCGACGCCAGCGTCGAGCGGCGTCTGCAAAACGTCGTCCACACCGAAGGATCCTACCCGGTGGAGCACCGCACCCTCTACCCCGTGCACCAGCGAGTGGCAGCGCGCTACCGCAAAGGGCGCTCGTTTCTGGCCGGCGACGCGGCCCACATCAACAATCCCTTGGGCGGCATGGGCCTGAACGGCGGCATCCACGACGGCTACAACCTGGCCGAGAGGCTCGTGCGTGTATGGCACGGCACGGCGCGGGACGAGGAACTGGACGGCTACGAGCGCCAGCGACGCCCCATCGCGCTGGACTACGCCAACGTCCACTCCACCCGCAACAAGCTGAACCTCGAAGCCCGCGACCCCAAGCGCCAGGAGCAGTTCCGCCGCAGCATGCGCGAAACCGCTGCCGACCCGAAGAAATCGTACGACTACCTGCTCCAGGTCTCGATGATCGCGAGCCTGAGGCAGGCGGCAACGCTGTAGCGACGCCCCGACGTGACCCCGGACCGAAGCGCCGCCCCAACCGCGCGTTCGGCCATGCTTGACAGACCGCGATGCCAAAGCCAGATTAACGTCTGGTCCGGCGCCTCCGCCGGCCCATAGAACGCTTCCTGGACGGAGACGGCGATGCCCAAGCTACTGACACAAGAGCAGGTGAACGCATACCACCGGGACGGATTTCTCTTTCCCGTCCGTATCATGGACAGGGAATCCGCGGGCGAGCTGCGACGCAAGCTCGAGGAGGTGGAGGAAACCATCGGCGGGGAGATGCAGGAACGCTACCGCATCAAGGCCCACCTCCCCTTCCCCTGGCTCAACGAGCTGATCCGGAACCCGGTGATGCTCGACGCGGTGGAGGACATCATCGGACCGAACATCCTGTGCTGGGGCTCCAGCTTTTTCACCAAGAACGCCCATGACCCGCGTTTCGTCTCCTGGCATCAGGACACAACCTACTATGGGCTTCAGCCGCGGGAGACCCTCACCGCCTGGTTCGCATTTACCGACAGCAAGGTCGAGAGCGGCTGCATGCGGGTGGTCCGCGGATCGCACGCGGGCGGCGCCCGCCGGCACGTCGAGACCTTCGCGGCGGACAACCTGTTGTCCAGAGGGCAAACCGTGGAGGACGTCGACGAGTCGCAGGCGGTGGACGTGGAGCTCGAGGCCGGCGAAATCTCGTTCCACAGCGAGACCGTGGTCCACGGCTCCAATCCCAACGAGTCGGACGACCGCCGGCTGGGCTACTCCATACACTTCATCGCCCCGCACGTGCACCAAACGCTCTTCGACCACGCCACCGCGACGCTGCTGCGCGGCACCGACACACACGGCTATTGGGAACCCGAGCCGGTGGCGAAGCAGGACTTCGACCCGGAGTGCCTCGCCGCCCTCGACCGGAACCACCAACAGTACAAGGCCAACAAGCAGGATGCGTAGTGCCGGGCCGTTCCCGGCGACCTCTGCGTCCTCCCTGCCCGCGCGCTTGGAAGCGTATTCAAGTGTGTTCGAGAAAGGATTATATAAGTGCCCGAAAGACCGCTGAATGAGAAAATCGTCATCATCACCGGTGGCGCGGGAGGCATGGGCACCATCATGACGCTTGCGCTGCTGGAAGACGGCGCCCGTGTGGCGGTGGTGGACAACCAGGAGGAGCGGTGCCAGGCCATGGCGCGGAGCGCCGGGGGTATGGCCGATGAGGGAGCGCTCATCACCCTGACGGCCGACATCACCAAGGCCGAAGAGTGCGAGCGGGTCGTCGCCGCCGTGCTGGACCGGTTCGGCCGGGTCGACGCCCTGGTCAACGCCGCCGGCATCGGCATGCAGACCGTGCGCGCCAACTACATGAGCGAGCCCGTGCGTTTCTGGGAAGTGGAGCCCGACCGCTGGCAGTCCGTCATGGACGTGAACTGGAAGGGTGCGTTCCTCATGGCCCGCGCCGTCGCCCCGCACCTCGTGGAACAAGGGTCCGGCCGCATCGTCAACGTCACCACTAGCCTGGACACCATGTTCCGCGGCGCCTACACCCCTTACGGCATGTCCAAGGCCGCCTTGGAGGCTGCGTCCGCGAGCTGGGCCAAGGACCTCGAAGGCACCGGCGTGACCGTCAACGTGCTGGTGCCCGGCGGCCCCACCAACACAGGCTTCATCCCCGAAAGCGCGCCCTTCGACCGGAGCAAGCTCGTGCAACCCGAGGTCATGGCCGACCCCATCCGCTGGCTCGTGTCCGACGCATCGCAAGACATCAGCGGCTGCCGCTTTGTAGGCAACGACTGGGACACCGCCCTGGAGCCCGACGAAGCCGCCAAAGCCGTCTGCCGCCCCGCGGCTTGGCAGGACCTGTCCTCTCAGGCGGTGTGGCCGGACCGGAAGTAGGTTCCGAAGCCCGCCTCCCTCCCGTTTTTGTTTGCCGTCCCCCGCGGCTTTTGATAAGGGTCGGCCACGGTTTGGCGAGTGAACATTCAAGACAGGAGGGATGACCCATGAAGGACTCGACGCAGACCAAGGAAACGAAACCCGCAGGCATCAACCGCCGTACTTTCATCGGCGGCAGCGTAGCGGCCGGGGCGATGATCCTGGGAGCGCCCCACATCGCCTCCAAGGCACGGGCCAAGACCAAGACCATCTACATCAACACGTGGGGCGGAAGCTGGGGCAAGGCGGAGGCCGAAGCCTATTACAAGCCCTACGAAAAGGCCACCGGCGTTGCCGTGAAACCCATCACGCCGGTGTCGTTCGCCAAGATGAAAGCGCAGGTCCAGAGCGGCCACTACGAGTTCGACGTCGCCGGCATGGGACGGTCCGACTCCATCCGCGGGCTCAACGACAACCTGCTGGAGCACATCCACTACGACATCATCCGGCTCACCGACTATCCGCCGGACACCATCGGCTACAACGGCATCTCGCGCCATTCCATCTCCACGAACCTCGTGTACAACAAGAAGAAGTTCCCCAACGGCGGCCCGCAATCCTGGGCCGACTACTGGAACGTGGAGAAGTTCCCGGGCAACCGGGGCGCCTACAAGGACGTCGCGCGGATGGTGCCGTTCGCGCTGCTGGCCGACGGCGTGCCCAAGGACGAGCTTTATCCCCTGGATGTGGACCGGGCCTTCAAGAAGCTCGACGAGCTCAAGCCCCACGTCAAGGTGTGGTGGCGGCGCGGGTCACAGTCGGTACAGCTCGTGCGCGACGGCGAGGTGGACATGATGCCCATGTGGAACACGCGCGCCGGGGTGGCGGTGGAGCAGGGAGTGCCCATCGAGGTGGTGTGGAACCAGGCTCACATGCGCCGTTCCAACTGGATTGTCGCGCGCGGCACGCCCAACGCGGCGGAGGCCTGGCGCTTCGCGCAGTTCTGCCTGAAGCCCGAGAACCTGGGGGTCTTCTGCCGCCTGATGAACACCGGCCCGTGGATCGCCGCGGCCTACGAGCACATCGACGAGAAGAAAGCGCGGATGATGCCCACGTGGAAGGACAACCTGCCGCTCACCTACCAGCCGGATCCGCTCTGGGTGGGCACCAACCTGAGCGCGCTGACCAAGCGTTTCAACCAGTGGCTGGCGACCTGAGAACGGAGGTCGATACGCGTTTCACCAGGGTGCAAGCAGGGGCGGGTTTGAAACCCGCCCCTGCACCCCCGTCTTCCGGGGGCACAGGCTCCCGCGTCCGGTCCGATTGACATGGCGACCCTTGCCGGCAGAAGAGCGTTCAGGCCGTGGCGGTCACGCGCCAACCTCTCGGCCTGGACGCTTTCCGCGCCGGCGGTGCTGTTCATCGCCGTCCTGTTCGTCTACCCGCTCCTGGACGTCGTCGTCATCAGCTTCACCGACCCGACGCTGTCGCTCGTCCACTACCGCGAGTTCTTTTCCTCGCCGCTCTATTCCAGGGTGCTGGGGAACACGTTCTGGTTCGCCTTCATGGTGACAGTGATCTGTCTGCTCCTGGGCTATCCCCTGGCCTACGTCATCGTCCGGTACGGCGGCACCCTCGGGTTCGTGCTGCTCCTGGTGGTGGGCATGAGCTTCTGGACGAGCTTTCTCGTCCGCACCTACTCGTGGCTGGTGATCCTGGGCAGCAAGGGGCCGGTCACCAAGCTGCTGGCCTGGGTGGGCTTCGATCCGGTGCCGCAGATCCTGTTCAACAGCTTCGCCACCACACTGGGCATGGTGCACATCCTGATCCCCTACATGATCCTGTCGATCTACGCGGCCATGCAGAAGATCGACCCAAACCACCTGCGGGCGGCGGCAAGCCTGGGCGCCACCCCCTTCCAGGGCTTTCGCACGGTCTTTCTGCCGTTGAGCATGCCGGGCGTGGTGAACGGCTGCACGCTGGTGTTCATCATATGCCTGGGATTCTACGTGACGCCGGTGCTGCTGGGCGGACCGAGAGACCAGATGATCGCGGGGCTCATCGGCGAGCAGATCGAAGAGTTGCTCGAATGGGGCTTCGCCTCGGCCATGGCGGTGGTGCTGCTGGCGACCACCATGGCGCTCCTGGCCGTCTACAACCGGCTGGTGGGGTTGGACAAGCTCTGGGGATAGGTGCGCCATGAACCTCCTGCGAGCCATCGCCATCGCCATCGGCGCCTTCATCGCCGCGCCGATGTTCATCGTCATCCCCATGTCGCTCAGCGATTCGCCCTCCTTCGCGTTCCCGCCCACCGGCTACTGGCTGGGCTACTACCGGGCGTACTTCAGCAACGAGCTATGGACGACCCCGACCATCAACAGCGCCATCATCGCCACCGCCACCATGTTCGTGACCATGGCGCTGGTGGTGCCGGCGTCGTTCGCGCTGGTGCGCTTCAGGTTCCTGGGCCGCGGCATGGTGAACTTCCTGCTCATGATGCCGCTCATGGTCCCCCACATCGTGTTGGCGCTTGGCTACTACGCCGTCTTCAGCCCGGTGGGCCTCACCAACAGCCACCTCGGCGTCATCATCGCCCATACCTGCGTGTCCGTGCCGGTGGCCTTCCTGATCGTCTCCGCCACTCTCAAGGGCTTCGACCGCAATCTCGAGCGCGCCGCCATGAGCTCCGGAGCCGGGCCGCTCCGGACCTTCCTTCACGTCACCCTGCCGGTGCTACGGCCGGGCTTTCTGGTGGCGGCGCTGTTCGCCTTCCTCCACTCGTTCGACGAGACCGTCATCGCCATCTTCATCGCCGGACGCGACGCCTCCACCCTGCCCCGCAAGATGTACGAGAGCGTGCGGCTGGAGGCCGATCCCGTGCTGGCGGTGGTCTCGTCGCTGCTGTTCACGTTGGTGCTCATCGGAACGGTCATCGCCGCGATGACGCGCAAGAGGCCGGTGCATGCGACTTGAGCGACTGCTTCGACCGGACTCCATCGCGGTCTACGGCGCCAGCGAGAACCGCGGGCCCGGCCGGCGCATCCTGGAGATGCTCGACAAGCTCGGCTACGGCGGCGCCGTCTACCCCGTCAACCCACGGTACGAGACGGTGCTCGGAAAGCGCTGCTATCCGGGTCTCGAGGAGATCCCCGAAGGCATCGACGCCATCGTCTTCTGCGTCAACCACAGGCTGGTGGTGGAACCGTTCAGGATCGCCGCCGACCGAGGCTACGGCGCCGCGGTGATCCTCGACGGCGGCTTTGCCGAAGTGGGCGAGGAAGGCCGCGGGCGGCAGGATGAGTTGGAGGCGGCCGCGCGCGGCGCCGGCATGGCGGTATGCGGCCCCAACTGCATGGGCGTCCTGAGCCCGCACCACCGCATCAGCCTGTACACCTCCAACCTGCTGCATCCCGAGAAGCTGCCGGGCAACGTCGCCATCGTCACCCAGAGCGGCTCCATCGCCATCGGGCTGCTGAGCGACTGCCGCCGGTTCGGCTTCAGCCACGTGGTCTCCACCGGCAACGAGGCGGTGACCACCACCGCGGAGTTCATCGACTACCTGGCGGACGACCCCGACACCCGGGTCATCGCCACCTTCACCGAGACCATCCGCGATCCGGAACGCTACGTCGCCGCGCTGGACAAGGCGGCCGACCGCGGCAAGCCGGTGGTGGTGCTCAAGGTCGGCCGCAACGACCGCACGCGCCGGGCGATCACCAGCCACACCGGGGGGCTCGCGGGCGAGGCCCGGGTATTCTCGGAGGTTCTCAAACGGCACCGGGCCATCGAGGTCGGCGACATGGACGAGCTGACCGAGGTGCTGGCGTGCTGCCAGGGTGAGCGCTGGCCCACCGGACCGAAGCTCGGCGTGCTCACGGCGTCCGGCGGACAGGCAGAACTGATCCTGGACGTTGCCGGAGCGGCGGGTCTGCGCCTGCTGCCGCTGTCCGAAGCCGGCCGCCGGGAAGCGGAGCGCCTCATCGGCCCCCTGACGGGCGACGGCAACCCCCTCGATGCCTGGGGCGACGGCAAGTTCGACGTGAACATACCCCACGGGCTGAAGGTGCTGGAGGACGAACCCGACGTAGACTCCATCGTCATGGTGAGCGACAGCCGCGACGACTCGCCCATGGTGCCCACCCAGTACACGCAGTACCTGGCCGAGACAGCCGGGCGCACCGCCAAGCCCTGTTTCTTCATGAACACCCGTCCCGGCCTGTTTCGACAGGAGTTCGCCGACGCGCTGCGCCAAGCGGGAATCCCCACCATCGGCGGGGCGCGCCAGGGTCTGGGCGCCGTCGACCGGCTGGCGCGCTGGGCCGTACCGCGTCCGGAGTTGCTGCCGGAGCCGCCGGCCACCGCCCGCATCGCTTACTTCCTGGCCAACGGGGACCGAGGGCGCTCCAGCATCAACGAGGTGGATTCCAAGAGGCTTCTCCGCGAGGCGGGCCTGCCGGTGGTTCAGGAAGAAGTCGCGATGTCGCGCGAAGAGGCCCTGGAGGCGGCCCAAACCATCGGCTATCCGGTGGTGCTCAAGGTGGCGTCCGACCATATCCCGCACAAGACCGAACTCGGCCTGGTGACCACGGGCCTCGCGGACGAGGCGGCGACAGCCAGAGCGTTCGACAACATGGCGGCCACGCTGGAACGGCTCTCTCCCCTGCCCTCCGATGCCGTATTCGTGGTTCAGGCCATGGTCCGCGACGCGGTGGAGTTCTTCATGGGGGTGAGCCGGGACCCCGACTTCGGCCCCGTGCTGGCGTTCGGGCTGGGCGGTGTTCTGGTGGAGATCTTCGACGACGTGGCGTTTCGCCCGCTGCCGCTTCGCGACGGTGACGTCAACGTCATGATCGCGGAGACGCGCTGCCGCCGGCTTCTGGGAGGCGTGCGCGGCCAGGCCCCCCGCGACGTCCAGGCGGTGCGCGAGTGCCTGACCGCCCTCGGGGAGTTCGCGTGGGCCGAGCGGGACTCCATCGCCGAGATCGACCTGAACCCCGTGATGTCGCTCCCCCGCGGCCTGGGGTGCCTGGTGGTGGACGCGCTGATCATCCCGCGGGAGAAGAACGAATGACCGACAACCAACAGGTGCTCACCTACCGGAGAGACGGCGACATCGGCATTATCTCCCTCAACCGGCCGGAGAAGCGCAATGCCCTGAACCGGGCGTTGTCGCAGGCCCTCATGGACGCCCTGGATGCGGCCGACCAGGACCCCGGCGTCACCGTCATCGTGCTGCGCGGCGAGGGCAAGAGCTTCTGCGCCGGCCACGACGTCGAGCGCAACGATCCGGAACGGGAGAAGGACCGGCACCACGCCATCCGCACCCATCACCGGCTGAGCCGCGGCCTCAGGCTGGCCACGGCCATCTGGGAGCTGCACACGCCCATCATCGCCTCGGTGCAGGGCCACGCCCTGGGCGAGGGATGCGTCATGACCATGCTCTGCGACCTGACCATCGCCGCCGAGGACGCCCTGTTCGGTGAGCCGGAGATACGCTTCGCCGGACCCGCCACGGCGATGATGATGCCCTGGGTCATCGGCCTGAAGCGCGCCCGCGAACTGATCTACATGGGCGACATGATCGGCGCGGCGGAGGCGAAGGAGATCGGCATGGTCAACCGCGTGGTGCCCGCCAATGAACTGGAGGCGGCAACCCTCAAGTATGCCCGGCGGCTGGCGCTGATCGGCCCGGAAGCGCTGTTCTGCGCGCGCACCTCTATCAACCGTATTCTCGAAGCGCAGGGCATACGCATGGCGTTCAACAACTCCGTCGACCTCATCGCGCCGACCTATGCCACCGAGTCGCAGGTGCACCGCGACTTTCAGGCGAAGGTCGCGGAGCTGGGGCTGGCAGGAGCGTTCAAGTGGCGGCGCGACCAGTTCAAGGAATGAAGATGGCGTCATGGACCGAACGGACGGGACACCGACGGCATGAGTGACGCGTATCTATGCCTGAGAGACGTGGTCAAGTCTTACGACGGCCGCGTCAATGCCGTGGACGGGATTTCCATCGACGTGCGCAAGGGGGAGTTCCTGACGCTGCTGGGACCCAGCGGGTCGGGGAAGACCACCACGCTCTTGATGATCGCGGGGTTCGAGGATCTCACCGACGGCACGCTGGAGCTGGAGAGCCGTTCGCTGGCCAACGTTCGCCCGTACCGGCGCAACATCGGCATGGTATTCCAGAACTACGCGCTGTTCCCGCACATGACCACCGAGAACAACGTCGCCTTCCCGCTCAGGATGCGCAAGTTCCCGCGTGAGCAGGTGCGACCCCGAGTGGAGAAGGCGCTGGAACTGGTGGGGCTTTCGGAGTTCGCCGTCAAGTACCCGCGCGAGCTGTCCGGCGGACAGCAGCAGCGGGTGGCGCTGGCGCGGGCGCTCGTGTTCGAGCCCGACGTGCTGCTGCTGGACGAGCCCCTGGGCGCCCTGGACAAGAACCTGCGCGAGCAGATGCAGGTGGAGATCAAGCGCATCCACGGCGAGGTGGGGATCACCACGATCTACGTCACCCACGACCAGACCGAGGCCATGACCATGTCGGACCGGGTCGCCGTCTTCAACGACGGCAAGATCGAGCAGATCGCCCCGCCGCTGGAAATGTACCACCGGCCCGCCACCTTCTTCGTCGGCAACTTCATCGGCGACAGCAACTTCTTCGAGGCCGCGGTCGTCAACGCGGGCGCGGGCAAGCTGGCGGTGGACTCCCTGGGTGAGGTCCTGGCAGCGCTCCCGGACGGCGGCATCCGCACCGGCCGCGTCCACGCGCTGGTGCGTCCGGAAAACGTGCGGCTCGTCCATGAAGGTGAATCCGGTCAGGGTCTCAACGTGTTCGACATGGCGGTGGAGGGCTCCGTGCACTATGGCGACAGCGTGCTGGTCATCGGCCGCGTCGCTTCCCAGCCCCTGCGAATCCGGGTTCCGGGAGCCCAGGCGGCCGCGGTGGTCCGGCAGGATCGGCTGCGGGTGGGATGGCGTCCCGAGGACGTGCATCTGATCCCGCGGGAGTATCTGTGATGGGAAACAAGGGCTAATCCGGTTGCGGGTGGAGGGTCGGCAACCACGGGGTACCGCGGCGTGCGATGGCATGGAGCTGCAACAAGAGCTTACGCATCACCGCCACCAGGGCCACCTTTGCGGGCTTACCTCGGCGCCGCAACCGACGATAGAACCCACCCAGTTCGGGGTTGCACCGTGTAGCTGACAGCGCGGCCATGTACAAGGCCCGCCGGACCGTGCCACGGCCTCCGCGGATGGCGCGGTAGCCTTGACGCTGGCCGCTGTCGTGAGACCAGGGCGCCAAGCCCGCCAAGGAGGTCAAGCCCCTGCCGCAGCCTTGGCCCAGTTCGGGCAAGTACCCGAGCAAGGTTGCCGCAGTGAGCTCTCCCACGCCCTTCACGCTCTGAAACAAGGCTGCCCGTTCACTCAACTCCGGGTAACGCTGCCATAGCGCCTGGAGGGCCTTGTCCAGCCGCGCGATCTCTTTGCCCAGCCAGGCCACATGGCGCTCACAGGACTTCTTGTTCGCTCCCTTAAGCCCCTTCTCCAGCCGATTGAGTTCCTGCACCCGCTGCTGCACCAACTGCTGCCGCCGCCCCAGCACCTCTCGCAACTCCTCACTGGCCCCGTCCGCCTCCTCCTCCCCCTCCACCTTCATCATCGCCCCGTAGTGCGCCAGCACCTCGGCGTCCATAGGATCGGTCTTGGCCCCACGTCCCAGCGCCTGCGCAAACCCCCGTACCCGCGTCGGATGCGCTACGTGCACCGCCACCCCGCTCCCCTTCAATCCCTCCACCACTCCCCGCTCGTAGCCCCCCGTCGCCTCACACACCACCTGCGTCACCCCCTCCGCTCTCAGCCACTTCCGCATCTCCCGGATACCCCCTGCCTCATTCCTGAACCGCCCTAACCCCTTCCCCAACACCCACACCACCAACTCCCGCTTGCCTACATCTATCCCTGCATATTCCTTCATGACCGCCTCCTCTTCTGCTACCATGACGCTGTCCTCCACACTTGCTTATGCGGGGCGCTGACCCCCGGTATCTGTTCGGAGCGACAACTGGCATGCGGGGTGTCCTACTCCCGCCCGGTGCAGATCCCCAAAGGCTCTCACCCCATGACGTACGACTCGCCCCGCATGCCTACCCCTCAAATTGGCCGATCTGAGGGGATCTCTCAACATACAAATGACGGAGATGCCTTCATGCCCTGAAGTTGGTGTTTTAACGCAGCCTGTTGCGCGGGAATGACGTTGCATGAAAGACTGGACCCATAGACTGCCTACGACATCTGCCTACTCACAGGAGGTCATCATGGCTTACAGCGCCAAAGGACGTACCAAGGACTTCCCCGTCTTCGACTGCGATAGCCACATCTACGAGCCCCCGGAGGTCTGGGACAAGTACATTCCCGAGCGCCATCGGGCGTTCGCCAAATCGCACTTCTACCGGGACGCGGACCAACTCGTGCTGGTGCGGAACTCGCGCATCAGCTTCCGCAGCCCCAACGAGTGGAAATACCCCGCGGAAACTTGGCACCCGGGCCTCACCAAGGAAGAGATCGGCAGCGTCCAGCCCGGCACTCCGGAATGGGACGAGAAGATCGGCCGCAACGCCAGCGCCCGGGATCCCTACGCGCGGCTCAAGGACATGGATGCGTCCGGCATCGACCAGGTGATGATCTTCCCGTCGACGTTCGTCTACCTGCCGCTGGTGGAGAACGCCGAGGCCGCGCACCTGTGCGCCCGCGCCTACAACGACTGGGTCTACGACTACTGCGGCGCCGACCGGAAGCGAATGTATCCGGCCGCGGTGCTGCCGCTGCAGGAGGTGGACCGGGCCATCGACGAGCTGCGGCGGGTGGCCAAGCGGGGCTTCAAGTCGGCACTCGTGCGGCCCATCATCGCCCTCAACCGCTACCCCACCTTCCCCGAGTTCGACCCCTTGTGGAAGGAGTTCGAGGAGTTGGGCATGGTGCTGGGCATGCACACCTTCCCGTCCCGCGCCGAGCCCCTGTCGCCGGGTCTGGCGGAACGCATGGGCGCCGACCGCAAGCGCCTCTTCGCCGACGAGGACGCCGTGCTCGTCTACTCGCCCGGACAGTTCGTCGCCAACCTCATGCAGGCCATGGGGTCCAAGCAGGCCGGTGATGCCGCCTATGGCTTCATCGCCGAGGCCATGACCTGGACCGGCGTGGTGCTGATGACGGGATGGCTCGAAAAGTTCCCTCGCCTCAAGGTGGCGATCCTGGAGTCCAACTCGAGCTGGCTGCCGCTGGTGCTGGAGAAGGCCGAGGGCTACCTGGAGCTCTACCGGCACACCAACGAGAACATCGGCGACCCCAAGGAGGTCTTCTACAAGAGCTGCCACATCGCCTTCGAGGGCGACGAGGAGATCACCTTCCGGCTCTGGGACCTCTACGAAGACATCGGTCTGTGGTCCTCCGACATGCCGCACCTCGACGCCTCGGACGTGTGGGAGGCCATCGACAACATGAACAAGCACAACGTCCCGAAGCACGCCCAGGAGAAGATGCTTGGCGGCAACGCCCGCCGCCTCTACGGCATCGAGCCGGAACTCGTGGTGACGCAGGCCCCGGACGAGTATACGCCGGTGACCATGTCGCGGTTCGCGTCAGGAAACGCGGCCTAGCAGGATTCAAGTACCGACCACGGGACCGAGATCCGGCATCTCGGACAGGAGCCGGCCGTAGCCCGGGATGGGGTCGCGGAAGCCCAGGCGTAGCTGGGTTTCCCAGCTCCGGGCGGTGAGGGGGTAGATCACCGGCACGCCTATGCTGTCCTCGATGTCTTCGAGGGCGTCCAGGACCTTCCAGGCGGAACCCAGCAGGTACAGGGCTTCGGCGCCGGGGTGGCGGCGGAACGACTGCCTGAGGTGCTCGGCGATGTCGGTCGCCGGGATGTTGGGCACTTCGTGGAACGGCGCGTCCATGCCTTCCATGGCGATGACGTCGAAGCCGGCCTCCCGCAGGTATTGGGCGAAGATGTCGTTGAGGTTGTCGGGGAGGTAGGTGCCGCCGAGCAGGCGCTTGATCCCCAGCGCCCTCATGGCGCGCACGTGGTTCTGCCCGGAGGTGAACATGGGGACGCCGTATTTCTCCTCCCAGCTCCGAATGACCCGGCTCTCGCCGTCGAACCCCAGGATCATGAAGGGCGGCGCGCCGAGGACGCGGATCAGGTCGGACTTCTCCTCCATGAGGCCCGCGGCCTTGGCCTCGTAGCCGGGGATGGAGCGGGCGAACTCTTCCTGAGTCCCCTCCTGGAAGTCCATGGTGACGTGGACGAGCTTGATGGCAGGCGGCAGCCGGCGGTCCAACTCGTTGTCGCCCAGGGTGCCGGTGCGGTTGGTGGGCCATACGGAGCCCACCACGAATTCACGGTCCTGCTCCGCCATGTGCGCTCAGTCCTCGTAAGGCAAGTGGGACTCGTCGGTGGCCGCCCAGCCGGCGCGACTGTCCCAGTACCGGTGCGCCGACGGCTGCTCGCCGGGCTCGTCGTCCAGGCTCCCTGCGGGAACGGTCATGCGCGAGCCGTCCCGGGTGGGACGCGCCACCGGGCAGTTGCACTTGGTGCAGATGGCGATGGCGAAGGCACGCGCCTCGGGCATGTCCCACCGGGAAATCACGTCCTCGCCGGAGATCCACTTGAACTGTTCCGGCGGCACCGAGATGTTGCTGGACTTGACCCCGCCCGTGGCCTTCCGGCAGCGCATGCAGTAGCAATGGGCGAAGCGGATGAACGGCGGGCTTATCTCGTAGCGGACGGCCTTGCAAAGGCAACTGCCGCGTACGGTTTCGTCTGCCATTGTTCCCTCCGTCTTCGAATGCGCTGGGGCGACCGCCGGTCGCCCCTACAAACATCCGTCCCCGCGCAGGCTCGCTAAAATCCGTAGAGCCGTGCCGGATTGCTCTCCAGGATCGCATTCTTCCCCGACTCGCTCACGTCGTCCCGCTCCAGCAGCGTCCTTGCGGCGAAGCGTTCCCGGTCCGAGTGGGGCATGTCGGAGCCGAAGACGATCTGCCCCTCCCCCACCAGGTCCAGGACCTGGGGAAGCAGGCTGTCCTCGACCTCGGCGCTCCAGTAAAGATTGCCGCGGCGGACGTACTCATCGGGCTCGGCCGCGGCGTTGACGTTGATCTCCGGATAGAGGCTCGCCATGGTCCGGGCGTAGGGGAAGCGGTGGTTCAGGCGGTCGAGGACGAAGTGCAGCCACAGGCAGCCGCCCTCCAGGAAGACCACCCGCAGGTTCGGGAAGCGGTCGAGCAGGCCGCCGGTCATGAACGCCACGAACCCCATCATCAGCGGCATGAGGAACGCCGTCAGCCACGAGGGGTAGAGGTCGCTGTAGAGGTTGTTGAACGACGGCCACGACCAGCCCACGTGCACCCCCAGGGTCAGGTCCGCCTCCGCCATGGCCTCGTAGAACGGCAGCAGCGTGGGGTCGTCGAGCATGCGGTCGCCCGCGGTGCCCAGCACCATGATCGACGAGGCGCCGAGGCTCTTGGCCTCGCGCACGCCGCTTACGGCCCCGGGGACGTCGTCCAGGTTCACCACGCCGGCCCACTTGAGCCGCTCGCTGCCCGACAGCGTGTCGCCCATCCAGCGGTTGTACGACGAGCAGAGCGCGCTCCCGAGGGCCGGGTCCGAGGCCAGCGGATAGGCCAGGAAGAGCGTCGGGTAGATCACCTGGATGTGGATGTCCTCGGCGTCCAGCGCTTCGATCCGGGCGTTCACGTCGGTCAGCTCCTGGCTGTCCAGGCTGTCGAGGAGTTCCCCTTCGATGAACGCGCCGAGCCTGGTGGGCTTGCCGTCAACCCTGGCCGGCGTGCTCAGGTTGTTGCAGCCGATGCCCGCGCGGCGCGGGAACACCTGTTCGCCGATCTTCCAGCAGGACCGCCCCTCCGAGCTGGCGATCACCGGCCGCCGGGAGCGGAAAGCCGGATCCAGGTACTTGTCACTGAACGTTGCCGGGCACTCGTTGACGTGACCGTCTGCATCGATGACTTGCATGGGCGTAGCCTTTGCCGATTTTCAGTTGCCGGTCCGGGCTGGGAGCAGTCGCCGCTATCGACCGTGTGCCCTGGAACCCGTAGGTCGGATTAGCGAAGCGTAATCCGACACACTCCTAGTGTGGTGTCTGGTTAATTCGCAACATAATCTGCGGGTCTTTTTTCGCCGTCGGCTGCGTTGCTCTTCCTCGCGTGGTACCCGCCACTGCTCGTCATCGCGCCTTGCCGACAACGAAAAATCCTCCGCATATTATGCTGCGAATTAACCAGACACCACACTAGAACCCGTAAAGCCGCGCGGGGTTGCTCTCCAGGATGGCGCTCTTGCCCGATTCGCTCACGTCGTCCCGTTCGCGCAGCGTCTTGGCGGCGTCGCGCTCCCTGTCGGAGTGGGGCATGTCGGAGCCGAAAACGATCTGGCCCTCCCCCACCAGGTCCATGACCTGGGGAAGCATGTCGTCTTCCACCTCCGCGCTCCAGTACAGGTTGCCGCGCTTGAGGTATTCGTTGGGCTCGACGGCGGCGTTGACGTTGATCTGCGGGTAAAGGTTCGCCAGCCGATGGGCATGCGGATACCGGTGGTTGAGGCGGTCGAGGACGAACGGTATCCACAGGCAACCCCCCTCCAGGAAGACCACTCGCAGGTTCGGAAACCGGTCCAGGAGGCCGCCGGTCATGAAAGCGACGAACCCCATCAGCAACGGCATGGTGAACGCGGTGATCCACGAGGGGTAAAGCTCGTTGTAGAGATTGTTGAGAGACGGGCACGACCATCCCACGTGCACGCCCAGGGTCAGGTCCGTCTCCGCCATGGCCTCGTAGAACGGCAGGAACATGGGGTTGTCGAGCATGTGGTCGCCCGCCGTCCCCAGCACCATCATGGACGACGCGCCGAGGCTCTTGGCCTCGTAGACGGTTCTCACGGCCCCGGGGACATCTTCCAGGTTGACCACCCCGGCCCACTTGAGCCGGTCGCTCCCGGAGAGCGTGTCGCCGAGCCAGCGGTTGTAGGACGAGCACAGGGCCGTCATGAGGGCGGGCTCGGTGGTCAGCGGATAGGCCAGGAAGAGCGTCGGATAGATGACCTGGACGTCGATGTCCTCCGCGTCCATCGCCTCCAGGCGGGCATTGAGATCCGTCAGCTCCTGGCTGTCCAGGCTGTCCAGGTTCTTCCCCTCGATCAGCGCGCCGTGCTTGGTGGGCTTGCCGTCGACCCTGGCCGGGGTGCTGAAGTTGTTGCACCCGAAGCCCGAACGCCGCGGAACGACCTGCTCGCCGATCATCCAGTAGAACAGGCCCCCCGAGCCGACGATGGCCGGCCGCCGGGACCGGAACGCCGGGTCCATGTACTTGTCGTCGAAGGTCGCGGGGCACTCGTTCACATGTCCGTCTGCATCGATAACTCGCATAGCCGTACCCATTGCCGATTTGGGGTTACAAGTCAAGACGAGGCCCAAGATACACGTCTCTCCCGACCAGGCGAAAGTAAACGGGATGTTGAAGTTAGTCATATACTTGATCTATAATCAGATCATGATTCGGATCAACATAGCCGAGGCGAAGGCCAACCTTTCCCGGTATCTCGCCAGCGTGGAGGATGGCGAAACCATCCTCATCTGCCGCCGCAACCTGCCGGTGGCCGAGATCCGGCCGGTCCCCAAGCCTCCGGTGGAGGCGCGGCCGTTAGGAATCGACCGAGGGATGATCCTCCCGCCCACCTTCTTCGAACCCCTGCCGGGCGACCTGCTCGACGCTTTCGAAGGCAAACAGGGATCACCGTGAAGCTGCTACTGGACACGTGCACATTCCTCTGGCTGGCGGCGGATGCACCCGAGTTGACGCCGGTCGTGCGTCAGAGCTGCACAGACCCGGGAAACGATGTCTATCTGAGCGCCATCTCGGCCTGGGAAATCGCCATCAAGCACCGAATCGGCCGATTGCCCCTGCCGGAGCCACCGAACCGTTACGTGACGAGCCGCAGACAATGGCTTCGGATAGAGGCTCTCCCCTTCGACGAAACGTGCGCCGCACACGACGCCCTTCTGCCTGCATATCACCGAGATCCGTTCGACCGAGGCCTCATCTCGCAAGCCATCCTGAACGGCATGACCATCGTGACCCCGGACGAAGCCATCGCCCGCTATCCGGCGCCGGTTCTCTGGTAACAGGCCGACCCCACCCCCTCTTTTCGGGCTGACGCGGTCGTGTTACGCTCCCGGCCATCATCACCAGCCGGGAGGACCCATGCAGCTCATCGAGCGCTTGTTCAACAAGGCGGACCACGGCGTCGCGGGGTTCCTGGCCCATCCGCAACGGACGGAGCCGGGGCCGGCCCTGCTGCTGATCCACCCCAAGGGCGGGTTGACGGACTACATCAAGATCGAGGCGCGAAAGTTCGCCGCCTTGGGCTACAGCACCTTCGCCCCGAACGTTTTCGAGCAACTGGGCTATCCGGAGCCCACCCACATCGTCAGCGGCGGCGAGATCCAGGCCAGGACCTCCGACGACCAGTTCGACGCCGCGCTCACCGAGAGCTGGCGCTTCCTGCTCTCCCAGCCCCACGTGGACAACAAGCGGGTCGCGGTGTCCGGTTACTGCATGGGCGGGCGCATCGCCATCAACTTCGTCGCGGCAACCCCGGAGGTGCGGGCGTTCGTGGGCTACTACCCCACGGTGCGGGACGAGCCCCCTACGGAAATGCGGCCCATCCCCCCTTGGGAGAAGGCCAGGATCATCCGCTGTCCGTCCATCAACCTCTACGGCGCGGACGACGTGGTCACGCCGGTCCCCGTCCAGGACAAGATGATGTACGCGTTCCGGGAGAACGGCCAGCCGCTGGAATGGCATTTCTTTCCGTTCGGCGGTCACGGCTTCGTTGACCCGGGCGCGGTGGGCTACCACGCCCACGCCGCCCAACTGGCCTGGCCCATGGTGGTGGACTTCATGGAGCGCGAGCTCCAGTGGGCGCCCGAGCCCTGAACCGCTATACGGATACTGCTGGATTCGCGGTCCGGACTCGTGTAGGGGCGGGTTTCAAACCCGCCCGTGACCGCCCACCGACCCCGGGACTCGTAACCGAAGAAAGGAGCTTCCATGGCCCGGCTCGTATCGGACAGCCTCCCCGACGATGCCTTGGCGCTGTTGCGGCCCGGCAACCTTGCCGAGAAGCGGAATCGAGTGGTCCAGATCATCACCGTGGACGAAGAAGGATGGGCCAACGCCGGCATGCTGAGCTACGCCGACGTCATCGCCAAGGACGGCCGAAGTCTCAATCTCGCAACCTGGGGCGACGGGGAATGCGCCACGGACCTGCGGCGAAACGGCCGCATCACCCTGCTGGTCATCGACGACGACATGGCCTATTACGTGAAAGGCCGCGCCTCGGAGATTCAGGTCTCGGGAGATGCGCTCACGGACGCGAACGACACCGGCGGCCATTCCACCCTGGCCTACTTCCACGTCGCCGTTAAGGGGGTATTCGAGGATCGGATCCCGACGGCCAAGGTGCTGGGCGGCGTCATCTTCGAGGGCACCGAATCCGAGCAGATCGCCCACGACGCCATCCTGGAGAAGCTCGCCTCCATCTAGTGTCCTGTCCATGGCCCCACGAGTTTCCTTCGGTTTGACCCCGATCCAGACCGGGGTCGACTTCGACCATATCCGGGAAGTCGTCCTCCGGGCGGAGGAGCTGGGCTTCGACTCGGTGTGGCTGAACGATCATTTCTTCACGTCCCGGTTCTTCCATCCGCTGCCGCCGCCCACCGCCCCCTTCTACGAGTCCTGGGTGACCCTCTCGGCGCTGGCGGCGCTGACCGAGCGTGTGCGCATCGGCACGCTGTGTTCCAACGTGTCGTTCCGCAATCCCGCGCTGCTGGCCAAGATGGCCGCGTGCCTCGACGTCATCAGTGGAGGACGGCTGGAACTGGGCTTGGGCGCCGGCTGGTTCGAAGAGGAGCATACCGCATACGGTTTCTCTTTCCCCGACATGGCGCAACGGGCGCAGCAGTTGACCGAGGCGGTGTCCATCATCAAGCGCATGTGGGACGAGGAGACCGTGACCTTCGACGGCAAGTGGTTCCGCACGGAGAACGCCTATTGCAGCCCCAAGCCGGTCCAGTCGCCCCGCCCGCCCATAACCATCGGCGCGCGCGGGTCGCGGACGATGCTGAAGGTAGCGGCGCAATGCGCGGACCGCTGGAACATCCAGACGCCCATCAGCCCGGCGCAGTACCGGCGAAAGCTCGATTTCCTCGAAAGGCACTGCGAGGAGGCAGGGCGCGATCCCGGAGAGATCGGACGCTCGCTGTGGGCAGGCACGGTCATCGGCCGGGACCCGGAGGAATTTGCCCGTGCCGCCGAGGCGCTGGAGTTGCCGCACACGGTCTATCTGGACGCCCGGATCGCGGGGACGCCCGAGGAGTGCGTACGCCGCATACAGGCATTCGTGGACCATGGCGTGACCGAGTTCATCCACTACTTTACCCACGACGAGCTTCGCAGCGTGGAGCTGTTCGCGACCCGGGTGATATCGGCCTTCCGGTAAGCGCCGAGGACAACTTTCGTTCCAGGAGAATTCGAGATGGCACAGAGCGTTGAACCAGCCGGATTGCCGCCCGCGGCCGACCTCTCGGCCGACGTCGTCATCGTCGGATCCGGAGCCACGGGGCTGCCCGCGGCCATCGTGGCGGCCGACGCGGGAGCGTCGGTGCTGGTGGTGGAAACCAACTACGACGTCGGCGGTCACGCCATCATCAGCGGCGGCAACGTTCCGCTGGGGGGCGGCACCAGCGCCCAGCGCAAGCACGGCATCGAGGACTCGCCGGACACGGTGTTCGCCGACCTGACGGACTGGTCGGTGGTGCAGGTCAACGGCTTCCCGGACTATCGCTACAGTGACCGTGCCGTAATCCGGGCGTTCGCCGACCATTGTGCAGAAACATATGAGTTTCTGATAGCCAACGGCGTGAAATTCAAGGAGATTCCCCCCGACAGCCAGGGCGCCCACTCGACCGGCAACTCGGCGCACCGGGAGAACCACACCTACTGGGAGCACGGCGCCGGCCTGGCCAGCCCCAACGGCAGGCCGGGCACCGGCCTGGTGCGGCCGCTGGAAGCCAGCGCCCGGGAAAAGGGCGTGAAATTCCTGCTGAACTACAAGATGTTGTCCGTCCTCCGGGAGGGTACACCGGGACAACCCTCGGGGCGGGTCCTGGGGATCACGGCCGAACACACACCCACCGTGCTGCCCGGGGCCACGACCCCGCTCCGGAGCTACCGCTCCGACGGCAACATCGACCGCAGCGACCCCAGCCTGACTATCCGCGCCCACAAGGCGGTCATCGTCGCCACCGGGGGCAGCACCAGCAACGTGAACTTCCGCCGCATGTTCGACCCGCGGCTCACCGATGTCTACCAAGTCGCCGGCGAGCCCTACTCGTTCCAGGACGCCAGCGGAGAGTTGGCCGCCATGGCCGTGGGAGCGTCCCTCTGGGGCCTGGCCAACCAGATCCTGGAGAACGGCGACAACATCCGGGTGCAGCGCGCCCTGGGCACCCGTTACAACTACTTCCCGTGGAAACTGGAGTGCCCCATCTTCCCCCTCGTCCGCGCCACCGGCCTCGCCGTCAAGGACTGGCACGACCTCATCCTGGTGAACCAGGTAGGCGAGCGGTTCTACGACGAGACCCAGGGAGACTACCCCGAGGGCAACAAGCACAAGGACATCGACCCGTACACGCCCGGCGACCACCGCAACACCCACATCGAGTACGACCCCCACCACTCCAACTTCTTCAACGCCGCGGTGGCCATGAACGCGGGCTCCAAGGCCCCCGACTACTCGGGCGGGCCGGTGTGGGCCATCTTCGACTCCAACGCGGTGGAACGCGAGGGCTGGAAGGTCGCTCCGCCCTACGTCGATCCGGACGGCTATTTCTTCACCGCCGACACCCTGGCCGACCTCGCCGCCGCCATCGAGAACCCCTGGCAGGCCGTCCCCATGAGCGCCGCCGCCCTGGAGGCCACGGTGCGCCGCTACAACTCGTTCGTGGATTCAGGCGTCGACGAAGACTTCGGCAAGCCCTCGCCCAAGTACAAGATCGAGAAGCCGCCCTTCCACGCCGCCTGGGGCACCCCGCTGGTCCACGACAGCCGCGCCGGGCTCCGCATCAACGAGAAATGCCAAGTCCTCGACATGAACGGCGAGATCATTCCCGGCCTCTACTGCGGCGGCGAGTCCGCCGGCGGCTTCAACCAGCACGGCATGGGCCGCTGCACCGTGCAGGGCTACATCGCCGGCAGGGAGGCGGCGGGAAGTGCGGTTCGCCGTTGAGCTGGCTTCTCTGGTAGTAGCAGTGGTGGCAAGAAACCATCCGAGACAGTTCCATGCAATGGAAGCGGAAAAACTCGCCCGAGCCGACGCCCGACAGCCAGTGGGACGACATCCCGGGATTCGATCCGGACAAGGCGACCTACGTGCCTTTCGACAAGGACGCGTGGCTGCGTGACAACGGCATCCGTGAGATAGCCCGCGACCGGGAACCTTTGCCCCAAGGGCAAGCCGCCGCCCCGGCACACAATCCTGCTGCTAGACAACTCCGATCCTCTGACCCCGAAGCACCGGGCAGAGCTTGAACGGCTCGTGAGCGAACTGCAGACATCCGACAACGCGCGCGACAGTCGGCACTTCTACGTAGCGCCGGGAGAAGCGCTCATCGTCTATCAGTTGGAGGCTGATTGGCGGGAGTTGAAACCGAAAATCCATGTCTGCAATCCCGGCAGTCCCGACGACTGGCCTTGGTGGAAGCCCTTGTACAAAGGTAAGTACTTCGCCTTGCAAAACTGGAAACGATTCGAGGAGAAGCTGAAGTTGCTCTACCCCGACCGAACCGGCACGGGCGCATCAGCGTCGCCTATCCTGGAGAATCTCGGGGTGATCGTTCCCCGCCATGCGCCCAGCAAACGCAGCGCGCCCACTGAGGGCGTGCGGCCCGTCCACCTGATCCTGTTTTCCGACCTGCTCCAGCACTCGGAACTTCTTTCCCATTATGGGCCTTATCCGGGAGCAAAAAAGTTGTTGGCCACGCCCGCGTTGCGCGAGCTGCGAACCGACCTTGCCCGCGTTCAGGTGAGCCTATTCCGCCTGGAACGCAGCGAGTATGCGCGCTGGCAGACGCGGAACCACTACTACTGGTGGACCCACCTCATACGGGCGTTCAACGGCACGATCCATTGGCAAGAGTCTCTGTAGTGCAGAGCGACAGCTTCTCCGATGTGACCGGCGCCACGGTATCGTTCGTGGTCGCGTTCGTGGTCGGTACGGCACTGATGATACTTTGCCGTATCCTGTTTCCCTTCACGCCTGTCGCGAACCTTTCATTGGGGAGCATGTTGAGCACGGCCGTGGCGGTCGTCGTGTTGATCCTCTACGGCTGGTATGCCTGCCGCAAATCGCCCCGCTGGGAAACAATGGCCCGTACCGGGGACGACCTCTACTACCTCGGCCTGCTGTTCACCCTTGTCTCCCTCATTTACTCCCTCATCGTCCTCTTCATCCTTCGTGCCCCGGGGGATGCGGTATCCTTGGACGGGTCATCCTGCACAGCCTGCAGGCTCCGGGCGGTAGGGTCATCCGAAGCGACCCATCCGGCGAACGGGTGGGCACTGATGTGGACGATGGCGCCGTTCCGGTTTCGCCTTCTGGACCGTATCCCGATCAGGGCAGCAGGACCGCGACACCCTCGGACGATCTTGAGGGCGTCGCGCGCCGCTTGCGCGCCGAGATGCGTGGAGCAGCGGATGCCTTAAGTCACTTCAACCGCATGACCATGCTGCAAGCTGAGAACACGAAGCTGTACGCCGAGCGCATCTCCCAAGAGTTCGCCGCGAAACTGAAACAGGACACCGCTACCGCAGTCGCAGAAACGGCGGCGGTCTACGAGAAGTGGGCCGGACGCGTGGAAGCGACCACCCGGGACATCGAGCATCGTATCAGCGCGATTGCTGGCGAACTGGGTGCACTGGTTGAACGACTGGGCTCGGTGACCGATGCCTTTGAGCAGACGGCACAGGGGGCCGGGGAGACACGCCGCGATATTGAGACACTCGGAAGCAGCATCAGCGAGGCCAACGATAACTTCACCAGAAAGGTAGTGGCATCGGTAGCTGCGATCGAGGCACTGGCCGTCCGCCTCAAGGAACATCAGGAAATCGAGCAAAGCGATCATGAGAAGACCATGGCGGTTAAAGCGCAGACACGCATTGACATCGAAACGATCGGTCAGACTTTCAGAACTGCGACAGATGCGTTTGGTCGCCGTTCCGACCAAATCGCCGGTGACTGCGAACGATTCAGCCGCAGCGCTCTGGAACAGTTGAGAGCTGGCGAAGAACACAGCGCCCGTATGGACAGGGCTTTCGTCGAATGGGAAGGGCGGATCGAGAAAACGGCCGCAAGCCTCGTGCTGTTGTTGGAGCGAATCAATTCCGTGACCGAGTCCTTCGGGAGGGGAGCGGCTGCAACCGAGCAGACGCAACTCGCGGAAGACGCAGGCAATAGGTTGAAGTTAAACACGCGCGTCCTGGCCATGGTAGTGCGCCGGCGCGATCCGCCACCCGGTCGCGCCGAAGATGACGATGGTCCGCCGTACATCGCCGAGGCCCGCAAGATCGGTTTTGACCAAGTAACCTACGACGTCCGCCTTACGAATGCCGAGTTGGTTCGGCAGATGCGTAGGATCCACGATCTCGGCAAGACCGGCAAGGTGCGGACCTACCCCTGCATCTTCTGGGTCAGAGTTTGGGACATGACGTCAGAAAACGCGAAAATCCGTTGGAAACAGGCTCACGACAACGTCTTGGAGTCGCTTTTCGGTACCTACAACGTCAAGGACGACCCTTGGCCAGGTTCGTCACCGCTCTGAACTCACAGGGTTCACGGAATGCCGAGGTTGCGTGGATGTGATAAGGTAACGCCAACTTCGGCGGACGCATTCGGAGTCCAGACGGAAAACGGACCCCGAGGCGTCCCGATGCGGGTTTCATGGGTGTGAGGAACCTGCAGCGAGTCTCTATGCGGGCGGCCAGCGATGCGAGGAAGATCGAGCGGCTGATGCACGGTATTGGCCGTCTGGCCAACGGACCGGGCCGAGTGTACCTGGTCGGGGGCGCGTCCGCGGTGATGATCGGATGGCGACCGACCACCATCGACGCGGACCTCAAGCTTGACCCCGAGCCGCGGGGCGTTTTCGACGCCATAGCGAAACTGAAGGCCGAGCTCGACATGAACGTCGAGTTGGCAGCTCCGGACGACTTCATCCCGCCGGTGCCGGGATGGAAGGAGCGCAGCACGTTCATCGCACGCCATGGACAGGTGGACTTCTTCCACTATGACTTCTATGCACAGGCCCTGGCAAAGATCGAACGCGGGCACGCGATGGATCTGGAAGACGCGCGGCAAATGGTCGTGCGCGGGTTGATCGACGTGCTGGAGCTTGCCCGCCAGTTCGACGCCATCGCACCCGACATCGTCCGTTATCCGGCCATTGACCCGGACGCGTTCCGGGCAAAGGTCGAGGCGTTTATTGCAGGCACGGTCCATGCGAGCGCCAAGTGACGGCATCCCTGGGGAGGAGTTGGTCGCGGCCGGTGTCGAGGCACTCGGCCGGGGGGAGCGTGGTGTCGAGGCGCTGCTCGTCGCGGTCGGGGCGCCGCGGCTGCGGACGCTGGGGATCCCGGTGCCCGACACCGGACGCTTGCCGCGGCATCCGGAGCTTGCGCTCTATCGCGCCATCGGAAAACTGCATCCCGACGACGCACACTCACGGTACAATGCGCTGATCCGCCGCTTGGTGAGCTTCGAGCGTGAACTTGAGCGGCGCCGGTTCTCCGGCACGACGCGGTCCGACCGGAGTCGTTAGCAAAACTTCTTTGTGTTGTTCCGGGGAACCGTATATTGTGACTGGCGCACTTGGTCGAAACGCCGACCGACTCGAAAAAGGAGGAACCGCCATGGAACAAGCCATCATTTCGGCAGACTCACACGTCATCGAAGTCCCGGACCTGTGGGAGAAGGGGTTGCCGGCGTCCATGAGGGATCGGGCGCCCAAGGCCTATTTCGACGAGGGACGCGACGCCTGGATGTTCGGATCGGACGACGTGATACCGCAGGCCGTGGGCGGGCTGTTCATGGCGGGGCAACGGCCTGAGCAGGTGGAGGAATTCCGCCGGGCCGGCTTCTCGGTGGCGCGGCCCGGGGGTTGGGACCCGGTGGAGCGCATCAAGGACATGGCCACGGACGGTGTATCGGGCGAGGTGCTGTACCCCAGCCTGGGGCTCGGGTTCTTCTGCGTCGAGGACGCGGTGTTCCAGGAAGGCCTGTTCCGCACCTATAACGACTGGCTCATCGAATACTGCCAGGGAGCGCCGGACAGGCTGTTCGGCATCGCCCTGATATCGGCCTTCGACATGGACCACGCGATCGCCGAGATGGAGCGCTGCAGGAAGGCAGGAATGCTCGGCACCCTGATCTGGCAGGTGCCCCACGCCGACCTGCCGTTCACCTCGGACCACTACGAGCGTTACTGGGCGGCCTCCCAGGACCTCGACATGCCGGTACACCTGCACATCCTCACGGGCTTCGGCGACAGCATGCACCGCCAGACGGCCGCGGGCATGAAGCGCTACCGCATCGGCGTGGAGCAGACCCGTGAGATCGAGGACGCGCTCTTCGACATCACCTTCTCCGGCGTGCTGGAGCGGTATCCCAAGCTCAAGATCGTCTCGGTGGAGAACGAGATCGGCTGGATCCCCTTCTGGCTCGGCCAGTGCGACAAGAACTTCCGGCGCCATCGCCACGCACACCCGCTGGCCATCGACAAGCTGCCCAGCGAGTACTTCGCCCGACAGGTCTACGCCACCTTCTTCAACGACCACATCGGTGGCCGGCTGTTCTCCTGGTGGGGTTCCGACAACTGCATGTGGTCCAACGACTACCCGCACCAGAACTCCACCTGGCCCCACTCCCAGGACGTCATCGCACGGGACCTGGGCGGCCTGGAGGCGGGAGAGCGCGCGAAGCTGCTCAACACCAACGTGGCAAGGCTCTACAACCTGAACGTGTCGCCGCTGATGAACGCGGCGTGAACCTACGCAAGGAGGACACATGAAGAGACTTATACGCGCAGGTCTCGCACTCGTAGCAGGAAGCCTCATCTTCGCCGCCACGCTGAACGCCCAGACCGCCCTCTCCCTGGGCACGTCTACCGTGGGCGCCCGGTTCCACATCCTTGCGGTGGGCATGGGCGATACCGTGAGCCGGAACTCCAACATCAGCGTCACGGTGGAGCCCATCGGCGGCAGCGACGCCAACGTGCGGGCGCTGGCGGCGAAGCGCATCGAGGTGGCGATGCTGAACTCGCTGGCCGGAACCCATGGCTACCACGGCATCGGATCGTTCAAGAAGGACGGCAAGACGCCGCTCCGGCTGCTGTTCCAGGGCGGCCTGGGGGCCCGTGCCATCGTCGCCCGGGGCGATCGCGGCATCAACACGCCGGCCGATCTCAAGGGCAAGACCGTGCAGGGGAAGCGGAAGTCCCTGGCGGACCTCGAAGCCTTCACCCGCGCGATCATGCGGGTCTATGGCATCCCGGAGAACAGCGTGAAGATCCTCCGCCACGGCAATACCAACGAGCAGCTCGAATCCCTCAAGCTGGGCGTGGCGGACGCGAACGTGATGCCCTTCGGCAGCCCGAGGACGGGCTCACCGCCGATCCGGCGCCTGGCCCAGGCCATCTCTCTCAAGGTCATCCCCATCCCCGCGGACAAGGCCGCGGAGATCATGAAAGACCCGCGGCTTCAGGGATATCGGCAAGCCACGATCAGCAAGGGCTCCATCAAGGGTTTGGATGCGGACGTGAATTCCCTGGCGGTGGGCACCTTCACCGCCACCCGGGCGGACATGCCGGAAGACGCCATGTACACCTTCACCAAGGCGTTCTTCGAGAACCTGAAGCAGTTCTATCCGGTGCACGCCTCGGCGAAGCAGTACACGCTCAAGGGGAGCTTGGCGAATCCGACGATTCCCTACCACCCCGGAGCCATCCGGTACTACAAGGAGGTCGGCGCCTGGACGGACGCACTGGCGAAGAAGCAAAAGGACCTGCTCGCCAGCCAGTAAACCGGCTTCGTGCCGCCTTCGCGTGCTTGTGGGCGGCCAAGGCTCTCCATGGCTGACATCGGGACCCCCGAACCGAGCCCGGCCCGGGACGCGCGCACGTCCTGGGACCGGGTCATCGACCTTCTCGCCTTCATGACCGCCGTCTACCACCTCATCGTGGTGGGGCGGACCTTCATCTACCTGGGCATCTTCTATCCGACGCCCTTTCACCGGGCCGTGAGTCTGACCTTCGCGCTGCTCATGGCCTACCTCATCCACATGCGCCGGCGCGACGGCCGGGGCGCGAGGTTCTTGGCCGACCTGGTACTCCTGGTCATGGCCATGGCGCCGCTGGGCTTCATCATCTTCTTCTACGAGCAGGTCACCGACTACGACGAGTACGGCTTCCTCGACCTCGCCGGCATGGCCCTGGCCTTCTCCCTGGCCATCTCATTGCTGGTGGCGCTCAAGCGCGCGGTGGGCTGGGTGCTGGTGACCATCGTGTGTCTGTTCCTGGCGGTGGCGCGGTACCAGAACATCCTGCCGGGCCTGCTGTTCGGCAAAGGCTACGCCTGGGACCGGCTGACCTACGCGGTGTACGTGCCCGGCGAGGGCATTTTCGGGGTGCCGCTGGGAGTGGCGTCCACTATCGTGATCGTGTTCCTGATGTTCGCCCACCTGCTGCAGAAGGCCGGCGTGGGCGAGTGGTTCAGCGAGCTTGCCATGGCCATCGCCGGCTGGACCCGTGGCGGCGCCGCCAAGACCGCGGTGCTGGCGTCGGCGTTCTTCGGCACCATCTCCGGCTCCCCCTCGGCCAATGCCGCCACCACCGGCGCGGTGACCATCCCGCTGATGGTCCGGGCCGGCTACCGCCCGGGTTTCGCCGGCGCCGTGGAGGCGGCGTCGTCCGCGGGCGGCCAGATCCTGCCGCCGGTGATGGGCGCCATCGCCTTCGTGATGGCGGATTTTCTAGGCGCTCCCTACTACCAGATCGCCCTCGCCGCCGCCCTGCCCGCATTCCTCTACTTCGTCATCGTCTTCATGGGGGTCGACTTCGAGGCCGCCCGTCAAGGACTGGCGGGAATGCCCCGGAACGAGCTGCCGGCCCTGGGGCCGACTTTCAGGAAGGGATGGTTCTTCCTGCTGCCCATCGGCCTCATGATCTACCTGATGCTGGTGCAGAAGTTCGATCCGGACATGGCCGGCATCTTCAGCCTGCCGCTGCTGGTGGCGGTGAGCTTCATTTCAAGGGACCGCGACAAGCGGCTCTACCCCAAGGACATCCACGGCGCGCTGGTGTCGGCTGTGAAGGCATGGATCCCGCTGGCGATCCTCACGGCGGCGGTGGGCATGCTGGTGGCGGCGCTGGGGTTGAGCGGCCTGGGGACCAAGTTCTCGCGCGCGCTGGTGGACCTGAGCGGCGGCAACCTGACCGTCGCCCTGGCCATGGTGGGGCTGGCAAGCCTGATCCTGGGCATGGGAATGGATTCCCTGCCCGCCTACATCACGGTGGCCACGCTTTGCGCGCCCGCGCTGGTGCTGATGGGCGTGTCGGAGCTGGCCGCCCATCTTTTCGTGGTCTACTGGGGGCTGGCGTCCCACATCACACCGCCGGTGTGCGTGACCGTCTTCGTCACGTGCAGCATCAGCGGCGCCGGGATCTGGGAAACCGGCAAGGACGCCGTGCGTCTGGCTATCGGCAAGTACCTGTTGCCGTTCTCCTTCGCGCTCCACCCCGCGCTGCTGCTGCAGGGAACGCTGGACTCGGTGCTGCTGGCGGCGATATCCGCACTCGTGGGGGCGGTCAGCCTGTCGGCCGGGACCATCGGCTACGGGTTGACTCCGCTGGGCTGGCCCATCCGAGCAGTCCTGATCCTCGGAGGGGTTCTGCTGATCCTGCCGGGATGGAACATGCTCGGCATCGGCTCGGCGCTGGTGGCGGCGGGGTTGTTGATGCAACTGCGAGAATGGCGGGCGGTGCGGGGTTGAGGAGAAGGAGTGGTTCCGACACCGCCTGGAAAGCGCGAATCCAGGATCTCCCGACCTACACCATCTCCTCCAGCAACCGCCCGTACCCCATCACCGACTCGTTGACGTGGAGCCGTTTCTGGATGGCCCACACCCGCGCCGGGACCGGGTGCACCACCGGCACCTGCAGGTCCTGCTCCAGCAGCTCGATGATGTCCAGCGTGCGCCACCCGGAACCGAGCATGTAGATGGCGTCCGCGCCCTTGTGCTTGAGAAAGAGGTTGCGTGTATGAGCGTAGACTTCCTGCCCGGCGAGCTTTCCCACGTCCTCGAAGTCCACCGGGATGCCCTCCATGGCCAGCACGTCGAACCCCGCCTCCACGAAATACCTGGCGAAGGTCTGGTTGATCTTGCCGGTGAAGTACGTGACGCCGAGGATCTTCCTGGCCTTGAGCGCCTTCAGGGCCTCGATCTGGGTCTGGCCCGCGGTGACCATCGGGATCTTGTACTTCCGCTCCCACGCGCGGATGGTGCGCCGCTCGCCCTTGACGCCCTGGAACATGAAGGGCGGCGCGCCCTCGGGGTGGATCAGGTCCACTCCGTAGCCGGCGAGCTGGGCCACCCGCTCCTCGTAGGCCTTCATGGCCTGCTGGAACTCGTCCGCGGTGCCGCGCTGGAAGCCGATGAAGAGCGGAATGATGCCGATGCCCTCGGGCATCATGCGGATGAACTCCTCCAGCGACCCGGGCCGCATGGTGGGCTTGACCACGCCGACAGTGCCGCGCCAACTCGTATACGCCATTCACGACTCCTTCTTCGTTGGGAACCGGGATTTCTCGGACGCTAGCCGAAGCTCCGGGGTTTTTCAACTCTTGTGTCGGCGAGGGCCGCGGGCGGACCGAGACCCGCGCGTGCCGTCGCGGCGGCTTGCTGGCGGCGGGAATTCCTGCGCATATTCACCAACGTACCCATGGAACGCTATACGCTCTCCCGCCGGAGCAGGCCCGCCTGACCCGTGGAAAATCTCTACATCCCGCTGCTGGCCCTGGGAGCCGCGCTGTGCTTTTCCTCGGGCCAGATCTGCTCCCGGCTGGGCCTCAACTACGGCACGCCCACGGGAGCGATTTCCTTCTCGCTCTTCACCTCCACCGTCATCCTGTTCGCGGCGCTCGGGCCGCTGGCTTCGTGGGACGAGGCGCCCGCCGACGGGGTGCTGCTGTTCACGGCGGCCGGCGTGCTGTCGCCTTTCTGCACCCAGATCCTGCTGTTCATCTCGGCCATCAAGGTCGGCATCTCCCGGGCCTCGCCTCTGCGCAACACCACCCCGCTCTTCGCCGGGGTGGTGGCGGTCCTGTGGCTGGGCGAGACCGTCACCGTCGCCATCGCCACCGGGACGCTGCTCATCATCTTCGGCGCGAGCCTGCTGGGCATGAGGGATTCCGAGCAGGCCGTTCCGTACCAGCCCATCTACCTGCTGCTGCCGGTGATGGCGGCGTTCCTCGGCGGCTTCTCGAGCCCCATGCGGAAGCTCGGCTACTCCATGATCGACTCGGTGCCGCTGGCGGTCTGCGTGGTTCAGGGAGGGGCGTTCGTGGCGTTGGTGCTCTACCTGCTGGCGACCCGGAAGTATCGGGAGCTGGTCTTCCGGCGGGAGACGCTCGTGTGGTTCGGCCTGTCGGGGTTGCTCAACAGCGTTGCCGTGACCATGAACATGACCGCGCTGGAGATGGGGGACGTGGTCGTGGTGTCGCCGCTCATCTCCACCACCCCGCTCTTCACCGTGATCCTGAGCACCATCTTCCTGCGCTCCTTCGAGCGGGTGACGCTCAAGGTGCTGGTGGGCGCGGCGGCCATCTGTCTGGGCGGGATCGTGCTCACCACGTTGTAGGGGCGACCCGCGGTCGCCCCCTGAAATTCGATTACCCGGACCGGCTTCTACGCCAGCAGTTTTCCGTATCCGGGCAGGGACGGCTCGAGGCCCAACCCCGTCAACGCCTCCCATATCCATGCCTGGGTGTTGGTGATGACGGGCTTGCCCAAGTCCGCCTCCAGCCGCTCGATGACGGAGGACACCCGCCACTTGTTGCAGGGCATGTAGATGCCGTCGACGTTGGGGCATTCCTCGAGAACGGCCTTGGCCAGATCGTAGCCGGTCTCTGCCGGCAACTCCCAGATCTCGTGGGTGTTGTCGTAGCCCAGCCCGCGGTTGGCGGCTACCTCGATGTTGTAGTGATCGAGGAACCGGATGAGGTTCTCGTCCTGGTCGTGGGGGAACGGCGAGGCCATGACCACGCGGTAGACGTCCAGGGACTTCAGCGCGCGCACCACCGCCGTCAGCACCGTCGAGGCCTTCACCGGCGTAATCTCCCGGACGGAGTCCAGCACCAGCCGGTCCGAGCCCGGGCCGCGGTAGGAGAGGAACAGCTCGCCGGTGATCATGAGGAAATCCAGGGGATCCCTGGTGAGGTCGCGGACAACGTCGGCAAAGGCCTCCTCGACCTTGGCGAAGGTCTCGTCCGCGAACGTAGTGACGTGAAGAGGCCGGCCCTTTATTTCGATGCCTTCCGGCAGGATGCTGTAGTATTCCTGAATGGTCGGATCATCCAGATTGGGTGAGATCAGACCCAAAGTCTTCATCAAGTCCTCCATGAGGCGCCGCTTCGCTTCAACTCCCGCCGCCCTGTGCCGCCCCCGCGACGCCTGGTGCCGCCAACAAAAAAACCAGCACACCCTCTTGGCCTGACCAAGCGGCGGCTGGTTCGTCTCGGGTATCGCTAGCCAATCATCTCGCTTGCGTTACGGGCTCGTCGGGTCATGGGACCCGTATCGCCCGTTTGGCTGTAGGACGCCTACCAGAGCCGACTTTCGCTGTCAAGAACCCATTTCGGCACGCTTGGCCTCGTTCCCGAACGTCTCCCAAAGCCGTCGCGCCCGCTTCGGTTTGCTTGACTTTGGCTCCCGGACCCATTTGAATCCTAACCGACGCGACCCACGGGTACAGGATGAAGCTGCTCACGTTCCTGGCCAAGAGCTTTCGCTGGAAGCCCTATGCCAAGGCTCTTGCCGAGGCCCCCGACCCCGCCGATGAAGCGGTCACCGTCACCGAGGCCGTGGTGGTCCTGGTGGAGGTGGAGAACGCCGACGCGGACAACCCGTCCGCGCTCCGGCAGGCCCTCAAGCACATCAAGTGGCTGGCCAACAAAAAACGGATGCGAAACGTCGTTCTTCATTCCTTCGCCCATCTCGGCGGCGACAGCGCCGCTCCGGTCCACGCCCAACGGCTGCTCGAGGAGGTGGCGCGGCGCTTGCGGGACACCGGCTACGAGGTGTGGACGACCCCTTTCGGCTACTTCTGCGAATGGGACATCAGCGTGTACGGCGACAGCCTGGCCAAGGTCTGGAAGGAAATCTGACGGCAACAAGTCTGACGACGACGAGGTGAAACCATGGCGGCAAACAGGATCGTAGGCGTTCCGGCAACGCGCGGCGAGGGCGAGGACAAGGTCTCGGGGCGGGCCCGTTACACCGCCGACATGCAGGTTCCCGACATGCTCTGGTGCAGGGTGCTCCGGAGCCCCATCGCCCACGGGCGCATCAAGCGCATCGACCCGGGCAAGGCGCTGGCCGTTCCCGGCGTCCGGGCCGTCCTGACCGGGGCGGACCTCGCGGGCGCGCGCATCGGCAAGAAGATCATCGACATGCCGCTGCTGGCGGACGGCGTGGTGCGCTACATCGGCGAGAAGGTGGCCGCGGTGGCGGCCGACAGCGAAGCCGCGGCCGAGGCCGCGGCGGCCCTCATCGAGGTGGAGTACGAGGAGCTCGAGGCGGTGGTGGATCCCGTGGAAGCGGCCAAGGCGTCGGCGCCGCTGATCCACCCGGAGGTGGCCACCTACGCCGGCCTGCTCCACCCCATGGACGAGCCCAGCAACGTCTTCGTCGCCCTCGAATGGCGCAAGGGCGACGTCGACGCGGCGTTCCGGGAGGCCGACCTCGTGCTGGAGAACACCTTCACCACGCCGCTGGTCCACCACGGCTACATCGAGCCTCACTGCTGCATCGTGGAGGCCAAGGGCGAGGGCGCGGAGATATGGGCGTCCACCAAGAGCCTGTTCGCGCTGCGCGACCACATGGCGGGGGCCCTGGGCATCGCGGCCGAGAAGATCGTCGCCCATCCCGGCTACATCGGCGGCGACTTCGGCGGCAAGGGCGACGCCAACGACATCGCGGTATGCTACGCGCTTTCCCGCCGCACCGGGCGCCCGGTCAAGTACCTGATGGAATACACCGAGGAGCTGATCTCGGGGAACCCGCGCCACGCATCGGTGACCACCGTCAGGACAGGGGTGAAGAGGAACGGCCTCATCGTCGCCCAGCACATGAGTCTCTTGTTCGACAGCGGCGCCTACGGCTCGTTCCGGCCCCAGGGCTACCTGGTGGGCGCCCACAGCTCCGGGGGGCCCTACAAGATCGCCCACTTCCTGCTGGAGGAACGCTACGTCTACACCAACAAGGTGCCGTGCGGCTACATGCGCGCCCCGGGCCATCCCCAGGGTTTCTTCGCCAACGAGAGCCAGCTCGACCTGGTGGCGCGGCGCCTGGGCATGGACCCCGCGGAGCTGCGCCGCGTCAACTTCGTGCACGACGGCGACCTGGACCCCACCGGCATACCCGTGGGGCACATCCAGCCGGACGAGACCCTGGACAGCGCGGTCCGCGCCTCGGACTTCCACGCGCCCAGGGAAGCCAACGTCGGACGCGGCCTCGCCCTGGGCCACTGGATGTCCAAGGGCGGCGAATCCTATGTCGACCTGCGAGTGGAGGCCGACGGCGCCGCGACCCTGGGAGCGTCGCTGGTGGACGTCGGCCCCGGCGCCTACACCATGATGCAGCAGGTGGTGGCCCAGGAGCTGGACCTGCCGCTGGAACGGGTGCGCTTCGAGAGCGTGGGCACCGACCGGGTAACCAAGGACACCGGCGTGCGCGGCAGCAGCAGCACCCGGGTCCACGGCAACACGGCCTTCGATGCCGCCGACAAGGCCCGCGCCGCGCTGCTGGGCATCGCCGCCGAGCGCATGGGCGTTCCCGCCCAAGAGCTGGAAGTGGTGAACGGCGGCATCACCCATCTGCGCTCGGAGCGGCGGATGACTTTCGCCGAACTGGTGGCGGCCGCGGGCGGCCCGGTGACCGTCACCGGCCACTACGCCAACATGGCGGATGGCCCGGAGACCTCCATGGTGGCGCAGGTGGCCGAGGTGGAGGTGGATCCGGAGACCGGCCAGTTCGCCGTGCGCCGGCTCACCACCACCCACGCCACCGGCACCGTGCTGAATCCCCTGGGCCACCAGGGACAGATCGACGGCGCGGTGGTGATGGGACTGGGCTTCGCCCGCTGCGAGGACATCGTCACCGACGGCGGCCGGGTGATGACCGCCAACCTCGGCGACTACAAGCTGCCCAACATCAAGGACATCCCGTCGCTGCGGACCGAGGTGACCGAGGCGGCGGTGGGGAGCGGCCCCTACGGCAGCATGAGCATCGGCGAAACCGCGGTCATCCCTACCGCCGCGGCCGTGGCCAACGCGGTCGAAGACGCCGTGGGCGTGCGCGTCACCAGCCTGCCGGTCACCGCCGAGAAGGTCTACGCGGCCCTCCAGGCCAAGCGCGGGTAACGCGATGTGACAACGTGGGAGGTTTGTGTTAGGTCGTATTCCAGGGAGGGTTTCGAGTCCATGGCCACGATGATAACCGAGGAGTGCATCAACTGCGGCGCGTGCGAGCCGGAATGCCCCAACGAAGCCATCACTCAGAACGATGAGATCTACGTCATCGATCCGGTCCTGTGCACCGAGTGTGTCGGCTTCCACGACTACGAAGCGTGCGCCGCGGTGTGTCCCGTGGACTGCTGCGTGACCGATCCCAACAACGTGGAGACCGAGGAGGTGCTCATCGGCCGGGCACGGGTGATTCACACCGATACGGACTTCGGCGAGAACTTCGAATCCCGGTTCCGCCAGGGTGAGGGCGGCGGCGCGGAAGCCGCCGAGGCCCCGGCGGGGGCGGAAGCGGCCGGAGCGCCGGCCGTTGCGGCCGCGCCGGCACCCGCCGCGGCTCCCCAGGCCGCGGCCGCGCCGGGCGCCGTGTTCGCCGACAACTCCCAGCCCTCGGTCACCGTGCCGCCGCCGGACCAATGGCCCGTATCCCTGAACTGCTTCGCCTGCGACACCGTCTACGAGATCGAGACCGGCCGCCTGACCATCGGCAACGTGCTCTTCTGCCCCAACTGCTTCAAGTCCACGGTGGTCAAGGATGATCTCAACTACCTCGTCCGCACCACCGTGCAGCGCTTCCACGACGCGTGGAATCGCGACCTCTCGGACTTCCAGGAACAGCGGAAACGGGAGCTGGAACAGTTTCAGGAAAGGCGCCAGAGAGATCTCAAGGCATTCGACAAGGACCGGCAGAAGCGGCTGGACGAGTTCGGCAAGCGCCTGGCCAAGCTCACCGAGGACTACCAGGCTCCGGGCAAGCGGATCGCGAAGCGGGCACTGCTGAGTTGGCGTTCCAAGGCCGCCGACTGACGTTGGCCGCCGACTTCCATATCATCTCCCTGACCCTCCACATCGGACTCGTCGCCGCCCTGTGGCGCATTCTGTTGCCCGCGCTCAGGCGGGAACCCCTGGGAGACAGCCAGATCGAACTTCTGGTACGGGTGTTACGCGTCTACAACCCCGTGCAGATCGGACTCCTGGGGATACTGACGCTCACCGGTGCATCCCGGATCACCGATCTCAAGGCGCTCCACGGCGCCTCCTACGCCGCGGAATTCGGCTCGGCCCTGGCCGTCAAGCTGCTGCTGGCCTTCTTCGTCATCATGGTGGGCACCTGGCAGTGCATGGGCATCGCCCATCGCTTCGTGCGGCTCCACGAATCCCCCGAAGGCGTAACGGCGGAGGGCGCCGACGCGGTGGTGCGGAAGCTGGAGCGGTCGTCGGTGGTGATGCTGGTTTTCCTGGCCGCCACGGTCTGGGCCGGCCTGTCGATGTAGGAGTTCGTCTCGCACGCCGTCCGGGAACTTCTCCAGTTTGACAACCCCACGACGAACGGCTATTGCTCTTGGGCACTCAAGCATGACTCCAGTCAAGGACAGCAAGGGAACCGCCAAGGCGAGGAAGGCGGCTCGCGGCACGCAGGCCAAGGGCGCGGTCAACGGGCTCACTACGGAAGAAATAGAAGAGCAGGACCTGCCGGGCGACGCGGCCGGGCGCCTGAAGATCAAGCGTCAATACGAGGACCTCCTGGGCATCCGCATCGAGAAGCTCAAGGGCCGCGTCCTCAACCGCGAAAAGATCAACAAGACCATCGAGGGCATCTACTACATCTGCCTCGAGTGCAAAAAAATCTGCCACAATCTGGACGAGGGGCTGGTCCAGGACCCCGAAACACATACCTGCTACTGCGAGAACTGCCGGAAGAAAAGGTGACCGCCGGCGGCCCCGGCGCTGTCATCGAAGCCGGCAATTCCTCGGACCGAGGCTGCCCATCACCGTTCGATCGGCCGGTACTCGACCAGCGCGGACCGCCCAACGATGTCAACGATCGTCACCGAAAGCTCGGCGCCATGGGCGTCCGTCAGCCGCAACGGTTTGCCTGGCCGAAACGGCACTGGCTGCTGCCGTCCCTCGTCGATGGCGATGTTGTCCGCGTATAGATAGGTCCGGTCGGACGTATCGCGTATTGGGTTCAACCGCCCGCGCAGGCCGGGTATGTGTCCGGTGCTCTGGGCGAATATGGCCGCGCCGCCAGACGTAAGCGGTTCGAGTTCGAGCAACAGGCCACCTTGGCTAGGCGTCCACACCTGCTCGAGCCCGGCGCCATACCCCGGCCCAGCGGCGTAGACGGTCATCGGAAGATGTGTCGTGTAAAGGTCCAGCGCCGCCTCGCCTGCGCCGTCGGTGGTCGCCCGCACCCACGTCTTGTTCGGAAAGAGCGCGAGAACCTCGATGCCGGGCAGAGGCTCGCCTCCGCAATGAATCGTGACCGTCGCATCGGCGGGAACAAGCTCCAATTTCGCGGCGGGGATGCGAAGCACCAAGCTGGACTCGTCGACCACCTCGTATTCCGGCAGCACACCGGTGGCTTCCCGAGTTTCCTCACGGATGATCGACACGCCGTCACCACGGCGTTCCATCAGATACCCGCGATGGCCCGATCCCGCCACATTGCCCACGGGAATGCGGCCGAACACGGAAGCAATCACCTCGTTGCGGGTTGCCTGACTGGCGTCCATACCTTCAATGGTCATGCCGTTCGGAAGCTGCCCGGGCGAATCGATCTCCAGGCGGTCCTTGAACATGGACAGCCTGATCCTCCGCGAGGACATGGAGTAGTCGCGGTGCGCGACCGCGTTGACCACCGCTTCGAATACCGCAGCGCTGCTGTACTGCGGGACATCCTCCCGTTCTGGAGTCTTGCGAGCCGCGACGCGCATGTTGCGGACGACGAACTGCACCGCGTCCGAGATCTGGACGGGAAGCGGACCGACGATTTCCTGCGCGTCCAACTGGCCCGAGGCGCGATCCAATCCGCGATAGTGGGTCGCCGCGATGGTCGCTTGCGGCAACCAGTCCTCGGGTGAAGAGGCACACAGCAGTATGCCGGCGACGGTGGCCCGATCCACACCGGCATCATCCTGCGCCAGCAGGCGCAGATTCATCAATCCGCGGCGTGGGTCGGTCGCGCCCGACACGCTGAGCAGAGGCTCCCACAGGCGCTCATTGAGTGTCTCGAATCCTGTCTTCGGCACGACCTGCTTGTCGAACCACAGATAGCGGCTCTGTGCGCGATTCTGCGCCAACCTCAGGCTTTCGTCTCGGCGCAGGCGGCGCTTGGTCGCACCTACCCGGACAAACGCCCGCCCGCTCCGCTCGTGCAGGGCCTCGCCGCGCGGCACCCCCACAAGCACGAATGCCTTGCCGTCGAGTTCCCTGTGATGGACCTCGATGCGTAGCGGCGGCTCAACGGAGTGGGTGCTCACCTCCACCAGCAGGTGGTCCAGAGCCGCCATCTGTTCCCGCGACATGCCCTGGATCGTTCCGTCGTCAGCGACCCCGCACAGCATTACGCCGCCGTCCGCGTTGGCGAAAGCCCCGAGTTCGTCCGCGAGATCGTCCCGTCGCGGGCTGGTTGGAGTGTCGCCGTTGAACTCGATCTGCTTGAATTCCCAGCGACTATCCTCGCCCAATTGCAGTTGGCGGTGGATGTCGTCGTCGCGGATCGTCATGTGAGCTGCCAGCGCCTAGTGTCGTGATACACCTTTAGTATGGGCATCTTGCCACTTGTTGAAGGGATTTGCCACGACCTTCCGAACAACCTGCTCTCTATATCCCGGATTCCTTCTCGACCCGTCGCGCCGTGGTCACGAATCCCGTGTGGGCCACCATCCGGTGCTGCGGGCGGACGCTCATCTCCTTCAAGTGCCAGTAGCGGACCAGCGTTTCCATCGTGTCGATGCAGGCGAACCCGCCGTGCTCCTTGAGCGAGTCGACGAACCCCTTCACCTGGAGCACCGTCGGTACGTAGCCCAGGAACACCCCGCCGGGCCGGAGCGCCCGCCACGCGAGGTCGGTCTGCCGCCACGGTTCCGGGAGATCGAGAAAGACCCGGTCGACGCAGAGATCCCGCAGGCCATCGGAGACGTCCCCCACCGTCAGGGTCCACTGCGGCGCCTCGCCGTAGTACCGCGCCACGTTCCGTTCCGCCGCACGGGCGTGCTCCTCCCGCGTCTCGAAGGAGATGACCCGTCCCTCGGGTCCCACCGCTCGCAGGAGCGCCAGCGTGAGCGCCCCCGGGCCGACCCCGGCCTCCACCACCGTGGCCCCCGGATAGACGTCTCCCCACATCAGGATGAGCCCCAGGTCCTTGGGATAGATCACCTGGGCCTTGCGCGGCAGGTTCGGTATCAGCCGCTCCAGGGTGGGCCGCAGCACCACGAACCGCTCCCGGAGCGAGGACCGGACGCTGACGCCGTCCGGCTTGCCCAGAAGGTCGTCCACCGCGATGGTCCCGCCCCGGATGGAGATGGTCTCGCCGGCGCGAAGCGTCTTCAGGTACTCCCGGTCCTTGCGGTCGAAGAAGATGACCGAGTCGCCGTCGCGGAGCGGCTCACCGGTGGTGCGCAGGCCGTTGAACGTGTCCGAGGTGGAGATGGCGACCTCCCTGGTCCGATCAAGGCGTGGCGGTTTTCGACTTTGCCGCGGCATGCCAGAGCGTCACGAGGACGGCCAGGAGCAGCATCGGCATGGCGCCGATGTTCACCCAGTTCCAGCCCAGGAAATGGATGAACGCGCCGGATGACAGCGAGCCGACGGCGACCACCGTGTAGATGATCTGGTTCATCATGCCCTGCGTCTTGTTGCGTTCGGACGGGTTGTAGGCGGTGGTCATCAGGCTGGTAGCGGCGGTGTAGGTAAAGTTCCAGCCGAGTCCAAGCAGGACCATCGCCAGCCAGAAATGAAAAACGTGGATGTCCAGCAGGGCGACGCCGATGCAGGCCGCCTGGAGGGCGAGGCCGGTCATGATGATCGGTATCTCCCCGAACCGCTTCACCAGCGAACCGGTGAAGAAGCCCGGCGCGAACATCGACACCGAGTGGGAAGAGATCACCGTGGCCACGGAACCGAAAGCGTGACCGCCGTGGGCGATCATGGCGACCGGCGTCGCCGTCATCAGGAAGTTCATCACGCTTTGAGCGACCGTCGCGGAGACCGCGGCGACGATGAACACCGGCTGTTTCACGATCTTGAGCAACGGCCGTTGCTCGCCTTCCAGTTGTTCCTTGGTCAGGTTCGGGATGTTCAGGAACATCAGCACTATCGCCGCCAGCAGCCCGGTTCCCACCATGAACAGGAATGCGCCGGCGAAGAGGTGGCTCGCCAGGAGGCCTTTTCCCCAGTTCGCCAGATTGGGGCCCGCGAAGCCGGCGAACACGCCGCCTGCGAGCACGAAGGAAATGGCCTTGGGACGGAACTCCTTCGAGGCGGCGTCCGCCACCGCGAACCGGTAGAGCTGGGAAAAGCTCGAAAACAACCCGTACAGAAAACCGCCCAGCAGAAGCAGCCAGAAATTCCCGAAGAGGACGGCGGCCGTGCAGGATGCCCCGCTGGCCGCGGCCAGGACGGTGCCGCACAGGAAACCGATCTTCCGCCCGAACCGGCGCGTGAACAGCGAGGTGGGCATGGCGGCCAGGGCGGCGCCGACCACGATCAGCCCGGTCGGCAAGGTCACCAGCGCGGGATGCGGCGCGATCAGCAGCGCGACGGCCGGGGACGTCACCATGAAGAGACCACGGCCGGTGCCGGAGAGCATCTGACAGGTCCCGAGAACCAGGACGTTCTTATGGTCGGATTGCACGGCTCTCCTTGTCCCGGCAACGCCGTCGTCCGGGACCGCTCTCAAGCCAAGGTCCTGACCGAGTTGTTCGTGATATCGACAAGTTGGATGGCGGAGAGGAGGGGATTCGAACCCCTGGTACCCTTTTGAGGTACACACGATTTCCAGTCGTGCACCTTAAGCCAGACTCGGTCACCTCTCCGGCTTGCGTGGGAAACGGTTTGTGAGCGTCAGACCGCCCGGCGAGGGCGGCTCCCGCGAAAACGATCCTTCCCCGAGTTTTTAGCATTACGGCGAGGAATTGGCGACTCCGACGCGGGGACGCGGCAGGAGACCGCGTCGCGCGACCGCCAGCGGGGCCCCAGGCCCTCACCCGGCCTTCGGCCACCCTCTCCCAGAGGGAGAGGGGTTGTATTTGGCGACTCCGGGGCGCTCGCCTTCAGGTCGCGATCTCCCTGGCCCAGTCGCGGTTGCGGCGGTACCATTCCACCAGTTCGCTTACGCCGGCAGCGAAATCGGTCTCGGGCTGCCAGCCGAGGAGACGCCGGGCCTTGGAGATGTCGGCCCAGGTGACCTCGACGTCCGCCGGGTGGCGCTGCTGGTACCGGACGGACGCCTCCCGGCCAACGAGGCGCTCGATCAGGCGGATGGCGTCGTTGAGCACGACGGGGTTGTCCGAACCGAGATTGATGATCTCGTAGCCCTGCACCGCGGTAAGCGCCGCCAATACCCCGTTGGCGATGTCGTCGACATAGGTGAAGTCCCGCTGCTGGGTGCCGTCGCCGAACACCGCCACTTCCCTGCCCTCGCTGATCCACTGCACGAACCGGAAAAGGCTCATGTCGGGGCGGCCTGCCGGGCCGTAGACGGTAAAGAACCGGAGCACGGTGACGTCGAGGCCGTGGAGGGAGTGATAGCTGTAGGCCATGGCCTCGGCGGCCTTCTTGGAGGCGGCGTACGGCGAGATGGGCTTGCTGGTATCGGCGTCCTCACTGAAAGGCGCCGGCGTGTCTTCGCCGTAGAGGCTGGAGGTGGAGGCCAGAACGAACCTCGCGATCTCCAGCTCCCTGCAGAGCTCGAGCAGGTTCAGGTTTCCCGTTACGTTGGTGGCCAGATAGGCCCACGGATCGGTTACCGAACCGCGCACACCGGCCCGGGCCGCGAGATTCACGGCCGCATCGACCGGGCCGGTTCCTTCGACAGACTGCCCGAAGGACTTGACGGCTTCCCGGTCGCCTACGTCCACGCGGCTGAACGAGAACCCCGGCCTTCCCCGAAGCTGCGCCAGGCGCCATTCCTTGAGGCGCACGTCGTAGGCGTCGTTGAGATCGTCAAGGGCGATGACGGACGCGCCGTTGGCCAGGAGCTTCTCGCACACCTTCCAGCCGATGAAGCCGCAGGCTCCGGTGACCACGATGGTGCTCATGGGATCGCACGCCGGGCTGGTGGATGGATACGCATCTGGACCGTACGGACGCCGTTCCGATTGCTCGGACAGGCTCCCGGGGGCGGGCGCCGGTCGGACGTTGCGGGAAGCAATGGAGCCCGCTAGAAATAGTCGCTACCGTTTTTGTTTGTCGGAACGATGTTTGGAAGTCAAGGAAACGCCGGCGCTCTTTCCCGTTATGAGAATCCTGCTGCAGAGGGTTGACCGCGCCAGCGTGAGTGTCGGCGGCGAAACGGTATCGGCCATCGGAGCCGGACTGTGCGTGCTTGTAGGGGTCGGCAAGGGGGACACGGAGGAAGACGGTGCCTATCTGGCGGAGAAGCTCCTGAACCTGCGCATCTTTCCCGACGAAAACGGCAAGTTCGACCGCTCCGTCACGGACATCCGGGGCGAGATCCTCGTGATATCCCAGTTCACCCTGCACGCCGACACCCGCAAGGGGCGCCGGCCCTCGTTCACGGATGCCGCCGGCCCCGACAAGGCGGAAAGGCTGTACCTGGACTTCGTGGACAAACTACGCGGCGCGGGCGGGCCGACAGTGCGCACCGGGACCTTCCAGGCGTACATGAAAGTGTCCCTGGTGAACGACGGACCGGTGACCCTCCTCCTCGACAGCGCGGAACCGCGAAGGAAGCGCTGAGCCGCGGCCCAACCGAAACCGACCATGAACGTCGTCCTGTACGAACCGGAGATTCCGCCCAACACGGGGTCGGTGGCGCGCCTGTGCGCGGCCACCCGGACTACCTTGCACCTGGTCGAGCCGTTGGGCTTCGAGATCGACGACAAGCACCTCAAGCGGGCCGGGCTCGACTACTGGCCCCACGTGGACCTGCGAGTGCACGGTTCCTGGCAGGAGTTCACCGCCCGCCACGGCGGGACGCGGTTGCGGTTCTTCTCCAAAAAGGCAACGAAATCGTATGCTTCCGCGCGATTTTGCGAGGACGATTTCCTCGTTTTCGGGCCGGAGACGCGCGGCCTCCCGGAAAGCCTCCTCGACGCCAACGAGGCCGACAGCTACCTCATTCCGATGATGAACCCGGCGGTAAGAAGCCTGAACCTCGCCAACGCGGTCTCCATCGTGCTCTACGAGGGGCTCCGGCAACTCGGGAGGCTCTAACCGCCCCTCCCCGGCCCCTGGATTCCCGCTTTCGCGGGAATGACGGACTGGCCTTTCGTGCCCTGAAGTTGCCGTTTTGACACAGCCTTTTTCCCGTGAACGACAGAGGAGAAAAGCGAAAAAGGGGCTACGTGAGACCGGCGAGAGGTGACTAGCGTTGTCGATGTGCGTAACTCGTGCTTAACTATGTGGAAACCAAAACCTGGAGGTCGGTTTTATGAGGATTAGCAGGGCTTATCTTGTCTGGCTGTTGCTCGCCGCTCTGGTGGCCTTTTGGCCCCTGTCGGGGACATCGCACGAGACCTCGGAAACGGCGGCCACGCAACAGGACATTCCGGACGATCAAAAGGAACCGTTCGAACTGATCATGGCCTACAACAACATCACCGTGGGGCCGGGTCAGGAATTCGAAATGGACGCGGAGGTCGTCAACCCGAGAAAGGCATCCGTACGGGTGGCGCTGGAGACGACGTCGCTGCCCGAAGGGTGGACCGCGGGTTTTCATTCGAGGTACCCGAGCTTTCCGGTGGGCGGCATCATGGTCCAGGGCGGGAAAAACACCACCCTGGAGTTGAAGGTGAAGCTTCCGGACAACGTGGAGCCGGGGGACTACGAGTTGGGGGTGACCGCCAAGGACAGCAAGGGCGAGAAGACGGAAGACGTCAAGATCGCCTTTAGGGTCTCCGCCAAGAAGGTCGACACCGGCGGGCTCAAGATGGAGAGCCAGTATCCGGTGCTGAGCGGCACCAGCGACCAGACCTTCAAGTTCGGCATCGATCTCAAGAACGAGACCGACAACCCGTTGACCACCGCCCTGGCCGCCCAGGCGCCGCCGGGCTGGGTGGTGCGGATCAAGCCCCAGTTCGAAGACACGCAGATATCGTCCATCGCGCTCAAGAAGGACTCGTCCGAGACCCTGAGCGTGGAGATACAGCCGCCGCAGCTCGGCGACCCCGGCGACTTTCCCATCATCGTGAGGGCGCGCTCGGGCAACTTCACCGCCCAGTCGGACCTCAAGGTCACCCTGGCCGGCACCCGGGTCCTGAACATGGGCACCGCAACGGGCCGGCTCAACGCGGACGTGACCGCCGGAGAACAGTCCCAGGTCGATTTCCTGATCGGCAATGCCGGCACCGCGCCGCTGAACAACCTCTCGTTCATCTCGTCCAAGCCGGACGGGTGGGAGGTCAATTTCAACCCGGACAAGGTGGATTCCCTGAACTCCGGCGAGGTGCGCGAGGTCAAGATGGAGATCACCGCTCCGGACCGGGCCGTGGCCGGCGACTACATGCTCGCCGTGACCACCAACAGCCCCGACTCCAGCAAGTCCATCGACTTCAGGGTCACCGTGTCGACGCCGACCATCTGGGGCTGGATCGGTGCCTTCATCGTGGCCGCGGTGGTGCTGGCGCTGGCGGCGGTGTTCATCCGGTTGGGACGGAGATGAGCGCCTACATCATCGAAACCGCGGGCTTGACCAAGCGCTACCGCGACAAGATGGCGGTGAGCGATCTGGACCTCCAGATCGCCCGAGGCGAGGTGTTCGGGTTTCTCGGCCCCAACGGCGCCGGCAAGACCACCACCATACTCATGCTGCTCGGGCTGACCGAGCCCACCCACGGGACGGCGTCGGTGTGCGGCTTCAACCCCACCACGCAGCCCCTTGAGGTCAAGCGGCGCGTGGGCTACCTGCCGGAAAACCCCGGTTTCTACGAGGACCTGACGGCGCGCGAGAACCTCGCCTACATCGCCCGGCTCAACCGCATCGGCGAGACAGGCTCGACGGTCTGCTGGGGCAGGTGCTCGAACAGGTGGGCCTCGCCGAAGACGCCGACCGGCCGGTGCGGGAATTCTCGCGCGGCATGAAGCAGCGGCTCGGGATCGGCGAGGTGCTCGTCAAGGAACCCGAGGTCATCATCCTGGACGAGCCCACCCTGGGCATCGATCCGGAGGGTGTGGCCCGCCTGCTCGAACTCATCACACGGCTTCAGCGCGAGAGCGGCCTCACGGTGCTGCTATGCTCCCACCTGCTGCATCAGGTGCAGCAGGTATGCCAGCGCATCGGCATCATCGTCCGCAGCCGCATGGTCGTGCAGGGGAGTCCCGACGAGTTGGGCAAGGCCATCCGGCAGGAGCGCCAGTGGAACTTCTTCGTCGAGGTCGGCGGCGACCAACCGTTGGAGGAGGCGCTCGGCGCGCTGCCGGGCGTGGAGGAGTGTCAGCGGCAGGAAGCCGGATGGTCCCTTCGCTGTACCCGCGACGTGCGTCCGGAGCTGATGACGCTGGTCCGGGAGCGGGGAGTCGACCTGCTGCAGCTTCGCGCCGAGGATCCCACGCTCGAAGAGATCTACCTAAAGTATTTCAGGGAGGCATAACCATGCCCGTGGTTTTTTGGAAAGAGCTCCAGGATCATTTCAGCAGCCTCCGGTTCATGATCCTGCTCGCTCTCATCATGCTGCCCGGGGTCCTGGCGGTCTATCTTTCCGGACAGGCGATCCAGGCGGAGGTGCAGAGCAACCCGACGGAACAAGTCTTTCTCCGGCTGCTCACCATCGAATCCTTCTTCTTCTCCCTTGCCACCTTCCTGGGCTTTTTCGGTCCGCTGGTGGGCATCACCCTGGGATTCGACAGCATCAGCGGCGAGTACGGGCGGGGGACGCTGAGCCGGGTGCTGTCGCAGCCCATCTACCGGGACAGCCTGATCAACGGCAAGTTCCTGGCCGGCCTGACCACCCTGGCGATCCTTTGGATGTCCATCGTGCTGGTGGTGATCGGCCTCGGCATTACCCTTATCGGCTTTCTGCCCAACGCCGAAGAGCTGTGGCGGATGCTCTTCTTCGCCATCATCGGCATCACCTACACGGGCTTCTGGCTGGCCCTGGCCATGCTGTTGTCCATGCTGCTCAGGAGGACCGTGACCGCGGCGCTGGCTTCCATCGCCATCTGGCTCTTCCTGGGAATCTTCATCGGCGTGCTGGCCGGGTTCGTGGCGGGGCTGATTATCCCCAACCCGCAGTCGGCGGCGGAAGCGACCCGGCTCGCAACCATCGAGACCGTGCTGGCGCGCATGTCGCCCAGCCTGCTCTACACCGAATCGGTGCGGCTGCTGCTGAACCCGGTGGCGCGGAGCCTGGTGCCGATCCTGCCGCAACAGCTCGGCCAACTGGAAGGTCTGCTGCTCACGCCGCTGAATCTGGGGCAGAGCCTGCGGTTGATCCTGCCGATGTTCTTTACGCTGGTGTCGCTGGTGGCCGTGTGCTTCGGCATCGCCTACATCAAGTTCATGCGGACGGAGATCCGGGCCTGACACGCGGGCCGAGTTGCCCCGCTCCACCCCTCCTGTATTCCCGCTTTCGCGGGAGTATCTGTGATGGGAAACAAGGGCTAATCCGGTTGCGGGTGGAGGGTCGGCAACCACGGGGTACCGCGGCGTGCGATGGCATGGAGCTGCAACAAGAGCTTACGCATCACCGCCACCAGGGCCACCTTTGCGGGCTTACCTCGGCGCCGCAACCGACGATAGAACCCACCCAGTTCGGGGTTGCACCGTGTAGCTGACAGCGCGGCCATGTACAAGGCCCGCCGGACCGTGCCACGGCCTCCGCGGATGGCGCGGTAGCCTTGACGCTGGCCGCTGTCGTGAGACCAGGGCGCCAAGCCCGCCAAGGAGGTCAAGCCCCTGCCGCAGCCTTGGCCCAGTTCGGGCAAGTACCCGAGCAAGGTTGCCGCAGTGAGCTCTCCCACGCCCTTCACGCTCTGAAACAAGGCTGCCCGTTCACTCAACTCCGGGTAACGCTGCCATAGCGCCTGGAGGGCCTTGTCCAGCCGCGCGATCTCTTTGCCCAGCCAGGCCACATGGCGCTCACAGGACTTCTTGTTCGCTCCCTTAAGCCCCTTCTCCAGCCGATTGAGTTCCTGCACCCGCTGCTGCACCAACTGCTGCCGCCGCCCCAGCACCTCTCGCAACTCCTCACTGGCCCCGTCCGCCTCCTCCTCCCCCTCCACCTTCATCATCGCCCCGTAGTGCGCCAGCACCTCGGCGTCCATAGGATCGGTCTTGGCCCCACGTCCCAGCGCCTGCGCAAACCCCCGTACCCGCGTCGGATGCGCTACGTGCACCGCCACCCCGCTCCCCTTCAATCCCTCCACCACTCCCCGCTCGTAGCCCCCCGTCGCCTCACACACCACCTGCGTCACCCCCTCCGCTCTCAGCCACTTCCGCATCTCCCGGATACCCCCTGCCTCATTCCTGAACCGCCCTAACCCCTTCCCCAACACCCACACCACCAACTCCCGCTTGCCTACATCTATCCCTGCATATTCCTTCATGACCGCCTCCTCTTCTGCTACCATGACGCTGTCCTCCACACTTGCTTATGCGGGGCGCTGACCCCCGGTATCTGTTCGGAGCGACAACTGGCATGCGGGGTGTCCTACTCCCGCCCGGTGCAGATCCCCAAAGGCTCTCACCCCATGACGTACGACTCGCCCCGCATGCCTACCCCTCAAATTGGCCGATCTGAGGGGTTCTCTCAACATACAAATGACGGAAAGAGAAAGGGCAGGTGTCATTCGACACCTGCCCTTTCAGTCTGTTCGGCAGTATTCGGGAGAATTGACGCGCGCGCTCAGGAGGCCTCGCCGCCCTTCCCTACCCCCATGATGGACTCGACGATCTTCTTGTAGCCGGTGCAACGGCAGATGTTGCCGTTCATGTACTCGATGACCTCTTCCTCGGTGGGGTCCGGGTTCTCGTCCAGCAGGGTCTTGGCGGTAAGGATCATGCCGGGCGTGCAGAAGCCGCACTGGAAGCCGCCGTACTCGATGAACGCCTCCTGAATGGGGTGCAGCTTGCCGTCCTGGGCCATCCCCTCGATGGTGAGCACGTCCTTGTCCCGGGCCTCGAAGGCCGGCAACGTGCACGAGCTTACGGGGCGCCCGTCCAGCAGGACCGTGCACGCGCCGCACACCTGCACGTCGCAGGACCGCTTGGCGCCGGTGAGGCCCAGCCGCTTGCGAATCACGTCCAGGAGAAGCTCGTGCGGCTCCACCTCGATGTCGTAGCGAGTCCCGTTCACGCTGAACGATAACGGTAGGGTCTGCCGTTCTCTGTCCGCCATGCCGCTGGCCTCCGCTCCTGGTTGCTCCCGTGTCCGCCGGCTAGCCGGCCAACTCGGCGCGAATGTCGTTGAAGGCCCGGGTCAACAGGACCTTGACGATGTGTTCCTTGTACTCGGCGGAGCCGTGGAGGTCGCTGATGGCGTCCGCCGCGCGTCCGGCGATGTCGCCGGCCTCGGCCATGACCTGCGCGGCCTCATCGAGGCTCTTCCCCCGCACCGCGGCTTCCGCCTCTTCCACCCGCATCGACTTGGGGCCTACGCAGCCCACCGCGATGCGCACGTCCTTGACCGACTTCCGCGCCTCGTCCGCCATCACGTGCAGCGCCACTCCGGCGCTCGGACGCTCCAGGTATCCGAACTTGCGGTAGCGCACCGCGGCGTTGGCGTCGGGCAACGGCACCACGATCTCGGTCAGGACCTCGTCCTCCTCGACGGCCGCCTCGTAGGCGTCGACGAAGAACTCGGTCATGGGGATGTCCCGGGAGCCCCCGGCCTTCTGCGCCACCACCGTGGCGTCCAGGGCCAGCAGCAAGGTCCCCGGATCCGCGTGGGGCTCGGCGAAGGTCAGGTTGCCGCCGATGGTCCCCACCTCACGCACGCGCAGGTTGGCCACGTTCCGCTCCATCTCCACCAGCACCGGCAGCTTCTCCTGCAGGGTCTCGGACTGTTCGAGCTGGCGATGGGTGCTCAACGCCCCCAGCCGCAGGCTGCCGTTGTCCTGGGTGATCTGATCGAGGCCGGGGATCTTCTTGACGTTGACGAGGCATTCGAAGTGGATGAGCCCTTCCTTCATGGCCAGCAGCAACTCGGTGCCGCCGGCATAGATCTTGGCCGAGTCGCCGTAGCGGGCGAGGGATTCGGACGCCTCCTTGACGCTTTCGGGCTCTTCCAGACGGAACGGACGCAGCATGGATCAGGCTCCTCCCTCGAGTTCCTTCTTGACGGCCTCGGCGAACTTCGCCATGTCGTTGTCGGCCTTGCGCTTGATGATGCTGTGTCCCAGGGTCGCGAGCTTGCCGAGGACATCGACGGACGCCACCAGGGAAACCACGGTCGCCTCCCCCCGGTCCTCCAGCGAGACGTCGAGGTCGACCTTGAGGTGGCTGCCGATCTTGTTGTCGCTGCCGGAAGCGCGCGCCTTGATCCGGTCCTTGGGCTCGTTTTCCAGGACCTCGATCTTGATGGGGAACGTGACCTTGAAGGGGCCCACCCGGGCCACCATCCTGGCGTTGTAGAGCTTGCCGGCCTCGACGGTGGAGGCTTCCTCGCAGCCGGGAACACAGGCGATCAAGCGGTCCACGTCCCACAGAAAGTCCCAGGCCGTGTCCCGCGGCACGCCGATCTCGATACTGTTCTCGAAATTCATATCGGGGTTCTTAGCAGAATCCCGCCGAACACATCAAGCGCGCTCGTTGAAGCCCTCGAGCACCTCGAACTCCTGTGAAAGGAAGGTCTTGAGCCGCTTCTTGACGCGGTTCTCGATCTGGCGGACCCGCTCCCGGCTGATGCCGTAGCGCTCGCCGATCTCGCGCAGCGTCAGCGGCTGCTCCGCCATGAGCCGCTCCCGGAAGACCACCAGCTCCTTGTCCTTGAGCCCCTCGCCGAAGGTCCTGAGGCGCTCCTTGACGGCCTGACGGTACTCGTCCTCCGCCAGGCGCTCTTCCGGGGTGGGGCTGTCGTCGGTGAGCGTGTTCAGGAGGGTGGCGGTCTCGCCCTCGCCCATGGGCGCGTCGGTGGAAAGGTCCCGGCCCGAGAGCCGCTGGTCCATCTCGATGACCTCGGATTCCTTCACGTCGAGGCGCTGGGCGATGAGCTTGGCCCCCGGCACGAATCCCTCGGCTTCGAGCTTCTCCTTCTCCTTCTGGAGGTTGAAGAACAGCCGGCGCTGGGCCTGGGTGGTGCCCAGCTTGACCATGCGCCAGTTGTTCATGAGGTAGCGGATGATGTAGGCGCGTATCCACCACACGGCGTAGGACGGGAACCGCACGCCGCGGTAAGGGTCGAAGTTCTTGAGGCTCTCCATGAGCCCGATATTGCCCTCCTGGATGAGGTCCAGGAGGTTCCGGAAGGCACGTTCGTACTCACGGGCGATCATCACCACCAGGCGCAGGTTCGACCGCACCAGCTTGTAGGCGGCCTCTATGTCGCCGTATTGCTTGTATTGGACCGCCAGCTCGTGCTCTTCCTCGCGCGTGAGCAGCGGGTAGCGGCGGATTTCGGACAGGTAGCTCTGCAACGCGTCGTAGGGAACCAGCGCGCCGGAGGGTTCCTCGGCCTGATCGGCGTCGTCCGCGACCTCTTCGACTTCCTCGACTTCGTCCAGCAAGACCGCTTCGGGGGTCACGTCCTCGACCGGGGCGTCGGTATGAGCGTCACGATCCTCGACTACTTCGATGGGCGGGAATTTTGCCATGCGACAACGCTGAATGTACCGTTTTTGCGACGTTTTTTCAAGAACAGCCGGCTACCTTGACATGCCGCGCGACGGGCCCTATCCTAGACGGCCATGGCACTGACCGAGACCATTTCAGGCTGGTTCGAGCGCAACCGGGCGAAACGGGAGGAGCGCACGACTCGCACCGTGCTGGCCGACGACTACCGCGAGCTGGCGCGCCTCGCCAACCAGCTCAAGCTTCACGCGGACAAGGCCCCCTACCCCTTCGTGGCCGAACGGCTGCGGCAGATGGCCGAGGAAAAGGACAAGAGCATCGCGCTCCTGACCGAGGCCATCGAGCAGCTCGGCGCACGCGCCGCCAAGTTCGACGCCAGCATCCCGTCCGGAAGGAACCACTGGGAACGGATGCACCAGGACTTCGAGGACCAGAAACGCGTCGAGGCCAAGCTCACCGACGACGCGTCCTATCTGGCGCTCGAAGCTCCGGAATACAGCCAACTGCTGCGGCAGCTCGTGGAGGTCGAACGCCGCCACAAGGCGACGCTGCTGGACCTCTTGGCCCGGGCCGATCCCCAGGCCGAGCAAACCTGAGCTTCTACCTCAAGTTTATCCGGTAATTAGCCGCAAACTAACGCGAGATCGTTCGTCTGCGCCGCGAGATCACTGCACCAGGCGTGGACGGTTGCGGCCGTCCGAGAAGGCCGCGTCCAGGGCAATGCCCGCGAGGATCGCGTCCCACGCCTGTTTCTCCGACAGCCCCGCCGAGCGGAAGGAATGCCAAAGACCGATGATCTCCCTCTCGGTGGGGGGGCCAAAGGTATCCAGGGAATCCGTGTTGCCGGTCATCTCTGTGGGGTACATCTGCCTGTGACTCCCATGGCGGTGGAATTGTTGGAAAGGCGGCGGGGGCGGGAGCGGAGTGCCGCTTCACGCCATCCCGCTACCCCGCCAGCCATCAATCGATACAAGCCAGCCCGGACACTTCGACCATGCAGTCCGGGTTGTAGAGTCCTGTTACCTGAACCAGTGTAATCGCGGGAAAATGCTTGCCGAAGATTGCCCGGTAGGAAGCGCCGATCTCCTTGCGGTTCTCGTGGTAGGCATCGACGTCGGTGACGTACATCGTGAGGGTGGCGTAGTCCTGTGGCCGCCCCCCGGCGCCCTCGATGGCGGTGCGCAGGTTCTCCCAGACCTGCCGGAACTGCGCCGCGAAGTCGCCCTTGCCGACCACCTCTCCGTCGGCGTTGAACGGCGCCTGTCCCGCCACCAGCACCAGCCGGCCGGATGATATTTTCGCCAGGTGTGAGTACCCGACGGGATTCTCCAGCCCGCTCGGATTGATCAGCTCGAATGCGATGACGTTCTCCTTTTCGTTCGTCTCTGCTGCACTTCCCGTAAGCATGGTTTCAAATATAGTCAACCACGCCACGACGGATAGTCAATGCGCCCGCGCCGGTTTTTTAACCCGCCGCGGTCAGCGGCGTCCGAATGCCTCGATGAAGTCCCGGATCTCCCCCACCACGTCGTCCGTACACGGTACATAAGGCAGGATCACACGGGTGGCACCGGCCTCGCCGTAGGCCTTCACCTGGTCGAGGACCTCGGCCACCGATTCGCCGGCAACCAGCGGCAGGCCGTCCAGCAGCCGGTCGGTGACCTGGCCGGTGGCGGCCTGGAAGCCGGACGCGCGCCACGCCTCGCGAATCGCCGCCACCTCCTCGCCGAAACCCATGCGCGCCAGCAGATCCCGGTAGTAGTCGGCCAGCGCGTAGTAGGTCAGGATGCGCCCCAGCGCTTGGCGCGCCGCCGCCCTGTCCTTGGCCACGCAGCAGCGGACCTTGCAGATGATCTCCAGCGCGGCTGGGTCCTTGCCGGCCGAGCGCGCGCCCTCCCGGACATTGTCGACGATGCGGCGGATCTCCCGCGGGTTGGCCATGTTGATCAGCACGCCGTCGCTCAACCGGCCGGCCAGGCGGCTCATCTGCGGCCCGAAGGCCGCCAGGTAGACCGGGATGCCCCGGCCCGAGGGCTTGAACGCCAGCTTGAACCCGCGCGCGTGGTAGAACCTCCCCTGGTAGTCCAGCTTCTCGCCGCGCAGCGCGGCGCCGACGATCTCGAGATACTCCCGGATGCGCGACAACGGATGGTCGAACTCCACGCCGTGCCAGTTGGCGATGGTGGGATTGGAGATGCCGAGCCCGAACAGGAAACGCCCGCCCGACAGCTCGTCGAGGGCGGCGGCATGCAGCGCCATGCTCACCGGGGTCCGGCCCAGCATGTGGTAGACGGCCGTGCCGAGTTCCAACCGGGCCGTCACCGCCGCCACCGCCGACAGCATCACCGTCGGGTCCTTGTTGTTGGCTTCCCCGCCCCAGGCGCAGTCGAACCCGCTTTCCTCGGCGGCCCGGGCCAACGCGGGAATGGCGTCCATGGGAAGCTGGGCGCCCGAGTTGAATTCGATGTCAAGCTTCATTCGGAGGTCTCCGAGCAGTGAGCGGAAGCACCAACGGGGCGCGTCCCGGCGCCGGACGATGGGGTCCGCCGCGTCGCAAGGCCGCCCTTGTTAGCACCGCCGCACAAGGCGGTCAAGCGGCATTGTCCCGACCCGCCGGAGTCCGGCGGCCCGCCCTTGCATGTCCCGCATGGATACATTAGTTACCGTGCCATGATTATCGATGCTCATGCCCATCTCGTGCCCCAGGACTGGTACCATCCCAAGTCGCCGCAGGCCATCTTCGACATCCCGCGTCTGCGGGACGAGCAGCAACAGGCCGGGGTGGATTTGACGATCTTCGGCAACAACTGGATCCGCACGCCCGCCGGCAAGGATCCCTTCGACATCGTGACGGAGTTCAACGCGTTCGCGGCCGAGACCACCGCGAAGCACTCCGACTACCTGCTCGGGCTGGCATGCGCGGTGCCGTTCGGCGGCGAGAAGTTCCTTAAGGAGACCGAGCGGGCGGTGCGCGAGTACGGCCTCAAGGGGATCATGATCAACTCGAGCGTCGAAGGAGAATACCTGGACTCTCCCAACGCGGTGCCCTTCTTCGAGCTGGTGACGGACCTCGACGTGCCGCTGTTCGTTCACCCGCCCCGGGTCACCATCGGCGCGGAGAAGATGGAGATCTTCCGGCTCCCCGAGATGGTCGGGCGGCCCTTCGACACCACCCTCTCGCTGTCGCGCTTCATCCTCACCGGCGGCTTCGAGCGCTTCCCGAACCTGGTCATGATCTGCTCCCACGTGGGCGGCGCCCTGCCCATGCTGCCCGGCCGGCTGGACTTCGGCTACGAGCTGCGCAAGGACGACAGCTTCGGCCCCTGGGAGCCCGACGTGCTGCCGCGGGCGCCGAGCACCTACATCGAGCAGCTCTACTACGACACCGTGAGCCTCCACGCCCCGGCCGTCACCTGCGCCGTGGAGACAGCGGGAGCCGACCACGTCCTCTTCGGCAGCGACTTCCCGCCGGTGCCGATTCCCCTGGAGCGCTCGGTCGACGCCGTGCGGGACGTCCGCCTCCCCGACTCGGACAAACAGAAGATCCTCGGCGACAACGCCGCGAGGCTGCTGCGGCTGGGACAGTAGGCGCGCCGGCCGCCAGGAGGCTGCATCGGTCGCCGACCCCGTGCAGGGGGCCTGGACGTCATCGCGCGCGGCCTGTCACGCGCCGATCCCGTTGTCGGCGAGGAAGCCGCTGAACAGAGCGAAGCACTGTTCCGGTTCCTCGAGTTGCAGGAGGTGGCTGGTATCGGGCACGACGGCGTAGTCGATGCCGAAGGTCTCGCAGAACAGCTTGCAGCAGGACGCGGTCTTCGCCGCGTCCTCGGGCTCCGGGTCGGAGCCGACGATCAGGAGCGGGCGCGCCGGCGGGCCGGGCTTCCGCCAGATCGGCAGCTCGGCGACCTCGGTATAGAGACCGGCTTCGACCGGGCCCGGGCAGCAGAGCAGCCAGTCTCCGCATGCGGGATCGAAGCGCAGCACCGAGCGTGCGTTGAGTTCCGCCACCCCCTTCCGCAGGCGCCGGAACGGGTTCAAGTAGCGGAATACGTCAGCCAGCTCTTCGGGGTCCCGGAACCGGTTCTGGCGGATCAGGACGGCGTCGCGGTGCACCTCGCCCGAGGTTATCCTCGGGGCGCGCAGCGGACTGCCTTCCGGCGGCACCATCGGCGGGTCGAACAGCACCAGCGCATCCCAGTGCCAGACGCCTTCGACGACCGCGAGCAGGGCCGTGATCGCGGACATGGAGTGGAAGACGCCGATGGTGGTCTTCTCGCCCCATTCCCCGGCGATCGCGCAATGCACCGCCGCGCTGTCGCGCGCGAATTGGGAATAGTGGTGCGTCTCCCCCGCGTGGAACGGGTTTCGCCCGGAGTTGCGAAAATCGAACAGGGCAAGGTCGAAACGCTCCAGCATCAGCCGCCAGAAAGGGAAGTAGGAATCGCTCGCAAAGCCGGCTCCGTGGCTCAGAACGACACGCGGCCCGGACGGGTTGCCGTGACGCACGACACGTATCGGCGCGCCGTCGTCCATCGTGAGATCGAGGGTTGCGGTGGGCTCGGGCAGGACGAATCTCACCGGCGCCTAGCTCCAAAGAAGGGCCAGCAGGAGATGGCTCGCCAGGTTGGCGTAGATGCCGGCCGCAACGTCATCCATCATCACGTTCCAGGGCCCCGGGCGACGGTCGAAGAACGACACCGGCGGGGGCTTCCACACGTCGAAGAGGCGGAACAGCACGAACGCCACCAGCATGAGCTCCCAGCGCCCCGCGTAGCCGACACTCAAGAGCGCGATCCACTGTCCCACCACCTCGTCGCAAACGACGTGGGACGGGTCCTTGGGGCCGTCGTCGCGCCGCAGCACGACGCCCGTGCTGACCCCGCCCAGGACGAACGCCACGGCGATGACCGGTGCCAGCACCACCGGTTGCTGGAGCGGTGGGACCAGCGCGTAGACCAGCACCGCGACCGCGCTGGCCGCCGTGCCCGGAGCCACCGGGACGAAACCCAGGCCGCCGGCACTGGACACGGCCGTGGCCCATGTGGCATTCCGTTCCAGATTCGATTCCATGAACCTGCTGGCATCCCTGCTAACGCCGCTACTGCGTTTCGCGGCGCGCAAGAACCTCCCGACGCGCCGGGGCACCGTACACCTGCCGGGCCTCCGCAAGGACGTCCGGGTGCGCTGGGACCCCTTTGCGATACCCTATATCACCGCCGAGAACGAGGCCGACCTGTTCTTCGCCCAGGGGTACCTGCACGCCCAGGACCGGCTGTGGCAGATGGACCTCAACCGGCGCTTCTTCAGCGGCCGGCTGGCCGAGCTGTTCGGCGACAGGCCGCTGCCGCGGGGTGATTTCACGCGCCACCTGCGATCCGGCAACATGGCGAGCGTCGACCACTTCCTCCGCCTGCTCGGTCTCAGGCACACGGCAACGCTCTCGCTGCCGCTACTGTCGGAACGGTCCGCCCGCGCCATCGAAGCCTACTGCGCCGGCGTCAACGCCCACATGGACCGGCCGCGGCGCCGCCTGCCCGTGGAGTTCCGGCTGCTGCGCCGCCAACCCGCCCCATGGGAACCGGCGGACAGCCTCGTCCTCGTCAAGGGCTTCTCGCTGATGCTCTCGTCCGCCCTCGTCACACGGCTCACCTTTCTAGCACTCCACGGCCGCCTGGAGAACGACCCCGACAAACTGCGGTCCTTGATGCCACGTTACCCGGCCTGGGGCCCCACTACGACCCGCGCTCTCGCCGACCACGGCGCCGACCTGCTTCGCTTCGTCAACGGCAGCTTCGCCGACAACCCCCTGACCCCCAGAGGCCAGGGCAGCAACGGCTGGGCCGTCGACGCCGACCATTCAAGCGAGGACCATGCGCTCCTGTGCAACGACATGCACCTGCGGATGACGCTACCCGGCGTCTGGTATCTGAATCACCTGCGGACCGTGGCCGACACCGCCGGAACTCAACCCTTCCAAGCGTCGGGGGTGTCGCTGCCCGGCTCTCCCCTCGTCTATGTCGGACACAACCGGGACATTGCCTGGGGTTTCGTCGCCGGCCTGTGCGATGACGCCGACCTCTACCGGGAACAGATCCACCCTGAAAAGCCGGAACTCTACCGCACCCCCGACGGCTGGGCCGAGTTCGAGCGCCGCACGGAAACCATCGCCGTCCGCGGCGGCCGACCGTTGGAAACCGTGATCCGAAGCACCCGGCACGGCCCAGTGCTGTCGGACATCCTTCCGCCGCAGCCCCGCGATTCCGAGTATCCCGACCGGGAAGTGCTGTCCTTCCAATGGATCGCGCACACGCCGGGAAACGAGCTGGGACTGCTGGACGGCGTCAACCGGGCGCACGACTGGAACGAGTTCCTGTCAGGCATGGCGCAACACGTCACGCCCTCGCTCAACTGCGTCTACGGGGACACTCAGGGCAACATCGGCTACGCCCTGGCCGGAAGGGTGCCGCTGCGCCCACGCCAGGAACCCTCATGGCTGCCCCTGGAGGGCTGGAGCGCCGCCCACGACTGGAGGGGCACCATCCCCTTCGACGAGATGCCGCGCCTCTACAACCCTCCCGAGGGCATCGTCGCCAACGCCAACAACCGCGTCACCGACCCGAGCTACCCCTACTACCTGTCCGACCTGTTCGAGCCCCCATACCGCATCGAGCGCATCCGCCACCTGCTCACGCGCGAGAAGCGCATGGACATGGAAACCATGGCCCGCATCCAACTCGACACCCGGTCCGTCCAGGCCGAGCGGCTGCTGACCGCCCTGCTCCCGGAACTACGCGAGATCGCCCGCGAAGACCCGGCCTTACGCCCCTGCGTCGAACTGCTGGAGAAATGGGACTACGACTGCCGCACCGAATCCGCCCCCGCCGCCCTCTTCCACGTCCTATACCACCGGCTGATGCGGAACGTCTGGGAAAGGGACCTCGGCGAGGAACTGTTCCAAAGCTACACGGAGATCCTCAACCAAGCCGTGGCACCCCTGGACGACATCCTCGTGGACCCTGAATCCGTGTGGTTCCGGAACACCCCCCGCAAGGAGGTGCTGGCAGCAAGCCTGCGCGAAGCCCAAGCGGAACTAACGAAAAAGCAAGGCCCCGACGCCGCCGACTGGTCCTGGGGCCGCCTACACACCCTCACGTTGGCCCACGCCTTGGGAAACAAAAAGTGGCTGGCCCCCTTCTTCTCTCTCGGCCCCTACCCCGTCGACGGCGACGGCGTCACCGTCAGCAACTCCTACTACCGCCACTCCCGCCCCTACGACCAAGCCGTCGGCGCCTCGATGCGTATGCTGGTCACCCTGAGCGAGCCCATCCGCTCCCGCTTCGTCATCGTTCCGGGACAGGCCGGCAATCCGGCGTCCTCTCACTACCGTGACCAAGTCGAGTTCTGGAAAACCGGCCACACCATCCCGTACGCGGAGTTAGACGTTGAAGGGAAAGAGTGGCGGCTGCTGGTACTGCAGGCTAGCCGTCGAAGTTAGAAACCAACCGACCAGGGGGACCGCACGTCGGCCCAATTGTCAGTCTCGGACAAGGCATCGGATCAACGACAACCCTATACGCGCGTCCAGGGGTCAATTATGTCAATGCCCATGTCTACGAAGTCCCGAACGTTTCGTGTCGCCACTGCCATGCCTCGCGAGCGGGCGATAGCCGCGATTTGACCATCCGCCGTCTGGACAGGACGCCCGGCGGCACGGCGGGCCGAAGCGATGTCGGCATACGCGACTGCCGCCTCACTGTCGAACGGCAGTATCCGGCCTTCGAAGGCCGCCCGCAGCATCGACTCGATGTTGGACACCAACGTGTTCCGCCGCCGACCCGCCGGCATGACGGCGGCGCCGTAGCGCAGTTCCGCTTCGCCAACTGCCGAGAAGAACAGCCGCTCCACGGGATGGCCGCTGACCCATGCTTCCACGACAGGATCAGGCAACTTGCGCATCAGCTCGGAGACGACATTGGTATCAAGCAAGAACATGTCTCCCGCCTCAATCGAATCGGGGGGGCTCGCGGGCTGGGTCACGAGGCGGCAACTCCAGGTCCACGCCCCTGGACGGCCCGAAGTAACCGCGGATGATGCTCGCAAGATCCTGGGAACCAGCCTTGCGCCCTACTGCCTCGCGCAAGATCAGCCGCACTTCCTCTTCCATGGATCGGCCGTTCCCTGCCGCCTGCACACGAAGGCGCGTCTTCACGTCGTCGTCGATATTGCGGATCGTGATGCTTGCCATGTCCATGCCCTCCGTCTGTAACGAATTCTAAACCATGCGACGCTTGCAATGCAATCAACCGAGCGGGTTTGTTCTCCATTGTTCCCCTCCTCTGCGGCCTGTTGTCCGCTGCTACGCGGCACCTAACGCCGCCGCCGGGAGAATCGCTTGAAATCTGCCAGAATGATCTATAAATAGGGCATAGAGCGCTATTAAAATCTATTTATGGAACAACAGATGGCGAAGCCCGCACACAGAACCTATTCCCGCTATGCCCGCGAAGCCGCAGAGCTTCTCGGGCTGATGATCCGTAACGCGCGCATCGAACGGGGCGTCACAGTCGCCGATGTCGCCGAACGCGCCGGGACTTCGCGCGGCCTCGTGCATCGTATCGAAAAAGGCGAAATGGGTGCCTCCATCGGTGCGGCCTTCGAGGTGGCCGCCATTGTCGGGCTGCGCCTGTTCGAAGCCGAACCGACAACGCTGACGCGCCATCTGTCGATGGAACGCGATAAGCTCACCCTGCTGCCGCAATCCGTCCGCACGGGAACGACGAAGGTGAAGGATGACTTCTGATCACCGCGACACGAAAGCGCCGGAGGAAACCTACGTCTGGATATGGCTGCCCGGCGCGACGGCACCGGTCGTCGCCGGTCGAATCGCGCGTGACGGGGAGCGGCTGATCTTCAACTAAGGGCAAGGATGTCGACACCGCTGTTCTCGACGAGCTGACCTATCTACTGGAGTCCGGCTCCGACCGAATCGGCGCTCTGGACTTCCAGCACTCTGTTCATGACCCCTTCCTCTCAAAGAGTTTGGGTCTCCGGTAAACCCGGGGCGGTTCAGTCTACGATGATCCGTTGAACCAGAGCCCGTTTGCCACTACGGTCAGGGAGCAGACCCATGAACACGGTCATGACGAGGCTTGTGTGGCTTACCATTTATTGCGCTCCGGTCGTCGAAGGCCTCATACCGCGGGCTGCGGCCGGTATCGTTGGACATGGATCCTGTCTTGGTCCTTGCGCGCCTGCACGAGATCGTAGGTAGTCTGGCGTCGCAGCCAGAACTCGGCATTCGACCAGCCAGCCTTCTCCAGCCGGAGCGCCATCTCCGGAGAGATCGCCGCGTGGCCGTTGAGAACCCGTGACAAGGTGTGACGGGCGACGCCCAGCACCCGCGCTGCTTCAGTCACGCTCAGTCCGAGCGGTTCCAGACAATTCTCGCGGATGCTGCGTCCGGGATGCGGAGGATCGATCATCGCCATGCTCATGCCTCCCATTAGTGGTAGTCGGTCAGGTCGACGTCGTAAGCGTCACCGTCCTCAATGCGAAATGTCACTCGCCAGTTTCCGGAGATCGAGATGCTCCAGTACCCCTTGAGATCGCCTTTCAGCGGGTGAAGCCGGTAGCCGGGCAGATCGAGGTCCGAAGGTTTCCGGGCATCGTCGAGATCGGCCAGCGCTAGAGCGACACGGTCCAAGAGATCGGACCCCACCCTGCTCACGTCTCCGCGCTCATACATCCGCCTGAGCCCTCGATGACGAAAGCTTCGGATCATGGTTCTATGTACCGTATACCGGTACAGATATCAATCGGAAGAATCAACGAAACGGCGCTAGCAAGTCTGGCGGGGTTGGACGCCGAGTCGCGCTCAATTGTCGCAAAACTGGAGCGGCCAAAGCCTCCTGAATACCGTGAGGACGGGGCAGTTTCTCTTCTGAAGACCTCGTCGGGCTACGAGCACCCACTCACCGACCCGCAGTTCATGCACTTGTAGCAGGCGCCGCTGCGGACCATGATGGCGCCGCAGTCGGAGCAGGACGGGGCGTCCTGCTGGTAGAAGCCTTCGGCGGACATGGCGTAGCCGTCGCCCGAGTTGTCCAGGGGCTTCGGCGCGGGTGCGGGCGCGGGGACCTCGGCCAGCTCGTCGGCATCGCGGTTGACGACGCCGACCTCGGTCTGGGCCTTGCCGTCGAGGAACTTGGTGGCGAGCCAGCGGAAGATGTAGTCCATGATGGACTTGGCCATGGGGATGTCGGGGTTGCGGGTGAAGCCCGAGGGCTCGAAGCGCATGTGGCTGAACTTGTCCACCAGCACCCGGAGCGGCACGCCGTACTGCATGGCCATGGAGATGGCGGTGGCGAAGGAGTCCATGAGGCCGGAGATGGTGGAGCCTTCCTTGGACATGGTGATGAAGATCTCGCCCGGCTGGCCGTCCTCGTACATGCCCGCGGTGATGTAGCCCTCGTGCCCGGCGATGTCGAACTTGTGGGTGATGGAGCGGCGCTCGTCGGGCAGCTTGTGGCGCAGCGGCCGCGAGTCCGCGGACTGGCCCGGCGAGTCGCTCTTGCCGCTGGTGCTCAGCGGCTGGGTGCGCTTGGAGCCGTCGCGGTAGATGGCCACGGCCTTGACCCCGAGCTTCCAGGCTTCCACGTAGGCCTTGGCGATCTCGTCCACCGAGGCGTCCATGGGCATGTTGATGGTCTTGGAGATGGCGCCGGAGATGAACGGCTGGGTGGCGCCCATCATCCGGATGTGCCCCATGTAATGGATGGAGCGGCTGCCGTTGGCGGGCTTGAAGGCGCAATCGAACACCGGCAGGTCGTCTTCGCGCAGGTGCGGCGCCCCTTCGATGGTGCCCTGCTCGTCGATGTACTCGACGATCTCCTGGGTCTCCCGGGCGTCGTAGCCGAGCCGCTTGAGCGAGCGCGCCACCGTGTTGTTGACGATGGTGAGCATGCCGCCGCCCACGAGCCTCTTGTACTTCACCAGCGCGATGTCGGGCTCCACTCCGGTGGTGTCGCAGTCCATCATGAAGGCGATGGTGCCGGTGGGCGCCAGCACCGAGATCTGCGAGTTCCGCACCCCGTGCTCGCCACCCGCCTCGCACACCGTGTCCCACACGTCCCGCACGTTGGTGAGCAGGTCCAGCGGCACGTGCGCGGTGGAGATCTTGTGCGCTTGGCCGCGGTGCATGTCCAGCACCTTGAGCATGGGCGCCCGGTTGACGTCGTAGCCGCCGAAGGGGCCCAGCCGCGACGCGATGTGGGCCGACTGGAGGTATCCTTCGCCGGTGAGCAGCGCGGTCACCGCCGCGGCATAGGAGCGGCCGGCGTCGGAGTCGTAGGGCAGCCCCAGGGACATGAGCAGCGCCCCCAGGTTGGCATAGCCCAACCCCAGCTCGCGGAAGTCGCGGGCGTTCCGGGTGATCTCCTCGGTGGGATAGGACGAGTTGTCCACCAGGATGTCCTGGGCCGTGATCATGATGTCCACGGTGTGGCGGAACGAATCGGTGTCGAAGGTGCCGTCGTCGCGCAGGAACTTGAGGAGGTTCAGCGAAGCCAGGTTGCAGGCCGAGTTGTCCAGGTGCATGTACTCCGAGCACGGGTTGGAACCGCTGATGCGTCCGGTGTTGGAGCACGTGTGCCAGTTGTTGATGGTGGTGTCGAACTGCATGCCCGGGTCGCCGCACAGGTGGGTCGCCTCGGCGATCATCTTCAGGATGTCGCGGGCGCGGAAGGTTTCGGACACCTCGCCGTTGGTGACGAAGCGCGTGTTCCATTCGCCGTCGTCCAGAACCCGCTGCATGAACTCATCCGTCGCCCGCACCGAGTTGTTGGCGTTCTGGAAGAACACGCTGCCGTAGGCCGGTCCGTCGAGGCTGGCGTCGTATCCGGCCTCGATGAGGGTCCACGCCTTCTTCTCTTCCTCCACCTTGCAGTTGATGAACTCCACCAAGTCGGGATGGTCCGCGTCGAGGATCACCATCTTGGCCGCGCGCCGGGTCTTGCCGCCGGACTTGATGACGCCGGCGGAGGCGTCCGCCGCGCGCATGAAGGAGACCGGGCCCGACGCCGTGCCGCCGCCGCCCAACTGCTCCTTGGACGAACGGATCCGCGAGAGGTTGACGCCCGAGCCCGAGCCGCCCTTGAAGATCACGCCTTCCTTCCGGTACCAGTCGAGAATCGACTCCATGGTGTCGTCCACCGAGAGGATGAAACAGGCCGAGCACTGGGGCGTCTCCTCGATGCCGCAGTTGAACCACACCGGGCTGTTGAAGCACGCCCTCTGGTGCACCAGGATGTGGGTCAGCTCGTCCGAGAAGGCCCGCGCGTCGTCCTCCGAGGCGAAGTAGCCGTCCGCCCGGCCCCACCCCGTCACCGTGTCCACCACGCGGCTGATGAGCTGCCGCACCGTCCGCTCCCGCTGGGGCGTCCCCAGGGGGCCGCGAAAATACTTCGAGGTGACCACGTTGGTGGCCATCTGCGACCACGCCTTGGGCACCTCCACGTTGTTCTGCTCGAACACGACCTTGCCGCTCTCGTTCTGAATGGTGGCCGAGCGGATCTCCCACTCGACCTCGTCGTAAGGATTGGTTCCGGCCTTGGTGAAGTACCTCCGGACATGAATGCCTCGTGTGGGGTCCTTGTCTTTGCCGGCATCGTCAGCGCGCGGCGCGGGCGATTTCGTGGTCGTGATGGCGGACATGCTTCCTCCCTCTTGGTATCCTTCGGGCTATCGCTATCGGTCCGTGTTTCCTCGCAGCATCCCGTAGCGGTGGCAGCCGTATTTAGTGCGGAATTCCCACAATACCCACAACATATTGTGTTGTCAAGGGGATTTTCGCGCCTCGTCCGCGCCTCTTGATGGTCCGTCCGCCGGCGGGTTATGCTGGAAACTTCCCGGACACGGCGGCGGCCAGGGCTCACCCGCCGGCCGCCAACCGACGAAATGGAGCGACTCGGCGACATCCTCGACCGCACCGTGCGCCGCCTGCCGCTGAGGCGGCGGCTCGACGACTACGCCCTCTGGGAGATCTGGGACGACACCGTGGGGCCGGCGGTGGCGCGCAACGCCCAACCCGAGAAGATCCGCAACGGCACCCTGTCCGTCAGGGTCCGGGCGCCCACGTGGATGCAGCAGCTCCAGTACATGAAGGACATCATGGTGGAGAAGCTCAACCAACGCCTCGGACGCGAGGTGGTCACCAACATCTTCTTCGTGACGGGAGAGTTTCCCGCCGAAACACCGCCGGAAGACTCCGCCTCCCCTCCCCCCGCGGTGGACGCGACGCGGCTACCGGAGCATGAGCTGGGACATATCGAAGACCCCGAGCTTCGAAACTCCCTGAGACACCTGCTGCTGAATCACCTGCGGAAACGCGGTTAGCTCCCTCACCCCAACCCTCTCCCAGAGGGAGAGGGGGCAGTTTTTCACCCTCTCCCAGAGGGAGAGGGGGCAGTTTTCGCCTTCTCCCTCTGGGAGAGGGTGGCCGAAGGCCGGGTGAGGGCCTAGCTGCCCAGCAACCCCGCCGTCTCGTCCGTGTATTGGTCCTCGCGCCGGTAGATGACGAGCGGCGGCAGCACCGTCAGGCTCGTCCGCGCCCCCTTGACTCCCTCGGCAAGGACCAGGGTGGCGGGTGCATCCGCAAAGGAATGCACGAACCGGACGCGCCTGGGCTCGAGACCCTGCTGGCGCATGACCGCGAACAGCTCCACCGCCCTCTCCGACGGGTACACCATGCACATCCGGCCCCGGTGGCGCAGCAGGTATGCCCCCGCGCGGACGAAGTCCGCCAGACCTCCTTCCACCTCGTGCCGGGCCAGCAGCCGTTCGCGGTCGGGGTTGACCCTGCCGCTCCTGGGCGGCCGGTAGGGAGGGTTGCACATCGCGAGCTCGAAGCTCCGGCTGGGAAGAAACTCTTCCACCGAACGCACGTCTCCCCGTATCATGCGGACCCGCTTCTCGACCCCGTTCAGCGCCGCACCTCGCTCCGCCCGTTCGACCATGGCCTCCTGCAACTCAACGCCTGCCACCTCCACCTCCGGGTTCAGCACCGCCAAGGACAGGGCGATGACCCCGTTTCCGGTTCCCAGGTCGACGATGCGTTCTCCTCCCCGCAACACGGGAAAGCGAGCCAACAGCAACGAGTCCAGAGCGAAGCGGAACCCGGAGCGCCGCTGAAAGACGGCGACGCGGCCGGCGAACACCCTGTCGATGGTTTCTCCTCGTTTCATGGCAACATGTGGCTCGTACAGCGCCGGGCCGCGGCCGCTACGGCAGCCGGAAACTTGTAAGGGTCCCCTGTTTACTATAGGTTGGAACGTCGATGGGCGGCCCTATTCATCTCTTCCTCGCCGCATGACCACAGTCCTCGCAAGCATCGGCGGACGGACGCTCGGCATCGTGGCCGGCATGGGCGCGGGCGTGATCTTCCTGGGCTCGGCCATGGCTTGGGCGCTGCGGCCCCCCGCCAAGATCCGGCTCATCATACAACAAATACGTGCCATCGGAGTGGACTCGCTGCTGGTGGTGCTGCTGGCCGGCCTCTTCACCGGCATGGTGCTGGGGCTTCAGGGCTACTACAGCCTGCGGAAGTTCAACGCCGAGAGCTTCCTGGGAGCGGTGGTGGCGCTGAGCCTGCTGCGGGAACTGGGACCGGTGCTGTCGGCCTTCATGGTCACCGGCCGCACCGGCTCGGCCATGACGGCGGAGCTGGCGTCCATGAGGGTCACCGAGCAGATCGACGCCATGCACGCCATGGCCATCAATCCGGTGAAGTACCTGGTGTCGCCGCGCGTCGTCGCCGGCGTCATCGCCATGCCGCTGCTCACCTGCATGTTCAACGTCATCGGCATCTACGGCGCCTATCTGGTCGGCGTCGGCTTGCTGGACCTGGGCTCGGGCAGCTACGTCTCGGGAATGGAGCAGGCCGTGCGGCTCCGGGACGTGGTGGAGGGGCTCATCAAGTCCGCGACCTTCGGACTCATCATCTCGTCGGTGTGCTGCTACAAGGGGTTCCACGCGCTTCCCATGGCCACCGGCGTGGGCCGGGCCACCACCGAGGCGGTGGTGCTCTCGTTCGTCCTGATCCTGGTGTCGGACTATATCCTCACCTCGGTGATGCTCTAGTGGCCTTCAGCAAGCAAGTCGCGGTCCGCTCCGGAGCCTTCCATGATTGAGGTCATCGAGGTCCACAAGAACTTCGGCCACCAGGAGGTGCTCAAGGGCACCAACCTGACCATCGAGGACGGCGGCATCACCACCATCATCGGCGGCAGCGGCAGCGGCAAGACGGTGCTGCTCAAGACCATGATCGCGCTGCTGTTGCCCGACAGCGGTCAGGTCCTGGTGGACGGCACCGACATCACCGGGCTGGGAGAGAAACCCCTGAACGAGGTGCGGGAGAAGTTCGGCTTCCTGTTCCAGGGCGCCGCCCTGCTGGATTCCATGACGATCTTCGACAACGTAGCCTTCCCGTTGCGGGAGCGCACCCGCCTCGGCGAGGACGCCATCGCCGGCAAGGTGCGGGAGCGGCTGGACCAGGTGGGCCTCAAGGACATGGGTTACAAGTACCCGGCCGAGGTGAGCGGCGGCATGAAGAAACGGGCCGGCTTCGCCCGAGCGCTGGTGACGGACCCGGAGATCGTGCTGTTCGACGAGCCCACCACCGGCCTCGACCCGCTGCTGGCCAAGAGCATCCACAGGCTCATCGCCCACATGCAGCGCCGCCTGGGCTTCACCGGCGTCATCGTAAGCCACGACATTCCGGAAGTCTTTACAATATCCGACCGCGTCGCTATGTTGGCCGACGGGGTGATCGCCGATCACGGCCCCACCGGGGAGTTCCTCGAATCGCCCGATCCGGCCGTGCAGCAGTTCCTGAAAGGCGAGACCCCGGACGTCGCCTGACTCACCCGGCCAGGGCGCGGAAAGGCGGCACCTCCCTGCCACAGGACACATGATGAACCAGCGAGTCACGGAAATCGTCGTCGGCCTCTTCGTGGTGGCGGGCCTCCTCTGCCTCGGCTACCTCGCCATCAAGCTGGGCAAGCTCGAGGCTTTCGGCAACTCGGGCTACGTGGTTTACGCCGACTTCGCCAACGTGGCGGGACTGCGCCGGGGGGACTCGGTGGAAATCGCCGGCGTGGGCGTCGGCCGCGTGGACTCATTGAGCCTCGTCGACGACCGCGCGCGACTGGCGTTGCGCATCGATGCCGGCGTCGACATCCAGGAAGACGCCATCGCCTCCGTCCGTGCCAGGGGGCTCATCGGCGACAAGTTCATCGCCATCTCCCCGGGAGCCTCCGACCGCCTGGTTCCATCCGGCGGCAAAATTCGCGAAACGGAATCGCCGCCCGACATCACCGACCTCATCGGCAAGATGATCGGCGGCGACGTCACGGAAGGCGCGCCCTAGGGCATGCCTTTCCGAAAGGCAATCCAGGCCTGCCGGAGCCACCTCTCATTCTACGGGTGGCGCATGGTGCTGGTGGGCTGCCTCTTCCGGTTTCTCGGCGGCGGCTTCCACTTCTACGGCTTTACCGTCTTCGTCTCGCCGTTGGAAAAGGACCTGGGCATCACTCGCCGCGCCACCAACCTCATATTCGGCCTGGCCCGGGCCGAAGGGGCTGTCGAAGGCCCTCTGGCCGGATATCTCATCGACCGCTTCGGCCCGCGGCCCATCATGATGATCGCGGTCCTGTTCACCGGCCTGGGCTACGTCCTGTGCTCCTGGGTCGAGTCCTACTGGGCCCTCCTGATCATCTACCTGGGGGTGGTCTCGCTGGCCTTCGGCGCCGGCTTCATGCACTGCCCGATGGTCCTGGCCAATAGCTGGTTCTTCCGTTTCCGCGCCCGCGCCATGGCGCTGGTGAGCTGCTCCATCGGCATCGGCGGCGCCCTGTTGGCCCCCGTACTCGCATACGTGGTCTACTACTTCGGTTGGCGTTGGGGGATGGTGTTCGCCGGCACGGTCTTCCTCGCGGCGGGCACGCCGCTGGCGGCCGTGGTGCGCCGATCGCCCGAGGACATGGGGCTGGCGCCGGACGGAGACTACTCCGCGCGCACGCCTCGAACGTCGGATCGGCCGTCAGCCGGCGGCGAGACGACGACCGAGGTCGACGTCGGCATTTGGGAGGCCCTTCGCGGCGCTCCGTTCTGGCTCCTCGTCGCTTCGACTCTCTTTCGGGTGTTGGGCCTCAGCACCGTCATCGTCAATTTCGTGCAGATCCTCGAATGGAAAGGCGTGGGCCCGCTCGCCGCAAGCTGGTTCCTCGGTGTGTTCGCGGCGCTGTCCCTTCCGACACACCTCATCGTGGGCTGGCTGGCGGACCGGCTCGACAAGGCGAGGGTCATGGCCGTCTGCATGCTGGTGGCCGCCGCCGCCCTGGTGTTGCTCACCTACACCCGGAACACCATGTGGATCTGGCTCTTCCTTCCCCTGTTCTCTCTCGTGGAAGCCGTCTTCCCCGTTACCTGGGCCATGGTCGGGGAGTTGTACGGTCGTCGCAACTTCGCCAAGGTGCGGGGCAACATGGGCTTCTTCTACCAGTGGGGCGGGATGATCGGACCCTATGTGGCCGGCGCAATTTACGATGCGACCCAGAGCTACAAGCCCGCGCTCCTGGGGATGGCGGGCCTGTATGTGATCTCGGCCATCCTCTACCTGATGCTCGGCAGGACCCGGCTCGCGCGGATGCGGGCCGCCGCCCAGGCCTCGTAGGCCGGACCCCTCCAGCTACCCCCAACGGGCCGCCGGCTCACCCTCCCAGCGAGATGGCCGCGGTGCCCCCGATGACACAGAGGGCTCCGACCACGGTCTGCGTACGCACCTGCTCCAGATCCCGCAGGAAGATGACCGTTCCCAGCAGCACCCACAGCGGGCTGATGCCCACCAGCGGCGACACCGTGACCACGCTGCCGATACCCAGCGCGGTAATCACGAACAGGATGCCGCAGGTCTCGGCCGCGCCGGCGGCGAAGAACGGCAGCATCGCGCGCCGGTCCCACACGAGTCGCTCGCGGCTGAACGGCGTGTAGACCAGGAAGCACACCAGCGAGACGATCCCCACCAGCGCGGCGAAGAACAGCGGCTCGTGGGAGATCGACAACGCAAAGCGGCGCATGGGATGGACGATTCCCGCCAGCAACGAGGCCGTCAGCGGGAACAGGAACTCCCACCAGCGGAAAGATACCACCTCCGACGCCGGCTTCCAGGTGATCAGCACGATGCCGCAAACCACCGAAACGACTCCGGCAAGGGTCACCAGGCTAGCGGTCTCGCCCAGCACCATCATCGCCACGAACACGCCGAACATGGGATGCGTCGACCGGATGGGGGCGCTGCGGGAAGCGCCGACGCGATGCACGCCGGTATAGGTGCACAGCCGGATAATGGGCTGAAGCATCCCCGCGACGATGAACACGTAGACGGCCACGGCGTCCACCGGCGGGATGCCCCCGGTGAGGAAGACCGCAATCCACGTGCTGACCGTGTGGACGGCCAGGGAGATCAGCGTCACCGTCTTGGGCGTGGAGTACTGCATGCCCCGGCGGGAGGTCACCAGCACGCAGGCGTAGGACAGCGAGGCGCAGAGCGCGATGACCTGGGGCGGTATGGACATGCGCGGCGCTTTCTCCCGCCGACTACTCGCGGGAGCTGCCGGAGTCCCGCGGCGGCTCGCCCTGCCGCGACAACCGCGGCATGCGCAGCTCGGGGGCCGCGCCGCCCTTGTCGCACCACGCTTCGACGGCGGCCAGATCGGCCTCGATGTCCGAGAGAAACTCCGTCACGGCCACGCCCAGACAGGCCGGCCGGTAGGGCTCGAGCTTCCGAATGGCGGAGCGCAACAGCTTGACCGCGCCCTGGGGCACGTCCTGCTCCCACTTGAAGTAACCCGCGGCCACCTGAATAATACCCTGGTAGAAGTCGCGCTCGGGCCCGTGGTCCTCGAGCCAGAGCTGCTCCAGGGTCTCGTGGGACTCGTAGAAGAGCCCCTGGTTGAACTCTTCGACGGCCTTGAGAAAGCGAGGATCGTATTCCATGAACCTCAGGGGTTCGTAGCGCAGAACATCCCCACAAGTCCAATGGCTGACCTCCCCGCACTGACCATCGACTCCCTGACCCACGGCCCCTGGGGACTGGGCCGCAGCGACGGCAAGGTCGTCCTGGTCCCCATGACCGCTCCGGGAGACCGGGTAGCGGCGGAGGTGGTGGAGGAGCACAAGCGCTACTCGGTGGCCCGGGCGGTGTCGGTGTTGCAGCCGTCGCCGGCACGCCGGACGGCGCCCTGCCCCTACGCCGGCGCCTGCGGCGGCTGCCAATGGCAGCACGTGTCCCACGATGCGCAGCTACGGGCCAAGCAGCAGAACGTCGCCGACGCCCTGGCCCGGGTGGGCGGCATCCGCGACTTCGAGCTCCTGCCCATCCTGGCGGCATCCGCCGAGTTCCACTACCGCCGTCGCATCACTCTTCACGTGGGCAACGGCCGCAGGCTGGGCTTTCACCGCGCCTTTTCCCGGGACTTGGTGGAGGTCGCCGGCTGCCTGATCGCGGACCCGGATGCGGACCGCGGCATCGGCGCGGCCGCCGAGTGGGTGCGGCGCCTCGAAGCGCCGGTCTCCAGCGTCGAGATCCTGAGCGGCGACCGGGCGGGCGAGGTGATCCTCTCGGCCGCGACCCGCCACCCTCTCCGGGGCGCCGACGCCCGCGCCTGCAAGGAAACCTTGGGCGGGCCGGTGGCGGGCATCGTGTTGGCCGGACCGGGCTGGCGCCGGCAATGGGGCGACACCGCCCTCTCCTTCGTCGTGGACGGCGACCTCACCTTGCGGCACGACGCCGACGCCTTCGCCCAGATCAATCCCGAGGGCAACCGGAAGCTGGTGGACGAGCTGCTCTCGTGGGACGCCTTCGAAGAACGGGACGGCGTCCTCGAGATCTACGCCGGCGCCGGCAACCTGACGCTTCCCGTGGCCCGGCGGGTGCGGCGGGTGACGGCGGTGGAAGCCGGCTGGAGACTCGTCCGTAGCGGCAAGCGCAACGCCCGCGACAACGGCCTCTACAACGTCCGCTGGCTCCGGCAGGATGCCGGCAGGGCCGTGGACGAGTTGATCCGCCAGGACCGCCGCTTCACCACCGTGATCTTGAATCCGCCCCGCGCCGGGGCCAAGGAGGTGGCCCCGAAACTCGCCGCCCTGGCCGCCCGGCGGATCCTGTATGTCTCGTGCAATCCGGCGACGCTGGCACGGGACCTTGGGCCGCTCGCGGCCCAAGGTTTCACGCTGCGGCGCGTCCGCCCGGTGGACCTCTTCCCCCAGACGTTCCACGTGGAGGCACTCGCGGAACTGATCCGCGCCGAGCCTTCCCGGCCGCCTGCGAAACCAGCCGATTGATACGTAGTTACAGAGAGTTACGGGGCCTGTCTGACTAAGCGCTTGAACTGTATCCAAGGCCCGAAAACGGCGTCGTCGGGTCTTTCAGGGTTGAGATAAGGGCTCCGACTGGTGTAGACTGCTGCCGGGAGGAAGAAATGACCCAGCCGAAGAAACGGGTAACTCCGAAGGTCACCATCATCGACAGCAACGGCGCCAGCCAGACCATCAACTACCTGCTCGAGGACCGGGACGAGCTCGAATGGCTGATGGCCGTGGGACGGAACAAGAACGGCGACATCTTCTTTTACGACACCGGCGGCGACATTCTCCACGACTTGGGAGCGTTGGAGTACGTAAAAGAGCGAATCCTCAGGGACTACTTCGGCGAAATGGACGAATAGACCCCCAGGCGGACGGTCGAGGCGCGATTCAACGCGCCGGCTTTGCCGAACGCCGATACAGCATCCACAGGAAAACCGCGGCCGCCACGATCATGGCCGCGCTGAGATACTGGCCCCGGGACAATCCCCAGGCAAGCCCGAGATGGGCGTCAGGCTCGCGAAAGAACTCCACCGCGAACCGGACAAGGCCGTAGCCCCCGATGAACGCCCAGGTGACGACGCCGGGCAACCGGACCCGCGTCCCCAGCCACGCCAGGAACGCCAGCAGCACCGCTCCTTCCAGAAACGCCTCGTAGAGCTGGGAGGGATGGCGCGGCAACGGACCGCCTCCCGGAAAGACCATGCCCCACGGCACGTCGGTGGGGCGGCCGTATAGCTCGCCGTTGATGAAGTTGCCAAGCCGGCCGAGGCCGAGGCCCAGGGGCGCGGCCGCGAAGATGCAGTCCGCCGCGGGATAGAACGGCAGCCTCTGATTGCGCACCCACAGCCACCCCGCCAGCATCGCCCCCAGCATGCCGCCGTGAAACGACATGCCGCCCTCCCAGACGGCGAAGACCTGCAGAGGATGGGTCAGATAGTACGGAAGGTTGTAGAAGACCACGTAGCCCAGCCGCCCGCCCAGCACGACGCCGATGGCGACGTAGCTGATGAGCTCCGCGAGCTGCTCGTTGCCGAGCGCGAGGTTTCTCTTGCGGGCCAGCCACCGGGCCACGAAAAAGCCGCCGGCGAACCCGAAAAGGTAGGTGAGCCCGTACCACCGCACCGCCAGAGGCCCGATCTGGAACGCGATGGGATCGATGTCCGGAAAGGTCCACACTTCCCTGCTCCGCGCGCTCTCAGCCGGCCTGCTTCCGGGCGCGGCGCCGCCGGATCCGCACCATGTTGAGACCGGCGAGAACGAGAACCGCCGCACCCGCGAACACCGCGAGGCCGTAGCCCTCCGACAGCGCCGGCTCCTCGGCGCCGTTCTCGGCGGCGGCCGCGCTCGCTACCTTCACGTCCCCGAGCAGCGCGGCCACCAACTCGCGTATGTCGTCCTTGTACCAGTCCTTGAACCCGATGGCCTTGGCGATGACCTCGCCCTCGCGGCCGATCAAGACGCTGACCGGCAACCGCATCACCCCGTACCGCCCGGCGATCTCGGCCTCCTTGTCCAGCAGCATCGGGTAGGTCAGCTTCTGTTCCTCGGCGAACCCCCGCACCTGCTCGCCGGATTCCATGAAATTCACGGCGATGACCTCGAGCCCCTTGTCCCGGAACTCCCCGTACAGCCGCTCCATGGACGGCATCTCCAGGCGGCACGGGGGGCACCAGGTGGCCCAGAAGTTCAGCAGCACCAGCTTGCCGCGAAACGAAGCGAAGTCGACACGGTTCCCGGCCGCGTCCTCGGTGCTGAAGCCGGGAGATTCCACGAAGCCTTCCTGCACGAGGAACCCCTGCTTCTTCAGGCGATCGCTTTCCACCGCGCCCAGGCCCGCGGGCGACAGGGCGAAGAGGAACAGGACCAGGAGCGCGTGTCGCATGAGCCTGTCAGCCATGGCGCGGAACGGTCCCCAGCCCGCCGTCCCCGCCCCCGCCGGCGGCGTTCGCCGCCTCGTCCTCGGCGATGAGCCTGCGGGCGATGATCACCAGGATGGGGACGATATACATGTGACCGCTGACCCACATGATGCCGCCGCCCAGGGCCTGGTCCTGGATCGGGCTCAACTTTTCGAGCGCCGGGACGGCGGCGTAGAACGGGTACAGAACCCGCTCGGGCAGGGAAATGGCCATGCCGAGCAGCGTGTTCTGGAGCGTCGCCGCCACAAGGTAGACGACTCTCGCCCCCAACGGCCGGGTGGGACGGTAGAGCGGCGCCGCGTTGACGATGGGCCACCAGAAGAGCACCGCGGTGCCGAAGAACAGCCAGTGCTCGAGGTCGTGCAGCCACCAGTATTCCAGCGCCGCCTGGTAAAGCGCCGGGTGGTGCCAGCCCCAGAGATTCACCACGTACAGCGTCCAGGCCACCGGCATGAGGGTCAACACGGAAAGGGCGGAGCGGAGCGGAGCGCCGTCGCGGAACAGCGCGGCAAAGCGCTCCCGTATTCCGGCGGGAAGCCCCCAGACCACCGCCGCGAAGGGATTGGCCAGCAGGATCCCCAGCGGCGCGATCATGAGCAGCAGGATGTGCTGCACCATGTGCATGCTGAGGCGTTCGGCGGCGAGACGGTCCACCGGCGAGACCAGCGCGGTGAAGAGCGCGGCGATGCCGGCGAGGTAGAGGGCCAGCCCGGACAGGGTGGCGGCGCCGTCGGCCTGCCGGCGCAGCCGGGACCAGCCCGTGAGATAGACGGCGGTGGCCAGCACCAGCACCAGCAGGATGTCCACGCGGAAGTTCCAGGGGATCATCCCGAACACCAGGACCAGCGCGTCGAACGGCAACGGCTCGTCCGCGTGCCCGCCATGTCCGTAAAGGGAGCCGGGCCATGCCGCGGCGGCCAGCACCAGGGCGCCCGTCTTCCACCGCAACTGTCTCGGCTCAGACCGCGCCACTCCGGCGCTCACGATACCCTCCACAGGATGAACCCCCAGGAAGGCATCAGCGCCACCGTGCCGAGGAACCAGTACACGGCGGCGGGCGCCGCCGCGGGCCGCGCCTTGAGCCATCGCACGCAGAATTCGGTGACGATGACGCCCAGCAGTCCGCCGGCGGTGGAAAGCGCGAGAAGGGCCTTCATGCCCTTGTCCGGATTCTCCCCGGAGATGCCTCCCAGCAACACCATCAGGGCGACGATCCAGGCCGGCGCCGTGGCCGCAAGGCCCACGAGCCAGTACCGCTCCGGCTTGCCCAAGCGGTCTCGAAAGCACGCCGTTGCCAGCGCTCCGACCGCAATGCCGATTATTCCGATCCAGATGGAAAGCGTCACCGCCCTTGGCCCTCTCCTTGCCTCACGGGGGCTCGGAATTCGCCCTTCCTCCCCTCTCGTGCCCGACACGGGCGGGTTTGAAACTCGCCCCTACATCCGGTGTAACAGCCCGCACAGTGACTTGAAAGCATGTCCGGCCGGGGCTTGCCGGTCATGCCCTATCCACGTAAGACAGGAACGACGAGACCGGCATGCGCTTTTCCCTCACCTCCATGTTCGATCTGGGCGAGCTTCCCGCGGATCTCCGACGCTCACTCGGCCTCGTCTACGCCTCCAGCCTCATGGTGATCATGGGGACCAACCTGGTCCAGCAGGTGCTGCCGGCCATGACCGAGCCCCTGGGCGTCACAGACGCCCAGATCGGGCTGGTGATCGCCGTCTACACAGCGCCCGCCATCGTGCTGGCGCCGCTGCTGGGCGTCGCCGCCGACCGCTACGGCCGGCGGCCGTTGTTGATCGGCGGTCTGATCCTTTTCGGCGCGTCCGGGACCGCGGTGGCCGCCGCCCCCGGCTTCGGATGGGTGCTGGTGCTGCGCACGGTCCAGGGCATCGGCTTCAGCGCCGTCATCCCCCTGACCATCGTGCTCATCGGCGACCTGCTGGAAGGCCGCCGGGAGGTGTCGGGACAGGGGCTCAAGGTGTTCATCGATCGGGTGGGCGAGCTCATACTGCCGCCGCTTGGCGGGGGCCTGGCCCTGATCGGATGGCGCTGGCCGTTCGTCACCTACATCGTCGCCGTCCCGCTGGGGCTGCTGGTCGCCCTGTGGATGCCGGAAACCCGGGGGACGGCTACGTTTTCGGCCAGCCGATACTTCAAGGACCTGGTGCGAGTGGTGCGGAACCCGCGGCTCCTGCTGGCCTTCGCCGCCGGCTTCCTGCGCTTCTTCCTGGACTACGGGTTCTTCACCTACCTGCCGCTGTTCCTGGTGCGGAGCCACGGACTGTCCACGGCGGGCGCGGGACTGGTGAGATCCTTCCACGCCCTGGGGGCCATGGTGACGTCAAGCCAGGCGGGCCGCTTGGCGGGGGCCTGGGACAAGGGGAACCTGGTGCTATGCGCTTTTCTCGCCAGCGGGATCGCGCTACTGGCCGTGGCCTTCGCGCCGGGAACGGGGACGTTGATTCCGGTGCTGCTGCTTTACGGCATCGCCAACGGCGTGATCTCGCCGATGCAGAAGAGCCTGCTGACGCAGAACGCGCCCCTGGAGGTACGGGCCGGCATCATTTCCCTGGACCGCCTGAGCCAGCAGATCGCCAAGACCGCCGGAGTCACCGGCATCGGCCTGCTCCTGGGAATGATGGAGATCTCCACCCTGTTCTGGGCGATGGCACTGCTGTCATTCGTGAGCGTCGGCCTGATGGCCCCGCTGGCGTGGAGCGGGAAGGACCGGAGCGACAGTGCCCGGGGGTGATGAAACAGGCGGATACTGGTATCAAGTATCCTCCCTCTCCCCTTGGGAGAGGGTCGGGGTGAGGGCCTAGTGGCTCGACGACCCCCCTGCAGGAGGTACACTCATGCCCAAATACACCCGTGACCACATCCATCTACGGAGCCGTGACCCCAAGGCCGCGGTGCGGTTCTACCACGACATGTTCGGCGCGGAGATCGTCGAGACCACCCAGACCGACGGCCGTCCGCGGATCGACGTCGAGATCGACGGCCTGACCATCTGCATCGCCCAGGCGCTGCCGGACCAGGACCTCTCGCACACTCCGGACCGGCGCTACATCGGCCTCGACCACTTCGGACTGCAGGTGGAGGACCTCGACGAGGCCGCCGCGGACCTGAGAAGCCGCGGCGCCGAGTTCATCTCCGAGCCGCGCCTGCTCCGCCCCGGCCTCAAGATCGCCTTCGTGCGCGCCCCGGACGACGTCCGCATCGAGATCCTGGAAAGAACGAACAACGCTACGTAGGGCGGTTCAGACCTCCCGGTACTCGGCGCCGTCGATGGGAAGCTCGGTGCCCAACCCCTTCTCCCTCGCGCGCTGGTAGAGCAGCTCTCCGATGGCCTGGTCGCCCACGCCCCAGAAGGCGTTGTTCTTGTAGAAGCTGATCTGCTCCTCCGAGGTGCGCCCCGGCACCTGCCCGGCAAGCACCTCGCCCAGATCCCACACGTCGTCCCAGGTGATGACGCCTTGCTGCACCGGATCCCACAGCACGCCCGGCTCGTCCAGTATCTCCTGCCGCTTCGAGTTGCAGACGATGATGTCGCAGCGCCGGAGCGTCTCGTCGTCGACCTCGCGCCGCTTCTGCTGGATGAAGCCGCCGCGCATGAGGCCGATGTTGCTGGAGACGATGGAGCACAGGTGCACGCCGGGCTCCAGCCAGTTGCCGTCGAAGGTGGGCACGTTGGAGTTGGTCACCGACAGCAGGATGTCCACGTCCTGGACCGCCTCACGGTTGCTGGCGACCGGGCGCACCTCCATGTCCAGCAGCTCGGTCATCTTGGCGGCGAACCGGGTGCGGTTCTCCGGGTTGGGGCTGTAGACCCTGGCCTCCTCGATGCCGGGCACGACGGCCTTGCACGCGAGCAACTGGCACTCCGCCTGGGCCCTGGAACCGAGGACTCCCACCACCTTGGAGCTCTGGCGCGCCAAGTGCTTGATGCCCACGGCGGTGGAGCAGGCGGTCTGGACGTTGACCACGTTGTTGGCGTCGGGCAGCTCCTTGACCCGCAGCTCGCCCAGCGTGATGCACTTCAATTCGGCGTTGTTGCCGTCGAACATCACCCGCACCGGACGGCTCCGGGTCTGGTAGGTCTGGATGCCGTTGTCGTGGATCATGACGTGCTCGCAGTGGGTCAGGATTCCCGTCACGCCCGCGGAGTTGGGCGCTCCCTGGTGGACGGTGACGCGGGCGTTGGCGACCGAGTGCACGCGGCGCCGGAGCGCCCCCAACTCGCGGTTCTTCGCCCAATCCATGTAGCCCCGCTCCATGGCGTCCACCGCTTCCTTCATGGTGATGAGCCCGGCCATGTCCTCCGGACCCAGCAATAGTACCGATGCCATTGAAACCTCCTGGCGTGTGTTCGTTTCCCGTGTTCGTTCCAGGCGCCGTCAGTTGAGAGGCGCCGCTTCCCGCTTCAATAGCAGATAAAGCCTTCCCGTGCTCTTCATGTATCCGGCCACGCCCCCTGCCTCGTCGCCGGTCCCCAAATAGAGGTCCACCCGCGCCGGACCGCGGATGGCGGCGCCGGCGTCCTGGTTGAGGACGAACCGGACGAACGCGCGCATACCCACTAGCTCGCCCTGCCCGCCCACCACGGGCGTCTCGGTCTCGACGAACAACAGCGCGCCCTTGGGGTAGAAGCGGTGGTCGGTGGCCGCGGAGCGCCCCGCCGTGAGCGGGACTCCGAGGCTCCCGAGCGGCCCCTTCTCTCCCAACCGGAAGAATATGTACCGCTCGTTGCGCGCGAACAGCGCTTCGCGCTCGTCCGGGAACTCGGCGAGGTACGCGCGGATGCGCTGCATCGACATGGACTCCCGGTCGAGCTTGCCCTCGTCGATGAGGACTTTGCCGATGCTGGTGTAGCGCCTGCCGTTGGAGGCCGCGAAGTTGAGCGGCAGCTCGCGCCCGTCGGTCATGCGCAGCAGCCCCGAGCCCTGGATGTGCAGGAAGAAGCGGTCCGCCGGATCCCGCAGCCACGCGATCTCGTAGCCCTTGCCCCGGAGGGCGCCCCGGACGTCGATGTCGTGCCGGGAGTATCCGGCCGTTTTCCGGGCCCGACCCCGGCGCCCCCGCAACTCGTCCGGCTCCCGGTAGACGGGATAGCGGTAGTCGGAAGTCTCCACCGGGCTGGCGTCGATCACCGGCTGGTAGTAGCCAGTGAAGAGAACGTCGTCCAGCACCGCGCTCCGCGGCGCGGGGAAGAACTCGAACCGCTCCGCCACCCGGCGGGGCCAGCCCCCGTCCGACTCCGGCCTCTCCTTCAGTAGTCCCAGGAACTCGATGAGGGAGGCGCGGACGTCTTTCGCCGTCACCTTCCGGGGCCAGCGGCCCAACGGACGCTCTGGCGGGATGGTTTCGAGAAACCGCAGACTCTCCGCCACGGCCGCCCGGAGCGACTCAAGGTCCAGATCATCGCGGACTTCCGCCGGCGGCTCGGGCGCCGGATGCTCCTGCGCCGGCTGGCATCCGCCAAGCAGTTGAAGCCCGGCCAGGACCGCGGCCGCGGCGCATGCCGCCCACCGGCGGCGGACGTGTCCGGGCGGGCCGGCGTTTGCGCGTGAACGGAAAAGGACCGGCATACGGTCGGGGCGGCTAGTGTCTAGTCGCGGATATCCTGGGTGAACCACTCGGTGGGCAGTTCGCGGCCTATGCCCTTCTCCTTGGCCATCTGGTAGACCCGTCCGGCGCAGGCCGCGAACTGGAGCCCCTGGGTGCCGGCGTTGATGAAGAATGTGGTCTGCTCCGGGCTCGTGCGGCCCGGCTTGCGGCCGGCCTTCACGTCCATGAAGTAGTGGAAGTAGTCGCCGGAATAGGCGTCCTGCGTGGGGTTCGGGATGCGCGCGATCTCGTCGGGCTGTCCGGCCACGTAGCCCACGTTGCCGTGGAGCCGCACCATGCCCTCGTCCATGGTCAGCACGGTGTTCCGCCCGAGCATGACCGAGACGTCGCAGGCCTCCACCGCGCGCGGGCCGATCTCGCAGGAGCGCACGCAGGTGATGTGGGCGCCGGGCTTGAGCCACTCGGGATTGTCGAACACCACGCGGGTGGAGTCCGTGCAGGCGGACACGATGTCCGCCCCGCGCACCACCTCCTCGGGGCTGTCCACGGCCGTCACCTTGAGGCCCAGGCTCTCGCTCATCTCGGCGGCGTACGCCTCCCGGTTGGCCTTGGTGGGGCTGTACGCTCTCACTTCCTCGATGTTCCGTACCTCGTTGAACGCCATGAGGTAGGTCCGCGCCATCCCTCCCGAGCCGAACATGCCCACCACCGAGGCATCCTCCCGGGCCAATTCCTTGGCGCCCAGCCCGGCGCAGCCCCCCACCCGCATGTGCTGGAGCACGCCGTCGTTGATGATGGCCAAGGGCTCGCCGTTGGCGACGCTGAACACCATGATGAGCCCGCAGTAGTTGCCGGGCTCCATGCAGTACTTCTCTTCGGTGCCGCCCTCGGGCCAGTGGACCACGTCCGACTTCATGCGGATGGCGAAGGTGCCGATGGTGCGGCTGGCCCCTTCCATGGTGCCCCAGCGGTAGTAGCCGTCGGGACGCCCGCAGGGAAACCACACGTCGAGCCGCGGCCGGTACACCGCGTCGTTGCGGGCCAGATCCTCGTAGCCCGTCTCCAGCGCGTCGAGGCAGGCCTTCATGTCCATCAGCTCTTCCACTTCCTGGTTGTTGATCAGCAGCATAAGGAGTTCCTTCCGGTTGATGGATTGGTCAGGCGATGGCGGCAGGGCGCGCCGTGCAAATCACCAAGTGCACATACTCGCCAGCGGTGTGCACCTGCCTTCCACGAAGCCTCCGACGCTCTCGATCTCAGTTTCCTATACGATGGGGATTCCTTTGAAAAGGGCTCGCGGAATGCCATGAAACCAGACGGAGGACATGCTACAACACAAAAGCCCATGATCCGCATTGACAACCCGATATTCATGATCCGCATTGACAACCCGATATGCCACGCAGAGGACGATACTCTAGGCAGGGTTAAGACCGCAGGCTCATTCGTCCGGTACGCCCTTTCACTCGACGCCAAGGAAGGTGTCGTAATCGGCGTCCTTGGGTCCTGGGGGTCGGGAAAAACCTCCTTCATCAATCTCGTTCGCGAGGAGTTTAAGCAACGCGGACTCCCTGTGCTGGACTTCAATCCTTGGCTCTTCAGCGGCTCGGAGCAGCTTGTCGAGCGGTTTTGCGCTGAACTCTCTGCTGAGCTGAGACTTAGGGACCTCACTGCTGTAGGTAAGGCACTAGAAAACTATGGCAGAGCGCTTGAAGGTACCTTCAATACAGCGACCGGGACTGTGAATGTAGTTGTGAGTCTGGCGACATCTGTGACAGTGACGGGGTTGGTTGCTCACATCGCAGATGCATCTACGGCAATTATAAGCGGGTTCGTAGTTGCTGGAATTGCGGTTCTAATACTGAAGGCTGTCGGCCAGTTCCTCCGTCATCGCCAAGACGGAATTGCAAGCGTCCGTAGGAAAGTCGAAGACGCTCTCCGAAAGCGTAACGAGCCGATCTTCGTTGTGCTCGACGATGTTGACCGGTTGTCGGTCTCCGAAATCCGCGACGTCTTCAAATTGGTGCGGCTGACGGCCCGCTTCCCCAACATAGTCTACATCGTAGCCTGTGACCGTCGCCAAGTGGAGAAGGCGCTGGACGAACAGGGGTTGTCGGGACACGACTATATGGAAAAGATCCTTCAACTGCCTTTCGATCTTCCGGAAACGCCTAACGAACTGCTTCAGGAACAGCTCTGGGCTGCGACTGATGACGCGCTGGACGGGATTGAACACCCCGGCCCGTTCGACAGACAAGCTTGGGAGGAAATCTACTGGGAAATCGTCCGCCCACTTGTCCGGAACATGCGGGACATTCGCCGCTACGCTACGACCATTAGGCTAACTCTAATGGACCTCGCCGGCCAAGTAGCGCTCGCTGATGTCCTCGGACTCGAAGCTGTGCGGATGTTCCTCCCCGGTGTCTTCAGGCTACTGCCTGCGGTGGTTAATCCTCTGACAGTAACGTCTGTCGGTCAAGAAAACACCCGGCACATCCGAACCCAGAGCCAGAAACGTACGGGCATCTCGATCGAACCAGATGAGCGATTCAAGGAACAAGTGGCTAAACTAATCGCGTCCGCCAACGGCCACGATATGGTGGTTCGAGCCATGATCGTACGTCTCTTCCCAGTTGGTCAGCAATACATACCAAACGCGGGCACGCATCCACGCGTAGGCAGCGACGACTCCCGTTACGGCGAAGAATGGGCAGCAAAAAGACTCCAGGAACGTCGCGTGGTCCACGAACACGTCCTGCGAGTCTATCTTGAGCACGTAGCCGGTGATGATTTGCTGGTTCTGGACAGGGCAGAGCAGGCTTTGGACCTGATGGCTGACAGCACTGCACTGCACCAATTCCTGCGCTCATTCGATACGAATCAGTTCATCGGTATTCTCAACCATCTACGGACATTCAGCGGCCGGTTCAACTCAGGACAGGTCGAGTCCGGGGCTACCGTACTGTTGAATCTTCTGGCCGAGATGCCCAAGCAATCAGGCGGTTCCATACGCGATGAACCCCAGCTGTTCGTAGGGCTCGTGATCATCACCTTGCTCGGGGCGCTGGAGGAACCCGCTGCTATCGAAGCCGCAGTACGACGCATCTTACCTGCAGTCGGATCCCTTTCTTCCAAGGTGTTGTTGGTTGACCGTGTCCAGCGCCCAAGACGAGATGCCCAGCCACTCGTGTCGGATGCCGCAGCAACCGAGTTCGTAAAACATGTGCAGCAACAAATACGTTCGGCCCCTGTTGACGACTTGATCGAGGAACGCGACTTGCTACGAGTCCTTGGGCTGGCCAAGTCCTCTATAGACCCAACAAGGGACCCGTTCGATATCCCGGAGTCGCCCAAACTGACCCTTGTCCTCCTTCGTTCAGCAGACATCCAGACACTGTCCATTCTCTACGGCGACGTGGCGACGTTGGGTGCGAGGTTTGAGCGTTTGATAGCGGAATACGAAGACATGAAACCTTGGATCAAGAGCAGTAGCGGAATTTCTCTTGATGAAGCTGAACAACTACTCATGCTTGCAAACAACTACCAAGCCGAATTGCGCAAGACTACTTTCCCTATACCCATACCACCCAATTCATAGCGACCCCCGACGGGCGACCCACTCCATCTCCTGGCCGGTCACCGAAGCAATGGTGTCGAAATCCGCATCGTAGTGGAGAACCGTTATACCGGCCAACTCGGCGGCGGCCGCAATGATCAGGTCGGGAATCGGTAGACGGTGGCGGCCCCGACGAGCGAGCAGTCCCTGCACCTCGATGGCTCGCCGAAAAGTCGCCTCGGTCAACTCGATTCGCTGATAAGCAAATTCACGCCGGATCCGAGTGCGCGCGTGCTCTTCCTGGTTCCGTGCGGAATAAAGAACCTCGAGGTCGATGATCGAGCAGGTGGCGGCATCGCCGGCTTCGATAATAGGCCCCAACCTCGCCTGAACCCTCGGATGCTCCATCCGGGCGAATGCACTCTTGTCAATCAGGTAGGCCACAAACCCGGCCTTCAGGAACGCCAGGCCTTCGCCATGACTTCCTCCTTCGCGAGGTCTAGGCCGTCCATCCGCGAAAGCGCTCTGATCTCCTGACGCCGCGCTTCAGCACGGAGGACTTCACGCAGAGCGGCGTCGATGGTAGCCTTGATCGAAGAAGTCCCCAGCACGCTCCGGGCCTGCTCCATCAGATCGTTGTCGATATCGACACTTGTCTTCCTCATGCGAATATTCCTCCGAGGTTCCCTTGCTGGCAATAATGGAAGATACGGGCCATGATATCAAGTGTACCTGAGAAATGATATACACGCGTGATGTATTTTTGTGCATTACCTGTGTTGTTGATGACCGGAGGTCCGGATTGTATGTTCTCAGGCTGGCGGTGGAGGCTGGACCAGGGCCTCTGGGAGCCCGTTTCCCATGGACGCGGACATCATTGCGAAACAGCAGACGGTGATGGAGGCGCAGGGTTTTGACGCCCTGATCGCCGCCTCGCCCGAGAACCTGGCCTACACCACGGGCTTCGTGGTGCCGTCCCAGCTCCTGATGCGCTGGCGCCACGCCATGTGCATCGTCGACCGCTCCGGGCACACGACCATGGTGACCATCGACATGGAAGAGACCACGGTCAAGGCCCACGCCGCCTTCGACGACATCCGGGTCTACCGGGAGTTCACGGACGATCCCATGCGGGAAGTCGCCGACGCCCTGATGGACCGGGGCCTCGCGGGGAGCCGCGTGGGCGTGGAGATGGACTATCTTCCCGCCCGGGACTTCGCCACCCTGCGCGGCCTGCTGCCCGAGGCCGATTTCGTGGCGGCGGACGAGGTCTTCGGCAAGCTCCGCCAGGTCAAGTCCCCGCGTGAGATCGACCTCCTCCGTTCCTTGAGCCGCATTACGGACGGGGCCATCGGCGGGACCCTGGCGCACGCGCGCCCGGGCATGACCGAGCTGGAGATGGCAGGGGAGCTCACCGCGCGGATCTTCTCGGGCGGGGCGCAGGACTTCAAGCTCATGATCATCGCCTCGGGCGAGCGCAGCCAGTTTCCCAACGTCGGCCCCACCGACCGGGCGCTCCGTGACGGGGACCTGATCCGCATGGAGATATTCGGCGTCCTCGACGGCTACCACGCCGGGGTCTGCCGCACCGCGGTGGTGGGCGAGCCGACGGCGGAGCAGGCGCGCATCTGGGACAACCTGACCGAGTGCAAGTACCTGGTCATGGAGCTCATCAAGCCTGGGGCCCATGCCAAGACGGTGTACCGGCGGTTCCTGGAGAAGTTCGACGAGCTGGGACTGGAGCCCATCAGCTTCGTGGGCCACGGCATCGGCGTGTTCCTGCACGAGGAGCCCTACCTCGGGCGGTACGGCGAGGAAGTTCTGGAGGAAGGCATGGTGGTGGCCATCGAGCCGCTGGTCTACATCCCCGGCCGCATGGGGCTTCAGAACAAGGACATGCTGCTGGTGACCGAGGACGGCTGCGAACTGCTCTCGGACGCCACCGCCACGGACAAGCTGATTCGGATCGGTTAGAGCCGTTCGTCAAGCAACCGCGGCAATCGACATGGCGTCCTTCGACTTCGCTTCGCTACGCTCAGGACGAACGGGGAATGGTCCAACGGCGGTTCGTCCCGAGCGAAGTGGAGCACATGCGGAGCCAAGATGAAGATCCAATCCATCGACACGATTCCCGTCAGGCTTCCGACCCGCAGGGTCCACCAGTGGGCGAACCTCAAGACCCCCATCGGGGTCTACCTGCTGGTGAAGCTCACCACCGACGACGGCCTGACGGGCCTGGGAGAGGCGCCGGCGCTAAAAGACTGGGGCGGCGACCACATGCGCTACTACGGCGAGACGCCCGCTTCGGTGGCCGGGGTGATCCGGGACATCCTGGCGCCCCACATCGTGGGCGAGGACCCGCGCCGCATCGAGTGGATGCACACCCTCATGGACCAGGCCGTCAAGGGGTACCCGTATTCCAAGGCGGCCATCGACATGGCGCTGTACGACGTTGTGGGGAAAGCGGCGGGAGTGCCGGCCTACCAGCTTCTGGGAGGGCTCTACCGGGAGTCGGTGCCCATCTCCCACAGCATCGGCCTCATGGACATGGACGAGGCGGTGGCGGAGGTCCGGCGGGTGCAGGCGGAAGGCGTCAAGACCATCAAGCTCAAGGGAGGAGTGGAGCCCGGGCGGGACGTCGAGTTGCTGCGGCGCGTGCGTGAGGCTCTGGGACCGGACATGAACCTCACGGTGGACGCCAATAACGGCTACAAGTCCGCCAAGGAGGCGGTCCGGACCACCAAGGCCATGGAGCCCTACAACATCCTCTACATGGAGCAGCCGGTGGAGGGCCTCGACGCCATGGCCGAGGTAACCCGGCGGGTGGACACGCCCGTCATGGCCGACGAGAGCGCCTGGACCACCTGGGACATCCTGGAGATCATCGAGAAGAAGGCCGCGGACATCATCTCCATCTACAGCACCAAGCCCGGCGGCCTGCTCAAGGCCAAGAAGGTGGCCGCCATCGCCGAGGCCGCCGGGTTCCCGTGCAACGTCAACGGCTCGGTGGAGATGGGCGTAGGCAACGCCGCCAACGTTCACCTGGCCGCCTCCACCGCGGCGGCGAACCTGGCCTGCGTCATCCCAGTCACCACTCCGGACGCCGAGGCCACCGGACGCATCGCCGGCATCTACTACAAGGACGACATAGTCGCCGAGCCGTTCGAGTTCGTGGACGGCGCCGTCAAGGTATCGCACAAGCCGGGCCTGGGTGTGGAACTGGACGAGGAGAAGGTGGAGCGGTACCGGACGGACAAGAGCTGAGCGGTCGACTCCGATATGAGCATCCAGAACGTAGCCGTCCTCGGAGCGGGCAACGGCGGGTGCGCCACGGCGGCGGATCTCGCCATCCGCGGCTTCGAGACCCGTCTGTACTCGCGCTCCGAGAACACCCTGGAACCGCTCCGGCAGCGCGGCGGGATCGAGTTGGTCGAGCACGGACAGGAGACCTTCGGGCAGCCCGACCGGATCACTTCGACGCTGGAAGACGCCGTGGCCGGAGCCGATCTCGTCACCATTGCCGCACCCGCGGTGGCCCATGAGTTCATGGCCCGCGCCCTGGCGCCGCTCCTCACCGAGGACCAGATCGTGCACCTGAACCCCGGACAGACCGGCGGCGCCCTTCATTTCGCGCACGAGTTGCGGCGCGCGGGATGCCGCATCCCCGTCCGGTGCTGCGAAACGGTCACCCTCACCTGCATCTGTCGCATGGCCGGTCCCGCCCGGGTGGAAATCTACCGGCGCACGGCCAACCTCGGGTGCGCGGCCTTTCCGGCACAATCGGCGCCGGATATCCTCCCCGCGGTCGCCGTCGTGTTCCCCAACGTCGTCCCGGCCGAGAACGTGCTGGAGACGGGCCTGTCCAATATCAACGCCATCATGCACCCCGCCGGCATGGTCGCGAACGCCGCCTGGATCGAGCAGCACAATGGCGAGCTGCTGTTCTACCGCCAGGCCCTCTCGCCCTCGGTGGCGCGCATGATCGAGGGCGTGGACCGGGAACGACTGGACATCGTGCGCGCGCTCGGGCTTCGTCCGCGCACCTTCGTGGAGATCTTTCACGCCGCCGGTCTCACTTCCGACGCCGCGCTGTCGACCGGCGACGTCTTTCAGGCCACACAAGAGAGCGAGCCCAACAAGACCATCGTCGCTCCCACGACCCACGACCACCGCTACGTCCACGAGGACGTGGGCTACGGCCTCGTGCCCATGGCGGCGCTCGCGTCCCTGCTGGACATCGACACCCCGGTGATCGACGCGCTCATCACCCTGGCCTCGGAAATGAACTGCACCGATTACCGTCGGACCGGCTTGACCCTGGCCCGGATGGGGCTCGAAGGCGCAAGCCCCGCGGACGTCCAAGCCATCCTCAAGGACGGATTCCCATAGGCCGCCAACGCCGCAACCCATCCCAATTCAACCCCTCTCCCTCTGGGAGAGGGTGGCCGAAGGCCGGGTGAGGGCTGCGCGGCGACCCTGCCTCTCCGTAGCAGCCTGCTGGCGCCGGGAACCCCTCACCCGGACCCTCTCCCAGAGGGAGAGGGGGATTTGACACAGCCGCGGAAGCGGGAATGCGTGGCGCGACGAGACGGACCTCGGTCATCGCCGTCTTTTATTCCCCTCCCCTTTGTTCTAACCTGACCGCCATGCACGCGGGGTTGTGTTTCGACGGCTTCTACTCGATCCAGGAGATGATCGAGCTGGCGCAACTGGCCGACGACATCGGTATGGACTCCATCTGGATGTCCGATCACATCTGCTTCAGGGACTCCATCGCCTCGGCCATGGCTTTCCTCGCAAGGACCCCGCGCATCAAGGTCAACCCCGCTCCGCTGAGCCCCTACTCGCGCCATCCCATGGTCACCGCCATGGCCCTGGTCACCATGGAAGAGTTCGCCCCCGGACGGGTAGCGGCCACCGCGGGCACCGCCAACCCCACGGCGCTTCGGGAGATCGGCATCGAGGCCGAGCGGATGCTCAGGACCATGCGGGAGTACATGACGCTGTTGCGCCGGCTTCTGGCAGGCGAGACCGTCGAGTTCGAGGGCGAGGTATTCACCATGAACGGGGCGCAAATGGGGCTTACGCCACGCACCGAAATCCCCATCTACATGACCGCGGTCCGGCCCGGGATGTTGCGCCTGGCCGGCGAGGTGGCCGACGGCGCACTGCTGTCCGCGGGTTGCACCCCGGCGTACATCCGACGCTGCGTCGACGAGGTGGAGGCGGGCGCTGCCCGGGCCGGAAAGCCGGCCAAGGGGGAAGTGGCCGGCTTCATCGCGGCCTCGGTCTCCGACGATCCGCGGGAGGCCATCGACGCCACCAAGACCTTCCTGGCCTACATCTTCCGCAACAGGCATCACGCCGAGAACATCCGCCTCGGCGGCGGCGCCGTCGATCAGGACAAGCTCGCCGACGCCATCGGCCGGCGCGCGTGGGACGAGGCCAAGGACCTCATCAGCGACGAGGTGGTCCACGCCCACTCGGTGACCGGAACCCCGGACCAATGCCGCCGGCGCCTGGACGAGTTCGTCCGGGGCGGCCTCGACCTGCCTTTGCTCATGCCCCTGGGCACCCAGGAACAGCGGCGGCGGGTGGTGGAGATCGCCCGCGAAGAGTAAACACTCTCTCTTCTTCATTGAATTGGAGATGTTATGACAAAAAACGTGACAGAGCACCTGAAGGAGATCTCGCGCCGATCCGAAGGCATTCTGGCCGGGTTGACCGACATCCGGCGCAGCCTGCACCGCCACCCGGAGGCGGGCTGGACCGAGTTCCGCACCACCGGCATGGTGGTGAACCGGTTGCGGGAGCTGGGGTACCGGGTGGAGACGGGGAAGGACTGCGTCCATCCGGACGCGGTGCGCGGATGGCCGGAGGAGGCGGTGGTAAGCGAGAGCCGGGCCGCGGCCGGCGACTTGGCCAGGGATATCGAGATCCCCGGAGCCGTGGGCATCCTCGAACGGGGCGACGGCCCCACGGTGGCGCTGCGCTTCGACATGGACGCCACCGAGGTGTCCGAGTCCAGCGACCCCGCCCACCAGCCGGTGGCCCAGGGGTTCGCTTCCGGCAAGGCCGCGGTCATGCACGCCTGCGGGCACGACGCCCACGTCGCCATCGGCCTGGGCGCGGCCGAGCTTTTGGCCGAGGATCCGGACTGGCGCGGCCACGTCAAGCTGCTGTTCCAGCCCGCGGAGGAAGGCGGCCGCGGCGCCCATCCCATGGTGGAGGCCGGGGTGGTGGACGATGCCGACTACTTCGCCTGCCTGCATATGGGCGGACCCACCCTGCCGCTGGGAGAAGTGGCGCTGGAGGCCACCCACTTCCTCTCGTCGGTGAAGATGGAGGCGCACTCCGCGGCGTCGCCTCCCACGCCGGCGGCGCCCCGGAACGGGGACGCAACGCGCTGCTGGCGGCCTGCCAGGCCACCCTGGCGCTGCATGCCCTGCCCCGTAACGGCCAGGGCGCCACTTTCGTCAACGTCGGCGTGCTGAACGCCGGCACCGGCACCAACGTCGTGCCGTCCGGCGCCCATATGAAGTACGAGGTGCGGGGCGGCACGGACGAAATCTGCGAGCTCATGGAGGAAGGCGCCCGGCGCTGCCTCGAGGGCGCGGCCACGCTCCAGGGGGTCGAGGTCGACACCGAGATCACCGGCCGCACCATCGGCGCGAAGTCGGACGGCGAGATGAAGGACCACCTGGCCTGGGTGGCCGGATCGTCGCCCGTAGATTTCCGCGTCCACGACGCCCGTCCCCTGGGCGGCGGCGAGGACGCCACCTACTTCATGCGCCGGGTCCAGGAACACGGCGGCAAGTCGCTCTACTTCCTGCTGGGCGGAAGCACCCCGACGGGGCACCACACCTCGACGTTCGACGTGGACGAGCGGGCGCTGGCCCACGGCGCCATGCTCATGGCCGGCATGGTGCTGCGGCTCACCGGATCGGGCGATCGCGGATGATGCCAACCCGCAATTCCAAGGAAACAGGCCATGTCAAAACCCCTCTCCCTCTGGGAGAGGTTGGCCGAAAGCCGGGTGAGGGCGCCCAACGACACCTGTCTCTTTCGTCTCGCGCCCTGACGCCGGCTGCTTGCCACGAGGGTCCCTCACCCCGACCCTCTCCCAGAGGGAGAGGGGGCTTGAAGCAGCCGGGTACAGCCGGAACGACCGGCGCAGCCCTCTTGGACGGACGTATCCATGACTACGGCTAAGATCGACGTGGACGCCGCGGCGATGGTGGACCTCGCCGGCGAGCTGATCAGTATCCCGAGCTTCTGTCCGGACGAGACTCCGGTGGCGCTGTTCCTGCGCGACTACCTGTCGGAACGCGGCTATCGGGTGGAATTACAGGAGGTGGAGCCCGGCCGTTACCAGACCATCGCCACCCTCGATGGCGCCGGCGGCGGCCCCAGCCTGATGTTCAACGGGCACATGGACATCAACTCCCTCACCCGCGGCGGCAAGCGCGATCCCTGGACGCCGGTGGTGGAGGGCGACCGGCTCTACGGCCACGGTGTCCAGAACATGAAAGGCGGCGTCGCCTCCATGATTGCCGCGGCCGAGGCGATCCGCCGCGCCGGAGTGAAGCTGCGCGGCGATCTGGTGCTGGCCTGCGTGGTGGGCGAGACCCAGGGGGGCGAAGGCACGCACTTTCTCATGGAAAGCGGCTTCCGCACCGATGCGGCGGTGCTGACCGAGCCCTTCGGCATCGGCAACCTCGTCACCGTGCACGGCGGCATCGTACATTTCGCCGTCCACACATACGGCGTCACCGGACACGTGAGCAGGATCGAGGAGACGGTGAACGCCGTAGGGCAGATGACCCGTGTCATCGAGGCGCTCCGGAGCGTCGAGTTCACCTACACGCCCAGGGCCGACCTGCCCGCCCTGCCCCGCCTCAACGTCGGCAGCATCATCGGCGGCCGCGGCGAGGGTTACGTGCTCACCGAGCCGCCCTACGTCCCCGACCTCTGCACCATCATCGTGGACGTGCACTTCGTGCCGGGACAGAGCGCGGAGTCGGTCGTCGCCGACGTGAGGCGTACTCTGCACCCCCTGAAGGACGGCGACCCGGGCTTCGACTATTCCATCGAGATCCCGCCACCCGCCTATTTCAAGGGCTGCCGGCGGCTGGTCATGGACCCGCTGGACGTGCCCGCGGACGCGGCCATCGTCCAGGCGGTGGCCCGGAACCACGAGAAGGTCACCGGCTCGCCGCCCAAGCTCATCGGCGCCCACCTGCCCATGTCCTACTCCGCCGGCGACAGTTGCTGGCTCTGGAAGCACGGCATCCCCTGCCTCCACTACGGCCCCGGCGGCGGCTTCCTGGACCCCGGCCCGGACGGCAGCTACATCTTCATCAGTGAGATGGTGACGTGCGCCGAGGTTCTGGCGCACACCGCCATGGATATGTGCGGCACGGCATGAGCAACCAGGATCACAGCCGGCTCCGATGTCATTCTCGCGCAACAGCCCGTGTCAAAACCACCCCCTCTCCCTCTGGGAGAGGGTCGGGGTGAGGGTGCCCGGAGCAGCGGGAATGACGGACGGGCCGGCGCCGTCGTTTCCGTACCAGTGCCTGAAGTACGTAGCAGCACCATGAGCATCGCCGGCAGCAAGTACGACGTCACCGGAGCGGTGGACCTGCACGTTCACTGCGGGCCGGAGGGGATCCCGCGGCGGTTCGACGCGGTTTCGCTGGCGCGGCACGTGGGGGAGTCGGGGCTGGGCGGCGCGGTGCTCAAGTCGCACATGGCGGCGACTGGGAGTTGGGCGCAGATGGCCCACGACGTCACCGGCGTTCGCCTGCACGGCTCGGTGGTGCTCAACCACTACCTCGGCGGCATCAATCCCGCAGCGGTGCGGGGCGCCCTGGGTCCATCGGCTGACGGCGAGCCCTACCTCAAGGTGGTGTGGCTGCCCACGGTCCACGCGGGCGCCCATCTCACCGCGCGCCATCACGAAGGAGAGCAATACGACATCCCGCCCGAGTGGTGCGGCGGCACCGTCTCGGCCCTGGCCCGGCCGCTGGCCGAGGTGGCGCCCATCAACGTGCTCGACGCCGGCCTTCGCCCGCCCCTCGACGAGATCCTGCGAATCGTCGCCGACAACAACATCGTGCTGGCCACCGGGCATGCCGGGCGCGACGAAGTGTTCTACGTAATGGAGCGGGCCGGCGCCCTCGGCGTCCGCAAGGTCATCGTCACCCACCCCTGCTACGACCCCCCGGCCATCGGGGCATCGGAGCTGGCGGAACTGGCCGCGGCCGGGGCTTACATCGAGCTGAGCTTCATCCTGGTAGACCTGGGACTGGTGTCGTTCGCGGAGACCGCGACGATCCTGAGGCGGGTGGGCTCGGAGCGGACGATCCTGTCGACGGACGTGGGCCAAGTGGACCGGGCAGCTCCGGCCGAGGGGCTGGCGAAACTCGGCGCCGGGCTTCTCGCAGAGGGCATTTCCCGGGAGGACATCGACGCCGCGATGAAGCTCAACCCGCGGGCCTTGGTATCGGACTGATTCCCCCGCCGGACAGCGCATCCACCCCTCTGCCGGGCGCCCTCACCCCAACCCTCTCCCGGAGGGAGAGGGGGTCGGACGAGGGGACCGCGAGGCTGGCCAGCACCCGTAGGTCGGATTAGCGAAGCGTAATCCGGCCCCCCCCTACCAAGCCATCTCCAGGCACTCCAGCACCTGGGACGCCGAGTGGATCTTCTTGGGGTTGTTGTGGGTGCTGATGTCGTCCAGCGCGGCCTCGGCCAGGGACGGCAACGCGTCGCGCGGAATCTCCAGGTCCCGTAGCCGCAGCGGCAGTCCCATGCTGACGTTCATGTTGTACACGACCTCCGGCGCCTCGGCCGCGGCCTTGACGTCGTCGGGCTCGTTGACCCCCATGACCCGGGCCATGCGCGCCATGGCCTCGGTGGTGCCGTCCAGGTTCCAGCGCATGGCGTAGGGCAGCATCAGCGCGTGGATGTTGGCGTGGGGCACGGTGAAACGGCCGCCGATCACATGGACGATGCCGTGGTGGATGCCGGTCCAGGCGCTGTAGACTCCCAGGCTGGAGAGCGTGGCCGCCACCTGCATCTGGCCGATGGCCTCGACGTCGTTCATGTCGGCCACCAGCCGCGGCAGGTAGGTGGTGATGGGTCCGATGGCCGCCATGCAGTAGGCCTGGCTCAGGATCTGGGTCTGGGTCGAGTAGACGGCCTCCACGCAGTGCGCCAACGCGTTCATGCCCGACGCGGCCAGGAGCTTGGGCGGTGCGGTCTGCGCGGCCTCCGGGTCCAGCATGACGGTCCGCGGCGACATCTTGGGATCGGCCAGGATGAGCTTGTGACCTCCTTCCGCCAGCCCGGCGGAATAGCTGTACTCGCCGCCGGAGAAGGTCGTCGGGATGGCGATGTGCGGCAGCTTGGGCGCCGGCATGGGCGGCACTTCCTTCTTGTCCGGCGGGATGAAATGGGTGGCCAGGTCCTTGAGCGGACGGCCCTCGGCCAGCAGTGCGGCCATGCCCTTGGCGGTGTCGATGGAGCTGCCGCCGCCGACGCTCACGAACGCGTCCGCGCCCGCGGCCTTCGCCTGCTCAGCCGCCACCCCGATAGAGTCCGTGGGCGAATGCGGCTGCACGGTGTCGAAAACCCCCACGCACATATCGCCCAAGGCCTCGCGCACCGCATCCAGCAGGTACGTCCTGGTAATGGACGGCGACGTCACGACGAACACGCGCCCGGCGTCCAGGCGCCGGACCTCGTCCGCCAACTGCCTGACCACTCCCTGGCCGAAAACGATGCGCTCCACGCGCGGATTGCTGTACTCGAACGCTGAAACCGCCATCCGTCACCTCCTCGATGATCCGTAAGGTTTGAGACACCGCGCCGGGTTTGTCAACGACGCACGACGGTCACCCCTCAACCGCCGTGGCTGAGCACCCAGACCCCGACGACGATGAGCACGGCGGCCAGCCCGTCCCGCAGGGTCACGGTTTCCAGGGCGCGCAGAGTGAAATGGGACATTACGAAGGTGATGAGCGGCGAGAGGCGCCAGATGGGCGCCACCAGGACGGCGGGCGCCAGCAGGAGCGCCTTGTAGGTGCACAGCGATGCGATGGCCTCGGTGATGCCGGCGATGGCGAAGAGCACCGTGCTATTGAGCGGAACCCTCTCTCGCCGAAAGGGATAGATACCCAGCGAAGGGCCCGCGGTAAACGGGAACACAGTGGCCGTAATGTGGTTGACCAGCGTCCCCAGGGCCGGCACGGCGGCGGCCACCAGCCCCCACTTCTTGAAGATGGGATTGATCCCGAACGCCAACGAGGACAGCAGCGGATACATGAAATAGACCAGCCGGCTGCCCGCCTCGTCCGCCTCCGGCGTGCTCCCGGTCAGCAACAGCACGCCGACCACGATCACCACCACCCCGGCGCCGATCTCCCAACCTACATGCTCGCCCAGGAACGCCCACCCGAGGACCACGGTGATGAGCGGCGAGGAGTTCTTCACCGTAGCCGACTTGGAGGCGCCCACGCTGTCGATGCCGAGGTTGAGAAAGACCTTCCCCAGGCAGGCGGCCACTCCGGTAAGCATGAAGGAGAGCAACGGAAACCAGTGCAGCGCCACGAACTCCCCCCGCCACGCCGTTGCCACCAACAAGGTCGCCAGGGACCAGTACTGGATCATCAGGGTCGCCATGCTGACGCTCGACCCCACCAGGCCCTTCTTGACCAGAGCGGGAACCACGCCCCAGATGATGCCGGCGGCCAGGGCGTAGAGGATGGCTTCGGTGGTATCGTCGATCATGGAAAGGACACGCCAACGGATAGATGAAGGCGATGGCAACGTCAATCACGGTGACGTCCCGGAACGACTCGCGCGGAGCGCAGATTGATTCCCGCCCGGGCGGATGTTACACGGGAGCCACCATGAGCGACGTCCGTTTCATCGACACCACCGTGCGCGACGGCAACCAGAGCCTGTGGGCGCTGAACATGCGCACGGACGCCATGCTGGCGGTTGCGGAGCACATCGACGAGGCGGGATTCGAGTCCGCCGAGTTCTTCGTCACCGTGATGTTCAAGAAGCTCGTGCGGGAGCAGAAGGAGGACGCCTGGGACTGGTTCCGGCTGGGGACGAAGCGGTTCAGGAAGACGCCGCTCCGGCTCCACGGCGGCCTCAAGATCATCGAGAAGATCCCGGTGTGCGTGTTCGAGCTGATGATCAAGCGGATCATGGACTACGGCATCACGCTCACGCGCACCTCCAACTCCTGGAACAACTACGACGAGTTCGACGTGGAGAAGACCGAACTCAAGAAGCTCGGCATGGACACGGTGGTCAACCTCATCTACTCGGTGTCGCCGCGCCATACCGACGAGTACTACGCGCGGAAGGCGCGCGAGGCCGCGGCCATCAACCCGGTGCGGATCTGCTTCAAGGACGTGGGCGGGCTGCTGACCCTGGAACGAGCCCGGACCCTGATCCCCATCGTGCTCGAGAACATCGGCGACACGCCGGTGGAGTTCCACGCCCACTGCAACAACGGGCTGGCGCCGCTGTGCTACCTCGAGGCCGTGGACATGGGCATGACCACGCTGCACACGGGCATCCCGCCGCTGGCCAACGGCTCGGCCCAGCCGTCGATCTTCAACGTGGCGCGTAACCTCCGGGCCATGGGGCACAACCCGCTCATCGACGAGGAGGTCCTCCGGCCGGTGACCGAGAAGCTCCGCTACATTGCCCGGCGCGACAACCTGCCGGTAGGCCGGGTGGTGGAGTACGACGAGTCCCAGTACACGCACCAAGTGCCCGGCGGCATGATCTCCAACTTCCGCCACCAGCTCGCGCTCATCGACATGCGCGACCGGCTCGACGCCATCCTGGAGGAATGCGTCCGGGTGCGGGAAGAGTGGGGTTATCCCATCATGGTCACGCCACTGTCCCAGTTCGTGGGCACCCAGGCCGCCATCAACGTCATCTGCGGCGAGCGCTACAAGGAGGTCACGGACCAGGCCATCCAGTACGCGCTGGGCTACTGGGGCCGTGAAGGCGCCGAGTACATGGACCCGGAGGTCAAGGAAAGGATCCTCGGACGCCCCCGCGCCAAGGAATGGGAGCACTGGGAACTTCCCGATTCGTCCATCCAGGAGGTCCGCCGTCAAATTGGCGCCACCCACCTTTCCGACGAGGACTTCCTGCTCTGGGTCTTCGCCGGCGAGGAGGCGGTGAAGGCGCTGCCCGACGGCGACAGGCCGCGAGAGTACCTGAACGCCGGCACCCCCCTGGTGCGGCTGGTGGGAGAGCTGACCCGCCAGGAGAAGGCCAGCCATATCTACATCCGCAAGCCGGACTTCTCGCTGACCCTTGGGCGGAACTGACTCGGTCCAGATGGTAGTGGCTCGGTGGCGTTGCGAGATTCCAAACCGAGCCACAGCCATCCAGATTGACATGGTTCCGGCGATCGGATAATCCCGAAGGACGGGATTCACCGCCCGCGACCGCTCCATTTCATCCTCGGGAGGGAACGACGTGACCTCAACCAATCCGCGACGCATCATCGACGGCGACGGACATGTGGTCGAAGACATTTCGGCCATCATCGACAACATGCCGCCGGAGTACATCGGCAAGACGTTCTCGGAGGCGCGCGCCAAGAGTCCGTTTCCGCCCATCGACCACCTGCACTCGGCCAACCGCCACTACGTGCCGGAAGGGGCCTTCGCCAAGGTGGGACCGGAGGGCTGGGAGGTCTTCCTTGAAGACGTGCGCATCGACGCCACGGTGCTCTACACCAGTGCCGGGCTGGCCTTCGGTAAGATCGTGAGCCGCGATTGGGCCATCGAGCTGGCGCGGGCCTACAACAACTGGATCCACGAGACCTACGTGGCCCGGAGCCCGCGCTTCCAGGCCATGGGGCTGCTCCCCCTGCAGGAGCCCAAGGCAGCCGTCGAGGAGTTGCGCCGGATGGTGGAGGAGCTGGGCCTGTGCGGCGCCATGCTGCCGTCCACGGGCGCCAACATGCCCCACCTGGGCTCCGCGCGGTACTGGCCCATCTACGCGGAGGCGGAGCGGCTGGGATGCGCCATCGGCATCCACGGCGGCGCCCACGAAGGCATGCTGATGGACGACATGACGCCGTACGCGCCGGTGAACGCTCTCGGGCACCCCATGGGGCAGATGATCTGCTTCGCGGGGATCATCTTCAACGGCGTCCTGGACAAGTTCCCGGGGCTCCGTATCGGCTTTCTGGAGGCGGGCTGTGCGTGGCTGCTCACCTGCCTGGAGCGTTTCACGGGGTCCTGGGCGAGCCACGTGCAGTACGACCCGCGCGGGCGCTTCCTCGACCTCGGCGACGGCATGAACATGACCGACTACATCTGCCGCCACATCGACGAGGACCGCATCTTCGTGGGCGTGGAGGGCGACGAACTTTCCATCGCCGAAGCCGTGCGGGTGGTGGGCAACAAGCCCTTCCTGTTCTCGTCCGACTACCCCCACGAGGTGGACGCGGCCACCTGCAAGCACGAGCTGCAGGAGCTGGAGGAGAACGAGGAGCTGAGCGACGACGACAAGGACGCCATCCTCTTCCGCAACGCCCAGCGCTTCTACCGCCTGGGCGAAGGGGTGGCGCAGACGGGAGGCCAATCGTGAGCATGTTGCAAGAACAGACGGTCGTGGACGGCGACGGCCACGTGGTCGAAGACCACGAGGCCATCTGGGCGCGGATGCCCGAGGCATACCGCGGCGACAACTGGTCCGTGCGCAGTCCTTTCGCGCCCACCGACCACCTCCACGCGGCCAACCGCCATTTCGTTCCCGAGGGTGCGTTCGCCAAGGTGGGGCCCGAGGGGTGGATCGAGTTCCTTGAGGACGTGGGCGTCGAGCGCACGGTCCTCTACCCCACCAACGGCCTCAACCTCGGGCGGGTGGTGAGCCGCGACTGGGCCATAGAGCTGTCGCGCGCCTACAACGACTGGATCCACGACGAGTATACGGCCCGGAGCCCGCGCTTCCAGGCCGTGGGGCTGATCCCGCTGCACGAACCGGACGAAGCGGCGGCCGAGCTGCGCCGGATCGTCGAAGAGCTTCACCTCGCCGGCGCCATGCTGCCGGGGACCGGCGCAAGCCAGCTCCAGAACCACCTGGGGGACGAGCGCTACTGGCCCATCTACGAGGAGGCGGACCGGCTCGGTTGCGCCTTGGGCATCCACGGCGGCAACCACGACAACATGGGGCTGGACGACATGAGCCCGTACGCACCGGTAAACGCCCTGGGGCACCCTTTCGGACAGATGGTGAACTTCGCCGGCATCGTCTTCAACGGCGTGCTGGACCGCTATCCCAACGCCCGCTTCGGCTTCCTGGAGGCCGGGGCCGCGTGGTTCGTGAACTGCCTGGAGCGCTTCGAGCGCTCCTGGAGCAGCCACATCCAGTACGACCCCAACGGGCGCTTCCTCCAGCTCAAGGACAACGAATCGGTCACAGACTACGTCCTCAAGCACGTGGACGCGGGCCGGATCTTCGTGGGCGTGGAGGGAGACGAGTTGACCCTGCCCTTCGCGGTGCGTATCGCGGGCAACAAGCCGTTCCTCTATTCTTCCGACTTCCCCCACGAAGTCAGCCACGCAACGGCGAAGGAGGAGATCCAGGAACTGCGGGAGAGCCCCAGGCTCACCGACGACGACAAGGCGGCGATCCTGCACGGCAACGCCCGGCGTTTCTACAAGCTCGGGTAGCATCCAGCCGGGCATTTCGTGGAGACGCGGCGCCAACCTCCCCTCTCGGTCCCCTTCTTCTACGGCTGGGTCGTCGTGGCGCTGACCTTCTGCGTCAACCTCACCGCCGCGGGCACGCGCTCCGCCGCCACGTTGCTGATCAAGCCGCTGGAAGCGGAGTTCGGCTGGGGCCGCGCCCTGGTTTCCGTGCCGGGCAGCATGAACCTGCTCCTGTTCGGTATCGGAGCGCCGGTCGCGGGCTGGCTGGTGGACCGCTACGGGGTCCGCCGGATCGTGTACTATTCCCTGGGCATGGTGACCGCGGGCCTGTTGGCAACGGCTTTCATCCAGCAATGGTGGCAGCTCCTGCTGTTCTGGGGGCTGGTGGTGGGCGTTGGCACCAGCGCCACTCCCGTTCTGGCCGCGGCCGTGGCCAACCGCTGGTTCGTGAAGCACCGCGGTGTCACCATCGGCCTCCTCACCAACGGAAACGCCGCCGGCCAGATGGTCTTCCTGCCCCTGCTCTCGCTCGTCATCCTCGCCAGCGGCTGGCGCGGCAGCATGCTGTTCTTGGCCGCCGTCGCCTTCGGCCTGATGGTGCTGGTGGGGCTGTGGATGCGCGACGACCCGGAAGACGTCGGCCTGGAACGCTACGGACTGGCGGCCGGCGCCCAGACCGGTTCGGGCGCCGCACCGGCGGAGCCGCCGGCATCCGCCACCCCCGTTCGAGACGCCTTCCGCAGCCCCACGTTCTGGCTCTTGAGCGCCGGCTTCTTCGTCTGCGGCGTGACCGCCAACGGGCTCATCGGCCTGCACCTGATACCCCACGTGGTCGACGAGCTGGGCATCCCCTTCTTCACCGCCAGCCTGATCTTCGGCGTCATGGGCGGCATCAGCTTCATCGGCACCATCGGCGCCGGCTGGCTGGTGGACCGGGTGGATGCCCGCAAGGTCCTTGCCCTGGCCTACTTCCTCCGCGGCTGCGCGCTGTTCCTGCTGCCCTTCGTCGACACGCTGCCCGGACTGATCGTGTTCGCCACGGTGTACGGCATCGACTGGTACGCCACCGGCCCCGCCACCACGGCCATTGCCGCGGACACCTTCGGCCGGCACGCGGTGGCGCGCATCTTCGGCTGGATCTTTCTGGCACATCAGCTCGGCGCCAGCTCGGCGGGCAATATCGCCGGCATCGTCTACGATATCTTCGGCGAGTACCAGTACGCGTTCCTCACCGGAGCCACCATGGCCATCATCGCCGCCGTCCTGGTGATGCAGATTTCGCCCAAGGCGCCACGGTTGAGCGCGGCGCCGGCGTGAAGCGGCCCGAAGGGCCGGCAAGCATTCGTGAAGTCATAGAACCGGGAGCCTTCCATGCAACTACCGCCCATCGCCGCCACCACCATCGGCAGCTTTCCCCGCCCCAGGTGGCTGGCCAACGCCGTCCGCAGCACGGTCACCTTCAATCTGGAAGGGGACCTCCTGGAGGAAGGCCTGGACGACGCCACCTCCCTCGCCATCCGCGGCCAGGAGTTGGCCGGCCTCGACCTCGTCACCGACGGCGAGCAGCGGCGCCCCCACTTCATCGACCACATCCTGAACTCGATGGAAGGCGTGGACACGGTGAACCGCGTACCCAAGGGCGTCTACCGGCGGCGCGACGACGTGCACCAGGTGCCCCGCGTATATGGTCCCATCGCGCGCCGGACCCCGGCAGTGGTGGAGGACCTCCGGTTCGCGAAGGGGCGCACGGACCGGCCCGTGAAGATGGCGGTGCCCGGCCCCATGACGGTGGTGGACAGCACCAGCGACGATCACTACGGCGGGGACGAGGCCGCCATGGCCATGGACGTGGCCGCTGTCATCAACGCGGAGCTGCGGGACCTTCAGGCCGCCGGCGCCGACGTGGTGCAGATCGACGAGCCGGCCATGACCCGTTACCACGAGAAGGTGTCGGCCTACGGCGCCCGTGCCCTCGACCGCTGCATCGAGGGCATCACCATCCCCACCATCGTCCACCTCTGCTACGGCTATCCGGGCGGCAAGAGCCTGCAGCACGAGTATGAGTACCCGGAGCTGTTCCCGTTGCTGCTCGAAACCAATATCGGCGGCTTCGCGGTGGAGTTCGCCCGCAGCAACTACGACCCCGCCATCCTGGAGGTGTGCAGGGAGCGGCTCGTCATGTTCGGCGCCGTGGACCCCAGCGACGTGCCGGTGCCGCCGGTGGAATCGGCGGTGACGCGTGTACGCGACGCCCTGCGCTACCTGGACGCGGACAAGCTCCTGCTGGCGCCGGACTGCGGCCTCATGACCGTGACCCGGGAGCTGGCCTTCGCCAAGGCCAGACTGCTGGCGGACACCGCCGCCGAGCTGCGCCGGACGCTGTAACCCAGGGAGTCTTTGCAGGACCATGTACCGAGCCGTGAAACTTCCCGACCGCGTCGCCGGACGCCTGTATCTGGGCAGCATGCCGGGACGCTACGAGGTCTTCCAGCAGGCGTTGCAGGCCATTGCCGAGCATGGCATCACGCGGGTGGTCTGTCTCGTGCCGTCCGACGAGTTGCAGGACAAGTCGCCCCTATACGCCCGCGCGGTGCGGGAACAACGGGTTCCGTGGGTGCACGAGAGCTTTCCCATCGAGGACTTCGAGGCGCCCGCGGACCGGGAAGCCTTCTGGGCCCTGGCGCGGCGGGCCGCCGCACTGCTGGCCGCCGGAGAGACCATCCTCGTGCACTGCGCCGCCGGTATCGGCCGTACGGGCACCCTTGCGGTGTGCCTGCTGCTGGCACTGGGGCTGACCGCAACCGAGGCGCGGGCGGCGGTCAGGAGAGCCGGCTCCAGCCCCCAGACCGCGGCTCAGGAAGACCTGGTGCACTGGGCCGCGGGATTGGACCCGGCGGCCTGAAATCTTCCTTCCTCATCCGCATCATGGTAATAGAAGTCGAGCCCAAGCCGCCTGAAGGGAGGACATGAGGATGAACAGCATCACACCGCCTCTCAACTTCGCCAAGTGGATCGACGAGCACCGTCACCTGCTCAAGCCGCCGGTGGGCAACCAGGTGGTCTACAAGGACACCGAGTTCACGATCATGGTGGTGGGGGGACCCAACACCCGCAAGGACTACCACGTGGACGAGGGCGAGGAGTTCTTCTACCAGCTCGAAGGCGACATGACCCTCAGGATCATGGAGGACGGCGCGCCCCGTGACATCCCCATCCGGGCGGGCGAGATCTTCCTGCTCCCTCCCCTGGTGCCGCACTCGCCACAGCGGCAGGCCAACACCGTCGGGCTCGTCGTCGAGCGCCAGCGGCGCGAGGGCGAGCTGGACTGGTTCCAGTGGTACTGCGACGGCTGCAACGCAAAGATCTACGAGGAATCGGTGCAGCTCACCGACATCGTCGCCCAGCTCCCGCCCATCTTCGAGCGCTTCTGGAAGAACGAGGCCAACCGCAAGTGTGACGGCTGCGGATCGGTGATGGAGCCGGTCAACTGAGCCGCGGGGCGGACGCACCCTACTCCAACCTCTACCGTGGGCTTGCCAACGCCCTGACCCTGGGGCGCTTTGTCGCCCCTGTTCCCTTCGTATATCTCATGCTGGCAAGCCACGGCGGGGCCTCTCGCTCCGCCGGCGCGCTGCTGTTCTTCCTTTACCTGCTCACCGCGTTCTCCGACCTGCTGGACGGCTACTTCGCCCGCAAGGCTGGAACCCCCAGCGCGAGATGGGGACGTTTGGACGTGCTGGCGGACGTGTGGTTCAACACGTCGGCTCTGCTGGCGGCCGCGTGGCTTGGGATCGTGGGCTACTGGGTGCCGCTGGGGATCGCCGCCCTCGCCGCGCAGTTCCTCTACCGGAACCGGAGGGCGCCCGCCGAATCACGGCCGCGGCTCCGGGAGGACGTCCCGGGAAAGGCGGCCGGCGTCATCTACTACCTGCTGGTGGGCGCCGTGGCCACAGGAGTTTGGCTGGACCCCAACCGGGCGCCCGACTGGCTCGGTTGGGCCGGGGACACGGTGTTCGTCTACACGGCGCTGGTCTTCGCAAGGAATGTGTGGCGGAAGGCGAGTTCCAAACCTTCGTCCGTTCGCTCATAGCCGGTAGCGCTCGGCACGATTTGCGCGCTTGAAATTCTCATCGTTCCACAACCGCCGTTACGCGGTACCGCGTCCGTCGCATCGGTACGAGCAAACTTGCCGAATGAACGGTTAAACCGTACACTATCACTGATGGACGGCATCAAGGTCAAGATGACCCCCTCGCATCCTGGTGAGTTCATCCGCGCGGAAGTGCTGGGACCGTTGGGTCTGAACGTGACGCGGTCGGCCGAGATTCTGGGGGTGCGGCGCGCGACGCTCTCGGACCTGCTCAACGGCCGCGCCGCACTGTCGCCGGAAATGGCACTGCGCATCGAGAAAGCCTTCGATGTGAGCATGGACCTGTTGCTGCGGATGCAGGCCTGGCACGATTCCGCCCGTATGCGCGCCCGCGCGGACGATATCACCGTGGAGCGCTACCAGCCAGCGTAAGCGTCAAGAAAGTCGCATTCCAATCTGCGTGCCGAGTCCCGGCCAGGGCACGGGTTACGCACGGTCTCCGGTGTACAGCTTCAGCGGCATGAGACACGCCGCCGACAGGAAGACGAAGACTCCCGCCAGGACGAACGCGGAGCCGTAGCCGTAGTGGTCCGCCAGATACCCGGCGATGACCGGCGTCGGCAGGACCGCCACCTGGGCGAGGACGGTGGTGAGTCCCTGGGACGACGCCTGCACGTTGGCGCCGACCACATCCGAGATCACCGCCGTCATCACGTTCATCAGGGTGTAGAAGAAAGTGCTGATGGCGATGACGACGAGGGTCAGGGCCAACCCCGGGGAAGCCACGGCCAGGAGCATGTAGAGAACGCCCAACAGGAGCATCGAGGGGACGAGAACAAGCTTTCGGCCGTAGCGGTCCGACAGATATCCCAGCGGGATCTGGGAGAAGATTCCGGCCGCGTGAAGCAGGGCGACGTACACGGCCATCACCTCGGCCGAGAAACGCAACTCCGCGATCAAATAAACGGGCAAAAAGGTGAGGACCACCACGCGTCCCATCGTGAGAAGGCCTCTGGAGGCCGATATGGCCACGAACGAGCCTTGTCTGAGCAACGCCAGCGTTTCGCGGAAGCGGGTGGAACGGGACGGGACTCCCACGTCCTGCCTGAAAGCACCGAGCAGGCCGCGCAGCACGAGAAAGCCAAACAGCACCCCGGGCACGATGTGCCACCACAGGAGCCCTTCCCAGGGCAACGAAGCCACCAGCACTCCCTGCGCCAATGGCGACAGGCTGTCGCTCACCGTGGCGCCGGTGCCATGGACCGCGATGGCCGTAGCCCGACGCTGCGGGAACTTGGAGGTGAGGGTGGCGGCCGCGGTGGGGTGCCACAGCGCGGTGCCGAAACCGATGAGCACGCTGGCGGCGAAAGCCACTCCAAAGCCGCCGCGGCTCCCGAACAGCAGATAGGCCACGCCCATCATGACCAGCGACGAGGCCAGGATCACGTCGCGGTGCCGGTGGAGCGCGTCGCCCAACATGCCGCAGGGCAGGTTGAGGGTGCCCTGTCCGAACTGGCGGCCGGCCGCCAGGAATCCCACCTGTACCCCGCTGAGACCGAGACCGGCCTTGATGAACGGCAGGGCCACGGTGAACAACTGCTGGAACCAGTGAATCGCAATGTGCCCGCCGGTCACGACGCCCAGCAGGCGGAACCGTTCCTGTCCCAGGTCCCGGGCCTCGGCCACGAAACGTTGGACGTTGGCGCGGATGAACGAGGTTCGCGGCGAGGGCGTCAACGACATCGGACCGCAGGCCTCACCACTTCCACGGATTCAGCAACTCCACGCCGGTGGCGGCAAAGTCGGCCTCGTTGCGGGTGACGACGGTAAGGCGATACCGTAGCGCGGTAGCGGCGATCAAACCGTCCACCGCGGGGATCCTTTCGGGGCGGGCCATGAGGCGGCCCCATGTGTCCGCCACGTCGGCATCGACCGGCAGGATGCGGTCTTCGGCCCACGCCGGCAATTCGGTCTCCAACCACGCGTTGAGCCGCGCCCGGCGACGGCCTTTCCCAAGCATCATGATGCCTTTTCGGATTTCGCCCATTGTCAGAACGCTTACGAACAGGGATGCTTGCGGCGTCTCAAGAAACCACTGGGAGACTTGGCGCGACGGTCGCGACTTGAGCAGTTCCGACAGGGCACAGGTGTCGAGCAGGAAGCTCACAGGTCGATATCGCGCGACAATGACTTGTCCCGCTTGATGTCCAAGTCCACGCCCACTCGGGAAGATGCGCGCAGAAATTCGGCGGTCGAGGGTTGCGGTCGCTTCATGCGGTCATAGTCGCCCGCAGAGAGCACCACCGCCGCCCGTCGTCCACGCACCGTAATGGTCTGCGGACCCAACTGCGCCGCGTCGCGTACCAACTCGCTGAAACGCGCCTTGGCTTCCTGTACTTGCCAACTCTGAGTCATGGTTGCCTCCTGACCATTCTGACCAGATAGCACACCGCATCCCAAGACTCAACGGCCATCTCCCCTCCCCTTTCGCGAGAACAGATCCGCGTAGACCCGTGGCAGGAAGATCAGGCCGAAGGAGCCGTTGGCGAGCATGAAGGTGAGGTGGGCGGCGAGGCTGTAGGCGAGCAGGTCGGCCTCGGCGGCGTAGCCGCCGAAGAAGAAGATCCAGGCGGCCTGGGAGGTGCCGAGGTGGGCCACGGTCACGGGCAGCGCGGCCACCAGATAGACGATGGGCAGAAACGCCAGGAGCGGCAGCACCGGGATCTCGATGCCGAAGAAGGTGAGCGCCTTGGCGTGCACCAGGAGCGACAGGAAGAACACCGAACCCTTGATGCACAGGACGCCGAGGCTCTGCGGCAAGCGGACCTTCCGAAACGTGGACAGGAGCACGTTGCCGCCCGCCCGCCGGCCCAAGGCGCCGAAGCCGCCGCGGGCGATGCCGACGACGGCGATCCAGACCAGCGCCAGCAACGCCGGCAGCACGAAGAAAACGGCGGGCGTGCCCCCGGGAAACGCGGCCGAGCCCACGGTGGCGAAGAAGAACAGGTTCGTAGCCTCCAGCAGAATGAGCAGGACCACCGTGCTGGTGATCTCCCCGAGAGGGGTCCGGAACCGCCGGTTGAGGTAGAGCGCCAGCGCCGCCTGGGCGAGCTGCGTGTTGATGATGGAAACGATGTAGGTGGACGCCCGCACCGGCAGCAGCTCCCGGTAGCGGATCGGTCCGTGAAACCAGCGGATCAACAGGGTCAGCACCGCGGAATCCGCCAGGAAGAAGCACAGCGAGAACGACCCCATGAGCGCGAAGAACGGCAGCAGCCGTGCGCCGGACACCGCTTCCCAGAAGGCCTCGAAGGGAATGCGCCAGAAGATGATGCCGAAGATGACGATCGTGAGCGCAACCGGGATGAGCCGCGCCCAGATGCTCTGCTCCCTTGGCGCGGCCGTGGCTTCGTTGTTGACGGAGTCGTTCACGAACCTTTCCCTTGGCTAGCGTGCAGCAATCCATCCAGCAGGTCGTCCACCGGCGTCAGCGGGAAGGGCAGAAGCTGCCGTGTTTCGGTGGCGTCACCCAGGTGCTCGTTGAACAGCGTGTCGAAGAGCGTGCGGTTCCAACCCCATCCCAGCCGGTCTCCCAGCCCCGCCGTTCCCTCCGCGAGCCACCCGGGCACGCCCAGCACCACCGGGCGGCGTCCCAGACGCGTGGCGACCCGGCGCAGCAGGTCCACGTACGTCAAGGTGTCCGGGCCGACCAAGTCCAGGACATGAACCGGCGGATCCTCCGCTTCGAGGGCCCATTGGACGGCGCCGGTCACGTCCTCCAGCGCCACCGGCTGGACCCGCACCCTGCCGCCTCGCACGAGCGGCGCCACCTTCTTTCCGGCCAGATGGACAAGGGTCCGCGCCGAAGGGGTCCCCGCCCCGAGCACCATCGGCACGCGGAACACCACCGTCTCGAATCCGGCCCGGCGTATGGACGACTCCGCCAGAGCCTTGGTCCGCAGGTACTCGTTGGATGAGGACAGCTCCGCTCCTGGCGCGCTCAAATAGACGAACCGGACGACCCCGGCCCCCTTGGCGGCGGTCACCACCGCGCGGGTGGTCTCGGTGTTGGCGTCCTGAAGCCGCTCGCCGCGCCGGGGCTGAAGCGCACCCGCCAGATGCACCACGGCCGCGGCGCCCTTCAGCACATGCGCCAACGAGCCCGGGTCGCCGTAGTCGACCCGGTGGACCGAGACCGGGAGCCCGTCAAGCGCGGCGGCCTGCGCCGTTCCTCTCACGAGGGCACGCACCTGTGTCTGCCGTCCTTCTGTCAGACGGCGGATGAGCGCCTTGCCCAACACTCCATTGGCCCCGGTAATGGCGGTATCGATGACGAGACTCCGGACGGGGAGAATCGGTTGCGCCCCTCAGCCCCACCCCTCCTGGATTCGCCGGTCAGAGCCTTCAGGCCAGCATCCGGTGCGTCGGGCCGGTGAGCTTCGCCACCGGAAGCCCGTACGTACAGGCGCCCGCGCAGTCCTGGGTCGGACAGGTGAGGCAGGCCGAGGCGCCCTCCCCGAGAAGGGCGTACTCGCTCCGGGCGAGCTTCTCGTCCTGGTAGTCCCGGGCGTACATGCGCGTCCTCAGCACGTCGGCGATGGGAACGCCGTAGGGGCAAGCGCCCTCGCAGTCGTTGCAGGCGTGGCGGCAGTAGGAGGCCCCGTTCATACGCGCGTAGCCCTTGAGCAGCTCGAAGTCGCCGCGCGCCGCGGTGGTCCATCCCGAGGCGCCCAGGAACTCCCCGATCGACCCCGTATCGGTCATGGATATGACCAGCGCGTGCACCTGGGGATTGGACAGAACCCAGCGGAACGCCGCCTGGGCATAGGTGGCGCCGTCCTTCTCGAAGGGGCGCATGTCGTTCAGGCGGGCTCCCATGAGGGTCTTCATGGCGACGACGCCGACGTTTTTCGCCTTGGCCTTGTCGAGCACCCGAGGGAGATCCGGCTGACGCGCGATGAAATCCCAGCCCTGGGTGAAACGTTCGTAGAACTTCGGGTCCTGGCCGAAGTTGTAGGCTACCAGGATGACGTCCACCATGTCCCGGTCGATGGCGTAGTCCAGGCACTGGATCAACCGGCCGGCGTGGCCGGACATGCCCGAGAAGCGGATCTTCCCCTGCCGCTTGGCCGCGGCGACGAACTCGTGCCACTCGGGATTCTCGAGCCGGCCCACGTCGTTCACCGCGTGGGTGAAGTAGACGTCCACGTAGTCGGTCTGCAACCGCCTCAGGCTGTTCTCCAGGGAGCGCATCATCGACGCCCTTCCCTCGCTGGAGCTGGTGTGGGTCTTGGAGGCGATGAAGACCTTGTCCCGCTTGCCCCGGAGCGCGTTGCCGATGGTGATCTCGGAATCGCCGCCGCGGTAGCTCTCGGCCGTGTCGAAGTAGTTGATGCCGCGGTCCAACGCATCGAGCACCAGGTTCTCCTCGCCGGCGTCGAGCCGGCTGGACCCGAACGAGACATCGGAGATCTTGAATCCGGTGCGGCCCAGGGTGACGTAACGCTTGACCGTGGCCCGGGTCGCCGCCTCGGCCGGACGGCCTCCGGTCAGGGGCAACAGTCCGGCCGCAACGCCCGCCATAGCGCCACGCCGCAGGAGCTCGCGCCGGCCCAGCTTCTCACCATCGTCGGACTTCTTCATGGCGTCTCCTCGGTCCCTTCACGGGAAGATTCGCACGACAGCACGCTTCATTCAGTACACAGGAAAGCCTGTGAAATGTCCAACGGAAGAAACCCCTCTCCCGACCACTCCTGGACCCCGGATCAAGCCCGGGGTGACGGGTGCGGAGGGACCACGTTACTCCCCGGCCACGCCCACCAGCGAGTTCAGCAGCGGCTCGTCGGCCGCCAGGGTGGCGCTGCGGCCGTCGTAGACGATGCGGCCGCGGTTCATGACCACGGTGCGCTCCGAGAACTCCAGGGCGATGCCGGTGTGCTGCTCCACCAGGATGATGGTGAGCCCTTCCTGGGAGCGCAGGGTGTGCATGGCGTCCACCAGTTGTTCGATGATGACCGGCGCCAAGCCCTCGGTGGGCTCGTCCATGAGCAGCACCGACGGATTGCACACCAGCGCCCGGGCGATGGCGAGCATCTGCTGCTCGCCGCCGGAGAGCTGGTTTCCCTTGTGGTGGCGGCGCGCCGCCAGTTGCGGGAACAGCTCGAAGACCCGCTCGAAGGTCCAGCCGCCGGCCCGGCGCGCCACGGCCAGGTTCTCGTGCAGGCTCAGCGACGGAAACACTTCGCGTTCCTGGGGAACATGGCCCAGGCCGGCGCGCACGCGGTCGTAGGTCCTGGCATTGGAGATGTCGCGGCCCGCCAGCTCGATGCGGCCGGAGTGCAGCGTCGTGTAGCCCATCACCGTTCCCAGCAGGGTGGTCTTGCCGACACCGTTGCGGCCGATGATGCTCAGGCGCTCGCCGCGCCCGAGGGCCAGGTCGATGTCCTCTAGCACCACGGTCCTGCCGTAGCCCGCGTTGACCGCCACGAGGTCCAGCGCCTTCTCCTGGACTGCCTTGCTCAACGCCGGCCTCCGTGCAACTCGGCGTTCTCGCCCAGATAGACCTCCTGCACGCGCGAGTCCGCGCCCACCTCGCCCGGCGCGCCCTCGGTGAGGATCGCCCCCTGCACCAGCACCGTCACCCTCTGGGCGAAGCGGAAGACGATATCCATGTCGTGCTCGATCATCAGGATCGCCATGGACTCGGGCAGCCCCTCCACCGCCTCCAGCAGCACGTGGCTTTCCGCGGAAGGGACACCCGCGGCGGGCTCATCCAGCAGCAGCACGGTAGGGCGAAGGCCCAGCGCGATGGCCAGCTCCACCAGGCGCTGCCGGCCGTAGGGAAGCTCGCGCACCAGTTGCCGCGCATCGCCGTCGAGCTTCACGGATTCGAGCAGATCCATGCCCTCGGCGATGACGTCGGCACGGGAGTCCGCGCGTCGCCACAGTCTGGCCGAGAGCGCGCGCCGCTCGCTGATGGCCATGCACACGTTCTCGAGCACGCTCAGGCCGCGGAACAGCGTGTTGATCTGGAAGGTGCGCGCCAGCCCGTGCTTGACTCTGCGAGCCTGGGACCAGTGCGTGACATCTTCACCGCCCAACAGGATGTTGCCGCCAGACAGCTCGACGGTGCCGGTGATGAGGTTCACCAGGGTGGTCTTGCCGGCGCCGTTGGGGCCGATGAGCGCGTGTCTGGCGCCCGGATGCAACGCCATGGACACCCGGTCCGCCACCACCAGCGCGCCGAAGCTCTTGCACAGGTCCTTGATCTCCAGCAGGGGCTCGCTCTGATCCATTGTCATGGCGTCCTTCGACTGCACTCGGCTACTCCTCGCTACGCTCAGGACGAACGGAAGAAGTATCCTCACGGACAAGCCACGCGCGACAGCGTTCCACCAGCCCTAGCATGCCCTCCGGGGCATAAAGGATGGTGGCCACAAGCAGCGCGCCGATGCCGAAGAGCCAGTACTCGGGGCTGAGCTTGGCGAGCTGGTCCTGCAGGATCATGTACACGGGCGCGCCGATGAACGCGCCGTAGAGCCGGCCGGTGCCCCCCAGAATCAGCATGATCATCACGTCGCCGGAGCGCTCGAAGCTGAGCACGTCCAGCGCCACGAACTCGGTGGTCTGCGCCAGCAGGGCGCCGGCGATGCCGGCCATGACCGCGGCGATGGTATAGATCCGCAGCATCTGGCGATAGACGGGGGCGCCGACGGCGTGCATGCGCCGCTCGTTCTCGCGGATTCCCCGCAGTGACTGGCCGAAGGACGAGCTGACGATGGCGCGGGCGGCGAGGAAAACCACGAACAGCACCGCCAGCGCGTACAGGTACGCGGTCTGGCCGTAGAGGTCGAACTCGAACATCCCCAGGACGGGCTCCATCACCACGCCCTGCAGGCCGTCGTCGCCGCCGGTCCAGTGTTCCTGCTCGTTGGCCAGCTCCTGCAACAGGATGGTGACCGCCAGCGTGAGCATCAGCAGGGTGAGCCCGCGGGTGTAGAGGATGACGGCGCCGCACACGAAGCCCACCACGCCGGCCACCACGCCGGCGATGAGCAACCCGCTGATGGGCTCGCTCCAGCCCAGATGCGCCGACAGGATGCCGGCGGTGTACGCGCCGGTGCCGAACAGCGCGGCGTGTCCCAGCGACACGATGCCGGCGTAGCCAAGGATCAGGTCCAGGGACATGGCGAAGAGCACCATGATGAGGATCTGGGAACCCAGTTGGAGGTAGTCGGGGAACAGGAAGAACCCCGCGCCCGCGGCCAGCCAGGGCAGCAGCTCCGCCGGACGGATGGCAGCGGTTCGCAGCGGGTTGCTGTACGCCGGTTGTTCCATGTGAACGTGTTCGTCCTGCGCGGCGCGGCGATGCGGACAGCTATCGCGCGTAGAACCCCTGCGGGCGCCACAAGAGCAGGACGATGGTCACCGCGAAGATGAAGAAAGCGCCGAACGCGGGCAGATAGTACTTGCCCGCGGTATCCACGATTCCCAGGATCAGGGCCGCGCCGAAGGCCCCCCGCAGGCTCCCGAGGCCACCCACGGCCACCACGATGAGGAAGTAGACGAGGTATTCCAGCGCGTAGGTGGGCGTCAGCCCGAGAATCTCCGTGCCCAGCGCGCCCCCCAGCGCCGCCAGCGCGCTCCCCAGCGCGAAGGTCAGCGTGAACAGCCGCCGGATGTTGATGCCGACGGTCTCGGCCATGCGCTGGTTGTCCACCGCGGCGCGCACCTTGGCCCCCAGCAGCGTGCGCTCGAACCCGTACCAGAGGCCGATGATGGTTACGAAGCTCACCAGGATGATGAACGTGCGGTAGGTGGGAAAGCGCCGGAAACCCAGGTCGACCTGCCCCTTGAGATAGAGCGGCACGTCGAGCTGGACGTTCAGCGGACCCCACAGGAAGGTGCACACGGCGATGCCCATGAACACCAGCCCGATGGTCAGGAGGACCTGTTGCAGCTCGTCGGCGCCGTAGAGGCGGCGGTAGAGCAGGCGCTCCAGCACGATGCTGATGAGCGCCACGGCGACGCAGGCCAGCGGCGCGCCCAGCAGGAACGGCACCCCCCACTCCCGCACGAACGACACAGCGATGTAGCCGCCGAGCATGGCGAACATCCCGTGGGCAAGATTCACGAACCCCATGAGGCCCATGGTCACCGAGAGCCCCACCGAGATGATGAACAGGATCATTGCGAACGCGAGACCGTCGAACGCAATGCTGACGAGGGAGTTGATCACGGAAAACGACTTGCGATGGTTGGTCGCCTGCCGGCGTTCGGCGCGCCAGCCGAACCCTTCAGGTCATCTGCCCATGCTTCGGGTGACCGGCGGGCGTGTCGACGGCCCGCCGCGGGTGCAACCGCGCCGCCTCGAAGCTTGCGAGACGACGCGGTCTTTGGATTACAGCTGCTGCTACTTCTTCTCGAGTTCCTTCCAGGGATCCTTCACCATTTCGAGGGTCGCGGTCTCGATGTTGGCGAGGGCGTTCCCGCGCTTCTCGACCTTGCGCAGGTACTGGTTCTGGACGATGTCCCGCGTCTCGGGATCGATCATGATGGGACCCCGCGGGCTCGCGAACTTCCAGCTCTTCAACACGGCGATGGCCTTGTCGGCGTCGATCTTGCCGTTCAGCTTCCGCACCACCTCGTGGATGGCCGCCATGCCGTCGTACCCCTGCACGCCGAAGAAGTCCGGCGTGCTGTCGGCGCCGTAGGCCTTCTTCCAGGCCGCCACGAAGGCCTTGTTCTCGGGCCGGTCGCCGGCCGCGGAGTAGTGGTGCATGGTGACGACGCCCAGCGGAACCTGACCCATGTTGGGCAGCTCCGAGTCCTGCGTGATGTCACCCGGGCCGATAAGCTCGATGCCGGCCGCCCTCATGCCGAGGTCGTCATAGGTCTTCATGACCCCGGTGGCCCACTTGCCGGCCGGGATGAACACGTAGAGCGCATCCGGCTTGGCGTCCTTGACGGACTGCAGGAAGGGCGTGAAGTCCGGAATCTTCGGGAACGGAAACGGTATGTCGGCCACCACCTTGCCGCCCGCGGCGGTGAAGGCCTTGGTGAACGCGTTCTTGCTGTCCTTGCCCGGCGAGTAGTTGGCATACGCGACGGCCGCGGTGCGGATCTTCATCTTCTCGTAGGCATACTTGCCCAAGGGGTAGGCCGCCTGCCACATGGTGAACGACACCCGCGCGGTGTACGGCGACCGGGTGGTGATGGCCGCGGTTCCGGCATTCATGATGAGCAGCGGCACCTTGGCCTTGCGCGTCACGTCCGAGATGGCGAAAGCGTTGTTGGAGTAGACCACGCCCGCCACGATGTCCACCTTGTCACGGGTGATCAGCTCGGTGGCCAGGCGCTTGGCCACGTCCGGCTTGGGCCCGGTGCTGTCCCGCTTGATGATCTCGATCTTGTGCCCGCCGGTCCCGTCCGCGTGCAGCTTCTGGTAGAGCTCGAAGCCGCGGTCCACCTGCTGTCCCAGTTGGGCGTTGGGGCCCGAGTACGGAAGGATGATGCCGACCTTGACGGTCTCCGCCCATGCCGTCCCGGCCGCCAGCAGCAGAGCCAGAAACGATGCGGCGACAAGCGTGAATTTCTTCATGGCGATACCTCCTCTTGGGTTGGCGCCGTACGACGCAGGTGGGAATATTAACACTCCTTCAAACGACACGGCAACGGCTCGCGGCGTGAGGTGATGTATGAGAGTTTGTGTCAGCAGGAAGGGAGGGGGTACTCCAGTGGGTTAACCAGATCCACACAGAAAGGAGCACCCCCGATGCCACAAAGGGCAACGATCGAGAGTATACCGCAAGCGTTCCGGATGCTGAAGCAGATGCGAGCCCAGGAGATTGAGTGGAGCGAGGACTACCGCCGGGCCGGGGCTTTAGCGCTGAAGGGAGTGCTGGAGCGGGGCATGGCGGCGCAGGTGGATCGTCATCTAGAAGAGATGGCGGAGCGCGGGGAAGCGGATCGGCGCAACGGCAGCTACGGGCGGTGGCTGATGACGGAGTTGGGGGAGATCGAGCTGCGGGTGCCGCGCACCCGGCGATACAGTGCGTTGGTGGTGGTGCGGGCCTATGCCCAGCGTTCGGCCCCCATTGACCGGATGATCCTGGCCTGTTTCGTGCTGGGTCTTTCCACTCGCAAGGTGGCGGTGGCGCTCCAGCCGGTGCTGGGCCGGCGGATCAGCCCGGGCACCGTCAGCCAGGTGGCCAAGCTCCTGGACGAGGCGGTGGCCGCCTTCCACCGCCGGCCCCTCAAGGACCACTACCCGGTGCTGATGCTCGACGGCGTGGTGTTGGCGCGCAAGACCGGCCTGGGCGCTGTGCGCCGCCCGGTGCTGGTGGCCCTGGGGCTTGATCCGGACGGCAAAAAGGAGATCCTCGACTACCGCCTGGCCACGGCCGAGAGCGCCGCCCAGTGGGAGCTGTTCCTCACAGACCTCTACCGCCGCGGCCTCGAAGGCAAGACCCTTGAGATGATCTGCTCAGACGGCGGCAAGGGTCTGCTTGCAGCCCTCTCCACGGTCTACCCCAACGTGGCGGTCCAGCGCTGCTGGGCCCACAAGATCCGCAACCTCCTCGACCGGGTCAAAAAGGCCGACCAGCCTGCGGTCAAAAGAGCCCTGCACAGCATCATGAACGCCTCGAACCTCCGCAAGGCCCGCTCCCATGCCCGCCGCTTCGCCCAACGCTGGTTGGAGGCCTACCCCAAGGTCGTCGCCTCCCTGCGCACAGACCTCGACGATCTGCTCACCTGCTTCCGCTATCCGACCCTCGAAGAGCGTAAGGCCGTGCGCACCACCAACGCCATCGAACGCAGGTTCCGTGAAGTCCGAAGACGGACCCGTCCCATGGGCGTCTTCCAGGATCGTACCTCCATGGACCGCATCCTGTTCGCCGTCTTCACGTACGAAAACAGGTCTCAGGGAGTCCCCTCCCTCTTCTCCCTGACACAAACCTCTTGACGTTACCCGGCGTGATGTCGGATTACGCCTTCGGCTAATCCGACCTACGGCCGCGCTCCGGTCTGGTGGGCGAGTGGCTTCCGGCAAGGTAGGTCGGATTAGCGCAGCGTAATCCGACGCCGGCCGCGTTTCCATGCAGGATTGGAATTTCCCCGCAAAGCCGATAGCTTTAGGCGTGCCACCGGCACCAACCGGTCGTGACAGGAGATATCCGTATGGACAGCAAGCCCGTTTCAGCCGACGAGTTCGTCGAGCAGCTCAAGGAAGAGATCGCCGCATTCCACAAGCTCCGCATCAACCACCCGTTCGTGAAGGCCGTGCGCGAGGGTGCCGCCACCCTGGACCACATCCGCACCTGGGCGGTGCAGGACTACCAGTTCCGCGTCGCGGTGCCGCGCATCGCCCTGCTCCGTTACGTCGCGTGCAGCGATCCCGAGTTCGCTCCCAAGCTGTTCGAAGTGGCCGAGGAGGAAACCCGCGGCCTGCTGCCGGGCAGTTCCGGCCATCCGGACATGTTCGTGGAGTTCGCCGAGGCCCTCGGACTCAAGCGCGCGGACCTGGAGAACGCCCAGTTGCTGCCGGCCACCGCCGCGCATCTGTATTTTGCCGAGCTGGTGATCCATACGCACCCTTGGTTCGTGGTGATGGCGGCGCAGATGGGGGCCGAGGGGACCTTCGGGCCGGCCGCGGCGGCACTCGGCCAAGGGTTCATCGACAGCTACGGCATGGCCCCCGAAGCTGTCCGTTTCTTCACCGTCCACGTCGAGGCAGACGAAGAGCACGGCTCTCTGGCGGAGGATATCGGCCGCCGCTACCTCACCTCGCCCAACCTCCAGCAACAGACGCGGGAGGTCATGTTCCGGCGCATGGAGCTGCTCTACGACATCTGGACCATCTAGCGGACCAGCCACGGCCATGAAGGACCAGGGCGCCACGCGCCACATGGGGCGCAGCATTCCCATGCGGGAGGCGGAACCGCTGCTGCGCGGGCAGGGCACCTACGTGAGCGACCTGCGGTTTCCGGGAATGCTTCACGCCGCGGTGCTGCGCAGCCCCCACGCGCATGCGCGGATCCGAAGCATCGACCCAAGCGGCGCTCTCGCGATGCAAGGAGTCATCCGGATCCTTACCGGGGAGGACATCCGCGAGGCCATCCAGCCCTTTCCTCCAAGCTTCGAGTTCCATCCGGCGCCATGGCTGCAGGCGATCAAGCCCGTGCTCAAGGGGCCGCGGTCGCGGGTGCTGGCCCTCGGCAAGGTGCGCTACGTGGGCGAGCCGGTGGCCATCGTGGTGGCCGACGACCGCTACCTGGCCGAGGACGCGCTCGACGGCATCGCGGTCGAATACGAAGAGCTTCCGCCGATGGTGGACCCGGAAGCGGCACTGGAGCCCGACGCGGTGCGGATTCACGAGGACGCGGACGACAACGTCGTGTTCCATTTCAGCATCGCCAAGGGCGACGTGGAACGGGCGCTGGAGAACGCGCGCCACCGTATCGAGGAACGTCTGCACCACCGGCGCCACGGCGGCATCCCCATGGAGGGAAGAGGCGTCGTGGCCATGGCCGAGGTCAAGCCGCGCCGGCTGACCGTGTGGTCGTCCACGCAGGTCCCTCACAGCGTGCGCCGGCAGATAGCCGTCCAGCTCGGCATGACCGAGGAGAGCATCCGGGTGGTGGCGCCCCACGTGGGCGGCGGTTTCGGGCCTAAGGTGCTGGTTTATCACGAAGAAGTGCTTGTGCCCTACCTCGCCCTGGAGCTGGGCCGGCCGGTCCAGTGGATCGAGGACCGCCGGGAGCATTTCATCAGCACGGCGCACGCCCGGGACCAGATCCACTACGTGGAGTTGGGGTTCGACGACGACGGCCGGATACTGGCCCTGAAGGACCGCTTCCTGCTGGACAACGGCGCCTACAACCCCATGGGACTCACCGACGCATACAACACCTCGGCCCACCTGCAGGGGCCGTACCGAGTCCCCAGCCTCGCCGTCACCGGCACCTGCGTGGCCACCAACAAGGTCCCCAACGCCCCCTACCGCGGCGCCGGACGTCCCGAGGCGGTGTTCGTCATGGAGCGCTGCATCGACCGCATCGCCGGGGAGCTGGACCTCGACCCGGCCGAGGTGCGCTTCCGCAACTTCGTACAGCCCGACGAGATCCCCTACGACGCCGGCGTCCTGTACCGGGACGGCATGCCGGTGCGCTACGACAACGGCGACTTCCCCGCCACGCTGACAAAGGCCCTGGACGCGTGCGGCTACCACGACGTGCGCGCGCGGCAGAAGCAAGCCGCGTACCACCGAGAGTCGGCTGCCGGCGCGGAGTCACGGCGTGACGCGCAGACCCTTGGTGAAGGCGGTACGCCCCACCGCGCGGATGCCGGCCGTGAAGGTAACGTCCTTCGTGACGGAGAAGCCCCGCGGGACGGCCGCTACGTAGGCGTGGGCATCGGCTACTACACCGAGGGGACCGGGGTCGGCTCCTTCGAGGGCGCCCGGGTGGAGGTGGACTCCTCCGGGAAGCTGCTGGTGTCGGTGGGCGCCAGCGGCCACGGCCAGGGACACGAAACCGTGTTCTCCCAGCTCACCGCCGACCTATGGGGAGTCGCCCCGGAAGACGTGACGGTGGTGGGCGGCGACACCGACGCCATCCGTTACGGCGTCGGCACCTTCGCCAGCCGCAGCACGGTGAACGCCGGCACCGCCATCCACGAGGCCACCCGCCGCCTCAAGGACAAGGTGTTCGAACTGGCCGGCCACCTGCTGGAAGCCAACCCGGACGACCTGGCCACACGGGACGGCAGGGTCTTCGTGGCCGAACGGCCGGACCGCGGCGTATCCCTGGCCGAGCTGGCCGGCGCCGCGGTGCCCGGCTGGGCCTCGAAGCTGCCCGACGGTATGGACCCCAGGCTGGAGGCTACCTACTACTACGTGCCGCAGACCGTGACCTGGGCCCACGCCGCCCACGTGGCGGTGGTGGAGGTGGACACGGGCACGGGGGAAGTGAAGCTCCTGGACTACGCGGTGGCCCACGACTCCGGACCGGCCATCAACCCCCTGTTCGTCGAGGGCCAGGTGCGCGGCGGCGTCGCCCAGGGCATCGGCGGCGCGCTGTACGAGGAGTTCGTCTACGACGACCTGGGACAGCTCCTCACGGGCACCTTCCTCGACTACCTGCTGCCGAGCTGCGGCGAGGTGCCGGACATACGGCAGGTGCACCTCGAGACCCCCTCCCCGCTCAATCCGCTGGGCCTCAAGGGCATCGGCGAAGGCGGCGCCATCGCCCCGCCGGTGGCGGTGGCCAACGCCGTGGTGGACGCGCTGCGGCCCCTTGGCGGAATCGAGATCTCCGAGACCCCGGTCACGCCCGAGCGGGTGCTCGCGCTGATACGGAAGCACCGGCCCCTATAGGGGCGTCCTGCCGAGCGGGCGAGGTTGCCGAGCGCCCTCACCCGCCCTTCGGGCACCCTCTCCCAGAGGGAGAGGGGTTTGGTGCGTTTCCTTCCGGCTCCCTCTCCCTATGGGAGAGGGTTGGGGTGAGGGATCTTCGGCCCGAGGGGCTCGCTTGCGGCAGGGGTACCTGCGTGTTAAGCCACCCGTCACTATGGCAACCTCAACCAATGGCATGGGGCAGACCCTCGGCGAGGCCATCGCCTTTCTGGAGGGCAACTATCCGGACGAGGTTATCCGGGTCACCCGGGAGGTGGATCCGGTCTTCGAGGTCACCGGGATCCTGGCCAAGCTGGAGCGCCAGCAGCAGTTCCCGTGCGTGATCTTCGAGAACGTCAAGGGCTCTTCCATCCCGCTGGTCACCAACATGCACGCGAGCTTCCCGCGGCTGGCCATGGCCATCGGGTTGCCCTACGACGCCACCCCCGCGGATTTCATTCACGAGTACGGCAGGCGCGAGGCGAATCCGGTGGCGCCGGTGGAGGTGGAGAGCGGGCCCTGCCAGGAGGTGGTGCTCACCGGCGACGACGTCGACGTCACCATGTTCCCGATCCTGCAGTACCACGAGATGGACGCCGGCCGTTACGTCACGCTGGCGTTCGACGTGATGAAGGAGCCGGACACCGGCATCCGCAACGCCGGCATCTACCGGCTGCAGCTCAAGGGCAAGAACCGCTTCGGCATCCAGATCTCCGAGACCGCCCACGGCCACTACATCCTCAAGAAGAACAAGTCCCGCGGATTGCCGACGCAGATGGCCGCGGTCATCGGCGGCCACCCCGCCATGAACATCGGCAACCTGAGCTTCACCTCCATCGACACCGACGAGTTCAGCATCGCCGGCTCCATGCTGGGCAAGCCGGTGGAACTGGTGAAGTGCAAGACCATCGACGTGGAGGTGCCGGCAAGCGCCGAGATCGTGCTGGAGTGCGAGATCCATCCCACGGAGATGGAGGAGGAAGCCCCCTTCGGCGAGTATCCCGGCACCTACGGCCCCCAGCGCATCAACCCGGTGGTGTACGTCAAGGCCATCACCATGAAGAAGAACGCGCTCTACCAGAGCTCGTTCGTGGGGCACGCCGACAACCTGCTCCTGTCGGGGGTGACACGGAACAGCTACATCTACCACACCTGCCGCATCGCCAGCGCCGGCGTGAAGGCGGTCTACGTCCCGCCCTGCGGGCGCTCCCGCTACATCTGTTACATCCAGATGGAGTCCATGATCGACGGCGACGCCAAGAACGCGGCCATGGCCGCCTTCGCCGCCGACCCGTTCCTCAAGTTCGTCGTCTGCGTGGACGAGGACGTGGACATCAGCAACGACAGCGACGTCATGCACGCCATCGCCACCCGCGTGCGCGCCGACCGCGACGTGTTCATGGTCACCCACTCCCGTGGCTCCCCGCTGGACCCGGCCTCCTACGACCCGGCCGGCGGGTCCCACCTGGTGACCAAGGTGGGCGTGGACGCCACCCGCAAGTCCGATTACCCGCTGGAGATCAAGGTTCCGGGGACGGACGACATCGACCTGTCGAAGTACTTCGGCGACCGCTTCAGGTAGGGCGGCAGCCGAAGCCTCGGAGGCCGTTCCGACCGGCGGGAAGGCGCAGCGCGCTTCATGCTGATCGACGCCCACGCCCATCTCGACCACTACGACGAGCCGCGAGAGGCGCTTGCCTGCATCGAGCGCCGGCGCATCCTGACGCTCGCCAACTCCATGGACCCCGCCTCCTACGAGCGCAACCTCGCGCTGGCGCAAGGGCATCACTTGGTGCTCCCCTCCTTCGGCATCCACCCGCGGCGCGCGCCGGAACACGTGAACCACCTGGCGGATCTGGGTCCCCTGATAGAGCAGAGTCTCATGCTGGGCGAGCTGGGGCTCGACTTCCACTGGGTGCGGAACACGGACGCCTACCCGCACCAGATCCGGGTGTTCGAGTTCCTGGTGCGGGAGGCCGCCGAGCACGACAAGATCGTCAACCTGCACACCAAGGGCGCGGAACGGCGGATTCTCGATACCCTGCGTGCTTTCGGCGTGAACAAGGCCATCGTGCACTGGTACTCCGGACCCATGGACGTGCTCGACGAGATGATCGCCGACGGCTACCTCTTCACGGTGGGGGTGGAAGTGCTGTATTCGGAAAAGATCCGGGCAATCGCGCGCGCGGTGCCGCCCCGCCAGCTCCTGTCCGAGACCGACAACCCCGGCGGCAACCGCTGGCTGGTCGGCGAGGAGGCGCCGCCCGACATCATCGCCGACGTGGTCGGGGCGTTGGCGGAGATCAAGGGCCTGCCGCCCGAGAAGATGGAAGCGCTCATCCAGGCCAACTTCCTGCGCCTCGCGGGGGACGACTCCGGCCTGGACGGCGTCCGGGCAACCCTGGAGAAAGAGGCGGCAACGAAAACGTCCCGTGAGGGATAAAACATGCGAATCGTTCTTTGCGCCGTTCTGGCGGCACTGGCGACGCTGGGGGCTTCGGAAGCCCAGTCCCGCATGCTCACCATCGTCGGCCACGTGGAGAACGCGGTCGTCCTGCCCTCGGGCCTTGCGATGAAGGCGAAGATGGATACCGGAGCGGACGTCACGTCCATTCACGCCGTCAAGATCGAGAGGTACAAGAAGGATGGCAAGGACTGGGTCAGCTTCGTCGTGGACACCGGCGAGCGCAGGATGCGGTTCCGCCGGGTCGTGACGAGGATCGTCCTCATCCGCCGCGCCGGCACCGCCATCGTCGAGCGTCCGGTGGTGCGGCTCAGGCTCTGCATCGCCGGCTACCAAAAGCTCGCGGAGGTCAACCTGGCCGATCGCACCGGGATGAGTACCCCGCTGCTGGTCGGCCGGGCCTTCATGAAGACCGGCGGGCTGGTCATCGATTCCGGGCAGGAATACGCCGGCAGACCGGTTTGTCCCGCGGCGCGAAAATAAGGCTTGTTCACACAAGGAGGAACCATGCTGTTTCTGACCAATGAGCACATACAAGAAGTTCTGGACATGAAGACCTGCCTCAGCGCCATGGAGGACGCCTACCGCGACCTATCGAAGAACGAGGCGGCGTACCGTCCGAGGATCGACTTCTACGTGCCGCGGGAGCCCCACTACTACCGCTGGGGGACCATGGAGGGGGCCACCCGGTCGCTGGGGTACCTGGCCATCCGCATGAAGTCGGACATGCTCGTGTGGGAGAAGGACGGGGAGTTCGAGACCGAGGACAAGTACTGCATCGAGCCGGGCACCTACTGCGGCCTCATCTTCCTGCTGAGCGTGCGCAACGGCGAGCCCTTGGCGCTGATGAACGACGGCTACCTCCAGCACATGCGGGTTGGCGCGTGCGCGGGGCTCGGGGTCAAGTACCTCTCCCGACCGGACTCCAAGGTGGTGGGGATGCTGGGCTCGGGCGGCATGGCGCGGACCTACACCCAGGCCATCCACGAGGTGCGGGACATCGAGCTGCTGCGCGTGTTCAGCCCCACCAAGGCCAACCGGGAAGCCTTCGCGGCGGAGATGCGCGAGCAACTGGGCCTCAACGTCGAGACCTGCGACAACGCGGAAGCGGCCTGCCGCGGCGTCGACATCCTCGCCATGGCCACGGACTCGCTGGTGCAGGTGATGAAGCCGGAATGGGTGGAGCCCGGCATGCACATCACCAACGTCCGCTCCAACGAGGCCGGGCCGGAAGTCCTGGTCAAGTGCGACCTGCAGGCGCGCCTGGGAGCCTCCACCCTGGTGCTGGACAATCCTCCGGCGGGAACCATCCACGGCTCCGACGGCATGTTCGCCTACATCGCCGGCACCGACGAGGAGCGGAGCAAGATCCCGCCCTCCCCCATCCGCGAGATAGACAACAAGAACATCGGCACCATTCCCGACCTGATGGCAGGCCGCTGGCCGGGAAGGACCAGCGACCGGCAGGTGACGTTCCTGAACAACCAGGGCACCCAAGGCCTCCAGTTCGCCGCGGTGGGGGGCACCGTCTACGAGCAGGCCAAGGCCAAGGGGCTGGGCCACCCGCTGCCGAAGGAGTGGTTCCTGCAGGACATCCGCGACTAGGGAAGGTTATCCGAACGGCTGAGCATGATGTCGGGTTACGCCTTCGGCTAACCCGACCTACGTGGACCACGCCGGTAGGTCGGATTAGCGAAGTGTAGTCCGACAAACGCGCTATCGGGCGGCGAATGGCTGAGACCAGTCACTCCTCCAAGGTGCGATCGCGCATGCGCGCCGCGCTGCTGCGCTGGTATGACCGCAACAAGCGCGATCTGCCGTGGCGGAAGACGTGCGACCCGTATGCCATCTGGGTCTCCGAGACCATGCTCCAGCAGACCCAGGTGGCCACCGTGCTGCCCTACTACCACCGCTTCATGGAGGCGTTCCCGTCGGTGGAGGCCCTGGACCGGGCGCCCCTGGACGCGGTCCGGAGCGTCTGGAGCGGTCTGGGATACTACCGGCGGGCCGCCAACCTGAAGCAGGCCGCGCGCCTGGTGGTGAGCCGCCACGGCGGGCGCCTGCCAGCAGATTACCAGACGCTGCTGCGGCTGCCGGGCATCGGACGCTACACGGCCGGGGCGATCATGAGCATCGCTTTCGGCCGGCGCCGCGCTGCGCCGGACGGCAACGTACGCCGCGTCTACGCCCGCCTGCTGGGCCTGCGGGACCCGAAACACATCGACGCCGCGGCCGAACGGATGGTGTCCCACTCCCGGCCCGGGGACTTCAATCAGGCCGCCATGGAGCTGGGCGCCACCGTCTGTCTGCCTGCCCAGCCGCTGTGCAGGCGCTGCCCGTTGGCCCACTGGTGCCGCGCGCGGGCGTGCGGCGCTTTCGACGTCCCGCGCGGGAAGCCCGTGCGCACCCGTGCGACGCATTGGCCGCTGGTGGTGGTGGAATCCCGCTCACGCATCCTCCTGCATCGCCGCCCCGATACGGGCCTCCTCGCGGGCCTGTGGGAGCTGCCCACGCCGGAGACGTTGCCGCCCGGGGCCGCCGACGAAACCTTGCGCCAATCCACGCCGCTGGCCGTCATCCGCCACGCCATCACCGATATGCGCATCACCGCTCCGGTTTACGTTTTGCGGCGGAGGATCGCGGTCAAGGGACCGGCGTGGCGTTGGGTGCCCTTCGACGATCTCTCCTCCCACCCCCTCTCCTCGCTCAGCACCAAGGCCGTCCGCGTTGCGTGGCGCCATCTCCGGACATCCCGGGATTGACGCCAATGCCCGGCACTGTATGGTTTAGTCATAGGGAGGCTTGATGACGCGGGAAGAGACGGAACGCGAAGCGACACTCACTTTGTCGGCCCAGGAGATCCGCGCGCGCATGCGTACACCGCGTTCGGAGTTCGTCGATCAGGATCAGGCCTTCTCGGCCGCTCGCCGCGCCATTGAAGCGGCTCGCAACGAATGAACTATCGATGCAACCGCCGGCGCATCCAGGCGTAGGTTCGGGGACGGCTGACGCGGAGTCCACCGGAGGCCTCCAGGTCCCGGCGAAGCCGCTCGACGTCGTCCGCCACGTCGACGTCGTAGGTGCCGGCCACCGTCCCGACACGGAGCTCCAGTTCCCGGGCCCTTGCCAGGGTCTGCTCCAGCACCGACGCCGTGCTCCAGGCGATACCGCCGAAGAGCCCTTCCCGCGGCCGGCCGAGGCCGATCAGGTAATAGCCGCCGTCATCCGCCGGGCCGAGCACCAGGTCGCTTCGGTCCCGTTCGAGAGCGTCGAACGCCTGACCGACCGAGGCCGCGCTCAAACCGGGAATGTCGCTGCCCACGAGCACCACCTGGCGGTAGCCCGCGTGACAGAGATCGACGAACACCGCGTGCATGCGCGCCCCCAAAGAGGCGCCCCGCTGCGGCAGAAGCGCAACAGGATGTCCGGGAAGTCGCTGGAAATAGTCCCGGCTGCGCTCGGCGTAGGCCACCCAGGTATCCCACCGTTTCGGCCGCGCCAAGTCGTCCAGCACATCCCGCAGGACGCATTCGTAGAACTCCGCCGCTTGACGGGGGTCAAGCGGCGGGCACAACCGGGTCTTGACCTTGCCGGGTTCCGGCGCCCGCGCCATGACGGCCAGGGCCGGTTTGAGCGATCCGGTGGAACCCGCGGCCGCGCCCTTCGCCCAGCCGCGGGAAGTTGGGGAACGGGACGGCCGTCCCTTCGCGGAATTTACGTGCGGCACCAAATCAACTATAAATGATCGCGCTCTCGAAATCGCGCTCCCGCCGCCTGGGACCGCGTGGACGGGCCACAGGGACTTCCGGAACGGACTCCATGCTCAACTCGCGGAAACTCGCGCCCGCCATCGCGCTGGCATGCTGCCTCCTAGGCAACCAGGCGCTCGCGGCGCCCGCCGCCGAGCTTTGGCCCCGGTGGCAGAAACACGATGCCGCCGACACGCGGACCATCGACCACTCGGCATGGCAGGCGTTCCTGAAAAAGTACGTGGTGACGGCGCACCCGTCCGGCGTGAACCGGCTCCGCTACGGCGGCGTGAGCAAGGAGGACAAAGCCGCCCTCGACGGCTACGTCGCGCGGCTGGAGAAGATCGCCGTATCCGCCTACGGCCGTAACGCCCAGCAAGCCTACTGGATCAATCTCTATAACGCCCTGACCATCAAGGTGGTGCTGGAGCACTTCCCGGTGAAGTCCATCAAGGACATCAACCTTTCCTCCGGATTTTTCGGAGGACTCTTCGGCGGCGGCCCGTGGAAGGCCAAGCTGGTGGCGGTGGAGGGCGAGAAGATCTCGCTGGACGACATCGAGCATCGCATCCTTCGCCCCATCTGGCGCGACAACCGGGTGCACTACGCGGTCAACTGCGCCAGCATCGGCTGCCCCAATTTGCAGGCCGAGGTCTTTACCGCCGGCAACCTGGAGCGGCTTCTGGACGGCGGCGCCCGGGAATACGTCAATCACCCCAGAGGCGCGGCGTTCGAGGGCGGGCGGCTGCGCGTATCGAGCATCTACGACTGGTTCCAGGCCGACTTTGGCGGCAACACCAAGGGCGTGGTCGAGCACCTCAAGAAATACGCCGAGCCGCCGCTGCGGAAGCGCCTGGAAGGCCATAGCGGCGGCTTCGACCATCACTACGACTGGAGCCTGAACGCGGAACGGTGACACGTGAGGAGAGATCGTTCATGAACCAACGGATCGTCAAGATAGCAGTGGTCGTGCTGGTGGCGGCCCTCATCGCGGCATTCTTCATCTTCGACCTCGGCAGGTACTTCAACCTGGAGTTCATCAAGGCCCAGCGCGACGCCTATCAGGCCTACTACCACCAGAACCCGGCCGTCACCATCGCGGCCTACGCTGCCGTTTACATCGCGGTGACCGCGCTCTCGCTTCCGGGCGCCGCCATCATGACGCTGCTGGGGGGCGCGCTCTTCGGGGTCATCACCGGCACCATCATCGTTTCCTTCTGCAGCACCATCGGCGCCACCCTGGCGTTCCTGGTGGCGCGCCTTCTTCTGCGGGACAGCATCCAGAGCAAGTTCGGAGACAAGCTGGAGACCATCAACAACGGCATCGCCAGGGAGGGCATGTTCTACCTCTTCACCATGCGGCTGATCCCGGCGATCCCCTTCTTCGTCATCAACCTCGTCATGGGGCTCACGCCCATCCGCACGGTGCAGTTCTTCTTCGTGAGCCAACTCGGCATGTTTCCCGGCACCATCGTCTTCGTCAACGCCGGGACCCAACTGGCGCAGATCGATTCACTGGCGGGCATCCTCTCGCCCACGCTGCTGCTCTCGTTCGTGCTGCTCGGACTGTTTCCGCTCATCGCCAAGAAGTCCATCGAGCTGGTCAACAAGAGGAGGCAGGCGAAGGCGTCGTAGCGCGGCCCGCAAACACTGCCGCCCACATGGAAGGAACGGGAGAACCGACTCATGCGCAACATTCCCCAACTGTCGCCGCAGGATGAATACAACCAGGTGTTGGGCTCCAACACCCATCCGGCGGACTGGACCAACCCCGTGCCGGCCGACCGCTACAACCTGGTGGTGATCGGCGCCGGCACGGCCGGGCTGGTGACCGCCGCGGGCGCAACCGGCCTGGGCGCCAAGGTCGCCCTCATCGAACGCCATTACCTGGGCGGCGACTGCCTGAACGTCGGCTGCGTCCCGTCCAAGTGCATCATCCGCTCGTCACGCGTGGTGGCGGAGGTCCGCGAAGCCGGGATGTTCGGCATCGGCTGCCCGGACGACGTCCAGGTGGACTTCGCCGCGGTCATGGAACGCATGCGCCGCATCCGCTCCCATATCAGCCACCACGACTCGGTGAAACGCTTCAGCGAGCTGGGAGTCGACGTCTTCCTGGGCGATGCCAGCTTCACGGGCCCCGATACCGTCGAGGTGGACGGCCAGTCCCTGCGTTTCAAGAAGGCGGTCATCGCCTCCGGCGCCCGGGCGGTGGCGCCGCATCCGCCCATCGAGGGGATCGAGGAGGCGGGCTACCTCACCAACGAGACCGTGTTCTCCCTGACCCAGCGCCCGGAACGGCTCGCGGTCATCGGCGCCGGCCCCATCGGCTGCGAGCTGGCGCAGACCTTCCAGCGCCTGGGCTGCCAGGTGGTGCTGTTCCACAACGGCGACCACATCCTCAACCGCGAGGACGCCGACGCCGCGGACATCGTCCAGCAGCAGTTCCTGCGTGAGGGTATCCAACTGGTGCTCAACAGCACCCTCACCCGCGTGGCCACGGAGAACGGCCGCAAGGTGGTCCACTACGAGGCAGGCGGCAACGCCGACTCGGTGGCCGTGGATGAGATCCTGGTGGGCGCCGGACGCGCGCCCAACGTGGACGGCCTCAACCTCGAAGGCGTCGGCGTCGAGTTCCACCCGTTCCGTGGCGTCGTGGTCAACGACTACCTCCAGACCACCAACCCGCGCATCTTCGCCGGCGGCGACGTCTGCATGGACTGGAAGTTCACCCACGCGGCGGACGCGGCCGCGCGCATCATCATCCAGAACGCCCTCTTCTACAAGAGCAAGAAGCTCAGCTCCCTCATCATGCCGTGGTGCACCTACACCGACCCGGAGATCGCCCACGTGGGCATGTACGAGCGCGACGCCGAGAGCAAGGGCATCGCCATCGACACCTACGCGCGGGAGCTGAAGGAAGTGGACCGGGCGCTGGCCGACGGCGAGGAGGAGGGCTTCGTCAAGATCCACGTCCTGAAGGGCAAGGACAAGATCGTCGGCGGCACCATCGTCGCCCGTCACGCCGGCGAGATGATCAGCGAGATCACCCTGGCCATGGCCGGCAAGGTCGGCCTCGGCACCGTCGCCAACGTCATCCACCCCTACCCCACCCAGGCCGAGGCCATCAAGCAGACCGGCGACGCCTTCAACCGCACCCGGCTGACGCCCACTGTCAAGAAGATCTTCCAGCGCTGGCTGGCGTGGAGCCGGCGGTAGGGGGGCTATTTCTTCAGGCGCCGGCCCAGGGCGATCAGGAACATGACGCTCTTGCCGGCGGCGTGGGGGGAGAAGAAGTCGGTGACGTCGTCGTCGAAGAAGGTCAGCCCGGAAGCGCCGAACCCCTGGGCGTAGGCCGCCAGGTAGAGGCGGCCGGCGGTGATGGCGGCTTCCATCTGCGCCAGCCGGTAGCCGCGGTTGCCGTAACGCCGGAACACCGCATCGAGGTCGGTCAGGAGGTAGACGTTGACGCTGGCATCGTGGGGAATCTCCTGTCCCAACCCGAGAAAGCCGGCTTCCCTGCGGAACTCCCCTTCCTTCAAGAGCCGTAGGCTCCCCTGGCCGCGATCCAGGACGTAGGTGCCGGGCGCGGCGCCGTCGACGTTGTTGACGATGAGGTAGAGCTGGTTGAGCGGCCGTGAACCGTCGGCGTCGACGTCCGTAGCCACGCCGCGGGTGGCGTAGTGAAGGGCGTTGGACAACTGCGCCAGGGTAATGGACTCGTGCGAGAAGTTCCGGGTCGAACCGCGGCGCACGATCACCTGTTCGACGCCGGCGGCCGGAAGCGACGCCGCGGGCACGACTTCCAGGGGCAGTTCGTTCACCGGGGTTGCGGCGGCATCCACCTCGGATGTCCCGGCGGGTTCCGTCGCCCCTGTCACCCCAACCGCCTCTTCCATGCCGGCGGAGCCCGCGTCGCCCGTCGCGGCGGTCGCGGCCTCGCCCGTCTCCCCGGCAACGGCGTTCGCGGCCTCATCCCCCTCCGCTTCCCGCCAGCCCCGGACCTCGGCACTGTTGTCGAGGCTCGAGGCCGCGTGCATGTCGCGGATGGCGGGGTAGTCCACCTCCCGGCGGGACAACGGGCGCGTGGGGTAGTCGAGCGACGGGAATGCATCGGTGGAAGGCGCCGCGGTGGAAGGTGCCTCGGCCGGCCCGATCCGGCCCACCGGCACGAGACACAGGGCCGCTTCCTTGTCCGTATTCAGCCCCAGCAGATGGTTGACCGAGCCATCAGCGAACCCCATCACCGTCCGGGACGGGATGTCCCGCGCCGAGGCCGCCGCCAGGAAGTTGGCCAGGATGGTGCCGCCGTCCCAGAAGCAATGGCGGTAGGCGCGGTCGCGGTACTTCCAACTGTTGCGCCAGTAGGTGGAGGCAAAGACCAGAATGGCGGGGGCGTGGGCTACCGCCGGTTCGGCACCGCTGGCCTCCACCAGCGCGCCCCGGTGGTCGCCCGTGCGCAACGGTGTCAGGGCGAAGCGCTCGGGCGCGAAATGGTAGACGCCCGCGTCGAGGTCGGCCAGTGGCCCGGCGACGACATAGACGTCGATATGGTACAGCGCGCCCGTGCAGGCGGCCGCCCGGAAGAGCATCTCGCCGCCGAAGTAACGCCGACGGCGGGTGACACCGGCGCAGAGAAACAGCAGCTCGCCTAGCTCCTGCCGGGTGACCTGACGTTCGCCCTCCGGAACGGACCGGGATATGGCATCGAGCGCCGGGACGCCGGACGAGCCCAGGTGCTCCTCCAGCGGCAACGAGTCCAGGCTCTCGTAGACCTTGAAGGGGTGCGGCTGGTTGTCCCAGTCGAGATAGTGCGGACCGCTGCGGATGCTTACGGGAGAGTGCTTGGTGCGCTCGTGATAGTCCCGGGCGGCAGCGATATCTCGATTACCCATTGCGCTTCGCGGATAGTGGCGGTTCACGGATCCGTATGGCGACCTGACGACGCGGTCCGGACCGTCACACGGCGATCTGCCAGAAGTGCTTGACCAGCGTCCCCAGCGTATAGGTCACGGCCACCGCCACGGACACCAGCAGAAGGTTCTGCAATACCCGGTGGCGGACCTCCATGCCGGACATGAACGACAGCAGCATGGTCACCAGGGCCACCATGGCCCCTCCGAACACGATCGACCACAATGGGCTGGCCGCGCCCAGGAGCACCGGCAGGATCGGACACAGCGCGCCCAGGAAATAGGAAATCGCCACCGCGACGGCCGCGGTCAACGGACGCGTCTCCTCGGCTACCTCGGCGTCGGGATCGAAGAAGTTGCGCTTGGCGTTCTCGATGCGCTGGACCTCGAGCTGGGATCGAGACGAGGCCAGCACCCCGGCCGCCATGGAGATGGCGCCGGCCACGGCCACCGTCAGGCTGGCCACGAGGACATAGACGGGATCTCCGAACGCGGCGTAGAAGCCGCTGACGCTGCCCAGCACCTCCACGAGGCCGTCGTTCAGCCCCAGGAAGATGTCGCGCACCCGTTCGGCGTTGAGCCGCCTGCCGGTGAGGTCGGCGACGATCTCGTCCTCGTGTCCGAACTCGTCCCGCAGGATGGCCTTGATCCGGGGCCCTTGCGGCGTGTCCTTGTATTGGTCCCAGAGGGTCCAGTACTTCTTGATCCCGTAGATCTCGATGGCTTCGAGGATGAGGAACGTCATGCCGACGCCGAAGAACCGCCGCAAGAGGATGAAGAAGGCCAGCTTGAGCCGCTGGCTCCGGTTGAGCGATACGTCCTTGAGCCCCGCCATGTCGGACCAGAAGGTGACGTGTCCCCGCTCCACGTTCACCAACCGCGACAGGGTATTGCGGACCTCGCCGGTCTCCAGGTCGCGCAGCTTGACGTACAGGGCCAGGTCGAAGGCCTCGTCGCGCGCCGCCTTTGCGATGAGCGGGTGCTCCCGGGTTTCCGTCACGACGACTGTCCCAGGGCCTTACGCCGGGCCTCGGCGGGGTCGCAGTCCGAGCCCCGGTCGCGGGTGATGAGGGAGCGCAGGCTCTCGGTGTGGTCCAGCCAAGCGGTGCGCACGGCCTGTGGCACGCCGAACTCGTCGAGGGTCTCTCGCAGGATCTGCAGGCGGCGGGCGAACTGCCCGCCCATGATGGGATGGGGCGCGTGGGCCTGTTCGAGGGGACGCCCCTCGTACTCCATGTCGGCGCCGAGAACGCGCGCGGTGAACTGGAACTCCAGCAGCTTGATACGGTCGCGGTCGGCGTTGCGGAAGAAGAAACCGATCATGAGGTCATCGAAGATCCGGTCCACGAAGACATCGATGACCTCACGCAGGCGCTCCGCGCCTATCTCTTCGTACAGGGAGGGCGTTGGGTTCTCTCCCGGAACCTACCCCTCGCCGGGATTGAGCAGCGCGTCCAATTCGCCCCGCTCGTGCAGCTCGTGAACGATGTCGCAGCCGCCCACGAACTTGCCGTCGATGTAGACCTGCGGGATGGTGGGCCAGTTCGAGTATTGCTTCACGCCCTCTCGAACCGCGGGATCCGCCAGCACGTCGAAGCTCTCGAACTCCGCGTTGTGGGCGCGCAGGATCTCCACCGTGTGAGCCGAGAAGCCGCACTGCGGGAAGTTCGGGGTCCCCTTCATGAAGACCATCACCCGGTTGTTCTTGACCTGCTCTTCGATCCTGCCGAGAACGTCATCCGCCATGGTTTCGCTCCTTCACTGGTTTCGCATCGGCGCCCGCTTCATGGGCTCGGGCGATCCGTCAAACTTCAACCTCGATATCGGACCCTTCCACGCGGACGGCGAACGTGTCGACGCCCGTGTCGGCGGGAGGTCCGGAGGCCTCGCCCGTGGTGATGTCGAACATCGCCCCGTGCCACGGGCACTGGACATCCTTGCCCATCACCTCCCCCTCGGAGAGCGGGGCGCCGCGATGCGTGCAGAAATCGTCGATGGCGTAGAATGTCCCATCCAGGTTGAACAGGGCGACCTTCCGTCCGTTGACCTCCACCAGCTTGGGTTTGCCGGGTTCCACCTCATCCGTGGTCGCGACCTTGACGTACGCCATGCAAATCCTCCCTTTAGCGGGCCGCGGCCGCCGCCGATCCCTTGACCAGCCAGCGCTCCCGCATCACCTTGTCCTGAATCCGCAGCAAGCCTTCGGTCAGCGCCTCGGGGCGCGGCGGACAGCCGGGGACATACACGTCCACGGGCACGATCTTGTCGACTCCCTTGCACACCGAGTAGGCCATCTGGAACAGCCCGCCGCAGTTGGAGCAGCTCCCCATGGAAATCACGTACTTGGGGTCGGGCATCTGGTCATAGAGCAGCCGCGTGCGCTTGGCCATCTTGTAGGTCAAGGTTCCGGCGACGATCATCAGGTCCGACTGGCGCGGCGTCGCCCGCGGCACGCAGCCGAAGCGGTCCAGGTCCGCCCGCGGCCCGCCCGTCTGCATCAGCTCGATGGCGCAGCAGGCCAGCCCGAACAGCATGTACCACTGGGACGACGCCCTGCCCCAGTTCAACAGATCGTCGACCCGGGTGGTGAAGACCGTCTCGGGAAGACTGTTGGTAATCGGCATCGGAACCTCCCGGCTGAAACCGCACCCCAATGACGCGGCTCACAGCGCCTTGACCTACTTCAGTTGCCCGTAAAGATAGACCACCGCGATGCGCCTTTCAAGTGCGCGAAGGGTTCGTGGCCGCGGTTCCGTTGCAAACCCTCGCCGGCTCCCTTATGACTAAAAATATGCGCATCTGCACTCTCCTGCCGAGCGCCACGGAGACCGCCTTCGCGCTGGGCCTGGGCGACTCGGTGGTGGCCGTCAGCCACGAATGCGACTTCCCGGCCGCGGCCAGGGAGAAGCCCGTGGTGGTCCGCGGCAGCATCGACTCCGACAACTCCACGAGCCGCGAGATCGACGACATGGTTCAACGGACGTTGAGCCGCGGAGAGAGCCTTTACGGCCTCGACATCGAGCTTCTGCGCCGCATCAACCCCGACCTCATCATTACCCAGGGCCTGTGCGACGTCTGTGCCGTGGGCTACGACGACGTCATGGCCGCCGCCGGCTCGCTGAGGCCGCCGGCAAGGGTGCTGTCGCTGTCGCCGGGCTCTCTCGGAGAGGTGTTGTCGGACATCACGAGGGTCGGGAACGCAACCGGGACCCCGGAACGGGCGGAGACCCTGGCCGCCACCCTCCGGGAACGGGTGGAACGCGTCGCGGGCGGCGTGCCGCGGGACCGTCCCAGGCCGAAGGTGGCCTGTCTCGAGTGGCTGGACCCCTTGTACGCCGCGGGCCACTGGGTGCCGGAGATGGTCGAGCTGGCGGGCGGAAGTGACGTGCTGGCGGTAAAACACGAGCCTTCGGCACGGGTGTCCATGGAGACCCTGACGGCAGCCGCGCCAGAGGTGATGGTGCTCATGCCCTGCGGCTTCGACGAGAGCCGGACGCTCAAGGAGTGGGAGCCGCTGAAAGACCTCCCCGCGTGGCAGGGGATTCCCGCCGTCGCCAACGGACGCGTGTTCGCCGTCGACGGCTCCAAGTACTTCAACCGGCCTGGACCCCGGCTGGTGGACGGACTGGAGATCCTGGCGCGGCTCATTCATCCGGAGCGACGCAAAACCTCCTGAGCCCATGTTCGTGCGACTCCTGCTGCTGTTCACCGTGGTTCCCCTGGTCGAGCTGTACCTTCTCATCGAGGTGGGCTCGATCATCGGCGCACTCAACACCATCGTCCTGGTGCTCGTCACCGGCGTCGTGGGGGCATTTCTCGCCAAGCTGGAAGGGCTGCGGACCCTGGGGCAGATCCAGCGGAACCTGAGCCAGGGCATCGTCCCGGCCGAGGAAATGCTGGACGGCGTGATCATCCTGGTGGCGGGCCTCCTGCTGATCACTCCCGGGATACTTACCGACGCCTTCGGTTTCCTGATGCTCATCCCCGCCACCCGGAATGCGTTCAAGCGCTGGCTCCGGCGACGCTTCGACCGGGCGAGCGCGCGCGTACGCATCTATCATCAAGGCGGGCCCGGCCATTTCTAGTGTCCCTGCGCCGGAGCCCCCGGCGTCGGACGGCCGGGAGCTGCTGCGACTGGCCGTTCCGGCCTCGCTGGCCATCGCCAGCGAGCCGGTCCTGAACATCGCCGACACGGCCATGATCGGCCACCTGGGGGTGGAACCGCTCGCCGCCAAGGCCATCGCCACGAGCCTCATCGGCGCGGTGGTCTGGATATTCGCGTTCCTGATCTTCGGCACCACGAGCCTAGTGGCCAGCCAGTACGGCTCGCGCAATTACGCGGCCTGCGGCGAGATCTTCCGGCACGCCCTGGTGCTCGGTGTCGGCGGCGGGCTCGCGGTAGCCTCGCTCCTGTACCTGTTCGCCGCGGAGCTCTATGCCCTCATGGGAGCCACTCCGGAGGTGGCAGCCCAAGGAGTCCCCTACTTCCGCATCCGCTGCGCCACCATCCCGATGCTCTTCTCCATCTACGCGGCGGTGGGCTTCCTGCGGGGCATTCAGAACACGTTCTCGCCCATGCTGGTGGCGTTCCTCATGAGCGGCGTCAACATCGTGCTGGACTACGCGCTGATCTACGGCGGCTTCGGGTTTCCGGCCCTGGGCCTGCGGGGCGCGGCGGTGGCGGCGGTGGCCGGGCACGCCCTGGGCATCTTGCTGTACATGCGGCTCCTGTTCTTCTCGGAGTACGCAAGCGTCTACCGACTGAAGAGCCTCCGGCTCAACCGGCGCCGGTTCCGCAATATCTCCAGGATCGCCGGACACCTGGCCATCCGCACGGCCGGCCTCCGGCTCTCGCTGGTGTTCGCCACCGCCATGGTGGCGCGCATGGGGCCGGTGTACCTGGCCGCCTACGAGATCGCCTTCCAGCTCTTCATCTTCTGCTCCGACACGATCGACGGTCTGGCGGTGGCCGGTCAGACACTGGTGGCGCGGCACCTGGGAGCCGGCGACGCCCGCCGGGCGCAGCGGCTCGGCCGCATGCTGGTGATCTGGGGCTGCGCCGGAGGCGCGGTCTTCGGCGTCGCCTACCTGACGCTCCAGGAGCCGCTCCTGGCGCTCTTCACCTCTTCGTTGGCGGTGGCGGAGCTGGCTCGCACCGAGGCCTTCCTGCTGCTGGTCTTGTTGCAACCCCTCAACGGCATCGTCTTCGCCCTGGACGGCTTCATCCTGGGCGCCCACGACACCCGTTTTCTCATGTGGGCCATGCTGGCCGGCGGCCTCGTGCTGTTCGTTCCCCTGACCGGCATGTCCTTCTACCTGGGGCTGGGGCTCTTCGGAGTCTGGGGCGGGTTCAGCCTGTTCATGCTTCACCGGCTGATCGCCAACCTGTGGCGCTTGTCGAGCGGACGGTGGGAAGGCGCATTCGCCGGTTACCATGCGTCCCGGGGCGCTTGACAGCCCGCGCACACGCTTGCTTTTCGACCCACGCCGGGATATGGATCGGCTGGCTGGTGGCAGCCCGCATGAGGGGACCCTCACCCCGACCCTCTCCCGGAGGGAGAGGGTGTAGGACGTTGAGGAAACCACGTGCCCTCTCCCCTCGGGAGAGGGTGTAGGACGTTGAGGAAACCACGTGCCCTCTCCCCTCGGGAGAGGGTCATGGTGAGGGGCAACCAAGCTAATTGTCTACGTCGAATGACTGCAAGGAGGAACACATCACCATGGCGGATGTCGCTATCGTAACCGGAGGGGCGGGCGGCCTGGGATCGTCGGTCTGCGCCGCGCTGGCGGAGGACGGGCTTCGGGTCGTAGTCGCCGATTACAACGGAGAGGGGGCCCAGGCCCTCGCCGCCAAGCTCAAATCCGAAGGCCGGGAGGCGCTGGGCGTCGGCGTGGACGTCGGCGACAAGCAGAGCGTCGAGGCCATGATCCAGAGCGCCGTGGACGCCTACGGACAGCTCGACCACCAGATCAATTTTGCCGGCCTCATGGGGCGCTTCTCCATCGCGGACATGACCGAGGAGGAGTGGGACCGGGTGATCCGGGTGAACCTGCGGGGGGTCTTCCTGTGCAGCCAGGTCGCCGCCGCGGTCATGCGGTCGCAAAAGCAAGGGCGTATCATCAACGTCGCCTCCGGCCGGGGCATCGCCGGCGCACCCTACTCGGCCCACTACTCGGCATCGAAGGCCGGCGTCATCGCCTTCACCAAGTCCATGGCGGTGGAAGTGGCGTCGGACAACATCCTGGTGAACAACATCTGTCCCGGACGCACGGAGACGCCCATGGCCCGGGCCGGCTACACTGAAGAGCAGTGGGCCGCCATCAAGGCCGTGGAGCCGCTGCAGGGCGGCCTGACCCAGAAGGACGAGATCACGGGACTGGTGCGCTACCTGGTGTCGGACGCGGCGCGCTTCATCACCGGCCAGACGTTCCTTTTGCGCACGCCGTAGCGACGGACGCCATTTCAGGAGGTGACATGTCACAGGTCGTGGTGGTAACCGGGGGCGCCGGCGGCATCGGATCGGCCGTCTGCCGCGCGCTGGCCCAGGACGGGCACAGCGTGGTGGTGGCCGATTCCAACGGAGAGGGAGCGCAGGCGCTGGTGGCGGAGATCGGGAAGGACGGCGGCGAGGGCTTGGCGGTGGCCGTGGACGTCGGCGACAAGGCCAGCGTGGACGGCATGATCGCGGCGGCCATCGACAGGTACGGACACGTCGACGTGCAGCTCAACGCCGCCGGTGTCATCAAGCGCTGTCCGGTGCTGGAGATGCCGGCGGAAGAATGGGAGCGGGTGATCCGGATCAACCTCACCGGCCTCTTCCTTTGCTCCCAGGCCGCCGGAAAGCACATGGCCGAACGCAAGTCGGGACGGATCATCAACGTAGCCTCGGGCCGGGGCGTCACGGGTCAGGTGCAGGGTTCCCACTACGCCGCATCCAAGGGCGGGGTGATCACCTTCACCAAGACCCTGGCCATGGAGCTGGCGCCCTACAACGTCACCGCCAATGCCATCGGACCCGGCGCCACCGAGACCGACATGGCCCGGGCGGGCATGTCCGAGGAGCAGTGGACCAGGAAACAGGCCACGTCTCCGCTCCTCGGGGGGTTCACGCAAAAGGACGAGATCACCGGGTTGATTCGCTACCTGATATCCGACGCCGCGCGCTACATCTCGGGACAGCTCTTCCTCCTGCGCACCGCGTAGCGCGGGCGTCCTTGGCGGGACGGTACTGAACGGAGACCGGAGGCCATGCACACCGAGAAGGCCATGAGGGCCGTCTACACCATCCTGATGGTGGTCATCGGCTTCGTCATTCTCGTCCCCGTGCTGGCGCTGGTCTTCGGCAGCTTCTGGTCGGCCTCGCCGGTGGCTCCGGGGCACGTCACCCTGGCCAACTGGGTCCGGGCCCTCACCATCCGCATCCCCGCGGACATCCCCACGCTGGTGTTCAACTCGCTGGTCTTCGCCTTCATGACGGCCGCCATCTCCGTGGTGCTGGGCGTCATCATGGCGTTTCTGGTGGTGCGCACCGACATGCCCTACGGCAGAGTCTTCGCCAAGCTGGGAATCGTACCCAGAGCGTTTCCGGTAATCATCGCGGCGTTGGCCTGGATCCTGCTCCTGAGCCCGCGTGTCGGCGTCCTCAACGTGATGTTCCGGGAAGCCTTCGGCACCAACCTGTTCAACATCTACTCGTTCCCGGGGATGATCTTCATCATGGTGCTCTACGAGTCTCCCATCGTGTTCCTCATCGCGCTGAACGCCTTCCGGCTCATGGATCCCTCGCTGGAAGAGCAGTCCATCGCCTGTGGCAACACGGTCATGGGAACGCTCCGTCGGGTCACCCTGCCGGTGCTGCGGCCGCTGCTTCTCTCGTCGTTCCTGTTGGTGTTCGTCATCGGCCTCATCACGCTCGAGGTGCCGATCCTCATCGGCGCGCCCGGCGGCATCTTCGTGTTCACCTCCGCCATCTTCAACATCGTTGCCTCGGATTACCAGTCGCTGATCTACTACAACACCGCGGCGGCGCTGGCCATGATGGTGATCCCCCTGAGCCTGGCATCGCTGTTTCTCTACCGGCACCTGGTGAGGCGCGCGGAGAGCTTCGTCACGGTCACCGGCAAGGCCAGGGCGGAAAACGTCCATCGCCTGGGCCCGTGGCGTTACGTGGCCCTGCTGTGCTGCTCCCTGTACTTCGCGGTGGTGATCGTGCTTCCCGCGCTGGTGATCGTGCTGCTTTCCTTCTCCCAGTTTGTGGTATCCCCCAGCCTGCGGCTTCTCACGGAACTCACCCTCCTCCACTGGACCGCCACGTTCGAAGACCCGGTCTTTTGGCGTGCGTTGAGCAACACCCTGATCCTGTGCTTCGCCGCCGCCACCGCCACGGTCATCATCGCCCTCGGCGTCGGCTATCTCCTCGTGCGCAGCGGCGTGAAGCTCAAAGGCCCCATCGAGGCCGCCGCCATGCTGCCACTGGCGTTTCCCGGCACCATCCTGGCCGTGGGCTTCGTGTGGGCCTACATCCGGACGCCGGTCTACGGCACCCTATGGATCCTGCTGCTCTACTTTATCGGCAACTACCTGCCGTTCGCACTACGGACCCTGAGCCCGTTCCTGTTTCAGTTTCACAAGGAGTTCGAGGAAGCGTCATGGACCTCGGGCGCCAGCGCCCTCGGCACCATCGTGCGCATCGTCATCCCGTTCCTGCGGGGCGGGCTGTTCTCGGTTTGGATCCTGCTGTTCCAGATCTATCTGCGAGAGTTCGCCGGCGCGGTCATCCTGTTCACCTACGGCAACGAGGTGCTCTCTACCCTACTCTTCCAGCGCGCCTTCGACGAAGGCCAGTTCGGCATCGGCGCCGTCATCGGCGTGCTGATGCTCGCCCTGTCCCTGGGGCTGCACCTGCTGGTGTCGAGGAGGGAAGGGTAGAAAGCTCCGTTAGCGGTCTCCCGCGATCCGGACGGGTCGGGAAAGCTACCTCACGTTGGTCGAGAAACTCATGAGTGTTTTACGGTACACCCGAAAATACTCACGCAACCGTCGGCTAAATCCGCGCCGCCACCCAGTCGTGCATGAAGGGGAAGATCTCGGCGTGGTTGTCGTAGGAGCAGTGGACGGCGCCGGGCGCGCCGGAGCGGAGGAAGCGTAGCTCCTTCTCGCACCTGGCTTCTTCGTAGGTCTGGTGGGCGCAGCGGGGGTCCGTGATGATGTCGTCCTCGCCGTGGAGGATGAGGAGCGGACACTCGACCTTCTCGATGCTGCCGGCGAGGGTGAACTGGCTCAGGCGGTGGCGGACCTCGTCTTCGGTGCTCGAACCGGTGATCCAGCGGAACTGTCCTCTGAGCGGCTCGTAGAATTCGTAGATGTCCCGGTAGCAGTCGTAGGGGCCGAAGTGGGAAACGCAACACTTGACGCGTTTCTCGTAGGCCGCGGCTCGAGTCACGTAGTAGCCGCCCATGCTCATGCCCATGAGGGCGATGCGGTTCATGTCGACGTCGCCGCGAGTTTCCAGGTAGTCCACCATGGCCGTTATCGGCCGCTCGAAGTCGGGGATGGCGAGGCTGTTGCGCAGCCTGAGCATGCCGCCACGGCCAGGGCCGTCGACGATGAGCAGGGCGAGGCCCCGCTTCGCCGCCTCGGGTCCGCCGACGAAGTAGACCTCCTCGGCGGTGGAGTCGGCGCCGCCCGTGAAAATCAGCACGGGCGGCTTTGCGGCCGCCGCTTCTGGGGCGTGAAAGAAGTAGCCGGGCATGGAGGTGTCCTCGTAGGGCACCTCGACGCGCTCGATATCGGGTGAGAGCTCCGCGGCGGCGTGGAAGCTCCCAGCGGACTTGCGGTAGGTGGGAACCTTCCGGTCGTCGGTGAACGGCAGGAGAAACTCGGCGACGCGGTAGTAGTTGGCGGCGCGGAAGAAGGCCTTCCGGGCGCTCTCGCGACGGCCGCCGGCCTGTTGCTCACGGCCGTGGGCCGCGACCCTGTCGGCCGTTTCAAGCCACTCCGCGTGCCAGCTCTCGACGTCGCCGGGCTTGATGCGTTGCGCCGTGCGGTGAATCTCGTTGAACTCGCCGCCGCCGTAGTAGCTCTCGGCCAGCAGCCGGATGCACGCGAAGGACCAGCTTCGGTTCCCGGGGAAGAATTCGAACATGGCCCTTCGCGTCGTTCCGGCGCCGCCCTTTCAAGCTACTGATAGAGCTTCTGGATGCGCGCCTTCCACTGGGCGCCGTTCTGACTCACCTCGCGCGCAATGATCTGTGGGGACGGATCGAAGAACTTGACCCCGGTCAGTTCCTTCTTGAGCGCGTCCAGGGGCTCCACGTTCTTGTCGACCGCGAGCAGACCTTCCTCCCTGAAGAGGTTCTGGCCTTCGGAACTCACCAGGAAGTCGACAAAGAGCTTAGCGGCGTTGGGATGAGGCGCGTTCTTGTGGATGGCCGCCATGTTGGGCCACCAGATGGCCGGTTCCCGGAAGGTCGAGTAACCCAGATCGGGATAGCTTCGACCGAATGTGTAAGGCGTGTAGGGCAGCGTGAAGATACCCAGGGAGAACTCCTTCAGGCCCACCGCCGCGTGGAGCTGTCCCCACTTGGGCTCGTACCGTGCGACGTTAGCCTTGAACTTCGTCCAGAAGTCCGCCCACTTCTCCTCGTTCTCTCCGAACCACGCGTAAAAGGACGCGATATGCACGAGGTAGTTGGAGCCCAGCCACGGCGTACGTGAGATGATCTTTCCCTTGTACTCGGGCTTGAGCAGATCCTGGATGCTCCGGGGAGCGTTCTCCGGCTTCACCAGCGTCTTGTTGTAGGACGCCCCCACGACATGGTTGAACAGCGGCACTTGGTTCCACTCCTTGGGGAGAGGCTTCATGGCGTGGGCCACTCTTTCGTACCCCGCGGGCTTGTAGGGCATGGTCAAGTGATTGAGACCGCTCAACGGTCCGGGCGAGGTGGCGAAGACGTCAGTGGCGAATATACCCGCCTGTGATTCCTGGCTCACCTTGCGAAGAATGTCAGGCGCGCCGGGATAGGTGCCCTCCACCTTGATGCCGTACTTCTTCTCGAAATGTTGCGCGGCCTTCTTGTAGCTCGAGAAAATGATAACCCGGATCTTGCCTTCCTTCTTCGCCGCGGCAATCAGTTCCGCGCTCGACGCCAGCGCCATGCCGGAAAGGCACAGGGTGAAGCCGAGTAGCAGCGCCATCGTCTTTGCAATCATGCTTTGCATAGGAACCTCCCTTGACTCGTCAGAGACGGTGATGTGCGGCCCACCCTATAGAGCTATGGGTTGAGCGTCAAGACCTTGACAATCACGACACGAACGCCGTCGCCAAGTCCACCCGCCCCTCCAGCCGCCCGGTCTCGATCAGCATGTCCATGGTGGCTTCCGCCTCCTTGCGCTCGGTGTCGGTGAAGGTGAACTCGATCTTGGGGTAGCCGGCGGAGGCCAGGATGTCGTGCTTGTCGCCGCCGTACTTGGCGATGAAGCGGTCGGCCACCTCTTCGAGGTGGGCGTCGCTGTAGGCGATGGACTTCCGGCAAGCGTCGAGGATCTGGCCGGCGAACTCGGGGTGCTCCTGCAGGAGGTCCTCGCGGGTGGCGAGCATGTGCTTGATGATCTCGGGTAGGCCGTGGAGTCCGCGCCAGGCGTCGCCGTCGGTGTAGAGGCAGCGGACGTCGGGGTCCTTCTCGCCGTGCCAGAAGACCTGGTCGATGAGCGTTACGGCGTCGGCCTTGCCTTCCTTGAGGATGGCAATGAGCTCTTCCTGCGGATGGGACTCCCAGCGGATGGTGGAGTCGTCCACCTTGTAGTGCTTGCGCAGGAGGAAGCAGTGCATGGCGTGGGGGTCGGAGTGGTGGCTCGCGATGAGGCGGCCTTCCAGGTCCTTGGGGGTCTGCACGGGACCGTCCTTGAGCACGAAGACGCCGTTGCCCTTGGAGGTGGACTTCCACTCCGTGGACAGGCCGACGATGGACGCGCCACCGAGCTTGCGCTTGAGGAAATTGGGCAAATAGATGTTGGCGAACGCCACCTCGCCCCGGATCAGCACCTCTTCCAGCTCGTGGCTAGGGGGGTCGGCCACCTCGATGACCTTGAGGTCGAAGCCCTCGGGTTTCACGATGCCCTCCGCCAGGGCGTAGTAGGTGCGGAACATGCAAAAACGGTTGCGGTAGTGTGCGAGTGTCAGTTCCATGGGGGACTCCTTGCGGCGGCGCGTCATGCACCGCCGACTCCAAACGGAAGCGGGCGGCCCGAAGCCGCCCGCTTCATTTCATACCCGAAAGGGATCAGTCCAGGCCGAGCTCCGCGCGGGTCTTGCTGCAGATGTCCAGGGCCGCCAGCGCGTAGACGCTGCTGCAGCGCTCCATGTTCCTGATGCCCACGCCCCGGCGGGTGCCGGAGGGGCGGTCCCATTCCGAGCCCGTCTCCTGCTCGTCCGGGTCCACCAGGTGGGTGCCGAAACCGGCGCCGTAGGTGATCACCGACACGCCGTACTGGTTGATGCGCGAGCCGTCCGAGGTGATGCCGTAGCGCACCGGCTCGGAGAACTCCATGGAGCTGCCGTTGACCTCCTGGTGGGCGGCGCCCATGGCCTTGACCACGTAGTCGGTCTCGGGGATCTCGTAGCCGCCGGTGGTGAGGTAGAGCTTCACCCGGGTGTCGATGTCCCCTTCCTTCGCAGCAACCGCCGCGGCGACCTTCTCCAGCTCCCGCTGGATCTTCATGGTGCCCACGTCCGGCAGCGTCTTGACGATCACGTAGATCTTGCACACCGGGTTGGTGCCGGGCTTGAACGGGTTGCCGCCGTCGATGGCGCCGATCTGCACGGTGGGGAGCATGAACGGGTGCGGAAACATTTTCTGGTAGTCGGCCTCCCACGCCTGGATCGCCTTGCACACCTCGAACGCCTTCATCACGAAGGTCTTGGCGGGCCCCTCCACGGTCACCTCGGCCCACACCAGGCCGGCGTTGCCAATCTGCATGCGCAGGCCCGTGGGCTCTCCGATGATGCACATGTCGGCGGTGACGCCGTGGTCCATCAGGTAGCGCGCGCCCACGCCGGCGCCCCTGTAGCTCTTGCCGTGGAAGCGGTTGACCTGGGCCTTCTCGATCTCGCCTACGACACCGGAGATGATGATATCGCCCTTGAGCTCCACCCCGGCCTTGACGAGCATGTCCACCGCGGTAATGTAGCAGGGGAACGCGCACTTCATGTTCACCAGACCGCGGCCGTAGACCCGGTCTTGCGTGACCCGGGTGGGCTCCGGGTTGTCGAAGTGGTCCATGTGACCATTGAACATCAGCGCCGGCCCGCCGCCGGAGCCCCTGAGCGTACCGATTACGTTGGGCCGACCCTCTTCCACCTCCTGGTATTCCACCTCCATCCCGAGACGCTCGAACTCGCGTCCCAGGTACTCCGCCACCGGCGCTTCCTCGCCGGTGATCGTAACGATATCGGCAAGGTCCCGGGTCATCTCCACCAAGTGGGCGCGGTCGAGTTGTTCCAACACTTTTTTGCTATCCATGCGATCAAACCTCCTCAGTCTTTCTCATGTTTTAACGATAGAGAATTAATACAATACCTCAAGTATGTCGGCGACGGTCCATCGTCGAAGACGTGCCCCAGGTGGGCGTCGCAGGCGCTGCACAGCACCTCCACCCGACGCATGCCGTAGGAGTGGTCTTCCTTGGTGGCGACGTTCTCCTCGTCCACCGGCGCCCAGAAGCTGGGCCATCCGGTACCCGATTCGAACTTGGTGGCGGCGTCGAACAGGTCCGCGCCGCAGCAGACGCAACGGTACACACCGGGCTCCTTGGAGGCATGGTACTTGCCCGTAAACGGGCGCTCGGTGGCCTGCTTGCGCGTCACCAGGAACTCTTCGTCGGTGAGTTGCTGGCGCCACTCCTCATCTGTCTTGACGATCTTGTCTTTCATCGAACCTCTCAGGGCGATGGCGGCCCCGTGGTCAGGCTCCTAACCATATAGGCTTTTGAGGCCAAGAAAGCGAATCAGTCGGCGTTTTCGACCAGGGCGATCACGGGCGGGTTTGAAACCCGCCCCTACGGCGACCTCCGTTTGCGGCTGCCGGGGCAATATGGTCGTTGTAGGGGCGGGTTTCAAACCCGCCCGGGGCTTCCTCCTTCTCACTTCACGATCAGCAGCGCCGTGCCCAGCACGATGGCAACGGCGCCGGCGGCCACCTTCCAGTTGATCGACTCCTGGGCCTGCAGGAAGACCCACGACACCAGCAGCACGAAGAGCGGCCGCGACTGCGCGATGGGTTGCACCACCACCACCGGGGCGTATTTGAGTGCGAAATAGCCGCAGGTGGTGCCGATGGCGGACACCAGCCCCACCAGCCAGATGTAGCGCCAGTGCCGGGAGGTCCAGTCCGCGACGCTCCGTATCGGGCGATTCGACATGGCGGGCAGGAAGCTCGGCAGCGCGATCAGGCTGGCGTAGAAATTGGCCCCGAGGGGCGACGAGAACTCGTGCACCACGACCCGGGTCAGAGCCGCGGAGACGGCCATGGCAAGAGCGCTGCCCAAGGCGAACGCCATGCCGGCGGCATAGCGAGTCCATGTCTGGCTGGCAGAGCCCTGCACGCGGCTCATGGCCACCAGCACGCAGCCGCCTACGACAAGGACCGCCCCGGCGGTCAGAAGATATGTCAGGTTCTCCGCGAGAAAGAACACGCCGATGAACATGGCGAAGAACACGTTGGTGGCACTGAAGCTGCTGGAGCGCGCCGCGCCAATGTACTTGATGGCGGTGAACAACGTCGTGCGGCCCACGGTGATGCGCAGGATCCCCGCCAGCCCGATCATGAACAGCGGCCATCCCCAGCCCGGGAAACCCGCGTGGAGGTCGCCGTTCAACAAGGCGGCCACCGTCAGCACCACCAGCCCGGTAAACGCCGTCGCCGCCGTGCCCAGCACCGGATCGATATCGTGGGTGGCCATGCGGCCGAAGATGTCCCGCAAGGCCAGGAAGAACGCCGTCCCCAGGGCATAGACGATGGCGATGTCCATGACGGTTAGATGTAGCACGCCGGAGGCGATTCGCAGTAACGACACAGTCTGGAAAGCGGGAAGGACGGAGGGCGGCGCGGAAAGGACCGAGAGGCAAGCGCGGTTGATCGACACAACCGAAACCGCTATACCCCTCCCAACTCAACTCGCCGCCGGGAGCCGCCATGAATTTCGAGGGCACCATTACCGTGGAGCACCCCAGGGACGCCGTGTGGGACTTCGTGCTGGACATCGACAAGTTCTCGGCGTGCATGCCGGGTCTCGACTCCATCGACAAGGTCGACGACACCACCTTCGACGGCGTCATCAGCGCCAAGGTGGGGCCCATGTCGGGGAAGTTCAGCTTCCGCTCCACCATCACCGACAGCAATCCAAAGGAGTCGCTGACGGTGCGCATCGACGGCAACGACTCCGTGACCAAGAGCACGGTGGTGGCCGGCGTGGACGCCCGCATGGATGAGCCCCGGGAGAACTGCACCGAACTCGTGTACAAGGCGCAGGTGGAGATCAACGGGCGCCTTGCCATCGTCGGCGACATGATCCTGCGCGCCACCACCTCGCTCATCCTGGAAGAGTTCCGGAAGCGGCTCAGCAAGGCACTGGACGACGAGGCCGCCAAGGCCTAGGGACCGATGCCGAACGCGAACACGGGCGGGTTTGAAACCCGCCCCTGCGACGTATTCTCCCCGCGGAGCAGGCTCCTGGAGTAGGGGCGGGTTTCGAACCCGCCCGCCCCACACCGCGCTACGAAAGGACAACTCTCATGGCCGATCACTACGACGTCATCATCATCGGCGGAGGCTCGGCGGGCTGCGCCGCGGCCAGCCGCCTCTCCGAGGACCCCCGGCGCAAGGTGCTGCTGCTGGAGGCGGGGCCGGATCCCCAGCCCATTCCCGAGATGGTGGCCGAAGCCCGGAACCAGGTGCGCCTGCTGCTGGAGACCGACTATCTGGCCATGTACCCGAGCCCCCGCGACCTCGACGGCAGCATCTGCTACAAGCTCGCCGGCAGGATCATGGGCGGCGGCTCGTCGGTGAACGTCATGGCCGCGCCCCGGCCCATGAAGGCCGACATGGACAACTGGGTGGCGGCCGGCAACCCGGACTGGTCCTGGGAGAAGGTGCTGCCGGTGCTCAAGCGGCTGGAATCGGACCAGGACTTCCCGGACAGCCCGCTCCACGGCAACGACGGCCCGCTCTACGTGAAGCGCCCCTTCACCTTCGATACCCCCGGCGCCGCCGACCCGGTGCAGGCGTTCATCGAGGCCGGCCAGCACAAAGGCCTGCCGCTGCTGGAGGACACCAACATCCCCGACCCGGAGGGTGTCGGTCACCCGCCCTTCAGCATCAAGGACGGCAAGCGCCAGTCCACGGTGGTGGCGTACCTCAACCCCGCCCGCGGCCGCGACAACCTCACCATCGTCGACGAGGCCCTGGTCACCAAGCTGGATATCGAGGGCAACCGCGTCACCGGCGTGCGCTACGAGAAGGACGGACGCCAGGAAACCGTCTCCGGCAACCAGGTGGTGGTGAGCGCCGGCGTCTACTACTCTGCCCAGCTCCTGATGCTGTCGGGCATCGGCCCGGCCGACGACCTCGGGAAGGTGGGCATCGACGTAGTGAGGCACATGCCCGGCGTGGGCCGGAACTACCAGGACCACGCGGTGGTGTTCATGACCTTCGAGTGCAAGGAGGAGTTCGACGCCGACTGGATCATCCCTCGCATCCGCTACATCTACAAGAGCCACGCGAACCGGGACTGCTCCAACTTCCACATCTCGCTCAGGCCGCCGACCCAGATCGAGGGCATCAAGCCCACCATCCCGCTCTCGGCGTCGCTGCTGGAGCAGATGAACCGCGGCCGCATCTACCTCCAGAGCAGCGATCCACGGGAGTTTCCGATCATCGAGTCCGCCATGCTGGAAGACCAGCAGGACATCGAATCCATGACCAAGGCCATGGAGTTCATCAAGGAGATCACCGAGACCCCGCCCATGCGCGAGCTGTACGGCGATCTCCTCACCCCCGGCCCCGCCGAGGACTGGGTGAAGTTCGCCAAGGCCACCTACGACAGCTACCACCACGGCGTCGGCACCTGCCTCATGGCGCCGGCGTCCAACCCGGAAGCCGTGGTGGATCAGAACCTCAAGGTGCACGGCATGGACAACCTCTGGGTGGCCGACGCCTCCATCATGCCGACGGTGGTGCACGCCAACACCAACGTCACCTGCATCATGATCGGGGAACGGTTGTCGGATTTCGTGAAGGAGGCCGGGGGCTGAGGAAACACGACCCGGAGCGACGTTCTGTCGGCGCGCCTGCATCGTCATTTGTATGTTGAGAGATCCCCTCAGATCGGCCAATTTGAGGGGTAGGCATGCGGGGCGAGTCGTACGTCATGGGGTGAGAGCCTTTGGGGATCTGCACCGGGCGGGAGTAGGACACCCCGCATGCCAGTTGTCGCTCCGAACAGATACCGGGGGTCAGCGCCCCGCATAAGCAAGTGTGGAGGACAGCGTCATGGTAGCAGAAGAGGAGGCGGTCATGAAGGAATATGCAGGGATAGATGTAGGCAAGCGGGAGTTGGTGGTGTGGGTGTTGGGGAAGGGGTTAGGGCGGTTCAGGAATGAGGCAGGGGGTATCCGGGAGATGCGGAAGTGGCTGAGAGCGGAGGGGGTGACGCAGGTGGTGTGTGAGGCGACGGGGGGCTACGAGCGGGGAGTGGTGGAGGGATTGAAGGGGAGCGGGGTGGCGGTGCACGTAGCGCATCCGACGCGGGTACGGGGGTTTGCGCAGGCGCTGGGACGTGGGGCCAAGACCGATCCTATGGACGCCGAGGTGCTGGCGCACTACGGGGCGATGATGAAGGTGGAGGGGGAGGAGGAGGCGGACGGGGCCAGTGAGGAGTTGCGAGAGGTGCTGGGGCGGCGGCAGCAGTTGGTGCAGCAGCGGGTGCAGGAACTCAATCGGCTGGAGAAGGGGCTTAAGGGAGCGAACAAGAAGTCCTGTGAGCGCCATGTGGCCTGGCTGGGCAAAGAGATCGCGCGGCTGGACAAGGCCCTCCAGGCGCTATGGCAGCGTTACCCGGAGTTGAGTGAACGGGCAGCCTTGTTTCAGAGCGTGAAGGGCGTGGGAGAGCTCACTGCGGCAACCTTGCTCGGGTACTTGCCCGAACTGGGCCAAGGCTGCGGCAGGGGCTTGACCTCCTTGGCGGGCTTGGCGCCCTGGTCTCACGACAGCGGCCAGCGTCAAGGCTACCGCGCCATCCGCGGAGGCCGTGGCACGGTCCGGCGGGCCTTGTACATGGCCGCGCTGTCAGCTACACGGTGCAACCCCGAACTGGGTGGGTTCTATCGTCGGTTGCGGCGCCGAGGTAAGCCCGCAAAGGTGGCCCTGGTGGCGGTGATGCGTAAGCTCTTGTTGCAGCTCCATGCCATCGCACGCCGCGGTACCCCGTGGTTGCCGACCCTCCACCCGCAACCGGATTAGCCCTTGTTTCCCATCACAGATACTCCCGCGGAAGCGGGAATCCAGGGGCGGTGGGGAGGGCGCGGCGGCTGTGCTCCCCCTGCCACACCCCACCTGGATTCCCGCTTTCGCGGGAATGACGGGTTCAGGCAGTAGGGTTCAATCCCTCGTCAGCCTGCGGTACCGCATTCGGTGGGGCTGGTCGGCTTCCTTGCCGAGGCGCCGGCGGCGGTCCTCTTCGTAGTCGCTGTAGTTCCCCTCGAACCACACCACCTGGCTGTCGCCCTCGAAGGCCAGGATGTGGGTGGCGATGCGGTCCAGGAACCAGCGGTCGTGGCTCACCACGACGCAGGAGCCGCCGAACTCCACCAGCCCATCCTCCAGCGCCCGCATGGTGTTGACGTCGAGGTCGTTGGTGGGCTCGTCGAGCAACAGCAGGTTGGCCTCCTCCTTCAGCATCCGCGCCAGGTGGACGCGGTTGCGCTCGCCACCGGAAAGGTCGCCGACCTTCTTCTGCTGGTCCTGGCCCGAGAAGTTGAACCGCCCCACGTAGGCGCGCGAGTTCACCTCGCGCTTTCCCAGCAGTATCTGGTCCTGCCCGTCGGAGATCGCCTCCCACACCGTGTGCTCGTCGTCGAGGGTGCGGCTCTGGTCCACGTAGCCAACCCGGACGGTCTCGCCGGTGCGGAACGAGCCGGACTGGCAGTCCACGCCGCCGGTGATGATGCGCAGCAGCGTGGTCTTGCCGGAGCCGTTGGGGCCGATGACGCCGACGATGGCGCCGGGCGGCATGAGGAAGCTCAGGTCCTCGAACAGGAGCCGGTCCCCGAACGCGTGGGTGAGCCCTTCGGCCTGGAGCACCACGTCGCCCAGGCGCGGCCCCGGGGGGATGTAGATCTCCAGGTCCTCCCCCGCGCTGTCCTGCTCCTGGCCCAGCAACTGCTCGTAGCGCGTCACCCGCGCCTTGCCCTTGGCCTGCCGCGCCCTGGGCGACATGCGGATCCATTCCAGCTCCCGCTCGAGGGTCTTCCGGTGCCGCGACAGTGACCTCTCCTCCCGCGCGAGACGGGCCTGCTTCTGCTCCAGCCACGAGGAGTAGTTGCCCTCGAAGGGGATGCCGTGGCCGCGATCCAGCTCCAGGATCCAGCCGGCCACGTTGTCCAGGAAATAACGGTCGTGGGTCACGGCGATGACCGTGCCCTCGTAGCGGCTCAGGTGCTGCTCCAGCCACTGCACCGACTCCGCGTCGAGGTGGTTGGTGGGCTCGTCCAGCAGCAGGATGTCCGGCTCCTGGATCAACAGCCGGCACAACGCGACCCGCCGGCGTTCGCCCCCGGACAGCACCTCGACCTTCGTCTCCGGCGGCGGGCAGCGGAGCGCGTCCATGGCCACTTCCAGTTGGCTCTCCAGCTCCCAGCCGTTGCCCGCCTCGATCTCGTCCTGCAGTTGCGCCTGCTTTTCCAGCAAGGACTCCATTTCGTCCGCGCCCAGGTCCTCGCCGAGCCTGTTGCTGACCGCCTCGAACTCCGCCAGGAGCTCCATCATCCGGGAACAACCTTCCTCCACCACCTCCTTGACGGTCTTGTCGGGGTCCATCCGGGGCTCCTGCTCCAGCAGGCCCACGGAGTAGCCCTTGGAGAAGGTGATCTCTCCCAGATACTCCTGCTCCACCCCGGCGATGATCCTGAGGAGCGTGCTCTTGCCCGACCCGTTCAGGCCGAGCACCCCGATCTTGGCGCCGTAGAAGAACGACAGGTAGATGTCCTTCAACACCTGCCGCTTGGGCGGATGGATCTTGCCCACCCCGATCAGGGAGAAAATTACCTGGCGATCATCGTTGCTCATGAGCCCTCCCGCCGCCGTATTTGTAAAGCGCGCGCGGCAACCCTACTATACATGATCGGACCGCCGGACAACCGCCGACCGCTACATGATCACTCACCCGCTACCGCCGCAAGCATTCGCCCGCATGGACGAGTCCCCCGACGAAGAATTCTACGAGGAACCGCGGCTGGTGACCCACATCGACGAACGCGCCATCGCGGCGGTCACCCAGCTTTACCGGGAAACGCTGCCGGCCGGCGGCGCGATCCTGGACCTGATGAGCAGTTGGATCAGCCACCTGCCGCCGGAGATGGGCTTCGGCAAAGTCGTCGGGCTGGGCATGAACGAGCAGGAGCTGAAGGCCAATCCCCGCCTCCACGCCTACACGGTCCACAACCTGAACGACGAGCCTTCCCTGCCCTACGCCGACGGCGAGTTCGACGCCGCATGCATCTGCGTCTCGGTGGACTACCTGGTCAAACCCGTGCAGGTGATCCGCGACATCGGGCGGGTGCTGACGCCTGGCGGCCCCTTGGTCATCACCTTCTCCAACCGCTGCTTCCCCACCAAGGCCGTGGCCATCTGGCATCGTCTGACCGGCCCGGGACAACAGCAGCTCGTGGAATCCTACCTTACGGAGGCCGGGAACTGGGACGACGTCAGGTCCCTCACGCCGGTCCCGGAGGACTTCCGGGGAGACCCCCTTTTCGCCGTGCTCGGAAACCGCGCCCAGACTGGCTAGCGTGCTAGCCGCGGAGTCGTCGTGGTGTCGGCCGTCCGTCTGACCTTCAGCCCGTCGCCTCGGAGCTTGTAGGTCGGATTAGCGAAGCGCAATCCGACGAGCGGCGCACGGAGTCGGGTTACGCCTTCGGCGAACCCGACCTACACGCTGACTACCGCCGGTGGCGGCGGTGCGGGCGGTGACGGTGGTCCGACCGGAGATGGCGGTGCCCGTGACGACGGTGCCACCGGTGATGATGGCGATGCCGGTGACGGTCGATCTTGTGGCGGTGACGGCTGAACTCGTAGAACAGGTGCAAGGACACCGGCGGGTAGTACCAATAGGAACCATAGTAGGGGTAGTGGCGCCAAGGGTCGTCATACCGGCGGGTATAGACCGGCCTTGGCGGGGCCGGTCGGAGCCAAACCCCGGCCTGCGTGCGGCAGCGCGTGCTCCTGGCCTCGGCCTCCCTGCCGTCGATGGTAAGCTCGCGTTCGAACTTGCGGCAAGGCTGGCCCGTCGAGTTGTGGTAGGTGAGCGTCGGCGTGACTTGACCGTGGTGGCCGGTCTCGGAGTTCTCCCAGAACTCGGCCTCGCCGGTCCTGTTGAACTCGAGCGCGTTCTGGATCGCCTGCTCCTGGTGACGGCGGTCGGCGTCGGACAACAGCGCATCGGGTGACGGCGTGGTCGCCCACACCGGGGTTGTCCACAGCGCCAGAACAACCGGGACCGCCAAAGCGATGAGAGCTCGTTTCATTGGATCACCCCCATGTGTGACTGCGTCCAAGTATACGCCCAACCGGACCGGCCCACAATCAATCCGACCGAACGCTAACGCGTTTCCTGCTCCAACGCCGCCAGCCGCTCCTTGGCCTTCGTGGCGAAGGGGCTGTCCGGATGGTCGCGAAGGATTCGGTTGTAGAGCTTGCGCGCATGCTCCCGGTTGTTCTGCACCTCCTCGAACTGCGCCGTCTCGAACATCTCCTCCGCTCCGTCGCCGCAGCCGGCCAGCGGGAGCGCCAGCATCAAGGCCAAGGCCACTCGGACGAACATCCTTCGCACCATCTCGGGGCTTGATGTCATCGAATTTCCTCCTGGCAACGCCATTGCCGCTCCACCCCCCCTGGATTCCCGCTTCCGCGGGACTGACGGGTACTGGGACCTCTGCCTAATTTGACAGGAACCCGTGATTGTGGCGAACTGAACGCCGCATCCAGCATCGATTCATGGGCCAAATCCGAAAGCCGGGAGGAAACCATGCCGATCATCGACGCCGACGCCCACGTGGTGGAAATAGACGAGACCTGGGAGTACCTCACCCCCTCCGAGCGGGAGTACAAGCCCGGCGTGGTCTACGAAAAGCTGGAGACCGGCGAGACCCTCAAGAGCTGGGTCATCGGCGGCAACAAGGTGGGCACTCCGTGGCCCGGGGGCGGCGCCCGGAGCGACGCCATCACCGGCACCTTCATCGGCAACGTGCCGCTGGACGTCAAGGCCAAGTACATGCTGGACGTGGACGCACGGATCGCACACATGGACGAGTTGGGCACCGACATACAGGTGCTGTTCCCGACCCTGTGGGTACACCCGCTCACGGACCGCCCGGCGGTGGAGAACGCGCTGTGCTGGAGTTACAACCGCTGGATGGCCGACATCCATTCGCGCGGCCACGGCCGTTTCCGCTGGGCCTGCGTGGCGTCGCTGAGCGACATTCCGGAAGCGCGGCGGCAGATACGGTTCGCGCGCGACAACGGCGCGGTGGCCGTGAACATCTCGGGGCTGGACTACCGCAACCGGCTCATCAACGACCCCGACTTTTTTCCGCTCTACGAGGAAGCCAGCGACCTCGACATCCCCGTGTGCATCCACTCGGGCACCAACAGCCCGGACATGGACCGGATCTGGGGACAGCCCCATTGCGGCTACCAGCGCAACAAGTTCGTGGGGCTGGGCGCGTTCCACCTGCTGATCATGTCGAGCCTGCCCGACCGCTTCCCCAAACTGCGCTGGGGCATCATCGAGCTGAGCGCGGGCTGGCTGCCCTACCTCATCAACGACCTCCGGCGCCGCGTGGAACGGCGCGGCGGCAAGCTCAAGGAGCGCATCCTCGCCGACAACAACATCTGGGTGGCCTGCCAGATGAACGACGACCTGGAGCACGTCATCAAGTACGTCGGCGACGACCGCCTGGTGATGGGCACCGACTACGGCCACGCCGACTCCTCCACCGAGATCCAGGCGCTGCAATTGCTGCAGCGGCACGAGTTCCTCTCCCCCGAGAGCGTCTCGCGCATCCTCTACGACAACCCGGTGGAGCTGTACGCGCTGTAGGGGCGGGTTTCGAACCCGCCCGCGCCCCCGCGGCGCTGCCGGTCGTTGCGGCCGCAACCGAAGTCGAAGGACGCAGTCCCTCAGGCGGAAGACTCCTTCAGGAACTCGATCGCCCTGCGGTCATACACCTCGCCGGCGTCCCACATGAGCATGTGGCAGGCCTTGTCGATGATCTCGAGCTGGAGCTCGGGCATCAACTCCTTGAGCTTGGCGCACTTCTCCGCCGCCTGGTTGCGGTCCTGCTTGCCGTAGAGCAGCAAGAGCGGCGGCTGCACTTCCATGAGCCGCTCCCACAGCCGGGGCCCCTCCCGCTTGGGCTCCACCGCCCGCTGCCGCTCCAGGAACGCCTCGAGGTTCCTGCCCAGGCTAAGGCCGTGGCGCTTCTCCAGAACCTCGGGAGTGATGAGTTCCTTGTGGTAGAGGTTCGACTCCAGAAGCTTCCGGCTGTCCTCCAGCGTCGGCGGCGCGTCGGTGCTTTCGCTGCTGGCGTGGGCCGGCGGGGGGAAATCCGGCAGTCCCTGCAGCAGGCTCCCGCTGCATACCACCAGCACCTTGGCCACCCGGTCCGGGTGGTCGAGGGCGGTCTGCACGACGATGCCGCCTGCCTGGGAGTGGCCGATGAGCGCGGCCTCGTCGGCGTCGATGGCGCTCATGAATTGCGGCAGGAAGCCGACCCGGTAGGCCAGGGTGTGGTCCTCGGGGACATCGGACAAGCCGAACCCCGGTTGGTCGTATGCCACTGCCCGGAACCCGGCTTCCGCCAGCGGGCCCAGGTGGCGTTCGAACACGTCCGCCGACGAGCCCAGCGAGGCGCCGTGCAGCATGATCACCGGCGTCCCTGTCCCTTCCTCCAGATAACGAATCTTGAGACCGTCTACCGTGACTTCGCGCTCCATTGTCTGATCCTCCGTGACTATGCAGTGAAATAAGGTGGCCTGTACCACACTAACGATGGTACAGGCCACCCGCTCGTCGCGGAAGAGCGCTCTACCAGCGCGCCGCGGCGGCCAGCATGACGGCGCGTTCGCGCTGCCCCTCGCGCGGGATCGGACCAATCCAGGCCCGCTCCCACGTCCAGCCCGAGCCCCCGCTCCGCATCGCCCGTGTCGTGGCGCAGACCCACTTCCATCGACAGGGTCAGAATCGGTCCCATGCCTTCCAAGCCGGCCCGCGGCACCAACTGGCCCCGGACTCCCGCGGCCGTCATGATCATTTCCATGTCTGTCTTGTATTGCTGACCCGTGTGTTGAGGAATACCCAACCTTCCCGCGCCGTAGCCCGCCCCCGCCCAGACCAGCAGGTTCCGGTCCACCTCGTAGCCGACGTACGGATAGATCCCGCTCAGCGACGACGACACGTCGACCGCGCCCGCATCCATCCGGAAGGTGCCGTCGCCCTCGCTGTGAAACAGCGCCAAACCGGCCCGCCAGCGCCCGCTAGCGTAGTCGCCTCCGAGCATCCCCGTCACCACCTCCCCATCCAACGACACCGCCCCCTCCCGGGCGTCGACCGCGAGAACGCCCCGGCCCCACATCGACGCAAGTCCACCGTCTCCACTGCCGTCGCCGAACTTCACGGCGTAGGCGCTCCGGTCGAGAAACTCCTGCATCGTCATGCTCGCGCTTCGGCCGCTTCCCTCTTCACCCCTCACCCGCCGGCGCAGGGCCTCCACCGGGTCCTCCGCGGCCGCATGGTCGTCCCACGAACGGCTCACCTCCTGGCCTCCCAGCCGCAACCGGGCATCCAGGTCTCGCGCTCCCGCGAGGCGCTCCTCCACCGCGGCGAACAGATGATCCGCCACCGTACGCGCGCCCCCGCCTTCGTCCACCGACACCGTGTCCGTGCGGATCTCCACCGCGGTGGACGGCTCGTCGTCGTCCACGACCGTGACCAACACCTCCACCGTCGCTCCCAGCAGGTACCTGCCGTTCGCCCGGTGCACGAGCTTCACTTCCTCGTCCAGGGCGTCCGCGTCGCCGCGCGCCGACACCGTCACCGTCTGCGGCACGTTCCAGTTCGTCGCATCGAACGTGAGCGACCTCCGCCCAAGCACCAGATCCGTACCCGCCGCCCCACCCACCACGATCGTCACCTCGCGTTTGGGCTCCGTCTTCAGCGCCACCGTGTACGCCGCCCCCTCGGCGTCCTCTTCCCGCACCGTCAACTCGCTCGGATTCAGATCCAACCCCCGATGATCGTTGTCGGCCACTACAACCAACAGTCCTGGAACGAAGAGGTTCTCCAACCCGCTGCCCACCGCCCGGTGCCGCAACTGAACCTGGTCCAGAGACCCGTCGTCATCCGCGCCGGCAGTCACTGTCACGGTCCGCGCTTCTTCCCAATCATCCGGTGTAAACATCACCTGCGACGGTCGAACCGTCAGGTCGCTGCCCTCCACACCGCCCACGAACACCGTGACGGCTTCATCCGGTCCGCGGTTCAGGCTGATCCGATAGTTTCCCCCCGCAGGGTCTTCTTCCGTGATTCGAAGCTGTTGCGGCAACACTGTAAACCGCCGCGGGATTCGCGCCTCGGCGTGATACGCGGCCGCCACCGTGATCCAGTCCACCGTCAACGTAGCCAACACCACCAACCAGCGCCGCGCGCTCCGTTTCCCCTTTTGACGTCGGCCTTCGCATCTGCTTCCGCCACCGTCCGCCGGCCGCCTCCCATACCAGGTGACACTCCGCGTTCTGCCCGCTCCCGGTCTCTCCGGTCTCTTATGGCCATTCACGTCTCGCCTCCCTTTCGCCAAAACACATCCCATCTCGTGTCCTGTTGCCGGCGGATCCGCGTCACGTGCTACATCGCCTCGCCCTTCGCACCCCCCTTCGTCAGCACTTCGTTCGTTTTTATTCGAGTTTTACACCGGGTCCACGCGATTACAACATGTTCATTCGCGAATCGCGTGACGGGTGCGCCAAACATGCGCTCTTTTCGCCAATTGCACGCGCCTGTGCGCGAAGTTGTCCACCACCACCGCCGATTCGCAGCCAACGGAGTCCACGGAGCGGGTTGCGCGAGATCCGTGCCCGTGATGCTTCGCCACTCGCATCCCCGCCACGAGGCGCGAATACGCGGGCCATATTGACACTGCGCGACCCGCGAGTTATCATTCTTCAGGGAGATTGTTCGATACCAACCCAAGACACGAAGCACGCGCTTCGGAGAAAGCGGAGGGACGTCGTGGAACGCACGGATCGTGCAGAAGGGACACCCGACGATCGTACCGACAACCGGCAACCGACATATCAGGCACCGCTCAAGTCTCCCATCGTTCGACATGCCCTCATATCAGTTGTCGCCTACGTCCTGCTGCTGGCGCTGATCGGCATCATCTACAAAGACGAACTATCGTGGTCGCGCCGGTGGGCCTACCTGGTGGTTTGCGCGCTCCTGTGCATACCAATCTGCATTTTCTACGGGGTTTTGACGGACCACGTTTCGCGGCTCCGTGCCAGGGCGGCGGGGCTGGTCTCGCTGGCGGGATCGGCGCTGCTGTCAGCGGGATCGGCTACGGTGCTCGTCTACGGAGTCGACCGGCTTTTTCGGGCGGGATTCATGCCCAACAGAATGCGCGACCCGTACGTGCTGGCGCTGGCCGTGCTGCTGGTGGTCGCATCGGTGGTGCAATACGCCATGGTTCGGCGGCAGAGATTGGAACCTACGGTGCCGCGAGTCGAGGAGGCCGCCTCCGGACAGGAACACAAGGCGGGCGAGGGGGCCGGGAACAGAATGGAAGCGTGGCGGGAAACGCCGGGCGCCCAGTTCTTCAGACGGTTGCCGGCGTCGCTGGGTCGGGACGTGGTTTACCTGAAAATGAGCGATCACTACGTCGAGGTCTTCACCACGGCCGGTCACGCGGTACTGCTAATGCGCTTCGGTGACGCGATGGCGGAACTCGAAGGGCTGGGAATGAGGGTTCACCGGTCCTACTGGGTAGGAAACGACCACTTGGAACGGCTGGAGCGGCGGGGTCGGCGCCGGTTTCTACGACTCACGGGAGGCCGTGACGTGCCGGTAAGCCGCACCTACCTGGCCTCGGTCGAGGCCGCCCTGGAAGCAAACACGAGGACGAGTTGACGTGACGGCGGAGATCGTCGCGGTCAGATCGCGCGGAACCGCACCGGCTCTCCCGGCAGCAGCGCGTCGCACTTGGCGGCATCCAGGCCGCAGGCCCGGCCCATGGCGTAAAGCAACAGGTCGGCGACGACGCGTTCTTCGCCTTCACGGGTCCGGCCGTTCTTCTCCAACGTAACCGAACAAACTTCGACGGACTCGCCGCCGCACACCGCGACGTGAGCACGATGGTCCCCTTTCCGGGGCCGGTCGGTCACCAAAGCCGCGGTGCAGGCCACTCCCAACACTTTCGTTTCAGCGCTCGGCCTTAGCACCAAGGCCCTTTCGAAAGCCTTCCGCGCCAGCGCCGCCGCGGTCTCCGCGGACGCCGCCTGCGCCGGCTGGCGCCCCAGAAACTCCACCATGGAGCGGTCGCTATACGGCACGAGGGCCTCCAGCACCGTGCGTGACGCCCCCGGCACCATAAAAAGATCCGCCAACGCCTGCGACCCGCCTCCGGTAGCCACCAGCACCGCCATGGACGGGCTCTCGTGAATCTCCGCGACGAAGTCGGTCAGTGACGGGGTTGGCATGGCGGTCAGCAGGATGGGCCGGGGATACGCTCAGACGACGCCACGTTCGCGAAGGCTCCGGATGGCTTCGTCACTGTAGCCGAGCCCTTGGAGGACCTCGTCGGTGTTCTCCCCCACCAGCGGCGCCGCGCGCGTGAAGCGCGCCGGCGTATCCGACAGGTTCACGCTCGTGCCGATGAGCCGGGTAGTACCCCGCTCGGGGTGGTCGATCTCGCGCGGAAGGCCCAGATGCCGGACCTGCGGGTCCTCGAAGACCTCCGCCGCCGTGTAGATGGGGGCATGGCTCAGGTCCTCGCATCCCAGCCGTTCCAGCCAAACCTCCCGTGGCGCGTCGCCGAACGCCTCGCGCAGGATCGCCATCAACTCGTCATGGCTGGCGACGCGATCCTCGAACGTGGCAAAACGCGGATCGTCGAGCAGGTCCGGACGCTCGATGACTCGGGTCAGCGCCTCCCAGGACTTGCGGTGGGTGGCAAGGTGGACCAGCAGCGGACGCCCATCCCCCGCCGGGAGGCAGAACAAACGTCCCCTCTGGAAGTTACCGGGGGTTACGGCCTCTCCGCCGTTCAGGAACTCGGCGAAATGCGACTCGATGAAGCCCATGCTCGCCTGCAGCAGCGATGCGTCCACGAACTGGCCGCTGCCGGTCCGGCTCCGGGCCGCGAGGGCGGCCAGGATGCCGTAGGCAGCGAACACTCCGGTCACGTGCGCGGTGATGGAGAGGCCCCCCATCTTCGGATCGGTGGGATCGGTGAGGAGGCTCAGCATGCCGCTGACCGCCTGGCCGATGGACTCGAAGCCGGGCCGGGTCTCGTAAGGGCCGTCCTGACCGAAGGCCGTGACCGAACAGTGGACGAGGCCGGGGTTGCGGCGCCGCAGGTCGTCGTAGTCGAAACCCAGTGTCTTGCGCGTTCCGGGCCGGAAGCTCTCGATGAACACGTCGGAGCGCTCCAGCAGCCGCTGAAGGATCTCCCGGGCCTCGAACTCGCGCAGGTTGAGCGTGAGGCTCTTCTTGTTGCGGTTGAGCACCCGGAAGACCGGGGCGTAGCTGTCCCGACCCCGGGCAGGATCGCCCGACCCCGGGAGTTCCACCTTGATGACCTCGCAGCCCAGGTCCCCCAGGAGGCTCCCCGCGTAGGGACCGGCCACGTGCCCGCTGGCGTCGATGGCCACCGTGCCGTCCAGCGCTCCGCTCATGCCGCTCGTTCCTCGACTGTCAGAACGGGTAGTTGAAGAATGGTTTTCCCTCCCGCACCCGGAATATCCCGACGAAACCCAGCAGTCCGCCGAGGAAGCCGCCGAGGAAGATCACGGTGGCGACGAAGTCGGTCATGTAACCCGGCGTCATGACCGCGTACACCACCGCCCGGGCCACGAGGCCGACGATGAGCGCAACCGCCAGGGCCACGGCGGTGAGGGTCTTGTACTTCATGGACGTGGTTCTCCCGGCCCCTTCCGGTGCTGTCCAAGGCAATATTGACAGCGGTTGCAGGATTGCATACCCTCCTTAGCCGTTGCAACTCGTTATCGCGGATACGGGCCGAGCCGAGGCCCGAGTCGGCGCCATGGAGGATACCCGAGCATGGGAAACGACAAGCCCAACGCCTTGAATCGGTTCATCGAGAAGACCCGCGCGCTGTTCGCGGCGGAACCCGACCCGGAAAAGCGCTGGACCGCACTGGAGCCGATCCTGGCCGAGCTGCTGGCCGACCCGGAGGTGCTGGCGGCTTCCAGGTCGTGGCCCGACTGCGTCCCGCGGGACGGGCGTGCCGAGAACCTGCTCTTCTACGAGGACCCGGACTACGGCTTCGCGATCAACGGATTGACCAAGGGCAACGCCCGCCAGGGCGGGCGCGCGCGCATCCACGATCACGCCCACATCTACACCCTCTATGGCGTCCTGGACGGCCACGAGCGCATCGAACGCTACGACCGGCTCGACGACCGCTCGAAGCCGGACTACGCGGAGATCCGGTTGGCCAGCGACAAGCACGTCGGCCCCGGCGAGATCGACCTGGTGCGGCCCTACGAGGTGCATACCGAAACCACGGTCGGCGAGAGGACCGTGGCCATCATCATCCGCAGCCAGAAGGGCGGCAGCTTCAACCAGGGCCGCTACAAGCCCGAGACCAGCGAGTACTACGAGAGCCTCGGGCCGCGTCAGACGCCGGTGGAGATGATACCCAGCGGCCGGTAGTTGACGCATGGACGCCATCAAGCTCGAAGTCATCTACAACGCCACCAACCAGATCGCGTACGAGCTGACGCAGAAGCTCATGCGCAACGGCTACTCGTCCATCGTCAAGGAGAGCCAGGACCTGGCCCTCAGCATCTGCGATAGCCGGGGCCGCAACGTCGGACAGTACTCCCCCAACCCGGTGGGCCTCGGAGTGGTCGGTTCCCAGCTCCAGGGACTGTTGCGGGACTTCGCCGGCGCCATCGGCGAGGGCGACACCTTCATCCTGAACCACCCGTACCGCTACTGTCAGAACCACCCCAGCGACGTCACGCTGATCTCCCCGGTATTCTACCAGGGCCTGCTCATGGCCTTCGTCGGCAACACCGCCCACAAGCCGGACATCGGCGGCAAGGTACCGGGCACCAACGCCGGCGACGCCACCGAGGTATTCCAGGAGGGGATTCTGATCCCGCCCCTGAAGCTCTACGAGGGAGGGGTTCTGAATGAAGCCGTGATGCAGCTCATCTGCGCCAACACGCGCACGCCGGAGGTCACCTGGGGCGACATCCGCGCGCAGGTGACCTCGAACCTCCACGGCATCGAGCGGATAGCGGCGCTGGCCGACCGCTTCGGGCTGGACGACGTGCTCGCCTGTTGGGAAGAGCGCATCGCCATCACCGAGCGGGAACTGCGCGCGCGCATCGCGGCCATGCCGCCGGGGACCTATGGCCCGGTCACGGACTATATCGACGATGACGGCGTCGAGCTGGACCGGCCCCTGGAGGTCACGGCGACGCTGCACGTCCGCGGCGACGAGCTGGAGTTCGAGTTCGCCTCGGCCAGGCAGTCGCGAGGACCCCTGAACCTGCGGCCCTGCGTGGTGCGGGCGGTGGCCGAATACTGCGTGCAGGCCGCCATCGGACCCGACCTGCCCAAGAACCAGGGCTGCTCGGCGCCCATCCGTATCACCCTGCCCGCCCCGGGACACCTGCTCAACCCGGAATTTCCCGCGCCCGTGAACATGTACGCCACCACCTGTCACCGGCTCGCGCCGGTGATCATGATGGTGCTGGCCGAGGCCCTCCCGGACCGCGTGGCCGCTCCCCAGAGCAGCTCCGGCGGCGCCGTCTCCTTCAACGGCCGGGAGCCCGGCGGCGAGCGGCGCTACTCCCAGTACGAGATCCTGTGGGGCGGCTACGGCGCCCGGCCCGGCAAGGACGGCGTCAGCGGCTGTGCCGCGGACATCAGCAACGTCATGAGCACGCCGCTGGAAGCGCTGGAGAACGAGTTCCCGGTACGGATGCAGTGTTTCGAGATCAACCCCGATTCCGCCGGCGCGGGAAAATACCGCGGCGGCCTGGGGATACGGCGCGCCTGGCAGGTGTTGAACGACGACGTCACCCTCAACCTGCGGCTGGACCGTTTCAAGTTCTCGTCGCCGGGCCTCTTCGGCGCCCGGCCCGCCGCGCCGGCGCGCTGCACCCTCAATCCGGGCACCGGCGACGCCCGCGCGCTTCACTCCAAGACGGCCAACATCCCCATGTCCAACGGCGATACCCTGTTGCTGGAGTTGGGTGGCGGCGGCGGCTGGGGCGACCCTCTGGCGCGGGAGCCGGAACGCGTGCTCGATGACGTGCGCAACGGCTACGTGTCGGCGGCGGCGGCGCGGGAGGTGTACGGCGTCGTCATCGACTCCGAATCCATGACCATCGATTCGGCCGCCACGCGCCGCCAACGTTTAGGGGCGGATTTCAAACCCGCCCGCGCAACGGACACCACACAGAAATCCGGCAAATGAGCGTGCTAATCAACTGGACGGGACACAGCTAACCGTGCTGCGCATCGGGATTGACACCGGCGGCACGTTCACCGACCTGTGCGTGTTCGACGAGGACGACGGACGGGTCTGCCTGACGCACAAGGTCCCCTCCCAACCCCGGGATCCCACCGCCGCCATCGCCGCCGGCCTTGGCGAGATCACCGCCAAGCTCTCGGACGCGGCCCGCTACGTGCTTCACGGCACTACCATCGGCCTCAACACGCTCCTGGAGGGACGGGAACCGGCGCCGGGGCTCCTGGTGACCGAGGGGTTCCGCGACATCCTGGAGCTGGACCGCCAATGGCGCGGCGACCAGGTGTACAACCTGTTCTTCGACCGCCCCCGACAGCTCGTGCCCCGGCACCTGGTCCGGCCGGTTCGGGAGCGCGTGGACTCGCGGGGCCGTGAGGTGCTCCCCCTGGACGCGGAACAGGCCCGGGCCCGCGTAAAGGATCTCCTGGACGCGGGCGTTGGCTCGGTGGCCGTGAGCCTGCTCTTCTCCTTCGCCAATCCCGACCACGAACGGCAACTTCGCGAGATCCTTGAAGAGCTGGCCCCGGACGTCTACGTGACCCTGTCGTCGGAGGTGGACCCGCAGTTCCGGGAGTTCGAGCGCACCAGCACCGCGGTGGTGAACGCGTTCATCGGCCCGCGGGTCAGCAGCTACGTCGGCACCATCGAAAACGCCATCAACGAGTCGCTGGAAGGCGCCCGAGTGCTGATCATGCAATCCAACGGCGGCGTGGCCACGCCAGGCGTGATCGCCCGGGCGCCGGTGCAGACGCTCATGTCGGGCCCGGTGGCCGGCGTGGTCGGGACGCAGCGGCTGTGCCACGAGATCGGCCACGAAAACGCCATCTCACTGGATGTCGGCGGCACGAGCTGCGATATGTCGGTGATACCCGGGGAGCTTCTCACCGCGCCGCAAAGCAAGGTGGCGGGCTATACCGTGCGCGCCGCCACCGTCGACATCGAAACCATCGGCAGCGGCGGCGGCAGCATCGCCCGGGTCGAATCCGGCCGGATTCTCAAGGTCGGGCCGCGGAGCGCCGGAGCCGTGCCCGGACCCGCCTGCTACGGTTCCGGCGACCAACCCACGCTGACGGACGCGCTGGTGGTGCTCGGACACCTCAACCGCGAGGCGCTGCTGGACGGCGGCATGCCCATCGACGCCGGGGCCGCCCGCCACGCCATCGCCGAGAACGTCGCCCGGCCGCTGGAAATGACGCCCGAGCGCGCGGCCGCGGGCGTCGTCGAGGTGCTGGCCGCCCAGGTGGCCATGTCCATGCGCTCGGTCACCATCGAGAAGGGCTACGATCCCAGGGACTTCATCCTGGTGGCCTACGGCGGCGCCGGCCCCACGGTGGCCTGCCCCATCGCCAGGGAACTGGAGATCCCCGAGATCTGCATCCCGCGGGACCCGGGCAACTTCTGCGCCGCCGGAATGCTTCTCACCGACCTGATCCGAAGCCACTCCGTAACCCGCATCGGCCCGCTGGACGAAACCCCGACGAGCGCCATCCGTGAAACGCTGGCGGAACTCCGGGACACGGGCGTCCGGGAACTGGAGGAGCAAGGCGTCACCCCGGACCGCATCGACACCGAGTATTTCCTCGACATGCGCTATCCCGGGCAATCCTATGAAGTCACGGTGCCGGCCGGAGAGGCCGGCAAGGAAGAACTTACCCGGCGCTTCCACGAGGCCCACGGTCGGCTATACGGCCATACCGCCGAGGAAGAGTCCATGGAGATCGTCAACTACCGCGTGCGCTGCATCGGGCGCCTGCCCAGAATGACGTTCACCGTGGCGCCTCCAGCCAACGGCCCGGCGCAGCCCGCGAGCCGGCGGTCGGCGCTCTTCCCGGACGGCGACGGCCCGGTGGAGGCACCCGTCTACCGCCGCGCCGACCTCGCCCTCGGCTTCCACGTCCCCGGGCCGGCCATCATCGAGGAATACACCTCCACCACCGTCGTGTACCCCTCCTTCGACCTGTCCGTGGACGGCCACGGCAACCTCCGTTTGCAGAACACGGCGTAGGCGGTTCACGCGGAGAAAACGCTCTCCATTACCCAGGACCGCCTGCAACGGGCGCGGCCGCCGCGCGAGCCCGCCGACGCGATCAGAGCTCCGCGTAGGGGAGCGCGGTGACACCTTCGCCAAGGGGCAGCCGCATGTCGCCGGGATGCACGACGTAGCCGGGCATCGCCCGCTCCCCGAAGTCTTTCCGAAACCGTCGGATCGAGTTGGCCATGGCGGGGCGCGGGGTGTGTGAGAGTTTGACCTCGATGGGCACCAGCCCGCCCTCCACCTCCACCACCAAGTCCACCTCGGTCCCGGCCGCGGTGCGCCAGAAGTAGACTCTGGGTTCCGCCCCCCGGTGTGTGAGGGTCTTGACGATCTCGCCGAGGACCGCGGTCTCCATGATAGCGCCCCCGAGCGGGCCGGCAGCCGCGTGCTCGGGGTCTCGGAGTCCCGCCAGGTAGCACAGGGTGCCCATGTCCGTGAAGTACACCTTGGGGGTCTTGACCAATCGCTTGCCGACGTTGGCATAGTAAGGACGCACCACCACCACTTGGCAGGTGGCCTCTAGCACGGACAGCCACGCCTTCACGGTGTTCAGCGCGACGCCCAGGTCGCGGCCGACGTCGGCCAGGTTCAGCAACTGGCCGCTGCGCGCGGCCAGCACCCGGAGCAGGTTCTGGAACTGGGTGAGGTCGCCCACCTGCCTGATGCCGCGCACGTCGCGTTCCAGGTAGGTCTGGATATAGCTGCCGTGCCACAAGGCCGCGTCGCGCTCCGGCTGAATCACCGGCTCCGGGTAGCCGCCGCGCAGGAACACGTCCCACAGGCCGGCGAAGGACGAGCCGGATGCCGGCGCCGGCTCGCCTTTCTCCCACGGGAACGGCCGTTGCGGCACTCCCTCGGCCTCCCGCCGGGCGAGGGGCAACAGCCGGAGCATCGCCGCACGCCCGGCCATCGACTCGGTCACTTGCTCGGTGAGCAGGAGGTTCTGCGATCCGCTAAGCAGGAACTGCCCGGTGCGCCGGCGGTTTGCATCGACGGCTTCCTTGACGTACGGCAATAGTCCGGGGGCCGCCTGCAACTCGTCGAAAATGACCGGCGGTGGATAGCGCTTGAGAAACCCGCGCGGATCGGTATCGGCCGCCGCGCGCACATCGGGCAGGTCAAGCGAGACATAGCCGTGGCTGTGGCCGAAGAGCCGCGTCAATAGCGTGGTCTTGCCTGACTGGCGTGGTCCGCTCAGCACCACGGCGGAAAATTCCCGCGCCGCCCGCAAGAGCACCGGCTCCAGCGATCTGACGATGTATGCGCCTTCTCCCATAAGTTGTTATTATGCATTTTAATTTCATAATTACAACCAATATCCGAGGAGGGCGTATCGCCGGGACACGACACTAGCTGAACTCTATCATGTCGAGCCGGGTGAAGCTTATGCGGTCGGCGGCGCCGGCGGGGATGACGGTGAGCTGGTGGATGGCGTACTCGTGCTCGTAGGTGCTCTTGGCGTTGACGCCGTCCAGCGGGATGATGACGTTGTAGCGATGGACCCGGGCGGCGGCGGTCGAGGTGTAGAGCACGGCGACATTGGTGAGGCTGCCGACAACGATGAGATTCTCCGTGCCGGAGTCGCTCAGGATGGCCTGCAGCTCGCCGCCGTGGAACTTGTCGAAGGCGTCGGGATGGAGCACGCGCTCGGTGTCACGACGGTTGAGAGGGGCCGCCACCTCGCCCAGGGGCGTGCCCTTGAACTGCAACGAGACGGTGAACACCACCGGGACGGAGGCCTCCCGCACCCGCTCCAGGAACCCGCCCAGCGGCTCCATCAACTGCGAGCAGACGTCCTCCGGGTCGTGGCACCGGGCGTTCAGGTCAAGCACCACCACGGCGGTCTTGGCCGTGTCGAGCGAAACGCCTTTCGGTTCGGGCCGGTTCGGGCCTGTGGTTTCAGCCATCGGATTTCCTCCGTCATTTCGATTTCGTCATTCCCGCGGACCAAGCTGCGTCAAAACCCTCTCCCTTTGGGAGAGGGTGGCCGAAGGCCGGGTGAGGGCTGCCCGGCAACCCTGCCCCTCCGAACTCCCTCACCCCGACCCTCTCCCGGAGGGAGAGGGAGTGGTTTTGGCACAGGCTGGGAAGCGAGAGTGACATCCCTGTAACCTCCCTGCGTTGCGAATATTGGTAGAGCGTACTGGGTCAGGTTTGTCCTGCCAGCCGGTCCTTGCGCATGCGTTCGCGCAACTCCTGCGTCGCGGCCTCGTCGACCTCCGAGCTTCCCTCCTCCAACACGACGCCGTAGATATCCTTGGCGGCAGCGTCGGAGACCCGTCCGTTCAGCACACTCTCCGCCACGGCTTCCGGGACCCGGTCCAGCGGGTCGCCGTAGCCGCCGCCGCTGCCCAGCCGGAGATAGAGCACGTCGCCCTTGCCGATCTCGAACTCGCAGTAGGGCAGCAGCCGCCGCTCGCCCTCGAGCGCGGGGAGGTCGTCGATGCATTGATGAGCGGCCAGCAACTCGTTCACCCGCGTCCCTTCAAGAAGCACCAGCAGGCTCGGAGCGCCGGGGTAGCCGCCGAACATGCCGACCCCGGAGTTGCGTAGGCCTGCGACGCCGAAGGCCACGCCCCGGATCTTCTCCTCGGGCGCGTCGTGGAGCTTCACCGTGGCCTCCACCCCCACGCCGCCGGCGAACCTGCCGGCGCCGGCGCCGTCCTTCAGGTGGCGCCGGTAGAGGTACATGAGCGGGAAGTTCAGCTCGAGCCACTCGACGTTGTGACAGGTGAGATAGCCGCCGGAATCGATGCCGTCGCCGTGGGGGCTGGCGCCGGAGCCGCTCAGCTCCAACAGCGTGGAGACGTAGAAGCGGCCGTACTGGTTCACGCCGGCGTGGCGCACCACCCGGAACCCCAGGGTCAGCGCGGTCACCTCCTCTTTCCAGCTCTCGCTGCCCGCCAGCATCTGGGCCAGCACCGAGGCGGACACGTACGAGACCGTCTTGAGCCCCGAGGTCGTGTTCATCGACACCGGGCCGGGATACTGTACGTTCACCACCGTGCCTTCGGGCGCGATGACCTCGATGGGGCCGAAGGCCCCGTAGTTCTTGGGGAGGTCGTAGCCCAAGGCCGTGAGCACCGACTCGAAGCAGCCGCCGAAGGTGGCGTGGTACGGCAGGTTGATACCCTGGCGCGCCTGCTCGTCGCTGCCGGTGAAGTCGAAGGTCAGGCGGTCGCCGCGCTTGCGCAGCTCCACGCACACCCGCCGGGTCTCGTTGGCGGCGATGGTGCCCTCGTCGCGCCAAGTGCCGTCGGGGATCTCGCGGAGCCGCTTCTTGAGGACGTCGCCCGAGTAGCGGATCATCTCGGCCGACACCGCGGTGATGAGCTCGGGGCCGTACTGCGCGAACATCTCCTCCATGCGCGAGCGGGCGACGTTGTTGGCGGCCAGCTCGCACTTGAGGTCGAGCCCCACCAGCACCGGCTGCCGGGTCATGTTGACGAGGGTGTCGAAGACGTCCTGCCGCATCCTGCCCCGCTCCACCAGCTTGAGGCCGGGTATCCGGAGCCCTTCGTGGCAGATCTCGGTAGCGCCGGGCGAGTTGCCGCCGGGCGACATGGCGCCGATGTCCATGACGTGGACGAAGGTGGCGCTCCAGGCCATCAGCCGGTCTTCGTGGTGGATGGGCGCGATCATGTAGATGTCGGACTGGTGGATGGCGGCGAGGTAGGGGTCGTTGAGCAGGAAGACATCGCCCGGGTCGATGCCGCCGTCCCCCTCGAAACGCTCGATGATCCGCTTGACCGCGAAACCGGCGCAGGCGGCGTGACGGATCATCGACTCCCCCACCGACAGGACGTCGCCGTTGGCCATGTAGAGGGACGCCATGTAGTCGTGCAGTTGGGTGGTGTTGACGGTTCCGCCCACGCGCTCCAGGGTGGCGCCCATCTCGCGGGTGATCTCGTGCAGCCGGTGGGAGAGGATCTCGAAGGTGACGGGGTCCACCTGCCTGCCGGTCGCGTCCGTGTGGGTCGAGTCCATTGTCGTCCTGCCTCTTGTGGCCCGTGAGTCGCCCTGCAACGCCGACCGCGATCAGGGAGCGGCGCCGTTGTCCCCGACGAAGATCCGGATGTTGCGGAACCCGTCGATCTCGACGCGGTCCCGTGGGTTCACCACCACCGTGGTTACCGGGGTCTCGATAACCGCCGGGCCGGACAGCCCCATCCCCGGCCGCATCCGTTGGAAATCGTAGACCGCCGTGGGGGCGAATTCGCCCAGTTCCTCGAAGAAGACGTTTCGAAGCGGCTTCAGGGCGTCGTCCGCGGGGGCCTTGCGCACCGGAGCCTCCTTGACGCGGGGCTTGTTCAACAGTCCCACCGCGGTGAGGCGAAAGGTCAGGATCTCCTTACCCGCTTCCCGGTAACCCGAGCCTTTGCCGTAGGCCTTCTCGTAGGCCTCGTCGAAGTCCTCGTAGAGCCGCTCCAGGTCGGCATCCTCGAGGGCCGCCGTTCCCGGGGCCAGCGGGACGTTGAGCTCGTGGACCTGGTAGCGGTAGCGCATGTCGATGCTGCGCGTGACCGCCATGTCCGCGGCACCGAATCCCGCGGCGCCCAGGCGCGCCTCCGCTCTCCGGATAAGTTCGGCGAAGTTGTCGTTGACGCGGCCGGCGTCCGCCGGCACCTGCAGGTGATCCGACTTGCCGTACTCGTGCACCACGTCGGAGCTGATGAGGCCGGTGGCGCCGTGCACCGAGGCGGTGAGCGGGATCACCACCTGCCGGACGCCCAGGTCCGCGGCGTAGCGCCCGGCGTGAACCGGCCCTGCGCCGCCGAAGGCGAACAGCACGAAGGCCCGCGGGTCGTGCCCCTTCTCCACCGTGGCCCGGCGGATGAGGTCGCTCATGTGCGCGTTGGAGATGCGGTAGATGCCCAGGGCCGCCTCGGACTCGCTCATCCCGAGGGGCTCGGCGATCCTTCGCTTCACCGCCTCAAGCGCGGCCTCCCGGTCGAGCCGCATCCGGCCGCCGAGGAAATAGTCCGGGTTGAGGTAGCCGAGGATGAGGTCCGCGTCGGAAACCGTGGGCTCGGCGCCACCGAGACCGTAGCATACCGGCCCGGGGCTGGCGCCCGCGCCCTCGGGTCCCACCTTGAGCAGCCCGGTCTCTTTCTCGATCCAGGCGATGCTGCCGCCGCCGGCGCCCACGGACTCCACCCAGATCTTGGGCGCCAGCACCCGGTGGCGCAGCACCACCGGCGTGTAGTCCCGCTCGACGCGCCCCTCCCGCACCACCCCCACCTTGAACGTGGTGCCGCCCATGTCGGTGGCCAGGATGTTGTGCTCGCCGATCAACTCGCCGAGGAAGCGGGTCCCCACCACACCGGAGGCGGGGCCTGACTCGATGGTGCCGACGGCGTTCCGGCAGGTGGCCTCGATGTCGAGCACGCCGCCGTAGGCCTGCATGATCATCGGCGGCTTGGCCAACCCCTTGCCTCGCAGCACCTGCTCGAGATTCACCAGATAGCTTGAAATCCGAGGGCCTATGTAGGCGTTGAAGACCGTGGTGGCGGTGCGCTCGTACTCTCCCACGAAAGGGGCGGCCGCGCTCGAAAGGGTGACGTAGACGCCGGGATGGCGGCGTCCGAGGATGTCGGCCACCGCCTTCTCGTGAGCGTCGTTGGTCACGGACCAGAGCAGGCACACGGCCACGGACTCGACGCCGCGCGCGACCAGGCCGTCCAGGGCGGCGGCCGTCTGGTGCTCGTCGAGCGGCACGGTGACGGCGCCCTTGTAGTCCATGCGCTCGTTGACCTCGGCAACGAGGGATCGGGGCACGAACGGCTCGGGCTTTTGCAGCCACGCCAGCCGGCCCGCCTCCGCCTCGGTGAGGCCGTCCGTGACCTTGCCCTGCATCATGAGCAGGGTATCGGGAAAACCTCTTGTAGCCACGAGGCCGGTCCGGGGGCCGGAGCGGGTGATCAGGGTGTTCTCGCCGATGGTGCAGGCATGGAAGAACAGCGTGGTTTGCCGGAGCAACTCCTCCTCGCCGCCGAGGCCGAGGTTCCCGGCCGCGTCCCGGACCGCGCCGGCGGCGCCGGCGGAATAGTCAGGGGGCGTGGAGAGCGACTTTCCCACGACCATCTCTCCCTGGTCGTTGACCACGACACAGTCGGTGAAGGTGCCGCCGATGTCGACTCCGACGATGTAGCTCATAGCGGGAAACCGTGTGTGTCCGGCCGGATCGGCGTCAACTCGCGCGTCTCGCGCCGGACGTTCCCGAGTACCACGGACGCGCGGTGCATGTCCATGCTCGGGTCAGGGACAAACAGCGTTTTCCGTTTGACAACGTTCCCGCACTTTCATTAGGGTCAGCAGCTATCCGGCTTAGGCCGAGGCATCAACCGGTCGGGGAAATGCCCCGGCAAAGGAGGGTACACGGATGAAGAAACTCATTCTCGGGGCGTTCGTCACGGCGTTCGCTTTCTTCGTTCTAGCAGCGGCCGCGCAGGCCGAGGTGACGCTGCGGATCACGACCTGCATCGCCAAGACCCACGACCAGGTGGAAACGTACTTCCAGGTCTTCCACGACAAGTTCAACAAGATCGCCAAGGGCGAGGCCAAGATCCACTACGTGGGCGGGCCGGAAGTGTCGCCGCGGCAGAAGCAGGGGCCGGCCCTCAGGCGCGGCCTGGTGGACATGATCTTCTGCCCCATGGGCTACTTCGAGGGGATGGTGCCGGAAGCCGGCCTGACGTCGGTGACCAACCTGTCCACCAAGGAGCTCCGGGAAAACGGCGCCATCGACCAGCTCCAGCCGGTGTGGGCGAAGAAGTTCAACGGCAGGATCCTGGGCTGGTGCTGTTACGGCGTGGATTTCCACATCTACACGACCTTCAAGCCCAAGGCGAGCGACAAGACGGGTCTCGATCTATCGGGCCACAAGATGCGCTCCACCGCGACCTACAGACCTTTCCTGACCGCCATGGGGGCCATTCCCGTCACCATGGCGCCGGCGGAGATGTATACGGGTCTGCAACGAGGCGTGGTCAAGGGCATCGCATGGCCCGAGGGAGCGCTGGCCAAGTACGGCGTCCAGAAGTTCTTAAAGTACCGCGTGTACCCGGGATTCTATCGCAGCGGCTCCATGGTCGTGGTCAACATCGACGTCTGGAACAAGCTGTCCAAGTCCGTCCAGGACAAGCTCACCCAGACCGGTCTGGAGTTCGAGCAGGGCAGCGAGCCCGTCCTGCGCAAGAAGGCCGACGCGGACAACGAGAAGCTGTGGGCTTCGGGCCTCAAGAAGATGGAGCTCAAGGGTGAGGCGCGGAAGGCCTATCTGCGCACCGTCTACGAGCTTGCCTGGGAGATGCGGAGGGACAAGCCGTATACCGTCCCGTTTGAGAAGCTCAAGGCAAAGATGTACCGCGCGCCCTGACGGTCGCATCAATACAACGGAAACACCCCCGATCCGGAGTCCGGATCGGGGGTGTTTTATTTTCGGAGGGCGCCCCACCCCGCCCCCGCCTGGATTCCCGCTTTCGCGGGAGTATCTGTGATGGGAAACAAGGGCTAATCCGGTTGCGGGTGGAGGGTCGGCAACCACGGGGTACCGCGGCGTGCGATGGCATGGAGCTGCAACAAGAGCTTACGCATCACCGCCACCAGGGCCACCTTTGCGGGCTTACCTCGGCGCCGCAACCGACGATAGAACCCACCCAGTTCGGGGTTGCACCGTGTAGCTGACAGCGCGGCCATGTACAAGGCCCGCCGGACCGTGCCACGGCCTCCGCGGATGGCGCGGTAGCCTTGACGCTGGCCGCTGTCGTGAGACCAGGGCGCCAAGCCCGCCAAGGAGGTCAAGCCCCTGCCGCAGCCTTGGCCCAGTTCGGGCAAGTACCCGAGCAAGGTTGCCGCAGTGAGCTCTCCCACGCCCTTCACGCTCTGAAACAAGGCTGCCCGTTCACTCAACTCCGGGTAACGCTGCCATAGCGCCTGGAGGGCCTTGTCCAGCCGCGCGATCTCTTTGCCCAGCCAGGCCACATGGCGCTCACAGGACTTCTTGTTCGCTCCCTTAAGCCCCTTCTCCAGCCGATTGAGTTCCTGCACCCGCTGCTGCACCAACTGCTGCCGCCGCCCCAGCACCTCTCGCAACTCCTCACTGGCCCCGTCCGCCTCCTCCTCCCCCTCCACCTTCATCATCGCCCCGTAGTGCGCCAGCACCTCGGCGTCCATAGGATCGGTCTTGGCCCCACGTCCCAGCGCCTGCGCAAACCCCCGTACCCGCGTCGGATGCGCTACGTGCACCGCCACCCCGCTCCCCTTCAATCCCTCCACCACTCCCCGCTCGTAGCCCCCCGTCGCCTCACACACCACCTGCGTCACCCCCTCCGCTCTCAGCCACTTCCGCATCTCCCGGATACCCCCTGCCTCATTCCTGAACCGCCCTAACCCCTTCCCCAACACCCACACCACCAACTCCCGCTTGCCTACATCTATCCCTGCATATTCCTTCATGACCGCCTCCTCTTCTGCTACCATGACGCTGTCCTCCACACTTGCTTATGCGGGGCGCTGACCCCCGGTATCTGTTCGGAGCGACAACTGGCATGCGGGGTGTCCTACTCCCGCCCGGTGCAGATCCCCAAAGGCTCTCACCCCATGACGTACGACTCGCCCCGCATGCCTACCCCTCAAATTGGCCGATCTGAGGGGATCTCTCAACATACAAATGACGGAGGGGGTGGGAATGACGGAAAAGGGTGCGGGGCAAGGGAGTTAGAGCACTGGTTTCAATCCATCAGGTTGGGCAGCCACAGCGCGAGCTGGGGTTCCCAGATCAGGATGAGGATGAGGATCAGGTCGCAGATCAGGAACGGGATCGCCGCGTTCGCCACCTGCAGCAGCGTGGTGCCGCGGGGAGCCACCCCGAGCATGACGTAGAGCAGCAGCCCGAAGGGCGGCGTGGTGCCCGCCATCTCCAAGGTCATCAGTACGAACAGGCCGAACCAGATCAGGTCGAAGCCCAGGGCCTCGGCCAGAGGGAAGAAGATCGGCACGGTGATGAGCATCATGGAGGTGGCGTCCATGAACATGCCCAGCACGATGAGGATCAGGAACATGACCGTGAGCACCACCAGGCGGGACACCTCGAAGCTGGTGGCCCATTCCAGCATGCCGGCGGTGGCGCCCGAGTAGGCCAGGAGCTGGCTGAACACCGTCGAGTTCATGATGATCATGAACACCATGCCGGACACCCGCACGGTGCCCGACAGGGAGGTGCGAATGGACTCCCACTTGAGCACGCGGAACGCCACGGCCAGGATGACCACGCCCAACACGCCGCAGGCCGCCGACTCCGTGGGCGTGGCGATGCCCAGGATGATGAAGCCGATGACCATGAAGATCACGAGGCTCACCGGCAGGATGTTGAAGGTTACGAACTTGATCTTGTTGAACCATGTCGTGGGCGGCACGTCATAGGCCGGCGCCCCCGCGGGGTTGATGACGATCTGCAGGTACAGCATGGCGGCGTACAGCAGGGCCAGCACGAACCCCGGCAGGAAGCCCGCGATCAGCAGACGGCCCACGTCGATGTTGGCGACGCTGGCCAGAAGCACGGCCAGCGCCGAGGGCGGGATGATCATGGCCAGGCCGCCGGTGCCCAGGATGGGGCCCATGGACATGCGCCAGTTGTAGCCCCGCCGCTGCATCTCGGGCACCAGCAACGATCCCAGCATGGCGGTATTGGCCATGGAGGAGCCGGTGAGGGTGGAGAAGATGGTCCCGCCGGCCACCGTCAGGTAACAGAGCCGGCCCCGGAGCTTGCCGAACAGCGAATCGAGCCCGTCGAAGACGCGGATCGCCAGGCCCGTGTGAAAGAACAGCGCGCCCATGAGGATGAACATGGGCACGGGGCCCAGGGTGAACCGGGTGATCAGCACGGTGGAATTGTCCGCCACCTGGATGAAGCCGTGGGTGCCGGCGAATATGAAGATGCCGATGAAGTTCGTGGTGATGAAGGCGAAGGCCACGGGGACCCCGATGGCCATCAGACAGACGACCATGCCCACCAGAAGAGCGAATGCCCAGTACCACTCCATCACACGTTCTCCCGCACCTCGGTGCGCGAGGTGTACATGGTGTCGATGCCCACCAGGAACCTGAGGAACTCGAAGGCGATCATGGCGAACGACACCGGCATGGGCGCGAGAAGCATCCAGAGCGGCTGCGCTTCGCCCCGGATGTCCATCTCGCCCGTGACGTACGCGTCGATGAGGAGGTCCGTGGAATAGTAGATGAAGAAGAGGCAGCAGGTGATGCAGATGACGTAGACGAGACGGGCCAGCACCGCCTGCACGATCATGGGCAGGAGCGAAACCAGGGAGTCCACGAACACATGGCCCTTCATGCGCACCAGCCACGGCGCTCCCAGCATGGTGAACCACAGCAGGCCATACTCGACCACGCCCAGGGTGTAGGACCACGGATGGATCGACAGGAGACGCAGGAATACGTCGATGACGATGAGCAGGAAGATCAGGAAAACCACGATCTCCGCGCCCATCTTGAACAGGTCCAGGAGCTTTTCGTAAGCCCGCGCTATGCGTTGCATCCCGCCTCCCTGGGGTCCGGTGCCGAGCCGGCGCCCCGGTTCGCCGACAGCCGAAGTGACCGAAATTTCCTGCTTTTACCGTCTCGCAATCCCGCTGTCAAAGCACTTTTGACGGAAATGCCGTTTTCTTGACGGGGAACGCGGCGCGGTGTTACCACTTTGCCTCGGACGCGGCATACCCGTGGAGAGACGTCAAGGAGGTTCCCCGTGAAGATACTGGTGACCGGAGGATTGGGAAAGGTCGGCGGGCCGGTGGTGGAAGAGCTGCTCGGGGGCGGCCATGAAGTGACGGTGCTGGACCGCCTGCCCGGTCCGCGGGACAGTGGCCCCGTCCGGTACCTCGTGGGGGAGATTCAAGATCTGGGCCAGGTGATCGAAGCGGCCGCCGGCATGGACGCCATCGTCCACCTCGCCGCGGTCCACAATCCCCACGTCGCACCCACCAACGTCGTCTTCGATACCAACGTCATCGGCACCTTCAACGCCCATCACGCGGCGTTCCGGCTGGGCATCCCGCGGGTGGTCTCCACCAGCAGCAACGCGGCGGTGGGATGGGCCTACAGCGAAGGCGCGTTCCTGCCCGACTACCTGCCCATCGACGAGGACCACCCGTTGAGGCCCATCGACCCCTACGGCCTGTCGAAGCAGGTCGGGGAGACCATCGCCCGCTCCTACAGCCTGAAGGGCGTGGAGACGGTGGTGATCCGTCCCAGCGGCGTGGTGACGCCGGAGGCGCTGGACGAGATCCGCCGCGCGGGCGGGCGGGAACCCGAGGGCTGGCGCGAGTACAGCTACATCGACGTCAGGGACCTGGCGGTGGCGTTCCGGCTGGCGCTGGAGAAGCCGCTGCCCGGCTGCACGGTGATGTTCGTGGTAGCGGACGACAGCACCGTGGCGGAGCCGTTGTGCGACCTGCTGCCGCGCCTCAACCCGGCCATCGGCGACCGCGCCCGGGACCTCACCGGCACCCGGCCCGTGTTCACCAACGCCCGGGCGAAGGAACTGCTCGGATGGAAACCGGTACACACGTGGCGGTGACCGAACCCAAGGCGCCACTTACGGCGGCGGACCTCGCCCGGGTCAGCCGGGGCACGCCCGCCGGCGAGTGGTTCCGGCGCTACTGGATGGTGGTGCGCCGGAGCGACGACCTGCGGGACATTCCGGAGCGCGTGCGGATCCTCGGGGAGGACCTGGTTCTGTTCCGGGACGGCGAGGGCCGGCTGGGGCTGCTGGGCCTTCACTGCCCCCACCGCGGCACCTCCCTGGAGTACGGCGACGTGGGACCGTCGGGTCTGCGCTGCCCGTACCACGGATGGCTCTTCGACGTCGCCGGCGCCTGCCTGGAGCAGCCGGCGGAACCTCCCGGCAGCACGTTCCACGAGAAGGTGCGCCATCTCTCCTACCCGGTGCGGGAACTGGGCGGACTGATCTTCGCCTACCTCGGACCGCCGGACCAGGAGCCGCCGCTGCCGCAGTACGCGCCCCTGGCGGAGCCCGGCGGCCAGCGTCGCATCGAGGCGGCGCGCCACTACGACTACAACTGGTACAACTTCATCGAGAACGGCGCCGACCCCGCCCACTTCTCCACCCTGCACCTCTCCGACCCGGACGACGGCACCTGGCGGAGCTGGTTCTTCAACGCCAGGGACGTGCCGCCCTTCGATGCCGTGGAGACGGAATACGGCATGAAGGTGGTATCGAACAAGCCCGCCCCCGAGCCGGGCATGAGCTTCGTGGACGAGAAGAGCTACGCGCTGCCCAGCGTGATGCAGATCGGCGACACCGAGTTCACCCACTTCAAGGAGCCCAGGGAGGCTCTGGCCCGGGGCTCCCGCAACGCCCACTGGATGTTCATCACGCCGGACGACGACGACCACTTCACCCTCTACACGGTGGACCACTACACCGGCCCGGACCCGGACTTCATGACCAAGCTCGCGCCCTCGCGGCGTCCCGTGGCCACGGCCGAAAGGCCCGAGCACGACCACCGCCCCCTGTCGCCGTACCGCGGCAGCGTCCGCCTCGAGGACATCATGACCCAGTCGACCCAGGGGAACGTGGCCGCGCGCGAGGAAAGGCTGGCGGCGTCCGACAAGGGCATCATCCTGCAGCGCCGCCTCATCCTGAACGCCATCGACCGCGTGCGGCGAGGGCTGCGGCCCCAGGGGGTCCTTTCTCCGGAGGAGACGGACAAGCTGGTGCGGATGGATTCGTTCACGGGCATCCGCGCCTACCCGCCGAGGCCGGACAACGGCACCTCCGAATGACGGAAGACCCGGAAGCCGGCGCATGAGGGTCGTCGTCACCGGCAGTGCCGGCAGACTGGGACAGTACGTAACCAAGTTGCTGCCGCAACACGGCCACGAGGTCGTGTCCCTGGACCTGTCGGCCGGAGGCGGCACGCAGTCCGTCGATCTCACCGACCCGGACGTAGCGCAGCGGGCGTTGGAAGGCGCGGAGGCGGTGGTACACCTGGCCCGGGAACGATTCCCCTACACCGAACAGGGCCTGTTCGATCGCGCCACCCAGACATGGCGGACGCCCGACGCCACCGGCGACGCCCGGCGCTTCCAGCGCAATGTCGGCATGACCTACAACGTCCTGGCGGCGGCCACATCGCTCGGCATCCCAAGGCTCGTCATCGGCTCCAGCCTGGCCGTGTACGGGCTGTACTACCCCCTGAGCCCTGTCCTTCCCGACTACCTTCCCGTCGACGAGGATCACCCCCGGAGACCCCAGGATCCCTATGGCCTCTCCAAGCTTGCCGGCGAGGAGCTTTGTGACGGTTTCGCCCGGCGTAGCAAGACCGCCGTCGCAAGCCTTCGCTTCGCGGGCATCGCCGACGACGCGGTCTATCAGCGGCTGATCGGCCGTCGCGACGACCCGATGATCCGCGGCTTCGGAAGCTTCTGGAGCTACATCGACTTGCGCGACGCGGCCACCGCTTGCCGGTTGGCCCTGGAAGCCTCGTTCGAAGGCCACAAAGCCTTCAACATCTGCGCGCCCACCACCTATCTCACGACGCCCACCCGCGCCCTGCTTCAACGGTATCTCCCGGACGTGCGGCAGGTAGCTTTCCTGCCGGAGGAGAACTATTGTTGTTACGCCTCGGACAAGGCCCGGAAAGCACTCGGATTCAGCCCTCGGCACGGACCCGAGGCCTGACACCGCCCTTGCAGGGAAAGGAGTTGTCATGTTCCCACACCTGACCCGCTTCAATCTGCAAAACTGGATCGACGAGAACCGCGCCGACTGGGGCCGGCGAAGGGTCATCTGGGAGGACTCGGACTTCATCGTCTTCGTCACCCGCGGTCCCAACACACGTACCGACTTCCACATCAACCCCGGCGACGAAATCTTCTACCAGCTCGAGGGCGAGCTGAACCTCCACTACCTCACCCACGAGCACAAGCCCGAGGTCGCCGTCCTTCAGGAGGGCGAGATGTTCCTGTTGCCCGCCCTGGTGCCTCATTCGCCGCGCCGGGAAGACGGCTCCTATACCCTGGTGGTGGAACGGGTACGCCGGCCGGACGAGAGCGACCGCTTCATCTGGGTGTGCGGAAAGTGCACCCACACGCTCTACGAGACCACGGCGCGTTTCAACGAACCCGCGGACACGGTGCAGAAGGCCTATGAGGCCATGGCCGCGGACGAGTCCCTGCGCCACTGCGGCCAATGCGGAAACACCGAAGCGCCGGTCCGAAGCGAAGGGCCGGCGTTCGTCTGGAAGGGCTAGAAAGGCAGCAACACACTGGAGGGTTCGCGATGCCCGTCGTCGACGCCGACTGCCACGTCATCGAGTGCGAGGAAACCTGGGAGTACATGGAGGGCGAGGACCGGCGCTACAAGCCCCGCATCCTGGAGGCCGCCGACCAGTCGGACCCGCTCCGCCGAAACGACTTCTGGCTCTTCGACAGCAACCTGGAGCCCAAGCGGGCTTTCCCGTCCGTCAGCTCCGGTACCTCTCCGGAGTCTTCCGAGCTGCGGGACGTGGACGCGCGGCTCAAGCACATGGACGAGTTGGGCACCGACGTCCAGGTGCTCTATCCCACCACCCTGCTGGGTCTGGCCACCCTGAGCCGCCCCCGCACCCAGATCGCCATGTGCCGCGCCTACAACCGCTGGATGGGGGACATCTGGCGCCGCGGCAAGGGCCGGCTGCGCTGGGTGGCGACGCTCCCGCTGGAAACCATGGACGTAGCCCTGGAGGAGCTTCGTCTGAGCCGGGACAACGGCGCCTGCGGCTTCCTGTTGCAGGGCCTCATGGGCGAGCGCGTGCCCATCGACGAGTACTACTTCCCGGTCTACGCCGAGGCCAGCCGCCTCGACATGCCCGTGTGCATTCACTCGGGCCTCGTGAACCACGCCCTGAGCGGCATCTTCCACTCCCGCGCCACCGCCCTGTGGATGGCCAAGGTGCCCATCATCACCGCCTTCCACGCGCTGGTGCTGAGCCGCGTCCCGGACCGCTTCCCCGACCTCCGCTGGGGCTTCCTCGAAGCCGCCGCCTCCTGGGTCCCCTACGTCATCACCGACTTGGGAGCCCGCCTGGACCGCACCGGCACCCGCAAGCTCGATGAGAACGTCCTGCGCCGAAACCATTTCTACGTCGCCTGCCAGACCGAGGAGGACCTCCCTTACATCCTGCAGCACGCCGGCGACGACCATATCGTCATCGGCTCCGACTACGGCCACGCCGACACCTCCAGCCAACTGGAGGCGCTCAAAATCCTGCAGGAGAACGAATCGGTGAACGCGGAAGCCCGCCGCAAGATCGTCGACGACAACGCCAGGGCGCTGTACGGGCTCTAGCTGGCCCGGCAGTCTTGCGACCGGATCGAGAACCGGCACGCCGAGCGGCGCAAAGTGTCGCGGGTTGTGGTCAGAATAGTCAGTTTTCGGCTGCTCGCAATAGCGGCGATGGCAATGTCGGCGAAACCAGGAGATTGACCGCCGGCCCGTGCCTTGTCGGTCAGTTCACCGGTCAGAAGTGCGCCGACCGCATCGAACGGCAAGACGCACGAGCCGGAGGGATGGAGGATGGTTTCGAGGCAATCGCGGAGATCGTCGGCTCTTGATGCGGAACCGGTCCGCCGCATCTTGCGATCGCATCGTAGATCTCGGCCACGGTGACCGCTGAAAGAAACAGTTCGTCCGAATGAGAATCCATCCAATCCATCACGTGTGGGGACGTACACCACCGCTCGGGGAGGCGGTCGAGAGCACATGGTGTCGAACTAATTTTCCGCGGTCAAACCTCCCGGTTCGCCTCCTGCGGCGCCCTTACCATCCATCGTCAGCACCTTGCCGAGCGCTACCAGTGCCGAAAGGATCGCGGAAAGCGTTGTCGTCGACATCGACACACCGGCCAACAGTTCCGGCGCTATCCGCTCGATCTGCGCGTGGCGCAGGTATCGCGTGGGTAATGCTTCCGACTATTGAAACTAGTACATTCAAAGCGGTATATTTGGTTGGACAAAAAATCGTCTGTTGGAGCGAAAATGCGGAGGTCCGCCATGGCCAACAAAGCAACTTATCGTGGCAACAAACTCGAAGTGAAGGAAAGCGACGGACAATACCAGCTTTCCATCAACGGGGAGGACATCGCGTCGTTCACCAACGACGAACTAAAGCAGGGCATGACGACCCAGTATGGTTATCTTCCCGCAAACGATCCGATCGAGCTCGGAAAGTTAATCGTCGACCAGCAGCTCTCACTATCCACGTCGAAGATCGCCGGCTTGAAAGACACGTGAGCAGCCTGAGCGCCATCCTGAACAGGTTCCGTGCTGACGACTCGTGGCCGATCTGCTGCGGAGAGCGACGATTGGCGACACTGACGCGAAGGAGGGAAGATGGCCGTCTATTGCAGGCGCAACGTCGCTCGCCTGACACCCGCCGACAAGCGACGCTTCCGAGACGCTATGTTCCGGCTGTACGAACGCGGCGCATATCAGAAGTATGTCCAGTTACACGCATTTGTTTTTAATCTCGGGCATTTTGGTCCAGCCTTCCTACCGTGGCACCGTGCCTTCTTGAAGAAGTTCGAAGAAGAGCTGCAGGCGATCGATCCAGACGTATCCCTGCCGTATTGGGACTTTACCAGCGCCAATGACGACGGCAACGGAAACAGCCTGATATGGACTGACGATCTGTTCAAGGGTGCGGCGGCCACTACGGGGGCCCCGTAACCTTCGAATGGATCGGAGAGAATGGAAAGCCTTTCAGTTGGACGGTCTACCGCCAAGTCTTCCGGAACCGGGTTCCCGTGAATCCGACGAGCGTAATGACTTCGCTCGCCTTCGACACTTACCAAGCCGTGTTGAGTGACGATGGCGCGGTCGAGCGCGGCTTTCGCAATCACTTCGAACGCAGCGGCCACGGTGGTGCCCATGTTTGGCTCGGCAGCCCGGGTGACCAGAACCGTTTCGGTACGGCCGTCAACGATCCAATGTTCATCTTGCTGCACGCCAATGTCGATCGGATATGGTCCGAATGGCAGCAGCGCAAGAAGCGGGACTGGGCCTCCGCAAACCGTGGCGTGATCTATCCGGCGGGTCAGCCCGCGGTTGACTATTATTACGACGGGCTCGCCCCTGAAACCACTTGGCCGGACCAGACGACATCCTTGATCGAACCTTTTCACGGAGCGTCCAACCGGCACAACCTCGACAACGTGATGTGGCCGTGGGACGGCACCGAGGCTCAACCTAGCAACCCTGCCAGTTCCTTCGCGCCCTGGAACATCCCCGGCAACGAGCTGTCGATCACCCCGCGTTCGATGCTCAACACGGTCCAACTCGGCTACGTCTACGACACCGACATGCCGCAGGTTACCCTGACCACTCCTGGCATCATCTTCAACGCGGTGCCGCTAGGCGAGACGACGGTGCGCGCCGCGGTGTTCGAGGTCTTGACCTGCGCTGGCCAAGCGACATTGGAGATCATCAGTGGTCCGGGGTCGCACTTCGGCGTGCCGTTCGGCACCTCGGATGTATTCGTCCGCAGTCCCGATAACGAGGAGGGCGAGGCCCGCATCTGGTTCTCCTATCAGGGTACGAACGCAGGAGCGGCCGCCAACGGGTTGGTGCGCATCCGTTGCGTGGAGACGAATGAGAGTTGGGACATCCCTATCACCGCAGACACAATCGACAAGCCGACCGTATGCACGGCACTCGTCCTCGATCGTTCCGGGAGCATGGGTGAAACCGCCGGCCTCGGCGACGGGCGCACCCGCATGGACGTACTCAAGCATTCGGCGGCCATCTTCATCGACGCTATGGACGATGACGACGGGGTCGCAGTCGCCAGCTTCAATCACAACTCCACGCCCCATGTCGCGGCGCAGATCGTGGGTCCGCCGCTCGTCGGTGCCGGTCGAGTCGCGGCCAGCGCGGCCATCACACGCCTCGGCGCCAGTGGCGCCACCTCGATCGGTGACGGTATTCAGGAAGGGCATGGCTTGATCGACCGGACCGACGGGTTCGCACAGAAGGCCATGGTCGTATTCACCGACGGCCACGAGAACTCGCCCAAGACGATCTCCGAGGTGGCTGGACTCTTGCACTCTCGCGTCTTTGGGATCGGCCTCGGCGCGCCCGGCCAACTTAACCCGACAGCGCTCAACGCGGTGACGTTAGACACCGGCGGCTACCTGATGATGACCGGGAATGCGGTTGTTGACGAGCTTCGCCTAGGCAAGTTCTTCCTCCAGGTGCTGGCCGGCGTTACGAATGCCGAAGTGGTGCTCGATCCCGAGGGCAGCCTGAGGCCCGGCGACACGCACGAGATCAAGTTCCCGGTGACCACTCTGGATTTCCGGACTGACATCTATCTGGTCCTGCCGCAGCGCGAAGTGATCGAGATGGAGTTGGAGACTCCCAGTGGGACCACGATTTCGCGCGTCAACGCGGCTGCCGTTCCAGGCACCCGCCGCGTAGTCGGTGCGCATATAACTTACTATCGCTGCACGTTGCCGGCGGTGGTGGGCTCCGTCGCGGCGCATGGCGGGCCGTGGGTTGCCCGGATGAGAGTAGACCCCCAAGCGCTTGGCGCCTATCACGAGACGCTCCGCAAGCGTGACGACACCAGGGGACTCCGCCACTTGGACGTGCACGGCGTCCCCTACCGTCTGATCGTCGGGATGCGCTCTAGCATAAAGATGCGCATCTCGAAGCATCAAAAGAGCCGGGAACCCGGCGCGGACGCCGTACTGGACGTCACCATTACTGAGATGGGAGTGCCGGTGCGGCGCCGCGCCCGAGTGCTTGGCGAAGTGACATCGCCATCCAGCGTCGTCTCGCGCCTACAGTTCGCGCCGGGTGATCCAGGACGCTACGAGGCCAAATTGCAGACAAACGAGCCGGGCACCTACGCCATCGTCGTGCGGGCCAGCGGTGCCAGCTTCCGCGACTTGCCGTTCGTCCGCGAGCAATTAGTAACGGTGTCAGTGTGGGAAGGAGGCGACAAGCCTGCCCCACGGCACAAAAGAGACCTGCCGCCGCCGGACGAACGAGAGGGACGCCGCGACGACTCTAGTGGCCTGTCCGGTCAATTCGCACCATAAGATGTGCAGGATTTTTCATCGTCGGCAAGACGCCATAGCGAGCGGTGGCGGGCACCACGCGAAAAAAAAGCAACGCCGCCGACGGCGACAACCACTAGCAGATTATGGTGCGAATTAACGGGAAAGGACACTAGACGGACATTGCCTCCTCCGTTCGGTCAGATCATGGGCCGGATCTCATCACGCTCCAGTTTACCGTTGTTGACAAGCACCGCTGTAACCGCGAAAGGGGATACGTCGAACCGTTCTGCCGCTTCTTCCCGGGCCTCATCCGAGAAGTCGTCATCTAAAAAATCAACCAGACTCGCGACTGGACATAGTAGTTCGGCCGCAAATGCACGCTGCATTTTTTGTCTGTAAGTATATGCGCGGGTCGCGGGCCGCAGACTCTCTTCAGTGTCTACCAGAAGACGGTCGGCGAGCAGGCGCGCCAACTCAAAGCGCCGCCCGGTACGCCATTTCGAACGCAGAACGACGCAACCTCTATAACCGTTTGCACGGAGAGTAAAGGCCATCGAGCCCCCGCTGTCCAAACTGCCCAAGGCTCTATCGTCCGTCCCGCACAACTCGGCCAGTCGTGCATCAGATACCCGGTCATCGCCCAATTTCTCCCGCGACCGGAGGCTCACTGCTGCATCCGCGCCGACTCGCCATGGAGCCATGTTTCCGAGCCCATCCCATGAGCCGCCCAGCAGGTCTGCCCCTCTGCCAGGATCGCTCTCGAAGCCCGAGTGGGTTGCTTCGTCGTGCATTTCCTTCGCGGTAAGAAACTGATCCGCCGCGACTTCCGAAATCGCGCTGGCCCCCAACTCGTCCCCATCCGCAATGATCTGCTCGATCTGCTCTGGATCAGCTTGGTCCACATCGAAACCCAACCGTGCCTCAATCATCCGGTACGTGGTCAGCTCAGCGTCATTTCGTTCGGTAGCCAACTCCCTCCATGCGGTGCCAAGATCCACATCAGGAATCGGACTTCGGGCCAACCTTTCGAGGACGCGTCCTACCAAGTCATCGACTCCGGCCTCGAAAGCTTCAGCGGACACCACCGTTCTCTTGTTTGACATATAGCGCAGCGGCTCGGTGCGAGTCTCCGGTGACGGCTTCACATCGAACTCGATCCTAAGACCGTCGGACCACATCGTAATGTTTGGCCACAACCACCCACAACCGATACCTCCTATCTCGTGCGCTTGGCGCCACTCCAGGCTCCGATCGCGTTGGGCATTCTGGTGTGCGGGTTCCCAGCGAAGACGCCACCAGTTCCAGATCAGCCATTCTGCCAATCGATAGGCCGGAAGATTCGCACCATTGCGAACCCGTCCTATCTCAAGATCTAATGCTTGAGTAAGTATATCCTCCGCGACCTCGATAACGATTTCACTGAGGGTCGCCTCGTCCTCTAACGGCTCCGGACTTGCGGAAATTTCCTCACTGAGGTCGCGGCACCAAGTGGTTCCGATATTGAGGTTCATCTTCCGCGGTTCTCCCACTCATTGCTGATGAAGACAGCAAAGCTGTCGCCCTTTTTCATCGGATATCCGTGATATTCACCAAGTCCCAAGTTGCTAAGTTGAGCCTCGTAAACAATCCCGTCAGCATCAACCGCCCATACGTTCTGTGGCCAACCACCGCGCTTCTGTTCGCTCACCATGCCTCGGTGAAACCCCGATCTCAGTAGATCCGACGCATTCATCCTATTGTGTGCCGTCGGCAAATGGCAGACTGTCTTATCTCGACGAGGAACTGCCGTCGGACCCGACTTGTGATAGTCGCTGGAACAGTACCGCGCTTCTCGTGCCATCTTCTCCAAGTCAGCCCGCCCAATTGAGCCTACCGCACCCAGCGCGGCCTTACTTTTCGGTTTGCTGCGTTTCTGCGGCCGCTTCAAAGTACCCGCCCGTTGTTTGCCACGATGACTCCGAAATTGACCATTTTAGTTGGAATTCGCCCAAGATCAAGAACTGCGATGCCCGATATTAAGGCCGATTCCTCGTCTTGACCAACTTCTCTCGTTCAGTCTGACCTCCGTCTAGGCCTTGCTCCAGGAGCCCGCGGGCGTTGCCGCTGAGCACCCCTTCCATCTCCGCTTCCGGCCACGGGCGGGCCCGTAGCGTCGCCAGGACCGCCTTGCTGCCGTCCGGTACGTGGGGCTCGTCGGTGCCGTAGACGAGGCGGCCGGCGCCGAAGGTGGCGCGGGCGCAGTCGAGGGCGGGGCCGGACACGGTGACGGTGTCGTACCAGCATCGGCGCAGGTACTCGCTCGGTGGGCGCAGGCACTTGTCGTAGCGGCGGTAGCCGCGGTCGACGCGGTCGAAGACCATGCACAGGCTGCCGCCGCAATGGGACCAGACGACCCGGACGTCGGGGCACTCTTCGAGCACGCCGCCCAGGGCGAGCTTGGTCGCGGCCATGGCGGTCTCGCCGAGGTAGCCGACGGAGAGGTACTCGCCGCGGTCGTCGGACGGGCCGTCGACGGGAAACGTCGGGTGCACGAGCACCAGCAGGCGGCGGCGGTGGGCCTCGCGCCAGAACTCCCGGAGCTCTGGGGCGTCGAGGGTGTGGCCGCCGACGGTGGTGGTGATGCAGACGCCCACGGCTCCCAGGCCCGTGGCCCGGTCCAGCTCGTCTACGAGCGCTGCCGTGTTCGTGAACGGCAGCGCGGCGACAAAGCGGAAACGGTCCGGGTGCTCCCGGCAGACCGCGGCCAAGCCGTCGTTGACCAGCCGCGCGGCGGCCGGGCCGGTCCAGCCGGTGTCGAGGGCGCCGACGGACAGGACTTCGACCTTGACCCCGGCCGCGTCCATGGTCCGCAGGCGTGCGCTCAGATCGGCAGTTGCAGGCGCGGACATGGTGTGGCTGCCGCGGCAGGTCAGCGCAAGGCCGCGTTCGGAGCGGACCATGGCGAACTCGGGCCGGGTCTTCAACACCTCGTCGAAACACCCCTCCGGGTAGTGGTGCGCGTGCATGTCGACGATGTCGCCGTGTGCGATACTCATGCCTTCTCCTCGGCGTCCATCAACTCCAGCACGTAGCCGGGCTTGAGCGGCAGCCGCGTGACCTCCACGCCCAGGGCATTGGATACGGCGTTGGCCAGGGCCGCGCCGGCGGCGGTGATGCCGCCCTCCCCCGCTCCCTTGACACCCAGCGGGTTGTGGGGCGACGGGAAGTCCTCGGTGGAGATGAGCTGCCCCCGTGGAACGTCCATCGCGGTGGGCAATAGATAGTCCATGAAGCTCGTGGCCTGAGGCTGTCCGTCCTGGTCGAAGACGAACTCCTCCAGCAGCGCGCCGCCGATGCCCTGAGCCAGGCCGCCGGCCATCTGCCCCTCGACGATCATGGGGTTTATCTTGCGGCCCACGTCCTCCATCACCAGGTAGTCGAGGATCTCGACCATGCCGGTCTCCCGGTCCACCTCCACCACCGCCACGTGGACGCCGTAGGGGAACGGCCGTTGGTCGGTGGCGAAGAAATCCTCTTCGGAAATGCCGGGGGGGATTCCCCGAGCCAGGGCCGGCCCAGGCAGCGCCAGCCGCGCCAGCGCTGCAAAGTCGAGGCTCCGCTCCGGGGCTCCCCGGGGGCTGATGCGGCCGTCGACCAGCTCCAGGTCGCCGGCGTCGATCTCCAGCTCGGCGGAGGCGAGCCGCAGGAGCTTGTCCTTGACCTTGCGGCACGCGCCCACCGCGGCGCTCCCGCCCATGACGGTGGAGCGGCTGGCGTTGCTGCCGTTGCCGTAGGGCACCTTGGCGGTGTCGCCGTGCACCACGCGCACGTCTTCTATGGGCACGCACATCTCGTCGGCGACGATCTGGCTCAGGGCGGTGGCGATGCCCTGCCCCACCGAGTTGATGCCGCAGTAGAGCACCACGCCGCCGCTGTTGCCGACCTCCACCCGGGCGTACTCCCAGGGGCCGATGCCGCTGGTCTCCACGAAGCAGCCGATGCCTACGCCCATGGCCCGGCCCTCGGCGCGGGCGGCGGCGCAGCGCCGTTGAAGCTCCTCGTAGTCCATGTGGCGCAAGGCCGCCTCGAGCTGTCCCGGCAGATCGCCGCTGTCGTAGACGTTGTAGTGGTACGGGTTCCTGCCGAGGTCGTAGGGCATCTCCTCCGGGCGGATCATGTTGCGTCGCCGAAACTCCGCCGGATCGAGCCCGAGGCGATGAGCCGCCATGTCCGCCAAGCGCTCGCGCACGAAATTGGCCTCGTAGCGACCGGGGCTCCGGTAGGTGCCTACCGGGGTCTTGTTGGTGAGCACACAATGGATCTGACAGCGGTAGTTCGGGATGCGCAACGGACCCTGCAGCATGGCGGATGACGAGACGATCGGCACGCCGCCGTGCGTGCGGGTGTAGCCGCCCATGTCGAACAGGATATCCGCGTCCATGGCGACGATCGTGCCGTCGTTGCGGAGGCCCAGCCGCACCCGGTAGGACTGCTGCCGCGAATGGTTGGTGGACTTGAGGTGCTCCGAGCGGTCCTCGATCCAGCACACGGGCACACGGAAGTGCATGGCGGCGAAGGGGATCAGGAAATCCTCGGGGTAGAACTCGCCGCGGGCGCCGAAACCCCCGCCCACCGCCGGCTCGATGAAGTGGATCGCGCTCTGGGGCAATCCGCTCAACTCCGAGAGGATGCGCCAGTTGGTGTGGGTCATCTTGGTGGGGCCCCACATCGTGAGCATGCCGCGGCTTTCGTCGTACTCCGCCACGAGGCCGCGGGTTTCGAGCGGGACCGCGGCATGACGATTGGTCTCGAAGGTCTGCTCGATGATGAGGTCACACTCGGAGAACGCGCGCTTCACATCGCCCGTCTCCACCTGAAACCCGGCGGGCTCGTTTCCCGGCACCGCGTCGTGGAGACGGGGCGCCTCCGGTGCCATGGACGTGCGCGCGTCGATCACCGCCGGGAGATCCTCGTAGACCGCCTCCACCAGCTCCAGCGCGTCCTCGGCGACGTACCGGTCCCGCGCCACCACCACGGCGACGGGTTCGCCCACGTAGCGCACCCGGTCGGTGGCGATAGGCGTCTGTTGCGAGCGTTCGAGTCCGTCGATCTGGCCGGTGCGCATGGGGATGGTCTTGAGCCCAGGCATGTCCGCGGCGGTGAGCACGCCCAGGACGCCGGGAAGCTCCAGCGCCGCGGCCGCGTCGATGGCAACGAGGCGGGCGTGGGCACGGGTGCTCCGCAACACGGCGGCATGCACCATCCCCGGCCGGCGTATGTCGCCGACGTACTTGCCGATGCCCCGGAGCAGCGGCACGTCCTCCCTGCGCTTCACGTTGGAACCGATGTAGGCCATGGCCGTTCCCTTACCTCGCACGCGGGCGGGTTTGAAACCCGCCCCTACAGGTCATCGCGGCTTGCCGCCGGCACGAAACCCCAAACATGCTAAGTTCCCGACATCTCCTTGGCGGCCTCCCGGATGGCCGTCACGATGTTCCGGTAGCCGGTGCAGCGGCACAGGTTGCCGCTCAACCACTCGCGTATCTCGGTCTCGCCGGGATCGGCGTTCTCCCGCAACAGCGCGCGTGCCGTAAGCAGGATGCCGGGGGTGCAGAACCCGCACTGCAGCCCGTGGCGCTCCTGGAACTTCTCCTGCAGCGGATGCAGCGTGTCCGGATCCGGCGCCAAACCCTCCACGGTGTCGATGTCGGCGCCGTCGGCCTGCACCGCGAACATCAGGCAGGAACGCACCGGATCGCCGTTCAGCAGGACCGTGCAGGCGCCGCACACCCCGTGCTCGCAGCCCACGTGGGTGCCGGTGAGGCCCAGGTCGTCGCGGATGAAGTCGCTCAGGAGCTTGCGCGGCTCCACCTCGCCGGCGTGCTCGACGCCGTTCATCCGTACCGTGATCTCTCGGGTGCTCATGAAGACCCTTCCTCGAAGGACGCCGCGGCCCGTTGGGCGGCCTCGGCCAATGCGCGCCGGGCCAGCGCCTCGCAGGCGCGGCGGCGGTATTCCGCGCTCGCATGCATGTCGGAGTCCTGCTCGATGCCGTCCACCGCGCGGCGGGCCGCCTCCCGGAACAGCACCTCGGAGGGTTCCTGCCCCCGCATCGCCTCCTCGGCGGCTTGAGCCCGGATAGGCGCCGCGCCGGTGAGGGTCAACCGGGCGCCCGCCACCGCGCCATCGCGATCCAGGGTGACCAGCGCCGCCGCCCCGGCCAGCGCGAAGTCGCCGTAGCGGCGGCTCACTTCCTTGAACGAAGCGCCGCTCCCGGGGGACACGGCCGGAACCCGCACTTCGCGAAGCAACTCGCCCGGCTCCAGGACCGTGGTCATGGTGCCGAGGAAGAATTCCTCGGCCGCCACGCTGCGCTCACCGTCCTCTCCCTGAAGCACCAAGGTGGCATCCAGCGTGACCATCGCCACCGGCAGCTCGGCGGACGGATAGGCGTGGGCGAGGCTGCCGCCCACTGTGCCCCGGTTCCGGATCTGGACGTGGCCGATGAATCCGGCGGCTTCACGCAACAGCGGCCACCCGGCCGCCGCCTCGTCGGAGCGCTCCAGCGTCCGCTGCCGGGTCATGGCGCCGACGCGCAACTCACCGTCGGCCACGGACAGGAAGTCCAGCTCGGCCACGCGGTTCAGGTCCACCAGGTGCGCGGGACGGGCGAGGCGGAAGTTCATGAGCGGCACCAGGCTCTGGCCACCGGCCAGAACCCGCGCGTCCTCGCCCAGGCGGCTCAGCAGCGCCGTGGCCTCGGACAAGGTCGTCGGATCGTGGTACTCGAAGCCGGCGGGTTTCATTTCGCCTCCGAGAAAAGCGCGGGCGGAAACAGCACCGCCACCGGCGCCTGCATGGCGTTCATGGAATTGACGGCGCCGGCGATGGCGTGAGCCATATCCCCGCTCTCGTTAACCACGCTGTACTCTATGCGCAGGCTTCGAAGCAGCGGCTCGGTGGCCCACCCGAAGGGCACCGAGAACCAGCGCTGATCGCCGAAACCCCCGCGGTAGCTGATAAGCAGCAGCATGGGGACGCCGAAGGCGGCGGGGCCCCGGAGGAGTGCGTAGCACGACAACGCGAACCCGGTGTTCTCCATCAACATCGCCGGCCGGGCTCCCCCGAGCCACGCCCCCATGCAGACGCCCACGCCGTCGCTCTCGTTGGCCACCTGCAGGTACCGGACACCGGCGTCCGCCTCCAGCCGCTGATAGAGCTCGAGGAACGCCGAATCGGGCATGCAGGCCACGAAGTCGATCCCCGCCTCGCTCAGGCAGCGGTGTGCTTCAGCCGCGACGTCGTCCTTCACTGTATGCCACCTCCCTGCCGGCTCGGGTGTCGGATTACGCTTCGCTAATCCGACCTACGACCACGGCGCGCGCCCCACGCTCCCGGCGGGTCCGACACCCGCTGTCACATTCCTTCAGCCCGGTAGGTCGGGTTAGCCGAAGGCGTAACCCGACATCATTCACGGACCGACTCACGGCTTCGGCGGCGCCAGGATCGCGCGCCCACGGATGGCCTCGATGCGCCGCACCAGCCGGTACTTGTTCTCCTGCCCGTCCATGCTCGGCCCCTCGGCTCTGAACGCCAGCGCGATCTTCGCGGTGAGGAGGGCCGGGCCCGGCTGGGAAAAGAGCCAATCCAAGGCCGCGTCCACGCCGCCTTCATCGGCTACCGTGTCGGCTCGCCGTATGCCCGCGGCCCGCGCCATGGCGGTGAGATCGGCGCCCGCCGCGGTCTGGCTGGGGGCGCCGCCGCGGCTGCCGAAGAGCTGCTCGTTGTCGAATACGATGATGCGGAGGTTCTCCGCTCCGGATGCGGCCACCACCGGCAGGATGCTGGGGCCCAGCAGGAGACTCCCGTCGGTGTCCAGGGAGACCACCTTGGAATCGGGCAGCGTCAATGCCAGGCCCAGACTGACCTGGGTGACCATCCCGAGGCCCACGAGGTAGAGGTTCTCCGGCCGGTGGACCACCTGGTAGGTGTCCGCGGTGGTGCCGGCCAGGGCGGCCACCACGATGTCGTTGTCGCTCAGATGATCCCGAAGCCGCTCCAGCACGGCCCGCCGCTCCACCTTCATGACGCGGGATTGTAGTACCGGCACCCGGGAAATGCCAGTGACCGGCCTCCGGCCCGCCCAAGTGGACGGCGCGGGCGTCGCCTTCCGGGAAATCCAATCATACGGGGTCGTTCCAAAGGACCTGGCGCGGGAGCTGGATGACAACCGGAAATACATGACCTCTTACGGTCATGGTCGCGTACTTGATCAGTCTCTTCGCTTCGGACACGTCCATGAGGGTGTAGTGCGGGATCCCCATGCCCCGGAGCAGGGGCTCCGCAAGGTACCGGGTGACCACGTGATAGTCCGTATACTCGCCCAGTCCATCCGTGTGGCTCGTCAGAATCAGCGTCGCCATTCTCTGCTGTATCCCGAGCCAGGCCAGCGCGAGGTAGGACATCCCCAACCCCGACGCCTCCATCATGATGCAACTCGTCCTCCCGCCCATGAATCCTCCCATGGCAATGGCCATTCCCTCGTCTTCCCTGGTGACCGATACGCTCAGCATCCCGGGATCGTCCGCGGCGAACCGCTGGATAAGGTAGTTCGAACTGTCCGGAAGATAGACGAACATATCGACCCCCGCGGCCTTGACTCCCTCGTAAATGGCCCGCGCATGCTCCAGACTGAGATTGCCCGGCCCGCGGGGCACGACCTCGCGAAGGTTCCGGTAGACGGCCTCGATCTTGCCCTTGTCGTCACCGGCGCCGAAATCAAAACCCACATCCTTGAACGTCGTCGCACCCGCATGCATGGGATCGACCCAGCCCTTGTCCACGAGGGCCCTGCGGAATCTGATGGCATTTTCGGTCATTCCGTAGGGAACCGGCGCCGCGGCGGGAGTGCTGGTGTCGACCTTGGCCACGATGACGTACGGTTTGTCATCCCGGAGAGCCCGGACGAAAACGTCTTCGAACTCTCTTTCGTCCCGGACCGTGTAGGCGTGCTCGATTCCCGCACCCTTGGCCAGTTGCTCGAAGTCACAGCGCCCCGCCGTCGGCGTCGGCATGGGGCCCATGTGACTTCCCCTGACCTTTCCGCACGTCATCCAGGATTCATTGTCCCAAACGATATGGATCAGGTTGGGAGGAGCGGTACTTGCGATCGTGCAGAGTGTGGACATGCCGGCCACGGCGGATCCGTCACCATCGCTGATGATGACCTTCTGGTCCGGAATCGCCAGCGCCAGTCCGAGACCGAGGGGCGATGGATAGGGGAGATTGACCTGATAGAGATTCAGGTCGTTGTGTCCCAGAGAGTTCAACTCCGAGGGCTGATAGCCGACGCTCACGATGATCGGCTCATCCGTCCGGTGTTTCATCAGCACCTCAAGGGCATCTATCCGTCTCATTGTCACCTCCGCCGGTTCGTAATCGTCTCTCACCTCGGGTTGACACTGGTGTGTGGTTGAAAGCCACCCTAGTCCCGTTGATTTTGTCCATGCAATAGGAAATGTTGGGAAGCGGGAGGCGAGACAAATGGCGAAGACGGATTCCAGGCACGTTCAAACGTCCCTTCACTGGGGAGCCTACCAGGTCGAGGTCGAGGCCGACCGCATCGTGGCGGCGCGCCCGTTTGCCGGCGACCCGGATCCCTCGCCCATCGGACTGTCAATACCGGACGTGGTGCAACACCCATGCCGGATCCCTCAACCGATGGTGCGCGAGGGTTGGCTGGAGCGGGGACCCGAGCACCACGGAGGAGGCCGCGGGAGGGAGCCGTTCATCCCCGTGAGTTGGGAAAAGGCGCTCGACCTGGTCGCCGGCGAACTGCGGCGCGTGCGCGACTCGTTCGGCAACTCGGCGATTTTCGCCGGCTCCTACGGTTGGGCCTCCGCGGGGCGTTTCCACCATGCCCAGAGTCAACTGCACCGCTTTCTGAACGGGTTCGGCGGCTACGTCCGGTCGGTGAACGCCTACAGCTTTGCCGCCGCGGAAGTCATCGTCCCCCATGTCCTGGGGTACGACTGGCGATCCATTCGGGAGAAAGCCACCTCCTGGCCGGTGATCGCCAGACACACGGAGCTGGTGGTCAGTTTCGGAGGACTCGCCCTCAAGAATGCGCAGGTCAGCGCGGGCGGCATCGGCAGGCATGCCACCCGCGGTTGGCTGGAGCACTGCCGGAAGAACGGCGTCGAGTTCGTGAACGTCAGCCCGGTCAGGGACGACGCCGCGGACTTCCTGGAAGCGGAATGGTTGGCGCCGCGCCCCAACACCGACACCGCGCTGATGCTGGGCCTGGCCTACACGCTGGTCCGCGAAGGCCTCCACGACCAGGCGTTCCTGGACAAGTACTGCGTCGGGTTCGAGGCCTTCCGCGCCTACCTCATGGGTGAGACGGACGGTCAACCCAAGGACCCGGAATGGACGGCCGCCAGGTGCGGCATCCCCGCGGACACGGTGCGCGGCCTGGCCCGCCGCATGGCCGCGCGGCGGACCCTCATCACGCTGAGCTGGTCGCTGCAACGCGCCGACCACGGCGAACAACCCTACTGGATGGCCGCGGTCCTCGCCGCGATGTTGGGCGAGATCGGGCTTCCGGGAGGCGGCGTCGGCTACGGTTACGGCGCCACCGGCGCCGACGGCAACCCCGTGAAGTACATCAAGCGTTTGACGCTGCCGCCGGGGGTGAACCCGGTGGAACCCTTTATCCCGGTGGCCCGGATTACGGATATGCTCCTCAACCCCGGAGAGCCGTTCGACTACAACGGGCAACGGCTGCGGTATCCCGACATCCGTCTTGTCTACTGGTGCGGCGGCAACACCTTTCACCACCATCAGGACCTCAACCGCCTGGTGGAGGCATGGCAGCGCCCCGAAACGATCATCGTCCACGAACCCTGGTGGAATCCTCAAGCCCGGCATGCCGACATCGTGCTGCCGGCCACCACCGCCCTGGAACGTAACGACATCGGCACGGCGCCCGCCGATCCGATGGTATTCGCCATGGCGCGGGCCATCCCTCCCGTCGGCCAAGCGCGGAACGACTACGACATCTTCTCGGGCCTCGCCGATCGATTGGGATTCAGGGACGGCTTCACCGAGGGCCGGTTGGAGAAGGACTGGCTATCGCACCTCTACGACACGCTCCGCGGCGAGTTCATCCGCGAAGGCATCGAGCTGCCGCCTTTCGACGCCTTCTGGAGCGCCGGTCATATCACCCTGCCGATCGAGGGCGAGGAGAAGGTGCTGCTGGCCGGGTTCCGCGAGGACCCTGCCGCGAACCGTCTGCCGACCCCGTCCGGACGCATCGAGATCTTCTCGGAAACCATCGCGGGCTTCGGCTACGACGACTGCCCCGGACATCCGGCGTGGATCGAGCCGGCGGAGTGGCTGGGCGGACAGAGGGCCTCTCGCTTCCCGCTCCACCTCATCTCGAATCAGCCCGCCACCAGACTTCACAGCCAGTACGACCCGGGAGCCGTGAGCGCGGGCAGCAAGGTGCAGGGCCGTGAACCGCTTCTGATCCACCCCGCCACCGCCGCCGCGAGGGGGATCGAGGACGGGGCCGTCGTGCGGGTGTACAACGACCGCGGCGCCTGCCTGGCCGGCGCCCGCCTTACGGAGAACGTGTCGCGCGACGTCGTCGTGCTCCCTACCGGGGCATGGTTCGACCCCGAGGCGCCCGGGGGCCTGGAACGGCATGGCAATCCCAACGTCCTGACCCTGGACAAGGGAACTTCCCGGCTCGCGCAAGGCCCGAGCTCCCAGACGGCGCTGGTCGAGGTCGAGGCATTCGTTGGGGAGCTGCCGGAAGTACGGGCATTCACCCCGCCCGAACTTGAACTCTGACGCGGGCCATACAAGGATGTGCCACGATGCGATGGAGAAGGAAGGTGCCCGGTGGTGCCGCTGGTCTTCAAAACCAGTCTGAGGGCCGTAAGGTTCTCGGAGGGTTCGACTCCCTCCCTTCTCCGCCACACCTGCCATTGACGCGTCGAACACGCGAGGGGAGGCGGTGGTAAACCCATCGTCCGACCCTCCGCCATCCGCGCTGGCCACACCCGAACCGTCTCGGGGCCGCATCCTCACACTGTTGGCCTTGGGGTACAGTGTCACCGGCTGGTTCGACGCAAGTATGACCTCGTACCGGCGGTGGTTCATACGGCAAGACCCGGACATCGGGCTCAGGGCGTTGGTCCTGCTCTTCCTCCTTCGGGCCGTGTCGCAAATCATTGGCGGAATCGCGGGGGGCCTGGCGACGGACCTGGTGCGGGACCGAAAGAACATCCTGCTCGTGTCCCTGCTGGGGCTCTGCCTGTTCTCCTCGATTCAGGGCTTCTCCACGACCTTCCGGGTATTCGCGGTGCTCTTTTGCATACAGGGCTTCTTCGGAGGCTCCTTGTGGCAACCCGCGGCGAACGCGGTCATCGGAGACAGGTTTCCCGATCGCATGGGTTTCGGCTTGGGGATCCATCCCATGGCGAGCGCTCCGGTGGCCGGCCTCGGGAGTTTCGCCATGGCAGCGCTGCTCACCTGGGTCACGTGGCGCACCGCGTTCGCTTTCCAGTTCCTGGCCGGCGCCGTCGCCGTGTTCTTTTTCTGGCGCCTGGTGCCACGCCTGGGGGACACGACCCGGATACCTCGAACCGGGTCCTACGGGCACGCCCTGCGCAGCGGTGTATTCGTCAATCTTCCCTTGATTGGCGTAACCGTGGTGGCGGCATTGCACTCCGGCGCAACGAGCCTCATCCGTGTGTCCCTGCACAACCACCTGTCGGCGACGGGAATGAGCGTTGCCGGCATCCGCACACTTGACACCTGCCGGTCGCTGTTGACAATGGTCTGCCTTCCCGTCGTAGGGCATATCTCGGATCGGTGGGGGCGAAAGAGCACGATCTTCATATCCCTGATTGCGAGCGGCCTTCTGGTCGGCTCGGTCCCGTTGTATCCGTCCGGCTGGCTGCTGCCACCGTTGGTATCCCTGAGCGCGATGGCGCTCTTTCCCGTGGGCTACGTAATCCTGGCCAGCGGGCTCGAGCACACACCCAAGGAAGTCTGGGGTGGTGCACAGGTGTTCATGAACGTGGCCCAGTCCCTGCTGCCGGTGATCTTGCCGGTGACTGCCGGATGGGTGGGAAACCGCTACAGCTTTGACTCCTTTTTCCTGTATCTTTCCGCCACCATCTATTTCGTGGCGGCGGCCGCGATACTCATGGTTCCGGAGGCGACAAGATACCACGACGGCTACGGCGTCACCGAGGCAAGAGAACTGAAGTGAGCGCATCATCCAACACTACGGCTTCTGCCCAGGGCGCGCCCGTGCCCGAGCCGCGGCGAGGCCGCATACTGACGCTGTTGGCGACGGGCCACGGCGTTACCCATTGGTTCCACGGCATCCTGGCGGTGTCCTCGCCGTTGATCACCAGGGACTTCGGCATCACGTATACCCAACTCGGGGCGCTTCGCTCGGTTCAACGCGTATTCCACATCATCAGCATCACCGCCGGCGGCCTGGCCACGGACTTCTTGAAGGATCGCAAGGGTATCCTGCTTTTTTCCCTGGTGTGGCCTTCCCTGTTCTTCTCGCTTCAGGGGTTTTCCACCACGTTCCTAATATTCGGAGCGCTCCTTTGCACCCAGGCCCTGGCGGGGGGGTTCATGTGGCACGCGCCGGCACGAGCCGTCATCGGCGACCGGTTCCCGGACCGCATGGGATTCGCCCTGGGCATCCATGCCATGGGAGGCTATCTGGCCTCCGCCGCCGGCCCCACCATTGTGGGCGCGGTGCTCGCCTGGGTGAGCTGGCGCACCGTCTTCACCTTCCAGTTCCTGCCCGGAATCGCCACCGCGCTCTTTCTCTGGCTGTTGCTGCCGCGACTGGGACACGCGCCGCGGGACCGGCAGGGAGTATCCTATGGCCGCGCGCTGCGCAGCGACGTCCTCGCCAATCTTCCGTTGATCGGCGTAACCGTCGTGGCCGGCCTGCGTTCCATCGGCGAGAATCTCATACCGACCTTTCTACCCCTCTATCTTTCGGTGGAGATGAAGATGGGGACGGCCGCCATCGGCATCTATCTAGGGTGCCTGGCGCTGGTAGGGACGGTTTTCGCTCCCATCGTGGGGCACATGTCGGACCGTTGGGGGCGGAAGAGCACGATCTTCATCTCGTTGCTCACGGGTGGACTGCTGATCGGTGCGATCCCGTTGTTCCCGTCCGGTTGGTTGCTGTTGCCTGTCGTGTCCCTGGGCGGGATGGCGCTCTTCGCGGTGGGACCCATCATCCAGGCCAGCGGCCTGGAGCACGCGCCGAAGGATATCTGGGGCGCGGCACAGACATTCATGGACGTGGGCCGGTCTTCGTTCTCCCTGGTCTTTCCGTTGATCGCCGGCGCTGTAGCCGACCTCTACGGTTTGAGCTACACATTCTATCTCTTCGCCATCGTTAATCTCGTGGCAGCGGCCACGATCCTGATCGTCCCCAGGGCGCGAACTCCCATAAAGGACTTGAAGACCTGAGCCGAGGTGGGGCACCCTGTGAAGATGCCATCGAACCTGCAGTCGAGTACGACCCTCCGCACGCTCACGGAGCGGTCGAACGCCAAGGGGCTCGCCCATCTGGCACTCCATCTCGGAGTGATCGCGGCGGCGGGAGCCGCATACTCAGCCACCTTCGGGACCGCCTGGATGTTCCTCGCCGCATGGGCCTACGGCACCTGTCTCGTCTTTCTCTTCGCGCCGCTCCACGAGACGATTCACGGCACGGCGTTCCGAAGCCGCTGGCTCAACCGCACGGTCTCCGCGGCTTGCGGGTGGATTCTCGTGCTGCCTCCCCGCTACTTCCGCGCGTTCCACTTCGAACACCACCGGCACACCCAGGACCCTGAGCGCGACCCGGAGTTGGCGGACCCGCCGCCCGACGGGTGGCGCGAGTATTTGTGGCGGGTGACCGGCCTGCCGTACTGGGTGAATCAGGTTCGGGTGATGGCTTCGCATGCGGCGGGAGGTGTGGACGAGCCCTGGATCGCGAGTTCCGAACGAGGCCGGATCGTCTTCGAGGCGCGGTTCTTCCTCGCAAGCTACGCGGCCGCCGGTGCGGTCTCGGCGGCAACCGGGAGCACCGCGCTCATCTGGTGCTGGATCGTTCCGGCACTGCTCGGGCAGCCGATGCTGAGGCTCTATCTCATGGCCGAGCACACGGGTTGTCCGACCTCCCGCGACATGCTCGAGAACTCGCGGACCGTGCACACCAACGCCCTGGTACGCTTCCTCGCCTGGAACATGCCGTTCCATGCGGAGCATCACGCCTACGCCGCGGTGCCGTTTCACGCCCTTCCGCGCATCCATGCCGAGCTTGCCCCGCGCATTCTTAACCAGTCGCCGGGTTACGGACGGGTTCATCGGGAACTCGCCCGGAGCTTTCGGTAGCCGGAAGGACGGGACACCCGCGGTGAACGCTTCGTCCGATCCTTCGGGCCAGCGTCAATCTCGCGGCGGCCGCCGTGATTCTCATGGTTCCCGAGCCCGGCAGTTCTACGAAGACCTGAACCGCGGCCGGCAATACACTGGACGGAACACCAGGAGGAAACATGACAACGGACCAACCCGTGCGCATCGGCGTCATCGGCGGCGGTTTCGGAGTCCAGCACCTGCAGGGCTTCGGCGCCACGGAGAACGCCGAAGTAGTGGCGTTCTGCCAGAGGACCCGGGACAAGGCGGAGGCCATGGCCGGGGAGTTCGGCGTGCCTCACGTGTACACGGACTACCGCGAACTCCTGGCCCACAACGGCCTCGACGCGGTGAGCATCGTCGCGCCGCCGCACCTCCATGCCGAGATGACCGCCGCGGCGTTGGAAAGGGGCCTCCACGTACTGTGCGAAAAGCCCCTGGCCATGAACGCGGCGGAGGCCGAGGCCATGCTCCAGAAGGCGGAGGCGGCCGGGCGCGTGCACATGACCGCGTTCAACCATCGCCACATCCCGGCGCTGGCCTACATGAAGGAACTGCTGGAGGGCGGTTACGTAGGAGAGCGCGTGTACCACGTGGAGAGCCGCTGGTTCGGCGAGACCCGCCTCGCCCCGGACCAGACCCACTACTGGCGCCACACGCGGGAGCTTGCCGGCTTCGGTGTCCTGGGCGACATCGGCGTCCACGTAGTGGACCGCCTCCGCTGGCTGATTGGCGAATTCGAGAGCGTCTGGGGGCACGCGGACACCTTCATACCGGAACGGAAGGACGACCGCGGCGTATCCCGGGCGGTTACGGTGGACGACAACTTCACGCTGTTCGGACGCCTCGCCGGCGGCGCCTCGGCGTGCATCCGCCTCAGCGGAGTGGCAAGAAAGAGCAACTACCAGAACCTGGAGATATACGGCGATGCCGGAATGCTGCGGTTCGCGTTCGACCGCAACGTCGAGGGATGGATCCGAGGCCAGCTCTGGGGCGCCCGCGGCGACACCCGTTCGCCCGAACCCCTGGAGATCCCGGAGCGCTACACCCGGGGACTCGACGCCTCGGACCCGCAGCGCGCCCAGGGAGAGTTCATCTTCGCCGCCCTCACCCGCGTCTTCGTCGACGCCGTCCGCAACGGCGCCCCGGCCTCGCCGACGTTCGCGGACGGCTTGGCCGCACAGCGCGTGCTAGACGCGGCGCTGCGCGCGGCGGAAGAAGGACAGTGGGTCCCCGTGTAAGGCCCGCCAGTGGTCCTTTCCAAACTGCCCTTTTTCACCCGTTCGTCCTAAGTGTAGCATGGTGAAGTGCAGTTTCTCAGTTCCGGCTGCTATATTGAAGCGAAGAAACGAGCCGCGTTGGGCGGCAAGGAGAGCCGATTCACATGTTCAAACCCACCTGGAAAGCCGAGCAGAATCATTTCAATCGCATGTTGTTCGGCCTCGCTCTCATCCTTCTGTCAGGCTTGGTTGGTTGCGACAGCCGTGACGACCAGCAAGACGAACAGAAACTCGCTCACTACCAGCAACTGGAAACCCTCTCCGCGCGACTGGATGCGTTTGAGAGCGGCCTCCAACAGCAGCAACGCACTCTTCACGGACAGTCGAGCGCCCTGAAAAAGATACTCGACAATGTTTCCCCCGCCAGCATGTCTCCAGAGTGGGAAGGCCGCCTCAAGGAGCTTGAAGATCAGGTGAGCGATGCCAGCCGATGGCCGAAGGACGCTGGCGAGGCCGGGCGCTTCCTCGATCAGGCATCCGAACTCATCACCGGTCTTCCGGCTCGGGCCGAGCCGCAATACCTTCCGCGGCTCTCGCCGGTCCGATGGGCGGCGATGGCTTTTGCCGGTTTGAATGACCCGCCGGCTGCGGACCCGTCACTTGAACGACTCGATCAAGTCGCCGACGAACTGCGCGCCTTGGCCGGCGCCAAGCCGGACGGCGGCACCGAGGCCTTGGTTTCGGTGCTCCGGGACCGCGCAGCCGAGCTGGCCGGTGAGGCTGCCCGGCGGCGCGTCACCGAGGCGGTAGATCAAGCGGAGCTATACCTGGAGGGCAGTCCAGGCACCGCGACAGAGCTTGCCGCGCTCTACGAGTCTCTGGGGTTCTACGCCACAGACCCCGAGAGGGCTGGCGCCGATTTCGATATCCCCGCGCTGCAGAAGAAACTGTACAAGGAGATGCTGCGACGCCAAGCGGTTGAGCAGGCCGCCACCCTGCGAGACAGATGGGAAACCGCACGGAAACTGGAGCACGATCAGCCCGCGCTCTATGAAGCATCCGCCAGGACGCTGCTGCAACAGGTGGTGGCCGCCCGTGTTGCGCTCGTTCTGGAAGGCGTCCTCACGCCGGTCGAAGACGGGTTGGAGAAAGACTTGCGTAGCGCTGTAGCGGCGATCGAAACCGAAACGACCCGACAGGCCGAAGAGCGCCAAGCCCGCGCCGTGCGGTCGTATCAGCGTTGGACGCTTTCCAAGATCAGGAAGTTCGACGATGCACTTCAGAGGATTTCCACAAAAGCTGACGATGCCAGTTCGTGGCTGGACACTGCCAAGTCGCTAGTGCCGGATAGGTTGGTGTCTGATAGCGCCGAGCGCCAGAAACGTCGTGAGTACGTCGACGCCGGACAGTTTCGCGAGATCGGGCAGGCCATGATCGACCATCTCCTGCCCGTCAACGTCGCTTTGCTGGACCTGCCCGTTCACGAACGCTACCAGCAGGCGTTTCAAACAGGCTGGCGAAAGTTGGACGGACACGACGATCAAACCAACGTGGCAAAAGCCTCAACCGTAGCCAAGAAGAAATCCTTGCGGGACACTCTGGAGGATGGATCGTGAGAAGTCATCGCATTATCGGTACGACACTGTTCGTGCTCGCCCTGACGACGCTCAATGCCCTGCCGGCCCGTTCCGCCGTCTCGTCCCTGAACCTGCCCCTGACGCCACGGGAACAGGCGACACAACTCTGGCTACTGGCCACGCCCGAGACGGTGCAAAAGCTCTTTCCGTCTACGACAGCCGAGCGCAAGCTTTTCTATTATCAACGCAACCACCAACGCGAGTATCTTGCCGCTTCAATGAATGAACGGATACGCTTGGCGGAGAGAATTGGTGAACAGGGTCGCGCCAGATTTGCTGCGGAGCGCGGTTGGACACGACTGTTTGGTTCGAGAAATCATGGCATCCCCCAAGGGCCTGACTCCGTGTATTGGGACCCCCGGTCGGGCCTCGTCCGTGTCCTCGAAGCGAAAGGAGGCGACTCCCAGGTTAAGGTCAACTACGGTGTCTCGCAGGACAAGAATGCATATTCGATCCTTGCGGCCAAACGTTTGCTCCAATCGAACAAGGTTCCAGAACAAACCAAGGTAGAGGCGGCCCGCGTCATCGTGGCCGCACGACAGGGCCGGCTGAGCACTGGCGTCGTACGCACTCGCCACGTCTATGGCAAGCCCGGTGCCCCCACACTTGACAAGGAGTGGAACAGCGACAACGTGAGGAATGAAGCAAAGAAAATCGAACGCGACTTGACACAAGAGAATCTCTACACTCGACGCATCTTCCGAGAAGCCCGGAAGGAGCAGTCCATTGCGATGTTGAAGTACCGCGCCGCAAAGGGCGTGGCGATCCTGGGCGTGGCAGGAGTGGCAGGATTGGGTTGGGATGCGTACTGGCAGTTCTCGGTTGGCTGGCAGATGTTGAACGACCCCACTCTGGACGGGAATCCTCTGCCCCATTTGCAGACAGCCGTCGCACTGGGCAGGGCCGGGCAGTTAACGACTTTGGGCGTGAGTTCGTCCGCGACGTTCATGCGTCTCCCAACGACGGGATGGGTCCGGGCCGCCGGTGCCGCATTCCTGCCTGCCACGTTCGGGGTAGAAGGAATGCTACTGGCTACCGCGTATTACGAGTACCAACTGGGCCGCGTGAGTCGACGAGACTTCTACCGCCGCGCCACGGCTGTGGCCATCGTCCCGATGTTCAGCGCCGGCGGCGCCATTGTTGGCGGGACTGTCGGACTTTACGCCGGCGGGATGGGTGTGCTTCCGGGCGCCGCAACCGGCGCTAAACTCGGTGTCATCGTAGGGATACCGGTTCAATACGCGGCCGACTACTTGTGGGAGTGGTACTACCGGGACTTTGACACCCGGCAGCTTCAACTCGTGAACGCAACGGTTGAAGAGTTCTATGGCCTCGATTCCGCCAGCGATGCGTACCCGCGCTGACGGCTGGGGCGGGGGACTATTGCGGATGTGCGGTCACGTTGGCGTCCAGGACAGGATCATGCCGACTCGTCGAGCGGCTGCGCTGCCGCTGCGAGGCGCTCCTTGAGAGCGTGGAACCGCGCTTCGTCGATCCCCGTTGCCGACGTGATCACATCCCAGCTCACGCCGATTCTCAGAAAGCCTTTCACCGCCTCTACCTTGCCGCGCTGCAAGCCTTCTTCACGGCCTTCTTCCTTCCCCTCTGCCCGGCCTTTTGCCCAGCCTTCCTCCAGAAGTTCTTGAGCGTACGACATGATTCCTCCTCCTTGGCCGCCTTGATGGTGCCGCAGCGCTTCATCGAAGGCATCCGCTGCCGCTTTGTCCGGCATCGAGAACAGATAGACAGCGATTATCCGAGTATAGTCCACCGTGCCAACGGAAACCAGCGACGCCGCCAGTTTGGCAACGATCTCCAGCGCCCTGCCCGCATGCCGGCCAAAGGCCGCCATCATCAACAACTGCACAATGCGGCCCATGGTCGCGCCTTCGACATCGCCGGGGTCCAGCTTCGTCTGGTCCAGCAGCACATGCTCGAACCGGGGCACCCAGGGCCAATCCCGGACCGCTGCAGGGAACAGGTCCGCGAATTCCGTCGAGTGCTGCCAAGCGCGGCCTCCTTGATAGAACACCAGCGGCACGACCGGCCGCAACTCCGTGCGCCGGAGGTCGTCGCGCAGGTCTGCATCCCAGATGCGGCAGCAGTACTTCAGCAGCCGGTACCGCACCCACACATCCGGCGTCGATTGATGCTCGAACAGCAGGTAGAGCCGCAACCGGTCCTTACCCTTCCCGTGGCCCTCCGTGTCCTTCCCGTAGGCAGCCTCAAACAGCAGGTCGGACTCGCTCTGGCGCAGGGCGTCATCCACGAAGGTTCCCTCCACCAGTCGCAGGCTGTTCCAATCGACGTTCTCGCGCAGCTTCCGCGGCACCGCCGCCTGGAGCAGGCTGGCAGCTTCCGCGGCGTCGGAGAAAACCGCGCGAAACAGCCGGTCGTGAGGGTGATCGATTTCATCTGCCATGAGTGACCCTCCAGGACATGGACTCCCTGCCTGCCTGTCCTGTCTGCCCTATAGAGAGTCATCGGCACGCCGTGCCGGAACTTGAGCCCTGTTCCCGGGAGCTTGTCCGATTTGGATATTCACCCTTCGAGTTGGTTCCGCTTCGCTCCACGAAGCCTGTCCTGAACTCCTCGAAGGGCTCAAGACGAACGGGTGGACTTCGCTTCGCAGAGCCAAGGGAGTAGGTAGGTAAACTTGCGAGACGCGGCTAAACAGCCGCGTAGGGTGCCCAAGCTGCTACAGCGGCGGGATGAAGGCGCCGAAGATCACGCCGCCGAAGAGGTCCACGGCCAGGGTTTCCTCGAAGATGAAATAGAAGAAGCCCAGGCCCAGCGCGGTGATGAAGACCGTTCCGGGCCAGCCGATGCGGCCCTGGTAGCGCGTGAAGAAAAGTGCGAACAGCAGGGTCGAAATGTAGAACCCGCAAATGAAGACCAGCACCCCGAAGACCCCGAACCACACGAACATCCGGACGATGAGGCCCAACTCGCCGGCCTTGGGGCCATGCTCGACAACCTCCGCCTCGCCGTCTCCCCCCGCGGCGCCGGCGAGGACGTCCTCGAGGCTCACCTCGAAGGCTGCCATTACGGCGGGGTAGCGCTCGCCGGCCAGACACAGCGCCGCCAGCACCAGCGTCGGAAAGGCGAGCACAAGGGGCACGAAGCCCGCCATGCCGCTGTACGAGAAAGACCACGTGAAGAACAGCAGCCCGGTGGCCACGAGAATGATGCCGAGAAGCACGGATCCCTTCATGACGACGCCCTCGCTCTGCGGCTCGTCAGCCACGGCAGACACAGCATGAGGATGCTCAGCAGCATCAGCACGATGGTAACGGGCCGGGTGAAGAAAATGGCGTAGCTACCCGCGGAGATCTGCAGCGACTGCACGAACGAGAGCTCGGCGCGGACCCCCAGCAGAAAACCGATGACCAGGGTGACCAGGGAGAACCCGAAGCGGTTGAACGCGAACCCCAGGATGCCGGCGAGGATGGCGATGCCGATGTCCCAGACGTTCTCCCGGGCGGCGTAGGCGCCGCCCACGGACAGCAGGAACGCCGCCGGGACCACGAATCCCACGCGGAGAGTGGTGACCCGTGCCAGAATGTCGGCGCCGAAGGCGGCCATGAGGCTCGCCAGAAAGTTGGAGATCACGAAGCCGAAGATCAGCACGAACACGATCTCCATGTGCTCGCGCACGAAGAAGAAGCCCGGCTGCAGTCCGTGCAGGATGAACGCGCCCAGGAGCACCGCCATGCCGGCGCTGCCGGGGATGCCGAAAATGATGGTAGGCAGCAGCGCGCCGCCGTCCTTGGCGTCGTTGGAGGCCTCGGAAGCGATGATGCCCTCCGCGGTGCCGGTGCCGAACTTCTCCGGGTTCTTCGAGAACTGCACCGCCATGGAGTACGAGAGGAAGTTGGCCAGCACGCCGCCGATGCCGGGGATGATGCCCGCGAGGATGCCGATGGCCGAGCTCCGCACCAGCGTCGTCTTGTAGTGGAAGACCTCCAGGAACCCCTTGAAGGCGCCGAACAGGCCCACCTTGAGGCGCTCTCCGCCGGAGGCGATGGTCTCGCCCCGCAGCACGTGGTTGACCAGCTCGGCGATGGCAAAGAGCCCGATGAAGAACGGCACCAGCGGGATGCCGTCCCATAGGTAGTTGTCGCTGCCGAAGTTGAACCGCAGCACCCCGTGCACCGGGCTGAAGCCGATGAGCGAGAGCAGCACGCCGATGCCCGCGGAGACGAGCCCCTTGAGCATGTTGCCGCGGGCGGCATAGGCCACCGTCAGGAGGCCGAACACCACCAGCATGAAGAACTCTGGCGGCCCGAAGGACAGCACGATGATCTTCACGAACGGGATGAGGATCATCAGGAAGCACATTCCCACAACGGCGCCCAGGAAGGACGACGCCGCGGCCAGCCCCACCGCCCGGCCCGCCTCGCCCCGGCGGGCCATGGGATGGCCGTCGAAGCAGGTGGCGGCGTTGGGCGCCTCACCCGGAATGTTGAGCAGGATCGCGGGAACCGATCCCCCTTCGGTGGCCGCCCCCATCATACCCGCCATGAGGAACATGGCGGTTTCGGCGTCCCACCCGAAGGTGAAGGTCATGCCGATGGTCATGCCCGCCAGGAACAGCCCCGGAAGCGCCCCCAGGATGAGGCCGGACACGGCGCCCACAGCCAGCACCAGCAGGTTCATGGGGTCGCTGAGCATGCCCATGGCTAGCAAAAAAGGTTCCCACATGGATTCGGTCCTCGAACGCGGCCCTTGCGGCTCCCGGCGCTTGGCCGGGCGGAGTCACTATACGCGTCCGCGGACGGTCTTGAACCCCGGCCGCGGACGGTCTTGAAGCCGGCCCCTACTTGGCCTTGGCGGCTTTCCGCATCTCCTCGAGATTCGCCTTGAACAGGTTCTCGTAGTACTTCAGGTCTTCCGCCACGGTGGAACCCGGCCCCTCCACGAGCTGGATGGACGACGCGTTCTTCCAGTCGACGTATTCCTTGTCCCTCATGGACTTGAGCAGGAGGTCCTCGAGGATCTTCGCCCGGTCCTCCGGAATTCCCGGAGGGCCGCCGAAGGCGCGCAGATCGCTGAAGTAGATGTCATAGCCCATTTCGAAGGACGTCTTCACGTCGGGGGCGTTGACGGCCCTCTTCCTGTCCAGTTGGGCCACCGGACGCAGGTCCGTCCCCAGGTAGGAGGTCACGGAGGGATGGTCGATGGGCTGGGCCCAAATGTCGAAGTCGCCGCGCAGGAGCGCCGGCAGCGACTCGCCCGTGCCCCGATAGCCGGCCACCACGTGAAAATCGATGCCCATGGCCTTGGCTGCCAGGAACGAGCCCAACCAACGTCCCACGCCGATGCCCTCGACCCCCCATGTGACCCGCTCCACCTTCTGCAGGTCCTCGATGGACTTGTAGGGACCCTTGGCCGATACGTGGAGACCGAAGGGGTCCGCGCCCACCCGGGCGAGCCAAGTGTACTTGGCGGTCTCGAAGCCGACCGGCGTCTCCGACAGCATCTGGTCCCCGAGCATCCCGGAGGCCTGGAAGTGGGCGATGGTATAGCCGTCGGGCTTGGCGCGGTACATGAACACCGCGGCGCGGCGGCCGGCGGCGCCGGTGACGTTCTTGACGATGACGTTCACTCCCTTGGGCAGGAATTTCTTCATGCTCCGGGCGGTGGCGCGGGCAATGGCGTCGTAGCCGCCGCCGGGCGAGAACGGCACGATGATGTTGATGTTGCGGTCGGGAAAGGCGGCCTGGGCCTGGGACAGCGGCAGGCTCGCCGCGAGGCCGAGCAAGGCGGCGCCCAACAGGACTCTCGTTACCAATTTGCGCATGATGGTTCCTCCCGTCATGTGGCTGGAAAGTGTTCGAACACGTTTGTTTCGTGGCAATGGTCTAAAGGTTTGCCGATGGTTGCCGATATGGGAAAGAGGGCAATAAACATGACCTTTTATGGATGTGCCCTGAACTTGTCAAGGGTCACGCCCAAATATATTGACTACGGACGGCGCAAGCGATAAGGTCCGAAGTCCACGCGGACGCCGTCCAATACTCTTACCGTGAGGTCGCTATGTCGGTGAACATCGCAATCGTATCAGGAAACCTTGGCAGAGACCCGGAGGTCCGTTTCACGCAAAGCGGACGCGCGGTAGCCAACTTCTCCGTCGCCACCAACGAGTCCTGGATCGGGCAGGACGGCAACCGCCAGGAACGCACCGAGTGGCACAACATCGTCGTTTGGGGCAAACAGGCCGAGTCGTGCGGCCAGTACCTGGCCAAGGGACGCCAAGTGCTCGTCCACGGCAGGATCCAGACCCGCAAGTGGACCGACCAGAACGGCCAGGACCGCTACACCACCGAGATCGTCGCCCAACGGGTGCAGTTCTTGGGCGGAGGCGGCGGCGCCCGGGCCTCCCAGGAAGCTCAGGAGCAGGGCTTCGGCGACGCCCCCTCCCCGTTCCAATCGCCGCCCATCGATGACGACATTCCGTTCTAGGGCGAGCGCGGGTCGCCGCTACATGGGGTTCATCGCTGGGGAACGTGTAGGGGCGACCCGCGCTCGCCCCCTGAAGTTGCTCCCCCTCACAGGTTCAGCCGCGCAACGAGCGTAGGCCCACCGCTTGCCCTCAACCAGGGCGCCTTTTTCCGATACCCGCCACACATCGGTGCGGCCACGGGAAACCTGTCCATGTGTGAAACCACTCGGTCTCAAACACGGATTGTGGCACGCTGGACACCGTAACAAAATGCAACATAGTGAATTGAGATACTCCAATTCACAACACAGGCAAGATAGAAGGCGTGTCCTCACGCAGTGGAGAAGAATGCCCATTTGCACGTTTTTTGCCCTAATTGAAAAGCTGCAATGCGCAAGAGAAAGACGCCGCTGCTCTCGAGCCGCCCAAAGAACCAGATACGGGACTTCGTCGACGATGAGAAGTCCCTGGGGAGAGCCACCAAGAGCCAGATCGCGTCGGCCATCGGCATTCGCCCCAGCCATTTCTCCAATCTGCTGAACGGACGCAACGAGTGGAAGCTCGGCCAACTGGAGAAGCTCGCCGAGGTCCTCGGTGTGCCGCTCGCTCGGTTGTTCGAGGAACGCAACCCCGACCCGAAAACCGGTTCGTCGGAGCAGGGCGGGGACAGCCCCCTTGAGGACAGGCTCATCCGCGCGTTGCGAACCGAAAGCCGGTACCTGCGGGGCGGACTTCGCGCCGACCTGAGCGCCATGCTGCGCGAGCACTTGGCCGGCAGGACGCCGGACCGGGCCGACGACGAGGCGGTGAACGTCGCGCCTTCCGTGTACCCGGACCCGCTGGTCCACATTCCCGGCGCCCTTCCCATCGAGATCCGCGATTCGGACACCCTTTACGACGGACCGCCCGCGGGGTCCGCCTCCGAATCCCTCTGGTTCAAGAGAGACTGGTTAAGCAGCCACGGACTCGATCCCGCCCACTGCCTGGTCGTCAGGGTGCAGGGAGAATCCATGGGGAATACCTTGCCCGACGGCTGTTCCGCACTGGTGGACCAGGGCCGGCGAGAGCGACGCGACGGACGCATCTACGCATTGCGCACCGACCAGGGCCTCACGGTCGGGCGCGCCGCCAAAGACAGCGCCGGCGGGTGGGTGCTGGACAACGATGGCCCCGGGCGGGGAGCCGTGGCATGGCCCGAGGACGCCGAGATCATCGGCGAGGTCCGGTGGATGGCGCGGAGCTTCTGACCGGCGGACGCGACACTAGTACTCTCCTTACCCGAAACGCACGTTCACGAGGATCGCCCCGCCCACCGTCAGCACCGCCCCGGCCGGCACGCGCCAGGTGATCCGCTCCGCCTGCCGCAGCACCACCAGTGAAAGCAGCACGACGAACAGCGGCGAGGTCTGGATCAACGGCAGCATACGGTAGATCTCACCGAGCTGAAGGGCGCTGGCGTAGAGGAATTTTCCGGCGCCTTCGATGGCGCCGGCGACGATGAAGAACTTCCAGCTCACCCGCACGTTCTCTCGGATCCGGTCCCTCCGCACCGCCAGGGTAAAGGCCGCGACCACCACCAAGGCGGCGAAGATCGCCACCGCGGTGCCCGCCACCGTGTCCGGGAACGCCTGGATGCCGGTGCGCCAGCACAGGGCGGCGATGGCGCCGGCGACCGCCGCCCCCAACGGCCACAGCATGTCCACCCGGCGCCAGTGCCCTTGCGCCGCGCCGGACGAGATCACCGCGATGCCGCCCACCACCAGCAGGATACCAGCCAGGTTGTACCAGGCCGGGTCCTCGCCCAGAAAGACCATGGCCAGGAGGGCCGCGAAGATGGCCGAGCTTCCCTTGATGGGCGCGGCCCGGGACACCCCGATCCTCGATATGCCGACGAAGAAAAGGACGAAGAAGAGGCCCGGGTTGAAAGCCCCTCCCGCTGCCATCCACAGGTAGTGGGCGCCGAAGGCCGGAAACTCGGCGCCGCTGGCGGCAATGGCCAGAGTGAAGAGCACGACCGAAGCGGTGAGCGCCATCATCGCCCCCACCACCGCGTCCGCCCGGTGCAGGCCGAAACGCGCGGTGACGTCGGCGAACGCATAGGCCAGGGAGGCGCCGAGGGCGAACAGCAGTGCCATGTCGATGAGCATGGGCGTCCGCCATGCCTATCAGATTACGGCCTGGTAGTGAAAGGCGGTCCGTCACCGCCGGAACCGGCGCCCGTGACCTTGACCCCAGCCCGTGCGGATTGTAAGAAAAAGGCCTGGAGAATCCGCGCCGCAGGAAGGACACGTTGTCGGGGCGCGCTTGAAACCCGCCCGTGTCCGCGCTGCATGGCGCTGGATTCGTTTACATTCGGGCCGAAAAGGGGAGCGAAGACATGGCTGAGTTGGTCAAGATAAACGTGGAAAGCGCCGAGGCCGTTCTGGGCCTTCACTGGTTCGTCGCGAAGGAGGAAGGGCTTTTCGAGGAAGAGGGCATGGAGGTCGAAATCTTCCTGCCCGGCGTGCGCGCGACCAAGTTCGCGGACGACGATCCGCGCCGCACCGACCACACCCTGGTGAAGTCCACCAACTACCAGTTCCTGTACGAGCAGAAGAAGGTGGACATCATGCGGGCCTGTTCATGGGGACAGGTGCGGCGGGCCTACGACAGCGAACGCGGCGCCCCTATCTGGACCAAGCGCCCGGCGGTGGTGTGCCAGGGCATCTACGTGCTGCCCGACTCGCCGGTGAACGCGCCCATGCAGCTCGCCAACAAGAGCGTCGGCGTCCAGTACCACCAAGGCTCCCACTACCACACGCTGTCCCTGCTGGAAGGTTTCGTGGCACGGGAGGAGATGAACGTCGTGCACGCCGGCACCGTGCACGAACGGTTCATGGCGCTGGAGAACGGCGAGGTGGACGCGGCCACGCTCATGGAACCGTGGATCTCGCTGGCCCAGAAGCGCGGCTACAAGATGATCACCGAGGGCCACTACCTCGGCGTGGAGAACGGACCCGCCGACATGGACCCCGAGCTGCTCAAGCGCATGCTGCGGGCCATCAAGAAGTCCGTCACCTACATCAACAAGAACCCCAAGAAGTACATCAAGCACATGCTGGCCGAGATCCCCGAGCACTACGCCAACGAGCTGACCGAGGACGACTTCTACCTGCCGCGGCTGCGCTACGTGGACCCGGAGCCCTACACCGAGGAGGAGTTCGAGCGCCAGTACAAGTGGATGCTGACCTGGAACCTGATCCCGGAGGACGCCGACTACACCGAGCTGGTGTGCAACGTCACTGTCTGAACCCGTAGGGGCGACCGGCCGGTCGCCCCTACGATCTTGAGGCGCGGGCCTTTTCGATTTCGGCCCACACCCGCTCGGGCGTGAGCGGCAGGTGGTCGAAGGTGCAGCCCAAGGGCGCCAGCGCGTTCTCCACCGCGTTGCAGATGGCGGCCGGCGCCGGGATGGCGCCGCCCTCCCCCACCCCCTTCATCCCCAAGGGTGTGTACGGCGACGGCGTCACCAGGTGGTCCATTGCCACGTCGGGAATCTCCACCGCGGTGGGCTTGAGGTAGTCCACGAAGGTGGTGGCCTTGAGGTTTCCCTCCGCGTCGTAGTCGAACTCCTCGAACAGCGCCGCGCCGATGCCGTGTGCGGTGGCCCCCTGCACCAGTCCCTCGACGATGGACGGGTTCAGCACGGTGCCGCAGTCGTGCACCACGCCGTACTTGAGGATGGTGACGCCGCCGGTTTCCGGGTCCACCTCGACGATGACCCCGTGGGCGGCGTTGCTGGCGAAGAGCTGGTTCCTCACCCGGCGGTTCTCGTCGGGCACGTTGGCGATGTCGGGGCGGTAGTAGAAGCGGCCCTCCAGGCCGGGCTCCATGTCGGGCGGCAACGACAGCAGGTCGCGGTAGGCCACGAAGGCCAGCTCGGCCAGGGTCCTGCGGTGCTCGTAACGGTCTCGGGCGCGTACGCAGCCTTCCGCCAACTCCAGCTTTTCCGCGGGTTCCTGCAGCAGGTGGGCCGCCAGCTCCAACAGCTTGTCGCGCACCTTGCGCGCGGCGCCGAGGATGGCGCCCACGTCGGTGCCGGCGAACTTGTTGGAGTAGTTGCCGGTGGCATAGAGCCAGGGCGTGACCGCGGAGTCGAAGAACGGCGACACCCGGACGCCGTCCATGGGCACGCCCAGTTCGTCGGCGACGATCTGCGCCGCCGCGGTCTCATGCCCCTGCCCGCTGCCCACGTCACCCAGCAGCACCAGGATGCTGCCGTCGTGCTCCACCCGCACCATGGCCGCCTCGGCCGCGCCCGAAGCGCTCCGCCGGCCCGACGAGAGGATGTAGGCGGAGGCGTTGGAGGTGCTGGGCTCCAGGCCGATGGCGATGCCGATGCCCAGATACCGGCCCTGTGCGCGGGCTTCCCGCTGCTCCTCCAGGAACGCCTCGTAGTCGATGAGCGGCAGCAGCTTGTCCAGGGTGCCGTTGAAGTCGCCGCTGTCGATGAGCGCGCCGCTGGGGCCGGTGTACGGCATGGCGTCGGGCAGCACAAGGTTCTTCCGGCGAAGCTCGATGGCGTCCATGCCGAGCTGCCGCGCCAGGTAGTCCATCATCCGCTCCATGGCCAGGCACATGAACGGCTTGCCGATGCCGCGGTTGGCCCCCGACGGGCACTTGTTGGTCATCACCGAGTTGACCTCGTAGCGCACCACCGGGATGCGGTAGCAGTTGGTGAGGTTCCCGAGCTTCAGGATCGAGTGCACCGTGGGGTTGAGGACGTTGGCGCCCTCGTCGGCGATGTCCCGGACCTTCATGCCGAGGATGCGGCTCTCCTCGTCCAGTGCCGCCTCCAGGTCCATGACGCCGTTGCAGGCGTGGATCAGCGCCATGAGGTTCTCGCGGCGGTCCTCCAGGTAGTGCACCGGCCTGCCGCCGCTCAGCTTGGACAGCAGCGCGGCGATGATCAGGTAGTGGGCCTTGCGCTTGTTGCCGAAGCCGCCGCCCACGTCCGGGGTGACGAAGCGGATTTGGGAGTGGGTGAGCCCCAGGCTGTGGGCGACGATGGGCATGGCCTGGCCGGGCCGCTGGTCGTTGGACCAGATGGTGAGCTGCTCCCGGTGGTCGTCGTAGATCGCGGTGCAGCCGAATGTTTCCAGCGCGGTCGAGGAGTACCGCTGGATATAGTAGCGCTTCTTGAGGATGCGTGCGGCGCGGCCGAAGGCCTCGTCCACGTCGCCGTAGTCGAAGCGGTCCTGCCACATGACGTTGGTGCCCATGGACTCGAACAGCAGCGGCGCGTCCGCCTCCATGGCGGCCTCCGGGTCCACCGTCGCGGGCAGAGGCTCGTACTCCACGCGGATCTTCTCCAGCGCGTCTTCCGCCAGGTAACGGCTGGTGGCCAGGATCGCGGCCACCGGCTCGCCCACGTGGGTCACCTTGCCGTAGGCAAGGCAGTAGGCGTCGAGCTGCACGGGAATCGGGATCAGCGAGCGGAGCGGCTCGCTCATGCGCCCGGCGTCCTCGCCGGTCAGGCCGCACACCACGCCGGGCATCTTCAGCGCCTCGCTGATGTCCACCGCCAGGATGCGGGCATGGGCATGGACGCTCCGCAGCAGCGCCACGTGGAGCGTGTCCGGGAACTTCATGTCGTCGATGTAAGTGCCCCGCCCGGTGGAGAACCGCAGATCCTCCCGGAGCGGAACCGGCCGGCCCTTCCATTGCGTGGATGAAGCTTCCATGGGAAACCGTCAGCCTTTCAGCTCTTCATATAAGGTCCGGTCCGGTTGATTCGCACGCCAATTTGCTTGTCTTTTTCATTGTCGGCCGCGTTGCTCCTCCTCGCGTGGTACCCGCCACTGCTCGTCGTCGCGCCTTGCCGACAACGAAAAATCCTACGCACCTTGGCATGCGAATCAACCGGACCGGACCCTGGGCGCGGCGGCGCGAACCGCCCGGATGATGCCGGCGTAGCCGGTGCACATGCACAGGTTGCCGGACAAGGCCTCGCGCACCTGGGTCTCGGTGGGGTCGGGACAATGCTTCAGAAGGTCCACGGCGGCCAGCAGCATGCCGGGCGTACAGAAGCCGCACTGGAGCGCGTGGTGGTCCACGAATGCCTGTTGCAACGGGCTCAGCTCTTCCTCCCCCCCTAGACCCTCCACGGTCGTGATCTCGTGACCGTCCGCCTGCACCGCGAAGAGGATGCACGAGCGGATCACCTCGCCGTCCATCAGCACCGAGCAGGCGCCGCAGACGCCGTGCTCGCAGCCCACGTGGACGCCGGTGAACCCCGCGTCCTCGCGCAGGAAGTCGGCGAGGGTCTTGCGCACGTCCACATCGGCCTCGCAACGGGTTCCGTTGACGGTCACCGAGATGGTGCGCCTGTCGATCGATTCGTCCGTCAATTTCGACTCCACCGCTCCAGCGCCTGCGCCACCGCGCGCTTCACCAAGACCGCGGCAAGGCGCCGTTGGTAGGGCGTGGCGTCCGCGTGGGACGGCAGTGCGTCGACCGCCTCTGCGGCGGTCCGGCCGGCCTCCTCCACCAGATCGCGTTGCGCCGCGACATCCGTTGCGGAGACCTCGGATTCCGCCACGAGCCGTTCCACCGCTGCGAGCCGGGACGGCGTCCACGCCGGCCCCGACGCCACCACGCGCGCGCCGGTCAGGGCTCCGTCGCCTTCCAGCACCGCCGCGGCCTCCGCCAGAGCAAAGTCGCCGTGACGGCGGCTGAACTCGACGAAGCTCGCGGCCGGCGGCAGCGGTGCGCGTGGCGCCACGGGAACCCGCGCCTCCACCAGGACCTCGCCGGGCGACAGCGCCGTTTCATAGGGGGCCAGGAAGAAGTGACCGGCAGCGATGACCCGTTCGCCCTCCGGGCCGGTCGTAACCAACTCGGCATCGAGGGCGGTCATGACGCAGGGCAGCTCCGCCACGGGATCGGCGTGCGCCAGACTCCCACCGACCGTGCCGCGGTTGCGGATGGCCGGATGCCCCACCTGCGCCAACGCCTCGACCACGAGCGGACAGCGCTCCGCCAGGAGCGCCGAGAACTCCGCCTCCCGCTGGCGGGTCATGGCGCCAATGCACAGCCGGCTGCCTTCATCGCGGATATAGGACAACCCTTCCACCCCGTTGAGGTCCACGAGCACCTCGGGATAGGCCAGCCGCAGGTTCAGCAGCGGCACCAGGCTCTGGCCGCCGGCCAGGACCCGCGCCTCTCCGGGGGATTCCCGCAGGAGATCCAGCGCTTCGGGCAGGGACCGGGGCGTATGGTAACGGAACGGCGGTGGTTTCATGACGGATGCTTGGAGGATTCGCGGAACGGTGACGGGACGCGTATGGGGCGTAACGTAGCGTGTCCCTGCGACAGCCGTCAAGTTCGGTGGATCGCGACCTCGTCAGACGCCTTGTTTGCCAATGAATGCCGTATCGGCTACAGGGGAAACGCCATGCGCCCTGAAATCGTTCCGTTCCTCTCAGCCATGGGTTGGGCCGTGGACTCGATCCTGGTGCGCAAGGGCGCGCGCACGTCGAGCGTTCTGAGCGCCGCCTTCCTGAGCTACGTGGTGACCACCATCCTGACGTGGTCCTACGTGGCGATCAACTTCCCGCTGTCCATCGTCCGCTCGCCCGCGGCCTTCTACTTCATGGCCAGCGGCACGCTCCAGCCCCTGCTGGCGCGGATTTTCCTCTACATCGGCATCGACCGTCTGGGGGTGGCCCGTGCCATGCCGCTGCGCGGCACCGGACCGCTGTTCGCCGTGGCCATCGCGGTGTTCTTCCTCCAGGAACGACCCGCGTTCCCCGTCTATCTGGGCGGTCTGTTCATCGTCGCCGGCGGATGGCTGGTGCTGTACCGGAAGGGCCAGGCCAGCTCCGACTGGCGGTTGCTGGATGCGCTCTATCCCCTGCTCGCGGCGTTCCTGGCCGCGGTCTCGCAGAATTTCCGCAGGGTCGGCCTGCTCATCCTGCCCAACCCGTTCGTGGCCGGCGCGGTGACTACCGGCACCTCGCTCACGATCTTCGTGATCTACCTCTGGATAAAGCGGCAGTTCCCGGTCGTGATTCCGAGCCGCGAAAGCCTCCCCTATTTCGGGCCCACGGCCTTCGTTTCCGCCGTCTCGCAACTCCTGGTCTTCACCTCGCTGAACCTCGGAGAGGTGTCGGTGATGATCCCGCTGCTCAACACGACACCGCTCTTCTCGCTCCTCTTCAGCGCCATCTTCCTGAGGGACCTGGAGAGGGTCACCTTGCCCATCGTCCTGGGCGCACTGTCGCTGTTGGGCGGGGCGCTTCTCATCACGGCCCGGTAGCGCTCGCCCACGAACGATCCGGTGCCGGGTTCCAACCGGTCAGAACGGCCGTACACCGCTTGCGCGTTGACATGCCGCTGATCGAGTGTTTTAGTAACGATCGAACCACTTTTAGCGCCACGGACTAAGGAACGGCTGAGAACTACCGATCATATAGGAACGGAGGGACAGAACGGACGAATCGATCGTCCCGCGCGCATCACGAAAGGGATCCAATATGAGCGGTGAAGTCCTCACGATCATCGGCGTCGGCATAGCCCTTGGGTTGTTCATCTGGCGGGTTACCGCACGGCTCGACGGACGAATCGACGGCCTAGGCCTCAGAATCGACGGTCTGCAAAAGGAACTGCATGGCCTGGCGCGAGAATTCTCGGAGCTGCGTGGAGAAATCAGGGGCAGCCGTGCGTGATGGCGTGATGTGATGCGGCTCCGTCCGGGCGCCTGATTCCGGCTCACCGGCTCATGAAGTAAGCGACTCAGTCCACCCGGTTGCGCCGCTCGCCGCGCCGGAACGCCTGGATGTTCTCGAATACCTCGTCCATCAGCCGCTGGCGGGCCTCCCGGGCGGCCCAGGCGCAGTGTGGGGTGATCAGGAGGTTGTCCAGGCGGGCCGCGGCCTCCATCACCGGGTGGCCCTCGTCCGGCGGCTCCTGCGAGATGACGTCCAGGGCCGCCCCGGCGATCCAACCCTGCTCCAGCGCCTCGATCAACGCAGCTTCCTCGACGAGGCCGCCGCGCGCGGTATTCACCAGGTAGGCGGTGGGCTTCATCAGCGACAGGGTATGGGGGTTGATGAACCCCTCGGTGAGGGGCGTCAGCGGGCAGTGCAGGGTCACGAAGTCGGCCTGCCGCAGCACCTCCTCCACCGGCAGCCGGTCCGGCTCCGACCGGTCTTCGCCCACCCGGCCGGCGACGATCACCTCGAGCCCGAAGACCCGGGCCATCTCCGCCACCCTGCGGCCGATGTTGCCGTAGCCGACGATACCCAGCACCCGCCCCTGGAGCTCGAAGCTCGGGTAGTCGTGGCGCGTGAAGATGGTACTCTCCTGCCAGTGGCCCATGCGCGTTCCCTGGGCGTAGCGGGCGGCCTGGGTGGCCAGCTCCAGGATCAGCGCCAGGGTGAACTGCGCTACCGCGGAAACCGCGTAGCCCGGCACGTTGCACACCGCGATGCCGCGTTCCCTGGCGCAGGCGATGTCGACGTTGTCCGTGCCCGTGGCTCCCACGGCGACGAGCTCGAGGTTCCCGGCCGAGGCATGCTCCAGCCGCTGCCGGTCCAGCACGAACTTGTTGATGACCACGGACTGGCAGCCCTCGAGCCGTCCGGGCAACTCGTCCGCGTCGGTCAGCTCATGCACCTCGCAGCCGCCGGCTTCCTCGAACCGGTCCAGGGAAATCACGCCGAAGGTGGCGGCGTCCAGGAACGCCGTGCGGAACTCGCTCACGGGCGCTCCTTCGTCCCGGGGCCGGTCTCGTCCTGGTAGTACGGCACCTCGGTGCCCTTCTTGTAGATGCCGCGGAACGGCTTGCCGCTCCACGCCCCCGAGCCGGCGTAGACGCCCACCTTGCCGGAGTCGGGGTAGTGGACGATGTCCGGATACTGCATGGTGCTCACACACAGGTAGCGCAGGTCGGCGTCGGACGTGTTGACGAGCTGATGGGTCATGTCCACGCCGCCGGGACAGGCGATGAACATCCCGCCGCGCACGTCCACCTCCTCGTCCCCGAACCGCAGCGTCCCCTCGCCCTCCAGGACATAGATCAGCTCCTCGTTGAGGGTGTGGACGTGAAGCGGGAAGGCGGTCTTGCCCGGAGGAACGGAGAAGAGCCCGTACCCCAGCTTCTCCGCGCCCACCGCGAGGCCGACGCGCTGACGGGTGCCGCCGAAGGACGTTCCCTCCGGAGCCGGAATGGCCTCCTCCGGGACGTCGGAAATATGGACGATATGCTTGTGGCTCATCGGTGTTCCTCCCTGACGTTTACTGACAACGATTCACGCCGCGGTCCGGGTTCGGGGCAAGCTGGTTCCGTTCGATGCGCGGCGTTGCTACGCTCCGGCCATGAGCCTGCTGCTGGCCTATGCGATGGGCTTTTCCGTCGCCTCCATGCCCGGCCCCATCCTCGCCCTCATCGCCACCGAAACGCTCCGCAGAGGCGCGTGGCCGGGTGCGCAGACGGCCCTGGCGCCGATGTGCGTGGACGCCTGCGTCATGCTGCCGCTGTTGATGGCGCTCCAGTCCTCCATCCCTTCGGGCGCCGGCGCCGTGGCCATCGGGCTTGCCGGCGGCGCCTTCCTGTTGTGGCTCGGGCTCCAGTCGATCCGCGCCGGGCCGGGCGGCGTGGTGCCGGACGGCCGCCGAGGCTCCAGGAGGCTTCCGCCGTTCCTCAAGGGGGTCCTGACCCAACTCACGAACCCCTACGCCTACATCTTCTGGGGCACCGCGGGCTTTGCGTTCGTGCGCGAGGGATTCGAGGCCCACGGCCTCAAGGGAGCGTTCTCTTTTCCCGCGGGCTTCTGGCTTGGCGCCGGCACCATGAACTTCCTGGTGGTGTATCTCGTAAGCCGCGGCCGGCGTTATCTGCCCCCCGGAGCGGAACCCTACGTGCACGCCTTCTCCGGCATCCTGTTGATCGGGGCCGGCGCGTTCCTCGTATGGGCGGTCGTCAACGACCATCTGTGAGGCGGACGGCGGACCGCCTACGCCTCTTCGCCCAGGGCCTTGGCCTGTTCCCACAACTCGTCCATTTCCTCCAGTGACGCTTCGCTCGTGGTCTTGCCCCGGGCGGCCAGCTCCCGCTCGATGTGGGCGAAGCGCTTCTGGAACCGCTCGATGGTGCCGGTCAGCGCTTCTTCCGCCTGGACCTTGAGGAACCGGCTCAGGTTCACCACCGAGAACAGCAGGTCTCCAAGCTCCGCCTCCATCCGGCGCGCCTCGCCTGTTCCGGCCGCCTCTCTGAGCTCCCTCAGCTCTTCCTCGACCTTGGCCCAGACGGGCGCCGCGTCCGGCCAGTCGAACCCCACGCCGGCGGCCTTGTCGCCGATGCGCTGGGCCCGCGCCAGGGCGGGCATGGCCCGAGGCACCGACGTAAAAAGGGAATGCCCCTGCGCGCCGTCCGAGGACTTCTCCAGCGCCTTGGCCTTCTCCCAGTTCCGCAGCACCGCCCCCGAGTCGGCCGCGTGCTCGTCACCGAAGACATGGGGGTGCCGCCGCACCAGCTTGTCCCGGAGGCCGGTCATCACCTCCTCGATGGCGAACCGCCGCTCCTCGCTGGCCATCTGGGCGTGGAACACCACCTGGAGCAGGACGTCGCCCAGCTCCTCCCGAATGGCCCCGTCGTCGCCCTCGTCGATGGCCTCCAGCAGCTCGTAGGTCTCCTCCAGCGCGTAGCGCTTGAGCGAGGCATGGGTCTGCTCCCGGTCCCACGGACACCCGCCCTCGCCCCGCAGGCGCGCCATCACGGCGACCAGCTCCTCGAACAGCTCGCCCGTGTTCTTCCGCTTGCCCTCTTGCACGGGGATGGTTTTAATCCTGCCGGGGCGCGCCGACCCATCCGGTGTCGGAGACGTCGATCTCCTGCTCGTCCGGACCGGTGACCTTGACCTCGAAGTAGGACTGCGGATGGGAAGGGTCCGCGGGGTTGATCCGCGCCAGGTCCGTCAACTGCCCGCCGCCCAGCTCGGCTACCCGCGACACCGCCTTCTCGAGATCGTCCACCTGAAAACCGAAATGCTCCACGCCCGCCGGCGATGTCGGCGTCCGCAGCTTGAGGATGGCCATGTTGATATGGCCGTCGGAGAGGTAGACGCCGCTACGGCCCTTGCCTACCTCCTGGAGGTCGAACGCCTCCTTGTAGAACGCCGCCGTCTTGGCCACGTCCCGGGTCCTTATCGCAATGTGCTTGAGTCGCGCCATATCACCCTCCCGTGAGCAGGTCTCTCCCGTGAGCAGGTCTCTCCCGTGAGCAGGATCGTTGCGTCACACTCTATAGCAAAACGGACGAAGTTTCATTCCGTCCCGTGGTGCATCGCCGGTACGCCGCCTCCATCTCCCGCACCCGCCGGCGCCACGCTCACAAATGGTCGAACGAACAGCTAGACTCGACCTCATGAGCTTCGGGCGCGCCGGCTTGTCCATCTCGGTCTTCTGGTTCACGTTCTTCGGGGCGCTGGGCATCTTCTTCCCCTACTACAGCCTCTACCTCAAGGAGAACGCCGGCCTCAGCGGGACGCAGCTCGGCCTGATCCTCGCCGTCATGCCGCTAGTGGGGATCATCGCGCAGCCCTTCTGGGGACAGGTGGCGGACCGCACCGGCGCCCGGAGCCGCGTCGTCGCGTTCCTTTCCATGGTGGCCGCCGCGGGTTTCGTGCTGCTGGGGCTGGCCCCCGGGTTCGTCCTGATTCTCCTGGCCGCCATCTTCCTGGCCTTCTTTTCCACCCCGATCATTCCCCTTTCGGTGTCGGTGGCGCTGGCGGCGTTCCGCCACTCCGGACCCCACGCCTACGGCTTCGCGCGTTCCTGGGGCACCGTGGGTTTCCTCGCCTCGGTGCTGATCTTCCCGGTGGCGCTGGACCGCGTGCAGCAGTGGCAGGGGCTCGGCCCGGTGCCGGGCGGTCCCTCGGAACCGGGTCTCGGGGTCATGTTCCTTGGCACGGCCGCCGTCGTGCTGCTGGCGTCGGCTCTCGCCCTCGCCCTCCCCAGGGAAGGCATCGTGTCGCTAAGGGCCGCGCGGGGCGAGTGGCGCACGCTGTTGCGTAGCGGGCCCATGCGCCGATTGCTCTTCTTCTCCTTCAGCGCCTACCTCTTCGTCACCGGCCCCATGGGGCTCCTGCCGGTCTACGTACGCGCGCAGGGCGGCACCCTGGAAACGGTGCAGACCATGTGGATCCTGATGCTGATCGTCGAGATCCCCCTCATCCTGTGCACCGGCATGGGCCTCCAGCGCATCGGCGCCCGTGGCCTGCTGGCGGCCGGCGTGCTGGCCGGCGGCGTACGCTGGACCGTGTGCGGGCTCACCGCGAACCCCTATTGGATCTACCCCGTGCAGATGCTCCACGGCGTGATGGTAACCGGACTGATGATGGGAGGGCCGCTGTACGTGGACCGGGTAGCCCCGGGGCGGCTGCGGTCCACCGCGCAGGGCCTGGTGGCCATGGTGGGGCTTGGACTCGGCGGCATCGCCTCCAACACCGCCGCCGGCTGGATTCTCGACCGTGTCGGGGCCAACGCCCCCTACCTGATCGGCGGCGCCGGCGCCCTGGTGGTGGGGTTGGCCATCGGCTGGATTCTGCCGGCGGTCGCGCACGAGGACGAGGAGGGAGCGTAGGGCGTCAGTCCAGCTTCACCAGCTTCTGCAGGCTGCGCATCTCCCGAGGCGGATCCAGGCGCCGTCCCATGATGGTCCATGAGACCTCGGCCACGTAGAGGTTGCGGTTCGAGTCGAGGCAAATGCCGTGGGGCGCGATGAACTGGCCGGGCCCCTCGCCCATGACCGGATCGCCGAAGCGCCCCAGTTCGACGCCGTCGGCGTCGCGGATGACGATGCGGTGGCCGATGTTGGGATAGGCGCCGTTCTGGGAGGCGCCGGGGCCCAGCTCGCCGATGTAGCAGATGGGCTTGGCGCCGCTTTCCAGGGTTTCCATGTAGAGCGCACACGGGCGGTGCAGGTTGTCGCACCACTGGGTCTCGAAGCGCCCCTTGCCGTCGAACACCTGGATACGGTGGTTCTCCCGGTCGGCAACGTAGACCCAGCCGTCGGCGTCGGTGCAGATGTTGTGCACCAGGTTGAACTGGCCCGGATCGGTGCCGGGCTCGCCCCAGGAGAACAGCAGCTTGCCGTCCGGCGAGTACTTGTGCACCCTCGAGTTGCCGTAGCCGTCGGAGACGTAGATGTCGCCCCGCGGCGAGAAGGCCACATGGGTGCAACGGTTGAAGGGGTCCCCCTTCTGAAACTCCGCCGCCTTCCCCGGAACCCCCAGGGTCACCAGCACCTTGCCGTCCAGCGTGCACTTCCGCACCGTGTGGTCACCGTCATCGGTGAGGAAAATGATGCCGTCCTCCTGCCCCATGGTGACCCCGTGGGCGCGAGTGAACACCCCCTCGCCCCAGGTCCGCAGGAACCGCCCGTCCTTGTCGAACACGATCATCGGGTGCTTGCCCCGGGTGAAGCAGTAGACGTTGTCCTTCTCGTCCACCCCCACCCCCGCGACCTCCTTGAAGGTCATGCCGTCCGGCAGTTGGCCCCACCCTTCCTGAACCTCGTAGCGGAACGAGCCGCGCCCCAGTATCGTACCCATGAAGAACCCCCTCTGATTCGGTATGTCCCGGGGCCACCGGGATCAATGGCCGTGTACTGTATGTCGCAACCCGCCGTCACCAGTGCCGTCTGACCCCGTAGCGATCGAATACGGCATCGATCGACACCACCACAAAATCGCCCGCAAGGGCTTGGGCAATGAGCATTCGATCAAAGGGATCGCGGTGAGGTCCGGGCAATTGTCCCGCCCGTTGTGCGTCGGTGACGCTGATTGCCAGTTCATCGAAACCTTGGCTGGCGATGCTGCCGACAATATCGTCAACGACGGCTTCACCCTCCGGCAACCTTCCGAGCCGGTGCTTGGTCGCAATCTCCCAGGCGGATGCCGCGCTTACGGCGATGTCGTTCGTCTCGTCCGCAATGACTCGGTTCGCAGCACCGGAGAGACGCTGGCTGTCTGTAAGCCACCAGAGAAACGCATGAGTATCCAGAAGCACCCGCACGGCTATCTACCTTCCCATGCCTCCATTTCCTCCACCGGCAAAGGGTCCCAGAAGCTGTCAGGAATGACGACCTTCCCCTTCAGGACATCCGGCCGCCGCCGAGCTCGGGGCTTGCAGCCAACCAGCCGAACAACCGGTTCACCCCGGCGTGCGATGACGACTTCCTCGCCCGCCTCCACTTTGGCTAGCAATCGGGAAAGTTGCGTCTTGGCCTGATGTACGTTGACGACTAACACCGCTTTCCTCCGTCCGAACTAGTGTCCTGTCCCACGTAATTCTTTACCGGGATACGCAGGATTTTTTGTCGTCGGCAAGGCGCGATGACGAGCAGTGGCGGGCACCACGTGAGGAAGAGCAACGCAGCCGACGGCAAAAAAGACCAGCAGATCGGTAAAGAATTACGTGGGACAGGACACTAGCTAATAAAATAGCTAAGTACGCCCTGGAGGTCAAGACACGGTCCATTCCTTGTCGGGGCCAAGCCCGACAAACGCGTATGGGAATCGCAGCTTGAACAATCACCCTCCCCTGTCTAAGCTTCCCCGATGGCGGTTCGGCTGGAAACGGATGTGCTGGTCATCGGCGGGGGCATCGCCGGGGCCTTTGCGGCCTACCGGGCGCGGGAGGCGGGGGCGCGGGTGCTGCTGGTGGACCGTTCGTATTTCGGCCGCAGCGGCTGCAGCGCGCTGGCTTCCGGGGTTTATCCCGCCTACATGCCGGGGGACGACGAGGATGCCTGGATGCGGGCTTTCGGCGGGCCGCTGGTGAACCAGCCCCTGGTGGCCCGGTCGCTCCCGGTCATGCACGAGCACGTGCTGCTCATGGACCGCTGGGGCGTCAAGTGGGTCAAGGAAGGCCGCAAGATCGTCCGCATGGGCGCGCCCGGGCGCTCCTTCGCCAACGGCGTGTGGATGGCCGAGGGCGGGCCGCAGATGATGATGGCGGTGCGCTCTGGTGTCGTCGGAAGCGGCGTCGAAGTGCTGAACCGGGTGGCGCTGACGGAGTTGCTGACCTCGGACGGACAGTTGCCCACCTCGGGGCGGGTCGTCGGCGCGGCCGGCTTCCACACCCGCACCGGCGAGATCCACGAGGTCGTCGCCAACGCCACCGTGGTGTGCACCGGGCCCTACAAGTTCCCCTATCCCTGGGCCGGAAGCACGCTCGGCTACATGCCCATCGACCTTTCCGGCGACGGCATCGCCATGATGATGCGCGCGGGCGCGGAGCTGTCGCGGCTGGAGCTGGGCGGCATCAACCTGAATCCCGACAACGCGTTGTCCGCTCCCGGCCTGGAGTCGCTCATGCCCTCGGGGGCCAAGTGGGTGGACAAGGACGGCCGGCGCTTCCTGGAGGACTATGACCCCAAGCGGATGGAGATGACCCAGCGGGCGCTGCTCTACTTCGCCATCGCGCACCAGAAGGAAAAGGGGCAGGTGCCGTCCATGGACCTGCGGGAGGTCTCGCCGGAGCGCATGCAGCTCATCAAGCGGGTGATCCCCATCGTGGTCAACAACCAGGAAGCCATGGTGGGCGACCTGACCGAGACGCCGGTGCCCTACACGTACCAGGTGGCGGGCACCAGCGGCATCTTCGGCGCCGGCGCGCGGGTCACCGAATGGGGCGAGACCACCGTGCCGGGACTCTACGCCGCCGGCACCTGCACCGACATGACCTATCTCCCGGGCGGCAACCTGCCCTTCTGCTCGGTCCACGGCGACTGGACCGGCCGGGCCGTCGGCGCGGCCGTGGGCTCGGAGGAGCCGCCGCAACCGGCGGCGGAGCAGGTCGAGCGGGTGACGGCGCAGATCCTGGAGCCCCTCCAGCGCCGGAACGGCGTGGAGTTCGGACCGGTCCATCGCCGGTTGGGCGAGCTGCTGATGGAGAAGGTCGGTCTCGTGCTCCACGCCGACCGCCTCGACGCGGCCCTCGGCGAGCTCCGCGACATCCAGGAGCACGACGTGCCCCGGCTCATGGCGGAGAACCCCCACGAACTGGCCAAGGTATGGGGCTTCACCCAGTACGTGCAGGTGCTGGAGGCGACACTGCGCGCCTACCGCTATCGGACCGAAAGCAGGGTGGCGTTCATCCGAGAGGACTATCCCGTCATCGACAACGTGAACTGGGTCAAAGTGGTGGTGGTGAAGCAGGAGAACGGCGCGCTCAGGCTCTGGGACGAGCCCATACCGGAGTCCTGGCACGACCCCCATCCCGTGCGGCCGACGCAGAACCTGCATCTCGTATTCCGCAACCAGGAGGGCAACCGTGCCGCTCGTTGAGGTCAACGGGAAGGCGTGCACGGGCTGCGGCGTGTGCGTCGAAACCTGCCCCACCGACGTGCTGCGCCTGGACGCGCGGGAGAAGGCCTTCATGGCATTCCCCGACGACTGCCAGGGCTGTTTCGTGTGCCAGTGGGATTGCGCCTACGGAGCCGTGCGCGTGCACATCAACGACCCGGCCGCGTCTACCCCAGACTCTCCCTGAGCGCCCGCTTGTCCACCTTGTCCCCGGACGCGACCTTGGGGAAACCCTCCATCAGCTCCAGGCGGTCGGGGCGCTTGAAAGACGCCAGTCCCTGGTCGCGCAGGAATTCCGTCACCTCCTCCAACGTCAACGATTCCCCGCCCTCCGGGACGACGCAGGCGGCGATGCGCTCCCCCATCTCCGGGTCGGCGTAGCCCACCACCGCCGCTTCGCGCACCTTCGGGTGGCGCACCAGCAGGTTCTCCAGGTCCGCGGGGAAGATGTTCTGGCCGCCCCGGATGACGAGATCCTGATCCCGACCCATGAGATAGATGTTGCCGCGCTCGTCCATCCGGCCCCATTCCTCCAGGTCCAGGAAGCCGTCGGCGCGCCGGCGCCGGTTGAGCTCGGGGTTGTCCAGGAAGCGCGCGTCCGAAGGCAGCCCGCGGACCCACAGCCGGCCGGTCTCGCCCCGCGGCAACTCGTTGCCGTCGTCGCCCAGGATGCGCATCTCGTTGCCCTCCAGAGGCCTTCCCACGGCACCGATGCGGACTTCCGGCGGGTCGTCCCAGGAGGTGGCGCACAGCCCGCCGCAGTCCACGCTGCCGTAGCCCTGCATGATGCGGCAGTCGAGCCGTGCCTCGGCCGTGAGCCCCACCTCGTAGGGCAAGGGTGAACCGTGGCTGACGACGATGCGCAGCGAGCGGAAATCGTAGTCCTCCAGCTCCTCCAGGGCCAGCAAACGGGAAATCATGGTGGGGACCATCGGCAGCACGTTCACGCGCTCCCGCGCCACCGTCTCGCAGGTGTCACGCGGGTCGAAGTGGTCCAGCAACACGACACGCGCTCCCGCCTCGCACACGCCGTTGTACACCAGTCCGTCCGCCACCCCGGAGATGATCGTCGTAACCGCGCACAGGGTGTCATCGGCGCCCACGCGGAATCGCTGGAGGTGGAACCAGGCGGTGAGAAGACGCGTGTAGAGGGGTACCGCCGCGCACTTGGGCGTGCCGGTGGAACCGCTGGTGGTGGCGAGCTGACACACGTCCTCGACACCGTAGCGCGTAGCGGCCAGACGCTGTCTGCCCTCCTCCGGGACCGGTTCGGACAGGACCTCCTCCAACGAGAGACAGCCGGCCGGGACCTCGTCCCAAGCCGCCAGCACATGGCGCAGTTCCGGCACGCGGACCTGTTCCAACAGCTCAACGTGGCTGAAGTCGCGATACACGGCGGGGATGATGGCCGCTTCCGGGCGTGTGAACTGCATGATGGGCTCGAGCTCCGCCCGCCGCAGGCTCGGAGCCACCGTCACGAGCCGAAGGCCTGCCTTCTCGCATGCCAGCCGGGTGAGAAAGAGCTCTGCCGAGTTGGGCATCTGGATGAGCACGTGGCCGTTGCGCTCCAGCCCCAGGTCCAACAGCGCCAGGGCCAGGGCGTCCGAAAACTGGCCCATCTGCTCCCAAGTGAGGCGCCGGCGCGCGTCCACCAGCGCCTCCTTCGAGCCGACGCGAACCGCATTGTCGTCACAGAAGTCCGCGGCGGTCTTGAGCGGCATGTAACGCGAGACGGCGTCTCGCAGAGCCGCGCGTTCGTCCGGCATGAATCTCTCCTGCCGGAAGCCTCTTGACCGCCGGCTCGGTCGTTTTACTGTACGCCCGCATGCCACATCAAATACCCGTTAGTTGAGGGGCGCCGCAACGACCCTGACTGTTCCGTCATTGTTGTGTCCAGCCTGCCGCTTGCTCGGCGTACCCTCACCCCGACCCTCTCCCAGAGGGAGAGGGAGTGGTTCTGACACGGGCTGTCTCGCGGGAATGACCGGGGTCGAGAGGGGCCGGGAAATGGACCCGTCCGGCTGTTTCGTAGTAGATTCCTGCGAAGTCTCGGCAGGGAGGAAGGAGCAACGGACGGCATGGTGATGATCATCAACGAAGAGGAAGGCAAGGAGCTGCTCACCATGGGTGAGTGCATCGACCTCATGGAAGACGTGTTCCGTGAGATCGGGCGGGGGAACGGGGTGAACCGGCCGCGGCTGCGTTACTCCTGTCCGACGCCGGACCCGAAGGCCAAGTACTTCGCCAACATCCACGCCGGTGCGCTGCCCAAGTACGGGGTGGCGGCGCTGCGGCTCAACTCCCGATTGGCCGAGGAAAAGGACGACGAAACCCGGCGGGTCGAGTTCCGGCACCCCACCAAGCGTTACTGGGGCCATTTCCTGGTGTACAGCCTGGAGACCGCCGAACTGCTGGGAATCATCGTGGACGGCACCATCTCGCCCTTGCGTGTGGGCGCCACCAGCGGCGCCGCCGTGCGCCTGCTTGCCCGTCCGGACTCCCGCGTGGCCGGCCTCTTCGGCACGGGCCACCAAGCCGAGTTGCATGCACGCGCGCTGGCGGACGCCCTGCCGCTTCAGCGCATGAAGGTGTACAGCCCTTCGCGCGCGCACCGGGAGGAGTTCTGCGCGCGCTTCGGCGACGAGCTGGGTATCCCGGTGACGGCCGCGGCCGATCCCGGTGACGTGGTGAATGGCTCCGACGTGATCTGCTGCGCCACCAACTCGTCGGGGCCGGTGTTCGACGGCAACGACCTGGAGCCGGGACAGACGGTGGTGTCCATCGTCAACAGCGACGTGGTGTTCGAGCGCCACGAGGTGGACCGGGAAACCTTCCGGCGCAGCGACCTGATCGCGGTCAACGACCGCGAGAGCGTCCACGCCAACCACCAGAAGGAGCTGCTCGACCCCATCGAGGCCGGCGAGACTTCCTGGGAGCGGGTGGTGGAGCTGGGCGAAGTGGTGAACGGGGCCGCGCCCGGCCGCAGGGATCCGTCGGACATCATCTACTACAAGAACAACTCGGGCATGGCGATCCAGTTCGCGGCCATGGGCAAGGCAGTGCTGGACAAGGCCCGCGAGACCGGAATCGGCAGGGACCTGCCGGGCGAGTGGTTTTCCGCGGACCTCGAGCCCTGGTTCGCCCGGGGCTACTCGCCGGCATCGTAGGAGTTGGTATTGACCGACGCGGCGCGGGCGGATTTGAAACCCGCCCCTACAACTTGCCCTTCGTGCCGCCCAAGCTTCCGGGGGACGAACCCGCGATGACCGAGACCGACCTCGCCGGGCTGGCCGAACGCATCAAGGCGTGGGGTCGGGAGCTGGGCTTCCAGCAGGTGGGCATCACCGGCGTGGACCTGGCCGCCGACGAGGCGCTGCTGGAACGCTGGCTCGCCGAGGGACGGCACGGTGAGATGGCCTACATGGAGCGGCACGGCTCCCGGCGCGCGCGCCCGGCCGAGCTGGTGCCGGGCACGGCCCGGGTGATCTCCGCCCGCATGGACTACCTTCCGGAGAGCGGGACCGATCCATGGGACGTGCTGGACGACCCTGGGCTCGGCTATGTCTCCCGCTACGCGTTGGGGCGGGACTATCACCGGCTCCTGCGCAAGCGGCTGCAGACCCTGGCGGATCGGATCACGGCATCCGTCGGTCCTTTTGGCTACCGCGTGTTCACCGACAGCGCGCCGGTGCTGGAGAAGCCGCTGGCGCGCAACGCCGGCCTGGGCTGGATCGGCAAGCACACGAACCTCATCAACACCGACGCCGGCTCGTGGTTCTTCCTCGGAGAAATTTACACGGACCTGGAGCTACCCGCGGACTCGGCCGTCGAGGACCGCTGCGGCACCTGTCGCACGTGCATCGACGTCTGCCCCACCGGCGCCATCACCGGGCCGTACCGGCTGGACGCCCGCCGCTGTATCTCCTACCTCACCATCGAATTGCGCGGTTCCATCCCGGTGGAGCTGCGGCCGCTCATGGGCAACCGCGTCTACGGCTGCGACGACTGCCAACTCGTCTGCCCCTGGAACCGCTACGCCCGCTACACGCGCGAGGAGGGCTACCTGCCGCGGCACGACCTGGACGCGCCCGCTCTGCTGGAGCTGTTTCGCTGGAGCGAGGCGGACTTCCTGCGGATCATGAGCGGCAGCGCCATCCGCCGCATCGGCTACGCCTGCTGGCTGCGGAACGTCGCCGTCGCCTTGGGCAACGCACCCTACGATCCTCTCGTCGTGCAGGGGTTGCGGGAACGCAGCGACGACGCGTCGCCGCTGGTGAGGGAGCACGTGGCATGGGCACTGGAGCAACAGCTCGGTAGGGGCGGGTTTCAAACCGGTCCGGGCCCGGATGACGATGGGTAGGCCGGGTTCCGGCTTCGTCCCCGCGCGATGCCCGCTCCTGGCACGGATTCCGCACCCTTCGCGCCGAACCTATCGACGTATTCGCGGCATGCCGCTGGGCACCTGGAAGACCTGCCCGTCGTCGAGCCTCAGCGCGGTCAACGGTCCGCCCCAGACGCAGCCGCTGTCCAGGCAAACCGTGCCGTTCTCGCGGTAGAACCCCAGGGTCGCCCAGTGGCCGTACAGGACCGTCTCGTCCGTGGGGCCGCGGCGCCATGTGAACCAGGGACTGTACCCTTCGGGCGCGTCCGCCGGCGCCCCCGAGAACGACAGCGCCATGCGGCCGTCGGCCGTGCAGCACCGGAGCCGCGTGAACACGCCGAGGATGCAGCTCCAGCGTTCCGGCCCGTCGAGGTCGTCGGACCACGCCTCCACCGGGCGGCCCGCCTGACGCCGCAGGAACTTCCCGTAATCGGCCCCGCGTAGCCGCGTTTCGACCTCTCCCGCCAACTCCACGGCCACGCCGGTGGACCACTGCGGCAACAGACCGGCGTGTGAGAGCACGTATCCGCCGTCACGGTGGACCAGCGGAAGACGTCGCAGCCACTCCACGAGCTCGTCACGGTCGGGAGCGGCCAACACGCCGTCAAGGGTGTCCAGGCGCTTGGCGCCGGTAACGCCCGCCGCCCGGCAGATGAGGTGAATGTCGTGGTTGCCGAGGACCGTGACCGCGCCGGCGCCGAGGCACTTGACGAACCGCAGCACCGCGAGGGAGTCCGGTCCGCGGTTCACCAGGTCGCCGGCGAACCACAGCCGGTCGGCCGCCGGATCGAAGCCGACGACGTCCAGCAGCCGCCGGAGGGGCTCGTAGCAGCCCTGAACGTCGCCGATGGCGTAGGTGGTCATACGGCTACCGGCGGGACCCGCCCAGGCCGCCTCCCCGGAATGCGATGTACAGGAACACGAAGCAGAAGAGTACGGCGAGCTCGCCCTGGTTCTCGATGGGCCAGAAACCTCGCCCCGCGTGGGCCATGAAGTAGGCGCAGGCCATGAGGCCGCTGGCAAGGAAAGCCGCGATGCGGGTCAGGAGCCCGATGGCCACCAACAGACCGCCGCCCAACTCGATGACGCCCGCCACCCCCATGAGGGAAAGCATCTCCACCGTCGCACCACCCCCGTCGACGCCGCCGAAGTAACCCAACAGCTTCTGCGCGCCGTGCTGCGCGAACGCGAGCCCGACGACGATTCGCATGAGCGCGTAAACGTAACCCGAGCCGCCGCGAGACAAGCCTACCGTCATTACGTTCTCCTCCCCCTTTGTATCCGGCCGACCCCTTCCGCCACCGGAGGTCACCCCTCCCGGCCGGCGACGGCTTGATGCCTGAAACACTGCACCAGGTGATCGTTCACCATCCCCACCGCTTGCATGAAAGCATAGCAGATGGTGGGGCCGACGAAACGGAATCCGCGGCGCCCAAGGTCGCGGCTCATGGCTTCGGACTCCGGCGTGCGCGCCGGGACGTCTTCGTGGACGCGCCAATCGTTGACCCGCGGTTGTCCGCCGACGAACCGCCAGATATAGCGGTCGAAGGTCCCGTGCTCCTCCCTGATCCGCACGAACGCCTGGGCGTTGGCCACCGCCGCGCCGATCTTGAGGCGGTTGCGCACCAGGCCCGCGTCCTTCAACAGTTCATTCCGCTTGCGTTCATCATAGCGCGCCACGGCGTCGGGGTCGAAGCCGCTGAACGCGCGGCGGTAGTGGTGCCGCTTCCTCAGGATCGTTTCCCAGCTCAAGCCCGCCTGCGCCCCCTCCAGGATCAGGAACTCGAAGAGCGTCCGGTCATCATGGCACGGAACCCCCCACTCCGCGTCGTGATAGGCCGTGGACAGCCCGGTGGTGGCCCAACCGCAGCGCACGAGCGAGTCTTCCGGCACATTCTCGGACACGGGCGTCACCCGGAAACGCGTGGCTCGCAGGCCGACAACCGCGGTCTCCTTACGAGTGCGTCCCGAGATAGGTGATCATGGAGATCACCGCACCCTGGGGATCCTTGATGACACAGAAGCGCCCCACCTCCGGGATATCCGTCAACGGCACGACAATGTCGCCGCCAAGCTCCCGAACCTTGGCCGCCGCCGCATCCACGTCATCCACGGTCACATAGGTTCCCCATGACGGGGGCATGCCCTGGGCTTGGGGCGGTACCGCCATGATGCCGCCGATCTCGGTTCCGTCCACCTTGACGAGATTGTATTGCATGTCCTGGTGGAGCGCGCCGGCGACCGGCTCGATGTTCCACCCGAAGAGCTCGGAGTAAAACTTCTTGGCGGCCTCGACATCGGTCGTCAGAAGCTCGCACCAACTGAAAGCACCCTGCCGAAAGGCATCCATTCAATTCCCCTCCCCTTGTTGGAATGCCTGGAAATCTAAGGCGCGCTCAGGCCCGCTGTCAAACCTTCCGGGGTTGGCAATCTCCCCGAGAGGCGGCTATTTCTTGAGTTGACCGATTTTTTCGGGTCGCGAACCTGCTGGAGGTGTTTCCATGCTGAAACTCTATCACTGGTGGAGCTCCACCTGCTCGCGCCGCGTGCGCATCGCCCTGGCGGCGAAGCAGCTCTCCTGGGAGAGCGTCTACGTGAACCTGGCGAAGTTCGAGAACCTGGAACCCTGGTACGTGGAGCTGAACCCCAACGGCGTGGTGCCCACCTTGATCCACGACGGCCGCATCGTCATCGAGTCCAACTTCATCCTGGAGTACCTGGACGACGTGTGGCCGGACGTGTCGTTGCGGCCCGAAGACCCCTACGAACGCGCGCAAATGCGCATCTGGATGGACCGGTTCGAGCACGAGCTGCACCGGAACGTCAACATCATCTCTTTCATCAAGCAGGGCCGCATCAAGCGCTACGAACACATGTCGGAGGAGGAGCGCGAGGCCGCCGTCATGCAGCAGCCCACCGAACCGAAGCGGGCGCTCTTGCGGGATCGTCTCAGGAACGGCATCTCCGAGGAGCAGATGGCCTACGCCGAGGCGCGGCTGGCCGAGATCCTGGACGAAGTGGAAGAGGCCCTGGCGGACCGGCCCTGGATCAACGGCGACCGCATGTCCCTGGCGGACTGCTCCATCGCCCCTTTCATCGAGCGGTTCGAGTCCAACAAGCTGGAAAGGCTGGTGGATTGGAACGCGCGGCCGGCGGTGGGCGCCTGGTGGGCGCGGATGCAGGCCACCGAGGCCTTCCAAACCGCCTACTCCTTCAAGGCGCCGGAGTAGGGCCGCACGACCGTCCCAGCGGAAATCGGCAATGCGCTCCAGCGGATCGTTGCGGTCGCCGCGGTCATCGCACGGAGTGCGACCCGGAACGAAAGGAGTGAATCATGCGTACTGCCCTCGTAGCCTTCTGTCTTGCCGTCGCCCCGTGGCTGGTCGCCGCACCCGCGCTGGCGCAGGATGCCGGGACATTCCGCGCCGGTTTCGTGCTCTTGAGCGACTACGCGCACCTCGAAAGCCACGGCGGTCTGCGGGCCAGCGCCGGGCCCCTCGAGGGCGGCGGCTTCATCCTCGAGAGTTCCGGCGCCCCCTGGGATGCCGGCGCCATCGGTCGCGTCTCGTGCGTTGCGTTCGTGCGAGCCGGCGCGGACGGCCCCAGCCTCACCGGCTACTGCAACATGACGGATGCCGGAGGCGACACGTGGTTCGGCCAGACGCGGCGCAGCGAATTCAACCCGTCCGGCGGCGGCGACGGCGTCGTGGAGATCCTGGGCGGAACCGGCAAGTACGCGGGCATCAAGGGGAGTTGCCCCTATACCGTGGGAGCGCTGCCCGATCGCTGGTTGACGGTCACGGCAGCCTGCGCCTGGAAGCGCGAATGACTCGAACCCGCCCGCGTCGCGACACCGCCGGGCGGGACGAAAACCCGGTCCCTACTCGTAGCGCAGCGCTTCGATGGGGTTGAGCCGAGCCGCGCGGTTGGCGGGCTGGAAGCCGAAGAATACGCCGATGGCGGCGGCAAAGGCGAAGGCCAGCAGGATTGCGCCGGGCGAGATGACGATCTGCCATCCGCCCATGTAGGAGAGTCCCAAAGAGGCGGCGGCGCCGGCGACAATGCCGACGGCGCCCCCCAGGAGGCTCAGCACCATGGCCTCGGTGAGGAACTGGCGGCGGATGTCCCGCCGCCTGGCCCCGATGGCCAGGCGCACGCCGATCTCGCGGGTGCGCTCGGTCACAGACACCAGCATGATGTTCATGATGCCGATGCCGCCGACGATGAGCGCCACCCCGGCGATGCCGGCGAGGAGGTAGCCCAGGGTGCTGGCGGCCTCGTTGGCCGCCTCCAGGATGTCGGTGCGGTTGCGGACCCGGAAGTCGTCCAGCTTGGTGCCGGTGATCTTGTGGCGTACCCTCAACAGGGCGGTAATGCCGTCCTGCACGTCCGACGTGGCCTCCTGGCTCTCGGCGCTGACCTCGATACCGCGCACGTAGCGGATCCCCAGAAGCTTCCGCTGCGCCGTTTTGAGCGGGACGATGACGATGTCGTCGAGGTCGCCGGCCCACGAGGACGTCCCGCGCTCCTTGAGCACGCCCACCACCTCGAAGGGGATGTGCTTGACCCTGATGGTCTGTCCTATCGGATAGTCCTCGCCGAAGAGCTCCTTGCCCACGGTCTGGCCGATCAAGGCCACCTTCCGGTTCAGGAGCATGTCGTCGTCGGTGAAGCCGGACCCCGACTCGACGCCCCAGTTCATGATCTGGAGGTAGTCCGGGGTGGTGCCGGTGAAGGGCGAATGCCAGTTCTTGTTGCCGTAGACCACCTGGGCGGAGCCCCGGACATGCGGCGCGACCCGCACCACTCCCGGCACTTCGGCCTGGATGGCCCTGGCGTCCGCCTCCGTGAGCGTCGTGATCCGCGCACCGCGCACACGGCGGCCGCCGCGAGTCACCATTCCGGCATAGACCGACACGCGGTTGCTGCCCAGACGCTCCATCTGCTTGGCGACCCTGGCCTTGGCGCCTTCTCCGATGGCCACCATGGCGATGACCGCGCCGACGCCGATGATGACTCCCAGCATCGTCAACGCGGAGCGGAGCTTGTTCACCCGGATGGCGCGCAGCGCGATGCGGACGTTGGCCCGGACGCCGGCGCCCAGGCGCCTCCGGCGATAGCCGGGGCCGCCGCCGTTGTCCTCCCCGCCGCCGTTATCGGCCGCCCCGCCGCCGCCAGCACCTGCGACATCGCCGCCTCCGGCGTCCTCGCTCCCCGCCGCGGCATGGACCTCGGGGGGCCGCGCCGGCGCGGCGGACCCTGCCCGGCTGCTTGCCTCCTCGCGTTCCACCAGGCCGTCCTTGAAGTGGATGACGCGCTGGCCGTGGGAGGCCACCTCGGGATCGTGCGTCACGAAGACGATGGTGATGCCCTTCTCCCGGTTGAGCGTCTTGAACAGCTCGATGATCTCGGCGCCGGTCTGGGTATCGAGGTTGCCGGTGGGCTCGTCCGCCAGGATGATCCGCGGGTCGTTGAGCAGTGCCCGGGCAATGGCCACCCGTTGCTGCTGGCCGCCGGACAACTGGGTGGGCCGGTGCGTCACCCGGTCCCCCAGACCCACCAGCTCCAGCATCTCCCGCGCCTTGCGGCGTCCCTCGGCCGTGGGCACTCCGTTGTAGAGGGACGGCAGCTCGGCGTTCTCGAGGGACGTGGTGCGGGCCAGGAGGTTGTAGTTCTGGAAGACGAAACCGATCTCGTGGTTGCGGAGCGCGGCCATCTCGTCGGACGACAGGCTGCCCACGTCGTTGCCGTTGAGGCTGTACTCGCCTGAGGTGGGCCGGTCCAGGCAGCCCAGGAGGTTCATGAGCGTGGACTTGCCGGAGCCGGAAGGCCCCATGAGCGCGACGATCTCGCCGGCGAAGATGCGCAGCGAGACGCCCTTCAGCGCCTCCACCTTCTGCTCGCCGAGGTCGTAGACCTTGGTGAGGTCCTCGACTTCGATGACGGCCGGCCGTTCCACCGCTCACAGGCCTCCGAGTATCCGCGAGCGCACGCGGGCGGTGGTGTTGGTGGCGCGTTTCATGGCCTCGGAGCGGATGCCCACGATGACCTGGTCGCCCGCTTCGAGTCCCGAGACGATTTCCATGTTCTTGGCGTCGGTAGCGCCGAAACGGATGCGCGCGCGGGCGGGCCTTTCGTCGCGGTAGACCCAAACGGCGCCCCTGCCCTCCAACAGCCAACGCCGCCGCTGCTCGGGGGTGGGCCGGCCGCGCCGGCGCCCGCCGCCACGCCTGGGCATGTCGGGGTAGAGCTGGCGGACATCGCGGCCGCTGACTCGCAGGGCGGCGCTCGGAACGATCAGCACGTCGTTCCTTCTGGCGAGAATGATGGTGACGTTGGCGGTCATGCCCGGCTTGAGCGCCAGATCCTCGTTGCGTACGCGGATCTCGGTGTCGTAGGTCACCACGTTGTCCTTGATCAGCGGCGACGGGAAGATGCGCACCACCTTGCCGTTGAAGGTCCGCCCGGGGTACGAGTCCACCTGGAACTCCACCGCCTGATCCACCTTCACCTTGCCGATGTCCGCTTCGTCAACGAAGGCCGAGACCTTCATTTCTTCAAGCTCGGCGATCTTCACCAGCGGCGGCGACGACAGGCTGGCGGCCACGGTCTGCCCCGCTTCCACGGTCTTCTGGATCACCACCCCGGAGATGGGCGCCCGGATGACGCTGCGGTTGAGCCGGACCTGCGCCATCTCGAGCTCTGCCCGCGCCTGCTGCACGTCCGCGCGGATGCCGGCAATCACCGCCAGCTTGACCTTGACCTCGTCCACCCTGGCGGACTCCTCCTTGAAGCGCGCCGTGGCGCGCTCGTATTCCGCCTTGATGGACTCGTACTGGTCGCGCGAGATGAGGTTCCGGCCCACGAGGTCCTTGTTGCGCCGGTGTTTCTCTCCAAGGTTCTCGACCGCCGCCCGGGCGCCCTCGATGCTGGCCGCCACGCGGGATTTCAGCATCTTCACCCCGGCGCGCTCCTTGGCGAGATTGGCCTTGGCCTTCGCCACCTTGGCCTCGGCCTGGAGCACCTGTGCCCGGAACAGGTCCTGGTCGAGCCGCGCGATGAGGTCTCCCTGCTTGACCCTTGCCGGCACGTCCACCGGAAGGTCCTTGATGGTCCCGGATACCTGCGTGGAAACGGTCACCGACGAAACCGGGTTCACGGTGCCCGTGGTGGTGATGCGGGAGAAGATCTCGCCGGTCTCGACCTTGGCGAGCCGGAAGGGAAAGACTTCCTTCTCTTCGGCGGGAAGCAGCCTGCTGGTCAGCGAGGAAAGCCCCCCTCGGACGTTGCCGACGTTGCTCTCCACCAGCGCCGGGTCATACCAGAACAGGCCTGCGGCGCCAGCACCTACCAGGACCAGGATCAGGCTGAATATCCAAATGAGCCGCTTCATCGCTGCTGCTCCGGTGCCTCGACGGTCGCTGCACCGCTCAGATTAGACTGCGGATGGTTTCATTACGCAAGACGGGAAACCGGCTGCCGTCATCGATTCCCAGTGTACTGCACATGGCGGGGAGAAGGGAATAAGCGGGACACGAGCTCACGCCCCGCAGTCAGCCTCAGTCCGTCCGAAGGATGAATGACTGTCGAATCCGCCCCGGTATCGACGAGAAACTCAACCTCTCCTTGAATGTTCAGGCGAGGCAAGATGAGCCAACCCTGAACGTGGGGTCGTCCCCGATGGTCGAATTGTCCCCGGATCACGGACGTCAAAGGATAGTGTTTTTGGGATTCGAATCGAGGAACCGAATGACGGTCTCGGAGGTGGACACCCCTTGACCTTCCAACGTCTTGAGGAGATCGTCCAGGGATTCCGCAAGCACGAAGTCTCCGGTATGCAGGGCAACCCAATGGTCCGGGTGATTCATTGTCAGCCGCTCCATCTGTGATTCCATGCGGTCCACGCGGACACCGAAAGCCCGGAGCTTTTCAAGGATGGCGGGATCGTCGACCAGATCTTCCCGGACACGGACGCCTGACTTCTTGGTCATAGTCGGTTCCTCTTGTTCGGCCCTTGGCTGAAGGCCCAAGGTTCTTACATCATATCGTGACAGTCACCGGAATCAAGTTCCGACGTTCCGCAAGGGCAACGAGCGGGAACCTTGGGTCCCTCGCCACCCGCCGTGCGATCTGGTAGACCATGCACACGGGCCATCCAATACCCCTCGAGGAGGAGGGCACCCCATGTTCAGCACACGCTACGACTACAGTCCGATCATCCACCGGCCGCGGCTGGCGTGGCCGGGGGGAGCGCGGGTGGCGCTCTGGCTGGGGCCCAACATCGAGTGTTTTCACATCGACAAGGCGCTGCCGAGGGTCCCCGAGCCGCTGCCGGACGTGCAGTCCTACACCCTGAGGGACTACGGTTCTCGGGTGGGCGTTTTCCGCATGATGGAGGTGTTCGACCGCCACGGCATGCGCGCCAGCGTGCTGCTCAACGCCGAGGTGTGCGGCCAGCACCCGGCCATCATCGAGGAGGGCAACAAGCGGTCGTGGGAGTGGCTCGGCCACGGCATGAACAACAACACGCGCATGAATTCCTACGGCGCCAAGAAGCAGCGCAAGGTCATTCGCAAGGTCCGCGACATCATCACCCACGCCACCGGCAAGGCGCCCAAGGGCTGGCTGGGACCCGGGCTCTCGGAGACCTACGACACGCCGGACTTCCTGGCCGAGGAAGGGTTCGAGTACGTGTGCGACTGGGGCTGCGACGATCAGCCGGTGGCCATGCGGGTCAAGGCCGGCCGCATGATCACGGTGCCGTACCAGCAGGGCATCAACGACATCTCGATGTTCGTCCACGCCAACCACACGCCGGCGGACTATTACCGGATCGTCTGCGACCAGTTCGACACGCTCTACCGGGAGGGCGCCGAGGGCGGCCGGGTCATGTGCATCCCGCTGCACCCCTACGTCACCGCCATGCCCTTCCGCATCGGCGCCCTGGACCGCGCCCTGGACTACATCTGCTCCCACGACGGGGTCTGGAAGACCACCGCGGGCGAGATCGCCGACTGGTACTACCAGCACTACTACAAGGCCCCGGCCAGCCTGGACGACCAGCCCGGAGACGAAGAATGACGAAGGAGTGGTCCAGCCTGGTGATGGAACGGCCCGCCGACGGCGTGGTGCGGCTCAACTTCAACCGGCCCGAGAAACGCAACGCCCTCAACCAGGCGCTGACCGGCGAGATCCTCGACGCCCTGGAGACGGTCCGCGCGGACCCCGAGGTCCGGGTCGTCATCACCCGCGGCAACGGGCCCTGCTACTGCGCCGGGGCGGACCTGCGCGACCTGCGCACGCTCCACAACGAACCGCCGCGGGATTGGGACCGTTCCCACCCGAACCTCATGTTCTACGAGAGCTTCCGGAACTACCCCAAGGTCACCATCGCCTAGGTGCACGGCCACTGCCTGGGGGGCGGGATGGCGCTGATGACCGCCCATGACATCGCGCTTGCGGCGGACACCGCCAAGATCGGCATGCCCGAGATCCTGCGCGGCAGCTTCGGGCAGATGGCGCTCAGCTCCCTCTACCACACCGGCATCCCGGCGAAGAAGGCGGCCATCATGCACTTCAGCGGCCGCAACTTCTCGGGGACCGAGGCGGACCGCTTCGGGCTGGTGTCGGCGTCGGTGCCCGAGGCCGACCTCGACGAAGTCACCCTCCAGCTCGCCGGCGAGATCGGCACCCGCCACCCCGCCGCCCTGGCCTGCGCCAAGATCGCGGTGCAGGTGGGCAAGGACCTTCCCCTGTCACAGGCCCTGCGCACCGACCAGCTCGTGGCCGCGCGCCAGCAGTTGATGATGGATTCGTTCTCGGACGTGGAGGGGTATCTGCGCTCCCAGAGCGGCGGCACCAACACCGGCTACCGGCGCTCCGACAGCTAACGGGGCGGGCCGGGTCGGGCGGTTACGGTTTGCCCTGCTTCAGGACTTGCCGCAACTGTTCGAGCCCGTTCCGAGCGGTTTCGAGGTCGGGATTCAGTGAAACCGCCCGTTCGAAGGCGCTGAGCGCCTGCTCCGGCTCCCCCAGGTAGTAGAGCGTGGCGCCGATGTTGGAGTGGGCCTGGGCGTTGTCGGGATCCCCCTCCAGGAGTTTCCGATACAGCTCCAGGGCTTCCCGGTAGCGCTTCTGACCGAAACGCCCCAGGGCGAGATGATCGACGGCCGTCCGGTAGCCCGGATCCACCGCCAGGGCGCGCTCGTACTGGGCGAGCGACTCCTCCGTCCGTCCCAGCTCCCGATACGCGTGCCCCTGCAGCACGTGGCGGGCCGGCGCCCTGCGCGGGTCCGGGTCCAGCGAGAGCGACCGGCCGACGGCGTCGACGGCCTCTTCATAGCGCTTCAGCTTGAACAGCGCGTGGGCCATGCCGGCGTAGGCGAAGGCATGGTCGGGGTCGATCTCCAGGACCGCGCGGTATAGTTCGAGCGCCTCGTCGTTCCGGCCCCGTTTCCTGAGCGACTCGGCCGTGTTCTGGAGCGTCGCCGGGTCCCGCGGGTTGAGCTTGCGGGCGCGTTCGAAATATTTATCGGCCTCCTCGAAACGCTCTTGCTGGGCGCGCAGGGAAGCCAGCCCCAGAAGGCTCGCCGACACGGTCGGATCCAGCTTCAGCGAGCGCAGGAGATGTTCCTCCGCGGCTTCGATCCGGCCGAGCCTGCGCAAGGTCTGGCCCAGGATGCTGTGCAGCGTCGCCGCGAAGTGCGCGTCCGGCGCCAGCGACAGCGCCTTGCTCAGGTGTGAGCGCGCCTCCTCGTACCGGCCGAGGTGAAACAGCGCATCGCCCAGTCCGGCATGGGCATTGGCGAACCCCGGGTGGCGCCCGACCACCTCGAGGTAGACCTCCACCGCGGCTTCGTAGCGCTTCTGCCGCCGCAGCGCCTCGGCCAGGTTCACGCTCGCGTTCCTGTGACGCGGGCGCAGCTCCAGGCCGCGGCGCAGAACCTCCTCGGCTTCGGCGAAGCGCAGGAGATGCACCAGTGCGAGGCCGACGTTGGAGTACGCGTCCGTCGACTTCGGATTTTTCTCCACCGCCAGCCGGGCGGCGGAAAGCGCTTCCTCCGGACGCTTTTGCTTGATCAGCGCATGGGCCAGGTTCATGTACGCGTCGCGCCCGTCGGGGTTGAGCGAGACGATGTGGCTGAAGAACGCGACCTCGTCGCGGTAGATGCCGGCCTGGCGCCAGGTCAAGGCCCCAAGCAACACCAGAAGCGCCGCCGCGAGGTACGGCGCGCCTTTGCGGGCGGCCTCCGGCAGCTTGCCGAGCCCGTGGACGGCGGCCGCGCTCAGCAACGCGATCACCGCGATGCCTGCCAGGTACTGGAAGCGATCGGCCACCAGCGAGAACTGCATGTAGCCGAAGTCCACGAAACCCAGCACCGGCGACAGCGTCACCGCGAAGAACAGCACCGCGGCCAGAGGCCCCCGGCCCACGCGCTGCCGGCCCAGCCACAGGACCGCCGGCAACGCCGACGCGGCGAGGACGTACAGCCAAGCCACGGGATCGGTCACGCGGATATCCCAGAGCGGATAGATCACCGCCAGGTCCGTGGGCCACAGGAGCTTGCCGACGTAGAACCACAGGGCGCGCGACGCGATCAGCACCCGCTCCACCCCGGTGTAGCCCAAGGAAACGGATTCGCGGGAGGTGTAGTACGAGTAGTCGGCCAGCGTGATGCACAGCCCCACCACGAAGAACGGCGCCAGCCGCACCAGATCGTTGGAGGTGACCCGCTCGCGCTTCCACCAGTGCCAGATCAGCAGCGCGGCCGGCAGGGTGACGACCACCGGTTTGGAGAGCAGACCGGCGATGAACAGAGCCAGGGCCGCGGCGTAGTATCCCCACCGGGGCGTTTCAACGAAGCGGATCCAGGTGAGCACGGCGGCGAGGTAGAACAAGGAGGAAAGCAGGTCCTTGCGCTCGATCACCCAGGCCACCGACTCGACGTGCAGCGGATGCACCGCGAACAACGCGCCCGCGAACCAGGCGCCGGGCACCGCCAGGCGCGCCAGCAGCCGCCACACCAGCAGCGAGATGGCCGCGTGCAGCAACACGTTGACCAGGTGGTAGCCGAAGGGCGCGAGGCCCCAGAGCTTGTGCTCCAGCCAGAAGCTGGTGAACACCACGGGCCAGTAGTGCCCTTCCTTCTTGATGTCCGTGGGTGAGAACCAGATGTTCCACAGTCCGGACCACTGCCGGATCACCGGCTCTTCGGAGAAGATGACGTCGTCCCAGACGAAGCCGCCGCCAAGCGCGGGAAAGTAGCTCGCCACCACCAGGAGGCAGATCGCGGCGATGCCGAGCAGGGTCGGGCGTGAGACCCCGTCCAGGGAGAAGTACTTGACGGGATCGATGTCCATTGGCTGTCCTCGCGTTGCGCTGATGGGTTCAGTCACCCGCGGTCAGGGCGGCTGCGCCCCTCAGCACCTCCGCCGCCTGCCGCACCATGGCCTCGACGATCTCGGCGGCCGGCCGCACGTCCTTCTCTCCCAGCAGACCGGCGATCTGTCCGCCCGGCACGCTCATGACGTCCACCCGTTCGCCGCTCTCCGCGGCCACCCGGAACTGGTCGTTGAGCACGCCCTGGAACGGCATCTCCAGCGCCTGAAGGCCGGATTCCTCCCACTTCCGGATCACCGGGCTGCGGTAGTGGCGGCTAGGCTTGCCGCTGGGGTAGCGGTCGAGGACGAAGTCCTCGGTGCGGCCCTGGATGAGCTGCGTCTTGTAGTCGGCGTGGATCTCGCTCTCGGCGCTGGCCAGGAACACCGTGCCGCACCACACGCCCACGGCGCCGAGGCTCAGCGCCGCCGCCAGGCCGCGGCCGTCGGCGATGCCGCCGGCCACCACCACCGGCGTCGGCGCCACCGCGTCCACCACCTGCGGTATCAGCGGGAAGTTGGCGATCCGGCCGGTGTGGCCGCCGGCCTCGTAACCCTGGGCGATGATCACGTCCACCCCGTTGGCCGCGTGACCCACCGCCTGCTTCACGTTGCCGCACAGGGCCAGCACCTTCATTCCCCGTTCGTGAGCCCGCGGCACCACCTCCCTGGTGTCGCCGAGGCCCACCGCCAGCACCCGGACGCCCTCCTCCAGGATCACGTCCAACTGCCGCTGCACCATGTCCGGGGTCTTGACCTTCGACCAAGGGTCCGGGCCCTGGGTCTCCAGTCCGAACTCCTCGATGGCGTCGCGCACGAAGGCCACGTGATCGGGATGGGTCTGCTCCAGGTACTCCCTGACGTTGCCCACGTCGGCGTAGGGCGTCTGCGCAAGCCGCGGCAGCGTGATGTCCACCCCGAAGGGCCGGTCCGTCAACTCCCGGGTCGCGCGGATGCGCTCGCGGATGAACTCCGGCTGCAAAGGGCTGCCGCCGACCACACCCAGACCGCCCCCGTTGGACACCGCGGCCACCAGCTTCGGCGGGGTCGTGGAGCCGCGGCTGTCCCAGCCCATGCCCGCCTGGATGACCGGGTGCTCGATGCCGAGCACGTCGCACAAAGCCGTTTTCAGTATCGCCATGACCACTCCGGTATGTTTTTCGCGTCCCTGGTGTCCCGTCTCACGAAATTCTTTACCGATCTGCTGGTCTTTCTCGTCGCCGGCTGCGTTGCTCTTCCTCGCGTGGCACCCGCCACCGAGGGCGACCGCCGGTCGCCCCTGCGGGGTCATCGTGCCTTGCCGACAACAAGAAATCCTGTGCATTTCGGCAAAGAATCGCGTGAGACAGATACTATTCCTCTAACGCGAACCGGCCTGCATTGCCAATGCGGACGGAACCCGCCTCGTGGACAGCCGCGGCCCAACCATGTTAAGGAGCCCAGCAGCCGTGAATCGAATTCCGGACCTGCAGCTCACGAGGGTATGCCATGGAAAACCGCCGCTACGACTACCAGCCAATCACCGCGCGGCCCAAGATCCGATGGGCCGATGACGCCAGAATCGCCGTGTGGGTGAGCCCCAACATCGAGTACTTTCACATCGACCAGCCCATTCCCAACTTCGGCACGTCCCGGGTGCCGGACGTACGCGGCTACTCACAGCGGGACTATGGCGCCCGGGTGGGCGTATTCAGGATGATGGAGGTGCTCGACAAGCACGGCGTCCGGGCCAGCGCCCAGTTGAACTCCGAGTGTTGCATCCACCACCGGGAGATCATCGACGAGGGCATCAAGCGGGACTGGGAATGGCTGGGTCACGGTATCACCAACAACCTGCCCTTGACCTCGTATCCGCCAGGGGAAGAGCGCACCGTCGTACGGCAAGTGCGCGAAGATATCGCCCAGGCCACCGGCAAGGAGCCGCGGGGCTGGCTGGGACCGGCGCTCGCCGAAACCTTCGACACCCCGGACCACCTGGCCAGCGTGGGCTTCGAATACCTCTGCGACTGGGGCTTCGACGACCAGCCCGTCCCCATGCGGGTGCACACCGGCCGAATGATCGTCGTGCCCTACGAACAGGGGCTCAACGACATCAACTTCTTCCTGCGCTCCAACTACACGCCCAGGGAGTACCTGCGGCAGGTCTGCGACCAGTTCGACGTGCTGTACCGGGACGGCGAACGCAGCGGCACGGTCATGTGCCTGCCGCTCCACCCCTTCATCATCGGCGTCCCCCTGCGCATCAAGTACTTCGACCTCGCGCTGGAGTACATCCGCTCCCACGACGGCGTCTGGCTGACCACGGGAGGAGAGATCGCGGACTGGTACTACCAACACTACTACCAGGATCCGGGAAGGCCGTAGAAGTCCAAGAGTCAAACTCGCCAAGGGAATCCGAAAATCACGGCAATCAGGAGAAACCGTCAAAGCATCTTTGTCTTGCGACACATATAAAATCACGCTAAAATAGGTGTCAAACTATGCGGTTTCGCTATGCTGTTTCACGAATTTGTTAAGGATGAGTTGTTCTCGCCGGTCCTCATCGCATCCGCGCTCCGTACCACCAAATCGGAGATCGCCGGGACTTTGGGGCTTGGCAAAGACGCATTCTCACGAGCGTCGAGAATCCGGGGGCGCAAGACCCAAGTTCGTCTGCGCCAAATGTTGGAGATACTGAACCGGGTCGAAACCGAGACCGGCTCGACCCTCGCGGCTTACGCCTGGTTCCGTTCCGAGCCGCTACCAGGGTTCGGCGGTGCCACTTCCGATCTCTTGCTGCGTCAAGGCAAAGCGGATCAGGTGCACGCCTATCTGGACCGGGTCATGGCTGGCGGATACGCCTGACCACCTGTTGACTCGATGCGTTTCAGAGGGGTCGTGTACCGCGCTCACAATCCTCAATGGTCCTGGACTCCACTGTCCGGTGACGGCGCAAAGCGCCACGGAGGGCGTTTCAACCGGCGCGGAGTCCCGGCCCTCTACACGTCCCTCACGCCGTTGACTGCCCTACGCGAGGCACAGCCGCTGGGCCGAACCATGCAGCCCATAACGCTCTGCGCCTATGAGGTCGATTCCGAACCTATTTTCGATGGACGTGATGACTCCCAACGCGCGGCACTCGGGGTGGCCGATTCGGAACTCGCTTGTCCCTCCTGGGAGGCGGAAATGCTCGAGGGCAGGACCCCCTCGTCGCAGGCGCTCGCTGACCGGTTGATCGAGGCCGGCTATGTCGGAATGTTCGTCCGAAGCTTCGCTGCCGGCACCGGTGCCCAAGAGTTCAACCTTGTTCTGTGGAGTTGGGGCAAGGACCTGCCAAGCCGCGTCACTCTGATCGACGAAGAAGGCCGCCTATCAGGCGAGCGGGGATCGTGACCCTCGTCCGTGGACGGAATGACTAGTGGCCTGCAACATGCAGGGCTCTGCTCCGCCAGACCAAAGCGGAGTTGTCGCGAAGCCACTCCCGTGACGCACTCGTTCCAGATCATCCCGCGGGCGCCGTATTCGTTCGACTTCACGGTCGCGCGCTTCATGCGCTTCGCGAGCGAGAGCGTCGACCTCGTGGAGGACGGTCAGTACCGGCGCCTCTTGACGGACGGCCGCCAGCTCGCGTTGGCCATGGTGACCAACGCCGGGACGGTGGCCAAGCCACGGCTGACCGTGGTCTTGCACAGTCCCTCCCGGGCTTCCTTCAATCTCGCCGGGTTCGAGGCGCAGCTCCGCCACGTCCTGTGCACGGACCTCGATCTCCGGCCGTTCTACCGCATGGCCCGCGGAGACGAGCTGCTGGCGCCGATGGTGAGCCGGTTCCGCGGGCTGCGGGTCACGGCCAGTCCGACGCTGTTCGAGGCCCTCGTCACCGCGGTCCTCTCCCAGCAGGTCAACCTCACCTTTGCGTACTCCATCAAGAAGGCGCTGGTCGAAAGCTTCGGCCGCAGGTGGCGCCGGCAGGGGCGCACCTACCACGCGTTTCCGGAGCCGCGCCAGTTCGCGAGGCAGAGCCTGGAAACCATGCGCGGCTTCCGGCTGAGCAACGCCAAGGCGGGCACGCTGATCCGACTGGGCGAGGCCTTTGCCTCCGATGTCACGCTCCGTGGACTGGCGACGCTGCCGGACGAACAGGTCGTCGAGCGCCTCACCGCCATCAAGGGCATCGGGCGCTGGTCGGCCGAGATCGCGCTGATGCGCGGCCTGGCGCGCCCGGACACGTTCCCCGCCGGCGACCTGGGGGTGGTCAAGTACGTAGCCCAAGGCCTGCTGGGCAGGACCGGCAAGGCCACCGAGGACGAGATGCGCGCCTTTGCCGAACGCTGGCGGCCGTACCGCGCCCTGGCCCTGGCGTACTGCTACGCCGAGCTGGCCACCCGCCGCGGCGCGTCCACGCCGGGCGCTGTTGAGAACTAGTGCCGTGTCTTGTACGTTTGTGCCATAGTCTGCTGGTCTTTTCCCGGACGAAACATGCCGAACACGTCCCATGTCCCGGAGACCGCCGACCGAAGCGTCTCCATCATCGTGCCGACGTTCCGCGAGGCGGCAAACATCGCGCCGCTGGCGGAGCGCATCGATGCGGCCCTGTCCGGCACCGGCATCGAATGGGAGCTGTTGCTGGTGGACGACGACTCGGGCGACGGCAGCGAGGCGGTGGTGGCGGAGCTTTCGCGGCGCCTGCCGGTGCGCATGGTGGTCCGGCGCGAGCCGCCCCGGGACCTGTCGCTGGCGGTCATCGAGGGGATCCGGCTGAGCCGCCTCGACCGGCTGGTGGTGATGGACGCGGACCTGTCGCATCCCCCCGAGCGCATCGTGGACCTGCTGGCCGCCCTGGACGGCGGTTGCGACATGGTCATCGGCAGCCGCTACGCCCCCGGCGGCGGCGTGGACAGTTCCTGGAGCCTCTACCGCGTGCTGAACTCGCGGCTGGCGACCTGGCTGGCGCGACCTCTCGTGAAGTGCGCCGACCCCATGGCGGGCTTTTTCGCCACCCGCCGCGGCGCGCTTCCCGATCTCCAAACCCTCCGGCCCATGGGGTACAAGATCGCGCTGGAGCTGATGGTGCGCGGACGGCTGCGGGTGCGGGAGGTCCCCATCGACTTCCGCGACCGCACCGTGGGCCTCAGCAAGATGAACTGGCGTCAGCAGATCCGCTTCGTGCGCCACCTCTCCCGGCTGTACAACCACAAGTTCGGCAGCCTTGCGCGGGTCCCCTTCTTCAGCGCGGCGGGAGCCAGCGGGCTGGTCGTCGACCTCGCCTGCTATCTCGGCCTCCAGTGGGCCGGCGTCGAGCACCGCCTGGCCCGCTTCCTTTCCTTCTGGCCCGCGGTGGGCTGGAACTGGGCCCTCAACCGCGGCCTGACCTTCAGCGAACGGGCGCGCCAGCCTCACCTTGGCCAGCTCGCCAAGTTCACGGCGAGCAGCCTCGTGGGCCTCGCGGTGAATGTCGGCAGCTACGCGCTGCTCACTAGCTACGTGGACCTCTTCGACCGCCACCGCCTGCTGGCGTTCTTCTGCGGCGTCAGCCTCGGCAGCATCGTCAACTTCCTGGTTGCCGATCTCTACGTCTACGGCCGCCGTGCGGAGGGCGGACGCTGAGGATGCCCCGCCCGACGTGGCCGGAAACCGCCGCGCGCAGAACCATTCTGACCGGCCTGGCCTTCGGGCTTCTCGTCGTCGCTTGCTATTTTCCCGCGCTCCGTGCCGGTTTCGTCTGGGATGACGTCATCATCACGACGCTGACCGCCATTCACGACTGGAACGGCATCTGGGGCTTGTGGTTCGCCCCGGGCAGCGCCTATCGCCAGGGGCCCGTCGGCGAGTATCACTACTGGCCGCTGCTCTACACGACCTTCTGGCTCGAGCACAAGGTCTGGGGATTGGCCCCCGCCGGCTACCATGCCGTGAACCTCGGGATCCATTTCATCAACACGGTCCTGCTGTGGCGGCTGCTGCTGCGGCTGGACGTCCCCGGCCCCTGGTGGATCGCCGCGCTCTTCGCCGTGCATCCCCTGCAGGTGGAGCCGGTGGCCTGGGTGATCGCTCGAAAGGACCTGCTGTCGGCGCTGTTCTATCTCGCCGCGTTCACGACCTGGCTGCGCTTCACGGAAACACGGGGACCGGGACGTTATATTCTGGCGCTCACGCTGTTCGCGGCCGGCATGTTGTGCAAGTCCATGGTGGTCACTTTTCCGGCCGCCCTGCTCATCCATCTCTGGTGGAAACAGGAGCGGGTGAACGCCAAGGACCTGCTGCGCGTGCTCCCTTTCTTCCTCGTGGGGTTGGCGCTCGCCGGCATCGACCTGGCCATCTACCAGAAGGTGAACCTCTCCTTCGACTACTCCATGACCGAGCGGCTCCTGATCGCGGCCCATTCGCTGTGGTTCTACGTCGGCAAGCTGCTGTGGCCGATCCCGCTGGCGCTGCTGTATCCACATTGGGACCTGGCGGACCCGCTGGGCTGGGGATATGTCGCCGCCACGGCCTGCGCCTTCGCCCTGCTCTGGTTCCTGCGCCGCCGAATCGGACGGGGACCGCTGGCCTGCGCGCTGTTCTTCGCCGTGACGCTTTCGCCCGTGCTGGGCTTCGTGGACTTCGGCTACATGAAGATCTCCTTCGTCGCCGACCGCTACCAGTACCTGGCGGGTATCGGCGTCCTGACCCTCGCGGTGGGCGTTGTCGCCCACGGCGCCCAACGGCTGCCGGACTCCTCCAGGAGGATCCTCGGCGGCGGTGCCTGGGTGGTGCTGGCGCTGCTGGGCGTGGCGACATGGAACCAGTCGGAGATATACCGGGACGACGTGACCCTCTTCGGCCACAGCGTCGCCGTCAACCCCGGCTCGTGGGCCGCCCACCACTATTTCGGGGCGGAGCTGTTCAAGCGGGGCCGGTACGAAGAAGCGGAGAGACACATGCGCCGCTCCCTGGAGCTGCCGCGGCCCGCCGGCAACGGACGGCACCGCCGGAACACCCTGCAGAAGATCGCCGAGGCGCAGCGAAGGCGCGGACGGTACAACGACGCGGTGAGTTCCTACCGGGCCGTGCTCGAAACGGACGCCCGATACGGACCGGCCCATGCCGGCATGGGCGACGCCCTGTTCCGTCTCGGACGTTACGAGGAGGCGGCGGCGGCGTTGGAGCGGGCGCTGGCCCTGCTATCCGGCAGGCAGGCGGCGGAGACGCTTCAACCGCTCTTTGTAGCCACGCTCGATCGACTGGCCCACTCCCGGTTCATGGAGAAGCGTTACCGGGAAGCCCTCGCGCTCTACCGGAAAATACTCGAAGTCCGTCCCGACGATGCACGAACCCACTCCAACGTGGGCGCGGCCCTGTTCAACCTGGGCCGGCTGAGTGCCGCGGAGCGCAGCTTTGAACGTGCCCTCTCCCTCAAGCCGGACCTGGAGCTGGCCCGGGCCGGCCTGCGCGCGGTGCGCAAACGCCTCCAGCGAGGCAAACCCTGACACCACACTAGGGCTTCCGGCCGGCGGTATCCGTCCGGCCGTAGGCATCCTCGTAACGGACGATGTCGTCCTCTTCCAGGTAGTCCCCGCACTGGACCTCCACTACTTCCAGCGGAACGGTGCCGGGATTCGCCAGCCGGTGCTTCGTTGCCTGGGGAATATAGGTGGACTGATTCTCGGACAGCACGAAGGTTTCCTCTCCCCGGGTCACCCGCGCGGTGCCGCGGACGACCGTCCAGTGCTCGGAGCGATGCTCGTGGGATTGCAGGGACAGAGCCTGGCCGGGACGGACGACGATGTGCTTCACCTTGAAACCGGAGCCGACGAGGACATCGTGGAACCCGCCCCAGGGGCGGTGGACCTTGCGGTGAACCCGGTGCTCCTCCCGCCCCGCGGACCTGAGCGCCGCCGCCACCTTTCCGGTGTCCTGCACCGCGTCCTTGCGCGCCACCAGCACCGCGTCGGCGGTGTCCACGATAACGAGACCGGACACGCCTACGGCAGCCACCAACCGGTCCTCGGCGTGGACGTAGCTGCCGTCCACCCGTTCCAGGATGGTGTCGCCCCGGGTGACGTTGCCGGCGTCGTCCTTGGGGCCCACGTCGGCCAGCGCGGCCCACGAACCGATGTCGGACCAATCCGCTTCGAGGGGGACCATCACGGCGTCGGCGGTATGCTCCATGACCGCGTAGTCCACCGAGACAGCGGGAGACGACGAAAAGGAGCGCGCCTCCAGCCGCAGGAAGTCCATCTCCTCCACCGACTCGCGGTGGGCCCGCGACACCGCGTCCCGGACCGCCGGCTCGTGCACGCGGAGTTCGTCCAGATACCTTGAGGCCGGGAACACGAACATGCCGCTGTTCCAGTAGTAGCCGCCCTCCTCGAGGTAGCCGGCGGCCTCCGCCGCGCCCGGCTTCTCCACGAACCGCTCGACCCTGCGGCCGTCATCGCTGACACCGGTGGGGCCGGCGGCCTTGATGTATCCGTACCCGGTTTCCGCATAGGCGGGGGTTACCCCGAAGGTCACGAGATGGCCGGCCGCGGCCTCCACGACGGCGGCCCGCACCGCGTTCGCGAACCCGCTCTCGCCGCGGATCACGTGGTCGGCCGGAAGCACCAGCAGGACGGGATCGGCGCCGCGGTCAGCGTGCGCGAGCGCCGCCAGCGCCGCCGCGGCAATGGCCGGCGCGGTGTTTCGTCCCGCCGGCTCCAGCAGCACGGCCGTGGGCTCCACGCCGACGGCCGCGAGCTGTTCGGCCACCATGAACCGGTGGGCTTCGTTGCACACCACGATGGGCGCTCTGAGCTCGCCGAGCGTGGCCAGGCGGCGGGCGGTGGCCTGGAGCAGGGTGTGCTCTTCCACCAGCGGAATGAACTGCTTCGGATGGAGCTCACGGGAAAGCGGCCAGAGCCGGGTACCGGCGCCGCCCGAGAGGATCACGGGGAACAGGACGTGGCTCATATCGGGGACTCGAACTAGTGGCCTGTGTGACTATACCAGAGACCGGGCGGCGGCATACAGGTTTCGTTGCTCCCGATCGGTTGACGCACGAAGGGCGTTCGTTACCGGATTCCTGGCGTGCTGTCCGTCCCCCGCAGGACCCGCCGGTTCCACCATGCGATCAGCGGGGTGATGAGGAGGGTGGGAAGAATCCAGGCCAGCCATGCCGGGTTGGTTTCGACATTCACCACCACGACCGCGGTGACGGTGGCGATGGTCCCCGCCAGCATGTTGGTGAGATGGCGGGCGATGCGTTGCGGCCCGGGCCGTGGCGGTGCGCGGTGATAGCGCAGGTCGACGGCGCTCAGGGCGGCGGCAATGAATCCGAACGCGGCCATGGTCACCCACTGCGAATCGCCCCGCAGGAAGAGCACGGCGCCGTGTCCCCACATGCCGAGCCCGGTAAGGGCCATGATAACCGCGGCGGTCCAGTCCAGCGGTCGCGGCCGCCCGCTCGCGTTGCGGGCGAAGCGCCAGCCGGCGAACACGAGATAGAAGCTGAAGACGGCGACCAGCAGCAGCACGACGTCAGCCCCGAGGATGGCCAACGGCAGCGCGGTGACACACACCAGCGCCATGGCCGCTGCATAGACCCGCCCTGCCCGTATGTGATGCACCCGCCCCTTTGCCGTCGAAAGCGCGATGGCCGCGGCGGCCAGCGCTACCGCCCCGGCGGCGATGTGGACGACGAGAAGGACGGTGCCGGTCATGCCAAAACCCACTGGGAAATCCGCGGACGCTACCCGGTCGTCACTTCAACGCCAGAGGTCGAACCGGCGGACGACCGCGAGGCGCAACACCGCCAGGTGGTTCTCGACCCGGTAGCGACAAGCCCGGCGCGGGCCGCCCGGCCCGCAGGGGTTGTTCCCGGAACGGTTCACGCGGTGCGTGCTGGGCGTGAAACCCAGATACGAACCGTCCAGCCGCCACACCCAGTCATCGGCCAGCGGCGCTTCGATGCCGAGGCCAAGGACCCAGCCGATTTTCGTGGAGCTGTCGTGGAACGAATCGTCGGAGTCCAGGTGCCGAGGCACGCCCGGCGAGAAGTCGACGTCGGTCACGGAATTCGTGATCCTCGCCACCGCCGCGCCGCCGTTGATGAAGACCGTCACCGGACCTTCCTGGTGCTCCAGGCCCACCCGCGCGGTGGCCGCCCACCGGAACCGCGTCCCCGCGGTTTCGTCCCTGCCGATGGGGTCGACGCGGTCCGACTCGGCCGACATGTCGCCGAAGATGCCGTCCTGCTCGATGCGGAAACGGGCCCGGTTCAGAGTAAACTTCCTGCCCAGCAGCACGCCCCCTACCACCTCGCCGTCATTGTAGTCGGTGGCCCAGCCACGCCTCCCCCAGTTCCCGAAGCCCTCGGGGTCGATGACCCGGTTTTCGCTCCGGGCCGCGCCGACGAAGACGCCCGCGTAGGCATCCTCCCAGGCCGCCGCCGCAGGCCCGACACCGACTCCGACCAGCCACACGAGACCCAGCAGCGCGAGGATCCAGGGACCTCGGAGCCCCGGCCTGTCCTCCAATATCCGCACGAGACAACTCATACACGTGAATGTAACACGGACCTCGTTTCACCCAGAAACCATGGGGCGACGGGCATCTTCCGAAGCAAGGCAAGGTTGGCCTGAGTCGTGCCGGGTCGCGTTGACTGGCGGCTCCGCGCTGAATATACTCTCCGGACACATGCAGGGCCCTTGGAAATCCAGGGGCCTTGCTGGTTTATGGGAACGGCACACATGAGCCCGCGGGAGAAGCCGCGGACGCCGGGAGCACAACGGATCGCGGGGGCAGAATGGGTACGGTCCATGAAATCTATATCGCGCCCGAAGGCAGCGCGCGCATGCGCAAGGTGGATGAAGCGCAGGCGGTGGCGAGCATGGGCCTCAGGGGTGACCGCTACTGCGAGCGGACCGGCTACTACAGCGGCTGGGACGAGTGCCAGGTGACCCTCATCGAAGCCGAGGAGATCGAGGCCATCGCGGCGGACTCGGGGCTCCAGGTGCTCAACGGCGAGCACCGGCGCAACATCGTCACCCGCGGCGTCCGGCTCGACGAGTTGGTGGGCCACGCCTTCCGCGCCGGCGACGCCGTGCTGGCCTTCGACCGGCCGCGGCCTCCGTGCGCCTATATCCAATCCATCACCGAACCGGGCATGACCCGGGCCCTGGCCGGCAAGAGCGGCATCTGCGCGCTGGTGGTCAAGGGCGGCGTCATCCGGCCCGGCGACGAGATCGCCGTGCTCTGAACACGGCCGTGCAGAACACCCCTTCCCACCAACCATCGACGGGGTCGCCTTCCACCTTCTTCTACGGCTGGATCATCCTGCTCGGCGGCTTCCTGATCCTCGTCGTGGACGGCGGCGTGCGCTTTTCCTTCGGCGTCCTGGTGAAGCCCCTGGCCGCGGAGTTCGGATGGGACCGCGGCGCCATCACGTTCGCCTACACCCTGAACATGCTGGTGTTCGGCTTCGCGCAGATGATGGCCGGCCGGCTGCTGGACCGCTTCGGGCCGCGGCTGCTGTTCTCGGTTTCCGCGCTCGTAGCTTCCGCCGGCCTCTTCCTGACCTCTCGGACGAGCTCCATCCCCGAGCTGTATCTCTACTACGGCGTCGTCACCGCCATCGGCGTGTCCGGGGTCACCATCGGCGTCGTGTCGTCCACCGTCTCGCGATGGTTCCGAAGCCTGCGCGGCCTGATCGGCGGCATCGCCGTCACCGGCACGTCCTTCGGACACTTCGCCATCATCCCGGTGCTGGCCTATACCCTCGAACGCTTCGGATGGCGCGGCTCGTGGGCCGGCCTGGGCGTCCTTGTCTCCGTGGTGGTGATCCCGGTAGCGCTCGTGGTGATGAAAAAGGAACCCGCGGACATGGGGCTCTCGCCGTACGAGACCGGCGACAAGGCGGCCCCGACATGGCGCACCGCCCCGCCCCCGGACTTCTCGCCGCGGGAGACGTTTCTCTCGCGGAGCTTCCTGTTCATCGCCGTCGCATATTTCCTCTGCGGCTTTCAGGACTTCTTCTTCATCACCCAGTACATTCCTTTCGCCACCGACAGCGGCCTCACCGGCCAACGCGCGTCGAACATCCAGGGGCTCGCAGGACTCGCCAGCCTGGCGGGCGTCCTGGCCTTCCCGGCGGTGACCGAGAAGGCCGGGCACGGGATTCCCCTCTCCTTCATGTTCGTCCTGCGGATCGTCTGTTTCGGGCTGCTCGTGTTCTCGTCCGCGGAGCCGGCCATATTCACGGCCGCCCTGCTGATGGGTTTCACGTTGATGGCCACCGCGCCCCTGGCCGCCGCCATGTCCGGTGACTACTTCGGCGTCCGCCACATCGGCCTGATCACCGGCGCGATCCTCTGGGTGCACCACACCGGCGGCGCGCTGGGTGCCCTGCTGGGAGGGATGGTGCACGACGCCACCGGGTCCTACTCGGGAATGTTCGTGGCGTGTCTGCTGATGGCCTTCGCCGGCGCCGCCGCCTGCCTGGGCATCCGCCCGCCCGGAGGGCCGCTGATTCCACGGGCCGCCAGGGTCACGACCTGAGCCGGCGGCTTAATCAACCGTTGAAGAAGTCCGTCGGCGCCTGCCGGGCCTCATGCAGCGTCCCTGATCGACGCATACTCCCGGCAGCTCTTCATTCATCCTCGGCGGCCAACTCCTCCCGGTACTTTCGCCACCGGCCGCGGAACTGGTGATAGGTCAGACCGAGCGCCTTTGCCGCCTGGCGCTGGTTGTACCTCGCCTCCGCGAGGCTCTCGCGAATCATTCTCACCTCCAGCTCTCTCACCGCCTCCTCGAGGGAGCTGTCCGGTCCGTCAGGGGCAGGGACCGGAGGAGAAGGATTCGGCGCCGGGGCCTCGGCTCCGGCGCTCGCACTCGCGCCCGCGCCGAAAGACGGGACGAAAGGGTCGAAGACGAGATCGTCAATGCTGGGCGTGTCGGATCGGTACACCGCACGCTCCACCACGTTCCTGAGCTCGCGAACGTTGCCGGGCCAGGGGTAGCTTTCCATTTGTACGACGACGCGGCGGCTGAACTCGGGGAGGGATTCCCAACCCAACTCGTGCGCCATTCGCGCGGCAAAGTGATTGGCCAGCAACAGGATGTCCTCTCCGCGAGCCCGCAGGGGTGGAACGAACAGGACGTCGAACGACAGCCGGTCGAGCAGGTCGCGCTTGAAACGGCCCTGGCCGGCCAGCGCGGGCAGGTCTGCATTGGTGGCGCCGATGATTCTCGCGTCCACTTGAACGGACCGGGAAGATCCCACCCTTTCGAAACTGCCGTACTCCACGACCCGGAGGATCTTCTCCTGGACCTCCAAGGGGATCTGGGCGATCTCGTCCAGGAAGAGGGTCCCGTCCGTGGCCGCTTCGAACCGTCCGGTGCGCCGTTGATGCGCGCCGGTGAAAGCGCCCTCCTCGTGGCCGAACAGCTCCGACTCCAGCAGCGTCGGCGCCAACGACGCGCAGTTGAGGGCCACCAGCGGCCCCCGCCAACGCCGTGACAGATAGTGGAGCTTGGCCGCGGCCAGTTCCTTGCCCGTGCCGCGTTCACCGATCAGCAGGATCGGACGATCGACACCGGCGGCGCGGGACAGCGTTTCCTGAAAGTCCAGAAAGGCGTTGGACTGTCCCAGCGGCTCCGTGTAGGATTCAGGCATGGACCTCCCTGCGGATAGCAGAATATACCATATATTAATCAGATTCACTATTATTCGGTGTATTTGACTAACTGGTGTGGCATGTCCGTAAACATGAAAACTTAGAGAAAACAGGATGTTGGAAATGTGGCAGCAGTTGGCACCCTTTATGCTTTCTCCAGAACACAGCGGCACGGACACGTGCTCCGCTAAACCCCGAGGGAGGAAGTCGAAATGGGAATCTTTACACGCTTGAGCGACATCATCAGCTCGAACATCAACTCGATGCTGGACAAGGCAGAGGATCCGGAAAAGCTCATCCGGCTGATGATACAGGAGATGGAGGACACACTGGTCGAGATCAAGGTGGCTTGCGCCCAGGCGATGGCGACGCACAAGAAGGTCGAGCGCGAGCTCGACGAAGCGCGACGGCGCCACGACCAGTGGGGGGACAAGGCCACCCTCGCGGTGGACAAGGGACGTGAAGACCTGGCGCGGGAGGCGCTGATGGAAAAGCGGCGCTATCGGGAACGCTCGGAGACGCTGGAGAACGAGGCGATCCAGTGCTCCGCCATCATTGAACAATACCAGTCCGACATGGCCCAGTTGGAAGACAAGCTGGCGAAAGCGAAGGAGAAGCAACGCATCCTGGTGCAGCGCCACATTCAGGCGCACGAGCGGAAGCGCGCCCAGACCGGGATCCGCAAGATGGGCAGCGCGGACACGATGCTGCGTTTCGAGCAGTTCGAAAACCGTATCGAGCGCATGGAGGCCGAGGCCGAACTGGTGAACTTTGCGCGGAAACCGGATCTCGACGAAGAGTTCGTCCGCCTCGGACAGGACGAAGAAATCGAAGCCGAACTGCGGGCGCTCAAGGATGCCGCCCGGCGGTCCGATACCTGAGACACGGCGACGGCCTGTCCGGCTGATGCGCATGAGTGAGCGAGGATGACACCGGAAAGCATCGTGGGAATAGTGTTGGGCGTGCTCGGGGTCCTCTTGATCCTGGGTGCGGCATTGATAGTCATGGTGGTGTGGGCGATCAAGTCGCTCCGCGGCAACGGAGCCGGTGGCGAAGAGGCCAAGCTGATGCAGGAGCTTTACCAGGGGCTGACCCGGCTCGAAGACCGTGTGGAATCCCTGGAGACCATTCTACTCGACAGAAAGGACCGAAACCCATGATTCGAGGCTATTCGAGGACTGCCCGCATCTATCGCTCGCGTCGCGGCGTCATTCTGGGCGTGTGTCGCGGTCTCGCGGAACACCTGGACGTGCGGGTGTTGTGGATCCGCGTGATCGCCGTCGTCCTGTTGATCAGCACCGGATTCTGGCCGTTTGCCGGCCTCTATCTGCTCGCCGCCCTGGTCCTGAAGCCGGAGCCCGTGCTGCCCTTGCAGACGGAAGGAGAACAGGACTTCTACAACAGCTACGCGCACTCGCGTACGGCTGCGCTGAATCGCCTGCGCCGCACCTTCGGTCAACTCGACCGTCGCATCCAACGCATGGAGAACATGGTCACCAACCGCGAGTACGACTGGGAGCGAAGGCTGCGGACCGGAGAAAGGGATTAGTGTCACCATGATCGAGGCATACTCGTGGCGGACCAGCAACGGCCGCAAGCTGCACATTGCGCTGGAGGAGCTGGAGCTGGAATACCGCATCCACCCCATCGACATCCGCAAGGGCGACCATGTACGGGGCGAAACAGTACGAGAAACCGTAGGGGCATGTGAGTGATGCCAAGATGGGGAGGGGTGTGATCCGTTGTAGAGGCAGTTTTCGTGATATAATTGACTCGGACCGATGAAGATCCAGCTACGGAAAGCAGAGAGGCAGAACCTCTCGATAACCTTCGAGTTGTCTCCCTTCATCACTGCGTGGGGCGCGGCGGAGACAACCTTCATGGCCGCGATTGTCCGCGAACTCGGGGACCTGCTCTCGGTTCGGCCGCACGACTTCCACTCCAACGACTCTTCGGAGCTCGGAGAATCCCGGTGCACATATCGGATATTTGGTGGAGCGAGCACCATCGTGCTCAGCCCGGGGACTCTGCAGTTGAACTTCGGTAGTTTGACCGAAAACGACTATCCCACCGTCAACGAAATCATCCGCCAGTCAACGGATATTCTGTCGCGAGATCTCGGGTGCTATGGAAGAGATCAAGTATCCATCAACTCGAGCGAACACGCCCCTGCGGTGAACGACGGTGCTGTGGACACGTATCTGGCTCAATTCGCTTGGAAGGAGCCGATCGACATCGCGGCGGCCGACATGCAGATCGAGTATAGTCCAGCCGCAAAGATCACACTCTCGGACAAACAAGGCCGCTGGTCTCTACACCGCACACTCGAAAAGTCCGCCTTTCTGGCGAACGGCGTTTTCGTCACTACGATGATACTTATTGGCTCGCAACAGTTGACGTCATTTGATGAACAACGGGAACTTTGGGTTCGAATCGACAGATTGGGGGATGAAGCCATGGGATTGACATACCTTGGAGAGAACCCGCAATGACCCCGCAGGCTGGCAGCCTCGCCCGCGACGTCACTACGTTCGAAAAGGCGCGGGCGACAAGGGAATACTTACGCAAAAGGCAAGGAACGGCCCTAGAAACGCAGTCGACGTCCCTACCCTACAACTCGTCGCTGCCACCGTTGTCGTTGCGGACTCATGCCCTTGACGGCCGATCAGCCGATCCTTGGGTATTGTTTCACGGAACTCAAGAAATCACGCAACGCAAGGACTGGCTCGACACCGCGCTGGCGGAATTGAACGACGTAGACCAAGAAGCGGTGGGCGAGTCCTTGCCAGAGATCTTTCCCAGCACAAAGGACCAGGCGAGGCGAATTCTCTCCGCACTAGCGACCCAATCAATCGCTCCGACCGTGTATCCTACCGAAGACGGCGAGATCGCTCTCTATTTCAAGCCAATCGCGGCCAAGTCTGCCGTCTTGATTTTGGTCGGAAACGACGGAGAGGGTGCGTGTTTCTCATACGTCAACGGGAAAAATCGTCGCGCCCGGTATGACGATGCTTCCGAACTCCCCGATGGCTTCGTGAGAGAACAGCTACAGCGACTCGCAGACACCTGAGCGTGACTCTTCCAGAACTTCACGATTCCGAAACCATAGGCAGGAGCGTATTCTCAAGCCGCTTGGCGAAGCGAGGCAGAAGGGGAATCGTCGTTCCTGACGTTTTTCTTGAGAGCCTGGGAGCCGACTCGATCTCGGTGGATCGGATGGACCACGCCTCCCCGACCGACCTAGCCGCATTGTCAGAGAATACGGGGCGTCAAAGGACTCCTCCCCGGGACTTCTACGGTTGGGCAACCCTGGAGGTAGTCGAAGCTGCTTCCAGCGGACGGTCCGTAAGGGCGACCCCCAAGGAAGACAATGTGTACCACGCCGACATCTTCCTGAATCTACCGTACGACGACCAACGGAGGGACAGGCAGAAACAACATGCTACAGAGTTGGCCGCGCTCGCCAAATGGCGCGATGTGCCTTGACGAGTCGTCAACAGATCGATATCTTTCCTGTTGTTTATCTTCCCTTGTGTCCCACTGGCACGCAAGGATCTTAATGAACGGGGCTGCGTCGGGCGCAGCCCCGTTTGCGTTGACGAGGGTGGACAAAACGGCGGTTCCGACTTCTGTGTTGCTCCGCCATCAGCCCCGGACAACCCGGAACCGCGCCATGAAGCGGCTGTCGAGGTAGTCCTTGAACCACCAGCACCAGCGGGCGTGGGCGGACCAGCCCTTGTAGTCCATGAGCGCTTTGCCGTCGCCGGTGTTGAGGAGGCGCAGGAAGTCGTGCTGGGGTTCGTAGGGGGACAGCGGTTCGCCGCGTACGAGGGCGCCGATGTTGTTCCATAGAACCGGTCCCTGGCGGACGGCGTAGACGCCGGCCTTGGGTGTGGCGGCGCCTTCCAGGGTGCCGCTGTCTCCTACCGCAAAGACGTTGGCCGGGCCGGTGGACTGGAGGGTGTCCCGGGTGAGCAGGAACCCTCTCGAGTCCTTCGGCAGGTCCATGTTTTCCACTACTGGCGGCGGAGCCGCCCCGGCGGCGAGGATGACCAGATCCGCGCGAGTGCGGCGGCCGTCCGCGTACACGGCTTCCCGTTCCTCGACGCGCGTGATCCGGGTGCCCGTGAGCACTTCGACGCCCCGGACCGCCAGCAGCGCCTCCGCGCGGCGCAACGCCCGGGGAGACAGGCCGCCGCCGATGCGCTCGCCGGCATCGGCGATGGTGATGGCGTAGCGCAACCCGCCGGACAACCGGTTCAGGTATGCGGGCAGGCACAGGCTGATCTCGATGCCGCCCACGCCGCCGCCGATGATCAATGTCCGGATGGCCTCCCTGCCTTGCCACTTCAACTCCTGGAGACACTCGTAGAGGCGCATGAGGAAGGTCTGCATGGGCTTGATGGGAACCCAGGCGCCGGCGGGCGCATCGATGCCGGCGCGGTTGGGCACCGAGCCGACGCCGACCGATAGGACGTCGAAGGGAACCGGCTCGCGGTCCTCGAACCGCACGGTCCGCGTTTCCATGTCCACGGCAAGCGCCGGCGCCACCACGAGCTCGGCCCTGGCCGCGTTCGCGAGGCTCCGGAGGTCGATTTCCAGGGTGCCGGGCGGGTACTGGCCGGACAACGTGCCGGGCAGCATGCCGGAGTAGGTGGCGGCGGCGAAGCTCGACACGCACACGAGGCGGGCGCCGGGAATGGGTTCCCGACGCCACATGTCGAGGACGTGAGCGTTGGTGTGGCCGATGCCGAGAAGGACGATCCGCGGGGACTCAGGCAAGGGCACGGACGGACGCGCGCGCGGTCATGCGCTCGTACCACGCATTCAGCAACGGTACGCTCGGATCCGGCAGGATGCCCCACTCGACGTGGCGCATGACCCGCGGCAGGTGAGCGGCGTCGAGCAGCGAGAAGTCGCCGGCCATGTAGTCGCGGCCTTCCAGCTCGCGCTCCAGGGGCTGCAACTCCTCGAGGAACCGTGCCTTGGCCGCGGCCAGGGCGCCGGCGTCGCGCTCGCCCTCGGCCTTCATCATCTCCGCGCGGACCGCCTGGTGGCTGTCGTTGGTGTGGTTGATGCCGTAGTCGATGAGGATGCGGATGCGGGCCCGTGCCGAGGGGTCGGCTGGCAGCAGCGGCGGATCGGGGTACCTGTCCTCCAGGTACTCGTTGATGATGCAGGACTCGTAGAGCACGGTGTCGCCGTCCACCAGCACCGGCACCTTGCCGTAGGGGTTCATGGCGAGGTATTCCGGCGCCTTCTGCTCTTGCTTGCGCAGGTCGATGGGGACCGTCTCGTAGTCCAGCCCCTTCTCTTCCAGCACCACCTTCACCCGCTGGCAGTTGGGCGAGGTCTTGAAATCGTAAAGTTTGATGGCATCGCTCATGTCGTGCTCCTCTCGGTCCAACGTCCTTCGACTTCGCTTCGCTACGCTCAGGACGAACGGGAATCCCGTTCGTCCCGAGCCCTTCTTCAAGCCTGTCCTGAGCCCTTCGACAAGCTCAGGACAGGCTTGTCGAAGGGCTTGGGACAGGCGTAGCGAGGCGCCTATTGCCGGTGCCCCCGCACCACCCGGTCCAACTCGTCCTGCCACTTGCCGGACACGGCGTCGTGTGTCTCCTTGTCGATCTGGCTCACCGCCGGGAACTGGTCCTTCCACTCGAAGGGCCGGGTGGCGTCGATGATGGCGCGGGAGTTGAGGCCCTTCTTGTCGCGCGGGATGATGGGGTCCAGCGGCCCGCTCCAGGTGCGGCGGATGATGTCGATGGACTCCTCGGGGTTGGAGCGCGTGCACATGGCCCACACCACCTCGTTCAGGTTGGTGATGTCCACGTCGTCGTCCACCACCACCACCACGTAGCGGCCGAGGTAGGCGCCGGCGTGGCACTGGGCGGCCATCATCGCCGCCTGCTTGGCATGGCCCGGGTAACGCTGCCGAATGGAGACGACGATCATGAAACGCTGGGCCGGCGGCGGCACGTACACACCCACCACGTCCGGCACCCCGCCCCTCTCCACACCGTTCCAGATCATCGCCGAACGCAGCATGGAGCGGTACATGCCGTGGATGGTGGGACGGAACGGCGGCGCGCCGGTGAGGATCGGATTGTCCCGGTGGTAAACGGCCTTCAACTGCACGACCGGCTCGGCCCGGCGGGCGCTGGCGTAGTAGCCGGTCCACTCGCCGAAGGGGCCCTCGGGGCGGGTGTCGCCGGGGATGATCTCCCCTTCCACTACGATCTCCGCGGCGGCGGGCACGCGGAGCCCGGTGATGGGCGCCTCGATGACGCTCAGGGGCTGTTCCACCAGGCCGCCGGCCCAGGCGTACTCGCTCACGCCCGGGGGCACCGCCTGGGTCGCGGCCATGAAGATCAGCGGGTGCTGGCCGAAGGCCATGGCCACCTGCATGGGCTTACCGGCGCGGAGCGTCTTTTCCATGTGCATGCGACCGTGCTTGCCCGGCGAGATGTAGAGCGCGAGCTTGTCGCGCTCGTGCACCATGACCCGGTAGCAGCCCACGTTCTCGTCGCCCGTCTCCGGATCCCGCGTGACCACCAGGTGCGCGGTGCCCAGGTAACGGCCGCCGTCGCCCGAGTGCCAGCGCGGAACGGGGATGTCGAGGATGTTGATGTCGTCGCCGGTATGACGGTTTTCCATGACCGGCCCGGTCGCCAGCACCCGCGGCTCCACCGGCTCCAAGGAGGCTAGACGCGTGCGCAGCCGGTCGATGACCTCGAGGGTGCTGAGATCCGGAGGCAGGTTCAGGGCGAGCGCGGTGCGCTCCATGGTCTCCATCATGTTGGCCAGCACCCGACCCTTACCTTCGTGCCCCACGACGTCCTCGAACAGCAGCGCGGGCGGGGTCGGCGTGCGCTCGCAGATGATCTCGTTCAGCGCGCCCACCTCCAGGTCCCAGTGGGCGCCGGATATGCGCTCCAACTGGCCCTTCTCCTCCACCTGCGCGAGCCACACGCGAAGGTCGTCGAAGGGGGTCAGCTCGGCGTCGTGTATCCGTTGCGGTCTGGCCATGGGTCACCTCTCTATGGCTTCGATACTGTTGTTGTTTCCCATCCCCGGCCGCCGCGGCGGTCCGACCGCGGGCGGGTTTGAAACCCGCCCCTACACCGGCTCCGCCAAGTCCCAGGTCGCTGGCGCGAACAGTTCCTCGGGCGACAGGTTGCGCTCGCAGATGCCCTGGGCCTCGCAGTACTCGATGAAGGTGTTGAGGACGTCGCGGTTGGCGTCGAGCCCGTAGGGGCACGGGTCGCCGCCGAACACCTCGTGTTCCTGCTCCAGGGCGTGCTGGCGCCACGCCATCACCTGGCTCGGCATATCGGCGAACCACTGGCGTGCCTGCCGCTTGCCCCGGCTGAACAGCTCGAAGAGGGCGGCGGGAGTATCCGGATACTGCTCCACTACCGATTTCTTGACCGCCAGCACGTGCATGATCGGGAGGATCCGGGTCTTTCTGAAGTAGTCCGCCTCGACCTGCCGATAGTCCTCGAACAGCCGCTTCAGCGCCGGGTCTGCCAGCAGCGGCGGCAGTTGCGTTTCGGTCACCCCGAGCATGTCCAGCCGTCCCTCGCGCAGCGCGCGCATGGCCCGCTCGGCGGCGCTCCCCTCCCCCTGCAGCACCTCGATGGCGGCGCCGCCCGGAAGCTTCACCGAGGTCTCGGTGGCGCCGTCGTCCCAATGGTGCAGCGAGCCCGCGTGCCACTGGGAGTTCTTCGGCGTCACGCCGTACTCGTCCGTCAGCATGCCGCGGATCCACACCGCGGCGGTCTGCACCCAGCGCAGGAAGCCCAGGCGCTTGCCCACGAGGTCCTGGGGCGTGTCGATACCGGCGTCGCGCCGCACCACGATGAAACCGTGCCGGAACATCCGGGACGGAAACACCGGAACTCCGATGAAATCGTTCTGGTTGCGCGACGTGTAGTAGATCAGCTCGGCCAGGGACATCTCCGAGACGTCGAACTCGCCCCGGTACATCGCCGCGAACATGCCCTGCACGCTCACCTGCTCCACGGGCTCCAGCTCGATTCCCGGAGCATCGAGGACGCCCCGGAGGATGGCATTGGTGCCGTCGTAGTTGCGGCAGGCCAAGCGGAGGCGGCAGGAATCAGGCATGGGAACCCGTTCGTCCTGAGCGTAGCAAAGCGGAGTCGAAGGACGCTGTTGCGACGCGGACCATCAGCCCGGCTTCACCCGGCGCTTGGCCAGCTTGGCGCCGGTCTGGAGATAGTCGCTCTTCACCGCGAGCTGCGCCTCCTCCTCCCACTCGTCGTCCCACTGGCCCAGCGAATAGCCGTACCACGGCGCCTGGGGTTTCAGGGGCGGCAGCTCCAGCCGGTTCCACAGTTCCAGGGCATGCTCCATGAACTCGCGCTTGGGCAGCGAGATGGGCGGGAACGGCTCCTTGAGGATGGCGTTGATGAGCATCCCGGAGTCGGTGGCCGGCTGGTAGAACATCTCCTTGGCCGTGACCAGGTGGCCCTCGTCCTCGAACGGCGGCGAGTGGCCCTTGACCCGGCCCGGCAGGATCACCACGTCCTGGTGAGGCTTGGAGCGATAGCAGATGGCCCACCACACCGCGTCCAGGTTATGAGGGTCGATGTCGTCGTCCACGGCGATAGCGATCTTGCCGACGCCGTGCTGGTAGTTGGCGATGCTGTTCAGGGCGCGCCAGACGTCCCCTTCCGCGGGCTTGCTCATCTGCACGATGACGAGCTTGCGCAGGTTGGTGAGGGGCTCGTGCATGGCCACCTGGGTGACGCTCTTGATGCCCACGGTGTCGCGCAGGTAGCGGCGCAGGAGCGGCTCGTAGCCCACCTTCTTGATGACGCTGGACTCGCTGGGGGTCACCTGGCTGATGAACGAGCACAGCACGGGCTTGCGCTTCATGGTGATGGCGGTCACTTCCATGAACGGCGACACCGTGCGCGGGTGCAGGTAGCCGTGGGACTCGCCGAAGGGGCCCTCGGGCTCCACGAAGTCGGTGTTGATCAGCCCCTCGACGACGATCTCCGCGTTGTCGGGGACCTCGATGTCCACGGTCTTGCAGCGCACCAGCCGGACGGGCTCTCCGGCCAGCCCGCCGGCGATGCCCATTTCGTCCACCCCCGGCGGAACCTTCTGCACGGTGCCGTAGGAGACCACCGGCGGCGCCCCCACCACCAGCGCGGCGTGCAGCGGCTCGCCCCGCTCGCGGCGCTTGTCCCAGTGCGGGAAGATGTGCTGGTGCATGCCGGCGTACATGCCCACGCGCTTCTGGCTCTTGATCTGCCCGCGGTAGTTGCCCTGGTTCCGGATGCCGGTATCGGGGTCCTTGGTGAACCAGTGCGAGCAGGTGGTGTAGGGAGCGTTGTCGAACCCCGGCGTGGATATGGGCACCGGGAGCTGCAGCAGCCCGCCGCCCTCGATATCCAGGTCGGCGCCTTGTAGCACGACGTCGTGGACGGGCCCCGAATCAACGATGGCCGGCTCGATGGGATTCGCCAAGGCATGGGCCCAAAGCTCGGGGATCTCGTCCACCGGACGTTGCAGCCCGACCGAGTACACCTGCGGCGACGCCGCCAGCGCGGCCACCGCCACCGGCATGTCGTAGGTGCGCCCGTGGCTGTCCACCACGTTCTCGAACAGGAAGGCCTTGCGTTCCGCCTCGGGAAGGCCGCCGCGGAACTGCCAGCGCACCAGCGGGTGCATCTCCGTGTCCTTGTTGATGGGGTGGCGGATGCGCAACAGGAGTCCGGCGGACTCCAGGTTGGACAGGTGCTCTTGAAGGTCGGGATAGGACATGGTCGGAATCGCGTTCGTGATTGGATGCGGCGTTCGCGCGTTCGGTCAGGAGCCGTTGCCGCCGGGACGCTGCTCTTCCCGGTAGAGATCCAACGCCTCCAGCACCGGCCGGTCGTTCATGGTGAAGAGCACCGCTTCCTCTTCGAAAGGGTTCTCGTGGCGGTGCCACTGCCAGTTGGGGATCATGAACGAGTCGCCCTTCTCCCACTCCAGGAACCCCTCCCCCACCGCGGTCCGGCCGCGGCCGCGGAACACGTGGTACAGCGATGTGCTGGTGTGCCGGTGGGTGCCGGTGACCCAGCCCGGCTTGAACATCTGCGCCTCGCAGGACAGGGTCGCCATGGTGTAGCCGCCGGTCACCGGGTTGATGTAGCGCACCAAGTGGCCGTCGAAGGGGTCCGCCTCGGCGTCGGCGATGTTGTGAAGCGACGCGTCGGTGTCCTCCCAGCGGTAACGGAACGGCAGCCCCCGCCCCGGCGATTCCGCTTTGGCCGGCGGGCGGGCGAAGCCGAAGCGCATCTGCGCGTCGCCGTCGGCGCGGCTCACCCCTTGGGTGTCCTTGTCGTAGTTCTCGAAGAACAGCACGTTGAGCGCGTTGATGAGCGGGCCGTCAAGGCCGTCGAGCCACACAATGGGCTCGTCGGATTCATTGTGGTGCTCGTGCCAGGTCCAGTTAGGGGTGAGGATCAGGTCTCCCTCGTGCATGGGAAAGCGTTCGCCCTCGACCAGCGTAAAGGCGCCGCTCCCCTTCACCACGAAACGGATGGCCGCCATGTTGTGGCGGTGGGGCCGCGCGATCTCGCCGGAGTTCACCACCGAGAAAGTGAAGAGCAGCGTCCGGGAGGTCGCGCGGGTGGGGTTCTGCGGGTTCACGAGCCGGATGGCCCGGCGCTCCGCCAGCTCCAGCCCCACGGACTCCCTGGCATCCATCAGGCACGGGTACACCTCGCGCCACTTCCACAGGTACGGCGCCTCGTCCTGGTGCTCGGGCGTGCGGGTGTTCCAGAAACCCGAGAGGTCGTGCTCGGCCAGCGAGTCGTTGAGGTCTTTGAGTTCCATCTTCATACGAAACACCTGTGCTGGTCAGAATCGGACGCCGCGCCTCGCCCCACCCCTGGATTCCCGCTTGCGCGGGAATGACGGAGGGGCCGGGCAATGACGGTTTCGTATCCGGCACCTACGACAGCCGCGCCATGGCCGCGGCCATGCCGCCGAAGTACGCCCGGTGGATGTCCATGGACTCCCTGGCGGTGCTCAGCACGCCTTCCTCGGCGCCCTCCGGCACCAACCGCTCGAAGATGTCCAGGAACATCTCGGAGTGCTTCTCGTCCGCGGCCCGATGCGCGGTGAAGTTGGGCATCTGCTCGTCGGTGAAGTTGAGGTCCCGGCTCCAGCGCTCGTACAACCGGCCGCAGTTGCCGCCGCCCAGGTCTCCCAGCAGGCGGTCGTCGTTGGTCCACTCGGCGATGGTGGAGGCGGCCAGGGCCTCTTGCCACGGCTTGTTGCGGGCAATCCACCACCAGCCGTAGATGGCCGCCCGGGTGGTGGGGAGCGGCTCCGCGTCCAGCACCTGCTCCTCGCTGAGCCCCACCTCCCGGCCCTGCCGGAAGATCAGGTCCAGGTGTCCCTTGTCGGAATAATCGTCCTCCACCAGCTCCTCGTACTCGTGGGACAGGATACGCTGCTTCACCAGGTGCACGGGGCAGTTGGCCGCCACCTGGGGCCAGTAGTGGCGCCGCTGGCGGACGTAGATGCCGAGCTGCGACAGGTAGAGTCGCGCGCGCTCCAGCGTGATGGGGGTTTCGTAGAACTGCCCCATCTCCGGGGAGCGGAAGAAGTCCCTGACGATCTCACCAAGCTCGTTGCGCCATTCCTTCGCGTTCATGACTCTTCTCCTTGCGTCCGTCCCTGCCGATAGTGCTCCGAAAAAGGGCTCAGTCCCGAGCCGCCGCCAGCGCGTTCTTCAGCCGACCGGCTTGTTCGGCGCTCAGGTCCTTGGTAGGCCAGCGCGGGAAGTCCACCACCGGGAGGTCCCGCAGCTTGAGCGACTCGCGCAACACCGATCGTCCCGCCGTCCTCTGGAGGTCGCCGATGACCGCGGTGAATTCGATCACCCGCCGCTGAAGCTCCACCGCCTCCTCCAGCTTGCCCGTGGTGGTGGCGTTCCAAAGGTTCACCAGCAGCTCGGGAATGGCCACCGTTAACGGATGAATCGATCCGGCCAGCCCCCACAGCACGCCCGGCATGATCAACGTAGCCGAGCCGGAGAAGACCGCACAGCTCGCCGGCAGCGCCCGCACGAAGGCAAGCTGCTGCTCCAGCGGGATGAACGACATCTTGATGCCGCAGGCCTCCGGGACCTCCGCCACCAGCTTCGCGGTCCACGGCGCGGTCATGCGATAGCCGCTGTTCACCGCGTTGTTGTAGATGAACATCGGGTATTGGATGGCCTCGTACACTTTGACGTAGTGCGCCAGCACCTCGTCGTCGAGATGGTCGAAGTAGTACGGCGGCACCACGCCCACGACGTCGGCGCCCTGGTCCCTGGCGTCCTTGGCCAGGTCGATGGTGGTGGGGGTGTCGGCGGTGCCCGCGTGGATCACCACCGGAATGCGCCCACCCACCCGGTCGATGACGACCTTGGCCGTGCGCTTGCGCTCGTCCGGCGTCAGCGCCGGGCCCTGGCCGAAGGTGCCCAGCACGAACAGGCCGTGCACGCCCGCTTCCACGTAGAAGTCCGTGAGCGCCAGCACCGCGTTCTCGTCCACCGCGCCGGTATCGGTGAACGGTGTCGGCAGGGGGATGTACATGCCTTTCAAACGTTCCATTGAATCACTCCTTCCCGGGAATGTGCGAAATCTCGCGCTGTGCAGTGCACCCCCGCGCGGCCGTCACTTGCCGGCGACGACGCCCAGCACCTTGGCCTTCTCGTCCGCCGGCATTCCCAGAAACTCCCGCACGTACGACTGCAGGTCGGTGCCTTTGATGGGGCTGATCTTGAGGCGTCCCTTCTTCGCGTCCGCCAGGAACTTCGGATCGGTCATGGTCTTGCCGAAGGCGTTGCGGATCTCCGCCACCCGCTCCCGCGGCACCTTCGGCCCAACCAGGAACGACCGCGCGTACTGGTACGGCACGGTCGTGGTGAGACGAACCAGCCTCTTTTGCTCGTCGGTCTTGGCGAGCTGCGCGATGGACGGGATACCGCCCAACTCCTTGATGGGCTCCGGGCTCACCTGTATCAAGACCTTGTACTCGCCGCTCTGGAGCTTGTCGTAGCTCGTGGCGTTCAACGACGCCCAGCCATTGAACATGCCGTCGAGCTCGTCCGAGTCCATGGCCAGCCTGATCCGCGAGGTGCCCTTGTATCCTGTCACCAGGCGGATCTTCGCCCCGAGCACGTCCCGCAAAAGAATCGCCGCCACGTCATTGGGCGATCCCACGCTGATGCCGCCGAGCGCCACCTCCTTGGCCTTGGGACCGATGACCTGCTCCAAGCTCGTGATACCGGAGTTCCTCGTCACCACCAGCACGGTGGCTTCGGCGTAGGGCGCGCCGATGTACTGAAACTGCCGGGCGTCGAACCTGACCTGCTTCATGCCCGTCAATTGCTTGATCACCGACGAGCCGCCGATGTGCAGTATCTCGGTGCCGTCCTGTCGCGAGGAATGGTAGATGTAGTTCCCCGCGCGCAGACCGCCGGCGCCGGGCCGGTTCTCCACGATCATCCGCGGTTCTCCGGGCAGATGTCTGTACAGATGGCGGGCGATGTACCGCGCGTAGGTGTCGTAGCCGCCCCCCGGGGAAGACGAAACCACGATACGGACGGTCTTGTCCTTGTAGAAGTCGGCGGCGGCGGTCGATGCCGCCATCACAAAGGCGAGGACCAAAAGCACCGTTCCAAGCGTGGAGCGCTTCATCATCGGACCCCCTTCCGTCCCGTGGTCCCGTTGCCGGCGGGCAACGATCGCGCGCGGGCGGTGAACCACTAGACCCGGTAATAGGGGAATGCCGAAAGACTGTCAACGGAACGGCGCAGCCAACGGCCTAGGGGGCGACCGCCGGTGGCCCCCTACATGAGGTTCATCCGGAGTATGTGTAGGGACGACCGGCGGCGGCCCTACAATTCGACTACTCGGACAGACTCCTAGCGCTGCGCGGTGACCTCGATCTCGATGAGCTTACCGTGGGCGGAATAGCCTTCCACGAACGACCACTCCGTGCACGCCGGACGAGGCGCCACGGCGCGCCCGAAGGCCTCCTTCAGCGCCGCCGGGTCCTCCGCCTCGTGCAAGAAGAACGACACCAGCACGGCCTGCTCCCAGGAGACCCCGGCGTGCTCCAGGGACTCGCCGATGAGGCCGCAGACCTCGGTCACCTGCTCGGCGAGGTTGCCGGTGGTGGAGGTGACGCCGGAGAGGAATACCAGTCCTTCGAGATCGAGATAGCGTAGCGGCACGATGGGTGGATCGTACTCCACCAGCTTCTTCGCGCCGCTGTTGCGCATGGCGAGGAAGTCCAACGCGACGCTGGCGTCGGAGTCGAGGTGCGCGGGCGCGATGTAGCTCGAGCTCGAAGAGCGCGCGCCCTCGACCATGCGTTTGGATCGGATCTGGCTGCCGAGGTTTCGGCTCTCGCGATCACGCGCCCACAAGCGCGTCCGTACGGTGTCGTCAAGGGAGAAGTCCAGGATGTTGATGGCTTCCTCGATGCGGTGGAGGATGTCGTCCATGCCCTCATCGGCGGGACGGTAGGAAGGGCTGCCGGCGACCGCGTCGATGTAGTCGAGGATGCCCGTGTCGACAGAATTGTCCGAGGCGCCCTCGCACGAGACCGCGACGAATTCGCGGCCGAGCCAGTCGAAAGTCTTCATGCGCATGGCGCGCCTCCCTTTGCCGGCGCCGGTGACAGCGGTGTCCTACTCGAAGAACGCCAGCGTCCGCATCTCGATGCTCTCCCGGCCCGGCGCGTCGGGAGGGCTCGTGGGGTCGTCGAAGGAGGTGTGGGCGGTCCACCTCGCCCTTCCGTCCGTGGCCGAGTCGAAGGTCTTGAAGACGACGGCCTCGTCCCGGGTCATGGCCGGGAAGTAGAACCAGCGGTGCTCCGGGCTGTACTTGATCTGGTAGGTTTCGCCGATGCGGCCGGGGTAGCTGCGCTGGGACGCGATCAGCTCGTCGGTCCGCAGTGTGCGGGCATCGGCGATGGCCAGCGGGTTGGTGCGCACGGGGTTGCGGGTGGGCTGCCACACCTGGATGACGGCGAAGCGTCCCTGGAGCACCCGCTCCGCCTCGTCCGCCGGCAGGATGTCCCGCACCCGCTTGGGCCCGGACCATTCGGTGTAGTCGTTGTGCACCGAGCGGTTGGGCTCCCTGACCTTCCGCTCGGCCCGGATGCCTTCGTCCTGGGCCCGCAGGGTGTGATCGAAGATGACAACCCGGGAAGCGCCGCTCTCGCGCTTCACCAGCGCCTCGATCTCCGGGTAGTAGACGGACCGGAGCTCGTCCTCGTCATCGAAGTCCTTGACCCGGGTCTCGTGCCGCACCAGCACGAACCCCTCGCGCTCCAGCGAGAGCTCGGGCGCTGTCAGCCTCCCGTTGTGGATGGTGGCGCGCCGCTGCTCGTGCTTGCCGGTGCGCAGCACCGGCGTGCTGTTCAGCTCGGCCGTGTGCGTGATCGGCTTCTCGCCCGTGTCCACCGCATAGTTGAGCACGGCTTCCACTGCATCGGGCGCGGCCTCGACCGCCTGGACTCCAGTCATCGTGCACCTCCCGCGAACTGCCTCTATCCTTAGTTGAATGGTAACAGCCCCAGGACCGTTCAACAATATCGACCGGCGGGGCGATGGTTCGCGCCGGCCGGTGTGCATTGACATGAACGCGGGCTATTGGATAGCTTTCCGGTCAGGATTCGGTGCCATGGCCGCGGAGGGCGACCGCCGGTCGCCCCTACCCGGAGACGGCGACGACGACAAGGAACCCCGGCCCATCCTGGCGCGTGGCACCGGGCACTGGAAGGAGCCATCCATGGGACGTGAATACAACGTCATATCGGCCGACGGCCATATCGACCTGAACCCGGACATCTGGCGCGGCCGGGTGGCCGCGTCCATGCGCGAGCGCGCGCCCAAGCGGGTCAAGATGCCCAACGGGTCGGACGCGGTGGTGGTGGACGGGGGCGAGCCCAACACCATCGGCGTCACCCGGAGCGTCCGCGTGAACAAGGAAGACATGGCCAAGCAGGTGCCCACCTTCGAGACCTGCGCCGGCACCGGGCCGCCCGAGCAGCGGCTCGAGGAACAGGACAGGGACGGCATCGACGCCGAGGTGGTGTTCTCCCAGATATCCTTCGTGCTGGAGCAGGCCAAGGACCGCGAGCTCTATTGCGAGCTGGTGCGCGCCTACAACGAGTTCCTGGCCGAGGAATACATGGCGCCGGCCCCGGACCGCATCATCCCCATAGGAGTCATACCCGTCAGCGGCGTCGACGACGCGGCACACGAGCTGGAGCACTGCGCCCGCCTGGGCCTGAAGGGGATCAAGCTCGACAGGTTCCCGAGCGGCCGCGGTTATCCCACGGCCGAGGACGACCGCTTCTGGGCCGCGGCCCTGGACCTGGGCGTCGCCCTCACCAACCACAACACCGGCAACATGGGGTCGGGCAAGGACGAGCCCGCCTTCACCTACGAGCGCCGGCCCGGTCCCGACGTGCACGTGAAGGAGCCCATGAACTACTTCTTCCGCTTCACCAACCCCGCCATGGTGGGCGCCGTGCAGATGGCCTTCGCCGGGGTGTGGGACCGCTTCCCGACGCTCAAGATGTACTGGGCCGAAACCATGATCGGATGGTTCGAATACGGTCTGTGGCAGCTCGACGACCACTACCAGCGCTACATGCCCATGATCCACGAGTTCTGGGGCCTTCACTACCTGGACCGGAAGCCCAGCGAGTATCTGCGGGAGAACAACTACTGGGGCTTCCTGCACGACCCTGTCGGCATCAGGCGGCGCGAATGCATCGGCTACGACAAGCTCATGTGGGGCACGGACTTCGCCCACGCGGCCAGCGAATACCCCAACTCCATCCCGATCATGGAGCGGGACTTCGAGGGCGTGCCCGCCGACGAGAAGCGCGCCATGCTGGTGGACAACTGCGTGAAGTACTTCGGTCTGGACGCGTGAGCGGAGGCTTGCCGTGACAGACGTCGGCACCACCCACGAAGACCTCGAGAACTACCTGGCCGCCCACCACCTGGTGGGGGCCGGGCTGCGGCGCGAGGGCATGGCGCCGCCGCGCACCGGGCCCGCCGGCGCCCACTGGCGCTGGGACGGCATCTACAACGGGCTCATGCGCTCGGGCGAGATCGTCACCGTCGGGCCCGGCGGCATGACCGGCATGCGCTCGGTCACCGGCATCGAGGCGACCCGCTTCCCCATCTGGATGAACGTGCAGATACTCATGCCCGGCGAGCGCACCCAGGGACACCGCAACCTGCGGAACGAGACGCGGCTGGTGTGCCAAGCGCCCCGGGAGGCCGCGTTCGTGTGCGAGTTCGAGGCCTTCCCCATGGAACGGGGGGACGTCATCATCAGCCCGTCATGGACCTACCACGACCACTGGAACCAGGGGACGGCGCCGGCACTGTACGTCGACGGCTACGACAACGGCCACAACGGCGGGGTGAACCTGAACGAGAGGCTCCCGGACGACCTCCCCTACCAGGAGATCCGCAAGCCCGACGGCTACGGCGTGCGCACCCGCGGCCTCGCGCGGCCGATGACCGAAGGCCGCCCTTTTCCGCTGCCGCCCATGCGCTATCCGTGGGCCGAGACCCTGGCGGGGCTGCGGGCGCTGCAGGAGGCCGGCGAGGAAGACCCGTGCGAAGGCGCGCACCTGATGCTGACGAGCCCGGTGGACGGCGGCTCCACGCTCCCCACCATCGCCTGGCACGCGCAACTGCTGCGCGGCGGACAGACCACCCTGAGCCACCGGCACAACAGCAACACCTTCTACCACGCGTTCGAGGGCGCCGGCGCCGTGGTCATCGAGGGCGAGCGGCTCGAGTGGCGCCAGGGGGACATCTTCGCCGTGCCCGCTTGGACGTGGCACCATCACGAGAACGGCCACGAGGGCGAGTCGATCCTGTTCTCCATCGACGACTGGCCGGCGCAGACCAAGCTCGGCTTCTACATGAAGGAAACCGCGACGGCGGACCGCCAGGACGGCTAGCAGGTCCTCGCCGTTGCCGAAGGGAGACGGATCCATGGCGAACCCCAAGCTCCGGCTCGGCTTCCGGGAGCCCGAGGTCGATACCAACCGGCCCCTGCTCGACGGCACCGTCCAGGTGGAGGGCTTCGATGTCGAAACGAGCGACTTTCACGGCCCCGAGACCATCGACGCCTGGGACGCGAGCTTCGGCGGCCTCATGCGCACCAAGGGCAAGGGCGATCACCCCTACGTCTCGATCCCGGCCTACCCCAACCGAAAGTTCCGGCTGGCCTATATCTTCGTGAACAACGCCTCCGGCATCGAGAGCCCCAAGGACCTGGAGGGGAAGCGCGTCTTCGTGAGCAGCACCGCCGGGGTATGGGCGCGGGGTGCGCTCCAGAGCCACTACGGCGTGGACCTGACGCGCATCCGCTGGTGCATGCCCGGGCCGGAGGCGGCAAGCTGGGGAGCGGACGTCGAGGTGGAGGCGCTGCCCCACATCCTCGGGCCGCAGCCCGGCGAGCCCCTGGACGAACTGCTGCTCGGCGGGGAAGTCGACGCCGTCATCGAACCCAACGTGCTGCCGTCCATCAGCCGCCGCGACCCGCGGGTGCGGCGCCTGTTCCACGACTACAAGAACGAGGAGCTGAACTACTACAAGGCTACCGGCATCTTCCCCATCAGCCACATGGTGACCCTCAAGCAGGACTTCGTGGACAAGCATCCGGAAGCCCCGGTGGCGCTGCTGAAGGCGTACCGCCAAGCGCGCGACGTGGCCATGGACCGCCTGTACGGCTCCGATCCCGAGATTCTCATTACTTCATGGGTGGCGGCCGCCATCGACGAGCAGCGGGCGGTCATGGGGGAGAACTACTGGTCCTACAACATCCAGGACAACGTCACCTCGCTGGAAGCCATGATGACGTTCGCGCACGAGTTTGGGCTGACACCGGTAAGGCTAGACTACGAGGACTTCTTTCATCCGGAGGCCGCGGCGCTGGAGGGGGTTTAGGGGAGTGTCGGATTACGCTTCGCTAATCCGACCTGCGCCCACCTTTGGCCCGTAGATCCCGTAGGTCGGATTAGCGAAGCGTAATCCGACAACCTTGCCAACACACAGGAGACAATCATGAGTGAAGCCGTCAACACCGACGATCCGCGGCTCGATGAGCTGCACCGCATCATGGCGGAGAACTCCCTGGCGGGGCACTGGCAGCCGCGCCAACCCATGGCGGAGCTGAAACCGCACCTGTGGCGCTGGCCGGTGATCTACTCCTGCCTGATGGAGTCCGGCGAGGTGGTGAAGCTCGGGCACATCGACGAGGCCGCCAAGCGCCGTACGGTGCAACTGGTGAACCCCGGCCTCACCGCCTTCAAATCCACCACCCGCACGATCCAGATGTCCATCCAGCTCGTGAAGCCCGGCGAGCGGGCCGAGTGCCACCGCCACACCGCCGCGGCCCTGCGCTTCGTGGTGGAGGGCGACGGCACCGGCTACACCACGGTGGAAGGCGAGGAAATGCACATGGAGCCCGGCGACCTGGTGCTGACGCCGAGCTGGACCTGGCACGACCACTACAACCAGGGGAAGAGCAACATCGTGTGGCTGGACGTCCTGGACGTGCACCTGATGAACCAGCTCGACGCCAACTTCCACGAGAACTACGGCGAGGGACCCGCCCAGCCCGTCACCAAGTCCGAAGGCTACAGCCGCCACCGCCTCGGCGCCGTGCGCCCCCTCACCGAGAGCCCGGGGACCCGTGCCCTTCCCTACACCTACAAGTGGCGCGACACCCTTCCCGTGCTGGAGCAACTGGCGGAATCCGCCGACGGCGATCCCCACGACGGCATCCTTCTGCAATACGCCAACCCGGTCACCGGCGGCCCCACCATGCCCACCATCGACTGCCGCGTGCAATGGCTCCGTCCGGGCGAATCGACCCGCCCCCACCGCCACACCAGCAGCACCATCTACCACGTCATGCAAGGCGCCGGCACGACGGTGGCAAGCAAGGACAAGGACAACGGCAACCCCATGGCCTGGACCGAGCAGGACTGCTTCGTGATCCCGTCATGGCACTGGCACCACTTCCGGAACGAATCCCGAACCGAGCCCGCGATCCTGTTCTCCGTGACGGACCGCCCGGTGCTGGAAAGCCTGAACCTCTACAGCGAGGAAGACGCTTCCTGACGTGCCGCGACGCACATCACCGGCGCGGAGAGAGCAGCGCGGGACCGGCACGACCTGCGCGCACGGCACGGACCCGCCATGCTTGACGCCATAGGCCAGGCCAGCATCCAGATCCTGTATCCGGTGCACCTCTTCATGCTGTTCGCCGGGACCTTCCTCGGACTCATGCTCGGGGTCATCCCCGGCATCGGCGGCGTCACCGGGCTGGCGCTGCTGCTCCCCTTCACCTTCGACATGGACGCGGTCTCCGCCTTCGCCTTCATCATCGGCATGCTGGCGGTGACCACCACCTCCGACACCATCCCCTCGGTGCTGTTCGCCGTACCCGGCACCGTGGGCTCCCAGGCCACCATCATCGACGGCCACGCCATGGCCAAGCGCGGCGAGGCCGGCCGCGCCTTTGGCGCCGCCTTCACCGTGTCCGCCATGGGCGGCATCTTCGGCGCCTTGGTGCTGACCCTGTCGATCCCGATTCTCAGCCCGCTGGTACTCACCTTCGGCTCCCCCGAGTTCTTCATGATGGCGGTGCTGGGCGTGTGCATGGTGGCCAGCCTCAGCGGCTCGGCGCTGATGAAGGGCGTCATCGCCGGCGGCTCCGGCCTCCTGCTCGCCACCGTGGGCACCGACCCCATCCTGAGCGTGGAACGCTGGACCTTCGACCAGGTCTACCTGTGGGACGGCTTCCACGTGGTGCCCATCTCCCTCGGCCTGTTCGGCCTGGCCGAGATCACCGACCTGCTGGTGTCGGGCAAGAGCATCGACTCGGGCGCTTTGGGCCGCCTCAAAGGCCGCTGGGAAGGCGTGCGCGACGCCTTTCGACACTGGTGGCTGGTGATCCGATCCGCCACCCTGGGGGTGTGGATCGGCATCATCCCGGGCCTGGGCACTCTGGTGGTGGACTGGTTCGCCTACGGCCACGCCCTGCACACCGAGAAGAACGCCGACAACTTCGGCAAGGGCGACGTGCGCGGCGTCATCGCACCGGAGAGCGCCAACAACGCCAAGGACGGCGGCGGACTCATCCCCACCCTGGCCTTCGGCATCCCCGGCAGCACCAGCATGGCGCTGTTCCTCGGCGCCATGGAGATCCAGGGGCTGACCCCCGGCCCCGAGATGCTCAACCAGAACCTCGACGTCATCTTCACCATCGCCTGGAGCCTGGCCCTGGCCAACATCATCGGCACCGGCACCTGCTTCCTGTTCACCAACCACCTGGCGCGCATCGCCACCATCCGCGCCCAACTGCTGGCGCCGGTGCTGCTGGTGATCATGTTCCTGGGCGCGTTCATGGCGCGACGCCACATCGCCGACATCGTCCTGTTCCTCTTCTTCGGGCTGCTGGGCTGGACCATGAAGCGGCAGGGCTGGCCGCGGCCGCCCCTCATCATCGGCTTCGTGCTCGGCTCCACCGTGGAGAAGTACCTCTACATCTCGATCCTGACCTACGGGTGGGCCTGGATGTCGCGCCCCTGGGTCATCGTGCTGGCGCTCCTGATCGTGGCCGCCCTGGCCGGGCCGGCGATCCAGCAATACCGCAACCGGACCGCCGCGGCCGCGAACCCCTGACACCATGCAAAAGGCCATCTCCCTGCTGTTCGACGCCTTCTTCCTGGTGCTGCTCGCCGGCGCAGTGGCCACGGCATGGCAGTGGCCCTTCGCCACCGGGCTCTTTCCGCTGACCATCGCCATCCCGGTGCTGGTGGTGGCCGCCGCACAGTTGGTCAGGGACGCGTTCTTCAAGGGTGCCACGGACGACAGCGACGAGCCTCGCGAACGCATCCGCGACATCGAGGTGGACCGCTCCGTGCCCACGCACCTTGTGGTGCGGCGGGCGGGAACCTTCTACCTGTGCGCGCTCGGGTTTCTCGCCTCCATCCTGCTCATCGGCTTCAAGCTATCCGTACCCGTGTTCATGGTGTTTTATTTCAGGCGTTTCAGCCGGGCGGGGTGGGTTGTGACACTGATTCTGACGGGACTTTTAACGGGGCTGGTGCTCGGTTTGTTCGACGCTATCCTCCACGTGGGATGGCCGGACAACCTGCTCGGCCATATCATGGGGCGACGGACGATATGAGATGGTGGCAATTGGCCACCGTTCCCGGGCGCTTCGTTGACATCTTCTCGGGGACACGCGTATAGGAGAAACGGATTGTGACACAAATCGTACCGACGACCGTACGAACCAGGAGGGTTCCCATGAAAACAAGTACGCCCTGGACATGGCTGGCTTTGGCCTGCGTCATGCTCTTCGCCGGCTCGGCAAGCGCCGCGGAGAACGCCGCGGACTTCTTCAAGGGCAAGCGCATGACGATGCTGGTGCAGTACTCGCCCGGCGGCACCTTCGACATCCGCGCCCGCTGGATGGCGCGGCACCTGCCCGCGGTCACCGGCGCCAAGGCCATCGTGCGGAACCTGCCGGGCGGCGGCGGGGTCGCGGGCTACAACCGGCTGTTCCGGCTCCCGCCGGACGGCCTGTCGCTGCTCACGGCGCACACGAAGCTGGTGGCCTTCGACATGTTCGGCCGTAAGGGCGTGAAGTACGACTACGAGAAGTTCGGCTACCTCGGGCGGGTCATCCGCACCAACACCGCAATACTGGTGCGCAAGGATCTGCCGACGGACATCGAGGGGCTGCGCAAGCTCAAGCGCATCCGCATCGGCGCCTCCTCGCCCTTCAACGAGGGATTGATCGCCGAGATGCTCGGCCTGCCCATCACCATCGTCCCGGGCTACGGCGGCTCCTCGGAACGCATGGCGGCGATCGCGCGCGGAGAGCTGGACGCCACCACCGCCTCCATTTCCACCGGCCTGAGGTTCAAGGACCGGGTCAACATCGCGTTTGCCTTCGTCAAGGACAAGCGCGCGCCCGACGTGCCGTCGCTGGCGGAGCTGGGCGCCAAGGAGCCGTGGCGCAGCTACATCCTGTCGTTCTCCGACATCTTCGGCACGGTGGTCACTTCGCCCGGCGTGCCCGAGGCGAGGCAGAAGTACCTGAGCGGCGCGCTCAAGAAGATCACCGGGCTGGAGAAGGCGCAGAAGGAAGCCGCCAAGATGAAGCTCGTGGTGGAATGGACGGGTCCGGATGAGCTCAAGAAAACCCTGAAGCCGTTCCTGGACCTCAATGCCGAGACCACCAAGCAGCTCAAGCACGTCATCGAGCGCAAGTACGTCGGCAAGTTGAAGTAGGGGCGGGTTTCAAACCCGCCCGCGTCCGCGCCACCAGAGCGCAGCGTTGGCACGCATGACGTTCAATCGCCTCGACGCAGACGGAGCAAACCCATGGAGATCAAGTTCGGACTGATCAGCGCGGATTCCCACTGCGGCTTCGACCGCGACGCCTTCACCTCGCGCATGTCCGCGGCCAAGTGGGGCGAGCGTATCCCGCAGGTGAAGGAGGTGGAGGAGAAAGGCCGGAAGGTGGACCGCTGGTGTGTCTACGGCAAGCCACGGGGCGACAACGTGGGCAACTGCCCCGCGCTCATGGGCGACCCCTTCCCCACCTTCCCGCAGCACTGGGACGAGGTGCCGGCGCTGGGATACGACCCGGCACAGCGGCTCAAGGCGCTGGACGCCGACGGCATCGATGCCGAGGTGCTGTTCCCCAATCCCCCGGGCGGCACATTCTACGAGCTCGACGAAGCCGCGTTCGAACTGGACGTGGTGCGCGCCTACAACGATGCCCTGGCTGAATGGACCCGGGTCAGCGACCGCTACTACCCGGTGTCCATCATCCCGTACCTGAGCGACCCGTCGACCATCCGGGGCGAGATCGAGCGCGCCGCCGACGCCGGGCACCGTGGCATCAACCTCCAGGGCGAGACCCCCGCCCCGCTGCCCCACCTCACCGATCCCTACTGGGATCCGGTGTGGGACGCGTGCCAGAGCCTGGACGTGCCGGTGCATTTCCACGGTTCCTGCGGCCTCTCCGCGGGCCGGTCCACCCGCTTCTGGCACGGCTACTCGCCGCGCCAAGGCCACTCGGCCATGACCGCCACCTCCGCGACCACGCCCGCGCAGATCATTCCGCACCTGGTCTTCAGCGGCATCACCGAGCGCTTTCCGCGCCTCAAGTTCGTGTTCGCCGAGGCGGGCATCGGCGGCCTCAACTACGTGCTGGCCGCGTGCGACCACGAGTGGGAAACGCGCCACCTCTGGACCGAGGGGTTGAGCACGCGTCCGAGCGAGGCGGTGCGGCGACAGATGTTCACGAACTTCTGGTTCGAGAACGAGGGAATCAAGCTGCGCCACGACATCGGCATCGACAACCTCATGTGGGAATCGGACTTCCCCCACGTGACCGCCTTCTACCCGCGTTCCTGGGAGGCGGTGGAGGACGTGCTCGCGGGCGTCTCCGCGGAAGACCGCCGCAAGCTCCTCTACGAGAACGCCGTGCGCGTCTACCGCATGGACGCGGTGGTGCGCGAGGCGGAACGCGGCGCGGACCCCGCGGAAGCGCGCCCATGAGCCCGGGCCGCGATTTCGTCAGCGTCGACGACCACGTCCAGGAGCCGCCCGACCTGTGGACCAGCCGGCTCTCCCGGAGCCGGTTCGGCGAACGCGTGCCGCGTCTCGAACGCGACGCGGACGGCGCCGAACGCTGGGTGGTGGACGGCCGGCCGCTCCTCGGCGGCAAGGTGGCGTCGGCCGGGGCGCTCATGCCCGACCGCAACCGCGAGCCCCGGTGCTGGGAAGAGGTGCCCGCCGCGGCCTGGTCGCCCGCGGAGCGGCTCAAGGCCATGGACGCCGCCGGCATCGCCTTTTCCGTGCTCTTTCCCACCGTCGCCGGCATGGCCGGAGAAGCCTTCGCACGGCTCGACGACCCGGAGCTGGAGATCGCATGCATCCGGGCCTACAACGACTGGCTGCTGGAGGAGTGGGCTTCCGCCAGCCCGCGGTTCGTCCCCCAGTGCATCGCGCCCATCTGGCCGCCGGAGACGGCGGCCGAAGAGATGCAGCGGGCCGTGGCCGCGGGGCACCGGGGCATCGTCTTCCCGGCCCTGCCCATGCACCTCCGGGACGTGCCCCACGTGAGCGATCCGGAGTACGATCCGGTGTGGAGCGCGTGCGAGGAGATGGGGGTGCCGGTGGCGCTGCACGCCGGGGCCTCGACGGAGCTAATGTACCCGGCGTACTCCGGTCTCGCCCCGGCCCTGTCCGAGGCGGTGGACGCGGTGACGCGGCCCATGTCCAGCGTCTACGTGCTCTCGCTGCTGTCGTTCTCCCGGGTGCTGCTGCGCCATCCGCGCCTGCGGCTGGTGTTCGCGGAGAGCGCCCTGAGCTGGGCCATGCTGTACCTGGAATGGGCCGACCACCAGTTCGAGCACGACGGCCTTGCGCGCGAAGGCTACGATCTCAAGCCCTCGGAGATGTTTCAGCGCCAATGCTACCTGACCGCGTGGTTCGACGAGATCGCGCCGTTCGTGGGCTATCTTGGGGAAGACCACATCCTGTGGTCGACCAACCTGCCCCTGACCACCTCCACCTGGCCGCGCACGCGCGAGACCGTGGAGCGCTGCTTCAAGGGCGTGGCCGACGGCGCGCGGGAAAAGATCCTGTGGAACACCGCCGCCGGGCTTTACGGCATCGACGCCGCGGGGTCGGCGCCAACGGGCCGCGATGACGTGTAGGGGCGGGTTTCAAACCCGCCCGCGCCCGATTCCGCAGGCGTCACGCGATTGATAGACGGGCTTTCTTGGGAGTATAGTTCCACCAAAGCAGGATTCACCGCATCCAGTTTCAGTCAAGGAGGTATCTCATGTTGACCGCAAAGGACCTGGGCGGAGTCATGGGCATGATGCCCGCTTTCGCCACCGACGACGCAACCGACATCAACGCGACCCAGACCGTCGCCGTGGACAACCTGGCCGAGGGAGTGGACCGGATCATCAAGGACGGCATCGACGTGATATCCACCACCGGGACCTACGGCGAGTGCTACAACCTCTTGTGGGAAGAGTTCCGGACCATCACCACCGCCGCCGTGGACACGGTCAAGAAGCGCGTGCCGCTGTTCATCGGCGTCACCAGCCCGAACCCGCGGGAAGTCGTGCAGAAGATGAACTTCGTCAAGGACACGGCCGCGGACGGGGTGCTGCTGGGCGTGCCCTACTACGAGACCCTGCCGGTGGACGACGCCATCCGTTTCTACCATGACATCGCCGACCTGTTCCCGACGCTCAACATCATGGTCTACCACAACCCCGGCAACCACAAGTTCACGCTGCCGGTGGGCGCGTTCAAGGAACTCGTGAAGAAGCCCAGCATCATCGGCATGAAGGACAGCCACCGGACGACAAGCGCGTTCATGAACCTGCAGCGCATCACCCAGGGCCGCATCAGCGTCTTCGTGAACCAGACCCAGCTCTACCCCTACTACGGCATGGGCGCGGCCGGCTGCTGGTCCACCGAGGTGTGGATGGGTCCGTGGCCGATCCTGCACCTGCGGAACCTGGCGCGGCGCGGCGAGAACGACAAGGCCGCCGAGGTCATCGCCGACATCAACGTCGCCAGCCAAGGCAAGCCGGTGCCGGGCGAAGGCTTCAAGCGGCCCGCGGAGTACTCGGACTACTGCAAGGTGGGACCCACCCGGGTGCCGTTCCTCAATTTCCCGGACAACCAGATCGACCGCGCCAGGAAGCGCGCGGCCCACTGGCAGGAGATGAACGAGCGTTACCGCCCGCTGGTGGAAGCCGAGAACGGCCGCACCGCCGCATAACCGACCCTTGCCTTGCAAATGCCGGGGCGGCCCGCGGGCCGCTCCGGCAACCCTCGCCGTCACAACGAAACAGGCAAACGGAGGATCACGAGACTGAAGCCATCCCGCGGCGCACTGGTCCATCGTGGTTTCCGCCTGTTGTGTCTGGCCATCCTGGCCACGTCCTTCGGTTTCTACATCCAGCGAACCCTGGAGCTGTGGCTCATCTACGAGTTGACGGGCTCCGCCTTCCACCTGGGGCTCACCGGACTGGTGCGCGCGATTCCCGTCTTCGTGCTCTCGCCTATCGGCGGGGTCCTGGCCGACCGCATCGACCGCCGCCGGTTCGTGATTCTGGTGCAGACCTGCAACGGCGTCGTGAATGCGACCCTCGCGTTCCTGGCGGTCACGGGCCTGATCGAGGTCTGGCACATCTATGTCGGGGGCTTCATGAACGCGGCGTTGAACGCCCTCGGCGCGCCCGCCCGCAACGCCATGGTGCCGGGACTGGTGCCGCGCGAGATGCTCCTCAACGCCGTCTCCCTCGCGGCCATGGCCCGGAAGCTGTCGCAGCTCGGGGGCCCGGTCCTGACGGGCTTCCTCATCGTCTGGCTCGGCTCCGGACTCACCTACGCCCTGAACGGCGCCGTGTTCCTGTCGGCTGCCTTGTTCGTGATAGCGGTCCACTACACTTCGAAGGTATCCAAGGAGCCCGGCTCGCCCTTCCGAAGCCTGATGGAAGGCATCGCGTTCGTTCGCCGGGAGTCCAAGGTGTGGGCCTTCCTATCCGTCGAGGTCCTGACCGTGTACTTCGGGAGCCACCGGGCCCTTCTGCCCATCTTCGTGGCCGTCCTCGGCGTCGGCGCCGAAGGCCTCGGCCTGCTGCTGTCCGGCGCGGCCGCCGGCTCCAGCCTGGGCATCGCCATGGTGTTGTCCGTGAACGACCTTCGCTACAAGGGGCTTTGGGCGGCGTTCGGCATCTTCGCCTATGCCGTTGCGCTGGTCGTGCTGGCTTATTCCGGCTGGTTCCTGCTATCGATGGCGGCGGTGTTCCTGCTGGGCCTCTTCGAGACCCTTCCGATGCTGCTCAGCAACGTCGTCATCCAGAGCAACACTCCCGACAACCTGAGAGGACGGGTCCTGAGCTTCCAGCGGATGCTGGGAGTGGGCGGCACGAGCCTGGGAGAGGCGCAGTCCGGTTTCGTCGCCGCATTGATCGGCGCCCCCCTGACCCTCGTCGCCGGCGCCGCCATCTGCGTCGCCACGACGCTGGGTCTGTTGACGTTCAGGAGGGAGATCCGCCAGGCGGATCTGTGATCGGCTCCGGATCAGCCCGGAATTCCCACCAGCGAGAGTACGCGGGAACGAAAGTCGCGAAACTCGTCGCCTTCGCCTCGCTTGAGTTCGGAGATACGGTAGAAGCGATTGGTAGACGGGGACTCCTGACGCGCCATCTCCAGGTCGATCTTGTCGACATTGACGATGGTCCAACATTCGACGAAGCCCGCCTGTCTAGTGTCCTGTCCCACGTAATTCTTTACTAATCTGCTGGTCTTTTTTGTCGTCGGCTGCGTTGCTCTTCCTCGCGTGGTGCCCGCCACTGCTCGTCATCGCGCCTTGCCGACAACAAAAAATCCTGCGCATCTTAGTAAAGAATTACGTGAGACAGGACACTAGCCTTCTGGTGACTCTTCTCGGCCTCGCCGATCCGGTTGTGGATGTTGGAGAAGTCCGTACCTGATTTGACCTCTATGGCAATGACGTTTCGGTGCACCTCGGGAGTCATTTGCTCCATGATGACGATGTCGGGATCAGCGGCGAACTGTATCGTCACCTTCCGGCCTGAAGCGTTGTTTATGTCGAGGCGTCTGCTGCTCTGTTTTCGTATGTTCCCCTTGACCACTTCCCGGATAGCGTCGAAGACCACCACGATCCCCGCGCTGCCCTTTCTGACGTTCGCCCCGCCTCGCAGTTGCGGTCCCAGGGTCAGCAGCGTCAGGTCATCGAGGAATTGAGGCTCGATATCTCCCTCGTCGAACGCCTCCAGCAGCAGCGATGCACAACCAACCATCGCCCCGCAGAGATCGTGCAGGGACTCGTCCTGGTGAGTGGACAACGTACCGCTGTCCTCCATGCTCTTGAATGGACCCGCACCACCGCCGCTGCCGTAGAATGCCTTCTGGCTGAAACCGAGCAGCAGCCTGTAGTAGCCCAGAAGCCGGGGGTTTCGGCGGAGCAGACAAGGAACCGGAAAGCTCGCCCCTGAGGCCATGCGCGGCAAGGCGCTTGAGATCCTCCTCGGTCGCATACTCGCGAAGTTCCGCGTCAATCTCTTCAAGAGAGGCATCCCGGACGGTTGCCAGGAGCGCCTGCTGCAACATCTGGTTTCGGATTGTTTTCAGTGACCTGGAGAAATCGATCTGAAGTTGGGGACCGGGTAGGTTGATCATCGCGGACTTCTCAGGTTGAGCTCAAGTTGCCGTTCGTGCTTCGACAAACGGCCCGCCGCCAGTTCGACGTATTCCGGATGCAGCTCGATTCCGATGTATTTCCTGCCGGTCTTCTGGCAGACAAGACCCACCGTACCGGTACCGAAGAATGGGTCCAACACGTAGTCGCCGGGACGGCTCCCCGCGAGGATACAAGGTTCGATCAGTTTAGGTGGAAACGTCGCGAAGTGGGCATCCTTGGTCGGCTCTGTGTTCACATCCCATACCGACCGGCGATTGCGCTTGCGCGCGCCATTGCCACCGGGCTCCTTGATTGCGTCGTGGTCGTAGTAGTAGCGCTCGCTTCTGGTGAATAGAAAAATGTACTCGTGGGCTCGTGTCGGACGATCCTTCACGCTTTCGGGCATGGCGTTGGGCTTGTGCCAGACGATGTCACTACGCAGGTACCAGCCATCTTCCTGAAGTGCCAGCGCGAGACGCCATGGAACCCCTATCAGATCCTTTGGCTTGAGACCGTCCGGTGTCTCAGGGCGCACAGACATTGCGCGGGCGCGGTTCTTCTTGTCAGGAGCACGCCAAGTCCGGTTCCCGCTCGTATAGCCATCCCCCACGTTCAACCAGAAGGTCCCGCCCGGTTTCAGAACTCGTTTGACTTCTTGAAAAACGGCGATGAGGCGGTTGACGAACTGTGGAAGCGTCGGCTCCAGTCCGATCTGATCCTTGATATCGTAGTCCCTTAGACCCCAGTAGGGCGGCGACGTCACCACACACTGGACAGATTCGCGAGGCAAACGGGAGAGGACATGTTGGGCGTCCCCGAGGAGTATCATCGACTCGGCGAGTTGGATGTCTGGATCATAGGCTGACAGTTTCTCGCTTACGATGAAGGCCATGTATCCCTCTGTGCCGCCATGCCGCAGGTTGATAGTGGACCTCCATCGAAGGTACAAGACAACGGAGATTTCTTCAATCTGGACCCAGCCTTTGCGGTGGCGGAACGGAGGCCCGACCGCAGCCAGGAAGGAGATACGGCCATGATGGTTTGCCCCTATGACGACGAGCGCCTGTTGCTGATTCTTCAGGTGGACCACTCCCGTGTGACCGGATGGCTGGCCGCGCACTGGGGCAACGACGAGTTCGCGCGGCCTTCGCCTTACGCAGCGATGGTGCTGGCGGCACAGGAACACGATACGGGGTGGTGGGACTGGGAGATCAAGCCGCAGCTCAACGACGAGGGGTTGCCGCCCGACTACATCGGCAGCATCCGGCACCTGGGAATGGGCGTATGGCTGGAATTCTACCGGAACGGCATCACGCGGCTGGCGGAGCAGGACGCCTACGCGGGTTATATCGTCTCGCTGCACGCCGAGGCCCTGTTGAGCCAGGGGAAGGGACTGCTCTCCTACATGCCCGACTATACGGTCCATCCCGAGGTCCGCGAGTTCCTGCGGGAGCAGGAGGGCTACCGCGAAGGGCTGATGGCGGGGCTGAAGGAGTCGTCGGAGTATCGCGACTGCGTGTCGGACAAACAGCTATGGACGAATTTCAAGCTGATGGAGATCTACGACCAGATGGGCCAGTTCATCTGCAACCGCTATCCGTTCAACGCCACCCACCGAAAGAACGGACCGAGCCCCACGCTGAGCGGCATCGCCGCGCCGGTGCGTCCCGGCCGCGAGGACGCAGTGCTGTCGTTCGCAATACGGGACGAATGGAACGCCGTGGTCACACCCTACCCCTTCGATGTCGATCCGTTGCCGGTGTCATTCCAGGGGCGGCTGGTTCCGAACCGCGGCTATGAGAGCCAGGCAGAGTTCCTGAGCGAGTACTACGGTGCGGAGCGCCTGCAAGTGACCTACACCCTGCGTTCGAGCTAGTGTCGTGTCCCGTAATTTCCTGGCATAATTTGCTGGTCTTTTTCGCCGTCGGCTGCGTTGCTCTTCCTCGCGTGGTGCCCGCCCTGGGGCGACCTACGGTCGCCCCCACTCGTCATCGCGCCTTGCCGACGACAAAACATCCTGCGCAACTTATGCCAGGAAATTACGGGACACGACACTAGCGACCATCGAAACAGACATCCGTGAAGGAGACATGACCATGTGGTATCTCGTGCTCTCTCACTCCCTGCCCGAAATGGAAGAGGCGAAGCGACTCAACTACGAGGACCACCGGGTGTGGCTGGACGACCAGCACCGGGCTGGAAGGCTGCTCTTTTCCGGGCCGACCTCGGATCGTGACTACGGTATCTATGTCATGCTGGCGTCTAGCCTGGACGAAGCGGAGACTATCGCCGCCCAGGACCCGCACCACGCGAAAGGTATTCGAACGATGGAAGTCCTGGAGTGGAACCCGCACCGGGCTTTCCGGCTGGACGGCGCCACCATCGCCGACGTCGAGCGCATGGCAACAAGGCCGGCCGGCTAGGGCCTGCTTCAGCGTGCCAGTTCCGCCACCCGCTCGCGGGTGTAGACCTCGCCCCACTGGCGGAACGACTGTTCCCAACTGTACGGCTTGGCTTCCGGGATCGGAGCGAGGTCGACGGGCTCCCCGCCGAGATAGACGTGCGTGATGTTCTCTGAACGCAGGAGGCAGGAGATGTCCTCCAACGGGTTCTCGGCGACCACGGTCAGGTCCGCCAGCGCGCCCGGGACCACACGGCCGACGGCATCGCCTTCCCGCAACAGTCCCGAGTTGCCGCTGGTTGTCGCTTTGAGCGCTTCCGCCGGCGTGAAGCCGAGGTGCTCGACCATGATCTCAAGCTCGCGCGCGTGCCATTCACCGTAGGGCGTGACCGCGAATCCGCTGTCGGTCCCGACCATGAAGGGAACGCCCGCCTCCCTGGCCTTCACCAGCATCCGGGCGGCGGTCTCGACGTCCTTGCGGTTCATGTTGGGGCGCCACTTGTAGCAGGGGTCGCCCGGGCGGGTAAACTCGACGGTGTTGACCAGGAAGGTCAGGGCGGGCGAGAGCACGCAGCCGTTCCTGACGACTTCCTCCAGGCCCTCGTCGTCCATCTCGAAGGCGTGGAAGATGACGTCGACGCCGGCCCGGGCCGAGTAGAGCACCGCTTCGCGTCCGCGCGCGTGGGCAATGGTCTTGACGCCGAGGCGGTGGCACTCCTCCACCATGGCGCTCATCTCCGCCTGGTTGAAACCTGACATCAGCTCGCCGGAGCCGTTCCGCTGTAGCCCGTCCACGGCGAACTTGACGATGTCCATGCGGTCCTTGACCTGGGAGCGTATCTCCTCGACGGCCTCGTCGAGGCTTCGCACCAGCACGCCGACGGAGCTCTCGGGCACGCCTATCCACGTGGGGTACCAATCGCCCAGCCCCTGCCGCGCCGTCACCTGGCGCCCCGCGCAGGTGATCCGCGGCCCCTGGAACATCCCGGCATGGATGGCGTCGCGCACCGCCGCCGCTACCCGGTAGGTGGAGGCGGGATCGGCCAGCGACGTGTAGCCGGCATTGAGGACCTGTCTCGCCGCGTGCATGCCGCGCAACGCACGGTATTCGGCCGGCGCGAACATGTCCACGTCCTCGTTGGCCTGGGCGTTCCCGTAGCTCAGGTGGACGTGGATATCGATCAGGCCGGGAAGCACCCACGCCCCGGAATGGTCCATGACCGCATCGCCGTCGCGGGCCGGCGGCGCCTCCGCCGTCGGTCCCACGTAGCCGATCAAGCCGTCCTCGACGACGACGGTCTGATCGGCGTTGAGGTCGTCGCTCAAGCCGTCGAACAGGTATCCGCATCTCAGGAACTTGCGCATAACATCCGCCTCCCGGCTCGCGATGTTTTCCCGCCGGCGAAGTTCACACACCCGGCCTATACATCGGCTCCGGAAGACCTGTCAACGCGGCTCCGGGGCGAGTCGGCCGGGCCCTGGCCGACAAGTGCATTGACACCCGTATGGCGACTTGATAGCGTGGCGCGCGATCAGGACGGCCGCGCCTTTCCACACGAGCGAACGCCAACCCCAAGCCGTCCGAAGCCCACCGTCCGAAGAGAGGAAGAAGCCATGATCCAAGCCAGTGACATCCGCGGCGTGATGGCCATGATGCCGTCCTTCGCAACCGAGGACGCCAACTCTCCGCGCGCCACGAACACGGTCAACGTTCCAGAGCTCGAGCGCAGCGTGGACCAGGCGGTGCGCGACGGCATCGGCGTCATCGCCACCACCGGCACGTTCGGCGAGTGTCATACCCTGTTGTGGGAGGAGTTCACGACCCTGGCGGACGCCACCGTCGCCACGGTGGACAGGCGCATACCGGTGGTCATCGGCTGCACCAGCCTGCACACGCGGGAGGTGCTGCTGAAGATGGAGTATGCCGCCAAGGCCGGCGCCGACGCAGTACTGGTGGGGGTTCCGTTCTACTTCAAGTCTAGCGTCGCCAACGCCGTACAGTTCTACTTCGACCTTGCCGACGAGCACCCCGAGCTGGGCATCTTCATCTACCACAACCCGCGCAACCACCACATCCACATCCCGGTGTCGGCGTTCAAGGAGCTCGTCACGAGCCCCAACATCGTCGGCATGAAGGACAGCCACCGGACCCCCATGCAGTTCATGCAGCTCATGGACATCGTCCGGGGGCGGATCAGCGTCATGACCAACCAGAACCAGATGTACCCGTACATGATGTTAGGGGCCGCCGGGTGCTGGTCCATCAACGCGTGGATGGGGCCGTCGCCGGTGGTGCGGGCCTACCGGGCCGGGCGCGACGGACGGTGGGACGAGGTCAAGGAGATCTGCATGGCCATGGCGCGGGTCGGCGGGCGTGACCCGAGCGAGACCGACCCGGTGGAGAGCAAGATCGCCATCAACGAGGCGGGCTACTGCTACGCCGGGCCCGGCAGGCCGCCTTTCCGGGTGACCACCGACGAGACCCGGGCCGAGGCCAAGGCCATCGCGCAACGGTGGCGCAAGCTGTGCGAGAACTATCCGCTGCCGGAGGAAGCCGCGGCGTAACGCGCGGCGGGTTCGTTTCGGGCGTCAACACGTAGGGCGGGTTTCGAACCCGCCCCTGTTGCGCGCCGGCACGCAGGTCGGGCCGGTTACAAAGAGGAACACGAACATGGCCAAAGGGGCAACGGATCATCAGAAAAGGCGTGACGAACTGCACGAGAAATTCGCCGGCCTCGGGCTGGTGGGCTACTGGCAGCGCCAGCGCGAGCACCACACGGTCGAGCCCCGGCTGTGGCGCTGGGATGAGGTCTACCCGGCGCTGATGCAGGCGGCGGACGTGATCAGCATCGGGCCGGAGGCCTTCCGCCGGAACGTCGGCCTGGAGACCGCGAGCCGCACCATCATCATGGGTTACCAGATCGTGATGCCGGGAGAGGCCGCGCCGGCGCACCGGCACACCAACACGGCGCTACGCTTCGTGGTCCAAGGCGGCGGCGCCTACACCACCTCCAACGGCGAGCCCATGACCATGCAGCCCGGCGACCTGCTGATCCAGCCCAACTGGGTGTGGCACGACCACGTCAACGATTCCAAGGAACCCATCATCTGGATCGACGCCCTCGACGTCGGGGTGGTGAACTTCCTCGGCGCATCGCAATTCCGGGAAGAGTGGTCGGAGGGCATGCAGCAGCCACTGACCCGGAAGTCCGGCGCCTCGCGCCGCCTCTACGGCCCGATACGCGAGCGGGAGGTGCGGTTCGAAGGGGCCGGCGTCCCCTACCACTACAAGTGGGACGAGACCTTGGAGGCGCTGCAGGAGGTCGCGGGGGCAGGCGGCGGCGACCCCCACGACGGCGTGCTGCTGGAATACAAGAACCCGGTCACCGGCGGCCATACCTTCCTCACCATGACCTGCCACATCCAGATGCTGCTGCCGGGCCGGGCCACCGTGCCCCACCGCCACATGGGCACCACCCACTACCACGTGGTGCAGGGACAGGGCGCCACCGTTGTCGACCGGGACGAGCCCATCGAGTTGGAATGGGAGATCAACGACGCCTTCACCCTGCCGCCGTGGCGCTGGCACCACTTCCGGAACGCCTCGGAGAACGAGCCCGCGATCCTGTTCTCGGTGACCGACCGGCCGATGCTGGAGATGACGGGGCTGGATCGGGAAGAGAGCGGATAGGTTAGACTGGACACCGTCGCCACGGCGCCTGCGACTAGCGCACGGCGCTTCGCTGAAGCTCCGGGTTGGCACCCATCATCCCGGCCACCAGTTCGAAGGACCGCAGCCGCTTGGCGTGATCATGGATGTTCGCGGTGATCATGACCTCGTCGGCACCGGTGCGCTCAACGAAGGCGGCAATCTCGCGTTCGACCGTATCGGGCGCGCCGACGGCGGAGCAGGACAGGGCCTCCGCGATCATCGCACGCTCGTGCGGAGCCACTTGATCTTCAAAGTCGGCGGCGGGCGGAGGCAGCTTACCCGGCATGCCGCCGCGGCGCCGGTTGACGAAGGACCGCAGGATCGAGGTTCTGAGGAAGTGGGCTTCGTCATCGGTATCGGCGGCGACGACGGTCATGCCTACCATGACATAGGGCTTGTCGAGCTGTGCCGACGGTTCGAAGCGTTGGCGGTAGACGGCGATGGCCTGCATCAGGGCCGCCGGCGCGAAGTGCGAGGCAAAGGCATACGGGAGCCCAAGGGCGGCGGCGAGCTGGGCGCCGTAGAGGCTGGACCCCAGGATCCACAGCGGCACGTTCAGGCCGGCACCCGGCACGGCGTGCACGAACTGATTCGGTGCCGGTTCCTTGAAATAGTGTTGCAACTCCAGCACGTCTTGCGGGAAGTCATCGAGGTTGCCGGCGAGGGTGCGGCGCAGGGCGCGTTCGGTGTACCGGTCGGTGCCGGGTGCGCGCCCTATACCCAGATCGATCCGGCCCGGATAAAGGGCCGCCAGGGTGCCGAACTGTTCGGCGATGATGAGCGGGGCATGGTTGGACAGCATGACGCCGCCGGCGCCGACCCGGATGGATGCCGTGGCCTGGGCGACATGGCCGACCACCACGGCCGTCGCGGCACTGGCGATACCGGCCATGTTGTGATGCTCGGCCAGCCAGTAGCGCGTGTAGCCCCATGCGTCGGCATGGCGCGCCAGGTCGATGGTATTGAGCAACGCCTGCCGAGCGTCGCCGCCCTCGACGATCGGCGACAGGTCAAGAACGGAGAGCGGTGTGCCTATCATCGGAACACTATAAGCCATCGTCGGCGAAGGGCCAACGCGGCCTTCGCAACGAGCCCGGGCTGGATCCGGAAGCGCGCTGGTCGAGCCTCGACGACCGTTTCGAACCTACTTCCTGTCGATCAGCCTCAACTTGTCGACGTCCATCACGGACAGCCTGTCACCGGTTGCCTCGGAATCCCCCGGGCGATAGATCCCGATCTTCAGATGCGGCTCGCCGCACGGGTTTTTTCGGCGAATGATCTTGTTGTCAATGATCGTCTTGCCGTCGACATACAGGTCGTAGGATCTCGCAGCGTTGAAGTCGAACCTGACGTTCACCCACTTCCCGAGAATTTTCCCCACAGAAAGGGGCGTCGTGGCGCCCAGAAGGCGCCCGCTGCTGAATTTCAGCATGACCAGAGGGCCGACCCGGCAACCGCTGACCGACTGGTGCACTTGCAGGAAGTCCTCCCGATCGTTGTCGAATCCCTTCAGGAACCTGACCCTGTAGGTCAGTGAATAGTCGTGGTCCTTCTCCAGGGTGGTCGTCTGCTTGATTTCCGCCCGTTCCCAGTACGGCGCCCGGTGCCTGCGGCGGTTGTCGCTGCGGCATCCCCCTACCTGCCCGTTCTTCAGGGTGAAGCGCAGGAACCTCTCGCCTTGCTCCCTGATCCACTCCGTCGAGGAGTATTCGGGAAGCTCGCAGTTCTCGTAGAACGTGACGTTCCAGTCCCTGTCCTTGTAGGTCGTCTTGCTGAAATAGTCGAAGCTCCGCCCGGGAGTGTAGTCGGCGGCGGAGGCAACGTGATTTCCAGTCGCGATCACCGCGACCACGAAGAGCAGAATTCTCATCGTCAGCCGGCCGCTTCCACGATCTCGGAATCGAGCAGCGTCTTGCAGGAGGGGCAGAAGAGCTGTTGAAGGAGGAACTGGCCTTCCAGGTCCGTCATGAGGGGACCGGCCGCTGTGGGAGGCGACAGCTTCCGGTGGCTGCGTTCCTTCCATTCGGCTTCTCCGCCGAACGAAAAGCCGCATCGGGCGCATACGACCTGGGGCGGGTCCACGTTTGTATCCAACTCCAGGTTCTCTCTGAACGGTCGCTTCATGTTCGCATCCTCTTGTGGCGCCGGCCACGCGGTAGACCCGTGGGCGACCGCCGGTCGCCCCTACCCTTGCCACCTTGCCTACCGCCGTTCCCGAATCCGGGCGCGAAGCTCCTCGGTGGCGGCCGCGTCCACCCGCATTGCCGGTTGATCCAGGGCGACGCCGTAGATGTCCCGGGCGGCCTCCGCCGAAACGATGCCGTTGACCACGTCCCGCAGCACCGCCTCGGGGTCCCGGTCCAGGGGATCGCCGTAGCCTCCGCCGCTGGCCATGCGCATGTACAGGACGTCATCGGTGCGCAGGTCGAAGTCGCAATACGGGAGCATGTCCGACGTGCCGCCCATGGCCTCCGCGTCCACCGGGTGGCGGTTGTCGTGGATCGTGTCCCAGACGGAGGTCCCTTCCTTCAGGACCAGCAGGCTGGGGGCGGCGGACAGGCCGCCGAAAACTCCCTGTCCCGAGTTCCTGAGCCCGGCTACTCCCAGCGCCACGCCCTTGATGCCGCCTTCCGGGGCGTCGTGCACCGTGAGCGCGGTCTCCGCACCGGCGCCGCCGCGGTAGCGCCCCGCTCCGGCTCCGTCCTTCAGGTGGCGGCGGAACAGGTAGAGGACGGGAAAGTTCTGCTCCACCCACTCGACGTTCTGGCACGAGTGCCAGCCGCGGCCGCCGGAGTCCACCCCGTCCTTGTCGGCGCGGGCGCCGTAGCCGTCGATGGCCCCCTCGGAAAGGCTCGACACGTAGTAGCGGCCGTGCTGGTTGACGCCGGCGTGGCGGGCGAAACGGTGGCCGGCGTTGGAAGCCATCACCTCGTTCCGCCAGCTCTCGCTGGTGGCCAGCATCTGCATCAACACCGCGGGAGCCAGGTAGCGGCAGGTGGCCGCACCCGAGGTGGTGTTGAGGGACACCGGAGCCGGGTACCGGGCATTGACCACCGTGCCCGGCGGCGCGATGACCTCGATGGGCCCGAAGGCGCCGTGGTTCCGGGGGATGTCGAAGCCGAGGGTCTCGACGACCGCGGCGAAGCAGGTCCCAAAGGTGGCGTGGTACGGCATGTTGATGCCGGTCGTGGCCTGGGGATCGCTGCCGGCGAAGTCGAAGATCAGGCGGTCGTCGCGCTTGTTCAGGGTGAGGTGCATCTTCCAGGCCTGGTCGCCCTGGATGAGGGCCGTGCCGCTCCAGGAGCCGTCGGCGAACTCGCCGATCCGTTGCCGCAGCACCGACTCCGTGTAACGGATGATCTCCGCCGACACCCGCTCCAGGAGATCCGGGCCGTACTGCTCGGCGATTTCCTGTATCCTCGCCTTGGCGACGTTGTTGGCGGCGATCTCGCACTTGAGGTCCAGCCCCACCATCACGGGCTGCCGCGTCATGTTGAGGATCGTGTCGAAGACGTCCCGGCGAAGCTGGCCGCGTTCCACCAGCTTGAGACCCGGCACCCGCACTCCCTCGTGGCAAATCTCCGTGGCCCCGGGCGAGTTGCCGCCAGGCGACATGGCGCCGATGTCCATCACGTGGACGAAGGTGGCGCTCCAGGCGATGCGGCGGCCCTCGTAGTGAATCGGGGCGATGACGTAGACGTCCGACTGGTGGATGGCCGCCACGTACGGGTCGTTCAGCAGGAAGACGTCGTCGGGGTCGATGCCCTCGCCGTCCTCGAACCGCTCGATGATCTTCTTCACCGCGAAGCCGGCGCAAGCCACGTGTTGCCCCAGGGACTCGCCGGCCGATAGCACGTCGCCGTCCGCGGTGTAGAGCGACGCCATGTAGTCGTGCTGCTGCGTTGTGTTCACCGAGCCGCCGACCCGCTCCAGGGTGATCCCCATCTCCCGGGCGATCTGGTACAGCCTGTGCGACAGGATCTCCAGGGTGATGGGGTCGACGCTGCCGTTGCCGGTGGTGGTGGTCATGCTGTTCTCCGAGGGACTCTGCACCGCGGCGGACCCCGACAGGGGCGACCACCGGTCGCCCCTACATTATCCCGACCCTTGGCCTACGTAAATCACGATGTTGCGGAACGCGTCCATCTCCGCGCGGTCGTTGGGGTTCACGACGATGGTGGTGACCGGCGTCTCGATGATGGCCGGGCCGGCGATCCCGGCGCCGGGGGACAGGCCCTCGAAGTCGTAGACCTCGGTGGGGACGAAGTCTCCGTGTTCCTCGAAGTACGCCTCCCGCGTTCCCTTGCGCGCCGACGCGGCATCGCCCGGCCCGGCCTCGCTCCTGTGGACCGCCGGCCTGGCCAGCTTGCCGACAGCCGTGACGCGCAACGACAGCATCTCCCTGCCCGCCTCCGGATACCCGGCTCCCTTCCCGTAGGACTGCTCGTAGAGATCGTCGAACCGGGCGTAGAGCTGCTCCAGGTCATCGCTCCCCACCGGCTCCCGCCCCGGCACCGGCACGTTGATCTCGTTGACCTGGTAGCGGTAGCGCATGTCCACGCTGCGCAGAATCTCGGTGCCGCCGTCCCGGAAACCAGCGCTCGCGAGGTCGGCGGCGGCGCGGGCGCGCAGCGTGTCGAAGCCGGCGTTGAGCCGCACCGGGTCCAGCGGCGCCACCACGTGGTCGGACATGCCGTACTCGTAGGTCACGTCCGCGGAGATCAGACCGGTGGCCGCGTGCACCGAGGCCGTCAGCGGAATGACCACCTTGCGCATGCCGAGCTGATGTGCGCAGCGCGAGGCGTGGGCGGGCGCGGAGCCGCCGATGGCCACCATGGTGAACTCCCGCGGGTCCTGCCCCCGCTCCACCGTGCAGCGGCGGATGAGATCGCTCATGTGGGCGTTGATAATCCGGAAGATGCCGCCGGCGGCCGCCGTCACGGTCATCCCCAGCGGCCCGGCGATGCGCTCCTCGATGGCGGCCACGGCCTCCTCCTTCCTGAGTGCGAGACGGCCCCCCAGAAAGTAGTCGGGGTTCAGATACCCGAGAGCCACGTCGGCGTCGCACACCGTCGGCTCGCTCCCGCCGACGCCGTAGGCCACCGGGCCGGGGGCCGCGCCCGCCCCCTGGGGGCCGACCTTGAGCAGGCCGGAAGTGCGGTCGATCCAGGCGATGCTGCCGCCACCCGCGCCGATGGAGGCCACCCAGATCTTGGGCGCCAGGATGCTGTAGCGCTCGAACACCGGCTGGTAGTCCCGCTCGATGACGCCGTTCCTTACCAGGCTGACCTTGAAGGTAGTGCCGCCCATGTCCGCCGCCAGGACGTTGGGCTCGTCGATGAGGTCGCCGATGAACCTGCTTCCCACGACCCCGGCTGCGGGTCCGGACTCCAGGGCGCCGATGGCCCGTTGGGAGGCGGCTTCGATGCCCAGCATCCCGCCGTAGGCCTGCATCACCAGGGGATCGCTCGCAAGCCCCCGGTCCGCGAGGCCTTGCTGAAGGTTGCGCAGGTACGAAGCGATCCGGGGGCCGATGTAGGCGTTGAAGATCGTCGTCGCGGTGCGCTCGTACTCGCCCAGGAACGGCGCAACGTCGCTCGAGCAGCTCACATGGATCTCGGGATGCTTGCGGCGGATCACCTCGGCCACCGCCTTCTCGTGGGCGTCGTTGGCGATGGACCACAGCAGGCACACGGCCACCGACTCCACCCCCTTGGCCGCGAGGCGCTCCACCACCTCCTCGATCTGCGCCTCGTCGGCTTCGATCAGCACCGATCCCTTGTAGTCGATGCGCCCCCGCACCTCCCCGGTCAGGCTCCGCGGCGCCAGCGGCTCCGGCTTTTCCAGGCCCGCGATGTGCGAGGCCTCGGCCTCCGTCAGGCCGTGGGTCACATTGCCGCGCATCATCAGGAAGCTGTCCGCGAAGCCCTCGGTAGCCACCAGCCCGGTTCGCGCCCCGGTGCGGGTGATGAGAGTGTTGTCGGCGACGGTGCAGGCATGGAAGAAGAGGCGGGTCGAGCGGAGCAGGTCGTCCACGGAGGCTAGCCCGAGATTCGCGGCTCCGTCCGCGAGGGAATCGATGACGCCCTGGGAAAAGTCGTGGGGCGTCGACAGCGCCTTCCCGATGGTCAGCTTACCGTCGGCGTCCAGGATGACGCAGTCCGTGCAGGTGCCGCCGATATCGACGCCGATGATGTAGTCCATTTACGGGCTCCGGTTCTCGGTTGTCTACGGGAAAGGCGCCCCCAACTCGGTCGAATCCTGACGTCAAGCAGTGTACCATCACCGACAGGGCACCGGCCAAGCCTCGAGCATGGAGTTGATCTTAAATTTCCGTCACAGGACTTCGTCGAGAAAAGCGCGTGGCGAAAACACCTCGACGGATCCGTACCGTAGTTGGGTGAAATCGCGGCGATTCCCAGTTATCAAGATTGCGTCGCCGGAGGTTGCGGTTGCCAGATAAACTTCATCATCCGGGTCTCTGAGACCGAAGGCGACTCCAGCCGGTTCCACAAAGTCTGCCACGCGTTCAAACTCCACAATCACGGTTCGTAGTGTGTCACGGTAAGGCGCATGTTTGGGTCGTTCAGCGACGGACCTGTACTCGGCAAGAACTGGCTCCGAAAGGACAATGTTGTGCCGCCGGACTACGTTGCTGATAACCCTCCTGCAGACGCCGTCTATGCGGGCCGCCGCCACCAGGACGTTGCAGTCGACGACAACGTTCATGCCTTACGGTTGCGACGTTCTCGGCGAGAGTCTGCGATGTCGGCGATGGCATCCTCCATGATCTCGTCCTCCGTGCGGCCGAGATCTTCGGAGGACTGCCTCGTGGCCGCAAGACCGGCAGCGACACGATCGGCGGCGGCATTTCTATTCACGACCTCCATGGGACGGAAGAGGATGCCATCTCCCATGACAGTGGCCTCCATGACATCGCCCTCGCGCAGATGGATACCTCTACGCAGCTTGGCCGGTATGGTGACCTGGAACTTCGACTTGACGGTGACCAACGGCATCGTGCGTCCCCCATGTATGAAAGTTGGAAAGTCGTTATTTCATACCATAGAGCTTGCTAACAGGCAACCATTTCGAAGCTGCAACGACCCTGCCCTATTCCGGCGGCCCCTCCGGCGTGAGCTCCCGCACCCCGCGGTTGGCCGCCGCGGTAACGGCCGTCACCGCTAGCATCAGGACCCCGCCCAGGATCACCGCCGACGGCGCGCCGGCCAAGCCGCCGAGGAACGGGGACAGGTGGTCCCGGGACAGGCCGGCGACGGCGCCCATCTGCAGTTGTCCCAGGGGGAGGACGACGCTGTAGTTCATGCCCCAGATGGCCATGACCCGGCCGCGGTAATCGTCGGGCACGCGGGTCTGCACCGAGGTCTGGGTGCTTATCATGAAGATGGAGAGGCCGATGCCGGACATCAGCAGCAGGCACAATGCCAGCGGATAGACGCCGGAGAACCCGAACAGCATCAGGAAGAAGGCGTGGATTCCCGCGCCCGAGAGAACCAGCCAGCCGCGTCTCGGGAAGTAGCCCAGGTTGGCGCCGATCAAGGCGCCGATCAGGGCGCCGATGCCGCTGACCACGTACAGGTTGCCCAGGGTCGTGGCGCCGCCCCGGAACACCACGTCGGCGAAGACCGGCAGCAACGCGGTGTGGGACGCCAGGAAGAAGATGTCCAGGTAGTTCAGGCCGATGAGGGAACGGAACAGCTTGCGGGTCCAGACGAACGACAGCCCGCCCATGAGAGTGCGGAGGAAGCTGCCGCCCCGGGTGCGCTCGATGACGGGCACCCGCACCGGAAGGAGCAACAGGCCGAACGCCAGGTAGGTGGCGGCGGCCACGTAGTAGGCGGCTCCGGCACCGGACAGGGGCGCGCCCGTGTACCACGCCACGTAGCCGATGATGAATCCCGCCAGGGCGGGGCCGAAGATGCGCGTGCCGGGCCAGATCATGGAATTGAGGCTCACGGCGTTCATCAGGTGCGAACGATCCAGGAGGTGGGGGAACAGCGCCTGGCGGGCGGGGTGGTCGAACGCCTGTATGCCGCCGTGGATGAAGGCGACCGCGAACACATGCCAGACCCGAACCCATCCCGTCACCACCAGCGTCGCGATGGCGAACAGCAGGAGCGCGGTGACGTGCTGGAGCAGCATGAGGAAACGGCGCAGCTCGAGCTTGTCGGCGGCGGCGCCGCCGAAGAGCGTCAGCGCCACCGCCGGCGCGGCCGCCACGAGCCCGAGGGCGCCCAGCACGTACTCGGACCGCGTCAGCTCCCAGGCCAGCCAGTCTTGGGCGAGGATTACCATCTGGTGGCCCGCCACGGCGATGAGGTGTCCGAACCAGTAGAGGCGGAAGCCGCGGTAGCGGAGGACGCGGAAGACGTGGAGCTTTTCGCCGATGCGTGCGAGGGTGTTGGTCATGGCAAAAGAAAGCCCCTCCTTGTTGGAGGGGCTTTCTTCATTCTCTGACGCCGTGGTGGCTACAGCTTTACCAGGTCCGAGTAGCTGGCCTGGGAGTCGGGTCTGAGGCCGTAGCCGGCCATCCAGTTGCGTGCGCGGTTGAACTCCTCTTCGGTGTAGTCCTCGGGGTAGACGTAGTCGAGCCGGTTGAGGTTCAGGTCCTCGAACTTGAAATCGCCGATCAGGTCTTCGGGGATGTCGCGCAGCAGCAGCCTGGCGTGCTTCTTGAGGTCCGAGTTGATCTCGTCCACGCAACGCCGCAGCGCGCGGAAGATCGCTTCGCGGGTGTCCTCGGCGTCGTCGCTGTTGACGAACAGCAGCCCCCAGTACTTGGACTCGGCCAGCACGCGGCAGCCGCGTTTCTCGGCCAGGCTGATGAACGGTTCCATCAAGGTCGCCGCCTCCACCTCGCCGTTCAGCAGCAAGCGGGTGCGGATGCCCGGTCCGCCGTCGTGGCGCAACTCAACCCTGTCCTTGTCGACGTGGCCTTCCAGCATCTTGTAGGTCATGTAGTGGGAGCCGGTCTGGTCCTGGATGGAGATGGGTACGTCCGCCAAGTCGTCGAGCCGGTGGTAGGACGAGTCGCCGCGCACGATGATGGCCATGGTGGCCACGCTCTCGCGCCGCCCCAAGATCCAGCCGTCGCGCTCGCCGTCGGCCGCGCGCTTGATCACGCCCCACTCGCACTTGTTGTAGCCTTCCAGGTCGCCGCACTCGTAGTCAGAGGCGATGGGGCGCTCGAACACGTCCGCGGGCTGGAGCTGGGAGTCGGGTGTCACCACCTCGGCGTCGATGCCTTCGGCGGCCATGAAGCCCTTTTCCACGCCCACGTCCCAGGGCAACGTCCACACGGTTCCTTCACTTGTGACTCTGATCTTGCGCGACATGATGACTCAGACCTCCGAATGGGATGCTTCGGGGAGACTAGCATACGGGCTCGGATGATGGAACAATTCCCGGACCAACTCGCGCCCAATGAAGGAGACTTGTGCATGCACACCTGCGCCATCGACATTCACCACCACTACATGCCCCCCGGCCTGATCGAGGAGTTGGAGGCTCACGGCAAGGCCGTCGGCACGGAGGTGGGCCGGACCCCGGAGCGCCTCAACACCCTCACCATCGGCGGCGGGCCGAGCTTCGTGGTGCCGCCGCCGCTCATGGACGTGGAGAAGCGGCTGGAGAACATGGACAAGGGCAAGATCGCCCTGGCGACGCTGGAGCCCCATACGGCCTGCCTCGGCTACCGGCTCAACCCGGAGCAGGGTGAAGCTTGGTGCAACCTCTACAACGAAGGGCTTATGGAGCTGCGGACGCGGCACCCGGACCGTTTCACGGCGCTGGCGGCAGTGCCGCTACAGGACCCCAAGCGGGCCGCCCGAGTACTGGAACGTGGGATTCTGGAGCACAAGCTGGCTGGCGCCTACATCGGCACCAACGTCAACGGCGAGTACTACCGGAGCCACGAGTTCGATGCCTTCTGGGGCAAGGCGCAGGAACTGGATGCGCTCATCGTCATGCACCCGGAGGATATCGCGGGGCTGGAGCGCATGGGCACCTACGGGCTGTTCCTGATCTGCGGCAACCCCGCGGACACGGCCCTGTCGCTGGGGTTCATGACCTACAGCGGCGTGTTCGACCGGTTCCCCGACCTGAAGCTCTGCACACTGCACGGCGGCGGCTTCTTCCCCTACCACCTGGGGCGGTTCGACCAGGGCTTCGGGGTGCGGCCAGGGGCGGCGGACGCGGAGGCGCAAGAGAGGCCCAGCGCCTACCTGAAGAACCTGTACTCCGACGCGCTGGTGTACCGGGTGGACACGCTGGAGTATCTCAAGAGCCTGCTGGGGTGGGAGCACCTGATGGTCGGGACAGACTACCCCTATCCGCTGGGCGACTGGAACGCGGTGGAGAAGGTGGAGGCGCTGGACTGCCCGGACGAAGAGAAGCTGGCGATCCTGGAGGGGAATGCGCGGCGGCTGTTGAAGCTGTAGCTGTAGGTCGGATTGGCGAAGCGTAGTCCGACATTGGGACGGGGGCGTCGGGTTACCGTTGAAGTTGTAGAGGCAGGGGGGCCGGATAGCGGGGCCAGCCCCCGGGAAGACGTTGGGTCCGCCCTCCGGCTTCCCGGGGGCTGGCCCCGCTATCCGGGGGCGGCGGTGGTCTGCGACGCTCCCCGGCTTCTAGCGGCGAAGGGCTACCCTGTGGGCCAGAGGGGGAAGATGGCTTCGGGCCAGACGATGTGGAGGCTGAAGTCGTAGAAGCCCACGATCAGCACCAGGAACGCCAGGGCGACGCCGGCGGAGCCCAGCCAGCCGGCCTTGCCGTAGTACATCAGATAGAGGAAGAGCATGCCCGGCAGTGCCACGTGAACGCCGATGAACCAGATGGCCACGTACATCAGCGCGGTGAAGCCGAAGATGCGCACGAAGCGCTGGCTTTCGGTCTTGGGATCGTCGCCGAGGATGAAGCCGGTGTCCATGATGTCGCCTTCCTCGATGCGCTTCTCCGGGGTGCCTCGCAACAGCGTCCACACCCGGATGAGCCAGAACGGCGTCCCCACCAGCACCGCGAGCCTCGGCATCAGGTCCGCGCCTTCCGGATAACTGAAGGAATCGATGAACATGTAGAGGAAGAACGCGCCCACCAGCACCAAAAGGAAGATTTCTCCGGCGACTTCGAGAGTGAACCGGCGCCTGGGGGAACTCTCCCCTGCCTTGTCGGCGGCTGCCGGTGTTTCCGCCACGGTGTCCCGCACGACCACATCCTCCACCGCCTCCGACTCCTCATCCTCGGTCATGGACATCATCGCCTGCCGGGCGCCGCGCTGGGCGCGCAGGCTGAAGAGCGTCACCGCGACCATGAATGCCAGGATGGCCAGGAACTGGGGCCGCAGGAGCATGCCCCAGCCGTAGTTGCTGACCGAGATCCAAAGGAAGCGCTCCAGGATGTCGGCCAGCGCCACGGCGATGAGGATCGGCGGACGCGGCCAGCCGTAGCGCTTCATGAAGACGCCCAGCAGGCCGAAGGCCAGCACCGCCCCCAGATCGCCCAGGTTGCCGGCGGCCGCCAGCGCCGCCAGCGAGACGATGGCCACCACGATGGGCGCCAGGATGTTGGGCGGGACCACCGAGATGCGGCACAGGGTCGGGGCGAAGTACAGCATGATGGGCACGACGACCAGGTTGGCGAAGGCGATGGTGTAGACCATGCTCACGGTGAGGTCGAGGTGCCGCGTGAGCATGAGCGGCCCCGGCGTGATCCCGGTGAGGATGAGGATGGCCAGCACGATGGCCATGCCGCCGCTGCCGGGGATGCCGAACACCACGGTGGGGATGAGGACGCCGCCGTCCACCGAGTTGTTGGCGGCGTCGGAGGCGATGACCCCGCGCACGTCGCCCTTGCCGAAGGTCTCGGTGCCGCCCGGCTCGGTCTGGCGCGCCTGGGCGTAGGCGATCCAGTGGGCGGCGCTGCCGCCCACCCCGGGCATGATGCCGACGAACACGCCGATGAGCGACGAGCGGATCATCAGCCACTTGTGGCTCCAGGCCTCCACCATGCCCCGCCACACGTCGGACTTGGCCTCCCGGAGCAGCGTGTCCAGCCGTTCCCGGGCGATGGTGGTGTCCCCCACCACCAAGGCGATTGCCTCGGGCAGGGCGAACAGCCCCACCACCACCGGCACCAGCGTGAAGCCGTCCCAGAGGTAGAAGTCGAACCCCATGGCGGCGCGTACGTTGCCGCCCAGGTCGGCGTAGCCCACCATGGCGATGGCGATGCCGAAAGCCGCGGTGAGGATACCCTTGACGAACGCCCCGGCGCTCACCACGGCCACGGCGAGCACCCCCATGAGCGTCAGCAGGAAGAACTCCGCCGAGCCGAACCATTCCAGGAGCTGGCGGCTCACCGGCAGCGCCAGCAGCAGCGCGATGGCGCCGATGACGCCGCCCACGATGGTGGTGGTGTAGCTGGCGCCAAGGGCGACCCCGGCCAGGCCCTTCTGGGCCATGGGATAGCCGTCCAGCACCGTGGCCTGGGCGGAGCGGGCGCCGGGAACGCCGAACAGGATGGCGGGGATGGGCTCGGTGATGTCGCTGGCCGCCATGTGGAACACCACGATGGTGATGGCGACCCAGGGGTCGAGGTGGACCGCGAGGCTCAGGACCACCACGGACACCGGCAGGCCGCCTCCGGGCATGAGCCCGGAGAACAGCGCCACCGGCAGCACCAGGAGCATGGCCAGGACCGGCCCCGGCGAGAACAGGTGGAAGAAGGCATCGATGGAAGCTTCGAGCATGAAGGCCCCGGCGACGAACCAGTGTTCCGGAACCCGGTTCCGGAACACTGGCGGCCTACGCTGCGGTGGAACCCTGCAAGGGCGACCGCCGGTCGCCCCTACGTCATTTCACGCGAGTCACCCGGACGGACGCCTAGCGCTTCTCGCCCATCAGCTTCTGGAAGAACAGCGCGCCGTCCGGGGGCAGGTCCTTGATGGTGGCGAGCTGTTTCTCGTAGTGCTCCGGAGAACCGTAGCCCACGTCGTAGCCGGCGACGGTGGCGATCTTCACGAACTCCGGGTCCTCGATGGTCGCCTTGAACGCCTTGCGCCAGACGTCCACGATGGGTTGGGGCGTCCTCGGCGGCAGCATGAAAGCGCGCAGGGACTGGTGAATGTTCACGGCCGTGTTGAACGCCAACTTCTGGGCATCGCTGATCTTGAGACCGGGCAGCTTGAGAATGTTGCGCGGCATCTTGGCTTCCATCCGCGCGAGCCACCCTTCGCTGGGGGGCGCATTCCACCAGAAGATCGGCAGCAACCGCTTCTTCTCGATCAACTCCGGGTACATCCGCGGCAACCGGCGCTCGAGGCAGGTCACGACCTCGGTCTCGCCGCGGGCGAAAGCGGCCAGCTCCTCCGCGGTCGACTTGTAGCCGTAGATGAGCTTCATGGGACCGCCCACGAGCTGCACGAACTCGCCGCCCATGGGAACCCGGCCGATGCCGGGCCTTTGCGACGCCATCCGCAGCGGCCGGCCCATCTTGAGCATGTCCTCCCAGGACTTCACCTTGTTGCGGTCGGCGCAGATGGTGTAGTTGTCGTCCACCAGTGTGGGCGCGCCCAGGATGATGAGTTCCTTCACGTCGAAGCCCGGCACGTCCACCCCTGCCAGCTCCTTCATGACCAGGCTGGTGAAATGCGGACCCACCGTGAGGCCGTCGGGCTTTCGGCGGTTGATGTACTGAGTTCCCTTGAGGCCGGCGCCGCCGGGAACGTTGCGTACGATGAACCGGGGACTGCCCGGCAAGTGCTTGGGGGCCACCTTGGCGAACAGGCGGGCGATGATGTCGTAGCCGCCGCCGGCCCCGGTGCCGACGATGAGGTTGACGGTCTTGCCCTTGAAGTTGACGTCCTGCGCGGCAACGTTGCCGGCAAGGAACAGTACGAACAAAGCGGCGACCGCAAAGCGCATGTGTCTCATGGCGGATTCCTTTCTCCGTGGGTCTCACGGATGGTGGCCTGCTACATGAAATAAAGGCCACTAAACCCCTTTATTTGCTCGCTTCTTCCCGTTGCGAAACTCCCTGGAAGCCCACGCGATCACGGACTCCCGCAGGGGCGACCGGCCGGTCGCCCCTACCCTCGGGACAGTCTGATTTCTCGGCCGGCCTCCTACGTTCGCGGATACAGCGCGTCGACCATCCGGCGCTTGTGATAGTCGGGCGTGCCCAGGTACTGGTAGAGCGTGTGCGCCAGCACGCTGTGCACCATGAGCGGGTGCAGGTAGTCCGTGCCCGGTCCCGCGTGCACCATGTGCGAGTAGCTGCACGCCTGGTGGTAGCCCTCGCTGGCCGCGGCCTTCGACTCGTGGATGCCGGCCTCGGCCGGGAGCCCCTCGTCGACTTCCCACAGGGTCTCGTAGGTGGCCATGCGCGCCCGGTCCATGTGGATCGAGAGCTCCACGCAGTGGTCCTGCACCCGCTGGAACCGGCCGATGAGCTGGCCGAAGGCGCGGCGCTCGTTGGTGTACGCGACGGTGAACTCGTAGATCTCCTGGCACGCCCCCACCTTGTAGGCGCACAGCAGCGGGATGGCCCGCTCGGCGGCCTTGTCCAACAGGTCCCAACCTGCGCCCGCCGCGCCGATGAGGTTGGCGGCCGGCACCTCGACGCCGTCGAAGGAAACCTCGCTCACCGATACCATGTAGCCCGTGTGCGGCGTCACCGTCACCCCCGGCGCGTTCCGGTCCACCAGCACCACCGAGACCCGGCCGTCGCCCCCGCGCACCGCGCACAGGAAGGCGGTGGCGCCCTCGGCGTCGTAGACGTGGCGCTTGGTGCCCTGGAGGGTCAGGGTGTCGCCTGATTGCGAGCACGTGGTGGCCACCGTCTCCGGCCCCCAGTGGGCGCCGTGGTCGCCGATGGCCGGGATGACGATGGCCTCGCCGCCGCAGATGGCCGGCAGCAGTTCCTGCTTCTGGGCGTCGGAGCCGCCGTCGAGGACGATCTGTGCCGCCAGCACGCCAGATGAGAACACCGGCCCCGGCACCGGGCCGCGCCCCAATTCCTCGAACACCACGCCGCAGTCCAGATAGGACAGCCCCGCGCCGCCGTACTGCTCGGGCACGAGCATGCCGAGCCAGCCCAGCCCGGCGATCTTGGCGTAGAGGTCCGGCAGGAAGGTCTCCTTCTTGAGGAACTGCTGGGTCAGCATGGTGGTCGGCGCCTCCGCCTGGACGAAGTCCCCGGCCACCTTCTTGAACATCTCCTGGTCTTCGTTGAGTCTCAGGTCCATGATTTCTCCGTAGGGGCGGGTTTCAAACCCGCCCGTGAACCGTGCGATGCGAACGCGGGCGGGTTTGAAACCCGCCCCTACATTTCACCGTGGGCGTCCGGCAACGGACCCTACACCGTATCCGGCGCCTGCTCCTTGGTCGCCCGGCCGATGCCGGCGCGGCGCGCGAAGATGAGCCGGTCGGTGTCGAGGGTGCCGCCGCCGTGGAGCTGGCCCGGGCCGCTGCGGATAACGTACTCGAAGTCCAGCACCTCGTGCACGCCGTGGTCCGGAATCAGCGCGTCCGCGCCCATGATCTTCTGCAGCCGCTCGCCGTTCCGGAGCCGGACCATGCGCTGGTAATAGCGGAACTGGGCGCCGCCGTAGGCGTGCGGCTGCTTGACGAAACGGTGCCAGAAGATGCGCCGGTTCATGCGGTTGACCGTGTTGATCTCCAGGATCATGTCGGCGATGATGTCGCGCACGTGCGGGTCGTCGATGAGCGGCTTGCCGCCCACGTCGTGGTTGCGGCAGTACTCCACCACCCGGTCCACCACCGGGTCGGTGCCCACCCGGCCGTCGCCCCCATGCTCCAGTTCCAGGTGGGTGTGGGCTACCTTCCAACCGTTGTTCTCGCCGCCGACGAGGTACTTGGCGGGCACCCGCACGTTGTCGAAGAACACCGCGTTCTTGATGCCCATCATCAAGTGCATATGCTGGATGGTGACGCCCGGCAGGTTGGCCGGGATATGCAGCCAGCTCAGGTTCTCGTGGCGCTTGCCGTCGGGGTCGGTGCACACCAGCGTCCACAGGGCGTCCGGCGCGAGGTGGTGGCCCACCATCACCTTTTGCCCGTTGACGACGTAGTCGTCGCCGTCGCGGATGGCCCGGGTTTGGCAGTTGGCCACGTCGCTGCCGCTCTGGGGCTCGGTCAAGACCTGCCACACCACGATCTCGCCGCGGGCGATGGGCGGCAGGAACTCGCGCTTCTGCTCCTCGCTGCCCCAGTGGAGCAGCACCGGCGCGACGATGCGCGCCAGGGTGTAGAAGATGTGGGTGAGGTTCAGGCCGTAGCGCGAAAGCTCGGTCTCCAGCACGAACTGGTGGTCGACGGTGAGGCCGGCGCCGCCGTACTCCTCCGGGAACATCGGGAACAGCCAGCCCTTCTTCCCCAGCTTCTCGCCCAGGCCGCGGCGGAAGCCGTACTCCTCCTCGTCCTCACGGGTGGACCAGGACGCCGACCACCGCAGGTGCTCCGAGCCCTTCATGTTCTCTTCCATCCAGGCCCGGACCTCCTTGCGGAACTCGGTCATCTCGGGTGAGTCTTCTTGCAGGTTGAAATCCATCGACACTCCTTCGTCACTTAGTCAGATCCGTCATTCCGGCGAAACAGCCTGTGTCAAAACCCTCTCCCTCTGGGAGAGGGTGGCCGAAGGTCGGGTGAGGGCTCCCCGGCAACCCTGTCCCTCCGAACTCCCTCACCCCGACCCTCTCCCGGAGGGAGAGGGAGTGGGTTTGGCACAGGCTGTTTCGCGGGAATGACGAAAGAGAACCGGAAATGAGGGAGAGGGGGCATATTCTCAGGCCGTCCGTATCGGCTTGGTCACGGCCAGGGTGTTGCGCCCTGTCCACATGGGCAGCAGGACGCAGTGCCGGTGCTTGCCGCCGGTCACGATCACCATGATGTCGTCGGGCCGGGTGGCCAAGTGCACGATCCCGTCCGCGGTGACGTTGGGAGACTCCCGCAGCAGCTCTTCATCGCTCTTGGTCCCCTTGCGGCGGTCCGGGATGCTGGCGAAGGTGATGGTGGAATGCTCCCACAGGTACTCGCGGACGTCCGCCCGCGTGATGCCGTCCCGCGCGAGGATCTCGGCGTCCTCGCTGCACAGGGCCACCAGCGGCGTGCCGCCGCCGAAGCTGCCCACGTCCAGGTGGCTGCCGCCGTGGTGCAGGGCGATGACCTCGGCCAGCGACGACAGCGCCTCCTGCCCGGTGCTGCCGGCGGTGTGCATGGGGATGAAGCCGTTGATGCCGCACACGGTCACGGTGCTCTGCTCGGGCTTGTAGCCGCGGCTCACGTGGTAGGGCTCCCAGGGGCTCTTCTCCTCGTTCTCGCCGAAGCAGAAGCTGTACTTGCCGGGCCAGCCGAAGGTGGCGCGGTCGGTGTCGCCGGGATAGCCGCCGCCGATGGTGATGAGGATCAGGCGGATGGCCCGGCCGATGGTGGCATTGGCGCGGTGGCCGGGGCCGAACGCGCCGGCGTCGCAGTTGATTCCGATCTCGTTCCGGACCGGGCCGTTCACCAGCAGCGCCGGACCCGCGTACCCGGTGGTGGCCTGGACCCCGTAGAGGTTGAAGCGGGGCTCCATGATGCCTTCCACGGCGGCCAGGACCACCGGCAGGTATTCCGGCAGGCATCCCGCCATCACGCAGTTGACGGCGATCTTCTCGACGGTGGCCGGCGCCCACTTGGGCGGTACCTGGCCGAGGATCTCCTGGGGGTCGCGGTGGGTGCCCGCGAGCATGCGCTCCGCCCGCTCGCGGGTAGGGGGAACGATGGGCAGGCCGTCGCTCAACTGGCGCTCCAGGAACCAGTCGTTGGCCGCCTCCAGCGAGTCCTCCAACTCGATGACGTCGGAGACGAGCTTCACCTGTGACGGGTCGGTGGCCATGGGCGAAGGTTCAGGCGCGTGCCGTACGGTGCGCTTGCGTGAGGCGCCCTACTTCGCGGCCTGCGCTTCGGCAACAGCGGCGCCCGATCCCGCCGCCCGCTCGCCGGTGTCGGCGTCCGTCAGGTTCTCGCGAACCGGCCCGATGGCGATCCTTGCGTCCTCGGCGTGCTCGCCGGGCCGCGCGCCGCCGCTCGGGTGGTGCGGGATCTGCACCAGCGGCAGCTTGGGCATGCCGAAGAACGTCGCTTCCTTCCGGCCCAGTTCCATGAAGATGGTCTGGCAAAGGGTCACCGTGGGGGTGCCGCGCTTCTGGATCTCGATGGCGTCGTGGACACTCCACGACGTGCACGACCCTCAAGCGCCCAGGCCGGTGACGACCGCGTCGCACCGGCTCAGCATCTCCTCGATCATTTCCCCCGGCGCCGCGTTCATGTGGCTGGGCTTCTTCCGCAGCAGCACTTCCGCCGCGCCCGTCTGCTCCTCGATCAACCGCGCCAGCTCCTCGAACATCGGGCTCGAGTTGGCCTGACCGTTGTCGAGGATACCCACGACTTTCCCGGCCAGATCATCCAGCCCAGGGACGGGCGGATGATTCTCCAGGAGAACGTCGGCCCTCGGATCCAGCATCTCAAGCTTTCCCATAAAGCCCTCCATCACACTGCGTGGTTTACCTGCGAGACCTTACCCAAGGGGAGTTTAAGTTGTCAACGGCATGACGAGCGTCATAAGAGCTGCGACAAGAAGGTTCGGGCCGGGACTACCAGCGGCGGTCTCGGCTTCGCGAAGCAATCGGCGTCAACGAAGTCGGCATCGACGACCACCTGAAACGCAAACGGCGCGTCAACCTGATCCTGGAAGTACCTAAGAGACCGACTCATGGATTCATCCCGGTGTTTCACCTCCACCAGGAACCAAGGCTGACCTTCACGGGCCACCACGAAATCGACTTCCCGCTTTTGCCGGTCGCGCAGGTAGCCGAGCTCGAACCGGCCGAGCCCCATGTCGTTCCAGCCGTCGACCGCCTTGAGGAGGTGACACGCGACGAAGGTCTCGGACTTCTCTCCGTCGTCCTCGATGTCCGCCCAGTCCCTCAGGTACCACTTGGGCTCCTTGCGCAGAGATCGCGAGACGTTCCGGAACCACGGCCTGACCAGGAATCCCAGGTGGAAATCGCACAAAGCGGCCACCCACCGACGGATGGTATCCGCTGACACCCGCACCTCCCTGGCGAGGTTGCCATACACGAGTTGACGCCCCGACTGGCGGCTCAAACGGCGGACGAGCACCTCCAACTGGTCGATCTGCTGAACCTGGGTGAGGTCGCGTATGTCTTCCCGGACGAGTTGTGCGTAGCGTAGCGACCGCCACCTTCGGCTGAACCGGTTATCGCGTCTAAGGTACGGCTCAGGATACCCTCCGTGACTCCACAACGCTTCGAAATCGTCAGCTTCGATCCTGTCCGGCGACCGGACGACCCTATCCGCTTCGGGAAGTTCCCGGCTCACCGTTTCGGCCACGGAAAACGGATGCATCCGATAGGAGAAGTAGCGACCCATCAGGCTATCGCCGCCCCGGCGGTAAACGTCCAGGCGGCTGCTGCCGGTGACGATGATGCGAAGGCGGTCAGCGTATGTGTCGAACAGACCCTTCAGGAAGGGCTTCCAGTTCGGGAACTTGTGAAGTTCGTCGAAGAGCGCTACAGGAGCGGTGGTGGAGAGCCGATCCGCTCCCATGGCGGCGGCCAAGCTAGCCGGACCCGCCAGCACGGCCTCCCTGTCATCGAGATTGTCCCAGTTGCAATAGTTGTCGGCATGACGCCGACAAGTCGTGGTCTTACCTACCTGCCGCGGACCGCTGACAAACGCCATCTGCCGGTTGGCGGACAAGTGCTCGGCCAGCAGGGCGTCGTAGACGCGCGATTCCGTGTCCATAGCTTGACTATTATCCATACCATCGTATTTTGGTCAAGACTATTCAAAGATGTGTCGTGTTCTGGTCGGGTTTCGCCGTACTTGGTCATTCCCCCGGGTCGACGAATGGCATGGAACTTGCTCAAATCACGAGTGCAGTTTCTTGACGGATCAATACTTAAGCTGCCATCCTCACCCCCACAGCCGCTCGCTCGCCAGCCTCGCTCCCTCGGACATGGCCTGGAATTTGGCCCAGACGATGTCGGGATGGATCTCGGGGACCTCCAGGGCCTGGGTGCCGAAGCCGCAGTCGCTTCCGGCGATGACGTTCTCGCGGCCCACCACGCCGGCGAAGCGCTCGAGGCGCTGGGCGATCAACTCGGGGTGCTCCACCAGCACCGACGACTGGGTGATGACGCCGGGGATGATGAGCTTGCCGTCGGGCAGCTTCACGTCCTCCCATACTTTCCACTCGTGCTCGTGGCGCGGGTTGGAGGCCTCGAAGGAGAAGGCGCCGGCGCGGATCTTGAGCACGATGTCGATGTAGTCCTTCATCTCCATGTCGTAGACCCGCGGTCCCATGTTGATGCCGTAGCAGGTGTGGTAGCGCACCCGGTCCTCGGGGATGTCCCGCAGGGCGTGGTTGATGGCCTCGATCTGGCCCTCGGCCCAGGCGCGGCACTGGGCGACGCTCAGGTCCGGATTCTTGACGTAGTAGTTGATCAGCAGCGGGTCGTCGATCTGGAGCAGGAAGCCGGCGTCGACGATGGCCTCGTACTCCACCCGGAGGGCGTCGGCGATGGCGAACAGGAACTCCTCGTCGCTCTTGTAGTACTCGTTCTCCTGGTTGCCGGCCACGTCGCAGGGGGAGATGGCGGGCACGAAGGCCTCCGCGGCTCCGGCTTCACCCACCGCGGCCTTCAGGTTCGCCAGATCCTGCGCCAGCCTGTCCTGGGCCTTGTACGCGATGGGGCCGGTGCAGACCATCTGCATGTTGCTGGGGTTGGGCTTGGTCCCCGGCACCGGGCTGTAGTAGCCGTAGTACTCGGGGAACGCCTGCGACTCCCGGGAGCCTGCCCAGGGCGACACCCGCACCCGGCCGGTGGGCGTGAGCCCGTCCAGGCGCTGGTGTGCGTAGACCGCGAAGCCGCGCTTGCTGAACTCGCCGTCGTCGACGACGTCGACACCAAGGTCCATCTGGAAACGCACGATGTCGTGCACCGCGCTCCGGAGCTTCTCCTCGTACTCGCCCGGGTCCACGGTTTTGCCCTCGTTCTCCGCCAGCATCAACTCGATGAGCTGGCGGGGGCGCGGCAGGCTGCCGGTGTGGGTGACGAGAATGTGTTCGGTGCTGTGCAGCATGACGGGTTACCTCCTTGGGCGCCTTCCCCTCCTTGGACGGTGGGCCGTGCACCCTCACCCCGGCCCTCTCCCAAGGGGAGAGGGGGTTGTAGGGGCGTTAACGATCGTTGACGGGTTTGAACTTGTACAGGGTCCGGTCGTCGGTGACGTCGTCGAACACCACCTCAACGGGCATGTCGCAGCTCAGCGCGTCCGGGTTGCAGCCCACCACATTGGTGGTGAGGCGGGGGCCCTCGTCCAGCTCCACCACCACCAGGGCATAGGGCAGATCCTCGGCGAAACCCTTGTGGTAGGCCCGGTGGTAGACGCCGAAGGAATAGATCTTTCCCTTGCCGCTCACCCGGGTCCAGGCCCAGTCGGTGCTCCAGCACTCGGGGCAGGTGGCGGTGGCCGGGAACCAGTGGTGCGAGCAGGCGTCGCAACGGGGCACCAGCAGCTCGTGGCGCCGGCAGCCGTCCCAGAAGGGCTCCGACTCCACCGACGGCGGCGGCAGCGGCTTTTGGTACTCGCTCATCCCGCTTCCCTCCCCAGGATCAGCGCCGACTGGCACACGGTGTTGCCGCCGTGGCCGCTGACCAGGGCGATGTTGCAGTCCTTCACCTGCCGGTCGGGGGTGTGCTCGCGGCGCACCTGGCGGGCGCCTTCCAGCACCTGGAGCATGCCCTCGATGTGACCCTCGGAAAGCTGGCCGCCGGAGGTGTTGGTGGGTAGCACCCCGTCGGCCTCCAGCGCCCCGGAGCCGACGAACGGGCCGCCCTCGCCCTTGGCGCAGAAGCCGTAGTCCTCCAGTTGCAGCAGCACCATGTGGGTGAAGCAGTCGTAGATCTGGGCGGTGTCCACGTCCTTGGGGCCGATGCCCGCCATCTTGTAGGCGGCCTCCCCGGCCTCCCTGGCGCCGGTGGTGATCATGTTGTCGTCGGTGAACCAACCGCTCAGACGGTTGCCGAAGCCGAACCCCAGGACGTAGGCCGGCGGCTGCCTGAGGTCGCGGGCGCGCTCGGCGGTGGTCACCACCACCGCGCCGGCGCCGTCGATGAACACGCTGCAGTCGTAGAGGCACAGCGGGTCCACGATCAGCCGGGCGCTCAGGTACTCGTCCAGATCCAGGGGTTTCTGCATGAACGCGTGGGGGTTCTTGCGCGCATGGTTCCGGAACGCCACCGCGATGGCGCCGAGCTGCGCCTTGGTGGTGCCGAAGCGCTCCATGTGGCGGCGGGCCGCGATGGCGTAGTTCACCGGCGCGCCGAACTGGCCGAACTCGGAGCCGAACTCCGAGTAGGTGCGGGGCCGCGAGGCCACCGCCTGCTTGGCCTCGGCCGTGCGGTGGGTGCGGGACCAGGTGTCGCGGCCGTAGCCCACCACCACGGTGTTGCAGACGCCGGCTTCGATGGCCATGCACGCCATGGCAACCGCCATGGTCTGGCTGGCGCCGCCGTTGGCGGTGGAGGTGCTGAATGTCACGTTGAGTCCGAGAGCCTCCCCCACCCTCTGGTGGTGGCAGTAGACGTCGTCCGGGCCGCGGGTGATGAGGCCGTCCACGTCCTCCTTCCTCAGACCCGCGTCCTCGATGGCGTTCTTGGCCGCCACCGCGAACAGCCCGATGGGGCCCATCTCCGGGACCTTGCCGAGGGGGCTCTGGCCGACGCCGACGATGGCGTATTTGCCGTTCAGGTTGGTGCTCATGGTTCCTCCTGCGGCCCCGCCCTACCCGCCCTGGATTCCGGCCCCGTATCAAGTACGGGGCAGGCTTTTCGCCGGAATGACGGGTTCGGGGCCTTGACGCCGTTTCGTACCAGCGACGGGTATGGGACGTCTACCGGGCCTTCCACACGGCCGGGCGCTTCTCCGCGAAGGCGCGGGAGCCTTCCTTCTGGTCCTCGGTGGTGGATAGCGCCAGGCCCAGGTCGCTCTCAAGCTTCAGGCCCTGCTCCAGGGGGAGCTGGATCCCCTTGGTGATGGCTTCCTTGATGGCGATGACCGACAACGGAGCGCCCAGACAGATCTTGGCCGCGATCTCCCGGGCCACGTCCATGTACTGGTCCACCGGCGCGACCTTGTTGACCAACCCGATGCGCAGGGCCTCGTGGGCGTCCACGGCCTCGCCGGTGAGGGACAGCTCCAGCGCCTTGGCCATGCCGACGAGCCGCGGCAGGCGCTGCGTGCCGCCGCCGCCGCCCAAGCGCCCGCGACGCACCTCGAACATGCCGAGCTTGGCGTCCTCCGCGGCAACGCGGATGTCGCAGGCCAGCGCCAGCTCCAGGCCGCCGCCCACGGCGTAGCCGCGAATCGCCGCGATGGTGGGCTTTTCCATGGCGGCCACCAGCAGGTTCTGCCCTTGCATGCCCGCGCGGTTGCGCACCCGGCGTTTCTCGAAGAATGTCGAATCGTCCACCTCGCGCGCCCGCTCCTTCAGGTCGAGCCCGGTGGAGAAGGCCCGCTCCCCGGCCCCGGTGATGATGCACACCCACACGTCCGGATCGGCCGACACTTGGGCGCAGGCGTCGTGCAGCTCGTCCCGGGCCTTGTAGCTGATGGCGTTCATGGATTCGGGACGGTTGAGGGTGATGGTGGCTACGTGGTCGGCCACGTCGTACAGGATGTTCTCGTAGGTCATTGAAGCTCCCTCGTGTTCGGTCGAGAGGGGTGACCGCGTGTCGCCCCTGCCTAGTGTCGTGTCCCGTAATTTCCTGGCATAATTTGCTGGTCTTTTTCGCCGTCGGCTGCGTTGCTCTTCCCCGCGTGGTGCCCGCCACTGCTCGTCATCGCGCCTTGCCGACAACAAAAAATCCTGCGCAACTTATGCCAGGAATTCACGGGACGCGACACTAGCCCGTTTCCGCTGCCACCGTTATCAGGGCGTCCGCCACCGCTACGCCGAGGCCTTGGGGACGCACCATCACCGGGTTCATCTCCACCGCGGTAAAGCGCCCGGCGTTGTGGGCGACGAAGTCGCCGAAACGGACCACGCAATCCACCAGCGCATCCACGTCACGGGGCTTCCCTCCCCGCGGGCCGTCCAGCAGCACCCCTCCGCGCAGTTCCGCCAGCATCTCGCGCACGTCTTCCTCGTCCAGCGGCGGCAGGCGGAAGGCGGCGTCCTTGAACACTTCGACGTAGATACCGCCCAGCCCCACCATCACCAGCGGCCCGAACTGTGCATCGTGCACCATGCCGACGATGACTTCCAGCCCGTCGGAGACCATTTCCTGCACCAGGACGCCGTCGATGCGGGCGTCGGGGTGCGCCGCCTTGACGTTCCTGGTGATGCGGAGGTAGGCGGTCTCCACCTCCTCGGCGGTTGCGGCGCCAAGATGGACGCCCCCGGCATCCGACTTGTGCGGCACGTCGGGTGACTGGACCTTCAAAGCCACCGGGCGACCAAGGTCGGCAGCTCTCTCCATCGCCTCCTCGGGCGTCTCGGCGAGCCCTTCACGGGTCACGGTGATGCCCGCACGGGCGAGGATGCGCTTGCTGTCGTGCTCGGTCAACGCGCCGACGCCTTCCGGAGCATGAAACTCCACGGAGTCCGCCGCCATCCGAACCGGCTTCCGCCTGCGCCGGAACACCCCGTGATCCACGAGCTTGCGCACGGCCTTCATCCCGCCGGTCACGTCCTCCAGCATCGGCACGGCGGTCTCGGCGGAGAACGTGCGGCAGTCTGCCGTGAGACCGTTGGACACCAGGGACAGCACGAACAGCGGCTTCGTCGTGGTCCGGGCGCAGGCGGCCACCTGGTCCAGCAGCTTCTTTTGCGTGGGCACATGCACCCGTTTGGTGCTGAGAGCCAACCCCACCAGATCGATGCCGTCGTCGTTCAACAGCGTGTCGAGAACCGTCGTGAGATTGTTACCCTGTTCGATGCGCGGCATCCCCACGGTGTCGATGGGGTTGTTGAACGGACGATCCTGGACACCGAGAATCTCCCCGAGCTTCGCGTTGGTGGCCGCGGACAAGGCCGGGCACCGGAGGCCGGCGATGGCGTTGACGTCGCTGATGAGGGCCGTGGCGCCGCCGGAGATGGTCAGGAACACGACCCTCTCTCCCGCCGGAAGGGGCGCGTGGAGGAACAGCCCCGCGGTCTCCACCAACTCGTCGAGGCTGTCCACCTGGGCAACGCCGGTTTCGCGAAACAACGCCTCGTAGGCTTCCCGCTGGCCCGCCAGGGTGCCGGTGTGGGCCACCGTGGCCCTCTGTCCTGATTCGGTGCGGCCGAGCTTCAACACCACCACGGGCTTCTTGCGGCCGGTGGAGGCCAGCACCCGGCGCAGCTTGGCGCCGTCCTTGGCCCCTTCCATGATGCAGGCGATGACCCGCGTCTCGGGATCGTCGGCGAGGTATTCGATATAGTCGGCCATCTCCACCACGGCCTCGTTGCCGCTGGAGATGATGTAGTTGAAGCCGGTGTTGCGGCTCGCGGCCAACTCGGTGACGGCGTTGGTCAGACCGCCGCTCTGGGAGACGAGCGAGACGCCTCCGGGCGTCAGGTCCTCCGGGATCGAGAAATAGGAGTTGGCGAAGCCGTAACGGAGGCTCGCCACCCCCATGCAGCACGGGCCGGTGACGGCCATGCCGGCGGCGCCCGCCAGGCGCTGAAGCTCCTGCTGCCGGCGCCGCCCCGCCGCCGTATCTCCGTCCGCGAAGCCCTCGGCCACGACGATGCCCGACGGCACGCCGGCGCCCGCCGCCTCCTCGATGACGGCCAGGACGCGGGAGACGGGCAACGCCACGATCACACAATCAGGCACCTCCGGCAGCCCGTCGATGGACGGAAAGCACGGCTTTCCCCGCACCTCGGGGTAGTTGGGATTCACCGGATACACCGCCCCCCGGAAGCCGGACCCGAGGACGTTCCCCAGGATCCGTCCACCGGTGCTGCCTCTCGGGGATGCCCCGACCACCGCCACCGATCGCGGCCGGAGCAATGCCCGGAGATTCGCGTTTGCGCTCATAGTCTATTGGGAATCAGCAACTTGGCAGTCGGAGGGTCCGGGGCGGGCTCGGCAAGGCGCCTCCGGATACTCACGGCCTTTGGGACCTTTTCTTCGCAACTGCACGGTTTTGCGAGAAAAAACGGTGCGCAGAAATTATGCAATCGGCTGAATGCCGGATGAACAGGGCGATTTCCGGCGCATCGCGGACAAATACACAGGGTTTTTCCACAGACCCTGTTACCAAATTGACAAATTCGCGTAACATTGACGCCTGCGCGAAAACGCCCGGCCCACCGGCGTCCTGCGTCCTATCCGACAGTGGGGACACCCGGGTCATGGGGCTCATGGCTGTCGCGGCTCCGCACGTGGTCGTACTGCCGCGCGAACCAGCGCATGTACTCTCCGTAGGTCGTGGGTTCGTAGCGGGGCGGGTTGTCCGGTCCCTGGCACGTGGGAAGACACGCCATGGGATAGTTGTGGGTCGCGTCGAAGAAGAACGGGATGGCGTAGCGGTCACGGCCCGCGTTGCGGTTCACCACCCGGTGCGGGGTGGACAGGAACCTGTGATTGGTCCAGCGGCGCAGCATGTCCCCGGAGTTGACCAGAAAGGTGCCGGGTGTCGCCGGCGCGTCGGCCCACTCGCCCGAGGGCATGCGGATGGCAAGCCCCGGCAGCTCCGACTGCGGCAGCATGGTCAGGAAGCTCGAATCCGTATGCGGCGCCAGCCCGTACTGGTCGGTGTCGCCCTGCTCGGCGGGCGGGTAGTGCGACATCCGCAAGGTGTACTGGGGCTCCGCGAAGGCCTCGTCGAAGTAGTCCGGCGAAAGCTCCAGCGCCACCGCGTAGAGCGGCAGCATCCGCTTGCAGAGCCGCTCCATGGCGTCCAGGTAGGCCACCACCGTCTCGCGGAAGCCCGGCAGGAGATGCGGCTCGGGCCACGGGTTGGCGCAGCGGTAGCGCACCCCCGCCACCACGTCGGGATGGTCGGAAGGGAGGTCGCGCTTCAGGAAGTACGCCTCGACGAAGTTGGGGCGCGTGGCCTTCTCCACCCGGGAGCTCCGGGACACGTAGCCGTTGAGCGGCATGTAGCCGACGTTGTGCTCGTTGCCCCGCACCGCCATCTTCTCGGCCAGGGGCCGTGCGTGGAAACGGGCGCACTCGGCGAAGACGTCGTCGATGAGCCGCTGGGGCACGCCGTGGCCGTGGATATAGTAGAAGCCCACCTGCTCCAGCGCATGGCGCAACTCGCCGGCCAGCCCCTCCAGGGCGCCGGGAGCGCCGGCCAGGAAATCGGCTACTTCCAGGACCGGAATGCCGCTCTTCGCCCCGGCGTCGAGCTCGGTCTCGCGGTATCCGATGGACACGGCGCTTACCCCGCGGGAAGGACCGGCATGCCCTCGGGCGCGCCGACCTGGAAGGCATTGAGGGAGCAGGCAAGGCCCACGTAGCCGCCGACGATGCCGGTCAGCTCCGCCAGCCGGTGGTCGCCGAGACGCTCCCGCAACGCGCGGAACGTCGCCTCCGCGACGCGGTGCGGCGGCCTCAGAAGCTCCTGCACGTACTTGACGAAAGGGGCCTCGTCCTCGTCCAGGCCCTCGGGCGCCCTGCCGTCACGGATGGCCGCCACCGTCTCTTCCGGCACCCCGGCATCGAGGGCGTGACCCGAGTGGGCGGCCCACTCGTAGACGCAGTCCATCTCCCGCGCCACCGTGCAGATCACCAGCTCCTTCTCCTTCAACGGAAAGTCCGAGGTGAACAGCGAGTACCCCACCAGGTGCGCGGTGCGCGCGGCCAGGTCCGGGCAGTGGAGCAGGTTGGCGTAGGGCGCGCCGATGCGCTTGCGGCTGGCCATGATGGAGTCGTAGTGGTGGCGCTGATCCTCGGGGATGGCGTCTCGTTCGGTGAGCTCCGGTATGCGGGGCATGCGCGATTTCCTTCCCTGTTCTCGACTACACCGACCGCCCCGCCCCTCCCGGATTCCCGCTTTCGCGGGAACGACGGGGAAGGAGCGGGAACGACGGACCGGGGCGCCGGCTTTCAGGAGGGTCGGCTCTTACAGTGCCGGCGTGGTGGCCGGCGGCTTGCGGTGGTGCGTGGCCTGCTCGTACGCGTAGGCGAACTTGATCATGCGCGCGTCGTCGTAGGCCCTTCCGAGAAACGTGATGCCGGCGGGCAGACCGTCCCGGGTGAAGCCCCCGGGCACCACCACCGACGAGACGAATATCAGGAACGTGTTGATGTGGGGCACGCCACGCATGTTGACCCACGGCGGCTTGATGCCGTCGGTGATGAGCGTGGGCTGGTGCTCCACCGACTTGTGCACGATGGCGTCCAGCCGGTGGTCGGCCATGACCTTCAACAGGTTGCCCATGAGTGTTTCGCGGGCCAGCAGGTACTGGTAGTGTTTCTCGGCGTCCAGGGGCGCCTTCCAGCGGTTCTGGGCGTTGTAGTGGACCTTGGCGAAGTCCGGCGAGTCGATCGCCTCCTGACGCGACTCGAAGGGCCGCTTGGAGCTCCTCCCGTAGTACAGCTTGAACGCCTTGTCGGCGTTGGCGGGGTTCCACGAGCGCTTCGCCAGCAACTCGTTGAGCTGCGGGATCTCCACCGGGTCCACCACCTCGGCTCCCGCGGCCCGCAGGTCCGCCACCGCCTGGTCGAACACCTCGGTGACCTGCTTGAAGTCATCGGTGTCGGGCTCCGACGTATACCCCATGGGCTCCCGCAGGATCCCGAGACGGGCGCCGGCGAGGCCGTTGACATCCAGGAAGTCGGTGTAGCTCCCGGGTACGTGGCCGACCCCACGGGCCGTCACCGGGTCCTCGGAATCGTAGCCCACCATCCCGTCCAGCAGCCGTGCCATGTCCCCGACGGTGCGCGCCATGGGGCCCAGCGAGCCGGTCATATCGGGCCACCCGTCGTAGACGCCGGCGCGGCTCACCAGGCCCGGCGTCGGGCGCATGCCGGCGACGCAGTTCCAGGTGGAGGGACGGCGGATGGAGGCGTACCCCTCCTGCCCCACCGCCACGGTGGCGAAGTTCGCGGCCACGGCCCCGCCGGAGCCGCCGGAGGAGCCGCCCACCGTGCGCTCGACATCGTAGGGGTTGCGGCTGGAGCCGAACAGCGAGCCGTGGGTGTCGCCGCCGCCCAGCTCGCCCAGGGTGGCCTTGGCGAGGATGATGGCGCCGGCCGCCTTGAGCTTCTCCGCCACCGTGCAGTCCTGGTCGGGGTAGAAATCCTTGAACAGCACGCTGCCCAGGGTGGTGGGCATTCCCTTGACGTCGCCCTGGTCCTTGAACACCACCGGGATGCCGTGGAGCGGCCCGGTCAGGGGGGAGGCGCCGAGCCGGTCGGCTTCCTCCAGGGCGTTGGGGTTGACGGTGATGATGCAGTTCAGGGCCGGGCCCTTCCGGTCGTAGGCCTCGATGCGGTCGAGGTAGGCCTGTACCAGCTCCCGCGGGGTCAACTGTCCGGATTCGAAGGCCTTGTGGACGGCCTCGATGGTGGTTTCCACCACGTCGAAATTGCTCATGGGGTCTCCTAGAAGAACGCCAGCGTGCGCATCTCGATGCTCTCGCGGGGCGGCGCGTCGGGCGGCGTGTCGGGGTCGTCGAAGGCGCAGTGCAGGGTCCAGCGGGCGCGGCCGTCCTTCTCGGACTCGAAAGTCTTGAACACCACGGCCTCGTGACGCTCCATGTGCGGGAAGTAGTACCAGTAGTGCTTGGGATTGAAGGTGTAGTGCAGCGTCTCGCCGCGCCGGTCCGGGTAGATGCGCGCGGTGGGGATGGCGCCCTCCATGCCGGTGCTGCCGGCGTCGCAGATGGCCAGGGGGTCCCGTATCACCGGGCGGTTGATGGGGCGCCAGGTCTGGATCACGCCGAACCGGCCCTTGAGCAACTCCTCGGCCTCGTCCGGCAGGATGTCGCGCACCCGCTGCGGCCCCGACCAGTCCGTGTAGTCGTTGTGGGCGCCGCGCACGGGGCCGCCCACTTGCTTCGCCTCCCGCGTGGCCTCGTCGCCCGAGCGCAGCGTGTGGTCGAACACGACCACTCGCTTGGCCCCGGCGGTCTTCTTTACGAGTTCCTCGGTCTCCTTGTAGTAGACCGTGCGCACCTCTTCCTCGTCGTAGAAATCCTTCATTTGGGTGTCGTGGCGCACCAGCACGAACCCCTCGCGCTCCAGCGAAAGCCCGCTGGCCAGGAGCCGGGCGTTGTGGATGGTGACCGTGTGGCTCTCGTAGTTGCCCCTGCGCTTGCGGTCGGCCTCCTTCTGGCTCATGCCGCCGTAGCTCGCCGGGGCCTCGGTGTCCTTTTTGAGGTAGTTGACCACGCCCTGGATGCACTCAGGTGGTGCCGCCTCTTGGGGTTTCGCCATCGCGCCCTCCTTCGGATCGGATTATCTCGTCCTGAGGTAAAACGTGTGGTGTCTGGTCAATTAGAATTAACCAGACACCACACTAGTCAAAACCATAGAACCGCGCGCAGTTGTCCCACAGGATCTTGCGCTTTGCCTCGTCGGACAGGTCGAGTTCCAGGAACTCGTCCACGGCGTGGGGATACCTGGAGTCGCCGTGGGGATAGTCGGTGGAGAAGACGAGCTGGTCGCAGCCGAACTCCTCGATGGTGAACCGCGCCGGGGTCTCGTCCGGCTCGATGGAAATCCAGCATTGGTCCTTGAAGTAATCGCTGGGCTTCCGGTCCAGGTCGGTCATGTAGACGTCGCCCTCCCGCTCGTAACCCTCGTCGAAGCGCCAGAGGAGCCACGGCAGCCACGAGCAGTTGGCTTCCAGGAATGCCGCCCGGAGCTTGGGATGACGCGCGAGCACGCCGCCGCCCACGAAGCTCCCAAGCCCCATCATCTGCTCGAAGGGCTGGGAATAGACGCGCCTCAGGCCGAAGTTGGGCTCGAACTGCTCGCCGGCCTGGGCCGCGCGGGAAGTGGAGGCTTCGTGGAACCCGATGGGAAGGGCCAACTCCTCCAGGGTATTCCACAGGGGCTCGTAGTACGGGTCGTGCAGCGGTTTGCCGTTGACGAGGTTGGACCTCAGGAAGACCGTGCGGAAGCCGTACTCGCCCGCCACCCGGCGCGTCTCCTCCACCGCGTCGTTGATGTCGTAGACCGAGATCATGCCGGCGCCGAACAGCCGGTTCGGGTCGGCGCTGCAGAAGTCGTGAAGCCAGTCGTTGTAGGCCCGCGCCAGGGCCGCGGCGAAGTGCGGCTCGTGTCCCGGATAGTCCAGCACATGGAGGCCCCGGGTCGGAAACAGCACCGCGGCGTCGATGCCCTCCACGTCCATGGCCTCGAGCTGCACCTCGCCGGTCCAGCCCCTTTCGGAGTGGTCGCGGTAGGTGTTCTGGTTCTTTTCGTAATTCTGGCCCGCATGCAATTCATCACCGGTGCGGCGCGCTTCAGCCCCCTTGTCGGGGAATTTCAGCTTCAGGTCCCGAACGTTCTCGGACTTGCGCCCCAGCGGAGCCTGTTCCCGAAACTCCGGCGGCAAGTACCGAGGCCACAGATCCGTGGGTTCCATGATATGCATGTCGCTGTCGAGTACTTTGAAACCGTTCTTGGCCATGAGTTTGTCCCTTTCTTTGCGGGGAGCTCACACGCGTCGCCTCGGGGCCGCCGCCCGCTCCGTCTCCCCCAATGGATGAGAAAGGCCGCCCCCTTGGGAGGGCGGCTTTCGCGCTATTGAACCGGATCGGGAATATCGAGCTGGTACAGGTTCTTGACGTTGGTGCAGACCAGCTTCTTCCGTATGTCCGCCGGCAGGTGACCGAGGTCGCGGTCGATGTACTTCTTGGAATCCGGCCACGTCGAGTTGGCGTGGGGGTAGTCGTTGGACCACATGCAGTTGTCCTGACCCCACCACTCGAAGTTGTGGCCGGCCACCGTGTCGCGGAAGAAGGTGCCGAAGAACTGCTCGTTGAAGTACTCGCTGGGGTTCTTGGTGATGGAGATGGGGTTCTCCCCCTTGAACCGGTTCCAGTAGTAGTCCCACTGCTGCAGCATGAATGGCATCCAGCCGATCTCGTTCTCCACGCACACGAACTTGAGCTTGGGATGGCGCTCCATGATGCCGTAGAAGATGAAGTCGAAGACCGCGTTGATGATCTCCTGGAGCTTCAGGTTGACGCTGCCGCGGTAGGGCTCGACGCCGATGCGCTGGTTACCGAACACGGTTTTCTTGTGGTAGCCGTGGCCGGTGAGGATGTGCAGGTGCACCGGAAGCTCGAGGTCCGCGGACGCCGCCCAGAACTTCTCGTAGTGATCGGAGTGGAACGGCAGGTCGGCGTGCGGCGCCTGCCAGATGAGCGAACCCTTGAGACCCTTCTTGGCGCAGCGCTCGAGTTCCTTCACGGCGTTGTCGATGTCGTACATGGAGATGGCCGCCACTCCCACGAGCCGGTTGGGCGCCACCGAGGAGTACTCCACCACCCAGTCGTTGTAGGCGCCGAACGAAACTTCCTGCAGCTTGGCGTCGTCCATGGCGAAGTGCGGCAGCAGGTAGGTCGGGAAGAGCACCTCCGCGCTCACCCCGTCGGTCTCCATCTCGGTGATGCGCTTGTCCGGGTCCGATCCGCCCGGCTGGGTCTGAAAGCTCTCCCCCAACTTCAACTGGGGAAAGCGCGGCACCTGGTCCCTGTATCCCTTGGGAGCCCTTTCCACGAGGATGTCGGACGGCTCCATGACGTGGGAGTCCGACGAAATAATGACCTCACAGCCCGCCAGTGTTCCGTTGTCTGCCATTTGATTGTCCCCCTTGCGAACGTTTCATATATTCTCGCGCACTTAACCTAGCGTCTAGCATTACCGGTCTTGCGGCGTCAAGATTCCTACCAGTCCGCCTCGTTCATGGCCCAACGGTCCAGGCTGGCGAGATATTCCCGCATCAGCACCAGGCGCATGGCCACGGCCCGGCGGGTGGCGTCCTGGATCTCGGGGGTGGTGGCGTAGCGCACGAGGATTTCCTCGGGACCGCTGCCGTGGCCCTCCTCGTCGGCCAGGATGCGCCGGTACGGCGCCTTGATCCAGTCCGGGACCGAGGGCGCGGCCAGGCACTTCTCGATGAGGTAGTTGGCTATTCCTTCACCGCCCATGGAGAACCCCGCCAGCCGCTGGCACGTGTCGGGAAGCGCTTCCATGGCGTTGAACATGGACATCTGCGCCGGCAGCGGGCGGTAGTCGAAGGGGTCGGCGCCGAGTTCCCGGATGCGCGCCATGAGGAGCCCGGCGTGGGTCATCTCCTCGTGGGCGGAGCGCGCCATCATGGTCTTGACCTCGAGCTCGGGAGTGGTCTTGAGCCAGCCGCCGAAGAGGTCGGCGGCGCGCAGCTCGTTCCAAAGCCGGCTCTTCATCACCCGGACGCGCTCCTCGTCGGTGGTCAGCGGAACGTAGCTGTAGGCCGGCGGCCGGTCGTCGAGGGTAGCGCAGAAGGCTCTGACCTTGTCACGCAATTCCTGGACGAATTCGCTGCTGTTCATGGAATGCCTCCGCTTACGAGGTGACCCCGCTTTCGCGCAGCGTCGCCAGCGCCTCGTCGTCGTAGCCGAGGCCGCGCAGGATCTCGTCGGTGTTCTCGCCCAGCAACGGCGCCGCGCGGTGGAACTGCATGGGGGTGTCGGAAAGCTGAATCGCGTTGCCGATGAGGTTGCTGGACCCCATCTCGGGATGGTTGATCTCCTGCGGCAGACCCATCTCCTTCACCTGCGGGTCGTCCAGCACTTCCTCGATCCTGTAGATGGGCGCGTTGGGCACGCTCACCGCGTCCAGCGCCTCGAGCCAGTGGTCCCGCGGCTTCTTCTCGAACTCCGCCTGCAGGATCGGGACGATGTCGTAGTGGTGCCGCCAGCGGTCGTTGCGGGTGGCGAAGCGCGGATCGTCCAGCAGGTCCCGGCGGCCCACCACGCTCACCAGCCCCTCCCAGGCCTTCTGGTGTCCGGAGAGGTGGATCACCAGGGCCTTCTTGTCGCTGGGAACGAAACAATAGATGCGTCCCCGCGGAAAGTTCTCGCGGGTGATGGCCTCGCCGCCGTTCAGGTAGTCGGCCATGTGGGACTCGATGAACGCCAGGCTGATGCGCAGCAGCGAGGCGTCCACGAACTGGCCGCGGCCGGTGTGGTGCCGCGCCAGCAGGGCGCCGAGGATGCCGTAGGCGGCGAACACTCCGGTGGAATGGTCGGTGACCGAGACCCCCACCACCTTGGGCTTGTCGAAGTCGGTCATGAGGCTGAGCATGCCGCTCAGCGCCTGGCCGATGGTGTCGAAGCCCGGCTTGTCGCGGTAGGGACCGTCCTGCCCGTACCCGGTGATGGAACAGTGGACCAACCTGGGATTCAGCTCGGAAAGGCGCTCGTAGTCGAGGCCGAGCTTCGTGCGCGTCTCCGGACGGAAGTTCTCCAGCAGGACGTCGGCCTTCTCCAGCAGCTTGAGCAGGATCTCCTTGCCCTGGGGCTTGCGCAGGTCCAGGGTGAGGCTCCGCTTGTTGCGGTTGAGCGCCCGGAAGCTCGGCCCGTAGCCCTCGTACAAGGGATTCCGTCCGCGGTGCGTATCGCCCCCGTCCGGCAGCTCCACCTTGATGACATCACATCCGAGATCACCCAAGAGGCTCCCGCAAAAGGGCCCGGCCACATGACCGCTCAGATCCAGCGCCATGGTCCCCTGCAATGCCGCGTTCATGATTCAGGACACCTTCCTTTCAACACGGTTCGAAAATGCTTCACAGTATAGACGATATGACCAATAGTAGGGAGCCGGGAAAGCGGGGCAAGGGAGGTCCAGTGAAAGACGAACTCAAGGAAGGGCTCGAAGGAGAGTGGGTGATCGAGACGACGCCGGAGATGGCGGCGCAGCACATCGCCGAGGAGGAGGGCATCCTGGTGTACTCGACGCCGGCCATGGTCTGGCACATGGAGCGCTCCGCGGTGATCGCCGTCAGCGCCTACCTGGATGACGACGAGGTGTCGGTGGGCGTGCGCGTGGAGATCTCCCATATCGCGGGGACCGCCATCGGCGAGACCGTCCGCGCCTCGGCCAGGCTCGTCGAGGTCGAGGGACGGCGGCTGACCTTCACCGTGGAGGCCCACAACGAACGCGAGAAGATCGGCGAGGGACGCCACCAGCGCGTGGTGATCAAGCGCGACCGGCTTCCCCGAAAGGAATGATCCATACGGGATGCCAGGGAGACCCGCCTTGACAGCCTCGATGGCGACGTGATGATATGGCCCCGCCGAGGCTGGACAGGCGCATTCCCAGGCGCGGGTGCCGTCCGCCGCGAGCCTCGATGGGGAGTCCAACATGGCGAACAATGGGTCTTTGCGTGAACGGCTCGAAGCCGCGGTACTGGAACGCCACTGTGCGAACCATCCGCTCACCGAGAAGTGGGCCGCGGGCGAGCTCAGCCGCAACGCCATGGCGGGCTGGGCCATTGAGCAGTACCACTGGATCAGCAATATCTACCGGGGTGAGCTCTACAAGGCCGCCAACACTCCCCTTGAGGTGCAGGGGCTCCTGCTCGGCAACTACCTGGAGGAGAGCGATCCGGAACGGCCGCACCTGGACATCATCCTGCGGTTCGCCACCGCCAACGGCGCCGACGCCGAAGCGGCCAGGCGCGGCCGGGGCCTGCCCACCACCGAGGCCTGGGTGAGTTGGTTCAACGGTGTATGCAAGGACGAGTCCTTCATCTGCAGCGTGGCGGCCACCAACATCGGCACGGAGTCCCAGTCGCCGATGCTGTACAGCAAGGTGCTGCCCGCGTTGCGCGACGTCTATCGCTTCGACGAGGCGGACATCGAGCACTTCTGGCTCCATGCCGACGTCGACACCGAGCACGGCGGCCGCGGTTTCGAGATCCTCGAACGGTATTGCACCACGCCCGAACTCCAGCAGATGGCTGTCGATTACGCCCGCGAGAGCGCGAAGAGGCGCTGGTTCTTCTTCGACGGCATCTACATCCACTACGAGATGGGCTACGAGTTGCGCTGAGCGCCGGCGCTACGGGCACTGCATGAAGAACGAACCGCAGGATCTGACGGAGCTGGACCGCTTTCTGGCCGACCGCTGGCTCTCGGGGCTATGGAAGCTCGACCGCCATGAACGCACGCCGGACCCCCAGACCAAAGTCGTTCCCCACCTCTGGAAGTGGCGCGACGTCTACGAGAGCCTGCTCCAGGCCCGGGACCGCATCGGCATCGAAAAGGGACGCACCGAGCGCCGCACCATCCGCCTCGTCAACCCCGGGATGCGGCACATCGAGATGACCAGCCACACCATGCTGCTGGCCTGCCAGATGATCCAACCCGGCGAGGTGGCCCCGGCGCACCGGCATACCATGGCGGCCATCCGCTTCATCGTCCAGGGCGAGGGCGCCTACACGGTGGTCAACGGCGAGAAGCTCGACATGGCCGAGGGGGACCTGATCCTCACGCCCCAGTGGACCTGGCACGACCACGGCCACGAGGGCAGCGAGCCCATGGTGTGGCTGGACGGGCTCGACGTGCCGCTCATCCAGTCGCTGCAGGTGATCTCCTACGAGCCTTTTTCGGAAGAGAAGCAGGAGACCCGTGCGAGCGAGCAGGAAGCGTCCCATTTCGGCATGACCCGCCCGGTGCGCTCGGACGACCGGACGGCGCCGGCGCCGCTCCACTACCGTTGGGAAGACACCTACCGCTCGCTCCAGGCGCTGGCCGAGACACCGGCCGACCCCTACGACGGCGTCGCCCTGGAGTACGTCAACCCGCTCACCGGCGGCCGGACGCTGCCGACCCTGTCGTGCTGGGCGCAGATGCTGCGCCCCGGGGAGCGCACCCGGGCGCACCGCCACAACAGCACCAGCATCTATCACGCGTTCCGTGGCAGCGGCGCCACGGTGATCAACGGCGCAACCCTGGAGTGGAACAAGGGAGACACGTTCATCGTGCCGCTGTGGAGCTGGCACGAGCACGCCAACCGGTCGGACGGCGACGAGGCGATCCTGTTCTCGATGCACGACATCCCCGTGCTGGAAGCCTTCGGACTGCACCGGCAGGAAAGCATGGACGCGGCCGCGGTGGGCATGTAACCGCGAGCCGGCAAGGAGAGACATGACGATGCAACGATACCGTGTGACGATACTCGCTTCCCTGGCAGCGTGCGCCGTGCTGTGGGCCGCCCCGGCGACCGCGGCGGACTACTATGAGGGCAAGACCATCCGGGTCCTGGTCTCTTCCAGCCCCGGCGGCGGCACCGATGCAACGGCGAGGCTGGTATCGGCCTTCCTGCCCAAGTTCATTCCCGGAAACCCCAAGACCATCGTGCAGAACATGCCCGGCGGCGGCGGCACCATAGTCAACAACTACTACACGCGCCGCGCCAAACCGGACGGGCTGACGCTGCTGCAGGATTCCTCCTCGGCCCTGAGCCTCTACGTGCGCGGCGGCAAGCGGATCAAGTACAACCCCAGGACGTACTCCTACGTCGGCTCCATCATGCGAGGCGGCAGCATCCTCATGGTGCGGAAGGATGCGCGCAACCGGCTTGGCGATCCCAAGGCCAAGCCCGTGGTGGTGGGCGATTCGGACGGCATCCGCACGTGGGTGGCCATGACCGTGTGGGGCGCCAAGTACCTGGACTGGAACACCCGGTGGATCTTCGGCTACGCCGGCACCGGCGAGATGGTGCTGGCGCTACGCCAGGGCGAGATCGAGATGTGGGGCACCGGCAACGCCAAGCTGATCCGGGACCTCGAGAAAGACGGCGTGGTCGACACACTCGTGCTGCTCACGGACAAACGCCGCAAGGACTTTCCCGACGTCCCCACGTTCTCGGAGGTGCTCGGCGACAAGAAACCGTCCGGCGTAGCCTGGCAGGCCTACAAGGTGTGGACCGGACCCTCGGACGTGGACAAGTTCCTGCACGCCCCCAAGGGGACGCCGGACAACGTCATGAACATCCTGCACACGGCCTGGGCCGAGATGGTGAAGGACAAGGGGTTCCAGGCGCAGGCCAGCAAGTTCTTCGGCGAGGCCTGGCGGACCCGGGACGGTCCTGCCACCGCGAAGCTGGTCATGGAGGCCACCGACGCCCCGAAGGAGGTCAAGGACTTCCTCTTCAACATCCGCAAGGAGCACGGCCTGCCCACGGGCAAGAAGAAAAAGAAGTAGTGGATGCTCGAAGCCGCGTTTGACGGCCTCCTCGGCATCCTGACCCTGCACTCCCTGGGCATGATGGCCCTGGGAGTGCTGATCGGGAGCCTGGTGGGGTTCCTGCCGGGGATCGGCGGCCCCACCACCCTGGCCATCATGCTCCCCTTCGTGATGACCATGAAGGACCCCTACCCGGTCATCGCGCTGCTGGTGGGCATGGACGCGGTCGGCAACACCGCCAGCGCGTTCCCTTCCATCCTCATCTCGGTTCCTGGCAGCTCGGGCTCCCAAGCCACCATCCTGGACGGCTATCCCCTGGCCAAGCAGGGGCAGGCCGCACGGGCGCTGAGCGCGTCCTTCACGGCCTCGCTGCTGGGCGGGTTCGTGGGCGCGCTGGTGCTGGTGTTCTCCCTGCCGGTGCTGCGGCCGCTGGTGCTGACCTTCGGCTCGCCGGAGTTCTTCGTCCTGACCCTGTGGGGTCTCACCATGGTGGCGGTGCTGAGCGGCAACGCCCCGGTCAAGGGCATCATCGCCGGGATCATCGGCGTCATGGTGGCCACCGTGGGCATGGACGTGAAATCGGGAATCCCCCGGTTCGACTTCGACTACGACTACCTGTGGGACGGCATCAGCCTCATCATCGTCGCCCTGGGGTTGTTCGGCATCCCCGAGATCATCGACCTGGCCAGCCGCAAGACCAGCATCGCCGAGCACGAGGAGCTGGGCAGCGGCTTCCTTCAGGGCATCAAGGACGTGTTCCGCCACTGGTGGCTGATGGTGCGGTCCTCGGCCCTCGGCGCCTGGGTGGGTTTCCTGCCGGGGCTGGGCAGCTCGGTGGCGGACTGGTTCGCCTACGCCCACGCGGTGCAGACCGAGAAGAACACCGGCGACTTCGGCAAGGGCGACATCCGCGGGGTCATCGCCCCCGAAGCGTCCAACAACGCCAAGGAAGGTGGCGGGTACATCCCCACCCTGGCCTTCGGCATCCCGGGGAGCACATCCACCGCGCTGATCCTCACCGCTTTCGTGGCCGTGGGAATCAAGCCCGGCCCGGACATGCTGACCTCGCAGCTCGACCTGACCTTCGCGGTGATCTGGACCCTGGTCATCGGCAACGTCATCGCGGTGTTCCTCTGCGGCGTCCTCAGCAAGCCCCTGGCCAGGGCCTGCTTCATGCCCTTCCACAGCATCGTGCCGCTGGTAGCGGTATTCGTCTTCATCGGCGCCTTCTCCGCCAACTTCAACGTCGACGACCTGCATGCCCTGCTGGCGTTCTCGCTGCTGGGATTCATGATGCGGCGGCACGGCTGGCCGCGGCCGCCGCTCCTGCTCGGCGTGGTGCTGGGCACCAAGATGGAAACCTATCTGTGGCTCTCCTACACCCGGTACGGTTTCGAGTGGCTCCTGCGGCCGGCCGTGATCATCCTGCTGGTCCTGGTGGCGGCGTCGCTGTGCTACCCCATGCTCAAGGGGCGGCGCGAGCGCCGGCAAGCCGCCGTCGCGGCGGGCGGGACATCGGGGGAGACATGAACGGCGACAGGCGGCTTCACTACGAGGGCATTCTCTTCACCCTGGCCGTCGGGCTGGTGCTGCTCTGGGCGCTCCGCGTGGCCCACGGCTGGGACGAGCTGCGGGCATCCATCATCATTTTCGTTCTGGGCGGCGTCGGCGTGTGCCTGGCCGTGGTCCAGCTCGTCATGGACCTGCGCCCGAGTCGGAGTGAAGAGCAGGCGGGAGGCATCCACATGGATGCCCCGCTCCTCAAGTCGGGGAGCCGCTGGGGCAATGTCGAGATCTGGGCCTGGATCCTGGGCTTCTACGCCGCCATCCGGATCATCGGCTTCCCCGCGACCGTCCCGTTGTTCGTCTTCGGCTATGCCAGGTTCTACGGCGCGGGCTGGCTGCTCTCCGGCCTCCTGGCCGCCGTGGCCTGGGGGTTCGTCTACGGTGTCTTCGAGCACATCCTGCACGTGCCCTGGCCGGAGCCGTTCCTGGCGGAACTCTTCTGACCCACCGGCGGCGAGGCCTAGACGCGGCGGGTTTGAAACCCGCCCCCGCATTCCTTCCGCCAGACTTGGCGACGAGATGCAGGAGGACGGCTGTGCCCTATCTCAGCCCTGCCTGAGGTTCACCACCGACGTCACCCCGCGGCCGGCGTCGGTGTGGATCACCTCGCCGGTCATGATGCGGGACTGGGACGACGCCAGCAGCACGTAGGCGGCGGCATGGTCCTCCGGGACAACGGCCACTTCAAGGAGGTTGTTGCCGAGGCCCGCCGGCGGCCGGGGGGTGCCGAAGACGTCGTCGCCTCCTCCCCCCGGAACCAGGGACGGCGCCGCGCGCAGGCCGGTGGCTGTTCCGGACGGCGCCACGCCGTTGACCCGCACCGTGGGCGCCAGCTCGTTGGCCAACTGCCGCACCAGGCCCAACGCCGCATGCTTGGAGGCGACGTAGAGGGTACCGCCGCTGACGTAGTAGGACGACGTGGAAAGCGTGAACACCATGTTGCCCCGGGTCTTCATCAGCTCGGGAATAGCTGCCTTGGCGCCCATGAAATAGCCCTTGACGTTGACCCCGAGGACCTCTTCGTAGCCCTGCTCCAGCTCTTCGTCCGAAAGCTCCGCCAAGGGCCGCCTGGCGTCGTGGATGCCGGCATTGCCGACGAACACCGTCAGCCGGCCGAACTCCGACACCGCCGCGGCCACCGCCCGCCGGTTGTCCTCCAGGCTCCGCACGTCGCCGGAGACCACGGCCACGTTGCCGCCTATCTCGTCCTTCAACGCGGCCAGCCGCTCGCCGGACATGTCGAAGGCCACCACCTTGGCGCCCTCCTCCACGAAACGCGCCACCACCGCCTTGCCAATTCCGGAACCGGACCCGGTCACGACGGCTACCTCGTTTTGGAGCCATTGCATGGACGTTACCTCCTTGATGGTGGCTGTAACATACCAATCACCGGCGCGGTTCGGAACCCGATGAACCTTGACACTTCCACCGGCGCGGGGATAGATTCGTTCGAACGGACGGTGGGTCCATGACGGTACGATTTCCAACGACCGGGGCTATCGCGGGCGATCTCTACGGCATGGTGCTGCGGGAGCTGACGCTGTGCCAGGCTGCGTCCGACGAGACCGTCGTCGTCTTCACCGACACCCGCACCAACACCAACTACGCCGCCGCGTTCCTGGCCGCCGCCAAGGAAGTGGCCGCCAGCGCGTTCGAGATCAAGGTCCCCCTTCTGCCCGGCACCGGGGGCAACGACACCGACGTGGCGCCGGTGGTGGAGATCCTCAAGACGGCCCATCTGGTAGTGGACCTCACCACCGGCGGCGTCCTCTACCTCTACAGCAGAACGCTCGCCGACGTGCTTTCAGGCGGCACCCGGGTGCTCCAGGTGCGCGGCACCGAGGACCAGCTCCGGCGCTGCTTTCCGGACGAAGCGGTGCGGCTGCGGACCCTGAACGGCGCCCGGAAGCTGGAGGAGGCCGGGGAGATACGCGTCACCACCGGGACCGGCACCGATCTTTCCATGCGCAAGGACGGCCGGCGCGGCGTCACGCAATACGGCATCAGCGACGTGCCCGGACGCTGGGACAGTTGGCCTTCCGGGTTCCTCTACTGCGCGCCGCTGGAGGACAGCGCCAACGGCACGCTGATGCTGGACCCCGGCGACCTGCTGGTGATGCTGGGCCGCTACGTGCAGCAGCCGGTGCGCATCGAGGTGGAGGACGGGCGCATCACCGCGGTGGAGGGCGGCGTCGACGCCATCCTGCTCAGGGAACACCTGGAGCAGTCGGGGGACCCCCAGGCATTCATCATCTCGCATATCGGCTGGGGCACGGACCCGCGGGCGCGCTGGGTGGAAGTGGCGCAACGCGGCACCGAGGAAGGCGCCCGCGACGCCCGCTCCACCTACGGCAACGTACAGATCGCCTTCGGCGCCAACTACGCCCTGGGCGGAAAGAACACCACGCTGGCCCACGAGGACCTGATCCTGCGCCGGGCCGCGTTCCACCTCGACGGGGAAATGATCGTCGACGACGGCCGCATCATCCCCGAAGACCTGAGATGAGGCGCGGCGGCACCGAGCCCACGCGGGCGCGCCGCCGGTACCTCGGGAGGTGAATCCCATGAACCTGACCGTCAAACCCGTCTCCCCCGCCATCGGCGCGGAGATCGAGGGCCTGGACCTGCGCGAGCCGCTCACCGATGCGCACCGCGAAGCGATCCTGGACGCGTTCCACGAGCACGTGCTGCTGCTGTTCCGCGGACAGGACCTGACCGAGGACCAGCAGACGGCGTTCGCCACCACCTTCGGCGAACTGGGCAAGCGCACCGTGGGAGCGCGTTTCGTCAAGTCTCCCAAGGATACGTACGCAAACCCGGTGATGATGGTCACCAACCGCAGCGACGATGGACCCACGGGCAACACGGCCTCTTTCGGCGACGGCGAGATGTGGTTTCACCACGACACCTGCTTCTACCCGGTGCCCAACATCGTCACCATGCTGTACGGCATCGAAGTCACCAGCGAGGGAGGGCTGACCCGCGTCGCCAACATGTACCGGGCCTACGACAACATTCCCCGCGAGTTGCGCGACCAACTGGAAGGGCGCGTGGTGCTCCAGGTGTACGACTACAACCGTTACCGCATCGACCCCAACGTGGACATGGCGGGCGCCCGCAGCCACTCGCAGCCGATCTTCATCACCCATCCGGTGACGGGCCGGAAGGCGCTCTACGTGAACCGGACCATGACCGCGCACATCGAAGGCATGGACCGCGCCGAGAGCGACGCCGTCCTCCACCAACTGTTCGACATCGCCGAGGACGACCGCATCGTCTACGATCACCAGTGGCGGGTGGGGGACCTCCTTATGTGGGACAACCGCTGCTCCACCCACGCGCGCACCGACTTCCCCGCGGAGGAGGCGCGAATCCTGCGGCGCTGCACGGTGGCCGGGAAGGAACCGGTCCACGCCTGAGGCGCGGACGCCGGGAGTTAGGAGACGAACATGAGCCTGACCACAAGACCGCTTTCACCGGCCCTGGGAGTCGAGATTCTTGGACTGGACGTGAGCGAGCCGCTGGACGCAAAGGTCCGGGACGAGATACTCGCCGAGTTCTACAAGAACATCGCGCTGCTCTTTCGCGGCCAGAACATGACGGTGGAACAGCAGAACCGCTTCACCACCACCTTCGGCGACATCGGCAAGCGCACCATCGGTCCGCGTCTCCGGAAATCCGCCGACGACATCTACACCACGCCGGTGATGGTGGTGAGCAACATCAAGGAAGACGGCAAGCCGCTGGAAGGGGCCTCGGCCAACGGCGACCGGGAGATGGGGTTCCACCAGGACACCGCCTTCCACGAGATACCCGACCACGTCACCATCCTTTACGGCATCGAGGTTTCGACCCACGGCGGCCATACGATGGTGACCAACCAGTACGCCGCCTACGACAGTATCCCGGCGGACCTCAAGACCAAGCTGGAGGGATGCAAGGTTCTACAGGTCTACGACTACCAGCGGCACACCCTGGGCGCCGACCTCGATCTGAGCGGCGCACGCTACTACATGCAGCCCATCTTCATCACCCACCCGGTGACGGGCCGCAAGGCGCTCTACGTGAACCGCATGATGTCCGTGCACATCGAGGGGATGAACCGGACCGACAGCGACGCCATCCTGAGCGACCTGTTCGACATCACCGAGGACCCGAGCTTCAGGTATGAGCACGTCTGGGAGGTGGGAGACCTGCTGATGTGGGACAACTTCTGCTCCATCCACGCCCGCACGTTTTACCCGGACAGCGAGCGCCGGCTGCTGCGGCGCACCACCGTGGCCGGGAAGGGCCAACTAGAGGCGTGAGAAGGCCTACAGTCCCGTCTTGACCTCGATCTGGTTGCCGTCCGGGTCGAGGATGTACTGCGAGTCGCTGCGTCCGGTGGCGCCGGTGCGCGGCACCACCCCGCCCTCGAGCTTCACTCCCATCGCGTTGATGCGTTCGAGTATCTCCCGGAATTCCGGGTCCGTGAAGGTCAGGCAGAAATGGTCCACGCCGCCGTGCTCATCCGCGCTGCGCGCCCGGAACGACGGCTCGTAGAGCAGGAAGATGATGCTCCCGCCCACCTCCATGGCGGCCGCCTCCACGTTGCTTCTGCCGAGCATGCGGCGGTCCACCATCTCGAAGCCGAAAAGATCGCTGTAGAACCGGATGGAGCGGTCGAGGTCGGTGACCTTGACCCCCACGTGGTCGAGTAGCGGCATCACGCACCTCCTTGTCAGATACAGGCATCTATACCGCGAAGAAGCCTCGAACGGTATGGGCAGCCGCCACGGCTTCATGCGCGGCGCGGGATCAGGTAGACTCTGGGAAACGCGACGCCACGGGTAGGGGCGGGTTTATAACCCGCCCGCGCATGACGCCCTGGAACCCCCATCAATGAGCAAGACGGAAGACACCAGCACCAGCAGCAGGCGCGAGCCTCCACTCGACTTCATCCGCACCATCGTCCGAGACGACATGGCCGAGGGCAGGCACCCCGGCGGGGTGGTGACCCGTTTCCCGCCGGAGCCCAACGGCTATCTCCACATCGGCCACGCCAAGTCCATCTGCCTCAACTTCGGCGTCGCCCGGGAGTTCGGCGGGCGCTGCAACCTGCGCTTCGACGACACCGACCCGGCCAAGGAGGACACCCTCTACGTCGAAGCCATCAAGGACAACATCCGCTGGCTCGGCTTCGACTGGGGCGAAGGGCTGTACAACGCCTCCGACTACTTCGAGGAACTGTACCGCTTCGCCGTCCAGCTCATCGAGCGCGGCGGCGCCTACGTGTGCAGCCTGAGCGAGGCGGAGATCCGGGAAACCCGGGGGACTGTGACCGAACCCGGCCGCGAGAGCCCCTACCGCGCCCGCGGTATGGCGGAGAGCCTGGACCTCTTCGCCCGTATGCGCCAGGGCGAGTTCCCGGACGGCACCCACGTGCTGCGGGCGAAGATCGACATGGCGGCGCCTAACATGAAGATGCGCGATCCGGTGATCTACCGCATCCGCCACGTCACCCACCATCACACCGGCGATACGTGGCCCATCTACCCCATGTACGACTTCGCCCATCCGTTGTCCGACGCGCTGGAAGGGGTGACCCACTCCCTCTGCACCCTGGAGTTCGAGAACAACCGCGAGTTCTACGACTGGATCCTCGCGCGGGTGGACGTGCCGTCCAACCCGCGGCAGATCGAGTTTGCACGGCTGAACCTGGACTACACGGTGATGAGCAAGCGCCGGCTGCTGGAGCTGGTGGAGGAAAAGCACGTGGCCGGCTGGGACGATCCGCGCATGCCCACCCTGGCGGGGCTGCGGCGGCGCGGCTACACCCCGGACGCCATCCGCAACTTCTGCCACAGCGTCGGCATCGCCAAGAGCGACAACACCGTGGAGATGGGCCAGCTCGAGTACTTCATCCGCGACGACCTGAACCGGAAGACGCCGCGGGTGCTGGCGGTGGAGCGTCCCCTCAAGGTGGTCCTCACCAATTACCCCGAGGATCGCGTGGAGGAACTGCAAGCGCCCTACTTTCCCCACGACGTGCCCGGGGAAGGGTCACGCACCCTCCCCTTCTCCCGAGATCTCTACATCGAACGGGACGACTTTCTCGAAGAGCCCCCCAAGGGCTACCACCGGCTGGCGCCCGGGCGCGAGGTGCGGCTGCGCTACGCCTACATCATCCGGTGCGACGAGGTGGTCAAGGACCCCGCCACCGGCGAGGTCGCGGAACTGCATTGCTCCTACGATCCGGAGACCCGCAGTGGTTCGGGCAAGAGCGGCAAGAAGGTGCAGGGAACGATCCAGTGGGTTTCCGCGGCCCACGCCCTCGAAGCGGAGCTGCGGCTCTACGACCGGCTGTTCTCGGTGCCCGATCCCCAGGGCGACCCGGCCCAGGACTACCGGGAGCTGATCAATCCGAAGTCCCTGGAAACCGTCACCGGCCTCGTGGAACCGAGCCTCGGCACCGCCCGGCCGGGCGACCGGTTCCAGTTCGAGCGCTCGGGATACTTCAGCGTCGACGCCGACTCGGCCGAGGGCGCGCTCGTTTTCAACCGCATCGTGACGCTCCGTGACTCGTGGCTCAAGATCGCGCAGCGTGGCGGCGGTGCCGGCGAGCCCCGGCGTCCGCGAAGGACGCAGGCCCCTCCGAAAAACGCGGCCAAGGCGCCGGCCGAAAGAAGAGCCGGCGCGGACACGGAGCTGACGGCAGCGCAACGCTCAAGGATGGAGCACTACCGCGACCGGCTCGGACTCGCGGCCGGCGACGCGTCCCTGTTGGCTTCGGACGACGGACTCGCCGCCTTTTTCGAGGAAGCGGTCCGCCGCCACGACAATTCCCGGTCGCTGGCCAACTGGGTCGTCAACGAGCTGCGCCCGGCGCTCAAGGAAACACCCTTGAAGACATCGCCGCTGACTCCGGCGGGCCTGGCGGAACTGGTGGCTCTCATCGACGGCCACACCATCTCGGGCAAGGTCGCCAAGCAGGTCTTCGCCGTGATGCTGGACGAAGGCGGGAACCCCGCGAACATCGTCGAGAGGCTTGGGCTCCGGCAGGTGGCCGACACGGGCCAGCTCGATCCCGTCGTCGACGCCGTGCTCGCCGCCAACCAGGAGAACGTCGCCCGCTATCGCGAGGGCAAGACCAATCTGCTGGGGTTCTTCGTGGGCCAGGTGATTAAATCCACCGGCGGCAAGGCCGACCCACGCCTCGTCAACGAGCTGCTGCGCTCGAAGCTGGACTGAACGCGCGCCGATCGGGCACGGCGGCCCAGCGCTGAAGAGCCGGCAATTGGCTCTTCTCCCGGAACGCCCGGTGGCAGTCCGAGCACGTCTGTTGCAGACGCTTGAAGACGGCGTCCGGAGCCATGGCCGCGAGATCTCCGGACCCCGTTCGTAGCGGCGTCAAGCCCGCGCCCGCCCCTCCGCCGCCTCGCGCGGAAAGCCGTTCATTGGAGGCCGCCGCGGCAAGAGCATCGGCGTACTTGGCGAGCTCACGGGCCATGGCGGAGAAGCGGTCCCAGTCGCGCCATATCGCGGGCTTCGCTCGCGTCGGGTGCTGCATGCTCCCCTCGGGGAACAACACCGTCATCCTCTCGCCGCCGTGCGCCGCGACGGTGCGGGAGTGAAGCCTGACCCGTTCGACGTCGTAAGGCTGCTTTCCGCGCATCATCGCCCGCAGTGCCTTCATGGCGCCGGCGATGGACGTCATGGCGTCCATGCGTTGCTTGACGATGCCGGTGGCGTTGCGATGCGCATTCGCCGTGGCGGAAGCCAGGACGAGCACCAGTGCGGCGACGATCAGGCGCAGGCTTCGTGTCATGGCGACCTTTCCCGCGACTCAGTAGATCCCTTTCGCCCTTTGCAATGCGCGCACGTAGTCGATGATGGCCCTGACGTCGCCGTCCGAGAGTCCCGGAACCGGCGCCATGTCGCCGAACCGCCAGTGGTGTGCACGGACTCCCCTTCTCACCGCCAGCAGGAACGCCATGTCGGAATGATGACCCGGCTCGTAATACGGGTGGACCAGCGGCGGTCCCTGGGGCGAGCCCACCGCTCGCTGCCCGTGGCACACCGCGCACTTCTGATTGAACAGCGCCTCACCGGGCATTCCCGCCGACAAGGGCACGGATCGCCCTGAAGGCGTCCCCGCGGCCGACCGGTGCCCGTGGTGATCGCCCGGCCACAGCATCCATGCCACCACGGCGACGGCCACCGCCACGGCGGCCGCGCCGACGACGAGCCTCACCCACTCTTCCCCAGGGTCACCAGCAGGCTGGCGAGATCGTCGGCGTGCTCCTCTTCCATCTTGAGGATGTCCTCGATGATGCGGCGGGTGGTGGGGTCGTCGTTGGCGAGCCAGCGGATGATCTCGGAGTAGGTCTCGATGGCCACCCGCTCGGCCACCAGGTCTTCCCTGATCATCGCCTCCAGGGTGTCGCCTTCCTCGTATGCGGCGTGGGACCGCGTCGCCAGTCCGTCGGGGCTGAAGTTGGGCGAGCCGCCGAGCTGGGTGATGCGCTGGGCCACCCAGTCCGCGTGCATCTGCTCCTCGTTGGCGTGCTGGAGGAACTCGGCCGCCACCGGGCCGGCGTTGATGCCGCTGGCCATGAAGTAGTGGTTCTTGTAGCGCAGGATGCACACGATCTCGGTGGCCAGCACCTCGTTCAGCACCGCCAGCACCTGCTCCCGGTCGGCCAGGTACGCGCCGGTGATGGCCCCCTGCTCCATCTTCTCGCGCGCACGCTTTTGAATGGCCTCGAGATCCGTCTTGAAGGGTTCCTTCATTTTGTCATCCTTTGTCCGAAGAGTATTCGCGCAGGTGCCGCCCCGCTATTCATTTGTGCCACGTTTTATGGTGTCGAGAAAGCTCGCGGGGGTCAGGATCGGAATCTCCTGGAACGGGGACAACACCAAAAGATCTCGATCTCCGGTAATCAGACAGTCGGCTTCGCCCATCAGCGCCGTCTCCAGGAGCTTGTCATCGTCCGTGTCTCGACAGCCAAGCTTCGCGCCCGTTATCCACACCCGTTCGGAGACCGCCTGGAGCTGGGCCATGTAAACTGCCCGGCCTTCCCGGGCGACGTAGGCGTCGAACTTCGGGAGGCCGAGGCGGCTTCGAAGCTCGTCGAATGTCTCTTCCGAGAACAGCAACACGCCGTTCTGGGACCGAACCGTGTCCACTACCCCACGCGGAGACCCATGTGGCAGAAGGGCCGCGCTGATCAGGACATTTGTGTCGATGACGACGCGCTCAGCTTTCATCCGCCAGGAACGTTTCGAGGCTCGCTTCAGTCAATCCCTTGGACAGCGCTTCGTTGCCCAGCTTGTCCATGGTCGCCGTCAGACGCTCCCACGCGGCACCGCGCAATCGCTCGTATTGCTGCATCGACATCATGACCCCCACCGCCCTGCCGTTCTTTGTTACGCGTACGGGGCCGCTCTGCACGGCATCGATCAAACGACCGAAGCCGTTCTTGGCATCCTTGGCAGCCATTTCTTTCATATGGCTATTATAGCCAAAGTGACCCTAATGTACAGTGACGTGGATGAGTTATGGTACTGAATCGAAGCGTCCCGAACCAAAGGGAGAGGCGGAGGTACGGCGGGGCTTGAGCCCTACCGCGCCCCGCGGACTTCCGTGGTGATGAGGTCCAGGATGTCCTGGCTGGCGATCGAACCGACGAACGCCTTGGATTCCCGTTCCAGCACCGGTACCGCCGTGAGCGAGTTCTCGGTCATGAGCTGGAGGGCGTCTTCAACGGGCTCGTCCACCCAAGTGTTCGGCGTGGTGGCCCGTGCGATCCTGCTCAGGGGGGTGTCGCTCCACGCGTGCTTGGGCAGATACCTGAGCATGGCGAGCGACACGATTCCCACGAACCCGTTACCGTCCGCGATCACGTAGTCCTGCTGCCCGGCGGTGATCCACCGGTCGGCGAACTCGCGAACCGTCAGCGTCGTTTCCGGGTGAGGATGGTTGCGGTCGATGATGTCGCCGACGGTGATGTCGTCGAGGGCGAAATGGATCATGGACGGCGGCACCGGATGAGGCAAGGAGACCGGCTCCGCCGGCTTGGCGCGGCTCACCGCGAAACTGATGGCCGGGGGGCTGAGCAGAATGTAGGCGAGCATGATGAGCACGAACAGCGAAAAGATGTCGGGCCCAATGACGCCGTTCTCCAGGAGGACCAACAGGATGGCGATCTCGGCGACTCCCTTGGCCATCAGGCCGGTGGCGATGGTGAAGGGCATTTCGAAGCGGGCCGCCGATGCACCCAGCCAGGCGCCGGCGAAGTTCCCCACCAGCGGCACCACGATCAGCGCCACGATGGTCCAGATCTGCATCTCGGTGAACGACAGGCTGAGATGCAGTCCCGCGGAGCTGAAAAAGAGCGGCACGAAGAAGCCGTCGGCGACGCTCTTCATGCCCGGGATGATGTCCCGGTGAACCTGGTGAGGAAGCCGCGACAGCGCCACGCCCAGGAGCAATGCCCCGAGGGAGCCGTGCAGGCCGATCTCCTCCGCGCCCACGACGGCGATGAAAAGGACGCCGAGGATCAGCCCGAACGACAGCTGCGGGACCCGCAGCAACCGTTCCAGCAGCTCGATCAGCGGCGGGATGATCCGGCCCGCCAGCACCCAGGTCCCCACGATGAAGACGGCGATCTGTCCCAACAGGAGCAGCACGCCGTCCAGGCTCACATGCTGGGCGTGCTCGCCGATGGTAAACCCGATGACCAGCAGCACGATCAGCTCGGCGATGAGCGCGACCGTGAACATCTCGATGCCGATGGGTTGCCGCAGGCGGTCCGCATCGATCAACACCTTGGCGACGACGCCCAGGCTGGTGAGGGAGAGCACGCCGGCCAGAGCCAGCGAGCCGCTGAAGTCGAGGCCCAGGCCGAAGTCGAAGATCAGGTCGAAGGTCACCACCAGGGAGGCCATGATGGGGATCACGACCGAAATGACCGCCGCGACGAAGAACCGCCGATGGATCGCCGACATGAACGCCGAGACGTCAAGCTCGTCCAGACCGATGAGGAAGAAATAAAGGAAGATCCCGATGCTCAGGAGGATCTGCAGGTAGCTGTTGATCTCGACGATGCCGGTGACCGGGCCCAGGAGAATGCCCGTGGCGGTGTAGGCGACGATGGAGTTCAGCCGGAAGCGCTGGAGGATGCCTTCCGCCAGCTTGGCGACGACGATGAGCAACCCGGTGGAGAGCAGCGCGTGTTCGAGCATGTCGGAGTCCGCGGTCGGCAGCGCAACCCGGGGGTCCTCTGGAAGACAAGAGCCAAGTGCACGCCCGGCGTCCGATCCCGCGGGCACTCTAATCCGATTCCCGGTGGCGGTGCAACCCGCCGAGCGCCTGCTCGGTGCTTCTCAGGCGGGGGTCAGTCCGAGGCGCTCGTCACGCCGGCGCAGCAGCATGATGAAGGGCAAGGCGAGCACCACCATCCACGACTTCCCGATGACCTGTCCGAGCAGGAACTCGATGCTGCCGAAGGCCAGGTACAGGAACAGGATGCTGTCTACGATGAGGCCCACGATGCTGCTGGCGAACACGGCCAGGATCAACCGGCGCCGCTGCAGCGGCGTGTAGACGGCGAGGTCGGCGGTCTCCGAGAACAGGAAGGCCGCGCCGGATGCCACCACCAGCGCCGGCGGCGCGAAAAACGCCGACAACAGGGCGCCGGCCACCACGGCCACCGCCGCCCAGCGGACGCCGATGCGCCGCTGCACCAGGTCGCGCAGCACGAACGCCAGCCCGATGGTCAACACCCCGCTCGGCGCCATCACCCCCGGCGCCACCGGTATGAGACACGGCGCCTCCGGCGGGCACACCGTCCCGACGTTGCCGATGAGCCAGTTGGCCGCCGGGATGCACAACCCGAACCCAATGAGAAAGACGACGCCTTCCGTGCGCCTTCGCCGTTCAATGTCGGACACTTCCGTACCTCCCGCCTGTGAACCTTGTAGCGGGTTCGTCCCACCGTGCGCAAGGTCGCGGCGCCACCCCGCCGGCCCAAGCCGCCCGGATCGGTCTCCGTCACCCCCGCCACATGGCGGCACGCCGGCCCAGGGCGAAGTAGATGACGATCAGGGGAACCACCAGGAGCAGCGCGACCAGCGAAACGGCCGCGGCCTGGTTCAACTCGCCGTCTCCCCAGATGACCCAGATGTAGACCGGCAACGTGGTGTTGTCGCGGGTCACCAGAAGCGCCGCCATCGTCAGTTCGCTGTAGGCGAGCAGCGCCATCCACAGCCAGGCGTAGAGCAGTGTCGGCGCCAGCAACGGACGTACGATGCGCCAGAACACGGTCATGGTTTCGAGCCCGAAGACGTAGCCCGCCTCGTCGAGGTCCTTGTGGATCTGCAACAGGGAGGAATTGTACATCCGCGTCGCGAAGGGAGTCCGGGCGACGACGTTCACCAGGATGATGATGAGAATCGTCCCGTAGAACGGCACGTAGGTCGGCAGCCAGAACAGCGCGATGAACAGCGCGCCCACGGCGAAGATCATGTTGGGAATGACGTGCGGGAGAAAGGAGACGACGTCGAACAGCCCCGACAGGCGACTCTTCGACTTGATGATGTTCCAGGAGAGAGCCACCCCCACGATGGTCGCCAAAGTCGGCACCGCCAGGGTCAGGATCGCGGAGTTCCCCAGCGCGAACCAGAAAGTGTCCCAGGGTATGTCCCTGAAGTTGGACAGCGTCACCATCTGCAACGCCGGCCAGGACGGCGCCATCAGGAACGGGAGGAGCGACGCCCACACCAGCATCGCCAGCGGCAACAGCAGGTTGAGCGAAACCACCGATCCGATGAACAACCATCCGGCGATCCACCACCGCCGCAACTCCACCGGCCGCGGCCGGTAGGCCTTTCCCGAGATCACCTGGTAGCGCTCGCCGCGCTGGATGGTCCGCAGGTACCACCAGCTTATGAGAAGTGCCAGGGCCATCATGAAGACGCTGATGGCGCCGACGATGCCGTAGTCCGGCGGAGCGTCGAGGGGCTGCGCACGGACGTACAGATAGGTGCTCAGGGTGTAGGTCCGGTTCGCCATGCCGAGGAACGCCGGAACGTCGAAGGTGGTCATGCCGAGGGCCATCACGTAGAGGCCCGCCGCAAGGATGCTCGGCCACATCAGCGGCAGCGTCACGTAACGGAGACGATCGAGGAACCCGCCGCCATGAACCTGGGCGCTCTCCTCGAGAGCCGGGTCCATGTTGCGGAAGGCGGGGGCGGTCATGATGAAGGCGAGCCCCACGAAGTTGAGCCCCTGCACGAAACCCATTCCCGGCACGGCGCCGATGTTGAACGGCGCCGTCTCGAGAGAAAGGAAATCCATCAGCCACCGGTTGACGATGCCGATGCGCGGGTGAAGGAGGAACTGCCACCCCATGGCCGGAAAAAAGGCCGGAACCGCAAGGGTCAGGGTGAGCAGCGTAACCACCCAGCCGCGCCCCGGCAGGTCGGTACGCTCCACCAGGAACGCGATGGGGACCGCCAACACCAGCGAGGTGACCACGACCACGAGCGTGAACCCGAGCGTGTTGGCGGCCGCCCGGAAGGCCGAGTCGTCGCGGAAGACCTCGCGAAAGTTGTCGAGCGTCCAGACGCCGCCGTCAATCCGCCCTTCCGCGAGGAACGCCACCTGGACCACGACCGCCAACAGCAGGGCGATGACGACAAGCGCCCCCAGGGCCACGCAAACGAAGGGCGGCGAGCCCATCCACAGCCGTCGCCAGTGCACCCGACGAGCTCCTACCGGAAGTCGATGGCGGCGAGCCTGGAGAAGCGGAACTTGCCGGCGACCCGGGGCAGCACCGTGAACTGGTGCAGCGTGTACTCCATCTCATAGTCGGAAAGGGCGTAGATCCCGTCGAGGGGCACCACCACCGTGTAGCCGAAGGCACGCGCGGCCGTGGTGGCGGTGTAGAGCAAGGCGAAGTTCGCGGCGCCGCCCAGGAACACCAGCGTATCGGTCCCCCAGCCTTCCAGCAGTTCCCGCAGCTCGCCGCCGAGGAACTTGTCGTAGCCGTTGGGGTAAAGAATCGGTTCGTCGCTCCGCCGGGCCAACGCCGTCGCCGCGGCGCCGTGGGGCGTATCCTTCTCCCACACCACCACCGTGTAGACCACCGGCACCGACGCCGTCCGTGCCCTGTCGAGGAATCCGCGGGCCGGCCGGATCAGCGGCTGAGCCGGCTGGGACGGGTCCTCGGCCTTGGTGTTGAGATCGAGCACCACCACCGCGGTGTTGGCCGCTTCCAGGACAAGCGGTTCCGGGGCCACGCGGTTCGGTCCGGTCCGCACCGGGGAGCGTTGCTCGCTCACCATCACCGTGGCATCCAGCGGCACACCGCAGCCGGGACAATAACGCTCCTCCAGCAGCGCGCGGCCTTCCATGATCTGGTGGAACGGCCCCATGCGCCCCGGCGGCAGCATCCGGGTGACACAGGCCTCGCGCCAGTCCTCGCCGGCGGCGCAGAGCCGGTGGCCGCAAGCCGCGCATTGCACCCACTCCCCGCCTTGCTCCTCCACCAGCTCCAGGTTTTCCCGCAACGGCCGCCTCACGCTCCCGCTCCCCGATTCTCCCGCAGGCGCCGCCGCCGGACGTCCTCGGTTGCCTGAAGGTCCACGACGAGCGAATCCGGGTCGATGACCACGCCGTAGACGTCGAGCGCGGTCTCCACCGACACCAACTCGTTCTCCACGTCCTTGAGCACCGCCCCCGGGTCACGGTCCAGCGGGCTACCGTAACCGCCGCCCATGCCCAGGGTGTAGTACAGCACGTCGTCCGGCGTGAGCTCGAAGCTGACGTAGGGCAGCACCCGCGGCGTACCGCCAAGCTCTTCGAGCGCCTGCGGCATCCGGTTGGCGTCCAGCATCGCCCCCAGCGCCGTCCCCTCCAGGTGCACCAGGATGCTCGGCGCCCCGGGGTAGCCCCCGAAGATGCCGCGGCCGCCGTTGACGAGACCGGCCACCCCGAAGGCGACGCCTTCGATCTTGCCCTCCGGCGCCTTGTGCACCGAGAACGCCATCTCCGCGCCGGTGCCGCCGCGATAACGGCCCGCTCCCTGCTGGTCCCTGGCATGGCGCCGGAACAGGAACAGCATCGGACAGTTCATTTCCAGCCACTCCACGTTGGGACAGGTCATGAAGTCGAGTTTGGTTGTGTCGACCCCGTCCATGGTGGCGCGGGCGCCGCTGCCGCTCAGCGGCGACATGGCCAGGCTCGTGGAATAGAACGCGCCGTGCTGGTTCAGCCCCGACGTGCGCACCCGGCGCCCGCCCCAGATCCGCACCATGATCTCTTCGCGCCACGCCTCGCTGCCCGCCAGCATGCCGTTGAGCACCGACACCACCACGTACTTGGCGGTGGCGCCGCCCGAGGTGGTGTTGAGGGAGACCGGCGCCGGATGGGTGACGTTCACCAGGGTCCCCGGCGGCGCGATGGTCTCGATGGGCCGAAACAGACCGTGGTTGCGAGGGAAGTCGTAGGCCACGGTCTCCACGAGGCCCTCGAAGCAGGTGCCGAAGGTGGCGTGGTAAGGCAGGTTGACGCCGACGCTCGCCTGGGGGTCGGTGCCGGTGAAGTCGAAGACCATGCGGCTGCCCTGCTTCTTCAGGGTCACCCGGACGGTCCACGAACCCTCCCTGGACTCGATGGCGGCGCTGTCGCTCCACTCGCCGTCCGGGATCGCCTCCAGGCGCTTGCGCAGCGCGCGCTCGGAGTAGTCGATCATCTGGGCGGCCACGGCGTCCATGAGATCGACGCCGTGGTGGCTGTAGAACTGCCTCATGCGCGACTTGGCCACGCTGTGGCCGGCGAGCTGGCAGTTGATGTCGAGGGCCACCATGTCGGGACGCCGGGTCATGTTGATGAGGGTGTCGAACACGTCCTTGCGCAGGTTGCCGCGGTCCACCAGCTTGATGCCGGGAATGCGCAGGCCCTCGTGACAGATCTCTTTGGCTTCCGGGGAATCGCCGCCCGGGGACATGGCGCCGATGTCCATCACGTGGACGAACGACGCGCTCCACGCGATCAGACGGCCCTCCACGTGGATGGGGGAGATGAGGTAGACGTCGGACTGGTGCACCGCCGAGACGTAGGGGTCGTTCAGCAGGAAGACGTCGTCCTCGTGCACCCCGTCGTATTCCGCGAAGCGCTCGATGATCCACTTCACGGTGAAGCCGGCGCAGGCCACGTGCCAGGGCATGGACTCGCCGGTGGCGAGGATCTCGCCGTCGGCCCGGTAGAGCGAGGCCATGTAGTCGTGCATCTGGGTGGTGTTGACCGTTCCGCCGACCCGTTCGATGGTGGTGCCCATCTCCTTGGCGATGCGCTGGAGCCGGTGCGAGAGGATCTCGAAGGTCACCGGATCCACAGTTCTGTCGTTATGATCCATCGTCCGCCCCCTGGGAAAGCGCCGCCCGCGAACCCACCGCGATACGGACGTTGCCAAGCTCGTCCATCACCGCGCGGTCGCCAGGGTTGATCAGGATGGTGGTGATGGGGGTCTCGATGACGCCCGGCTCCGAGATGACCATGCCCGGGCGCATCCGGGCGACGTCGTACAACGGGGTGGTCGCGAAGTCGCCGAACTCCTCGAAATAGACCGGCCGCGTGCCCTTTTGGGCTGCCGAGACATCGCCGTCGCCCTCCAGCGGCCGCAGTACCGGCTTGGGCAGCGCCCCCGAGCCGGTGACCCGCAGGGTGACGATTTCCCGGCCGGCGGCCCGGTAGGCCGAGCCCTTGCCGTAGACCGCCTCGTAGAGCCCGTCGAACCGGGCATACACGGCCTCGAGATCCTCTTCGGTCAGGTCAGCCTCTCCCGGCGGGATCGGGACGTTGATCTCGTGGACCTGGTAGCGGTACCGCATGTCCACGCTCCGCGCGAGGGTGAGGTCCGCGCCGGCGAAACCCGCGTCCTCCAGGCTGCGGCGGACCTTGGAAAGGACCGGCGAGAAGGACGCGTTGACGCGGTCGGCCGGGACCGGCACCAGGCAGCGGTCCGAAACCCCCTCCTCGTACACCACGTCGGAGGACACGAGACCCACGGCGCCGTGCACCGAGGCGGTCACCGGGACCACCACCTGCTCGATGCCGAGCTCGGCCGCGAACCGGCCGGCATGCAGCGGGCAGGCGCCGCCGAAGGCGAACAGGGTGTCGCCCCGCGGATCGTGTCCGCGCTGGACGGTGGCGTTGCGGATCAGGTCGCTCATCTGGGCGTTGACGATGCGGTGGATGGCGCCAGCCGCCTCGGTGACGCTCATGCCCAGAGGCCGAGCCACCTTCTCCTCCACCGCCCGGCGCGCGGCCTCCACGTCGAGGGCGATCTGGCCGCCGAGGAAGTACTCGGGGTTCAGGTAGCCCAGGACCAGGCTGGCATCGGTGACGGTGGGCTCGGTGCCGCCGCGGTTGTAGCACACCGGACCGGGATTGGCGCCGGCGCCGCGCGGGCCGACCTTCAAGAGGCCGGTCCCTTCCTCGATCCAGGCGATGCTGCCGCCTCCGGCGCCGATGGATTCCACCCAGATCTTGGGAGACAGCAGCCGGTAGCGCAGGAAGACGGGCTGGTAGTCCCGCTCCATGGCGCCGCCGCGGATAATGCCGACCTTGAAGGTGGTGCCGCCCATGTCCGCCGCCACGATGTTGTCGATGCCGCTCAGGCGGCCCATGTAATGGCAGGCCGCGACCCCGGCCGCGGGACCCGACTCGATGGTCCCCACCGCCTTGCGCACGGAGTCGTCAACGCCCAGGACGCCGCCGTAGGCCTGCATGATCAGCGGCTCCCTCCTCAGGCCCCGGTCTCGCAGGAGCGCGCGCAGTTGGTTCAGGTACGCGCCGATCCGGGGACCGATATAGGCGTTGAAGACCGTCGTCGCGGTGCGTTCGTATTCTCCCTGGAAGGGAGCCGCCTCGCTGGAAAGGGTCACGAACAGGTCGGGATGCCGCCGGCCCAGCAGCTCGCCGATGATCCGTTCATGGCCGTCGTTGGCGATGGACCACAGGAGCGAGACCGCCACCGACTCGACGCCGCGTTCCACGAGCTTTCCGATGGCGCGCTCAGCTTCCGCTTCGTCCAGGTCCACGAGCGCATCCCCCTCGAAATCCATGCGTTCGTTGACCTCGGCAATGAGGGGCTTGGGAACCAGGGGCTCCGGCTTCGTAAGCGCCGCCATGTGGTGCGCTTCGGACTCCGGCAGCCCCGCCACCACGCCGCCGCGCATCATCAGGATGGTGTCGCCGAACCCGGCGGTGGCGATGAGACCGGTGCGCGCGCCGGTGCGCGTGATCAGCGTGTTATCGCCGATGGTGCAGGCGTGGTAGAAGAGCCGCGTGGCGCTCAGCAGGTCGCCCTCGTCGGCCATGCCGAGGTTTCGCGCCGCGTCCCGCACCGCGTCGAGCACCCCCACCGCGAAGTTCCGCGGCGTCGACGACGCCTTTCCCAGGGTCATGCTCCCCTCGCCGCTCACCGCGACGCAATCGGTGAAGGTGCCGCCGATGTCGACGCCGACGATGTAGGTGTCGCTCACGCTCCTGTCCCTGCCGCCGTGTGGGCGGCGAACGGCACGCACGCTGTAGGTCTGCGCCGCAGAATCTTGTAGGGGCGGGTTTCAAACCCGCCCGCGCCCGGGCCGCACCGTGGCGTCGGCAAAGACACCTAGTTCCCGCGCAGTTTCTTGGCGAGCTTCCGGGAGACCTTGCGGTAGAAGTAGGCGTTCTTCACCACGTTCTGGTCGGTGCCGAAGTAGATTTTGGCGCCGGCGGCGCGCTTGCTCTCCACCAGCTTGTTGAGCTGCGAGCCGGCGCGGAACGGCGAATCGCGCCCGATCACCTTCCAGATGGTGTCCTGGCCCTGCTTGGTCAGCATGTAGACCGACAGGAGCTTGGCGAGATTGGGATGCGCGCTCGTCTTCGGCACGCTGACCTCGCTGGCGGTGCCCGACATGAAATCGTCCATGGTGGCGTAGTCCACCGGCCCTCCCTTGGCCTTGAGGCGCGAGTAGGCCACCGGCTTGGTGTCGAAGGCAAATATCGGGAACTCGCCCGTGGCCACGCGGTTGTGGACGCCCGTGCGGGTGGTGCCGATGATGGTGCCGTTGGCGACCATGGCGTCGACGATGCGGGTGGCCTCTTCCTCACCCAGGTGGATCGCCGCCTCTACCCAGCCGACGGCAAAGACCGTGGTGCCGATCTTGCCCTTGTACTTGGGGTCGGTGAAGTCCTTGTACGACTTCGGCAGGTCCCTGGCCTTCACGAGGTTGGTGTTGTAGCCAATGATGTGAATCGAGGCGCCGATGACCACGGCCGCACCGTTGATGCCGATCTCCTCGTCCCTCAACCCTGGCATGAGCTTCTTCCAGTCCACGCGCAGGAGCGCGCCGGCCTGATCCGAGGGGATCGTCTGGCGCGAAGGGGCGAAGAAGACGTCCGTGCTGGCAGGGCGGCCGGTCTTGGCCTCGTCGATGATCCGCGGCATCAGCTTCGACGCGCTGGGGCCGGGGGTCGTCTTGAGCTGGATGTTGATGCCGTAGGTCTTGTTGAGTCCCTTCTCCAGTGCCGCCATGAGCTTGGGAGAGTTCCAGTCCCCCGAGCCGAAGACGTTCAGCTCGCCTTCCTTTTGTGCCGCGGCAACCAGTTGCTTGAGCGCGTCGCCGCCCGTCTGGGCGGACGCCTGCGCCGCCGTCATGCCGATCGACGCCAGTACCATTCCCGCGGCCGTCGCGACGGCGGCGGCGCGCGGCCAAGGAAGACCCATGTCAAATCGCCCGGAAAGAACTCTCATCGTCGTTACCTCCCAGAATCACTGCGGCCTTCCGTCACATCGAGGAACTGGGCTATCCATATTTTGAGCGAGGGCTGGTTGTCAACAGAGCGGCGCTCCAGGAATCATGGTTACTCTTGGACATCCGGAATCGATTAACCGTGTACCAAAACACTTAGAATAGGCGCTGTTCGTCCGAAATCGATTACCGTTTTCCGGCGCGGTAGCGTTTCGGCGGCTGCGGGTTGTTGGCGGGATTGGTGTCGAGTTTCGCCATCGCCGTCACCGCCGCGCCGCCCACCAGGGGCCGCAGATCCGCCTCCAGCGCGTCTGCCTTGGCCTTGGAGTAGACCTGGTCTCCGTCCACGTACAGCGTGAAGGATGTTACGTACCTGGCCTTTTTGACCGGGTCTTCAATGGTGGCCTTGGTCCAAGCGTAGAGCGGGTACTTGTCGACGCCCTGCTGTTCGGCCTCGGCGCAATAGCCGGCGAAGGCGTCGTACTGGCATTGCAGCGCCGCGTTGTGCCTCGCGAGTATGCCGGTGAGCGGTTCAAGGGCCGGATGGCTTTCGCCCGCCCGCGCGGCCTCGGCGGCTTCATCCGCCAGATCGACGCGTAGCTGGTACTGCCATTCGCCGGCCGTTGATTCGGGCGTCTTCTCCGCCATGGTCTCTCTCCCGTTCCGGAACTCCCCTTCCAGGATGCTACGCCGCGCCGCCCGCCGCAACGGCCGCGGCCCGCGGCGCCCTCCTCACCTCCGTTCGAGCGTCTCCCTGGCCACGAAGGCCAGCCCGGCGGCGGCCCCAAGCAGGATAGGCGCGTAGATGAGGAACGTCCTGCCGGCGCTCACGAGGTCCACGAGCCAGCCGCCCACCAGCGGACCCATCACCGCGCCGGACTCGCCCACGGTGCGGCGGAGCCCCTGCAGGCGTCCCCGGGCCTCCGCCGGGATCACGTCGTAGGTGGACACCGCCAGGGCGCCCAGGGACATCCCCTGGGCGAGGCCGATGACCACCATGATGACCGTGAGTTGGGGCAGGGTCGAGGCAAACGGAAAGGCCAGGAAGGCGATGCCCGGCAAGGCCGTGCTGGGCACGCTCGCGAACTTTCGCCCGACGCGGTCGGTGATGAAGCCCGCGGGCAGGATCATGAGCAGGACGAACACGCCGGATACGCCGAACAGGCCGCCCACGTGGGCCGCGGAGAAACCCAGTTCCACGCCCGCGTACAGCGGCAGCATGCCCTGAAGCGTGGTGCGGTACATCTGCATGCTGAAGGTCGCGATCACCACGGCCACGAACGTGGCGCGGAGGCCGGGAAGGACGTCCGAGACCTTCCCCCACCAGGCGATCTTGCCAACGTGCCCGCGCGCCCTGTCCTTCCGTGCCAGCACCGCGGTCACGAACACGCCCAACGCGACGGCCGCGTAGACCGTGAACACCATCCTGAACCCCAGCCACTGGGCGATGATCCCGCCCGCCACCGGGCCGATGGCCATGCCCGCCGACTTGACCCCCATGAAGCCGCTCAACAGGCGCCCCCGCTGGCGTTGAGGCACCATCTCGACCCCGGACACTTCCCGCCCCATGGTCCAGACGCTGTCGCCCAGGCCGGCCAGGAACTGCCCGAAACAGAGCAGAACGAAGTAGGGGGTGACGGCGGTCATGAAGGCGCCGGTCAGCACCAGGGCGCTTCCCGCCAGCATGGCGGTCTTGGCGCCGTAGCGATCGATGAGCAGGCCCGCGGGAATCAGGATGATAGTGCGGCCAAGGGCGTGGGCGGTCACCACCTGCACCGCCAGCCCGGCCGACACCGCGAAGGACTCCGCCAGCAACGGGATGGTCGGGAACACCATGCCCTGCCCCAGGCTCATGAGCAGGACCGTGCTGTAAAGAAGTGCGAGGCTGCCGGCCCGTGCGCCCGTCATCGAGAATGGACCCGGAGCCGGAAAGAGTCAGGGCCTGGAGCCGCCGTAGAGGGAGAGTCCGGAGCTCTTCTGATGGCACGCCACGTTCTGGAAGCCGGCGCTCCTGAACCAGGCGAGCTGGTCGTCCATCGACGCCGAGCCGCGATCGAGGTTGAAGAACCGGCCGCCGGACCGCAGCCGTCCGAAGATCTCCTCGTAGACGGCCTTGATGGTCTCTCCGACCCGGACGTTGTGGATGGCGTTGCACGAGACCACGAGATCGAACTCGCCGTCGGCCACCCGGCTCCAGTCCTTCTTGCTGAAATCGGAGATGACGTACTCGAAGCGCCCCTCGAAATCCTTCATGCGTTCGCCGCCCAGCTTGGCCATGGCCGCCGAGCCGTCGTGGCACACCGCCGTGCACTCGGGGAAGGTTTCCAGCAGAAACTTGCTGAGCGCCCCGTAGCCGCACCCGACATCCATGAACCGGAAGGCCGCGTCCTTGTCGAACGGCACCAGGCTCGCGATGAGCGCGAACTGCCGGGCCCGCAACGTCTCGTTGCGCATCTGGCGCTGCGCCCAATCCTCGACGTATTCCTCGGAGTTCCAATCGTGCTGCCGCAACGGGTCGGTGATCTGTGCCATTTCTGCTTCTCGACCTCCTCTGGAGTGGCTGGGTCCTGAGCCCTGTCCGGCGGCGGTGTCGGTCGTGGCCGGGAGCGGGCGGGTTTGGAGCCCGCCCCTACAACGCTTAGACAAAATAGGGCCGGATGTCCAGGTTGACAGCCGCCCGCCGTGGGCCTATAGGGCCTATGGATGGCCATGATGACGGTCACGGATCGACGGCTGGACGCCAGCGCCACGGAGATGGATGCATGACGAGCGAGCCACGGGACGTTGAAGCGGCCCTGAACCTGCGGACTTTCATCGACCGGCTCAGGCAGGCCGGGAAGCTCAAACAGATCAAGGGCGCCCACTGGGACCTGGAGATCGGCGCGCTCACCGAGATAGCGGCGGAATCCGGCGAGGGCTCGGCGCTGCTCCTCGACGCCGTCCCGGACCATCCGGAAGGGTACCGCGTGCTGAGCAACGTCCTCCGGTCCCCGGAATCCGACGCCCTGGCCCTGGGCATGCCGCCGGACGTCCGCGGCCTGGACGTCGTCCGGGCGGTCAAGGGCCGGCTCCAGGACCTGAAGCCCGTGCCCCCCACCGAGATCAGCGAGTCGCCGCTGCTGGAGAACGTCGCCTTCGACGGCGACGTCAACGTGCTCAAGTTCCCCACTCCCAAGTGGCACGCGGACGACGGCGGCCGCTACATCGGCACCTTCACGGCCACGGTCTGCCGCGATCCCGACACCGGCTACGTCAACGTCGGCACCTACCGCGTCCAGGTCCATGACGAGAACACGGTCGGCGTGTGGATGATCCCTGGAAAGCACGGCGACCTCATCACCCGGAAGTACTGGGCACGGGGCGATAGCTGCCCGGTGGCCGTCGTGTGCGGCCTGCCGCCGGGCATGATGACCGCGAGCGCCGTGGGCATTCCCTGGAACATGAGCGAGTACGATTTCCTGGGGGGCCTCCTGGAGACCCCGGTCCCGGTCATCAAGGGACAGAAGACGGGACTGCCCGTGCCCGCTTTCGCGGACATCGTGCTCGAAGGGCGCATTCCGCCGCCGGAGCAGGAGTCCCACGAGGAGGGGCCGTTCGGCGAGTGGCCCGGATACTACGCCTCGGGTTCGCGGCAGGCTCCGGTGGTGAAGGTGGAGGCCGTCTATCACCGCGACGACCCCATCATCACCGGCGACCCGCCGCTCCGGACCTACCTCAACAGCGAGGCCCACAAGTACATCCGCTCGGCCAACATCTGGTCGTCGCTGGAGCGCGCCGGCATCCCCGAGGTGCAGGGGGTGTGGTTTCCGCGGCAGGGCCGCTTCGTGGTCACCGTGGCCATCAAGCAGCGCTACTCGGGCCACGCCAAGCAGGCGGGCTACGGCGTCCTCTCCACCCGGGACGGCGGGCGCGACGTGCGCATGGTCATCGTGGTGGACGAGGACGTGGACATCACCAACATGGGCGAGGTGCTCTGGGCCATGTCCACCCGCTGGGACCCCCGAACCGACTCCGAGATCCTCGACGTCGCCGCCAGCATCCTGAACCCGCGCCTTTCGCCGGAGGACAAACAGCGCCGGGAACTGACCACCTCCTGCATGGTGGTGGACGCGTGCCGGCCCTACAGTTGGAAGGACGAGTTCCCGAAGATCTCGACCGTGAGCGACGAATACAAGGCCGAGGTCCGCAAGAAATGGGCGGACCGACTGTGACACCGGCGACGGGCGCCACGCCCGGTTCACCGGCAGGGGGATTTGCCATGCGACACCCATTCCGACTGGCTGCGGTCTTCTCGTTGCTGCTGTGCGTGGGCGTGACGGCCACGGCAGGCGCCGAAGTGGCAGGGTTCTACAAGGGCAAGACTCTGCGGTTCATCCTGGGCGCGTCTCCGGGAGGAGGCTTCGACACCTACGCCCGCACCATCGCCCGCACCCTCACGAAGCACATCCCGGGCGAACCGAAGATCATCGTCCAGAACATGCCCGGCGCCGGTTTCGCCATCGCCATGAACTACGTCTACAACGTCGCCAAGCGCGACGGCTCGGTAATCGGCGCGACCAACAGCGGGCTGGTGATGAAGCAGGTGCTCGGCGAGAAGGGCATCCGGTTCGACAATGCCAAGTTCGGCTGGCTGGGCAGCGCCGGCAAGGCCACGCCCACGTGCATGGTGATGTCGCGCACCGGGGTGACCGACCTCAAGGGAATCCTGAACGCCCCGAAGCCCATCAACTTCGGATCCGCGGGCACCCTCACCCGCGACACCCCGCTGATCCTGCGGGATTTCGTGGGCGGCAAGATCAACGTCGTCCGGGGGTACAACGGCACGGCGCAGATCCGCGCGGCGGTGGGGCGCAAGGAGGTGGACGGCTACTGCTCTTCGTGGGAGTCGGTGCGGATCCAGGCCACGGAAATGCTCAAGGGCAAGGAAGGCGACCGGCTGATCCCCTTCCTCACCAGCGGCGACAAGAACGAGCCGGTGCTCAAGGACCTGCCGCTGTTCGCCGACCACATCAAGAACGCCGACGAGCGCGCGGCCTACGAGGCGTGGCTGGCGCCGTACAAGCTCTTCCGTGCCTACGTGACGCCGCCGGGCATCCCGAAGGACCGGCTGACGGCGCTGCAGACCGCCTTCAAGAACACCCTGGACGACCCGGAGTTCAAGGCGGCGTCCAGGAAGATCGGCATCGAGATCTCGTACCTGTCGGGCACCGAGATCCTGGGCCTGGTAAAGCAGGTCTTTTCCATCGGGCCGGGGGCGAAGGCGCGGCTCGAGCGGCTGGTCAAGGGAAAGTAGGGCGTCCGAGGGAAGCCGCATGGAAACGCACGCTGCAAAACAGAACGGCGTGGAGAGCGTCTGGCAGGAACTGGTGGAGCTGGTGAACCGGCAGTTCGAGACCCCGCCCTTCCGGCGGCTGCTGGACCTGCGGTTCAACCAGGCGCGCGCCCAGGCCCTGTCCATCCAGATGAAGCACTACGTGGCCAACCGACGCGACTGTTGGGCGTTCGTGGCGGGGGCGGCACCGCTGAGCGTCAAGCGGCTCATCTGGGAGCACGAGGGCGAGGAGTTGATGGGCGACAAGGCCGCGGGCAAGGTGGACCACATCACGCTGGCGGTGCAGGAGGGGAAGATCTTCGGGCTCTCCCCCGAGGACTACGAGCGGGTGCGGCCGCTGGACGCGGCAGTGGCGTGCTTCTACGCGTGGATCCACCTGGCCAAGGATCGGCCCTGGCGCGAGGCCATCGCGGCGTCGGCGGTTCTGGAGATGCGCAACTCCGACGACCTGGTGCGCGGCGGCTCGCTCTCGTACCGCGTCGGCAAGAACCTGGAACGGGACCTGGGGATTCCGCTGAAGCGGCAGATCAACAATGCCGAGCACGTCACCGCCGACGTGGAGCACGGCCAGCTCCTGCTCGCCGTGGCGCGGGAACACTGCCATACCGAGGAAGAGCAACAGGCGCTGCTGCGGGGGGCGCGCGAGAGCCTCATGATCGACCGGGCCTACCGGGAACAGCTGGCGAACATGATGGAGGCGCTGGATTGAACCCGGAACAAACGGCGCCCGGCGCGCCGAAGAGGAGTCGGAGACCATGCCCGATATCGCACAGCTCAAAAGCATCCTGAACGATATGTGCAGACGCCAGTTCGAGACCGACGAGTTCCAGGACCTGCTGACGTTGCCCTGGACCATGGAGCGCGGGCGCTACTACGTGGTGCAGAACGCTCTCTACACGAAGAACCGCCGCGATTGCTGGGGCTACGTGCAGGCCGCCTCTCCCCTGGACGTCAAGTCCCTGGTGTGGCAGCACGAGAGCGACGAGCTGATCAACGATCCGCGTGCCGGGATGGATCACTACTCCCTGAACGTCAAGCAGGGCGAGGTCATCGGCCTCACGCGCGAGGACTTCGAAACGGCGGAGCCGCCGCCCATGACGCAGGCCGCGTTCCTCGCATGGCATCACATCGCCATCAAGGGCCCATGGCTGGCCGCGTTTACCTCGTCACAGATGCTCGAGCGCCGCAACAACCCCGACATCGTCGAGGGCGGCGGTATGTCCTACCGCATCGGCAGGAAGTTCGAGAACGAACTGGGCATCAGCCTCAAGCGGATGATCTCGCTGGACGTGCATTCCACCGCGGACACCGACCATTCGGACATGATGGACGGCGTCTACGACAAGCACGTTCGCACGCAGGAGGACCACGACACCGTGCTGCGGGCCGCCAAGCAGTGCATGGCCGTGGACCGGGCCTACCGGGGCGGAATGGCCTACGTCATGCGGCGTATCGAGGGCTAGGGCGACCGCGGGTCGCCCCTACATGGGGTTGATCGCTCGGGTGCGTAGGGGCGACCCGTGGTCGCCCCTGACGGAAACCGGCACCAAAGGCTGCGCAGGAGACGACCATGAACCTCGAAGATCTCAACAAGGATCTGGCCACGAAACAGTTGGCGGGTTTCTGGGCCTCCAACATCACCGACAACGACGGCGAGGTGCTGGAACCCCGGACCACCGTGGTCCCCTACCTGTGGAAGTGGGACGATATCTACAACGGGCTGCTGCAGGCCGGGGAACTCGTAAGCCTGGAGCAGTCGGAGCGGCGCACCATCCGCCTCCTGAATCCCGGCGTGCCCGGCACCACCGGCGCCACCAACACGGTGCACACCTCCATCCAGCTCGTGAAGCCGGGAGAGATCGCCAAGGCCCACCGCCATACGCTGACGGCGCTGCGCTTCGTGCTACGGGGCGGCGGCGCCTTCACGACGGTGGAGGGCGAGCGCTTCACCATGAATCCCGGCGACCTGATCCTCACGCCCCAGTGGACCTGGCACGACCACTACAACGGAACCGGCGAGAACATCATGTGGCTGGACGGCCATGACGGCCCCCTGCTCAAGGCGCTGGAGGTGATGGCGGTGGAGCCCTTCAGCCAGAAACAGCAACCGGTGGAGGCCATGCCCGACTTCAGCCTGCACCAGTTCGGCTGGGCGCGACCCCCGGAGCAGCTCTCGGAGTTTCCGGACCCGCCCTTCCGCTACCCGTGGGAGACCACCTACGAATCGCTGAAGGCGCTGGCATCAACGCCGGGCGACGAGTGCGACGGGGTGCTGCTGCGCTACGTGAACCCCCGGAACGGCGGCTTTACGTTGCGCACCATCGGTTGCGAGATCCAGATGATCCGGCCCGGCGAGAAGACGCGCTCGCACCGCCACACCAGCACGACAATCTACCACGTGTTCCGCGGCAGCGGCTCAACCATGGTCGACGACCGGCGCATGGAATGGAGCGAGGGCGACTTCTTCACCGTGCCGCTGTGGTCCTGGCACCAGCACGAGAACGGAAACAGGGACGAGGCCATCCTGTTCTCGGTCAACGACCGCCCGGTAAAGGAAGCCTTCGGGCTGTACCGGGAGGAACGCGGTTGAGGCAAGGGCGACCGCCGGTCGCCCCTACAGGGGTCCACCACACCCCCAGGAAGGAATGCGCAGGGCCGACCCGCCGTCACCCGTACAAGGGGACGTCGTACCCGCGGGAAGAAGTCCGTGTGGGCGACCGGCGGTCGCCCACACGACGGTCCATCGTACCCGCAGGAAGGAGCTTTCCCATGAGCAAACCCGCCACCATCGACACAGCCAACGGTTCGGAACGGAACCTGAACGAAGCCTCCGGCTTCGCCCCCATCAGCCCCTACGAGATCTACCAGCAGTGGGAGGGAATCCCGGTGTACAAGGGGTTCATCATCGACGACCTGCTGGAGCTGGAGTTGGGGGACTGGGCGCGTACCGGCGGCAAGGGCGCCTTCGTCAACCTCGACGGCGCCGGCGGCACCTGCGACACGGTGATCCAGGAGATCACGCCGGGCGGCGAGCTACGGCCGCAGCACCACCTCTACGAAGAAGCGGTGTTCATCCTGTCGGGCCAGGGCGCCACCACCCTTTGGAACGAGGGCGGCCGCAAGCACACCCTGGAGTGGCAGAAGGGAAGCCTGTTCTCGATTCCGCTCAACGCCTGGTTCCAGCACTTCAACGCCCAGGGACGGGAGCCGGTGCGGATGATCTCGCTGACCGACGCCACCGTCATCATCAACCGCTACCGGAACCTCGACTACATTTTCAACAACCCCTTCACCTTCGGCGACCGTTACGCTGGCGACGCCAACGAGTGGGGCAAGCCCGGGCGCTATCTTGATGGGGTGAAGAAGGGCCGCGTGTGGGAGTCCAACTTCATCGCGGACCTGTGGCAGTTCTCGCCCAAGGACTACAAGGAGCGCGGCGGCGGCAACCGCACCACGCTTTTCGAGTTCGTCGACAACACCATGAGCGCGCACCTCTCGGAATTCCCGGTGGGCAAGTACAAGAAAGCCCACCGCCACGGCGCCGGCGCCCACATCATCATGCTGACCGGCTCCGGCTACTCGTTCCTGTGGGAAGAAGGCGCCCCCAGGAAGCGCGTGGAATGGGGCCGCATGAGCATGTTCGTGCCGCCCATCCAGTGGTGGCACCAGCACTTCAACAACGGCGCGGAGCCGGCGCGCTACCTGGCGCTGAAGCCCTGGGGCTTCAAGTACAAGGTGGAGGAGCTCAAAGACACCGGCGAGGACGTCAAGAAGGGCGGCGCGCAGATCGAGTACCAGGACCAGGACCCCGAGATCCACCGGGTCTTCGTGGAGGAGTGCGGGAAGAGCGGCGCGGAGGTAGACATGGCGCAGTTCGGGTTCTGAGGGGCGAGCGTGCGTTGCAGACAGGTCGGATTCAGAGGTTGTTCGTTGGTCGGATTAGCGGAGCGTAATCCGACACCACGCGACACAGTCGTCCCAAACCGATGTCGGATTACGCCTTCGGCTAACCCGACCTACGCCTCCGCCCTTTCTCCGGCGAGCCGGCGCCGGAGAGCGTCGGTAGCCTCCGGGTCCACCCAGCCGGTTTCGGGGTCGAGCGCCACGCCGTAGATGTCGCGGGCCGCGTCCTCGGAGACCACCCCGTTCTTCACGTCCGCCTGCACCAGGCCCGGCTCCCGTCTCAGCGGATCGCCGTAGCCGCCGCCGCTGGCCACGCGCATGTAGAGCACGTCCCCCTCGTTGAAGTCGAAGTTGCAGTACGGCAGGACGCGCTCCCGCCCGCCCACCTCGTCGAGGTCCACGGCGTTCCGGTGGCGGGCCATGACCTCGCGGACCCGCGTACCCTCCCTGAGCACAATGACGCTGGGCGCGCCGGGGTAGCCGCCGTACATGCCGTGGCCCGAGTTCCGGAGCCCGGCGACGCCGTAGGCCACGCCGCCCAGCCTGCCCTCGGGGGCGTCGTGGGGGGTGTGCGCCGTCTCCACCGCCAGTCCGCCCCGGAACTTCCCCGGCCCGGCCGAGTCTTCGGCGTGGCGGCGGAACAGGTAGAGCACCGGGAAGTTCATCTCGAACCACTCGGCGTTGGGACAGCTCATGTAGGTGCCGCCGGAGTCGATGCCGTCGCGGTAGGCGCGCGCGCCGTTGCCGTCCATGGCGCCGTGGGCGAGGTTGAACACGCAGTAGCGGCCGTACTGGTTGACGCCCGAGTGCTTGCCGTTCCGGTGGCTGGCGTTGGGGGTGACGATCTCATCCTTCCAGTGCTCGTGGGTGCCGAGCATCTGCATCAGCACCGAGCTGGCCAGGAAGCCGACGGCGAAGCCGCACGAGGTGGTGTTCATCGACACCGGAGCGGGCGGGGTGACGTTCACCAGGGTCCCTTCCGGGGCGATGACCTCCAGGGGCCGCAGCACGCCGTGGTTCTTGGGGAGATCGTACACCAGCGTGGTCAGCACCGCGGCGAAGCAGAACCCGGCGGTGCCGTGGAGCGGCAGGTTGACGCCCGTGGAGGCCTGGGGGTCGGTGCCGGTGAAGTCGAAGATCAGCCGGTCGGCGCGCTTGCGCAACGTGACCTTCATGCGCCAGGTGTCCTGGGCCTCCAGAGCCAGCTCCTCGGTCCACTCGCCGTCCTCGAACGACGCAATCCGCTCGCGCAGGATCGCCTCGGTGTAGCGGATCATCTCGTTGCCCACCGACTCCAGCAGCTCCGGGCCGTAGTGGTCGTACATCTCCGCGAGCCGCGCCTTGGCGACGTTGTTGGCGGCGATCTCGCACTTGAAGTCCAGCCCCACCATGCCCGGCTGGCGGGTCATGTTGGTGAGGGTGTCGAACACGTCCTGGCGCGGCCTGCCCCGCTCTACCAGCTTGATGCCCGGGACCCGCAGCCCCTCGTGAAAGATCTCCGTGGCGTCGGGGGAGTCGCCCCCCGGCGAATTGGCGCCGACGTCGTTCACATGGACGAAGGTGGCGCTCCAGGCCACCAGCCGGCCGCGGTAGTGGATCGGCGCGATGACGTAGACGTCGGACTGGTGGATGGCGGCCAGGTAGGGATCGTTCAGCAGGAAGACGTCGTCCTCGAACACCTCGCCGGCCGGAAAGCGCTCGATGATGGACTTGACCGCGCAACTAGCGCAGGCCACGTGCTGTCCGAGGGTGGCGCCGGCGCACAGGATCTCCCCGTCCGGCCGGTAGAGCGAGGCCATGTAGTCCCGCTGCTGGGTGGTGTTGACGGTGCCGCCGGTGCGTTCCAGGGTGATGCCCATCTCGCGGGTGACCTGGTGCAGCCGGTGCGACAGGATCTCGAAGGTCACGGGATCGACGCCGCGGATTCGGGTATCCATGGTATCCCCTCTCAGTGGCCGATGAGCAACCTGACGTTGCGATAGTCGTCCATGACCGCCCGGTCGCCAGGGTTCACCACGATGGTGGTCACCGGCGTCTCGATGACGGCGGGGCCCGGGACCTCGTTCCCCGGGCGCAAGGGCTCGAAGCCGTACACCGGGGTGTCGCGCTGCTCCTCGAACTCCTCGAAGAAGACCTTGCGGCTTCCCTTTGTCGCCCCGCCGGCATCGCTCACGGACAGCGGGTAGCGCTGCAGCCGTGGCTTGTCCAGCGCGCCGGTGGCGGTGAGGCGGAAATTCATGATTTCCTTGCCGGCCTCGCGGTAGCCGGAGCCGCGGCCATAGGTGCGTTCGTACAGCTCATCGAAGCGTTCATACACGCCGTCCAGCTCCTGCTCGGACAACGGCGCGTCGCCCTCGGCCATGCCGACATTCAACTCATGCACCTGGTAACGATACCGCATATCGAGACTCCGCTCGATGCGAACGCCCTTCCCTTCGAATCCTGCCGCGGCCAGATCGGCGCGGGCGCGCCGCACCAGCTCGTCGAAGTCGCGGTTGACGCGGTCGCGGTCCGCCGGCACCAGCAACCGGTCCGACTTGCCGTACTGGTAGACGATGTCCGAGCTGACCAGACCGGTGGCGCTGTGCACCGAGGCGGTCAGTGGCACCACCACCTGCCTGATACCGAGCTCCGCGGCGTAGCGCGCCGCGTGCACCGGCCCGGCGCCGCCGAACGCGAACAGCGTGAAGTCCCGTGGGTCGTAGCCCCGCTCCACGGTAGCGCGGCGGATGAGGTCGCTCATGTGGGCGTTGATGATGCGGAAGATGCCGGCAGCCGCGGCCTCGACGGACAGCCCCAAGGGCTCGGCGACCTTTTCTTCGACGGCCTGCCGCGCCCGTTGCGCATCCAGCGACATGCGCCCGCCCAAGAAGTAGTCCGGATTCAGGTAACCGAGCACCAGGTCGGCGTCCGACACCGTGGGCTCGGCGCCGCCCAGGCCGTAACATGCGGGCCCCGGCTGCGCACCTGCCCCCTCCGGCCCCACCTTGAGCAACCCGGTCTTGGGGTCGGCCCAGGCAATGCTGCCGCCCCCGGCGCCGATGGACTCCACCCAGATCTTGGTGGAATAGATCTGATGACGCAGCAGCACCGGCTTGTAGTCCATCTCGATGGCGCCGTCGCGGATCACGCTGACCTTGAACGTCGTGCCTCCCATGTCCGTCGCAAGGATGTCCGGCAACTCCATGAGCCCGCCCAGCCACGCGCTGCCCGCCACCCCGGCGGCGGGTCCCGACTCGATGGTGCCGATGGCGTTGCGGGCGGTGGCCTCGACGCCCAGCACGCCGCCGTAGGACTGCATGATCAGCGGCTGCCCGTCGAGGCCCCGCTCCCGCAGACGGGCTCCCAGCCGCTTAACGTACGTCGAGATCCGCGGGCCGATGCCGGCGTTGAACACGGTGGTGGCCGTGCGCTCGTACTCGCCCAGGTACGGCGCCACCTCGCTGGAAAGGCTGAGGAATACGTTCGGGTGTCTCCTGGCGACGATGTCGGCGACGGCCCGCTCGTGGCTGTCGTTGGCGACGGACCATATGAGGCACACCGCGAGGGCCTCCACCCCCTTCGATTCCAGCTCCGCCACGGCCTTCTCCACCTGGGCCGGATCGAGCCGCACCAGCACGGAGCCCTTGTAGTCCACGCGTTCGTCCAGCTCCGCGATCAGCGGCCTAGGCACCATGGGCGCGGGCTTGTCGAGGGTGGCGAGATGGAAGATCTCGGACTCCGGGACGCCGTCGGTGAAGCGCCCGCGCATGATGCGGAGCGTATCGGCAAACCCCTTGGTGGTGATCAGACCCGTGACGGCCCCGGAGCCCGTGATCAGCGCGTTGTCTCCGATGGTGCAGGCGTGGAAGAACAGCCGGGTGCACGCGAGCAGCTCGGCCTCACCCGCCAGCCCCAGGTTCTCGGCGGCGTCTCGCACCGCGTTCAACGCGCCGATGGAGTAGTCCTCCGGGGTGGAGAGCGCCTTGCCCACGGTCACCGTTCCGGCCGCATCCATGGTGACACAGTCGGTAAAAGTGCCGCCGATGTCCACGCCGACCCGGTATTGGGGTCCTGCGGGATCCATGACCGCTACCACGCTCCTTCCAGCACCTCCAGGACTTCCCGGGGGTCCGTCACCGGCCGCGGGTTGTAGATGATGTTGGGAGAGACGATGACTTTCTCGGCGATGTCCGCAAGATCCTCGCGGCCTATGCCCACGTCCCGCAACCGATAGGGCAGGTCCAGGTCCCGGACCAGGCCCGCCACCGCAGCCTGCGCGCTCTCGGCAAGCTCTTCATCGGTGGCGGCGTCCCCGCCCAGCGCCCGCCCCAGAGCGGCCTGTGCGGAGCGGGTTACGGAACGGTTGAACCGCATCACGTGCGGCAGCATGACGCAGGAGGTGTGGCCATGGGCGACGCCGTAGGCGCCGAGCTGCCAGCCGATGACCTGGGACAGCCCCTTGTGCACGCCGCGTCCGTGAAAGCCCACGCCCACCAGCGCCACGTGGCACTGGGTGAAGGCTTCCAGGTCCTCGGGGTTGTCCTTGCAGCGGGGCAGGTGGCGGTAGAGCAGCTCGCCGGCCTTGAGGCACATGTTGTCCACCACCGGGTTACGGTCCACGGTGTAGAGCTTCTCCACCACGTGCTCCATGGCCTTGAGGCCGGTGGCGCACCACAGGCCCGCGGGGGTGGATGAGGCGATGGCGGCGTCGAGGATCACCGCCCGGGGCACGAGATCGGGATGCCGCACATGGTCCTTGAACTTGCGCTCCGGGCGGTTGATGGTCACCGACCAGGTGGCCTCAGAGGCCGACAGGGTGGTGGGGATCGCCACCTGCGGTATCGGCGACTTGGGCAGCGCGGGCAGCCGCTGGTTGTCCGGGGAGGCCACGTACCCGTCCAACTCCTCTACCGATTCGAGGCCCTGGGCGAGGATAAAGGCCACTGCCTTGCCCCAGTCCGCCACGCTGCCGCCGCCCACCGTGACGATGACGTCGGGCTCGACCTCCCGCGCCTGGCGTGCCGTGTCGAAGCACAGCCAATCCGGGGTGAACTCCGCGCTGTCGCTGCGGACCGCCGCCACCGTGCCGCCCAGCCCGTCCACGATCCGGTCCACCCACGGCGTGCGCTTCTTCAGCGAACCGCTGGTCAGAAGCAGCGCCCGGCCGCAGCCCATCTCTTCCAGCAGCCCTTTCAGGCGCTCATGCGATCCGGGCCCCCAGATCACGTGGTCCGGCACCGCGGCGCGGTCGCGCCACTCGCCCTGGAGATCGTCGATCGCAGTCGTCATGGATGATCCTCCTCTCCGGTTCGGGGATGGTTGCACGCCCGATCGAGCCAGTCAAATCGGGAAGGTCGTTCGGCACGAGGATGCCCGGAGCCCGCGTCAGGCCCGGAATGACGGAGGGCGGACCCAACGTCATTCCGGGCCTGACGCGGGCTCCGGGCTGGGCGGCACGACGTCGCCAAGCTTGCCAGTACCGGAAGACTATGAGAGAAGTGGGAACCGGAGGGAACGATCATGAGCGACCGAATCATCTCTGCTGACGGACACATGGACCTCTTCTATCTCGACGAGGATACGTTCCGGTCTCGCGCGCCGGCGAAGCTGAAGGACCGCGTGCCCAACGTGCACACGGTGGACGGCAAGCCCACGTGGGTTGGCGACGGCGCCATGATGGGCGGACACCGGGCGTGGATGGGGCGGCAGCCCATGACCAACCACCGGGGCCGGCGGATGCGCGAGGCCGGATGGGAACCCACCCACCCCTCGGATCCGAAGCTCAGGGCAAGGGACCTGGACATCGACAACATCGCCGCCGAGGTCATCTACGGAATCCGTTTCGTCGAGGACAGCATCAAGGACCCGGACGTGATCACCGCCACCTACCGGGCCTACAACGACTTCATCGCCGAGTTCTGCGAGCACGACCCCAACCGCTTCATCGGCATCGCCGACATTCCCGCCCATTCCGCCGACGCCGCGGCCGCGGAGATCCGCCGCATCGGCAAGAACGGGCTTGGGCTCAAGGGCGCGCTGTTCGACTTCTTCAACGGCCCCGCGCCCATCTGGCACGAGATGTGGGAACCCATGTGGGACGCCGCCGAGGAGGAGGAAGTGGCGCTGTCCTTCCATATCGGCGCGGGCCACGGCACCACCACGGTCGGCCCCCGGAGCGCGGAGGAAAAGCTCAGGGGGGACATCCCGAAGGTTTCCCGGGAAGCCCATGTAGCGGTCGTGGCGATGCAGGCCGACGAGTGCCTCGTATCCATCATCCTGTGCGGCACCCTCGAGCGCCATCCCGCCCTCAAGGTGGTCATGGCCGAGAGCCACATCGGCTGGATCCCTTACGTGCTGGAGCGGCTGGACACCAAGTTCCGGGAAGGCGAGTACGAGGGCATGATCAGCACGCCGCCGAGCGCGCTCTTCCGGCGTCAGATGTGGGCCACCTTCCAGGATGACAAGGTCGGCGCCCACCTCGCCGAGGAGTACGCCCCGGAGAACTTCTGCTGGGCTTCCGACTATCCGCACCGGGACGGGGTGTGGCCGGACTCCCAGGAGTTCATCGCGCAGACCATGAGCGGGCTGAGCGAGAAGATGCGCCGGCGGCTTACCGCGGACAACGTAACGCGGTTGTACGACATCCAGTAGGGGACGCCGCGGCCTCCGACTCCCTCTCCCTCCGGGAGAGGGTCGGGGTGAGGGTGCCCGGAGGGGCAGGGTTGCCGGGGAGCCCACACCCGGCCTTCGGCCACCCTCTCCCGGAGGGAGAGGGGTTGGATTTGGGACGGGTCGCCCGACAGCCAGGCGCTACAGGATCTGGATCTTGGCGCGGTTGTAGGCGGCCACGGAGGCCGCCGAGGCACGGCTTTGAGGGTAGTCCGCGGCGTCCAGACTCCATATCATGGTGTCCCGCACCAGCCCCTCCATATCGGTCTTGTTGCCGTAGAGCGTCGAACGGTGGACGTAGCCGAGCTTCTCGGCCACCCGGGCGCTGGCCTCGTTGCGAGGGTCGCAACGTATCTCCACCCGCTCCACCCGGTTGATCTCGAACGCCACCCGCGTGAGCGCCGCCGTGGACTCGGTGGCCAACCCCTTGTTGGCGTACGGCTCGGCGATCCAGTAGCCGATCTCCCGCGCGTCCTTGTTCTCGCGCGTGTGCAGGCCGGTGCCGCCGATGATGCGGACGCCGTCGGCGCCGAAGATGCCGTAGACGAAATCCCGCCGCGAGAGGAAGTCGTCCCGGAAGCGCCGTAACCGCTCCGTCTTCATCTCCAGGGATTCCGGCTCCTGGCGCGCCCAGTCCATCCACGGACGCAGATAGTCCAGGTTGTCGTTGATCGCCCGCTGCAGCAGGTTGGCATCGGTCGGATGCCAGCAGCGGAGGATCAGACGCGGCGTGTGAATGCTGTAAGCCAGTCCCGAGGGGCGGGCCATTTACACGGTGTCCTGCGTCAAGGCCCGCCCCTCGTTGGCGGAAACGTGGTGGACGCTACTTCTTGGGCGCAAAGGTCTTCTTGATTGTCGCCATCAGCTCCGCCGGCAGCTTGGCGATATTGCCCACGAGCCGTTCCACCTCCTCGCCGGAGACGGGGGTGACGTCGAACTTGCCCTTGGCCTCGGCCAGAAGCTCGGGGTCCTTGGTGGCGGCGTCAAAGGCGCGGCGCAGGATCATCACCCGGTCCTTGGGAGTCCCCGGAGGCAGGGAGTAAGGCCGGTTGAGGGAACCTCCGATATCGTGGACGACGGTCTTCATCACCACCCTGCCCTCCTCGCTCTTCATCTGGTCGATGCCCAAGGGCACCTTCTTGAGGGCGTAGTGGGGCTTGTCCACGAATTGCAGCAGCACGCGCACGTCGCCGCTCTTCAGCGCCGCGGCCCAGGGGTTCTTGAGTCCTTCCCAGCTCGCGCACACGCCGCCGACCTCGCCCCTCTCGGCCGCGAGCCGCACGGGCGCCGTGCCGCCGTACCCCTCGATGAGCTGGAGGGGAAGCTCCGAGTGCTTGTCCAGGATTGCCGGGATGTCCGACATGGTGGAGCCGGGCCGCTGGCCGCCGAACTTGAGCGGCTTCTTGGCCGCGCGCCAGGACGCCAGATCGGTGACGCCGCTCGACTTGTGGGCCATGCACACGTTGTGGATCCGCACCGGCGCGCCCACCCACTCGAAGTTGGCCGCGTCGAACTTCACCCCCTTGTCCCCCAGGTACTGCTGCAGGACCAGGCCGCCGATCCACATGCCCATGGTCAGCCCGTCGGGCTTGGCCTTGTTGTACATGTAGTTGGCGGTGATGCGGCCGCCGGCTCCAGGGCGGTTCTGGACGATCATCGAGGGGTTGCCCGGTATGTGCTTGGGCATGTGCCGCGCCAGGAGCCGCGAATAGGCGTCGAAACCGCCGCCCGGGGAGGCCGCGACCATGATGTGCATGGTCTTGCCGGCATAGAAGTTCTCGGCGGCATGCGCCGCGGAAGCGGCCATGGCAAGGGCCGCGAACAGAGCCAAGGTCGAAAGCACGAGTTTCCGGGTCATGGCGTCCTCCTGTGTCGTCGCAGTTGACGGGATGTCACGAACAACGGTTCAAGGTCTCTACCGTATACCACAGAGACCCTATTGCGGTTCAAACGGATAATGAACCGTCCTGAACGCCGACGACGACAGCGCCCCCCAACATCGATTCGCGACGGCTCGAACACAGGCAACGTCATCGCGGACTTGATCCGGGATCTGAAGGAAGGGCCTTGCCTCTACGCGAAAGGTAGCTAGCGAAAGAAGCACACGCACCCAACATCAAGACTGCCTCATCCATTCCAACCTTGGCCTTCCCACCGTCCAACAACGGATGACGAATGCCCTGTTCGTCAGAGGTGTAGCCGTACAGCTTGCTCAACGGGCCGCTTCCGCCCCGGCGAAGTCCGGATCACGGTTTGTCCCCGCTGGCCGTCGGTTCCCTGATCTCATCCTCGAACCTCCTCTGCCAACAATTTCGGTGCGTCCCCCGAGTTTCCGGCCCGAACCGCCACCAAGTCCGTACGAAAAGGACTGAGGCCGGCGGCGATGAGATCGTATCCGCCACAATCAGTCTGTTTCGACTCCTTCCGCATTCCGAACAATGTTCGCAAGCGGAACGACCTTTGAACGGCGCATGACGCGGTCGCGGGTGACCAACGGCACGCCGTGGACGACACTGGTGGCGGCAATGATCTCGTCCGCGGGATCGCTTCTGAAATCGAGCCGGGTCGAGGCTCGGGCAACTGCGAGGTCGATGGGCCAGACGTGCAGACGGTTCAATACTCGGACCACCTCACGGTCGTCGAGGTCCATGTCCAGCCGATCGAGTTGAACGAGCTTCGCCAACTCCCACAACACGATGGCGGAAACGGACCACGGATTCCGGGTCAGAACGGCCTGCTCGCGCCGCCGGAGTTCACCGTTGATCGCCAGGACGAGCACGTGAGTGTCAAGATTGAGCATCCGCGTCCCAGCGAACACCCGTACTGAAGATATCGCCCTTGATCTCGATCTTGTGTCGCAAGCTGCCGATGAGGTCGGCCCACTGCTGGTCGTAGGGAACCACCCGCGCCACGGGTTTGCCGTGCTTGGTGACGATCAATCCCTCCGTGTCAAGGCTGTCCAGTAAAGCCAGGCATTGCTCCTTGAACTTGGCGGCCCCGATCGTCTTCATGGCTGTACCTCCGCGCTCTACTGGACACATTATATGACCAGCCAAATATTTTGTCCAGAATGGGCTCACCCCTCCTTCCGCCGCGGCGGGGCGTAGAGCTGGAGCAGGTTGCCGTCGGGGTCGAAGAAGTAGAAGCCGCGGCCGGAGCGGCGCTCCACCACCGGGACCTCGTGGATGCGGACGCCGGCTGCGCGCATGCGTTCCTCGGCGTTGTCGAAGTCGTCGCTGTCGACGTAGAAGGCCTGGTGGGTGACGCCGTCTTCGGCGAGTGCGTCGCGGTCGATGGGGTTGGGGCGCTGGAACAGCACCACGATGCTCTTGCCGGAGCGCATGTCGGCGCGGCCGAGTCCCCGGAGGTCGTCGCGGGCGACGTTGGCCACCTCCATGCCCAGGACATCGCGGTAGAAGGCCACCGCCCGGTCGATATCGTTCACGGGGATGCCGCTGTGGTAGAGTCCCTTGGTCTTGATCATACCTCACCTCCCGGCCCTCGGGGCCTTGTCTCATTCTCAGTCGAATCCCGCACGAAAACGTGTTATGGCAAAGTCTCCATCATCGCCAACAAAAACACTAGTGTGGTGTCTGGTTAATTCGCATAATAATATGCGGAGGATTTTTCGTCGTCGGCAAGGCGCGATGACGAGCAGTGGCAGGCACCACGCGAGGAAGAGCAACGCAGCCGACGGCGAAAAAGACCCGCAGATTATTGTGCGAATTAACCAGACACCACACTAGCCAGAGGACAACGTCGATGAACGACTTGTGCCGACTCTCCGCCAGTGAAGCCGTGGGACTGATCCAACAGGGCAAGGTGACTTCCGAGGAACTGGTCCGGGCGTGCCTGGAGCGGATCGAGGAACGGGAGCCGGAGGTGGAAGCCTGGGTCCACCTGGACGCCGACTACTCACTGGCGCAGGCGCGGGAGCGCGACCGCGCGTCGAACCGCGGGCCGGTGCACGGCCTTCCGTTCGCGGTCAAGGATATCATCGACACCGCCGACATGCCCACGAGCTACGGCTCGCCCATCTGGGAGGGCTTCCGGCCCCGGGCGGACGCGGCGTGCGTGGCGCTCACGCGGGCGGCGGGCGGTGTGCTTCTGGGCAAGACCGTCACCGCGGAGTTCGCGAGCCGCCATCCCGGCAAGACCCACAACCCCCACGACCCGACCCACACGCCCGGCGGCTCCTCCAGCGGCTCGGCCGCCGCGGTGGGGGACTTCATGACCTTCATGGCCTTCGGCACCCAGACCCTCGGCTCGGTGATCCGGCCGGCGTCGTTCTGCGGCTGCGTGGCGTACAAGCCCACCTTCGGAGAGATCAGCGCCGAGGGAGTGAAGGAGAACACCGGCTCCTTCGACACGGTGGGGCTTTTCGGCCGGGCCGTGGAGGATCTCCCCCTCTTCCGGGCGGCGGTCACCGGCGAGCCGGTACGGCCGCTGGCGCCGGTTTCGGTGAAGGGGCTTCGGGTGGGACTGTGCCGCACGCCGCTCTGGGACCGTGCGCATGACTACACCAAGGCCCTGGTGGAAGGCGCCGCCGCCGAACTCTCGAAGGCCGGAGCGGCGGTATCGGATGTAGACCTCGGCGGGCCGTTCGCGGACTTCGAGGCCATGGGCCGGCGCCTCAGCGACTACGAGATCGCGCGCGCCTTGACGTGGGAGCGCACGCATCACTTCGAACTGTTGAGCGAGTACCAGCAGGGCAAGATGAAGGATTGGCCCGTGGTGTCCTATGAGGAATACCGGGAATCGGAGCGGGTCATGGCGGCGTGCCGCGCCTCTCTGGAGGAGGCCTCCAGGGAGATCGACGTGCTGCTGACCCCCAGCGCCACGGGCGAAGCCCCCGAGGGGCTGGACAGCACCGGCGACACCGCCTTCAACATCCTCGCCACCTGGACCCACGTGCCGTGCGTGACGCTTCCCCTCTTCACGGGCCCCTCGGGCCTCCCGGTAGGCTTGCAACTGGTGGGTCACCGCGGTCACGATCACCGGCTGTTCGAGCTCAGCCGCGCCGTGAACTCGGCGCTGTCCGCGTAGCCGCGCGCAACCCAGAGCCGCGGAGGATGCCATGGAACGCCTGAACTCCATTATCGACTCGGTCAACGCATTCGCCTGGGGGCCGCCCATGCTGGGCATGCTGGGAGTGACCGGCGTGCTCCTGACACTGGGCCTGGTGTTCATGCCCTGGCGCAAGGTGGGTTACGGCTTTCGCCTGCTGTTCGACAAGAGCGGAGCCGCCGGGGAGGGCGAGGTCAAGCCCTTCAACGCGCTCATGACCGCGCTGTCGGCCACGGTGGGCACCGGCAACATCGCCGGCGTCGCCACCGCCATCGCGTTGGGCGGGCCGGGGGCGATCTTCTACATGTGGCTCATCGCTCTCTTCGGCATGGCCACCAAGTACGCGGAGGCGGTGTGCGCGGTCACCTACCGGGAGGTGGACGGCAACGGCCATCACGTCGGCGGCCCCATGTACTACCTGCGCAACGGCGTGGGAGAGTTCGCTCCGGAGCTCGGCAAGTGGCTCGGGCTGGCGTTCGCGGTCTTCGGCGCGGTGGCGGCCTTCGGCATCGGCAACGCGGTACAGGTGAACTCCATGGCCACGGCGCTGGTGGACAGCTTCGGCGTCCCCACCTGGCTCACCGGTGTGATCGTGGCGGTGCTGGTCGGGGTGGTGGTGATCGGCGGCATACAGCGCATCGGCGAGGTGGCCGGCAAGCTGGTGCCGGCCATGATCGTGCTCTACATCGGCGCCGCTCTGCTGATCATCGTCATCAACATCACCTCGGTGCCGGCGGCCATCGCGCTGATCTTCACCCACGCTTTCACGCCGGCGGCGGCGGCCGGCGGCTTCGCGGGCGCGGCGGTGGCGGCGGCCGTCCGCTTCGGCGTGGCGCGCGGGGTGTTCTCCAACGAGTCCGGGCTGGGCTCGGCGGCCATCGCCCACGCCGCGGCGCAGACCAACAGCCCGGTGCGGCAGGGCGTCATCGCCATGCTGGGGACGTTCATCGACACCATCGTCGTCTGCACCATGACGGCGCTGGTGATCCTGACCTCGGGGGCGTGGACGTTGACAGGCGCGGACGGCGGCGGCCTCACCGGCGTGGTGCTCACCTCGGCGGGCTTCGAGAGCACGGTGACGGGCGGGCGCTACATCGTCACCGTGGCGCTGGCGGTCTTCGCCTTCACCACCATTCTCGGCTGGTCCTACTACGGAGAGCGCTGCTGGCAGTTCCTGTTCAGCGAGAACAGCCTGTTGGTCTACCGCGGACTCTGGGTGCTGGCGGCCCTGACCTTCGCAAACGTCAAGGTGGCCTTCGTCTGGAACCTCTCGGACACCCTCAACGGGCTGATGGCGGTGCCCAACCTCATCGGCCTGTTGCTGCTGGCGCCCATGGTCTTCAAGGTGACGCGGGAGTACTTCGACAAGGCGGAGAACCGGTAGCGTCGGTGCGGAGAACGGCGGCGTGCGGGCGATAGGGCGTCGATCCGTCCTCTGGTCCTTTCCGGCCGTTCTGCTGATGAGCTTTACCGGCTTCCTCGAGAACTTCTTCCTCTACCACCCGCTCCGGCAGATCGACGTCACTCCCGCCGATCACGGCGTACGCTTCGAGGACGTGCGCTTCCAGGCCGGGGACGGCGTCCGCCTGCACGGCTGGTACGTGGAACCCCCCGGTCCGGACCGCCCGGTGCTGCTCTGGGCGCACGGCAACGCGGGCAACCTCTCCCACCGGGCTCACAACATCGCCATGATCCACACGGAACTGCGCGCGGGAGTCTTCCTGTTCGACTACAGGGGCTTCGGGCGGAGCGATGGAAAGCCCGGGGAGCCGGGCCTCTACGAGGATGCCCGGGGCGCGTACGCCTGGCTGCGCCGGCGGGTGGCGCCGGAACGGATCTTTGTCTTCGGCCGTTCTCTCGGCGCGGCCGTCGTGGTCCGCATCGTCGCCGAGGGCGCGGCGGCCCGTGGCCTGATACTCGAGTCACCCTTCGAGAGCCTGGTGGCCATGGGGAGAACGGTCTTCCCCCTTCTTCCCGTGAGATGGCTCGTCTCCCAGGAGTTCAACAACCTCAAGTACCTTCCCCGAGTAAGACTCCCGGTGTTGATCCTTCACGGGGACGCCGACCGGATCGTCCCCCTCGCCCAGGGGCAGCGGCTCTTCGAGCTTGCCAACCCGCCCAAGCACTTCCACGTCATTGCCGGAGCGGGGCACAACGACACCTATCTCGCGGGCGGAGAGCGGTACTGGGACGCCTGGCGCTCGTTCATGGCGAACCCCGAGCATCGAACCCCGGAACCGAAGGGCCGGGACGCGGACTAGAACCCGATGCGGATGCCCGCCCGGAAGACGTGGTTGCCGGACTCGGACTTGGCCGAGGAATCGGAGAGCGATTTGAGCTTCGGGTCGCCCGCGCCCATGTACCGATAGCCCACCTGAACCACCAGCGACTCCATCAGCCGATACGCCACTCCGCCGCCGAACTGGTAGGCGAGCACCCAGTCGCCGTCGTCGCCGCCGATGGTTCTGGCGGCTCGGAGTACGTCGGGCTCGTATTCCACAGTATCGTCCGGTCGATCGATGTCGTATCTCACGTACTGGACGCCGAGGCCGCCGCCGAAATACGGTGCGAAACCGATGCCTACGTCCACGTCGTACCAGGCGTTGGCCATGAAACTCAACGTCGCACGGCTCCCTTTCAGGTCCACCTGGTTGTTGATTTCGGCGACAGTCTCGGGACTGAGCGGAACTCCATTTACGCTGAACCGGGCATACCTGATGGAGTCGACGTCGGTTTCCCGCCACGAGGCCTCTCCCTCCATCCGCAACGGACCCCAGCCGAAGCCGAGAGCGGCGCTGTATCCCAAGGAGGAATCGAAGTCGGTCTTGCCTTTCGTGCCCCCTGATTTGATGTCCGAGGTGGAGCTCAAGGCCATGCCCAGATCCGCGGCCAGATAGAGTCCACTCCCCCGCTGCGCGTGCGCCGCGGTGGAGAAGACCAGCAGCGCCACCGCCAGAAGCGTCGCGGCACCGAGTGCCCTCGCGATACCCGCCGGACCAGCTACGTTACCCATTTGCAACTCCTTTTCCGTTCCCGCCGGGGCCAACCCACCCGAAAACCCCGCGCGACCGCCACTAGCGACCGTCGGGCTCGAACACCTCCGTCGCGTCGAGCTTGCGCTGATAGTCCAGGTACGCCCGCTTCGTCATCCGGGGCTTGTCTTCCCGGAGGATCCGCCGTGCCGCTCCGGCGCCGTCGTGCAGCAGGTCGATGGCGGTCATGGCCAGCAGCTTGGCGGACTTCACGTAGACCGAGTCGTGGTCCACCAGGAGATATCCGTTGGTGTGCCCGCCGCCGGCGGCGCCGGCGACGTAGGGCTGCACCGCCGGCATGATGTGGGCGAGGTCGCCGAAGTCGGTGCTGCTGGTGCGGTGCTCGGTGCCGAGCGCGAACTGGCCGGCGCCGAACAGCGCCTCGGCGTTGTCGCCCCACAGACGGGCCATGGCCTCGTTGTTGGTCTGCGGCAGGTAACCGGGCACCGTGGTGATCTCCACCGATGCGCCCACCGCCATGGCCGAGCCCCGCAGCGCGTTGTCCACCTTGCGGTTGGCGTCGAGGATGCCCTCCAGGGTCTTGCCGCGAATGAACGTCTCCAGGGTCACCTCCGCCGGCACCACGCTGACGGCGTCGCCGCCCCGTGTGATGATGGGGTGGATGCGGATGGTGTCGTCATCGTAGAAGGTCTCGCGCTGATAGGCGATGGCGGTCATGGCCAGGTTGGCTGCGTTGAGGGCGTTGATGCCCTTCTGAGGACTCCCGCCCGCGTGCGCGGCCTTGCCGATGAAGCGGATCTTCTTGATGATGGCGCCGTTGGAGGAGCGCGCGACGTGGGAGGCCAGGGTGTCGGTCTTGGTGTGGAACATCATCGCCAGGTCGACGTCGTCGAAGTGCCCGAGCCGGATGAGCTCCGCCTTGCCCGAGAGAAACTCGAGTTCGTCGCGCGCCTTGCGACGCATGCGCCCGTCGACGTCGATCATCTCTTCGGCGGGAACGGCGAAGAACACCAGCGAACCGCCGAGCGCCGGCAACACCGCGGCGGACAGCAGCCCCATGGCCGCGCCCACCATCCCCGCGACTTGAGCGTTGTGGCCGCAGGCATGGGCCGCGCCGGTCCGGGGATCGGCATGGGGGTGGTCCGGCACCACGAGCGCGTCCAACTCTCCCAGTATGGCCAGGGTCGGACCCGGACCGCCGCACTCGCGCCGGCCCTTGACGCCGGTGACGGCCAGGCCCCGCTCGGGCTCGACCCCGAGCCCCTGAAGCCGCGCGGCAACCAGGTCCGCGGTCTTGTTCTCGTTGAAACCCGTCTCCGGGTTGCGCAGGATCGTCTCGCCGAGGTCGACGATCTCCTGCCTGCGGGCGTCGATGACGCGGCAGGCCTCGGCTTTGAGATCGTCCCTGGAGGTCATTTGATTGCTCCCGACATCGCCATCCGATCCTCGGCGGCCCTCACCCCAACCCTCTCCCAGAGGGAGAGGGAGCCGGAGGGGGCTTGGCACATGGCGCTAGCCTTGGCGGAGCGCCTCTTCCAGCAGCGTCAGGGCGGCCTTGGTGAAGGCCCACATGTTTGCTTCCCGGTCCGAATCGCCGGTCTCGATGGTGATGGCCCTCTCTACCGGTCCGACGACGGCCATGCAACTGTGGCCGGCGGCGTCGCCGTAGCGGTTGCCCGTGGGGCCGGTTGCGCCGCTCTCGGAAAGGCCCCAGGTGGTGTTCAACCGCCCCTGGATCAATCGCGCCATGTTGAGCGCGTAGGGTTCGGTGCTGCCACGGACCGTCACCTCGCTCTCGGGCATCATCAGGAGGCCCGCCCGGGCATGCCGGGTGTAGATGACGCCGCCGCCGACGAAATAGGCCGACGCTCCGGGCAACGACAGCAGCGCCGCGGAGATCAGGCCGCCGGTGGAGGACTCGGCCACCGCCACGGTCTGGTTCCGTTCCTTGAGCAATTCGCCAACCGAACGTCCGAGGGTGATCAGATCCGGCATGAGCCCTCCCTTTCTGTATTGCGCTACGCTCCGCCCTTCTGCAGCGACAGCGACAGGCCCGGCCGGCGAACGTGGATGCCGGCATAGCTGCGGCCGGTGAGCCGCTCCATCAGCGTCACCATGGGCAGCCTGGCGCTCAGGTATTCCCGCGGCGGACCGGCGGCGCGCATGGCGGCGATCTCTTCTTCGCTGAGCATCCAGCGGAGCAGCAGCTCCTCGTCGGTCACCCCCGGGCCGCCGAGCTTGCGCCGCACCTCTTCGATGGCGAGGTCCGGGGGCTCCCACTCGGCCATTTCCTTGCCGCGGGGCCGGTCCAGGATCTTGTGCTTGACGTCGGGGTCCATGGTCTCGGCGCCCTCCCGGCCCCAAAGGCCGAGCGCGTACTGGATGATCTGGTCGGTGACTTCCCGGTAGCGCTCGCCGACGATGACGTTGATGGCCGCCTGGCTGCCCACGAACTGCGAGAGCGGCGTGACCATGATGGGGTAGCCGAGATCGGCCCGCACCCGCACCACCTCTTCCAGCGCCTCCTCGACCTTGTCTTCCAGGCCCACCTTGGCGAGCTGATGGCGGAGGTTCGAGATCATCCCGCCCGGAACCTGGTGCTGGTACTGGGCATAGTCGTATTCCACCGGGGCGCCCATGGGAAAGCCTTCCTGCCGGGCGACGTTGGTGAAGTGCTCGGACACTTCCTCCAGCGCGTCCATGTCCACCGCGCAGGCGTAGCCCAGGGCGCGGAGGTTGGCGGCGACGCTGAACACCGACGGGTTCGACGAGGCGTTGGCCAGCGGCGGCACCGCCGTGTTGACGGTGCGGATGCCGAGCTTCACCGCCTCCAGGCAGCAAAGGGGTCCAAGCCCCGTGGTGCAGTGGGTGTGCAGCTCCACCGGGATACCGCCGGAGTTCTCGAATATCATCGGCACCAGGGTGCGCGTGCGCTCGGGGGTGAGCAGGCCGCCGGGGTCCTTGAGGCAGAGGTACGGGACCCCCAGGGAGGCGGCCTCGCGGGTCTTCCGCGCATAGTACTCGTCGGTGTGCTTCGGCGACACCGAGTAGATCAGGTTGACGATGGGCTGGAGGCCGTTCTTGCGCGCGATGCCGACCTTGCGCTCCCACCCCTCCAGCTCGTTCCACTCCTCGGAGATGCGCGCCTGCCGGATGCCGTTGGCCGCCATCCGCTCGATGAACAGCTCGTACACCGACACCGGCGTGATCTCGAACGCGTTGACCCGGCCGGCCATGAGGCGCAACGGCGTGCGGGTGACGCGCTCCGCCACCATCCGCACCCGGTCCCAGGGATCCTCCTTGAGCTCGCGGACGCACTTCTTCAGGTGGGAGGCGGACATGAGCTCGATGGCATCGAACCCGGCCTCGTCCATGGTCCGGGCCACGGGCAGCATCATGCCGGTGGTCATCCGCTCGGCCCAGAGGCTCTGGTGGCCGTCGCGCAACGTGGTGTCTACGAATCGGATCTCGTCCATCTGTTACTCGAGGATGCGGGAACCGAACAGCGTGACGGCGTTGTCCCACAGGATCTTGCCCTTGGCCTCGTCCGTGATCGGTTGCGCGTCCAGATCGGGCAGCGCCTTCTCCGGCCGTGGCGCATCGGGATGCGGGTAATCGGTATTCCAGGCGATGTTGTCGCCGTCGAGGTGGTCCACCGCGTAGGACAGGGCGCTTTCGTCGCTGTCGCAGGTCACCGTGATCTGCCGCTTGAAGTACTCGCTGGGGAGCATCGGCAGGCGCTCCACCGCGTTGCCCATGACGCTGTTGCGTCCGTGGGTGTGCTCGTCCATCCGGCCGAGCCAGAACGGCACCCAACCGACGTTGGACTCGAGGATCCCCAGCCGCAGCTTTGGGAAACGTTCGAGGATGCCGGTGAAGATGAACTGTCCCATGGTGGCCATGTTGTCGCACGGGAAGCCCAGGGCGTGGTCGAGGCCGCGCAGCGCCAGCATCTGCATGTCGCGGTCGTCGACGTTGCCGCGGTTGCCGCCGGCGAACGGGTGGAAGCGGCGTTGACGGTATTCGCCGTGGACGGAGACGGGGAAGTCCAGCTCACAGGCCAGGTCCCACAGCGCGTCGTACTCGGGTTCATGCAGCCACCTGCCCTCGGGCAGGAAAGGGTTCCGCACGGACACGGCGCCCAGCTCGTCCACGGCCCTCCGGGCCTCCACCAGCATGGCCTCGGTATCCGATGCCGGCAGCACCGCCACGAACTTGAGGCGCTTGGGGTCGGCGTCGCAGTAGTCCCGGCACCAGTTGTTGTAGGCGCGGCACATGGCGGCGCCGAGCTTGGCGTCCTTCAGCGCCACTCGGTAGGCGAAGTTGCCGTTGTTGCCCGTGGGCAGCAGGACCTGGACATCCCAGCCGTGCGTGTCCATGTCCTTGAGCCGGGTTTCCGCGGACCACCAAGTGCGGTACCCGTCGCCGTACTTGGCCTCCATGTCGGCCCACGCGGTGGCCGGCAGCTTCGGCTGCTTCTCGGTCTTGGGAATGATCCGCCCGTCCGGCTCATAGACCATGAAGGCCCCGTCCATGAACGCCACCTTGGGCACCTGGTCCCGGTAGGCGGGCTCGACGTACCGCTCCCAGAGGTACTGCGGCTCGTGCATGTGCGCGTCCGCGTCAATGACCTTGAATCCCTTCCACATGATGGCGCTCCTTTCAGTCGCGGGCCGTCCGCGGGCCCAGGCACGGCACGCCTGTTACTATTCACTGTTTCGCGTCCCGCTTCAACCGCGCCGCCGACCCTTGACAGCGGCGCGGCGATTCCACTAGGGTCCTGTCTCGTAAATTAATTTACGAGACAGGACCCTAGGGTTGGCGACGCCCGTACCGACCCGTCCGAGCTCGCTAGAAGCATCATGACAACACACGGCTTTGTAGACTCGGTTGTCGAAGAGGTCATCGCTCCCGGAGTCGAGCGGCTGATGGCTGGACGGTATTTTTCCGACCTGCGCAACGGCACGCTGTCGACCCGCAGGCTCCAGGGCTTCGCGCTTCAGCACTATCTCCTGAACGTCGCCATCAACAAGGGCTTCACCCTGTGCATGGCCAAGAACGCCCACAACCAGGAGCTCTATGACCTGTTCCTCCACGCCTTCACCGAGGAACAGACGCACCCCGACCTCATGAAGCGGTTCGGCCTCGCCATCGGCCTCACCGAAGAGGACTTCGACGAGGCCCTGCCCATCTTCGAATGCCAGGCCCACGCCGCCGCCATACTCCGGGGCATGTTCCTCGGCTCGCCCGCCGAAAGCCGCACGAGCGCATTGGTGAACGAGAGCATGGTGGGGCGCTACGCGGCGGAGTTCGACGCCTGCCTGCCCGAGGGATACGGGATCAACGACCACGACCGGGAATTCTTCACGGTGCACGCGGTGGCGGACCAGGAGCATACCGCGCTGGCGGCGCGGGTCGTCGAGCGGTACTGCACCACCGAGCGGGACCGCCGCGTGGTCGAGCACGCGGCCCGCAACATGGTCCGCTTCAAGCTGGCCAAGTTCGACGGCATCTACGACGCGTACGCGTGAGCATGCGTTCCACTCAACACCATTGGTTGACGGCGACGGAAGCGGCTCTATAATCAACGCAGGGGGGTCAGCATGGAAGACAAAACCGAACCCGTCTCGTTGCCGAATATTCTTTCCGTGTTTCCGCTTACCGGCGTGCTGCTGCTGCCCGGCACGCGGCTTCCGCTGCACATTTTCGAGCCCCGCTACCGTAACATGGTGCATGACGCGCTCGAAGCGGAAGGCGTTTTCGGCATGATCCAGCCCTTCGTTCCCCAGAACGACAACCGCCCCCAACCCGGCGCCGAGCGCAGCGCGCCCGAGCTTTACCCCGTCGGTTGCGCCGGACACATCGAGCGTTGGGAGCAAGCTCCCGACGGCCGCTACATGGTGCAGCTTCGCGGCATCAGCCGGTTTCGGGTCAAGGAGGAGTTGACTCTCGAACGCGGTTACCGCCGCGTGCTGCCGGACTACGACTGCTTCGGCGACCTCGGGGAGACGGAACCCGGGACCATCGACCGCCAGCGCCTGACGCGCGCGCTGGACAGCTACGCGCAGGGCCACGGCCTCGCCATCGACCTGGGGCAGCTCGAGCCGGTGTCGGACGCCGACTTGGTGAACTTCCTGGGGGTCGCCATGCCCTTCCACCCGTCGGAAAAGCAGGCGCTCCTGGAGGCCGGCTCCGTGGAGGACCGGCAAAAGATCCTCATCAGCCTCCTGGAGTTCGGCGGCGGCGCGGCCGCACCGCCCAGCTCGGGTCCACGCACGCTCAACTAGGGCCCTCCACAGCCCTCCGACTCCCTCTCCCTCTGGGAGAGGGTCGGGGTGAGGGTCCCCGGGTCCAGCAGCCCCTCGCGTCCTTGATCTCGGAAGGGCGACGTGCGCGTACCGCCCTCACCCGGCCTTCGGCCACCCTCTCCCAAAGGGAGAGGGCTATCGGGGCATGCAGCAGCGCTTGTACTTGCGGCCGCTGCCGCAGGGGCAGGGGTCGTTGCGGCCGGCGGCGGGGCGGGCGGCGGCGTCCGCTTCGCGCACCAGGCGCATGACCTTCTCGATGGGCTCGCCGGCCTGCCACAGGCCGGCCATGGTGCTCAGGTGCTCGCGGCTGTGGATGAAGAATTTCTTGTAGCCGGCGCAGAGGTAGTTGAGGCCGTCCTCGCCGTCCGGGGTCTTGATGAACCGGTCCTTGGGACAGCCGCCGTTGCACTGGGCGCGCACCTCACACTCGCGGCAGTAGCGCGGCAACGAGGTCCACTTGTCGCGGCCGAACTGCCGCTGGGCGTCGCTGTCGATCATGCGCGCCAGGGAGGTGTCGCGGATGTTGCCGAGGTGGTAGCCCGGGTCCACGTAGTGGTCGCAGGAATAGAAGTCGCCGTTGTGCTCCACCACCGGCACGTCGCCGCAGGTTTCCCGGAAGATGCAAAGCGCGTGCTCGATGCCCAGGCCGGTACGGGCCGCCTCGTCGAAGATCTGGATGGTCACCCGGCCCACGTCGTTGCGGATCCACTCGTCGAAGATCGCGCACAGGAAGGTGCCGAAGGCCTCCGCCGGCACGCTGCGGGGACCCACCGCCGCGTCCCCGGGCATCCGCTCCACCAGCGGAATGAACTGCTGGTGGTCCGCGCCGAGGCTCTTGAAGTAGCGGTACACGGTGGTGGGATGGCCGACGTTGCCGGCGTGCACCACGCACAGCACGTCGCACGGCACCTTGTGAGCCCGTAGCCGCTTGAACGCCTGCACCACCTTGCGGTGGGTGGGTTGCTGCCCCTTGGTGACGCGGTACTCGTCGTGGAGCTTCTCCGGGCCGTCGATGCTGAGCCCGATGGAGAAGCCTTCCTCGGCGAGGAACCGGCACCACTCGTCGTCCAGCAACACCCCGTTGGTCTGCATGCCGTTGCGGACCTTGCGGCCCGGCGGGCAGTGCTTGCGCTGGAGCGTTACGACCTCCCGGAAGTAGTCGAGGCCCAGGATGGTGGGCTCGCCGCCGTGCCAGGCGAAGTCGATGACGGGGTCCGGACAGGCCTGGATGTGCTGCGCGATGTAGTCCTCCAGCACGTCGCTCTCCATGCGGAACGACTTGGTCTCGGGATAGAGGTCTTCCTTCTGGAGGTAGTAGCAGTAGACGCAGTCCAGATTGCAGATGGCGCCGGTGGGCTTCGCCATGATCTGGAAGCCGCGGGAGGCGGGTTGAACCGGCTTGATCAATTCAACCGACATGTGGAGACCCTCGCGGGGGTAGGGGCGACCGGCCGGTCGCCCCTACGGTTTCGACCGCTCCTAGTCCATGTTGAAGAACTTCTTGGCGTTGTCCAGCATGAGCTTCTGCTTGACTTCGGGCTTGATGGTGAGCTTGGCGAAGTCGTCCAGCCAGCGCTCCACGCCGATGGCCGGCCAGTCGGAGCCGAACATGGCTTTGTCCTGCAGGATCGAGTTCACCTGCTGCACCAGCTCGGCGGCGAAGTACTTGGGCGACCAGCCCGAGAGGTCGATGTAGAAGTTGCTCTTGTGACGGGCGATGGCGAGGCTCTCGGCGGTCCAGGGCCACGACGGATGGGCGCAGATGATCTTCAGCTCGGGGAAGTCCGCGGCTACGTCGTCGAGGTGGATGGGCTGGGTGAACTTGAGCTTGTTGCCCATGCCGCCGGGAGTGCCGGCGCCGGCGCCGGCCATGCCGCTGTGGAACAGGATCGGCAGCTCGAGCTTCTGGCATTCCTCCCACAGGGGGTAGAAGCGGGTGTCGTTGGGGAAGAACTGCTGCCGCGCCGGATTGATCTCGCCCACGCCATGCAGCCCCATGTCCTTGATGCGTTGGATCTCCTGCAGGGCCACCTTCTGCTGCCATGGATCGATCACGCCGAAGCCCAGGAAGACGTCGGCGTTGCGATGGACTCCGTCGGCCACGTGCTGGTTGGGGACCGGCGTCAATCCCGTGATGGTCTCGTCGGTGGTGTTCTGAATCACGGCCATCATGTTGCGCGCGCGGTACTCATCCGCCATCTCGTCGATGGACACGGGCTTGCGTTCGCGCTTGAAGTATTGGGCCATCTGCTTGGGGCGGTCGCCCTTGGAGCTCAGGGTCAGCTCGTCGCAAAGGTGCACGTGCACGTCAATTGCAATCGGGTCCGTAATCGGGTCCATACTTCAAACCTCCTTGGAGCTTCACGAATGTCGGCAGCAGCTTGACGCCACTGACCAAAAACTAGTTACAGCTAACACGATCCGCGCTGCCTGGCCAGCGCAGCCGCGGACCCCCGCCGTACGCACGGGCAGGCCCGAAGCCCCTCCCTACGTCTCCCAGGGCGCGGCCGACAATGCCTTGAGGGCATTGTCGAGCATGTTCCGCATGAACTCGGAGTTGCCGCCCTGGTTCAGCTCGTAGCGGACGCCGCTGACGATGGTGACACCCTGTTCCTGGTCTTCCAGGACCGTCTCGAGCTCCACCTGAAACAGCGCGAAGGGGGTGTCGTCCAGCCGCTCGCGCGTTCGCTTGGCGGCGCCCTTGAGGTAGTAGTTGAGGCCGTGGTCGGTGACCACCAGGGTCAGGGCGCCGGTGCGCACGAGGTTCCTCTCGGTGGTGCTGTTCTTGCCCACGGCCAGGTGGATGCGTCCCGGGCTCTTGGCCACCAGCTCGTAGTAGGATCCCATCGCCGGGTGGCACCAGCCGTTCTCGTCCACCGTGGCCATGATGAAGACCTTGCCGGCCTCGACGGCCTTGCCGCTCATCAGCGTGAACAGGTCGTCCGGCATTTCCTTGCCCACTAGTCGTGACACGAAAGAATCCCTCCCGGTCCGGCGCGACGAGGTCAGTTCCCGGCCGTGCGGCCGACCAGGGCCAGCTCCTGCCTCTTGCCGAACCCTTGCTGGTTGTCGATGAAATACAACGTCTCCGGAATCACGCGGTAGAACTTCACCTTGAGAAACGCCCGGTGATAGACCCCCCTCGCGGGGTCCGTGAACAGCTTGATGACGCCGGGGTACTTGCGCGCGTAGACCGCCATGGCCTTGCCCTTGGCGATCACCGAATCGACCAGCTCCACGGTCCCCTCGAGCTGGATCCCCTTGATCTCGCGCCAGTCCTTGTAGTCCTCCTGGACCGTCACCGCCACCCGCGGGTTGGCCGCGAGGTTGGTGCAGTGGCGCGAGTCGGGAGCGGAAAAGAAATACAGATGGAAGCCGTCGCTGGCGTAGAAGACCGTGGCGTTCCACGGCGCCCCGTCCGCGCAGGTGCCGAGGGTCATGGTGTTGTGGGTCCGGAGGTATTCGAGGACCTGTTCTTCAAGATCGGCCATGTGTCGAAAGGCTCAAGACAAACGGTTGCGGAACCATTCCCGTTCGTCCAGAGCGTAGCTCCGCGTCAGCGGAGCGAAATCGAAGGACGACAGACTACTCCTTGTCCCCGGGATAGCGGCTAAGGGACTCCTCGTCCCAGCGGTGGAACATGTCGGTCTCGATCTCGAACTGGTCCAGGATGCGGGCCACGGTCTGGTTGATGACGTCGTCCAGGGTCTTGGGGCGGTGGTAGAAGGCGGGCACGGGCGGAAAGATCACCGCCCCCATGCGGGTGAGCTGCGCCATGCTCTCCAGGTGGCCCAGGTGCAGGGGCGTTTCACGCGCCACCAGCACGAGCTTCTTGCGCTCCTTGAGGATCACGTCCGAGGCGCGCACCAAGAGGTCGCCCCCCACCGACAGCACGATGCCGCCCATGGACTTCATGGAGCACGGCGCGATGACCATGCCGGCGGTGCGAAAGGAGCCGCTGGCGATGCTGGCGCCGATGTTGTTGATGTCGTGGACCACGTCGGCCAACTCCTCCACCTCCTTCACCGAGTGCGGCGTCTCCACCTGCACGGTCATCTTGGCGGCCTTGCTCATGACCAGATGGGTCTCCAGATCCGGCATCCGCGCCAGGACCTGAAGAATGCGGATCCCGTAGATGGACCCGGTGGCCCCCGACATGCCTACGATGAGACGGCGCATGCTGACTTACCTCCTGTAACCCTTCTTCCGGCCAGGCCCTCACCCGGCCTTCGGCCACCCTCTCCCAGAGGGAGAGGGGTTGGGTTTGATTACTCGGACAGGCTCCTAGCCGTCGAAAACGACGGTCAGTTCGTCGCCGTCCCGCACCGAATGGGCCTCCTTCAACGAGACCGCGGCGATGATCTCCAGCTTGTCGGCGGGATATTCCCTTACCTCCGGCACAACCACCGCGGCGCGCTCCCGGCACCCGGTCGCGGATTCCCAACCTTCAACAAACCCCGTGAACAGGAAGGCGTTGCAGAAAGCCGGATCCGGCGACGGCAGGACGATCTTGCCACCGTGTTGCCGGACCTGCTCCCAGCGGTCCAGGTCCGCCCCGCGCGCCCGCACGTTGAGGGTGCCGGGATAGGGATCGAAGCCGACCCGCTCCCGGACGGCCTCCCGCACCCAGTCGATGCCCAGGAACGCTCCGGCCCGGCCCAGGTCCGAGAACACCACCCCCTTCACCAGGTTGTCGCGGGAACCGCTCACCGCTTTTGCGAGAGGGACTGCGCCTTGCCGCCGCGCCGCACCTTGATGATCTCGCCCAGGATGCCCAGCGCGATCTCCTCCGGGGTCTCGGTGGCGATGTCGAGCCCGATGGGCGCGTACACCCGGGAGATGAGCTCCTCGGAGATGTGCTGCTCCGCCTTGAAGCGCTCGAAGCAGGCCTTGATGCGCCGCTTGCTGCCGATCATGCCGACGTACTTGGCCGGCCGGTCCAGCAGCTCGCGCAGGCACGGCTCGTCGTACTTGTGGCCGCGGGTGATGAGCACCACATAAGTGGTGGGGGTGATGTCGAGGGCCTTCACGGTCTCGGCCATGTCGCCCACCATCACCTCGTCGGCATCGGGAAACCGTTCGTGGTTGGCGAAGAGGATGCGGTCGTCGATGACCACCACGTGGTAGTCCATGAGCTTGGCCATCCTGACCAGCGGCACGGCGATGTGTCCGGCGCCGACGACGATGAGCTTGGGCGGCGACGGCATCGCCTCGAAGAAGACGTCTGCCTGGCCGCCGGACGCGGTCTCCACCGACACCAGACGGGAGCGCTCTTCGGAAAGGCGTTCCGCGGCCTCCTGGAGCAACGTCTGCTCGAGCTCCGCGTCGTTGACCTCGCCCAGGACGATGCGGCCGTCCCGGATGAGGCACTTGGAGCCGCTGTCGAATCCGTCGAGGCCCTCGGACTCCACCACCGTGACGAGCACCGCGCCCGCGCCTTCGCTCTTGATCTTGATCAGCTCTTCAACCAGCGCGTCCATTCGTCCCCGACCTTGTCGCACCCCGGCCGGCCGGCCGGCGTTTCCGCCCTATCCGTCGGTCTCCTTGTCCTGCCACCAAGGATCGATGAAGACGTTCATGATGCCGCCGCACACCGCCGGGCTGTCGGAGGAGATGTCGTCCAGCAGGTCCACGCGCACGGTGCGGGGCTTGCGGGTCCGCACCACCTCGATGGCCTCGCGCCGGACGTCGGCCTCGCCGCAGCCGCCGCCGATGGTGCCGAGGATCTCGCCCCACGCCGTCACCACCATCTTGGCCCCCACCTCCCGCGGCGTCGAGCCCTTGGTGGAGACGATGGTGGCCACCGCCACGGTCTCGCCCTTGTCCAGGAACTCCTTGACCTCGTCGTAGATGTTTTCCATTGATCCTCCCAGTCGCGCCCTAGGCCCTCACCCGGCCTTCGGCCACCCTCTCCCATAGGGAGAGGGGTTGCGTTTGATTACTCGGACAGACTCCTACGCCACCAGCCTGCGCATGGTGTGGCCCAGGTGGACCAGGCTGTTGGCGTTGTGCGCCGACAGGAACAGGTCCAGGTACGGCAGCGCCGCCTGCATGCCCTTGCACAAGGGCTCGTAGTTCTCGCTGGCCAGCAGCGGATTGAGCCAGATCATCTTGCCGCAGCGCCGCTTGAGCGCCTGCATCTGCCGCTCCAGCACCCCCACGTCGCCACGGTCCCAGCCGTCGCTGATGATGACCACGACGGTGCGATGGGTGACCATGCTCACCGCGAAATCGCGGTTGAAGATCTCCAGCGAGCGCCCGATGTTGGTGCCGCCGGACCAGCCCAGCACGCTCTTGGAGATCTTCTCCAGGGCGTTGCCGATGTTCTTGGTGCGGATCAGGTGCGTGATGCGGCTCAGGGTGGTGCTGAAGACAAAGGTCTCCACGCCCCACAACTCGTTCTGCAGGCCGTACATGAACTGGATCAGGAAGCGGCTGTAGCAGTCCATGGAGCCGCTCACGTCGCACAAGAGCACCACCCGGGTCTTCTTGATGCGGCGCTTGCGCGCCACCAGCTCCACCAGCTCGCCGCCGTACTTGATGTTGCGGCGCATGGTGCCGCGGGGGTCGATCTCGGTGCCCCGGCGCGCCCGCTTCTTGCGCCGGCTCACCTGGGTGGCGATCTTGGAGGCGATGAGCAGGATCGCCTGGGTCACGGCCCGGCTCTCCTCGATGCCCATCTCGCTGAAGTCCTTCTCGTTGAGCTGCTCGTTGGGGCTGTAGGTGGGCACCATCAGCGGGTCCGGATCATCCGGGCCCTCGTCGCTGGCGCCTTCCTGCTCGGTCAACGTCTCTTCCGTGGTGCCGCTGCTGTCGTCCGACGAGTCCATCCCCTCGTCCGGGCTCTGGGCCGGCACCTCCATGGTCTCGATGCCCTCTTCGATGTCCATGTCGCCCTGCCAGAAGGCATCGAACACCTGGTCGAAGAGCTCGATGTCCTCGTGGTCGTGCAGCAGGTTGGCGGCCAGCGCCCGGTGGAAGTCCGGCCGGCTCTGAATGTCGATGAGCGGCATGGAGCGGTTGGCGTCGATGACCTGGCTCAGGCCCAGGCGGAACCCCAGGTCCTTGAGCACCCGGCCGAACATGAGCATGTTCGCCAGCGTTCCCTGGCCGCGCAGAGGCTTGTAGCGCTCCACCGCGCGGATGATCTGTTCGTCGGTCAACTCTCTCGCCATGATGAGATTTCCTGGCCTGCGGCCGTTTCTGCGTTCGGGTCGCCTCCTGAGCGTGTGCGGACACGGGCGGGTTTGAAACCCGCCCCTACGACGGGTTTCCGCCCACCACCGTGGCCGGCTCCTTGAGGATGCGGTCCATGTCGAGCTTTTCGCCGGAGAGCTCTTCCTCCAGATGGTGCAGGTCCTCCCGGTACTTGAACACGCAGCCCACCGTCTCCTTCACGATCTCCGGGTCCAGCTCGGCGCGGTTGAGCAACAGCAGCGCCGACGCCCAGTCCAGGGTCTCGGCCACGCCCGGCCGCTTGTAGAAGTTCATCTGCCGCACCTGCTGCATGAAGGCGCAGATCTGCTCCGCCATGAGCTTCTGGATCTCCGGGTGCTTGGTCATGATGATCTCGTACTCCTTCTCGAACGTGGGGTACTCGATCCAGTGGTACAGGCAGCGGCGCTTGAGCGCGTCGTGGATCTCGCGGGTGCGGTTGGAGGTCAGGAAGACGTACGGCCGCTTCTGAGCCTGGATGGTGCCCACCTCGGGAATGCTGATCTGGAAGTCCGACAGGACCTCCAGGAGGAACGCCTCGAACTCCATGTCCGCGCGGTCGATCTCGTCGATGAGCAGCACCGGGGGCTCGGCGCCGTCGGTGCGGATGGCGTCCAGCAGCGGCCGGCTGATGAGGTATTCCTCGGAGAAGATCTCGGTCTCCACCGACTCGCGGTCCCGGGAGCCGATCTCCTCCAGTTTGATTCGCAGCATCTGCTTGGGGTAGTTCCACTCGTAGAGCGCGGTGTTCGAGTCCAGCCCCTCGTAGCACTGGAGACGGATGAGCCGGGTCTGGAGAACATCTGCCAGCACCTTGGCGATCTCGGTCTTGCCCACGCCCGCCTCCCCTTCCAGCAGGATCGGCTTGCCGAGGCGCACCGAAAGGTAGACCACGGTGGCGAGGCTCCGGTCGCAGATGTACTTGCGCTCCCTCAGGGAATCCCGGATCGATTCGACGGAAATGCTGTCCAGATTCATGCGTATCCCTTCTTCGCGGACGGCCCGGTGATTTTGTGATTGCTGTTTGCGCGCGGCGGCAAGGCCGCTTGCGTGGCGGCTACCGGCTACTTGTTCTCGGCGAGCTGCCGTTTCCACCCCAGGGTCCTGGCCTTGGCGCCGACGGCTTCGGCCTCCTCGATCATCCCCTTGCGCTGGTAGAAGATGGAAAGGCTCGTGTAGGCCAGCTCATCGTCGGGGCTCACCTCGATCAGGCGCTTGCCCACCTCGATGGCCTCATCCAGGCGGTCCGTATTCGCGTACGCCATTCCCAGGGCATGCAGTGCGTCGGCGTAGTCCGGGTCGTCGGCCAGAGCCTTGTTGTAAGACTCGATGGCCTCGTCCACCCGGTCGTCGGCGTACGCCTCCATCCCCTGGATGTAATGGTCCTCTTTCGTCATCGGGCTTCACCCAATGGACCTAATCTGTATTACGAAATCGTGATATTCTCAACCGAACGCGCGGGGCGAAGTGGCCGGCGTCCCGGCGCCGAGGCCCCGACCCGCGGCCTCACGACAGCCACATCAACCCGGAGGACCCCTTCATGGCGGACGCCGCAACTCTCGACGAAATCAAGGACCGCATCCGCAAGCGCGTGGGAAGGCGCAGCCCGTTCCACATGATGGACCCGGCCGAAGCCGAAAGCGCGCTGGCCGAGCTGAACAGTCTGGACGCCGACCATTGGGCGGAGGCCTGGAGCAAACCCGGCGCGCGCTGGGAACAGGCGGCCAAGGACGCGGAGGGAAAAGGAAAGGCCGACGAGGCCAAAGCGGCCTACTTCCAGGCCGCCGGCTACTACGGCACCGCCCGCCACCCCTTCCCCGGTTCTCCCGGCAAGCAGGAAGCCTACCGCAAGACCATCGACAACTACCTGTCCGCCGCGCGCTACTTCGACCCGCCGCTGGAACGCATCGCCCTCCCCTTGCGCGACAAAGAGGTGGTGGGCTACCTGCGTCTGCCCGTCAGGCGGCCCGCGCCGGTCATCATGCACTGGGGCGGCATCGACAACTGGAAGGAGGATCGGCACAACTTCGTGGAGTCCATGCTCGCCGAGGGCTGGGGCTGCTTCATCATGGACAGCCCCGGTACCGGCGAATCCCCGGTGCTCGCCTCGGACACGGCTCACGAAGTATACAGCACCGCGCTGGACTACCTGGTCACCCGCCCGGAAGTGGATCCGGGCCGCATCGCCGCCCTCGGCGCCAGCTTCGGCGGCTACTGGTCCACCAAGCTGGCCCACGTGGAACCGGAACGGCTGCGCGCCGCCGTCAACTGGGGCGGCGGCATCCACGGCTTCTTTCAGCCCGACTGGCAGCAGCGCTCCCGCAACGCCTCGTCCTACCTCTTCGACCTCATCGAGGCCCGCGCCAACCTGTTCGGCAAGCGCACCTTCGAGGAGCTCTGCGAGATCATGCCCATCCTCTCCCTCAAGGACCAGGGCCTGCTCGACAAGCCCTGCGCCCCCATGCTGCTCGTCAACGGCAAGGACGACCTCCAGGTCCCCATCGAGGACTTCTTCATGCTGCTGGAATGCGGCAGCCCCAAGGCCATGCGCCTCTTCCCCGGCGGCCACATGGGCGAGTCGCCGGACGTGTTTCCGACGATCCTTCGCTGGCTGCACCGGGAGCTGGACAGGGAGTGATGGGGAACGATGAAGCTACACTACTATCCCGAAACCGACAGCCTATACGTCGAACTCAAGGCCGGGCTAGGCACGGAGACGCGCGAGGTTGCCGGAGGGCTCAACGTCGACCTCGATGCCAACGGTGATGTCGTGGGCTTCGACATCGATAATGCCTCCAAACGCCTCGACCTTGCTACCCTGGAAACTGAAGCGCTGCCGGTGCGCACTTATCGGGCCGGGTAACCCTAATCGACCCTCTCCCGCGCTTCCATGATCTTGTGGACCACGGCCTCGACGTCGGCCTCGTCCACGAACGGCGACATGATGTAGGACTTCAACGCGTGGATGGGCTCGCCGTAGCCGGTGCGGCGGTAGCAGTCGGTGGAGGAGATGACCACGCCGCGGCCGGCCATGGCTTCGGAGTGGACGTATCCGAAGATCTTCCGGTTGAACTCGTTGTGGGCCAGCAGGGTGTCGCGGCAGGCCGGGTCGGCGAACTCCTGGCCCTTGATGGAGAAGGTATCCACGCCCGGCGGATAGGCGCGGAACAGGGTCACCGTGCCGAAGTTGTCGCGGTTGAGCACGGTGGTGCCCTCGCGTCCCTCCAGGTGCTCGCGCAGGAGCTGCGCCATCTCCACCATGTGTCCCAGCACCACCCGCAGGCCCTCGCGCCCGAACAGGCGGTAGTTGGCGATGGCGGCGAGGGGGCCGGTGCCGGCCCGGGAGGTCTCCAGCGTGTACATGCCGGGACGGTGCTCGCCGAAGTGGTAGAGGTAGGGCATCTGCTCCGGGTCCCGCGCCACCCGCTGCAGGTCCGCGCGGTCCTTGACCAGCACCAGGCTGGAGATGTACGGCGTGAAGCCGGTCTTGTGGAAGTCCACGCCCACGGAATCCGCCAGCGACAGGTGGCGGATGCGGCGGCACGCCCCCGCTAGGGCGCGCAACGTGCGCGGCCGGAACCCCAGCGGGTTGCCCTCGAAATCGTAGCCGTTGAACACCGACCAAGCCCAGCCGATGACCGCGTCGGCGTGTATGTGCGGCCGGTAGGCGAGCTGGAACTCGTCCACCAGTGTGTCCCGCAGCGTCGCGATGGCCTCCAGGTCGTCGAGGCCGAAGGAATCGGTGGTGCCCATGGTGGCGATGATGGCGGCGATCTTCCTGCCTTCCGACAACGCCTTGCGCGCCGCTTCCTCCAGTTGCGCCAGATCGATCTCGTTCTCCGGAGTCGTCGGGACCGTGATCAGGTTACGGGTGCCCAGGCCGAGCCAGCCGGCGATGTTGGCGGCGCAGTAATGCCCGGTGTCGGATACCAGGACCACGGCCTCCTGGGATACGCCGTTCTGAATCGTGTTCGGGCACGCCTTCTCCAGCCCCATCTTCACCCCGTAGAGGGACGTGCCGGTGCCGCCGAACGTGAACACGCCGCCGGCCTGATCCGGGTCGTAGCCCACGAGTCCCGCGGTCATGCCCGTGGCCTCCACCTCGGCCAGCGCCACCAGCCGGCTGTACTCGTCCCAGGCGACGTTGGCGTTGTACAACGCGGCCAGCAGCACGCCGATGACGCTGGGGATGGTGGGCGGCGGAATGACGTTCTGCTGTGTGCGGGGATGGCCGAAGATGGTCATGCCCTGCAGGTAGCCCACGAGATCGGCGGTCACCGCCTCCACCGACGCCGGGCCCTCCGGCAAGACCGCCTTCCGAGCGGCCTCGAAGTCACCCGGCACCAACTCGCCGAGGATCGGCAGGTCGGACTTCAACGCATCCACCTGGTCGAGGGCGCGCATGATGGAGTGGACGAAGTACGAATCGTGGATGGGATCGGAGACCGGCTGTGGAAACGCCAGCCGCACCTTGTCAAGGACGTCGCGATAGGGTGTAGACATGAGACGGGATCCTTTGAGGCAGAGCCTTGAGATGGATGTATTCCCTGTGTTCAGTTTACAGGAATTCGATGAAGTCTCTATAAACCCGCAGCCAAAAAGGACGGACACATGATCACGCTTTACAGCAAGGCAACCTCCAACGGCCGCAAGGCCTCCATCATGCTGGAGGAATCGGGACTGGAATACACCGTCAGGCCGATGGCCCTGGAAAACATGGAACAGAAGGAAGACTGGTACCTCGCCATCAACCCCAACGGCCGGATACCCTGCATCGTGGACGACAACGGCCCGGGCGGCGAGGCCGTCACCGTGTTCGAGTCCGGCGCCATCCTGATCTACCTCGCGGAGAAGTCAGGGCGGCTTCTGCCCGATGACCCGGCCGCCCGCATGGAAGCGCTGAACTGGCTCTTCTTCGCCTCCGGCCACATCACCCACACCGGCCTGGGCGTGCACTGGCAGGTCCGCTGCCGCGACGCCGGCGAGGAGCACGCCCACCTGGACGTCTGGCAGACGGAGAACAACCGCGTCTACGGGGTGCTCGACCGCGGGCTGGAAGGACGGGACTATCTGGCGGGGGACTACTCCATAGCCGACGTGGCCGCCTACCCCTGGATCTACCGCTGGCAGATGCAAGAGATCGACCTGGACAGCTATCCCAACGTGCGGGAGTGGCTGGCGCGCGTTGGCGGTCGGCCGGCGGTGCAGCAGGGATTACAGATCCCGCCGCGGGATGACGACTTGTGACAACAGTGTGTATTGAGCCCGCTAGTCACGCTCCTGAGAGGCATTTCCCTTCCCGGACGTAATTATTCTTCGTATACTATCCCGTCCATGATTTACTATGCGTAGTGTTCCATCGTCAGCTCTCCAACGCTGGTACCAAACGACTCCTGCCAAATCAAAATAACGGTTGTCGTCGTTACCACCAAATCGCCACAGTCCTCCCCCACTCAGGCCTCCGACATGGTCTACTCGTAACGGGATTACCTCCCTTACTGCTTGCGAGACGTTATCGTCGAAAGTCATCATCTGTTCACCTTCGGCTTCACATCCGCTTTCCAGGACTCTTTCCTCGTAGTCCCATCCATCTATTCGCCACTCTCTATCCGGAAAAAAGACATCCTGGGCGACTTCCATAATGTAGGGCCCAGATACATCAGACGCGATCTGTTCCCTTTCGCCGCTGAATCCGGTGATAAGGTGTCCAACTGCGATACGACGACCGTCGGTGGTGTTGGTTTGGCCGGACGTGGCAGGAAATCTATTGTCTCTCCAGCCAAAAAATACTTTCCCGTATAGCGTGAAGAAATTAGCCGACTCAGAGTCCAACGGTATCCAAGCAATGTCTGGGCACATATCCTCTGGTTCTCCAGTCGTGCCAGTACCGCCTTCAACAACTGCGTTGGTCAAATCAACTTCCTTGGATATCACTTCGGCACCTTGATGCTTCCCGAAGATAACCGACATAGTTTCCCCTTTGAGTGCGTTTTTGCCACCAGGGAACTTGCACCTAATATTGTGGGCTGCGGTCAAAATACCTCTTCTTTCCCCAACCTGTACTAGGGCCTGTTAACACTAAATTGAAGATATGCTATGCTCATGGGATGGAATTGACGGAAGCGCAATATGAGCGCATTGCAGGGTACCTCCCGGTGCAGCGAGGGAATGTGAGCCTTTCGAACCGACAGGTGCTCAACGCTATTTTGTATGTGGCGGAGCATGGTTGCAAGTGGCGAGGGTTACCGGCTCGGTTCGGCAATTGGCACACGATCTATACCCGGATGAATCGCTGGTCGAAGAACGGGGTGCTGGACCAGGTGTTCGAGCTGCTCCAGAGGGAGCAGATGGTGCGCATCAAGATCGAGGCGGTGTCGCTGGACAGCACCATCGTCAAGGTCCATCCCGACGGGACGGGGGCGCTAAAAAAAACGGCCCCCAAGCCATCGGCAAATCCCGAGGAGGCTGGACCACCAAGATTCATATGGTTGCCGCGGATGCTCGAACGGCCATCACCTTCTCGCTCTCCCCTGGACAGGCCCACGACGCCCCAGAAGGACGGAAGCTGCTGAATCGCTTGGGTCAGCAGCATGACAGTCCCTCGCTGGTCATGGACCGAGCGTACGAAGGCAACGAGACGCGCCAGTTGGCCCTCGATCTAGGGTTTATCCCCGTGGTGCCGCCGTTGTCGACGCGACTCGACCCATGGATGTATGATCGCCACATGTACAAGCGCCGCAATGAAATCGAGAGGTTGTTTCGCCGTCTCAAGGGATTCCGGCGCATCTTCTCCCGCTTCGAGAAGCTCGACGTGGTCTTCCTCGGCTTCATCCACTTCTCGCTCATTGTTGAGGCATTACGATAGTGATTAGTGTTAACAGGCCCTAGTGTGGCTGCACCACTGAGGTCACCAATCGTTGGGGTACCACCCCTCGACCGCCATTTGCCGAGTCTGACTAGGTGCAACCTCACCCTCTGACCAACCCACTGCAACTGGCTTCTATTGAGTATTGCATAATATAGTGACATCAGAACAGGCTTGCCTGTTTCCAGAAAGCAGTAACGAGACGTGGCCTGCGGCGCATTCGTTGAAGGGCGCGGCGAGCATGGTGGCTGAGTTGAGCGAAGTCCCTGGCGCAGAAGTTGGGTAGTTCGTGATGCTTCCAGTATCCCCAGAGGTACTCGACCGGATTCAGCTCCGGCGCATAGGCCGGCAGTCGTTCCAGCACCAACACGCCCTCGGTGGCGGCAACGAAGTCTCGCACCGCGCGGCTCCGGTGGCTGGGCAGCCCGTCCCACACCACCAGCAACGGCCCCGGGACATGCCGCATCAAGTGCTTCAGGAATTCGATGACCTGCGGACTCTTGATGGCTCCCGGATACAGTCGGAAGTAGAAGCGCCACCAGGTGACCCCGGCAATGGCCGAGAGGCTCTTCCAGTTGAAGTGATATTGCAGCACCGGCGTCTGTCCCCGCGGCGACCACGTGCGATACCGGTTCGGCCGCTCGCTCAGCCCGCTCTCGTCCACGAACACTATGGTGCGACCCTCGTTGCGGGCTTTTTTTTAAGCTCCGGCCATCGCTTCTTCTTCCACTGCCGGATCGCCTCTTCATCCCGTTCCAACGCACGCCCCGTCGGTCGCTGGCAACTCCACCCCAACTGTCGCAAGAGCCGCCAGACATGGCCAGGGTGGTACCGGACGTCGCAGACCTCCTCGATCAAGTGCGCCACTCGCCTCGCGGTCCACAGGCTGGTGTCGTACCCCAGGGCTTCGGGTCCCCGTTTCAAGCCTCCCTCGACCTTCTTCACGTCCGCCGCACTCAGCCGCGGCTTGCGTCCCGCTCGCCCCGCCTGCTTGAGCCCCGCCCGGCCTCCCTCCGCCAACTGCCGCGCCCATCGATTCACCGACTGGCGGTGCACTCCCACCCGACGCGACACCTCCGCCTCCGACAGCCCTCGCTTCAAAAGCCTCCCCGCCTCCATCCGCCGCTGCTCCAAGGCTTCAAAGTCCCGTCTCACTCCAACTGGATTTCCCATCAAGCCACTATACCATCGTTCTTATTTGTTGTCACTATATTTTACGAGTCTCAATAGCTTCGTATAGGTTAGGGGTACGTTTCACGACCGCCTCCACTGATCATCCGTTATAGTCCAACTCGCCGAATATCGGCACGGTAAAGGCCGCACCTCCATGACTGTCACTCCATATCATCGAATACATCCCGAAAGTCGGCATCTATTGAGTATTGCATAATATAGTGACATCAGAACAGGCTTGCCTGTTTCCAGAAAGCAGTAACGAGACGTGGCCTGCGGCGCATTCGTTGAAGGGCGCGGCGAGCATGGTGGCTGAGTTGAGCGAAGTCCCTGGCGCAGAAGTTGGGTAGTTCGTGATGCTTCCAGTATCCCCAGAGGTACTCGACCGGATTCAGCTCCGGCGCATAGGCCGGCAGTCGTTCCAGCACCAACACGCCCTCGGTGGCGGCAACGAAGTCTCGCACCGCGCGGCTCCGGTGGCTGGGCAGCCCGTCCCACACCACCAGCAACGGCCCCGGGACATGCCGCATCAAGTGCTTCAGGAATTCGATGACCTGCGGACTCTTGATGGCTCCCGGATACAGTCGGAAGTAGAAGCGCCACCAGGTGACCCCGGCAATGGCCGAGAGGCTCTTCCAGTTGAAGTGATATTGCAGCACCGGCGTCTGTCCCCGCGGCGACCACGTGCGATACCGGTTCGGCCGCTCGCTCAGCCCGCTCTCGTCCACGAACACTATGGTGCGACCCTCGTTGCGGGCTTTTTTTTAAGCTCCGGCCATCGCTTCTTCTTCCACTGCCGGATCGCCTCTTCATCCCGTTCCAACGCACGCCCCGTCGGTCGCTGGCAACTCCACCCCAACTGTCGCAAGAGCCGCCAGACATGGCCAGGGTGGTACCGGACGTCGCAGACCTCCTCGATCAAGTGCGCCACTCGCCTCGCGGTCCACAGGCTGGTGTCGTACCCCAGGGCTTCGGGTCCCCGTTTCAAGCCTCCCTCGACCTTCTTCACGTCCGCCGCACTCAGCCGCGGCTTGCGTCCCGCTCGCCCCGCCTGCTTGAGCCCCGCCCGGCCTCCCTCCGCCAACTGCCGCGCCCATCGATTCACCGACTGGCGGTGCACTCCCACCCGACGCGACACCTCCGCCTCCGACAGCCCTCGCTTCAAAAGCCTCCCCGCCTCCATCCGCCGCTGCTCCAAGGCTTCAAAGTCCCGTCTCACTCCAACTGGATTTCCCATCAAGCCACTATACCATCGTTCTTATTTGTTGTCACTATATTTTACGAGTCTCAATAGGCTCGAAATACTTTCATCACTTCGTCCCCGAAGTGATTGATTACCTTGACGGCGATGCGGCCGGAGGCAGGTTTGTCGAAAGGCCGGGAAGTGTCGCTGTGTAGCGTCTCCCACGCCTCCTCGTTGATCTCGGCCTTGAGGGTGGTCTTGAGTGCCTTGTACGGGTCGTTGGCGCCAAGGAAGTAGGCGTGGCGGACGAAGAAGCTTTCCTCGTTGTAGTCGGTATCGATGAACCAGCAGGCGATACCGTCGGCGCCGTCACTGCGGATCTCTCCGGTGTTGGGGTGGAACACATCCACGCCGTTAACCTTGACTTGGATCTGTCCGTTCTCCGCGTCGAGAATGTCGATGTCCGGTTCGCCAAAGATGACGAAGAGATTGCCTTTGCCGGTGTTCTTGAGGTCGTCGGCCATGTGGAGGTCAGCGTTCATGCGGGCCTTGAGGACTGGGATGCGGCCGAGTTTGTTGAACTCCGAAGCGTGAGCGTCGTAGTTGAAGGCACAGGCGATCAGCACGTCGAAGTCGGCGTCGGCGGCCTCGCGCACCGCCGATACGAGATCGGGGCGGGAGACGGTTCCGAATTCTGGGCCGATGAAGACGCCGGCGCGCTTTCTAGGACCCGAGTCGGCGTTGCCTTCGACGTAGGTTGCCTCGGCGCAAATGAAACTCCCGGGCCAGGGTCTGATACTGGAGAAGGCGATGCGGTCCTCTTTGTGAGCCTGCTGGACGCCGGAGGTCTTGAGATTCTCGAGGATCATCGCGGCGAAGTCCTGCCGGTCGCCGTATTCGACCGTGCTTTCGGCGGCCTTGTCGATGAGTTCATCGTGTTCATCGACGGCTAGCAGGCGGTGTGGCGATAGACTCTCCACCGTAAAGGGGCCGGCGACGCGAACCTTCTTGCCGTCTTCGTATGGTTTGTCGTAGAGGTATTCGTAGTCGGCCTTAGCGGCGATGGAGGCATCGATTTCCTTTTGCCGGGCGATGCGTTGTTCCCACCAGTCCGCGTGAATACCTCGCGCCTTCGCAGACCAAGCCTCATCCGGGTCGCGCGGAATTTCCCATTCCTCGTAGGATGCGCCGAGCGCGTCGTTCAAGTCCTGACGTAGCGGCTCCAGCGTTTCCTGGAATTTTTCCCAGATCACGTCGATTTCAGCGTTGTTCGCGATGGACTTAAGTGTGATGTGGGGGACGCGCTCGTAAACGAAGCCTTGTCGGATGTCGTCATACGTGGGCGCATGCGAGGGGGCTTTACGGACGAGCTCAGCTTCTTTGATTTGGCCGTCGCGGCTGTCAGCGAGCAGGTAGTAGGGATAACGGGCGCCCATGATGCGCGCGCGAGCGAGCGCGAGGGCAACGCGAGAGGTGTCGATGGTGATCCAGCGGCGGCCCCACTGCTCGGCGACGTACGCGGCGGTGCCAGAGCCGCAGGTAGGGTCGAGGACGAGGTCACCAGGGTCGGTGGCCATGAGGATGCAGCGTTCGACGGCTTTCGAAAGCGTTTGGACGACGTAGGTCCGTTCTTCTGTCTGAGAACCACTACCTAACTCATGCCAGATATTGTCCAATGCGAAAACATGCGTATCTTTGAATAGACGCTTGTATCGAAGGGTGCCGTTAACGTCGCAAAGACGATTCGCTCTACCCAGCCGAGTTAACCCATCATGTGAAGTCGACCAGTAACGCCGCCTTGTAGTGAATGACTTATGGAACCACTGGAACGGTTCCCTTGTATATTCGTGGGACGAAGTCAGATCACTTAAACCGAACAGCGGCCCATTTTTCTCTGCTTGGTTCGGATGGTCCTTTTCGTGTCTGGTCAGTCTTCTCCAGGAGTTGAGCGACTCCTCTACGCAACCGTAAGAATCTTCAGTTACTTCATCGTAGCCTTTTGAACGAAATGGCCGACGGAACTTCAGCTTGTCTCGATCTTTAGCGTAGAAGACTATGGAATCAAAGACCGTAGGGATGAACTCCGAGGTTCGGTTGCTTGTCGTTTTGAATTTGATCTCCGTAACGAAACTATCGCCACCAAACACCTCATCCATCACTGCCCGCACCCGATGCACATTTTCGTCCCCGATCTGCACAAACACCGACCCGCTTTCAGCCAACAAATCCCGCGCCAGAGTGAGCCGATCCCGCAAATACGTCAGATACGAGTGAATCCCATCCCGCCACGTATCCCGAAACGCCTTCACCTGTTCCGGCTCGCGGGTGATGTGCTGCGCATTGCCGTCTTTGACGTCGCGGCTGGTGGTTGACCACTGGAAGTTGGAGTTGAACTTGATGCCGTAGGGCGGGTCGATGTAGATGCACTGCACCTTGCCGCGCAGCCCTTCCCTCTCCGCCAGCGAAGCCATCACCTGCAGGCTGTCGCCCAGGATCATCCGGTTCGACCAGTTGGCATCGTGCTGGTAGAACTCGGTCTTGGCGTCCTCGGAAGGAAGACCGTTGAAATCGGCGAACAGATCCGGCTGGAAACCGGGCTCGTCACCCGCCTGTTCCCCTTGCTTGCTTCTGCGCAGGAGATCCTCGATCAGCGCCTTCGGGTGAACCTTTTCCTGTATGAACAGCGGCGGCGCCTGTACAACGAGGTCGGACCAGTCCTGCAAATCCTTGCCGCGCCAGACGAGTTGTGGGTCGAGGTCTCGGTTGCGGCGCTCATAGGCGACCTGGATCGGACTCTCATCGTCCTTCTTCATCAGAGGCTGATATTCAGCCGTGGGGATATTCTTTCGTGACGCCTTGCCGTGGGTGAGACTCTCCACGGCTTTTCGCGTTGATTTACGCGCCCTCGCCATTGATCACAGCCTTTCCAGTGTCTTCCGTCGTCTCGCGTCAACTGCCGCAACGACTTCCGTCGTCACCTACCCCCTAGCTTGTTCCGGAAACGCGATGCCGAGATCGTCTGCGATGTTCTTCAAGCGTCGATCCCGAGTCCAAAGTGACGCCCCTCTCCGGTTCAGTACCGAGCAAATCAGGTGAGCATCGACAAACCCGATGCCACGGCCCATAAGTCTTCGGCCCTCGACCTGTTGCAGCACCTCACCGTGATCCAACTCGACGATTCTCGACAGTGACGCCAATCTTTGCAAGGTGTCGTTTCTCCTGGGCAAGTTGCCGCAGGCGAGTTCCCCAATAACCATGGAGTGCATCAGGACTTGGCCAGCGGCCAAGTGTTCCTGGAGAGATGGCTCCGGACTGCGAAAGTGATCAATCCAGACCGAGGTGTCGACCAGGATCATCCGTCGATCTCGCTGCGTCGCCGCGGAACGTCGGCCATGTCCGGTCCGCTGCCACCTGCCGCAGCGAGCCACTGCGCAGCTTCGACTTCTGCCTCCGGAAGACACCGTTTGATCATGTCGTTGAACGCTTCCTCGACTCTCGCCTCGAAGTCTGTCTGAATTTCGTACACCTCCGTGAACTCGGCGAATGCCCAGCGGCCGTAGCAGCCGTGACGGTTGACTCCCGGCACCCAATAGGTGTCCATGGCAGCCTTCTTCTCCTTGGCGTCCTCCCCGCGATAGCCCTTGATCTCGACGACGAGACGCAAGAGATCCTCGTCCCCGTGACCGTCGTCCACGAGAACGATGAAGTCCGGGATGTAGGTCCGTGCCTCGGAGGCGTAGCGATAAGGAACCTCAAAGCCGAGGCTATGGTTCTTGACGTACGCCCTTACCCGCGGATGGGATTCGGCCACGCGGCAGAACTCGGCCTCCCAGTCGCTGTCGAGGACCACCCAGTTGACATGGCAGCGGCTTGGATCCGTCTTCCAACGGCTTGTCTTGGTGGTGGTGAAGTTCACGTGGGCTGTAGAACCCACCGCGTTGTAGGGGTCCAGCACCGCCTTCACGGGCCGGCTACTGCTCATCTCGGCGCGGGTGATGGCGGCGGTGATGCGCTCGCACGCCATGTCGGCCAGCTCCTGGTACATGAGCTGGGCCGGGTAGGTGTTGCCCTTGCAGACAAGACAGCGGTCAAGCCACTGCCTGGTCAAGCGTTTGAGTTGTCCGAAAAGATGGAGCTTGGGCTCTTCGCCCGGATCACGCCACTTGGTGGTGAGCAACCGTTGTGTCAGGTGAAAGAGCAGCGTCGATGGCCGCATGTCTCCTGTATGAACCAGGTTGAGGTCGACGGCCTCGCCAATGATGCCCTGGTTCCGCGTGATGGAGGGTCCCACGAGAGCGGGCGTCAGCTCCAGCACGGAGTCCTCGTTGAAGGCGGCGGTCAGCCTATCCTCGGGCAACTCCACGCGGTACCCCGCGACACGCGGGAAGCTGATTTCGAGAGCATCGCGTTCGGGCCGCTCGGCCTTGACCTGGACCGTCTCTCGCGGCGGCTTGGTCGGGACCAACACGGGCTTTGCGGTAAAGTCGAAAGGTATGCCCAGCACGTCCGCGTATTCGACGTCGAAGAGGTCGTCGTCATTGAGGTCGTAGGACTGGCGACGCAACGCCCGCCCGACCACCTGTTCGCAGAGCAACTGCGTCCCGAAAGCCCGCACGCCGAGCACGTGACTCACCGTGTTCGCGTCCCAGCCCTCGGTCAGCATGGACACGGACACCACGCACCGAATCGAACTCCCCAGGCGCCCCGGCTTGCCGACGGTGTTCATGACCTCCCGAAGAAGGTCCTGATCGCTGATGTTCTCCGCCTTCTGACGGTCGCCGGTACGCTCCGTGATCTCCCGCCGGAAACGCTCGATCTCTTCCGCCGCCATCTTGCGGAAGTCCTTGTCCAGGGTGTCGCCGGACTCCAGTTGCTCGCTGTCGATCAGCAGAGTACGGGGCCGCGGGTAGGGGTTGCCGTGCTCGTCGAAGTTGCGGAACAACTCCAGGCTGCCGTTCTGCAGCGTGGTCGAGCCATCGGGATTCTCGCGGTGAAACCCCGATATGTAGTCGTAGACGAGCTTGGAGGTGGATGTGTTGTTGCAGACCACGATGAAGCATGGCGGCACCTCGATACCCGCGCCCGCCATGGACTCGTAGTGCTTCTTGTAGTGTCCGTACAGGGCCTCCAGCGCGGTCTTGAGAAGGGTCGGAAGCTCCAGCGGGTCGAGACCGGCCCCTTTGCCGCGCCCCTTCTTCGGCATTGCGCCGCGGATGTTCTCCCAAAGGTTGCGGAACTTGGGCATCTCGTCGCCGGGGATGTTGTCGGCGACCGGCACCCGGGGAAGCTTGACGATGCCGCATTCGATGGCGTCCATGAGCGAGAAATCGTTCATGGTCCAGGGGAACAACGTCCCCTCGGCGTACCCTGAACCTCGAAGGAAGAACGGCGTCGCCGAGAGATCCAACACCCGGTTGACACCAAGCTTTCGCGTCACCGCTTCGAGCCCCGATATCCACAACCGGGCGGCCTCGGTGTTCTTGTCGGCTTCCTTTCTGTCGTCGCCCTTGAGCGCTCCTTCCTCGTCCTCCCCCGGCTTTTCCCGGTAGCAGTGGTGCGCCTCGTCGTTCAGCGCAAGAATGTTCTTGATGCCCATGAGTTCAGGCATGACCCGCTGAAGCATCTGGCCTTCGGTTTCCATGGTCGCGAGCACCTCGCCCCTGCCCTGGAGAAGGGAGCGGCCCCCCTTGGAAAGAGCCATGCGGTCACGCAGCTTGAAGGCGTGGTAGTTGGTGATGACGATCCGTGCCTTCTGGAGGTCCGGGAGCATGTCGTTCGGGACCAACTCGCGGCTCTGATAGTAGCTGTCGGGATCGTTGGGCTGGAGCACCCTCAAGCGGTCCTTGATGGTGATGCCGGGCGTCACCACCAGGAAGCCGCGCGTGAACCGGCGGCTCTGAGGGTGACGCACCGCGTTGACGGTCTGCCAGGCGATCAGCATCGCCATAACGGTGGTCTTGCCCGCGCCGGTGGCCAGCTTGAGCGCCAACCTTTGCAGCTCGGGATTGGCCTCGTGGTTGGCGTCTGCCAAGTGGTCGAGGAACCGTCTGCCCGTGCGACCGGCCTGAGGAGCGACCTCGGTCAACCAGATAACCGTCTCCACCGCCTCGACCTGGCAAAAGAAGGGCCGGACGCCGCTATAGCGGTGGTGCCGCCAGTGCTGGAGAAGCCGGGCCGTTTCCGGCGTTACCTGCCACTGATTCGGGTTCGGTATGCTGCGCCACCGGTCGACCTGCTGGCGCACGCTGTTGATGATGGCGGTGAGTTCGTATTGCTGGTTCTCCGTGGAAAGACCTTTCCCGTCGCTGAACAACGGTGCGGTCTGATCCGTCCCGGAACCCCTGCGTTTCTTTGGTTTCGGGATCGGCGTGATGAACTGAGCCGGCCTCCGGCGGTCGACAATCTCCTGTGTCGGTTGTCCGGTCTCGTCCAGCTCCCAATGGCGGTCGGGATACTCGTAAGGGGAGTTCAGGACCGGCTGCTCAAAGAACGGGTTGGACATGACGTTTCGCCTAAAGGATGCTTACCCTGCGTGGTGGATCATTTTCCCTTCTTGTTCTGAGGTGGCTTGCTTCGCTTGATTATTCTTGCCTCGGACTCTTTCGCTTCCGCTATGCTTGGCTTTTGCTGAATCCGCACTCTCCTACCACCGGTTACGGGGTCTGGGCCACTTGGCAGGTGCTCCTTCAAACGCTCCGCGACCCGGCCTCTCTTTGCGACACCCGTATACAGATTGTTTCTCCTGTTGCCCTCGATCACATACACCACGGGCTTGTCCTTCGCGAGGGCTTCGATTCCCTCCTTGCTGAACTGACCGCTCTTCTTACCTGCCATAGTTCCTCCCCTTCTTTGACTCAGATTCTTGAATGGCCGTGCGTACGATAATAGACTACCGTCACTGATCGCCCGGCATAATCCGCCGCATGAATTCGTCAAACATCGGCACGGTAAAGGCCGTGTCTCCATGACTCGGACTCCAAATCATGCCCTTGTTGAGCAAGTGACTCCGAATGGGGGCGAGAGAGGTTACCTTGCGGCCCAACTCGTCGGCGATGTCCCCGGAACGATGTGGTCCGGGGCCGAGTTGGGCCATGGCCCGAAGATACTTTTTCTCCGTCGGCGTAAGCCTGTCGAACCTCATCAGAAAGAAACTCTCGTCGAGGTCGGCGATGGCCTGTCTGGATGCGACCTCAACGCTTGAGATCGTAATCGGAGAACCCTCGGCCACATTCCACAAGTGCTTTCCCCATTCCTGCAGGAAGTAGGGATACCCTTCAGTTCGGGCAACGACGGCATCAAGCGCGTCGGGCTCTATACCGACTCCTTCGTCCTTCGCCGGCTTGGCGATGGCAACCTTGGCATCTTCACGCGACAGCGGTCCGATCTCGGGAAACTCGAACAGCCGTTCGGCGTACGACTTCGCCTTTCCCATATGCGCCCGTAACTGGGGCAGTCCCGCACCCAGCATCACCACGGGAAGGCGCCGCTGAGATGTGCGGTGCAACGCGGTGATCAACGCGGCCAACTGATCCTCTTCCACGTACTGAAGCTCATCGACAAAGAGGGCAACACAGGTACCGTCCGCCTTGGCCGCGGCGCCGACGGCTTCGAACAAGTCCTGCAAGTCGGCCTCGAGGTCTCCGTTGTCCGCCAAACCGGGTTCCGGTTTGAGATCCAAACCCACCTCGATATCCTGGAACTTGACCCTGAGAGCAGCAACGAATCCAGCGAGTCCCCGCAAGGCCCTCTGCGCCAGTTGCCTTGCGGCCTGCCTGTTCGAGAGCTTCAACAGCGCAATCCGGAGTTGAGGCGCGAGGATGGAAGGAAGGGACCTGTTTTCCGGCGCCTCGATTCTCACTGCGCAGATGCCGCTGGACTCGGCATTCTCCCGGATGACATCCAGGAGCACGGTCTTGCCGACGCCACGCAAACCCACCATCATGATGCTCTTGGTCGGCCGTCCTGCTCTGGTACGCTCCAGTGCGATTCGTGCCGATTCGCGGATTTCACTACGGCCAGCCAACTCGGGGGGTTGCGTGCCGGCTCCCGGCGCGTATGGGTTGAGTATCGGGTCCATCGGAGATCATTTATAGCATCCTTAATACAGTTTATCAAAACTAGATAAACTCACTAAACTCGCTATAAATGCTTTACCTGCCATCCGAAAAGTCCAAGCAACGCATCCGCCACGGCCAGCGTGTCGGCGGTCTCACAGCACCGGCAGAAGGCTCTCCTTCACGTTGGCTATTCAGCATACAGGATTGGAGAATCCACGCCCCTACCCGAACAGCCTCAGCAACGCATCCACCGCACCCTTGGTGTCCGAGAAATCCGGCAGCAGCCGGTCCGCGTCCAGTTTCCGCAGCTCCTCCAGCGGGTTGTAGCGGCCGGTGGCCACGAGGAGGCACTTCATGCCGTTGGTCCGGGCGGCTTCGAGGTCCCTGGGCGTGTCGCCGACGATGACGCAGTGGCGGGGCTCCACCGGGAGGTTGAGGTGGCGGCGCCAGCGCTCCATGGCGATGGCGGGGAGGTCGTTGCGCACGGCGGAGTCGCTGCCGAAGGCGCCGGGGCCGATGTATTCGCCTACTCCGGCGGCCTGTAGCTTCAGACGGGCCGTGACCTCCATGTTGCCGGTGACGACACCAAGGCAGACGTCGGGCAGGCGGCTCAGCTCACGCACCAGTTCGGGGACGCCCGGAAGCGCCCTCACGCGAGTGGGGCCTTCGGAGATGGCGCGGGTGTAGCTTTCCTTGAGGTGCGCGCTGAAGGTGGACCAGTCCGCCGGGCCCCATTCCACATCGTGGCCCGCTACATCGAAGATTTCCTGCAGGATGATCGGATCGGTCTTGCCGTCGGGGCGGATGGTGCGGATGTCGCCGGGGATGCCGAAGGTCTTGAGGATGGCGTCGTTGAAGGCGACGTGGCCGTCCTGGGAACGGAGCAGGGTGCCGTCGATGTCGAAGAAGACGATCTTGGGTATGTTGGCCATGGCAGGCTGGAAACTTATACGCTCGCGACACGCATGGAAAGGGTCGGCGCGCCCCGCGCGCGGAATTGACAAAAACGCCCGCTCAAGCTACGAATAAGTTCGCACAACTGGCGTGTACGTGGAGTTCACCACGAGGGAGTGCTTGACTGCTGGACGGCCGAACGCCTGGGTCTCTATGCCAGAGAGGTTCAGGCTTTTTTTTGTGCAAAACCGGTCTCTTTCACTCTCCGTTGAGGGGACGGCCCACGCCCTATCGGATGTAAGCCCATGATCAAGCAATACCTCCTTTCTCCCGGTCCGACGCCCATTCCCAACGAAGTGCAGTTGGCCATGGCGCAGACCATGATCCACCACCGGACGCCGGAGTTCGCGGCGGTCCTGGAGGAGGCGCGGCAGGGGCTGAGGACCCTGTTCGGCACCAAGAACGACGTCATCATCCTGGCCTCGTCGGGTACCGGCGCCATGGAGGCTGGGGTGGCCAACCTGTTCTCGCCCGGCGACAAGGTCATCGTGGTCAACGGCGGCAAGTTCGGCGAGCGCTGGCTGCGCATCTGCCGCGCCTACGCCCTCGACGTGGTGGAGATCAAGGTCGAATGGGGCAATGCCGTCGAGGTGAACGCGGTGGAGGCGGCACTGCGGTCGCATCCGGACACCAAGGGCGTCCTCATACAGGCCAGCGAGACCTCGACCACCACGCTTCACCCGGTGCGCGAGATCGCGGAACTGACCCGCGACGGCGGGCCGCTGCTGCTGGTGGACGGCGTCACCGCGGTGGGCGTGCTGTCGGTCCCGATGGACGAGTGGGGCATCGACGCCTTGGTGACAGGCTCGCAGAAAGCGTTGATGCTGCCGCCCGGCCTGGCCTTCATCGGCCTCAGCGATCGCGCTTGGGAACGGGCTCGGGAAACCGCCTCTCCGCGCTTCTATTTCGACCTGGAGAGCGAGCGGAAGGGCCAGGCCAAGGGCTCCACCGCCTATACTCCCGCGGTGTCGCTGGTGTTCGGCCTGTGCGCCGCTCTCAAGCTGATGCGCGAGGAAGGGCTCGATCGCGTGTACGCCCGGCACGACCGGATGGCGCGCGCCACCCGCGCGGCGGTGACGGCCATGGGCCTCGGACTGCTGTCGCCGGACAACCCTAGTCCTGCCGCCACGGGCCTTTGCGTCCCCGAGGGCGCCGACGGCGATGCCCTGCTCGACTACCTGCGGGCGCACATGGGAGTGACGTTGGCGGAAGGACAGGACCATCTGTCGGGCAAGGTCATCCGCATCGCCCACGTGGGCCACATGGGCGCCTTCGACGTGATCGTGGCCGTCAGCGCGCTGGAGATGGCGTTCCGGAAGTTCGGACTGCCGGTGACGCTGGGCCGGGGCGTGGCGGCCGCCCAGGAGATCCTGCTGGAGGCGCTGGATTGACTGGCGGAGGCCCTCACCCCAACCCTCTCCCAGAGGGAGAGGGGGCCGGAGGAACCGTTCCTGCGCTGGGAGTGGGGGCCGATGGGGTGGCCGGGGGATGACCGTGGACACTCGGAGGACGCGGAGGTGAAGGCGACATGTTGAAGGTGCTGGTATCGGACCCGCTTCCGGACGTGGGGCTCGCGGTTCTGCACGAGGCGGCGGACATCGAGGTCGACGTGCGGACCGGGCTCAAGCCCGACGAGATCAAGGAGATCATCGGCGGATACGAGGGGCTGATCATTCGCAGCGGCACCAAGGTGACCGCGGAGGTCATCGAGGCCGCGCACCGGCTCCGGATCATCGGCCGCGCCGGCGTGGGCGTGGAGAACGTCGACGTGGGCGCCGCCAGCAAGAAGGGCATCGTGGTGATGAACACGCCGGGGGGCAACAACGTCACCACCGGCGAGCACACCATCTCGCTCATGCTGGCCTTGGCGCGGCACATTCCCCAGGCGGTGGCATCGCTCAAGGGCGGCCGCTGGGACCGGCAGCAGTTCACCGGCGTGGAGGTGTGCAACAAGACCCTCGGCGTGGTCGGGCTCGGCAACGTGGGGCGCATCGTGGCCGAACGGGCTCTGGGGCTGCGCATGAAGGTGCTGGGTTACGATCCCTTCATCCCGGCGGAGGCGGCCGCGCGCATGGGCGTGGAATCCGCCAGCCTCGACGAGATCTACCGCCGGTCCGACTTCATCACCGTCCACGTGCCCTTGATCGAGGAAACCCGCGGGCTCATCGACCGCGACGCCATCGCCAAGATGAAGACCGGCGTGCGCATCATCAACTGCGCCCGCGGCGGCATCGTCGACGAGAACGACCTGGCCGAGGCCATCAGGGAGGGCAAGGTGGCCGGCGCCGCGCTGGACGTGTACGTCGACGAGCCGCCGGGGCCGGACCACCCGCTGGTGCAACTGGACCAGGTGGTGACCACACCGCACCTGGGCGCCTCCACCGACGAGGCCCAGCTCAACGTTTCCATCGCGGTGGCGGAGCAGATCCGGGACTTTCTCGTGGACGGCGTCATCCGCTACGCGGTCAACGCCCCCAGCGTGAGCCAGGACCTGCTGCGGGAACTGCAACCCTATCTCACCCTGGGAGAGAAGCTCGGAAGCCTTCACGTGCAGTTGTCGGGGAAGTTCCCCGAGGAGATCCAGATCGAGGGCGGCGGCGAGGTGGCGCAGTACGATATCGCGCCCATTGCCCTGGCCGTGCTGAAGGGCGTGCTGAGCTTCGCCATGGGAGAGACCGTCAACTACGTCAACGCACCGTTCATCGCCCAGGAGCGCGGCATCAAGGTGGTCCAGTCCAAGAGCGAGATCACCCGGGACTTCGCGAGCTACATCAAGGTCCGTTCCCGCACCGGGGGCGAGGAGACCGAGATCGAGGGCGCGCTGTTCGGCACCAACAACCCCCGCATCGTGCGCCTCAACGACTTCTACTTCGAGGCCGTGCCCGAGGGCCACATCCTGGTCTCCTACAATCACGACGTTCCCGGGGTCGTGGGCGCCATGGGCGCGCTCCTCGGCGACAACGGCATCAACATTGCCGGGCTGGAGCTCGGGCGGGAGAAGGTCGGCGGCCGCGCCATCTCCTTCATCCGCGTGGACAATCCGGTGCCGAGGGAGGTCCTGGACAGGTTCAGGGCGTTGCCCGAGGTCATCTCGACGACGGCGGTAAGGCTTTAGTATCCTGTCCCACGTAGAGATCCCGGAAGTGGCAAACGTAGTGGTCATAGGCGCCCAGTGGGGCGACGAGGGAAAGGGCAAGATCGTCGATCTCCTGGCTCAGCAGTCGGACGTAGTGGTGCGGTTCCAGGGCGGCAACAACGCCGGCCACACGCTCGTGGTCAACGGCGAGAAGACCATCCTGCACGTGATCCCGTCGGGAGCGCTGCACCGGGACAAGGTCTGCGTCATCGGCAACGGGGTGGTGCTGGACGCGGAGGTCCTGCTGCACGAATTGCGGGAGCTGCGGGAGCAGGGTCACCTGCGTGACGCCTCCCAGCTCCGCATCAGCGAGCAGGCGCACCTGATCATGCCCTACCACAGGGCCATCGACCTCGCCCGGGAGCGGATGCGCGGCGCGGGCAAGATCGGCACCACCGGCCGGGGCATCGGACCCACGTACGAGGACAAGGCCGCCAGGGTGGGCATACGCGTAATCGACCTGATGGAAGAGGACACCTTCCGCGCCAAGCTCGAGCACAACATCGCGGAGAAGAACGGCTACCTCAAGGCGATCCTGAAGGAGCAGGCCCTCGACTTCGAGGAGATCCACCACACCTACGGCGGCTACCGGGAGCAACTGGCGCCGTACGTCGCCGATACCGGCGTGCTGCTCGAGGAGATGTTCCGGGACGGGAAGAACGTCCTGTTCGAGGGCGCCCAGGGCACGTTGCTCGACGTCGACCACGGCACCTACCCCTACGTCACCTCATCCAACACGGTGATCGGCGGCGTATGCTCGGGCGCCGGCGTCGGGCCGCGGCACATCCACGAGGTCATCGGCATCTCCAAGGCCTACACCACCCGCGTGGGCAGCGGACCGTTCCCCACCGAACTCACCGGCCCCGAGGGCGACAAGCTGCGCCAGGACGGCGACGAGTACGGCGCCACCACCGGACGCCCGCGCCGCTGCGGCTGGTTCGACGTGGTGGCGGTACGGCACGCCGCCCGCCTGAACGGCTTGACCGGCATCGCATTGACCAAGCTCGACGTGCTCACGGGCCTGCCGACGATCCGCGTGTGCACCGCCTACCGGTGGGGGCGGAAGCTGCTGCACCATTTCCCGGCGAGCCTCAAGGTGATGGAGTCCGTGGAACCCGTGTGGGAGGAGTTCGAGGGCTGGCAGGAGCCCGTCTCCGGCGCCCGCAGCGTCGCCGATCTGCCCTTGAACGCGCGGCGTTACATGGAGCGGTTGGAAGAGCTGGTGGACACGGAGATCGTCATCGCCTCGGTGGGGCCGGACCGTGATCAGACCATACTGATCAAGAACCCTTTCGACCGCCGCTGAAGAAATCCCGTTTCCTTCTTCACCGCGCGGCACCCGCGCCACGCGGATCCGAGGCTCCGGTGATGCGCCTGTCCTCGACCCGGATGGCCTGAACCTCCCCCAGCCTCCGAGCCCGCAGAACCGTGTGACCCTTGCCCGCGAGAGCCGCTACCGCTTCGTTGCTCACCGCCGGCTCCACCTCCACGACCCGCGTCCGATCCGAAGGCACGTGGAGGCGCGCGGCCGCTACCGCTTCGGTCACCGGCATGCGGAAGTCCAGGACGTTGAGGATGGTCTGAAGCACCGCTCCGGTCGTCCGCGCCCCTCCGGAAGCGCCGATGATCAGCACCGGCCGGTCGTCCCGGAGCAGGATCGCCGGGGTCATGCGGTTCACCGGCCGCCTTCGGGGCTTGAGCGTGGCGAGGGCGTTGCCGGCGGACGTCCCGGGGAGCCAGAATTGGCACATCCGGTTGTTGAGGATGACGCCGGTCTCGCGCACCAGCACCTTGGAGCCGAAAGAGCTGCCGATGGCGAGGCTCATGGAGACGGCGTTGCCGTCGCCGTCCAGCACCCCGACATGGCTGGTGCCGCCTTGCCCGCCGGCGGCTGCCACCGGCGTTGCGCCGCTACGCCGCGCGGCCAGGTCCATGGATATCTCGTTGCGGAGCGCGGAAGCGCGCTCGCGGGAAATGAGCCGCTGCGCCGCCGACTCGCCGAAATCCGGCTCGCCCGCGTGCTTCAGCAGATCCGCCACGCCCGCCTTGGCGGTTTCCGCGACCAGATGCAGGTAAGCGCCCGAGTTGTGGCGGAACTGGTCCGGGCCATAGCCCTCCATGACGCGCAGCATCCCCGCCAGGGCCAGCCCTCCCAGGCTCGGAGGCGGCACCGTGATCACCGTCCTGCCCCGGTAGCTGCCGATGATCGGGCCGCGCCACACCGGCTTGTAGCTGTTGAGGTCGTCCAGGGTCAGGTTCTTGATGCGCGCGGCCAGGGCTTGGCCGACGGCGCCCTCGTAAAACGCCGCGGCGCCTTCCCTGGCGATAGTCTTGAGGGTTTCGGCCAGCTCCGGTTGACGGATCATCTCCCCCACTTCACGCGGCTCCCCCGATTCCTTCAGGAAGATGCGCGAGAAATTGGCGCGCTCGCGGAGCGCCGGAAGGTTCTCCTCGATGGCCCGGCGCAGCCGGGGGCTCGCCGGAAATCCCTCGGCGGCATGGCGTATCGCCGGCGCCAACACGGTTTGCAGCGGCAGGCTTCCGAATCGTTTCAGCGCCTCGGTGAGTCCGGCGACGGTCCCCGGAACCGCCACGGCCAGGTCGCCGGTTTCCAGGAGTTCCTGGCGGACGCCGTCCCCGTTCCGATAGAGCTCCGGGGCCGTGGGCGACACCTCGGTGAAGTCGAGCACATGGGCCTTCTTCTCGCCGGCCTGGTAGAGCACCATCACGCCGCCCCCGCCCAGACCCGACGAGGCCGGATCCACCACCGCCAGGGCGAACGCCGTCGCCACCGCCGCATCCACCGCGTTGCCGCCCTGCTCAAGGATCCCCATGCCCGCCCTGACCGCGGCATCATGGTCCGATACCACGACGCCGTCGAGACGGGTCTGCGCCAGGGAAAGGGACGAGCCCGAAAGGAAAGAAGCGCCGAGGACCAGGACGGCCAAGAAGGAACGCATGCGAACCACAGCTTTCATGACCCAGGAAGCCTGTCGGAGTAATCAAATACTACCCCTCTCCCTCTGGGAGAGGGTGGCCGAAGGCCGGGTGAGGGCCTAGAGCCGTCATCGTGAAACCCATGCCTGTTTATTTCTTTGCCGCTCGGTTTGCAACAGCCAATCTTTCCGGGAAACGCCGGTTGTGTTAACCTTGTCCTGCTTCCGTAAAGCGCCGGCGCCGACCCCGGCACCGGCGCGAGAAGCCCCCTGCAACAACCGGAGAAGAGGCTTGGCGCGCAAATACGTCCTCAAGAGCATCGACCCCCCTCCATCGCCCGCCCCATCCACGATCAACTACGAGGAGGAGCTCAACGAGGCGCAGCGGGAAGCCGCGATGTTCCTGGAGGGGCCGCTGCTGGTGGTGGCCGGCGCCGGCACCGGCAAGACCCGCACCCTCGTGTACCGGGTCGCCCGGCTCATCGAGCGTGGCATCGATCCACGCTCCATCCTGCTGCTCACGTTCACCCGCCGGGCCGCGGAAGAGATGCTGCAGCGGGCCAGCCTGTTGACCGATTCCCGTTGCGAACGCATCGCCGGCGGCACCTTCCACTCGTTCGGCAACATGGTGCTGAGGCAATACGGCCAGCTCATGGGACTGGCGCCGGGCTTCACCATCATGGACCGCTCGGACAGCGAGGACGTCATCCAGCTCCTGCGTGCCGAAATGGGACTCGACAAGCGCGAGAAGCGCTTCCCGAGAAAGCAGACCATCGGCGAGATCCAAAGCCTGGCGCGGAACCGGCAGATGCCCCTCGCCGAACTGGTGGAACGGGAGTACTCGCACCTCGCGGACTATCTGGAGGAGTTGACGACCATTGCGGAGCGCTACCAGGTCTACAAGCGCGAAAAGTCGCTGCTGGACTACGACGACCTGCTCACCTGCCTGAAGGATCTCCTGGACGCCCAGGAGGACCTGCGAGGCCGGTTGTCGGAGCGCTTTCGCTTCATCATGGTGGACGAGTACCAGGACACCAACCGGCTGCAGTCCGACATCATCCGCCGCTTGGCCTTCACGCATGAAAACGTCATGGCGGTGGGTGACGACGCCCAGAGCATCTACTCGTTCCGCGGCGCCCACTTCCGCAACATCATGGACTTCCCCAACCAGTTCCCGGGAAGCAGGATCATCCCCCTGGAGGAGAACTACCGCAGCACCCAGCCCATTCTGAGGCTTACCAACGAGATCATCGGCCGGGCCGCGGAGCGCTACGAAAAGAACCTCTACAGCCGCAAGAGCGAAGGCGAGATGCCGCTCCTGGTCCAGGCGGAGAGCGAGCACACCCAGTCGCGGTTCGTGTGCCAGCGTGTGCTGGAGCTGCGGGAGGAAGGGGTCCCCCTCTGGGACATGGCGGTGCTGTTCCGCTCGAGCTTCCATTCCTTCGACCTGGAGATCGAGCTCGCCCGCCACGACATCCCCTTCGTGAAACGCGGCGGCTTCCAGTTCATGGAGACCGCCCACATCAAGGACGTGCTGGCGCACCTGCGGGTCATCAGCAACCCCAGGGACGCGGTGTCCTGGGGACGGGTGCTCATGCTGCTGGAAGGCGTCGGCCCGCAGATGAGCCGCAAGCTCATCGAGCAGCTATTGGGCGAGGCGAATCCCGGCGAGTTCCTGCGGCGGACCGAATCGGGCGGCCGGGCGAAACAACCGCTCAAGACGCTGGGGCAGGTGCTGGGCGAGTGCGCGGAGCGGACCCGGCCGGCGGACATGGCGCAGTACCTGATGCAGTACTATCTCCCGATCCTCAAGCGCAAGCACGCCGACGACTACCCCAAGCGGCTTCGGGACCTGGAGCACTTCCAGGGGCTGACCGAACGCTACCAGAGCATCGCGCGGCTGTTGAGCGACATGGCGCTGGACCCGCCCTCCGCCAGCGTGGACGAGGCCCAGCCCGTGGACCCCGACGAGGGCCCGCTGGTGCTGTCCACGGTCCATTCCGCCAAGGGTCTGGAATGGCATTCCGTGTTCATCATCTGGGCGCTGGAGGGGCGGTTCCCGTCCTACTACAACACCAACAGCATCGAGGAGCTGGAAGAAGAGCGAAGGCTGCTGTACGTGGCCGCCACGCGCGCCAAGGAAAACCTCTTCTTCGCCTATCCCTCGCGCGTGTACGACCGTTCCCTGGGAATGGTGTTCTCGCGGCCGTCCCAGTTCATCGACGGGATCTCCGAGGACCTGCTGGAGCCCATGTCGCTGGTCCATGACGACTGGTACTACAGCCAGCTCTAACGCCGGGCCGGTGTCGCCAAGATCCATCATATCGGCCGTGCTGGCGCCCCTGGGGCGCGGCTGGGCCAAGACGCTCTACGAGAAGGACACGGGTTACCACCGCATCCGGGTGGAAGAGACCCGGGAACGCCGCTACCTCTACTTCGACGGCACGTTGCAGAGCTCCATGGACCGGCGGGACCCCACGTCGCTGGAGCTGCTCTACTCCCGCTTCGCCTCGCTGGGCCTGGTGCTCAGGCCCGACGCCGCCAAGGCCCTGCTCATCGGACTGGGGGGCGGCTCCATGGCCAAGAAGTACCACAAGGAGTTTCCGGAGATGGAGATCGACTCCATCGAGATCGATCCGGACGTGGTCGAGATAGCCCGCCAATACTTCCACTACCGGGTGGACCCGCATCAGCGCGTCCACGGCGGCGACGGCCGCGAGTTCCTGGCACGCAGCGGGGAGCTTTTCGACCTGATCCTGCTGGACGCCTACTACGCCGACAACATGCCGTTCCACCTGGTCACGCGGGAGTTCTTCACCATCGCCCGGGATCGGATGACCCCCGAAGGCGTGATGGTGCTCAATCTCATCGGCTCTTTGCGGGGACCCGACAGCACGACGGTCCGGGCCGCCATCAAGACGCTGAGCAGGGTGTTCCCTCAGGTCTACACCTTCCCAACGTTCGGCAACCGCGGCTACGTGCTGAGCGAGATCCAGAACGTCGTGGTGCTGGCGAGCAAGGCGCCGGAGCGCATGAGCATGAAGGAGATGGAACGGCGCGCCGCGGGCCTCGACCGGGACCTGTTCCCCGACCCCATCAGCAAGATTCGCAAGTCCTACTACACCGGCCCGCTGGAGCAGGACGACGTGGAGCTTCTCACCGATGATGCCGCGCCGCTTGACGATCTGGTGCGCCTCTAGCGCCCTGCTGCTGGCGGGCTGCACCGCGGTCCTGCCAGAAAAGATCTCCCGGCCGGTCCGGGTGGTACGGGTCAAGCTGGTGGCCGATTCCGTATTGCGGCGGGCGGAACCGCGCTGGCGCGACACCGCCAGAGACCTGCTGCGGGCGGCATCGGAGTACTACGAAGAGCGGTTCCGCATTCGGCTGGTGCATCAGGCCACCGAGGCTTGGCGTGTGGAGGGCACGACGTCGTCGTCGGTCACGCTAATGAGATGGCTCAAGCGTTCCTATCCGCGCGCCGGCGGCGACACGCCCCACGACGTGGTCATCGGGTTGACCCGGCAGCCGCTCAACTTCTACAAGGGAGGGCGCGCGCGTGCGGACCGTTTCGGCAACTGCACGCAAGGGCTGGGAAACTACATCGTGAGCCACGTGGGCGAGTCCTTCGACTACGACGAAGGCGAGTTGACCCACGACGCGGTGGCGATCATCCACGAGATGGGACACCTTTTGGGAGCGGTCCACACCGACGACCCGGAGTCGGTGATGCACCGCAACTTCGAGTTGAGGACCGGCTTCGACGCGCCCAACCGGGCCATCGTCATGGCGAACCGCCTTTGCCCCTTTGCCCGGCCGCACCGCGCAGCGGAGAACCGGGACAGACCACAGGATTACCGCGCGAATTGACCGGACAGGACACGAGGGGTCTGGCTGAGTCATCGAATCTGGCGGATGGCGGATCCACACCCTCTCCCTATGGGAGAGGGTGGCCGAAGGCCGGGTGAGGGCGGCCCGACGGGCTGCCTGTGCCGGAGACCCTCACCCCAACCCTCTCCCAGAGGGAGAGGGGGTCGGAGGGCGGCAAATGGACTCTCACCCTTCTCGCTACGATTCGCTTTACTCGGACAGGCTGTTAGGAGGTGAAGGATGACGCCGCTCTGGTCGCCCACCGAGGAAAGGATCCGGCAATCCCGCCTGTACCGGTTCCGGGAAGGGCTGCGCGCCGCCCATGACATACCCGGCGACTCCTTTGCGGCGTTTCACGACTGGAGCGTATCGCGGCTGGAGGACTTCTGGGCGGCGGCATGGGTCGACGCCACCGGCCGGAAGCCGGCGGGCGAGGTACTGGCGGACGACTCCATGCCCCCGGCCCACCGCCTGGAGCGCGAAGTCTGGTTCCCCGGGACCCGGTTCAATTTCGCCGGGCAGCTCCTGCGGCACAAGGACGAACACGTCGCCATCATCGAGGAGAACGAGCTCGGTCAATGCCGTGCGGTGACGTTCCGTGAGCTGCACGCGCTCACGGGTCGCTGCCAGGCCGCCCTGCGGCGCGCGGGCGTGGAACCCGGGGACCGCGTGGCGGGGTACCTGCCCAATGTTCTGGAGACCGTGGTGGCCATGCTGGCGACGGCCTCCCTGGGCGCCGTGTGGACCGCCACCTCGGCGGACTTCGGCTTCCAGGGGGTATTCGACCGCTTCAGCCAGATCAACCCCAAGGTGCTGGTGTCGTGCGACGGTTACTACTACAACGGCAAGCGCCACGATTGCATCGAGAAGACGCGGCGGCTGGTGGAATCCCTTCCCAGCCTGGAACGCTGGGTCATGGTCACCGGCACGGACCAGAGCCTGCCCGGCGGGGCCATACCATGGGAGTCCTTTCTCGGCGACGACGACGCGGAGGCGACGTTCACCGAGCTTCCCTTCGACCACCCGGTCTATATCCTCTACACCTCCGGCACCACGGGACTGCCCAAGTGCATCGTGCACGGCGCCGGCGGTACGACACTCAAGCACCACACCGAGCACAAGCTCCATACCGACGTCGGCCGGGAAGACACGGTTTTCTTCTTCACCACCTGCGGCTGGATGATGTGGCACTGGCTGGTGAGCGGCCTGGCCCAGGGCGCCACCGTCGTGCTGTACGACGGGAGCCCCACCTACCCGCGGGAGGACCGGCTGTTGCGGCTCGCGGAAGACCACGGCATCACCGTCTTCGGCACCAGCCCGAAGCTTCTCGCCACCCTGGAGAAGGCCGGCTTCCGGAACGCCGGCAACTACCGGCTCGGCGGCATGCGGACGCTCCTCTCCACCGGCTCGCCGCTCGAGGCCTCCCAGTTCCACTACGTCCACGACGCCATCCTTCCGGACGTGCAGGTCTGCTCAATCTCGGGAGGCACCGACATCATCGGCTGCTTCGTGTTGGGCAACCCGATCTCGCCGGTGTACCCGGGCCAGATCCAGGGGCCGGCGCTGGGGGTGGACGTAAGCGTGTTCGACGAACAGGGCCGGCCGCTGACGGACGAGGAGGGCGAGTTGGTGTGCCGCAAGCCGTTTCCCTCCATGCCCCTGGGTTTCTGGAACGACCCCGGCGACGCCAGGTACCGCGACACCTACTTCGCCGACTACCCCGGCGTGTGGCGTCACGGCGACTACGTCACCGCCACCCCCGAGCAGGGTTTCGTGATCCACGGCCGCAGCGACACCACGCTCAACCCCTCGGGGATCCGCTTCGGCACCGCCGAGATCTACCGCATCGTCGAACGGCTGCCCTTCGTCCGGGACAGTATCGTCGCCAGCTACAAGGACAGGGGCGAAACCGGAGTGGCGCTGTTCGTCGTGCTCGACCGGCCGCTGGACGCGGAGACGGCCGATGCCATTCGTTCGGCGATCCGCGCCCAGGCAACGCCCCGGCACGTCCCGGTCATCCTGCAACAGATCAGCCAGGTGCCGGTCACGCGAAACGGCAAGAAGGTGGAGAAGGCCGTGTCGGCCATTCTCGACCGGGAGCCGGTGCGGAATCGGGAAGCGCTGGCCAATCCGGAAGCCCTGGACGAAATCGCGGCGGTTGCGCCGCCGCCTCGCTGATCACCACGGCAATGGACGACTTCCGTTCCCCAATCCCATGGGGCATGGTTTGCTCCGAACCGGATTTCCGAGTAATAAAGTAAGATAATTTGGGGTTGCCCATGAAAATCAGTTCTCGCGGTACTTACGGAATCCTCGCCTTGGAGGAACTGGCGCGGCGCTGGGATGCGAAGACGCCGATTCAGGTCAAGGAGATCGCGGCCAGGAAGGCGGTCCCCGAAGAGTTCCTGGGGCAGATCATGATCTCGCTGAAGCAGGCGGATCTCGTGCGCGCCAACCGGGGGCCGGGAGGCGGCTACTACCTCACTCGTGCGCCTGAGCAGATTCCGCTACGCGAGGTGCTGGATGTGTTGAGCGGGCCCGTGACCGGGACGGACGAGACCTTGCGCAAGTACACGGCGGACTCGGTGGCCGCCCGGAAGGTGCTGGAGACCTGGAGGAGGGCGACGGCCGCCATGGAGGAGGTCATCGACGGAGTCACCCTGGCCGACGTGTGCGAGCCGGACGAACGCCCTCACATGTACTATATCTGACACCCAACCCCCGATTCCCAGGCGCCCCCGGGTTCAGACACTCGGAGGACGCCACGCGGCGGCTCTCGGAGCCGGGCAAGTGAATCGTATCGGAGGCACGACCCATGCAGGCAGTCAAGCGAGGTGAGCGCGTGAAGGACAAGGTGGCGCTGGTGGCCGGCGCCGGCTCCGTAGGGCCCGGATGGGGCAACGGCAAGGCCGCCGCGGTGCTCTATGCCCGGGAGGGGGCCAAGGTCTTCGCGGTGGACTACCGCGCGGAGGCAGCGGAGGAGACCAGGGAGATCATCGAGGCGGAGGGAGGCACATGCGCCACCTTTGCCGCCGACGTGACGTCGGAAGCCGACGTCACGGCCATGGTCGACGCCTGCGTGGAGACCTTCGGCCGGATCGACATCCTCCACAACAATGTCGGCGGCCAGGGCCCGGGGCGGTGGGTGCTGGATATCGAGCGCGACGACTGGGACGCGGTGCTGGCCCGCAACGTCACGTCCGTCCTGCTCACCTGCAAGGCGGTCATCCCCATCATGATCCGCCAGGGCGGCGGCGCCATCGTCAACATCTCGTCCATCGCCAGCATGCGCCACGTCAACGTGCCCACCGCGTCCTATTCCGCGGCCAAGGGCGCCGTCAACCAGCTCACCCTGAACCTGGCGCTGCAATACGCCGACAAGCACATCCGCGCCAACTGCGTGCTGCCGGGCTACATAGACACGCCGTTCACCCGCCGGCTGGTGGGGGGAAAGCCCAGCTACGAGCACAAGGGGTTCACGTCGGCGGAGGAATACCGCAAGGCTCGCGACGGCATCGTCCCGTTGGGCCGGGGCGGCACCGGCTGGGACGTGGCGCAAGCCGCGCTCTTCCTTGCCTCGGACGACGCCGACTACATCACCGGCGTAATGCTGCCGGTCGACGGCGGCGTCACGGCCACCTGCCCGGGAGTGTAGAGTCCGTCCGAGTACTCAGCCTGTAGCCTGTAGGTCGGATTAGCGAAGCGTAATCCGACAGCGGAGTCGGGTTACGCCTTCGGCTAACCCGACCTACAGGCTGCGCGCGAACTGGCCGAGGAATTGCAGGGTCCGCCGGCGACAGGCATCCAGGTCCTTACCGGCGGGAAGCACGCTCACCATGATCTCCGCGGCGCCGAAGGAGAAAAGCTCCCGCAGCCGCCGTTCCGCCTCCACCTCATCGCCGGAGACCACCAGCGCCTTGAGCATCGGGGCGCTCCACGCCCGCTTCCCGGCTTCCGCGAAGCCGGCCAGGCGGTACATCTCCACGTAAGGATCGCGGCGCATGTAGGAGTCGAAACGCTCCCGCGCCACCGCTTCGACTTCGTCCCAGTCCTCGTGCAGGCTGACGGCCACGTGAGCGACGAGCGGCGGCGCCGGCTGCCCGGCCTTCTCCGCGCCCGCGGCCATGGCGGGAAGGGCCAGGTCGCGCAGGTACGCACCGGGGCACAACCAGCTTATGGCGCCGTCCGTGAACCCGCCGGCCAGCTCGAAGGACTTCGGCCTCACCGCCGAGATCATGACCGGCACGTCCACGGGCTCGTTGTCCGCGGTCTGCGCGCGGTAGTAGCGCCCCTCGAAATCCACCACTCCTTCGCGCAGCACCGACCGCACGATCTGCACGTACTCGGTGAGATGAGCCAAGGGACGCTCGAACGCGAAGCCGTAGGTGCGCTCGATGGGCGCCTTGTTGCCCGGCCCCACGCCCAAGCGAAACCGGCCCGGAGCGAGTTGCGCCATGGCCTCGCAGTATTCGACGAAGGACAGCGGATGCCGGGGCCAGGTCAACACGATGGCCGTGCCCAGTTGGATGGTTTGGGTGCACATGGCCGCGGCCGCGAGGATGCTCGGCGTATCCCGGCGGATGTTGTTGTCCGCGGTCCTGGGGCCGCCGGTGGTCATCCACACGGCCTGGATGCCCAGCTCTTCGGCTTCGCGGATTTCGGCCAGCACCCCGTGGACGTCGGACCCGGGAATCTCGATACCGACTCTTCGTTCCGTCATCATGCACCTCGTGAACTTTTGCTGCACTACAGGTAGCACAGAGGGCCGTGGTTGCCACACGGATTGACGCATGCGGCCCTTTCCAATAGACGTGAGGACGCGGTCCGCCGCATCGTGATCCGAGGATGGAGGTGCTGATGGAATCGAGAATGCGTCCCCTCGAAGAGCTGAAGCCGGAGATTTTGCGACGAGCCGGCCGCGCCAACCCCTTCGAGTGGGTCAGGCGGGAGGACGTCGAGGAAGTGGTTTCGTGGCTCGAGTCCACGGAGGACGACCACTGGGCGGAGGTGTGGAGCCGGATGGGGGAGCGGTACGAGGCGTTGGGCGAGAAACAGGAAAAGAACGGCAAGCCCTGCGGCGAGTCCTTCTATCTCGCGTACGACTACTATCGCATCGGCCGCTATCCGGTGTCCTCCACGCCGGGCAAGATGGCGTGCTACGAGGCTTCGCTACGCAATTTCGGGAAGGCAGCCCGGCACCTGGATCCCCCGGTGGAGCGGGTGGAAATCCCCTTCGAGGGGACGTCGATCATCTGCTATCTCCAAATCCCGCGCGACGCGCACCGTCCTCCGGTGGTGCTCCACTGGGGCGGCGTCGACGGCTGGAAGGAGGACCGGCGCAGGCCCAACGAGGCGTTCCACCGGCTGGGCCTGGCGACCATGAACATCGACATGCCCGGAGTGGGCGAGAGCCCCGTTCTCGGGTCCGATCCCAACGCGGAGCGGACCTTCTCGGCGGCCCTGGACTACCTGGAGACGCGCGCCGACGTGGACGGTTCGCGCATGGGCGTCATGGGCGGGAGCTTCGGCGGATACTGGGCGGCCAAGGTGGCCCACGTGGAGGCGAAACGTCTCAAGGGGGCGGTGGACTGGGGCGGCGGCGTGCACCTGACCTTCCAGGAAGAGTGGCTGCGGCCTGCGTTGACGACCCGCGCGGAGCAGTACCTCCTGGGGCCGGCCAGCCTGATGGACGCGCGCGGCTATATCTTCCGCACCCGCGATCTCGACGAGATCCTGAAGCTGGCGCCGCAGTTGTCGCTGGTGACCCAGGGCCTCATCGATCAGCCGTGCGCCCCGCTGCTGCTGATCAACGGCAAGCTCGACGACCAGCATCCCATCGACGACTTCTACCTGCTGCTGGAGCACGGCGACCCCAAGGAGGTGTGCATCTTCCCCGACGGAGGGCACATGGGCCGGGTGCCCGGCAAATCCAACGAGCCGGCGCTGAGCGTGCTGACGGAGTGGCTACGCCGGAAGCTTATGGCATGAGGCGAAGCGCGTAGGGGCGACCCGCCGGTCGCCCCTACCGGAGATTGTCCCGCGGGCACTGCCGAGGGACAGGACACTGGACTTCCCTACCCGTCGAAGAACCCTTCCCTCACCGCCCACAGCCACAGGTGGGCGATCTTCTCGTTGTGCAGCTCGGCGTATCCCACGTGGCCGTAGCGGGGGATCAGGACCACGTGCAACGGGCGTTCGCCGCGGCATACTTCGCGGCCATGAACATCTCGCGCTTGTCCTCCAGGCGCTCTCCCCGGATCCAGTGCCCCCGGTCGTTCTCGCCCACCACCAGGAGCACGCCGATGTTCCCGAGCCACTCGGGGTCCGGGTCCTGGAGGTGATCGTAGTACTCGTCCCGCGGCAGGCCCGTAGCCTCCACGTAGCGGTCAAGGATGCCGACGGCGCCGTTGTGCTGGTTGTCGCACAGGCTGGTCTTCATCTGGGAACGCCTCGGGTTGGCCCACGCCATGTACTCTTCGGGGCCGCCCCAGGGGGTGAGGTCCTCGGGGTCCTCGTACCGCGCGGCGCGAAAGCTCTCGGGCGAGCGGCGTGAGATCCGTTCGACCGGAATCTCGTTGTACTCCTCCGCCCCGGTGCGGTCGCGCCATTCCTTGCGCCAGCCGTCGGGGCCGCCGGAGCCGAAGCCCAGAATTCCCGTAACGCGGGCGCTTTGCACGAAACGGTGCAGGTGCGCGGCCATGGGTCCGCCGGTGGAATGGCCGAAAGCGAGCACATCCCGGTCCGGCAGGTAGGTGTCGGCGAGAAGCCCGGCGCCCTGAAGGATGGTGTTGAAGGTGCACTTGAGGTTGCGGTCCAGGATCTCCTTCAAAGGAAGCTCCCGGTCCAGGAGGTACACCGGCATGCGCTCGGGCACGGGCTCCGTCCACACGCCGCCCGGCGGGTAGTGGCCCGGATAGGTGACGGCCAGGGTCACGAATCCCTGCGACGCCAGCACCCGCGCCAGTCCCGGACGGCCGTCCGGGGTGGTGTCCATGATGCGCTCGCTGCCCGCGCCGCCGTGGAACACGACCACGGCGCGGCCGGGAACCGCCTCTCGCTCGGGAGTATAGAGGGTGCCGTGGATGTCCCACTCGTAGCCGTTGCGCTCGTAGCGCGCCGTCACCCCGCGGCTGGTGAACCCGGTTTCGCCGTAGGGTGGGGGCATGGCCAGCCAGCCTTCCCAGTCCATCTTCAACAGAAGCTCGGTCGACCCCAACCCTGCCAATACACTGTCCATGGTTCCGTCGCGCGTGCTCATGGGGTGCGGGGATACTACGGAAGCCGTCGCGGGGTCAATGAAGGCGCGGAGTTCAACCACCCGACGTTTCGTAGTAGATTCCCCGGCGGCGTATTGGCAGACGCCCGGCTTCGTGCGCATCGGAAACGACTTCAAGAAGCCGGACTTGACACCGAGGGAGAATCAGACATGCGGGAAGGAGGCGCACGGTGACGCCCTCTACCATGAAAGCCGTCACCATGAGGGAGTTTGGCGACACGGACGTGCTGCGGATGGAGCAGCTTCCCGTCCCGTCGCCCGCGCCGGGCGAGGTGTTGATCGAGGTGCATTCCGTCTCGGTCAATCAGACCCTGGACGTCGCCGTGCGCCAGGGCGGCTACCGTACCGACCTGCGTTTCCCCGTGGTGCTCGGCACCGACCCGGCGGGGGTCATCGTGGCCACCGGCGAGGGCATGCTGCGGACGCGGTGTGGCGAGCGCGTGTCGGTGGTGGCCTCCATCCGCTGCGGCGAGTGCCGCTTCTGCCGCAAGGGCCGGGAGGACTCGTGCCAGCGGAGCAGGCACTTGGGCCTGGACCGCTGGGGCGGGTACGCGGAGTACGTGACCGTGCCGGTGGAGAACGTCTTCCCGATTCCGGATAGTCTATCCTTCGCCGAAGCCTCCGTCGTCACCCGTCATTTCCCCACGGCCATCAACCTGCTGCTCAACCACGCGAAGCTCGAGAAGGGCGAATGGGTGCTGATCATGGGGGCCGCGGGCGCCCTGGGGAGCTGCGGCGTACAGATCGCCCGGCACCGGGGCGCGCGGGTCATCGCCGCCGCCGGCGCCGACTCCCGCGCCGAGGCAGCGAGGGGCTACGGCGCCGAGTTCACGCTCAACTACCGCCGGCAAGACCTCGAGCACGAAGTGCTCCGCATCACGGACGACCACGGAGTCGACGTGCTGTTCGAGAACATCGCCGACCCGACGCTGTGGCCCGGGGCCTTCAACAGCCTCGCCTTCGCGGGCCGCCTGGTGACCGCGGGCGCCCACGGCGGCGGCACCGTGCCGCTGGACGTGAAGCGCCTCTACCTCAAGCGCATCCGCATCATCGGGCAGCCCGGCGCGACCCGCAAGGACGTGGAGCTTGCGCTGTCGCTGGCCGGCCAGGGAGCGGTCCGGGCCATCATCGACCGCACCCTGCCCCTGGAGGACGTGAAGGAGGCGCACGAACTGCTCGAGCGCGGCGGGATCATCGGCAAGATCATTCTCGACCCGACCCTGGGCTAGTGCCGCGTCCCATGATGTCCTGGCATATGTTGCGCAGGATTGTCGTCGGCAGGGCGCGATGACTTGTAGGGGCGACCGGCGGTCACCCCATGTGGCGGGCTCCACGCGAGGAAGAGCAAGGAGACAAATCGATGGCACGACTCGTTACCATGCTCGGCATCACCCACAACCCGTTCATGCCTCGGCTGTTCAAGCAGGCGCAGCAGCCGCCCGGGGCGGCCAAGGTGCAGGAGCGGATCGCGATGATGCGCGCCAAGCTGGCGCGTCACCAGCCGGACGTGCTGATCACCATCGGCAACGACCACCTGCACCAGTTCTTCATGGACAACATGCCGGCCTTCATGATCGGGAAGATGGACCGGTTCCACGGCACCTTCTATGACGAGGTGCGGGAGTTCGGCCTGCCGGAGTGCGATGTCCCGGGCGACCTGGAGGTGTGCAACCGGCTCCTGGAGGGCGCTTACGAACGCGGCGTGGACTTCGCCTACTCCAGCGAGCTCACCATCGACCACTCCATCGTGGTGCCCATGCTGTTCGTGAGGCCGGAGATGGACATCCCCATCGTGCCGATCCTGACCAACTGCATCGCGCCGCCGCTCCCCACCGCCCGGCGCTTCTACGAGGTGGGACGGGCCGTCCGCTCGGTCATCGACGGGCTGCCCGACGGCAAGCGCATCGGCGTCCTGGTGAGCGGCCACCTGTCGCTGGAGGTGGGCGGCCCCAGACAGTTCGAGCGCCGCCTGATGGACCCGGACTTCGACGCCCGCGCCGTGGGGTGGATCACCACCGGCGACATCGACGCGGCCGCGCGCGCCTGCAACCTGGAGCAAATGGTCCCCTCGGGCAACATGACCATGGGTTTCCTGAACTTCCTGATGGCCATGGGCGTGGCCAACGGCGCGTCCCCTACCCACGCGGAGGGGCTCGACGCGGGATTCCCCGCGGTGCCGTTCTTCGCATGGGAGCAAAAGGAAGAGGGAGCGGGACTGTGAGCAAGTACCTGGTGAACAAGTTCATGCACGTGGTGAACATGAACGAAGAGGCGGAGGACGCCTACGTGGAGAACCCGCCGGGTTTCGTCGCCCGGTGGGAAAAGGGGGAACGGCTCAAGTTCACCGCCGAGGAGCGGCGCGCCCTGGAGCGACGCGACTACGGCAGCCTCTACGCCATGGGCGCGCACCCGTTCCTGCTGTGGAGCTTCACCGAGGCGGTTTGGCGCAGGGAGATGGACCGGGAAGAGTTGGTCAAGGACTACAAGGCCAAGGCGGCCGCGGCGGGCTATCCGGACTTCGAGACGTGACTGAGTCCGTTCAGCCCTTTCTCCCGAGCCAGCGCCCCCACGACAGCCACGGGAACCGTTGCCGGTAGCGCCGCACCAGTTCCCTGCCGCCGATGAGGCATCCGGCCCAGAAAATTACCTGACTGACGAAGTAGACTACGGCCGCCGCCACCAGCAGGTTGTGCTCCATATCCAGGAAGGGCAGCAGCAGGATTCCCGCGGTCACCACCCAGGACCCTGCTATCAGCACCACGGCGATCTTCTCGAGAGCGGTCATGTAGTCGTGCGTCCAGCCGGCGCATCGCCGCGCCTGCAACGGCAGCCCGGCGCCGAGGTTGAATCCACCACTGCTTCAAATTGAGAACCGGACCGATGGCCCGGATAGCCCGGTGATCAGGGTCCGGCGCCGGCGGTCTTTATGGGTTTCTGACGATCCTCACGTCCACCGCCGCCACCCCCGCGCCCGCCTCCTTGACGATCAGCGGATTGATCTCCAGGTCGCTCAGGTGGGCGCGATGCGAGGCGAAGAGTCCGGATAGGCCGGTGATCGCCCTTACCAGCGCATCCACGTCCCGGGGCTTCTGTCCGCGGACTCCCTCAAGGATCCTGTAGCCCTTGAGCTCCCGAAGCATGGCCCGCGCGTCAGCGGCGGTGACGGGGACGAGACGCAACGCGACGTCCTTGAGGACCTCCACGAAGATGCCGCCCAGGCCCACCATGACGAAGGGGCCGTACTGCGGATCGACCCGGGCGCCGAGGATGACCTCGGTGCCGCCGACCATTTCCTGCACCAGCAGCTTCGACCCCCCGGGCCCCTTGGACAGAAGCTCGGCACCGGCCTGCTCCACCCGCTCGGCCGAGTCCAGTCCCAGCACCACGCCCCCCACTTCGGTCTTGTGCACCACTTCCGGCGACTGGAGCTTCAGCACCACCGGGAAACCCATCTCCCCTGCCCTCGCGGCAGCATCCGCGGGAGTTTCGACCACGGCTTCGGCCGGCGGCGTCAGGCCGCACGCGGCCAACTGGTCCTGCCACGCGGCCCCCTCCAGGTCTTCCGGCCTGCCGTCGGCCGCAGGGATCTCCGGGATCCCCACGCGGCGGCGATGGCCGTAGGCGCCGAGTCCGTTGAGCGCCCGCAGGGTCGCCTTGATGCCCTGGAGGTGCGGTATTTCCGACGCCTCCTGGAAGACGCGGCTCTCGTCCTGGAGGCTGTAGGTGGAGCGGGCGTGGGCCACGATGGGCTTGTCGATGCTCCGGGAAATGTTCTTCAGCAGGTCGGGGTTGCGCTTCTCGCCGAACCGCGGCAACTCGCCGTGAATCGCCAACAGGTCCACGCCGTCGTCCTCGGCGTGGATGCGCACGATCTCGGCGAAGGTGTTCTCGTTGCCGAAGCCGGCGACGCCGCACTCCAGCGGGTTCTCCACCACCAGGTCGTCGGGGATGAGGGGGCGGAGCGCCTGGTTGGACGCGTCGCTCAGGGTGGCCAGCTCGATGCCCACCTCCTCGATGTGGTCCAGCAGGATACCCTTCATGCCGCCGGAGTTCACCACGATGGCCGCGCGCCCGCCCCGTGGCCGCCGTCCCGGCAGGAACGCCAGGGTCATCTCGGTCAGGTCCTCCAGGCTGTGGCAACGCACCATGCCGTAGCGGTCGCACGCCGCCGAGAACACCTCGTCGTCCCCCGCCAGCGAGCCGGTGTGGGAGATGGCCTGGCGCTTGCCCATCTCCGAGCGCCCGAGCTTCACCACGATAACCGGCTTGTCGGCCTCCAGCGCCCGGGCGGCCGTCTCCAGGAACATCTTCGGGCGGCGGATGCCTTCCACCATGAGCAGGATGATCTTCGTTTCGTCGTTGTCGATGAGGAAGGACGTGTAGTCGACCACGTCCAGGCTCACCTCGTTGCCGCTGGAAATAGCGTAGCTGAAGCCGACGCCGCGCTCGGCCGCGCCCTTCATCCAGTTGCCCAGGGAGCCGCCGCTCTGGAACACGGCGGCCACGGGACCGGGCCTTAGCAGCGGCTGGCGCTGCGCGTAGGTCATCATGCGCTGGTTCACCGACGCCGCGCCCATGCAGTTGGGGCCGCAGCAGACGATGCCGCTCTCCTCGCAGAACTCGGCCAGCTCGCGGCCGCGCTCGTGGCTCTTGGGATCGGTCCCCTCGCCGAACCCGGCGCTGTAGATGGTGGCCGCCTTGACGCCCAGGGGAGCCGCCTGTTGGAGGGTCGGGACTACCGCCCGCGTGGGCACCAGCATCAACAGGTGCTCGGGGGTCTCCGGAAGCGCTTCAAGGCTCGGGTAGCAGGGCGAGTCCCACAGTTCCTCGTAGTTGGGATTGATGAGATAGACGTTGCCGGGGAACTCCGCCGCCTTGAGACTGTGAAAGAGCAGGTTGGGCCAGTTGCCCTTGGGCGAGGCGCCGACGATGGCCACGCTCTTGGCGTGCAGCAGGTTGGCTGCCGGCAGAATGGTGGTTCTTTCGGTCGTTTCGGTCATGTGGTTTCTTTCGGGATGGTCGATGACAGGCAGGGGAATGCGTCCTTCGACTCCGCTTCGCTACGCTCAGGACGAACGGCTTTCGGAGACGCTGTTCTCGTTCGTCCTGAGCGTAGCGAAGCGGAGTCGAAGGACGCCATCGATCACACTTCCCCTAAAACAATTCGATGCCCAGGAAGCGGAACAACTCGCCCTCATACCACGAGGCATGGATCACCTGATCGAACACCCCGTACAGAAAGGCGATGGCGCACGCGGTCAGGAACAGCGAAATGACCCATCCCTCTTTCGATCCGACCTTCAGGTAGAGAAAGACGAACAACGGCAGCGCGATGAGCTGTCCCAGCAGCCAGGTGCCGACGAATATCCCCACGAGCCACGTGCAGATGATGAAGGTCCGTTTCAGGGCTTCGCCGCTGCGGAGGTTCACGTCGAGGTAAAGGTCCGCGGCTCCGCCCGGACCTTCGGGAGCCTTCGCGTCCCCTCCCTTTATCCCGGTCCACAGCGAAAGGATCACGGCGATGATACAGCCGGAAACCCCGATGAGCGTGGGGAACAGCGCGGATTTCGCGGGCCATTCCCTGGCCGTGACCACGCCGGCAGCGAACATGACCGCCATGGCGAGTATGAACAGGCTTTCAACGTAGTGCTCGCGGATCCGTGGTACCATCTCAAGCCTCGTCGGGTTGCTGCCGGCGCATCTGAGACCGCGTCGCGTAGTAAAGGGTCGCCAGGGTCAGCAGGATCAGGATGATGCAGATGGGCCGCTCCCACAACCACGCCCAGCCGTAACGGCTGACGCTGATGTCGAGGTAGCGCTCCATGATGGGACCCAGGACGATGCCGAGGGCGATGGGCGGCCTCGGCCAGCCCCAACGCTTCATGAGGTACCCCAGCACGCCCAGGCCCATCAGCACGAGCCAGTCGCCGAGCTCCTGGGTGGCCATCCAGGACCCCATGAACACCAGCACCAGGATGATCGGGATCAACACGCTACCGCGTATTGTAGTGATCTTGGCCAACTGGTTGGTGCAGCCCATCAGCAGGATCGCGGTCAGAACATTGGCGATCACCAGCGCCCAGATCACCGAGAACGTAACGTCGAGCCGCGTGCTGAGAAGCTCGGGACCCGGGTAGATGCCGTGGATCAGGAAAGCGCCCAGCAGGATGGCCATGGTGGCGCTGCCGGGAATACCGAAGGCGATGGTCGGGATCAGCGAACCGCCCTTCATGGCGTTGTTGGCGGCCTCCGGGGCGATGACGCCGCGAATCTCGCCCTTGCCGAACTCCGCCTCCGGGTCCTTGTTGGACTGGACCGCATGTCCGTAGGCCACCCAGTCGACGATGCTGGCTCCGAGACCGGGGATAAAGCCGACGTAGGCGCCGATCACCGCGCACCGGAGCGCCAGCCACCAGTTACGGACGGCATCTCGCACCCCGTCCAGGAGGCCCTTGCCCATCTCCGGCACCTCCGAGAGGGTGCCGCGACGTACCGCCAACTCCACCACCTCGGGGAGTGAGAACAGACCCAGCACGCAGGGGACGATGGGAAACCCCTCCAGGAGATAGGGCACGCCGAACCAGAACCGCGGGATGCCGTCCTGGGGCGAGTAGCCGATCATGGAGAACTGCAGCGCCAGCAAACCCACCAGAATGCCCTTGGCCGGGGCATTGCCGCTCAGGGCTCCCACCATGGCCATGCCCAGCAGCCCGAGGAGGAAGAATTCCGGGGCGCCGAACGAAAGCACAAGGGGGCTGAGGATCGGGATCGACAACACCAGCAGGATGGCGCCGATAACCCCGCCGAAACCCGACACCGTGTAGGCGGCGCCGAACGCCCTGGCCGCCTCGCCCTTCTTGGCCAGGGGATAGCCATCCATGATGGTGGCCTGGGAGCCGGCGGTTCCGGGGACGCCCAGCAAGACCGACGATATGGTGTCCGAGGTGGAGGTAATGGCGTACATGCCCATGAGCAGGGCCATGGCCTCATAGGCTTGGAGATCGAACGTGAAAGGCAGCAGGATGGCCATGCCGGAGAGCCCGGAAAGGCCCGGCACCATGCCGAAGAACACACCCAGACCGATACCCAACAACAAATAGCCGAACGCCGGCCACGCGAGGATACCCTGAAGTCCCAGTTGGGCTGCTTCTAGCATTGTCGGGGAGGGTTCAGACCCCTAGTGACACGCACTTGTGGAGATCCCGTTGCCGGCCCGTGAGGCTTACAGCCGGCAACGGGACCCGGTTATTGCCTATTTCTTGGCCGCGAGCTTACGCCCTTGCTCGATGTAATCCGCGCGGAACTTTCTCAGCTCCTCGCCCGCCGTCTTCCACGGCACCATGGCCTTCTGGATGTCCTTGGCCGTGGTCAACATCCCCGCGTCGACGCCCACGGACTTCTTGTACTCGGCCCGGAACGCGGGATCCTGGTTCATGGAAGCGAACGCCGACCGTACCGCGTCCACGGCCGCCTGGGGAACCCCCGGCGGAGCGAGAATCTGGCGGTAGCTGGTGTGGACCTGAAAGAGCTGCCACAGCGGCCCGGAAGGTTCCTTGCCCGAAAGCTGCTTCACGAATTCACGCGCGGGCACGCCCGGAGCAACGGCGGGAATCTGCTTGTCACCGCCGTGCCAGAGGGGAATGGCCGTCCCCTTGTCCACCGCGATGGGCTTCACCCGGGGAATGTAGAACGGCGTGCTCCCGTCGATGTAGTCGAGCTCCCCGCGGAGGAACGCCGACAGAAGGTCGGCCGACCCCTGGTATCCGGTGACGTACTTGAAGTCCACGCCCGCCAGTTCGAACAGCGTGCGAAACTTGAGGTCCTTGGAGCTGTCGGCGCGGAATCCGCCCACGTTGAAGGCCTTGACGTTCTTGAGGTCCGACGGCTTGTTGAGCGGCGGGTCGAGGTCCTTCCTCGCCACTCCGACACTGTACACGGGCGTGAACATGACCGGGATGATCTCCTCCATGTTGGCCCGGAGACCGGCCTTCTTGGGGTCGCCCACGAACCATTCCGTGAAGCGGCCGCTGGCGGTCTGGCATCCCATGATGGTGCCGTTACGGCGCGCCCGCTCGTAAAGCCAGTTCATCGCCAGCGTACCGCCGCCGCCCGCGCGGTTCTGGATGACGATGGTGGGGTTGCCCTTCAGGTGGTTCTTCAGATGACGGGCATAGATCCGGCACTCGATGTCCGTGGGACCGCCCGCCGAGTAGTCGACGATGAGCCTCAGGGTCTTCCCCTGGAAAAACGGCTTGTCCGCCGCGGACGCCTGGGTCCCGAGCACAAGCCCGAACACGAGCACGGCAACAATGGAAAGCACGGCTTTCTGAAATGTGGACTTCATCGCTTGCTCCCTCCTTGGGTCAGTGATTGCCGTCGTCCGGCGTTTGGGGAGCCGGTCCGGGACCATCCGGGCCGACGCCCGCCACGTGACACTCGTCGGTATTCCTCTCGACCTACGAAGCCTTGTTGACCCGGGCCATGGGACCCAGACCCGGCTTGTAGGTCTTGTCGTCGATGAACTGCTTGATCCCTTCGTCGTAACCGCTCTCACCGTCCGCCTGCTTGATCCAGGCGCCCTTGGCGGCCAGGTAGTCCTCGGCCTGGGAGTAGTCCATGCCGCGCACCAGCTTGTATGCCTGCTTGGTGGCCCGCAACGCCCAGGGGTTTTTCTCCATGAGCTTCTTCGCCAGCTTGACGGTCTCGTCCCGGAGCTGGTCCGCCGGCACCGAATAGTTCACCAGCCTCATCTCCGCCGCCCTCTTGCCGTCGAACGGGTCCCCGGTCATGGCATGGTACAGGCCGTCCCGCAGGCTCATCATGTCGGTCACCACCCGGCTCACGAGACCGCCGGGGAGAATTCCCCAATTGACCTCGGAGAGGCCGAAGAGCGCATCGTCGGACGCGATGGCGAAGTCACAGGCCACCAGCGGCGTGAAGGCGCCGCCGAAGCAGAAGCCGTTGACCATGGCGATGGTGGGCTTGGGAAAGGTGAAGAGCTTGCGCCAGCGCCACTCCTGGCTGCACCAGCTCGCCTGCCGGCGAAGCTGCGGGTTCTTGTCGCCCTCGCGGAAGTATTCCTTGAGATCCTGGCCGGCGCACCAGCTATTGCCCGCGCCGGTGATGACCATCACCTGGGTTTCCGGGTCGCCCTCGGCTTCGGTTACCGCGTCGTACATGTCGAAGTGGAGTTGCGGACTCATGGCGTTCCGCTTTTCCGGACGGTTGAGGATGACCCACGTGATGCCGTCCTCCTTCTCCACCAGGACCGTCTGATATTCCTTCGTTGCCATTAAACGTGTACCTCCTTGAAACGTTCAGGTGATTGAAATTTCCGCCAACTCTATGCAGTCGCGCAGGCGGAGTCAAGGCATGAGTTCCGCCGGATCCAGCCAGGGCGACCGCCGGTCGCCCCTACACACGCTACGATTCGACGACTCGGCGCAGGCCCCTACTTGTTGACCCGGGCCATCGGACCCAGACCCGGCTTGTAGGTCTTGTCGTCGATGAACTGCTTGATGCCCTCGTCGTAGCCGCTCTCCCGGTCCTGCATCTTGATCTGGGCGCCCTTGGCGGCCAGGTAGTCCTCGGCCTGGGAATAGTCCATGCCGCGCACCAGCTTGTAGGCCTGCTTGGTGGCCCGCAGCGCCCAGGGGTTCTTCTCCATGAGCTTCTTCGCCAGCTTGACGGTCTCGTCCCGGAGCTGGTCCGCCGGCACCGCGTAGTTGACCAGCCTCATCTCCGCCGCCTTCCTGCCGTCGAACGGATCGCCGGTCATGGCATGGTACAGGCCGTCGCGCAGGCTCAACACGTCGGTGACCACGCGGCTCACGAGGCCGCCGGGCAGGATGCCCCAGTTGACCTCGGACAGGCCGAAGAGCGCGTCCTCCGACGCGATGGCGAAGTCGCAGGCGATCATGGGACTGAACGCGCCGCCGAAGCAGTAGCCGTTCACCATGGCGATGGTGGGCTTGGGGAAGGTGAAAAGCTTGCGCCAGCGCCACTCCTGGCTGGCCCAGCCCACCTGCCGCTGAAACTCGGGGTTCTTGTCGCCCTCGCGGAAGAACTCCTTGAGATCCATGCCCGCGCACCAGCTATTGCCCGCGCCGGTGATGACCAGCACCTGGGTTTCCGGGTCCCCCTCGGCTTCGGTCACCACGTCGTACATGTCGAAGTGGAGCTGCGGGTTCATTGCGTTCCGCTTCTCCGGACGGTTGAGGATGGCCCAGGTGATGCCGTCTTCTTTCTCCACCAGCACTGTCTTGTATTCTTTCGTCGCCATTGGACTTGTCCTCCTTGAAACGGTGTCGCCCTACCCTTTCAGGTGCCTGCCCAGGAACGCCAGGGTCTTGGGCCAGATATCCTTGGCCGAAGCCTCGTGGTAGCTCGGCCGGTCGTCGCAAAAGAACGCGTGGCCGGCGTCCTCGTAGAGGTGCCATTCGTAGTCCACGTTGTTGGCCTTCAGCGTCGCCTCGATGGTGTCGAGGGCTTCCTGCGGGATGCCCTGGTCCTGACCGCCCCAGACGCACTGCATCGGGATGCTGATGTTGTTCCCCTGGGTCACGGGCTCCACCGGGCTCTTCTCGCCGCGTTGGCCGCCGGCGATCTGGCCGCCGTAGTACAGGCTGCTGGCCGCCAGGCCCGGGCAGTTGCACGCCGCCATCCACGACACCCGGCCGCCGAAGCAGTAGCCGATGATCCCCACCCGGTCCGGGTCCACGTCGTCGCGCCCCTTGGCATAGGCGATGGCCCGGTTCAGGTCGTCGATGACCTTGGTGTCGTAGAGCGTGCCGCGGGCGGCGAAGGCGCCGTCGCGATCCGTGTTGGGAATGATCCGCTCGTCCAGGCGGTAGTAGAGATCGGGGGAAATGGCCACGTAGCCCTCGTTGGCGAACCGTTCGGTGACGTCCTTCATGTGGGCGTTCACGCCGAAGATCTCCATGATCACCAGCAGCGCGGGCTTCTTGCCGTTGCCGTCGGGCGCGGCCACGAAAAGGCCCATGGACTTTCCGTCGTCGGCGGGGATGTCCACCGTACCGATATTGATGCTCATCGCTTTCCTCCTGTTAATGTTTGTTTGGCGAGTGTTCTCATTGACACGGGGTTCCCGAACCTGTCAAGGACGGTTGCCGTCGGCCAGGTTTTGCTCCCGTTCCCTCATGTGCTAGAAACGCCTTGGCCACACCCACACCGAACCCGGACGTATCGAACCCATGCGAATCTGTTGCCTAGACCTGGAGGGAGTCCTCCTGCCGGAAATCTGGATCGCCGTCGCCGAGCACTTCCACAACGACGACCTCCGGCTCACCACGCGGGACATCTCCGACTACGACCAGCTCATGCAGTACCGGCTGAAGATCCTGCGGAAGAACCGGATCCGGCTGGCCGACATCCAAGGTGTCATCGAAGGCATGAAGCCGCTGCCCGGCGCGAAGGCATTCCTGGACGACCTCTACCAGGACTTCCAGGTGGTGCTGCTGTCGGACACCTACTACGAGTTCGCCATGCCCCTGATCCGCAAGCTCGGCAACCCGACGCTGTTGTGCAACTGGCTCACGGTGAGCCCGTCGGGGTACATCGCAAACTACATCCTCCGCCAGAAGGACGGCAAGCGCAAAGCCGTGAGGGCGTTCAAGCAGATCGGCTTTCGTGTGGTGGCGGCGGGGGATTCCTACAACGACCTGAGCATGCTGCGCACCGCCGACCGCGGCGTGCTGTTCAACCCGCCGGAGGCCATCGTCAAGCGCTATCCGGCTTTTCCGGTCTCGCGCGACTACGCGACGCTGTCGCGGTTGCTGAGACACTAAAAGCACCTTCAACGGCGCCGTTCGGTCCCGAGCCTTTCGACAAGCTCGGGACAGGCTGTGCGGAGCGCAAGCGAAGCAACGCCAAAGGACGCCGGCAACAACCAAGGAGAACTTCCATGCTCGACATGCTGATTTCCAATGCCGAAATTATCCATGCCAACGGCCGCTACAGGGGCTCCGTCGGCGTTCAGGACGGCCTCATCGCCGGGATCTACGCGCCCGGCGCCACGGTCGAAGCCGCCGAGGTCGTGGACGCCACCAATTTGGCACTGATCCCCGGCGCGGTGGACATGCATTCGCACCACCGCGAGGGCGGCGAGCCCGGCGGCTACGACTACAAGGAGAACATCCACACCGCCACCATGCAGTGCGCCGCCGGCGGCGTCACCACCTCGGTGGCCATGCCCAACGTGACGCCGCCGCCCAACACGGTTCCGCGTCTCGAACAGTTGTTCTCGGTGTACGAGCGCGAGTCGATCATCGACTTCAACGTAAACCCGGCCGGCGTCATCCCGGAAGAGATCCCCAAGCTGGCCAAGATGGGCATCGGCGCGTTCAAGGTGTTCATGGTGGTGGACACGGGACGGGACTACCCGCACATGCCGGGCATCGGGGTCCACGACCACGGCAAGATCATGGAGATCATGGAGACGTGCGCCGCGGCCAACGTGCCGATCATGTTCCATCCCCACGACCAGCCGCTGATGGACTACATCGAGAAGAAGTACTGGGACCGGGGCGAGCGCGACTGCCTGGCCTACGCCAAGGCCTATGCCGCCCATGACGGGGTCATCTGGGAGACCGCCATCCAGTTCCTCATCCGCTTGCAGGCGGCCACCGGCGTGCACCTGCACCTGCTGCACGTCCAGACCGCGGGCACGGTGGACATGATCCGGCGGGCCAAGGACGCCGGCCAGAGGGTGACCGCCGAGGTCAACCCCTGGGGGATCTTCCTGGGATCGGACTGGAGCGAGATCGAGCGCCTGGGCTCCTACGCGCTCTCCTACTGGGTGCCGGAGGAGAACGCGCCGGCCCTGTGGGGCGGCCTGTGCGACGGCACCATCGACATCGTCGCCACCGACCACGCGCCGCACACGCGCGAGGAAAAGGAGATCGGCTGGGAGGACGGCTGGAAGGCCCACACCGGGACGCCGTCCGCGCAGTACTACATGAGCCTCCTGTTCGATGCCGCGTCCAAGGGCAAGATCTCGCAAGAGCGCGTGGTGGAAGCCACCTCCACCAGACCCGTGGAGATCTTCGGGGTCCACAACAAGGGCCGCATCGAGGTGGGCTACGACGCCGACCTGGTGCTGATGGACCTCAACGCCGAGAAAGAGATCCGCGACGAGGACGTCCTGAGCCTCATCGGCTGGAGCCCTTACGCCGGCCGCACGCTCAAGGGCTGGCCCGTGCGCACTTTCGTGCGCGGGACCACCGTGTACCGCGACGGCAAGGTGGTGGGACAGAAGGGCCACGGCCGGCAGGCCAAGGCCACGTACCCCGGGTAGCAAGGAGCCGCTCAAGGGGACGAACTGATGTGCGAACAAGACGAGAGAACCGTCGCGGACTTGGTGCGGTTGGGATTCCCCGAGCACCACGCGCGAGAGTACGTGCGTCGGAAGGGTTGCTGCACGTATTGCGGTCGCGACGTCGTACACAGCCGGCTCGGCTACGCGACTCTCCAATGGGACCACCTGCTCCCAAGAGCCCACTATCCCCAGTTCAAGGATGACCCCAAGAACATCCTTCTGGCATGCTATTTGTGCAACGAACGCAAGCACGACTACGATCCGTCACACGGACAGCCCGGCATGTTGAACGACGACACGGCACAACTGATCGAGAATGCGCGGGCGTACATCGGCGAGCGAAGGCGTGCGGTCGACGGAGACTGGCGCCGAGTTCGGAAAATCGTGCGCGGCCTGGGAGGGTGGCCAGATGATGTCAGGTAGCGCTAGTGGCCCGATTCACGGGTCTCGTTTCAGTGTTGTTGCCGATGGCACTGGGTCACGCGATGAACACCCGGCCGCCGTCGACGTTGATCAGTTGCCCGCTGATCATGTCGCTGTCGTCCGAGGCCAGGAAGACCACCACGCCGTCTAGGTCGCCGGGCAGGAGGTGGCGCTCGATGCAGCGTTGCCGCAGCATGTGCTCGGACGGCGTCTCCGGCGCCTCCCGCACCTGCGAAGTGTCCACCCCGCCCGGCGCGATGGCATTCACGTTGATGTTGAAGGGGCCGAGGTCCGCGGCCAGGGCGCGGGTGAGGCCGATGACCCCCATCTTGGACGCCGCGTACTGATGGCTCAGCGTGCGGCCGTGAAGCGCCACGCTGGAGCTGATGTTGATGATCTTCCCCTTGCTCGACCGCTTCATGTAGGGCACCACCGCGCGGGTGGCCAGGAACGTCCCGGTGAGGTTGGCGGCGATGATTCGGTGCCAGTCCGCCACGTCGGTCTCTTCGATGGGGACCCGCGGCGTGTTGCGCACGATGCCGGCGTTGTTCACCAGGATATCGATGCTGCCGAAATGATGGAATGCCTTTTTCGCGCCCTCGATGGTCTGCCCCTCCGACGTCACGTCCATCTCCAACGCCAGGGCCTTGCGGCCCTCGGCCGCCACCAACCGGGCGGTTCCCTGGACCCCGGCGAAGTTCACGTCCGTGGCGCACACTTGAGCGCCTTCCTCGGCTAGGCGCACCGCATAGGCCCGGCCCAGTCCCGTGGCCGCGCCGGTCACCAGCGCAACACGATTTTCAAGTCTCATCGCACGGCTCCCTCTGCCCCACTGAACAGGTCCGGGACCGCGCCGGCCGCAAGGCCGCCGTGCGACCGTCCCGTGTCCATGCCACGTCCCTCCAGCTCGATCAGGAACTGCTTGACGTCCAGTCCGCCGCCGTAACCGGTCAGCTTGCCGTCCCCACCGATGACCCGGTGGCAGGGAACGACGATGGCAATGGGGTTGCGCCCGTTGGCCGCTCCCACCGCGCGCACCGCCCGGGGCTGTCCCATGGCCCGCGCCTGCTCGCCGTAGGAGCGGGTGGCGCCGTAGGGGATGTCCTGAAGCGCCTTCCATGCGCGCAACTGGAAAGGGGTGCCTGACGGAGCCAGGGGCAGGTCGAACCGTTGCCGCCGACCCCGGAAGTATTCGTCGAGCTGCCGCCCGGCCTCCGCCACGACAGGCCCGCCCCGCCGCCAGCCTTCCGCTACCCTGCCGGGATGCCGCCCCTCCCGGAAGCCGATCATCGTGACCGCGTTCTCGTCGGCGGCGATCAGCAACTCGCCCACCGGACTCTTCATCCAATCGTAGTTCATGAGCTCTCCCTCAAGATGGCCATGTCACGGGCAGCCGCCCGAAGCTTGATCTTCGTGGCTTGATGCGTTCAACGCAGCATCATACCATGAGCTTACCATTGCATGGAGGGGTTGGCTGTGTTTCCGAACCTCTCGCAGATGGCTCCCATGCTCTCGGTCGGGAAGGCGCGTGACTGAGCAGAAGGAACGACATGTATCCGGCAGGCGAAGTGCACTGCTTGCTGTGCTGGCAGTGGCGACACTGGCTGTCGGACTGGCACGGGCCACGGCAGCGGTCACACAAACAGGGCAAGCAGACGGCGCACGCAACGCCGACGCGACAGAAAGCAATAGGTTCATCTGGTACAAGAACAAACATCGTACCGCCGAGGGCGATGAGATCATCGACTGGAAGCGGTTCGTCTCGTACTGGATGGTGAAATGCGATGATTGGATCGAAAAAGAGGACGTCCGAGTCGTAGTGTTCAAGGTATGGCATCCAGACACGTTACTGATTGAAACACCCAAGCACGGGGCCGCGAAACCTGGGACATGGTCGGTGCGCAAGATGTATCCAATAGACGGGCGGGATCTGCGTGTCAGGGGAGCTTGGCGCAAGACACTGGAAATCGAGATCAATGTAGGACGAGGAAGACCTCAACCGCTCGTGACGCACGAAAAAGTATGCTTCGAGAACTTGCGAGGAGTGCCGGTGAGCTTTGTGGACGCGGAAGCGCGTCATGAATTCACTCTGGACATCGCGAAGTTCCAAAGACAACCAACCATCACAAGAGACAAGAAGGGAAATGTTGTCCGAAGGTACGAATATCTCGCAACCCTGGGTGGTATTGAGACGATGTCGTCGTTCGCAAAACGGGAATGGTTCTTTCTCCTGAGCTTGGTCGCGATTGGGATCACAATCGCTAGCGCAGCCCTCGGCGGGGGGATTTGGCTTTCGCGGCGAACCGTGCACTGGTTACCGTATAGACAGAAAAGGGAAGAAGACGAGCATTCGGACTATGTTGAAATGGATAGCCTACCGAGCAATGACATGGGCGTTGAAGGAGGCGTGATAGAGGACAAGGGTGCAACCCGGTGTCCAGGGGAGCAGGCCGAGGCCGACCATGAGGACGAGGCCGCTGGACCTTGCCGGCAACCGGAACGGCCGAAAGGCCGCGCCTGCGGTGACTTGGACGAATAAGTACGGCGTGCGCGTACAAATTTACTAAATCATATTGCTTGACAACTCGCTCATGTAGACTTATTTAGTCAAGCATGAGGGTCCCGACCAAACCGCAAGCAATCCGCCAAATCGCCGAACTTCTCACGGATCTAGTCGATACCGACTGCCATACCCTTCGCGTGTCAGAGAGCCATCGGACCGAACAAGCCGATGTGTTGAGAGCTGGACGCTACGTCTTCGTCGTGGATTGGAAAAGCGTCGGCTCCGCGGCATCGACGTACTCTGCCATTAGGCAGGTCTACCGACAAGCGGAAGAGATCACGCAAACCGGAGAGGCCGATGGGGAGGTGGTCCCGCTAATATCTGCCCCTTTTATGGGACCGGTCGGTCGCGACCGTTGCGCGGAACACGGCATCGCATGGCTTGACCTATCCGGCAACGCACGGATCTCCGCACCGGGTCTCCGAATCGTGATCGACGGCAAACCCAACCTGTACAAACAGCGAGGGCGCCCGTCCACGGCTTTCGCTCCCATGAGTTCACGCATCTCAAGGTGGCTGCTGATGCACCCGAACCGGTCCTTCACCCAGCGCGAGTTGGCCGGGGCCACCGGTACCGATGAAGGCTATACGAGCCGTGTAGTAGCCAGGCTAGAGGAAGACGAACTGATCGTCCGGACCGACAACGGAGCCATCCGGCCCCGAGACCCCGATCTACTGCTCGACGCTTGGCTGGAGGTCTACGACTTCAACAAGCACCATGTGCTGCGCGGCCACGTTGCGGCGCGCTCCGGCGACGCACTGCTGCGGCAACTGACCGACGGTTTGAACCGGGCATCCGTCCCGCATGCGGCAACCGGCCTCGCCGCAGCATGGAACCTCGGTCATTTCGCCGGATTCAGGATTGCGAGCGTGTATCTTCGCCAGGAATACTCTTCCGACCTGCTAACGGCGCTATCGTTTCGAGAAGACGATCGTGGCGCCAACGTCTGGCTCATCGTCCCGAACGATGAAGGGATTTTTCACGGCGTATCGACGCGCAATGGCATTCACTGTGTTCACCCGGTGCAAGCATTCCTCGACCTCCACGCCCATCCCGAACGGGCAAGGGACGTGGCGCGTGAGTTGAGGAGCGAGCATCTAAGCTGGAGTACTCGTGACTGACAAGCCGACCACCGCCGACGGTTACGAACCCGAGTATACCGAATTGGTACGCGCGACCTGTCTGTACATCGCCACGAAGCTGGGCGACATCATGGATCAGTTGGTGGTGATTGGCGGTCTGGTCCCGTCACTGCTCGTTGACCAGGAGGATCTACCTGCCGGGGCCGATCCCCACGCTGGCACCCTGGATCTCGACGTCGGACTCACCGCAAAGCTACTCGATGGCGGTCGCTACCGCACCTTGACCGAGCGATTGCGTCAGGCCGGGTTTGAGCAGGACATCAGCGGCCAAGGCAACGCAACCCGGCAACGCTGGAAGATCGGGCGCGGGCAGAAAGTCACGGTCGACTTCCTGATCCCGCCGAGCCTTCCGGGCGACAGGGGCGGCGAACTACGAAACATTCAGCCGGATTTCGCCGCCTTCATCGCCCCGGGACTCGACCTCGCCTTCCAGAACCGCAAGCAGGTGAAGCTTTCAGGCAAGACGATCCTTGGTGAACAGGCCAAGAGGGCTGTGTGGTTGTGCGGACCGGGCGCGTACGTCGTTCTCAAGTCTCTTGCGTTCCGATCACGTGGAGAGAACAAGGATGCTTACGATCTCTATTACCTTGTGCGCAACTACGGAGACACCGTCGACGACGTTGCTTCCCCGCTCAAGTCCTTGCTCCACGATCCATCGGCGCAGCAAGCCCTTGGCATCCTGAAGCAGGACTTCGGCGAACATGACAGTATAGGACCGCGACGGGTAGCGGAGTTCCTCTCACGCGGTCCTGACGACGAGATCCAAGCTGATGTCGTGGGTTTTGTAAGGCAACTGCTCGAACGTTGCGGCTGACGAGGGAGAGCGCACATGCGCCTACTCTTTCGAGAAAGCGGGACCACCTCAGCCGTCAATCCTCCACCGGCACCATCCAGCCGTGCCGGTCCGGCTGGCGGCCGCGCTGGATGTCGGACAGGTCGTCGAACAGGCGCCGCGACAGCGGACCCACCTCGCCGTCGCTGACGCGGAACCGCTCGCCCTTGTAGGCCAGCTCGCCCACCGGGGAGATGACCGCGGCGGTGCCCGTGCCGAAGGCTTCCCGCAAGGTACCGCCGCGCGCGGCGGCGAGCAGCTCCGCGATGGTCACCGGCCGCTCGGCCACGCTCATGCCGTAGTCCTTCGCAAGCTGCAGCACGGACTCGCGTGTCACGCCCTCGAGCAGCGTGCCGGTGAGCGCCGGCGTCACGAGCTCGTCTCCGATCACGAACGCGATGTTCATCGAACCCACTTCCTCGATGTATTCCTGGTGAATGCCGTCCAGCCACAGCACCTGGGAGAATCCGTCCCGCTGGGCCTCTTCGCCGGCCAGCAGGCTGCCGGCATAGTTCCCGGCGGTCTTGGCCGCGCCGGTCCCGCCTCTGATGGAGCGTGCGTATCCGTCCTCCACGCGGATCCTCAGCGGGTTGAAGCCTTCGGCGTAATAGGCGGCTACCGGTGAGAGTATGATGAAGAAGCGGTAGGCGCGGGAGGGCCGCACGTGCAGGTCGGGGTCGCTGGCGAAGGCCACCGGGCGGATGTACAACGAGGTCCCGGGCGCCCGCGGCACCCATTCCCGGTCCAGCGCAACGAGCTGTCTCAGGGCCGCCAGAAAGAGTTCCGGCTCGATGGGCGGGATGCACAGCCGCTCGGCGGAGCGGTTGAAACGGGCAATGTTCCGGTCGGGGCGGAACAACCGGACGACATCATCCTCGCCACGGTACGCCTTGAGCCCCTCGAAGATGCTCTGCGCGTAGTGCAGCACCACCGTGGCGGGCTCCAGCTCCAGCGGACCGTAGGGCACGATGCGCGGGTCGGCCCACCCCGTATCCCCTGCCGCGTCCATGAGGAACATGTGGTCCGTGAACACCTGGCCGAAGCCGAGTTGATCATCCCGTGGCTTGGGCCGCGGGACGCGTGTGACCGAAATCTCGAAATTCATCGACGACAGTATACCCCCCGAGTCCGCCCAGTGTACTACACGCTGCGCCCGTTTCGTAAAAGCCCGCGCAACGACGGTCAAGTTTGACAGTGTGACATTTCCGAAACATAATCGGGGCGGGTTGAGCACCCCGTTACCCATCCCAAGCCGAAAGAACAACAAGACGAGGAGGAACGAAAACCATGGCTATCAAGAGAACGGCTTTCATCCTGCTGGCGGCCCTTGCGCTGGCTGTCATGGCAGGACCCTTCAGCGCGGTCGCGGTCGAGGACAAGCTGGTCATCGTCACGTCCTATCCGCCGGACACGACCAACACCGTCAAGGCGGCCTTCGAGAAGAAACATCCCGGGGTCAAGGTCGAGATGCTGCGGAAAAAGACCACGGCGGGGATCAAGTACCTGCAGGAGACCGCCGGCAACAACCGCTCCGACATGTTCTGGGCCTCCGCCCCCGACGCCTTCGAGGTGCTGAAGGCGGACGGCTTGCTGCAGAAGTACGAGGTCAAGGTCAAGGGCATTCCCGAGAAGGTGGGGGCGTTCCCGATCAACGACCCCGAGGGCTACTACAAGGGTTTCGCGGCCTCCGGCTACGGCATCATGTGGAACACCCGCTACCTCAAGGCCAAGAAGCTCCCGGTGCCGAAGAGCTGGGCCGACCTGGCCAAGCCCGTCTACCACGGCCACGTGGGCATGAGCGCGCCGTCGCGCTCGGGCACGACCCACCTCACCGTGGAAACCCTGCTGCAGGGGAAGGGTTGGGAAGAGGGCTGGGCCGTCTGGAAAGCCATCGCCGGCAACTTCAAGACCGTCACGGAACGCAGCTTCGGCGTGCCCGACGGCGTCAACTCAGGGCAGTTCGGCATCGGCATCGTGATCGACTTCTTCGGGCTGTCGTCGGAGGCCTCGGGCTTCCCGGTCAAGTTCCTCTACCCGCCCGTGACGACCCTGGTGCCGGCCAACATCGCCATCGTCGCCAACGCGCCGCACCCGAAGGCGGCGGGGGCGTTCATCGAGTTCCTGATGACCGCGGAAGGCCAGGAGGTGCTGCTCGACCCGAAGATCCGGCGGCTGCCGGTGAACCCGGCCACCTACGCCAAGGCGCCGGCCGGCTTCCCCAACCCGTTCAAGGACAAGTCCATCGGCGCGGCGGTCAAGTTCGACCTGGAGCTCTCCAAGAACCGCTACAACGTCATCAACTCGCTCTTCGACGTCATGGTGACGTACCGGCTCGATGACCTGCGGGCGGCCACCAAGGCGATCCAGAACGCCGAAGCGACGATGGGGGGCAAGTCCAATGCCGAGGCGCGGAAGCTGATCGACGAAGCCAAGGCGCTGGTGGCCGCGGTGCCCATCGAGGCGGCCCAGGCGAGCCAGGCGGACTTCAACAGCATCTTCAAGAAGAAGCGCAAGAAGGCCACCACCAAGGTGACGGGCCGCCAAGCCGAGATCGAGCAGGCGTGGGACGCCAAGGTCAAGGCGAACTACACCAAGGCCAGGTCCCTGGCCGAGAAGGCGGCATCCATCCTGTAGCCGGCATGCGAGTCTAGTGGCCCGTACCCCCGTGTGGTACGGGCCGCTGGTCATCTCGGCAGCCGGGCTGGACGGGTAAGAACCTCCGTGTACGCGGCAATGCGCGGTCAGTGGGGGCCGGCGGCGGTGGCGGCGGTCGTGGGCCTGTTCCTGTTGGTGTTCCTGGTACTGCCAGTAGTGAACGTCATCTACGTGGCGTTCCAGGACCCCAATACGGGCGCCCTCACCCTCATCAACTTCGTCGACTTCTTCCGCACCAGCCTGTTCCGGGAATCCTTCGTCAACTCGCTCTACGTTGCCTCCATGGCGGTGGTGGTGTCGTCGTGCTTCGCCCTGCCGCTGGCCTACTTCACCAGCCGCTTCAACTTCAAGGGCGCCCTCCTCATCCAGACACTGGGCATCATCCCGCTGATCATGCCCCCTTTCGTCGGCGCGGTGGCCATGCTGCTGCTGCTCGGGGAAAACGGCTCCGTCAACCTGCTGCTGGGCGAGCGGTTCGGTTTCACCATACCGTTCATGGAGGGTCTGAACGGTGTCATCCTGGTGGAGAGCATCCACTACTTCCCGTTCATCCTCATCAACCTTTCCGCCGCTCTCAACAACATAGATCGATCCATGGAGGAGTCGGCGCAGAACCTGGGCGCCAGCGGCCTGCGGCTGTTTCGCCGCATCGTGTTCCCGCTGGCGATGCCCGGGTACGTGGCGGGCGCGTCGCTGGTATTCCTGAAGGTGTTCGACGACCTGGGCACGCCGCTGCTGCTCAACGTCAACGACATGCTGGCGCCCCAGGCCTACCTGCGCATCACCTCCATCGGCATCGCCGATCCCATGGGTTACGTGATCTCGGTGATACTCGTCATCCTGTCGCTACTGGCGCTGTGGACCTCCTTTCTGGCGCTCCGCAACAAGGACTACGCCATGTTGCAGAAGGGCGGCGGCGGCTTGATGAAGCGGGACCTTCGGCCGTGGGAGAAGACAGCCTGCTACGCCGTGGTGATCTTCATCCTGCTGCTGGTGCTGTCGCCCCACTTCGGGCTTCTGCTCCTGTCGTTCGGCACCGTGTGGTCGTTCAGCGTGCTGCCGGACGGCTACACCATAGCGCACTACCTGCAGGTGGTCTCATCGTCCTTCCAGTTCATCACCAACACGCTGCTCTACGCCGGCCTCGCCGCCGCCATCGACGTCTGCTTCGGCACCGCCATCGCGTACGTGGTCTGGCGCACGAAACTGATCGGCCGGCAGTGGCTGGACTACATCGCCATGGGCGCGGTCGCCATCCCGGGTGTCGTGCTGGGCATCGGCTACCTGCGCACCTTCTACGACTTCAACGTGCCCATCATCGACAAGCCGCTGGCGTCCTGGTGGGTCATCATCGTCATCGCGCTGGCGATTCGGAGAATGCCCTACGCGCTACGCGCCTGCACCGCGGCGCTGCAGCAGATCAGCGTCATGCTCGAGGAGGCGGCGGAGAACCTGGGCGCCACCAAGGGCCGCACGGTGCGCCGGGTCGTGGTGCCGCTGATGGCCGGGGGTATCGTCGCCGGCTTCGTCACCAGCTTCGCCACCGCCGCGGTGGAACTGTCGACGACCATCATGCTGGTGTCACAGGAATCCGACGCGCCGCTGGCGTTCGGCATCTACGAATTCATGCAGTCGGCGGCGGGCCGCGGTCCGGGAGCCGCCCTCGGCATCGTCGCCGTGGTCATCGTCGGAATCACGACGTACGTCTCGTACCGCTTCATTCAACGAAGGGAAACCCAGCGGACGCCGGATGTGACCACGGTTGCGGGAGCATGAGCATGGCATCGGAAAACGCCGCCGGCGTCTCCATCGAATCACTCAGCCTTGCCTACGACGTCACCGACGTGTTGAAGGGTGTCGACCTGCGGATCGAGCCGGGCGAGCTGTTCACGTTCCTGGGTCCGTCCGGCTCCGGCAAGTCCACCCTGTTGCGCTGCATCGCCGGGTTCGGTCCGACGCCCCGCGGCCGCATCCTGATCGGCGACCATGACGTCACGCGCCTGCCGCCGTGGCGGCGGAACGTCGGCATGGTGTTTCAGTCGTACGCGCTGTGGCCCCACATGACCGTGTACCGGAACGTCGCCTTCGGGCTCGAGGAGCGCAGGGTGCCGTCGGCCGACATCCCCGGACGGGTCGAGGCGGCGCTGGAAATGGTCGGGTTGTGGGAGCTGGCGGACCGGCGGCCCTCACAGCTTTCCGGCGGCCAGCAGCAGAGGGTCGCGCTGGCCCGCACCATCATCGTCGAGCCCCGGGTCCTGCTGCTGGACGAGCCGCTGTCCAACCTGGACGCCAACCTGCGGATTCAAATGCGCCGGGAGATTCTCGACCTGCAGCGGAAACTCAAGCTCACCACGATCTTCGTCACCCACGACCAGGAGGAGGCCAACACCATCTCGGACCGGATCGCCGTGCTGGACGACGGCATTCTGCAGCAGGTGGGCTCGCCCATGGATCTCTACGACCGTCCCGTCAACCGTTTCGTCGCCGACTTCCTCGGCTCCGCCAACCTGTTGGAAGGGCGCGTGGAAGCGACGCCCGGGGGCGCGCGTTTCGTCGCCGCCGGCGGCATTGTCTTGCCGCTCGGCGGTGGAGGCCATGGGCCGGGAGACGGGCGCACCGCCATGTTCCGTCCCCAGGACGCGAGCATCTCCGAAGCGCACGATGCCTTGGGCGCCACGGCCTTTACCGGCCATGTCAGCCATCGCGAGTTCCTCGGCAACCTCATCCGATACACCGTCGCGGTCGACGACCGGACGTCCCTGCTGGTGGACGACACCCACCAGGCCGGGGGTCGCGCGTTCTCGATCGGTGACAGGGTCACTGTCAGCGTGGACGTGGAACACGTACGGATACTGACCGGCTGACGCGGAAACGCACGCCGACGGCTCCACGGTCCGCCAAGTCCGGCAACCGGGGAACTCTCCTACGCTTCCGCCTTGGCGGCGGCCTTCCGCGCCTCCAGCTCGGCCGCTTCCGCCGCGGTCTTGCCCCACAGGGGCGGGTCCTTGAGATACTCTTCCTCTTCCGGGGTGTTGGGGCGTCCGAGGACCGCGTTGCGGTGCGGGAAGCGGCCGAAGCGCTTGATGGCGGCATGATGCCCGACGGCGGCGCGCATGGAATCCTCGTTGTCGAGGCCGCGGTAGAGGACCAGCGCGCGTTCCTGGTCGGCCAGCCGCTCGCTGTGCTCGAACGGCAGGTAGATGAAGGTCCTCGGCCAGCGCGCAAAGCCACGGTCGTAGCCGGCATCGAGGGCGAAGGCGGCGACTTCACGGGCCTTGGGGTCGGTGGCGAACGCGCGGGGCGTGCCGCGGTAGATGTTCCGCGGGAACTGGTCGAGAGCCATGATCAGGGTCAGGCAGTCCTCTGGCGTCTGCTTGAAGTAATCCAGTTCGCCGGCGGCCGCCCGCTCGTGAACCCCGGTATAGTGTTCGACAAGGTATTGATCGAACTCCGGTGTGGCGCGAAACCATACTTGGCGCTTTTCCATCTCGACGCTCAGGTCCAGAGTGCCGAACCAGAACGTCAGAATTTCCTTCGATAGAGGATCCACGCTGCCTCCTTCATCCGGCTGTCACGAGCGATACCGAAACCTCGGGGGCGACCGGCGCGCCTCTCGACGGGCCGCCTCGATCCCAAGAAAAATCGCTGCAAGTCTTGACCAAGACAGGACCAATTGCAACACTGCGCGAGGCCCCGTGCTACGCGGGCCAAATCCGGTGCCCGGGAGGCTGCCACGCAATATTTCGATGACAAGGTCAGGGCCAGCGGCCGCTCGTTGCGGAAGCAGAAGCTGCAAGTGCTCCAGGTCAACATGGGGAAGTACTGCAACCAGTCGTGCTTCCACTGCCACGTGGAAGCCGGGCCCGGGCGCAAGGAGATGATGGAGCGTGGCACCGTGGACGACGTGCTGCGCTTTCTCGAAAACTCGGACATCCCCACCGTGGACATCACCGGCGGCGCGCCGGAGCTGAACCCCCACTTCGACTACCTGGTGGAGTCCTGCAGGGAACTGGAACGCCACGTGATGGACCGCTGCAACCTGACGGTCTTCTACGAGGAGGGCAAGGAGTACCTGCCCGAGTTCTTCAAGCGCCACCGGGTCGAGGTGGTCTGCTCGCTCCCCTGCTACACCAGGGAGAACGTCGACAGCCAGCGCGGCAACGGCACCTTCGAGCTGAGCGTGCGCGGGCTCCAGGAGCTCAACCGCCTGGGCTACGGACAGCCCGACTCGGGCCTGGAGCTCAACCTCGTCTACAACCCCATGGGCAACTACCTGCCGCCGCCGCAGGAAGAGCTGGAGGGCGACTACCGGCGCATGCTCGGCGACGACTTCGGGATCGTCTTCAACCACCTCTACTGCCTGACCAACATGCCCATCACGCGCTTCAAGAAGTTCCTCAAGCAGCGGGGGCAGTACGACGACTACCTCCAGCTCCTGGAAGACAACTTCAACGGCGACACGGTGGAGAAGGTCATGTGCCGCGACCTCCTGAGCGTAGGCTGGGACGGTTCGGTGTACGACTGCGACTTCAACCAGATGCTCGACATGCCGCTGGGCCGGACCAACGGAAAGACGCCCCACATCCGGGACTTCTCCGCGCCGGACTTCGAGGACCAGACCATCCTCACCGGCAACCATTGCTACGCCTGCACCGCCGGAACCGGCAGCAGTTGCGGCGGCGCCCTGGTCTGACACGCGGACAACCCGGCCGTCGGACGCCCCGTCCATGCGGCTTTCCATCATCATCCCCGTCCTCGACGAGGAGCGCGCCATCGGCGCCGCCGTCGAGGACCTGCGACGCATCGAACCCCATGAGATCATCGTCGTGGACGGCGGCAGCACGGACCGCACGACGGAGATCGTGCGCGACGGCCGGGCCCGGCTGGTGGCGGCCTCCCGCGGGCGCGCCGCGCAGATGAACGAAGGCGCGCGGCACGCCACCGGCGAGCTGCTCCTTTTCCTTCACGCCGACACTACCCTGCCCGCCACCGCGAAGCTCGACCTCGAAGGCTGCATGACCGACCCGGCCTGCGTGGGCGGCCGTTTCGACATCCGCCTGGACAGCGCGCGGCCGCTGCTCCGGGTCGTCGGCCGCATGATCAGCCTGCGCTCGCGCCTGACCCGTGTGGCCACGGGAGACCAGGCCATCTTCGTCCGGCGGGCCGTGTTCGAGCGGCTGGGCGGCTTCCCCGAAATGCCCATCATGGAAGACGTGGCGTTTTGCCGCGCCCTCAAGAAGCAGGGCCGCATCGCCTGCCTGCGGTCGCGGGTGGTGAGCTCGGCGCGGCGGTGGGAACAGAACGGCCCGGTGCGGACCATCCTGCTCATGTGGGCGTTGAAGCTCCTCTACCTTGCCGGGGTTCAGCCCGCGACCTTGAAGCAGCTCTACAGCGAGGCGCGCTAGGAGTGCGTCCGGGTATCAGTGCGGAGTCGGGTTACGCCTTCGGCTAACCCGACCTAACCCTGGAACCGGCAACTTTGACCGTTTCGAACGCTTTATGCTAGGTTTGCGTTCCCGATGAGCAGCACGGAAACGAGCAGACAGCAGGAGATTCTGGCCAAGCACAAGGAGTACCTGTTCTCCTGCGTCGCCAACTACTACGAGGAGCCCCTGGTGGTGGACCGGGCCAAGGACTCCCTGGTCTACGACGTGGACGGACGGGAGTACCTGGACTTCTTCGGCGGCATCGTCACCATCAGCGTCGGCCACTGCAACGACAAGGTGGTGGCGGCCATCGAGGAACAGGTCCGCAAGGTCCAGCACACCTCCGCGCTCTACCCCACCGAACCGCACGTCCGCCTGGCGGAGAAGCTCGCGGCCATCACGCCCGGGGCGCTCAAGCAGTCCTTCTTCACCAACAGCGGCACGGAAGCCAACGAGACCGCCGTGCTGGTGGCGCAGCTCTACACCCGCGCCCAGGATGTCGTCGCCCTGCGCCACAGCTACAGCGGCCGTACTCAGCTCGCCATGAGCCTGACCGGCAACTATGCGTGGCGGCTGACTCCCACTTCGAGCCCCAACGTCCACCACATTCCCAACGCCTACTGCTACCGCTGCCCCTTCGGCCTCACCTACCCGAGCTGCGACCTGAAGTGCGCCAAGGACCTCGAAGGCGCCATCCAGACCGCCACCTCCGGCAGGCTGGCCGCGTTCATCGCCGAGCCGATCCAGGGAGTCGGCGGATTCATCACCCCGCCCAAGGAGTACTTCAAGGAGGTCGCCGCCATCGTGCACAAGTACGGCGGCCTGTTCATCTGCGACGAGGTGCAGACGGGATGGGGCCGGACCGGCGGCAAGATGTTCGGCATCGAGCAGTGGGACGTGGAGCCGGATATCATGACCTTCGCCAAGGGCATGGCCAACGGAGTTCCGATCGGCGGCACCATCACCCGGCCGGAGGTGGCCGACAGCGTCCAGGGGCTTTCCCTTTCCACTTTCGGGGGCAACCCGGTGACCTGCGCCGCGGCGCTGGCCACCATCGAAGTCATCGAGAACGAAGGCCTCGTCGCCAACGCGGCCGAGAGGGGCCGGCAACTCCGGGACGGCCTCGAAGCCCTCGGGGAGAAGTATCCCCTTATGGGCGACATCCGCGGCATGGGTCTCATGCAGGGCATCGAAATGGTGGGGCCGGACAAGGCCCCGAGCCCGGAGGCGGTGGCGAGGCTGTTCGAGCTGACGAAACAGAACGGGCTGCTGATCGGCAAGGGCGGACTCATGGGCAACGTGATCCGCATCACCCCGGCGCTGAACGTCACGAAAGAGCACGTGGACGAGGCGCTGGACCGGCTTGACCGCTCTCTGGCGCAGATGGGACTGTAACTTCGAATGATTCGACGCAGGCTAATCGGGGCCATCCCCGTCCTTATTGGGATGTCCTTTCTGGTCTTCTTCCTGATGCAGCTCGCGCCGGGGGACCCGGTGACGCTGCTGCTCGGGGAAGACGCGGAGCCGCACGAGATCGAAGAGGTCACCCGCGAGTGGGGGCTCGACCAGCCCATCATCGTCCAGTACTGGCAGTTCATCTCGCAGGCCGTCCAGGGGAACTTCGGCGAGTCCATGCGCTACGGAGAACCGGTGACGCAACTCGTGGCGGAGAGGCTCCCGGCTACCGTGGAGCTGGCGCTGGCGAGCATGCTGGTGGCCATCATCATCGCGCTCCCCATCGGCGTCTACTCGGCCATCAAGCACAACTCCCTGTGGGACCACTCGGGCATGACCGTGGCGCTGGTAGGCATTTCCGTGCCCAACTTCTGGCTCGGCATCATGCTGATCTTCTTCCTGGGGGGCCAGTTGAACTGGTTGCCGGTGGCCGGCCGCCTGACCTACGGGGTGAACGTCGTCCCGGTGACCAACCTCGTGCTGGTGGACGCGCTGATCGCGGGCGACCTGGCCGCGTTCTGGGATGCGATGAAGCACATCCTGCTGCCCGCCATCACCCTGGGGACGAGCTTCGCCGCCATCATCACGCGCATCTCGCGATCCAGCGTGCTGGAGGTCATTCGCCAGGACTACATCACCACCGCCCGGGCCAAGGGGCTGAGCGAAAGAACGGTCATCTGGAAGCACACGCTCCGGAACGCGCTCATCACCATCATCACGATCCTCGGCCTGCAGCTCGGCGCGCTCCTGAGCGGCTCGGTCATCACCGAGACGGTGTTCTCCTGGCCCGGCATCGGCAGCCTGCTGATCCAGGCCATCACCACCCGTGACTACAAGCTGGCCCAGGGCGTGATCTTCTTCTTCGCGCTGGTCTATTTCTTCGTCAACCTGATGGTGGACCTGCTGTATACGTGGGTCGACCCGAGGATACGGCTGTGATCGGCTGGCGGCGTTACGCGAAGGTCTTCAGCGGCGGCATCATCGTGCTGCTGCTGTGCATCTGCGGCCTCGGAGCGCCCTGGCTGGCGCCCTACGACCCGCAGGAGCAGGCGCTGGAGCAAAGGCTGCGGCCCCCGTCCCTGGGCATGACCGACAGTCCGCACGTCATGGGCACGGACAACCTGGGCCGGGACCTCCTGAGCCGGGTCATCTACGGCTCGCGCATCTCTCTCATGGTGGGAGCGGCCACGGTTTTCCTGGCGGGCATCCTGGGGTGCTTTCTCGGCGCGGTGGCGGGATATTTCGGGGAGCTGATCGACGAGACCATCAACAAGACCACGGAGATATTCCTGGCCTTCCCGTTCCTGCTGCTGGCCATCGCCATCATGGCCTTCCTGGGACAGGGCCTGGTGAACCTGATCATCGCCCTGGTGCTCAGCCGATGGGTGCAGTACTGCCGCGTGGTGCGCGGGGAAGTGCTGTCGCTCAAGGAACGCGAGTTCGTCCAGGCCGCGCGGGCGCTCGGGGCCAGCAACCGCTACATCATCCTGCGCCACGTGATTCCCAACACGCTGCCCAGCGTCATGGTCATCGCCACCTTCGCCATGGCGGTGGTGATCATCACCGAGGCGAGCCTGAGCTTCCTGGGGCTCGGCGTGCCGCCGAGCATTCCCACCTGGGGCTCCATGCTGAGCGAGGGCCGCAGCTACATGTACCGCGCACCGTGGCTCACCATCTTCCCCGGCATCGCCATCTTCATCACCGTTCTCGGGATCAATCTCCTGGGGGACGGCCTGCGCGACATCTTCGACCCCAAGCTCACGCGCAGCCGCTGAGGGACGACGCGAGGGAAGACAACGCCGTCAGCCGTTGTCCGCCAGGACGCTCTCGATGGCGGCCAGGAACGGAACCGCGAAAGCCGCGAGCTTGGCCTCCCCCACCCCGTTCACCTCGGCAAATTCCTCCTCGGTCCGGGGCTTGCGACGCGCCATGTCGATGAGCGTCCGATCCGAGAACACGATATAGGCCGGCACGCCCCGCTCCTTGGCCAGCCGGAGCCGCAACGCCTTGAGCGCGTCCAGCAGCGCCGTCTCGGAGCCGGTGAGCGGACCGTCCTCGGGTTCCGTTCGGCGCCGCTGCTTCGGTTCCCGCGCGGGCGCGGGCGGCCGCCCGCGCACCGTGTCCCGGCGGTACAGGAAAACGCTCTCGCCCTGGAGCAGCTCGCGGCCCTTGCCGGTCATGGAGATGCCGCCGTAACCTCCGATGTCGAGTCGCAGCAAACCGGTGGCGACCATCTGGCGAATGAGGGAACGCCACTCGTTCCTGCCCACGCCGCCGCCCACCCCGAAGGTGCGAAGCATGTGGTGGCCGGCGCGCTCGATCTTCTCCGTCGCGGTGCCGCGCAGGACGTCGATGACGTGGGCGGCGCCGAACCGCTCGCCGGTGCGGTACACCGCTGACAGGACCTTCCGAGCCTCCTCGGTGCCGTCCACCCGCTCCGCCGGGTCGAGGCAGACGTCGCAGTTGCCGCACGGCTCGATCGGCTCCCCGAAGTACTCCAGCAGCGTCACCCGCCGGCAGGCCGGCGCCTCGCAGTAACCCAGCAGCGCGTCGAGGCGCTTGTGCTCCCGCCGCCTGCGCTCGTCTCCCGCGTCCTCCTCTTCGATGAACTGCCGCCGCATGCGGATGTCCGCAAGACCGTAGAGCATGTGAGCTTCCGCGGGCTCGCCGTCGCGTCCGGCCCGGCCGATCTCCTGGTAGTAGGCCTCGACGCTGCCGGGCAGATCCGTGTGCAGGACGTAGCGCACGTCCGCCTTGTCGATGCCCATGCCGAAGGCGATGGTGGCGACGACGACCACTCCCGGATCGGTCATGAAGACGTTCTGGTGGGCTTCCCGGTCTTCCTTGTCCATGCCCGCGTGGTAGGGAAGCGCGCGCACGCCGTCGGCCTCGAGCAGCGCGGCGGTCTCCTCCGTCTTCCTGCGCGACAGGCAGTAGACGATGCCGCTCTCGCCCGCGTGGCGGGCGACGAAGCCTCGGCACTGGCGCTTCCAGTCACGTTTCATCTCCACCGCGAGCCGAATGTTGGGACGATCGAAGCCCAGGACGAAGGACTCCACCTCGCCGCCGAACAGGCGCTCGGCGATGTCCTCGCGGGTGACGGCGTCGGCGGTGGCGGTGAGGGCGGCGATGGGGACACCGGGAAAGAGATGGCGCAGCCGGCACAAATCTTCGTATTCGGGGCGGAACGACGGCCCCCACTGCGAGATGCAGTGGGCCTCGTCGATGGCGAACAGCGTGACCGGGAGCCGCTCCAGGGCCTCCAACATGCGCTCGGTCATCAGCCGCTCCGGCGCCATGTAGAGAAGCCGCGTCTCACCCGCCGCGGAGCGACGCCAGGCGGCGACGTTCTCCGCGCGCGCGTTGGCGGAGTTGATGGTGTCCGCGGGGACGCCGGCAAGCCGCAACGCGGCCACCTGGTCCTGCATCAACGCCACCAACGGCGACACCACGACAGTGAGCCCGCCCACGGCCAGCGCCGGGATCTGGAAGCACAGTGACTTCCCCGAACCCGTGGGCATCACGGTCAGCACGTGGCGGCCGGCCAGCAATGCCTCGATGGCGGCCTCCTGTCCGGGGCGGAAGCCATCGAACCCGAAGATCTCCTTGAGTACCTGCCGTGCGCCGCTCATCTGTCACCACTTCACAATGCCGCTGACTACGCCGGCCCCGCGCCTCGTCGCACAGGTCACAGAGGCCCGCTCGAATCAAGACGCAAAAAGAGAGCCAACGCTAAGGAAGGCACGTCAGTGGATCAGGTTGCCCTTGCTCGCCTCGGTCACCATGTAGTCGCAGACGCGGAACGCGTTGGCCTGGATGGTCAGGGTGGGATTGAGACCGGCGCCGGTCACGAACACGCTGGCATCGACGATGAAGAGATTGGAGACGTCGTGGGAACGGCACCACTTGTCCACCACCGACGACTCGGGGTCGTTGCCCATCCGGCAGGAACCCATCTGGTGGTTGTGGAGCTTGCGGGTCTCGGGCTTGGGCACAATGATGCGGGTCGCCCCCGCGGCCTCGTAGATCTCCCGTGAACGCTCGCCCAGGTAGGTGGCCAGCCGCACATCGTTCTCGTGGCTGGTGTAGGTGATGCGAGCCACCGGCAGGCCGTAGCAGTCCGTCACCTCGGGGTCCAGGTCCACCGCGTTGCTCTCCACCGGAAGGCTCTCGCCGGTGCAGTGGCTGTGCAGGTAGTGACGCCAGGTCTCGCGCATGGAGTCCTTGTGCTCCTTGCCCCAGCGCTTGCCGTGGATGGGCCTCAGCGCCAGCTCGATGGGGTCGCCGCCGTGGGCCCGCGGGTGCATGAAGCCGCCGCGGATGAACCCCCGGCTGGTGTCGGTCTTGTAGAAGTCCTGGAGCACCCGCGTGCTGGAGGTCCCCTTGTGCCCGTCCAGCGGCTCGGGGAACGTCACCACCAGCGTCACCCCCGGGGAGTGGAACATGAGGTTCCTGCCCACCAAGCCGCTACGGTTGCCCAGCCCCTGAGGGAACCGCGCGGACTCGGACAGCAGCAGCAGTCTGGCCGTCTCCACGCCGCCCGCCGCCATCACCACCAGGCGGGCCGGCTGATGCTCCTCCTCGCCCTCCGCGTTGAAGTAGGTCACCCCGGACGCCCTCCCCTCCCGGTCCAGGGTGATCTCCCGCGACAGGCAGAGGGGCCGGATCTCCAGACGCCCGGTGGCCAGCGCCTTGGGCAGCAGCGACTCCAGGGTGCTTGATTTCGCCCCCACCGGACAGCCGTAGGACGAGCACATCCCCTTGCCGATGCAGCCCGGACGGCCGTCATAGTCGCCGGTGAGTATGGCCAGCGGCGTCGGAAAGGGGTGCAGGCCGAGCTTGCGGGCGCCCTTCTCCAGGGCGGCTCCGGGGCTGTTGCGCGCCGCCGGCCCCACCGGGTAGTCGCGCTTGCGCGGAGGGTCGAAGGGATTGGACCAGCCCTGGCCCGACACCCCGACGGTCCATTCCGCCTTCTCGTAGAAGGGCTCCATGTCGTCATAGGAGATGGGCCAATCCTCGATGGTGGTGCCCGCCACCGGGCCGTCCTCGGATTTCACGCGGAAGTCCGACTCGTGGAAGCGCCAGGATAGCCCGCTGTAGTGGATGGTGCCGCCGCCCACGCACATGGCGTTGGAGAAGGTCTGGGTCTTGGTGGAGAGAAGCTCGGTGGGGCTGTCCGGGTCGGGCCGCCAAGTGCGCGGCTCCAGCTCCACCGTGGGCCAGAAGAAGTTGCGCCGCTTGTACACCAGCTCGTCGCCCAGGGCGAAGTCCTCCCGCTTGTACCATGGGCCCCGCTCCAGAACGCACACGGTCATACCCGCCTCGGTCAGTTCCTTGGCCGCCACCAGGCCCGAAGCCCCGGCCCCGACGACGCAGACGTCGACTGTCTCGTGCTTTGCCATCTGTCTCCTCTGTGCCTCCAGATGTCGGGCTAGGACGAACGGTCCTTCTTGGCGTGAGGGAACTCGTCGGGCTCGTTCTCGTCGTACCAGCCGTAAGGTGTCTCGTTACCGTGCGGAAAGCTGGGACCGGGGTACTCCAGCACCTGCCACCCCACCTGGTCCCTGTTGCCGCCGTGCCTGGGATGGCCGTAGAAACCCTCCATGGTGTGGGTTAGCAGAAGGGCGAAGAACGGGTCTTTCCGCTCATCGAGGGCGGTGAGCACCCGGTCCTGCCCGGCCTCGTCCAGCCCGTGAAATTTCTTCCCCGGCTCCAACTCCGAAGCCAGCCGGTCCAGCTCCGCCACCCCGTCGCGGTAAGCCTGCCGGTGCCGGCTGCCCAGACCGTTTAGCTTGAACAGCGTGGCCTGCTGCTCTTCGGTGCGGCCTCCCATGCCGCCGAGGAGGAAGTTGGCGTACTCCTTCTTCTCCCGGGGACTGATGTCCGTATCCACGTCTTCATCCGTGGCCAGGAGACCCTCGATGTAGTCGATGACCCCGGCCTCGTGCGCGCCCGGGTCCTCATCCGAGGGAACGATGCGCGCCGCCGCCGCCTCGATGGTAGCGCGCTCGTGGGGTGAGAGGACAACGCCTGAATCGTCACCGTTCATGTGGAACCTGCTTCCATGGAAGGTTGTCCCGCCGGAGCGTCGGACCCCGTCGGGATACGCCATCATACAATAGAGGCGGACGGAATTCACCTTCCCTCGACAGGCCGTGATCGTCGTTCCAGACATGGCTGGACTCTGTTGGTATCCTGCCATGATCGATTCCTACAGTGAGCGACCAAGAAAACGACCAACCAAGCGACCAAGTAGCAAGACTGCCCGCAGCACCTGGCCCGACCAATGAGTCTGGCGCAGGGCCGCGTTGAGCAGTGCGAGATTCGGCGCGGGCCAAGTCGGATCGCTCATGTACCAGATCAGGTCGTACAGGTCCCTTCCCTCAGTGTAGGGACGCTCAAAGATCGCGCGCAGCTTGCCGGCAAGCAGCGACGCGCGGTCGTGATGACGCAGCCGTAGCGTGACGTGCCGCCGCACCAGGCGGGTCTCCAGGACGGCCCCGGCCGGGGGACCGGTATCGACCTCGATCCTGACGGCAAGGCTTTCTTCTCGATGGGGTGAGAGGCCCGCGTCGTGTCAAAGCCCTCGGAAGCGCACGAACGCGCTGTGAACCGGGTTGCGGTCCCGAACCCTGACTTGCAACCGGTTCCACGTCGCCGCCCAACACGCCTCGAAGAACGGTGTCTCGGCGGTTACGAGGGACAGTTCTGGATGTCCCCGGACTTCGACGAGCCGGATGAGGACCTCGCGGATCTTATCGAGAACTCCCAGATATTTCCGGAAGAGGATTGGGTCAGAGGTGTACCTTGGGCGAGGAGCTTCCCCCAAAGGTGTCGAGGCGTCACGGCTTGACCACCTTGCCCACCGTCGCCGCCAGCGCCGTGGCCGCCTTCAGGTAGGTCTTGATCCGGTGGAGCTTCTCCCCTGCCCGTCCGAGATCCCGGAAACCTCGTTCAAGATCTTTCGCGTTGTCGACGAGTTCCCTGCGGATATCCGCAACACGCGTGTTCTCAAGCCTGCGGATGGCCAGACAGACGTCCAGCAACGCCATGGCTGCCGCGGGGCGGTCCGCTTCGGGGAGATCCTTCACGCCCACAAGCCATTCGGCGGACATCATGTCCCGCCTCGCCCGGCGCAACTCCGACAACGTCTTTCCGTGGATCTCTCCCGGAGTCATCGAACCGCCCTCCCTGCTCCGGCGGCGAGTCGCGAGACCAGCTCGACGAAACCCTCGACGGTGGCTGCCAGCTCGATGGCCCGGGCGGCATCCAGGCGTCCCTCCAGGGCCTCCACGTAGGCGTTTCGCAAAGAGCGGATAGCCTGTTCGGCCGCCCGCGCCGCTTCCACATCGGCTGTATCCCGCAGACTCCGGAGCCGCCGGGCCGGCCAGGTCTTGGGCAACCTGGCTGCGCTTACGTACGGGTCCAAAACCTCGCCGTTTCGGAAACGCGCCGACAGGACCTCGCGGTCGGCATGAATCTGGCGCGCGAGGGCCGTCACCAGCGCTTCCTGAAGGGCCAGCTCGCGTTCGATGGTCTGGCCGCGAGCTTCCAGCTCGCGACGCAGGACCCCGGACCTGAACGACGCCACCGCGACGCTCGCGGCGGGCTCGATGAGCCCGCTTACCGAAACGTCGCCCATTCGGGCCTTCTTGAGCCTGGGCGACAGCTTGCCCAACTCTGAGGTCAACCGTTTCGCGGCATTGCCGATTCCCTTCGGCCCGTCAGGTTCAAGCAAGGTTCGCAACGCAACGAAGTACGACCGCAACAGCGCGTTGTGACGCTTGGCCGCGGCGAATTCCGCAAGCCGCACTGCCATTGCCGCATCGAAATCGTCGAGCATCCTCCGCCGCTGGTCTTCCGACAGACCGCTTCGGGCCTTCACCAATGCAGCCGAGTCCACCCCCGCCGTCACCTCGAACGCCCGGTCCAGCAACGGCGGCATCCTGTCGGTGTAGGCGATACCGGCCTTTGCGACGTCGTCGAGTCGGGCCGTGTCCGCGGACAAGCCGCAACCCACGGACGCGAGCCCGAAGACCAGCACCGGCAGGAGGTGGGCGTAACGGGCGTGTGTACGAAAGAGTTGCAAATGCCTTGCTCTCAAGATGCCGTCCTTTTCGCTGGTGCAGGCGCGACGTGAGCAACTCGTCACGCCGTTGCCCTTCGGATTGTAGATCAGTCGTTCCTTTTGCATGAAACGAAGCGAAAGTCCAAGGGCTTGAAGCGGGCCAGTCGTTGACCGCGCGCCCGCACATGCTGTAATTTCGAGTCACAGCACCGCAAAGAGCCACCCGGGCAGGGTCTTCCACTCTCACCCGGACAAGGAGGACTGAAATGAAAGACGGCCTGCGTTTCGTCGACAGCGACATGCACATTCAGGAACCCGGAGACCTGCTGGAGAAGTACCTGGACCCCGAGTTCAAGAGCCGGGTCACTTGGGCGGTGGACGGCAAGGGCAAGATCAGCCGGCGCACCTGGACCATCGACGGCCTGCCCACGGGAGCGGATTCGGAGCTGCAGCAGCACCGCAAGAAGGCGGCCTCCTCCAAGGCCACGGGACCGATCATGGGGGCGGCCACCGGGGTGCTGTCGGCGTCGCGGATCGCCGACACCGGGCGCCTCGATTTCGCCATCAACCGAGGGTACGACGAGGAAGCCCAGATCATGGGGATGGAGATGGAAGGCATCGACATCGCCGTGCTCTTTCCCACCGGGGGACTGGGCCTGCTGGCCAGGGACAACATGGACCCGCATCTCTCTCACGCCCTGAGCCGGGCCTACAACGACTGGATCCACGATTTCTGCCAGCACTGCCCGGAACGCATGAAGTTCGCCGCCATGCTGCCGCTGCACGACGTGAACCTGGCGTGCCACGAGCTCAAGCGCGCGGTGCAGGAGCTGGGCGCGGTGGCGTCGTTCATCCGGCCCAACATGGTCAACCGGCATTTCTGGCACTCGAACTACTGGGATCCCCTCTACAGCCTGCATGAGGAGCTGGACGTTTCCTGGTGCTTCCATGAAGGCACCGGCGCGTGGAATTCCAACATGAACGCGCTCTATGGCGAGAACCGCTTCTACCGCCACGTGGCCAGCCACTGGATCGAGATGCAGCAGGCGCTCATCGCCATGATCATCGGCGGCGTCTTCGAGTTCCATCCCAAGCTGCGGGTGGGTTACCTGGAAGCGCAGAACTCGTGGGTCCCCGGCATCCTGACGCGCATCGAGTGGGACTACGCCAACTACCGCGAGTCCCACGCGCCCTACCTGTCGCTGACGCCCAAGGAGTACTTCCAGCGGAACTGCTGGGCCGCTGTGGAAGGCAGCGAACCCGAGATCGCCGGCACCGCCGAGCTCATCGGCGCGGACCGCATGTGCATCTCGACGGACTACCCGCACTTCGATTCGAACTTCCCCAACGTCTCCAACAACCTCCTGAACAACGTATCGAGGGAGACCGCCGCGGCCATTTTCATGGGCGGCGCGAGCCTCTACAACTTCAGCGAGGAGGACTTCCAAAAGGCCCACGCGGCCGCGGAGACAGACCAGAAGCGGCAGGCGGCGGTCAACGAAGGGTAGACCGTAAGGCCCCCCACGAACGGAAAAGGGGGTGAAGGCGCCGATGCCTTCACCCCCTTTCTTCGAGTTCGCCAGCGTCGTTTCACTTGGGCATCGGCCCCACCAGGAGTGCCGGGTCGAGGCGGCGGCCGAACAGGTTGATGCGCCAGTCGAGGTGCGGGCCGGTGGAGCGGCCGGTGGAGCCGACCTCCGCGATGACCTGTCCCTGCTTCACGCGCTGACCCTTCTTCACCAGTATGCGCGACAGGTGGAGGAATGCCGACGACAGCCCGTGTCCGTGGTCGACAATCATGGTGCCGCCGGAAAAGTACATGTCCCGGTGCACCAGGGTGACCACGCCGGCGGCGGGCGCCACCACGCGGGTGCCCTTGGGGGCGGCGATGTCGATGCCGTAGTGGGGACGGCGGGGCTCGCCGTTGAGGATGCGTTGCGAGCCGTAGACGCCGCTGATGCGGCCCTTGACCGGCCAGCGGAAACCTCCGAGGAAGTCGGTGCGGGGATCGTCGACCCTGCGCGCCCGCTTCACCAGCGCGACTTCCCTGCGGATGCGCTTGAGATCTTCCTTGCTGGGCGTCACCTTGCGCGGCGGTAGCCCGTCGATGCGCTGGATGTTGTACTTGCGACGCTTGACCGCCAGACCGTACCGCTGGCTGCGGCCGTCCGGCAAGGTCACCGACAACACCGCCTTCGGCGGCGCGTCCCGCCCGAACCCGACAAGGAACCGGCCGTCCCTGGAGACGCGCACGCGCTCGCCCTCGAACACCACGACGGAACCCGGCGCCACGCGCCCGCGCAGCAGGCCGCCCTGAATCCGCGGGCCGTCCAAGTGAACGGTGGCCTCCGCGGACACCATCGAGCCCGACGGAACCAACACGAACAGCGCCGCCAGCCAAAGCGCCGTCCACGCTAAGCCGGGCTGAAGTGCAAATGGCACTCTATCCTCCCCATTGTGCCTGCGAGTAACGCGTCTACTACATATGGTGTATCGAGGCGCCCGAGTCAACCGGGCAAGCGGCCCTCCTCGGCGCACGGACAGCGTTGCAACCCGTATGCTCGTTCGTTCCGAACGGTTCCTGGAAAGTCCGGTTGGACGCGGCCGGCGGCGCGGAGCGGAATCAGGGCTTCGTGCCCACGGCCGCGTGGAACGGCTGCGAGATGAAGAACCGGTCTCCGGCGGCGTCGATGGCTTGACGCCATTCCTCGGCCTCCTCCGGCGTGAGCCGCGAGGCCATGCGTTCCTGCTGCTGTTGCAGCCGCTCCCCCGACGCGTAGGTGGCGTACTGCGGCAACATGACCACGTCCTTGAGTCCGGCCCGCTCCATGCGCCCGTAGAGGCTTGCGTCCGCGCAACCGCCCTCCACCGCATCGCCCATACCGGTCTGGGCCTTGTGTTTGAGGTCGGGCCGCAGCGGCAGGTTGACCCACCAGGGCATGTCCAGGGAACGAACGATCACCGCCACCTTGCCGCCGGGGCGGGTGACGCGGGCAAGCTGAGCCAACATGGCATCGGCGTCCCCTTCCTCCATCACCGTGAACGCGAAGGCGGCGTCGAACCGCCCGCCGCTGAACGGCAGCTCCTCACCGTTGCCGCTCCGCCACTCAATGGCGCCGTCAAGCCCTTCGCTCGCCGCCAGCTTCGCGGCCTCGCGAAGAAGATAGGCGTTGATGTCCGCCCCCACGATGGGATTCCGCTGTCCCGTGTAGCGGGCCAGCCAGCGCGCCACCGTGCCTGCGCCGCAGCCCACCTCCAGCACCGCTTGGCCGGGCTCGAGCCCCACTTCGTCCACGACGCCGCGCACCACGCGCAGGTAACCCGGCCCGCGGGTCTCCAGAAATGCCACCACGCCGAGGTAACGGCCGCCAAGGGTGATGGTCGTGTAGCGCTCGGCGAGGGCCGGCAGCAGGGGATCCCATTGAGACGCCGCCAGCCCCAGCGGGAAGAGCAGCAGCGGCGGTCCCGCGCCCCTGATCGCGTAGGAGATCCCGGCCTCCTCCCCCTCCGCGTCCGGGAGGTGGACGGACCGAAGCGGACTCTCCCTGTCCCGAAGCGCGAGGAACTCCAGCATGGTCGACTGCACCTCGCCGGTGCGGTCGGCCATGACGTCCGCCCACATGGGGCTGAAGTAGTCGCGCAGCATCGTCACCGTCGCGCCCGGAAGCCCGTCGACCGCACGCATCAGGTCCGCCACCCCATTCCCCCGGTCCCCCGAGACGATCAGCAACCGGCCGGTATGGGGACGGAGCACCTCCGTCTTCAAGCCCCGCGGGCAGATGAGCGTCAGGGACGCCACCGTGGAGGGGTGCCGCTCCAGCAACCCGCACCAGTCGCCGGGCAGGTAGGCGGCGACATGGGCCTCCCCGATGCCCAGACGCCCCAACAACTCGGCGATACGCTCCTCCACCGAAAGACCTTCCTGTGCAGCCACCGCATTCCTCCCGTGTTTGGTGAATGGTCAGCGTTAGTGGATTTGCCACGCGGTATCAAGCCCGCCACGGGAGTTCCTCCTGCCGGTCCGATTCCGCTTCGCTCGTCCACTGGTTGCCGGCCCGAATGCAGGGACACCGGCAGCGAACGGCGCGTTTGATTCTTGCCTCCGCCGTCGGCAAGCTACGGGTTCGATGCGGGATGCGCACGACAACGGTGGTATCGGTCCGTCGGCAAGGAACGGCTGTGGGAGGAGGCGCGAAAGCTGTGACGGAGGCCGCCTTGACCCGTTTCGGCATTCACGCCAGTATGAGCAGTCTGCACCACCTTTTCGTTCAGGAGACGGCATGAGCGAGATCCGAATCATCGACACCACCCTGCGGGACGGCAACCAGAGCCTCTGGGCGCTCAACATGAAGACGGCGGCCATGGTGGAGGCCGCCGAGCAGATGGACCAGGCGGGCTTCGAGTCCATGGAGTTCTTCGTCACCAACATGTTCAAGAAGTACGTACGCGAGCACAAGGAGAACCCGTGGGACTGGCTGCGGGAGGGCACCAAACGGCTGCGCAAGACCGAGCTGCGGCTTCACGGCGGGCTCAAGGGCGGGCTCGAGAAGAAGCCGGCGTCGATCCTGAAGCTCATCATCGAGAAGGTGGTGGACAGCGGCATCACGCTGACGCGCACCTCCAATAGCTGGAACGACTACGAGGTGTTCGGGGAAGAGGTGAAGGGGCTGCGCGAGCTGGGCATGGAGACCGTGGTGAACCTCATCTACTCGGTATCGCCGCGGCACACCGACGAGTACTACGCGCGGAAGGCGCGGGAGGCCGCGGCCATCAAGCCCTACGGCATCTGCTTCAAGGACGTCGGCGGCCTGCTCACTCCCGAGCGCACCCGGACGCTGGTGCCCCTGGTGCTTGAGAACATCGGCGACACCCCGGTGGAGTTCCACGCCCACTGCAACAACGGGCTGGCGCCCCTCAACTACCTCGAAGCCATCGAGCTGGGCATGACCACCATCCACACCAGCGTGCCGCCCTTGGCCAACGCCTCGGCGCAGCCCTCCATCTTCAACATGGCGCGCAACATCCGCGCCGTGGGACACACGCCGCTGGTGGACGAGGAGGCGCTGCGGCCGGTGGAGGAGCACTTCACCTACGTAGCCAAGCGCGACGGGCTCCCCATCGGCAAGCCGGTGGAGTACAACCACGGGCAGTACCTGCACCAGGTACCCGGCGGCATGATCTCCAACTTCGTGCACCAGCTCAAGCTCGTGGGCATGGAAGACAAGCTGCCGGAGGCGCTGGAGGAGGCCGCGCGGGTGCGCGCCGAGTGGGGCTACCCCATCATGGTGACGCCGCTGTCGCAGTTCGTCGGCACCCAGGCGGCGTTCAACGTCATCCTCGGCGAGCGCTACAAGGAGGTGGCGGACCAGTCCATCCAGTATGCCCTGGGCATCTGGGGCCGCGAAGGCGCCGAGTTGATGGACCCCGACGTCAAGGACAGGATCCTGGGCCGGCCCCGGGCCAAGGCGTGGACCGAATGGGAGCAACCGGAGCCGTCGCTGGCCGAGTTGCGGGGGCAGGTGGGCGGACCCTCGATCTCCGACGAGGAACTGGTGCTGCGGGTCTACGCGGGCGTGGACGAGGTCAGGACCATGATGGACAGCGGCCGCCCGCGGGAGTACCTGAGCGCGCGCCAACCGCTGGTGCGGCTCATCAACGAGCTGACGAGACAGAAGGAGTACACCCAGGTGTACATCCGCAAGCCGGGTTTCTCCCTCACCCTGGGACGGAACGCGGACGGAGAGGTGGAACACGCATGAGCGACGTCACATTCGTGGACACCACGCTGCGCGACGGCAACCAGAGCCTGTGGGCCTTCAACATGAGGACCGCGGCCATGCTCGAGGCCATCGAGCGCATGGACCGGGCGGGCTTCGAGTCCATGGAGTTCTTCACCGCCACCATGTTCAAGAAGTACGTGCGGGAGCACAAGGAGAACCCGTGGCACTGGCTGCGGGAGGGCGCCCGGCGCGCCTGCAACACCCCGCTCCGGCTCCACGGCGGCATCAAGGGCGGACTGGAGAAGAAACCGACCTCGGTGTCGCGGCTGGTGGTGCAGCACGTGGTGGACAGCGGCATCACGCACACTCGCACCTCCAACCCCTGGAACGACTACTCCGTGTTCAAGGAGGACGTGGAGGCGCTGCGCGACGCGGGCATGAACTGCTCGGTCAACCTGATCTACTCGGTGTCGCCGCGGCACACCGACGAGTACTACGCGCAAAAGGCCCGGGAAGCGGCCGCCCTCAAGCCCTGGCGCATCTGCTTCAAGGACGTGGGCGGCCTGCTCACGCCCGAGCGCACCCGCACGCTGGTGCCCATCGTGCTCGAGAACATCGGCGACGTGCCGGTGGAGTTTCACGCCCACTGCAACAACGGGCTCGCGCCGCTCAACTACCTGGAAGCCATCGAGCTGGGCATGACCACCATCCACACCGGAGTGCCGCCGCTGGCCAACGGCTCGGCGCAGCCGTCGGTCTTCAACATGGCGCGGAACGTGCGCGCCATGGGGCACACGGTGGAGGTGGACGAGGAGGTGCTCAAGCCGGTGCAGGAGCACTTCAACTTCGTCGCTAGACGGGACGGGCTGCCGGTGGGAGCGCCTCGGGCCTTCGACCAGTCCGTCTACGCCCACCAGGTCCCCGGCGGCATGATCGCCAACTTCGTGCACCAGCTCCGCCTGGTGGGCATGGAGGACAAGCTGCCGGCGGCGCTGGAGGAGGCCGCGCGGGTACGGGCGGAGTGGGGCTACCCGATCATGGTGACGCCGCTGTCCCAGTTCGTCGGCACCCAGGCCGCCATCAACATCATCATGGGGGAACGCTACAAGCAGGTCACCGACCAGTCCATCCAATACGCCCACGGCATCTGGGGGCGGGAAGGCGCCGAGCTGATGGACCCCGACGTCAAGGACCGCATCCTGGGGCGCCCCCGCGCCAAGGACTGGGAAGGCTGGGAGCAGCCGGACCCGTCCCTCCCCGAGGTGCGGACCCAGCTCGGCAGCTCCTCCATGTCCGACGACGAGCTGATCCTGCGGGTCTTCGCCGGGGACGAGGCTCTGGAGGAGCTGCGGAACGCGGGCCGGCCGCGGGAGTACCTGAGCGCCAGCCAGCCGCTGGTGCGGCTGGTCAACGAGCTCACCAAGCAGCAGGAGTACACCCAGGTCTACATCCGCAAGCCCGGCTTCTCCCTCACCATGGGGCGGAACGCGGACGGAGAGGCGGCGGAAGGAACACCTGCCTCGTAGGGGCGGGTTTCAAACCCGCCCGTGCCACGGCGGATCGCCAGCGATCCGCGTGGCAATGACCACCGAGGAACATCATGAGCCACGTCACCTTCGTCGACACCACGCTGCGCGACGGCAACCAGAGCCTGTGGGCCTACAACATGAGGACCTCGGCCATGCTCGAGGCCATCGAGGGCATGGACCGGGCGGGCTTCGAGTCCATGGAGTTCTTCAGCGCCACCATGATCAAGAAGTACGTGCGCGAGCACAAGGAGAACCCGTGGCGCTGGATCCGGGAAGGCACCCGACGCGCCCGCAACACCGCGCTGCGGATGCACGGCAGCATCCGGGGCGGGCTGGAGAAGAAGCCCACGGCGGTGGCCAAGCTGGTGGTCAGCCACTTGGTGGAGAACGGCATCCGCCTGACGCGCAACTCCAACCCGTGGAACGACTACTCGGTGTTCAAGCAGGAGGTGGACGACCTGCGCGCGCTCGGCATGGACGCCGTGGCGAACATCATCTACTCCGTATCGCCGCGGCACACCGACGAGTACTACGCGCAGAAGGCCCGGGAAGCCGCCGCCCTGAAGCCCTACCGCGTCTGCTTCAAGGACGTGGGCGGCATGCTCACTCCGGAGCGCACCCGTACTCTGGTGCCCATCGTGCTCGCGAACATCGGCGATACACCGGTGGAGTTCCACGCCCACTGCAACAACGGGCTGGCGCCGCTCAACTACCTGGAAGCCATCAAGCTCGGCATGACCACCATCCACACCAGCATACCGCCGCTGGCCAACGGCTCGGCCCAGCCCTCGATCTTCAACATGCTCAGGAACGTGCGCGCCATGGGCCACACGGTCAATCTGGACGAGGAGGCGCTGAAGCCGGTGCGGGAGCATTTCACGTTCGTCGCCAAGCGGGACGGCCTGCCGGTGGGGGCGCCGCGGGCCTTCGACCAGTCCGTCTACAGCCACCAGGTGCCCGGCGGGATGATCTCCAACTTCGTGCACCAGCTCCGGCTGGTGGGCATGGAGGACAAGCTGTCGGCGGCGCTGGAGGAAGCCGCGCGGGTGCGCGAAGAGTGGGGCTATCCAATCATGGTGACGCCGCTATCCCAGTTCGTGGGCACCCAGGCGGCCATCAACGTCATCATGGGAGAGCGCTACAAGCAGGTCACCGACCAGTCCATCCAGTACGCCCTGGGCATCTGGGGGCGGCAGGGCGCCGAGTACATGGACCCCGAGGTGAAGGACCGCATCCTGGCGCGGCCCCGGGCCAAGGCCTGGGAGGACTGGGAGCAGCCGGACCCGTCGCTCAAGGAGGTCCGGGCCAAGCTCGGGCCGTCGCTGTCCGACGAGGAGCTGATCATGCGGGTGTACGCGGGGGATGAGGCGGTGGATGCTCTGCAGAACGCCGGCCGGCCGCGGGAGTACCTGAGCGCGAGCCAGCCGCTGGTCAGGCTCATCAACGAGCTGACCCGGCAGCAGGAGTACACCCAGGTCTACATCCGCAAGCCGGGCTTCTCGCTGTCGCTGGGGAAGGCGGCGGCGGCCGGCGATCCGTCCTGACCTGGTCGACACGCACCCGACCCCTCTCCCTCCGGGAGAGGGTGGCCGAAGGCCGGGTGAGGGGTGCACGGCGACCCTGCGTCTCCGCGGGAGGCTGCTGGCGCCGGGGAGCCCTCACCCCAGCCCTCTCCCAGAGGGAGAGGGGGTCTATGGCTGTCGACGTTGTGGCTCGCGCCCTCACCCCTACCCTCTCCCAGAGGGAGAGGGAGTCTGGTGTCGCTACGCCTCCGCGGCCATGGGTGCCGGCACTTGCATGTCGTAGAGCCGCGCCACGTTGTCGCGCAAGAGCTTGGCGCGCACGTCGTCCGGCAGGTGGCCCAGGTCCCGCGCCACCACGTCCCGCGAGTGCGGCCAGGTGGAGTTGGCGTGCGGGAAGTCGTTGGACCACATGCAGTTGTCGTGCCCCCACCAGACCAGGTTGCGGGCGCCCACGGCGTCGTTGAAGAAGGTGGCGAAGACCTGCCGGTTGAAGTACTCGGTGGGCAACTTGTCGATGGTCAGGGGGTCCGTGGGGCGGTGGCGGTCGAAGTAGTAGTCCCACTGCTCCAGGACATAGGGCAGCCAGCCGATCTCGTTCTCCACCAGCACGATCTTGAGCTTCGGGTAGCGTTCCAGCACGCCCGAGAAGATGATGTCCATGAGGCTGTCGGTGATCTCAGCCAGCTTCAGGTTGACGCTGCCCCGGTAGCGCTCGAGGCCCTTGCGGTCGTAGCGGGTCTTGACGTAGCCGAACCCCGTGAGGATGTGGACGCTGACGGGCATCTCCATCTCCTGAGCCGCGGCCCAGAAGCGCTCGTAGTGGTCCGAGGCGAAGGACATTTCCTTGGGCGGCACCTGCCAGATCAGGGCGCCGCGCATCCCGGCCTTCTTGCAGCGCTCAAGCTCGGCCACCGCCACGTCCATGTTGTAGGTAGCGATCATCGGTACGCCCACCAGCCGGTCCAGGTCCACTTGGCAGTACTCGATGAGCCAGTCGTTGTAGGCCCGGCAGCACGCCTCGTGGAGCGCGACATCCTCCTGCGAGAACAAGCTCAGGGCGTAGGTGGGGTAAAGCACCTCGGCGCTGACGCCGTCCACCGCCATCTCCTTGAGCCTGGCATTGGGATCGGACCCGCCGGGATGGGTCTGGAACCCCTCCCCGACCTTAAGCTCGGGAAAGCGCGGCGCGCTGTCGCGCATGGCCTGGGGCACGCGGCTCACCACGGTGTCCGCGAGTTCCATCACGTGTGAATCCGAGGAGAACAGCACCTCGTCGGTGGCGACCCCGCCTTCGGCGCGGAAGGTCCGGCGGTATAGGCCCGTGTCGATGCTCATGGCTTGCTCCTTTCGGCTGGTCCGTCTTTCGTCTGTAGGATCCTCTTTCCTGGCTGCGTTCGGACGTGGGCGGGTTTGAAACCCGCCCCTACATCTCTTATCGGAGGTCACCGGGAAAGAGAACCGTCCGGGCTGTTGCCAGCCTCACGCCCGGTCCCGGTTTGCGACCTCCAGCGCGGCGAATGCGTACATCCGGGCGGCGGCCTCGAGGTCTTCCACCTTCTGCATCTCGCTGGTGGCGGGCTTGGCGTCGGCGGCTTCCGGCGCCGGGCCGCACTTGATGGCCGGGATGCCCACCTCGGCGAACACCGTGAGGTCCGCGTAGGTGCTGGTGAAGGCGCTACGGATGGGTTCCACCTTGCGGCCCCGGACGTACTCGTGCGCCTCCTCCATGGCCGCCACCAGGGGCTCGGCGCCCTTGGACTCGTAGCTGTTGACGGACAGGAACAGCGAGGACTTGGCCTCGATGCCCGTGTCGGCCAGGACCGCCCTCACCTCCCGCAGCACGTCGATGGCGCGCTGGTCCGGGGTCATGAAGGCTTCGACGTAGAGGTTGCAGATGGCCGGCGAGAAGTTGGGCTTGAACGGCGCACCGCCGAAGATGGAGCCGATGTTGACCTTGGGCACCATGGTGCCGGCGCCGAACTCGTAGCGGTGCTCCTGCTCGTAGCGCCGCGCCCAGTCCTCCAGCGCGGGGATGATGGAGGCCATGCGCACCACCGCGTTCTTGCTCTCCCTGGCGTCCACCGGGTGGTCCACGAACGGCCCGTACATGGGCTCTCCGTAGGTGGTGATCTTGATGAAGACAGCACCGCACTGCGCCCAGGTGATGCGGAACTGGGACGGCTCCACCACGATGCAGTAGTCCCCCACCACGCCGTGGGTCACCAGGTAGCGCGCGCCGTGTCCCTTGCCGCGGTAGGCGGGTCCCTGGTAGTGGTCCACCGGCGAGCGGCCGATCTCGCCGGCCACGCCGGTGACGATGACGTCGCCCTTGAGCTTGACGCCGCTCTCCTTGAGCGCCTTGGCCATGACCAGCGTGCAGGTGAGCGGCCCCTTGTCGTTGACGATGCCGCTGCCGTAGATGACGTCGTCCTCCCGCCGCGCCAGCGCCTGCCACTCGGGTCGCGAGCTGCCGGTGATCCAGAGATCCTCCTGCCCGCCCGACAAGGCCGTGTCCATGTGCCCGTTGAAGAGCAGCGTCGGCCCGGTGCCCTCGCCCGGAATCACCCCCACCACGTTGGCGCGCCCCGGCTCGGTGTGCTGCAGGAAAGTCTCGATGCCCTGCTTCTGGAGCCAGTCATGGATGAACCGCGCCACCTCCTCCTCGCTCCCGGTGGGCGTGGGGAAATTGACGACGTCCATGGCCAACTGGGCCAGCTCTTCCCGGTCGATATTGGAAAAGACCTTTTCCAGGGTCTTCTGGTCGGTGTGCATGCATGGAACCCCCTGCTTGGATTTACAGCCGGAAGCTAACGGACACGGAAGCCGGGAGTCAAGCGAACGGGGTCTGATGGATGTCGGAATGGGCTAAGCGTTCCGGGAACCGTCGTATCTCAGGAACCGCTTTACCACCGGATGCCATGCGCTAGGTTGGTAACGCTTCCACGAAGGATGGTGGATGGCCAGAACGACGCCTTCGCCCTCGGAGTGGCGATAACGACCGAGGAGGCTCTTCGGCGGCCAAGTCGTCGGAGTTTTTTCGGAGCCCAAACAGTCAATCAATGCTTCCGGCGGCGACGCCCATAAATCCTCGTCGTAAGGCATATTGTCCCAGAGCCGCATGCCGCATGCCACGATGTGCGTTGGACGCAGACATTCCAAAGTCGCGCGAAACGGAGCGGCCGCTTCTTCCCACATCTCTTTGGTCGGAGGTATGTCAGAAGCGTCGCCGACACTCCGCTGAACATAGTTGTAGAACGCAATGGAATCGAAAAACAGGGACCTCTGTGCGGGAGTGTCGGGTCCGAGAACCGTGTGAAAGACTTTGGTGAAGAAAGGATAGACACCTCCTTCAATGTAGTCTTGCACCACAGCCTTCGTCAGTTCGCTATCCCAGCCATCCGATTCCTTCCCGTAGTGCGATTCTCCGAGAATCAGGAGTCTGGCCGGCAGACCGAGGTTGTTTCGCTCGCCGTAACCCTCTCCTTTCCAGGGACGAAATCTAGGTTGACGCCTTGTCTTCAGCCAATTCACGAAAGAACGCTTGCTCTCCCCGGATCGTTTTCCTGCCAGCAGACCCTCAACGCTTATGTCCTCGTCGATGTCGTCCCAGTGAATTCCCCGACCGTCGCCGATGAGTCTCCAGTTTGTCCTCTCGCGTTGCGTCGCACTAGCGAGCCTTGGGTACCAGTCCACCGGGAAAGAGACTGTCCTGCCGTCGCTCAACTTGACGTTCAGGGCGTTCCCCGACGACTCCACGCCTGTGACGTTCGGGAGGCTTCTCTCAACTGCCGAAATACTCATCCCAAGCCTCTACAAGTTCCCTTCGATGTTCTTCCACAATCCCGATAATACGCGAAATTTGGGCCTGACGGAATCCACCGCCTTCCTGGAGCCGGATGGGTTCGAGCCAGAATTTCGCAACGTGGTTGTCTCGCTCTACATGCACATGACGGGGTTCTTGACCGTCGCTGGAGTAGAAGAAAAACCGGTACGGTCCCTGCCTCAATACAGTGGGCATCTGCAATCGCGCGAATTTACCCGTCCCGTTGATTTGAGCCGGCGCCCTCCGACGCCGTCAACGCGATCGTCTCAACCAAAGGTCTGAAACATACCGTTTAATCTAAAATCTCTCAACGTGCTCCACCAGTTCTGCGAAACAGCGCCTGGGGACTCCGACCTCGGTCAACACACGACGTCTTCCCGATTCCGTGCCCGTCGCAGGCAGGGCTTGGCGAAGGAGACTTGACAGCAAAACCTGAAAATCTGATATTGAGTTTAACTGATTATATGTGGAAAGGATCCCTAATGGTACAAACTCTCACGGTCACCGAAATGGCTCGCAACTTCGCGGAGTACATCAACCGCGTCTCCTATCGTGGCGACTGTTTCGTGCTGGTTCGCGGCAACAAGCCCGTGGCGGAACTCCGCCCGCTTCCCGCGGGCAAACAGCTTGCGGAACTCCCCTCGCTGTTGGCATCGCTGCCTCATCTCTCTTCAACGGAAGCGGCGCAACTTGCCGACGATTTGGCAACGGCCCGCGAGGAGTTGGCGACCGCGGAGGTTCGCGATCCGTGGGCGTCTTGATCGATTCCAACGTCCTGATCGAGCACGAGCGGGGCCGTCTGAACCTGGAGCCGCACCTTTCGGGGCGCGGACAGGAAGAATTCTTTCTCTCGGTGATCAGCGCCAGCGAACTCCTCCACGGAGTGCATCGCGCGGCGAACCCACAGATTCGGATGAAGCGTTCCGCTTTCGTCGAAGCGCTGCTGGAGCGTTTCCCGCTGTTGCCGGTAGACCTGGCCACCGCCCGAGTTCACGCGCAGGTCTGGGCGGAACTGGCGCGAGCAGGCAAACTGATCGGCCCGAACGACCTCTGGATTGCGGCCACGGCACTTGCTCGGGGCCTGGCAATCGCCACGGCCAACGTCCGCGAGTTCGACCGTGTTCCGGGCCTCGCCGTCGAGGTGTGGACCTGACCTTGGGGGTAGCGCCGCCACCCGACCCTTGGTGCCGAGTCCCCGTTCCCACCCAAGATGCTCGTGCAACACGTCTCCGTGCGCTTTCGTTGACACGGACGGAGGCGATCCGCTATTTCTAGGGTTTCGATCGAGAGCCTACCGTTTCTTTCCGACACCGAAGCCCCGAATCCGGGCTGCAACACGGCCGAACGGGGCGACGGGAACTCTTTCGACATCACTGGAAAGTTTGAAGCGAACACAGGAGGCAGTTAATGGGTTATGCAGATCTGCATGAGCATCTGAGGATGCTGGAAGAGGCGGGGCATCTCCGCCGCATCAACCAGACCATCAACAAGGACACCGAGCTGCATCCGCTGGTGCGCTGGCAGTACCGGGGCGGCATTCCCGACGAGGAACGAAAGGCGTGGTACTTCTCCAACGTCACCGACTCCCGCGGACGCAAGTTCGACTTTCCCGTGGTGGTGGGCGCGCTGGCCGGCAGCAAGGCCATCTACTTCCTGGGCATGGGCTGCAACAGCGCCGAAGAGATGGACGCCAAGTGGAAGCACGCCCTCTCCAACCCCATCAAGCCGGAGGTGGTGGACAACCCGGCGTGCCATGAAGTGGTGATGACCGACGATGCCGTGGAGAACGAAGGACTGGACAAGTTCCCGGTCCCCATCTCCACGCCCGGCTTCGACAACGGCCCCTACACCACCTGCTCCCACTGGATCACCAAGGACCCCGAGACCGGCATCGGCAACATCGGCAACTACCGCGGCCAGATCAAGTCGAACACCCGTGTCGGCGTATTCCCGTCCGGACTGGGCCAGGACATCTTCCTGCACTGGAAGAACGCGCAGAAGCGCGGCGAGCCGCTCGAGGCGGCCCTGGTCATCGGCGCGCCGCCGGTGGTCTCCTACGTCTCGGTACAGAAGGTCGACTACGGCGTCGACGAGATGGCCATCGCCGGCGGCTTCGTGGGCGAGCCCATCCGCATGGCCCAGTGCAAGACCGTGGACCTGCAGGTGCCGGCGGAGTCCGAGATCGTCATCGAAGGACACCTCAACACCGAGTTCGTGGAGCCCGAGGGACCCTTCGGCGAATCCCACGGCTACATGCACCCGCGGCAGTTGAACCCGTTCATGGACGTCACCGCCATCACCCACCGCAAGGACGCCATCTACGTCTCGTGGCTCAGCCAGCTCACCCCCAGCGAGTCGTCGGTCATCCGCAAGATCGGCTACGATCGGCTCATGCTGGTGCACCTGCGGGACCACTGCCGCATCACTAGCGTCATCCGGGTGGAGATGCACGAGCCCCTCACCAACACCTACAAGCTCGTCATCGTGCAGATGCGCAAGCCCAAGGAGGCCGAGGTGTGGCGCGCGCTGCACGCGGCGGCGTCGTTCCATCCCGGCGTCGGCAAGATCGTCATCGCGGTGGACGAGGACATCGACCCGTCGGACGAGGCAGCGGTGTTCTGGGCCATGTGCTACCGCATGAAGCCCCACAAGGACGTGCAGATCATCGGCGGCATGGAAAAGGGCCACGCCCCGCCGTTCCTCTACAAGCACGAGGCCAAGGGCACCGACGTGGTGTCCTACCACCTGCCGGCGGACGAGTCGGGCATGCTGTGCAACGCCATCCAGAAGGAGCCCTTCCCGCCCGTTTCGCTTCCGAAGCGGGAGTACATGGAGCACGCCCGGGAGCTGTGGGAAGAGTTCATGCTGCCGCCCCTGAACCCCAAGATGCCGTGGTACGGCTACTCCCTGGGCCAGTGGGACGAAGAGCTGGACGAGGAAGCCAGGCTCGCGGTGGAGGGCCGCTACTTCGAGACCGGCGAAAAGCTCAAGTCACGGCGCGTCAAGGCCAGCGAGGTGGAAGACGAAGACCACTAGTGGCCTGTAACCTCCGAATCAGGGCCACTAGAGCGCCAGGAGGGCGTCGAGGACTTCCTTGACCTCGGGCCCCGGATCGCCGCGGTCCTTGAACGGGGCCAGCCGGCTGTAGAGGTCGGCCGCGGCCTGGTGGAAGCCCGCGGGCAGGCCGGCCGCCTCGAAGCTGGCGGCGATCTCCTCCATCTCGCCCACGTAGCGCCAACCCTTGGGCGCGGCCACCGAGGCCGCGCGCTTGCTCTTGCCGGGGAGGTTGGGTTGGGATTGTGACCACTCCGCCAGCAGCGCCTTCTCCACGCCTTCCCGCGCCGCCAGCGCGCGGATGGCAAGGATCAGCGCGTCGCTGCCCTTGGTCCAGGCGGCGTAGGTCATCTTGAGAGCGGAGGCCGCTCCCAGACCGCCCTCGATGACCCTGGCGTCGAGCATGCTCCCCGAGAACAGCCCCGCCACCACTTCGGCCCCGGCCCCGGAGAGATAGAGGCGTGTCCTGTCCGGCTTGGTGACGGGCGGGCCGATGATGGCCCCGTCGACGAAAGCCGCCCCGCCCTCTTGGACGGCCTCCCCTACCCTCCGGGCCGTGGCCCTGGACACGGCGTTGGCATCCACGTACAACCCGGTGAAGCCGAGCGCGGCCACGCTCTGCGCCACTTCCTCCGCGGCATGGGGCGGGCACACGGAAAGGACGGCGTCGCTGTCGCGGACGGCCTCGGCCAGCGTCGCCGCTTCGAGCAGACCGGACTTGCCGGCCCTTCGCCGCGTTCCTTCGCTCCGTCCCTCGGAAACCCACAGCACACGCGCGCCGGTCACCGAGGCGCCGATGGTGGAGCCCATATTGCCGGGATGCAACAGCGTGACGGTCTTGATCTTCATGGTCTTTCCGCTCCTCTTATCGCGAAACCAGGACGGCATGGAGCGCCCACACGGCGATGACGGTCCAGATCGCCATGACCGGCCACAACCGGCCGAGGCCCTCGCCGGCCAACTCCTTGCCGAGGGTGAGAATCGTCCGGGAATAGGGACCCAGCGCCACTCCCATCAGCAACGACGTGAGCAGCATGGCCGAAACGACCTCGACGATGTCCATGCGAGTGAAAACGATGTATCCCACGACCGCGGCCAGCACCGCGTAGACCCACGTGCAGGCACGGGGATGGTTCAGCATGGCCCCGGCGGTGTTCATCCATGACACCGGGGAGATCAGCAACCCGGCGAGCTTCACGAGGACCACGACGGCAAAGACGACCGCCAGTACTTCGAGCGCGTCCACGGCATGTCCCCCCTGGAACCCTCACCCCGACCCTCTCCCAGAGGGAGAGGGGGGTCGACAAAACCCTCACCCCGACCCTCTCCCAGAGGGAGAGGGGGGTCGACAAAACCCTCACCCCGGCCCTCTCCCTGAGGGAGAGGGGGGCGTGTGCTCTCCCTTCGGGAGAGAAGGATCATTTGGCCCTCTCCCTCTGGGAGAGGGTGGCCGCAGGCCGGGTGAGGGCCTGGCAGCGGCCCGTCGAACGCGAACCGTTCAGAGAACCGACGCCGCGGAAAGCGGCTTCGTCCTTTCATGATACCACTCGAACCAGTCCTCGCCGTCCCGCGGGCAGGCCGACAGCATCTCCTCCATGGTCACGGGCGCGATGGCGCCCTCGCGGATCTCCTCCAGCCGTTCGGACGGCATCGGTTTCCCGTATTGCTCGTTGCGCATTTCCAGGCGGATCGCGCCCATCTCCGCGATGATCCGCGAGGCCGTCACGACGTCCTCCCGGCCGCCGATGAGCCGGTACAGGTCGTCCCTTCCCTCTGAGGCGCCATGCTCGATCTCGTCCCGCAGGATGGTCTTCGACGCGCGCGAAAGGGCTTCCTCGTAGTCGCCGCCCCGGAGTGGAATCATGCCGTAGAACAGCGAGCCGCCGCCGCCGCGGGTAAAGAGCGCCGCCGCCAGCTCCAGCTCCGACCCGCCGGCCTTGATGTCGGCCCACCGCTGGTGCTCCCGGCGCGACAGCTCGTACCACGATGCCTGTTGCGCGGTTTCGCGCAGCTCGCGCCACTGCACCCGCTGGCCGCTGATGCCCTCGTAGATGTAGGCCAGCATGCCGTAGTGGCGCACCTCCTGATAGTCCTCCGTAAGCTGGTCCACCAGCGTTTCCCGCGACACGGACCGGTCCACCTGCTCCACCAGCTCGCAGCGCTGGTGGGACGCGATCTCCTCGAGGTTCCTGGCCTCGCGCGCCACCTGGAAGCGCAGCCAGTCCAGGTGCTGCTGGAGGGGGCGCTTCTCTTGAAAGAAACGCTCGGCCACCTCCGCTTCGCCGGCGCGGAATTTCCCCACGATCTCCTCGATCTCAGGTATCGGCGTCATCGTGTTTTCTCCATGCGGCAGGGTACGTGTTCGGCGTCCTTCGATTCGGCGTCCTTCGACTTCGCTTCGCTCAGGACGAACGGATTGGAGAGCTTTCACGACAGCCTCTACCACCGTTCGTCTTGAGCCCTTCGTCAAGCTGAGGACAGGCGTAGCGAAGCGAAGTCGAAGGACGCCATTTCAATCAAAGTCTCCCTAACACCAGCCCATACCACTGTCAAAGATGCCGGGTGGTGGGGCAGCCGCGAACGGGTTATGATGACCCGCATGTCCACGTCGAAGGGGGCCGCCCTCGTAACCGGCGGAGCCAGGCGCATCGGCGCGGCCATCTCCCTCGCGCTGGCGCGGAACGGTTACGACGTCGCCCTTCACCACCTGAGCTCCGTGGAGGCGGCCGAACGGATCGCGGGCGAGATCGAAGGCCTGGGCCGCCGTTGCCGGCTGTTCCGTTGCGACCTCAACGACCACCGGGAGACGGCGAATCTGGTCGCCAGGGTGCGGGAACACTATTCCAGTCTCGACATCCTCGTCAACAACGCCTCCATCTTCGAACGCGGCACCCTGGCGGATACCGGGCTGGACCTGTTGGAGCGCCATTTCAACATCAATTTCAAGGCGCCCTTCTTCCTGTCCCAGGCCTTCGCCGACGGCTGCGCCCGGGGGCACATCATCAACATCCTCGACACGCGCGTGAGCGGTTCCGACCCGCATCACGCCGCGTACACCCTGTCGAAGAAGGCGCTTCTCGAGCTCACCCGGATGGCCGCGCGCGAGCTCGGACCCGCGATCCGCGTCAACGGCGTCTCCCCCGGCATGATTCTGCCCCCGCCCGGGGGAGTGGTGGACGAGATCGAGCGGCGGAGCGCCGGCCTGCCCTTGAAACGCATCGGCGACACCGATAACGTGGTCGCGGCGGTGCTGTTCCTGTTGGAAAATCCGTTCGTCACCGGCGAATGTATCTACGTCGACGGCGGAGAACACCTGTAGTGGCCTGCAACGCAAACCTTCCGACGGTCCCATGATCCAGCGAAACCCGGTCAAGATCACCATCGAGAACCTCCGGCTCCGGACCATCATCGGCATCAACGACTGGGAGCGCGAGACCCGGCAGGACGTGGTCATCAACGTCGAGTTGGAATTGGCGGCCGGAACGGTCTTCAACCGCGACGCCATCGACGAGACCGTGGACTACAAACAGCTCAACAAGCGGATCATCGAGGAAGTCGAGCGCTCGTCGTTCTATCTCATCGAGAAGCTCGGCGACCACCTGTTGACGGTGGTCATGGAAGACCGGCGGGTCCGGCGCGCGCGGGTACGGGTGGCCAAACCCGGCGCGCTTCGCTTCACCGACTCCGTTTCCGTGGACTGTTCCGCGGAACGAACGGGACCGGAAACGGCATGAACCAGGCCGTCATCGGGGTCGGATCCAACATCGAGCCCCAACTCAACGTCCCCAGGGCCCGGGAGCGCATCGCCCATCGACACGTCATCATCGCCGAATCGCCGCTGGTGGAAACCAGCCCCATCGGCTACGTCCATCAGCCCGACTTCACCAACGGCGCCCTGCTCGTGGAGACGGACCTGGACCGCGAGCGGTTGAGAGCGGACCTCAAGGCCATCGAGGCCACGCTCGGACGCCGGCCCGGAATCAACCGATACGGCCCACGTACCATCGATCTCGACATCGTCGTTTGGAACGGCGAGGTCATCGACCGCGACCTCTACACGCGGGACTACCTGCGCGAGGCCGTGCTGGCCGTGCTGCCGGATCTGAAGCTGTGAGGCGGCGAACCCCGAACGCGAGCCCGATGGGCCGGGCTATCGCGGCGGCTTTTGCGCTGGCGATACTGCTCGGGCCGGCCGGAAACGCCCCCGCCGACCCCATCGAGGTCCGGGCGCTCCCGGTGGCGCTGAACCCCGAGAAACCGCGCATGACGACGGTCGGAAAGCTGGCGTTCACGAGCGGTTTCGAACTGGTATCGGACGAAGCGCGTTTCGGCGGGCTCTCCGGCCTGGAGGTCAGCGCGGACGGCCAACGCCTGCGGGCCGTCTCCGACCGTGGCCACTGGATCACCGCGGCCCTCGCTCACGACTCGGCCGAGCGTCTCGTGGGCGCAAGCCGTTGGCGCGCCATGGCCATGCTGACTCCCGCCGGAAGGCCGGTTCGGCGCTACCAACGCGATGCCGAAGGTCTGACACGGCTGTCGCGCAACGCCTTTCTGGTCTCGTTCGAAGGGCGCCACCGGATCTGGCGCTATCCACCGGCTTTCGACGTGCCGCCCGCACCGATGGCATCGCCGCCGGCGCTCAAGGATGCGCCGGTCAACGGCGGACTCGAGGCCATCACCGTGCTGGCCGACGGCAGCGTCCTGGGGGTGACCGAACGGTACGCCAACGGAGACGGCAGTCTCAAGGGCTGGTTCATGGAAAACGGGGCGGCCCATGAGATCGCCTACGTGCCTGGGGACGGCTTCAGCCCCACCGATCTCGCCGCCCTGCCCAACGGCGACGTGCTGCTGCTCGAGCGGAGCTTCAACCTGCTGGGAATGCGCGCGCGGCTGGTCCGCCTGGCCAAGAGCCGCCTCCAGGAGGCGCGCCGGCGCGCCGGCGCCAGGCTCCGCGGAGATCTCCTGGCCGCTCTGGAGCGTCCGCTGTCGGCGGACAACTTCGAGGGGCTCGCGCTCAGGCGGGACCGCGCCGGACGGATCCTGCTCTACCTGGTGTCCGACGACAACTTCGTCCGGCTCCAGAGGACTCTGTTGCTGCAGTTCCGTTTGATTGATGATTCGTGAGTTTAATTTTAGGATTTCCTGCATCCATTCCCGGGGAGGGACCATGAGCCTGCAACTGCTTGAACAGAAACCGCTCGAGAACCTGAGCCTTGACGAGCTTCGAACGCTGTTCCACCAACGGGTCAGGCCCGAGGCCATCGAACACGTCATGGGGGCGGCGGAAAGCGAGTCCACCCTGAAGCGGAACCGCAAGGCGCTCGACCGCCTGCTCTTCCGCCAGCGGATCTTCCACGACGTAACCGATCCGGATACCTCCATCGAGCTGTTCGGCCACAGGCTGCCGTCGCCGGCGCTCATCAGCCCGGTGGGCAGTTTCCGGATACTGCGCAAGAACGGTGAGCACGAGGTGGCAGAGGGCGCCAGTCTCTTCGGCACCATGATGTTCATCAGCGGCGCCACCCAGTCCACGATCGACCAGTGGGCGGAAGGGATATCCGCGCCCCTGGTGTACATGGCGTATCTCAGCAAGGGGCGGGAGAAGGTGCTGGACGCGGTCCGGAGAGCGGACGAGATCGGCTATGCCGCGGTGGGCCTCACCATGGACACGCTGCAGCCCACCAAGCTGAGGGACCGGGTCCCGCTGTCCTCGGACGGGAAGCCCCGCACCGTCCACCTGTCGTCGCCGGACGATGTCGCGTGGCTCAAGAACGAAGTCTCGGTTCCCGTGGTGGTGAAGGGGATCATGAACCCGGACGACGCCCGCATCGCCGTCGACGCGGGCGCCGACTGCCTGGTGGTGTCCAACCACGGCGGCCGCATCCTCGACTTCAACCGCGCCGCCATCGAGGTGCTGCCGGAGATCGTCGACGCGGCCGACAACCGAGTGCCGGTGCTGCTGGACAGCGGCGCCCGCAGGGGCGGCGACATCGCCAAGGCGCTGGCGCTGGGGGCCAGGGCGGTACTGCTCGGACGCCCCATCTGCTGGGGCCTCGGCGCCGCCGGGCCCGAAGGCGTGGCCCGGGTGCTGTCCATCTTCACCGACGAGTTGAGGCGGGTCATGATCATGACCGGCACGCCCGCCATAGAGGAGATTACCCCGGCGCTTCTCAGCCTGGATCCCAACAACGTCTGGTTCCGGGGAATGTAGAGCCGCAGTCGGCGACAGAGGAGATCCACATGAGCGCGGAGAACCGTTTGAACGAATTGAACCTGAGCCTGCCGCCGCTTCCCAGGCCCATGGCCAACTATGTGAGCGCCGTGCGAACGGGCTCGTTGCTGTATCTTGCCGGACACGGCCCGCTGGGCGACGACGGCAAGCCCATCGCCCGTGGCAAGCTGGGCCGCGACCTTACCGTGGAGGAGGGCTATCAGGCCGCCCGCCAGACGGCGCTCAACGCGCTGGTCACCCTGCGGGCGGAACTCGGAAGCCTCGACCGCGTCCGCCGCATCGTCAAGGTGCTGGGGATGGTGAACGCCGACCCGGACTTCCAGAAGACCCCACAGGTCATCAACGGCTTTTCGGACCTGATGGTGGAAGTGTTCGGCGAGAGCGTCGGCAAGCATGCCCGCTCCGCGGTGGGCATGGCGACGCTACCCAACGGCATTCCGGTGGAGATCGAGGCCATCTTCGAGGTCGAGTGACCACCTGAACCCACCATATAGGGCGAGGGCGCCGGTTCGACGGAATCGTCGAGCCGGTTCGACCCTTTGGGCGCAACGGCGGCCCCTGTACGCCGCAAAATCCCCCGAAAACCCCGTATTTCAGGCCCCGTGAGCGCTGGCACGGAACATGCTTCTCCTTGTGTTCACCCATTTCCACAAGGAGGTAGCTCAATGCTCCGCAAAACATTCCGTTCGACAAGCATGAAAGCGTTGGGCGTGTGCGCCCTGCTGCTCGCGAGTTTCGTCCTTTTCTCGGGACTCGACCGGCAGCCCCTCGACGCATCGACCAAGGCCGCCACGGACCCGCGTCCGGTCAACGGCATCGTGAAGCTGGTCAAGGCCGTGAGCCCGGCGGTGGTCAACATCACCACCAAGGGCGAAAGCATGCCGGCGTCCTGGTCCCGCCCGTTCGGCCACTCCCTGCCCGAGGAGTGGCGCAAGTTCTTCGAGAACTCCCCCTTTTCCATGCCCAACCCCTTCAATACGCCCGGTACGCCCCGCGCACCGCGCCGGACCCAGTCGTACGGCTCGGGCGTGATCATCGACTCCAAGGGGCTGATCCTGACGAACCATCACGTGGTGGCGGGCCGCAAGAGCGCCACCATCACGGTCACGCTGTCCGACCAGAACGAGTTCGAGGCGACGATCATCGGCATGGACGAGAAGACCGACCTCGCGCTGATCCAGATCAACCCGGGCTATGACCTGCCCACCGTGCCCCTGGGGGATTCGGACACGCTGGAGATCGGCGAGGGCGTCCTGGCAATCGGTAATCCCTTCGGCCTCGACCGCACGGTGACGTCCGGCATCGTCAGCGCCAAGGGGCGCCGCATCGGCGCCGGGCCGTACGACAACTTCATCCAGACCGACGCGTCCATCAATCCGGGCAACTCCGGCGGCCCCCTCATCAATCACCGGGGCGAGGTGGTTGGCGTGAACACCGCCATCTACAGCCGGGGCGGCGGCAACGTCGGCATCGGCTTCGCCATCCCCATCAACCTCGTCAAGGAACTGCTGCCGCAGCTCCAGAGCGACGGCCGGGTCACGCGCGGCTGGCTGGGAGTGGCCTTCCAGAAGATGACGCCGCTCTTGGCGGAATCGCTGAGCGTCGGCGAGTCGCGCGGCGCGCTGGTGGCCGAAGTGTTGCCCGACACCCCGGCCGCAAAGGCGGGATTCAAGTCCGGCGACGTGATCGTCGCGTTCGACGGGATGCCGATCAAGGAATCCGGCGACCTGCCCATGATCGTGGCTCGAACCCCGGTGGGGAAAGAGGTGGGCGTCAAGGTGGTCCGCGACGGCAAGGAACGGACGCTGAAGGTAACGATCGGCAAGCTCCAGGAAGAAGCCGTGGCGGCGGCGGAGCAGGGCACCGGCCTCGGGCTCACCGTACGCGAGCTCACCCCGGATGCGGCCAAGAAGCTTTCCGTGAAGAAAGCGGAAGGGGTCCTCGTCACGGAGATCAAGCCCGGAAGCCCGGCGGACGTGGCCGGGCTGCGCAAGGGGGACGTCATCCTGGAGGTCAACCGCAACCCCGTCAAGTCCCTGTCGGCCTACGACCGCGTGGTGAAGGACATCGAGAAGGGCCAGAATGCGCTGTTCCTGGTTCAGCGCGGGGAGATGACCCGGTTCTTCGTAGCCAAGAGCTGACCCGATCCGACTACGCCAGGGAGTCTGTGCCCGAGCGGGCACCCTCCTCCAGGGGCGATGGGGCGGCGCGCCGTTCCATCGCCCCTTCCTTTCTCCCACGTAAAGGCGTGTGGCGGATTGTTGCCAAGCTCAAGGCCATTTGTATAATGAAGCCACCGGTCGCGGTTTTGCCGCCACGAACCGCTTGAACCCGTCCAAGAACCGCCATGAAACGCGCTTCCCTCGTCCCCTACTTCCTCGCCTCGGTCCTCCTGCTGGTAGTCCTGTTCTCGCTCTACGTCTTCTACGAGAGCCGCTGGCTGGAGGAAGAGCTCGTGCGCCAGGTGGAGGTCAAGGCGCTGGCCCTGACCAAGACCATGGAAACCAGCGCCAAGAAGTCCATCAAGGGCAATGAGCTGATCGAGCAACTCGTGCGCCAGCGCCTGCTGGACAACGCGCGGGTCATCGACCGGTTGCTTACCGCCAACCCCCCGGAACGGCTGGTAAAGCACATCAGCTCCATCAACGACCTCTACAAGGTGGAGCTGCTGGACCGTCAGGGGCGCCCATGGGTCTCGCACACCGGAACCGAGCCGTCCGACCTCGACGATCTCCTGGCCGCGTTTCGGGACCGCTGGTCCGGCCACGATGCGGCGGTCCATATCTGGGGGCGGCTCTGGTCCCAGTTTCCAGGCCAGGCACCCCCGCTTCCCCAGAACAAGTTCTGGGAGGACAGCGTCTTCGGCGTCGCCCTGGAGGCCCGGAGCTTCCCGGGGTACATCGCCGTGCACGCGGACGCGTCCTACATGCTCAAGCTCCAGCGGGAGATCGGCGTCCAGCGACAGATCCAGGACCTGGGGCGGCAGGACGACATCCACCAGCTCGCGCTGCTGGACAACGACTTCACCGTGCTCGCCCATACGGACCCCGCACTCATCGGGGTCCCGATGCTGGACGACCTGACGGCAAGGGCGCGCGCGACCGAGCGCTCGGCGCACCGTATCGCGGAAACCGACACCGGCGCACGACGCTACGAGCTGGTCAAGCCCATCACGCTGGACGACGACCCCATGGGCTACCTCAGGATCGGCCTTTCCATGGACGCGGTGGACGCCGCCTGGTGGCAGAGCCTCTGGTCCATGGTCGGTCTCGGCTGCGGCATCCTGGGCCTGGGAATGCTCGGGTTCGCGGCGATCCTGTACAACCAGCGGTTCCACATGCAGGAGATCAAGGCCCTGGAAGCGGAGGTGGAGCGCCGCGAGCACCTCTCGATGATGGGCAATCTGGCGGCCACGGTGGCGCATGAAGTCAGGAATCCGCTCAACGCCATCTCCATGGGCCTGCAGCGCCTCAAGGGCGAGTTCAAGCCCACCCAGGACGAGAATGAGTACAGCCGCTTCATCGAGCTGATGCGTGGGGAGGTCCACCGCCTGAACTCCATCGTCGAGGAGTTCCTGACCCTGGCCCGGCCGCTCAACATGAAGCCGGACCTGGTCAAGGTCGACCAGTTGCTGAACGAGCTGACGACCCTCACCCAGAGCGACGCGGCGGCCACCGGAGTGGCGGTCAACGTGGCGAACCACGGACCCCGGCCGGTGGTCAAGGCCGATCCCGACTACCTCAAGCAGGTGTTGCTGAACCTCATCCTCAACGGTTTCCAGGCCATGCCGAAGGGAGGCACGCTGACCATCGAGACCGCGGCCCGGGACGGCAAGATGCGGCTGTCGATCAGCGACACCGGGACAGGCATCGAACCGGAGAATCTGGCCCGCATTTTCGAACCCTACTTCACCACCAAGGCGGACGGTTCCGGGTTGGGTCTGGCGATCGCTCGCAGGATCATCGAAGCCCACGGCGGGACCATCGACGTCACCAGCAAGGCGGGCAACGGAAGTCGGTTCGACATCGTTCTTCCATTGGATCACGCCCTCACGTAGAATCGGTCGAGGGAGAATCGGTCGAGGGTGCCCGCTGCTCCGCGGGACGGCACGCCAGCCAATACCCCCGGCCCCGCGGGCGACGAAAGCGGCATGACGGAACAAGCATATCAAGACGAACCCGGGGTCCGGGCGCCAAACCAACGAGAGGCGGCACGCGGGGACCGCTTCCACGTCATGGTGGTGGACGACGAACGCACCCAGCTCGAGTTCGTCGGCGGCTTCCTGCGCAAGGCCGGCTTCGAAGTCGTGCTCATGGAGGACGCGGCCCAGGCGCTGGAGCGGTTCCGCGACGGTCCCTTCGATCTGGTGTTGACCGACCAGCGCATGCCGGAGATGTCCGGGCTCGACCTGCTCAAGAGCTGCCGCGCGGTGGACCCCGAGGTGGCGGTCGTGATCATGACGGCCTACGGGAGCATCGAAACCGCGGTGTCGGCGATGCAGGAGGGCGCCACCGACTACCTGACCAAGCCGCTCAACCTTGAGGAGTTGCTGCTGCGCGTCGAGCGGATCAAGCGCAGCCACCAACTGGTGCGGGAGAATACCGAGCTCAAGGCGGCGCTGCAGGAACGCCATCGCATCGAGGGAATCATCGGCGAGAGCGGCCAGATGCAGGAGGTGCTGGACCTGGTGCGGCGCGTGGCGCCCAGCGACGCCACGGTCCTGCTGCGGGGCGAAAGCGGCACCGGCAAGGAGCTGATCGCCAAGGCCATCCACTATGCCAGCGCCCGAAGGAACGGTTCGCTGGTAAAGGTGAACTGCGCGGCGTTGCCGGAGACGCTGCTGGAGTCGGAGCTGTTCGGGCACGAAAAGGGAGCCTTTACCGGCGCCTTCGCCATGCGCAAGGGACGGTTCGAGATCGCCGACAAGGGCACGCTCTTCCTGGACGAGATCGGCGACCTGCCCGCCCACCTGCAAGCCAAGCTGCTGCGTGTTCTGCAGGAGAAGGAGTTCGAGCGGGTGGGCTCGAACCGCGCCATCACCAGCGACGTCCGCATCATCACTGCAACCCACCGGGACCTCGAGCAGCTCATGCGTGACGGGAGCTTTCGCGAGGACCTCTACTATCGCCTTAACGTGGTCACCATCATCCTTCCTCCCGTGCGCGACCGCCGGCAGGACCTGCCCGCGTTGATCGACCATTTCCTCCGGAAGTTCGCCGAGAAAAACGGCAAGACCATCCAGGGCTTCTCTCGCGAGGCCCGTGACGCGCTGCTGCGCTACGACTACCCCGGCAACGTCCGCGAGCTGGAGAACCTCGTGGAGCGCGCCATCGTGCTCACCCGCGACGATGTGGTCGGACTCGGCGAACTGCCCCTCACCATCAAGGAAACGCGCGTGACCACGGACGGCCAAACCAACCTCTCGGCAGTCGTGGAAGGGATCGAGCGGCGCATGATCGTCGACGCCCTCGGCGCCGCCAACGGCGTGCAGACCAAGGCAGCCGACAGCCTCGGTATCAGCGAGCGGGCCCTTCGCTACAAGCTCCGAAAATACGGCATCCGGGACGACAAGTAACGCCCGGTAAAGTCCGTAACATGGTGCTTGACAAGGGTTATTTTTGATGATACTTTAGGCTGTTGCTGATTCTCCTCAAGGACCGCTGCTCAGTCTTGACGGGTCCGCAGGGACTATCCCAACGCCCAAATATTTGTTCGTGCCTGATTTGCTCGTGCCTGTTCCGCAACTCCTCCGGTAGCGCTCCAGTGGGGTCAACGGTTTTGCGAGGGTTGCGGATTTCTTCAACTATCGAATTGTTGGCTTGCCGGGTGGTTCAAGGGAGCTTCACCCCTTGGACGACGGCGTCATGAACATTGTGGAAGCGAAATGATGGAGAGAGCCTTGAACATCGAAGACGCAGAGGATGCGATGGACGACTCGATCGACGAGCTTGACGATATCGCCATAGGCGAAGGTGAAGTCGAAGACGAAGAGCAGACTGCATCCTTTTCCGAGGAGTCCTCGCCGAGCCAGGTGCCGGTGGACACCGACCGCGTGGACGAAAAGACCGACCCGGTGTCGCTGTACCTTCGCGACATCGGCTCGACCCCGCTGTTGACCAGGGAGCGCGAGGTCCAGCTCGGCATGCAGATGGAGCAGGGGCTGGAGGAGTACCTCGACAGCGTCATCGCCTCGCCGTACGCCGTCCGCCAGGTGCTCCAGCTTGCCGAGGCGATCAAGAGCAACGAGACGCCGTTGGGCCGGGTGTTGATGGCCGGCGATGACGGGGAAGCGTTCGACGAGGCCATCGAGCGCCGCAGGTTCCTCAAGGGAGTCACGGTGGTGCGGGGCCTGGTCAGGGAGAAGCAGCGCATCCAGGGGGAGCTGGGTCGAAAGAAGACCTCCCAGAAGCGCCGTGTCGCGTTGGAGGCCGACCTCGCCAAGAAGGAGGCTCGCATCGTCGACGCGGTGAAGGGTTTGCGGCTGTCCAAGGAGTGGATCGACGATATCGGGGAGGAGCTCAAGGAAACTCACCGCACCATCATCAAGCTGCAGGCGCAGGCCCGCAGCCACACCCGCGGCAACGCGGCCAAGCAGATCGCCGTGGAGTTGAAGGCCGTCGAGGACGCTCACGAGTGCTCGGCCGGCGACGTCGCGCGCCAGGTGGAAGCCATCACCGCGGCCGAGTTCAAGGCCTCCTCGGCAAAGAAGATCCTCATTGAGGCCAACCTGCGGCTGGTGGTGAGCCTGGCGAAGAAGTACGGCAATCGCGGCCTCCAGTTCCTGGACCTGATTCAGGAAGGGAACGTGGGCCTCATGCGGGCGGCGGAGAAGTTCGACTACCGGCTCGGCTACCGGTTCTCCACCTATGCCGGCTGGTGGATCCGACAGAGCATCACCCGCGGCATCATCGACTCGGCTCCGACCATCCGCATCCCGGTGCACATGATCGAGACCCGCAACAAGCTCATCCGGGCGCACCGCTCGCTGCACCGCAAGCTCGGGAGAGACCCGCAGCCGGATGAGGTAGCGGCGGAAATGGGACTGACCGCGGACGAGATCCGCAGGCTGATGCGGATCGTCAAGGAGCCGGTGTCTCTCGAGACCCCCATGGGCGACGACGAGGAAAGCCGTCTCGGCGACTTCGTGGAGGACAAGCACATCCCCAAGCCCCTGGAGCAGACCATTCACGCCAACCTGCGCGACAAGGTGAAGCGGGTCCTGGCGACGCTGCCGCCCCGCGAGGAGGCGGTCCTGCGTTTCCGTTTCGGCATCGGGGAGGTACGGGACTACACCCTAGAGGAGCTGGGCGAGCGGTTCTCGCTCACGAGGGAACGCATTCGCCAGATCGAACAGCGCGCCTTGAGGAAGCTCCGCACCGCCGTGGCGGGACTGAACCTTCAGGACTAGCCTTTGGCGCAAGGGCGGAGAGCCGCCGCACTACAAGAAAAAGGGCCGTCGAGTCGACGGCCCTTTTCTTTGTCCGAGAACAAAGAGCGCCGGCAAATTGACGGCGCTATCGCCTGTCAAGCCGAGCCGTGCGCCAGACGCACCGTGCTGGCCTGCGGGCCCTGCTGGCCCTCCTCCTCGGTGAAGTGCACCCGCGTGCCCAGCGACAGGCGCTCGAACCCCTCCAGGACGCTGTTCTCGTGAAAGTAGATCTCCCGGCCGTCGCTGGTCTCGATGAAGCCGTAGCCCTTGGCGGAGAACAGCTTGCTCACCCGGGCCGAGGGCTCCGCGTCATGGGTCTTCACCTCGCCGCGCCGGCGCCGCGCGTAGTCCTGGACGCGGCGCCTGGCGGCATCGAACGCGTCGCGGATGGCCACGTGGATGTCATGGTGCGCCGCCGCGTGGCTGTTGTCGCGGTTCACCACCAGTTCTCCACCGGGCACCGTCAAATCGATGCGGACGTTGTAGAGCCTGCCCTTGTGATGGTGACGGTGCGGCGCGGCCACCACCACCCGGCAACCCGTGATCCGGTCGTAAAATCGATCGAGCTTGGCGGCCTTGTCGCGAATGGCCTGCTCGATACCGCGAGAGGGTTCCACGTCGCGGAAGGTCACTTGCAGTTCGAGTTTCATCGACCCCTCCCTTCTCTTTTCCTTTTTATAATCTTCGGCGATACTGCGTCAAATTACCTCACGGCCGGCCCCTTCGAAACCCGGCCTCCGCGGGCAAGCACCTCCATGAGCGCGCACACAGGATTCTCACCCTCCGAAAGACGCCGGCTGAAGCGCTTGGCGCGGCCGGCCTCGTCCCCAGACACCGCCCTTGTTCAACTCGGCCGGCTGGTGGAATCCGGCGGCGGCGCGCCGTTGGCAAGCATGGCGCCGGCGGATCTCCGGATCTTGCTGCAGCTCCTGGGCGGCAGCGCCTACCTGGGCGACATCCTCATCGGCGAGGAGGATTCCTGGGGCGACACCTTCGTCCACTCGATCCGCACGGGGCCCAGGACGGCAAAGCAACACGCCGCGGAGTTCGGCGCCGTTGCCGGGGAAGAGGCGCCGGCGCAGTTCTACCGCAGGCTGCGGCGCCACAAGCGGCGGGAATTCCTCCGCATCGGCGCCCGCGACCTCGGCGCGCTGGCTTCGGTGGAAGAGACCATGGGGGAGCTGACGACGCTGGCCGACTTCGCGCTGGACGCGGCCTACCGGTTCTGCCGCGCCGACCTCGAACGGCAGCACGGTCGGGTCCGGTTCCCCGGAAAGTCACGGGACAACCGCTTCGTCGTCCTGGGGATGGGCAAGCTGGGCGGCCGGGAGCTCAACTTCAGCTCCGACATCGACCTCATCTACCTGTACGAGACCGATGAGCCGGGAAGCCGCCGCGCCATGCCGCCCCTGGAGTTTTTCAGCCAGCTCGCGGAACGGCTGACCCGCGCCATGGGCGAGATCACCGAGGACGGTCTCGTGTTCCGCACGGACCTGCGACTCCGTCCCATGGGCACTCAGGGGCCCATTGCCCAACCCCTGGCGGCGGCCCTGTTCTACTACGAATCCTGGGGCCTCGCCTGGGAGCGTTCGGCGCTGATCAAGGCCAGGCCCGTGGCCGGCGACAAGAAACTGGGCGAGGAGTTTCTCGAGGGCGTCAAGCCGTTCGTGTACCGCCGCTACCTGGACTTCTCCACGGTGGAGGAGTTGCGTGACATGAAGGCGCGTATCGAACGGCAACATCTCGCCGGCGAGGACGGCCGGACGCGGAACCTCAAGCTCGGGCACGGCGGCATACGCGAAGTGGAGTTCTTTACCCAGGCGCTGCAACTGGTGAACGGCGGGTACGACACCCGCATTCGGAAGGAGAACACCCTCGAGGCTTTGGCGGCGCTGGCCCGGTGCGGTTACATCCCGGCGGGGGAGAGCGAAGCCTTGAGCGCGGCCTATCGGTTCCTTCGGAACGTGGAGCACAAGATCCAGGTCTTCGCACACGCCCAGTCCCACGAGATCCCCCCTACCACGGACCGGCAGCGCGCCCTGGCGCGACGGTTGGGCTACCTCGACGAACCGGGCGGAGAAGCCGAGGCATTCTGGACGGACTACCGGGAACAGACCGACGTGGTCCACGCGTCGTTCGACCGTCTCTTTTACAGCGCGCGGAAGGAGATTTCCGCCGAGGGGGACGGCCCGGAGGCGGAGGTCTGGCAAGATCTGGAGCGGCAGGAATGGGTCGTCGGAGCGCTCCGGAAACACGGCTTCCCGGATCCCGAAAGGGCGTACCGGGACCTGCTGGCGGTGCGGGACGGCAGCCGCACCACGCCCCCCAGTCCCAGGCGGGTCAAGGTCATGCGCGATCTCATGCCGGCCTTGATCAAGACCATCCTGGAATCGGCGGAGCCGCAGCAGGCGTTGCACAACATGGCCGAGTTCGGCCGCCGCATCGGCGCCCGCACCGGGTTTCTGTCGCTTCTGGCCGAGAATCCCAAGACCACGCGCCTGCTCATCGACCTGTTCGCCAACAGCCGCTTCCTGTCGGTGTTGTTCGTGAACCGACCCGAGTTGCTGGACTCCCTGATTCGGGCAGACCTTACGCGCGTCGCCAAGACCCAGGCGGAGATGCTGACCGAGATCACCGCATCCATCGAGGAAACTGACGACATCGAGGGCGGGCTCGACCGGCTGAGACGTTACCGTGTCGAGGAGTTCCTCCGGCTGGGCCTCCACGACCTCGGCGGGGAGTTGGACTTCGACGACGCGGTCCGGCAATTGAGCGATCTGGCGGAAGCCTGTGTCGAAGCGGCGCTCGAGCTGGCAAGAACCGAACTGGACCGCCGGCACGGCGCGCCGGAAGGCGGCCGCTTCGCGGTGCTGGCCATGGGCAAACTCGGCGAGCGGCAGCTCGACTACAACTCGGACCTCGACCTGATCTTCCTGTACGACAGCGCCGACGGGAGCGAAACCGGCGGCGGCCCCGCGGGTCGTATGAGCGTTCACGACTACTACGTCCAGCTCGGACAACGGCTCATCGCCTACCTCTCCGCTCCGACGGCCGAAGGCATCGCCTACCGGCTCGACATGCGGTTGCGGCCGTCGGGACGGTCCGGACCGCTGGTCTCCTCCCTGGAAGCGTTTCGCCGCTACCACGAGACCAGCTCCCAGCTCTGGGAACGGCAGGCGCTGATCCGCGCGCGTTTCGTGGCGGGCGACCCGACCCTGGGCGCCGAGGCCGAGGCCATCGCCGAACGCTTCGCCTACCAGGGCGACTTCGGTGACGAGGACCTGAGGGAAATCGATCGCCTGCGCATGCGCATGGAGCGGGAACTGGCGCGGGAGGACGGCTCCCGGTTCGACGTCAAGACCGGGCGCGGCGGATTGATCGACGTGGAGTTCCTGGTGCAGATGCTGCAACTGCGTTTCGTGCACGAACATGCCGCGCTACGCCAACGGGACACGGTGGGCGCGGCCGCCGCGCTGCGGGAGCTGCGTCTCCTCGGGGCACGGGACTACCGGATTCTGGTGGAGGGGTATACGTTCCTGCGCCGCCTGGGCCACCGCCTGCGGCTGGAGCGCGACCAGGACACCCACGTCCTGGAACGGGAGCCCGAAAAGCTCCGGGCCGTTGCCCTGGCGCTCGGCTATGAGGAGCGCGGCCGCAAGTCTCCGGGGGCGGCGCTGCTGCGGGACTACGAGAAACGGCGGGAGCGCATCCGCGCCTGCTACGACAGATTCTTTCCGGACGCCGGGGGTCCTTCGACTTCGCTACGCTGACGCTACGCCTGTCCTGAGCCTGTCGAAGGGCTCAGGACAGGCGTAGCGAGGCGGAGCCGAGCGAAGTCGAAGGACGGGTACCCGCACCAAACGTTACTCATCCAGCATCTCGGCCAGATCCGTCACCACGATGTCGGCGCCGTTCTCACGAAGGGCATCCGCGTCGTCATGCCGGTCCACGCCGATCACCAGGCCGAAGCCGCCGCGGCGGCCGGCCTCGACCCCGGAAAGGGCATCCTCCACCACCACGGCTCTTTCGGGCCTCACACCCAGCTCTTCGGCGGCCCTGAGATAGGTGTCGGGAGCCGGCTTGCCCGGGATCTTCAGGCGCTGGGCGATTTCCCCGTCCATCCTGACGTCGAAAAGGCCCTCGATCCCGGCGGCCTCCATGATGGTCTTGCAGTTCTTGCTGGACGACACCACCGCGGTCTTGAATCCCCGGGCGCGGAGGTCCCTGGCCCAGCGGATGGTGCCGTCGTAGGTCTCCGCCCCTTCCGCCGCCAGCACCTCGTTGAACAGGCGGTCCTTGCGGTTGCCCAGCCCGCACGCGCTCAGCGCCCCCGGCGGGTCGGCGGGGTCGCCGTGGGGCAGCTCGATCCCCCTGGACTCCAGGAAGCTGCGGACCCCGTCGTAACGGGGCTTGCCGTCCACGTAGAGCTTGTAGTCGGCGTCGATGTCGAAGGGCACGAAGGCGTCGCCCGCGTCCGCCGCGCGCTGCTCCAGGAAGGCGTCGAACATCCTCTTCCAGCATATCGAGTGGACCCGGGCCGTCGAGGTCAGCACGCCGTCCAGGTCGAACAGCACGGCGTCGAAGTCGTCCGTGGTGACGCGGGGATGAACGGGCCTCACGCCGCCTCCTCCTTGAGTCTCGCCAGGATCGTGTCCCGCACCTCCTCGACCCGGCCCAGCCCCGACACCCTGAGGTAGCGCGGCGCCGCGGCATCGCCCCCGGCCTGCCACCGGGTGTAGTAGTTCACCAGCGGCGCGGTCTGCTCGCTGTAGACATCCAGCCGCCGGCGCACCGTCTCCTCCCGGTCATCGTCCCGCTGAACGAGATCCTCGCCGGTGACGTCGTCCTTGCCCTCGGTTTTCGGCGGATTGAACGCCACGTGATAGACCCGCCCCGACGCCGCGTGCACGCGCCGGCCGCTGAGCCGCGCAATCACTTCCTCGGGTGGGACGTCGATCTCCACCACGTGGGTGACCGGGATGCTGTTGTCCCGCAACGCCTCGGCCTGGGCCAGCGTCCTCGGGAAGCCGTCGAAGAGAAACCCGTCGCGGCAATCCGGGTCCCGGATGCGTTCCTTGATGAGCTCCACGATGATCTCGTCCGACACCAGCGCCCCCGACTCCATCACCGCCTTCACGCGCCGCCCCAGCGCGGTGCCATCCTTTACGGCCGCCCGCAGCATGTCGCCCGTGGAAATCTGCGGTATGCCGAAGGCCGTGACGATGGACTCCGCCTGCGTTCCCTTGCCCGCTCCAGGCGGACCCAACAAGATGATACGCATGAACGCGCTCAGTAACACGGGAAGCGGGGAGGCATCAAGACGGAGCGCGCGCCGGCTCCCTTCCGGACAGCTCGGACGGGAAACTGGCAACCGCCGGGCGAATCCCGTAGAATGAGAGTGGGTAGGCTCCGACCAACGGGGCCGCTGCTCTTCATGAACTTCGGGAGACCTTCATGCCCAATACAGGGACCGACGACAATCCCCTCCGAGTAGCCATCATTGGTTCGGGGCCGGCGGGCTTCTACGTCGTCGAGCGGCTGTTCAAGGAAACCGGGTTGAGCGTCGAGGTCGACATGTTCGACGAGCTTGCGACCCCGTTCGGGCTCGTGCGCGGGGGCGTCGCTCCCGATCACCAGAAGATCAAGTCGGTCATACGGGTCTATGACCGGAACGCGCGGAAGCCCAATTTCCGCTTCTACGGCAACGTGCGCTACGGCCGCGACATCCACCTGGGCGATCTCCAGGCCCACTACCACCAGATCTGCTTCACCACCGGCGCCCAGACCGACCGCAACCTCGGCATTCCCGGGGAAGACCTCCACGGGAGCCACGCCGCCACCGAGTTCGTCGCGTGGTACAACGGGCATCCGGACTACCGCGACCGCCGTTTCGACCTGAGCGGCGAATCCGCCGCCGTCATCGGCGTGGGCAACGTCGCCATCGACGTGGCCCGCATCCTGTGCCGGAGCTACGAGGAACTGGCGGTCACCGATATCGCCGACTACGCGCTGGAGGCGTTACGCGAAAGCAGGATCCGCAACGTCTACCTCATCGGCCGTCGGGGTCCGGCCCAGGCCGCGTTCACCAACCCCGAGATCAAGGAAATGGGCGAGCTGGCCGACGCCGACGTCGAGATTCTTCCCGAAGAGGCCCGGCTCGATGAGCTGAGTCAGGCGTACGTGGATGCGCACGCGGACAAGGCCCTGCTCCGCAAGATCGAGATCCTCCAAAGCTACGCCGGCCGGCCGGACACGGGCAAATCGCGCCGGCTGAGCATTCGCTTCCTGCTGTCGCCGACGGAGATCATCGGCAACGGCGACGGACACGTAGGCAGCCTCCGGCTCGTGAAGAACGAGCTCTACGCCGACAACGGCGGCTTGCGGCCGCGCGCCACCGAGGAACACGAGACCATCCCCGCCGACATCGTCTTCCGCTCCGTTGGCTACCTCGGCGTGGCCCTGCCGGACGTCCCCTTCGACGACCGCCGCGGCGTCATCCCCAACGACAGAGGCCGCGTGCTGGCCAGGGACGGCAAGAGGCCGGTGGCGGGCCTCTATGCCTCCGGGTGGATCAAACGCGGACCCACCGGCGTCATCGGCACCAACAAGCCCGACGCCGTGGAAACCGTCGAACGCATGCTGGAGGACCTGAGGGGGGGCGCGATCCTGCCCGCCGACAAGCCCGCCGTGGCCGCCGCCGAGCGCCTGGTGCGCGAGCGGCAGCCCGACTACGTTTCCTACGAGGACTGGCTCCGCCTCGACGACATCGAAACCTCCCGCGGCAAGGAAAGCGGGCGCCCGCGCGTCAAGCTCACGCGCACGGAGGACATGCTCGCAGCGCTCAGGGAATAGCCAACACACCAGCGACCGCCGCCACGCCCTCTCCGCCGCCCCCCGGAGAACCTCCCTCCGGCTCCGACTCCCTCTCCCCCTGGGAGAGGGTTGGGGTGAGGGCTATCCGCCGAACCTCACGCACCGCCTCCAAGCAGCCTCGCCGCCGCGCGATCCGCGATCACCACGGCGGCTCCAGCGGCAACCCGCCCCGCGGGAATGGCGCCGTCACCGTCCCGTAGTCGCAATAACATCTCCTGCTTGTCTTCGCCGGTCACCACCCAGAGAATCCGACGCGCGTTGTCGAGCACCGGATAGGTCAGGGTCATGCGCCGCCGCCCCTGGTAGACACCGGTGACGGCCACGGGCGCATCGCGGATTTCCAGTTCCGGCGCCTCGGGGATCAGAGACGCGGTGTGGCCGTCCGGGCCGAGGCCGAGATGAACGAGATCCAGACGGCCGGACGGCGGCGTCAGGTCCCGGAGCACGTCGCCGTATTCCCGCGCGGCGGCATCGAAGTCTTCCGCCGCCACCGGCATGGCGTGTATCTGCCCCGGCTTGAGCGGCGCCCGCTCGAGCAGGCTTTCCCGCAAATGGGTGAGGTTCCGGTCCGGGTGCCCTTCCGGGGCCACCCGTTCGTCCACCTGCACGATCTCCACCGCCTCCCACGGGACCTCCTCCTCCGCAAGCGCCCGCAGCATCACCCAGGGGGTCCGACCGCCGCTCACCGCGAACACGAACCGGCCGCGGGCGCGCGCCGCCGTCCGGGCGGCATCGGCGATGAACGCCGCGGCGCGGCGCGCCACGGCGTCGGCGTCGGCAAGGACCTCTATCTCCATGGGTTCGGCCGCCGGCTATTTCTTGGCGGGCAGCTCCTCGTGGCCGCCGAACTGGAAGCGCATGGCCGACAGCAGCTTGTCGGCGAAATCCGCTTCGCCACGCGAGCTGAAACGCTCGAACAGGGCGGCGGTCAGGACGTGGGCGGGCACCGCTTCGTCCACCGCGGCCTGGATGGTCCAGCGCCCCTCGCCGGAATCCGACACGCGGCCGGCGAACCGCTCCAGCCCGGGATCTTCCAGGAACGCGTTGGCGGTGAGGTCCAGCAGCCACGACGCCACCACGCTGCCGCGGCGCCACAGCTCCGCCACCTCGCCGAGATCGAAGTCGTACCGGTAGTGCTCGGGGTCTCTCAGCGGCGTCTGCTCGGCGCTGGCCTCGTGCCCCTGCTTTCCGACGTTGGCGTGCTTCATGATGTTGAAGCCCTCTGCGTAGGCCGCCATGATGCCGTACTCGATGCCGTTGTGGATCATCTTGACGAAGTGTCCGGCGCCGTTGGGGCCGCAGTGGAGGTAGCCGTGCTCCGCCGTGCCCTTGCCCGGCACCCGCCCCGGCGTGCGCGGCGCCTCGTCGATGCTGGGCGCCAGCGCCGCGAATATCGGGTCGAGATGCCGCACCACACCAGTCTCGCCGCCGATCATCTGGCAGTATCCGCGTTCCAGGCCCCAGACGCCGCCGCTGGTGCCCACGTCGACGTAGTGGATACCCTTGGAAGCCAGCTCCTTCGCGCGCCGGATGTCGTCGATGTAGTACGAGTTGCCGCCGTCGATGAGTATGTCGTCCTTCTCCAGATGATGGACGAAGGACTCGATGGTCCGGTCCACCACCGCCGCGGGCACCATCATCCACACCGCCCTGGGCTTCTCGAGCTTCGCCACCAGCTCCTCCAGCGAGGCGCTGCCCACCGCGCCCTCCTCCACCAGCCCCTGGACCGCGTCGGCGTGCATGTCGAAGGCCACCACCTCGTGTCCGGCCTTGATCAGCCGCCGCGCCATGTTGCCGCCCATCCTTCCCAAACCGATGATCCCCAACTGCATACGAACCTCCTTGGACAGGGTGTCTATCTTGTGGAAAACCAGCTTTACAAGCGCCCTTGCGCCCTGGTTGCATCTTAGCACAGGAACCTTTCCGACATGACACGACGCCGGCCGCAACCGCCGCGCGGGCTCGATGGCATTACCCCCGAGGATCAGTTAGATTGACCGCGCAATGTACGCTCCCATCGAGAACTACGGCGTCATCGGCGACCTTCACACCGTCGCCCTGGTAGGCAACAACGGCTCCATCGACTGGTTCTGCTACCCGCGCTTCGATTCGCCCAGCGTCTTCGCCTCCGTGCTCGACGACGCCAAGGGCGGACGTTTCGTGATCGGCCCCGACGTCGGCAACGTCACCTGCCGGCAGTTGTACCTGCCGGACACCAACATCCTCATCACCCGCTTCATGACCGAGGAAGGCGTGAGCGAAGTGATGGACTTCATGCCCCCGGGGCCCGCCGACGAGAACTACCACGGGCGCATCATCCGCATCGCCAAGGTGGTGCGCGGCACCATGTCGCTCAAGCTCCAGTGCTCTCCGGCGTTCGACTACGGACGCGCGGAACATACCGTGGAGGTCCGCGACAACCGGGCGGTATTCCAGAGCGACGGGCTCGGCTGCATGCTGAAGGTGTCCCAGAGCGGCCACCAGACCGTGGTGTCGGTCCGCCCCGACGGCAACGGCGGCGTGGTGGCCAGCGGGACCCTGCGGGAGAACAGCGTGCTGGCGGCGGTGTTCCAGGGCGTCGACGACGCCGGCATCGACTGCGACTGCCCGGAGGTGGAAGGCTGCCTCGAGCTGCTGGAGAACACCGAGCGGTACTGGCACCAGTGGCTCCGGCAATCCCGCTACAGCGGGCGCTGGCGCGAGATGGTAGACCGTTCGGCGCTGGTGCTGAAGCTCCTGTGCTACGAGCCCTCGGGCGCCATCGTGGCCGCGCCCACCTGCAGCCTGCCGGAAGACATCGGCGGCGTGCGCAACTGGGACTACCGCTACACCTGGATCCGCGACGCCAGCTTCAGCCTTTACGGCCTCATGCGGCTGGGCTTCACCTACGAGGCCGGCCGCTTCATGGACTGGCTCAAGGAACGTTGCGGCGACCTGAAGCCCGACGGCTCGCTGCAGATCATGTACGGCATCCGCGGCGAGAAGGAACTCCCGGAGTTTACCCTCGACCACTGGGAGGGCTACCGGAAATCCGCTCCCGTGCGCATCGGCAACGCCGCCGCCGACCAGCTCCAGCTGGACATCTACGGCGAAATGATGGACTCCGTCTACCTCTTCAACAAGTACGGCACCCCCATCGACTCGGAGCTGTGGACCAACCTCTCGCGCCTGATGGAGTGGGTGTGCGACCACTGGGACCAGCCCGACGAGGGCATCTGGGAGGTGCGCGGCGGGCG